>NC_010162.1:3492500-5520000 GCF_000067165.1 Sorangium cellulosum So ce56
GGTAAGGACGCCAAGGTCGACGTCGCAGGCGTCACCGCGCGCCTCCGGCGCGACACCGATCACCTCAACCTGGGACCGGGGCACCTCGCCGTGCGGCGCGAGGCAGGCTCGCTCGTGGTGGAGCTCTCGCCTGGAGACGCCGCGATCGCGGCCGCCGGCGCCGACGCCCAGCAAGCGCTCACCTTTCGCCTTCGCGTGCCGCTCAGCGACGCGAAGGAGACCCCGCAGGAGATCGTCGCCGACGTGCAAGGCGGACCCATCTGGCTCTCCACCCTCGGCGTCCATGAAGGGGACATGGGCCTGTTCGATGTGGCGCGGACGTCGATCGTCAGCCGCGCGCGGGTCGTCCTCTCGGCCGACGGCCAGACGCTCGGCGTCGACGGCGAAGGAAGGCTGAGAAACCTCTCCCTGCGGAGCGCGGCCCTGGCAGACGAGCCCATCGCAGGCCTCGACCTGGCATGGCGAGCGAAGGCGAACGGCAAGCTCGACGGGTCCAAGCTCGTCGCCGAGGACGCCGAGGTCGACCTCGGTGCGCTGAGGCTGATCGCGCGCGGCGAGTACGAGCACGCCGGGAACTCACACCGGGTCCGCGGCACCTTCGAGGTGCCCCTCACGGCTTGCCAGTCGATGCTGGATTCGGTGCCCAAAGGGATCGTGGCGAAGCTCCACGGAATGAGGCTCGCCGGCTCGTTCGGGATCGAAGGGAAGCTGCGGTTCGATACCGCGAACCTCGACCGGAACTTTTTGCTTGACTGGGGCGTCTCCAACACCTGCCGCGTGACGGAGATGCCGCCGGAGCTCAGCGTCGATCGCTTCAAGCGCGCGTTCCGGCGCCTGGTTTACGGGCCCGGGGGCAAGCGCGTCGACATCGAGTCCGGGCCAGGGACCGCCGATTGGGTCCCCTACGAGGACATCTCCCGCTTCATGGAGGTCGCCGTGCTGACCACGGAGGACGGCGCCTTCCACCGGCACCACGGGTTCGACGAGGAGGCCATCAAGAACTCGATCCGCGAGAACCTCCGGAAGAGGAGGTTCGTGCGGGGGGCGAGCACCGTCAGCATGCAGCTCGCCAAGAACCTCTACCTCGAGCGGACCAAGAGCGTGGCGCGCAAGCTCCAGGAGACCTTGCTCACCATGTACCTCGAGCAGGAGCTCACCAAGGAGCAGATCATGGAGCTCTACCTGAACGCGGTGGAGTTCGGGCCGCTGGTCTACGGCATCGGCGCCGCCGCGCGGCACTACTTCAATGCGTCGGCGGCGCAGCTCTCGCTCGGACAGGCGCTGTACATCGCGTCGATCCTGCCAAACCCGAGCGTGCAGCACTTCGATGCGAACGGCGAGGTCACCGCTGCGTGGAGCGGGTACCTGCGCAAGCTCATGCAGATCGCGCACAGGCGCCGCCGGATCTCCGACGAGGAGCTGGAGAAGGGGCTCCAGGAGGTCGTGGTGCGAGGCTCCCCCGCGCCTCATCTGGCGCCCCGTCAGCCCTCCGAGGACGGCGGTGAGGCCGGCGAGGACAGATCGGGAGAGGACGAGGGGGGCGCCTGGGCGGCGCCTTGACGCCCGCGCCCGCGGGCCGGGCCGTCAGCGCTTCGACGCGGCGGTCCGGAGCTTCGCGAAGAACGCGCGGAGCACGCCGGCGCACTCGTCTGCGAGCACGCCCGACGTGACGGCGAAGCGATGGTTGAGCCGGTTGTCGCGCCCGATCGCGAAGAGCGTGTCGACCGCTCCCGCCTTCGGGTCCGGGCAGCCGTAGACGAGCCGCGCAATCCTGGCATTGACGAGCGCGCCGGCGCACATGGGACACGGCTCCAGCGTCGCGTAGACCGTCGCCCCTTCGAGCCGCCAATGACCAAGCCGCCTGGCCGCCGCCCGCAGCGCGTCCACCTCGGCGTGACCGGTCGGATCCTGGTCGATCTCGCGACGGTTTCGACCGCGCGCTAGCACCGTCCCCGCCGCGTCGACGACGAGCGCCCCCACAGGGACGTCACCGGCACCTGCCGCAGCCTCGGCCTCCGCGAGCGCCTCGCGCATCCACCGCGCGTCGACGCTCGCTGGTTCCTCCGGCTGTGCCACAGGGGAGAGGAGCAAATCCGCTCCGTCATCCATGACAACCATGAGAGGCTCAGGACCTTTTACACGACCGATCAGGCGCGCCCAGGAAGATTCGAACTTCCGACCCCCGGCTTCGTAGGCCGATGCTCTATCCAGCTGAGCTATGGGCGCTCTGGTGAAGACGAGTGCAAGACGTGGCTACGCCACCGCACTCCCGCGTCGCGCTCGGTTGCGCGAAGTGAGTGCCGGCGTTTATACGCCCCCGAGCGAGCTGTCAAAGGAAAAGTGATCGAGGCCTGAGGGCGTCTGCTCGGATGCGCGGCGTTTGCGGCCGAGGTCGTCGCCAAAGGCCATGCCGGCGACGCGCACGAGGCCGGGGGCGGGCAACGAGCGCCGGACAAAAACAGGGCGCGCGGCGACTCCGTCACGGAATGGCCGCGCGCTTTCACACGCTCTCGAAGGGCAAGCGAAGCTCTAGAAGCGCACAACGAGATGAGCAGGCCAAGCTGACGAAACGGGAAGAAGCCGTAAGCCAAGCAGCAGCGGCGCCATGGAGAGGCGGGATGGCGCCCGCTGAACGACCAAGCACAAGCTAGTGAGGCCCGTTACGAGGGGAGGAGGACCGAGACACGCTGCAGCCCACAGCGCAGAACACGGCCAATTCCGCCTGGAGCAGCCTCTGTGCCATCGCGCGGCCTCTCCTCGGCGCCGTCCTCGCGCGCGCGTACATCCAGCGGAATACTCACGTTTCGCCGCGGTTTCTTCGGCTTCTTCGGTTGTCGTGGATCCCGTGTCCGACGAGGTGCTCGGGCAGCGGTGTCGCGTGCCATGCCGTGTTTCGCAATCTTTGCGGACCAAGAGCCCCGGCCAACGGACGCCGTGACGCGTCGCGCTGTCGAGGGCGACGCGAGCGCCTATCGGGGGCCGCCGAAGAGGTGGTCGTGCGGGGCGTCGGCGTGACAGCGCTTGCAGAGGGGCAGAGCGCCGCGGTGGGTGGAGGTGCCCTGGGGCGTGAGGACGAGGTACTCCCAGTTGCCGCCGTCGGGGTCGTAGCCAGCCGGTCGCTTCACCATGGCCAGGAGCGTGTCCGGCTCCGATGCGCCCGCCCGGTAGTGGAACTCGACAAGGGCCGCGCCAGAGGGGAGGACGCGATCCGGACCGAGCTGCGGGTAGGGCGCAGCCGCCGCGTTGATCCTCACCTCCGCCTCCATCTCGCCGGTGAAGTGCTGGGAGCGAGCTCGACCCGTGACGGGCTGGAAGCTCGCGAGCTGCCCGGCGAGCTCCCACGCCGAAGGCGCCGCGGCCGGCGGTGCAGCGGGCGCCGCGGCCGGCGCGCGCGCCTCGGGGATGGAGCTGGAGCCGCGTCCGATCCACGCCGTGGTCTCCGCGACGTGAGCGGGGGACGGGGACGGCGCACAGCCGAGCGGCAGGGGGGCCCACCCGGAGCGGACCCGCGCCTCCGTCGAGAGCGTCATCGAGGCGAGCGACGCCGCAGCGAGCGCGCACCACGCAGAGAGGCGGGTTCGGGACCGCACCGGCCGAGATGCTACACTGCCCGGATGTACCTGGCCTCTTCCAGGCGAGGCCGCGCATGGCGCGCCCTCTCGGCCGCCACGCTGGTGTCGCTGTCGGGCGCCGCGCTGCTGGGGGGCGCCCCGCACGCAGCCGCCGAGGAGGCGTCCCGCCGCGCCTGGCTCGGCGTGGAGCTGGAGCCAGGGCCGGCCGGGGGGGTGGTCGCGAAGCACGTCGTCACCAGCTCGCCGGCGGCCAAGGCGGGCATCGTGGACGGGGATCAGGTCATCGCGGCGGATGGCGTCCAGATCGACGAGCCAAAGCAGCTCGTCGCGCGTGTCGCGCTCGCGGGGCCTGGAAACGTGGTGAACCTCCGGATCCGGCGCGGCGGCCGAGAGCGAGACGTCGCGCCGACGCTGGTGCCGTTCCCCGGGCACGATCAGATCCTTCGCCTCGACAAGATCGGCACGTTCGCGCCAGCCTGGAGGTCGCTCACCACCGTCGGAGGGACCGTCCCGGCGAACATCGGGACCCTGCGCGGAAACGTGGTGCTGCTCGATTTCTGGGCGACCTGGTGCGCGCCGTGCCGCTTGATGGCCCCGCAGCTCTCGGCGTGGCACGCGGCGTACGCCGCGCAGGGGCTGCGGGTCGTGGGCGTGACGACCGACGACGTGAGCGTCGCGACGAAGACAGCGCAGGCCCTCTCGATGCGCTACGCGGTCGCGGCGGACGCGTCGGAGTCGACCTCCGCGGCCTACGGCGTCAAGGCGCTCCCCACGATGTTCGTGATCGACAAGAAGGGCGTCATCCGGGACGTGGTGGTCGGGTACGACCCGACCCGGCACGCCGAGGTCGAGAAGCTCCTGAAGGCGCTGCTCGCGGAGCCCGCGCCGGCGCCGTAGCCGCCGCGGGGCCGCGCGGCTGGACCGGTACGCCCTCCATGCTCCTCTCCATCGACGAGTTCCTCTGGGCGCTGCGCCGCGACGGCTTCGCCGTCTCGACGGCGCAGGCCATCGATGTCGCGCGCGCGTGCGACCTCGTCGGCTTCGGCGACCGAGGGACGCTGCGCGACGCCATCGGCGCGGTGGTCGTCGAGCGCGCCGCCGATCTCCGCCGGTACCGCGCCTGCTTCGACCGCTTCTTCTCCCCAGGGGGCGCGCACGTCGGCGATCTGTGGGGGCGCCTGCGGGAGCGAGGGTTCTCGGATGGGGAGCTCTCCGCCTTGCGCGATCTGCTGAGCGCGGCGGCGGAGCGGAGCGGCGCCTCGGGCGACGCGATCGCGTTCCAGGCGCTCACAGGGACCGCCGGGGAGCTCGACCGAGCGCTCCAGGCGGCCGGGATCGCGCGCGTGCTCGCGCCGATGACGAGCTCGCTCCAGGTCGGGTTCTTCGCGCAGCGGGTGATGGATCAGCTCGGGGTGCCGGCCGTCGCCAGCGCGCTGCGGCGGATCCGGAGCGCGCTCGAGGAGGCGCTCGGCGAGGAGCGGGGGAGGTCCCTGGCGGAGGCGCTCGCCGCCGAGCTGGAGCGGATGCGGCACCGCGTGCGCGAGCGCGTGACGCTGTCGCTCCGGCGCGTCGAGGGCGAGGAGCCAGCTGCCCAGGGCCGCATGGATGTCCCGTTCGCTTCGCTCGGCGAGGGCGAGATGGAGGAGGTGCGCCGCGCCGTGAAGGAGCTGTCCGTGCGGCTCCGGGGCGCCGAGCGGCTCCGGAGGCGCCGCGCGCGGCGCGGGAGGATCGATCCCCACCGGACGCTGCGGCGCAGCCTCCAGACCGGCGGCGTGCCGTTCCAGCCGGCGCGTCGAGCGCGGCGGCGCGACAAGCCGCGCCTGATGATCCTGTGCGACGTGTCGGACTCGGTCCGCGTCGCCGCGCGGTTCATGCTCGAGTTCGTCTGCGCGGCGCAGGAGCTCTTCGACCGGACGCGATCGTTCGTCTTCGTGAGCGAGCTCGCCGAGACGACCGAGCTCTTCGAGGCGCTACCGGCGAGCTCGGCGCTCGAGCGGATCCAGCGCGGCGAGGTGGTGAGCCGGGCGCACAACTCGAATTACGGGCGCGCCCTGCTGGCCTTCGAGGAGCGACACGGGCGTGACGTGGACCGGCGGGTGACCCTCGTGATCCTGGGCGACGGGCGCACGAACTACTTCGCGGACGAGGCGGAGATCGTGAGGAGGCTCCGTGACCGGGCGCGGGCGCTCCTGTGGCTGTGCCCCGAGGGGCCGGGCGCCTGGGGGACGGGGGACAGCGCGATGCCGCGCTACGCCGCCGCGGCGACGAAGGTGCTCGTCGCCCGGACCGCGCGGGAGCTCGAATCGGCGGCGCGGGAGGTGGTCGCCCGGCGCGCTTAGGGCTATGGGTCGCGCCATGTCGCTCGATCAGAAGCTGCGGGATCTCACGGCGCGCATCGAGAAGGGAGGCGCGCAGAAGTACCACGACAAGAACGCGGAACAGGGCAAGCTGTTCGCGCGGCAACGCGTCGCGCTGCTCGTCGATGAAGGCAGCTTCATCGAGGACGCGGCGCTCGCCAACGCGCTGGATCCCGAGCTGCCGGCCGACGGCGTCATCACGGGCACCGGGACGGTGGGCGGGCGCCCCGTGTGCGTGATGGCGAACGACTCGACGGTGAAGGCCGGCTCATGGGGGCGCCGCACCGTCGAGAAGATCCTGCGCGTGCAGGAGACCGCGCGGCGCCTCCGGTGCCCGCTGCTCTACCTCGTCGACTCCGCGGGGGCGCGCATCACCGACCAGATCGAGATGTTCCCCGGGCGGCGCGGCGCGGGCCGGATCTTCTACAACCAGGTCGAGCTGAGCGGCCTCGTCCCGCAGATCTGCCTGCTGTTCGGCCCGTCGGCGGCGGGGGGCGCCTACATCCCGGCGTTCTGCGACGTGGTGTGCATGGTCGAGAGCAACGCGAGCATGTACCTGGGCTCCCCGCGCATGGCGGAGATGGTGATCGGCGAGAAGGTCACGCTCGAAGAGCTCGGCGGAGCGCGCATGCACTGCTCGGTCTCCGGGTGCGGTGACGTCCTGGTGAAGACCGAGGAGGAGGCGATCGCCTTCGCGAAGCGCTACCTGGCGCTGATGCCGCAGAGCTCCGCCGAGGCCGCGCCGCGCGTCGAGCCGAGGCCGGAGAAGCCAGGGCAGCGGCCGCTCGAGGACGTGATCCCCGCCGACGAGAACAAGCCGTTCGACATCATGGCCGTGATCGACGCGATCATCGACGAGGGCAGCTTCGTCGAGATCAAGAAGCTCTACGCCCGAGAGATCGTCACCGGGCTCGCGCGCGTGGAGGGGCGCGCGGTCGGCATCGTCGCGAACCAGCCGAAATACAAGGGCGGCGTGCTGTTCGTGGACTCGGCCGACAAGGCGGCGCGGTTCATCTGGCTGTGCGACGCGTTCAACATCCCGCTCCTGTACCTCGCCGACGTGCCCGGCTTCATGATCGGGACCGTCGTCGAGAGGCAGGGGATCATCCGGGCCGGGGCGAAGATGATCGCCGCGGTGAGCGAGGCCAGCGTGCCGAAGCTGTCCGTCGTCGTGCGCAAGGCGTACGGGGCCGGGCTCTACGCGATGTGCGGGCCGGCGTTCGCGCCCGACGAGTGCATCGCCCTGCCCTCGGCCTCGATCGCGGTGATGGGGCCGAGCGCCGCGGTGAACGCCGTCTACTTCAACAAGATCCAGGCGATCCCGGCGGGGCCCGAGCGCGATGCGCTCGTCCAGAAGCTGCGCGACGAGTACCGGGCCGACGTCGATCTGGAGAAGCTTGCGAGCGAGCTCGTGATCGACGCGATCGTCCCGACGGCGAACCTCCGCCGCGAGGTGGCGCGCCGCTTCGAGCGGTACGCCGGCAAGGTCGAGGAGAGGCCGCGAAAGAAGCACCTCGTGCCGCCCGTGTGAGCGGCGCGCGGCGCGCTCCGGAGAGCGCGCCGCGAGGGCAGCGCCCTTCGTGACCTCGGCCGCACGCGGACGTGGTGTAGACTCGCGGCGTGCTCGCCCGCAGGTTTCCGCTCTCCATCGCGCTGCTCGGCCTCGCTCTCGCGGCGGGTGAAGCGCGCGCCGACGTCCCGGCCCAGGCGGTGGCGCGCCTGCTCGGCTCGCGCCTGGGTCGGCACTCGCTCGCCGATCCGCGCGGGCGCATCCCCGTGATGGTGCCGCTGCCCGCCGGCGCCGACGCGCGAGCGTTCGGGCTGCTCCCGGTCGCGCCGGGCTTCGGGACCATCCGGCTCGCGCCCGGTGACGTCGGCGCCTTCTCCGCCGCGCACCCGGAGCTCAGGCTGCTCACAGGACCGCCGCGGCGGCCCCTGCTGGATCGGTCGAAGGGGTGGATCCGCGTCGAGCCGTACAGGAAGGCCACCGGCGCGGACGGCGAGGGGGTGGTCGTCGGCGTCGTCGATACCGGCCTCGACGTGACCCACCCGGATTTTCGAGACAAGGACGGCAAGACACGGATCCGATGGATGCTGCAGGCCGGAAGCCCGAAGGGGCTGCACGCGGCGCTCGAGCACACCTACGGGTGCGATGATCCGGACCAGTCGGCGTGCGCGATCTTCTCCGACGCCGACATCGACGCCATGCTCGCGCAGGGCAAGCCCGGCATCCTCCGCGATATCGCGGGGCACGGCACGCACGTGGCCTCCATCGCCGCGGGCAACGGTGGGCCGATGGTCTCGGAGCGGCCGCGGTACGTCGGCGTGGCGCCCGCCGCGACGCTGATCATCGCCGCTCCCGCGCGGCCCGGCGAGGGCTTCGACGATCCGGACATCCTCAAGGCGGTGCAGTTCATCTTCGACCGCGCCGAGGAGCTGAACATGCCGGCGGTCGTCAACCTGAGCGTCGGGAGCGATTTCGGGCCCCACGACGGGACGAGCCCGCTCGAGGCGGGGCTCGCCGCGATGGTCGGCAGCGCTCATCCGGGGCGGGCGATCGTCGTCGCCGCCGGCAACAGCGGCGCGACGTACGAGATCGACGGCGAAGGGCCGCTCGGGATCCACACCGAGGCCCACGTGTCGGCGCACGCCGAGACGCGCGTGCCCATCCGCACGCCGCGCGCGGAGCGCGGCGAAGGATACGTCTGGATCACCTTCCGGCCCGGGGACGAGGTGTCGGTCGGCCTCGACGGGCCGGGCGGCGAGGCGTGGATCGGCCTGATCGAGCCCGGAGACGACGCCGGCTACACCGGCGACGACGGCGAGACGACCGGCGCGGTCATCAACCGGCTCGCGAACGGGAAGTCGCCCATCACCGCGGCGACGAACAGCGCCGTCGTGGCCTTCAGCGGGGCGTGGAAGGCGGGCGAGTTCGCGATCCGCCTGCGAGGCCGAGGGGACGCGCAGCTCTGGGTGACGGGGCTCGGCGACGTCTCGCCGTCGCACGATCTCGGGCTCCTGTTCCCGCGCGCCATCAAGCAAGGGACGATCAACGTGCCCGCGAGCCACCCTGGGCTGCTCGCCGTGGGGTGCACCATCAACCGCGTCCGCTGGCAGCCGCAGGGGAGCTCCACGAGCGTGCGGCTCACGAGCCTCGACGGCGTGGACATCGAAGAGGACAGCGCCTGCTACTTCAGCGCGGCTGGCCCCACGCCGTTCGGCGTGGCCAAGCCGGAGATCAGCGCGCCCGGCGGCCTTGTCGCGGCCGCCATGGCCAGCGGCGTCGACCCGCGCGACGATCCCGGAGGGCTGTTCGATACGCCCGGGTGCCCCGGCGACGAGCCTTGCTTCGTCGTCGACGACCACCACGCGATCGCGTCAGGGTCGTCCATGGCGGCGCCGCAGGTCGCAGGGGCGATCGCGCTCCTCTTCCAGGTCAACCCGAACCTGACCCAGGCGGAGGTCACGGAGGCGCTCCAGGCTGGCGCGCGGTACCCGAGGGGCGCCGTGCCGATCGAGGCGCAGCTCGGTCCCGGCGTGCTCGATCTCGAAGGCGCGCGCCTCGCGCTCGAGGCCGTCGAGACCGGCGGGAACGAGCCGGCGCTCGACAAGAGCTGGTACGTCCTGTCGAGCACCTACGCGAGGCCCGACCCGTCGTGGCCGGTCTGGGGGACGATCGAGCTGCGACGCCCTGACGGCGCCCCGGTCAGGGGCGTCGATGGGAAGCTCACGGTCGCCGTCCGCGGCGGGGTGATGCACACGCCGCTCCGGGAGGTGCGCCGCGGGCTGTGGCAGTTCGCGGTCGCCGCGCCGCGCGGCTCCGGAGGGGCGACGCTGGCCGTCGACGTGCTCTACGACGGCGCCTCGCTCGGCGCGCGCGAGCTCCCGGTGGGGAGCGACGTCTGGATGGCGAACGGAGAGCTCGAGGCGACCAGCGGCGCGTGCACCTGGGCCGCGGCTCGCCCGGACGGGTCGCCGCCGTCGAGCCGCGCCGTCTGGGGCCTCGCGAGCCTCCTCGTGGCGGCGTCGGCGGCGCGCCGGCGGCGCCGTGGCTGAGCACCCCCGCTGCCCGCGCGCCCTTGCGTCGCCCGGGTGCACGCGCGGCTGCCGTCCGGCGCCGTCCGTGTCACCGTGGCCGAGCGGCGGGGCGGGGTAGAGCACGACGGCGATGGAGCACGGACGCATGGAGAAACGGGTGATCCTGGATCGACCTCCCGCGGCAGAGGCGGACGCGGGACACGCGCGCGCACCGAGACCGCTGCGGTTCGCGGCGCGCACAGGCTGGGATCTCTCGGGCAACAGCCTCGCGTCCGTGCTCGCCGAGGCGCGCGGGGCGGGGCGCGCGCTCGTCGACTTCACGGAGTCGAACCCGACGCGCTGCGGGATCGTCGAGGCGGCTCACCTCATCGCGCCGCTCGGCGAGCCGCGCGGCGAGCGGTACGCACCGCTGCCGCTCGGCGATCCGGCGGCGCGCGCCGCGGTGTCGCGCTACTACCAGGAGCGCGGGCTCGACGTGGATCCGTCGAGCGTCGTGCTGACGGCCAGCACCAGCGAAGCGTACGGCTGGCTGCTCAAGCTGCTCGCCGAGCGCGGCGACGACGTGCTCGTCCCCGTGCCGTCGTACCCGCTGCTCGAGTACCTGGCCTGCCTCGAGGACGTCGCGCTCACGCCCTACCCGCTCCTCAGGGAGGAAGGATGGCGCATCGACCTCGGCGCGCTCGAGCGCGCGGCCGGCGAGCGGACGCGCGCGGTGGTGCTCGTCCATCCGAACAACCCGACCGGCTCCTTCGTGCGCCGCGACGACGCCGCCGCGCTCGAGGCGTGCGCCAGGGAGCGCGGGCTCGCGCTGATCGTCGACGAGGTCTTCGGGGATTACGCCCACGGAGACCTCGCCCCGGACCGCTTGCCGAGCTTCGCCGGCGCGCGGCAGGCGCTGACGTTCGTGCTGAGCGGGCTCTCCAAGGTGATGGCGCTGCCGCAGCTCAAGCTCGGCTGGATCGCGGTCTCGGGGCCGCCCGAGCTCGCCGCGGCGGCGCTGGAGCGGCTCGAGGTCATCGCGGACACCTACCTCTCGGTCGGCACCCCGGTGCAGCTCGCGCTGCCGGAGATCCTCGCCTCGCGGGCGCCCGTCCAGCGCGCGATCCTGTCGCGCGTGCAGGCCAACCTGGCCGCGCTCGACGCGGCGATCGCCGCGCGCGCGGGGGGCGCGGTCCGGCGGCTCCCGATCGACGGCGGCTGGTACGCGACGCTGGAGGTCCCGCGCGTGCACGACGAGGACGGCTGGGTCGAGCTCCTCGTGCGCGACGAGGGGATCATCGTCCACCCCGGCTACTTCTTCGACATGCCGCGCGACGGCTTCCTCGTGGTCGGCCTGCTGCTCGATCCGGACGTGTTCGCGGAAGCCGCGCTGCGGCTCGTGGGCCGGATCGCGCGCGCGATCAGCGGTGAATGAGGACCACCGTGGAGCGGCCGGCGTCGCGGGAGGCCCGCAGGCCGTGCCACCCCTCCGGCACCGGCGGGTCGGTCCAGGCGAACATCTGCTTCGCGTCGATGGGGGAGAGGTTGACGCAGCCGCCGCTCTTCGGCTCGCCCCAGGCGTCGTGCCAGTACGCGCCGTGCAGCGCGTGAGGTCCGCTGAAGTTCTGCACGAACTGCACCTCGGAGTGGACGATCTTGTCGTTCGTGCTCGAGACCATCGTCGCCGTCACGAACTTCCCGTCGATGCGGAAGCGCCCGGTCGGCGTCGCCGCGGTCTCGATGGCGGGGATGCCCTGCCTCGGGACGCCGCCGCGCCCCGGTGAGATGAGCGTCGCGAAGACCGGGGTGAGCTCTTCGTAGGCGACGAACCAGCCGCCGAGCACGCTCACCTCGATCCACTTGCGCGGCGACGACGGATCGCCGTCGCCCTCGAGCGGCGAGCGCTTCGCCGCCTCGATCACGACGGCGTCGTCCGCGCGCACGTAGACCCCCGGCTCCTGCGTCTCGAGGAGCCGCTCGCCGTCCTCGACCTCGGCGCGACCGGTGAGCCCGACCGAGGCGAGCCGCGCGAACGACGCGCCGGTCGGCTCGAAGCGGCCGCCGGCGCCCCGCTGGTACTTCGGCCGATCGGTCTTGCGGAAGAACGCGAGCGGGAGCGAACGCCCGTCCTTCAGCCAGACGCCCTGGAAGCTCGAGCGCGGGTAGGGCTTCAGGCGATCCTTCGGCATGTACGCCTGGTCCGAGGTCACCACCCAGGTTCGATCCTGCGCGTCGAACGCGCGGGTGAACGCCACCGTCGAGCCGTTCACGATCCGGTCGCGCCCCTCGCGCACGAGGCCGCCGAAAGGAAACAGCGCCGGGGCGGCGACGCCCGCGGGCTTCAGGTCGACCCCCACGAGGGCCTCGTCGATCTCGCGGATGGCTTCCTCGCCAGCGCCCTCGGCGGCGCGCACCTTCGCGATGTTCGCGAGGTGCTCCTCGAGGTCCCACTCGGAGCGCCGCTGCTCCTTCGCGCTCGGGAGCTGCGGGTAGCGCGGCGCGCCGGTCGACTCCGCGTAGTCGTAGGGCCACGGGGAGTCGACCTTGGGCGCGTGCGGCCGCAGCGCGGCCACGACCGGGTCGTTCGGGTCGATCGCGGCGCTGGCGCCAGCGCATACGTAGCCCCGCGGCTCGATGGCGTACCACGCGTCGCACCCCTCGCCCGGCGTCCGCGCGGCCTCGACGCTGCCGCCGCGCAGCGCGACGGAGCCGCCGAGCCCCAGGTAGCCGCTCCAGCCCCGCGTCGGGTAAGGGCCAGGGTTGATCCACGCAAACCGCGCCTTGGAGTAGATGCGCGCGCCCTCCGCCGCCGCGCTGGCGGGCGGCGTCGTTGCCGCCGCGGGCGGCGCGTCGGCCTCCGCCTGGGCCGGGGCCGGGGCCTTCGTGACGTGCGCCGCCTCGACGACCGCGGCGGGCGGCGCGGCCGCTCCCGAGGACGCGCGCGGCGCGTCTGCCTCGGGGGGCGTCCGCAGGGCGTCCGCCTCGAGCGACGCAGGCGCCGCATCGGCGGGGCTCTCTTCGGAACAAGCAGCGGCGCCCCCCGACGCGATCGCGCACGTCAGGGCCGCGAGGAGGAAGGAAGGCGGTGAGCTAGCCATGCAAGCGGGAGAGACTAGTTGCCGGATGCGACCGGGGACAAGCGAACGACAGCCGCGCCGCCGGCGGCTGCCAGCCGGGGAGCCGCGCTCGGCGCTAAAGCCTGCCGAGCACGGCCACCACGAGCAGGATGACCCCGACGAGCGCCGCCGTGATCATCGCGAACCTCATGAGGCGCGGCTTCAGCCACTTCCACAGGACGAGGCGAGCCACCTTCCACAAGAGCACCAGGATCTGCCGGAGGACCTTGCCCACCACGAGAGCGTAGCGCAGTCCCGCGGCGCGCGCTGCCAGCAAGGGCGGTAGATTTCGCGGCCAATGGACGAGCCCTGCGACCCTCGCCGCGTCGGACAGGGCGGGACGCAGCGCGCAGCGGCACGCCTGTCGGCCACCTCCGCCTGCGGCCAGCCCGGCGTGCGGGCGATCGCTGCGGGCGGTGCGCGGCGTCACGTCAATCGATGTCGACGCTCACCTTCGATGCATAGCTGCCAGGAGAGGGGAAGGTGATCTCGCGCAGCGCGCCGGCGACACACTCGGCCGCCTCCTCGCCCCGTTCGTCGTTGCTCGACACGCCCACGCTGAGCGGCTTGCCGTCGGTGTCGATGTAGAGCGTGGCCTTGATCTGGCTGGCGCCCGCCTGGCTCCGGCACGACGCGAGCGCCGGCCTCGCCTTCTTGTACGGCGTCCCGAGCTGTTCTGGCGTCCAGGGCACGGGCAGGCGCTCGTCGCTGCTCGGCTCGAAGGTGAAGCTGTTCTCCGCCAGGCCCTCTCCGCCGACCGGCTTCGGCCACCTCGTCGCCTTCAGGACGCTCAGCATGCACGCCTCGGTCTCGCGATCGCCCAGGTTGGAGTCCTTCACGAACGCCCAGCGCGCCGTGCCCTCCTCGGTCACCCGGACCTTGAAGCGGATCTCGCCCCCGAGATAGGGGATCCGCTGGACGCCTTTCTGGTAGCAGCGCGAGAGCCGAGACGACGCGCGCTCGAACGCCGCTTGCACCTTCTCCTCGTTCATGCCGCCGATCTCGGAACGCGAGCTCATCTTCGAGCTCGACGTCTCGACAGGCTCGGCGTCGACCATCACCGGCGCCACGGACGTGGGCGCGGCGCCGCCGCAGCCCAGCTGGGCCGCGAACGTCGAGAGAGCAACGACGGTGATCGTACCCCTGAGTAAGCACGTGAATTTCATGATCGAACGAGGACTCTATACGAGCCGTGTCTTGGGCGAAAAGAGCGCGGTGAGGGGAACGCGCGCTGCAGTGCGTGTGAGAGATTCTGCGCCAGCGCGAACGCCGACGCGCCGCTCCGAAGGCGTGCGTGCTCGGACAGGAGGCGTCCGAAACGCACACGGTAGAGGCGTAGCGGTGAAGGTCCGTCCACGAGCGCCTGAGCGCGGAAGATGCGAGGCGGCGCGCCTGAGCGCACCGGCGCGTCGTGCGCTCGGTGCGTGGAGGCGATCCACGAGAGATCGCGGGCCGCGAGCGGGCGGTGCCGCGCCCTTCGGCGAGCGATCGTCACGGGGCGGGCGTGGCGCTGCTCGGGACGGGGAGCGCGCCTTCGGCGAGCTGATCGCTCTCGTGGTTGCCCTCGAAGCTGTTGTCCTCCGACACCGACGGCGCCTGCGCGCCCTGCACGACGAGGCCAAACCGGTTGCCGGTGGACTCCGAGCTCGCGAGCGCGCCGTGGCTGTCGCTGAACAGCAAACCGGCGCGCGCGCAGCGCTGCACCTGCACCGAGCTCACCTGCGCCGTCGAGCCCAGGACCACGAGGCCGTCGCCCAGGTCCGGCACCGATTCCGTCTGCCCGCCGGAGCTCAGAGCCGAGAACGTGCCGCCCTCGACCCCGAGGATGACCGTTTCCTCCACCGTGCTCGGCGAGGCCAGCAGCAGGCCCGCCACGCGGCTCTCCAGCACGGCCGACCTCTGGATGAGGACCTGCGCCGCCCCGGCGCTCAGCAGGCCGACGCCGCCCGTGCCGTCGCGCTCCTCCGGCAGCGAGCGCTCGATGAGGCTGTCCGCGATCTCGAGGATCGCGCCCCGGGACGCGGACACGCCCGCGACGTGGGGCTCCAGGACATACGTCGACGCGAGCGCGGCGCGGCCGCCCTGCACGAGCACGCCGGCGGCGCGATCCCGGTGCAGCGGGCTCGCGCGCGTGCCCTCGATGACCACGCCGCTCGCCGAGAGCGTCCCGCCCGAGACGAACAGCCCGGCGTCGCCGGCCTGGCGCACGAGGCTCGACGACAGCGAGAGCGCTCCGCCGCGCTGCTCGACGGCGACTCCGAGGTGACCGCTCTCCGAGGCGGCCGCGCCATCGAAGAGGTTGCCAGAGGCCTCGACCTCGGTGCCGGCGCCCGCGACGGCGAGCAGCGCGTCGCACGCCCCTGACAAGACGCTGGAGGCGAGCGACGCGCGCGCGCCCTGCTCCACGGCCAGGCCGCCGGCCTCGGGCGCCGGGTCCGCGGGGGCGGCGATGAGGTTGCGCGCCGCCACGAGCTCCGCGCCGGCGCCCGTCACCAGCGCGCCCAGGTGATGGTGGACGAGCGCGTTCGCGTCGAGCCGGAGCGTGCCGTCCTCGAGGTGCACGCCGACGCCGTCTCTCGTCGCCGACGGCAGCGCCGCGGCCTCCAGCAGGTTGCCCTCCGCGACCACCTCCGCCGCCTCGGAGCTGATCCGCAGGTTGATGGTGCCGCCGACCAGCGCGTTCTCGGTGAGCCGCGCCTCGGCCCCGGAGACGACGAGCACGCTGATCCAGCCCTCGCCCGTTCCATCGTCCGCCCACGACGACTCGACGAGGCTGCGCGACAGATCGAGGCTCGCGCCAGGGAGCGCGACCACGAGCCCCTTGCCGCTCTCGCCCGTCACCCGGATGTCGCGCACCGAGACCGCCGCCGACTGGATCAACACCCCGATCGACGGGCTGAGCAGGCTCACGCCGCGCACGCCGGCGTGGTCGACGTCGTGGATCCAGATGGCGCTGACGTTGCCGTCGGGATCGCTCGTCTCGCCCCGGAGCACCACCCGCGAGGCGCACCGCCCGACGATCTCGATGGGCTTCGCGATCTCGATCGGCTCGTCGTACTCGCCCTCGGCCAGGACGACGCGCCCGTCCTCCTGAACGCCCGCCAGCGCCTCCGCCAGCGTCGTGAACGGCCTCTCCCGCGACCCGTCGCCGTCTCCGCCCTCGTAGCCAGGATCGACGTGGAGATCGCCGGGCGACTCGACGATCTCGCCCCACGGCGCCGAGCCGCAGCCGTCCGGGCCGTCGATGGAAACACAGCCCTTCTGCGGGACCGCGAATGTCCCCTCCGGGCACCTGGCCATGGTGGGATGGCAGGCGCCGCCCTCCACGAACTCCGCCGCACAGCCGGGGATCCCGACGTCCATGCAGCCCTCGTCGTGCTTCGGGATCGTCCCGGGCGCGCACTTCGCGAGCGCGGGACGACAGAAGCCGTCCTCGTCGACGAAGGCGTCGGCGCAGCCCTGAATGCCCACCTGCGCACATCCGCTGGCGCCGCTGATCTGCCCCGGCGCACACCCCGAGCCGCCGCCGCCTTCCCCCGGGAGGTGGGTATACGGCGGCAGGTTGGTGCTCTCGCAGCCGAAGAGCGAGACCGCGCACAGGCCGGAAGCGAGAGAAAAAAGACACCAGAGCGCCGAGTGTCCAAGCTTCGTGCGCAACACCCCACCAACCTAGCAGATGCTCCGGTGCGCACGCCGGCAATGCGCGCCTCTCTCGCCGTCTCCAGCCGCTCGAGACCGGACATTCACGGGCGTGACCCGGACAGCCGCACGTCCGCTCGCGCCCAGGCGCGCTTGAAGCGCGCGTGTGCGGCGTCCGCTTCCTCTTCCTTGCCCTGTGCGCGGAGGCTGCGCTCGAGCCCGGACAGCGACCAGCCATTCTGCGGGTGCTGGAGCAGGTCCTCCCGGTAAGTCGCCTCCGCGTCGCGCGCGCGGCCCGCCGTGAGGAGCACCGCGCCGAGCGTGTGGCGGACCGGCTCGGGCCAGTCCGGCGGCTCGAAATAGCGCAGCCCGTCCTCGATGCGCGCGGCGTCCTCGAGCATGCGAGCAGCGGCGCCGGTGTCGCCGCGCTCGGACGCGATCTGGCCCTCGAGCACGAGCGAGGCGATCTCGAGCAGATCCTTCGCGCGGTTCCTGCCGATCGTCGCGTCCTCCCGGCTCTCGGACGCCATCGCCCGGAGCACCGCCGCCTCGCGCGCGGCATCGTCATGGCGCCCCGTCGCGGCGAGCGCGCGGCCGCGCGCATAGCGCCATATCCCCGCCGTGTACCGCAGCTCGGACGGCGGCGCCGGCTCCGCGAGGACGTCGTCCCACCGTCCGAACCGGACCAGCGCGAACAGCAGCGCAGGGCGGAACATCTCGAGCATCGGCATGTGTCGGACGTTGTGGTCGGGCACCGCCGCGGCCAGCTCTCGCGCGGCGCGCACGGCGACGGCGCTGCACCCCTCCATGCTCGCCGAGACCGAGAGGAAATGGAGGTTGTGCGGGAAGTACATCATCGGATAGATGCCCTCCGGGCGCCGCTCGCGGATGTACCGGCGATCGGCCAGCACCGCCTGCTCGTTCGCGTCAGAGGCGTCGGCGTAGCGACCGACGCGCACGAAGATGTGCGAGGGCATGTGCACGAGGTGCCCAGCGCCTGGGGCCAGACCGCCGAGCCGCTCGGCGCTCGGCAACGCCCGCTCCGGCGCGCGCGACGCCTCGACCGCGTGGATATAGTAGTGATTCGCGCCGAGGTGCTCGGGGTCTCGCCGGAGGACGCCCTCCAGCGTGGAGACGATCTCCTCGGTCCCGGGCTGCGGCCGGCCGTCCTGCGTCCAGAGATCCCACGGGCGCAGATCCATGAGCGCCTCGGCGAAGAGGACGCCCGCGTCGAGGTCGTCGGGGAAGCGACGGGCGAGCTCGCGCATCGCGCTCGCGTAGGCGCGGTCGAGGTCCGCGCGGTCGAGGTCCGCGCGGTCGCGGCCCGGCGCGCGGCCCGACGTTGAAGCGTGGCGCTCCGCCAGCGCGTCGATGTACGCGCGCTCGCGCTCGCTGGCGGACGCGGCGAGCGCGCGCGCCTCCTCCACGGCCTCGAGGGCGGCCCGCTCCCGCGCCGCGTCGGCCGGCTGGTTGATGTTGGGGCCGAGCGTGAGCGCGATGCCCCAGCGGGCCATGGCGAGGCCCGGATCGAGGCGGGCGGCCTCCCGGAATGCCTTCCTCGCCTCGTCGTGGTTGAACGCGTAGACGAGCCGCAACCCCTGATCGAAATAGCGTTGCGCGAGCTGCGATGACGTCGTCACGGGGTGATGGAGAGCGCCGATGTCCTCGAACAGAGGGACGCGCTCGGCGTCGGGCGCCTCCGCAGGCGCAGGGCCGGTCGGCGGCTCCGCTCCGGGCGAGGCGGGGCGCGGCTCCGCGCCGCACGCCGCGAAGGCGGCGCAGGCGCAGAGCAGGGGCAGGCTGAAGAGCGCGCGCGCGCGTCGAGCTGTCATGGGCAACCTCCCTGGAGCCCGGATCGCCACGGGCTCCCACGGTCCAACATCCCCTCGCGGGGTCGCTTTGCCTCGGGCGCCGCCCTCCGGCGCGATCGCGGAGGTCGAGCCGAGCGAGGGCCATGCACGCGCGGTTCCCGCGGCGCGGGAAGGCAGCGCACAGAAGGCCCGGGCGTGACCGGGCCTTCGACGCGCCCGCGCCGTCAGCGCGGTGCTCGATGGACGGACGGCGCGACTTGCGGCAACCTCGGGACATGACGACGTGCAGGGATGAAGCTCTCCGCTGGGTTCACCGCTACGCGATCGGCGGGGCGGCGTTCGCCGCGCTTCCGCTCCCGATCTCGACCTCCACCGGGCTCGTCGCGATCGAGACGCACATGATGGCGATGGTCGGCGAGATCTACGGCGAGAACATGGGATCCGTGGTGACGACCGCCGCCGGCGGGAGCTTCGCGATCCTCGGGCAAGGCCTGAAATTCCTGGCCACCCGGGCGGTCGGCTTCGTCCCCCTGATCGGGCCGGCCATCAAGATGGGCATCGCAGGGCTCACGATCGAGGCGATTGGCCGGGGTGTTGTTGGGCACTTCGAGCGAAAGTACCCGGGCAAGATCTTCGAGAAGGCGTGAGCCGACGTGCCGTGCGCGGCGCGCTGCGCGCGAGGCGCTGCCTGCCGTGCTCACGAGGCGCGCCGCTATCGACGTCCGTCAGTTCTCGCAGCCGCTGCAGGCGAGGGGGCAGGTGCCGTTCACCGTCGCCTGACAGTGAAGGTCGGGCGCGCCGGCGCTGTCGCCGTAGTCGCAGCAGATCTCGCCAGCGTCGCAGCATCGCACGCCGCAGCAGAGGCCTTCTTCGCAGCCGAAGCCGGGGGCGCACGCATCCGCGCACTCGCCCTGGATGCAGACCTGAGTCTCGGTGCAGGTCGTGTCGCACGACCCGCAATTGCGCGGATCGCCGGACAGGTCGACGCACTCCGATCCACAGCACGAGAGCCCGGTCTCGCACGTGCACATCGTGCCGCCCTCGCCGCCCATGCCGCCCTCGCCCCCCGAGCTCGTCGTCGCGACGGTGGAGGTCGCTCCGCCTTCCCCGCCCGCGCCCCCGCTGGAGGAGCTCGATGCGGTGACATAGATCGGCCAAAGATCCACGGTGCCCGGGTCAGCTTCACATCCAGCGACGGCGAACAATGCGGCCCACGACAGCAACGCGATCACCCGATGACAGGGCATGAGCACCTCCAAGCCGAAAATCACACTACCACGGCGGGGCGCGGCCACACGAGGGGGGGCATGGCACACGGCGCAGCGCCGGCTGTATGCGCTGCGTCGTACGCCGCTTCACGCGCGTCAGGACGATGAACGCAGCGGCGCCTGCGACATCAGGGGGTGATGAGCTTGCAGTCCGACAGGAGCCCCGTGTACCAATCATCGGTCCTGTCGAGCCATGCGCCCTCGCTGGACCAACGGATGCCGGGCCGCTTCATCTTGCCTTCAACGGTGTAGGTGCACTTCACCGCGAACCGTGCGGACGGCAGCTTGCCCGAGGTGAGCGCGGGCTCGCTCCAGAGGCCGGCGGCGAGGAACTGGACGCGGTCCGTGGTCGTGTAAGGACGGAGCAGCTTTTTGTCGTCCGCGTCCCCCTTGGACCAACCCTGGGTGGGCGACTCGAACGCGCAGTGCCGGCCGCTGATCTCGTCGGCCGACCAGCAGGCGAGATCCTTGATGTCGGTGGACACGAGGGTGACCTCGACCTGGGACTTGTCCCCGGGTTTCCACTTGGGGCCGGCCGTGCCGGCCGCAGGCTCACGCCCGAAATAGGCGAAGGCCGCGGCGAGGCCGCCGATGATGATGAGGAACAGGATCATGCTCTTGCCGAGCGAGCCGCCCTGCGGTTGGGCGGCGGCGCGAGGCCGCGCGCCGGGCTTCTTGCCGGCCGGGCGCCGCGCTGCGCCAGCCTGCTTTGCAGGACGCGAGGCTCTGGCCGGCGCGGCGGCGTCGGCGCGGCCCTCGCCGTCCTCCTCGCTGCGGGTGTCCTGCGCGTCGGTTTCGCCGGGAGGCGCTTCGTCCGTGTCGGGGCGGTCTCTGTCTTCGGAGCTCGTAGCCATCGAGGCGCTTTATGTACCGGAGCGCGCCCGCGACTCAAGCATTCCGTGGACCGAGCGGCAGGGCACGATCGCCCGTTCCAACGAGCAGCCCTTGATGTAGGCTGCGGCCGCGATGACGTTCGATGCCAGAAATCCACGCGCGCGCATCCTCGGCACGGGCCGCTCCCTGCCGCTCGCCGTCCCGACGGGCGAGGCGCAGGCGGGCGCGCCGCCGGCGGACGGCGCGGCGGGCGACCCTGGCGCGAGCGACGAGCGGCGCCGCGTCGCGCCCGGCGAGCGGACGAGCGACCTGGCGGCGCGGGCGGCGAAGGCGGCCCTCGAGGCGGCCGGCGTCGGGCCGCGCGACCTCGAGATGATCATCCTCGCCACCTCGAGCGGCGACGCGCCGATGCCGGCGACCGCGGTGTACGTGCAGCAGAAGCTCGGCGCCGAGCACATCCCGTCGTTCGACCTCTCCGCGTCGCTGACGGGCTTCCTCTACGGGCTGTCGGTGGCGAACCAGTTCGTGACGGCGGGGACCATGAAGCACGTGCTCGTCATCGGCGCGGACCTGCTCTCCCGCCGCGTGGATCCGCGGGACAGGGCCTCGGCCCAGCTGTTCGGCGACGGCGCCGGCGCGGTGGTGATCGGGCCGGCGACCGGCGACGGTCGGGGGATCCTGAGCGTCGGCTTGCGCGCCGACGGGAAGAGGGCCGATGTGCTCCAGGTGCCCGGCGGAGGATCCGCGGAGCCGCTCACCGTGGAGCGGCTCGCCGACCGGCGGCACTACCTGCGCGTGAAGCAGCCCGAGCTGCGGCAGGCCGCGGAGGAGCACCTCGGGGCCCACGCCCTCTCGACGGTCGCGGCCGCCGGGCTTGCGCCCGCGGACGTCGACTGGGTGATCCCGCACCACGCCGACCCGCACCTCGTCGCCCTCCTCGCCGAGCGCCTCGGGTGCTCGCCCGAGCGCGTCCTCGGCGCGGTCGACGGCGCCAGCGCGGCCGGCACCTGCGCGGGCTCGGTCGCCATGGCGCTCGACGAGGCGCTCCGCGATGGCCGGATCCTGCCCGGAAATCACGTGCTGCTGTGCGCGCTCGGCGGCGGCCTCACGTGGGGCAGCGCCGTGCTCCGCGTCTGAGGCGACGAGGGCCGCGGTCTCTGGCGGCGCGCGGCCCGGTCGGCACACGGCCCGCCGGGGGGCCCGCGCGCGGCGCTCGGTGGCGGTGGGGGGGTCCCTCCACCGCCACGCTCGCGACGAGGGCGACGAGCGTGACGGTGGACTTGTCGCCGTGCGCTCCCCATCGTGCAGGAGAACCCATGAACGACGCTCCTCTCTACAAAGACGCCAAGCAGCCCGTGGGAAAGCGGGTGGAAGACCTCCTGCGTCGGATGACCCTGGACGAGAAGGTGGGGCAGCTCATGCAGCTCGACGCCCAGGGAGATCTGGAGGACGCGATCGGGCGGATGAAGGTCGGCAGCCTCCTGCACTGCAACGGGAAGGACGCTGACACGGCGATCCGGCGCGCGCTGGACGCCCGCCTTGGCATTCCGGTGCTGATGGCCGACGACGGGATTCATGGCCATTCCTTCTGGGCGGGCGCGACGATCTTCCCCACGCAGCTCGCCATGGCCTGCACCTGGGATACGGGGCTCCTGGAGCAGGTCGCGCGGGTGACCGCCGCCGAGATGCGGGCCACGGGACTCAAGTGGACGTTCTCTCCCGTCCTGTGCCTCACACGCGATCTCCGCTGGGGCAGGGTGGGGGAGACCTTCGGCGAGGATCCCTATCTGATCGGAGAGCTCGCCTGCGCGATGATCAAGGGGTATCAGGGCAAGGGCCTGGACGATCCGGACGCGGTGCTGGCCACGGCCAAGCACTACGCGGGGTACTCGGAGACGCTGGGCGGCCGCGACGCATCGGAGGCGAACATCTCGCGGCGCTACCTGCGCTCGTATTTCCTTCCGCCCTTCGAGCGGGCCGCGCGGAGCGGCTGCATGGCCTTCATGACTGGATATCAGTCCATGGACGGGATCCCGGCCACCGCCAACCGCTGGCTCCTGACGGAGGTCCTCAAGGAGGAGTGGGGGTTCGAGGGGATCCTCGTGACCGACTGGAACAACGTGGGCAATCTCGTGCTCGATCAGAAGGTCTGCAAGGACATGGCCGAGGCGGCCACCGTGGCGGTCCGCAGCGGAAACGATCTGATGATGGCGACACCGCAGTTCTACGAGGGTGCTCTGGAGGCGGTGCGCCGCGGGCTCCTCGCCGAGGCCGAGATCGACGCGGTCGTGCGGCGCGTCCTGTCGCTCAAGTTCTCCCTGGGTCTCTTCGAGGACCCGGGGTACAGCAGCGAGCAGCGCATCCAGGAGATCATCGGGTGTGCGGCCCACCGGGACCTGAACCTGGAGGTCGCGCGGGCGTCTCTCGTGCTGCTCAAGAACGACGGCGTCCTGCCGCTCGCGGGGGCCGCGGCGTCTAGACCCTTGCGGCGGATCGCGGTGATCGGCCCCAATGCAGACGACACGATCGCCCAGCTGGGCGACTGGTCGCTCGGCTCGGGCCAGATGAGCGGCGGCAACGGGCCGCAGCACCCCCGCTCGAGCATCGTCACGATCGTGGATGGGATACGGGAGCTCGCGCCCCCGGGGTGTGAGGTGGTCTATGCCGCGGGCTGCTCGGTTCTCAGCGAGGACGAGTCGGACATCCCTGCGGCGGTCGAGCTGGCCCGGGGCGCAGACGCGGTGGTGCTGGTCCTGGGGGACAGGATCGAGCTCATCGGCGAGACGAAGAGCACGGCGACCCTCGAGCTCATGGGCGGACAGAGGGCCCTCTCGGACGCGATCGCCAGTACCTGTGTGCCCACGGTCGTTGTCCTCGTCAACAGCAAGCCGCTGGTCCTACCGCGCTCGGCGCTCGGCGCGGCGGCGATCCTCGAGGCGTTCAATCCGGGGATGATGGGCGGGCGGGCCGTGGCCGAGGCGGTGTTCGGAAAGATCAACCCCTCTGGCAAGCTGACGATCTCGTTCCCCTACCACGTGGGCCAGCAGCCGATATTCTACAACCAGGCCCGCGGCCAGCACGGGAATCGCTATGCCGACCTCACGCAGGAGCCTGCGTTCGCCTTCGGCTTCGGCCTGAGCTACACGCGCTTCACCTACGGCGATCTGCAGGTCCTGACGCCGAGCGTGGAGCGAGGCGGCACGGCGTCGTTCGAGGTGACGATCACCAACGCTGGCGGGCGCGAGGGCGTCGAGATCGTCCAGCTGTACATCGAGGATCTGGTGACGTCGTCCACGTGGGCGCAGAAGGAGCTGAAGGCCTTCCACCGCGTGAGCCTGGCCGCGGGGGAGGCGCGCAAGGTGCGCTTCGATGTCCCCGTCTCGGAGCTGTCCCTGGTCGACGCGGAGGGGCGCCGCGTGGTGGAGCCGGGGGATTTCCGTGTCCACATCGGCTCGTCGTCCCGGCCGCAGGACCTGCTCAGCGCCGGCTTCGCCGTGGCGTAGGGCCCGTCGGCGGCGACCGCCGACGCCTCCGGTTTGAATTTCAATCCTGGCTGGATGACAGCTTATACATCCGTCCAGAATTCCAATTTCTCCGGGTCGTGTATCACCGTCGACGGGGCAACGAGCGCCGCGTGAGGCCTCGGCGCCCGAGGAGGGAAGACCGATGACGGCGAAGCGGGTGGCGCTGGTGACGGGCGCGAGCACGGGGATCGGCCGGAGCGTGGCGGAGACGCTCGCGAGGAACGGGTATGTGGCCTTCGCGGGCATGCGCGATCCCAACGGCAGGAACCGAGCGGCGCGCGACGAGGTGGCCGGCCTGGCGGCCGCGGGGATCCCCATCGAGGCGGTCGCGCTCGACGTGACGGACGACGCCTCCGTGGCCGCGGCGGTCGCGACGGTGGTGGAGAAGACGGGGAAGATCGATGTGCTCCTGAACAACGCGGGCGGCTGCCTGATGGGGCTGACCGAGTGCGGCAGCGTCGATCTGCTGCGACGGCTCCTCGATACCCACGTCCTCGGGACGCAGCGCGTCTGTCGCGCCGTGCTGCCGCACATGCGCCGGCGAAGGACCGGGGTGCTCGCCTTCACGTCCAGCTTGGGCGGGCGCGTCGTCATACCGACCACGACGCTCTACTGCGCGGCGAAGGCCGGGATGGAGATGATCGCCGAGGGCTACAAGCGCGACCTCGCGTCGTTCGGGATCGAGGTCGTGATCCTGGAGCCGGGAATGGTCCAGACGAAGATCTTCGACAACATGTGGCTGGACGACGACACGGCGCGCGCCGCCGAGTACGGGGCGCTCGGGGGCGTGGCCCGCGCCACGCTCGAGATGGTCAAGACCATGAAGGGACCGCCCCCGGAAGAGCTCGCGGACGTGCTGCTGAGGCTTCTGGAGATGCCGCACGGGCAACGGCCGCTGCGCACGACGTTCGGCGCGGACGCGGCGCTGGTCGACCCGGTGAACGTCGCCGCGGACGAGGCCACGCGGGCGCTGCACGCCGTGTACGGGGTGGACGGGGGATAGACGATGTGCAGCCGTTCGAGGCGCGCACCGCCGAGGACGACCCGGCGGAGGCGTTCACGGCGGTGACCAAGCTGGGCGCGAGACAGGTGAGCCTGGGCAGCGCCAGCGGCGCAGTCAACCTGGCGCTACCCTGCGCTTGCGAGCCGTCGCGATAGCGCTTGACTCTGCCTGTCCTCGGCCGGGGGCGGTCCACCCCGGCCTGTCTGACTACAGCGACTTCAGGTACTCCACGAGATCACGCTTCTGGCTGGAGTCGAGCCTCAGATTGAAGCGCTCGTTATAGCTGCGCACGACGTCCAGCAGCGTCTCGAAGCGGCCATCGTGGTAGAAGCGACCCTTGTTCTTCGGCTTCATGAACAGCCCTAATTCTCGGACGAAGAGGGCGGCCAGGTTCATCGTCTTGTACGAGTTGCCGGGCGCGCGGTTCGCCTGGAAGGCGTCGATTTTCATCTCCTCGGGTGTGTGAAGGTTCCAGCCAGCGTCGGTCCAGAGCGGCTTGTTGTGGCAGTTGGTGCACTTCGCGTCGCCGGTGAACAGCTTCGCGCCGCGCTCGGCGGCCTCCCTGTCGAAATCGAGCCCGGGCTCCGGCTTCGGCGCCGGGAGCGCGAGTTGATAGAAGTGCAGCGCCGGGAGCTTCGACGTGACGAGATCTTCCTTCGGATCCACGATCACATTCCAGATCCCGGTGGCCGCGGCGTTCGGGTACTTGTCTTCATCGTTGAGCCTGGGATCGAAGAAATTACCCCTCCCATGGAGCTGGGTCACGGCGACGTACGCGTTCCAATAGGGCACCGAGCCCCAGTTGCCCGTCCAGGTGTGCTCGTTGACTCCGCCCATGTCGAACGCGTTGGGGAGCAAGGTCGCGGCGGTCTTTCCGTCAGGCCGGAACGCCTTCCCGTCGAGGAGCAACTGGGCGTCGTACTTGCCCGGCCCCCAGCTGCGCAGAACTCTCCTCACGCCTTCCTCGTTGATGCCCTCGGGCACCTCCGGCAGCAGGGCGACGATCGGCTGGAGCGTCGGGGCCGTAGCGATGATGGCGCCGACGTCCAGGTCGCGGTTGGCCCAGCCGTCGAGGCGCGTGCCGATGCCTGGACGCACGGAGTCGTTGACCGTGGAGTGACAGAACGCGCACTGGAGCCCGATCGAGATCAGGTTGCCGCTGTCGTTGAAGAAGCCCGTCACCCCGAGGATCGCATCGAGCTGCAAGAGGCTCAACGTGACGGCGGGATCGTCGAGGTTGACCTGGCCGCGCGCGATCTTCTCTCGGAGCCGCGACGGGAGCGCGTCCGCGTCCACCTTCAGCCCGAGCCCCAGCGCCTGAGACGGCGTCACGTTGGCGATGCTCTCGTGCAACCGGAGCTTGCCGCCCCAGAACTCCTCGTCGCCGAAGGTGTCGAATCGGAAGATCTCCTGTCCGCGCTGGAGCAAGTTGCGCGTATTTCGTTCTGTGGTGGCGTCGAAATTGCCGAATCGCGGGCGGCGGGGCAGTTCGTCCTCGGCGGAGGCGACGCGCTCTGCCACCTCGTCCCGATCGGCCGAGTTGCAAGCGAGCGCGGCCACGCCGAGCGGGACCGTTGCTCCAACGAGCACGAGAAGCATCGTGAGATGTGTCGCCATGGTAAGACCTTTCGGTGTCTTCGCGTCTTGCTGTGAATCCAAAAGTGGTTTGTCTGCCTTCGTGGGCAAGTAAGAGAGTCCATGA
Organism: Sorangium cellulosum So ce56; assembly: GCF_000067165.1. Classification (GTDB taxonomy): domain Bacteria; phylum Myxococcota_A; class Polyangia; order Polyangiales; family Polyangiaceae; genus Sorangium; species Sorangium cellulosum_B. The sequence goes on from NC_010162.1 coordinate 3,519,344, forward strand.
TCGTTTCGTCGGGTGCGCTGCTCGTGTGCTGGTCGTGCGCCGGCGACAGTCGTTGATGGCAGAGGTCTCATGGCGTTTGGGGGCGTTGTTTCCCGTTCGTGTCAACCGGGGATTCGATGAAATTGGGAGATGATGGATTGAGCTTCAGGCGATGGACATATTGCGCCCTGCACACAAGGGCTGCATTCGGCTTGATATGGGCAGCCTGAGTGCGGTCACGCCCCCGTTGTCGCTTGCCGTCTTGACGAGGTGCCCGGTCGGCCGGGGCCCGCGGAGAGGCGCGGGTCGGAACGAGCGCGCTAGCGCTGGCCTGCGCTCCCCGGCCGTCTGCCGGGCCTCGCTGCGGCTCGTTGGCCCGCGAGGTCCGCCGGCGTGGGCAGGTACTCGAGCGTCACCCAGGTCTCGCTCCCCGCCGCGCGTATTGCCCCGCGGTACAGGTGGTAATCCACGGCCTCGAACGTGGCCGTGACGGCCTCGGCCGCGGCGCCCGGCTCCGGGGCGAACGCGCCCTCGAACCGGAAGCTGCGGCGATCGATCGGGGTCAGCGCCCCCTCGATGCGCCGCGGCTCCCCGAGGCTCGCGAGCTGCCGCCCGCCGTCGCCTGGATCCGTGATCCGGCACGGGAGCCGCGGCTCCTCGCGCTCACCGTGGTGGAGCCGGCAGAAGAACTCGCCGGGCCGCGTCTGGAACGGAAGTCGCGCTGCCGCGCTGATCCCCGGCGAATCCACGAGCGGCGCCGCGGGGGCCGGGTCGGGGCGCAGCCCACGAGACCGACGACCGCGAGCCTGGCGAAGGACCAGAGAAGAGCGAATTCCGTACGCTCTCGCGGCATCCCGGCTATCGTACGCGACGCCCGGCCGATGTCGATCCCACACGACCGCAAGCGAACGCGCCACGGTCCCTTCGCGCTGGCGCTCCTCCTGCGCGGCCTGCCCGTCCTTCTCCTCGCGGGGGGCGCCGCGATCCCGGCGAGTGCGGGGACGGCCCTCACGGGGGCTCGCCGTTCATGACCTCGCTGGTCTTCGAGGGCCTGATGGACGCATGGCTGCTCCTCCGCGACCCGCGTATCCCCGAGAATCCCCGAGATCGTGGTCAGGGCCGCGGCGTGACATCGCGACCACGCGAGCGGCGGTCGCCCGCCGCGGAGTCGGGGTCATCCCGGAGCCATAGGAGCCCTCCATGTTGAACCTCCTTCTACGACTTTCCCCGCTGCGCCCGGCCGTCCGCCTCGAGACCGTCGAGCGGCGCGACTTCACCGAGCCGCGCCTCCGCGAGCTCCACGCCCTCTCGAACGCGCTCATGGCCGAGGACTTCGGGCACTTCTGCGTCCACGCGAGGACCAACGATGTCGTCCATGTCTTCCGCCGCGCCGACACCGGGGCGATCGTCGGCTTCCAGTTCTGGAAGACCGCGCCGCTCACCTTGCCCCGCAGCCGGGCCATCGTCGGCGGGAAGCTCAGGATCTCGCCGGATTTCCGGACCCGCGGTCTGCACCTCGTCTCCGGTCTCCTGTTCCTGATCGAGACGAAGCGCCGCGCGCCGCGGACCCGCCTCTACCGGCTCTCGATCGCCAGCCTCTTCGGGTTCGTCTCCATCACCGAGGCGCTCGCGCGCTACGAGCTCTTCGATCCGAAGCGCCGGGGCGCCGCGGAGGACGAGGCGGTGCGGGAGGCGTTCTTCAGGCTCGCCAGGGAGAGCAACTACCACGTCGACGACGAGACAGGCCTCGTCCGCGTCAACATCTTCATGACCGAGGAGACGGTGAGCCGGTATCCTCCGCGCTACTTCGAGCGCCCGGCCGCGCGGCGCTACGCCGCGGCCAACCCCGGCTTCCGCACGAACGGCTGCTACGCCGGATTCTGGTTCCGCTTCACCAGCGAGAACCTCCTCGCCATGACCCGCGCCGTCATGCGGAGGCTCTTCCGCCGGGACGCCAAGCGTTGAGCAACGGGGGGCCTCCGGCGAGCGATCTCGTGGGCGCCTCGTCGAGCGCCGGGATGACGTCAGCCGGGCGGCGCCCTCGGTGCTCGAGCGCGATCAGCGGTCGAGCGTGGAGCGCATGCCCCCACCGAAGCTGACCGTCCACGCCTCCTCGGAGCGGTACGGGTTCCAGAACACCCGCACCGGCTGGTGGAATGGATAGCCCTCGTCCAGCACGAAGGTCGGTGTCTCGTCGTTGAGGTTCTCGGTGAGCCAGAGCCCGTCCCGCTGCGTGGTCATGTACATACGGTCCGGGTTTCTCGGGTCGATGGCGCACGACTCGACGCGGTATCGGTCGCTGATGCGCTGCCATGTCGCGCCGCGATCCCTGGTCCGGTACAGCCCCCCGTAGAAGCGCTCGTCGTGGCTGAAGACCGCTGTGTACCAGGTGCTCTCGGTCGTGTCGTTCGGATCGATGACGATGTCCTTCGTCCAGTAGTGCATCTCGGGCGAGGAGCGGTCCTCCCACGCCGAAGCGCCAGGCTGGAGGAGGAACACGCCGGACCGGTCGGTGAACGTCCGGGTGTTGCCGGGCTGATGGCCAGAGTAGGTGGCCACGATGCTCCCGTCCTTCAGCACATGGACGTTGTAGGGGTGACCCTGCGTGCGCGGCGGGGCGGGGAGCGCGGCGGGCGCCGCCTCCGGCGCGCTCAGATCGAGGCGATAGATCCCCCCCGTCAGGCTGTTGACCGCGCTCGCGTAGAGCTGGTCTGGATCGTTCGGATCGAGCGCAAGCCAGACGACGGGACGGCCGAGATCGGCGAAGAGCGACCATGTGGCGCCCTTGTCGGTGGACACCATGATCCCCCCTCTGGCCGGGCGGCTCGGCGTGCCGTCGAGGCGCGCGTCGCGCAGGTAGGGGCTCTGGTAGATGTCATGGACGCTCCCGGTCGCGGCGTAGAGCGCCCCCGTGTACGGGTGCCGGACCACGTGATAGGTGGTGTTCAGGGACAGGCCGTTCGCGCCGTCGCGAGACCAGGACGCGCCGCCATCCTCGCTGAAGGCGCTGCGGATGTCCGTGAGCGACGCGAACATCGTGTCCTCGTCGTAGAACGTCAGCCACCAGCCCGACGTCTGCTCGACGCCGCTCGTGCGGTAGACGCCGGATTGGGGCGTGTCTGCTCCCCTCGGGTTCTCATCCGCTGGTTTCACGTAGGCCTGCTGAAAGGTCCTGCCCCCATCCTCGCTGACGTGGACGAAGCCGAGATCCGTGAGGGCCACGCGGTCGGGGTTCGTGGGCGACACCGAGAGGCCGAGCGCGTACTCGCCGAACTCCCAGTCCATGTCTCCTTCGAATCCGCTCCATCCCGTGTCGATGTTGGCGTTGTGGTCGGTGCGGAACACGTGCTGCCAGGTCTCTCCGCCGTTCACCGTGCGGAGGACGATGGGGGAGAGCTTGTCGCGATCGCCGCCGGCGACGTACGCGACGCGGGCGTCGTCGTCGGGCATCGCCACGAAGGCGAGCTTGTCGCTCGGTCCGAGCCCGGACGTCGCGGCTTCCCAGCGCGTCCCGCCGAGCTTCAGCCGGTAGAGGCCAGCGTACGCGTCCACCTCCCCGCCGGTCGTGTCCGCGGTGACGAGGGCGTTGCCTTCGCTGTCCATCGCGGAGAACGTGACCGCGAGGAAGGTCGTCCTTTTGCCGTGCCCGGAGCCGGCGAATGAGACGATCTTCTCGCCCGCCGGTATGCCGCCGATCGACGTGTCGACGGCGAAGGTGCCTCCATTGTCGTGTGAGACGAGCAGTCCGTCGCTCGTACCAACATAGATGTCGCGCCCATCCCAGTAAACGCCGCCGACCAGGAGGCCGCCCGGCCAGGTCGTCGCGTGAACCGAGCGGAAGGTGCGGCCGCCGTCGCGCGAGAAGAAGAGCTCCGTGGAATCCGAGAAGAGAAGCCGCCGCGTGCCCCGCCGGTCCACGAACAGGTAGTGGCCGTCTCCAGGCCGCCCGGGCGTCGTGATCTCGGCGTTCCACGTGGCCCCCCCGTCGGTGCTCTTGGCCAGCGTGGCCACGTCCTGGATGCCGTTTGTGGACAGCCTGTAGCTCACCCCATAGAGGACGTCAGGATCGGCGGTGAAGCGGAATTGTGAGAGGACGCCGCCCTGGAGCTTCTGAAAGTGCAGGGTCGTCCAGCTCCTGCCGAAATCCCGCGTGCGATAGACGCCCTTCATGTCGCTGGCCATGAAGATTTCGCGGCCGTCGTGCGGGTTGATGGACGGCGAATAGAGGGCGCCCCCGCCGCCCACGCCCCGTGATCGCCAACGGCGGTGCGCGCTCCAGGACCCGTGCTTCTCCGCATCCACCTTCGGCCAGCTCGTGCCCGCGGCGAGGCGGTCGCTCGACGCTCTCGTCGCCTCGTCGGTCGCGGCCTCCTCCGCGCAGCATCCCGCGAGCAGCGCGATACCAAGGACCAGCGACCCCGCCGTGGCCCTGAAGTTGATCGTGAATCCAGCGTGATTCGTCATGTATGCTCCCTCACGCTTGGAATATCAGACGCTCAAGCGCCTGTGTGCGATGCTTTGGCGATCGGCTCCTCGTTTGCGTGATCCGGTCGCGCGGCAAAATAACCGTCGACCGCAGGCATGTTCGCGTAGGTGAAGGTCGGGTGGGATGACGTGGCGTCCTTGTCGCACCGCGAACGGGAGGCGAGGTGGATGTCGGTGTCTCCGCAGCAGTGGTCCGACGCTTCGTCGATCCGATGTTCGCGCTCATGTACGAGATTGGCCATCCGGTGAGAAAATCCCCGGAGCCTCCTCCGATCCGCCACATCTCGCGCGCAGCCCGGCCACGGCGCCGCGCCACGCTCCGTCCCATGACCGACCTCTCCTCCACCGCCGGCGTCGTCGTTCGCCCCGCGGCGGCGGGCCGCCTGCGCCGGCTCGGCGCCGCCGCGCTATCGCTGCTGGTCGCCACGGCCGTATGGCTCCCGTGCCTCCACCTCTTCTTCCGGAGCGAGCCGGGCGAGCACCGCGCCTCGGGCGCGCTCTCGCCACGTGGCCAGGCGCTGCTCGCGCATCAGCTCTCGCTCTGGGAGGAGGACAGCGCCGCGCAGGACGCGGCGCTCGCGCGGATGCGGGCCGCGAACGCCGAGTGGGACTTCATGGGCCGGACCTTCCTCGTCCTCGGCCTGGCCAACGCCGCGCTGCGGGATCCGGGCGCCCAGGCGCGCCACCTCGCCGTCATCGACCGGATCGTCGACGAGACCCTCGCGATCGAGCGCGAGCGGGGGATGCTGCACTTCATGATGCCGTACGCCACGCGGCGGCCGTTCGTGCAGCAGCCTGCGCGCAGCCTCTTCGTGGACGGCGAGATCGCGCTCATGCTGGGCGCGCGCGCCCTGGTCGCGCGCCGCGCCGATCACGAGGCCGAGCTCGACGCGCGCGTCGCCGAGATGCGGTCCCGCATGGAACGGAGCCCCGTGCTGTCGGCCGAGAGCTACCCGGACGAGTGCTGGACCTTCTGCAACACGCTCGCCCTCTCCGCGATGCGCATGGCCGACGCGCTGCACGGCGAGCGCCGCGGCCTCGATCTCGGCCGCCGCTGGCTCGCGGCGGCGCGCGCCCGGCTCCTGGACCCGAAGACGGGGCTGCTCGTGTCGAGCTACACCCACGACGGCAGGATCCTGGACGGCCCGGAGGGCTCGTCCCTCTGGCTGGTCGCGCACGCGCTGCTCCTGATCGACCCTGATTTCGCGCGCGATCAGTACGCGCGGGCGCGCCGCGAGCTCGGGGCGGAGCTCCTCGGCTTCGGCTGGGCGCGCGAGTGGCCCCGCTCGTGGGCCGGCCCGGAGGACGTGGACTCGGGCCCGATCGTGCCGCTCGTCGGGGCGAGCGCCGGATCGAGCGGCCTCGCGCTGCTCGGCGCCGCGGCCTTCGGCGACGCGCCGTACCTCGGGGGGCTTCTCACGTCGCTCGAACTCGCGGCGTTCCCGATCCGCGAGGGCGACCGGCTGCGGTACGCCGCGAGCAACCAGGTCGGCGACGCGGCGCTGCTCTACGCGCTGAGCTTCGGCCCGCTCTGGGAGCGGATCGCCGGCGCGGGAGGTGCCCCGTGAGCCGACAGCTGGCCCTCGGCGCCGCGGTGCTCATCGCGGCCTTCGCTGCCTGCCACATGCTCGGCCTGCGCGAGCATGTCTCCGTGCTGAGCGGCACGCCCCCGCCCAGCGGTGGGGGCGATCCGTTGCTCGGCGTCGCCTACGCGCTGGCGTGGTTCGGCGGCGTGATCTTCGCGCCGATCCTCGCGATCGCGGCGGGCGTGCTCGCGGTGGTCGACCGGCTCCGGTCGCGGTGACCCGCGCCCTCTCGGACGGCTCGCCGCCGCGCTGAGCGGCTGCCTGCGCCGCCTCGGCGGGCTCGCGCAGGGCGCCCTCGCGCGCCCCGCGCTCGCTCCTCGCGCCTCGGCGATGGGCGAGCTGCTCCGCCCGCAGCACGTCGCCAGCAGGCTGCTGCCTGCGAAGCAGACACGCCGCCCGGCGCGCGCCATCCCCTCTGCGAACACAGGGCAAGCGCGGGGTGGAATGAAACGTGCTCAGGCGCGGCTCCCTCGGCGCGAGAAGACACACGATCTCGTGTCCGCCGATGGAAGGAGCTGATCGTGGATCTCGAACTCACCGGCAAGCGGGCCATCGTCACCGGCGGCAGCCGCGGTATCGGCAAGGCGATCGCGCGGGAGCTCGCGCGGGAAGGCGCCGACGTCGTGATCGCCGCGCGCGGCAAGGACAAGCTGGAGGCGACCGCCGCGGAGCTCTCGGCGGAGACGGGCCGCCGCGTCGTCCCGCTGGTTGTCGACACCGGCAACGAGACCTCGGTCAACGCGCTCGTCGAGCGCGCGGTCGCCGCGCTGGGCGGCGTGGATATCCTCGTCAACAACGCGGCCGTGCCCGGCGGGATCTCGACCGCGACGCGCCTCGACCAGATCGTCGACGCGCAGGTGATCGAGGACATCAACATCAAGGTCGTGGGCTACCTGCGGACCGCGCGCGCCGTCGCGCCGCACCTCATCGCGAACGGCTGGGGCCGCATCATCAACATCGGCGGGCTCGCCGTGCGCAAGGCCGGCCGCCCGGTCGCCACCCTGCGGAACGTCGGCGTGGCGGCGATCACGAAGAACCTCGCGGACGAGCTCGGCCCGAAGGGGATCAACGTCACGGTCGTGCACCCCGGCGCGACCCGCACCGAGCGCACCCGGCCGGAGCCCGAGAAGGACCTCGCCGCCTCGGTGAGCATCGGCCGGATCGTCGACTCCCGCGAGGTCGCGTGGGTCGTCGCGTTCCTCGCCTCGCCGAGGAGCGTCGCCATCAACGGCGACGCCGTCGTCGCCGGCGGCGGCAGCGTCGGGCCGATCTATTATTGAGGCCTGAACCGACGGCCCCGCGCCACGCGCGGGAGCTGAAGACGAGGGCGCCAGCTCGACGCCTCACGCAAACCTAGCCAAAGCACCAACGGAAGATCATGAGCATCCCGACGACCCGACTCGGCCGCACCGGCCTCACCGTTTCTCGCCTGTGCCTGGGCACGATGACGTTCGGTTTCCAGACGGACGAGGAGACCTCCCGCGCCATCCTCGACAAGGCCGCTGGCGCCGGCGTCAACTTCCTCGACACGGCCGACGTGTATCCGCTGGGCGGCGGTCTGGAGGCCGCCGGGCGGACCGAGGAGATCGTCGGCCGCTGGCTCAAGGGCAAGCGAGACCGCTTCATCCTCGCCACCAAGTGCGTCGGCCGGGTCGGCCCGAACGCGTGGGATCAGGGCGCCTCCCGCAAGCACATCCTGGACGCGATCGACGCCTCCCTGCGCCGGCTCGGCACCGACTACGTGGATCTCTATCAGCTCCACTCCGACGATCGTGACACCCCGATCGACGAGACGCTGGAGGCGCTCGACGTCGTCGTTCGCTCGGGCAAGGCGCGGTACATCGGCGTGTCCAACTACCTGGCGTATCGCCTGGCGCGCGCGCTCGGCCGCGCCGACGTGCGCGGGCTCGCGCGGTTCGTGTCCGTGCAGCCGCGTTATGCGCTGCTGTTCCGGGAGATCGAGCGCGAGCTGCTCCCGCTCGCGCAGGAGGAGGGCCTCGGCGTCATCCCGTACAACCCGCTCGCCGGCGGGTTCCTCACGGGCAAGCACCGCCGCGGCGAGCCGACGGCGGGTACCCGCTTCACGCTCGGCGCGGCGGCGTCCATCTACCAGCAGCGCTACTGGAACGAGCGCGCGTTCGCGACCGTCGAGAAGCTCGCGGGCATCGTCGCCGAAGCAGGCCAGTCGCTCACGACCGTCGCCGTGGCGTGGGTGCTCGCCAACCCGGCCGTCACGTCGGCCATCATCGGCGCCAGCCGGCCGGACCAGCTCGACGCCACGCTCGCCGCGGCCGAGCTCGCGCTCGATCCGCAGCTCAAGGCGCGGCTCGACGAGGCGACAGCGGAGTTCCGCCACGGCGACTCGCCGCGCTGAGCCGGGGTCGAGGCGCCGGCGCGACGGCAGCGCCGGTCAGCCGCCGAGCGGCGTCTCCAGCGCCTGCCTCCGCGATAGCGTCCGCAATTTGCTCAGCGCGCTCTCCTCGATCTGCCGGACGCGCTCGCGGCTCACCGAGAACATGCCGCCGATCTCGGCGAGCGTGTGCGGCTGCCCGCCGTCGAGGCCGAACCGGAGCCGCAGCACGTCGCGCTCGCGCGGCGTCAGCGACTCGAGCAGCGCAGAGACCTGCGCGTGCAGGCGGCGGTGGACCAAGAGCTCGTCCGGCGCGGCGCCCTCGCTCGCGAAGAAGTCACCCTGGCGCGCGCCGTCGTCGTCCCCCACCGGAGCGTCGAGGTACACCGGCGGCAGCGCCATCTCCCGCAGCGCCTGGAGCTTCTCCATCGACAGCCCGCTCCGCTCGGCGACCTCCTCGGGCGCCGCCTCGCGCGCGTGCTCCTGCTCGAGCTCCCGTCGCGCCTGCAGCGCCCGGCGCCGGGTCTCGGCGATGTGGACCGGCACCCGGATGACCTGGCCCTGATAGAGCAGCGCGCGAGAGAGCGCCTGCTTGATCCACCACATCGCATACGTGCTGAACCGGTAGCCGCGCCGGTAATCGAACTTCTCCGCCGCCCGGATCAGCCCGAGATTGCCCTCCTGGATGAGGTCGAGCAGCGGCACGCCGCGGTGCCGGAGCTGCCGGGCTGCCGCCGCCACGAGCCGCAGGTTCGCGCGGACCATCTCGGCCCTCGCCTCCGCCGCCTCCCTGCGGGCGGCGCGCATCGCCGAGAGCGTCCCCTCGATCGCCTGGCGCCCGAGCCTGTCGACCGCGGGGATCGCCGCGCTCAGGGCGCGCTCGATCCGCTCGTCCACCCGGGGGCTCAGGCGCACGTCGGAGAGCCCGGCCGAGAGCGCGGCGCGCGCTCGCTGCCCGCTCGCCTCCGTCCGCCCGGCCTCCGCCAGGGACCGCGCGAGCCCGAGCAGCCGCGCCATCCTCACGGACGTCGCGTCGCTCGGCGCGTCGCCTCCGTCCGCGTTCAGCAGCAGATCGCTCATGTCCACCCGCCCCGCCCGCACATCGTCCGCCAGCGCCGCGAGCGCCCGCAGCGCGACGGGCGACGCGACCCAGGCCTCGACCATCGCGCGCTCCGCCGACTCGATACGACGGCCGAGCTCCACCTCGAGCTCGCGGCTCAGCGGCGCGCTTGCCGAGATCTCCTGGAGATAGACCGCGGCGACGTCCTCGCTCGGCCGCGCCGGCGGGGCGGCTCGCTGGCTCGTGGGCGCTCCCCGCCGCGACGACGGGGGAGGGCGGGTATCGGCGCCGATCGGCTCCTCGGCCCGCGTCTCGGCGACAGCGCCCCTTCCCTCCATGATCGTCGTCTCCGCCTCGCCCAGGAGGCGCGAGCTCGTGGGACTCTCGTTCATCTCGCCTGCTCCACCATGATGCCGCGTCGCGCGGTGATCGGCTCGGGCGCTCGCCGGGACACGCGGCCTGAGGGCAACCCCCCAGGATGGACCATGGAGCGACGCCGGTCATGCGGCGACAGAACAAAGGAGCTCCGCCGGCCCGCGCGATCCAGCGTCGGCGACAGCCGCGCTCACTCCAGATCGCCTGTCAGCGCGGCCAGGCGCCTGGGCCGCGCGGGCCGTCCGGTTCGCCTGGCCCGCCTGACCGAGAGGCGCCGGACCTCACAGCAACACGGCCAGCGGGAGCACGGCGGGGCGCCGCGAGGCCTCGCGCCGGAACACCCGCCGCACGCCGCGGCTGAGCGCGTCCTCCAGCGCCGGCGCCAGCGTGCGCGCCGCGGGGGACAGCGCAGCGAGCGCGTCGCGCGCGCTGTCGAGCGCGGCGGCGTACAGCGGGCCGCCCTCCTCGAAGTGCGCCACGCCGCGCCCGAGGAGATCGGGGCCGCGCAAGATCTCGCCCGTCTTGCGGTCGGCCACCACCAGGACCATCACGAGCCCCTGATCCGAGATCTGCTCGCGCTCGCGGAGCACCAGCTCGGAGACGTCGAGCCCGCCGCGCGCGTCGAGCCACACCCGCCCGCTCTTCACCGTCTCGCCGAGGCGCATCCGGCCGTCCTCGAGGATCAGCGAGTCGCCGTCCTCGACGACGAAGACCCCCGACGCCGGCACGCCCATCCGGAGCGCCGTGCGCGCGTGGGCGAGCAGCATCCGGTACTCGCCGTGGATGGGGACGAAGTGCTCCGGCCGGACGGCGTCGAGGAGGACCTTCTGCTCCTCGGCCTGCGCGTGGCCGCTCGCGTGGATGGGATCGAGGCCGCGATCGAGCACCACGGCGCCGCGCTTCGCCAGGCGGTTGGCGAGCTGGCTGACGGCGATCTCGTTGCCGGGGATCGCGCGGGACGAGAAGATCACCGTGTCCCCCGGATCGACCCGCAGCCGGTGGTGGTCGCCCATGGCCATGCGCGCGAGGGCGCTGTTCGGCTCGCCCTGCGCGCCCGAAGCGAGCACGACGAGGCGCTCGGGCGGGAGCGAGGCCGCCGTGGCGTCGTCGACGAGCACGCCGGGCGGGACGCGCAGGATGCCGATCTCCTCGGCGATCCGCGTGTTGGTCGCGAGGCTGCGCCCGGCGAGCACCACCTTGCGGCCGAGCTGGGCGGCGAGGTCGAGGACGCTCTGGACCCGGTGGACGTTGGAGGCGAACAGCGCGACGAGGATGCGCCCCTTCGCCTCGCGAAACCGCCGGGTGAAGCCTTCGGCCACCGCGGTCTCGCTGACCGACCAGCCGTCGCGCTCCGAGTTGGTCGAGTCCGAGAGGAGCGCCGCCACGCCGGCCCGGCCGTACTCGGCGAAGCGGCCGAGATCGAGCCGCTCGCCGGCCACGGGGGTGAGATCGATCTTGTAGTCGCCCGTGTGGATGAGGATCCCCTCGCCCGTCTCGATGGCGTAACCGACCGCGTCGGGGATGGAGTGGGTCACGCGGAGGGGCTCGGCGCGGAACGGTCCGGCCGCGAAGTGCTGTTGCGGCTCGACCTCGCGGAGCGGCACGTCGATGCCGTGCTCGGCGAGGCGCTCGCGCACCAGCCGGAGCGTGAAGCGCGTCCCGAACACGGGGACGGGGAACTCGCGCAGCAGCGACGGCAGCCCGCCGATGTGATCCTCGTGGCCGTGCGTGAGCAGCACCGCGTCGACCCCGCCCGCCTCGCGGACGTAGCTGAGGTCGGGGATCGCGACCTCGACGCCCAGCACCTGGTCGTTGGGGAACATGACGCCGCAGTCGACGAGCACGCGGCGGCCTTCCTCCTCGATCAGCATCGCGTTCATCCCGACCTCGCCGAGGCCGCCGAGAGGAATGATCCGGACTCCCATGGGCGCAGCCTAGCATCGCGGATCGCACGGACAGAGGCCTCCGTAGGACGCGCGGCGCGCGCGGAGCGATCTGCGCGAGGCGCGGCGCGGGGGGGCCGAGCTCAAGAGAGCTGGGCCCCGCGCCGCGCAGGAGGCCTGTCCCCGGTCTGCGGATTGCCTCCGCGCAGAGCGGGAGGACCTCATGGCACAATCCGACGTTTCGCTGGGCGCATACGAGCTGCCGACGACCTACCTGCCGCCGGACGACGTACCGACTGCGGAGCTCGCCTCGCTCGCCCCGAGCGCGCGGGACGCGCAGCGGACGACGACGATCCCCTCGAGGCCGCTCCTCGGCGCCGCGCCCCTCGCGCGGATCATCCCCGAGGACGTGCACTCCGCCCTCGATTATTCGAACGGGCTCATCGTCGCTCTGGCCGGGCTCTCCGCGCGGACGAAGGCCGCGAAAATCGCGGGCGTCGCGCTCGGCGCGTCGGTCGTTTTCGTATCCCTGCTCACCGACTACCGGCTGAGCCTGGCAAAGCGGATACCGATCGAGGCGCACGAGGTCATCGACCATGCCTTCGGCGTGTCGGCGATCGCGGCGCCGTTCGCGCTCGGCTACGCGAAGCGCGACCCGCTCGCCGCGGTGATCCACGTCGCCGCGGGGGCGGTCACGATCCTGGGGTCGCTCCTCACCGACTATCGCGCGGTGACGGGCGCCGGGCGCCGGCCGAGGCGGGCGTAGCCGCGCGCGCGGCCGGCCAGCACCGGCACCTTCCCATGTGCCGAGTCACCCCATCCTCGGTCCCACCAACGCTCCTCAAGGCTCCACGCGAGTCGCTGGTTCCCACCCACGGGACTCGCGATGACCGTACCACAGCGCACGTCACACACACCGCCGCAGCGAGGCTGAGAGGTTCTCTTGTTTTACTGCGGGAAGCTGCCCCGGATCAGCAGAGAAACCGCCATGGCGCCAAGATCGCCAAGATAAAGAGGGGAGGGCTGTCGCAGGCGCCGCGACGCCTCCCGCACTGCGGTGGCCGATGCGCGGAGGATCGGGACCGACGGTGCCGAGGAATACGAATGCCAGGCGCCGTCGTTGGCACGGGCGACCGATGAAGCACCGATCATCAACCCTCCTCCTGGCCGCGCTCCTCGCCGCGGCTTGCTCGCGCCCTTCCAGAGATACGCCGGCCGTCGAGCGCAGCGCCGAAGTCGCCGGGACGGCGGCGCCGGCTCCGCCGGCCTCTCCGCCGCCGCCGAGGCTCCAGGCCGTCACGCGGGTCGGCAGCGCGCTCGCGCGCGCGCCGCAGGACGACGCGCTCTATCTGGCCGACGAGGACCACGCCGTCCTCCGGCGCATCCCGCTCCCCGTCGACGTGAGCACGCCGCCTGTCGAGATCGCCATGCCGGGGCGGCCGGCGCAGGTGCTCGCGCTCGCGGATCGCGTGCTCGTCACGATCCGCGATCCCGGGCTCCTCCTTATCTTGCGGCCCGATCCGGCGGCGGGGCTCGTGGAAGCGGCCCGCGTGCCCCTGCCGGCCGACGCCTGGGGGCTCGCGATCACGCCCGATGAGCGCACGGCGCTCGTCACCAGCGCCTGGGCGGGCAAGGTCTCCGCGGTGGACCTCGCGACCGCGACCGCGACATGGGCCATCGATGTCCCGCGCGAGCCCCGCGGCGTCGTGATCCGCGAGGACGGCGCGGCCGCGTACGTCACGCACCTGACGTCCGCTTCGCTCACCCGGATCGCGCTGGGCGGCGCTCCCGAGGCCCGGCCGGTCGCCCTCCCTCCGTCGCCTTTCCGGGCTCCTCATGGCAAGTCGCTCTCCGCGTCGCTCGGCTACGCGGCCGCGCTCTCGCCGGATGGCCGCCGCCTCTTCGTCGCGCGCCACGCGCTCGGCGCGCTCGGTGAACAGGCGTGGTTCGGCGCCTCCACGGTCGACGTCCTCATGACGAGCGACGAGGCGCCGCTCGCGCCCCGGCGCCGCCAGGGCGCGCCGCTCTGGCGGGCGAGCGCGCTCGACGGTGCCGCGTTCGACGACGAGGAGCTGGAGCTCCCCAACACCTCGCTCGCCCCGTTCGTCCAGCCGCGCGCGCTCGTGTACCGGAAGAGCACCCGCACCCTGCTCGTCGCCAGCGAGGGCACCGACACCTTGGTAGAGCTCGACGCGCTCGCGGTCGATCCGGCGCTCCGGCCGCTCCGCACCTACGATCTCGGCCGCCACGCGGGCCCCGACGTCTATGTGGCGACCCTGTGCGGCGCGCCCAGCGGCGTCGCGCTGTCCGCGGACGAGTCCATGGCGTGGGTGGTTTGCCGTTCCACGGACGCCCTCGCGATCGTCCGCCTCGACGAGCACCGCGACGACGCTCCGTTCGAGGCTAGCCCCGTGCCGTACATCGCGCTGGCCGGCGCGCCGGTCCCGCAGCAGGCCGCCCTTGGCCGGAAGCTCTTCTACAACGCGGTCGACTGGGGCACGAGCGGCGGCCTCGGATGCGCTGGCTGCCATCCGGACGGGCGCGACGACGGCCATGTGTGGCACGAGGCCCGCGTGATGGACATCGGCGGCGAGAGCGTCAATTTCCTCGGATCCGCCGAGAACCAGCCGGCCGACGTGGAGCCGCGCGGCGGCGTGCCCCGGCAGACTCCCATGCTCGCGGGCCGCGTGTCGGCCGAGGGGCCTTATGGCTGGAACGCCCAGAGCGAGAACCTGGCGGAGCGCCTCCGCGAGGGGTTCGGCCTTCACCGGTGGGGGCCCGGTGGTCTAGGCAACGGCGAGCTCGCCCTGAGGGCGCGCCACCTGGCCGCGTTCCTGCGCGTGGGCCTCGCGCCGCCGCCCAGGGAGGCGCGGAAGCTCACGCCGCAGGAGGAGCATGGCCGCGCCCTCTTCATGAGCGACACGGCGCAGTGCGCGCGCTGCCACGTGCCCGAGACGGAGCACACCGACCGCATGGGCTACCCGATGCCCGGGTTCGCGGTGCGGCCCGGGTTCGCGGACGAGAAGGCGGGCCAGGTGTTCAAGACGCCCTCGCTGCGCTTCGTCGGCGGGACAGCGCCCTATTACCACGATGGATCCGCGAAGACGCTCGAAGAGCTCATCGACGAAAACCAGGACCGGATGGGTCGCACCAGCCACATGTCGAGGAATGACAAGGCGGCGCTCGCCGCCTTCTTGAGGACGTTATGAAGAAGAGAGTGGTGATCGGGATGGTCCTGCTCGGCGCGCTCGCGCCGGCGCAGGCCGCGGAGTCGGTGCTCGCCCCGGCGGGAGCGGCGGGAGCGGCGGGAGGCACGGCGGCCGGGCCGCAGGCGGGAGCCGCGGGAGGCCCGGCGGACGCGGGAGCAGGCGCGGAGGCGCCGCAGAGGCGCGCGCTCGAGGCGACGCCGCCGCCTCCCGAGCGGACGGCGCGGCCGGCAGCGGCCGAGTGGGACGCCGTGGAGCAGGTGTCGCTCGCGCGCGTCGCGAGGGGCGGCGCGTGCAAGGCGCGCCGGCAGCGCGAGTGGCTGCGGATCGATTGCAGCGTTCCGTCGGTGGTCGCCGTGAGGTCGCTCGGCGCTGGGGCCGGAGGCGAGTCTGTCTCGGTCGGCGAGCACAGGGCCGACGAGGACGGTTCCTTTCCGTCGAGCGTCTCGGTGATCTTCCCCGTCCGGATCGGCGACAGGAGGGTCATCGAGATCCTCTCGATCGAGGAAGGATACCGCTTCCAGACCGGGCTCTCGACGAGCGTCATGATCTCCGAGCAATGGCTCGAAGGCGACGCCGGGCCGCTCGTCAGCGCGCTCTGAAACCACGCCGGCGCGACGCGCGACCATCGACGCGCTGCCCTGCGCCTGCCCTGCGAGGCGCCAGGCGCCCGGACGACATCCACACGAATTCGGAGGCATCCCGCGCTCCGAGCCGGGATGCCGCGATCGAGCGGGCGCGCTCTGCATCGAGAGCCTGTTCGCGAAATGTTGCGGTGCTCACCGCGAGACGCCGCATCGTGCGCGCCTTCCATCTGCTACCTGCACTCACGCGTGGCACGTGGCGCGTGGCGCGTGGCGCGATCAACCGGGCCCGCGTCGCGCTTGCGGGAAGGGATTGGATCCGGCGCGACTACGTCGTAGTATGGAGAGCTCGCATCGACCATCGCACCGGCCGTCGGCTGCGGCATCCAGAGGAACGATCCGGCGGTCGTCGCGCGCTCGGTCGAGAGATGGAGAAGAGATGAGCTGCTTGAGCGTGGATCCTGTCGTCACCGACAGCTTCGGGATCGAGCCAGCCTTGAGGGACGACACCCTCAGCGTCAAGCTCACCGGCACGGGGGACATGGCGGCATCTCCGCCGCTCAGCAGGTACGTCAAGGCGCTGGAGGGCGAGGTGATGCGCCTCTCGGTGAGCACCGTCGAGTTCGACGTGCGCGACCTGCGCTTCATGAGCTCGAGCTGCCTCAAGGCGTTCGTCGGCTTCATCTGCGGCCTGATGGGCCATGGCCTCAAATGCAGGATACGGTTCGTCACGGACGCGAAGCGGACATGGCAGCGCCGGAGCCTGAAGCCCCTGGATCGCATCTGCCCGGAGCTGGTCTCGATCGCGGATGCATGATCGAGAGCCCGAGGCCATGACGAGGAAGCGTCGGACGCTCGCGTTTCTGATCGACAATGTCGTTGGCGACTACCAGTCCGAGCTGCGCGCCGGGATCGAGCGCGGCGCCGCGGCGCACGACGTCAACCTGCTGACGGCGTTCAGCGACCCGGCCATGGCTCGCCGGCCGGAGGTGGCCGACCGGGGCACCTTCTATCACCTCATCGGCCCTGAGACCGCCGACGGCGTCATCGTCGCCTCGTCGACGCTCTCCCCTTACGGCGGCATGGAGGTCATGCGATCGTTCTGCCGGTCCTTCGCGCCGCTGCCGGTGTGCAGCATCGGGACCGCGATCGACGGTGTGCCTAGCCTGATGGTCGACAACGCCCTCGGGAGCGAGATATCGGTCGGGCACATGGCGGACGAGCACGGGTGCCGGCGCATCGCGTACATCGGCGGCCCGAGCAGCAGCGAGGAGGCCGCGCTGCGCGCCGACGGGTACCGGAGGGCGCTTGCGGCGCGGGCGCTCCCTTGCGACGAGCGCCTCCTCGTGTTCGGTGGGTTCACGATCCCGACGGGGCGCGCGGCGATGCGCGAGCTCCTGGCGCGCGGGGTGGCGTTCGACGCCGTGGTGGCGGCCAACGACAGGATGGCGCTCGCGGCGATCGAGGTGCTCAAGGCCGAGGGACGCCGCATCCCGGAAGACGTCCTCGTTTGCGGGTTCGATGACGTCGGCATCGCTCGCTTCACGAAGCCGTCGTTGACGACGGTGCGCCAGCCGATCGAGCGGCTCGGGGGGATGGCCGTGAGCACGGTCCTCCGCATGATCGACGGTGAGGCTGTCGAGGCGCTGCAGCTCGCGCGTGTGGAGCTCACGCAGCGCGAGTCCTGCGGCTGCGGGTACCGCGCGGGCGACACGTTCCTTCAGCCGGTCCCCTCGGTGCGCGGCTTTCCGCGCCCCATCGCGGATCAGCGGGCGTCGCTGGAGCGCGCGCTCGCCAGCAGCGTGGCGATCCCGAGCGGCGCCCTCGACGGCTGGGCGGGCGACCTGCTCGCCGCGATGGAGGCGGAGCTCGCGGGCGACGAGGGGCGCTTCCTGCGCGCGCTCCAGGCGCTCCTCGACGGGGCGAGGCGCCAGGGCGTGCTCCTCGAGGAGTTCCAGGGGGTGATATCGCTCTTGCGATCGCGCGTACAGGGGTCGCCCGTGGGCGGCGACGCAGCGCTGGAGCAGCTCTGGCACGCTGCGCGCATCCTGATCGGGAGCGAGTGCGTGCACGTCGAGGGGGAGCAGCGGCTGAACGTCGAGCTCGCCGCGATCGATGTCACCTACGGCGCGCGGGGCTTCTCCGCGTGCTTGAGCCTGCCCGTGCTCAAGGGGTTGCTGGCGTCGGAGCTGCCGAGGATGCGGTTCTCGGACGTCGCCGTGTCGCTGTACGACGACGCTCAGCACGCCACCATGAAGCCGCTGTTCGTGATGGAGGACGGCCACGAGGTGGAGGTGCCGGCCGTGAGCTTCCCGGCGCACCTCCTCGCGCCCCCGGGCTTCCTGAGCGCCGACGAGCGCATCAGCAGGATCGTGCTTCCGGTTGCGTTCGGCGACGAGGAGAGGTTCGGCGTCGCGGTGCTCGACCACCGCGCCAGCGGGATGATCTACGAGGTGCTGCGCCTCCAGCTCGGCTCCGCGGTCAAGGCCGCGGCGCTGCACCGGCAGGTCGTCCGGGAGGTGGAGCTGCGCGAGCGGCTGGAGCAGGAGCGGGTCCGTCAGGAGAGCCAGGTCGCGGCGCGCATTCAGACCACGCTGGTGCCGAAGCAGCTCTCTATCGAGGGGCTCGACCTCTGCGCGGTCATGAAGCCGGCGGCCGAGGTCGGCGGTGATTACTACGATGTGATCCCGGCGAACGGGGGCGGGTGGCTGGGGATCGGCGACGTCGCGGGGCACGGGCTCGCGGCGGGTCTCATCATGCTGATGATCCAGAGCATGGTATCGGCGCTCACGTGCAACGACCCGGCCGCGAGCCCGGCGAAGGTCATCACGGCGCTCAACAAGGCAATCTACAAGAACGTCCGCGATCGTCTGGAGCGCGACGAGCACGCGACGCTCCTCTTGCTCCGGTACGAGCGCAACGGGCGCGTCACGTTCGCGGGCGCGCACGACGACCTGGTCGTGTGCTCGGCGCGGACGCGGCGCTGCGGGTGCATTCCGAGCTCAGGCGTCTGGATCGGCGCGCTGCCCGAGATCGGCGCGCTGACGCGGGATGCCGAGCTCTACCTTGGGGATGGGGACGTGCTCGTGCTCTACAGCGATGGCGTGACCGAGGCGCGGAACGCCCATCACGAGCAGTTCGGGCTGGAGCGGCTCTGCGCCGTCATCGAGGCTGTCCAGACGGAGCCTGTCGGCGTCATTCGCGACCGGATCCTCGATGCGGTCGAGGGGTGGTGCCCGAGCCCGGACGACGACATCACGATCGTCGTGGCGAGGTATCGCGCGCCCGAGTAGCTGCGGCGGGGCGGGGCTCTTCATGAAGCCGCTTTTCCCCGATTCAGCGCGACGTGGGCGAGCAAGCCGCCCAGGAGCGCGTTGATGGCCGGGATGCCAGCGTCGATGAGGTATCCCGCCGCCACGCCGCCTGCCCAGGCGAGGAGCGGTCGAAGACTCAGGGGTTCCACCTGCGAGGGAAGCGAGCCGGCGGACCGGGTGCGCTCGAGCACCGCGCGATGTCGGCGCACGACGTAGTATTCGGCGATCATGATGCCGGCGATAGGCGGGAAAGCGATCCCGAGCAGCGTGAGAAATCCGATGAGGTGCTCCAGGATCCCGGCGATCGAGAGCGCCGTCCCTGCCGCACCCACCGCGAGCGTCATCGCGCTCCGCGGGACGTGTCGGCTCGTCGTCTGATGGACCGTGTTCACCAGGGCGAGGGAGGCCGAGTACAGATTCCAGTCGTTGATCTTCAACGTGGCCGTTACGAGGATCGCCGCGCCGGCGACCCCGACCTCCGTCGTCACGATGTGGACGACATCCGCGCTCTGGACGGCGTGCGCCAGGAGCACGCCGGTGAGGCCGATCGTGTACTCGCCGAGAGTCACCCCGACGAGCGTTTGCTTTACCACGTCGGCCGCCGAACGGTTGTAGCGGGTCATGTCCGGGGTGAGGACCGCGCCCACGATGAACCCGCCGGCCACCAGCGTCGCGCCGGCTGCGATGCTCATGGGCTCTCCTGGCGGAGGCATCGATATGAGGTCGGCCAGCTGGTGCCGGGCGAGGGCGCTCCGGATGGCCCAGGCGCTGAGGGCGAGGAAGAGCGGAACCGTGATGTACGAGGTCCAGGCCATCGAGCTGAACCCGTAAATCACGATCAACGTGACGGCGGCCCCGGTGAGGACGCAATAGACCCACAGCGGCACCTGCGTGCCGGCGAGCGCCGCGAGGCCCTTGGCGAAGATGGCGTTCTGGACACCGAACCACCCGACCAGGCTCACCGCCGTGCACAGGCCGAACAGAGACGAGCCGTGACGTCCCAAGCCGGTCCACTGGGCGAGGACATACGTGGACAGGCCCTCTCGCTGGCCGGCGATTCCGGTGAGCACCGCGACGACCTCCAGGAGGACGACACCCAGCGTTATCGCCCAGAAGGCGCCCCAGAAGGTCATGTGGAAGCCGAGCGTGGCGCCGAGGAGGAGCTGCGACAGCGCGGAGAGCTCGCCGAACCGCTGGACGGCGACGCTCCACCACGGGTAGCGCGCGGCCTCGGGCACCCGGGCAAGGGGGAAGTCGTCGCGCCCGATCATGCCCTAGCGCCGCGCCTTCGCTGTGGTCCCGCGGCCGTGGTGCTGGCCCGCGCGCGGCGTCTCGCGTGTCTCGCGTCCGTCGCGCGCGCTCACGGCTCGCTCTCCTCGAGGGGGACGAAATCGAGATCGATGCCGAAGGCGCGGGGCCCGAAGACCTCCAGCGCCTCGGGTGTGCGCAGGAGCGGCGGCGCCGCCACGCCGATGACCTTCACCTGCTGCCCGTAGCGCAGCGCCTCCGTGGTGATCGGCTCCGCGGTCTCGCGATCCAGGATGCATACGAGATCAGGCACGCTGCACAGGACGCGCGTCCCGACGCGGGCGACCAGATTCTCGTTCTGGATTAGCACCTCCAGCGTCTCCCCGGAGCCCTCGGTGTCCCGGAGTTGCACCCAGCCCCTGGCGAAGCCCTCTGTCGTGCGGCGGTAGACCTCGACCACCTTGCCAGTCCAGAGGACACGGCCGTGACGGTAGGGCGTCTCTCGGAGAGCACCGACGAGGCGATCGAACGGATCTCTGTGCTGCTCGTTCGCCTCCCGGATCGCCTTCCCGAGCGCCAGGCAGACGCCCAGGGTGCCACCGATGGCCGCTCGCCGCACCGTCGGCCCATCCATGGGGTACTCGGCGGTGTGCGCGCAGCCTCCCATGCGGATCGTGATGCCGCGGGAGATCCACTCCATCTTGAAGTTGTCGCAGGCCGTGACGATCACCGTGTCGCCGTGCTCGTCCGTGATGGCCATCGGCGTTCCGGGGACGCCGTGGACATGAAATGTCACCTGGTACATGTTGGGAAAGGCGCGGCCCATTCCGTCGGCGTCCACGACCGGCAGCCCGAGCCGCGCTCCCACGATGAGCGGCACGGTCGAGTTCATCCCGCCCGCCTCGGCGGGCATGGTGCATGTCGCCCGGACGCCGAGGAATGCCTCCAGCCGGCGCAGCGAGAGCGCGGTCTCGTCGCCGCGCGGTATCTTCTCGATGAGGCAGGTCGGAGCGCCCATCATCCCCGTAGGGATCACGTAATCTCCGTCTCCCACCTCCGCGAGGTGGACGATCTCCACGCGGCGCCCTTCCTCCATCACGCGCTCGAGCATCAGCCGGCCGATATAGGTATCTCCGCCGCCGCCCGTGCCGAGGAAGGCGGCGCCGAGGGACAGGTCGGGCAGGTCCTTGCGCTCCAGCATGAATCCCATCCTCCTCACCCGTTCCGCAGATCGCCGATCGCCTTGACCCGGATCCGGGTCGCGCTGGACGGCAGGTAGGCGAGCGGCACCTCCTCGATGTCGAGGAGGTGGATGCTGGCCGGGTCAGCGCCTGCGGCCGAGGCCTTCGCGATCGCCTCCGCCTGCGCCTCTGCCAGCGCGTCGTCCCGGGATCGGCTCTCCAGGTTGACGACCCGGTCCACCTCGCCGGACACGTGCGCGATGGCGGCGCCGACTGCGTTGGCGACCTCGGCATGCTGAGGCCTGATGATCTCGGAGGTCCCCTGGAGCGGCCTGCAAATCAGCGAGGAGCCGCCGCCCACGAGGACCACCGGAATGTCCGCCGCCGCGGGCTTGCCCCGATCGATGGCGGCCTCGACCATCTCGTGGATCCGCAGCGCCGCGCGTGCGACGAGCTCGTCTGGGAGGTGCGCGACTTTCGCGCGGTCGCCAATGACGGCGCACCCTGCGGCCACGGCGATGTCCGTGGCGGTCAGCGTGTCGCCCCCGAACACCAGCGCTCGCTGTGTCAGCTCGTGGCCGGCGCTTCGCGCCCCGATCCGGAGAGGTCCGTCGAGCACATGGCTTCCGCCGCCGAGCCCGATGGACAGGACGTCGGGCATGCGGAAGTTGCAGCGCACGCCAGCCACCCGCAGCGTCATCGACGCTTCGCGTGGCAGCCCGCGGCGCAGCGCACCCACGTCGGTTGTGGTGCCGCCGATATCGACCACCATCGCGTCCGTGAGGCCCGTGAGGAAAGCGGCGCCGCGCATCGAGTTCGTGGGGCCCGAGCACAAGGTGAAGGCCGGATAGCGCTCCGCCCGGTCGGAGCTCATCAGGGTGCCGTCGTTCTGGGTGAGATAGAGCGGCGCCAAGACGCCGGCCCGCGCCAAGGCGTCGTGGAACGCTCGGATCGTCGTCGTCGAAACGTCCTTGAGGCAGGCGTTCAAGATGGCGGCGTTCTCCCGCTCGAGGAGCCCCATCCGGCCGATCTCGTGCGACAGGCTGAGGGAAGCGTCCGGCAGCACCTCCCGCAGGATCGCCGCGGCCTCGAGCTCGGCCTCGGGGTTGACGGGTGAAAAGACGCTGGCGATCGCGACGGAGCGGAGGCCTCTCCGGCCGATCTCCCGGGCGATGCGGCGCAGCTCGCCAGCCTCGACGGGCGACAGCCGGCGACCATCGAACTCGTGACCTCCATGGGCCAGAAACCCGTGGTCGCCAAGCGCCCTGCGCAGATCGCAAGGCCAGTCCACCATCGGCGGCAGCGCCGCGGTCGCCGGCAGCCCGAGCCGCACCGCCGCGACCTCCTGCAGCCGGCGGCGCTCCACGAGCGCATTCGTGAAATGGGTGGTGCCGAGCATGACGCCGCGGATCTGGCCGACCGGCACCCGCGCTCGTTCCAAGAGGCGGCTCACAGCCTCGAGGACGCCGCCGCTCACGTCGGCCGTGGTCGGCACCTTGACCGTTGCCACGACGTCTGCGCCGTCCATCATGACGGCGTCGGTGTTGGTCCCTCCGACGTCGATCCCCATGCGCATGAACAGTCACCTCCACCGAAGCCGCGGGTTCATGCCTTGTCGGAGCGGAGGGGCGAAGGCGCCGGCTCCTCCGCGGCGCGCAGGCCGTAATCGCGCCTGGCCTGCTCCTCGGTGATGTAGCCGCAGCGCAGATCGTCGAGCACGCGCGCGCGGCTCCGCCGCGCGGGATCGCCGTACCCGCCGCCCGTGCCGGTGTGGAGCCGGCAGAGCTCACCCCGCTTGAGGAGGTGACGGGCGCACTTGCCCATCGCTCTCCGGCTGCCGTCCTCGTGCACGAGCTCCAGGTAGTTGGGCGAGCCCTGGTGGCCGCCGTTCAGCCCCCACGGCGGGAATCGATGCCGACCGAAGGTCGCGGTCACCGTAGCCCACGCCGACGTGATGCGGTAATCGCGCACGAGGCCACGCCCGCCGCGGCGCTCTCCCGCCCCGCCGTCCACGATATCCAGCGCGTACTGCTCGACGCGGAGCCCGTAACGGGTCTCGCAGATCTCGACGGGGATCATGTAGGTCTCGCCGTCGCCGGCGCAGACGAGGCCGTTCTCGCCGTCCTTGTCCGCGCCCGCCCCCCAGCCGCCCGCCTGCGGCTCGACGAGGAGAAAGGGAGTTCCATCGTCGGGGTGGATGCCATGGATGATCGTGCCGCAGACGGAGAGGAAATGTCCGGCGGTCAGGCGACGCGGGGCGAGGTGCGCCAGGGCCTTCCAGACGAGATCGGTCGCGTACTGCATCGTCTCCCAGTAGGTGGAGACGGGAGCCGGCCTTTCCGCCGTGAACATCGTCCCCGGAGGGCACACGACCTGGACCGGTCGGAACACGCCTTCATTGGTCGGGAGCAGAGGATCGGTGATCGCCTTCCAGGCCTGGCGTACCGCCGAATGCAGGCCGGTGCGGCCGCAGTTGATCGGCCCCGGCACCTGCGCGCTCGTCCCTGTGAAATCGCAGAGGAAGCTGTCGTCGATCGTCACCTTCACCCGCACCTCGAACGGGCCGTTCCTGATGCCGTCGTCGTCGATGAAGTCGGTCGCGTCGTACGTTCCGCGGGGGAGCCTCGCCAGCTCCAGGCGAGCCCTGCGCTCTCCCTCACCGAGGAGCTCCTCCATGGCGCGGAGGACGGTGCCCTTGCCGAACTTGCGGAGGATGCGGTGCAGCGCCCGCTCGCCCACGCGCAGCGCGCCCACGCAGGCGTGCAGGTCGCCGAGCGTCGCGTCGGGCGTGCGCACGTTGGCCCGGATGAGCTCGAGGAGCCCCTCGTCGGGCCTTCCGGCCTCGAAGAGCTTGATGCCCGGGAACTGGAGCCCTTCCTGGAACACGTCGGTCGCGTCCGTGGTCCATGAGCCCGGGTCCTTGCCGCCCACCTCGGTCCAGTGCGCCTTGTTCACGGCGAAGGCAACGAGCTCGCCCTCATGGAAGATCGGCATGATCAGCGCGACGTCGGACAGGTGCGTGCCGCCGCCCGCGTAGGGATCGTTCAGGATGACGATATCGCCGCTCGTCAGGCGCTCTCTGCCGAGCTTGTTGAGGACGTGGGCCACGCCGAAGCTCAGTGCGCCGATGAAGTCGGCGACCCCGTTGCCCTGGGTGAGGAGGTCTCCGCGCGCGTCCGTGAGCCCGGCGGCGTAGTCGAGGACCTCGTAGATGATGGGGCTCATGGCGGTCCGCTGCAGCGCGTGGAACATCTCGTCACCAGCGGCGATGAGCTCGTTCTTGATGATCTCGAGCGTGAAGGGATCGATCCTCGTTGTCGTGCTCATGACAGCTCCGTCGGTTCAGGGGTCGGCCGCGCCTCACCCGGCGGGGGCGTCGATGTCGATGAGGAGGCTGCCCTGCTCGTGGACCGTGAGGCGATCTCCTGGAAACAGGACCGTCGACGCGGCCGGCTCCTCGACGACGGCCGGTCCATCGACGTGCATGCCGGGCCTCAGGCGAGCACGCTCGTAAAGGGGGCTCTGCAGGATACCGAGCTCGTCGAAGTCGACGGCGCGGGCGCCTTTGCGCGCGGGCTCGGGATCCGGCGGCGAGCGCTCGAGCCGCGCCGCGCGCGGCCTGTCCACGGCGCCGAGGGCTGCGACGTGGAGGCTCACGATCTCCACCGCCGCGTCCAGGCGGAACGTGTAGTGCTGCTCGTGGAGCGCGTGGAAGCGCTCGATGGTTTCTTCCAGGGCGGAGCCATCCAGCGCGCCTGCGGGGAGGGGGACCTTGACCGTATGCTCCTGGCCTGCATAACGCAGCTCGGCGAAGCGGCGCGTGGAGACGCGGGCCGGGTCGATCCCTCCCCGGCAGACGCGGGCGCTGCTCTCGTGCTCGATCTCCCGGAGGAGCGCGGCAAGCGCGGTCGTCTGCGACGGCTGGGCGCGCACCATCGCGGTTCGGACGATGTCGGCCCGCATATCGGCCATGAGCATGCCCCAGGCCGAGAAATGCGCCGGCGCGACAGGGATGACGACCCGCCGGATCCGGAGGCCGCGCGCCAGGGCCGAGGCGTGCATGGAGCCGCCGCCTCCGAAAGCGATAAGCGCGAACTCCCGCGGATCGTGCCCGCGGCGGAGGGTCATGCGCCTGAGCAAGCTCTCCGTGATCGCGTTCGCGAGGCGGAGGATCCCCCGGGCGGCCTCGGGCTCAGTGACGCCGCAGGGCGCGGCGATGCGGCGGATCGCCCTGCGGGCGGCCTGCACGTCGAGCGGGATGCGACCGCCGAGGAAGTACGCGGGGTTGATGCGACCGCAAAGGAGGTTCGCGTCGGTGGTGGTCGGCTCCGCTCCTCCTCGACCGTAGCAGGCCGGCCCCGGCACGGCGCCTGCCGACCGCGGGCCGACCTCTAGCCGTCCGGCGTCGTCGATGCGGGCGATGGAGCCGCCGCCGGCGCCGATCTCCGCGATGTCGACCACCGGGATCATGACGGGGTATCCGGGGGACGTCGGGGTCCACTCCACCTTGTACTCGGTGGTGACGCGCGCCTCCCCGCCCTGGAGGACAGCGCATTTGGCGGTCGTGCCCCCGATGTCGAGGGAGATGATGTCGTGCTCCCCGAGGAGCTGCCCGAGGGCGATGGCGCCGAGCACGCTGCCCGCAGGCCCGGACTCGACGAGGCGGATGGGCGCGGCGCGCGCGTCGGGAAACGTGGTGATGCCGCCGCTCGACTGCATGACATGGAGCGATGTGCCCGCCGCGCCGAGCCCGGTCAGGCTGCTCTCCAGGCCGCTCAGGTAGGCGGCGGCGAGCGGCTGGACATAGGCGTTCAGCACTGCGGTGCTCGTGCGTTCGTACTCGCGCCACTCCCGCGTGATCTCGGACGACGCGCTCACCGGCGTGGAGGGGGCCTCCGCCCGTGCGATCTCGGCGGCGCGGCGCTCGTGGGCCGGGTTCCGGTAGGCGTGCAGGAAGCAGATGGCAATCGCGCGGGCGCCCCGGTCGAGGAGCGCGCGGACGCTGCGCCGGACGCCGTCCTCGTCCAGGGGCGTGAGCGCCTCGCCCTTGTGGTCCATCCGCTCCGTGACCTCGAGGCGGAGATCTCGGGGGACGAAGGGCTCGGGCTTGCGGAAGGAGAAGTTGTAGATGTCCGGCCGGTTGGCACGGCCGATCTCCAGCACGTCGCGAAAGCCCCGCGTCGTGAGCAGCCCAGTGCGCGCGCCTTTGCGCTCGGTGAGGGCGTTGATGATCAAGGTGGTGCCGTGGATGAAAGCCCGTATCCGGGCGGCCTCGATCCGTGCTGGATCGAGGGTCTCCAGGACGCCGCGCGTGAGATCGTCCGGTGTGGTGGGGACCTTGGCGAGCGAGAGCTCTCCTGTGTCCTCGTCGAAGGCGACGAGGTCGGTGAACGTCCCGCCGATGTCGCTGGCAACACGCATGAGCACGTCTTCCTGGATGGGTCGAGCCACCCGTGCCGCGGGGCCGGGCGGTCAAGGCCGCTGGGCCGGGAGGCCAGGGCCGCTCCGCCTCGTCGGCTCTCCTCCGCCGGGGCGCCACGGCAGCGCATCCGTTCCGGCTCGGATCCATCCCTGTGCTCCTGGCGCGCCCATGTCAATGATGGAGCTCGCGCGCGCCTGCCAGGCGCGACGGCGGGAGTTCCGGGCACGCGCGCCGAGCCCCTGGCGGCCGCCACCCTCTCCGCCGCGTTCGCCACCCCTCCCGCCGCGAAATTCCCTGAGTTCGCCGCCCTCTCGGCCTGGCACGCCTTTCGCGAAAGGGCTCTGGCATGCAGGCTACGGCGCTCACGTTCTCTCTGCTCGGGCTCGACGCGCACCCCATCCGGGTGGAGGTCGACTCGGGCCGCGGTCCGTCGTTCTTCCAGATGGTGGGCCTCGCCGAGGCGAGCGTCCGCGAGAGCCGCGTGCGGGTCCGCGCCGCGCTCCAGCAACTGGGCATCGAGCTTGACGAATATGTGATCACCGTGAACCTCGCCCCGGCAGACCTCAAGAAGAGCGGTGGCGCGTACGACCTCGCCATCGCGATCGCCGCGCTCGCGGCGCTCGGCAAGGTGCCCGCCGAGGGGCTCGACCGGATTGGCCTGCTGGGCGAGCTGTCGTTGAGCGGCGCGGTGCGCCCCGTGCGCGGCGTCCTGCCCGCGCTGCGCGGCGCGGCGGCGCAGGGGGTCACGCGCGCGATCGTGCCCCAGGGAAACGCGCGCGAAGCGGCGAGCGTGGCTGGCATCGACGTCCTCATCGCGGAGCACCTCGGCCAGGTCGTCGCGCACCTCCGCGGCAACAAGCCCCTTCCGGGCGCGGGGACCATGGCCGCGATCGACGCGGAGCCGAGCGCTGCAGCGGCAGATCTCGCGGAGGTCCGCGGCCAGCACGGGGCGCGCCGCGCCCTCGAGATCGCCGCTTCCGGGGGACACAACCTGATCATGGTCGGCCCGCCAGGCAGCGGAAAGACCATGCTTGCTCGGCGCCTGCCAACGGTCTTGCCGCCGATGTCCTACGACGAGGCGCTCGATATCACCGCGATCCACTCCGTCGCCGGGCTGCTCTCCCCGGACAGGGGCCTCGTCACGATTCGCCCGTTCCGCGCCCCGCATCATACCGTCAGCGCCGCGGGCCTCGTCGGCGGCGGGGATCCCATCCGCCCCGGCGAGGTCTCCCTGGCCCACCACGGGTGCCTGTTCCTCGACGAGCTGCTCGAGTTCCGCCGCGGCGTCCTCGAGGCGCTCCGCGAGCCGCTCGAAGAGGGCACGGTCGCCCTTTGCCGCGCCCGCGCCCGCGTCGTGTTCCCGGCGCGTCCGATCCTGGTGGCCGCCATCAACCCCTGTCCGTGCGGCTTCCATGGCGACCGCGGCAATCGCTGCGCCTGCTCCCTCGATCGTGTCCGCGCCTACCGCGCGCGGCTGAGCGGGCCGATGCTCGATCGCATCGATCTTCACATCTCCTTGCCGCCCGTCGACGTCGCTCACCTGTGCGCGCCGCTCGCCGACGGCCGGTCGTCGCTCGACGCGCCCGAGAGCTCCGCGGCGGTGCGGGCGCGCGTGGTCGAGGCCCGGGCCGCGCAGCGGGCGCGCTTCGAGGCGGGGGAGGTGGCGGCGACGCACAACGCCGAGCTCGGCCCGCGCGATCTCGCGCGCGTCGCCATGCCGGACGCGACCGGCGCGCGCGTGCTCGCGTCGGCCGTGGAGCGGCTCGGCCTCTCGGCGCGGGCGTATACCAAGGTGCTGCGGGTCGCCCGCACGCTCGCCGACATGGACAGGAGCTCTGCCGTGCGGGCAGCGCACGTGGCCGAGGCGATCGGCGCGCGACTGTTCGATCGCGAGGCCGCCTGCGGGCCGGCCCCCGCCACCACCGCCGCGGGCGCCTGAGCTCGCCGCAGGGCCAAGGAGCACCGCGCCCGCAGAGATGCGGGCGCGATCGCGGCCGCCCCGACGGCCGCGCTGGATCGTCTGTCTGCGCGCTCGGGGGCGCGCACGTTCAACACGCAACCGTTGAACCGCGACAAGCAACGAACGCACGTCGAAGAGGAGAGACCGAGATGATGACCGAGATCGCTGAGAAGCTCCGCACCGTGAAGACCGTCGTCGGCACCATCGAGAAGCAGTTCGGGAAGGGGGCGATCATGTCATTGAACGACGAGAACGAGACCCGGGACATCGGCCTGATCCGGACCGGATCCCTGTCGCTCGACGCGGCGCTGGGGATCGGGGGATACCCGCGCGGGCGCATCGTGGAGATCTATGGCCCGGAGTCGTCGGGGAAGACGACGCTCACCTTGCACGCGATGCGGGAGGCGCAGCGCGCGGGCGGCGTCGCCGCGTTCATCGACGCCGAGCACGCGTTCGACGTCACGTACGCGCGCTCGGTCGGCGTCGACATCGACAGGCTGCTCGTCTCACAGCCGGACAACGGCGAGCAGGCGCTCGAGATCGTCGAGATGCTCGCGCGCTCGAGCGCCGTTGACGTGATCGTCGTCGACTCGGTGGCTGCGCTCACGCCGAAGGCCGAGATCGAGGGGGACATGGGCGATTCGCACATGGGGCTCCAGGCGCGGCTGATGAGCCAGGCGCTGCGGAAGCTCACGGGCATATGCCACCGCACCGACACCACGCTCATCTTCATCAACCAGCTCCGGCAGAAGATCGGCGTCGTCTTCGGTAATCCCGAGGTGACGACCGGCGGCAATGCGCTCAAGTTCTACGCGAGCGTACGGCTCGACGTGCGCCGGGTGGGGCCGGTGAAGGTGAGCGACGAGGCCATTGGAAGCAGGACGCGCGTCAAGGTGGTCAAGAACAAGATGGCTCCTCCGTTCAGAGAAGCCGAGTTCGACATCCGGTGGGGAGCGGGCATCGACGGCGCGGCGGATCTCATCGACTTCGCCTGCCAGCTCGGCGTGGTGGAGAAGAGCGGCGCGCACCTGTCGTTCGCGGGCGAGCACATCGGGCAGGGGAGGGAGCGCGCCCGCGAGGCGCTGATCGGCAAGCCGACGCTCGCCACGTCGCTCCGCGCCGCCGTCGACGCGGCGGCGCCGGGGCGGCCCGGAGGCGGCGCGGCGATGGATTCCTGAGGAGACCGGTGAGAGGGCGAGTCCGGCGAACGGGCGCCGCCGGACCCGCTCCTCGTATTCCACGACGACACGGCGCCTCACGAGGAGCGACGCAGCACGGTAGGCAAGGTGACAAGGAAGTCAACGAGAGAAGACGGCAGAGACGACCGAGACGACGGCAAACGATAGTAGACGATAGTTGGCGACGGCAAACGACAGCAGACGACGACACCAAGCACAGGAGCACATCATGAACGAAGGGCTGAACAAGGTGATTCTCATGGGCAACCTCGGCGCGGATCCGGAGCTGCGCTACACCGGCAACGGCACGCCGGTGCTCCAGCTCCGCATGGCGACGAACGAGTCGTTCGTCGACAAGAACAAGGAGCCCAAGGAGCGCACCGAGTGGCACAACATCGTGTTCTGGGGGCAGCGCGCCGAGGCGCTCGCGAAGGTGCTGACCAAGGGCGACGGCGTGCTGATCGAGGGCGGGCTGCGCACGTCGAGCTACGAGAAGGACGGGATCCGCCGCTACCGCACCGAGGTGATCGCGCGGGACCTCCGCTTCACCGGCCGCCGGGCCCTGGCGCAGCCGCCGCCGGGGCTGGAGGACGACGGCGAGGCGACGCAGCCCGGGACGGGGGTGCCGACCACCGCGCGGCTCGGCAAGAACGGCGCGCGGGGGCGGCCGCCGGAGGGGCCCGCGCTGGATGAGCTGCCGTACTGAGGCGGTCAGGCGGGGAGCTCTCGCGAGGCGGCTGTGCGAGCCGCCTCGCGGCGCTTCGTAAGAGCCCTGCTGCGCGCGCTCGCGGGCGCGTGGTGGGTCTGGCGTGCTCTGCCTCGACATGTGCGCCTCGTCGTCGCGCTCGCGGTGCGCGGCGGCGCGACGGGAGGATGAGCGCGGCCAGCCTGGCCATGAACGCGATGGGCTCGAGCGCGAGGTGTGTGGCGCCGTTGCGGCGTGGCCTCCGGCGCCGATATGCGATGCGGCCGTCGGGCAGCAGAGCGAGGCGCCCCACACTGAACGGCGGGCGCGCGCCGTAGCGGGAAAAACCCGCCGAACAGCCCACCAGCGCAGTTCGCCCGGACTACTTCGCCACCTTCATCACCGTGCCGGAATCATCGTAATTCGTCCAGTAGACGTAGGTCGCGTCGACGGCAATGCTAGTCGGATACTTCTGGCCTGCCGCGAGCGTGATGGGGGTTCCCCCGTCCTTCGCCACCTTCATCACCAGGCCCGTATCATCATCGTAGTTCGTCCAGTAGACATTGACGTCGTCGACGGCGACAGCGGACGGGTATTGCCTCTCCGCCAGGATGGTGTGGCCACCGCCGTCCTTCGACACTCTCCGCACCGTACCATCGTCGCTTGCCCAATAGACGTTGTCAGCGTCGAGCGCGATACCCGTCGGGCCAACTTGCCCCTCAGCGAGGGAGGTGGGGATACCCCCTCCAATAGACACCTTCATCACCCTGCCCATGGTGATATCATCATCGTAATGCGTCCAGTAGACGCTGGTAGAATCGACCGCGATGTCCACCGGGTTTTGCTGTTCCGCAAGCGTGGTGGGAGCGCCACCGGCGATCGGTACCTTTTTCACCTGACCGGACGATGTCCAGTAGATACTGGTGGCGCTGACCGCGATTCTGCTGGGGTAATTCCCCCCGTTGGCGAGAGACATGGAGGTACCGCCGCCGACCGGCACCTTCATCACATCCCCCATCTGAGCGTAGTTCACCCAGTAGACACTGCTGGCATCGACCGCGATGTCAATGGGGTGATTCTGCTCCTGCACGAGACTGACGGGGGTACCGCCGCCGATCGGCAGCTTCATCACCTTGCCTTCGTAGACGCGATTCGTCCAGTAGACACTGTCCGCGTCGACCGCGATGGCAGAGGCGTCAGGCTGGCCTGTTGCGAGGACGATGGGTTCGCAGAGGGCCTCTGTGCACGGCTGTTCCAGGCAGCTGCGACCACACACTCCGCAGTTCTCAGGATCGGAGCTCGTGTCAACGCAGGAGCCGGAGCAATCAACCAGACCATCTGGACAGTCAGGCCGGTCCACTCCGCCGGTCCCGGACGGCGCTCCGCCGGACGACGCTTCGCCGGACGACGCCTCGCCGGACGACGCTTCTCCACCGTCGCCCGGCGGAGCGTCGTCCGTGAACTCGTCCAGGCCGATTACCGCAGCACACCCACAGATGCCCAATACAGAGCAAGAGAGAGCGACGGCGGCACGTAAGAACATCTGGAATCTGCACGAGGCATACACGAACGCAACTCATATCACGATGAAGGCGCAAAGTCGAGCCGCTGCCCAGCGGGCGTGGGGGCCGGAGAGCGCGGCACGAGCCCCTCATCCCGCGGGCCTCGAGCACGGCAAACACGGCGCGCGCATCGGCCTTATCTCGCACGACGTACCAGGATCACGCTGCGATCAGGTGGCCGGTCGGGCGCGGAGCCCGAGCTTCGACGCGATCCATGAGATCTGCCAGAAGCCGAGATCCGCGGTGTGACCCGGACCCAGAGGATTCGGGGCTGCTGACCGGGCATCCGGCCGCGGCGGCGGCCACCGTGCTAGATCCGCGCGCCGAGCCCGCAGGGGCACGGCATTGGTCACCGGAGACGATCAGGTACCGGTCGCAAGGAGCGCACCGAGTCGCGCTGCATCGTGTTCTGGGGGCTGCGCGCCGAGGCGCTGGCCAAGGTGCTGACGAAGGGGGAGGGCGTGCTCATCGAGGGCGGGCTGCGCACGTCGAGCTACGAGAAGGACTGGATCGAGCGCTACCGCACCGAGGTGATCGCGCGGGATCTCCGCTTCGCGGGGCGGCGGGTCGCGTTGACGGAGCCCGTGCCGGGTCCGGAAGACGCCGGCGAGCCGACGCGGCCTGGGGCGGGCGTGCCGACCACGGCGCGGCTCGGGAAGAACGGCGCGCTGGGGCGGCCCCCGGAGGTGCCTGCGCTGGATGAGATGCCGTACTGAGGGGCTCCGTCCGGACGGGCGCGCGGGGCGAGGCGGCTTGTATCGAGCCGCCTCGCGGCGTCCCCCAGCATGCGCCGTCTCACCCGGTTCGCGACATTCCCCTCCTGCGGTCGCCGTCGCGACCCCATCGAGCCCCCCCCGCGCTCAGCGCTTGGCGTGTTGCTGGATTCCACTCAGGCCAGTTTCCAGGGCGATGTGTCACGAGGTAGCCCTTCGTGGACGCTGGCGCGCAGCGTCAGCCGCGAGATGACTGATTCGATGACTTCAGGTCACCATCACACGGTGGACAGTATCCGGCAGTGCCGTCTGAAGAACTCTCGTGTCCTACATGAACACAGAAAAGTGATTGAATCGATGGATAACGTGCTCGAAGTGTGTTGACGAATGCCGTGCTTTGGAAGTAAACACTGGATGCTAGGCTCGACGCGACCAGGTGCGATTCTCTTGCTGTACACGATCGACCTCCTCAACCGAATCTGCTCGGCCTGCGGAACGGCAACGTGGTAACCGTCAACCGAGGTACTTCATGCTCAGCAATGCGGTTCGCTTTCTGATGGTGTCTGCTGCTGCTTCTGTCGTCGCGCTCGGCGCTGCGCCGGCCGACGCGTGCTCCCAGCTGTCCAGCGGAGCGCTCAACTTCATCTCTGCCGGTACGCCATCGGCGGCCGGGGCTGTCTTCCTCACGAGCGTTCAGAAAGAGGAGTTCTGGTCCGATCCAGACCCGATCGTGGATGCGGTGAACGACGCGGCCAATATGTCCTACTACTGGGGTTCGACGAGCCCGAGCTCGGAGAAGTACTATACCGAGTTCACCAAGCCCGGGGCCATCGTCTCGCTGATCTCGAACATCTCCAACGTCGCTGCCGGTGACGTGCTCGTCATCAACAAGACGGTGGCATCCGGCGTGCAGACCGCATACGGCGGGCACACCGTGATCGTCACGGGCCCGGCGCAGCAGCTCACGACGGCCCTCAACCCGATCTACTCGGGCACGGTGCAGTGGGCGCTGCCGATCGCCGACTCCACCAGTTCGGTCCATGGATGCAGCACCATCTGGCGTGACAGCCGGTGGACGAACACGTGCAGCGACTTCGTCGCAGGGCCGGGGACGGGCTACATGCGCATCTATACCGACACCTCGGGAGTCCCCGTGGGCCACACCTGGAGCGTCACCTCGGTTTCGGCCGGCAATTATTTCCCGATCTCGAGCACGACCGTCCCGGCGCGGCCCTTCGTCATCGGCAGGCTGAACTCCTGCCCGCTGCCCACGCCGACCCCCTGAGCCGGCGCGCCTCCGGCGCAGCGACGCGTTCGCCGGGCGATCCTGAGGGCGCGCGCCCTCAGGATCGCCCTCTCCCCCCCTTCGGCGGTTACGGCGCGCCGCCCTTCTCGGCCGCCGCGGGCACGCGGCAGAGCTGGGCGATGCCCTTTCCGCTCAGCTTCTCGCGCGTCAGCTCGAACTGCGGCACGTACATGCAGAAGCGGCCGCCCTTCTCGGTCGCGATGCTCGTTCGACGCGAGATCATCTCCTCGAGCTCCGAGCGGCTGATGGGCTTGTCCGTCTTCAGCGTGTCCGAGATCTTGAGATCGACCGCGTTCGGGCAGCTGACGCTGGCGGCGACGGTGAGGTTGGGCTTCACCTTCTCCTGACCTTCGCGATAGTCAGCACCTGGCCCCGTCTGGCCGCCCGCTTGCGCCCTGCCGGCCTGGGCGCCTTCGTGGGGCTGCCTGCCGCCTTGAGCGCCGCCGGCATGGGCCTGGGCCTGGCTGCCGTCGGTCTGGCCCTGCATACCCGCGCCGCCGCCCCGTCCCAGGTTGCCGCTGCCGGTCTGGCCGGGCTGGCCGCCCGACGGCTGCTGCGACTTGCCCGCCGCGACGGGATCGATCCGACCGTTGACGGAGGCCGTGTAGGTGCACCCTTCCTCGACCGGGAACGAGATCTGCTCCTGGAGATTGATCGCCTGTTTCTTCTGACCCTGCCCCTGTTGCTGCTGCGTGCGCTGTGCGCCGCTCGGGCTGGGCTTGTCGCCCTGATGCTGCGCGCCGCCCTGCGCCGCTCCCGGCGAGCCCGGCTCGCGATGCTGCGGCGAGCCCGATTCGCGATGCTGCGGCGAGCCCGTGCCGCCCGTCTGTGCTGCCGCGAGCGCCGGCACGACCGCGAGCGCTCCCATGGCGAGCGCGAGTTGGATGGACCGATTCGATTTCATATTACCCCCAACCGTAGAATCTGCTTCCGATCGTACTCACCACCGCCGCGGGCCGACCGCCCACTAGGCGGCTTGTTCCCAGACCTTCCTTGACAGCGCGTCCTTGATCCACGCGAGGTGCCGCTGCTCATCAGTGTAGTTGCGCTCGACGATCGCGCGCGCCTCGGCCGTGAGCGACTCGTCCAGCGCCGCCTGGTATTGCCGGTTCGTGAGCTCCTCGTTGCCGCGCATGGCGAGGAGCGCGCTCTGGTCTCCCTGGCTCGTGATCGCCGTGAACCCTTCGATGAGCTTGCCCTTGAGGTCGCGGGTCTGTGCCGCGATGCCGCCGAGCGACGTCACATGCGCGGTCAGATCCACCACGTGGCGCGCGTGATCGTCCCTGAAGCTCGCGAGCCGCTCCTTGGTATGAGCGTGCTCGCACGCCTCGATGGCGCGGTCGTAAGCGACGATCGCGTCGCGATCGAGCTGGATGAGGTCGTTGAGCACGTCGATGACGTCTCTCGCCATGATGGACACTCCTTCCGGGATCCCGCTCCGCTCGGACCCCACCGCCCACCACCTGGGGCATTTGCGTGGGGGCGCAAGCCATGCGCACGTCGTCACCGGAACTTGTGGTCGCCGTTGCCACGCCCGGCTCGGCCGCCGCTCGAGGCTGCCGATGGCGGCCGTGGCGGGCGGTCCGGCATCCCGAGCGGCCCGGCAACCTCGACCTGGCACGGACCGTGAAGGCCGTCGAGATACAGGACACGGGGGACGGGAAACCCTGACAGCTTCCGTGGACCGGCGCCGCCAGCGCCGGCGCCGCGGGGAGATGAGATGTGCCTATGAAACGCTCTCTTGGCGGCTCCTCGATGCGCGCCGCGCTCGCGCTGCTCCTCGCCGCCTCCGCGGCTTGCGCCGAGGGGCTCGCGAACGCGCCCAGCATCAACCGCGAATGGACCCCGGAGGACCGTGGTCAGGACGCCATCGCGAATGGCCCGAGCTCCTGCCCCAGGGAAGGCCCCGATCCGCTCTCGCCCCCAGGCGAGCTGCGCGAGATCTGTCCCAAGGCCGCTCCGCCGAGGCTGCCCAGCGCCGCCGCGTCGCCCTGAGCGCAGCCGGCCCGCGCCAGAAAGCCTCGCTGCGCCCATTGACCTCACGTTCGCGCACGCAGGAGCGCGCGGCGAGCTCGGCACGCAAGGGTCCTTCTGCGGTCGACCGCTTCCACGATTCGACCGACCGGACGTGGTTGTGCCTGCCAGCGCGAAGGCAGAATGTCCCGGCTGAGGCGAACTGCCTCATGGAGAAGGAACGATCATCAGGGCTCCGGTCCGCCTCTACGGCTCGGGCGCGCCAGCTCCCGCCGCGGCGCCCGCCGCGGGGGGGCGACTCCGCCGCTCGCCCGCGGGGCACTCGCGGTGCCCGGCGCCTGCCGCGTCGACCGTGAGTTGGCCGGTCCGGCGCGGCTGCCGCGCGGTCGGGATGGTGATGGGCTCCTCGATGAGCTCCGGCGCCAGGGCGCCGCGGGCGGGGATGAAGCGCGGCTCGCCGGGCTTGTGATCGTCGGCCACCTTCCACGCGCGCGGCACCTTCCTCAGCCCGACGGGATAGAGGGTGAGGCCGTCGCGGTGGACGTGAATCCGCAAGAAGTTCTTGTAGTCCTGGATCCGGAGCGCCGAGAACGCTTCGTTGCCGTGCCGCCGCGCGACGTTGAGCGAGATCAGGAGATAGACGCCCATGATCGTCGACCCGACCACGGCGCCGGTGGCGCCGACGAAGAGCGTCACGCCGAGGAGGCTCCACATGGACATGGACGGGAGGTCCCGGAGGTCGACGCCGAGCAGCGCGCCGCCGAGGTGCGCGAGCCCCAGCGCCGCCCCGAGGTGCGCGAGCGCGTGGAGCGAGCCCGCGAACCGGCGATACCAGGTCTTGTAGGTGTCCGTGAAGACGATGAACACGAGCACGACGACGAGGACCCACCCCACGGCCCCCGGCCCTGGGCGGGGCAGCGTCAGGGAGGAGAGCATGTAGACGAAGGCGGCCGCAGGCCAGAAGCCGAGGTTGTGCCGAGCGAACGAGAGGTTGCGCCAGGCGAGCCGGCGCGACTCCGACTCTGATGGAAACGAGGCACGCAACATGTAAGGGCGCTGGTCGGCGCCCGCGCCGGAGCGGACCACGGTGACCGGCTCGCCGTGGGTCGGGTGGAGGAACGCGCCGCCGCCGCCGGCGATGATGTTTTGCCGGCCGTCCGCGGACTCGTGGCGGCGATAGTGGTGCAGATCTCCGGCGATGCGCGCGACGATCTCGACCCCGGGCCGCGCGTCGGCGAGCTGCTTCTCGAAGAAGGCGAGGTTGCTCTGGAGCTCTGGGTTGTAGATGGCGCCCTTCACCCAGTCGGGCTCGGCGGTGCAGAGGATCACGCGATCGCCGTCGCGCATGTCGTGCGTCGCGAGCTTGCAGAAATACTCGATCTGCGGCTGGTCGATGTCGGACTCGAGCTGGATGTCGACGCCGAGCAGCCAGAAGCCGTGGGGCAGCTTCAGCGCGAAGTAGCTCCGCGACTGGAACGTCTTCCAGGCGCCGAGCGTGCGTTTCTGGCCGAAGAGGCGCATGAAGCTCATCAGCCCGTCGTACCAGTCGTGGTTGCCAGGGATGGCGAACAGGTGCGGCGGATCCGTCACATCGGCCTTCGGGAGCGCGGCCGCGTAGGGCTCGACGAGCCGGGTCCAGTACGCCTGACGCGTGGCCGAAGGGTAGACCTGGTCGCCGCCCATGATGAGCACCTCTCCGCGCCTCGTCTCCCGGCCGCCCAGCGAGAGGACCGGCCGTGCGAGGAGGCTCGCGATCGCGTAGGTGGGGTTGAAGCCATCGCCTGTGTCCGCCACGTAGTCGATCCAGAGCTCGTCGCGCATGACGCCGTTTCGGACGGCATAGTCGAAGGGCGGCTGCGGCCCCGCGATCGCCTCGAGGAGGCGGAAATCGCCGCGCGCGCCCATCAGGCGGGAGACGGTCATGTCGAGCGCGGAGCGGGCCAGCTGGAAGGGGCTGTACCAGCACGTCATGACGCTCTGCTGGAGCGCCGCGAGCCGCTCGCGATCCGGGCGATCGATCATCCATCCCTCCGCTCAAGGGAGATTATCACCGCCGGAGCGCCGCGTCGCCTCGGCCGCGCGCTTCAGCGGGGGGCGACGACGTCGTGGGCACTCACGCTATGCTAGATCGCTGCCATCCTTGAGACAGCCGGCGAGCTCGCTCAGGAGCTTGTCGGTCGCCTCGAGACCGCTCGTGAAGGCTTCGCCCTCCTTGGCTCGGCGGGTGAGGCGCATGTCGGGCGAGAGTCGGTAGGGTGAGGCCTTCGGCTGGACCAGCTTGAGCACCTTGGCATGATCGAGCGGGGTGTCCTCGCGCAAGTGCAGCGTCACGCCCTTGGCGCTCGCCTCGCATGCGAGCGCCTTCAGCCGGCGCAGCTCGGTCTTGAGCCGCATGAGGTGCACGAACCGGCGCGCCTCGAGCGGAGGCGGGCCGAAGCGATCCTCCATCTCGACCGCGAGATCCTGCACGTCCTCGGTCGAGGCGGCACCGGCGAGCCGCTTGTAGAGGGAGAGGCGTACGCCTACGTCGGAAATATACTCTTCTGGCAGAAGCGCGTCGGCGTCGAAGGAGAGCTCGGTGTCGACGTCGTGGACCACGGGTTCGCCGCGCAGCTCGTGGACGGCCTCGTCGAGCATCTGGCAGAAGAGCTCGAAGCCAACCTGGGCGACGGTGCCGCTCTGCTCGGCGCCGAGGAGGTCGCCGGAGCCGCGAAGCTCCAGGTCGAGCGAGGCGATCTGGAAGCCGGAGCCGAGCTCGGTGTGGCGCTCGAGGGCCTCGATGCGGGCGCGGGCCTCGTCGGTCATGGCGTTCGGGGGCGGGACGATGAGGTAGCAGTAAGCGCGCTCCTTGGAGCGGCCGACGCGGCCGCGCAGCTGGTAGAGCTGCGAGAGGCCGAACATGTCGGCGCGGTCGATGAGGATCGTGTTGGCGCGGGGGATGTCGAGACCGCTCTCGATGATGGCGGTGGCGCAGAGGACGTCGTAGCGCCCCTCGACGAAGTCGAGCATCGCCTGCTCGAGGCTCTGCTCGCTCATCTGGCCGTGGGCGACGCAGATGCGGGCGCTCGGGACGAGCTCGGCGAGGCGGGCGGCGCGCTCGTAGAGGCCCTCGACGCGGTTGTAGACGTAGAACACCTGGCCGCCGCGGCCGAGCTCGCGGAGGACGGCCTCGCGGAGGACGGCCTCGTCGTGGCGGGTCACCACGGTGCGGATGGCGCGGCGATCGACCGGGGGGGTCGTGATGATCGACATGTCGCGGAGGCCGGAGACCGCCATCTGGAGGGTACGGGGGATGGGGGTGGCCGAGAGCGTGAGGACGTCGACGTTGGTCTTGAGCGCCTTGATACGCTCCTTGTGGGTGACGCCGAAGCGCTGCTCCTCGTCGACGACGAGGAGGCCGAGCCGCTTGAAGTGGACGTCCTTGGAGAGGAGGCGGTGGGTGCCGATCACGACGTCGACGCTGCCGTCGCGGAGGCCGCGGGAGACCTCGTCCTGCTCCTGCTTGCTCTGGAAGCGGGACATGACGCGGACCTCGATGGGGTAGGAGGCCATCCGGGATCGGAAGCTGAGGTAGTGCTGCTGCGCGAGCACCGTGGTTGGGCAGAGGACGGCGACCTGCCTGCCGGCGTTTGCGGCGCGGAAGGCGGCGCGGATGGCAACCTCGGTCTTTCCGAACCCGACATCGCCGCAGACGAGGCGGTCCATCGGACGGCCGGACTCGAGGTCGGCCGTAACCTCGGTGATCGCCCGGGCCTGGTCGGGCGTCTCGTCGAAGGGGAAGGTCGCTTCGAAGGCGCGGTAATCGTCGTCCGGCGGTGGAACGGGCTCCGCCGTGGCGGCGCGGCGCTCGGCGTAGAGGCGGAGGAGCTCGTCGGCCATCTTGCGGACGCTCTTCTCGACCCGCGCCTTTGTCTTGGCGAACGTCTGCCCGCCGAGCCGATCGAGCTTGGGGGTGCCTTCGCCGCCGCTGAACTTCTGGATCTGGTTCAGGCGGTAGACCGGGAGGTAGAGCTTGTCGCCGCCGGCGTACTCGACGGCGATGAGATCGACCGTGGTTGACCCGACCTGCTTGTGGACGAGGCCAAGATACCGCCCGATGCCGTGCTCTACGTGGACAACGTGGTCGCCGACGCCGAGGTTGCGGAGGTCCTCGAGGAAGGCCTGCGACGGCTTCGTGGAGGAGGCGGCGGCGCGTGCGGCGCGGCGGTGAGCGCGGGCACCGAAGATTTCCTCCTCCGTGACCAGCGCGAGCCCCTCGGCAGGAGCGATGACGCCGCGCGCAAGAGAGCCCGTGACGACGAGGGCCGTGTCGCGCGGAGAGGCGGAGCTGCTGCCATCGAAGAACGCGGGGTCGAACGGACCCAGGTTGGCCTTCACCCGCACGTCGCGATGGCGGAGCAGGGCGACGAGGCGCTCAACCTGGGTCTGCGCGCGTGCAGCGATAAGAACTCGTAGGCCTGCTTCTTGCCAGGCGACCACGCGACGAACGAGCGGGTCGAGAGCGCCGTGCTTGCCGCGTGACGCGCGAGCCGTCTTGATGGCGCGCTCGAGGTCCGACTGGTCGCGCGTCGCGAGCGACGGGACGTCCTCAGGGACGACCTCGAAGCGCTCCAGCGAGTTCCGGTTTTCCGCAGCACCCTCAACCCCGGTGCGGTGCAGGGCAAGCACGGCACGCGCGCCGAGCCACGAGGCAACGTGTGCCTCGTCCTCGTAGAAGGAGGCCAGCGGGAAGTGCGGCTCACGGTCCTTGTGGCTCCGATCGGCCCCAGCGCGACCGAGCTCGTTTCGCACGGCGGCGGTGACGGAGGACGGGTCCTCAAGGAGGATGAGCGCGTCGTCGGGCAGGTACGACGTGAAGGAGGCGAGATCGATGAAGGCAGGCAAGTAGCCTTCGGCCCCGAAGAAGGCGCGGCCGCTCGCGACGTCGTCGACCAGCGCGCGCGCCTTGGTTGAGGGGAAGTCGATGACGTCACACGCGGCGCGTACCCGCTGGCGGGCCCGCTCGACATTGGCAGGCGTGAGGATCGCCTCGCGCGCCGGCGGGATCCAGACCTCCTTCACGTCGGCGACCGTGCGCTGGTCGTCGGGGTTGAAGGTCTTGATCGATGCGACGATGTCCCCGTAAAAGTCGATTCGCACCGGCAGCTCGGCGGAAGGCGCCCAGACATCGAGGAGGGCGCCGCGGACGGCGAAGGTGCCGGGGTCTTCCACGAGGGGGCTGCGGACGTAGCCCGATGCACCGAGGCGGGCCGAGAGCGCGTCGCGATCCATCTCCTGCTCGGCGATGACGAGCTCGGCGTGTTCGGTGATCTCGTCCCTGGATACGACCTTGCGGATGAGCGCGGTGATGGGGCAGACGAGGACCGACCAGGGAAGGTCCATGCCGAGGTGGAAGAGCGTGGCGAGGCGG
Organism: Sorangium cellulosum So ce56; assembly: GCF_000067165.1. Lineage (GTDB taxonomy): Bacteria > Myxococcota_A > Polyangia > Polyangiales > Polyangiaceae > Sorangium > Sorangium cellulosum_B. The sequence continues at coordinate 3,560,805 of NC_010162.1, forward strand.
GTCTGGGCGCCCCGGCGGTCCGGGTTGACATCCGCGTAAGGGCTGGCCTCGTTCGGCAGGTAGAGAAGGACGCGGCCGAACGTGGTCGAGCCGGCGGCCTCGGCGTCATCGGCATCCCGATCGACGAGCAGGAACGAGGTATCGGCCGCCAGAGCGCGGGCGCTGTCGACGTCGGGGGTGAGGGCGATGAGCCGGCGCCCAGCGACGGCCGCGACGAGGCGGCGGATGACGAGGGCGCCGGCCGAGCCGGCCGAGCCTGTGACATGACGGGTGCCAGGCGGCGCCGCGGCGAGCTCTGCGGCGAGCTCACGGGGCGTGACGACCCGGCGGTCTGCTGGGAGGTCGAACGACGGGAGCGGCTCGAAGTCGGCCGGCGTGGAGGCGGGCGGGCCGCTGGTAGCGGTATCGTTCGAGGCGCTGTCGTCGACGTGGCCTGAGAGCTCGGCGATCGTGGCGCTGAGCGGGGAGCTCGAGGTGGAAGTGAGGGAGCGCTCGGGGGGCATCGGCGCAGCGCGGTCTAGCATAGGCGGCGCGATTCGACCCGCGGTCTCGACCCGACCGTCGCGGTCTCGACCCGACCGTGGTTCGTGCTACGCGGTGGTTCGTGCCACGCGGGGCACCACCCCACCGTGCTGCGGCCGGGGACGTCGTAGCGGGGGCGCTACGCGACGCGCACGCCAGCTCGGTCCGGCCCCGAATCGCCTATCGTCACGATGGTGCTGTAGACTCTCGACTCCACTCCATGCAGACATTTCGACCGCTCGGACTCTGTGCACGCCAAGCCTGGCAACCTCGAGCAAACCCGAGCTGGCGAGCCAGGACGCCTGCCGGCCAGCCGAATCGTCCATTGTTGAGCATGAATCGAGCCTTGAAGGAGATCGAGCGCTTGGTCCTGCCCGTCGCCTGCAACAACGCCATATCCAGGCGTCGGTCGTGTTGTGCGGCGAGCGAACCGATGTTCCCGTTTTTCGATCTTAAGTAAATTGTGTCAACATGTGCTGGTCCTGCATCTATGCGGCTGCAGGCTCGCCCTCGTTGACGGTGACCCCGTGGAACACGCGCATCCACCACGTACCCGCAGGGAAAATTACGCTGCGTACACCTGCACGCCATTGATTCATCGAATGTCGGTATGCGATGCGGAAGGCTTGGACGGCCTCGATGGCGGCGTTCTTTGCGTCTGCCTGCCGGCGGCCGATTGCGAATGTTGGATTGAGATCGCGAAGTGGTTCGATGCTCGTTGCTCGCTTGTAAGGAGAAATGTTTCTCGCGCGCGCAGCCCCGAGGAAACCAAGCCTTTGTCGCTGTAGGGTAGCGTGAGCCTGTCTCTCGTGCAGCTCGATCCGTTCTGTGATCTCGCGGCGAAATTTGTCGGCATTGGAATCGCCGATCGACGGTGGAAGCGTGATCGCAAGTGCTACGTCGGTTGGCCATTCGGGGTTCTGTGGATTGAAGTATATTTCCGGGCGTTGGGCGCGCAGCTCGCCGCAGCCGATGTCGCCGACGAGCACCTTGGCTCCTGGCCACTCATGCGCATGCCGTACGAGACCAGCAGTGACCGGATTTGCTAGGGTGTAAGCGATCTTCTCCACCAGAGCGTCCCGTGTTGCTAGCCGTACCACGCTCGTTGCTCGATCGTCCCACACCGTCCCCTCCCACGCGCGCAAGATCTTGGTCCCGAGAGCGACAAGCCGATGGAATCTCTGCAAAAATCGTGGGAGCTCACCGTGTGTGTCTGTGACAACGATATGAATGTGCGTGGACATCACGCAAAGGGCGTGTACGAGGATGCCATAGCGATGGGCGGAGATCGCCAGGGTATAGATCACGAGCCGTGTGATCGCGGAATCGGGGCGGAAGAGAAAATGCCGTCGCAGTACACGGCGGGTGAGAAGATACGTAGCGCCGGGGACGATCGCACGAGGCTGGCTCATGCCTGACGGGTATGTCAAGCGCCGTGCCAGACTCGAAATAGGCTGATTTTTGAGGATTTGGGTGATCGGGGAGGTGGCGGCCGTCATCCTCTTCGCCACCTGCGCCACCCAGTCGTCAGGTCGGGGGGCAGAGCAGAGCGTGTGCGTAGCGCAACATCAGTCGAGCGCGACGTCGCAATGTGGCTCGGTAGACAGCGGCTGCTGCGAAGACCATGAAGGGGATGCTGGCGATCCATCGTGGGCCGGTAACAGAACCAAAGAAATAGCTCAACAATTCTAAAGGTGGACGCCGCCTCCCAGCGATACCCCCCATGTAGTCGCCCCTCGCTGCCCGGTCAGCCCGGACGGCGCATCCAGGTTGACGGCAACCTGGGAGCGTACGAACACCGGCTCGATTTCGACATTCGCATACAAGATTGCTGCCCATTGTGAGAAATCTCGCCCTGCGAGCGGCGCCGACTGCGCGAGCATCTGCACTCGCACTCCGGGCGTCAGCGGACCCATCCGCAAGCCCGCGTGAGCGGCGGCCACGACCGCCAGCCGAGACGGGTTGGAGTTCACGGAAACGAGCACGGCTGGATCAAACTCAGCGCCAACGATCACCGGGATGGACAGCTCCGCCCGGCTGCGGAGCAACAGCGCGATCGGGATCGCGTTTGGTGCCCACATCCAGTAATCCGCGAACCCGCGCGCGGCCGTAGCTACCGCGTAGTTGTACTCGGCCTCCGTATTCTTCGGGATGGTGCCAGGGAACGTCGTCACTGGCGGTGCAACCCCGACCCCGGCATAGATCGAGCGGTTTCGCTCCTCGAGAAGCGCCGCCTGCACGGTCACGAACGGATTCCCGAAGCGAAACGACGAGCGCCGCGCCTCGCCCTCGATCCGAAACGTAGTCCAGGCCGAGGTGACGTCCGTGGTTGCGAGCAGCCAGCTGTTCAGGCGAACGCCCGCTGCCACCTGCGGCGCGACATGAATAGTAGCCACCGTCCGATCCTGCGGTGAAGCTGTGAAAATACCGTACAGCGCAACATGGCCGCGGCCACCAGGTCGCGACGGAATGTCCCCCGTCGTCTGTGCCCAGCTCGGCGCCGCTCCGACCGAGGCAACCACGGTGACCGTGAGCGCGAGCCCGCGCGCTCTCCTCCTCACTTCGTCCTCCGGAACTTCTGCACGCCGCGACCCCTCAGGCTGGTGACGTAGACGCTGCCGTCGTGCCCAACGGCGATCCCGTGCCCCCAGTCGATCTCCCCGGGACCGTCCCCCGATGTGCTCCACCGGTCCACGATCTTCCCGTCGAGGCTTATCCGCAGCACATGCCCCCGCGGCCGCTCTGGATCCTGATCGCCTCCGTCTACAACGTAGATGTGCCGGTCGGGTCCGAAGGCGATCGCCCACGGTCGCCCCAGCGCTGCGCTCTTCCACTGCGCCAGGTAGTGGCCGTTCGCGCTGAAGACCTGAACACGCGCGTTCTCCCGGTCCGCCACGTAGACGCGCCCCTCGTCGTCGGTGACGATGCCGTGAGGCGTGTCGAGTTGTCCCGGCCCGAAGCCCCTCTCGCCCCACTCCATGACGAACCTGCCGTCCTCGGAGAAGCGCGCGATCCGCGCATGGTTGTAGCCGTCCGCCACGTAGATATCGCCGTCCAGGCCGAACGCCACGTTGGTCGGCCGGTCGAGCTGCTCGGGGCTCGTCGCGCACCCGATATCCGCGAGCAGTACGATGATCCACGCACCGATGCCCTTCATGGCGCCTCGCCGAGGGTCATGACCACATCCCCCTCCGCCGACAGCTTGAACACCCGGTTCTGCTCGGAGTCCGTCACCCAGACGAAGTCGTTGCGATCCACCTCGATCCCGTGTGGATAGAAGAACAGCCCCTCTCCCCACGCGTCGAGCAGCTCGCCCGTCTCTGGATCGAACGCCAAGATCGTGGGTTCGTGGATCGGCGCGTCGTTCCCTGACGTGCGCCCGGCCGCATGGCTCACCAGCACGCGCCCTCGCGCGTCAACCGCCACATCAAGCGCTGGGCCGAACACCATCCCGTCAGGGACACGCGGCCACCCATCCACGACCGCGTACGGCCCTGCAGGCGCGTCGTCCGCCGTCGGCGGTCGCGACGTGCACGCCCCCGCAAGCGCCAACCCTACCAGCCAGCGGCCCCCGCGCTGCGCCCCGGAGACCGACGTTGCGTTGCGAAGCAGCCATCCCATGACCAAGGATAACGATGTTATCCTGGTGGCGTCAACGGGCGAGGCGCGGACGTGGCAGAATGGTGGGCATGGGTGTGATGGATGCCGATGAGCCGGTGGGGCGCGTGTTCGTGGCGCTCTGCGAGGGACGGCTGACGCGGGACGATCTGACGGCCCGCAAGATCGCCGCATTCCTGGGCCAGACGACGATGGTGCTGTATCACCACTTCGGCTCGCTCGACGGATTCCTCATTCGCGTCGATGGCCTCGGGTGGCGGCGGCTCGCGGAGCGCCTCGACGCGCGGGCGCGGGCTGGCGCCGATGCGCGGTCGCTTGCCGTCGGGTACGTCGAATTTGCGCTGTGCCATCCGGACCTGTACTGGCTGATGGCTGAGCGCCGCTTCGATCGCGCCCGCCTGCGCGAACAGGGGCGCCTGCGGCTCGCGCGCCCTCTTTGGAGCTCATTCGTCGAGCTCTTGCGCCATCACGGCAGCAGGCGGCCGGAGGAGGATACCTACGTGCTCTTCGCAGGCCTCCATGGCATCGCGATGCTCGCGCTGAGCGGACGCGCCAACCTCGGGCGCGCCAACCTGGGTGAGGTGTCGTCCGGAAAAATTCCTTCCGTCCTGGTTTCTTCCAGCCTGGGTGGAGCTTCGCGTGGAGCCCCGGCTGGTACCCCCCCACCACTACTCCCACTACTACTCCCACTCAACCCGGGTGAGGATCCCACGGGTGAGGATCCCAACCCAGGTGAGGGGTCCGCCGCCAACCTGGGTGAGGGGTCCGCCGCCAACCCGGGTGAGGGCCCCGTCGGAGATGCGGAGATGGCCTTCGCCGCGGCACGCCGTCTCGCGGACCTCGTGCTCCCCGCCCGTCCACCCGAGCCGCCCGCCTCCCAGGCGAGCCGCGACCGCGGCGGCCCCGGGCGCCGCGCCTGAGCCGTCCGTCCAGGCGCCTGCCGGCCCCAGGGCGCTTGCAGGACGCTCCCTGCGCGACGCACCGGCTTCATGGCACACGGCTTGCTGTCTGGGAAGGAGGGGGCAGCGCGTCGCCCCGCGCCTTCGCGCCGGGCGCATCCCTCACGCGGCGCGGGGCTTGCGCTGGCGTCGTGCGAGACCGACCCCAGCACATCGCGTCCGTTCGCCGGACAGGCCCCGCAATGTCGGGGAAATCGGCACGTCCTGCGAGCTCGCGGCATCTATCTCCTTTCGGAGGTGTTATGCGCGCGCGACGCACGGTCGCTTGGTTGCTCAGCGGGGGGCTCCTCACCGCCGGCGCCGGTTGTGGCAGCGACGAACCGGAGGCGCTCGGCGCAGCTCGGCTCGCGGCCGTCGCGAGCGCCGACCGAACCGTGCACGCGGTCGATGCGCTGGGCGCTCAGCACCAGGCCGCGATCGCCGCCAACGCGGACGCGAGCATCCTCGTCGCGACCTACACCGATCCGCGCGGCGCCCTCGCGGATCCGATCAGCCTGTCCGGCGTTGCGCGCTCCGCCGACGGCGGGAGATCCTTCGCCGAGGTCCTCGGCCCGAGCGGCGCGGGGGTGCTGCCCTCGGTCGCCGGCGGCCAGGTGCTCGGCGCCCCGCGCGTCGTCCACGATCCGACCCGCGACGTGTTCGTCAGCTCCTCCACCTACGTTCGCCCCGCCGATGGCCTCCAGGGCCTCTGCCTCCATGCCTCGAACCCCGGCAGCAACACGGCCGGCTCCTCGTGGTCCGCACCGGTCGAGGTGACCCCCGCGTTCGTCGCGGGGGAGAGCGCCGAGCAGGCCTCCATCGACGTCAACGCGGCGACCGGGCGCCTCTCCGCTACCTGGGTTCAGCGCGGCGGAGCGTCTCCGAGGATCCTCTACAGCCACTCCGACGATCTCGGCCAGACCTGGTCGCCCGCGGCCACGATCGCGCAGGCGCCCGCCGGCGGCGATCTCGACGGGCCGAGCGCGCGTATCCTCCCCGGGGCGACCGACACGGACTCGGTCGTCTATGCTGTCTTTCGCGCCATCGAGCCGGGGACCTCGCTGCGCAACGTCGGTTGCCGCCGGTCGATCGACGGAGGCGTCACCTGGGAGCCGCTCACCCTCCTCGATGAGGCCAGCTACCCCACGGAAGACCAGATCCTCGGCGTCGACCACGGAAGGAGCGCCCCGTCGATCGACGTCGACCAGGCCACGCGGCAGGTCTACGTCGTCTACCAGCGGAGCGGCGCCCACGGCACAGGGGACATCGCCCTGCGCTCCTTCACCGAGCAGTGCACCGCAGGCCCCGCCGTCCTCCTCAACAGCAATCCAGGGCGCGATCGGGCCCAGTTCTTCCCCTTCGTGGCCGTCGACCGAACGACCGGCACCGCGCACGTCGTCTACTACGACCAGGATGTCGAGAGCTCGGGCGACCTGACCGAGATCGTCCACACCGCGTCGAGCGATCAAGGCGCCTCCTTCAGCCCGCCCGCGCCGATCTCGGACCACCCCTTTCACGCGGGCCACGGCAACGACGCCTCCCGGCAGAACCTCGGCGACCGCATCGGCGGCGTCGCGCTCGCCGGTGAGCTCTACAGCGTCTTCAGCATGACGGCCACCCCGCCGCGGTTCGACGAGGGGCAGCCGTCGTCGACCTCCCTGATCGCGCCCAACGTCCACCTCGACGTCCTCGACGAGTTCGCCCGCGTCCCGCCGCTGCGCGCGGCCGGCGCCCGGATCGCGGACACCGCGTGCGGCGCCCTCGCGAACGAGCGCGTCGATCCGGGGGAGCTCGTCGAGGTCGGCGTCTACCTCGAGAACTACCTCGCCAACCCGATCTCCGGCAGGGCGACCGTCTCCCGGATCACCGCCACGCTGTCGACGGAGACGCCCTCCGTGACCATCGTGAGGGCGAGCGCGCTCTACCCCGATATCGAGCCCCTTCGGACCGTCGCCGGCGACGCGCCGTTCGTCCTCAGGACGGCCCGGGACTTCGTTCCGGGAAGGCCGATCGATCTGACGCTCACGGTGAGCTCGGCTCAGGGCACGGTCGAGCTGCCGATCCAGCTCGAGACGGGCTCGCCGGGCGCCGCGGAGGTCCTCCTCCGCGAGGATTTCGACGCAGCGAGCGCGCCAGCGCTGCCCTCCGGCTGGCAGTCGGTGCGCGCCGGCGGGACGGCCTCCGCCTCGCCGTGGATCGTCGCGCAGACGCTGACGCCCGGAAACAACGCGGCATTTCACGACGAGGAGGCGGCGACGTCGCTCGTCGCGCTGGTGTCGCCCGCCGTGACCATCCCGGAGAGCTCCGGGAACTCCCACGTCACGCTCGACTTCGATCTCACCTACGAGCTGGAGGACGATCCGCAAAAGCTCATCCAGGCGTTCGACGGTCTGACGCTGCGCGTGGAGGATCTCACGGCCGGCGCCGCGCCCCGGGCGGTGCTCGCGGAGGCGTTCGCCGAGCGGATCGTCACCGGCGGGAGCCACCACTTCCCAAAGCACCTTCCAGCCCGCGACGACCCGGACTACCTGGAGGACAACGCGGTATGGTCCGGCAGCTCCAGCGGGACCAAGCGCGTGTCGATCCGCTTCCCTGGCGCGGGGCTGCGCGGGCGGACCGTGAGGCTCCGCTTCGACTACACGCAGGACGACAGCCGGGTCTGCACGGATATCGGGCGCCCCGGGCCGTGCGGCGTCGCGGTCGACAACATCGTATTCGCGGCGGTGCCGATCGTGTCCGGCGCCTGCGGGGCGGATCTGGCCATCACCCAGACGGCCGCGCCGGATCCTGTATCGCCGGGCGCGCAGCTCACGATGACGATCGACGTCGCCAACGAGGGGCCGGGCGATGCGAGCGACGTCGTCGTGTCGTCCGTGCTGCCCGCCGGGGCGAGCCTCGCCAGCGCCTCGGGGACCGGCTGGACGTGCGACCTGGCCGGCGGAGAGCTCGTGTGCCGGCGCGCCTCGCTCGCCGCACGGGAGAGCTCGTCGATCGCGGTCACCATGGTCGCGCCCACGCTCCTGCCGCCCACGGTCGACGAGGAGATCGAGAGCTCGGCGAAGGTGAGCTCGAGCGAGCACGATCCGGCGCCGGAAAACAACGAGAGCAGCGTGCACATCGACGTCTCCGTGCCAGCGCGCCTGGTCGGCTATCTCACGGTCCTCGGCGAGCGCATCGCCGGCGAGGAGCTCGCCTATACGGTGCTCATCAGCAACACGGGGGGGCGCGTGCAGCCCGACAATCCAGGGTTCGAGTTCGTGGACGTGCTCCCGCCCGAGCTCCTGCTGGAAGGCGCGTTCGCGGACAGCGGCGCGGTCTCGGCCGATCCCGCCACCAACACGGTGGGCTGGGACGGCGAGGTCGGGCCGGGGGAGTGGGTGGTGCTCACGATGGAAGCGATTCTCCTTCCCCTGACCGATGGACTCGTCGTCACGAACCAGGGCACGCTCTTCTTCGACGCGGACTCGGACGGCGTCAACGAGTCGAGCGCGATGACCGACGAGCCCCTGTTCGCCGGCGCGGCCGATCCGACGGTGCTCACGGTGAGCCCCGCCGTCTGCGGCGATGGCGAGCTCGGGCTCGGCGAGCAGTGCGACGACGGCAACCTGCGCGACGGGGATTGCTGCTCGGCGCTGTGCACCGCCGAGCCGCCGACCACGATCTGTCGCATCGCGACCTCGCTGTGCGATCCCGCGGAGTATTGCGACGGCGCAGGGAGCTGTCCCGCGGACGTCATCCTGCCGGACGGCGCCAGATGCGATGATTTCGATGTCTGCAATGGCAGCGAGATCTGCTTCCAGGGACTCTGTCTGAACGACATCCCGCTCGACTGCGATGACGGGGATCCGACGACCACGGACGAATGCCATTTCTTCTTTGGCTGCCGGAACACGCCGATCAGCGCCACGGCGGGAGGAGGAGGTGTAGGCGACGACGGTGCAGCAGGCGTGGGCGGCGGCGGCGCAAGCGGCGGCGGCGCAAGCGGCGGCGGCGCAAGCGGCGGCGGCGCAAGCGGCGGTGGGGCGGGCGGCAGCGGACAGGGCGGCAGCGGCGCAGGCGACAGCGGCGCAGGCGGCGGCGGCGACGCCGGAGGACCGGCCGAGGGCGCCGGAGGCAGGAGCGACGGCGCGGGCGGCGATTGCTCCACCGATGCCGGTGGGGCGAGCGGCACAGGGGTAGGCGGTGGCCGAGATGCGGCGGGTGGGGGTGGGGAAGGGGGAGGGGGCCAATCCGAGGGAGGAGCGCCTCCGGGCCACTGCTGCTGTTTGGGCATCCGCTGCGCGTATGCCGTCATCGGCGGTGAGACCGGAGACGCGTCCGGAGCGGCCCGCGCGCTCGCGCTGTGCGGCGTCCTCGTGGCGCTCGGCGGCGCGCGCCGCGCCCGCCGCCGTCGCTGCTGACGGCGGCGCCCGCGCGCCCCGCGATCACCTGTAGACGAAGACCCCCTTCAGATCCTCGGTCTGCGAGATGGGCGTGCCGTCCTTCTTCGAGGTGGTCCTGAACTGGTAGATCATCCCCGGGATCAGCGCGGGACCGTCGTACTCGACGGAGACGTTCTCGCTCCCCGACACCCTGGGCACCTCGAGGTCCTCCCAGATCTTGGCGCCGAGCGCGTCGAACAACCGCACCTCGTACAGATCTTCGCTGGAGTCGTCCTCGAAGACGAACGTCGGTGTCCCGCTCACCTCCTCCAGCGCGCTCGCGCCGGGCGAGACCACGGCGAGCGCGCCCGTCACCTTGAACGACTCCGCGACGGGCAGATCCTGGCCGGAGACCGTGATGCGCACGATCTCGGTCCCGCCAATCGACGTGTCAGGATCCCGCACGAGCGCGTCGTCCTCGAAGGCGGCGAGGACCACGTAATCGCCGTCGGGCACCCCGGCGATCGAGAACTCTCCGGTGACGTTGCCTTGCCGGAGCCCTCGCGGAGCCTCGCCGCGCGCGGCCGCCTCGTCAAAGGTATCGGCCACGACGAGGATGATCGAGGTCGCGCTCCCCCCTGGAGCATTCACGATCTCGACCTTGCCGCTCACCACCGCCGTGGCGCCTCCGGTCGCGTGGAGATCCACGCCCGTCGTCTCCTTGCCGGCGCTGACCGTCGCGCTCGCCGTATCGAGCGCGAGGTCGGCGGCATAACCCTTCACCGTGACGTCGCCCGCAGCCACGTTGTAGATGGTGTAGCTGCCGTCGAGATCGGCCGCGCCGGTGGCGCCTCCCGCGACCAGCAGCGTCCCGCCGGGCTGGTCGGCGTGGACGACCCCGGAGATGGAACCGAGCCCCTCGCTGTCCGGGAGCGGCAACAGCGAGATCTCCGTCGCCGCCGACTCGATCGCGGGCGGTTTGCCCGCCGCGGTGGAGAGGTCGATGGGCAGCGCGACCCGCGGCGCCTTCGGGAACGTCTCGTACGCCTGCGCGTCGGCGCGCAGCGTGATGTCGACCTCGATCGGAGCGCCGCTCGCGTCGCGCCGCGCGGGCACGACGAGCTCATAGGTCCCGTCGGCCCCGGTGACGGCCACCCGGGAGATCACCGCGTCGCTCGGGTCCCGGGCGAGCACGCGCGCGCCCGCGATGGCCTTGTCGTCGAGCGAGTCGTAGACGCGCCCCCTCAGGATCACCGGCTCGAAGCAAGCGGGCTCGGCGCCCTCCACCTCCTCGCACACCTGCGGGGCGGCGCACCCTGTCTGCGCGGCCACCGAGCAGCGCTGCGGCTGACCCTCGTCGTCGCCGCCGCACCCCATCCCCATCAAGGCGCACAGCATCCCAACAGACATCGAGCGCATCACCATCGACTCGTCTCCTTTCAAACCACGTCTTGTCGCTGCAAGCTCAGCTTCTCGGCTCGTGAGCGGCCAGCGCCGCGGCCTGCGATCCTGTCGCCGCTCCGAGCAGGCACAGTGAATCACGCAGGCGCGGCGGGCTCCGAGCCGGGGCAATACATCCCTCCGGTTCTTCTATGTCTTTCCTGGTTCAATCCCTGTCCTCGAATCCAGGGAGAACCCGGGCAAGCGTAGGGCTAGTTCAAGATGACCTGGCAGCAGCCGGTGATGCAGTAGTAGCCTGCGGCACAAGGCTCCTGGCCCGAGAGCCCACACGGCTGGACCCCCGCCGCGCACTGGCCTTGGGGCTCGCCGGTGGGCCCGCCGCCGCTGCCGGTCGCGTCTCCGCCGCCGCCTGTCGCGGCTCCGCCTCCAGCTCCGCCGCCCCCGGCGCCGGTGCCAGACTCGAAGCAGTCGTCTGGCAGCGTGTCCTTGCCAAGGCACAGCTCGCAGCGGCCGCACTCGTTCAGGCAAGCATCCACGGGCGTGCAGGGCTCGCAGCGGGTCGGGTCGGACTCGTGGCCGCGCGAGCACGAGCCTTCACCGGTGCCATCGGCGTCCGAGCCGAGCCAGACGTACTTGCCGCCGCCCGCCGGCAGCTCGCAGCAGCCGAAGCAGTCGCAGCCGTTCGGCGTGAGCGGACCGCAGATCGTATGGCACATATCGGACTGCTCGTCGTTGAGATCGCTGCAGCTCTTGCCATCGGCGCCCGGCGTCGAGGCCCCGCTGTCGTAGGCGCACATCGTCCCGTTGCTCGACTCCGGATGAAAGCCGGGCGCCACCTCGTGCTCATCGCACTTGTGGTTCCAGTGGCAATCGTCGTTGCCGGAGCCGGAGTCCTGGTCGAAATAACAGTCGACGGTGCACGCCGGCCCCGCCTGGCCGGGGATCCCGCCGTAGTAGCTGCCCTCGGTGTTGTCGCACGGGCCGAGGCAATCCGGATCCTGCGCGTCGAGGAGCCCATCGCCGTCGTTGTCGACGAGATCGCCGCACGCGTACGTCTTGCCCTGGCACTCGACGATGCTCGTCGGGGTCGCCATGCCTCCGCCCGCAGCGCCGGTGCCGGCCCCTCCGCCGCTCGCGCTGCCGCCGCCGCTCGCGCTGCCGCCGCCGCTCGCGCTGCCGCCGCCGCTCGCGGCGTCGCCTCCGCCCGCGCCGCCGGATGGGGCGGCGCCGTCAACGGTGCTGTCGCTACAGCCGGCGCTGAGGGTGAGTCCAAACAGGGCGGTCACCAACGAGAGAGAGAGAGCTAGGCGCATGGTGTCTCCAGAGGTGGCTCAGGCGCTCCCGTCCGCAGCGCGAGCTGCGGAGCGGGACTACCGGCGCGTTCATCCGGAGCAGTTCCGCCGCGGTCAGGTCACGGCTCAGAAAAATGACCGATCGCGAAAAAAACGCGGAGCCATCGCGAAACCGGCGTGTGGTCGTGGGGTGATAACCCACGTTGTGCTCGCGGTTGTCTCTTCTCTTCCAGGTGGCAACCGAGCGGGCACGCTCGTCGCTCTCATGGGGGCGCGTGGCCGCTGCGCGCCAGGGCCGCGCGCGGCGGCGGTCACGCCGCGTGATCGCGCCGCCTTCGCGCGCCCAGGCCCAGCGCGCCCGCGAGGAGCGCCACGAGGCCGACGAGCGCGCCGCCGCGCTCGCCTCGCTGCATCGCGCAGACCAGCCCGGACGAGACCTCCGGCTCCGTGGACCCGCCGCCGCTGCTGCCCGCACCGCCGCTGTCGTCGCAGGCGTCGCCGACCCCGTCGGCGTCGCCATCCCCCTGATCCGCGTTGGCCGCGAGCGGGCAGTTGTCGTCGCCGTCGGGGACGCCGTCATTGTCGTCGTCCGCGTCATCGACGTCGCAGGCGTCGCCTTGATCGTCCTCGTCGTTGTCGGCCTGATCCGCGTTGGGGACGGAGGTGCAGTTGTCCTGCTCGTCCGGGACGCCGTCGTTGTCGTCGTCTTCCTCGCAGGCGTCGCCCTGACCGTCGCCGTCGCTGTCGGCCTGATCGGGGTTGTACTGCTCGTCGCAGTTGTCCGCCGCGTCGCTCAGGCCATCTCCGTCCACGTCCTCGCAAGCGTTGCCCACGCCGTTGTCGTCGGCGTCCGTCTGATCGGGGTTCGGCACGTGCGGGCAGTTGTCCGACTCGTCCGGTATGCCGTCGCGGTCGCCGTCGACATCGGCCCCGAGGTCGCAGGCGTCGCCGCGGCCGTCGCCGTCGCCGTCGGTCTGATCCTGGTTGGGCACGTGCGGGCAGTTGTCCTCCGCGTCCACGACGCCGTCGTTGTCGTCGTCGTCCTCGCAGGCATCGCCGGTGCCGTCGCCGTCCGTATCTTCCTGGAACAGATTGGAAACGACGGCGCAGTTGTCCTCCACGTCGACCACGCCGTCGTCGTCGCTGTCGGGATCGCAGGCGTCCCCGAGGCTGTCCCCGTCCGCGTTCTCCTGGCCAGGGTTCTGATCCACAGGGCAGTTGTCTTCTCCGTTGCGCAGCCCGTCGCCGTCGGTGTCGATGTCGGGCTCGCAGAAGTCGCCGATGCCGTTGCCGTCGCTGTCCTCCTGGTTCGGATTGCGCGTGGCAGGGCAGTTGTCGCAGAGATCGCCGATCTTGTCGTCGTCTCTGTCCTGCTGGAGCGAGTTCGGGACGTCGCGGCAGTTGTCGACGTCGTTGTCGATGCCGTCGCCGTCGTCGTCTCCGGCCTCACAAACGTCGCCGGTGCCGTCTCCATCGGAGTCCACCTGATCGGCGTTCGCCGTGAAAGGACAGTCGTCGTCGGCATCCAGGACACCGTCGTTGTCGTCATCGTCGTCGCAGGCGTCGCCGGTGCCGTCCGCCTCCGCATCCGACTGGTCCGGGTTCATCGCGACAGGACAGTTGTCGCACGCGTCGCCGACGCCGTCGGAATCCGAATCCCGCTGATCCTGGTTGCGAACGGACGAACAGTCGTCGCACGCATCGCCGACCTTATCGCCGTCGGCATCCGCCTGGTCCGGATTCTGGGTCTGCACGCAGTTGTCCAGGGGATCCACGACCCCATCCAGATCGGTATCAGGGTCCTCCGCCCAGCCGGTCGCTGGCAGGATCAGCCCGAACAGGGCCGCCACGAGCCCCACAGAGAACCGTCGCCCGCGCGACCGCACGCCCCTCGTCCCCGCACGTTTCATCGCGCCTCCGTCCTTCATGGCCTTCATGGCGACAGCTTGGTCACGAACACATCCGTGCCCTCGCCTCCCTCGATCCGCTTTTCCCCGAACGTCACCTTCCCGGTGAACGCGCCGGTCACGTAGACCTGCCTGTCGCGGTCGATGGCCACGCCCGTCGCCCGGTCCGCGCCGGCGCTGCCGAAGCGGTGGCTCCACCGGTAGCCGCCTTCCGGATCGAGCTTGGCCACGAACACGTCGTCGTCCCCCGCGCTCGTCACCGACCCGTCCGCCAGCGTCGTGTCTCCGCGGAACCCCCCCGCGACGACCACGTCCCCCGCGCCGTCGACGAGGAGCTGCCCCAGCGACGCGCCGTCCTCGCCGATCACCCGGCTATAGATGTGCTCGCCCGTCGAATCGAGCTTGGCCACGAACACCGCCTGGTGCTCTCCGGCCGTCCGAGGGCCCCCGCCGAGATCGATCGTCGCGCCGAACTCCCCGCCCACGATCACATTGCCCGCCCCGTCCACCGCGACCGCCTTGGCCCGCTGCGGCCCCGCGTCGCCGAAGCGCTTGCTCCAGCGGTGCTCGCCGAGCGCGTTGAAGCTCGCCACGAACACATCGAAATCCCCGGCGCTCTCCAGCGGCTCGCCGCCCAGATCGAGCGTGCCGGCGAAATCTCCGATCACGATCGCGTTGTTGCGCGCGTCCATCGCCACGGCGCGGGCCTGCTGATCGAAGCCGTCGCCGAAGCGCTTGCTCCAGAGCAGCACGCCGTCGTTGTTGAAGCTCGCCAGGAACACGTCGCTGCCCCCGGCGCTCTCGAGCCGGTCCTTGCCGACGTGCAGCGCGCCCGAGAAGCGGCCGGCCACGACGAGGAGCCCCGCCGCCGTCGCCGCCACGCTCGTCGCCGCCTGGAAGCCGATGCCCCCGAGCGGCTGCAGCCACAGCTCCTTCCCCTCCGCGTCGAGCCTCGCGACGTAGCCGTCTCGTCCGCCGGCGCTCGTCCGCGGCTCGCCGCCGAACTCCAGCGTGCCGGAGAACTCCCCCGCGACCAGGAGGCCCTCGTTCCCGTCCGGCACGAGCGCGTTCACCGTCTGCGGATCGAACGCACCGAAGCGTTTCAGCCCGAGCCCCGACCCGTCGCTCGCCGCGAGCCGCGCCCAGAAGACGTTCTCCTCGCCGATCGGGGTCACGCTCTCGTCGTCGAGGGCCACGTCCTCCGCCTTTGTGAGCCTGCCAACGAGCGCCGCGGTGCGGTCGTCGAAGACGGCCACGCTCGTCCCTGCACGCTCCCCGTCGCCCCCGAGCGCGCGCGCCCACTGCACCTCGCCGCCCGACCGCGGCGCGCCACCGCCGCCTTCGCCGCCGGCCCCCACAGGGGTCGGCAGGCTGAGCTCGGGAGCGCAGCCGAGGACCGCAGCGCCGACCATCACGACGCCGAGCGCCGCGCCGGCTGTCGCCGAGTAGAACCGCCGCACCCTCATCAGAACACCCCCTGCCACATCACGCCCTGCGCCGTCGGCGTCGCGATCGGCACGAGCGACGACGCCCGCTCGCCGCCCGCCTTGGGCCGCAGGAGGATGCCGCCCAGCGCCGCGCCCACGCCCGCGAGGCCGACCGCGCCGAGCGTCACCGACAGCCCCAGGCTGCGGTTCCACCGCGCCCGGAGCGCCTCCATGCTCTCGAAGTCGTGGACGCCCCGATCGCATACGGACCCGGGGCACTCGTCCTCGACCCGAGCCCGCGCGGCCAGGTGGTCGGCAGCGAACACCGCGCCCCCCGCGAGCGCCGCGAGCCCCACGCCGCCCGCCGTCCATGCCCACAGCGGCACCGGCGCGCGGGGCTCCGCCGGCGCATCCGCGGGCGGCAGCTGCCCTCCGCCCACGTTTGCGCCCATGCTCCCACCTGCGGCAGCGCCTGCCTTCGGCTCGGTCGACTGCCCCGGTACGAGGCGGATGCGGACCTCCACCGGCGCGCGCTCCGCCTGCTTCAGCGTGACCTCGCGCCGCGCCGTCTGGAAGCCAGGCGCCGTCACCACCACCTCGTGCCGACCGGGGTTGAGCTTGCGCGGGTAGGGGAGCGCCGCGCGGGGGATCGGCTGGCCGTCCACGCGCGCCTCGAGCTGGTCCAGCGCCGCGCCCTCGATCCGGAGCTGGAGCGACGGGATGCGCGCCTCGAGCTGCTCGACCATCGCCGCGGCGGCCGCCCGCGCCTGCGTGAACACCGGCGGCTCGTCGCTCCCGAGGGGCAGGTGGACGACCTCGTAGGCCGTCTCCCGGGCCTCGATCAGGCGACCGAGCGCCTCGTCGGCGCGCGCGAGATCGAGCCCCGTCGTGGGGACGCGCACGAGCGCATGGGCCGCCTGGAAATCGTCGCGGGCGCCGGCGACGTCCCCCGCGTCGCGCTTCTTGCGCCCCTCGATGAGGAGCGTCCGCGCGGTCTGCCGATCGGCCGCCGAGGGCTCGGCCCGCGCCGGAAGCGCCCCGGCGACCGAGAGGACAGCCAGGGCTATGCCTGCGGCGCGGGAGGCACGGGGGCGCAACAATTTCATCTCATCACCAAGCCGTCCGGGACAGTCCCGGACTACTCGATCATGATCGCACGCCGCTCGCGCGGGGGTCAACTACGCCAGCGCGCGCGCATCGTGCTCATGGGGCCATGGCGCGCGCATCGCGGTTGGCGTCGATCGTGTTGATCATGTCGATCACGTCGATCCACGCCCATTGCGCTCATCGGTTGTTGGCGCTCGCGACGCGCTCCGTTCACGTGGCCGGGCGACTCTGATGCAGGGGCACGGCCGCCGGCTGGCCGGCGACCCCCTCCCGCTCCCTCGGCGGCGAGACCGATCCTCCGGCGCCGAGAGGCGCCTCGCTCGGCGCGATCGGCGTGAGATCGGCCGTCGCCGGGCCTCGGAGGACGCGGCCCATGGCGTCGAAGCGGGCGCCATGACAGCGGCAGTCCCAGCTGCGCTCCGCGGAGTTCCACGAGACCACGCCGCCTAGGTGGGTACACATGGCCGACATCTCGTGGATCTGCCCTTGCGGATCACGGTAGACGGCGAGCTTCTTCAGGCCCCTGCGCACGACGGCGCCGGCGCCGGGCGCGATCTGCGCGACGTCAGGGACATCGCCCTTGCCGAGCCACGAGGCATACTGGCACGCGACATTGAGGTTCTCCTTCACGTACTCGGAGATGGCGGCCAGGCTCAGGTTGACGCGGGTGGGATCGAAGAGCGACGCCATCCGGCTCTCGCGGCCCTGCACGAGGTCGGAGATCACGAGGCCCGCAATGGTCCCGTGCGTCATGCCGTTGCCACAGTCGCCCGTGGAGATGAGGACCCTCGATCCCTTCTTGATGCGACCGATGTACGCGAGGCCGTCGACCGTCTCCATCACCTCGCCGGACCAGCGGTGCAGCACCTCGCCGGCCTGCGTGAAGCGCTCTCTCGCCCACGCCTCGAGCCGCGCGTGGCGCTGATCCGCGTCGCTGGCCTGTCCGGTCTTGTGGTCCTCTCCTCCCACGAGGAGCACCTCGTCCGGGCCATCCGCGCCGTTGATGTTGGCGAGGCGGACGTAATGGAACGGCTCGGCCGTGTCCCAGTAGAGCCCCGGTGGGACGGCGCCCCGCGGGATGCGCAGGCCGACGACGTAGGTCCGGTAACCGGCTTGCTTCAGGTGCACGGAGAAGCGCGGAAGGAAGGGGGAGTTCGTGGCGAGCACGGCCTCGCTGGCGATCACCCGGTGCCCGCGCGCCGTCTTGACGACCACCCCGTGAGGCACGGTGTCCTCGTCGACGTCGACCACGTGCGCGAGCGTGTAGAGCCTGCCGCCGTCGCGCTCGATCGCCCGCGCGAGCCCCGCGAGGTACCTGCGGATATGGAACTGCGCCTGATCGGGGAAGCGGACCGCGGGCCCCGTATCGAAATCGAGCAGCGGCGCGCGGTCGACGTAATGGGTCGAGCCGAGCCCGGCGCGGTGCGCGGCCTCGATCTCGTCCCGGAGGGTGGCCGGGGGCGATCCCGGGGCTGTGAAGAGATAGCCGTGGACGCGCCGGAAGTCGCAGTCGATCTTCTCTTCCGCGACGATCCGCTCGATCGTCTCGATGGCCGCCGTGTGGCTCCTTGCGGCGAGGCGCAGGCGTCCTTTGCTGTGCAGCTTCGCGAGCGAGGCCCAGCGCCGGTCGAGCGCGTGCGTGATGTGCGCGGTGGTGAGCCCTGACTCGCCCCCGCCGATGGCGCCGTTGTCGAGGACGACGACGCGTTTGCCGGCCTTCGCGAGGAGATACGCCGTCGTCAGCCCGGCGATCCCTGCGCCGACGACGCACACGTCCGCCTCGTGGTCGGCCGCGAGGGGGGTCATCGGAGGGATGACGGCGTGGGTCCAGGCGGTGTTCTTATCGTAGGCTCGCTCCGTCATAGGCGCTCCGCGTCTGGACGCCGAGCGCTCTGGCCCGGCGCTTCGTCTCGGTGATCGGTCGTGGGGTCCGCCGTCCGGGAGGCGTGATGATCCGCCGCGCCAGATGCCCTGGATGCGGTCTCCATGGCCGCCGCGCCGCCGGCGCGCGCGGGGGGACGCGCGCCGGCGGCGCTCATCGTTCGCGCGCGAATGCGCGCCCGGGTGAGCTCGTCAGGCCCCTCCCGCAGGTCGGCGGAGAGGTGGTTGAAGCGAGCGGGCGACAGGCGGGTGAGCGGCCGAGCGCCGTGCCGACGCTCGCCCGCGCGGCCCCTGTCACCGCTGCACGCGAAGGGCGTGAGCGTGAAGAGAGCCGTGGCGCTCCTGAGCCAAGCCACCCACATCACTCGCGGGACGATGCAGATCGCATACCGCGCCCACCGCCGCCTGGCGCGGCTTGTATGTTGGACGTGCCGCGGGGCTCACGGTGGGGCATTCTGCCACGATGAGGCAACCCTGCGCCGCGCGCGGCGCGCGTTCGAGGCCATCGCGGGCCGCGTGCAAGAGAACGGTTGGTCAGCGAGGAGCCCCGTCCAGGCGAGGCGCGCCGTCCAGGCGGGATGCGTCGTTCCGGCGGATCCAGGGGTAGCCGATCGTTGCCACGAATTCGCCGCGACAGCTGCTTGATTCGATCCGCGCGCACGCGTACTTGACGTCCACGACACAGCAGATTGAGGACGTTCGACAGCCCACAGCGAGGGGGTGCCGGACCGGCCTTGGCTCCACCGAGCGCCCGCGGCTCGGGCTCTTCGTCGAGACATGGAGGATGGATGAAAGCGCACTTGGTGACGAACGTGGCTCGGATTGCTCTTCTGACGAGCATGGGATTTCCCCTGGGCTGCAACGGCTGCGAATCGGAGCCTGAGGACGGCGTCACCTCGTCGGCGAGCGGCGTCGGAGGCGGCGGCGGGCAAGGCGGTGAAGGCGGCGTCGCCGGGCAGGGCGGGGCTGGAGGCGGCGGCGGGCAAGGCGGTGAAGGCGGCGTCGCCGGGCAAGGCGGTGAAGGCGGCGTCGCCGGGCAGGGCGGGGCCGGAGGCGACGGCGGGCAAGGTGGTGAAGGGGGGGCCGGGGGACAAGGCGGGGTCGGAGGCGCCGGCGGCAGCGGTGGAGTCGGAGGCGCCGGCGGCGGTGGAGTCGGAGGCGCCGGCGGCAGCGGTGGAGTCGGAGGTGCGGGGGGGCAAGGTGGCGAAGCGGGCGCCGGTGCATCTGGCGGGGTGGGGGGCGCAGGCGGCCACGGCGGCGCGGGCGGCAGTGGCGGCGGCGAGCCTCCGGCGTTCCTCGGAGATGCCCTGTGGGGGTTCGGCGCCGGCGAGGCGAAGAACGAGCGAATCGAGGCGATCGCGGCGGATCCACACGACAACGTCGTCCTGGTCGGCGGCTTCGAGACGGCGATCAACTTCGGTGGCGAGGCGGACGCCCTCGCGAGCGACGGTGGTCTCGACCTCTTCGTCGTGAAGCTCGACGCGGCGGGAGGCCACGTCTGGAGCAGGCGTTTCGGGGGCAAGTCCGATCAGGTCGCGTTCGCGGTGGCCACGGACTCGATCGGCAACGTCGTCGTCGCCGGGGAGTTCGAGGGAACCCTCAACTTCGGCGCGGACGCGAGCACGGAGCTCGTGAGCGCCGGTGGGAAGGACCTCTTCGTCGCCAAGCTCGACGGCGACGGCAACCACCTCTTCAGCAAGCGCTTTGGCGGCGAGCTCGACCAGGGCGCCACGGCCGTGGCCGTCACCGAGGCGGGCGAGATCGTCGTCCTCGGCATGGTCGACGGCAGCATCAATTTCAGCGAGGCGCCCGGGACCGCGCTCGAGGGGAGCGGCGGTCCCAACGTCGTCGTGGCGAAGCTCGACGCCGGCGGCGGCCACCTCTGGAGCCGGCGGTTCGGGTCCGCGGAGAGCTGGCAGCGCTTCCGCAGCATCGCGGTCGGCGGGTCGACCCTCTACGCGGCCGGCGCCTTCGGCGGAAAGCTCGAGATCGACGGCCACGTCGTGGAGAGCGCCGTCGACGGCTCGCGCGACGACGAGCCGATCCACGGCATCGATGGGCTCGTCCTGAGGTTCGATCTCGCATCGGGGAGCCTCGTCTGGGGTCGGTCGCTGGGCGCCGCCGGCGAGCAGTTCGCCAAGTTCATCAGCCTCGGGCTCGACGGCCATCCGGTCGTCCTCGGCAACTACCGCGCGCCGTTCCGCGTCGGGCCCACGGACATCGAGCGCGCCGCCGTCGGAGATTACGACCTCTACCTGGCCCGGCTCGACGCAGAGACCGGTGAGCCGCTCGCCGCCCGTGGGCTCCCGTCCGCGGGCGACGAGTTCGTCTGGGGCTTCTCGCAGGACCCCTGGGGCAACCACGTGCTGAGCGGTTACTTCACGGAGGCGCTCGAGCTCGGCGGGGCGCCCGTGGAGATCGAGCCGCCCGAGTCGGGCGACGCGTTCGTCGCGAAGCTCAGTCCGGACTTCTCCGAGGAGCTCTGGTCCGACGTCTACCGCGATGGGGTCTTCTGTTTCACGACGGCCCAGGCCGTCACCGGCAGCGGGAACACCGTTGCCGCCGGCCTCTTCCACGGCGAGCGGATCGAGCTCGGCGGCGGCCTCCCTGCCATCGAGCACAGCGCGCCTGTGGACGATCGCCGCAACGGCGACGTCTTCCTCGTCACCCTGTCGCCGTGACGGACGATCGGGCGCGCAGGCACCCCCGCGCGCCCGATCACCGGCGGCGATGTGCCGCAGCGCTGCTCAGTTCGTCTCGTGGCGCGGCCCGACGGCGTCGGCGCGCTGTGCGGCGCTGCTGCCCTGCTCGCCCTCGCGCTCGCTCTCCCCCGGCGCGCCGCTCTGTCCGTCGCCGCGCGACTCGCCGCCCTTGCGGCCGATCTGCGCCATGTGTCCGCGGTTCTGGCTCACGGCTGCGCCGCCCTTGCGGCCGATCGCGGCCATGTGCTCGCGATTCTGGCTCACGCTCGCGCCGCCCTTGCGGCCGGCCGCGCGGGCCTCCTCGGAGCTGAACTCGTGGGCCGTGCCCTTCTCGTGCGCGGCCTTGCCGCCCATGCTCGCGATCGCGCGTTGCTGCTTCTGGTCCATCGCGGCGAACCCACGACTGCTGCTCTGACCGTGTTGCTGTGCCATGAGTCGTCTCCTTGGTGTCTGGGCGCATCGCTTCAGCGCCCTCACGGGGCGACCCAGGCGTGGTGCCCTGTGGGATCGTCGCTGAACGATGTCGGCTCCTCCGGGGGATTGCAACGTGAGTGCCATGAAGAAGGATCCATCGCCACGCGACGTCACCGGCGCGGATCCAACGAGGCTTCCGTGGGTTCTCGCGAGCGCTCGGGAGCGTCCCGGGTGCGCTCCAGCAGGGTGAGGTGGCCGCGATCCTCCGCGCGCGCCCGGGGAAGACGCGGTTTCTGCGCCGACGTGCGCGGCGCCGATCGCGTCGCGTTGCGTCCAGCGCCGCTCAGCCCGGCCGAGACCGGCGCTCCAGCGGACGCCCCGCCGCGCGGCAGACTGCCCCACCGGTCGTGAGCGCGCGGGCCATCGCGCCTCGTCCGCGCCGCGCGGTCGAAATCCACGGCGCCCTCTCGTGTGGACGACTCCAGCGCTGGCGACGTCGCCGACGTCACGGCCGCCAGGCCGCCGCGAGGATGAGCTCCGGAGCCCAGCGTGCTTGACGGCGCGCGTCCTCGATGGCCATCGCCGATCCCCCCACCGGCGTTGTGGGCGCAGCCGTTTCGCAAATCCAGGGCGCTGCCGTCACGCAGATTCTGCGCGTCCGGAGCCCGGCAGCCCAACCTGGGACGCGACAGCGTCGTGGTGACGCGTAGACCCTGCGCCGCTGCGTCGCCGCGTTCGCACGCGCGCGGTCCGCCGAGGCGGCGTTTGGGCCGTCGCACGAGCGCCATGCCGGGGGCGTGGAGGGGCGTGGAGGCCCCCTGCCGCTGTCGAGCGGCGCGAAGCGGCCCGTCAAAAACTCGACATCCGTGTGGCCCCCGAGTTGCTCCGTCTGTTGCCTCCCGGTCGCTGGATCGTCACCGATGTCACGGTGACGCCACGCGCGAACACGTGATACAGAGCGGCCCGGCGTCATCAGCCCATGCGCACCATGCCATCCCTGGAACATCCCCGAATGCAAGAGAGGATCACGACGGACTGCGACGAGGTCGCCGGCTCCGGCGGGCTGGTCGACGTCGAGCCCGAAGGCGCGCTGTTGAAGGACGCTCTGCGCGGCCTGGTCGGCGTGTTCGCTCTCCACGACGCGATCCTCATCGGCTATCTCGCCTTGACGACGATCGTCCTGCTTGGCGCGCCGCCGACGGAGCTGCGAGCGCAGTGCATGAACCGCAATCTGGCGGGCATCGCCGCCCTGGTGTCCGTCTGCGTGCTCGTGCGCCGGGCGACGTTCCTGGCGCCCTTGCTGCGGAGCGTCCTTTACCGACTCTCGCTCGTCGGCGCCTTCCTCCTCAACTACCTGTCGCTCCGGACCCTCTTGCCGGCGGTCCGGAGCGACAGCGTCGACGCGCAGCTCCTCCACATCGATCTCCTCCTCTTCCGCGTCGAGCCGGCGCTCTGGATGGAGCGCTTCAACACGCGCCCGATCGTGGAGTGGTTCTCCTTCTTCTATTTCAGCTACTTCTTGATCTGTTTCCTCTCGATGGTGCTGGCGGTATGGGTCGCCCGCCCGGGGCGGGGGACGACGGAGTACGCGGTCGGCTCCACGATCGTCTACTGTGTTGGCCAGCTCGGTTACATGGCGGTCCCTGCGTACGGCCCCATCCAGGCGCTGAGCCACCTCTATCAGGGGCCGCTGGACGGCGGCTTCTTCTGGGGCTGCGTGAGCAGCGTCGTGCAGGCCGGCGGCGCGATGAAGGACGTCTTTCCCTCCCTGCACACGGCCGCTCCGCTCTGGTTTGCCCTGTACACGTTCCACCGCGCCCGCACCGACCGGCGCCTCTTCTGGCTCGCCGTGGTGGCCGCGTTCTTCTCCATGAACATCATCGTCTCCACCATGCTCCTCCGCTGGCACTACGCGGTCGACGTGGTCGCCGGCGTCTTCTTGGCCGCGGGCACGGCGTGGCTCACGCCGCGGCTCGTCCGCTGGGAGGAGGGGCTCCGCGCCCGCATGGGCCAGCCGCAGCCGTGGAGCTTCCGGTAAGCACGCCTCGCGGGCGCCGGCGCGCTCCAGTCCCGCGCGCCTTCGCGTCGGGGGAAGCTGGCCTCAAGGGGCCGGCCTCGGCCTGAGCTCGGTGAGCACGAGCGCCCGCGGCCTGCTCGATCTCGCGGCCGCTCAGGCGAGCGGTGCCTCCCACGCCTTCAGCGGAGCACCCCGCGGGAGCTCGTCGGCGCGGTCAGCCGCCGGCTGGAGCCGCGGTGCTTCGTGGACGCGGGCCGGGGGCGCCTCCATCGCCGCAGGCGCCTCGGCGGCGCTCTCCGGCAGAAATCCGTCCGACTGCTTGCTCCAGAGCCGCTTGTAGGCCCCGTTTCGCGCGAGCAGCTCGGCGTGCGTGCCGTCCTCGATGATCCGGCCGTCCTCGAACACCAGGATGCGGTCGAGGTGGACCACGGTCGAGAGGCGATGGGCGACGACGAGCACCGTCTTCCCCTTCATGACGCCGTCCATCGTGTCCTGGATGGCCTGCTCGGTGATCGAGTCGAGGCTCGAGGTCGCCTCGTCGAGGAGGAGGATCGGCGCGTCCTTCACGATGACCCGCGCGATGGCGATGCGCTGCCGCTGGCCGCCCGAGAGCTTGACGCCGCGCTCGCCGACCATGGAGTGATACTGGTCCTTCATCTGCACGATGAACTCGTGCGCGTGCGCCTTGCGCGCGGCCTCGACCACCTCTGCGTCGGTCGCGTTCAGCCGGCCATAGCGGATGTTCTCGAGGAGCGTCCGGTGGAAGAGGCTCGGGTCCTGCGGGATCAGGCTGAGCTGCGCGTGAAGCGCGTCCTGCGTCATGTCTCGGATGTCCACGCCGTCGATCAAGATGTGACCGGAGTCGATGTCGTAGAGACGCAGGATGAGGCTGACGAAGGTGGATTTGCCGGAGCCGGAGAAGCCGACGAGCCCGACGCGCTGGCCGCGCGGGATCGTCACGTCGAGGCCCTCGAAGATCGGTTGACCGGGCGTGTAGCCGAAGGTCACGTTCCGGAGCTCGATCCGGCCGCGCTCGAGCGTCGGGGCGACGGCCTCGGGGCGGTCGACGAGCTCGTGGGAGCGGACGATGGTGTTCACCCCGTTCGCGACGTTGCCGACGAACTCGAAGAACTCGAGGAAGCGGCGGCTGAGGTTGCGCGCCTCGTTGATGATGAGGAGCGACAGGCTCGTCGCCATGACGAACTCGGCGACGCCGATGTCGCCGCGCTCCCAGAGCCTGAGCGCTTGGTAGAGCGTCCCCACCTTGAGCAGCGCGGCGGACGCGAACTGGAACCAGCGCACGCGCTCGGAGTACCAGTTCGATCTGCGCACCGCGCGGAGCTCGTGCTTGAGCTGCTCGTCCAGGTACGCGCGCTCGAAGCCGAACCGGGCGAAGAGCCGCGCGCTCGTGAGGTTCGTGACGGAGTCGACGAGCTTGCCTGTGGTCTCGCTCCGCGCGGACGCGGCGCGCACCGCGTGGGGCTGACACCGGGTCGCGAGCCAGTAGGAGATGCCGACGAACAGCACCGCCCAGGCCGAGACGACCGCGGCGAGCGCCGGGTGAGCGCGGTAGAGCAGCCCTATCGAGACCGAGAAGACGATGGCGATGGGCCAGAAGTCGAAGAGGATGGCCCACAGGGTCTGCGAGACCCCCATCGACGTCTCGCTGATCCGGTGGGCGAGCGCCCCGGCGAAGTTGTTGCTGAAGTAACGATGGGAGTGGTGCTGGAGGTACGCGTACAGATTGCGGGTCACGTTCTGGCGCTGCCACGGCCCGACGAGGATCTGGCAGAGGCCGGCGATCCGGCTGAACAGGAACTCGCCGGCGATGAGCGCGACGAACAGCGCCAGCGCGTCGCGCAGCCGTCCGCTCAGCACGGCGCGGCCAGCGCCCGACGCCTGCGTCACCCCCTGGATGACCTGCCCGATGGCGTACGGGATCATGATCCCGCACGAGGCGTGGGCGGACTCGAACACGAACATCGCCAGGTACCAGGCGCGGTAACGACCGACGAAGTGAATGATGAATCGAAAGGGCGTGTCCGGAAGCACCGGAGCGCCGGGGGCGCGCTGCAGAGAGGTCTTGGGTTCCACCGAGATGTCCTGGGGCGCCCAGCGCGCCCTCATGAGCTGACGGTCACCGCGCGCTCCGCCCTCACATGCCAAATGCACTAACCGGGCCAGCTCTGCCTTGGCCGTGACCGCGCCATGACCGTGCCATGACCGTGGAGGAGCGGTGGGAGAGGGCTGCTGCCTCAGCAGCAGCCGGTGGTGATCGGCTGCTGCAGCGCGCGCAGGGGTGGTCGTGCGCTCGAACGATCCGGATCGACGCGCGGGCCCCGTGGAAGTTCAAGGGGGGTTGTCGCTCGGCCCTTGCGTGGTCGGCGATCTCCACTAAGCGCTTCAGGATGAGCTGTTCTCTGCCGCGAGCAGCCGCGAGCGTGATGCGAGAAGGGATGAAACAGCGGTCGAGCGAGGAGCGCGCAGAAGGGAGCGACTTCATCGAATGCCTGGAAGACCTTGCGATCGTGCGACCTGTGGACGACTCCGAAGAACATCTCCTCTGGGACACCGAGCTCCTGAAGCAGGAGCTCGCCCGCGCGAGCCCTGGCCGCGAGTCGGGGCTGATGCGGCTCCTCGCGGCGCGGGTCGCGATGAACAGCTCTTTTCAGTTCTTCGGCCTGCTCGACGCGCACGGTACGAGCTGGGAGTCGAACCATACCTCGACCCGCGGCGCCGGCGTGGAGCGGAGGGAGGTGCACGGCGTGCCCTTCTGGGAGTGCCGCTGGTGGCAGGGCTCGCCGGAGATCCAGGAGCGTCTGAAGGACGCCGTGCGGCGCGCGGCGCGCGGCGAGTTCGTCAGGTACGACGTGGAGGTCCTCGGGGGGAACGAAGGTGAGAAGCGCATCACGATCGATTTCAACCTGAACCCCGTGAAGGATCGGCAGGGCAAGGTGGTCTTCATGATCGCCGAGGGGCGGGACGTCACCGAGCAGCGGCGGCTCGAGCGCGAGGTCGCGCAGCACCGGGACGAGCTCGCGACGCTCGATCGCCTCAAGACGGAGTTCGTGGCCAACGTGAGCCACGAGTTCCGCACCCCGCTCACGCTCATCCTCGGGCGCGTCGAGGACGCGCTGTCGAGCCCGGCGAGGTCGCTCGCGGGCGACGGCCTCGCCGCGGCCCACCGGAGCACGCTCCGACTCCTCCGGCTCGTGAACACGCTGCTCGATTTCTCCCGCATCGAGGCGGGGCGCCTCCAGACGTCGTTCGCGCCCACCGATCTCGCGCGGCTCACGGCGGAGCTCGCGAGCTCCTTCCGCTCGCTGATCGAGGGCGCGGGCCTGTCGCTCGTCGTGGACTGCCCGCCGCTGCCCGAGCCCGTCTACGTCGACGCGGCGCAATGGGAGAAGGTCGTCATGAACCTCCTCTCGAACGCCTTCAAGTTCACGTTCGAGGGGGAGATCGCGGTCTCGCTGCGCGCTCACCCGGACCACGTCGAGCTGACCGTGCGCGACACCGGCACCGGGATCCCCTCGGAGGAGCTCCCGCGCATCTTCGAGCGGTTCCACCGCGTGCACGGCGCGCGCGGCCGGAGCATCGAGGGCACCGGGATCGGGCTCTCCCTCGTCCAGGAGCTCGTCAAGGCGCACGGGGGCTCGCTGCGCGCCTCGAGCACGGTGGGGCAGGGGAGCGCGTTCACCGTGGCGATCCCGAGGGGCCGCGCGCACCTTTCGCCGGAGCGCGTGGTCGCCGCCGGGGAGCCGGCGCCCTCGGCGGCGAGCGCGAGCCTCCACGTGCTCGAGGCGTCCCAGTGGTCTTCACCCCAGTCACCCGGGCGCGAAGGAGCGGCGCCAGCGGGCCCGGAGCCGCGCGCCGACGCCGCGCCCGTGCAGGTCGTCCCGGGCGGCGGAGAGGGCCGGATCCTCGTCGCCGACGACAACGCGGACATGCGGGAGTACCTCGTCCACCTGCTCACGCCGAGGTGGAGCGTGGAGGCGGCCTCGAACGGGCGGGCGGCCCTCGCGGCCGCGCTCGCGCGCCCGCCCGACCTCGTGGTGAGCGACGTGATGATGCCCGAGCTCGACGGCGTGGAGCTCCTCCGGGAGCTCCGCGCGGACCCGAGGACGAGCAGCGTCCCCGTGGTGCTCGTGTCCGCTCGGGCGGGGGAGGACGCCGTCGTCGAGGGCCTCGACACGGGGGCGGACGATTACCTGGTGAAGCCGTTCTCGCCGCGCGAGCTCCTCGCCCGCGTCCGGACGCAGATCGAGATGGCGCGGATGCGGCGGCGCGCCGTCGAGGCCGCGGAGCGGGAGCGCGCGCAGGAGCTGCCCCGCTTCCTGGACGCGGCGAGCGTGGTGCTGGCCGAGTCTCTCGACTATTCCACGACGCTCGCGCGGGTGGCGCAGCTCGCGGTGCCCGTCCTCGCCGACTTCTGCGTCGTCGACGCGCTCGACGAGGAGGACGGCACCTTCCGGCGGGTGGGCGTGGCGCACTCGGACCCTTCGCTCGCAGCCGTGGCCGAGGAGGCGAAGCGCTTCGCGCCCAAGCTCGACGGCAACCCGGAGCACCCGCCGACCAAGGTGCTCCTCGAGCAGAGGTCGGTGCTCGTCGAGCACTTCACGGACGAGCTGATGCGCGCCATCGCGCAGAACGAGGAGCACCTCCGGGTGATACGGACCATCGGGGCGCACTCGTTCATGTGCGTCCCGCTGGCGCGGCGCGGGCGGCTCTTCGGGACGCTGACCTTCATGGTCGTGCGATCCGAGCGCCGGTACAGCCGGGCGGACCTCGCGGCGGCGGAGGAGCTCGGGCGCCGCTGCGCGCTCGCGGTGGACAACGCGCGCCTGTACAGGGACGCGCAGAGCGCGATCGCGCTGCGGGACGAGTTCCTCTCGATCGCCTCCCACGAGCTGAAGACGCCGCTCACCCCGCTCGCGCTGCAGATCCAGACCCTGATGCGCCGCGCGCCCGAGCTGTGCCCCGACAGCGAGCGCCTCCCGTGGCTCATGGACCGGCTCGGGCTCGTTCGCCGGCAGAGCGAGCGGCTGAGGCGGCTCGTCGAGAACCTCCTCGACATCTCCCGCATTTCCGCGGGGCGCCTCGCCCTGGAGCTCGAGCAAGTCCGGCTGTCGGACATCGTCCGGCAGGTGGTGTCTCGCTTCCAGGAGGGCGGCGAGATCGCGGAGGCGGGCTCGCGGGTCACCGTGAGCGCGGCGGACGACGCCGCGGGGAGCTGGGATCGTGTGCGGCTCGAGCAGGTCGTCGAGAACCTCGTCTCGAACGCGCTCAAGTATGGTCAGGGAAACCCGATAGAGATCACCGTCGCCTCGATGGGCTCGATGGCCACGTTGACGATCGCGGACCACGGCATCGGGATCGCGCAGGAGCACATCGGCCGGATCTTCGGGCGGTTCGAGCGCGCCGTGTCGGCGCGGCACTATGGTGGTCTGGGCATGGGGCTCTACATCACGACGCAGGTGGTCGAAGCGCTGGACGGTTCGATCGAGGTGAGCTCTGTCCTGGGAGAGGGCTCGACCTTCAAGGTGACCCTGCCGCTCGCCGGCCCTCGGGCCTCGGGCCGGCAGGGGCTGCCGGGATTCGAGGGCGCCTGAGGCGCCCGGCGCGAGGGGGCCCCGCGGGCCGGCTCGAGGTCGTGACGCCCTGGTCGCTGTCACCCTGCGGAGGGAGCGAGTGCGCATGACGATGAGCCGTCCCAGCAAGCGCATCCTGATCGTCGATGACGACGCCGCGATCCGCCGCACGTTGAGCGAGCTCCTGGAAGAGGAGGGGTATGCGGTCGCCTGCGCCGCGAACGGGCGCGAGGCCCTCGCGTGCCTGCGGGACGACCCCTCGTCCATCGCGCTCGTCCTGCTCGACCTGATGATGCCCGTCATGGATGGGTTCCAGTTTCGCGCCGAGCAGAAGCGCGACCCGACGCTCGCCGCCACGCCTATCGTGGTGATGACCGCGCGCGGCGCGACGGAGCGCGCCGGCATCGACGCGGACGCGATCCTCAGCAAGCCGTTCGACGTGCTGAAGCTGATGGACACCATCGAGCGGAGCTGCCGGAAGGGGTGAGCCGGCGGCGCGCGGCGCCGAGCCGCTCGCGCGAGCGGCGCGATGGCGCGATCGCGCGCCGCAGGCGACCTAGGAGCCCGCCCTCGTGCCGCACATGGTCGAGAGCACCGCGAGCAGCTCCGCCGGCTCGATGGGCTTCGGGACATGGGTGTTGAACCCCGCCCGCAATGCGCGCATGCGATCCTCCGTGCGCGCATAGGCGGTGAGCGCGATCGCCGGGGTCCGCCCCCCGCTCGCCGCCGGGAGCGCGCGGATCTTGCGGATCAGCGCGTAGCCGTCCTCGCCGGGCATCGCGACGTCGGACACGAGCACGTCGGGCTGCAGCGCCTTCACCGCGAGCAGCGCCTCGGCCGCGGACGACACGGCCGTCACGCGCGCGCCGCACTGCTCGAGCATCGTGACGAGGAGCTCGCGCGTGTCGTCCTCGTCCTCGACCACGAGCACGTTCAGCGCCGCGAGCTCCGGCGGGCGGTCGCTCCCGGCGGAGGCGGACGGCAGCGCCGCCAGCCGGCGCCCCCGGTCGTGGCTCGGCGGCGCCGCGAGCGGCAGCTGGACGACGAACGTGGCGCCCCGCCCCTCCCCGTCGCTCAGCGCGTGGGCCGTGCCGCCGTGCATCTCCACGAGGCTCTTCACGATCGTGAGCCCCAGGCCCAGGCCGCCGTGCCTGCGGGTCGTGCCGCTCTCGGCCTGCCGGAACTGCTCGAACACGTAAGGCAAGAACGCGGGCTCGATGCCCTGGCCGGTGTCGGACACGGTGATCTCGGCGGACCCGTCGGCGCGATCGAGCCGGATGCGCACCACGCCGCCCCGCGGCGTGAACTTCACCGCGTTGTTGAGCAGGTTCCAGACGACCTGCTGCAGCCGGCCCGCGTCGCCCGCGACGGCGCCCACGCCGGGCTCGAGGAGCGACAGGAGCCGCACCCCCTTGGCGTCGGCGGCAGGCCGCACGACCTCGAGGGCGGCGTCGATCACCGGCACGAGCTCGATCCGATGGACGTCCAGCCGGAGCTTGCCGGCCATGATGCGCGAGATGTCGAGCAGATCGTCGATGAGCTGCGCCTGCGCCTGGGCGTTGCGCTCCACCGTCTCCAGCGCCTTGTCGCGGCGCTCCTCGGGGAGCTTGCCGGTGCGCAGCATCCGGACCCAGCCGAGGACCGCCGTGAGCGGCGTGCGGAGCTCGTGGCTCATCGTCGCCAGGAACTCGTCCTTCAGGTGGCTCGCGGCCTCGGCCTCCTGCCGCGCGGACTCCGCCGCGGCGAGCAGGCCTTGCCGCTCCTCCTCCGCCCGCTTCCGCGCGGTGATGTCGAAGAACGAGGAGACGACGCCGGCGACCGAGCCGTCCTCGCCGCGGAGCGGCTGCGCGTTCACCGAGAGCCACAGGACCGAGCCGTCCAGCCGCTCCAGCCCGAGCAGGACGCCCGACTGGGGCGCGCCGGTCCGGAGCGCGATCTGCGAGGGGACCATCTCGAGAGGGAACGGCGAGCCGTCCTCGCGGACGAGCCTGCACGACGGGCCCATCATCGTGGACCCGACGAGCTGGGCCATGGGCAGGCCCAGGATCCGCTCGGCGCTCGCGTTCGCGGTGCGGATGACGCCGCGCTCGTCCTGGAGCGTGATGCCCTCCTCGAGCGCGCTGATGATCACGCGATAGCGCTCCTCGCTGTCCCGGAGCGCCCGCTCCGCCTCGATCGCGTCGGTCTCGTCGCGGGTGATCAGAACCGCGCCCGCGGGCGAGCCGTCGGCGTGCCTGAGCGGCGATGCCGTCCCGGAGAGGGCGCGGATCGAGCCGTCCGGGCGGGTGACGAGCCAGCGCGCGTTCTCGACCTTCTCGCCCCGGAGCGCGCGGTGGAGCGGGTCCTCGTCGGGGCGCAGCGGCCGGCCGTCCAGCGCGAGCAGCCCGCGGTTCCGGAGCGACTCGAGCGCGTCGCGCGCGTCGCGCTCGTACACCCCGTGCTGCCGCTGGGCCTCGCCGTTGCAGATGCGGAGCGCCCCGCACGCGTCCGCGGCCATGATGCCGTCGCCGCTCTGCTCGATGAGCGCCCGCAGCAGATCGCGCTCCACCGCCGCGATCCGCTCGGCCCGCTCGGCCCGCTCGCGGAGCCGCTTCGAGCGAAGGAGCGCACCGACGCGCGCCGACAGCGCGGCCGCCGGGCAGGGCTTGACCACGTAGTCGTCGGCGCCCGCGGTGAGCCCCTCGACGAGGTCCTCCTCCTGCCCGGCCACGGTCAGGATGAGGATCGGGAGCCCGACCGTGGCGGCGCGCGACCGCAAGAGGCCACAGATCTCGGTGCCGGACATGCCCGGCATCACCTGATCGAGCACGAGGACATCCGGCACATCGCCCCCCGCCACGCGCTCGAGCATCGCGGCGGCGTCCGTGAAGACCTGGGCCTCGTACCCCGGCGCGAGGGCGCGCGCGGCCATCTCGGCCTCCAGCAACGAATCGTCGAGGATCCACACCGCCCCGCGCTGCGCGTGCTCGCTCGGCGGAGGCTCCAGGCTCCTCTCCCGGACGCCTCGCCCCGCGGCCGGCGCCGGGCGCCGGGGCGGGCCGTTCGCATCGCGCGCGGCGTCGGCGAGCGCGAAGTCCATCGTCATTGGCCGATTCATGGTTCTCCAGGAGCAGCAGGGGCCGTGAGGCATATCGCCACAGGGGAGCGCCTCTCGGGGCGGGACGGGGCGCGGAGACCCGTTGGTCCCGCAAGCATCTTTACCGCCCAGTCTCATCTGAGGGAGAGCCCTCGACGATGCAAGCCTAATACGATGAAAGGCGCCCTGTTGCCCTCTTCTGCCTGTCTGCGTCGGTTGCTTCCGGTTGCTTCCGGTCGCGTCTGGCGCGTCAGGTCGCTTCTGGTCATCGCGCCACGCATCATCCAGCGCTCGCCGGGTTCCATCGACGTCTGTCATGGGGATGGCGTTCGCGCCCGCCGACGTTCGCTGGCGCACTGGCGTTCCTCGACGTGCGGGCAGCGCCTGGACGCTCGAGCGTGGCATCCGCGGCTCGGGACGTGTCTGACGGGAGTTCCCTGATTCTGGCAAGGACGCACAAGCGCGATTGACACCCCGTATTCGGAAAGGCTATTCCCTCGATCGAGCACCGCTGTGGCAGAGATCCTCGTCGTCGATGACAGCCGGGTGATGCGCGAGATGGTGGTGGCCTGCCTGCGTGCAGAGCAGCACGGGTTCGCGCACGCGGCGAGCGGGCTCGAGGCGATTGAGACGCTCTCGCTCAGGCCGTTCGATCTCGTGGTGCTCGACCTGAATATGCCCGATATCGGGGGACTCGAGGTGATCGAGTTCATCCGGGGTCAAGACAGGCTGCGGAGCCTGCCGATCCTGGTGGTGACGACCCGGGGTGATGAGGAGTCCCGCGCCCGCACGCTCGCCGCGGGGGCGTCGGAGTTCATGACGAAGCCCTTCACTCCCGACGCCATCCTGGCCAGCGTGCGCGCGCTCCTGCAGGACAGCGGCGCCAGCGCCGGATGATCGGATGGGCGGCGCGCTCGATGTGAACGAGTTCGTGGCCGGCTACCTCGTCGAGGTGGAAGAGCACCTCTCGGCGTCGACGGCCAACCTCCTCGCCGCCGAGGCGGCCCTCCGCGGCGGCGAGTCGAACCCCAAGGCGATCCGGGAGCTCTTCCGCGCTCTTCACACCATCAAGGGCCTCTCCGCCATGGTCGGCGTGGAGCCGATTGTGGATCTCGCCCACGCGATGGAGACCGTGCTCCGGGCGGCGGACCGGTCGGCCGGGAGCCTCTCCGCCTCGTCGATCGAGGTGCTGCTCCGCGGGCTCCGGTCCATCGAGGAGCGGGCGCGGGCCCTCGCCGAGGGCAAGCCGGTGCTGCCGGCGGCGCCCGAGCTCCTCGCCGCGCTCACCGCGCTCGATCTCGCCGCCGCGCCGTCGCCGCCCGTGCCGATCATCGGCGCCGATCCCGAGATCCTCGCGAAGCTCGGGCCCGGCGAGCGGGTGCAGCTCGCGCAGGGCGTGGCCGGCGGGCGGCGCGCGCTGCGGGTCGACTTCGTCCCCTCGCCGGCGCGCACCGCCGAGGGGGTGAACATCACGACCGTCCGCGAGCGCGTCGGCAAGCTCGCCGAGATCGTCAAGGTCATCCCGCTCTCGGTGCCGGCCAGCGATGGCGCGCCGGGCGGCATCGCCTTCGCGCTCCTCGTCCTCACGAGCGCGCCCGACGAGGAGGTCGCGCGCGCGGCGGCGGCGGATGGCGCCCGCGCGCTCACCGTGGAGCCCCCCGTCCCGCCGGCCGTGGCGGCGCTGGCGGAGCGCGAGCCGGACGAGCCGGCGGACCGGGAGCCTCAGCTCCGAGGCGTCGTCCGCGTCGAGGTGGCGCGCCTCGACGACGCGCTCGACAAGCTGTCGGCGCTGGTCGTGACGCGGTTCCGGCTCGCTCGGGCGGCCGCCGAGCTGCGCGCCCGCGGGGTCGACATCCGCGATCTGTCGGAGATCCTGCGCGAGCACGACCGGACGCTGCGCGACCTCCGCGGCGCCATCATGCGCGCGCGCATGATCTCCGTGGCGGAGCTCCTCGAGCGCGTGCCGCTCGTCGTCCGCGGCCTCGGTCGCGCCACCGGCAAGCAGGTCCGGCTCGAGATCGACGCCGGCAAGGCCGAGCTCGACAAGGCGGTCGCGGAGCGGGTCTTCCCTGCGATCGTGCACCTGCTTCGCAACGCCGTCGATCACGCGATCGAGCCGCCGGCCGAGCGGCGGCGCCTCGGCAAGCCCGAGGAGGGCGTCGTCCGGGTCTCCTGCTTCGAGCGCTCCAGCAATCAGCTCGAGCTCAGCGTCGCCGACGACGGCCGCGGCATCGATCGCGCGCTGGTCGCGAGGCGGGCCGGCCGCCCCGCGCCCGAGAGCGACGCGGCGCTGCTCGACCTCATCACGCTCCCCGGGCTGTCGACGCTCGACCAGGCGACGAAGACCAGCGGCCGCGGGCTCGGGATGGACATCGTGCGCCGCATCGCCGTGGAGCAGCTCAGCGGGGAGCTCTCGGTGAGCACGTCGCCCCGCGCCGGCACCACCTTCACCCTCCGGATCCCGCTCACGTTGACCATCGTGGACGCCTTCTCCTTCCTGTGTGGTGATCAGCTGTTCGTGACGCCCATCGCGGGCGTCGAGGAGGTCGTGGAGATCGACGCCGCGCGCGTCCTCCGCGGCCCAGCGCCGGGCGAAGCGCGGGGCGGGACCCTGTTGCCAGCGCCGGGCGAAGCGCGGGGCGGGACCCTGTTGATCGAGCGCCGCGGCGAGGTCGTGCCCCTCGTCGATCTCGGCGCCCTCTTCGAGCTCGGGGCCTCGCCGGCGCGCAGGGCGCTCGTCGTCCGCCGCCACGGCGCGCCCTTCGCGTTCGGCGTGACCCGCGTGATCGGCCAGCAGGAGGTGGTCGTGCGGCCGCTCGAGGACCCGCTCGTCCGGGTGCCGGGCGTGTCCGGCGCGACGGATCTCGGCGACGGGCGCCCCACGCTCGTGCTCGACCTCGTGACCCTCAGCGGCAGGCTCTCCGCTGGCCGCGGCGGCCGCGGCGCGCTCGCCCGGGCGGCCTCGTGAGCGATCTGCACGTGGTCCTGAAGGTGGCGGACACCGAGTACGTCATCTCGGCGGCGGACGTGCTCCACATGGAGTCGTTCGCCGGGGCGACCCGGGTGCCGGGGGCGCGGTCGTACGTCGGCGGCCTGGTGCAGATCCGGGGCCGCGTGGTCCCGGTCGTGGATCTGCGCGTCCGCTTCGGGCTCCCGAGCGCGGAGCCGACGCTGGACTCGCGCGTCATCGTCGTTCAGCGCGGCGGCCGCACCGTCGGCCTCCTCGTGGACAGCGCGCGCGAGGTGGTCAACATCGCCGAGGGCGAGCTGAGGCCGCCCCCCGAGGTCATGGCGGAGGAGAGCGCCGGGTTCGTCAGGGCCGTCGCGAAGCTCGGGGAGCGCCTCGTCATGCTCGTCGACGTCGGCAGGATCATCGGTGAGGAGCAGGATCATGGCATCTGATGCAATCGCGGACATCGACGGCGCGCTCGCGCGGGCGGAGCAGACCGAGCGCGCGCTCCGTCAGGCGGTCGCGACCGTCGCCGGCGTCGAGCAGGCGGCCGCGCGGCTCGCCGCCCTCGGCGCCGAGCAGGCCGCGGCCGGCAGGGAGCAGGGGGCCATGGCGGTGGCGCTCGCGGGCGAGATCGAGGAGGCCGGGTCGACCGCGCAGGGGCTCGCCCGCACCGGGCAGCGGGTGGGCGACGCCGTCATCGACGTCGTGAGGGCGACCGAGGGCATGGCGAGCGGCATCGGCGCGCTCGCCCCCGCGCTCGCCAGCGTGAAGGGCGACGCCGAGACGCTCGCCACCTCGGCGGACACGACCGCGGCGGCGCTCGAGGAGATCGCCCGCTCGGTGAAGGCGGTGAGCGCCAGCGCCGAGGAGCTCGCGTCCTCCAGCGAGGAGCTCCTCGGGTCGGTCTCCTTGACGAGCGGATCCGCCGACGAGGCGGCGGCCCGCGGCGAGAGCAACGCCGCGGCCATCGAGGAGATCGGGGCCACGATCGAGGAGATGTCGAAGGGCGTCGCGCGCCTCTCGACCGACGCCAAGGGGGTCGGGGCGCAGATCTCGACCATGGCCGGGACCGTCGCGGGCGTGAGCGGCTCGCTTGATCGCGTCGCGAAGGACGCGACCGAGATGGCGAGCGCGGTCGAGGAGACCGCGGCGACCGCCGAGCAGATGGCGCGGTCGATCCGCGGGGTGGCCGAGAGCGCGAGGGCGCTCGACTCGAGCGCGTCGACGACCGCGAGCACGATCACGGAGATCGCGAGCTCGGTCGAGGAGGTCGCGGCCACCGCCGAGAAGAACGCCGCGACCATCGAGGCGAACGCGGTCGCCGCCGAGCAGCTCGCGCGGACCGCGCAGCAGGTCGCGCAGAGCGCCGAGCAGATCAGCGGGCTCGCGGCCGGCAACGCCGCCACGTCGTCGCAGGTCGAGGCCTCGACGCGGCGGATCGTCGCCATCGTCGAGACCGCGCGCGCGACCGCCGAGCAGGGGATCGCGACCGCGCGCCAGGGCGCCGCGACGGTCGGCAGGTCCATCGCCGGGCTCGGGAGCATCCGGCAGGCGATGGCCGACTCCGCGTCGGTCATGAAGGAGATGGGCAAGCGGGCGGAGGAGATCGGCGACATCGTCCAGACGATCAACCTGATCGCCGACCGCACGAACCTCCTCTCGCTCAACGCCAGCATCGAGGCCGCGCGCGCGGGGGAGCACGGCCGCGGCTTCGCCGTCGTCGCCGAGGAGATCCGCAACCTCGCCGATCGGGCCGCCGTCTCGAGCGCCGAGATCGCCAAGATCGTCCGCGCGCTCCAGGCGAGCGCCCGGGAGGCGGTGGCCGCCTCGAGCGAGGGCGTGAAGGTCGCGGACGAGGGGACCCGGCTCGCGAGCGACGCCGATCGGGCGCTCGCGTCCATCCTCCAGGGGGTCGAGGAGCTCGGCCGCTCGATCCGCGACATCGACCGGGCGAACGCGGAGCAGGTGCAGGCGGTGGCCTCCCTGACCCAGACGGCGTCGCGCATGAGCGACGAGGGCAGGGCGGTCGCGCGCTCCGCGGCCGAGCAGACCAAGGCGATCCAGTCGCTCGCGCAGGGCAGCGCGGAGATGCGGCGCATGGCGCGGCAGACGAAGGACGCGACCGCCGAGCAGGCGCGCGCGCTGCGGGACGCCGTGAAGGCCAACGCGCAGCTCACGTCCACCGCCGAGCGGGTGTCGCGGGCGATGGACGAGCAGGCGACGGGGGCGTTGCAGCTCGCCAAGGTCGCCGCGCAGATGCGCGCGCTGACCCAGCAAACCAGCGCCGCGATGGTCGAGCAGACCCGCGCCCTGGCCGGGATCTCCGCGCTCACGCAGGAGGTCTCGGGCGCGTCGCAGCGCATGGTCGCCGGCCTCGCGGAGCAGGCGGGCGGCGCGAGCGAGATCGCGCGCGCCATGGACGACATCCGGCGGCTGTCGGTCCAGTCGGCGCGGGGAACCGGCGAGCAGGCGCGGGCGGCGAAGCAGCTGGAGGCGTCCGCCCGCCAGGTCGCGCGGCTCGCGGCGGCGGTGACCGCCGCCACGGCGGACCAGGGCAAGGCGACGGCGTCCCTGGCGAAGGAGGGGGATTCCGTGCGCCGGATCGCCAGGCAGACGGCGCGGGCCGTGGCCGATCAGGCGGAGGCGATCGCGGCCCTCGCGTCGGGCGCGAACCGGCACACGTCGTCGCTCCAGGCCGCCGAGAAGGGGGCCCTCGAGCTCTCGACCCGGAGCGAGCAGCACGCCGCCTCGCTCTCGCGGCTGCGCGACCCGGTCCGGGAGCTGCTCGCCTCCACGGCCAGGCACGCGAGGGACACCGGCGCGATCGCGAGCGACGCAGGCCAGGTGCTCGAGCAGCTCGGCAGGATCCGGCTGGCGAGCGCGGAGCACGCGGACGCGGTCGCGGGCGTCGTCGCGACGGTCGCGCACGCCGTCGCCCACATCAAGGTGAACGGGACGCAGCACCCCACGCCGCCGGAGACGCCATGATCGCTCGTCGACCCGCGCCCGTGCTCGCCGTCTCGGACGCGGAGCGGCAGCGCGTCGAGCAGGTCGAGCGGCTCGCCGCCTCGGGGCCTCCGGGGGCGCCTGAGCTCATCGAGATGCTCGCGGATCCGAGCTGGACCGTGCGGCGGGCCGTCGTCGCGTCGCTCGCCGCGCTCGGCGACGCGGCGGTCCACCCCCTCTGCGCGTGCCTCTCCGCCCGGCGCGACAGCGAGGCGCGCCTCGCCGCCACGGTCGACGCGCTCGTCGCGTCGCTGGGCGACGTCGACGCCGCCGTGCTCGCGCTGACGCTGGATCCTCGCCCCGCGCTCGTCGCCGACGCGGCGCAGATCCTCGGCCGCCGCGGCAGCGCGAAGGCCGTCCCCCGGCTCGCGGAGCTCACGTCGCACCCCGACGACAACGTCGCGGTCGCCGCGATCGAGGCGCTCGGCCGGGTCGGCGGCAGGTCCGCTGTCGACTCGCTCGTGGACGCCGTCTCGAGCGGAAATTTCTTCCGTGTCTTCCCGGCGATCGACGTGCTGGGGCGGAGCGGCGACCCGCGCGCGACCGGCCCGCTGGCGGTCCTCCTCGAGGATCCGCGCTACCTGCTCGAGGCGGCGCGGGCGCTCGGCCGCACCGGCAGCCGCGGCGCCGTGGCGCCGCTGGTGCGCCTCCTCGGGCGGCCGAGCGACGGCGTCGTGCGTGTCGCCGCGGCGGCGCTCGCCGAGCTGCGCGAGCGGTACCGCGAGCGCTACGGGACGGTCGCGCCGATCGACGAGGCGCTCCGGAGCGAGGCCCCGGCGCCCGGCGTGGCGCGGCGGCTCTCCCAGAGCCTCGCGGGCGCGGATCCGGCCGAGCAGGCCGCCCTCTGCAGCGTGCTCGGCGCGATCGGTGGCGACGAGGCCCTGCTCGAGCTGACGCGCCTGCTCGACGCCGATCCTCCCGTCGCGAGCGCCGCCGCGGACGCGCTCGGCCAGCTCTCGCGGAGCGCGGACCCCCGGGTGCTCGCGGCGCTGCGCGACGGCGACAGCGCGCGCAGGCTCCTGCTCCTGCCGCTCGTCCGGGGCACCGCGGCCGCGGGCGACGTGGAGCGCTGCCTCGCCGATCCGGACGCGGAGGTCCGCGCCGCGGCGTGCGACGCGCTCGCGCGCATCGCGGAGCCCGGCTCGGCGCGCGCGCTGTTCCAGGTCCTCGACGACCCGAGCCCCCGCGTGGTCCACGCCGCGACGACCGCGATCCAGGGCCTCGGCGGCCCGGAGGTCGAGGCCCTCGCGCTCGCCGCGGCCCGCGACGGGGCCCCGGCCGCGCGGAGGACGGCCCTCCGGATCCTCGGGCACCTCGCGCCTCCGTCGGCGCTGCCCGTCTTCCTCGACAGCCTCGGCGACCCCGACGCGCGGGCGCGCGAGCAGGCGATCCATGGCCTCGCGTCCCTCGCGGCGCCGGCGGCGCTCGACGCGCTCGTCGCGATCGCGGCCGATCCCGCGGCGCGGATCCGGGCCGTGGCGATGCGGGCGCTCGGGCAGTCGCGCCGGGATCCCCGCGTGATCGACGCGCTCCTCGCGGGGCTCGGCGACGGCGACGCGTGGGTCCGGTACTACGCCTGCCAGTCGCTGGGGAAGCTCGGGTGGGAGGCGGCGGCAGGGGTCATCGCCGAGCGGCTCCGGGACGAGAGCGGCCAGGTGCGCGTGGCGGCCATCGAGGCGCTGTCGGGGATCAAGGGCGATCTCGCGCTCGCGGCGCTGGAGCAGGCGGCCCGGGACGGCGACACGGACATGCGGCGGTCGGCGCTGATCGGGCTCGGCATCGCCGGGCGGGAGGCGTCGCTGCCGACGTTGCTCGACGCGCTCTCGTCCCCGGACGTGGCGACCCGGCTGGTCGCGGTCTCGGCGATCTCCGGCTTCTCGTCGCCCGAGGTCCTGCCGGCGCTCGTGCGCGCGGCGGGCGACCCCGACGAGAGCGTGCGGGCGGCCGCGACCAGCTTCATCGCGGGGCGGCCCGGCGCCGAGGCGACGAGGGCCCTGGTCGCGCTGCTCGTCGCGTCGCGGGCGCAGGGCCCGCTGCTCGCCGCGCTCTCGACGCCCGTGCCGGGCCGCATCGAGGGCATCCTCGACGCGCTGGGGACGGCGGACGACGAGCTCTCGCCGCTGCTGACCGCGGCGCTCGCGCGGATGCGGCTCCCCGGGGCGCACGCCGCGCTCCTCGAGGCGCTCCGGCTGCCGCGCGCGCCGGCGCGGAAGGCGGCCGCCACGACGCTCGCCGCGGTGGCCACCCGCGAGGGCTTCGCGGCGGTCGAGCGCGCCGCGCGGACCGATCCAGATCCCGAGGTGCGGCGCGTGTCCGCGTCCGTCCTCGCGCAGTGGGCCTGATCCCGTGGGCATGACGAGCCGCCTCCCCATCTCTCCGCAGGTCTTCGCGATCTTCAGCGCGCTCGTCGCCGAGAAGATCGGCTTCCACTACGACGCGGCCGATCGCGAGCTGCTCGGCGACAAGCTGTCGGCGCGCGCCCTCGACGCCGGCTTCGACTCGCTGCTCGATTACTACTACTTCCTCCGCTACGACCCGGGGGGCGCGGCCGAGATGGACGCGCTGATCGACGGGCTGGTCGTGGGCGAGACGTACTTCTTCCGCGAGCTCGCGCAGCTCGAGCTCGCGGTCTCGGAGTTCGTCGCGCCGCGCGTGGCGGCGGGCGGCCGGCCGCGGATCTGGTCGGCGGCCTGCTCGAGCGGCGAGGAGCCGTTCACGCTCGCGATGCTCCTGGCCGAGCGGGGCCTGCTCGACAAGGTCGAGATCATCGCGAGCGACATCAGCGTTCGGGCGCTCTCGCGGGCTCAGGCCGGCGTTCTCGGGCCCCGCTCGCTCCGGAGCAACGCCCCGCCGCCTCCGTTCGCCGAGCGGTGGCTGCAGGTGACGCCCGATCGCGTCGTCGTGAGCGCCGAGCTGCGGCGGGCGATCGACTGGCGGCGGATCAACCTGCTCGACGCGTCGCAGGTCGCGTCGCTCGGGCAGCTCGACGTCGTGATCTGCCGCAACGTGCTCATCTATTTCCACGACAACACGGCGCGGTGGGTGGTCAAGAACCTCTCGGGGGCGCTCTCCGCGGGCGGGATCCTCCTGGTCGGGGTCTCCGAGTCGCTCTTCAGGCTCGGCACCGCGCTCGCCTGCGAGGAGCGGGGCGGCGTGTTCCTGTACCGGAACGCGGAGCCATGAGGCGCCCCCCGGTCCGCGTGCTCGTGGTCGACGACTCCGCCTTCGTGCGCAAGGTGCTGCGGCAGGTCCTCGGCGCGAGCTCCTCGATCGAGGTCGTCGACACGGCCATGGACGGCTTCGACGCGCTGGAGAAGATCGCGCGCTACAAGCCGGATGTCGTCACGCTGGATCTCGTGATGCCGAACCTCGACGGCCTCGGCGTGCTCGCGTCGTTGCCGCGCGAGGGCGCGCCGCGGGTGATCGTCGTCAGCAGCGCCGACGCGGACAGCGATCTCGGCGTCAGGGCGCTCCAGGAAGGCGCGACCGATCTCGTCGAGAAGCCGACGGCGCTCGCGACCGATCGCCTCTTCGGCCTCGCGGACGAGCTGGTCCGCAAGGTGCTCGCCGCCGCCGAGGCGAAGGTCCACCGCGTGGAGCCGCCGTCCGCGCCGCCGCCCGCGCCTTTCGCTATCCCGGCGCTGTCGCGCACGCGGCTCGTCGTGATCGGCGCCTCGACCGGCGGCCCGCTGGCGCTGACGCGGCTCCTCGCGGCGATGCCCGCCGGGTTCCCGGCCCCCATCGTCGTCGCGCTGCACATCCCTCCTGGCTACACGGAATCGCTGGCGCGCCGCCTCGACGACGGGAGCGCGCTCTCGATCGTCGAGGCGTCGGACGATCTCCCGCTCCGGCCCGGGCTCGTGGTCATCGCGCGCGGGGGGACGCACATCGAGGTCCGGCGCAACCTGGCGCGCGCCAGCGTCTGCTTCCCGGCGACGGCCGGCGCGTCCCTCTATTGCCCGTCCGTGGATCTGCTCTTCGCGAGCGCCGCGGCCGAGTTCGGGCCCGGCGTCCTCGGGGTCGTGCTCACGGGCATGGGGGACGACGGCCTGGAGGGCTCCCGGGCGATCCGCGCGGCGGGCGGGAAGGTCCTCGCGGAGGCCGAGTCGTCCTGCGTCGTTTACGGCATGCCCCGCCGCGTGCTGGAGGCCGGGCTCGCCGCGGCCGCGGTGCCTCTCGATCAGATGCCTGCGGCCATCCTGCGGCATCTTTGATATCGCACGTCGCACCTCGCGCGCTGCGCCTCGTCAAAGCGGCCAGTAGACCACCTTCCCCTCGATCTCCTGGAACGTCGCCGCGTTGCCGTCCTGGGAGACGATGAAGGCGATCCGCTCCGGGTACCCCGCGACGAACGCCGCGGCCGCGCGGTGGCGGGTGCCGCGCGCGTCGAGGCTCAGGCTCGCGTCCATCCGCTGGTCGGGGGTTGCGGCGAAGACCTCGGAGATGATCGCCCTCGGAGGCGGCAGCTTCGCGCCGAACGCGAGCACGTCGAGGGCGTGGCTCATCACGACCGCGCCGTCGACGGTCGTCAGCCGCACGATGAGCTCGAGCAGCCGGCTGACGCGCTCGGATCTCTGCAGCGCGTGCTCCGAGTCGCGCGGCGCTGGCCTCCCCCTGGACGGCGGGCATGGCCCGTCCGGCAGGTGGGTCTCGTGCGCGCCGGCGAGGTCGAGGATGGCCGAGCCGAGGCACAGGGCAGGGGCCAGCCGCTTGACCTCGGTGTCGAGCTGATTGCCCTCTTCCCCGAAGAGCTGCGGCAGGCCCTCGCCCGGCCCCAGAACGACGAGGAGCCCGCCGCGACCGAGCTCGACCATCCCCTCGACGATGCGCAGCAGATAGCCGCGCACGTTGCGGGCGAGCGCGCTCGCCTGGTCCCGCGCGACGGTCCGCTCGATGGAGTCGAGCAGCGGCCGGTTCTTGGGCATCCACGTCCGCACGGCGCCGCGCTCGTAACGGACGACCTCCCATTCGCCGCGGTACACGGCCACGACGCCTGGCTTCGGGGCGACGACGCGCACGAGCTGATCGAGCGCGAACGACGGCCGGCCGTGCGGCACCGCGATGCCGGCGACGGCGAGCGACCCATCGAGCGGCACCACGGCCAGGAAGGCGCGCGGCCACGCGCTCGCCGGGCCCAGGTTGGCCAGGTGCTCCGCGTCGAACGCCACCGGGGACCCGAACCGCACGAGATCCCACGCGGGCTCTCCGGACTCGAACTCGGCGAGGCGCTCGGCGAACACGACGCCGATCGGGTTGAGCCGCCCCTCCTCCGTCGCCATGGAGGCGAAGAACAGCGTCTCGATCAGCTGCGTCAGGATCGCGGCGAAGGAGGGCGGCGCCTCGTCGGCGGCGACGCGGGCGCCCGGAGCCAGCTTCTGCGCCGCGAGCGGGGGCTGCCCTTGCAGCTCGAGGAAAGCCGCGGTGACGTCCGCCGGATACTTGGGGCGCATGAGCTCGCTCTACCCTCCTCTGCGCCCCCGGTCAGACCGGCGGGCGGCGTGCAGGCCGCTTCTCCGTGCGGGCTACGCGGCCCGACGCGAGCTGCCGCCCTTCCGCTTCGCGGCCTCCGCCTTTCGCACCCTGGATTTGCCGCCTTCTTCCGGCGCGTTTCTGCCGTTCTTCGCGCCGTTTTTCGCGCGGTCTTTCGCTTCGTCGTTCGCGGCCTTCTCGCCCTTCTGTCCGAGGCTCTTCTTGAGCAGCGCGATGAGGTCCACCGTGCCGGTGGCGCGGCGGTGGCGCTCTTCCTCCACAGGCTCCGTGGGCGCCGTCGTGCGGCCGGATTTCACCTTCTTCTCGATGAGCTTCATCACGTCGTCGCGGTACTCGTCCTTGTATTTCTCCGGCTCCCACGCGGTGGCCATCTCGGCCACCAGCCGCTCCGCCATCTCCAGCTCCCGCTTGCCGAGCCCCTTTCCCTGGGCGTCCATCTCGGGCAGGTCGAGCTCCTCATCGGAGCGGAGCTCGTGCGCGAACCGGAGCAGGTTCAGCACGAGCCCTCTGCCGTGCGGCCTCACCGCGGCGATGTGCTCGCGCGTCCGGATCA
The DNA here is from genome assembly GCF_000067165.1 of Sorangium cellulosum So ce56. Lineage (GTDB taxonomy): Bacteria > Myxococcota_A > Polyangia > Polyangiales > Polyangiaceae > Sorangium > Sorangium cellulosum_B. The sequence continues at coordinate 3,605,061 of NC_010162.1, forward strand.
CGACCTTCGCGATACCGACCTTGCCTGTCTTCCGCAGCGCCTCGCGCAGGAGGACATACGCCGTCACCGGCGATCGCTTCTTGCCGTTCTGGGACGCGGGAGCGAGGAAATACGGCTTGTCGTAGTAGATCGGGTCGATCTCCGAGGCGTCGACGAAGTCGAGGATGTCCACGGTCTGCGTCGCCTCCACGTTCGCGCGGCGCAGGTCCTCGTCGGACAGGACGACATACTCGCCCTTCTCGTAGGGATAGCCGCGGACGATATCGTCCCAGCTCACCGGCTCGCCCGTCTCCCGGTTCACGCGCTCGTAGCGGATCGGCGCCATGGTGCGCCTGTCGAGCTGCGTGAAGTGGAGCTCGTCGGGCTCCTCGGCGGGGTAGAGGGCCACCGGGATCTGCACGAGCCCGAAGCTGATACTCCCTTTCCAGATGCTGCGAGGCATGTGCGCTCCTTCGACCCGGAAGGCGACCCGAGGGGCCCGCGCCAGGTCCGTCATGGCGAGCAATGCAAGCCGGCGGCCGACGACGCGTCCTCGCGCATCCTGCGCCGCGCGCCCGTCCTGGCCGCCTGGGGGCCATCGCGGATCCTGCGCCCCCTGCCGCGCGCCGCCACGGCCGAGGTCGCGTTTCGCCACGGCGGACCGGGCGCGGCGGTGATCGGCGGTGATCGCTGCCCCACGCGCCGTCGCCCGCAGTATATAACCGCGCACGACATGCCTCGGCGTTCCCACGACCTTCACGGCGCCGCGCCGGACGACAGCCGGACAGCGCTGCTCCTCATCGACGTGATCAACGATCTGGACTTCCCGGGAGGCGACCGGCTGCTCGCCCACGCGCTCCCGATGGCGCACCGCATCCGGGCGCTGAAGCAGCGGTGTCGCGACGCCGGCATTCCGGCGGTCTACGTGAACGACAACTTCGGCCGCTGGCAATCCAACTTCCACCGTCAGATCGAGCACTGCCTGGAAGAGGGCGTGCGCGGCCGCGAGATCGCGGCGCTGCTGCGGCCTGGAGAGGACGATTATTTCGTGCTCAAGCCCAAGCACTCCGGCTTCTACGGCACCACGCTGGAGATCCTGCTCGAGTCGCTCGGCGCGCAGACGCTCCTCCTCACCGGCATGGCGGGGAACATCTGCGTCCTGTTCACGGCGAACGACGCCTACATGCGCGATTACCGGCTGCTCGTCCCGTCGGACTGCGTGGCCTCCGAGACAGAGGAGGACAACGGCCACGCGCTCCGGCAGATGCAGCGCTTCCTCAAGGCCGACATCACGCCGTCGGACGAGCTCGACCTCGAGCGGCTGCCCGCCTGACACCGGCCGATGCGCGGCGTCAGGCGGGCAGCTGCCCGAGATCACGTGGGGTGACAGCGCGTCACGCTCAGGCGACGGCCCTGTGCTTCGACGAGATCCCCTCTTCGGTGAGGACGGCGACGTCGGTCGCGCCGCCGCGCTCGAGGATCTGCTTGGCGAGCGCGCGCTCGTTGCTGTCCTCGACGTGGACGGAGATGAGGATGTTGCCGCCCTTGATCTTGCCCTCGTACTGCTTGGCCTCGACCTCGGGGATGCCGAGCCCGATCAGGGCGCCGGTCACGCCGCCGAGCGCGGCGCCGGCCGCGGCGCCGCTCAGCGCGGCCATGATGGGGCCGGCCGCGATGAACGGCCCGAGCCCCGGGATGGCGAGGGCGCCGATGCCGGCGAGCAGCCCGATGGTCCCGCCGACCGCGCCGCCCGCGCTGGCGCCCGCCGTCGCGCCCTCGGGCGCCTTCGTGTGCTTCTCGTGCGCGAAGTCCCGCGTCCCGTGCTTGTCGGGGAAGAGCGCCGAGATGTCGCCGGTCATGAAGCCGGCGCGCTGGAGATCGCCGACGATGATGTCTGCCTGAGCGAGCGTGCTCACGAGGCCAAGGACCGCTTTCTTCGTTGCCATGGTGTCTTCCTTTCGGACCGTTCGTGTCGGTTCAGTCAACGTCGACTTCGAGCTGGTTATCGACCCTCTGCACACCCGGGATCCCGAGGGCGATGGCGGCGATGTCGGCCTTCTCCTTGTCGCTCTTCACCGGGCCGCGCAGCGTCACCACCTGCCCCGTCGTGATGATCTTGACGTTCTTCGCGCTCATCGAGAGCGTGTCGTTCGCGATCACCGCCTGCCGGATCTTCTGGGTGATCGTGCGATCGGCCTCGTTCTCGCCCTGGTCCCCGGGGGTCAGCGCGGCGGGATCGCGATCGCGATCGTTCTTGCCTGTGTTGTCGGCGGCCGTCGGCGTGGGGTTGTTCGCCCGCTGGGCGATCTCGCCCGGAACCGCGGGATTGCCGTCCGAGCGAGTCGTGCCTTCCGCTCGATCGCAGCCGGCCGCAGCGGCGATCGAGAGAGGCAGCAGCAGGACGAATTTTGCTGTGTTCATGCCCGGCACCCTCGCAAGGCCCGGGCCATCCCCTGGCGGAGAGCGCCTGTCGGCGCGCGGTCGTGGCCAGGGTGGAGCATGATCCCCGTCACGCCGATGGATGAGATCCCTCTCTCCACGCCGTGTCGTGGGCGGCTCTTCCATCGCGGCGCCGCGCGGCAGGCAAGCTCATGACTGGATAGAGGCCGGACTGCCCCAAGTGGGGCGAACTGCCCCGTGCCGGTGATGTCAGAAGAGGAGAAACAACGCTATCGGGCGGAGGAAGGTGCGTGTGTATGCCTGTGACGGACGCCGTCCAGGGCGCCAGTCGCCAGCGTCCGATCGGGCCCGCGCTCGCGCTCGGGGCGCTGGAGGAAGGGCTCAGTCGTCGCGGGCGCCTTTCGGCCGTTCGGTCGTGCGTGCGATCGGCGATTCGATAGGCCGTTCGATAGGCCGTTCGATCGGCCGTTCGATCGGCCGTTCGATTCCGAGCCGCCGCAGCTTCCGGTAGAACGTCGCCCTCGACATGCCCGCCTCGCGCGCGGCCTGGAGCGCGTTCCAGCCGGTCCGCTCGAGCGCGGCGAGCAGCGCGGCGCGCTCGTCGCGGGGCGGTCGCGGCGCGCCGCGGCCGCCGCCTTCCTGCGCGCGGGGCAGGTCCACGTCGTCGGGGCCGATCCTGCGGCCGTCGCACAGCACGACCGCCTTCGTGATCACGTTCTCCAGCTCGCGCACGTTGCCGGGCCAGCCGTGCTGGCCGAGCCGCCGCAGCGCCTCGTGGGACAGCTGCGGCGCCGGGCGGCCCAGCTGCTCGGCGGCGCGGCGCACGAAGTGGAGCGCGAGCTCCGGCAGGTCCTCCAGGCGATCGCGCAGCGCGGGCAGCCGGATCTGCACCACCGCGACGCGGTAGTAGAGGTCCTCCCGGAAGCGCCCGCGCGCGGCCTCGGCCAGGAGATCGCGGTTCGTCGCGCAGACGAGGCGGAAGTCCACACGCACGGCCTCGGCGCTGCCCACCGGGCGCACCTCCCGCTCCTGGAGCACCCGGAGCAGCTTCGCCTGCACCTCGAGCGGCATCTCGCCCAGCTCGTCGAGGAAGAGCGTGCCGCCGCGCGCCGCGACCACGAGGCCGGTCCGGTCCCGGTCGGCCCCCGTGAACGCGCCGCGGACGTGCCCGAAGAGCTCCGACTCGAGCAGCGCGGCGGGGAGCGCGGCGCAGTTGATCCCCATGAACGGGCCGCTCTTCCGCGGGCCGGCGAAGTGGATGGCGCGCGCGACGAGCTCCTTGCCGGTGCCGCTCTCGCCCGTCACGAGCACGTTGACCGGCGCGTCGACAACGCGGTCGAGCGTCGCGAACACCGCGCGGAGCGCCGGGCCGCGCCCCACGATGGCGCCGTAATCGTAGCGGTGCTCCAGGGCCTGCTGGCGGACGAGCACCTGCTCCTGCAGCCGGTCGATCTCCGCGGCCTGGCCGCGCAGGAGCTCCTCGACGCGGCGCCGCTCGGCCTCGAGCTCCACGGTGCGGCGGCGTAGATCGTCGACGAGCCGCGCGTTGCGCAGCGCGAGCGCGACCTGGTCGGCGAAGGCGAGGAGCAGGTCGACGTCCTCCGGCGCGAACCGCGCGCGCCGGAAGCGGTTGTCGAGGTAGAGCGCGCCGAGCACGCCGTCCGGCGAGCGGATCGGCACGGCGATCACGGACCTGAGCCGCATCGCGTGCACCGACGCGTGCTCGTGGAAGCGCGGATCTTCCTGGGCGTCCACGGTGACCACGGGCTCCTGCGTCGCGATCGCGCGCTCGGCGATGCCGTAGCTGAACTTGAGGTGGCTCCTGCCGACCTTCTCCCGGTCGACGTTGCGCGCGACCGCCACGCGCAGCTCGCCGCCCGGCTGCTCGATCAGGAGGAACCCGCGCTCCGCGGCCGTGAGGTCGATCGCGGCATCCATGGCCATCGCGAGGATGTCGGCGATCTCGACGGAGGAGTTGAGCCTGCGGAACACCGCGAGGAGCCGCTCGAGCTTGGCCGTGCGCTCCGCCGCCGGCGGCGCCGCGGCCTCGGCCGCCGCGGGGGTGCGCGCCGGCTGCGCCGCGCGGCGCCGGGGGTGGGTCCAGAAGGCGTGCTGCAGCGCCTCTGGCAGCGAGCGCGCCATGGCGGTCCAGGCGGCGGCCGCGCGCTCCCGCTGCGCCGCGGCGGCCTCCGGCTCGCCTGCGAGCTCGTGGGCTTCGGCCAGCGCCAGGCGGACGTCCGCGGCGAGGTCGGGCTGCGCCGCGCGCTCGGCGAGGCCCAGGGCACGCTCGAGGCGCTCCCGGGCGGCGGTGAGATCCTGACCGAGGTTGAGCTGACCGAGGTTGGGGCCGCCCTGACCGAGGTTGGGCTGACCGAGGTTGGGGCCGCCCTGACCGAGGTTGGGCTGACCGAGGTTGGGCTGACCGAGGTTGGGGCCGCCCTGACTGAGGTTGGGCTGACCGAGGTTGAGGCCAGCCTGACCGAGGTTGGGCTGACCGAGGTTGAGGCCAGCCTGACCGAGGTTGGGCTGACCGAGGTTGAAACCGCCCTGGTCGGAATCGCCCTGACCCAGGTTGCCGTCGCCCTCGCTGTCGAGCAGCGCGAGCCGCCCCTCCAGCAGCGCCGCGCGCGCCCCGAGGTCGGGCGCCTCCCGGGTGGCGCCGTGCTCCCGCGCCCGGCCCAGCGCGGCCCGCGCGTCCCCCACCGCGCCCCGCGCGAGGTGCGCCCGGCAGAGCTCCAGCTCCTCCTCCACCACCTCCCGCTGCGCCCCTTGTGCCTCGAAGCCGCGCCGCGACCGCTCGAAGCAGCGCGCCGCCTCCTCGGCGTCGCCGCCCGCGAGCGCGCAGTCCCCGAGGACCGAGGCCGCCGCCGCCGCGAAGAACGGCGCGCCCCGCCGCGCGGCCTCCGCCTCCACCCGCGAGGCCACGCGGGCGGCCCGCTCGAACGCCCCCACGTCCGCCCAGAGCTTCGCCAGATCGAAATCGAGGACGAGGACCAGGTCCGCCTGGCCCAAGGCGGAGGCGAGCCGCGCCCCGCGCTCGTAGGCGGCGAGCGCTTCCCCGAGCTCGCCCGACTGGTGGCACGCCGTACCCACGTTGAGGCTGCAGCGCGCCACCAGGTCGCCGAGCCCGTGCTCCTCCGCGGTCGCCAGCGCCTGCCGGTACCCGACGAGCGCCGCCTCGACCTCCCCGGCCCGGAAGGCGTCGATCGCCTGGTACGACAGCGCCCGCACCAGCGCCCTCGGCGCCCGCCGATCGCGGTGCAGCCCGGCGGCGAGCCCGAGGTGCAGCCCCGCGAGCCGGCGCTCCCCGAGGTAGCTCGCCGCGACGCCGACGTCCTCGTGGAGGCTCGCCAGCACCTCCGGCTCGTCGCACCACGCGAGCGCCGGCTCGGCGCGGGCGCGCGCCTCCGCGTGGGATCCGAGCCGCAAGAGCGCCCGGCTCGCCAGATCGGCGAGCCCCGCGCGCTCGCGCGGCGTGAATGACGACGCCGGGCCCTCCCCGCCGGCCTGCTCGCTCCGCTCGGCCTCGTCGAGCCGCGCGAGCGCCGCCGTGGGGTCGCCCAGCTCCAGCAGGCACGCGCCCAGCCGGACGAGGGCCTGCGCGCGCCGCGTGCCGAGCCCTCCGGCCTCGTCGCTCGCGAGCAGGTGCTCCAGCACCTCGCGCGCCCGCGCCGCGCGCCCGACGCGCTGGAGGGTGGACGCGATCTCGAGCCGCGCCTCCGCCGACGTCGCCACCTCGAGCAGCGCCTCCGCGGCCGCGCCCCACGGCCTCGGATCCGCCTCGCGCTCCGCGCGGCGCTCGAGGAACAGGCGCTCGGCGGCGGCCGTGTCGCCCGACAGCGCGAGGTGCAGCACCCGCTGCTCGGTGTGCGCCGGCAGGGCGGCTGCCGCCCGCGCGTGCGCCGCGCGGACCGCCTCGCCGCCGAGGGCGCAGAGGAGGGCGGCGATCGGCCCGGCGCGCGTCAGCGTCCACCCCCCCGCGGTGCGCGCGGCGACGCCGCGGGCGGCGAGCTCGGCCAGGTGCGCGACCGGGAGCCCGAGCGGCGGCAGCTCCTCGTCGGCGACCGCGCCCCCCTGCACGGCCAGCGTCGCCACGGCGTCCCGAAGCGGCCGACCGAGGCCCCGCAGCCGCAGCGCGTAGCGCGCGCTCGCCCCGGGCGTCGTCGCGTCGAGCCCGGCCACGTCCCCGCTCTCGGCGAGCCGCCCCGCGATCACCACGAGATCGGCGGGCCACCCCGCGCTCGCGCGCAGCACGACCTCCGTCGCGTCGCCCAGGCCGATGTCGTCCATCCAGCGCTGCACCGCCTCGCGCCCGAGCGGCGGCAGCGCGACCTCGCGCGCGCTCCGCCCCGCCTCGGCGGCCACCGCGGCGAGCGGCGCCCGGCCGCCGCCGTGCGGGACGCGCTCGGCGGCGAGGAGCAGGACCGGGTCCTCGGGGCCGAGCAGGCGGGCGAGCGCCTCGAGCATCTCCCGGTCCGCCCCGCTCACCTCGTCGGCGTCGTCGAGCACGAGCACCAGCGGCCCGGCCCCCGCCCCCGCGTCGCCTCCCCGCGCCCGCGTCAGGCGCTCGTGCGCGCGCAGGGCGCCCAGCGCGCCGGCGGGGAGCGCCTCCTCGCCGGTCGCGCGGCGCAGCATCGAGGCCACCGGCGCGCTGGCCCTGGCGAAGCCCTCCACGGCCTCCATCCGGAGCTCGGCGCTCCACGTCGCCTCGCGCAGGAGGCGGCTCTTCCCGCAGCCCGGCTCCCCGGCGATCACGCAGACGCGCGGGCCGCGCTCGCCTCGCTCGAGCGCGGCGAGCGCCTCGGCGACCGCGCGCATCTCACCATCGCGCCCGACGAGGTGGGGCGGCTCCGGCGGCGGCGGGGCCACGGCGCGCGGCGCGGCGCCCACCCAGTCGAGCACCTCGCCCGCGTCGGCCGGGCGGTCGCGCGGCTCGGACCGCACGAGGCGCTCGACGAGCGCGCCGATCGCCTCCGGCAGCGGCTCCGCGAGCAGCGGCGCGATCGCCTCGAGCGTGCGGCCGAGCGAGAACAGGTCCGCGCGCCCGTCGGCCGGCTCGCCGCGGATCACCTCGGGCGCGAGGTAGCCCCGGGTGCCGGAGACGCCGTCGTCGGGCCTCCCCCCGAGCCGCGCCGCGCAGGACAGATCGATCAGGACCGCGCGCCCCGAGGCCCCGACGAGGATGTTGGCCGGCTTCACGTCGCCGTGGCGGATGCGCGCGCGGTGGAGGAACCGCAGCGCGTCGAGCACGTCCACGATCGCGGCCCGCGCCTCCTCGAAGCGCCGGCCTGTCACGTACTCGTCGAACGGCGCGCCCAGCACCGCCTCCGACGTGAAGTAGAAGCGCGGCTCGCCGGTCTCCCGCAGCATGCCGAAGTCGAGGACCCGGACGAGGTGCGGATGGAAGAGCCCCGCCAGCATCCTGAACTCGCCGCGGAACGCCGCCCGCTCCGCCGTGCGCGCGTGGCCAAGCAGCTTGAGGCACAGGTCCCGCCCGAGCGCCTCGTCCCGCGCGAGCCACGCGGTGGCCAGGCCCCCCCGCCCCAGGGGGCGGATCAGGCGGTAGCGGCGGGCGAGCAGGGTCCCTTCGGCTTGGCTCACCCGCGCAGTGTCTCATGGATGTGCCATCTGAGACAGTGAGACACTCGATGAGACACTTGTGCCTCGCATTTCACGACGATTTCCGTCCTTTTTCATTCGGCACCAGGTTTGCTCTAATGGCCGGCATGGCGATGCGGACGACATACGGACACCGAGGACGGCGGGGCGCGCGCGTCGCGACGCTCCTCGGAGCGCTCGTTGGCGGCTGTGTCGTGAGCCCGCAGCCGAGCCCGCCGGTCCACGAGCCGATCCTGGACACAGGGCTCGTCGGCGTGTCGGGCGACCCCCAGGTCTTGCGGCAACAGGTCTTCCTCAAGGGCGAGCCTGGCGCGGTCGAGCCGGCGGAGGGCGTGGTCGTGGTGACGAACCTCGACAGCGCGGACGCGCCCGTCATCGCGGAGATCAGCCGCGACGGCAGCTTCGTGGCCGCGGTGGACGCGTCGACGGATCAGGTCCTGCGGATCCAGGTGAAGCAGGGCGAGCGCCGGTCGGAGCCGGTGGATCTGCAGCTCACGGGGGAGCCCATCAGCGCGGCGCAGACGATGCTGGCGCACCTGCCTTGCCTCACGATCGAGCCCGCTTCGTGGGTCTCGCTCGAGGCCGGCGAGAGCGACGTGGTCGTCCGCAACACGTGCGCCGAGGACGTGTCCATCGGCGCGCCGCGCCTGCGCCGCGGCGCGGGGCCGTTCGGGTTCAGCCCGGCGGAGGCGTTCGTGGTGCCGGCGGGCGAGTCCGCCGTCGTCACGGTGCACGCGGACGGTGAAGGGGTGGAGCGCGAGGACGTGCTCTTCCTCGAGGTCACGGCGCCCGAGCCAGGGCGCCGCGTCCTGACGCTGACGCTCCCCGACTGAGCGGTCGGGGAGACGAACATCGAACTCGCGCGCCGCGCTCGCCTTACTGCGCGCGGCGCGAGGCGCCCTTCCTCTGGAGGGGAGGGGCTCGTGGATGTCTATTGCCTCGCCGGTGACGGCGGGGCTCTTTTGGAGGAACCCATGAACGTCCAGAATCGTATCAAGAGCAGCCGTATCGGATCCTTCCTCTGGCTCGCGCTGTCGATGTTCCCGCTCGCCGCGGGCTGTCATGTGGAGATCGCCGACGACAGCACCGCGTCCGACGCGGCGGAGGTGAGGGGCGGCGGCGGGCAGGGCAAGGCCTGCGGCGGCCTCCTCGGCCTCTCCTGCAAGAAGGGCCTCTTCTGCGACTACGAGCTCGGCGCCATGTGCGGCGCGGCCGATCAGACGGGCACCTGCCAGCCCATCCCCGAGGTGTGCACGAAGGAGCTCAGGGAGGTCTGCGGCTGTGACGGCAACACGTACAGCAACGAGTGCATGGCGAACGCGGCGGGCACGTCGGTGTCGTCGATCGGCCAGTGCGCGCCTCCTCCGGGCGACGTCTGCGGCGGCCTCCTCGGCCTCTCCTGCAAGGAGGGTGAGTTCTGCGACTTCGCGCCGGACGCCCAGTGCGGCGCGGGCGACATGACGGGCACCTGCCTGCCCACGCCGGGCGGGTGCACCAAGGAGTACGCCCCCGTCTGCGGCTGTGACGGGAACACGTACGGCAACGCGTGCATGGCGAACGCGGCGGGCGTCTCGGTCGCGTCGAAGGGCGAGTGCGCGCCGCCGCCGTCGGAAGGCAAGGCGTGCGGCACCCGCGGCGGCTGGACGTGCGAGAAGGGCGAGTTCTGCAACTTCCCGCCCGAGGTCGAGTGCGGCGCGTGGGACGGGCCGGGGGTCTGCACGCCCATCCCGGAGGCGTGCACGTTCGAGTACAACCCGGTCTGCGGCTGCGACGGCCAGACGTACGGCAACGCCTGCGCCGCCGCCTCGGCGGGCGTCTCGGTCGCGTCGAAGGGCGAGTGCGCGCCTGCTCCCGGGAAGATCTGCGGCGGCATCGCGGGCTTCGCGTGCGAGAAGGGCGAGTTCTGCAACTACAGCATCGAGGCCATGTGCGGCGCGGCCGATCAGACGGGCACCTGCGAGACCATCCCGGAGGCGTGCACGGAGCAGTACGACCCGGTCTGCGGCTGCGACGGCCAGACGTACGGCAACGCCTGCGCCGCCGCCTCGGCGGGCGTGTCGGTCGCGTCGAAGGGCGAGTGCGCCGAGCGCCGGTAAGGCGGTATCGTAGGCGCCGCCCGCGCCGCGCGTCGCGTGACACCCCCCATCGCGCGACGCGCGGCGCGGCGGCGCCGCCCTTGACCGGCTCCGGGCCGGTTCCCTAGCATCCTGCCGTTCATGAGCGCCGCTCGATCCCAGACAGCGTCGACGCTCCTCCTCGACGAGCACTTCGAGGCCGGCGACGACCGGTTCGTGGACGAGGTGCTCGCCTCGGAGGCGGGCCGGAAGCTGAAGGCGCTCGCCCCGCGCTGGTACGAGGACCGGCGCCCGTTCGCGCGCCGCGCGCTGCTCCGCTACATCGACGACGGCTGCGACCGGCCGCACCACCGCGGCCTCGTCAAGGTCCTTTACAAACTCGCCGAGCAGGCGGGAGACGACGAGATCGTCGGCCGCTTCATGGTCGCCTTCGATCGCCTCGTCCGCCGCAAGCTCATCAAGGTGACCCGCTACGACTGGGTGACCAGGACCTCCAGCGACGAGCCCTGCCTCGTCAGCGACACCGGCGCGCCGGCCAGCCTCCCGCAGGGCGACGTCGCGTCGCCGCGCTTCTCGATGCGGACGCGCCACTACCTGCGGCGCCGCGCGTTCCGCTACTTCCGGCGGCTCGGCCGGCGCGACGCCGCCCGCTACGGCCGCGCGATCCGCGCCGCGCTCGCGCTCTACCGCGACGAGCACCTCGACAGACCCGAGCGCCTGCTCGACGCCTGGGGGCTGCTCCACGCGCTCTACTGGGGCTCGCCCGCCCTCGAGCGCCTCCCGCGCGGCGTCCGCCTCGCGGAGGGCGCCGCCCTCGCCGAGCTCGAGCCCGCGCCGATCTACCCCGAGGCGTGGCAGGGCGCCTTCGACGAGGTGCTCGGCCTGGCCACGGCCGCGAGGAGCCGCACCGTCCGGGCGTTCGCCGTCGGGCTGCTCGAGCGCGGCTACGCCGCCGAGCTCCGCGGCCTGCCGCTCGCCCGCGTGCGCGCGCTCCTCGAGAGCCCGCACGACGAGGTGCAGACCCTCGCCGCCGGCCTGCTCCGGCAGATCCCGGGCCTCGGGAGCCTGCCGATCGCGGACTGGCTCTCGCTGCTCCAGACCGAGAACGCCGCGGCGCTCGCCTTCGTCTGCGAGGCGGTGGTCGAGCACGTCTCGCCTTCGCGGCTCTCGCTCGCCGAGTGCGTGGCCCTCGCCTGCGCGCGCGCCGCGCCTGTCGCGGAGCTCGGCCTCCGCTGGGCGAGGACGAAGCCCGTCGAGACCGCCGCCGATCTCGACACGATCGCGCGCCTCGCGACCGCGGTCGCGCCGCGCGTGCGGGAGGAGGCGGTCGCGTGGCTCGTCGAGGTGCTCGGGCGCTCGCCCCACGGCCGGGCCGAGCACGTGCGCGATCTCCTCGACTCCCGCCACGAGGACGTCCGCGCCCGCGCGCTCGAGCTCTTCGAGGCCGACGCCCGCTTCCGCGACGACACCGGCCTGTGGGCCGCGCTGGCCGAGACGCCGCACGCCGACGCGCGCGCCTTCCTGATCCGGCACCTCGCCGCGCGCAAGGCGGCCTTCTCGCCCGAGGCGCTGCGGCACGTCTGGGCGGCGGCGCTGCTCGCCGTCCACGGCGGCGCGCGCGACAAGCGCGCGGTCGTCCGGCAGATCGCGGACCGCGTGGTCGCCCGGCCCGGCGAGGCGGACGCGCTCCTGCCGCTGCTCGGCGTCGCGCTCCGCAGCGTGCGCGCGCCCGAGCGGCGCGCCGCCCTCGGGGCGCTCGCCCGCGCCGCGTTCCGCGCCCCCGCGCTGCGCGACGCCATCGCGCGCAGGCTCCCCGAGCTCCGGCTGTTCGAGGGGGAGGACGCGGCGTGAGCTTCGATCTCCGCTACCTCGGCACGAGCGGCATGAAGGAGCTCGGCGGCGGCGCCGCCCTGAGCTTCGCGCCCAACCTCGCGCGCCCCAGGGTCTTCTTCGACGGCGAGCTCGCGCGGCCGGTGCGCTTCCGCGAGGCGATCAGCGCGCTCCACGACGTCGTCGTGGGCGACCTGCGGCGCCTGCCGAAGGATCGCTCCGCCCACGAGGCGTGGAAGCAGCAGGAGGCCGAGCGCGAGGCCCGGCTCCGCCGGGAGCTCCACGGCGAGGCGATGAAGGCCGAGCTCGCGCGCCTCGGGAGCGCGCCGCGGCCGCCGAACCTCGAGGCCGACTTCCGGAAGATGCACAAGCTCTACTGGGGCGCGCGCGTCCGCTGGGCGAACGAGCTCGCGCGGAGCGACCCGCAGCTCTTCCGCCACCTCGTCCCCTGCGATCCGGTCGTGACCGTCGCGCCCGATGTCGTCTTCTTCGAGTGCTTCTCCAAGGACGAGTCGAGCTACGGCTGCCTCTCGGTCGATCGCGACGCCTTCCGGGGCGCGCAGGACGCCGGCCTCGGCACGACGAACGTCGACTACTCGCTCGCGCTCTACGAGCACTTCCAGACGCTCCGCAGCTACCGGCCGACGCGGCTCCTCGTCGATCCGACCGGCTTCGAGGTCGCGGTGGAGGGCCGCGGCGACTACCGCGAGGAGAAGATCGATCTCCCTCCCTCGTGGCTGCGCGGCTTCGGCCAGCTCCAGGCGGCGATGTGCCTGCCCTGCCGGAGGATCGACGTCCCCGTGGAGGCGGTTTACTCGCTGCTCGCGCACCTCGATCGGCACCGCGAGCGCACGGGCCCGCGCAGCCTGCGCTTCCAGCTCACGCCGGGCAAGGCGCCGATCCTGGTGCTCGACCCCTGGGGCGTCTCCATCCCGTGCCGCGGCGTCACCTGCGACGATGTCCCCGTGGCCGTGGGGCCCGCGGCGGGCGCGGGTGGGCTCGGCCCGTACCGCTCCGGGGCGCCGAGGGGCGCGCCGGCGGCGGAGGCGACCGAGGAGATCAAGGTGTGGGGGAGGCGCCGCCTCTCGGTGCTCGCGCGGCTCTTGCCGCTCGCCGATCGCATCGAGGTGCGGCTGCTCGGCTCCGGGTTGCCGAGCCTGTGGATCGTCTTCATGGGCGAGATGCGCTTCACCCTCGCGCTCTCGGGCTGGACGGCGAACGACTGGGCCTCGGGCTCTCACCTCGACGTCATGGCGGACGCCTTCACCCCGGACGCGCAGCTGGCGGACCGCGTCGCGCGCCACCTCGAGATGGTGCGGCGCGCGTCCTACGGCGAGCTCGCCGTGTCGATGGGCGCGCCGGACGGCGCGCTCCGCGGCGCGCTGCACCTCGCCGCGAAGCAAGGGCAGGTGGTTTACGACCACGCCGCGGAGTGTTATCGCTGCCGCCCGGTGATGCCGGTCGCCCTCTCCGACGCGCTGCTCGGCCCCGAGCCCCCGGAGCTCGCGGAGGGCCGGCGCATCGCCCGGGGCGGCGTGGAGATCGCGCGGGAAGAGACCCTCTCCGGCGGCCGCCGCGTCGTCATGGCCAGGGCCAAGGCGACGAGCTGCGAGCTGCTCCTCGACGCCGACGGCGCGATCAAGAAGGCGAGGTGCAGCTGCTCGTACTTCTACAAGAACCGGCTGCGCGCGGGCCCGTGCCGTCACCTGCTCGCGGTCAAGCTCCACCTGTCCGGCCGCGGTGACGCGGCGCCGTCGCTGCAGCCTCCGGAGCCGCCGGGGCAGGCGGAGGCCGGCTCGCGCGGCCCGCGGGCGACGACGGCCGCCCCGCGGGGCGAGGCCGTGCCGTTCCCCGCGGAGCTCCTCGTCGAGATCGAGCGCGCCGCGGCCGCCCAGCGGGCGGGGCTCGCGGAGATCGTCGAGGCGTCGTGGGATCTCGCGTTCGAGCGCATCCAGGGCTGCCGCTCCTGGGTCGAGGCCCTCGCGCTCGGCGGCCCGGAGGCGGAGCGGGCGCTCCGCGCGAGTGAGCTCCGCGCGCCGGTCGTCAGGACGCTCCCGGTCCACGCGGACGTGCTGGCCGAGATCCGGCGCGTCGCTGACCAGTTCAAGGCGAGCCCCGCCGCGGTGGTGGGCCTCGCGTGGCTCGTCGCCAGGCGATCGACGAAGTGAGGTTCACCCAGCATCCGAGTGTCCAGTCCTGCAAGGAGATCCGTCCGCTCGAGCCCAACATGCTGCGGCGCTCCGCCGTGGTGGAGGTTGTTCTTCCATGCATCCCCACCCCCGATGTTCTTTGGGCGCCTTTAGCACCTGCGCGGTTCCACTCAGAGGGACCTGACGGTCCTGGAACCGCGCAGGTGCCCGGCGCCTGGGTGATCGGGCGTGGTCACGAGCAAGTAGTCGGGCGGGCGGGCCTCCTTGGAGGGCTGGACCGGGTGATAGGGTACTTTGGCCGAAGGTGGGGTCTTTTGAACCGCCAAGACGCCATGAGACGCCAAGAAAAACACAAAAAATCTTGGCGTCTCATGGCGTCTTGGCGGTTCCATGATTCTGGCAAGGTGGGGTAAATACCCCACCACCCTGGACCGGGTGCTGTCCCGAGGAACGGTCGAATGGGCTTCTGGGATAAGCTGAAGTCGATGCTCGGCCTGGGCGGGGCCGAGCAGGGCGAGCGATCGCCGGGCGGGGTCGAGGCCGAGCAGGCCCAGGGGGCGCAGGCCGGGCCCGCGGCCGCCACGCAGCCGGCCGCCCGCGCGGGGCAGCCCCGCGTTGCGGCGGGCGCGAAGCCGCGCCCCGCGGACCCCTACGACGCCGGCGGGATCCTCGGCCTCTCCGCGGACGAGCTGCGCAGGCGCGCGCTCAAGATCAACCCGTACCAGACGGCCTGGATCGGCCGCGTGGACACGATCCCGCCGCAGAGCGACGAGCGCACCGCCCTCATCGATCGGGGCCTTGTCCTGCGCGGCCTGCTCACCGAGGCGCAGCTCGCCGAGATCCACCGCGTCGGCGATCTCTGGCTCAGGCACAAGGACGCCGCGGCGCTCGCCGGCACCGTCGCGGCGCGCTCGGCCGACGAGGCGATCGAGCGGCTCAAGCGCGAGAAGCTCGCGCGCAAGGAGGAGAAGCGGCGCCAGAGCGCCGAGCGCAAGCGGCAGCGGGCCGAGGCGGTCGCGCGCCGCCGGGCCGAGGACATCCTCTTCCTGGGCACCGACGTCTCGGCGGGCCTCGCGGACCGGCGCTCGCACGTCGAGTCGCTCGCCCAGCGCGGGCTGCCCGTGCTGTCCACCCCGGCCGACCTGGCCGCGGCCCTCGGCGTCGCCGTCCCGCGCCTGCGCTGGCTCTGCTTTCACGGCGAGGCCGTCGAGCGCCCGCACTACGTGTACTTCGACGTCCCGAAGCGCTCGGGCGGGACGAGGCAGCTCGCGGCGCCCCACGCATCCCTGGCCGCGGCGCAGGCCTGGGTCCTGCGCGAGATCCTGGAGAAGCTGCCCGTCGAGGCGCCCGCGCACGGCTTCGTGAAGGGCCGCTCCACGGTCACCAACGCGCGCCCGCACACGCGCCGCGACGTGGTGGTGAACCTCGACCTGTCCGATTTCTTCCCGACCATCACGTTCCCGCGGGTGCGCGGCGTCTTCCATCGGCTCGGCTACTCGCCGGCGGTGGCCACGCTGCTCGCCCTGCTCTGCACCGAGGCGCCGCGGCGGCCGGTCGAGTACGACGGGCAGCGCTACTGGGTCGCTGTCGGCGATCGCGCGCTGCCGCAGGGCGCCTGCACGAGCCCGGCCCTCTCGAACCAGATCGCGCGGAAGCTCGATCGCCGCCTCGCCGGCATGTGCGCCCGCGCGGGCTTCACGTATACGCGGTATGCGGACGACCTCACCTTCTCGGCGCCCCCGGGCAAGCGCGGCGACATCGCGATGCTGCTCGCCCGCGTCCGCCACATCGTCGAGGAGGAGGGCTTTGCCATCAACCCGGACAAGGGCCGTATCCAGCGCGCCGGCGGTCGGCAGGTGGTGACGGGCGTCGTGGTCAACGACAAGCCCTCGGCGCCGCGCGAGGAGGTGCGCCGCCTGCGCGCGATCCTCCACGCGGCGAAGAAGACCGGCCTCGCCGCCCAGAACCGGAGCGGCGTCCCGGACTTCGAGGCGCACCTGCGCGGCAGGATCGCCTATGTGCAGATGATCGACCGCGAGAGGGCCGCGCCGCTGCTCGCGGCCCTCGACGCGCTCACGGGGTGAGGGGTCGGAAGCTGCGGCGGCGCCAGCAGCGAGGGGCTGGAGAGCAGATCCCCGTCAGCTCACGCGCGAGGTCGACGGCGACGCACGTGTGCACGTCCGTGCCAGGCGCAAGTGGGGGGCGGAAGTGGCTCGTGAGGTACGTAATCGCCCCTGCTTTGCCGTGGAGCGGTTCAGCGTGCTGAGGAGCGGCGAGGTGGCCTACCGGATGAAGTACCCGACGTGTGGGGCGACGCTCGACGCATCGGATCATGACGCCTGTCGAGGTGCTTGCGCGGCTTTCCGTCTCAGAGCGGCACGTGGGCGAGGAGGAAGTCGCTCCAGCCTTCGCTTTTCAGGGCGCCGAAGCCGGTCTGTAGCTCTTCGATGAAGTTCACCACGAACAACACGTGTCCTTTCGCGTCGAGCGTGGAGGCGGCGGGCTCGACAGTGCCACCGAGCTCGACGAGCCGCCGCTGCGCGACGAACGCCCCGGTGTCTGGCTCGTAGGTGGCAACGTACGTTCCCCCCTCGACCACCGAGCCGCCGCCGAGATCGATGGGCAACGAGGGCGTGGCGCCGAGCCAGGAGATGAGCGCGAGCCGGCCGTCGGGCGCGAACGAGAGGCTGGTCGACCTGACCTGTACGGCCGGGAACGCCTTCGTCCACTGGATCGCGCCGTCCTCGCCGGCGAGCTTCATGAGGAACGCGCCGCGTGAGATGTCGTCGATTGGCCCCTCGCCCAGGTCGGCGCCCTGCACGAACCGGCCGGCGAGCAGCACGTCGCCGTGCTCGTCCACGAGCAGCGCAGTCGTCGAGTCGCCGCCGCTGAAAGTGGGGTCTACCGGTTGGCCGAAGTGCCTCGACCAGAGGTGCGCGCCGTCCTCCCCCGAGTACTTCGCCACCCAGGCCTGATTGCCTTTCAGCCCGGAGGTGGCGCCGCCGCCGAGGTCGGCGTCGTTGTAGAAGTCTCCGGCGATGAGGATGTCGCCGTGGAGGTCCACGGCCACCCCGACGATCGGGTCGAAGTACGCGTTGATTCCGCGCAGGCTTCCCACGTCCTTCGCGAAGCGGGTCGTCCCATCGGCGGCGAACCTGGTGAGGGTGAGGCGGCCCGCGGACTCGGCGGCGACGATGACGTCGTTTCCGGGACCGATGGCCACGCGGCCTCCGAAGTCGACGCCGCCGCCGCCCAGGCGGTGCATCCAGCGCGGGGCGCCGTCCCGATCGAGCGCGAGGACGAAGGTGTCGGACGAGGTGACCGCCGGGTCGTCTCTTTCCGGCTCTGGCAGGACGAAATCACCGGCTTGGAGCGGACCCCTCGAGTACTCGCCGACGACGGCGATGCCGTCGTTTCCGTCGACCGCGACCCCCGTGACCGTCGCCCAGTGGCCACCGAATTGCCGGACCCAGCGTGGGGCGCCGTCGTCTGCATACGTGGCGACGAAGATGTCCACGGAGCCGAAGAGCGGCGAGACGATGGTGCCCGGGTCGGTCGTTCGCCCCGCGGCGCCGGCCAAGACGATGTTTGCCTCGCTATCGATCGCGACGGCGCGGGCCGAATCCGTATCGGAGATCGAGACCTGCCGGTGCCAGGCTTCCGCTGGCAGCGAGCCTCCGCCGCCACTCGGGTCTCCGCCCCAACCCGGCTCACCGCCGCCTCCCGAGCCGCCCGAGCCGCCTGAGCCGCCCGAGCCGCCTGAGCCGCCTGAGCCGCCCGAGCCGTCTGAGCCGCCTGAGCCGCCCGAGCCGCCTGAGCCGCCTGAGCCGCCTGAGCCGCCGTCCGATGCTCCGCCTGCCACACCGTCGCCGCCGGATCCTCCGGATCCCGCGCTGCTAGCGTTGCTCGATGCGGCGGCCGGATCGGGCTCACGGTTCTCACCGCATCCGGCGAGGGGGATGACAGGGACAAGGATCAGCAGAGCAGAAGCGATGATGCGCATGGCGTGACCTCCGCCGAACAGGCTAGGTCCCCGCCGCAGGACCGCTCCTTAATCGCCTCTTAAAGCGACTCGCGCGCTGCCTTCCGAGGCCGAGGGGGCTCGACGAGCGGTCGCCGCGCGACGAACGCCCCGGTGCCTGGCTCGTAGGTGGCGGCGTAGGTTCCCGGCTCGTCCAGCGAGTCGCCGCCGAGGTCGGTGGGCGCGCGGAACGCGGCGATAAAACCAACGAATCCAACGACTTCACTCGGATGCGCAGTGTCGCCTACACCACGCTGGCTCCGGTGCACAGTCTCCCGCCGGTGGTCCCGAGGGGAGGCGCAGATCGAAGAAAGACGCGTAGAATGGCCCCGATGCTGGTCGCCCGGAGCCTCGACGACTTTCGCGCGCACCCCGCGGGAAGCTACGTCGCCGGCCGCCACTGGCTGTACTTTGCCATCGACTGGCGCCGCGGAGAAGCTCACGGCCGTGACGACGTTCGTCGGCAGCGACGAGTACCCTGCTCGCGTCACCTGCGAGTACGACACGACCGTGCACTTCCCGTGCGGCGTCAAGGAGCTACGCCACTGAGCCCCCCGCGAGCCAGAAATTCGGGATCACGTCATGACAGAGACGCGAGGCGCCGCCTTGCGGCGCGTGAACAGCGGTCGTCGGCGCCCTGGCAGTGAGCCAGGCGTCGTCGCCCTCTGTTCCCTGCTGCCTGTCCGGAGACCTCGCAGGCCCGGCTCCCAAGGTGGCACCTTGAACCAGAACAGGTATCAACGGCGGATATCCACCCACGGCCGTTCGGCGAGATTCGTCCAGCCGCGAAGCGGCTTCGTGGTACCATCCAGGACACATTCGTGGTGGGGGCATGCCACGCCGTGGCCTGTGGGCCGCGCCTGACAGCGCCAGAGCACGTCCGACGTCAAGGGGAGTGATGCTGACGATCTCGGGGTATCAAGCGACCGACACGATCTACGAGAGCGGCAGCTCGCGCGTCTACCGGGGCCGGCGCGCCGGAGACGGGCGCGCCGTGATCCTCAAGCTGCTGCGCTCGGACTATCCCAGCCAGACGGAGCTCACGCGCTACCGGCATGAATACGCGGTGCTCCGCGACCTGGACGCGCCGGGCGTCGTCCGGGCGCTCGACCTGTGCAGGCACGAGAACGGGCTCCTCCTCGTCCTCGAGGATTTCGGCGGCCGCTCGCTGGCGCACCACCTCCACCACCTCCAGCGCCGCCCGCTCGACGCCGCGGACTTCGTCCGGCTTGCGATCCAGATCACGAGCGCCCTTCGCGAAGTCCACGGAAGCGGAATTATACACAAGGATATCAATCCGTCCAATATCGTAGTCAACCGCGAGACGGGTGTTGCCAAGATCATCGACTTTGGCATCTCGACGCGGCTTTCCCGGGAAGAGCTCTCGATCAAGAGCCCCGCGGTGCTCGAGGGGACGCTCGCCTACATCTCTCCCGAGCAGACCGGCCGCATGAACCGGTCCCTCGACCATCGCACCGATTTCTACTCGCTCGGCGCCACCTTCTACGAGCTCCTCACGGGCGCGCCGCCCTTCAGCGCGACGGACGCCATGGAGCTCGTCCACTGCCACGTCGCGCGCGATCCCGCGCCGCCGCGCGCGCGCTGTCCGGGCGTGCCGGAGGTCCTGTCGGACCTCGTGATGAAGCTCATGGCGAAGGCGGCCGAGGGCCGTTACCAGAGCGCGGCGGGCCTCCTTCACGACCTGGAGGAGTGCGAGCGGCGCCTCGCGGCCACGGGCGAGATCGCCCCGTTCCCGCTGGGCCGCGCCGACGCCTCCGGCGAGCTCCGCATCCCGCAGCAGCTCTACGGGCGCGAGCGCGAGGTGCAGGCGCTGCTCGAGGCGTTCGATCGCGCGGCGCGGGGCGGCGCCGAGCTGATGCTCATCGCCGGGTACTCGGGGATCGGCAAGTCCGCGCTGGCGCACGAGCTGTACAAGCCCATCACCGAGGCGCGCGGGTACTTCGTCGCGGGCAAGTACGACCAGCTCCAGCGAAGCACCCCGTACACCGCGATCACCAGCGCGTTCCGCGACCTGGTGCGGCAGATCGTCGCCGAGCCCGAGGCGCAGTTCGCGCTCTGGCGCTCGAAGATCAAGGCCGCGCTCGGGGCGAACGGGCAGGTCCTCGTCGACGTGATCCCCGAGATCGAGCGCATCGTGGGCGACCAGCCGGCCGTCCAGGCGCTGGGGCCCGCCGAGTCCCAGAACCGCTTCGTGCGCGTGCTCCAGAACTTCGTCCGCGTGTTCTGCGACGCCGAGCGCCCCCTGGCCATCTTCCTCGACGACCTGCAGTGGGCCGACGCCGCGTCCCTCAGGGTCATCGAGCTCTTGATGACCGACGCGAAGCTGCGCGGCCTGCTCGTGATCGGCGCCTACCGCGACAACGAGGTGGGCGCCGCGCACCCGCTCTCGGCCGCGCTCGCCGGGCTGCGACGGGAAGGGGCGGTGGGCCGGGTGCGCGAGATCTCTCCCGGGCCGCTCGGCGCCGAGATGGTCTGTCGGATGCTCGCCGACGCGCTGCGCGCGGACGCCGCGGCGGTCATGCCGCTCGCCGCGCTGGTCACGCGGAAGACGGGCGGCAACCCGTTCTTCGTCAACGAGTTCCTCCGCACGCTGCACAACACCGGGTGTCTGCGGTACGACGCCGGGCTCGCGGCGTGGACGTGGGACGTCGAGCACATCGAGTCCAGGAACATCACGGACAACGTCGTCGACCTGATGATCGGCAAGCTCCGCGAGCTCCCCGCGGACACGCAGCGAGCGCTCATGTCCGCGTCCTGCCTCGGCAACCGCTTCGACCTGGGCAGGCTCGCGGTCATCCGCGAGGAGACCCGCGCCGAGGCCCACCGGCACCTCGCGCCCGCGCTCCAGGAGGGCCTCCTCGTCCCGCTCTCCCCGATGGAGCCCGCGGCGCCCGACGATCTCGCCGCGCCGCTCGTCTTCCCGGACTACAGGTTCCTTCACGATCGCGTCCAGCAGGCCGCGTACGCCATGATCGAGGACGGCGAGCGCAGCGGCCTCCACGCCGACATCGGCCGGCTGCTCCTGCGGAGCCTGGGCGGGCGCGCGCCCGAGGAGAAGGTCTTCGACGTGGTCTACCACCTGAACCGCGGCGCCGACCTGCTGAGCGACGCCGCGGAGCAGCGGCGCCTCGCGGAGCTGAACCTCCTCGCGGGCCGGCGCGCGCTGCTCTCCGCCGCCTTCGACGCGGCGCGCGGCTACTTCGCCCGAGGCCTCTCGCTGCTGCCCGCGAGCGCCTGGCAGAGCGATCCTGCGCTGATGAGCGCGCTCCACGTCGGCGCGGCCGAGGCGGCGTGCATGAACGCCGACTGGGGCGCGATGAAGGAGCTCGTGGACGCCGCCCTGTGCGAGATCCACGACGTCATGAACAGGAGCAAGCTCTACGAGCTCCTGATCCTCTATCACCACACCCAGGCGGAGTTCCGGAAGGCCGTGGACATCGCCGTGGAGGCGCTCGCGCAGCTCGGCGAGACGTTCCCGGCGAGCCCCGGCATGCAGGATTTCCTCGACGCCTACACGAAGACGACGAAGCAGGTCGCCGAGATAGGCTTCGAGCGCCTCGGCCAGCTCGCCCCGATGACGGAGGCCCCGAAGCAAGCCGCGCTCGTCATCCTCCGGCGCGCGATCCATGCGTCGTATTTCGCCGCGCCGGAGATGCTCGGGCTCTTCATCTGCCGCGCGCTCGACCTGACGATGGATCACGGCGAGTCGCCGCTCTCGTCCTATGCGTTCGCGGCGTTCAGCGTGCTCGTCAACGCCGGCGTGGGCGACATCGCGACGGGATCCCGGTTCGGCGAGCTGGCGATCGCGGTGCACCGGCGCCGGGACGAGCCGTTCTACAAGGCGAGCGTCTACAACTTCTATTACGGGCTCTCCCGGCACTTCTACCGTCCGGCCCGCGAGAGCCAGGCGCCGCTCATCGAAGGATACCTGAGCTACGCCGAGAACGGCGACGCCGAGAGCGCCGCGTACTGCCTGATCAACGCCTTCGTCTGCGGCGCCGTCTCCGGGCAGAACCTCCTCGACCTCGAGGCGATGTTCGACAGGCACATCGAGGAGGTGTTCAGGTTCAAGCAGGAGCAGGTCATCAACCAGCTCAGCGTGTGGCGGCAGGTCATCCGGAACCTCACCGGCAGGTCCGAGCACGCGGCGAAGATCAAGGGAGAGTTCTTCGACGCCGAGCAGGCGCTCCCGGGCCTCTACGCGACGAAGAACTTCAACACCGTCAATTATATCCATACGGCGCAGGCCATGCTCTATTTCGTGTTCGGCGAATACGAGCTCGCCTACAAGCACGCCGCCGAGACGGAGCCGACCCTCGGCGCGAGCACGGGCAAGGTGTTCACGCCGCTGCACACCTTCTATTACTCCCTCGCCATGACAGCGCTCTACCCGGCGGCCTCGCCGGAGGACAAGGCGCGCTACCGCGCGAAGCTGTCGGAGAACCAGGCGAAGCTCGAGGCGCTGTCCGCGACGTGCGCCAGCAACTTCCTGCACAGGTACCTGCTCGTGGAGGCCGAGCTCGCGCGGATCGACGGCCGCGCGGCCGAGGCGCTGGACCTGTACGACCGCGCCATCGCGTCCGCCTCGGAGCACGACTACGTGAACGAGGCCGCGGTGGCCTGCGAGCTGGCGGGGCGGTTCTGGCTCGCGCAGGGGAGAGAGAAGCTCGCGCGCGTCTACCTCGCGGACGCGAGTTACCACTACGACCTCTGGGGCGCCGCCCGCAAGGCGCAGGACCTGGAGGAGCGGTATCCGCAGCTCGCCGCGCGCGAGGCGCACCCTCCGCGATCCTCGGAGATCGCGCCCTCACGGACGTTCGTCACGACGAGCACGCTCGGCGCATCTCGCCTCGATCTCAGGACGGTCCTGAAGGCGGCGCAGGCGATCTCCGGGGAGATCGTGCTCGACAGGCTCCTCGCCAAGCTCCTGTCGGTCGCCATGGAGAACGCCGGCGCGCAGCGCGGCTGCCTCGTCCTCCGGGACAGCGACGGCCTGCGGATCGAGGCCGAGGTCGACTGGACGGACGGCCGCGACGAACCGCGCTTCCCGGGGCTGCCCCTCGACAAGGCCGCGGCGCACGAGCGCCCGCTCCTCTGGGCCGCGATCGTGCAGTACGTCGCGCGGACGGGCCAGTGCGTCGTCCTCTCCGACGCCTCGACAGACAGGCAGTTCCAGCGCGACGACTACGTCGCGCAGCGCTGCCCGAGGTCGGTCCTGTGCACGCCCATCACCCACCATAACGGCCTTTACGGGGCCATCTACCTCGAGAACAACACGGCGACCGGGACGTTCACCCAGGATCGGCTGGAGCTGCTGTCGATGCTGTCCTCGCAGATGGCGATCTCCATCGAGAACGCGAAGCTCTACACGGGCGTCGAGCAGAAGGTCCGCGAGCGCACGGCGGAGCTCGAGCAGGCCCACGCGACGATCGTCCGCCTGGAGCGGGAGGCGGTCGAGAACCAGATGGCGGGCGGCTTCGCGCACGAGATGCGCAACGCCCTCTCGGGGGCCGCCATGGTGCTCGAGTCGGTGACCCAGGGCGGCGAGACGCTGTGCGCGAAGAACGCGGCCCGGCTCGGCGAGCTCTTCGACTTGCTCAAGGGCGATATCCCGGAGGGCAAGATCAAGGCGGTCATCGCCCATCTGGGCGACATCGAGGAGGCGGAGGAGACGCTCGACAGCGTGCTCCGGATGGTGGGCGACTGCACCGAGCGCGCGCTGAGCGTCACGAACAGGATCCTGGAGTACTCGAAGCTCGGCGTCGCGCTCGCCGGCAACGAGGTCGTGAGCCTCCGCCGCGTCGTCGAGTCCGTCGCGGCGCGGCACCGCGACGAGTTCGCGCGCCAGGGCGTGTCGGTCGAGCTCGATCTCCGGGGCGGCTCGGCGGTCGTCGGGTACGAGTCGCACTTCGACTCCATCGTGAGCAACATCGTCCTGAACGCGCGCGACGCGCTGCTCCTGGTCGGCGACGGCCGCGACCGGCGGATGCGGGTCGAGACGGTCGACGAGGGGGAGCTCCAGGTCCTCACCATCAGCGATAACGCCGGCGGGATCTCGTCCGACGACCTCTCGAAGATCTTCCAGCCGTTCTTCTCGACGAAGCCGACGACCGGCGTGGGCCTGGGGCTCAGCTTCGTCTCGCGCCTCGTCGCGATGTACCGCGGGACGATCGACGTCGAGAGCGCCGCGGAGCGCGGAACGACGTTCGTCGTCCGGCTTCCGAGCGCGGCGCCCCACCAGCAGCCGCAGCAGCCGCAACGGCCGCAGCCGGCCGGCGCGCCCGTCGACCGGTTCGATCTCAACCTCTCCGGGAACTGAAAGGAGGCGCCAAGATGGCATCGGCGAAATTCACCAGGCGCTTCCGCGAAGCTTCGGACGAGGCGCCGAAGGAGCCCGACAAGGAGCGGGCGATCGTGGTCGTGATCGACGACGACCCGCGGATGCGGTCTGCGCTCGAGTTCACGCTGCGGCGTGATTACGACGTGCGCCTGTACGCGAGCGCGCAGGAGGGCATCGCCGCCATGACGGAGATGGTCAGCCTGGTCATCCTGGATATCCGCATGCCGGGCATCGACGGCCTCACTGCCTACCTGAAGATCAAGGCGCTGTTCCCCAAGGTGCCGATCATCTTCTACACCGCGTTCCAGGACATCCTGGAGAAGCAAGACCTGCTCTCGACCCACAAGGCGTTCGGCTATTTCGACAAGAATGGCGACGTGTCGGGGCTCATCGCGGCCGTCGAGAAGGCCGTCCAGCATCACAGCCTCGTCTCCAGCATGGCGAGCGCGCAGAGGCTCGTGCGCGGGATCATGCCCCCGGACGCGAGCTGATCAGGAGCTCGCGTGCCGCCGCGCGCGCGGCAGCTCGACCGTGAACCTCGCGCCCTCGCCCAGGCGGCTCTCCACGCGGACCGCCCCGCCCATCGCCTCCGCCGCCTCGCGCACGATCCACAGCCCGAGCCCGAACCCGCTGTAATGGCGCGACGTCGTCGCCCGCTGAAAGCAGCGGAAGATCCGCTCGTGATCGGCCGCCGCGATGCCGATCCCGCGGTCGCGGACGGTGAGGCGCGCCATGTCGCCGGACGCCTCGAGCGCCACGTCGACGGGCTTGCCGCCGCCGTACTTGGACGCGTTGGAGAGCAGGTTGCTGATGATCTGCTCGAGCCGCACCGGGTCCCAGTGGCCGCGCAGGGCGGTCGGCGCGTCGACGGTGACCGGACAGGCCGCGCGCCGGAGCAGCGGCGCGTGTCCGCTCAGGATGTCCCGGAGGAGCGCGCTGAGGTCGACCTCCTCCGGCGCCACCGTCATCGGCGCCGCCGTGATCTGCGAGATGTCGAGCAGCTCCTCGACGAGCCGGTGCAGCCTGCCGAGCAGCGCCTCCACGGCCTCGAGCTTCGGGATCACCTCCTCGGCGGCCGGCGGCGGCCCGCCGGCCCTCCGGTACATGCGCAGGAGCGCCTGCACCCGGAGCATCACCGGGGTGAGGGGCGTCTTGAGCTCGTGCGACGCGATGGTCAAGAACTCCTGGCGCGTCTCCTCCACATGCTTCCGGTCCGTGATGTCCTCCGCGATGACGACGAAGTAGGCAGGCGCCCCGGAGGCGTGACGCACCAGCGAGACCGTGACCTTCGTCCAGACCAGCTCGCCGCCCTTCCGGACATAACGCTTCTCCCGCGAGGCCGTCTGGACCTCTCCCGACAAGATGCGGCGCACGTTCTCGATATCGTGTGGTAGATCCGGCGGATACGTGATCTGCTGGAACGTGAGGTTGGTCATCTCTGCATGGGAGTAACCCACGAGATCGCAGAATTTCTCGTTCAGCCGGAGCCACCGGCCCTCGACCGACACCTGGCCGATGCCGACCGCGGCCTGGTTGAACGTGGCGCGAAAGCGCTCCTCGCTCCTCCTCAGCTCCTCCTCGGACCGCTTGCGCTCCGTGATGTCGTGGAACGACGTGACCACCGCATACGGGATGGACTCGCTCGGGCGCAGCAACGGCTGCGAGTTGATGGAGATCCACGCCATGTCGCCCTCCGGCCGGTGAACCCCCATGATCACGTTCTTCTGCGGCGCCCCCGTGCGGAGCGTCACGATGGCCGGGTGCAGGTCGCCGTCGAACGGAGCGCCGTCCTCGTGGACGGCCCGCCAGCGGGGATCGCGGCTCTCCCGGCCGGCCATCTCGGCGGACGTGAGCCCGAGGATGCGCTCGGCGCTCGCGTTGCACGCCTCGATCGAGCCGCTCGCGTCCTGGAGGACGATCCCCTCGTCGAGGGCGGCGATCACCGAACGATAGCGCTCCTCGCTCCTCCGGAGCGCCGCTTCCGTCGCCCTCCGCTCCGTGACGTCGGCGCAGATCACGAGCAGGGTGGCGACGCGGCCGCCGCGCAGGATGGGGCTGACCTTCACCTCGTAGCGCGCCGCGTGGCCGTGCTCGCCGGGGATCGTGCACTCGCAGCTGTCGGACGCACCCGACCGCACCACGCGCTCGACGCAGGAGCGGGCCGCCTCGCGCGTCTCCGGGGCGATGTGCTCGTAGATGCTCGTCCGCAGCAGGCTCGCCGAGCTCGCCCTCGGCAGCGCGCGGCCGGACAGCAGGATCGTGCCCTCCGGGGAGATCACCAGGATGCAATCGGATGTGCTGTCCAGGATCGCCTGCAGCAACGCCTCGGCGCCCCCGAGCTCGGCCAGCTGTCGCTTGAGCGCGTCGGCGGCGCCTTCTTCCGCGGATTTCCCCAGCGCGGCCACGCTCTATGCATTGTTACCAGAGGCCGCGGCCGCAACCGCGCAGGCGAGCTCGCGCCGGCGGACGGGGCCCGCGCGGGGGCCCGCGTCGCCGAGGTCTCCAGCATCGTTTCTCGGCGCGGCGAGTGGCCAAACGCCGAGCGCTCCACTACGCAAACCTCCGAGCGAGGACGATGCGGAGCACACGGGTGGACGGGGCTGGCCGCGAGCGCGCCGAGGGCGCCGAGGGCGCCACCGCGGCCGGGCAGGCCGAGGTGGCGCTGCGGGAGAGCGAGGCCCGCGATCGGGCGGCCAGCGCAGAAGCCGCCCGGCGGGAGGCCGAGGCGGCCGTCCGGCGGAGCGAGGAGCAGTATCGCCTCGTCAACCGCGCCACGAACGACGTGATCTGGGACTGGGACCTGGAGACGAACCGGGTCTCCTGGAACGGAGCGGTCGTCCAGCACTTCGGCTGCACGCCGGAGGAGCTCGGCGACAGCCCCGAGGGCTGGTACGACCGCATCCACCCGGAGGACAGGGTGCGGATATCCGAGGGGATCCGCGCCGCGATCGACGGCAACGGGGAGAGCTGGACCGACGAGTACCGCTTTCGCAAGGCCGACGGCTCGTACGCGCCCTTCCTCGACCGCGGCTACATCGGCCGGAGCGCGAGCGGCGCGCCCACCCGCATGATCGGCTCGATGCTGGATCTGACCGAGCGCCACCGGGCCGAGGCCGCCCTGCGCGAGAGCGAGCTCTTTCACCGTCAGACCCTCGAATCGATCCCGGGCATGGTGTGGGCGACCCGGCCCGACGGCTACTGCGAGTTCTTCAGCGAGCAATGGGTCGAGTTCACCGGCGTGGCCGCCGAGCGGCAGTTCGGCGACAGGTGGCTCGAGGTCCTGCACCCGGACGATCGGGAGCGGGTCTTCGCCGCCTGGCGCGCCGCGGTCGGGGGGCTCGCCCCGTATGATCTGGAGTACCGCGTCCAGTGGCGCGACGGCGGATACCAGTGGTTCAAGGTGCGCGGGCGGCCCATCCGCGACGCCTCGGGCCGGATCGTCCGCTGGTTCGGGATCGCCATCAACATCCACGATCTCAAGCTGGCAGAGCAGGCGCTGCGGGACGCGGACCGGCGGAAGGACGAGTTCCTGGCCATGCTCGCCCACGAGCTGCGCAACCCCCTCGCGCCCGTCCGCACGGCCGTCGCGATGCTCCGGAGGGTCGGAGCGGCGGATCCCGTGCAGCGGCGAGCCCGGGACGTGATCGATCGCCAGGTCACGCACATGGTCCGGCTGATCGACGACCTGCTCGACATCTCTCGCATCGCCCGCGGCCGGATCCAGCTCCGCAAGGCGCGCTGCGATGTCGTCGGCATCGTCCGCCAGACCGCCGAGGATTACCGGGCGAACCTCGAGGCCGAGGGCGTGGCGCTCCGCGTGAGCGTGCCGGACGAGCCGCTCTGGGTCGAGGGCGACGACACCCGGCTGGCGCAGATGCTGGGCAATCTGCTGCAGAACGCCGGCAAGTTCACCGACGCGGGCGCGAGCGGGGGAGGGCGCGTGGGCGTGCGCGTCGAGGCGGGCCCTCGTCCACGGGCGCCCGGGCGCGAAGGGGGCGTGTCTGGACAGGCCGTCATCACGGTCGAGGACAACGGCGTCGGGATGGATCCGGGGCTGCTAGCGCGCATCTTCGATCCGTTCAGCCAGGCGGATCAGGGGCTGGCCCGGAGCAAGGGGGGGCTCGGGCTCGGCCTTGCGCTGGTGAAGGGGCTCGTCGAGCTCCACGGCGGGACGGTGGCGGCTCACAGCGAGGGGCCCGGCCGAGGCTCGGTGTTCACGCTGCGGCTGCCGCTCGCGGCGCCGGTCGCCCGGGACCTGTCGGCCGCCTCCGGCGGGGAGGAGGCCAGTCGCCAGGGGGTTCGCGTCCTCGTGATCGAGGACAACCACGACGCGGCCGAGAGCCTCGAGATGCTCTTGACCCTGAGCGGCTACGACGTGGAGACGGCGTTCGACGGCCCGACCGGCCTGACGGCGGCCCGGGCGCGCCCTCCGGATGTGGTCCTGTGCGACCTCGGGTTGCCGGGCGGGATGGATGGGTACGACGTGGCCCGCGCCATCCGCGCCGAGCCGTCGCTCGCGTCGACGCGCCTCGTCGCCCTGAGCGGCTACGGTCAGGACGAGGACCGGAGGAGATCGCGAGAGGCGGGCTTCGACAAGCACCTCGTCAAGCCAGCCGAGGACGCCGCGCTGATGGAGGCCCTGTCGGCGGGGCGCCGCGAGCTGCGGAGCACGGCGAGCCCGCTCTCGGGCTGATCTGCGGCCCCGCGCGCCGCCTGCCTCGCTCGCTCGCGGCGCCGCGCCCGGCGGCGTCCCAGCGGCCCCGGCGCGCGCAGCCGCAGGCGAGCACGACCGGTGTACCATTGCGCGATGGTGCAAGGGCAACCCCACCATGGCAGGCAAAGCGACGCTGAGGGCGAACGATGAACGACAGGGAGCTCGAGGCCGCGCTGCGGCGTGATCCGACCGATCCGCAGGCCTGGCTCGCGTACGCCGAGACGTTGCGCGCGGCGGGTGATCCGCTGGCTGAGTTGATCGAATGGGAGCGGCGGGTGAGAGCCGACGAGGCGGAGGCGTGGCAAGCGCGGCGGAGGGCGCGGGAAGAGCTTCGCGGGGAGTGGGAGCTGAGCGACAAGGATGGGGTCGACGGCGAGTTCGAGTGGGGGTTGTTCAAGGTGCGCCGGGTGAGGAAACATCATGCGGCGTGCCTGTGGCGTCTGACTCGAGTACGGTTGCTGGACGCGAGCTCGCTGGAGCTCGAGCAATTGCCGCGCGCTGAGCTGGAGGAATGCCTGGCTGCGCTCGAGTCGTTGAAGCCGCGACGGCTGCTGTTGTCCGATGCCTTGCTCGACGCAGGGGATGCGTTGACGCTGGCGCGGGCTCCCGCGGCGACGATGCTGCGGCAGCTGGTGCTGGAGGCGAGCGGCGCGAGCTTCGAGGGGGACGCCGTGATGGCGGAGTTTGCTCGCGTGCTGCCGAAGGAGGAGCTCGAGCAGCTGGGGTTGTGGAACCTGCGGATCGGGGACGCCGGGCTGGAGGCGTTGCACGGCGCGGGTGCCTGGTTGCAATTGCGGCACCTGTCGCTGGGCTTCAACGAGCGGGTGTTGAGCGGGTCGCTGTGCACGCTGTTCGAGGGGGCATGCTGGCCTCGGCTGGAGCGGTTGGCGCTCGGCTGCAGCGAGGTGGATGCCAGCATGATGCCGCGTCTGTCGGGTCTGCCGCTGTCAGCACGGCTGCGCTCGCTGAGCTTGTGGGGAACTCCGGCGGGCCCGGCGTTCTGGCGTGACCTGGCGGAGAGCGCGAGCTGGGCCTCGCTGCTGCGGCTGAACGTGGAGGAGAGCGACTTCGACGACGCGGCGGCGTACGCGTTGAGTCACGCTCGAGATCGATCGCTCGAGCTGCTCATGTCATTCTTCACGCCGCTCGGCGCGGACGCGGCGTTGTCGCTTCTGCGCGCCGAGGGGCTGCCGAGCTTGCGGCTGTTGGCGAACATCACCTCCGCGACACCCGAGCAGATGGCGGAGCTGCGCGGTTTTAATCAGCGGTTCACGCTGGGCAGCGTCCACGACTGCGGAACGCCTCAGTGGATCGTGCGCGATCACTTTCAGATGGATCCATGGTAGCTTCAGGGCAGCCGCTGGCGCGCTGGCCGGGGCCCGCGCTCCGAAGCCAGCTCGGCGGGCGCGCGCGACGCCGGGATACCTCGATCGGGCGCCCGCGGTGGGGCTTTACGCGCGCCGCGACGCCGCCGATCCTTGTGCAATGCACCTACGTCTCGCTCCTGCTCTGGCTCTCGCTGTTGCGCTCCATGGTTCCGGGTGTTCGGACGCTGGCACGGGTGACCCCGGCGGCCCCGGCGGCCCCTAGTACTACAGCCGTACTTGCGGTCCATTTGCGGCTGTAGACGGGCGGACGGGCACGGATTTCTCGACGATTTTGATGTCTACAGCCGCACCTCGGACCAAGTACGGCTGTAGTACTAGCCCCGCGGGTGCTGTCGCTGCAGCGGCGGGCCGCCGAGCTCGCCCGGGCTCGCGCCCGAGAGGGCCTGAGCGCGCCGGTGAGATCGGGGAAGGCGACCACGTCGCGCGCGGGCTCGCCGGGGCCGTAGCGCAGCCAGAGCAGCGGCCACCCTCAAGGGGTGTTCAGCTCGCGCGCGCGAGGCCGACCGGGGTCGGGGCGCCGCTCTGGGCGAGGCGCTCGGCGAGGGCCTTGTCGTAGAGGGCCTGCTCGCTGGCCTTGTGGGCGGCCGTGAAGCGCACGAGGATCGCGCACACCGACGAGACGAGCGCGGCGAAGCCCAGCACCGCAAAGCAATCCTGGGTGTCGCCGACCGCCTTGAGCAGGAAGCCCGCCGCGACAGCGCCGACGTTGCCGCCCGCGCCCACGATGCCCGCGACGCCGCCGAGCGCCTTGCGATCGATGAAGGGCACGAGCGCGTAGGTGGCGCCGCAAGCCATGTGCGTGAAGAGCCCGAAGACGATCATCGCGAGCACCGCCATCCCCGCCGTCTGCATCCGGGAGAACCAGAGCAGGCCGAGCCCCTCGCCGACCATCAGCGCGAACAGGAGGGTCGTGCGGGCGTCCAGGCCCTTCCGGTGCGCCAGCCGATCGGAGAGCATGCCGCCCACCGCGCGCGCGAACAGCGCCAGGAGCCCGAAGCTGCCCGCGGCCATGCCTGCGGTCTGGAGATCCAGCTTGAAGCGGTCCACGAAGTAGCTGGCGGCCACGTTGTGCACGAAGAGCTCGATCCCGAAGCAGGCCCCGTAC
This sequence comes from Sorangium cellulosum So ce56, assembly GCF_000067165.1. Classification (GTDB taxonomy): domain Bacteria; phylum Myxococcota_A; class Polyangia; order Polyangiales; family Polyangiaceae; genus Sorangium; species Sorangium cellulosum_B. The sequence continues at coordinate 3,636,703 of NC_010162.1, forward strand.
GTGATGAACAGCATCCAGGACCGGTAGTTGCCCATCGCCGCCTTGAAGATCGCCCATCCACCCTTCTTCCCGCCCTCGATCTCGACGCCCGCCGCGCGGAGATCCTTGTAGTTCCCTTGCGGGCAGTCCTGGGTGTACTTCCAGTAGAGGACCGCGACGACGAGCATGAGCGCGCCCGGCACCACCATCGCGAGGCGCCAGCCGATGGACGAGGCGACACCCAGGCTCAGCACCGCCGCGAGCACCCAGGGCATGGTCGACTGCGTGACACCCCCTCCGGCGTTGCCCCAGCCCGCGCTTGCGGCGTTCGCGGTGCCGACCACGTTGGGAGCGAACATGACGGACGTGTGATACTGCGTGATGACGAAGCTCGCGCCGATCATGCCGATCAGCAGCCTGAAGAACAGGAAGACCTCATAGCTCTGCGCGAGCGCGATCCCCAGCACGGGGATGGCGCCGAGCGCCAGCAAGCACGTGTAGGTCGCCCGCGGGCCGTACTTGTCGCAGAGCGGCCCGATCACCAGACGACCCGCCACCGTGATCCCCACCGCGGCGATGTTGATGTTGGCGATCTGCTCCTTGGTCAGCCCGAATTCGCCCTTGATGACCGGCATCAGCGGTGCCACCGCGAACCACGCGAAGAAGCAGGCGAAGAACGCCAGCCAGGTCAGGTGGAATGCGCGCATCGCTGGAGTCGACAGCGAAAATAGCTCGATCTTGGTCGCCTTGGTAGCCTGGGTCATGGGTCCTCGTAAGTTGCAAGTTCTGAAGGACCTCGCGGTGCGGCGCTCGAGGCCTCAGGACGGATCCATAAAACAAGGACCGTAAATGGCTCGTAAATCGCATGTTTCCGGTCGATGTCGAGCCCAAAATAGGTTGTAGATCAACTGTTTCCGGTCGATGTCGGACCCAGATGGGTAGACCGTATGTTTCCGGTCGATGTCGGACCCTGGATGGGTTGTAAACCATATGTTTCCGGTCGATGTCTGCGCCGTGCCCATCACGGCACGCGAGGCGCGGTCAGGGCGTCTGCCTGATCCTCGCGACGAAGGCGTCGGCGCCTCCGTTGTGGGTGAGATCGGGGCCCCTCACGGTCGGGAAGGTTGCCTCCGTCGACTCGGCGAACCCGGCGACGAACGCGTCACCGCGCCAGTGCACCGCGATATCTCTGCCGGCGTCCGTGCTCGATCCGCCGATGAACCCGGAATAGACGAGGCTCGCGCCGGAGGCGCCGACCTTGGTCACGAACGCGTCGAAGCCCCCGTTGTGGGTGAGATCGGGCCCTCCGAAGGCGGGAAAATCAGCGGAGGATGTCGCGCCCGTCAGGTAGGCGCGGCCGGCGAGGTCGACCGCGAGCCCCGTGCTGCCGTCCAGGCTCGTGCCGCCGACATAGCCCGCGTAGACGAGCTGGGCGCCCGACGGGCTGACCTTCGCCACGAACGCGTCCTCGGCGCCGTTGTAGGTCAGGTCGGGTCCGATCTTGACGGGAAAGGTCAGCTCGTCGGAGGCCGTGTTGCCGGAGACATAGGCGTTGCCAGCGAGGTCCACGTCGATGCCCTGGCCGACGTCGTAGCCGGCGCCGCCGATGTAGCCGGCGTATTCGAGCCCGGTGCCCGCGGGGCTCACCTTGGCGACGAACGCGTCGCCGGCGGTGCCTCCGTCGTTCTGGGAGAGATCCGGGCCGACCAGGACGGGGAAGGTGTCCGCGCCCGAGAAGGTCCAGCCGGTGACATAGGCGGCGCCGGTCCAGTCCACGGCGATGGAGAAGGCCTCGTCCTGCGCGCTGCCGCCGATATAACCGGCATAGACGAGGCCTGCGCCGGAGGCGTCGACCTTGGCGATGAAGGCGTCGGCGCCGCCGTTCTGCGTGAGATCGGGGCCCACCTGAGCGGGGAACGTCGATGCGCCGGAGTCAGCCCTCCCGGTCACGTAGGCGTCGCCGCAGCTGTCCACGGCGACGTCGAACCCGAGATCGGTCCCGGCGCCGCCGATGTAGCCGGCATAGGCGAGATCCTTGCCGGAGGCGTCGATCTTCACGATGAACGCGTCGCCCTGGCCGTTGTAGGTCAGGTCCGGGCCGATCTCGACGGGGAAATCATCGGACTGCGTGAGGCCTGTCACGTGGGCCTGGCCGGCCCAATCCACCGCGATGCCCCTGCCGAGCTCGAAGCCGGATCCGCCGATATAGCCCGCGTAGACGAGGGCGCCCCGGGGGTCCACCTTGGCGACGAAGGCGTCCTGGCCACCGTTGTATTTGTGATCGGGACCGACGATGTCCGGGAACGTCGTCCGGGTGGAGGTGGTCGAGCCCGTGATATAGGCGTTGCCGGCCAGGTCCACCGCGATGTCCTCGCCGTCGTCCGAGCCGGATCCACCGATGAAGCCGCAGGTGATCAGCACGGCCGGATCGATCACCAGCGGCAGGGTCGGGTCGTAGGCGCCCAGGCGGAGCCCATAGGTCTGCGCCCCGTCCGGCGCGGGTGCCTCGAGGGCGTACGCGCTCGGCACCGCCACGCGGCCCTCCGGGGTGTCCTGGAAGGACAGCGGCGCGTCGTCGGTGAAGCTGCCCGCCGGCGTGGAGATCTCGATCTGCCCGCCCTCGGTCAGGCGCACCGCGCTCGCGCCCCGGTAGGTGAGCCGGATCTGCGCCGGATCGCCCCCCGGCGCGACCACGAGCTGGTACTTCAGCGCGCGGGCCGTGCCGGAGATCTCGAGATCGACGCCGGGCCAGAGGCCCTCGTACACCACCGCGGCATAGGTCGGGAGGCCGGTCCTCCACTGCTCGCGAGGGCCCGTGAAATAGCTGACCACCGCGCCGGTGGGATCCTTCCCCTCGGGCACGACGCCGGCTCGACGGCCCTCGAACTCGAGCCTCACCGCCCAGCGGGGGAGCGAGGCCTCCGGGGCGCCGGCCAGGACGAAGGTGATGCCGTCGGGTCCGAGGTGAACGGCCTTGTCTCGCCCCTGGACGTGATAGCCCGAGGCGGACTCCGCCGCCCCTCGGCTCTCGATGAAATGGAGCGCAGGCTCGACCAGCGTGGCCTGCGGCCCGGCCGCGCTGTCGTCCGGAGCGGCGGGCGCTTCGCCGTCCATGTGTCCTGGCATCGCGTGATCGCAGGACGAGAGGCCGAGCGCCCCACCGAGAAGCAATGCAGTCCTCAGGATCGTCATCAACGTTCCCCCTCCCCGCCATGCATCGTACGGCCGCGGCCGGGAGAGGCGGGGATGAAGGATACGACCTGACCCAGGGCACGCCAGGCGCCAGCCGGGGCCCTCGGCGGGATGAGGGCGTTGCCACGCGGACGGCACGAGCGGCCGTGGACCCGCGGAGGATCGCGCCCGCCGCCGCGGCCCTGCTCGGCGTCCCGCGCCCCTCGGCATCCCCGCCCTCGCCGACTTCACGCGATCTGCCTTCGTCTTGACGGCCTTCGCGTCAAACCGTCGAGACACAGAGGCGAAAGCCGATGGTGGTGTGCCGCGCGACCTCGTGGCTCCAGTTGCGGTACGCCGACTGGAGCCTGCTCTCGATGCTGCGCCAGCACCCGCCGCGCAGCGGGCGCACCCGCGTCGCGCCGCCCACGCACGGATCGCGGCCGAGGCGCGCTCGTTCGAGGTGCGCGTCCGCGCGGAACGCGTCCAGGCACCAGCTCCAGACATTGCCGGCCATATCGTGACAACCAAAAGGGCTGGCGCCGGCCGGGTGCGCGCCTGTCGGGCTCGGCCCGCCGCGATTCCAGTCCTCGGCGAAGCAGGCGCGCCGTTCGTCCGGAGGATCGTCTCCCCACGGATAGCGCCGCCCATCGAATCCGCGCGCGGCGAGCTCCCATTGCGCCTCCGTGGGCAAGGTCCCCCCGGCCCAGGCGCAATACCGCAGGGCTTCTATGTAACTCACGTTCACCACGGGCCGATCGGGCGCGTCGAGCTCGGGCCGGCCCGCGGAGGGCGGCGCCGTGGCGCCCGTGGCCTCGATGAAGGCGCTGTATTCGGCGCGGGTGACCGGGTGAGCGCCGATCCAGAAGGGCGACAGCTCGACGCGGTGCGGTGGGTTGGGTGCCTCGGACTCGAAGATCGGCTCTTGGCCCATCGTGAAGGTGCCGCCAGGGATCCACACGAGGCCGGGAGGCGTCGGGCGCGCGCCTGGTTTCATGGCGTCCGCGAGCCCGCCGCCGAGCGTTGTGCCTCGAATGGCTCGATGGAAGGCCACATCGACGCGCGCCGGCAGCCGATACAGTCCTCCGCGACCGGAATCCCGGCGTCGAGCAGCCTGCGCGCCGCCGAGAGCTCGAGCAGCCCGGATTGGAACCACACCAAAGGCGGACGCAACACGAGCGCATCCTCGACGTGGAGCGCGAATTCCTCGGGCTTGCAGAAGACGTTCAGCACGTCGATGGGCGCGGGAAGCTCGATCAGGCGGCGGCGGACGGGAACGCCGAGGATCCGGGTCGCCTCGGGATAGCGGGTCGGGACGGGGAGGATGTGGTAACCGACCTTCTGGAGGTAAAGCGGGATCTGGTGCGCATCGAGGTCCCGGCGGCTCTCCGGCTTGATCCCCAGCACCGCGATCGAGCGCGCGTTCCTGAGCGTCCGTTCCATGTCCACGGTGCCGAGGAGAGGGAGGTCGAGCATCTCGTGCGCCGCAGAAAAGCTAGCATGCGCGACGTCGTACTGCGCCTGCGTGATCCTTGCGATGAAGATTCTCTCCATCGCCGTCGCGATCTCCGCGTTGAATGCCGCCGGGGCGCCACCGGCGGCTCGAGCAGCCGAGATGCGGTCGCTCGATGAAGAACTCGGTGATATCGAGGAGTCGATCCGAGGAGAGCACGAAGCCGAGGTCGCGAGGGGCAGCAGCGCCGCGCAGGAGACCCCGGAGCCACGCCGCGGAGGCGACGACCAGGCGCTGGCGTCGAGCCATGGTAGCGCAGGACACCAAGCGGGGCGCACAGGGGGGCCCGGGGCTTCGCAGGAGGGCGCCGGGGCTGCGTAGGAGGGCGCCGGGGCTGCGTCGGAGCTGCCGAAACGTGTGATAGGGCACCAAGTGGGGGGCGCAGGAGGGGGGCCGGGACCGCGCAGGAGCCGTTCGATCGTACGGTAGGCCACAAAAATGGGTGCACAGGCGGCTGCCAGGGCTGCGCAGGAAGAGCGCCGAGGCCGCGCAGCAGGACCGCCGGGACCGCGCAGGAGGGGGCTGGAGCCGCGCAGGAGGCTGCCAGGGCTGCGCAGGAAGAGCGCCGAGGCCGCGCAGCAGGACCGCGGGGACCGCGCAGGAGGGGGCTGGAACCGCGCAGGAAGAGCGCCGGGCCGCGCAGCAGGACCGCGGGGACCGCGCAGTTGTACGAGCGGAGCCCTGGTAACACTTCTGACCGGGAGCCCCCCCGGCCGCGGCGCTACTTCCCCGGCGCGAACGGCCCCATCGACGCCCGCCGCGTCCAGGTCGCGCCCTCTCGCACCATGCGCCTCACGTGGATCTGATAGCCGACCTCGCCGCCCACGCCGTCCCGCGCTATCTCGATCTCGTTGTAGCCGTTGTGCTCCTGCACCTCCCGGCTGGAGAGCGACGGCGCCGCGGCGATACGGATGGTCCAGTCCTCGTGCCGCTCCGGCCATTGCTCCTTGCCGAACCAGCCCGTGTGGCTGTGGCCGTGGAGCACCAGGCAGAACTCCTTGTGGGCCAGCGCGTCCTTCACCTCACCCGCGTTGATCAGGCCGCCGAAGCGGGCGAGCTCGGTGGACGGCAGCGGCGACACCGGGTGATGCAGGACCGCGATCCGGATCGGCGCGTGCCACCGCGTCCTGCGCAGGCGCTGGAGATCCGCGTTGTGGACCAGGCCGGGATCGATGCGCGCCACGTGGTCGCGCAGCGCCGCGGCGCGCTCGGCGTCCGGCTCGTCCATGGCGCCTTGCCGCAGGCGGCCGATGAGCGAGAGGAGCTCGTCCCGGACCGGATCCTTCTCCTCCTGACCGCCGAACTCCGCCGATCCGAGCAGCGCGAACTCCACCCCGAGATCCGCATACCGCGCCACCGCGAGCGGCCGCGTCGCCGGGGGCTCCTCGAGCGGCGGCCGCGCGCAGCGCGGGTGATCACCGAACGCCCGCGCAAAAGGCTCGTGGCGCGCCTGCGTCCCGGCCTGCGCGGGCTCCGCCGCCTGCCGCCAGTCGACGTCGTGATTGCCGCCCACGAGCAACACGTTGGGCTCGTCGGGCGGCAGGCGAGGGTGATCCGCGAGGTGCCTGGACACCTGCTCTAGCCAGGACCGGGCCTCGGCATACTGGGCGTCGTCGGCCCACTCGGCGACGTCGCCGGAGACGACGAGGAGGTGGGGCGCGCGGCCGGACGCGGCGAGCTCGGCGACGTGCTCGACATAGTGATCGCAGACGCGCGGGGGGCCCAGCGCACCACCCATGGCGCTGCCGTGCTGGCCTCTCTCCTTCACGTCGACGCGCTGGGCGGACTTCGGGCCGAAGTGGATGTCGGAGATATGGTGGATCCGCAGCGGGCACAGGTTCGCTTCGAGGATCGGGTCGGCGAGCACGGGGCGCCCGCCGCGGCGCTCCACGAGGCCGCAGCGCTCGAGCAGATCGACGTTCTCGTCGCGGGGCGACCCGCCGCGCGCGATCTCGCGCAGCACGCACCGCTGCGCCTCGGTCAGCCCGTCGTCGAACACGGCGCGGTGATAGGTGAACTCCATGCGCTCGCTGCTCACGCGCGCCATCTGCAGGAGCGTCCATGGGGCTTTCACCAGATCGGGCGATTGCTCGGCGAGCTCGAAGACGAGCTCGAGCAGGAAGGGATTCCGGCGCCAGGCCTCGGGCAGCGCGGGGAGCAGCGCCCTCGACGCCTCGGTGCGGGCGAGCTTGAGCGCCTCGGCGGGCGTCAGGGGATCGAGGAAACGCATGTCCCGCGAGGAGAGGAACCCGGCGTCTCTGGCGGCCGCGCGCTCGAGCGCTATCCACTCGGCGGGGCTCATCGCCAGCAGGATCTTCGTGTTGTTTCTGTAGAGATCGCCGCACCAGCGCAGGAAGGCGCTCGCGTCGCGCGGCGTGCCGCCTTTGCCGGCGAGCTGCGGCTCATCCAGGAGGAGCGTCGTCCCCGGCGGCACGCCCGGGAGCTCGGGGCCGACGTTGCGCAGGTCGAGGTAGCGCACGGTCCTCTCCTCAGCGAGGCAGAGGCGTCGCTCGATCGCCTTGAGGGTCCATGTCTTTCCGGCCCGGCGCGCGCCCACGAGCGGCCAGAGGACGCCGTTCGTGGGCAGGGAAAGCAGCAGATCCATGAGGTGGCCGTGATCGCGGACGTCGCGCTCTCGCGAATAGGGGTTCCTCACGTCGAACGCGCGCATCAAGGCTCTCTCCTTGGTTCGCTGGCCACCCGTCGAATCCAGTCGAAGAACGGCGGATCCGCGAGCCACGTCCCGAGCGCGTCGCAGAGGCCCGCGTCGCAGAGGACGGTGACGTCCTCGGAAGGCAGCCTGCGCACCTCGGGCAGCGCCGTGTCGGGGGCGCCGCGGAGGGCGCCGAGGACGGCGCGCGCGCGCTCCGGCAGCTCGGCCCAGCGGGCGCGGAAGAAGGCGGCGTCGCGGTCGAGGAGCAGGCGTAGCTCGTAGAGCTCGCGCACGCCGGCGCGCTCGACCAGGGCGCGGCGCTGGCCGGCGCGGACGGCCTGGACGAGGGCATAGCCCATGACCTGGAGGTAGAAGGGCCATGGGCCGCAGAGCTCGACGATCCAGCGCGCGGTGCGCTCCGCCTCCATCGGGACGTCGGGAGGCGCGGTGTCGACGAGGAAGCGGATCGCGTCGGCCTCGGGGAGCGGACCGAGGTTGATCGGGGTGACGTCGTTGCCGAACGAGGAGCCCGGGGCGGCGGCGAAGGCGTGCTCGACGATGGTGACCCAGTCCCAGTGCGAGCCGACGAGCACCACGCTGGTCCTCTCCTGGCCGACGGCGCGGAGCCAGGCGAAGACCGTGGCGTCGGCCTGGTAAAGATTGGCGACCTCGTCGAGGAGCAGGACGGCGTTGCCGGCGCTGGAGAGGCGGTCGCGGAGGGTGAACGCGGGGGTGGCGTCGGACTGGAGAGAGGGATCGAGGAAGCGGGCGAGATCGTCGGCGGTGCGGATGGGCTGGGCCCGGCCCTCAAGGGTCTTGTGGTGAACCGCATGGGTCGCGGAGAGGCGTGCGGCGAGGTGGTGAAGGATGGACGTCTTGCCCGAGCGGCGCGGCCCGCGGAGGATCGCGGGGCTGCGGCTCTCGATCAGGGCAAAGAGCTCCGCCAGCACCGGGGCGCGGCCGGGGAGGGAAGGGGCGTCGATGAGCGCCGGGCCGGGACGGAAGGGGTTCGCGAGGGCGCTCGAGAGCGGAGCGTCGGGCGCGGGGGGGCCGTCCGTGGCCGCGCGCGGGGGCACGGAGCTGACCGTCCGCGGCGGAGGCGCGCCTGGAGCAGCGGAGGTGAAGAGCTCCTCGCCGTCCCAGGGGACTCCGCCTGCGTAGCCGTGGCGCGCGAGCTCCTCTGCGACGTTGTCGCCGGTGAGATCGCCGGAGAGCGCGGCGAACACCTTGTCCGGGCGCCGCAGGATGTCCCGGAAGCCGGCCAGGGGCAGGTACAGCGTCGTCCGCGAGTCGGGGCGGCGGAGGGCGAGGCGGGCGCGCTCGGGCTCCGCGCCGTCGAGCAGGCAGAAGCCGCCGGGCGTGCGCGCGAGCGTGGTCCTGCCGGCGGAGACGAAGCTGGCGAGGAGCCTGCGCTGATCCGCGCTCCAGATCCGGACGGTGCCGTCGTGCCCCGCGCTCGCCAGGCGGTCGCCGCGCGGCTGCCAGGCCATGGCCATGACCCGCCGCGTGTGGCCCTCGATCCGGTCGATCTCCTCGCCCGTGGCTGCGTCCCAGATCCGGACGGTGCCGTCGTGCCCCGCGCTGGCCAGGCGCTCGCCGCGCGGCGACCAGGCGACCGCCGTGATCCCGAGCGTATGGCCCTCGAGCCGGGCGACCTCCTCGCCGGTGCCCGCGTCCCAGATCCGCACCGTCGTGTCGTCGCCAGCGCTGGCCAGGCGCTCGCCGTCCTGGCGCCACGCCAGGGCCTTCACGTCGCGCGTATGGCCCTGAAGCCGCGCGAGCTGCTTGCCGGTGTCCGGATCCCAGATCCGCACCGTCGTATCGTGCCCTGCGCTCGCCAGGCGGCCGCCGTCCGGATGCCAGGCCAGCGCGAGGATCCAGTCGGAATGGCCCTCGAACCGAGCGAGCTCCTGGCCCGTGGTCGTCTCCCAGATGCGCACGGCGCCGTCGTGCCCGGCGCTGGCCAGGCGATTGCCGAGGGGGTGAAAGGCGAGGGCCAGGACGCCGTTCAAGTGGCCCTCGAGCCGCGCGAGCTCCTCCCCCTGGCCCGCGTCCCAGATCCGCACCGTCTGGTCGTCGCCGGCGCTGGCCAGGCGGTTGCCGTCCGGGTGCCAGGCGAGGGCCAGCACCCAGTTGGAGTGGCCCTCGAGCCGCGTCAGCTCCTTGCCGGTGCGGGTGTCCCAGATGCGCACCATCGAGTCGTTCCCCGCGCTGGCCAGGCGGTCGCCGCTCGGGTGCCAGGCGAGGGCCAGCACCCAGTTGGAGTGGCCCTCGAGCCGCGTCAGCTCCTTGCCGGTGCCGGTGTCCCAGATGCGCACGGTGTTGCCGTCGCCCGCGCTCGCCAGACGCCTGTTGTCCGGGTGCCACGCCATGGCCCTGACCCAGTTGGTATGGCCCTCGAGCCGCGGGAGCTCGCTGCCGGTGCTCGCATCCCAGATGCGCACGGTGTTGCCGTCGCCCGCGGTGGCCAGGCGCCTGCCGTCCGGGCGCCACGCGACGACCCTGACCCCGCTCGAGCGGCGCTCGAGCCGGGCGATCTCGCCCCCGGTGCCGATGTCCCAGATGCGCACGGTGTTGCCGTCGCCCGCGGTGGCCAGGCGCCTGCCGTCCGGGTGCCACGCCACGGCCGAGACCCCGCGCACATGGCTCTCGAGCCGCGCGATCTCCTTGCCGGTGCCGGTGTCCCAGATGCGCACGGTGTTGCCGTCGCCCGCGGTGGCCAGGCGCCTGCCGTCCGGGTGCCACGCCACGGCCCTGACCCCGCGCGCGTGGCCCTCGATCTGGGCGAGCTCCCTGCCCGTGCTCGCGTCCCAGATGCGCACGGTCTGGTCATCGCTCCCGCTGGCCAGGTGCTCGCCGTCGGGGTGCCACGCCACGGCCCTCACCCAGTCGGCGTGGCCCTCGAGCCGGGCGCGCTCCTTGCCGGTGCCAGCGTGCCAGATCCGCACTGTCAGGTCGTATCCAGCGCTCGCCAGGCGCTGGCCGTCGGGGCGCCACGCCACGGCCAGAACCCAGTCGGAATGTCCCTCGAACCGGGCGAGCTCCGCGCCGGTGTCCGCGTGCCAGAGGCGCACCGTATGATCGTACCCCGCGGTCGCGAGGCGCTGCCCGTCGGGCGACCATGCGAGCGCGTTGATCGTGCCGGTGTGTCCGGACACCAGGTCGACGTGCGCCAGCGGCGGCGTCGCGGCGAGTCTGCGCGCGCGCTCCGGGTGAGCGCCCCTGCCCGCGATCAAGCAAGCGCTCAGGTCGGTCCCTTCGGCCTGCGCGCCGTTCCAGCGGCATCCGGTCCAGGTCGATTGCCGCAGGACGGCGCCGCTCAGCTTGGCCAGCTCGACGATGGCCCCCTTCGCCTCGGCCTGCGTGAAGTCCGCCCGGTGCGCGATCGCGCGCCGGAGGATCGTCCCGTGGAGCTTCGCGCCGGACAGCATGGCCCCGCTCAGCGCGGCGTCCGTCAGGTCGGCGCCGGACAGGTCGGCGCCGGACAGGTTCGCGTCCCGCAGGTTCGCGCCCGCGAGCGGCGCGCCGCGCAGGTCCTCGCCGGCGAGCTGCACGCCGTGGAGATCGGCCCCCTCCGAGATCCACCCGGCGGTCTCCTCGGCCCATCGCGCGAGGCCGAGCAGCAACCGGAGGGCGTTCTCGGCCGGCTCCCTCGTTGAAGGGGTCAACTGACGGTCCATCTTCAGGAACGACTGGACCGCGCGCACGGCCCCCGCGCGCCTCGGCTCGCCGAACGTCCTCAGGAGCTCGCCCACGAACGCCGCGACCTCCCGCGTGATCGGCTTGGTGCGGAGCGCCTCGATCGGCCGCTCGGCCAGCGTCGCCACCAGCGCGCGCGCCAGGAAGTATTCGAGGAACGCCTTGTGCGCGAAGCGGTAGCCGTCGCTTCCTTCCTGCACGAGGAATGTCCCGCCCTGGATGTCCAGGAACGCGGCGTCGGTCGGCATGCCTTCGGGCAGGAATCGAAAGAGCCGAGCGCGGACCGACTGCTTCAGCTCCTGCCAGGTGCACGCCGGCTGGCCGGACCGCCAGAGCTGCTCGGCGAGCGCCTCGGCGAACTCCTTCTTCTGCTCGTCGGTGAAGCTCTCCGGGTCGTCCTTCCGCGTGTTGTCGAGCCACCGCTTCAGGTACGCCTCGTAGAGATCGGCGCGCCCGACCTTCGCCCCGGAGGCGAACTCGTCCAGCGTGGTCAGCACCATCCCGAGCAGCAGCGGCCGGTGCACGAGGTCCCTGAGGTCGTAGATCGCGGCGATGCGCGAGAGCGCCGCCGCGGCGCCGTCCTCGCCACGGATCTGCCGCACGAGCTCGTGCACTTGCGCCTCGGTGAACGGCAGGATGGTGAAGCGACGTATCCCGACGGACGTGCCTGGCGTCTGGGAGGGCCCGAACTCGCCGGTGGTCGGGAGGTGCGCGTCGGCGGGGAAGTGGTCGTCACGCGAGGAGACAACCACCTTGCCGCCGCCGACCGCGACCTCCAGCAGGCTGGCGCGCCGCCCCGCGAACTCGGAGGCCTCCAGGCGCGTCGCCATCTCGTCGAAGCCGTCGAAGCAGGGGACGACGAGCCGGTGGCGGATGAGCAGGCGCAGGGCGGCGCGGTTCGCAGGGAGGTCCGGGGCGCCGGCCGCCTGGAGCAGGAGCTGCTCCGGGCTCGCGTGCGGCGAGGCGCCAGCGAGGTTGACGAGCAGGGGTCTCGGCCCTTCGGCGGACGCCCATCGCCGCTCGGCCCACGCGGCGAGCGCGGTGGACTTCCCCAGGCCGAACTCGCCGAGGACCAGCGCCATCTTCTCGCTCGACGAGAGCCACGCGTCGAGGGCGCCGAGCAGGGGCGTGGGCTCGCAGCGCCCGTCGACGAAGGCGTCCGGCTCCACGAACCGCCCCCCGACCTCGCGCAGCCGCTGCTCGCGGAGCGCCGCGATGACGCCGCGCGCGCCGTCAAAGCGCGGCGACAGGCGCGCGATCCGCCGCGCCAGGGCGTCCTGCGGGATCGCCTCGAGCGTGGCGCTCGCCAGCCCTGACCGGACGGCGGCGGAGCGGAGCTTCTCCCACGCTCGCCGGGGCCCTGTCCACCGCTCGAGGCCGTCGATCCACAGCAGGACCCACCCCTCGTCCCGGAGGGCCGCGACCATGAGCGTGCACCACGCCGGCCGGCCTTCAGGCCAGACGCCGACCGCCGCCACGTGCTCGCGCCCCTCGGCGAGGGCGAGCAGAAAGACGGTCTCCGCCGAGAGGATCTGGTGCTCGGAGAACCGCGGGGTAAGCGCGCCCTTGTCCGGCGCGGCGGTGGGGCCGAGCGCCGCGCGGGCATCGCCGGGGGCGCGCGGCGTGGCGTCGTCCATCGGGGCCCGGAAGTCGGATGGATGCCGTTGGAAGGAGAGCACCCAGCCCCGGTACTGCTGCGTTCCCAGCGCTGTCGGGTCGAGCCTTCGCGGTAGCTCGACCAGCAGATCCGGCGGCGACGAGTTCTCCCGCTCGTCGTCGCCGGCCTCCGGCGCGCCGCGCACCGCCTGCGCCACCGCGCCGAGCGCCGCCATCCCGTCGAGCGTCCACTCGCCGTTGCTCCGCTTCGCGTCCACCGCCTTGCGGAGCCGCGCCTCGACCTCCACGAACCCGGCCTCGCGCGCTTCCCGCTCGGTCATCCACCCGAACACGACGTCCGCGGCCGCCGCCGCCGTCGCCGCCCGCAAGGCCTCGAGCGGCAGCACCTCCGCGGGGACGATGATCTCCCGCGTGAACTGCCGTATCTCCTCGACGCGGGTCAGCTTGTCGAGCTCGCCATAGAGCCGGCGCAGCCGCCTCCCGCGCGCCGCGGCCCCGGACAGGGCGCCCGCGTTCAGCAGCACGTCGCGCGCGTCCTCGAGCCGCGCGACGAGCGCCTCGAGCGCCTCGTCGTCGTCGCGCCCAAGGAGCTCCCTGGCGCCGTCGAGCCACTGCGCATAGGCCTCGCCCGCCGGGTGGCCTCGGTACACGAGCGTCGCCTCGGCGACCGGCACGACCGGCCGCGGCGCCGTCGGGCGCGTGGCGCGAGCGAGGTGCGCGCTGGCCCGCTCGTACCGGAGATCGACGTCCGCGACGATCACGCCTTCGTCGCCCGGATCGAGGTACCCCGCCCGATCCGGGAAGCGCCGCAGCTCGTGGGCCTGGGCCTCGTCGACGTAGATCGAGGTGCCGCCGCCTTCGGCGCCGTCGCAATAGAGCGTGGGTCGCCCGTACCGGCGCGCCTCGTCCCACACCTTTCCTGCGAGCTCTGGCAGCGTGGTGTGCGGCGTCGCGCTGGGCACGGCGAGGAAGCGGCAGTCGCCGAGCTTCTCCGCGACGGGCGAGAGGTCGTGCGCGCCGTCCCGGAGGAGGAAATCGAGACAGGGCAGCACGCCCATGGGGCCCGGGATGCCGTCCGGCATCTCCACGGGCGCCCACGTGTCGCCTCGGCGCATCGCGCTCCGCTCCACCGCCGCCGCGGTCCGCTTCGCTTGCAGGCCGAGGAGCCGACTCCGGTAGAGCACCGGGCTCACCGACTGACCGAGCGCGGGGAGCCGCGCGGCGCCAAGGCGCTCGTACACGCCGGAGCGGCGCGCCGCCCGATCCACCGAGTGCGTCCCCGCCACGACGACCATTTCGCCCGCCGCGTCGGCGACGCCGCCGAGGATCTCCCAGGGGACGCTGTACTCGGGAAAGACAACGATCCTCGCCCCGTACTCCGCGCAAGCGGACAGCACCGCGCGGATCCGCGCGAGGAGCTGCGCATCGTAGGCCTCGCGGATGCGCCGCCGGAGCGCCTCGAGCTTGGGCTTGATCGCGTCGGGCACATCGGCGCGCGCGGGGAGCAGCGAGTCCGCTGCTCCCCTTGGATCGAAGAGCGGGTCCTCGAGCGGAGACCGTCGATCGATGATGATCGCTGGGTAATAGGCGAGCTGTACGACAGCAACCCGCGTATACATCGCTCCCCCCGCCGCCATCTGCATTCGTTTGCTCGCTCTCCGCGGACGTCCTCCGCGTGCGCGCCGTCCCGCTCGCGCCCGCTACCCGCCGAGGAGCGCGGCGGCCGCCTCGATCGGCACCTCGACGCGCAGCCAGGAGCTGCCTTTCGCTCGGACCCGGGCGAGCGCCGCGCCTGCTGGAGCCGCCTTCGCGTCCGTCGGAGTTTGCTGCCCCGCTGCACCCGACGCCTTCGCCGTCTTCCCCGCCATCCGGTGCTCCCTTGTCCGCGCGTCGATCGGCGAGGCTATCGCGCGAGCGCGGCGCGTGGAAGCGAAAGCGGCGCGCCTGCCCGCCGTGGCCAGGCGTCTGGCTGTCTGTGCCAGACGACGCCAGACGACGCCAGACGACGCCAGACGACGCCAGACGACGCCAGACGACGCCAGACGACGCCAGACGACGTGCCAGTCACGGGCGCCTGGTGACTGGGAGCCGGCCACGGCGGAACAGCGGCCGCCGGAGCCGCGGCGCCCCCAGCGCGAGCGCGGCCCCGCACGCGAGCGCGACCGCCGGCAGGTAAAACCGCGGCAGCGCCACCACCGCCTCCAGGTGGTGCTTGCCGGGCCCGACGCGCACCGCAAAGAAGCCCGGGGCGACGCGCCGCGGGGCCAGCTCGGCGCCGCCGTCGCGCACGCGCCAGCCGCTGTACGCCGTGGCGCGGAAGACCACGTCGACCGGCGCCTCGGCGTCGACGATCGCCTCGTACGCGCCCGGCTCGCGCGGCGCCTCGCGCACGCTGGCGCGGGCCGCGTCGCAGCCATCGTCGGCCACGGCCACGCGCTCCAGCGGGCCGCGGGTCGCCTCGAGCGCCACGAGCTCACCAGGCGTGTCGAGCACGGTGCGCGGCTGCTTCAGATGCTCGAAGAGCGCCGCGAGCAGATCGGCCTCCCGGCCGCGCCACACCTCGCGCACGCAGCCGAGCCCCACGTAGTCCGTGCCGCCCACCCGCCGGGACAGCTCGACCCCGCCGCGCCTGTCCACGAGCGCCCACGCCTCGGGCGGCCCCGGCCGCTGCGCGGTCAGGTGGATGAGCGTGCGGATGCCGAGCGCCTCCGCGCGCGCGGCGCTCCCCGGGCGCTCGGGCGCCACCTCGAGGAAGGCCGCCGCGTGAACGCCCACATGCGCGCCGGCGCCGGTCGAGAAGGCCATCGGGACCGCGCGGCGGAGATCGGCGGCGTGCATCATGGAGCAGGTCGCGAACTCGTCCTCGGCGGCGTAGCTCGCGCGGCCGTGCGGCGCCTCGGCGAGCCAGCGGGCGATGAGATCGGGGTCGAAGCCCTCGGCGGGCGGCGGGCAGCCGCGCGACGCGACGAGCGCGGCCTGCTTCTCCGCAAGGACATGGAGCTCGGCCGCGCGGGCGGGGATCTCGAGGGCCGCGACGAGCGCGAGCGCGGCCGGAAGGACCGCGGCGAGCGCGGCCGGCAGGACCGCGGCGAGCGCGGCCGGCAGGACCGCGGCGAGCGCGGGGCGCGAGCGGCGCGCGCCCCGCGCTGCCAGCGCGGCGCCGATGCGCGCGAGCGCCGCCGCCGCGAGGTCGAGCGCGCTGACGATGGCCGCGGCCGCGACGAGCGGCAGGAGGACGAGGGCGCGCATCGGCTGGAACAGCGAGAGCAGCGCGCGGCCGAGCGGGCCTGCGCCGGCGATCCAGCCGCCGCTCATCGACAGGAGCAGCGCGACCGCCGACGCCGCGAGGACGGCCCGCGACGCGGGGGCCCGGAGGTGCGTCGCATGGAGAAAGCAGGCGGCGATCCACGCGGAGCCGATCACCGGGGTGTGCGCGAAGTCGAGCAGGTCGCCATCGAGCATCCACGGCAGCACGCGCTCGGGCCCGAAGCCGATGTGCCGCCAGCCGAGGCCGGCGGGCCAGCCGAAGGGCGCGGCCATCGACGCGATGCCGGGGCCGTAGAGCGCGGCCGCGACCAGGCCGCCGCCGGCGAGCGAGCGGAGCACGCGCGCGCACAGCCGCCGATCCCACGCGGCGATCGCGGCCGCGCCCAGGACGGCGGCGCTCACCGTGAAGACCTGCGGGTGCGTCGCCGCGCAGGCGGCGGCGAGCGCCGGCCCGAGCTCGAAGCGGGCGGGGCGGATCACCGCGGCGGCCCAGGCGATGACGAGGGGGATGACCAGGATCTGCGAGAGCAGCCCGAGGAGGAAGAACGACGGCCACCCGCCGGCGAACTGCACGTACGGCGCGACCCACGCGAGCGCCACCGCGCCGGCGGCGGCCGACGCGGGCCGCGCGCCGACCGCGCGGGCCGCGGCGAGGACGACCAGCGGGGCCCCGACGAAGGCCGCGAAGCCGAGCCCCTTCACCGCGACCACCGGCGCGACGCCGAGGCGGATCAGCGCCGCCACGAGCAGCCAGCCGACCGGCGGGTAGTGCAGCGCGATCGGGAAGCCGCCGTTGTTCGTGGCGATCCACCCGTGCGGCAGGCCGCTCGTCGCGATGTCGTAGGCGATGGCGAGGTGCGAGATCGTGTCCTTCGGCAGCGCGGCGCCGGGCCCGGCGAGCGCGGGCGCGTCGCGCAGCGCGGGCAGGAGCGCCACCGCCACCGCCGCGGCGGCGGCGAGCCAGGCGAGGCGCGGCGCGGGCCCGGGCGCGGCGGCTGCGGCCGGCGCGGGCGCGGTGGGGCTGGCGGCCGCGCTGGCGCGGAGCTCGGCCAGCCGGAGGACGAGGACACCGAGCGCGAGCAGGAGGTAGAGCATCAGCGGAGCTCGCCTTCGCCCGGGTCAGCCCGGGGCGCGCTGCCAGGTGCCGAGGAGCGACCAGCCGGTGAGCGTGCGCCGCACCGACACGAGCCGCATCCGCTCCCCGACGTCGAGCGCCGCGAGGCTGCGCTCGTCGAACTTGCTCGGGTGGATGTGCTTGCGCGAGAAGCCGTCGCGGCGCGCGATCCACTCGAGCACCGTGGCCTCGAGGAGCGGCAGCGTCGACAGGCGGCCGTAGTTCGGGGTCGTGAGCAGCAGCGCGCCGCCCGGCGCGAGGCGCGCCGAGAGCCCGCGCGCCCAGCGCGACGGATCGAGGGTGTGCTCGACGACCTCCTTCGCGAGCACGACGTCGAACGGGCCGTCGAACCCGCCGCCCGTCGGGAGCTCGTAGGGCCCCGGGCAGACGGCGAAGCGCTCCGCGCGCGCCGGGTAGAGGCGCCGGCACGCCTCGATGGCGCGCGCGTCGAGATCGCAGCCGTAGAGCTCGGTCGCGGGCGGCGCGCCGGGGATCTCCCCTTCGAGGCCGCAGCCGACGAGGAGCACGCGCGGGCGCGGGCCGCGCGCGGCGATGGCGCGGGCGAGGGGGCGGGTGAGCGCGCCGTGGTAGAGCGACCACGGGAACCGCTCGCGGCGGCGGTGGTTCGAGAAGTAGTCGCCGGGCGGCGCCGCCGTTTCAGCCATCGGGCCCCGCCTGCGCCACGAGCAGGTACTCGGCGGCCGCGTCGCCGCCCGGGGCGAGGCGCCCGAGCGCGTTCACCAGGGCGCGCGCCACGTCGACGGTGAGCGGGCGGAGCGCTGGCATCGCGATCCAGCGACCGGTGAGCTTGCGCATCACGTAGCCGAGCAAGCTCGGGTACAGCATGAAGTCGAACGCCCACGAGGTCGGCCGGCCCGCGATGGGGCGCGTCTCCACGAGGTTGAAGCCCGCGCGCGCGAGGTGATCGCGCCAGCCCGCCTCGTCGTAGAGGTGGACGTGCGCGAAGACCCGATCGAGCGCGTCGCCGTACGCGCGCGAGAGGCCGACCAGGCCCACGGAGCGGAGCGCCTCGGGCAGGGCGAGCTGGTACGTCCAGTCGGGCGTGGGCACGATGAGCACGAACCGCGCCCCGGGCTTGAGCGCGCGCCGGATGTTCACGAGGGCGCCGTGGAGATCGGGCACGTGCTCGAGGCTGCAGTTGGCGATGGCGCTGCCGAAGAACCCCTCGGGCAGGTGGACGTTGACGATGCTGCCGCAGATGAGCGTGCGGTACGATGCGGTCCGCTGCGCGCGCTGCACCTCGGTCGGGTTGATGTCGATGCCCCACGCCTGCTTGTCCGGGTAGGCGAGGCGCGCGAACAGGCCGTCGCCGCAGCCGACGTCGAGCAGCGGCTCCGGCAGGTCGAGCTCGCGCACGGCGCGCAGCCGCACGCACTCGCGGATGGCGAGCGCCGCGGGCGCGAAGGCGTAGTAGGCGGAGAAGTCGTCCGCGTCGAGCGGCCACTCTCGGTCCATGGGAGCGCTCATCACCCGTGGAGGCGCAAGGAGCGCCGGTACGCGCGGACCGCTCCGGTCGGGGGCGGTCCGTCCGTCGGTTCGACGATGGCCTCGAGGGCTCCGGGATCGAGGTGCGGCAGGGACATGCGCCGCATCGTACCATCGGAGAGGCGCTCCTCGGGTACGGCCCAATTTCTCCGACACGGAGGACGCCGAGGGCCGTGTTACGCCGGGTTCCGGCTCGGCCGGTCGCAGGCGACCGGACGCGTGCTCGTGAAGCACCTTGTTTTGCGCCTGTACTGGGCTGCCGCGCAAGGACGCTCCCATCTCCTTCGAGTTCGAGCACGCGACTCCGGAAAGCGTCTTTCAGAGGCTTCCGCCGCCCGCGCGACCCACGGCGGCCTCGGGCCGTGGGTCGAAGCGCCTCGACGACGGTTGCGCCGGGTGTTACCGAACGTAACGCGAGCGCATCGAAGCGTTACCGAACGTAACGCCACGTGGCCGGACGGCGCGCCCCGGGCGTTCTTCCGGCGATGAACCGAGTAGTAGTTCGGGTCCTCGTGTGACACACTCGATGGCGCGTGTGAGGGGCATGGCATTGGCCCGCGCTCTCCCGCGCGCCTCCGGACATCGACGGTGGGCAGCGCAGCCATCCAGATGAGCTGTTCGATCGATCCGGGCTCGATCCGGGCGACGCTGCGCGCACGAGCGAACCGGCGCGCTATCGTCTGAAATCATAAAAATCGAAAGTTCGAATGCGCTGAAGGAGCTGCTGATCGGGGGCGGTGCGCCGAGGGGCAATTCGAACGATCACGTACACAGCAATCTTTCGAGCTTCGAGGACCATGCGAAGAATACTTTGCGCTCTTCTGTTTTTGGCTGTCACCGGCTGCGGCGATGACACGGACACCACGACATCCAGCAGCACGTCGAGCTCGACGTCCAGCTCGAGCAGCGCGGCGAGCTCCGGCGGGGGTGATGCCTCTGGCGGCGGTGGCGGTGGCGGCGGCGACACCGGCGGTGGCGGCGCTGGCGACACCGGGGGCGGCGGGGCCACGGGCGGCGGCGGCGACGGCGGCGGTGGCGGCGACGGCGGCGCCGGCGGCGCGGCGGAGGCGCACTGGGTCGGGACGTGGACGACCGGCCCGCAGCTGACCGAGCCCAACAACAACCCGCCCGAGCCGGGCCTGGCCAACAACACGCTGCGCCAGGTGATCTACACCTCGATCGGCGGCAAGGGCGTGCGGCTGCTGCTCTCGAACGAGTTCGGCGACGGGCCCGTGACCATGGAGTCGGTCCACATCGCTGAGTCGACGACCGCCGACGGCATCAACGTGGCCACCGATCAGGCCCTGAAGTTCGCGGGCGCCGATTCGGTGACCATCGCGGTGGGCAAGACCGTCTTCTCCGATCCGATCGAGTACGCCATCAAGCCCAACACCAAGATGGCGGTGACCATCAAGTTCGGCGCCGTGCCGGCCGGGATCACCGGGCACCCGGGCTCGCGGACCAACTCGTATATCCAGACCGGCAACGGGGTCTCGGCGGCGAACCTGACCTCCCCTGTGTCCACCCCTCACTGGTACTACATCACGGGCCTCGACGTCGATGCGGCTCCCGAGGCGGCGGCGGTCGTCATCCTGGGTGACTCGATCACCGATGGCCGCGGCTCGGACACGGACGGGAACACCCGCTGGCCGGACTTCCTGTCTCGCCGGCTGCGGTCCAATCAGGGGACTCAGCAGGTCGCCGTGCTCAACCTGGGCATCGGCGGGGGCACCGTGCTCGCCGGCGGGCTCGGGCCGACGGCCAAGGCCCGCTTCCAGCGCGACGTCCTGGACCAGCGCGGCGCGAAATGGCTGATCACGTTCATCGGCGTGAACGACATCGGCAACGACAGCCAGCCGCCCGTCGCCGACAACCTGATCGCGGCGTTTGGCGAGTTCATCACCAAGGCGAAGGAGAAAGGGATGCTCGTTTACGGAGCGCCCATCACGCCGCTCGGCACCGGGTACTTCTCCGCGGCCCGCGAGGCGACCCGCCAGACGGTCAACACCTGGATCCGCATGAGCGGCAAGTTCGACAAGGTCATCGATTTCGAGCCGGCGGTCGTCGACCCCAGCGATCCCACCAAGCTGAAGGCTGACCTCGACTTCCAGGATGACGGGCTGCACTTCAACCCGACCGGCCTGGAGGCGCTGGCGAACGCCGTCGACCTCTTGCTGTTCGTCCCCCAGCCCAAGTAGAGCGGAGGCCGCTCGTGGGGGGCGCCCGATCGGGCGCGCGGAGCTCCGAGCTGCCGCGCGCCCGGCGAAGACCACCCGCTCCCCCGGCGGAGAAGCGCCTCGGCCCTCGCGGGGCGCTCTGACCGGTGACCTGGACAACTGAGCCGTCAGCGTTAACGCGTTGCGCTATGCGTCCTCGCGTATTCAGCCGCAACTGTCCTGAGTAGCCTTGTCCCATGCGCGGGCTCGAGGTGGCGCCGTGAGCCGGATCCTGCTGGTCGAGGACGAGGTCGTCATCCGGACGGAGCTCCGGCGGCTGCTCGTTCGTCATGGGCACGACGTCATCGAGGCGGGGTCGGTCGAGGATGCCTCGGCGGATCACGATCTGCGCGCGTTCGATCTGGTGCTGGCCGACGTGCGCTTGCCGGGCGCGCCGGGCACCGCGCTCGTCGGGCAGTGCGGCGGCGCGCCGGTCGTGCTCATGACGAGCTACGCCACGGTGAAGGCGGCCGTGGACGCCGTGAAGCGCGGCGCCGCGGATTACCTGTCGAAGCCGTTCGATCATGCCGAGCTCGTCGCCCTCCTCGACCATCATCTCCCCGGCGCGCGGCCTGCGCCGAGCGCGCTCCCCGACGTCGCGCCGGGCGCCTCGGTGCCCGCGCCTTCTGCGCCGCCCGTGCCGCCCACATCCGAGGACGACGAGCTCGAGGGCATGGTCGGCGGCTCTGCGGTCATGCGCGAGGTGTTCGCGCGGGTGCGCAAGGTCGCCCCGAGCGAGGCGACGCTGCTCGTCCTCGGCGAGAGCGGCACGGGCAAGGAGACGCTCGCCCGCGCCGTGCACCGGTTGAGCCCGCGCCGGCAGCTTGCGTTCGTCCCGGTCCACTGCGCGGCCATCCCCGAGGGGCAGATCGAGGGGGAGCTCTTCGGATACGAGCGCGGCGCCGTCCCCGGCGCGATCTCGGCGCGCGCGGGGCTCTGCGAGGCCGCGGAGGGCGGGACGCTGCTGCTCGACGAGGTCGCCGAGCTGCCGCCCAAGGTCCAGGCGCGGCTCCTCCGCTTCCTCCAGACGGGCGAGGTGCGGCGCGTGGGCGCGACCCGCGCCCGGCGCGTCGACGTGCGGCTCATCGCGGCGACGCGCCGAGATCTCGTGGCGATGGTGCGCGACGGATCGTTCATGAGCGACCTCTACTTCCGGCTGCGGGTCCTCGAGATCCGCCTCCCGCCGCTGCGCGAGCGGCCGGGCGATGCGGTGCGCCTCGCGGAGTCGCTGCTCCGGCGGCGCGCGTGGGCGATGGGCCGCGCGCCGCTCACGCTGACGCCGGAGGCGCGCGCCGCCATCGCGGCGGCCCCCTGGCCGGGCAACATCCGGGAGCTGGAGAACGCCGTTCACCGCGCGATGGTGCTCGCCGATGCGAGCGAGATCGGGCTGGAGCTGCTCGGCCTCGACGCGCCCCCTCAACCGCCTTCGCCCGCGCCCCTCGCGGACGCGCACGAGGGAGAGCCCCCGTCCGACTCTCTCGAGGGCTATTTCCGCCGCTTCGTCCTCGAGCACCAGCACGAGCTGACGGAGACCGAGATCGCCCGCCGCCTCGGCATCAGCCGCAAG
This sequence comes from Sorangium cellulosum So ce56, assembly GCF_000067165.1. GTDB lineage: Bacteria > Myxococcota_A > Polyangia > Polyangiales > Polyangiaceae > Sorangium > Sorangium cellulosum_B. Next base: position 3,659,005 of record NC_010162.1, read on the forward strand.
GCGCTGTGGGAGCGGCGGCAGCGGCTCGGGATCCCCCGGCCGCGCTCCTGAGCCTCCGTCGACGGCGGCGCGCCCTCGTCAATTTTGGTTGACTGGTGGAATGTGAACGTTCACAATTGACTCAGGCGCGCTCGGGCAGGGCGGTGACCTGACAAAGCCTCCCTTGGGCTGGCATTTTTCGCGGGAAATTGAACAGGGAGGCGGGGAGACCGGGAGATCGGTGGAATTTTATTCCCCATCTCCCTGCCTCCTCGTGAGTTTTCCCGAAAGGTTCGGGCGAATGCTTCTGGGCGGCGACCGCGCGATCACGCCGGGTCGTCCCGACCGAGCTGCGTCGACTCGACGCGTTCCATCTTCTTTTTTCTGACAGCCGCGCGCCGCGCGCTCTCCCTGACACCTCTTATCAGGTTATCACCATGCACTTCACTTCCCGACCCACCGGCACCCGCTCTCTCAACCGACGCGCAGGCGGTACGGCGTCTGCTGTCTGTCTCCTCGCTCTCCTCGCAAGTTGTAGCGGGGAGTCGCAGGTGGGCGACGGTGATGGCGGCGGCGGCGCCACCGGCGCGACGACCGGCCCTGGAACGGGCGTTTCGAGCAGCAGCGGCTCGGGCGGGAGCGATGGGCAGACGACGAGCGGCGGCTCGACGAGCGCCAGCGGAAGCTCGGCCGCGTCCGGGGGCGGTGACCCCGGCGCCGGCGGCGGCGGCGGTGACGGCGGTGACGGCGGTGACGGCGGCGGCGCCCCCGCCGTCTGCCCCGAGACCTACTCCAATCCTCTCATCTGGCAGGACCTCCCCGATCTGGAGGTCATTCGCGTGGACGACGCCTACTACTACACGGCGTCCACCTTCCACCATGCGCCTGGAGCGCCCCTGCTCCGCTCCTACGATCTGGTCCACTGGGAATACGTCTCCCACTCCGTTCCTCTGCTCGACGTCGACCCGTCGTACGACCTGGGCCGGGACAGATCCTATGTGAACGGCATCTGGGCCTCCACGCTCCAGTACCGGAAGAGCAACAAGACCTTCTACTGGATGGGCTGCATGCACAACAAGGGCGGCGGCTGGGTCTTCACGGCCAAGTCCCCCGAAGGTCCGTGGGAGAAGCACAAGGGCGGCTGCTACTACGACATGGGGCTGTTGATCGACGACGACGACACCATGTACGTGGCCTACGGAAACAACACGATCAGCGTGGCGCAGCTGAGCGCGGACGGCTTCAGCCAGGTCAAGAATCAGGTCGTGTTCCAGACGCCGGGCAACATCTCCGGACCGCTGGAGGGCTCTCGCATCATCAAGAAGGACGGGGACTACTACATTTTCACCACGCAGTACGCGAACGGTGAGTACGTGCTGCGCTCGACGAGCGGGCCCTTCGGCCCCTACGAGCTGCGGCCCTTCGCGGTCAAGCTGCCCTACGCCGGCGCTCCGGGCTCCGGCGGCGCCCCGCACCAGGGCGGCGTCGTCCAGACGCAGAACGGCGACTGGTACTACCTCGGGTTCAACGACTCGTACCCGGCTGGCCGCATCCCGGTGATGGCCCCGATGACCTGGAACGACGGCTGGCCCTCGCTCACCCTGGTGGACGGCAAGTGGGGAGGTACATACCCCTTCCCGAAGCTGCCTTGCGGCTCGAACCGGGTGAAGCCGCCTGTGACCAAGGACACCTTCGCGGAGGCGACCCTGCGCCCCGAGTGGGAGTGGAACCACAACCCCGACAGCACCAAGTGGTCGTCCGGGGCCGGGCTGACCCTGCAAGCCGCGACGGTGACCAACGATCTGTATGCCGCTCGAAACACGCTGACGCGCCGTATCGAAGGGCCCGTGTCCATCGCGACGATCGAGCTCGATCATAGCAAGATGCAGAACGGCGATGTCGCCGGACTCGCTGCCCTGCGCGACATGTCGGCGTGGATCGGGGTCAAGAAGGCAAACGGGGCGACGCGCGTCGTGATGACCAACGGGGTCAACATGAACACCTCCTGGGCCACGACGAGCACGGGCACCGAGGTGGCTTCCGCCGAGGCGTCCGGCAGCACGATCTGGCTGCGCGTGGAGGCCAACGTCCGCACGGACAACGGCGGCGCGCAAGCGCGCTTCTCCTACAGCACGGACGGCGCTCGGTTCACCAACCTGGGCAACACGCTCAACATGAACAAGAACTGGCAGTACTTCCTCGGTTACCGGTTCGGCATCTTCAACTACGCCACACAGTCCCTGGGCGGCTCGGTGAAGGTCGCGTCCTTCGAGGTAACCAAGCCGTAAGATGCGAGCCGGCTGCCTGCATGGTCATCCGCGTGGCCGAGAGCGAGCGCCCCACGGGCCCGCTCGAGGGCGCGCTGGCGCGCCCGCCGGCTCGCCCACCGTACGGGGTGGCATCGAGCCGGCGGCGTTCTTCGATGACGATGGAGAGGCGTGCCTTGACAGGGGGTTGGCTCCCACGGGAGGGGCGAGCGGGCCGCGGGGGAGGCGGCGCGGGGCGAGCCTAGTTCTTCGTCGGCGCGGGCGCGCCGCTCTGGATCCACTGGCGGAGGGCCGCGAGCTCAGCGCTCGTCACCGTCGGCTTGCCGTCCGCGGCCTGCGGCATGACGCCCGTCTGGCAGGTGCCTCCGGCGGAAGGCCTGCACCCGGCGCTCCCGGCCGTTCCTGCGACCTTGAGGTAGAGCCAGCTCTGGTCCGGATTCCCCGGGACCACGAGCTTGAACTGCCCGCCGCCCTTGGCGGTTTTGTTGACGAGGCCCGCGACGATGTCCGTCGAGCTGATGTCGCCGCCGAGCGACAGACCTGCTGCGGGACCGGTCGACGGCGCAGCGTGGCAACCGCTGCACTTGTGGATCGCGCTCTCGAAGATCGGACGGATGGTCTCGTGGAACACGCCGGACTCCCCGGGCAGGGGATCTCCCGGATCCGTATCCGGCTTCAGGTCGGGATTGATGACCTGGGCGATCGCGTCCATCTCGTAACACTGGGCGGCCACCGCGTCCTTCAGCTTCTGGTCGGTGGGCGACATGCCCTTGGCGACACGGTACTTCTCCCAGACGTTGTCGATCCAGCCGTGCAGCTTCCAGAACATGTAGTTGTCGATGTTCGTGAACTGGTTGCCGAGGCCGTGGTCGGTGTTCTGGGAGCGCACCCACTTGAAGTGGAGATCGCCGTGAAGGCCGCTGGCCTGCTGGTTGGTGCCCGGGATGGCCTGGCCGGCGAAGCACTGGAGCCACATACCGAGCGCGCCCTCGTCCGGGAAGCGGCTCAGGTTCTCCGGCTTGTCGATCTCGTCGCCGATCTTCGCGTTGGCGAGCGTCGTGGCGCTCCAGGGCCTGAAGTCCGATCTCCACTGCTGGGGCAGCTCCTCCGCCGTCGTGGGGAACTTCTTGAAGCCCTCGAACTGCTCCGAGTGCTTCGGCCAGAGCTGCTTCAGCGACTGGATCATGTGCCTGTGCATGGCGAGGAACTGGTAGCCGTCGCCCGTCGTCTTGCACTCCTGGTCCGCCGGGACCGGGACCGCCGACCTGCAGATATTGACCCTGCTCATGCCCATGCCGCCATTGCAGCGCCGGATGCTGTGCCACTCGAAGTGGGCGGCTTGCCACTCGTTCTCCTCCATCCAGGCGATCACTTCCGGCTGAACCGTGAGATCGATCTGGTTGTTCTTCACGAACTCCGCCGCGCCGTCCTTCATCGTCGCGTCGCTCGGATGGGGATCGTAGCCATCCACGCAATGATCCTTCGGGTGCGTGTCGCCCGTCCCGCTCGATCCGCCGGTGCCGCCGGCGGGATCTCCGGTCGACGAGGAGGAGCCCGTCGTCGCGGTGGAGGTGGAGGCGTCGCCGGCGCCGGCGCCGCTCGTGCTGGGGCCGGCGCTGGTGCCGGTCAACGAGGAGGTCGTGGTGGAGGTGGATGACACGCTGCCGCCTGCTCCACCAGAGCCCCCGGCGTCGGGATCTTCGCCGCTACAGGCGCCCAGCAGCAATGCCGTAACGCACGAGAGGAAACCGAACGTGCGTTGAGACCTCTTGCCCAATGACACGGTGGACGGACCTGCCTGATCGTTGATTCGCATGGTGCTCCTCGTTACCGCTGGATGCCGGACCGCTGGGTGCCGGGCGCATGCTTCCGCGCGGCCGCTGCGCCAGACGCCAGATGGAGCATCGGCCAACCGCCGGTGCCATTGGCGTAGCACGAGGTCTCCGAGCGGAGAAGCGGGTGTAAATTTGCCGCAAAACGATCATCGCCGTCATTGGATGATGCGTGGGGGAAGGGAAAGTAAAGAGTTTTTAATAAGTCAAGCGTGATTCGCCGCTCACCCCAGGTGAGTGAGGGTTCCGCGCGCGATCCGCCTTCCTCTTGGAAAAGTGAAGCTGTATCGATGGTTGTTCCCGTTCAGTGAGGCCATAAATTGCCCGACTCTACCCGACCGTTCCGCTGACGTGCGCGATCGGGGGGGGCGCCACGGGAAGGCGAGCTCCGCAGGCCAGCGATCCTGGACGCGGCGAGCGAGCTCGTCCGAAGTGGACCCCGGGCGGCTGCGCCTTTGATAGCCTGGCCGAGCGGGGCGCTGCTGCGTACCGGCGCTTCGGGGGAGCACGGGACCATGAACGAGAGCCATATGAATGGTAGTGCTGCAGCGGGCGCGGAGCTGGAGATGCTCCGGCGGCGCAATGCCGAGCTCGAGGGGGAGCTCGTCGAGAGGCGGCGCGTGGAGACCGCCCTGCGCGCGAGCGAGGCGCGGTTCCGGGCCATCGTCGAGGGCCAGACCGAGCTTATTTGCCGTTTCCGCCCGGATGGCACGCTGACCTTCGTCAACGAGGTCTACTGCCGATTCTTCGACAAGACGCCGGAGGAGCTGGTCGGCCATCGCTTCACACCACTCATCCCCGAAGAGGACCAGCGGTTACTAGAGAAGCAGTTCGCGACCGTCGGCCCCGAGAACCCCATCCTCCACACGGAGCACCGGGTCCTGTGCCCGGACGGATCGGTCCGCTGGCTACGGTGGACCAACCGCGCCCCGGTCGGTGATGAGGGGCTGCACGCCGAGTTCCAGTCCATCGGAGTCGATGTCACCGAGCGCCGGCGGGCGGAGGACGAGGTGAGGCGCCTCAACCGCGAGCTCGAGCAGCTGGTTCGTGAGCTGTCGACCCCGCTCATGCCGGTGGCGGATCAGGTCATCGCCATGCCGCTTGTCGGCTTCCTGGACGCCGCCCGCGCCGCGGCGGCGCTAGAGACCCTCCTCCAGGGGGTCACCACGTACAACGCCAGGACGGTGGTCGTCGATATCACCGGCGTGGGGGTCTTCGACGCCCCGGTGGCCGACGCGATGATCCGGCTGGCCAAGGCGGTGAAGCTCCTCGGCGCCCAGGCGGTGCTCACCGGCATCCAGCCGCGGATCGCGCAGTCGTTGATCGAACAGGGCGTCGGGCTCGGCGACCTCGTGACGCTTCAAACCCTGAAGGAGGGTATCGCGTTCGCGCTGCGGCGCGAACACCGCGGCTCTCGAGCGCCGGCTCGCGAGTGGGCAGCTCGATGAGCTCTCGGAGAACGTCACGGAGCATGTGGGGCGGCCCGGGGGCGCGTCCTCTGCCTCGTTGACCCTCTCGCGCGGCGCGATCTACCTTGCGAGCGCCCCCATGACCATCCACGTCGTCCGCCAGGGCGAGCTCCCGGCCGCCATGGCGCGCCGCTGCTGAGGGCGATGCTCCCGGCGGACGAGGTCATCCAGAAGCTGGTGCACGTGCTCGCGCCGTACCTCGGCGAGAACATGGCGCGCGCGGCCGTGCGCAGCCAGGCGGAGAAGCTGGGGTTCAAGCACGGGCGCCTCTCCCCGGCCGACGTGGAGCGCTTGCTCGCCGCGGTCGCGCCGGGGCTCGGCGTGTTCGTCGGGCGCGACAAGGCCCAGCGGATCCTCGACGAGGCGCGCGCCGCGATAGGCGCGCAGGGAGGAGCTCGATGAGGCGAGTCCCCGTTCGCCGCGTGGCGCCGGTGGTGGTGACGATCGTGTGCGCGGTGTACGTCCCGCGCCTCCTGCCGCAGACCGCCGAGCTCTCCGAGCGGCTCCTCCCGACGCCGGTCCTCGAGGCCGTGGGGCCGCTCGTGCGGCTCGCGTGCCTCGCGGTCGCCGCCGTGTTCGGCCTGCTCAGCGCCGCGCGCCTCGAGCGCGACAACCCGGCGCGCGCCCCGTGGTTCCTGCTCGGCGCCTGGCTCGCGCTCTTCACCCTGGGTCAGGTCGGGCTCGTGTACTATCCGCTCGTCGCGCGCGCGCCCACGCCGCTGCCGTCGGTCGCGGACGCCGCGTTCCTCCTGGGATACGCGCTGCTGATCGCCGCGTCGGCGCGCTTCGTCTTCGTGTACCGCGCGTCCGGCTTCCCCGTCGGCAGCGCGCGCGAGCACCTCGGCATCGCCGCGGGCGCGGCGGCGGCGATGGCGATCGTCGGTTATCCCCTGCTCGCCCCGATCGCGCGCGCGCCGGTGCCGCTCGGCGAGCGGCTCATCAACATCGCCTATCCCATCCTCGATCTGATCGCGCTCGTCCCCGCGCTGGTGATGCTGCGGATCGCGCGCGCCTTCCGCGGCGGCAAGGTGTGGGCGATCTGGGGATCGCTGCTCGCGGGCTGCGCGCTCATGGCCGTGGGAGACATCCTGTTCGCGTTCTTCTCCTCGGCGAAGGTGACCGCGTTCGGGCCAGGCGTGGACATGATGTTGCTCCTCGGGTACTTCGCGGCGGCGTGCGGGACGATGCTGCAATACGAGACGATCACCGACTGACGGCGGCGGCGCGGTGCTCGCCACGGGTCACTGGTCGCCCCGGCGGCGCGCGATGGCACGGCCGGAGCGTGACGGCGGGCGTGACATGTCACGCTGTCGGGTGTGACATGTCACGCTGTCGGGTGTGACATGTCACGCTGTCGGCCGTGACATGTCACGGCGGCTCGCCCGGCGCAGAGGTCGAGCCGTCGGCCCGGCGCGCGCCGCGGCTCGCCCATCGGGGTCGAATTCGCCGCGTCGGTGCGCTTGCGCCGCGCCCAGGGACGTCACGCCGGGGAGGGCGCGCCAGGCGGCATGCGCGTTGCGTGATCGCTCGCTCGCGACACCCGTCCACGGGCGCGCGGCGCCGCCGCGCCATCACACGGAGCTGAGCGCCATGATGTCTGCGCCGATACCGATGACGACAATGAATCTCCTCTCGAGGTCCCTCTCCGTCGAAGAGCGGATCGGCGAGGCGGTCCTCTGCGCCAACGTGCCGAGCCCCCTGTCCTCGGTCGCGTTCCATGAGGACGTCGAGTGCATCCGGAGGTTCTTCGCCGCGGGGTTCCCGGTTCACCTGGCGGTTCACCGGGTGGACAGCGCCGAGGCGGCGCGCCGGGATTACACGGCGCTGCACACCCACGACGGCCCGGAGATCAACCTGATCCTCCCGGATCCCGCGGGCCTCGAGTACCGCGTCGAGCTCGGTCCCCGCGTCCACCACGTCACCGAGAGCACGAGCATCTGGATCCCGCCGGGCGTCCCGCACTCGGCGAACGTGGTCCGGGGCTCTGGCTACTTCATCACCGCGCGCTTCGACCACGGGGGGGCGAGATGAGACGTGACCTTCCTCGGAGCCTCGACAAGGACGTCGGCGTCAGGAGGCCCGCCGTGGCGGCGTCGAGCGCCGCGCAGGCCTACCGGAGAGGGAGCCTCTGGCAGCGGGGGCGCGGCGAGCGCCTCATCGCGTTCGCCGGCGTGAGGCGGGGCGAGCTCGTGCTCGACCTCGGGTGCGGCACCGGCGGCCTCACGCGGCGGCTCGCCGAGCTCGTGGGCCCCGACGGGCGCGTCCTCGGGATCGATCCGGACGAGGCGCGGATCGCGCTCGCGCGGCGCACCGCGGGCGCGCCCAACCTGGAGTTCCAGGTGGCGGCGGCCGAGACCCTCGGCGACGTCGCCCGGGACCGCCCCTTCGATCTCGTCTTCTCGAACTTCGTGTTTCACTGGATCCGCGACAAGCGCGCGGTCCTCCGCCGGATGCGCGACCTGCTCCGCCCCGCGGGGCGCATCCTCGTCCAGTGCGTCTCGTCGCTCCCCGCGCTCGTCGGGGAGCTCTCGCGGCTCGCCGACCCTTCGGGGGAGAAGATCCTGCGGGATTTCGCCTTCGAGGACGCCGCGGCGCTCGCGCACCACGTCGAGGGCGCCGGGCTCCAGCTGCTCCGCCTGGAGGAGCAGCATGGAACTCACGTGTATCCGACGCTGGACGCATTGCTGAGGTGGTGGCAGGCGACGACCCACGAGCGGTTCGACCCGCGGGCCGTCGAGCCCGCGGCGCTCTCTCGGTTCGCCGAGCAGCACGGCGACGGCGGCGTGTTCCGGGTGCGCGAGACGTTCTGCTGGTTCGAGGCGCGGCTCGCCCCGGCGCACTCGTGGGGACGCGAAGGATGACCCCTGAATCTCGATGATTTTTTCTGGATTGCGTCGACGTTTGTCTGGTCCAGGCGCCAGGACGACGCGATGCTCCTGGTCGCCACGCCCCCGTTCTTTTCCGAGGTGGGCTACCATCCGCTCTCCGCAGCCTCCCGCGGCGGCGCTCGCACCCAGGACCGATCCGAATGTCGATCTTCGAGCTCTCGTTCCAGTCCGGGGAGGCCTCGCTCTCCGTGCGCCGTGTCGTGGTCCAGGAGGCTGTCTCCGAGCTCTTCGCCGTCTCGGTGTGGGCCCGGTCCAGGCTCTCGGATCTCGAGCTGGAGTCGCTCGTCGGCCAGAGCGCGTCGCTCCAGATCCAGCCCGACGCCGCGCACCTCCACTGGCTGAGCAGCAGGCTCTGGCAAGGCGTGTGCAGCCACGTGGAGCAGGTGCAGGCCGAGCCGACGGGGCTCTCGACGTACTACCTCCGCATCGTGCCGCGCCTCTGGCTGCTCACCCAGCGCCGGGGCCACCGCATCTACCAGCACCTCTCCATCCCCGACATCGTCGACGCGCTCCTCGGCGAGTGGGCGATCGAGCCGGCGTGGAAGATCGATCGCGGCGCGTATCCCAGGCTCGAGTACAAGGTCCAGCACGGCGAGAGTGATCACGCCTTTCTCTCCCGGCTCCTCGAGGAGGCGGGCATCGCCTACACCTTCCCCGACCGCGGGGCGGACACCAGGCTCACCCTGAGCGACAAGCTCGAGGCGGAGCCGCTGAGGCCGGGGCCGCCGCTGCCGTACGTCGACAACCCCATCGAGACCGCCGAGCGCGAGTTCGTCACCCGGGTGCGGCTCGGCCACGAGGTCCGGCCCGGCGCGAGCACGATCCGCGGCCACGACTTCCGCAAGCCCTCGTTCGCGCTCACCGGCGAGGCGCCCCCGGCGCCCGCGCCCGAGGCGAAGTACGAGCAGTACCGCTACGAGCCCGGCGCGTTCCTCGCCGCGGGCGCCGGGGGCGGCGCGCCCGTCGGCGACGCCAAGGGCGTTTACCGCCACGATCCGAAGCACGGCGCCGATCTCTCGACGCGGGTCCTCGCGGCGATGCGCGCCGACAAGCGCGCCGTGCTCTTCGAGGCCAACGTGATCGACCTCTACCCCGGCCGGGTCTTCGCCGTCGATCAGCACCCGCACCCGGAGTTCGGACAAGGGCCGCTCTTGGTGGCCGAGCTCGAGATCGTGGCCTCGCTCGGCGAGCCGTGGAGCGTGCGCGGGCGCGCGCTCTTCGCGGATCCCAAGGTCCCGTACCGGCCGGCGCGCAAGACGCCCAGGCCGGTCGCGCCCGGGCTGCAGAGCGCGACCGTGGTGGGGCCGCCGGGCGCCGAGATCCACACCGACGAGCTCGGGCGGGTGCGCGTGCAGTTCCCGTGGGATCGCGAGGGCAAGCTCGACGACAACAGCTCCTGCTGGATGCGCGTGAGCCAGGGCTGGGCGGGAGCCGGGTTCGGGATGTTCATGCTCCCACGCGTCGGCCAGGAGGTGCTGGTGGCCTTCCTCGACGGCGATCCAGATCTCCCGATCGTGGCCGGGCGCGCCTTCAACGGCCGAGAGCTCGTTCCGTACAAGCTGCCGGATCACAAGACGGTGAGCACCTGGAAGAGCAGCTCGTCGCCCGGCGGCGCGGGTTACAACGAGATCAAGTTCGATGACCAGGCGGGCCAGGAGCTCGTCTACATGCAGGCGCAGCGCGACAGGAACCAGCTCGTCAAGCGCGATGAGGTCGAGCGCACCGCGCGCCACAAGCGGAGCACCGTGGGAGGCGACGAGCACGTGGTCGTGAAGGGCGCGCGAAAGCAGCTCGTCCACGGGGGCGACCACGTGCACGTGAAGCTGGACCAGCGAACGGCCGTCGACGGCTCGGTGTCGCTCACGGTCGCGGTGAACCGGGACGAGCGCGTGGGCGGGAACCACGCGCTCGAGGCCGGCAAGCAGATCCACATCAAGGCGGGCGCGACCCTGGTGCTCGAGGCCGGGCAGCGGCTCACCATCAAGGGGCCTGGAGGCTTCATCGACATCCACCCGGGGGGCGTCGACATCGTGGGATCCATCGTCAACATCAACAGCGGCGGCGCGCCGGGCGCCGGCCAGGGCGCGAACCCGGCGGCGCCGCTCGAGGCCGAAGAGGCGCACCCCAAGGACACGCCGTCTCCCTGAGACGAGGAGGAGCGAGATCATGCCCGCCGCCGCGCGCCTCACCGATCTGCACACCTGCCAGACCCACCCTGGGCCCACGCCGATCGTCTCGTCGGCCAGGACGGTGAACATCGGCTTTCTGCCCGCGGCGCGGGTCGGCGATCGCGCCGCGTGCCCGGCCAGCGCCGCGATCGTCCAGGGCTCGGCGACCGTGTTCATCGAGGGCGCCATGGCCGCGCGTCTCGGCGACGAGACGGCGCCGAAGGGCGCGATCGTGACGGGGTGTCCGACGGTGAACATCGGCTCGACCCCCACCATCGACGCGTTGCTCGCCGCGTCCGTGTCGGGGACTCCGTTCCTCGATTGCGAGAGCTGCAGGATGGACGGCGCCGGGTGAAGGCGCTGCTCCATGTGACATCAGGTCTGCTCGCCGGGCGGCGCGTGCGCCTCCAGGCCGGCGAGGCGCTGCGCGTGGGGCGCCTCGGGCGGGCGGACATCGTGATCTCGCAGGACGAGCAGATGGCGCCGGTCCACTTCGAGATCGCGTGGGACGGCGCCGCGTGCCGGCTCGTCGATCGGAGCCGCCGGGGGACGCAGGTCGACGGCCAGGCGGTCGCCGAGGCCACGATCAGCGACGGCGCCCTCGTCGTCGCGGGGCAAACCCGCTTCCTGCTGCGGCTCGTGCCCGACGATCTGGGCGCCGATCTCCCGCCTGCGCTGCCGCGCCCGCCGCCGTCACGGGAGCTGCTCGCCGCGCGGGCGGTCGCGCTGGAGGCGCTGCAGAGCGAGCCGGAGCCGCTCTTCGCCCTCCTCGACGCCGCCCGCGAGCGGCGCATCCTCACGCTGCTGCGCGCCTGCGAGGACGAGAATCGCTCGCTTTTCGAGGGCGTCGCGGGCGAGGCGATGGCCCGGGCGGCGCCGCACCTGGTGAGGATCGAGAAGGGGTCGGCGCTCTTGCCGGTGCTCGTGAACGAGGGGTGGGGCGAGAGCTGGGGAGTCTACCTGACCGGGCGGAGGCCTCTTCGAGAGGTGCGGCAGAGGTTGCGGCGGTCGCTGATGGTGAGGGACGAGGAGACGGGGAAGGGGCTCTATTTCCGGTTCTACGATCCGCGGGTGCTCCGGTTGTTCCTGCCGTCGTGCTCGGCGCGGCAGCGGAGCGAGATCCTGGGGACGGAGATCAGCGGGTTCGTCATCGAGGGCGAGACGGGCGAGGTGCTGCGGCTCGGGGGGGCGTGACGGCGCCTGTCCGGATCCTCATGATGCGCGCCGCTGCCTGACCTGCACCACGCGCCCCAGCGCCGCCGCCTGGAGCGCCACAGGCTCCGCCTCCCGCTCGTCCATCGCCGGGTGCACCGCCGCGATCACCCGCGCTCGGAAGCGCGCCGCGAGCGGCAGCGCCTCGGCGATCGAGGCCGGAAGGTAGATGACGAGCGGCTGCGTCTCTCCCGTGACGCGCAGCAGGCCGCGAAGGTGCGGCCCGCCCAGCACCTTGCGCTTCTGGTAGTGCCGCTGCTCCAGCAGCGCGCGCTCCACCTGCTCGTTCGCGAGCTCCACCCGGCCCTTCTTGCCGTGGCCGAGCGCCTCGCGGATCTTCCCGCACAGCGCCTCGGCGACGGCGGGCGCCGTCGAGACGCCCGGCGTGGCGAGGAATTTCTCGGCGGCACCGAGCGCCGCCGCGAGCGCGTCGTCGCCTGTCGCGAGCGGCGTCGCCGTGGAGACCAGCGCCTTCAGCGTCTCCACTTCGTCGAAGGACAGCGAGAGCTCGCCCTCGACCAGCTCGAGCGGCGGCACCGGCATGCCGCGCTTGCCGGCGGCGCGCGCGAGCGCCCCGTGCACGCCCGCGACGTCGGCGGCCGCGCCGCGATCGAGGATCTCGAAGACCTGCGCCCGATCCTCGATCTCGGCGGGCTCGTCGGAGAGCGCCGGATCGTCCACCTCCGGGTCGATGGGCTCGGCCTCCATGGCGTCGAGCAGGCGCTGCCAGGCCGGCTTGCGGACGATGCGCGGCACGCTCTTCCGATCGAACCAGACGAGCGTCAGCGCGTCCCGCTGCGCTGGCGCGAGCGCGGCGCCGGCGTCCGCTGCCCCGCCTGTGCCCGCGAGCATCGCGCCGATGGTCTGCGGCGCCGCCGGCGCGTGCGGGATCATGCCCATGGCGCTCGACCCGGGCAGCGGAGCGCCGGCCGCCCAGGGGCTCACCGGCTCGCCGGGCAAGGCCATCGCGATCGGCGGGGCAGGGATCGGAGAAGGGGTGTTCGGAGGAGGGGTGTTCGGAGGAGGGGTGTTCGATGCGGTCGCGGGGGGCGGCGCCGAGGACGGGGCGACGAAGGGGAGAGGCACCTTCGTCGCCTCCTCGGTGAGATCGCTCGTCTGGCCCTCGGTCGAGCTCGGCTTCGGCCGGACACCGGGCGGCTCGGCCGGCCGCGGAGCGGGCGCCTCGGGAGGAGGCGGCGCGGGCGGCCCCGCGCGAAAGGGCATGATCGACGCCTGCACGACGTCGAGCGACTTCGCCGGCATGTCGACGGTCTGCTTCGACGGGCCGAGGGAGGGCGGCTTCACCCTGGGCGCGGCCGGGGCCACCCGTGGCGGGGGCTGGGGTCCCGGCGCCGAGGGGGTGGGTGCCTCGGCGGGCGCCTGCCGCGCGGGCCGCTCCAGCGAGACGCGGATCTGCCCTGACTCCTTGGGGCTCGCGAGCGGGAGCTGGCCTCGCCAGGTCAGCGTGCAGAGGAGGCGATCGGTGTCGATCACGAGCGTGTCGCAGCGCATGGCGAGATCGCGCGGCCCGCCGGCGCGGCCGGTGACGGTCGCCCGCGGGCGGACGCCGGGAAGGCTGGTGACGAGGCGCGGGTGGCGAGGATGGAGGTTCTCGAGCACGATCTGCTCGTCCTCGCGGAGCTGCAGCAGGCGCTGATCGAGCGGAGCGACGTTGAAGAAGGTGCGATCGAGATCCTCCGGCAGCGGGCTCGAGAGGAGCGCTCCCGACGACCAGGCCGCCGCGTGTCTGCCGAGCCTGCGGCGCCGCAAAGGCCAGGTGGGGGCGATGGGCCCGAAGCCCACCGCCGCGATGGGGTCGTCCGGGCTGGCCACGACCCGATCCACGGGGAGGAGGTTCGGGACGGCGGCCCTGCCGCGGGCGTCGCGCGCCTCGCGATGGATGCCCGCAGGGTTGTCCGTGTCCGGCCCGCCCGCGGCGCGCTCGTAGGCGAGCGGCATCGCCGTGAAGTGCGCTCCTTCCTGGAGCTCGCCCTCCTGGGTGAACAGGCGATCGCAGAACACCTGAATGGGCTTGTCGATCTCGCCCACCGCCATCCGCGCGATCAGCGACCGCGCGGGGCTGCCGCCGGGCGCGTGGGCGTGGCCGACGAGGACGACATCGGCGCCCTGCTTCAGCGGCGCGAGATCGCTCGCCTCGATGAGGCTGCGCGCGGGGTCGTCGTCCAGGTGCGCGTCGCGCTCGCGGATCGGCTCCTGCGCGGGCGCGAGCGGCGACTCGCCCGGCGCGAGCGTGAACGTCGCCTTGCAGACGACGGTGAGCACCCAGGTCAAGGAGCGCACTTGCCAGAGGAGCGAGGCGACGGGGAGCGGCCCGTCGGAGACGACGTCCATAGGTGGGCCGACGGTACCACCACTCCGGCCGATCGGATTCGATCAGGCGAGGCGCTCCGCGCCGTCAGGGGGCGCGCGGGCTGTCCGCGATGAACGCGAGCCCCGCCGCGGCCGCGTCCCGGAACGCCTGGGCCGAGGCGGCGGCCCGCTGCAGGCACGGCCAGCACGGCTCCTCCTGCGCGTCGTCGGGCTCCTCCGCCGGCGCTGTCGCGGCGCGCGGGCGCTGGGCCGGGACCTCTGCGGCGGGAGAGGGCGCGGGCTGGCCCAGGTCCTTCCCGGAGCCACCCTGGTCCGGGGCCTCCGCGACGTGCACCCGTCCCGCCGCGAGCGCGGCCGCGAGGAGGTCGATCACCTCGCGATCGTCCGGCGATATCGAGAGCCAGGGCTGATCCTCGCGGAGGAACCGCCGCAGCTCGTGCAGGATCTCGGCGCGCGCGCCGAGCGAGGCGATGGTGCGCCGCGCCGCGAGCCCATCTCCGCGAAGCGGCACGCGATCGCCCGGGGGCGGCTCTTCCCACGACCAGAAGAGAGCGATCCACCGCTCCTCGCCCGGCCTCGCGGGCCCGCCGCCCTCCGGCGAGACAAGGTCGAGAAAGCGCTCGTTCAACCGCAGCCGCAGCACGGAGGCAGGTTATCATGCCCGGGGCCGCGCCGGGCGGCCGCGCCGCGAGGTGATGGATGGATGACGCCGCGCTCGATCGAATTGTTCAGCACCTCTGGGGCGCGGAGGCGGACCTGGTCTACGCCGTCCTCGACGGCGCGCGCGACACGGCGATCTCCGGCTCGGTGCGCTCCTCGGACCTGCCGCACTGCTGCCTCCTCGCGGGCGACCTGGGCCCGGAGCTGGCCCAGGTGGCGCCCTACTTGGTGAGGCTCCAGCGATCGGGCGAGTTCACGCGACGCCTGCTCCGGCTCGGGTGGGGGAAGAGCTGGGGTATCTTCCTCGCCACGCCGTCTCCCCTCGAGACGGTGCGGCGGCACCTGCGCCGGCTGCTCCGCGTCCTGGGTCCGGACGGAGCGGCCATGTTCTTTCGCTACTACGACCCTCGGGTATTGCGCACCTACCTGCCCACGTGTAGCGCTGGCGAGCTCGGCGAGGTGTTCGGTCCTGTCCTCCGCTACGCGGTCGAGGGCGAAGACGCCGGGGAGCTCGTCGTGTTCCGGCGCGCCGGGCCCGAGCTCGCGCGCTCCGTGGTCGACCTCCGCGCGGCCGCGCCGGCGTGAATCCGAAGCGCGGCCCTGTTGCTCCATGCGCGTGTCGTTCGCGTCGACGCAAGAACTGCAGGTCGCTGCCCACGAGCCCCGCTGCGGATCCTCGGCGACGCCACCTTGCCAGCTCGCGATGAAGCCCGGCGGGACGTCCGCGCGCGGGTTGCACGGGCCTGGAGGTGGACACGGATCCCAGGCCAGCGCGCTCCGGACGGATGGGGTCGAGTCGCCCCGGCGTGGCCTGACGTGCCCAGGGCGATCGCTGGCACGTGGCCTGCAGCACGATCGCGTTTCACAGGGAGCACATCGTGAGTCCAGCGCGACCAACGCTTCTCGAGCTCGTGGTCAAGACGGCCGTGACCCACGCTGTCACCTACACCATCGTGGGTCTTCTGGCGTCTTCGCTGCTCGATTATACCCGGTTCTTCGCGGAGTCCAGCCTGAACCTCCTGATGCGGCCGACGAGCGATCCCTGGGTGATGGCGGGACCGCTCTTTCAGCCCCTCCGAGGAGTGATGTTCGGGGGGGTCTTCTATCTGCTGCGCGAGCCGCTCTTCGGGAAGAGGAGCGGGTGGCTGGTGATGTGGATCGCCCTGGCGGTGATAGGCATCCTTGGCACGTTCGGACCGGCTCCGGGATCCATCGAGGGGATGGTCTATACAACGTTGCCGACATGGGTCCACCTCAGGGGGCTTCCAGAGGTTCTCCTGCAGTCTCTGTCTCTGTCGCTGCTGCTGTCTTACTGGGTCCATCATCCGGAGAAGCGATGGTTGCGTTGGATGATGGGAATTTCCTTCTCGGTCCTGCTGTCGTTCCCTGTCATCGGCCTGCTGGTAGGTCAGCCACGGTAGCCCGGCCCGCCTCCCTGAAGCGGCGCTCACTCCTCCATGAGGAGCCCGCGAAAGATGTCCACGTAGCTGACGATGCCGACCAGCGCGCCTTCTCCGTCGATGATCGGGAGCGCGCCGATCTTGTTGTCGAGCATGAGCTCCATGAGCTCGGTCACGTCCGCGTCCGGACTGGCGCTCACGACATTGCCGCTCATGATCGTGGACACCGGCGCGCTGGCCTTCCGCGGCGCTGCCCCGACCACCGCGGTGTCCTCGGCGTAGGGCGACTGGAGCGCGCGCAGGTCGCGGTCGCTGAGCATCCCGACCAGCTCACCTTGCTCGTCGACGACGGGCACGTGGCGGAAGTCCATCGTCTGGAGCACGTTCACCGCTTCGCCGATGGGGTCGTCGACCCGCACGGTCCGGGGGTTCTCGGTCATGAGCTCGGCGGCGCAGATCTTGGGTAGCGGCATCATATGCACGTTCGAAGCAACTTCCGGACCAGCTGGTCCTCCGATAATGTCGAGCTCGCCGGGCGCGCGAGCGGCCCCATCAGCCGGCCCGTAGACGTCGTCGAGGACCTCTCCGAGGCGCGCGACGCGGCACGACGCGACACGACGCGACACGACGCGACACGACAAGATGATAAAGGCGCTCGGCGGCGGGAGCCTCCGAGGGGTGGAGTCAGACATCGTCTTTGGCCGCGATGGACACCAGCTGGTCGTGGATGCGTGGCGTGGCCCTGGCTGCCGAGCACGTATCGTGCGACAGCCGCACTGCACGCGACCTCCCGTCGTGATCCGAGCTCTCGCGACATGCGCGGTCGCCTGCTCGCTGCTCTGGAGCGACGCCCGAGCGCGGGGGTCGTCGACGTGCCCGTCTTCGGGCGACTGGACGTCCGCGATCTTGGCCTGCCGGTGTTCCCCATCCCCCTGGGGCTCGTGGACGGCTTCACGGCGTCGCCGGCGCGAGCAGAGCGCCGCGGCCCGCCGTTCGCGCGCCGCCGTTCGCGTGCCGCCGTTCGCGCGCCGCCGTTCGCCGCGCCCGCCCCGCCACGCCGCGAGGTGACGGCGCGGCCCTGCGCGGTTAAGCTCGCGCTCGTGCCGTTTCCCCGGAAGACCACCCCCCTGCGCCGCCTGCCCGCGCTCGCGCTCGCGCTCGCAGCGCTGACGGCGATCGCCGGCGCCGCGTGCGTCAGCAAGCCGACGATGCAGCTCGACCACGCCGAGATCACAGGGATCCGCATCGGCTTCCCGCCGAGCCTCGGCATCCTCATGACGATCGTCGTCAACGTCCACAACCCGAACTCGTACGACGTCGCTGTCCGCGCGGTGCGCGGTCAGGTCGTGCTCGCCGGCCGCTACCCGCTGGCGGTCGACTTCCGGGCCGACGGCGACGGCGTATGGCTCGCTTCCGACCGCACGACCCAGGTCCGCGTCCCCGTCAGCGTCCCCGTCGATCTCGGCTTCCAGCTGCTCCGCGAGACGCTCTCGTCGCCCGTCATCCCGTACCGCTTCAGCGGCCGGGCGGACGTCACCGCGACGCGCACCTTCCGGCTCGAGGCCGACGACTACTCGATCGACGATCACGGCGTCGTCGCCCGCAACCAGATCGAGACCGCCCTCGGCATCCTGCGATAACACCCGCCGCGGCCGGAGGCTGCTGGGCCGACGCGGGCGGGGCGCGCGTGCTCGTCGGGGTGGCGCTCGCGGCGAGCGCGGCCATCGCGGCGATCGACGTGGTCGTCCTCCGCGGGCTGTTCGACGCGGTGAAGAGCGTCACCGTCGAGTACCAGCGCAGCCGGCCGGCCGACCTCGGACATGACAGCGCGGGGCCACGCGATGCACCTGATGCGCGAGGCCCCGGCGCTCTTCGCCCGCATCGCGCGCGCGGTGCTGTCGTTCGCCGCGACGCTCCTCGGCGCCGTCTGGCTCTACCCGGGCGGCGCGTGGCTGTCGCTCTGTCGCTGGTCGCGGCGGCGGTCGCGCTCGCCGCGCCGTACCTCGCGCGGGGGACGCTCGTGAAATCGACGCTCGCGGCCGTGCTCAGCGGCCTTCACGCGCCGTCGTCGGGGCTCGTGCTGCTGCGCGGCCGTCGTGCTGCTGCGCGGCCGGCAGTTCTCGCACGGCGAGCGGAGCCGGCTGTTCCTGGCGCGCGCGCGCTGCTCCAGCGCTCGGACATGGGCGGGCGCCTGCTCGGTGACGCCCCCGGGCATGTCGGACATGGGCGGGCGCCTGCTCGGTGACGCCCCCGGGCATGTCGGACATGGGCAGGTGTCTGGTCGAGCAGGCACCGGGCCATGTCCAACTTGCCCGGCGCCCTGCTTCGCACGCCCCCGGCATGTCGCTACGAGTGATGCCGGCTACAAAACGGGCTCGGCGCTCACCGCTCCAGCGCCCCGCGCCGTGTACGCCGCGCTCGCCGCGTCCTTCTTCAGGCGCCTGCGCCTCGCCGGCTCCACGCTCACCCGTTCGGGTGGTCCTGGGCGCGGCAGAAGACGCACCGCTGGTTGAGCGGGATGCCGCGTGATGATGTTGAACAAGCTTAGCGAACAGTCCACTGGAGCGATGGGTTGAAATTGCATGAACAGCGCAGAATTTCGAACCGCCAAGACCCCAAGAGCGCCAAGAAGAGAATCTTATCTTGGCGCCCTTGGTAGTGGCGGTCTATCACTCGCTCGAACAACGTGATCGCTAGTCTAGGGCTGGGGCGCCGAGGCCATCGACCTCGCAGGGCACCAGCCCGGTCGATGGCCGAGCCCGCCTGGGGGTGATGCAAGGTCGGGGGGGGACCCCAACGGCAAATGAGGACCGCTTCCCGGGCGCGCCTCCCCTTGTCATGGCGCTGGGGGGGACCGTCGTGTTACCATGCCCATGGAATGAGCGCCTGCCTGCACCCCGTCGCGTCGCGTTCGTGGCCTTGCCGCGGCGCGCGTAGCGCGCTCATTCCCCTGCGATCCCGGCTCCTCTGCCGGAGGTCGCCCGCACGCTCGTAGGGGAGCGGCCTTCCGGCGTTTTTCGCCGGCCGCTCCCGGAAGGAAGCGGGCCTGGCGTCGAGGGCGCCTGAGCCGGCGACCTGGGCGAGCACTCACGCCGTCCAGCTCGCCGGCGCGGACCTTCGGCCGAGCCCGGATCGCACTGACGACACAAGGAGATCCCAGCTCATGGCACCTCACTCGAACCCCATCGTCCTCACCGAATTTGACCGCGATCGCCTCGCGCGGCTGCTCGAGGCGCTGCGCGCGCGGCCCGGGGGAGACTCCCCGAACCTGGAGGCGCTCGAGATCGAGATCGAGCGCGCCGACGTCGTGAAGCCGGCGGACATCCCGCCGAACGTGGTCACCATGAACTCCAGGGTCGAGCTCGTCGATCTCGACACAGAGGAGCGGCTCTGCGTGACCGTGGTGTTTCCCGGGAACGCCGACGTGAAGAGCGGCCGCATCTCGGTGCTCGCGCCGATGGGGCTCGCGCTGCTCGGATGTCGAGAGGCCGACGAGGTGGAGTGGCCCACGCCGAGCCGCACCCGGCGGCTCCGGATCGAGCGCATCGCCTATCAGCCCGAGGCGTCGGGTCGCTTCGATCTGTGAGCCTTCGGCGTGAGCGGCCGACCTCGCCGGCGCATCGTGCGCCTTGAACGCGAGAGGCCCGACGCTGCTCATCGCAGCGCGGGCCTCCGCCTCCGCCGGGCGCTCGTGGCGTCGCTACCGCGAGCCGACGCCCAGGAGGGCGGTCATCGAGAGCTGCTGAGGACCGTCGCCGAACCGCGCCTGCAGCCTGCCGAGGATCGCCTTGCCGAACGCTTCCCAGCGCTCGTCGCCCAGCTTGTCCCGCAGCAGCACGAGCGGCGCGTTCGTCCGGCAAACCGAGCGCCAGAACTCCTCGGTCGAGGGTGACTCGCGGGAGTGCTCCACCTCGCGCACCGAGACGTCTCGGAACCCGGCAGCTTCCATCTCGGCGCGGAACTCGTCCGGATCCCCGAGCGGCGCCTTGCCCTCGCCGAAGGGCAGCCCGGGCAGCTCGGCGCCGATCCCCGAGAAGAGCTCGGCCAGGATGGGCGTCCTGTCCATCGGCGCCCAGCTCCCGACGACGGCGCGGCCGCCGGGCCGCAGCACCCGGAGGAGCTCGCGGAAGCCGCGGTCGCGGTCGGGGAAGAACATCAGCCCGAACATCGAGAAGGCGGCATCGAAGGACCCGTCCTCGAAGGGCAGCGCCATGCCGTCGCCGACGCGCGCTTCCACCGCGAGCCCCGCGCGCGCGGCGCGCTCGCGCAGCTGCTCCACCATCGCGGGCGCGAAATCGATCGCGGTCACGCGCGCCTCCCCGGCGGCGAGGAGGGACAGGGTGCCTGGCCCGGCGGCCACGTCGAGCACGCGGGCGCCCGGGCCGACGCCGGCCAGCCGGAGCGCGTCTGCGGCATACTTCTCGAAGTGAGGGACGATGTCGGCCGCGTAGTCGTCGGCGACCATGTTCCACGCGACAGGGGTGGCGAGGGGGCTCGGGGGCTGGGTCATCGGCGACGGTGCTACCACGTGTGCGCCGAGCGGATCCAGCGCAGGCGTCCTGGCGCGGCGTTCCCTTGGCCGGCGCTCACGCCCTCGTGGCGAGGCGACGACAACCGCGCGTTCAACCGCGCGTTCGCGCGAGGGAGATGCCGTGATGAGGTGATGCGGTGATCACCGCGCCGTGCTCTCGCGCCGGTTCGCCATGCGCGCCTGCGCCAGCGCCTTCGGCACGCCTCTCGGGCCGGCGGGGCTCGCCGCCGCCTCCGACGTGCCCGGATCAGCGTCCGAGTCCGCGCCCTGCTCGTCATCCGCCTTGTCGGCGTCGGCCTCGGTCGCATCGTGGCGCGGCAGCACGGTCCTCGCGGTCGACACCAGCAGCACGCTGGTCAGCGCAACGACGCTCGCAGAACCGGCGACGAGCACCGCGATATGCATCATTGTGCGCTGGAGGAGGCTCCCTTCATTCAACTTCCGGAGGATCTTCAACATGGTGCTACCTGCCTCGTTCGCGAGCGCCCGCTCGCTGCCAGCGTCCCTGTGACACTCCTGCGAATGCGAGCCTCGTGCCAGCAGCCATCCGCTGGAACCAGCGCATGGATCGCGGTGCTTCTGGCGCCGCTCTGCCAAAGCTGACACGTCCGCCACCTGTACAATGGCTCATCCTGCCAAAATGACAATCCGTTCTTTGAGCGTCTTGTCGTCGCGTTGCCGCGTCGCCGCGTTGCCGCGTCGCCGCGTCGCCGCGTCACCGCATGCGCCGCGTTGGGCACCGAGCGCCGACCGCGCGCGCCGGCGACCGTGGCGACGGGAAGACATGCGTGTCTGACGTGCCTGCCGCGCCTTCCATGGTTTCGGCTCGCGTCCTGTCCTGTCGATCTGACCAGCCTGGACGCGGACTCCGTCGCTTCGTCCACCGCACCCGCCACACCACCCCACGCGCGGGCTCTTCCGGCGGGGCGGGCCGTCGTCGCGCCGTCGCCGCCGATCGCTGCCCCCTCCCGCGGGCGGCGGGGTAGAGATCGGGCCCATGCTGCTCACCCGCGCCGAAGCCACCGGATTCCGGGAGACCTCCCTGCACGCCGACGTCATGCGGTTCGTCCGCGCGCTCGAAGGCCGCAACGACCCGCGCCTGCACGTGACCACCTTCGGGACCAGCCCGGGCGGGCGGGAGCTGCCGCTGCTCGTGCTGTCCAAGGACGGCCTGCGATCCCCGGACGAGGCCCGCCGTGCGGGGCGCCCCGTGGTGCTGATGCTCGACGGGATCCACCCCGGTGAGGTGGAGGGCAAGGAGGCCAGCCTCGCGCTCGTCCGCGATCTGCTCGACGGCCGCCACCCCGACTGGCTCGACGCGCTCGTGCTCCTCGTCGTTCCGCTGTTCAACGCGGATGGCAACGACGCGCTCGATCCGCGGAACCGCCGCCTCGACCTCAGGAAGCTCACCGGCCAGCCAGGTCCCGTCGTGGGCACCCGCACCCAGAGCCAGGGCATCAACCTGAACCGCGACTACCTCCGCCAGGCCGCGCCCGAGATGCGCCTGCTCCAGCAGCGCGTGTGCATCCCCTGGGCGCCCGATCTCACGATCGACAACCACGCGACCAACGGGTCGGTGCACCGGTTCCACATGACGGTCGACGTGCCGCACACCATCGAGTCCGGCCGCCCGGAGCCGATCGCGATGGTGCGCGACCGCCTGGTCCCCGACGTGATCGCCGCGGTCCGGCGGCGCGGCTTCGAGAGCGGCTGGTACGGCAACTTCGTCGAGGACGAGCGGGTCCTCGACGCGGACGGCGAGGTCGACCCGGCGGCGCCCGTCGGCCTCGGCTGGATGACCTACCCGCATCACCCGCGGTTCGGCTCGAACTACCGCGGGCTCACGGGGCGGCTCGACCTGCTGCTCGAGTGCACTAGCTATCTCCCGTTCGAGGAGCGCGTCCAGACCGCCTCGGCGTGGCAGATCGAGGCCCTCTCCTGGGTCGCCGTCCACGCAGACGCGGTCCGCGAGGTCGTGGCCGCGAGCGCCCGGCCGCCGGAGCGCGTCGCGGTCCGGTACCGCCTCGAGCCGACCGGGACCCCGATCGACATCCTGACGCGCAGCCCGCGGGCGTTCGACGGCGAGCCGGTCACCCTGCGGATCCCGCACCACGCGCGGTTCGTCGGGACCACGGTGGTGGATCGGCCGCGGGCGTACCTCGTGCCGCCGGCGATCGCCGAGGCCCTGCGCCGGCACGGGCTCCGCGTCGAGCCGGCAGGGGGCGTCCACGACGTCGAGGTCGCCCGGGTGGCGTCGCTCGGCGCCGAGGGGGGACGGGCGATCCTGGAGGCGGCCCGGGTCGGCGAGGTGTCGGTGCGGTGGCGCGAGGAGGCCCGGCGGGCCCCCGAGGGCTGGTTCCGGGTCGACACCGAGCAGCCGCTGGGCGCGATCGCCGTGTACCTGTGCGAGCCGGAGAGCGACGACGGGGCGGTCGAGAACGGCCTGGTGGAGGCGCCCGCCCTCGGGGACGAGCACCCGGCGTGGCGGGTCCGGTGAGCCCGAGGGGCCGGGCGGTCAGGGCTTCCTGGTCGCCATCGCGAACGCGATCCCGTGCGAGAGGTCGCGGCGCGTGACGATGCTGCTGAGCTCCACCTCCAGGCCGATCAGCGCCTGAGCGACCTCGGGCCGGATGCCCGTCAACACCACCTCGACGCCGAGCAGCCGCACCGCCTGGGCGATCCGCGCGAGCGCGCTCGCTGCCCGCGTATCGAAGGCGGAGACGCCCGTGAGGTCGACGATGCAACACTGCGCTCCCTTGTCGGCGATCTTGTCGAGGAGCGCCTCCGCCAGCTGCTGCGAGCGGCGCTCGTCCAGCGTGCCGATGAGCGGCAGGACCAGCACCTCGTCGCAGATCGGGATGATCGGCGTCGAGAGCTCGCGAAGGGCGGCAGACTGCACGCGCAGCCGATCCTGGAGCTCCTTCTGCTTGGTGATGACCTCGGTGAACATCATGATCCCGCCGATCTCGCCGCGCTCGTCGTGCCACGGGAAGACCTGCCAGCGCACCCACTCGATGCGCCCGTCGGCCCGCTGGAACGGGTCCTCCTCGTGGCGCTCGCTCGCCCCCGCGAGACAGCGCGCATGGATGTCCTTCCATCGCTGGGGGATCTCGGGGAAGACCTCGTAGTGCGAGAGACCGATGATCTCGCGCGGCGAGAGGCCATAGTCATCGAGCCAGCGCCTGCTCGTCAGCAGGTAACGCATGTCGCGGTCGAACAGCGCGACCGCCGCCGGCATGTAGCTCGTCAGGAGTCGCACGTAGTCTTCGAGCCGTTCCACCCCCGCGTCGCGACGGCTCCTGTCCTTCTCGAGCTCGCTCACGCGCAGGCGCAGCCGCTCGAGTTCCGCGACGAGCTCGTCGTGATCCCGTCCCTGCATGTCGCACGCTCCCCCCTGTATTGCCCCGGGCGCGCTCGCGCTCTCGCGCGTCGTCGCGAGTCTATAACGACGCCGGCCCACGCCCGCAGCCCGGTCGCGCGTCGCGCGGCTCTTGCCGCCGCCCCGCTCCGCGGCGCAAGCTGCGCATGGCGCCCCCCGCGACACGGCCGGCCCCTGCAGCCCCGACCGGCCTCCCGACCCAACGAGAGCCCATGAAAGACCAGATTCCCGGGTTTCTGTTCATCGACCACATCGCCATGGCGGTGCCCGCCGGGCAGCTCGACGCGCAGGTGAAGGCGTACGAGATGCTCGGCTTCCGCGAGGTGCACCGGGAGGAGGTGCGGGGCGCGGATCAGGTCCGCGAGGTGATGCTCCGCATCGGCGACAGCGACAACCACGTCCAGCTCCTCGAGCCGCTCTCTCCCGAGTCTCCCGTCCAGAAGCTCATCGAGAAGAACGGCGGTCGCGGGGGCTTCGCCCACGTCGCCTACCGGGTCAGCGACGTCCAGGCCGCCTTCGACGAGCTCAAGGCGCGCGGCTTCCGCATCATCGACGCGGCGCCGCGGCCGGGCTCCCGGGGCACGACGATCTTCTTCGTGCACCCCCGATCGCGCGATGACGCGCCGTTCGGTCACCTCATCGAGGTCGTGCAGTCCCATGGATGACAGGCTCTTCGCCGAGTTCGCGCCGGTCGCGCTCGCGACGTGGAAGCAGGCGCTCCACCGCGATCTCAAGGGCAAGACCGCGGACGACCTCTCCTGGGCGAGCGCCGAGGGGCTCCTCGTGCCGCCGATCTTCGCGCCGGACAGCCCCCCGCTCCCGCCGGCCGCGGGTGGCCCGCTCGTGGCGTCGCTGGTCACAGAGCTCGGGAGCGGCGCGCCGGAGCTGCGCTTCACGATGGGATGCAGCTATTTCCTGGAGATCGCCCGCCTCCGCGCCGCGCGCCTCCTGGCCGAGCGCCTGCGGCCGGGCGCCACGATCACCGCTGTCGTCCCGTCGGCCGCGGTCCCTGGCGACGAGGAGCACAAGAACCTCCTCCGCGGCATCGTCGGGATGATGGCGGCCATCGCGGGCGGCGCGGACGACATCGTCGTCACGCCGCCCGAGCGGCTGCTCGGCAACGCCCGGGTCATCCTCCGCGAGGAGGCCCGCTTCGACGCGCGAGACAGCCCTGCGGCCGGCTCCTGGACCATCGAGCAGCTCGCGCGGAGCCTCGCGCGCGCGGCGCTGCGGCAGCTCGGCGACACGACGGAGATCCCGGAGCCGGGCGTGGCCCCGGCGGACGTCGCGTCGCTCGAGCACCTCGGCTTCTCCGCCGGCGCGCCGCCGTTCCTGCGCGGGCCGTATACCAGCATGTACGTGGTCCGCCCGTGGACCGTCCGCCAGTACGCCGGGTACTCCACGGCCGAGGAGTCGAACGCGTTCTACCGCCGCAACCTGGCCGCCGGGCAGACCGGGCTCTCGGTGGCCTTCGACCTCGCGACCCACCGCGGCTACGACTCGGATCACCCGCGCGTGGTCGGCGACGTGGGGAAGGCCGGCGTGGCCATCGACACCGTCGAGGACATGAAGATCCTCTTCGACCAGATACCGCTCGATACGATGAGCGTGTCGATGACCATGAACGGCGCCGTGCTCCCCATCATGGCGTTCTACATCGTCGCCGCCGAGGAGCAGGGCGTGCGCCCCGAGCTGCTCTCCGGGACCATCCAGAACGACATCCTCAAGGAGTTCATGGTCCGGAACACCTATATCTACCCTCCGGCGCCGTCGATGAGGATCGTCGCCGACATCTTCCGTTACACCGCCGAGAAGACACCCAGGTTCAACTCGATCAGCATCAGCGGCTATCACATGCAGGAGGCCGGCGCGACCGCCGAGCTGGAGCTCGCGTACACGCTCGCCGACGGCCTCGAGTACCTGCGCACAGGGATCGCGTCGGGCATGGATATCGACGATTTCGCCGGGCGGTTCTCGTTCTTCTTCGGCATCGGCATGGACCATTTCACCGAGATCGCCAAGCTGCGGGCCGCGCGGCTCCTGTGGGCGAAGATCGTGAAGGGGTTCCACCCGAAGAACCCGAAGACGATGGCGCTCAGGACCCACTGCCAGACGTCGGGCTGGAGCCTCACCGAGCAGGACCCGTTCAACAACGTCACGCGCACGGCCATCGAGGCGCTCGCGGCCGTGCTCGGCGGCACGCAGTCGCTGCACACGAACGCCCTGGACGAGGCGCTGGCGCTCCCCTCGGACTTCTCGGCGAAGATCGCGCGCGACACCCAGCTCTTCTTGCAGCGGGAGACCGATGTCTGCCGGGTCATCGACCCGTGGGGCGGCTCCTACCACGTCGAGCGCCTGACGGACCGGCTCGCGCGGAGAGCGTGGCAGTTCATCCAGGAGGTGGAGTCCCTGGGCGGCATGGTCAAGGCCATCGAGAACGGCCTGCCCAAGCTGCGCATCGAGGAGGCCGCGGCCCGGAAGCAGGCCCGGATCGACGCGGGCCGCGACGTCATCGTCGGGGTCAACGCGTACAGGCTGGAGAGAGAGGCGCCGATCGCGCTCCGCGAGGTGGACAACACCGCGGTTCGCGAGAACCAGCTCGCGCGGCTGCGCGAGGTGAAGGCCGCCCGCGCGGAGGCCGCTGTCGGCGAGTCGCTCGCCGCGCTGACCCGCGCTGCCGAGACGGGCGAGGGGAACCTGCTTTCGCTCGCCGTCGACGCCGCGCGCCGCCGCGCGACGCTCGGCGAGATCTCCGGCGCGCTCGAGCGCGTCTTCGGCCGCTACGAGGCCCCGGTGCGCACGGTGAGCGGCGTGTACGGCGCGGAGATCCGCGATGCGGGCGCCGGCCGCGAGGTGGAGGCGCTCGTCCGCGAGTTCGCGGCCCTCGAGGGCCGGCGCCCGCGCATCCTGGTCGCCAAGATGGGTCAAGACGGGCACGACCGGGGGATGAAGGTCATCGCCACCGCCTTCGCGGATCTCGGGTTCGACGTCGATATCGGCCCGCTCTTCCAGACCCCGGACGAGGTGGCGCGCCACGCCGTCGAGAACGACGTGCACGTGGTCGGGGTCTCCTCGCTCGCCGGCGGCCACAAGACGCTGGTGCCGCAGCTCATCGACGCGCTCGGGCAGGCCGGCCGCGGGGACATCCTCGTGGTGGCGGGCGGCGTGATCCCGCCGCAGGACTACCCGTATCTGGAGGAGCGCGGCGTCGCGGGGATCTTCGGGCCAGGGACGGTCATCCCCGAGGCCGCGGCGCGGATCGTCCGGACGCTCCTCGGGGGCCTCTCGTCGCAGGAGGCGCGCTAGGTTGAAGCCGAGCCCGAGGCAGCTCGTCGACGGTCTCCTCGCGGGCGACCGGGCGGCGCTCGCGCGCGCGATCACGCTGGCCGAGAGCTCGCTCCCCCGCCACAAGGAGCTCGCCGAGGAGGTCCTGGAGCGCTGCCTGCCGCACGCCGGCGGCGCCACGCGCCTCGGCATCACCGGCGTGCCCGGGGTCGGCAAGAGCACGTTCGTCGACGCCCTCGGCGTTCACCTCGTGCGCGATCGCGAGGAGACGGTGGCCGTGCTCGCGGTCGACCCGAGCAGCCCTGTCCATGGCGGGAGCATCCTCGGCGACAAGACGCGGATGCCGCGGCTGGCGAGCGACCCGCGGGCCTTCATCCGCCCCTCGCCGTCGGGCGGCTCGCTCGGCGGCGTGGCGCGGGCCACGCGCCAGGCCATCCTGCTCTGCGAGGCGGCCGGATACCGCAACATCCTTGTCGAGACGGTCGGCGTCGGGCAATCCGAGGTCGCCGTGGCCGACATGACGGATTGCTTCCTGCTCCTCATGCTGCCTG
The DNA here is from genome assembly GCF_000067165.1 of Sorangium cellulosum So ce56. Lineage (GTDB taxonomy): Bacteria > Myxococcota_A > Polyangia > Polyangiales > Polyangiaceae > Sorangium > Sorangium cellulosum_B. The sequence goes on from NC_010162.1 coordinate 3,686,957, forward strand.
GCGCCGGCGACGAGCTGCAAGGCGTGAAGCGGGGCATCATGGAGCTCGTCGATCTCGTGATCATCAACAAGGCCGACGGCGGGAACGTCGACAGGGCGGCGCGAGCGCGCCGCGATTACGAGAGCGCCTTGCACCTGTTCCCGCCGGCGCCTCACGGCTGGGCGCCCGTGGTTTCCGTCTGCTCGGCCCAGGAGGGCCGCGGTGTCCGCGAAGCGTGGGAGATCGTGCTGCGCCACCGCGCGCACATGCAGGCCAGCGGCTGGCTCCTGCGCCGCCGCGCGGGGCAGGCGCGCCGCTGGCTGTTCGAGCTCATCGAGGGGCATTTGCGGGAGGCGTTCCTGCAGAGCGCCTCCGTGCGCGACCGGATGCCCGAGGTGGAGGCCCTCGTGGAGACCGGCGCGCTCAGCCCGCTGCGCGCCGCGCGGCAGCTGCTGGAGGCCTGGAATCCGGCCGGAAAGCGCTGACGTGGCGCGGGCGCTCCGAGCCGCAGAACATGGACCTCGCCGCCGCCCGTCTGCCTGGACCCCACCGGGGCGTCCGGTTAAGCTCCGCCGCCCATGAGCCAGGCCGAAGGTCGGAGCGCGTCGGGCAAATACCTCCTCCTCGAAGTGCCGAATTGGAGCGACGCCGCGAACGAGTCCGAGCAGATGAGCACGTACCTGCGGCTCGGCGCGGTCAAGGACCCGAGCATCGCCGCCTCCCCCTCGGCGCCCAGGGCCTCGGGGGAGGACCTCGCGGCGCGGGTGACCACCTTTATCGACGACGAGCGCGCGCGCGACGGCTGCCCCGATTTCATCCCCGTCGCGGACCGCAAGGCCGAGACGGCCAGGCTCCACACCAAGGGCGGCTGGCGCGACCACTCCGACGGTAACCGCATCACCACCACCCGCGGCGACAAGGTCGAGGTCATCCAGGGCAACTATCGAATGCTCGTCCTCGGCCGGCAGGAGCACGACTCCGGGTGGGACGTGTCGGGCGGCCACGTGTCGGAGGCGGGCATCACCTTCGAGGGGAGCAGCGAGATCCGCTGGGTCCAGAGCTACGACGGCACCTGGCGGGTGATCGAGGAGAGCGTCAAGGGCGACGTCATCACCACGTTCCACGGCGACACGAGGGACACCTATTACGGCAGGCTGAAGGAGAGCACGACCGGCTCCGAGAGCCCGGCGAATCTCAAGGAGAACCCGAGGATCCTCGACCGCACCTGGGCCGAGGAGATCGCGTCGTACACGGGGTCGGCGGCGCGGCCGGTGCCGTCGATCTCGGACGAGACGTGGGCCGACCGCATCACGTCGAAGACGACGGCGGCGACGATGAGCGACACGACGACGTGCAGCGGCGCCATCACGAGCAGCACGACCGCGGGGACGATCACGGACACCACCACGGCCGGCATGATGACGAGCACGACGGTGTGCCCCGTCATCCTCGACACGACCGTCGGCGACACCGTCTCCACCATCGTCGGCTCGGAGGTCGAGATCGTCACCGGTCAGACAGGCGAGCTCACGATCGGCGGGGAGGACTCGATCACGATCGGCACCGTGATGGATATCACCCTCGCGCTGATGCTCGACGTGTGCGTCGCGGGCAAGCTGGAGGTCAGCCTCGGTGCGGCGGTCAAATTCAACGCGGAGGCGGAGTTCGACATCACCCCGAAGGCGGTGAAGCAGTGCGTGAGCAAGGTGGAGACGCTCGTGACCAACGCCGCCGTGGCCGCGACCCACAGCTTCTTCTGAGCGCCCGAGACGAGCGCCACGCCGCCCGTCCGCTCCGCCGACACATGAAGATCAAGAACCTCACCCCGCTCCCTTTCGGGTTCAAGGTCACCTCGCGGCGCCCCCCGCGGCCGGAGCTGACGCTGATCGTGCGGGGGACGTTCACGCTCGCGCCGGGCAGGCCCCTTCAGCTCGTCGAAGGGGTGCCGGCGCTCGCGCAGGGCGCGCTCTCCGCGGAGGTCTACCGCGCAGAGGACGAGGAGCGCGCCGGCGAGTGCCTGTATCCAGGCGATTTCGCCGATTTCAAGCCGAAGGCGGACCTGCTCCTGCGCGCGACCTGCCACCCTCCCGGCGGGAAGCCCGTCCCCGAGTGCCCGGTGCGCTTCGCGGTCGGAAGCTGGTCCAAACACCTGCGTATCGTCGGCCGGCGCGTCTGGGTGGACGATCTGCTCGGCGCGTTCCCGTCCGCCCCGGTGCCTTTTTCGCAGATGCCGATCGATTATGCGCACGCCTTCGGCGGCCCCGGCCATGCGCCGAACCCGGTGGGCGCGGGGCTCGGGACCGAGGAGCTCCCCAACGTCGAGGCGCCCGGCGAGCCGGTGCGCTCCCGCGGCGATCGGCCGGCGCCCGCGGGGTTCGGGCCGATCGCGCCCGCATGGCCGCAGCGCAGCGGGAAGCTCGGGACCGCCTACGGCCGGTCGTACCGCGCGGCGCGGTTCCCTTACCATTCTGAAGATTTCGACTGGGCCCATTTCAACGCGGCGCCGCCGGACCAGCAGGTCCCCTACCTGCGCGGCGACGAAGAGCTCGTGTTTCAGAACCTCCACCCGGAGGCGCCGGTGTTCGGAGCCCGGCTGCCGTGCCTGCGAATCCGCGCCTTCGTCAACGACACGTCGTCGCGCTTCCGCGAGGTGAAGATGAGCCTCGATACCCTCTTCGCCGATCTCGACGCCGGGCGCCTCGTGCTCACCTGGCGCGGCGTCGATCCGGTCGCGGAGGACGACCTCGACGACGTCCGCACGGTGCTCCTCGCCTCGGAGCCGCTCGGCGAGCCGCCGCTCCCCGAGGCGCATTACCGGTCGATCGTCGACGCGTTCGAGCGCGATCCCGTCGCGGGCAGCCTGCCCGACGGGCTCCGTGAAGAGGCGCGGCTGCCCTTCCTGGACGGCGAGGGCGACGGCGAGGGCGCGCCCGAGCCCGCGGCCGCCGATCCGCTCTCCGAGCTCCTGCGCGAGAGGCTGGGCGGTTTCGCGGCGGAGCAGCAGCGGTGGGTGGCCGAGGCCGTCGCGCGCATCGACGCAGCCGCGGCGAGGCGCGGCGTCGACGCGGTGGGCGCGATCGAGGCCGCGCTCCAGGCTCCCCGCCCTCCGATCGCTCCGCCGTCGCCCGAAGCGCCGCTGCGCGACGCGCGGATCCTCGGCGCGCTGAGGTCCCGGCTCGGCAAGCTCGTCGCGCTGCGCGAAAAGGAGAAGGCGAAGGGGGCGACCGCGCTCCCGGGGCTCGACGTGATCGACGAGATCCTCGCCGATCCCCGCTTCGCCGCGCTCGCCCTCGGCGGCGAGCCGGCGGCGCCGGAGGAGCCGGGGCCCGGCCGGGATCTCTCGGGGCAAGATCTCTCCGGGAAGGATCTGCGCGGCGCCGATCTCACCGGCGCGAACCTCACGGGGGCCCTCCTCACGAGGGCGAACCTCGCGGGCGCCCGCCTCGCCGGGGCGCGCCTCGCGCACGCGACCCTCGCGCAGGCGGACCTCACGGGCGCGGACCTCACGGGCGCGGATCTCACCGGCGCGAATGCGAGCGGCGCACACGCGAAGGGCGCGATCTTCGCGGGGGCGACGCTCCATCAATCGATCTTCGACGGCGCCTGTCTGGAGCGCGCCGTCCTCTCCGGCGCGAAGGGGGAGCGGTGCGTCTGGCCGGGCGTCGATCTCTCCGGCGCCGAGGCCGACACGGCCCATTTCGAGCGGTGCATCCTGGAGGGCGCCGTGCTCCGCCGCGCGAGCCTGCGCGGCGCGCGCCTCCTCCGGTGCCAGCTCTCGAAGGCGAGCGCGGAGGGCGTCGACCTGTCGGGCGCGGAGCTCACGCGGTCGAGCCTGGCCGGGGCGGACCTGCGCGGCGCGCGCCTCGTTCGCGCGCGCGGTGAGCTCACCGTGTGGCTCGGCGCCTCGCTCGCGGACGCGGACGTGCGCGGCGCCGCCCTGCCCGGCGCCCATTTCACCGGGGCGAGCGCGCCGCGGGCGCGCTTCTCCGGCGCGAGCCTCGCGGAGGCCCGCTTCCGGCGCGCCTCGCTCGAGGGCGCGGATCTCTCGAGGAGCGACCTCTTCGGCGCCGATTTCGGCAAGGCGGTGCTCACCGGCGCGACGTTCCGGGGAGCGAACCTCTACGAATCGAAGTTCCTGCAGGCCGCCGGGGCAGGCTGCGATTTCGAGGGCGCCAACCTCAAGCGCTCCACGCTGGAGGACGTGTGACGCCGGAAGACCTCGCGCGGCGGCTGCGCGCGGGCGAGCCGTTCGCGGGCAAGACGATCACCCGCTTCGATCTCCGCGGGAAGCAGCTCGGGGGCGCGCGGCTCCGCGGCGCGAAGCTCAAGGACATCCACCTCGACGAGGCGGACCTCGCGGGCAGCGATCTGCAGGACACGCAATGGTTCCGCTGCCCGCTCCGCGGCGCGAGCCTCGATCGGTGCGATCTGCGCGGCGCGACGTTCACCGGCTCCGACCTGCGCGGCGCCCGCCTCCGGGGCGCGAACCTCTCCGGCGCGAAGCTCCTCCGGGCGAACCTCGCGGGCGCCGATCTCGCGGGCGCCGATCTCACCGCCACGCTGCTCCTCGGCGCCGATCTGACCGGCGCGCGCCTCACCGGCGCGAAGCTCGACAGGATCCGCCTCGATTTCGCGAAGCTCCCGGGCGCGGAGCTCGCGGGCGCCGTGCTCCAGGGCGCGTCGCTCAACAAGGCCGATCTCACCCGCGCCCTGCTCCGCGACGCCCGGATCACCGGCTCGACGTTCTACGACGCGCGGCTCGGCGGCGCGGATCTCGGGGGCGCGACGCTCGAGAAGGTCGTCCTGGTCCGGGCCGATCTCCGGGGCGCGATCCTCCCGAAGAGCATGACGCGGTCCGTGCTCGACGAGGCCCGGCTCGATCGCCCGGATCTCTCGGGCGCGGACCTCGCGGCCTCCGAGCTCGACGGGCACGACCTCGCCGGGGTGGAGCTCGCCGGAGCGAACCTCGCCGGCTCCTCGCTCCGCGGGACCAACCTGCGGAACGCGAACCTGCGCGGCGCCAACCTGGAGCAGGCGATGCTCGCCGGGTGTGATCTCACCGGCGCCGAGCTCACGGGCGCGAACCTCCGGCGCGCGCTCCTCCAGGGGGCCATCTTGCGCGGCCAGCGCCTCGCCGGGGCCGATCTCGAGATGACCCTCCTCGTGGACGCCGACCTCGAAGGCGCCGACCTCCAGGGCGCCCGGCTCGAGCGGGCCATCCTCGACGGCGCGAACCTCCGCGGCGCGGATCTCACCCGCGCGCTCCTCCTCCAGACGCTGCTGCGCGGCGCCGCGCTCGACGGCGTGATCCTCGACAAGGCGATCTTCGATCGGGTCGATCTCACCGGGACCGATCTCCAGGGCGTGCGCCTCGCGGGCATGACCATGACGCAATGTTGCTTCATCGAGGCGAAGCTCGCCGGGATGGATCTGCGCGAGGCCGATTTCACCGGGAGCAACTTCACCCGCGCCGACCTGCGGGGCGCGGATCTCCGGAGCTCCGTCCTGACCCGCGCGACCCTGATGGAGGCCGATCTCGCGCGCGCGGATCTCTCGGGCGCGACCGCGAAGGAGGCGTTCTTCGGCGACGCCGCGCTGGCCGGCGCGCGGGCGCGGGACGCGCGGCTCCGGCGGGCCACGTTCACCCGGGCCGACCTCGATCACGCGGATCTCTCGGGCGCCGATCTCGGGGACGTGGTGATGCGCCGCGCCCGCGCGGCCCGCGCGTCCTTCCGCGAGGCGCGGCTCGCGGGGGCCGATCTCTCCCACGCCGACGTCTCGGGCGCGGATTTCCAGGGCGCGGACCTCGATGGCGCGAACCTGCACGGCCTCCGGGACGCCGAGGCGAGCTGGAAGGGCGCGCGCCTCCGGGGCGCCCGCCGCACCGATCTCGATCGGCTGGAGGCGGAGGCGTGGTCGCCGCCGAACGAGGAGCCTGAATGAACCCCGTTGCGAAGGAGGAGCCTGAATGAACCCCGTTGCGAAGCGCCGGATCGAGCCCGCGGCCGCAGATTTCCTGGGTCCGGCGGAGGTGGTCGAGGTCCAGGGCGACGAGGTCGTCGTCGAGCTCCGGGGCGGCGAGCCCGCGCGCGCGGCGCTCGCGCTCGCCGCCCCCTACGAGCCCGCGGCCGGCGACGTGCTGCTGGTGATCGGCAAGGACGGCGAGCATTACGCGATCGGGGTGCTCCGCGGCAGCGGGAAGACGGCGCTCCGCGTCCAGGGGGACCTCGAGGTGCGCGCCGAGGGCGGGGCGGTCCGCATCGTCGGGGATCGCGGGGTGGAGCTCCACGCGCCGGAGCTGGCCATTCACGCCGGCAAGCTCCAGGTGATCGCGGGCGCCGCCGTCCAGAAGTTCACCTCGTTGTACCAGCGCGTGAGCGAGCTGCTCAGCGTGCGGGCCGGGCAGGCGCACACCGTCGTGGACGAGGGGACGGTGACGCAGGCGAAGCGCGCGTCGATCGTCACGGAGGAGACCGTGACGATCAACGGCAGAGAGGTCCACCTGGGTTGAGCCAGGCGGGTATACCTGGGTCAAGCCGCCATGCTCCCCATCGCGAACCGCGGCGCCGGCGTGTTCATCGCCGCGCCCGACGTCTGCGCCACCCCGCCGGTCGGCGCGCCCATCCCCTACGTGAACCTGGGCTTCAACGCCATGGCCTCGGTGTTCGCGGCGAACGTGCTCACGGCGATGATGCCGACGCTGACCGTGAGCTCCGTCATCCCGGTGACGACCGGCGACGAGCCCGGGGTCATGCACCCGACGATCAAGGGCGCGGCGGTGGTCACGACGTCGTTCGTCAACGTGTTCTTCAACTTCCTGCCCGCGGCCACGCTCTCGTCGCTCACCGCGGGGAACAACTTCAACGCCCCGGCGGGGCTGATCGCCGTCCCCAGCGCCACCAACGTCTTCGCCATGCGCGCGCCGGGCGGCGCCGGAAGGGGCTCTCCCGTGGAGGAGGCCGCGCGCCTCGCGCGGGCGCTCGCGCCGGCCGCGCGCGGCGAGGGGCCGGTGAGCGGCCAGCTGCTGGACGAGCGGACTGGCTATCTCGATATCCGCCTCTTCACGCGCGACGTCCCGGCGCGCGTCCATACCCTTGTGCGTGATCTCACCGGGCGAGGGGCGGCGGCGCTCCTCCTCGATCTCCGGGGCAACCCGGGGGGCGACGCGGGCGCGGCGCTGGAGCTCGCGGGGGATTTCCTCGAGCCCGGGACGCCGCTCTGCACCCTTCGTGACGAGGACGGCGACGAGGTCGTCCGCCGCGCGCGTCCCGGCGCGCCGCACCGGCATTCGCTCGTCGTGCTCGTGGATCGCGGTACGGCGTCCGCGAGCGAGCTGTTCGCGGGGTGCCTCCAGGCGCACGGGCGCGCGCTGCTCGTCGGGGAGGCGACCTATGGCAAAGGCTCCGGGCAAACGCTCATCGCGGGGCAAGACGGGCTCCGGGCCGAGCTCGCGGGCGTTGTATTGCCGAACGGGCGAGGGATCGGCGCGAGCGGGCTCGTCCCTGACGTCGCGGTGGCGCCGGAGGGTGAGACGGGGGCGTAGCGACCCAGGGCGCGTCGCTACTTCTTCGACCGACCCGGACCGCCTCGGGGGGACGAGCTCCGGGAGGTCCCACGCCCTCGCCCCTGCGGGGCGGAGACGCCGCTCGATCCACCTCCGGGAATGCTGACGGCGCGCCCGCCGCTGCTCGAAGGCACGTGGGACGACCCGCGGGACGCCGTGGTCGCGCCGCGGCCTGCCGGCGGGGTGCGGCCGGTCGTCGAGGGGGTCGACGACGTTCGCGCCGCCCCACCCGTCGTGGTCCGGCTCGAGGAGGTCGTCGTGGTCCGGCTCGAGGAGGTCGTCGTGGTCCGGCTCGACGACGTCGTGGCCTGCGTCGCAGCGCCGACGATTCTTCCGACGTCCGCCAGGAACCCGCGCACCGCGGTCTTGCTGGCCCCCTCTTCTTTCGTGTTCAGCAGCGCCGCCATGCGCTGGTTCAACGGCGCTTCTTTCTGGCGGCTCTCCACGACGGTGCACAGCTCGCCCTTGCTGTTGAAGAAGCACGGTATCGCGGGCGCGTTCTCGTGTTTGACCTGCATCGACAGGCCCGGCCTCCCGATGTCGGCGAGGCGCAGGCTCGCGAGCGCCTCACTCAGCCAGCCTGGCCCTCCGCGCGTCATCGCCTCGATCAAATCGGTCCGGAGCGTTGCCGGGGCGCCGGCCCAGAGGTCGCCCTGCCCCAGGCCGCACGCCGCGAACGACGAATACCCTTTGAAATGAGCGCCGAGCGCCTCCTTCTCCCAGTTGGCGACGGGGATGGCCCGCGACGACACGGCCTGATCGATGAGGGACATGAACAGCGCGAGGCGGAGGCCCTGCACCTTCGCGGGATCGCCGCCGCTGGCCATCGCCGCATGGTTCTGGGACAGGAACTGCTGCCCCCTCACCGCGGCGCTCAGCAGCGCCTTCGTGTACTCCCGCTCCCGTCCCGGCGCGATCAGCAGATCGACGACCGCGTCCCTCGCCGCCGGGTCGTCCCCGAGCAGCTTCGCCACGCTGACGCCGATCGTCGTCTGGAGGCTGCCGGCCACCTGGGTGAAACTCCGGTTCTTTCCCCATCGGGTGCTCAGGGTCGCGTCGCCGAACTTGGTCGTCCGGTTCCAGAAACCCGGTGGCGGGGACGCGCTGAAGAGCGCCGTCCTCACGGACTTCCAGAGGGCCAGGAGATCCTCGGCGTTCAGCGGGTGCGGCGACGAGACCAGCTCCGCGGGGTGATCCCTCCCGGCGGAGGAGCGGCTGCTCACCTCCTCCGGGCTCAGATAAACCCCTCTCGTCGCGGTCAGGTCCTTCGACCGAATGAGCTTCATCCGCTTGAGCGTCGCGATGAACGCCTTGAACTCCGCGGGGGTCATGCTGCCGACTTTGGGCCGCGCGCTGTCGGGGCTCCAGGTGATGATCAGGTTGCCGATCCCCTCAATCTCGACGCCGATCTTCATGTCGTCCTGCTCGGGCAGGGCCTCGCCCCCGAGATCGACGACCAGGATCGTTTCTACCTGTTCGGTGCTGGTTTCACCAGGCGGTGCGTCGTCCGCCGGAGCGTCCGATGCCTGGTCTGTGAGGGTGATCGTGGTGGTGGTGGTCGTCGTCGTCGTGGTCGTCGTCGTGGTCGTCGTCACACGAGCGCCGACGCCCCACGTCTCGAGGAAAGGGGGGGCGTCGCTGGTCGGGAGCATCAATGGGTTCAGCTCGTTGATGAACCCCAGCTCGACGGGCAAGCCGCTCCCCGAGGGGCCGACCTCCATCTCGGAGAGCGCGTCGAGCGGATCGCTCGGTAAGTCCGAATCGCCGTCGATCGCGCTCTCGTCCCCGACCTCGACGAAGGGCTCGTCGAGGTCGTCGCTCCGGAAGACCACCTCGACCACCCGGAACGGGTCCGCGGCGGCGGACGGCGTATGCCCCTCGCCCGAGCTCACCTGCATTACCAGATTGTCGAGAGGCCCCCGGAGGATCTGATCTATCGCCCCGAGCTGCCCCCCTGGGAGGTAGATGGTCGGCATTCCGCCCTGCTCGGAGCGCACCCCGCGCAACGTTGCGACGTGCGCACCTCCCTGGGTGACCGTGATCGTGACGTGTCGCCCTCCGTGCGTTGGGGCCACCTCGTCCGTCAAGATCAGCACGCGGTCGTCCGGCGCTTCGACCCAAATCTGGCCCATGCGCCGACGCTACGCCACGACGGGCGGTTGTGTCACGCGCAGCAGAAGTCGCGCAGCGCAGCCGGTCCTGATAGGCCGCGTCCTCGCCCTCCTCGCCGCATCCGGCTCCCGCCGGCGATGCCGCACGTCGCCCTGCCGGGACCGATGATTTCGAACGGTTGCAGACCGAAATGCAGCGCCACCCTCCCGCCCGGGCACCCTCTCGAAGACGATTCAATCTCAACGTGAACCAGCCTGGGAGGGGAGTGCGCGATGAGCTGGGAGGGGAGCGTGCACTGCGGCTCGCCGCACTCGCACGCGGGACACACCGTCTCGGCGCTCAGAGCCATCCAGCCCTTCACGGTCTTGGCGAACCCATCAAGGCATTGCCAGCGCGCCCCACCCGAGCGCGGCTGGCAGCTCGCTTGCTCCCGGATCCATGGGCGGATCCTGGGTCCCACCTGACCTATGTGTAGAGCGACAAACGGGTTGAAACCCTAGAAAAGAGCAGGAATTTGAACCGCCAAGCGCGCCAAGGACGCCAAGATTGTGTTTTGTTCTTGGCGTCCTTGGCGCCTTGGCGGCTCATTTCTCGCTCGATCAACGCGGTCGGTGTCCTAGGTGCGGCTGTCGTACTAGGGTGCCTCCCATGCGCGACGTCTGCTGGCGCTGCCGGCGCCCCCATCCGGTCTGCTATTGCGCGCTCCTGCCCTCCTTGCCGACGAGGACGCGGGTCGTGCTCCTCCAGCACCCGCGCGAGCGCCGGGTGGGCATCGGCACGGCGCTCATGACCCACCTGGCGCTGCCCAACTCCGAGCTGCACGAGGGGGTGGTCTTCGAGGACGACGCCCGGATCGCCGCCCTCGCGAGCGATCCGACCACGGCCGTGCTCTTCCCCGGGGGCGACGCGCCCGCAGCGGGCGGGGCGCCGGTGCGCTCGCTCATCGTGGTCGACGGCACGTGGTGGCAGGCGAGGAAGATGCTCGCGCTGAACCCGCGCCTGGCCTCGGCGCGGCGCATCGGCGTGACGCCCCGCGCGCCGGGCAACTACCGCATCCGCAAGGAGCCCCGGCCCGAGTGCCTCGCCACGGTCGAGGCGGTGGCCAGCGCGCTCGGCGCGCTGGAGGGCGAGCCCGCGCGCTTCGACGAGATGCTGCGGGCCTTCACGTTCATGGTCGACCGGCAGATCGAGCACCAGGCGCGGAGCAAGGCCCCGCGACGGCGGCGCGCGCAGGCGGCCTCGCCGCTCGCGCCGCTGCGCCCCTACCTCGCCGAGCCGGCGAGGGTGGTGCTCGTCGACGGCGGGGCCAGCTCCGGGTGGCCAGCGGGCGCCGGCGCGGCCGAGCCGACGTCCGAGCTCGTGCACCTCGTGGCCTGCCGCGCGTCGGGCGAGCGCTTCGAGGCGTTCCTGCGCCCGCGGCGCCCGCTGGGCCCGAGCGTCGCGCACCAGCTCGAGGTGCCCGAGGCCCACCTGCGGGGCGGCGAGGACGCCGGCGCGGCCCTGAGCCGCTTCCGCGCCTTCGTCGGCGACGGCGGCGTGCTGGGCACCTGGGGCTCCTTCACGGGTGACCTGCTCGCACAGGAGGGCTTCGGGCGCCCACCGAGCCTCGACCTGCGCGACCTCTGCGCGCGGCACCTGCGCCGGCGGCCCGGCGGCATCGCCAACGGCGCGCGGGCGCTCCTGGCCGCGGAGCCCGTGGCGCGCGGCAGCGGGCGCGCCGGGCGCACGGTGGGGTGGCTCGAGGTCGTCCTCGCGCGCCTCCTCGACCTCGCGGGCGAAGACGACGTTGCCGCGCGGGGCGCCGCATGAGATTCTCCGTCCGTGCATTCCATCCGGTTCCGCTGAGTCCGGCATCCTCGTCCTCCTCCTGGCCCCGGCGTCGCCGGGGCACGCGGCGAGCGCGCGGGTGCCTGTCCGTGCCCTGTCTTCCTCCGAGTTCGCTCGAAACGTGGAAGACCGGGGCGCGTCGACTCACGCCCGGGAGCCTGGATGGAGCACGCCACGCGCATCGGTCGTGAGCTCGCGCCGCGAGTCTTCCCCCCTTCACGCGCGCCGCCCTGCCGGCGGCGCGCCCAGAGGCTCGCGATCATGACCGAACGCCAAGACACCTCCACCGGTTCTCCCACCGCTTCTTCCTCCTTCGCGCCGATCGAGTCCGCCGGCGCGCTCCTCGATGCGGCGCGCCGCGAGGGGCTCCGTCTCGTCACCTCCCACGCCGACTTCGACCGGAGCGGGCTCGACTTCCTCGTCGTGCACGCCCACGACGAGGACGGCGTTCCGTGGGTCGTGCGCACGCCGCGCCGCCTCGCGGTCGTCGCGTCGGCCCGCGTCGAGGCCCGCGTGCTGGCCCTGGTAGGGCCGCGCTTGCCGGTGGCCGTGCCGGACTGGCGCGTGCACACCGACCACGTGATCGCCTATCCGCGCCTCGGCGACGTGCCCGCCGTCTCCTTCGATCCCGAGGCGGGCCCGCGCTGGAGCCGCGTCGATCCGGCGGCGCCGTCCGAGGTGTTCATCGCGTCGGTGGCCGAGGCGCTCGCGGCGCTCCAGCGCGTGGACGCGGCGGCGGCCCGTTCGGCGGGCGTCCCCGTGAAGTCCATCGACGACGCGCGCCAGCTCCACGCGCGGGCCATGGACGAGACGCGCGCCGCGCTGGCGCCGCCGGAGGCGCTGTGGGCCCGGTGGCAGCGCTGGCTCGAGGACGACGCGATCTGGCCGCGCCACCTCGCCCTCGTGCACGGCGATCTGCACCCCGGCCACATGCTCCTCGACGAGGGCGGCCGGCTCACGGGGATCCTGGACTGGACCGAGGCCCACATCGGCGATCCCTCCGTCGACTTCGCGCTCTTCGTCGGCGCCTTCGGCAAGGCCGCGCTCGACGCGTGCATCGCGCGCTTCGAGGCGGCCGGCGGCGCGACGTGGCCGGGCCTCGCCGCCCACGCCGGCGAGCGCTGGGCGGCGTTCCCCGCGATCGCGGCGAAGTGGGGAGTCGAGTCCGGCGACGAGGGCGTGATCGCCCACGCGCGCAACCTGCTCGCGGGGATCGCGGCCGAGAGCGGGTGAGCGCAGGCTCGTCGCACCCCATCATCCATTGAAATAACGCATGTTCAGCCGCGGCGGCCCTGAGTAGCCTCTCCGCATGACCGGAGGACACGGCGCGGATGCCGGCGCGGCGGATCGCGCGCTCGTGCTCATGCTGCTGGGCACGGTGCTGCTCGTGTCGCCGGCGCGGCTGCTCTGGGCCCGAGGCCTGCTCGCGGTGGCCGTGGTCTTCGCGGTCTGGGCCGCGCTGATCGCGCTCGCCGTGCTCGCGGCGCGCGGCGACCGCGGCGACCTGCCGAGCGGCGATGTCGCCCGCGGCGAGCGCGAGCGCGAGCGCGGCGACCCGGCGCCCGGCGCCGGTGATCGAGGCCCGCCGTGATCGACGTCGGCGTCCTCCTCTTCGCCACGGTGGCCTGGCTCGCCGTGCTCGCCGCGATCGCGCTCGCCGCGCAGCGCGAGCGGATCCCCCGCGCGCTCGCGCGTCACCCGCTCGTCCTCGCCCTCTCGCTCGGCGTCTACGCCTCGTCGTGGACCTACTACGGCGGCGTCGGCTTCGCGCAGCGCCACGGCCTCGTCTTCCTCGCGGTCTACCTCGGCCCGACGCTCGCGTGCATCGCCACCCCGCTCCTCTGGTCGCGCGTCCTGCGCATCACGCGCGAGCAGCGCCTCTCCTCGCTCGCCGACCTCTTCGCCTTCCGCTTCCAGAGCCCCGCGGCAGGGGCGGTCGTCGCCGCCTTCTCCGTCGTCGCCAGCGTGCCCTACGTCGCGCAGCAGTTCCGCGCGACCGAGCAGTCGGTCCGCGTGCTCTCCGGGCCCGGGCACGAGGAGGCCGTCGGCGCCGTCTTCTGGGCGCTGCTCACGCTCTTCACGGCGTTCTTCGGCGCCCGCCCGGCCGCCGAGCAGGGGCGGGAGGACGGCCTCGCGGCGGCGGTCGCGTTCGAGTCGGCGGCGAAGCTCGCCGTGCTCGCGATCGTGGGCCTCGTCGCCGTGCTCGGGGTCTTCGGCGGGGCGGGCGGGCTCGCGGACTGGCTCGGCGATCACGCCGCCGAGGTCGAGGCGCTCGGCCGCCCCGTGCGCGAGGACAGCGGCTGGACGTCGATGCTCGTCATCAGCTTCGCCGCCGCCTTCCTGCTGCCGAGGCAGTGGCACATGGCGTTCGCGGGCGGCGCCGGCGACCGCGCGCTCGCCAAGGCGGCCTGGGCCTTCCCGCTCTTCCTGCTCGCGCTCAACCTGCCCGTCCTGCCCGTGCTCTGGGCCGGGACCCGCCTCGCGCCGGCCGAGCCCGCCGACAGCTACGTGCTGCTCGTGCCGCAGCTGCTCGGCCAGGGCTGGCTCGCGCTCGCCGCGTTCATCGGCGGCATCTCCGCGGCGAGCGCCATGGTCATGGTCACGGCCGTCGCCCTCGCGAGCGCCAGCGCCACGCACCTGCTCCTGCCGCTCGCCCGGAGGACGCTGCGCCGCAACGTCTACGCGCGCGTGCTGTGGCTCCGCCGCGGGCTCCTGGTCGTCATCCTCGCCGGCGGGTGGCTCTTCCACCGCGCGCAGCCGCACCGCGGGCTGCTCGTCGAGAGCGGCATCGTGTCGTTCGTCGCCTTCGCGCAGTTCCTGCCGGGGCTGCTCGCCGCGCTCTTCTGGGAGCGCGCGACGCGCGCCGGGTTCCTCGCCGGGCTCCTCGCCGGCATCGGCATGTGGACCGCCACCTGCCTCGCGCCCTTCCTGCCCGAGCTGTCCGGGCTCGACCCGGGGTGGCTCGATCTCCTGCGCGAGGGCGCGGGCCGGGCCGACCCCGCCGTGTACGTGACGGTCACGGACACCTGGTCGCTGCCCACGTTCGTGTCGCTCGCCGTCAACGGCGCCACGCTCGGGCTCGTCTCGCTCCTGCGCCCCCCGGCCGAGGAGGAGCGCGAGGCGGCGCGCTTGTGCACGCGCCGCGAGATCGGCCCGTCGGTCGAGCGCGCGACCGTGGCCTCGAGCGTGGGCGCGCTGGAGGAGCGGCTCGCGCGGCTGCTCGGCCGCGAGGCGGCCGCGCTCGAGGTCACGCGCGCCCGGATCGAGCTCGACATCCCGCGCGACGAGACGCGGCCCACGGAGCTCCACGCGCTCCAGGAGCGCCTGCACCGCAACCTGTCGCCGCTCGTCGGCCCGGTGCTCGCGAGGACGGTCGCGGAGGCGGACGCGCAGGCCGCCCCCGGGGCGTTCGGCGGCAGAGCGGCGAGCGGCGCGCTCACCGAGGAGCTCCGGTGGCTGGAGCGGCGCCTCGCGCGCGGGGAGGCCACGACGACGTTCGTCGGCGCCGCGAAGGAGCTCGACCTCCTGCGCCGCTGGCTCCGCTCGGTGCTCGCGCAGCTCCCCCTCGGCGTCTGCGCCGTGGGCTCCGACGGCGCGATCAGCCTCGTGAACCGGCGCCTCGAGGCGCTCGTCGGCGCCGAGGAGCGCGACCTCGTCGGGGCGCCGCTCGACCGGCTGCCGGCCCCGTTCGCGGAGCTGTTCGCACGCGCCGCCCGCGCCGCCTCGGCGGGCGAGCCCGGCGCGGACGAGATCGAGGCGCACGTGGCCGGCCGCGCGCGCTCGCTGCGCGTCCACCGCGCCGCGCTCGACCCGCTCGACGCGCGCGCCGCCTCGGGGGGCGTGGTCCTCCTCGTGGAGGACCGCACCGAGCAGCGCGCGCTGGAGGCGCAGCTCGCCCACCGCGATCGCCTCGCCCAGCTCGGCCGCCTCGCCGCCGGCGTGGCCCACGAGGTCGGCAACCCGCTCACCGGCATCGCCTGCCTCGCGCAGAACCTCCGCGCCGAGTCCGACAGCGACGAGATCCGCGCGCGGGCGGGCCTCATCCTCGGCGAGGCGGCGCGCATCGAGGCCATCCTGCGCTCCCTGCTCGACCACAGCCGCACCGGCGCCGTGCCGAAGCCCGGCGAGGGCGCGCGCGCGCGGGTCGGGCGCGTGGCGCTCGCCGAGGTGGTCGCCGAGGCCGTGCGGCTCATCCGGCTCGACCGCGCGGCGCCCCACGTCCGGGTGGATCAGGCCTGCCCCGACTCGCTCGTCGTCATCGGCGACCGGCGCGAGCTCGTCCAGGTCTTCGTCAACCTGCTCGCGAACGCCCGCGACGCGTCCGAGGCCGGCGCGCTCATCGCCGTCCGAGGGTGGATCGAGGCGGGCCAGATCGTCGTCGAGGTCGAGGACCACGGCTGCGGCATCCCCGAGGAGCTGCTCGCCGCGGTCCTGGAGCCGTTCGTGACGACGAAGCGCGACCCGAGCGGCACGGGGCTCGGCTTGCCGCTCTCGCGCTCGATCGTCGAGGACCACGGCGGGACCCTCACGCTGCGCAGCGCGGTGGGGCGGGGGACGACGGTCGTGGTCCGGCTGCCGCTCGCGGGCGCGGGGTGAAGCGGTCGGCGCGGCGGGACGTCGGGTGTTACCGATCGTAACGAGACGTGGCCGAACGAGCCCGCCCACGTGCTTGCCCCGTGGACGAACAGGTATTCTCAAGTCTGCTTGCGTGGTATTGAGATCAAAGAGAGCAGCATTCTGCGAGCCGGGGGTGACAGGGCATCGACCCGTGCGCTGCCCGGCCCCTCCTCCTCCCTCGCGTGCGGGGGCGGAGGAGCCATGAAGAACACCCTGGCTGCCTCTTTCCGCTCGGCGCGCCTCCAAGCCCGTGTCCGGCCCTCTCGACGAGCGCTGGAACTCCTCCGAGGAACCGTTCTCATGGCACAGACGTCTCCCCAAACCTTCGCCGTGACGCCCACGAGCCAGGCCCCCGCGGCCGAGCGTGAGGTTGTCAGCAGCTCCACGCTCTGGAAGGTCATCTTCGCGTCCGCTGGCGGCACGATGATCGAGTGGTACGACTTCTATATCTTCGGGAGTCTCGCCGCGATCATCTCGACCCACTTCTTCCCGAAGGACAACCCGACGGCGAGCTTCCTCTTGACGCTCGGCACGTTCGCCACGGGCTTCGTCGTCCGCCCGTTCGGCGCGCTCGTGTTCGGGCGCATCGGCGATATCGTGGGTCGGAAGTACGCGTTCCTCGTGACGCTGCTGCTCATGGGCGGCGCGACGGCGCTCATCGGCTTCTTGCCGACGTACGAGAAGATCGGGCTCCTCGCCCCGATCGCGCTCGTCCTGATCCGCCTCGTTCAGGGCCTCGCGCTCGGCGGCGAGTACGGCGGCGCGGCGGTGTACGTCGCCGAGCACTCACCCGACGAGAAGCGCGGCTTTTACACCTCGTTCATCCAGATCACGGCGACGCTCGGTCTGTTCGTCTCGCTGGCGGTCATCCTCGGCACCCGCCTCCTCGTGGGCGAGGAGGCCTTCAAGGACTGGGGCTGGCGCATCCCGTTCCTCCTGTCGGTCCTCCTCGTCGGCGTGTCCTTCTACGTGCGTGCCCGCCTCAAGGAGTCGCCGATCTTCAGCAAGCTCAAGGCCGCGGGGAAGACGTCGACCGCTCCCATCAAGGACAGCCTCGGCAACAAGCGCAACTGGAAGGTCATCCTGATCGCCCTCTTCGGCGCCACGGCCGGCCAGGGCGTGGTCTGGTACACGGGGCAGTTCTATGCCCTCTACTTCCTGCAGAACACGCTCAAGGTCCCGTTCATCACGGCCACCATCGTGATCGCCACCGCGCTCGCCCTCGGCATGCCGTTCTTCGTGTTCTTCGGCGCGCTCTCGGATCGCATCGGCCGGAAGAAGATCATGCTCGCGGGCAACCTGTGCGGCGCGATCGGCTTCTTCCCCGTGTTCTGGGCGATGAAGCAGAACGCGGACAACCCGGTCGTGCTCACCGCGCTCGTGTTCGTGCTCGTGCTGTTCGTCACGATGGTCTACGGCCCGATCGCGGCCTACCTCGTCGAGGCCTTCCCCGCGAAGGTGCGTTACACGTCGCTCTCGATCCCGTACCACGTCGGCAACGGCGTGTTCGGCGGGCTCTTGCCGCTCATCGCCTCGTCGGTGACGGTCGCGACGGGCAACATCTACGCGGGGCTCCTCTATCCGATCGCGGTGGCGCTCATCACCGTCGTCGTCGGCGGGATCTTCCTGAAAGAGCGCAGCGACGTGCGCCTCTGGGACGAGCTCGATCGCCCGGCTTGACGGCGATCTCCCGGCGGACGGAGCGCTGCTCGCGCGCCGTCCGCCGCCTCCTGCTCCTCGCAGATTCGCGGGATACGGGCTCAGCCGTCAGGCAATGAAGCGAGGCATACGAAGGTACGCCGCAGCGAGCCGAACGGCGCGGATGAGCCCGTAGAGCTGAGGCATCTCCTCGAAACTCCGGAAGAACTCACAGGGAGGCGGGAAGACGGGGAGTGAGGTCCCACCAACCTCCCCGTCTCCCCGCCTCCCTGTTCAATTTCGATCGTTCACGCAGACCTGGCAGCGGGTCGCCCAGGCCCGATTCGGCTGAGGGGCGCTCTCTTACCGCATCGCTCGATGCGCGGCGCTGATCTCGTGCACGAACCACAGAGGCAGCGAGCGCACAGAGGAGCATCCGTATGCTCTGTGCACCTGTGGTTCAAATAGTTTCTCCTCAAGGAACCCGGGCGGCCGCTAAAGACGCGATGTTGGCAAATCGCGTCGATGAATAGTTTCGTTGTCACTGATGGCTGTGGGCTCGCCGATGTGCCCTGTGCGGCTTCGTTACATTGAACTACAGCATGGTATTTGATTCGTCGCGGGCTTGGGAGAGCAATTGTTGTTGACTCGGTACGTGGTGTGATCGAGGGGTCGCTGGTCGGCATCGAGATTGGAAATCGGAAATCGGGGGGCACGAACCAAAGATGGGTTGAGCGCGCCGTGTCATCTGCTTTGCGCGCGGCGCGTCGGCGTGGCATCTTACGGAACTTGCTTGCGGCCTTTCGGCCGCTCCTAGGAGAAAATTTATGCGCTTTGCTAGCTTGCTGAGCTTCGGCTCGGTCTCGATCGCTTGCTGCCTGGCCGCCTGCATCGCCGCGTCTCCGGACGACGAAGAGATCCTGTCGCTGGAGGGCGAGCTGCTCAGCTCGGACGGGACGATGTCGGCGGAGCTGTCGTACCAGTCGCAGTGGTCGACGGGGTACTGCGCGAACGTGACCGTGAAGAACATGAGCTCCAAGCCGAGCACGTCCTGGGGCCTTTCGATCGCGCTCAACGGCGCGACGCCGGTCAGCTTGTGGAACGCGCGGGCCACGCCGTCGAACGGGCAGCTGAACGCCACCAACGAGAGCTACAACGGCTCGCTGGGAGCAGCGTCGACGGGAGCAGCAGCGTCGACGACCTGGGGGTTCTGCGCGAACGGCACGGGGAAGCCCTCGATCACGTCGGTCAACGGCAACGGGAACGGCGGCTCGACGTCGGCGAGCTCCAGCAGCGCTTCGAGCAGCTCCAGCAGCGCCTCGAGCAGCTCCAGCAGCGCCTCGAGCAGCTCCAGCAGCAGCTCCTCGGCCAGCTCCGGTGCAGGGGGCGCAGGCGGCAGCGGAGGCTCAGGCGGCGGAGGCGCGGGCGGCAGCGGTGGAGGCCCGGTGGTCAATTCCGGCCTTCCGACGCCGCCCGGACCCAGCAATGTGGCGAAGCCGTCCGGCGCGGCCGGCGGGTTCAGGGTCATCAACTGGGCCGGCTTCACGGGCGCCGTGTCGTACACGTTCGACGACTCGAACTCGAGCCAGATCCAGAACTACGACACGCTGAACGCGCTCGACGTTCCGTTCACCTTCTACCTCCAGACGGGCAAGAGCGAGTCGACCAACTCGGTGTGGCAAAGGGCGCTGAGCGACGGGCACGAGCTCGGCAACCACACGAAGAGCCACTCGAGCAATGACAGCGGCACCGATACGGACGCCGCGACGCAGTTCATCGAGAGCAGGTTCGGCACCAAGGTGTGGACGATGGCGGCTCCGAACGGCTCGTCCGTGTACTCGAACATCGCCAGGACCCGCTTCCTCATCAACCGGGGTGTGGCCAACAACCTCATCGGCCCGAACGACTCGACCGATCCGTTCACGCTGCCCTGCTATATCCCGCCGACCGGCGCCTCCACGACGGTGCTGGACCAGCAGGTCACGAGCGCGCGGGACGCCAAGAAGTGGCGCACCGTCCTGGTGCACGGCTTCACCGGCGGCTCCGATGGTGCTTATCAGCCCATAGGGCTCCAGGCCTTCGTCGATCACGTCAAGCACTCGAAGGCGCTCGGCGACATGTGGCTCGACAGCGTGGTCAACGTCGGCGCTTACTGGCGCGGCCAGAAGGCGGTCTCCTCCGCCACCACCTCGACGTCCGGCGGCGCGACGACCTACACGTGGCAGCTCCCCGCCAACTTCCCGCCGGGCAAGTACCTGCGCGTGACGGTCACCGGCGGCACGCTCAAGCAGAACGGCGTTCCGCTGAGCTGGGACCCGCACGGCTACTACGAAGTCGCGCTCGACGCGAAGTCCGTGACGCTGTCGCCGTGACGTAGCGGGCCCGCGTCCCGCGGGCCCCCTCCCGTCGCGACGCGCGCGGTGGGTTTTTCAACCGCCAAGACGCCACAAGACGCCAAGAAAACCACAATCATCTTGGCGTTTTATGGCGCCTTGGCGGTTTCCTTGTTCCGGTAGGGTAGGGGACTTCCCACCAGCATCCGCAAAGGAGCGCCGTCTCCTCTGCGGTTCCAATGTGGCATCTTACAGAGTTTGCTCGCTGCTCGTTTGGCCGATTTCAGGAGAAAATTCGTGCGCTTTGCTAGTTTGCTGGGCTTCGGCTCGGTCTCGATCGCTTGCTGCCTGGCTGCCTGCATCGCCGCGTCTCCGGACTACCCTTCGTCGGCTCGATGACGGGGACCGCGCAGCCGAACTACGCGGTGGCGTTCGGGATGGCCGTGCCCTGAGGCTCGCCGGCGCGGCGCTTCCCTCGCGATCTTCGCTGCTCACCGCTTCTGACGCGGGCCCCAAGCGCGGTCGAGCAGCGCGCGGCACGCCTCGGCCCTCTGGTGCAGCTCTCCGTCGCGAAAGTGCGCTCCGAGCGATGCGTCGAGCGCTGCGGTCGCATCCAGAGCGGCCGCGCGCAGCGCCTCGTCTGCAGAGGGTGCCGCCTGCGCGATCGTCCGCGCCAGCGTCACCGCGACGTCGCCGAGGTAGACCTGCCCGCGCGTCTCTGCGATCGCGAGCGCCTTCTGGCCCGCCGCGAGCGCCGCGCCGAGATCTCCCGTTCCGAGCTCCGCCTCGGCCAGGTTCCGGTACATGTCCGCCAGGTCCGAGCCGGCGCGGCTCTGCTCCCCGATCCGCACCGCCCGCCGAGCGTGATCTCGCGCCGCGGTGAGCTCCTTCATGGCGAGCTCGGTCTCGGCCAGGTTGCTGTACCCGATCGCGATCTGATGCAGATCGCCCGAGCGCTCCTTGAGCCGGATCGCGCGCAGGAACGTCTGGCGCGCCCCCGGGAGATCACCCACGCGGAGGCGCATCACCGCGACGCCGTTCAGGGCCAGGCTGACGAGGTGAGGGTGGGAGGCGTCCGAGACCACGCGGGTGACCTGGTGGTAGGTCCGCTCCGCGCTGACCGTCCGACCACGCGCCGCCAGCGCGAGCGCCACGCCGAGCAGGGTCGCTGCGACGTCCTCCCGCCAGCGCTCGTCGTTCCGGCGCAGGGTCCGGCAGATCCGGAGCCCGGTCCGAGCGGCCTGCCAGCTCGCTTCGCGCCGCCCCTCGCGGCGATGCAGGAACGTGAGCAGAGCGTACATCGCCAGCGTCTCGCGGAGTTCCCCCGCCTCCGTGGCCCGGGCGATCGCCCGCTCGGCGAGCGCCCGGGCCTCCGGCAGCGCGCCGCGCACCTTGGCTATCAGCGCGAGCCGCGCGTCGATGCGCGCGTCCCAGCTGAGCGCTTCGGGCCGATCTTCCCTCGCGCTCCCGCGGCGCTCCCCGCGGCGGATCAGCGCTCGCGCTTCCTCGTACACGCGCTCGGCGTCGTCGAGCCGGCCGACCCGGCGGAGCGCATCGCCGAGGTCGAAGCGCACGCGAAGGCGCTCCCGGGCGGCGGCGCTCCGCCGCTCCTGGGCGTCGTCGCCGCCGCCAGCCTCCTCGTCGTGGTCTTGCAGGGTGCGCGCGCGCTCCAGGTGGCGGATCGCCTCCGCGTTTTCGCCGAAGGACATGGCCCGCACCGCCGCCCGCGCGTACGCCGAGGCCGCGCGCGCCGCGTCGCCCGCCCGGTCATACTGCGCGGCCAGGAGCGCCACGGCGATCCCTGTCTCCCCTTGCCGATCGAGCCAGGAGGCCACCTCGAGGTGCAGCGCGCGGCGGAGCTTCACGCTCAGCATCTCGTACGCGACCTCGTGGGTCGCTGCGTCGGCGAAGGCCATCTCGCGCTCGCCCTGCAGCGTGGACGGTTCGCGTGCGCGGATGAGCCGCCGCTGCCGGAGCTGTCCGAGCGCTGCTTCCACCGGGACGCCGGTGTCGAACGTCGTGCTCGCCTGCTGCAGGCGCTCGACGGCCCCTTGCCAGAACGTCCGCCCGACGACGGCTGCGTGCATGAGCACCTCGCGGACCCTGGGCTCGAGCCGGTCCAGCCGTGTCTGCACGATCCCCTGGATCGTCGTGGGCAGCCGCAGCGCCCCGAGCCGCTCCTCGTGGAGCACCCACGCCTCGCGCCCTCGCGCCTCGATCGCGCCCGCGTCGACGAGCAGGTGGAGCAGCTCCTCGACGACGAGCGGGCTCCCCTCGGCGCGGTCGGCGAGCGCCCGCACGACGTCGGCGGACAGACCCGGGACGCGGCGGAGGCGGTCCTTGATCATGTCCTCGATGTGGCGGCGCGCGAGCGGCGCGACCTCCTGGCGGTGGTGCGCCGCGGCGTCGACGCCGAAGCCGGGGCGGCGCTCGATCAGCTCGGCCCGCGCGCTGCACACGAGCAGCAGCGGCAGGTCCGCCATGCCCTCGACGAGGCTCTCCAGCAGGTCGAGGCTGGCGTCGTCGGCCCACTGGAGGTCGTCGCAGAGCACCACGATCGGGAGCTGCCGAGCGGCGAGGCGGGCGAGGCGCGTCAAGGCGGCGACGATCCGCTGCTTCACGAGCACCCCGGCCTCTTCGGGCTCGAGCGAGTCGCAGGTGGCGACTGTCCCGGCAGTCCCGCCGAGGAGCGCCTCGACCTGGAGCAGTGCGGCGTCGATGTCCGCGACATCGAGCTCCTCGCCGGTCGCGTAGCCGATCGAGCGATCGTCGTCCGGGGGCGGCGCCGCGGCGGCGTGGTGCGTGTGGAGCCAGCGCAGGCCGAAGCGCAGCTTCCGGCGGATCCCGCGCTGGCCGTCTCGCGGGCGGATCCGGAAGCGCTGGCGGAGGAGCGCGGCGGCGAGGCTGTAGGTGACGTCGGTGGTGAGCGGCGAGCACTGCGCGGTCAGCACGAGGACCTTGTTGGGCTTGGCCGCGAGGTGCGCGAAGAGCTCGGCGAGCAGCCGGCTCCGCCCGGCGCCGGGTGGTCCGACGAGCGACAGGAGCTCGGCCCGGCCCTCGGAGAGCATGGTCTCGAGCGCGTCGAGCATGCGCTGGGTCTCGGCGCCGCGCCCCACGAGCCGCGTCGTGAGGCCGAGGAAATCGGTTCGGGCGAACGAGACGTGGCCGTGCAGCGCGCCCGTGACGCGGTAGCAGGAGAGCGGCTCACGCCGGCCAGGGACGTCGATCGGGGAGAGCGGCACCACGTTGAACCGGCCCGCGATCTGCCGGTACGTGTCACGCGCGACGGCGATGGCCCCGGCAGGCGCGGCCGCCTGCAGCGCGGCGGCGACCCGCACGACCTCTCCGGTCACGAGGAGCTCCGGACGCTGCGGATCACCGCTCGTCCGCGTGAAGACCCGCCCCGTGGCGATCCCGAACGATGCGGCGAGGGAGGTGGGGGGCACGGCGCGCCGAGGCGTGGGGCTCACGCGCACGGCGGCCACGCGGAGCGCGGCGACGACGGCGCGCTCCGCGTCGTTGTCGGTCGCTCGCGGGACGCCGAAGACGGCGATCACGCGCTCGTCGGCGGAGCGCGTGATCACGCCCCCCGTGCGCTCGATCTCCTTGACGACCAGATCGCGGCTGCGATCGGTGAGCTCGGCGATCTCCTCGTCGTCGAGGTGCGATGAGCGCGCGGCGAGGCTGGAGAGGTCGACGCACAGGACGGTGCAAACGCGGTTCTCGCCCGACGGCGGGAGAGAGGAGCTCGCCGGCGCGGAGGGCGGAGGGAGCGAGCTCTGCGCCGCGTACGGGGGGCTGGAGCCGCGCCTGCCCTGGGACATGGGCGCTGTCCCTGCCGGGCGGTCGCTCTGATCGGGCGCGCGCCCCGTCGCGGCGAGCGACACCTCCGCGGGGGTGGAGCGTGCCTTCACCAGGCTCGACCAGAACTCCTTCATGTTGAGAAAGCGGGCGCCTGGCTCGGCGGTGAGCGCGCGGCGGAGGACGAACGCCACGCCCTGGTGCTGCGCGGCGATGCCGGAGAGCAAGTCCGGACGCCGCCACGCGTCGATCGCGGAGGCGAAGAGCTCCGGGATGGATTCGCCTCGAAGCACGCGCCGGCCCGACGCGACCTCGATGAGGATGAGCGCCATGGCGAAGACGTCGGTCCATGGCCCGGTGGCGCCGTACTCCCGGACAAACTGCTCCGGGGCCGCGTAGACGGGGGTGAACACGCGCTGGCTACCGCTCGTCCCGGCGCAGGCGGCAGCGAAGGGTGTTGTCTCCTCGAACACCTTGGCGATGCCGAAGTCAAGGACCTTGAGCCCGGTGCCGCCGCGAAAACGTACACGGAACAGATTGGCGGGCTTGAGGTCCCGATGCGACACGCGGTTCTCGTGGGCGATGGCGAGCGCCTCGGCAGCCGGAGAGAGGAGCGTTATCGCCTCGTCGAGATCCATGGGCCGGAACTCCCGAGCGTGGCGCGTCGAGAGCGCCGCGGCGAGCGTCTCTCCCTCGAGCCACTCCATCACCAGGTAGGGTGTCCAGACGCCGCGCGGAGAGGTGGAGGCGCCGATATCGAGCGCCTGGACGATGTTGGCTGTCTGCCGCGAGAGCTGGTGGAGGAGCTTCCCTTCGGCCCGGAGCATCGCGAGGAAGCCGTCCTGCCCGGAGGGCGGCATGCCGCGCTGCATCTGGAGGCACTTGATGGCGACAGGGACGTCGAGCCCGAGGTGCACGCCGCGATAGACGACGCCGAACCCGCCCTCGCCGACCGCCGCCTCGACTGCGAACTGGCCGTCGAGCGTCGCGCCCACCCAGCCGAAGGGGTCCGTCAACGTCATCGCAGCGGAGGGTACCGGCTGCCGGATCCCGTGAGAAGAGGGCGTTTTTGTCCGAGGGGACGGTGCCGTCGTGTCGGGTTGGCCGCCGCGCGGACCGATGCGACGAGAGCGGGGTTCGGATCGAGCGAAGCGCTGCCGCAGGGCCGGCCGATGGCCGGCCATCGGCCGGCGACATGACGAGGGCGGCCCGGGCAGCTCTTGGTCTCAGCGCAGGACGCCGTGCGGGCGGGCGCCCGATCCGGTGAAATTCGAGGAGCGCGAGGTGGCGATCGCCTCTGAACGACGTCGCACTGCGTCGACGGGCAGCGGTTCATCGGTGCGCTCATTTTTGCATGTCCGCGCTGCGCGTCGGCAAGCTAGGGTTTGCGGCGAATTCTGGAGGAAAGATGATGTCGAATGGGTTCTGGACCTGGTTTTCGGCGGTGTTCGTGGGCGGTGCCGCGTGCGCAACCGTCGCTGGATGCGGCAGCGATGAGCTCAGCCCCGCGACATGCCCCGAGGAGAACCAGGTCCGAGGTGTCTGCGTCGGTGTTCCGGCAGGGGACCTCTGTGTCGGCAAGAGCTGCCCCGAGGGGCCCAAGTGCAACGAGCTGCTCGACGTCACGAGCGGTGATGAGCTCACGTCCGCGGCTCAAGGAGCCTCACCCGGGACGTGCATCGCGCTCCGCTCGGGCCGGTACGACGTCGTCCGCGTCCCCGGCGGCGTGAGCCTCCTCGGGCGCTCGGCGGCCGCGGTGCAGGTTGAGGGGATCGTGCTCGCGGCGGGCGAGGGAGCTGTGGTGCGCGGGCTCAAGGTCGGACGAGAGGGCGTGAGCGTACAGGGGGCGAAGGGCGTGCGTATCGAGTCAGTCCGCGTCGTCGGGGAGAGGGGACACGGCGAGCATGCTGGCGTCGAGCTCTATTCGGGGTCTAGCGTCACGATTGTGGACTCGGAAATTTCCGACTCTGGGTACATTGGCGTCTTCGCCGAGAATGCCAATGTGACCCTGGAGCGGAGCGTCGTCTCGGGCGCCCAGCGCGGCGGGATCGTGATTGAGGGGATCCCGGAGGATGATTGCGATTCGAGCTGCACCTGCGCGAACCGCCCTGTGCTGGAGGTGAGGAGCAGTATCATTCGTAGCAACCACATCGTCGGCGTCGCTCTGCGGGGCGCCACCGCCAGCCTGGATACCGTGGACGTGGACGACACAAAGGTTGGCGACGCCTTCGAGACGGGCTACTTCGGAGGCGGCATCTCGGCGGCGGAGTGCTCGAGCGTTTCAAGCGCAAGGAAGGTGCGGGTGCTCGATAACGATTCCTTTGGCATCCTCGTCGACCGATCGACGGCCGCGCTGGGGGATGAGAAGGAGGAAGACTCCATCGAGATCAGCCGCAACACGCGGGGGCTGTGGATCCAGAACGTCTGTAAGGGCGGCGGCGCGGGTTGCGTTACGCTGCACAACGGGAAGCTGGACGGCAACGTCGGCGTGGGCATCGGTATCACGGGCCAGTCGAGGAGCATCATCCTGTGCAGGTCCGCGATCACGCAGACCGCGCGCGCGCGGCTGCCTGTCTTCGACGCGATCAATGAGGACGGGATCGAGGAGCTGTCGGTCGACTACGTGGGCGACGGCGTCGACTGGCTCGGCGGCTCGGAAGTGATACTCGAAGAGCTGACCCTGAGCGGCAATGCGCGGCAGAGCCTATTGATCGATGGTCCTGCGGCAGGTAGAATCGAGAAGCTCCGCTTCACGGGGGACGCGGACACGGCCCCCGTGCAGCAGAATTTCACCGATGGGGATGCTCAGCCCGCAGGCATGGCGCCGCCGACCATCACGGAGCGCACATTCACGATTCCGCAGGCGCCTGCCTCGCCCTAGCCGGAGTGCGCGCGGCGCCGCGTCCGCCCCAGATGCTGGAGCGCGGGCAAGCTAACGGCGGGAGTATGCCGGGCTATAGCAGCGCGGAAGTGCTCGCAGTCAGTGGGCGTGTATAATACCGCTAGCGCGGACGGCGGCGCGCCGTGGTGTCAAGGCTGCGAGAGCGGCGGGAGCGGCTCCGCCTCGGGCGGGGGCTCCAGGTTGCCAGACACCACCTTGCAGTGATCGTCCGTCTCGGTACAGTCCTTGGCATCGTCGGGGGTGCACTGCCAGCCGTCGCTGCCGTGGAAGTCGGGGCGGGATTCGAGCAATGTCTCGCCGTTGAGATCAAATCCGTTGCAGGTAAGGATCGTATCGAGAATCTGGACCTTGGAGCCGAAGTTTGCGACCCCGGCACGGTCATTGTCGGTAATCGTGGAGCTTTGGATCGTGGCCGTGCTCGCTCCTAAGATGACAACTCCATCCCCGAACTTCTCGTCGTGACGCGCCTTCGTTGTCTGTACGAGCGTGGTGTCGATCGTCACGTCCGAATTGCCGACGAATATGCCGATTTCATGGTTCTGCTCAATAACACATGTGTCTATGTTCGCGTTCGTTCGCTTGCCGAAATCGGTTTCGTCTTGAACAACGATGCCCCGCCCCCGCGTACCGTCTCCGCGGGGCTGGGTGCTGCGGACCATGGTGGTCTCGATGGTTGCATCTGAGCCAAAGACGGCTACACCAGTATCATGGTTTTGCTCAATAATGCATGAGCGCACGAGAAGGTTCGCGCGCTCGCCTAGGACGCTGCTGTCCTGAGCATTGATGCCACGTCCTCGCATGCCGTCTTCGAGGGGCTGGGTGCGACGGATCACGCTGGTTTCGATTGTAGCATCCGAGCCGCCGATATAGACGCCAAATTCGTGGTTTTCTTCGATTAGGCTTGTGCGGACAGCCAGGTTCGAACGCTCGTCTAAATCGAATACATTCTGAATGTTGACTCCTCGCCCAAAATTCCTATCTGCGCCGGGTCGGGTAGCTCGGACGATGGTGGCCTCGATTGTCGCATCTGCGCCGTCGACGGACACGCCAACCGTTTGATTCTCCTCGATGATGCATGCGTGCATGATCATGCTTGCGCGCTCGTGGGTCTCGAGGTTAACCTGGACAGTGACTCCACGTCCTCCCCACCCATCCGGGCCGGGTTGGGTGCGGCGGATGATGGTTGTCTCCAGAGTTGCATCCGAGCCATTGATGGACGTTCCAACCATGCGATTGTCGTCGACGAGGCACCCACGGATAGTTGCTCTCGCGCGTTCGCCTGTGTTGAGATCATCCTGTATGACGATTCCCCGTCCTCCCTCCTCGGCCGTGCTAGCCTGAGTGCTGCGGACCACGGTTGCTTCTATCTCTGTATCCGAACCGTGGACGTATACGCCGATATTATGGTTTCTCTCAATAACGGATGCGCGTGTGTTCGCGCTGGCGCGCTGCCCTGTGTCGGTTGTATTGTACGCATCCACGATGCCGATTCCATATCCTCCTGATTTGTCTTCGTTGGGCTGGGTATCGCGGATCACGGTTGTCTCGATCTTCGCATCGGATCCGTTGATTAGTATGCCGTATTCGTGGTTCCATTCAATGATTGATGCGCGTATGCTCACGCTGGCGCGCTCGATTCGCTCGCGTGACTCGCCTGTGAGGTCACCGTCTGCGATGTAGATACCCAGTCCTGTTGTCTCATTAATCTTGGACTTGGTGGAGCGGATGACGGTTCCTTCGATCATCGCTTCTGAGCTGAATACGGACACGCCGACGCGATGGTTCTCCTCGATGAGGGAAGCCTTCAGCGCTACGCTCGCTGGGCCGTCCGCATATGCGATCGCGATTCCAAAATCTTGCGTATGGTGCACCCACACTTGGCCTACGCTGATGTCGTGCGCACCGGCGATGCGGATCCCCATGCTCGGCCCGGTCACGGCAAGGCTCCGGATCTCGGTCCCACTCGCCTTCGTTCTGAGCACCCGAACGGCAGCGGTCTCCTTGCCCACGCCTCGGATCTCCACAAGCCCAGGACATCTGCCCCACAGGCGCACCGCCTTGCCCGAGATCAACACGTCTTCCTCGTACGTGCCCTCTGCCACGGCGACGATGGCGCCGCTATCGGCTTTGCTGATCGCCCTCTGGATCGTCGTCCACGGCTTATCCTTCGTCCCGTCGCTGTCGTCGCCCGCGTAGCTTTGGTCGACGAACTGGGTGTTCGCCTCGACCGGGATGTCGCCCCACGGTCCTTCGCCGCAGGAGGCGACATTACGGCAGCTCGTTTCTCCGGGGATAGCCATCTGCCCCTCGGGACACTCGTCTTCCGGGAGGATCGCCGAGCAACCGCCGCGGCCGTCGGCGACGAACCCTTCTCCGCACGCCTCCGGCGGCACCCCCGCCGGCTGGCATCGGCCGTCCTCCAGCGCAAGCTGGCCCGGCGGACACGGCATGTCCGGCGGCAGCCCCGCTGGTTGGCATTTGCCCGTCGGCAGGGTGATCTCGTCCGGACCGCACGGCTTCGGCTCGCACTGTCCGTCTTCGCTCGCTACCTCACCCGGTGCGCACCGCTTCGCATCGACTGGATCACCACAGCCCATCGTCACGAGCGCGGCGACGAACACCCACGAACAGACCGCCACGAGGGGCCATCGGGTGCTCCGAGCCCTAGAACTCACCATACAAAGCATGCTCCTTCACTGGCTACATTGAAGCCACTGCCGATATCGAGCGCGCGCAGGTGCTAGCCTTGCACCAGGCTTGACCTGAGAGCGGCGGTCGACGGCTGCTCGCGCTTCAGCACGAACAGTGCCATCCTGCGGAGGGCGTATACTCCACAAGACGGGCTTGGTTTATGGGATTTTGCATGCGCGACCGAGGACCGGACGCGGCCACGGCCGGCCCTGTGGCCGGCCAGCAGATGGTTTGACCGACAGCGCTCCGTCATGACGCGGCGCGATGCGCGGGGTGCCAGAAGGGCGATTGACCCGAGCCGAGCGCGACCACATCACAGCCAGAGACGCCTTGCCACGGACAGCCAGACGCCCGGCCACGTCGACAGTCAGCCCCCCGTCACAGCCGCGGATCGACCGGCTCGCTCTCCAGCGCGAGCACCCCGAACACACACTCGTGCACGCGGTGCAGCGGCTCGCCCTCCACGAAGCGGTGGAGCGCCTCCAGGCCGAGCGCGTACTCCCGCAGCGCGAGCGCGCGCTTCCCCGACACGCTGCGGTGGCGCAGCCGCGCGAGGTGCTGCGGGGCCAGGTACTCCGGCCCGTAGATGATGCGCAGGTACTCCGGCCCGCGGCACTTGATCGCCGGCTGGACGAGCCCGCGCGGGCCGCGGACCACCCACTCCCACGATTTCACCACCATGCCCTCGCCGCCGCGCTCGACCATCTCCGTCCAGAAGGCCACCGCCTGCGCCTCGCTCTGCGGGTCCGAGAGGTCGACGACGCGATGCGGGGTCTCCACGAAGAACGCCGGATCGACCTCGGCGAGCCGCGCGAGCTGCCGGAGGTGGAAGCCGTGGTCCCGCGAGGCGTGCACCGCGCCCTCGCTCGCGAGCAGGTGGAACGGCGCCAGCCGGATGTCCGAGAGCGACCGCACCGGCCAGCAGTAGCGCCGGTAGGCCGCCACGTACCCGTCCATCGCCGCCTTCCGGGCCGCGTGCCGCTCGAGCAACACCCGCGCGCTCTCGTCGCGCGCTGCGGTCATCGTGAGCGCCCGCACCGCCGCGTCGAGCGACGCGCGGCCCGACGAGCCCACGGCGGCGTACTGGCCGCGCAGGAGATCCTGCGCCTTCGCCGACCAGGGCAGGAGCTCCGCGTCGAGGCAGACCCAGTCCGTGCGCAGCTCGGCCCACAGATCCGCCCGATCCATCGCCGCCCGCACCCGGTCGATGAGCTCCCGGCTCCGCGCCTCGTCCGAGAAGAACGGCCTGCCCGTGCGCGTCGTGCACACGCCGAGCGGCCCCTCGTCGAGGCGGAACCTCCGCCGCCGCGCGGCCTCGTCGCGGCACACGACGAGCACCGCGCGCGACCCCATGTGCTTCTCCTCGCAGACGACGCGGCCCACGCCGTTCTGCCGGAAGTACGCGAACGCCTCGCGCGGGTGCTCGAGAAGGCCCCCGTCCTTCGCCGTCTCGCTCGGCGACATCGTCGGCGGCAGGTAGATGAGCCACCGGGGATCCACGGCGAAGCGGCTCATCGCCTCGAGCGCCGCCGCCGCGTTCTCCTCGCGGATCGTCACCATCCCGTGCACCCGCGTCCGGATCGCGCGCCGGCCGCGCACGTCGTCGATATCGAGCACGTCGTAGGCCTGCCCGCGCGATCCGGCCTTCGGCTCGCCCGCGAGCGGCGCGAGCGGCTTCGCGGGCTCGTAGTACACGCGGCGCGCCTTGACCTCGACCAGCTCGCGCTCCGGGTAGCGGAGCGCCGTGAGCGCGCCGCCGAACACGCACCCCGTGTCGATGCAGATCGTGCGGTTCTCCCACTCGGCCACCGTCGTCGGCGTGTGGCCGTAGACCACCATCGCCTTGCCGCGGTACTCCGAGGCCCAGTTGTACCGCACGGGAAGGCCGTACTCGTCGGTCTCGCCCGTGGTCTCGCCGTACAGGCAGAACTCGCGCACCGCGCCCGAGCCCCGGCCCTGGAACGCCTCCTTCACCCCCGCGTGCGCGACCGCGAGGTTGCCGTCGTCGAGCACGTAGTGGCTGACGAGCCCGTCGATGAAGTCCGCCGCCTTCGCCTTGAACGCGTCCGTCTCCGCCTCGAGCTGCTCGAGCGTCCGCTCGAGCCCGTGCGTCGGCTTCACGTCGCGCCCGCGCAGCTTCTTCAGCAGCTTCACGTCGTGGTTGCCGGGCACGCAGAGCGCGGCGCCCGACGCGACCATCGCCATCGCGAGGCGCAGCACGTCCGGCGAGCGCGGCCCGCGGTCCACGAGGTCGCCGAGGAAGATCGCGCGCCGGCCCTCGGGGTGCGACGCGCGCGGCGCGTCCGGCAGCCCCTCCAGCTTGTAGCCGAGCGCCTCGAGCAGCTCGACCAGCTCGTCGAAGCAGCCGTGGACGTCGCCGATGATGTCGAACGGCCCGCGCTCGTCGCGGCGATCGGTCCACAGGCGCTGCCGCTCGATCGTGGCCGCCGCGACCTCCTCGGGCGAGGAGAGCACGTGCACGTAGCGGAAGCCCTCGCGCCGGAGCTCCTTGAGCGAGCGGCGCAGCTCGCGGCTCTGGCCCCGCACGACGTGCGGGCCGAACTGCCGGTCCGGCCGGCCGGCGTTGCGCGCGTGGCAGAGCTTCTCCGGCATGTCGAGCACGATGGCCACCGGCAGCACGTGGTGCTCGCGCGCGAGCGCGACGAGCGGCCTGCGCGCGTCCGCCTGCACGTTGGTCGCGTCGACCACGGCGAGCCGCCCCGACGCGAGCCGCTTGCCCGCGATGAAGTGCAGGACCTCGAAGGCGGCCGCGCTGGCGGCCTGATCGTTCTCGTCGTCGGACACGACGCCGCGGTAGTGATCGGACGAGAGGATCTCGGTCGGCTTGAAGTGCGCCCTCGCGAACGTGCTCTTGCCGGAGCCGGAGGCGCCGACGAGCACGACGAGCGAGAGGGAAGGGACGATGAGGGGGGCTTGCTCGCTCACGACGCCACCTCCGTCGCCTGCGCGAGGGCGCTACCGGCGCCGCCCGCGCTGCCGTCCTGGGCCTCTCCGCCGCCCGCGCCGTTGGTGCCGGCCGCGCCGCCATCGCGCGTGAAGATCGCCATCTGCGTCGGCGCGCCGAGCGAGGGATCCATCGGGCCGATGGGCAGGTGCTCGACGGCGTAGCCGTGCGCGGCCGCGACACCCTCGCAGAAGGCGTGGAACTCGGCCCGCGTCCACTCGAAGCGGTGGTCGCCGTGGCGGAGCGCGCCGCGCGGCAGCCCCTCGAACAACGCGTTGTACTCGGCGTTCGGGGTGGTCACGAGGACGACGCGCGGCCGCGCGTGCTCGAAGACGCTGCGCGTGAGCGCGCCGAGCCGCGAGAGGTCCACGTGCTCGATGACCTCGACGAGCGTCACGGCGTCGTAGCCCGAGAAGCGCGCGTCGCGGTAGGTGACCGACGCCTGGAAGAGCTGGATGCGCCGCCGCTGCTTGTCGGGCAGGTCGTCGAGGCGCAGCCGGTTCCTGGCGATCTCGAGGCTGCGCACGGAGACGTCCGCGCCCGCGACGCGCTCGAAGACGCGCTCGTCGACGAGGCGCTTCAGCAGCTTGCCCTCGCCGCAGCCGAGGTCGAGCACGCTCCTCGCCTCGGCCCGGCGGAGCGCCGCGACGACGGCCTCGCGCCGCGCCTCGTCGAGGCTCATCCGCGCCTCGCCCCGGTCCTCGGGCGCGGCCTTCTCATCCTCGGCCTCCTCGGGGCTCGCCTCGTCATCGGCCACGAGCCGCGCGAGCGCGGCCCGGAAGAGCGGCCGGCTGTGCTTCAGGTAGCGGAGCGCGATCGCCTCGCGCTCCGGGTGCTCCGAGAGCCACCCCTTTCCCTTGGCGAGGAGGTTCTCGACCTCCGCGTCGCCCACGTAGTAGTGCTTCTTGTCGTCGAGCACGGGCACGAGCACGTAGAGGTGCGCGAGCAGCTCCCTGAGCCGGCACGTCCTCGCGAGCGAGACGCGCAGGTAGGCGCTCTGGCCCCACTCCGGGAACGCCTCGTCGAGCGGGAGGCGCTCGGCCGCGACCTCGTAGCCGAGCGGCTCGAAGAGCCGCCGGAGCAGCGCCTCTCCGCCGCGGCACGGCAGGGCCTCGATCGTGGCGGAGAGGGGGATCGGCGCGTCCGCGAGCTCCGGGCGGTCGCGGCACTTGCCGCCGAGCGCCGAGCCGAAGACCTGCGCGATCGCCACGGAGAGGAACGACGAGGCGACGTAGGGCCGGTCGTTCACGTACTGCGCGAGCGTCCCGGGCTCGCCCGCGCCGCGCCCGCGCACGAGGTCCACGGGATCGACGTCGAGCAGGAGGGCGGCGGTGCACCGCTCCTCGGTCGCCTCCGGATAGAACACGTGCGCCTTGCCGAACGACAGCGGGAACGACTGCGTATTCGCCGGGTTCTTGACGAGCAGGTAACCGAGGTCGGTCGCCGGCCGGTGCGTGGTGGTGAGCGTGAGGAGCATCGGGGGCCCGAGTCTACGTGAGCGGAGCGACTGGCCACAATCGCGGCCGCGGCAGGCCCGCCGCGCGGCGAGCGCCGCTCCCGAGCGCGGCAGACAAGGGATCTGCCGCCGCGCGGGGACCGGCGATGGCTCTGCCCGCCAGAGGTCGGCTCAGGGATGGCCATGGCCGGACCTCGTCCCCGGCTCGCGCTCTACGCTTGCGGCCAGGGTCAGCGGCGGTAACGGTGGTGGCGGTGCGATGGCGCGCGTCCGAGGCGCTCCCATCGCGTGACGCCGCGAACAATCAAGAGAAAAGGCCCATGAAGCTTCGTTCCATCTCGGTCCTGGTCTGCGCCTTCGCCCTCGGCGCTGCGTCGTGCTCGAAGGAGGCGCCGAGCGCCGGCAAGACCGCGCCCGAGCCGGCGCAGGCGAAGGCGGCGCACGCGCCGGCCGACGTGAAGCCCGGCTCGCACGAGGACTGGTGCGGAGAGCACCAGGTGCCCGAGTCGCAGTGCACCCGCTGCAACGCGGATCTGATCCCGGCCTTCAAGGCGACGGGGGACTGGTGCGCCGAGCACGGGCTGCCCGAGTCGCAGTGCCTCAAGTGCAATCCTGATCTGAAGATCGTCCGGCCGCCGAAGGGGAGCTGACGTGCCAGGCCGCGTTGGCATCGCGGTGCTCCTGCTCCTCGCCGCGCTCCCGGGCTGCGGGGGCAAAGGGACCGACAGCTCCGCGGCGGAGAAGGCCGGGGCGAAGCGGAGCGCGGCGCCGGCCGTCGAGGGCGCCATGTGCAAGGAGCACGGCGTGCTGGAAGCCCTCTGCACGAAGTGCAACCCGAGGCTCGTCCCGGTCTTCCAGGCCAAGGGAGACTGGTGCAAGGAGCACGAGCTCCCGGAGTCCATCTGCCCCATCTGCCACCCCGAGCGCGGAGGCAAGCCGGCGGCCGACGTGGCGAGCGACGGCGCGCCTGCCGACGGGACGAAGGTCAAGCTCAAGACCAAGGACACGGCCCGGCTCGCCGGCATCCTCACCGCGAAGGCCGTCGAGCGTCAGGGCGGCGGCGGCATCCCCGTGACCGCCAGGATCGTCTACGACGCGCTCAAGGTGGCGGAGATCAACGCCCGCGCCGCGGGGGTCGTCCGGCAGCTGCACGTGGACGTCGGCGCCGAGGTCAAGAAGGGCGCGCCGCTCGCGATCATCGACAGCGCCGACGTGGGGGCGGATCGATCGCGGCTCGCCGGCGCGCAGTCGCGCCTCAAGGTCGCCGAGGAGAACCTGAAGCGCGAGGAGCAGCTCGAAAAGGAGGGGATCTCGTCGCGCCGGAGCGTCCTCGCCGCGCAGCAGGAGCTGGACGCCGCCCGCGCCGAGCGCGCCTCCTTCGCGGCCTCCCTGGCCGTCGTGGGCGCGAGCGCGGGCGGGAGCGGGGGCTATACGCTCACGACCCCGCTCGCCGGCGTCGTGACGCAGCGGAAGGCGACCGTGGGCAGGTTGGTCGGCGTCGAGGAGACCTTGTTCGAGGTGGTCGACGTCTCGAGCATGTGGGCCGAGCTCGACGTCCCCGAGACCGAGCTTCCTGCCGTCTCGCTGAAGCAGCCGGTGGTCATCGAGGTCGACGGCATCGAGGGGCGCGAGCTCAGAGGGGAGATCACCTACGTGGCGCCGGCCATCGACCCGGCCACGCGCACGGCCAAGGCGCGCGTCCCGCTCGCGAACCCGGGCGGCGCGCTGCGGGCCAACATGTTCGGCAGGGCGCGCATCCTCGCCCCCTCCCGCGCGGCGGTCGTGGTGCCCCGCGCCGCGGTGCAGCGCGCGAAGACCGTGAAGCTCGTGTTCGTGCGGCTCGCCGACGACCAGTTCGAGGCGCGGCGGGTCGAGGTCGGCGCGACCGAGGGGGACCTGGTCGAGGTGACCAGGGGCGTGCGCCCGGGCGAGGAGGTCGCGACCGAAGGGAGCTTCCTGCTCAAGACCGAGACCCTCAAGGAGAGCATCGGCGCCGGCTGCTGCGGCGAGGACTGAGCCGCGGGCCATGCTGAACGCCGTCATCACGTGGTCGCTCCGCCACCGTTTCCTCGTGATCCTGGCCTCGATCGGCCTCTCCCTGGCGGGCATCCTCGCCTTTCGCCGCCTGCCGATCGACGCCTTCCCGGACACGACGCCTGTGCAGGTGCAGATCAACACCGTCGCGCCTGCTCTCTCCCCCGTCGAGATCGAGCGCCAGATCACGGCCCCCGTCGAGCAGGCGATCTCGGGATTGCCCAGGCTCGAGGAGGTCCGCTCGCTCTCCCGCTTCGGCCTCTCGCAGGTCACGGCGCGCTTCGAGGACGACACGGACATCTACCTGGCCCGCCAGGTCGTCATGGAGCGGCTCCAGACCGTGACGCTGCCGCCGGGGATCCACCGCCCGGAGCTCGGCCCCGTCGCCACCGGGCTCGGCGAGGTGTTCCACTACGTGGTCACGGGCAAGGGCAAGTCGCTGAGCGAGCTGCGGGCGGTCCACGACTGGGTCATCGCGCCGCAGCTCCGCTCGGTGCGCGGCGTGGCCGAGGTCAACGCGTGGGGCGGCGATGAGCGGCAGATCCAGGTGCTCGTCGACCCGGCGGAGCTCACCGCGCGGGGGCTCTCGCTCCACGACCTCTCCGAGGCCCTGGAGCGCAACAACGCCAACGTGGGCGGGGGCAACCTGGACCAGGCCGGCGAGTCCAGCCTGATCCAGGGCATCGGCATCGCCACGCGCGTGAGCGACATCGAGGACATCGTGGTCGCCGCCAAGGGAGGGGTGCCCATCCGGGTGCGCGACGTCGCCCGGGTGGTCGAGGGGCGCGAGATCCGGCGGGGCGCTGTCACCGCCGACGGCCAGGGCGAGGTCGTGCTCGGCCTCGGCTTCATGCTGATGGGCGAGAACAGCCACGACGTCACGACGCGGCTCAAGGCGCGCCTTTCGGAGGTCGAGAAGAGCCTGCCACCAGGGGTGGACGTCGCCGTCGTGTACGACCGCACCGAGCTCATCGACAGGGTGCTCGGCACCGTGGAGAAGAACCTGCTCGAGGGCGCGCTGCTGGTCGTGGCGGTGCTCTTCGCCTTCCTCGGCAACCTCCGCGCCGGGCTCATCGTGGCCTCGGCCATCCCCCTGTCGATGCTCTTCGCATTCGATCTGATGCTGCGCGCGGGCGTCGCGGGGAGCCTGATGAGCCTCGGCGCGATCGACTTCGGCCTCGTCGTCGACAGCTCGGTGATCATGGTCGAGAACTCGGTCCGGCGGCTCTCCGAGGACGCGAGCGACCGGAGCACGACGGACGTCGTGCGCGACGCCTCGATCGAGGTCCGCAAGCCGACGATGTTCGGCGAGCTCATCATCATGATCGTCTACCTGCCGATCCTCGCGCTCGAGGGGGCGGAGGGGAAGCTGTTCCGGCCGATGGCGCTCACCGTCATCTTCGCGCTCATCGGCTCGATGATCCTGTCGCTCACGCTCATGCCGGCGCTCGCGAGCCTGCTCCTGCCGCGCCGCATGAAGGAGCGCGAGAACGTGCTCGTGCGCCTCCTCAAGCGGGCCTACCGGCCCGCGTTGCAGCTCGCGCTGAGGTGGCGCTGGGCGGTGCTCGCCGGCGCCGCGCTGCTCCTCGGCAACGCGGCCTTCCTCGCGACGCGGCTCGGCGCCGAGTTCGTGCCGCGGCTCCGTGAGGGCACCCTCGTCGCCAACACCGTGCGGCTCTCGGGGGTCTCGGCGGGCGAGTCGATCCGCTACGGCACCCGGCTCGAGCGGGTCCTCCTCGACAGGTTTCCGGACGAGATCGAGCGCGTCTGGACGCGCACGGGCACCGCGGAGGTGGCGACGGACCCGATGGGGCTCGAGCTGTCCGACATGTTCATCACGCTCAAGCCGCGCGAGGCATGGAAGCGCGCCGCCACGCAGGACGAGCTCGTCCAGGCGATGGAGTCCGAGCTCGCGGGGATGCCGGGCATGCGCGTCATCTACACGCAGCCGATCGAGATGCGGGTCAACGAGATGGTCGCGGGGATCCGGGCCGATCTCGGGGTGAAGCTGTTCGGCGACGACTTCGACACGCTCAAGCAGAAGGCGCGCGAGATCGAGGCCGCCCTCAAGAAGATCCCCGGCGCCGCGGACGTCGTGACCGAGCAGGTGACAGGCCAGCCCGTGCTCGAGATCGAGGTCGACCGCGCCGCCATCGCCCGCCACGGCATCGCGGCCGCCGACGTCCTGGATGTCGTCGAGGCGCTCGGCGCGCGGGAGGTGGGGCAGCTCCAGGAGGGCGAGCGCCGCTTCCCCGTGGTGCTGCGCATCGACGATCGCTACCGGGAGGACCCCGCCTCCATCGGCCGCATCCTGGTCACCGCGGCGGGCGGGGAGCGCATCCCGCTCGCGCGGCTCGCGAAGATCCGCACGACCGAGGGGCCGGCCGCGATCAACCGCGAGTGGGCCAAGCGCCGGATCGTCGTGCAGGCGAACGTCCGGGGCCGCGACGTGGGCACCTTCGTCGAGGAGGCGAGGGCGAGGCTCGACGAGGTCGAGCTCCCGCCCGGCTATTACGTCCGCTTCGGCGGGCAGTTCGAGCACCTCGAGCGGGCGCAGGCGCGCCTGCTCGTCGTCGTGCCCATCGCGCTCGGACTGATCCTGCTCTTGCTCTACTTCACGTACGGGCGGCTCCTGGATGCGGTCCGCGTCTTCACGGGCGTCCCGTTCGCCGCGATCGGCGGCGTCGTCGCGCTCTGGCTTCGCGATCTGCCGTTCAGCATCTCCGCGGGCGTCGGGTTCGTGGCGCTGTCGGGCGTCGCGGTGCTCGGGGACATGGTGCTCGTCTCGACCATCCGGCAGCTCACCGCGGCCGGGACGCCGGTGCGCGACGCCATCGAGCTCGCGGCCGAGCGGCGCCTCCGCCCGGTCCTCATGACGGCGCTCGTCGCCTCCCTGGGCTTCGTGCCGATGGCGCTGAACACGGGCGTCGGCGCCGAGGTCCAGCGCCCGCTCGCGACCGTCGTGATCGGCGGCGTGATCTCCTCCACGCTGCTCACGCTGCTCGTCCTGCCGGCGCTCTACAGCGTGGTCGGCGGAGGGCTCCGCGCGGACGCCGCCGGCGAGGCGGGCGCCTCCGAGCCTCCGCGGCGCGCCGGCCCGGCCCTGTCGCCCGCCGCGGAGTAGGCGATGCGTGCGCGCTCCCGCCTCCGCGCGATCGCCGCCGCCGCGGGCGTCCTGATCCTCGTCCAGGCGCTCGCGGTGGGGCTCTACTGGGCCGTGGAGCGCCGCCGCGGCGCCGAGCGGCCAGGTCGCCCTTTCGCGGTCGAGCGGCTCCACGACGGCCAGCGCGTGCCCGACGCAGCTTTCGAGCGGCCGGACGGGAGCACGCTCCGCGCCGCCGCCTTGCGCGGCCGGCCTGTGCTGCTCCACTTCTGGGCCACCTGGTGCGGCCCCTGCCGCGCCGAGCTCCCGCGCTTGCTGGAGCTCGGCCAGCAGCTGGAGAAGGCCGGGAGGCTCCAGGTCGTGGCCGTGAGCGTCGACGAGAGCTGGGAAGTCGTGCGCGCCTTCTTCGGCGGCGAGGTCCCTCCCGGCGTCGTGCGGGCCGGATCCCCTGCGGTGCAGCAGCGGTTCGGGGTCTCGACGTTGCCCGACACCTTCCTGGTGGAGGCGGACGGCAGGATGTCCCTCCGCTTCACGGGCGCGAGGGACTGGCGAGCGCCCGAAGCGACGACGCTGCTGCTTGGACAGGAGCGGCCAGCGCCCTGATCGCGCTTCCCGCTACTCGGCGCCCCCGGCAGACACCGACGACCCATCGAGGGAGCCGCCTGCGCCATTGGTGCCGCCTGCGCCATTGGTGCCGCCTGCGCCATTCGCGCCGCCGGCGCCGCCTGCGCCATTGGTGCCGCCTGCGGCATCCGTGCCGCCAGCGCCATTGGTGCCGCCTGCGCCGCCTGCGGCATCCGTGCCGCCGGTGCCATTGGTGCCGCCTGCGCCGCCTGCGGCATCCGTGCCGCCGGTGCCATTGGTGCCGCCTGCGCCACCCGCGGCATCCGTGCCGCCAGCGCCGCCCGCGCCACTCGTGCTGCCTGCGCCGCCTGCGGCATCCGTGCCGCCCGCGCCATTGGTGCCGCCTGCACCACCCGCGGCATCGGCGCCGCCCGTTGCATCGGCGCCCCCGGTGCCATCCGCGCCGCCCGTTCCACCGGCGCCGCCACCACCACCCGCACCGCCTGTGCCCGGGTCCTCCAGGGGGTAATTCTCGTCGAGGCACAAACGGCCTTCGGGCGTCACGGTGCAGATCTCTCCCTCCGCGCAGTTCCTCTGGCCCCTCGGGCACTTCGTCACGTCGAAGAGGCAGAATCCGTTGGTCTCCACGCCGAGGAACACACACGAGGCGTGCGGCAGCAGGCAGTCGCTGTGGCTGTTGCACGCGGGCGCGCACATTCCGAGGTCACCCACCCCGGGCTCGGCTACCAGCGGATACATGCAGACGCCGTTCTCCAGCCCTCCGCAGTCCTCGTTGGCGACGTCCCCGCCGAGCCCACACACCCCGGCGCACACGCCGACGTCAGCGCCGATGTCGATGCACCACGCCGCGCAGGGATCCCTGCCGTTGGCTCCGAGCGTGCACGCGGCGCCTGCCGGCAGCCCTTGCGTGGCCTTGTCGACGCAGATGTTCATGCGGGGATCGCAGACCCGGCCGCCGCACTGGCTGTCCGATCCGCAGTTCGGCATGCACACGGACACATCCTCGATGACCTCGCAGCGCAGCTCCTCGCGGCCGCGGCACTTCGTCGGATCGAGCTCGTCGACGATGGTCTCGAGCGGGGGCTCGCCCGAGGTGCAGCCGAGGAGGCAGAGGCCGTCGAAGCACGCGCTGCCTTCGCCCTCACAATCGCTGTCTCCTTTACACTCGTTCGTGCAATACCCGCCCGCCGGGCCTCCGCCGAGGAACTCGTCGCCCGACTCCGTGAAGCAGAGGCCGCGCGGGCCGCAATCCGCGTCCCTCTCGCATCGGGCGCCGAGCCCCCGCCCTTCGCCGGAGCCGCCGTCGCCAGAGCCGCCGTCGCCGGAGCCGCCGTCGCCGCCCCCGGCGCCGCTCTGGGCGCTGGAGCCGCCGTCGTTGCCGTCGGACCCGCCGTCGCCGGAGCCGCCGTCGCCGGAGCCGCCATGGCCCGCCGCGCCCGCGCCGTTGCTGCCGGCGCCCGCGCCGTTGCTGCCGGCGCCCGCGCCGTCGCTCGTCGATGTGCCTCCCGGGCCGTCTTCGGAATCGTCAGAGCAGCCGAGAAATCCCGTCGAAAAGGCGACCGTGGTGAGCAAAGCCGCCGCAATTCTTCGCACTCTCATCGCTGTCACCCGAACCAGGAGGCCGCGCCCCCATCGGGCGCGCCATCGACTGATTCACAGACGGTACCGGAATCGGCGCCTCTCCAACATCGGCAAACCGCCTTGTGCCGGCGTTCGCTGCCCCCCGCCGGCCCACCCGGGCGCGGCCCCGCTCAGGGCCGCACGAGCAGCCCAAGAAACCCGGCGAACGTCGGTCTCCCCGCGGTGCCGAGCCGCTCGCCGCCGAGCGTCACGACGGCGCGGGGCTCGGCGAAGATCGCGTGTGCATCCACCAGGAGGGTCGCGCGGTCGGTCAGGCGCAGCCCGGCGCCCCCGCCCAGGGCCGCGGCGACCGACCAGACATCGCCCGTCGCGCTCCGCAGCGGCGGCAGGGGATCACCGCTCACGAACAGGTGAATTCCGCCCACACCGGCCGAGAGCACAGGCGAGATCGCGCCGCCCGTGTCCAGCGCCCATACCGCCTCCAGAAAGGCCATCTCCTGACGGACGGACACCGTGCCGAGCTCACCCTCGAGCGCGGCCCCGAGCGTCGGCCCGGCGAACGTCAGCCGCGCCGCGAGCCCCGCGGGCAGCGCGCCGCCGCGGCCGTCCGCGCCGACCCCGTACGACAGCCGCAGCGCGGGCCCCAGCGCCGGCCCGACGCCGTCCGCGCTCAGGAGCGCCACGAAGCCGGCCTCCACGCCGACGCCCGCGAGCATCCCGGCCCGCTCCGGCGCAGGGGGCATCCCGGCCCGCCGCCGGACGGGCGCCATCCACCGCCGCACGTCGTCGGGAACGGCGGCGCCGCCGTCCTGCGCGGCGCGCCCCTGCGGCTCCTGCAGGCTCGCCTCCAGCAGGCTCGCCTGCAGGAGCTCGACCGCGCGCACGGCCATCACCGACGGCGCCGCCGCGCCGGCCGCCTCCACGGCGCGCACCACCGTCTTCTGCGTCACCCGATCGACGATCCAGAGGTCGGCGGTCGCGCCCGTCCGCGAGCGGACGATCGTCGCGGCCGCGAACGCGTCCGCCTCCTTTGCGGCGCGCTCCAGCCCTGCGCGCAGATCGCCCTCGGGCGCTCGCATGACGCGCACCACCTCGAACCCCGCCGCGCCGAGCTCGGCCCGCAGCCGCGTCGCCGCCTCGAGCACGAGCGGGTCGTCCACGCCGGCCTCGACGATCACTACCCGCGACGCGGCCGCCTCCGCCTTCGGTGAGGGCGCGCCGGGCGGCGCCGCCTCGGCCCGCGCCGCGGCGGGCGCCGACGCGAGGAGGAGCCAGAGCAGGAGAGTGGGGGAGCGCACGCGCCAGGGCTCTATCAGATCGCAGGCGGCGGTGGAGGCGCATCGCAGCGAACGGGGAGGGGAGGGGGCACGGGGCCCAGCGGCGTACCCGAGGAGCCGAGCCACGGGATCCCGCAGCGTCCGTCCGGACGGGCCGCGACCGGGAGGACCTCCACGATGCGGCGCGCTCTCGCGGAGGAGCGTCGATGGGCATAAGCTCGACTGGGCCCCAACCTGCCGTCGAGGCGCCGCCGCAGGGATCAGGGGCGACCGCGCCGATCGAGGGGAAACGCCATGGCAGATGGGGAGCTCGAGGATCTGCAGCAGCTGCCGTCGCGCCGACACGGCGGCTCGGATTCGAAGCGCGACGGCGGTCCGCTGGTGCTCGTGAGCCCGACGACCGGGGGGCGGCAGGGGCAGTCAGGCCATCAGGAGGCCTCGCCGGAGGCCGGACAGCCTCCTTCCAGGCCAGAGCGGGCGCGGCGGCCGCCCTGCGGGCGAGGGGACGTACGGCAGGCGCCGCCCGCCGAGGAGA
The DNA here is from genome assembly GCF_000067165.1 of Sorangium cellulosum So ce56. Taxonomy (GTDB): domain Bacteria; phylum Myxococcota_A; class Polyangia; order Polyangiales; family Polyangiaceae; genus Sorangium; species Sorangium cellulosum_B. Next base: position 3,729,957 of record NC_010162.1, read on the forward strand.
TCGAGCTCGTCAACAAGACGGCTCGCCGGATCTGCATCCGGCGCGATGGCAGCGATCTCGTCGTGGCGCCTTTCGACGTGGTGCGCACGACGGAGACGGCGGCGCAGGGGCTGGATCTGAGCGTCTGGCTCGAGCGTGGTTATGTGGAGAAGCGCGCCCCGGTCCAGGCCGAAGAGCCGAGCCTCGACGCCGCCGCCATCGCGGGGGTGCTGGTCCTCGGGGGGCTCACGTCGCTGTTCATGGTCACCCTGGACGGCTGGGCCCGCCTGGCCTTCGGCACGGTCGGCATCGGGATGATCGCGTTCACGGTGTTCCCGTCGCTGGAGCGCTGGGCCCGGCATCGCCATCGCAGCACCGCGTTGATGCTGCGCGACCAGTTCTGGCGCGCGATCGGCATGCTGGCGGTGTGCCTTGTGGGGTTCGGCATCCCCGCCGCCACGGTCCTCCTGCAGGCCGAGAAGCGCCTTCACGAGATCTTCACGTTATCGATGCGCAGCATGGCGCTGCTGCTCCTCTTTGCGCTGTTCATCGGCGCCGCGGCGACGTTGCCCGCGCTCCTGTTCTTTCTGTTCGCGGAGCAGCGCCGGAACGTGGTGAAGGAGCAGTTTCACCGCGACGTGCTGCGGCTCGACCCCGCGCTCCGCACGATCGACGAGGCGGAGCGGGCCTATTCTCCGCTGATGAAGGACGCGCTGGACACCCGGCGCGGTCCGCTGTTCTTCGTCCCGATCATCCTCAGCACGTTCCTCCTCTCGGTCGGCTGGGTGATCTCGGCGCTGCCGACGGTAGCGTCCGTGGCGGAGACGCTGGGCGACAAGCCGGTCGAGCTTCACTCCCTGTTCATCCCCAACCGGACCGCCTTCACGTTCGCGTTCCTCGGGACGTATTTCTTCGCGCTCAACATGGTATTCCGCCGCTATGTGCGGGCGGATCTCGGGCCCAAGGCGTACAGCCACATCTCCGTGCGCATCATCATCGCCACGATCCTGGCCTGGGTCATGAGCAAGACGTTCGAGGGCGCCTCGCCCTCGGGCGGCGCGGCGCCCATCGACAACGCGCCCTGGCACCTGCTCCTGCTCGCCTTCTTCATTGGCATCGTCCCGGACACCGGGCTCGCCGTGCTCCATGACCTGCTCAAGACGCGCATGGTCACCTTCTTCGTCCCGACCCTGAAGGACCGCGACCCGCTGACCCATCTCGAGGGCATCACGCTCTACGACAAGGCGCGCCTGCTCGAGGAGGGCATCGAGAACATCGAGAACCTCGCGCACCACAACCTGATCGAGCTGATCCTGCGCACGCGCATCCCGGCCCCGCGCCTGGTCGACCTCGTGGATCAGGCCATCCTGTATCTCCACGCGCGAGACGAGGCCGAGCCGGCCCGGAACGCGCCGTCGAGCATCCTTTCGAGGCTGAAGGCGCATGGGATCCGCACCGCGACCGATCTCGAGCTCTGCATGGCGGCGCAGGAGACGCGCGACGCCGTGATACGGCTGTCCTCCGAGTCGCGCATCCTGCTCCTGCTCAGCGCGCTGCGGGACGACGAGTGGATGCCGCAGCTCCGGAGCTGGCGCGAGTTCCGCAAGACCTACGAATTCGCCTACACCGTCGAGCAGCTCACGCCGCCCTCGCCCGAGACGAGGCCCCGGGCGGCGTGACCGCGCGAGGCGTGGCGCAACCTTCCGGCTGAACGGGGCTGGCCGCGGTCCGTCATCGTGGGCCCGCGACCGCCCGCCACCATGGGGTCGGCGCCGCGACGCGCTCGGGCTCGAACGCGGCGCCGATCCCGGGGGTCACGACGCGCGCGCCGCGCTCGGTGGCCAGGGAGAGCAGCGTCTCGGCCGGCTCGTCCCAGTCGTGGAGGGCCAGGTTGAAGGTGCCCCAGTGGACGGGCAGGAGCGTGCCGCCGCCGAGCATCTCGAACGCGGTCAGCGCGTTCTCGGGGCCGAGGTGGATCGTCCCCCACGCGGGGTGATACGCGCCGACCTCGAGCATCACCAGGTCGAAGGGGCCGTGTCGCTTGCCGATGTCCTCGAACCCGGGGAACAGCCCGGTGTCGCCGGAGAAGAAGACCTTGCGTCGCTCCGCCTCGATGACCCAGGAAGCCCAGAGCGTCGCGTTGCGGCTCGTCGGCCCGCGGCCCGAGAAGTGCTGTGAGGGCGTCGCGGTGAAGCGGACGCCGCCGATCTCCGCGCGCTCGTGCCAGTCGAGCTCGGTGATCCGCGCCGGGTCGACGCCGAGCGCCTCGAGGAGCGCGCCCACGCCGAGGGGCGTGACGATGGGGACGCGCGTGCGGGCCAGCGCCTCGATCGTCGGCGCGCAGAGGTGATCGAAGTGGTCGTGGGAGAGCAGGACCGCGTCGAGCGGCGGCAGCTCGTCGAGCGCGGCCGGGACCGGATGGAAGCGCAGCGGGCCGGCGAAGGAGACCGGCGAGGCGCGCTCGCCGAACACCGGATCGGTGAGCACCCGGCGGCCATCGAGCTCGAGGAGGACGGTGCTGTGGCCGAGCCAGGTGACCCGCAGGCCGGTGTCGCTCTGCCGGGCCCAGGTCTCGTGGGGCCGCACGACGGGCAGCGGCGCGGGCGGCTCCCGCCGGCCGCGGCGGAAGAAGAACTCGCCGAGCACGGGCAGCGTCGAGCCCTTGATCATGGTGGGCCCGGCGCCCGACGGGTTCTCGAACTTGCCGTCCTTGAACTGGGCTGAAGCGCGCGCCCGCTCGAGCCGCAGCCCTTTGCGACGCCGTGAATCGTTCATGAGAGGACGACCTCCTGCCAGGCGCGGTGTCTGGCGAGACGGAACACGACCTCGAAGGCGACCATTCCGCGGCCTGGTCGCCGGAGGAGGCGTGGGCTCCTCCGGGTGGAGCGCGCGCTCGCCAGGGTGGCTCGCTCACGCACCGGACGAGCTTTGGGATCGGCGCGCCGAGCGTCAAGGCCTGAACTTGACAAATTGTTCTCAACTTGTCAATGTTGACCATCGCCTGACGCTTTCTCCGTGCCCTGGCCCCTTGGCGATCCGCCCCGTGCCCCTCCGGGTACCGCCTCGGGGGAGCGACCTGCCTGGATTTGTGCAGGAATCAACGCACGGCGAATCCCTGGTCATCCGATGATCCAGGGGGGCCGCGGCAACTCTCGTTCAGGCGAGACTCGACCGGTTCAGTGACACGGGCGAAGAGGGCGCGAGAAGCCAAATGTCTCGGTCAATGTGGGACATCGCGGCACAGGTCATTGGCCATCAACTGTCGTGGTCGTGGCTTCGTAAATAGTCGTTTATAAATGCCGACAAATTGAACGAGATGGACGGGCGCGCGGCGAAGTGACGAGGATCGGGGGCGGGCTACCGGCGCGGAGATGCGCAAATTTGTGCGTGTTTGCACGGATTTATCAACGATCGTGCGAGCGAACATGTGACATGTGAAAGACCATGTGAACGCTCACGTGAAAGACCATGTGAACGATCGGGCAAACGTTCACACAAACGACCATGTAAATGACGCGGCGGGACGCATGATGGGCTTGACTCGCAACACGATACGGGACAAGAGTAATCCTCTTAGCGGTGCCTGACCGCCTGTTGAACGAGTCCTCCAGCTCCGCACCTCGTGATCGAGATCCCCTGGGGGGCGATGACCGATGACCGCCGCGGCCGTCCCTCCGGAGCCTCCATCGCGCATTGCGTGTCGAGAGCCCCTGACCAGCGCAAGGGCAGCGTCGAGCTGTAGGTAGACCGTACTTCTTACTTGACAGAGGAGAACAACATGAGATTCGCATCAAGGAGCGCCTTGCTTGCCTCCGCGACGAGCCTTCTCGCCGTCTCATGCATCGCTGGTCTGGATGACACCGGCAGCGAGCAAGGCGACGCGCTCGAGGAGAGCCTCACGATCGACCCGAACGCGGCCTACACGCTCGTCGGCGTGCAGAGCAACAAGTGCGTCGAGATACGCGGGGGCAGCACGGCGAGCTCGGCGGCTGCGCAGATCGCCACGTGCAACGGCTCCACGCGACAGCAGTTCCGGGCGGAGTCCGCGGGGAGCGGATACTTCCGGCTGAGGAACGTGAACAGCGGCCTCTGCCTCGGGATCAACGGTGGATCGACGGCGAACGGTGCCATCGTCGTCCAATCCAGCTGCGGCAACGCCACGAGCCAGCAATTTTCGTTCGTGGACGTCGGCAACAACGCCCAGCGGATCATGGCCCGAAACAGCAACAAGGCGCTCGACGTCATCGGGCGGTCGACGGCGGAAGGCGCCGGCCTCCAGCAGTACAGCTGGGCGAACGGCGACAACCAGAAGTTCACGTTCAAGGTCGTGGGAGGCAGCTCGAGCAGCGCGAGCAGCAGCTCAAGCAGCAGCTCAAGCGCGAGCAGCAGCTCAAGCAGCGCGAGCACCGGCGGCGGTGGTTCGGGCGGGGCCGGCGGCGCTGGTGGCGCTGGTGGCGCTGGCGGCTCGACCAGCGCCAGCAGCTCGACCAGCTCCAGCAGCGCGAGCACCGGCGTCGGTGGTTCGGGCGGTGCTGGCGGCTCGGGCGGTGCTGGCGGCTCGGGCGGTGCTGGCGGCTCGGGCGGCAGCGACGCGGACACGGGGGTCAACCCGGCGTCGGGCTGCACGCTGGGCTACAGCCAGATCCCGGACGGGAAGGGCGGCAAGAACGTCGAGGCCGTCTGCCTTCCGAAGGAGATGAACTTCAACATGGCCGCGTCGCTGGAGGCCTTCAAGACGACGGTCTACCCGCTCTTGACCGCCAACTGCTCTGGCTGCCACAGCTCGACGGGCAAGGCCCAGGCGCCCATGCACGCCGACGTCGATCCGGCGCTGGCCCACGAGTACGCGCTCACGCGCGTCAACTTCAAGAAGCCGGCGGACTCCAAGCTCGTGGTCCGGATGGGCATCGACCGGCACAACTGCTTCGGAACGAGCTGCAGAGACGCGAACACGCAGATGCTCAACGCCGTCACGGCGTGGGCGAACGCCGTCGCGCCGACCCTGCCGGCCACCCCGCGCCCCGTCCCGGCCGGCGAGAAGGTCACCGAGGACCAGGTGAAGGCGTGGATCGCGACGGACAAGGCCACCGTCGCCGCGGCGGACGCGGAGTTCATCAAGTACGCCTCGCTGCACGAGCTCCACAACGCGGGCGTCAGCGCAGAGGAGCTCAACGTGGCCCGCGTGGGGCTGTCGAAGGCCCTGAACTCGACCGCGCGCTGGGCCCCCGCGATCGTCAACCCGGTGGACATCAACGGCAAGGGCATGGTCTACCGCTTCGATACCCGCAACTACTGGGGGTACAACAAGGGGGTCACGAAGCTCCACTTCGGAGGATCGGACGACGACGTCTTCTTCGGAAGGACCTCGGTCAACTACCTGGGTGAGCCCGTCGGCTCCGACGTCACGTTCAGGGAGCGGTACAGATACACCTCGACGGTCCAGGTGGATCCGAGCTTCGCCCGGCTCGTCTGGGGGCGCGTCCTCGCCGGCAACGTAGAGGGCGCCACGGACAGCCAGGTGCTGCCGCCCAACGTCAACGGCTTCAAGACCGATTATATCGAGGCGAGCCAGCTCGTCTACACGCTGACACGCCCGGACGTCTACAACGCCATCATGGCGATCCCCTGGTACGCGCAGGATCTCGAGGCCGAGCTCGGCGTCATCAAGGACGCGGGGATCAAGTCGTACGAGTACATGCTCACGAAGCAGGCCATCACCGTCGATTCCCGCATGTACTACAGGGCCAGGACGAAGAGCGGCGGGTACTACTGGAAGACGTGGGACGTCTTCTCCGGGCAGCTCGACGGCGTGACCACCATCGAGCAGGCGTACGAGACGGGCCAGATCCGGTTCCCCTTCTGGGCGCACCCGATCCCCAAGTTCATCAGCGGGGCCGGCGGCTCGGCGAGCAACTACAGCTTCATCGCGACGCTGGCGCAGCCGAACGGCACGGAGCCGCCGGGGTGCGACGGGGCGCCGAGCTACGCGGGCGGCAGCTACATCAACTGCCGCTATTACACGGGGACCGACGGGCTCCAGCAGTCGGCGGAGGAGGTGATCTGGGATCTGCCGAACGGCCTGCAGGGGTACTCCCTCTGGGGCGGCATCAACCAGCGCCGCGTCGACGCGTTCGTCAACATCGTGCGCGATCCGCGCCTCCAGAAGAACGCCTCGGACGCGCAGATCAACAGCACGCTGGGCTTCGCCACCCAGGACCGCCGCCTGAACACCGGCAGCTCCTGCATCGGTTGCCATGCCGACGGCATGAACCGAGGCAACAACGACCTGCGCGACTGGCTGGACGCCGGCGGCTCGCGCCTCCCGAAGGGCGAGCACGGGGTCGACGGGTGGATCAACGACGCGGCGACGGTGGCCCAGGTCAAGGAGCTGTATCCCCCGTCGACCGTGATGCGGCCGCGCATGGAGGACGATCGCAAGGTCTTCCTGACGGCGATGGCGAAGATGAAGCGGGGCATGATCCTCGGCGCGGACAAGAACGTGTACGTGGAGCCGACGATCTGGACCATCGAGTGGGCGCAGAACTTCTACAAGTACCCGCTGAGCCGGTCGAATTGACACCTCCTCGCCAGCGCTCGCTCCTGGTCTCCGAATCCTGGCGTCTTGTGGCGTCTTGACGGAACCATCGTTCCGGCAGGGGGGTAAGCGCCCATAGGCGTTAGCCAAGCTCGTTCAGCGACGCTCAGGGCACGAAGCCCGCCCCCCCCGCCACCCACCATCGTCAGCAACGTTCACGTCCACGTAAACGTTCGGATGTAGGAGAACGTGGCGAAGCTTGGTTAACGCCTATGGGGGGAAGCCCACCACCCGAACGCTCTCCCGCCGGATCAAACGATGGATGCCAGAACGGCGTGAGTCCCCCGCCGGGTCTCACGGCGTGAGGAGATCGCGCGCCACGGGCTCGTGCGCTCCGCGCGGGTGGCGCTTCAGGTAGAGCTCCGCGATGGGGCGCGCCGCCGCGCGGCCCGCCGTGCGCTCGACCGCCATCATCTTGCGGCCGAGCGCCTCGGCCGCGAACGGGCCGCCCGGCGACTCGGCGAGGTACGTGTCGTACCAGGCGACGGCCGCCTCGGGCGAGCCGCCGTCGTGGATCAGGCGGCCGAGCAGGAAGGCCGCCGCCTTGCCCTGGCTCGTCCCCGGGAACCGCTTGCGCGTCGCCGAGAGCGCGCGCTGCGCCACGTCGCCGCGCCGCGCGTACCGCGCCGCATCCCCGAGAGCGACAAGGTCGTCCAGCGAGCCCCGCTCGAGCACCCCCCCGAGTCCGCGCTGCTCCGCCTCGGCCAGGACCGCCCGGAAATCCCCCGCCGCCACGCGCTGGGCCCAGCTCGGCGCCGCCGCCGCGCCGGCCGGCGCCGCCGGCCCCGCACCGTCCGTCGGAGAGCTCGCGGGCGCCCCCTCTGCCCGCGAGCCCTCCGGCCGTACGGCCCCAGCGTCGCCGCCCCCGGCGCCGCCAGGCCCGATGGTCTTCTCCTCCCGGGGCTGCGCCGCCGTGCCCGCGGGCGGCAGCGCCTTCGGCGCCGGGTCCGCCGCGCTCGCGGCGTCGCCGCTCGAGATCTGCACGTCGCCCTCGCTCATCCGCGCCACGAGCCGCTGCCCGGCGCGGAGCGGCAGCCCGTCGGGCGCGAGCGGCCCGCGCACGGTCACGCTCCCCTCATGCAGGTCGACGCGCAGCGTGCCGTCGCCGCGGCTCCAGGACACGTCGAACGCCGTGCCGGTGACCAGCACCGCGAACGGCCCCGCCTCGACGGACCAGCGCGCCTTCGGCCGCCGCGTGACGCGCAGCGACGCGCGGCCGTCCTCGAGCAGCATGCGTGCCCCGGCCGCGTCGACGTCGACCACGCGCATCGCGCTGCCCGGCGAGAGCGCGACGGAGGTGCCGTCCGTGAAGCGGAGCCGCGCCTCTCCGCCGGCCGTCGCGGCGATGTACCGGCCCGCGGTGGAAGGCGCGCCCTCGACGGCGTAGTCGAGCGGCCGCGCCGGCCAGAGCGCGACGAGCGCGAGCGCGAGCGCCGCCGCGCCGGCGAGCGCGAAGCTCCACCGCGGCCGCCCCGAGAGCGCGCTCCACAGCGGCGAGGCGCGCAGCCACGCGCCCGCGCGGCCCAGGGCTCCCGCGCGGCCCGCGCCGCGGCTCACCGCCTCCACGAAGCGGGCGCGCTCGGCGGCGTCGTGCGCCGCGTCGACGTCCGCGGGGACGCCGCTCCGCACGAGGTCCGCGAGCCGGCTCAGCTTCTCCGCTTCATTCATCGCGATCTCCTCCGTCGGCGGGGAGGGTCCCGGGCCGATCGAGGTCCTGCGGGGCCTTGGTGAGGTAGGCCGAGAGCGCGGGATCGCGCTCCGCGGCGGTGAGGATCCGGTGGGACGCGCGCGCGAGGTGGCGCTTCGTCGTGGCCAGGGAGCAGCCGAGCGCGGCGGCGATCTCGGTGAGCTCGAGCCCCTCGATGTGCCGCAGCACGAAGAGCGTCCGGGACCTGTCGTCGACCTGGTCGAGGATGCGGTAGAGCCGCGTGAGCGCCGCGCGCCCCTGCGGATCCTGCTGCGCGCCCCCCATCTCCGGGAGCTCGCCCGAGGGCGACAGCTGGAGCCAGCGCCGCACGCGCCTGCGCCGCAGCTCGGCGCGCGCGACGCGCACCGCGATGCCGACGATGAAGCTCGAGAGCAGCGAAGGGTCCCTGAGGTCCTTCGCCACGCGGAAGAAGCGCAGGAATGTGTCCTGCACATGATCGTCGACCTCGTCGCCCGGCCCGAGGGTGCGCGTCAGGATCCGGCGCACGAGCGGCGCGAACCGCTGCCAGAGGATCGGCGCGGCGCCCGGGTGCCCCTGCGCGGCGGCGCGCGCGAGCGCCTCGTCGTCGGTCGCCGCCAGCGGTAGCGCCTGCACGCCTCGCCTTTGCGTGAAGGGCGCGACCGCTGTCAAGGGCGGGACGGTCGACCGGCGCGTCGGGAACACGCTCAGCAGTGTTCTCCAGTGGTCCACCGCGGCTCAAGATTCGGCACGCCCGCGCACCGGAGGAGCTCGAGACAAGGAACGACGAGGAACATCGATGAAATGTGCGCTGGACTACCGTTGTCCGCCACGGCGGCTCCTTGCGCGATGTCAAACGCCGTCACGGCAGGTTCAATATCGGTTTAACGTGTACGTATGACCACAGTCGGTGCGGTCCATGCCACCGGAGCCGCGAGCCCGCTGCAGGGCTACGCCGCGGAGGCCATCCTCCACGAGGGGACGATGATCACGGTGCGCCGCGCGCGCCGCGCGTCGGACGGGCAGCCCGTCGTGCTGAAGGGGCCGAGCGCCGGGCGGGCGTCGCCGCGCGCGATCGCGAGGCTCCGCCACGAGCAGGTGATCACGCGCGAGATCGCGCACCCGGGCGTCCTCCGCGTCCTCGACGTCGAGGAGAGCGACGGGGGGCCCGTGCTCGTCCTGGAGGACTTCGGCGGCGCGTCGCTCGACATCGTCCTGCGGAGCGAGCGGCTCGGCCTGGCCACGACCCTGCGGATCGGCATCCACGTCGCGGACGCCCTCGCGGCGCTGCACCACGCGGGCATCATTCACAAGGACATCAAGCCGCACAACCTCCTCGTCCGCCTCGATCCGCTGGTGGTCAAGCTCTCCGACTTCGGGATCGCGACGCGCCTGTCGCAGGAGGCGCCGAGGGCCGAGAACCCGGACGCCGCGGAGGGGACCCTTCCGTACATGTCACCCGAGCAGACGGGCTGGATGAACCGCAGCCTCGACTGCCGGACGGACCTCTACTCTTTGGGCGTCACCCTCTACGAGCTGCTCACGGGCGCGCCTCCGTTCACCGCGCCGAGCGCCATGGAGCTCGTGCACTGCCACCTGGCCAGGACGCCGACGCCGCCGCACGTCGCGTCGGCCGAGATCCCGCGCGTCGTCTCCGATCTCGTCATGAAGCTCCTCTCGAAGGCCGCCGAGGATCGGTATCCGTGCGCCGAGGCGCTGCGCGCCGATCTCGAGGAGTGCCTCCGGAGGTACGAGGCCGACGGCCGCGTCGATCCTTTCCCGCTCGGCGAGCGCGACGCGGGCGGCCGGCTCTGGCTGCCGGAGAAGCTCTACGGGCGCGAGGCCGAGACGCAGGCCGTCGTGGCCGCGTGCGAGCGCGCGGCGGCCGGCGCCGTCGAGCTGTTCCTCATCTCCGGCCACGCCGGCGTCGGCAAGTCCGCCCTCGTCCGCGAGGTCTACAAGGTGCTCGCGCGGCGGCCCGGGTACTTCGTCTCGGGGAAGTTCGGCCAGCTCAAGCAGCGCACCCCTTACGCGGCCATCGCGCAGGCGTTCGACGAGCTGTGCGAGCGCATGCTGTCGGAGGGCGAAGAGTCCGTGGCGCGCTGGAAGGCCCGGCTGAGCGCCGCGCTCGGCTCGATCGGGCAGGTCGTCGTCGACGTGATCCCCGAGCTCGAGCGCGTCGTCGGACCCCAGCCCGCCGTGCAGCCGCTCGGGCCGACCGAGTCGAAGAACCGCTTCAGCGTGGCGTTCCAGGCCTTCGTCCGCGCCGTCACGGAGGAGCACCTCCTCGTGCTCTTCATCGACGACCTCCAGTGGGCCGACCCCGCCTCGCTGAAGCTCCTCGAGCTCCTGATGACCGATCCCGACGCCCGCGGGATGCTCGTGATCGGCGCTTACCGCGACCAGGAAGTCGACGAGGCCCATCCGCTGGCGAGGCTCGTCGGCGGCCTGCGGGCGGCGGGCGCGTCCGCCTCCGAGGTGTGGCTCGGGCCGCTCGAGATCGAGGACATCCGCCGGCTCCTCGCCGACACCCTGCGCTGCCGCCTCGAGGACACGGACGCCTTCGCGGCGCTCATCCTGGAGAGGACCGCGGGCAACCCGTTCTTCATCCACCAGCTCCTGCACGCCCTCGCCGGCGAGGGGATCGTGCGCTTCGATCCGGCCGCGGGGGCGTGGGCGTGGAGCCTCGAGCGCGCCCGGAGCGCGGAGGGCGCGGAGGGCGTCGTCGAGCTGATGGCCGCGAAGATCCGGCGGCTCGCGCCCGGCGCGCAGCGCGCCCTCCGGCTCGCCGCCTGCGTGGGCCACCGCTTCGACCTCCGGACGCTCGCGCTCGTCGCCGAGCAGCCCCCGGGCGAGGTGGCCGCGGCCCTCTGGGAGGCCCTGCGGGCGGGCCTCGTCGTGCCCCTCGATCCCGAGTACCGCCTCGTCCACGCCGGCGACGCGGCGGTCGCGGGCAGGCTGCTCGAGGACCCCTCGTTCCGCGTCTCGTACCGGTTCCTGCACGATCGCGTCCAGCAGGCGGCGTACGCGCTCATCGACGAGCCGGAGCGGAAGCGGCTGCACCACCGCATCGGCCGGCTGCTCGCGGCGAGCCTCGGCGAGGACCCGAGCGACGAGGATCTGTTCGTCGTCGTCGGCCACCTGAACCTCGCCGCGGGCCTGATCGAGGGCGCGGCGGAGCGCGGCGAGTTCGTGCGGCTCAACGTGGCCGCGGGGCGGCGCGCGCAGGCGGCGACCGCGTACGACGCCGCGTTCGGCTACCTGAGCGCCGCGGCGTCCGCGCTCGGCCCGGATCCATCGGCCGGCGAGCCGGGCCTCGCCTTCGACATCTTCGACATCTTCGACATTTATGCCGCGAAGGCCGAGTGCGCGTACCTGAGCGGCCGCTGCGACGAGGCGGAGGCGCTCTTCGACGCCCTCCTCGAGCGCGCCGCCTCGGACGCGGAGCGCGCGCGCGTTTACCGCATGCGGATGGTCCTCTACAACGCGCAGCACCGCTGGGCGGACTCGCTCGCGGTGGCGCTCCAGGGCCTGCGCCTCTTCGGCATGGAGGTGCCCACCGAGGGCGAGGCGCTCGCCGCCGCGCTCCGCGCGGAGCTCGCCGAGGCCGAGCGCGGCTTCGCCGCCCGGCGGGGCGAGGACGTCGGCGCGAGCCCGGAGCTCGCCGATCCGCACGTCAGGATCGTGGTGGAGATGCTCGGTTACGGCTCGCCCTCGGCGTATATCATCAACCTGCCGCTGGCCCAGCTCCTCGCCGTCAGGATGGCGAACCTGTCGCTCCGGCACGGGATCTCGCCGGTGGCCAGCGTGGCGTACGCGCTCCACGGCTTCTACCTGGCCGCGTTCTGGGGCCAGCCGCACGAGGGCTACAGGATCGTGCGGATGGGCGTCGCCCTGAACGACAGGTACCGGGTCGATGCCATCAGGGCGAAGGTCGACTTCAACTACGGGGTCGTCATGAACCACTCGAGGCCGCAGCGCGAGGCGCTCGAGGTCCTCCAGCGGGCGCGGGTCGCCGGGATGGAGACCGGCGACTTCATGTTCGCGTCGGCGGCCTCCAACATCGTCGCCCAGATGAAGCTCAGCCTGGAAGGCGAGCTCCGGCGCGTGCGCGAGGACGTCGGCGGGTTCCTGCGCTTCACCTCCCGCACGAAGGACGCGCTGTCGACGGCGGTCCAGACCGTCGCGCGGCAGGTGATCCAGAACCTCGAGGGGCGCACGCTGGACCGCGGCACGCTGAGCGACGCCGGCTTCGACGAGGACGCCTTCGTGCCGAAGCTCGATGGGATGGGCTTCGCGATCGTCGCGGGCTTCTACTACACGAACAAGCTCGCGCTCGCGTACCTCTACGGCGATCACGAGGGCGCGCTGCGGATGGCCCGCCGCGCGCACGAGCGGGCCCGCGCCCTGACGGGCCAGTACATCGGCATCGTCGATCTGCCGCTCTACACCTGCCTCACCATCCTGGCGCTCGGCCCTCGGGCGAGCGGGGAGGAGGGCGGCGCGCTGGCCGAGATGCTCGCGTCGAGCCACGACAAGCTCGCCGTCCTCGCGCGGGACTGCCCCGAGCTCCGGCACCTGGAGCTGCTCGTCCGGGCGGAGCGCGCGCGCGTCGCCGGGGAGGCGCTGGAGCCGATCCTCGAGCTCTACCAGCAGGCGAGCGACGCGGCGGAGCAGGCGGGGTACGTGCGCTACCGCGCGCTCGTCAGCGAGCTCTGCGGCAGGTTCCTCGCGGCGAGGCGCATGCCGTGGCTCGCGCGCTCGTGCCTCGTCGAGGCCTACCAGGCCTACGCGCGCTGGGGCGCCACGGCCAAGCTGCGGCAGATGGAGGAGGCGTACGTCGAGCTGCTCCCCCGCGCGGCGGCGGGCCAGCCCGCGTCCACGAGCGTCCTGTCGAGCCTGACCTCGGTCGCCTCGTCGACGACCGAGGCGGTCGCGCGGCGCGTGGCGCTGCTCGACGCGGCGGCGCTCATCCGCGCCGCGCAGGCGGTGGCGCGCGAGATCGACCTCGGCCGCGTGATGACGCGGCTGCTCCGGCTCGCCATCGAGAGCGTCGGCGCCCAGCGGGGCGCGCTGATCCTGGACCACGAGGGCGGCCCGCGCGTGGAGGCCGTCGCCGAGGACGGGGGCGAGGTGTGCGTCGGCCCGTCCACGCCCGTGCGCGAGAGCGGCGCCGTCGCAGCGCGGGTGATCGAGCTCGCGATGCGCGCCGGGAGCGCCGTCGTCGTGGCCGACGCCGCGCAGGACGGGCGGTTCGACGGCGACCCCTACGTCGCGGCGCGCAAGCCGCGATCGGTGCTCGCGCTGCCCATGGTGAGCCAGGGGGAGATCTCGGGCGTCCTCTATTTGGAGAACAACGCCGCGCCCGAGGTGTTCTCGCCCGCCCGACTCGACGTGCTCGAGCTCGTCGCCGCGCAGGCCGCCATCGCCGTGAAGAACGCGCTGCTCTACGCGCGCGTCCAGGCGGCGAGCGACGAGCTCCGCAGGGCCAACGACGCGCTCGAGGCGGCCGTCGCCGCCCGCACCGCGGAGCTCTCCGCGGCGAAGGTGCAGCTGGAGGCGGAGCTCGTCGAGCGGGAGAGCGCCGAGCGGGCGCGCGCCGCCCTCCAGGAGGACCTCATCCGCGTGCAGCGCGAGCGGCTCGCCGAGCTGTCGACGCCGCTCATCCCGATCACCGACCAGATCATGGTCATGCCGCTCATCGGGACCCTGGACGCGGAGCGGGCGGACGAGGCGCTCGAGACGGCGCTGCGCGGCGTGGCGGACACGTCGGCGCAGGTCGTCATCCTGGACATCACGGGCGTGAAAGGCGTGGACAGCAGCGTCGCCGCGACGCTCGTCCGGGCCGCGACCGCGCTGCGGCTGCTCGGCGCCGAGGCGGTGATCACCGGGATCCGAGGCCACGTGTCGCAGACGCTGGTCAGCCTCGGGATCGACCTCCGCGAGACCGTCGTCCAGGGGACGCTCCAGCGCGGGATCGCGTACGCGCTCCGGAAGACCGGCCAGGCGCGGCAGCTCGCCGCCATGGCCCCCCGCTGACGGCCCGCGATCGCGGGCGCTCAGTTGGCGAGCTTGTTCGCCTCTCGCGGGCCGAAGATCGCCTCCCAGTTCGAGCGGTAGGCGTCGGTCGCGACCTGCGCGGGGCCTGACCGGGCCGACTCGCGCGCCGCCGGGAGGAGCACCTCCACGTCGAAGAGCCGCGCGTGCTCGGACCGCTGCGTCAGCTTCACGAGCTCCCCGTTGAGCGGGCGCCCGTGCTCGGTGGGCCGCAGCTCGCCGATCTCGAGCCGGTCCTCCCGGCTCCGGATCACCCGGAAGCCTTCCCCCTGCTCGACGGGGCTATGGATGAAGACGACATCCTGATTCGCGGCGGGCGCGGGCGTTTCCTGGTTCTGCGGGGGCTCGTCCTTGCCCATCGCGAGAGTTTCCCACGTTTGCCCCCCCGAGCGCCAGGTGAAGCGAGCGCTCGATCGCCGCCAGTCACCGCCAGTCACCACCAGCCACCGCCTGCCGCCCGTTGCACACCGCCTCCGCCCCCGTTGCTCGGTGGCTCCGTTGCTCCCCGCGCCGCAACGCTGCGCATCACGGCGGCGCGTGTTCACGTGGCGCATGGCCGGGGCCTCCAAAACTTGGCCAGCGCGGGGCTTACGCCGTACTGCCGGCCAATGGGCGCTCTGCACCGCGGAGGGCCCGCGATGGCGGACGCGGCTTCGCGGCGGAGGTATGGGCGTATGAACGGTCGAGGCGCAGAGGGAGAGGGCGTTCGCAAGGCGCCGGAATCCTTGGACAGGGAGCGCGAGGGCGGCGGCGAGCGGCGCGCTGGCGCCGGGCAGCGGGTCCGCGTCGAGGCGCTCGTCGCGGTCGGCGAGACGTCGGGCGGCGGCTTCGAGGCCGAGTCGATCGATATGTCCCCCGAGGGGATGCGCCTGCGCACGGCGTACCTGCCGCGGGTCGGCGACGCCCTGATCTGCCGGTTCGACGGGCTCGGCAAGGAGCTGGTCGTCGAGGGCGAGGTCTGCTGGCGCACCGAGCAGGCGCGCGGCGGCGAGTTCGGCCTGCGCTTCACCGGCCTCGACGCCGGGTCGGAGGAGGCGGTGCGCGCGATGTGCTCGTCGATCGACGCGGGCCCCGCGCCGGCGCTCGCCGTCCAGGCCGCGGCCGCGTCGCCCGTGGCCGCGCAGCGGGGCTCCCGCGTGCGGCTCCACATCGAGGGTCTGGGCTCGCCGATGAAGGCGCGCGTGCGCGGCGGCGGGCTCGACGACCTCGAGGTCGGCTCCAACCTGGAGTTCCTCAAGGTGGGCCGCTCCCTCGAGCTGGAGGAGGTCGATCAGGGCACGCGCCGCGAGGCGTACATCGATCACGTGAAGGTCGAGGTCGACCCGGTGACGAGCGTGCCGCAGCTCGTGGTCACGCTGGCCTACGAGGCGCCCCGCGCGGCCAGGGCGCCGCGGCCGCGGCCCTCGTCGCCCGAGGCGCTCCCCCCGGCCCCGGCGCGATCTTCCCACGACGCCGGCGCGCGGGCGCCGTCGTCGCCGCCGCAGGGCGAGCGCGCGGCTTCGCGACCGTCGTCGGCGCCGACCGTCCCGGCGCGCGATCATCAGAGCGAGCGCGCGGCTGCGCGGCCTTCCACGGCGCCGACGGTTCCGGCGCGCGATCCTCAGGGCGAGCGCGCGACGGCGCGGCCTTCCACGGCGCCGGCGGCCGAGCCTCGGGGCGAGCGCGCCTCATCGGGCGCGAGCGGCGGCGCGGCGGCCCACGCGGACGACGACCACGACAGCGACGTGTCGCCGGCGCTCTCGGCCCGGGAAGCGCGCGCGGGCGCCGAGGCGGCCCCGCCCTCCGCGGACGACGGAGCGCCGCCCTCCGCGGGGAGCGTGGCCGAGGACGCGGGCGCCGAGGCGGCTGCCGATGCCGACGCGCAGCCGGGCCGGCTGCGCGAGGTCGGCGAGAAGGCCGCGATGGCGGGCAAGGCGGTGGCGGGCAAGATCGCGCCCGCGCTGGCCGGCGCCGGGGCGCGCGCGGCCACGGCGATGGCGGGCCTCGTGGCGAGGATCAAGGCGCGGCGCGCCGCGCGTGCAGGCGACAGCGACGGGTCGGGCAAGGACGGCGGCCCGCGCCGCAAGACGGCGCCGCCGCCGGCTGGCGCGCTGAAGTCCGGCGGGCGCCGGCTGGTGCGCGAGGAGCCCGAGGAGGCGGCGGGCGAGGACGGGGAGCCGCCGCGCTTCAACAAGAAGGCGGCCGCGGTCGGCAGCTTCCTCGGGCTGGCGGCGGTGCTCGTCGTGTTCGGGGCGGCGCGCCTCCTCGGCCTGCGGGGCGGCGACGCGCCCTCGGCCGGGGCCGAGTCGGCCGCGGGCGCGCCGGCGCTGCCAGCGTCGGCGTCCTCCGGCGCGCCTGCCCTCGCGGCGGCCGCGGGGCCGGCTGGCGCGCCGGGCGGCGCGCTCACGGCGAACGTCCCGCTGTTCGGCGCGACGCCGCTGTCGACGACGGAGCCTGTGCCGCCGACGCCACCGGCGGATCCGAGCGCGCTGGCCGGCGGCGCGCTCGCGCCGGGCGCGGCGGTCCCGGGCGGCCCGGGCGAGGACGACGAGGTGGAGGCGGCGGA
Source organism: Sorangium cellulosum So ce56 (assembly GCF_000067165.1). Classification (GTDB taxonomy): domain Bacteria; phylum Myxococcota_A; class Polyangia; order Polyangiales; family Polyangiaceae; genus Sorangium; species Sorangium cellulosum_B. The sequence continues at coordinate 3,746,799 of NC_010162.1, forward strand.
CGACGGCGACCGGGAGGGGCCGCGGGAGTGGGGGCAGGGGTCGGTGAGGAACCCCATCGTCCTGAAGCTCAAGATGGACGGCCCGATCGAGGAGCTGAACGGCGCGGCCGGCGCGATGGGCTTCACGGTATCGCTGCCTGATCGGCGGGCGCTGTCGTCGGGCAGCGGCCTTGCCCGCAAGGACAAGCGCATCGCGTCGGTGCGCGTGGTCAACACCGCGCATGGCGCGGAGGTCACCCTGCAGTTCAAGGACGGCGTGCCCGCCTACAAGGCGAAGGCGCGCGGCGATCGCCTGGAGATCTCGCTCGGCCGCGGAGAGTCGAAGAAGGTGGCATCGAAGGCGAAGCCCGAGAAGAACGAGAAGAACGAGAAGAAGAAGGGCGACGACGCCAAGAAGAAGAGCGAGAAGGGGAGCGGCAAGAAGGACAAGGAGCGCTGAGGGGCGCTCGGCCGGGCGGAACTGGCCGGGTTGGCGCGCCGCGCTCGGCGTGGCATTCTCCTGGGGTGCGGTGGAACGACGAGAAGAGCCGGCGTTTCCAGGCGCTCCGCGCGGCCGAGGCGCGGGGGACGTTGACGGACCCCGAGCGCGCGGAGCTCTCTCGTCTGTTTGAGGATCTCGACGCGGAAGAGGCCGACGCGCTGCGCCCGGCGATGGAGCTGGCGGCGGCACGCGCGGAGGACCTCGCGGCGCAGAAGGCACAGCTCGAATCCCAGGCCGACGCGCTGGCGCGCATCGTGGCCGAGCAGGAAGGGCTCCTGGCAGATGCCACCGCCTACCTCCAGAAGCTGCGGGAGAAGAACGCGGCCTTGGCGGAGGACTACCGGCGCCTCATGGGGCACGATCTCGCCCCGGCCCGCTGAGGGTGTGGTCGCGTGGCCGATGAGTTACGCGCGCTGGTCCGGGAGGGCTTTCGCGCGCGCTGCGCCTACTGCGGGGTGCACGAGGATGCGGTCGGGGCCACGCTGACGGTCGACCACCATCGCCCGCGCGCACATGGAGGCACCGATGACGTGACGAACCTCGTCTACTGCTGTGCCAGGTGCAACGAACACAAGGGCGCCTACTGGCACGAGCAGGATCCTCCTTATGTCCGCCTGCTTCATCCCGGGCGAGATAATCTGGCGCAGCACGTGCACGAGAGCGACGACGGACATCTCGTTGGCCTCACCCCCGCGGGCGAGTTCTTCGTCCAGCGCTTGCGATTGAATCGCCCGCAGCTCGTGGCCTATCGGCGCGCACGGCAGGCGGAGGTGACGCTTACGGCGGAGCTCGCGGCGAGCCGCCGGCGCGTCGAAGAGCTGGAGCGCGCGGTGCTCGATCTGCGTGCGGCGCTGGAATCGACCGCGGATGAGATCGAGCGCCGGTCGAAGGGGCGCCCCGGGGAGCCCTGAACCATTCGAGTCCGGGCTCGGCTCCTTCTTCTCCTCCTCAGAGGAAGAAGTGGGCCGTCAGGTTGACGGACCCGCTGCTGGCGTTGCTGCTCTCGCCCATGTACTCGTAGCTCAGGATCGTCCAGCGCCCGGTCATCTCGAACCCGAAGCCTTTCGGACGACCCCACAGAACGCCCAGCTCCAGCATGCCGCCCAGGGCGTCGTCGAACCGAGCATCGGCGCCGCCGAGGACGCCGTCGCCATAGAGGTGCGGGTTGAGCTCCAGGATCCCGCCCGCGGCCACGACGCCGTGCCACGAGCTGTCGATTGCCACCAGGCTTCGGACGGAGGCCATCAACGGGATTCGCTCCAGCTTGATCGAGCCATCGGCGTCGACGAGGGTGCTCTTGTACTTCCACCCGGCGTCCAGCCCGAGACCGAGTCCCACGCGATCCCCGAGCCAGAGAGGCGTCCAGGTCAGTCCGCCGGAGAGGGAGACCCCTTCTCCGGCGTGGACGGTGGTCGTGGAGCCGTCCGAGTACGTGAGCACGGCGAGCTCATCGCCGCCGAAGGCGAGGCCGAGCGAAGCGTGCAACCCCAGAGACGAGAGCCATTCCTCGCGGCGCAGGGCCGGGGCGAACTCGTTCGGAGCGGCGTCCGCCTCGGGTGCTGCGGAGGGAGCCTCGGCGCGCGCCACGGAGGCCCAACCCAGTATTCCCACTCCCACTCCCAGCGCAGTGATCAGGAACTTCGAGTTGATGGTCATGGTTCTCGCTCCAATCCTGGCCGGTCAACCGGTGACGGCGACGACAATCTTGTCGCGCACGCCGACGAATACGTGTTCGCCAGCGCGGCTCTTCCCGACGTCGTGCAGCCTCTGAACACATGCCGGCGATCGGCGCGGCGTCAGCTTCGGTGAAGGACACGCGTGCTGGCGTTGTGTGAGCCTTCGAGTGACGAGGTGATAGACAATGGGTTTCTTGTGTAATCTTGTCAACGGCGAAGCAGGGAGAGGTCATGGCGTCATGAAGGCATACCCAGCGGGCTTGGGTCGATGTCCCGGGAGCGCTCGCCACGGACGCCGAGCAAGGCTCGGCCGAACGATGCGCAGCGTGGAGTTGGGGCCGACCCGCGCATGCCTCTGTCGCGGGATCGGGTGTTGCGGGCGGTGCTTCGCTTCGCCGATGAGGCCGGCCTCGACGCCGTGACGACGTGGGCTGTCGCCCAGCGCTTGCACGTCGAGGCCATGTTCCTCGACAGCATGTCACTCACAAGGGCGATATCGTCGAGATCGTTGTCTCCGAGATACTTTACCTTCGGCCTGGGGGCACCGCCGGGGGGCGAAGCGGACCGGATCCGTTGGAAGGGGGCGTCGCCAGGGGGGTAGCGGCGGATCGGATCCGTTGGAAGGGGGCGTCGCCAGGGGGGGCGGCGGACCGGATCCGTTAGAAGGGGGCGTCGCCAGGGCGGTCGCAACGGATCGAGTCCGGCTAGGAGGGGCGTCGCCAGGGGGGTCGCAACGGATCGAGTCCGGCTGGGAGGGGCGTCGCCAGGGGGGGTCGCAACGGATCGAGTCCGGCTGGGAGGGGCGTCGCCAGGGGGGTCGCAACGGATCGAGTCCGGCTGGGAGGGGCGTCGCCAGGGGGTCACAACGGATCGAGTCCGGCTGGGAGGGGCGTCGCCAGGGGGTCACAATGGGTTCGGACCGTTGAGGGGGCCGCCGGGGCCGCGACGCGCGCTGACTGTCCGCGCCCTGGGCCCACGTCGCCGAAGGTCCTCCTTGATTCCCCATCCACGGCAGCAGCGGTAGGCCCCCGCGGCATAGGTGTTAACCATGCGCGCTTGGGGCCCTGAGCGCGACCGAACGACCTCCGCCCCCGCCGCGCTACACCGATCTCCCCGGCCCCACCGGCGGCGGGATCGACCACTCCGCGCTGTCCGACAACCTGGGCTCCGCCTCCTCCGCCGCGCTCCCGAAGAAATCCGCGACGTCGTGCCGCCTCGCCTCCGCGTCCGCGCGCCCCAGCTCGATGAGCTTCCGCGTGAACGAGCCGTCGAACAGGAGGTAGCTCGCGAGATCCGCGTCGTTCTCCGCGCCGACGTCCACCAGCGAGAGCAGCCTCCGCATCATCGCCGGCCCCCCTTGCAGCTTGCCCGCCCTCACGTGCTCCGCCGCCAGGCGCCCGAGATCCGCGCTCGGACGCACCACCAGCGTCTCCACCCGCCGGTACGGCAGCGCCCCGCGCAGCGCCGCGGCCCCGTTGATCGATTGCAGGAAATCCGGGCCGAACGCCTGCTCCCCGTCCTCGATCATGTGGTTCACCCGCGTCAGCACCTCGAAATCGGTCTGGATGTGGTCGAGCAGGAACGCGTTCAGCACCTTGCCGAGCACGAGCGCCATCCCCGGCGGCTTGCCGCTGTCCCCCGCGTCGATGCTCCGCACCTCGCGCGACAGCCCGATCGCCAGGACGTGCGTCGCCCCCAGCCGCAGCGCCGGCGCGATCGGCGTGTTCTGCCGCACGCCCCCGTCCATGAACAGATCGCGGCCGATCCGCACCGGCGGGAACAGGATCGGGATCGCCGCGGACGCGAGCGCGTGCTGCGGGCCGATCAGCGCCCCCCGGATGATCGTCCGCGGCGGCGCCGTCGTCGGCAGCGCCCCGTCCGGGCCCGTCTGCATGAAGATCACCGTGCGGCCCGTCCCGATCTCCGTCGCCGACACGCTCACCGCCGAGAGGTAGCCGTGGCGCAGCGTCCGCGCGATCGCGCGCCACGGGATCTCCCGCTCGACGAGCCGCTGCATCGGCGAGACGTCGAACAGGCCCACCCCCTCCGACCCGCCCCCGAACAGGAGCTTCGGCATCGAGATCGCCTGCCGGACCCCGAAGCCGAGCACCGTCTCCAGCTTCAGCTGCGTCCACAGGTTGACGAGGCGCCGCACCCCCAGCGTCGGATCGTCGAGGTGCGCCGCGAGGTAACACGCGTTCACCGCGCCCACCGACGTCCCGCACAGGATGTCGATGCGCGGCGGCGCCCCGCGGAGGCGGGCGAACGCGTCGAGGACGTACGACAGCACGCCGACCTCGTACGCGCCCCGCGCGCCTCCGCCCGAGAGGATCACCGCCACCTTGCGCCGCGGCTTCGCCCCGGTCCTCGCGCCCGTTCCCGTCATGCCATCTCCCCGCGGCGGAGCGGGTCGTGCGCCGCCGCCGGTCCGTCCGCCTCCGCGGCGAGGACCCGCCGCACCACGGTGCGCTCCAGGAACAGCGCCCTGAGCCGCGCGTCGCGGATGTAGCCCGCCACCCTTCGCACGTGCGCCGCCGCGCGGTGGTACGCGTCCGTCGAGCTCGCCGGCGCCCCCTTCTGCAGCGCCTCGCAGCAGAGGTCGCGCACCTCGATGCCGTACTCCGAGCTGCCCGCCTCGACAGCGCCGAGCGCCGTCCGCGCGAGCAGCACCCCGGAGTGGACCTCCCCCGCGTCCACCCGCGACGCCGCCTCGATCGCCGTCGCGTGGGCGTGGTAGCTCATCAGCCCCTGCGACTCGGCGAGCTGCCGCGCCTCGGAGGCGTTCGCGATCGCGCCCTGGATATCGCCTCGCGCCCTCGCCAGGAGGCCGCGGACGTTGCGCTCGTGGATCATGTCGTAGACGCTGCCGGTCACCGCGATGAGCGCGCCCGCGTCGGCGCAGAGCGTGTGCGCGGCGTCGACGTCGCCCGCCTCGAGGAGGATCCCTGCCGAGCAGAGGAGCGTGTCGGCCCGCGCATCCTGATCGTCATAGCGCTCGTGGGCCTCGCGCGCCCGCTTCATGTACGCCAGGCTCCGCGGTACGTCCCCGAGCTTCGCGTAGGCGTGGCCGATGTTGCTCAACGTCTTGGCGATCTGGAACCGGCCGCCGATCGCGAGATCGATGGAGATCGACGAGAGCCCGACCGCGATCGCGTCCTCGAAGCGCTCGAGCACGAACATCGCCACCGCGAGCGAGTTCTTCGCGCGCGCCTCGCTGCGGCGCGCCCCCACCGCGCGGAACACCGCGATCGCCTCGGCGTAGGCCTCCACCGCCTCCTGCACGCGGCCGACCCGGCGCAGGAGCACCCCCTTCGTGCGCAGCACCTCCGCGCGCGCCCGCGGCGTCAGCCCGCCCGCCTGCGTCACCCGGAGCGCGCGATCCGACGCGCTGATCGCGCCCTGGACGTCGCCGAGCTCGCGCAGCACCTCCGACAGGATCGTGAGCGCCTCGACCTCGAGCGCGGGGCGGCGCGCGATGCGCGCGATCTCGGCCGCGCGCTGCGCCACCGGCAGGCCGCGGGCGAGGTAGCCGTCGTCGAGATCGAACCGCGCGGTGCGCACGAGGGCGAGCGCCGCCCAGCGGGCGTGGCCGCTCTCCTTCGCGAGCTGGCGCAGCGCCGCGAGGTGCCGCCGCCGGTCGCGGCGGCGGCCGAGGTGGCGGAAGATCGCCTCCAGCGCCTCGTGCGCGATCATCCGCCGCGTGTCGCCGTTCGGCAGGAGCGACAGCGCGCGCTCGTAGTACCGCCGCGACAGCTGCGCCTGGTGCCCCGCGCGCGCGGCCCGCGCGGCGTCGAGGTAGAGCTCCGCCGCCGGCCCGGGCGCCTCGCCCCGCGCCAGGTGCTGCGCCACGATCGCGGCCGAGAGCCCCTGCGAGAGCGGCGTCGTCGAGAGGTGCTCGCCGAGCCGCCGGTGCATGCGCACGCGGCTCGCGCCGTCGAGCGCGAGGTAGGCCACGTCGCGCACGAGCGGGTGCCGGAAGTCCACCGCCCCGGCGCGGCGATCGCACAGGCCGCGCGCGCAGAGGCGCGTCACCGCCTCGTCGTCGGCGAGCCGCGTCAGGTTCAGGATGTCGTCCTTGAGCAGCGGCCCCCCCGCGACCGCCAGCCAGTTCACGACGTCGTGCTCCGCCGGCGGCAGCTCGCGCAGGCGGTCGCCGATGAGCTGCTCCAGCGTGGAGGGCAGCGGCTCGCCGCGATCCCCCGTCCGGTCGTGGCGCACGAGCTCGTGCCGCCCGCCCGGGTGCTCGACGATCTCCAGCGTGCCCCGCTCGAGGAGCGCGTCGATCATCTCGAGCAGGAAGAACGGGTTGCCGGCGACGCGCGGCACGAGCTCGCCGCAGACGGCCGCCACCCCGTCGCGCACGCCGAGGCGGGCCTCGACGAGGCGCATCTGCTCCTCGGCGCTGAGCCCGCGGAGCTCGATCCGCACGAGCCCCTCGATGAACGGGGTCACGCGCTCCTCGGGGCGCGTGAGGAGCAGCACGAGCACCGGGAGCCGCTCCGCGCGCTGCTTCAGGAGCTCCGAGAGCAGCTCCAGGCTCGGCCGGTCGGCCCACTGGAGGCCGTCGATGACGACGACGAGCGGCTGGTGGCGCGCCAGCGAGCCGAGCAGGTACTTCACGCCCCGCACCACCACGTCGCGGCCGTAGGCGGCCGCCTCCTCCTCGGGGTGCTCGAGCTGCTTGCCCGTGACGAGCTCGGCGAGCCGCGTGACGATGCGCGCGCCGAGCGGCGAGCGCGCGATGGGGCCGAGCAGGGCGCGGATCACGTGGGAGGCGTCGTCGATCGCGTGGTCGAGCCCCATCCCGGTGACGTCGCGGAGCACGTCGCAGACCGTGGCGAGCGGCAGCTCGCTCTTCACGGGCGAGCACTCGACGTGGAGCACGCGCGCGTCGCCGGGGAGCTCCGAGAGGAACGTGGAGATGAGCGCGCTCTTGCCGATGCCCATCTCGCCGACGATGACGCGCGCCACGGACTGGCCCCGGAGCGCGCCGACCGGCGGGCTCGAGGGCCTGCTCGAGATGCTCGGGGGCCTGCTCTGCCGGCTCCCCGGCGGCTCGCTCTCGCCGAAGCGCGCGGGCGGCTCGACGTTGCCCTTCACGGGCGGCGAGATCGCCCGGTGGTAGGCCGCGTGCAGGTCGGCCCGCTCCGCGTCGCGCCCCACGAGGTCGTTCGGCGAGAGCGCGATCTCCGCCATCCGCTCCTCGCGCGTGAGCGGGCGCTGGAGCGCGTAGAGCCGCATCTGGTGCGGGACCGGGTAGCCGCGGGCGTCGTCGAGGTCGAGCGAGGGCGCGTCGCCCCAGCGGAAGTCGCGGCGGACGAGGCGGTAGACGCCGCCCGCGACCCAGGTCTTGCCGAACGGGGTGCGGGCGCCGATGCGCTCGGCGAGGAAGTTCGCGGGCTCCTTGAGCGCGTGGTTGATGAGGTGCCCCTGCTCGTCGCGCTCGCCGTACGCGATGCCGCGGACGATGCCGATCGCGGCGCGGAGCTCGACGGGCAGGTCCTCCGACGCGCCCGCGAGCGCCTCGTGCACGTCGACCGCCAGCGAGGCCGCGTCGGCCGCGGCGCGCGAGGGGTTCGCGAGCAGCCCGACCACCGCGCGCGCGCTCGCGTGCGACTCCCACGACCAGATCGCCCCGTGCTTGAAGGCGATCGCGTCGAGGGTCGTGCGGATCGAGCGCCCGCTGCGCTTGCCGGCGAGCCGGCCCTGCGCCCCGAGCAGCGCGTCGACGCCCTCGATGCGCAGCGTGACCACGGCGACGTGGCGCACCTCGCGCACGGCGCGCGGCGCGCCCGTGCCCTCGGCGTCGCCTCCGGTGCGCGCGGCCGGCACCGCCGCGAGCGTCTGCGGCTGCGCCACCGAGCCGTCGTCCGCGGGCTGCTCCTCCGCGCCCTCCGCGCCCTCCATGCGCCGCGCGGCGCCCTCGCGCGCCTCCTCCGCGCGGTCGCGGCCGAGCAGGTGGGCCACGGTCTGCTCGACCGAGGCGTTGTCGACGAGCTCCTGCCGCGCGAGCAGCGCGCGCGCGACCGCCCCGGCCAGGTCGCGCGCGGTCTGGAAGCGGGCCTCGGGCTCGCGCTCCATGGCGCGCATCACGATCGCCTCGAGCTCCGCGGGGATGTCGCGCGCGTGCGACGACGGCGGGTCGAACCGGCCCTCCTTCACGGCCTGGAGCAGCGCCTCGTCGTCGAGCTTGCCGTACGGCGAGCGCATGGCGAGCAGCTCGTAGAGCACGACGCCGAGGGCGTAGATGTCGCTGCGCCGGTCGACGCGCTCGCCGCGCGCCTGCTCGGGCGACATGTACCCGAACTTGCCCTTCAGCACGCCGGGCTCCTCGCGGAAGAGGTTGGCGCTGGCGATGCCGAAGTCGGCGATCTTCACGACGCCCTCGAGCGAGAGCAGGATGTTCTGCGGCGAGACGTCGCGGTGGACGATGGCGAGCGGCATGCCGCCCTCGTCCTTGCGCTCGTGGGCGTAGTGCAGCCCCTTCGCCGCCTCGGAGACGATGAACGCCGACACGAGCGGCGGGATCCGCGACTCCTTCTGCTGGGCGGCCCGCATCAGCTTGCCGAGGTCGAAGCCCTCGACGTACTCCATCGAGAGGAGCAGCCCGTCCTCGCCGTGGTCGGAGAACTCGTAGACCTGGACGATGTTCGGGTGGTTCAGGCGCGTGGCGAGGTGGGCCTCCTCCACGAACATGGCGCGGAAGCGCCGCGAGGCCCCGTGCGCCGGGAGGATGCGCTTGACGACGAGGAGCTTGTACGTCCCCTCGGCGCCCCGCTTCTTGGCGAGGAAGACCTCCGCCATGCCGCCAGCGCCGAGGCGGCGCTGGATCTCTAGGTCGGCGAGCTGGGACGGGTGCTTGGCCATGCAGCGAAGCGGCGCGCGGGCGCCCTGGCTGGGAGGCGCCGAGCGCGGTGAATCGGGTGACGGTGATGAACGAGGTCCGCGCTCGGTTCCCCCGATCCATGGGAGGACTACGGGTTGACCCGCATGGTAGCGTCCCGCCCGGGTCTCCGGGGAGACAACCAGGGTGGAAAGGCGAATCTTTCTGGGTGGCTCGGGGCTCCCCGCCGGGGGTGAGCCTGCCCGCGCGCCGCATATCCGCGATGGCGGCGCCGCCAGACCCCGGCCCTGACGTCGCGCTTGCATCGCTTGCAAGGCGCCCTCCCACGGCGCCCGACATCCGGCCGGTGCTGCGCCAGCAGCAACAAAGCTGTTGCCGGAGCACAGGCCATCTGTTAAAACGGATGCTGCGTCTGTGATGAGAGACGCCGGGCGTCCGACCCCGGCCGCTGGCCGTTGGCCATTGGGCCGAGAGGCGGTGGGGTCGTCGTGTGCGCGCGCCCGAAACCTTGAGGGCTTGTAATGGACATTCGCGTGACAGAGGCGGACGTCGTCGTCGTGGGCGGCGGCAGCGCAGGCTCCACTGCAGCGGTGGAGGCGCAACAGCGGTTGCCCCGGGGGAGGGTCGTCCTCCTCGAGAAGGCGCATATCAAGCGGAGCGGCGCCATCGCGATAGGCATGGATGGGCTGAACAACGCCATCATCCCAGGGCACGCGACGCCGGAGCAGTACGTGAAGGAGATCACGGTGGCCAACGACGGCATCGTGAACCAGCGCGCCGTCTATGAATATGCGCGCAACAGCTTCGCGATGATCCAGGAGCTCGATTCCTGGGGCGTGAAGTTCCAGAAGACGCGATCGGGCGATTTCGACGTCAAGAAGGTCCACCACAACGGGAGCTACGTCCTCCCGATGCCCGAGGGCTACGATCTCAAGAAGATCCTGACGCGCATGGTCAAGCGCGCCGGCGTGAAGGTCGTCAACCGCGTGATGGCGACGCGGATCCTCGTGACCGACGGGCGCGTCGCCGGGGTGATCGGCTTCGACACCCGGGAAGGACATATCGAGATCATCAAGGCGAGGGCGGTCATCCTGTGCTGCGGCGCCTCGGGGCGGCTCGGGCTGCCGGCGTCGGGCTACCTCCACGGGACGTACGAGAACCCGTCGAACGCGGGAGACGGCTACTCGATGGCGTACCACGCGGGCGCCGAGCTCTCGGGCATCGAGTGCTTCCAGGTGAACCCGCTCATCAAGGACTACAACGGTCCGGCGTGCGCGTACGTGACAGGCCCGCTCGGCGGGCACACGGTCAACGCCCGGGGGCACCGCTTCATCGAGAGCGATTACTGGAGCGGGCAGATGATGCTCGAGTTCTACCGAGAGCTCCACTCCGCGAACGGCCCCGTGTACCTGAAGCTCACCCACCTCGCCCCGGAGACGATCACCGAGGTCGAGCGGGTCCTGCACCAGACGGAGCGCCCGAGCCGCGGGCGCTTCCACGAGGGGAGGGGGCACAGCTACGCGAGCGATCTCGTCGAGATGCACATCTCCGAGATCGGCCTGTGCAGCGGGCACAGCGCGTCGGGGGTCTGGGTCAACGAGAAGGGCGAGACCACGGTGCCCGGGCTCTACGCCGCCGGCGACATGGCGTGCGTGCCGCACAACTACCTGCTCGGCGCGCTCACCTACGGGAAGATCTGCGCCCAGAGCGCGCTCGATTACCTCGAGCGCGCGCCCGCGGTCGAGCCGCTCGCCGCCGCGGTCGACGCCGAGCGGGAGCGCATCCTCGCCCCCCTCTCGCGGCGGAGCGGGGTGGCGCCGCACCAGTACGAATACAAGGTGCGGCGCCTGGTGAACGATTATCTCCAGCCGCCCAAGACGGGGAACAAGATGACGCTCGGGCTCGAGTACTTCCTGCGGGCGAAGGAGGAGCTCGAGGAGGTCACCGCGGAGAGCCCCCACGAGCTCATGCGGGTGATGGAGTGCCATTTCATCCGCGACTGCGCGGAGATGGCGGCGCGCGCGTCGCTGTACCGGACCGAGAGCCGCTGGGGACTCTACCACTACCGGCTCGATTACCCCGAGATGGACGACCGCAGCTGGTTCACGCACGTGAACCTGAAGAAGGACGAGCGCGGCGAGATGGTCGCCTTCAAGAGGCCGGTGGAGCCTTATCTCTTCCCGATCAACGACGGAGAGCGCGCGGCCTACCACCGGCTGCGCATCCCGGCCGAGGAGCAGCGCGCGTCGGCCTGACGAGCGAGCGAGAACGCGAGAACACGAGGTCAATCAAGCGATGGGTCACCTGCTCAACCGCGAATCCGTCAAGGCGCAGAGCGCCAGGTCCGTGGGCCACGCCGAGGCCGCCGTGCGGCTCGATCTGCCCGTCGTCATCGACGAGGCGTCGTGCATCAAGGGCTGCCGCATCTGCATCGACTCGTGCCCGGTCGATTGCCTCGCGATCGATCCCGAGACGAAGAAGGCCCGCATGGCCTACGACGAGTGCTGGTATTGCCTCGCGTGCGAGATCGATTGCCCCAAAGAGGCCATCACCGTGAAGATCCCCTTTCTCATCCGATAACGACCCCACGGCGGAGACGACATGACACAGCCTTCGCTCGCGCGGGATCTCGAGGGTATCCTCGGGGATCCCGACCCCGGCGCGCGCCAGCTGGCGCTGACGCAGATAGAGGATCTCTCGGATCCGGAGATCATCCACCCCCTGATCGCGGCCGTCCGCGACGAGGATCCGACGGTGCGGGCGCTCGCGCTCGGGCACCTCGAGGATCTCGGCGACGCCCGCGCGGTGCCCGCCGTCGTCGGGGCGCTCGACGACGAGGACGCCCGCGTGCGGGAGGCGGCCGCCACGGCGCTCCGCGAGATCCGCGGGGCAGACGCCGCCACGCACCTCATCGACGCGCTGGGGCACGCGAGCCCGTTCGTCCGCACCTCGGTGATCGTGGCGCTCCGCGAGATCCGCGACCCGCGGGCGCTCGCGCCCCTCGAAGGCGCGCTCGGCGACCCGGATCCCGAGGTGCGGCGCGAGGCGGTCCTCTCCCTGGCCTACCTGCGGCGGCCCGAGTCCGCGCCGGCGCTCCGCCCGAGCCTGCGCGATCCCGACGCGCGGGTGCGGCAGGTGGCGATCGGCGCGCTCGAGTCGCTCGGCGCGCGGGGTAATACCGCGCTCGTCCAGGACCTCGTGGGGCTGCTCTCCGATCCGGACTGGCGGGTGCGGGTCGAGGCCGCCATCGTGCTCGGCCGCTCGGCGCACGGCCTCGCGGCGCCGTACCTCCGGAGCGCGCTCGACGACGGCGCCTGGCAGGTCCGGAAGGAGGCGGCGCTCGCGCTCGGGCGGCTCCGGGCCGCCTCGGCCACGGAGGACCTCGTCGGGCTGCTCGGGAGCGACCTCGCGGATCTGCGCAAGGCGGCCGCGCAGGCGCTCGGCGAGATCGAGGCGGCGGCCGCGGAGGCGCCGCTCCGCCGGCTGCTCGGCGACGCCGACGTCGAGGTGCGGAAGGCGGCCGGCCGCGCGCTCGAGGCCATCCGGACGGGGATCGGACGAGGCGACGAACGACATGAGACCTTTGCGAGGGATTGAACCGATGACCAGGGCACTTCGCGCGCTCGTCTTCCTCACGTTGCTCGCTGCGGTCGTCGCCGGGCTGTCGTGCAAGCCCGAGGCGAAGCAGACGATCCGGATCGCGATCGGGACGCAGGACACGACCATCAATTGCGCCACCGGCGGGCTGCTCATCCGGGAGCTCAAGCTGCTCGAGAAGCACCTGCCGAAAGACGGCAAGTACAAGGACGTCACCTACGAGATCGAGTGGAAAGACTTCACCTCGGGGCCGCCGCTGACGACCGAGATGGTGGCCGAGAAGCTCGATATCGGCGCGATGGCCGACTTCCCCGGCGTGCTGAACGGCGTGGCGTTCCAGAAGCAGGGGAGCCGCAGCCGCTTCATCGCCACGCTCTCCGGCAGCGCGCTGGGGAGCGGCAACGGGATCGTCGTGCCGAGCGACTCCCCGGCCCAGGGCCTGAAGGACCTCAAGGGCAAGCAGATCTCGGTGCCGTTCGGGTCGTCGGCCCACGGCATGCTGCTCCGGGCGATCCGCGATCTCGGCTGGGATCCGGACAAGGACGTGACGCTCGTCTCGCAGTCGCCGGAGGTGGGCGGCTCGTCGCTCAAGGCGAACAAGATCGACGCGCACGCGGATTTCGTCCCGTTCGCGGAGCTGTTCCCCTTCCGCGGCTTCGCCCGGAAGATCTACGACGGCTCCGGCGTGAAGGTGCCGACGGCGCACGGCGTGCTGGTGCGCGAGGCGTACGCGGAGAAATACCCGGAGATCGTCGTGGCCTTCCTCAAGGCGGCGCTCGAGGCCGACCGCCTGTTCGCGGAGGAGCCCGAGAAGTACAGCGAGCTCATCGAGAAGGTGACCGGGGTGGACGCCGAGGTCGCCTACATGTTCCACGGCCCGCTCGGCATCCAGACGCGGGACTTCACGATCAAGCCCGAGGTCCGCCGCGCGCTCCAGGTGGCGGTCGACACGCTCACGCTGCTGAAGCGCACGGACACGACCCTCGATGTCGGCACCTTCGTGGACGACCGGTACATCCGGCGCGCGGCGGCGGAGCTCGGGCTCGACTACGAGGCGCGGCTCGCGAGCTACGCGAAGCTCCCGCTGTCCGGGAAGGACGCGCTGTCCGGGGAGCCGATCGCCGAACCGACGCTCGTCGCGCAGATCTGGGTCGCGGGCGAGCCGAAGGTGCGCGCGTACGCCAGCCCGGGCACGGCGCTCGCCGCGCTCGGGCAGCTGACGATCGAGGGCAAGGAGATCCGCGCGGTGTTCGTGCACGATCGCGCGAGCGGGGTGAAGCTCCTCGCCGATCGCGCGTGGTACGCGAGGCGCCCGGACGGCGGCCTGTCGGCGTTCCTGGCGAAGGAGGACGCGGAGCGGTGGGCCGCGGAGAACGGCGCGGTGGTCGTCGACTTCGCGACCCTGCGGGCCGAGCGCGCGAAGCTCACGGCGGCGGCGCCATGACGATGATCTCCGAGCGCAGCGCGCCGGCCGGGGCGGAGCTCGCCGGGGGCGCGGCCTTCGCGCCCGCCCCGGCGAGCGCGGCCCGGCGGGGCGTGCCGTCCCCTGCGCCGGGCCGCGCGCCCGGCGAGGGGCGCCCGCGGCGCGACCTCCGCCGCGCCTTCCTGCGCGCCCTGTCCGTGGCGGCGTGCGTCGGCCTCTGGCAGTGGGCGTCGATGACCCGCGCGGATCTCGGCGTCGTCACGTTCCTCAACGTGCCTGCGCCGACCGACGTCCTCGCCGCGGCGCGGGAGCTCTTCGCCTCGCAGAAGCTCTGGCAGCACCTCGGGAACAGCGTGTTCCGCGTCCTCGCGGGGTTCGCCGCCGCGGGCGCCACGGGGGTCGTGCTCGGGCTCCTCATCGGCAGGTCGCGGCTCGCCGAGGACACCCTGCTGCCGCCGCTCGAGATCCTGCGCCCCATCCCCGGCGTCGCCTGGCTCCCGCTCGCGATCCTGATGTTCCCGTCGGCCGAGCTGAGCATGATCTTCATCACGTACATGGGCGCGCTGTTCCCGATCCTGATCGCGACGATCCACGGCGTGGGCGCCCTCGATCCGCGGCTCATCGCGAGCTCCCGCAGCCTGGGCGCGCGCCCGCTCCGCCTGTTCCTCGAGGTGGTCCTGCCGGGCGCGCTGCCGAGCATCGTCACGGGGATGAGCATCGGCATGGGGACGTCCTGGTTCTGCCTCGTGACCGCCGAGATGATCGGGGGGCAGTACGGCATCGGCTACTTCACCTGGGAGTCGTACAACTTGCAGCGTTATCCGGACATCGTCCTCGGCATGCTGCTCATCGGCCTGCTCGGGATGCTCAGCAGCGCGCTCGTCCTGCGGGTCGGCGCGTGGCTCACCCCGTGGCAGGAGCCCCAGGAGAAGGGCCGATGACGCTCGACGCGAACCGCGCGGCGGCGCGCCGGGAGAGCCCGGGGGGCGCCGTGGAGATCCGCGGCCTGTCCGTGGCCCTCGGGACGGGCGCCCGCCGCGTCGAGGCGGTGCGGGATCTCGACCTCCGCGTCGAGGGCGGCGAGCTCGTGAGCCTCCTCGGCCCGTCCGGGTGCGGGAAGTCGACGATCCTGAACGCCGTCGCCGGGTACGTGGCGCCGGAGCGCGGCAGCATCGTCGTCGGCGGCGAGCGGGTCGAGGGGCCGGGGCCGTCGCGCGGCATGGTCTTCCAGCAGAGCTCCCTGCTCCCCTGGAAGACGGTGCTGAACAACGTCGGCTTCGGCCTCAAGATGCGCGGCGTCCCCGAGCGCGAGCGCAGGGAGGCGTCCCGGCGCCTGCTCTCGCTGGTCGGGCTGTCGGGGTTCGAGGACGCGTATCCGGCGCAGCTCTCCGGCGGCATGCGGCAGCGCGTGGAGATCGCGCGCGTGCTGATCACGGAGCCGCGCGTCGTGCTGATGGACGAGCCGTTCAGCGCGCTGGACGCCCAGACCAGGCTCTCGATGCAGGAGCTCTTGCTCGACGTCTTCCGCCAGGTCCGCACGACGGTGCTGTTCGTCACGCACGACATCGACGAGGCCATCTTCCTGTCCGACCGGATCGCCCTGATGACCCGCCGCCCCTGCCGCGTCGGCGCGGAGATCGCGGTGCCGTTCGGGCGGCCGAGGACGGCGGCGATCGTGGGCTCCGGCGAGTTCGCGGCGATCAAGCGGCGGTGCCTCGAGGCCCTCCGCGACGAGCGCGCGGCCGCCGCGCACCGCCACGACCTGGAGGCCCAGACCAGCGCGTGAGGCGCGGGCCGGCGCGCCGTGCCCGGGCCGCGGGGCCCCGGCGCCCCGGGTCCGGCGGCGCCGGCCCTCGCGTACGCGCTTGATGTCCCGGGCGTTCCTCCTTACTACCGAGCCGAGAGGAGTGATCCCGATGCTCAAGAGATTCCTGCGGGTGACCGACGTGCCGTTCTCGGCCTCGGCCGGGCTGCTCGCGCTGCGCGTCGTTATCGGCGTCGCGTTCATGTTTCACGGCTGGGGGAAGATCCAGGCCCCCTTCAGCTGGATGGGGCCCACCGCGCCCGTTCCGGGGTTCTTGCAAGGGCTGGCCGCGCTCTCGGAGTTCGGGGGCGGCCTTGCCTGGATCCTCGGCCTCCTGACGCCGGTCGCGTCGCTGGGCCTCGCCGCCACCATGGCCGTCGCGGTCGCGGTTCACGTCTCGAACGGCGATCCGTTCGTCGCGATGGGCGGACCCTCCTACGAGGCGGCGGCGGTCTACCTCGGCATCTCCGTTGCGCTCCTCCTCGTCGGGCCGGGGAGGCTCTCCGTCGACGCGGCGGTCTTCGGGACGAAGCGCTGAGCGCTCGCGCGCGTCCTCGCCCGATCCGCGCGAGGGCGTCGCCGCTCGCTCTCACGCGGCCGATCTGAGCCGCGCTGCCCTGCTGCGTCCCGCCGGGCGGATGATGTCGGCACGCGCTGGAGCGCCCTGATCCATCTGGGTTGGACAGCGTGTGCGCCGACCCATGTGCGCGCTTGAATCGCGCCTGTGAAGCCGCGCCGTCCCGGCACTATGCTCGGGTCGGGAGGCCCCGATGAGAGACGCCGAGGCGATGGCACCTTCGAGCAGCGCGCGGCGGCGCGGTGTCGTCATCGCAGCGACCTGCTCGTTCGCCATTGGGTGCGTGACGCTGCTCGGCTGGTGGATCGGGGCGACCGCCCTCGTCGCCATCGCGGACGGCCTGCCGCTCATGGTGCCCAACACCGCCGTCGCCCTCGTCCTGGCGGGGGTCTCGCTCTGGGCGCTGGGCCTGCGAGCGTGTCCGGCGCCGCTCCGCCGGCTGGGACAGGCGTGCGCCGCCGTCGTCGTCGCGCTCGGCCTCGTGGTCCTCGCGCAGTACATCTTCGCCTGGGACCTCGGCATCGATCGCGTGGTGTTCGCGGGGCGCGTGGATTTCCCGGGCAAGTTCCCCGGCAGGCCGCCGCCGAACGTCGCGCTCTGCTGTGTCCTGATCGGCCTTTCGCTCCTCTCGCGCCGCGTGGAGACGCGGCGAGCGTGCCTGTTCTCGGAATGGTGCGCGCTCCTGGCCGCGGCGCTCGCGCTGACGGCGCTGACCGGCTACGTGTTCGGCGTCGGCTACTTTTACGGGCTGCCGCCGCTATTTCCGTTCATGGGGATGGCGCTCCACGGGGCGATCGCGTTCCTCGCCCTCTGCGCCGGGCTCCTCATGGCGCGGCCCGATTGCACTGCGCTCGCCACGCTGACGGCCAGCAAGTCCGGAGGCATCCTGCTGCGGCGCTTCCTGCCCTACGTCGTCCTCGTTCCGCTCGTGAGCGGCCGCCTCTTCCTGTTCGGCGCGGCGCGCGGAGCATACCCCATCGCGGCGTCGTTATCGCTCGCCTCCGCCATCACGACGCTCCTGCTCGGGGCCATGCTCTGGGTCAGCGCGGCGCGCATGAACCTCCTCGACGAGGCGCGGCAGCGCGCCGAGGAGGCGCGCGCCTTCCTCGCGACCGTCGCGCAGGCCTCGGACGACGCCGTGATCGGCACCTCCCTCGACGGGACCATCCTGAGCTGGAACCCGGCGGCGGAGCGCCTTTACGGCTACCGCGCCAGCGAGGCGATCGGGAAGAAGCTGCCCCTCCTGTGCCTGCCCGAGCGCGCCGGCGAGGCGGAGGCCGTCCTCGCGCGCCTGCGCCGCGGCGAGCGCGTCGAGCGCTTCGAGGCCGTGAGCCGGACCAAGGGCGGCGAGAGCATCGACATCGAGGTCACGGTGTCGTCGATCGTGGACGCGTCGGGCCGCGCCACCGGCGTCTCGACGATCTGCCGCGACATCGGGCGCCGCAAGGCGATGGAGGCCGAGGTCGCGAGCGCGCACGAGGCGGAGCGGCGCATCCGCTCGCAGCTCGAGGCGGTCATCGAGCAGCTGCCTGAAGCGGCGATCCTGGTCGACGCCAAGGGGCGGCTCATCAGCTGCAACAAGCTCGCGCTCCAGTACGCGTCGCGCGTCGAGGACGATCCCGATCCCTGGGGCAACCGGCTGTGTTTCGAGCACAGGACGCCGGCGGGAGAGCCCCTCGCCTGGGACGAACGCCCGCTGTTCCGGGCCCTTCAGCGCGGGGAGGTCGTGACGGGCGCCGAAGGGCTCTTGCGGCGCGCCGACCGGGGCCTCGTCCCGGTGCTGGTCAACGCGGCTCAGGTGCGCTCGGACGACGGGGAGCTCCAGGGCGCCGTCGCCGTCTTTCATGACATCTCGGCGTTCAAGGAGATGGAGCGGCAGCGCCAGGAGTGGATCGGCGTCATCGCTCACGATCTCCGCCAGCCCATCCAGGTCATCGCGACCGCGAGCCAGCTCCTGGGTCGCGCTGCCGGCGAGCGGCCCGTCGCGGACTGCCGAAAACAGCTCGACAGGATCACCTCGTCCATCGAGCGGCTGCGCCGCATGATCGACGACCTCCTCGACGCGTCGCGGATCGATGCGCGGCAGCTCACGCTGGATCGTTCGCCGGTGAATCTGCGCGCGCAGCTCGGCGAGATCCTCGAGAAGTCGGCCGAGGTGACCGCGGGCCACGCCCTGCGCCTGGAGGTGAACGGCGATGTGCCCGCCGTCCTGGCGGACCCAGGGCGGCTCGAGCAGATCGTCACCAACCTGCTCTCCAACGCGGCCAAGTACGGTCGGCCCGATGGCGACATCGTGGTCGCGGTCGACGCCGGGCCGGGCAGCGCGCACGTCGCGGTGACCAACTGGGGCGGCGGTATCCCGGAGGCGTCGCTCCCGTACCTGTTCAAGCGCTTCTCGCGCGCGCCCGATGCCGTTCCGCGCAGCGTCCGCGGCGTCGGTCTCGGCCTCTACATCACGAAGGCCCTCGTGGAGGCCCACGGGGGCAGCATCTCCGTCGAGAGCAGCCCCAGCGGCGCGACGACATTCCGCTTCTCGCTGCCGCTCGCGCCCGATACCGCGCGAGCCGCCGGGGCGTAACGCGCAGACAGCCCCTCTCTGCCCCTCTCTCCCGCTTCCTGCTCCACTGGCGCCCCCATCCCGAGAAGGAGGCTATCAGGCGGGCTCGTCAATCCGCCATCGGCGAGCTCGTCAATCGATCCTCCCAATCCTCCCAGCATCGAGTCGACGTTCATCCTGCCGCTGTCCGTTCTCCGTATTCCGTTTTGCGGTGCTGCCATCCTTTCGCAGGTTTCTACGGCTCAGATCGTCAGAATGATTGCAGAAGGAACTTCCTGAGGTTCGCATCCTTGCTACACCTGAGATCCGCTCCGGCCCGACGCCGGAGCAGTGAGGTGGCGCAGCAGTGAATTCCTGGTTCTTGCAGGTGAGTAAGCGGCTGGGGCCCGCGGGGCGCCGGCTTTGGTTGCTTGGGTTCATGGGGGTGGTGCTTGCGGTCACGCTCGGGCTCGCCCTGCGAGCGGCGCGCGAGTCGGCTACGCAGCGTACGGCGACGTACACCGAGCTCCTCCAGATCGCGCAGGCGGGGCAGGCGACCGCGGTCGAGGTGAGCGGGGATCGCTTCCTCGTGCGTCAGGCGGGCGGCGCCGTGGTGACGGCCGTCGTCGACGAGCCGACGCTCCGGCAGGAGCTGGTCTCCCGGTTCGCGGGCGCCGGCGCCTCGGTCGACTTCGCCTCCCGGGAGGATCCGTCGCGCGCCGCGTCCGCGGTGCTCCCGGTGGTCGTGCTGGCCGCGGTCGGCTTCGCGCTCTTCACGGTGAGCCGGCGGCGCAGCCCGAAGGTCTTCTCCGACGTGAAGGCCGGGGCGGCGCGGGCGGCGGTGCGCTTCGCCGACGTCGCGGGGATGCACGAGGTCAAGCAGGAGCTCGCCGAGACGGTCGAGTTCCTGAAGAGCCCCGATCGCTTCGCGCGCCTCGGCGGCCGCCCGCCGCGCGGCGTGCTGCTGACGGGCGAGCCCGGGACCGGCAAGACGCTGCTCGCGCGCGCCGTCGCGTGCGAGGCGGGCGTGCGGTTCCTCTCGGCGTCGGGGTCGAGCTTCCAGGAGATGTTCGTCGGCGTGGGCGCCTCCCGCGTCCGCGCGCTCTTCGCCGAGGCGCGCAAGTCCGCGCCGTGCATCGTCTTCATCGACGAGATCGACGCCGTGGGGCGGGCTCGCGCGAAGGGGCACGGCGACTCCGCCTCCGCGGAGCACGACCAGACGCTGAACCAGCTGCTCGTCGAGATGGACGGGTTCGACCACGAGACCGGCATCGTGGTCATCGCGTCGACCAACCGCGCCGACATGCTCGATCCGGCGCTGCTCCGGCCGGGGCGCTTCGACCGTAAGGTCACCGTGCCGCTCCCCGACGTGCGCGGCCGCGAGGAGATCCTCAACGTCCACGCCGGGCCGATCCCGCTCCAGGGGGAGGTCGATCTCAGCTACATCGCCCGCGGCACGCCGGGCTTCTCGGGCGCCGACCTGGCCAACCTCCTGAACGAGGCGGCCATCCTCGCGGCCCGCGAGGGCGCCGACGCGGTGGACCCGACGCACATCGACCGCGCGCGCGACCGGGTGCTCATGGGGCTCGAGCGCAAGGGGGTGCTCGTCGACGAGGACGAGCGTTATGCGACCGCCGTCCACGAGGCCGGGCACGTCGCGGTCGGGCTCCTCGCGCCGAGCTGCGATCCCGTGCACAAGGTGTCGATCCTGCCGCGGGGCCGCGCGCTCGGCGTGACCCAGGCGCTGCCCGAGAAGGATCGGCTGATGTACCGGAAAGAGTACCTCGAGGATCAGATCTGCATGCTGATGGGCGGCCGCGCCGCCGAGATGGTCGTCCTCGGGACGATGACGGCGGGCGCCTCGGACGACATCCAGCGCGCCTCGACGATCGCGTGGAAGATGGTCGCGGAGCTCGGCATGAGCCACCTCGGCCCCATCTGCGTCGGCGACGGGCACCCCTCGCGGAGCCCGGCCCTGCTCGACCGGGTCGACGAGACGGCGCGGGCGCTCACGGAAGCGCAGCTCTCGCGCGCCATCGAGATCGTGAGGTCCCGGCGCGGCGAGATCGAGGCGCTCGTCAAGGCGCTCCTCGAGAAGGAGACGCTCGGCATGGACGAGATCCAGGCCTGTTTCCCGGCCGATCGCAGGCCGCGCCCCGAAGACCAGGCCGCCTGACCGGCGGAGGCTCGAGGACGCCGGAAAGGGAAGTCCTTTTCAGGCGTCCTCGGCGGCAGGCCGCCCGCTCGCCGCGAGCGCGTCCGGCGCTCTCCCCTCTCGCCGCCGGACTCGACCTTTCCCCAGCAGCCCAGCCGTCTCCTCTCGTCTCCGACGCTCCCGCGCGTGTGGCTGGCGTGTGAAGAGCCTGTTGTCCGAGATACGTTGTGCTCGGAAAGCTCGCTTCCTGGCCGCGCGCGCCGGATTCGACCCGGCGCGGCGCTTTGAGCCGCGGCGCGTCGCGCCTTCCTTTCCGTCCAGACAGCGCAAATCTCCCCTTGCGATTGCCGGGCAAGCTGGTGAAGTGTGGCCACTTGCATGCATGGATTCCGTTTCGTTCGCGTGTCTCTCGACAGGGTAACCTCTCCGCGTTCACCGATGGCCAGGCCTCTCTCCGGCCGCTCCCTGAGCCCGGCGCGGCCGTCGCGGGCTC
Source organism: Sorangium cellulosum So ce56 (assembly GCF_000067165.1). Classification (GTDB taxonomy): domain Bacteria; phylum Myxococcota_A; class Polyangia; order Polyangiales; family Polyangiaceae; genus Sorangium; species Sorangium cellulosum_B. The sequence continues at coordinate 3,768,385 of NC_010162.1, forward strand.
TCCTGCCCTGCGTAGGCTCGGAGGCGTGCGGTGCCTGAGCCTCGGATACTGATCCTGTCCAACAGAGATCCGGAGGAGGTCGTCGACGAGCCGCCACTCGCGCAGCGGGTGGGGAGCGGGCGGCTCCGGCTCGGTCGCGAGGACGGCAGCGCGGTGGTCGCGGAGAGCGTGCTCGCGGCCCTCGCCGCGGCCCCGGGCGTGCGCGTGGCGCACCGGCCCGTGCTCCGGCCGAGCGAGGTGCTCGCGGCCATCGGCGACCACCGCCCGGACGTGATCTTCAACCTGTGCGAGGCGCTCGACGGCGACAGCCGCCACGAGGTCATGTGCGCGTGGCTGCTCGCGGGGCTCGACCTCCGCTTCACGGGCAGCGATCACGTCGCGCTCCGGAGCTGCCTGCACAAGACCGAGGCGAACCGGATCCTCGCGCGCGCCGGCGTGCGCGTGCCGGCGACGGTGCGGGTCGAAGGCCCGGATCGCATCCCGGAGGTCGCGTTCCCGGTCATCGTCAAGCCGGAGCGCGAGGACGGCTCGATGGGCATCGATCGTGGCTCGGTCGTCCACGATCGCAGGGCGCTCCGCGACCAGGTCGCCGCGGTCGTCGCGCAGTGCCGCCAGCCGGTGGTGGTGCAGCGTTACGTGCACGGGCGGGAGATCTCGGTCTCGCTGCTCGGGTGGCCGACGCCGCGCGTGCTGCCGCCCGGCGAGGTCACGTTTCAGGGCCTGCCCGAGGGGCACCCGCACGTGGTCACGTACGAGTCGAAGTGGCGCCCGGAGACGGCCGCGTCGATCGGGACGCCCTCCTCGGCGGCGGTGCTGCGGCCGCTCGAGCTGCGCCGGGTCGTCGCCGTGGGCCGCCGCGCGTTCGAGGTGCTCGGGCTGCGCGACTACGGCCGCGTGGACGTGCGGCTCGACGAGCGCGGAACGCCGCACGTCATCGACGTCAACCCGAACTGCGATCTCTCGCCGGACGCCGGCTTCGCGCGGGCGGCGGCGCGCGCCGGCCTGTCGTACGCCGACGTCGTCTGGGAGATCCTCCGCGCGGCGCTCGCCCGCGGCGCGCGCCACGACGATCTGCTCCGCGCGCGGGGCCGCGCGCCGGCGCGCGGCCGCGCCGCGGCGCGCTCCGCTGCCCGCGGCGCCCTCTCCGCCGCGCCCGAGGCGCCGTGATCACCCAGCGCGGCCTCCGCGCGGAAGATCGGCCGCTCATCGCCGCGCTGCTCGAGTCGGTCCCGGCGTTCACCGACGACGAGCGCGCGGTGGCGCTGGAGCTCGTCGACGTGACGCTCGGCCAGCCCTCGACGGACGGTTATGGCTACCGGTTCGTGCTGAGCTTCCAGGGCGCCCCGGGCGGCGACGGGGCGCCGCGGCTCCTCGGGTACCTCTGCTACGGCCGCACGCCGATGACGCAGTCCACGTACGACCTGTACTGGATCGCGACCTCGCCCGATTTCGCCCGGTCGGGGGTGGCGCGGGGGCTCGTGGCCACGATGGAGAGCGAGATCGCGCGCGAGGGCGGCGGCCTCGTGCGCGTGGAGACGGGCAGCCGGGAGGGGCACGGCGCGGCGGTGCGCTTCTACGACGCGGTGCAGTTCACGCGGGCGGCGGTCCTCGCGGACTTCTACGCGCCGGGCGACGATCTCATGATCTACACGAAGCGTGTCGCCCCGGCGCGCGCCTCGGCGGCGCCCTCGGCCGGCGAGGCGCCCGCGCGCGGCGAGGCGCCCGCGCGCAGCGAGGCGCCCGCGCGCGGCGATGCGCCGCCGCCGGCCGAGCCTGCGCTCTACGACGCGGCGTTCGGCTACCGCGACTACGCCGCCGAGCGCGACTTCCTGCTCGCGTGCGCGCGCCGCTTCGGCGGCCGCCCGGTGCAGCGCGTCCTCTCGTGGGCCTGCGGGCCCGCGCGGCACCTGGAGGCCTTCGCGGAGCTCGGCGTCGGCTGCGCCGGCGCGGACGGCTCGGCGGCGATGATCGCCTTTGCGGAGCGCGCCGCGGGCGCCCGCGGCGCCGGGGCGTGCATCCGCTTCTCGTGCGCGGAGCTCGACGAGCGCCCGGACGTCGCGCCGGTCGATCTCTCGTTCGTGCCGCTCTCGGCGATCCACCAGCTGGCCACGCCGGCGGCGCTCGAGCGCCACCTCCGGCTCGCCGCCTCGCTGCTCCTGCCTGGCGGCGTCCACGTCATCGAGGCGACCCACCCCGCCGATCTCACGCCGTCCGGCGTGAACAGGACGGAGTGGACCGAGCTGCGCGGCGAGCAGTCGATCGACGCGCGGTTCCGCATCCACATCGAGCGGTCGACGCCCGATCGCGTCGTGCCCGTGACCCTCGAGGTGGTGTGCTCGGCCCGGCGCAACGGCGGCGCGCCGAGGGAGCTCTCGTCGATCCGGCAGGAGGCGACGTGGTATGTCCCGGACCTCGCCGGGTGGCGGCGCGTCGCGGAGCGGGTGCCGGACCTCTCGCTGGTGGCGACGCTCGGCGACTTCAACGTCGACGTGCCGTTCGAGCACGCCGCGGCGTGGCGGCTGATCCTGGTGCTGAAGCGCCGCTGATCGATCGACGCTGCGCGCGACCGCGGCGAGCGCCTACAGCGGGTTCAGTTCAGGTCCCAGAAGTACTTGCCCCCGCTCGGCGGCGGCTCGTCCGCGCCGCCGCCGGGGCCGCCCGTGTCTCCGTCGCGCGTCAGCTGGAGCACCTCCTCGAGCGAGCTCGCCTCCTCGCGCCAGTACGCCTCCGTGCCGCAGTGCGGAAAGGTCCTCGGGAAGATGGGGTCGTGCCATCGCCGCGCGATCCATGCCGCGTAGTGGATCATGCGGAGCCCTCGGAGCGGCTCGATCAGCCCGAGGGTCGAGCGGTCGAAGCGGCGGAGCTCCTCGTAGCCCTCGATGAAGAGCTCGCGCTGCTGCCGGGCGGCCTCGTCGCGGCCGGGGAGGAGGAGCCACAGGTCCTGCACGGCGGGGCCGACGACCATGTCGTCGAAGTCGAGCACGCGGAGCGCGCCGTCGCGCAGGAGCAGGTTGCCCGGGTGCAGATCGCCGTGGATGCGGTGCACGTCGACGCCGCGCAGGCGCTCCTCGGCCGCGTCCGCGACGGCGCGCGCGGCCGCGAGGTACCGCCGCTCGACGGGCGCGGGGATGAGCTTGCGCTCGACGAGCCAGCCGAGGTCCTCGCGCGCGTAGGTGTCGGCGGAGAGCCGGACGCGGTGCTCGGCGGCGCTGGCCGCGCCCACGTTGTGGATGCGCGCGGCGAGCCTGCCGAGGCGCACGAACAGCTCGTCGCCGAGCTCGTCGGGGGCGCGGCCGCCCATGCGCTCGAAGAGGCAGTACGGGATGTGGTCGATCTGCTTGAGCGTCTCGCCGTCGGGGAACGGGCGCGTCGGGCAGACGGGGATCTCGGCGTCCGCGAGCTCCGCGAGGAACCGGTGCTCCTCGAGGATCTGCTCCCGCGTCCAGCGCCCCGGCCGGTAGAACTTGGCGATGACGCGGGTGCGATCCTCGCGCTCGACCTCGTAGACGCGGTTCTCGAACGAGTTCAGCGGGTAGCAGACGCGATTGCAGTGGACGCCCGCGGCCTCGACGGCCTCGATCACCTTGTGCGGCGTCAGCGACAGGAAGAGGTCGGTCGGGGTGGTGGTGCTCATGGTGGGGAGAGTTGAGCACCGACCGGCGTCGCGCTCGACGAGAACTTTCGCCGCGCGCTGCCGGAGGCCGTTGCCACGCGCCGTCGCCTCGCGGCGAGCGCCGTTACTGAGCGGGCTCAGGGGCGCTGTGTCAAGCGCGGCCGTGATACGCTATCCTGAGGACCTCATGATGGAAGAAACGCAGCTTTCGTTTCGTCACCTCGAGATCAGCAGGCTCGAGGCGATGGTCGAGATCATGTTCCTCGCGGCATACGCTGACGGATCCATCAACGAGGCCGAGCGCGCCGAGCTCGCGCGGCACGTGGCGGCCATGAGCGAGGGGCGCGTCGGGGCCGACGTCGTCGATTCGCTCATCTCCATCATCGAGCGCTCGGTGCGCGACGAGGGCAGGAGCGGCCGCTTCGCGGCGCTGCGCGTCCGCCTGCCCGACGTGCGGATGCGCGAGGCCGCGATCGAGCTGGCCGTCCGCCTCGTGGCCGCCGACGGCGTGATCCACGAGAGCGAGCACGCGTTGCTCGTCGAGGCGGCCAGGGCCCTCGAGGTGCCGATCGCGTTCAAGGGGCGCGTCGTGCCCGGCTCCGCGCGCTGAGCGGCGCGAGGGGCGACCGCGCCGCGGCGATGCCGGCGCGCGCCGTGGGGGCCTCGCTGGTTATCCGGCGATCCTGACCGACATCCGCTGTCGATGTACCCGTCGAGCGCCGGTGTGGCGCGCAGGGAATGCGTGGTGCGACGACCGTTGCGCCGACGGATCGGTCGCGCGCTCGTCCCGGGACCGCGCCGGCGGACGACGCGCCGCGGCCGCGGAAGACGCGCGCGCAGGCCTCGGGGCGGGCCGATGGCCGCGGGCGCCGGATCTGATGCCTCCACACCGCAATCCCGGAGCCGCGGCGGGCGGGAAAGAGGCGGATCTGCGGCGATTTCCATCGGCCTGCTCCTTGCAGAACACGTGGGCAAGGACATGGACAGCCACCGAACTGACAGCTCCACGACGCCACATGGCGGCTCGATGGATCCCGCGTCGAATCGATCCCGCCCCCCGAGCGGGGGACGAGCCTCTCAGCGCGCGTACCGCTCGCCGCGGTCTCCGCGCTGGCCCTCGTCTCACCGCCCTCCGTTCGAGCCCGTCGACCTCCGGACGTCGGGCCGCCTGTCGCGGCCGTCCGGCTCGACCTTCCGTCACGGCGGGGACGTCGCGCCGCTGGAGACGCCGAGCGACGCTCCGGCCACCCCGGCGAGCGTACCGCCCGCCACGCTGCGGACCGGGCTTGCCGGAGCGCCTCCCGCCGCCGCCCTGGCGGTTTCTGCGAACGATCCGTGCTCCGCCGCGCTGCGGCGCTACGCCCCAGGCGACGTCCTCGGGGGGCGCTATCGCCTCACAGAGCTCCTCGGAGAGGGCAGCATGGGCGCCGTGTGGAAGGCGCGGAATCTCTCCCTGAGCCTCGATGTCGCGCTGAAGCTCATCCGTCGCGACTGCGCCGTCCCCGAGGCCGCCTCGCGGCTGATCCGGGAGGCGCAGGCGACGGCGCGGGTGTCGCACCGCGCCGCGGTGCGGATCTTCGATCTCTGCTTCACGGAGGAGGGAGAGCCGTTCGCAGTGATGGAGCTCCTCCAGGGCCGGTCGCTCGCCCAGGCGCTCGCCGAGTCGGGCGCGATGTCGCCCATCTCCGCGGTCCAGCTGCTCCTCCCCGTGATCGGCGCGCTCGGCGCGGCGCACGGCGCGGGGGTCGTGCACCGGGACGTGAAGCCGGCGAACATCGTCCTCGTGCGCGAGGGCCGCCGCACGGTCCCCAAGCTGATCGACTTCGGGATCGCGTTCACCGAGGTGCGCGCGGCGGGCGACGAGCGGAGGGAAACGCTGGTCGGGAGCCCGGCCTACATGGCGCCCGAGCAGGTCCGCGGCGGGCAGGAGTCGGACGCGCGCGCCGACGTGTGGAGCGCGTGCGTCGTGCTCTACGAGCTCGTGAGCAGCCGTCGCCCGTTCGGCGGCCCGAGCAGCATCTCCATCGTGCACGACGTGCTGCGCCTCGCCCCGCCGCGCCCCGAGGCCCTCGAGCTGCACCCGCGGCTCTGGGAGATCATCGAGCGCGGCCTGGCCAAGGACCCTGACGGGCGCTTCACGACCATGGCGGCGCTCGGCCGCGCGCTGGCCCAGTGGGCGATCGCGGCCGGGGTCGCCCACGACGTGACGGGCGCGTCCCTCGTCGATTACTGGCTGTCCTGAGAGGGGCTCTCAGTACGTCACGCCGCAGCCCTTCGCGTCGGCGAAGGCCTTGATCGTCTGGAGCTCGGCCGCGGTCGCGTCGCTGTAGGCCCAGCTGATCGCGCCCGCGTATCCCTTGCTGTACCAGCTCTCCAGGAGCGTCGGCAAAGCGGCCGTCGCCAGGCCGGCGATCGGGAAATCCCCCATGATGACGGGCTTGTCGGTGATGCCGTAGTCCTTTGGCGACTGGTTGTAGGGCCAGTACAGGTTGACCCGGTCGTTGATATGAAAGGTGTAGAAATCGACGTCGGTGTTGCGCCAGGACCGCGCCCACTTCATCGACGCCGAGCCGATCGTGACGAGCGCCGTGCTCTCCGCGCGCAGCGCCCGGATGGCCTCGCCGAGGAACGCCGCCATCTGCGCGTGCTCGATCGGATCCACCTGGGCGTCGGGCTCGTAGCGAGGGCCGTCGTCCGGGCTCGGTCCGGTCATGGCCAGCTCGGGCTCGTTGATCACGTCCCACGCGACCATCCGGTGCCGGTAGGGGCTCTGCGCCACGGCCCTGGCGATCGGCCGGACGACCTTGTCTATCAGCTTCGCGCGCCGCTTCGCGTCCTTCACGATGGGGGTGATACCGACGGTCTTCACGTCGGCGTCGAGCCGGGTCGGGTGGAAATTGTCGAAGGAGAACAGGCAGAACACCAGGTTGACGTCCGCCTGCTCGGCGAGCTCGAGCGCCTTCTGGACGTCGCGCCGCGTCGTCCCGCCGAGGCCGGTCGGGTTCTCGCTCGTGTCGAAGACGACGCTCTCGCCCCGGATCTCCGGCAGCATCCACCACCGCACGACGCTCGCCCCGTGAGCACGGATGTCGGCGAGGTTCTTCGCGTGGGTCTCCGCCTCGGCCGCGACGCCGCGCTTGTCCCACGCGGCGATGCCGCCGAAGTCGCCGGCGAAGTTGTGCCACGCGTAGTTCATTCCGAACATGAAGCGCTTCTTGCAGCCGATCGTGATACCAGCGCTCTCTGCGGGGCACTCGTCGACACACTCCATGGTGTCGATCGGCGCGCCTCCCTGTCCTCCGTGGCCCCCCTCGGAGGAAGCGCTCTCGCCGCCGCCGCCGCCGCCGCCAGCGCCCTTGCCGGTCGCCTCGCCAGCAGGCGGGCTCGCGCCGGTGCAGGCGACGAGGACCAGCGCGGCTGTTGCGATGAGCGCGCGGAGACCCGGTGGGCAACGGAGTGTGTTCATGAGGACAGCGGGGTGATCGTACGCGTGCTGTCACGCGAACGCCATCCTCGGGTGGCGGCGCGGGCAGCGAGCGGGCTGCGTGATGCGGGCAGGAAGGGCGGCGCAGTGCGGGCAGGCTGGACGGCGGGCGAGTCGGGGCGGCGCCCGCGGGGTTCCCCTTGAAACCTGCTTCCCCGCCCGGCTATGGGAGGGGCTCGGGCGCCGCTCGGGCCCCGAACGCCCCGCTTGCGGGAGGAGAACCACCGATCATGAAAGCGCGCGCAGCCGTGGCCCACAAGGCCGGCGAGAAGCTGACGGTCGAGGACGTCCAGGTGGAGGGCCCTCGCGAGGGCGAGGTCCTCATCGAGATCAAGGCAACGGGCGTCTGTCACACCGACGCTTACACGCTCTCAGGCAAGGATCCGGAGGGACTCTTCCCCGCGATCCTCGGCCATGAGGGCGCGGGCGTCGTCGTCGACGTCGGGCCGTCCGTGAAGAGCCTCAAGAAAGGCGATCACGTGATTCCCCTCTACACGCCCGAGTGCCGGCAGTGCTCTTATTGTACGAGCGGAAAAACCAACCTCTGCCAGGCCATCCGCGCCACGCAGGGGCGCGGGCTCATGCCGGACGGAACGAGCCGATTCTCGATCGGCAAGGAGCGGATTCACCATTACATGGGCACGTCGACCTTCTCGAGCTTCACCGTCCTGCCCGAGATCGCCGTCGCCAAGATCCGCGAGGACGCGCCGTTCGACAAGGTCTGTTATATCGGCTGCGGCGTGACGACGGGTATCGGCGCCGTCATCAACACCGCGCAGGTGAGGCCCGGCGACAACGTCGTGGTCTTCGGCCTCGGCGGCATCGGGCTGAACGTGATCCAGGGCGCCCGGATGGCCGGCGCCGACATCATCGTCGGCGTCGACATCAACCCGAAGCGCCGCGAGCTGGCCGAGAGGTTCGGCATGACCCACTTCGTCAACCCGAGCGAGGTGGCGGGGGATCTCGTGCCCTACCTCGTCGATCTGACCCGGGGCGGCGCCGATTTCAGCTTCGAGTGCATCGGCAACGTCAAGGTGATGCGCCAGGCGCTCGAGTGCTGCCACAAGGGCTGGGGGACGAGCATCATCATCGGCGTCGCGGGGGCCGGCGAGGAGATCGCCACGCGCCCCTTCCAGCTCGTCACCGGGCGCGTCTGGAAGGGCACCGCGTTCGGCGGCGCCAGGGGGCGCACCGACGTTCCCAAGATCGTCGACTGGTACATGGAGGGCAAGATCAAGATCGACGAGCTGATCACCCACACGATGCCGCTCGACGACATCAACCACTCCTTCGATCTCATGCACGAAGGCGAGTCGATCCGCAGCGTCGTGCTCTTCTCCTGAAGCGGCGCGGCGCTCGACGCCGGCCGCCTCGCGCGCGACCGCAGGGGCGGACGAGCGCGCCAGGCCGCTCGGCGCGCAGGCCTGGCGCACGCGCCCGCTCGGCGCGCGCCATGCCCGCGCGACAGCCTGCTCTTCGGGGCGCATGTCGGTGCCGTGTCGGTGCCCTATCGGCGGCGACGGGTGCTGCAAAAATGCTGACCCATGTGACATCATTCGCCGCCATGGTCCATGTCACCTCCCTGGCGGGGCTGCCCGCCAACGCCCTCGCGGAGTCGAACGCGGCGATCGCGGCGTGCGATGCTGTCGTCCTCGTCGCGCCGTCGCCCATCGCGAAGTACGCGGGGGGGCTCGGGTCCGCCGTGGGCGCGGTGGTCGAGGCTGCGGCGCGCGTCGACTCCGCGCTCGAGGGCAAGAGTGCTCCGCTCGTCCTGCCGGCGCCGGGGGTGCCTGGCGGGCGCCTGGTGCTCGCGCCGATGGGGCCGCTCTCGGAGGACGTCGATGATGTCCGCTCCGTCGCGGAGGCCGCGGCGGCCGGCTTCGCGCGGGCGGTGGACGCGGGGGCGAGCCGGCCGCTGCTCGTCGTGCGCGCTCCGGTGGGCGCCGCGCCGCGGTTCGCGCGGGCCGTCGAGGTGGGCGCGCTCGCCGCGCTCGGGAGCCAGTGGACGCCGCTCGAGGCGCGGGAGGCGGAGATGGCCCCGCGCTCGGCCGAGTCGGTCGCGGTGCTCGGGCTGTCGGAGGCGCGCGCCCGCGAGATCGCGGCCATCGAGGTCGGCCGGGCGCTCTGCCGCGACATCACGGGCACCGAGCCGGAGCGGATGGCGCCCCGCCGCGTCGCCGAGATGTGTGAGGCGGCGTTCGCCAGGACGGGGGTGCTCGTCAAGATCGAGCGCAACGTCGATGACTATCCGCTCATCAGCGCGGTCTCGCGGGCGTCGCGGGTCGTCGAGCGGCACCGGCCGTGCGTCGTTCGGCTCGACTACAGGCCTCGCGGGGAGATCCGGCGAACGGTGCTGCTCGCGGGCAAGGGCGTCACCTACGACACGGGCGGCGTCGATCTGAAGACCGACGGGCACATGGCCGGGATGTCCCGGGACAAGGGCGGCGCCGGCGCGGTCGCCGGCCTCGTGCGCGCGGCCGCGGCGCTCGGCCTGGAGGGCGTGCGCATCGTCGGGCTCCTCGGGCTCGTGCGCAACAGCATCGGCGAGGAGTCCTATGTGAGCGACGAGATCATCCGCAGCCGCGCCGGCGTGCGCGTCCGGATCGGCAACACCGACGCCGAGGGCCGCCTCATCCTGGCTGACCTGCTCGCGCTCGGGCGGGAGCTCGCCATGAGCGGCGCGGCCGACCCCATCGTGTTCTCGGTCGCGACGCTGACCGGGCACGTCTACCGCGCCCACGGGCCTTATACCGGCGCGATCGGCAACTCCGCCGCGCGGCCGGAGCTCGACAGGCTCGACGTCCTCGCGGAGCGCTGGGGCGAGCCGATGGAGCGCGTCCGGCCGCGGCGCGAGGACTACGCGTTCGTGGCGCCCCGGTCGAGCGCCGAGGACGTCGTCTCCTCGAACCGCCTCGCCTCGGTGAACACGCCGCGCGGGCACCAGTTCCCCTTCGCGTTCCTCGACATCGCCTCGGGGCTCAAGGGCGGGGCGCTGCCGTTCATCCACCTCGACATCGGCGGCGTCGGGGTCGAGTCGGCGGACTGGCAGTTCGGCCGCCCGACAGGCATCCCCATTCCGAGTCTGACAGCTTATCTCTCTGGCGAATCCTGACCGATAGGAGCGGGAAGGAGGAGACAGGGGGCCTTCCGAGCTCTCGTGGAGAATCGGGAGGGAGGTCGTGTCGTCCGCGCTCGATGGGCCGGTGATCCGTTCTTGGTGGCCGAGGTGGGGCGGCCCGAGCGGATGTGTTGCGCGGTATCATCGGGGCGATGGGGGCGGCCGGCACGTCGCTGGCAAGCTGGGCCGTCATGCGGAGAACTCGCTCGACCACGACCAGCCATCGCGCACCGATCCCGCGCGCGCTCGCCGGGGGACTCGCCCTCGCGGCCACCGCGTGCAGCACGGGGGAACGGGGGATCAACCTGGATGTACCGCGCCTGCCGGCACAGCGCGACAGAGGCGATGTCCTGCCGGCTGTCACGAGCGACGGCGAGCAGGCCGAGCGCGCGCAGCCGGCGCCCGATACGACCGGGGTCACGAGCATGGCAGTCCCGATCGGAAGCACCGGATTTGCGCGTGGACGGTCGACGGTGGTCGTGAAGGGCTCGCTGGAGCGCGTGCGCGCCGCGGTGCTCTCGTTCGAGCGTTATCCGGAGTTCATGCCGCACTACAAGAAGTGCCGCCTGCTCGGGCGCACGCCCGCGGGCGGGTGGGATCTCTACATGGAGGTCTCGGCCCTTTCGGGCGCGGTCACGATGTGGGCGCGCATCGAGATCCAGAAGCCGGTCGTCGAGGACGGCGTCGAGACGTACTCGTCCCGCTTCATCTCCGGCAATGTGCAAGATCTCCAGGCCACCTGGCGGCTCGAGAAGAACGACGCCCAGGCGACGCGCCTGTCCCTCGATGTGTTCCTCCGGCCGAAGCTGCCGCTTCCGAAGAGCCTCCTCAACGCGGAGAACCTGGACGGCTCGGCGCGCGCCGTCGCGGCCATCCGGGCGCGCGTCGAGCAGGCGCAGGACGGGAATCGCTGACGCGCGGGGGAACGAGGCGGAGAGGCGGCGAGGCCGGCGTCACGAAAGTCGCTCGCTGGGCGCGCTCGCCCGTGGCCGGTGATCGCCGCCCCGCGGCGCGAGGCGCTCGCGGCCCTCAGGGCAGCCGGATGCTGAGGTTGGCTATCCCGTCCGGAGGGCCGTCGAGGGGAGGGGAGCCGAGCGTCCATTTGCGGACCGGCGTGCCGGGCGGCAGCCCGACGTAGTTGTGGCGGTGCCGGGACCCGTTGAGGTGCGCCCGGTTGCCGGTGAAGGCGCTGAGCCCCGCGGGATCCTCGTCCTGGATGCCATAAAGCGTGTTCCTCGACAGCGTGTTTCCCTCGACCAGCGCGCGCGCGCAGGCCCTCAGCCAGATCCCTTTGCCGTCGTTGTTCGCGGACTGGCAGCCGATGATCCTCGCGTCGCTCTGCCTCTCGAGCAGGAACCCCGCGCCCTTCCGCGGATCGCCGCGCGACGGACCGGCGTCGACGGGCGGGGCCGGCGGCTGCACGAACAGGGGCGCGCGGTGCACCGTGTTGCCGTCGGCGATGCAGTCGATGAACGCGTTGCCCTCGCCGCCCACGAGGCCGCCCTGCGGATCCGCGAGCGGCGTCGACGCGATGAACCCGGCCGCGAGCCCGTCGTCCTCGGCGGTGCCGCTCGCGTTCCTGTTCCCCACGGCCACGCAGCGCCTCAGCACGACGTGGCGGGTCGCGTGGAGCGCGAAGCCGCCGGCGGGTGCGTTCGCGCTCGCGCCGTGGTTGCCGAGCGCGCGGCACCCCTCGAGAAGCCCGCGGTACACCGCCCTGCCGATGCGAAAGCCGAGCGCGGAGAAGTCCTTGACCGCATCGGCGGAGGCGGCCGGGTTCGCGTTGTAGTTCCCGTCCGCCTCGCACTCGATCATCTCCAGGTTGCTCGTCGTCGAGATGTTGAATCCGCACGCGCGGTTCCCGGTGAGCGTGAAATTCCGGTTCGCCCTGCAGCGCAGGAATTTGTAGTTCTCTCCCCACGCGAAGAAGCCGGCCGGCTCTCCGCCCGACGTGTTGTCGTGCGCCTCGCAGTCCTCCACGAGCACGTTGCGGCAGATGACGAAGTCGGCGCCGACGACGTTGAACTGCACGCCGCTCGGCTGGGCGCTTGTGTTCGCCGTGCGGTTGAACACGCACCCTTTGACCTGCACGTCGTCGCAGAACAGGACGAGCGCGCCCAGCGTCACGACGAAGTCGAGCCGGCTCGTGTTCTCCGAGCACACGCAGTTGATCATCCGGACGCCTTCGGCGAAGGCGACGCCGCCGGCCGCGTCCCGGGCGCCCATCACGAAGATCCCGCCGTTGCGGCACAGGAAGCCCGTGTCGAACACGCCATCGCCGCCGCACCGCCGGACCGACAGATCGAGCAGATCCAGCTGGCTGCACGCCCTGGCGGCGATCCCCACCCCCTGGATCCCGAGCACGCTGCCGTTCCTGATGACGAGCCGCGTCCTCCCCTCGGCGAACACGCCCACGTTCCCGGAGACGACCTCGCCCCGGCAAGGCCTCGCGCCCGGGTCGGGGGCGACGACGGGCGCCGGAGGGTCGATCTGCCGCAGCGTCCTGCCGCACAGGTCGAGCGTGACATCGTCGCTCGCGATCGTGATGGCCCGCGCGTTCGCGTCTCGCGCCACCCAGTCGACGTCTTCCACGAGGGTGTACACGCCGGGCGCCGTGATGACGAAGGGGACGCGGCGCTCCGGGTCCGGTCCGCCGTTGATGTCCTGCGCCGTGATCGGCGTCGCGGGGAGGCGCGCGCTGGCGCCGGGGTGCTCGCTCATGGTCCTCGGGCGGGAGTCTACGCCGTTCAGCCCGCTCCGCGCCGCGCCGGCGAGCGCGCGCCTCACTGGATCGGCACCGCGCGCAGCGACGCGGCGAGCTTCGCGTAGAGCGAGCTCCGCGGGTCGTCGCGCCGGTAGATGAGCCGGAAATGATCGCGCGCGAGGGGCGCGGACGGCAGGAGCCGCTTCAGCTTGCCGCCGCGGAGCTCGGCGGCGACCATGTGGCGCGGCAGCACGGCGACGCCCTCGCCGGCGAGCACCAGCGCCTTGATGGCGGCGCCGAGCCCCACCCAGCGGTGCCGCGCGAACGCGAAGCAGCCGGCGCCGCCCGCCTGATCCGCGAGGTACCGGAACAGCGGCATGGTCGGGTCGATGTCGAGCAGGCAGTGCCGCGACGCGTGCTCCGGGCGGGCGAACGCCTCGCGCCGGAGCAGCTTGGGGGAGGCGACGAACGCGTAGCGCTCCTCGTGCAGCGTCTCCGCCGCCAGGGTCGTGGCGCTCCAGCGCGCGCTGGTGACGACGCAATCGACGCTGCGGTCGTAGAGGCGCCTCAGCAGGTCGTCGGAGGCGCCGAAATAGAGGTGGAGCGTCAGCTCGGGGCGCCGCCGCGTCAGCGCGCCGAGCTGGGGGACGATCCACGACATCCCGAGCTCGAACCGCGTGCCGAGCGTCAGCTCGACCGGAGCGGGCGCGGGGCCCATCGCGCTGCGGAGGCAGTCCTCGGCGAGCGCCAGGCACTGGCGGGCGCGCGGCAGCAAGGCGAGCCCGCGTGGCGTCAGCTGCACCCGGCGCGTGGTGCGCTCGAACAGCGGAGCGCCGACCTGCTCCTCGATCTGCCGGATGCGCTGGCCGAACGCGGCGGGGCTGAGCGCGACGGCGCGCGCCGCGGTCCGGAAGTTCAGCGTCCGCGCCGCGGCCTCGAAGCAGGCGAGGTTCTCCAAGGAAGGGAGCAGCATCGCGGCATCGTATCGTTCTGCGAAACAATCCCGGCCGCAAAATACGGGATCGCGCCGGCCACGGCGCGTGGTCCACCTCGCGCCGCGGCCGGCGCGCGTGATCCGGAGGGCTCGGTCGTCCGGACCCCGGGGCGCTACCGGGGATCCTCGACGGGCGCGGTCTCGAGCGGGACGGTGCCGCCGTTCGCGACCCACTTGAAGCCGTCGACGAGCGCGGTCGAGTCGCGCATTTCGTCGCCGGTGTCGAAGATCATGAACCGCAGCTTGAGCTCCTCGCCGCCGGTCACCGGGGCCCGCGTGCGCAGCCAGCCGGTCGCGCCGGCATCGTCCCAGAGCCCGAAGCCGGTGCCCTCGAGCTCGTCCGTCCCGAGCGGGCACTCCTCGCAGACATCGAAGAAGCTGAGTTTGACGCCGACGGGGTTGCCAAGGCTATCGAACGAGAGGTTGCCGTTGAGCGACCCTGGCGGGGCGGGCGTCGCCAGTGCGACGAACTGGTCGTTGAAGCAGTCTTCTACGGTGAACTCGGGATATTCGAAGGTGTAGAACTTGAACGCGAACTCGTAGCCTGTCGCGTTCGTCGGCGTGCGGAGGACGAGCTCGAGGGCGATGTCGTCGTGGATGTTTGCCGAGGGAGGGCACCCGGGGGCGCCTTGCGGGAAGCCGGGCGGCGCCACGCCCAGCCCGTAGTTCGTGCAGCTATACGTGTTGCACGCGCCCGGCCACCCGGCGATCCGGGCGCGACCCGAGGACAGGACGAGCAGGCGGGTCCCGCCCTGCGGGTGCACGTTGGGGCCGAAGGAATCGAGCACGCCCACCGCGGGCGAGGGCTCCGCGGGCGAGCCGTCGCCGCGCACGTACTGCGCGCTCAGCACGCCCCACTTCCTGTCTCCGGGCGACGCCCTGGCGCAGAGGTCGATCGCGTGGGCCCCGTGGATGGCGTCGAAGTCGGCAGGAGCGATGTTCCTGTCGCAGGCCTGCGGCGCGTTGTCGATCACGCCATCGCAGTCCTCGTCGGCCGGCTCGGGCACCGCGCCGCTCTGGTCGGGCTCCGTGATCACGACCTCGACGGCGCCTGGGTTGACGTTCGTGTCGCCGTCGTTGCAGTCGCCGTCCTCGATGGTGAACCCGTCGCCGTCCTCGTCGGGGGACGGGCCCTCCTCCGCCGGCGTGCCGCCGCCGAAATCAGCCCAGGAGCCCGTCGAC
The DNA here is from genome assembly GCF_000067165.1 of Sorangium cellulosum So ce56. Taxonomy (GTDB): domain Bacteria; phylum Myxococcota_A; class Polyangia; order Polyangiales; family Polyangiaceae; genus Sorangium; species Sorangium cellulosum_B. Next base: position 3,783,480 of record NC_010162.1, read on the forward strand.
TCCACCCGTCCGCCGCTGCCCGCCTCCGCCGTCGTGGCGCTGGTCGCGCCCCCGCCGCCGCCCTCGCCAGGCGCCTGCTGGTCGCGCGCCGTCGCGGAGCACGCGCCCGAGGCCCAGAGCGCCGCCCCGACGCTCGCGCAGAGACCCAAGTAGACGAAGCGCCCGCCTCTCATGGTGCATCCACCTCGATGGTTGGTCCGGACCGCCGGAGCGCCGCGTCCCCGGCGACCCACGGCAACATGCGAGCACATCACGCCCTGGGCTCGCTGTCTTCTGTTCGCTGCCGCGGCGGCGCGGGGTCGTCGGGCGGCGCGCCTCGCTCGCCTCGCTCGCCTCGCTCGCCTCGCTCGCCTCGCTCCGGTTCCCCTCGCTTCAGGAGCCGCGCGGCCCACAGCGAGAGCGCGAGCAACCCGACGGCCAGCGCGCCCCCGATCGGCGCGCGGTGCCGCTCGGTGAACGGAAGGTCGCGCGCGACCGGGGCGGCGCCGAGCTCCGGGTTCGCCGCCGCGGCGCCGAGCCTCGCGGCGGGGGGACGCTCGCGCACGGTGGGGTCGAGCAGGTCGGCCAGATCGTAGCTCGGGCGCTTGCCGAGCGCGTCGCCGATGTAGAGCCAGTGCGGCCCCGGCCGCGCGGCGCGGAACACGATCTCGCGCGCCCGCACCTCGCCTTGCGCGCCCGAGAGGGAGAGCGGCGCCGAGTCGCCGTCGTGGATCGTGAGCCGGAGGAAGCGCTTCCGGGTGGGGCTCAGCGGGATCCGCGTCGACTCGAGCGAGGGCCCTGACGCACCGCGCGGACGGATGCGATGGATCATGCCGCTCCCCACGGCCGGCCAGACCGCGCGGTACGTGGTCGAGGCGACGTCGACGCGGCGGCTGAACTCCGGCGTGGCGACGTCGAGGAGGACGGCCTCCAGCGGCGCGCCGTCGGCGCCGGCGTCGAGCGTGACGAGCGTCGTCTTCGCCTCGCTGTCCCGCTGCGTCTCGACGATCGCGAGCGGCGGCAGCGCGGGGGACTCGGTGGGCGCCTGCGGCTCGCACGAGACGGCGCCGCCCGTGATCCGGACGTCCGCGGCCGCGTCGCGCGCCGGGGCGCCCTCGGGGACAAGGCGGATCCGGACCAGGGCGGCGCGCGAGAGGGGATAGCGGACCGACAGGTGCTCGACCGTCTCCGAGCCCTGGGGGATGCGGTAGACGTGGGCGCCGCGCGCGACCTCGCTGAGCGCCCTCGGATCCGCGCCGGTCTCGACCCGCGCTTCGCGGAGGAAGCTGCCGCCGGTGACGCTGAGCTCGACGCGGCAGTGGCGCGTGCCGGGCGCGTCGAGCGCCCAGGTCGCGTGCGCCACGCCGGCGGCGTCGACCCCCGGATCGAGCATCGTGGCCGCGATCCGCCCGGACGCGTGCGCGGCGCCCGGCTCGCGGATCACGTAGGGCACCTCGGCGCCGTCGGGGCCTGCGATGCGGACGTCGGCGAGCAGCTCTTCCGCGCGGCTCTCGCGGTAGAGGTCGAGATCGACGTCGACGCGGTGGTCGCCGGCGGCGTCCACGCCCTCGATGGGCCGGACGAGCGGGTGCCTCTCGGTCGGGAGCGCCGCGGCGGTCTGCGCCTCGGCGGGCCGCGCGAGGCTCATCGCCGCGAGCAGCGCGAGCGGCCCGGCCGCGCCCCGCGATCCGGCGCGCAGGAGCGTCACGAGGCGCCGGCCGAACCGCGCGTAGAGGAACCCTCCGCCGACGAGCAGCGCCCCGACGCCCGTGAAGAGGGCGATCTGGTAGATGCGCTCGACGTGCCAGACGTCCCAGGTCACGAGCTTCGCGATGGTGACGGCGAACAGGGAGAGCCCGGCGTAGCGATGGAAGGCGTCGCGCGCCGCGAACCCCGCGGTGAGCAGCGCGATCGCCGCGAGGGCGAGCACGAGCGTGGTCGCCATCGCGAGGCTGCCTTGCTGGCCCTCGAGGGCGGCCCGGTGCTGCACGGTGAGCTCGGCGAACTCGGCCGCGTCGAGCGGGGCAGGGGGGGCGGCGGGGAGCGCGGTGATCGCGCTCCGCACCTCGAGGACGACGGTCGTGATGAGCAGCGCATACCCTGCGCCCAGCGCCGCCACCGCGGCGCCGCGCAGCTCGCCGCGCGCGGCGTCCGGGGGGCGGGCGAACGCCGCGCGCGACAGCAGCCGCCCCGCGGCGAGCAGGGCGGCGCTCACGCCCGCGAACGCATAGGTCCTCGCGTTGAGCAGGACGGGGACCGCCATGGTCCCGTCGCGGCCGTGCGTGGCGAACCAGGTCGTCACGAGCGCCTCGACCTCGGCCCGATCGACGACGAGCGCCCGCCCGAGGGTGGCGGCGAAGAGCAGCAAGGTGACGGCGAGCCAGGCGCGCTCGCCGGTGCGCGCCGCGATCGCGGCCGCCACGGCCGCGAGGATGCTCCAGACCACGGTGACCGTCGCGCCGCCGAGCCCGAACGCGACGGCCGCGGCGAACAGGGCGAGCGCCTGTCCGAGGAGCAGGGCGACGCGATCGGCGGGGGGCGCGGCGCCTTCGCGGGTCACGCCGGCGCGGAGGAGCGCGGCGCCGAGCGAAAGGTCCAGGGCGCCGGCACCCGCGGTGAGCAGCGCGCGGAGCGTCGGCGTGTCCTCCGGCGTGGCGCCGAGCGCGGCCGCGACGAACCCGAGCGTCGCCACGCACGCGGCGAGCGCGTCGGACCACGAGAGCGCCGGCGCGCCGGGCTCGCGCGCGCGCCGCGCCGAGGCGCCCGCGGCGCCGAGGAACACCAGCATGACGAGCGCCGATGCGCCGAGGAAACTTGCGTTGAGGGCGTTGACGGCGCTCACGGCGTCGACTGCATCGGCCGCCGCCGAGGCGCCCCCGTCCGCCGGCGCGATCGCGAAATGCGCCGCCGCCGCGAGCGCGCCTGCCGAGACGATCGCCGCGGCGAGGAGCAGGGCGGGGAGCGCGGCGCGCGCGGCCGTCCACGCCGCGAGGGCGGCCGCGCCCGCGAGCGCGAGCGCGAAGAGCGCCGCATCGGCCTCGATCAGCAGCATGCCCGCGGTGCAGGCGAACAGCGCCGCGCCGGCGGAGCACGCGACGGCGGTCTTCCGATCGAGCTGGCCCGCGAGCCCGGCGCCGCGGAGCCACCCCGCGAGGTAGACGAGCGTCCAGGCCGCGACGAGCGCGACGAGCGTCGTCCGGTGCGCGGCAGGCGCGTCCGCGAACGTCGCGGCGAAGGCGAGGAAGGCGGCGCCCATCGGCGCCAGCAGCCACGCTCCCTCCTCCGGCGGGCGCAGGGCGACCAGCGCCGCGAGCGCGAGCGCGATGGCGGCGGCCGTGAGCGCGCGCGGCGCGTCGAAGAGCAGCGCGGCCGCGCCCGCGTGGGCGAGCACGAGGGCGGCGATGCTGGTCGCCGTGGCGTCCGCGCGCGCCGCGACGCGGAGGACGCCGGTCGCTGCCCCGCCGGTTGGCGCGGCGCTTCGATCCGGGCTCGAGGCGGGCGCGCGGCGCAGCCACAGCGCGCGCAGGATGCCCTGCGCCGCGGCGAGCGCGACGAACGCGAGGGGCGCCGCGCGCGCGGCGAGCGGGAAGTAGGGCCCCGGGAGCGCCTGCGCGGGCGAGTCGAGCCAGGGCGCCGCGTCCGGGTCTCCGCCGGCCGGGGCGGCGCTGGCGTCGAAGTGCGTGGCGTACCAGCCCCAGAACAGCGCCGTGTGGCCTGCGATCGCGAGCCACGGCGCGACGCGGAAGCCGAGCCTCGCCGCGACGGCGTGGGCGACGCTCGTCATGAGCAGGAGGTAGCCGAACAGGACGAGCGGCCGGTCCTGCCCCGTCGACAGCACGACGGGGTTGAGGAAGCCGGCGACGAGGCTGAGGATCAGGATGGCCTCGCCGCGGTGGCGGAGCGCGAGGCCGGCGCCGAGCAGGAGGAGCGCCGTGTCCGCCGCGAAGGCCGCGGGGATCGGGACGAGCTCGTACAGCGCGGCGCTCGCCCACACCGACGCGATCAGGACCGAGAGGCCGAGGCCGATGAGCGTGTGGACGAAGCGACGCTGCGCGCGCCCGCGGAGCACCTCGGCGATCGCGAGGAGCGCGGCGCCGGTCGCGGCGCCGATCGCGACGCGCCCGAACGGCCCGATCCAGGCGTTGTCCGAGGCGTACTTGAAGAAGAAGAGCGCGCCGAGCAAGAAGGTGGTCGCGCCTGCGCGGGTGAGCCAGGTGAGGCCGAGCCGCTCCTCGATGGAGGGCCGCTCCGGGACCTCGCGGTGCGCGGCCGAGCCGGCGCCGGGCGCGCTGGCGTCGAGCGTCGCCGCGGGGCGAGGCGCGCGAGGCACCGGAAAAGCAGCGGGATCCGGGAACGCGACAGAGGGGGGCGCCGCGGCCGCCGCGGCGGCGAACGCCGTGGACGCGACCCCCGGGGGCGCGGGGGCGGTCGGATGCGCGATCTCGGGCGGCGCGCCGGCGGTGGCCATGTCGAGCGCGGGCGGCGCGCCGGCGGCGGCCATGCCGAGCGCGGGCGGCGCGCCGGCGGTGGCCATGTCGAGCGCGGGCGTCGCGCCTGCGCCCTCGGCGTCGAGCGCGGGTGGCGCCGCCGCTGCGGGCGGGAGCGCGCCCTGGGCAATCCGCTCTTGCTCCAGGCCGTGTGTGCTTCGCGGGCTCTCCGGCGCTGCGCTGAGCGCTGCTCGGCCGCGCCGCCCGGAGAGCTCGGCCACCCGGTGCTCCAGCGCGTGGATCCGAAGCAGCAGGTCCTCGTTGCGCCGGTTGGCCCGGACGGCGAACACGAAGGCGACGAGCGGGGCAACCAGGAGATAGGCGACGAGCGCGAGCCCGAAGAAGACGACGATTCCTGCCCCCATGCATGCTTCGTAGCATGGGGTGCGCGTCGCAGGCGCCGCCCGTCCGCGCGACGATGCCTGTGCTGTTCACGCTGCTCGCGCCGACGGGCCCATCGGAAGGGGAGGACCTTTCGGCGCGCGCTGGGATTCGGGTAAGGTGCATCCGCATGAGGAACACACGCCTGCCTGATCGCCGCGCGCCGGGCGCCTGCTATCTTCCCCGTGTTCCCGGACGGCGGCGTTGCTCGGGGGGGGAGCGCGGCCATTCGGGAACAGTTCTTCTGTCCTCTCGACCTTCTGCGGCGGAGACCTCGCGATGGTGAAGCACCCGACCGTCTCTGCATGGCAGCGGGACCACGAGGAAGGTGGTTATACGGCCGAGTTGCACGGCTGGACCTTGCGGGTCCGCTGGATACCCGAGCGCCCGGGTGAGGTCCGCGGCTTCGTGTGGGAGGCCGTCGATCCCTCGGGGAACAAGGTCACCTCGCGCGAGATCCACGAGGAGATCGAGGTGGCGATGGCGTACGCCGAGGAGCGCGCGGCCCCCGATCCGGAGAAGCGCGAGGGGAAGACCGTCGATTGAGCCGCGCGCCGCGCGGCGGCGCCGGGCTCAGCCCGCCTTGTCTGCGGGCGCCGCCTTGCGGCTCCGCCTGGCGCCGTAGTTCCGGATCACGATCTCCCCCACGCGGCCTCTGGCGTCGCTCTTCGCGTTGATGCTCCGGAGCGCCGCGACGCGGTCGATCTTGAACCGCTTGTAGAGCGGCGGGATCTCCGGAACATCGGAGTTCGAGAGCATCACCTGGACGCCTCGCCCGTCGAGCTCCGCGAAGAGGGCGGCGAGGCGCTCCTGGTCGCGGAAGCCGAAGCCGCGCGCGCTGTAGGACGTGAAGTTCGCGGTCGACGAGACCGGCGAGTACGGCGGGTCCAGGTACACGAAGTCGCCTTCCTGGGCGTGGTCGAGCACGCGCTCGAAGTCGCGGACCTCGAGCTCGACGCCCTGCAGCGCCGCCGAGCAGGCCCGCAGCTGGGGCGGGTTGCAGATGGCCGGCTTGACGTAGCGGCCGAAAGGCACGTTGAAGCGGCCGGCGCTGTTGACCCGGTAGAGCCCGTTGAACCCCGTCTTGTTCAGGAAGATGGTCCGCGCGGCGCGCTCGGGCAGCGTGAGCGAGGCGGGATCGACGTCGCGAACCTTGTAGTAGTGCGCCTCCTCGTAGGCGTGCCTGCCCAGCGCGGCGATCACCTCGTCGACCCGATCGCGCACCGCCCGGTAGCAGTCGATGAGCTCGGCGTTGACGTCCGTCAGCGTCGCGCGCTTCGGCTGCAGGCAGAAGAAGAGCGCGGCCCCCCCCATGAAGGGCTCGAAGTAGCGCCCGTAGGACGCGGGGAGCAGCGGCTGGAACTGCCGGAGCAGCTGGCCCTTGCCGCCCGCCCATTTGAGGAACGGGCGTGGCGTCACGGGCGCGTCGTCGTCGGGGTCGGTGACAAGGGCGGTGGTCATCGCGCAATACTGGACGCCAACCTACCAGGGCGCGCGATCGTCCTCAACCGCCGAAGGCACCGCGAGCGAGCACGCTCGTCGGACGCGTCCGACGCGCCTCGCCGGTCCGCCCCCGACGCGCGGGCGCCCGGGGCCATGGGGCTCTCCAGGCTAGGTCGTTCTATGTCCATGCCGCGGCCCCGTCGGGCGGCGATGTGCCTTGAGGTCGACAGTCGATATGGGTCTGATTCATCAGTAATTACGAATGCTTGTAAGCATGCATGAGCGTGCGTGTCCGGGCTGGAGCGCTGCCCGGATCATGGCATGTCGCCGCTTGCGCGATCGCCGAGCAGGGATAAGTTGAAGTCTCGACACGCGGGCTGGACAGCCGCTGGTGGAGCGGAGTTCTCCCGCATTCGCGCACCGCCGCGTCAGGCCATCTCGCCGGTGGACCTGCCCGGCGCGGCAGGGGCTCGCTCGGGCGCTGGGCGCGGGCGTCCCGCGCCGGGTGGCCGCTCCTCGAGGGGCCGCCATGCGTGGAAGCCGCCGTTGCTTCTCGACAGGAGGGATGCCGCCATGATGCTTGCCTTCGACCTCGATCGCGACGACGCCCCGCAGCAGCGCGGCCCCGGTCCTGCGGACGGACCGGGTTGTTTCGGTGAAGCCGCGGACTACCGTGCTCAGCGGATCCTGTACGCCGCCCGCGACTGGATCGGCGAGCAGGACGGCATCACCACCGACGGTCGCTCGCTGATCCTGCTGCACGCCCAGCGGACGCCGCCGGAGCGGCGCGAGGCGCTCGTGCGCTGCTTCGAGCGCGTGATCCTGCACGCCCCCCGGCCGGAGCTCGCCGCGCTCTCGGCGTCGCTGCGCCAGGCGGGGCTCTCCGTGGACGAGGACCTCTCGGTGATGGGCGCCCCGGCCGGCGAGGTGCGCGCCGCCGTGCAGGGGCTCGGCCGGTTTCGCACATTCCCGCCGGGCCTGCGCCTGTCCAGGGTGTCGCCGGACGACGACGAGGCGTCGATCCGCGCGATCCAGGAGCTTCAGGCCGAGAGCGGCCACGCGCCGCTCCCGGGGTGGTACCTGCGCGGCGGCGAGGGGCGCTCCTTGACGCTCGCGCTGCGCGACGGCGCGGGGGCGCTGATCGGCTGCGCCACCCTGTGTGTCATGACGCGGCCACAGCCTGCCGAGATCGGCGGGCGCGAGGCGCTCGCGCAGCTCGGGCTGCTGGGCGCCCCGCCGCTCTGGATCTCCGACGTGGGCGAGGCGCCCTCGTGGACGGCCATGCCGATCTGCACCTCGCTGCGCGAGGACCACCGCGGGCGGGGGCTCGGGGCCCCCCTGCAGGCGGCGGCGCTCCGGGAAGGGCACGATCGCTTCGGGATCCGGTGGTTCTACGCGCTCGTCAGGGCCGGCGACGAGATCGCCAAGCGCATGAACGCGCGTTGCGGGCTCGCCCCGCACCGCGCCGAAGGGTTCCTCGTCGCGTCGGCGGTGCCCCCCGAGAAGCCCCGGCGGCCGGCGGACGGGCGCCGCGGCTCAGGCTGACAACACGGGCGCGAGGAGAAAGCGCCGCCGTCCTAGAAAGCGCCGCCGTCCTAGCCGAGGAGCCATGGGGCCGGCGCCTCACCCGCGAGGCGCCGGCGGATCGTGTCGAGCGCACGCTCGAAATAGCCGTCGCGCGCGACAACGAACTCATCGAGCCGCACGTCGCGCGGCTCGACCTTCACGGCGCCCGCGGCGTCCGGCGGCCGCCGCGCGAGGCCGCTCGCGCGGGGCGCCTCGCCTCGGACGAGGCGCAGCGCCGCGCCGAGCGGGAGCGACAGCAGCGCTGTCACCTCGCGCGGATCGGGACGCAGCTCCGCGAGCGCGCGGCGGGTCGTCGCGAGCAGCACGTCCTGCAGCTCGCGATCGACGATGCCCGGCGCGTGATCGTCCTGGCTGCGGCGCGTGCCGAGCCGGACAACGTCGCGCGGCGAGAGCGGCAGGCCGATCTCCTCCTCCGCCTCGCGCAGCGCCCCCGCGAGATCCTCTCCGGCGCGGTAGTGCCCCGACACGGCGACCTCGAGCGCGCCGGGCCAGGTGTCCTTGTCGGGGCTGCGCTGCTGGAAGAGCACCCAGGGCTCCGCGGCGCTCCGGCCGCCGTCCGGCTCCAGGCCATCGGGCCCCCGCTCGAGGAGCACCCACACGTGAACGCTCCGGTGCCAGTCGCCGTCGCGGTGAACGAGCCTGCGCGCCTTGCGCACGCCGAGCGGCCGGCCTCCGTCATCGAGGAGGTCAAAAAGCTCCTCTTCGTCCTGCGCCGCCATGCGCCACAGGGTAGCGCAACGTGAACGGAGCAGGAGGTCTTCGCTGAGCTGCGTGCTCGCGCACGTCGGATGACGCTGCGCTTCGCGTCGTGCTCGACGCACGACATCAGACGGAAGCAGCAGGAAACGAGGCGAGGAGGGTGAAGTGGCGATCCCAGCGGGAATCGAACCCGCGTTACCGGCGTGAGAGGCCGATGTCCTAACCGCTAGACGATGGGACCTTGTTCTGTGGAGAAGACCGACAGCAGAGCTGAACGGCCTGGCTGGGGGACAAGGATTCGAACCTTGATAGCAAGAGCCAGAATCTTGCGTCCTGCCGTTAGACGATCCCCCAAGGGGTCAGCGCCGTGTTCATCAGCGCCACGGGCCGCGGAATCTACTTGGGCTGCCTGGATTGTCAAGCGATCAAAATCGGACCCGCCGAAGAAAAATGCCCGCCGCCAAAAATCGCCCATATTTCGCGTGTTTCGAGCGCTTCGCGGGTGGAGCGAGGCCTCCCCCCTGCTCAACCCCTCGTCGCTCAACCCGCTCCGCCCTCGTTGCATGCCGTCCGTTGAGGTCGCTCGTCGCTCGTCGCCCGTCGCGCTGCCATCGGTCGCGCTGCCATCGGTCGCGCTCTCGCCACGATCCGTCCAGGCTGTCTGCCCGCTCGTCGGAGGGGGCTCGTCCCTGAGGAGGCTCCAGGATGTCGCGACCGCGCCTCGCCGTCGCTTCTCCAGACATCTCGGCTTCGCCGTTCGGGACTCTCGGTCCCGGAAAAGTCGCGGCTCCCTGCTGCGTGCCCTTGACGCGCCGGGTGACTGATTTACTTTCGGCCGCGGTTTAGCCACCGGCCTAGGAGAGTGCCAAGACACTGCGATGTCGGGCACTTAGCTCTTGTCGCGCGGGCGGAACGCCCCAGCGGGGGGGCGAACGGGACCTCCGGCGAGCCGATGGTCAGTCAACAAGCCGAGGACGAGGGAGCCAGCATGAAAATCAGGCCGCTGCAGGATCGGATTGTCGTCAAGCGCGTCGAGAGCGAGACGAAGACCAAGGGGGGCATCATCATCCCCGACGCCGCGAAGGAGAAGCCGATCGAGGGGCGCGTCGTCGCGGTGGGCAACGGCAAGGTCCTGAAGGACGGCAAGGTTCGCCCGCTCGATGTGAAGGTCGGGGACAAGGTGCTGTTCGGCAAGTACAGCGGCACCGAGGTGAAGCTCGACGGCGAGGAGCACGTGCTCATCCGCGAGGACGACGTGCTCGCCGTGACCGAGTCCGCCTCCTGAACCAGGTCCGAGGCAACCGAACGCAAGCGTTAGTACACGCGGCCGCGCGGCCGCGAGGGGATTGAGAGATGGCTGCGAAGCAGATCGTTTTTAGCCGCGGCGCCCGCGCCGCGATCCTCAAGGGCGTGAACACGCTCGCCGATGCGGTCAAGGTGACCCTCGGGCCGAAGGGGCGGAACGTCGTCATCGAGAAGAGCTGGGGCTCCCCGGTCGTGACGAAGGACGGCGTCACGGTCGCCAAGGAGGTCGAGCTCGCCGGCAAGCTCGAGAACATGGGCGCCCAGATGGTGCGCGAGGTCGCCTCGAAGACCAGCGACAAGGCCGGCGATGGCACGACGACGGCGACGGTGCTGGCGCAGGCGATCTTCGGCGAGGGCCTCAAGCTCGTCGAGGCCGGCCACAACCCGATGGATCTGAAGCGCGGCATCGACGCGGCGGTCGCGAAGGTCATCGAGGCCGTGCAGAAGGCCGCCAAGCCGACCAAGGACAAGGACCAGATCGCCCAGGTCGCCACGGTCAGCGCCAACGGCGACAAGGAGATCGGCCAGATCCTCGCCGACGCCATGGAGAAGGTCGGCAAGGAGGGCGTGATCACGGTCGAGGAGAACAAGCGCATGACGACGGAGCTCGAGACCGTCGACGGCATGCAGTTCGACCGCGGCTACCTCTCGCCCTACTTCGTGACCGACCCCGAGAAGATGACCGCGGTGCTCACGAACCCGCTCATCCTCGTGCACGAGAAGAAGATCTCGGCCATGGCCGACCTCCTGCCGCTGCTCGAGCAGGTGGTGAAGCAGGGGCGCGAGCTGCTCATCCTCTCCGAGGACGTCGAGGGGGAGGCGCTCGCCACGCTCGTCGTGAACAAGCTGCGCGGCACGATCAAGGTCGCCGCCGTGAAGGCGCCCGGCTTCGGTGATCGCCGCAAGGACATGCTGAAGGACATCGCCATCCTCACCGGCGCGACGCCCTTCATGGAGGACCTCGGCCAGAAGCTCGAGAGCGCCACGGTGCGCGACCTCGGGACGGCCAAGCGGGTCGAGATCGACAAGGACAACACGGTCATCGTCGACGGCCAGGGCGACAAGACGGCCATCAAGGGCCGCATCGAGGCGATCCGCAAGCAGATCGCGGACACGACGAGCGACTACGATCGCGAGAAGCTCCAGGAGCGGCTCGCGAAGCTCGCCGGCGGCGTCGCGGTGGTGAAGGTCGGCGCGGCGACCGAGACCGAGATGAAGGAGAAGAAGGCGCGCGTCGAGGACGCCCTGCACGCGACCCGCGCGGCCGTCGAGGAAGGCATCGTGGTCGGCGGCGGCGTGGCGCTCTTCCGGGCGGCCGCCTCGCTCGAGTCGCTCAAGTTCAACGACGAGCGCGACGTCGGCGTGCGGCTCGTGCGCCGCGCCGTGGAGGCGCCGCTCCGCCAGATCGCCCAGAACGCGGGGGTCGACGGGACGGTGGTCGCGGAGAAGGTCCGGTCGGGCGCGCCGACGTTCGGCTACAACGCCGCGACCGACTCGTACGAGGACCTGCTCGCCGGCGGCGTCATCGATCCGGCCAAGGTCGTGCGGCACGCCATCTCCAACGCGGCCAGCGTCGCCGCGCTGATGCTCACGACCGAGGCCCTCGTCGCCGAGAAGCCCAAGAAGGAGAAGGCCGCGGCCGGCGGGGCTCCCGGTGGCATGGGCGGCATGGGCGGCATGGGGGGTATGGGCGGCATGGGCGGCATGGGCGGCATGGGCGACTTCGACATGGGTTGATCGCCTGTCCGCGCCGCTCTCGGGCTGCCGCCGCCTCCGCGCGGCGCCGGCCCGCCGAGCGCGCTGCCCCGACGAAGCGGGCCGAGGGGTCCTCCAAAGCATGCTGGCTTGGGGGGCCCCTCGCGTTTTTGTGAGCGCCAGCGCTCTTGCCCGGGTTTTTGACCCGCGGTCACGTGGGGCGCTAGACTCCCGGGCAATGTCGGAGTCGTCGTTCGCCCGCTATGGCCGCGAGTACGTGCCGGGCGACGTGCTCTTTCGTGAGGGGGACTCCGGCGGCGTCATGTTCGTCATCCAGTCGGGCGCCGTGCGGATCACGAAGTCGGTCGCCGGCGAGGACAAGGTGCTCGCGGTGCTCGGGCCCGGCGAGTTCGTCGGCGAGATGGCGATCTTGAACGGCAAGCCCCGGAACGCGACGGCCACCGTGAGCGAGCCGTCCCGCTGCCTCGTGATCGACGCGCGGAAGCTGGAGGTCATGCTGCAGCGCGACGTCGAGATAGCGCTCCGTCTCCTCAAGAAGCTGGCGAAGCGGCTCGACGCGGCGAACTCGCTCGTCGAGATCCTCATGCACCGTGACCCGAAGGCGCGCGTGATGCTGGCGCTCGCGCGCCACGCCGAGGCCTTCGGGGAGGAGACGCCCGAAGGCATACGCGTCCGCTCCTCTCCCGAGGACATCGCGCGTGAGGTCGACGTCGAGCAAGAGACGGTGGACGAGGTGATGAAGCGGCTCCGCCGGCTGAAGCTCCTCTCGTACGGGCCGCCCGCACCCGCGGCGATCATGGTGACCGACATGCGCAGGTTCCGGGATTTCATCGAGTTCCTGGACATGCCGCAGAAGTTCGGCGGAGAGAGCTGAACCAGTGGAGCTGCGTGTCATCGGCTGCCACGGCGGGGAGACCCCCAGGCATCGCACGTGCGCGTTCGTCGTGGACGACATCCTCGCGATCGACGCCGGCTCGCTGACCAGCGGGCTCGAGGTGAAGGACCAGGCGCGGCTCGAGGCGTGCCTGGTGAGCCACGCGCACCTCGATCACATCCGCGACCTGGCCACGATCGCGGACAACCGCTGCCAGCTCGGGTGCCCGCCGCTCGTGATCGCGGGCACGCGCGAGACGCTGCGCACGCTCAAGAAGCACTTCTTCAACAACGTGCTCTGGCCCGATTTCGCGGTGATCCCGAGCGCCGGGCAGCCGACCATCCAGTACCTCGAGCTCAAGCCGGAGCGCCCCACGCCGGTCGCCGGGCGGCTCGTGCGCGCGGTCCACGTGACGCACACGATCGACGCGTCGGCGTTCGTGATCGAAGGGGACGGCGGCGCGATCGCGTACAGCGGCGACACCGGGCCCACGGAGCGGCTGTGGGAGGTGCTGAACCAGCAGCAGGACCTCCGCGCGCTGCTGATGGAGGTCAGCTTCCCCAACCGGGAGCAGCGCCTCGCCACGGTGAGCGGCCACCACACGCCGCAGACGCTCGCCCTCGAGCTCCAGAAGTTCCGCGCGCCGCGGGATCTGCCGACGATGCTCTACCACATCAAGCCGGTCTTCCAGGCCGAGGTGGAGCGCGAGTGCGCCGCGCTGAAGGGGCTGAACCTGGAGGTCCTTCAGCTCATGGATCACTTCGTCCTGTAGGCGACGCATCGCCGGCGCATCGGGGCGGGGCGTCCGGGGCGTCGTGCGCGCGGGGGGATGGTGACGCTGCGCTCGACGGGATCGTGGCGTCGAGCTGCCCGGCCCGAGGGGAGCGCTCGCTGCACCGGGCGAGAGCGAACCGCGCAGGAGGTGAGGCCTGCGCGGCGGCGGCGCCGGGAGCTCGCGCGCGAGGCGAGGCGACGGGACGCGACGCGACCGTAGAGCGGCGCGGCGCGGCGCGACGCCGCGGGCTAGCGGCTTTCCTGGGTGGGCTCGTCGTTGAAGGGGCGCTTGCCGTCGGGCACCTCTTCGACGCGGGCGAGGACGACCGTGATGTTGTCGGTGCCGCCGAAGTAGTTCGCCCGATCGATGAGCGCCTTGCACGCAGCGTCCAGCGAGCCGCTGGACATCACGAGCTCGAGGATCTGATCGTCGCTCACCAGCCCGGACAGGCCGTCCGAGCAGAGGAGGTACACGTCACCGTGCCGCGTCTCGTCCGTCACGAGATCGACGAGGACGTCCTCGCGGATGCCGAGCGCGCGCGTGATGACGTTGGCGGGCAGCTGCCTGACCTCCTCCTCGGTCATCCAGGGCGCCATGTGCGCCGCGTCGCTGACGAGCGAGTGGTCACGGGTGAGCTGCGTGATCTGGCTGTCGCGCAGGCGATAGCAGCGGCTGTCCCCGACGTGACCCACCGTCACGTGCTCGGCGTCCTTGGAGAACATCGCCGCCACGATCGTCGTGCCCATGCCGAAGTCGGCGAGCGTCTTCAGCGAGCGATCGAAGATGCGCCGGTTCGCCAGCCTGAGGCCGGTGACGACGTAGTTCTCCTCCTCGGTCAGGTTCGGATCGGCTGGGAAGGGCCAGGTGGCGTCCCTCCCGACCGTCACGGACAAGAAGTCCGAGAGGGTGCTCACGGCAAGCTGGCTCGCAACGTCGCCCGAGCGGTGTCCGCCCATTCCATCCGCCACGGCCACGACACGGTACTCCTCGCTGACGAGGAGGTTGTCCTCATTGTGGTCCCGGAGGAGCCCGGTATCCGTCATCCCGGCAAACCGGGTCCGCAACATGGGCAGAGAGTAGACGCGGAGCAGGGGGGCAGCGCAAGTTCAAGGCGAGGGCAAAGCTGAAATCCTGGGCTGGATCTCCCACAGCGGCCGCTCCATGGCCGCTGGAAGCGGCCGGCGGCAGGGGTAAAGGACCCTTCCGGAGGCGCTCGCTCGCCGGAAGCACTTTGCTCTTGAAAGATGGGGGAGGACGTGGGGCTCCCCGCCGCGCGGCGCGCGCCGAGGCGACGGGCGCTCGAGCTCAGAGCCAGCTCTCGCCGATCGCGATCCCCGCCGAGGCCGCGATCGTCTCGGCGGCGCGCACGCCGCACGCGTGCGCCTCCTCGAAGAGCGCCATCCCCGGCTGATCGACGTGGGCCCAGGCGACGCGCTCGGACAGCGCGCAGCGCGGCTCGAACGGCCGCGGGCCGAGGAAGCCGGGGCGCGGGCGCGGCATCGCGTGCCCCCAGATCATGACGTCCATCCGCTCGACGTCGTCGCGCAGGTGCGGGTGCGCCGGCGCGAGATCGCGCAGCACGCCGTCGGCGAGCGACGCCCACGGCGCGCGGAGCAGCGCCGCGCGCGCGGCGGCGACGTCCGGCCCGCCGAAGGCGCGGTAGTAGGTCAGCACGGTGCGCTGCACCGGCATCTCGAGGCGCGACCGCTGCGTCGTCGCCGCCGCGAGATCGGTGAGCTGGTGGCGCGCGTCGACGTAGCCGAGCCCCTCCGCGCCGTAGAGGACGGAATCCCACGCGTGGTTGGGATCGATGGGCCGCTCGACGTGCAGGTTCGCCACGAGCCACGCCGACGCGACCCGCTCCGGCAGCTCGCCCGCCGCGCTCCCCGCGAAGATCCGGCGCACGACGAACGCCGGCGCCGCGAGGATCGCCGCGCGGGCCTCGACGCGGCGCGCCTCGCCGCGCTGCACGTCGACGTAGTCGATCTCGACGCGGCCGCTCGGCTGCGGGCGCACCGACGTGACGAGCGCGCCGAGCGACACGCGCGGCGCCGCGCGCTCGATCAGCGCCTTCACGAGCCGGCCGTTGCCCTCGGGCCAGACGAGGTAGCGGCTGCCCGCGAGCTCGGGCGCGCGCGCCTTGCGCCCCGCGAAGTAGTGCAGCCCCGCCCAGGCCGAGATCTCCTCGGGCTCGCCGCCGAAGTCGTCGAGCATCGCGTAGCGCACGTACCAGCGCACGAACGGCGTGCGGTACCCCTCGCGATCGAGCCACGCCGCCATGCTCATCCGGTCGAGCCGGAGCAGCTCGGGGTCGCGGGAGGAGCGATCGAGCGGGATCTGGAACGCCGGGCGCCCGTCGCTGCCGGTGAGCTCCGTGAGCTCCTCCTCGAGCGCGTGGAACCTCTCGAGCTCGTCCAGCGCCTCGCTCGAGAGCGCGTCGACCGGCGCGAGGCCGGTGTGCCACGCGCCCTCGTAGAACAGCCGCTCGCCCGGCGCGTGGCACAGCCGCCGCGGATCGAACACGGGGCGCCCCGCCGCGTCCCACCCGGTGACGACGCCCATCTGCTCGAGCAGCCGCAGCGTCGCGCGCGCCTCGACGTTCGGCGCGGCGAGGTAGTGCGCGCCCCACGGGTACGGCACGACGCCGTCGTCGCCCCACGCGCTCGTGCCGCCCGGCCTCGGCTCGAGCTCGAGGACGCGCAGATCGAGCCCGGCGCCGGCGAGCCGCCACGCGGCCGACAACCCGCTCACCCCGCCGCCGACGATCACGACGTCCGCGCGCTCGGCGGGGCCGCTCGCCGTGGGCAGCGGGCCGCCGCGGAGCAGGTGGCCCGCGCCGTGGGCCGCGCCGACGATCTCGCCGGCGAGCGGCGCGCGCCCCGGCGAGGCCGCGTGCACGACCCAGCCCGCGGCCACGGAGCTCAGGAAGCCGCGGCGGTTCACCGGCTCACCGGGCCCACTCGGCCCACTCGCGCGTGTACACGGAGACGAGCTTCTGGTCGTTCAGCCGGTTGATCGGCGCCTCGACGCGGCCGAGATCGCGGGGGAACCGGAAGAGCTCCGGCAGGCCGCTCGAGTCGAGGTAGCGGAGCCTCGACGGATCGATCCGGAGGGCGCCGGGCGCGGCGAGCCCTTCGCCGCCCGCCAGGATGAAGCCCCACTCGCCGAAGCTCGGCACGTAGACGTGGAGCGGCGCGGTCTTGAAGCCGGCCGCCTCGAGCGTCGTCACGACGCTCCAGAACGACTCGCGCGCGTAGTGGGGCGACGTCGCCTGGACGACGGCGAGCCCGCGCACGGAGAGCCGCTGCCGGAGCAGGTGATAGAAGGCGTCCGTGTACAGCTTGCCGACGGCGTAGTTGCCGGGATCGGGGAAGTCGACGATCGCGAGATCGAACGACTCGGTCGACTCCTCGAGGTACTTGAACGCGTCCTCGTTGCGGACGGCGACGCGCGGGTCGCGCAGCGAGCCCTGGTTCAGGTCCGCGGCGAGCGGCAGATCGCGGAAGGCGCCGGTGACCGCGCCGTCGAGGTCGACGAGCAGGATCTGCTCGACCGACGGGTAACGGAGCAGCTCGCGCGCGGCGAGCCCGTCGCCGCCGCCGAGGATCAGCGCGCGCCGCGGCTCGCGCCCCAGCGCGGCGACGGCCGGGTGCACGAGCACCTCGTGGTACCGGTGCTCGTCGTCCGACGAGAACTGGAGGTTGCCGTTGAGGAAGAGGCGCGTCGTGCGCGGGCTCCTCGTGATGACGAGGCGCTGGTACGGCGACTGCGCCGCGTAGACGATGGGCGCCCCGAAATAGAGCGCCTCCGACCGCTCGACGAACCGCGAGACGAGCGCGAAGGCGACCCCGAGCCCGGCGATCACGATCAGGCAGAGCGCCCGCAGCCGGACGACGACGGCGCGATCGAGCGGGAACAGGAACGTGCTCGTGAGCGCGACGGCCGCGTTGAGCACGCCGAAGAACAGGCTCGTCTGGTGGATCCCGAGGCGCGGCAGGAGGAGCGAGGGGAACAGCAGGCTCGCGGCCAGCGCGCCGATGTAGTCGAGCGTGAGCACGCGCGCGACGAGCCGCTTGAGATCCAGCGAGAAGTTGAGCAGCCGGATGAGCAGCGGGATCTCGAGCCCCACGAGCATCCCGATGAGCAGCACGAGCGAGTAGAGCAGCGCGCGGAACGACCCGAGCGCCGTGTAGACCCGGAAGAGCATCGGCGCGGAGAGCCCCCCGACGAGCGCGAGGCCGAGCTCGATCTCGACGAAGCGCTCGAGGAGCCGGCTCTCGATGTACTGGGAGAGGTACGAGCCGATGCCCATCGCGAACAGGTAAAGGCCGATGACGAAGCTGAACTGCGTCACCGAGTCGCCGAGGACGTAGCTCGCGAGCGTGCCGGTGATGAGCTCGTAGACGAGCCCCGACGTGGCGATGACGAACACGCTCGCGAGGAGCGCCGGGTGCACGAGCCGGGGCAGCGGCTGCGCCGCAGGGAAGGGCGCCAGGGCGTCCCCGGGAGGGGCGCCCCGAGCTCCCGCAGGGCTCTCCTCGGTGGCCGGCATCGGCGCGGTCCTAGCACCGCTCGCGCTGGACCACAGCCTGTTCGGGCTCGCCGGCGCACCTGAAACGCTTCCTCTTTCGTCGTCGAGGCTTCTAGTATGGTGCTCGCGTGAGCACGCCCTTCGACCGAGCAGCCGCGTGCCCCTCCTGCGGCGCGCCGATCACGTTTCGCTTCGCGGGCGCGATGGCGCAGGTGTGCAAGCACTGCAAGTTCGTCGTCGCGCGCACCGATCGGGACCTCCGCGCCGTCGGGCGCGTCGCCGACCTGGTCGAGATCCCCACGCCCCTCCAGCTCGGCGTCACCGGGCGCTGGGGCAACGAGCCGTTCGTGGTCGACGGCCGCGTCCAGCTCGATCGGGCCAGCGCGCCGGGCGCGCCCTGGCAGGAGATCTTCGTCGCGTTCCCGGCCAGCGGCCGCTGGACGTGGGTCGCGTTCGCCCAGGGGCGCTGGTACGCCACCACCGAGGCGCCGCTCCCGCTGAACGGGCTGCCGCAGTGGAGCTCCCTCCAGCCGGGCGGCCGTGTCCACCTCGAGGGGCACGGCATGTTCACCGTCGTCGAGGTCGGCCGCCGGCGCGTGATCTCGGCCGAGGGAGAGATGCCCTACGTCGCCGCGCCGGGCGTGGTGACGGGCTTCGTCGACATCGCGGGGCCGAGGGGCGAGTTCGGGACGCTCGACTACGGCGACGGGCGGACGATCCCGCCCAAGCTCTACCTGGGCCGGCAGATCGACCCGGCCATCATGAAGCTCGACACCGGGGCCCCTGTGGACCAGCCCACGGCGCAGGTGTCGGCCGTCGTGTGCCCGAACTGCGGCGGCAACCTGCCGCTCGCCGCGCCCGGCACCACGGAGCGCATCGTCTGCCGGTACTGCGGTACTGCGAGCGACCTCACGAAGGGCGCGCTCGTCGCGCTCGGCCAGGTCCCGAGGCCGCCCATGGAGCCGTACGTCCCGCTCGGCGCCGAGGGCCAGCTCCGCGGCATGCGCGTGCTCTGCATCGGCTTCGTCATCCGGGGTTGCACCGTGGAGGGCGAGCGTTACCGCTGGCGCGAGTACCTGCTCTACGGCGGACCGAGCATCGGCTACCTGTGGCTCATGGAAGAGGACGGGGCGTGGCAGCTCGTGACGCCTCTCTCGCCCGGCGAGGTCCAGCCGATGGGCTCGACGGCGAGCTATCAAGGGCGGACGTATGCGCTCAAGCAGAGCGTCCACGCCGAGGTGGAATACGTCATCGGCGAGTTCTACTGGAAGGTCGAGATCGGCGAGGCCGTGCAGGCCACGGAGTACCAGGGCGAGGGCGGCAAGGTCAGCATCGAGCAGGCCCCGACCGAGGTGAGCGTGTCGTTCTGCTCACCGCTTCCAGGGAAGGAGCTCGCCGCCGCCTTCCACCTGCCACCCCCGCCGAGCCCCTCGTTCGGCGACGGGACGGGCGCCGGAGCCGGCAGGGTCGTCGTCATCGTCGTCGTCATCGTCGTCGTCCTCCTCATTCTCATCGCGCTCAGCGACTGCGGTGGGGGCGGCGGCGGCGTCCTCTTCATTCCGAGCGGTGGGGGCAGCCCGAGCTTCGGCGGCGGGAAGTGATCCAGCTCTACTGATCGATTCGGCTGCGTATGAAATGAACGGCCTGTGCCGGTGCGTCGTTTGCCATCCCGGCTGGTGTCGAGTCGGGCACGTGCAGCGCTGGACATGTCTATGTCCACCTCTGTGGAAAGGCGACATCGCGTCGAGCGGAGCGGTCGGATTCGGGCAGATGATGGTCGGTTTCGGGTATCGACCCGCTCCGGCCGCCGCTGGCGATCGAGTAATTTCAATGGCTTACACGCTGGCTCACGGCGGCCCGTGACGTGCAATGTGCCGTCCGACGCCGGTGGTGGACCGGCGGCGGAGGCCCATGCAAACGGTGAATTCGATCGACCCGCACGCACAGCTGCGCGCGCTCTACATCTCCCTGCTCCGAAACCAGGAGCACTTCGACGAGTTCAAGCAGCTGCTCGCCCTCTACGTCGTCGCGCCCGAGGCAGATGAGGAGCCGGTGGACGCGGCCAGGATCCGCGCGCAGCTCAACGGCCGCATCCGCTCCTGGATCGGCGGCTTCTTCGATGGGCTGAGCGCCTCCCAGGTGCTCCAGTGGCGCGCGATCGTGGTCGAGGAGCGCTTCAACGTGTGCCTGTCGCCCTGGAAGGAGTCGAACGTCTATTGATGCTGCGGCGCAGGCGACCGGCGGGGCTATCCCGCCATCGGCGTACGTCTCACCGGCGCGGCTCTGCCCCGGTGCCATCTACCGGCGCCCGGAGCGCGCCGCGCACCGCGAGCGCCGAGCCCGGCGCGCCGCGCCGGGCGAGGGAGGTGCCCGCGCATGGATGACGCCCTGTGGGTGGACGAGCTCTACAAGGCGTTCTGGCGGACCCTCCCCGGGATGCTGCACGCCGACGCGCAGGGGCTGGCTTACACGCTCGGCCTGTCCCCGTCGCGCGACGTGCCCTGGAGCGCCGTGTTCAGCAACGAGATCACGCTGGCCGCCCCCGCGCTGCTCGCGGAGGCCATGCCAGGCGTGCGCGGGGCCACGGTGCAGGACGCGCTCCTCGCGCACCTGCTCGCCGTCATCGAGGCGTTCGGCACCGATCGCATCAAGGACAAGCAGGTCCGCCCGACCTGGCAGCTCGAGGCCATCCTGGCGCACGCTCGGCGGGCGCGCGACGAGGCGCTCCGCCGCGTCGCGCCAGGGGTCGACGACCCGGCCATCGACTTCGCGCGCGCGGACGACGCGACGCTGTTCGCCATCGAGACCGAGCGCAGCCTCCTCGCGAGCGGCGGGCCCGCCGGCTTCAGCCGCTATTACGCGCTCTCCCTCAGCAAGCAGAGCGTCGGCTTCCCGGCGTCGATCGCCCTCGCGCACGCCGCCGGCTGGACGGCCGAGCGGCGCGAGGTGCTCGCGCGGCTGCTGTCGTCGGTGTGGCTCGGGCTGCAGCTCCACGACGACGTCATGGACTGGCAGGACGACTACCAGCGCGGCGGCGCCTGGGCCGTCGTCCTGGCCTCGGAGCTCCGATCGCGCGCGCACGGCGAGCCCCGGGCCGAGGAGCGCGATCGGGAGCGCGCCTCGGAGCCGCCGCGCCACCGCGGCGCGGTCGCGTACGGACCGCTCGGCACGCCGCCCTGGGGGATCGCGGCGACGCCGAGGGCGCAGGGCGAGCCGCCGACCCCCGACGCGCCCTCGTCCTTGCTCCCCGTTCGCCGGATGGTCCTCGAGTCCGGCGTCCTCGCGGCGATGCTCGACGGCGAGCGCCGGTGCTTCCGCGCCGCGCGGCGGCGCGCCGCGGTGCTCGGCGCCCGCCGCGTCGCCGCCTGGGCGGAGGGGAGGGAGGGGCAAGCGCAGGAGCTCGCGCGGTGCGAGGCCGAGAGCCCCGGCTTCGCCAACCGCGCCCACGCGCTCAACGCCTGGGCCAAGGCCGTGCTGGCATGAGCCGCGGCCGCGGCGCGGCCGCGCGAGGGGGGGCGGGCTCTCCCGAGGAGGGATCCGCGCGCGCGCGTCCGGCGCCAGGTCGCAAGAGCGCGCCGCCCCCCGCGTCGTCCGCGACGCCCAGGGCGCGCCCGCGGCGCCCGCCGTGGGACTTCGGCTATGCCCCGGTCCCCACCGCCGCCGGCGACGACGACGATGGTCCCCTCGACGTCGTCGTCGCCTCGCGGTGCCCCCTCGCGCCCGACGCGGTCGCCGCGGCGCTCGGGGCGCGCTGGTCTGGCGTCGCGGTCGAGCGCGTCATCGAACGGACGCCCATCTTCTGGCTCCGCGTCCGGTCCCCCGACCGCGGGCGGCGCGCCGACGTCGCCGCGGCGCTCTCGGCCGCGGCGCTGCCGGTGCGCTACGTCGCGTCGGCCCGGCGCCCGAGCGCCGCCGTCGCCCCGCGCTTCGACGCTGCCGCCGGCGCCGCGGCGCGCCCGGAGGGGTGGACCGCGCGCCGCGCGTCGGTCGAGGACGATCCCGTCACCCCCGGCCGCTGGTTCCTGCGCGACGAGGGCGGCGGGATCGGCGTCGATCGCCGCCGCTGCGGGGGCGGCGCCGGGACGCGCCTCGGGGTCATCGACGACGACGCGTGGACGGCCGACGAGCTCGGCCTCGAGCGCGAGGTGCTCGTCATGATGGAGCGGCCGCCGCGGAGCCAGGCCCACGGCGCGTTCATGGTCGCGTGGGCCGTGGGGGGCCGTCGCCCCGGCGGGTTCCGCGGCGTCGCGCCGGACGCGTCGCCCCGGCTCTACCTGATCCCGAAGCCTGGATCGTGCGTCCTCGCCCTGCCGGTCGCGATCGTCCGGGCGGTCAGCGACGGCGCCGACGTCGTGGTGTGTGCCGCGTACGTCGAGGGCTCGACGACGCCCATGCTCGACGACGCGCTCGAGTTCGCCGCCCGCCTCGGGCGCCGCGGCCGGGGCTGCCCTGTCGTGTTCCCCACGGGCCGTGAGGCCTCGAGCCCTCCCGAGTCGCTGCACGCGAGCTTCTCGCTCGGGTTCGGCGAGCCCGCGAGCGACCCGCGCGTGTTCTGCGTCGGCCCGGGCGCCCGAGGCGAAGGGTGGTTCCTCTGGCGGGACCGGCGGGGGCGCAGCCGCCCCTTCGCCAACCGCGGCCCGGCGGTGCGGTGGCTCGCGCCGGGCGACGACATCACCTGCCCGCTGCCGTCCGCGTCCAGCGCGACGCCCGCGCTCGAGCGGCTCTGCCATGCCGAGTCGAGCGGGGCCTCGGCCCTCGCCGCGGGCTCGCTGCTCCTCGTCCTGTCGCAGAACCCGTCGCTCCGCCTGCCCGAGCTCGACGCCCTCGTGATGCGCACGCTCGCCCCGGTGCCCCCCGCGGCGCCCGCGTCGGCCGAGCCGATCGCCGACGCGTGGGACGTGCTCCCCGACGGGCGCGATCGCGACGGCCACAACGCCAAGCACGGCTACGGCCGCATCGACGCCGGTCGAGCCTGCCTCGCCGCCGGAGATCCCATCGCGCTCGCGCTGGTGTCCGTCGGCGAGGACGGCGCCGCGCGCATCTGGCACGACGCCCGCGCCGAGGGGCCGCTCGCCCGCCGCCTGTACTCGCGCCGCCTCGCGCGCTGGGCGGTCCGAGCGCTGCTCGCCGACCCGAGCCTCTGCCACGGCGTCTGCGCGCTCGTGCGCCACGCCCGCCTCACCGCGGGCGACCCGCGGCGCCGGCGCGCCCACGGCGCTGGCGCCGTGCTGCGGCAGCTCTCGCTCCTCGTCCGCGCCCTCGCCGCGAGCCGCGCGGCGCCGCCGCCCTCGCCGCGTGTGCGGGACGAAATCACCGCCCTGCTCGACCGGCTCGAGCGATCGGCGACCGACGCCGCCGCCGTCGCCGACGTCGAGTCGCGCTTCGGAGCGCTGGCGGACATCGTGTTCGCGGGCGACACGGACGGCGACGCGCGCGAGGGCGCCGCCTGAGCGCGCTGCCGTCCGGCCGCGGGGTGATCCCGCTCTCACCTCCGAGGGAAAACGTAATAATAATTGCGTAGTAGCGCCGCTGGGGCGCCGGGATCGCGGGTGACGGGCCCGTTGCGCCCCGTCCGGCGCGCGAGCCCCGTTGGTTCACCCGGAGTTCCAGCGTATCGTGAGTGGCTGGCGGCGCAATTTGCGCGCCGTCGGCTCTCCCGATGCCAGCTATCGAGAATCGCCGTTGGCTCCTCGCGGTGGTCGTCCTCGCGGCGCTCGTGCTGGGCGGCTCGGGGATGAGGAGCGCTCTGAGCTGGTACGAGCGCCCGTTCCCCGGCGTGCTCGTCGATCCGGACGGCGTGGTCTCGAGCGTGGGCCTGCCGTCCTGGGAGGGCTTCCAGAAGGGCCTCCGGTACCCGGATCGCGTCGTCGAGGTCGACGGCTGGCACCTCGAGAGCACCGAGGGGCGCTACCGCGCCGGCGCCTGGGACGCCGCGGTCGAGCGGGCGGCGCGCGAGGGGCGCCGCTCGGTGCACGCCCGCGTCGAGACGGCGGAGGGGCTGCGCGACGTCGAGCTCTCCCTCGTCCCCTTCGACGCGCTCGCCTGGTGGTTCTACGCCGGCGGGCTGATGGTCGTCGCCTCGCTCTACGTGGGCGCCGCGCTCATCGCCCTCAGCGCGAGCCCCCACGGCAAGCTCGCCCGCGCCTTCGCGAGCGCCGCGCTGTTCGCCGCGCTCTTCCAGTTCGCGCTGTTCGACTACCACAGCTCGCGCCACCTCGTCCCGTTCTTCCACGTCGCCTACGCGCTCGTCCCGATGAGCTTCTTCACGCTGGCGCTGCGGCTGCCGGACGACGTCCCGCTCATCGCGCGCTACCCCGTCTTCGCGCGGATCGCGCACGGGCTCGGCGGCCTGCTCGCCGCCGCCCTGCTCGCCTCGCACGCCATGGGCTGGACCACCGTCGCGCTCCGGAGCGTCTGCGCGATCCTGTTCGTGGCGTCGTTCTTCTTCTTCGCGACCACGCTGATCCTGCGCTTCGCCGCGGCGGAGGGCGATCGCCGCCGCACGCTGCGCGCGCTGCTCCTCGCGATGGCGCCGCCGCACGTGGTGATCGCCCTCGGCTTCATGCTCGCCATGCTCGGCGCCCCGGCGTCGACGCTCGCGTGGTTCGCGATCCCCGCGCTCGCCCTCACGCCCGTCTCGAGCGTCGTCGCGTTCATCCGCTACGACCTCTGGGGGAGCCGCGCGCTCCTGTCGCGCCCGCTCACGCGCGTCATCATCGCCTGCATGATGGTCGCGCTCACGGTGATCCTCTGCTCCGCGTGCGCGGGGTACGCCGGCCTCCCGCTGCTCGGCGCGATCAAGGTCGCGGCGCCGGCCGCCGTCGTCAGCGCGGCGCTCGTCGTGTTCGCGCTCGGCGCCGGCGATCGGAAGCTCTTCCCGGCGCGCGCGGAGTACAAGCCCACCGTCGAGCAGCTCAGCGAGGAGCTGACGCTCGTCGCCGATCCCGACGAGGTCGCCTTCGCGGTCGAGCGCACGGTGGCGCGCTGGCTCTCCTGCGAGCGCGTCACCTTCCGCCGCATCGCGGTCGACGCGGCCGACGGCGCGGGCGCAGGCAGCGCCGGCGCCGCGCCCGGCGAGCCGGCGTCGAGGGCGGACGAGTCGAGCGGCGAGCGGGTCATCGAGGTCGAGCCCTCCAAGGCGAGCGCGAGCGCGAGCGAGCTCTCGCTGACCGTCATGTTCCGCGGCCGGCTGCTCGGCGTCCTCGAGGTGGGCAAGAAGCGCGGCGGCGCCCTGTTCACCAGCGAGGATCTCGACCTGCTCCGCACGATCGGCAACCAGGCCGCGCTCGCCATGGCGCACGCCCACAGCTACGCGGAGCTGGAGCGGCGGCGGCGGGAGCAGGCCGCCGCGTGGCGCGACGAGCGCGCGGCGCTCATCGAGACGCTCGCGGCCGAGATCACCCACGAGGTGCGCTACCCGATCAACTTCTTCCGCTCCGTGTTCAAGCGCGGATCGAAGAACCAGAGCCTCGACGCCGAGGAGGTCGACATCGGCTGCGAGGAGGTCGAGCGCCTCGAGCGCCTCGTGATGGGGCTGCGCCGGGTGACGCACAGGAAGCTCGAGCGCCGCCGCCTCGCGGTCGAGGAGCTCGTCAGCCGGGCGGAGATGCTCCTGCGCGATCAGCTCGGCAAGCGGCGGATCGAGGCGCGCGTGAGCGCTGGATCGAGGCTCCGCTGCGATCCCGATCAGGCCACGCAGGTGCTCGTCAACCTCCTCTCGAACGGCCTCGACGCGGCCGGCGACAAGGGGACGATCGGGGTCGTCTGGGAGACCACCGAGAGCGGCGCCGAGCTCGTCGTGTGGGATACGGGGCCCGGCATCTCGGGGGACGCGTCGCGCCTCTTCGCGCCCTGGTACACGACGAAGCCCCGCGGGACCGGGCTCGGGCTCGCCATCACGCACCGCATCGTCCGGGCCCACGGGTGGTTGATCGAGCCGGAGCGGCGCGACGGCACGACGCGGTTCGTGATCTCGATCCCCGCCGCCGACGTCTCCATGACCGCGGAGGACGAGGTCGCGTGAAGATCCTGATCGTCGATGATCAGCGGAGCGGCCGCCGCACGCTGCGGCAGATCCTGGCCGCGCTCGACGAGGTCGAGGTGCTGGAGGCGGTCGGCCTGGACGACGCGATGGTCGTCGTGGAGCGGAGCGCGCCGGACCTCCTGCTCCTCGACGTGCGCCTGTCGGACGATCCGCGCGACCGCGGCGGGCTGGAGATCCTGCGGCGGGTGCGGGCCTCGGGGCGGAGCACGCCGGCGCTGATGGTCACGTCGGTCAGCGAGCTCTCCGAGATCCGGGAGGCCATGCGGCTCGGCGCGCAGGACTACGTGCTGAAGGACGAGCTCTGCCCGGAGATGCTCCTGCCGATCATCGAGGGGCAGCGCGAGCGGCTGCTCCTGAAGGGCGAGGTGGTGCGGCTCCGCGAGCGGGTCGACCGCACGTTCGGCACGAAGGCGCTCCTCGGCTCGTCCGCGGGGATGGAGCGCGTCCGCCGGATCATCGAGCGGGTCGCCGAGTCGAGCAAGACGGTGCTCATCCGCGGCGAGACCGGCACCGGCAAGGAGATGGTCGCCCGCGCGCTGCACGAGATGAGCTCGCGCCGCGGCGAGCCGTTCGTCGCGGTCAACTGCTCGGCGCTGCCGGGGACGCTCATCGAGTCGCTCATCTTCGGGCACGAGCGCGGCGCCTTCACCGGCGCCGAGAAGCGCATGCGCGGCCAGCTCGAGCTCGCGGGCGCGGGCACCATCCTGCTCGACGAGATCGCCGAGATGCCCGGCGAGCTCCAGGCGAAGCTCCTCCGCGTCGTCGAGGATCGCCGCTTCCGCCCCCTCGGCGCCGAGTCGGAGATCCCGCTGCGCGCCCGCGTCCTCGCCGCGACCCACGTCGACCTGGAGAAGCGCATCAGCGAGGGGCGCTTCCGGGAGGACCTCTTCTACAGGCTCAACGTCGTCACGGTGCACGTCCCGTCGCTGGCCGAGCGCGACGCCGATCTCATCGAGCTCCTGCTCGCGTTCAGCGCGGAGCTCCCGCGCAAGCTGCGTTACACCGACGACGCGATCGCGTGGCTGGTCCGGCGGCCCTGGCCCGGCAACGTGCGCGAGCTCCGGAACGTCGTCGAGCGGCTGGGGCTGCTCGCGGACGACGATCTCATCGACGTCCCCACGCTCGAGGAGCTCGCGCGCGAGCGGCCGGTCGTGGACGCCACCGCGGAGATCGACCGGCTGGCGCGCGCCCTGCTCGCGCTGCCCGAGCGGCTGGGATCGAAGCTCCGGGTGATCGAGCGCGCCGTCCTGCACCACGCGATCGAGAGCTGCGGCGGCAACAAGGCGGCCGCGGCGCGGCTCATCGGCGTCGATCGGAAGATGCTAGAGCGGCGCTGGGACCGGCACACCGGCGAGGAGCCGCCGAGCAGCCGGCGGATGTCGATGCCGACGCCGATGGCCGCGCGCCACCTCGGCGAGGAGCCGCCGAGCAGCCGGCGGCACACGCCCGCGAACGGGACGCGGCACCTCGGCGAGGAGCTGCCGGGCAACCGCAACCACACGCCCGTGAGCTTGCCGCGGTACGGCGGCGAGGAAGCGCCGAGCACCCGCCGCCAGGTGCCGCCGCGAGACCACGACGACGCCTGAGGGGCGCGGCGCGCCACGTCGGCGGCGCGCCGCGCCGCGCAACGCCCACCGGCGTGGCGCGCTACTTCCTGCCGATGCCCGTGTAGACGAACCCCATGCCGCGGAGCTCGTCCGGCTCCCAGATGTTGCGCCCGTCGAAGAGCGTCGGGGCGCTCAGGATGCGCTTCAGCCGGTGGAAGTCCGGGCGCCGGTACTCGTGCCACTCGGTGACGACGACCAGCGCGTCAGCGCCCTCGGCCGCGCCGTACATGCCGTCGCTCAGGAGGATGCGGCTCCCGTAGATGGCGCGCACGTTCGGCATCGCCTGCGGGTCGTGCGCCTGGACCGTCGCGCCCGCCTCGAGCAGCGCGTCGATCAGCGTGAGCGCCGGCGCCTCGCGGATGTCGTCCGTCTGCGGCTTGAACGCGAGCCCCCAGACCGCGATCGTCTTCCCCTTCAGCGCGCCGTCGAAGTGGGCGCTCACCTTGCTGGCGAGCAGCCGCTTCTGCCGCGCGTTGATCCGCTCGGTCGCCCGGACGATCTCCAGATCGTGCCCGACGGAGCCCGCGGTGTAGAGGATGGCCGAGAGGTCCTTGGGGAAGCACGACCCGCCGAACCCCGGGCCGGCGAACAGGAACTTCGTGCCGATGCGCGGGTCGGCCCCGACGCCCTTGCGCACGAGCTCGATGTCCGCGCCGAGCTTCTCCGCGAGCACGGCCAGGTCGTTCATGAACGAGATGCGCGACGCGAGCAGCGCGTTGGCGGCGTACTTGGTGAGCTCGGCCGAGCGCGCGTCCATGAGCTGGATGCGGTCGCTCGCCCGCACGAACGGGTTGTAGAGGTGGCGCAGGATCTCGCGCGCCTTCGGGTCGTCCGAGCCGATGATCACGCGGTCGGGCTTCATGAAGTCGTTGACCGCGTCACCCTCCTTGAGAAACTCCGGGTTCGACGCGACAGCGAACGGCTGGGTGGCGTTCGCGCCGATGATCTGCCGGAGCCGGTCCGCCGTGCCGACGGGGACGGTGCTCTTCGTGGCGATCACTTTGAAATTGTTCAGGTTCTTGCCGATCGTCTCGCCGACGGCCTCGACGGCGGAGAGGTCGGCGGAGCCGTCGTCCGCCTGGGGCGTACCGACGGCGATGAAGACGATCTCGGCGTCGCGGATGGCGCCGGCGACGTCGGTGGAGAACCGGAGCCTGCCGTCGCGGGTGTTCTTGGCGATCAGCACGTCGAGGCCGGGCTCGTAGATCGGCACCTCTCCGCGCTTCAGCATCTCGATCTTGGCAGCGGACACGTCGACGCACGCCACGTCATTCCCGAAATCCGCGAACCCCGCGCCGGCGACGAGGCCGACATACCCTGTTCCCACGACGGCAAGCTGCATGGGCGGGACGCTACCACGACCCCGGCGCCGTTCGAGCCGGCAGTCGCACGGCGTGTGACCCCCGATCGATCTGTCCCGCTCCTCTCGCGCGCGAGCGCGCGCCGAGCGTTCGTGCTGCCCTTGCCCTGCCCGAGCCGAGGGGCTGCCGGGCGCCTGGCGGTCGTGGCGCCGTGGCGCCGCGCGGCTCAGGGGTGGACGAACACCACGGTGCCGGTCAGCGAGCGCGCTGCGCCGTGCCATCCCGGCGGGACGGCCGGCTCGGTCCAGAAGAACAGGCGGCGGGCGTCCTCTGGCGACAGGTTGATGCAGCCGTGGCTCTTGGGCCGGCCGAACTTGTCGTGCCAGTACGCGCCGTGCAGCGCATACCCCTCCTCGAAGTACTGCACGTAGGGCACGTCGCGCAGCTCGAACTCCTCACCGACGGTGTCCGAGTCCATGGTGCTCGTGACGAACTTCGTGTGGATACGGAAGATCCCGCGCTTTGTCGCGGTGCTGGACTTGTGATCATCGAGCCCCGCCTCGCCGCTCGAGATCAGCGTCGCGTAGACGGGCTTCGTGCCCTCGTAGGCGACGAGCACCTGCTTCGTGATGTTGACGTCGAGCCACTTCTCGCCGTTCTTGCCCCAGGCAGGCATCTTCTTGGCAGGGTCGATGCGGCCGGCGTGGCGGTCGTCGACCCAGTCGCCGTCCTTCGTCTCGTAGTGCAGCTTGCCGCCGAAGAACTGCTGTTTGCCGGTGAGGGGCACGGCGGAGCGCCACTCGAGCTCTCCGCCGTCGACGAGCTTCTTGCCCACGACGCGCCATCGCTTGCCCCCGGCGCGGCGCACGAGCGCGAACGGGAAGTCGATGTCCTTGCCGATCTCGACGCCGTGGAACTCGGAGCCGCGGATGGGGCGGAACCTGTCGGCCGGGACGACGCGCAGATCGGTGGTGACGTTGTAGCGCCGGCCCTCGTGGAGGAACGACTCGAGGAAGGCCATCCCGTTGCGCCGCGAGACCTCGTCGATCTTCACGGCGTCGCTCGTCTTGATGAGGCCGGAGAGGTTGGGGGCGCGCCGGCCGTCGCGCAGGTACCAGGGGATCTCGCGATCGGTGATGCGCTGCGCGAGCGCGTCGAGCGCGGGCGGGGCGGGCTCGGCGCTCCATTTGAGCCAGACGTCGAGGCCGTAGGTGGCGCCGCTCTCCTCGTCCTTGGCCCAGCGATCGAGGTGCTTCTTGAGGCTCGGCTCGAAGCGCGCGAGATCGTCCTCGGTCGGGATGCGCGCGTAGGCCGGGCCGCCGCGCGTGACGGTCCCGTACATGTACGGGAGCTTGTGGGTGACGTCGGGGCGGCGGGCCGTGGCGCGGACGATCTCGTCGTCGAGGTCGAGCGTCGCATCGGGGCCGACGCACACGTAGCCGAACGGCTTGATCTTGCGGAAGCCCCCGGGGCAGCCGGACGTGCCGGCGGGCTCGGGATCCATCTCCACGACCGCGCCGGCCCGCAGGAAGCCGACGGGCTTCGCGTCGGTGCTGGGCCGCGCGTAGACCCGGGTGAGCATCGAGGTGCTGGCGAGCCGCGGGCGGCCCTCGGGGATCGGCGCCGGCGGGGTGGCGACGCCGCCGAGCGAGACGATGGGCGGGCCCTCGGGCAGGCCGGGCGGCGGCTCATCCTCGGCCGGGGCGGGGGAGGCGAGGGCCGCGGGGGAGGCGAGGGCGGCGGCGGAGGCGCCCTGGGCCTTCTGGCTTCCGGCGGCGCCGGGGAGCTCGATGGGCGCGTCAGCGGCGCTCCCGGAGCGCCCGCAGGCCGAGAGGGACGCGGCGAGCGCGAGGAGCGCGAGCGCATGGCGGCTCGCCGCGAGCGTGGCTGCGGCGCGCGTTCGAGGCGGCGTGTCCATGGCGCGCCGACCGTAGTGCACAGGAGGGGGAGGAGGGCCAGTTTTCGGCAGTCGGCTGGAGGTGGGCTCTCGGCGCCTCACCTCGGATCAGGCGTCGAGAGCCGCCCTCGACGCGCCGCGACGTCGGCGACGGCGGCCGCGCCGTCGCGCACGATGAGGGTGAACGGATACCGCTCTTCCCCTCTCGCGTCGGGATCGTAGGCCCCGGTGGGCAGCGCGGTCACCACGAGCGTTCGTTTCCCATCCGCCGCGAGCCTCAGCTCCGCGGAGCCGGACGACAGGTCCAGGATCTCGCCGTCCGAGTCGGGCGTCAGACCGGGGACGGCCTGGACGACGAAGCGGCGCCTCGCGTCGCCGGGCGCCTCGAGCGACACCCGGAGCGATCGTGGCGTGTCCGCTCCTGCCGAGAGCTCGATATAGCTGGTGCCGAGCAACATCGGCGCGCGCTCGCGGACGTCGATCCTGCCCGGCCTGGCCTCGACCTGGGCCGCCAGCGAGAGCTTCGCCGCCGCGAGGTTCTGGAGGCCGCCCGCGAAGTGCCGGAAATGGCGGTCGTCGATGTGATCGCCGGTGTACCAGCGCCAGCGCGCGAGCTCGGGGACGGCCTCGACATACCTCATGCCCGCCGCCTCTCGGAGCATCGCATCGAGCGCATCGACGAAGTCAGGCTCGTTGGGCCGCGCGCCGCCGCCTGTGGCGGGGGCGTCGCGCGACCCGAGCCACATGCGGGAGACGAACCGCGGATCGCCGTCGAAGAACCGATCTTTGAGGTAGAGCAGCACCATGGAGGCGCCGTACATGGACCATGTCTCGTAATGGTCGTTGTGGTCGATCGCCCATTCCGGGTGCCTCTGGAAGTCGGCCAGGCCCTCGCTCGTATAGCGATCCGCGCGGACCTGGTCGAGGAACGTCGCCGACATCTCGAAGACGACGGGGCTCTCGCTCCAGTCGTCCGCGGCCTGCGAGGCGTGCGCCATCTCGTGCACCACGGTCTCCTCGAGAGCGGAGCCGCCGTAAGGCCCCCACGGATCGACGATCATGTACGGGCGCCGGTCGTCCCATGAGGTCGACGGCTCGCCTCCGAGGACGTCGACGAGGCAGCTGCGGTGGCCTCTCCACACGAACACATCGAGTGCGTCGTCCGGCCCGCACTCTCCACCATCGCCGATGGGCGGGCGCATGCCGATCTGGCGCACATGATAGTCCCAGCCCTCCTCGACGAACGCGAGGACCTGGCGCGCGGTGTCGCGCTCTTCCGCCTTGTAATGGTGCACGAGCACGGGGAGGGTCGAGGATCGAAGGGAGAAAGGAAACATCTCCTCGAAGTCGGCTCGCCCACAGATGCTCTCGCCTTCCGGCAAAGGGTGCTTGTACTCCGACGGTGTGGCCTGGGTCATGTCATCGCCCTCTGTGCCGCAGCCGACGGGCCCGAGGCCGAGGGTGACGCAAAGCAGCCAGGGAAGGGATCTCCGCACCGAGGCGCTTTAACCGAGCCTCCGGGGAGCTTGCAAGGAGCGGCCGCCAGCATGGCCGCGCGGCGCGCGGCGCGCGGCGCGCGACGTGGAGCAGCACCCGGCTGCGTGCGCGCCAAGGGTGCTGCCCTCGAACCGCGGCAGTCGTGTCAGGCGGACTGGTCGAGTTCTCGCACGATGTCGCGGAGCGCCTGGGCCTCCGCACGCTCGAGGATCACGGGCGCCGAGAGCGGCGTGGGCGCGTGGTCGCGAAACTCCACGGGCTGGAAGGCGGCGAGCGCACCGGACGCGGTGTAGGCGAGATCCAGGCGAACCGCGGAGGTGTCCGGGTCGCCATCCCCGTCCAGCGCGAAGGGGAGCTTCGCGATGGCCGCGAAGTCCCGCCTCTCGAGGGCGGCGGTGAGCGCTCCGATCGGGCAGGTGAAGTAGCGGAAGCCTTCTTCCACCTTCTCACCCGTGGACGTGTAGACGAACTCGCTCAGGATCAGCCACTTGCGACGGGTGGTGAAGCGAGGATCGGCGCGCAGGAAGTCAGACAGATCTTGGATCTCCATCGCGCGTTCATACCGCAACCGGGCCCAGGATCTCCACCAGTCCGTCGAGGCGGATCACGCTGCTCGGTCATCGCACACAGGAACGCAGGGTGGTCGTCTCGACGCCTTCGCCTTGGGACATGGCCCCACGGCGGGGGCGATGAGGGGCTACGACCGACCGAACCTGAGCAGCAGCCCGAGCCAGCCCTTCGCCAGGTAGAGGAGGTTGATCAGCACATACATCCAGAAGAACACGTCGAGCCGGTCCGCGAGCGCGAACGCCCAGATGTGGCTCGGGTAGTGGTTCAGGAAGCGCAGGAACGTCATCACGAGCCCCGCCGCCCGGGCGGCGGGCGACCGGGGCCGCTCCTCCGTGGCGGTCTCGTAATAGGCGGAGACCGAGGTCTCCTTGCCGCTGATCTCCGGGCGGCGGACGAAGTTCGTGAGCGAGATCGCCGAGGCGATCACCGCGACCCCGACGACGCCGGCGAGCAGGAAGCGCGGGTCTCCGCCGGGCCAGCGGCCGCCGTCCAGCCCGAGGCCGCCGGCGCTGAAGAGGCGCATCGAGAGGGCGCCCGAGAGGAGCACCGCCTTGAGCTCGTCCGTGAAGAAGTCGAAGAGGTGGCCCTCCTTCGACGCGAGCTGCTTGTGGCGCGCCAGCATCCCGTCGGCGCAGTCGAGCAGGTAGCTCAGCTCGAGCACGGCGACGGCGACGAGGCCGCCCGCGGCCGTGGGCAGCGCGACGAGCAGCGCCGCCGCGACGACGAACACGGCGAGGTTGAGCAGCGTCACCTGGTTCGGCGTGATCGCGGTCCGCGCGAGGAGCGCGACCACGCCGCCGGCGAGCGGGCGCATCAGGTACGTGTTGAAGAGCTGATCGTGCTTCTTCCGCGTGGCCAGGTAGATCCGCTTCGCTTCGCCGAGCATGGCCGGCGCATCCTAGCCGAGCGGCTCCCGTCTTGCTCGGGCGGCAGCGGCGCTTTCGCCACGACGGATGGACCCGCCCGCCGTCCGGTCAGCGCCGTGCCGGGCGCGAGGCGGGCGCGCCCGCGTCGAGCGGCTCGTCGCTCCAGTCGACGGCGATCGAGTCCTCCTTCGCGGCCTCGGGGCGCACCCACTCCTTGGTGATGGAGCCGCCGCTCACGGGCGGCTCGTCGCTCCAGTCGACGGCGATGACATCGATGGAGGTCGAGACGCTCGCGGGGTGCACCGGGATCGTGGCGGGCCCGCCCTCGTCCGTGGCGCCCCGGGGCGACGGCTGCTCTCGCAGCGTGATCGCGTCCGGAGCGAGCGCGTGCGCGAACCGCGACGCGCGCGGCGGCGGCTCGCTGCGCAGGAGGGCGCGCACGTCCTCGAGCATCTGGCGCGCGTCGGGGTAGCGCTGATCGCGGTCGAAGGCGAGCGCGCGATCGACGACGAGGCACACGTCGCGCGGCGCGTGCGGCGCGCGCTGCGCGAGCGGCGGCGCCGGCTCTCTGCCCATCTTCAGCAGGAGGTCGAAGTCGGTGCTCGCCTCGTGGACGTGGCGGCCGGCGATCAGCCGGAACATGGTGGCGCCGACGGCGAAGAGGTCGGCGCGGGTGTCGATGTCGCGGCCCTTCGCCTGCTCCGGCGGCATGTAGGGCGTCGTGCCGAGCACCAGGCCCATCCGCGTGAGCTCGCCCTGGAGGCTGGAGTCCTGGCGGATCCGCGCGAGCCCGAAATCGAGGACCTTGATGCGCGGGCCGCCGCCGTGCGCGGGCGAGTCCGCTGCGCCGTCGCCGACGACGTACAGGTTGGGCGGCTTGATGTCGCGGTGGATGATCCCCTGCGCGTGCGCCGCGGCGAGCGTGTCGAGCACCTGTGCGGTGAAGCGGAGCACCTCGGCCAGCGGGAGGCCGCCGAGGCGGCGCTCGCGCTCGGCGAGCGACTCGCCCTCGAGGAGCTCCATCACCAGGAACGGCGCCCCGTCCTCGGCGACGTCGATGTCGCGGATCTCGACGGCGCCCGGGTGGCGGAAGCGGTTCGCGGCCTGGGCCTCGCGCTCGAACCGGTCGCAGATCTCCTTCGATTTCGCGGCCTGCGGGTGCAGGATCTTGAGCGCGTCCCGGCGGCCGATCCGGTGGACGCCGACGTAGACGGCGGCCATGCCGCCGGCGCCGAGCAGCCGCTCCAGCGTCCACTTGTTGCGGATCGTGGTCCCCACGCGTTGTGAGGCGGTTTCGCTGCTCATGGGGTCCTTGCCTTCATGGAAGCGGCGCGGCCGCACGCGGTCAAGCGTATGCTCCGCGCGGTCGCGAGGAGAGCGATGGTGAAACCGGGCAAGCAGAGCGGGCGGCGGTACACCGAGGCCGAGGTGCGGGCCATCCTGGAGCGCGCCCTCCGGGACGCGGAGACGCGCGGCGTGAGCCATGACGAGCTGGTCGCGGCGGCCGAGGAGATCGGCATCTCGCGGGGCGCGATCGAGGCCGCGTCGCGCGACATCGAGCATGTCCGGGGCGAGGAGGCGGCGCGCGAGGCCATCCTCGCGCGCCGGCGCAAGGGGCTCCGCTCGCACCTGGTCTCGTTCCTCCTCGTGAACGCGTTCCTCTTCGCGGTGAACGCGCTCACGGACGGGCCATGGTGGTTCTTCTGGCCGCTGCTCGGGTGCGGCCTGGGGCTCGCCTTTCACGCGCTCGGCGCGCTCTCCAGCGACGTGTCCCCGCGGCAGATCCGCCGGGAGCTCGAGCGCAGCGCGGAGCAGGCGCGGAAGGAGCAGCACCGGCGGCTGAAGGAGCAGCGCAGGGTCGAGCGCCTCGAGCGCAAGCAGCGCCTCGAGCAGAGCGCGGAGGACTTCGGGCACGCCGTCGAGGAGGGGGTCGCGACGGTGCTCTCGCGGATCGCGCAGGAGATCCGCGGGAGCGCTCCGCCGCCGGCGCCGGCGCGAGGTGAAGACGCGCCGCGGGGGCGGCGGATCGCGCCGCTCGATGCAGAGGAGGCGGAGATCGAGGAGCTCGGCGAGGAAGAAGCGGATCGCGCGGCCCGGCGAGGCCGTGGCGGGCGCTGAGAGCGGCGCAGGAGGGGGGAAGTGTGGCGCAGGACACGGAATGGGGCGCGTAGGAGGGGGCGGTGCGGCGCACGAGGGGTGGCGGGGCGGCGCAGGAGGGGTGGCGGGGCGGTACAGGAGCGTGGCAGGGCGGCGCAGGCGCTGATTCATGGTTGCGCAGGAGGGCGGCGGGGCTGCGCTGGAGCCGCACAATCGTGATGCGGGACACTGAAATGGGTGTGCAGGAGGGGCGGCGGGGCCGCATAGGAGGGGCGGCGGGGCCGCATAGGAGGGGCGGCGGGGCCGCATAGGAGGGGCGGCGGGGCCGCATAGGAGGGGCGGCGGTGCGGCGCAGTGTACGAGCATGGAGGCCCCGACGTGCACATCCCCAAGATCCACCGCGTCCGCGTCGAGAAGTTCCGTCGCATCCAGGAACCCCTGGAGCTCGATTTGACGTCGCCCAAGGGCGTGCCATCGAGGAATGTCGTGCTCGCCGGTCCGAACGGCTGCGGCAAGACGAGCGTTCTTGAGGCCGTCCTCCTCGGGCTCGGGCAGGAGCGCCTCATCGTCCGAGACCTTGAGAAGGCGCACCGCGCGCAGCACTGGCGCACTGAGCTGCCGGAGGGCGCGCGTGTCGAGCTCGACGTTACGATCGATGACGGCCCGCTTATGACGTGGATCCGCACGCGCGAGGCGCACGTCACGCGCGCGCCCGCCTCTGGGATCGAGCTCCCTGTCAATCCAGCCTGGCTGCAGCACCTGGCCGTCGCGTACTTCTCCTCTTGGCGCACGCCGGATCTCGTCGGGCCCGTCAAGCCGCTCGTCGGCCGCGGCGGGCGTCCTCAGGATACGGAGACCAACCGGATCTGGCGGCTCAAGCAGAGGATCGACGACGAGCGCGCGCGCGGCGGGTACGCGCCAACACTGCCGGGGTTCGGCAAGGCGGATCTCTGGCTCGAGCGCATCAACGAGGCCTGGACGCGATTCCATGGCGACGACGGGACAAGGATCGACGCGCAGATCGTGGCTCCGGACGACGAGGAGCTGCTCGCGGATTTGTACGTGCTTCGCGGCGAGACGCGGCTCTGCTCCGTCGACGAACTGAGCTCGGGGGAGATCGAACTGCTCTCGTTCGCGGGCTGGATCATCCTGAACGGCTTCGAGGCCGGGCTTCTGGTGATCGATGAGCCCGAGCTCCATCTCCATGCAGCTTGGCAGGCGGCCATCTTCCCGGCGCTGCGTGCGCTTGCGCCGAACGTTCAGATCATCGCTGCGTCGCACTCCGACGCGGTGTGGGATCAGGCGTACAGCTTCGAGCGCTTCCTCCTCGTCTTCGAAGGCGACCCGCGCTCCGCCACGTTCCGCGCGTCGAAGGCAGCCGGGAGCAGCGCATGAGGATTGTCCCCGCGCACCTCTCAGCGCTCTACAAGAACAAGCTCTGCTACCTGTGGGTCGAGGACGAGGACACGATGAGCCCAGCGCCGGAGCCCTCCTCGGTCATCCTCTCCGCCTTATTGCGCCTTGGCGCCTTGGCGTTGAAATCCGAGAATCTCGACGACGCCAGCTGGAGGCGCAATGAGGCGTGCTCCCCAGACGAGGGAGCTCCGGGACGCCTCATGCAAGGAGGAGCGGCGCAGTCGGTTCAGGAGCGCTCGCGAAGGGTGAACTGCCCGCACAGCATCCCTTTCTTGAAGCTCAGCTCGTCCAGGCCGACGGCCACGTCGAGGCCGGCCGACTTCGCGAGCTT
Organism: Sorangium cellulosum So ce56; assembly: GCF_000067165.1. Taxonomy (GTDB): domain Bacteria; phylum Myxococcota_A; class Polyangia; order Polyangiales; family Polyangiaceae; genus Sorangium; species Sorangium cellulosum_B. The sequence goes on from NC_010162.1 coordinate 3,820,883, forward strand.
GTTCATGTCGAACGCGACGAGCTGGATGTTGGAGGCGAAGCGCGCCACCTGGTCCAGCACGGCGTCCAGCAGGGCGTCGATGGTCTTGTTGAGCGACTTGCGGGCGAAATCGAGCGGGCCCCAGCTCCCCTTGAGCTCGACGTCGATCTCTGAGCGCTTCACGTCGAGGTGGATGGCCGCCTTCGCGTCGCCGTCCAGGCGCTCGAGCCGCACGACGGGCTTGAGCACGCACTCTCCCTCCAGCTTGATGGACTCGCCGATGCCGGCCACTTTCCCCGAGACCTTCGCATACGCCTTGACGCGAAGCGTGCATGTCGCCTTGCCGTCGGAGATCTCGAGGTTCGGGGAATAGACGGTCGCCTTCACCTCGGCCTCGCCCGAGAACACCGAGTAGCTGGCCTTCTCCTTCTCCTTCCAGGAGGGATCCTTGACCAGCTCCTCGAAGGCCACGTTGATGGCGTCCTCGCGGACGACGAGCCGCACGCGCCCGGCCCCCTCGATCGGCGGGAGGTCCGTCCGGAGGATCGCCATGCCAGGCCCCGTGGCCTGATTCCCGCCGAACACCCGCGCATACCCGTTGATCTGGTCGTACTCGACCTGCGCGCTGATCAAGGTCGCTCGGATGTCGCCGAGCCCCTGCGTCAGCTCCGGAATCAGCAGACGCTCGAGCCACTTGACGAGCGCCGGCACCACCACCCTGTCGAGCACCTGGGTCGCGACGGGATCCACCTGGCCCTGTGTGGTGGCCACGGCCTTGTCTACCTTCATGATCAGCCGCGGCCCGGCCGCTGCGCACGTCGCCAGGATGTCGGCCCTGGCGATGAACTCCAGCTTTCGGTCCGGGAAGGTGAGGGCGAGGTGGATCGTCTCCACCGTGCAGAGCGTGTTGGACCTGCCCACCTGGACCTGGGGCGGCAGCGGCGCCAGGTTGAGCTTCGGCGACTCCGGGATGGAGTACAGGTAGCTCACGCCGAGCTCTGGCAGCGTTCCCTCCTGCTCGAAGTACTCGTCATATCGCCGGTAGTAGTAGTCGACAACGAGCTGCAACAGCGGCTCGTCGGCCGCGAGGTACACGGCCTCGGTGCGCTGGGGCTGGATGTTGGGGAGCTTCACTTCTGCGGTCGTGGGGGTAGACATCGTGGCTCTCCTCTCGGGGCTGGAGAGAGGCCTCTGTGAGCCTCGCTCCGGCAGCATGTGCGGTCTCGGGGTGCGTCTCACCCCGCCCTCCGCGCGCTTCACTCCCTCATCCGGAAGGCCAGAGAAGAACCCGACAGGCATCTGTCGATTTCTTTCGTCGAGCGCTCGCCCAGGTCGCCGCGGGCCTTCGCCCAGCGCCGCTCCCCCGCGCCAACCGCCCCTCTCGCTTCCGCCTCTCCCCCCGGCGGGCTACCCTCGACGGGATGTTTCACCCCGTCGTCGACCGGTGGTTCCGCGACCGCTTCGGCGCCCCCGCCCCCGCCCAGGAGCGCGCCTGGCCGGTCATCGCGGCCGGCCGCGACGCGCTGATCAGCGCGCCGACCGGCGCCGGCAAGACGCTCGCTGCCTTCCTCTTCTGCCTCGACCGGCTCGTCCGCGACGCGGCGCGGGGCGCGCTCGAGGACCGCACGGACGTCCTTTACATCTCGCCGCTGAAGGCGCTCTCCCACGACGTCCACCGCAACCTCGAGCAGCCGATCGCCGAGATCTCGGCGGCCATGGAGGCGGCAGGCCTGCCCGCGCCGGGCATCCGGGCCCTCGTGCGGACCGGCGACAGCCCCGCGCAGGAGCGGCGCGCCATGGCGGCCCGGCCGCCGCACGTGCTCGTCACGACGCCGGAGTCCGCGTTCATCCTGCTGACCAGCGCGTCGGGGCGGCGCGCGCTCTCCGGGGTGCGCACCGTGATCCTCGACGAGGTCCACGCGATCGCCGGCGACAAACGCGGCGCCCACCTCGCGCTCTCGCTCGAGCGGCTCGAGGACCTCGTAATCAGCCAGGGCGGCGCCCGGCCGCAGCGCGTGGGGCTCAGCGCCACGGTCCGCCCCATCGAGATCGCCGCCCGGCTCGTCGCCGGCGCGCGCGAGCTGCCCCAGATCGTCGACGTCGGGCAGCGGCGGGACCTCGATCTCGCCATCGAGGTGCCCCGCGACGAGCTCGGCGCGGTCTGTACGCACGAGCAGTGGACCGAGATCTACGACCGCATCGCGGCGCTCGCCGAGGGAGCGCGGTCGACCCTGGTGTTCGTCAACACGCGCCGCCTCGTCGAGCGGGTCGCGCACGCGCTCGGCGCGCGGCTCGGCGAGGACGTCGTGGCGGCCCACCACGGCAGCCTCTCGCGGGCCCGGCGCCTCTCGGCGGAGCGGCGCCTCAAGGCCGGGGAGCTCCGGGTCGTCGTCGCGACCGCGTCGCTCGAGCTCGGCATCGACGTCGGCGCGGTCGACCTCGCCTGCCTCGTCGGCTCGCCGCGGTCGATCAACGTCGCCCTCCAGCGCATCGGCCGCTCGGGCCACGCCCTCGCCGCGACGCCGCGCGGGCGGCTCTTCCCGCTGACGCGCGACCAGCTCGTCGAGTGCGCGGCGATCGTGCGCGCGGCGCGCCGCGGCGAGCTCGATCGGATGACGTCGCGCGAGGGGCCGCTCGACGTGCTCGCGCAGCAGATCATCGCCGCGTGCGCGTGCGAGGAACGGGACCAAGAGGGGCTCTACGCGCTCGTCCGAAGGGCCGCGCCTTACGAAGGCCTCTCGCGCCGCGACTTCGACGCGGTGGTGGCCATGGTCTCGGGCGGCGCCGCCGCGGCGGACGACGGCGCGTCCGCGGCCCGTGGCGCGCGGCAGCGGGCCGGGTCGCTCGTCTACCGCGACGCGATCGGCGGCCGGCTGCGCGGGCGGCGCGGCGCGCGGCTCGCGGCGCTCACCTCGGGCGGGGCGATCCCCGACATCGCGGCGGTCGACGTGGTGCTCCAGCCCGACGGCACCAAGGTCGGCACGCTCGACGAGGATTTCGCGATCGAGTCGTCCGGGGGCGACGTCTTCCTGCTGGGCAACACCTCCTGGCGGGTGCTCCGGCTGGAGGGCGGCCAGATGTGGGTCGAGGACGCCCACGGCGCCGCGCCGACGGTGCCGTTCTGGCTCGGAGAGGCGCCGGCGCGCACGCCGGAGCTCTCGGCCGAGGTCGCCGCGCTCCGCGCCGAGGTCGCCGCGCGCCTCGACGAGGAGCGGGCCGATGGAGCGCGGCCGGCGGCCGAGCGGGGCCAGGGCGGCGAGGAGGCGCGGGCGGCGCGGTCCCGGGCGGCGCGCTGGCTCATGGAGGCGTGCGCGCTCGACGCGCGCGGGGCGCTGCTCGTGCGCGACTACATCGAGGCGGGGCGCGCGGCGCTCGGCGCGGTCCCGGACGGCGCGACCGTCGTGGTCGAGCGCTTCTTCGACGAGGCCGGGGGGCAGCAGATCGTCGTCCACACGCCGCTCGGCGGCCGCGTGAACCGCGCGCTCGGGCTCGCGCTGCGCAAGCGCTTCTGCCGGTCGTTCGACTTCGAGCTCCAGGCGGCGGCGACCGACGACGGCGTGCTGCTCTCGCTGTCGGCGGAGCACGGGATCCCGATCGACGAGGTGCTCGATCTGGTTCGCCCCGAGGGCCTCGAGGAGGTGCTCGTCCAGGCAGCTCTCCAGGGCCCGATGTTCCGCACGCGCTTCCGCTGGGCCGCGTCCCGCGCGCTCGCGCTGCTCCGGTTCCGCGGGGGCCGGCGGGTGCCGCCGGCGCTCCAGCGCATGCGCGCCGACGACCTCCTGCTCTCGATCTTCCCCGAGCAGCAGGGCTGCCAGGACAACCACGGGCTCTTCGCGCACGTCGAGCCGCCGGATCACCCGCTCGTCCGCGAGGCGCTGCGCGACTGCCTGACCGAGCTGATGGATGTCGAGGGGCTGCGCGCGCTGCTCGTCGGCCTGCGCAGCGGGGCGATCCGCGTCGTCGCGCTCGACACGCCGGAGCCGAGCGTCTTCTCGCACGAGATCCTGAACGCGAACCCCTACGCGTTCCTCGACGACGCCCCGCTGGAGGAGCGCCGCGCGAGGGCGGTCCGGGTGCGGCGCGGGCTCCCGGCGGAGGTCGCCGAGCGGCTGGGCGGGCTCGATCCGCAGGTCGTCGCCGAGGTGGTCGCCGAGGCGCGGCCGGACGTGCGCGACGCGGACGAGCTGCACGAGCTCCTGCTCGACCGGGTCGCGCTCCCCGCGGAGGAGGGGATCCGGAGCGGCCTCGCGAGGCACTTCGAGGCGCTCTGCGCCGCGGGGCGCGCGGCCGAGGTGGGCGCCGCCCCGGGCGCGGGCGTGCCGCGCGCGCCGCGCTGGGTGGCGACCGAGCGGCGGCCGCTCGTCGAGGTGATCTGGCCGGAGGCGGTGTTCGCGCCCGACGTCGCGGTGCCGCCCGCCGTGCGCGGGGACGCCGGGGCGGTCGATCGCGGCGCCGCGATCACGGCGCTCGTCCGCGGCTTCCTGAGCGCCGCGGGGCCGATCTCGACCGAGGATCTCGCGTCGCGGCTCGACGTCCCCGCGTACGAGGCGCAGTCCGCGCTCGCGCGGATCGAGCTCGCCGGCGGCGCGCTGCGCGGGCGCTTCCTGCCGAGCGCGCCGCCGCGGCCGTCGCAGGCCGCCGCGGGCGGCGGCGATCTGTCGCAGGCCGCCGCGGGCGGCGGTGACCTGTCGCAGGCCGCCGCGGGCGGCGGCGATCTGTCGATCGAGTGGTGCGACCGCCATCTCCTCGCCCGCATCCACCGCCGCACCGTCACCGGCCTGCGCAAGGCGATCGAGCCCGCGACCGCGGCGGAGCTCCTCCGGTTCCTCCTTGCGTGGCAGGGCGTGCGGCCAGGCACGCAGGCGCGCGGGCCGGGGGGCCTCGGGCGGGTGATCGAGCAGCTGCAGGGCTTCGAGCTCGCCGCCGGCGCGTGGGAGCAGGCGGTGCTGCCCGCCCGCGTGGCCGGCTACGACGAGGGGCTGCTCGACGCGCTCTGCCTGTCCGGCGAGGTGGCGTGGGGCCGCGTGGTCCCGCGCGACGCCGCGGCGCCCACGCGCGCTGCGCCGATCACGCTGGCGCTGCGCCGCGATCTCCCGTGGCTCCTCGCGCCGCGGGAGGCCGAGGGCGCGCCGCCGCCGGCGTCGCTCTCCGAGGCGGCGCAGGGCGTGCTGTCGTTCCTGACGCGCGCCGGCGCGTCGTTCTTCGACGACCTCGCCGTCGGCGTGGGCGGCGTGGGCGGCGCGGGTCGCTCCCGGGACGAGGTCGAGGAGGCGCTCTGGGAGCTCGTCGCCGCGGGGCTCGTGACCGGCGACGGCTTCGCGGCGCTGCGCTCGCTGCTCGGCGGCGGCGCGGCCGTCGCGCTGGGCGCGGGCCGCCTGCGCGGCGGGGCGCGGCGGGGCGGCCCCGTCGCGTCGGGCAGGTGGTCGCTCCTGCGATCGCGCCCGGACGCGTTCGCGCCCGCTGCCGGCGAGGACGCCGAGGGCCCGGACGTCGTCGAGGCGCTCGCGCACCAGTACCTCCGCCGCTACGGCGTGGTCTGTCGCGAGCTGCTCGCGCGCGAGCCGCGGCCGCCCGCGTGGCGCGACCTCCTCCGGGTCTACCGGCGGCTCGAGATGGCGGGTCAGCTCCGGGGAGGGCACCTCGTCGCCGGCTTCGTGGGCGAGCATTTCGCGCTACCCGAGGCGCTCGACGCGCTCCGCGCCGTCCGCCGAGAGCCCCTGTCCGGCGAGATCGTGCAGCTCTCGGCGTGCGACCCGCTGAACCTGGTCGGCATCGTCACGCCGGGGCCGAGAGTGCCGGCCGCGCTCGGGAACGTGGTCATCTACCGCGACGGCGTGCCGCTCCTGCCCGTGACCGCGGCCGCGCCTGGCGGGACGGGACAGGCGATGTCCGCTGCCGCGGGAGCAGCGATGTGAGGGCGGCGGCCCCAGCCCTCTCGTCTCGAGCAAGAAAGCCTGGGATGGACTCCGCTCACCTTTCGAACGACGACGCCAGGGATATCCCCTCTATCCGGACCAGCCATCATTGCTGCGGGAAGTCGGGCGACGAAGCGAACCGCCATGACACGGAGGGCGCCAAGGAACCAGCGGAGTAGGCGCGGAAGATGTCGTGATGGATCTTCCCCTCTTCTCTTGGCGGCCTTGGCGTCATGGCGGTTTTCTGCTGCGCCGGGTGTAGCCGGCGCCCTCGGCGGGCCGGCAGCACGCGCCTTTGACGCTCGACCGCATGGCGCGAGCTGCCGTACGCTCACGCCGATGGCCAGCGAAAAGAAGAAGAAGTCACGAACCGAGGCCGCCTCGGACGCGGACACGCAGGGCGAGAAGCCCTCCGCTGAGCCGCAGCGCGGTGGCAAGAAGAAGAAGCCGGCGCTCACGGCCGCCCAGCGGCAGGAGCTGCTCGATCTCGATCCTGCCTATGAGGCGCCGATCGACCACCCCGTCTCCGATACGTTGCAGGAGGCGCGAGAGCTCGAGGTCGCCTTGAGCAAGCTCGGCAAGGAGATCTACAAGAAGAGCAGGCTCTCGAAGGAGGTCGGCACCTCGATCTCTGCCCGGCGCGACCTGCTCGCCGCCGCCGAGTCCGCCTGGACCGAGGTCCGCACGCTCCCGCTCTCCTCGGACCTGCGGGCGCAGCGCAAGGACGCGGAGGCCCTCAAGCGCGACGCCATCGCGGCGCTCCGCTACTTCCTCGCGGCGGACGAGGAGGTGGAGCGGCGCGTCGACGGGATCCTCCTTGGCACCGGTGTCGCCGACCTGGTGAGCGATCTGGGCCAGCTCGCCGAGCTCCTCGAGCAGCACCGCGACGCGCTGGCCAGGGCCGATCTTCCGAAGCGCGCCCCGGAGCGCGCTCGTGAGCTCGCCGCGGCGCTCAGCAGCGGCGCGGCGGAGCGCGCCGTCGATCCCCACGACAACGCCGCGATGGCACTCCGGAATCGCGCCTTCTGGTGGCTGCGCGAGGCCATGGACGAGATCCGCGCCGCAGGCCGCTATGTCTACCGCGACGAGCGCAAGGTGCTCGCGCTCTTCCGCACATCGAGCGCGCGTGCCCGCGCACGCCGGCGCGCGGTGAAGCAGGATGAGCCCGAGACGACTGGATCGAGCCCGACACCGGCGGCGCCTGAGCCTGAATCGACCTGACGGCAGCGCGATTCGACACGTCGAGAGCCCGATCCGAGCCGCTTTCGCGAAGCGGACACCGCTGCGGCGTGCCCGCGCGCACGTTGCGCTCCCACCCTGATGCCGTCAATATCCTGCGGCGAACACGCGCTCGGGGGGGCGTTCCTGGTCATCTGAGGCCGCCGCCATGTGGACTGTCCTTTCCGAGCTTCGCCAGTCCGAAAACTCCCGTCACCGCGCCTCCGGCCCTCCAAGGGTGCTCTGGACATCGGCGGTCGCGCTCGCGGCCGCTCTGCAGTGCCTCGCGTGCGATCAGGGAGCGTCCCAGCCCGGCGGCGCGAAGGCGGAGAAGCCTGCGGCCAGCGTCAAGGAGGTGACGCTCGCCCCCGTGACGGAGCTCGTCATGGAGCAGGCCGTCGACATCTCGGGGACCCTCGACGCCGACGAGCAGGTGACGCTCGGGGCCAAGGTGGCCGGGCGCCTCGCCTCGATCTCGGTCGACCTGGCGAGCCCGGTCCAGCGGGATCAGGTCATCGCTCAGCTGGAGGCGCGGGACTACGAGCTGCGCATCGAGCAGGCCACGGCCGCGCTGGCGCAGAGCCGCGCCCAGCTCGGCTTGCCCCCGGACGGGCCTGACAGCGAGCTCGATATCGAGGGCACGGCGGTGGTGAGGCAGGCCCTCGCGACGTTCAAGGAAGCGCAGGCCAACCAGGTCCGGGCGCGGGGGCTCGCCAGGGAAGGGCTGATGTCGGGCATGGACCTCGATGCGGCCGAGGCGGCGGCGGTCCGCGCGGAGACCGCCGTGCAGTCGGCGCGGGAGGAGGTGCGCATCCGCGAGGCCGCCGTCCGCCAGCGGCGCTCCGAGCTGCGCATGGCGCGGCAGCAGCTCGCCGACACCCTGGTGCGGTCGCCGCTCGATGGCGTCGTCCAGGTGCGGAGAGCGAACGTCGGCCAGTACCTCGCCGCCGGGGCGCCGATCGTGGACGTCGTCCGGATCGACCCGCTGCGGCTGCGCGTGGCCATCCCCGAGCTCGAGGCGGCCAGCGTGCGCGCGGGCCAGCCCGTGCGCGTGAGCCTCCCGGGCGACAGCGCCACCTATCCGGGGACGGTCGCGCGCCTCGCGCCCGCGCTCGACCCGCAGAGCCGCACCCTGCTCGTGGAGAGCGACATCAAGAACCCCGGCCACCTGCGGCCGGGCAGCCTCGTCAGCGCGCAGATCGTCGTGAGCTCGAGGCCGGTGCCGACGGTACCGGCGACCGCCGTCGTCCGGTTCGCCGGCCTCGCGAAGGTCATCACGGTCGAGGACGGCAAGGCGAAGGAGAAGCAGGTCACCACCGGAAAGACGTCGGGGGATCGGGTCGAGATCGTGTCCGGCGTCGCGGCGGGGGAGTCCGTCGTCGCCCGGCCCGGGTCGCTCCAGCAGGGGCAGCCGGTGCGCGTGGTGGAGGGGGGCTAGGGTGCAAGCGCTCGCCAGGATCTGCATCCAGCGGCCCGTGTTCGCCGCCATGCTGACGCTCGCCCTCGTGGTGGTCGGCGCCGTGGCGTACTTCAAGCTCGGCGTGGATCGCTTCCCCGCCGTGGACCTGCCGACGGTCTCGGTCCGCACCACGCTCCCCGGCGGCGCGCCGGAGGACGTCGAGTCGGAGATCTCCGAGGAGATCGAGGCGGCGGTCAACACCGTCGAGGGGATCGCCGAGCTCCGCTCGATCTCGACGAGCGGCACCTCCGTCGTCGTCGCCACCTTCAACCTCGACCGGGACATCGACTCGGCGGCGCAGGACGTCCGCGATCGCGTGCAGGCGGCGCTGCGCCGCCTCCCCGTGGGCACCGATCCGCCCGTCATCGCGAAGCAGGACAACGACTCGACCCCTGTCATGTCGATCGCCCTCTCGGCCGATCGATCGATCCGGGAGCTCACCGAGCTGGCCGACAAGCTCGTGCGGGTGCAGCTCGAGCGGTCGTCGGGCGTCGGCGAGGTGCGCGTCGTGGGGGGGCAGCAGCGCGCCATCAAGATCTGGCTGAACGCCGATCGCCTCGCCGCGTACGGCCTGCCGATCACCGCCGTCCGCGACGCGATCGTGCAGCAGAACGCGAACATCCCCGCGGGGAACGTCACGGGGAAGGAGGAGGAGCGGACGCTGCGCACGATGGGCCGCATCGAGGACGCGGGCGCGTTCAACGATCTGGTCGTCGCCACCGTCGACGGGCGGCCCGTCCGGGTGCGCGACATCGGCCGCGCCGAGGACGGCACCTACGAGCAGCGGTCGCTGGCCCGCCTCGACGGCAAGCCCACCGTCGTCCTCGACGTCGTGCGGCAGTCGGGCGCCAACACCGTCGCGGTGATCGAGGCCGTGAAGGCGAACCTGGCGAAGCTCTCCGAGCAGATGCCCGAGGACGTGCGACTCGAGGTGATCCGCGATCAGTCGGGCTACATCTACACGGCGCTGCACGAGATCAACGTGCACCTCGTCCTCGGCAGCATCCTGGCGTGCGCGGTCGTCCTGCTCTTCATGCGGTCGTGGCGGTCCACGATCATCGCGGGCGTCGCCATCCCGACGTCGGTCGTCGCGACGTTCGGCATGATGTGGCTGCTCGACTTCACGCTGAACAGCGTGACGATGCTGGCGCTCGTGCTGATGGTGGGCATCGTCATCGACGACGCGATCGTCGTCCTGGAGAACATCTTCCGCTTCGTCGAGGAGAAGAAGATGGACTCCTTCGAGGCGGCCAGGGCCGCGACGCAGGAGATCGGGCTCGCCGTGCTCGCGACGACGCTGTCGCTCGTCGTCATCTTCGTCCCCGTGTCGTTCATGTCGTCGATCTCGGGGCGATTCCTGTTCCAGTTCGGGATCACGGCCACGGTCGCGATCCTCGTGAGCCTGCTCGTCAGCTTCACGCTGACCCCGATGATGAGCGCGCGCCTGCTCCGCGAGGAGGGCGCCCGCGCGCACGGGGCGGGCGAGGGGGGGCCGGGCGGCGGGGGCGAGGCGGCGACGCGGGAGGGCTTCTACGGGAGGCTCGAGGCCAGGTACACGCGCGCCCTCGCGTTCGCGATGCGGCACCGGGCGCTCGTCGCCGTCTCGGGCGCGCTGGTGATGGCGTCGGCCGTGCCGCTCTACGGGCTCGTGAAGCAGGAGTACATCCCGTCGGGCGCGGACGACGCGCAGTTCGAGATCCGCGTCACGGCCCCGCTCAGCGCGAGCATCGGCGCGATGGACGACGTGATGCGGGAGATCAGCGACGACGTCCGCGGGGTGCGCGGGGTGCGGAGCGTGCTCGCCACAGCGGGCGGCGGCTTCGTGGGCGGCGTCAGCGCGGGCGAGGCCTTCGTGCGGATCGCCCCGCACGACGAGCGCACGTTCTCCCTGACACGGCTGCTCCGGGAGACGTTCTCCGGCCATCCATGGCGCGCCTTCAAGGACAACTACTCGCAGAAGGACGTGATGCAGGAGGTGCGGCGCAAGCTGCGCAAGTACTCCGATCTCCGGATCTCCGTGCGCAACGTGCCGTCGTTCAACATCGGCGGCGGGAACTTCGAAATCGACTTCGCGATCCAGGGCCCCGACATCGAGCAGCTCGAGCGGTACGCGAACGAGCTCCGCGAGCGCTCCGCGCAGCTCGGCGGCATCGTGGACGCCGACGTGACGCTGAAGATCGACCGGCCGGAGCTCCGGGTGCTCATCGAGCGCGATCGCGCGGCGCAGCTCGGGGTCCGGACGCAGGACATCGCGACCGCGCTGCGCCTGATGGTGGGCGGAGATCAGGCGGTCTCGCGCTTCCGGGACGAGGCCGAGAACGAGAACTACGACGTGCAGCTGCGCCTCATCGAGGAGGATCGCGATCGGGTGGCGGCCGTCCGCCGCCTGTACGTGCCCCGGACGGCGCGCGCGCAGGCGGCGCCGCAGCCGGGCGGCGCCGGCGGCGCGACGGCGCCCTCGGCCGCGACGCCGCTGCTCCGGGGCGACCTCGTGCGCCTCGACAACCTGGTGCGCATCGAGGAGGCGAGGAGCCCGTCGCGCATCGACCGGCTCGATCGCCAGCGGGTGTCGAGCCTGCGCGCCGGCGTCGCCCCCGGCTACGCGCTCGCCGACCGGCTGGAGGCGCTGCGCGGCGCCGCCCGGGAGATGGACATGCCCGCCGCGTACACGACCAGCGTGCGCGGCCGCGGCGCGGAGCTCGAGCGCACGTTCGGCGAGTTCATCTGGGCGTTCCTCCTGTCGATCGTGCTCATGTACATGATCCTGGCGTCGCAGTTCGAGAGCCTCGTGCACCCGGTGACGATCCTGCTCTCGCTGCCGCTGTCGGTGCCGTTCGCGCTGCTCAGCCTGTGGGCGACCGGGAACACGCTGAACCTGTACTCTGCGCTCGGCTTCCTCGTGCTGTTCGGCGTGGTGAAGAAGAACTCGATCCTCCAGGTCGACCACATGAACAAGCTGCGGGGCGAGGGCGTGCCGCGTGAGGAGGCGATCCTCCAGGCGAACCGCGATCGGCTGCGGCCCATCCTGATGACCACGCTGGCCCTGGTCGCGGGCATGCTCCCGCTCTGGCTGGGCACGGGGCCCGGGGCCGAGGAGCGCCAGACGATCGCCGTGGTGGTCATCGGCGGCCAGTCCCTGAGCCTGCTGCTCACCCTGATCGTCACGCCGGTCTCGTACTCGCTGCTCGACGATCTCGCGCGCAGCGAGCGCTGGGGGCGGGTCCGGTCTCGCGTGGCCGCCCTCCGCGAGCGCGCGTCGGCGCGGTTCGGCCGGCTCTTCGCGCGCAGGACGACCTAGGCGCGGCGGCGCCCGTTGCCGGGCGCCTCAGCCCTTCGCCATCCCGAGCGCGGCCACGGCCACCGCGCCCCAGCCCGCGAGCAGGAGCAGCCCGCCGAACGGCGTGACCATGCCGAGGACGCGGACGCCGGTCACGGTCATCACGTAGAGGCTGCCGGAGAAGAAGAGCACGCCGCCCGCGAAGCAGAAGCCGGCGACGGTCGCCGCGACGCCGCCGGTGCGCGCGGCGAGGTGGGCGGCGAGCGCCAGCGCGAGCGCGTGGGCGAGGTGGTACTGGGCGCCCGTTTGCCACCAGGAGAGGCGCAGCGCGCCGTCCGCCTCCGCGTCGAGCGTCGCCTTGAGCCCGTGGGCGCCGAAGGCGCCGAGCGCCACCGCGAGGAACCCGTAAACGCCCGAGAGCAGGAAGAAGAAACGTTCCATCGGGCGCGGAGCTTAGCCCATGGCCGGAGCTCGTCACGGGGGCGCTCGGCTGGGTGCGCAACTGCGGCGGGCTCGCGCCGATGTTCGAGGTGCAGGAGGACGGTCCGTCGACATGGGCAAGCGAGGCCGCAGGCGCCGAAAGGAGGACACGGGGCAGGACGACGCGCCGGACGACGTCGATCTGATCCTCCGCCACGTGTCGCGGCAATTCCCGCACGACGTCGCGCGCGCTCTGCTCGGCGCGGCCGGGCCCATCGAGCCGCTGGGCTGGGTCGACACGCAGGTCACCGGCCGCCAGCGGCGGCTCGATCGGGCGCTCGCCGTGATGGTGGGCGGCGAGCGGCGGCTGCTCCACGCCGAGTGGACGCTGGCGATGGGCGATGAGATTCCGTTCCGCGTGTTCGAGTACCATTGCCTGACGGCGCTGGCGGTGGCGGACGAGGCGCGAGCGAGCGAGGGCGCCCCTGCTCGGCAACCCACGCCGATCGACAGCGTGGTGGTGGTCCTTTCTGGCCGGGAGGCGCCGTGGCCGACGCACGGCGCGTATCGGACATCGTCACCGGACGAGCCGTTCTCCGGCGTGCGGTTCCGTATCGAGGCGGTCTATCAGCGGACGGTGGCCGAGCTGGCGGCGCGGGGAAGCCCGTTTTGGCTGATCTTTGCGCCCCTGGCAGCGGACGCGGATGGCAGCAAGCTGAACCAGGTGATCGAGGCGCTCCGGGCCTGCTCCGGCGAGCGTCAGTTTGCGGAGCTCGGAGCGGCGATGGTGGCCCTGGCCGAAGCGGACACGCGTGAGCGTGGCCTGGCAGATGTGGTAAAATCATTGCTGCCGCGGGAGATCGTCATGCAGAACTCGATTTACAGGGAAGGCAAGGCGGCCGGGCTCAAGGAAGGGCTGGAGAAGGGCCTCGCGCTGCTCGCGCACCAGGTCGAGCGGCGACTGGGGCGCCCGCTCACGGCAGAGGAGCGAAGCCGGCTCCACGAGCGCCTGCACGCAGAAGGCCCGGAGAAGGTGGGCGACGTGGTGCTCGACCTCTCCGCAGACGATCTTTCGGTGTGGCTCACCGCCACACCCTCGTGACGGTCCAGCGGACCACTGGCGCCCGCCCTGCCAGCGAGCCGGCGCCGAGTGCTCGGCCGAGCGCGCCGCGCGTCAGTCTCCCTCCGCCCGCCGCCGCGGGAAGATCGTCTCCCGGATCTCCGCCATCGACGTGCCGAACGTCGCCGCGAGCCGGCCGAGGACGAGGCGGTTCAGCCGGCCGTCCGGCGGCGCCTTGACCGCGATCACGAACGCGGCGTCGATCGGCGCGCCGGCGTGCCTCGCCGCCCGCTCCGCGAGCGCCGCCGCCGCGACGTCGGACAGCTCCTCACGCCGCGCGACGCGGATCTTCACGTAGAGCGCCGCCCGCATCAGCGTGTGGTAGCCGTGCATCCACGCCATCCAGCGCTCCTCCGGGCCCCCGGCGAGGGCCCGTGAGAGCGCGTCGCGGCGCCGCTCGATCTCGTCGAAGGGCAGGTTGTCGAGCTCGTTCAGCGCGCCGGGGAACTCCCCCGCGAGCGCGCGGAACACCTCCTTGCCCGGGATCGGCTCCCCGGCCGCCCGCGCGCGCCGGAGCTCCGCGAGCGTGAGGTACTTGCGGGCGAGCTGCGACAGGACCTCCGGTGAGAGGCGCGCGTCGCCGTCGGGGACCCCCGCGCCTGTCACAGCCAGCCGTGAGGGAACGCGAGGACGTCGCCGATCGACGGAGCGCCGAGGCACAGCGCGACGAGGCGATCGACCCCGAGCGCGTTGCCCGCCGCGGGCGGCATCCCCTCCTCGAGCGCGTCGAGGAAGCGCTCGTCGATCGGATAGACCGGCTTGCCCTGGGCGGCCCGCGCCGCCTGATCCGCGAGGAGCCGCGCGCGCTGCTCGACCGGGTCGGTCAGCTCGCCGAAGCCGTTGCAGAGCTCGACGCCCGCGACATACAGCTCGAACCGCTCGCAGACCCGCGGATCGCTCGGCTTGAGCCGCGCGAGCGACGCGAACGGCGCGGGGAAATCGACCAGGAACACCGGGTGGGGCAGCGCGGCGATCGCCGGCTCCACCGCGTCCACGAGCAGGCGGAAGAACCGCTCCTCGTCGCTCGACGCGAGCGCGATCGCGTCGTCCGCGGGCACGCCCGCCCAGCGCGCGAACGCCTCGCCGATCGAGATCCGCGGGAACGGCCGCTCCAAACGTACCTGCTTGCCGGACGTCGAGATCGTGCCCTCCGCGCCGAGCGCGCCCGCGACGCGCCGCACGATCGCCTCGGTGTCGGCCATCACCTCGTCCACGCCGGCGAAGGCGCGGTACCATTCGAGCATCGTGAACTCCGGGTTGTGCCTGTCCCCGAGCTCCCCGCGCCGGAAGCAGCGCGCGAGCTGGAAGCAGCGCGGGACGCCCCCCGAGAGCAGCCGCTTCATCTGGTACTCCGGGCTCGTGATCAGGAACGTCGGGCGCGCCGCCTGCACCGCGAACGCGTCGAGGTGCAGGTCGAGCCCAGGGGAGGGGACCATGCTCGGCGTCTCCACCTCGAGGAAGCCGCGCTCGGCGAACAGCGCCCGCACCGCGCCGAGCGCCGCCGCGCGCTGGGCGAGCGCCGCGCCGCGCCCGCGATGGATCGCGCGCTCCGTCTCGCTCGACGGGGGCGCCGCGGCGCCCGCGCGCGCCCGCGGCGGCCTCCGGGGCGCGATCCGCTCGACGAGCCGCGCCGACGCGAGCGCGCGGCCAGCCGGCGCCGGCGCGCCCTCGACGATCGCGAGATCGCCGACCTCGAGCGGCGGCGCGAGCGCGCCCTCGAGCGCGACGCGCAGCGCGCTGAACGCGTCGCCGAGGACGACCGCGCCCTCCGCGACCTCGAGCACGCGGCCGCCGACGCGAACCCTGCCGGGCAGCGGCGCGCCGGAGGGACCGGTGCGGCCCGGGGAACAGGCGGAGACGATGTCGCTCGGGGCGAACGTCGCCGGGAATCCAATGGAGGTGTTTGTTTCAGAGAGCGCCACGGGAGCCTGCGTTGAAGGTGCCGGAGACATACCACGCTGGTTGACCAGGGAGGTCACGTAACGAGGCAATCACGGCCACAACTCCTTGATTTTCCGCGAGGACGTCGCGTCGCTTCTCCTTGATGAGGCAACGCAACTCGTTACGTTGGTCGCGCTCGTCGGTCCGGCCCTGCCGCGCCTCACGCGAGCGCTGCTTGCAGAAAGCCAGCAGAAATCCAGCCGGAGAGATGAACCCATGAGACGACTGCCGCTCTTGCTTCCGTTGACCGCACTCGCAGCCTTGGCCTCTGCGGGGCTCGCCGCCGCGTCGGAGTGGCACACGCTACCGAAGGGCTCGCCAGCAACGGCGCTGTCCTTCCGGGGCGCGGATGGCGCGCGGGGCGCGGCGGAGGCGGCGCTGAAGCACGCCGCTTCAGACCTCCGCCTCCAGGGCGTCTCGCTGCGCTACCAGAGCGAGCTCGTGGACGGCGAACACCGCACTGTCCGGTTTGCGCAGGTCCACGCCGGACTGCCCGTGCTCGGCGCCGCGGTGGCGATCGATCTCACCCGGGAGAACCGCGCGGAGGTCGTGGTGCTCGACGTCGCGCGGGACCTGTCGGTCGCGACGACGCCGACTCACGGGGAAGAGGCCGCGCGGCGCGCGGTCGAGGGGACCTATGGGATGACGCTCGCGGAGCGGCCGAACGCGTCGCTCGCGGTGTTTCCCGAGGCGGAGACGGGCGGCAAGCTCGTCTGGGTCGTCGATGTCCGGTCGGATCGCGGCGGGGAGCGCTACCTCGTCGACGCGCACACAGGCAAGCTCGTCCACAGGCGCTCGCTGGCCGTGCACGCGCGAGGGCGCGTTTACCCCATCAGCTCCGCGGTCACGCCCGAGGTCCAGGATCTCGAGCTCAGCGGCCTCGACGCGGCGGATCCTCAGACCTTGAGCGGCTGGAACGGCAACTTCAAGGTGGTGAATTACGTGGATGGCGACCTCATCGGCGGCGTCCCGCTCACCGTGGAGCAGAGCGTCGAGCCGAACGCAGGGGAGGACTTCCTCTACGATCCGCCCACGAGCGCGGACGATGCGCACGACCAGTTCGCGCAGGTCGGCATCTATTACCACCTCACCCGGATGCGCGATTACTTCGTGTCGACCCACCAGATCGACATGGGGGCGCCTGGCTGGAAGCTCGTCGCGGTCGCCAACATGCTGGAGGCGGGCCGGCCGATGGACAACGCGTTCTTCTCGGGAGAGGGCGTGGGCGAGCCCTTCCGCGCGCCGAACCTCATCGCCATCGGCCAGGGCTCGTTCTTCGATTTTTCGGACGACTCCGACGTGTTCCTCCACGAGTTCACCCATTACGTCTCCGCCAACGCGGTCGGCTACAACGGGGGGCAGTTCGCGATCAACGAATACGGGCTCTCCCCCTGGGCCGGCAGCATCGATGAGGGCATCGCGGACTATTTCGCGTGCACCGTGAACGGCGACTCCACGCTCGGCGAGGCGACGCTGGCGCCCTTCGGCATGGCGCGCGACCTCGCGAAGGACACCAAGACGTGCCCCGGCGATCTGGTGGGCGAGGTGCACGAGGACGGCGAGCTGATCGGCAGCCTCGCGTGGTCCTTGCGCGAGAAGTTCGGGGCCAAGGTGGGCGACAAGCTCGTCTGGGGCACGGTGACGCTGCTGACCCCCAACGCCTCGTTCGGCGATTTCGCCAAGGCGCTGAAGCGGGCGACCGGCAAGCTGGTGACCGCCGGCGAGCTCACGGAGGCGGACGCCGGCGCCGTCGACGCGCTGATCGAGAGCCGGGGCCTCGACGACTGCGAGGAGGTGCTCGATCTGAGCGGGGGCAAGTCGCAGACGACGAACATGTTCGGGATCGACTCGCTGGTCTTCGGCTCGGGGGCGTCGTGCGCGGATTACCGCTCGCAGCTCAGCCTGCAGAGCCTCTTCCACTTCAAGAGCAAGCCGGATCGGGCCGCGAAGGGCGTCCGCTTCACCGTGGAGCTCGATCCCGACCGCGGCAACGACGTCGAGTGGAGCATCTACGTGAGGGCCCGTCGGCACGTCGGCTTCACGCTGGGCGAGCTCCTGCCGGAGGCCACGAACTACGATTACAGCGTCGAGGGGATCACGGAGACGAGCGGTGAGCTCGTCATCGACGAGACCTCCGATCCGCCGTTCGATCCCACGCAGACGTACTACCTGGTGATCGGTCACAAGAACTGTCCGTCCTCGTCCGTGACGGTGGAGAGTGAAGATCTCGGGGTGGAGCCGCCGGTCGATCCGACGGAGCCCGTCGAGCCGGAGCCCGCCGGCTCCACGGGCGGCGCGACGCCGGATCCGACGGATCCGGTCGAGGATCCCGAGCCGGAGGCGACGGCCGTGGGGTGCGCTTGCCGCGTCGGCGAGCCGAGCGCGCCCGTCGCGCCGTGGACGGCGCTCGCCGGGGTCGCGCTCGCCGGAGCTGCCGTGCTCAGGCGGCGTGCGCGGGCGCGTCGCGCGCTGGGCTGAAGTGACGGCCTGAGGCCGCTGGTGTCACGCGGCGGGCGGCGCATCGACGCGCGCCGCCGCGGCGCCTGCCCTCCACGCAAGCGCGAGGCTTGGAGCGCTCGCGCCTGTCGCTTCTCTGGGTGTTGTGATGCGCGGGGGCCGCCTTCGCTGCGCTAGCGCCCACCCGCGCCGCCGGTGCCGCCCGCGCCGCCGGTGCCGCCCCCGGCGCCGCCCGTACCACCGGCGCCGCCGGTGCCGCCCCCGGCGCCGCCCGTACCACCGGCGCCGCCCGTACCACCGGCGCCGCCCGTACCGCCGCCGCTTCCGCCCTCGCCTGTACCGCCGCCCCCGGCCGTCCCGTTGCCGCCGGTGCCACCGCCACCGTCGCCGCCGCCCGTGCCGCTCGCGCTGCTCGTCGTCGGATTCTGGTTGGGATCGCAGACCTGCGTGATCACATTCGGTCTGCAGCAACGATGTTGTTGCTGCTGCTGACCGATGCCCATGCACACGAGGCCATCGGCGCAGTCATCGTTGCCGTTCGCGATCTCGCAGGGCTCGCCCTCTCGCTGCTGGCTGCAGCTCGCGGCGGAGGCGACGATCGCCGCGGCGAGCGCGGCCAGGAGGAGCGCGGGGCGCAAGGCGTTGCGCGATGTCTTCGGGGCTTTCACGCGCGCTGGTCTAGCAGAACCAGGCGGGCTTGCCTATTGCCCATCTACTGCGGAGGGGTAGGCCGGTTCTTGGCGTCGATGGCGTCGATGAACAGGCCCATGTACTGCGCGGCGCTCGTGATCGAGAAGACGAGCGATAGATAGATGAGCAGCCGTCCGACGTGCACCACGTCGACCTCTCCGAAGTCGACGCCGAGGTGGATGCGGTACGGGTAGCCGAGGATCAGGCAGACGATCCCGATCATCTGCAGCGCTGTCTTGACCTTCCCGCCGTCGCCCGCCGCGATGACGAGCCCCTCGGTCGAGGCGATGGAGCGGAGCGCCGTGATCGTGATCTCGCGCGAGATGAGCAGCACCACCGCCCACGCCGGGATCCGGCCCATCGGCACGAGCCACACGAGCGTGGCGGCGACGATGAGCTTGTCGGCGAGCGGATCGAGGAACTTGCCGAGCACGCTCACGAGGCCCTGCCGCCGCGCCAGGTAGCCGTCGAGCATGTCGGTGATCGCCGCGAGCGAGTAGACGCCCGCGGCCCAGAAGCAGTCCCGCGGCGCGCCCCTCGACAGCAGCAAGAGGACGGCCGGGATCATGAGGATCCGCGCGAACGTGAGCAGGTTCGGGAGGTTCCGCGCGTCCTCCCAGAGCGTGCGCCGCCGCTGCGCCTTGATGCCCCGCAGGGACGTGCCCGCGCTAGCGACCATCGACGAGGACCATCCCCTCTCCGCCGAACGTCACGAAGCCCTGCATGCCTCCAGGCGCCTCGGAGGCGGGCAGCGTGCGCGGCAGGAGCCGGCCCATCCACCCGAGCACCGCGGTCGCGCGCGTCGACGTCGGCCGCGACGGGGTGATCTCCAGCGCGGCGGCGCGCTCGGGCACCGACAGGACCATGTGGCCGCGGCCGCGGAGCTGCACCATCGCGACCGCCTCGCCCTCGCCGGCCGGCAGGCGGCCGTTCTCGTAGCCGATCGGCAGATCGAAGCCGACGAGCACGTCCTCGCGCAGGTAGATGGACTCTTCCCCGAGCGTCACCGGGTGGAGCCGCCGCCCCTCGGGCGCGCCGAGCACGAGCTCGCAGCGCCCGCCGATCTCGATGAAGGGCGTGCTCGGCCCGCCGAGCGGCTCGTCGAAGATGCGCCCGCGCGCCTGCCGCTTCAGCACGTGCGTGGCGGTCCCGGAGTGCACGCTCATGGTGCGCAGCGCGTCGAGCCGGGCGACGAAGCCCTTCGCCGACTGCACGAGAACGACGCCGGTCGGGTGCCGCGTGACAGCGGCCTCGCGCGGGAAGACGAGCAGCCGCTCGCGCGCGAGCGCCGAGAGCGTCTCCAGCGGCGGCGCCGCGGCCGGCGGCGGCGCGGCCGGCGCCGCCGTGGGCGGCGGCAGCGAGGACGACGACGGCCGCCCCGCCGCCTTCTTGCTCGCCGCCGCCGCGTCCGCCGCCGCGGGGACGGCGATCGCGAAGCGGCCCGTCGCGGAGGGCTCCTCGGGCGCCACCGTGCTGCGGCGCACGGTCGGGGCCACGCTCCCTCCCGGCGGCGCCTGCACCGCCGGCATCGACGGGACCGTCGGCGCCGCGCCGACCCTCGGGCCGGGAGCCTTGCCCGCGCCGGGCGGGTTCGACGCGCCTCCCGCGCGGCCGTCCGCCCCGAGGCTCTTGAACGACGGCGGCGCCGGGATGGTCGGCATCATCTCGCGGCCAGGCTCGATGGCCGACCATGTCCCTGACGGGATGCGCGGCAGATCCGAGTCGTGCCGGAAGCCCGCGCCGGCGCGATCGAGCACCTGCACCGCCTCGCCCGCGGCGCGCTGCACCTCGGCCTTGGCCTCGATCGGCGGCTGATCCTCGGTGTCGGGCGGCTCCATCGAGTAGCGACCCGTGGCGGCGCCCGTCATGTCGAGCAGGCGGCGCGCCATCGCGTCGTGGCCGCCCGCCGCGAACGCGTGGCTCGCGCGCTCGTAGTCGCCCATGCGCTGGAACGCGAGCCCCAGGTAGCCCCACGCGCGCTGGTGCTTCGGGTTCTGCTCGAGCGCCTTCTCGAGCTCGGACCGCGCCTGCGCCGGCTGCCCGGTCTTGAGGTACGAGAGCGCGAGGTTGATGCGCGGCTCGACCGCCTCCGGGTGGGCCTGGATCAGCCGCTCATAGATCGCGATCGCCCGCGGGTAGAGCCCCAGCCGGAAGTAGACGATCCCGAGCAGGTCTTGCCCCTTGGGATCGCTCGGCTGGAGCGACAGCGCGCGCTCGAGCTCCGCCTTCGCGGCGTGGACCCGGTTGTCCTGCAGGAGCTCGCTGCCCCGGTGCAGGTGGAACAGGAACTCCTCCGCCGCGACTTCGCGTGTGGAGGGCCGTGGGTCGTCGCGCTCGTGCATTGTCGGGGGGATCGTACACGAAAACGCGCACACGCCGTCAGGCGCTCGCCGCCTCGATCGCCTCGGCGAGCGTGAAGGCCCCCTCGTAGAGCGCGCGGCCCACGATGACGCCGCTGACGCCGGGGATCTGCGCGAGCGCGCGCAGGTGAGCGAGCGATCCGACTCCGCCGGAGGCCAGGACGGGGAAGCCGCACGAGGCGGCGAGCTCGCGGGTGGCTTCCAGGTTGGGGCCGACCTGCGTGCCGTCGCGGGAGACGTCGGTGTAGAGGAGCGCCGCGACGGGGGCGCCGGCGAGCGCGCGGGCGACGTCGAGGGCCGTGACGGAGGAGACCTGCTCCCAGCCCTGCACGGCCACGCGCCCGTCCTTGGCGTCCACGGCGACCACGACGCGCCCCGGGAAGCGGCCGGCGAGGTCGCGGACGAGCGCGGGATCGTTCACCGCGGCGGTCCCGAGCACGATGCGATCGGCGCCCAGCGCGAGGTAGCTCTCGGCCGCGGCGGCGGAGCGGATGCCGCCGCCCACCTGCACGCTGCCGCCCTCCGCGCCGAAGGCCGCGATGACGGCGCGGACGGCGTCGGCCTGGACGGGCAGGCCGGCGCGGGCCCCCTCCAGGTCGACCACGTGCAGCCGAGCGCAGGCGCGGCGGAGGCGAGCGGCGAGCGCCGCCGGGTCCTGGTCGTAGACGGTGACCTGATCGTAGCGCCCTTGATGGAGGCGCACGGCCTGGCCTCCGAGGAGATCGATGGCGGGGATGAGCTGCACGCGGCGGGTCTAGCGCGCCTCCGCGCCGGCGGGTAGAGGCGGCGAAGGCGGCGAAGGTCGCGAAGGTGAACGGCCCCGCCGCGTCACCACGACCCGCTCGCCCCGAGCACGACCCCCTCCGGGCCTGCCGCGAGCACCCCTGCGCGGATCCGCCTTGACGGCGCGCCGGCGGTCATGTCGCTCTGCTGCGGCTCGGTCAGGTAGAGGACCGCCGCCGCCCCGAGCCCGGCCAGCCCCACGCCGAAGCCGATCGTGCTCACGAGCCCGGTGGTGCTCGCGCTCTCCGCCGCGTCCAGGCCCGTCGGGTCGCAGGCCGTCGGGTCGCTCAGGCCGATCCCGCTGCCGCAGTGGTCGCGGACGACGCTCTTCTTGCCGAGCGTGAGCGCGCCCGTCACCCCGCCGAGCACGAGCCCCGCGACGCCGACGCCGCCGGCCGCGTACACGGCCGCCCGCCGGCCTGAAAGGCGCTCGGCGGACGGCGCCGGGGCGCCGCTCACCAGAAGCTCGACGCGCTTCTTCTCGCCGTGCGCGAGGTGGATCCGCGTCTCCTGGACAGGCCCTCCCGGCGCCTGCGTCGACACGACGTGCTCGCCCGGATCCACCGGCTCGCTCGCGCCCAGCGCGGCGCTGTCCACCGCGCGGCCGTCGCGCTTCACCACCGTCCCCGCGGGGGCCCCGGGCGGGAGGGAGAGCGCGAGCTCCGGCACGAGCGGGGCGAGCTTCTCGCGCTCCTCCCGGGCGACCTTGGGCCGCTCTCCTTGCCGGCGCTTCTGCTCCGGCGTCAGCTGCTCGTGGAGCGCAAGGTACTCCCCGAAGTGCGCGAACGCGCTCGCGACGCGGCCCCACCTCGACTCGCAGATGGCCAGCGTGAAGAGCGCCCCCGGCTTGGGCTCGATCCGATGGCTCTCGGCGATCGCGCCGCAGCCCGTCTCGTACCGGCCCGCCTCCATCTCGGCGAGGCCCCGGTCGAAGAGGGCTTCCGCGGCCGCGCTGTCCTGCGCCGCGGCGGGCGTCGCGGCGGCGAGCGGCCAGAGGACGAGAGCGAGAGGAGCCATCCGGCGCAGGCGACGTGTCATGTTCTGGGGCATCCACGGGCGAAGGTGTCAACCGGTGTCGGCGAGGGTCGGACCGTCAGCGCGGCGGACATCGGTCTCAATCTCGTCCGAGCAGAGGGACTTTGGGGCGAGCGGCGGCGCCTGTTCGCCCGGTCGAAGCGGGCTTCGGCGCCGCCTTCGGGGGAGCGCCCGCCGCCCCGCGCGCGGCCGGCCTCGCGCTGGCGCTCGCGCTCGTCGCGGGCTGGGTGGGCTCCGCGGCGAGCGCCGTCGCGGAGGCGCTGGGCGCCGGCGCCGGCGGCGCTGCCGGCGGCGTCGCGCTCGGCGCAGCGGCGACGGCGGCGCTCGCCGAGCCGGCGTCCGGCGCCGTGGCCGAAGGCGGCGCGGCCACCGCCGGATCGGCCTCGGCCCCGGCGCGGATCAGGAGCCAGGTCCCTGCGCCGAGCACCCCGAGCCCGAGGACGACCGCGGCGGCGACGAGCGGGGCTCGGTTCGGCGCGATCGGCGTGATGTTCCCTGAAGGGACGGACGTCACCGACGTCTCCATGGTCGCCGCGAGGGGCGCGACCGGGGAGCGAGACGGGTGCTCCGGCCCCATCGGGCCGACGCTCGTCGCCACCGGCGGCATCATCGAGGGCGCCGTGAGCGCGGTGATCGCGGGCGCTGGCGTGGCGAGCGCGTGCGCCGAGGGGCTCGCCAGGGCCCAGGGCGGCGTGGTCGGGCGGGGCGAACGCCCGCTGCTGGCCGGGGCGAGGCCGAGCAGCTCGGAGAGCGCCTGCGCCGCCTCGCTCGCGAGGCGGAACCGCGCCGCTGGATCGACGGCCGTGGCCCGGGCGAACCAGCCATCGAAGCCCTGCGGCAGCACCACCCGCTGCGACATCGCCCGGTGGACCGGCGGCTCCTGCGGCCCGTGGACGGCCACGAGCGCGAACGCGATCACGTCGTTCGCGCTGAGCGCCTCCGGGCTCCAGTACGGCGTCCCCACGAGCAGCGTGTACGCGATCATCCCGAGCGCGTAGATGTCCACGGCGCTGGTGAGCTTCGTGTCGGTGCGGAACTGCTCGGGCGCCATGTAGATGGGCGTCCCGAGGCTCCGCGTGATGCCGGCCGCCGTCCCGCCCTCGGCGAGCAGCTTCGCCACGCCGAAGTCGAGGATCTTCATGCGGGGCGTCCCGTCGTCCCGCTGGGTGACGAACAGGTTCTCCGGCTTGAGATCCCGGTGGATGATGGACGCCGCGTGGGTCCGGTCGAGGGCCGACGCGGTCTGCTGGAGGTACGTCGCGACCTCGCCGGGAGGCAGCCTGCCGAGGCGCTTGAGGCGCTGGCCGAGCTCCTCGCCGCGGAGCATCTCCATCACGAGGAACGGCATGCCCGTCGCCTCGTCGATGCCCGCGTCGAAGACGTCGACGATGTACTCGCTCTCGATGTCCGCCGTGATCTGCGCTTCGCGCTTGAAGCGGCTGCGCATCTCCTCGCTCTGGAAGAGGTACGCGTGCATCACCTTCAGCGCCCGGCGGCGGTTCGTCTCGATGTGCACCACCTCGTAGACGGACCCCATCGCGCCCACGGCGAGGAGGCGCGCCACGCGATAGCGGTGCGCGAAGACCGTTCCGTCCGCGAGCGTGCCCGACACGGCGGGAGGGTCGCGCGCGGCGGCTGTCGCGTCAAGGTTCCAGGGACCCCCGAAGGGCGGCGCGCGCCCTGCGGAGCGGCGGCAGCGACGCCGAGACGCCGCGATGCCCAGCTGCGCGCATCACCGCGCCCGCGCGCACCGCAGCCCCGCGCCGGCGAAGTGGCCCTTCGGCGGGCGCTCCTGGAAGGCGGAGGTGAGCAGTGTCTCCTTCCCGCTGCGCCAGCCCCCGCCCCAGATCATGTGGTTCGTGTCGGGGGTGAGGACGGCGCAGTCATCGCACGCGATCGGGTCGTCCGCCGCGAACGAATCCAGCACCCACTCCCACACGTTTCCCCCCAGATCCGCGTGTCCCACCGGCCGTCTCCCCGTGGCGACCTCGACCCGCCCGGCTGGAGGTCCGCGATCTCGCACGACCCGTCGAGGCCGCAACCGTACACAGCGTAGCTCTCGTCGGGCTCCGGGGCGCTCTCCGGGCTCGACCATGGATACGCGCGCTGCTCGTCCCCGCCGGCGGCCGCGTAGCGCCGCTCTGCTGACGTGGGCAGCCGACCGCCATCCCACGCGCAGAACGCGAACGCCACGTACCAGCTCACGCAGGCCGCGGGCAGGAGCTCGTGCTCGCCCGCCTCGTCGGTCCATGAAAAATAGGGATCCTCGCAGTGCAGCGACGCCGACAGCGCCGCCCGGTCCACGGGCAAGTTGGCGTCCCACGCGGCGCGCCACCCGCTGTCCGGGATCTTCGGGTGCGCACCTGCCCCCACCGCTGGCCAGCTCGCCGGGTACTCCGACAGGAACGCCCGGAACCGCCCCACCGTCACCTCGAATCGATCCAGCCGGAAGTCGCTCACCGTCACCAGGCGCGGCTCGGCGCTGCCCCGATCGAACGTGCCTCCGGGCACCACCAGGCTCTCGCAGCAGCGCTCGTCGCCGCGCGGCCCGCAGATCGCGTCCATCTTGGCGCAGCTCCGGGGGACGGTGCAGCGCCCGTCGTCACACAGGGGCGCCTCCGCCGGGCACTCGGGTTCGTCCTGCCACGCTCCGCCTTCGTCGCACGTCTGCGGCCTGTTCTGCGCGCACCGCACCTCCTCTGGCGTGCACGTCTCGGCTCCACCTCCGCCCGCGCCGTCCGCCAGGTGGTACGGCTTGTCCACGCCCACGATCGCCGTGCAGCCCCCGATCACGAGGCACGCCCCCGCCCACATCGCCACGGCAGACGCTGCGATCTGCATCAGCGCCGCGCTCCGAGGCGCTCGACCAGCGCGGACCGGACCGCGCGCAGCGGACGCCGAGCCGCCATCCCAAGGATCTCCATGCGCGGGATACTACTGACATTTCGGCTCGCGAGAGGGCGCGCTCGACGCCGCTCTGCCGCCGTGGAGAGCGAGGTGCGACCGGCGCCCTCCTCCGCGGCGCCGGGCTCTGCCGCGTGTGTCCTGATGCGTCGCGGCTTCTGTCCTTGCGCGCCGGCCGACATCCGCGCCGACATCCGCTCGGGGCGAGGCGCTCCGGCCCGGCGGGCGCTGGTTGCGCGAGGTCGTCGGGCAGATACCATCGCTCGCTGAAGATGGCTGTACTCACGCTCGAGCAAGCGGCGATCCCGCTCCGGCAGGCGTACCGGGAAGGTCGCCTCATTCCCTTTCTGGGCGCGGGCTTCTCTGCCCCGCTCCGGCTGCCGATGTGGAAGGAGCTGATGGGGTGGATGGGCGCCGCGCTCGGCTTCGAGCCGGCGCTCTTCGAGCTGCACGGCCTGCCCCCGCAGCTCGCGGGCTTCTTCGCCCGCGAGTGCGCGGGCGGCCTCGACAGCTTCATCGCCGAGATGCGCGCGCGCTTCCACGCGCGCGAGGTCGACGAGCGGCGCAGGAGCTCGTGCCAGCACAAGGCCCTGGCGCGCCGCGACTTCTCGACCATCTACACGACCAACTTCGAGCACCACATCGAGGAGGCGCTGCGGGACGCGGGAAAAGAGGCCGTGGCGCTCGCCAGGTTCGACGACTTCGCGCGGTGCCCGGCGCAGGGGGCGTGCCACGTCATCAAGTTTCATGGAGATCTCGACTGGCCCGAGACGGTGGTGCTCACCGAGTCGCAGTACTTCGGCCGCCTCCGGCTCGAGGCGGCGCCCGATCAGCGCCTGCGGGCCGATCTGCTCAGCAACAGCTTCCTCTTCCTCGGCTACAGCTTCGGCGACGTCGACATCCGGTACATCTGGTACCGCATGGAGCAGATGCGCATCGAGGGCAGCCCGCAGCTCGCGAGGCGCGCGTCGAACCGCCGCGGCTACTGGGCGACCTTCGGCGCCGGGCTCGTCCAGCCGGCGCTGCTCGAGGACTGGCACATCGACGTGATCGAGCTCGACCCGAACGACAAGACGAAGAGCGTCGTGGACCTGCTCGACGCGCTGGACGCGTGAGGGGACGGGTGAGGGCGATGGCCATGGTCTATTTCGTCTCCTCGAACCACCGCAAGCTCGCGGACATGACGTATGTATGGAAGGACGCCCCGACGCCGCTCCGCGTGCTCCGGCTCGACGTGCCCCAGATCCTCTCCTCGGATCTCGACACCGTCGTACGCGAGGAGGCCCTCGCCGCTTACCGGCTCTCCCTCGTGCCGCTCTTCGTCGAGCACGGCGGCCTCTTCATCGAGCACCTGAACGGCTTCCCGGGCCCACTCGTGATGCCGTTCTGGGAGCGGCTGCAGGACCGGATTTGCTCCCTCATCCCTCCGGGGCAGTCGCGCGCGGCGCACGTGGTCCAGAAGGTGTGTTATTGCGACGGCCGGACGCTGCGTGTCTACACGGGCAGCGTCACCGGCGAGATCGCCGTCGAGCAGCGGGGAGACGAGGGCATCCACTGGGAGCCGATGTTCATCCCGGCCGGACACACGCGCACGCTCGGGCAGATGCCGCGTGACGAGCGCCTCCGGTGCTCCGCGAGCGCGGAGGCGCTGCGGGCGTTCCGGTTCGATCTCGGGCTGTGATCGCGGAGCGCGGCGCTCGCGCTCGTCGACGCGACGCGCGGCCGCGACGCCCCGCCGGCGGCGCCGGCTCGTCCTCGCGTCGCCGGGATCTCGCGCCAGACGGGCCGTGCCGGCGGGCCGCCGCGACGCTCCCTTCTGCTCGGCGCGCTGGCCACGGTGGCGCTTGACTTCCGGAACGCTTTGGAGTTCCTAACCGTCCACGACCGCGGCAAGGGGGCGAGAGCCTGGTGTCCGGCGCTCCTGCCCCTGCGCTCAGAGGTTGTCCCCATTTGGCGCGGAGGCGATTCATGGAGTTCAGACAGCTCGGCGGGTCAGGCTTCAAGGTACCGGTGCTGAGCCTCGGAACGGGGACGTTCGGCGGCTCCAACGAGTTCTTCCGGGGGTGGGGCGCGAGCGACGTGGCCGAGGCGACTCGGCTGGTCGACGTCTCGCTCGAGGCCGGGATGAACATGTTCGATTCGGCCGACATCTACTCCGACGGGCTCGCCGAGGAGATCCTCGGCCACGCGATCAAGGGCAGGCGCGACAAGGTCATCCTCTCCACCAAGGCGACGTTCCGGAGCGGCAAGGGCCCCAACGACGTCGGCTCGTCGCGGTACCACCTGATCCGGTCGATCGAGGGGAGCCTGCGCCGGCTGCAGACGGATTATATCGATCTCTTTCAGCTGCACGGCTTCGACGCGGTCACGCCGCTCGAGGAGACGCTCGGCACGCTGGACGATCTCGTGCGAGCGGGGAAGATCCGCTACCTCGGATGTTCGAATTTCTCCGGCTGGCACCTGATGAAGTCGCTCGCCGTGTCGGAGAAGTATGGTCTCTCTCGGTACGTGGCGCACCAGGCGTATTACTCGCTGGTGGCGCGCGACTACGAGTGGGAGCTGATGCCGCTGGCGCTCGATCAGAAGGTCGGCGCGGTGGTCTGGAGCCCGCTGGGCTGGGGGCGGCTCACGGGGAAGATCCGGCGCGGGCAGCCGTTGCCGGAGGTCAGCCGGCTCCGGAACAAGCTGTCTGTCGAGGGGGGGCCGCAGATCGACGACGAGTACCTCTATGGTGTGGTCGACGCGCTCGACGCGGTGGCGAAGGAGACGGGCAAGACCGTCCCGCAGATCGCGCTCAACTGGCTGCTGCAGCGGCCGAGCGTCGCGAACGTGATCATCGGCGCTCGCAACGAGGAGCAGCTTCGACAGAACCTCGGGGCCGTCGGCTGGAACCTCGCGCCAGAGCACATCGCGAAGCTGGACGCCGCGAGCAAGGCGAAGCTGCCCTATCCCTACTTTCACCAGACCGGGTTCAGCGAGCGCAATCCGTTCCCTGTCGCGCTCTGACGGTCGCGGCCTGGCCGCGACCGGCGGCTGATCCTGCGCGGAGGCCCGGCTCCGGGCGCGCACCGCGCCCTCGCCGTGGAAGGCGCTCCCGTGGCGAGGGCCGGCCCGCGTGGCACGGCGGTGGCGTCCGGCGTGGCGGCGTGCAAATCAGCGGTCGTGCTCATTCTTTGCGACTTCGACGGGACCATCACCTGCGACGACCTGACGAACCGGATCTGGGACGCCCACCTTCGCTATGACTGGCGGCAGGTGCTGCTCGCGCCGGCCGCCTCCGGCGAGCTCACGCCGTTCGAGCTCCTCCGCCGCGGCTACGCCGACGTGGATCGCCCGGCCGCCGAGCTCCTGGCCGAGCTGCGCCCGCACGCCGAGCTGCGGTCCGGCTTCGAGGATCTCCTGGCCCTGTGCGCCCGCCGGTCGTGGGTGTTCCACGTGATCAGCCACGGCCTGCCGTTCTACATCCGCGAGTTCCTGCCGCCGGGCACCGCGTTCTCTTGCTTCGATGCCGTCTTCGATGGGCGCTGGCGCGTGACCGTGCCGGAGACGGTGCCGCTCGGCCCCGGCGAGGACTTCAAGATCCGCGTGCTCGACCAGCTGAAGGCGGCCACCGGCGAGACCTCCACGGTCTACATCGGCGACGGCCGGCTGGACTACCCCGCGGCGCGGCGCTGCGATCGCGTGTTCGCTGTGCGGGACAGCGCCCTCGACGTGCTCTGCTCCCGCGACGGGGTACCGTGCACACCCTTCGACGGCTTTGCCGAGATCTGCGCGGCGCTCGAGGGAAGCGGCGCCCCTGACGGGGAGCGCGCGCGGCGCGCGGCCGACGCCACGCCGACACCTGGCTGATCCATCCGAGGTTCACCCGGCCCGAGGACCGTCTCGCTTCGGGGTACGCCTGCTCGATCGCCGTCACAGGCGCGGCTCAGATGTGCTTTGGCGGGTTCAGCTTGTCCTCCGCCGACCTCCGCTGGACGAGCGCCTTGGCCTTCTCGTAGAGGACCCGCAGCCGCCCGCCCTCGGGCTCCCAGTACTCGGCGCGCTCGACATAGAGCTTCAGGAGGGCGGCGTGAGGGTGGGTGGGGCCGGCCGGCAGCCACGCCTTCCATGAGGGCTTCCAGAGGCTCCGGATCTTCTCCTCGTTCCTCTCGATCGTCGCGCGCGCCGAGATCGAGATGTACGCCCGATCCCGCGGCCTGTAGCAGCAGACCGCCACCTGGTGCTCGCGGGCGATCTCGCCTGTCTTCGCCGCCTCGTCCTCCGTCACGAACCAGAGATCGCAGTCCATCAGCTCGGCCGGCTCCTGGATCTCCATCGGCCGCCCCCGCATCAGCCCCTCGGGGGTCATCGTGACGAGCATCGCGGTGTCGAACTCCCTGAGGAGCGCGTGCAGCTCGCTCATGGATCCGCGGACCTGAGCCCTGGCCCCCGGCTCTATACTCCGGTGTTGCTCTTCACTCTGGTGTTGCATGCGGACAAAGCTGCTCCGCGGACCCCGGCCCGCAAGCAGGGGCGCGCCCTGACCCGTGTACCGCTGGAGCCTGGCGGCGCTCCGGCGTGACCCGAGGCGCCGCGCGCGGCAGGGCCGTCCAGGCGGCTCGGCGCACATCGCTGGTTTTTTGCGCAGTGGACGGCGCGATGCGACGCCTTGACGCGCGTCCGCTCGGCAGATGGGGCGCTCTCCTGCCGCCAGAAGTGCCAATCTGCGGGCCCTCCGGGGCGGCACACTCTATGCGTTCGCGGGCGCGGGGGCACACCACAACTCCGCCCAGCAGGCTCTGCCATGACCGCGTTTTTGGACGACGTCGACCCTCGTATCCCCGCTGTCCCGATCCGGGATGACACCGCCCGGATCCGGGAAGATTTCCTCGTGCTCGCCGCGCACGAGATCAGGACGCCCGTGACATCGCTCCTCCTGCAGCTCCAGCTGACGAAGCGGATGAGCCAGCAGGAGCCGGAGAAGACCCCGGCGTGGGCGGCGGCGATGCTGATCGTCTTCGACCGTCAGCTCGGCCGCCTCGCCCGGCTCTGCGACGACATGTTCCAGGCGAGGCACGGCGGCCTGGCCCACGGCGCCCCGACCCGTGAGCCGGTCGATCTCGTCGGGCTCATCCGCGAGGTGGTCGCGACGGCGGTCGCGCACCGGCCGGCCGCGTGCGGCGCCATCTCGGTCGCGGCCGAGGGCCCGGTGATCGGCTGGTGGGACCGGTCTCACCTCGAGCGGATGGCGTTCCACCTGATCAAGAACGCGCTCACCTTCGGCGAGGGCAAACCGATCTCGATCGAGGTGCGCGCGTCGCGCGCGCGGGCGCGGCTCATCGTGCGCGACCACGGCATGGGGATCGCGCGGGAGGACCAGGAGCGGATCTTCGCGCGCTTCGAGCGGGCCGTCCCGGTGGAGCGCTTCGGCGGCCTGGGGCTCGGCCTGTACATCGCGCACGTCGCGGCGCGCGCGCACGGCGGCGCGATCCGCGTCGAGAGCGAGCTCGGCTGCGGCGCGGCGTTCATCGTCGATCTCCCGCTCGCCCCGCGGCGGCCGCAGCGGGTGAGGGCGGCGCGGCGCTCCTCGTCCTCCTCGTCGATCTCCTCGCCGATTCCCCGCTCGCGCCCGGCGCGGGCGCGGGCGCGGCGCGGGCGCGGCGCGGGCGGGGCGCGCCCGCCCGAGCTGCCCCTGGGCGCGCACCTCAAGCTCGCGCAGGTCAAGCAGGTGCACCAGCGCCTGCTGCGCGCGCACTGACGCGACGCGCGCGGGCGGGTCAGCCGTTCAGGAAGCGGGCGAGCAGGCGCAGGCCGGCGGCCTGGCTCTTCTCGGGGTGGAACTGCGTCGCGGTGACGTTGTCCCGCTCGATCGCGGCGGTGACGCGGTGCGGGCCGTGCTCCGTCGTCGCCGCGACAAGCGCGGGGTCGAGCGGGACGGCGTGGTAGCTGTGGACGAAGTAGACGAAGGGGCGCTCGCCGGCGAACACCGCGAGCGGGCCCTCTACCTCGCGCGCGAACGCGATGCGGTTCCAGCCCATGTGGGGGATCTTGATCCCGACCCAGGGCTCGCCGGGAGCCGCGTCCGCCTCGGCCGCGCTCGGCTGAGGGGTGAGGCGCTTGACGGTGCCGGGGAACACGCCGAGCCCGCGCGCGCCCTCCGCCTCCTCGCTCCCGTCGAAGAGCGCCTGCATGCCGAGGCAGATGCCGAGGTAGGGCGTCCCCTTCCGGATCTGCGCGCGCAGCGCCTCGCCGATGCCGCTCTGCAGCGCCGCGGCGCAGTCGCGGAAGGCGCCCTGGCCGGGCACCACCACCTTGTCGGCCCGGCCGATGATCTCCGGGTCGCCCGTGCGCGTCACCGCGCACGGCGCGCCGGCGTCCTCGGCGGCCTTCTGGAGCGCCCGCTCCACGGAGCGCAGGTTGCCCATCCCGAAATCGACGAGCGCGATGGCTTGCATGGCTCAGAGGCTCCCCTTGGTGGACGGGATGCCGGCGACGCGCGGCTCGATCCGGGTCGCCTTCATCAGCGCCTTGGCGAACGACTTGAAGCAGATCTCGACGATGTGGTGCAGGTTGTCCCCCTCGATGAGGCGGACGTGGAGGTTCGCGCCGACGCCGCGCGCGAAGCCCTCGAAGAACACCGGGGCGAGCTCGACGTCCCAGGTGCCGAGCTTCGCCTTGGGCAGCGGCACGCGCCAGACGAAGTACGGCCTGCCGGAGAGGTCGAGCGCGCACTGCGCGAGCGCCTCATCCATGGGGAGCGTCGCCTCGCCGTAGCGGGCGATGCCCGCCTTGTCGCCGAGCGCCTTCTGCACGGCCGTGCCCAGGGTGATGCCGCAGTCCTCGGTCGTGTGGTGGCCGTCGATCTCGACGTCGCCCTCGGCGTGGATGGTGAGATCGAACAGGCCGTGGCGGGCGATCTGATCGAGCATGTGCGTGAGGAAGGGGAGCGGCGTCTTGATCTCCGAGCGGCCCTGGCCGTCGAGATCGATCTCGATGCGGATGTCGGTCTCGCGCGTCTTGCGCTCGACGTTGGCGATGCGGGGCATGGCGCGTAGGGTAGTCGCCCTTCGCGGCAAGGGAAGCGGCGTGATCCCGATGACGTGGCAGGCAACGCGGCAATGGCCTTGGATGCGAGCGCCGGATCGCATAAGGTGGCCCCCTGGATAACGTGGCGGTGGTGGCGCCCTGGAGGCAGCCCCAGCGCGGGAGCGTCCGTGAGCTCACCGGTCACCGAAGGTCAAATTCTATCGGGGAAATACCGGGTCGAGCGCATCCTCGGGCAAGGCGGCATGGGCGTCGTCGTCGCCGCGTTGCACGAGCAGCTCCACCAGCGGGTCGCCATCAAGCTGCTCCACCCCGGCGCCAACGACGAGATGGTGGAGCGCTTCGTGCGCGAGGCGCGCGCGGCGGTGCGCCTGAAGAGCGAGCACGTCGCGCGCGTGCTCGACGTCGGGACGCTCGAGACGGGCGCGCCGTTCATGGTGATGGAGTACCTGGAGGGCAGCGACCTCCAGGAGACGCTGCGGCGGCGCGGCCCGCTCGAACTGGAGGAGGCCGTGGGCTACGTGCTCGAGGCCTGCGAGGCCATCGCCGAGGCGCACGCGGCCGGCATCATCCACCGCGATCTCAAGCCGGCGAACCTCTTCCTCACGCGCGCGGCGGACGGCAGCGGCATGGTGAAGGTGCTCGACTTCGGCATCTCGAAGGCGCTCGCGGACCCGTCGACGGCCGGGGCCGAGCCGGAGCTCGGGCTGACGAAGACGGCGATGGTGCTCGGCTCGCCGCTCTACATGGCGCCCGAGCAGATGCGCTCGGCGCGCTCGGTCGACGCGCGCGCGGACATCTGGTCGCTCGGCGCCATCCTCTACCAGCTGCTCACCGCGCGTGTCCCCTTCGACGCGAGCTCGCTGTCCGAGCTCATCCTGATGATCAACACCGAGCCGCCGCCGCCCCCGACCACGTTCCGGCGCGACCTGCCGCCGGGCCTCGAGGCGGCGATCCTGCGCTGCCTCGAGAGGGACGTCGCGAAGCGCTTCAAGTCGGTCGCCGAGCTCGCGGGCGCCATCGTCGATTTCGGGCCTCCGCTCGCGCTGGCCTCGCTGGAGCGGATCGAGCGGACGCTGGGGCTCGTCCCCGCGGTCTCCTTCCGGGAGCGGGCGAGCTCCGTGCGCGAGCGCATGAGCACGCCGCCCACCTGGCAGACGTCGCAGGAGCGCGCGAGCGGCGTCCCCGCGGCGACCGCGCGGCACAGCGCGGCGCCGCCTGCCGGCGCGACGGCGGGCGGCGCGGCCGGCCACACCGCCGGCCCGGCGGGCACCGCGCCCGGCTGGACGGCCGGCGGCGCCGCGCCCGGGGCGCGCTCGCGGAGCGGCGTCGTGCTCGCGCTGGCCGTGGTGGGCGCCGCCGTGGTGATCGGCGGGATCCTGCGCTTCGTCACGTTCCATGGCGGCGCGGACGCTCCTTCCGCCGACCCGTCCGCCGTGGCGGCGACCGCCTCCGCCGAGCCCTCGGCGCCCGCGACGCCGGCCCCGCCCCCGCCGGTCGCGCCTCCGGAGGTGACCGCGGAGCCGCAGCCGCCGGCGACAGCGGCGCCGTCAGCGACCGTGTCCCCGGTGGCGACCGCCGCGCCGGTGGCCACCGCGGCGCCGCTGTCGACCGCCGGGCCGAAGGCGCCGGCGAGCGCGACGCCGGTCGCCACGGGGCCTCGGCCGAAGCCCACCGCCGCGCCCTCGGCCCCACCGGCCGCGACCGCCGCGCCGACCGCGACCGCGACCGCCGCGCAGCCGGGGAGCATCTTCGATGTGCTGAACGACAAAGGTAAGCCCAGATGAGTTGGCCAGGAAGCGAACGGCTCCCGCCGTGGAGCAGCAGGAGCCTGCGCGCCGGCGCCGCGGTCGCGCTCGGCGGCGCCGTGCTGGCGGCCCTCGCGCCCGCGGCAGCGCAGCCGGCGCCCGCGGCAGCGCAACCGGCGCCCGCGGCAGCGCAGCCGGCGCCCGCGGGGGCGCAACCGTCGCCCGCCGCGGGCGCGCCTGCCGTCCAGGGGCCGCTGTCCGCGACGCTCACCGGCGAGGCCAAGGCCGAGTACGAGGCCGCGCGGATCCTCTTCAACGACGGCGACTACCGCAACGCCATCATCAAGTTCGAGCGTTCCTACGAGCTCTCCGGCGACCCGCGGCTGCTCTGGAACATCGCCCTCTGCCAGAAGAACCTGAAGCGCTACGCGCGCCTGCTCGGGACGGTCGAGAAGCTCCTCAGGGATGCCGGCCCCCAGCTCGGGGAGCAGGATCGCAAGGACGCCGCGGCGCTCATCGAGGCGACGAAGGCCTACGTGAGCCGGCTCGATCTGAAGGCCAGCGAGGCGGGGGCCACGGTCTTCATCGACGGCGAGGAGGTCGGCCAGACGCCGCTGAGCGAGCCCGTGCTGCTCGACGTCGGCACCCGGAAGATCCGGGTGACCAAGAAGGGCTTCAAGGACGTCGAGGTCTCCCAGCAGGTGACGGGCGGCGGCGACGTCACGGTCACGGCCACGCTGGAGAAAGAGGTTCATCAAGGGCGGCTCATCGTCACGGCGGCGCCGGACGCCGTCATCTCCATCGACGGTCGCGTGGTCGGCCGCGGCGGCTACGACGGTCCTGTGCCGAGCGGCGGTCACGCGCTCCGCGTCACGGCGTCCGGCATGGTGACGCACCAGTCCGAGGTGATGATCCAGGACAACCAGACGCGCCGCGTGCAGGTCACGCTGGTCCCGCAGCCCAAGCAATCGAACGTCGAGACCTGGCTCTGGATCGGCGGCGGCGTGCTGGTGGCCGCGGGCGCGGTCCTGGTCGCCACGGGGGTCTTCGGCCCGGAGCCGCCGGTCGACGGCCGCACGTCGCCCGGCTCGGTCTCCCTGGCCCGGAAGGGCGGCGCCACGTTCACGATCCCCTTCGGGGGTGGCCGATGAGCGCCGCCGCCCGGGCGGCGCTCGCCGCGCTCGTCGCCGTCGCTGTGGGAGGGTGCTCTCCGCCGGACGAGATCATGCTCGCCGTCTCGACGGATCTCGCCATGCCCGACGACTTCAGCGCCCTCCAGGTGCAGGTGTTCGAGGGCGGAACCCCCAAGTTCTCGGCGTCCTACGAGCGGCTCGGCAAGCCCGACGCCGCCGCGCGCATGCCGGCGACGATCGGCTTCTACTCCTCGAACGGCGGCGGCGACGCGATCCGGATCAAGGTGAGCGCCCTCATCGGGGACGAGCTCGGCGCGCCGCGCATCCTGCGCGAGGCGGTCACGAGGATCCCGAAGGACCGCGTCGCGCTGCTGACGCTGCCGCTCAACTTCCTCTGCGACGACTCGGGCGAGAGCGACGAGAGCGGGGGCGTTGTGAACAAGCACTGCTCGGAAGGGCAGACCTGCGTCGCGGGGGCGTGTGTGTCGAGCGAGGTCGACGCGGGCGCGCTCCCCGACTACGCGCCCGGGGACGTCTATGGCGGCGGCGACGGCGACGGCGACGGCGATTGCTTCGACGTGTCGGCCTGCTTCCAGGGCACGACGCCTGCGGAGGTCGACGCGGCGTGCTCGATCGCGGGCGAGGCCGGGGTCCCGCTGAACGTGGCGCTGGAGACCGCCGCGGGCGACGGGATCTGCGATGACGACGACCGTTGCCTGGTGGCGCTCGACGCGGGCAGCGCCGATGGCTTCCGGGTGGCGGAGGACGGGCGGATCCAGCTGCCGACCGCCGTCTGTGATCAGGTGGCCGCCGGCAAGATCGCGGCCGTGGTGACGTCGCCGGTGACGGCCGCGTGCGTCCAGAAGACCATGGGCCTGCCGACGTGCGGGCCGTGGTCGGCGTCGGGCTCCGCGAAGCCGTGATGATGGAACCGCCAAGTCGCCAGAAGACGCCAAGAACAACACAAACATCTTGGCGTCTTTGGGCGACTTGATGGTTCAAAACACCCTGCCTTCGGCCGAAGTACCCCCTCCACCCAACCGAGCGCTCGCCGTCCGGCGCTCCGGCAGGTCGCGATCTGGGCGAGCGCTCGATATCGATGTGCCGTCGAGAGCGTGACCTGACTTGACGCTCGTCGTCCGGCGTTCCGGCAGGTCGCGATCTGGGAGAGCGGTCGATGGCGACCCGCCGTCAAGGACGTGACCTGCGCTGACGCTCGTCGTCCGGTAATGGTCAACTTTGACCCTTAGTGGTCAAAATAGCCTGATTCGCGTGGCGAACGTCGATCTCGGTCCGTAGCGTTCGGGCGTAAGCAAGTGCTGCCCGCGGGTGTCTCACCACCCCGGGCAGCGTGGCCGAACCCCGCGCTAACGAGGTCCGACAGTGCAACTGTACCTGATCCCACCGGACGGTGGGCAAGGCGAAGGTGCGCCCGCGCGCCGCCGTCGCCGATCCGCCTCCTGCAACTCACTCACCCCCACCCAGCGCAAACGCCTTCGGGCGGCGCTGAAGAACCTGCGGGCCGCGTACGGCTCGTGGTCCTGCCTCGCCGAGGTCATGGGCGTGTCCGTCGCGTGCCTTGAAGGCATCGCCCGCGGGCGTGACCATGGCTCGCCCGGGACCGCGCAGCGGGCGGCGAAGGCTGCCGGCGTTACCGTCGAGCAACTGCTCGGTGGGCTCGCAGCGGCTGACCGCTGTCCAACGTGCGGGAGGTCGGGGTGACCAAGCCGCGGAAGGGGGCGAAGAGCCAGCCTGCCGCACGACATCCCCGGAAGAAGCCGAGCATCGAGGCGATCATGGCCGAGCGCGGCATCGTGCTCGCGACGCTCGCCGGCATCCCGAAGCGCGACCGCCGCGACGTGGAGGCCGAGGTGTTGCTCAACGCCTGGAACGCCGTCCGGCGCGGGCTCTACAGACCAGACCCGCGGGACAAGCCGCGCGACGCGCTCCGGAAGTGGCTGCACGGCATCGCCTGGCGCCTCGCCTCGCACTACGTCCACAGCGCGTACGTGCGCCGCGCCGTGCTCCATCCGAGTCCGCTCGGGTTCCTGCACGAGCCCGTCGGCATCGACATGCACGCGCAGATCGAGGCGCGCGAAGTGCTCGACGCCATGGCCAGCCTGCCGCCGTGGCAGGTCGACGCGCTGCTCTCCGTGGACGACCCGGAGAGCCTTGCCG
This sequence comes from Sorangium cellulosum So ce56, assembly GCF_000067165.1. GTDB lineage: Bacteria > Myxococcota_A > Polyangia > Polyangiales > Polyangiaceae > Sorangium > Sorangium cellulosum_B. The sequence continues at coordinate 3,858,523 of NC_010162.1, forward strand.
CCTACGCCCGACGGCGCAAGATGAACCCGCACACGGCGGCATCGCGGCTCCGGATCGCTCGCGAGGCGCTGGCGCTTCGGCTCAAGAGGTGGCGCCGATGAGCAGCCCCGACTTCAAGAAGCGCGTGCTGACGGCCGACGACCTCTCCCTCATCGCCAGCGAGATCCCAGCGTTGGCCGAGCTCCGCGGCGTGCACCCCTGGAACCGCGACAAGCTCTGGGCCGACGTGCTCGACGCGCTCATCGAGGCCCGAACCAAGACCGAGCGCGCAGCGGCCCAGCAGGCACTCGGCGCGATCCAGGCGCTCGACGCCATCGACCAGCTCTTCGTGCGGCACGACAGGTAGACGCTCGGAGCGGCGGACAGCCGCCAGCGGCTCGCGCGGACCAGGCTTGCTCGGAAGCTGCGGCGGCGGTGAGCGCCCACCGGGAACGCCGGGTCTACGCGCCCGCGCGGCTCTTCCCATTCTGCACGTGTAAAACCGGCTGATTTTCGCAGCGAAACCCGCTTGACCGCGGGCCGACTCCTGTGCCTCCGCCGCCGACTTGGATCTCGCCCGATCCACATCGGGCTTGCACATCCCTTCGGCTCGAGCGAGTAGGACGGAGTCCCGCCCCGGTGGCACGGGGACGGGGCTCCTAGCGCACGGGATGGTCCCCCATGCGGAAACGCGCTGAGCGTTACAGCCAAAGTGTTTCACGCTTTGAGCTCAGCGTCAAGGGGGACGTGCGCCAACTCGTTCAAGGAGAGTGGTTATGGCACGTACGAAATTTGAAGAGACGCAGCGTGTGTTCAGGCGTCAACGGCAACTGGCAGTGGCTAAACGCGCGGAACGCAAGCACGTAGCGTGGTGCGCCCTGATCGATAGCCTCGCAGATTACATGCAATGGCCCGCCGACCAGTGGGAGCCTTCCGAGCATGAAGACTCAGCCATGAAAGGCGTGTTTCGGGAAAACGACCATCAGCAGAGCATGGCAAAGGGGACCGTCAAGTTTAGCATCGACGGGCGCGCCGTAGAAATGGAGATGGTAGTTATCGATCGTGGCAACGAGAACGAGGTGGAGGTGTCAGTCTTCGGCGCGAGCTCGATCAAGGTTCGCCTTGACAACTCTGAGAGCGCGCAGAGGACTCGTGAGGAGTTTCATCAAGCGTGCGCCGAAGCCATTCATGACAGCTTCGTCGAGCTTGCACGCGGGCGCAGGCGATAGATGCCTAGGCATGTACATGTTGCGAGATAGGCGCTTTATCGCCTCAAGTTCTGCGTCGGGCGCATCGCCGCTCATAGCTCACTTCTCTGGTTCGCCGAAGAGCGATAGTTGAACCGGCTTGCGCGGCTTCGGCTTCCACGCAAGCAGGTCTAGCTGGGTAGAACCTCGTTCTACTACCTCGTGGATCGGACCTTGTCCACCGTCAGGGGTGGCCACGGGCGCCGCTGGGTTTGGCCCCTGCGCCGGCGCCGGCGCAGGGGCCGCTGAACCCTTCCCGCCGTCCACGACCCGAAGCCAGCCTCTCCCGTTCGGCAGGGCCCTGGCGGGCGCCGTAGGCGCTCCCGCGGGCGGCTCGGGCAGGCGCAGCGCCCTCGGCTTCGGGGGCTCACCCGGCGCTTCGGCGAGCACCGCCGTGACGAGCTCCTCCACGCTCCAGACGTGATCGGCCAGCCCGGCCTCCATCGCGGGCGTCACGCGGTGCGCCTCGTGCGGGCGGCAGAAGTTGTAGAACGCCATGTGCAGCGCTACGGCCGCCTTGTGGTGCGGGAGGCGCTTGCTGAAGCCGTTGCAGAGCCGCGTGAACCGCCGGATGTGCATGCGGATGGTGAGGTTCTGCCGCTCGATGTGGCTCGTGCTGGCGGCCTTCATGTCGGGCACCCCGAAGACGGGCGTCTTCGTGATGAACGGGTCGCGCGGCGGCTCGTACCTGTGGTCGTCGTCCTTGCGGGCCTTCCGGTTGTAGCGCTTCACCACCTGCGCGTAGTCGACCGAGCCCGCGAACGACGAGCCGACCGCAGCGACGTAGGGCGCCCATCCGTCGCTGTAGAGCTGCGGGACGGACACCAACCGGCTCCGCAGATCCTTGATGAAGGCGGACGTGTTCGCCTCGTCGCGCTTCCCCACGCGGTACGAGATCACGAGCTTCGACGCGCTCGCCATGCCGACGAACACGTACGCCTCGCCGACCTCGGGCGAGTCGCCAGGCTTCACGCGCGCCTCTTTCTTCTGCACGTAGCTCCAGATTTCGTCGACCTGGACCGTCCGGCAGTCGACGTCGCGTACGAGCCGGTTGTGGAGCCGCTCGCAGCCTTCACCGACGCGCAGCAGCAGCGCCAGGATCGCCGGCTTGCACACTTCGGTAAGCCTCGACGTCGGGCGGATGCCCGCCCCCTCGACGAGATGCGACACGACCTCGACGCGCTTCGCCATGGGCAGCACGTGTGCCATGCAGGGCCTTGCCTCTCTCCCCGGGCCGGCCCATGCTGCGCCTTGCGACGAGCGCTCTGCGGGCCACCGCAGGGTGTGTTGCAGCCCTGTCTCCGGGGACCAGCCGGGGGCAGGGCGCTTTGCTAAGTACCCTGCAATGTAGCACGAAACGCCTATGTTTCCCGGCGTTTCTGCGCAGATATGACACGGATTGTCACACCCGGCAGGCGCGACTGCAGCCTGTTTGACGCGTGTTCTGTGTCGACGGGTCTAACTGCGCTCGGTTAGGCTAACGAGCGCGGAGGTGCGCTTCAAACCAGTCGCGGACCTGTTCCCAGGTCAGCTCCTGGTCGGCGATCTCGTCCTGCATGTCGCGGAGCCGCTTGAACTCGGCTCGCGTCAGGTACATGCCGTTTACGCCTGCCTGTTGGTAGAACGCACGACCAGGCAACTGCGCAGCAGCGTCACCAAGCAGTTTATCGTGGAAGCTGAGCGAGAAGAAGAGCGCGGCGACCTCTTCCGCGACCGTGGGCGCAAATCCGGCCAGATTCTCCGCCTCGTCGAGGCATCGACGGAGGTCGTCACTGGACGGATGATTATCCCACGGAGACTTAGACCGGAGCTCAGCCTGCTCGCACAGGTCAAGCAGTTCGTCGAGCTCAAGCATCCATGTGCGCTATCTCATTTTCGGATCGCGCCGGTCAAGCTCGTCGAAGAACTCCTGCCACTCCGGCGGCGCAGCGGCGAACATGGCATCCAGGCGGGCGATCGCTGCGTGGTTGCGTGGACGACGTCGCTCAGGAGAGTCCTCCCCTGCGCTGGTCGCGCTGTCCCGCCGTTGGCTTGTAGCCGCCGTCCTCGTACTGCCGTCCATGCTCCACCTCGCACTTGTTATACGGTCGTATGATACGCCACGGCGTATCAGGTTTCCACTGTCCGATTGCGCATCCTGCGACGAGCGAGCCCACGAACCGAGCCTTCCCGCACACGTCGGGCCGAGTGTACGCGCGAACGTACGCTCGTACTGTACGGCGTGCCGTAAAGCAGTCAGGCAGACCGCCCCGGTCGTACGACGCCATGCGTCAGCTGGCATGACATCCATGCCATGGATCAATCCGTGACCACCACGCCGGCATCCGGTCGTCAAGGTCGCGTTGACTCGGTTGGTCAAAATTGACCACTACCCGTCGTCCGGTGCTCCGGCAGGTCGCGATCCGGGAGGACGCTCGAACCCGGGTGTCCCGTCGAGAACGTGACCTGAGCTGACGCTCGTCGCCAGGCGCTCGCCCAGGTCGCGATCTGCCCGAGCGCCGGATTTCGACGTGCCGCCAAGATCGCGATCTTCCCAGGACCTTGCCGAGATCGCGGAGCCCAGGTCCACACCTGGGCTTCCCTTCAAAATTACGCTGCGCGCCAGATCGGGGCCGCCTTCCGGCTCCTGTGAGCCTCGGCCCATGACGGGCGCCGGTGAGGGCCGTCACGTCGCGTCGGTCACCCCGAGGCGCGCCTTGGGGCCGCGCTGCGCGCTCCGCGGTTGCTCCTGTAATCGGGTGTCATCGACAGGACACGAGACCGGCGCTTCCCTGGGCACGACACGCTGTCCCCCACGTGGAGGTCTGTCCCATGTTGAAACACCTGATGATTGAAGAGATGGTCGCCCTCGTCGCTCCGTGGATCGAGGATGCCCAGCGGAAGCGGCTGTTCCTGTCGATCCCGGAGATCGCCGGGCTGCACGACAAGGTGGCCGAGGTCCACGGCGCCGTGCTGGCGGTTCGCCCGAGCAGGACGGGCGTGTCCGCCGCGATGACGGCCTTGAACGACGAGCTCTCGAAGGTCGACGAGCGCCACGATCACCTGGCCAAGGCGGTCTCGTACGGCATCGACGCGCACCGCGAGCACTGCCTGGCGGAGGAGCCGCCGGACGTCGGGGGGGCGGAGGCGTGTGATCAGGCCCAGGCCAGGCTGTTCCCGACCGGGCTCGCCATCATCAAGGCGTCGCCCACCGCGGAGTCGGGCAACACGGCGCGGATCGGCCGGCTCCTCGACGAGGAGCCCTCGACCGCCGCGTTCCTCAAGGCGATCCCGGCGCCGGGCAAGACGACGCTGCTCCACACCGTGCAGCGGTGGATCGCGTCGGGCAAGGAGCTCTCGACGATCGAGCACCGGCGGGACGCGCTCGCCGCCAAGGAGAAGACCGCGCCGGTCGTGAACGCGACGATCCTGGCCGCGCGCAATCAATGGCTCCGCGTCGTCGCCGCGGTGCTCTCCAACCTGGAGATCTCCAGCGCTCCGGCGGAAGCCATCGAGACGATCCGCGGCCCCGTCCTGAAGGCGTCCGAGCGAGCCGGCAGGCGCTACGCCAGCGGCAAGGCCGGGAGCGCCGGCGCCGAGGGGCCTCGCCAGCCGGCGGCAGCGGGGGAGGGGGGCGCCGCCGCCGGAGGCGCGCCCGGGGTCAGTCCGCCTGTGGAGTGACGCGGCCGGCGGCGCGCGTCACCCGCGCCGCCGCCGCCACCGCGCGACGAGCGCCGCGGCGGCGAGGCATGCCGCTGCCGAGCCCGCCGCCCCGTCGGCACCTGCCGCGAGCCCGCAGCCGTTGCCGTGCGCCCGGGGGTCGCCGCGCAGCGGCCTGGGGGCGGCGCCCTCGCCGCCAGAGCCGCCTTCGCCGCCGTGGCCTCCGCCGCCGCCCGGGCCCGCGTCGCCGCCGCCCGGACCCGCGTCGCCACCGCCTGCCCCGGCGTCGCCGCCGCCCGCACCGTCTTCGCCGCCCGCGCCGCCGCCTCCGCTGCCGGCGTCATCGGGCACGCAGCCGCCGGCCACGCAGGTGCCGCCGGGGCAGCGGGCGCCCTCGTTGGGGAAGAGCGCGCACTCGCCGTGCCTCGGGTGGCACCGCGCGGAGGTGCAGACGTCCCCGGAGGGCGCGCACACGACCGGATCGGCGCCCTTGCAGACGCCGCCGTCGCAGGCGTCGGTCCGGGTGCAGGGGTCGCCGTCGTCGCAGGGCGTGCCGTCGGGCTTCGCCGGCGCGCTGCAGTCGCACGCGTCGCCCACGTCGTCGCCGTTTGCGTCCTCCTGCCCTTCGTTCGAGAGGAACGGGCAGTTGTCGTCGGCGTCGGGTACGCCGTCGCCGTCGTCGTCGTCGTCGCACCGGTCGCCGTAGCCGTCGGCGTCGACGTCGCTCTGGCTCGGGTTCGCCGCGAGCGGGCAGTTGTCGCCGTCGTCGGGCGCGCCGTCGCCGTCGTCGTCGCCGTCGCACGCGTCGCCCTCGCCGTCGCGGTCGAGATCGGACTGGTCGGGGTTCGGGACGGAGACGCAGTTGTCCACGCCGTCCTCCACGCCGTCGTCGTCCCTGTCCAGCGCGTTCAGGTCGCACGCGTCGCCCCGGCCGTCCGTGTCGGCGTCGGCCTGATCGGGGTTGGGGACGAGCGGGCAGTTGTCGGCCTCGTCGCCCAGGCCGTCGTTGTCGTCGTCGTCGTCGCACGCGTCGCCGCGCTCGTCCGGCGGCGACTCGTCCTTGTTGTTCTCCTGCCCCGCGTTGGGCGCCGACGGGCAGTTGTCGACGTCGTCGGGCACCCCGTCGCCGTCGTCGTCGGGATCACAGGCGTCGCCCGCGCCGTCCCCCTCGAGGTCCGACTGATCGGCGTTCGGCGTGAGCGGGCAGTTGTCGTCGCCGTCGAGGACGCCGTCGCCGTCGTCGTCGGGATCGCAGGCGTCGCCCGCGCCATCGCTGTCGGCGTCGGCCTGAGCCGGGTTCGGCGCGGACGGGCAGTTGTCGTCGAGGTCCTTCACGCCGTCGTCGTCGCCGTCGCCGTCCACGTCCCAGTTGACGACGAAGGCCCGCTCGGCCGCCGACATCCCGGCGAGCGCCGGCGCCGGGAGCGCGTCGAGGTGGGCCGCGCCCGCGTGGGAATCGGCCCGGCTCGCGCGCTGGCCGCCGAAGTGCATGACGACCCGCGTCGCTCCGGGCGGCAGCTGCAGGGTGAACTCGACGACGGGCCCCTGCGTCTCCGCGCAGTCGAAGGTGGCCATCCCGACGCTCCCCGGGGCGATCGCCGCGGAAGGCCCGTGGAAATTGAAAAAGAGGCTCGGATCCCCCGCCATGTCGGCGGCGTCGTCGGTGGCGAGCCATCGATCCTCCGGCGTGAACTCCAGATCGCCGGTGTGCGACTGCGTGATGGTGGTGCCGCGGTCGGCTCCGACGTTCGTCTCGATCCGCACGACCGTTGCCCGCTCTCGGCTGGTGGGGTTGTGGAGGATCTCCAGGAAGCGCGCCCAGCCCTCGTCGGTCGGCACGTACACCTTCCGGGTGACCTCGAGATCGCCGAGGAGCGCCGGCCCGTGGACGAGCTGCCGCCCGTCCATCTCCTCCGCCCGGGGCGAGGCAGGAAAGGCGACCCCGTCCACCCGAAGCAGCATGCCGCTGTCGAAGGCGTCATTGGTCCCGTCGCTGATCACCCCCTCCGTCCCGACGTCCCACCGGAAGTTGAGACCATCGACGAGCTCCTGAACGGGCCCTGTGACAGTGCACTGCGCCGCCGCGCTCCGCGGCGCCGCGGCGAGGGCCAGCGCGGCGCCGACTGCTGTGGCCATGACGGTTCGCTTCATCATCCCTCTCTCGCTCCCCGGGCCGCGCCGGACGCCCTGACGCGCTCGTCAGCGCTCCGACGCCGCCCGCCGGCTACCTCTTCTCCAGGACGAGGAGCTGCACGCGCCGGTTCTTCTCCCGCCCGGCCGCGCTCCTGTCGTCCGAGATCGGCTGGCTCGCCCCGTACCCCTTCGCGACCAGCCGCTCGGCCGCGATGCCCTTCCCGACGAGCCACCGGCGCACGGCCTCCGCGCGAGCGGTCGTGAGCGTCTCGTTGAACCTGGCGTTGCCGGCGCCGTCCGTGTGCGCGGAGACCTCGATCTTCACCCACTCCGGGTGCTGCTCGATGACGTCGCGCACCTCGGCGAGCACCGCCTCGCTCTTCGGATCGATCGGCGCCGGGTCGTTCTTCAGCACGCGGAACACGACGGGCTCGAGCAGCACGATCTGCTCGCCCTGCACCCGCACCCGCGTCGGGCAGCCGCTCGCGCGCGCGTCGCCGCTCGCCGGGCCCTTCTCGCGCGGGCACGCGTCGGCGTCGTCGGGCAGGCCGTCGCCGTCCTGGTCCGTGGGCTGGCGAGGAGCAGGCGGGCAGCCAGGGCGCGTCGCGCCGCCCGCTGCGTCGCCCTTCTCCGCGGGGCACGCGTCGAGCGCGTCGGGCAATCCGTCGCCGTCCTGGTCGGCGGGGCAGCCGCGCCGCGACGGATCGCCGCCCCCGGGGCCCGCGGCCGCACGGGGGCAGAGGTCGTCCTGATCGGCGACACCGTCCTCGTCCTCGTCCTCGACGGGGCAGCCGTTCCTCTTCGCGTCGGCGCTCGCCGGGCCGTGCGCGTACGGGCACGCGTCCCGCGCGCCGGGGATGCCGTCCATGTCCGGATCCGCGTTCGCGCCGGCGTCCGCCGCGCCGGCGGGCGGCGGCGCCGGAGGAGCCCACGCCACCGTCCCCATCGCGCGGAACGACGGCGTGCCGATCGCGTCGCCGATGCCCGGACCGGCGGCCGCCCCGACGACGAGGCCAGCGAGGGGGCGGAACGGGCGTAACCGAGCGCCGAGCAGGAGCTCGGCGCTCGTCGTCCTCTCCACCTCGACCCGCTCGCGCGCGGTGAGCGACAGGGAGCCGCCCTGGAGCATCGTCTCGGCGTACACCTCCGGGCCGAGCTGCAGCCGCTCGTCCCAGAGGAGCACGCCCGCGCCGCCGCCATAAGCGAGCGTCGAGGGGCTCTCGGAGCTCCGCATCACCGCGCCGGCCGCGACGCTCCACACGACGCGCGCGATGCGCCCGCCGAGCAGGAGCTGCGGCGTGACGCGGACCGCGCCCTCGCCGACGTACGCGTCCGAGCTGCCCGTGGGCAGGTGCAGGGAGGCGCTCGTGCCGATCTGGAAGGGGTCGCCGTCGTCGCCGAGCAGCCGGACGCGCACGCCGAGGCGCAGATCGCCGAGCTCCGGGGAAGAGGGCGCCTCGGGCGCGCCCGCGCCGGCCGCCGCCGCCGCGCCGTCGCCGCTCTGGGCGAGCGCGAGCGGCAGCGACGCCGAGACGAGCAGCCGATCCCACAGCGAGAGGGAGCCGCCGACGTGGAGGAGCGACTGGCTGCCGACGATCGCCCGCTCCGGCGAGCCGCCGCCTCCGAGCGTGAGCGGATCCTCCGCGTGGTCGAACAGGGCGAGCCCGCGCGGGACCAGGTGCCCTCCGATGAACGGCGACGGCACACCGAAGAGCGGATCACCCGCGGGTGTCGGCTCGAACCGGCTGAGCGCGACGGCGCCAGGCCCCTCCGCGCGCGCGGAGGACGGGCCGAGGGCGATGCCGATCAGCGCGCCCGCGAGCGCCGCGCCCACCGTGATGAAGCCTCTCATGGGCGCCGGATGGTATCCCCGCCACCGCGAGCGGAGCAAAGGCGATTTGTCCGAGACGTTTCCAACAGTTGCTCGTGCGGCGCGTGCATCGGGTAGGATCGCGGTGATCCGAGGTGGAGAGTCGGAGAGTCGGGGCGCGGCCATCGCGGCGCGCCTCCGCCAGCAAGGAGCATCGATGCGAGGGAAGCACCTGGGCCATTGGGGGCGCGCCGCCGCGGCCGCGCTCGGCGTGGGGCTCGCGGCGGGCGTCGCCGCGGCCCAGCCGGCGCCCGCCGCGCCAGCGGGGACGACGCCCGCGGGGACGACGCCCGCGGAGACGCCGCTCGCGGAGTCGCTGACCGGGATGGCCAGGGCCGAGCACGGGGCGGGCGCGGCGCTGTTCGACGACGGCGACTACGCGGGCGCGCTCGCGCGGTACGAGCGCGCCTACGAGCTGTCGCGCGATCACCGGCTGCTCTGGAAGATCGCGCTCTGCCAGAAGAACCTGCGGCGCTACGCGTCGATGCTCGCGACGCTGCGCCGGCTGGAGGCCGAGGGGGGCGCCGCGCTGTCGGCGCGCGACAGGCAGGACATCGCCGATCTGCTCAAGGCCGCCGGGATCTTCGTGTCCCTCCTCGCGATCACGGCGAGCGAGCCGGGGGCCGCTGTGTTCGTGGACGACGAGCGAGTCGGGACGACGCCGCTCGCCGCGCCGGTGCCGATCGACATCGGCGAGCGCCGCATCCGCGTGTCGAAGCCGGGCTTCGTCGATTTCGTCCGGCAGGTGAAGGTCGTGGGCGGCGACAGCGTCGCGCTCGTGGCGCAGCTCGACCGGGCGGTGCACCGGGGGCGGCTCGCCATCGCGGCGGGGCAGGACGATCTCATCGCGATCGACGGCAAGGTGGTGGGCAAGGGCCGCTGGGAGGGCTCGGTGCAGAGCGGGACCCACGCGCTGCGGGTGACGGCGCCGGGGATGACGCCGCACGAGGCGCAGATCCTGGTCCGCGACGACGAGCGCCGCCGGATCGACGTGTCGCTGGAGCGCGCCGCGCAGCGGGGCGGCGCGAGCAAGTGGCTCTGGATCGGCGGCGGCGCGGCGATCTTCGCGGGCGCGCTCGTCGCGGGCTCGCTGCTCTTCGAGCCGGGGACGCCGGCGGAGCAGGGCAGCCTGGGCACGGTCCCGCTCGGCTTCGGAGGGAGACGTTGATGCGGATGAAACGGACGAAGCGGACGGGACCGATGTCGGCGGTGTTGCTCTCGCTCGCGGCGGCGGCGGGGGTTTCGGCCTGCGGCGGGGAGAAGGGGCAGCTCATGGTCGTCTTCCAGACGGACATGTCGCTGCCGAAGGACATCGATACGGTCCGGATCGAGGCGACGCTCGACGGGTCCGTCGTCTACGACGAGATGTTCGAGCGGCTCGGGAGCGAGGGGTCGATCCTCCTGCCGGCGACGCTGGGCTTCCTCACGCCCGACGACCCGTCGCAGGCGCTCCGGGTGCGCGTGATCGCGAGCCGCGGCGGGAAGGACGGGGTGCGCCTGCTCCGCGAGGTGCTGACGACCGTGCCCGAGGGGCGCACGGCGACGCTGCACATGCCCATCCAGTTCCTGTGCGACGGCTCGGCCGAGGTCGAGCGCGACGCGCAGGGCAACGCGCTGCGCGACGCGGAGGGCAACGTGCTCGTCAAGAACAGCTGCCCCGAGGGCCAGAGCTGCGTCGCGGGCTCGTGCGTGCCGCGCGAGGTCGACTCGCGCGAGCTGCCCGATTACGAGGCCGTGGCCGTGTTCGGCGGCGGGGCAGGCGACGGCGATGGGCTCTGCTTCGACACCTTGCGGTGCTTCGCCGCCGCCGCGTCGGCGCCGGTCGATCTCGAGGCGTTCGCCGCGGACGGCACCGTCTGCCGGGCCGCCGCGCCGAGCGGCGACGTGAACGTCGCGCTGCTCACGCAGGGCGGCGGGATCTGCGGCGAGATCGCGTGTTTCGTGCCGCTCGACGCGGAGAGCGACGCGGGCTTCCGGGTGGAGGCGGGCAACGTGCTCCGGCTGCCGGTCGAGGTGTGCCGGCGGGCGCAGAGCGGCAAGCTCGCGGGGCTCGCGATCGCGGCGGCGGGCGAGGGGCAGTGCCGCAGGAAGGGCACGGATCTGCCGACGTGCGGCCCGTGGTCGGCGCTGCAGGGCGGCGCGTCCACGGAGCCCGACGCGTCGGCGCCCGTCCCCGTGGCGGTGGCGCAGGTCCACCCGGTGTCGCTGCGGGTGGCGGCGGGCGGCGTGACGTGGATCGCGGGCGCCACGTTCGACGGCGAGGGGATGGCCCGGGAGGACGGGGCGCTGAAGACGGCGCCCGTGGACGGCGGCGAGCCGCTGATCCTCGGCGCGACGCAGGCCTCGCCGCGGGATCTCGCGATCGACGAGGCGCGGCAGGTGGCCTTCTGGACGAACGCGGAGGACGGCACGCTGCGGGTGGTCCCGCTCGCAGGCGGCGAGCCGCGCGTGCTGCTCGCGGATCTGGAGCAGCCCGAGGGGCTCGCGCTCTCGGGCGGCGCGCTCTCGTGGACCGAGCTCTGGGGAGGCGGGGTGTTCCGGGCGCAGCTGAGCGGCAGCGGCGCGGAGGTCGAGCTCGGCGCGCCGGAGGAGCTGACGCCGACCGGCACGGCGTTCTCGTCGCCCTACCGCGTGGCCAGCGCGGGGGACACCGTGTGCTGGACGTACCAGGGCACGCTGGGCAGGACCGACGGGGCGGTGGCGTGCCGCGTGGGAGAGGCCTCGGTGACGGTCGCCGCGGAGCAGCGCACGCCGCGGGAGATCGCGCTCGACGTGGACGGGGAGGGGAACGCGGCGGCCGTCTACTGGGCGAGCTTCGAGGGCGGCAGCGTCTTCCGGGCGGATCTGAGCGGGGCGGAGGTCGGCGCGCCCGAGGAGATCGTGTCGGATCAGGGCCAGCTGAACGGCCTCGCGGTGGACGAGGGGCACGTGTACTGGACGCGGCGCGACGCGGGGACGGTCGTGCGCATGCCGAAGGGCGGCGGGGAGCAGGAGGTGCTGGCCTCCGGGCAGGCGCGGCCGGGCGACATCGCGGTGGACGAGGCGACCGTCTACTGGATCAACGAGGGATCGCCGGACGGCAGCGACGGCGCGCCGGTGAAGGACGGGGCGGTGCTGAAGCGCGCGAAGTGAGACGGGGACGGCGGCGAGCGCAGGGGGCGGCGCGGCGCCATCTGCGCGCTCGCCGCCGCGTGTGCTATGGCGCGATCCGTGAAACGCACGGCGCTTCTCCTGCTCGCCCTCGCGCTCCCGGCGTGCGGATCGAGCTACGCACAGCAGGGCCCGAGCGACACGCTCCGGGCCTACGCGCAGGCGCTCCAGGAGGGGCGCGTCGACGCGGCCTACCGGCTGCTCTCGGACGAGGCCAAGCGGTCGATGTCGCTCGAGGCCTTCCGGCGCGCGGTGCGGGACAACCCGGACGACGCGCTCGAGATCGCCCGCGCCATCGCGCGGCCCGCGGCCGATCCGGTGGTGACGGCGACGGTCACCATGCCGAACGGCGAGGAGCTCCTGCTCGTCTTCGAGGGCGGCCGCTGGCGGCTCGACGCGGCGGCGGTCGATCTCTACGGTCAGGCGACGCCCCGGCAGGCGCTGGTGGGGTTCCTGCGGGCCTTCGAGCGGAGGCGCTACGACGTGATCATGCGCTACGTTCCCGACGCCGAGAGGGAAGGCCTCGTCGAGCCCGCGGGCGCCGCGCCCGATGAGGCAAGCGCGCTCGCCGAGGCGGGCTCCGCGCGCGCCGGCGGCGAGGGCCCGGCGCAGCCCGCCGGACCTGGAGCCGCGCCGGGGACCGCGGGAGCTGACGCGGCGCAGAAGCCTGGCGGTCGGCCCGGGACGGTCAAGGCCGCGGCCGCCTCGGCGCAGCTGACGCCCGAGAAGCTGAAGAGCGCCTGGGAGGGGCCGCAGAAGGAGCAGATCAACCGGGTCGTCCAGGCGATCAAGGCGGCGCTGCCGACCGCGACCATCGAGGAGACCGGGGACAGCGCGTCCATGGCCTATGGCGCCGGCGGCACGGTCGCTTTCACGCGCGAGCACGGGGTCTGGAAGATCAAGGACTTCTAGCGGCGCGCCCGCGTCATGGCTTCGAGAAGAGCGCTGTACTAGGGTTGTCTGCATGCCGACCGGCGATCCTTCTTCGCGAACGCCTCCCTCGCCCGACGCGGATAGCGTCCCGATCCTCCCGCTGCGCAACTCGGTGTTGTTCCCGATGTCGGTCGTGCCGATCAACGTCGGCCGGCCGCGGAGCGTGCGCCTGGTCGAGGATCTCCTCGGCCGCGAGCGCGCGCTGGTCGGCGTGATCAGCCAGAGGTCGCCCGACGTGGACGAGCCGACGTTCAAGGAGCTCTACTCCGTCGGGACCGTCGCGCGCGTGGTGAAGGTCATCCGCCTCGGCCCGAACAACTACTCGGTCGTGCTGAACGGGCTCGGCCGCTTCCGGGTGAAGTCGGCGTTCTCGCTGGAGCCGTACATGCGCGCGCGGATCGAGCGCATCCCGGAGTCGCTCGTGCGCGACGTGGAGCTCGAGGCGCTCGGCGCGGGCCTGCGCGAGGCGACGCGCGAGGTGCTCGGCCTGATGCCGAACCTGCCGCGCGACACGGCGGGCATCCTCGACAACGTGCGCGAGCCGGGCGCGCTCGCCGATCTGATCGCCTCGAACTTCCCGCAGGCGCAGGCCTCGGTCGGCGACAAGCAGGAGATCCTCGAGGCGTTCGACGTGAAGGCGCGCGTCCGCCTCGTGCTCGCGATGGTCGGCCGCCAGCTCGAGGTGCTGCGGGTCAAGAAGGAGATCTCCTCCATGGTGCAGGAGGAGATGGGCAAGTCGCAGCGCGAGTACATCCTCCGGCAGCAGATGAAGTCGATCAAGGAGGAGCTCGGCGAGGGCGGCGACGACGACGAGATCGAGGAGCTCCGCGAGCGCATCCGGCGCGCCAAGGTGCCGGCGGAGGTCGACAAGGTGGTCCGCAAGCAGCTCAGCCGGCTGCGCTCGATGGCGCAGCAGTCGGCCGAGTTCAACGTGACCAAGACGTACCTCGAGTGGATCGCGGATCTGCCGTGGTCCAAGACGACGGTGGACAAGCTGAGCGTCGAGAGCGTGCGGCGCTGCCTCGACGAGGATCACCTCGGGCTGGAGAAGGTGAAGAAGCGGATCGTCGAGTACTCGGCGATCCGGCAGCTCCGCACCGACAAGAAGGGGCCGATCCTGCTCTTCATCGGGCCGCCCGGCGTCGGCAAGACGTCGCTCGGCAAGTCGATCGCGCGCAGCATGGGGCGCCGCTACGAGCGGATCGCGCTCGGCGGCGTGCGCGACGAGGCGGAGATCCGCGGGCACCGGCGCACGTACGTGGGCGCGCTGCCCGGGCGCATCCTGCAGGCGCTGAAGAAGGCGGGGACCAAGAACCCGGTGCTCGTGCTCGACGAGGTCGACAAGATGGGCGTCGACCTGCGGGGCGATCCGGCGGCGGCGCTCCTGGAGGTGCTCGATCCGGAGCAGAACTCGACGTTCCAGGACCACTACCTCGACCTGCCGTTCGATCTGTCGCAGGTGATGTTCCTCGCGACCGCGAACAACTGGGACGGGATCCCGGGGCCGCTCGTCGACCGCATGGAGGTCATCGAGGTGCCCGGCTACACGCGGACGGACAAGCTGGGGATCGCGCGGGAGTTCCTGGTGCCGAAGCAGCTGTCGGCGCACGGGCTCACGGACGAGCGCCTGGAGTTCACGGAGCCGGGCATCGAGGCGGTCGTCGACCACTACACGCGCGAGGCGGGGGTGCGCGGCCTGGAGCGGCAGATCGCGGCGGTGTGCCGCGCGACGGCGGTGAAGGTCGCCGAGGGCAACGACGTGCGCGAGGTGGCGACGCCCGAGCACGTGGAGCAGGTGCTCGGCCCGCACAAGCACCGCCCCGAGATCGCCGAGCGGACGCTCCAGCCCGGGGTCGCGACCGGCCTCGCGTGGACGCCGGCGGGCGGCGAGATCCTCTTCATCGAGGCGACGAAGATGCCGGGCAAGGGCAACGTGGTGCTCACCGGCAACATGCGGAACGTGATGCAGGAGTCGGCGAGCACGGCGGTGAGCTTCGTGCGCAGCAAGGCCGATCGGCTGCACCTCGATCCGGAGTGGCTCAAGGAGATCGATCTGCACGTGCACATCCCGCAGCACGGGACGCCGAAGGACGGGCCGAGCGCGGGCGTGACGATGTTCGCCGCGGTGGCGTCGCTGCTGCTCGGGGCGCCGGTGCGCAGCGACGTCGCGATGACGGGGGAGATCTCGCTGCGCGGGCGGGTGATGCCGGTCGGCGGCGTCAAGGAGAAGCTGCTCGCGGCCCACCGCGCCGGGATCCGGCACGTGCTCATCCCGGCGAAGAACCGGCGCGACCTCGAGGACGTGCCGCAGGACGTCAAGGATCAGATCAAGATCACGATGGTGTCGTCGATGGAGGAGATCCTGCCGCTGGTGCTGGAGCCGCCGCGGCGCGCTCCGGCGCAGAGCGCGTCGCCGGAGGAGCTCGAGGAGCAGGCGGGGGTGTAGCGGGAGGGCGCTCCACGAGCGCCTCCCCGCCTTCGCTCGATTTCGATCGTGCTCCGGGGCCGCGGCGACGCTAGCCGTGGCAGGCGCGCACGAAGCCGCAGCGCAGCTTGCGGCACGCCTCGACGGGGACGCCGTCGAAGCGATCCTCGGCCCTCGCCTCGGCGAAGCGCTCGGCCAGCCGGGCGAGCTCGCGCTCGAACCGCGCGTGCTCGTCGTCGGTGAGCGTCCCCAGGGGGCCCGAGGCCGCGAGCCACACGGGCTCGACCTCGGCGCCGACGAAGAGCACGCCCGCGCGGACGGGGCGGTCGGGGTGGCGCCTCCTGAGCGCGAGCGCACACGCGCGCAGGCGGAGCTCGTACGGCGAGAGATCCGCACGGGGGCGCGCGCGCTTGTACTCGACGACGTCGATGAGGCCGCCCGGGTGCAGGACGGCGAGATCGATGGCGAGCGAGAGCGCGAGCCTCGCGCCGCGCCGCCGTCCGGCGCGCTGGGGCTCGACGTCGAGCACGAGCGCCTCCTCCCGGAGGAGCGACGCCTCCTCGCCGCGCACCTGCCGCGCGTAGGGGCCGTCCAGGAAGCGCGCGACGCGCTCCGCGGTGCGCAGCACGTCCGGGCCGTGCGGCGGGAACCCCTCGAAGGCGAGGCGGGCGGCGACGTCCTGGGGCTCGGTCGGCTCACCCCAGCGCGCGCGCGGCCAGCGCTGGAGCACCCGGTGCACGGCGCGGCCGGGAGGGCGAGGGTCCGCGCCGTCCTCGAGCTCGACGCGCTCCTCGCCCGGGAGCTCGGGCGGGCCCTCGACGTCGAACAGGCCGAGCTGGCCCTCGCCGGCAGGCTCGCCGAGCCCGAGGAGGTGGCGCAGCCGGAAGCGGCGCGGGCACGCCTGGAACGCCGCCAGCGACGCCGCCGCGACCAGCACGGTCTGCGCGCGGGCAGGCCCGATCGCCGGCGGCGCCCGGGGGGCCGGCGCGGCGCGGGCGTACGCGTCGGTGCCAGGCGCGGGCGCCTTCGCCCCGGCGAGCAGCGAGCTGGCGTCGAGCGTCGCGCGGAGGGTGCCGGCGAGCGTGGGGGCCTCGACGCCGACGTCCGCCGCGGCGATGCGGGGCTCGGCGTCGACCGCGGCCGCGGCCCGGGGCTCGGCGTCGACCGCCGCCTTCAGCGTGAGCCACGCCGAGCCGCTCCGCGGCTTCGCCTCGGCGCCGACGAGCACGAGCTCGCGGCGGGCGCGCGTGATCGCGACGTACGTGAGCCGCTGCCGCTCGGCGCGCTCCCGCGCCCGCACCTCGGCGCGCGCCGCCTGGAGCGCGGGCGTGCTGACGGGGAACGACGGCCCGCGCGCCGACGCCTCGGCGTCGTGGAGCGAGCCGGTCCGCGACCGCCCGTCGACGATCCGCGCGTAGTGGCGCACGAGCAGGGCGGCAGGCCGGTCCCCCGCGGCGGGGACGTAGCTCAGGCCAGGCTGAGACGCGCGGGGCTCCGCGTTGAGATCCAGGAGCACGACGGCCGGGAAATCGAGCCCCTTGCTGGCGTGGATCGTCGTGAGCCGCACGGCGTCGTCCTCGGGCGAGAAGACAGCGGCCTCGGGCTCGTCCGCCTCGTCGCGGATGCGGCGGTCGAGCCAGCGGACGAAGCTCGCGAGCGAGCCGCCCCGGCGGCGGGCGATGGAGACGAGGCGGTCGACGTTGCCGAGGCGGGCCTGGGCGCGAGGGAGCGCCGCGAGGACGCGGTCGAGATCGAAGGCGGTGACCGCGGCGCGGATCGCCTCGCCCGGCGTCGAGCGGAGCGCCGCGCGGCGCAGTCCGGCATAGCGGGCGCGGAACGCCTCGAGGCGCTCGCGATCGCCCGCGGGCAGGCGCGCGAGGACGGGGAGCGGGCGCCCGTCGTCGAGCTCGGCGTCGTCCGGGGAGGGCGACCAGACCCCCTGCGCCAGCGCGGCGGCCGGCCAGCGGCCGAGCAACGGGACCGCGAGGCCGCGGCCAGGAGGCGCGAGGAGCGCGAGCGACGTGTCGGAGAGCGCCACCACCGGGCCGCGGAGGACGGTCGCCAGGGCAAGGCGATCGCGCGGATCGAGCAGGAGGCGGAGGATCGCGGCCAGATCGCGGACCTCGGCCGCGTCGAAGAGCGCGCGGCCGGCCACCACGTACGGGATCTCGAGGCGCGCGAGCGCGAGCTCGACGAGCGGGATCGTGCTCCTCCGGCGGGTGAGCACGGCGACGTCGCGGAAGCGCAGATCGCCGGTCGCGGCGCCGTCGCCGCCCGCAGCGCCGTCGCCGCCCGCGCCGCGGACGCGCCGCGCGATGTACGCTGCCGCGATCAGCGCCTCGCGCAGCTGTCCGCGCGCGTCCCGGACCAGGGCGTCGACCCCGTCCGGAGCGCCGCCGCCGTCGCTGACGAGCACGACGTTCGTCGGGCCCTCCGCGGCCCTGCCCGGCGCCGCGACGAGGTGCTCCGCCGCGCTGTAGGCGATCTCGAACTCGCGCGGCGGACTTCCAACCTCGCGCGCGCCCGCGTCGCCGTCGCCCGCGCCGCGGTCCTGGGCGAAATCGCGCGCGGAGAAGGCGTTGATGAACGCGAGCAGCTCGGGCGTCGACCGGCGGCTCTCGCGGAGCGCCACGAAATCCGCGCTCGGATCCGGCGACCAGAGCGCGGGCGCGAGCTCGAGCGCGCGGCCCGCGGCGGCGCCGGCGAGCTCCGCGCAGACGCGGCAGAAGATGGAGACGTCGGCCCCGCGGAACCCGTAGATGGATTGCTTGCGATCGCCGACGAGGAACAGGCCATGACCGGACAGGCCGGCCGCCGTCGGGGCCACGCCGGCCGGGCGCGAGAGGGCCGCGTCGTCCCGCTCGCGCAGGAGATAGACGAGATCGCGCTGCACCGCGCTCGTGTCCTGGAACTCGTCGACGAGCAGCACGTCGACCGAGCCGCGGACCGCCGCGCCGATCGCCGGATCGTCCCGCAGGCCGTCGCGGGCGGCGCGCAGGAGATCCCCGAACCCGAGGCCGCCCTCGGTGCGGCGGATCGCCGAGAGCCGCTCGCGGATCTCCTCCAGCAGCTCGACGATCCGCGCCTCGCGGCGCGACAGCGCCGGGGCCTCGCGGAGGAAGCCGAGCAGCTGCTGCGCCTTGTCGCGGTGGGTCTCGCCCGGCAGCGCCTCGCGGAAGGCGATGAGCGCCTCGTCGGCCGGCGTGGACTTGCTCTTGTGCGGCTTGCGCTGCGTGAGGAGCTCGATGAGCGGGGCGCTCGCCGCGCTCGCGGGGAAGGGCGCGCCGCCGTCCTCGCGGCCGAGCGCCGCCGCGAGCGCCGCCGCCGGCGCGCGGAAGGCGGCGCTGCCGAGCGCGGCGCTCTCGGCGGCGAGGCGGCGGAGCTCCCGCGCGAGCGCGCCGGCCTCGGCGGCGTGGTCGGACACGGCGAGCCGGCGCGGCGCGAGGCCGTCCTCGTCGAGCCGGTCGAGCAGCCGCGTGACCTCGCTCCGCGCGGCCTCGACGCCGCCCGTCGCGGCGATGAGCGCGCGCGCGGCCTCGGCGCGCTCGCCCCCCTCGGCGAGCGCGCGGCTCAGCGCCTCGTCGACCGCGAGGTCGCTGAGCGCCTGCGCCTCCTCCTCGTCGAGGATCCGGGCCGAGGGCGAGAGCCCCATCGCGATCGCGTGCCGGTCCACGATCTGCTTGGCGACGCCGTGGAGCGTGTCGATGCGCGCGGCGGGGAGGCGGGCGAGCGCCTCCTCCGCGCGCTTGCGCAGCTCGGCGACGGGCAGCGACGCGCCGCCGAGGCCGGCGACGGCCGCCTGCCGCGCCCGGAGGATGTCGGCGAAGGGGATGTCCGCCTCGCCGTTCCAGCGGGCGATCTCGCGGAGCGAGCGCTCGACGCGGTGGGCGATCTCCCGCGCCGCGGCGCGCGAGAACGTCGTCGCGACGATGCGGTCCGGCGGCACGGGCGGCGCGGCGGACGCGGCATCGGGCAGGCCGAGGGAGGTGAGGCCGAGCGTGAGCAGCACGTAGAGCGCCGTGAGGCGGTGGGTCTTGCCGGTGCCGGCGCTCGCGGCGACCACGACGTTGCGGCGGAAGGCGTAGATGAGCGCGTCGCCCTCGGCGAGCTCCGCGCCGCGCGGCGCGGCGCTCACGCGACCTCCTCCGCGGCCTCGTCGCTCGGCACGACCGCGGGGCGGCGGCACACGTCGCGCGCGTCGCACCGCGCGCACATCGTCGAGAGCGTCGGCCGCGGCGCGGCCTTGCCCTCCCAGAGCGCGACGACCGCGGCCCGCGCCGTGCGCGCGGCCTCGGCCCAGCCCTCGGCGAGCGCGCGCTGGTCCTCGGCCGTGCGCGGCCACAGCTCGATCAGCCCGCGCTGGCGCACGCCGATGTAGACGGCCCGCACCTCCTCCGCGCCCAGCGCGCGCGCCGCGATGGCGCTGTACAGCGGCAGCTGGAGCGCCCTCCGCCGCTCCTTGGCGTCGGGGAGCTTGCCGGTCTTGTAGTCGACGACCCGCACGACGCGCTGGTCGGTCGATCGATCGAGCCTGTCGATCTGGCCGTCGACCCACAGGCTCGGGCCGCCCTCCTCGTCGGACAGCGGGGGGAGCTCGAGCGGCTGCCAGGGGGGCGGCTCTCCGGCGCCGAAGCGCCGCTCGGCGAGGAAGAAGCGGAGCTCCGGCGACGCGTCCTCCCCGTCTCCGTCGAGCGTGCGGGCCACGACCTCCATCACGTCCGCGATCGCCTTCTCGACCGCCTCGCGGCGGAGCGGGGCCATGGGCGCCGAGACGCCGAGCGCCGCCTCGGCCGCGGCGCGCGCCGCGGCGAGCTGCTCGGCCGGATCGCGCTCCGGGCCGAGCTCGCGCAGCGCCTCGAACGAGGCCTGCAGGGCGCGGTGGATCAGCGTGCCGCGCTCGCGCGCGTCGGCCGACTCGGCGAGATCCTCGGCGCGGCGCACGTGCAGGACGCGGCGGGCGAACGCCGCGAAGGCGCAGCCCACGGCGCGCTCGATGTGGGTGACGGCGATCGGCCTGTCGGGGTGCGCCCCGCCGATCGCGGCCCTGAGCTGCGCGGCGAGCGCGGGGTCGCGGTCGACGAGGACGCGGCCCGTGTGGAGGTCGATCGGCGCGCGCGGATCGAGGAAGAAGTCCGCGCGGGCGCGCTCGATCCGGATCCGCTCCGCGAGGTCCGCCGCCGGCCGCCCGCCGCCCGCGAGGGCGATGAGCTCCGCGTCGCGCGGGCCGAGGGGCGCCGCGTCCGGGGCGACGCGCGAGGCGGGCTCCGTCCGCTGGTGCGCGCCGGCCGCCGCGGCCGCGATGAAGAGCGGGTGCGGCTCGTTCGGCTCGCTGTCGTCCCCGCGCGTGTAGCAGAGGGCGACGCGCCGGGCGCCGGCGAGCGCCCAGCCGAGCTCCGCGCGCTGGGCCGCCTGGCGCTCGCGCCCCGTCGCGGGGCGGCTCGGCGCCGGCAGCCTCCCGCGGAGCGCCTCGCCGAGCAGCGTCTCGTCCGCGCCCGGGCTGCCGCCGTAGGCGCGCGCGTCGAGCCCGGTCACTACCACCACGTCGTTCTCGAGCGCCGTGAACCCCGCGGCGACGTCGATGCGCACCGCGCCGGCGCGGCCGGCGTCGCCGCGCGGCCCGGCGCCCTGCTCGGCCGCGGCCCGCTCGAGCTCCGCGTAGATCTCGGCCGCGGTGGCGGGGCGCTCCTCGCAGCCGAGGTCGTACGCGGCCCGCGCGAGCGCCTCGGCCTGCTCGCGGATCGCGCGCGCGGCCCGCGCGCCCTGACCCATCGCACCCATCGCCTCGAGCGCGCCGCCGCTCCGCCGCTCGCCGCGCAGCGCGGCGCGGAGCTCCTCGATCCCGGGCTCGCCGAAGCCCAGCTTGTCGAGGAGCGACAGGAAGCGCCGCACGATCTCGGGCCGCGTCGTCGCCTCGCCGATCCAGCGGGCGCTGGCGAGCAGCCGCTCCAGCGCGTGCGGCATCCACGCCTCGTCGTCGCCGTCCTCGTCGCCGTGCGCGCCGCCCAGCACCGAAAAGCCCAGGGCGAGCTCCGCGTCGCTCAGCGCCTCTTGCGCGGCCGCCGGCGGCGTCCGCGCCGTCCCTGCGCGGCGGTCCGCGCGGCGGGCCGCCACGACCGAGATGAGGCCGTCGATGAGCAGCCGGCCCGTGCGATCCACCTCGACCGGCACGTCGCGCAGCCGGTGGGCGAGGTCGGTCGAGCGCCGCTCCGCCTCGGCGGCGGATGTGCGGTCCATCCAGGCGCCGGCGTGGACCCCCGGGGCGCGGAGGATCTCGATCGCCTGCTCGCGGCGCACCGGCCCGACGGCGAGGCGCAGGAGGGCGAGCGCGACGCGCCCGTCGGGGCAGCTCGCGGCGGCGCGGCCGCGGGGCTCCGACGAGCGGACGCCCGCGTCGGCGAGGGCGGCGCGGAGGGGCTCGAGCGCGGCGTCGTCGAGCGCCGGCACGACGACGGCGATCCGCTCGGGCGGGATCCCGCGGCCGAGCGCGGCGGCCACCTCGGCGGCGGCGGCGCGCGCCTCGCCCTCCGGGGTCTTCGCCGCGATGGCGGCGAGCGGCTCCGCTCCGCCGTCGGGCACCCACGCGATCTCCGGCGCGTCCTCGAGCGAGGCCCAGCGCCGCTCCAGGGCGTCGGCGACCGGCGCCGCGCCGTCGTCCGGCAGCGCGGGCAGCTCGACGGTGACGCCCGCGCCGCCGCGGGCGCGGACCGCGGCGTGGAGCGCCTCGACCCAGGCGAGATCGTCGGGCTCCCAGGCCACGGCGCCGCGGATCGCGACCTCGCGCGGGAGCGGGAGCGCGGCGGACGCGCCGGCCGAGCGGAGCGCCCGCGCGAGCAGGAACCCCGCGCAGCGCGGGTCGACGAGGCGCGCTGCCCGCAGGGCGGCGTCCGCCCGATCGAGGACCTCGGCGATGGCGATCGCGTACGGGGTCCCGAGCGCCCGCAGCTCCGCCGGGGAGGTCCCGGCGCGCCGGAAGGCCCCGAGGGCGCGGTCGATGGCGTGCGCGAGCGCGACGCGCGCGGCGGGCTCGACCGGCTGCCGCAGCCGATCCGGCGGCAGGGCGTCGAGGGCGAGCCGGGTGGCGAGGCGGGTGGTGTGAGGGCTCGCTATGGCGGCGTCCGGCGCCAGCAGGGCGAGCGCCTCGGAGACGAAGCTCCACCGTGAGCGGATTTCCTGGTCCGCGGTGCGCGCGTCGCGCAGATCGAGAGAGGCGAGCTCGCGTTCGACGTGCCGCTCGGTCGGGACAATGAGGAGCGATGTTCTGCTCACCACCGCGAGACGGCCGAGCGCCGCTCCCGGGAAGCGCAGGCGCCCGCCGCGGCAGGGGGCTGAGAGGGCGCCGGCGCATCTGAATGCACGTCCAGCAAGGGGTACCTCACGGCAGACCCTTTACTTCATGCATCCGTCCCCTCGCAACCTCCGCCGGGGGCGCGGCTTGTTGAAAAAGTCTCGCGGAATGTGGGAATTCTTGTGGGGAAATCGGAATGCGTGTTGAAAAACCTGTTGGGAACCCTGGACGGTTCGCGCCGTAGCCTCCGTAGATCTGCGGAATTGCACCCAGCGAGCGCGCGCCGGAGCACGCCCGGGGCGCTCCGGAGTTTTCAACAGGCTCAGCGGTGGGCGGCGGCGATCGGAGGCGACCGGGCGTCACGACGGGGGCGTGAGCCGTCTCGGTAGACCGAGCGGGGAAGGGCGGACGGAAGGAGAGACGGGGAGGGGGTGGCTGGGCGCTCTGTCGCGAGGCGCCCTGTCGGTCGGGTCGGTTGCGTCCGTAGGCGTCGGTTGCGGAGAGAGCTAGCGGCGCGCCACGTCCTTGTCGCGGCGGACGCTTGTGTCGTCGGCCGGCGGCAGATCGGCCACGCTCGCTGGCAGCACGGCGGGCGCCGCTGTCACGCTGCGCTGCTCGTCGCCTCGCGCGGCGGGAGCGGCGCCTGCGGACGCGGCGGCGGACGCGCTCGCCGCGGCGCCCGGCGGAACGTCGGTGGCGGCGGCGGTGGTCGCCCCGGCGCCGGGGGGCACCTCGGACTGTGCGCGATTCCGCACGGCGGTCACCGCCTTGTCGGCCGCCTTGACGAGCTGTGTCGTCACGACCGAGGGCGGGAAAGGGAGCTTCGGGGCGACGAAGAGCTCGAGCTTCAGGATCGTGTGGTGCTCGTCGACGGCGCGGAGCCGCCAGCGGGCGCGGAAGTCGGCGACGTTGCCGCGCTTGTGGCGGCCGGAGATCACCTCATCGGCGCCGTCCTTCGTGGGCGGCGACATGTCGGCGACCGTCCAGATGTGCGCGGCGCCGTTCAGGATCGGCACCTGGAGATAGACCTCGCTCGTGCCCTTGCGCTTCGTGAGCACGCGGCTCTGGTCGAAGGGGCCGATGAATGTCTTGTAGTTGCCGTAGGAGGTGACGATCTTCCGGACCGTCGGCAGGGGCGCTTTCACGAGGATCGCCGCGCCCCCGGTGTCGATTGCGGCGACGGGCCCGGTGGTCTTCAGCGTGTACCGGAGCGCCTTCCCGAGCGACGCGAGCTTCTCCGACTCGGCGTCGGCGGCGCGGGCCGCGCGCGGCGAGAGGGAGAGGGCGAGGACGGCGAGCGAGAAGGCGATCAAGGACAGGGACCACAGTTTCTTCATGGACTCTCCTGTTCGAGCGACGTCCGTCAGCGCGGGCTCCCCCCCACGTCGCGGACATGCGCCTCGGGCGGCGAGACCGCAGCCCCTCGCTAGATGTAACCCCGTCAGCACGCGGCCGCACGCCTGCGCACTACAGAAAACATGCTTTCTTCGGACGAGGTCGGAATTCAGCGGTCGGCGTCGGCGCGCTTCGCGTTCACGCCGCGCTGCGCGCTGCCGCCGCTGTCGTCGGTCATCGGCGTCGTGGGCGTCGTGGGCGCGGCGTTCGCGGCCTGCCCGGCAGCGTCGGCGTCGGGCTCGGACGACGCCGCGGGCGGCCGCAGCGGCCGCTCGCCTGGCTCCTCGTCGAGCGGGGCCATCTTGCAGGAGCCGTCGAACTGCACGCCGCGGTCGATGAAGATGGCGGGCGCGTGCAGGGCGCCGGTCACCTTGGATGGAGCGTAGAGCTCGATGGCATCGCGGGCGCGGATGCTCGCCTGGACCTCGCCGCCCGTGACGATGCACGTCACGACGTGGATCTCCCCGATCACGAGCGCCCCTTCGCCGATCACGAGCACGTCCTCGCCGCGGATCTCGCCGCGGAAGCTGCCGTCGATGCGCACGCGGCCCTCGAAGAAGAGCTTGCCTTCGAAGTGCGTACCGCGGCCCAGGAGGGCGTTGATCTCGGTGGGCCGGTGGCCCCCGCCGTCGTCGCCGCGGGGGCTTCCTGGGGATCGCGGCGAGAGGGGCGAATCCCTGTCGCCCGGGAAGGACATCGGCTCCATCGCCTGCTGGCTTACTTCAGGCATCGTCACATTCGCAACGGGGGTGCGCGTCAGTCGCGTAACGGGCGCGCGGCGGTGGCCGTGTATGTTGAATGATTTCAGATGCTTGGGCTCGATTTGCGGCGGGGTACGTTTTCTGCAGAGGGGGCGGACCGAGCAGGTGTTCCGGCGTGCTGATCGCCGGGGGCGCGTGGAGCGTGAGGGTCCGAGGCGACCAGGAGAGGGAGTGGAGATGACGTTCCGATCGTTGCTTGTGGCTGCCGGTGTCCTGGGCAGCATCTCGGTAGCGTCCGCGCAGACGCCGCCCGCGCCGCCGACAGCTCCGCCGGTCGACCCCACGCCGCTCCAGCCGACCGAGCAACCGGCCGCCCCGGCGCCGGCGGCGCCCGGTGCTCCTGCTGCAGCGCCCGGCGCTCCCGCGGCTCCCGGCGCTCCTGCCGCTGCGCCGGGCGTGGCTGCAGCGCCCGCTGCTGCTCCGCCCGCGGAGCCAGCGCCGCCCGCGCAGCCGGCGCCTCCCGCAGAGCCGCCGCCCGCCCCGGTGTCACCGCGGCCCGACGCAGCGGTCTCCCCGAGGGTGCAGTGGACTCAGGCCACTGCGGCCGACACCGTCCAGGAGGAAGACGAAGAGACGACCCTGCGCTGGCGAGGGACGACGTTCACCTGGAACCAGGGCGGTAGCACGACCCTGTTCGGTGTCGGCGGGGAGTATATCCCCGCCATCCAGGTCTACGGCTGGGACTTCACGTTCCGGCCCAACTTCTATGTGCTCGACCTGCCCAAGGACAAGGTGTCGGTGTCCGCCGAGATCGGCTGGGTTACCGAGCTCACGAACAGCGACACCACGACGGATTACCGTGAGCCACAATTCAAGGACACCGGGCTCAGCGCCCGGTACAGCCGCGAGCTCTGGCAGAGCGGCGGCGCGAACGAAGGCGAGTACAAGACGGACGGGGCCATGCGGCTGCGGGTGCTCCTGCCGACCTCGCCGAACAGCTCGAACTCCGGCAAGTACTTCCTCCTGTCGGTTGGCCCGCAGATCACCCAGAAGATCAAGCTGCTCGGTTCGAAGGCCGACGGGCTGAACAACGTGACGGCGACGCTCGGCGTGACCTACGCCCATCTGTTCGCGGACTCGTACACGCCGGTGAAAACTGGCCTCCGGCGGCCCCGGACGGCCGCGAGCGGTGACCCGATGTTCGACGACCAGCTGAGCGGGTCGTCTCAGACCATGGATAGCCTGAGCACGGGCCTCGAGGTCGATCTGCCGCTCTACAAGGATCTCTCCCTGGCGACGAGCTTCAGGTTCATCAGCCAGTTCAAGCACGAGTTCGAAGGGGGATGCGCCAGGCTCCCGACCGGCTGCGCCCCGTACGAGGGCTCCCAGGGGCCCACCTACGCCGTCCAGACGGCCTTCGATGTCAGCGTGAGCTACCCGGTCTACGAGGTCGTCGGCCTCACGCTCGGGTACAACAACAGCAACATGCAGCTCGGCCTCGACGGCCAGCGCAGGAATTTCTTCCACAGTCCTGACGCTCAGTTCTACCTCGACATCACCGCCAACCTCGACGTCATCTACTCGAAGGTGACCGGCCGCGGGGAGAAGCCCGAGAAGGCGGGCGCCGCCAGCGCTCCGCGCCGGCAGGCGCTCTGACGCGCGCGAGCCGTCGCGGCCCGTCGGCGGCTCGTCAGCGTCCAGTTACGCGCGCCCGCGGCTCTCGCCGGTGGTCAGCCCGCCGGCGATGAGGTGCGCGGCGCGCAGGGGCTCGGGGAGGTGGCCGTTCACCGAGAGCCGCGCGATGAGCGCGCCCGCGTCGTCCAGCGAGATGCCGGCGCGCTGCACGTACACGTCCGCGACCGGCTCCATCGGGCCGGCGCGTTGGATGAGCGCCCACTTGCGGCGCCCTCCGCGGACGCGCGAGAGCAGCGCGTCGCGGATCGCGTCGAGGTCCGGGAGGCGCCGCGCCACCACCACGACCGGCAGGGCGAGGGCTTCGTGGAGCGCCGCGAGATCGACGACGTTGAAGCCCGCCACCGCGATGCCCTGGAGCATGACCACCTGCGCCTGGGCGTAGAAGCGCGAGCCGCGGATCATCGCGGCGATCGCGGGCGTGGCGTTCCGCCCGTCGCGCCTCGCGCGGGTGGAGAGGACGCCCTCGAGGCGCAGCCCCGAAAAGACGGTCCCGACGACCAGCACGTCGCCGCGGTGGTCGCGGGCGAACGGCGCGTCGTCGACGCCGATGACGTGCGAGAAGCGTGGAGCGCGGGCCGGCACACGCGGAGCTTACCGTGCTGCCGTCTTTGCCGGGCCAGCCGGTCGTGCTGTACTGTTAGGATGCGACCTTCCAGGCATCTCTCGCTGAGCCTCTCGCTGGCCCTCGGCCTCGCCTCGTCGCTGGCCCTCGCGCAGGGCGCCACCGCCCAGCCGGCCCCGAAGGCCCCCGCGGCGCCGGAGAAGGCCGCAGCCCCGCAGAAGCCGGCGGTCAACAAGCCGCGCGGCGGCAGCGCGCCGCAGCGCCCCGGGCGCGCGCGCAAGCCCAAGAAGGACGCGCAGGCGAGCCTCGCCGGGCGGCCGGTCGCCACCTTCCCCGGCTTCCGCATGCTCCCGACCGGCGGCTCGCGCGTGTTCGTGCAGATCCACGGCGGCAAGGTCGACGTCGCCGAGTCGAAGGCCGCCGGACGCCTCGTCTACCGGCTGAAGGGCGCGGGGGCGATCCAGACGAACCGCTTCCCGCTCGTGACGTCGTTCTTCGCGACCCCCGTGACCCAGGTGCAGCTCGTCGGTCAGGGCAACGATCTCGACATGGTGATCGACCTCCGCACCCAGGCCGACGCGACCTACCGCGTGCTCGAGACCGATCAAGGGATGGTGCTCCAGGTCGACTTCCCCCCGTCCGTCCCCGAGCAGCGCTCCGCGGCGCCCGCCGAGGGAGCGCGCAAGCGCTCGGAGCGCCGCACGATCTCGCAGGACCCCGGGAGCGACGAGGAGAGCTCGGATCTCTAGAGCGGCGGTCACCCGCTTCGGATACGGGCCCACCTCGACGTTTTCGGTGCTCAGCGCACCGGAGTCTCAGGATTGATCATATTTTCCCCACCTCCCTCGCGGCGCTCCAGCCCTGGACGAGGGTGAGCAGTTGCTCGTAGCCACGGCCCAAGGTCTGCCAGCCGGGCTCGCCGTTTCGCCGGAGGTGTCCGCCGAGCCCGGCGATCGCCAGGAAGGCATCGCGGGCCGTGGCGTTCTCGGGCAGGGGCTTGCGCGCGAAGACCCGCAGCACCTCGAGCTGGGTGGGCGTGAGCACGGCGGTCGCGGGCTGCTCCGGAGCGCGCCGAGCCTCGCTGCGCAGCAGCAATAGCTGCCAGGCGATGGGCGCGAAGAGCGCCAGCACGTTGCGCAGGCCGTGCAGGTCCTCGATCTGGCGCTTCTCGTAGGCGCATCCGGTCTTCAGGGCCTTGAAGAGCTCCTCCACCATCCAGCGCGCCCGGTACCAGTCGACCAGCTGCGTCAGCTGCTCGACGGACTCGACCGGCTCGCTCGTGAGCAGCACCCACTCGACCGGCGCTTCGCCCGGCGGCGGCTCGATCTCCCAGACGCGTACGACCCGCAACGAGAGCGTCGCAGGCAGCTCGCGCGGCTGGGATCTCGGTCGCCGCAGGGTCACGCGCGTGCTTCCAAGGGCGAGCTTGGCCAAGCGTCCTGCACGCGGAGGATGCAGCCGTTTCTGTTGAGGGCTGCGATTGCCTGCCGGCCGCGGCGAAAGCTCTACCTCGCGCACGGCCACCGCTTGAACATGCGCGAGCGCCTGCTCGAGCTTGGCCTCCGCTCCGAGGGCGTCAGCCTCGACGAGGCGATTGTGCGCGAGCCGAATCACGAACCGATGCCCTGCGCTCAGAAGCTGCGCGAACAGGCCGTAGTCGTCGCCTTCGCGGTCCATGACGTGCACCACATCGTGCGGCGCAGCGCCCAAGACCGCGACTCGCTCCACCTGCTCTCCCCAGCGGTCGTGCTCGTTGTCCGTCGTGCCGTCGTCGCGCACGTGCGTGCTCAGATCGAGCACGCCGAGCGGGCGGCGCGTTCCATCGCCGCTGACCGCCAGCGTGAAGTGGGCGAAGAACGTCTGCCCCGAGGAGCGCAGCCGTCCGAGCCCCTGCCGCTGGCCGTCCGAGCGGAAGGAAAGGGTCGTGGTGTCATGGATGGCGAGCACGACCGGCTCGGCCTCCATGCGCGCGAGGGTGGCGCGCACATGCGGAGCCAGAATCGCCGCGGGCGTGACGGCGTCGTTGCCGAAGAAACGGTACGCCGCCTCCAGCTCGCTGTCGGACAAGAGCGAGGGGAAGCTCTTGTCCGGCGCCTGCGCCAGCTTCTGCACCAGCTTGGTCTGGCGCTTCGAAAGCCGCGCATCGCCGAAGTGCGCGTCGCTCATCTCCTCGGCGAGTGCCGCTGCGTGCTCTGCTGCAGGTGAACCCATCCGCAGCTTTGATCACGTCGCCCAGCACACATCAAGCGAGATGTGTAGGATCTTGAGACGTGAGTACGCCTGCGCGCCGAAAACGCCGATCTGGGCCCGTCTCCTGTGCGGGTGACCGCCGCTCTGCTCTGCATGCAGCACAGGTGGGCGGAAACCGCTGTAGAACTCCGGTCGGCTGCGGCCGAGCTCACCGCCAGACGGCAACTAGATGGCGACGGCCTCCCGCCGGGCCTTCTCCCCGGGCGGGCCCGCGTCCGCGGGCGAGGCCTGCTCGCTCATCGCCGCCGCGGCGAACGTGACGAGGACCATCCACAGGAGATCGGCGAGCAGGAGGTGGACGAGCTGCATCCACACCGGCGCGAGCAAGAGGAGGTTGAGGAGCCCCGCGCCGATCTGCAGCAGAACGAGCGCTCCGGTCGCCGTCGAGAGCCGCGCGACCTCGGGCGAGGGGCGCCGGGCAGCGACGGCGCCGCGGGCGAAGAGCAGGTAGACGCCGACGGCCGCCGCCACGGTCGGGTGCAGCACGCGCAGCTGCAGCAGGAAGTGCGCCGCGGGCGAGAAATCCTGCGCCAGGCCCTCGCGGAGCGAGGCCGCGGCGAAGAGCGTGTCCCCGAGCGCGGCGATGGCCCCGGTCACGCCCACCGCGAGGACCCCTGCGAGCCCGGCGCCGAGCAGCGCGCCCGTCACCCCCTGGCCGCGCAAGCGCACGCGCCGGCCCCCGCGCGCCCAGTAGAGGGTGCAGGTCATGGCGCCCACCAGCAGGAACGTGTTGATGAGGTGCACGGCCATCCAGAGCGCGCGGGCCGCCGACGCGTCGTGGGCGACGTACTCGAGCAGGACGATGCCGGCGCCGACCGCCGCCTCGGTGATCATGAACAGCATCGACGCGGCCGCGCCGCCGCGCACGGGGTGGCCCGACGGATACGCGACGAAGGCCCAGACGAGCTGCAGCGCGACGAGCAGGAACGCGACGCCCGAGGTGGCGCGGTGCGTGAACTCGATGAGGGTCGCCGCGCTCGGAGAGCGTGGGATGACGTCGCCGTTGCACGTCGGCCAGTGGCTGCCGCAGCCGGCCCCCGAGCCGGTCGCGCGCACGAACGCGCCCCACAGGATCACGCCGAGCGTGAAGGCCAGCGCGAGCGCCGCGAGCTTCCAGAACCGCGCCTGAGTCATGCCGGGTCCTTACCGCGAAACCAGCGCGACGGCAGCCCGCGCGAGATCGGCGATGCGGGGGCGACTCGCCCGGGCAACTCCCGCGATTGTCAGCGTAATTGCGCATAATTGCGCGTAATTGCGCGCGACCGCGCGCGATCGCGCGCGACCTCCGGCGAGGCGGCGTCCGCCGCAGCGCGATCTCGTTGCGCCCGGCCCCGGCTGAAGGGAGGATGTGCCGGTGCCGAACAGCGACGAACTCCGAAGCGCTCCGCTCTCTGCGCCGATCGAGCTCCCGAGCGGTCGACCGGCCAGGATCGTCGTCGCGGACGACGACCGCCTCGCGCGCCAGATGCTGGTGAGCATCCTCCAGAAGGCGGGCTTCCAGGTCGAGGCGGTCGACGACGGTCAGGAGGCGATCGAGCTGATCGGGCGGGGAGGGGTCGATCTCGTGCTCCTCGACATCGTGATGCCCCGGCTCACCGGCCTCGAGGCGTGCAGGCTGCTCAAGAGCATGACCTCCGAGTCGTTCCTCCCCGTCGTGCTGGTCACCGTGAAGAGCGACACGGCGAACCGGGTCGAGGGGCTCAAGATCGGCGCCGACGACTACGTCTGCAAGCCGTTCGAGGAGGAGGAGCTCCTCGCGCGGGTCGGCGCGATGCTCCGGATCAAGCGGCTGCACGACCAGGTCGCGGCGCAGCGCGCCTACCTGGAGCAGCTCTCCATCCACGACGAGATGACGGGGCTCTACAACTACCGGTACCTCTTCACGCGGCTCAACGAGGAGTTCAAGCGCGCGGAGCGCTACCACGAGCCGTTCGCCTGCGTGCTCGTCGACATCGATCGGCTGAAGGTGATGAACGAGACCGGGGGGCGCACGCTCGGCGACGCCGTGATCCGGCGCGTGGCCGATGGGATCCGCCGCTCCGTCCGGGAGGTGGACGTGGTCGCGCGCTACGGCGGCGAGGAGTTCCTCATCGTCCTGCCGAGCACCCACTTCGCCGGGTCGCTGACGGTGGCCGAGCGGATCTGGCGCGAGGCCGCCGGCAACCCGGTCGAGTTCGGCGGAGAGGCGAGGCCGTGCAGCGTCTCGATCGGCGTCGCGCTCTACCCCTCGCGCGACGTCCGCTCCAAGGACGGGCTGATCCGCGCCGCCGAGAGCGCGCTCAACCAGGCGAAGCGCGAGGGCGGCAACCGGATCTGCGTCTTCCAGCAGCACGGCCAGATCTACACGCCGGCGGCGGGCGGCGAGCCGCAGTCCTCGCCGCCGCCGGGGAAGCTCCGCCGCTCCAGCGATCCCGCCTTCGCCGCGACGCACGCGGCGCATACGGCGCCTTCGGCTACGGACGAGCCGAGGGAGCCGCAGACGCGCCGGGGCACCGACCTCCCGCCCTTCGCCTCACGCAAGCCGCTGTAGCCCCGCCCCGCCGCGCCGCCTCGTGAACGCCGCAGATCGCGCCCGTATCCTCCTCGTCGACGACGAGCCGGCCCTGCGCCGCGGCCTGGCGCGCGCGCTCGTGCGCGACTTCGACGTCCTCACCGCCGAGGACGGCCCCGCGGCGCTCGGGCTGCTCGCGACGACCCGCGTCGAGGCGGTGCTGCTCGACCTCGCCATGCCGCGCATGAGCGGCGCCGAGGTGCTCGATCGGATCAGGGCGACGTACCCCGACGTCGAGGTCGTGGTGATGGCCGGCCACGCCGACCTCGACGCCGCGATCGCGGCCGTGCGCGCCGGCGCGTACGGGTTCGTGACGAAGCCCGTCGACGCGGAGGCCGCGGTCTCGATCGCGATCGAGCGCGCGATCGAGCGCCGGCGGCTCGAGGGCCGCGCGCGGGCCCTCGAGGAGCGGGTCGACGAGCACGAGCAGCTCGGCGAGGTGATCACGAGCTCCGCCGCGATGCAGGACGCCTACAGGAAGGCGCTCGGCGTGGCGGCCGTCGCCGCGCCCCTCCTGTTGATCGGCGAGCGCGGGACGGGCAAGGAGCTCGTCGCGCGCGCCGTCCACCGGCGCGGCCCGCGCGCCGCGCGGCCGTTCGTCGCCGTCGACTGCGGCGCGCTGCCGGGGTCGCGGGCCGAGGACGAGCTCTTCGGCGAAGGCGGCGACGCCCCGCCGGACGGGCGCGCCCGCGGGGGCCTGATCGAAGCGGCGGACAAGGGCACGCTCTTCCTCGACGAGGTCTCGGCGCTGCCGCCCGCGGCCCAGGCCAGGCTGCTCCGGGTCCTCACGCACGGCGAGATCGCGAGGGCGGGGGGCGAGCCGCGCCGCGTCGACGTGCGCGTGATCGCGTCGACGTGCGAAGGCCTCCGCGAGCTCGCCTCCGCCGGCCAGCTCCGGGAGGATCTCGCGTACCGGCTCGGCGTCATCGTCGTCGAGCTGCCGCCGCTCCGGCGGCGCAAGGAGGACGTCGCGCTGCTCGCGAGCCACTTCCTGAACCGGTGCGCGCGCAGGCACGGGCGCGACGTCAAGCGGATCGGCCCCGAGGCGGCGCGCTTGCTCCGCGAGCACGCGTGGCCGGGCAACGCGCGCGAGCTCGAGAGCGCCATCGAGCACGCCGTGATCTCCGCGCGCGGCGAGGCGATCTTGCCCGCGGATCTGCCGCCCTCGGTGTCGGGGCGCCCCGGGCCGCCGCTTCGCCCTCCGAGGGACGCGCTCGTCTTGCCGGCCGAGCTCTGCGATCTCCCCTACGCGGAGGCCAAGGAGCGCGCCGTCGACGCGTTCGATCAGATCTACGTCGGGCGCCTGCTGGAGCGCACGGGCAACAACCTCAGCGAGGCGGCGCGGCAGGCGGGGATGGATCGCTCGAACTTCCGGAGGCTGAAGAAAAAGGTCGCGTCGCGCGGAGACGAGCCGGCGCAGGGGGAGAGCGACGGGGCGGGGCCGAGCAAGGGCGGCGCGGGCTGACGCGCGGACACGTCGCTCCGGGCGCACGTCGCGCGCGCACGTCGCAGAAGCTTGCGGCCGGCTCGTGCTACGTTGCGCCGAAAATGGCCCGACGCGCTGCACGAGCTGCCCTTGCTGCCGCCGCCGTTTCCCTCGCGGTCCGGCTCGCGCCGCTCCCCGCTGCCGCCGCCGACACCGGCGGGGCGCCCGGGCGGCGGGCGGCGGTGGTCCACGATCTCCCCGGCGTGCTCGCGCTCGCCGACCGCAATCACCCGAACGTCGCCGCCGCGCGCGCGAAGCTCGATCAGGTCCGCGCGCAGCTCGACGAGGCCCGGTACGCCCCGTTCTCGCAGTTCAAGCTGACGGGCGGCGTCGCGCTCGCGCCGACCGTCCGCGGGAACAACGTCTTCAGCCCGAACACCGACGTCTCGCTCACCTCGAGCCTCGGGGTCGGCTGGCGCGTGAACATCGACGGCGTCATCCCGCTCTGGACGTTCGGGAAGATCACGAACCTCTGGGACGCCGCCGAGGCGAACGTCCGGGTGAACCAGGCGAGCGTCGAGAAGGAGCGGGACGCGGTGCGGCTCGACGTCCGCAAGGCCTATTTCGGCCTCCAGCTCGCGCGCGACTCGCGGAGCCTGCTCGTCGACGTGAGGGCCGAGATGGACAAGGCCCTCCGGCGCCTCGAGGAGCAGGTCGAGCGCGAGGAGGGCGATCCCATCGAGCTGCTCAAGCTGCAGACCTTCGGGGCCGAGCTCGAGGCGCGCGGGGCCGAGGTCGACAAATACATCTCGGTCGCGCTGGCGGGGCTGCGCTTCTACACGGGCGTCGCGGATCTCGACATCCCCGACGTCCCGATCCGGCCGCCGAACCACCGGATCGGCCACGTCACCCGTTACCTGACCGCCGCGCGCCTGTACCGACCGGAGCTCGCGCAGGCGCGCGCCGGCTTCGACGCGAGGTCCGCGCAGGTGCGGCTCGCGCGCGCGCAGCTGTTCCCCGACATCGGCATCGCCGTGCAGGTCGGGGTGAGCGCCGCCCCGGAGGTCGCGGATCAGCTGAACCCGTTCACCAGCGACCCCGGCAACTTCTTCCATTACAGCGCGGCGCTCGCGGTGCAGTGGAAGCTCGACCTCTTGCCGCAATCGGCGCGCATCCGCGCCGCCGAGGCGCAGCTCGAGGAGATGGCCGCGACGCAGCGCTTCGCCATGGGCGGGGTCGCGACCGAGGTCGAGACCGCCTATGCCGAGGTCGTGGAGGCCCAGAAGCGGCTCGACGCCTACACCAAGGCGGCCAAGTACGGGAAGCGCTGGCTCGTGATGGTGCAGCAAGGAATCGACGTCGGGACGATGGCGGACAAGGATCTCATCGATCCAGCCAAGGCATATGCCACGAACCGATTCAACCAGCTGAACGCGACGATGGATCTCGACATGGCGATGTCGCGGCTCGCGAAGGCGACCGGCTGGGACGCCATCGCGCCGGACGGCACCTGAGCGAGGGGGCGGGCGCGCTGAGGCGCGCGCTGCGTCGCTCGGGCGCCGCTCGGGCGCCGCTCGGGCGCCGCTCGGGCGCCGCTCGGGCGCCGCTCGGCTCGGCGTCACCCCGGCTTGAACGCGACCGTCCTTGGCAGTACGGTGCGCGACAGCATGGGAGCCAACGTCAACGTCGAGCGGGCGCCGCACAAGGTGGCTTTGGCAGCGAACGGTGATGCGGCGCGGCGCGCGACGAGCGGGGCATCCGCGGGCGCCAGCATCGCGTTTTACGTCCTGCTCGCGGCGTCGGCCCTCGCCGTCATCGGCACTCTCCACTTCGTGGCGTACGTCGTGCCGACCGAGGCCTCGATGGGGATCGTGCAGAAGATCTTCTACTTCCACGCCCCCGCCGGGTACGCGATGTACATCGGCGCGACCGTCTGCTTCATCGGCTCCGCCGGCTACCTCGCGCGCGGCACCCAGCGCTGGGACTCGCTGGCGAAGGCCGGCGCCGAGGTCGCCGTCGCGATGGGGCTGATCGTCCTCGTCACCGGTCCGCTGTGGGCCGCCAAGGCGTGGGGCGTGTACTGGACGTGGGATCCGCGCCTCACGACCTCGCTGCTCAGCGTGCTTATCTACATCGCTTACGTCGTGCTCCGCGCCTTCACCGGCGACAGCGACGCCGAGCGCAAGTTCGCGGCGGCCCTCGGCGTCCTCGGCGCGGCCAACCTGCCGATCATCCATTATTCGGTGAAGATGTGGGGCGGTAACCACCCCACGGTCATCACGGGCAAAGGCGGCGGCCTCGGGCACCCTGACATGAAGATGGCGCTCGGCTTCGGCTTCCTCTCGTTCACCCTGCTCACCCTCGCGCTCGTGTGGGCGCGTTACCGCGTCGATCTCGCGTCCGCACGGCTCGCGGAGCTCGAGCAAGAGGCCCTCGAAGCCGGCATCGGAGAGGACTGACAACGTGAAATCCAATCATTCCTTGTTCTCCCATGCGGCGTTGCAGCAGCCGACGAGCACCACGACGGACGACCGAGCGCAGGCGTTCCGCCCCGTCCAGGGGGGGAACGACATGCAGAGCGGAGAGAAGCTGCTGGTCGAGGCGTACGCCGCGATCTGGCTCATCCTCTTCGCGCTGGTCTTCGTCTCCTGGCGCCGGCAGAAGCAGATCGACCGGCGCATCGACGCGCTCGAGGCCGCCGTGCAGAAGGCGCGGGCTGGAGCGGGCCAGGGGGCGAGCTGATGCCGAACCTGGGGGAGATGACCCCGCAGCACGCGCTCTACATCCCCGTGGTGCTGATGCTTGGGCTGATCGTCGGCTACATTCTGGGCAGCCGCGCCGTGCGCGCCGAGCTCGAGCGACGCAGGCGCAGAATGAAGGAGTGACGGGGGCGCAGGCCCTCGTCCCGCGTAGCTGGCGGGCCCGGTGAGCGCCGTCCCCGCCCCACTAGCCGGAGGTCACAAGGTGGTCGATTTCTCTGTGAGCGAAGAGCACAAGGCTCTCATCGATACGGCGCGTCGCTTCACGAAGGAGCGCATCCTCCCGATCGCGGCCGAGTGCGATCAGAAATCGTACTTCCCGATGGATGTCTTCGTGGAGGGCTGGAACATCGGCCTCGTCAACCCGACCTGCCCGGCCGAGTACGGCGGCCCCGGGATGGGCGAGCTCGAGAACGCCCTCCTCGCCGAGGAGCTCTCGTACGGGTGCACCGGGATCCAGACGAGCTTCCTCGCGAACGGCCTCGCGCTCACCCCCATCAAGCTCGCCGGCAACGAGGATCAGAAGAAGAAGTACCTCGGCATGCTCACCGCCGAGCCGATCATGGCGAGCTACTGCACGAGCGAGCCGGACGCGGGCAGCGACGTCGCGGGCCTCAAGACGCGCTTCACGAAGCACGGGGACGACTACGTGCTGAACGGGCAGAAGTGCTGGATCACGAACGCGAGCTACGCGCGCTACTACGTGATCTTTGCGACGTCGAACCCGGAGCTGCGGCACAAGGGGATCGCGGCGTTCATCGTCGACCGCGACACGCCCGGCCTCCGCGTCGGCAAGAAGGAGGACAAGCTCGGCCAGCGGGCGAGCGACACCGCCCAGGTGTTCCTCGACGACGTGAAGGTGCCGAAGGCGAACCTGCTCGCGCCCGAGGGGCAGGGCTTCAAGCTCGCCATGGAGACCTTCAACCAGACCCGCCCCGACATCGGCGCGGCCGCGACGGGCCTGATGCGGCGCTGCGTCGACGAGTGCGTGGCCTACGCCAAGGAGCGCAAGACCTTCGGCCAGCCGATCGGCAACCACCAGCTCATCCAGTGGATGCTCGCGGAGATGGCGATCCGCGTCGAGGGGACGCGCCTGCTCTACCAGAAGGCCGCGTGGAACCTCGATCACGGGGTGCGCGACCCGATCGTCTCGAGCTTCGCGAAGGCCTACGGCGCTGACAGCGCCATGCAGACCGCCGTGGACGCCGTGCAGGTGTTCGGCGGCAACGGCTACGTGAAGGAGTACCCCGTCGAGAAGATGATGCGCGACGCGAAGGTCCTCCAGATCTACGAAGGCACGAGCCAGATCCAGCGCCTCGTCATCGCGCGCCAGCTCCTGGCGTAGCGCGCAGCGAGGGCGACCCGCGTCAGGTCTGCGGGTGCCAGATCAGCGTGAGCTCGGGGCCGAGCGTGAGCGCGAGGCCCTCGGCGGGCACCATCACGCGGCGGACCTTCTGGCCTGCGAACCTCGTCCCGTTCGTCGAGCAGAGATCGAGGGCCATGATCTCCGCGCCGTCCCGCAGGAGCAGCAGGTGGGTCCGCGAGATGTGCGTGCTCAGGACGGCGCGCAGGCCGCGGTCCAGGCAGTTGTCGGCGCGCCCGAGCAGCACGCCGTCGTCGAGCGCTTGCTGGGGCAGCTCGACCGCGGCGCTGCGCTCGCTCGATTGCAGCGTGAGCCGCACGTACCCGCTCTTCGCGCGCGGCGCCACCATCTCCTCGATGTGCGAGACGGGGCGCACCGACGTGATGTGCGAGATCTCTCCGCGCGCGAAGCGGTGGCTGGTCGTGATGCCCTCGGTCGCCGCGGGCGGCGCGGCGCCCTCGCTGACGGCCTTGCCCGCGACGCTCTCGAGGCCGCGCGGCGGCTCGCTCATCCCGCACGAGCTCACCTCGAGCACCCTCGACGAGGCGCGCGGCCCGACCGGGAGCCCGCCGACCACGTGCTTGCCGATGCGCACGAGCAGCGGGCCGCTGACGACGATCGACCGCCGCGGCACGTCGTCGTCCACGAAGAAGGGGATCGAGGTCTGCAGATCCATGAGCCGCAGCCCGAAGCCGCCGTCGGGGAGGTTGCAGCAGGTGGCGACCAGGTGGCGCACGCAGACATCGTCGCCCGACGCGAACTTCATGTCGCAGCGCGGGTGCGAGCCGAAGACGGCATATGCGCCGCTGTTCGCGGGCAGGTCCAGCCACGCGACGTCGCCGCCTGACACCCGGAACAGCCGGTACCCCTCGGTCATCGGCGACTCGGGAGGGTTCAGCGCCATCACCGCCTCGGCGGTGGACAGCGCGCGCCGCATCGTGGCGACGTCGATCCGCGGTTCTATCATCATCGCGCGCTCCACGAGCGGCGCGAGATCGCGCGCCCCGCGGTCCGCGTGGGACCGCCGAGCTCGAGCGTGAACGGCCGAGTCGCTGCGCAGGCCTCCGGCAGAGCCGCGGCAGGTGCGAGCGTGGTGGATGTCAGACAGCGGCGAGGCCTCATGCGGTCGAGCCGAATCCTACCGGAATTTTTCGTCTGGGGCTCTTTCGCTGCGCGCCCCGAATCTGCTGTGGCCGGCGGGGCTCGGATCGAGACGACGGCTGTCCGGTTCAGCTCACGCCGACGCTGACCTCCGCAACGAGCTCGCCGCCCCAGCGCCAGAAGGCGACCGAGCGGCTGAACAGGACGATGACCTCCAGCCCGAGCCCTCCGCCGAATTCGAGCCGAAAGCGCCCGACGTCCACCTCGATGAGTTGCATGCTCCCCGAAGACGCGAGAGTCGGGCCAACCGTGGATCCGTGCGCGTTGCACGCTGGTGTGTCCGCCGGAGGCACGGCCTCGCCTCGGCCGGTGCGCAGGGCGCGCCGGCCCGCGTCAGCGGGGCCAGGGCGAGGCCCCGCTGCGCGCCGCCACGCCAGGGGGGCAGGGGGCGGCAACGTGGCGCGCGCTCGCGGCGGGGACAGGGGCGAGCGCGCGCCACGTTGCCGACCGCCGGCGGGCGCAGGCGAGCGGGCGTGGAGCCGCCGCGCGGTCGCCGACGGACGCGCGATTTTGACGCCGCCCGCACGGTGTCTATCCTGGTCGCGGTGTCCCGGATCCTCCCACGCTTCGACTATCGCATCGAGTTCGCCGCATCGACCGATGTAGGCCTCGTCCGCCCGAGCAATGAGGACCGGATCCTCTGTTGCCCCGAGCTCGCCCTCTTCGGCATCGCCGACGGGATGGGCGGCCACGCCGCGGGCGAGGTCGCGGCTCAGATCGCCGTCGACACGGTGCGCGGCGAGGTGCTCCGCCCGCCCGCCGCCGCCATCCTCGACGCGTACGTGGCCGACCCGAACATCGAGGCGCGGCGCGAGGTGTTCGCGCTGCTCCGGCGCGTGGGCGAGGCCGCGCACGCGGCCATCCTGGAGGCGCGCCGCACGGAGCCGAGCTACCAGGGGATGGGCACGACGCTCGATTTCGTCGTGCTCGCGCACAGCCGGGCGTTCTTCGCCCACGCGGGCGACAGCCGCGCGTACCTGGTTCGCCCGACGACCACCGTCCAGCTCACCCAGGACCATGCGCTCTACGATACGCTCCGCGCGGCCGGCAACCCGACCCCGGCCAGGAAGCCGCAACGGAACCCGCTCGTGAACGCGATCGGGCTCGCGGGCACCGTCGCGGTCGACACCGTGTTCGTCGATCTCTCGCGCGGCGACCGCATCGTCCTCTGCACCGACGGGGTGCACAACGCGATCGAGAGCGAGGCGTCGCTCTCCCGCTTCTGCTCGAAGGGCGAGCCCGAGCAGGTCGCCGCCGGCCTCCTCGGCCACGCGCGCGAGCGGGGGGGCCACGACAACGCGAGCGTGATCGTCATCGACATCAAGGAGCGCTTCGTCAAGCGCGCGGACGACGCCGGCCCGTCCTCGCGCGATCTGTCGGTGCTCTCCGCGTGCCCGCTCCTCGCCGGCATGAGCCCCGCGGCGGTGCTCGGGGCGCTCGCGGCCGGCGTGGAGGTGGAGCTCGGCGCGGGGGATCGGATTCCGCGCGACGTCGCCAGCGATCTCGTCGCTTACCTGGTGCTCGACGGGGCCGTGAATCTGCCGGACGGGCGGCGCGTCGGGTCCTCCGGCCTGCTCTTTCCGGAGTCGCTCGTGGGGGCTCGGCGCAAGGGCGATCTGCCCGTCGCCGCGGCGCGGACGCGGCTCATCCGGATCCGCAAGGACGATTTCGCCGAGGTCTGCGAGCACGACGCGGAGCTCGCGGCCGCCCTGTACCAGCGGCTCGCGCGGTACCTCGCGCTCGGGACCGGATGAGCGCGGCCGCGACGCAGCTGTCCCTGCTCCACCTGGACGATCGCGTCGCGGCCTTCGCGAAGCCGTCCGGGCTGCTCGTGCACCGCGGCTGGGGCGACGCGCCGGTCGTGTTCGTCGACCTCGCCGAGCGCGCGCTGGGCCGGAAGGTCTACCCGGTCCACCGCCTCGACCGGGCGACGAGCGGCGTGCTGCTCGTCGCGCTCGACCCCGCCGCCGCGGCGCTGCTCTGCGCGCAGTTCGAGCAGGGCCTCGCGCGGAAGCGCTACCTGGCGCTCGTGCGCGGCGTGCCCCCCGAGCACGGGTGCGTCGATCACCCGATCCCGCGGCGCGAGGGGGGCCCGCGCGTGCCGGCCGTCACCGACTTCGAGCGCCTCCACGCGCTCGAGCGCTACGCCGTCGTCGAGGCGCGCCCGCGCACGGGCCGCCTGCACCAGGTGCGGAGGCACCTCAAGCACATCAGCCACCCGATCATCGGCGACGTGAACTACGGCAAGGGCGAGCACAACCGCCTGTTCCGCGAGCGGTATGCGCTGCACCGCCTCGCGCTCCACGCGGCCGAGCTCGCCGTCGCCCACCCCGAGACGGGCGCGCCGCTGCGCGTCGCCGCGCCGCTGCCCGACGACCTGCGAGGCCCGTTCGATCAGCTGG
Organism: Sorangium cellulosum So ce56; assembly: GCF_000067165.1. Lineage (GTDB taxonomy): Bacteria > Myxococcota_A > Polyangia > Polyangiales > Polyangiaceae > Sorangium > Sorangium cellulosum_B. Next base: position 3,899,449 of record NC_010162.1, read on the forward strand.
GCGTGCCGGCGTGGATCGGCGCCGTCGGCGACGCGGCCGCTAACCCGCCGCTGGAGAGCGGCGCTGCGGGGTGACGCCGTGGCCGGCGCGGATCCCCTCGAGGGAGAGCGCCGGGCCTCGCTGGACGAAGCCGCCGTCGAACGGGTTCTCGGCGAGGAACAGGGGCGTGTCGAGATCGACGAACGAGAACCCGCCGAGGCCGGCGGCGAAGCACGCCGACGCCGTCATCGCGAGGACCGACTCGACCATCCCGCCGATCATGAGCCCGAGCCCCGCGGCGCGGGCGACCGCCGCGATGTCGAGCGCCTCGGCGATGCCGCCCTTCATCAGCTTGATGTTCACCACGGTCGCCGCGCGCTCCGCCGCGACGCGGAGGACGTCCTCCGCGGAGGCGGCGCTCTCGTCGGCGGCCACGTCGACGCCGGCGCGCCGCGTGACCTCCTTCATGCCGTCCCAGTCGTCCCGCGGCACCGGCTGCTCCAGCAGCGCGACGTCCGCGCCGAGCCGGCGCGCGTGCGCGACGAGCGCGAGCGCCTCGCCCGCCGTGAGCCCGCCGTTGCCGTCGAGGATCAGCGACGCCCCGGGCGCGGCCGCGTGAATCGCCTCGATGCGCGCCGGGTCCGACGCGGCGAGGCGGCCGCCGACCTTCACCTTGAGCGCGCGGAAGCCCATGGCCGCGGCGCGCCGCGCGGCCTCCTCCGCGCGCTCCGGCGAGCCGGTGGTGATGGTGATGTCGGTCGTGAGCGCCGTCCCGGAGCCGCCGAAGAAGGCCCAGAGCGGCATGCCCGCGCGCTTCGTGAGCGCGTCGAGGATCGCGGTCTCGATCGCGCAGCGCGCCGCGCCCGCGCCGCCCCCGGACGCCTCGCGGAGCGCGCGCGCGACGGCGCGCCACGCGCGTGCGTCCGAGCCCACCACCGCCTCGCGCAGGGAGACGGCGGCGGCGCGCGACCCGTCCTGCGTCTCGCCGTTGAACGCGGGCAGCGGCGCCGCCTCGCCGAAGCCGAGCGTCCCGTCGGCGAGCTCCACGGTGACGAGGAGGTTCGCCGCGCGCTCCTGCGCGCCGCCTGCGATGCCGAACGGCTCGTGCAGCGGGATGTCGAGCGCCTCGATCGAGACGCGCCGGATCAGGGTGGGGGTCGTCAAGACGCGCGTCTCCTCCTCGGCAGCCTCAAGGGGATCGGCGGCCGCCGTCTGCAGGCGGCGGAGCCGCCGCCGGGCCGAGCAGCGCCTCGATCTCCCGGGAGATCTTGTCCTCCTCGCCGTCCTCGTAGCCCGCGTGGATATGGCGCACGACGCCGCCCCGATCGACGACGAACGCGGTCGGCATCCTCCGCGGCCTGTACGCCTTCTCCGCGCGCTGGTCCTTGTCCCAGAGGATCTTGAACCTGACCCCCGCCTCGTCCGCGAACCCCGCGATCTGCTCCGTCGAGACGTCCTCGGGTGCGTCGAGGGAGACCGCGAGCACGGCGAGATTGCCGCCGAAGCGGTCGACGAGCTCCTGGTACTTGGGGAACGATCTTCTGCAGGGGCGGCAGTAGGTCGCCCAGAAATCGACGATCACCACCTTGCCGCGCGCGTCCTTGAGCGTGGAGGGCCCCTCGCCGCTCACGACCTCGGCCGCGAGCTCGGGCGCCGCCGAGCCGATGAGGCCGCCGCCCGTCTCGGGCGCCGGCGGAGCGACGGGCGCCGCGCCGCCGCAGCCGCCCGCGAGCGAGAGGGCGAGCGATGCGCAGAGGGCCGCGAGGACACGGGCGAACGACGGCGATGGACTGGGCCTCATGACGAGATCTCCCTCCCCGATCAGGGCTCGCGATCGACGATGGAAGCGAGCATCTCTCCCTCGGCGCAGAGCGTCCCGTCGACGCTCGCCTCGCCCCGCAGCTTCCAGACGTTCGAGCGGTGGTGCAGCACCTCGGCGTAGAGATCGAGCCGGTCGCCGGGCGTCACGGTGTGGCGGAACTTCGCCTTGTCGATGCCGAGGAAGAACATGAGGTTCGACGTGGCGTCGAACGGATCCGACGCATACGCGAGGATGCCGCCGAGCTGCGTGAGCGACTCCAGGATCAGCACCCCGGGCATGATCGGCCGCTGCGGGAAGTGCCCCTGAAACCAGGGCTCGTTGTAGGCGACGCACTTGTAGCCACGGATGCACTTGTTGGCGGTGATCTCCGTCACCCGGTCGACCATCACGAGGGGGTAACGGTGCGGCAGGATCGACAGGATCTGGTGGATGTCGAGCGTGACGGGCGCTTGGGTTCGCTCAGGCAAGGCCGGCTCCTTTCCGCGGTGTGGAGCGCGCGGGCGGCGCGCTACTTCGCGTCGTCCTTCTTCTCTGCCTTGTCGCCGCCCGCGTCGTCCTCGCCGCCGCCTGTGTTGTAGAGCTGGATGACCTGCTCCGTCAGATCGAGATCGGCGCGGACGTACGGGGCCGCTTGCTTGTCGAAGATGATCTCGTAGCCCGACTTCTTCGCGATCCTGCCGACGATGAGCATCATCTTCTTGAGGATGGGCCCGGTGAGCTCGCCCTGCTTCTTCTGGAGCTCCTTGTTGTAGTCGACGAACACGGTCTGGAGCTCGACCATCTGGCGCTGCCAGTCCTCCATCCGCTTCTGGAGCGACTCGCGCGAGAGCACGCGCGACTGCTTCTCGATGTCCTCGCGCGCCCGCTGGAGCTCGGTCTGCTTCGCGTCGAGCTCCTGCTGCCGCCGATCGAAGAGCTTCTTCAGCGTGGCCTGCGCTCGGATGCCGTCCTCCGTCTGCATGACGGCGTGCTGCACGTCGACGACGGCGATCCGGGTCTCGGCGGCGGCGGCGCTCGGCACGGCGAGGGCGAGCGAGACGGCGGCGGCGCGGGCGATCCGAGCGAAGAGCGGCGCGGGCCGATGGACGGGAGAGCGGGAGACCATTGGAGGCGATTACCCGCCGCGTGACGGACGGTCAAGGTGTGCGGGAGGTCAGAGGCACTTGCCCGAGATGCAGCTCTCGCCGTCGGGGCAAGGCTCGTCGAGCGAGCACTCCGGCGCGACCTCCTCCCGCGTCTTGCAGAACCCGTCCTCGCAGCCGACGAAGCGGCTGTCGATGAGCTGGCAGGCCCGGGTGTTCTCGCACGGGTAGTGGCAGTAGCCGTCCTCCATGCACTCCTGGCCCTGCGCCGCGCAGGCCTTGGCGCCGCAGCCGGGCTGAGGCGAGGGGTCGTCCATGCACGCGCCGGTGGCCGCGTTGCACACCTCGCCGGGCGCGCAGTCCGCGTGCGTCGCGCAGCCGGTGGTGCAGGCGCCGTCGACGCAGACCGCGCCGCCCTCGCACGGGGCCGCGTCGCCGCACTCGGGGTTCGCGGGGTCGGGGACGCAGACCCCGCGGTCGCAGCGCGTGCCGGGCTCCGCGCAGGGCGCGGCGTTGGAGCAGCCAGCGGCGCACTCGCCGTTCACGCACACCCTGCCGTCGCCGCACTCGTAGCTGAACTCGCACGCCGCGATGCAGAGCCCGTCGACGCACCGCGTGCCGTCCTCGCACGCGCTGTCGCCGTCGCAGGGACACGTGGTGAGCTCCGCGTCGCACTCGGCCTCCGCGCCCCCCGCGCCGCCCTGGCCCGCGCCGCCCTGGCCCGCGCCGCCCTGACCCGGGTCTGCCGGACCCGCGCTGCCCGAACCCCCACTGCTGGCGGTGTCGATGTCCGGCTCCACCGGACGACACCCGTAACCGTCGCAGAGGAAACAGTTCTCGCCATCGGCGTCGCACTGGAGCGACGCATCGCCACAGCCGCCGCAGCCCGTCGCGGTCGCGCCGATCATCAGGAACAGCGCGCCACGACCCAGGATCTTCGCAAGGGGGGAATGAAGAAGCATCGAAGTCCTCCAGCGGCGGCCGGCACCGGCGCGGCCTTCCCGCACGACTACCATGACGCGCGCTAACACGCAGCGTGCCACGGGGCGGCAGGAGAGGAGCGCCGGGAAGCCCGACGAGGCCCTCATTCCGTGAGCCCGTTTGTGAACCTGCGTTCACCTGCGCTCGTCGCGCGAGGTTCACTGATCCGTGGGGGCGCGCGGTGTGAGGCGGGGGACGGCCGGCGCTCGGAGCCCCGGCGCTTCCGGTCGGGGCGAAGGCGCGGGGGCGCTCCCTGCGAGCAGCCCGGCCGGTCACCCCGTGAGGATCAGGAGCGGTACCCCGCGTTCACGTCGACGTAGCCGTGTCCGAGATCGCTCGTGAGGTACGCGAAGTCGCCGGGGCCGCCGCCGAGCACGAGCTCGATGACATAGGTGTCGCGCGCGAGCACCTCGTTCGCCTTGAGCTCGGCTTCCGCCCCGACCGGCGCGCCGTCCCGCACGATCGGGATCCCGCCGACGAGGATCTGGGCCTCGCGCGGGTCGAAGGGGACGCCTGCGCGGCCCGCGGCGGCGAGCAGCCGCCCCCAGTTCGCGTCCTTGCCGAACAGCGCGGTCTTCACGAGCATCGACGTGGCCACGGTGCGCGCGACGGCGCGCGCGCCGTCGCGGGTCGCGAGCCCGCGGACGCGGATCTCGGCGACGTGCGTGCTGCCCTCGCCGTCGGCCACCATCGAGCGCGCGAGCTCGCCGCACACCTCGGTGAGGCCTGCCGAGAGCTCGTCGCGCGAGACGCGGCGCTGCGACGCGCCGGAGGACAGGAGGAGCACCGTGTCGTTGGTGCTGGTGTCCCCGTCGACGCTGCACGCGTTGAACGTCACGTCGCACGAGGCCGCCAGCGCGTCGCTCGCCTCGCCGGCGTCGATCACGGCGTCGGTGAACAGGAAGACGAGCATCGTCGCGTGGGGCGGGCCCACGTCGGGGTGGATCATCCCGGCGCCCTTGCCGATGCCGAGCAGCGTCGCGCCGGCACCGAGCTTGCGCTGCGCGAGCTTCGGCCAGCGGTCGGTCGTGCAGATCGCCTGGGCGAAATCGAGGTAGCCCGTCGGCGACAGGCGCGCCGACAGCTCGGGGACACGCTCGATGATCCGGTGCGCGGGCAGGACGGCGCCGATCACGCCGGTCGAGGCGGGGAGCACCTCGTCCTCCGAGGCGCCGATGGACTCGGCGACGGCGCGCGTCGTGTCGAGCGTCGCCTTCCAGCCTGCCTCGCCCGTGCACGCGTTCGCGCACCCGCTGTTGGCGACGACGGCGCGAGCGCGCCCCGATCGGACGCGCTGCATCGCGATGTCCACGGGCGCCGCGCGCACCACGTTCCGCGTGAACATGCCGGCCACGACCGCCGGCTGATCGGCCACCGCGAGCGCGACGTCGATGCGCCCGTCTTTCCGGATCCCGGCGCTGACGGCGCCGAAGCGAAACCCTGCAACTGGCTCGAAGCTCATGAGGGCGCGGAGTCTACGCACGAACGCGCGCCGGGAGAAAGCGACAAGCGGATGGCGCGCGCGCGGGGACGCGCGGGGAGATGAGACGCCCGGAGGCGGCCGGGCTGAGCGCGGCATTTGCAATGCTCTGCCCCGATGATCGCGGTCCGGATTGTCGACATCAAGGGCCTGTATCTGCCGGGCTTTCCCGACAGCACGGCGCCGCCGGGGACGACGCGGGCGGCTGGATATAAGCCCGGTTACAAGAGCCTCGATGATCGGGGACGCGTCTACATCAACCGAGATCTCGACGGGCAGTGGGCAAAGAATACGCAGCTCGTCGAGATCACCGTCGAGGTGACGAGCTCCGGGGGCGAGCTGCCAGAACGAGCCCGGATTCGCTGGACCGCGCGCGATCCAGACGATCCATCGAATGAGCGGCCGGAGGTGCACCCGGACTGGGCTCCCACCCTCGACGAGAACGATTACGACGCCGCGGGGGACTATGTGGCCCCCGTCGAAGACGACAACGAGGGATCGCAGGACAGGGCGCCTGGCTGGGAAGCGGTGGAGGGCTATGCGCTGTCCGACGCGACGGAGACCAGCGCGAGCACGGCGATCGTGGGGGGGCGGAGCACGATCCGGCGCCACATGACCGATATCGCCGGAGACAACGTGATCGTGCGCGCCGAGCTCGACGCCGACGGCATCGCCGAGGCGGCCGGCGACGAGACCGGGATCATGACGCTCTGGCGCCGGATCGACGTCGAGTACATCCGGATGGAGAGCGCGCCCCCGCTGCCCGTGGATCAGGCGCCGGAGCACTTCGAGCTGGTCTTCACCCAGCTCGACTTCACCGAGGCGCGCGTGATCCAGGACCTGCAGCACATGGCGCTCGACGCGGGCACGCTCGGCGAGATGGCCTCGCGCTTCGTGAGCGAGCAATTCGAGCACGCCGGGGAACCTGGCTGGTTCTGCCTGATCGCCGCGCTCGAGCCGCACCCCGTGCCCGAGATCCCGGGCGAGCCGCTGTTCTCCGGCAGCGTCACGATCCTGGACGGCGGCGAGGGCGAGCGGCGCGGCGAGTACGTGGAGATCCCTGGCGCCTACCCGGACGCGAGCTACGTCACGTTCCGCTGGGAAGGCTGGCGGATGAGCTTCTCGGTCGCGAGCGCGGCCGTCCTCGACGACCCGCCGCGGACCCGCCTCTGGCTCGCGCCGCACGACATCCAGAACCAGTTCACGGCGGGCGACGGGTCCCTGGCGCACGCGTACGAGAGGCGCCTCTTCTTCTTCCCGCGGGCCCGCCGCAGGGACGGGGCATGGGAGCCTCCGGGCTACGGCATCCCCGCGCGCGTCGAAGCCGACGTGAGGGGTCCAGGGGCCTCCTACACCTCCGGCATGAGCCCCACGATCGACATCGGGCCGGCGAGGTACTTCGCCGGCAGGACCATCCTGTTCACCCATCACAGGGCGTGGTGGGACCCCGAGGGGGCGCGGCCCCGGCGCGGCTACGAGCAAGCCACGCTCCACACCATCGTCCACGAGCTCACGCACGCGTTCGGAATGCCGCACAAGTGCGGCTACTTCGATTACCGGACGCCGCGCCAGACGACGTGTTGCATGAACTATCGGTCCCACTGGATGGTTGACGCCGACCAGCAGCTCATCCCTGGAACCGACGGGCTGGTCGGCAACGACCTGTGCGGGCGCCACGTGAAGGAGACCCGGCGCGTGCGCCTCGAGAACAACAGGGGACTTCGATGGAGATGAGGGGCTGTCATGTCCGATGAACACGCGCGGAGCGCCGGGGACCCGGTCGGCCCGCCTGGGCTGGTGCTCCGTTCACTCGATCACGATCGCCGCTATGTGCTCGGCTTTCCCCTGCACGTGGCCATCACGCTGTGCGCCGACCGCCCTCAGGCCTGCATCCTGCGGCTCCCGCGCCCGAGCTGGGCGGGCAACGCCGGCGCGATCGGCCTCCGCCTCGCGCGGGCGGGCACCGGCGAGGAGGTCGTGAGGACCGAGCCCGCGCCGGTCGTGCTCCCCGAGCACGGCACGCCGGTGTTCCGCCTGTGCCCGGGCGAGTGCAGGCGCATGCTCATCGACGTCTCGTCGTACCTCCCGGCGGGGCTCGAGCCCGGGCAGTACGCGCTGGCGATCGTCTACGTCGGGCCGCCGGACCGCGCGGAGAGCGCGCCGGCGCCGATCGAGCTCGCGGCGCCGAGCTCCGAGGAGCAGCGCGAGCTCGAGCGCCTCGCGCCCGAGGCCGCCCGCGCGGGCTCCTGGGGCCGCTGGACGAGCCTCCCTCCCGACAACGGCGCGGCGGTCACGAGCCGCGTGGAGCCGGGCGACCCGCTCCGCTTCGACCGCATCCTGCGTTATCTGATGTACGGGCCGCAGCCGCTCGGCGACGTGGATCCGGCCCTCCTCGACGTGCTCCGCGGCGTCTACGAGCCGGAGGCCCACGCGCTCCGCGCCGAGATCTACGCCGCGCGGGGAGACACGGCGCGCTTCGCGGACGCGGCGGCGTTCATCCGGGCCACGTATCCGGGGCTCACCTGGTGGATCGAGCGGATCGAGGCGGGGCAGAGCGAGATCGCCTTCGTCCGGGCATGCCGGGCGAACCCCTGCGGCGGGTGAGCGGCGGCTCCGGTCCGCGCCCGCTCACGCCCTCGCCGCCGCGCCGGCTCCACACGCAGATCACGCGATTGCAACGCGATGGTCACGTTGAGCGGGTTCAATGGTCGCTGAGCGATGCGTGACGCGATGCGGGCCGTGGCGAGGTATTTCTGCAGGAGGACGGGGGCATGAGAGCGCTGCCGCCCGACGCCGTGGCGTCGCTCCCGGGCGCCGAGGCCGCCGCCGTCTCGTGGCGCACGCAGGGCCAGCGCTACATCACGATCATCGTCAAGGCGAGCTTCGCGTTCACGCCCGGCGCGGCCATGTGGCGGACGGAGCCGCAGGAGATCCTCCGCGCCGAGGTCCATCACGGCAAGAACCCCGCGCGGAGCGTGCGGTTTACCGGCGATCTCGCGCCCTACCTGGGCCGCGCGGACGTGCTCTTCACGGGCGACGCACACGCCCCTGACGGGGCGCATGTCGAGCGCTTGCCGGTGCGGCTCGCCGTCTTCGGCGCGGGCGGCTGCGCGCTCGACAAACGCCTCCTCGTCCGCGACGAAAAGCCGTTCCAGCGGATGCCCCTCGTGTACGAGAAGGCAGCGCGCGGCGCGAACGGGTGGGAGAACCCCTTCGGCATCGACGCGGGCGACGGCGAGGCCAAGGTCCTCGATCCCCAGGACCCAGCGCGGCCCGCTGGGCTCGGCCCGATCGCGCGCGCCTGGCCCGTGCGCAAGCGGCTGCTCGGCAAGACCCGGCGCGAGACGCTCGAGGGCCCGAACGCGGAGATCCCCGCTGGCTTCGATTGGTCGTACTTCCAGGCGGCGCCCCCGGACCAGCGGACCGAGTATCTGCGCGGCGACGAGTGGATCGTGCTCGAGAACCTGCACCCGGCCGCTCGCCGGCTGGAGATGCGCCTGCCCCGAGCGCGCGGCGTTGCGCGGATCCAGGGGCTCGCCGCGCCTCCTGCGATGGGGGGCGACGTCATCGAGCTCAACGCGGACACGCTCCGGATCGACGGCGCCGAGCAGCGCTGCACGGTCGTGTGGCGTCAGATCGTCCCCGTCCCCGACGACCTCGCCCTCGGGGCCGTGCGGATCGCGGCCGGCGTCGCGGTCGGCGGCGAGGAGCTCGCGTGGCCCGACCTGCGCCCCGGGCGGGCCTCGGGCGCCGCGGGAGCGGCTCCGGATGCGCTCCCGATCGGCCCGCGAGGGACCGTGCACATCGAGGACGCGCCCGGCCAGGCGCGCCAGCGGGACGGGGATCCGGGGCGCACGATCCACCTCTCGGACGACGAGATCGAGATCATCGACCTGATCCAGCGCCCGTCGCCGCTGCAGACGGTCGCGCTCTCCGACGAGCAGGGCGAGGCCGCGGTGCGCGCGCCGGCGCTTCCGTTCGCGCCCGCGCCGGGATCGGCGCGGCAGGGCCGGCCCGAGCCAGCGCGACCGCAGATCGATGCCGTCGCGAGCGCGACGCTCGTGCTCTCGAGCGAGGAGGAGGTGCGCGTCGGCGAGCGGCCCGCGATCCCGTTCTTCTTCGACCCGGGGCCGGCGCCGCGCGTCGAGCTCAGGGCGCCGATCCCCGGCGCGCCCTGGTCTGGCGCGCTCGCTTCACCGGCGCCCGGCCCGTCCATGGGGCTCTCGACCCTCGCGCTGGAGGAGGCTCTGCCGCCGCCAGCCGAGGTGTTGCCGCCGCCCGCCGAGTCTTCGTCCTGCGCCGCCCCGGCCTCGGGCGTGCTCGCGCGCGAGCCCGAGCGACCCGCCGCGTCCCGCTTCTTTCACGTCCTCCGGCGCGAGGGCGAGCCGCCCTCCGTGTCGCTCCCGCCGCTCGGCGACGGCGACGAGGTGAGCCTCGAGCGGTGCGCGATCGTCACGGCGGAGCTCGCCGAGAAGCCAGTCCCCCGCGCCGACGTGCTCAGGGCGCACGGCCTGTCGGAGGCGCGCTGGGCAGAGGCCGAGCGGCGGTGGAGGGACTCGATGGCGGACGAGGCCAGGCGCCGCGAGCGGGCGCTCCGCGACAGGTTCGACGCGGCCTACGTCGGCGCGTGGGAAGCCGTCTGTGGCCCGCTGCATGCGGCCGATTATGCCCGGTTGATCGTCGCGACCGAGCGCAGCGGGGGCGCCGCGGCGCTCGGCGACCGCGCGATCCGACGCACCGTGTGGGTGCGCATGAAGCGGCTCTGGGCCAGGCGCCTCGCCGACGATCCGCGCCTCAGGGCCCGCGTCGAGGCCGAGATCGCGAGGCTGCGCGAGGCGCCGCGCCAGCGCGCGCAGGCCGGCGCTCCCGCGGCGTACGCCGTCTGATCCGCGTCGCGCGCCGTGCCCCTTGACCGCGGCGCCCGGGGTTCCGAACATCATCGCTGGTGCAAGCGATGGTCCGTTCATGATCGACGCGTCGACGCTGGGCAAGGAGCTCGCGGGCCGGTACAGCGTGGAGGGGCTGCTCGGCGTGGGCTCGATGGGCGCCGTCTTCCGCGCGCGCCACCTCGCGCTCGCGCGGGTCGTGGCGATCAAGGTGCTCACCGGGCACACGGATCCGAACGCCGGGGAGCGGATGCTGCGCGAGGCGCGCATCTCGGCGCTCATCAAGTCGCCGCACGTGGTGGGCTGCTACGACTTCGGCTTCCTCTCGAGCCGATCGCCGTTCATGGTGATGGAGTACGTGGGCGGCCCGTCGCTGGCCGCGCGGCTCCAGGATGGGCCGCTGCCGCTCGACGATCTGCGGCGCTACATGCTCCATGCGGCGCGGGGGATGGCCGCCGCGACCGAGCTCGGCGTGATGCACCGCGACCTGAAGCCGTCGAACATGCTGATCGCCCCGTCCGGGGAGCTGAAGGTCGCCGATTTCGGCCTCGCGCGCCTGACCGCCACGACGGGGCCCTCGGCGCTCCGGGAGCAGCCCCTCACCGCGATGGGCACCGTGCTGGGGACGCCGTTCTACATGGCGCCCGAGCAGGCGTGGAGCCCGCAGGAGAGCGACACGCGCGCGGACATCTACAGCTATGGCGCGTCGTTCTACCACGCGGCCACGGGACAGCGGCCGTTCGAGGAGCAGGAGCTCTTGCCGCTCCTGCTCGCGCACCGGCAGGACATCCCGGCCCGTCCGCGGGCGCTCCGTCCCGAGCTCGACGAGGATGTGCAGACCGTCCTGGAGCGCTGCCTGGCCAAGGACCCGAAGGACCGCTTCCAGTCCTTCGACGAGATCGACACCGCCCTCGTGGGCGCCCAGAGCACCCGCTGGGGGGATCCGCACGACCTGACGCTCCGCGTGTACATGGAGCAGTACAAGCGCTTCCGGCCCGCCCTCCTGTCGGGCGGCCCTGCGGGGCCGGTGACGGCCTTCCAGTTCCACGGGGACAGGACGCTCTCGATCGTGCGCGCGAACATCGCGGGCGTGTCGGCGGACGCGCTCGTGAGCGCGGACGACGGGCAGCTCACCATGTCCGGCGGCGTGGCGCTCGCCCTGAACCACGCGAGCGGCGGCGTGTGCCACATGGAGACGCGCAAGTACGTCCCCGTGCGGCACGGCGGGGTGGTGGTCAGCTCCGGCGGCAGGTTGAACGCGCGGTTCGTGTTCCACGCGATCACGCTCGACTGGGATCACGTGGCGACCTACAGGCCGACGCGCGATCTCATCCTGCGGCTCCTGGAAGGGTGCTTTTATCACGCGGACACGATGAAGCTCCGGAGCATGGCGCTGCCGCTGCTCGGGGCGGGGAGGGCGGGCTTCTCGCCCGCCGAGTGCCTCGACACGATGGTGGAGTTCCTCGTGAAGGCGATGCTCCTCGGAGGGACAGGGCTGTCGCACGTGACGATCGTGCTCCGGGAGGGCGCAGGGGTCTGAGGGAGCGCCCTCTTGGCGGGTAGCGCCGCGTCATCGCCCCCGGCGACCACGTTCACGACCACGATGGGGACTGCCGGGGGGGCGGGCTAGATGCCCGGAACGCGCTTGGGCACGGCTCCCGCGCAGCCCAGCCGGCCTCCTGCACGTCGATTTTGTGTCCTTTATCACTGAATGCCGCCTCCTGCGCGGCCATGGCCACCTCCTGCGCAGCGCCGGCGGCTCTCCTGCGCGGCCATGGCCGCCTCCTGCGCGGTGCCGGCGGCTCTCCTGCGCGGCCATGGCCGCCTCCTGCGCGGTGCCGGCGGCTCTCCTGCGCGGCCATGGCCGCCTCTTGCGCGGTGCCGGCGGCTCTCCTGCGCGGCCTTGGCCGCCTCCTGCGCAGCGCCGCTGGCTCTCCTGCGCAGCCATGGCCACCTCTTGCGCGGTGCCGGCGGCTCTCCTGCGCGGCCTTGGCCACCTCCTGCGCAGCACCGGCGGCTCTCCTGCGCGGCCATGGCCGCCTCCTGCGCAGCGCGAGCTTCGAGCGGTGCGGAGGGCCTGGCTCTCTCGTCCCGCGGAGCGGCAGAGTACACGCTGAGCCCCGACCGCGAGGCCGAGCTGCGCCGAGAGGCCGAGTCGCTCGGCGACAGTACGATGTATTTCCCAGGCAAGCTCGCTCCCCGCGTCATCTGGTCGAGCCGCATCCAGCTCGCCGCTGGGCGCGACGCGGCGGATCTCGTGCGCACGCCGTTCGCCGACCACGAGCCCCCGCTCACGCGCGAGGAGATCCGCGGGTTCCGCGACAAGATCGAGCTCCTGCGCGCCACGCAATCGCGCTGGCACGCGAAGACTCCCCGCCACGCAATCGCGCTGGCACGCGAAGACTCCCAATCACATCACTGCCAGCACACCGGCATATGCCCGGGACGGGTCGACTCCTGTCTCTTCGGATTGCTCGCCGATTTTCTGTTTGACGCCCAGATCCCACCCAGAACAATGGCGGGTGTCCCCACACCGCATGTCGCGGCTCGGCCAGGAGCGTTCACCATGTCGATGCGCTTCCACGGCAAGGTCGGCCTGTTCTGCGCTTGTAGCCTCGTCGCCGCCCCCGTCCCGGCGCTGGCGCTCGAGTTCAGCGGCGGTGTCAGCGTCGGCGGGATCCAGGTCGGGACCGAGCCCGAGCTCGCCGTGAGCCCCTTCATCGGGTGGCTGTGGCGCAGGACGAGCGACTTCCGGATCGAAGTCCACAACATGCTCAGCATCGTGCCAGGGGCAGGCGTCGGGGTCTACGATCGGACGGCGGTCACCTTCGGGTACACAACGAAGACCGGCAACATCAGCCTCGGGCCTTCGCTGGCGATCTACATGATGCGCGTGTGCGGCGCCGTGATCTGCGACCGCGTGATGGGGTTGGCTCCGGGCGCCCGCGCCCAGTCCGACTCCAGGGCGATCATGCGAGCCTGGACGAGGCCAAGGAGCGATGCGAGTATGCCAACGGGGTGCACCTCGGCTCGGGGGCGCAGTCGTGCGGCCCGTGCCGGTGGGTGAATGGCGCGAATGGGGATTGCAAGGAGCGCTGCAAGCTGAACTGTGACGCAATTCACGACGGTTGTCATGAGGACTGCACAAAACGCGATCCTACGTCAACGTGTCGCGCGAAGTGTAATGCCGATTATTCGAAGTGTCTTCGCAAGTGCGAGGATAGCTGCAAGTGAGGTCCAATGCTTGAGCTGACCACGATATTTACCCCAGTGGACGGTAGTCCGACGCGGACCATCACGCTTCGAATCAGTGATGTGCGGCTCGATTCCGATGGCGCTTCGTGGTCTGTTGCCGTGGAGATTCTCGGGTTCAAGGATGATGACAGGGTTCGGCTGAAACAGGTGGACTGGACACAGGCGATCGTGGATGGTGCCCAATTCATCGCTCGGAGGGTCAACGACAAGGTCGAGAACGCGGGCGGCGGAACCCTCGACCCACCCATCTGGAACACGACATGGGGAACTTGAGCGAGTGGACGCGATGGTGGACACCAATGCTCGGCGCCGCGCGCTCGGGGCGGTGGTCGAGCTCGGCCATGTGGCCGGCGAGCTCTTCAGCATGGCTGGGGTGAGGTTCGCGAGCACGAGGCCGGATCGAGGTCGCCGTCGGCCTGGTCGAGCATGCCGGGGGGCGGCCGCGGGATCGACGGGGGCGCTGGTGAGCTCGGAGCGCGCCAGCGTCGCGCTACATGGCGCCCGTATCAGTCGCTATCTCAGGAATTGTGAGAAAGTGCTAGGGATGAACAATGAGTTCTCATGCGGCCACAAGGGCGCTGGTGCGCACCCTCGAAATGACGCTGCCAGGATCGAGCGACGTCCACGATATCGTTGTTCGCATCGGGCTTCCAGAGGCCGATCCCCTTCCGGGCGGAGATTTTCGTGTGGGGAGACGAGAACGCGTTCGATTGCCGGCTAGCCGGTGCGGATCCGTTCTACGCTGTGGAGCTGGCTGCTCAGTTTGTGTCCAAGTACCTCCGCGGTCGAGCGGAAGATGAGGGCGGCACGCTTGAACCGCCGATTGTGCCGTAAAGAGAGAGGGTGGATGAGCGCGATAATAGAGGTTATGTCCATGTTTACGCCCTCGGACGGAGGCGCGCCGCGGACCATCACGATCCGCGTTGGCGACCTCCGCGAGGAGCCCGACGGACTGTGGTCTGTGGCCGTGGACGTGCTCGGGTTCAAGACCGATGATCACGTACGTCGCAAGGGCGCTCACTGGCTGAACACCATCGAGAGCGCGGCTGGCTTCATTCGGCAGCTCGCCGGAGGCAAGGTCAGGGATTACGGTGGCACCATGACCCCGCTCCTCCTTCCGCCTTGACGTCTGCGGCACGAGAGTCCGAGCTCGCATCGCGCCGCCTTCGGCGTCGAGGCGCCGAAGGACCGCAGCGGCCGTCCCGGAGTCCGCTTGCCCCTTCCTGCGGGCGTCTGGCTGTCCTCGTCCACGGTGACGCTCCCTGGGCGGAGCCGGATCGCCCGCCGAGGCGAGCTTCAATCGGGGCGGCTCGTCCCCGCAGGCCCGAGACCGCAATGCTGCCGTTGGTCTCAAGGGGTCAACGGGCCTTACCAGCGAGTCGAGGTGCCTCGCATGGCGCGCTTTCCGGTTGACAACGCACCGGTACTGCGCAGCCCAGACGCGGCCGTTCCGCCCTCGGTACCTTCGCCTCCGCCGTCGTGACCGCCCGGATCGCGCGGTCGTCGCTTTTCCAGGAGAGTGAACGAATCTAGGGCCGACAGAGGTCCATGATCGAACCCGTGCGCGCAGCGTGACTGTATCTTGCGACGCACGGCACAGCGGAACTGCCGCGATGAAGCCGTAAGGACCCTTGACTTTCGCCTCATGGCTATAAGAATATTCCAAGCCGCCCTTGACGGTCCGGGCTTCTCTCAGCCGGGCGCCGCAGCCGGTCGCGGGATCGCGCAAGGGCCGACGCCGAGTGAGGCTACTGCGGGGATTCCTTGCTTCTTGCGGCTGCGCGTCCGGGGTGCTCTCGCTCTCTCTGAAGTGATGCCTATCCCCATTACATAGGGTATTCGCATGTGAGTGTCTCTTCGACAAACGTCGTGATCGCCAGGCCTGTGTCGGCGCAGGCACTGCGGGTGCATCCATGATCACCGGGAACATGGGCGCGCTCGCCGGAACATTCGAGTTTTGACCGCTGGATCGAAGGGGCCGCAGACGGCTCGGTGGGTTCATGAATCCATCGAGAGAAGAAGTTTGAGGCTCGGCCGGTCCATCATGGAGAACCCTTCAAATGCGCGTCGCTCCCTTGCTTGTCTACGTATCCGCTTCGGTCGCATGCGGCCTGCTGGCGTGCAACGCCGAGCGCATCGTGGGCGAGGACCTCGAAGTCCCGGACTCCTCGTCGAGCAGCTCGTCGTCGAGCAGCAGCTCGGGAACGGGCGGCGGCGGGGCCGGCGGGGGCTCGTCGTCGAGCAGCAGCTCGGGAACGGGCGGCGGCGGGACCGGTGGGGCGGGCGGAGGCCCGTCGTCGAGCAGCAGCTCGGGAACGGGCGGCGGCGGGACCGGTGGGGCGGGCGGGGGTTCGTCGTCGAGCAGCAGCTCGGGGACGGGCGGCGGCGGGGCCGGCGGGGCCGCCGGGGAGGGTGGGGCCGGCGGCGCGCCCGACACGTGCACGACATCCGAACAGTCGGTCTGCAGCAATCAAACCGGCGACCACTGCGGCTTCACCTATCAACTCTGGGTGGACCAGGGGACCGGCTGCCTGACCAGCACCGCGGATGGCTTCAGCGTGGAATGGAGCGATATCAACAATTTGCTGGGCCGCAAAGGCCTGAGGCCCGGGTCGGGGAATCAGATCGTGACCTACGAGGCTGACTTTCAGCCAAACGGCAACGCCTACCTGGGTGTCTATGGATGGACGAAGAACCCGAACGTCGAATATTATATCGTTGATGGCTGGGGCACCTGGCGCCCCCCTGGCGGAACAAGGACCATGGGCACCGTCACGAGCGACGGAGGCGTCTATGAAATCTACAGAATCGATCGATCCGATGTGATTGGGATTGATGGCGTCAATGCCCCTCCCCAGTTCTGGAGCGTTCGCATGCAGAAGCGCACGAGCGGAACCATCACCGTCGCCAACCACTTCGACGCATGGAAGAGCCTGGGCATGAACATGGGGACCTTGAGCGAGGTCTCGATGCTCGTGGAAGGATATCAGAGCAGCGGAAGGGCCGAGGTGAGCTTCTCCATGAGGTGAGCGCCGGGGAGCGAGCGTCGACCCGCCCCGCCCCCCGGGCCGCTCGCCGAGCTAGCGCCCGCTCGCACCGTCTCCCCGCGCGACCACGGACACCCGCAGCGCGCCGACCCCGCGCGCCTCGGCCGTGGCGCCGGCGATATCGATGACGAGCTCGTCGCCGGACACGATCGGCCCCACGCCCTGGGGCGTCCCGGTCGCGATGACGTCGCCAGGCTCCAGCGTCATCACCCGGCTGATGTACGCGACCAGCTCGGGCACTCCCCAGATCATCTGCGCCGTCATCCCGTCCTGCCGCACCTGGGAGTTCACGACTGCCCGCACGCGGAGCGCCGCGGGATCGAGCGCCGTCTCGATCCACGGCCCCACGGGGCAGAACGTGTCGAACCCCTTGCCCCGCGTGAATTGCACGTCCTTCCGCTGCAGATCCCGCGCGGTGATGTCGCCCAGGCAGGTGTACCCGAGCACGTGGTCCAGCGCGTCCTCCAGCCGCACGGCCCGGGCGCGGCGGCCGATGATCACGCCGAGCTCCGCCTCGTGCTCGACCCGCTGGCTCTCCGGAGGGAGCACGATGGACTGGCCAGGACCGATGAGCGCCGAGGGCGGCTTGAGGAAGAGGAGCGGCTCGACCGGGACGTCGTTGCCCAGCTCCTGCGCGTGCGCGGCGTAATTGCGCCCCACACACACGATCTTCGTGGGGGCCACGGGGCAGGCGAGGTCGATGTCGGTCCACGCCACCGCCTCCCCCGTGGTCTTGCCGCCGAGCCAGGGCGGAGCGTCCAGGACGAGCGCGGCTGCGCCGTCGAGGCGGGCGAAGAAGGCTGGGCGATCCTGATCGGGAGGCGCGAGGCGAGCGAAGCGCATGGCGCGAGCAAAGCGCGATCTTCGCGTCGCGGCAAGCCTCGGAGACCCGCGCGCCGCGACGTTCGAGCGCCGGGCGCCCGCCAGCGCGGAGCTCGTGCGTCGTGGTCGTCGCGCGACGTCGGCGGCGGGCCGCCGTCACCGAGGAGGCGCCGCGACGCCCCGGCGTCGCGCGACGAGGCGAGCCTCGTGATGCCCTTCCTCGAGCCACCCTTCCTCGTAACGGACCACCTCGAGCGCCTCGCCGAGGAGCCCCGGCAGCTCGCCGTCGTCGAGCAGCCAGCGCGCGCTCGGGTGCGCGTGCCGCAGCAGGTTCGACCGCGTCGGGTGCACGACGACGAGGTGCCCGCCCGGGGCGAGCTCCGCCGCGCAGGCCGCGAGCCTGCGCTCGAGGAAGTAGAAGATCAGGAGGAGGTCCCACGGCCCGGCGGGGAGCGGGTCGCGCTCCACGTCGAGCGCCACCGTGCGCAGCGCGAGCCCTTCTCTCGCCGCGGCGGTCCGCGCGACGCCGAGCCCGACCTCGGAGATGTCGGCCAGCGTCACGTCGAGCCCGCGCCGCGCGAGCCACAGGGCGTGACGACCCGCGCCGCCCGCCAGGTCGAGCGCGCGCCCGCGCCGGGGCAGGAGCGGATCGAGCGCCGTGAGCACGGCGGACGGCTCCCCCGGATCGCCGCCGCCCTCGCGGTAGCGGGCGTCCCACCTCGTGCGATCGTCGTCCGACACGCTGTCCTCCTGTCCTGCTGGCCGCGCCGGGGCGAACACCGGCGAGCGCCCCTCGCCGGCGCGGAGCGTACCATCCTCCAGCGGGGCCGCCTCGGCGTGGGGCGACGGCGCGGGCCGGCGTCTTCTGGACGCGCGGCATGACCTGGCCTAGCACGCCGGCGGTTTGCCATGCCCGAGTGCCTGACCCTGGCCCCGACCCCGGATCCCCGCCGCTTCCGCGCGCCCGACGGCGCGCTGCTCTCGCCGCCCGAAGGCTGGGCGTGCCTTCCCCCGGGCGACGCCGGGCTCACCCGCCGGGTGAAGCTCGCGGGCCCGTCCTGGATGGTCGTCGAGAAGCGCGGGAGGAAGACGTTCTCCCGGGGTCTCTGGGCGCCGGCCGCCACCATCGAGGCCGCCCGCGCGGCGCTCGAGGCCGAGCGCAGCACGCCCGCGTACGCGAAGAAGCGGGAGGCGGACGCCCGGCGGAGGGAGCGCGACCAGGAGGAGTACGTGCGCGAGTTCGAGGCGGCGGTGGTCGCGTTCCTCCGGTTCTCGCCGCGCTACGCGGCGCTCGCGCGGGCGATCGCGACCAAGGTGACGCTGCACGCCACGCCGGTCGGCAGCGGCACCGTCGCCCGCACCGAGCGGATCCCGGTCGCGCAGCGCGCCGAGTCGGCCGTGATCGCCTGGATGCGGCACCAGACCACGGCCTACGACTCGATGGCCATCCCGCGCGTGAAGGGGATGCGCCGCGAGGTGCGGCGCGAGCTCGCGCAGATCTCCCGCGCCATCCTCGATCTCCATCGCGGCGACGCGCCGCACGCGGGCGCGTCGTGCCCGCTCTGCGCGGCGCTCTGACGCGCGGGGCGGCGCGGGGCGAGCCCGTCACGCGCCGAGCAGCCCCTCGCCGACCAGCCGCGCGCGCAGCCCCGCGGCCCCGTCGAACACGTGCGCGCGCATCCCGATGGCGGCCGCCGCCTCGCAGTTCTCCGCGCGATCGTCCACGAACAGGCACTCGCCAGCGCCGACCCCGATGCGCGTCATGAGCCGATCGAAGAACTCGCGCGCCGGCTTGCGCACGCCCAGGTGATGGCTCGAATAGACGCCCTCGAACAGGACGTCGAGCGCGAACGCCTCGCGCACCTCCTCGACCCACACGGGGTAATTGCTCGCCACGAACCTGAGCGCGCGGCCCTCGAGCGACGCGACGATCTCCCGCACGCCGGGCAAGAAGCGATATCCCGCGCGGCGCACCCGGTTGAACGCGCCGAGGTCGAACGAGAACCCCTCGGCGCCTTCACGAAAGAACCGGCGAGCGAACTCGGCCTCATCGATCTCGCCGATCTCGAACGCAGGC
Source organism: Sorangium cellulosum So ce56 (assembly GCF_000067165.1). GTDB lineage: Bacteria > Myxococcota_A > Polyangia > Polyangiales > Polyangiaceae > Sorangium > Sorangium cellulosum_B. The sequence goes on from NC_010162.1 coordinate 3,918,880, forward strand.
CAGCACGTGGGGTCGCGGTGCTTGGCGATCTCGGCGCGCGCGGCGGGCGCGGCGGACCGGATCGCCGCGGCGAGCGCCTCCCGGTACGGGTCGTAGAGGACGGTGTCCATCAGATCGAAACACACTGCGCGGACCATCAGGCGCGAACCGTAGCACCGGCGCGCGCCTGTGTGCGCACACGGGTCACACGGGCGCACAGGCGTGCGGCCACACGGGTGAGTTGCGCTGAAGGCGCGCGGGCCAGCGCGAACCAGCGCGGGCCAGCGCGAACGAGCCCGATGTCACGAAACTGATACGAACTACGAACTTTGAGAAGGCGCATCTCGCAATGCGCTGCGCGATGGCTTATACTGGGCATGGGTGGCGAGTTCTCAGGAGCGTGGTCCGGCGATGCGCCGGCTCCTGAGGTCTCGTGTGGTGGTCTGCTTTATCTACCGGCGCGCGGCGCCGGTACTTACTTAAAAAGGAGTCAGGCCATGAGATTGCCTGCGATGGGCATTGCCTTGTTCACGGTCGCCGTGGCCAGCGCGGCGTGCGGCGGCGGTGGTGACGACCAGAATCTCAATCAGAGCGGCTCGGGCGCCGGGAACAGCTCGGGCAATGGGAGCGGAGGCGACGACGGCGGCTTCGGTTCAGGGGGGGTGACCTCGGGCAGCGGCGCCGGCTCGGGCAACCCCAGCAGCGGCGCAGGCCCTTCGACCGGGGCCGGCGAGGCGTGCGCCACGCAATCGGCCCAGGCCGGGCTCCAGCCCGTGTACCTGGCTGTCGCGTTCGACGTGTCAGGCAGCATGGGGATGAACGACAGGCCCTCGCACAGCAAGGAGCTCAAGTGGGATCCCGTCGTCGCCGCGACCAAGCAGTTCTTCAAGGATCCGGCGTCCGCGGGGCTCACCGCCTCGCTCACGTTCTTCCCCGGCGAGCGGCGGATGTGCGACGCCAGCACCTACCGCACGCCGGACGTCGAGATGACGCCGCTGCCCTCCGAGGCGTTCGGCGAGGCGATCGACGATGTCACGCCCGCGAACGACGACGACTGGGGCACGAGCACGCCGACGGCGTTCGTGGTCGACGGGACGGTCACCTTCATCAAGGCGCAGCGCCAGGAGAACCCCGGGAAGTACGCGCTCGTTCTCGTGACCGACGGCTACCCGCAGCGCTGCAGCCGAGACGCGGACAGCATCGAGGCCGTCGTCAGGCGTGTCGAGGGGGCGCACCAGGACAACGTCCCGACCTACGTGATCGGGGTGGCGAACCCGCCGGAGGACGAGCCGGGGAACGTCGACAACCTGCGCGACATCGCGGTGGCGGGCGGCACGGGGAAGGCGTTCATCATCGAGACCGGCAACCCCGACGCGACCGCGACCGCGTTCAGGGCGGCGATCGACGAGATCCGCGGCGCCGCGGTGTCGTGCACGGTCGCGATCCCGGCCGCTCCCGACGGGCGGACGTTCGACAAGCAGCGGGTGCGCGTGACGTACACGAGCGGAGGGGGCCAGCCGAAGGCCGTCGCGTACGATCAGGAGTGCGCGAGCGCCGACGCCTGGCGCTACGACAATCCGTCGAACCCGACGCAGATCGAGCTCTGCGAGAGCGTGTGCGGCGCGATACAGTCCGATCCCCAGGCGTCCCTGGGCGTCGACTTCACCTGCGAGGACGTGATCGACATCCCGCAGTGATCGGCGGCGGGGGCGCACCCTGATCCGGGCGCGCCCGCCGCGCGCGTGGCTCGGGGCGCGTGGCGCGCAGGCCCGCGTCGCGAGCGCTTCCCTCAGGGCGCGCAGGCGGCCTGTGGGCTGAAGAGCGCTTGGGCGAGGCTCCGGTAGTCCTCGTGGGGCACGCCGCCGCGGAGATCGCCGCCGAGCTTGTAATAAAAGCACCGCGAGGCGGGGATCCCGGCGGCCGTGTACGTCGCCACGTCGCTCGGCATGTTGCCGAAGCCGAAGGAGGGCACGATGCCCGTGCGCGCCTTGAGCCATCCGAGCTCGATGGTCTTGTACCTGGCCGCCGCGCCGCCGAACGCGCCGGTGACGCCGATGGTGGTGTGGAGGATGCCCGGCGGGAAGCCCTGCTCTCGCAGCCAGACCCTCGTGCTGCCCACGAGCCACTCGGGGCGCGCTGTCACATAGAAAAGGTAGATCCCGCTCTCGGCGAGGGCGCGCATCGCCTCTGCCGCGCCGGGGTGGGCGGCCGGCGGGCCGCCGCCGACGAGCTCGCTGACGACCGCCACCTCGCTCGACGTGAGTGTCCCGTCGACGTCGGTCACGGCCACCTGCGCGCCGGGCGGGAGGACCTCGATGAACAGATCCGCGCTCGTGGCGTCGCCGGCCACGGCGAGGTGGACGCGGTGCCGGCCGACCTCGAGGCGCCGGCCCGCGGTGAGGTCGATGTAGACGCGCCCGCCGGTGTCCGGGATCCCCTCCGTGGTCGGGTGCGGGTGGTCGTCGTCGCTCGTCCGGAAGGTGCCGAGCCGCTCCCAGGCGCCGCTGCAGCCGCGGAGCAGGTAGGCCTCGACGTCCTCATCCTCGAGATCGTCGTCCTGCGGCCCGTAAGCGAGCTTCGCGATGGCCCACTGGGGCCCGTCGGCGCGGGCGAAGAGGTCGCGCCCGCGGTGGCGCGGCCACCCGGCCGCGACCAGGCGCGAGCGCGTGTGCCTGAACCCGCGCGGCAGGGCGACCGGGGGCGGCGCGTCGCAGGCCGGACGGGCCGGGCAGGCGCCTGCCCTGGGCCGCGGCGGCGCGGGAGCATCCGCGTGGCGCGGGGCACCGGCGCAGGCGATGAACGAGACGGCGGCGAGGACCAGCGGGGCGAGCGGGGCGGGGCGCACCATGTCCACGTATACCGCGTTGGTCGTGGTCGTGAACGTGGTCGTGGTCGCTCGGGTTCAGGTCCAGAATCCGGTCGGCTGCCCCAGGAGCGCGGCGCCGACCTGGCCGAACCAGCCCTCCGCGGCGGCGGCGTGCTGCGAGAAGGTGTGAATGTCCCGGAACCGCCGTTGCACGGGCGAGGCATTCCGGGCGACTCCGCCTCCGCCCGCCTGATAACAGGCGTCCACGGCCCGGGCGGTCACCTCCGTCACCCAGGCCAGGGCGCCCGAGATCCGCGGCGCCATCGCGAGGGCGGCGCCCGGGTTGTTCACGCACGCGTCCCAGAGCTCGTCCCCCGTGTCGCGCAGCAGGGCGCGCGCCGCGCGGACGCTCGTCTCGGCGCGGCCGAGGTTCACCTGGAACAGCGGAGAGTCCGCCAGCAGGGCGCGCGCATACAGCCGCTTCTTGCCCGAGCTCGCGAGCGTCACGACGTCGTCGAGCGCCCCCTGGGCGATCCCCACGGCGACGGCCCCCATGTGGAGCACGAAGTGCAGGAGCGGCGCGACGAAGCCCGGCCTGGCTACCGACGGCTCGCCCCGGAAGATATCGAACGTGTTCGCCTCGGGGCAGAAGGCCCCTTCCAGCGCGATGTCGTGGCTCCCCGTGCCGCGCAGGCCGAGCACGGACCAGGTGTCGATGATGCGCGCCTCGCTCGCCGGGAACAGCATGCCCCGCATCTCCGGTACCTCGCGCACCTCGCGCACCTGGCCCGCCTCGCCTGCCGGACTCATCCTCGGGCGGCCGCCGTCCATGATCACGCAGTTCCCGAACAGCCAGCTGGCGTGCTCGCAGCCGCTCGCGAAGCTCCAGCGCCCGGTGACCCGGTAGCCGCCGTCCGTCGCGTGGGCTTCCCCCTGCGCGTTGAAGCCGCCGCCGATGATCACGTCCGGCCCGCCGGCGTAGATGGCGTCGAAGCGCTCGCGCGGCAGGAGCGCGAAGAGGTTCGGGCTCTCCGAGCCGATCATCACGGTCCAGCCGGTGGCCCCGTCCGCCCGGGCGAGCGCCTCGAGGACGTCCATCCCCGTGCGCAGATCGACCTCGTGGCCGCCGTGGCTCCTCGGCACGAACATCCGGAAGCAACCCGCCGCCTTGAGCTGGCCGAGGAGATCCGCGGGGAGGCGCCGCGCCTCCTCGATCTCCGCGCTCCGTGAGGCGATCGCGGGGGCCAGGTCACGGACGGCATGCAGCACCTTCGCGGCGTCTTCGTTCTTCATCGCTCGCTCCTTGAGATGGGGGTTGGCGGAGCCCGTGAAGGCCCGGCAAAACGGCTCATCGTACGGCGGTTCTGGCGCTCCGCGCGGACTTTCGGCCCCCCTCCGCCAGGAGGAGCGTCATCGCGGGTCGGTCACGCGGCCCAGGAACAGCACGGTGCCTGTCGCGACGTCGCGGATCAGGAACACGAACGGGTGATCCGCGCGGAACACCTGGGGCTGCGCCGGGGCCGACCGTGTCGTCATGACGACCCCCGTGGCCGCGGCGGCCTCGGTCCCTTCCTCGTTGACCTCCACGAACGCCTTGTGGCGGACCTGGGAGATGAAGAGCGGCTCCGCCCTCGTGATCCCGGTGAAGTCGGCCTTCTTGTCGTCGAACGCGAGCGGCATGCCCAGCGCGCTCAGGGTCGACGACAGCTCGAGCTCGGCGGTCATCTTGAAGCGCGGGAGCGCCACGTCGACCCGCGCCGGCTGGAGCGCCTCCACGTACGCCTTGAGCTCCCCCGCCGCCAGGCGCTGCTCCACCTTCGCCAGCCCGTCCACCTGCGCGGGCAGGACGACGACCATGGCCAGCCGGCGCTCGGGGCTCTGCGCCTCGTACGCGAGCTCCAGCACCGACGCGTCAGCGGTCTTTCCAAAGCCCGCCTGGAGCGTCTTGCGCATCATCGGCACGGCCGGCGCCGTCCCGGGCTTGACCGTGAACGGCTCGTTCTTGGTGGCCTGCTTGTCGAACGGCGTCGCCCACTTCCCCTTGAAGTAGACGGCGTTCGTGAGCACGAGCCGCGTGAGACCCGTGATGCTGCCGGCGGGCATCAGGTCCTTGATCTTCCCGTTCGTCTGCTGTTCGACCCATTGATTGATGCGCCCCCGCGCCGGCTCGCTCCCGCCCTTGAAGTCGACGAGCTCGATCCCGGCCCCGTAGTGCTGCTGGGTGGTGCTCTGGAACGCGGGCTCGATCGGAAGCCCGGCCTGGCCCCACAGCCGGTTGGCGATCCGGAGCTCGGGCCCCTTGGGCCCGGTCGCCAGCGCCAGCTCCTTGAGGAGCCCGCCGAACGCGGGGTGGAGCGCCTCGGGCGGGAGGGTGAACTCGAGCGTCTTCGCCATCTGGGCCGCGGTCTCGCCCCGGGCGCCGGCGTAGGTCATGGCCAGCGCGGTCGAGATGCTCGCCGGCGAGAAGAAGAGCTTGTCTTTCGTGGCGGCGAGCTTGCCGTAGAGGCGCTGCGCGAACGCGGCGTTCGTGTCCGCGAGCGCCGGGGCCGGCGGCGGGTCGGCCTGCTGAGCGTCCGGCGTGGCGGGCTCGCTCGGCCCAGGGGTTGCCGTCCCGGCGGCCGGCTCCGGGCCCTGACAGACGCGCACCCACTGGCACGCCCCGTTCTGGGCGCGCACGCACTGCGGGGCGCCGCTGGAGCCATCGTCGCAGACGGGCACCGAGAGGGGGCCGCAGTCGGCGGGCCCGCACCAGGACGCGCTCGGGGCCGGCGCGGCCGGCGGGGCGCCGTCCCGGGCCTGACACCCGAGCCCCAGCAACGTGCACAGCGCGGTCGTGAAGAACGAGATCGGTCTGGCCATGGCGCTGCGGTACCAGCGCGCGAGGCCGGCGGGAAGCTCGACCGGAAGGTGGAAGGCGGCGAGGGCGTGCGCCCCTACCGCGCCGGCGGGCGTCGCCGCGCGCCGCGCGACGTCAGAAGTTGTGGACGAACGTGAACCGGCCAGCGAGCTTGTTCCCGCCGGCCTGGCTCTCCTCCTGCGTCTCGTAGCCCAGGTAAAGGAGCAGCTTGTTTCCCGTGCCGTAGTTCAGCCCGATCACGCCGCCGACCTGCAGGCTGGCGAAGCCGCTCTCGTCGACGCTCCCCTCGTCCACACCGGCGGTCAAGGGATCGTCCACGGAGGTCACGACCTCGTTGAGGTCGACCGTTGCCTCGAGGTGCGGGCCGATGCCGAAGTCGTCGATGGGGTAGTAGAGCAGGAAGTCCCGCGTGTAGACGTAGTTCTGGACGCTCTCGTTGAACATGCTGGAGAACGACCCCAGGATCCACGACTCGAAGTAAACGGGCTTCGCGTCGACGAAGGTGAACAGCTGCGGGGCGACCAGCGCCGCCGGCTCCATCGTCATGAAGTTGAACGAGAAGCCCACCATCGGGTTGAGGGTGACAGGGCCCATCGTGAAGGCGGGCCCGATGTCGAACTCCGCGGTTCCCAGCGTGGTGAGGTAGATGTCGCTCGAGAGGCTGATGGGGCCGACCTGGTGCGTGGCGCCGGCCCAGAGCTGGAGACCGAGGCTGTCTGCGTCGAAGCGGAACCAGCTCGGGATCGGCGCCGGCGCGGCGGGCTCCGCCACGGGCGCCGGCGCGGCCGCGGCCGCTGCGCCCGGATCAGCCGGGGGCGGCGCCGGATCCTGAGCCCAGGCGGCCGGCGACGCGAGCAACCCCACGACGCAAGCGAGCGCCGAGCAACATCTCCCCATATCGTTCTCCATCATCGAATTGCCTCCTCTGCGCAGCATGAGGTGAAAGCAACATGAAACATGAGAGCAACATGAAACATGAGAGCAACATGAAACATGAGAGCAACATGAAACGTAACGGCAGTCGGCTGACACTAACGTAATGGAGAGCAATTAGGCAAAGCCGATGTGCACGGAGAGCCTCCGAGCGGCGCGCGGCGGCGTGGCCTGCGTGCGCTGGCGCAACTCGCTAGCGACAGGCGTCGTTCGGGCAGGGGAGCGGCGTGAGCCGTTGGCGGCGCTCGATCGGGCGAGGCGCCGTTCGCCGAGGGCCGGGGGCGCGCAGAGGGGAGAGGGCCTGCGCGTGGTTTGAGAGGAGGATCACAGGGGGATGTACTGGATGCCCGCGGCCGCCCCGAGGGACGCGAGCGCGGCGGCCCCGACGAGGAGCAGCGTCATCTTCAGCAGCGTCCCCTCGATCTGGTCGGTGACGAGGCCGTCGACGCCCTGGGCGAGCTCGTCCCGCACCTTCAGCAGGTCGATGCCGCCTCCCTGGTTGGCCTCGTTGCGGAAGCGCGCCAGCGTCAGCGTCTCGATGGTCCCGAGCAGCTGCGCCTCGATCCTGCGCCGCAGGAACCCCCGCACGCCGCCCCCCGTCGGCGCGGCCTGCACCCTGTGGATCACGGCGAGGCGCAGGCGCTTCACCGCCTCGTTGAGCGGGACGCGCTCCACCGCCTGCGCCATCCGCCCGCCGCGGGCGCCCGCCTCGGCCTGCTCGGAGACGCCGAGCAGCCGCTCGAACACGGCGGTCACGAGCATCCCGCCGAGGCGCTTCGCCCGCACGATCTGCAGGATGCCCGTGCCGAGCGCCCGCTTCCACGACAGCGTGAAGCCGATCACGGCGGAGAGCGCGAGCGCCGCGACGGCCGCCAGCCCCCCGCGCAGCGCCGAGCCGTCGGCCGCGATGGCATACGACGAGGCCGCGAGGACGAGGGCCAGGAACGACATGGCCGCGGCGGTCAGGAAGAAAGAGCGGAGCGCAGGTCCCAGCGCCCCGGCGACACCTTGCATGAACGGTCGAAGATCCATGACCGCTCAGCTGACCACGCCCGCCGCGCGGCGAAAATGCCGAACCTGGCGGGCGCGCGGCGATCACGATCACGTCGAGCGCGGGGAGCGGGCCCGGAGCGCGCTCCTCCCGGCTCACCGGCTCAGATGACGCCGAACTTCTTGCCGACCTTCTCGAACGCCTCGAGCGCGTGATCGAGGTGCTTGCGCTCGTGGGTCGCCATGTAGCTCGTGCGCAGGACCTGCTGCTTGGGCGGGACGCCGGGCGTGATGAACGGATTCACGTAGAGCGAGTAGTCGTCGAGGAGCGACTTCCACATCATCACGGTCTTGAGATCGTCGCGGATGTAGATGGGGATGACGGCCGTCTCGGTCTTGCCGAGCTCGAAGCCGAGCCGCTGCAGCTCCGTGCGCATGTACGTGAAGTTCTCGCGGAGCTTCTCCTGGCGCCAGGGCTCCTCCTGCATGACCTCGAGCGAGGCCATGGCGGCGGCCACGCAGGGCGGCGCGGCGCTCGCCGCGAAGAGGAAGCTGTAGGCAAAATGCTGAATGTAATCGAGCACCTTTCGCTCACCGACGAGCCAGCCGCCGATCGAGGCGAGCGACTTCGAGAAGGTGCCGCCGATGAGGTCGACCTCCTTCTCGAGGCCGAAATGCGCGGCCGTGCCGCGGCCCCCGGGGCCGATGACGCCGAGCGCGTGCGCGTCGTCGACGAGGAGCCGCGCCTTGTGCTTCTTCACCACCTCGACGATCCCGGGCAGACTCGCGATCTCGCCCTGGGCGCTGAAGACGCCGTCGGTGATCACGAGGGCGCCCTCGGTGTCGGCGATCTCGGAGAGCGCGCTGTCGAGCGCGGCGGGATCGCTGTGCTTGTAGCGCACCATCCGGGCGCCGGCCGCCTGCGCGAGCCGCACGCCGTCGTAGATGGATGCGTGATCGTCCTTGTCGATCATCGCGACGCTCCGCTTGTTGCTGAGGAGCGCCGAGATGGTGGCGATGTTCACCTGATAGCCCGTCGTGAACACGAGCCCCGCCTCCTTGCCGTGGAAGGCGGCGAGCTTCTGCTCGAGCTCGTTGTGGAGGCGCATCGACCCGTTCACGAGCCGCGAGCCGGTCATGCTGGTGCCGTATTTGTCGATGGCGTTCCGCGCGGCTTCCCGCACCTTCGGGTGGGTCGTCAGCCCGAGGTAGTTGTTCGAGCCGAGCATGATCACGGTCCGGCCCTCGAGCTGCGCCTCGGGGCCGTTGTTGAAGTCGAGCGGGCGGAAGAAGGGGTAGACGCCCATGGCGCGGGCGTTGTCCGCGGTCATGAACTTGTACGCCTTCTCGAACACGTCGCGCCCGCCGATGCGCGACAGCGACGTCCGCGCCGCCATCTGGGTCGCGAGCTGCTGCTCGGCCGCCGCGGCCACGTAGGTGCCGGCGCCGTTCGCGCCCGCGCCGTTCGCGCCGACGCCGTTCACGTGCGTGCGGGCGGCGGCGCGCTCGGCGGTACGTTCGCGCGGCGCGTCGCTGCTCGCCGTCTCCTCCACGACCGACAGCCCCGCGCCCCCCGCGCCGCCCGCGGCGGGCTGGCGGGCCGCCGCGCGGGACGGCGTCGCCACGTGGACGCCGGCCTCGTCGTCGAGCGCGGGATCGATGTTCGGGAGCGCGTGCCCGTTGAGCAGGATGTCCCAGGCCTCCGCGGCCCGCTCCCGGGCGGCGCGCAGGCGGTTCTTCGCGTCCATGACCCCCGTGGCGAGCCGCATCACGCGATCGTTGCTGACGACACGGACGACCACGCCCGACGAGGTGAGCTTCTTTGCTTGGTCGACCAGACGATCCTTCATCCTCATGCCCTGGCTCCTCACGCGATCGAATTAAGGGGCGCGGTCCTGTCCGCGAAAGCCGCTCCGGCGTGCAGGATCGAGGCCTCTCGGGCCCCCGCTGGTTCCCTGCGCGTGTCGCCGCTAAAGCAGCCTGCGCGGGCCGCGTCAACTGCCACCACCGCGTCGTCCCGGCGTGCCGCGAGCGCCGCGAAGCGCCGTCGCCGCGCACGCGCATTCCGCGTCGCGCAGGGGCGTTCGCGCGGTGCGCGGCGACCTTCGCAGAGCTCGCCCGCCGGGGGCCCGCGCGCGCCGCGCCCGACTCCCAAACACCGCGGAGGACAGGCTGCGGCAGGGGCAAAGACGCAACTCGTTGCGGAGTGGTGCGCGCCGGTGTAGGAAAAGTTTTCAGGGTGTATGCGCCGTGTCCTAGTCGTTGACGACGAAGAAAACCTGCGCCTCGTGGTGCGCACCTTCCTCAAGCGGGATGGCTACGAAGTCGAGGCGGTCTCGAGCGGCGAGGAGGCGCTCGCGATGGTCGAGACGTTCGGGCCCGACGTCATCCTGACCGACGTCCGGATGCCCAGGATGGGCGGGCTCGATCTGCTGGCGACGCTGAAGGCGAAGGGCAACGAGGCCACGGTCATCGTGATGAGCGCCTACGGCAACGTCGACCTGGCGATCGAGGCGATGAAGGCCGGCGCCTATGATTACCTCCAGAAGCCGTTCAAGGCCGAGGAGGTGCTGCTCACGCTCCGCAAGGCCGAGGAGCGGGAGGCGCTCCGCCGCGAGAACCGCGTCTTGCGCCAGGAGATCCGGCGGGAGAACCTCTTCGAGGAGATCCTCGCGAAGAGCCCGCCGATGCAGGTGATCTTCAAGACGATCGCGAAGGTCGCCGACTACAAGACCACGGCGCTCATCACGGGCGAGAGCGGCGTCGGCAAGGAGCTCGTGGCCCGGGCGATCCACCGGCGGTCGAGCCGGCGCGGCGGGCCGTTCGTCGCGGTCAACTGCGGCGCCATCCCGGAGAACCTGCTGGAGAGCGAGCTCTTCGGGTACAAGCGGGGCGCGTTCACCGACGCGGTGAACGACAGGGCGGGGCTGTTCGAGCAGGCGAACCACGGCACGCTGCTGCTCGACGAGATCGGCGAGCTGCCGCTCGCGCTGCAGGTGAAGCTGCTCCGGGTGCTCCAGGAGGAGACGCTCCGCCGGCTGGGGGATAGCAAGGACATCAAGGTCGACGTCCGCATCCTCGCGGCGACCCACCGCGACCTCATGGCCGAGACGCAGGCCGGCCGGTTCCGCGAGGACCTCTTCTACCGGATCAACGTGCTCCCGATCGCGATCCCTCCGCTCCGCGAGCGGCGGGAGGACATCCCGATCCTCATGGACCACTTCCTCGCGAGGAACAACGCGCGGTTCGGCATCAACATCCGCGGCTTCGAGCCCGAGGCGAGGCGGCTGCTCCTGGAGTACCGCTGGCCGGGCAACGTGCGGGAGCTGGAGAACACCGTCGAGCGCGCCATGGTGCTCTGCGAGGGCGAGCGCATCGGCGAGGCCGACCTGCCCGAGCGGATCCGCGAGGCGCGCGATCCGATCCAGATGCAGCTGACGAGCGGCGAGCTGTCGATCAAGAAGACGTCCCGCGTCATCGAGGAGATCCTCATCCGGCGCGCGCTCCAGAAGACGAAGGGCAACCGGACCAAGGCGGCCGAGGTGCTGGAGATCAGCCACCGGGCGCTGCTCTACAAGATCAAGGACTACCGGATCGATCTCTGACGACGACGTGACCGCAACCAGGCGCGGGCGGCACAACAGCTCTCTTGCGCCCGTCCCTTCAGGCGGCTACGTCGTCCCGCTCCCCCATGAAGAAGAACTACGTTCTCGACGCGAACGTCCTCCTCCACGATCCGCACGCGATCTTCAGGTTCGAGGACAACGACGTCATCATCCCGATCTACGCGATCGAGGAGATCGATCAGTTCAAGCGGGAGGGCTCCGAGCGCGGGCGCAACGCGAGGACGATCGCCCGGCTGCTCGACGAGGTCCGCGGCGCCGGGACGCTCGCGACCGGGGTGCTGCTCGAGAGCGGCGGAACGCTGCGGATCGCGATCCCGGAGCGACGGCCGGAGCTGCTCGTGGGGCTGGAGTCCGGATCGCAGGACAACGCCATCCTGCAGACGGCGATCGACATCCGCGATCGGCACAAGGATCGGCCGACCATCTTCGTGACGATGGACACGAACCTCCGGATCCGCGCCGACGCGCTCGGGATCCCGGCGGAGACGTACGAGAACCAGCGGGTTCACGACCCGGCCATCGAGCAGTCGGTGGTGGAGATCGAGGTGCCCGGCGCCGAGGTCGACGCGTTCTTCCAGAACGGCTCCCTCTCCGTCGCCAACGTCGCGGATTTGTTGCCGAATTCTGCGGTGCTGCTCCGCGACGCGGGGGCGCCGAGCCACACGGCGCTCGGCCGGTTCGACGCGGCGCGCGGGCAGATCGTCGCGCTCCGCGTCGGGCGGGAGGGGGTGATGGGGGTCCGGCCGCGCAACAAGGAGCAGGCGTTCGCGCTGGACCTCCTGCTCGACGATTCGGTCCGGCTGATCACGCTGATCGGCAAGGCCGGGACGGGCAAGACGCTCCTCGCGCTCGCGGCGGCGCTCAAGCGGACGACCGAGGACAACGCCTACAGCCGGCTGCTCGTGAGCCGGCCGATCATGCCGCTCGGGCGCGATCTGGGCTTCCTTCCGGGCGACGTGGACGAGAAGCTGAACCCGTGGATGCAGCCGATCTTCGACAACCTCGAGTTCCTGTTCTCGAACGGCGGCACGAGGCCGGGGCGCGACGCGCGCGGCTTCGTGGAGCTCCTGGAGAGCGGGCAGATCCAGGTCGAGCCGCTGACCTACATCCGGGGGCGCAGCCTGCCGCACCAGTACCTCATCGTGGACGAGGCCCAGAACCTCACCCCGCACGAGGTGAAGACGATCATCACGCGGTGCGGCGAGGGGACCAAGATCGTGCTGACCGGCGACCCTCAGCAGATCGACAACCCGTACGTGGACCACGCGTCGAACGGCCTGCTCGTGGTGGCGGAGCGGTTCAGGCGCGAGCGCATCGCGGGTCACGTGGTGCTCGCCAAGGGCGAGCGCAGCGAGCTCGCGGAGCTCGCGGCGAACCTGCTCTGAGGCGGGTGGCACCGGGCGCGCGGCGCTCTCACGGGGCAGGGGCACACGGGGCAGGGGCACACGGGGCGGGGGCGTACTTGGAAGGAGCGGCGGGCCGTGGCGCGGCGTCCTCGAGCTAGGTCGGCCGAGCGGCCGGCGCCTCCGGCGTGGGTGCCGGACGCGGATCGGCTCCTCGGCGCCGCGGCGCGGCGGATCCGCGTCGTCGGGTCGAGCACGCCGGTGAACCTCGTCGAGGAGCTCGCGCGGCTCGCCGCCTCCTGGGCTCGGAGCGGCGGGGAGCTCCCGCGGTTCGCCTACGCGCCCGCGCAGGACCACGGCGATCTCCGGAAGGCGATGGAGGCGGCGGCCGAGCGGCTCGCGGGGCAAGGGGAGCTCGGCGCTGTCTACGCCGGCCGCGCGAGCGAGCTCGCCGCGGAGGCCGCCATCTGCGAGGCCGCGGGCGGGGCCGGGTGCTGGGCCGCCGCGCGCCGCCGCTACGCCGCGCGCGACGCGTTCGACGAGCAGGCGGACGCGCTCGCCGCGACCTGGGTCGAGCAGGAGGCGGGCGCCGCGTCGAGCGACGAGGAGCGGGTGCGGAGCGATGACGCACGCTCGCCCCGGTCGCTCGTGTCGCGGATGCGCCGCGAGATCGGGGCGCGGCGCCTGCCCCTCCGGGTCGTGATCGCCGACATCGCGCCGCTCGCCGCGACGGGCGACGGGGTGATCCAGGTCGCGCGGGGGCGCATGCTCACGCGCGACGACGTCGAGCGCACGGTGCTCCACGAGATCGAGGGGCACGCGGCGCCCAGCGTGCGCGCCGCGGCGCTCCCGCTCGGGATCTTCGCGATCGGGACCGCGAACGGGGGCGACGATCAGGAGGGCTGGGCGCTCGCGCGCGAGCGCGCCGCGGGGTACCTGGTCGGCGCCCGCCGGATCGAGCTCGGGCTGCGCCACCTCGCCGCGCGGAGCGTCGAGCGCGGCGCGGGCTTCGTCGAGACCGCGCGGCTGCTCGAGGCGCGCGGCGCGGTCTCCACGGCAGACGCCCTGCGCATCGCGGCGCGCGTCCACCGGGGCGGCGGCCTCGCGCGGGAGGTCGTCTACTTGCCGGCGCTGCTGCGGGTCGAGGCGTTGCTCGTGGAGCAGCCGGCGCTGGGGCCGGTGCTCGCCTCGGGCCGGGTCTCGGTGGGCGCAGCAGCGTCGCTCTCGTCCTGGGCGAGGGAGAGCGGATGAACCGTGGTTGCCCAGCTCGATGGGGAGGATGGGAAGCCGGGAAGAAAAGTCCGAGCCTCGCTGAACTTCGTGCCTTCCTGTGAAGCCGATCCCATGAAATGAAGGCAGCGCCGGTCGGGTGAGGAGCGGGCGAGAAAGGGGGCTGCGTGAAGGGAAGGATCACTCCAGCCGCGCGAGCACGGCATGGAACGCGCTTGACGTCGTGGCCGGCGGGCGGGCTGCCTCGCGCGTGCGGTCGCGTCCGGGTCGACCGCGCGGCGTGCGGCGGCGGTCCTGGGCGCGGATGGGCCGGTGGGCGGAGGCGGGCATGAACTCGAAGAAGGCCATGGAGAGGGAACCCAGGCGGCCGCCGAGGGGAGGCGAGGCCCCGACGGTGGTCCTCAAGGGGGACCTCCATGTCCTGGAGCTCGGCGCGGGCCTGATGCTCGACGTGTTCATCAACGTCGAGGGGCGCCTGACGACGTTCGTCAGCCTGGATGGCCAGCTCATCGCGGAGCTCCGCGTCGCGGGTCTCGCCTGAGGTCCCGGGCCGATCAGGGGCCCGAGAACTCCCGGACGACGCGGAGGATGCCCTCCCCGTAGATCGAGATCTTCGCCTGCCCCATGCCGCGCGCGAGCGCGAGGTCGTCGAGCGACGCGGGCCGGATCCGCGCGATCTCCCGGAGCGTCCGGTCGTGCGCGATGACGTAGGCGGGCAGCGACTTCTCCTTCGCGAGCGCGGCCCTGTGGGCCCGGAGCGCCTCGAACAGCGGCACGTCGCGCTCCTCGAGCTCGACGCCGGGCTCCGCTTGCGCGCGCGAGGCGGGGAGGGGGGCGCCCGGCGCGGGGCGCGCCGCGTCGTCGCTGGTCGCTGCGGACGTGAACGCCTGCGGGGCCGGCTGCGCGCGCGCCCGCGGGGAGGGCGCGGCCGCCGGCGAGCGCGCCGGGGACGGGCCCGGCGCCGCGCGGCGCGGCCGCCGGCGGGCGGCGGGGACCGGGAGCCGCACCCGCGCGGGCACGTCTCCGCGCATCACGCGCCAGCCCGCCGGCGTGATGAGGGGGACGGGGAACTCGCCGGTCGTGAGATCGATCCACGCGTTGGCGAGCAGCGCGCGGAGGATCGACATCGCTTCGTCGTGGCTCTTCTTCTCGAGGACGCCGAACGTCGAGAGCCGGTCGAGCCCCATGCGGCGGACGCGCTCGTTCGACTCGCCGATGAGCATCGACGCGACCGCCTGCAGCCCGGCGCCGCCCTTCACCCGCGCGACGCCGGCGAGCGCGCGGCGCACGAGGTCGTTGTCGCGGGCGAGCGCGGCCGGGTCGCTCGCCTCGAGGGCGTCGACCTCCAGGCAGACGTCGCAGTGGCCGCAGCCGCCGAGCGACTCGGCCTCGTCGCCGAAGTAGCGGAGGATGAAGTCGTGCCGGCACGTCGCGGCGTCGACGTAGCGGAGCAGCTCGCGGAACAGCCCCCAGGCGCGCGCCGCGTCGTCGGCGCTCGCCTCGACGCCCCCCTCGCCGAGCTGGCAGAGCCGGCGGCGCAGCGCGATGTCCGCGGGCGCGAACAGGAGGAGGCCGCGGGCCGGGCCGCCGTCCCGCCCGGCGCGGCCGACCTCCTGGTAATACGCTTCGATCGACGACGGCGGCTGGGCGTGCACGACGAGGCGGACGTCGGGGCGGTCGATCCCCATGCCGAAGGCGTTCGTGGCCACGACCACGGAGAGGCTCCGATCGGCGAAGCCCGCCGAGATGCGCGCGCGGGACTCGGGGGCGAGCCCGGCGTGGTACGCTTCCGCGTTCCAGCCGGCGTCGCGGAGCGCCTCGGCGAGGCGCTCGGCTCCCTTGCGGGTGGCCGCGTAGACGATGCCCGCCCCGCGGGGCCGCCCGGGATCGCCGAGGGCCTCCAGCAGCGCGCGCGCCGTGCGGCGCCCGGCCTCGCGCGGGCCGTCGACGGCGGAGACCTGCAGGTGGAGGTTGGGCCGGGCGAAGCCGCGCAGGATCACCTTGGGCGGCGGCTCCTCGGGGCCGCGCCCGCTCACCGCATCGCCGCCGCCGTCGCCCGCGCCGTCGGGCGCGGGCAGCGGCCAGCCGAGCCGGCGGATGATCTCGTCGCGCGCGTCGGGGGTCGCCGTCGCGGTGCAGGCGAGGACCCGGGGCGGCCGGAGCCGCGCGAGCGCGGCGCCGATGCGCAGGTAGTCGGGCCGGAAGTCGTGCCCCCACTGGACGATGCAGTGCGCCTCGTCGACGGCGACGAGCGAGAGGCGGCTCGCGGCGAGCGCCTCGAGGAACCCGTCGAGGGCGAGGCGCTCGGGCGCGGCGTAGACGAGCTTGTACTCGCCGCGGCGGAGGGCGGCGAGGCGGCGGCCGTTCTCCTCGCGCGCGAGGCTGGACGCGATGAACGTCGCCGGGATGCCGCGCGCCTCGAGGGCGCGGACCTGATCTTCCATCAGGGAGATGAGCGGGCTCAGGACGAGCGCCGTGCCGGGCAGGGCGACGGCCGGGAGCTGGTAGCAGAGCGACTTGCCGCCGCCGGTCGGGGCGACCACGAGGACGCGCCCCGCGCCCCCGAGCAGGGCCTCGATCGCCTCCCGCTGCCACGGCCGGAACGCGGCGATGCCGAACCGCTCCGCGAGCACGGCGTCGAGCGACGGTGGCGGGCTCTCCGGCGGGCGCAGCGGGGAGGGGGCGAGGCGCTCGGTCACGATCGGCGAGGGGCGTTCAGCGAGGACCATGGCGGCGTCATCGAGCGAGCGCCGTGCCTGCCGAGAGCCCTAGCATTTCCGCGCGCTTGCGTCGCCCGGTGGGTGGCGGCGCCATGGCGGTGATCAGGCCTGGACGACGCCGATGCCCTTGGCGAGCGCTTCCATGTCGTCGAAGTGATAGACGTGGCGACCGCTGCGCCCGTCGAGCGCGGCGGCGACCATCGCGCCGGCGACGGTCCTCGCGTCGATGGGCCGGTACCTGCGCAGGCCGCCCTTCATCGTGAACCGGAGCGTCTGCGCCGCCGCGACGCCGATGGCCTCGCCCTTCCTGACCTCGCCCCGCTCGCCGAGGAGCAGGCTCGGCCTGAAAACGTGGACCGCCGCGAAGCTCGCCGCCGAGAGCTCCTGCTCGAGCTCGCCCTTCACGCGCAGGTAGAAGCTGGTCGAGCGCGGATCGGCGCCCACGGAGGAGACCAGGACGAACTGCTTCACCCCGGCCTTCTCGGCGAGCCTGGCGATGGTGATGGGGTAGCGATAATCGATCTCGTAGAAGGCCTCTTCGGAGCCGGCCTTGGCGATCGTCGTCCCGAGCGCACAGAACACGTCGCTCACGCCGGCGAAGTCCGCGCCTTCGAGCCGGTCGAAGTCGACGATGCGCTGCGAGAGCCGCGCATCCTCGATCGGGGCCGGGCGGCGGAGCAGGGCGACGACCTTCGTGTACGCTGGCTGTTGCACGAGGAGGCGCAGGCAGTGGCCGCCGACGAGGCCCGTTCCTCCCACGATGAGAGCTGTCTTGTCGACTGTCATGTCTTCCATGTCCGTGCGGAATCACCCGCGGAGAGCGCCGCCGCGGGGATCCACAGCCGTACCACGCAGCGTAACGCAAGCGGCGCGCGAACCATAGCGGCCGGCCGCGCGCGGCGCGAGCGGACCGACGGCGCGGCCTCCCCACGCTTCCTTTCCTGGTGTGTCCGGGCGCTACATGCTCTGTCCGTGGCCAGTTACGCGCCAGTCACGCGCCAGCCACGCGCTGCGCTCGCCCGGCCGGAGCAGCGTAGACGGACGACCGCAGTCCTCACGTGAGCGGCGCGCTGGCGACCTTCTGCGAGCGCTTCGCGCGCTGGGCGTGGAAGGCCTTGACCGCCATCGGGATGACCAGCTCCCGGTGCTTGGGTACCAGGTTGTTCGGCAGCTGTTCGACTGGCCACCAGGCGCCCGTCGCCGGGACCTCGGCGAGCTTCGCCTGATGGACCCGGGAGAGCATCCAGCCGCGCGCGGCGGCCGAGAAGTAGTCGCCGACGAACGTGAAGTCGGAGATCGTCATCCCGACCCGGTGGAGGACGTGCTCGGGCTGCTCGCCCGGCGAGAGGACGCTGCCGGGGCAGCACCACTCTCCAGGGCCTGCCGCCGACGCTCCGCGCTGTGTCAGGAGCACCTCGAGGGCGCCGGAGTCCGCGTTCCTCCGGAGACATACGGCGTCCGCGGCGAGGTGGATGGGGAGCCGGGAAAGAGCGTTGATGAGCGAGCTGCCGAGCGGCTCCCGTGGATCGACGTACCCGAGGAGCCAGCCGGCCATCGACTTGATGAGCCTCATCTCGGCACCCTCCGCGAGGGCGCGCGCCGGGGCCGCTGGAGCACCGCCCGCCGGGCGTTCAGGCGGGCGCGCCGGCGCTGCTCAGGGCTGGACGTCGTGCCAGAGTCGTTCTTGGCGCTGCTGCCGGGGCGGCGCGGCCGGGTCGATGGGATCGAGGTTCGAGTTGGATCTTTCATAGAGGTTGCTGCGTTGGTGTCGTTGTGCGTTGTTGCGTCATGTTGGACAGGTTCAGATCTTCATGTCGTTTCTCCTGGGATGTCGGCTGCGCCGACGACGTTGATGAGCCTACAATGCGCTCTGTTTCTTTGTCGTTTCAGTCGTGCAGCTCGGACGTGAATCATTGTCCTGCGTCGTCGCTCGCGTGTCTCGCGGAGCTCCTGACGCCGGTGTTCGGGTGTCGTGGGTGAGAGTCGCTGATGCTCCGGGCAGCGCGAGCGCGCGTGCGTTCGCCGGGGCATCGATGACATCGGGGTGTCAGCCGGGCAGCCGTCGCGTCGTCCGCGCTGGCCCGCCGGCCTCATCCCCGTCGGCGCCCTCGGTCACCTCCGCATCGACGTCGATGACCTGCCATGACGCCGGTCGCCCGCGGGACGCGCCAGCGCGCCCCTCGGCGCGCTCGCCGAACGGTCCGCCGCCCAGGTCGATGACCCTCATGCTGAAGAACGCGCCGTTGCCGGGGCCGCCGACGCCGACGCCGGCGGCGCTCGCCGCGGCCACCCGCCGCTCGAACCGCTCCCGCACCACCGCCGCGATGCGGCGGCGCACCGGCGGGAGCAGGAGCAGGAGCCCTGCCACGTCGGTCAGCACCCCCGGTGTGACGAGCAGGGCCGCCCCGAGGAGCACAAGCAGCCCCCCCGTGAGCCCCTCGTCCGGGACGCGCCCCGCGGCCATCGCGCCGCGCCACGAGGCGAGCACCTTGAGCCCCTCGCGCTTCGCGAGCGCTGCGCCGAGGACCGCCGTCCCGAGCGCGATCGCCACGGTAGGCCAGAAGCCGATGACGTCGCCGATCGACAGGAGGAGCCAGAGCTCCAGGATCGGGAGCGCCGTGAAGAGCAGGATGAGCTTGCCCATGACCCCCGTCGTCTAGCGCCGCCCGCGGCGCCGCGCACGCGTGAGGCCGCCCGCCGCCGGCGTCGCTGCCGAGCGCCGTCATCGCGCGCCGCGCCGCGCCGCCATCGCGCGCCGCGCCATGATCGGCCGCCGCCGAGTCCCGCGAGGCCGGCTGTTCCATGCTCCGCCATGGATCCTGCGCCGGAGTACCGGCCGCGGTGAGAGTGCGCTAAGAGCGCTTGCCCCGGAGAAATTCATGACGACTGTCCCCGTGGAGCAGGAAAAGGTGGAGGCGTGCCGCGCGTTTGCCGCCGACATCGCCGACGAGGTGCAACGCTTCATCGACCGCCACACCACGGTCGGCGTCGAGCGCACCGTCGCCCGCGCCTACGGCGTGGTCGGCGCCGACGCCGAAGGGACGCCGCTCGTGAACGCGCTCGTCGATCGCATCCACAGGGCGGGGCAAGCCGGCCGCGGCGTCGCGTACCACCTCGGCCGGGCGCTCTGCGAGGGCGCCGGATCGGTGCAGGAGGCCGCGGAGATGCTGGCGTTCAGCGAGGCGGCCGACCTCGGCGCGGGCCCCTCCGCGGCCGAGGCGCGCGGCGCGCTCGAGGCCGCGACGCGGGAGGCGATCGCCCGGATCGACAGGGCCCGCGACGAGCGCGAGGCCACCAAGGCGGCGCACCGGGTCGGCGTCGCGCCGCTCAAGTACGTCATCGTCGCGACGGGCAACATCTACGACGACGCCGTGCAGGCCAAGGCCGCCGGGTTCGCCGGCGCCGACATCGTCGCCGTGATCCGCGCGACCGCCCAGTCGCTCCTCGACTACGTCCCGGAGGGGCCGACCACCGAGGGATACGGCGGCACGTACGCGACCCAGGAGAACTTCAGGATCATCCGCCGCGCCGCCGACGAGGCGACCCGCGACACCGGCACCTACCTCGCGCAGACGAACTACTCGTCCGGCCTCTGCATGAGCGAGATCGCCTGGATGGCGGCGGTGGAGCGGCTCGACATGCTGCTCAACGACGCGATGTACGGGATCCTGTTCCGCGACATCAACATGCAGCGGACGTTCATCGATCAGTATTTCTCCCGCAGGATCATCGCGAGGAGCGGCATCGTCATCAACACGGGAGAGGACAACTACCTCACGACCGCCGACGCGGTCGAGAAGGCCCATACGGTGCTCGCGTCGCAGTTCATCAACGAGGCGTTCGCGCGGCGCGCGGGCCTCCGCGAGGAGCAGATGGGCCTCGGCCACGCCTTCGAGATCGATCCCTGGCTCGAGGACAGCCTCCTCTTCGAGCTCGCCCAGGCCCAGCTCGTCCGGCAGATCTTCGACCGGCACCCGATCAAGTGGATGCCGCCCACCAAGTTCAAGACAGGCGACATCTTCCACAGCCACGTCCACGACGCGATGTTCAACCTGGTCGGGATCACGACGGGCCAGTCGATCGAGCTGCTCGGGATGTTCAGCGAGGCGGTCCACACACCGCTCCTCATGGACAGGTATCTCTCGCTGAAGAGCGCCCGCTACATCTTCACGGCGGCGCGGCACCTCGGCGACGAGATCCAGTGGAAGCCGGGCGGCATCGTCGAGCGGCGCGCCCGCGAGGTCCTCGACAAGGCGCACGAGCTGCTGCGGGAGGTCGAGCGGGAGACCGTCTGGGACGCCATCGGGCGCGGCGCGTTCGGCGACGTCAGGCGCACGCGCACCGGGGGGAAGGGGTACTCGGGGGTCGTCGCGCGCCACCCGGAGTACCTCAATCCGATCCTCGACGTGCTGGAGCGGCCATAAGCCGACCGGGATCTGCGAGCATGGGCGCATGAGCGGAAGGACGCCCGACGGGAAACGGCGCGGCGGTTCGCCTTACCGGAGCGACGCGACCGACGCGGTGCGGCTCGAGATCCTCGAGGATCGGGTCGAGGAGCAGCGGCAGGCGCTCGACCGACAGCAGCGCGCGATCGACGAGCTCAGGCAGGAGCTCGAGCGGATGCGCGCTCAGCTCGCTCACCTCCCGGCGCCCGCGCCCCCCGCGAAGGCGAAGCCGCCGACGAGGGACGACATCCGCCGCGCGGCCGAGGATCTCCTGCGCCGCGCGGGTCGCCTTCCCTCGTCCGAGGTGTTCTCCGAGCTGCGCAAGCTGGTCGACGCCCACCCGTCGCACGGCTTCATCGAGGAGCTCGTCGATCGGGTCCACTGCGCCCGCTGCGCGCGGCGGATCCGACGCCCGGATCCCAGCGAGCCGGCCCACCACGAGCGGTACTGGTCGGGTCGATGCCCGCGCTGCAACGAGCCCCTCTCCTTCCAGCGCTGACGCGCCGATCGAGGGGAACGGAACGATCGGAAAAGGGACCGCCGAGGCGCCATGGACGCCAGGAATCCCTGGATTTCTCCTCCTTACATCCTGGCGTCTCACTCCCTTCTCGTCCCAGCACAGCGCCAGAGTCGGGCTCGAACCGCGCCGGGAAGCCACGTCACTGGAGTCTTCAAAAGGCATGCTCTCGGAGCTGTCGTGTCGTTTTCGCTCGCTCTCTGCGGCGCGATCGCCCTAGCCGCGCGAGGCCGCCTGGCGCTACTGTCAACGAGGGATCGGCGCAGTCCGCCCCCTGTAGTCTGTAGACGGAGGTGAGCATGACACCGCGAAACATCCTGCGCGCGTACGGTGACCGAGAGGGGGACGGGATGGTCCAGATGTCGTTCACGCTCCGCGTCCTGCCGGGTGACCGCGCGCGCGAGGCGGCGAAGCGCTTTGCCGAGTCGCACGGCCTGCGCGAGCCGCTGGTCACGGCGATGGAGCAGGCCAGCCGGGAGCACACGTATTTCGTCGTTTACGGGCACTCCCAGCACGGGGTCGACCTCTCGGACATCGAGGTCCAGGAGCTCGCCGCCCAGCCGCTCACCCGGGACGACATCGAGGCGCAGGCGAAGAAGCTCGGCCGGAAGATCGTCGTCGTGGGGGCGTGTACGGGCAGCGACGCGCACACGGTCGGCATCGACGCGATCCTGAACTACAAGGGGTTCGCCGGCGAGAAGGGGCTCGAGAGCTTCAAGTGCTTCGACGCCCACAACCTCGGCGCGCAGGTCGAGAACGCCGAGCTCTGCGAGAAGGCCAAGGCGCTCGGCGCGGACGCGATCCTGGTCTCGCAGGTGATCACGCAGCGGAACTGCCACAAGGAGAACGCGGCGGCGCTCGTCGACCTGGCGACGCGCCAGGGCTTCCGGGACAAGGTGATCCTGCTGCTCGGCGGCCCGCGCATCGATCACAACCTGGCCGTCGAGCTCGGCTTCGACGCTGGCTTCGGCCCGGGCACCAAGCCGATCACCGTGGCGTCGTTCCTGGTCGAGCGCCTCGTGGGCCGGGCGTAGGCGGTCAGGCGACGAGCAGGTGGTAGGCGGCCGAGAGCTCGGCGAACCGCGCGGTGCGCTGGGCGCCGTCGCCGGCGTGCGCGGCGGCGCGGTCGGGGTGCAGGGACGCGGCCAGGCGGCGGAATGCGCGGCGGATCTCGGCCTCGGTCGCGCCCTCGCGCAGGCCCAGCACATCGAGCGCCCGGCGGCGCGGCTCGTCCGCCCGAGCGGCGCGCGGCGGCGCGCCCGCCGGCCCGCCGTGCGCGGCGCGCGCCGACGAGCCGGCGCGCCGCTGCCGATCCCGCGCGCGCGGGCGGCCGTGGAGGAAATCGCTCGGCGGGAGCGGGCCGGTCTGCCGCAGCGACCCGGCGAGGGGCCTCGCCGTGTGGAAGCAGATGGTCGCCTCCTCGATGCTGAAGAGCGCCTCGAGGCGCGCGCGGAGCTGGATCCGGAGCGCGCGGTCGACCGCGGTCGCCGGGATGAGCCCCGCCGCCACGAGCACCTCGCCCGTCCGGCGCCCCCGGTGCGCGGCGACGAGCGCGGCGAGCCGCTGGATCGACGGCTCGGGCGCGGAGCCCTCCTTCGCGAGGATCTCGCCGAGGCGGGGCACCCGGAGCGGCGTCTCGACGGCCGTGACGAGGCCGGAGAAGAGCTGGATCCTGTGCTGGCGGCCCGGCACCGTCGAGCCGCTCGGCGTCCGGAGCTCGCAGAGCTCCAGGAGCCCGGTGGTCTTCTCGCGGTGCAGCGCGCCGAGCAGGTCTCCCAGGGTCGACGTGGAAAGGCGGCTGGGCAGTTGCATCGAAGGCGGCGTTATCACTGCCGCGCTCGATCGGGCAAAGAAGCGGCGCGGGCGCTCGGGCGCGCGGCCGTCGCCCTGGCCGGACGGGCCCGCTCGCGCGCACCGTCGCTCGGCGCTCGCTCGGCCCTCGCTCGATTGCGTTGCGCGCGCCTGCGCGCACGAATGTGTGCCCGGGCCGAGGCCCGCCGTGCGAAGCTCCGCGCGAAAACGGCACGGCGCACCGCGCCGGCGCGCGGATCAGGAGGAATCTGCGATGGGCTTGCTCGACGGAAAGGTCGCGATCATCACGGGAGCCGGCGGCGGGATCGGCCGCGAGGAAGCGCTGCTGTTCGCCCGGGAGGGCGCGAAGGTCGTCGTCAACGACCTCGGCGGGACGCGCGACGGGTCGGGCTCGAGCGACGCGATGGCGGCGCAGGTCGCGGAGGAGATCAAGGCCGCGGGCGGGCAGGCCGCGCCGAGCTTCCACAGCGTGGCGACCCCCGAGGGCGCGGCGAAGATCGTGAAGACCGCCGTCGATGCGTTCGGCCGGGTCGACATCCTCGTCAACAACGCGGGAATCGTCCGCGACAAGACGCTCCTCAAGATGGATGAGGGCATGTGGGACGCCGTCATCGCCGTTCACCTGAAGGGGACGTTCCTCTGCACGCAGGCCGCCGCGAAGCAGATGGTCGCGCAGGGCGGGGGAGGGCGGATCGTCAACACCACGAGCGTCTCCGGGATGCTCGGCAACTTCGGGCAGGCCAACTACGCGGCGGCCAAGGCCGGCATCTACGGCCTCACCCGCACCGCCGCGATCGAGCTGCAGAAGCAACGGATCACCGTCAACGCGGTCGCGCCCATCGCCAAGACGCGGTTGACGGAGGATCTGCCCATGTTCCAATCGGCGGGCGACACGCTCACGCCGGCGCACGTGGCGCCTGCGGCGCTGTTCCTCGCGTCCGACCTGTGCGCCGACAAGACCGGCAACGTCCTCGCCGTCGCCGGTGCACAGATGTACATTTACAAGGTCGTCCAGAGCCCCGGGAAGTTCAAGGACGAGGGCGGCGTCTGGACGGCGCAGGAGATCGCGGATCACTGGGACGCGATCATCAAGCTCTGATCCTGGCGCCGGCGCGACGGCGCAGGGCGCCTCGCGGAGGGCGGGCGCGGCCGGGGCGCCGGCGCGCGAGCCGACCGTTGCTGCGCTGATCCCTGGATGCTAGGTTCGAACCGCTTCCGGGGTACGTTTGGCGCATCGGCGCACTGTTCGAGCAGGTCGTTCACGCGGAGTCTGGAGGTGCCACCGGTGACCGTCTTTCGCTGCTGTTTCGCCTGCGCCATGTCGCGCGGTGCGGCCTCTGCAGCGCGGAGGCGTTGAGCGCCGTGTCGCGTGACGCCCACATCCCGCTCGCCCTGTGGATCTGCGCGGCGATCGTGGCGCACATGGCGGGCGGCGGCGGCGCCGTCGAGGTGGCGCAGGTCATCGAGGATCGCGCCCAGCTCCGCCAGATGGTCCACGCGGTGAGGGATGGCCTCAGGCCGGGCGACACGACGTTCGAGATCCTGACCGACGGCGCGGCGCTCACGCCGCCCCCCGCCCCGCTCGCACCGCCTGAGCGACCGTCGGACAGCGAGCCGGACAAGGACGATCCGCAGCAGCCGGAGCCCGAGCCGACCAAGGCGGCGACGATCCCGCCGCGGAAGCCGCCGAAGGCCGAGCCGCCGCGCCAGGCGAAGGCGCCTCCGCCCGCGCAGGCAAAGCCCGAGCCGCCCAAGGAAGAGGTGACCAAGATCGTACCGGTCCAGCCGGCGCCGCCGCCGCCGCTGCCGCCGGCGGATCGACGGATCGCAGTCCGCCAGCACGTCCAGAAGGACCAGCAGGACAACCCCGAGGCGAACCGGATCGCGGACGACGCCAACAAGGTCGACGAGGAGACCATGGCGCAGATCCGCTCGAAGGATCAGGACGATCCCGAGCCGACGCCCGGGACGCCGTCGGGGCCGAAGGCGCCGACGGACACGGTCGGCGACAGCGACCACGATCACAGCGGCCACAGCGAGGAGCGCGCCGGCAACGACAAGAACGCGCCCGGCGAGGGGAACCCCGAGAGCGAGAGCGCGGAGCACCACAGCCCGGCGTCGCCGGCGCAGGCAGCGCAGGCCTCCCGGGCGGCGTCCCCCCCGAGCGTGCCTGGCGCGAGCGGCGGCGCTCGCGTCGCGCAGGTCTCTCCCGCGCTTCCGCCGCCGGAGAAGGGCGCCGCGGGCGGCTCCGGCCCTGCGTCGCCCGAGGTGATCGACGGCGCGCGCGGCGGCTACACCCTCAATCCGGCGAACCCGGGCGGCGACGGCAAGAGCCGCGTGGCCGGCAAGAAGGCGACGCCGCAGCCCTACCAGAGCCCGGTCCGTGTCGGCTCGATCGGCCTCGGCGCGCCGGGGCTCCCCGGCGGGCCCAACCTCAACCTGGACATGACCGGCGTGCAGGCGGCCGTCGGCAACGAGAAGCTCAGGGCGGAGCGGGCCTCGGACGGCGCCTCCCGCAGGAGCGCGCACCGGGGCTCGTGGGAGACGACGGACAAGTGGAAGAAATGGCGTGCCGCGATCGAGAACTACGATCCTTCGGTCAAGCCCGGCAACCAGACCTCGCTCAACGCCGCGCGGGTGCCGTTCGCGACGTACATCAACATGATCCACAACCGGCTCCACCCGATCTTCGCGGAGGAGTTCCTGGCGTCGCTCGAGAGCTTGCCCTCCGGGCACGCGTTCAACCAGAACCGGGTCACGCACGTGGAGATCGTCCTGAACAAGGACAGCGGCAGCGTCGTGCGCCTCGGGGTCACGAGGCCGAGCGGGATGACGGCCTTCGACATCGTCGCGCTGAACTCGGTGCACCGCGCGTCGCCGTTCGGCAAGGCGCCGGACGCGATCGTCTCGCCGGACGGCAATGTGTACCTTCACTGGGAGTTCCACCGGGATCCGTACGACGCGTGCTCGACCCGCAACGCCCGCCCGTTCCTGCTGAAGGCGCCCTCCGGCGCCGCCCCGATCGAGCCGGCGCCTGTGCGCAAGGGGCCGCGGCCCGTCCCGGGCGACGAGGGGGCGCCGGCGCCGCCAGGCCCGCTGCTTCCGCTCAGGCGTTAGGTCCCGGCTCTGCACCGGGACCGCGGCGATGTATCCTCCGCGTCATGCCGAAGGATTCCGACGAGGCCGTTCGAGTGACCAACGCGCGCATCGAGGCGGCGCTCGCGGATTCCCCGGCGTTCACCCGAGTCGAGCCGCAGTTCTACGTCGTTCGTCAGGGGACAGCGTACGTCTACCTTCATGTCCTTCCCTGGGCGCCCGATCGCGCGCTCGTGCGGCTCGTCGCGCAGCTCGCCCGCGGCGTCGAGATGACGCCGGACCTCGCGATGAAGCTGCTCCGCCTGAACGCGCGCATCCGCTTCGGCGCCTTCGGTTACGTCGCGCAAGGCTCGTGTGTGGTCATCGTCCACACGCTCCTCGGCGGCGAGACGCTCGACGCCGACGAGATCCTTGTCGCCCTCCGGGATCTGTCCGTGCTCGCGGACGAGTACGACGATCGCATCGTCGAGGAGGCCGGCGGCCAGCGGATGCAGGACCTGATCGACGCCTCGGCGACCGCCGCGGTCTTCACGGATCTCGAAGCCCCCCGCGCCTGGGACAAGGGCTGAGCGACGGGCGCTGTTCTTCATGCTCCTCACCATCGATCTCCCACCCGAAGGCCCTCCTCCCTCCGCCGCGCCGGACGCCGCTGCCTCGCCCCGTCGCGAGGAGGGCGGCGAGCCTCCGCCCGCAGAGCGCCGGTCCTCCGCCGCCGGGCGGCCTCCGCTCGCCGGCCTGCCCGTGCTCGCGCTCGTCCGGCCGCTCGCCGTCCTCGCCCTGCTCGCGATGATCCTCGGCCGCATGGTCGCGCCGGCGATGGTCGGCCTGGCGGTGGGCATCGAGCGCGCCGTCCACACGATCGAGCTCGCCGGCGCCGGCGCCTCGCAGCTCTTCGCGATCGGCGCCATCGTCGTCGCGATGGCGCTGATCAGCGCGGTCGTGCGGAGCCGCGTCCCGTACGCGCTGCGGATCGGCGCGATCGTCGCGGGCAGCTTCGTCATCCTGGTCGTGCTGCACGCGACCGTGCAGCGCGTGCCCGATCTGTCCGCCGCGCTCATCGGCGTGAGCGCCGCGATCCTCGCGCTCGGCAGCGCGTGGGAGGCGCTCCGCGTCCCGTTCGTGCGGCCGGTCGCGGCCGCGCTCGGGCTCGTCGGCGCCTCCGCGCTCGTGCGGCTCGCCGGCGTCCTCCTGGCCGTCTGGGCGAACGACCGCGGGTCGAAGGCGCTCGCCGGCGCGACGAGCTCCGTCGCGACCGCCGCGTTCGCCCTCGGTGCGCTGGCCGTCCTCGCGGCGACGGTCGCGCTCGGCGCGGGCCGCGAGGCGCGGACGCGTGACGCCGAGCCGCCGCGCCCGCGCCTCGTGAGCCCGCTCTCGCTGGTGGCGCTCGCGTCGGCGCTGTTCGCCACGCGGGCGGCGCTCGCGGGCGCCTCCGACGACGCATCCATGGTCGAGGCGCTCTTCCGCCGCGCGCTCGACCGGCTGCTCACCCGCCCCGCGCCGGTCGTGCCGCTCTCGATGCAGCTCTTCGTCGCCGCCCTCTCGGTGGTGGTCGCCGCGCTCGCGCTCGTCGCCCCGCCGCGGCTGCCGGCGCTGGGCGGCGCGCTCGCGCTGCTGCTCGTCGCGGGCAGCGCCCCGGAGGTGCCGCTCGGCGCGCTGTCGCTGGTGATCGCAGCGCTCTGCATTGCGCTCGCGGCCCGCGACGAGCGCGGCTTCTGGGCGGCCATGCTCGCGAACGAGCGCGAGCGCACCTCGAGCTCTCTCCCGGGCGCCGGGAAACCGGACACCACCGGCGGCGCGTCAGGTTGACGCGAGCGACGACACTCGTTAAGCACGCCCTCGCTGTGCGGAAGAACAGCGCGCGGCATTCCACCCGCTGCTCGCCAGAAGGACGCGGGGGGAGCCGCCGCCCGGTCCAGACGATCCCTCCTTGAAAAGGCCAGGTCAGGCTCGGAGGGGCGCGAACCAGGCTCGCGTGGCGCGCCGCGGGCGCGGGAGAGTCCTCATGCATCGTCGCGATCTCGCCTCGCTCTCTGCGCTCGCGCTCACCGCGCTGGCGCTCGCAGGGTGCCCCGAGGAGCCCTCGAGGCCCGGCGGCGGCACGGCCGCAACCGCCACCACGGCGGCGCCCCCGGTGGCCTCGGTCGAGAAGCCCGCCGCGGCCCCGCAGGGGTCCGAAGCGCCGAAGGCCACGGCGCAGGAGGCCGCCCCGGCTGCCCCCGCGGGCAAGGGGATCATCAAGGGGGTCGTCAAGTTCACCGGCAAGCCGGTCGAGATGAAGGTCCCCGCCGCGCGCAAGGACGCCCCGGTCTGCCAGGACAAAGATGTCCTGTACAACGCGGTTGTCGTCAACGATGGCAAGCTCAAGGACACCTTCGTCCGCATCGCGGTCGGAGGCGTGCCGGGCAGCTGGAAGGCGCCCGACGCGCACGCGGTGGTCGACCAGCAGGACTGCATGTATGTGCCGCGCATCCAGGGCGTGGTCTCCGAGCAGCAGGTCGACATCAAGAACAGCGACCGGACGCTGCACAACGTGCACACCTACAAGGGCTCTGAGACGCTGTTCAACCAGGCGCAGCCGGGGGGCGCCGCGCCGCTCACGAAGGCGTGGAAGGACGGCATCATCAAGCTCACCTGCGACGTCCACCCGTGGATGCGCGGCTTTGTCGTGGTGACGGATCACCCGTTCTTCGCCGTGAGCGGCGATGACGGCTCGTTCACGATCGAGAAGGTCCCTGCCGGCAAGTACAAGCTCGAGGCGTGGCACCCCCACCATGGCCTGAAGACGGCCGACGTCACGGTCGCGGACGACAAGCCCGCCCAGGTCACGTTCACGTACGCCGGCACCGAGCCTGAGCCGGCGGAAAACAAGGACGAGCTCAAGGGCCTTTGGTGAGCTCCATGGCAGCGCTCGCAGCAGGCGTCGCCCCGGGCCGCCCGGCTGGCGGCGAGCGGCGCGGTGGAGCGACCTTTCCAGGCTCGCTCGACGCGCAAAGAACGGATGAGCACGCCACGACGGTTGCCGCAAGGCGACTCGTGCCCTAAAGGGAGGCGGGCGACAACTGACGAACTCGACTCCCCGAGCCGTGTTGTGCGCGCTAGTCTCCCGGCCCCGATGCTGTTTTCTCCCGCCTCCCGCGCTCCGGTGATGACGTCGTTTTTCAGTGTGGCTGTCCCGAGACCAGGGATCGTCGGGGATGTCGCGCGAGCGCGCGGCGCGGGCGCGGGCGCCGGGCACAGCAGCGAGGTGCGCGCGTGACCATGAGCGTCGAGCAGGCCGCCGAGCGCGCCCCGGTCCCTTACGTTCGCCAGGCCGAGCCGTCCGAGGGCGGCGGCTGCGCGGTCCCCACGAGCACGCGCCCGCTGCTCAAGGGAGTGGCCGATCTCGTGAGCCTCACCAAGCCGCGCATCACGAGGATGGTGGTCGCGACGATGCTCGGCGGCATGTGGGTCGCGAGCCGTTATCTCCGCGCCGGACTGGCGGGAGACGCCGCGATCGAGCGCGCGGCGGTGCCGCCGGCGCAGCTCGCGCTGGCGTTGCTGGGGACGGTGCTCGTCGTGTCCGGCGCCAACGCGCTCAACATGTACATCGAGCGCGACACCGATCTGCTGATGGAGCGGACGCGGAGCCGCCCCTTGCCGGCGCGGCGGCTTTCGCCGGAGCTGGCGCTCTGGTTCGGGATCGCGCTCTCGGCCGCCTCGATTCCGGTGCTGCTCGTCGGGGTGAACGCGACCACGGGCGTGCTCGCCGCAGCGGCGCTGCTCAGCTACGTCCTCGTCTATACCCCGCTCAAGCGCAGGACGACGCTGTCGCTGCCGATCGGCGCGATCCCCGGCGCCATCCCGCCGCTGCTCGGGTGGACGAGCGTCACAGGGCAGATCGACGCGCCCGGCTTCCTGCTCTTCGCTGTCATGTTCCTCTGGCAGATCCCGCATTTCCTCGCGATATCGCTCTTCCGTCAGGACGAGTACCAGCGCGCGGGGCTCAAGGTGCTGCCGCTCGAGAAGGGCGATCTCACGACGCGGCGCCACATCGTCGGCTACCTCGCGCTGCTCGTGCTGTCCTCGGTGCTGTTCGTCCCGCTCGGCGTGGCGGGCCCTGTCTACCTCGGCGCCGCGATCCTCCTCGGCGGCGCGTTCTTCGGGCTCGGCGTCTACGGTCTCCGCGCGGGCACCGGCGCTCGCTGGGCGCGTCAGGTCTTCTTCGCCTCCATGGTTTACCTGGTGCTCCTCTTCGCTGCGCTGATGATCGGCGCCTGAGCGGCGCCTCGTCGCCTTGACTCATTGACGACAGGCCCTTAAGCGTCACCGGATGGTCTCAACGGAGCCCACGCGCCACGCGAGCGGCGCTCTGCCGCCTGCGGAGCCGACCGGCCAATCATTTCCGTCCGACCGCGGCGACGCGGGGAGGCCCCGGCGCGGCGGGCTCGTGGGCACGCCGGTGTTCTGGGCCGCGATCCTCGCGCTGGTCGGGCTCGTGGCGCTCGTCGCCATCGGGGTCGCGGGGCGCGCGCTCCACGGCCGGGCCGCGGAGACGCCCGCGATCCGCATCCCTCTGCCCGCCTTCGAGCTCACGGATCAGCGGGGCGCGCGGTTCGGGCTGGAGCAGCTCCGGGGCCGCGTGTGGATCGCGGACTTCATCTTCACGACCTGCCCGACCGTCTGTCCCAAGCTCACGCAGCGCATGAGCGAGATCGAGCGCCGAGGGCGCGATCTCGGTGACGCGCTCCACCTCGTGACGTTCACCGTCGATCCGGAGAACGACACCCCGGCGGTGCTCGCGGCCTACGCGGCGTCGCAGCGGCTCCCGCTCGAGCGCTGGACGTTCCTGACAGGCCCCCTCGATCAGATTGAGTCGACGGTCCTCGACGGCTTCAAGATCGCCATGGGCAAGAAGGAGTCGAGCCCTGGCCTCTTCAGCATCTTCCATGGCGAGCGCCTCGTGCTTGTCGATCAGCAGGGCGTGATCCGCGGCTACTACGAGGCGAACGACGACGGGCTCGACGCGATCCTGCGCGACGCGGGCGCCCTCGTGAAGTCGAGGTGAGCCGCTCGGGCCCTCCTCACGCCTCGATGGAGAGCCGCTTGATCATCTTCTGAAGGCCGAACCTGGACAGGCCCAGCAGCTTGGCGGCCTGCGTCTGGTTCCCGCGCGTGCGCTCCAGCGCGTCGCGCACGAGCTCCGTCTCCAGCGCGTCGATCCTCGCTCGGACGTTGAGGCCGAGCTCGCGGGGCGTCGCGTTGCCGCCGTGCGCGATCTCCGGTGAGAGGTGCTCCCGATCGATGGTCCCGTCGCAGAGCACGATCGCCCGCCGGATCTCGTTCTCCAGCTGGCGCACGTTGCCCGGCCACGCGCAGGCCGAGAGCCGCTCCATCGCCCCACGCGTGACCCGGACCGGGCCGCGGCTGTGCTTCTCGACGAGGTGCTGGACGATGAGCGGCACGTCGGTCGCGCGCTCGCGCAGCGGCGGCACCCGGATCGTGATGATGTTCAGCCTGTAGAGCAGATCCTCCCGGAATGCGCGGGCCCGCACGAGCGCCGCCAGATCCCGGTGGGTCGCGGCGATGACCCGCACGTCGACCTTGCGCGCGCGCTCCGAGCCGATCGGCCTCACGAGGCCGTCCTCGATGACCCGCAGCAGCTTCGTCTGCATCGCGAGGCTCATCTCGCCGATCTCGTCGAGGAACAGCGTGCCCCGATCGGCCACCTCGAAGAGCCCGGCGCGCGGGCGATCCGCGCCCGTGAACGAGCCGCGCACGTGCCCGAAGAGCGCCGACTCGAGGAGCCCTTCGGGGATCGCGCCGCAGTTCTCGCTCACGAACGCGTGCGCGGCGCGCGGGCCGTTGTGGTGGATGGCCCGCGCCACGAGCTCCTTGCCGCTGCCGGACTCGCCGCACACGAGCACCGGCACCTCGGAGGCGGTCACCCGATCGACGAGGCGCAGCATCGCGCGCAGCGGCTCGCTCTCGCCGATGATGGCGTCGTACCTGTAGCGCGTGTCGCGGCCGCCGCGCGCCCTGGCGAGCTCGAGCGCCGCGGCGTCGAGCTCCGCCTCGCGCCGCGCGAGCTCCTCGGCGAGGCGCGACGAGGCGCGCTCCGCGCGGCGCGCGGCGCGGCGCAGCTCGACCTGCGCGCGCGCGTCGGAGATCGCCAGCGCCGCGACCGACGCGATGGCGCGCGCCCACCGCAGCTCCTGCGCGCCGAACGCGCCGCGGCGCACGCGGTCGTCGAGGTAGACGACGCCGAGCGCCTCGCCGCGCGCCACGAGCGGGACGGCCAGCACGCTCCGCAGCTTCAGCGCGTGCACGCTGTGATGCACGCTCGGCAGCTCCCCCGCCGCGTCGACCGCGACCACCGGCTCGCGCGCCTCCAGGGCGCGGCGCGCGAGCGTCTCCGACAGCGCGAGCTGCTCCGCGCCGAGGCGCGAGCGCGCCAGGTTGCGCGCGGCCCGCGGGACGAGGCGCCCGTTCGGGGCGCGCAGGAGCAGGAGCCCCCGCTCGACCCCCGTCCAGAGCACGAGCGCGTCGACGACCCGGTCGAGCAGCGGCGCGAGCCGCTCGCGCTCGCCGAGCGCGCCGACGAGGGCCTCCAGATCGCGCGCCTGCTCGGGCCGGAGCCCGCTCTCCGGCATCGCCCGCGCGCGGACGACCCACGGGAGCGACCGGACCGCGCCGGAGAGCGCCGACGCCCCTGGCGAGGCAGCGGAGGCGCCCGCCGAGCCAGCGCCCGCGGTGCGCCCGCAGAGCTCGCGCGCGGCGTCGGCGAGCGCCGCGAGCACCCGGTGCGCGACGTCCGTCTGCCCGGCCCTGACGGCCAGCGCGTGCGCCGCGGCCAGCGCCGGGCCGCGCGCCGCGATCGGGGCGCGGGCGCCCGCGAGCGCGGCGATCGCGGCGAGGACGCGGTCGCTGCGGCCGCGTGACGCCGACGCGCCCGACGCGCCCGCCGGGCCGCGCGGCGCGTCGTCCGCGGCGCTCGCGGCGCCGACATCGTCGGCGGCGAGCGCGATCGCGGCGCGCGCTCCCCACCAGTCGAGCCGCGAGGCCGCCGCGGGCTCCGGGCCGTTCGCGAGCTCGTCGAGCTCCTCGACGCGGGCTCCATCGAGCTCGCCCGCGCCGTGACGGAGGAGCCGCGCGGCCGCCCTGAGCGTGTCGTCCGCGGAGCCTCCGGCGAGGAGCGCCGCCGCGCGCGCCGCCGCCGCGCGCGGGTCGACGTGTGATCCGACGTCCGCGCCGACGACGCCGTCGCCCCGCGCCGCGACCACGTCGGCGATGGCCCAGAGCGCGTAGGCCTCCGCCTTCGCGTCGCCCGCGTCGCGGGCCCGCGCGATGGCGT
The DNA here is from genome assembly GCF_000067165.1 of Sorangium cellulosum So ce56. Classification (GTDB taxonomy): domain Bacteria; phylum Myxococcota_A; class Polyangia; order Polyangiales; family Polyangiaceae; genus Sorangium; species Sorangium cellulosum_B. Next base: position 3,952,564 of record NC_010162.1, read on the forward strand.
CCTCGGCGGTCCGGCAGGTCTCGTGCACCAGGCCCGCGGTGGCGTAGGCGGCGGCGCAGGCGAGCAGCGCCCGGGCGCCCTGCGCCGGCCGGCCGAGGTGCTCCCAGAGCAGCGCCGCGCGGGTCGAGGTCGCGATCGCGCCGTCGAGATCGCCGAGATCCACCGCCGCCGCCGCCTCGCCGGTCCGGTAGGTCGCCTCCTCGACCACCGCGCCGGCGCGGACGGCGTAGTCGACCGCGGCGCTGAACGACGCGTGCGCGCGCTCCGGATCGCTCGCGTGCCAGGCGTAGCCGCGCACGGCGGCCATCCGCGCCAGCTCCTCCACGGAGCTCGCGAGCGCCTCGCCGCGCGCCACCTCCGACAGCGCCCGCGCGGTGTCGCCGCGCAGCACGGCGAGCAGCGCGCGCACCTCGCAGAGCGGCGCCGTGACCGCGTCCCCGGCGAGCGCGTCGGCCGCCTCCAGCGCCCCCGCGTCGATCGCGACGCGCGCGAGCACCGCGCGCGCGCGCCCCTCCGGGTCCGCGCCGGCGTCGATCGCGGCGCGCGCGCGCTCCTCGGCGAGGGCGCGATCGCCGGCGCGCCGCAGCACCTCCGCCGCGAGCGCCGCGGCCTCCGTCGCGCCTCGAACGCACGAGCGCAGCATCAGGCTCCGCGCGCGCCCGGCGTCCCCGTGCAGCCGGAGCGCGTTGGCCGCCGCGACGACCAGGCTGGCCGGCGCGTCGTCGCGCTGCTCGATCGCCTCGAGCGCGAGCGGATCCGGCGGCACACGCGCGATCGCGAGCGCCAGCGCCGCCGCCTCCGCCGCGCCGATGGCCTGCGCCTCGGCGGCGCCCTCGGCCGCTCCTCGGTCCTCCGGCCCCGCGCTCGCCCGCCGCCGCGCGCCGCTCCCCGGGGTTCCCAGCACGGCCGCCTCGACGTCCGCGAACGTCCAGGCGCGCGGCGGGACCTGCCGCGCGAGCGCGACGAGCGCGTCCGCGAGCGCCCTCTCCGGCGCAGACGCGAGCGGCCCCATCGGCCACGCCGTCGCGCTCGTCCCCGCGAGCGCGGTGAGCCACCGAGCCACGCGGTCCGGCCCGAGCCGCCCCAGCCACGCCGCGTCGCTCTGCGGCGGACCCACGCGCGCCGCGCCGTCGCCCGCGCGGAGCGACGCGCCGGAGAGCGCGCGCACCCGCTCGACCACCGCGAACGCGTCCACGAGCCAGGGGGCGACATCGTCGCGCACCCCGAGCGCCGCCTCGAGCTCGTGTCGCCGCAGGCGCAGGTAGGCGGCCCGCACGCGGCGCGCGTCGCGGTCCTGCCGATCGCGCTCTGCGCCGGGCGCCCCCGCATCCCGGCCGGCGCGCCCCGCGGGGGGGGCGGCGAACGGGGGCCGCGCGCGCCGCCCGCCGGCGATCGCGGCGCGGGCCGACTCGGTGACCCACGCGGACGACGGGCGCGCCGCGGGCGAGGGCGAGAGGAGCGCCCGGCAAATCGCGTCGAGCGGCGGCCCGGCCGCGCTCTCCGCGGCCGCCGCGGCCCGCGCCGCTCCGATGGGATCGTCCGCGTCCGCCACGCCGGGGAAGGCGATCTCGGCGAGCAGCGTCCCCAGCGCGAGCAGATCCCTCGCCCGCGCGTCTCCGAGCTCGGCGTCCCCGCGCGCGATGTACCGCAGCGTCGCCCCGTCCACGGACGTCTCGTGGATCGAGCAGGCGAGCCCCAGGTCGATCACCGCGATCCGCCCCTCCGGCGTCAGGATCAGGTTCTCCGGCTTGAGATCTCCGTGCGCCAGGCCGATGCCGTGCAGGTCGGCGAGCGCCTCGCCCGCGTCGCGCGCGGCGGCGAGCGCGAGCGCCGCGCGCTCGCCAGGGGGCAGCCCGCGCAGGGCGTCGGCGACGGCCCTCCCTTCGATCCAGCGCATCGCGACGAACGCGCGCCCCTCCTCGCCGGGGGCGCCCTCGGCGCGCGCGGCGCGCGCGACGCCAGACGGCGCAGCGAGCCAGCCGACGTCGACGAGCTCCGGCAGCCGCGGCGAGAGCGCCAGCGCCGCGTGCAGCGCCTCGCGGCCGAGCACCCGCCGCACGGAGGCGCGCTGCGCCGCGGACGCTCCGCGCTCGCGCGGCTCGATCTTGAGCGCCACCACGCCGCCGCGCTCCTGATCGACGGCCCTCCAGACCTCGGCCGACCCGCCGGACCCCGCGATGTCCAGCAGCCGGAAGCGCTCTGCCAACCGAGGTGTCACGGTCGACGGCTCGCTCATCCCCAGAATGCTCCCGGTCGAGGAGCCACCTGTCAACCCGGTTACGGATCCGGCGGAGCGCCCCCCGCCGCGCCCGCCCCGTCTCCGCTGCCGCCTCCGCCGCCGCCTGATCCCTCGCCGCAGATCGGCGCGCCGCCGTCTGGCAGATCGATATCGACGGCCCCCGCGTCGCTGCACGTGTCTTCCGGGCCCTTGCCGTAGTGGTCCGCCACGAAGCGCGCGAGCGACGTTTTGTCGAGGCACGTCGCGGTGTACGTCGCGCCCCAGGCCGCGGCCGCGACCGGGGTGTCCAGCGCGCTGTCGGGCGTCATCACGAGCCGCGCCTCCGGCCCTCCCGGCACCAGGAGGCACTTCGGATCGGAGGCGGCCTCGGCCCGCACCTCGTCGAGCACCGCCTTCACCTCTGCGCAGCCGGACGCGGCGCACCGGTACGCGAGGACGATCGCGCCGTGCTCGAGGTTGTGGACGTACATCTCGCGCGGGACCTCGGACTCGAAGCGCTTGTACTCGGCCCACAGGCCCCAGTGATCGCCGCCGCTCGGCGGGTTGGTCGCGTACTGGACAGGCGCGCACGTGGCCACGTGTTGCGCCGATGTAACGGGGATCCCCGTCTTGACGACGACCTTGCACTCGGCCTCGCCCGGGAGCGGCGGCGCGTCCGGAAAGCTCGTGACGGTCTCGGGTTGTTGCGGCGCGGGCGCGGCGTCGCCCTCGTCGATCGGGGGCGAGCTCGTGCCACACCCGCTCAGAGGAACGGCGAGCCCGGCGACCATCGTGGCAGCGACACACATCTGCGCGAAACCGCAGTGTTTCATGGTCGAAGCCTACCATGTCCGACGCGCGACGCGCGTTGCCCTGGCACGTCGGCTCTGGTGTACTTGGGTCCCCTAGCGTGGCGAAGCAAGAGAACGATCACCGGCAGACGCTCGTCACCTGCACCGCGATCGCCCCGCCGGTGCCGCCGGTGGCGCCGGGCACCGCGTGCCTGGTGGTGATCTACGGCACCGAGCTCGGGCGCCGCATCGCGCTAGGGACCGGGGCGATCGAGTGTGGGCGCGCGATACAGACCGATATCCCGCTCGACGACGACGCGGTGAGCCGGCGTCATGCGCGCATCTCCTGGACGGGGATGAGCTACGTTGTCCGCGATCTCGGCTCGACCAATGGCACCTACGTGAACGACGTCTCCGTCGATGAGCGCGCCCTCAAGGACGGTGACCAGGTGAAGATCGGCCGGACGATCTTCAAGTTCATCCAGGGTGGGAACGTCGAGCTCTCGTATCACGAGGAGATCTACCGGCTGATGACCTTCGACGGTCTGACGCAGGTCCACAACAAGCGCTCCTTCGAGGTCGCGCTGGAGCGCGAGGTATCGCGGGCTTGTCGCTACCATCGCCACCTCGCGCTCATCATGTTCGACATCGATCACTTCAAGAACATCAACGACACCCGCGGGCACCTCACGGGAGACGCCGTGCTCCGCCAGATGGCCGCGCTCGCCGCTGCGAACGTCCGCCGCGACGACATCCTCGCGCGCGTCGGCGGGGAGGAGTTCGCCCTGCTCGTGCCGGAGATCGCCGTCGACAGCGCCCGCCTGGTGGCCGAGAAGCTGCGCGCGCTCGTGGAGCGCACGCCGTTCCGCTTCGAGGACGGCGAGGTCGCCGTCACCGCGAGCTTCGGGGTCGCCGGCGTCACGCCGGACGCGCCGGTCTCGCCGATGGAGCTCTACCGCCGCGCCGACGAGCGGCTCTATCATGCGAAGAAGGCCGGGCGGAATCGCGTAATGTGACGCCGCGCAAGCGCCGTCAGGGCGAGGCAGCCGGGGCGGAGCAGTCTCGCGGCGCGGCGCCGTTGAGGATCCACGCGGACAGGATGTCCATGCCGTCCACGTAGGGCGTTGTGTTCTGATCGTCCGCCTGCTGGGGGTGGAACCAGAATATGGGTTTTGATGGCGGGGGCGGCATCGGCATCCCCACCACGAACGCCGCCTGCAGCCGCTCGTTCTCCTGGCGGAGCTTCTCCGCCGCATCGGCGGGCAAGGAGGGGTCGACCGCGCTCTGCCCGATGAGGATTTTGTAGAGCAGGTAGCTGTTCCCCGGGTTTCCCGGGTCGATGAGCGGCATGGCCCTGCCGAAGCGCTCCGGGGATGCCTCCCCCACGTGCGCCTTCTCGCCCATCTGGGTCTGGTGCGCGGTGCGCCCGATCGCGGTCTTGAACAGCGGATCGAGCTGGTTGAACGCCGTGCCCAGGTTCAGGTCCAGCCCTGCGGCGGCGCTCGCGCCGTTGTGGCACCCGAAGCAGCCGTAGAAGAGGTAGTACGCGGCGCCCCTCACGCAGGCGACGCACGTCGGATCCGCGGGAGCGTCGCCCTGGCAAGCTGCCGTGGCCGTGACGCACTCGAGGTCTCGCTGGCAGAAGAAGTCGCCGCTCGGCGGGCGCTCCGGCATCGCCTGAGGCGGGTTCGTCGCCGCGACGGAGAACTCGATGCGCGTGTTGCCGCCGAGGGGCGCGCCGTCGAACGCGCGGACGCCGGACGAAGCAGCCTCGTCCGCCGGCTTGAAGACCGTCAGCGCATACCGGGTCCCGGGAACCAGGCCCGGCATGCCCTCGATCTGGCGGAAGATGACCTCCCGCTGGACAGGGTTGTACGTGGGCGCCAGGGCGATCGGATTGACGCAGTCCGCGTAGGTCTGGACCGTGGCCAGATCGCCCGAGACGCACACGGATTCGGCGCCGACCGTGGCGCTCACCGAGCTCGGCAGCAGGTAGCGATCGAACTTCAGCACGAAGCTCGCGGTCGACAGGACCTCGGTCGTGCCGGCGGGATCGAGCGCGGTGCGGACGGGCTGGTAGTTCTGGTCCAGGCTGGTCGTGGCGCGCGCCTCGATCAGCTGGACAGGAGGGGCGTCGATCGGCTGGAGCGTGGCCTCCCCCACGTCGCAGCCGGCCGTCGCGAGGGCCGCCTGCAGGCAGAGGGGGAGGGGGGCGAGGCGCGTCGCGCGAGCCAGCGTGCTCAGCTCTCGGAGTAGAGCGAGAGCTGCTCGCGGACGACCTTCTCGTTCACCCCGGACTGGATGTGCTCCTTGAGACAGTCGGCCAGCGTGATCAGCATGTCGTCTACCCCTTTCTCCTCGATGAGCTTCGACAAAAGTTGGCGTGCCTCCCGTCCGTCGTCCTCGCGGAGGAAGCCCCGCACTGTCTCCAGCGTGATTTCCCCCTGGAAATCGAGATAGAGGTTGTCGATCAGGTACTTGATCAGCTCCTTCACGCCCGTTCTCCTTGGCGTTCGCGGCGATCGTTAGGGAAGCCGCGCGCACTTCGCTATACCCGTCGCCGGAAGGCCAGGGCAAGGAATATACTGACGGATTTTGACTTTTCATTGGCACCGCTGCACGAACCTGTCGCTCGACTGATGGCACACCAGGCACGGACGCGGGTTCCGGGAGAACGCCGTCTTGCACTTGCTCTCGAACCCGAGCGGGTGCGGGTTCAGCCCTTGCCCGCCTGACGCCCCGCGCGTCGCGTGGCAGGTCGCGCAGTCCCGCTCGGTGTGGCAGGAAACGCACGCATTCAGGTTTCGCTCTGCTTCCCAGGCGTGGTGCTTCGCGCTCCGCGGCGCCGTGGTCCACTCCGCCGGCGGGGGATGGAAGCGGCGCCCCGCGGGCCGCGCTGCGCTCGGCGCCTCGCGCGCCACGCCCGTCCGCCGGTGACAGTCCGCACAGAACGTCTGCTCCTGATGGCAGCTCACGCAGCGAGGATTGTCCTGCCGGGCCGCTTGCGGGTGCATCGAGAGGAAGTCGTTCGGGTGGACATTGCGCGGACGGATCTTCCCGTCGTGGCAGTCGGTGCAGTAGTTCGCGCTGTGGCATGACCCGCAGAAGGCGCTGTCGTTCGCGGCGATCTGCTTGTGCCGCTCGAGCCAGTCGGGCGTGTGCCCCGCGCTGTGCAGCCACGCGGGCGGCAGCAGATCGCCCGTGGCGAACGCGGTCACGAGCCGCCCGTCGGGGCGCGTCAGGTGGCAGACGTCGCAGTCGCTCTTCGCCTCACCCTGCGCCGCGCCGCTCATGTTGTGGCACGTGAAGCAACCGGCCATGCGCGGCAGCTGATCTCGGGTAGCGAGCTCGATCTGGTCGACGCGGCCGTGGCACTGGCTGCACTTGATGTTCCGGCTCACGTGCTTCGCGTGAGGGAAGCGGAGGTTCGCGTGCGGCAGCACGAGCGGCGCCACCTTTCCGTCGCTGCCAGCGTTCTCCCCGATATGGCAATACGCACACTGTCCGTTCTCGTTCGTCCCCGCCTTCACCTGGGTGAGGTCGGAGTGATCGACATCATGACAGTTGTCGCACGTCTCGCTCGGCTTCGGCAGCAGCCGGTCCGTCACCGCGCCGCTCGTGTAGGCCGCGCCGTGGCACGATTTGCACGTCTGCTTGAGCCCTTTGACGTGCTTCTTGTGGTTGAAGCGGATCGTCAGCGTCTGCGGGGGGTAGATCTCGTCGCTCGGGACCGGGGTCGCGCTCGTCCCAGGCGGCATCCACGCCAGCGGCACCTCCGCGTCGTCGGGCATCGGGTGGAGGCCCGACGTGTACCCGCCGCGCGCCGCCTTGGCGGGCGCCTCTCCCTCGGCGTCGCCTTCCTCCGCGTCATCCTCTGCCGCCTCGGCGCCGTCGTCTCCCGCTGCCGCCGGCGGCTTCGGCTGGGCAGCCGCCTCGGGGCCCACGATCGCGAGCGCCAGCGCGCCCAGGCACGCGACGATCGCGACCCACCCAGGGACGAACCTCGCCTCGTCTCGCCGGGCGCGGCGGCGTCCGTCCTGTCTTGCGTCCATGCGATCCTCGCTCACGGCGCCACCCGCAGGTTCACGAGGCCGACGACCCGGAAGCGCTGGCCCACAAGCCGGTTCATGTCGTGCTCCCACTCGATCTTGAAATCCGCGGCCTCGCCCGGCCGATACCCGGCCCCGAGGACATATCCGAACGACGTCGCGCCCCGGTCCGGCCTGAGCGGATCCTCCCAGTCGTAGAGCGACATCCGCGCTCCGAGCGCGTAGCGCTGCCCGCTCAGACGCTTCTCTCCCGAGAGATCGGCCCCCGTCCGCCTCCCGCGCTCCCCCGCCTGCAGCATCCCGCGGAGCTCGACCGACGTCGTGCGGGTGCGGTAGCGGCCCGCGAGGTTCGCGAGCACGTCGGTCGAGATCGTCGTGGCGCGGTTCTTCTCGTCGCGCGCGTAGTCGCGGAGATCGCCGTCATTCGGATCGAGCGACGTCGCGCCGACGCAGCCCGGTCGCCTCACCGCCTCGCACTGGCCAGCGCCGAACTCCTCCGGGTTGCCTTCGGCGATCCACATCCGCGTGCCGCCCCAGGCCGCGACATCGATCTCGCGGGTGACGTCCACCGCCGCCCGTCCGGTGATCGTGGTGATCGGATCGTGGGTGAACCAGTTCCAGATCGAGTCAGCGTCGAACGTCGGAACGAAGTAGTCGACGTCCGCCCCAAGCGTGACGCGGCTCCCGGCGTACACCTCCAGGCCGCCGTAGAACGAGCCGACGAGCTGGTTGTAGAAGTCGTAGGTCACTCCGCCCTTGATGCCACCGAGATCCGGCTTGTTGATGTTGGCGGCATACCCGAGGCGATCCTGCGAGATGCGCGACTCATCGGACGTCCGGACGCCTCCGTCCGGATCCGGGAACTGCTGGGTGACAGAGGTTCCCAGGTTGTAAACGCGGCGGTAGGTCAGGCGACCGTGGATGTAGTTCGGGCCGGCGCTCTCGAGCGCGACGCCGAACGCCGGCGCCAGATCGGCCTCCTGATACGACGGGAAATCCGCTGCGCTCCCGGGCTGCGTCCGGTCGTCGCCGAAACCCCGGTGGCTGCCGCGCCAGATCCCCTGCCGCTCGAAGCGCGATGTGGAGAGCGGCAGGCCGCCGCGCTGCTCGAGCCCGCCGTACGCCTCGAGTTGAACGTAGTACGGCGTCGTCAGCCGGACGAGCGCGCCGTCGAACGACCACCACCCGAGCACGTCGCTCACGTACTGGCGGCCGACCCGGAAGCCGAGCCACCCGCTGGCGACGTTCCGCCCTTCGACGTACGCGTACATCAGATCGAGGGGCGCCTCGCGCAGCCCCGGGATGTAGCGCGAGCCGCCATCGATGCTGTAGTCGGTCTCGCCGCCCCGCTGCGCGCCGTCGAGGTGGCCATTCATCCCGAAGTCCGCGTCGAGCCGGAGCCGCACGGTCGCCGAGTAGTCGGCCTCGCCTGGGGCGGAGTCGCCCTGGAGGTTGTAGACGGCGAGCCCCAGCGTCTGAAGGAGCCGCCGCCGCTCGATGTTCGTGTCGCCCCACGGGCCCGCGACCTCGTAGGCCTGGACGCCGGTCGTCGACTCGACCTCGAAGTCGGCTGCGGCCGCGGTGCGCGCGGCGAGCGCGCAAGGCAGCAGGCACGCCGCGGCCAGCGCGCGTGACAGGGGGAGGCGACCGAGGGGGACGCGACGGGCGCTCTCCACGAGCGTGCCTGGGCGCGCGTCGCTGGAGCGCCGGGGACGAGGTCGTGACGGAAGCTCCGCCATCCATGAGCGGTGCTCAATCACGGACTGCGCTCGCTTTCGTCTTGTGCGGGCCGGTCTGCGCGGCTTCGCTCTCAGCTGCCGCCGAGGGCTGAACAAGCATGGCGTGGAGTTTCGTCCACGTGCGGTGATGCTGTCAACCCGATCGCAGGACGAACGGACTTGTCACGATGCGCGCCGGGTCAGCTGTATCCAGCGCCCTTCCGGAGCTTGCCGTCCGAGCCCACGCTGAAGCCGTTCGAGTCCTGGAGCGCCTGGCTCGCGCTGCTCCGCAGCTCGGCCGGCACCGTCCAGCCCCGGGTCATCAGCCCCTCGGCGACCTTGTTCTTCACCCGGACCGACTCCTCGGCCGCGAGCATCTTCACCAGCGCTGGCACGCTCGCCTCATCCTCCTGGGAAAAGATGGTCTGCACGGCGTGGAAACGGACCGTCTCGTTGACATCGTCGAGGAACCGCTCGACCGCCACCCGCACGTCGTCGCCCTTGATGTCGCCCAGCGCCATGATGAGCTGCTGCTTCGGCTCGACGTTGCGCGCATACTCCGTGTCGAAGCGGTCGAGCAGCTGGACGAGCTCGGTCCGGTACCCGGTGTCGTCGAGCAGCGCCCGCAGGATCTTGAGCGGCCAGGTGAGCGCCTCGGCCTTGATGCAGAAGTCGACGACGGCCGGCACCGCGTCCTTGCCTGCATCGACGATCCCCCGGAACGCCAGATCCTTCTCCTCTTGATCCGTGATGGAGGGGTCGATCGAGAACGTGAAGCGCCTGAGGAGCGCCGCCGCCGCATCCGCGCTCTTCATCGCGGCGAGCGACTGGATGGCGTCGAGGCGGTCGTACGTCTGAGCGCGCTTGTCCGCGACGACCTTCGCAGGCCCAGCCACCTTCTTGTCGGAGGGGGCGCCCCCGGCAGGGGGGTTGCTTTTGCGGAGAAAATCGAAAATACCCAACGCTGACCTCTGGTGGCTGTCCCCGCCGCCCGGTCCGAGCTACCCGGCGATCGTCGCCCGATCTATAGCGGGGCGCATCTTCGTGCGCTACGGGCTCATCCGCGTCGTTCGGCTCGCTGCGGCGTGCTCTCGTACGCCTCACGCGCCTGCCTAGCGGCTGAGCCCGTATCACAGGAACCTGCACCCCGCTAGAGTGGCTCCCTGCAGAGGGCCTCCCCGCCCGAGCTACCCCGGGCGGACCGGCTCGGTCACCGCGAGCCGGCGCAGCCGTCTACTCCGTCGTCTTGATGCCGGTGGGGAACTGAATGCTCAGGCTCACGGTGACCATGCTCGTGAAGTGGAACTCGCGGTCCTTGTCGTCCACCTTGCGGTCAGGGAACGCCTCGTCCGTTCCGAGCCCGTGGTTGTCGAAGCCCGAAGTATTCCATGCGAACGGCAGGGCGCGCCACTCCGCGCCGAAGCCGATGAAGTCCGACGGGTAGAAGTTCCAGCCGAGGCCGAACGTCGGCGCGAAGGCCATGCGGCTCTCGAGCCCGAAGGTGTCCGCGCAGGAGTTCTGGGTGGTCGTGCCGCACTCCTTGCGTTCCTTCACGCCGATCGCCGCGGCTCCCGCGAAGAAGCTCACGTCGGTGTCAACGAAGAGCTCGGCGAACAGCGCCAGCTTCCCGCGGAAGGGAACGACCGTCACCTGGGGCGCTGCGACCCACTGGATCTGTCCGAGCTGATCCTTCGTCAGATCGCCCTTGGTCAGGTTGACCCTGGTCAGCTGGCACGCCGTCGTGAACGGCTGGGTGTCGCAGTTACGCCCGTCGATCGCGACGCGCTGGAGCTCGTCCGTCAACCCGGTGTTGTACTGAAACCCGTACCCGCCCCAGGCGCCGAAGCCGAGCCAGTCCGTGAAGTGGTAGGTGAGCCGCAGGCCCGGCATGATCGTCCGCCGGTACTCGTCCAGCAGCGTGAACGATGCGCCTGGAGCCACCTCGAACCGCCCGTCACGGTGGAGCCGGAGCTTCCGCACGGCCGGCGCGCCGGCCAGAGGGCCCGTGAGCTGGATCTCCTGCGCCTCCGCGGGCGCAGCCGTCATCAGAAGTGCACAGCCGGTAAGCCCTGCCACCACGGTGCAGAGGCTCTGGACGAATCGACGCATCATGCCTGTCCCCGTCTTTGGCTGAATCATCCTATGTCTCGCGCTCGGCGTCTGCGCGTCCCCGCGTCCAAAGTCCTCACTTCGGCAGCCGGTATTCCCAGGAGAACGGCAGGAAGACCGACAGCCCGACCTGCGCCTGTACGTTGTTGGTGAAGCTCTTCCCCTCGGCGAGCCAGGTGCTCTTGTCCTGAGGGTTGTTCGTGTCGACGCTGGGGTTCTCGAGCTCGTCGAAGAAGATGTAGTCGCTGACCTCGAACATCGCCGCAAACCAGCGGTTGAAGAAGATGCGGAGGCCACCGCCGACGTGGAACGAGAGCTTCGGCTTCCAGTCGAAGGTGCGGTTGTCGGGATCGACGACGGCCATGGGCCTCGTCGAGATCGCGCCGACACCGCCCAGCACGAAGAAGTCGTAGTGGAAGATGAAGTCGCTGAACCCGGCGAATTTGCCGTACGCGGGGACGTACGTGAAGTTCGCATTCGCGTTCCACTGATACTCGGTGATCGGCTCGCCGATACGCGCCGCCCTGCTCGTCTGGAAGTTGAAGTCCGACGGCGTGTTGAGGCCACCGTACCAGTTGCCGTTGACCCCGATCGCGAGGACGTTGGTGAGGTACCAGTTGACAGCGAGCCCCGGCCCGTTGTGGCCGACGAACTGATCGTTCATCGTCAGCCCGAAGTACGGGTTCACCTCGAAGCGGTGGTAGCGCAGCGCGTAGATCTGCTGCACCGCGTAGGTCTCGTTCTTGAGATCCTTCGCGGCCTCCTTCTCCAAATTGATCGTGGGACACGCCGTCGGGTCGATAGCACAGATGTCCCCAAGCCCCGTCGTCTCGCCGCCCTCGGCAGGGGCCGCGGGTGCCTCCACCGGCTCCGTGCCTTCGGCAGGAGTCTCTGGCTCGTCGAGGTTGATTTCCTTGGGTTGCCCTTTTGGCTGAGCTGATGCCGTAAGCGGCATCGCGACCAGCGCAGCCGCAACGAGAAGCCCCACGCGAGCCTGGTTCATCGCCATCCCTTCCGAAGTCCGTGCGATGCGAGCGATCGATCGCCCAGGTAGTACAGCTTCCTAACTACTCGAATTCATTAAATAATTCGGTCAACCGCCAAGCCCGACGGACTATATCACGTCGAAAATAAAAGGATCAACAACCAAATCCTTTTGCCACGGACGACCGGCGGCGTCGCAGAGGGGACCCGCCGGGTGGACACGCGGCGAGCGGCAGACTCGCTGCACAATCACCGCGGGCTCGGATCGCCGGTGTGCCTGCGCCGAGGGCGCGACGGTGGTGGCGCCTGACGGGTTCAGCGGCACAGGCGCGGCGTGCTGAGACATCGGAGCCATCGCCCGTTGGTTGGACCGGTGTCGAGCCGCGCGATTGGGTGGTGAGGAGAGATCGAGCGCCGCCGGCGCTCACGCCGCGACCGCGCTTCAGGCGGCCGCGTCTTCGGAGCCGCTGGCGCGGCCGAGCATCGCCTCGACGAACTCGTCGGGCTCGAACTCGCGGAGGTCTTCCGCGCGCTCGCCGATGCCGACGTACCGGACGGGCAGCCCATGCTCGGCGCAGATGCCGAGGATGACGCCGCCCTTGGCGGTGCCGTCGAGCTTCGTCAGCACGATGCCGGTGATCGGCAGCGCCTCCTTGAAGAGCGCGGCCTGCTGCATGGCGTTCTGGCCGTTCGTCGCGTCGAGCACGAGCAGCGTCTCGTGAGGCGCGCCCTCGAGCGCCTTGTTCATGGTGCGCGCGACCCGGGACAGCTCCTCCATGAGGTTCGTCTTCGTGTGCAGCCTGCCGGCGGTGTCGGCGAGCACCACGTCGGCGCCGGTGTCCTTCGCCTTCTGGATCGCGTCGAAGATCACCGCGCCGGGGTTCGCGCCGTCCTTGCCGCGCACGACCTCGCAGCCGACGCGCTTGCCCCAGACGTTGAGCTGCTGCACCGCCGCCGCGCGGAACGTGTCGCCCGCCGCGAGCACCACCGTCCGGCCCTCGGCCTTGAGCTGCGTCGCGAGCTTGCCGATCGTGGTCGTCTTTCCCACGCCGTTCACGCCGACCACCATCACCACGGTGGGCTGCGCCTTCAGCGGCAGCCCGCCGCCGGCGCCGACGCGCAGGATCCGCTTCGCGTGCTCGCGCAGCGCGTCCCAGACCTTGTCGGTGTCGGCGAGCTCGTTCCTGCTGAGCGCCGACCGGATCTCGTCGAGGAGGAGCTCTGTCGTCTTCACGCCGACGTCCGAGGTGAGCAGCACCTCTTCGATCTGCTCGACGACGTTGGGATCGATCTCCTTCTTGCCGGCGAACAGCGCCTTCAGCCGGCCGAAGAACCCCTCGCTCTCCCGCACCTTCGTGAGGCCTTTGCGGAGCCCCTCGATGTCTCGCTTGCGCGCGGCCGGAGGCGCGGTCTCCCGCGCTGGCTTGGCGGCCGGCTTGATGGCCGGCGCCTCGATCGCGGGCGCGATGGGCGCCTCCGCGACCGCGGGCTCGGGCGCCGCCGGCGCAACGGCGGGCGGCGGCGCGACGGGCGCCTCGACGGGGGCGGGCGCCGCCGGCGGCTCCTCCTGCGGCGCGGGCTCCTTCGCCTTCGCCGGAGGAGCTTCCTCGGCCGGAGGCTTCTTCTGGGCGCGCGGCTTCTCGGTCGGCTTGTCCGCCGGCTTCTCGGAGGGCTGCTTCGCCTTCTCCTGGAGCTTCTTCGGTTCGGGGGGCGCTGCGATCTCCGGTGGCGGCGCCTTCTTCGTGACGAAGTAGACGATCGCCGCCACCACGACGAGGCCGACGATAATTAGGGCGATTTCCACGTTGGCGTTCTCCGGCGAGGGAGCCGACTATATGGGACGCACCCCATACGTCAACGTGCGGTCGCGCGGGGGCGCGATCCGACCAGCGAAACGGCAGATCGGCGCGGCGACGGGGCCGGCGCTCCGCGGGCCCCGTCGCCTGGCTCACGGGGCCAGCGGCGAGGCGCCCGGCTTGGGCTCCGACGCCCCGAGGTCCTGCTCGATCCGCTCGTCCACGGGATCGGGACCGAAGGCGGCGTGCTCGATCCGGCTCGCCCAGAGCTCGACCTCGCGCTGCTGAACCCTGCTCGCCACCCGGCGCACGTGCCCGGGCGTCGGCTCCGGCGGCCCTTCGAAGGGCGCTCCCTGGCGCCGCGCCCAGCGCACGAGGCGATCGAGGACGGCACGGCGCCGCGTGACCAGCGCGATGCCCAGCTTGCTCGGCGACGGGAGCGCCTGCTCATGGCTGCTGTGCGTCGGCGCGCGGACCACGAGCCTCGCGTCGCTCCGGTACGGCGCCTCGATCGAGAACTCGCCGACGTCGTCGGTCAGCGCGCGGGCGATGACGCCGCTGCCGTCGAAGGCGGGGACGACGATCACGAGCTCGGCGCGCGCGATGGGCGTTCCGTCATGCGCGTCGGCGACGGCGCCACGCCAGCCGGTCGCGCCCTCGAGCGGTCCCATGACGCGCACGCCGGCGCGGCCGGGCGGCGCGACGGGCCGCTCGTCGCCCGCGCGCGTCGTTGCGGCGCGCTTCGGCGCCCGCCGCCAGCCGCCGAGCACCCAGCCCGCGATGGCGAGGACGGCGGCGCCGAGCGCGATCTGCCGCCACGCCCCTGGGCCCGCGACGGGCACGTCGATCGCGAGCTCCGCGCCGGGGATCCACCACGGAGAGGCGGGCACGTAGCGGAGCGAGATCGGGACCGTCCCCGCTCGCTCGGCGGTGAACGCGGCGATCACCCGCGCCTTGCCGCCGATCACGGTGGCCGCCCCGACGGGCTCGCCCGCGCGCAGCGCCTCGACCACGCCGCCCTCGACCGGGCCGCGGGACGAGCGCACCTCGACGTCGATCGGCACGCCGTCCTCCGCGCGCGCCGGCTCGACAGGATGCGACAGATCGAGCGTGACCTGCGCGTACCGCACGACGCTCTGGCTGACGCTCGCCTTCGCGAGCGTGGCGGTTCCATCGAAGCGCGCGCGCAGCACGCCCTGGCCGGCGCCGTCGAGGCGCTCGGTCGGGAGCTCGAAGCGCGCGCGGCCGTCGCCGCCGGTCGGAGCCTCCGCGAGCCGCGCGCCGCGCTCGTCCTCGAGCACGACCGGGAGGCGCTCGCGCTCGAACGGCGCGCCGCTCCCCACGCCGCGCGCGCCGCTGCGATCGAGCCGGAGCGCCACGGTGACGTTCACCGTCGGGCGATCGAGATCGACCGCGTCGACCGGCGGATCGAACCGGAGGATCACCGGCGCGAGCGGGGCCGCGTGCGCCTCGATCGGGATCTTCGCCTCGACCGCGTCGTAGAGCTTTCCCCCGGCGAACCGGATGCGCAGCGTCGCGTCCGCGAGCGGCGCGCGCCCGCGGAGGCAGAACCCGCCGCGCTCGTCTGTCGCGATCACATAGCCGCCTTGCGAGGGGCGGGGCTCGCGGGCGCGCGCTGTGCCGTCGGCCGCGCACCCGTCGACCGCCGGCAGGACCGCGGGGGCGCCGGCGCTCGTGAGGGCGTCGATGGAGAGCGGCGCCTCGGCGATCGCGCTCCGCGCGTCGTCGACCACGCTTCCGCGCACGACGAACCCGTCGGGCTCGGTCCATGCGACCGCCTCGATCTGCGCGCTTCCGCGCACATGGATGCGGAGCGGCGCACCTTGCGTCTGCGCGTGCGCCGCGTGCGCCGCGTGCGCCGTGGCCGCGAGGAGCGCCCACGGCAGGCATCGTCTCAGTCCGTGCATCTCCCGAAGGCCTCCGGCGAGCTCCTCGTCATGGTCGCGCATTATCCGTCACGCCGACGCGGCACGGGCAAGGGGGAGCTGCCGAAGCCGTGCCGAGCCCGCGCTCGCCCGGCGTCTGCTGCGCGAGCGCGCGAGCGCGCGAGCGAGCGAGCGGCGAGTGCGGACGTAAGCGGACGTGAGCGGACGTGCACGCGAGCTCGCGGCAGCGCGTCGGGTCGATGGCGGCAGCGGTGGGTAGATAAGCGGATGATGAAGCCGTGTTCGCCGTGAGCCCAACATGGTTCACGCGTTGAAGCGCCGCGGGCAGGCCGCGTCAAACCGTCCAGTCTGGTCGCAGCGAGGAGCGAGCGAATGCAAGGCAAAAGTGCGAGCGTGTGCGCACCAATTTTCGGGTGTAGACCCGCTGATCCGATCGCCACGGCGGCGATGCGCTCGTGTATCGTCGGACGTGGAATGCGTCGGCCCTTTTCAGTGCTCGTGTTGCTGGTTGTGACGCTTGTACTCTCGCTGATACCCACGAGGCTCTACGCGGATCAGCGCACGAGCTACCTCGCCGACCAGCTCAGGACCAACGAGGACTATCGCGTCCGCACGCAGGCGGCGCTCGCGCTCGGCGCGTCGGGAGACGACGCCGCCACGAGGCCGCTGTGCGACGCGCTCACGGACAGCAACGCGTCGGTCAAGGTCGCGGCGGCCGCGGCGCTCGGCAAGCTCGGCAAGCCCGCGGGGCTCGCGTGCCTGGAGCGCGCCGAGGGCCGCGAGCAGACGCCGGCCGTCAAGTCGCAGATGCAGAAGTCGATCGCGGCGCTGTCCGCCGGCGGCGGGGGCGGCTCGGCGGCGCCGCCGCCTCCGGGCGCGGACACGAAGTACTACGTGGCCATCGAGATCACGAACAAGAGCGGCCGCCCCGAGTCCGAGATCGAGCCGCTCGTGCGCGCCGCGATGCAGTCGAAGATCCTCGCGAAGGGCGGCTACGCGGTCGCCCCCAAGGGCGAGACGGTGGCGCAAGGCAAGAAGATTCTGAACGGCAAGAAGCTGAAGGGCTTCTATCTCCTCGCCACGGTCGAGCCCGCCGTGTACCAGGGCGGCAACCTCACCCAGGTGGTCCGCGTCAGCATGTGGACCTATCCGTCCAAGTCGCTCCAGGGGGAGTTCGCGCCGAAGCTCACGCAGAGCGGCACCCCGAAGAAAGACGTCCAGAGCGAGAACATCCTGATGAAGATGTGCGTCGAGAACGCCGTCGACACCTTCCACAAGGTCGTCGCCTCGCTGTGACGCACCTTCGCTGCTCGATATTGGCTTTTCCAGTGCCTCACGACCCTTGTCATCTCCAGCCAGCTTCGAGGATCCCATGAGCGACGCTTCCAGCACGGCCCCGCAGACCTCCGCGCCGGAGGTCAGAGCGCGCTACCAGCGGAGCGCGCGGAACTACCTGCTCGACCAGAACTTCCAGCTGAAATACACGGGGTTCCTCGTGGGGATCAGCCTTGCGCTCTCCGTGGCGCTCGGGATCCTCCTCTGGAACGCGAGCTCGAAGATCATCGAGCAGAGCCGCAGTGCGGTGCAGCAGGGACAAGAGACGGTCCGTCAGGGGCAGGAGACCGTCAAGCGCGGCCAGGAGGTGCTCGTCCAGAGCCGTCGGGTCAGCGAGGTCGTCGCGATGAACATCGCGAAGGAGTACAAGGACGACCCCGAGCTCGCGAAGACGTTCGGCGAGGCGGCGCAGCGCGACGAGAGCAAGCTGAAGGACGAGCAGGCGCGGCTCGAGCGCGACGCGGCCACGCTGCAGCAGCGGGCGGAGGCGCTCGAGCGGCAGGCCGCCGAGGTCGCGGACAACCAGCAGATGCTGCTCCGTCTCATCGTCGCGCTCCTGTCGTTGCTCGTCCTCGGCGTCGGCGTCGCGGGCATCGTCTTCACCCACAAGATCGCCGGGCCGATCTTCAAGATGAAGCGGCTGCTCCGTCAGGTCGGCGAGGGCAAGCTGATCGTCCGCGAGAAGCTCCGGAAGGGCGACGAGCTCCAGCACTTCTTCGAGGCGTTCGAGAAGATGGTCGAGGACCTGAGGGCGCGCCAGCAGGGCAAGATCGCCAAGATGGATGCGATCCTCGAGAAGCTCGAGGCGGGGGCGCGCGCCGAGAAGGGGACGATGGAGATCGACCCCGAGGGCCTCTCCCAGCTGAAGCGGCTCCGCAGCGAGATGCAGGAGCAGCTCGACGCGTGATCGAGCCCGCGCGCGGTCGATCGACGTACGCGCCGTCCGAATCCAGCCCGAAATCAAGCCAAAAATAAGAGAACATCAGGCCGCGCGCTCCGGGCCCCTCCGGCCCTAGCGTCGCCGCGCGGTGCTCGCGCGCACAGGAGACGGGTCCAGATCGGCGTTTTCGGCACGGAGGCGTACTTCAGTACGCCGAGTACCGAAAACGTCGAGATGGGCCCGTATCCGCAGCGCGCGAGCACCGCGCTAGAAGGCGGCCTTGATGATCTCGACCGTCGCTTCGCCGCTCGGGAGGAACGTCACGGACGCGGCGTCGAAGCGCATCCGCTCCACGCCGCGCACGCGCGAGAACGTGGCGCGCCAGAGCCGCTCGCCCGCTCGCCGCACGCGGGCGCGCTTGCGCGCGTCGATGCTGTCGAGGGCGCGGACGTACGAGCCGGCGCCGCGCGTCCGCACCTCGATGATCGCGATGACGGGGCCGTCGCGCGCGACCACGTCGATCTCGAGCCGCCCGACCCGCGCGTTGCGCGCGACGATCTCCACGCCTTGCGCGGCGAGGTGAGCGACCACCGCGTCCTCCGCGCGCGCGCCGAGCGCTCGCCGCGCGTCGGCCGCCGGAGCGCCGGCGGACCCGATCGCGGTCCGGCTCGTCGCCGAAGCCGCCGGCGCGCTGCGCGTCACGGTGCGCCCGGGCGGCGGGCCGTCGTGTGAACCAGAATCGTCGCTGGGAGGGAGGGAGAGGGAGGTGCCGGCCAGATCGGCCGTCGTCGGGCGAGGGCTTCGCGAGCCGCGACGGCCGGTCACCCGACGCCTAGAAGCCTTCGCACTGGTCCGAGTTGGCGCGGCCCTGCACGTCGCCGCAGGCCCCCTCGTTCTCGAACTGCGTGTTCTGCTTGATGCAGTACTTGCCGGTGATGTTCGGGTCCCCGAGGCCGACGTTCGGCCGGATCTCCGAGCAGGTGAAGCCCTGCGGGCACTCGCAGAAGTTGAAGTTCGGATCGTCCGGCTCGCCGTCGGCCACGCCGCACCGGCACGAGCAGTACACCGCCTGCTGCGCGTTCCGGTTCGAGGTGGCGGCGCACTGGCCGCACACGGGCGACGCGACCTGGTCGTCGGTCCCCGGCACGCAGCAGGCTTTGCCCTCGTTCTCCGCCGCCGACTTGGTCGGGTCCTGGCAGCCGGTGAAGCCGTCGCGGCAGAGGTAGAGCTTGCAGACGCCCTCCTCGCACTTCCAGCCGGTGCCGGGGCAGTCCGCGTCGCCGCCGCAGCGACAGAAGGCGCCCGCGGGGTCGCACATGCCGCTGAGGCACTGGCTCTTGCCGCCGTCCGGGTTCGACGGTTCGCAGTCGGGCGCGTACGTCCCCGACTCCTCGCAGTCGCTGCACCCGGCCTGCCCGGGTGTGCACGTCGCGGGCGCCTCCTGGCCGAGCGGGCAGCTCACGCGCCCCTGGAAGTGGTTCACCAGGCAGATCCGCGTCTGGCACTGGAAGGATCGCGATTCGATGTTCTCTTCCGTCACCTTGAAGCCAGCGAACTGCGAATCGTACTCGTCTTCAGGCAGACACGGGTCGCCGACGCCGCCGCTCTCGCACGCGGAGGGCAGGCTCGCCATTGCGACGACGCTGAGCAGGCCGAGCAGGCCGGACAGAATGGAACGGGTCATCAGAACGTGCTCCTTCGGCGGCGGTGCGCGCAACCGCTTCGGCAGAGGCGCGCGGACGGGAGGCAAGAAAACGCTCAAGTCGAGGTGCTCAAAGGCACAACGTCAGCGGTTGGACCCTAGACGAAGCGCGCCTCGAGCGTCAACAGCCGGATGGGGCGCGCCCGTCCACGTCGCCGAGGTGGGCGGGCGCCGCCGGTGCGAGGCGTTCGACCCTGAGCGCGCTGGTCCCTTGGCAGCGGGCGGTCAGGCTGCCGCCTGGGCGGCAACAGTGCGGCAACAGTGCGGCGACAGCGCGACGTGCGACGATCGCGCTTAAGGAAGCGAGCGCGCCTCCGTTCGATAATTCCACCGTCGACTCCTACGCAGTGCGCAACCCCAAGGTCGACCCGGCGCCCGGTGTCTCAGGACGGGAATGCAAGAGGGGGCCCCTCGCCCGGCATCGCTTGACAAGCTGCGCGCCACAATCCTACCATCCCCCGCCACACGCAAGTATCCGTTGATTCTCATTGAACTTTTTGGTTCCTGACCGAGCTGCCTCGGGGGTCTACGGCGCGCGTTCTCCGTGTGTGGAGCCGCGAACGGGGCGAAGGGGCCACGATCTTTACGTCGCCGAAAGCGAGGAACGACGATGCGGAACCGGGTGGCGAGTATCTGCCTTGTAGCTTCTGCCCTGTTGCTATCCCCCGCCGTGGGGCATGCGCAGCCCGGCAAAGGTAAGCCCGTCGCGGCTGAAAAGGCGGACGCCAAGGGCGACAAGAAGCCCAGCAAAGAGGTCAGCGCCGACGAGGATGCGGGCCCCGTGACCGCGGGCCAGATGACGGAGGAGGCGGCGCAGGGCAAGCGGCTCTTCGACAGCGAGCGGTGGAGCGACGCCGCGCGGCAGCTGAAGCGCGTCGTCGACGGCGACACCGGCGATGACGAGGGCAACAAGCAGATCGCCCAGTACCACCTCGCGATCGCGCTCTACCGCCTGCAGTTCTACCAGGCGAGCTACGCGATCTTCTCGCAGATCGCCGACAAGCCGAACCACCTCAAGTTCAACGAGACGCTGCTCTGGCTGTCCAAGCTCGCGACGCAGCTCCCGGAGCCGGCGGACATCATCGAGCGCGTCGGCAAGTACAAGACCGAGCAGATCGCGCGCTTCAACAACCCCCAGCAGCGCGACCTCTACTGGCAGCTCAACTACCTGCTCGGCCGCTACAAGTACCGGAACCGGAACTACGAGGAGGCCATCAGCCTCTTCGCCAAGGTCGACCCGAACAGCAAGTACTACGTCCAGGCCCAGTTCTTCAGCGGCATCTCGTACGTGCAGCTGCGCAAGTCGGTGCCGGCTGTCAAGTCGTTCCAGCGCATCGTCCAGGCGATCGACGAGGGCGTCGAGGGCCTCGAGGACGAGGCGCGCATGCGCGACCTCGCGTTCCTCTCGATGGCGCGCACCTACTACTCGGCCTCCGTCCGCCTCGACGACAACAACGTTCCGACGATCGACGCCGCGAAGCTCTCGGCCGCCGTCAAGTACTGGAACCGCGTCGACGTCGCGAGCGAGTACTGGCTGGACAGCCTCTTCGAGCAGTCCTGGGCGTACTTCATGGCCGGGCTGTACCCGCAGGCGCTCGGCAACATCCACACGATCGAGTCGCCCTACTTCCCGAACTCGTTCTATCCCGAGGCCGACATCCTGAAGGCCGTCGTCTCGTTCACGATCTGCCAGTACGGCGACGCGACCACGATCGTCGCGAAGATGAAGAAGAAGTACGAGCCGATCAAGAAGGACCTCGAGTCGATCCTGGTGCGGTACCAGGGGGAGGGGAACGAGGAGCGCTTCTTCCAGTTCCTGAAGGACGTGGGCGCCGGCAAGGGCGACATCCCGCCGAGGGTCCGGCCGATCGTCGAGAACGCGCTCTCCGACCGCCAGCTCCGCCGCAACATGGAGTACGTGCGCATCCTCGATGAGGAGGCGGATCGATTCAAGAAGGCGCCCGCCAACTTCCGCAACTCTCCGGTCGGCAGCGACGTGACCGACGCGCTCGAGTTCGCGAGGAGCCTCGCGATCCGGAACGCCGGCACGCTCGGCCGGGAGCGCTACCAGCGCAACCTCGACGAGCTCAACGAGCACCTCCGCGACTCGTCGAAGATCCTCATCGACATCACCGCGGCCGAGAGGAACAAGCTCGATCAGCAGGTCGTCAGCGGCCAGCTGTCGAAGGAGGACGCGCTCACGTACGGCGTCGTCAAGCCCGACGACGAGCACGTGCTCTGGCCGTTCGACGGCGAGTACTGGCGCGACGAGCTCGGCTTCTACCGGCAGGTCGTGACGTCGAAGTGCAGCAAGTGAGCGAATTCATCATGGTTGGCCCCGCGGCCGGAGGTCGCGGGGCAGGCAGCGCTTCCTCACGGGGGTCCGTGGCGGAGGGACGGAGATGGAGATGAAGCAGTCGAAGTTCGGTGTACTGCATGCGCTCCGCGCGGCGGCGGGTACGTTGGCCGTGGCGGCGTGCGCGGTCACAACGAGCCCCGCGTCGGCGGCCGACGCGTGCATCACGCAGCCGGCGAAGGATGCGATCGCCGCCTGTCCGGGCGGCAAGCTCCAGGTGTCGGCGGGCAAGAAGCCGCAGGTCAGCTTCAAGTCTGCCCCGCAGGGGATCCAGCTGAAGAAGCGCGATGACCTGACGAAGCCGACCAATCCGACGGCTTCACAGGCCTCGGCGCAGCGCGACGAGCGGCGAAATCGCCTCGCCCCGAAGGTGAGGAGCCTGCTGGTGACGGAGATCCAGGGGCTCGAGGGGCTGTACTCCTCGACGCCGAAGAACGCGCCGGACCGGCCGAAGCTGATGCGGCGCCTCGCCGAGGGCTACGTCGAGCTCGAGTCGGCGGCGTTCCGCGACAAGACCGAGGGGCAGATCAAGGCGGACGAGGCCAAGCGGAAGAACCCGAAGGCGGTCGCCGGGATCCGGGCCGAGGTCGCCAAGGCCGACAAGATCCTCGTCCTCGCGCGTAAGCAGGCGATCAAGTACTACACGGACCTGAAGACGCAGTATCCGAAGTACTGCCAGAGCACCAACGCGGCCGACCCCGCGAAGAGCACGGGCTGCACGGACGAGGTCCTCTACTACCTCGCCTACGAGTACGAGCAGGCCCAGCAGCTCGAGGACGCTCGCAAGGTCTACTTCGAGCTCATCAAGAACTGGCCGAACTCGAAGTACATCCCGAACGCGTACCTCGCCTTCGGTGAGCTCTTCTTCAACGAGGCGCAGGGCGACCCGTCCAAGTGGGACCTGGCGGAGCAGTCGTACGTCAAGGTCACCCAGTACCCGCCGCCCGAGAACAAGGTCTGGGGCTACGCCCACTACAAGCTCGGATACGTCTACTGGAACAAGGGCGACTTCGCCCGCGCCATCAGCGAGTTCAAGAAGACGATCGAGTACGGGCAGCAGTTCCAGCAGATGCCGAACGCGGCGCAGCTCGCGGTCTCGGCGCGGCGCGACATCATCCCCGTCTACGCGCTCGCGGGCGACCCGCGCAAGTCGCACGACTTCCTCCGTCCGCTCAGCGGCGACGCGAGCGGCAGCTCCGAGAAGACGTTCAAGATGATGGACGACCTCGGGCAGAACTACCTCGACACCGGTCACTACAAGGAGGGCATCGAGCTCTACACCGACCTGATGACCCGCGATCGGGGCCCGAGGTACTGCGTCTACCAGGGGCACATCGCGGAGGCGACGCTCGCCATGAAGTCTGGCAACAAGGACCAGATCATGGGCGAGCTCGGGCGCCAGCTCGACGTCCACAACAAGTTCCAGGGCGAGGGGCACCCGGCGGACGCCAAGCTGAAGTGCTCGAACATCACCGCCGGTCTGCTGACCGAGACGGCGATGGCCTGGCACCTCGAGGCGGTGGGCTCGGGCGGCGTGCGCGGCACCGGCGACAAGAAGACGATGCAGCTCGCCGCGCAGCTCTACGACAAGGTCGTCAACAACTTCAAGCAGGAGCAGTTCGCCAAGTTCGAGTTCCCCCGCATCCTGAAGGAGGACTGGCCGAACATCTTCAAGATCAAGTACGCGATGGCCGACCTTCTGTACTTCCAGAAGGACTGGGCCAAGTGCGGTCCCGCGTTCGACTCGGTCGTGGCCGAGGACCCGAACGGGCCGCAGGCGGCTGAGGCCGCGTACGCCTCGGTGCTCTGCTACCAGAACATCTACACCGAGACCCACAAGGACGGCTCCGACAAGAAGGGGTCCGGCAACCTCCCCGACGGGGGGACGGGCAAGAAGGGCGACAAGAAGGCGGAGAAGGCGAAGTTCCAGCCGAAGGACTTCAGTGACAGCCAGAAGGGCATGATCACCGCCTTCAACCGGTACGTCTGCTACATCAAGCCTGCGGCCAACGACAAGGAGGCCCAGGAGCAGTACGTCGAGGTGAAGTACGCGCGCGGCCGCACGTACTTCGAGGCGCAGCACTGGGAGGAGGCCGCGCTCGCGTTCCGCGACGTGGCGCTGAACCACGCCGACAAGGAGGTCGGCATCTACGCGTCTCAGCTCTACCTCGAGTCGCTCAACGTCCTCGGCGCGAACATGGATCCGCCGCGTCCGTCTTGTTACGACGACATGGCCGCGGATGTGCCCAAGTTCATCGACCTCTACTGCAAGGGCGGCAAGGAGAAGGAGAACGCCGAGCAGTGCGGCATCCTGATCCGCATCCAGCGCGACATCGAGCGCCTGCGCGCGCAGAAGCTCGTCGAGGCTGCTGACGCGGCCGGCGGCGTCGAGGCCCTCAAGAACTATGAGAAGGCCGCCGTCGCCTACATGGACATGTGGAAGAAGTACGGCGAGGCCGCCTGCGAGGCGAAGCAGCCTGCGTGCGAGAAGAGCGAGGAGATCCTCTACAACGCGGCCAAGGCGTTCCAGGCCGCCCGCCTCATCGCCAAGTCGATCTCGGCCCGCAAGATCCTGCTCGACCCGCGGTACAACCTCCACAACACCGAGCTGGCGAAGACGTCGATCTACGAGATCGGCGGCAACTACCAGGCGATCGCGGTCTATGACGAGGCGGCGAACTGGTACGAGCGCTACGCCCGCGAGAACCCGAAGGGGGAGAAGGCCGCCGAGGCGCTCCAGGACGCGGTCGTGCTGCGGCTCGGCCTCGGTCAGGAGGACCAGGCGATCAAGGACGCCGACCTCTTCAACAAGAACTACGGCAAGGCGAAGCCGGCGCAGACGGCGCAGATCGCGTTCGCGATCGGCGCGCACTACATCGACCGCGAGGACTGGGATCAGGCGCGCCGGCGGCTGTCGACGGCGATGCCGCAGATCGATCGCAACGCGACGTTCGACGTCCAGGTGCAGGCGCACGCGATGTATGCGCGCGTCCTGCTGCAGACGAAGAGCGTGACCCCGGCGAACGGCGAGTACAACAAGGTCCGCGGCTACTGGAAGGACCCCGCGGCCGCGCTCAAGAAGCTCGACGCGATCGGCGGCGAGGAGCCGGAGAAGCTGCGCCGGCTCGGCAAGGTGCTGACCGCGGTCGGCGAGGCCTACTTCCACTTCGCCGAGCAGAAGCGGAAGGACGTCGATAAGATCAAGTTCCCCGAGTACAAGGGCTCCGGGAACCGCGAGGACGTCCTCAAGCACATCAACACCAAGGTCGCCGACTGGGTGAAGAAGAAGCGCCCGGCGATCGAGGCAGCCGACGCCGAGTACCAGAAGATCCTCAAGCTGGAGCCGACGCCTCCGCCGAAGTGGGTCATCGCGGCCGGTGCGCGCGTCGGTCAGATGTGGGGCAAGTTCGTCGCCGAGTTCCGGGCCGCGCCCATCCCGAAGGAATGGAAGGGGCACGGCATGGTCCCGGGCACCGACGTCTCGTACGACGAGATCCGGGGTGAGTACTACTCGCGCCTCGACGAGGCGAGCGAGCCGCAGAAGCAGATGGCGAAGGGCGCGTTCAAGACCTGCCTCGACCTGTCCGTGAAGTACCAGTACTTCGACGACTACTCGCGTACCTGCGAGGTGTGGCTGTCGAAGAACTACGGCGCCGAGTACCACCTCATCGACGAATTCCGTGGCTCGCCGTCGCGGGTCAACTCCGGCATGAGCGAACGCCCTGCGCCGCTGAACCTCGACGGGACCCCCTTCCGAGAAGCGCTGACCGCGACCGACAAGCCGGCTGCGAGCAAGGACAAGGAAGAGGGCGAGGACAAGAAGGCGGGCGAGGACAAGAAGGCGGCGCCGGCGGCGGCTGGCGCGTCCAAGGAAGGCTCGGCGCTCGATCGGGCCACGACCCGACCCAGGAAGTGATGGAGCGAAACATGAGAAGCATCACCTCATTGGCAGCGGTTGCGGTGCTCCTTCTGGCCGCGACGGGTTGTGGCGGCGGCAGCACCGGCGGTTCGGCCCAGGGCGCGAAGGACCCGACGACGGGCAAGACGATCACGGACAGCAAGGGCCAGGCCGTGTCGGTCGAGGCGGCCAACAAGTTCAAGACCGCCATGGACGCCATGGTCCAGCACGACAAGGCTGGGGACTGGTCCGAGGCGACTTGCAGCTCGACGGCCCAGCTGTTCCTGGACGCGGCGGACCAGCAAGGGGACACGACGTTCGCCGAGGCCATCTACAACGCGGGGCTCGCGTACCAGCGTTGCAAGAAGGACTCGGAGGCGAAGAAGCACTTCACGCAAGCGCTTCAGAAGAACCCGAAGTTCCACCCCGCGCGGGTCCAGGTGGCGCTCTACAACCTGGCGGAGTCGGGCGAGAGGAACCTCGATGCGGCGATCAGCGAGATGCGCCAGGCCGCCGTCGTCGATGCTCAGTACAAGAACGTCGAGGCGCTCGTGCACCTCGCGCTCCTGTACATGAAGCGCGGCAACCAGGTCGCGGACAACGATGGGCCCAACGACTTCCAGCGCGCGAAGCGGTACATCCAGAGCGCGCTGGCCGTCGATGACGCCTTCATGCCCGCGTTCAACCAGCTCGCGATCTACTACCTGGAGACGGCGAAGCAGAAGGCGGGCAGGAAGACGGGCAAGGCGGTCGCGACCAACGTCAGCAAGCAGAAGAAGGTCGACACCCAGGCGCTGGAGCTCGCGGCGCTTGTCTGCTCCCAGGCCATCCGCAAGAACCCCAACTACGCGCCGATCCACAACACCGCGGGGATGATCCAGGTCGAGCTCGCGAACCTGAACGGCGCCGTGCAGGAGTTCAACCTCGCGAGGAGGCTCGATCCGACCTTCTACGAGGCGCAGATGAACTACGCGGCGGTGAACCTCCAGTTCCGCGGGTTCCAGCAGGCGGACGAGGCGTACCGCGCGGCCCTGAAGATGCGTCCGAACGACTACGACGCTCATCTGGGCCTCGCGCTCGCCCTGCGCGGTCAGATCGACGACGCGAACTTCGACAGCATGGTGGCCGCCGCCAGCGCTGAGCTCGAAGCCGCCAAGAAGGTCGCCCCCGAGCGCGCCGAGACCTACTACAACGAGGCGATCCTGACCCAGGAGTACAAGGCGAAGTCGGGCGGCAAGGGGGCCGAGGGTGCCCTCATGTCGGCGAAGGGGCTGTTCGGGCAGTTCATCCAGAAGGCGGGCGCCAGCGCCGAGTTCGCCGACGCGGTGAAGCGGTCGAAGGAGCGTATGAGCGAGATCGACCAGATCATCGCCTTCAACAAGCAGACCGAGGCCGAGCGGAAGGCGGCCGAGGCCGACATGAAGACGAAGGAAGCCGAGCAGGAGGCAGCTGCCGGGAGCGAGGGCGAAGGGGGCGAAGCGACCACCCCGGCCCCGGCTCCTGCCCAGTAGCGGAGCCTCGTCCCGCGCGCCGTCGAGGCGGGGTGCAGGTTCGTGTGGCACGGGCTCAGCCGCTGGGCAGGCGAGTGAGGCGTACAAAGGTACGCCGCAGCGAGCCGAATGACGCGGATGAGCCCGTCGCGCACGAAGATGCGCCCCGCCACAGCGGACGTCGCGATCGGTCCGGGTCGCAAGGAGGGTGAGCGAGGGATACGGTAGTATTCCGGACGAGCTCGACGGGCGGGGCGGACCGCGTGGCGGTGCGACAGACAACGGCACCTGGAGCCCCCTTCTCTCGCTGCACGAAGCTGCATCAAGGAGAAGGGGGTTCGCTCTTTTTCGTCTTCGTCGCAGCTCTCTGGGAACCTTGGGTGGAATCGGTTGTCGAGGCGTGTGTGGGTCGTGCTCTCCGACGCCTCGATAGCATGCGAAGCTGGTTGACCGGCCGCCGCGGAAGGCGGTACAATGGCACTGTAACCGAGTCGAAACATTGTGAGGAGGCTGGAATGAGAGGGTTGACCCGATTGGGTGCGGGAGTCGTGGCTGCCGTTCTTACGAGCGTGGTCGCCTCATCGGCGTTCGCGCAGGGAGCGGCTCCTGGCGGTGGGAAGAAGGACGAGGGGTACGGGTACGAGTTCTCGGACGATCCGCTGAACGCCGGCGGGTTCGGCCCCAACGACGCCACCATCCGTGTGCGGCCCGGCCCTGTCCGGACGACGCTGATCAGGCCCCGCACCTCGTTCGTTCCGGAGATGCTCAAGTCGGTCGAGAACCTCTGATGTGACGGGCAGGTTTGGCACCTGCCCTATCGATTTACCCCCCGGTGCTGGGGGCGTGCGCCGCGCGGCGCATAGGGAAGGCTGGCGGAGATGGAAGGCAAGCAAAGGGTCGCTCTCACATTTGCGCTCTACCAAAACGATGCGCTCGTCCGCCGGGAGACGATCACCCAGGATATCGTCAAGGTAGGCAAGGACGCGAAGAGCCATCTGCGTGTCGATGACGAGCTTGCCTCGCGCATGCACGCGGTCATCGAGGTCGCCTCCCCGCAGGACATCACGCTCATCGATCTCGGCAACGAGCCGGGCACGATGGTGAACGGGGCGCGTGTCAACAAGTGCAAGATCAGCCCAGGCGATCAGCTCCAGATCGGCGGCACGAAGATCATGCTGGAGCGCGCGGAGCCGGTGGCGGTCGCCGCGGCCGCGGGCCCTGCGAAGCCGGTTCCCGCCAACCCGTTTGCGGCGGCGCCTGGTGGGAACCCGTTCGGCGCTGCGGCGCCCGGGAATCCGTTCGCGGCCGCTCCGCCAGGGAACCCGTTCGCCGCGGCCGCCGCGGGCGGGGCGGACCCGTTCTCCTACAACAACCCGTTCGCGCAGTCGGCGCCGGCCGTCGACGAGGTGCCCCCGGACGCGCCCGAGGGCTCCTACACGTACACGCTCGTGAAGAACGGGCCGGACGTGCCGAGCGACGAAACCGAGGTCCCGGCGGCCTCCGTCGAGATCATGATTCTGTGGGATGCCGCGGTGCTCCACGTCGCGCACCTCACGCCGCCGCGCTCCTTCTACGTGGGGGAGGAGGCGGGGAAGAACTTCAAGTGCGACTACTTCATCCCCTCGGAGAAGCTCGGCACGACGCGGGCGCCCATCATCCTCGCGGATCGCTCCGGCTCGGTCTCCGTGGTGCTCCTGCCCCGCGCGACCGGCACCATCGAGATCCCGGGTAGGCCGAAGATGACGGTGCAGCAGGCGATCGATCAGGGCCTCACGCAGCCGTGTTCCGAGCTCTCTGGCGCCTATCAGATGGCGCTTCCGTCGGGCGGGAAGGCGAAGGTCGAGATCGACGGCATCGTCTTCCAGGTGTCCGCCGTGAACGCAGGCAAGGTCGTGGCCGGCCACCTCCAGCTGGACACGCAGAGCCTGCTGTACACGGGCCTCTCGATGGCGGTTCACCTCGGGCTGCTCGCGGCGATGGCCTTCTTCATGCCGCCCCTCGGCGATACCGGCGAGGACGGGATCTCCGCTGACCAGCAGTTCCTCATCCAGCAGTACCTCGCGGCGGCCGCCGAGAAGGAGATGGAGGAGAAGGAGACCGAGCAGGTCGCCGAGAACGCGGCGGACAACAAGGAGGGTGGCACCGGTACCCGCGCCAAGGGTGAAGAGGGTTCGATGGGTAACCCGAACACCAAGGCCACCGGCAACCGCTACGGCGTCCAGGGGCCCGCCGACAACCCGGATCCGCACATCGCCCGCCAGGCCGCGCTCCGCGACGCCGCGGAGTTCGGCATGATCGGGCTGCTGAACGCCGGCGCCGGCGGCGATCCGAACGCGCCGACCGCGCCGTGGGGACGCGACGATTCGCTCGGGAACGATCCGCTGAGCGCCCGCGGCAACATGTGGGGCGATCAGATCGGCGACTCGTTCGGCGCTGGCGGCCTCGGTCTCTCCGGCATCGGCGAGGGCGGTGGCGGGCGCGGCGAGGGCATCGGCCTCGGCTCGATCGGCACCATCGGGCACGGCGCCGGCACCGGCACCGGCCAGGGCTTCGGCTCCGGCCATGGCCGCCTCGGCGGGTCGCATCGCACCAAGCCGCCGCAAGTGCGCATGGGTGCGACCAGCGTGAGCGGCCGTCTGCCCCCCGAGGTCATCCAGCGTATCGTCCGCCAGAACTTCGGTCGATTCCGGCTCTGCTACGAGAACGGGCTCAGGAACAACCCCAATCTGCAGGGCCGTGTCGCGGTGCGCTTCGTCATCGGGCGCGACGGCGCGGTCTCCAACGTGGGTAACGGCGGTTCGGATCTGCCCGATAACGGCGTGGTTTCCTGCGTCGTTCGGGCGTTCTACGGCCTGTCGTTCCCGCAGCCCGAGGGCGGTATCGTCACGGTCGTCTACCCGATCATGCTCAGCCCCGGCGGCTGAGCCCGCCTCGCCGCTCGGTTCGAGCGAACGCCCCGCACGCGAAGTGCGGGGCGTTTTCCGTTTCAGCGCTGGATGTGGCCGGATGCGGCCGGCGCCAGGCGCGGCCAGGGGTCTGCGGCGAGCGCCGTGGGGTGGCCAGCTCGGCGTCCGCCGCGCGGGGTGGGGCGGGGGCTCCGCGTGGAGGCGCTGCAGCGAGGCGCATGCGCGGGGTCTGAAGCCCTGGACTTCCGCGGTTGCCTCCGCCTATTCTCGCGTCGCCGCGCGAGGTTCAACGCGCGCCACCTCGGGACGCTTGTGACGGTGCCACACGGAGCGGGGCAGCCCGTCTCCTAGATTGCTGACAGAGCGGCGCAGCCGTCTCCGGGATGCTGACGGAGCGGCGCAGCCGTCTCCGGGATTGGGGACGGAGCGGCGCAGCCGACTCCGGGACGTTTTGAAGAGGGGCGACGCGACGCCCAGGTCACTCAGAGGCCGGCGATGCCGGGGCCATTCGAAAGGTGAGCGAGATGAAGCTTGGGGCATTCTTGATGGTTGGCCTGGTCGCGGCGAGCGCGGCAGGCCTGGGCTGCAGCCGCCATCGCCAGGAGGCCGTCATCCTGGCGAATCAGGCCGACAAGGAGGTCGCCGTCAACCCCGACGGTGCGGCCAACAAGTACGAGCAGGCGACCAAGCTCGACCCGAACAACCACCGCATCTTCTTCAAGCTGGCGATGGCGCACAAGAAGCAGGAGTCGTGGGACAAGGTCGCATCGACGCTGGCTCGCGCCACGCAGATCGCCCCGAAGTTCGCCAACTACTGGTTCGAACGGGGGTGGGCGCTCGAGCAGCAGGCGAAGAAGAAGACGATCTCGTACGAAGAGGCCAAAGAGCCGTACCAGAAGTGTATCGAGAACGACCCCAACTTCGCGGATTGCTACTCCCAGCTCGGGAACGTCTATCTCTGGACGGACGACGAGCAGAAGGCGCTCGAGAACCTGACCAAGGCGATCGAGCACAATCCGAGCGAAATCCGCTACTACGCGGCGCTCGCCGACCTGTACACCCGTCTCGGGTACACGAAGGAGGCCGAGCAGGTGCTCAAGGAGGCGAAGTCGTTCGCGAAGCCGGGGGACAAGTACCTCTTCGGCGTCCACAGCCTGCTCGCGTCGGTCTACCAGGACCGGGGGTCCACGGCGGAGATGGTGTCCGAGCTCGAGGCGGCCAAGGCGGTGGCGCCCTCGGATGGGCCCGAGTCGGTGCAGATTCTCTGGAGTCTCGGGAGCACCTACGCGACCCTGGATCCGCCGCGCAAGCAGGAGGCAATCCAGATGCTCAAGGGGTTCACCACGCGCGCCTGCAAGGGATCGAAGGCGGCGAGCTTCAAGACCGAGTGCGAGACGGCGAACACGCTCGTCGCGCGGCTCGGCGGTCAATAGCCGTGATGCCGCGCGCGGCACGGGGCACGTAAGCGTTTCAATTCGTTCGAAGGTCGGGGCCGAGGGTCGATAATCAATGGATCTTGCGCAGCGTCTCAATCATCTCGAGTCGGTTCATGACTGGCAAGGGCTCGTCGAGGAGCTCGAGAAGGGGATTGCGGCCGAAGGGGACGCGACCCGGAAGGCGGCATATCACCTGAAGCTCGGGCGGCTGCTCGAGGAGAAGTTCCTTCAGGCCGTCAAGGCGCTGAAGCACTTCCAGGACGCATACAAGCTGAATCCAGCGCTGCTCGAGGCGCTGGAGTCGGCTCGTTCCATCTACTGGGACCTCGGCAAGACCAACATGGTCCAGAAGCTCCTGGAGCTCGAGCTGAGGAACGCCCCCGAGGGCACCGCGGCCGCCGAGCTCCGCGTGGAGCTCGGCGACGTGCTCTGCGACGCGGGCGATTTCGAGCGCGCGACGGAGATGTACGCGAAGGGCCTCGCCGCGTCCGGCGGGACGAGCGAGGAGGCGCGTGCCTGCCTCTTCGACATGCAGGTCGATCAGTCGTCGTGGTCGGCGCGCATGGCGGAGCTGGTGGACGCGGCCGACGCGGCCGCGAGCATCGACGAGCGCAAGCGGCTGCTGCTCCGCGCGGCGCGCCTCGCGAAGCGCTTCGATCGCGGTCAGCTCGAGGACCTGCTCCGGAGGGCGTACGAGACGGCGCCTTCCGACAAGCAAGCCGCGGCGATGTTCGAGGGGCTCCTCGTCGAGGCGGAGCGGCCGCAGGCGATCGTGGAGACGCAGCGGCGCATCCTCGACGCGCGCGCCGGCGTGGCGCGCGGAGAGGCGGCGTTCAAGTTCGGCGTCCGCTGGGCGACGCGGCACCAGAACGTCGAGATCGGATCGAAGCTCCTCGAGGAATCGCTCCGGTTCGATCCCTCGAACGAGGCTGCGTTCGCCTACCTGCGCGAGCTCTGGGGGACGAAGGAGGGCAACTGGGAGCGCGTCGCGTCGCTGGCGGAGAGCGCTGCCAACCAGAACGGCAGCTCCCCGTACATGATCGCGCAGGCGGGCGGCATCGCCTGGCGCCAGCTCGGCAACCTGATCCGGGCCAGGAGCTGGTTCGAGAGGCTCTCGGCGGTCGCCCCGACGCACCCGAGCGTGAGCGCGTTCGAAGCGCAGATCGGCGAGCGCCTCACGGCCGCGCCTGTCGCGCCGTCCGCGCCTCCGCCGGCCGCTGCCGCGCCTGCGCCCGTCGTCGTCGCGCCCGCGCCCGTCGTCGTCGCGCCCGCGCCTGTCGTCGTCGCGCCTGCGGACGCCACGCCGCTTCCCACGAGCGCGCCTGCGCCCGTCAGCGCGCCGGCCCCGCTCAGCGCGCCGGCCCCGGTGAGCGCGCCGGCCCCGGTGAGCGGCAGGGCGAGCGCGCCCGCGAGCGCTCCTGTCGACGCCTCGTCGGTGGACGCGCGCGACGCGAGGTCCTCGGTGGCCGACATCGAGCCGCCGCCTCCCGCGCGGGCTCCCGCCGAGAGCAGGCCTGCGGATTCGGAGGTCGGCCGGCGGCCGACAGCGCCGCCGCCTCCAGGCGCGGAGGTCGCGGGCCGCGTCGAGGAGCTCAAGGCCAAGGCCCAGAAGCAGGAGCAGGCCAAGCGGTACAACGAGTACGTCAAGACGCTGATCGAGATCGCCGAGGCGGTCTCGGATCCTGCCGAGAAGATCGACAACTACGCGAAGGCGGCGGAGCTCTACTCGGGCAAGTTCTCGAACGCGGCCGAGGCGGTGAAGTGCTACGAGTCGATCCTCGCGATCGACGGCGAGCACGCGCAGGCGATCGACTTCCTCCGCCAGAGCTACGAGAAGCGGCGCGACTGGGAGAAGCTCATCGGGCTGCTCCGCCGCGAGGCCGCGGCGCTCCCGGAGGGCGGCGATCGCGCCGCGAAGTACCTCGAGATCGCGAAGCTCGCGTCCGAGCGGGTGAAGAAGGTCGACTTCTGCATCGAGCTCTGGGACGAGGTCCTCGCGAACGACCCGGAGAACCCCGAGGCGCTGAACGCGCTGGCCGGGCTCTACGAGAAGAACAAGGACTACCAGGCGTTCGCGAGGGTGCTGCAGAAGCAGGTCGACACGACCTTCGACAGCACCCAGAAGCTCGCGCTCCTCAGCAAGCTCGCGCAGCTCTACGGCGAGCGCCTCAAGGACGACGAGGCGGCCGTCAAGGCCTGGCAAGAGGTGATCGCGCTGAACCCCCAGGACCGCAAGGCCCAGGAGGCGCTCAAGAAGGCGTACCTCCAGCTGCAGCGCTGGGACGACCTCGAGGTGTTTTACGCCGAGAGCGGCAAGTGGGACGAGTTCATCCGGGTCCTCGAGTCGCAGGAGGCCAAGGAGACCGACGACGCGGCCAAGATCAGCCTGCTGGTCAAGATCGCCGAGCTCTGGATGGTCCAGAAGCAGAAGGCGGATCGCGCCGCGCGCGCCTACGAGAAGGTGCTCTCGATCGACGGCTCGCACCTCGCCGCGGCCGAGGCGCTCATCCCGATCTACACGCAGGCGAACAACCCGAAGGGGCTCGCCGGCGCCATCGAGGTGAAGCTCTCGCACGACCAGGACGACGTCTCCCGGCTCGACCTCTACCGGCAGGTCGCGGCGCTCTACGAGACGCGCCTCAAGGAGCCGCAGCGGGCGTTCGAGCGTTACCTCTCGGCCTTCCAGATCGCCCCGCAGGACGAGCAGTGCATCGATGACGTCGAGCGCGCCGCGCGCTCGACGGAGGGGTGGGACGCCCTGATCCAGGCCTACTCGTCGGCGATCTCGCGCGCGGAGGGCGAGGGGGACATCGCGCTCGGGGTCGACCTCCGGCTCCGGCTCGGGCGGGTGTTGCTCGACGAGGTGAAGCGCATCGACGAGGCGCTCTCGCAGTTCCGCGCCGTGTACGAGGCGGACGGCGAGAACCAGGCCGCGATCGGCGCGCTGGAGCGGCTCTACCGCGAGACGGGCCGGTTCGGCGAGCTGCTCGGCATCTACGAGAAGAAGCTCGGCATCGTCACCGAGCCGGAGGAGCGCAAGCAGATCCTCTACGCGATCGCGGAGCTCTACGAAGGGGAGCTGCGCGACGCGGCGCAGGCGATCGGGACGTACCGCCAGGTGCTCGACGACGAGCCGACGGACCCGCAGGCGCTCGCGGCGCTCGACAAGCTCTACCGCGAGCAGCAGGACTGGGAGTCCTACGTCGACGTGCTCCGCAAGCGGATCGACTCTCCGCTCGACGAGCAGGCGCTCATCGACCTCAAGTTCCGGCTCGGGAGCACCCTCGAGAAGCACCTGAACGATGCGGCCGGAGCGCTCGAGAACTACAAGGAAATCCTGATCCTCGATCCGGGCAACGACGCGGCGCGCCTCGCGCTCGAGGCGCTGCTCTCGAACGAGTCCCTGCGGGCCGAGGCGGCGGCCATCCTGCAGGAGATCTACGAGGGGCGCGGCGACTGGGAGAAGCTGATCCAGGCGCTCGAGATCCTCGCCGCGGCCGAGGGCGACACGGCGACCCGCGTCGCGCTGCTCCGGAAGGTGGCGCGGACGGCGGCCGAGAGCCTGAGCGACCTGGGCCGCGCGTTCGACGCGCAGTCGCGGGCGCTCAAGGACGACCCGTCGCACGCCGAGACGCGGGCGGAGCTCGAGTCGCTCGCCGCGCAGGCGGGCGCCTGGGACAGGCTCGACGTCATCTTCAGCGAGATCGCCGATTCGCTGAGCGACGCGCGGCTGAGCCGCGAATACTGGATGCGCCTCGGGAGCATCCACGAGCGGCTCGGCAAGGTCGAGGAGGCGGCGAACGGCTACCTCCGCGTGCTCTCGATCGATCCCGCCGACTCGGAGGCGCTGGAGGCGATGGACGAGCTCTACCGGCGCACCGAGCGCTGGGGCGACCTCATCGGCGTCTACCGGCGCCGCATCGAGCTCGTGCACGAGCCGACCGAGCGCGAGGGCCTCTATGCGCAGATGGCCGAGGTCTACGAGCAGCGGCTCGGGCAGCCGGAGGAGGCGATCGCCGCGTACCGCGAGGTCCTCTCCATCGACAACACGAGCCTGGTGGCGCTGACGGCGCTCGACGGGCTCTTCAGCCGCCAGGGCATGTGGGAAGAGCTGGCGGACAACCTCGAGGCGCAGCTCGGCATCGCGGTCGAGGAGGAGGAGCAGATCCGGCTGATGCTCCGGCTCGCCGCGCTGCGGGAGTCGCGGATGCGGCTCGTCGACTCGGCGATCGACATCTACCGGCAGGTGCTCGAGCGCGAGCCCACCAACGTCGAGGCGCTCGGGGCGCTCGAGCGCCTCGGGAAGGTCGCCGAGCACGAGCTCGCGATCGCGGAGATCCTCGAGCCGCTGTACCGCCAGTCGGGCGACTTCCAGAAGCTCATCGGGGTGCACGAGGTGCAGGTGCGGCGCAGCGACGACGTGACCCGTCGCGTCGAGCTGCTCCACCAGATCGCCGTGCTCTACGAGGACGCGGGCGGCGACCTCAGCTCGGCCTTCGACACCTACGCGCGGGCGCTGAGCCAGGATCCGGCCTCGGAGTCGACGCAGGAGGGCCTCGACCGGCTCGCGCGCGCGACCGGTCGCTTCGCCGACCTGGCGCGCGTGTTCGAGACGCTGGCGGCGCAGCAGACCGACGCGGAGCTCGCGAGCTCGCTCTACACGATGAGCGCGCGGATCTACGAGGGAGACCTCGGCGACATGGACAGCGCCGTCGGGCACTACCGGCGCGTGCTCGAGATCGATCCGCGCAACCTGCATGCGGCCGAGTCGCTCGAGCGGCTGTTCAGGACCTCGGAGCGCTACAACGAGCTGTCGCAGATCCTCCAGCAGAAGGCGGACATCCTCGACGACCTGAGCGAGAAGAAGCTCGCCCTCTTCCAGGCCGCGAGCCTCGAGGAGGAGGTGCTCGAGCGGCACGACCAGGCCATCGCCGTCTACGGCAAGGTGCTCGAGCTCGACGCCGAGGATCTGCGGGCGATCGACGCGCTGACCAAGCTCTACCTCAGCCTCTCACGCTGGCAGGAGCTCCTCTCGGTCTACGCGAAGAAGGCCGATCTCGTCCTCGATTCGAACGAGAAGAAGCGCATCTACTACCAGATCGGCGCGGTGTACGAGCGCGAGCTCGGCAACGTCGCGAGCGCGATCGACACGTACCAGCGCGTGCTCGAGATCGATCCGGACGATCTCCAGGCGCTCGGGCGGCTCGACGTGCTCTACCAGACGTCGCAGAACTGGCTCGAGCTGCTCAGCGTGCTCCAGCACGAGGCGGAGATCACCGCGGACCCGGCGGAGGGCATCAGCTACCAGTACCGGATCGCGGAGCTCTACCGAGAAGCACCTCGACGACGTGTCCCGCGCGATCGAGCTCTACCGCGATCTCCTGCAGCAGATGCCTGATCACGAGCCGACGCTGCGGGCGCTCGAGCAGATCAAGGACGGCAGTCGCGAGCCGCTCGGCGCCGCGCTGGTGCTCGAGCCGATCTACGACGCGTCCGGCGAGTGGCAGAAGCTGATCAGCGTGCTCGAGGTCCGGGTCAAGGTGGCCGAGGACCCGTACGAGAAGGTCGATCTGCTCCACCGCATCGCGCGCCTCTCGGAGGAGATGCTGAGCGACCACGTCACCGCGTTCGAGACGTACGCGCGGGCGGTGACGTGCGACATCGGCAACGAGGAGTCGCTCTCGAACCTGGAGCGGCTCGCGATGATGGTGAACCGCTGGCCGCAGGTCGCCGCGCTGTACGACACGGAGCTCGGCCGGCTCGACGAGGAGCCGGCGCGCTTCGTGGAGCTCGGGCTCCGGCTCGCGCAGATCTTCGAGACGCAGCTCGACGACATCGACAGCGCCGTCGCGCGCTACCGGCGCGTGCTCGAGGTCGAGCCGGAGAACCAGACCGCGATCGCGTCGCTCGATCGCCTGTTCACCGCGACCGAGCGGTGGGGTGATCTCGTCACCATCCTGTCGCGCGAGTCGGAGATCGCGCAGTCGCCGGACGAGATCCTCGAGTTCAAGTACCGGCTCGGCGTGGTCTATCAAACGCGGCTCAACGACCTGCCCGCGGCCATCGGGGCGTACCGCGAGGTGCTCACGGCGGCCCCCGAGCACTCGCCCACGCTCGAGGCCCTCGAGGGGCTCTTCGCGGCCGGGATCAAGCAGATCGAGATCGGCGCCATCCTGGAGCCGCTCTACCAGGCGGCGGCGGAGTGGGAGAAGCTCGGCGGGGTGCTCGAGGCGGAGCTCACCCACCTCACCGAGGCGCAGGAGCGGCAGGCGATGTACTACCGGCTCGGGGAGCTCCAGGAGGAGCGCCTCATCTCGCCGGACGGGGCCCTCGCCGTCTTCATGCGGGCGTTGAAGGAGTACCCGGGCGACGAGAAGACGCTCGAGGAGGTCGAGCGGCTCGCCGGCTCGGTCGACGGCGGCTGGGAGATGCTCGCCAACGCGTACGCCGACGTGCTGGGCATCCACAGCGACAAGGACGTCCAGACCGGCATCGGCAAGCGGCTCGCGCGGGTCTTCGAGACCGACCTCAGCGACGTCGCCAAGGCCGAGGAGACGTACCGGTACGTGCTCGGCATCGAGCCGCTCGAGGCCGAGGCGCTCTCGAACCTCGATCGGATCTACACGCAGCTCGAGCAGTACCCGGAGCTCGCGAGCGTGCTCGAGCAGCGGGTGCGCGCGACCGAGGATCGGCCGGAGCTCGTCGACCTGTATCTGCGGCTCGGTCAGACGTACGAGGAGCGGCTCGGTCAGCTCGACGACGCCATCCGCGCGTTCCGGCGCATCTTCGACGAGCTCGAGACGACGAACGAGCAGGCGATCAGCGCCCTCGAGCGCATCTACACGGCCAAGGGGGCGTGGACGCAGCTCAAGATCGTGCTGGAGCGGGAGCTCGAGAACGCGATGGGCGACAGCCAGGAGGCCGATATCCGCGCCAAGATGGCGCACCTGCTCGCCGATCGGCTGAACGACGTCCAGGGCGCGGTCGAGACCTGGAAGCGCGTCCTCGATCTCCGTGGCGAGGATCCGGAGGCGCTCGGGGCGCTGTCCAACCTCTACGAGCGGGTGGGGCAGTGGTCCGAGCTCTGCGACGTCCTCGAGCGGCATTACGACATCGCGATCGACGATGAGTCGCGCGTCGCGGTGCTGCTCCGCCGCGCCAAGCTGTTCCACGAGCAGCTCGGCCGCGACGACTCGTCGCTCGACGACTACCAGCGCGTCCTCGACATCGACTACGCGAACCTCGAGGCGCTCTACGCGATCGCGGCGATCTGGCGGCTGCGCAACGAGCCCGAGCAGATCGTGAGCTCGCTCCACCAGACGGTGGATCGGGCGCGGGACGTGCTGCCGGCCGAGAACGTGATCGCGCTGTACCGCGAGCTCGGGACGACCTACCAGCACGTCCTCGGGCAGGCGTACGACGCCATCGACGCCTGGAGGAAGCTGCTCGAGGTCGACCCGAAGGACTTCGAGGCGATGGCCGCCCTGGAGAACCTGCTCCGGGCCGAGGGGCGCTGGGTCGAGGTCGTCGACGTGAAGATGGGCCGGGCGGCGGCCTACGAGTCGCCGGCGGACAAGGTGCGCGAGTACCTCGAGGTGGCGCAGATCTGGGAGCACCAGGTCGAGGAGAAGGACCGGGGCACGCTCGCGTACGAGAAGGTCCTGGAGCTCGAGCCGACCCACGACCAGGCCTTCGCGGCGCTCGAGCAGCTCCACGACGCCGCCCGGCGGAGCGAGCCGCTCATCGAGCTCTACCTCGCGCGGCTCGAGTCGCGCGAGGAGGTCTCCGACAAGACCGACATCCTCCGCAAGGTGGCCCGGGTCTTCGAGGAGCAGCTCGAGGACAAGCCGCAGGCCTTCGACGCGCTGCTCACGGCGTTCGAGATGGACTTCTCCGACATGGACACGGTCCGCTACCTCGAGCGCATGGCGCAGGCGACGAACCGCTGGCCCGAGCTCGTGCAGACGGTGAACGGGTGGCTGCAGCAGCAGACGGCCCCGCTCCAGAAGATCACGCTCTGCCTGCGCCTCGCCAAGTGGTACGCGGAGGACCTCGGCCACCCCGAGTACGCCCAGCCGTACTACCAGCAGATCCTCGCGCACGACCCGAACAACGTCGCCGTGCTGCGCCAGATGGCGAACTTCTTCAAGAAGACCGGCCAGTGGCAGCAGCAGGGGCAGATGCTGACGAGCGCCCTCAACGTCGCGGTGACGGACGTCGATCGGAAGGAGGTCCTGACCGAGCTCGGCGAGGTGCTCGAGAAGCACATGGGCGAGGTCGAGCAGGGGCTCAGCTTCTACCGGCGTGCCCTCGACGTGGATCCGCTGCACCTGCCGGCCCTCGAGGCGCTGGAGCGGATCTACACGGATCGCGATCAGTCGAACGATCTCGTCGACGTCCTGCTCCGCAAGGCGCGGGCCGTGAACGAACCCGACGTCGTCGCGGCCGTGAAGCTGCGCACCGCCGGCCTCTACGAGTCCAAGCTCGGCCTGATCGAGAAGGCCGGCGCGGTCTACCGCGAGGTGCTGGACATCGACGCCTCGAACCTCCTCGCGATGCGGGGGCTCGAGCGCGTCTACACGGCGACGCACCAGTGGCCCGATCTCGTGCGCGTCCTCGAGATGCAGCTCGACGTGGTCACCACGGAGCGCGAGCGCATCGACGTGCTGATGAAGATCGCGACCCTCCAGGAGGAGCAGTTCCTGAAGCCCGATCTGTCGGCCGCGCGCCTCGAGCAGGTGGTCGAGATCGACCCGAGCCACGAGCCCGCGCTCGAGGCCCTGGAGCGCTGCTATCGCCGGCTCCGCCAGTGGCACGATCTCATCAACACCTACGATCGCCACATCAACGCGGCGGAGGATCGGCAGAAGAAGATCGAGCTCTGGTCCCACACGGCCAAGGTCTACGCGGAGGAGATCGAGGACCTCGACCGCGCCATCGACGCGTACCTGAACATCGTCGACATCCAGGACACGCACATCCCGGCCCTGGAGGCGCTGGCGAAGCTCTACGAGAAGCAGGACAACTCGGCGAAGGCCATCGAGTACATGACGCGCGTCGCCGACCTGACGGCCGACGGCAAGCAGCGCGTCGAGATGTACTTCCGGATCGGCCGGCAGCTCGACGAGAAGCTCGGCGAGCGGGTCCAGGCCCAGGAGCGCTTCGAGATGGCGCTCGATCTCGATCCGTCGCACGTGCCGACGCTGGCGGCGCTGCGGGTGATCGCGATCGACGCGGCCGACTGGGACCGGGCGGCGCGTTACCTCGATCAGGAGCAGATGAACACCGACGCGCCCCGCGCCAAGGCGCGGCTGCTCGTCGAGCTCGGCAAGCTCCGGGACGACATGCTCGGCGAGCACGCGCTCGCGGTGCAGGCGTACGAGATGGCGCTCCAGAGCGATCCCGACAACGAGGACGCCGCGATGCCGCTCCTGAGCGAGTACGTCTCCACCGAGCGGTGGGCCCAGGCCGAGCCGCTCGCGGAGATGCTCGTCAGGAAGAGCGGCAAGCGCGATAGGTCAGAGCAGCACCGGCTGCAGCGGACCTTCGGGCGGGTCCTCGAGCGGCTCGGCAAGGACGACGCTTCGCTCAAGGCGTACACGGCCGCGCACAACCTCGATCTGACCGACCAGGAGACGATCCGGGGCCTGGCGGACGTCAGCTTCAAGCTCGGCGACTGGGCGAGCGCGCTGACGAACTACCAGAAGGTGCTCACCAGCCTCGACGAGGCCGAGACCGAGGAGCGCGCGACCGTCTACTACAAGCTCGGCTGCATCAAGCAGGCGCAGGGGCAGTCGAAGCAGGCGGTCAACAACTTCGAGAAGGCGCTCGGGGCCGAGCCCGCGCACCGGCCGACGCTCGAGGCGATGGTCGCCGTCTACGACGCGCTCAAGGACTGGAAGCAGGTCTGCCACTACAAGCGGCTGATCCTCGACAACATCATGGACGGCGCCGAGCGGTTCAAGATGTTGAACGACATCGGCGACATCTGGGTCGAGAAGGAGAACAACATCCCGAAGGGCGTGGAGGCCCTCGAGGAGGCGCTCGACCTGGAGCCGCAGAACCACGTGCTGCTCCACAAGCTGCTCCAGCTCTACCAGCGCACGGGGCAGTGGGAGCGGATGGTGGACTGCCTCCAGCGCATCGCGGAGCTGGAGCCGCAGCCGGATCGGAAGAGCCGTTACCTCTACACGATGGCGCAGATCTACCGCGACAAGCTGGACGACCCGGCGCGCGCGGTGGAGCTGTTCAACGACACGCTGGACCTGAACCCGCACTCCCTCGAGGCCTTCGAGCGCATCAACAAGATCCTCACGGCGCAGAAGGAGTGGAAGCAGCTCGAGCGGGCGTACCGCAAGATGCTGCACAGGGTCGCCGGCAAGGGGAACACGGACCTCGAGTACAGCCTCTGGCACGCGCTCGGGCTCATCTACCGCGATCGGCTCGGCGACAGGACGGCCGCCGTCGAGACGTTCCGCATGGCCTCGCGGCTCAAGCCCGAGGACGCGACGGAGCACCTGATCCTCGCGGAGCTCTACGAGCAGTCGGAGCAGTTCGATCTGGCGACCGGCGAGTTCCAGGCGATGGTCAAGATCGATCCGATGAAGATCGACCCGTACAAGCGGCTCTACCGCCTGTACGTGGACAGCAAGCGCTACGACCAGGCGTGGTGCGTCGCGGCGGCGCTGTCGTTCCTCCGCAAGGCCGATCCCGACGAGCAGCAGTACTTCGAGGACTACCGCCCGCAGGGGCTCATCCAGGCGAAGAGCCGGCTCGACAACGAGCAGTGGATCAGGAACCTGTTCCACGAGGAGGAGAACCTCTACGTCGGCAAGATCTTCGAGATGATCGCGGGGGCCGCGCTCAGGGCGAAGATCGAGACGCTGAAGCAGCGCCGTGAGCTGCCGGTCCTCGATCAGCGCTTCCTGCAGGATCCGGCGACCTCGACGGTGACGTTCGCCCGGACCTTCGGGTGGGCGGCCAACGTCCTCGGCCTGCCGGCGCCGCGGCTCTACGTGCGGAGCGACGTGCCCGGCGCGCTCGTCGCGGTGGCGAACGAGCAGCCGGCGTCCGTCGCGGGGCAGACCGTGCTGACCGGGTTCTCTCCGCAGGAGCTCACGTTCATCGTCGGCAAGCACCTCGCGATGTACCGCGGCGAGCACTACATCAAGACGCTGTTCCCGACGGTCACCGAGCTGACGGTGCTCCTCTTCGCCGGGATCAAGCTGGTCGCGCCCGACACGTCGGTCCCGCCGGACATCGAGAAGCAGATCACGGCGACCGCGCAGACGCTCCGCGGGTTCATGCAGCCGATGCAGCTCGAGGGGCTCCGCATGGTGGTCAAGAAGTTCCTTGCGGAGGGCGCGAAGGCCAACATCAAGCGGTGGGTCCAGTGCGTCGACATCACCGCGGCGCGCACCGGCCTGCTCCTCTCGGGCGATCTCGAGATCGCGAAGAAGATCATCGCCGCCGAGCCGCAGCAGCCCGGGGATCTCCCGCCCCAGGACAGGCTCAAGGAGCTGATCGTCTTCTCGACAAGCGATCAGTATTTCGCGCTGCGTCAGGCGCTCGGGATCGCCATCGGCGAGGGGTGATCCCGCGCGGCAGCAGGGCCTAAGTAGCGGAATTCACCTCATTAACCGGAGCACCCGGGGCACTCGGGGGAGCGCGCGTGCGCTCCTCGCCCCGGGGCTCCGCTGTGCCGGAGGGATGCACATCTCCATGAGTCTGCTTGACGAGTCAGCAATCCTTACGAACGATCAGGTGCTGTGACCTCGTCATCGATGATCGTCCGGCTCCCCGTGCAGTCCGCGAGAGGCTTCGGGAGATACAGGCTGATCGCAAAGCTTGGGCAGGGAGGGATGGCCGAGGTCTTCCTCGCTGCGCATCGCGGCCCGCTCGGGTTCGAGAAGCTGGTCGTGATCAAGCGGCTCAAGCCGGGGATCGCGACCGAGCCCGAGGTCAACGCGATGTTCCTCGACGAGGCGAGGCTCGCCGCGCGGCTGAACCACCCGAACGTCGTGCAGACGTACGAGTGCGGCCAGATCGACGACCAGTACTACATCGTGATGGAGTACCTGGAAGGGCACTCCCTCGATCGGATCTGCAGGAAGATCGACCCGTCGCGTCACCGCGCGGTCTACCTGGCGATCCTCGCCGATGCGCTCGCCGGGCTTCACTACGCGCACGACCTCATGGATTTCAACGGCCAGCCGCTCCAGGTGGTCCACCGCGACATCAGCCCGCACAACATCTTCGTCACCTACGACGGGCAGGCGAAGGTCGTCGACTTCGGGATCGCGAAGTGGGCGACGCGCGACGCGGACACGAGCACCGGCGTCGTGAAGGGGAAGATCCGGTACATGGCGCCGGAGCAGGCCCTCGCGACGATGGTCGACCGCCGCGCGGACATCTTCTCGATGGGCCTCATCTTCTGGGAGCTCGTCGTGGGCGAGCGCTTCTGGGGGGATCTCTCCGACGTGCAGATCCTCCAGCGGCTCACGTTCGGCGAGATCCCGAAGCTGCGCGAGCGGTGGCCCGCGGCGCCTGACGCCCTCGAGCGGATCTGCTCGCGCGCGCTCGCGATGGCGCCCGAGGAGCGGTACGCGACGGCGGCCCAGATGCGTGACGACGTCGAGGCGTACCTGGCGACGATGGGCCGCCGCCCCTCCTCGGCCGAGATCGGCCGCCTCATCGGTGAGACCTTCGCGCACCGCCGCGCCGAGGTGCGGTCCGCGATCAGCGACCAGCTGGGGCGGCTC
Organism: Sorangium cellulosum So ce56; assembly: GCF_000067165.1. Taxonomy (GTDB): domain Bacteria; phylum Myxococcota_A; class Polyangia; order Polyangiales; family Polyangiaceae; genus Sorangium; species Sorangium cellulosum_B. The sequence continues at coordinate 3,996,900 of NC_010162.1, forward strand.
CACGCCAGCGCGGCCGAGGGCGGGGAGGAGTTCGAGATCCTGCCGGTGCTCGAGGAGCGCGGCGCCGTGCCGTGGTCTCAGCGCATGCCGCTCTCGCAGATGTCGCAGCAGTTCTCCGCGCCGGTGGGGGACCAGATGCTGGGCGACGACCCGTCGCGCGAGGACAGCATCTCGAACCGCCAGACGATCCCCACGATCATGGTCGCCAACACCAAGTCGACCCGGCGGAAGGCGCTCTGGAGCGCGGGGATCGCGGTGCTCTCGATGCTGCTGATCGGCGGCGCGTGGGCGGTCCTCACGCTCCGCCCCACGACGACGCCGGAGGGCGATGTTCCTGCGGAGACCAGGGGGGGCGAGGCCACGCCGCCTTCTCCTCCGACCTACGCGCCCCCGGTCGCCAACCTCGTCGAGCTCCGGATCATCGCCACGCCGCTGGACGCGAAGATCTACCTCGACGACGTGGAGCTCCCCAGCAACCCGTTCTTCGCGAGGTTCAGCCGGGATGGCACCGGGCACCGCATCCGGGTCACGGCCGACGGGTACACCCCGGAGGCGCGCTTCGTGGTGTTCACGCGCGACGAGGTGCTGACCATCAACCTCCGCCCGGTGCCGTCGACGTCCCCCAAGGCGGGCGGCGGCACCGCGCCTCGGAAGTGACCGGCAGCGCCGCGGGCTCGGCGTGACCGCCGGAGGCCGCGCGGGGCGTTACGGCCGGCCGCTCAGCATCACCTCGAGCTCCGGCGGCACGCAGCCGTAGGCCTCGGCGGCCGCGAGCAGCGCCGAGTTCTGCGGCAGGTTGAGCAGGAACGAGCTGGCGTAGGGCGTCCCCTCGAGGCCCTTCAGCCGGCGCAGGAGCGGGGGCATCGCGCGCTCCATCGCGGCCCGCGCGCCCTCCAGATCGCCCATGTCCACGCAGGCGTCGTGGAGCGCGAGGTAGATCGGCGCCTCGTTGAGCAGGCTCGGCGCGCCCGCCTCGACAAGGGCCGCCGCCTCCCGCGCGATCTCGCGGGCCTGCTCGGCGTTGCCGAAGCGGCGCTCCGCCTCGGCGCAGAACCCGAGCGCCACGGGCAGGACGTCGCGGTTGTCGGTGACGCGGTACGCGTCGGTGGCCTTCTTCAGCAGCGAGCGCGCCCGCGCCAGGCCCGACGACTCGAGGCGCAAGAGCTCGCAGCCCCGGTAGAACAGGATGCCGAGCGTCACGCGGTCGCGCACGACCCACATGCTCCCCGCGGCCTCGTCCGCGCTCGCGCGCGGCTCCGCGAGCACGGCGTCGAGCCGGGGCTCGGGGCCGAACGTCGCCGCCCAGCAGAGCAGGATCATCTGCCCGTGGCGCGCCGCCCCGGAGCTGCCGATCGCCTGCGCCCTGGCGATGCCCCCCTCGATCTCCTGGAGCGCCTCTTCCCGGGCGCCGATGGTCGTCAGCGCGAAGCCGACGTTCATCGTCAGCATCGCCTCGCGCTCCTGCAGCCCGGCGCGGCGCGCGGCCCGCGCCGCGTTCCGGCGCGCCCCCAGCGCGGCGGCCGGCTCGCCGCGGGTCTGGTGGGCGACCGCGCGCGTCTGCCAGGCGTCGACCGCCGCCCAGACGAGGTTCCGCCGGGCCGCGAGGTCGAGCAGGTGCGCGGCCTCCTGCTCGGCCATCGCCAGCTGCCCGGCGAACGCGTGGACCTGCGCCAGCGTCGCCGAGCACTGCGCCTCCTCCTCGACGAGATCGATCGACCGGGCGCGGTCGCGCAGCGCCGTCAGCCGCCCCTCCAGGTCGATCCCCGAGCCGCACGCGTGGTCGTAGCGCGCGCGGGCCGTCAGCGTGCGCAGCTCGCTCGCCTCGTCGAAGACGTTCTCCCACATCGCCCGGATCGCCGAGTCGCGCTCGGGCGAGCGCGCGTCGAGCCGCGAGTACGCCTCCTCGAGGAGGACCGCGCGCGCGAACGCCGTCGGCTTGTCGGGGGAGAACACGAGCGCGCGATCGGCCATGGTGACCGCGTCGAGGAGCGAGTTCGTCGCCAGGGCGCGCCGCGCGGCGGCCTCCCAGCGGATCGCGGCCTCCTCGTGCTCGCCGCCGAGGTCGAAGTGCTGCGCCACCGTCGCGCTGTCCTCGCCGAGCCGATCGAGCCAGCGCGCCGCCGCGGCGTGCAGCCTCTGGCGGAGCTCGTCGCCGACGGAGGCGTACGCGACGTCGCGGACGAGCGCGTGCTTGAACAGGAACTCGCGCGCGGCCGGGAAGCGCGACGCGGGCTGCGCGACGAGGAGCTCCGCGGCGATGAGCTTCTTCAGCGCCGTCGCGGGCTCCGCCACCCCGACCTCGGCGAGGCCCACGTCCCACACCGACAGGCCGAAGACGCTCATGCGCACCACCGCCTCCCGGGTGGGCTCGTCGAGCGCGTCGAGGCTCACCTGGATGGCCGCCTCGATGGTCGGCGCCGTGGCGGCGTCCTTGCCTGAGGCGATGACCCGCGCGAGCTCCTCGGCGAAGAGCGGCGAGCCGGCCGCCTGCTGCGCGACGCGGTCGAGCGTGGCCTCCTCGAACGGCCGCGTGGCCGCGGCCGCGCTGAAGACCGCCCGCGCGATCTCGCGCGTGGCCCGGCGCGCGATGGGGCGCAGCTCCACGCGCACGTGGTCGCGGCCGGCGAAGCGCTGGCCCTGGTCGCGCCAGAACGCCGGGCGCACCATGAGCAGGATGAACAGCGCCCTCCCGGTCGCCCGCCCGAGGAGGTGATCGAGCCACGCGACGCTCTCCGGGTCGGCCCACTGCGCGTCCTCGACGAGCAGCGCGCACGGCTCGCTCGACGCCGCGTCGACGGCGATGTCGGTCATCGAGAGGTAGAGCGCGTCGCGCGCGCCGCGCAGGTCGACGCCGTCGGGGAACGGCTGGTTCGCGAGCAGGCGCGCGAGGAGCCCGCCGTCGCCGTGGAGCGGCCGCCGCGCGCGCACCGCGTCCTCGGCCTGCTCCAGCGACGCGCCCTTCGGAAGGCCCATGAGGACCCGCAGCGCGTCCGTGGCGACGCCGAGCGCCTGCGCGCGGCCGAACGACTCGCAGCGCAGCTGGATGAGCCGCGGCGGATCCGGTCGATCCACGATGCGGGCGACGAACTCGCGCGCGAGGCGGCTCTTGCCGATCCCCGGCGGCCCCGAGATGCTCATCACGACCGGCGTCCCGTCCTCCACGCAGCGCTCGAACGCCGCGACGGTCGTGATGAGCTCGGCGTCCCGCCCCACGAACGGCGTCTGCGCGTCGGGCCGCTTCGGCGCGCGCGCGAGCACCCGCACGGCGCCGCTCTCCAGGGGCTCGCCCATGAAGCGCCCGCGGGACAGCTCCACCGTGGTGGCGTCCGCGAGGACCCTGCCGGGGCCCGCCTCGCGCGCGAGCGCGACAGCGCGGTCGACGACCTCGCCGGCCGCGCGCGTCCTGTCGACGCGCATGCGGCCGGAGGCGACGCCGACGCGGCCGCCGCGGCCGCCGAGCGCGAGCCCGAGCTCCAGGGCGCGGGACGCCTCGTCGCCGTGGGCCTGCCGCACGCCGAGGTGGGCGGCGATCGAGTCCGTGCCGAGCGGCAGCGCGTCGGCCCCGCGGCGGCGCAGCGCCTCGAGCTCCCGCTGGCGCTCCTCGCCGGTGGCCACGTGCAGCGCCACGATCGTGGTCACGAGGCGCGTCCCCATCGCGCCCGGCGGGTTGTCGCTCACGCGCAGCGGCGACGGGGTGGGCAGGTACGGCTCGTCGGCGAGCGCCGCGAGCCTGTCCGCCACCTCGCGCGCCGAGCTCGGCCGGAGCTCCCGGTCGGCGAGCAGGAGCGCGTGGATCAGGTCGTCGAGCGCCGGTGGCACGTCGAGCAGGAACTCCGAGAGGCGCGGCGCGGGCGTCGTCGCCAGGCGGACGAGGGTCGCGATCGAGGTCGGCCCCATGTGCGGGGGCCGGCCGGCGACCAGCTCGAACAGCGTCGCGCCGAGCGAGTAGAGGTCGCTGCGCGCGTCCACGGTCGCGTCGCCGCGCGCCTGCTCCGGCGAGATGTACGCCGGCGTGCCGACGAGGCCGCCCGCGTCCGTCGTGAGCACGAGCTCCTTCGACGCCGCCACGCCGAAATCCACGAGCTTGGTGCGGAGCGGGGCGTCCGGCGAGCCGCGCAGGAGGAGGATGTTCGACGGCTTGATGTCGCGGTGGACGACGCCCGCGGCGTGCGCGGCCGCGAGCGCGCTCGCGACCTGCCGCCCGACCTCGATCCCCTCGCGCAGCGAGAGCGGGGAGCGCTTCTGGCGCGCCGCCAGGTCCTCGCCGTCGAGCCACTCCATCGCGATGAAGGTCGCGCCCTCCTCGATCCGCCGCCCCTCCGCGTCGACGGCGCTCGCCTCGAGCGTCCCGAACGCAACGACCCTCACGATCCCCGGGTGATCGAGCTCGGAGAGGACCTGCCCCTCGCGGGAGAGCCGGGCCTGGCCCTCGGCGTCGACGCCGACCGCCGTGATGATCTTCAGCGCGACGTACCGCTCCGTCTGCACGTCGAACGCGCGGTGCACGGTGCCGATCCCGCCGCGGCCGACCTCGTGCTCGATGTGGAAGCGGCCTGCGACGAGCGGCCGTGGGGACTCGATGCGCGCGGAGCTCATGCGCTAGCCGACGTGGTCCGTGGGATGGGCGCCGGGGGGGCTCCGGCGCAGCGGAGAGGCGATCTCATGGCGCCGGGCCGCGTGGGCCTGCGGTGTTCCGACAGGGCGCATTCGCGAAAGAGACTACGCCGTCGCTCATGGCAGTTCCAGTGTCGCGGTCACGGGAACCCGGCAGCGCGGCGGACGCGGCGATCCGGCCGGAGGCGTCGTCAGGCGTCGTCGAGCGAGCAGCGCGCAGCGCGCGCGGCGGGCCTCCCTTGACGGATCCGACGGCTCCTCCTACGGTCGTCGGCTCCGCTGCTCGTTCAGCGTAACATTCAGCGTAACATTACGTTACGTTCACCGTTACTTTACGTTCGAGCGGCGGGGGCCATTTCGATGCTCGATCGCGTCGCCGTTCACCAGACCCGGCTGCGCACGCCCGGCCTCGGGCTCGACGCCAAGGGGGTCGCGCTCGGCGCCAAGGGGCTCGTCCTCCTGCCGTCGATCGATCGGCTCGTCGCCTTCCTGGCGCTCTACACGCGGCAGGGCTCGCTCGCGGACATCCTCCGCTCGCTCGTCGTCGAGATCGTGCGCTCGAAGCTGGGGGCGCGGGAGGTCACCCTCCTGTTCGCGGCCGAGAGCAGCGATCGGCTCGACCGTGTCGCCGAGATCGCGCGGCTCGCGGGCGGCTACAGCTTCACCGGCACGAGCCGGCACTTCGTCCAGTACCGCGACGCGGCCGCGCCGTTCGGGTACGACGTCCCGCAGATCCTGCCCAGCGACGCGGCGCTCTCGCTCTACCACAACGCCTTCTCGCAGACGTACGAGGTCGAGCGGCGCGTCGACGTGCGCACGCTGCTGCTCCGGCTCGAGCCGCACCTCGATCCGTCCGCCGGGCAGGACCCGGGCCCGCGCTGGCTGCTCGCGGAGTCGGGGCTCGGCCCGGCGCTGATCCGCTACTTCTCCCGGAGCAGCGTCGAGGCCGAGGTCGGCCTGTGCGAGTGGCCGCCGGAGTCGAGCTTCGATGACGCCCCGGTGCTCCGGTACCTCTTCCGCGCGCCGGCCATCCCTGCCCGGATGGTCCCGCTGCTCACGAGCACGCCGGGGCTCGGGTATTTCGTCCCGGTCGCGCCGGGCGCGGCGGTGGAGGTGGGGTTCCGGCACCCGGTCAACCTCCGCGCCTGCCCGGTGTTCGGCGAGGCGGGCCTCGTGCTCTTCCGGGGCGGGGGCCGCGAGGCGCTGGAGATCGCGAAGCTTCCGGCGATGGGCGACGTCGCGGCGTTCGCCCGGGTGGAGCTCGGCCGCGAGCCCGTCGCGGCGAAGGTGGCGGAGGGCGACGCGCTGCGCCCCGCGTCGGTCGTGCTCTCGCTCCGCCTCGTCCCGAGCTCCGAGCCGTGGCGGTCGGTCACGGCGTCGTGGATCCGGCCGCAGGAGATGCCGCTCCTGCGGCACGTCGCCTATGCGCTCGGCCCCGAGACGCTGCGCCGCGCCCGCATCGCCTTCACTGCGGCAGGCGCGTTCCTCCGGCACCCCACGGGCATCGAGGGGATCCCGGTCGGCGAGTTCTTCCGGGAGGTCCATCCGGGCCTCTACATCCCTGCCGGGTACGACGCTGTCCCTGCGGTCGCGCCCGGCGTGCTGTTCCGAGCGCTGGGCGCCCCCGCCGGGCAGGCGCTGTTCATCGGGCGCGACGGGAGGGCGATCGGCGTGCCGGAGGAGGCGTTCGTCGCGCTCGAGACGGCGCTGCTCGAGGCCCAGCAATGGTCGGCGGTGGCCGTGTCGTCCGCGGGCCTCACGGCGGCGCTGGCCACCGAGCTGCCCGAGGTCGTGCTCGGCGGCGTCGGCATCCGGCCGCTGCGCGACCTCGCCCCGTCCGAGGCGCTGGCCGAGCCGAGGGCGCTGCCGCCGGGCCCTGGCCGGACGCCCCAATGACCCAGCCTGAAGCGATCGCCGAGCGGCTCTCCGAGCTCCAGGCGAACGTGCTCGCCCCGCTCGTCCTCGGCGGTCCGCTGCGCCTGGTGCGCCCCTTCGGCGTCCGGCTCGCGCTCCTCCTCGGCGACGGCGGGCCGGCGCTCGATCGCGACCTCGGCTCGCGCATCGATCTGGTCCGCGTCCGCGTCGCCCGCCTCATCGCCCCGATCGACGTGCTCCCGGAGCTCGGCGCGGCCGAGTGGGCGCTCCTAGCCGCGCTGAACGACCTGCTCCAGCTCACGAACCACGAGCTCGCCGGCGTGCTCACGCGCAGCCGCTATCCCCGCCTGCTCGCGAGCGTGCGCGACCTCTGCGAGCTCGTGCCCGCGCCGGCGGACGTCGGGTCCGCGCTCTCGCGGCACGCGACGTTCGCGCGGGTGCTCGACTGCTTTCGCACGGACGCGCTCGTCGCCTGGTGGACGGGCCGCGCGAGCTTCCGCGGCCAGCGCCCGCCGCCGCGGCTGCTCCGGTGGCGGCAGCTGCGCGGCGTCCAGGTCGAGACCCGGCGCGTCGGCCTCGCGGACATGGGCCACGGCGTCCCGGGGCTCGCCCCGCCGGACTTCGCCGAGGCGCTGTCCCTCTGGATGACGCGCACGCCGCTCACGGATCTCGCGACCGCCGCGCGGAAGGATCCGCCGTTCGCGTGGTCGGCCTCGACGCTCGCGGTCGTCGCCACGCCTCCTGGCCGGAGCCTCGCGTACCGCGTCCTCCTGCGCCAGCCCCACGACCTCGCCGTCGCGGCGCTCGCCCGCGCCGCCCGCGAGGTCCCGCCGCGGTTCGGCCAGGCCCGGGCGCTCGCCGAGTCGTTCGCCAGCGAGGTCGCCGCCGGCATCAAGCTGCTCGACGAGCGCTCCGCGGCCGGCTGACCCGCGCCTCGCCACGCGCCCGTCCCGTCGTCTCCACGCACCGCGCGCGGCTTTGCTCGGTTCAAACGGGGCGTGGTACGCTCCGTCCTCCTTGGAGAGGCGCGCTGTCCTCGTGCCCGCGCCTTCGACATCACCTCACGGGCATGGCCCTGGGAGCGACGAACCGTTTGAACCGGCAAGACGCTGAGACTTCCGACAAGTTGCTTGCTTCCCTCTGGCGCGCGCGGCGCCGCGGCTCCTGTGTCGAGGCGTTGCCGCGCGCCGGGCGCTCCTGCGCGCGCCTTGCCGGCGTCGCGTTCGCGCTCGCGCTCGCGGTGAGCCCGGGCGTCGCGTTCGCGCAGGCGGAGGCGCTGCTCGACGAGGGCAAGAGCCTGATGAAGAAGGGCAAGGTCGAGGAGGCCTGCCCGAAGCTCGAGGAGAGCTACAGGCTGAGCCCGAGGTCGGCGACGCTCCTCGCGCTGGCGATGTGCCACGAGAAGCAGGGCAAGGTCGCGACGGCGTGGTCCGAGTACATCGATCTCGGCGCGGCGGCCCGCAAGGAGGGCAACAAGCGCCTGGAGGCCGACGCGAAGGCGAGGGGAGCGAAGCTGGAGCTGTCGCTCCCGCGGCTGACGCTGAGCGTGCCGCGGGCGGCCGCGGTCGAGGGGCTCGAGGTGATGCTGGACGGGGCGCCGGTCGACGGCGCGCTCTGGGGCCAGGCGCGGCCCATCGATCCTGGCCAGCACAAGGTGAGCGCGAGCGCCCCGGGCAGAAAGCCGTGGGAGAAGTCGGTCACGATCAAGCGGGGCGAGCGGAAGACGGTGGCGGTGCCGGCGCTCGCCAAGGACGCCTCGGCCGCTGCGCAGCCTGCGCCCGCGGCGGAAGCGCCCCCGCCGGCGGCGCCGGTGGCGGCGGCGCCGGAGAAGGGGAGCGCGGGGTCCGGGGACGGCGCCGCGGGGGCCGGGAAGGGCGCTGCTGGGCCGGGGAAGGGCGCCGCGGGGCCGGGGAAGGGCGCTGCTGGGCCGGGGAAGGGCGCTGCTGGGCCGGGGAAGGGCGCTGCTGGGCCGGGGAAGGGCGCGGTGGCTGCGGCGCCAGGGCAGGGCGCAGCGGGGCCGGAGACCGATGCGTCGCCTGCGGCATCTCCTGCGGCCGAGGAGCAGGAGCCGAGCTCTGGATCCTCGCCGAGGCACACCGGGAGCTTCGTGATCGAGGCTGGGGTGGCCGGCGGCGCGTTGATCGGCCTGATGGACTCCGGCAGCTTCGGCGATCTGAGCGCGTACTCGTACAGCTACAACATCCCGGAGGGTGAGCTCATCGCGCCCTGCGACGATGAGGTTTGCCATGCGAGCTTCGATCCGGCGATCGGGCCGTTCGTCGGCGGGGAGGCGTTCATCGGGGTTGCGCTCTCCGAGGATCTGCACCTCGGCGCGCGGGTGCTGGGCGGCTACCGGTTCGGCGGCGGTTATCTCGTTGTCGGCGGCCCCTCTGCCTCGATGCGCCTCGGGCGTCTCTGGCTCGGCCTTTCGGGGCTCGTGGGCCCTGTGGGGCAGCAGGCGAAGGTCACCGGGATCAAGGGGGAGATCCCCTCCGAGGTGGAGCACCTCAACTACGGCCGGAGCGAGGTCGCCGTGAACGCGCGCGAGGGCAGCCTGCCCGAGAGCGCGCTCGTGGAGACGCTCGCGTTCGGCGGGAGCGTCGACGTGTCGCTCGTGCTCGCGGACCTTCCGAGCGCGGGCTGGACGTCGGGCGCGCTCCTGCTGAGCGTCTCGCCGACGGTCATGAAGGGCCTCGACGGCTGGGTGTTCGCGGCGCCGGCGAGCCTCGGTTACCGCTTTTACTGAGCGGCCTCGCGACCTATCGCGCTCTCTCGTCGGGCGCCCGGGTGAGGGCACCGGGAGCTTCGGTGCCCGACGAGCGAGACGCGCGAGAGGGCGCAGCAGCGGCAGCGGATGCCCACCCCCGGTCCGTGCTCGGTGCTCCGCGCCTTTCACCTTTCCGGCCAGGGTGGAAGCCGGCGGGCGTCCCCCCACGCGGCGGTGCGTGCCGGCGGGCGTCCCCCCACGCGGCGGTGCATGCCGGCGGGCGTCCCCCCACGCGGCGGTGCGTGCCGGCGGGCGTCCCCCCACGCGGCGGTGCATGCCGGCGGGCATCCCCCCACGCGGCGGTGCATGCCGGCGGGCGTCCCCCCACGCGGCGGTGCATTCGACGCCGCCCGCGACGCGTTCGAGGCCGCCGCTCGCCTCGATCCCGAGGACGTATCGGCCCGCTGCGACCTCGGCGCCATGCTCTGCGAGGCCGGCCGCACCGGGCCTGCGCCACCTCGAGGCCGTCCTCGAGGCGCAGCCGGCGCACCCGACCGCCTTCCCGATCCACGCCTACCACCGCGCCGCGCGTGACGGCGGCGGGGCATGCTGCAGCCCGCGCAGCTCCGCCCCGGTGTGCCACCCAGGGCAGCGCGGGGGCCCCGCCCGCGGCGTAGCCTAGCCCCTCGGGTCCGCGCGCCGCCGCCGGGCGCGGCGCGCCTCGCCGCGGGCGCTGTCCGCCCCGCTGGCGGGCTCGGGCGGCGGGGCGAAGCCGATCGCCGCGAGATCCTTCTCGCCGATGACGTCGCCCTTGGCCACGAGCGCCGCGCGGAGCAGGACCGCGCCCATCTCGGCGTCGTTGCCGGGCCACGGGTGGTCGAGCACCGCCTGCAGCGCGCGCAGATCCAGGCCGAACGGCCGGCCCCGCAGGCGGACGCCGATGCGCGCGAGGTGATCCAGCGCGAGCGCACGGAGATCCTCGGCGCGCGACGACAGCGAGGGCAGCGCGACGGCCCGGTCGCCGAGCCGGTCCGCGAGCCGCTCGCTCAGCTGACCCGTCGCCGCGAGCGCGTCCACGGTCTGAGGCACCGCCACGACGAGCCCGACGTCGTCCGGCAGCGCCGCGCCGAGGTAGCTCTGCACCTCGGACGGCAAGGCCTGGGCGTCGAGCACGAGCAGCGTGCCCCCACGCGCCGCCTCGATGGGCGAGCTGTCCGGATCGCGCCACAGCGCGAGCGCGCTCGGCGCCCCCGCGGAGCCCTCGATCGCAGCCGCCTCGCCGCGCGCCGGCGCGGCGCCACGCGCCTGCGCGAACGCCTGCGCGAACCCCTCGGGGACGGGCGCGGCGCCGTCGACGATCGCCAGCGGGCCGCCCGCGCGCGGTGAGGTCAGGTGGACGACCGCGCCCCACGCCACCGCGTCGATCCCGGGCGCCGTCAGCAGCGTGACCGGGCCGCCGGCCACGCCGAGCCGCTCCAGCTGCTCGAGCGCCGCGCGGGCGGCGGGGCTGTAGGCGGCGGCCCGCGCCGGCCGCGCGAGCAGCGCCGCGATCGCGCGGAACCGCCCCGCGCCCTGCGCCACGGCCCGCTCGAGCCGGCTCACCTCGCGCGCGCGCTCCTCCGCCTCGCGGCGGGCGGCGACCTCGCGGCCGCGCGACCCCGACAGCATCGCCGACACCGCGATCACCGCCCCGAGCCGGTCGGCGACCGCGCGCAGGCCGCTCACCTCCTCCAGCGTCATCGGCGACGCGCGCCGGGCCCGCGGGATGGCGAGGGCCCCGATCGGGCCCTCCGCGTCGTTCACCAGGGCGACCACGCCGACGTCGCGCTCCGCGAGCCAGGCGAGCAGCGGGCGCACCTCCGGCCGCCGGACCTCGACGGCCTCGGCGGCCTCGACGCGCAGGACGCGCTCCGGCTCGAGCTGGGCGAGCTCGATGAGGCGCGCCGGCACCTCCGCCGGCTCGGTGTGCTTGTAACCGGCGCGATCGACGGTCACCTGCTCCGGCGGCGAGAGCAGGTAGAGCGCCGGCGGGGCCTGCCCGGCGACGCCGGCGTCCGACGCCTCGCGCAGCGCGGAGAGCGCCGCCTCGAGCGCCGCCTCCGGCTCCGGGTTCATCGCCGCGCGCGTCGCGGCGTCGAAGGCCCCGAGCCAGCGCGCCCCCTCCGGCGCGAACCGGCGCGCGAGCACCGGCGCCGCGAGCCCCGCGAGCGCGCAGAGCGCGCACGCGCCGAACACGGCGACGCCGACGGAGGACTGCGGCGCGCCGCGGAGCCCGAGATCGCCGCGCGGCGCCTGGTGCACGGCGTACACCGCGAGCAGCGCCGGCGGGGTCGCGAGCGTCGCGACGGCGAGCGTGCCGCGGAGCGCGCGCGAGACCTGCGCCGCGTCCGCGGCCACGGTGCAGAACGCGACGCAGACCGCCGCGACGGCGCTCGTGACCGGCAGGATCGACTCGGGGGGCGCGACGCCGACGAAGGCCGCCGCGAGGCCGACCGCCAGCGCGGTCGCCGTGAGCAGCAGCGCGGCCTCGACGCGGTCGGCCACGCCGAGCTCGAGCCGTCGCGCGATGCGGACGCGCGCGATCGCCACGAGCGTCACCGTGAGCGAGCCGAGCGACGCGGCGGACGTGGCGTAGTGGACGAGCAGCGGATCGAGATCCGCCGCGCGCTCGGGCGCCACCGCGGAGACGGCGGGCAGGGCGACCGCCACGGTCCAGAAGAGCGAGGCGAACGCCGCCGCGTCGAGGCGCCGCGTGCTCGGCGGAGGCTCGAGGAGGCCGCCGAGGCCCGCGATGCGCGCGAGCCCGACCAGGGCGGCCATCGCCGCGGCCGCCGCGCCGAGGTTGCCGAGCGCGATCAGCGCGAGCCCGGCGGGGCCGCTCCGCGAGGCGGCGAGCATCGCGGCGCCGGTGAGGCAGACGGCCGCCGCGCGGCGGGCCGCCGGCTCGATCCGGTCCTCACCCCGCGGCGGCCGCTCTACCCAGCGGAGGCCGAGCGCGAGCAACACCGGCAGCCCGAGCAGGGCGAGCCACGCGGGCCCGTGGCCGCCGGACGCCCGGAGCGCGGCGAAGGCGGTGTAGGCGACGGCGGCCGCGGCGATCCAGAACGAGCGCCGGCGCAGCATCGCGGCGAGCGTAGCGTCTGGCCACGGGGGCGCCAACGAGGCGGTCTCATCGAGGGGACGACCGCGCCGCCCGCGCCGCTGCCGCGGCCAGAGGCTCCCTTGCTACCTCAGGGCGAGAGCGCCGCGATGTAGTCGTAGAGACACTTCATCTCGTCGGCGTTGAGCATCGGGCCGAGCGGCATCCGGTTGTTGCACGTCGGGTCGTCCGTGACCTTCACGTAGATCAAGCTGGCGTCCGGGTCACCCGGCACGAGCAGCGGGCCCCCGCCGCACGGCGCCGAGGCATTCTGGGCCGCTACCGCGGTTTCCCACCCCGCTGCGAGCGAGAGGCCCGACTGCTTCGACTCCGCGTCGTGGCAGCCCGAGGTGGCGCACCTCGCCATCACCAGCGCCTGCGCTTCAGCGCATCCGGCTCCGCCGCCGCTGCTCGCGCTGGTGGTCGGAGGATCGCCGCCGCTGGTGGTCGTGGGATCGCCGCTGCTGGTGGTCGTGGGGTCGCCGCTGCCGGTGGTCGTGGGGTCGCCGCCGCCGCTGGTCGCCGCGCCGTTGCCCTGGCCGTTTCCGCCGCCAGGCCCGTCGCCGCCGGCGAGGTACTGGTCCTTGTCCTCGAGGGTCCCCGCGCAGCTGATGATGAACGCGGCGCCGCTCATCATGGCGGCGACTGCGAGCGCGGTGCGCCCGCCAAGGAAAGCGATGTACGTCACGTGCTACCTCTCTCTCTCGCTCAGTAAACGTAGGCTCCGGCGAGCCGCACCCCAAGGTACTGGTCGATCGCCCCGCCGGCGACATACCGGTCGCCGATCGCGGGCTCGAACGACGAGAAGAACCGCGCGTACTCGATGAGGAGCCGCGCCTCGACGCCGGTCGTGACGGGCACGAGCACCCCGGCCATCGCGCCGATGCCCTGCACGCTCGCCCCGGCGAACCGCTCGTAGACCTGGCCTGACGAGAGCGGGAAGAGGTAGTCGGCGCCGAGCGCCAGCGCGACCGGGCCGACCGGCACCCGCGCGTCGAGGCCGGCCCGGATCAGCGTGTAGGAGACGTTCGGCACCGTGCTGGCCAGGGCCTCCGCCGCGTCGACCTCGAAGGTCAGGAGCCGGAGCCCGGCGGAGATGCCGAGCACGGACGACTCGCCGATCGACAGCCGCTCCCGCAGCCCCAGGTTGATGCGCTGGTAGGTCGTGCCGAGCGGGTCGCCGTCGCCCACCGCCGAGTTGAGGCCGGGCGCCATCATGAACCCCGCGGTGATGCCGAGGCCCTTGAGCACCGGGATGTCCGTCGACGCGAGCGGGTACACCTCGCCGGAGATCGACAGCGCGGGCTGACCGAAGACGTCGTAGGGCCGGAGGTTCTGCGTGACCGGATCGGAGTAGTCGAACCAGCGGCCGGCAAACTCGACGCCGGCCTCGATCGAGAAGAGCGCCGAGCGGGGGTCGTGGGGCTTGCGCTTCCCGCCCTCGTCGCCGTCGCCGCCCTTGTCGTCGCCGTCGCTGCTCTTCTCGTCGCCGTCCTTCTCGTCGCCGTCCTTCTCGCCGTCGCCGTCACCGCCGCCGTCCTTCGGCTGGTCCTCGTCGGCCGCGGCGGCCGCCGGCGCGATCTGCGAGAGCGTCGGGCCGAGCAGATCCTCCAGCGCCCTCTTGCGGTCGTCCCGCGAGCCGCCCAGCGGCACCGCGCTGTCCACCGCGAGGTCGCCGGCGTTCTCGTCGACGTAGACGAGGTAGACCTCTTTCTTCTTCTTCTTGTTCGTCCGCGAGACGCCGTAGATCACACCCTCGGCCTTCGCGGCCTTGCCCGCCTTGCGGATGCGGTCGATGGCCTTCTTCCGCTGGGCCTTCATCACCAGCGCGTCGCCCACCGGCTTGGTCTGGCCGGCGCTGCGCAGCGACTTCGAGAACGCGTCGTCGTCCACGACCTTCAGCGTCTCCGGGACGAGGGACACGATGTCTTCGCGGATGTCGTCCGCGTTCGGCCCCTCGATGTGGATCGCGATCGACTTCGACCCCTTGGGGGCGGCGAGCGCGATGGGCGAGAGCGCGAACGTCGTGACCGTCGCGGCGGAGAGCCCGAGGAGGATCCTCCCGCAGAGGCTCAAAGAGAGGGACAGCGTTCTGATCCTGATCGGCTTCCGCGCGGGCCTTTTGCCGGCAGCGGCGTCAAACGAAGCTTGCACGCGCGCGAGCCTACAGGTGATGTCGCGGCTGGATCCAGCGTCTTTCGAGGGGGCTCCGCGACATTTCTGATGACGCGCAGTGTAGCTACGAGACTCCGCTAAGATCGGACCCGCGGGCTCACCGAGCCTCGTCTTCCTTGGCGCCTTGACGGGCCCCCGCGACGTGAGACATGTCGTTAGCTCGATGCGCGGCGCCGCAACGCACCGCATCGCAGGCCAGCGCGTCCCCCAGGGGAGAGGGCAGATGGATCGGTCAAGAGGACGGCACCTCCGCGCGGCGCGCGGCCCCGGCGGCTCTCTCGGGCTTGCGATTGTCGTGGCGGCGGCCGCCGCCTGCTCCGGCGGGCGCGGCGGCGGGGCCGCGGGGGGAGCGGAAGGCGAGGCGCCGCGCTGCGCGGAGATAAGGCCGGGCGCGTCGCCGCTCCGGCGGATGACGCGATTCGAGTACAACAACACGATCCGCGATCTGCTCGGCGACGACAGCGCGCCGGCCGACGCCTTCGTGGTCGAGGAGGAGGCGCTCGGGTTCAACAACCAGGCGGCGGCGCTCGGGGTCACGCAGCTCCTCGCCGAGCAGCTCATGAAGGCCTCCGAGGCGATCGCGGCGCGGGCCGCGAAGGATCTCGGGAAGCTCCTTCCGGGGTGCGACCCGGCCGTGCAGGGGCCCGAGGCGTGCGCCGCGGAGCTCATCGAGCGCCTCGGCAAGCGCGCGTTCCGCCGGCCCCTCGCGCCCGCGGAGAGCGAGCGGCTCGCGCGGCTCTTCGCCTTCGGGAACGACGAGCACGGCTTCTCGACCGGCGTCGAGCTCGTGATCCAGGCGATGCTCCAGTCGCCGCACTTCCTTTACCGCGTCGAGCACGGCATGCCGGATCCGGCCGGCGAGGGCGTGGTGGCGCTCTCGGACCACGAGATCGCCTCGCGGCTCTCGTACCTGCTCTGGAGCTCGATGCCCGACGACGCGCTGTTCGCAGCGGCCGACGCGGGGGAGCTCCGCTCCGCGGAGCAGATCGCCGCGCAGGCCCGCCGCATGCTCGAGGATCCGCGCGCCCGCGCCGCCGTCGCGAACTTCCACGCGCAATGGCTGCAGCTCTCGAACATCGACACCCTCACCAAGGACCCGGCGGTGTACCCCGGCTTCCACGCCGGGCTCCCCGCGCTCCTCCGGGCGGAGACCGAGGCGTTCCTCGATCACGTCGTGTTCGAGGACGGCGCCGGCGACGTGGCGACCCTGCTGACGGCGCCCTACTCGCTGATGAACGCCGAGCTCCGCGCGTTCTACGGGCTGGGAGCGAGCGGCGCGGGGGCACCCGGCGAGCTCTCGGTCGTGCCGCTCGACCCAGCGCAGCGCGCGGGCTTCCTCACCCACGCCAGCGTGCTCGCGGTGCTCGCGAAGCCGGATCAGTCCTCGCCCGTCCACCGCGGCAAGTTCGTCCGGGAGCGGCTGCTCTGCCAGATCCTGCCGCCGCCGCCGCCCGACGTGGACATCCAGCCGCCGCCGGTGCGGGAAGGGATCCCGACCCGCCGGCAGTTCGAGCGGCACGCGGAGGACCCGGGCTGCGCTGGCTGCCACAGGCTCATGGATCCGATCGGCTTCGGGTTCGAGCGCTACGACGGGATCGGGCTCTACCGCGAGGTCGACCAGGGCGTCCCGGTCGACGCGAGCGGCGAGATCGTGGCGAGCCGGGATGTCGATGGGCCCTTCGACGGGGCGGTGGAGCTCGCGCACCGCCTCGCGGAGAGCGACGAGGTGCGCCAGTGCGTCGCGACGCAGTGGTTCCGCTTCGGCTACGGCCGCGCCGAGCAGGCGGAGGACGAGTGCAGCATGCGCCAGATCCAGGCGGCTTTCGCCGAGAGCGGGTACAACATCAAGGCGCTGCTCGTGGCGCTGACCCAGACGGACGCGTTCCGCTACCGCCGCGCGGCGCCGGACGCAGGGGGCGCGCCGTGAGCCGCGCCGCGCAGCGCCGGGCGTCGAGGGGACGCCTCGATCGCCGCACCTTCCTGCGCGGGGCCGGCGGGCTCGCCCTCGCGCTCCCCTTCCTCGACGCCATGGCGGGATCGGCGAGCGCCGTCGATTTCCCGAAGCGCTTCGTCGTCTTCTTCACCGGCCTCGGCACGGTGAAGGAGGCCTGGCAGCCGACCGGGACCGAGGCGTCGTTCGAGCTCGGAGAGATCCTCGCGCCGCTCTCTCCCTACCGGGACAAGCTGCTCGTCGTCGAGGGCATCGACATGGAGTCCGCCTACCACGGCCCGGGCGACTCTCACCAGCAGGGCATCGGCCAGGCGCTCACGGGCACGGAGCTCCAGGAGGGGACCCTCTTCCCGTACGCCTGCAACCCGGCCGCGCGGGTCGGCTGGGGCGGGGGCATCTCGGTCGACCAGTTCCTCGCTGCGAGGCTCGGGGATCGCACGAAGCTCTCGTCGATCGAGCTCGGCGTCCAGGTCCAGTACGCCAACGTCTCGTCGCGCCTCTCGTACCTCGGCCCGGGCCAGCCGGTCCCGCCCGAGGACGATCCGCGCGCGGCGTTCGACCGCCTGTTCCTGGACCTCAGCGCCGATCCGGCGGAGCTCGCGCGGCGGCGCGTCCTGCGCCGCCGGGTGCTCGGCGGCGTCATGGAGGACTACGGCGCCCTCGCGCGCGAGCTGGGGGGCGAGGACCGGCGGAAGCTGGAGCAGCACCTCGACGCGCTGAACGACATCGAGCAGCGGCTCGACGTGCCGGCGCTCCTCGGCGGCGCGTGCGCGTTGCCGGCGCTGGGCGAGCCGCTCGACGTCTACGCGAACGACAACTTCCCCGCGATCGGGAGGCTGCAGACCGACCTGCTCGCGATGGCGCTCGCCTGCGATCTCACGCGGGTCGCGTCCATCCAGTGGAGCGCGACCCAGGCCGGCAAGGTGTTCACGTGGCTCGGCCAGTCGGAGACGCACCACGCGCTCTCGCACTCGAACATCGGCGACGCGGAAAAGCAGCAGCAGCTCGTCGACATCGGGCGCTGGCAGGCGGAGCAGCTCGCGTACCTGCTCGAGAGGCTCGACGCCGTCCAGGAGGGCACGGGCACGCTCCTCGACAACACGCTCGTCCTCTGGTGCACGGACATCTCGGAGGGGCAGAGCCACTCGCGGCGCGACATGCCGTACGTGATCGCGGGGGGCGCCGGCGGGGCGCTCAGGACTGGCAGATTTTTGCGCTATGCCGGCGATCCCCACAACAACCTGCTCGTCGCGCTGTGCAACGCGATGGGCGTGGACGTGTCGACGTTCGGCAACCCCGCCTACTGCACGGGGGTGTTGCCCGGCCTCTTGGCCTAGGTGCGCGCGCCGGAGATCCCGCCAGGGATCGCTGACGCGCGCGACCAGAGGGGCCGCGGAGCGGGCGCCGGGGTTCGGGGCGGAGCCGCGAGGAACCAGCGCCGGCGCGCGCCCGCCGCGTGTTTTGGGCTTTTCGTCGCGCGCCGATTTTGGCAAGTACGCCCGCATGGGCGCCCTGCTGTCCTCCGGGAAGCCTCACGGCGCGCGGCGCGCGGCGCGCCTCGCTCTCTGTCTCGCGCACCTCGCGGCGCTCACGGCGGCGGCGTGCGGCTGTCGGAAGCCCGCGGACGTCGCGGCGGACGCGGGGGCCGCGGCCGCGGGCGCCGACGCGGCACCCGCGGCGCTCACGGCGACCGAGGGGCAGGCCGCGCCCGCGGAGCTCGCGGCGCCCGCGTGGCCGCCGAGCGACAAGCCGCTGCTCGGCGTGACGGCCTTCGTGGCGACGGTCTACAAGGAGCCGCGCGACACGTCGAAGAAGCTCGGGTACCTGCGCGTCGGCTCCAGGGTGCCTCGCTCCGCCGAGCCCGCCGGCACCGCGGGCTGTCCGGGCGGCTGGTACGCGATCGAGCCCCGCGGCTACCTCTGCGTGGGCGAGGACGCGACGCTCGACCTGAACGACCCCATCCTCAAGGCCGCCGGCCCCGGGCCGAACCTGAGGACCGCGCTCCCGTACCGGTACGCCTTCGTCCGCGCGGTGCTGCCGCTCTACCTGCGCGTCCCCACCGCCGAGGAGCAGCGCAAATCGGAGTTCAAGCTCGACGAGCACCTGTCGTGGTTCGAGGAGAACAAGGCGACCGTGCAGCGGGTCATCCTCGGCGCGAACGACGTGGCGATCGACGCGCGCGGCGTGCCGCTTCCGGGCAAGCAGCTCGGCGAGCTCGGCCTGGGGAAGAACTCGCTCGAGCTCGGCGAGGGCGCGTTGCTCGGCGGGGAGGGGGACGGCGACCCGATCCCGTTCTGGCTCGAGGGCGGCAAGCGGCTCATCCGAAACATCAGCGACTTCAAGGTCCCGGACTACGCGGTCTTCGCCGATCGCGCGCGGCGCTTCACCGGGCTGTCGCTGATCGGATCGTTCCCGACCGGACCGGAGTCGCTGAGCCGGCGGTTCGCGATCACGACCGATCTGCGGCTTGCGCCTGCGACGAAGATCAAGCCCGACACCGGCTCTCCCTGGCACGGCGTCGAGCTGACCGATGCGCTCACGCTGCCGCTCGCCTTCGTCCGCGCGCGCGGCGCTCGCGACGTCCAGATCCAGGGCGACAAGGCGACGCCGGGCAAGGAGCTGCCGTTCCGGGACGTCGTCCCGCTGACCGGCAGGATGCGCCGGATCGAGGGCGTGAAGTACTACCGCACCCGGGATCAGCGGTACGTGAGCCAGCTGGACGTCGGGCTCGCGGTCGCGCCGTCGGCGTGGCCGGAGGTCGCCGAGAAGGGCGAGAAGTGGATCGAGGTGTCGATCACGCACCAGACGCTGGTCCTCTGGGAGGGCAAGCGTCCGGTCTACGCCACGCTGGTCTCGACCGGCCAGGCCGGGGTGGCCGATCCCAAGACCACGACCGCGACGGTGCGCGGCGCCTTCCGCATCCGCAACAAGCACATCACGGCGACGATGGACTCGAACGAGTCGTCGAGCGTCGGCGGTCGCGCGGAGACGACCGCCGACGCGCCGTCGGCCTCGCGCGGCGCGAAGCCGGACAAGGGCGGCACGTCGAAGGAGCGCGCCTCCAAGAAGCCCGGCGCAAGCGCGGCGGCGAAGCCCGCGGCAGGCGAGAAGGCGGTCCCCCGGAAGGGTGACGGGGAGTACGGCGTGACGCGGCGCCGCGGCGAGGGGACCTACGCCCTCAAGGACGTGCCGTACATCCAGTACTTCGCGAGCGGCTACGCGCTCCACGCAGCGTACTGGCACGACGTCTTCGGCACGCCGCGCAGCCACGGCTGCATCAACCTGGCGCCCATCGACGCCCACCGGGTGTTCCTGTGGACCGATCCCCCGGTGCCGCCCGGATGGCACGCGATCAACACAGGCGAGGAGCTGGGCGAGGGCACGACGATCATCGTGCATGAATAAATAGGGGAGGCGATCGCCGTCCGGAGGAAGGGGAGCGGCGGGCGCTTCAGTGCTTCGGCGCGGTGTGGAGGAGGTCGGCCAGCGCGTCGTCCGCGGAGGCGGCGAGGGCGTCGAGGAGCGCGGCCAGGCGGGTGTGCTGGTCCGGGGTGAAGGGGGGCATGCCGAAGCGCGCGCGCACGCCCGAGAGGCGAAGAACGAGGCCGGCGCCGTCCTGGTAGCCGGCGATCCAGGGGCCGCGGGTGAGCTCGTCGCGGATGCGACGGAGCCGCGACTCGAAGGCGGCGCGATCGGCGAGGGCGCCGGCGGGGGAGGGGGCGCGCTGCTGGAAGTGGTGGATCGAGGCGGCGGCCTCGGTCGGTGCGCCGTCGATGGCCTCGAGGCCGGCGCGGAGGCCGTCGAGGAGGGGCGCGAGGCCGGTCCTGCGGACGAGCGCGCCGTCGAGGCACATCTCCCAGAGCACGTGGGCGAAGAGCGCGAGCCGCGGGGCGCCGAGCGATGCGGCGCGCAACGCGGCGGCGAGGCGGCGTTCGCCCTCCACGAAGACGGGGGCGGCGTGGAACCAGCGGTCGGCGGCGACGTGGTGGTCGATGCCGGCCAGCACCTCGGCGAGGCGGGGCGGCGGGGCGGCGGGGCGATCGGGCGCGCGGGAGGGCCTGACGCGCCGGTCGGCCATGCGCCAGAGGTCCGGGAGCATCGCCGCCGCGCCCGCGGCGGCCGAGCCGAGGTCGCGCGCGGCGAGGTGGCGATGAAGCAGGAAGTTCATGCGTTCACGATGGCGCTGCCGTCCGCGGCGGTCGACGGTGAACCGATGCGGCGCGCTCTCGCTCGCCCGTCGCGCTTCCGGATTCCCGCTCTGGGGCACGGGGAACAACTACGTCGTTCGGCGTCGCAGCGGGCCCGTGAGGTCCTGCAGCGCAAACCGACCATGTCATGTAGGCAAATCAGCGCCATCGAGCTCGAATCTCCGGCCTCTCGCTACCCGGGCACCGGAAATGTCTCCATGCCAGTCGCCCGTCGCGGCCGTCGTGGCTCGCCCGTCGCGGCCGTCGTGGCTCGCCCGTCGCGGCCGTCATAGCCTCCTTTCTTCCCTGGAGCCGCGGGCGAGGGGATGTGCGAGGCGGGGCGCGCGTGGGGACGGGCCGCTGTCCGAGCACTTTTGCCGGTCGCGCCTCCCTCGCGCAGCGAGGGAGGCGTGACCGGCCCATGCGAGTTCGGCGGGGCCCCACGCGCGCCCCGCCTCGCACATCCCCTCGCCCGCGGCCGTTGCATCTCTTGCTCGGGGTTCGGCGCAACAGGTAGCCTAGGCAACGATGCAGGCCAGCGACCCGTTCGGCTGGGTGGGGTCGATCATCGACGGCCAGTTCGCCGTCGAGGCGCTGGCGGGCGAGGGAGCGTTCGGCGTCGTCTACCGGGCCCGGCACCTCGGCTTCGATTCGCCGGTCGCCGTCAAATGTCTCAAGATCCCCGCGGGTCTAAGCCCTGACCAGCAGGACGGCTTCCTCGCCAAGTTCCGCGAGGAGGCGCGCCTGCTCCACCAGCTCTCACGCCGGACGATGGGCATCGTCCAGGCGCTCGACATCGGCGCCGCCGCCGCTCCGAAGGGGCCGTGGACGCCGTACATCGTCATGGAGTGGCTGGAGGGCGAGACGCTCGAGCAGGATCTCAAGCGCCGCAGCGCCGAGAAGCTCCCGCCGAGGAGCCTCGGCGAGGCGATCCGGCTCCTCGCGCCGGTCGCCTCCGCGCTCGCCGTCGCCCACGACGAGAACGTGTCTCACCGCGACGTCAAGCCGGCCAACCTGTTCCTGCTCGGCGACCGCATGAAGGTGCTCGACTTCGGGCTCGCCAAGGTCTTCTCCGAGACGCCGACGTTCGCAGAGGCGCTCGTCCAGACGGGACGAACGTTCCGCGCCTTCACGCCGCAGTACGGCGCGCCGGAGCAGTTCAGCCCGCGGTTTGGCGCGACGGGGCCCTGGACCGACGTCTATGCGATGGCCCTCATCCTCGTCGAGGTCGCGAGCGGTCAGCCCGCCCTCTCGGGCGGCGACGTCATTCAGCTCTTCGTCGCCTCGAGCGACGAGGCGATCCGGCCGAGCTTCCGCGCCCGCGGGGTGAACGCGAACGCCGACGTCGAGGCGGTCCTCGGCCGCGCGCTCGCGATCAACCCCTCGCAGCGGTTCCACAACCTCGGCGAGATGTGGGCCGCCCTGGAGGCCGCCCACCGCTCCAGCGTCGTCGTCGTGGCGCGCGACACCCTGCGCGCGCCCGCCTTCGGCCCGGCCGACGCGAACGACGACGCGGAGGACGGGTTGCTCGACCTCGCCGCCGTCCACCTGCCGCCGCTGCCGCCGCCGCCGGCGCTGTCCGTCCCGCCGCCGTCGCTGCCGCCGTCGTCGACGCCGTGGCGGGCGCCGGACAGCAGCGGGATGAGGGGGAGCGTGAGCTCCGATCGCGGCTCGCCGCGGACCCGGGCCGCGCTGCCGTTCGAGGGCGGTGAGCACCGGGTCTGCACCGTCCTGTTCGCCGATCTGTCCGAGGCGACCGCGCTCTCGTCGCGGCTCGATCCCGAGGACGTCAAGGACGTCGTCGACCGCTGTTATCAGGTGCTCGCGGAGCACGTCGAGCAGATGCACGGGATCGTCGAGCGGCCGATCGGCGGGCGCGTCATGGCGGTCTTCGGCGTCCCTCGCTCGACCGACAGCGACGCCGAGCGCGCGATCGTCGCGGCGCTCGGCGCGCAGGCCGCGATCCCGCGCCTCACGCTGCCGCGCGCCGCGCGATCGGTCCGCCTCTCGGTGCGGTTCGGGATCGCGACGGGGCGGGCCTTCGTCGGCGCCGGGGGCTCGGCGCGGCAAGATCTCGCCGTCATCGGCGACGCGGTCGACGGCGCGGGGCACCTGCAGCAGCTCGCGCCGCGCGGCGCGATCGTGATCGGCCGCGACACCCACCGCCTCGTCCTCGGGCGCTTCCACGTCGAGGCGCTCGACGCGGGCGCGAGCGCCGGCGCGGGCCGGGCGCCGCCGGCGTCCACCGCGCACGGCGCGGCGCCGCCGATCTACCGCGTGCTCGGCGAGGCGCCGCTCCACCACGCGCTCGTGCCGCCCGATTTTCACGGGCTCTCGACGCGCCTCGTCGGGCGCGGCGCGGAGATGCAGCGCCTGTGTGATCTCGTCGAGACCGCCTTCCACGAGCGGCGGCCGCGCCTCATCACGCTGGTCGGCGCGCCCGGCGTGGGACGGACGCGGATGCTCGCGGAGCTCTTCGCGGGCCTCCGCGACGGCGGCGCCGGGGGCGGCGCGCCCTCCTCGGAGCGCGGGTACACGCTCGCGCCGCCCGGGGGGCTGCTCGTCCTGTCGGCGCAGTGCTCGGCGCTCGCGCAGGATTCGAGCTATGGCCTGGCCGGCGCGCTGCTCCGCCGCTGGTTCGGGATCCACGAGGCCGATCCGGCCCAGGTCATCCTGCGCAAGCTGCGCCGCGGCCTGCGCTGGATCCGGCTGCGCGCCGCGCGCGCCCGCGTCCGCGCCGAGCGGGAGGCCGCCGGCGCGGGGGCCAGGGCCGCCGCGCTCGGGGGCGCGTCGCCCATCGTGGCCCGCGCGTCGTCCGTCCCCCTCCGAGGGCCGATCAGCTCGACCGTCAGCGGGCGCAGGGGAGCCGGGGCGGCGCGGTACGAGGACGACGACGAGCTCGATCCGTCCCCCTCGCTGTCGAGGCCGAGCGGGGGGAGCGACCTCGAGGAGATCCTCGCCCGGCTGGCGGCCATCCTGGGCGCGCGGCCTGCGCCCGCCGGGCTCCTCGAGGCCGCGGCGCGCGGCAGCGTGCTGGCGAGGCGCCGGATCGCCTCCGCGCTCGCGCTGCTCGTCGCCTTCGCGCTCGAGCGGACGCCGATGGTGATCGTGTGCGACGACCTGCAGTGGGCCGACGACGCGACGCTCGACCTCGTCGAGGAGCTCGTGGCGAACGCGGAGGGGCTGCCGCTCTGCATCGCGTGCACCGCGCGCCCCGAGCTCTACGAGCGCCGCCCGGACTGGGGCGTCGGGAAGGAAGCGTACGTCCGCGTCGACGCGTCGCCGCTCGCGCGGCGGCACGCGGAGGAGATGATCCGGGATCGGCTCCGCGGCGCCTCCGCGCTCGACCACGAGCTCGTGCGCGCGATCGCCGAGCGCTCCGAGGGCAACCCGCGAACCGTGGAGGAGACGCTCCACCTCCTCGTGGACGCCGGCGCCATCGAGGCCCAGGACGGCGCGTGGCACGTCCGTGACGACGCGCTCGGCGCGCTGAGCCTGCCGCCGGCGGTGCACGGCGTGGTCCAGGCGCGCCTCGACCGCCTGGACGAGGGCGCGCGCGGCCTCCTCGCGCAGGCTGCGGTCGTCGGTCGGACGTTCTGGGAGGGCGCGGTCGAGCGGCTCCGGAACGACGCCCCGCAGGCGCGCTCGCCGATGTCGAGCGAGCGCATCCTCGCGGAGCTCCAGGATCTCGATCCGCCGTTCTCGGTGCGCCACGGGGGCGGCGCGTCCACCGCCGAGCTGCTCGCGCGCCTCTGCGAGCGCCAGCTGATCCGGCTCCGCTCCCCCGCGTCGTTCCCCGGCGAGCGCGAGTACGTGTTCGTGGAGCAGGCGACGTGCGAGGTCGCCTACGAGATGCTGAGCCTCAAGATCCGCCGGCGGATCCACCTGCTCGTCGCCGACTGGATCGAGCACCGCGCGTCGAGCGTGGAGGCGCGCGACGAGGGGGCCGCGCTCCTCGCCCACCACTACGAGCGGGGCGGCGATCTGCGGGCGGCCGCGGCGGCGCACGACCGCGCCGCGGCGTACGCCGCCGCGATGGGCGAGGGCGCCGCGGCGGTGCGCCACGCGGCGCGCGCCCGGGAGATCCACGACGAGCTCGCGGCCGACGAGGCGTAGGGAGGCCGCCGCTACCGCGCCTTGCCGGGCGCGCTCGGCAGCCGGGCGCCGGACACGACAAGCGCGTAGCGCAGGGCGTCCTCCAGCGCGCCGAAGGTCTCGAGCGCCCGCGCGTCGCTGCCGAGCGTCACGATGGCCTGCGCGACCCCGGGGGAGATCCCGGAGACGAGGCAGCGGCTGCCGAGCAGGCTCGCGGCCCGGGCCACCTGGAACAGGTGGTCGACCGTCGGCGTGTCCACGCCCTCCACGCCGGTCAGATCGAGCACGGCGAAGTGGGCCTGCGTGCGGACGATCTCCCCGAGCAGCTTCTCCATGACGTCCGTGGCCCGGGCGCGGTCGAGCGCGCCGATGATCGGCAGCACGAGGACGCCCTCCCACGCCTGGATGATCGGCGTCGAGAGCGCGCGGATCGCCTCCTGCTGCTGGCGCAGGACGCTCGCGGTCCGCTCGCGTTCGGCGTTCTCCGCGGCGAGCATCCGGTTCTTGCCTTCCAGCTCCTCGGCGTACACCTCGAGGCGCTCGATCGACTGGCGCAGCTGATCTTCGAGCCGCTTGCGCTCGGTGGTGTCCCGCATCGTCACGGCGACGCCGCCCTGGATCGGCACGATCTGGTGGTGCACCCAGACGCTCTGGCGCGACGCCTGGGCGTTCGGCGCGGGCAGGCGGATCTCCTCCTCGATCGGCGCCCCCTTCCGGAGGCAGCGCAGGCACCTCTCGAGGAGGACGCCGGCCTCGACCGAGTGGACGAGCTCCGAGAGGCGCTGACCGAGGAGCTGCTCGCGCGGCATCGACGACAGCATCGTCGCGGCGCGCGCGTTGAGCCCCGTGATCACGAAGTCGGCGATCTCCTCGCTGTCGTCGCGGCGGGAGGCCAGCGTGAGGAACGCGTCCATGCTGGCCTCGACGGCCGCGTGGAAGCGCGCCTCGCTCTCCCGGCGCTGCTCCTCGGCGCGCCGGCGCTCGGTGATGTTCTCCCCCACGATGAGCGCGTTCGTGACCTCGTCCGCCCCCCGGATCGCGCTGACGTGGTTCGCGTACCACGCCCGCCCGCCGTTCACCCCGAGGCCGACCACCTCGTAGCTCGCGCGGCCTCCCTCCCGGAGCACCGTCTGGAGCGCCTCCCTCACCGTGTCGTGGTACTCCGGCGACGTGAAATCGAAGAGGCTCCGGCCGACGACGCTCTCCTCCCGGACCCCGGGATACGGCCGGTTCACCGAGACGATGCGCGCGTCTTTGTCGACGACGACCAGGTAGTGCGGGATGCCGTCGTACAGCGCCCGCAGCTTCTCCTCGGACTCACGGAGCGAGATCTCGGCGGTCTTGCGCCGCGTGACGTCGCGCGCGACGAAGTAGACGAGCCCCTCGTCGAGCGCGAGCATCGCGTTCCACTCGAGCCACCGGTACGAGCCGTCCTTGCAGAGGAAGCGGTTCTCGTAGGTGATCGTCTGCGCGCCCGTCGAGAACGTGTCTGTCTCCGAGAGGGTGCGCGCCTTGTCCTCGGGGTGGATGAACTCGAGGTAGGGCCGCGCCATCAGCTCCTGGCGGCTGAACCCGAGCGTGCGCTCCCACGAGGGGCTGAGCTCCCTGAACCGCCCGTCGAGCGTCGCGGCGCCGAGCATGTCGACGGCGAGCGCGTAGAGCCGCCGCTGCTCCTTGTCCTCTTCGCGCACGACCGCGCGCAGGATCGGCCCTGCGCGGTCGGGCAGGGCGAGGCGCGCGATCTGCGTGTCGGCCTGGATGAAGTCCCCGCCCGGGCGCCGGTAGAGCCACCGAAACCGCT
This sequence comes from Sorangium cellulosum So ce56, assembly GCF_000067165.1. GTDB lineage: Bacteria > Myxococcota_A > Polyangia > Polyangiales > Polyangiaceae > Sorangium > Sorangium cellulosum_B. The sequence continues at coordinate 4,023,444 of NC_010162.1, forward strand.
GCGGCTCGCCCCGGCCCGCCGCGTCGAGCCGCTGCGCGAGGCGTTCGGCGGAGGCCTGCCCGTCGGGCTGCAGGATCGGCGCGAGGTCCGCGAGCTCCCGTCCGACGAGGCCCTCCGCGGATCCGGTGAGCAGCCGGATCGCGCTCGGGTTGGCGTCGATCACGCGGCCGTTCTCCAGGAGGAGGATCGCGTCTTCGGCCGCCTCGAATGCGGCGCGGTGGAGATCAGGCTGGCTCATCGTGGGCGCCGCAGGGGGTCAGGAGCGCCGTGCCGCCGCGTTGTCCTCTCGATCTCGATTGCCAATCAGCACCTCGAGCGGCCGCGGACACCCCCTCTCTGCCGCTGCCGCCAGCGGCGCATTGTGCAGGAAGCCTTTGTGGAGATCGAGGCCCATGAGCCCGCGCGCGGCTCGGCGCGGTGGTTGTCATCGCCCTCGTCGTCCCGCTCGGTCTCGTCGGTCTCGTCGGTCTAGTCAGTCTCGTCGGTCTAGTCAGTCTCGTCGGTTTCGCCCTTCGTCCGCTCCCTGGTCCGGGATCCATCCCGGTGCAGGCCGCTCGTGCGGTGGCATTCGAGCGCTGTTGCCTTCGTCGATGTTGTCTTCCACCCACCCGCTGGCGACGACCTCTCGCGTGCTGCGGGCGCCGTGGTAGCGTTGGTCTGTATCGCGGGGGGTTCCTTCTGCGCTGCCTGTCGGCAGGCAGCTCTCGTGCGGTGCGAGGGGGGGTGCGATGATCTCGGAGGCGTGCGGGCTCTGTGCTTGGCCAGCGAGCCTCGTTGTCGACGACGTGCAGCGGCACAAGGGGGCGCTCCTGGACATGGCGCTGCAGATGCGTGCGGACGACAAAGAGCCGCTCGCGCGCGTGGCCTTTCGGGGCGCGCTCTACTGGCAGCGCTGGCTCCTGACGAAGGAGCCTGGGCTCCACGAGGAGGCTCGGGTCGTCTCGGGGCTCGAGTTCGCCCGAGAGGCCGGCGACTGGAAGGAGGCCGATATGCTCCTTGCCCACGCCGACGGCTCGAGCGCCCTCGCCGGTCTGCCGTTCGTCGATCACTGGAAGGCGCTCGTCGCGCAGCACTTGCCGGAGCAGGTGAGCGACGAGCACGAGCTCGAGGAGACGTTCCAGGAGTTCCGGCGGCACCCCAGCGAGGAGGCCGCGGAGAGCGTGCGGCGCTGCGCCACGGCCATCGCGCCGCTCGGGTCGCCCGTCCCGGTGCACAGCCTCCTGGCGCGTGTGGCGATGGATCTCGGCCAGACCGAGGAGGCGGAGTTCCACCTCGCCGCGCTCGTCGTCTGCAGGCCGCTCTGGATCCCCTACGTCGTGCAGCTGGCCGAGCACCAGGCGAGGCTCGATCTGCCGCGTGCCCTCCGCACCATCGAGGACGCGCGCCGACTCTTTGGTCCCGACTTCTGGCTCCCTCTTTGAGCGGGGCTCACCCGCTTCGGATACGGGCCCATCTCGGCGTTTTCGGTGCTCAGCGCACGGGAGTGCGCTTGCGCGCCGAAAACGCCGATCTGGACCCGTCTCCTGTGCGGGTGAGCCCCGCTCGGCGACGCATCTTGTGAGAGCGTCAGCCGTCGACAGCCTCTGATCCCCTTGGAGAGCTCTCGTTGCCGGGATCCAGCGCCCCCCGGACTCCGCCTCAGGTGTTCTCGAGCGTGCGCATCCAGCCGCTGATCCGCGCCCCCGCCGGCTTGGGCCAGCCCATCCGCGCGAAGCGCTCGAGGAGCTGCGGCGTGTGGTCTCCGGTGCGGCTGTCCTTGAAGGCCGCGCGCGCCGCGTCGAGCTCGCGCGCCGCCTCGTGGAAGCGCCCCTCGTGGTACGCGAGCCAGGCGAGCGTCAGGTGCCGGTGCTGCCGCGGCTCCGCCTCCGCGAGCGCCACCGCCTCGCACGCCATCAGGTGCTCGCGGGCGAGCTCCGCCTCCCCGCGGTGGAGCGCGATCTGCGCGAAGAGCAGCCGCGCCTCCACCAGGCCCCACGGATCCCCGAGCCGCTCGAAGAGCCTGCCGGCGGCGAGCGCGTGCTCCTCGGCGAGCTCCGGCGCGCCCGCGTCGAGGGCCACCATCGAGAGCAGGCGCTCGCACCCGGCCTCGCCGCGCGGGTTCGCGACGTCGCGGAAGCTCTGCCGCGCCGCGAGCGCGCCCGAGCGCGCCGCCTCGAAGTTGCCGGCGCGGTGGTCCGAGTGCGACAGCGCGAGGTCGCACTGCGCGAGCCCGAGCCGGTAGCCGATGGCGTCGAAATCGGCGTGCGCGGTCGTGAGCAGCGCGCGCGCCGCCTCCGAGGTCGCCCCGGCCTGCTCGACCATGCTCTGCAGCAGCAGGCACTGCGCCCGGCCGAGCCGATCGCCGACCTCCATGAACCTCGACGCCCCGGACGCGAGCACCGCCCGCGCCCGCGCGTGCTCGCCGAGCAGGTAGTCGATCTCGCCGAGCAGCACCTCGCACTGCGCCTGCCCGTGGCCGTGGCCGATCTCGTCGAAGATCGCGTGCGCCCGCGCCACGAGCCGCCGGCCCTGCGCCTCCGCCCCGAGGTCCGACGCGATGTGCCCGAGCAGGCGCAGGCAGTGAGCCTGGTTCTCGCGGTCGCCGGCCTGCTCGAAGATGCGCCGCGCGTCCTCCGCGTCGCGCCGCGCCTCGTCGAGCCTCCCCGCCAGCCGCAGCGCCTCGGCGCGGAAGCGCAGCTGCGTCCCGAGGCGCGTCCCCGTCAGCACGGGCCGCGCGTCCACCCCGCCCCGGAGTCCCGGGCGCGAGTCGCTCCCCCCGGGCAGCTTGCCGTCGAGCACGGCGAGATCGCGGAGCGTCGCCGCGATGTCGCGCGAGCTCTGCCAGTGCGCCGCCACGTGCGCGTGCATGAGCGCCGCGGCCTCGTCGGTGTCGCCGGCGCGCAGGAGGCTGACCACCCGGTGCCGGAGGATGCGGCGGCTCGACGCGGCCGGGTGCGCCCCGAGCGCGTCGGCGGCGGCGCGGAACACGCGGGCCGCGTTCGGCTCGAGGAAGAGCTGCGAGAGGAGGTGCTCCTGGAGCAGCGCGTGCGGCCAGCGCAGGCGATCGCCCACGGCGAGGAGGATCTGGGCGCGCTGCATGGACGCGAGCGCCCGGTCCGCCGAGATATCGAGCGAGGTGAGGAGCGCGCGCAGGATCTCGCGCCGGATGTCGCCGCCGAGCGCGGCGGCGGCGCGCGCGCCGGTGCGGAGCTCCTCGGGCAGCGCCGCGAGGCGCTCTTCCCAGAGGTCGGCGGTCGTCGCCGCCTGCACCGCCATCGACGCCCGCGGCACGAAGTACTTGCCCGCGCGGAGCTGGAGGTGCCCGCCGCCCGCCCACGCGTGCAGCAGCTGCAGCGCGAAGAGCGGGTTCCCCTTGCTGCGGGCCGTCGCGGCCTCGGCCGCCGCGTCGTCGAGCGGGAGCGTCTCCCGGAGCAGCGCGTGCGTCTGCGTGGGGTTCAGCGGGGCGACGTCGAGCCGCTCCCCGACGTAGGCCGCGAGCGCCCCCTCGATCCGCCGCGCCGCCACCGGATCGCACTCGACCGCCTCGCTCCTGACCGTCGCCACGACGAGCAGGCCCAGGTTCGGCGCGTCGCGGTGGAGCGTGAGGAGCCCCTCGAACGTCGTCGACGAGGCGTAGTGCAGGTCGTCGAGCCAGAGCAGCACCGGCCGGTCCCGGCCGATCCTCTCCAGCGTCTTGCGGATGATCAGCCAGCGGAGCTCGGGGCGATCCAGGCGGAAGCGCTTCCCCGTCGGGCCGACCGCCTCGCTCCCCGGGGGCGACGGCTTGATCCACTCGGCGGTCGCCGCGACCCACGTCTTGCCGACCTCGTCCTCCGGCGGGACCTCCCAGAGGTTCATCAGCACCTTCTCGACGATCTCGCGCTCGGCCCGCTCCAGCCGGTAGTGCTGGGTCACCGCGCCGAGCACGCCGTCGAGCGGCGCCGCGATGCGCCGGTAGCGCGCGCGGAGCGGCACCATGAGCGCCCGCTCGTGGACCTCCTCGCAGAGCCACTCGGCCAGCCGGCTCTTGCCGACGCCGGCCTCGCCCGCGAGCAGGACGAACCGGTGCATCGCCTTCGGCGCGTCGACCATCTCGGCCACGACCTCCATGAGCCGCGCCCGCTCCCCCGTCCGCGCGACGAACGGGCTCGGCCGGAGCGCGAGCAGCCCGGTGGTCGTCACGGACGGCGGCGGGTCGTCGTCTGGAGGCTCGATGAGCTCGGGCGTGAGCAGCTCCTTGCGGCTCGGGGGCAGGCGGCCGCTCGTCAAGAGGGCGATCGGCAGCGGCGTCGCGGTCACGTTCGCGTTGTTGCGCGGCTCGAACCGCTTCCACACCCGCCGCGCGTCGCCCGCGAAGTCGAAGCGGTGCCAGGGCCGCTTCGCGAGCAGCCGCTTCGCGAACTTCGCGACGTCGCCCGGCACCGCCGTGGGGAGCGGCAGGTCCGGGATCGGCGCGCTCCGGTGCTGCTGGAGGAGCTCGTCGTTGTTGCCGTCGTAGACCTCGCCGCCGGCGAGCAGGGCGTAGAGGATGCAGCCGAGCGCGTAGAGGTCCGTCGGCGGTCCGACGTGGGGCGCCGCGAAGCGGATCTGCTCGGGCGCCATCCAGCCCGGGGTGCCGGCGCCCCAGCGCACCGTGGGTTCGCTCTCCCTGGAGCCGTCGAGCCGGTGATCGACCCGGTCCTGGATGAGCCAGGCCAGCCCGAGGTCGAGCACGTGCACGAGCGGCGGCTCGCCCCCGTGCTGCAGATCGACGAGGACGTTGGACGGCTTCAGGTCACCGTGGATCACGCCGCGCGCGTGCGCGTGCGCCAGCGCGCCGAGCACCTGGTCGATGACGCTCCAGATGATCGGCCAGGGCAGCGGGTCCTCGAGCCGCGCGAGGTAGAGCCACTCGTGGAGCGATCGACCTGGGACGGCGTCCATCACGAGGTACGGCGTCCCGTTGCTGAGCGCCCCGAAGTCGCGGGCCTTGACGAGCGCCGGATGGGAGAGCCCGGCGAGCGCCCGGGCTTCCTCCTGGAACCACCAGGCGTCCTCGGGTCGGGCCGCCGCGCCTGGCCGGTCGAGCAGCTTCACGGCCACGCGCTCGTCGAGCACGAGATCGCGGCAGAGATAGACGACCCCCATGCCGCCGCGACCCAGCTCTCGGCGGACCTGATAGCGACCGGCCAGGATCGTGCCCGGTAAAAAGCCTTCTTCCGACATGACGGTGAGCCGCCCGATGATAGCCGTGCCGGCCGGGCCCGGTAGACTCGAATCTCGCCAGGAGCCAGGAGCCAGCGGCCAGGGCGGCCCGAGGTCGCTTGCCGGCAGTTCGTGGTGTCCGGTCCGCGGAGCGATGCTAGGTTGCGGTGATGGATGCAGCGGTACGCGTGCTTGCATTCGCTGGCGCGAGGGATGTGCTGGGTGCCGGAGAAGTGGCGCTGCCGCTGGCTGGCCCCTGCACCGCAGCGGAGCTCCTGGAGCACGTCTGTGCTCGTTATCCGGGGCTCGGCCCCTACAAGGGATCCATCCGGGTGGCGGTGAACGGCGTCTATGCGACGCCGAGCGATCCTGTAGGTTTCGGTGACGAGGTCGCGCTGATCCCGCCGGTGGCGGGCGGCTAGCGAGAGGACCCGAGAGGGACGCGCCATGCCTTCTTCTATCGGCGGCCTCGATCCTGCGCGCACTGCGGGCGACGCGTCGGCTCAGCGGCGGCGATCGCTGCCGCTGGTCGGCGGCGGAGACGCTGGCCGACGCGCCGCCGTCATCCCGTACCGCGACGGCTCCCGCGAGGCAGCTGGCGAGCACGCGGGGCCCGCGCCGCGGAGCGTGCGCATCTCGGTCACGGATCGGTGCGACTTCGCGTGTACCTACTGCCGCCCGTCGCGGCATGACGGCTATGCCGACGGCAAGCTCATGACGGCCGCCTGGCGCACCATGTTCGAGGCGCTGCGCGACGCCGGCATCCGGCGGGTGCGCCTGACCGGCGGCGAGCCGCTGCTCCACCCCGAGATCGTGTCGATCGTCGGGTGCCTCGCCGCGCTCGGCTTCGAGGATCTGGCCCTCACGACGAACGCGTCGCAGCTCGCGCGGCTCGCCGGGGCGCTGCGCGCCGCCGGGCTGCACCGGCTGAACGTCTCGATCGACACCCTCGATCCCGGGCGCTTCGGCGAGATGACCCGGGGCGGCGAGCTCGCCCGGGTGCTCGACGGCATCGACGCCGCGATCGCGGCGGGCTTCTCGCCGATCAAGCTGAACACGGTGGTCCTCCGCGGCGTGAACGACGACGAGATCGAGCGGCTCGCGCTGTGGGCCTGGGAGCGCCGGATGGTGCCGCGCTTCCTCGAGGTGATGCCGATCGCCGAGGGCGCTCGGCTCGTCGGCAAGCACCTGGTCACCGCGGCCGAGATGAGGGCGCGCCTCGCCGAGCACCTCCTCCCGGAGGAGGCGGCCGCCGAGCCCGGTCTCGGCCCGGCCAGGTACGTCCGCGCGCGCCGCGACCCGTCGCTCCGCGTGGGCTTCATCACGGGCACCAGCGACACGTTCTGCGAGAGCTGTGATCGCCTGCGCGTCTCCTCGACGGGCGTGCTCCGGCCGTGCCTCGCCACCGACGATGGCGTCGACGCCTCGCGCGAGGCGAAGAGCGGCGATCGGGCGGCGATCCGCCTGCGCCTGGACGAGGCGTGGCGCCTCAAGCCGGACGGCAAGGTCTGGAAGGGCTGCACCGAAGAGACGGCCTCCGCGGTGTCGATCCGCGCGATCGGCGGCTGACGGAGCGGGCGGATCCGCGCGGGGCCGGATCACGTTCGGCTTCCGGTCCTCACGGCTGCCGTGTCAGATTCCGGGGCGATGCCGCGAACCCCTGATCGACCCGGCGAGGGCGAAGCGCTCTCGACTCACCTCTCTCCGAGCGGCGAGGCCCGCATGGTGCCTGTCGAAGGCAAGCCCGTCACGCACCGCCGCGCTGTCGCGTCCGGCGCCGTCATGATGCGCCCCGAGACCATCGCCCGGGTCGCGCGCGACGACGCCCCGAAGGGCGACGTGCTGGCCGCGGCGCGGATCGCCGGGATCATGGCGGCGAAGCGCACGCCGGAGCTCATCCCGCTCTGCCACGGCATCGCGCTCACGCACGTCTCGGTCTCGCTCGACGTGGACGAGCCCTCCGCGACGATCCGGGTGACCGCCGCCGCGGAGGCGGTGGATCGCACAGGGGTCGAGATGGAGGCCATGGTCGCGGTGAGCGCCGCGTGCTTGACGATCTACGACATGCTCAAGGGGATCGATCGCGAGATGGTGATCTCGGACATCAAGCTGCTCGAGAAGAGCGGGGGCCGCTCCGGCCATTTCCAGCGGAGCGCGCCGTGAGCCGGATCCGCGCCGAGCCGCTCGGCCTCGACGAGCTCATCGCCGCGGTGTCTCACCCTGGCGCGGGCGGCATCGCCACGTTCCTGGGCGCGGTGCGCGACGTCAACGAGGGCCGTTCGGTCACGCTGCTGGAGTACGAGGCCTACGGGACGATGGCCGAGGCCGAGCTAGAGCGGATCCTGTCGGAGATCGCCGCAGAGATCCCTGGCGTGCGCGTCGCCGCGACGCACCGGGTGGGCGCGCTCCGCGTCGGCGATGTCGCCGTCGCCTGCGCCGCGAGCGCGCCGCACCGGGGAGAGGCGTTCCGCGGGTGCCGCCTGCTCATCGACCGCATCAAGGAGCGCCTGCCGATCTGGAAGCGTGAGCACGGGCCGGACGGCCCCTACTGGGTCGGATGGGAGGACGCCCGCTGCGCCGGCGAGCACGGGCACGAGGCGCCCCGCGGGCACGCGCACGGCGAAGAGCCCCACGGGCACGCGCACGGCGACGAGGAGCCCCACGGGCACGCGCACGGCGACGAGGGGCCCCACGGGCACGGTGGGGCGGCGCCTCCGGCCAGCGCTGGCGCCTAGCGCAGGCGCCGGCCGGGCGGCGCCTCCGGGCGGCGCTGGCGCCTAGCGCAGGCGAAGCCCGGCCGGCGGAGGCGAGGAGAGCGGGTCGTTCTCCTTCAGGCGGTTGTGGTGCCGGATGTCCGTCCCTTTGACGAGGAAGACGACCGACTCGGCGATGTTCATCGCGTGATCGGCGATGCGCTCCAGGTACTTGGCGATCGACTGGATGCGTGTGGCCCTGTACACCGTGCTCGGGTCGCGGCTCATGACGAGGAGCACCTCCTGGAAGATGCGGGCGTAGTGCTCGTCGATCACGTCATCGCGCGTGAGCAGCTGGTTCGCTCGCTCGCAGTCGCGGGCGACCAGCGCGTCCAGCGCCTCGTGCACCACCTCGATCGCCTCGTCCGCGAGGCCCTGCAGATCCGCCACCGGCGCGAGCGGCGGCTCCTCGTTGAGCTCCTGCACGCGCTCGCAGACGTTCACCACGAGGTCGCCGACCCGCTCCAGATCGGTGACGATCTTGAGCGCCGTGGTCACGAAGCGCAGGTCGGACGCGACGGGCTGGCGCGTCGCGAGGATCCTCATACAGAGCTCGTCGACCTCGCACTCGAGGCGGTTGATCCGGCGATCGAGCCGGATCGTCGCCTTGGCGAGGCCCGTGTCGCGCGTCGTGAGCGCGGTCGAGCCCTTCTGGATCATCTCCTCGACGAGGCTGCCCATGAGCAGCAGCTTCTCGCGAAGCGTGCGTAGCTCGTGCTCGTAGACCTTGCTCGTGTGCGACGTCGGCATGACTCTATCCCCCGCTTCCATCAGCCGAACTTCCCGGTGACGTAGTCTTCCGTCTTGCTCTCCTTGGGGTTGGTGAAGATCGTCTGGGTCCTGTCGAACTCCACCAAGTCCCCCATGTAGAAGAAGGCGGTATAGTCAGAGCACCGCGCGGCCTGCTGCATGTTGTGTGTTACGAGCACGCAAGTATATCGCTCTTTCAGCTCGTCGATGAGCTCCTCGACGCGCGCGGTCGCGATGGGATCGAGCGCAGAGCACGGCTCGTCGAGCAGGATCACCTCCGGCTCCACCGCGAGGACGCGGGCGATGCAGAGCCGCTGCTGCTGGCCGCCCGAGAGGGATAGCCCGGACTGATCGAGCTTGTCCTTCACCTCGTCCCAGAGCGCCACCTGGCGCAGGCACTTCTCGACGAGGCCAGTGGGATCCTTCACGGAGATGCCGTTCAGCTTGTGCCCGGCGAGGACGTTCTCGCGGATGGACATCGTTGGAAACGGGTTGGGTTTCTGGAACACCATGCCGACGCGGCGCCGCAGCCGCACCGGGTCGACGGCTTTGTCATAGATGTTCACGCCGTCGATCATGACGGAGCCCTTCGCCGAGGCCCCGGGCACCTGCTCGTGCATCCGGTTGAGACAGCGCAGGAACGTCGACTTCCCGCACCCGGACGGGCCGATGACCGCTGTGACCTGGCCGTCGGGGATGTTCAGCGTGATGTCGTGGATGGCGTGGAACTTGTGGAAATAGGCGTTGAGCCGCGTGACGCTGATCTTGGCTGGCGGCGCCTCGTCCTCTGGCTCCATGGAGCAGCTGTCGATGCCGTCCGTGTCGAGCCCGCTGCGACGTTCCCCGGACCGTACTTTGTTGTGCAGTGAGTCAAACGAGCTCATCGAGTGCCTTTAGCGCGCCTTGACGCTCCGCGACGTGGCGATACGCGCGAGCAAGTTCAGGAGGAAGACGATGACGATCAGCACGAGGGCGCCGGTCCACGCCTCCTGCTGCCACTTCGGGTAGGGCGAAGTCGCGTTCCGCCAGATCTGCACCGGCAGCGAGGCGATGGGGCGGTCGATGGCGAAGCTCCAGTACGATGAGCCGAGCGCGGTGAGGAGCACCGGCGCGGTCTCGCCGGCGATGCGGGCCACGGCGAGCATCACGCCGGTGCCGATCCCGGGCGAGGCCGTCCGGAGCACGACGAGGAGGCTCGTGCGCCACTCCGGCACGCCGAGGGCGAGCGACGCCTCGCGGAGGTGGGCGGGCACCAGCTTGAGCAGCTCCTCCGTCGTGCGGGTCACCGTCGGGAGCATCACGATCGCGAGCGCGATGCCGCCCGCGAGCGCCGAGAAGCGCTTCATCGTGACCACGACGAGGGCGTAGACGAACACGCCGATGGTGATCGAGGGGACGCCGCCGAGCACGTCGGCGATGAACCGGATGGCGGCAGCGAGCTTGCCGCGCCCGATCTCGGCCAGGTAGATGCCGGCGAGGATGCCCGTCGGCAACCCGATGCCGCAGCCGATGGCGACGAGGATGAGCGTGCCGACGACCGCGTTGCCCATGCCGCTCCGCTCGTCGCCGACGGGCTTCGGCAGCTGGGTGAAGAAGTCGAGGGACAGCCCGCTAAGGCCTTTGCTGACGACGTAGACGAAGATCAGGAACAGCGGGACCAGGACGACGACGGCGCTCGACACGCAGAGCCCTTCGAAGAAGTAGCTGCGTACGCGGCGCAGCGTCTCGCCGGGCGCGGGCTCGAGCAGCGTGCGCCGGGGGGCGCTCGTGGGGCTCGCCACGGGGACAGGGGTGTCGCTGTTCATGCGCGCTTCTCCAGCTTGCTCTTGGTCGAGCTCACGAGCCACCGGGCGAAGAGGTTGAGGAGGAGGGCGACCCCGAAGAGGAGCAGCGCGATCTTGGACAGCGCCGACACGTACATGTCGCTGGTCGCCTCGACGAACTCGTTGGCGATGACGCTCGCCATCGAATAGCCGGGGTGGAAGATCGACGCGCTCACCTTCGGGACATTGCCGATCATCATCGTGACGGCCATCGTCTCGCCGAGCGCCCGGTTCAGCCCGAGGATGATGGCCCCGATGATGCCCGAGCGCGCCGAAGGGAGGACCGCGTAGCGGATCGTGTCCCACGCGCACGCGCCGAGGCCGACCGCCGCCTCGCGGTGCAGCTGGGGCACCGCCTGCATCACCTCGCGCGACACCGACGTGATCGTGGGGACGATCATGATGGCGAGGATGACGCCCGCGGCGAACATGCCGAAGCCGAGCGGCGGGCCCTCGAAGAGGGGGATGTAGCCGAAGTACTCGATGATGACCGGCTCGACGGTGTCCCGGAGCCAGGGGCGGAGCACGGCGATACCCCAGAAGCCGTAGACGACGCTCGGGATCGCCGCGAGGAGCTCGACCATGAACCCGAGCGGCTTGCGGATCCGGTGGGGGGCCAGATCCGACAGGAAGATCGCGAGACCGAGTGAGACGGGGACGGCGAGCACGATGGCGATGAGCGAGGTGACGACCGTGCCGTAGACGAACGGGAGCGCGCCGAACTCCTCGCGCGCAGGGTCCCACACGCTCCCGCCGAGGAACCCCAGCCCGAACTTGTCGATCGCGAGGCGCGACGATCGGATGAGCTCCAGCACCATGAGCGCTGGCACGGCGAGCACCGTGAGGCCGAACATCGTCAGGATGGCGCGGAACGCTCGATCGGCTCCGCGCGTGCCATGTGGCGCGTCGCTGTGCGGCGCGGACGAGGCGGCTTGTTGCATCGGGACTTCTGCGGTGCTCATGGACCTATCCTGCGCTCCTGCGCGCACGCCAGCCGCGCACGGCGGGGCGCCGGTCGCGCGGCTGACGCGCATTCCTGGGGTCATGGGGCGAGCAGGGGCTTGCCGTCAGGGCCGACCAGCGCGGCGAGCTTCTTGTTGACCTTCTCGATGACCGCCGCGGGCAGCGGGGCGTAATGGAGGTCGTTCGTGAACTTCTGGCCGTCTTGCATCGCCCACTTGATGAAGCTGGAGAGCACCTTGCCCTTCGCGAGGTCCTTCTGCTCCTGGTACACGAGGAGATACGTGAAGCCGGCGATGGGGTAGGCGTCCTCGCCCTCGGCATCCACGAGCGAGATCCGGAGGTCGTCGGGCATCCTGGCGGCGGCGCCGGCGCCCGCGGCGGTCGTGCTCTCCAGCGACGGGGTGATGAACTTCCCGCTCTTGTTCTTGAGCGAGGCGAACGTGAGCTTGTTCTGCATCGCGTACGCGAGCTCGATGTAGCCGATCGAGGCCGGCGTGCTCGTGATCAGGGCGGAGACGCCGTCGTTGCCCTTGGCGCCGAGGCCGCCAGGCCAGTTGACGCTTGTCCCGGTCCCTGGTCCGCTCTTCCACTCCGGGCTGACCGCGCTCAGGTAGTCGACGAAGATCTTGGTCGTCCCGCTGCCGTCCGAGCGGTGGACCGTCGCGATCTCCTTGTCGGGGAGCTTCACGTCCGGGTTCTCCTTCTGGAGGGCCGGGTCGTTCCACTTCTTGATCTTGCCCAGGAAGATGTGCGCGGCCGCCTCCGGCGTGAGCTTCAGGCCAGACGGGACGCCCTCGAGGTTGTAGGTCAGCACGACCGCGCCCAGGCACGTCGGCAGGTGAAGGATGCCGGCGGCCTTCCCGATCTGCTCCTCGTTCATCGGCGCATCGGAGGCGCCGAAGTCGACGGTCCGCTCGGTGATCTGCCGGATCCCCCCCCCAGAGCCGATGGACTGGTAGTTGATCTTGACCTTGGAGTTGGCCTTCTGGAACTCAGCGATCCACTTCGTGTAGAGAGGGTACGGGAACGTCGCACCCGCGCCCGTCAAGGTGATGTCCCCGTCAGCGGTCGGCTGCGGCGCGCTGTCCTTCTTCGCGCCGGGGAGAGAGCCGGTTTCCTGGGGGGCATCGGAGCGACCGCACGCCGCGGTCAGGAGGAACATCGCCAGGGTGAGCAGAATTCGAGCCATGCACAGCAAGGCGTAATCGAGGTTTGTGACAGCTCCGTGACGGCAAGGTGGAACAGCGAGTACCGCGCTTTCCTGGCTTTGCGTGGTTCGCGTCGCTCACCCGGCGCGCGCCAGGCGGACGGTGAACTGGGTGCCGCGGCCGATGGCGCTCTCGACCTCGATCGAGCCGTTCATCAGCTCGACCAGGTGCTTCACGATGGCGAGGCCGAGACCGGTGCCGCCCAGATCGCGTGAGCGGCCGGCGTCGACCCGGTAGAACCGCTCGAAGATGCGGCCCAGGTGGTGAGGCGGAATACCGGGGCCGTCGTCGGCGACGGCGAGCGTCACCTGCTGATCGACCGAGCGCGCCCTCACCGTGACGTGAGCTCCCTCGCCCGCGTACTTGATGGCATTGTCGAGCAGGTTCATGAGCACCTGCTCGAGCGCGCGGCGGTCGCACCGAACGGGCGGGAGCGCGGAGGCGTCGACCGTCAGCGTGACCCTGCGCCGGCGCGCCGCCTCGGCGAGCAGCTGCGTGACGTGCTCGATGGCGGGGGCGATGTCGAGCTCCGACAGCGCGAGGCGGAAGTTCTTCGCCTCGATCTTGGAGAGGTCGAGCAGGTCGTCGACGAGGTGGCGGAGGCGCTTCGCGTGCCGATCGATCACGTCGACGAACTCGGCGGCCTCGTGGGGGTCCTTCAGCGCGCCGAGCTGCAGCGTCTCGGCGGCGGTGCTGATCGCGGTGACCGGGGTGCGCAGCTCGTGGGACACGTTGGCGACGAAGTCGGTCCGGATCGTCTCCAGCCGGCGGAGGTCGGTGACGTCGTGGAACACCGCGATGAGCCCCGGCTCGGCGGACGCGCCGTCGTGATCCGCGCCCCACGCGGCGAGGGCCTCGCGCTCATCGTGCCCGAGCCGCTCCGGGCCCTTCCGGCGCGACACGCGCACGAGCAGCCGTCTCGGCAGCGTCCGCCCGAGATCGACCTCGACGTCGACCGGCTCGTCCCGCTTGCCGGCGAGCTGGATCGCCTCGGTGAGCCGCGCGTTGCGGATCGACTCGATGACGGATCGACCGAGCGCGTCCTCGCCGAGGGAGGCCATCGCGCGGAGCGCCCGGTTGGCGAGGAGGATCCTCCCGTCGCGATCGAGCACGAGGACGCCCTCGCTCATCCCGTCGAGGATGCCTGCCAGCAGGGCGCGCTCCGTCCGGACCTCGGCGGTCGAGCGGGAGAGCTCGCTCGTGAGGTGGTTCAGCGCGCGCGCGAGCTGGCGGAGCTCGCCCGAGCCGCGCAGCGGGGCGCGCGTCGACAGGTCGCCCTCGGACATCGCCTGCGCGAAGCGGGTCAGCCCCCGGATCGGGCGCGCGACGAAGAAGGCCGTGGCGGCGCCGACCGAGACGGCGACGACGATCACGGCGCCCATGCCGAGCAGCAGGGTGCGCCGCGAGCGAAGGAGGGCGGCGTCGACGGCGGCGCGCGGGCTGTGCTCGGCGAGCAGCGCCGCTTCCATATCGCGCGCGGCGAGGCGCTCGATGGGGACGCCAGCGACGAGGAGGGCGAGCACCGTCCCCGCCGCGAGCTTCGCGCCGATGCCCAGCCCCCTCCGCAAGCGCATGGGCCCTCTAGGCGACCTCGGGCTCGGCGCGGAACCGGTAGCCGACGCCGCGCACGGTCTCGATGTAATCGCCCGCCGCCCCGAGCTTCTCGCGGACGCGCTTCACGTGGGTGTCGACGTTGCGCGCGGTGACGTCGACGTGCGAGCCCCACACCTCGTCGAGCAGGAGATCGCGCGACAGCACGCGCCCGCGGCGATCGTAGAGCATCATGAGCAGGCGGAACTCGAGCGCGGTCAGCGCGATCTCGGCCTCCTGCACCCAGGCCCGGTGCGCGGCGCGGTCGACCCGCAGGATGCCGAAGTCGAACTTCTCCGGCGCCGACGCCGGGCTCTCCGAGCGCTTGAGGATCGCCCGCGCGCGCAGGATGAGCTCGCGCACGCTGAACGGCTTGACGACGTAGTCGTCGGCCCCGAGCTCGAAGCCGACGATCCGGTCGATCTCCTCGCCCTTGGCCGTGACCATGATGACGGGCACCGCCGAGGTCTGCGGGTTCTGCTTGAGGCGGCGGCAGATCTCCGTGCCCGACATGTCCGGGAGCATCAGGTCGAGCAGGACGAGATCGAACCGCTCCTCTTTGACCGCCCGGAGCGCTGTCTCTCCGCTCCCGGCGGACACCACATCGAACCCGGCCTGACGAAAATTGTAGGTGAGGACGCGCTGCAGGTCGCGCTCGTCCTCCACGATGAGCACGTGGCTCGGCATGGCGGATGTATGTAGCAGCGCATTGTGACAGCTTGATGGCGATCGCGCGTGTCGCGCGTCGCCCTCGCGAGACGGAATTGCGACAAGGACGAGGTGGAGCGCGAGCGTGAGGAGAGCGCGGAGAGGCGAGACAGACGTCGGGGGGATCGGGCGCGGCCGATCCGCAACCGGGGGCGCGGCCGGGAGAGCAGCCTGGAGCGGTGCGGCGGGATGAACAGCGATGACGGAAGCGCGGCCGGGCGGAGGATCGTGCAGCGAGGCGGGCGGCGGACTCCCAGGACGGAATGCGTGAAGCTTGCAACGCTCGGCGTTTTCGCCTAACTGGGCCGCCCATGGCCCTCGAGCGAACTCTCTCAATCATCAAGCCTGATGCGATGGAAAAGAACACGGCCGGCGCGATCGTCGCCCGCCTCGAGCAGGAGGGCTTCACGGTCAAAGCGATGAAGCGCATCCACCTCACCCGCGCGGAGGCCGAGGGCTTCTACGCGGAGCACCGGGGGCGCGGCTTCTTCGACGAGCTCGTGACGTTCATGTCGCGCAGCCCCATCCTGGTGATGGCGCTCGAGCGCGAGGACGCGGTGGCGAAGTACCGCGAGGTCATCGGCGCGACGGATCCGGCCAAGGCGGCGGCGGGGACGATCCGCAAGCTCTACGGGGCGAACGTGGGCGAGAACGCGGTCCACGGGTCCGACAAGCCGGCGACGGCCGCGCGGGAGATCGCCTACTTCTTCGCGGGTTACGAGGTCGCCCCGAGCGCGACGGCCTGATGCTCGGCGAGCGGCTCGCGGCTGCGCTCGGCGCGGCGCGGGACGGCGCGGCAGGCATCGAGAGCTTCGCGCACCTGCTCGGCTCGCGCCGCGTCGGGCCGCGCGGGGTCGCGCTCGCGCTGCCGGAGGTGTGCGAGGGGTGCGCGGCGCTCGTCGTTGCCCTCGACAGCCTGTCCTCGGCGGTCCGCGACGGCTTCGTCGAGACAGGCTCCGCCGTGGCGGCCGACGTCGCGGCGGCCGACGCCGCCTGCGCGGTCCTCGGCCACGCGGGCGTCGAGGTCGCGCGCCTCACGGACGAGCTGTCCCGCGCGGCGGCGGGCGCCTCGCCGGCGCGCGGCGCTGGCCGCGGCCGCGCGGATCGCGGCGGCTCCGAGCGCGGCATCGACGCGCGGCAGCGCCTCGGGCTCGAGGCGTCGGTGCGCAGGACTGCCCGGGAGCTCAGCGGCGCGCTTCGCCTGTCCGAGCTCGTGATCGCGACCCTAGAGCTGCGCCCGACGCCGCTCGATCTCATCGACGTGCTCCGCAACTGGAGCGCCGCCCCGGCCGAGGGGCGGCCCGTGGTCGGCATCTCGGTCGCCTCCTCCGATGGCCGCGCCAACGAGGTGGAAGGCGACGTGCGCGCCGTGAGCGGGCTCATGGAGCTCGCGGTCGGCATGGTCAGCGCCGCGGGCGTGGCGAGCCCGCACCTCACGGTGTCCCGCCTCTCGGACGGGCGCTCGATGGTGCGCATCGCCGAGCGCGGCCCGCGCGAGGGCGCGCCGGCGGTCGCCCTCGACGTGGTGCTGCGCGACGGCGGCGAGCGGGCGGCCGCGGTGGCCCGCGTCGTCGCGCGCCGCGCGCGCATCGAGCTCGTCGAGGCGACGGGCGGGCGCGTCGTCACCATGACGTTCTGACCCCGGTGCCGGTGCTGGCTCGGCCGTGCTAAAGGCGGCGCCATGGCCACCGAAGAATCCATGAAGTCCCTTGTTGAGGCGGCGTTCCGCGACCGCGAGCTCCTCCGCTCGCCCGCGCACGAGGCCGCGGTCCTCCGCACGATCGAGTGCCTCGATCAAGGCCTGCTCCGCGTCGCCGAGCCCGACAAGACCGCGCAGGCGGGCGGCGAAGGCGCGGCGTCCACCGGCGAGGGCGCCCCGCACAGGTGGGTGACGCACGCGTGGATCAAGGAGGCGATCCTTCTCTACTTCTCGCTCCGCGGCATGAGCGTGATGGAGGTCGGCCCCTTCGAGTTCCACGACAAGATCCCGCTCAAGCGCGGCCTCGACAAGGCGGGCGTGCGCGTCGTCCCGCCGGGGACGGTGCGTTACGGCGCGTTCCTCGAGCAGGGCGCGATCGTGATGCCCGGCTACGTGAACATCGGCGCGTGGGTCGGCTCGGGATCGATGGTCGACACCTGGGCGACGGTCGGCAGCTGCGCGCAGATCGGGCGCGGGGTGCACCTCGCCGGGGGCGTCGGCATCGGCGGGGTGCTCGAGCCGCCGGGGGCGCGGCCGGTGATCATCGAGGACGGCGTCTTCGTCGGCTCCCGCGTGATCGTGGTGGAGGGCGTCGTGGTCGAGGAGGAGGCGGTGCTCGGCGCCGGCGTGGTGCTCACCGCGTCGACGGCGATCCTGGACGTCACGGGGCCGGAGGTCGTCGAGCACCGCGGCCGGGTGCCCGCGCGCAGCGTGGTGATCCCGGGGACGCGGCCGAAGCGCTTCCCCGCAGGGGAGTTCTCGATCCCCTGCGCGCTCATCATCGGCAAGCGGAGCGAGGCGACGGACCGCAAGGTGTCGCTCAACGCGGCGCTGCGAGATTTCGCGGTGCCGGTGTGAGCGCGCGCGCCGACGCGGACGCGGCGGCCGCGGCCGATCTCGCGGACACGTTGCTCTGGCTCTGCTCCGTCCCGTCGCCCACGGGCGAAGAGCAGGAGCTGTGCTGCGCGGTGGCGGAGCGGCTCGGTCGGGCTCGGCTCGCCGCGCCGGTGCGCCGCCACGGCGACTCGCTCGTCGTGCAGGTGACGCAGGGCACGGGCGGCCCGAAGATCGCGCTGGCCGGGCACCTCGACGTGGTGCGCACCTCGCACGACGGGCCGCCGCGGATCGAGGGGGATCGCCTCTACGGCCCCGGCGCGAGCGACATGAAGTCGGGGCTCGCGCTGATGCTCGACCTCGTCGAGGGCGAGCGCGAGGCGATCGCGGGCGTCGATCTGACGCTCGTGTTCTACGCGCGGGAGGAGGGCCCGTACCTGGAGAACGAGCTCGCGCTGGTCATCGAGCGCGAGCCGGACCTCCGCGCGCTCGATCTCGCGGTCTGCCTCGAGCCGAGCGACAACCGGCTGAGCCTCGGCGCGAGCGGGTCGCTCCACGCGGGGCTGACGTTCCGCGGGCGGACGGCGCACAGCGCGCGGCCGTGGCAAGGGGAGAACGCCATCTACAAGGCGGGCCCGCTCCTGTGCGAGCTCGCCGCGCTCGCGCCGCGCGAGGTCGAGATCGACGGCTTCGTCTACCGCGCCGTGACGACGGCGACGATGGCGCAGGGCGGGCGCGGGCGGAACGTCGTTCCGGACGAGTTCACGATGAACCTGAACCACCGCTTCCCGCCTGGGACGTCGATCCAGGAGGCGCAGCGGACCATCGAGGCGCTCGTGGACGGCCGCGCCGAGATCGCCTGGCGCGACCTCAGCCCTTCGGCGCCGCCGCACGCGTCGCACCCGCTCGTCGTCGCGCTGCGCGAGGCGGGCGTCGCCGCGGTCGAGCCGAAGCAGGCGTGGACCGACGTGGCCCGCTTCGCGGAGCTCGGGGTGCCCGCGGTCAACTTCGGTCCCGGCGAGAACGCCCAGGCGCACCAGCGCAACGAGTGGTCGTCGCTTCGAAAGCTGTCCGAGGGTCGCACGATCCTCCGCCGCTGGCTCTCGGCGCTCGGACCGGCCTGACGCCGCGCGCACCCGCTGCGCGCGCTTCGTGTCAGGGGGGAGCCCACCTGATCACGCGCGGCGTTCGGGGCGCGCCCCGGTGATCCTCGTATCCCTTCAGGTGGCCGTGCGCACCGAGAGCCCGGCGGCGGGGATGGTGAAGAAGAACGTGCTGCCCTGGCCGGGCGAGCTCTCGACCCAGATCGTACCGCCGTGGGCCTCCACGATGCCCTTGGTGACGAACGCGGCGAGCCCCATCCCTTGTCCCATGGGCCTTCGGGGGGGCGCGTGGCGGGCGAAGAGCAGCAGTTGTTGCTCGGGGGAGATGCCAGGTCCCGTATCGGAGATCGAGAATCGCGCGTCGGTGCCCGACGGCTCGGCGCGCACCGTGATGCGTCCGCCCTTCGGCGTGAAGCGCATGGCGTTGCCGAGCAGGGTGGCGATGACCTGGACGATGCGCTCCCGATCGCACGCGATGGGCGGCAGCTCGTGCGGCAGCTCCTTCGCGATCTCGAGCGGCTTCAGCGCGACCGTGGGCGCCACGAGCTCGATCGCCTTGTCGAGGATCGGTTCGACCTCGTGCGCGCCTTTGCCGACCTTCAGCGAGCCGTTCTCGATGCTCATGGCGTCGACCAGATCCTGCGCGAGCTGGTTGATCTCGTCCGCCGCGCGGGTGATCGCCTCGAGCTGCCGCTTGCCCGGGCCCTCCTGAGGGACGGATCGCATCAGCATGCGGGCGCTCACGACGATCACGCTCAGCGAGTTCCTGAGGTCGTGAGAGATGGTGGAGACGGTCTCGCGCAGGATGCGCTCCGCCGCCTCCGCGCGGCGCTCGAGGAGCTGGCGCTGCTCCTCGATCATCCGCTCGCGCTTCGCCGCGTCGCCCCGCGGGGCGAGCCGCTCCGCGTCCGCCTTCGATCGCCTGGGCGCCCTGGCGCGCAGGGTCGCCGGTCCCGCGGATCGAGGCCCGCTCGCCGCGGCGGACGTCGAGCCCCGCTTCGGAGCGCGCAGGGGCGCCGCCGTGGTGCGCCCGCGGAGCGTGCGGCCGTGCGCTGCGTCCGCGCCGTCCGTCGCGTTCTTCCCGGCTTTTTTTCTCGTCACCCCCGCCATTCTTCTCCCCTCGTGCCTCTCAAGCCCTCAGTTAGCCAGAAAGACCGCACCGAGAATAGTCAGGTGGTGCCGCAGTCAAGTCCTGGCAGCGCGGGAGCGCAGGTGCGCGATTCGCAGTCTCGCCGCAGTCTCGCCGCAGTCTCGCCGCAGTCTCACCGCGGTCTCGCGGAGGGCACGCCCCTCGCGGATCTCGCGAGCTCGTGCGCGCTGTGTAGGTTTCGCCGGTTCTTTGGAGGGGAGATTCGCGGCGCGTCAGGGAGCGCTTTCCGGCTGCGATGACGCGCTGCCGCGCGACAGGAGGCGGCGAATCTCGAGCACGAGCGTGTCCGGCAGGCACGGCTTCGTCAGGAAGGCGTCGCACCCCGCGTCCTTCGCCTCGCGCGAGTGCCCCGCGAGCGTGTGACCCGTGAGGGCGACGATGGGGATCCTCATGGTGCGAGGATCGCTCTTGAGGTGGCGCGTCGCCTCCCAGCCGTCGATCTCGGGGAGCGAGAGGTCCATCAGGATGAGGTCCGGGATCAGCTCGAACGCGCGGTCGAGCGCCTCGCGCCCCGTCGCCGCCTCGGCCACGCGGAACCCGGAGAAAGACAGGTACTCCGCGAACATCTCCCGGTTGTCCTGGAAGTCGTCCACAACCAGGACGAGCGGCGAGACCGCGTTGTCATCAGACTTCACTTCCATCCCAGTGAACCTTTCCATTCCTCGGCGCACCGCGCCGCCCGATCGATCGTAAGGGGCTCCGGCATCGCTCGGCCGGCCTCTCACGCAGGGTCATGTAGGGGGGCGATCCGCTCGGGTCACGTCATGTTTGTATACCTGATTGCGGGCACTATGCCGGGCATTTCCCCTCCCGCGCAGGGGTTATCCTGCATTTGCCCTGAAGGGGTCTCAGGCTGCTCCTGATGTGGCCTAGGTAGGTCCGTAGGGGCGGCGGACGCCGACGATCTCGTGGAGCAAACGAGCGGCGCTGTCCCAGTCGACCGGCTTCACGAGGACACCGTCGAACGCCGAGGCGTTGAGGGCGGCGCGGGCCTCGAGATCGCGCCGGCCAGTGCACGCGAAGATGGCGACGTGCTGGGTCGCCGGATCGGCGCGGAGCGCCTCGGCGACGACGAAGCCGTCGATGCCGGGCATCCTCAGGTCACACAGGATCACATCCGGCACGTCCTGCGTCGCGAGGAACACGCCGCGCAACCCGCCGGCTGCCCGCTCTACCAGGAAGCCGTGCGCAGCGAGCGCCGCCTCCGCCATGACGAGGAAATCGGGATCATCATCGACGATGAGGACCCGGCGCCGCCGCTCGATCACCAGGGTATCCTCGTCTCCCTGCTCGTCGTGATGCTCGGTGAACTCTCTGCGCTCTGCCTCGGACATGCGCCCCCGCTCGCGGCTCGGCTGACAGCGCTCCCCAGGTGCTCGGGCTTCGATGCGCTGATGCGCGGAAGCATGACCATGGACCCATGGAAGGAGAGCAATGAGGAGCAACGGCCTCCCGCCGGCGTTTCTGGAAAGGCCCCCCCGCGCTGTTGGAGGCGGAACCTGAACCCCAGGTACACCTTGTGCCCAGGTCGCTTATCCGCAACCATCAACTGTCCAGCGCAGATGGGGGATCTCTGCGCGGTTCACCCCCAGCCTCCGGCGACCGCTGTTTCGGGGCAGCCCCGACGACAGTTGGCTTGCTCGTCTGATGCTCGCGGTCCGCGCTGCTGCATATTCGGAGCAGGCGTTTATGTGGATGGATGACGAGTTCTTCGCGCGTGTGGGCCACGATCTTCGGGGCGAGCTGGCGACCATGCTGGCGGGGGTCCACTATCTCCTGCGTTACCAGAAGGACCTCGGGGCGGCGCCGCGGGATATGCTGGAGCGCGTGCGCGGCGCGGGCGAGCGGCTGAAGCGGCTGCTCGACGAGTTCGACAACTCCATCTGGCTCCGCGCGGACCCGAGCCGTCCCATGGCGATCGCCTCGTGCGATGCAGGCGAGCTCGCCCACCGCGCGGCGGGGCATCTCGAGGAAGCGGCCACCGCGCGTGGCGTGCGCATCTCCTTCGATGCCGAGCCCGACGGCGGCGCGCCCGTGGAGGGGGATCCGGAGCTGCTCCGGGTGGCGATCGAGTACGTGCTCGGCTTCGCCATCCTGCGCTCGCGCGATCGCCCCGTGCAGATGCGCGTCTCCATCGCTGGCGGTGAGGCGGTGGTGACCGTCATCGACGAGGCCGGCCCCGTCGCGCCCGAGCCGCTCGCCCGGCTGCTCGACCCGTTCGGCGAGCGGGCGGCGATCCCCGCCGACCCTGTCGCGCCGCGCCGTCGAGAGCGGCTGGGCCTCGGGCTCGCGATCGCGCGTGGCATCCTCGGTGCGCACGGGGGCGGGCTGACCGTGGAGCCGTCGTCCGGGCGCGCGGGCGGCGGCTCGACGGAGCCGGCCTCGGGGCTCTCCGCGACGGGGCTGCGTTTCACGTGCTCTCTCGGCGGCGTTCGGCGGGGCTCTCCCCCCGGGTCGCCCGAAACGACGGGGCGCGGCCGTGCGGCGAGCGCGAGCGGCGATGACGGATGAGATCTCGCCCTGGGCTCGCAACGCGCGGATCGTGTCCGATGAAGACTTCGTCTAGGATGGACGGGGTCGCACGTCGCGAGCGTGCTCCAACTTCCACTGCCCACCGATGAATGCGCCTCGATGCCGACGCTGAGCTCTCTCCTCGTGCAGCATGGGGTTACCTCGATGCGGGTGGTCGAGGAGGCGATCGCCCGCCAAGTGCTCCACGGCGGCGATCTCGCCACGAATGTGCTGGAGCTGGGCGCGGTGCGCGAGCGAGAGCTCACGGCGCTGCTCGCGGAGAGCCTCGGGCTCCCGCCCGCCGTGGGCCGGCTGCGACCCGCGTCGCCCGAGGTGCTCAGGACGATCCCCGTCGATCTTGCGGTCCAGCACCGCGTGTTCCCCCTCGACGTACGTGCGGGCCTCGACGTGGCAGCGACGGGAGCCCTGCAGCGCGAGGCGACGCTCGTCATCGCCACGGCAGAGCCCCTCGCGTTGCCCGTGGCGGAGGAGCTGAGCTTCGCGCTGGGGGTCAGCCTGCGGCAGCTCGCCGCGCCGCTGGTGCGCATCCGCCAGGCGCTCGCCGAGCACTACGGCGTGGCCCTGGAGCGGCGGTTGTCGCGGCTGGTGAAGCAGCTCGACGCGCGCGCCGAGCCGAGCCCGAACGAGTCGAGCGAGTCGAACCTCGCGAACGAGCCTGGCCCTCCGGTCGCCGCTGCGGTCCCGCCGGCGCCGCCGCCCGCCTCACCTGCGGGCATCGACGCGGCTCCACGCGCGGCCGTCGACGCCAGCGCGTCCGCGCAGATCGACACGGGTTCACCTGCCGAGGTCGTCGCGGATCCATCAGCTGAGCTCGCTGGCGCCTCGCCCCCTGGCGCCGATGCGGATTCACCGGCAGACGTCCGCCCCACGTCGCCTCCAGGAGTCGAGGCGGCTTCGCTGGCCAGCGTCGATGAGCCCGAGGATGCCGCTGAGACCCGGCAAAAGCGACCCAGCATCGAGGATGCTCCGACGGTCGAATCGCTGACCTCGATCTACGACGAGGACACGGTCGTCGCGGACGTGGCGCTCAACGAGGCGGTGCCCACGCCGAGGAAGCCGCCGCTCCACGAGATGGATGACGAGCCGACGGTCGTCGCTGCGTATCCGCTCGATCTCTCCTTGCTCCGCTATCCCGAGGCGCACATGCCTCGGGTCGAGGCGGTCGCTTCACCGCGCGCCACGCCAGGTCCTGGTGAGGCGGCCGCGCATACCGTCCAGGCGGCCGCGCTGCAGGCAGAGCCGGCGATCGAGCCGGCAGTGCCGACGCCGCGCTCCGCGCAGCTCGCGCCGCACCTTTCGCCGCTGGCGCCATCGGAGGCCGTGCGCACGTCGCCGCCCGTAGAGGCCCCGGGGCCGCCCGTCGAAATCCCGGAGCCGGCGCCGAAAGCAGCGGCTTCGCCGGCGTCGGCGCTGTCCGGCGTGCGTTCGCCAGCGCCAGGCACTCAGCTCCTGACGGGCTGGCTGAAGCGGGCCTCTGCTGCACACCGGCCTCAGCAGGAGCCGCTGCCGCGAGCCGCCGCGGCGCTCCAGCAGCAGCCCCACGGATCCGCATCCACGGCGTCGACAACGGCGGCATTGGTACCCGCCGTATCGACACTTGAGGCGCCGGCACCCGTGCCGTCAGCACCTGCGGCGCCGGCACCCGCGGCGCCGGCGCCTGCGGCAGCTCCGGCGGAGCGACGCGAGCTCTCCTCGAGCGCGCCGGCGGCGAAGGTCTCCATGCGCGAGGCGGGACGGTCTGCGTCCGCTGCGCAGCGGCGGAAGGGCCCCTTCACGCTGGCCATGGCCGAGCAGGCGCTCGCCGCCGTCGGATCGAGCGAAGAGGTGCTCGGGGTCCTCTTCGACTTCGCTCAACAGTACTTCGAGTACACGGTCCTGTTCACGGTGCACGGCGAGCGCGCCGAGGGCCGCAACGCTTCAGGTCCAGGCGCCGATCGCGAGCGCGTCACGAAGATCGCCGTGCCCTTCGAACGTCCGAGCGCCCTCGCCAGGGCGCGCGCGCTCCGCGCGCCGGTCGTCACGACCGTCGCCGGCAGCGCGCCTGACGCCGAGCTCCAGCGCGAGCTCGGCAGGAAGGTCCATGCGGCCGCCGTGGCGGTCGTCCCGATCGTCGTGCGCGGCCGCGTCGTCGCGCTCGTCTACGGCGACGACGGCGCCACCTCGGTCGAGCTCTCGAGCATCGGAGACCTCATCGCGCTCGCCGGCATCGCGGCGACGGTGCTGGAGCGGCTCATCCTGCGGAAGAAGCAGAACCGCAGCGGCGGAGCCCAGCCAGGCGACGGCCCGGTGCCCCACGAGGCCGCCTCGCCTCAGCAGAAGGCGCCCGCGCCGCAGCCTCCCGCGCCCGCGCCGCAGCCTCCCGCGCCCGTGCCGCAGCCTCCCGCGCCCGTGCCTCCGGAGGACGCCGCCGCGCGTTCGGAGGACGCCGCTGCGCCGATGGACGAGCCGGCGACGGAGGGACCGCTCTCCCTGCGCACCCGCGCCGCGCTCATGGAGCTGAGCAGCATGGTCCGCGCGGACGCGCACGGCTCGCACGTCGCCGCCGCGGGCGCGCAGCTGCCTGCGGCGGATGCAGACCGCGACGCGGGAGAGCCCCCGTCCGCCGACCCCTCCGACGTCGCGCCGCAAGCCGTGCGGCCGCAGGGCGGCTGGACCACGGAGGACGGCGCTTCTGGGATCGACGCCGTCGCGCGGGCCTTCGGCCTTCGCGGCACCGGCGTGGAGACCGAGCCCGTGCGGCCGAACGAAGGTGTCGCGCACGCGATGGCCTTCAGCTCGACGATCCCGCCGGCCCCGACGCCGCACGCGCAGCGCATGGGCTCCGAGCCGCAGTTCCGGTCGGGCCTCGAGGTGGACGCGGACGTCGTGTCCGGCACGGCCGTCACGGCGCCGATGATGCCGGCGATCACGCCGCCGATGATGCCGGCGGTCACAGCGCCGATGATGCCGGCGATCACGCCGCTGCCTGCGCCGCGCGCCGCGGCGTCGTCGGCGCCGGCGATCATCGACGAGATCCCCGACCTCGAGATCCCCGCGGCGCCGGTCCCCTCGGCGTCGGAGGACCTCGATCTCGGCGAGCCGGAAGAGGCGCGGACGAAGCGGTACTCACGGCCTCCGTGGATGCTCGACAGCTCGATCATGCCGGGCGCAGAAGAGCACCGCGAGCTCGGGCCGGCGCCGGCCGCCGGGCGGCCCTCGTGGCGCCGCCGTACGCCTGTTGCCGTCGAGACCGCCACGGCGTACGCGAGGCCCCCGTCCGAGCGGCGCGCCGCGGTCTCGCCGTCGCCGGCCGGCGACTTGCGCGCGGAATACACCTCGCTCCTTCAACACGTCCTCGCGGGCGGCGAGGCCGGCGCGAGGGCGTTCGCCGAGCTC
The DNA here is from genome assembly GCF_000067165.1 of Sorangium cellulosum So ce56. Classification (GTDB taxonomy): domain Bacteria; phylum Myxococcota_A; class Polyangia; order Polyangiales; family Polyangiaceae; genus Sorangium; species Sorangium cellulosum_B. Next base: position 4,049,095 of record NC_010162.1, read on the forward strand.
GTGCGCAACGGCGACACGGCGATCTCGGTCGTCGCCGCGCGGTTTCCGGGTCCGCTCCGGGTCGATCGTCAGCGCTTCCGTGAGCAGCTCGCCGGCCCGGAGGGCGCCGCGATCGTCGCCTCCGCGCCCCCCGCCTCCCAGTGCGGGCCGCTGCTCGAGCTCATCGTCGCGATCCGGCGCCCGGCGCTGCCCTTCATGACCGTGCGGAGCGCCTCGCCCGATCCCGAGGTGCGCCTGTGGGCCGCGCACGTGCTCGGCGAGCTGCCGTACCCGGAGGCCGCCAACGCGCTGCTCCCGCGGCTCTTCGACGACAGCATCGCCGTGCGGCGGATCGCGATCCAGTCGGCCGCCTCGCTGATCGCGGCGCCGCCTGCGGGCGGCCCGATCCTGCAGGGGCTCGACCACATCGCGCGCGACCGCGAGGAGGCGTCCGCGCGGCGGCTCGCGGCCATCGAGACGATGACCGAGATCCGCTCGGGAGCCAGCGTGCCGGCGCTCATCAGCGCGCTCACCGATCCTCACGAGGCGATCGTCGAGGCGGCGGCGCGGGCGCTGGTCGTCATCACGCGGGACGATCTCGGCCGAGACGCGCGCAGGTGGCTGTCGTGGTGGTCGAGGAACGGCGAGCGCCATCGCATCGAGTGGATCATCGACGCGCTCACGCACGAGAAGCCTGCCATCCGCCGCGCGGCGATCGACGAGCTGAAGGGCGTCACCAAGGAGTACTTCGGGTACTACGAGGACCTGCCGCGGCAGGAGCGGGAGGCCGCCCAGGAGCGCTACCGCGCGTGGTGGATCTCCGAGGGGCGCTCGCGGTTCCGCACCACCGGCTGACGCCGCCACCATGGCGCGGGCGGCGGCGGGGAGGCGGGCGGCTCAGCTGCTCAGCGGGAGCCGCCCGTCGGGTGGGCTTCAGGGAGGGTCAGGGAAAGGGGAGAGAGCGAACCGCGCGGCGGCGGTTCACTTCGGCGCGGCGGGGGCGGCGGCCGGCTGCGTGGCGGGCGCCGGCCTCTTGGCGGGCAGCCCGGCGGGCGCGGTCTCGCCGGCCTCCTTCATGGCCTTGTCGATGAGCTTCTTGAACTTCGAGAACGGCTGCGCGCCGCTGATGAAGTAGCCGTTCACGACGAACGCCGGCGTCCCGCTGATGCCCGCCTTGTCCGCGACGGAGTTCTCGGAGTCCACGAACGCCTTGTGGGTGTTCGCGTCGAGCGCCTTCTTGAACTTCGTCATGTCGAGGCCCTGCTCCTCGGCGTACTTCTCGAGCGAGGCGCGCGAGAAGGCGTCCGGCTGCCCCTGATTCTTGAAGAGCACCTCGTGGTACGCCCAGAACCCGGCGTTGCCCTTCTGCGTGTAGGCCTCCTGCGCGGCCTCGGACGCGAGCGGCGCGTTCTTGTGCATCGGCAGCGGCCGGTGGCGCCACACGATCTTCAGCTTGTCGCCGTAGGTCTTCGAGATCTGGGAGACCGTGTCCTCGACGCGCTTGCAGAACGGGCACTCGAAGTCCGAGAAGACCTGCATCACGACCTTGGCCCTCTCGCCGCCCTTCCACGGGCTGTTCGGCGCCGGCGCGGAGACCTCCTTGCGCTCGGGCGGCGGCGGCTCCTTGCCGTCCTTGATGATCTCGGCGTAGAGGTCCTTGGCGGCGACGCCCTTGGCGAGCAGCGCCTCCGACTTCTTGATCTCCTCGTCGATGATCGTCTTGAACTTGTCGATCGGCTGCGCGCCGACGAGCCGGCGGCCGTTGATGAAGAAGTGCGGGGTCCCGGACGCCTGCAGGTCGTCCGCGAGCTCCTGATCGGCGGCGATGGACGCGCCGAACTTCTTGGTGGCGATCGCGGCCTTCACCTTCTCGACGTCGAGCCCCAGCTCCTTGGCGTAGCCGAGCAGGTCCTCGTCGTTGAGCTTCTGCTGGTTCTTCCAGAGCAGGTAGTACGCGTCCCAGAAGCCCTTCTCGCCCTTCTGCGCGCGGGCCTCCATGGCGAGCTCAGCCGCGGGCTCGGCGCGTTGGTGGAACGGGAGCGGGTTGTTCTTCCAGACGAACCGGACCTTGTCCCCGTAGGTCGTGAGGATCTCGTCGATGGTCGGGACGACCTTGCTGCAGAACGGGCACTGGAAGTCGGACCACTCGACGATGGTGACCAGCGCGGTGGCCGGGCCCTTCGCCGGCGCGTCGCCGACGGGCACCTTCCAGACGGTCTTGTCGTCCTCCTGCGGGCGCTCGCGGTCCTTCTGCGGCGGCGCCTTCGCCTTGTTCTCCGCGGCGAGCTTCGCGTACACCTTGTCGGGCTTGGTCCCGGCGGCGACCGCCGCCTGCGCGGCCTTGAGCTGCTCGTCGATGACCGACGTGAACTTGTCGATCGGCTGAGCGCCGCTCAGGAACACGCCATTGATGATCGAGGCGGGCGTGCCGGTGACGCCCGAGCTCTTGCCGACCGCCATGTCGGCGTCGATCTTGGCCATGTACTCCTGCCGATCGAACGCCGCCTTGAACTTCGCCCTGTCGACGCCGGCGTCGCCGGCCCACTTCTCGAAGTTCTCGGGCGTGAGGCTCTTCTGGTTCTGGAAGGCGAGCTCGTGGAACTTCCAGAACGCCTTCGAGCCGCCGAGGCGGAACACGGTCTCGGCCGCGAGCGCCGCCGGGCGCGCGTTCTTGTGGAAGGGGAGCGGGTTGTTCTTCCAGATGATGCGCAGCTTCTCGGGACCGTACTTGTCCTTGAGCTGGTTGATCGTGGTCTCGACCTTGGTGCAGAACGGACACTCGAAGTCGCTGAAGACGACCATCGTCACCGGCGCCGCCCGCGTGCCCCACATGGGGTCCTTCGACGACACCGGGACCGCCGCGTCCTCGTCGGTCCACGGCTGACCGTCCTCGTGGACCGCCGAGATCTCGTGCCCGCGCGAGCCGGCGCTCCGATCGATGCTCCACATCAGCCCCATCCCTGCGATGAAGCAGAGAAGAAAGCCGACGATGGCTGTTCCCTTGTTCATGATGTTTCCTCTCTCAACGTGGTGGGGCTCCGCCAGGCGGGCCCCTCCTTCAACGCGGGCGCGGCACCGGGTGCAGCGCCCGCGACAAGATCGCCCATCGTGACCTCCCGGGGCGGCGAGCCACCCCGGGCCAAGGGAGCCGCCGCCGCGTGCGCGCGGCGCAGCCCCCGGCGGAGCGCCAGAGCCGCTCTCGACCCCTCACGCCGGCGCCAGCGACCGGCCTCAGGCGCGGCTGGCACGTCGCCCTCGAGAGGGCGAGCCTGCGCGACGTGGGACCGGACCAGCGCCTAGGAGGCTCGGGTCAGACCGGCAAGCGCTCCGGACCTCGCGGCAGCGCCGCCCTCGCGCCGACAGCTGCGGTCTACGAGAGACCACGCGGCGCGATCGGGTGTGGGCTGCCGGCGAGCTCGCCTCATCGAGGCGGGTGGTAGACGCCCTGCGCGACGCCGGGACGCGGTCCTCCGGAGACCGCCGCGAACGAGAAGAGCGAGAGCGGCGCGCACGGGGCAGGGAGGACGAGGTCAGCAAGGAGCAACGCCTGCTGCGGGGGGCTGGAGAGCTCGCTCACAGGGCCGGGGTGCCGCGAGTTCGGGCCGACCATCGGCCCGCCATCGCCCCTGGCGCAGCCTGGCGCCGCGTCGATCCGCGCGTCGGTGATCGGGAGGGTGCGGGGCGGAGCGACCGAGGAAGCTCCGCGGGGATCGCAGATCGGCGCGTCCCTCGTCTCGCCCGTCGCATCATCGACGCTGGTCAGGACGGTGCACGACGGCTCGTCCGGCGGTGCGACGATCGTCATCCGGTCGTCCTCGCACACGGGGACGATCGCAGCGCGCGCTGTAAGCGGCAGGACCAGCGCCAACGCGAACGTCAGCACGGTCATCAGGCGCTGGACAGCGTGTCGCGACATCCCTCGCAAGGATTAGCCGAGGCGTGCAGGGAGAGCAATGGCCCGGATCCCCGCAGGAACGCGACACTTCGGGGTCTTCCTGGACGGATCCCGACGCTTCTCCAGGGTACCGCCCGGAGGACGCCACTTGTCGACAGGGTGTGGATAACCCTGTGGATAAGTTGGAGATCCCCTGTGTCGAAACGGTGGTTCGAGCGGCCCGCGCCAGCAGGAGTACGGCCGGTTTCCGCGTCGTGCAGCGGTTCGCGCGAACTTGGCCCACCTTGTCCTACATCCGGTAGGTTCGCTGCATGGCGAACTCCTCCGCGACCGTGCCTCGCCCGGTTCCTCCGCCCTCGCACGAGCCCACCAAGAGCGGCTTCGCTGCGGACGATGTTCCCCGGCCGCTCGGCCGTTACGTGCTCCTGCGGCGCATCGCTCGGGGAGGCATGGGGGAGGTGTTCCTCGCCTCCACGACCGGGCTGGAGGGGGCCGAGCGCCCCGTCGTCGTGAAGATCATCCGCCGCGAGCACGCGTCCGATCCGAGCTACATCGCCCGCTTCCTGGACGAAGCGCGGGTGCAGGCGCAGCTCCAGCACTCCGGCGTCGCGCAGGTCATCGAGGCGGACGTCGACCCCGCGACGGGGGAGCCTTACGCGGTGGTCGAGCACGTCGAGGGCCGGAGCCTCGGCGAGGTCCGGGCCCGCGCGGTGCAGCTCGGGCACCGCTTCGATTGGGCGGAGGCGGTCGCGATCGCGACGATGATCGCCGAGGCGCTCGCCCACGTGCACGAGCGCAGGGACCCGTCGGGCGCCGCGCTCGCCATCGTCCACCGCGATCTGTCGCCGCAGAACGTGATGCTCGGCTTCGCCGGCGACGTGAAGATCATCGATTTCGGCACCGCCCGCGGCCAGAACCGGCGCTGCCACACGGTCGCGGGCGTCGTCTTCGCGAAGCCGGGCTACGTCGCGCCGGAGGTCGCCAACGGCGACCCGGGCGACGCGCGGGTCGATCTCTATGCGCTCGGGATCATGCTCTGGGAGCTGTGCGCGGGGCGCCGGTTCCTGCAGGGCGACGCGCAGACGCACATGGCCGCGGTCGCGCGCAACCAGAACGACCCGCCGCCGATCGCGCTGTCGCTCGGGGCCCCGTCGGCGCTCGACGCCGCCATCGGGCGGCTCACGGCCTTCGACCGCGAGGCCCGGTACCCGTCGAGCCGCGCCGCCGCGCGCGACCTCGCCGCGCTCCTCGGGGCGGCGGTCGCCCTGCCCGGCGGCGAACGCGGCGTGCGCGCGCGGGCCGCGCACCTGATGCAGCGCCTGTTCCCTGGCGAGCCGGGGCGCTCGCGCGGCGAGTTCGCGGCCCTCGTCGCCGCCGCCAAGGCCCATCGCGCCACGGCCGTGACGCCGGTGAGCCCGCGCGCCGAGGCCATGGCCTCCGCCGAGCGCGTGGACGACGGCACGCTGCCCGGGACGCGCTACCGGCTGCTGCGCGAGATCGGGACGGGCGCGAGCAGCACCGTCCACGAGGCGGAGCACGTCGATCTGGGGCGCCGCGTGGCGCTCAAGGTCGTCTCGGCGGAGCACTCGGCGACCGACGTGATCGCGAGCCGCTTCCGCCGCGAGGCCCGTGTCCTCTCGCGCCTCTCCCACGAGCACCTCGTGAAGGTCCACGATTTCGGCATGGCCGCGGACGGCCGGCTGTTCTGCGCCATGGACCTCCTGGAGGGCGAGACGCTCGACGCCCTGCTCGTCCGCGGCGGCGCGATCGACTGGAGGGACGCGCTCGCGATGGCCGCCAAGGTGCTGAGCGCGCTCGAGCTCGCGCACGCCGAGGGGCTCGTTCACCGGGACATCAAGCCCGAGAACCTCTTCATGACGCGCCCTCGCGGCGCCGAGGGGGCGCTCTCCCTCGCGGACGCCGGCCTGAAGCTGCTCGATTTCGGGCTCGCGAAGCGCCTCTCCGAGGATCGCGGCGAGGCCTATGGCGTCGCGGACGAGACGGGCGCCGGCGAAGGGCCGGCCCGGGCCGCGGTCGCGATCGTCGGGACGCCCGAGTACATGGCCCCAGAGCAGGCCGCGTCGGGGCGCATCGACGGGCGCGCCGATCTCTACGCGCTCGGCTGCGTCCTCTACGAGATGCTCACGGGGCGCCTGCCGTTCGTCGAGCAGAGCCTCGTCGCGCTGATCGACGCGAAGATCAAGGGCAGCCCCGAGCGCCTCCGCGAGCGCGCGCCGACCCGGCAGATCCCGACCTTCGTCGACGATCTGGTGATGCGCGCGCTGGCCCGTCACCCGAGCGTCCGCTTCCAGAGCGCCGCCGAGATGCGACAGGCCATCCTGGAGGCGCTGGGGCGACCCGCTCGCGCGCGCACCCGCCGCCGCGCGCTGGGGTTCGCCGCGGTCGCCGCCGCGATGACGCTCGCGGGCGTGCTGGTCGTCGGCAAGGGGCGCGAGCTGGTGGCCCGTGTCCCCGCGGTCGCTGCGCTCGTCGGCGCTGCGGGCGAGGCGGCCGCGACGTCGGGTGATGCGGCGCAGCCCGCCGCGCCGGCCATCGCCGCGGAGGCGCTTGCGGCAGCCGAGGAGGCACCGGCGGCAGCCGCGGAGGCGCCGGCGGCAGCCGCGGAGGCGCCGGCAGGCGGCGCGCTCGCGGCAGCTTCCTACGCGCCGGCGTCCGTCGCGGCAGCTCTCGCAGCGGCCAGCGCGGCAGGGCAGGGGAGCGCCACGCCTCCGGCCGTCGCGGCTGTGCCCGCCGCCGGCTCCGATGCCGCCGCGCCCCGAGAGGGAGCCGCGCAGCCTGCGGCGGTCGTGTCGCCTGCGCAGGCCGCCGTCGCGAAGAGCGACGCGGCGAAGCCGCCCGCGAGGGACGAGCCCGCCCGGCGCGCCTCGGCGTTGACCGCGCGCGCGCCGGCGCCGAAGGCCGGCAAACCTGCGGCGCGCGGCGCGGCGGATCGCGCCTCCCGCGAGGTCGCGAAGCGCGAGCCGAAGGCGCGCGAGCGATCGTCCTCGTCCGCGGCGCGCGAGTCCGCCGCCCCGACGCCCGCGCGTGGCGAGGCTGACACGGCGACGAAAGACGCGCACGAGGATCGCAGCGAAGCGAAGCGGCGCCGTCACAAGCGGCGGTCCCGGGTAGCGAAAGCGGAGTAGCCGCGCGTCGCGCGGCGCATTTCGCTCGCGCGTGGGCTGCGGCGTTGTATACCGCGCAGCCTGCGATGGCTCAGATCGCCTTGTCCGCGCCGGGCTCGAACGCCGTTACCTCGGGCCCACCCCATCGCGCCATCCTGCGGCTCGCGCTGCCGACCGTGGCGGCGATGCTCACCCAGAGCATCGTCAACGAGGTCGACATCGTCTTCTTCGCGCACCTGCCGTGCCCCGAGTCGTCGAACGCGCACGCGGCGCTCTTGCCATCGCTGATCGTCCTGTGGCTGTTCGGCGGCTCGCTCAGCGCGATCTCGGTCGGCACGCAGGCGTTCACGGCGCGCCGCTTCGCCGAGAATCGCCCCGGGGACGCCGGCGCGGTCCTCGCGAACGCCCTGTTCTTCGCGATCGTCGCCGGCGTCGTGTTCTCCGCGATCGGGTACCTGACGATGCCGTACATCCTGTCCGTCATCATCAAGGTGCCGGACGCGCGGCAGGCGGCGCTCGATTACCTCGGCTGGCGCCTGCTCGGCGTGACGTCGATGGCGGCGACGTTCGCGCTGAAGGCGTTCTTCGACGGGATCGGCAAGACGCACATCCACCTGGTCTCGGCCCTCGCGATGAACGGGCTGAACATCGTGCTCTGCCTCCTGCTCATCTTCGGCAACGCCTCGCTGGGCATCCCGAAGTACGGCATCGCCGGCGCGGGCATGGCCGGCTTCATCTCGACCTACGTCGGCCTCGCGATCATGCTCGCGTACGCGCTCCTGCCGGAGTACCGGCGCCGCTACCGCCCGTTCGCCACGAGCAAGCTGTCGGCCCCGCTCGTCTGGTCCATCCTCAGGCTGTCGATCCCGAGCGCCGTCGCGACCGTCGCGATCATGACGGGCTTCGCCCTCTTCTACGCGATCGCCAGCAAGCTCGACCAGGTCGCGCCGGCGGGCGTCGTCTCGCCGCTCTGTCCCGGCGGCCGCGCGGAGCCGGTGTACGGCGCCGCGACCACGGTGATCGTCGGGATCCTGAAGCTCACGTTCACCGCCTGCCTCGCCTTCGGCACGTCGACGGCGACGCTCGTCGCGCAGTCGCTCGGCGAGAAGGACGGCGACAAGGCCGCGCGCTTCGGCTGGACCAGCGTCCGGCTGGGGCTCGCGATCTTCGGCGTCGTCGGCCTGCTCGAGGCGATCTTCGCGCCGCAGATCCTCGCGTTCGCCAGCAGCAGCGAGCTCGTCCAGGCCGCGGCGCTCCGGCCGCTCCAGATCATGGGCATCTGCACGCCGCTCGTCGCGGTCGGCATGATCCTCACGCAGGCGCTCTTCGGCGCGGGCAACACGATGTTCGTGATGGTCGTGGAGCTCATCCTGCACTTCACCTGCCTCGTCCCGCTGGCGTGGCTGCTCGGCATCACGCTCGGCTTCGGCCTGATGGGCATCTGGGGCGCCGGCGTCGTCTACGTGGTCCTCCTCGCCGCGATCATGGTGTGGAAGTTCCGCTCGGGGGACTGGAAGAAGATCCGGCTCGACGGCCAGAAGCCCGTCGACGAGGCCGCGCTCGGCGAGGGCGGCGGCGGGGCGAGCGCGTAGGGGCTCTGAGCCGAGCGGCTCAGCGCGGGAAAGCGGCGGCGTTCCCGCCGTCGACGGTCACGACGCAGCCCGTCGTGGCCTCGGCGGTCGCGAGATAGAGGAAGGCCTGCGCCACGTCCGCCGCGGTGGTCTCGCGCCGGAGCAGGTTGTCGCGGAAGTAGTCGTCGACCGAGACGTTGCGGGCGCGGGCGCGCGCCTCCAGCAAGCCGGCGCCGAAGAGCGCGGTGCGGATCCGGTCGGCGTTCACGGCGTTGGCCCGGATGCCCTGAGGTCCGAGGTCCACGGCGTACTGGCGCATCAGCGAGACGAGCGCCGCCTTGGCGACGCCGTAGGGGCCGAAATCGGGCCCCTGGTTGAACGCGCTCTTCGACGCGTTGAACAGGATCGCGCCGCCTGAGCCCTGCGCGAGCAGCACCCGCGCCGCCGCGCGGGCGACGTTCTGGTGGCCGAGCAGGTTCAGCTCGAGCGACGCGCACAGGGCCTCGTGCCCCTCGGACGTGTGGAGGGCTCCAGAGAACGCGCGGCCGGCGTTCGACACGACGACGTCGACGCCGCCGAAGTGCGCCGCGCTCTGCGCGAACGCGCGGTGCACGCTCGCCTCGCTGCGCACGTCGCAGGCGACCTTCATGCAGCGGCCGCGGTAGCGGCCCCCGAGCTCGGCGGCGGCCTTCTCGAGCGACTCCTCGTCGCGATCCGCCAGCACCACGTGCGCCCCCGCGGCGAGGAACGCCGCCGCCGTCGCGCGGCCGATCCCCGAGGCGGCGCCGGTGATCAGCGCGATCCGCCGATCGAGCGGGCCCCGCTGGCCTGCGCCGAGCTTCAGCTTCGCCTGCTCGAGGCTCCAGTACTCCATGTCGAAGAGATCGAGCTCGGGGACCGGCTGGTACCCGCCGAGCGCCTCGGCGGCCTCGATCACGGAGACGGTATGGGCGTAGACGTCCGCGACGATCTCGGCCTCGGCGCGGGAGCCGCCCACGCACAGCGCGCCCGCCCCGGGGAACAGCAGCACCCGCGGGAACGGATCGAGCTCGTCGCGGACGACGCCACGCGCCGCGCAGGAGCGGCGGAAGTACTCGTGGTACTCGTCCACGTACCTCGCGATGGCCTGCTCGACGGTCGCGCGGAAGCGCGCCGTGTCGGCGATGTCGTGGCCGTGGATGACGAGCGGCCGCGCCTTGGTGCGGATGACGTGATCCGGCGTGGCGCAGCCGATCTGCGAGACCCTGGCCAGATCGTCGCGCGCGCAGAACGCGAGCAGCTCCAGGCCGGTGCGGAGCGTGCAGACCCAGGGGCGCCCCGACGCGCGGGCGAGCGCTCCGCGGACGACCGGCCCGATGGCGGCCCGGAGGTCCGGATCCGCCACGACCGTGGGGTGCGAGACGATCACGCTGCGCTCGGCGATGTAATGCTCGGCGCGCGTCACGGCGTCGATCATGCGCGTGTAGCTCTCCTCGGCGGTGTCTCCCCACGTGAAGACGCCGTGCTTGTCGAGGATCATCAGCGACGGGAGCGCCCCGTGTGCGAGGCGCTCCCGGACGAGCTCGGCGACGCGGCGGGCGAGCGCGAAGCCCGGCATGACGTACGGCACGAAGAGCGCGCCGTCCCCGTAGATCGCCTGGACGACCTCGGCCGAGCCGGGCTGATCGATGACCGCGAGCACCGCGTCCGCGTGCGTGTGATCGACGAACTTCGCGGGGATGATCGCGTGCAGCAGCGCCTCGACCGACGGCGTCGGGCTCGCCGGATCCAGCATCTGGCCGCGAAGCAGCGCGACCATCTGCTCGTCGGTCATCGCCTCGAGCGCGCAAGCGCGCTGGAGCGGCGCGAGGCGGCACGCCGGGAAGCCGCGCGGCTCGATGGTCGCGAGGTCCCACCCGCTGCCCTTGATGAAGAGCACGTCGACGCGATCGCCGAGCAGGTCGACGGCCGTGCTCTTGACGCTCGTGTTCCCGCCGCCGTGGAGGACGAGCGACGGATCGGCGCCGAGCAGGCGGGAGGTGTAGACGCGGAGGGCGAGATCCTCGCCCCAGGTCGAGGCGTAGGTGTCGAGGTGGCGCTGGGCTTCGTCCTTGCTGTGGCGAGGATCCATCGATCGGCCGCCTACCCCAGCGGCGGAGGCGCCGAAAGCCCGCCGCTCAGTAGCGGTAGTTCTCGGCCTTGAAGGGGCCCTCGGCGGGGACGCCCAGGTACTTCGCCTGCTCCGTCGTGAGCTGGGTCAGCTCGACCCCGAGCTTCGGCAGGTGCAGCGCCGCGACCTTCTCGTCGAGCTTCTTCGGCAGCAGGTGGACGCCGATCGTGTGCTTCTCGGTCCACAGGGCGATCTGCGCGAGGACCTGGTTGGAGAACGAGGTCGACATCACGAACGACGGGTGGCCGGTGGCGCACCCGAGGTTCACGAGCCGGCCGCGCGCGAGGACGATCAGCCGCTTGCCGTCCGGGAAGATGAAGTGATCGACCTGCGGCTTGATGTTCTCCTCCTTGATCTCGGGGTTCTTCTCGAGCCACGCGATCTGGATCTCCGAGTCGAAGTGCCCGATGTTGCAGAGGATCGCCTCGTCCTTCATCGCGAGCATGTGCTCCGCCCGGACGACGTCGGCGCAGCCGGTCGCCGTGACGAAGATGTCGCCGACCGGGGCGACGGTCTCGAGGCGCTTCACCTCGTAGCCCTCCATCGCCGCCTGCAGCGCGCAGATCGGGTCGATCTCGGTGATGATCACGCGCGCCCCCAGGCCGCGCAGCGACTGCGCGCACCCCTTGCCGACGTCGCCGTAGCCGCACACGACGGCGACCTTGCCGGCGAACATCACGTCGGTGGCCCGCTTGATCCCGTCGCCCAGCGACTCGCGGCAACCGTAGAGGTTGTCGAATTTGCTCTTGGTCACCGAGTCGTTGACGTTGATCGCGGGCACCTTCAGCTTGCCCGCGCGGTGCATCTCGTAGAGCCGGTGCACGCCGGTCGTCGTCTCCTCGGAGAGCCCGCGGATCGGGTCGGCGCCGGTGAAGAGCTCCGGGTGCTTCTCGTGGGCGACGATCGTGAGATCGCCGCCGTCATCGAGGATCATGTTGGGCCCCTTGCCGCCCTTGAAGGCGTAGAGCTGCTGCTCGATGCACCAGTCGTACTCCTCGAGGGTCTCGCCCTTCCACGCGAAGACCGGGATGCCGGCCGCCGCGATCGCCGCCGCCGCGTGGTCCTGCGTCGAGTAGATGTTGCAGCTCGTCCAGGTGACCTCCGCGCCGAGGGCCACCAGCGTCTCGATCAGCACCGCGGTCTGGATCGTCATGTGGAGGCAGCCGGCGACGCGCGCGCCCTTGAGCGGCTGCGTCGGGCCGTACTCCGCCCTGAGCGCCATCAGCCCGGGCATCTCCTTCTCGGCGATGCGGATCTCCTTGCGACCCCAGTCCGCGAGCGTGATGTCGGCGACCTTGTAGGAGAGCTTCTTCTCAGCAGTCATGGTGTCCCTTTGCCTTTTCGGTGAATGCGCTTGTGCGCGCGCCGCGCCAGCCGACGAGCAGCTGCCAAACCAGGTGTCGATCCGGGCCTTCGCCCTGCCATGCGGACGGCAGCCGCCGGAGCTCGACGCCGGAGAGCCCGGCCTCCTCGGCGAGGCCTCGGAGGTCGCCCGGCGAGAAGCCGAGCCAGATGTCCGCCTCCTGCTCCCGGAGGGCCTGATCGTGGTGCGCCTCGTAATCGAGCACGCACACCGCGCCCCCGCGGGCGTGAGCGCCGTCGCCGCCTCCGGGCGCGGCCGGGCGCGCGAGCTCGACGAGCGCGCGCATCGCCTTCGCCGGCTGAGGCGCGTGGTGCAGCACGCGCGCCGCGAAGACGACGTCGGCGCCCCCGGAGAGGGCCTCGCCGGCCTCCGGAGGATCGCCGCCGAGCGCGCGCGCCACGGCCCGGATCACCTCGGGCCCGTCGATCTCGCCGCACACCAGCTCGACGTTCTCGAGGCTGCGCCGCCGCAGGCGCTCCCCGGCGAGCTGCAGCTGCGCGCTCGCGCGATCGAGCGCGACGACGCGATCGAAGACGGGCGACAGCACCTCGAGCAGCGCCCCGTCGCCGGTGCCCGCGTCGACCGCCAGCCGCCGATGGGGCAGGAGCGGCGCGAGCGCCGCGAGGTAGGCGGCGAGCTCGGCCGGCGGCCCCGGGCGCAACGGCCGCCCGCCGCGCGCGAAGAACTCGCGCGTCTCGGCGTCGCGCGCGGCCAGCACCTCCTCGACGCGCGCGAGCGTCCCGTCCGCCGCGCACGCGCGCTGGCCCGCGCGCACCGCGTCGTCGACCACGGGATCGGTCGTCGCGCGCGGATCCAGGCGGAGCAGCGTCCACGTCCCCTGGCGCCTGGCGAGCAGGATCCCCGCTTCACGGAGCGCGGCCGCGTGGCGCGAGATCTTCGGCTGGCCCTCGCGGAGCAGCTCGGCCAGCTCTCCGACGGCGAGCTCCTCCGCCGCGGCCAGGCCGAGGAGCCGCACCCGCACCGGATCCGCCAGCAGCCGGTACAGCTCGCACCGCGCCACCGCCTCCTCCGGTTGAGCCGGCGTCTCTGCGACCGAGACCATGGGTCATATATATGTGTTGATGCGCATAGATGCAAATAGTTTGAGCAAGGCCACGAACGCGCCCGGTTCGCCGCGAAAGCCCCGGCTGACATGTGTGCCTGGGCACCCCGGATCGCACGCCGAGGAAGGCTCCCGTGCGGCGGGCAGCCGTGGCCGGCCGTGCGCACGTCGGGCGCCCTTCAACGGCTGCCCGCGCACGGGGCTCCTTGCGCTTCTTCTGCGATCGCCGCTGTCGTGGTGCGCCGCGGCGCTTGGCTCGCGCTGGGTCAACCGAACGAGCGGACGGCCTTCTCCAGCTTCGCCTCTTCCGAGGAGCGGAGCAGGCCCACGGCCACCACGGTGAGGCGCTCCGGCCGGAACAGCGCGCGCGCGGCGTCGCGCACGTCGGCGACGCTGACGCGGGCGAGCTCCTCGTGCCGCGCCTCCGGGGTGCGCGTGATGTCGGCGAGCGCGGCGAGCCCATGGAAGCCGGCGGTCGCCTCGGCGTCGTCGAGCATCGCCTCCACCGACCAGAGGTGGCGGTCGCGCGCCTTGGCGAGCTCGTCCTCGCGCGGGCCGACCTCGGCGAGCTCGCGGAGCAACGCGAAGATCTCCCGGACCACCACGGTCGCGCGGTCGTGCTGGACGCCCGCGGCGATGTCGACGACCCCGTCGTCCTCGTAGGCCTCGAACATCCCCGACACGTCGTAGCAGAGGCCCAGCCGATCGCAGATCCGCTCGTACAGCCGCGTCGACATGCCGTCGTCGAGGACGCGGAGCAGCATCTCCACGGCGGGCTCGCGCGGATCGCGCTCGCTCACGCCCCGGAACGCGATCCGCAGATCGGTCTGGCTCGACTGGTTCTCGATGAAGCGGAACCTCGGCTTCTTCTGCCCGTTGGGCGGGGGCGCGGCGGGCACCTGCTCGCCGCGCGGCATGGCGCCGAAGTGCCGCTCGGCGACCCGCGCGCACGCCTCGGGATCGAGCCGCCCCGCGAGGCAGAGCACCGCGTTCGCCGTCGTGTAGTGCCGGGCGTGGTGGGCGCGCAGCATCGGCTCGTCGAAGCGATCGAGCGCCTCGATGTCGCCCGTGATGGTGAACCCGAGCGGGTGTCGCTCGTACATGAGCGCGCGCGCGTTGTTGTCCGCGTCGATGTCGCGCCCCTCGTCGTCGAGGTCCTCGAGGATCTCCTCGCGCACGATGCCGCGCTCGACCTCGATCGCGGTGAAGCGGGGCGACGTCGTCACCTCGCCCAGCAGGGCGAGCACCGGCTCCAGGTTCGTCGGCGGCACGGAGATGCTCATCACGCCGTGGTCGACGTGGGTCGCCGCGTAGAGCGTCCCTCCGAGGCGCTCGAAGGCGAGCGCCTGCGCGTGCGCGGTCGGCAGCGTCGGCGTCCCCCGGAACACCATGTGCTCCAGGAAGTGAGAGATCCCGTTGTTCTGCTGGCTCTCGAACCGCGAGCCGACGCGCAGGTAGAGCGAGGCGACCGCCCGGTGGACGTGCGGTTGCGGGACGAGGACGACCTTGAGGCCGTTCGAGAGGACGACGTCGCGCGCGTCACGCAGGGGGAGCGACGTCATTCCCCCTCTTCGAGCGGCAGCGGCGGCTCGCCGGAGCCGTCCTCGGCTGGCCTGGACTCCTTGAGGAGGTTCTGGTCGTACTTCACCTCGCTGCCGATCGTCGACTTCAGCCGGCGCACGTACCCGATGAGCGCGTCGTTCTGCTTCGCGGCGCGCATGGCCGACGTGTAGAACTCGCGATCCTTGTCCCACTGCTCCTGGCTCGCGGAGGTCTTCTCCTTGAGCTGGATCACCGCATAACCGTTCGCCAGCGCCACGACGTCCTTGGGCAGGTCGCCCGGCTTGTCGAGCTGGAAGGCGATGCGCGCGGCCTCGGTGCTGTCCCTCGCGTCGGCGATGGGCGAGCCGGAGACGTTGAACGGCAGGCTCGTCTCGACGGTGGGCCGGTTCGGGTGCGTCGCGATCGTGTAGGGAGCCCGCGCCTCGGCCTGGCCACCCTCCTTCGCGCCCGCGTCCTTGTCGCCGTCCTGCTTCCCTGCGGCGGCCCCGCCGCCAGCCTTCGCGCCCGGCGCGGCGCCACCCTCCTTCGCGCTCGCCTTCTCCTTCGAGTTCGCCGGCGTGAGCTGGGCCATGTACGCGGCGAGCGCGTCCTCCAGCGACTTGCCGCCCGCGGCGGCGGCGAGCACCTGCTTCGCGGCCTCGGCCGCGAGCCGCTCCGACTCATGGGCGATGTAGAGGTCGCGCGCCGTCTCCTGCCGGCCGATCTTCTCGGCCTCGGCGTCCTTCGCGATCTGCTCGAGCTTGATCACGTGGAAGCCGTCCTCGGTCTCGATGAGGTCCGACACGTCGCCCGCCTTCATCTCGAAGAGCTTGTCCTCGACAGGCTTGCTCAGGCGCCCCTTGGCCACGCATCCGAGCTCGCCGCCGCGCGCCGCGCTCGGATCGTCGCTCGCGCTGCGGGCCACGTCGGCGAAGCTCTCGCCCTTCTTGAGGCGCTGGACCGCGCCCTCGATCCGCGCCTTCGCGGCGGCCTTGCCCGCCTCCGGCCCCTGCTCGGCCTCCTCGGGCCTCACCTCGACCGCGAGGACTCGGGCGACGCGGCACTCGGGCTGATACTGCGCCTTCCGCCCCTCCCAGGCCTTGTCGAGCTCTTCTTTGTTGTTGTCGGCCCAGGCCTGGATCGCCTTC
The DNA here is from genome assembly GCF_000067165.1 of Sorangium cellulosum So ce56. Lineage (GTDB taxonomy): Bacteria > Myxococcota_A > Polyangia > Polyangiales > Polyangiaceae > Sorangium > Sorangium cellulosum_B. The sequence continues at coordinate 4,064,930 of NC_010162.1, forward strand.
TCCGACGTGTCCACGATGAGATCGCTGTAGAAGCGCCGGTCGAAGCGCACATAGGCGAGCGTCCTCGTGGATTTCTCGCGCGAGAACTGCTCGAACGCCTCGTTCTCGCCGACCCGTACCCGCGCCCGGATGAGCTCGCGCATCCGGGCGGCGATGAGCTCCTTCCGCTGGTATTCGCGGAAGTCCGTGGGGCTCATCTTCGTGATGTTCCGGATTTGCTTCTCGTACTGCTTGTTGTCGAATTTCTTCGTTTGCCGGTTGCGGACGTCCAGGTAGCGAATGAGGTCTTCCCGGAGGCTGAGGGCGTAACCGACCTGGCGGATCTTGTCTGCCGGGAGCGAGACATGCACCCTGCCAGCCACGAGCTCGCTCGTGAGCTCGTCGTCCGAGACGGTGATCCCGAGGCGCTTCGCGTCCTCGTTGAGGAGCCACCGCTCGTAGAGCCCCTCCGCCGTGAGCCGCCGGTAGCCCATCGCCCGGAGGCGGTTTTCGTCGGGGCTCCGCATCGCGAGCAGGTTCTTCGACGCGTTGAAGTCGATCGAGGAGATGCAGCTGCCTCGGACCTCGACCGCACAGGTGTTCCCGGCCGACTGCACGGGCCCCGTGCTCGGGCGGAACTGGACGATGAAGACGACGGCGATCGCGATGATGATGGCGGCGCCGAAGATTTGGCTCAGTCTGTTCACGAAGGGTTCGCTCCCGGGGCGTGCGCCGCTCGCTCTTCGAGCGGCCTCCCGCCTTGGCCTGGCGCGGCATAGCACGGCGTCGACGGCGTGTCTTTACGGCGGTCGGGAGCGGGGCTAGGGGCACATGCCATGGCAAGCTCGAAGTCACACCTCCCCGATTGCGGCCTCTACCTGACGACAAAGCCGCTCCCCGGAAACGAGGACAAGGTGCCTGCTGGCACCATCGTCTCCTTCCACAACCACTCGGACAACGGTCTGCCGACGGTGACGACGCCCGACCACAACGTTCACAACCGCTGGCACTTCCACGGCCCTGCCGTCGCGTTCCGGGGCACGACGTGGGCAGACTCCCTGCAGCGCCTCCCCGCCGAAGGGTTCTACACGCTTCGCAAGGAGCTCGCGTTCGACGGCGGCAACTGGCCGAAGGGCACGCTCGTGCAGCTCGGTTACACGCAGGCAGGCATGCCTATCCTGTTCATCGCCCGTGTGCGTTCGCGGCTTCAGGAGAACGACCTCTTCTTCTCCGACAAGGGCGTAGGCATCAAGCGCGAGCAGCTCTCCCTGCTCGAGCCCGTCTCCGTCTTCGAGGAGCCGAGCGACGGCTCCGGCCACCAGCCCGATCACGCCGACGCGCACTGAGCGGCCGCCGTAAGGGGCGGATCCTCGAGCACCGCGCAGGACGCAGCTCCCGTCCATACTGAATATCGACCGGAGCCCACATTTCTGTCCCCGGGTACGGCGTGTGCTTGTAATTTTCTTTCGTGATTCGACGCAGAACCCTCACACCCCCGTCACTCCAGATTCCACCTGAGCTCCTGGCCAACCGTCGCAAGAGCCCACGCCGCGAGCTGAGCGAGCGGGTACGCCTGGAGACCGGCGAGCGCGCCGTCGCCGGCTGGACGCTGAACGTGAGCGTCGGCGGGCTCAGGGTGGTGATAGAAAATTCACTCGATCCCGGTACCGAGCTGACGGTCTGGCTCGACGGCAGAAGCCCGCGTCCAGGTAGGATAATGTGGGTCCAGGACGAGCCCGATGGATCGATCGTCGGGGTGTGTTTCCTCGATGGTCTGGAGGATCGGGAGGGCATCAACGGTCTGGGGGGCCTGGAAGGAGGCCCCTCGAGGTCGCCGCGATCGAGCTCCTGAGCCCACAGGAGCGCGCCGGCGCGCCAGAGCGCCACACGTGGTCGGCGCTGTCGGCTTGACGAGGCACCCGCAATTTTGCGATGGATGTTCCTGCTGACAGCTGGGGGTAGCCGGAAACCAGCGGAAGATGCCGACACCCGCGGAGATAAAGAAGGCCCTGCTCCAGGCCGGATTCGAGGTCTACCGCACCCGGGGCGACGCCGTGCAGGTCGCGGAGCGGGTGCGGGAGAACCTCCTCATGGACTCGGGGATCGTCGTGGGCGCCGAGCCGCTGCGGGTCGGGTTCGTCGTGCGCGCCCAGCGCAACGACTTCCCGGGGGCGGCGGACGAGCAGCTCTTCGAGCGGGCGCGCAGGATGGCCGAGTCCGCCGTGGCGCATGGCTACACCGAGGCCGAGGCCGCCCTCCGCCACGTCCGCGACCCCGGCGACGCCGAGCGGACGCTCGATACGTGGTGTGAGGTCCACTTCGAGAAGCGCGTGGCGTCGCTCGAGCTCGCCGTCAGCGAGGTGGGGTTCGCCCTCTCGCTGGAGAAGACTGCCCTGCCGCGGTGAGCGGTACGCGATGCCCTTTGACCGCGCCGCGAGCCTGCTCGGGCCCTCGGGCCCGTTCGCGCGCGGCCTGGACGGGTACGAGGACCGACAGGGGCAGGTGGCGATGGCGAGCGCCGTCGAGCGGGCGCTCGCGGAGGACCGCATCCTCCTCTGCGAGGCGGGCACCGGGACGGGCAAGACGCTCGCCTACCTCGTGCCCGCGATCCTGAGCGGTCGCAAGGTCGTCGTCTCGACCGCGACGAAGGCGCTCGAGGACCAGATCTACACGAAGGACCTGCCGCTCGTGGCCGAGCACCTCCGGCTGGATCCGCGCGCGGCGCTGGTGAAGGGGCTCGGCAACTACCTGTGCCTGCGGCGCTTCAGCGAGCTCCGGACCAGCCCTGGCGCGGGCGCCGGGATCGCGGGGCGCTCGCTGCCGCTGATCGAGGCGTGGGCGCAGGAGACCGAGATGGGCGACGTCGCGGAGCTCGCCCACCTCGCCGAGGGAGATCCGCTCTGGCGAGAGGTCGCGTCGTCCAGCGAGACGCGCCTCGGCGCCTCGTGCGAGTACTTCGAGAGGTGCTTCGTCACGCGGATGAAGCGCGACAGCGAGGCGGCGCGCCTCCTCGTCGTCAACCACCACCTCTTCTTCGCGGATCTCGCGCTGAAGATGGCCGGAGCGCGCCGCGGCTTCGCCGGCGCCGGCGCGCTCCCGCCGTACGATGCGGTCATCTTCGACGAGGCGCACCAGCTCGAGGACATCGCGACGGGCTTCTTCGGCGTCCGCGTCTCTCGCGCGCGGGTCGACTCGATGCTGCGCGACGCGGACCGGGCCTTCATCGCGTCGGGCCTCGCCGATCGCATCCTCGGGCGGGGCGAGGGGACGGCGATCACGGCCGTGGTGCGCGAGTCCGCGGACGCGCTCTTCGATCGGCTCGCGTCGCTGGGCGGCGCCGCCGGCGGCGGGGATCGCGGCGAAGCCCGGAGCCCGCTCGCCAGGGACGCCTGGTCCGGCGAGCTGCTCGACGCGTACCACCGCCTCGACGACCACCTCGAGGCGCTCGCGGCGTACGCGAGCGCGAACGCGATCAGCGAGGCGGTGCAGCTCGTCGGCAACCGCGCCGCGCAGCTGCGGGACGACGCGGCGCGGATCGTCGACCCCGCGACGAACCAGGTCACGTGGGTCGAGGTGCGCGGCCGCGCCGTCTCGTTCGGCGCGTCGCCGGTCGATCTCGGGGACATGCTGCGCGAGCACGTCTTCGAGCGGATCGGCGCCGTGGTGCTGACGAGCGCCACGCTGACGACGGGCGGCTCCGCCGGGGCGGGGTTCCGCTTCCTCCGCTCGCGGATGGGCCTCGACGAGGACGTGTCGGTCCCTGTCGACGAGCTCGAGGTCCCTTCGCCCTTCGACTACCCGACCGCCGCGCTGCTCTACACGCCGCGCGACCTCCCCGAGGCGACCGACGCGGCGTTCGTCGAGCGGGCCGCCGATCGCGCGGCCGAGCTCATCGGCATCACGGGCGGCGGCGCGTTCCTCCTCTGCACGTCGATCCGCGCCATGAACGCGCTCGCCGCTGCCCTCCGCGTCCGGCTCGGGCGCGCCGCGGCGGTGGCCCGCGCGGACGGCGGCGCTCCGGGGCGGCAGGCCCCGCTGCTCGTGCAGGGGGACGCGCCGAAGGGCGCGCTGCTCCGCCGCTTCCGCGCAGAGCGGCACGCGGTGCTCGTCGCGACGATGAGCTTCTGGGAAGGGGTGGACGTCCCCGGCGAGGCCCTGCGCCTCGTGATCATCGAGAAGCTCCCGTTCGCGGTGCCGACCGATCCCGTCGTCGCGGCCCGGTGCACGGCGATCGAGCAGGGCGGCGGCAACCCGTTCATCGCCTACAGCGTGCCGCAGGCCGCGATCACCTTGAAGCAGGGCTTCGGCCGGCTGATCCGCGCGCGGACCGATCGTGGCATCGTCGCGATCCTGGACCGCAGGATCCGCACGCGCGGCTATGGCCGCGTGCTGCTCGACAGCTTGCCCGACGCACGCCGGACCGACCGCATCGAGGACGTGCGCGCCTTCTGGGCGGCCCGCGCGGCCGACGCGGAAGCGGAGCGAGGAGGAGCGCCGGCGCGGACGTGAGGCGCGGCGTGGAGGAGCCGCGAGGCGAAGCGCGGGATGAGGCGCGCGCTGCGGCGACGCGCGCGCCGCGCCGGAGCGCTCGTCAGGGATACGACGTCTTCCCGTAGATGCACCAGGCACCGCCCCTCCGGAGGGCGATGACCTGGCGGAGCCTGTAGTCCGCCTTGAACCTGGGGTCCTCGTACGAGGCGCGGGAGGAGGGCACCGTCGGGGTCTTGCAGTCGATCCCGGAGGAGATGAGCAAGAAGTAACGCGGGTTCTTCGCGAAGATCGCGTCGGTGTAGCCGGCCCCGACCTTGTGCGTGTACGCGCCCGGCAGGCGGGAGACCTCGGGGCTGAGCAGCCCGAGCATGTCGACGACCGGGAAGCCCGTGCGGTAACCGATGTAGCCGATGTCGGCGAGCGCGATGGGGCCAGGCTCCGCGTTCTGGACGAGCCACTCCGCGGAGCGCCCTGCGGCGTCGTCCCAGAAGCCCTTGTCGTTGACGAGGAGGTTCCGCTGGGCCCGCACGAGCTCGCCGGCGCGGGTCGCGATCGTGATCGCGCCGAACGCCGCGATCGCGAGCGACGCCACGCGCTCGCGGCGCGCGGCGATCGCGCGGACCGCGTCGTCGGCGAGCAGGAACGCGAACGGCTCCGCGGGCGCGAGGAACCGGAAGTAAGGCATCCAGTCGCCGCCCACCGCGACGACGTACACGCCGAACAGCAGCGCGATCGACGCGATCGCGAGGCCGCTCCGGCGCCGGTGGACGATGGATGAGGCGACCGAGAGGATCCCGAGCCACAGGAAGGCGCCGGCGTGCTGCGCGTACTTGCGGACGTAGTCGCCTCCGCCCTGGATCTGCTGCGCGAAGTCGCCCGTCTTCGCGGCGAGCGTGTTCGGGAGCCACGCGCCGTAGTAGCTGTGCCGCCACACGAGGTGCGCGGCGACCGGGAGCGCGAACGCGACCAGGCGCAGCACGCTCCGGCGCGAGAGCGCCTGCTCCGAGTGCCAGACGACGAGCAGCCCGAGGAACAGCGGCGCCTCCGGGCGGGTGAGCGCGGCGAGCGCGAACACCGCGCCGGACCAGGGGAACCATGAGGACCATGAGGAGACGAGCGCGGGTCGAGCGTCGCTGTCGTCGCTGGCGGCGTCCTCTTCGCGGAAGAAGAGCTCGGTCCCCGCGAGCGTGAGCAGGAGGAACAGCGGCGTCTCCAGCCCGAACACCGCGTAGCCGGAGAAGAGGACGCTCATCGCGAGCAGCCACGTCGCGAGGCAGGGCACGTTCGAGAACGGACGCAGCCGCCTGGAGAGGAGGTAGGTCGGGACGAGCGCACCTGCGGCGCAGGCGGCGCCGAGCACCTTCGACGCAGCCGCCGGCGCCGCGCCGAGCTTCACCGCCGCGGCGAGGAGCACCGTCCAGAGGAAGTTCGTGTAGCCCTCGACGCGCTCGCCCACGTTGTAAACGAGCCCGTTTCCGTTCGCGAGGTTCTCCGCGTACCGGAACGAGATGTATGCGTCGTCGATCGTGAAGCTCGCGACGCGGAGCGCGGCCGCGATCGTGATCACCATCGGCGCGAGCAGCCCGAGCGTGAGCTCCAGCGAGGCGGGGAGGGGAGCGCCGGCGAGCCAGGTTCGAAGATCGCGCGCCGGCGAGCTGTGGCGCTCGGCTCCCGACGGCTCGTCGCCTTCGAAGGACTCGTCGTGTCCCACCTCCTCGTTCCTCCCCACTGCGGTCACGGGCTCGTCGCTCATCGGGCGCCGACGATACCGCGATTGTCACAGCCACAACGTCGAGCTGCGTAAATCGGGACAGGATGGTGTGCGAACACCCGGACGCAGTGCGAACGAAATTGCGCACTCTGACTGCAGGGCTACGCTGTCGAGGCAGCCACGGCGACGGCTTCCCGTGCTGACAAGGAAGGAGTCGAGTGATGAGCGAGCTCGTTGCGCACCTGCCCGTGATCGGTCCCGTCGTCGTCCTGGCGGCGCTCGCCCTCGCCGCCGTCTTCCTCGTGCGCAGGGCGAGGGCGTCGGCCCCCGGCGCGCCCTCTTCCGCGCTGTCCGTGAAGGAGCGGGCCATCGTGGCGGCCTGCGCTGACGCCCTGTTCCCGGCCGGGGGCCCGATCCCGGTCTCCGGCACGGAGGCCGGGCTGGTCGAGTACGTGGACCGCTACGTCGCGCGCACACCGCGGCCTCTCCGGCCCTACATGCGGCTGCTGTTCCACTTCGTCGAGCTCTCGCCCTGGGTCTTCGGGCCGCGCCGCGCACGCTTCACGCGTCTCCCGCAGGCCGATCGCATCGCGGTGCTCGCGTCGATGGCGCAGAGCTGCATCTACCTCCGGCGGGTGACGTTCCTCTCGCTGCGGACGATGCTCTCGATGGGGTATCTCGCGAACGAGAAGGTCGCCGGCGCGATCGGCGTCGCCTGCTGCGCCACGCCCTTCGAGCGCCGCGCCGCCGGGAGAGCGGCGGGTGAGCTCGCCGCCGCGGCGCCCCCGTCGCTCGCGCCGGGGGTGACGGCGTGAAGCTCCCCGTCTTCCCGGAGCCGCCTCGCGCCGCGGGCCGCGAGCGGCGCTCGCTCTCCGAGGCGACGCTCCGATCGAGGGGCGCGGTAGAGCCGCTCGCGCCCGGCGAGCCGCGCTCGCAGGTGAAGGTGTTCGCCGACTACGAGGGCGAGGTGCGGGCGTCGTGCGAGGTGCTCGTCGTCGGCTCGGGTCCGGGCGGCGCGGTCGTCGCCAAGGAGCTCGCCGAGGCGGGGCGCGACGTGATCCTCGTCGAGGAGGGGCCGCCGTTCGGCGTGGACGATTTCCGCCAGGAGCCGGGCGAGTCGCTTGCGCGCACGCTGCGCGAGGGGGGGATGCGCGCCGCCCGCGGGCGCATGCTCATCCCGACCATGCAGGCGATCGCGCTCGGGGGCGGCTCGGTCGTCAACTCGGCCATCTGCGCGCGCTCGCCCGCCTGGGTGTTCGACAAGTGGGCAGAGCGGACCGGCACGTCCTCGCTCACCCTGGACGCGCTGCTGCCCCACTACGATCGCGTCGAGCGCCTGCTCGGCGTCTCGCCCACGCCGATGGAGGTGCAGGGCGAGCGCAACCTGCGCTTCAAGCGCGGCTGCGACGCGCTGGGGCTGTCGAGCGAGCCGACCCACCGCAACGTGCGCGGCTGCCGCGGCTCGGGCGAATGCTTCACGGGGTGTCGCAACCGCGCGAAGATGTCGACCGACGTCTCGTACGTCCCCGCCGCGATCCGGGCGGGCGCGCGCGTCTTCACCAGCGTGCGCGCCGAGCAGCTGCTCCTCTCCGGCAGGCGCGCCGCCGGGATGCGCGGGCGCACGATCGAGCCGTTCACCTGGCGCGAGGGGGCGCCCGTCGAGATACGGGCGGAGCTCGTCGTGCTCGCGGCCGGCTGCATGGCGACCCCGCTCATCCTGCTCCGCAGCGGCGCCGCCGGATCGAGCGGCTATGTGGGCAACGAGCTGCAGCTCCACCCTGGGCTCGCCATCATGGCGGTGTTCCCTGAGCCCATCGATCCATGGGAGGGCGCGACGCAGGGCTATCACTCGCTCCACTTCATCGAGCAAGGGATCAAGCTGGAGGTCCTCTGGTCGCCTCCGGCCGTGCTCGCCGCGCGATTTCCCGGCCTCGGGCACGACTACCAGCGTCATCTCCGGACATACAACCGGATGGCGCCGTTCGACGTCATCATTGCAGCCGAGCAGTCGCGCGGGACGGTGCGTCCGAAGCGCGGCAGCTGGGACCCTGATGTGCGATTCGACTACGCACCGCGCGACGTCGAGAAGATCCAGCGCGGTCTCGGCATCCTGTCCGACATCTGCTGGGCGGCGGGGGCCTCGTCGATACTGCCCGGGCTGCACGGCGTGCCCGACGAGCTGACGTCGCCGAAAGAAGCCGAGATCCTGAAGAGCAAACGGCTCGACGGGCGCGACACGATCACCGCGGCGAATCACGCCTTCGGTACGGCGCGGATGTCGAGGCGCCCGCGGGACGGGGTGGTCGATGAGGCGGGGCGCTGCCACGATCTGGACAATGTGTACGTCGCTGACACGAGCATCTTTCCCGGAAGTCCCGCCGTGAATCCGATGCTTACGTGCATGGCGCTGGCCGATCGCATCGCATGCGGCATCATCGAGCGCTGGTGAGGCGCGCGGCGGCGTGTCACCACAGGAGTCAGTGAGCCAGGGGCGCTGCATCCGTCGGGCAGGCACGGCATGTCGCGGACGGCATGTGAGGGGGGCTTTGCACCCGAGAAGGAGGCAACTCCCGAGTTGATACGAGGCCCCCGCGAGGTACAAGTTTAACGGCACGTTTCAACTCGCACGGGGCCGAGCCGTCCGTCCGCCGAGCTGGGAGGGAAGCTTTGGGACCGAACGCAGTTTCAGCTGCAATTCCGCGCGGACAAGCGCGCTCGCCGCATCGGAGCCACAGCCATCACGGCCGTGTGCTCCTCGTCGAGGACGAGCCCGACCAGGCGGCCATCCTCGAGGCGGTGCTGCGCCACGAAGGGCTCGACGTCGTCGTTGCGTCGAGCGGCGAGCAAGCGCTCGAGATCCACCAGCGGACGCCGGCTGACGTGCTCGTCACGGATCTCAACCTGCCGGGCATGACGGGGGTCGATCTGATGCGCCGGCTCTCGCCCGGCGAGCTCGAGGGTCCCGAGCCGAAGGCGCCGCCGCCCCACGTGGTCATGGTCACCGGCGCGGCGTCGATCACCAGCGCCGTCGACGCGCTCAAGCTCGGAGCGGCCGACTACCTCCAGAAGCCGCTCGATCCGGCGCGCCTCGTGCTGCTCGTGCGCGAGCTCCTCTCGTCGCCGCCGACCGAGTTCGACGACGACGATCCCCTCCATGGGCAGCTCGTGTTCGAGGGGATGATCGGCGGCTCGCCGCGGATGCGGGAGGTCTTCACCCGCATCGATCGCGTCGCCGCGACGATGGCCCCCGTGCTCATCGTCGGCGAGAGCGGCACGGGCAAGGAGCTCGTCGCGCGCGCCATCCACAACCGGAGCCGCCGCCGCGCGGGCCCGTTCGTGCCGGTCCACACGGGCGCGATCCCGCGCGAGCTCATCGGCAGCGAGCTCTTCGGCCACGAGAAGGGCTCGTTCACCGGCGCGTTCGCGGCCGCGGAGGGCAAGTTCGAGGCGGCGGCGGGCGGCACCGTCTTCCTCGACGAGGTGGGCACGATGGACGCGGCCGTGCAGGTCAGCCTCCTCCGCGTGCTCGAGACGTACCGGTTCACGCGCGTCGGCGGCCGCAAGGAGATCGAGGCCGACGTCCGCGTCGTCGCCGCCACGAACAAGGACCTGCTCGACCTCGTCGACGACTGCGTCTTCCGCGAGGACCTCTACTACCGGCTCAACGTGTTCACGGTGACGCTGCCCCCGCTGCGCGAGCGCAGGGAGGACATCCTGCCCATCGCCGAGCGCTTCCTGCTGAAGTTCGCCAAGCGCTACGGCACCCCGGCCCGCCGCCTCTCGGACGCCGCCGTCGAGCGGCTGGCCGAGCACGACTGGCCGGGCAACGTCCGCGAGCTGCGCAACGTCATCGAGCAGACGGCGCTCTTCGCCTCGAACGAGCTGGTCTCGGCCAACGACGTCCAGCTCGGCCAGGGCCGGATCGAGCGGCGCTCGGGCCGGCGTTCCTATGACAGCATCCCGTCGGCGAGGGTGGCGGCGCCGGTCGTCCCTGCCGAGCCGGCCGAGCCGCTCTCGGTGCCGATCGTTCATGCCGCCGACCTGGTGGTCCCCTCCGAGCCCGTGCCGTCGCACGTCGGCGCGCAGCCGGTGCCGTCCTCCATCGGCCCAGCCTCGATGCCGCGGAGGCCGGGGGAGGCGGGCACGCACGAGGCCGAGCCGTCGCGGGACGCCGGCGAAGCGGCCGAGCACCCGCTCGTGCTGCGCCTTCCGGTCGGAACGCGCCTGGCGGACGCGGAGCGCAAGCTCATCCTGCTGACCCTCGAGGCGGTGCGCGGCAACAAACAGCGCGCCGCCCGCGTGCTCGGGATCAGCCGCCGCGGCCTGTACTCGAAGCTGCAGGCGTACGGGGAGCACGTGGGGAGCCACGAGGCCCAGGGGCACAGCGAGAGCGCCGAGCCGCAAGACCCGGTCGACGATGTGCCGGTCGTCACCGACGAGCCCGTCCTGGAAGAGCTCGGTTCCGCGCGCGGCGACGCCTGATGGAGCCTCCTTGCCGCTCTGCGCCGCGAGGCCACACCGCGCCGCGCCGCGAGCTCACACCGCCACACCGCAGGTTCGCAGTACAGCAGCAATCACGGGTCGGGCGGGCGCGTCGAGTGTGAGGCGCCTCCCCGCGCGGATGGGCGCCCGAGCCGCGCCGCCAGGCGGCTGGTCGCACTCCGGAGCCCGACCTGCGCGCTGCTGCGCCGCACCCCGACAACGGTCCCGTCGGAGGTCCGTCCCTTTGTGCTTTACGAAGGGACGACGACCTCGGCTATCGTAAAGCGGAGCTGCGAGATCAGACGCGCGACTGGCACGTCAGAGAGCGAGCCACCGGCGCGGCATCAAGGTAAACTCTACGCGACGCCTCGCCGGCACTACACCCCAGCGGGCCAGCCCCCAATGAAGATCACCTGCCAGTCCTGTCAGTCGAAATACACCGTCTCGGACGAGAAGGTCCAAGGCAGAACCGTCAAGATCAAGTGCCGCAAATGCGGCGCGACGATCCTCGTGAACAGCTCGGGCGTGACGACCAACGGCGGAGTCGCCGATCCGGTCTCCGGCACGAGCGTTCCGAATGACGGGACGACGTACCTAGTCAACGTGGCGGACGGCGATCAGCGCTCGATGGCGCTGGCCGAGATCGTCACGAGCTACCAGTCGGGGGTGATCAACGCCGAGACGTACGTCTGGGCGGACGGCATGGCCGACTGGCAGCCGCTCGGCCAGATCGACACGATCGTCGCGGCCCTGCATGCAGGCAGCGCTCCTGCCTCCGTGGCCGCGCAGGAGGCGGCGCCGGTGCAGTCGACGTCCGCGCCCAGCGGGGGAGCGGCCCTCGGGCAGACCTCCCCGGGCGTCGAGTCGGTCGCGGCGGCCGCTCCTCGAGCAGCGGCGGTGCGTCGCGATCCGGCGCGTCCGACGCAGGATCTCTTCGGCGCGAGCCCGGGCGTCGAGGCGCACCGGCCCAGCTCCGACGACGTGGCCACGAGCGCTCCGCTCTTCAAGAGCGGCGCCGCGCCTGGCCAGCGCGACGAGAACTCGATGCTGTTCTCGCTGAGCGCCCTCACGGCGAAGGCCGCCGCTCCGGCCCCGGCGCGGGCGGCCGTCAGCGCCTCGGACGACTCCGGCCTCATCGACCTGAAGGCCCTCGCGTCGGGAGCCGGCGTCCGAGCGCCGTCGCCCGTCGCGAGCATCGTCGCCAACGACGGCGGCCTGTTCCAGCTCAGCGCGCCGATCGTGACCACGGCGCGAGCGCCGTCGGTCGCGCCGCCGAACGTCGGCGAGGCCCCTTCCAAGAACCGCGCCCCGTTGATCATCGCCGCCGGCATCGCGATCGCGGGCATCGCGATCGCAGGTGTCTTCTTCCTGATGAAGGGCGGGGGCAGCACGCCGGTTCCCACCGCGGTCGAGACCGCGCCGCCCACGGCCGCCGCGCCGGCGACGCCGGCGCCCCTCGACACGGCGCCGGCGCCCGCGCCCACCGCGTCGGCGACGGCGTCGGCGACCGCGACGGCAGAGCCGGTCGCGAGCGCCGCGCCGAGCGCGACGCCGACGGCAGCGGGGGCGCGCCCGAACGCGAAGCCGTCGCCGCGACCGAACACCGGCGGTAGCACCGCAGGCAAGCAGGCGCCTGCTGCGGCCGCCCCGGCGCCGGCCGCTCCAGCCCCCGCGAAGCGCGGCGGCTGCGGGTGCGCGGTCGGCGATCTGATGTGCGCGATGCAGTGCTCCGCAAAGGGCAAGTGAACGCGCGTCGGCCGCCGTCCGATCGGTGAGCGGAGATCCTCGTCGCCGGAGCCGCGCGTGCAGCGGCTGCTCCGGCGCTGGGCGTGCGGTGCGCGACCGGCGTGAGCCAGCCGCTGCAGACACGCGCGACGCGAGCCGCGGCTGAAGCTTGGCGTGTGCGCTCGCAAGGACGGTGCGGCGCCTGGACCGCCGCGCTAGCATCGTCCGTCATGAGTGAGCCCGACGGGCGGCTGCGCGCGCCGGTTCCTCGGCGGATGCCGGGCGCGGCGCGGCGCTCCGCGATGGCGCTGGTCCTCTGCGCGAGCGCGGCAGGGTGCGGTGGACAGGCGGCGATGGCGCCCTCCGGAGGACCGGCGTCGAGCGATCGCAGCGCTTCCGGGCAAGCGTCGCGCCCGGCTCCGGGCGGGCGATCCTCGCAGGAGGCGCTCGTGACCATGGTCACTCCATCGCGGCTGCTCCCGGATCTCGTCGGAGAGCGCGGCGTGGTGGCCAGCGAGGCGGGGGCCAAGCGGGTGCTCATCGATCGCATGCGCGTCGTCGCGCACGACGATGGATCGCTCGAGCGCGCGGCCGACCTGTTGCCGTCAGGTCAGGTCACCTCGCTCAAGCTGCCGACGCGCTTGGGCGGCGGGTACCTGTTCCACGCCTCGAACCGCGGCAGCGCGCAGCTCTGGCGGGCCCAGGGGTGGCTCGCCCCGCTCGAGCCGCTCGTCCAGCTGCCGTCGGAGGCGAACGAGATCCTCGCGGGGTTCGATCGCCTCTACGCGCGGCTCTCGCACAGCCACCGGCTCCTCGCGCTCGACGCGCAGACGGGCGCGGCGATGCCGCTCGGCCCGCTCCCACCGGCGAGCACGTACGGCCAGATCGCGTTCGCCGACGGATGGCGCGCCCTGGTCGAGGCCGATCTGCGCGGCTTGCTCGTCACGTTCGACGCCGGGGCCACCTGGCGTGAGGTCGAGATCGACGCGCGGCCGACCTCTGTCGCCGTCGTCGGCGGCGATCCTGCCGTCATGACCGCGAGCGGGCTCTACGCGGTCGATGCGCGCGGCGGCGTGACATACCGCGCGCTGGAGGCTTCCGACGACGTGCAGGAGCCGCCGGCGCGCGCCCAGGGGCCTCTCGGGAGGCGCCCGCTCCGCGCCGCGGTCGAGGACGGGTGGCCCGACTCGAGCGCGACCGCGGTGGTGGCGCGCGGCGGCGCCCTGGCGCGCGTCTCGCTGCGCGACGGGGCGGTCATCGACGTCGCGCCCGACGCCTATCCGGAGCGAGAGGCGGCCTGCCATGCGATCCGCGCCGGGGCGTCGTTCGGGTTCGTGTGCGGCGAGCGCGAGGGGCCGACGACCGTGTACGCGTTCCAGCCGCCGCTCGGCATGCGCCGGCTGATGCGCTTCGACGAGCCCCGCTTCGTGGTCGCGAGCGGCAACGGCGCGCTGGTGATCCGCGGCTCCTGCAGCGAAGACAGCGCGGTGCGCGCCGGGCGTGCGTACTGCGTCGTCGCCGCCGACGGGCGCACCCGCGAGATCCACGTCCGCGCGCCCGCGCGAGACGTCGGCATCGAGCGCGTCGTCGCGCTGTCCGACGGCCGCATCGCCGTCCTCTCGCCGCCTCGCCTGGACGCTTCGGGGCAGCTCACGCTGCTCAAGGGGAGCGACGTCACGACCGTCCCGCTGATCCTCCCGCCCAAGCCGCGCAGCACCGCGCGCGATCTGCAGCGCGGTATGTGGATCGAAGGGTTCGAGGAGCGTGAGCCCGGCGTCATCGGCGGCTGGGTGGAGGCAGGCGGTCCGATCGTGGGCGTTCGGATCGACGCGAAGAGCGGGAAGGTGACCGCGGGGGCGCCGCGCCAGGACGGCACGGGCGCGCTGTTGTCCGGGCGGTTCGCGTTCTCCCTCGGAGAAGGCGAGCGCGCCGCCGAGTCGACGGACGGCGGCATGACCTGGCGCTCGCTCGATCTGCCGGAGCGGGACGACGACACCGCGGCGTCGAGGACGCGCGCGTGCGGCCCCGTCGGCTGCGTCTTCAGGGGCTGGATCCGGGTCGGCTGGGGCAAGACGGCGCTGCCGGACGATCTCGCCGAGGCGAAGCCGCCGCCGGTGCTCCAGACGCCGCTCCGCGCGGGGAGCCCGATCGCGATGCGCTGCGAGGCCCTCGGCTCCTCGACGCCGCCGCTGCCGGACAAGCCTCCCGCGGCGCCTTCCGCGCGCGCCGAGGGAGCGCGCCCGGCCTCGTCGGTCACGCGCTCGGCGTCGACGGAGATACCGACGTCGCCGTGGGCTCCTTTCCGCAACACGCCCCCGCCCAAGCGTGGGGCGGACGAGATCGGCCTCGATAACGGGGCTCCGTACGACATCGTGACGATGCGCGCCTACGCATGGGGCAAGCGAGGCGCAGACTGGGCGCGCGCCGGGCGCTGGCTCCTCCGCTTCGACGATCGCTTCGACCCGGATGGCGGGGTGCGTTCCAGCGGCGTGAGCGCCTCGCCTTGGTCGGATGAGGCGTCGGCCGCTGAGGCGCTCGGCGTGGTGAGCCAGGGGGCGGCGTCCTGGGGCGCATACCTCGATCCTGGCGGACGGGCCGCGCTGACCCACGTGTGTCGGGGCGCCGGATGCAGCCTGTTCGCAGCCTCGGAAGGGCTGCCGATCCTTCCGTTGCGCGACAGCGCCGGCCGCGCCGGCAATTTCCTCCGGCCATTTCCGAACGGCGCCGTGCGGCTCGGCGAGACGTGGTTCTTCGTGACGCCCGGCGGCTCGTACGACGTCGTGGCGCTGTGGCGCGCCGACCTCGGCATCGCGCGGCAGCTGGCGACCTACTATCGCCCTGGCCGCACGGGCTACGGCGTGGATCCTCCGCGGCTGGTCCGGCGTGCGCTGGGCGGCGGCGTCGGCCTGCTCATCTCGGCGGCTCCCGACCCTGGCGTGCGCGCCGGCTCCTGGCACGTGCTCCCGATCGACCGCGAGACCGGCGCGCTCGGCGAGGCCGTGCCGCTCGGTCGCAAGGACCTCGCGGATACGCGGATCGAGCGCTGCGCTCCGGGTCAGGACGGCTGGCTCCTCGACACGAGCCTGGAGGGCTCGCCGAGCTTCGATCTCGGCGGAAGCGCTCCCTCTGTCGACGGCGCCGAGTTCCGGCTTCGCCTGGATCCAGGCAGCGCGTGCGTCGAGGCGATGGCGGTGAGGCTGCAGGGCGCCTTCTCGAAGGCACCCGAGAAGCCGAACGACGTTGGCGCCAGCGCGATCCCGCTCGCTGCGACCGAGCGCGCAACGGGCCGGAGGTGGCGGTTGCGCTGCGAGCCGAAGGACGCCGCCAGATGATCCGCTAGCGGGTGATGGCCTCCGGCGAAACGGCGTTCACCCGTCCCTCGACGCCGACCTCCTCGCCTTCGCCGTAGCGGATGGTCCCGAGCCAGTCGGCCGTCCATGCGATCGGCGCGGCGGAGCTGTTGAGCTGCGCAGGGCCTGAAGCGTTCACGACGATCTCGCCGATCATCCCGGCCGTCTCCGATGCCTCGGTGCCAGCGCGCCACAGGAGCTTGAGTCCGCCAGCGCACAGCATCGCCATGCAGTCGCCTGTGCAGTCGGAGTAGCCGCCGAGCAGCTCGCCGAGCGCCTGGCACTCTGCGGCGGTGGCGAGCGCCGCGGGGACGGACTCCGCGTCCGCCTCCGCTGCGACCCCGAGCCCGGTCACTCCGCCGATGTAGTGGGTTGGTGACCACGTCAGTGTCCCCGCGAGCCGGAGCACGTCGCCGGGATCCGCCTTCCACGACATGAAATGTGCCGGTGGTACGCCCGCGTCGTCAGCGGTCACGCTGCCGAGCCAGCTCGCCTCGAAGAGCGCGCGTCCCTGCATGTCTGCCACGCCGCTCAGCTGGCCGTCGAGCGCGAGCGGCGTACCCGCGAGCCCGGCACGCGCCCATCCACGACACCTGTCGCGCAGGGGGAGCGGGAGCGCGGCGAGGTGCGCCTGTGCTGCAGCGTCCCAGTCACGCTCGATCCGCTGCGCGGCAAACGCGCGCGCCTGGTCCGGCGGCGCCGCGCGCTGCATGGCGTCGAGCAGGGACGCGGCTTCCGCGCCGGCAGGCAAGAACGCGTCGAGCAGCTGCTCGGCCGCTGCTTCGAGCATCGCGGTCAGCCCGTCCGCCGTCACGAGGGTCAGCTTCGTGTCGAGGCGCGTCGCCGCCATATCGATCGGCAGGTCCTTGATCGGGACCCAGACGTCGCGCGCTGAGCCGGCCTGCAGCTCTCGTTCACCCACGCAACCCCACATGATTCGACCGCTGTGGAGAGCGACGGTAAGGCTCGGCCCTACAGGCGCGCCCTCGACGACGACCGGTTCGTCTGGACCGCCGTGCGCCACGAGCGCGCCCACGGGTGCTTCGGGCGCAGCGGCTGCGATCTCCTCGCAGGTGGCCTCCGCGACGACGCTCGCCGTCCAGTCCTTCGCGACACGCGTCCCTTCGTAGACCGGGATGACGCGGAGCGTGCCGAAGCCCTCCGCGCTCACCGAAACACCGAGCTCCGCGGACGGCCCGCCCTTTGTCGCGGCGCGGAGCCGAAACGTGCTTCCCAGAGTCGACGCGTGGAGCTGAACCGAGGCCCTGCCATTTTCGTCCGCGACGGCCGTCGTGCGGTCGACCCATGCACCTGCAGCTTCGCCGAGGAGGGTGAAGCTCACCTCGTAGGGCGCCGGCGGTCGTCCGGTGACCCAGACCGTGCGCAGCTCCCCTGGCACGAGCTGCAGCGTCCCTTCCTCCTCGAACGCCAGAACGGTCGGTTGAGCGGTGTCCCCGGGCAACTCGGGGCTGTCCGCCGACTCATCGGCCATACGAAAAGAGCAGGACGCCAGTCCGACGATGGCGATCCAGGGAGCCGAGTACTTCCAAGGCAAGCTCACCCTTGGAGTGTACCTTGCATCTCCCCCGGCGAACAGTGGAGGGGCAAACGTACGACGGAGGTCCCGAGGCGCGAGCGGCGGCGCCGCGCCTTGATGCGTGAGGCAGACGGCGCCGGCCCGAAGGGACGCGACTACTTCACGTAGATCTGGGCGACGGCGAGGCCGCTGCCCCGGACGGTCATGACGGCCTTCGCGGGGCCGCCCACGGGGAGCGGATTTTTGAAGCAAGAACCTTTGCCGCCGAGCGTGGCGTTCGGTCCGGTGGTGTTGTCCTGGGAGAGCACCACGGGCGGCAGCATCGGCGCGGGCTGCGCGACGATCTGCAGGTTGAGCTCCTGGACGCCGAGGCCCACGCCGATCACCGAGTAACACTTGCCCGGCTGGATATTGAACGGCTGCTCGAGCGTCTGGCCGTCCTGGAACTGCCCGGCGAACGCGCCGCCCTCCGGCTGCATGCCCTGGACCTCGGAGGCCGCCATGGCGGTGAGGATCGGGGTCGCTGCGCTGACCGCGGCAGGCGCGATCGGGGTCGCCTGGCCCGTGCTCGTGCCCGTCGCGGTCGGCGTCGTCGGCGTCGGGGTGGGGGTCGTGGTGGCCGGCGGCGGGTACTGGCCCGGCTGGGTGGGCTGGCCGTACTGGCCCGGCTGGGTGGGCTGACCGTACTGGCCCGGCGGGTATTGTCCGGGGGGGTACTGGGTTGACGCCCCGTACTGGTTCTGCATCTGCGACGGGTTGTTCGGCTCCGGGTCGCTGCCGCCGCAGGCGAGGGGCGCGAGGCCGAGCAGGGCCGCTGGGATGAGGACGTGCAAGCGCATACGAGGCTCCTTCAGGGTTGTGCGGGTGAGGCCGCCACAATGGGACGCTCGCCGCACCCGCGGCGGCTCACCGCCGCTGGTCACGGTCGGTAAGACGGCCGAGGTGGGGGCGTGTTCTACAACGACTTGGCGGCGCGAGGCCAGACGCTGCGGTGCAGATGGCACGAGGCGCGTCCAGCGAGCGGAAAGCGGCGTCGCCGCGGCCTGGGTACACAGGTCCTGGAGCACGTTGTCGACCAGCGTTCGACGTTTCCGTGTTCGCGGGCGGGCGCGCGCGGTGTCGGCGGTGTCGATCGCCCGCCTTGCCCCCGCACGGCCGCGGCCGTCGAGCCCCCCGATGGATGCGCTGAGCCTGGCCGGCGCCGCCTACCGCCCCCCATCCCTCGCGAAGACGCACCAAGCCGTCGGCGCACCCACCAGAGGAACCACCAGTCCATGCAGCCCTCCATGGGACCCCTGCGGCGCTCCAGCCCAGTTGACGCGGGCGGAGGGCGACACCAGAAACCCCGTTCACAACCGCGCGCGGGGCGGGGCGGTCACGTGGTCCGCTTGGCGAGCCCAGCGCGGTCCCGTCGCGAGCCCCGCCGGCACGCCACGGCGTGCGGCCCGGCTGTCACGCGCCGCTTCTGTGTAGATTGAACAATGGGCGATCCCGCTCGCGGCGGGAGATCAGGAACGAGCCATGAGCGACATCCACCAGGCAATCAAGGATACCGTCGAGAGCAACCGCGTCGTCCTCTTCATGAAGGGCACCAAGACCTTCCCGCAATGCGGGTTCTCGGCGCGGGCCGTCGACATCCTGAAAAAGTGCGGCGTGGACTTCAAGGACGTCAACGTGCTGTCCGATCCCTCGCTGCGCCAAGGCATCAAGGACTACTCGCAGTGGCCGACGATCCCGCAGGTCTACGTGGACGGGAAGTTCATCGGCGGCTCCGACATCCTGATGGAGATGTTCCAGTCGGGCGATCTGCAGAAGCTCCTGTCGAAGCAGGACTAACGTCCGGATCGCTCGGGGCGCGAAGCCCCGCCGCGCTGACTGCGCGGCGCAGGACCTCGTCGAACATGTCGCCGGTGAGCCGCCCCGTCTGGGTGTTCTGCTGGCTGACGTGGTAGCTGCCGAAGAGCAGCGCCGCCCCGGCGCCGCCGCGCGGATCGGGGATCGCCGCCTCCACGCCGTGCGCGAACGGTGGGAGGCGCGGGTGTGCCTCCGCGCGATCCCCCGCGGACGCGCCGCGCGAGCGGGCGAGCGCGCCGACGGCGTCATAGCCGATCTTGCCGAGCGCGAGGTAGACGCGCGCCCGATGCAGCACCGCGAGCTCTCGGTCGATCCACCCGCGGCACGCCGCGAGCTCGGCGATCGTGGGCTTGTTGTCCGGCGGAGCGCAGCGACAGGGGGCGGTGATGAACACGCCCCGGAGCGAGAGCCCATCGTCGCGCGAGGTGCTCGTCGGCTGCGAGGCGAGCCCCGCTCGGTAGAGCGCCGCGTAGAGGAAGTCCCCCGATCGATCGCCCGTGAACATGCGGCCGGTGCGGTTCCCGCCGTGCGCCGCCGGGGCGAGCCCGACGATCACGAGCGGCGCGTCGGGATCGCCGAAGGCCGGCACAGGGCGGCCCCAGTAGGTCTGGTCCCGGTAAGCGCGCCGCTTCTCTCGCGCGACGTCCTCGCGCCACGCCACGAGCCGCGGGCAGCGCCGGCACTCGACGAGCTCCGCCGTGATCAGATCGAGCGCGCGCGCCGCGCCGCCGCGGCTCACGCGGCGGGCTCGCCGCCCGAGCTCGTCGAGGCGCTGCTCTGCCTCACGTCCGCGCCGCGCTCCGATGCGAGCGGGCGCGGCGGCGCCGCCGCGTGCTCTGTCAGGCCGCCCTGCTCGCCGGCCACCATCCCGGTCACGATGCGGTCGAGCACCGCGTCGAAGCGCAGGCGATTGAAGCGGGCTCCGCTCGCCAGCCAGTCGATGTGCCCGCCCTTGCCCGGAAAATGGCCCACGATGTCCAGGTGGTCGGCCTTGCCGGCCCAGATGAGCTCCCCCCAGACCTGCGAGGCCAGCGGAACCACGCCGTCGTTGGCGTCCGGCGGCGGCAGCTCCCCGAGCACGCGCGCGAGCTTCTGCTCGATCGAGCCGTCATGGGAGCGACAAGGGTAGTGCTCGTTCAGGCGGGCGGTGATGTTCGACAGCGCGGTGAAGATGGCTGCCGACATCGCTCCCCACGGCGACCGGAGCGCCGACACCCAGTCGCGGACGGCGTTGCGCGGCGCGTACGTCGCGACGCTCTGGTACCGCAAGCCCGCGCGGTCCTCGAGGCCAGCGTGGAGGAGATCCATCGCCTCGGGCATGAGCTGGACGATGGCGCCCTGGTCGTCGCGCAAGAGCTTCAGCCAGGCGCGCAGCTCGCGGCTCGAGGCGTCGTCGAGCACGCGGATGAAGCTCTCGACCGCGCGATCGATGAGCTCGATCTCGAAGAAGCCGAGCTGCGCCCGGCCGAACGCGGCGACCAGCGCCGACGCGGCCGCGAGCGGCGGCGCGCCGAGCTTGAGGCCGGCCACCGTGAGCGCGGTGACGGCGTAGAGCAGGCGCTGGCCGCTCACCGTGGCGAAGAAGGCGGCGAGCGGGGTGCCGAAATGAGGCGTGTTGATGGTGGTGACGGACCGCAGCCGGCTCGTCCAGCCGAGCCGGCGGTGAGCGTTCCCGGGGAGCCGCGCCGTCGGCGAGGCGACGAGGCGAGCGTCCAGGCCTCCGGTCGAGTGGCCCACGATGTGGATGGGGCCGCCGTCGTCCCCGGCGCTCTCGTCCACGAGGCGGGCGAGCTTCGCCGCCCGGCGGAGGATGGAGGCCGTCGGGTGGACCTCGCAGACGTGGATCTCGACGATACGGCCGCGATCGCGGAACCGCTCCTCGATCGCGCGGATGAAGTGCTCGAAATACTCGAGGGAGGCGAGGGTCGCGAAGCCGAACATGCCCGGCGACAGGTAGACGCGCGTCTTCTGCACGCGCGGGAATGTGCCATGTCCGCCGGCCCTCCGCGGCATTTCCATCGCCGCCCGCGCCTGCGACCGTGACAGCCGGGCGGCGTGAAGAAGCGGCGGCATGCCGGCGGCAAATCCGGCTACCCTGCGATCGTGGACGACCCCAGCGCGCGGGAGATCGAGGCGGCTGTACAGGAGGCCCTGGGCCTGTTTGGAACATCGGGCTCGGTGAGCGTGCAGGGACGCCAGATCGCGCTGCGTGGGCGCGGTGCGCCCGTGGCCATCGATCTGGAGCAGCTGGTCGAGCAGTGGCCGCTTCTGCCACAAGAGCTACGCACGCGTAAGGCGTCCGACATCGCGCGGCGGCTCGCTCAGGCGCACCGCTCGGTGAGCTCGCTCGCGCCGCCAGCGCCGGCCGCCCGGGTCCGGCCAGCGCGGCACCTCGTGATCCCCGTCGGCGTGCTCGCGCTGGTGATCGTCGGCGCGCTCTTCGCGTCGCGCATGCTCCGATCGCGAGAGGCCCCGGCCGCGTCGCCCACGGAGCCGGAGACGACCGCCGGCGAGGACGCGGCGCGGAACGCGCGCACCTGCGAGGCCGCGCGCAAGCGGATCTACGCCGGGGCTTCCATGGGGCCCTTCGAGCTCGCGGGCTGGGTCGCCGAGCTCTGGCTGGCGATGCCGCGCGGCGCCGCTGCAGAAGAGGTCGCCGCCGGCGCCGGGGAGCCAGCAGCCCTGGCCGCCGAGTCCGTGGGGCTCGGCGCGCTCATCGCGCAGGGCAAGCTGACGGCGGGCGCCGACGCCGAGCTCGCCGCGATCACCGACGGGGCCGTGGAGATCGTCCCCGGGTTCGATGCGGAGGAGGCAAGGCGCTCTCCGTCGTGGCGCGCGATCACCGCGCGCTTCTCCGGCGGATACGCGCGGGCATACTTCGATCCTGCGCACCGGGCGCGCTTCGTCGCGCTCGGCGATCGCATGGCCGACGCGGCCGCCGCGGCGCTGGGCGCCCTGTACGCGCGCTGCGCGCACCTGCCCTACCACGACGCCGGCGCCTGGTTCCGCGGCTCGGATCCGGCGACGGCGGCGACGGCGCTCGTCTATGCGTCCGGACTCTTCGCCGAGATGTCGGCGGTCGATCGAGGGGCGCTCGCCGCGCTGCCAGGGGTGGGGCCGATCGACGCCTTGCGCGGCGCAGGCGCCTCGCTCGACGCGGCGAGCCTGGGGAAGCTGGTGGGGGCGCACGGCGGGGGCATCACCAAGGGCGGGACAGGCGCGGTCGTCATCACGTTCCCCGTCGGCGGGCCGACCCGGGCGACGACCGCGAGCCGCACCGTCGCGCGCAAGCTGCAGGTCGGCGTGGGCCAGGAGTGAACGCTCACTCGCCCGCGGCGAAGTGCACGATCGAGAAGACCGGCGCCGCGTCGCCGGCGCGCTCCGCGAGGAGCGCACGACCGCCGAGGAAATCGAGCTCGACGACGAAGGCGAAGCCGGCGACCTCGCCGCCCTGCTTGCGCGCGAGCTCGGCCGCGGCCGAGGCCGTGCCGCCGGTCGCGAGCAGATCGTCCACGATCAGGACCCTGGCCCCCGGCCTGATCGAGCCCTTGTGCATCTCGAGCTCTGCCGTGCCGTATTCGAGCGCGTACGCCACGCGATCGGTCGCGGCCGGGAGCTTGCCTGGCTTGCGCACGGGCACGAAGCTGGCGTTGAGCCGGGCCGACAGCGCGCCGCCGAAGATGAAGCCCCGGGACTCGACGCCGACCACGACGTCGACGTGCTCGCCGACGAAGCGCTGGGCCAGGAGATCGAGCGTGATGTGGAGCGCCCGCGGATCCGCGAGGAGCGGCGTGATGTCCTTGAAGAGGATCCCGGGCTTCGGAAAATCCGGGACGTTCCGGAGGTGCGCCTTGAGATAACGGAGCGCGTGCTCGGAGGGCAGGGCGTCGTGATTGAACATGACGCCGAGCGTAGGCGAGCGCATTCGAGCCGGAAAGCGCTCCACGCGTCGCGACGCGCGCTACGTCAGGGGATGGGGCCGTCGTTGAGCTCCGCGGCGAGGAGGCCTGCGATGCCCTCGTGCTGCGCGGCGAAGAGGTCGAGGGTCAGCGGCGTGACGCTGACGGCCCCTGCGTCGTAGGCCTCGGTGTCCGAGCCGGGGACGAGGTCGTGGCGTACGCCCGCGCCGCCGATCCAGAGGTACTCGTGCCCGCGCGGATCCCGGCGGAAGATCACCTCTTCGGTGTACAAGCGCGCGCCCATGCGCGTGGCTCGCACGGGCCAGCTGCTGCCCGCGGGGATGTTGACATTGAGCAGCGGCGCTGGCCGGCGTCCCTCCTGCCCGGCGGCGCGGTGGAGGGCGAGGGCGAGCTTGACGCCGAGCGCCGCTGCGGCCGGGAGCGACGCGCCTGCATCGGCGGAGAGCGCGATCGAGGGGACGCCGCGGAGCGCTCCTTCGCGCGCGGCGGCCACGGTGCCCGAGTAGAAGATGTCGGCGCCCAGGTTGAGCCCGTGGTTCATGCCCGACACGACCAGATCGGGGCGCCGCGGCAGCACGCGCGTGCCGGCGTGAAGGGCGACGTAGATGCAGTCGGCGGGCGTCCCGTCGACCGCGAACACGCCGGGCGCAGCCTCCAGCAGCCGGAGGACGCGGTGCAGGCTCAGGGAGTGGCTCGTCGCGCTCTGGTTGACCGCGGGGGCGCACACCACCACGTCGGCGTGCCGGGCGAGCTCGTCCCGCACCGCGGTCAGACCCGGCGCTGAGTAGCCGTCATCGTTGGAGAGGAGGATCAGAGGGCGCATGCGTTCGTTCGATGGGTCTCTGGATCAGCGACCGAGCAGGCGCCTCGCGAGCGCGGCGACGAGCTCGACGAGGGCGCTGACGCGGCCGAACCATCTCGCTCCACCTCGCGCCCGCGCCATCGCGAAGGCCACCGTCCGGAGCGCGGGCGTATAAGGGTACCACCACAGCTCGCTCTTCGCCCTGCTGCGGTCCTCGAGCAAGAAGCGCGGCCGCGTGAGCTCCGCGAGCGCGTGTGGGCTGCTCGTGACGCCGTAGCCGCTGTCGCCCGCCCCCGTCCACGGCGCGGCCGGGAGCGCGCCCGTGAAGCCGTGGTTGTTGATCGTCACCACGCCGGAGCGCAGCCGTCGCGCGAGCGCGTGGGCCCGCTCGTAGCCGCGGGTCCAGAGGCTGGTCGTGAGCGCGAAGCGGGACGCGTTGGTGCGCGCGATCGCCTCCTCGGCGTCCTTCACCACGATGATGGGGAGAACGGGGCCGAACGTCTCCTCCAGGAGCAGCGGCGTGTCCTCGCGCTCCACCTTGAGGACCGTCGGCGGGAAGGCGAGCGAGCCCTCTTCCGGCGCGCCGCCGGCGAGGATCTCCGCCCCGCCCTCGACGGCCGCCTCGAGCTGATGCCGCACGATCTCCGCCTGCCGCGCCGTCGTCATCACGCCGACGTCGATGCCGGCTCGGAGCTGCCCCGTGAGCGCGATGACGCGCGCGATGAAGCGGTCCGCGATCGCCTGCTCGACGTAGACGCGCTCGATGGCGGCGCAGTTCTGTCCGGCGTTCGTGAAGGCGCCCCAGAGGACGCCGCGCGCGGCGCGCTCCAGATCGCAGTCGCCGAGGACGATGGCGCTGTCCTTCCCGCCGAGCTCCAGGGACGTCGGGATGAGGCGCTCGGCGCACGCGACGGCGATCTTCTTGCCGGTGGCGACGCTGCCGGTGAAGACGACGAGATCGACGCCGGCCCCGACGAGCGCGGCGCCGACGTCGCTGCCGCCCTGCGCGACGGCGAGGACGCCGTCCGGGAGCAGCCCGTCGAACAGCGAGGTGACGAGCGCGCCGGAGCGCGGCGTGACCTCGCTCGGCTTGAAGACGACGGCGTTGCCCGCGAGCAGCGCCGGCACGATCGTGCGCAGCGGGATCGCGACAGGGTAGTTCCAGGGCGTGATGAGCGCGACGACGCCGCGCGGATCCCTCTGGATGCGCCCGACCTTGCCGGGGTAGGCGAGCGGGTCGAGCGCGACGGGGGAGTCGTCGAGGAGCTCCTCGATGGACCGGGTCCAGTAGTCGATGAGATCCGCGTTCGGGAGCACTTCAGCGAGCGCGGCCTCCTCGATCGGCTTGCCGCACTCGCGGTGCACGAGCGTCGCGATCTCCTCGGCCCGCGCGAGCAGGCGGTTCTTGACGCGCGCGATGAGCTCGGCGCGCTCCCTGATCGGGACCTCCGCCCAGGCGATCTGCGCCGCCCGCGCGCTGGCGACGATCGTCGCGAGGGCGCTGAGCTCTGTCTCTGCCACGCCGTCGAGGGGCGCTCCCCCTGCCGGGCTGCGCAGAGAGAAGGGACCGGAGCGCGCTACCCTGGCGGGCGCCGACGACGCCGCGTCGCCAGCTGCGGCGCCGGCCTCGTGGGGAAGGGGAGTCGTCTCGGAAGCCATCGGGCGCGGAGCCTAGCACCGCGCTCCTGCCCCTCGGCATGGGGCATGTCGCGACCCTAGGGAGCAGACCCCGACCGGACCGGCCGGGGGCGCGGGTTTCTACGGAGCGGGATCAGGCGCAGGCGCGGTCTCTTCAGCGGGCGTGGGCGCAGCGCCCTCACCGTCCGGGGTGGCGGTGCCGGCGGGGCTGCCTTTCCGCTTCGTGGAGCGGTCGGGCGTCGGGCTCGCCGCGGAGGGCGTGATCGACACGACCGTTTGCTTGCGGCAACCGACGATGACCGCCTGGCCGGCGGAGAGCCACGCGGGGGTCGACGTCTTCTCCGTCGTCAGCTTGCCGAGCCGCACGTAACGCGTCCCGCAAGGCACGTCGAGCGTCTCTCCGGTGCTTCCCGCGAGCGAGCCGTTCACATACACCGACGCGCGCTCTGGCGAATTGACCGTCAGGTGGCCCCGGCTCGGCGGCAGATCCTCGGCCTTGCCTGCGGCCGGCGCAGCGCTCGCCTCGGGTGCAGCGCTCGCCTCGGGCGCGGCGCTCGCTTCGGGCGCAGCGCTCGCTGCCGGCGTCGCGGTCTCGGCCGCGGACGGCGCAGCGGGCGCCGTCTCGGTGGGCGCGGCGGTCGGCGTCGGCGCAGTGGCCGGCGGCTGCGCGGTCGCGCCCTGGGTCGCTCCCGGAGGCGTGTCGACGTTGGGGAGGGGCGCGGGCTCGGGGTCAGACGCGCTGAGCCGGTACGCGACCGCTGCGCCGCCCACGAGGAGCGCCACGGCGGCGATCACGATGCCCACGCGGGAGCGCGGGCGCGGCGGCGGTCGCACGGTGATGCCGGCGTCCGCGGCGGGCCGCGCCGTGACGTGGTCGGAAGGCTTCACGTCCTTGTCGGCCGGGAGGGGCGGGTCCTTGGTGATGACCTTCGGGAGAAGGTCGCGGTCGGCCGCCTTCGGCCTGGACCTGCGATCCGCTTCGTCGCCCGCGTCTCTTGACAGCGTTCCGGGCGATGCATCGCCGGCCTCTTCCGCGACCGAGCGCGCGACGGCCTGGGCTTCGGACCGGGCGGAACGGACGGCCGTCTCCTCGTCTTCGAGGCCCTCGGGGCGAGAACGAATGACGGTGGGCTCGTCCTCGAGCATGCCGCGGATCACGGTCGGCTCGTCGTCGACCATCTCGCGGCTGAACTCTCGCTCGGTGGCAGGCTCCCCCATCGCGCGCCGCGTGGCGGCGGCGATCGGATCCGGCGCCTTGGGGGTGACCGGCTCACCAGAAGAGGACGGCCCACGGGCAGTGACCGCATCGAGCGCGGAGGCGTCGTCCGCGGCGGCCGACGCGATCGCGGCGTGTGCCTCCGCGCGGGGTCTGCGCTCCGCGCGCGCCTCGGCGTCCGGCGCCGCCCTGCGCTCGGCCGGGAGCTTCAGCGCGGCAGCGGGCTTCTGGCCGGGTTCCGGCTCGTCGGGGAGGAGCCCTGCGAACGAGAGCTCGCTGTCGCCCTCCGCGACCTTCGGCCGCGCAGCGACGTCCTCGTGAGGGAAGAACGGCTTCGTCTCTGCGCGCGGGCTGGAGCCCCGGGCCGGGGGCACCGCCGGGCCTGCAGCGGGCGCGTCCTTGCCCAGGGCAGCTGACCTGGCCGCAGGCGCCGTGACCTTGGCCGCGGTCCTGGCTGCCTCTCTCGGCTTCAGCTCGGCCGCCTCCGCGGGAGGGCGGAAGGTCTCCTGAGCACCGGCGGGGGGGCCGGCGTCAGCCCGCGGGAGATCGATCGAGGCGGCGGGCCTCGCGACCGGCTTCCCGGGTGAGCTGGGAGGCGGCGCAGGGTTGCGCGCCGGCGTCGCCGCTGCCGGCTTGACGGCCGCGGCCTTGACCCCGCTCGCTGCGGGCGTGGCTGCTGCGGCCGCCTTCACCGGCGGCTGTTGCGGCGTCTTCGCCGGAGATTGCTGCGGTGCCTTCGCGGCCGCTGCCGGCTGCTTCGCGGCGCTGGCCGCCGCGGTCTGCGATGCCTGCGCGGCCGCCGGGCTGAAGGCGTCGATGCCACCGACATCGTCCAGGACGGGCTCGATGGCGCGCGGCGCAGACGGCCCGCTCGTGGCGACCGCGCTGGCCGCCGCTGCCGGCCGTGCTTCGTTCGCCGGCGAGCTGAATCTGGGGTCGGGCGAGGCCGCGCCCGCCGTGTCGTTGGCGATGGCGCCGGGCGCCTCGCCGCGATGCGGGACGAGCTCGGCGGAGGCCGCGAGCTGCGCCCGGGTGCGAGGCGCAGCGGCGTTCCGCTGCACCCGGTGGAGGAGCGCTTCGAGGGTGGCGACTTTTTCGGCGACGTTCACGCCGCGCCAGCATATCGCGGCTCGGCGCTCGTTACATCATTCGCGGTGAAGGGGCGCGATCGGGCGGGCTCATCGGCGGAAAATCCCGCCGGAAGGGGTCAGAGGGTCTCGAGGTAGGCGACCAGATCGTCGATCTGGGCGTCCGAGAGCTGGGACGTCTTGCCGTGCCGGTCGCCGCCGCCGCAGGCGGGGTTGGTGAACCGGTCCTTCAGCGTCGGCGCGCATCCGTCGTGCATGAACGGCGCGCGCGCGCCGATGCGGACCAGCGACGGGACCTGGAAGGCCTTGCCCGTGCCGACGTCGAACGAGTCGTTGGTCGTGAGCTGAGCGCCCGCGTGGCAGCTCGCGCAGTCGACGGCCTTGTCGTGGAAGAGGGCCTCGCCGCGCGCGACGGCCTCTGCGTCGGGCGCCGACGACACCGGCGGAGCGGGGAGGCTGTCGATCCACCGAGCGAAGACCTTCACCCGGCGCGGCCCCTGGTGCATGCCGCCCATGCGCCGCTCGAAGACCTCGTCCATGATGGCCTCGATACCCGACATATCGCCGTCCCAGTGGAACGGGGCCGTGTTGAGGATCCCGCCGCTGACGAACTGGGTGCGCCGCGGTCCGATGGGGTTGAAGTGCCAGGTGTGGCTGTCCTCGCCACCCTCAGGATGGCATGACGCACACGCCATCGGGCCTGCAGCGTTCCGGTGGAACATCTCGTGGCCGGTGTCCCTGCGGCTCTCCCCGGGGAGCGTGATGACCTTGGCGACGCGGTTGCCGGCGGTGTTGGGCGCCCCGAGGACCTGGATGCCCGCCGGCTCACGGGTCTGCACCACCACAGAGCCGCCGGCGAACGCGACGGCCGTGGGCTCGCCTTCCACGACCACGCGCTGCTCCGCCTCGACGCAGGTTCCTTCGAAGGAATCCATCGTCACGTTCAAGTTCGCGCGGCTGGTCATGAGGATCTCGCTCCTGCCGGCCGCGACGACCGCATACGAGAGACCGTCATCGGACACCGCGACATCGACCGGCAGGGTCGCGGAGGGGAGGGCAGCGGCCAGGTTCGGCTGGCCGTCGGAGTCGGGCGTGCCGACCTCCGAGACCGTGCCGTGGACGACGCTCCCATCGCACCCGCCGGAGCTGTAGCCCCCCTCCACGATCTCGACGGGCGCGATCAAGGCGCGCTGGTGGACCATCGCGATACCGCCTGTCGGCAGCTTGATCGTCCGCCATGCGACGGTCGGCGCGAACTCCTGCCCGAACAGGTTGAAATTCGGGAGCTTCTTTTGCTCCATGACGATGCCGTCCGCCCCGACGGTGAGCAGCTCGGCAGACCGGAACTTGCTGACCAGGAGCCGGTCCCCGTCCACGACCACGTCGCGCAGGTCGCGATCGAGCTTCAGGCGACGCGTCGCCGCGCCGGGACCGGCCGGGAGCGTGACGAGCTCGCCGCCGAGGCAAGCGACATGGAGCGCGTCGGCCTGCGCATCGTAGGCGACCCCCCGCGGTGCCGGGCATACGTCGCGCCGGTCGACGATCGTCCCGCTGTCCGCGTCGACGGTCACGATCGCGCCGCCGCGGCGGAGCGCGACGTGGAAGCGACCCGCGTCGTCCTCGACGACCCTGCCCGGCTCGTCGCCCTTCTGCAAGGCGATCTCCGCGGTCAGCTTCTGCGCCTGGAGATCGACGATCCACACCCGGTCGCGATCCGGATCGGCGGCCACCGCGCGGAGGGCGCTCTTGCTCACGGCGAGCGTTCCGCCGCTGATGGCGGGCGGCGGCTCCGCCGCGACCGCGACGCTCCCAGGATCGCCGATGTCGGGGGTGTCGTCCTCACCGAGCTCCCACGGAGCGCAGGCGGCAAAGGGTGATGCGATCACGAGGATGGCGAGGAACGGGGAGAAGCTGCGGCGCGACGCAAGCAGTCTATGCATGAGGGCCTCCGGTCCGCCGCCAAGCAAGATGGCGGCCACTTCATTCGATGTTCTTCCATCCGATTGCGCGCGGCAATACGTGTTGCCGCTTAGAGAGCGACGTATTCCTGCCGTCCACAACGCGCGTGAGCGGGTTGGGTGGCGCGTCTGGCGAGGGTCCCGTGATGCGCATCGGTGACGCCGTCCCTGCTGTCGTGGCCCATTGCGGCACGGCATGACGAGCGCACCAGACCATCGGGTCCGGCGTGGTTCCGGACGGTGTCCTGCGCGGCCAGCCCATGACCCGGGCCTGGGGGCGCAAGCATTCCGTGGGCCGAGAGCGCGGGCTGCCCGGTCACCTTCTCCAGACGGCGAGGCGAGCCATCGCCGAGACGCGATGGGTGGGATCGCCTGTGACTTGACGGGTGCTCTCGCCGCCCATAAGTGACCGACCGGTCATGAAAAGCACCGCACCCTCGTCTCGACGCAGCATCTCGCTGGCTTCGACGCTCGCCGGGCTGCTCGCCCTCGGGCTCATCGCCTCACCGGCCGCGGGGCAGCCGGCCGCCCCCCGACCGGCGGCTCCGCAGCCGGTCACCCCGCCGCCCGCCCCGGTGCCTCCTGCCGCGGGCCAACCGCAGCCCACGGGCGCTCCTGTCCCTGCGGCCCAGCCGGCGGCGCCGAAGGCCGATCCGCTCGCCACGGCCCTCGCGCCGCAGCCGGGAGGGCTGACGCCGGACGACGTCGCGAAGGCTGCGCTGCGGACGCGCGCGTCGCTCCGCGCCAAGCAGGCCGATCTCCGCGCGGCGGCTGCGAAGGTCGACCAGGCGATGGTCAATTTTTTTCCGCGGCTGACGCTCACGGCCACCTACACGCGTTTGTCAGAGGTCGAGACCCCGGCCCTCGGCGCGGGGGCGCCGGCCTTCAGCGTAGTCGATGCGGAGGGGGAACCTGTTTTCGATGCGGCGGGGCTACCTAGATTTACCCCGGGCCGCCTCTCCACCGCGCCCTGCCCAGGCGCCGCCGACTCGCAGTGCATCGTCGACGCCAACACCGACCCCGCCAGCCGCGTCTTCGTGGAACTTGCCAGATCTCCTGGGCTTAGCCTCCCTTCGTCCGTCAACTCCTACTCCCTGACGGCCAGCCTCGCCGTACCCATTTCGGATTACGTGTTCCGCATCTCGCAGGGATACGCCGCTGCGTCCCACGCAGAGAGCGCGAAGAAGCTCGAGCTGCAGGCGGAGACGCTGCAAGCCGCCGCCGACGCGAAGATCGCGTTCTTCAACTGGGTCCGCGTGAAGGGGCAGGTCGTCGTCGCAGGTGAGGCGGTGTCTCAGGCCAGGGCGCACGTCGAGGACGCGCGCCGCACCTTCGAAGTCGGGCTGCTCTCGCGCGCCGACGTGCTCCGGCTCGAGGCCCAGGTGGCCGGCGCGGAGCAGGTGCTCAACGAGGCGCAGGCCGCGCTCCTGGTCGCGGACGACCAGATCCGTATCGCGCTCGGCGCCGCGCCGGACAGGCCGCTCACGTTGGGGATCGACGTGATGGGGAGCGCGCCTGCGAAGCCGCCCGCGGAGGCGCTTCCGGCGCTGGTCCAGGAGGCGCTTCAGAAGCGCCTCGAGATCCGCGCCCTCGACGAGACGCAGTACTCGCTCGAGAAGGCCGAGGCGGTCACGAGGGCCGGCTACTTCCCGCGGTTGGACGGGTTCGCCGATCTCACCTACGCGAACCCCAACCAACGCGTCTTCGGAGCTCAGGACAGGTTCGATGCGACGTGGTCCGCCGGCGTCCGCGCCACGTGGGTCGTCAACGACATCTTCGCCACCGCGGCCGCCTCCGCCGAGGCGAACGCGCGCACCACGCAGATCGCCGAGCAGAAGGCCGCGCTGCGCGACGCCCTCCGCCTCGAGGTGGTCTCGGCGTATTCCGAGCTGAACAAGGCCGCGAGCAGCATCGAGTCGGCAGAGCGCCAGCTCGCGGCGGCCGCGGAGTCGATGCGCGTCCGATCCGAGCTGTTCCGGGCAGGGCGGGCCACGAGCGTCGACGTTGTCGACGCCGAGGGCGAGGTGACGCGCGCGCGGCTCCAGCAGCTCAACGCGCGCGTCGGCGCGCTCGTCGCCAAGACCCGGCTGGATCACGTGGTCGGGCGCGACGCGAAGGACGTGAAATGACCTTGCCGCGCGCGTCTTCTTCGCTTGCACGGCCCTCCTGGCCGGAGTAGGGAAGGCGTGCGCCGCTGCAGCGCGGGTTCCTGCGGCGCCTTTGTCGACACCGCGGCAACCACCCGCATCATCCCTCACCGGCCGAGGTAGCGCGTCCACGGTGCGCGCCCGGTCCGCCCGTCATGACGGAGCTTGCGCTCATCCTCAGCGGCGGCCTGCTCGGGCTCGCCTTTGCGGCTTACCTCGCTCGCTGGGTCGTCGCGCGCCCCGCGGTCGAGCCCGAGATGCAGCGCGTCGCCGCGATCATCCAGGGGGTCGCGGAGGCGTACTTTCGCCGCCAGAGCAGCGTGATCGGCGCGGTCTCCGCGATGCTCGGAGGCGCCATCTTCCTCGCTTACGGCCTCCTCCGGCGCACCGGGGAGAACAACCCGGTGCCAGCGCTGGAGCTCGGTGTCTGGCTGACGCTCTCGTTCGCGGTCGGGGCCGCCAGCGCGGTCGCGACCGGCCGCGTCGCCGCCTGGATCGCGCCCCGCACCAGCGTACGCGCCGCGAGCGGCGCCCGCCGCTCGCTCGATCTCGCCTTGCAGATCGCCCTCCGCGGCGGCGCCGTGTCGGGGCTCTTCGTCGCGAGCATGAGCCTGCTCGGCCTCGGCGGCCTGTTCGCTGCGGTCCTCGCGTTCCGTGGCGGCTTCGGCGCCGAGCCGGCCGAGGCGCTCGCGCTCGCCCCGACCATCCCCTGGGTCATCGCCGGTTACCCGCTCGGCGCCTCCTTCGCCGCCCTGATGGCGCAGCTCGGCGGCGGCACCTTCTCCAAGGCGGCCGACCTCGGCGCGGACCTCGCCGGCGCGGAGGTCGGGCTCGACGAGGACGACCTCCAGAACCCGGCCACGATCGTCGATCTGGCAGGCGATACGGTCGGCGACTGCGCCGGGCGCGCGGCCGGCGTCTTCGCCTCCACCGTCGCCGAGAACGCGGGCGCCATGGTGGTCGGCGCGATGCTCTTCCGCAACAACGCCGGGCTCCCGAGCGCCCTCGCCGTCGTGCTCTTCCCGCTCGTCAGCCGCGCGTTCGGCCTCATCGCGACGCTCTTCGGCGTGATGGTCGTCAAGACCGACGATCGCGAGGACGCCTTCAACGCCCTCGTGCGGGGGCTCTACGTCACGGCCACCCTCCACGCCGTCGGCATCGCCGGGGCCGCCAAGTGGCTGCTCGGCGCCCACTGGGTCATCTTCTTCGCCTGCGGCGTGATCGGCATCGTCACCGGCATCGGCGTGCTGCACGTCACGCAGTACTACACCGAGCAGCGGCACCGCCCGGTGCGCGAGCTCGCCGAGGCGGCCCGCAGCGGCTCCGCGATGGCGGTGCTGCGCGGGCTCGCCATCGGCCTCGAGAGCTCGGTGCTCCCGCTCCTGGTCGTCGTCGGCGCCACCTTCGGCTCCTACCTGCTCGGCGCCCGCTCCGGGCTCGCCGGGGGCGGCCTGTTTGGCACCGCGGTCGCGACGATGGGGATGCTGGGCACCGCGGGGTACGTCCTCGCCATGGATGCGTTCGGCCCCATCGTGGACAACGCGGGCGGCATCGTCGCCGTGACCGTCGCCCGCGAGCGGCCGGACGTGCGTGGCCGCACCCTCGTGCTCGACGCTGTCGGCAACACGACCAAGGCGCTCACGAAGGCGTACACGGCCGGCGTGGCCGCGCTCGCCTCGCTGCTGCTCGTCGCCGGCTACCTCGATGAGTCCCGGCGCCGCGCGTTGACGTCGAGCGCGCCGATCCGCGGCGAGACGACCGCGATGGTCCTGCGCCTCGACCGGCCCGAGGTCTATCTCGGCGCCCTGGTGGGGATCCTCCTTGTCTTCTGGCTGGCCGGCCGCTGCATTCGCAACGTCCTCCAGGCTGGCCGGCGCGTCCTCGACGAGGTGAGGCGCCAGGCCCGCGCCCGCCCGCCGGGTTTCGTCGGCGACCACGAGCCCTGCGTCGAGATGGTCTCTCGGGCCGCGCTGCGCCATATGATCGCGCCAGCCCTCGTCTCCGCGGTGGTGCCCGTCGTCGTGGGACTTGCCTTGCGCTTTGCAAGGACGGAAGATAATCCTCTGGTCGCGGCCGATTCAGTCGCGGCCTTGATCATGGCCGGGACGGTCGCAGGCGTCCTCGGGTCGCTCTTCTTGGGGAATACCGGGGCGATCTGGGACAATGCGAGGCAGTACATCGCGACCGGCGCGCACGGTGGGCGCTACCTCGTCGACGAGACGGGGGCGCGGGCGGACAACCCCACCTATGGTGCCGCCGTCGTCGGCGACACGATCGGCGATCCGCTCAAGGACGTGGCCGGCCCCGCGATCCACGTGCTCATCAAGATGCTCCCCGCCGTGATCATCGTGTTCTTGCCGTTCTTCATCTGATGACGGTTCTTCACCCAGCGGGATTTGCCAAGAGATCCCGTTCACCCGACCCATCCCGGCGAATCATCGCCGCACCCGTATCCCGAGCCCACGACGTGCCGCCTCCGATCTCCGACGCACTCTCCACCCTCAGCGATCGTGGCCTGCGAAGGCTGCTTGGCGCCCGCACCTTCCTCCGCGGGCTGGAGTACTTCCGCCGCCGCGTCGTCGAGGACATCTCCATCAACGAGACGATGGCGAGCGGCACCGTCCGCGCCGCCGACTCCGAGCCGTATCCGGTCAAGGTCGAGCTATCGCCCGATGGCATCCAGTCGCAGTGTTCCTGTCCGGCGTTCCAGAAGGCTGGGCAGCACTGCAAGCACGTCGCGGCGCTGCTCATCAGCATCCGCGACCAGGCGCGCGGCGCGCAGCCGCGGCGCGAGCCGCCGATCCCGGCGCTCGTCCCGCAGACCGCCCACGCCGGCGGTGACGCCCTGAAGCGCGTGCGCCGCCGCGACCGCCGCGGGCGCCTGGCGATCACGCCGGCGGCGCCCGTCCCGACCGTCGTCGGCACCCACGGGCCGCCGGGCTCACCCGTCGCCCTCGCGGCGCCGATCCTGGACGCGACGGCCAAGCAGACCGGGATCGGCGCCTGGCTTCCGCCCGAGGGCGTCACCGGGGCACGGCGCGTGGAGTTCCGCCTCCACGTGCGGCAAGGGGCGCTGACCGTCACCGTCCTCGACGCCGAGGCGCGCGTCCCGGTGCTGCCCTCTGCGGCGCTCGCCTGGCAGGCGCTCTATCCGACGCCGGATCGCGACGCGCTCCGGCTGCTCGCCCGGTTCGAGAGCGGCAACCCGCGCCACCCGGCCGTCGACATCCGCGGCGAGGACGTGGCCGAGCTGCTCCCGCTGCTCGAGGGCCAGCGCGTGCTGCTCGAGCCGGCCCTGATGCAGCTCCGCTTCGGCGACGACAGCCTGCGGCCGCGCTTCGATCTCGAGACCGTCGGCGGCGACACCATCATCGTGAAGACGAGCTTCGAGCGGGGGAACGACAAGCGCCGCTTCTCGCTGCTGCAGGGCGGGTGGTTCGAGGGCTGGCCGGGCTGGCACATCGACACGCAGGAGGGGCTCGCGCGCCGCATCGACAAGCGCGTCTCCCCTGCGGCGATGCGCCGCCTGCTCCGCTCGCCGACCATCGGCGAGCCGATGAGCGAGCTGGCCCGTATCATCATGCAGGGGCTGCCCAAGATCGCGCTCGAGGTCGGCGCGGAGCTGCCCGATCTCAACCAGATCGCCGAGGTCGTCGATCTCGTGCCCACGTTCCGCATGCGCGCGGGCGGCTCGCTCATCGAGGCGCGCGTCACGCTGACCGCCGCCTACGGCGACGCCGAGGTCGCGGTGCGCGCCGACGGCATGTCGCCCCCGGTCCTCGTGCAGCCGCCCGAGGAGGGGATGAAGCGCGCCCGCTGCATCCGCGTGGACATCGCCGCTCAGCAGGAGGCGGCGAGCAGGCTGCTCGCCCTCGGGCTCAAGCCGGACGAGACGGGCCAGGGCTTCATCGCGAACGGCGACCAGGCGCTCACCTTCTGGACCGAGGGGCTCGCCGAGCTCCCCGACGACTGGGACCTCTTCGTCCCCGAGGATCTCGTCGACACGCAGGTGCGCGGCAGGCCGATCGGCGTGTTCGCCAAGGTCACCTCGGGGATGGACTGGCTGAACGTCAAGCTCAGCTTCGAGAGCGAGGGCATCGGCGTCGATCGCGACGAGCTGCGCCGCTGTCTCGCCGAGGGCAAGCGCTACGTCCGCCTCGAGGACGGGTCGTTCGCCGCGTTCGATCCCGACGCCGTGCGCGCGATGCTCGATCGCGAGGTCGAGCTGATGATGGCGGCCGGCAAGAACGGCCGGCTGCCGCTCGCGCAGGCCGGGCGGGTGCACGAGCTCCTCCAGCACGCGAGCGGATCGAGCGTGACCGCCTCCGCGCGCGAGCTGTTCCAGAAGCTCAGCAACATCGACGAGATCGGCAGCACCAAGCGGCCCAGGAACCTGAAGGCCACGCTCCGCCCCTACCAGGAGGCGGGCCTCTCGTGGCTCAAGTTCATCCATGACATCGGCTCGGGCGGCGTGCTCGCCGACGACATGGGCCTCGGCAAGACGGTCCAGACGCTCGCCCTCCTGCTCGCCGTCAAGCAGGAGGAGAAGCACATGCGCGCGCTGATCGTGGCCCCGACGAGCGTCGTCACGAACTGGGAGCGCGAGCTCGCCCGGTTCGCGCCGTCGCTGTCGGTCGCCCTCTGGCACGGCGCCGATCGCAAGGATCAGATCGACGAGGTGAAGGCCGCGGAGGTGGTGATCACGAGCTATGCGCTCCTCCGTCGCGACGAGGATTTCCTCGCGCAGCTCGACCTGAGCTACGCCATCCTCGACGAGGCGCAGCACATCAAGAACCCGATGAGCGCCACCGCCGCGGCGGCCAAGCGGCTCCGCGCGAAGCGCCGGCTCGCGCTGACGGGCACGCCCATCGAGAACCGGCTCTCGGAGATCTGGTCCATCTTCGACTTCGTCTCGCCGGGCCTGCTCGGCTCGCTCGACAAGTTCGAGGCCCGCTTCTCGCGCCCGATCGAGGCGGGCGACTACAAGACCGCGCAGCGCCTCCGCGCCGCCATCCACCCGTTCATCCTGCGCCGCACGAAGCAGGAGGTCGCCAAGGATCTCCCCGAGAAGATCGAGATGGATCAGATCTGCGATCTCACCGGCGAGCAGCGGGCGCTCTACCTGCAGGTCGCGCGCGAGGTGCGGGCGCAGGTCCTCGGCGAGGTCGAGCGCGTCGGCCTCGCGAAGAGCCAGCTGCAGATCCTCGCCGGCCTCACCCGCCTCCGGCAGGCGGCCTGCGACCCGCGGCTGCTCGGTTTGCCGCGGGAGTTCGGCGACGACGACTCGGGCAAGCTCGTCGCGGTCCGGGAGCTCATCGCAAACGCCGTCGAGGGCGGGCACAAGGTCCTCGTCTTCAGCCAGTTCGTGATGATGCTGAGGCTCATCGAGAAGGCGATGAAGGAGGATGGTGTCGCCTACGAGTACCTCGACGGCTCCACGAAGGACCGGGCGGAGCGCGTCGAGCGCTTCCAGAACGATCCGAGCGTGCCCGTCTTCCTCATCAGCCTCAAGGCGGGCGGCACGGGCCTGAACCTCACCGCGGCCGACACGGTCATCCACTTCGATCCGTGGTGGAACCCGGCGGTCGAGCAGCAGGCCACCGACCGCGCCCACCGCA
The DNA here is from genome assembly GCF_000067165.1 of Sorangium cellulosum So ce56. Lineage (GTDB taxonomy): Bacteria > Myxococcota_A > Polyangia > Polyangiales > Polyangiaceae > Sorangium > Sorangium cellulosum_B. Next base: position 4,102,446 of record NC_010162.1, read on the forward strand.
TCGGGCAGACGAAGGTGGTGACGGCCTACCGGCTCATCGCCGAGGGGACGATCGAGGAGAAGATCCTGCTGCTCAAGGACAAGAAGCGTCAGCTCGTCGCCTCCGTCCTCAGCGAGGACGCGGGCGGCGCGAAGAAGCTCACCAAGGCCGACCTGGAAGAGCTGTTCGCGGTGGACTGAAAGAACGACGGCGCGCGCAGGGGGGCGCGCCGATCGGGGCGCTCCCGGCCGAGCCATGAGGGCGCGCAGGGGAGCGCGCCCTTCATGGGGGCACGGGTGGATCCATGGCGGCGCTCGGAGTGGCGCTCGCGGCGCCTTCCGGCACCGCAGGGCGGGGGAGGGGGGCTACGGCTTGCGGCCGCCGCTCAGGACCATCAGGTGGTACTTGCCGAACTCGCTCTGCCCCAGGGTGAACAGGACCTCGATCAGGAGGCGGTACGGCGTGGTTGCGTCGGCGACGATGATCGCCTCCGACGACGACGGATCGAGCCCTTTCGCAGCGCGAATGGCCTTGTCCGTCTCGCGCGCGTGGGACAGGGCGTTCGCCAGCGGCACGATGTAGAGATCGTTCGGGCCGCTGCGCTTGTACTTTGCGTCGACGCCCGACTGCGCGAGCTGCTCGCGGTTGGGCAGCATGACGATCGGGGTCGGATCCTCGCCGACCAGGATCTGCGACTTCGAGACGATGACGACGACACCCTCCTGGGAGGGCTCGGCCTGCATCACCGACTTCGGCAGGGTGAGGTCCTTCGACTGCGGGATGGATGCCGCCGACGATCCCACGCTCTTCAGCAAGAAGACGAGGATGATCGTCATCAGGTCGAGCATCGCCGTGATGTTCAGGAAGTCGATCTCAGGGTCCCGCCGGTTCCTTCGGATCGCCTTCCGGAGGGCCGCTTTGTAGCGGACGACGCTCGCCTTCGGCCGCGGGGCAGGTCGCTGCTCGGCGCTCATCGGGCCACCCCGAAGTGGACCTCCGGGAACAGCACCTCCCCGTCGTCGCTCCTCAGCGCATCCATCACGTCGATGATCGTCTTGTAGTCGATGCCCGGGTTCGCCGTGATGGTCACCTGCGTCTCCTCTTTGAACTCGGGGCGGGCGTTCTTGAGGCGCTTCGCGCACGCCGTGAGCGCGGGGTAGTCATAGCTGTCGTTCGCCTTCGGCACCGTGACCCCGCCGCCCACGTCCTGGCAGCCGGTCGCGATGTTGCCGCTCGACGTCTTCAGCGAGATCCCCTGGCTGGTGATGAACGCGGAGAGGTTCAACGCCTTGCTCGAGAGCTCGCTGCGCACCTTTCCGCCGCCGATGGACGGCGGGGTCGTGTCGATCGACGACACGAATGTCACCGACACGCTGGCGAGCACGAAGATGAGGATGTTCGTGATGATGTCGAGGTACGGAACGACGTTGAGCTCGCCGGCCTCCTCCCCGGCTTCGGGCTCCTTGGGCTGCGATAGGCGCCGGATCTTCGATCGCTGCGCCGAGCTGAGCGGGACGTCTTGCGGGTCCGCCATGGGCTAGTAGCCAGGCTTGCTGCTGATCGTGAGCAGGTTGAAGACGCGCTCGGTCGTCGACTCGAGATCGTGCTGGATGTTCTTGGAGCGGGTGTGGAGCAGCACGTGCGCGATCATGCACACGACCGCGATGGCGAGGCCGAACGCCGTGTTGTACATGGCCTCCGCGATGCCGTTCGAGAGCATCCGCTGCTTGTCGGCCTGCGAGAGGCCCTGGGCTGCGATGGAGGCGAACGTGTTGATCAGGCCGGAGACCGTCCCGATGAGGCCGATCAGCGTCGCGATGTTCGCGAGCGACCACAGGGCGCCGATGCGCTTCTCCACGGCCGGCTTGAGCTCGGACAGCTTCTCGCTGAGGGCGGCGTCGATCTCGTCGGCCCCCTTGTTCGCGTGGGTCAGGCCGGCCTTGACGAGCTGCAGGATCGGGTAGTCGCTCGCGTCGCAGAGCTTGATGGCGCGGTCGATGTTGCCGGCCGCCACAAGCTTCTTGACCTGCGCGAAGAACTCCTTGGAGTTCACGCGGTAGCGTCCCAGCTGGAACGCGGTTCGTTCGATGATGATGGTCACCACGACCGCGGAGACGACCAGGTTCGCGATCAGGAAGGTCGGATTGTGCTTGATGGCCTCCCACATCCCACCTTCGCCACCACCCTCGGCCGCCAACATCAGCAGATGACGCATCCTCGAAGTCCCTTTCTCAGCGTCGTCAGAAGCCCGACAATCTCCAGGCGCGGCGACTATAACTGCCGCCCGATCCCGCGCGCAAGCTCGGCGATGCTGCGGCGCTCCGAGCCGCGAGGCCGGGATCGACGAAAATCGCCGCAAGAACCAGCGTATCTCACGGCGAGCTCGCTCCAGCCTCGGCGCGGAGGGGGCGCCGTCCGCGCCGAGGCCGGACAGGTCGGTCCGGAGACGCCTGATTCGCTCCGGCTGCCGGCGTCCGAGCGGGCTGCCGTGCTCTGCCATCGCCGCGTCGTCTGGGCGGATGAGCCGCTGCGCTCGCTCTCGGGTGACGCGGCTCGCACTGCCGCGGCGCGCGATCGGGCCGGCGGCGGTCATGCGGGCGCTGCGCCCCCTGAAATCCGCGGCATCTGCCGCTGGTCGGCCCGCACCGCTCCCGGCCGATCATGACATAACCCCGCGATTGTTGTAAAGTTTTGCCCGTATCAGAGCGCTCACGTGTGGCCAAATCTCTCTTGACGGCGCCGGGTCTCAATCGCGAAGATGCGCGAGTCCCCCGGGCGCGTCGGCGTAGCTCGGCCACAAGGCGGCACGCTCTGCGGTGAACGGGGAGCCGCGCCCAGAGCCATGAAAGGGCCCCTGGCGCGACGACGCGAAGTCAGTCTTGGACGACAGGTGGGAGAGCTGGGACGGCGCCGCGCGCCGGCACCAGAAGAGACGATCAGGACTCTTGCAGAGGTCAGCGCCGCTCGGTTAGCGTCCCGTGGGCATTTCGCCAGAGAGCGACAGCAGCACGCCGTCCACGGCCAGCGCCGCCAAGCAAAATAGGCCTCTCATCCGTCTTTACGTGTGAGTGAAAGACTGCCGCCCCTCGGCAACACGAGTCTGACAAAGGGAACCGATCGAGTTGCGCGAAACCTCATCCCGGGGACGCGAGGCGAACTGGAGGACAGAAGCAATGCACGGAGCGTATGAAGCTTTCAAAGAGGGTGGGTGGGGTATGTGGCCCATCCTGTTCTGGTCGATCCTCACGATCGGCATCATCGTCGAACGCGCCCTCTACCTGTTCGGCTCGTCCATCAACAAGGACGTCTTTCTCGCCACCATGCAGAAGTGCATCCTGGCGGGTGACGTTGCCAAGGCCGTGAAGATGTGTTCAGCGGCGAACGCCCCGCTCGCCCGCATCGTCCAGGCCGGCCTTGTCAAGGTGAACCGTCCCGACGAGGAGGTCCAGGCGGCGATGGACGAGGCGGCTCTCCGCGAGCTGCCGAAGATCTCGGCGCGCACCTCGTACCTCGCGCTGCTCGCGAACCTCGCGATGCTCTCCGGCCTCCTCGGGACCGTGACGGGCCTCATCAAGTCGTTCGGCTCCGTCGCCGGCGAGTCGGTCGACCCCAGCCAGAAGGCCCGCGTGCTCGCGCTCGGGATCTCCGAGGCCATGAACTGCACCGCCTTCGGCCTCGGCGTGGCCATCATCGGCCTCATCGGCTTCGCCGTGCTGAACGGCAAGACGCAGCACATCGAGGACGACATCAACGAGGCGTCGGTGCAGATCCTCAACCTCGTCGTCGCGAACCGTCAGAAGGTGAATGTCGCAGCAGTAGGTCAGGCGGCTGCCTGATGGTCCTCGGCGGGCCCGGGTCGTCGAGCGCCCTCCGCGCGCGATGCCGCCTGGGCCCGCTTTCGCGCCTCGAAGCCCCGGACGGCGGCTTCCGCCGCCGGGGCCCCGGGAACTTCGGAAGAGCGACGAAGTCAGACCCAGCATGGTGGCCCACCGCGAGCTGCGGGCAGGGCGTTCCCCGGAACAACTTGGATAGGTGAGCTCAGGCTCACGTTGGGAAGGCAATATGGGCGGCGTAGACGTCGGCGACGGTGGCGGCAAGAAGCGGTCGACGAACAGCGATATCAACATGATCCCGTTCATCGACCTGCTGATGGTCACGATTGCATTCCTGTTGATCACGGCGGTCTGGGTCACCAACTCGCGCATGAACGCGGACGCCCAGGTCCCTGGCCCTCCGGACCCGAACAAGGAGCTCACCCCGCAGACGCCGGAGAAGGTGCTGAACCTGCACATCGGCGAGAGCGAGTTCGGGCTCGTGTGGAAGCAGGGCGCGACGGTGGTCAACGAGGTCAAGGTGAACAAGTCGCCCGTCGAGATCGGCAGCGCGGACTCGAAGATCGTCCGCTACCCCGAGCTGGCGAAGCGGATCGAGGAGGAGTGGAAGACCCACGGCGGCCACCGGGATCCGAGCGACAAGAAGCTCGACCAGGCCATCCTCCACACCGACAACCGGACGCCCTTCAAGGAGATCGTCGCGGTGCTCGACGCGCTCTACGCGCCCAAGCGCGAGATGCGGCTGCCCGATGGGAACAAGCAGGTCCCCGTGTTCAACATGACGTTCTCGGTCCGCTGAGGCAGGAGCGCGCACATGGATAGGTTCAATCCGAAGCACCACAAGAACCCCCACGCCCACGTGATCCACCAGCCGGGCCGCCGGCTGATGAAGGGCGTGCCGCTCCGGTTCGTGTGGAACAAGGTGTCCGGGCACGGGGCTCGAAGCCCGAACGCGGGGCTCAACCTCGTGAGCTTCATCGACTTCCTCGTCGTGACCGTGATCTTCCTCCTGATGTCCTTCTCGGCGTCAGGCGAGATCGCCGTCGACAAGAACGTCAAGCTCCCGAAGGCGGAGAACGTCGAGGACGTCATCGACGCGCCGATGGTCGCCGTGAACGGCAACCAGATCCTCGTCGACGGCGCCCTGGCCGGGTCGACCCGCGCGATCGAGGAGCTCGGGCGGCTTCAGAAGATCGACGAGCTCTTCAACCTGCTCAAGAACAAGCGCGAGCTGTGGAAGCAGGTGCAGCCGAACAAGCCGTTCCCCGGCGTGTGCATCCTCCAGGTCGATCAGAACGTGCCCGCGCTGGTCGTGAAGAGCGTGTTCCAGACCGCGGCGTTCGCCGGTTACCCGAACGTCAGCTTCATGGTCAGCAAGCTCCCGAAGTCGCAGTGATCCCCGCTTCTTGACCTATCGAGCACAGAAGGATGGGGCACGCCGGGCGACCCCCGGCGGCCTCGGTCACCATGGAACGTGGTGGCTCCAGCGGCGCGCTCGGCGCGGCCTTCGCCTCTACGCGGCTCGCGTGGAGGAGGCTGCCTTGCTCGGGTGATCGGGCTGGGGCCTCCTGCGTGGAGCCTCTGCTATGTCCTCTGAACAGCCGCCCCGCGAGCGCGGCCTGCCGTCGGTCTACAAGGCGCGCGAGGCGCGCTCCAAGATGCGCTGGCCCCCGGCGAAGTTCTGGGGTTACACGGCCCTCGTCCTGGCGGTCTCGGCGATCCTCCACTGGAAGTGGTCGCAGGGGCAGATGGAGAGCGCGCGCCAGAAGCTGATGGCGCGCCAGCGCGCGGTCGCCGTCGAGCTCGGCCCGCGCTGGTTCCCCATGCGCGAGCGCGTGGAGGGCTGGACCCTCGATCTTGCGCGGAGCGCCGGCGCCGATCTCGTGGATCGGGAGGCGCTCAAGACGTGGAATTTCCGTGAGCTTGCGGGCATTTACCTGCGCCTCCGGGTAGACGAGGCCACGGGCGTCGACGCCGTCCGGAAGAACGCGCAGCAGTCGCTCCGCGACGCGTTCACTGCGTGCCTCTTGCGTGTGCCGAACCCGAACCCGCTGGCCGGCGCGGAGTGCAAGCGCACGCGGGACTGCCCGGCGGGCGAGTACTGCAACGAGGCCGAGCGCTGCTCCAGGCCCGCGCAGCCCTTCAACCTGCGCGTGGCCTACCGGACGATGCACGTCCTCTCGGACGAGTGGGTGCGTGACGCACAGGATGCCTCGAGCGAGCTCCGCTTGCGGCTGCTGGAGTCCAGCTTCGAGGACACGATGCGCGACGATGTTCCGCTCGCGGCGGAGCTCCTCACGCGGGCACAGTATTACCTCCTCGTCCTCGACGAGCCGGCCGAGGGAGCAGCGAGCACCGAGGCGTTGCTCGGGGTGCCGCACATGGCGCGGGTCGGGGTGTGGCGGCTGTCGGACGGCAAGCCCATCCTGCGGGTGCGCCGCGAAGCGAGCGGCAATCTCATCGGCGGGACGCCCTCGGTCGAGGGGAGCGTGCTCGACGCACGGCAGCGGCAGGCGAACAGCTGCGCGCTCGCGCTCGCGGTGCGCGAAGCGATGGGCGACACCACGGCCGCGGTCACCGAGCCGCAGTGAGGGCGCGCCGCCCCCGCGGCGTGCGTGCCGCTCATCGCGCCTGCGCGCGTGAGCTCGCCTCGTAGCCCGCGCCGCCGCGTGAGCTCACGCGCGCTGCCGCGCCGCGGCGCGCGCTGCCGCGTCAGCGCACGCGCGCGCCTCCGGGGAAGTCTCGCGCGACGATGTGCAGGTCCGTGAGGTTGTGACCTGTCGGGCCCGTCTCGACGCGCGTGCCGAGCGCGCGGTGGACGACGGCGTCGTCGAAGCGCGCGAGCGCGGCGTCGATCGTGCGGTCGTCCATCGCGGCGGCTGCCGCGCGGGCAACGGCCGCTCCCGCCGCGCCGGAGCTGCCGTCGACGCCGTCGGAGGCCGCGCAGAGGAGCGCGACGTCCGGCGGCAAGCCGCGCAGGGCGGCGAGCGCGATCCATCCTGCGCGGCCGCCGGCGCCGCGGTGGGCCGGCAGCGCCAGCGTCGGTTCGCACGGGATCACGACCGCTTCGCCGGGAGCGAGGGTGCGCGCGAGCGCGAGGCGACGCTCCACGATCGCGCGCGCGTCGCCGTCCTCGGCGGGGGCGGCGGTGGCGCGGAGGCCTGCCCTGTCGGCGAGGGCCGCCGCCACGCGCTCCGCGAGCTTGTCCGGATCGGCGAGCACGCGCGCTTCCAGGCGCCGCGCGTCCGCCGGCTTCAGCGACTCGCTGAACGCGGGCGCGAGCCGCGCGAACCGAGGGGCCCAGCGATCGAGCGCGGCGAGCGCCTGCTCCACGCGCGTCGGGTCCGGGACGGTGGGGCCCGAGCCGACGTCGTGCGGGAGTCCACCCACGACGTCGCTCATGAGCAGCGTCAGCACCCGCGCCGGGGCCGCCGCCGCCGCGAGCCGCCCGCCCTTGATCCGCGACAGGTGGCGGCGAACGAGGTTGACGTCCTGGATCGGCGCGCCTGCTTCCAGGAGCTCTGCGACGACGGCCTGCTTGTCCGCGAGGGACACGCCCGGAGGCGGCGCGGCGAGCAGCGCCGAGGCGCCGCCGGAGAGGAGGGCGATCAACAGATCCTCGGGCCCGAGCGCGGCCGCGACGGCGAGGGCCGCCTCGGCCGCGTCCACGCTGCGCGCGTCGGGGATGGGGTGCGCCGCGCGCATCACGCGCAGCGGGCGCAGCGCGGCCTCCTCGGGGTCGGCCAGCGATGTCGTCTCATCGCGCGCGGCGAGCGCCGGGGCCGCGACGGTGACGACGAGCCCTCCGGCGATCCTGTCACCCCAGCGGCGGAGCGCCCCCTGGGCCATCCCGGGCGCTGCCTTCCCCGCCGCGATCACGAACACGCGGCCGCGGTGCGCTCCGGCCTCGGCGTCGAGCGCGCGCTCGACGAGCCGAGCTGGGTCGAGCTCTGTCAGCCCGGCGCGGAACGCGGCCACCAGCGCCGCGCGCAGCTCGTCGAGCGCGGCGCTCAACGGGTCCTCGCGGCGACCACGCCGCGCTGCGCCGCCCCCTGGGCGGGGGCGCGGTCGCCTGCGTCGACGAGGTGCGCGCGGAGGACGTGGTGCCAGCCGAGCGTGACCGAGAGGAGCGCCCGCTGCGCGTCGCGCGGGCCGTCGTCGCCCGAGAGCTCCGGCCCGCGAAAGCGGAGCGCGCCCCGCAGGCCGAGGAACGGGCCCGTGGCGTCTCCCAGGAGCGGCACGTCGAGCGACAGCGAGAGCTCCAGCCCGGGCTCCGCGGCGAGCCCGGCTCCGGGCGGCGCTTCCCAGAACGAGCCCACGCCGAGCGCCACGGAATCGATGAAGAGGTCGAGCCAGGGGGCGCTGCGCTCGAGATCGCTCGCATAGCGGGCGAGGAAGAGCGGCTGGATGAAGACGCCGCCCGCGATCGAGCGCGCGACGGGCGCTCCCTCTGCGCCGAGCGCGTCGGTGTAGTGCGCGTACACGCCGGCGGTCGAGAGGTACACCGCGGCGCCGCGCGCGCAGAGCGCCGGACCGCCGTCCGCGAACGAGGCGCCCGCGCCCGCGCGCAGATCGAGGTCTCCGTCCAGCCGGCCGTACGCGCCGTCGCCTTCCGCGTGCGCCGTGGACGCCACCGCGAGCACCGCGAGCGCTGCGACGCTGGCGAGCGCTCTGGTGATGGCGCGGCGCGTGGGCTCGGACGATCCACCGGCTGCCTTGTCCCTGGTGGTCATCAGCGTATCAGCGCCTCCCGCACCGTATCCCGCAGCTCGGGCGCGAAGAGGATCCGGGTGCGTGTCATCGTCTCGTTGCGCAGCCGATCCAGCAAGAAGGACACCTCGGCGGGGCGTCGCGGGCGCCCTTTGGAGTAGACGACCATGAGCGACGCGTCCTCGGCGTAGGGCGTGTCCTCGGCGACGTCGACGCCGACGTACACCTCCGGGTCGAGCCCGGCGCTCTGCGCGATCTCGCGCACCGTCTCGAGCGCTGACGCGCGCCGGGCGTCGCGCTCGGCCGGCGACTCGCCGGGCTCCGGGAACAGCTCGACCGACTTGAAGAGCGAGCGTACGCGCAGGCGGCGGGCGAGATCGGACAGCACGGGATCGGGCGCCGCTTCCCAGGCGTGGATGGCCCCCAGCAGGACCTGATCGTCGAGCTCGAGGTACTGCTCCAGGGTGGGCATCTCGCCGACGGCCATCGCGGCGACGGCCGTGGGGACCTCGGGGATCCGGTCCCCGGCGGCGAGGCGGGTGACGACGCGCCGGAGGATGGCGCCGATCATCCACTCCGCGCTGCGCGTCGTCTTGTGGAAATAGACCTGCTGAAACATGAAGAAGCGGGCGAGCAGGAACGACTCTATCGCGCTCATCCCCTTCGTCCCGTCGATGGCGAGCGCGGGCGCTGGCGGGGCAGACGCGGCGCCGCCGCCGGGCATCTCCACCTGGACGTCGCTGAACCTGAGGCTGCGGAGCAGCCATGGCAGGTCGTACTCGCCGTACCTGACGCCCGTCGCGTGCGCGTCGCGGAGCAGGTAGTCGCAGCGATCGACGTCAAAGGTGCCGCTTACCGCCTTGGCGAGGTACGGCAGCTCGTGCCGCCCGCCGATGAGGTCGGCGACCCGCCGCGGGAGGTAGGGATCCTGGCGCACGAGCACCTGGTGCACGTCCGAGGACGGGTCGAGCAGGATGCGCTCGGTCCAGCGCTCGTGGTGGAGCGCCCCCGGCATGGCCTCCTCGAAGAGGTGCGACAGCGGGCCGTGGCCGAGATCGTGCAGGAACGCTGCGGCGATCGCGTCGCGCGCGCGGTCGCTGGTCACTCTCTGCCAGAACGGAAGGTCGCGATCGATTTGACGGAGCCTCGCGATCAGGAGGCGCATCACGTGGGCGGCCCCGAGCGCGTGCGAGAAGCGGGTGTGCTCGGCGCCTGGGAAGGCGAGCGACGTCAGCCCGAGCTGACGGATGCGCCGCAGCCGCTGCACCTCGCGAGCGCCGAGCAAGCGCGGAACGATGGCCGCTTCGCCGCTCTCGAACTCGATCAAGCCGTGGACTGGGTCGCGCAGAATCAAGATGGGTCTCCACTCGACGCCATGGGCGCAAACGGCGCCGAGTCACTCAGGAGTCGCCTGATGGCGTCGATCTGCGGGCGTGCGCGCGGGGGGGAGGGCTCATTGCTTCGGGCGTGCGGTGTGGAGCACGGCATGGTGCGCCTCGAACAGGGGCGGGAAATCAAGGAGGTATGCGACGTTCCCACGTGGGCCCGCGGGAAGGCAAGCGCGGCTCGTCGCCGAGCCTTCCTCGTGAGCGATCCAGCGAACCGGTCGGCTCCGCCGGACGAGGATGGCAGGCGCGCGGGACCGGGGCGCCATGAGCGTGGCGTGCGACGGAATCCACGCGGCGGGGCCAGCCACGCCGAGGCGGAATCGCGGGGCGGACGTCGTGCGGCCGACGTCGCGGACGTCGCCAAGGTCGAGCGAGGGGCAAATCGCGTCGAGCGTCGCGTGAGGCGAAGGCGCGCGTGGCGCACCACGGCACCGCGAACGCTGTCCCGCGGCCGCCTGCGATTGCGTACGAGCGCGTGTGATTGCGTGCGGCTGCGTGCGGTTTCGTGCGGTCGCGGTACACGAGACGAGCGCGCGAGATGCGCGGCTGAGATGCCTGAGGCGAATCGGGCGAACAGCGCGTGACCCTGCGAGGAACGCGCGAGGACGTGCGAGGACGACGTGAACCACAGCGGGGTGAACAGCCGCGAACAGACGAAGAACAGCCGAAAAGGAGGCGCCGCGATGCCAGCGAGCGAAATTGCGATCGGAGAAAATTGTGTTCGGAGGAGGAAAGTGCTCGATTTCTTGAAGCTGGACGAGCATCCTGGTGTACGGTAGGAGGCTGACTATTCCGTTGGTTAACGCGGGTCATCGGATATCCGGGAGATCAAGTCGAGCGCATGACCACGACCAACGGACGACAGGCGGGGCGGGAGCATCCTGCAGATGAGGAGCAAGGTCGGGTGACACGCGAATCGGGAGGCATGGCGAGCAGTGATGATGCTGAGCTCGACGAGTCGCCGAGGCGGCTCGACGCCATCCTCCGCGCCCTCCCAGAGTCGGAGCTCAAGGGCCTCATCACCCGCATGGGGATCCGTATCGACGCCGCGAAGCGCATCGACGCGCCTTCTCAGGCGGCGCGGGCGCTGGTCGGCCTCCCCGACGTGCGCGACCCGTCGCGGCTCCCGACCGCCAGCCGCGAGCTGCTCCATCGCATCGCCGAGGCGGGCGGCGTGCTCGTCGTCCCCTCGCTCCCGGCCGGCCTCGAGCCGCTCATCGCCCGTGGCGTCGTCTACGCGCGCAAGACCGACGAGGGCATCGAGCTCGTGCTCCCTGCGGCGTTCCTCGTCCAGCTGAAGAGCTGGGAGAGCGAGGACCCCCGGGCGATCAGGGCGCTGCTCGCGCAGGCGCCCTTCGAGACGATGAGCGCGATCGCGACGCACTATCTCGGCCGCCCGGCCACGCCGCCCATCGCGCTGTCCCTCGAGAACGCGTGGGAGACGCTGAGCGATCCGGAGCGGCTCCGCGAGGAGATCGATCGCCTCGCGCCCGTCGAGCGCCGCCTGCTCGAGTCCATCGAGGCCGTCGGCGGCGAGGTGGACACGCAGGAGCTTCTCGATCTGGAGCGGGAGCCGATGCGCCTGCGCAGCGCGAGCGGGGTGACGGCGAGCCGCCGCGGCGCGGGCTTCGCGCTCGAGCGCCGCGCCTTCCTCATCCCGATCCATCCGAACCGGCACGTCGTGCCGACCGAGGTGGCCGCCATCGTCGGCGCGGATCGCCGCCGGATGCGCGAGAAGCGGCGCGAGCAGATCCGGTCGTTCGTCCTGGAGGAGGATCACGCCCCGCGGCGCGCTCGCTTCGCCTCGGATCCCGGGATGCTCGCGCTGGCGCTCGCGTACTGCGTGCGCGAGCCCGGCAGCGACGTGCGCCCCGGCGTCGGGACGCCGCGGTCGCTGCTCGTCCGGCTCGCGCAGCGCTTCGGGCGGGACGTCGAGGGCGTCGCGCTCGTCGCGGCGCTGTCGCGCGCCGTCGGGCTCTGGGACGCATCGGCCGCGTCGCCGGCGACGCCGCCCGGCTCGCTCCAGGTGCAGGAGCTGACGCCGCTCCTGTTCACGACGTGGCGCCGCGGCGGCGCGTGGGATGAAGCGCGCGCCGAGCGGGAAGTGCTCCGGGTCGCGTCGGACAACCGCGACGCGAGCCCCATCGGCGCGCTCCGAGAGATGGTGCTCGACGCGCTGCACGACCTCGGCGAGGGCCGCTGGGTCCCCTGGCAGTCGCTGCAGGGCTACCTGGCGGCGGACGAGCGCATCGCCGGGGTCGAGCGGCTGGTCCGTCGCTGGGCCGAGCGCGCCTCGGTCGAGGCGCCGGAGGTCCCCGACATCACGCGGCGGATCGCGCTGGAGTCGCTGCCGGCGCTCGGGATCATCGATCTCGGCGGGGCCGAGGACGTGGCCAGCGCGGAGCTGGCGCTCCGGCTGACGCCGCGCGGGCGAGCGCTCCTCGCGGGCTCCGCGCCGAGCTCGGACAACAGCAAGAGCAAGTTCGTCGAGGCGCACGCGCTGCGCGTCGGCCTGAGCGCCAAGGTCGCTGCCGTGCTCGGGCTCTCGTCGTTCGCCGAGATCGGCCGCGTCGGCGATCAGGTCGATCTCCTGCTCACGCCGCCGTCGATCGCGCGCGCGCTGTCGGTAGGCCTCGACAGCGACGCCCTGCGCTCTCGCATCGAGGCGGTCGCGCCGCTGCCGGACACCATCTCGCGCATGCTCATCCAGGCGAGCGTCGTCATCGGCAAGGCGAGCTTCGTCGGCGCCTCCGGCTTCCTCTGGATCGAGGATCCCGAGATCCGCGAGCTGCTCCGCACGCGGAGGCCGGCGGCCGAGATGTTCGTCGATCCGTCACCCCCCTCGGGCTTGCTGATCGAGGCGGGGGTCGATCTGGAGCGGCTCATCCGTCGCTGCCGCGCACTCGGCGTCGAGATCGAGGCCGATCTCGGCAACCTCAAGGCGACGCGGCAAACCCCGGCGCACGGCACCGAGGGACCGCACCGGACCTCCTCGACGGCGAACATGCGCCGATCCCGGACTCCGCCGGCGCGCACCCGTTGAGCCCGCTGTCAACCGGTATCGAGAGGCCACGAGCGCGGGCGGACCGCTGAGCCGAACCTGAAGGAACGGCCCGGCGGTCATCGGCGCTCACAAACGCACTGCAGGGGCGCTTCGTCCGCGGTGCGGCGGTGCGTGAGGCGCGCAGGCTGACCCTGGGCTGCGCTTGATTCCGCCTGTTCCGCGCCCGGGTCCCACCTGGGAGGCGGTTTTTCGCAGCTCTTTGCATTCCTGCGGCGTGAGGGGAATCGCTTCGGAGAAGCGCGACGTGTATACCTTAGCTCGATGGCGCCCTCCTCTGGTGAGCCGGACTCGACCGAAGGAGAAGTCTCGGTCGGCCCGGAGACGGCTGCGTTTCCGCTCGGCCCGGGGGAACCGAAGGCTGACAACGTCTACACGATCGCGCCTGGCACCGTCATTGCGCGCAAGTACCGCGTCGAGCGCACGATCGGCCGTGGAGGCATGGGCCTCGTGGTCGAGGCGCTGCACCTCGATCTCGATACGCGTGTCGCCATCAAGTTCCTGCTCCCGGAGTTCATGTCGTACACCGAGGCGTCGGAGCGGTTCATGCGCGAGGCGCGTACGGTCGCCAAGCTGCAGACGCACCACGTCGTGCGCGTGCTCGACGTGGCCGCCCTCGACAGCGGCGAGCCGTACATGGTGATGGAGCTGCTCGACGGCGTGGACCTCGCGGGCCACGCCGCCGAGGCGGGCACGCTCGCGATCGGCGAGTGCATCGATCACATCGTCCAGGCGTGCGAGGCGCTCGCGGAGGCGCACGCGCTCGGGATCGTCCACCGCGATCTGAAGCCGGCGAACCTGTTCCTGACGAAGCGCCCGGACGGCGCGCCGCACATCAAGGTGCTCGACTTCGGCGTCTCGAAGATCCTCACCGGCGACACGGGCAACGTCTCGCTCACGCAGACGACCACGATCCTCGGATCCGCGCTGTACATGTCCCCCGAGCAGATGCGCTCCTCGAAGAGCGTCGATCCTCGCACCGACATCTACGCGCTCGGCGTGTGCCTCTTCGAGATCATCGGCGGCAGGCCGCCGTACGTCGCCGACAGCTTCCCCGAGCTGTGCGCGAAGATCTACACATCGCCGCCCGAGGCGCTCCAGGACCTCCGCCCCGAGGTGCCGGAGGGCCTCGTCGAGGTGATCGAGAAGTCGATCGCGCGCGAGCCGGAGGATCGCTTCCAGTCGATCGCGGAGTTCGTTCAGGCGCTCGCGCCGTACGCCGCTCCGGGCACGCGCACGACCATCGGCGCGATCCTTCGCCAGCACGCCGTGGAGCTCGACCTGCCTCCGCCGGCCTCGCGGACGGCCATGACGCGGACGTCGCGCGCCTCGCGCGCGAGCAGCGGCGGGCCGTCGGTGAGCGACAGGGGCGCGCGCACGGGCAGCTCTGCGCCTCCGGTGGAGGAAGAGGCCCCGCGCCGCGGGCGCACGCTGCTCTACGTGGGGGTCGGGGCGGTCGCCGTCCTCGTGGGCGCGTGGGGCGCGCTCCAGTTCCAGCGCAGCCGCTTCGCCGTGGGAGGGAGCGAGGCGACCGCCCCGGCGGACGCGCCTTCGTCAGCCGACACCGCGGCACCCGGCGCGCCGACGGCGACGGCGCCTCAGGCGCCAGACACGGCCGCGATCCCGACGGTCGCTGCCCCTGCGGCCACCGCAGCGGCCGCTGACGCGGGCGCGAGCGTGGCGAGCGCGAGCGAGGTGGACGCAGGCGCATCGGATGCGGGCGTCAGCTCCACCGAGACAGCGGCGGACGCGGGGAGCGGGCCGTCCGCAGCGGGGACGACGTCGCCGAGCGCCAGCGCTGGCAAGCCGCCGCGCGCCGGCGCGGGCGGGCGAGGGCGCACGCGCCCAGCGGAGGCTGGGGGAGCTGCCGTGGATGCGCCGGCGGCGCCGCGCGCCGTCACGCCGACCGTGAACGACGATCTCTCGCTGGAGACATGCACCGCCACGATGCCGGACGGCTCCAAGAAGGTCGTCCCCTGCAAGTGACGCGCGCCGGGCCGCCCGTGCGCGGCGGGGGCTCTCCGGTCACGCCGGGATCGCGGCCGGATCGCCGAGGATCGCGCCGGTGAAGCTGGGGCGCAGGTAGAAGCCGCGCGGCAGCGCGGCGATCATCTCCCCGTCGCGTCCGAACGCGAGCGTCCGCGAGCGCCCGCTCGCGGCCTTCGGCCGCACCTGGAGCCAGCGCCCCGCGTGCGCGGTGAGCGCCTCGACGGCGCCGATGCCGATGAGCCCCATCAGGTCCTCGAAATCGGCGCGCAGGACGCGCTCCTGCGCGTCCGTCGGCCGCCAGAGCCGCGGGGCGCCCAGCCGTCGCTCCTCGCTCGGCCGGCCCGGAGCGGCGATGATCGGGACCCAGAGCACACAGGCGAGCTTCGCGCGAGCGCGCGACGTCTCCCACTCCGCACGATCGGCGTCCGACAGCGAGATCGAGCAGACGAACGTCGACTCCTGCGGCGCCCCGGTGACCTCGACGGGGATCGTCTTGAGCTCGATCCCGAGGTGGGGAAAATCGGGCCTCGACGTCGAGCCGGCCGTCGCGCCGAGCGCGCGCTCGACGAGCGCGCCGGCGGCGCCCTTCGTGCGCACGCCGCCTCGGGGCACGGCGCAACCGAGCGCGCGTGCGAGATCGGCGAGCGTCAGACCGGCGAGCGCGGCCGCCCGGCACCGGAGCTCGGCCTCGTCGCGAGGCGGTTTCAGCGCAGAGATCAACGACGCCGCCCTTAGAGCATCGCGGGGCGCGACTCCAGCGCTCAGCCGCGATCGAGAAAGGTTGGCCGCCGGGGTGCGCCGGGACGTCGATGGGGATCGAGCAGCGCTGACCCGGGGGCCATGGCGGCCTGATACGCGGCCCCCCCGAACGCGCCGCCGAGAAACAACCTACTGCTTAAATCCTTCTTTGAGCCGACAGGATTCAGAGGAAAAACGCATCAGGAATTTCCTGTATGGACTTTCCGAGGTCCACCGGTGCCGGGCCTGGCAGCCCGCTCGTCGTCGAGCGGCCATCTCAGGTCAGCGAGCTGGCCGGTGATCCGCAGCAGCATTTCCCTCAGGGAGGAGGCGGTCGCGCGATCGTTCGGGTTGTGTCGTAAACAGGCATACATGAACGCCGCGATGTCGGCGGTCCTCGGATCGTCGGCGATGCGCTTGATCGGCGCAGGGAGCCCGTCGTGCGTGACGTGCGCCGTGATGAGCGCGACCTCGGTGGGCGCGTCGAACAGCGTCTTGCCGGTGAGGATCTCGTAGGCGAGGCAGCCGAAGCTGTAGATGTCGGCCGTGAGCGGGGTGGGCGTGACCCCGGCGGGGACGACGCCCCAGATCTCCGGGGCGCCGTAGCAACCGGTGGCGCAGCCAGGGCGGATGTGGCGGCCGGCGAGGCCGAAATCGACGAGCACGGGCTCGCGTCCCCCGCGCAGGATCACGTTCGTCGGCTTGATGTCGAGGTGCCCGACGCCGACGGCGTGCATGGCTTCCAGCCCGGCGAGGACGCCGTCGAGCAGCGCCACCGCGCTCCGCGAGGTGAGGCCTCGAGCGTCGAGCAGCTTGTCGCAGCGGATGCCCTCGATGAGCTCCATCACGAGGATCGGCTTGGGGCGGGCGCCCGCGTCGAACGTGACGAAGCGGGCGAGGTTCGGGTGATCGGGCAGCGAGAGCAGCGCGCCCGCCTCCTCCCGGAACAGGCGGAGGAAGTCGGCCTCCGAGACGCTCCTGGCCGCCGTGTGATCGTACTCCGGCACCTTGAGGGCGAAGCGCTCCGCCGACGGATCGTGTCGTTCCTCGGTGCGGGTGACGACGAACACCGTCCCCAGCGAGCCGCCGCCGAGCTGGCGGTGCACGTAGAAGCCGCCGAGCGTGCGCCGGCTCGGAAGCCACGCGGGCAGCGGCTGCTCGGGCAGGGCGACCCCGCTCGGCGCGCTCTGCCGCCGGACCGGGAGCAGCAGGACGCGCGGCACGACGAGGGCGACCACATCGGCGAGCGCGCTCGGGATGCTCGCGCGCGCGGCCGAGACGAGCGCCTCGATCGGCGCGGCGACGCTCGGCTCCGCGTCGCCTTCCTCCTGCAGCGCGACCTCGATGGCGAGGCGCAGCGGCTCGGTCGCGCCGGAGGGCGCGGAGGCCGGGTGCTCCCCGCAGCGCCGGCGCGCGCCCGCGGTCAACTGGGCGAGGCGCGTCAGGGCCTCCTCGAGGGCGGCGAGCGGCGAGGCGTCCGCGTCGCCGTCACCCGCGCCGGTCAGCGCGCTGAGCGCGCGGGCCGCGTTGATCGCTCCGAGCGCGCGCGAGAGGCGGGCGAGCGCGCCCCGCACGATCTCCGTGCGCTGCGACGCGCCCGCAGGGAGCGCCGTGACGAGCGCCTCGACGGCGGCGATGCGCTCGAGCGCCACGCGCGCGCGCTCCGCCTCGGCGAGCTCCGCGTCGAGGCCGCCTTGCCGGGTCGACCGGCGCGACGCCGCGGCGTCGCTCTCCGGCGCGCGCGCGCGGGCGCCGCCGTCGCGCCCGCCGCGCGCGAACCGCGCGTAGGCGCGCAGCAGCTGGGCGACGTCCGGGTGCATGCTCGCCTGACCGAGCACGTCGAGGTCGTCGGGGTCGCCGCCGCGCATCGCCGCGTGCAAGAAGATGTCGGCCGCGTCGGCGGCGCCTTCGCGCACGAGCGCGTCGAGGCCGCGGGCGACCGAGGCGGCGATGGCGCGGCGGAGCGACGAGCCGCGCTCGGCGCGCAGCCGGTCGAGCAGCACGCCGATGGCGCCCGTCCAGCGGGCGAGCACCCGCGCCTTGAGCTCGGGCTCGCTGCCGAAGTCGGTGCTCTCGCCGTCGATCAGGTGGATGAGCGCGCGCAGGTTGCGCTGGTGCACGGTGACGTGCAGGGGCGGCGAGGCGCTCGCCCGGGCGGCGGTCCCCTCGGCGCGGAGCAGCCAGCGGGCGAGCCGCTCGTCGAGATCGTCGAGGGACGCGACCCCGGTCGCGTCCTCGCTCGGCCGCCGGTTCAGGAGGAGGAGGCTCTTCAGCAGGCCGGAGCCGAGCAGCTCGGCGTCCAGCTCGCGCACGAGCCCCACCGCGGCCCTGCGCGCTGCGGTGCTCTGCGCGTCGTCGTGCTCGCGGAGCTCGATCTCCTCGAGCGCGCCCACCACCTCGGTCGCGAGCGCGTAGGCCTCGAGCGCGCGGCCGTGCGCGTCGCGCGGGCCGGTCTCGACGAACGCCGCGACGGCGCTGTCGAGCGCGCCCCGCAGCAGCGCCACCCCGGCGCTGTCCATCGAGAGGTCGCGGTGGATGACGCGCGCCAGCGCCGCGAGCCCGTCGTCGCGCACGTGCGCGCTGGGCGGGGCCTCGAGCGCGTCCTCGAGCGCGCGGGCGCAGCGCGCCGCGGCGCGGGCGCCGAGCGGCTCGCCGCGGCTCATCACGCCGCGCAGCTCGCGCCGGAGCTCGACGATCGCCTCGGCGGTCGCCATCGGGGACGTGCGCGCGATCTCGTCGAGCAGCGCGTCGGCGGCCTCAGGCTCCGCGTCGGCCGCGACGGGGAGCCCCCAGGCCATCGCGGTGGCGATGCCCGGGTCCGCGGCGAGCAGCGGGCTCCGGAGGAGCTCGATCGCGCGTCCGAGCGCGCCGTCCGGATCCACGGCGATGCTCGCGGCCAGCGACGCCGCGCCGCGCCGCCACTCGGTGGGGGAGAGATCCTGGGCGAGCAGCGCGCGCACCTCCTCGGCGAAGTCGGGCAGCACCCCGGCGAGCAGCCCTCGCGCCGCGGCGACGTGGCGCCACACGAGCGGCTCGCGATCGGCGAGGAGCGTCTGCCAGGCGAGCGCGATCCCGTCGGCGCTGCGGTCGAGGTCGCGCCGCCGCCCGTCGCCGACGTTGCGGAACAGCCGGAGCGGGAGGTCGTCGCCCTGCATGGCCCGGCGGGTCGCCTCGCGGGCGGCGCGCTCGAGCAGGCGCGCGGCGAGCCGTCGCTCCGGGAGCGAGCCGGTCGACGGCGCGGCGATCCAGTCGCGCGACAGCTCGCGCCGCGAGGCGAGCAGGAGCGCGAGCGGTTCGACCGGGATGTCGGTGCCGGCGGGGAGCCAGAGCGAGAGCATCACGCGCGCGCGGATCCCTGCCCCGGACAGGCCGCGGGCCGAGCCGGCCGCCATGCGCGTCGCGAGGGCGACGAACGTCGCTGCGTTGCCGGCGTAGAGCTGTCCGAGGACGCGCCTGCCCAGCTCGCGCCGCTCCGGCCCGAGCGGGAGCGCCCCGGCGATCTCGTAGAGCGCCACGCTCGCCGCGGCCGGCGCGAGCCAGCTCAGATCGTCGAGCAGCCCGTCGGCCATGGCGGTCTGGACGCTCCGGAGCAGGCCATCCGGGCTGAGGGAGTCGAGCGGGGTCGATCCATCGAGCGCATCGACCAGCGCCAGCGAGGCGATCGTCTGCCGGAAGAGCGCGCGCCGGACGTTCGGGTCGTCGTGGGACGTGAGGTCGACGAGCCCTTCGAGGTATTCCGCGCGCGGTCGCATCGGCAAGTTGCGCAGTCTAGCGCGCCGACGCGCCGGCCCCCCTCCCACGCCGCAGCAATCCTCGCCCGTCATGGAACCTCCCACCTCGATCCGGAGCGCGTGCCGCTCCACATGGCTCCGAGAGAGCTACCTCCCCCTACGATGATCGGACCGGCCGGAGGCGCGCCCCCGCCCGCGCGCTCCGCCGCATCGCCCCGGCGAGCACGACATGGCGGGGCGATGAACCAGCCCCGTTGGTGCTCGATCTCGTGCAGCAGCGGGTCCTCTCGCGTCCGGCCGCCTGGGCCGTCGGCGCGCACGTTGGGCAGATGGCGGAGCGCTCCACGCCGCGCCACGCGCGTCGAGGACGCAATCCACGCATCCTGCGCAACGCACCGCACCCCACGGACCGACTGGGTGGAAGTGGGCATCGAAGTGGGTTAAGCGGCAGCGCGTGCGGGGCCTCGTCGCCCCGCGTGTTCGCCGCGCGATGCCGCGGCCGAAGAGCTGGAATGCAAGGAGACGTGGAACAGGGCTTCTCTCTCGACCTCGACGCGTTTCGCGCGGCGTACTCGCGCTTCCTCGCGCCGGCGGGGGACGCGGCGCCGCGCGTCCTGCTCACGGGGCACTCGCACCAGGCCTGGCCGGATGCGGCGCGCGACGCGCTCTCCGCATGCTTCGACGACGCCGCGCGGCTCGTCGACGGCAAGTGGGACGCCGCGGTGTTGCCGAGGCTCTCGGCCGTCGGCGCGGCGATCCTGGAGCGGATGGGCTTCGAGCGCGGCGACGCCATCACCTTCGGCCAGAACACCCACGAGCTCGTCTACCGCCTGATCACGTCGCTCCCTCGGCGCGAGCGGCTCCGGATCGTCACCACGCAGGGCGAGTTCCACTCGCTCAGGCGCCAGCTCGCCCGCCTCGCCGAGGAGGGCGTCGAGATCGACTGGGTGAGCGTCGAGCCGCGCCACGCGCTCGCCGACCGGCTGCTCGCCGCGCTCCGGCCAGGCACCTCGATGCTCGCGATCTCGGCCGTGCTCTTCGAGAGCGCGACGGTGGTGCAGCGGCTCGACGAGGTCGTCGCGCGCGCGGCCGAGATCGGCGCCGTCCCGCTCGTGGACGCTTACCACGCGTTCAACGTCGTCCCGCTCGCGTGGGGCAGCGCGGCGCCTCACGTCTTCGCGGTCGCGGGGGGCTACAAGTACGCGGCGATGGGCGAGGGGATCTGCTGGATGCGCGTCCCGCACGGCTGCGGGCTGCGCCCGGTCTTCACCGGCTGGTTCGCCGACTTCGGCTCGCTCGCGGGCAGCAGCGGCGGCGTCGCGTACGCGCCCGGGGGCGCGCGATTCGCGGGCTCCACGTTCGACCCCTCCGCGCTCTACCGCGCCGCCGCGGTGATCGAGCACTGGGATCGCTTCGGCCTCACCGTCCCGCGGCTGCGCGCGATATCGCTCCGGCAGACCGGGCGCATCCTCGGCCTCCTCGACGCCGCGGGCCGCGGCGGCGACGTCGTCTCGCCCCGCGAGCCCGAGCGCCGGGGCGGCTTCGTCGCCGTGCGCTCGGCGCGGGCGGGCGACGTCGTGGAGCGCCTCCGCGCCCGGCGCGTGCTCGTCGACGCCCGGCGCGACGTGCTCCGCATCGGCCCCGCGCCTTACCTCACCGACGCCGAGATCGACCAGGGCGTCGCGGCCCTCGTCGAGGAGCTCGGTCGCTAGCGCGCTGGCGATGTTCTCGTCGGGACGCTCAGGGTTCGCTGTGGACGCGCGGCGCGTCGGGGTACAGCGACCGCAGCCCGCGCCAGGCGACGTCGGCCGCGCTCTCCGCGGGCTCGGCGAGATCCCATTCCAGGTAGAGCTTGTCGCCGTCGTAGCAACCGAAGCTCGTCGACAGGCAGAGCAGCGGCTCGCGCTCGGTGGCATACCCCTCGCGCGCGACGTCGTGCCCGTAGATCGCCACGCGAGCGTCCGGGTCGATCGCACGGAGGAAGGCATAGGCGCGGTCGCTCGACGTGCTCCGCGCCCAGAGCAGCGCGCCGAGCGTCCCGTGCAGGCTCATCTCCGAGAGCGGTACGTCGAGGAACCCGTCGAGCGGGAGCCGATCGAGATCTTGCCGGCTCTGAATGCGGGCGTGCGGCGCCGCATGCAGCATGACCAGCCGGGCCGCGCGCGCGGCCGCCACGAACGGCCACCCGCGGAACCAGCTTCGCATCGCCAGCGTGTCCTCCGGGCCGAGGAGGTCTTCGAGCCGCAGCGCCTCGTCCGGGAAGAATTTGGCCACCACCGGACCTCCCACGTGCGCGTGCTCGTGGTTTCCGAGCAGGTAGTGAACCCTGCCGGGATGGCGTTCCGCGAGACTCCTCGCCTTTTTCAGCAAGGTCACGGAATCGCCCCGGTAGAACGAGCCCAGGTAGTCGGGCCATTCACCTTCGTCGAGCTCGGGCCCGTGGACCAGGTCGCCCGTGATCACGAGGACCGCGCCGTCACGGCCGGTCGCCGCCTGCTCGAAGATCTCGGTGATTCGCTCGAAATCCGCGACATTGCCCTGTAAATCGGTGGCGACGATGAGTCTGCCCCGATCAGGGAGGTCGACGACACGCTGCACGTCTCCAGCATAGCCGAACGTCCCTGCGTTCGCCTCGCGTGAACTGAGCCCATCCGACGCGTGAACGCCGGCTGGCTGCAACGCCACGCCCTCTGCCAGATCATCCAGATTTGACGAAGTATTACAATAGTACTGTGACTTGGCGGAGGTTCTCGCTCAGGCTAGGCTCGCAGTCGTATGCAAAACCGGAAACTTTCAGCGTGGGTGGACGAGGTCGCCGATCAGACGCGGCCTGATCGGGTCGTCTTCTGTGACGGCTCCGAGGCGGAGAACCGAACGCTGATCCAGGGGATGCTGAGCGACGGTACGCTCCTCGCGCTCGATGGGGAGAGATACCCCAACTGCTATCTTCACCGGAGCGATCCGACCGACGTCGCCCGGACTGAGCACCTCACGTTCATCTGCACTCGCGATAAGGAAGACGCGGGCCCGACGAACAACTGGATGTCGCCGGACGAGGCCTCGCAGCGGGTCGGACGGCTGTTTGACGGGGCGATGAAGGGGCGGACGATGTTCGTCGTGCCGTACCTGATGGGCCCAGTGGGATCGCCCTCGGCGAAGGTTGGAATCGAGATCACCGACAGCCCTTATGTCGTGGCGAGCATGCGGATCATGACCCGTATGGGCCGGGTCGCGCTCGATGCGCTGGGCAGCTCCGAGGACTTCTGCAGAGGGCTGCACTCGCTCGGGGACCTGAGCCCCGAGCGCCGCTTCGTCTGCCATTTCCCGGCGGAGCGGCTCATCTGGAGCGTCGGCTCCGGGTATGGGGGCAACGCGCTGCTCGGGAAGAAGTGTTTCGCGCTGCGCATCGCGAGCACGATGGCGCGCGACGAAGGGTGGTTCGCGGAGCACATGCTCATCCTCGGCCTGGAGGACCCGGGAGGGCGGGTGACGTACGTCTGCGCGGCGTTCCCGAGCGCCTGCGGGAAGACGAACCTCGCCATGCTCGTGCCGCCGGCGTCCCAGAAGGGGTGGAAGGTGTGGACGGTCGGCGACGACATTGCCTGGCTGCGGATCGGCCGGGATGGTCGGCTCTGGGCGATCAACCCCGAGGCCGGCTTCTTCGGCGTGGCGCCGGGGACGAGCTCGAGGACGAACCCGAACGCCCTGGCGACGCTGGCCAGGAACTCGATCTTCACGAACGTGGCGCTCACGCCGGAGGGGACGCCGTGGTGGGAAGGCTTCGACGGTCCGGTGCCGCCGGTGCTCACCGACTGGAGGGGACGCCGATGGACGCCCGACAGCAAGGAGCCCGCGGCGCATCCGAACAGCCGGTTCACCGCGCCGGCCCGCCAGTGCCCGTCGATCTCGACGGAGTTCGACGCCGCGGCGGGCGTGCCCATCTCGGCCATCGTCTTCGGCGGACGGCGCGCGCGGCTCGCGCCGCTCGTCTGCGAGGCGCGCGGCTGGGCCCACGGCGTCTATCTGGGCGCGACGATGGCCTCGGAGACGACCGCGGCGGCCACCGGGAAGGTCGGGGTCGTCCGCCGCGACCCGATGGCGATGCGCCCCTTCTGCGGATACAACATGGCCGACTACTTCCGGCACTGGATCGAGCTCGGCGAGAACCGCGCGGCGTTCCCGAAGATCTTCCACGTGAACTGGTTCCGGCAGAGCGAGGCGGGCGCGCTCCTCTGGCCAGGCTTCGGCGAGAACCTCCGCGTCCTCCGCTGGATCGTCGCGCGCGTGCGCGGGGAGGCGAAGGGACACGACACCCCGGTCGGGATCATGCCCACCGACGGCGAGCTCGACACGAGCGGCCTCGGCGTGAACGACGAGGCAATGCGCGAGCTCTTCGCCATCGATCGCGACGCGTGGCTGGAGGAGGCGCGCGATCGCGAGGCGTTCCTGGAGTCGTTCGGCTCGCGCATGCCCGAGGCGCTGCTCCGGCAAAACCGGGATCTCATGGCCCGGATCCGGGCGTGAGCTAGCGCCGTCGAGAGCGGTTCACGCCACGCACCGCCACGAGGCCCGAATGGCCCCCGGGCCGAAGGCTCGCGCTCGCGACGTGCGAGCCCCGCACAGAAGCACCCGGCACTCGAAGTCAGGCCGCGCGCTCGCGCGCTGGCCCCCAGCAAGCGACCCGCTCGTCCGCGCTGCATGACGATAATGGGCGGGAATGTCTTGACGCCGGCACAGGTTGGCCCACACAGTTCTTTCAAAGAATTTTGAAACTTTCATGAGTCACGCAAGCGACATCCATCGCCAGGCGGAGCTGCTCGCGGCGGACGCGATCGGCGACGTCATCGAGCACTGGGGCTTCCGCCGGGTGCTCGGGCGGATCTGGACCGTCCTGTTCATCGAGGGCGGAGCCCTCTCCGCCGCCGAGATCGGCGAGCGGCTGCAGGTTTCCTCCGGCGCAATGAGTATGTCGCTGACAGAATTGCAAAGGTGGGGTGTAGTACGAAGAGTATGGAAACCGGGCGAGCGGAAGGAGTTCTTCGAGGCCGAGACGGACTTCTGGAAGATGATTTCCAAAGTGTTCGCCGAGCGCGAGCGGCTGATCGCCGACTCCGTGAGGGAGCGCCTCGAGCGGGCTTCGGCGCTGCTCGAGGGCCTGCCTCCCACCGACGCCGCCCGGTTCAGCCTCGATCGGGTGGAGCGGCTCCTCTCGTTCGTCATCGTCGCGCAGGCGGCGCTCGACGGGTTCATCAAGAGCAGGACCGTGGATTTCTCGCGGTTCGGGGATCTGGTCCGGTTCCCCATCCGCGCCGTGCGTTCCCGGCGAGGCGCCTAGCGGGACCGTGATTTCGGAGAGCAGGGCCGTCACGGGGGGCCCCGCGCGGTGCGGGGCGCAGCGTGCGCTCGTGCTTCCAGGTGGAGATGGGATGACTGCGACTACAACGTTTACTGGGACGGTCCAGCGGAGCGATGTCGTCTCGAGCCTCGGAGGCATGTGCGCTGGGCGAGGGCTCGACGCGCTCGCCGCGCGCCTCGCGGAGCTGAGGCGCCTGCTCGACGGGGACCTCGGCGACATCGAGCGCGAGATCGCGAAGGTCGGGCTGGACGGCGAGACGCCGGCGCACCGGAGCGCTCGGCACTTGCTCGGCCTGAACGGCAAGCGCCTGCGGCCCATCTGCGTCGCGCTGGCCTCCCACATCGGGAGCGGCTTCAACGACGCCGCGCGGACGTTCGCGGTCGCGGTCGAGCTCGTCCACAACGCGACGCTGCTGCACGACGACGTCGTCGACCTCGGCGACCGCCGGCGCGGCGCGGACGCGGCGCGGGTCATCTACGGCAACGCCGCCTCGATCTTCGGCGGCGACTACCTCCTGCTCGACGCGCTCTCCAAGATCCAGGCGGTCGGCATGACCGACGTGCTCGAGCGGGTGCTCCTCGTGATCAAGGAGATGGTCGTGGCCGAGGCGCTCCAGCTCGCGTCGCGCGGCCGCGTGCGCACGAGCACGAGCGAGTACTTCCAGATCGTCGACGGCAAGACGGCGTCGCTGTTCCGATGGGCGATGTTCGCAGGGGCGCGCGCGGGCGGCGTGAACGAGCCGCTCTGCAAGGCGCTCGAGAGCTTCGGGACGAGCCTCGGGGTGGCGTTCCAGCTCGTCGACGATGTCCTCGACTTCGCCGGCGACCCGGAGGCGACCGGCAAGGCGCTGCTCACGGATCTGCGCGAGGGCAAGATGACGTACCCGCTGCTCCTCGCCATGGAGCGCGACCGCGAGCTCACGCCCGCCCTCGAGGCGCACTGCGCGTCGGAGGACACGGCCGTCGAGCCGGAGCTCGGCCGGCGCATCGCGCAGATCATGGTCGAGAAGCGCGTCGTGGACGACTGTCTCGAGCTCGCGTCCCGGCTCTGCGGGGACGCGGTGCGGAGCATCGAGCCGCTCCCGGAGAGCCCGGCGAAGGCGGCGCTGGAGGGGGTCGCGATGTCGACGCCCCGGCGGAAGCGGTGAGCGGCGATGACGAACCCCTTGATGCAGTGCGCGGAGCGCGCGCCCCGCTGGCGAGCGCGCGCGGCGCGCGGAGACACCCGATGAGCCAACACGTGTCCAGCCGGATCAGCGGCTTCTACAAGCGATGCCTCGAGGAGCGGCTCCACGCGATCCAGGCGCTCGGTCTGCTCGACGAGGAGGCGCTCGCGCACCTCGCCAGCGGGGGAGGGCTGCCGACGGCGGTGGCCGATCGGATGTGCGAGAACGTCATCGCGACGCACGCGCTCCCGCTCGGCCTGGCGCTGAACTTCCGCGTGAACCAGCGCGACGTGCTGGTGCCGATGGCGGTGGAGGAGCCGAGCGTCATCGCCGCCGCGTCGAACGCGGCGCGCATGGTCCGGCGGTCGGGCGGCTTCTCCGGCGAGGCGGACCCGCCGATCATGACCGCCCAGGTCCAGCTCGACGACGTGCCGGACGCGGAGGCGGCTGCGGCCCGGCTGGAGGCGGCCCGCGCGAGCCTGCTCGCGGCCGGGGACGCGGCCATCCCCAGGATGGTGGCGCGCGGCGGCGGCTGCCGCGATCTCGAGGCGCGCGTCCTCTCGGCGGAGCTCGGCGTGCTCGTCGTGCACCTCTACGTCGAGGTCGGCGACGCCATGGGCGCGAACCTGGTCGACACCGTCGCAGAGGCGGTGGCGCCGCTCGTGCAGCGCATCGCCGGCGGGACGCTGGGCCTGCGGATCCTCTCGAACCTGACCGTCCGCCGCCTCGTCCGGGTGACGGCCACCGTGGCGGACGACGCGCTCGGGGGCGCGGACGTGGCGAGCGGCATCGCGCGGGCGAGCCGCTTCGCGGAGCTCGATCCGTACCGGGCGACGACCCACAACAAGGGCTTCATGAACGGGCTCGACGCGGCCGCGGTGGCGCTCGGGCAGGACTTCCGTGCCATCGAGGCGGGCGCGCACGCGTACGCGGCGATCGGCGGCCGGTACCGGCCGCTCAGCACGTGGGAGCGCATCCCGGGCGGGCTCGTGGGGCGGGCGGAGCTGCCGCTCGCCGTCGGCACGGTGGGCGGCGCGACCGAGGTGCACGCCGGCGTGCGCGCGGCGCTGCAGCTCGTGGGCGCGAAGAGCGCGCGCGAGCTCGCGGTGGTGCTGGCGTCCGTCGGGCTGGCGTCCAACCTGGCGGCGCTGCGCGCGCTCGCGAGCGAGGGCATCCAGCGAGGCCACATGCGGCTCCACGAGCGGAAGCGCGCGCTCGGCGGCGCGTCGACGGCGGGCGGGGAGCCCGCCGCGCCGCCGTCCGGCGAAGGCAAGCGGTTCGCCGCAGAGCGCGCCGAGGCGCCGCTCGCGGTGCACCAGGCGGGGGGCGGGACATGAGCGAGGCGAGCCAGGATCAGGCGCCGCGCGGCGGGCGCCGCTTCGGCACGGGGGAGATGTTCGACGGCATCGCGGAGCGGTACGACCTCCTGAACCGGGTCATCTCGCTGGGGCTCGATCAGGGCTGGCGGCGGCGCGCGGTGCGCTCGCTCGAGCTCTCGCCCGGCGCGACGGTGCTCGATCTCGCGACCGGCACCGCCGATCTCGCGATCGCGATCGCGCGGGCGCACGAGGTGAAGGTCATCGGGGTCGATCCGTCGCAGGGGATGCTCGGCGTCGGCCGCCGGAAGGTGGAGGCCGCGGGGCTCGCGGGGCGGGTCGAGCTCGAGGTCGGCGACGCGCAGCAGCTCCAGCTCGGCGACGCGAGCGTCGACGCCATCTCGATGGCGTTCGGGATCCGCAACGTCCCGGATCGCGCGCGAGCGCTCCGCGAGATGGCGCGCGTCACGCGGCCCGGGGGGCGCATCGCGATCCTCGAGCTCAGCGAGCCGCGCAGCGGGCTCATGGGCAAGCTCGCGCGCTTCCACATCCACACGGTCGTCCCGTACGTGGGCGGCGCGATCTCCGGCAAGGACGAGTACCGGTACCTGCAGGACTCGATCGCGAGGTTCCCGCCGCCGGACGAGTTCGCGGAGCTGATGCGCGGCGCGGGGCTGCGCGTGCTCCGCGTGGAGCCGCTCACGATGGGCGTCGTGTGCCTCTTCGTCGCGACGCCCGAGGGGGCCTGAGGTGCGCGCGAGAGAGGGCCTAGGGGGGCGGTGATGGGCGGGTCGAACCTCCACTCTGCCTGGGCGCAGCTGTTCGTCCGCGCGCTCGCGCAGGCCGGGGTGCGCGACCTGGTCCTCTGCCCCGGCTCGCGCTCCACGCCGCTCGCGATCGCGGCGATGGAGAGCGAGGAGGTGCGCTGCCACAGCGTCGTCGACGAGCGCGCCGCCGCGTTCTTCGCGCTCGGGCAGGCGCGCGTCACCGGGCGGCCCAGCGTCTTCGTGTGCACCTCGGGCACCGCCGGCGCGCACGCGCTCCCGGCGATCATCGAGGCGCACCAGAGCTTCACCCCGCTCATCGCGATCACGGCCGACCGCCCGTGGGAGCTCGCCGACGCCGCGGCCGCGCAGACCATCGATCAGACCAAGCTCTTCGGCGACCACGTCCGTCACTTCGCCGAGCTCGGGCTGCCGGATCCGTCGCCCCTCGCGTTGCGCGCGGTGACGCGCATCGCGGCCCAGGCGGTCACGCGCGCGCTGTCGCCGACGCCGGGCGCGGTCCACATCAACGCGCGCTTCCGCAAGCCGCTCGAGCCGGTCGACGCGACCGGGCCCGAGCCGTGGCAGGCAGAGTGGGAGGCGCTGATGCGCCGCGCCGGCACGCGGGTCGTGTCGGCCCGCGCCGGGGTCGACGGGCGGGCGATCGAGGAGCTCGCCGCGCGCTGCGCGCGCGCGGAGCGGGGGCTCATCGTGTGCGGCCCCGCCGAGAGCCGAGAGGACGACGCGCGCGCGCGCCGCGCGGTGCTCGCGCTCTCGCGCGCGACGGGCTTCCCGGTGCTCGCCGAGGGCACGAGCCAGATCTGCTTTGGCGGCCTCACCGAGGGCGTCGTGATGCCGGCGTCGTTCGATTCGTTCCTCCGCGCGCCCGAGTTCCGCGCGGCGAACGCGCCCGACCTCATCCTCGAGCTCGGCGCCCCGCCGACGTCGGCCGGCTACGCGACCTACATCGCCGAGCACGCGAGCGCGCGCCGCGTCGTCGTCTCCTCGCACGGCTGGAACGACCCGACGAGCGCCGCGGCCGCCCTCGTCATGGGTGAGCCCGTGGAGGTGTGCGAGGCGCTCGCGGCGCGCCTCGGCGGGGCGGCGCTGAGCCTGGGGCGCGGGCGGCGGGACTGGGCCGCGACGTTCGCGCGCGCCGGCGAGATCGCGGCCGGGCACGCCGCGCGCGCTTGCGCCGGGGACGAGCTGACGGAGGGCGCCATCGCCCGGATGGTGGCCAGCGCGTGCCCTGCGGGCTCGCTGCTCGCGATCGGCAACAGCATGCCGGTGCGCGATCTCGACACGTACTGCCCGCCGTCGGCGCGCGCGCTGCGCGTGCTGCACCAGCGCGGGGCGAGCGGGATCGACGGCCTCGTGTCGGCGGCGGCCGGCGCGCGCGTGGCGGCCGCCGCGCCGGTCACGTTGCTGCTCGGCGATCTCAGCCTGCTGCACGATCTGACCGGGCTGCTCCTCGCCGCGAAGGCAACGGGCGACGGCCGAGCGCCGCTCGTCATCGTGGTGGTCCAGAACGACGGCGGCCGCATCTTCGAGCACCTCCCCATCGCCAGGCGCGGCGCCGCGCTGCTCGAGCGGTGCTTCACGATGCCGCAGCACCTCGATTTCGCGCCCGCGGCGGCGATGTTCGGGCTCGCCTACGAGCGCGCCGGCACCGCCGGGGAGCTCGCCCGCGCGCTCGCCGCGGGGTACCAGCGGGCGGGCGCGACGCTGATCGAGGCGGTGGTGCCGCCCCACGACGGCGCCGCCCGCGTGGCGCGGCTCTGGTCCGACGTTCGTCGCGACGTCGCGGCCCTGGGCAGCGCGCCGGCCGCGGACGGCGCGGCGGCCGATCTGCAGACTCCATGAGCGGCGCGCGCGCTGAGAACCCCGAGCTTGCCGAGAGGGATCCACGATCATGAGCCAGGTCAACGCGAACACGAGTCCGGCACCCGACGACGTCGCGCGCGGCGCGTCCGGCGAGGGCGCGCGGGCCCCGCGAGCCGGAGAGGGGATCGTGAGCGCCGCGGCGGCGCATCGGGCGACGGGCGCGGCGGGCGCAGCCGCCCCGGGGGGAGTGCGCCCCGGCTCGCTCCGGGCGTGGCTCCTCGCGTGCCGGCCGGCGACGCTCACCGCTGCGCTCGCGCCGGTGATGGTCGGGACCGCCGTCGCCTACGCGCTCGGCGGGATGCGGCTCGGCCCCGCGCTCTCGGCGCTCGCCGGAGCGATGCTCATCCAGATCGCGACGAACTTCGCGAACGACGTCTTCGATCACGAGAAGGGCGCCGACACGCACGAGCGGCTCGGCCCCACGCGCGCCGTGCAGGCGGGGCTGCTCACGCCGCGCCAGGTGCGCGCCGGGCTGCTCGTCACGATCGCGCTCACGCTGCCGTTCGGGGTGCACCTGGCGCTCGTGGGCGGGTGGCCCATCGTGGTGATCGGCGTCGCCTCGATCCTCGCGGGGGTCGCGTACACCGGTGGGCCGTACCCGCTCGGCTATCACGGCCTCGGCGACCTCTTCGTGTTCGTGTTCTTCGGCCTCGTCGCCGTCTGCGGTACGGCGTTCGTCCAGCTCGGCTCGGTCCCGCCGCTCGCGTGGGCGGCGGCCGTGCCGATCGGCGCCATCGCCACCGCCGTGCTCGTCGTCAACAACGTCCGCGATCGCGAGACGGACGTCGTCGCCGGCAAGCGCACGCTCGCCGTCCGGCTCGGGCGCCGCGCGGGCGTCATCGAGTACGCGATGCTCTTCGCCGCCGCCTACGCGGTGCCGGTCGCGCTCGCCGTCGGCGAGGGCCGGCGATGGACGCTCCTCGTGCTCGCGACGTTCCCTCGCGCGGTGCGCCTGCTCCGGGTGCTGGCGACGACCGACGGCCGGCCGCTCAACGACTGCCTCGCCGGGACGGCGAAGCTGCTGCTCGCCTATGCGCTGCTCTTCTCGCTCGGCCTCGCGGCCCAGCTGTAGGGATCATGCGCGTCGTCGATGCCCGCCTCGCGTCCCGGGTCCTTGATGGAGCGCGCCAGGGCCTCGTGCTGTCGCTCACCGACGACGAGGGGCGCGTCGGCCTGGGTGAGGCCACGCCGCTCCCCGGCTTCTCACCCGACACGGCCGACGAGGACCAGCGCGCGCTCGCCGAGCTGCCGGGGGCGCTCGGCGCGGTCGACCTTCCGGCCGAGGGCGCTGCGCCGACGGCGACGGCGATCCTGCGCGCGCTCGCGCCGCTGTCATCGCGGCTGCGCGATCTCCCGGCGGCGCGCTTCGCCCTGGAGACGGCGCTGCTCGATCTGCTGGGCCAGCGCCTCGGCCTCTCGATGTCGGCGTGCCTCGGCGGACACGTGCGCTACGCCGAGGTCCAGGTCAACGGGCTGCTCACGACCTCGGTGCCGCTGCCGGAGATGCTCGCGCGCGCTAGCGCGCTCGCCGCGCGCGGCGTCCGCGCGATCAAGGTGAAGCTCCGCTCGCGCGGGGAGGACGGCTTCGCGCGCGACCTCGAGGCGCTGCGCGCGCTGCGGCGGGAGCACCCGGGCGTCGAGCTCCGGCTCGACGCGAACGCGGCGTGGTCGCTCGACGAGGCGCCCCGTCGGCTCGCGCTCCTCGCGCCGCTCGGCCCGCGCTTCGTCGAGCAGCCGGTCGCGCCGGAGCTCCTCCATCACCTCGGCGCGCGCGATGTCCCGTGGGCGGCCGACGAGTCGCTCGCGGTCGAGGGCATGCCGGAGCGCCTGCTCGAAGCGGAAGGCTGCGCTGCGTTCATCCTGAAGCCCGCGATGCTCGGCCTGCTGCGCGCGCACGCGCTCGGCGGCAGGGCGCAGGCGCGCGGCATCGACGCCGTGGTGACGCACCTCTTCGACGGGCCCATCGCGCTCGCCGCCTCGTGTGAGCTCGCGCTCGCCCTGCCGCGCGCGCCGCTCGCGTGCGGCCTCGACGCGCACGCCGGCCTGGAGGCGTGGCCCGCGATCCGGATCCCGCAGCTCCGCGAGGGCGGCCTGGTCGCGGCCAGCGATCGGCCCGGCCTCGGCATCCGGTCATGGACGGGCTGAGCCTCCTCGATGCCGCGCGCGATCCCGCAATCGCCGCCCGGACAGCGATCGTCCTCGGCGGCGCCGAGGACGACGCGCCGCGCGCGATCGACGTCCCCGCCCTCGGCGTCGGCCCCGGCGGCGCCCTCCGCTTCGGCGAGCTGGCGCACGCGGTCGCGGCCGTATCCGGCCGGCTCGCCCGCGCGGGGATAGGGCAGGGGGCCCGCGTGGCGCTCGTCGCGCCGAACGCGCTCGGGACCGTGGTCGTCATCCACGCGCTGCTCGCGCTCGGCGCCGTGCTCGTCCCGATCCATCCACGTCTCACGGCCGGCGAGGCTGGCCTCCTGATCGACGACGCGCGCCCCGACCTCGTGCTGCGCGAGCCTGCGCTCGCCGCCCTGCTCGACGACGCCGCGCCGGAGATAAGCGCGCTCCGCGAGCGCGGGGCGCCCGCCGCCGAGGCCGCGCGCGTCCCGCCGCCGGACGCCTCCGGCGATCTGGCGATCGTCTACACCTCGGGCACCACCGGGCGTCCCAAGGGCGCGGTGCTCTCGCGCCGCGCGTTCCTCGCCGCCGCCGAGGGGAGCGCGGCCAACCTCGGCGTGCGCGACGACGACCGCTGGCTGCTCTGCCTCCCGCTCTGCCACGTCGGTGGCCTCTCGATCGTGACCCGCTGCTTGCTCGCGCGCCGCGCCGTCATCCTCGCGCCTCGCTTCGAGCCCGCCTCGGTGCTCGCCTCGATCGTGCGCGACCGCGCGACGCTGCTCTCCGTGGTGCCGACGATGCTGCTCGCGCTGCTGGAGGCCGATCGCGACAACGTCCTCGCCCGGCTCCGCGCGGTGCTCGTCGGCGGCGCGGGCGCTCCGGCGCGGGCGCTCGACGAGTGCGCGCGCCGCGGGGTCCCCGCGCTCACCACGTACGGCCTCACCGAGGCGTGCTCGCAGGTCACCGCGCAGCGCCCGCGCGATCCGCGCGCGACAGAGCCGGGCTCCGGCTCCCCGATCGCCGGCGTCGAGCTCCGCATCGAGGGCGCCGGCAGCGACGGCGTGGGCCGCATCGAGATCCGCGGCCCGGTGCTGTTCCGCGGCTACTACCGCGGCCCCGACCGCGCGCCGGAGCTCTCGGTCGACGGCGCCGGGTGGTTCGGCACCGGCGATCTCGGCGCGCTCGACGCCGCCGGGCGCCTGCACGTCGCGGCGCGCCGCAGCGATCTCATCGTGACCGGCGGAGAGAACGTCTACCCCGCCGAGGTGGAGCAGGTCCTCGCGTCCTGCGAGGGCGTCGCCGGCGCGGTGGTGTTCGGCGTGCCTGACGATCGCTGGGGCCAGGTCGTCGCCGCGGCGATCGTCCCCGAGCAGGCCTCGCCCTGCGAGGCGGGCGGCGCCGCACCCTCCCCCGCATGGCTCGGCGATCTCGCGGCCGTCGTCGCGGCGCGGCTCGCCCCGCACAAGCGCCCGCGGCGCCTCTGCGCCGTCGCGGCGCTGCCGCTCACCGCGGCCGGCAAGCTCGATCGCGCGGGCGCGGCGGCGCAGCTCGCGGCCGCGCTAGCCCCGTTCCCGCCGCGCTAGCGCCCGGCGCGCCGGCCGGCGGCCGCCGCTCGGCGCGGCTAGGCGAGCGCGCTGCGCAGATCGTCCGGGAGCGGGCACGGCGTGAAGCGCGCGCCGTCGATGCACACGTGCACGGTCTGCCCGACGGCGGCGACCCGGCCCGCCGTCGTCACGCGGTAGCCCACCGTGAACGACGTGTCGCCGAGCTTCGGCGCGAGCACCTCGACCTCGATGGCGTCACCGAACCGGAGCGGCAGGAGGTAATCCGCCTCGGCGTGGACGAGCGGCAGCTTGATCGTGCCGCCCGCGATCATCGCAGGAAGGTCGATGCCTCGCTCCTTCAGCGCGATCATGTACGCGTCGCTGAAATACTCGAGGACCCGCGGATAGAAGACGATCCCGGCCGCGTCGACGTCCTGGAAGCGCACGGCGCGGCGCTCCACGGCGAGGCGCGGCGCGGTCTGCTTGAGCTCATCGACGCTGAACGCGCGCTTCATCGCGCCGCAGGGTAGCGCAGAGGCGCCGAGCGCGTCGCGAGGAGCGGGGTGCTCCGCCGCACCGCGGCGCCCTCCTTCTCCGGCTCTGACGCGGGCGGTCAGGTCTCACCGCCGACGCTTCGCCGGGTCGTTCTTCTGTCCATTTCTGCTCGCCGTCGTCCGTTTCGCAGTCCATGCTCGCCCGCGATGGCTGACCGACGTCCCGGCGGTCTCGGGGCCGGGTCCCGCAGGCTGCGTCGCGCCACCTCGAACGATCGCGAGCGCCGCGCGATGCGATGCCTCGGGGCCCGAGCGCCGCGTTCCCGCGGCGTGCTCGCGGCGCTCGCTTGCCTCCTGGCAGCGAGCTGCGCGGTCGCGTGCGAGTCGACGCCTGTGTCGACCCCGACGCCGATGCCCTCTCAGAGCCCGCCGGTCGCTGCGCTGCCGCGGCCTGCGTTCGCGGAGACCTCGACGCCGACCGGCGCGGCGCACGCGTCGAACCCGCTCGGCCTGCCCCCGTACCCGATCAAGCTCGAGCCAGGCCGCCGCGTGTTCACCTTCTCGGACCGGATGCTCGCCGGGGCCAAGCTCGGGTCCACGCTCGTGCTGTACGCGGCGACCGTGGTCGGCTTCGACGGCGACGACCTCATCGTCGAGGGGAGGGGGGGACCATCGTACAAGGTTCACCCGGGCTACGTCATCCCCGTGCCCGACGCGCCCCGCCTCCGGCCCCACGACCCGCTGCTCACGGAGTGGAACGGCGTCATGAAGCACGCCGTCCTCACCCGCTTCGTGAAGGACAAGATCGAGGTCCGCTACACCGACATGGACCCGCGGACCCCGCTCGCGCAGCTCAAGGGCGTTCGCTTCGTCGTGCAGACCGCGGGGCTCGCCCCCGGCAACTTCGCCGCATGGAAGGACGGCGAGACGTGGCGCCACGTGCTGCTCGTGTCGCGGCTCGGCGGTCCTCCGGCCGAGCCCGGCGCCGTCCTGACGTCGCTGTCCAGCAGCTCCGCGCGGTGGTTTGCCCTCGGTTACGGCGGCGCCGCGCTG
This sequence comes from Sorangium cellulosum So ce56, assembly GCF_000067165.1. GTDB lineage: Bacteria > Myxococcota_A > Polyangia > Polyangiales > Polyangiaceae > Sorangium > Sorangium cellulosum_B. The sequence goes on from NC_010162.1 coordinate 4,137,560, forward strand.
CTCGCCGACGAGTCGGCGCTCCGTCCACTCCCCGTCAAGCCGAAGCTCAAGATCGGGGCGAGCGTCTGGGCCGAATGGGTCGGCGCGCTGCGTCCCGCCGTCGTGCAGAGCGCCGAAGAGACAGGCCTGTACACGGTCAAGTTCGAGCGCGCCGGGCGGCCGGCCACGGTCGGCTGGGGGCTGCTCACACCGCCGCTCGAGCCGTAACCGCACGCCATCGAAAGAGCGCGTCGCTCGATCCACCACCCGGGCCCGAGGAGCGGGCCTGTGGGCCATGGGGAACTTCCGAGATGGGCGAGCGACGGATCGCGCATCTCGCCGCGCCGCGAAGCGGCGATCCCGAGTCGAGTAACGCCGATTGCATGCAGCGCCGGTGCGCAAGACGCTACGCGTTTTCGCCCGACATGGAGAGTGGTAAGCGCTGTAGTATGGATCTCAGGAGCGCATGGCTGGCGACGCGCCAGTGGGTCCCTTTCACCCTCAGGACCATGGCGTACGGCACCGTGTCTCTGACGCTGGGCCCCCTCACGCCGCAGCGCTCGGCGAGCCTGTGGGCGATGCGGCGCTGGTGTCAGGCGAGCGCGCGAGGGCTGGATATCGAGATCCAGGCGAGCGGACTCGAGAACGTCCCTCCCGGGGTGTTCGTCTACTGCTCCAACCACCAGAGCCTTCTTGACATCCTGGCCCTCGGCGCCGTGTTGCCGGGCGATTTCAAGTGGGCCGCCAAGCGCTCCCTCATGAAGATCCCATTCCTCGGCTGGCACCTCCGGCTCGCGGGCCATGTGCCGGTCGATCGCACGGTCGGCTCCCGCGCCGCGGTCGAGGCGATCTCGCGGTTCGAGGCGGTGCTCAAGAGCGGCAAGCCGCTGCTCGTCTTCCCCGAGGGGACGCGGAGCGAGGACGGCATCCTCCGGCAGTTCAAGAACGGCGGCTTCTATGCAGCCGTCCGCGCCGGCGTGCCCGTGGTGCCGGTCGCCATCGACGGCACGCACCTCCTCATGAAGAAGGGCGCCCTCGACACCGGCGACGGCACCCTGCGGATCGTCCGCGTCCGGGTTGGCGCGCCGATCGCCGTGCGCCTGGACGGCCGCGAGGGCGCGCGGGTCAACGACCTGCGCGAGCGCGCCCACGCCGCGGTGAGCGAGCTCCTCCGCTCGATCGGCGGTCGCGTCGAACCGCCGGCCGGCGCCGCGGCCGCGTCGGAGGCGCCGGCGAGCGGCGCCCGGACCGAGCAGGCGTCCGGCTGACGGGGCGACGCGCCGGCGGGGCGGATCAATCGCAGAGGCTGGGGAGCGCGTCGATCTCGGCGAACAGCTCGTCGTAGCCGTCGATGCGACGGCCACCGTGCTCCTCATCGTCGAACCGGTAGAACACGCGCCGCGCGACCGGCATCACGCCGCCGTTGTCGTAGGCCTCGGCGTCGGTCGCCGTGTTGCCGAAGGCCCACGCGGGCAGCATCTCCCTTCCGTCGAACAGCCGCTCCAGCTCCGCTGTCTTGTACTCCACGGCGCCGTCGCCCGTCGCGCCTGTCAGGCTCAGCGTGGTGTGCACGATGCCAGGCGGGAAGCCGTACGCCTCGAGGAAATCGCGCGTGCGCTGGACGAGCCACTCCGGCCGCGCGGTCAGGTACATCGGGCGATAGCCCTTCGACGTGAGCCGGTGGAACGCCGCCGCGGCGTGCGCGTGCGCGTCGGGCAGCTCGCCGAGGAGGAGCGAGGTGAACTCCTCGGTCTCCGTGCCGGTGAGCGTCCCATCGACGTCGCTGACGAACATCGGCGCGCCCCGCGGGACGACCTCGATGAAGAGGTCGGTGCTCGAGAGGTCGCCGCGGACGACCAGGTGGACCCGGTGCCGGCCCGGACCGAGCCGCTGCGCCGCGGGGATCTCGAAGTAGACGCGGCCGCCGTCATCGCTGACACCCTCGACCGCGCGGTGCGCCGAGTCCGCTTCCGTCGTGGTCGCCGAGCCGAGGCGCTCCCACGCGCCGCCGCAGCCGCGGAGCAGATAGATGTCGACCCGCTCATCCTTCAGGTCCTTGTCCGTGATCCCGTAGGCGAACTTTCCGATGATCCACTGCGGGTCGTCCGGCGTCAGGTAGAGGTCGCGTCCGCGGTGGTTGGGGCTCCCAGCGCCGGCGATGAGGTACGAAGACGGGTGATTCCACGCGAGCTCCTCGCCCGGATCGGGCGGCGCCGCGTCGCACGCCGGAGGTGGGTTGCAGGAGGCTCCCGGCGCCTCGCCGCCGCTCGAACCGCCGTCCTCGCCGCTCGGCGCGTCGCCGCCGCCATCGCCCTTGCCCCCGCCGCCCTCCTTCTGGCCCCCGCCGCTGTCCTGGCCATCGCCATCGCTGCCCCGGCCATCGGCATCGCCTCTTTGGCCACCACCCCCGCCTCCGCTCGGCGTCCACTCGAGCGTCGCGTCGGCCGATCCGCAGCCGATCGCGAGCGCTGTTGTCGCCATGACAAGTAGGATCCTGGTCTGCATCGGGCCCGAGTGTGACCGAGTCGCCCCCGTTAGAACAGCGACCTCCGGTCCGCGCTCGCCCCTTGCGCGCTGGCCAGACTCCGGGCAATCGTAGCGCCCCAAACGATGCCCAAGCCCGATCCGAAGGTCTTGCTTCGCCACGCCGGTGGCTATCTCAAGGCGCACCCCGAGGAGATCACGAGGGCGCTCCGCGGCGCGCTCCGCCTGCGGCTCGGCGTCCCGATCGATGCGCTGCGCTATCTGGCGCGAGAGCTCAGCGGCGGCAAGCGCGCGCCGAAGGACATCGTGATCGAGGCCGCGCCCCCGGGCCTGCGCCTCGCCCTGACGGTGAAGATCATGGGCGCCCCGATCCGGGCCTCGTTCACGGCCTTCGCCGAGGAGCTCGACGTGCGCGCGGACGCGATCCAGGTCGGCCTGCGGATCGCCGACCTCAAGCTGCAGGTGATGGGCGACGAGGCCTCGCCGATCGCCGGGCTGATCGGCTCGGGGGCGATCGACCTGAACAAGCCGGGCGATCTCGTCTCCTTCATGCCCAAGCGACCCGCCGCGCTGATCGACGCCAAGGGTGACAGGATTACCCTGGATCTCCTCAAAATCCCGGCCCTGGGCGGGAATCCGACGGTCGTGCGGGCGCTGCGCATCTGCGCGCCGGTGCTCGGTGTCCGTGCGCTCAAGACCAAGGATGACCACCTGGACGTGCACCTCAAGGCCACCCCCTCCGGGGTCGCCGCCGCGATCGCCGCGGTGCGCGCGGGCCTCTGAGGCTCTTTCCGGTGGGGCCCGTCGCCCGCTAGACTTCTCCGTGCATGTCTCGGCTCCCCGAGCCCGCGCCGGCTGCGCTCTCGCTCCAGTTCCTTGCCGAGATCGCATCCGGGGCCACCACCCGCGTTGATCTCTGCAGGTCGGCAGGTCCGCACCGGCCTGGGGAGCTGCTCGCCGTCAAGCGGCTGCACCCGCACTTCGCCGAGGATCAGAACGTCTCCACCCGGTTCCTCGACGAGGTGCGCACGACGGCGGCGCTCAAGCACCCGAACGTGGTCGAGGTCGCCGGCTGGGGGACGGACGAGCAGGGGTGGTACTTCGCCGTCGAGCTCGTGCAGGGCGTGAGCCTCGCGCGGCTCATGAAGACCGTCTTCGACACCGGCGAGATGTTCTCCGAGCGGCTCGTCGTCCACGTCGGCGCGACGCTCTGCCGCGGGCTCAGCGCGGCGCACGAGCTGCGCTCGCCTGCCGGCGCGTTGCTCAACCTCGTGCACCGCGATCTGACGCCGGGCAACGTGCTCGTCGGGTTCCAGGGCGAGGTGAAGATCGCCGATTTCGGGCTCGCCAAATCGTCGCTCCGCGTGATGACGACGGCCGTCGGGGCGCGCCGGCGCGTGACGACGTACATGGCGCCGGAGCAGGCCCGCGGGGGCGCCGCCGACAGGCGCTCCGACCTGTTCTCGCTCGGCGTCGTGCTGTTCGAGCTCTTCACCGGCAAGCACCCGTGGCCGTCGACGAGCGACTACGAGCTCCTGCGGAGCATGTCGACGCAGCCAGCGGCCGACCTGCGGGAGCTCCGGCCGAAGATCGACAAGGAGCTCGTGTCGATCGTCATGCGCTGTCTCGAGAGGGACCCGCCGTCGCGCTTCCAGAGCGCGGACGAGATCCTCGCGCGGCTGGAGGGCTGGCTGCACAGCCACGGGTACCACGAGGGGAACGAGGAGGCGCTCGGGCGCTTCGTGCGGCGCAACGCGATGAGACAGATGCGCTGGTTCGAGCGCGCCGTCACCGGCGGCTTCGCCGGGGTCGCCAAGGCGCCGCGCCCCTCGCTCTCGACAGCCGAGGCGATCCCGCGCCGGCCCTCGGCCGATCCGCGGGGCAGGGGGGCGAACGCCCCCGGTCGGCTCCGCGGCGGCGGGGGCGCGCGCGCTCAGAACGACGACGCGACCGACATCGAGGCGCGCCGCGGGACGCTGTCCCCGTCGCCGACCGGCCTCACGCCGCGCGAGGCGGACGCCGCGGACGACGACCCCGGCCGGCGCGGACCGATGGCCTCCGAGACGGCCGACGAGGCGACGGTCGTCGTCGGCAGCAACGGCAGGGTGCGCGCGGACCCCGGGTCCTCCAGCTCGAGCGGAGCACGGCGCCGCAGCAGCCTGCCCTCGTACGGATCCATCACCGATCGGGACAGCGAGCCGCTGCCGGTGTCGGGGGACGAGCTGCGCGCGACGTCCGGGAACGAGGTGACGCCCTCGATCTCTCCCGCGGGCGTGTTCTCCGTGGATCACGACGCCGACACACCGCTCACGGCGCAGGGCGCGCCTGGAGGGGCGAGGCCGCTGCACGCGGAGGTCGACCGCCTCACGACCGAGGCGCTCCGGCTCCGCGAGGAGGCGCGCTTCGCGGTCGCCCACGCCGAGCGCAAGCTGGCGCTGGCCAAGGTGGCTGCTCACCTCTCCGAGATGGCCACCGAGGCGCTGCGCCTCTCCGCGAGCGCCGCCCCGGAGCGCGCGTCGCACCGCCTCGACGAGGCGCTCGCGCTCGAGCGGGCGATGCACAAGGTGATGTCCGCGCCGCTCACGCTCGCGCCCGAGACGACGGCGCTGCCTCTCGCGTGGGGCAACGAGCAGCGGGCCATCCTCGCCCAGCTCGGCCTCGAGCACCTGGCGTCACCGACCACGTCGCGGCCCTCGGATTTCGGCGCGCCCCCGTATCGGCTCACGCCGACGCCCTGGGATGCGGGCGCGGCCCAGCCGTTCATGGGCGCCGACCCCGCGAGGAGCGACGCGGCAGGCGCGCCATCCGCCGCGCTCGCCGTCCGGGGCGACGCCGCCGGCGACGCGATCGGCCCGCCCACCGCCGCGGACGCCGTCGCGTTTCAGGCCAGCCTCCGGCCGATGCTCCTCGGCGTGCCGCGCGCGCTCGCGCTCGCCGTCGCTGCGGCGGCCTTCATGGCGTTCGTCTTGCTGGCCTGGTTCTATTCCTGAAGCGCCGCCGCGCGCGCTCGCGGGAGCGCGCGCGCGCCCGACGCGCCGAGACGTCGCTTGATCCCGGCGGGGCACGGCAGCTACCGTCCTTGGATCATGAGCGAGCAAAGCGACTGGGTGCTGATCGGCCTGGATGAGACCACGGCGCGCCGGCAGGGGATCCCCGCGCGCATGCCGGTGCCTCGGGGGGAGTTCGAAGGGCTGGCTGACAAGGGGCTCAGCATCGACGCCGCCCGCAAGTGGATCAAAGACTTCCTCACGAACTCCGAGCCAGGCAAGAGCGGCGTCTGGCGCAAGCAGAACAGCACGCTCGTCTCGCAGTTCGAGGCGTTCCTCGACAAGGCTCCGGTCTGGGAGCGCGCGCAGAAGGCGTTCGGCGAGCGCGACTACGAGAAGGCGATCTCGGCGCTCAAGCGCATCATCACGATGGATCCCGACGATCACGCCGCGCGGCTGAACCTCGCCTCGGCGCAGGCGAACATGGGCGATCACCCCGCGGCGCTGAAGAGCTTCCAGGCGATCCGAAAGACGTTCCAGGGGGACGCCGACTACCACGTGGCGGTCGGGCAAGTGCACCTGGCGATGCAGAAGAAGGACGCCGCCCTCGACGAGATGGTGCTCGCGCTCGAGGCGAAGCCCGACTGCCAGCCGGCGCTGGACGCGATGGTCCAGCTCGGGGTCCTCCTGCCGATCTACGAGAACCCGCGCGACGCGGCCTCGCTCGTCTACGTGCGCGCCGACGCGGTGCTCGAGTACCTCGCGGGCCAGTGGGACGCGGCGCCCCGCGACGGCGCCTTCTATCTCGAGCAGCTCGCCTACCACGAGCGCGAGCTCCGCCACGACGTCGCGCTGGCCGCAGCGGAGCGCGCCGCCGCCGCCTCGGGCGAAGGGGCGAGCCGCGAGCGCGCGCACCTCGCGCGGATCGCCGCGCTCCGCTCGCTCGGGCGCACCGACGAGGCGCTCGGCGCGGCCGAGGCCTTCGTCGCGACGGCGCCGTCCTCGTCGGGCGCCTGGGTCGAGCTCGCCAAATGCCTGTCCCAGGCGGGCCGCGGCGCGGAGGTGCCCGCCGCGGTCGAGCGCGCGCTGGAGAGCGACCCAGGCGACCTCGCGGCGCTCTCGCTCCGGTTCTGGCCGAGCGATCCCGCGGACATCCAGAAGGTCAACGAGGCGATCCCCGCGCTCGCCGCCTTCGTCGCGGCTCACCCCGAGAGCGCCGGCGCGCGCCGCTCGCTCGCCCGCGCCGAGCTGGTCGCAGGTCGGATCGACGACGCGCTCGCGGGCTTCGCGGCGGCCGTCGCGCTCGCGCCCGGGGACGACGACCTCCGGGCCGAGTACTGGACCGAGCTCGGGAAGCAGCAGCGGTACCCGGACATCATCGCCGATGCCGCGAAGCTCTCGGACCTCGCGAAGCGCGACTGGAAGCTGCGGTGGAACGAGGCCGAGGCGTACGCCGCGCTCGGCAAGAACATCGAGGCGCGGGCGGCGTTCTCGGCCATCAACTTCGACGAGTCGCTGCACGTCGACGTGCGCCGCAGGGCCAAGCGCGCCGTCAAGACGATGGATGAGACGCCGCCCGTCGCGCCGTGACGCCGGGCCGCGGGCGGCGCGCGCTCAGAGCGAGCCGGAGACGCCGAACCCGACGGTGTCGCCCGTGACGATCGGCTTCACCGACAGGGCGACGTCGTTGCGGACGAGCTTCTTCTCCGGCGCGGCGAGGCCGCCGATGAACATCGCGGCCCCGGCGACCTGAGCCAGCCCGTCGACCATGAGGACGAAGACGCCGCCGCCCTTCGCATCCGCGGTGCCGACGGTGATGAAGGGTCCGGCGAGCGGGATGTAGAGCGGGAGGTAGCTCTCGCCGCTTCCGCCGCTCGCCCTGTCAGCGCTCTCCGCCACGAGCCCGACCATCGCCGAGAGGATGTAGGTGACGCCGAACGTCACGGCGCCGCCGATGACCAGGCCGCGGCGCGCCCTCTCCTCGACGCGGTACCCCTCCGGGACGGCCTGTCCTTCCTCGTAGTTCATGATCCTCGGGCCGACCGGATACGAGCCGGAAGGCGAGGCGTATCCCGGAGGCGGGGCGTACCCCGGGGGCGGGGCGTACCCCGGAGGCGGCGCGTATCCCGGGGGCGGGGCGTATCCCGGAGGCGGCGCGTATCCCGGAGGCGGGTAGTAGCCGGGCTGCTGCCCATACGGGGCAGGCGCGCCGTACGGCGCAGGGGCCCCGTGAGGCGCGGGCTGCGGCTCGGCGCCGGCAGGGGCGCCTGCGCGCGGCGAGGACGCAGGAGGCGCCTGCGCGAAGGCGGAGGGGGCGCTGAGCAGGAGTGCGGCGAGAGGTGCTGCGCTGGCGAGGAGCGCTCGCCACGGGTGCGTCGAGGCGCCCTGTCCGGGATGGATCGTCATGATCAACGACGCTAACGCAGCTCCGTCGCCAAGGTCCAGACGAGCGCAGGACGCCGGCGGGCGGCGTGTGTGCTCCCGGGCGGCGGTTATGCGCGCGTGCGCGCGGGCTCCATTGGCTGGTGCCTCCTCACGGCGCCACCATCCATGCGCGCCTCGAGCTCCGGCGCGTGGTGGTCCTCCAGGAGCGGCGGGATCTCGCCCGTGATCAACCGCGAGGCGCGCTCGTAGGTCACGTAGGACAGGGCCCACGAGAACAGCACCAGGAAGCGGTTACGGAAGCCGATCAGGAAGAGGATATGCACGAACAGCCACGCGAGCCACGCCAGGAACCCGGAGAGCTTCAGCCTGCCGAAGTCGGCGACCGCCGCGGCGCGCCCGATCGTCGACAGGGATCCCCGGTCGTTGTACCGGAACGGCAGCCGCGGCAGCCCGCGCAGGGTGCGCGCGATGCAGCGCGCGGCGTGGCGCCCTCCCTGGATCGCCGCGGGCGCCACGCCGGGCACGGGCGTCCCGTCCTCCTGCTTCACCGACGCGAGGTCGCCGATCACGTAGATGTCCTCGTGACCCGGCACCGTCAGGTCCGGCGCCACCAGCACGCGCCCTGCCCGGTCGAGCGGCACCCCGAGGGTGCGGGCGAGGGCGGACGCCGCCACGCCGGCCCCCCAGAGCACGGTCCTGGCTTCGATCCGCTTGTCGCCGATCGAGACCCCCTCCTCGTCGATGTCGGTGACGCGGCAGTTCGTCCGCACCTCCACGTTGAGCGCGGCCAGCTGCTGTCGCGCCTTCTCCCCGAGCTCCGGCACGTACGACGGCAGCACCTGCCCGGCCCCTTCCAGCAGGAGGATGCGGGCCTTGCTCGGATCGATGCGCCGGAACTCGCGCACGAGCGTGTGCCGCGCGAGCTCCGAGAGGGCGCCGGCGAGCTCGACGCCCGTCGGGCCCGCGCCCACCACCACGAACGTCATCCAGGCGCTCCGCCGCGCCGGATCCGGCTCGCGCTCGGCCGCCTCGAAGGCGAGGAGGACGCGCCGGCGAATCTCGAGCGCGTCCTCGACGGTCTTGAGCCCGGGCGCGACGGCCGCCCACGCGTCGTTCCCGAAGTACGAATGCGACGCCCCGGCCGCGACGATCAGCTTGTCGTAGCCGAGCTCGCCGTCCTCGAAGATCACCCGCTTCTGGACGGGATCGATCGCCTTCACCTCGGCGAGGATCACGCTCGTGTTCTTCTGCTTGCGCAGCACGTGGCGGATGGGCGTGGCGATGTCGCTCGCGCTCAGGCCCGCCGTCGCGACCTGATACAGGAGGGGCTGGAACGTGTGATGGTTGTGCCGGTCGATCACGGTCACCCGTACCGGCTCGCGCCGGAGCGCCCGCGCCGCGTAGAGGCCGCCGAAGCCGGCACCGATGATGACGACGTGCTCCATGCCGTGGCCCTGGTTCCCGCACGCCACCGCAGCAAGAGCCGGAGCCGCAGATCTCCCGCTTTGACCCTGGACGTGCAGGGGTGCGCCCTCGCTCGTTGGCGGGATGGAGGCCGCGAGACGGCCGCTCGCGATCCGCTCTCGTCCCCCTCTCGTCGGACGTCGCCGTCCGTTCGTCGGGCAGCGCCGGCGTCAGGCGCCCCAGGCGGTGCGCGGCAGGGATCGGCTGATCGCCACCGGCCCGGCTAAGCCGTTTTGCCCTGGGCGATCCACTTGTTCATGAAGACCGCGCTGAGCTCCCATCCTTGCCGCAGCTCCTTCTCGGCGCTGCTCTCGAGCATGCCGCCGACGCCGAACACCTTCGCTTCGATCGTGATCTCGGCGATCCGACGCACCTTGTTGTCGCCGATGGCCTCGGCGCGCACGACGCCTTCGTTGCGCATCTTGTCGGCCAGGGTGCTTGGCGTCAGCTTGAAGGTCCACACGTTCGTCGCCTTGTTCAGCCTGCCCTCTTCGGTGTAGCGGAACCCGGAGCCGAGCAGCTTCTCGACGGGGCCGGGCAAATTCATCTTCGGCTTCCCGGCCGACCTCCGGATGATCTCCGTCGCCGTCTCGACCTGCTCCGTGATCGTGAACTCGGGGAAACCGAGCTCCTTCCTGTAGAGCTCCTCGTTGAACGTCTTGTCCAGGAACAGCTTCCAGAACGTCTCGAGGTTGCAGTTGATCTCGTGTGTGAGGGTGAACTTGCCCATGGGATCGTTCCTTTGCGGTGCGCGGGGTCGATGACGTCCAGCTCCGCGTTTACCGCAGCCCGTACGTGGCGTCCATGTCTCGACCAGCACCGCTGAACACGGGATCTGCGCTGGCAACGCGTCCGTCTGCGCTGCGCGCGCCTGGCGCTCGTCGCCCCGATCGCGTGGCGCGCGAGGTCACGCCGAGCGCGGGCGGACGCGGGGGCGCGAAGCCGCCGCGGGACTGGAGGCGACGCCGCGTGCTGGAGACAGGCGCTGCGCACGGTCGCGTACGCACGCTCCGGGCGATGCGGAGGCTGGCGGCGGGCTTCCAGCGCTCCTGCGTCCGTGCGATCATGACGCTGTGACGTGCATCCTCGTCATCGACGACGACGCCGCGATCCGATCCATGTTTGCGCGTTCGCTCCGTACGCTGGGCGACGTGGAGGAGGCGAACGGCGGGGCGCCGGCGCTGCGCCGGCTCGCCGCGCGCAAGTTCGATCTCGTGGTGCTCGATCTGCACATGCCGCTGATCGACGGCTTCAGCGTGCTCGAGTCGCTCTCGGCCAAGGGAGCGCTGAACCGGGACACGCCCGTCTTCGTCGTGACGGCCGATGAGTCGCAGCAGGCGCGCATCCGCGCGCTGCGACGGCACGCGATCTTCCTGCTCTCGAAGCCGGTGAACCTCGCCATGCTGGTGTCGCTCGCGGAGTCGTCGCTGAAGAAAGCAGCGGCCCGCGCCACCCCGCCCCCGCCCGACGAGGCGCAGCCGGAGGAGCCGAAGGAGGACTGAGCGCGATGCGCCGGCCGCGCGGGCTGCGGGGGAGGCAGCCGCGCCCGGTCCGAAGGCGCTACCGCGGCGCCAGGTCGAGGGGGGGCGCAGCGGGGCGCGGCCGCGGCGGCGCCTGACCGGGGACGGGCCCGCGCGGCAGCGTGGAGGCGGGCGCAGTCGCCGGCAGTCCGGGCTGGCTCGCGGGCCGTGGCGGAGGCCACCCGGTGACGGATGGCGCGGGCAGGGGCCCTGGGACGCGCGGCGCAGGGGTGGCCGAGGAGCCCGGGTACGGCGTCCCCGGCGCGGGTACGGCGCCGGGGACGTACGCCGGCTGTCCGCTCGGGACAGGGGCGGCTGCATCGGCGGGCACCGCGGCATCCGCGGCCGCGTCGGCCGGGGCGGCCGCGTCGGCGGGGGCGGCCGCGTCGGCGATCAGCTCGGCCGCGGCTGCATCGGTCGGGGCCGCGGCGTCCGCGACGGCGTCGCTCGCGACCGTCGACGCCGTCGCTGCCGCGTCCGGCGTCGCCGCGGCATCAGCGCCGGCGTCGGGCGCCTGCACCGTCGGCGCGGACGCGCTGGGGCTGGCGGAAGGCACCACCACACCGCCGAGCGGCATGCGGCCGGAACGCGCGAGCAGCAGGAACGCAACGGCCGCGACCACGCCGAGGACGATCAGCGCGAGCAACGCCACGCGCACGAAGGACCCCTTCGCGGGAGGGGACGCGCGGCGCTCCGGCGCGGACGCGACGGCGCTCGCGGGGCCGCTCGCGTGCGCCGCCGGACCGACGTAAGCCGCCGGCCCCGGGGGAACCGGCGGCCCCATGTGCAGCGGCGGCGGGAGCAGCGGCAGCGGCGAAAGCCCCGCCGGGAAATCGAGCGGCGAGCCTGCGCCGTCGGGGTTCGACTTGCGCGTCGCATCCGGGGTCGATTTGCGCGTCGCGTCCGGATTCGACTTGCGCATCGGGTCGGCGTTCGCGCGGCGCGGGCTCGTCGGCGCCGGCATGCGCGAGCTGGCCGGCCCCGACATGCGCGAGCTGGCCGGTCCCGACATGCGCGAGCTGGCCGGCCCCGACATGCGCGAGCTGGCCGGCCCCGACATGCGCGAGCTCGCGGGGCCCGCCGGGGACGAGGGCGGCGCCGCGTCGGCCGCGCCCCCGCCCTCCGTCGCCTCCGGGCCGTCCTGCAGGATCGGCAGCATGGAGATGCGCCGCAGCATCACCTCGGTCGCGTCCTCGGGCCGCGAGGCCTGCGGCTTCTGAGGGTGGGCGCGCTCGGCGAGGATCCGGTCGAGCTCGTCGAGCGCCTGATCGATCCGCTCCTTGCGCGCCTCGGCGACCCCGGGGAGCAGATCGCGCACGAGCTGGCCCACCTGTTTGTCGGTGTAGCTCTCGCGGACCGCGGCGCTCACCTGCTCGAGATCGCGGCGCAGCTCCGCGGCCGTCTGGTACCGCTCGTTCGGGTTCTTGGCGAGCGCCCGCATGATGATGCGGTCGAGCTCCGGGTGGACCTCGGGCATGATCTCGCGCGGCGGCTGCGGGTTGCGGTTGGCGATCTGCTGCATCGCCTCCAGCGGGCCCTTGCCACGGAACGGCGTGTGGCCTGTCACCAGCAGGTAGAGCAGCACGCCCATCGAGAAGAGATCGCTGCGGCGGTCGAGCGCCCCGCCCATGACCTGCTCGGGCGAGAAATACCCGGTCTTGCCCTTGATCGCGCCGACGCGGCTGGTCTGCGCGCGCGCCCGCGTCTTCGCGACGCCGAAGTCGACGACCTTGACCATGCCGTCGAACGTCACCATCACGTTCTCCGGCGTGACGTCGCGGTGGATCAGGTTGAGGAGCTCGCCCGTGTCGTCGCGGACCTCGTGCGCCGCGTGCAGCCCGGCGCACGCGTCGATCATCACGTGGAGCACCCAGCCCAGGGGCAAGAGCGCGCGCTTCGCCTTCTGGTTCGAGAAGATCTTCGCGATCGGGGCGCCGTCGATCCACTCCATCGCGAGGTACGGCCGATCGCGGACCTCGCCGTACGCGAGGATGTGCACGACGTTCGGGTGGAGGATCCGCGACGCGGTGCACGCCTCGTCGAGGAACATCGCCCGCGCGTCGTCATCCCCGCGCATCGCGTCCGACAGCAGCTTGACGGCGACGATCTGGACGGAGCCGTTGGGCCGCCTGAGCCGCGCAGCCCAAACGGCGGCCATGCCGCCCACGGCTGCCGGGAACAGCAGCTCGTAGGGGCCGATCGTATCGCCCGGCTGGAAGTTACCGGGGTCGTCGTCGTTCCAATCACTCCACGGATCTTTGGCCACGCGCTCCCCCACCATGTCGGAAGACGTGCAGCGCGACAAGACCTGGCGCTCGGCCCCGTCTTCCCGCTCCCCTGCGCGGCGCCGCCGGTGTCAGGCCCGGCGACGCTCGCCTACCATGCGCTCGAGCCGCCCGAGCGCCCGGACGAGGACGTCCTCGCTCGGGCCGAAAGAAAAGCGGACGTGGTGGCGGAACCGCGACGGCCTCCCCGCCCGGCGCTTGCCGGGGTTGACGTCGAAGAACTCGCCCGGCACGACGATGATCCGCTCCCCGAGGGCCGCCCGGAAGAAGCCGTAGCCGTCGGAGAGCCCCGGGGGCAGATCCGCGACCGAGCCCCAGACGTAGAACGTGCCCTCGGGCTCCGCGTCGACCGTGACGCCGATCCTGCGCAGCCCCTCGAGCATGATCTCACGTTTGTGCGAGAACGTCCGGTGGATGGCCGTCGTCTCGGCGCGGGTGTGCTCGATGGTAAGCAGCTCTGCCGCGGCGCGCTGCATCGGCTTGGAGCCGCCGCCGTCGAGGAAGCTGCCGGCGCTCGCCACCGCCTCGATGACCTCGCGCGGCCCCAGCGTCCACGTGACGCGCCAGCCGGGGTAGCGCCAGTTCTTGGTCAGGCCGTCGAAGATCACGACCGGATCGCGGTCGACCTCCTCGACGTAGCGCGCGGCGCTCTCCATCGGGGCGACGTCGCCCATCCCGTAGATGTAGTGCGAGTAGAACTCGTCGAGCAGGAGCGCGCAATCGAGCTCCTTCGCGGTGCGGACCCAGGCGGCGAGCTCCTCGCCGCGCACGTGCTTCCCGGTCGGGTTGCAGGGGTTCGAGGCGAGGATCGCGCTCAGGCCGCGGCCCAGGATCTCGCGGCGCAGGTCGCCGACGGAGAACGAGTAGCCGCGTTCGCCCTCGAGCAGGATCGGGATCGGCGAGAACAGCCGGAAGACGTCGAGCAGCTCCTCGTAGGCGGTGTAATCGGGGAGGAAGTGGCCGAGGTTGATCTGCCCGAGCGCCGCCGCGGCGCGGGTGAGGGCGATGCGACCCCCGCCCGACACCGCCACGTTCTCGGCCGTGTAGCGCGACGGCATGCCCCGCCGGTACGCGCGGTTGTAGAGCGACGCGATCGCCTCGCGCAGCTCCCACAGGCCGGCCACCGGCGCGTACTCCTGGTCGTCTCCGGAGATCGGCACCGCCGCGCAGCGCGCGGGCGAGCCCGGGAGCGGGCCCGTCTCCGGCTGGCCCTGCCCGAGGTTGCACCAGCCGTCCGTCCCCTCGTCGGCCCCAGGCTTGAACCCCAGGCGCGCGGCCTCGGCCGTCACGTAGATGACGCCCGTCCGCGGGACCTTCCGGAAAGCGTGGACCGCCCGGTCGTCGCCGCGCGGAGGAGCCGGCGTGTTTCCCCGGTCGGCCGCCGCCCCAGGATCGCTGGGCCGGGCCTCGTCTCCCTGGACGTCGCTTCGCTCGTCGGGATGCTCTCGCTCTACTTCTGTCATCGTTCGTTTCCAGGCACTTCCAGGCATGGGAGGCGCTGCCCTGGCGACCCAGCAGGAGGCGAGCGCCTCAAGCCTGCTGGGCCGTCGGCTTTCCGCCGTCCTCGCTCGCCGGCTCGGGCTGCCGCGCCCACGGCATCGTCTTACCCGAGAAGATCCAGAGCAGGTAATAGCAGAAGGCGAGTGAGACAGCGGTGAGCACCGTGTACTTGTCGTCGTTGTAGTTGAACGTGATCCAGATGAACTGGCTGAGCGCTGCCAGGCCGAACAGGGGTACCTCGATCTGGCGCTTCACCCGGGTGAGCGGCGCGCTCAAGATCATGAATGAGTAGTAATAACAGGTCAGCTGCGAGAGCAGGATGACGAAGATCTGGGCGAGGCACTGGGCCACCCACAGCGAGCGGACGCGCCGGCACACGTAGACGAAGCCCGCCAGGCTCGCGGCGATGATCCCGTAGGCGATCCAGCGGTATTTCGCGTAGCGCTCGTTGCGCATCCGCTTCCAGACCTCGAACGGATCGACGAGCTTCGTGTCCTTCGTGTACTTCATGCGGCCGGACTCGACGCCCGTGCCGGGCTCGTGGCCGACGAGCACGCGGAGGCCCATGTGGTTCGTCAGCGGCGTCTGGTCGTGCACCTTGAGCGTGTGCTCGTAGAACTGCCGGTACGAGTCCGTGCCCGAGACCTTCATGCTCACCGGAATGAGCACGGCGGCCGCGAGCACGCCGCCGATCAGCACCTGCACGTGCGACTTCGCCATGCGCTTGTGGCGGACGAGGTGAATCCCGGCGACGGTGAGCCAGCCGATCACGGGCAGGCCAGGGAAGATGCGCAGGAGGCCAGCGTAGACCATGCTCGCGCCCGCGAGCTTGAAGTAGCGCTTCCGGATGAGGCAGGCCGAGAGGACCAGGTAGAAGAGCCAGTCCTGCCGGAGGAACGCGCCGCCCGTCCAGTAGAACGGCGCCGACGACTGGCAGCCCCAGAAGATCGCCGCGACGGCGAAGACCCGCCACCCGAAGGCCCAGTAGAGGGCGGCGAACATCCCGAGCAGATAGAAAATATCGAAGCTGGCGAGGAACTGGAGGTAGCGGGTGCTGGCCGGCTGGAGGTCCGCCCAGAACTTACCCATGATCGTCCAGACCGGCGGCGGGTTGTAGCCGTGGTCCTTCTGCATGTCCTCCCAGTAGCCCTTGTCCGAGGCCGTCCTGAAGAACTGCACGTCGGCCTTGAACGCGTCCCAGCGCTCCGGTGAGAAGTGCGCCTTGCAGATCTCGGGCGTGCTGAGCACCTCGCTCGCCGGCATGAGGAGGTTGTCGCCACCGAGGTTCCGGATCTTCTTGTCCGGGTGGCGCACCTCCTTCGCCATGTCCAGCTTGACCTGCCGCCCGGTGTCCTCGTTCGTGTACGTGACGAGCCCCAGCTCGTCCTGCGCGATCAGCGCGCATTTGTAGAGGCCGTCGTACCCCATCTCCGGGAAGTACTTGGCCCCCATGTAATAATGGAACTGATCCCAGCGGTGGTAATACTTGGGATAGCCGAAGCGGAAGCCGTTGAAGTACGCGATGATGGCGGCGACACCGAGCGCCACGCCGGCGAACCGCTTCCAGCGCTCCGCGATCGGCCGGCGCATCCCCTCGCGGTGCGTCTCGTAGAAGACGCAGAGCGCGGCGCCCATCGCGATCGCCACCTTCGCCATGTCCACGGCGCGGGCGTGCTCGTCGATGTACCGGTCCAGACCATGGAAGAAGAGCGCGACGCCCGCGACGACCGTGCCGTACCGCGCGAGCACGCGGAGCCGCGGCGGGGCGAACCAGTTGAGCGCGAACGCGACGCCGAAGTAGGCGCAGAGCGCGATGACGATCTCGATGACTTGTTGTGACGTGAGCTTCATTGCCTGCGGTTCGGATCGGGATCGAGGTGACGCGGGACGCGCCGGCGGGCCTCTTCGCCGGCCTTCCGCGGCAGCGCGCCCGGCGTCGGGCGCTGCTGCCGCCCCGACCCGTCGCTGCGGGCTGGAGCCCGTCGGCCGGGGCGACGCCGTAGGTGCAGGACGCACCCCGTCCCGGACGGGCTCCACGGGGGAGGCGGCGCCACCTTAGCCGAAATCCCAGGAGTGTGGCGCTCTCGTTGTGGCCGCCATGGTGGGCATCGGCGGGCGTACCCAGGTGGCGTGCGTGTGACCGGGGCGGAGCCGTGTCGGCTCGACGTGCTGCGCAATTGAGCGGGCTTCCTCCGCCGAGCAGAGCTCGTGTATCGTCTCCCTTCGTGTCGAACGACAGTTTCTCTTCCGCTTCTTCGGGGGGCTCGGAGCGAGAGGGGGCCCGAGGCCCCTACGGCTTTCTCGTGCGGGTCGACGGCGCGCCGCCGCTCTGGTGCCGGGAGGTGCGGGGCTTCCACCGCGCCGCCGTCGCCGCGGCCGATCCTGACGCGCTGCCTCCCGCGCAGCTCGTGCTCGTCGGCCTCGACGAGGCGGCGCGCGCGTGGCTCGCGTCGTGGGCCGAGGACAGCGAGCGCGTGCGCCGCACGCTGACGATCCGCCGGCTGCTCGACGACCGCGAGGCCACCGCGGTCGTGACGCTGGCGTCCTACGGCTACGGAGTCAACACCGCGCTCGCCGTGGAGTCGGTCGTGGTGCCCGGGGGCGACGGCCCGGCGGCCATCCTGCGCAGCGGGGTCCACACGAAGGAAGAGATCGACGCGATGCTCGCGGTCCTCGCCACGGCGCTGCCGGAGGGCGAGGAGGCGAGCTGGTTCGCACACGTCTGACGCGCGCGGGGCCCGGTCACGGCGCGCCAGCCCGCCGCGCGACGTCCTCGCCCTTGTTTCACCGGACCTGTTCCGGCAGCTGCGCTTGCGTCCGGCACGTCGTCTCGCTGGAGCGCGCTGCGCCTCGTCCTGCCGAGACGCGCCTTGCACCTCGACCTGCCTGGCTGCTCCTCCGGCGACGCCTGCCTGGCCGCATGCGACGTGCGGCGTGCGGCGTGCGGCGTGCGGCGACGATCGACGCCTGCCCGGCTGCGCTGCGAGACGCGGTGGGAGCGGTGGGACGATGCGGACCGTGGGTGGACATGGGGTGGACATGGATGGAATGGAAGAGAATCGCTTTCGATGTTTCGGTGCGTGAGCCCCTTGCTCGCCTGAACAGCGGTGATACGCTGGTCCTCGGCCTCGGACGGAGCATCAGCTCCAGGATGGTCCTGCCGTGGAGCACCACGGTGCTGGGGTCGACACCAGATCGGCGGGCTCTCCGCTGATCCGCAATCGAACACCCTTGCCATGCCGGACGATCTCTTTCGATCCGGCGCGGGGTGCCGGCAAGCCGGAGGAGGGATGGACACCATGCACAGTACCAGTGGCTCTTCTATACCGGAGGCTGGGAACGGCTGACCCTCGTGGAGCGTGGACGCAGGGTCATCGGGGCCTTGCAAAACGCTACCGCGCTCGGCCAGGTCCGGCGCTCGATAACCTGTTGACTGCCATCGCGACCTCCGCGAGGCCGGCAGAGAGGGAATCGAGGAAGACTCAGGTCTTCCGGCAACGATTCTCACCGGCGCTCCGGGGCTGAACGCTCGTCGCGATGGGACAGGGGGTGCGCCGCACAGGCGGGATCAAGCGGGGTCCAGAAGGCCTCCGGTAGAGGCCCACGGGACGGGTCGGGTGCGAGCGAAGCACCCGACCCGTTTTTATTTCCATTGCCCGCGAGCGCTTTTTTGTCCTGCGCCGTGCCCGTCTGGTACGCGGGCTCGATGCGGATGCTGCTGCTCGCGCTGCTGCCGGCGTTGCCCCTGCTCCCAGCGTGCGCCGACGCCTTCGGGGATCAGGAGGCGCCGGAGCGGGGGACCGCGCTCGGCGCGTTCCACGTGGTGGGGACACAGACGGCGAACACGTGCGGGGAGGGGGCGCTCGGCGCGAAGCGCCTGTGGGAATTCGACGTCGAGCTCGCGCGCGGCGACGGCGCCCTGTACTGGAACAACGGCGCCGGCGTGATCGCAGGCGTCATCGACGACGACGAGGTGAGCTTCTCGATCGACGGGCGCGTGGTGGTGGACATGCGCGCCGGCGACGCGCCGCCGGGGCCGCCGTGCTCCGTCGAGCGCCGCGACCGGGCGCTCGGGCAGCTCGGCGGCAGAGGGGATGACGTCGTGGGGTTCAAGGCGACGATGTCCTTCGAGTTCGTGCCCACGGCGGGGTCGCGGTGCGAGGACCTCGTCGCCGGAGAGCTCAGCGTCGCGCCGGTGCTCGCGGCGCTGCCGTGCGGCATGGCCTACGATCTCAAGGCCAAGCGGAGCGCGCTCCCGCCCGAGTGAGCGTCGGCTGGGCGTGGACCTCCGGGCGCGCGCCGCGGTAGGGTGCCACGGTCGTGAAGCACGTCATCCATTCTCTGGGCGGGCGCGGCGGGCGGCGCACCGTCCTGGTCCACGGCGGCGCGGGCAACGTCGCTCCGGAGCGGCGGCCGCTGCATGCGGCGGGGTGCCTCCGCGCGGCGCGCGAGGGAGCGCGCGTTCTCTCCGAGGGAGGGAGCGCGCTCGACGCGGTCGAGCGCGCGGTGCGCGTTCTCGAGGACGATCCGCTCTTCAATGCGGGCACGGGCGCGTGCCTCAACGAGGAGGGCCACGTCGAGCTCGACGCGTCGATCATGGAGGGCCGGGGGCTCAGGGCCGGCGCGGTCTGCGCGCTCTCGGAGTTCGCCGAGCCGATCGCGATCGCGCGCGCGGCGCTGGAGGACGGCCGGCACGTGCTGTACGCCGCGCACGGCGCCGCGCGGTTCGCGCGGATGAAGGGGTTCACGCCCGTGGGCGAGGCGGCGCTCATCACGGAGGCGGCCCGGGAGGCGCTCGCGGCGGCCCAGCAAGGCGTCCGCGCGACCTCCTGGGCCGGCAACACGGTCGGCGCGGTGGCGCTCGACGAGGGCGGGCTCACCGCCGCGGCGACGAGCACGGGCGGCACGGTCAACAAGCGGGTCGGGCGGGTGGGGGACTCGCCCCTCATCGGGGCAGGGACGTACGCGGACGACGAGGCCGGGGCCGTGTCGACGACCGGCCACGGCGAGGGGATGATCCGGCTCGTCGTGGCGCACTCGGCCGTGGAGCGGATGCGCGCGGGCACCTGCGCGGTCGACGCGGCGAGCGGGATCATCGCGCACCTGGCGGAGCGCCTCGACATCACCGGGGGCGTCATCGCGCTCGATCGGACCGGGCGGTTCGGGCTGGCGCGATCGACCGCGACCATGTCGTGGGCAGCGGTCGGCGATTGGGGCGAGGAAAGCGGTGTGTGAATTGTCTTTACAGGGGTCCTCGATTATTCCATGGTCACTGTTCATCGCGTGACGCCCCGGGCGCTCTCGCGTGTGCGGTCGTGAGCATCGCTGTCAAACCGCGCTCGTCCTGAGCTGGGGTGTTCGCAACCGAGCCGCGGCGCTGTTGCGCGCGTCGGATCATGGCGTGTCATGCATGGCGAGGCGGCCTGAACGGTGCCCGATCCACGGGGATCACGCTGGGCTTCGTCACCAGGAGGTCTATCTTATGAATCGGAATTCGCTGCGGTTTCTCTCGGTGGGTCTGCTCCTGGCGGCCGTCGCGTGCGGGGATGACGACGGTGGCTCCGGCGGTGCAGGGAGCGTGTCCTCGGGCACGGGCGGAGCAGGGGGGACCGGCGGCTCTGCCGATGGCGGGGGCGGGGGTGGCGACGGCGGGGGCGGCGCGTCGACGCCTGGCGGGAGCGGGGCTGTCGATACGGGGGTGTACCGCAACCTCTTCGTCGAGAACGGGCGCACGCAGGACGAGGTGAACGCCAAGATCACGGCCGCCTGGGACCATCTCTTCAAGGGGGATCCGGCCCAAGAGGCCGTCTATTTCGAGCAGGAGGAGAACGACAACGGCCCGCTCGCGCAGATCCGCGACATCGCGAGCGAGGACGTGCGCTCGGAGGGCATGAGCTACGGCATGATGATCGCCGTCCAGACCGATCATCAGGCGGAGTTCGACGCGCTCTGGAACTGGGCGAAGACCTACATGTTCCACGCCGACGAGACGCACCCGGCGTACGGGTACTTCTCGTGGCAGATGAACTTCGACGGCACCCCGCTGGACGAGATGCCGGCGCCGGACGGCGAGGAGTACTTCGCGACGGCGCTCTATTTCGCGTCGGGGCGCTGGGGCAATGGTGAGGGCATCTACAACTACCGGGCGGAAGCGGATCGCTTGCTCGACCTGATGAAGAACCGACCGGAGATCACCGGGGAGTCCTTCGGGAACGGGGAGACGCGCACGACGACCGGGTCGACGCTCTTCAACACCGAGAACCACCAGATCCGCTTCACGCCGGACACGGGGAACTTCGAGACCAACGGGGACCACACCGATCCGTCGTATCACCTGCCGGCCTTCTACGAGATCTGGGCCAAGTACGGTCCGGAGGCGGACCGCGCCTTCTGGAGCGAGGCGGCCGAGGTGAGCCGCGGCTACTTCCACCTCGCGGCTCACCCGGAGACGGGGCTCACGCCCGATTACGCGAATTTCGACGGCACGCCCAAGGCGGCGTCGTGGAAACCCGAGTCCGTGGACTTCCGCTTCGACGCGTGGCGCACCGCGATGAACTGGTCCGTCGACTGGGCGTGGTGGGCGAAGGATGAGCGCCAGCAGGAGCTCAGCGATCGGATCCAGGCGTTCTTCGAGGCGCAAGGAGCGGAGTACGGGAACCAGTTCACCCTCGACGGCGAGGCGCTGAGCGCCGACCACTCCTCGGGGCTCGTCGCCATGAACGCGGCCGCCAGCCTGGCGGCCAAAGACCCGCGGTCCGCCGATTTCGTCCAGGCGCTCTGGGACCTCGATCCCCCGAGCGGGCAGTACCGCTACTACGACGGCATGCTGTACTTCATGGCGCTGCTGCACGTGGGCGGTCAGTTCCAGGCGTACGCGCCGCAGTGAGGCGCGGCGGCGCGGCGGCGCGCAGATTCGTGTGATCCGGGCTCCGTCGAGCGACGCGATGAGCCCGTGGCGCACGAAGATGCGCCCCGCTATAGTCCGCCGCCTCCATGATCCCTGCCGGTCCACTGCCCATCACCCCGCTGTCCTCGCCGCCGGATCGGATCTGGCGGGTCCCTGGCTCGAAGAGCATCACGAACCGCGCGCTCGTGCTGGCTGCGCTCGCCGACGGTGAGAGCACGCTGGAGGGCGTGCTCCATAGCGACGACACCCGGCACATGCGGTCCGCCCTGGAAGCGCTGGGGATCGGGATCGAGGACGCCGGGCCGCACACGCTGGTGGTGAAGGGAGGGCGGCGCCGGCTGCGCGCGCCGGGGCGCGAGCTGTTCATCGGGAACAGCGGCACCACGGTGCGGTTCCTCGCGGCGCTCGCGTGCCTCGTGCCGGGCGAGGTGGTGCTGGTCGGCGACGAGCACATGGCCAAGCGGCCGATCGCCGATCTGGTCGACGGCCTGAGGCAGCTCGGGGCGGACGTGGAGTGCGCGACCGGGTGCCCGCCGCTCCGGATCCGGGGCGGCCGGCTGAAGGGCGGCACGCTGACGATGCGCGGCGATCGCTCCAGCCAGTACTTCTCGGCGGTGATGATGGCAGGCCCCTTCGCCGACGCCGCCATCGACCTGCGCGTGGCCGGCGAGCTGGTCAGTCGCCCCTACGTCGAGATCACGCGGCGCATGGTCGCGGATTTCGGCGGCCGCATCGACGAGGCCGCGGGCGGGTTCACGGTCCATCCCGCCGCGGGGTACCGCCCGCGGGCGTACCCGATCGAGCCCGACGCGTCGTCCGCGAGCTATCCGTTCGCGCTCGCCGCGGCCGCGGGCGGCGCCATCACCGTGCCCGGACTTTCCGAGGGGGCGTTGCAGGGAGACTACCGGTTCGTCGAGCTCCTGGAGCAGGCGGGCGCGCGCGTGAGCCGGCAGGCCGATGCCACCACCGTGCGCAGCGACGGGCGCCTGCGCGGCATCGACGTCGACATGCACCACATCTCGGACACCGTGATGACGCTGGCCGCGATCGCTCCGCTCCTCGAGGGGCCGACGACGATCCGGAACGTGGCGAACATCCGGATCAAGGAGACGGACCGCCTCGCCGCCACGGTCGCGGAGCTCCGCCGCCTGGGCCAGGAGGTGACCCACGGCGACGACTGGCTCCGTATCGAGCCTCGGCCGCTGACGCCCGCGCTCGTGCGCAGCTACAGCGACCACCGCATGGCGATGAGCTTCGCGATCCTGGGGCTGTGCCGGCCGGGGATCACCATCGAGGATCCGGCCTGCGTCGCGAAGACGTACCCGACGTTCTGGGAGGACGTCGAGCGGTGCCGCAGCGCGAGCGGCGGGTGACCGCGGGCGGCCATGGCGACTTCCAATTAGCACGATCCGGCTGCAGCGGAGCCAGCGGGGCCGGCACGTGATTACCCTCTTCAAGGGCGGGGCCGCGCGTTCGCGTCGAGCCAGTCGAGCGCCTCGTCCATCACCCGTTCGGCGTCCGGCAGCGCTCCGTGGTGCGCGCCCGGCATCTCCCGGTAGACCGCCGGTATGTTGGCGGCGAGGAGCCCCCTCGCGCCCTCCTTCATGCGGTACGTGGCGTCGAGCTCGCCGCTGATCATCACCGCTCCCCGGATGTCCCGGAGGCGCGCGGCCGAGGGCGTCGTGGGCGCGCCGAGCAGCACCAGCCGCGAATACCGCTCCGGCCACCGCTCCGCGAGCCGCTCCGCGAGATAGGCACCCTGCGAGTAGCCGATGACCACGAGGTCTTCCGCCTCGCCGCCGCACGCCGCCAGCGCGTTCCGGATGCGGCCGTCCTGCTCGTCGACGTCGGGCGAGTACTTGCTGAACACCCGGTCGGCGCCGCAAGGCACGTCGCCCTGGAGCCCGAGCACCCCGCCGTGCTCCCGCGCCGTCCTCGTGAAAGCCTGCACATAGCCCAGCCCGTGCCCGCACATGCCGTGAAGGAACACCATCCGTGGACACGCGCCGAGCGGCCCGGTGACGACGAACGCCGGCCGATCGCCAGGCACGGGCACCTCGGTCGCCACGAGCGGCGGCTCGACGGGCTGCCGCTCGACCATGGCGGGCTGTGCAGGGCGCTCCTCCGCGAGCGCACGTTCCTCCTTGCCACACCCCGTCGCCAGCGCCGCGAGGCCGAGTCCGGATATAGCTATGGCGGAAATCTTCATCTGCCTGGCGTTAGGCCACGATCGGCGCATCGCAAGCGGTCCGGTGCACCCGCGCGGGTTTCCGCTCACCCGGCGAGCAGAGCGGTTTGCTCTTTTTGACGGATGAGTTGTCCGTTATAACGGATATTGGCCTGGCTGGCGCGGCTCCACGGGATCGTCGCGCCGCGCGCTCGCGGCACCGAGGCGCGCAAGGAACAGCCTGGCATCGCAGCAGGGGAGTACGTCCCGCGCTGCGAGAGACGACCGATTGCAAGGACGGCAAGGAGCAGACCGATGAGTGATCGCGGCGTGGCGTATTTCGGCGAGCGGTACGGCGGCGAGGGGCCGGCGCCCCGCTTCGCGCAGTGGAACGAGGTGATCGAGGCGCTGCTCGGGCATCGCTCGGTGCGGCGTTACGCGCCGAGGCCGCTCCCGGAGGGCACGCTCGAGCTGCTCGTGGCCGCGGCGCAGTCGGCGCCGAGCTCCTCGAACCTGCAGCTCTGGAGCGTGCTCTCGGTGCAGGACGCCGAGCGGCGGCGGCGCCTCTCGGAGCTCGCCGGCGGCCAGGCGCACGTGCGCGATTGCGGGCTGTTCCTTGTCTGGCTCGCCGATCTGCAGCGGCTCGGCGAGCTCGCGAAGCTCCGCGGCGTGGGGCACGAGGGGCTCGACTACCTCGAGATGTTCGTCATGGCGGTGGTCGACGCGGCGCTCGCCGCGCAGAACGCGCTCGTCGCGGCCGAGTCGCTCGGCCTCGGCACCGTCTACATCGGCGCGCTGCGGAACCACCCCGAAGCGGTCGCGGCCGAGCTCGGCCTGCCACCCCAGGTGTTCGCGACGTTCGGCCTGTGCGTGGGCTGGCCCGACGCGGCCACCCCGGCGAGCATCAAGCCGCGGCTCCCGCAAGAGGTCGTCCTGCACCGCGAGCAGTACGGCGCGTTCGAGCGAAGCGTGGGCGCGCTCGATGCCTACGACCAGCTCATGGAGCGCTTCTATACGAAGGAGCGCATGGGCGTGCAGGGGAGCTGGAGCCGCCACTCGGCCGCGCGCGTCGAGTCGGCCCAGGCGCTGCGCGGGCGCGACCGGCTGCGCGCGGCGCTCCTGGCGATGGGGTTCCGGCTGCAATAGCCGGAGCCCAGCGGTCGATGCGCGCGAGGTGCCGCGGAGGTGCGCCCGGAGCAGCACCTGGGCAGCAGCCCTTGGTGCCTCTCCAGCAATCAGGAAGCCGGCCACCGGATCGATGCCGGGAAACAGGCCATGGCATGTCGGCTGCAATTGCAGTGAAAGGGGGCGGATAAGGCAGCTGGCCTGAACAAGGGAGCCTTCCCATCATGAGCGAGGAACTGGAGCCTGAGGGCGAGGGAGGACGCGTCCTCGACGGGAGCGACACGCTGGCGCTGGAGGCCGACGTCCTGGTGCTGGGCGGCGGGCCCGCCGGGACCTGGGCCGCGCTCGCCGCGGCGGCGAAGGGCGCGCGCGTCGTGCTTGCGGACAAGGGGTATTGCGGCAGCAGCGGCGCCACGGCGCCTTCGGGGGTCGGCGTGTGGTACGTGCCCCCGGTCCCCGAGATGCGCGAGGCGGCCAAGGCCAGCCGAGAGGGGCTGGGCGGGTTCCTCGCGGACCGGGCCTGGATGGACCGCGTGCTCGACAGGACGTGGGCCAGCGTGAACGACCTCGCGACCTGGGGTTATCCGTTTCCTGTCGACGACAGCGGGCAGTCCGTCCGCCGCAGCCTGCAAGGCCCCGAGTACATGCGCCTGATGCGCAAGCGGGTGAAGCTCGCGGGCGTCCGCATCCTCGACCACAGCCCCGCGATCGAGCTCCTCGTCGACGCGAGCGGCGTGGTCGCCGGGGCGGCCGGCATCTGCCGGCAGCTCGGGCACAGGTGGGTGGTGAGGGCCGGGGCCGTTGTCATCGCCACCGGCGGCTGCGCCTTCCTGAGCAAGGCGCTCGGCACCAACGTCCTCACCGGCGACGGAGGGCTGATGGCCGCCGAGGCGGGCGCCGACATGTCAGGGATGGAGTTCTCCAACGCCTACGCGATCGCCCCGGCCTTCGCGTCGGTCACCAAGACCCTCTTCTACAACTGGGCGACGTTCTATTACGAGGACGGGCGCGTCATCGAGGGGGCCGGCTCGCAGCGCGGCCGGTCCGTGATCGCGGAGACCCTCCTCACGCAGCCGGTCTACGCCCAGCTCGACAAGGCCGACGAGGCGCTCCAGGCGTGGATGCGCACGGCCCAGCCGAACTTCTTCCTTCCCTTCGATCGCGCCGGCATCGACCCCTTCCGGCAGCGGTTCCCCGTCACGCTGCGGCTCGAGGGCACCGTGCGCGGCACGGGCGGGATCCGCATCACCAGCCACGGCTGCGCCACCTCGGCGCCGGGGCTCTACGCCGCCGGAGACGCCGCGACGCGAGAGCTCATCTGCGGCGGATTCACGGGCGGCGGCAGCCACAACGCCGCGTGGGCCATCTCCTCGGGCCAGTGGGCCGGCGAGGGAGCAGCCCTGTTCGCGCGCAGCGTCGGCCCGCGCGCCGGCCGGCGGGTCGTCGAGGGGGCCGGCTGCGCCGCGCTCCCGGCGGCGGGCGGGACGAGGCCGCTCGACGCGGAAGGGGTGATCCGGTCGGTGCAAGACGAGGTGTTCCCGTACGACAAGAACCTCTTCCGCACCGCGCGGGGGCTCGCCGCCTCGCTCGACAGGCTCGATGGGCTGTGGAGGGAGGTGCGGCAGGCCTCGCCCGGGGCGGCGGTGCGCGGGGCCGTGCGGGCACGGGAGAGCGCCGCGATGGTGGCCACCGCGCGCTGGATGTTCAACGCGGCGCGCGCGCGCACCGAGACGCGCGGCATGCACAAACACAAGGACCATCCCGGGCTCGACCCGGCGCAGCAGCGGCGGCTGATCACCGGCGGTCTGGACCACGTGTGGGTGCGCCCGGAGTCCACCGCGCCGGCGTCGATCGGCGCGGCCGCGGCGGAGGCGCAGGCGCCATGATCGAGCTCGTCAGCGATGCCCGGTGCATCGGGTGCGATCTCTGCGTCGAGGTCTGCCCCACCGACGTCTTCGACCGCGTCCCGGGCGGCGCGCCGGTCATCGCCCGGCAGGGCGACTGCCAGACGTGCTTCATGTGCGAGGCCTACTGCCCGGTGGACGCGCTCTACGTGGCTCCGGAAGCGGAGCGGCCGGTCGCCGTGGACGCGGAACGGCTCGAGGCGTCCGGGCTGCTCGGGAGCTACCGGGCCGCGGTGGGCTGGGGCACCCGGCGCAAGCCGGGCGCCGCCGCCGACGAGACGTTCCGCGTCCTCACGGTCGCTCGGCAGACCTAGAGGCGCCGCGAGCGCCTCCGCGTGCCTTCACGGCTGCAGCCCCCCATCCGCATGCCCGCCACAACAGGTCTCGCGGCGAGCCGTTTCGAACGCGAGCACCTGCTGCCCTGAAGAGGCTCGGGCCAGTCGAGCCCGCTGTCCTCAGGTGCGTGGCGGTAAATTTTCAATGCCCGAGAAATCGTGCGTCCCGCGCAATTCTTGTGACTGACTTCGGCCTGCTCTCACAACCTGGGTGAGAAACGAGGCCACCATTCCGCTCACGGCCGGGAGGCGAGGTGCCGACCGGACGATGAGGGGCCGCACGAGGTATGCATGAGACGACCTATTTTCTTGATTTGCTTTTCGCTCGCTGCCGCTCACCTGGCATGCGGATCGAGCGGTGAACCCGGAACCGGCTCGGACGGCTCGGACGGCGCGGGCGGGGAGGGCGCCGGGACGGGCGGCGGCGGCGCGACCGGCGCGGCGTCCAGCGGCAGCGGCAGCGGCAGCGGCAGCGGCGCGGGCACCAGCGCTGTGTCCGGCAGCGGCGGCGCTGGGACCAGCGCCGCGACCGGCAGCGGCGGCTCGGGCGCCGGCTCGGGCGCCGGCTCGGGCGCCGGCGAGCCGACGGGGTTCGCGCAGATGGAAGACCTCGACCGCGGTGTCGTGGCCGTGCCCACCGACGGGGGCACGTACGTGGGCTTTCGCCTGTTCGGCTACGACCCCGACGACATCGCGTTCAACGTCTACCGCGACGGCGCCAAGGTCAACGCCGCGCCGCTCACGGACTCCACGAACCTCGTCGACCGCGACGGCTCTCCGAGCTCGGTCTACACCGTGCGCCCCGTCATCGGCGGCGTCGAGCAAGGCGAGTCGGAGTCCGCGCCCGTGTGGAAGGATGGAGCCCTGTCCATCCCGACGACACCGCCGCCCGCGGGGGACGGCTACACGTACTCGAGCGGCGATGGCAGCGTGGGAGACGTGGACGGCGACGGGCGTTACGAGATCATCCTCAAGTGGGATCCGTCGAACCTCCAGGACAACTCGAAGGCCGGCCGCACCGGCAAGACCTACCTCGACGCTTACTCGCTCGACGGCAAGCGGCTCTGGCGCATCGATCTCGGCGTGAACATCCGGGCCGGAGCGCACTATTCCCCGTTCCTCGTGTACGATCTCGACGGCGACGGGAAGGCGGAGGTGGCCGTCAAGACGGCGCCGGGGACGCGCGATGGGAGGGGCGAGTACCTGAGCAAGGGGCCCGCGGCCGGCGATGACGATTCCAAGGATTACCGCAACAACGACGGTTATATCCTCACCGGCCCGGAGTACCTCACCGTGTTTGCCGGCGACACCGGCGCGGAGCTCGCCACGACCGAGTTCAAGGTCGGGCGCGGCGACGTGTGCAGCTGGGGCAACAACGAGTGCTATGGCAACCGCGTCGACCGCTTCGTCGGCACCATCGCGTTCCTCGATGACACGGGGCGCCCGAGCGTGGTGTTCGGGCGCGGCTATTACGCGCGCACCACGCTCTCGGCCTGGAACTACCGCGACGGCGCGCTCTCGAACCTCTGGACGTTCGACTCCAGCTCGAGCCGCGCCAACGAGGCGTTCGGCGGCAAGGGCTGCCACTCCATCAGCGTCGCGAACGTGGACGACGACCCGCAGCAGGAGATCATCAACGGCGGCGCCACGTTCGACAACGACGGCACGGGCCTCTGCGCGGTGGACTACTACGCTCACGGCGACGCGCTGCACGTCACGGATCACATCCCGTCGCGCCCTGGCCTCGAGGTGTTCCAGCCGTACGAGAGCGGCGACGCACCCGCCTACGCCATGCGCGACGCCCGCACGTGCGAGGTCCTCTGGAAGGGGCCAGGCAACGGCGGTGAGGAGGGCCCTGGCCGGGGCGTGGCGGCGGATGTCGACCCGCGCAGCCCTGGCAGCGAGGCGTGGGTCAACAACAGCGAGCTGCTGCGCGGCTCGGACGGCGATGGCGTCGGGAGCCGCCCTGCGTCGAGCAACTTCCTCATCTGGTGGGACGCGGACCTGAGCCGGGAGCTCCTCGACGGAAACGGCATCCGCCAGGCCGACGGCCAAGGGGGGAACTTCACGGCCGCCGGGTGTACCTCGAACAACGGCACGAAGAGCACGCCGACGCTCAGCGCCGACATCCTGGGCGACTGGCGTGAAGAGGTGATCTTCCGCTGCGGCGATTCCATCCGCATCTTCACCACGAACCAGGTCGCGACGAACCGGATCTACACCTTGATGCACGATCCGCAGTACCGCGTTGCCATCTCGTGGCAGAACGGCGCCTACAACCAGCCGCCTCACCCGAGCTTCCATATCGGGGAGGGGATGGCTGCGGCGCCGAAGCCGGATATCCACGTCCGCTGAGACACCGGCGCTAGCGAGTCGCCTCGCTCGACTCGATATCTGAAGCCGACGGCCTGGCTACCGAGTCACCACGCGTCGAATCGGCCGCCCTCACTGCACAGCCTGCCTGTGAGCGTTCACAGGTTTATAAATACACGAGTACAGTACGTTCGTTAACACCGTTGACGAAGTTTGCTTTGCGCTGGTAGAGTGGTGTTACCTGCCCGAGGTGAGGCGGGTTGCGCCTGACGGACTGAGCCTAACGGCCTGAGAGCCTGAGAGAGCGACATGCGATTTATCGACCTGCACCAGGTGTCTGCGACCGACCTCCGTACATCCCGGCGGGGCCTGGCCACGCTCGCCGCGCTGGCCGCGTTGTTGCTCAGCGCGTGCGCCGGCGACGATGGCAACTCGTTGAGCGGCGCGTCGGAGGGCGGCGCGGGAGGACCCGACGCGACGGGCGGGACGGGCGGCGCGGGCTCGCAATCGAGCGTGAACTCAGGCTCTGGCGCGGGCACCGGCGCGGGCTCGCAGGCGAGCACGGGCGCGGATTCGGGCTCGAGCTCGGCCTCGGGCTCCGGAGGCGCGGGTGTCGGCGGCGGTCCGGACGACCATCCTGCGTACGACCACTGCGTGAGCGGGTACATGCCCCACCCGAGCGACTCGGATCCCAACATGAAGGATGGCCCGGCGGAGTTCTATCCGCCCGGCAACAACAGCCCGGACATCGTCGATACGACGGTGCAGCCCCAGGTCCTGGACTGGATGTATGAAAACAGGTGGCAGGACGCTCACGTCGAGTGGCACGCGATCCGCGCCTGCAACTTCGGGGGCGCCGGAAGCAAGGTGGGCATCTGCAAATTCAAGCAGCTGGTCCCGAAGGATCAGAACTGTCAGTCCGCCGGCGACGGCTATCAGTTCCTTGTGTTTCACCGCCACATGATCCAGGCGTTGAAGCAGCTCTGGCCCAAGCATAGCGAGCAGTTCGAGGGCTTCACCAAGTTCCCGACCAAGGCGGAAGACGTGCCGCCCCAGTGGCGCTCCGCCTGGAAGAACTGGGACGCGGCCGCCCTCGAAGCCGGGAAGATCGGCGATGAGATCGACAAGCCCGAGAACCTCGCGAGGTTCAAGGACGAAGGCGAGCTCGGCTTCTGGCTTCAGTGCAACGTGGGGCAGAAGCTGGCGGGGGCGACCAACATGCCGTGGGTGGGGCTCCACTTCGTGCTGCACGCCAAGTGGGCGCGGCCGGGCAACACGACGCACGGTGTGAACAACACCAACGCGAACATCGACAACTACATGTTCTGGAAGCTCCACGGCTGGATCGACAACGTGTGGGAGAAGTACCGGCGCGCCAAGGGGATGTTGCCGACCGATCAGAAGCTGAAGGACGATCTCGTCGCGCAGTGCCGCGAGATGGATACCGAGATCAAGATCATCAAGGAGAACCTGGACCCCGAGGATGTCAGGGATCCCAATGCGCCTTTGCCGGACGAGTCCGGATACTTCCACGAGAAGGTGCGGCCCATCTTCGAGAGCGCGACGAACCTGTGCAGCGGCTGCCACGCCGAGTCGGGCCCCAACGCGGGGCTGTCGCTCGGTGGCCGACTCAGCTCCAGGGAGATCGTCGACGGTCTGGTCAACGTGGCCTCCCGCGGCGGTGGTCAGTTCAAGCTCGTCGTCCCGGGCGACCCCGACCACAGCTGGCTCTACCTCAAGGCCTCCGACAAGGCGGGGGCCGCGGGTTGCCAGCAGTCCTCCACGGCGCAGTGCATCTCGGGCGTGATGCCGCCCAGCACGGGGGGGCCGACGGTCAGCCCGGCGCAGCTGGAGATCCTGCGTAAATGGATCGCGGACGGCGCCCCGGGACCGACGTGATCCTGGCGAACGTTTGAGGTCGGCGGGAATCCGAGCTGCCGACCTCACGATGTTCGGGGCTCGGGGGCGCTATCGGCGACCTCCTCCCCGCACCGCACCCGAAGCGTCAGAGCAGGCCCGGGGCGCTCCGCCTTCGTATATCGATCCCGTTGCTCGCCCCGTGGCATAGGCGTGAACCACGCTTCGCGTCGCGTTCCCCTACATCCTAACGTTTACGTTTACGTGGACGTGGTCGTGGTCGTTTACGGCTTACCGTTGACGACCACGACCACGTCCACGTCCACGACCACGTAAACGTTCACGTCCACGTCCACGTAAACGTTCACGTCCACGTAAACGTTCACGTTCACGTTCACGTTCAGGTTCACGTAAACGTGAATGTTCACGTTGACGTGGGGGACCGACGGTGGGGGGAGCGGGCTTCGTGCCTTGAGCGTGATCGAACGAGCTTGGTTGCCGCCTGTGAGGCGCCCTGGGGCGAGCAGCTCGGCACTACCTTGCACGCAACCGGAGACGGACCTGGGCGAGGCCGTACTAGGGTCCAGGCGGCGGGTAGGTCTCCTTCATCTCCTGGATCCAGCGCGAGACCACCTCCACGCCCGTCTCGTCGACCTTGTGCGTCCCGATGCGCGGCATCTGCCCTTCGAAGCCGCGGAGCACCTGGCGGGCGACAAGCAAGCTGCGCGACGGGTCCCCCGGCCGGATGTCGTACCAGTTGGCGGGGTCGGGGTTCGTGAGGCCCTCGTACTTCGCGTTTTCCGCGGGGCGCTTGTTGATGGCCGTCCGGGCGGCGTCCGTGGCCATCACTTCGCCGAGCTCGCTCGCCTCGAGCCGCAGGTACAGGCCCGTATCGTGGGCCGCCGCCTCGGGCAGGTCGTTGTGACAGCTCACGCCGCAGTTGGCGTGCAGGTAGCCGAGCGCCTGGCGCTCCACCTCGTTGCCAGGAATCGTGAGGGCGAGATTGCTCGCGTCCGCGATCACCCCGAGCTCGACCAGCGTCTCGGCCGAGAGCCCCTGGGCACCAGAGCCGAGCATCAGCGCGTCCCAGCCGAGGACGTAATCGGCGCGTCCGACGTGGCACTCCTGGCACTGATCGCGGTTCGGCACCGTGTGGCCGGTGCCGTAGAGATCGGTCACGCCGAAGTCGTTCTGCATCTGGATCGCCTGCTTCTCGTCCTCGGACCACACATAGCTCGTGTACACCCAGCCGGCGGCCGTTTTGCGCAGGAGGCGAGTCTCCGCGAGGCGCTGCGCGCCGCCCGCGCCCGTCACGCTGAACTCCTTCCAGAACTGCGTCCCCTCGGGGTAGATGAACGCGTCCGGATTGCTCGTGTCCACCTGCTGCCCTTTCGGAATCGACACGAAGCGCCGCTTCTTGGCGCCGTCGCTCCAGAGCTCCACGGCAGGCTTGTACTCGAGCACACCGCACGCGATCTCGCGCTGATCGAAGTTCCCGTAGAGCCCCGTACAGCGCAGATCCACCGGCAGCACGCCGTCGAGCGGCGCAGCGCAGTCCACGTCGGTGGGCATCGCGAACTCTGCGCAGCTCGCGCCCCCAGCGCCGCCAGCGCCGCCTGCGCCGCTCGTCTGCGCGCCCGATCCGCCGCTGCCCACCGTGGCGCCCGACCCCCCTTCGCCCTCGGGCTGCGCCGGCCCGCCGCCCGAGCTGCATCCCGCCGCGAGCAGCAGCGCGCCGACGAGTGAACCGTTCCTCACGACATGAAAAAGCATGCGCGCAGTCTGCCACAGGAGAGGAGCGCTTGGGAGCGTGGAGTCGCACCTTCTCCATGCCGCATCGCGCATCGCCCCCGCGCCGCGCGCTTCATCCGGTCACCGGTCGTCTGCCTTCACAGGGATGTGAACGTCGATCAATCGACGATCGACCGGACAGAAGCGGTGGGGCCGACAGAGCCCGATGAGGGCAGGGCGCCTTCTGAAAAAGGTGAACCTATCGAATGGTCCACCCTTGCTGTACTCCGCGCGTCCAGCGCCGGAGCGTTCACGGCTTGGACACCCGGCATCGCCTGTCCGCCGCGCTCTTGCGCCGCTCCGGCGCCATGCTCGCGCGGGCGCGGTGCGGCCTCGGCAGCAGGCGCTGCTGACCGCGTGCTCGTGACGCAGCACCTGGCGCGCGATGTCCGGCCGAAGCGCGTGGAAATGCCTGGCACGGCGCGTGCGATACGCCGATGACGGCGCGCCTCAGCGCAGCGACCCGGCACGGAGGGCGCGGCGGCGCGCCGCCCGGGCCCGCGGCGGCGCGCCGCCCGGACCGTCACCCCGCCGAGCGCGCCCGAAAACAACCTTTCACGGAGCCGTCGCATGAGTGGTCTCAGTCTCGTCTTCGATACGCCCCAGCTTGCGCAGGACTACGAGCTGCGCAGCGCCGATCGGCAGTTCCGCCATGGAAAGCGGCTGATCGCCGAGCTCGGCGTCCGCGCCGGCGATCACGTGCTCGACGTCGGCAGCGGCACCGGGCTGCTCGCGGAGCACGTGGCCGGCCTCGTCGGGCTGACCGGGAAGGTGCTCGGGATCGACCCGCTGCCGCTGCGCGTGGAGATCGCCCAGCAAAAGGCGAAGGCGAACCTCTCCTTCCAGGTCGGCAACGCCTACGCGCTCGACGGGCTCCCCTCCGGCAGCTTCGATGTCGTGTACCTCAACGCCGTCTTCCACTGGCTCCCCGAGAAGACCGAGCCGCTGCGGCAGATCCACCGCCTGCTCAAGCCGGGGGGCCGGATCGGGCTCACCACGGGCGCGAAGGATCACCCGAACCGCCTGCAGGCCATCAAGCGGGAGGTGCTCTCGCGCGAGCCCTACGCGAGTTATCCGGAGTCCCGGGATGGGACGCCCCACTGGGTCACCGCCGTGGAGCTCGCCGGGCTGCTCGGGGGCGCCGGCTTCACCGTGCAGAAGATCGAGGCCCAGGAGAACGTGCACCATCAGCCGGACGGGCGCGCCGCCATCGCCTTCTCCCAGGCGAGCTCGTTCGGCAACTTCCTCGGCCACCTGCCCGAGTCGCTGCGCAGCCAGGCCATCGAGGACATCCAGCGCGAGCTCGAGGCCTTCCGGACACCCGAGGGCATCCGGCTCGAGGGGAAGCGGCTCTTCGCCATCGCACACAAACCGGCGTCGCACTGAGCTGACAGGTCGATAGCCGACCACCGCACCGCGACGCCATCCCAGCACCCTTTTCGCTTTCTCTGCCACGAGGAGAACTCCGCATGAGCGCTACACAGAACCAGAGCAACAACGTCCTCGAGATCGTCCCCGTCGCTGGCCGGATCGGCGCGGAGGTGCGCGGCGTGCGCCTCCGCGCCGATCTCGACGCCGCCACCGTGAGCGAGATCCGGAAAGCCTGGCTGCGACACAAGGTCATCTTCTTCAGGGGCCAGCACCACCTCGACGACGCCTCGCAGGAAGCGCTCACCACGCTGTTCGGCGCCAAGCCCGTCGCGCACCCGACGGTGCCCGTGGTCAATGGCACCGATTACATCCATGAGCTCGACTCGCGGGAGGGCGGGCGCGCGAACTCCTGGCACACCGACGTCACGTTCGTGGACGCCTACCCGAGGGCCTCGATCCTCCGGGCGCTCGTGATCCCGGCGTACGGTGGCGACACCGTCTGGGCCAACACGGTCGCTGCGTACCAGGATCTGCCGCCCGCGCTGCGCGCGCTCGCGGACACGCTGTGGGCGGTCCACAGCAACGAGTACGACTACCAGGCGCGGAAGCCGAACTCGTCGGCGGACGACGTGCGGCGCTATCAGGAAGTGTTCACGTCGACCGTGTACGAGACCGAGCACCCCGTCGTGCGCGTCCACCCGGAGACCGGGGAGCGGTCGCTCGTGCTCGGCCACTTCGTCAAGCGGCTGCTCGGCGTCTCGTCCCACGACTCGGCGCACCTCTTCCAGGTGCTCCAGGAGCACGTCACGCGCCTCGAGAACACCGTCCGCTGGCGCTGGGCCGCGGGCGACGTGGCGATCTGGGACAACCGCGCCACGCAGCACTACGCGATCAACGACTACGGCGATCAAGTCCGCGTGGTGCGCCGCGTGACGGTGGACGGGGACGCGCCCGTCAGCATCGACGGCCGGCGCAGCGTCACCCGCAAGAAGGCGCCGCGCGCCGCCGCCGCGAGGAGCGAGAGCGCCGGGGTCGCCGTGGCCACGGCGACCGCGTAGTCGCGTCGAGCCGAGGCGCGTCCGCGGGCGTCAGGGGATCCTTGACGGCCGCGGACGTGTGCGCTTCACCTGCGGCGGAGGAGCACCCCGTGGGTCCAACAAGCAAGCGCGACAACGCTCGAGACGGAGCGCAGAGCACGGCGCACGTCGTGGTGATCATGCTGATCGTGGCCTTCGGCGTGCTCGCGCTGCCGTGGATGGTCCTCCGGAAGCTGGACGCCCGGACGCCGACGGGCGGCGTGGCGGCCTCCGGCGTCCCGGCCGAGGACCTCGCCCAGGGCGGCAAGATCTATTATCGCTCGTGCGCCAACTGTCACCAGGCCAGGGGCGAGGGGAAGCCCGGACGCTATCCGCCCCTCACCGGCTCCTCATGGCTGCTCGAGGACAAGGAGACGCCGATCCGGATCACGCTGCTCGGCGCCGCCGGCCCGATGGAGGTGAACGGCGCGCTCTACAACGACGTGATGCCCAACCTGGGCGTCACGCTGTCGGACGAGGACGTCGCGCTGGTGCTCACCTACGTCCGGTCGAGCTGGGGGAACAGCGCGCCCGCCATCACGCGGGACGAGGTCGCGAAGGTGCGCGCCTCGCTGGGAGACCGGATGGAGCCGTGGGCCGGCGGCG
This sequence comes from Sorangium cellulosum So ce56, assembly GCF_000067165.1. Classification (GTDB taxonomy): domain Bacteria; phylum Myxococcota_A; class Polyangia; order Polyangiales; family Polyangiaceae; genus Sorangium; species Sorangium cellulosum_B. The sequence continues at coordinate 4,173,616 of NC_010162.1, forward strand.
CGGCGCTGTCGGCGGCGCGGGAGACGCGCGTCCTGCCCTGAGGCGCGCAGGCGAGTTGGGCCGGCCGCCGCGGCGGCGCTTCCAGGCGAGAGGGGCCGGCCGCCGCGGCGGCGCTTCCAAGCGGGGCCGGCCGCCGCGGTGGCGCTTCCAGGCGAGAGGGGCGGTCACTCCCGCACGGGCTCCTGCAGATCCACCCCGAAGTGCTCGCGGTAGCCGCGCCGCGCGGCCTCGCGCAGCTCGTCGTCGCCGCGGCTGACCTGCTCCTCGAACGCCTGCGCGTACGTCTCGGGATCGACCTGCCGCGCGCCGAAGCGCAGCTTCTTCCCGGAGAGCGTCTCGAGCACGAGCGTGGCCACCCGATGCTCGGCGCCGCCGCGGGCCACGACGCCGAAGGGGAACAGGTGCACGAGCGTGAGCTGCGGCGGCGCGTCGCCGGCCGTCATCTCGGCGATGTACGCGGAGAGCTCGCGGCTCACGCGGTCCTGCGCCTCGTCGGAGAAGCCGGCGAGCAGCTCGGTCACCGCGGGCGAGAGGGGCAGGTGAGGGCCGTCGATCTGGTGCTGGAGCTCGTGCCGCTCGGTGCCGGCGAGCACGGCCCGCTCGAGCGTGGAGCCCAGGCGCTCGCGCAGCTTCGCGAGCGCGGCGTCGCAGCGCGCGAGGGCGCCGGCGCGAGCGCCGGCCACGCCGTCCGCCGCCGCGTGGCACGTCGCGCCCTCCTGATTGAACCGCTCGGCATAGGACCGGACCTCGGAGCCGAGGACGAGCGCGAAGGGATCCTGGTCGCGCGAGAAGCCGAGGTGGACGCGGCGCTCGTCCGTCATCGGCTCCACGAGGAGCGTCGCGAAGCGGTCGTCGCCGACGCGGTAGGCGCGGACCTCCTTGACCCGGTAAGGCGTGGTGTAGAAGCGCCGCGTGGCGCCGTCGGCGGAGACGCTGAGATTGACGGCCGCGTCGAGGTAGTACCCGAGCCCGGCGCGTCGCGCCGCGTCGTTGGCCTCGGCGACGAGCCGGCCGAACGCGCGGCCGGAGAGCTCGAGATCGTCCACCTGAGCGGCCAGCGTCGCGAGCGCCGCGGCGACGTCCTTGCCGTCGGGCTGCGCCCTGGCGACCGCGAGCATCTCGCGGCTGTGCGCCCTGGTCAGCACCTGCGCCTCCGCGCCCGTGCCCTGCGCGCGTCCGCTGCGCGCGTGCGCGTCACGGGCGATGCGCGCGCGCTCCCAGCTCGGCAAGAGCTCGCCGTACACCTTGTCCCATTCGGCCGTGGGCGCGCCGAGTTTCCAGTCGACGCCCTTCGGCGCGGGGCGGCCGAGCACGAGCAGGGCGACCAGTAGCGCGGCGACCGAGGCCGCGGCCGCGCCCGCCGCCACGATCGGCCGGGCGCCGCCCGCGCTGGCCCCGGTGCCTGGCTCCAGCTCGGCTTCGGGCACCATCACGCCGAGCGCGAGCACCTCGATCGCGGAGGCGAGCACCGCCACGACCGCGGCGAGCAGGAGCGCGAAGAAGGCGACGGTGCCCGCCTCGACGCCCCAGCCGCCCGAGAGGAACGCGCGGTACACGAAGAGCAGCATGAGGCCCGGCATGGCCCACACGGCCGCGATCGCGAGGCCCGGGTGCTCGCGCCGGGGCACGCGGCGCGCGTACGCGAGGCCCAGCAGGGCGATCGCGAGCGGGCCGAGCACGAAGAGCAGGACCATGCCGTAGCCGAGCTGGAAGCGGGCGTCGGGCAGCGTCGCGACGAGCACGGCCGCGCGCGCGATCGTCTGCGCGGGGATCTCGCCGCGCGATGGCCAGAGGTAGAAGACGAGCGCCGCGGCGAGCGACGCGACGAGCAGCGCGCTGCCGCCCCTGCGCGCCCGGGCGTGGAAGCGCAGCACCACGCCCGCCGCGGTGAACGCGAAGACCGCGAGGAACGGGGCCGGCCGCGTCAGCAGGCTGTCCGGCAGCGGCAGCATGTCCCACGCGGAGCTCCGGCGGCCGATCCACACGGCGACGTTCACGGCCACGAACGCGGCGAGCACGGCGATCGCGCGCGACGTCGGCCGCTCGACGAGCAGGCCCGCGCGCCGCTCGGTGCGCGCCCCGAGGAAGAGCAACCACAGGCCGGCGATCGCGGGCGCGAGCGCGGCGACCTGGGCGGCGGGCGCGAGCTCGGGGAGCACGCTCCACACGAAGATCCCGTGGCCGTAGGCGACCTCGTACGGCACCAGCGCCGACAGCGCGAGCGCGAGGCCGCTCCACAGGCAGCGCGCGCGGAGGCGCTCGGCCGACATGCGGTAGAACATCGCGGTCGCGGCGCTCTCCTCCCCGGGAGGTGCGGCGGCGTCCGGTGGCGGTGCGCCGGCGTTCCGCGGGGCGCTGGCGCCGTGCTGCGGAGGGAGGAGGGGCGCGCTCACGGCTCGACCGCCGCGCTCGCGATGCGCGAGATCGACCGCTTCTGCGGGAACACCGGGTCGCGGTACCGCACCTCGAACAGCACGCGCTTCCCATCGGCGGAGAACCGCGGCACCCGCTCCGTCGCGGAGCCCACCGTCAGCTTCTTGATCTCGCCCGTGGAGAGCGCCAGCACCGCGATGTCCGTACCGCCCGCGCCCCGCGTCTCGAACGCGACGCGCGCGGCGTCGGGCGAGAACGCGGGCCACGAAGCCCCGCCCGGGGCCGCGTACACCTTCCGGCGCCACGTCGCCGTGTCGATGACCGCGATCCCCGGCTCGTCGCCGTCGACGACGCACACGATCTTCGTCCCGTCGCTCGATGCCGCCGGGTTGCGCAGGTCCTCCCCGGGCTTCGCGCGGAACGGGCGCTCGATCGACAGCGGCTGCTTGCCCACGTCGACCACCGCGAGGTGCGGCGCGTCGCCCTCCGACGCGTCGGGCACGTAGACGAACGCGAGCCTCGTCTCGTCGAGCCACGCGAACCCGCCGAGCGACTGGTTCTCGGTGTGGAGGCCGAACACCTCCTTGCCGCCGTCGGTGTCGAGCACCATCAGATCGGCCTGCGCGTCCGCGTCCGGGCGATCGTAGACCGCCACGAACCTGCCGCCGGGGGCGAGCTTCGGGTCGACGAAGCGGTGCTCCGGATCGATGCGCACGCGCTTGCTCTGCCCGGATCGGTCGACGACCGTGATCGTCTTCGCCCAGCCGAAGAAGTCCTCCACCAGCGCGACCCGGTCGCCGTCGCGCTGCGACGACGGGTACGAGTACACGTGATAACCCCTCCACATCGGCTTGACCGCGGCGGGATCCGTCGTCGGGACGGCCGGCCGATCGAGCGGCCGCCACTCGACCGTCTCCAGCGCTTCGCTGCGGGCGAGGTCCCTGGACCTCACCGAGTGGAACACCGAGACATCGGCCGTCTTGACGAAATAGCCGCCCTCGGCCGTGCCCACGAGCAGGTCCTCCGCCGCCTGGGGCGACAGGAAGGTCACGCGCCCCTGCTCCTCGGCCTCGATCTCCTTTGCGCGGGCGACGTACGCGCCGGCGGCGCGGTCGAGGTTCGCGGCGCGGTCCTTCACGAACCTGCGCGCCGACGCCAGCCGCTCCAGCAGCTTGATGTCCGATCCCTCCGTGATCTCGCGCACCGAGGGGTGGTCCATGAGCTGCGCGATCACCGCGTCGAGCGCCTGGGACGCCATGGAGTTCGCGAGCAGCGCCATGGCGCGGTCCTTCTTCGTCGCCCCGGAGTAGCCGCGGATCCGCCGCTCGGTCGACGTGCCCTTGTCGAGGAACGTGAGCGTCACCGGCGCGTCGACCCGGAGCTCGAAGTAACCCTCCTTGATCGGGTGCTCCACGATCTCGGGCGCGAGGCGCGCCTCGATGATGAAGCCGGCGCCGAGCGCCTTCGCGGCCTCCTTCGGGTCCTTGGCGCTCTCGAGCGCCTTCATCACCTTCGGGTCGCCGCCCTTCACGGGATCGAACCCGAGCTCCGCGAGGTGCTCGCCGAGCTCGTCGGCCAGCCTCGCCGCGGGCTGCGACCCTTCCCACCAGTACCCGTCGAGATCGATCGCCACGAGGATGCGCAGCGGATCGGTCGCCGTCATCGAGCGGAAGGCGAGGAGGCCCGCCGCCGCGATCACGAGGCCGAGGACCGCGAAGACCGGCCAGAGCCTGCGCTTCGGCACGAGCGCCTCGAGCGACTCCGGCGGTTCGGCCTCGGGGGCGGGGGGCTGCGCTTCGGTCGGATTTCGAGGCTCCTCCATGGAAGGGGACGTGCCCTATCCGCGAGAGGGCGTAAAGCTGCGTGAGCGTGGCGTGGGCGAAGGGAGCTGGCCAGGTTGCCCGGGAGTCCGCGGCTCTCACCGCCAGTCTGGCGACTTGTGCATGAACAGGAGTGGAGGGGCCGGCCTCGAGAGGGCCCCCGCCTTCGGGCTCGCCGCCCTCCATGACCGCCCGACCATACTCCGCCGGCGCGGAGGGCTCGAAGTTGGCCTGAATTCGCGGAGGCATGCGTCGTGCAACCGCGTCGAGCGCGTCGAGCGTGTCGAGCGCGTCGAGCGCGTCGAGCGTGTCGAGCGCGTCGAGCGCGTCGATCCCTGCTCTTCATCAACGAGGTCCCCGATGAACACCGCACATGCCTTCCGCCGCACGCTTGCCCATCGCCTCTTCGCCCTGCTCGCGCTCCCCGCTGCGGCGGGCGCGGCCGGCTGCACCACGGCCTACAGCAGCTGTCCCGAGGATCCCGAGCCCGTCTCCAAGGTGGCCTGCTTCGCGTGGCCGCAGGACGATGCGAGCGGCCTCGGAGATGCTGGCGGCGAGGGGGGAGCCTGGGGCGGCGGAGGTGCCGGCGAGAGCGAGCCTGTCGCGTGCCCCCCGCGGCCGGAGGCGCAGGAAATCCTGAATCGAACCGGCTTCGGATCGCACAGCGTCAAGAGCGATGGCGCCTTGCAGGACGGCCAGTGCTGCTATCAGGCGTACTTCATCCCGATGTGCGAGGGGCGCCCCTACCTCGTCGAGGAGGCGGCGCGGACAGCGCCGTTCGTCCGCGCCCGCGGCAGCGCCGGATGGGGCGCGGCGGAGGCCCTCGCGCCGCGGATCGATCACCTCACGGCGGATCTGCGGGCGGAGCTGGCCGCGGCGTGGACGCGCGACGCGCTCTTCGAGCACGCGTCCGTGGCCTCGTTCGGGCGCTTCGCGCTCGAGCTGCTCGCCGCGGGGGCGCCGGCCGATCTCGTGGAGGAGGCGCACCGCGCGGCGCTCGACGAGGCCCGCCACGCGCGCCTCTGCTTCGCCCTCGCGAGCGCCTATGCGGGCGAGGCGATCGCGCCGGGCGCGTTTCCCTTCGACGGGCGGGTGGAGGTCGAGGCAGACCTCGCGTCGATCGCGGCGCGCGCCGCGAAGGAGGGCTGCATCGGAGAGACCATCGCGGCGGTGGTCGCGGCCGAGGAGCTCGGCGCCGCGGAGGACCCGGCGGTGCGGAGCGCGCTCGCGATCATCGCCGCGGACGAGGCGCGGCACGCGGAGCTCGCGTGGGCCACGGTGGCGTGGGCGATCCGCGCGGGCGGCGAGCGGGTGCGCGCGGCGGTGGAAGAGGTGTTCGCGGGGCTCGGGCGCGCGGAGCTCGGGGGAGGCGATAACGCGGGAGGCGCGCAGCTCGCGGCGCACGGGCGGTTCGGCGCCGCGGCGCGCGGCGAGGCGGCCGCGCGCGCGATCGAGGAGATCGTGCGGCCGGCGTCGAGGTTGCTCCTGGCGGGGCGCCCGGACGGAGCGGCCCAGAGCGCGATGATGGCTTGAGGGGAGGGGCCCCTCCGGTCGCCTTGTCCACGCGATACGCTCCCTATCCGCCATGAAGGGCGAGGTGCCAGCCTGAACGCCGCGTGTGGAACGGCGAGGACGGTCCCGCTGCCAGCAGCTAGACTCACCGCATGTCCGATCTGCTCGTCAACATCGATGTTCCGGCGCTCGATCCTGCCATCGCGTTCTACACGCGCGCGTTCGGCTTGCGCGTCGGGCGGCGCCTTGGTGCTTCCGGGGTCGAGCTGCTCGGCGCGGCGGCCCCCATCTATCTCCTGCTGAAGCCGGCCGGCAGCGAGCCAGCCGCCGGTGCGTCGCCGCGCGACTACCGGCGTCACTGGACGCCGGTCCACCTCGATTTCGTGGTCGACGATCTCGAGGCCGCCGCGCGCCGCGCGCAGGAGGCAGGCGCGGTCCCCGAAGCCGAGATCGAGGTGGCGGCGTGGGGGCGCATGCTCCGCCTGGCCGATCCCTTCGGCCACGGCGTCTGCCTCCTTCAGTTCAGCGGCCGCGGCTACGACGAGATCGCCACGCCCGGCTGAGCGCGCCGCCCGGCGCCGAGGTGGAGGGAAGAGCCTCCACTGCTGGCGGGGCCGAGCGCCAGCGCGAGCCTCGCGCCCCCCCCCGAGGAGGGTCGAGCGCCGGGCAAAAATAAGGTGCAGGGGCTCGCCTTGTGCCAGGCAAGGGCTTTGCTACGGCTGAGCTTGGCGGTACGCTGAAACCGATCGAGCTACCGCGCAGGCCACGCGACACCTCTCGAGGTGGCGTCCCCTGACGCGCCCGCGGGCTCCGCCCGCGCAGGAATGGACCGAGTCCCCGCGCGCGCGAGCCCGCGAGATCCGCTCACGCGCCCGCGCGACCCCAGAGAAAGGCAGCGAAGGAAGAACATGAACACCCGCTGGTTTGAACGAGTCCTTTGGGCCCTGACGATGACGCTCTCTGCCGGTTGCGCGGCCGAGGCGTTGAGCGAAGAGGAGCAGAGCGAGGTCGTGGGCGAGGCGGAGGAGGCGATATCGGTCTTCTCCTTCAGCCGGAGCGCGACCAACAACGCCACCGTGAACACGGCCAACTTCAACCTCAATATCAACCCGAACAGGCGCGTGATGATCGGCACGACCGGCATCGTCGGCGCCAGCTCCTCGGGCGACACGTTCCTCCGCCTCTTCGACCTGAGCTCCGGGTCGCCCGTGCAGGTGGCCTCGGCGAACGACGGCCCCTCGGGGTCGATCTCGGCGCAGATCCGCTATACGACGTCGTCGACGGGCTGGCCCTTCCAGATCCGGGCCGGCTGTGACGGCTTCTCCTCGTGCAGCGGCACGGTGGCGATCGCGCACGGCAAAGGCACCTTCTCGTACTCGAGGAGCAGCACGAACTACGCCACGACCAACTACGTCGACCAGGCATACTTCTTCAACGCCGGAGAGACGATCTCCTTCGGCACCTGCGCGGCGGTGCTCTACGGGGCGAGCCGCTCGGGGATGTCGTACATCCGCCTCTTCGATCGCAACGGCGTCCAGGTCGCGGTGGACTCCGCCGAGATAATCGGCTGCTCCGAGATGCCGAAGACGACGCACGTCGCGGCGCTCTCGGACTACTACACCTTCCGCGCCGGCTGCGTCGGCAACACCTCGTGCACCGCGACGGTGGCCGTCTACGCCGAGTGAGGCTCGACCAGCTCGCGGCGCGCAGCTTCCCTGTCGGATCCAGCCCACCGCTCGAGGCTACCTGCCCGCTTGCCGCTGGGCCCGCTCGGAACACCGGAATTCGCGGACTCAGGGACAGGCGGTCATTGTCCGGTATTCTCGCGTCGATGAAATCTGCGCCACCGCGCGGATCAAAACCAGCGCTGGCGGCATGGCGTGGCGCCTGAGGCGCTGTAAGGTCTGCCCCGCCGTACAGCAAAGGAAGCACCTCGAAGGATGAACCAGCCGTCCGTCGCCGCCGATCCATCCCCTGGAGCAGACCTCTCCCTCGCCGGCGGGCGCGCGCATGGCTACCCGCGGCCGCAGCTCCGGCGCGCCGGGTGGGAATCACTCAACGGTACGTGGAGCTTCGCGCTCGATCCCGAGGCGCGCTTCCGGGAGCCAGCCGACGTCGGCTGGGAGGGCTTCATCGAGGTCCCCTTCGCGCCGGAGACCCCGCGGAGCGGCGTATGCGCGCGCGGCCTCTTCCGCGCCGTCTGGTACCGGCGCACCATCGCGGTGCCGGAGCTCCGCGGCGGAGAGCGGCTGATGCTGCACTTCGGAGCCGTCGACTACGACGCGACCGTCTGGATCGCCGGGAGCCGCGCGGCGCATCACGCCGGCGGCTACACCCCCTTCAGCGTCGACATCACCGACCTCGTCGGTTCGGCGCGCGCCGTCGAGATCGTCGTGCGCGCGGAGGACGATCCGCTCGACCTCGCCAAGCCGCGCGGCAAGCAGGACTGGCAGCTCGAGCCGCACTCCATCTGGTACCCGCGCACGACCGGCATCTGGCAGACGGTGTGGATGGAGCGCGTGCCCGCGAGCTCGATCGCGGCCCTCCGCTGGCAGTCGAGCCTCGACCGATGGGAGCTCGATTTCTACGCCCGGATCGGCGGCGAGCGCCGGGACGGACTGCGGCTGCGCCTGCGCCTCACCGCGAACGGCGCGCTGCTCGCCGAGGACAGCTACGCCGTCGTGCTCGGCGAGGTCCACCGCCGGATCGCGCTCTCCGATCCGGGCATCGACGACTCGCGCAACCAGCTGCTCTGGAGCCCGGAGTCACCCACGCTCATCGACGCCGAGATCGAGCTCGTCACCCGCGAAGGCGAGACGATCGATCGCGTGCACAGCTACACCGCGCTCCGATCCATCGCGGTTCAGGGCGACCGCGTGCTGCTCAACGGGCGGCCCATCGTGCTCCGGATGGTGCTCGATCAGGGCTACTGGCCCGAGACCGGGATGACCGCGCCCGACGACGACGCGCTCCGGCGCGACGTCGAGCTCACGCGCGCCATGGGGTTCAACGGCGCACGCAAGCACCAGAAGATCGAGGATCCGCGCTATCTCTACTGGGCCGATCGACTGGGCTTGCTCGTGTGGGAGGAGATGCCGAGCGCTTACCGCTTCACGCCCCTCTCGATCGAGCGCCTGACGCGCGAGTGGACGGAGGCGATCAACCGCGATTTCAGCCATCCGTGCGTCATCGCCTGGGTGCCCTTCAACGAGTCCTGGGGCGTGCCCAACTTGCCGGACAGCGCGCGCGAGCGGCACGGGGTCAAGGCGCTCTATCACCTCACCAAGACGCTCGACCCGACGCGCCCGGTGATCGGCAACGACGGCTGGGAGGCCGTGGCCACCGACATCATCGGTATTCATGACTACGATCCGGATCCGGCCCGGATCGCCCAGCGCTACGACGGCGGCGAGTCTCGCCCGCGGCTCTTCCGGCGCGAGCGCCCGGGCGGCCGCGCGCTCGTGCTCGACGGCCACTCGCGCAAGCTGGAGCACCCGATCGTGCTCTCGGAGATGGGCGGTATCGCGCTCCGCCGCCCCGGCACGTGGGGATACACCTCCGCCGACAACCCAGCGGCGCTGGAGCGGGCGTACGAGCGCCTCCTCGCCGTGGTGCGCGCGACACCGCTGCTCGCGGGCTTCTGCTACACGCAGCTCACCGATACCTACCAGGAGGCCAACGGGCTGCTTTACGCCGATCGGACGCCGAAATTCCCGATCGACGCCATCGCCGCCGCCACGCGCGGTCGGGCCACCGGGCAGGTGCACCCCGACCCGATGGAGCTCGCGGAGTGCGCCGGCCCGCGCCAAGAAGGCATCATCATGGACGAGGTGATCGCCGGGGAGGAGTGATGTTCAAACGGAGCCTCGCCACACCGGGCGGCTGAGAGGCGGCCGAGCTCCGCGATGGAGGTGGCCCTCGGGCGATCGAGCGGGCAATCTTCGGCGGCGCGGCGGTGATCCTCGCGAAGCGCGGATCCGGTCGCGCCGTGGCCGAGCGCGTTGCGCGGGCGTACGACGCCCGATCCGGGTTCACCCCGAGGGTGCTCGTCCCGATGGCGTGAGCACTCGCTCGCGAGCTCTGCTGTTCGTGACACGTACTTCCTGTCAGGTACGTTCCTTGTATTGCCCCTCCCGGGCGGCACGCTCGTGCACATCAACCGCGCCGCGGCCGCCACCGAGGAGGACAAGCATGAGCCCGAAACGGCGGCCGGACGTCGTCTGCTTCTCGCACCTGCGCTGGAGCTTCGTCTTCCAGCGCCCGCAACACCTCCTCTCGCGCTGCGCGCGCACGCGACGCGTGTTCTTCTTCGAGGAGCCGGTGTGGAGCGACGGGCCGCCGCGGATCGAGGCCGCGTCCGTCGATCGCCACGGCGTGCGCGTCGTCACGCCGCACCTCCCGTCTGGCCTCGACGATGCGCGGATCCACGCGCTGCAGCGCGATCTCGTCGACGACATGCTCGATCGCTTCGGCATCGACGATCACGTGCTCTGGTACTACACGCCGATGGCGCTCCTGTTCTCGCGGCACCTCGCGGCCAGGGCGGTCGTGTACGACTGCATGGACGAGCTCTCCGCGTTCGCCGGCGCGCCGCCCGCGCTCAAGCATCACGAGGCCGAGCTGCTCCGCCGCGCCGACGTTGTCTTCACGGGAGGGCGCAGCCTCTACGAGTCCAAGAGGGCGCTGCACGCGAACGTGCACCTGCTCCCGAGCAGCGTCGACGTCGCCCACTTCTCGGCGGCGCGCCGGCCGCTCGCGCCGCCCGCCGATCAGGCCACGATTCCGGGCCCGCGGCTCGGCTACTTCGGCGTCATCGACGAGCGCATGGATCTCGATCTCATCGCCGGCGTGGCCGCCGCCCGGCCCGGGTGGCACCTCGTCTTCGTCGGTCCGGTCGTGAAGATCGATCCGGCGAGCCTGCCGCGCGCGCCGAACATTCACTATCTCAGCAAGAAGACCTACGAGGAGCTGCCCGCCTACCTCGCGGGCTGGGACGTGGCGCTCCTCCCGTTCGCGCGCAACGAGGCCACGCGGTTCATCAGCCCCACCAAGACGCCGGAGTACCTCGCGGGCGGCAAGCCCGTCGTCTCCACGTCGATCCGCGATGTCGTCCGGCCCTACGGCGAGCTCGGCCTCGCGCGCATCGCGGACACCGCGGGCGATTTCGTGGCCGCCGTCGAGGCGTACCTCGCCGAGGACCACGCCGCGCGGCTCGCGCGGGCCGACGCGCTGCTCGCACAGGGATCGTGGGACGCGACATGGTCGAAGATCGAGAAGCTCCTCGACGGCGTGCTGATGGTGGCCCGGCGCCCGGCGGCGCGGCAGGGCGCCGATGTTTGACTATCTCATCGTCGGCGCCGGCTTCGCCGGCTGCGTGCTCGCCGAGCGGCTCGCGCGCGGCTCGGGCAAGAAGGTGGTGCTCTGCGATGTCCGCCCGCACATCGGCGGCAACGCCTATGATCACCACGACGCCGCCGGCGTGCTTGTGCACAGGTACGGCCCCCACGTCTTCCACACGAGCTCGCGGGAGGTCTTCGAGTACCTCTCGCGGTTCACCGAGTGGCGCCCGTACCAGCACCGCGTGCGCGCCTGGGTGGACGGGCAGCTCGTCCCCATCCCCATCAACCTCGACACCATCAACCAGCTCTACGGCCTGCGCCTGAGCGCGCCCGAGGTGGAGGCGTTCCTCGCCTCCCGCGCCGTGCGACGCGAGCAGATCCGCACCAGCGAGGACGTGATCGTCAGCAAGGTCGGCGTCGAGCTCTACGAGAAGTTCTTCAAGCACTACACCCGGAAGCAGTGGGGACTCGACCCGTCCGAGCTCGACGCCGCCGTGACCGCGCGCGTGCCGGTGCGGAGCAACCGCGACGATCGGTACTTCACCGACACCTACCAGGCCATGCCGCTCCACGGCTTCACGCGCATGTTCGAGCGGATGGTCGATCACCCGAACATCAAGATCCTGCTCAACGCCTCGTTTCGCGAGATGCAGAGCGAGATCCCTCATCGCGAGGTGATCTTCACCGGCCCCGTCGACGCCTTCTTCGACCATCGCTTCGGGAAGCTGCCGTATCGATCCCTGGAGTTCCACTTCGAGACCAAGGATCAAGAGAGGTACCAGGACGCGCCGGTCATCAATTATCCGAACGAGAACCCCTATACCCGGGTCACCGAGTTCAAGTACCTCACGGGCCAGGTGCACCCGAAGACGACCATCGTCTACGAGATCCCGAAGGGCGAGGGCGATCCGTATTACCCCGTGCCGCGGCCGGAGAACGCGGCCCTCTACCGCAAGTACGAGGAGCTCGCCAAAGAGACGCCCGGCGTCCACTTCGCCGGGCGGCTCGGGACCTATCGCTACTACAACATGGACCAGGTGGTGGCGCAGGCGCTCACCCTCTATGGCAAGCTAGCCGGCGTGCCGAACCGACAGCTCGCCGCGGCCAAGGCGGCTTGAGCATGGCCGAAGAGGCGAGGGCGCCCCTCGAGATCTGGGGCGGCGTGGAGTGCACGGTCAACCGCGTCGGCGACGTGGTTCACCACCAGCTCGAGCGGAGCGGGCACGCGCGCCGCCTCGAGGATCTCGATCGCTTCGCCGCGCTCGGGATCCAGGCGCTGCGCATGCCCGTGCTCTGGGAGCAGACGGCGCCCGATCGGCCGGAGCGCCTGGACTTCGGCTGGGCCGACGCGCGGATCGAGCGGCTTCGGGAGCTCGCCGTGCGGCCCATCATCGGGCTCGTCCACCACGGCAGCGGCCCGCGTTACACGAGCCTCGTCGATCCAGGCTTCTCCGAAGGGCTCGCCCGCTTCGCCCGCGCGGCGGCCGAGCGCTATCCGTGGGTCACCGACTGGACGCCGGTGAACGAGCCGCTCACGACGGCCCGCTTCTCGGGCCTCTACGGGCACTGGTACCCGCACGGCCGCGATCCGCGCACGTTCGTACGCGCGCTGCTCATCCAGTGCCGCGCGATCGCGCTCGCGATGCGCGCCATCCGGGAGGTGATCCCCCGGGCGCGCCTGATCCAGACGGAGGACGTCGGCAAGACGACGAGCACGCCGCTGCTCGCCTACCAGGCCGAGCACGAGAATCACCGGCGCTGGCTCAGCTTCGATCTGCTCACGGGGCGCGTGGACGGCGATCACCCGCTGTTTCCGCTGCTCCTCGGGTGGGGCGCCTCGCCCGCCGAGCTCGCGTGGTTCGTCGAGGAGCCATGTCCGCCGGACATCCTCGGCATCAACTACTACATCACGAGCGAGCGCTTCCTCGACGAGCGGCTGGCCTCTTACCCCGCCTGGTCGCACGGCGGAAATGGCAAGCACGCGTATGCCGACGTCGAGGCCGTGCGCGCGGTCGCCGGAGGCATCGACGGGCACCGCGCGCGGCTCCAGGAGGCCTGGGATCGCTACCGCCGTCCCGTGGCGATCAGCGAGGTGCACCTCGGCGGGCCGCGCGAGGAGCAGCTCCGCTGGCTGGTCGAGGCGTTCCGCGCCGCAGAGGCGGCGCGCGTGGCGGGCGCGGACGTGCGCGCGGTCACCGCGTGGTCGCTGCTCGGCTGCTTCGACTGGAGCTGCCTCGTCACCGAGGAGCGCGGGCACTACGAGCCGGGCGTGTTCGATGTGCGCGGCCCCGCGCCGCGGTCGACGGCGCTCGCCCGGCTGGTCTCCGCGCTCGCGCGCGGCGATCGCTTCGATCACCCCGTGCTCGCCTCGCCGGGCTGGTGGCGGCGCCCCGAGCGGCTGACGTACGGTCCGGCCGCGGCCGTCGCGCCCGCGCCCGAGGCCGCCGCCGCCGGCCCACCCATCCTGATCACCGGCGCGAAGGGGACGCTCGGCCGCGCGTTCGCGCGCCTGTGCGCGCTGCGCGGCCTGCCCCATCGCACGATCGGGCGCGACGAGATGGACATCGCCGATCCCGCGTCGGTCGAGCGCGCCCTCGATCGGCTCGCCCCGTGGGCGGTCGTCAACACGGCGGGGTTCGTGCGTGTCGACGAGGCCGAGCGCGAGCCGCACCGCTGCGAGCGCGAGAACGCGCTGGGGCCCGCCGTGCTCGCGATCGCGTGTCGCCGGCGTGACGCGCGGCTCGTCACCTTCTCGGCCGATCTGGTCTTCGACGGCGCGCAGCGCTCGCCGTACGTGGAGACCGATCCCGCGCGGCCGCTCAACGTCTACGGGCGAAGCAAGGCGACGGCGGAGTGGAACGTCCTCGCGATCCTCCCGGAGGCGCTGGTGGTGCGCACGGCCGCGTTCTTCGGTCCCTGGGACGAAGCGAACTTCGTCGGCGCCGCGCTCCGCGCCCTCGGCGAGGGCAGGAGCTTCCACGCGGCGGACGACGTGATCGTCTCGCCGACCTATGTTCCGGATCTCGTGCACGCGACCCTCGATCTGCTGATCGACGGCGAGCGCGGCATCTGGCACCTCGCCAACCGGGATGCCACGAGCTGGGCGGAGCTCGCCTCGCGCAGCGCGGCGCTCGCGCGCGTCCCCGCGACGCGGCTCGTGCGCTGCCCGAGCCGCGCGCTCGGCCTGGCCGCGCCGCGCCCGCGGTACAGCGCGCTCGGGAGCGGCCGCGGGCTCTTGTTGCCGTCGCTCGACGACGCGCTCACGCGCTACGTCGCGGAGCGTGACCCCCGGCCACGAAGTTAGGAGGTCTCATGCGCATCCTGGTCACCGGCGGACCCGGCCACATGGGCAGCGCGATCACCGAAGAGCTCGTCGCGCGCGGCCACGACGTCGCGGATCTGGCCGAGATCCTTGGCTCGGCGTTCAGCTGGGGGCTCGCCCGGCGACGCGAAGGCGGCGCTCGTCCGGCAGCTTGATCTCGCCCACGCCGCGGTTCACGAGCAGCGGCGCCGAGGAGGCGGAAGCGTGGCCGCGATCGCGTTCGAGCATGTGTACAAGCGCTACCAGGGGAGCGCGCCCATCGTGGAGGACCTGTCGCTGCGCATCGAGGACGGCGAGCTCCTCGTGCTCGTCGGGCCTTCCGGGTGCGGCAAGTCGACGACGCTCCGGATGATCGCGGGCCTCGAGGACGTCGACGGCGGGACGCTCTCCATCGGCGGCCGCGTGGTCAACGACGTGCCCCCGAAGCAGCGCGACGTCGCCATGGTCTTCCAGAGCTACGCGCTCTACCCGCACATGACGTGCTTCGAGAACATGGCCTTCGCGCTCGCGCTCCGCCGCGTGCCGCGCGGCGAGGTGAAGCGCCGCGTGGAGGCCACGGCGCGCGCGCTGGCGATCGATCACCTCCTCGATCGCAAGCCGCGGGCTCTCTCGGGCGGCCAGCAGCAGCGCGTGGCCATCGGGCGCGCCATCGTGCGCGAGCCCGGCGTGCTGCTCATGGACGAGCCGCTCTCGAACCTCGACGCCGCGCTGCGCAGCTCGATGCGCGCCGAGCTGCGCCGCCTGCATCGTCGCCTCGGGACGACGCTC
Organism: Sorangium cellulosum So ce56; assembly: GCF_000067165.1. Taxonomy (GTDB): domain Bacteria; phylum Myxococcota_A; class Polyangia; order Polyangiales; family Polyangiaceae; genus Sorangium; species Sorangium cellulosum_B. Next base: position 4,188,750 of record NC_010162.1, read on the forward strand.
GTGTACGTGACCCACGATCAGACGGAGGCGCTCACGCTCGGGGAGCGGATCGCCGTCCTCCGCGGAGGCGCGCTCCTCCAGCACGACAGCCCGCTGCAGCTCTACGACCGGCCGGCGAACGTCTTCGTCGCGACGTTCATCGGCTCACCGCCGATGAACCTGATCCCCGCCGAGCTTCGCCTCGACGGCCCGACCTCGGTGCTCTCGGCGCCCAGCGTGCGGCTCGCGCTGCCGAGGACGCCGGAGCACCGCGAGGGCCGGGTGATCGCCGGCGTCCGGCCCGAGCACCTCGGCCCCGCGCCCGCCGGCGCTTTGCTCGGCGTGCAGGGCGATGTCGAGATGGTCGAGGTGATGGGGTTCGAGTCGTACGTCCACCTGCGCGTCGGCGACGCCGCGATCGTGTCCCGCTGGTCGGATCGCGGCACGACGCCGGCCGTCGGCGCGCGCGTGACGCTGGCCGCCGCGCCGGAGCACGTCCACCTGTTCGATCCGCGCACCGAGGAGCGGGTCTGAGATGGCCCGCCGCGCGCTCTGGCTCGTGGTCTGGTGCGCGTCCATCTCGCCCGCCGGATGCGCCTCGAAGGCCGATGCCCCGCCGCAGGTCGCGCGCACCACCATCACCTTCGTCGGCTGGGGGATGCCGGAGGAGCGGGCCATCATGCGGTCGGCGCTCGCCGCCTTCGAGCGGATCCACCCGGAGATCCACGTCGAGTACACGCAGGTGCCCGGCGTCGGCTACGACTACCTCAACAAGCTCCGGCTGATGATCGTGGCGAAGCGCGCGCCCGACGTCTTCTACGTGCCCGACGGCGCGTTCGGCGAGATGGTCAGTCAGGGCGTCTTGCGCGACATCGACGGTCTCGTGCAGGAGAGTCGGACCCTCGACGTCGCCGACATCTGGCCGACCGCCCTGGACCGCTATCGGTGGAATGGCCGCGTCCTCCACGAGGGCAGCCTCTACGCGCTGCCGAAGGACATCGGCCCCACGGTGCTCTACTACAACAAGGACGCGCTGCGCCGCCGCGGCGTCCCCGCGCCGGATCCCGAGGTGCCGATGACCTGGGACCAGGCCATCGCCGCCTTTCGCGCGCTCACGTACCGCGAAGGCTATGTCCAGCACTGGGGGATCACCGGATATCCCTACGAATCCGCGGTGTGGTCCGCGGGCGGCGAGATCGTGGACGCGGAGAAGCGCCGGTGGCTCATGGACTCCGACGTGTCGATGGACGCGGTGCAGTGGTGCGCGGATCTGGCCCTCCGCCATCACGTGGCGCCCAACCTCGCCCGCAGCGGCGGCGCCGGGCAGAGCGAGCTCTTCGAGGCCGGGCTCGTCGCCATGCACATCGATGGTCGCTGGATGGTCCCGCGTTATCGCCGGATGCGCTTCGACTGGGATGTCGCGCCCGTGCCGGTCCCGAAGCCTGGAATGACCTCGGTGAGCTGGTCTGGCTCCGTGGGGCTCGCCGTCAGCGCCGCGAGCCGGCGCATCGCCGAGGCGTTCACGTTGGTCGAGTACCTGGCCGGCCCCGAGGGACAACGCGAGCTGGCCCGATCCGGGCTCCAGGTGCCCAATCAGCGATCGGTCGCCGCGACCGCCGCTTTCCTCCAGCCCGGGCAGCGGCCGGCCCACGCCGGGGTCTTCCTGCGCGCCGCCGAGACGAGCCGTCCGAGCCCAGAGACCGAGCTGCCCAACGCCTTCTGGCACGAGGTGTTCTCGAGCTTCCTCCCCCAGGTCTGGCGCGGCGAGCGGCGCGCGCGCGAGCTGCTCCCGGCCCTCGCGCCGATCGTCGAGCAAACCATGCGGGAGAACAACCCCGGACCGGAGGCGGCGCGTTGAAGAAGCAGATACCGCGCGCCCGCGCCGAGGCGCGCTGGGGTTGTGCGTTCGTGGCGGTCCCCGTGCTCGGCTTCGTCGTGTTCGCGCTCGGCCCGATGCTGGCGTCGCTCTACCTGAGCTTCACCCGCTTCGAGGTGCTCACGCCGCCGCGCTGGGTCGGCCTCGATAACTACGCTCGCCTCTTCGCCCGGGATTTCTTCGTCTGGCGGACGCTCGCCAACACGGCCTTTTACCTCCTCGGCATCCCGATCGGCATCGCCATCTCCCTCTTGCTCGCGCTCCTGTTGAACCAGAAGCTCAGGCTCGAGGGGCTCTTCCGCACCGTCTATTTCATCCCCTCGGTGTGCTCGATCGTGGCCGCGGCGCTGCTCTGGAAGTGGATCTACAACGCCGATTACGGGCTCATCAACACGTACCTCCGCGCCCTCGGCGTCGCCGACCCGCCCGCGTGGCTCTCGAGCCCGCGCCTGGTCAAGCCCGCGCTCGTCGTGATGGGGATCTGGAGCGGGCTCGGCTACAACATGGTCCTCTTCCTGGCCGCGCTCCAGGGCGTGCCGCGATCGCTGCTCGAAGCCGCGGAGCTCGACGGGGCGAACGCCTGGCAGCGCTTCCGGCACGTGACCCTGCCGGCCATCAGCCCGATGACGTTCTTCATCGCCGTCACCAGCGTCATCGGCGGGCTGCAGAGCTTCGATCAGGTCTACGTGATGACGCGCGGCGGCCCGGAGTTCCGCTCGGCGACGTTCATGCTCTATCTCTACCTCACCGGCTTTCAGTACTTCCAGATGGGTTATGCGTCGGCGATGGCCTGGGTGCTCGGCGCGCTCGTGATGATCGTGACCGTGCTCCAGTTCCGCCTCGCCCGGCGCTGGGTGCACGATGAGTAGCGGCCGGAGGTCCCGAGGGCGCCGGGCGCTCCGGCTCCTCTCCTATGCCGTCCTCGCGCTGGTGGCCGTCTTCGTGCTCGCGCCCTTCGCGTTCATGATCAGCACCAGCGTGAAGCCGGCGGACGAGATCTACGCGGTCCCGATCCGCTGGATCCCGGCCCGCCCGACGCTCGCCAACTACCGGCAAGCCTTCGCCGAGATCGACATCCTCCGCGGCACCTGGAACACGCTCCTCATCGCCGTCCCCTCGACCCTCGGCGGCCTCCTCACCGCCTCGTTCGCCGGCTACGCCTTCGCGAAGCTCCGTTTTCCGGGGCGCGACGCGATCTTCGCCGCGCTCCTGTCGACGATGATGCTGCCGGGCGTGGTCACGTTGATCCCGCAGTTCGTGGGCTTCGCCCGGATCGGCTGGATCGACACGTACTATCCGCTCATCGTGCCGGGCGCGACGGGCAGCGCGGTCGCGATCTTCCTGATGCGGCAGTACTTCGCGAGCATTCCGGACGAGCTCATCGAGGCCGCGACGCTGGACGGCGCGAACCCTTTCCAGACGTTCACGCGGGTGGTCTTCCCCCTCGCTGGGCCGGCCGTCGCGACGCTCGCGGTCCTTGGGCTCAAGGCCGCCTGGAACGACTACTTCGGGCCGCTCGTCTACATCACCTCTCCGCGGAAGATGAACATCCAGCAGATGATCGCCGGCACCCAGAACGCCTACGGCGGCGAGCCGGCCGTGCTCATGGCGGGCGCCTCCCTCGCGATGTTGCCGCTCGTGGTGCTCTTCCTGTTCGCGCAGCGGTACTTCGTGGAGGGGCTCGCGCGGACCGGGCTCAAGCGCTGAACCACGACCTTGCCCGGAAAGCCGACCCCCTTCGGCGAGCGGCCATGTTCGAGCGCCGCCCGCCGACGCCGGACGTGCCCTATCCGAACACCCTGCTGCTCGGGCACTCGTGCACGGAGACGGTGGCCGTCTACGCCGAGTGAGGATCGACCAGCCCGCTGCAAGGAACTTCCCTGTCAGCGCAAGGGCTGCGGGATGCGAGGCGCCGGCGCCCCTCGCCATCGCGGGATACGTCGACGGCCTTCAGAAGCCGGGCGGCGTCAACGTCGTGCTGACGCTCGCGTGGAGCTCATGAGCTCGGTCACCCTTCCTCATCGTCCCATCGACGCTCCACGCGAAGGATGGTCGCCCTCGTCGCCTCGAGGAGGTGGGGGGACTTCACCCTATTGGCCGTGTCTTCGAGGATCTCCGAGAACGACAGCATTGACCCGACGAGCTCACGTAGCTCATCACGGGTGAACTGGTCGACGTCGTTGACGAGGAGGAGAAGCTGGCGCCCCGCCTCCGCAGGATCGCCGGACTGCGCGAGGCAGAAGGCGAGCTGGGCCCGGAGTTTCACCACCCGCCCCGCCTCGCAGGGACGCTCCTCCAGCAACCGTGACGCTTCCACCGCCTCGTAGGCCCGCACCGCGGCCTGCCATTTCTTCTGGTCATGATAGCAGTGCGCCCGAAAAAGCTGCGCCATGGGGTGGTGCGGATTGACCTCGATGGCCCGAACGAGCCATGGGATCGCCCGAACAGCGTGCTCGCCAGAGTCGGTGTCGTCGGTCGGGTGCTGGTAACGGAGGTGCCCCATGGCATACAGAATATCGGCATCGTCGGGACTGAGCTCGACGGCTCGGGCGAGCGCGCGGTCGGCTGCTTCCCATATCTGCAGGCGTTCCTCCTCGAGCTTGCTGCGCCAGAGCCAGGAGTGATCTGCCGAGATCCCCCACGAGAGGAAGACCCACGCGTCGTTCGGGCTCTCGCTCGCGGCAGCCTCGTAGATCCGGCGAAAGCCTGCCCAGCCGTCCACGAAATCTTCATCTTCCAGCTCGATGGCGAGCCTGCGGAGCCGCTCGGAGCGGGGCGGTCCTGCGTCCGTGGTGCTCGCGAGGAATCGTTGGAGCGCCTCGGCAGTGATCTCGATGGGGGCGTCCGCGCTCTTGAGCTTCTCGATCTCTGCGGCAAGCCAAGGCTCCACCTGGCGAGCCCCGATACCGCGCTCAGCCCTCTCAAGAGCTGCCCGGATCGCTTCCACAAAATTCATGCGAAACATGCTACGGTGGCTCGATCCACATCGCAAGCGCGGGTGCTCCAGGCTTCAGGGTGGAGACAGCGACCGAGGGCGCCGGCCCTCTCATTCGTCCGTCCACCTGGTCCCTTCCCGTCGTTGCCGCACGCCGTGCACCGCAGCGGCGCCACTCGCCCCCGCCAGTCGTCAACCCACCAGTGGTCGAGCACGTCGAGGCAGATGAGTTCGGCGGTTTTCGGCTCCTGCTCAGCGCCGATCACGCCTCGTCGTGTTTCCAGCGACGTCCTTTTCGCAAGAACACTGGAGATACTTCCGGACTGGATACGATGACAGTCACCTTGTGATCTTCGAGGATGCTGCGAGTGATTGAGGTATAAGAAGGAGTCGGCCGAGCCCGGGCGGTCCTCCGGACGACCTGCTCGATGACTACCTTCGTCCGCTGGCCGGGGAGGGGAAGGCGCCGGCGAGCAGGAGGCTCGTCTCGTCCGCTCGCTTCCGGGAGACAGGCGGCACACCGCCCGGACGTCGGGATCGGAACGTCGTCTTCCTCTCTCTCGATTCCCAGCCGCACGTATGCCCAGCATGGATCAGAGAACCCCGGTGCATCGTTCATGCGCGCTCGACCGTGGTCTACAAATCGCAGGAACCTTCACTCATGGAAGCCACGACATACGGGCTGATTGCCACCCTCGTGCTATCGCCCGCTTGTTTCTCATGTGCCATGGCGACGGAGGATGTAGGCGAAGTGCCTGGCGTGGTCATGTTGGATGACATGAACACGTCAGAGGTCACCGCCGCCGCATCGGATGAGCTGGATTTTCATGACGGGCCACGCATCGATCGTCAATTGATCTGCCTCGCCTTGACGGCATCCGGTCAAGAAGGGAAGGAGGCGTTTTGCGGATCGCGATGGAGGCTGGACCCAGACAAAAAGGACGTGTGCTCGAAGAAGGCAAGCAGCGGGAGCGATGTTGAATGGATCCTCTACTGCGCGCTGACGATATTCCCTGATTAGCCGCCGCTTCTCGGCGGCGCGCGACGGGTTCGACGTGCGCTGCGCCGTGCGCATCGCGCCTGTGCCACCTGCCGATCACGCGTCATTCGCTCGCCCCCTGTTCACCAAACGAGCACCGACAAATCTATGTGCCGAACTATCAGCCCATGACCACCCGGTACGAGACATAGCGGTGTACACCATCATTGAACATATAAACCGAGATGGACCGAGACTGAAGCGACCAGCCACGAGCGGTGCTCGCGCTGGACCGGCACCACACGGCCCTGGGCCGCGGCGCAAGAGCATCCGCCAGGTCTGCAAGCAACCATCTCAGGATCGAAAGATTCAGGGGTTCCCTTAAGGGTAAGTCCTTGAAACAAGTACGGATGGACCCTGGCCCGTGTCCTGCTAGGTAACCACGGCAGAGCGCCCGTGACGGCTTCCCCCCCCGCCGTCGAATGGGCGCTCTGTTTTTTTGTGGGCCGGCGCGGGAGGGCGCGAGGGGCGCCCGCTGGTCCGCTGCGGCTACGGCTCTGCGGTGACGAGGGCGATGGCGAGGCCGTCGTACCCCTTGCTGCGCGCAGTCTGGATCGCCGTCGCGCTCACGAGTCGTTCGGCGGCGAGCAGATCGCAGCGCCCTCACACCCTGGTCGCTCCCCGCGACGGCTCTCGGTTCTTTACGTTGCGCCCCCACCGCGCGCCGCGCAGCGCTTGGCGAGCAGCTCAGCGATGGCCTCTGTGTCGGCCGGCTTGGTCAAGTGAAGATCGAAGCCGGCGCGCCGCGCCTCGGCTTTGTCCTCATCGCGGCCGTAGCCGGAGAGCGCCACGAGCAGGCAGCCCGCCGTCCCCTGGTCCCGGCGCGCCCTTCTCGCCACCTCGAACCCATCGAGGAGCGGCAGCCCGAGATCGACGAAGGCGATGTCGGGGCAGAGACGGCTGAACGCATGGAGCGCGGCGAGCCCATCGTGCTCCATCCACACCTCGTGGCCATGAAGCTCGAGGAGCATCTTGAGGCTCTCGGCCGTGTCCAGGTTGTCCTCGACGACGAGGATCCGCAGTGGGCTCCCGGCGGTTGGCTCGCGCAGGCCGGCCGGCTGCGTCTCGCGCGCGTTTCTGGGGAGCGCCGGCAGCGTCACGGTGAACGCGGCCCCCCGCCCCCGCCCCGCGCTCTCGACGTCGATTCGCCCGCCGTGCAGGTCGACGAGCTGCTTCGCCAGCCAGAGGCCGACGCCCAGCCCGCCCTGGGAGCGCGCGAGATCGGATGTCTCCTGCACGAACGCCTCGAACACGCGCGGTTGCATCGCCTCCTCGATGCCCACCCCGGTGTCCGTCACCCGGATGACGGCCTCTCCCGCCTCCGAGCGGCTCACCTCGATGCCGATGCGCCCGCCCGGCGGCGTGAACTTGGCGGCGTTGGTGAGCAGATTGACGATCACCTGGACGATGCGGACCCGATCCGCTTCGATCCGGAGTTGCTCGGCCGGGAGGGTGACCGAGAGCGTGTGCCCAGGCGTCTGGATGACCGGGCGTGTGGCCTCGACCGCCTCCTGTACCAGGTCAGCCAGCTCCAGCGTCTCCCGCTGGAGCGCGATTTTCCCCCGGCTGATGCGTGAGACGTCGAGCAGATCGTCGACGAGCCTCGCCATGTGGGAGACCTGCCGCTCGATGATGTCGCGCGCGTACACGAACTTCGGATCCTCCAGGCCGAGGACGCGCATGATGGCCACCGCATTGCGGATCGGCGCGAGCGGGCCGCGGAGCTCGTGCGCCAGCATCGCGAGGAAGTCGTCCTTACGGCGGTCGGACTCCCGCAGCATCTCCTCGAGCTCCTTACGGCGCGTGATGTCGGTGACCACGGCGATCCAGCCATCCGGCGTCCCGCGCGCGTCGTAGGTGGGGACGTAGATCGCCTTGATCCAGCGCAGGCCCAGGCCTCGGACGAGGCACCGCTCCTCATACTCCACGCGCTCTCCCTGGAGCACACGCTCGAAGTACGGCTCGAGATCGTCGTACGCCTGTGGGCCGAGGACCTCGACGATCCTCTGTCCCACGATCTCCGCGGCGGGCCGCGCGATCCACGCGGCGTACTCCGGGCTCACCCAGAGGTAGCGGAGGTCGCGGCTGCAGTACGTGACCGCGGCGGCCATCCGATCCGTCACCATCCGGAGCTGCTCCAGAGCCGCCCGCAGGCTCTCCACGTCCTCGTGCATCACCGAACTCTCCGCGCTCATGCCACCCCCGACCGACGCGACCCGAAGCATTCCTCGAGCGCAAGCGCCGCGCAGCGGCTCGTCAGACCGAGCCTGAAGCGGCGCTCGCCTCGAGCGCATCCGTCAGGTCTGCAAGCGGCGATCTCAGGATCGAAAGCTTCAGGGACTTCCTGATGGCTAAGTCCTTGAAACAACTACGGAGAAACCCTGGCCCGTGTCCTGCTAAGTAACCACGGCAGAGCGCCCGTGACGGCTTCCCCCCCCGCCGTCGAATGGGCGCTCTGTTCTTTGTGGGCCGGCGTGAGAGGGCGCGAGGAGCGCCCGGCAGACGCGCGGGGCTCGTCCTTCGTCCTACCGCGGCACGAGGATGCGGACGTCCCAGGGCGCGAGGTCCAGCGCGAGGGCGCCGGCCCGGAGGTGCGCGCCGGCGCCGCTCAGCGCGTCGCGCAGGCCGCCTCGCGCGTGGGCGGCGAACGGCTCCGGGACGGTGAGCCGCTTCCTCACCGATCGCTCGCTGAAGTTCAGGACCACGAGCGCGAAGCGAGACGCGTCGTCGCCGTGCCTGACGTAGGCGAAGACCTCGTCGTCCGGCCCCCCGGCGTGCACCGTGTGGTGCCCCGGCGACCGGAGCGCCGCGACGCCGCGCCTGAGCCGGATCAGCTGCTCGTAATGCCGCGCCAGCTGGCCGCGCGGGGGCCGTGAGACCGGGGCGAGGCCGCCGTAAGGCTCGTACTCGGCGCCGAGCTCGTCGAACGTGTAGACGCACGGGATCCCCGGCAGCGTCAGCAGCGCCGCCGCGGCGACGCGCGTCAGCCCCGGCCCGTGGCGGGTGACGAAGCGCGCGCCCGTGTCGTTGTTGTTGATGAACCTGAGCGTGCGCTCGGGGCGCTCGGCGCGCGCCGCGGTGGCGGCGAGCGCCGCGCCGAGACGGGCCGCGATGCCCCGCGGCGCGCCGAACACGTCTTTCCAGGCCCAGTGTCCGAGCTCCTCGGTCCAGTCATACGCCGCGTCGAACCCGTTCCGCAGGTAGTACGGATCGCGCGCCGAGGCCTCGGCGATCAGCGCGACATGCGGGCTCACGCGCCGGAGCTCGGCGGCCCAGGGGGACCAGAGCTCGCTCCGCCGCTGCTTGATGCCCCACGCGGCGTCGACGCGATAGCCATCGATGTCGAACCGGCGCACCCAGTGCAGCGACGCCTCGAGCATCCAGCGCGCCACCTCGGCGCTGTCGTAGTTCAGGTTCGGCAGGTGCTTCCAGTCGAAGTAATGCGTCGGCTCCCCTCCTTCGTCGCGATCGTAGAAGGCGAAGCTGTGCGCGCGGCGCATGCGCCGCTCGGCTTCCCGGAAATAGGGGTGCTCGGCCGAGGTGTGGTTGGGCACGAGATCGAGCAGCACGCGCAGGCCGCGCCGGTGCGCGTCGTCCACGAGCTCGCGGAGGTCTTGCTCGGTCCCGTAGTCGGGGCGCACGCTGAAGTAATCGGTGACGGCATACCCGAAGTCGCCCTCGGGCGCGGCGAAGAGTGGAGATAGCCAGATCGCCGTGACGCCGAGCCGCTCGATCGCGGGGAGGGCGGCGCGGACGCTCCGGAGCGGCGGATCGCCGAAGAACGGCGGCACGACGCCGTAGAGGACGGCGTCGTCGATCCACGCCGGTGCGGCCCTGCCGGAGGCGGCCTCGAGCGGCGGCGCGACACGCGCGGCGTCGCCTCGGCCGCGCTCGTCGCGCACCCTGAGCTCGTATAGCGCCTGATCGCCGGCGTCGGGCGCCGGCAGCTCGAGGCGAGCGCCCTGTCCGAGCGGCTCCGGCGCCGCGTCGCCGCGCAGGCGGAGCCAGTCGAAGGCGACGATCTCGGCGCGGGAGCGCTCGCTGGGCTCGCTGCTCGTCGCGTCGAGGACGAGCTTGCCGCCGGCCAGCGCGGCGCGGGCGCGGGCGCGCGGCGTGTCCTCCAGCCGGACGCGGTAGGTGACGGGCGGAGAGTCCAGGTCACCCGCGCTCGCCTCCCGGCAGCGCGCGACGATCTCGTTCTCGCCCTCGCGCAGCGGGACGTCCGCGAAGAACCGCTGCTGCTCGATCGCCGCGGGGAACACGTCGCCGCCCACCCGGATCGCGCAGTCCTCCAGCGTGCCCGCTCCGGCGAGGGCGCCCTGGACGCGCGCGCTGAAGGCCCAGACGTCGGCATCGCCCGCGTGCAGCTCCAGCCGGGCTTGCGCCGCCGCGGAGGGGCGCGGCGAACCCGAGGGGATGACCGATTCGCACGAGGGGGCCGCCAGGAGCAGCGCGGCAGCCCATCCGAGGCGGGTGAGCGGCCGCGCGTGACGCGATGGGCCTGGGGCGCGCTGCCGAGGGGCGCCCGCGGCCGCGCCGATCGGTACGACCGGTCCAGAGAGAGATGCACGGGGAGAGGAGGCGGCGGTCGAGCGGAGGAGGCGTCTCAGCATGGGGGCGATGCGGCAAGCGGGGGAGCCCCTCTATTCCAGATCCACCCCTGACGATCGCCGAAGCGCCGGGAGCGCGGAGGTTTTACGTCGTGATCTTCTCTCTCTCCTCCATGTCCGCCGTGTCGTGGCATCCACGGCGGCGCATTCCCGTGCTGGGGCTTCCCCTGCGCCTCCTCGCGCCAGGATCAGGCGGCGGCGTAAAGGCGGCTGCGGCCCCGGGCGCGCAGGACGAGCGGGACGCCGCCCGAGGGGCTCAGCGTCAGGTTGCGGCGCACGGGGCGGGGCGGACGCTCGTCGAGCAGGCGGAACTCCCATGCTGACAGCGCCACGCCGAGCACGATCTTCATCTCGAACATCGCGAAGGCCGCGCCGATGCAGCGGCGGTGTCCGCCGCCGAAAGGCAGGTACTCGAACGGGGAGAACTTTCGCTCCAGGAAGCGCTCTGGCCTGAACCGGGACGGCTCGGGGTAGAGCTCGGGGTGGTGGTGCACGAGCAGGATGCAGGGCGCCACCCCCGTTCCCGGCAGGAGCTCGTGCTCGCCGAGGCGGAACGGCTGCGCCAGGAGGCGCGGCGACTCGGTGACGATCGGATAGACGCGCAGCGCCTCCTTGCACACGGCGTCCAGGTAGGGCAGGGCAGCCAGGCGCTCGGGGTCGGGCTCCGGGCCGAGGGCGTCGATCTCGTCGCGGAGGCGCGCGAGGACGCCGGGGTGGCGGTGCACGTGATCGAGGGCCCACGCCAGGGCGAGCGCCGTGGTCTCGTGCCCGGCGAACAGCAGCGTCCGGAGCTCGTCGAAGATGGCCTGATCGCTCATGCGCGATCCGTCGTCGTAACGGGCCGAGACCATGAGGCTCAGGATGTCGTCGCCCGGCGCCGCGCGCGCCCGCTCGATCTGCGCCCGGAACAGGGCGTCCAGCTCGCCGACGCGCCGGCGGAAGCGCGCGTAGGGGCCGAGGCCGCCGAGCTCCCGCTGCAAGGGCGGCAGGAAGGTCAGCGCCGGGGTCAGCGCGTCGGTCATGGCGACGACGGCCCGAGCGAACGCGCTCGTTCGAGACGGCTCCTCCACGCCGAAGACGGCGCGGATGATGACGTCGAGCGAGATCGCCTGCGTGAGCTCCTGGGCGACGGCGCGGGGCGCGCGCGCCGCCTCGGTGAGCCGGCGCGCGGCGGTGTCCGCCATCGCCGCCGCGTAGGCGCGCATGCGATCGCCGTGGAACGGCGGCGTCAGCAGCTTCCGCTCGCGCCTGTGGCGCTCGTCCGAGAGCATGAGCAGCGAGTGCTCCCCCACGAGCGGCGCGATCGCCCTGGTGGCGAAGGGAAGGAAGGTCTCGGGCGGCGCCGTCATCACGTCCTGCACCGTCCTGGGGCCTCCGGCGATCACGACGTCGCCGCTGACCACGGGGACGTTGAAGACATCGCCGTAGGTGGCGGCGCAATGCGTGAGGAACTCGAACGGACGGGTGAGGAACTTGTAGGTCGTAAGAAGTCGGCTGCGCGGGCCTCGGGGCAACTGGCTCATGGCGTACCTCGGCGGGGGCTCGACCCCGGGGGCGCGCGGCGCCTCACCGGGATCGACGCAAGGATGGGCTCGGCGCGCCGCTGCGGCAGCGGCGTCGGGCGCCAATGTTGCGACGGACGGCGCCAGGCGGGGGCGCGCCGCGCGGTGTCCGTCCGACCAAGGCCCTCGTGACCACCCCGTCGGGGTCGGCCGGCGCTACCGCGCTCACTTTCCGAAGAGCCCGCGTGGGTCGTTGCTGGTGGCTTTTTATGATTTACGCAATATTTGTGCCATACATATGGCTGCGGCCGGCGACGTTTTTTTGACGGATGCACCGATGAGTTTCGCGCGCTTCGGCAGTCGACCTTCCGAACCCGTTCCGCGGCAGCGCCCGCATCGGGCGAGGCCCATTCCCGATGACCATGGAGATGTCCCCATGACCCGGATCGAATTGCCCCGCGTCGTGTCGCGCGCCGAGTGGCTGGAGGCGCGCAAGGCGCTGCTCGCCCGCGAGAAAGAGCTGACGAGAGCGCGCGATCGGCTCAACGCGGATCGCCGGCGAATGCCGATGGTCGAGGTGACCGAGCCGTACGAGTTCTCGGGCGCCCACGGCAAGCTGCGCCTGCTCGATCTGTTCGAGGGCCGGCAGCAGCTCATCGTCTATCATTTCATGTGGCTGTTCGAGGACGACGGCACACCCAAGGATCGCGGCTGCCCGAGCTGCTCGGGCTTCGCCGATCAGATCTCGAGGGGCCACCTGCGGCACTGGCACAACGTCGGCACCACGTTCGCGCTCATCTCGCGCGGTCCCTGGGAGAAGATCGCGCCGTTCAAGGCGCGGATGGGCTGGCACGTGCCCTGGTACTCGTCCGCGGGCAGCCGCTTCAACCACGACTACCACGTCACGCTGGACGAGTCGGTCGCGCCCGTGGAGTACAACTACCGAACGCCCGTCGAGCACGAGCAGGCGGGATCCGCTTATTACCTGGGGGGCAAACAGCCCTTCGATCTGCACGGGCTGAGCTGCTTCCTGCGCGACGGCGAGCGCGTGTACCACACCTACTCGACGTACGGGCGCGGCACGGAGTCGACGGGCGGCTCGTACTATTTCCTCGATCTGACCGCGCTCGGGCGCCAGGAGGAATGGGAAGAGCCCAAGGGGCGCAGCACCGGGCTGGGCGCCAAGGCCGGCGACGAGCGCATCCGCTACCCCGACGAGCAGGAGGACCTGTCCGACTCGAGCGGCGCGCGGCCCGCCGCCGGCGCTCCCGAGGCGGACGACTGTTGCTCACGGATGCGGCGCTGAACCGCGGGTCCCTCGCCGCACCCGGGGAAAGCGCGACGCCCGAGCGGCCTCGCTCGCCGTGGGCATGAGGGAACGCCGCTCACCGCGCATCGAACCTCACGTTTAGGTCCGGGTACTTGCGGGCAAGGTACTCCAGCGCCAGCCACGTGTGGCAGTGCCGGACGTCGGGCTGGCGCGCCGTGGGGCAGTTGCAGCCGAGGAACACGTCACCTTGCCGGGCCTCCCGCGCCAGCGCGTCGAAGTGCTCCCGTTGCTCCGCAAACCGCCTGTCGAGCACCGCATAGTAGGCGGCGCGAAACCTCTTGAAGCCAGCTTGCGAGGGATCCGACAGGAACTCTTCGACGATCTCCGGGGTGGTCCTCAGGACGTGGTGCGTGTGTTTGCGCGTGTCGTACCGCTTGCCTTCTGGCAGCGGATCGTCCTCCCGACGGTGCCCGCGGACGATCTGGTAGCGTGCAAGCATAGGTGCTCATTCCTCCTTTCGTTCGTCGTTTGCATGCGTCGGCCGTGAGGTGTCATGGCGGTCCCGACGAAGCGCAACGCGCGCCGCTCACCGCGGCGCCGGCGCGCGCGCCACGCGGCCGCCCACGACCACCATGTCGACCTTCGTGTCGACGAGCGAGCGATCGGGCGAGAGATCGCGGCCGAGGACGGTCAGATCGGCCACATAGCCAGGCGCGATCCGGCCCCGCTGGCCCTCGGCGAAGGCCGCGTACGCGGGCGCCTCGGTGAAGGCCAGGAGCGCCTCGTCGAGGTCGAGCCGCTCCTCGGGCATCCACCCGCCCGGGGGGTGGCCCGAGAGATCCTGCCGGGTCACGGCGGCATGGATGCCGAGCAGCGGAGAGGCGTCCTCCACCGGGAAATCCGAGCCGAACACGAGGCGGGCGCCCGACGACAAGAGCGACCGCCAGGCATACGCGCCCTTCAGGCGATGGGCGCCGAGCCGTGCGGGCGCCCAGGGCATGTCGCTCGTCGCGTGGGTCGGCTGCATCGAGGCGATCACCCCGAGCGCCGCGAAGCGCGGCAGATCGTCGGGCGAGAGGATCTGCGCGTGCTCCACCCGGAACCGGAGCGCCGCCGCCCGCCCCGGGCCGAGCGCCTCGAAGGCGTCGAGCACGGCGCGGTTGGCGCGGTCGCCGATCGCGTGCACCGCGAGCTGGAAGCCCGCGTCCGCGACGAGCCGCGCCGCGCGCGCGAGCGCCTCGCGATCCATCAGCAGGAGCCCGCTCGTCGAGGGCTCGTCCGCGTACGGCGCGAGCAGCGCCGCGCCGCGCGAGCCGAGCGCGCCGTCCGCGAAGAGCTTGACCCCGCGCAGGACGAACATCGCCGTGCCTTTCGGGTCCACGTCGGGCGCGCGCGCCTTCAGCCCCTCGAGGTTCCCGTCGCCCGCGAGGTACGCGGCAACGCGGATCGGCAGCCGCCCGGAGGCGGCGAGCGCGCGGTAGACGGCCGCGGTCTCGTCGTCGATGCCCATCTCGTGCACGCCCGTGAGCCCGGACGAGAGCGCCGCCTCGGCCGCGCGCAGGATGCGCCGCTCGCGCACGGCGGGCGGGTCGGCCGGGACCTTGGCCTCGATGAGGCCCATCGCGTTGTCGATGAAGACGCCTGTCGGCTCGCCCGCGGCGTCGCGCAGGACGCGCCCGCCCGGCGGATCCTGCGTGCCTCGGCCGACCCCGGCCGCGCGCATCGCCGCCGTGTTCGCCCAGAGCGCGTGCCCGTCGACGCGGCGCAACGCCACCGGGTGCTCCGGCGCCGCCGCGTCGAGCGGGGCGTGCGTGGGGAACGCGGCGCCCGGCCAGAGGTTCTGGTCCCAGCCGCGCCCGGTGATCCACTCGGCCGTCGGGCGGGCCTTCGCCGCCTCGGCCACGATCGCCGCCGCGTCCTCGGCGCTCTTCACGCCGCGCACGCTCAGCGTCTCCAGCGCGACCCCGAGCCCGTAAAGATGGGCATGCCCGTCGACGAGCCCGGGCACGATCGCGCGCCCCGGCAGCTCCTCGACGCGCGTCCCCGGCCCGACGAAGGCCTTCGCGCCGGCCGCGCTGCCCACGAAGACGATCCGCTCGCCGCGCACGGCGACCGCCTCGGCGCGCGGGTTCCCGGGGTCCATGGTCCGGACGACGCCGGCCGTGATCACGAGATCTGCGGGCGCTTCGGGCGTTGACGTCGCGGCGGACAGGCCCGGCGAGGCACAGCCGGGGGCGAGGCTGCCGAAGAGGCTCAGGAGCGTCGCTCGGAGCGCGTTCGACATGAGCGCCACCCTAGCACCCGCATGGGGCGCGCAACGGCGGGCAGGGGGCTACCAGAGGCTCAGCGTGACCGCGACGGTCAGCAGCGGCAGCGGCGTGAGCACCGCGACGAAGAAGACGAGGACGTCGATCTGCGCAATCCGGGCGCTCCCTCGCTCGAGCAGCCTGGCCTGCTCTCCTGCGATGAGCTCGGCGCCGGAGAGAGCCCCTCCGCGGTACGTGCCCGCGGACGTCGGTCCGAGGACCACCACCGGTCCGGGCGGCAAGCCGCGGTCTGCGGCGCGCACGGGAGGCGAGCCGTCCGCGAAGTCGAGCCAGCCGTTTTCCGCGAGCACCGCGGCCCTTGCCCCCGCGATCCGCGCGAGGGCGCGGCGGGCGCGCCAGCGATAACGGAGCAGCGCCGCGGAGAGCAGCGCTCCGCAGGCGGCGACGGCGATCGCGCGCCGGTGGGCGCCGAGCATGTCTGCGACGAGGCGCATGGACGCGGGCATCGCGACGAACCGCGGCGCCGCGAGGACGACCGGACCTGCTTCGCCGCCGCGATGGGCATCGTAGATCGCTCCGTCGAGCACGAGCAGCTGGCTCAGCTCGCGGCCCTTGGCGACCAGAGACGCTTCGCGAACGAGCGGCGACGCCTGGCGGATGACGAGAGAATCGCGGGGATTGACCCAGCCCGGCTGCTGCCGGCACGCCTCGGGGTCGACCATCGTGTACGTGCCGCGCTGAGACAGCCACGTCACGAGGAGAGCGTCGAAAGGCCTCCCGGCCTCCTCCACATCGAGAAAACACCTCTCGGACAGGCTCGGGCACAACCGGCGCACGCCCAGCCGGCCGATGGTCACGTCGTGGATGCGCGTCACGAGCGGCGGTCCGGACGGGTCCGACAAGCCCTCGTCGATCATCGAGGGCCCCCCCTCGACGGGCGGGACGACTCCGATGGTCGGAAGGGACGCGATGTGATCCTCCGGATCGGGCTCTCGCACGGCGTGAGCGGTCGATACGGCAATGAGGCCCGTGGCCAGCGCGAGGACGGCGACGCTCGCCGCGTGGAGAGCGCGCGGCGGCACGCGGACCATGGTGGTCGTCATGGCAGCGAAGAACACCGCCCCGAGGGCGCCGGCGAGGGCGGACAGGAGCCCGAACGGGCGCCCGATCATCGGCAACCACGCTCGCCATGCGTACCAGGAAGGGGGGATGTCGGGGCACGTCATCCCATCCCGGGTCATGCGGTAGACAAGGTACGCGAGCGGAAAAACGAAGAGGGGAAGAGAGACGCGCAGCGCAGGGCTGCGGGCCGCGGCGGCGACGCAGAGGAGCGCGGCGAGCAAGCCCGCCTCCATCACGAACCACGGGACGGCCACTTCCTTGCCCGCGAGGACGGCGAGCACGACGCAGGGGCCGACCAGGACACCCACGCACGCGGCGTGGACCCTCGGAGGGGCCGACGAGAAAGAGGGGGGATGATCGCCCGGTGCCAGCATCAACGCTCCTCGAGCTTCACCGAGGCGCCCTGCCCACGGCAGGACCACCCGGGCGCCGAGGAGCGCGCCGCACGCCGCGCGCCTCGGAGAAACGCGCCTCGGCCTGCATGTCCGACGATCCCATGGGGCGCCGATCGCCGTCAAGGAGGCCGCCGGATCGCGACGGACGGGCGCTCGACTCCTCGGGCTCGTGCATCGAAGGCGCCGCGCTCCCTTCACGGGGTGCGGGACGTGGGCGGCGCGGGCGGCGCCGACCCGTCGAACGAGCACAGAGCTTGAGCCGGCCGTGGCCTCCCGGGCCAGAGAGCACCTGAGAAGACACGTGGTGGAGGCTCGCGCCGCCGGCGTGGGGGCTCTGACCTCCACCGCGCCGCGCGGGCGCCCCCCCGGCGCCGCGCGGTGGCGCGCGAACACCCCGAAAGAGGCCGTCTTTCCAGCGGATCCCGGGCGTGCTGGGGGCGGCCCGAAGCGCCCCGACAACCTGGCCTGCCGGTTGCTCTATCGGGATGCGACGCCGCGAGACAGCGACGAGGGCCACCTGGACGACTCGGTATCACCAGAGGCCGCCGAGACGCGATCTCGTGAGCGTGAACCCTGACACAAGGATACACCACCATGAAGCTCAAGAACCTGCTCCTCTGCTCGCTCATCTCGTCCTTCTCGCTCGTCGGCTGCATCGCCGAGCCGCTCGACGGCGACAGCGCCGATGAGGGCGCGAGCGACGCAGCCGAGGTCGTGGGTGAGGGCGCAGAGGCGATCATCGGTCCTGGCGGCGATGACGGCGGCGGCCCGGTCACGAAGACCGTGAACCTCTCGTGCTCGATCACCTATCCCAGCATCTTCAACCCGAACGCGGCGATCAAGAACACCTCGCTCTTTGGCGTTCCGGAGGATGCGAAGATCACCTTCACGGTCACGCACTACTACGGCGATCCTGGGCCCTACACCCGCTCGGTCACTGGGCCGCTCGCCAAGGGGCAGACCAAGCTCGTCCCCCTCTCGCACCCCGGCGCGCTCGACGCCTACGGCTGCACCGCCAAGGCCACCTGGACCATCATCGACTGAACCCGACCCTGCTGGTTCCTTTTCGGGAAAATTCACAGGGAGGCGGGGAGACGGGGAGTAGAATCCCATCAGTCTCCCCGCCTCCCCGCCTCCCTGTTCAATTTCTTTTCTTTTTTTTTATGATGCCAACAAATGAGAGGAACTGTCAGGCTCGGAACGAGGTATCGACGACCGGGCACGGCGCACCGCGCGATGTCGCCTCTCATTTCTCTGCTTCGGTGCTGCAGGTGATGTTGATCCACCCTCGACGGCCTTCGATCGCGCCGCCGATGAACCGGAGCGGCCATGGGTGCTCCGAGGGCATGCAGCGCCACTGCGACACGAGCTCCGGCACCTCGGTCGCGCAGAAGCCGCTCGGGCATCCAGGACAGTCGAGCGAATGCCGGCAGCGCTCCAGGTCGGCGCCGGCGAGCTGCACGACCTCGCAGCGGCGCAGCTCCTTGCCGCCGCGCTCGACGAACGTCGGCTGCCCGTCCGGATCGTGCCGACCGCGCGCGGCATCGCAGCGCTCGAGATCGGCCTGATCGATCATGACCTTGCAAGCGACCACGCCTCCGGCGTCCACGGCGAGCGGGTGCGCCTGGCAGATGAAGCCGCAATCAGCAAAACCCGGGTGAAGGAGCATGTCCCACGTCTGCTGATCGTCGCAGTGCGAGGCGATCGGCTCCGCGCGCACGAGCTCGCTCCACGCCGCGAGTCGCCCGCTGCCTTCGTCGATGGCGCTACAGGTCGAATCGCGCGTGGTGAAAGGCCCGGCCACCTCCGTGTCCAGGGTCATCGACAGCGCTGTCTGGCTGGGGACCTCGTCGGCGACGGGCCCGGGCCCCTCGTCGTCGCGCGTGCTCGCGACGAGCAGCCTCGCGATCCTGTCCTGGGGCAGCGACCTGACGAGGGCTACCTCGGCCTCCCCCTCGGGGGCGCGCGCGCCTGTGACGAGCTCCAGCGCGCGCCTGGCCGTCCGTAGCGGGAGGTACTCCTCCCCGGGCTCGGCGAGCCGCTGTCCCAGCGCCTCCGTCACGCCTGCCATCACCGCCTCGACCTCCTCCTCGCGCGAGGTCTGCGTGGTCCACGCGAGCGAGGGGATTTCCCTCGAGGTGACGAGCGCCGCGGCGTCGGGCGCGCTCGGCCGCGCGACGACCACCCGGAGCTCGCCGGGGTGCCACTGGGCCGGATCCGGGCTGCCGCATGTTCCCCACCGCGATTCGATCACGGCAAGGAGGCCCGCGCGCACGCTCTGGGCGACGCGCTCGCGGAGCTGCGCGGCTTCGGCCGTGTCCGCGTCATCGACGACCAGCACGATGACCTGCGGGCTCTCGTTGATGAGCCCTCCGTCGAGGACCAGCTGCGAGGTTGTCCGGGGGTCCACCGCCACCGGATCCGTGCCGCACGCCGCGGCGGCGAGCGTCAACCATGCGAGATGGAGAGACCTCATTTGCCACATCATGGGTGGTATTGGCAACACGCGTACCCGTGAGGGGACTGCTCTCCAGGCGGAGAAGAGCGCTATTCCCGCGGTATCCGAAGGAGGCCAAGCGCGCTCCATGCCAACGCGGCGGCGCGCGGCGCCAACCCAGTTGCTCAACCCGAGCGAACCGCTCCCTCCCGGAATGGTGACGCTGGATCCGCAACTTGTCCGCGCATCGAAGGAGCCCGTCCACGACACGCTGGGCGACGCCGCGCGCCCGTTTCCCAGCGGATTGCACGACATCGCCGGCGGGGGCGGAGCGCGGCCGTCGCTCAAACTCCCAGCTTCGGGCGCTGGGCGATGATGAAGTCGACGGCGGCGCGCACGCTGTTCACCTTGGCGTAATCGGCGCGGAAGGTGGCCACGAACGATTTCGCCTCCGGCCAGGCGTCGAGCGTGGGCTCGATCGCCTGGGCCTTCCAGCTGGCGCCGAAGGGGGCCATGAGCAGGAGGCCGAGCTTGAGCCCACGCAAGCTCTTGAGCAGGAGCGCCGCATCGACGACCTTCTCGCCGCGCGATCTGGTGCGCAGGGTCTGCAAATCGGCGAGCTCCTCGTCGAGGAAGGCCGTGGCGGTGCGCTCGAGCAGCTCGTGCGCCGCGGCCCGCGGCAGCGCGCGCCACACCTCCTCGGGCAGCGACTCGGACTCCTTCAGCGTGAGATCGAGGTGCCCAAGGAGGCTCGGATCAAGCTCTTTTCCAGGCTCGACGAGGCAGGCGAAGAGCCGGAGCACGGTCGAGTACGTGACCTTTGCGCCGCGCGCGCGCAGGTCGTCGAGGCGCGCGAGCTCGGCCTGGGCGAGCGCCACGGTCCCACCCCTGTCCTGGGCCACCGCGCCGGCGATGAGCTTCCGCTGGCCTCTGGGCGAGTCGGGGAGGTCGAGGTTGTCGAGCCGGCGGGGGTCGAGCCAGAGCGCGAGCCGTTCGAGCGGCGAGAGGCCGGCGACGAGCTTCTTCAGGGCTTCCCTGGCCTGGTCGTCGTCCTCGGCGTCGATGCGCTCGCTGGCCCGCCAGAGCGGCAGCTCCACGTCCTCCTCGCCGAAGCGGAGGCGCACCAGCCGATCGCTCGGGAGCCGGGGGCCGAGGCCGATCAGCGCGCGGCGCAGGCCGAGGAAACGGGGCACCGCGTAGGACGCGAAGTCGACGGGGGCGTCGACCTCGCGCTCGGCGGTGAGCTCGAGCAGGCGCCGCGCCATCGGGGAGAGCGCCTCGGGGCGGACCGTCTCGCGCTCGTTCGGCCGAGGCGGGAACAGGAGCGCCAGCCCGAGCGCCACGATCCTTGCTGAGGGGGCGTCCGGGCCCTCGAGCGGCGCGAGCAGGGAGCGCGCGGCCTCCTCGCGCGTGGCCTCGCTCGCGTTCCGGAGGATCGCGAAGGCGCGCTCACGGAGGTTTCCATCCCAGAAGGGCAGGGCGTCGGCCGCCTTGGACTTCAGTCCGAGCGCCTGGCAGAGGCGCAGGAGCCCTCCTTCGGGCAGTCGCTCGAGCGGGGCGCCGAGCGCGAGCGCGAGCGCGGCGACCGAGGCGAGGGGAGCCGAGCGTCCCTTCACGATGCCCGCGAGCAGCGCGCGCGCTTCGGTGTCCTGCTCGCGCGCCATCCACGCGCCGAGGCAGAGGAAGGCGGCCATGCGCGTCGGCTCCTGCTTCTCGCGCTGTGCGAGCTCGAGCACGGCCGCCCGCGTCGCGCTCGACGGCGCGACGTGGGCGAGGGCGTAGAGGGCGTGCGCGCGGACGTTCGGCGCCGCGTCCCCGAGCCACGCTGCGAACGTGGGCTCGTGGCTGGCGAGGGCCGCGCGCGCGGCGGCGCGCGCTGCGGGGCGCTCCTCGCGCGCTCCCCGGTCCTCGGCCAGGCGGACGCCGAGCCGGAGGGCGTGCAGGTGCACCTTCGGATCCCACGCTGGATCGCCCTTCACGAGGTGGGCGAGGAGCGCGGGAGCTTCGGGCGCACCGGCGGGGTCGGTGGCGAGATCGTCGAGGACGCGGAGCGCGCGCTTCCTGTCGGGCGTCTTGCCGCCGAGCGCCTCGATCAGGCGAGCGATGGGCGCCTCGGCGGGCAGAGCGACCCGGGCGAGCAGGTCGAGCGCCGCGTCCTTGCAGGGCAAGTCGCGCACGAGGCGGAGGGTGCCCCGCGTGTGCTCCGACTCGCAGGCCCGCGCCGCACGGTGCCAGGCGATCAGCTCCTCGCGGGACTGCCACTGGGTGTGCGCGAGCCGGAGGGCGCGCGGGGCGTCGCCTGGGCCCGGCGGGAAGTCGCCCGTCTCGAGCGCGGCGTCCCAGGTGGGGTGAAAGGCGTCGGCCATGCGGCAGGGCTCGTCGATGAGCTCGTGGAGCCCGAAGCCGGTGGGATCGAGGGGCGCGGGCTCCTGGTTCGGCGAGAAGTCGGGCGCGCCCCGCGCCATCCCCACGAACGAGACGGCGCCGCCCTCCTGGGCGCACCATTCCCACTCGACCTCACGGATCTCGCGGTAGCCACGCCGGGCGGCCTCGGCGAGGTAGCCGTCGCGCTCGGCCTCCGCGCACGGGGCGCCGCGGCGCGCGACCAGGAATGGCGCAAGGCGGAACCAGCGCGGGGGCCGGGCCGAGCGGAAGCCGTCCTGGAACGCCGCTTCGTCGACGTCGCCGAGGTCGGCCGCGGCCCAGCAGGTGAGCATGTCGTCGGGCGCGAAGCCCACGCGCGCGACGCCGCCGGGCACGACCACGAGCTCGTGCCCCGTCTCGGTGTCGCGCAGGACGCCGAGGCCGTCGCTGCCCACGTGGGGCGCGGCGAGCTCGAAGCGCGGTCCGGAAGCCTCCGCGGCGAGGCGCTCCACGAGCTCGGCGAGCACGCGTTCCTTGCCGCCCTTCGACAGGCGCCGCCAGTCGTCGATGTTCGCGAGCGCGGCGACGAGATCGAGGTCGTCCACGGCGGCCGGCGCGGCAATGGCGTCTGGTTTGCCGTTCTTGGTGGGCTTCATCGCGGACTTCGCGGCCTTCCTGGGCGGCAGCGCGTCTCGCCTGGCGGCCTCGTACGCGGCGCGCGCGCTCGGGCTGACGCGCGCTTCGAGCAGGACCTGGTCGTCGTCGGTCAGGGCGCGGGGCGTCTGGAGCGACATCGCGAGCTTCCCGGGCGCCGCCGTCAGGCCCTTGCCGCTCGAGAAGCGCAGGCTGCCGACCAGATCGGTGATGTCGGTGATGGGAGCGACGTTCGCCTCCGCCGTCCACATCGCCGCCTCTGCCTGGGGGAAGCGGAGCGCGGCCACGAGCCAGAGGCGCTCTCCGGGCTGGCGCACCGTGGCCAGGTAGAGCGTGCCTCCCTCGGCGAGGGGCTCGAGGGCGCGGTGTCGGCTCAGGTAGCGATCGAGGGGCAGGACGCTCCCTGGCTCGCACGCCCCGTGTTGCTTCTCGAGGCCGGCGAGCGCGGCGGCGCTGATGATCGCGAGTACGCTTGTCATGAATCGATGCTATCTCGGGCGTCGTACCCAGGAATCGCCTTTTCTTGTGCATGGCACTGTGTTTGCCTGGGGGCGTTCGCCCGATCGGTCGGGCGAGGAGGGTGTAGACCATGCGCAAGCTATGGGCGGCTACGGTGATGGCGGCGGCGGCGCTGACTTCAGCGCCACGACCCGCTGAGGCGTGCGGCGGATTCTTTTGCGGACGACAGCCGGTGGACCAGACCGCGGAGCGGATCCTGTTCGCGACGAACCAGGATGGCTCGGTCACGATGGTGACGCAGATCCAGTATGCGGGCGCGGCGCCGGACTTCGCGTGGGTGGTTCCGCTGGCCGAGGTGCCGGCGGTGGAGAGCCTCGCCGTGTTCCCGCAGCTCGCGCTCACCGCCCTCGATACAGCGACGGGCCCGCAGTTCCAGTGGCCCAACGACCCGAGCTGCTACTCCTCCTTCCCCCAATTCGGGGGGAGCGGGCCCACCGCGGGCGGCACCGACGACGGCGACGTCACGGTGCACATCCGGGAAGAGGTCGGGCCGTACGACGTGGCCGTTGTCGAGTCGACCGATCCCACGGCGCTCGTCGGCTGGCTTCGCGACAACAACTTCCGCGTCAACGACGCGATGGTGCCGTACATTCGCATCTATACGAGCGAGGGGATGAAGTTCCTCGCGCTGCGGCTCCAGCCGGACGCTGCGGTCACCGACATCCAGCCGTTCCGCTTCACGCTTCCGTCGGGGTCGCCGTCGATCCCGATCCGGCTGACGGCGATCGCGGCCGAGCCGGAGATGGGCATCACCGTGATGATCCTCGGCGACCGGCGTTATGGGCCGGCCAACTGGCCGGACGTCGAGATCGACGACAACCAGATCGTCTGGAGCGCGAACCAGTGGCCGCTGCAGACGAACTGGACGGCGCTCGTCGCGCGCGGCGTCGACGAGGCCGGCGGTCGAGGCTTCGTCACGGAGATGAGCGGACCCACGACGAGCATCGCCGAGCAGGTCCGCAACACGATGACGTCGGACGAGGATCAGCTGGCCGCGCGCGACGCGCTGCTGCCGCTGCTGGAGGGCAACGCGACCATCACACGGCTCTATACGCGCCTGTCGCCCGAGGAGATGACCGTCGATCCGATCTTCCGGCGCACCGACGGTCCCGTGGTGTCGAACACCCGCCTGCTCCAGCGCTACGTCGAGGACCGCGACCTGTGCGTGGGCGCGCCGGGCGCCGAGGCCGCCGGCGCCGCGTCGCCGTGCGATTTCGCGGCGTGCGGCGCAGGCGGCCTGTGCCGCGTCGTCGAGGGCGCGGACGGCGCCCAGCCCGTCGCCGCCTGCGCGTGCGTGCCCGGGACGACCGCGCGCACCACGCTCGATCCGTCGGGTCGGCCGACGGTGACCTGCCAGGACCTCCGCATGTCGTTCCTCAACCCGGGTGACCGGGCGCTCCCTGACGCGCCGCCGCTCGCGGATCCTTGCGCGACGTTCGATTGCGGCGCGAACGGCGAGTGCGTGCCCATGAACATGACGCCGACCTGCCGCTGTTCGACCGGTTATGTGGCGGTAGGCACGATGGCCGCCGACGGCAGCCGCACGACGACCTGCGTGCTTCCCGACGAGCCCGTCCCCGCGTCCTTCTACGACAGGCGCGTCCCGCAGCTGCCCGATTCGCTGCCGGGCGGCCGACCGGTCGACGTGCCGCCGCCCGCCGTCGCGGCCGCCTCTGGAGGCTGCAACGCCGGCGGCCACGCTGGCAGCGCCGTCGGTCTCAGCGGCGTGCTGCTCGGGCTGCTGGTGGCCGCGCGCCGCCGCCGGCGCTCGTAGGAGTCCACGCCGTGACCAGCTCGACCTCCGCCGCCGGTTTCGCCGTGCTCCTCGCGTTCGCTCCTGGCTGCGCCGGCGGGGACGAGCCGCCGGCGCAGGGCATCGCCGAGCTCGGCACCGGCGAGTGGCAGTTCGAGCCGCTGGTCGACGGCCAGGAGGTCGAGCTCGCCCACGGCGCGCAGGGCGGCTGGCACGTGTGGACAAGCGTCAGGACGCTCGGCCTGGAGCCCGAGGGCGTAGAGCTCGAGGTCACGACGACCGTGATCGGCGATCCATCCTCGGCGACGACCAGCCGGGGGAGGATCGCGCTCGAGGAGCTCGAGGACGGCCGGTGCGAGTTCATCGGATGGCCGGCCGTGCTCCGCGAGCCAGCTTGTGCCATCGGTCAAACGCTCCGGATCAGGGGGGTGGTGACCGACGCGCGAGGCACGGTTGCGACCGGCGAGCGGCTGGTGCGCCCCCGATGGGACAGCGACGAGGCCTGTGCTGGGCGGCCGTAGGGCCCGAAATCCACATCGCCAGTCGGGTCCAGCAGCTCTGTGTCAGAGCGAGTGAACGATCCAGACGGCTGGCTCTTCATAACGTCCGCGCCGACCCTGGACGTACACGGGGGCAAGGCCGCCGGGGATCTCGAAAGACCGCTCGGAAGGCAGGATAGGCCTGCCGAGCCAGACCTCCCAGAAATCGAGCTCCAGGTCGACCACGAGGGCGCAACGGGGAGTCCCGGCGATCCGGCCCCCAATGCGGACATGCGTTCGGACCCACGGGTCGGCGGGCAAGCCGTCCTCGCGGGCGCGATCGAGGAACTCCTCGATGTCGATGCCTGGGCAGGATGCCTTGGACGGGGGGCGCACCGGGGCGAGCACGCCGGAGAGGCCCGATCGCCTCGCCAGCGCCTTGAAGCCGGCGAGCACGAGCGCGCTCACGCCCTGGCCGCGGAACAGCGGCGACACCGAGGCGGTGAAGGCGCCCAGGTGCGTTGGCGGGTCGCCGTCGCGGACCGCCTTCGCGCGGAGGACCTGCCACTTCCAGCCGCTGTCGGGCAGCGCCGCCAGATCGTCGCTCGACACGGCGATCGGCGCGGCGTTGCCGACCGCGGCCAGGCGCCCCGTCGCCCTCTCGACGAGGCCGAACGTGAACGCGGGGGTCTCCCGGATGATCTCCAGATAGGCGTCCTCGACGTCGTTGGAGTAGATGAACGGCGTCGCGGCCCATGCCTGCGCGACGACGACATCCATCAGGGCACCTAGATCCGGGCGCTCTGCGCGCGTGAACCTGTCGAAGCGGTCGCTCACCGCGGCGCCGCCGTCGAGGAGCTGCACGTAGGTGTCGGAGAGAAGAAAGCCGCCGCTCATTTCACGCAGGTGCGCTTGTCCTGGTAATCACAGCTCGGCACACCGGCATTCACCACCGTCTCGGTGAAGCCAGGGTAGCAGATCGGGTCGCACGTCGCGTAGGTCCCGCTCGGGTACGGCACCGCGCCGCACGAGATCCGGTCGTAGATCCCGGCGCAGTAGCTCGGCCCGCTCTGAGAGCCGCTCACGTACCAGCCGGGCGGACAGGCGACGGAGGCGCCGCAATGCGCGAAGGACGCCCGCGTGGCCCAGGGGATGAGCTCGCAGCGGTAGGCTTCGCCGTTCGCGCAGCCGAGCGCGCTGCCCTGGCTCAGCGACACGGAGTGCGTGGTTTCGCCGCTGGCGCACGCCGCGCACTGCCACCCGGTCAGCGCTTGCGCCTCCGACGCGATCGGCTCGGCCAGCACTGCGTCGTCCCCCTCGGCCGTGCCGAAACAGCCGGCGGCTCCCGTCAGGGCCACGACCAGCCCGAGCCCTGACACCCCCATCGACCAGCGCGAGAAGCTCTCCATGCTCGTCCTCCGACGCGATCTCCCGCCACCAACGACGTGATCCATGGAGAGGACACCGCAAGAGCGCAAGGGACGCAAGGGAAAGCGATCTCCACCTGCTGGATGCGCGCCGGGGAGCTCGCGAGATGTCGCTGCGCGTGGCCCTTCGGCGACACCTTCCCTGACACGCAGGGAGCTCGCCCGACTGGACCTCGAGCCGGCGCTCGGTGTTCGGCGCGGCTTCGTCAGCTGACGGGGTGCAGGAACGACCGCACGACCTCGCGCGCTTCGCTGATGGCGTCGGTGCGCGAGAAGGTGACCCACGGCGCCGTTGCCACGTACTTCTTCCACTTGTGACGGCTGCTGCGGCCAGACCCCCAATCCTCGGCCGTGAAGAAGGCGTCGAGCGCGCTGAGGCTCATCTCGCGGCTGGCGAAGGCGCTCTCGATGCAACGCTTGGTGGCCACGGGATCGAGCGTGCAGTGCCGAGCCAAGAGCACCAGATCGATGAGCGTCTTCGGGTGCCAGCGACCACGCGGACCGAGCTCCACCAGCGAGTGAACCTTCCAGGCGAACATCACCTCGGGTGCGACGGCCGGCAGCGTGAGACCTTCTAGCTCGAAAGGGCGCGGAGCGACGCCGAGCACCTCGCCCCAACCGAAGTCGACCTGTAGCTTTCGTTCACCGCGTGAAAGCTCGAGCCGCAGGCCAGGACAGGGCGTCTCGAGCCAGATGCCCCACGCTTTGACGCAGAGGTCAGCGACGACGCCTTCCGCCGGCAGCTCGCTCGAACCCAGGAGCTGATTCACGACGCGCGTGGCGCGATCGAGGCTCCAGTCGCCCATGAGGACGAAGTCGAGATCCGCCGCGACGCGCCCGGGGACCCAGCTCGCCGTGAGCTGGCTGCCTCGCAGCACGGCGTCGGCGCCGAATTCGGTGTGTGGCATGAGCTCGAGCCACGAACGGATCAGGCTCATGCCATCCACCCCGTGTCCACATCGAGCGCCGAATCATAGACGGTGTACTCACGCGCACGATTGCGCAGAGGTAGACCGAGCCGCGCCGCGAGCGCCAGCACCTGATCGAAGCGCGCGTCGGCCGAAGCCTGCCCCAGGCCCCACGAGCGCAGCGTGACGAAGCGGAGCTCGACGCCGTCCGCGCGCGGCGCGCCGCGCGACAGGTAGGCCCCCAGCTCGGCAAACGCGCGCGACACCTCGGCCTCGCTGTCAGGCGAAGGCAGCACGACCTTGGCGTGGTGCTCGAAATAGTTGGTGCGCGGCGCCCGCGCGGCCACATCGTCCGTGAGCGGCAGATCGCGATGCGGGCCGACGGCCTCCACCTTGGTGCGGATGACCTCGAAGCCAGCTTGCGCGAGATCGCGAGCCAGCTGATGTACGACCAGCAGGACCTCCTGCAGCGAGCCGCGGTGGTGTGCTCCCGTCATCGGCTGACGCGGCGTCCGGCCGCGCGGCAGCGAGATAAGCAGCGCCCTCACGCCGAGCGCGTCGCAGGTCTTGGCGAACGCGGCTTCGTCGCAGGCGGCGACGGTCACGTGAGACTCGAACACGCCTTCGAAGCCCGTGCCACGCAGCTCGGCGGCGAGCTCGAGAAAAGGCAAGAGCCGCATATTGACGACATATTTCGAGCTCCGGAGCTCGGCCAACGTGCGCTCGAAGCCGTCCGGGATCCACACAGGGTCCCAGCCGTAGCCCTGCTCGCCGCGCGGTTCCTTCGCGACGCTCCCGGAGTTTTCACCTGCGAAGAGCTTCACGCTGCGTCCGTCCGCCGTGTACGCCACCACCACGCGGGTCACGCCGCGCAGCCCCCCGAAGCGAGCGGTGAAAGCGGCGGGCCCGAGCTCTTGCAGCAGCTGCTTCACCTGCGCCCCCGCGAAGGCCTCGCTCGACTCCAGGTACATGCCCGTATTTTCGATGAAGCAGGGTGTCTCGAGCTGCCTGAAGGCGTCGAGCACGCGCGCCGTGGCGATCTCTTCGAGCTTCTCGGAGTCGCCTTTGGCGAGCGTGATGCGCGCGCGTTCGACGTGCAGCCCCGACAGCAGGCGCTTGGCCTCGTCGTGCCGCCAGCCGTTACCTGTGACGAAGGTGACCGTCTTCATGGCTTCCAGTTCCAGACCGCTTCATGCCCTGAATTCTCGGGGAGGAGCGCACCGTCGATCTTGTCACCGCGCACGTATTTCGCCATGCCGACGACGCGCCCGGCGCGCTCGACCCGCCAGACAGCGCCTTCCGGCGGCTCGATGGCGCCGTGGCCGCCTCTGCCCAGCCGTTCGAGCATGGCCGAGATGCCGAGCGCGCCACCTCGATGCAAGAGCGCCGGACGAGGAAATGCGCCTCGCAACCGAGCGTCGAGCTCGTCGAACGTCCATTGTCGGCCCTCATGAAAGGCGTCGAAGACCACGAATGGCTCGTGGCGGAGCTCGTAACGGGTCGAATGCGCAAGCGCGAGCCATTCGCCGACGAGCCACCCACCGGGAGGGAGCAGCTCGCGAAACGAGGTCGCGCGCTGCTCGACCCAGGCCGCGAACATCTGGCGCCCGGGGTTCTCGGAGCGGGCGTTCAAGCTCGACCACGGCTCACTCCACGCGTCGTCCCTCCCGCGATGATGTGCGCGAGGCGCAGCGGCTCGGGGATGGCGCCGTGCAACGTGGTCCGTTCGATGAGCTCGCGCCCCTCCTCGAGCGACAAGCCGGCGCGGTGCACCCACAGGCCAGCGCAAGGCTCGATCGGTCCGGCTCGCTCGATCACGCTCCGCTTCTCGCGCGCGCTCTTCACCTGTTCGAGCGCTGCGAGGAATTTCTGCATCTTTGGCCGCTTGCGCATCACGACCATCACCGGCACCCCGAGCTCCTCCGCCAGGGCGTTGATGTCGACGACATTGAACCCCGCCACCGTGATGCCCTGCATCAGCACGCCGCGCACGTGGACCAACTCGTTCTCTTTCACGAGCTCTGCCATCACCCCGGTGGCGTCGCTGCCATCTTGCTCGACGTGCCCGCGCACCACGATGTCGAGCCGCGTCCCCGAACAAACCGTCCCCACGAGCGCTACCTTCCCACCCATCCCCCGCTCGAACGGCGCATCGTCGAACCCAATCACATTTGAAATTCGTCGGATGCGCATGACTCGGCGTTGGAGCGCTTACTTTAACCAAATGGTGTCACGGTCAACAGCCCGCGAAGGAGAGCCTGCTCAAAGCCATTCCTGTGTGTTGGTAATTTTTCATTTGGGCGGCGCGAAGCGCGCTTCAGCGACCGGCGAGCGGCAGGGTAAACGAAAAGGTGCTCCCGTCGCCGACCCGGCTCTCCACCCAGATTCGCCCTCCGTGCGCCTGGACGATCCCCCGCGCAATCGCCAGACCGAGGCCAGTGCCGCGCTGCCTGTTGTTCGGGCGCGTCCAGTACGGGTCGAAGATGCGTGAAAGGTGTTCGGCCGCGATTCCGACACCGGAATCCCGGACGTGGATCCCCACCTCGCCGTCGAGCGCCTCGGCACGCACGCCGATCGTCCCGCCGTCCGGCGTGAACTTGTGGGCATTCCCGAGCAGGTTGGAGAGGACCTGGACGACCCGGTCGCGATCGGCGAGCACCCGCGGCAGATCCGTCGGAACCTCCACGTGCACCGACAACGAGCGGCCGGTCGCGCCGAGGCGCACCGTTTCCGTCGCATCCGCCACGAGGTCGGACACCTCGTGGGGGGCGGGCAGGATCGAGAGTCGGTGAGCGTCGATGCTCGCCACGTCGAGCAGGTCGGCGATGAGGCGGTTGCTGTGGCGCGCTGCGCGCTCGATCGTCCGTACGCCGTCCCGCCACTTCTCCTCGTCCACGCGGGATGCCAGCTCCCGCTTCAGCAGGGCCGCCCGGAGCATGATCGCGCTGAGGGGGTTGCGAAGATCGTGGGCCACGATGCCGAGCATCTGCTCGCGCTGCCGGACCGCCTCCTGTGCCTCGGCGCGGGCGCGCTTCTCCGACTCGAAGAGGGAATTGCGCTCGACCGCCTGAGCGCACTGCTCGGCCATCGTGGCGACCAGCTTGCGAATCGCCGGATCGAGGCGGCACGGACCCTCGATGACGAATACCAGGCCGCCGAGATCCCGACCCTGGATCCGGAGCGGCAGCGCCACGAGGCATGGCGAGGCCATCGCGGACAGGGTGGGGCCCGGGGCGAAGCGCGTGGCGGCCCCCTCGACCTCGTCGGGGTCCGGCAGGATGACCAGCTCGCCGCGAAACAGGGCCAGGACGATCGGCTGCTCCGGATCGGACGGGATCGCCGGGAAGGGCGACGTCCCGTCGTCGCCGGTCGAGGCCACGAGGCGCAGCCCTCGTGGGTCGTCCGTTCGCAGGTAGGCCCGCGCGCCCTGGGCCCGCAGGATCGTGCCGATCGCGCGGATCGCGACGCAGGCGGACTCTCCGGCGGTGCTCGTGCGGGCGAGCGCGGCCGTGACGGCCTGCAGGCGGGCGAGCTGCTCGCGCGCCTCCTCGGCCTGGATCCGGCCCGCCTCCTCGGCCTCGCGGCGGCGACTTTCCCATGACGCCTGCAGCTCGCGCTCGATGGTGTAGGCGATATGCGCCACCAGCGCGAGCCGCTCGGGGCTGCCGGTCGCGACGGACGTGCTGACGTCGATCGCGCCGATGATCGTACCGTCGGGCGCGTGGATCGGCGCGCCGGTGCACGTGCAGTCGTCGAACGCGCTCGCGAAGTGCTCCGGCCCGACGATCGCGACCGGGCGATTGGCGGCAATGGCGGTGCCGGCGCCGTTGGTCCCCATCGCCCGCTCCGACCAGTCGAATCCGGGCAGGAGGCCGAATGTCTCCATCATCGAACGAGACGCGCCGACCGAGCAAAGGACGATGCCGTCCCCATCGACGACATAGACGGCCGGCTCCGACGCCCGTAGGAGCGCGGCGGCCCAGTGCAGGTGCGGGATGGCGGCCCGGACCAGGTCGGCGCTCCGTTCCAGCCTCCTCGCGAGCTCCTCGTCGTTGATCCGCCGGAAGGGCGGACGAACGGGATCGACCGCCGCCGCCCAGCTGCGCTCCCATGAGTCGAGTACGAGACGGCGCAGCGGGTCGGCGAGATCCAGCTCGCGGACGAAGTCGTCCCACTTGCGGAACCGTTCTTTCGCGACCGTGGCGCCCGGCGTTCCAGCATCCCCCATGGACACCGACCTCGTAACACGAGCGCTGCGGCAAGGCACGAGCCTGCTGACCTGGCAACTCGTCGTTCACGCCACCATGCTGCGGAGCGCGCTCGGCGTCGTGCGGCTGCTTGGCCGCATGGTTGCGTTCTCTCGCATGGCTACCGGGGCGCAGGCCCGCTACGTCGGGGAACATGTTCGGCCCGGCGATCCGGCCTGCGGAGCTCAGGAGATCGTGACCAGGGCGAGCTTGGAGAATTCGCCTGAGACCGGCGTATTCGAAGCTTTTCGAGAGACGATGGTTCAGCGATCAGCGGATGGTCGGGCCCGACGCGACCACCCGGCCGCCGTCATCCACCGGGTCGAATCGGCGCCCAGCTCCCCGGCGGGCGCGGTCGCCGCCCTGGTCGCGCTGGGCGCGGTCGTGGCGCAGCATCGCGCGCGAAAGGCAGGTGCGAGTTGGGTCGCCGACGCGTGCGGTGGCCGATCGTGTCCGGCTCGAGGCGAGCGGCGCGACCACCGGCGGCTGACGACCGACTCAGGGCAACGTCGGAGGACGAGGCCCGACCGGGGAGGTTCACACCGATCCGCCCCTCCGCCGCCGAGATCGGGCCCGGCCAATGGCAAGGCTCCGCTCGAGGGGCGCATCAAGAGAGGCGGGCGCCGGGGCGCGGTCGTGGTGGATGTCGATACCATATCCCCCCGCGCGCGACTAAGCTTGGCCCCGATGGACGATAACTCTCCTCCCGAGGGGCGCATCAAGCGAGGCGGGCGCCGGGCCGCGGTCATGGTCGATGTGGCCAAGCTCGCCGGCGTCTCGTACCAGACGGTCTCGCGGGTCCTGCACGACAGCCCCCACGTGCATCGGGACACGCGGGAGCGCGTGCTCGACGCGATCCGCCAGCTCGACTACCGCCCGAGCTCCGTGGCGCAGGCGCTCGTCACCGGGCGCTCGCGGACGCTCGGTGTGGTCAGCTTCGACACGACGCACTACGGCCCGGCGTCGACGCTCCACGGGCTCGAGACGGCGGCGCACGACGCCGGGTACGGCGTCAGCGTCGTCAGCCTGAAATCGCTCAGCCGCGCGCCGGTGGTGGATGCGGTGAAGGGGCTGTGCGATCAGGGCGCCGACGGGATCATGGTCATCGCCCCGCTGCGGTCGGCGGTGGACGCGCTCCGCCACGTCAGCTCCGACGTGCCGGTGGTCGCCGTCGAGGGGGGGCCGGACGATTCGGTCCCGGTGGTCGCCGTCGACCAGCACGGCGGCGCGACGGCCGCGACCCGCCATCTCCTCGACCTGGGTCACCGGGCGGTGTGGCACATCGCCGGTTCGACCGACTCGCTCGAGGCCGAGCAGCGCATCGACGGCTGGCGGTCGACGCTGGAGGCCGCGGGCGTCGAGCCGCCGCCTCTCCTGCGCGGCGACTGGAGCGCACGCTCGGGCTACGAGCTCGCCCCGCAGCTGGCGCGCACGCCAGGCGCCACCGCCGTGTTCGTGGCCAACGACCAGATGGCGCTGGGCGTGCTCCGCTACCTCCACGAGATCGGACGCGCGGTGCCGCGGGACATCAGCATCGTCGGCTTCGACGACATCCCGGAGGCGGCCTACTTCACGCCTCCGCTCACCACCGTCCGCCAGGACTTCGCCGAGCTGGGGCGCAGGTGTCTCCACGTGCTGCTCGGGCAGATCGAGAGCGGCCGCCGCTCCTGCTCGCGCGTCGTGGTCGAGGCCGAGCTGGTCTTGCGCAAGAGCACTGCCGCGGTTCCCGGGACCGATGAGCGCTCCAGCCTGCCAGCTGCGTCTGCGCGCATCCCCTCACGGATCAGAAACCCGTCATAGATCCGATAAGACAGTGGAATATCCACCGCAGCCATGAGGCGCTTGTCCTCGTCGGGGTAGAGAGGGTTTGGGGCTTGTCGTCGTCCGCCTTGGGAGCCCGTCCACGTGGCGACGAACAGCTACCGGGCGCGGGCGCGCCGGTACTCTCCCGGTGTCGTGCCCGTCCAGCGACGGAAGCTGCGGTAGAAGTGGCGCGGCTCGCCATAGCCGAGCAGGAACGCGATCTCCTGGAGCGCGAGGTCAGGCCGCCGGACGAGATCGAGCGCCTTCTCCCGCCGGGCCTCGTCGAGCTGCGCCGTGAACGACGTGCCGATGTCCTTGAGCGCGCGCTGGAGCGACCGCGTGCTCATGCCCAGAGAGCGCGCGATCCCCTCCTGGTCCACGTCGCCGCGGTCGAGCCGCTCCTCGATGCGGGCGCGCACGCGCGCGTCGAGCGTCGCGGCGCTGGCGCGCGCGGCGAGGAGCTGCTCGGCGTGGCGAACGAGGTAGTCGCGGACCGACGGGTCCGCGCCGACCACGGGCGCGTCGAGCACACGCGCCTCGTAGACGAGGCCCATCGCGCCCGCCTCGAAGCGGGCGGGGGCCCCGATCGCCTCCTCGTAGAGCGACGGCAGGTGCCGGCGAGGATGGCGGAACAGCGCCTCGATCGGCCGCGCCGACCCGCCGAGGTAGAGCGCGATGAAGCGCGCGAGCGTCGCGATCATCATCTCGATCGGCTCGGCCATGGCGACGACGCGCGGCTCGTGCTCGAGCGCGAGGCGGGCGACCCCGCCGTGCTCCTCGAGGGTGATTCGGAGGTGCGGGTCCATCAGCCGGCAGAAGCGGCCATAGACGTCGACGCCCTGCCGCACGGTCTCGCTGTGGCGAAGGACGTGCCCCACGATGCCGACGACCGACACCGGGATACAGCGCGCATAACGCAGCCCGAGCGGCTCGCCGGGGAGGCGCTGGAGAAGGAGCTCCCACAGCGAGAAGAGCGATGCATACGGCACGAGCTCGTCGGGCGCGGCGAGGACCTCGGGCGCGACGCCGGCAGCCCGGAGGAGATCCTCCTGCGGGACTCCGCACGACGAGCCGAAAGCGATGAGCCCGGCGGGCATGGATGCGAACACGAGATCGCCGTCGGACATGGCGTGCGCCGAGGATAGCGCAGCCGCCCGGGGGCTCAGCGCCGATCCCGCCGCGCTCGGAATCCAGCTTGAACGCCTAGGAGGTGGCCGACGCGGAGCGCTCGCTCTTCGATCCGATGCCGCCGCTCGAGCTGCCGCGACCCTCGATCGTCCACCGGTCGCAGGTGGGGTGATGCGCCCGCGCGCGACCGAGCCTCCGAGGGTGATTGCGCCCCATCGTCACGGCATGCGCCGCGCGTGGGGCGATGAGAGCGCGTGCCGCGGTGTGGCTCAGGGCGCCGCCGGAGGACCTTCCCGGCAGGGCGCCACCCGATCCGCGCCGCCGAAGAACTCTCCCGCGAGCAGCGACCACGCCCGCGCGTTCTCCGGCGGGCCGCACTTGAACGGCGCCTTCGCGAGCGGCTTGCCGCGGAGCGCCGCGCGCTGCTCGCGGTAGTAGCGGATCGCCAGCTCGGCGGCGTACTCCACCACGCCGTTTCCAGGCTGGAACGAGTAATACGTGCCGCCCTTCACGATGGTCTCGTTCGGCGAGTACGGCGTGAGGCAGGTGATCTTCGTCCCGCAGCGCGCGACGATCCCGTCGTAGATCGGCGAGAGCGCCGCCTGCGACCACCCGCCGTGCGCGCCGTCGTTCAGGTGGAAGAGCTCGTGGAAGAGCGTCTCCCGCACGTCGTCCGCGGAGCGGTGGAGCGAGCCGGAGAGGTTGTACGCGACCGTCCAGCCCGACGCGTAGGCGGAAGGCGTCCGCGCCCGCACGGACCGGAAGTACCGGAGCGCGAGGGCGCGGTGCCGGTAGCGCACGGGCGAGCTGGCCGCGGCGGCGAGATCCGCGACGAAGGCGTCGAAGTCGGCGATCGCCGACACCGTCCACTCGAGGTGGCGGCGCTCGGCGCGCACCGGCAGCTCCGGGACGAGGTGGAGCATGCCGCGGTAACCGCCGTCCATCATGTGCTCCCGCTCCAGCCCGGCGACGCTGCCGTTCTGGTCGAAGAGCGCGGTGGCGCTCGCCGCGGCCTGCGGGTCGCCCTGGTAGCGGAGCGCGAGCAGGCAGCGGATGCGCTCGTGCGCTGGGCTTTTCGCGGCCGCTGTCCCGTCGTTCCCGCGCCGGCAGGCGTCGATGGCGTCCCGGTGGGCGGCGGCGTCGCCCGGGAACAGGATCGCCTCGGCTTCATCGGCCGAGATGGCGGGGGCCGGCTCGGTCGGGGCGGGGGACGGCGCGGCGCCCTGCGCGCCATCGGCCCGCGCCGCCCCCGAGGACGCGGCGCCGGCAAGCCCAGGGGTCCCCGGGCCAGAAGGCGCGCTGGCCACCGCGAGGGCCGGCGTGTCCGGCGGCGCCGCGGCCTTGCCGGCGGGGCCCGGGGGGCCAGGGCTCGCGGGGGCACACGCCGCGACGATCACCGGCAACGCGAGGGTCAAGACGGCGACGAGCGGCGTGGCCCCGGGGTGCATCGTGCCCAGGATGCCAGAACTTGGTGCGGCGATCATCCAACGATGTCCGTCGGGGCAGGGGAGGACGCCCATCGAAGCGCGACGGGCTCTCTGCGACGTGGACGCTGCTCACCCGCGCGCGCCGCAGCCGCACGCGGATAAGCCTGCTCCCGAACGACGTGTCCCCGATGCGGGCCTTCTACGGCACCACCACGGTATCGTTTGTTTGCAGCGGCAGATCCCCGCGGAGATCGCCTTTCCCGACGACCTCATCGAACACGAACGGAATCCTGCGCTCGCCGCTCGCGTCGCGCCGGACGATCACCACCTCGTCGGGATCGGCGAAGCGCGTGAATCCGCCCGCGAGGGCGAGCGCCTGGAGCACGGTGATCTGCGCCCTCGGCGTGAACTCGCCAGGACGCGACACCTCGCCCATCACGTAGACCCGGTAGCTGTGGAGCTCTGCCACCTCGACGCTGACGACCGGCTTCTCATGATAGAATTTGGCGGCCTGCGTCGCGATGTCCTCGGCGATGCCCATGACGGTGCGCCCCGACGCCAGGACGTCGCCGACGAGCGGGATCGTGATGAACCCGTCGGGTCGCACCGTGACGCGCTGGCTCAGCGCCTCGTTCTTCCAGGCGCGCACCTCCAGCACGTCTCCGGGGCCGACCGCATAGGCGCTCGTCGCGCGGCGCTCCGCGTCGAAATCGACGCGTGGTGCGCGCGCGCGCGCGCCGCAGCCCGGGAGCGCCATGAGGACCGTGAGCGCGGAGCAGAGCAGGGCAATCCGGACACAGCGGGAGCACATGCGGTTTCCAGCCTCCTTGATGCGATGGCGCTCCAGCAAGCGCCGATCCCGCCGCCGCGCGGTGCGCCTGCTCCTCGCGCGCGCACTGGCGCTCTTCCCGCGTGCCGCGCGGGCCCGCGGTGCTAGATCCGTCGCGCGGAAGGGGGGAATGCGCGCCGCGCCTCATCGCGCCCGCGCAGGGCGCCTCTGCGCGGCCGTCACGAGCGCGCGGCGCGGGCCGCCCGTGCGCGGCGCGCGCCACGCGAACGGCGCGCCACACCATGGCAGCGTGGGTCGTGTGCGCGCTGTGCGCGCTCGTCATCATCAAGCCGCAGGAGTTCATCCCCGCGCTCTCGGGGATTCCGCTCGTGCACGCGGCGTTCGGGCTCACCCTGCTCTGCGTCGCCCTCGACGTCGTGTGGCGGCGGCTCAAACCGACGCTCGCGCCTCAGGTCGTCTATGCGCTCGCGTTCCTCGCATGGGCGGCGCTGACCACCGCGCTGAAGCGCCCGGCCGCGCTCGAGGAGCGCGGGATGCAGCTCGCGACCGTCGCGGGCATCTTCGTCGCCGTCGCCGTCGCCGCCGCCTCGCCGCGGGGGCTGCGGGCGCTCGCGATCACGCTCGTCGGCTGCGCCGTCCTCACGACCGTGGTCGCGATCGTGCAGGCGTTCCAGCCCCACGGCTGCATGATCGCCGCTCCCGACGACTGGGAAGGCAAGGGCGAGCTCGAGCCGGATGGGCGCCCCTGCGAGACCAACCTCGACTGCCGCATCGAGGCGCCCGTGCCCGATGGCAACTACCGGTGCGAGCGCCCCGGGCCGCTCGGCACGTCGACCATCGACGGCCGTGTCCGCTACCGCGGCTCGCTCGCCGATCCCAACGAGCTCTCGCTGATGGCCGGAATGTCGATCCCGCTCGCGATCGCGCTCGCCGAGCGGCGCTCCGGCCCGCGCCGGACGCGCAGGTCCGTCCGCGGGGGCCAGCCCCCGTCGGCCGGCGCGCCGCCCGGCGGCGCTGCGCCAGGGCCCGCGCGGGCCTGCGGCGCGCGCCGCGCGCTGACGCTGCCCGTCCTGCTCACGGATCGGCTGATCTCGCGCGTGGCCGCGGCGCTCCGCGCGCTCCCCGTGACGGCCGTCATCGCGGCGATCGGCGCGATGGTCGTCCTGTCGCGCTCGCGCTCGGGCGTCATCGTGTACCTGGCGGTCCTCGGCATCAGCTTCATCCGGCGGAGCGGGACCCTCGGCGTCATCGCCGCCTGCTTCGTCGGGCCGCCCATGCTCCTGCTCGGCGGCCGGAGCGGCGAGGAGGCGAGCGAGAGCTCGGGCGAGCGCGTCGAGCTGCTCCGGGAGGCGTTCGAGCTGATCCGCCGGACGAAGGGGATCGGCGTCGGCGCGGGGCAGTTCGGCGACGAGTCGTCGCTCGGCTTGACCGCCCACAACTCCTATCTCCTCGCCGCGGCCGAGACGGGCCTGCTCGGGATGTGCCTGTTCGCGCTCGTCCTGTACGCGTCGATCAAGGTGCCGCTGTCGATCTGGCTGGGCGACGTCGATGTCGGCCCCACGGCGAGGCGGTTCGCGCCGGCGATCTTCGTGAGCCTGTGCGGCGCGCTGATCGGCATCTTCTTCCTCTCGTGGGCCTACAAGGACATCCTCTACATGGTGTTCGGCGCCTCCGCCGCGCTCTACGGCGCCGCGCGGGCCGAGGACAGCCGCGTCGTGGTGCGCGTGTCCGGGAGGGAGGTCGCGCTCGTGTGCGGCGGGATGTCCCTGGTGCTCGTGCTGCTCAACGTCCTGCTCCGGTTCCTCGGGTGAGCGCGCCCGCGAGCTCCGGGGACCCCTGGGCCGGCCGCGGCGCGGCCTGGCAGGTCGTCCGGCGGGAGCGCCCGGGAATGGTGGTATGCTGGGCGGGATGTCGGCTCCCATCCGCAAGCCCGTCGACCCCGCCGCGGCGCCCATCCCGGCCGAGGCGCCGCGCGCCCCGACAGAGGCCGAGTGGGCCGCGATGTCGCCCGCTCAGCGCCAGCAGGCGATCGCGGCGCTCGTCGACTCCATGTCCCAGGAGGAGATCGACGAGCGCCTGGCCATGGCCGAAGGGGACCCGCACTTCGACGCCAAGGTGGAAGCCCGCGACACGCTCCGCGCCTGGTTCGGCCGGCGCGGGCGGCGCATCTACATTGGCGCCGAGATGAAGGTCTACTATCCGGGCGAGAAGGGCTTCACGCCCGACGTGATCGCGGTGACCGACGTCGATCCCACCCCGCGCCTCTGCTGGATGGTCAGCGCCGAAGGCAAGGGGATCGACCTCGCGATCGAGGTGCACTACGCCGGCAACTGGCGCAAGGACTTCGTCGACAACGTCGTGCGCTACGCGACCCTCGGGATCCGTGAGTACTTCATCTACGACATCCCGCGCGGGCACCTCAAAGCGCACCGGCTACCGCCCACCGGCGTGCGGCGCTACGAGAGCATCCCCTCGCGCGCAGGGCGGTACCGATCGGAGGTCCTCGATCTGGATCTGGCGGTGGAGGCGGGGCGCCTCCGCTTTTACGCGGACACCGCTGAGCTGGTCACCGCCAGCGAGCTGGTGGGCAAGCTGGAGGGGATGATCGAGGCGGCCGAGGCCCGGATCGAGCAGGAGCAGGCGCGGGCAGAGCAGGCGGTGGGGCAGCTGTCGGCGGCGATCCTGATGCTGCTGAACGCGCGCGGCGTCCCGGCGAGCGAGGAGGCGCGCGGCCGGATCCTCCGCGAGACGGACGTGGACGTCCTGGGACGCTGGCTCCAGCGCGCGGCGACCGCGGCGGCGGTGGAGGAGCTGTTCCTGGAGTCGACCGGCCGCTGACGGAAGCCGGACCGGTGCCCCCGGTCCGCGTGATTTCCTGGAGAGGGGCCATTCTCGGAATGGAACTGGCGATCTCCAGGCGAGCGACGCGGCATCAGGGAGCCACGTACGACGCATTCAGCGCCATCCGGATCTCGGGTGTGTGCGCAGGCGCGAGATGCCTCTCAAGCAGGAGGCGCGCCCATTCTGAATGGCGTGACCGGTTGCACGATGCCGTTGCCACGCGCATCGCCTCGTGGTCTTTTGAGGATACCGTGTCTTCCCTCACCCAGCAGATCGCCGCGCTCCCTGGCCCGCTCCTCGCTCGCCTCCGGGCCCGCGGGTTCGACCCCGATCGCGTCGCCCGGTGGGCCGCGTCCATCGGCAAGGACCGGGACGCCCGCAACCGCCTCCAGGGCACGGTCGAGCCGCCCGCGCCCGGCGATGTCGCCGACCTGCCCGCCGAGGGCACGCCCGAGCACGCCCGCTGCCGCGAGGCGGGCCTGGCCGCGCTGCGCCGGGGCGAGGTCGCC
The DNA here is from genome assembly GCF_000067165.1 of Sorangium cellulosum So ce56. Lineage (GTDB taxonomy): Bacteria > Myxococcota_A > Polyangia > Polyangiales > Polyangiaceae > Sorangium > Sorangium cellulosum_B. Next base: position 4,229,031 of record NC_010162.1, read on the forward strand.
CTCTGCGTCCTCGCCGGCGGGATGGCCACCCGGATGGGCGGCGTGGTCAAGGCGCTCGTCGAGGTGCTGCCCGGTCGGACCTTCCTCGATCTGCGCCTCGCCGAGAGCGATCACCTCCGGCGCACGACGGGGGTCCCGGTCCCGCTGTGGTTGATGACCAGCGAGGCGACGAATGGACCGATCCGCGAGGCGCTCGGCCCGCGCCTCGACGAGCCGGGCGATCTGTGCGCCACGTTCGAGCAGCACGTCTCGCTGCGCCTGACCCCGGAAGGCGGGCTGTTCCTGGACGAGGCGGGCGAGCCGAGCGTCTACGCCACCGGCCACGGCGATCTCCCGGATGCCCTCCGCGAGAGCGGCCTCCTCGGCCGCTTCATCGCCCGCGGCGGGAAGATCGTCTGGATCGCCAACCTCGACAACCTCGGCGCGACCGTCGATCCGGTCCTCCTGGGCTGGCACCTCGGCCACGGCGGGCCCCTCTCCGTCGAGGTGGTCGACAAGGGCGGCGACAAGGGCGGCGGGCCGCTGCGGTGGAACGGCCGACCGGTGATGGCGGAGGACTTCCGGCTGCCGGTCGGGTTCGATCCGAAGGTCGTGCCCGTCTTCAACACCAACACCTTCCTGGCGAGCGCCGAGGCGCTCAGCACGCTCGCGCTGGACTGGATCTATGTGGAGGTCGAGAAGAAGGTGGACGACCGCAAGGCGATCCAGTTCGAGCGCATCCTGAACGAGATCACGTTCGGGCTGCCGGCCCGGTTCGTTCGCGTGCCGCGCGAGGGCCTCGCGGCCCGGTTCCTTCCCGTCAAGGACGTCGAGGAGCTGGAGCGGCGGAGGCCGGCGATCGAGGCGATCGCCCGCGCGCGCGGCTTCCTCGGCTGAGCCGAGGGGCCCAGGCCGCGGCGCGCGGCTGGCGAGCGACGGTGCCTGTCGTGGTGAATCGACGCGTGGGACGAGGCGCTGCGCGCCGCCGAGGAGCGCCCGAGCGCGCGCCGGCGGACGGGAGAGCTGGATATGGAACATGCGCAGACGGTCTCTCTGGACGCGGCGACGCCAGCGGATGCCGTGATCCTGTCCAACCTTCTCGAGCTGTACATTCACGATCTCAGCGATGTGTTCCCCGGCGTCGAGCTGGGGCAGGACGGGCGCTTCGGCTACCCCAAGCTCCCTCTCTACTGGTCGGAGCGGGAGCGGCGGCTCGCGTTCCTCATTCGATGCGGCGGGCGCGTCGCGGGGTTCGTCCTGGCGACGCGCGGCTCGCCGGCGGTGGAGGACCCGGAGACCCTCGATGTGGCCGAGTTCTTCGTCCTTCGCCGCTATCGCCGCTCTGGCGTGGGCCGCCAGGCGGCGTGCCTCCTATGGAACGGTGTTCCCGGGAAGTGGACCGTGCGCGTCGCCGAGGGGAACCGGGGCGCTCTGGCGTTCTGGCGCGGCGTCGTCGCGCAGTTCACGAGCGGCGCTGTGACGGAGCTCGTGCGTCCTGGTCAGCCACACGCCTGGCGGGTGTTCTGCTTCGAGAGCGTGCCTGAGCGCGCCACGCCCTGATTCCACGGCGGCGCGGATCACGGGCGCCGACCGGCGCGCCCCTCCGGATCTTCGGCGAGCAGCTCCTCGATCTCGGCCGCCGCCTTGTCGAGCACCTTCACGGTGCGCGCGAGCACGGCGGGCGTGATGCGCCCCCGGCGCATCGCGTGGCGCAGCATCTTCATGAGCGAGCCGATGCGCTTCATGACGTCGCCGAAATCCTCGGCGAAGCGCTCCCACGAGGTCTCGACGAAGCGCTCGTAGAACTCGTCGACGTACTCGCGGTTCGCCTTGAGGTCCTCGCGCCCCGCGTCGGTGATCTCGTAGATCTTGCGCCCCTCGGCCTCGATGACGCGCGCGTGGCCGAGCTCCTCGAGCATTTGCAGCGTCGGATAGATGACGCCGGGGCTCGGCCGGTAGGTGTCGCCGCTGCGCTGCTCGATCGCCTGGATGACCTCGTAGCCATGGCGAGCTCGCTCGGCGAGCACGTCGAGGACGAGGTAGCGCACGCCGCCGCGATCGGCGCGGAGCGGCGGACCTCCAAACCAGTCGCCCCACCAGCCCGGCGGGCCGCCACCCATGCCGGGCCGACCCCTCCCGAACGGACCCCCCCTCGGCCCTCGCGGGCCTGCGCAGTGATGGTGTTCGTATCCCCAGAACATAGACAAAATCCCTCTCTGGCTCGGCGGCGGACCACCACGGCGGCGAACACGCAGCTGCCGCGCGCTCGTGCGCTGGCCACCCCGGCTCCACGGCCCGGCGGACTGTGGCGGCCGGGCCGATATTATAAAAGATATATCTAAAAGATAGCTCTCGACTGTCGGCCGTCAAGAGGCGGGGCGGACGACCGCAGGCTCGCGCGCCGGGCACGGTCGCAGCACGCAGCGATGGGGAGAGGCGCCGAGGGCAACCTGGGTGGGGTCGCCGCAGCTCAACCTGGGTGGGGTCGCAGGCTCAACCTGGGTGGGTCGCAGGCTCAACCTGGGTGGGGTCGCCGCAGCTCAACCTGGGTGGGTCGCAGGCTCAACCTGGGTGAGGTCGCTGCTGTTCGCTGCTGTTCGCTGCTTGACACAGGACGCTCGTCCCTGTAACGAAAGTGAAAATGATTTTCAGTATCGACGCTGCCCCTTCGTTTGCTCGACGCGAGCTCGCGGGAGTCGCCGCGTGCGCGTACGCCTCCGACGCGTTTCCTGACCTCGGGCTCCACGACGAGGAAGCGCGCCAGCTCGCCCGCGTGCTCGAGGTCGAGCGCGCCGGCTTCACGGAACAGGAGCTCCGCCCCCTCGCGACCCGCACGCGGCTGGTCGACGACGTCGTGGACGACTTCTTCCGCCGTCACCCGGACGGGCTGGCCATCGGGCTCTTCTCCGGGCCGTGCACCCGGTTCTCGCGCGTCGACAACGGGCAGCTCCACTGGATCGACATCGACGTCCCCCGCGTGGTCGCGTGGAAGTCCCGGCGCGCCCCGCGGACGCCGCGGTATGCGCTGGCCACGGCGTCCCCCGGCTGCGATCACTGGATCGATCAGCTCGCCGACGCGCAGGACTGGCCCACGTTGATCCTCGGCCTCGGCCTCTTCTCTCATCTCGGCCCCGAGCGGATCGGCGCCTTCTTGACCCAGGTCTCCCTGCGCCTCGCCAAGGACGTGGAGCTCCTGCTCGACGCGAGCCCGTGCCTCCAGCTCCGTCCCACCGCGGCGAGGGGCGCGCGTCACGTCGAGCTCCACCGAGAGGGAGGCGTCGTCGAGACGTTTCCATGGCTGCGCGTCCTGGGCGATAACGACTACCCCGAGCCGCTCGGCGCCCGCATCCGGACCACGAATGGACTCGCGCGCTTCTTCCGTAAAGCGCAGTTCCCGATCCTCCGCCACCTCCGGCGCGTGTGAGCCCTCGATGGCACCCTCGATAACACCTCCATAACAAGCAACAGCAAGACCCATGAACAAGGACAGAGACGCTCGATGAACATCCAGGACTACGTTGACGCACCGGCGCCCTGCGGCGCCGCGCTCCACCATCGCGACGCGCGCGCGTCCCTGGGGAGGGCCCGGGCATGAGCCGTTACACCGGACCTCGCGTCAAGGTCATGCGCGCGCTCGGGGTCGAGCTCCCCGGGCTGTCGGCCAGGAAGACGGAGCGGAGGCCTTACCCCCCCGGACAGCACGGACAGGCCCGCAAGAAGCTCAGCGAGTTCGCCCTGCGGCTCCGCGAGAAGCAGAAGGTCAGGCTCAACTACGGCCTCACCGATACGCAGCTGAAGACGCTCATGCTCGAGGCCCGCAGGAGCGATCTCGCCGCCGGGACGAAGCTCATCGAGCTGCTCGAGCGGCGGCTCGACAACGTCATCTTCCGCGCGGGCTTCGCGCGCACCATCCCGGCCGCGCGGCAGCTGGTCGCGCACGGGCACGTGCTCATCAACGGAAAGCGCGTCGATATCCCGTCCTACCGCGTCACCATCGGAGAGACGGTGAGCGTGAGCGAGAAGCGCCGTGACCACCGGACCGTCGTGGAAGGCCTCGCGAGGACGGACATGGAAGCCCCCACGTGGCTCGCGGTCGACAAGGACGCCCGGCAGGCGCGCGTGGCCGCGCTGCCGGACGAGACGAGCATCCCGTTCCCCATCGCGGTTCAGCTGATCATCGAGTACTACTCGCAGCGGCTGTGACGAGGACCAGGGCTCGCCGCGCTGGCGAGCCCGCCTCCGTCGGCGCGGGGCGGTTGCGACGAGCGCCCGCCTTCCTGGAGCGTCCGCGAAGCGAGCCGCGCTCGCCGGATGCGGAATGTCCATGGCGTTCGTCGGCATCGGGCCTCGCTCGCGCGGCCGGCGCGCGTGGTGGCGCCGAGCCGGGTGCGTCCCGGGGTGACGCGCCCGCGAGCACGCGCCTTGCCGTGCGGGGGCGGAGCGCCCCCGCGCGCGCCCTCCGCGCCGCGCGGCGCTGGACGCGCTGCCCACAGGGGCGAGGAACACCATGGCCAGCCTGAGCACGGAGAGCACACCCCGCGAGCGCCTGGATCGCGCGATCAGCGTCCTCGGCCGGGTCCGGATGTACTGGCGCGGAGCGGCCGCGATGATGGCCGTCGGACTCGCGATCTCCTTCTCGCTGGCGCTCGCCACGAAGCGGGTGTGGCGGAGCGAGGCCACGATCCTCTACCGCGACACCATCCAGACCGGCCGCGATCCCCAGAGCAGCACCGCGCGCGCGGCGCGCCTCGGGTCGAAGCTCAAGGACGCGCTCACCGCGCGCGGGACGCTCGCCGGCGTCGTCGAGGCGTTCGGGCTCTACCCGGAGAAGACCGCCCGCTCGATGGTCGAGGCCGTCGAGGAGATGAAGACCCACGTCGGCTTCCGCGCGCAGAGCAGCGATACGTACGTCGTCTCGTTCACCCACGACGATCCGCACGTGGCGCAGCAGGTCGCCGCCCGCCTCACGCAGATCCTGCTCGACGACTACCGCCGCGACAGCCTCGGCACGGCGACGATGACCCGCGATTTCCTGCGGAAGGAGCTCGCCGAGGCCAGCTCCAAGGTCGACGCGGCGAGCCGCGCGCTGGCGACGTTCCTCGCCAGGAATCCGCAGTTCCAGTGGGGGCTCAACGACTCGCCCTATGCGCCGGCGCCCCAGCCGTTCGGCTCGCCCGGCGTCCCCGCGCCCGCGCCTGGAGCGCGCGCTCCGTCGCCAGCGCAGCCTGCCCGCCCGGTCGACCCGCAGCTCGCGGCGCTCGAGCGGCAGCTCGCCCGGGTCGAGGCGCTGCTCGGGGCCGGGCGGTCGCCAGCGGCGGCGCCGGGGCAGCCGCTGCCCCAGAGCGTCGTCGAGGCGCAGCGGGCCCGCACCGCCGCCGTCGCCGCGGTCGCGGCGGCCGAGGCGGCGCTCGCCGAGAAGCTCACGACCGTGACCCCGATCCACCCCGACGCCGTCGCCGCGAAGCGCCGCGTCGAGGCGGCGAAGAGCCAGCTCACCGCGGCCGAGAGCGCGCTCGGGCTCGTGCGCGCGGGCATCACCGAGGCGTCGATCGGCGAGGCGCGCGAGGCGCGCGCGCTCACGCCGTCGCGGCGCGCGGCGCTCGCGGCGGAGCGGACCGCGCTCCTCCGGCAGATCGCGGGCCTGCGCGCGCACGCCGGAGGCGGCAGGGCGCCGGCGGGGGGCGAGGCGCCGCGCGCGCCGGCGGAGAGCGCGGCCAGGGGCGAGGCGCAGCGCGCGCAGCCGTGGGCGGCCGACGGGGGCGCCGAGGAGCGCGTGATCGAGCTCGAGACCGAGTGGCACCGGCTCCGCCTCGATCTGGAGCGGGCGCGCGAGTACCTGAAGACCGTTCAGGCCAACGAGCGGGCCGCGGACCTGTCCGCGGACGCCGCCGAGAACAAGAGCGAGACCGAGCTCGACGTCCTCGACCAGGCCTACCTGCCGAGCCGCCCTGACCGGGGGCGGGGCCGCGTCTTCTTCGCGGGCGCCGCGGTGACGTTCTTCTTCGCGCTCGGCGTCGCCGGGGCCCGGGTGCTGCTCAACGACACGCTCTACGACGGCGGCGACATCCACGCGCTCGGCGGCCCCGCCCTGCTGGCCGCGATGCCGGAGCTCCCGGCGCGCCCGCCGCTGCGCGAGCGCACGATCGTGCCGGCGTACTACGCAGAGCCGCCCCGCGAGCCGGGGTACGGCACGGAGCCGCCCGGCGGGCCCGGGTACGGCGCGGAGCCATCCGGTGCGGCTGGGCCCGGCCCCGAGCCGCCAGGCGGACTCGGGCACGGCGCAGAGCCGCCCGCCGCCTCGGAAGAGGCCGCTCCGGCCGGCGCCGCCCCGGAGGACACGCTCCGGGACAGCCTCGCCCTCGGCGACTGCGAGGTGGTCGACCGGTCGTCCTGGAGCGCGCCCGAGGCGCCGCTCGCCTGCATGGGCGTGCGCTCGTTCGCGCGCGCCGGCGGCCCCGCGTTCGATGGGCCCGAGGTGGAGATCATCGGCGCGGACCTCGATCCCGAGGGGCACGGCGTGTTCGAGCTGCTCCGGGGGGCGCCCGCGCCCGCGCTCGCGGCGCTCCGGGTCCTCCGGCACCGGCTCGATCAGCGGCGGGCGGGCGAGCCGCTCGCGGTCGCGGTGGTGAGCCCCGGCCGGGCCGAGGGCAAGACCGCGCTCGCGGTCCGCCTCGCGATGACGCTCGCCGAGGCCGAGCGCGCCCGGGTGCTGCTCGTCGACGGCCACCTCGCGTGCCCCCGCGTCGCGGCGACGCTCGGCCTGCGGCTGCCCGCGCACGCGAGCTTCTCGGAGCAGCTCCGGCGGCGGATGGCGGGCGAGACCCGACCGCTCGGCGTCATCGCCGTCAGCCAGTCGCTCTCGGTGCTCGCGGAGCCATCGCTCGAGGCGAGCTACCCCGCGGCGCTCCACTCGGTCCACTTCGAGGCCGCGATGCGCACGCTGCGGCGCTATCACGATTACGTCGTCATCGACGGCCCTCCGATCCTTGGCTCGGGCGACGCCAACGTCATCGAGGACGCCTCCGACGGCGTCGTCCTGGTCGCGCGTGCCTCGCTGACCCGGGCGTCGTCGCTGACGAGCGCCGCCGAGCAGCTCGGCGATCGCCGCATCCTCGGGGTGGTCCTGAACGACGTCGCGCCGAGGCCCGTCGCCAGGAAGCGGGTCTGTATCGACGGTGCGCCAGCAGGGCAGTCGGCCTAGAGCGGCGGTCACCCGCTTCGGATACGGGCCCACCTCGACGTTTTCGGTGCTCAGCGCACCGGAGTGCGCTTCCGCGCCGAAAACGCCGATCTGGGCCCGTCTCCTGTGCGGGAGACCGCCGCTCTGCTGTGCATGGTGCAGAGGTGGGCGGAAACCGCTGTAGAAGCGAGGAGGCGCCGAGAGGGAAGCAGGGGAAGAAGCGCGGGAGGAGCAGCGGTGGTGCGCTGGCGCCCGCGCCGATTTCAATCGATTCTCTGTCGGTTCTTCGACGCTCTCGCGGCATCTTCGCGATCAGAACGTGATCTTTACCGCGTCCGACGATCTGTTCGCCGTGCCGTGGTGCACGACCTCGATGTTGTTGCCATCCGGGTCGAGCACGAACGCCGCATAGTAGCCGGGGTGGTACGGGCGCTCGCCCGGAGCGCCGTTGTCCTTGCCGCCCGCGGCGACCGCGGCGGCGTGGAACCGATCGACCGTCGCGCGGTCGCTCGCCTGGAAGGCGAGGTGCGTCCGGCCGGTGGGCACGCCGGCCGCAGCCCGCGAGTCCACGCTCGAGATGAAGAGCTCGTCGGCCCAGAAGTAATCGTCAGCCTCGCCTCCCATCGGGATCCCGATCGCTTCGAAGACGGCTCGATAGAACTTCTTGCTCGCCGCGAGGTCGTCCACGACGAGTTGAACGTGATCGATGAGGCGCCCGCGATAGATCTCTTGAATTTCCATCGCCTCGGGATACCGCACTTCGCCCCCGGTGCAAGCGGACTCATTCGAGCTCATCTGCTCGCGGGCTGCGCGCGCCCGGGCCTTCAGCCGATCTTGAAGTTGATCGATTTCGGCCGCGTCAGGTGCAGGAATCCGAGCGTCGAGAGCGTCGCGCCCTTGCCGCTGTTCTTCGCGCCCGTCCACGGGAGCGCCGGATCCAGGGTGTCACACTGGTTCATGTAGACCGTGCCGACGTCGAGCTCGCGCGCGAGCCGCGCGGCGCGCTCGCGGTCGCGCGTCCAGACCGACGCGGTGAGCCCGAGATCGCTGTCGTTCATCAGCGCGAGCGCCTCCTCGTCGGACGAGACCGGCACGATGGGCAGCACCGGCCCGAACGACTCGATGCGCATCACGTCGAGATCGGGCGCCGTGTCCACGAGGAGCGTCGGCTCGAAGAAGCGGCCGCGTCCGTCGACCTGGGTCGCCCGGCCGCCGCAGAGCGCCTTCGCCCCCCGGGAGAGCGCCTGCTTCACCTGCGCCTCCAGGAACGCCGGCGCGTGAGGCTGCGCCATCGGACCCAGGTTCGTCCGCTCGTCGGTCGGATCGCCGAGGACGTAGCGCTTCATCAGCTCCAGCGCGGCCTCCACGAACTTCGGATAGAGGTCGCGGTGCACATACGCGCGCTCGACAGCGCAGCAGCTCTGTCCCGCGTTGTAACAGGCGCCGTCGACGATCCCGTCCACCGCCTTCTCCAGGTCCGCGTCGGCCGCGACGTAGGCGCCGTCCTTCCCGCCGAGCTCCAGGCCGGCGTCGACGGCCACCTTCTTCGATGTGGCCGCGTAGATCCGGCGTCCGCCTTCGACGGAACCGGTGAAACCGACGAAGTTGACCCGCGGGTCCGATGCGATGCGCTCGGACGTGGCGTGGTCGCAGTGGAAGGCCTGGACGAGGCCGGGCGGCGCGCCGGCCTCCGCGAACGCCGTCGCGAAGTGCTCTCCGCAGAGCGGCGAGCGCGGCGAGTGCTTGAGCAGCACCACATTGCCCGAGAGCACCGCGGGGATGACCACGTTCACGGCGGTGAGGAGCGGATAATTCCAGGCGGGCAGATTGAAGACCACGCCGAGCGGAGCGCGCACGATCCGCCGCTCGAGCCCGGGGAGCTCCGGCAGGATCACATCGGCGAGCGCGCCCTCGGCGATCGCGATCATGTGCCGGGCTCGCTTGGCCATCCCCGCGACTTCATTGCGGGATTGGCGCAGGGGCTTGCCCATCATGCGGGTGATGTCGGCGGCGATCGACGGGGTGTTGGCCTCGATGTGCTCGACCGCGCGCTGGCACAGGGCGGCGCGCTCGGCGATGGATGTGCGCGAGAAGCGCCGCGCGGCGGCGGTCGCGGCGTCGAGGAGCCGGTCGACGGCGGCCTCGTCTGCAAGAGGCCGGCGGACGGCTTCCTCGAGGGTATACGGGTTGTCGATCACGAGGTCGGACATGGCGGGGAGATTAACCCAGTTCCCTGGGGGGCCAAGCGTCGTCTAGACTCGGGGCGAATGCGCGCCACCGCGGCAGGTCTATCCGACGTCGGCAGGGAGCGGGTCCACAACGAGGACCGATACATCCTCCTCCCCGAGTTCAACGTCTACGTCGTCGCGGATGGCATGGGCGGGCACGAGGCCGGCGAGGTCGCGAGCCGGATCGCCGCGAGCGCCATCGCCGGCTACTTCCGCGAGGCGAACGGCAAGCGGCGCAAGGCGTCGACCGGCGACAGGCTGCGCGCCGCCGTGACGTACGCGAACGCGCGCATCTTCGCGCACGCCGACGACTCGCGGTTCTACCGCGGGATGGGGACCACGGTCGTCGCCGCGGCGTTCTCGCCGCGGGAGCGGAAGTTCTACGTCGCCCACGCCGGCGACAGCCGCTGCTACCTCCTCCGCAACGGCGATATCTCGCAGCTGACCCGCGACCACTCGCTCATCGCGGACGCGCTCCTCGAGCGCCCCGACCTCACCGAGCGCGACCTCGCCTACCTGCCCCGCAACGTGATCACGCGGGCGCTCGGCATCGGCCCCAGCGTCGACATCGACCTGCGCGCGGAGCGCGTCGAGGCGGGTGACGTGTTCCTCCTCTGCTCCGACGGCCTCCACGGGCTCGTGGACGATCGCGAGATCGCGCGCATCGTCGAGGACAACGCCGTGCTCGCCGACGCGTGCGGCAAGCTCATCGACTGCGCCAACGAGAACGGTGGCCGCGACAACATCACCGCCGTGCTCATCCGGATCGAGGAGACGGCATCGGCGTCGTGGAGCCAGCGCCAGGGCGTCAAGAGCCGCAGCGCGCGGTAGCATCGGGCTGCGTGCGCAGGGGCCGAGAGCACGCCGCGCCATCGCGTGAGCGGCGCTGCCGCGCCCCTGCCGCCCGCAAATGGGCTGAACACAAGGGAGGTCATGCATGCGAACCAGGTGGATCGGGATGGGGCTCTTCGTCGGCGCGCTGCTCGCGTGGGGCTGCGGCGGCGAGGCGGCGCTCGGCGAGGCATGCGACGAAGCGGGCGCGGACGGCGAGTGTGAGAGCGGGGCGGTCTGCGGCAAGCCCGACGACAGCGCGGCGCTCGAGTGCCTGAAGACGTGCGTCGAGCAGACGGACTGCCCCGCGGACCAGGAGTGCAACGGTATCTCCGGCTCGGACCTCAAGGGCTGCAGGCCGAAGTAGGGGAGGGATCCCGGCGGAGCGCGGCGGCCAGCGCGCCGCGCTCAGAGCACGCCGGCGTGCGCGCGATCGAGCAGGCCGTCCATCACCTCGAACAGCCGCCGGTTGCCGTCCTGGGAGTAGCCCGCGAGCTTCTCTTCACAGGCCGGGATGGCCTTCACGAAATCCGCGACGACGGCCGGGTCGTCCAGCGAATCGGCGCCGCGGCCGAACCCCTCGCGCTCGAGGTAGCGGGCGTTGAGCACCTGCTCGAACTGGCGGCCGAGGGGGACGGCGAGCATCGGCTTGCGCAGGTAGACCGCCTCCCCCATCAGCGTGAACCCGCCGCCGGCGATGACGGCGCGGCACGAGGCGAGGTCGTCGATGAAGCCCTCCTCGCTGAAGGGGCGGTAGCGGAGGTTGCCCTCGACCTGCTCCTCCGTGATGTTCCGGCGCATCCCGTAGATGCGGCACTCGAGCCCGGTCTTCGCGAGCGTCGCCGACAGCGCGTCGTTCCCCTCGGCGGTCTGGTAGACGAGCAGGTGCTCCCCGGGGCGGCGGTTCGCGGCGATGATCTCGGGGCGGAGGATCGGCGGCACGAGCGTCGTCTCCTGCTTGCGGACCGGCGGGCGGAAGAACGTGGCGATGACGTAATGGTTGCAGAACGGCAGCTTGCTCTTCACGAACGCGCGCGTGAGCTGGAAACCCGCCTCGTGGCCGGCGAGGATCTCCGCGTCGTGGGTGCACCGGTTGATGATCTGCATGTTGTCGACCGAGAGGATCGGCAGCCGGTGGATCTTGGCGTAGAGGTACGTCCACGACTCGAAGTCGCTGACGGTGAGCTCGGGGCGAAAGTCCTTGATGAGCTCGAAGTACGCGGCGATGTTCTTCGGCGTGCCCGTCGCGCCGGAGAGCACGTTGGACCAGAGCGTCTTGCCGCGCCGCACCCGGTTCTCCTCGTAGATCATGTGGAGCCCGTGGATGCGGTTCACCCCCGCGAAGCGCTTGGACAGGAAGTCGGTCGCCCTGCCCGACGCCATGATCTCGAGCTCGTGCCCCTGCGCGAGCAGGTGTTCGATCACGACGCGCGAGCGCATGGCGTGCCCCATCCCTTCGCCGACGACGCCATAGAGGATCTTCATGACGCACGAGTGTAGCGGGGGCTCTGGGGCGTTCGGAAGGAAACGGCGGCGCCGCAACGCGTGCGGCGCGTGCGGCGGCCGAGCGCAGGCGGCGCCGCGGCGAGGGCGGCGGGCGTGACGCCCCGCCGCAGGATCTGGAGCGAGCTGCTGCCGCTCGAGGTGGTGCGGGCGCCCGGGACGCTCGCGCTGCTGCGGCGGTATGCGCTGGAGCTCTCGATCGCCGTGCGGCCGGAGACCGCGGCGGGGCTGCCGGATCTCGCGGCGGCGTGCGCGGACGCGGGGGTGGCGGTCGCGGTGTGGCCGATGATCGCGGACGAGGACGGGCGCTGGGCGAGCGCCGGCAACGCGGCGGCGTTCGGCGCGTTCGTCGCGCGGCTGCTGGACGCGCTCGACGCGCGGCGCCTTACCGCGGCGGAGGTCGTGTTCGATCTCGAGCCGCCGATCGAGGCGGTGCGGCGGGCGCTCGCGGGGGGGCGCGGCGCGCTCGATCTGCTCGGCGGTGGGCCGCGTGGAGCCCGGGGGAGCCCGCGGTGGAGCGATTCGCAGCGCGTGTACGCCGAGCTGGCGGGCGCGGTGCACGCGCGCGGGGTGGCGACCTCGGCCGCGATCGTGCCGCTCGTCTTGACCGACGGGCGCGACGGGCCGGCATGCGGCTGGGAGCGGCTGCTCGGGACGCCCGTGTCCGCGCCGCCGTGGGGGCGTGTCGGCGCGATGCTGTACACATCGCTGTTCGAGGGGTATTCGCGCGGCGCGCTCGGCCGGGAGGATGCGGTCACGCTGCTCGCGTGGGGGTGCCGCGCCGCCGCACGGCGGTTCGGTCCGAGGGCGGGCGCCTCGCTGGGCGCGGTGGGCAAAGGCGCGCTCGGCGACGAGCCGGTCTACCGCTCGGTCGCCGAGCTCCGCGAGGACGTGGCCGCCGCGGTGGCGGCCGGGGTCTCGGATCTCTCGCTGTTCGACCTCGGCGGGGTGCTGGCGCGGCCGCCGGCCGAGGCCTGGCTCGACGCGTTTGTCGCGCCGCCGGAGCTGCGCTCGCCCCGGGAGACGCTGCGGGCGCGCGGCGTGATCGTGGCCGCAGCGCTCGTGGGTCGGGCGGCGGGCTGCGCTCGCCGGCTCACCTCGCCGTGACGGCGATCACCCGTGGTGTGACTTGCCCTGGCCGCGGTAGCGCTTCCAGTGATGTCGCTTGTTCTTGTTCTTCGGCCTGCTGTTGCCGGAGCAACCGATAGACGTCTTCTTCGAGTGGACTGACATGGACCCGTCATGGCGCCGAGACGGGGCGGGCGACAGGGGTCACGAGCTCCGGCGCGGCTCAGGACGGGCCGCCGGGCTGAGGAGGTAACGACTTCCCTGAGGGTCAGGGGGGCGCTGGCGACTTGCCAGTTCGTCGCCCATTGCCGGAAAGCTCAGACGCTCTCGCTATCGGGCGCTCTCGCGGCAGGCGGCCCTGCTGCGCTGACCGCCGTGGCCGCCTGCAGGCTCGACGCTGCCTCGGCGGCGCCCGCGGAGGCATGCCGGATGCGTCGCTTCGCCTGCACGATGTGCACGATCTGGTCGAGGATCACGGCGACGAGGATCACGGCGCCGATGATGATGAAGGTCCAGTTCGGGTCCAGGCGCCAGATGCGCTGGATGCGGTCGGCGTCCTCGTACGGCAGCTGAAACATGTTGATGCCGTTGTCGATGACGCGCATCACCGCGGAGCCGATGATGATGCCGAGCACCGTGCCTTCACCCCCGCGAAGCGAGCAGCCGCCGAGCACGGCCGCGGCGATCGCGTACATCTCGTACGCGATGCCGACCTGCTGCGACATCTGCCCGATGTACGACGCGTAACAGACGCCAGCCACGCCGCCGAGGCCCGCCGAGATCACATACGTGGACGTCTCCACCCGCTTCACGTTGATGCCGGAGTACTCGGCCGCGTCGCGGTTGCCGCCGATCGCGTAGACGTAACGGCCGAACACCGTGAAGTGCAGCGCGTAGGCCGCCACGCCGCTCACGGCGAGGAACATCAGGAGCGGATACGGGATGAGCGCGTCGCTCCCGCTCTTGAGCAGCCCGCCGTTCGCGAGGGCGAGCAGCGGCGAGCCACCGAGGCTCAGCGTGCCTCCCCCGGCGATGGTCTGCGAGACGCCGCGCAAGAACAACATGCCGCCGAGCGTGACGATGAACGGCTGCAGCTTGAGCCGCGTGATCAACAGGCCCTGGCCGAGGCCGATCAGCAGCGCCACGCCGAGCGCCACCGGAATGCCGATCCAGAGCGGGTAACCGAGGCCGCCGAGCTGGCTCGACGAGAGCTTGGCGATGAGGACGCCCGTCAGGCCGATCACGGACCCGATCGACAGATCGATGCCGCCGGCGATGATGACGAACCCGATGCCGATCGCGAAGATCCCGAGCATCGAGATCTGCCGCAGGGTGTTGATCGAGTTCGACTGCCCGAGAAAATCCGGGTTCGAGATGTAGAGGCCCAGACACATCACGACGAGCGCGATGGTCATCCCAAGCTCGCGCCTCACGACAGATCCTCCTTGTCGGCGTGCCCCGTCATCAAGGTCGCGATCCGCTCCTGGCTGAGCCGTTCCCGCGGCAAAACGCCCTTGATGCGCCGCTCGTGCATGACGGCGACGCGATCGCTCATTCCGATGATCTCTTCCATGTCCGAGCTGACCATCAAGATGGTGATGCCTTCATCCGCGAGGGCGGTCATGTGGCGGTAGATCTCGGCCTTGGCGCCGACGTCGATGCCCCGCGTCGGCTCGTCCAGGATGAGCACGCGCGGGTTCATGGCCAGCCATTTCCCGAGCACCACCTTCTGCTGGTTTCCGCCGGAGAGGTTCACGACGGGCTGACGGATGCCGGGCGTCTTCGTCCTCAAGCGCTCCACCTCCGATTCGGCGACCCGGCGCTCCGTCTCCCTGTTCAGGAAGCCCCAGCGGCTGTAGTTGCCGATGTCGGGCAGGGAGGTGTTCTCCGCGACGCTGAGCGGCAGCACGAGGCCGTGGCGCTTGCGATCCTCCGGCGCCAGGTAGACGCCGCGGTCGATGGCGTCCCTGGGTTTTCGAGGAGCAAACTCCTTGCCTTCGAGCGTCATGCGTCCCCCGAGCGCCGGCGTGACCCCGAAGATCGTCTCCATGAGCTCCGTGCGGCCCGAGCCGACCAGGCCGGCGAAGCCGAGGATCTCCCCGCGTCCTGCCGAGAAGGAGATCTGCGCGGGCGCGCCGGGCACGACGAGCCCTTCGACCACCAGCACGGGCTCGGTCGATGCACGGGGCCGCTTCTCCGGGAAGTAGTGCGCGCTGAGCTCGCGGCCCACCATCATGGAGACGATCCGTTCGCGCGTCGCTCCCGCGCGCGTGAGGTCCCCGACGTGGCGGCCGTCGCGCAGTACCGTCACGCGGTCGGCCAGCGCCATGACCTCTTCCATGCGGTGCGAGATGTAGACGATGCCGATGCCGTCCGCCCGGAGCTTGCGGATGATCCCGAAGAGATGCTCGGACTCACCGCTCGTGAGCGACGAGGTCGGCTCGTCCATGATGAGGATGCGCGCGCTCAGGGCGAGCGCCTTGGCGATCTCGACCATCTGCATTTGACCGGCGGTCAACGCGGACACCGGGGTCGAGGGCGAGAGCCGCAAGCCCACGCGCAGGAGCAGCTCCCTGGCGCGGGCGGCCATGTCGCCCTTCGGCAGCGGACGGAGGAGCAGCCCTGTCGCGCCGCCTTCGTTGCCGAGGAAGATGTTGGCCGCGATGTCCAGGTTCGGCGCCAGCATCAGCTCCTGATGGATGAGCGCGATGCCGAGGCGCTTGGCGGCGCGCACGCTCTCGATCGCGACGCTCTTCCCGTCGATGCAGATCTCGCCTCCGTCGGGCTGCAGGGCGCCCCCGAGGATCTTCATGAGCGTGCTCTTGCCGGCGCCGTTCTCGCCCATGAGGGCGAGCACCTCGCCCGGCTTCAGCGAGAGAGAGACGCCCTGGAGCGCGACCACGCCGGCGAACCGCTTGGTGATCGCGCGCATCGCGAGCAGATCGGGAGCCGACGCAGCCACGCTCACTTCTTCATTTCGGCGAGCTGCTGTTTGAAGGTCGCCACGTTGGTCTTTTCGATCACGTCGATGCCGGTGTCGATGCTCTTGTTGGCCGGGATCTGCGCCTTCGCCGTGTCGGGCTTGACCGAGAGCTCATGCGCCCACTTGCTCGCCAGGTAACCGAACTGAAACGGCTTCTGGACGACCGTGGCCGAGATCGTGCCGTTCTCGATGGCCGTGAGCGTCTCCTCTTCCTCGTCGAACACCGCCGCGAGGACCTTGCCCTTCTTCCCGAGCGCCTCGATGGCCGCCGCGATGGCGGGGCCGTTGTAAGACCACAGGCCCGCGACGAGCTTCAGGTCCGGGTGCGCGTTGATGATGTCCTCGACGTTCGAGCGCGCCTTCGCGCGGTCGGTGTTGTCCTCCCGCTTGTCGACGATCTCGATGTTCTTGCCGGCGATCGCGTCCTGGATGCCTTGCAGCCGCTGCTTCGCGTTGTCCGCGGAGAGCGTGCCGACGAACACGGCCATCTTGCCGCCGTCCGGGAGGAGCTTCACGATGTGGGCGCCGAGCGCCTTGCCCGCCTCGTGGTTGTTGGTGCCGATGTAGAGCAGGCGGCTCGACGCCGGGGCGTCCGAGTCGAAGGTGATGAGCTTGCTCTTCTCGGCCACCTTGTTGAGCACCGGGACCTGATCGGCCGGCGCGATGGCGCTCACGGCGATGGCGTCGTAGCCCTGACTCGAAAGGTTCTCGAGGATCTGGTTCTGCTCCTCGGTGGTGCCGTTCGACGGCATCTTGACGTCGACCTGGACCTTGCTCTCTTGCTCATATTTCCGGACGCCCGCCTGGGCGATCTTCCAGAACTCGGACGCGTTGTTGGTGACGAAGGCGAGCTTGACGATCTTCGGCTTCGCGCCGCCTCCCTCGGCTGGCGCGGCGCCCGTCCCCTCGCTCTTCTCGTTGCACCCCGTCATCGCGAGCAGCGCCAACACGAAGGGCGCCACGACCGCCCACCCCTTGCCCCAGGACTTCGTCTCTTTCACGGCTGGTCTCCTTGCTGATTCACTTTCAAGAACGTGTCGACATCACGCGTGGCGTCGCCCTTACCCGGCCGTTGTCCCCGTGATCTGCCGCAAAGCTGGCGGCGCGTTCTTCCCACAGTGCGCCCCGGTGGCTGGGGTCTACCCTCCGCGTCCCTGGAGGCCGAACCACTCCTTGGTCTCCACCATCGGAATGGATGTGGAGGACAAAGGACGCCCGCAGGAATGCACTGTGAACGTTCACATTTTCGGTGTCAACCACGATCGGCGGGTGCTGTGCGCGCGGGACGTCACGGGTTAAGGCTGATCGAAGAATTGTCAGGACACGGGAACGCGCGGTCGCCCGGTGTGATCACGGGCGTTGCGCCTGCCGAAGGCGCGCAGGGCCTGCGACTCGGCACATCGAGCACGCGCTGAGAGGACGGCGCTGGGCGATTTCTGTCGATTGGCAGGAAGTTGCCGTTCTTCCGGTACGTGCGTTGGCGAACCTCCTCGCGCAGCGTGTGATAGGTTGGTGCGGTTCGAACATATTTGTCTTGCGGCATTGGCTTGAGCGCGCGGAGGTGCCTGTGAATCGAAGCAAGCGGTGGGTCGTCGACGCGACCTGGGTGATGTCCGTCCCAGCGCCGCGTGCCCGGATGGGGGTCGCGCTCGGCGTGGTGCTCGCGGCCGCGGCGTGCGGCCAGGAGGGCGGCGACCCCGATGCGATCGCGGGGAGCGGCGGGTGGGGGACGGGCGGCGCCCTCGCGACAGGCGGAGCCTCGGAGACGGGCGCCGGGGTCGGCGGAGCGGAGAGCACCGCGGGCGGCGGCGCGCCTGGGGACGGCGGAGCGCCGGGGGACGGCGGAGCGGCCGGGGAGGGCGGAGCGGCCGGGGAGGGCGGAGCGGCCGGGGAGGGCGGAGCGGCCGGGGAGGGCGGTGGCCCGGGCAGCGGCGGCGCGGGCGGAGCGGCCGAACGATGCAGCAGGGCCGCGGCCTGCGGGACGCACAAGTGGGCGTGCTGGCCCATGCCCAACCCGGCGGGCCGCGGCCTGCCCAACCCCGCGAGTTATACCGATGTGGGGGGCGGCGTGGTGCGCGATGACGTCACCTGCCTCGAATGGCAAGAGACCCCTCCTTCCGAGGTGTACACGTGGGAGCAGGCGATCCGCTATTGCGACGACCTGACGCTCGGCGGGTTCTCCGACTGGCGCCTTCCGACGCGCATCGAGATGACGTCGATCGTCGACTTCACCCGGAGCCCGGCCATCGACAGGGGCGCTTTCCCGGGGGCGGGCGGGGGCTTCCACAAGACGTCGTCCGACTGGATCCTCACCATCCGGCAGGCCGGCGCCGGCGCGGGGCGCGACTACGCCTGGGCCTTCAACCTGAGCGACGGGATCGTCAGCAACGCCTACTCCAAGGCGACCGCGGCGAGCCTGCGCTGCGTGCGAGGCAACGGCGAGGGCGAGGCGCCGAGCAGCCCGGCCGTGGCCCCGCCCGACCAGTACGCCGTCGTGTCGCCCGGCGAGGTGATGGACAGGTACACAGGCCTCGTCTGGCAACAGGGGTATTCGCCGGCCACGCTCGCCTGGACCGAGGCGGAGAGCTACTGCGCGACGCTCGATCTCAATGGCCACGCGTGGCGCTTGCCCAGCATCCGGGAGCTCGCGACCCTCGTCGACGAGGCGCAGGTGGCGCCGTCGATCAACCGCACGATGTTCCCCGACACGCAGTACGGCGCCCGCAGCAACGACTGGTACTGGAGCTCCCACGCGGCCGTGGGGAACGCCTCGGCGGCCTGGGCGCTCAACTTCGACGACGGCTTCACCGGGTTCAACGCCGGAGAGAGCGGCAAGTGGAACCACTTCACGGCCGCGTGGGTGAAGTGCGTGCGCTGAGAGCGCCGCCACGGCCGTCGTGCTCCGCCCGGGGAGAGCGCGGCGGCGGCGGCCGGCGCCGCCGCGCCTCGTTTCGGTGGCGCGCTGCCGCCGGCGTCGGATAGCGTGGCTCGGGTGAGCCCGAGCACGCCGCCGGCGCGCCCTCGCCTCGCCGCCCACGTGCTCGCGCGGCGCCACCTGGTCGGCGAGGAGGAGCGCGTCATCCTCCACGATGTCCGCACAGGGCAGCTGCTCCAGCTCGGCCCACGGGAGTGGGTCCTGCTCTCCGCGGCCGACGGGACGCGCGACGTCGAGGGCATCGTCATCGCGGCGGCCCGCGAGGGCGCACACGCGCGTGTGCCCGCGGCGCAGGCGTTCTTCGCGGAGCTCCACGCCGCGGGGCTGCTGGGAGCGGATGATCCCGGCGAGGACGCGGGACCCTGGCGTGCCGCGACGCCCGGGCTCGACCCGGGGGAGCGCGATCCCCGCGAGCGCCCGCTGGAGGTGCTGCCCGACTTCAGCCTGCACTGCGACGGCCGCGGGAGCTGCTGCCGGATTTACGCCTCGATCCTCTTCGATCCCGAGGAGGCCGCGCGGGCGCGGGCATTGCGGCCCGACGTGCTGAGCGGGGGCGCGCGCCACGAGCGGGCCTTCACGCCGGAGCGCGGGACGTGGCCGTGCGCGGCCTCCGTCGTGGCGATGCGCGACGGCCGGTGCGCCTACCTCGAGGGCGAGGGGCGCTGCTCGCTCCACGCGAGGGGCGGGCCCGAGGCCAAGCCGCTCGGGTGCCGCACCTTCCCGACCAGCTTCATCGACGACGGCGAGTCGGTGCGCGTCTCGGTCGCCGTGGAGTGCGCTTGCGTGCTGGCCAGCGTGGGCCGCCCCGGCGGCGCGCCGCTGCTCGATCCGCGGCTCGTCACGCGGGGGGATCTGGACGAGCGCATCGACGTCGCCCGGCTGCCCGACTGCGCGCAGGTGGCGCCCGGCGCGACCGCCTCCCGCGCCGAGGTCGTCGCCTGGTCGCGGCGCCTCGCCGCGGCTGCGCCCCCGCCCGACGTCGCCGCCGGCCTCTTCTCGCTCGCCGCCGCGCTCGAGGCCGAGGGCCTCGCCGGCGGGGCGATCGCGCGCTTCGAGCGGCCCGATCCGCTGGATCCGGCGTCGCTCGCGCCCTGGCTCGCCGCGCTCCACGGCCGCGCGGCGCGGCGGGCGCGCGAGGACGCCGCCTGGCGGAGCGAGCGGGACCTCGCCCGGAGGGCCACGCGGTGGATCGCGGACGCGACCCTGGCGCTGGCCGAGCCCGACCTGCTCGCTGCGCTGCTCCTCTCGCCCGTGCGCGCGCGCGTCGGCGACCGCGAGCGCTTCACCCTCCGCGCGGCCTTGCACGGCCACCGCCTGATCGGGGCGCTGCCGCTCTCGCTCGCGCTCCGCGATCGGGCCGTGCGGCTCGTCGTGGCCCGGGCGCTGCCGGCGGTCATTGCAGGGGAGGGCGCGGACGATCCGGCCTGCGCCGAGCCGATCGCGCTCGTGGAGGCGACGCTGCGCGGCCACGGCCTCGACGCGTACGCCGCCGAGGCGGCCATGGCCGGGTGATCGCGCGCGCGTCCGTCGAACTCGGAGAGACATCGCCTCCGATCCTGTCGATAATGCGCCCGCGATGAGCCAGCCCCCGCTCGATAACAAGACGGACTTCGCCGCGCATCCACAGCTGCTCGTCGACCGGGACGGCGAGCAGCTGGTCACGATCGTCAAGGCGAGCTTCGAGCTCCAGGACGACGGCAGCCTCGAGCTCGCGCCCCCCGAGCGCACGCGCGGAGTTCGCCTCGCCGACCTGCCCTGGGAGGAGAAGAAGCCCGAGAGCGTCGCGTACCCCGCCGACGTCTGCCTGTTCAAGCCGGCGACCGACGTGATCTTCGTGGCCACGGCGTACGCGCCGAACGGCAAGGCCGTGCCGTCGTTCGACGTGCGCGTCGAGGTGGGCCCGCTCAAGAAATCGCTCGTCGTGTTCGGCAAGCGGCTCTGGGTGGACAAGGGCGCTGCCCTCACCGCGCCGGCGCCCATCGAGCAGATCGACATGCGCTACGACCACGCCTGGGGCGGGCGGGACGACGACGATCCCGCGGCGCCCCTCGAGGAGCCGCGCAACCCGATCGGCACGGGCGTCACGCGCGCGCCGGCCTCGCTCACCCACCAGCCGGCGCCGGCCATCGAGGACCCCTCGTACCCGATCAGGACCGCGAAGACCGCGCCGCCGCCCGCGGGGATCGGGGCCGTCGGCCGGCACTGGGAGCCGCGCCGCGGGTACGCCGGGACGTACGACGCCGCGTGGCGGGAGAACCGCGCGCCGCTCCTGCCCGAGGACTTCGACCACCGCTTCAACCTGTGCGCCTCGCCGGGCCTCATCGCGGATCCGCCGCTCGCGGGCGGCGAGCCGGTGCGGGCGCTCAACCTCACGCCCGAGGGGGCGCTCAGCTTCGAGCTCCCGAAGGTGCAGGTCGAGATCGAGTTCCACGTGAAGGACCGCGCGCCGGTCGCCTTCGCGCCGCACCTCGACACCGTGCTCGTCGACCTCTACGCCACCGGCCCGCAGAAGCCGGTGGCCGTCGAGATGGTCTGGCGCGCGCACGTCAAGGCGCCCCGGCGGATGAAGGACGCGCGCGTGATCGTGCGCGAGCGGGGGCGAGCGTGAGGCCCCTCGCCGTCATGGTGGCCGCGGGCGCGGTCACGCCCGTCGGGCTGCGCTCGATCGACACAGCGTTCTCGCACCGCGCCTCGGCCGCGGCGATGCGCGAGTCGCCGCTCGTGGACGGGCAGGGCGAGCCCGTCACGATGTGCTTCCTGCCCACGCTCGATCCGCGCGTCACGGGCGCGGCGCGCGCCGTGCTGCTCGCGGAGCGCGCGCTCGGCGAGGCGATCGAGAAGCTCGGTCCCGCGGCGCGGGGGCTGCGCATGCAGATGGGCCTGTGCCTCGACGAGCACCTCGGGCAGCGGCCGCCGGGCGGCGAGGCCCCGGCGCAGCGGATCGCCGCCGAGCTCGCCGCGCGGGCGCAATCGTACGGGGGCGCGCCGGAGATCGCGGTCAAGGTCTCGACGCGCGGCCCCGCAGCGCCGGGGTACCTGCTGCCGGAGCTGTGCGACGCGCTCGCGCGGGGCGCGATCGACGCGGCGCTGCTCGGCGGCGTGCACACCGACTACGACCCGGCGCGCATCGCCGCGCTCGACGCCGCGGGCCGGCTCTTCCGGCCGGACAACCTCGACGCCCTCGTCCCCGGCGAGTGCGCGGCCTTCGTGGTCCTCACGCGCCCCGACGTCGCGCGGCGCGCGCTCCTCCGCGAGCTCGGGCAGATCGTCGGCCTCTCCACAGCGCACGAGCGGGCCCGCCCGGACAACGACGAGTCCGCGTTCCAGGCCACCGGCCTCACCGCCGCGCTGCGCGCCGCGCTCGGGCCGCTGGCCGAGCGCGGGATGCGCGCCGGCTGGATGCTCACCGACATCACCTTCGAGACCTTCCGCCATTTCGAGCTCCAGGCCGCGTCGGTGCGCACGCAGCAGCTCTTCTGCGATCCGCAGCAGCTGGAGTGCCCCGCCCAGCGGATCGGGGCGCTCGGCGCCGCGGCCATGCCGCTGCACCTCGCCATCGCGTCGGAGGCGTTCGCGCGCGGCTTCGCGCCGCACCCGTGCGCCGTCTCCCTCGCCGGGAGCGACGGCGGGGAGCGCGCGGCGATGGTGGTCGTGGCGCCGGGGTGACGGCGCAACCTGGCGGACCAGGTCCACGTGGAGCCGCCGAACTGGCGCCCGCGGAAGATGCGTGCTTCGACCGAAGGTGGTGCCTTTGGAACCGCCACGCGCGCCACGGACGCCGAGAAAACCAGAAAAATTCTGGCCTCTTACGGCGGCTTGGCGGCTCCATCATTCCGGCAGGGGCGGGGAATTCCCTCTCCACCTGTCGACAGCTTCCCCGGAGAGATGAAACTCAGCCTGGAGGTTGTCGACAGCCTCCCCGGAGAGATGAAACTCAGCCTGGAGGTTGTCGACAGCCTCCCCGGAGAGATGAAACTCAGCCTGGAGGTTGTCGACGGCCTCCCCAAAGAGATGAAACTTCGCCTGTAGGTTGTCGACGGTCTCCCCGGAGAGATGAAACTCAGCCTGGAGGTTGTCGACGGCCTGCCCGGAGAGATGAAACTTCGCCTGGAGGTTGTCGACGGCCTGCCCGGAGAGATAAAACGGTAGTGCTGCGCTTTGGATCTGAGTGCTGTACTTCGACTCCGGACTCGCCATGACGGGCCAAGTTTGGCCGAAAAAATGCAGCCCGCGACGCTGGCAGGCGACCGGGCTGCGTCGCCTGCCAGCGTCACCCAAGGTCCGATAGTGCAGCGATATTTTAGCCACCCGACTGTCGGCAAGGCGTAACCACCCGACGAACGTTAAGAAGTGGAGCTGCCGGCGATGCCGGCGCGTCTTGAGCGACGTAGGCCGCGGACTTCGACGCGGGCCGAAACTTCCTCGCAGGGCACCGTCCCAAGCCCGCCCGGACCGCGGACCGGCGCCGCCCCGCGGCCAGCATCCGCGACCCCGGTCAGACAAGCAAGGGCCACGCCCATGACGATGGCTGGGCGGTTAGGTCGAGGACGCCATGGCGAGCAGAATTCGGGCGCGTCGAGCAATCCGCTGCTCGGTGCGTCCATCGTGGACGACTTGCTCGAGGTCGGATACATCGCCGTGGAACGCCGCGGTGGTCGGCGTCACATCGACGTGGTGTAGCAGCGCCGCCGCGACCACGGTCCTATGCGGAAGCGCTTCGAAATGATAAATTGAAATTTGCTGCCTTTTGCCATTGAGCACCGAGGCCCAGTGTAAAGAAGGAGATCGTGATGGCTATTCGCTATCCTTGCCTGAGTTTGCTTCTTGTTGTGCCTTTGACTACTGCCGCTTGCATTGGCTCCGAGATCGAGGAAGAGCCGGAGGAACTCGTCGGGGCAGCCGAAGGTGAGATGATCTCGGGAAATGGCATGCTCCCCAACGCGCTCAACCGGAACGCGCTCAACCGGAACGGGCTCACCCCCAGTGACCTCGCCAGCCGCGGGCTCAACCCGAGCCAGCTTAGCTCAACCGCGCTCGCGGTGATCAAGGATCCCGGGACTAACGGCTCCCTATCGAGAGAAATGCTGCGATACACAGTGAGCTGCGCGCTGCGCCCCGACCAGACGTTCTCGTTCTCATGGACCGACAGCAGCGGGATCGACCACCAGGAGGTGTACCGCGGCGACCTCGGCTACGCGCACTGGTGGGCGACCCAAGCCATCGGTAACGATACCTATGTCCAGCATCAGATCACGGCCTGCCTCGCCGCGCGGATCAACTGGTATGGTGTCTCGGTGACCATCTCCCTGCGCAACAATGAGTTGGCGTCGACTCCGGAGGAGCGCGCGGCCTATCCGGTGCGAGAGGGCGCGTTCTGGGGCAACGTGTTCGCCCCGACACCCTATCTGGGGGCCTGCTACGACCCGGTGGGCCACGTTCGTGCGCGCCAGGTGCAACGCGACTGCGCGGCCGGCCACGTCGAGATCGACCCGGTGACGGGGGAGATCACTTTGCAGCAGTGCGGACCCATGGTGATCTGGGGCTCGTGCCATCAGCTGTGCAACGGGTTGGACTCTGTGAACGGCTACTTCAAAGGGTGTGTCACAAATTATTCGGTCAGCCCTTACGTGCGCACGGACCAGGTGGTCACCACGTTCTTGACGCCCGGCCCCTAGGAGCGTGAATGGGCTCGGAAGCCCTGCGAGACGAGGCGCCGGAACGCGCGCCCCGGGAATCGGGGCGCTGTCCGGCCTGCGGGCGGCGGAACCAGGGCGCGTGCCCCGAATGCGCGCAGCCCGCTCGGCCGCCGGCCGGCCAGTCGTCGATTCCTCCGGACATCACGGAGGTCGTCCCCATCTCCTTGCCGCGCTTCCCCGGCTACTGGACCCGCAGGACGCTGGGGAAGGGCGGCTTCGGCCTCGTCTTCGAGGCCGAGCCTGAGGGCGGCGGCGCGCACGTGGCCATCAAGCTCGCGCGCGCCGGTCCGGAGCACTACGGAGGCGCGGGCGCCCGCTCGGCAGGCGCTCTTGGCCGAAGTGGAACAGCATCCGATCGCGGGGGAGGTGCACCTTGTCCCCGCACCCGTCGGCGGAGCGGATGAGCGCGAGCTGGCTTGGTGACGCCGGCGCATCTCAGGCCAGACCACGAGCGCCATCCATCCGCCAAGGCTCGCCGGGGGGGCGGCGACGATCAGCACCTGACCGGTGGTCTCCCGCCATTCGACCTGGATCCCGGTTTGCCTCACGTCTGGTGGACGACGGAAGCAGTATCATCGGGGCGTGTGCATGACGGGTCCGCCGATGGTCCTTGCCGGTCGGTTCAAGCTCGAGCGCGTCGTCGGCGCCGGGGGCATGGGCGAGGTCTACTGCGCGCGCGATCGGCAAGACGAATCGCTGGTCGCGATCAAGCTCCTGAGGAACGCGGACGCGCGGCTCGTCGTGCGGTTCCAGCGGGAGGCGCGACTCCTGGCCGAGCTGCGGCACCCGGCGATCGCTCGCTACGTGGCTCACGGCGTCTCGGACCAGGGACAGCACTACCTCGCCATGGAGTGGCTCGAGGGCGAGGACCTCGCCGCGAGGCTCGCCCGCGGGCCGCTCGGCATCGGTGAGGGGCTCGCCCTCGTCCACCGCGTAGCCGAGGCGCTGTCGCTCGTGCATGCACGCGGCGTGACCCACCGCGATCTTAAGCCGGCAAACCTGTTCCTGCAGGACGGCCGGCTCGATCAGGTGAAGATCCTCGATTTCGGGATCGCGCGCGACGCGACCGCGACCGGCGGGCTGACCGAACCCGGTGTGCCCCTCGGCACGCCGGCCTACATGGCACCGGAGCAGGTTCGCGGCGAGCAGGACATCGACGCGCGCGCTGACGTGTACGCGCTCGGGTGCATCCTGTTCGAGTGCCTCACCGGCCAGCCACCTTTCTGGGCCGAGCACGCGTTCGCGGTGCTCGTGAAGGTGCTGTTCGAGGACGCGCTGGCTCCGAGCGCGCTGCGCCCCGAGGTGCCCGAGGCCATCGACCTGCTCACAGCGTGGTTCATGGCGAAGGATCGCGATGGCCGTCCGAAGGACGCGGCCGCGGCCGCGAAGGCGCTTGCCGCGCGTTCGCCGGAGCACGCCACCATGGGGCTGCCAGCACCCGCGCTGACGCGCCGCGAGCGAGGGCTCGTCAGCGTCGTGCTAGCCAGGGTGGAGGCCCCGCTCCTGGCCTTCACGGTCCCTATGCTGCGCGCTGAGGCCTTCACGGTCCCTATGCTGCGCGCTGAGGCCTTCACGGTCCCTATGCTGCGCGCTGAGGCCTTCACGGTCCCTGCGCTGCGCGCTGAGGCCGCGACGCTCGACGTGCATGAGATGGTTGCGGCGTTGACAGGAACAGCGCCGGCATTGCCGGACCTGCGCCACGCAGCGGCAGAGCACGGCGGCCGCCTCGAACCGTTGAAGGACGGCGGAGTCGCCGCGATCCTCACTGGTGCGGCGACGCCGACCGACCTGGCCGCACGTGCCGTACGCTGTGGTCTCGCGTTGCGGAAGCTCTTTCCTGGTGCCCGCCTCGCCGTCGCAACTGGCTGGGATGCGCTGGACGGAGGGCAGCCTGTCGGCCCTGTCATCGACCGCGCCTCCAAGCTGCTCGTCATCGGCGACGCTGGGCCGCGCGGCGACGTTGCCGGCAAGCCGGCAGCGCAGGCTCCGATGCTCGTGGATGCGATTACGGCCAGCCTGCTCGGACCGGGGTTCGAGATCGCGCATGGGCCTGGAGCGACCGCGGTCGTCGGCGAGCGCGAGCGGTTCGACGAGACGCGCACCCTGCTCGGCAAGTCCACCCAGTTCGTGGGGCGTGACCGGGAGCTGCGCGCCCTCCTCGACCTGTTCGACGAGTGCACCGGCGAACCCTGCGCACGGGCGGGGCTCGTGATTGCGGCGGCAGGGATGGGCAAGTCACGCCTGCGCCTGGAGTTCGTACGGCGGCTCAGGGCGCGCACCGAGCCGCCCGAGATCTGGATCGCGCAGGCGGACCCGGCGCGCGCCGGGGCGCCCCTCGACCTGCTCGGACAGGTGGTGCGCCGCGCGGCGCGCCTCGTCGACGGCGAACCCTTCGTGCGCCGGAGGGAACAACTCGCGGCCCGCGTGGCCCGGTATGTGGAGCCGGCGCTCCGGGAACGGGTGACGGAGTTCCTCGGGGAGATGGTCGGTGTGCCGTTCCCGGATGAAGAGCGAGTGCAGCTGCGCGCGGCGCGGAAGGATCCATTGCTCATGGGCGACCAGATCCGCCGGGCGTGGGTGGACTTCGTAGACGCGGAGTGCCGGGCGCGCCCGGTGCTGCTCGTGCTGGAGGACCTGCACTGGGGCGACCAGCCGACCGTGCAGTGCATCGACGTGGCGCTGCGCCTGCTCGCGGAGCGGCCGCTCATGGTGCTCGCCGTGGCACGGCCGGAGGTGCGGGCGATCTTCCCGGCCCTCTGGACCGAGCGGGGCACGATGGATCTCGTGCTCGGGGAATTGCCTCGCCGGGCCTGCGAGCGGATGGTACAGGCCGCGTTGGGCGAGCAAGCCTCCGCCGAGCATGTAACGGAGATCGTCCGGCGCGCTGCGGGCAACCCATTCTTCGTGGAGGAGCTTGTGCGCGCGGCCGATGAGGGCCGAGACGCGCGAGAGGCGCCGGCGACGGTGCTGGCGATGGTGCAGGCGCGCTTCAAGGACCTCGATGCCGAGGAGCGGCGGCTCCTGCGTGCCGGGAGCGTGCTCGGAGAGGTGTTCTGGCGAAGCGCAATAGCGCGCCTGCTCGGGCTCGGGCAGGACGAACGTGCGGTGCTCGACGCAAGGCTCGCGGATCTCGGGCGGCGCGAGTGGATCGTACCGCAACCCGAGCCGCGGTTCGCTGGGGAGACGGAGTTCACCTTCCGGCACGGACTCGTGCGCGAGGCGGCGTACAGCATGCTGACCGAGGTGGATCGGCGGCTCGGTCACCGGCTTGCCGGTGCGTGGTTGGAGGAAGCCGGCGAGCGCGACGCGCTGGTGCTCGCGGAGCACTTTGAGCATGGCGGAGAGATCGAAGCGGCCGCGCGCTGGTATGAGCAGGCGGCGGAGCAGGCGCTGGAGGCGAGCGATCTCGACGGTGCGCTGGCGCGGGTGGCACGGGCGTTAGCGTGCGCGCCGGGAGAGCAGGCCGCCGCGCGGCTCCACACGATCGCGGCGACCGCGCACAACTGGCGAGGCGCGTTCGTCGAGGCGGAGCGCGCGGCATCGACGGCCGTCGCCTTGGCATCCAAGAGGGGCAGGACGGCTGACGCCGCGCTGGCGATGCTCGCCTGGGCGCGCGGGGCGCTCGGGAAGGCAGAGCAGCTCGAGGAGGTGGCATTGTCGCTGCCGCGCGCCGTAAAGCGCACAGCGCTCGACCGGGATTTCGTCCTCGCCTGGCACAGCACCACCATCTGGCTGCGGGAGCTCGGGCGCCACGCAGCGGCCGAGGCGCTCGAGCGGGTCATGGACGAGGTGCGGTGCGAAGAGCTGGAACCCCTCCTGGCGGGGCACATCTATAACTCGAGGAGCGTCACGCCGTGCTTCTACCCGCGCCGCCTCGAGCTCGCCCTGCGTCTCACCGAGGCCGCGTTGGAGGCATACGAGCGCGCCGGTGCGCTCCGGGATATGTGCCTCATGCGCCTGGCGGTCGGCACGCTGCAACAGCGACTCGGCATCTGGGGACCTGCACAGGCAACGCTTGAGGCGGCGAGGGGAGTCGCGGCTCAGCTCGACCTGCACTATGCGGACAACGCGGCCACCATCTACCTGGGGCGCACCTACGTAGCGCAGGGGCAGAGCGCCGCAGCGAAGGCGCTGGCGGCCGGGGTCATCGAGAAGGCGCGAGCGTTCGACAACGGCTGGCACATTCTCCAGGCGAGGATGCTGCTTGCGCGAGCCATGGTCGACCTCGGAGAGGTCGCAGAGGCGTGCGCGCAGGCGACCACCGTGCTTGGCGAGACGCAGCCCTACCCGGCGCAGCACGCCGTTGCGCAGGCCACGCTCGCCCATGCCCTGCTCCGGGACGGGCGTGCAGTCGAGGCGCTCGCCGCCGCGCGCGCGGGGATCGAGGTCGTGGAGCGGCTTGGAAGTCTCGATGAGGATGAAGCACTGGTGCGCCTCGCCTGGGCCGAGGCGCTCCGAGCCTGCGGCGACGACGATGCGGCCCGGGCAGCGCTGGCCGCCGCCAGCGATCAGCTGTGCGCCGAGGCGGGCGCCATCGAGTCGCCCACCCTGCGCCGCAGCTTCCTCGAAGCCGTACCGGAACACGCCCGCATCCTGATACTTGCGGAGGCATGGGGCGCGGCGAGCAGGTGACCCGTCGGATCGACGCAGCCGTCACGATCCCCCGGAGGGGTCGTGAGTGCTGCACTTCGCTTCCGCACAGTGCTGTATTTTGAGAGCGAGTGCTGCACTTTCCCCCCCAAAGTGCAGCACCATCGATGAAACTTCGCCGGGAGGTTGTCGACAGCCTCCCAGGAGAATTGAAATTCAGCCCGGAGGTCGTCGACCCCTTTGCGCCGGAGCCCGTCGCCGGCCGGCGCGCCGGCCACTCCGCGCGGCGCCGTGCAGCGCAGGAACCTGCGCCCCTCTGCCGTGTCGAAAGGCACCATGCCCAGGCCTTTCCTTCCGCTCGCCGGCCTCCTCCTCGTCGCCTCCCTCGGCGCCGCCGCGACCTCCGACGCGGCCACGGACGGCCGCGATGCGGTCGCCCGCGGCCTCGACCTCTTCCTTCACGCGCCCGACCGCGGCGCGCCCGGCGCCACCCTACCGGTCCAGGTCCTCGCGTTCGGCTTCCCCACGGCGATCACGCTCCGGCCGCTCGAGGCGGCCACCGTCGAGGCAACCTGGGATCCCGAGCACCTCGGCAAGGTCAGCGCCGTCCCGCCGCCCGTGCGGGTCACCACCGACGCGAAGGGGCGCGCTCACCTCGACGTCCCGATCCCGGAGGGGCCCGAGCGCGAGCTCCGGCTGCTGCTCGGCGTGCGCGCCGGCGACCGGCAGCGGACGCGGACGCTCATCGTGCACCGCCTCTCGCCGCTCCAGGTCGACCTGCACGTCCCTGACACGCGCGTGGTGCCGGGCAGCGCGATGTCGGCGTGGATCACGGTGCAGAGCCAGGCCTCGGGGCAGCCGGCCCCGCGGGTCCCCGTGGAGGTCAGCCTGCTCGAGGGCGGCGTCGCCCGGCACACGGCCGTGGTCACGACGGACGCGGCCGGCGTCGCCATGACGCGCGTGCCCGTCCCCTGGATCGACGAGCCCGGCTGGCGCTGGATCCTCCGCGCCCGCGCGCGGAGCGCGGCGGGGGCCTCGTCGAACGCCGCGGAGATCTCCCTCTCGCCGCGCGAGGAGACACCCGGCGCCCCGCAGATGCTGGCCGAGTGGTCCGAGCAGGATCTGCGCGCCGGGGATCGCGCAAGCTACGTGATCCGGATCCGCGATGGCGCCGGCCAGCCCGTGGCCGGGCTGCCGGTGCGGACCTGGACCGGGCCGAAGGGCACGAGCCCGCCCGAGGACAAGGCCACGTGGGAGAAGCTCACCACGCCCGCGCGCACCGACGCGGCCGGCGAGGTCCGCGGCGCGGCCGTGGCGCCCACCACCGTGGTGCAGGGCGCGGGGACCACGCTGCGCGTCGTCGCGCGCGCGACGTTCGAAGGGCACGAGCTCGAGCGCGAGGCCACCGTCTCCGTGGAGAGCCCGACCTCGGAGGCGGCGCTGCTCCCGGAGGCGGGCGCGATCGTTCCGGGCGTCGCTCAGCGCATGCTCCTGCGCGTCCGCGATGCGCGGCGGAAGCCGGTGCAGGGCACCTTCACCGTCGAGGGCGACGGGCTCCAGGCCGCCGTGACCACCGACGCGTACGGCGAGGCCGAGGTGACCTGGGACGCGCCCGTCGAGCTCGGGGCCTTCCGCAACGTCGGGCCGTGCGCTGGCGGCGTCGCGGCGGCGGTGCGCGTGCGGCCATCCGGCGAGCTCCCGGCGCTCGCGTCGCGGCGCGAGCCGTTCGCGCTGTGCGTCTCCGTCGATCGCGACGCCACGGCGCTGCTCCGGCCCGAGCGGCTCCTCGCCCGCGCCGGCGACGCGCTCGCGCTTCACGTGATCGACGCCGGTGGCGCGGGGCCGCGCGCTGGCCGGCGGCCGCAGGGCGGTGGGGCGGCGGACGGCGCCGGCAGCAGCGCAGCGGACGGCGTGGGCTGGAGCGTGATCGTCCAGGCAGGCAACTCGGCCCGCGCGGCGAGCGCCTGGATCGCCGGGGGTCCGGAGGGCGGCGCGCTCGGCCTGCCCGAGGGCGCGGCGGGCGTCTGGACGCTCAGCGCCGCCGCTCCCCGGCCGGGCGCCGCCGCGCGGCAGGCAGGCGGCGCGGTGCTCGTCACGCCGCGTGTCCTCCCCCGGCTCGAGGCCCGCATCACGGGCGGCCGCGCGGCCCCGCGCGGCGCCGTCGACGTGGACCTCGCGCTCACCGACGGGGGCGGCCGCGGCCTGCCCGGGACCGTCGCGGCCGTCGTCGTGGATCTGCACGGCGGGGGCAGCGCCGGCGGCCTCGCGGCGCTCGACACGCGCGCGCGGCTCTGCCAGGGCATGGTCGAGCCCGAGCGCTGCGGCGCCTTCCTGCAGGGCGATCCCGCGCTCGATCCGCTCCGGCGCGCGGAGCTCGGCGCGCGGGCGCGCGAGGCGATCGCGCCGGCGAACGATCCGGCCGGCTCCGCGCGGGCGGCGCTCGACGAGGCGTTCGGCCAGGTGCTCCGCTCGCTCGAGGGGGCGGTCTTCGAGGCCACCGGCGACCCGGAGCGGCTGCGCGACGTGCGCCGCCGCGGGCCGGGCGGCGCCTATGCATGGAACCCCGAGCTGATGACCCTGGTCACCGCCGCCATGGATGCGCCCCCCGAGACGCCCGGCGGCGAGCCGCTCTCGCTCGCGGACCTCCTGGCGGTGGACCCGCAGGTCACGTTCGATCACGTCGCTCGCCGCGTCACCCGCCTCAAGCTCTTCCGCATCCTCGCCGCGGCGCGCGCGTTCCGGCGCGAGCGGCTGCTCGACGCGGACGAGCCGGCGCTCCGCGATCCGAACGCGCTGCTCCGCCGCCTGGTGCGCGACGCGCAGCTCGAGGAGTCGCTCCTGCTCGATCCGTGGGGCGGCACGATCCAGTTCACCCCGACGACCGCGCCGCCCGCGCCGTTCCTCACGGTGCGGCGCGGCTTCGCCCTGCACGCGCCCGGGCCCGACGGCCGGATCGGCACGGGCGACGACGTGCGCGATCCGTTCGAGCGCGTGCTGCGCTCGGGCACGCCGTACGCCAGGGCGGTCGGAGAGGATCGCCTTGTCGACGCGAAGTTCGACATGGAGGTCGGCGACGCCACGGTGTCGGCGTGGGAGAGCCTCCTGGAGGAGTTCACGGGCACGTCGCTCGGCGAGGGGATCGGCCTGGGCGGCCTCGGCCTCTCCGGCGTGGGCTCGGGCTCCGGCGGCGGGTTCGGTTCAGGCCACGGCAGGCTGGGTGGATCCCACCGCACCTCGTTCGGCGCGCCGCGGGGCGTGTTCTTCTGGTCGCCGCCCCAGCGCACCGACAAGGATGGTCGGCTGCGGATGCGCGTCCCGCTCGGCGACGTCGAGACGACCTTCCGGCTCGTCTTCGTCGGCGTGCCGGACGGCGCCACGCCGGCCACGACCACGCTCGACGTGCCCACCGCGCAGCCGCTCTCGGCGCGCGTGGAGGCGGGCGCCGCGTGGGTCGAGGGCGACGAGGTCGACGTGGAGATCTCGGTCCGGAACCGCTCATCGAGGCCGCTCCGCGCGAACGTGGAGCTCACGGCGCGCGGCGTGGCCGCGCTCGCGGACCCACGGCGCCGGGCAATGGCGGTCGACGTGCCCGCGGGGGGCGCGGCCCCGGTGCGCGCGCGGGTGCGGGCGCTGCGCGCGGGGCGGGCGGAGCTCGCGGTCGCCCTGAAGGCGCAGGGGACCCCGGGCGACACGCTCGTGCACGCGTGGGACGTGCGCCCCGCGGGCGAGCCCACCGATCTGAACATCGCCCAGGTCGTCGAGGGCGGCGCCACGGCCACGCTGCGCATTGCGGCGGACGCGCAGCGCTACCAGCCCACCGGCCGCCCGCGGCTCGTCGTCGAGCGCGGCCTTGCGGGCGCGCTCACCGCGGCGCTCGAGGCGATGGATCCCGATCGGCTCTCGTCTGCCGGGGCGATGGCGGACGCGGTGGAGGTCGCGGCGCTCGTGCGCCGCTGGGCCGCCGCGCGGGGGGGCGACGGCGCGCCGCTCGCCGCGCGCGCGGAGGACATCGGCCGCCGCGCCGTGGGCCGGCTGCTCGCGTACAAGAGCAGCAAGAAGGACCTGGCCTCCTGGCCCCCGGCGCTCAGGGCGCGCGCCTTCGCGCCCGCGTCTGTGGCGGAGGAGCTGCCGGCGATCGACGCGCGCTGCCCGCCCGAGCCCCTGCAGCCCGCGGCGGCGCTCGACGCGCTCGAGGTCGAGCCCTCGCCGGCGGGGGGCGCGGTGAATGCGTGCTGGGACGCGTTCGTCACGAGGACGCTGGACGAGGTGATCCGGAGCGGCGATCGCGTGGCGCTCGCCCGGGTCCTGCTCGCGCTCGCGGAGCGGCCGCACCGGGCGGCGCTGGCCGCGAACGTGGCGGATCGGCTGCGCGCCTGGGTGGCGCTGCTCCCGACCGGCGGCATCACCTTGCCGCCGGGCCAGGCCGAGGATCGGAGCGCGCGCGCGGTGGTCTACGCGGCGCTCCTCCGCGCCGCCGGGCTCGGCCGGAGCGCGGCGCCGCCCGCGAGGCTCCTCGGCTGGGTGGGCGTGCAGCGCGACGTGCGCGGCGGCTACGGCGCGCCGGCCAGCACGCGCGCGGTGGTGCGCGCGCTCCTGGCCCACGGGGGCGAGGGCCGAGGGGCGGCGCGGGTCACGGTCACGTCGGGCGGCGTGCGCCGCGACGTGGAGGTCGGGCCGTCGGGGCGGCTCGTGGTGCCGCTCGACGCGGGCGCGACGGAGGCGTCGGTCGAGGCAGCGGGGCCCGCGGTCGTGGCGCGCCTGGAGCGCCCGGCGCTACGGCGGTGGAGCCGGCCGCCGGCCGCGGCGGCGAGCCCCGTGCAGGTGGAGATCTCCTGGCCGAAGCGCCCGCGCGCGGGAACGACGGGCAGGCTCGCGGTCTCGCTGCGCCACACGCTGGGCCGCCCGGTCGAGGTCGACGTGCGCATCCCGCTTCCGCCAGGGGTGTCGCTGGCCGCGCCGCTCGGGGGCGTGCGGCAGGTGAACGGCGTCCTCGCGCTGCGGGCTTCCCTGGAGGCGAGCCGGCTCGCGACGCTTGTGGAGATCCCGGTGCGCTTCGCCCTCGCCGGGAAGGTGACGGCGCCCGAGGCGCAGGCCCGGGTGGCGCAGGAGGAGCTGCCGCGCGCGGTGGTCCCGGCGCGGCCGATCATCATCGAGTGATCGGCGCTTTCGGATACCGGTTCACTCTCAGGCCGCACCGACGCAGGGGCACACGGGCGCACACGGCTGAAGTCGTGTTCGATACCCGGCCATAGGGGTTCATTTATACGCATCGATCGAGGGCACGGCTTCGGCGCGCCCGAAGGCTGTGGAGTAGAGGCGGCCCCTTCAATGCATGATCGGTTGTTGATAGTAGCGTCGCTTTTCCAGTGAGGCGGCGCCATTGAAGGCGAAGCGTTCGACCAAGAGAGCACCTCGACACAAACTCGGATCGCCGCGCGCGCGGCCTCCTTCCGTGCCACGATCCCGGCCGTGAGCCCGCGATGTACGCTCTTCCAGCTGCTCCTCCTCGCCGCCTGCGGAGGCCCCCAGCTGCCCTCGCCCGCCGCCGTCGCGGGCGCCGCCGAGGCACCGCCGCCGAGGTGCGTGCTGCCCGGCGCGCCGACGGTGGTGCATCGCGAGGGCAACGCGGTGTTGCAGGTATGGGAGGTGCCGGCCGCTCCGGTGCTGTTCGAGGAGGTGCTTCCGAGCGCGCCCGGGTACCTGGCGTATCGTGAGGCGATCGCGGCGGCCGGCGGTGACCTCGAGCGTCCGGTCGCCGATTCTCCCCAGCCGCGCGACGACGCCGAGCGCGAGCTATGGCGCCGCGAGGACGAGAACGCCGCGCTGATGTACGGCGACGCAGGTCGCGTCCGGCCTATCCGCTGCCTCGAGGCAGCCCTGTTCGCGGCCCAGGACGCGCGCTATTCGGAGCTCACTCAGCCCACCGAGTTCATCGCGTCGATCCTGCGCCGCGAGGTCGGCGGCCGGCCCCAGCTCAAGATTTACTTCGGGGCGAGCGACTCGATGTTCCCGCCCAAGGCGTTCTATGGCTTCGACGAGGTCCGCCGCGACGTGGCCGCCGGCTGGGAGTATTGGGTCGTCCTCCACAACCACACCGTGCGTACTCTTAACGGCAAGCCCGCCCTCGGCGTGCCCGCGCCGAGCACCAGCGACGTGCCGCTCTTCCGCGGGCTCGTCAAGGAGTCGGGGCTGCGCGCGGTGTGGGTCACGAATGGCTTCTACACCGGCGAGGCTACGGCCCAAGATCTCGCCCGCTACCGCACCCGCGATTGACGGTCAGCGCATAGCTTGCGCAAGGGTGAAGGTCGCTTCGGAAGGAGCGGCCCGTGCACGCGCCGCCCCGAGGTCCGCACGAGCCGCCCCCCACGCCCCTCTCCCCGCGTCGGCCCCGCGTCGCGTTCCGGCGCCGGGGCTTGGCGCCGTCCGCCGATCGCCTACCATGCCCCCAATGGCCGCTACCTTCGCCACCTTCTCCCTGGAGGGCGACAAGCTCCCCGCGGACGTCGCCGTGACCCGCTTCGAGGCCGTCGAGGCGATCTCCACCCCCTACACGGTCGAGGTGCGCTTCGCGACGCTGGACACGTCGTTCCGGGTCGAGGACTGCCTGCGCAGCCGCCTCTGCCTGCGCGTCGTCGACACGTCGGGCCAGGAGCGGCTGTACGACGGCATCGTGGACCGCGCCGGCTTCGCGCACATCGTGGGCGAGAGCCGCCAGTTCGACGTCCGCCTTCGGCCCGCGCTGGCCGCGCTCGCGCACCGCGAGGGGTGCCGCATCTTCCAGGAGAAGACGATCGTCCAGGTCGCGCAGTCGGTCTTCGAGGACGCCGGCTTCGGCGACAAGGTCGCGTGGCGGATCGCGAAGGAGTACGAGCCGCGCGAGTTCATCGTCCAGTACCGCGAGTCGCACCTCAACTTCGTGTCGCGGCTCCTCGAGGACAACGGCCTCTTCTATTACTTCCGGCACGAGGCCGCCGGGCACACGATGATCATCACCGACGACCCCGCCGCCTTCGAGGTGGAAGAGGGGCTGCCGGTGAGCTTCCGCATGGCGCAGGGCGGCCTGCCCGGGAGCCTGCCGCTCTCCAAATTCACGAGGACGCGCGCGCTGCGCACGAGCCTCGTCCACCTCCGGGACCACGATTTCGAGAAGCCCGACGTGAAGCCGGAGTCCGCGCTGCCCCGCAAGGAGGCCATCGCGCTGCCCTACTTCGAGTACCCCGCCGGCTTCACGAAAGGGAGCGTGGGCTCCCGCCGCGCCGAGGCCCGCATGCGCGAGCTCTCCGCCGACGCCGACGTGTGCGAGGGCGAGAGCCGCGCGGCCGGGCTCAAGGTGGGCGAGCCGTTCGCCGTCGAGGGCGCCGCGGAGCCGTGCCTGAACGGCGAGTTCGTGGTCACCCGCCTCGTCTCGCGCGGCAACCAGACGCTCACCGGCGGCGTGGCGAACTACGACGTCGAGAACCACTTCCGCGGCGTCCCCAAGGGCGCGCCCTTCGCGGCCGAGCGCCGCGCGCGGCGGCCGCGCATCCGCGGCATCCAGACGGCGGTCGTCACCGGGTCGAGCACCCAGGAGCAGGCGATCCACGTCGACAAGTACGGCCGCATCAAGGTCCGCTTCTTCTGGGACCGGCAGGGCCAGCAGGACCACACCTCGAGCTGCTGGCTGCGCGTCTCGCAGATCGCGATGGGCGGCTCGATGATCCTGCCCCGCGTCGGCTGGGAGGTCTCGGTCGCGTTCCTCGACGGCGACCCGGACCGGCCGCTCGTGCTCGGGCGCACGTACAACGCGGAGAAGACGCCGCCCGACGCGCTCCCCGCCGCCAAGGCGTCCGGCACGCTGAAGAGCATGTCGTCGCCCGGCGCGGGCGGTCACAACCAGATCGGCATGTCCGACACCGCGGGGAGCCAGGGGTTCGGAATCCACGCCCAGAAGGACCTCAACGTCATCATCAAGAACGACAAGGTCGAGGAGGTCACGGTCAACGAGGAGCAGCACATCAGCGTGAACGGCTCCCGCTCGGTGAAGGTCGACGACTCGACCTCCGTCGCCGGCAATCAATCGCTCGACGTCGGCGCGGTGCTCTCGCACAAGATCACCGGCAACCAGAGCATCTCGATCGGCGGCAACGACACGACCAACGCGATCAGCAACCACGTCGAGAAGGTCACCGGCAACCGCTCCTACACGGTGAGCGGCAACCAGATCACGATCTCGAACGGCGTCAGGCACTCCATCACAGGGGACATGAGCCGCAAGGTCGGCGCGCTGCAGCTCTCCGGCAGCCTGGGCTCGATCAACGACAACGTCCTCGGCGGGATGACGGAGACGGTGGGCGCCGTGAAGGCGCAGATCATCAACGGCAGCCACGGAGAGCAGATCACGGCCAACAAGGACCAGACCTCGCTGGCGGCGGAGCTCCACCTCACGAAGGGCTCCCTCTCCCACGTGGCGCTCGGCGTCACCAACATGGTCGGCGGCCTCCATTACCAGAAGCTGGACGGCGATCTCGTGGTGCAGGCGCCGCTCATCACCCTCCTCGGCGCCGTCGGCGTCTTCAAGGGCGGCGGCAGCGAGCTCAAGCTCGGCGGCGGGCCCGTCGTGATCAAGGGGTCGAAGATCGCGGTCAAGGGCGCGCTCGTCGTCAAGATGGGCGCGTCGATGAAGCTCGGATCGTGAGGGCCCATGAGCGCTGGTGACGTGAAGAGAGAGGTGAAGAGTGGCTGATCATCATGTCCTCGCGATCCCCTCCCTCAGCGTGGAGGGCAAGATCTACCGGGTGCTGCGCTTCGAGCTCACGGAGCAGCTCTCGGAGCTCACCCGCCTCGAGTGCGAGCTGCTCGACGACGAGGCGGCGCTGCCGAGGCCGAAAGAGGTCCTCGGCAAGCGCGCTGTGTTCACGCTGTCGCGCAGCGATGACACGCAGACGCGCTCTTTCGCCGGGACCATCGTCCTCGCCGAGCTCGTGCCCGACCCCGACGACGTGCCCACGCTGCGGATCGAGGTCGCGCCGGCGCTCTGGAACCTCGGGCAGCGCTCCGACTGCCGGATCTTCCAGGACAAGAGCGCTGTCGACATCGTGAAGGAGGTCCTCGAGGGCGCGGGCGTGCCCGCGGGCCAGCAGGACTGGCGCGTGACAGAGCCTCACCCGACGCGGGTCTACACGGTCCAGTACCGCGAGCGGGATCTCGATTTCGTGCACCGCCTCCTCGCCGAGGAGGGGATCTACTTCGCGATCCACATGAAGGACGAAGAGGACGTCATCGTCTTCGGCGACTCGCCGACCGGCCTCGAGGACATCGAGGGCGCGACGTCGCTGCCGTTCTTCCAGGACTTCGGCGTCGAGGGCTTCGGGGATCGCGTCGTCCGCCTCTCGCGGGAGGTCTCCGTGCGGAGCGACAAGGTGTTCGTCCGCGACTACGACCCGGAGAAGCCCTCGACGAAGCCGGAGGCGTCGGCCGAGGGGAGCGATCCCGGGGAGCACGTGCTCGAGATCTACGAGCACCCGGCGCGCACCGCCGACGCGAGCGTCGCGGAGCGGCTCGCCAAGGTGCTGCTCGACTCGGTGCAGGCGGAGCGCGACGTCGTGCGCGGCGAGAGCGGCTCGCTCGCGCTGCTCCCGGGCCGGCGCTTCTCGGTCGACGGCCACCCCTACGACCCGCTCAACCAGGAGTACCTCGTGGTCCGCGCGCGCATCGCCGGCAGCCGGCCGCGGAACTTCGAGCTCTCCGGCCGCGGGGGCGCGGAGGACGGCGCGCGCGACCTCCGGTCGAGCTGCGAGTTCTGGGGCGTGCCGACCGGGACGACGCGCTACCGACCCCCGCGGCGCGCCCGCGAGCAGGTGATCCCGGGCGCGCAGACCGCGATGACCACCGGGCCCTCGGGGCAGGAGATCCACACCGACGCGAGCGGGCAGGTGAAGGTCTCCTTCCACTGGGATCGCTCCGGAAAGAAGGACGACACCTCGAGCCGCTGGATCCGCACGAGCCAGGTGCCGGCGGGCGGATCCATGCTGCTGCCGCGCGTCGGGTGGGAGGTCACCGTGCGCCACGTCGAGGGCGACGCGGACCGGCCGTTCGTGATGGGCCGCATGTACAACGCGCTCACGCCGCCGCCCTACGCGCTCCCGAAGGAGGCCGGGAAGAGCTCCCTCCAGACCGCGACGACGCCGGGCGGGGGCAGCACCAACGAGCTCCGGATGTCGGACACGAAGGGCGGCGAGGAGATGTTCATCAACGCCTCGAAGGACATGTCCACCGAGGTGAAGAACAACGCCACCGAGTCGATCGGCAACAACCACAAGAAGAAGATCGGCGCGGACCAGACGACGAACGTCACGGACAGCATGACGACCAGCATCGGGTCGAACCAGACGCTCTCGGTCTCGGGCAACCAGTCGATGAAGATCGAGACCTTCCACGTCGACGACGTGGGCGGCGATCACTCGCTCTCGATCGGCGGGAACCGCGACATGAAGATCGGCGGGGATCACAAGCGCGACGTCACCGGCAACAGCTCGCTCACGGTGTCCGGCAACCAGATCGATCTCGTGGTCGGCTCGGTCACGGATCAGACCCTGGCCGGCTTCAACCACGAGGTCGGCGCGGCGCTCGTCGAGCTCGCGCTGGGGCACCGCTCCGTGACGGTCCAGGGCGACCGGAGCGAGACGGCCACCGGCGCGAAGGTGATCGCGGTCAAGTCGGGCCGCGGCGTCCAGGTCGGCGGATCGATGAACGTGAAGGTCGGCGGCGCGATCGTCAACGTGGCGAACGGGAACCGCGTGGAGAGCTCGCTGGGCACGTACACCGAGCTCGCGGGGGGCGCGCAGCTCGTCAAGGCGAACAACGCCGTCTTCGAGGCGACCGGCGCGCTCACGCTGGTCATGGGCGCGTCGATCCTCTCGCTGACGCCCGCGAGCGTCGCGATCATCGGCGTCTCCGCGAAGCTCGACGGCGACGTCTCCGACACCGCCGCGCTGGTGCTCGACAACTGAGGAGGAGGCGAACGTGGCACGCGAGATGATTGCGCACTTCACGATCGACGAGGTCCCCGCGGCCCGGGTGCTCCGCTTCGAGTCGATCCACGAGGCCGGCAGGCCGCTCGTCCTCGACGTCGAGGTGTACCTCCACACGTACCAGGAGCTCGATGCGATGATCGGCAAGCCCGCGGCGCTCTCCTTCGGCGTGCCCGGGGAGGTCCCGCGCGTCATCGCGGGCACGGTGGAGGCCGCGACCTCGATCGGCACCACCGAGCTCGGCGTCGAGGGGCTCTTGGGCGTCCGCTACGCCGTCCGCGTCGTCTCCTCGCTCGCGCTCCTCGCGCGCAGCGTCGACTCGCGGATCTTCCAGGACATGAGCGCCAAGGAGATCGTGGCGAAGGTCCTCGAGGATCACGGGA
The DNA here is from genome assembly GCF_000067165.1 of Sorangium cellulosum So ce56. GTDB lineage: Bacteria > Myxococcota_A > Polyangia > Polyangiales > Polyangiaceae > Sorangium > Sorangium cellulosum_B. Next base: position 4,269,416 of record NC_010162.1, read on the forward strand.
TCACCAGGGTAGCGTGGCGGCTGAGCGGCGACTGTCCGAAGCGCGAGTACTGCGTGCAGTACCAGGAGAGCGCGCTCGCGTTCATCTCGCGGCTCATGGAGCACGAGGGCGTCTACAGCTTCGTCGAGGTGGACGCCGACGGCGAGCTCCTCGTCTTCGACGACGACAGCACCGTCGCCGGGCCGATCGCGGGCGACCCCGCGCTGCCGTTCCGCCGGCGCACCGGGCTCAGCGCGGCCGACGAGCGCGACGCGATCTACGCGATCCGCGAGCTCGAGCGGGTGCGCTCCGGCAAGTTCGTCCTCCGCGATTTCGACTTCAAGCGGCCGAAGCTCGATCTCACGGCGACCGCGGCGCAGGGGGAGAACGACGCGCTGGAGCGCTACGACTACCCGGGCGGCTACTTCGAGCCGAGCGAGGGGCGGCGGCTCGCGCAGATCCGGCTGGAGGAAGAGCAGGTCGAGCGGCGCACGATCGAGATCGACACCGTCTGCTCGCGCCTCGCGGTCGGCCAGAAGCTCACGATCACGGACGCCGGCGAGCTCGACGGCGAGTACTTCCTCTTCGCGGTGAAGCACACCTACGTCCACGAGGAGGACGACGCGCGCGGCGGCGAGCGCGCGACGCCGCGCTCCAGGGCGCGGGCGCGCCTCGTGCCGGCCTCCGTGAAGTACAGGCCGCGGCGCATCACGCCGATCCCGCTCATCGAGGGGCCGCAGACCGCGACGGTGGTGGCGCCCGCCGGCTCCCAGACCGAGGCGATCCACACCGATGAGTTCGGCCGCTGCAAGGTGAAGTTCCACTGGGATCGCAGCGACGTGATCGACGACAAGGCGTCGTGCTGGATGCGGGTCGCGCAGCTCCAGACCTCCGGCTCGATGATGCTCCCGCGCATCGGCTGGGAGGTGATCGTCGAGTTCCTCGAGGGGAACCCCGATCGGCCGATCGTGACCGGGCGCCTCTACAACGGCGTCACCATGCCGCCGTACGCGCTGCCGGAGGGCAAGACCCGCACGGCGATCCAGACCTCGAGCACGCCGGGCGGCGGCGGAGCCAACGAGATCCGCTTCGAGGACAAGGCGGGCTCCGAGGAGATCATGGTGCACGCCCAGCGCGACATGAAGACGGTCGCGGCGAACAACGCCAAGCGGAACATCGGCAACAACGAGACGTCGGTCGTCGGGAACAACGCGTCGCTCGAGGTCGGCGGCAACCAGACGACGAAGATCACGAAGGGCTCGCAGAACACGGTGGGCGCGAACCAGACGATCAGCGTCGGAGGCAACCGCAACGTCGAGGTGAACGCGGTGTCGGCGCTGACGGCGAAGGGCAACGCGACGACCACCGTGGGCGGCAACCAGTTCGAGATGGACGGCAACCCCCTCGAGGCGATGCTCGCGCTCGCGGCGCAGGCGGCGGTGCAGTTCGCGAGCGTGATGGCCAACAACGCGATCGCGGCGGTCCAGGGGCAGGTCGACGGCGCCATCAACCAGGTGATGGCGCCGATCAACGGGCTGACCCAGAAGGCGGCGGGGGTGTCGGGCGCGATGCAGGCCGTCGCCGGCGGCGACATGAGCCGCATGCCCGGGATGATCGCGGGCGCGTCGGGCATCCCCGGCGCGAGCCAGCTCGCGGCCTCGATGGGCGGCGGCGGGGGCGGGGGCGGCGCCGCCGGCGGCGCGCCGGGCGCCGCGGCGCCCAACATGCTCGCCTCGATCGCCTCGAACGTGGCGCAGAGCAGCCTCGCCGGGAAGGTCTTCGTGAAGCCGGAGGCGCTCGCCTCGGCCCTCGGCATGGACGGGGGCGGCGGCGGCGGCGGGTCGACGGCCAACGTCGGCGGGCCGGACGGCGCCGTCGATGGCGTCGACGCGACCGACCGCGAGAAGGGGCCCGGGCACACGACAGCCAAGGTCACGGGCACCCACAAGGAGGACGTGGGCTCGATGAAGGTCCTGGGCGCGATCCAGGACATCGACAACAACGTGACCGGCAAGAAGACGATCGACGTCGGCGCCGCGACAGTGCAGGTGGCGTTCGGCAGCTACGCGGAGAGCGTCACGGGCTCGAAGAGCGAGAAGGCGACGGGCCTGGTCGTCCTGAGCAACGGGGGCGAGAGCGAGACGGTCACCGGCTCGCGCACCGCGATGGTGGGCGGCGCGGTCGTCGACAAGCTCAAGGGGTCGCACGTGGTGCAGGCCGTCGGGCCTGCGACGTTCATCGGGGCCTTCCACAAGGTGGAGGCGAAGGGCGCCATCGTCTTCAAGTGCGGCGCCAGCGAGGTGGTGATCGACGGCGCGGGCGTCACCATCACGTCCCCGCTCGTGACCATCCTGGCGCCGAAGATCCAGCTGCCGAAGAAGGTCTCGGAGGTCTGATGACGACTCCGTACGACGGTGGCTCGCGGGAGGCCGGCGCGTCGCTCTCGCTGGAGGAGCCGGACGCCGGGGCCCCGGCGGAGGAGGCGTCCGGGTCGCCGCGCGTGACCCTGGACGACGTGCTCGCCGAGCCGGCCGCGGCGCCGCTCCCTGCGCGGAAGGCGCAGCCGCTCGGCGCCGCCATGCGGACCGCGCGCGTCGCCTCGATCGCGGGGCGGAAGGCGTCGATCCACGTCCGTGGCGCGGAGGGGCCCGTCGACGCCCAGATCGCGCCCGACGTCGATCCCGAGGTGATCGCCGACGCCCGCGCCCGCGGCGACGCCGTGCTCGTCGAGCTCTGCGAGGGCGAGCCCCCGCTGATCGTCGCGGCCCTGACGACGCAGCGGCCGCACACGCTCCACCTCAAGGCGACCACCGTCGCCATCGAGGCGGAGCAGGAGCTGCTGCTCCGCTCGGGCCGCGGCGCGGTCCGCATTCGCCAGGACGGCGACATCGAGGTCGTGGGCAGCCGCATCAGCGCCGCGTCGCGGGGGCTGTTCCGGATCGTCGGAAGGCTCTTGCGGTTGAATTGACGGCACGCGCGGCGTGCCCGCTGGAAGGCTGGGCTATCATAGCTTTCACTCAGGGAGCGTTGAAACAGCAATGCGAACGGCACCTGTCCCCAACATCCCGGCCATCCCGGGGATGAACCCCGGAGTCTTCGTTCTCGGCGGCGGCGGTGACGGCGGCGGGGCCGGCGGCCGCGGCGGCGGCGCGGGCAAGGACAAGCAAGGCGCGAACGGCAAGAACGGGGGCGATGACGCGTCCGGGGGCGGCAAAGGCGCCTGCGGCTCCGGCCAGAACGGCGGTGCGTGCCCCAACCATCATGGCAAGAAGGGGAGCGGCAAAGGCTCCAAGGGAGACCCTGTCGACATCGTGACAGGGCGTGTCTTCACGATCCCCGTCACCGACGTGCACTTGCCGGGCCCGCTGCCGCTGACGCTGACCCGCAGCTACACGAGCGCCGCGCGCGACCGCGACGTCGGGCTCGGGCGCGGCTGGTACCACTCGTACGCGTGGGAGGTGGAGGTGCACCGCGGCCGGACGAGGCTCTGGACCGGGAACGGCATGTACGTCGACTTCACGCCCATGCGCGTCGGCGAGTCGGCGGTGGGCCCTTCCGGGTGGCTGCTCGTCCGCGGCAAGACGGGCTTCGTGCTCGATCGGGGCGACGGCCGGTGGCTCGTCTTCGAGCACGCCTGGCAAGACCGGTTCCTCCTGTCGGCGGAGACCGACTCTCACGACAACCGGATCTCGTTCTTCTACAAGGAAGGTGTCCTGGCGCAGATCGTCGACTCGGTCGGTCGCAGGGTCGAGGTCCGCTCCACGAGGGAAGGGCGCATTGCCTCGTTCGAGGTGAAGAACGCGGCGCACCGGGGCCAGCTCGTCCCGTTCGCGCGGTATCGCTACGACGACGCGGGGGACCTGGTGCTCGCCGAGGACGCGATGGGCGCGGCGACCCGGTATACGTACACGGATCATCTCCTGACGTGCCAGGAGCACCCGACGGGCCTTTGCTTCTACTTCGTCTATGACGGGGAAGGGCGGTGCGTCGAGACCTGGGGCGCGTACCCGGGGCGCGAGGACGAGAGCCTCGCCGCCGACGTTCCGGCGGTGCTCGCCGACGGGATCACGGCCGCCAAGGGCATCTTTCACACGAAGCTCGAGTACGGGCCTCACAACTATGTGGAGGCGGCCGACTCGATCTCGGTCGAGCGCTTCTTCGGAAACGACTTCGGGAGCGTCGACAAGGCGGTCACGGCCGCCGGCGTCTTCTGCCGCACGTACGACGCGTGGGGAAACCTGCTGTCGTTCACCGACGCGACGGGGGCGACGACCCGCTGGGAGCGGGACGCCCGCGGGCGGGAGCTCCGGATCACGGACGCTCTCGGCCGCGTGACCACGTTCGAGCGGGACGCCGACGGGCACATCCGGAGGGCGGTCGATCCCGCAGGGGGCGTCATCGAGACCGGGCGCCTCACGGGCGGGCTCGTGTGGCGCGACGCCATCGGCGCCACCTTCGAGGTGCACTTCGATCGCCGCGGGCTCACCACGCGGACCGTCGCGCCGAACGGCGGGCAGACGCTCTACAGGTACGACGATCACGGAAACCTCATCGAGCGGACCGACCCCACGGGCGCGGTGACGCAGTACACGTACGACTACTGGGGCCGGCGCCAGAGCATGCTCGACGCGTCGGGGGCGATGGTCACGTACGCTCACGACGACGCCGGCCGCCTCCGATCCGAGCGAACGCCGGACGGCGGCGTGACGCGCTACGAGTACGACCCGTCCGGAAACTGCACGTCGATCTGGCACCCGAACGGCCACACGACCACGCACCGCTATGCGGGGTACAACCGCATCGTCGAGACGCGAGAGCCCGACGGGCGGATCAGCAAATATCGATACAACCGCGAGGGGCGCCTCGTCGAGGTGCACAACAGCCACGGAGAGGTGCACCGCATCCGCCTGAACGCCGCCAGGCTCGTCTCGGAGGAGATCACCTTCGACGGCCGCACGCTTCGTTATCGTTACGATGCCATGGGGCGTGTCGTGCAGTTCGAGAACGGACTCGGCGAGAAGACCGGGTACGTGTACGATCTCGTCGGTCGCGTCGTGGAGCACCAGTACCCCGACGGCGGCGTCGAGACGTTCGAGTACGACGAGCTGGATTACATCATCGCGGCGCACGGCCCCTCGGGCGACATCTTCTTCGAGCGCAATCTCCTGGGCTGGGTGACGTGTGAGCGGCAGGTGAGCGGCGGCGAGACGTTCTCGGTGGAGACGAAACATGACCTGATGGGCAATGTCGTCGAGCGAAAGACCTCCCGCGGACACCACCAGACCTGGGTGCTCGACGTCGCCGGCCGCGCGCTCCGGGTGACGCTCGACGGCGACGAGCAGCTCGGCGTCGTCCGCGACGCGCTCGGGCGAGAGACCGCCCGCTATTTGCCCGGCGGCGGGCGTGTGGATGTGGTCTATGACGGGCTCGACCGCATGGTCCAGCGCACCGTGTCTCGTGGGGTCGCAGGCCCTGTGGTGGCCGCAGGTCAGCCCGACTGGATCGGGGCGCTCCCCCATGACCTCACCCTCCGGCAATCGGTTCACTACACGCCGCAGGGCGATGTGGCCGCGATCGACGACGATCGCTCGGGCGCCGAGCGATGGGAGCACGATCCGCGCGGGCAGGTGCTGGCGCGCACCGGCGTCCACGGGCAGGGCGAGCACTTCCGGTACGACGCGGAGGGGAACGTGCGCGAGCTCGGCCCCGGCGCGCCGGAGCGCGAGTACGGGCGCGGCAACGTGCTTCTCCGGCGCGGACCTGTGTCGTACGTGTGGGACGGCGACGGGAGGCTGATCAAGCGCCGCGTGGTCATGCCGAGCGGTCAGGAAGCCACGACGAGCTACGAATGGAACGGCGCGGGTCTCCTGAGCGCGGTGGTGCGCCCCGATGGCGTCCGGATCGAGCATGTCTACGATCCCTTTGCCCGACGCCTCGAGAAGCGCGTGGTCAGGCGAGGCGAAGGCGGGCGCATGGACACGCTGTCCACGACGCGGTTCATCTGGGACGGGGACACGCTCGTTCATGAGATCAAACGCGAGTGGGGCCCGGAGGGCGATCGGGTCACCCAGGAGAGGACGTACTGCACCGACGAGGAGACGTCGGCGCCGTGGGCGCAGAAGGACGCCAGGAGCGGCGAAGGCGACGCCGTGTCGGCCGAGTGGTACTATTACCTGAACGACCCTGTCGGCAGGCCGGAACGCCTGCTCGACGCCGCCGGGAATGTCGCCTGCGAGCTCGACCGCACCGTGTGGGGCGCCGCGCGCCCGCGGGAAGGCGCGCGCACGGAGACGCCGCTGCGGTTCCTCGGGCAGTACTACGATGACGAGACGGGCCTCGCGTACAACCGCTATCGCTACTACGACCCCGCCGTAGGACGGTACATCAGCGTCGACCCGGTCGGGCTGCTCGGCGGGCAGAACGGGTTCTCCTACGCGGGCAATCGGCCCACGAAGATGGTCGACCCCACGGGGTTGATGTTCTCGACCACCACGGGGCGGAAGGACGCGAACGGAAATCCGCTGCCGGACATCCAGGGGAAGAGCTCGACCGTCCAGAGCGACGACGACCTCGACCCGGCGCTGAGGGACGCGGTATCGAACTCGCGCGAGAAATTCAAGGACCCCAGTAAGCCCGACAGCGATCCTCGAAACCTGGACGCCGACGGCAAGGTCAAGCCGAACGCGTCCAGCAAGGCAGGCAGATGCGCGGAGATCGACGGGTTGAACCAGCAGGCCAAGGACATCCGGCAGCGCCTGAGCAAGGATGCGAACGGCAAGGATTGCGACAAGTGGGCGAAGATATCCGAGGCCGAGCGGAACGCCCGGGTCCGGAACGAGCTGCGCGAGGAGTACCGTCGCGGCGCGAAGATCGAGGCGCACTCGAAGAAGGGGAAACCCAAGGATTCCTCGGAGAAGCCTTGCCCGTTCTGCGCGCAGGTCTTCCGCGAGCTGGGCATCCATCCGGACAATATCAATGCTGATCCGAACGCTGACGTGCCCAAGGGGGCGAAGGAGAAAGCCGGGCTCACCACCGGGGACGCCAAAGGGGGCGTCATGTCCAACGGCAAGAAGTGGGATCACAAGAGAGACGGCGTCTACGACCCGGACAGGAACGATCCGGGGAAGAACGTCGCGCTGGAGAATCCCTCCGCGACCAACGTCGTCCCCAAGCTGAATCCGGACGGCTCGCAGCAGAAGAACTCGCGCGACCCGAACGCATTCATGGACGGGCAAGGCAATTACAAGCGACCGGACAAGCAGCCGCCGCCGCCGGATCCGAAGTTCGTGCCGCCCGAGGACGACAACACCGACCCGACCCGGAAGTAGAGATGGCAGACATCGGGGAAGAATCCGCGATTTCGGGCTTGCTCGCCGGGCTGGAGCGCGCGCCGGATGGGGTCTGGCACGCCGCGCGGGCCCTCCTCGCCTCGCCGGCTGTGGCGGCCTGGCTCCACGGCGAGCCGCGTCCTCCCGCCGCGCCCGAACCGGGCCCGTGGTCAGCGCTGGAAGCGCTCTGGGCGAGCTCCCGCCCAGGCGAGCGGGCCTTGATCAGGGCTCCTGGGGGCTCTGGTGCGAGCTCTTTGCTCGGCGCATTCTGTCTTCATCTCACGCGGCGAGGACTGGCCCGCGTGGCGTTCATCTCGATCTCGGTCCACGGCGGCATGGCGGATCCTTCGATATGGGTCGCCGCGCTGCATGCGCGGCTCGGAGCATTGACTTCGAGGAAGGTGTCCGAGCGTGCGCTCGCTCCTCGCGTGGCAGATGACATCCGACCGATCCTCGACGGTGACGAGAATCCCGAGGTGCCGCTGCTGATCGTCCTCGACGGTGCCCACGAGAACGATGATCCGGCGGTATGGCCGCGCATCGGATGGTCAACGGGCCTGCCCGGGAACGTCCGCGTGTGGGTGTCTGCGGACAATGACCCTGGTGTCACCGCCGCCCGATGGGGTGAGGCCCTTCATTGGTTGAACGATCGGTCTGAGGTCGTCCTGGAGATGCCGTCGGAGCGCTCCGCCACGCCGTTGCCCGGTGACGCCGACGCAGATACCGTGTGTGTCTTGAGCGCTGCCAGCGGGCCGATCTCAGAGGCAGAGCTGGTCCAGATCGTGGGAGGCGATCAGGCCGAGGCACGAGTGTCTGCCACGTTGCGGGAGCTCGAGCCATGGCTCTGTCACACAACCCATGGCGCCGCGTTCCTGCATCGAAGTCTCGGGAAAGAGCTCGCTCTGCGCTTGAGCCATCTGGGCGACGTCCGTGGTCAGGCGCTCTTGACCGCACATGTCCGGGCGACTCTCGATAGCTACTCCGAAGGGAGCATCGCCCCTGTCGCTCGATCGGAATACGTCATCCGATACGGGGCGATGCATTTCTTGCGACACGATGCCACGGCGGAAGAGCTCGATCGCGTGATCGCCGAGCCGATGCGCGCCGCCTGGGAACCCCTGGACGGCGGTGCGTTCGGCTTTCGTGCGCTCGTCGTCGCCGCGTGGCGGCGGAGCCACGCGGCCTTCGGCGAGGCGACGTCGGAAGCCGCGCGCGGTCGGTGCATGGTGCAGGCGCTGCGGCTGCGTACGATCTTCGAGCAGCTCATCACGTCGCTCGTGCACGCGCTCCCGGAGATGGTCGCCGGCGCCATCCACGAAGGGATCTTTCGGCCTGGCGCAGGCATCGAGCTCGCCAAGCCGCTGAGCGAGAACGACAGGGTGCGGCTGTGGCGGGCGGTCCGGCCCGCCGTGTCCGAGGCGGACGCCCTCTGGCCGGCGCCGTTGCTGCGCGAAGCCGACCGCGCCGTTGCAGGGATCGAGGCGTCCGGCGCGAGCGCAGCGCGTTCGGCGCACGAGCGAGATCGCAGAGACGTCGTGCTGCGCGCGCTGAAATCACGACGTTTCGTGAAAGCGCTCGTGATCGGCGCGCTCCGGCGTATCGCCGAGCGGCTGCGCTCCCCCGCGCGGGAGGAGGTCCTGCTGCTGGCGGCCAGGCGCCTTGCCGCGATCCATCCAGAGAGGCGCGCGCTCTGGGCTGCCCTGCTGGCGCCGCTCTACCCCGAGGAGCGCCGCGCCGAGCGACTCGAAGACGTGGACGCGCAGATCTCCGCCTTGCCGGAGCTCGGAGATCGCCTCGAAGTCTTGACGGAGCGGCTCCTGGGGACCTCGGCGGGAGCGAGCGCGATCGTTCAACGAGCCATGGGATGGCTGCTGTCCTCCGAACGGTTTCCGCTCACGGCGCAGCGCTTTCTCTTTCATGTTCCCGAGAGTGAATGGAACCGATGTGTTCCCGACGAGGCCCGAGCGCTCGTCCGTCGCTGGCAAGGCGAATCGCGAGGATCCGCGGATTCGCTCGGGCCGCTCCGCTGCGGGCAGCTGCCTCCGTGGCTCGCTGCCGAGGTGCAGGATGCTCCCCTCGCGGAGGTGAAAGAGCGGACGGACGTCTCCGACCGCAACTTCGTCGCCTCCGAGCTCGTCTCCTTGGTCACGGCGGACGTCCGAGCGGAGCTGGCACGCGTGTTCTTCTCGGTCCCTCCAGAGGCCTTCCGCGGCGAGGACCGCGCCATCGAGAACTGGGCGGAATCGGCGACGCTGGAGGAGCTGCGCACCATTCACCAGAAGGTGTTGCCGTGCATGGGCTCTCAGATTGACGATGTGCTTGCGGCGCTCTGTCGCCGAGCCGTGGCGCTCGGCGACAGAGACCTTGCGACCAGCTTTTGTGCGGCGATGGAAGGGGACGACGACCGGCATCAGGCCGATCTGGAGATCGCGCTCGCTCTGGGCTCGTTTTCCGACGTGGAGCGCCTCGTGCGTCCGGACCTGGAAGACGAGGAAGCGTCTGGAATGCTCGAGATGGTAGGGAAGGCGCTGAAGCGCGAGGAGGACGCGGCTCGCTTCGCGGAGCTCGTGCGCGGCGCTACCCGAGCATCGAACAGGCTGTCCGCGTGGGCGGCCGTGTTCCCGTCGCTCTCCCCGGAAGCGAGGGAGAGGTTGTCCGCCGCCGTCGCCGACACGGTGAATGCGGTGCTCCGCGAGCCCCCCGAGGAGTCGGACGACACGCTCTGCAGCATGTTTCCCTGGATGCCGGAAGAGAGCCTGTGCGACGTGTGGCGGGAGCGCGCCTCACCCGATGCGTGGCGCCCCACGATCGCCGAGATCACGCCTCTCTTCACGTACGATCGGAGTTATGACAACGGCGCGTGCCTGGACACGCTCCTCCTGCGCCTGGGGGGCGAAGCCGCGCTCGTGGCCTGGGCGAGGACGCTCGCCAGCCTCGACGACTGGTTCTCGGAGATCGGGCCCGGGCTCGAAGAGGGCTGACCCCACGCGTCCGCGGCGATGTGGCCATCGCCGCGTGGGTTACCGATTCAGCTCGTCACTCCCGGACGACGCCCCTTCCGGCCGCGCTGCCGGAGCCCCAGGGACGCCGCGAGCAGCGCTGTCAGCGCGAGGGCACCTCCGGATGGAGCGCGGCTCGCCGCGCGACAGCTACAACCAGCCGGCTCGCCCGACTGCTCGTCGGAGGTGCCCCCCGACGACGCCTGGGCGGCTGACGTTGAGCTGGGGGACCCCCCACCCGCGGCCGTGCCCGTCGAGGGCGCTCCTCCTGAGCCGGAGCCGGAGCCGGCGCCACCGCCGCTGCTGGCGCTGACGCTGCTGACGCTGCCGTCGCCGCCGCCGCTCGTGCTTCCCCCCGCGCCACCCCCGCCGGCGCCCTCGCCCCCGACGGGCGAGAACTGCCAGAAGTTCATGTTGAAGAGGTTCGACCCGCCGCCGGTGAAGACGAGATAGAGATCGTGCACGCCTGCGGCGCCGTCGACCGCACACGACACGTCGCTCCACTTCTGCCAGCCCCCCGTCGCCCCGACCGCGCAGGTGCCCACGAGCTTGCCGTCGCGCGCATCCAGGCGGAGCTCGATGCTGCCCCCCTCCGCGCCGCTCGCGACGCGCGCGCTGAAGCTCTCCGCCCCTTCGCCGAAGTCGACCCCACGGAGGCGCACCCAGTCTCCGTTGTTGATGAACGAGAGGTCCATCCCGCCCTCCTCGCAGGGCTCCGTCTCGATGCCGCTCTGCGCGTTGAAGGTCTCGGCTTCGACGCGCGCGTAGGGGTCGAGGTTCGCGAGCTGCTTGAGCCCGTCCGTCGTGTAGGTCACCGGCACGATCGAGCCGTCTTCCTTGTAGGTGAACGACTCGATCCCGAGGTTCCGGCGATAGCCCGGGGGCTCGCCGGCGTCGTTGGCGACGGAGCGATTGTGGTAGGCGTGGTACCAGGAGCCGCCGAACTCGAAGATTGCCGCGTGGTTGTTGTTGTTGTTGTTCTTCGGCGGCTGGGGCCCCACCGTGCCGCGGTGGGTGAAGCCGGAGGTGGGGCTCGAGCTCGTGAGGTAGTCGATCCGCATGCCGTTCGCGGGGTTCGTCGAGTACGACAGATAGTAAACGCCGTTCCGCTTGTGCATCCACGAGGCCTCGAAGAAGTACGGGATCGTGATCGTGGAGGCCGAGCCCGAGACGCTCACCATGTCGTTGTTCAGCTTGATGACGCGCGCGTTCTGCTCGCCGTTGCCGCCGAAGTAGAGGTACGCTTGGCCGTCGTCATCGATGAAGACCCCCGGATCGAAGAGCCAGATGTTCTGGCCCGAGGCGCCGGGGGTGCTCGAGGTGATCAGGGCGCTGCCCTTCGCGTCTCTGAACGGTCCGGTCGGGCTGTCGCTCTTGGCGACGCCGATACCTGATCCGTTGTTGGCGAAGTACATGTAGATGTTGCCGTTGCGCTCCACAAGCGAGGGGGCCCACGTGTTGGCCGCCCAGGAGGCGTCGCGGGGCACGCGGATCACTTCCCCGTGGTCGGTCCAGTTCTTCATGTCGCTGCTCGAGATGGCCACGAACGAGGCCATCTTGTAGCCGTCGTCCGAGCCGTCCGCCTTGACGTTGTCGTCGTCGTTCGAGCCGTAGAGATAGACGCGCCCGTCGTGCACCAGCGAGGCCGGGTCGGCGAGGTAGCGGTGCGAGGCGATGGGGTAATCGGCCAGCGCGGAGGGGCTCGCGACGAGCCCGACCGCGGTGAGCGCGAACCCGCAACAAGCCGTTCTCGCCAATGTACGTGAGCGACGCATGTTCACCTTACCTGTTGGTCCAGAGCCCTCGAACTCTGCTGCTCGGGCGGCGCTTCGCCCCAGAACTGGTGCAGGCGAGGTCCCGAGCGCAGGCTTCCAGGGCGAAGCGAAAGGATGTCCCTGGTGGTCAAATGTGAACGTTCACATGGCCGATGTCAATCAAAATGGACCGGCGCGTGGCGCGCCTCGACACGCCTCGACGTCGGCGCTGAACGGCGCCCGACTCGAGCGCGGGTGTCCTCAGCCCTGCGCGCTCTGGTCGATGAGCGCCTGCCACTGCGCCTTGAGCGCCGGATCGGACTCGAGGCGCTCATGCCAGATCCTGTGCAGCGCGATCCAGCTCTGCGGGGTCAACCCATAGTGGCTCTGGATCTGCGGGATGAGATTCGGATGGTCGCGCAGGTCGGCGCACAGGCGCGCGTACCGCGCGAGGGAGATGCGCTCCACGCGGCGCATCGCCTCGTCGTCCTCCATGCCGGCGTGCGCTTGCGCGGCGGGCTCCGCGGGCGACGGGCTCGCGGACGGCTCGGCGGCGCTTGGCTGAAGGAAGGGCAGGGCCCAGCTCCCCGTCGGGATCTGGGGCGGTTGCGGAGCGATCTCCCCCCTGGCGGGCCGCGATGGCGCGGGGGATTGGCCCGGGCGAGCGAAGGGCAGCGCGTTGTCGGCGGGCGGCGAGCGGGTCGGTCGCGAGAACGGCAGGGCATGGGCGGCCGGCGGCGAGGAGGCCGGGCGAGAAAAGGGCAAGGCGTTGTCGGCCGCAGGCACAGGGGCCGGTTGCGAGAAGGGCAGGGGATTGGCGGCCGGCGGCGAGGAGGCCGGGCGCGAGAAGGGCAAGGCGTTGTCGGCCGGAGGCACAGGGGCCGGTCGGGCGAAGGGCAAGGCGTTGTCGGCCGGGGGCACAGGGGCCGGTCGGGCGAAGGGCAAGGCGTTGTCGGCCGGGGGCACAGGGGCCGGTCGGGCGAAGGGCAAGGCGTTGTCGGCCGGAGGCACGGGGGCCGGTCGCGAGAAGGGCAGAGCGGCATCGAGCGGAGGCAACGGGGCCGTGCCGGAGAAGGGCAAGGCTCTGTCGGCCTCCGGCGCGCCGACCGTGCCGATGGCCGTCATGTCCATCTCCGGGCTGTCTGCCGGTGACGCAGTTGTGCCCTCGACCGCGGGCGCGCTCGACACGTCTTGACGGAACGGCAGCGCATCCCGGCCCGGGAGAGGCGTCGTGCCGAGGAGCGTCATGCGGGCTCGCGGCGCAGTCGATGGCCGCTCCAGCCTTGGCATGGGCAGCGGCGACGGCACCGTCGGCAGCAGCGACGCGGAAGGCACGGCCGGCGGCAACGGCGAAGGCATGACCGGCGGCAACGGCGAAGGCACGGCCGGCGGCAACGGGGAAGGCTGCACGACCCCGGGCAGCGGCGCGGCGGCATTCAGCCTGGCCCAGGGAGATCGCGCAGCCCCCTCGTCGCTCACGCCCGCGGCAGGCGGCGGCGTCGCCCCATCCCGAGGCGCCCCCTGCAGCGGGGCGATGCGCGCGGCAGGCGCGACCGGCATCGGTCCTTCCAGCTTCCTGCGCGCGCCACGGGCCTTCTCCTCTGCGCGGCGCTTCTGCGCGGCGACGAGCTCCAGGTACCGGCGGCTCGATCGCAGCTGCCCGCGCGCGGCCTGCGCGGCGAGCCTGGACATCCACCGCTCCCGCGCCGCCTCCCACGCCGCGGCCGAGAGCCCCGCGCCCGCGAGCACCTCGTCGCGCGGCAGGCCCGCCTCGAGGGCCCCGGCCACGGCGGCGAGCTCCTCGAGCCGGATCGATCGGACCTCCTCGTCGCGCTCCACCATGTCCACGAACATACCCCCTCGTCACCGTCGGGCGGCGCGCCGCGGCGGCCCGGCCGATGTCGCCCCGCTGCCGTCCCGGTTACCTCATCGCCCGCTGAAACCGCGCCATGAGCGCCTCGTCCTCGAGCATCGCCGCGGTCCATCGCTGCTGCGCGCTCAGGTAGTCCTCGAGCGTCAGGTCCAGGCGGCTCAGCACCGTCGCCATGTCGGTGCCCCGCTTCAACCCGCGCGCGGCCTCGAGGAAGCGCTCGAACGACAGCTCGCTCTTCGCTCGGGCGCGCTGCACCCGCGCGAACGTCTCGGCGAAGGCGACGACGAGCGGCGGCACGACCACCTCCTCGCCGTCGTCGTCGTCCGCCTCGGAGAGCCGCGCCTGCCAGGCGTCGTCGAGCGCCTCCCAGCCGGCCTCGTCGAGCCCGTGTGCCGCGAGGAGCGCCGCGCGATCGGCGCTCGGGTCCGCGAGCTGGGCGGCCAGCGTCGCGTACACCTCGACGTCGTCGACGTTCTGCGCGCCCCGCGGAGGATCCTTCATCGTCCGGGCAGGCTACCTCAGCGCGCGTCTTGGGGCCTCCTTCGCGCAGGTGTATTCATGGCGCGTGTCCTTCTCATACCTGCCCTTCGTCGCGCCCGGCGGTCAGGAGGGGCAGCCCTCCGCGCCCGTCGGCACGGACGTGCTCGCCCACGACAAGCTCGAGAACGCGCACGCCGCGCTCCGCCGCGCAGCGCTGTCGCTCGAGCACGACGTCGAGCCGGTGACCGACCTGACCGGGCCCGCGCGCGCCCTGGAGCGGGCCCTCGGCGCGATCTACGACGCCCTCGACGGCCGAGCCGAACCCCTCGGCGCGGTGCGTGCCGCCCTGGCAGAAACCGACGACATCGCCGCTCGGATCGAGCAGGTGATCGGGCTCGACGCGGGCTTCGCGGCGGTGGACGAGCTGCTCCGGAGCGCGCGCGGCTGGCTCGAGCAAGCCGCGGCGCGGCTCGCCCTCGTGCCGCCGGCGCCGCCGCTCGACCTTCCGCCGATCCTGGCGAGCCGCGACCGGCCGCGCCTGCACGCGGTCCAGCGGGCGTCGCTCGCGCCGCTCTTCAAGGTCCCGGAGCCGCCCCCGGCCGAGCTCGTCGCGAAGCCCCCGCCGCCGATCCCGCGGCCGCGGACGTTCGAGGAGCTCGAGGCCGCCGTCGAGGCGCTGAAGCAGCAGGCGCCCGCGCCCGGCGCGCTCCCCGCGGCGGCGGAGGTGCGGCCGCCCGCGGCGCGCCCCGAGGAGGGAGCTGCGCGCGCCGTGCCGCCGGGCTTCGCGCCCGAGATCGGCGACGCGATCGACGATCTCGCCTTCCTCCGCGCCCGCGCCCGCGAGTGCTTCGAGGAGGTCGCGATGGTCGGCATGCAGCGGGCCCCGCTGCTCGGCGATCCGTTCCGCGGGGCGCTGATCCTCGAGCGGCGCATGCTCGCGGCCATCGACGTGATCGCGGCGATCGGGGCGCCGGCGCTCGAGCACGTGCCGCGGCTCGTGGCCGACGCGCCCGTGAAGGACGCGAGCGTCGCGTTCGCGAGCGCGATGGTGCTCGGCTGCTTCGCCGGCCGCGACGCGCTCGCCGCGGCCGAGCTCGCGCTGCTCCGGAGCGGCAAGGACAGGGCGTTCATCGACGCGCTCGGCGCTGCCTTGAAGCTGGTCCCGCACGAGCTCCTGCCGCTCGCGCTCCGCAGCCTGCTCCGCGAGCCCGAGCCGCTGGTCCGCGCGATGGCGATCGACGTCCTCGCCTACCGCGGCTTCGCGACAGAGGACGAGCTCGTCGCGGCGGCGTCGGACGACGAGCCCCCCGTGGCGGCGTGCGCGCTCCACCACCTCGGCTGCACGCCGGGCCCCCGCTTGCCCGAGCTGATCCAGCGGGCGCTCGCGTCGACCGCGGCGCCGGACCCGGCGCTCCGCGAGGCCGCCTGGACGGCCATGGCGCTCTCGGATCACCCGCACGCCCCGCTCGCGCTGCGCGGCGCGCTGGAGGAGGCCGACGGCGCGGACACCGCGGCGCTCCTGCTCGCGCTCGCGGGCGACGACGCCGACGCGCGGCTGCTCGCCTCGCGCGTCGCCGAGGCGCCGCGCCGCGGCCTGATCTTCGCCGTGGGCTGGGCCGGCGCGGCCGCCGCGGTGCCGCTGCTCATCGACCTGCTCGAGCGCGACGTCGACGGGGACGTGAAGCTCGCCGCGGCCTACGCGATGGAGCGGATCACCGGCGCGGGGATGTGGGAGGAGGTCGCGGTGGAGGACGAGGAGATCTTCGTCGCCGATCCGCCCGAGCCCGACGTGGGCGAGCCTCGCGAGCTCAAGCTCGCGCAGCTGGTCAGCGATCCCAACGACCTGCCCGAGGCGCCGGCGCCGGAGATGGCGGAGCAGCCCACGGTGGATGCCGCGCGCTGGCGGGCCTTCTGGCGCGAGCGCTGCCAGGGCTGGGACATGACCGCGCGCTACCGCCGCGGGCGCCCCTACACGCCCGACGTCGTGCTCGACGAGCTGGATACGGGGCGGGTCACCCCGGGCGAGCGCCGGCTGCTCCAGCGCGAGCTGATCGTCCGCACCGGGCACTTCGTGCGCTTCGATCCGCACGACTTCGTGGTGGCGCAGGAGGAGGCGATCCAGGCCTGGCGGCCGATCGCGGCGCGCGCCTCCGGCTCCCCGGGCCGCTGGACGCGGCCCCGCCGGCGCGTAGGGTAAACGGCGGCCAGGGCGCCTGCGGCGCCGAGCCCGATGCAGGCCGTGAGGTGCGCTCCGCGGTCGACGAGAAAAGAGCCCACCGGACCACCTCCGTGCCAGGGGGCCGCGCAGCGCCCGTTCGCGCTCCGTGCCTCCGCCCAGAGGATATCGCGCCGCGCGGCGTGAGCCACGCGCGCCCCGCGAGCGACGTACGCTGCGCGGCTACTTCTTGGCGGGCGCGGCCGGCTTCGCCGGGGCGGCGGGCGGCGCGCCCTTCGCGGGCGGCGCCTCGCCGGCCTGCCCGCTGTTGTACATCTGGATCGCGCGATCGGTGAGCTCGAGATCGGCGCGGTAGTAGGGAACGGCCGACTTGTCGAGGATGAGGTCGTAACCCTCCTGCGCCGCGAGGCGCCGGAGGAGGCCGAGCACCTTCTGCAGCATCGGCGTCGTGAGCTCGCTCTCCTTGCGCTGCATCTCGCGCTGGGCGTCGAGCGTCGTCGCCTGGAACTCGGCGGCCTGGCGCTGCCAGGTCTCGAACCTGCGCTGGAGGACGTCCTTCGGCGTCTTGCCCGCCTGGGCCTCCTTGTCGAGCTTGTCCCGCTCGTCGTCGAGCGCGCGGCGCTTCGTGTCGAGCTCCACCTGGCGGCTGTCGAACAGCTTCTTGAGCGTCGCCTGGACGCGGAGCCCTTCCTCGGTCTCCAGCATGGCGCGGCGCACGTCGACGACGGCGATCTTCGACTGCGCGGACGCGGGCGCGGGCGACAGCAGCGCCGCGCTGCCGAGCGCCGCGGCCGCGAGCAGCGGCAGGACGCGCGCCGTGAGCCTCCGGCCCGAGGTCGGGCGGGCTGCCAGCGCAGCACCCTGGCTCGCGCCGGCCGGGCGCGCAGGGGTGGAGAACGTGGAACAGCGCGCGACGAGCCGCTCAGGAGCGTTGTTTCGCATCGCGGATGGCCTTAGCTACCCGGCCACCCAACGTCAAGAACGTGGCGCGCCCTTCTCGTGCGCTGCTGCCGCCGCGCCCTCCGGGTGCGCTTCCTTGCTCTGCGCAGCGCTCGCGCTCCGGTGCGCTGCCGGATCGTTGTTGCTCGGCGCCTCGGCGCGCTCCTTCCGTCCCAGGGCGCCGGCGGTCTTCGCGACCTTGCTCCGCGACGGCGCCCCGGCGGCCCGCTGGGCGGACGGGTCCGCCGCGTGCGGCGGCCGCGCCGTCGACGGCAGCGACCGGCCGAGGCGCTCTCGAGCGAGGGCGATCAGACGCCCGACGTCATCGTTCCCCCGAAGGAACGCGTCGCGCTGGCGGGGATCCCGCAGGGCCTCGACGCGCGCGGCCAGGGCGGAGAACGCGGCGTCGAGCGCGGCGTTCGCCTCGCGCTCGTCCCCGATCGCGAGGAGGGCCTCCACGAGCGTGACGCGGATCGCGTCGCTCCACTCCTCGACGGGCCCACCCGCGAGGTGGCGCGAGGCCTCGCGCGCCGCGTCGACCGCGGCCCTGAGCTCGCGGCGCGCCAGCTGGACGCGCGCCATCGCGAAGCTCGCCATCGCCTGCAGCGCGGCCGCGTGGTGCGCCGCCTCCTCGCAGAGCCAGCGCGCGACGGCGTGCGCTGTCGCGTGGTCGCCGGGGGCGCCGCGCCAGACGAGGAAGAGCGCCTCGTACAGCCGGCCGGCGAACCTGAGGCGGGAGATCTGGCACGCGTCGGCGATCCCGCTCGCCTGGCGCTCGAGCGCGACGCCCTCCTCGATGTTGCCGAGCCGCGCGTGCGACATCCCGAGGTTGTGGAGCGCGAACCCCTCGATCGCCCGGAGCTTCCGGCCCCGCGCGTCGAGCAGCGCGCGCTCGAGCAGCTCCTGCGCCTCCTCGAACAGGCCGAGCTGGTTCAGCGCCGAGCCGGTGTTCAGGCGGGCCCTCGCCGCGATGACGGCGTCGCCGGCCCCGTCGGCGTCCGCGACGAGCGACGCGCCCAGAGAGGCCGCGGCGGCCAGATCGCCGGCGTGGATCAGCGCGGCCAGGTGGGCCTCCCGGGCGTGGAGGAGCGCGTCGGCCGAGCCGCTCCCGCGCGCGGCCTCCATCGCCGCATGCGCGGCGCGGAGCGCCTCGGCGGGCCGGCCCAGCGCCGCGAGGGCGCGGACGCGCGACGCGAGGAGCTTCGCGCGGATCGACGGCGAGAGCGCCGCCGCGAACTGCGGAGAGAGCGCGGACGCGGCGCGCGCGTCGCCCTCGGCGCCCTGGCCCGCCTCGATCATGCAGGTCGCCGCGACGACCTGCGCCTCACCCCACAGATCCGAGCCGGGCAGCGCGAGGCGCGACGCCTGCTCCGCGGCGTCGAGCGCCTCGTCGACGCGGCCGAGGAGCTCGAGGATCTCCGCCCGGCGGACCAGGAGCGCGGCGCGCGTGGTCCCCTCGGCCCCGCAGGCGAGCCCGCGCGTCGCGAGCTCGAGCGCCTCGTCGAGCTCCGCGCCGCTCGCCGCCGGGTCCCGCGTCGCGCGCGCGTAGAGCAGCGCCGCCCGCGCCTTGTCGCCGCCCGCCTCGGCGTGGCGCGCGATCAGCCCCGGATCGACGCCCGCGGACTCGAGCCAGGCGGCCGCGGCGAGGTGGAGCGCGGCGCGATCTTCCTCGAGGATCGACGCGTACGCCGCGTCGCGCACGACCGCCTGCCGGAACGTCCACTGCACCTGCCCCGGGACCCGCGGCTCCAGCTGGCGCGCGATCATCTCGCCCGCCTCCAGCTCGGCGAGCTCCGCGCCCACGGCGCGCTCGAGCAGCGCCGCGACGCCCGCCGTCCAGAAGACCTGGCCGAAGACGGACGCGGCGCGCAGCGCCCCGCGCACCCCGCTCGACATGCGATCGACGCGGGCCTGCACCAGGGCCTGCACGCTGAGCGGCACGCCGTCGCGCCCCTCGGCGGCGGACCGGATGAGCTCCTCCAGGAAGAGCCCGTAGCCGCCGGCGCGCTGGACGATGGCGCCGCGCGTGGCCGGGTCGGCCTGCGGGAGGGCGCTCGCCGCGAGCCGATCCGCGGCCTCTGGGGACAGCGGCGGGAGCGTCACGCGGGTCACGTCGCGGTGCTCCCACAGCGACGGGAACCGGGCGGAGAGCTCGGGCCGCGCGAAGGCGAAGACCCCGAAGCGGAGATCGGCGCAGCCGAGCAGCCAGTCGACGAGCTCGACCGTGGTGCTGTCGGCCCAGTGCATGTCCTCGATGACCAGGATCTGCGGCGTCGTCTCGGACTTCGAGCGGAAGAACGCCTCCACCGCCATCCGCGTGCGCGATTCCATGAGCTGCGGGCTCTCGCGGGCCGCGCGCAGCGGCTCGTTGTCCTCGTCGGGGAAGGGCACGCCGGCGAGCTCCCCGATGAAGCCGGCGAGGAAGCGGAGCGGGCGGGCCAGGCGCATCGCCACGTGGGCGCTCACCTTCTGCACCTGGTCCTCGAGGCGCTCGCCGTCGCGGATGCCCATGAGCGCGCGCAGGGCGCGGCCCAGCGTCGTGAGGCCAGCGCCCTGGCTCATCGCGTCGCCGCGGCAGAGCAGGATGATCGGCGCGTGCGGCGCCGTCTCGAGGTGCTGGATCAGCTCGGCGCGGACGCGGCTCTTGCCGATGCCGGCGGGGCCCGTCACGAGCGCCGCGCGCGGCGCGCCGTCCTCGGCGATCTTGCTGAAGATGCCCTGGAGCCTGGCGAGCTCGTGCTCGCGCCCGAGGGGCGCCGTGGGGAGCCCGGCGAGCTTGCGCGCGTCGAAGCCGGCCGCGTCCTCGTGGACGATCACGCCGCCGCGCGCGTCCTCCTGGACCACGAACCGCCCCTCCAGCGCGGCGATCGCGTGGGCGTCGATCCGGACCGCGCCGGGCGCCGCGTACTCCAGCTGCTGCGCCGCGCGATCGAGCGCCTCGCCGGCGAGGCTCGCCCTGCCGCGGACGGCGTGCCCGACCGCGACCGAGGCCCGCGCGCCCGGCGTCGATCGGGCCACGGTCAGCGCCGCCCGCGCGGCGCGCGCCGCCTCGTCGCCCCGCGAGCGCTCCACCCCGAGCGCCGCGGCGAGCCTCCCGTCGGGGAGCGGCTCGAACCGCGGGTCGTCGCCGAGGACCTCGCGGAGCGCGGCGTCCACCGCGGGGCGGAGCGGGCCGGCGCCCAGCTCGAAGAGCGCGCAGGCGACCACGCGCCGCTCGCTGTTGGCGAGTCGCACCTGCGGCCGCTCGTCGCCCGGCCCGGCGGGCCTCGGCATCGTCTCCTGCGCGGGCGCGCGCCGGACGATCGAGGCGGACCTGTCGGTCGCGGGGGGATCGTTGCTCAGCTCCCCGACCCGCGCGAGCGCGCGCGCCAGCTCGCCGCCGTTCTCGTACCGCTGCTCGCGATCGCGGGCGATGGCGCGCGCGAGCACCTCGTCGAGGGCCTCGGGCACGTCGAAGCGGATCTGCTGCGAGCGCGGGGGATCCTCGACCACGAGGCGGCTGAGCAGGGCGATCGCGTTCTCGGTCTCGAACACGTTCCTGCCTGTGACCAGGCGGAACAGGACGGCGCCCAGCGAGTACACGTCGGCCCGCGCGTCGACCGCCTCGCCGCGCGCCTGCTCGGGCGCCATGAAATGCGGGGTGCCGATGATCGTGCCGCGCTCGGTGGGGCAGTCGTCCGGGACCGGGAGCTTCACGACGCCGAAGTCGATCAGCTTGATCGCGGTGCCCTTGCCGCGGACGAGGAAGATGTTGGAGAGCTTGAGGTCGCGGTGGACGACGCCGCGGGCGTGGATGGCGGCCATCGCGGCGGCGCTGCGCCGGACGACCTCCACCGAGTCGCGCAGGCCGAGCGGCGCGCGCCGCTGGCGCTGCCCCAGATCCTCGCCGTCCAGCCACTCCATCGCGAAGAAGAGGCGCCCGTCGAGCCAGGTGCCGTGCGCGACGTACTGAACGATGTTGGGGTGCCGCAGATCGGCGAGGATCGAGATCTCGCGCGCGAAGCGGGCGCGCTCGTGGGGCGACGCGGCGGCGCGCAGGATCTTGAGCGCGACCGGGGCGCCGGTGGTCTGATCCGTGCCCTTGAAAATGTCACCCATGCCGCCGCTTCGGCTGCGGGCTTCGATCATGAAGCGGTCGGTCGGGTCGGTGAACTCCGGGAGCACCGTCCGGATAGGCTACGCGAACCTCGCGCCTTCATGCCAGCGAGAAGGCGCCCCGCGCAGCGCGGAGCGCCGGCGGGCGACCTGGGCCGAAGCCCGAATCGCGCGCCATCGTCGTGCTGCTCCGCAGCGTAGCGCCGCCATGACCGGCGCGATCGGGACACGGCGCTCGAAAATTCCAGCCAGCATCCGCGCCGCCGCGCCGTCCGCACCACCCTCCTGCCCGCGCGGGGCCCTCCGCGCGCTCAGAACCCCGCGAGCAGCCCGGCGCCGAGGGAAGCGCTCGGACGCAGAGGTCTCAGCGCGCCGGCGAGCGGGTGGTCGACGAGCCCGAGCGCGGCGAGGACCTCGGCGTGGGTATAGAACGAGAGCGTGTCGTTGAGCGCGAGCTCGATCCCGCCGCGGAGCCCGAGCGCCATGAACAGCAGGGACACGTCGGTGGCGGGGACGGCCCGATCGGCGACCTGCGCGACGCCCATCTCGACGAGAGCGCATGTGACCAGCAGGTCGACCGTGTGAAGGCACGGAACGAAGGCGCCGCTCGTGTGCGTGCGCGGGTACGACGATCGCGCTTTCGTGCTCCCGCCGGGGCTCGGGGCGTCCGGACTCGACACCTCGCCGTGTTCGAGCGCGCTCGGCTTCGAGACGACGAACGTGCCCCGGCTCTCCAGCGAGAAGGAGAGGCTCTGTGACCAGCGAACCCTGACGAGCAAGGAGGCGCCGCCGAACAGCCCCTCGGGCACCCCGAGCCCCGCTATCGCGCCTATGCCGACCCGCGCCGAGCTCCACGGCTCGCCGGGCCTGCTCCCGGGCTCCGGGCGCGCCGGCGCGATCTCCGGGCGAGGCGGCGCGGCGGGCGCTCGCTCGTCGCTCGCGAACGGCGTCAGCGTGAACGAGATCGCGACCGCGACGGTATGGGTGAGCTGCTCGCAGGCGCCGTCTCCGTGCGAGAGGTCGAAGCCTCGGCCGGAGACCCGCCCGTCGGCGTTCCGGTACGTCGTCGTCGCGACGACCTGGGCGCCGTGAGGCCTGATCGCGACCTCGACCTCCTCGGTCGCGTCCTCGCGGAAAGGGTCGTACCCGACGCGCAGCCGGATCCGCTCGCGCAGCGCGCGCTCTCCAGGGCACGAGGCCGCTTGCGCATCCTCGCTGTAGCGCAGCCGCAGCGCGCGGCGTGCCGGCTCCGCCGCGCGCGACGGCGCGCTGAGCAGCAGAGAGGCGAAGACGATCATGCAGAGAAAGGAGCGTGCCATATCCCCGGTCAGCGGCTCCGCTAAACGAGCCATCCGTGGCCGCCATGAAGCGCTCTCGAGGCAAAGCACGTCAAGAGCTCATGTCGTTTCTCTTCACGATCCCGGCTGACGTCAATTGACGTGATAATCGAAGCTCGTGAATGGTAATGGCCGCGAAATCGCGATTGCGCGCGAGCGGGATCCGGATCCGTGACGAGCGAGACCACTCGTCCGTATGCACGCAGGCAGCTGACCGGCGCGGAGCGTGAGAATCCGTCGGGGTTCGCGGCAATGCAGACTTGCTGTCTGCAATGGCCTGCGCGCGGCGGGCATGCTCCGCCGGCCGCGCGGACCTCTCGGTCAGCGCCGTGCGCGGTCGATCTCGCTGGAGGGGGAGGAGGGCCGAGAGGGCGAGGGGGAAGGGGACGGCGAGCGGTCAGCCCGCGCTGGCGCCGGCGCTGGCGCCAGCGCGCGAGGCGAGCCGCGCGAGGTCCTTGGGATCGCTGACGCGGACGAGGATGACGGTGATGTTGTCCCGCCCGCCGCCCGCGTTCGCCTTCTCGATGAGCGCCTGCGACGCCTTCTCGGGATCGGGCTCGGCGAGCAGGATGTCGCGGATCGCCTCGTGGGTCGTCATCTTCGACAGGCCGTCGGAGCAGAGGAGGTAGACGTCTCCGGGGTGGGGCCGGGCGATGATCAGATCGACCTTGACTGCGGGGGAGATTCCGATCGCCCGGCTCAGGTGGTTCGCCATCGGCCCGGTGATCCCCGCGGCGCCCATCGTGTGATCGGTGGTGAGCTGCGTCAGCTCGTTGTCGCGCAGGCGATAACAGCGGCTGTCGCCCACGTGGCCGATGTAGAGGCGCTGCTTGTTGGGCGAGAACCGCGCGCTGACGAGGGTCGTGCCCATGCCCGTGAGGCTCCGCTCGGCGTGGGCCCGCTCGTAGATCGCCTGGTTCGCTTGCTGGATCGCGACCGCGAGCTCGCTGCCGCGACGAGGGACGTCGGGGTAGGGGCTCTCCGCGTCGCTGTCCACGAACGACTGATCCTTGAACGCGCGCGCGATCGTGTCCACCGCGAGGCGGCTGGCGACGTCGCCGCCCGCGTGGCCGCCCATGCCGTCCGCCACGGCGAACAGGTAGTGCTCGTCCAGGCAGAGGTAGCAGTCCTCGTTCTTCTTGCGCTTCTGACCGGGATCCGTCTGACCGACGGCGCTGATGAGCAGGAGCGGCGACGAGCTGGTCGGCTCGTCGACGGCGGCCTCGTCGTCGTAGATGATGGGGACGGCGGACGGCTCCTCGCGCTCGTGCCCGTCGTCATCGTCGTCGTCGTCGTCGTCGTCGCCGCCGTACGACGGGATGCTCGCGCGCTTGATCGTGCTCTGCAGCACCTCCGGCGGCGCCAGCGTGATCAGCGTGAGGTCGTCGTCATCGTCGTCGAACGCGTCGTCGTCGTCGCAGCGCGATGGGCCGTTCGAACGCTTCCAGTCGGCGCTCGAGACCCGCTCGGTGCGGCCGTGACCTCCTGCTGTCTTCGCGTGCGCGCTCTCGCTCGCGGGCGCGCCGCCCCGCAGCGCTGCTGCGCCTGGCCTCGTCGTTGAATCTTCGAGATCTCCCTCCCCCTCGTCGAGGGCTTGGGCTCCTGGGCCCCCCTGCGTCAGCGCCGTCGCCGCGCGAGGGCGGGCCCGGTCGCCGTTGTTCGAGCGAAAATACCAATAGATCAGCCCAAGAAGGGCGATTCCCATGACAAGGGCGGCTGCGAGATCGGCCATGTCCCGGCGACCAACGTAGCAAAGGCGCGCCGCGTCTCCGAGATCAACGTGCAGGGGGACGGACGACGGCGATCGATCCTGGTCGACCTTGACCTGCGGAGCTCACACTGCAGGGGCGCACCTTGGGCACCACCCGGCGCAGGGAGCGCCACCTCACCCCGCGGCAGGGCTCGCCACCCCGTGACGGGCGACCGCTGCAGAGCGCCTCGCCCAGAGAAGCGCGCCTCGCCAGGGAGATGCTGCGCCTGGCGGGCTGTGCGCGCTCACCCGGGGCAGGCCGTGCGGGCGTGCTGCGCTGCGGCAGGTGCGCGCGAGAAACGAGGGCCTTCGCAGCGGCGTCTGCCGCTCGTTCGCCACGAGGCCCGCTGCGAGCGCCGCGCGCCGCGCGCCCGGCGCGTGTCCGCCGCAAACGAACCCACCGAGCGGAGCGGGTTGCCAGTGCTCCTGGTGCTGACTAGTCTCCGCGCCCGCATGAAGCTCGCCCGCACACTTCTCCAGACACCTCGCATCGTTGGCGTGGGCCTCGCGGCCTCGATCGTGGGCGTGGGCGGGCTCGGGGTCGTGGGCTGCTTCGTCGAGGGCGAGGGCCTCCCGCCGCCGGTCGAGGGGCTCTATTACCCGACGGGCCTGGCGGCGTCTCTCGGGGGACGGGTCCTCTACGTCGCGAACTCGGACTTCGATCTCCAGTTCAACGGCGGCACGGTCCAGGCGCTGGATCTCCAGCGGCTGCGCAAGCGGGCGCTCACGCTCCAGTCGGCGCTCGCTCCCGGCGGGCGGAACGCCAGCGTACGCGATGCGTGCAAGAGCGTGGGGCTGGCGACGAACGCCGCGTCGTCGCTCTACCCGGGGCCGTGCGGGCCGCTCGACATCTCCGCCCTCGAGGGCGACGACGAGGTCGTCCGGAGCTCGGCCGTGATCGGCGCGTTCGCGTCCAACCTCCTCCTCGTGCACAGGCCGCTCAGCGGCGAGGGCGCCGACCCCGGCGCGGAGCGGCAGGCGCGCCTGTTCGTGCCCGTGCGCGGCGACCCCTCGGTGACCTTCTTCGACGTCGCCGACGATCGGTCCGACGAGCCCGGCGCGCGGCCCTGCGAGGGCGACGCCTGCTTCCAGCTGGACTGCGGCGCGAGCGCGGCGGGCGGGCGCTGCGGCAGAGATCACCGCATCGGCGAGGACCCGGGCCGGGAGCTCATCCGGCGCAAGCTGCCGCTGGAGCCGTTCGGGATCGCCGCCGGCCCGGGCGGGACGAGCATCGTCGTCTCGCACCAGACGGAGAACGCCGCGAGCGTCATCGTGAACCGCTGGGAAGCGAACGAGCGACCGCAGCTCGCGCACGTCCTCACGGATCTCGCCTTCGGGCCGACGGAGGTCGCGGCCGTGCCGCGCCCGAGCGTGCTCGGGGCGCTGCAGCAGGGCGGGTGGGCGATCGACGACCAGCCCGCGTTCGCGGTCACGTACCTCGCGGCGCCGGAGCTCGGCCTGCTCCGCTATCAGGACGCCGCTTCAGGCGGGGCGCCGCGCCTGTACGAGTCGACCCCGACGCCGATCACCGCGCTCGCGAGCGGCACCGACTCCCGCGGGATCGCGTTCGACGCGAGCGAGCGGAAGGCGTGCGAGGACGGCTGCGCAGGCGTGGTCGAGTGCCTCGAGCGGTGCGTGGAGATCCCGATCCCGGTGTACGTGGCGCATCGGGGCCCGAACTCGCTGCTCATCGGCGAGCTGACGACGACGCTGGTCAAGAAGGACTCGGACGTCCCCGCGGCGAAGCGGGCCTCGGTGTTCTACTCGATCGCGTTCCGCGACGCCGCCCCGCTCGGGGCCTACCCGTCTCGGATCGAGGTGGGCGAGGTGATCGATCAGGAAGGCGTGCCTCGCCGCAGGGTCTTCGCGCTCGCGTTCGACTCGGGGCTCGCGTTCTCCTACGACCCGGAAGCGCGCCGCGTCGACGCCGTCATCAAGACCGGGCGCGGGCCGCAGGCGCTCGCGTTCGACACGGGTTCCACGCGCGGCGACGATGACGACAAGAAGCGCTGCGGACGCGAGCAGGCCAGCGCCGGCTGCGACCCCTATTCCCTCATGTACATCGCGCATTTCACCGACTCCTACCTCGGCGTTGTCGACCTCGACATGCGCAAGACGAACACGTTCGGAACGATGATCCTCACGGTGGGCACGCCCGTCCCGCCCCGGGAGTCCCAATGAAGCCGCGCCTCGCGCTCGTCGCCTCCACCTCCGCCCTGGCGCTCGCCGGGTGCGCCGCGGAGGCCACGCCGGTGCCCGTCGAGGCCCTGGCGCAGTCCGGCCGCAGCGCCTTCGTCTGCCTGGCCATCGACCGGCCGGATCCCGACAAGCCGGGCGTGATGCGCTCGCTGCCGATCACGGACTGCTCGTACGGCACCGTCGAGTCGTCCACCGACTACGAGGTCGACGCCAAGGACGGGGGCAGGGCCACGCTCCCGCACCTCTACGGCCTCGTCACGCAGACATCGCACGGCGAGGTCGCGGTCGTCGATCTGACGACCGAGTCCTCGCACATCGTCGATCGGGACACGGGCACGCCCGCCCCGAGCTTCCTCCCGGTCGGAGCGCAGCCGGTCGACATCGTCGCGACGCCGGGCGGGACCGCGTCGTTCGTCGCCGTCGCCGAGCCGGGGCGCGCGGGGATCTACGCGCTCCCGTCGGCCAAGGTGCTGCCGCGCGAAGGCTGCCCGGTCCCGACGCTCAGCTCCTGGCCGGCCTGCTCGCTCCCGTCGGCGCCGGGCGAGATGCTGCTCCTCGCCGACCCGCCGGACGCCGACGGCAACGTGCGGAGCTCGTGTGATGCCGGCCTCCCCCCGTACGACGTCGAGCCGACCCCGCCTGGCGACCCCGGCGCGTTCGTTGACGACGTCTGCGCCACCTCGAACGGGAGCCTCGCCATGGAGGGCGGCGGCCGGCAGAAGCTCCTCGTGACCCTGCCCGATCTCGGCGGCTTCGTCGTGATCGACGCGCAGACGCTCCTCGAGCACGAGGACTACAAGGACGGCGGCTTCAAGGAGTGCAAGGTGGAGCGGTGGGTCCCTCTCCAGGTCTCGCTCCCGCCGGCCGCGCCGCCGGACGAGCCGCCGCCCGGCGACGTGTCGCCCGACGACGTGTCGTGCTCTCAGCCGGCGATCGCGGCCAGCCCGGAGCAGGCCTTCGACAAGCCCCGGCCCGCGGGGCTCGCGCTCTCCGGCGACCGGCTGTTCATCGCCGATCTCGACGCGCCGGTGATCCACGTCGTCGACCTCCCGACGCCCTGCGAGCCGCGCGAGCTGCCCCCGCTGCTGCCCGCGTCGACGCTCGACCCCGGGCGCGTCGTCACGACGAGGCGCCTCGCGGTGAGCCTGGCGTCGCCCCCCGAGTTCAACCGCTACCTCTACGCTGTCGACGCCGGCGACGGCAGCGTGATGGTCTTCGACGTCAGCGACGGCGCGTCCAGCCGGTCGCCGCTCTCTCGCGAGAACCCGGACTGGAACCCGTTCCAGCCGCCCGACCGCATCCGCCTGCCGGCGCCTGTCCGCGATCTCGCGATCGTGCAGCGCGAGGTCCCGAGGAGCCTCCCGGCGACGGGCGTGGTGCCGAGGGGGATCCGGTGCAGCCCCCTCCCGGAGCTCAAGACGTGCGACAGCAGCGTCACGTCGTGCGACCTCGAGACGCTGTACCGCACGTCGACCGATCGCGACTCCGGCGCCGGCCCGCTGAAGCTCCGGGGCACGTTCGCGTACATGGCGCTCACGAACGGGCAGGTCGCGATCGTCGACATCGACGATCTCGACGCGGCCTGCCGCGGACCCGAGCGCCAGAGCGTCCGCGCGGGCTGCGCGGCGGACGCTTCGCCGAGCAGCCCGCCGCTCGAGACGAGCGGCGAGGCGTCCTGCAACGTCGTCCTCCCGCACGCTGTCCGCTCGGAGAGCTACATCGTGGCGAGCGACGGCTCCGGCCAGCTCGAGCCCGGCGTGCAGGGCCTGCCGATCCTCTACGATCGCAGCGGCGCGGTCGTGCCGCTCTCCGGCGAGAGCCCGAAGATGCGCGCCACGTTCCCGCCCGAGGGGTCCGCGCCTGACCTCGCGCTCGCGGTGGGGGTGCAGCGCGAGGCGATCGCGTCGAGCGACAGCGCCGAAAGCGAGCTCGATGAGCGGGGGCTCGTGCTGAGGTCCGGCGGGCCGCAGCACGCGCTGACGATGAACCTCGAGGACCCGCGGGTGCACATCGCCAACGAGACGTGGAACGTGACGTACGAGGGGGTGCTCACGTCGATCACCCGGGCCTCCGTCGCCTTCGACGAGAACCTCCACCTGAGGGGCGCCGACGCCCGCTTCTGCCGCCGCGGCGTGCAGAGCCTGACCAGCGTGAAGGCGCAGCTGAAGGCCGCGGGCGTCCCGGAGGGCGAGGCCGAGACCCGCGCCGAGCAGCTCGCCGACTTCGCGCAGATCACGTCCGAGCTCCCGGACGAAGACGCCACCTACTGGACGAGCGTCGACCCGGCCGTCTGCTCGTTCGACACCTGCAACGCGAAGTACGGCAGCGTCATCACGTCGCGCCCGGCGCTCCGCATCGTCGAGGCCTACGAGGACCACCTCGAGCTCGAGCGGACGGACGAGGTCGAGTTCGCGGCGTGCTGCTTCGCCGGCTCGGTGCAGCTCGGCATCCGCGCCGGAGGCCAGTGGGTCGTCCGGAGCAACGGCGCCGGGTTCCTGCACCACGTGATCGCCGATCCCGAGGGCGGCTATTGCCGCAACTCGTGCGACACGCGCCTCTCGCGGTTCAACGGGCGCGTCGTCCATACGCCGCGCGACGGGCGCGTCACCGACGGTGATGTGGGTGCGTTCATCAACCCGATGTTCCGGTTCGCGGTCACGGGCGGCGTGCCCGAGCAGGACATGCAGTTCCGCTTCACCACCCAGGGGGCGTTCACGCCGCTCGCCCTGGACCTCGCGGACATCAGCGACACAGCGGAGCTCCAGCCGCAGGCCATCCAGCTCGTTCCGGCCACGGGCCAGCTCGCCGTCACCGACGGCTCGGTCCAGGGCCTGTTCCTGCTGAGCTCACGCGACGTCACCGTGACGCGCCGGTACCGCTGAGCCGCCTGCCGGCCCCGCGGCATTGCGGTTTCGGCGCCGAGTTTTCCACGAAAACAGCGGAACAAACGCGCGAATCACGCGTAGACCTCACCGGCGGTCGAGACTAAGACGCCGGCGATGCAGCCGTCCGAGCAGCCTGCGGCCAGGAAGAAGCTGACCCCGGTGATGCGCCAGTACGAGGATGCGAAGGCGCTCCACCCCGACGCCATCCTCTTCTTCCGGATGGGCGACTTCTACGAGATGTTCAACGACGACGCGGTCCTCGTGTCGCGCGCGCTGAACCTGACGCTCACGAGCCGCAACAAGGGCGAGCCCGACGAATCCCCGATGGCCGGCGTCCCGCACCACGCGGCGCACGGGTACATCGCGCGGCTGCTCGCGCTCGGCCACAAGGTGGCGATCTGCGAGCAGTGCGGGGATCCGTCGAAGATCAAGGGGCTCGTGCCGCGGCAGGTCGTGCGCGTCGTCACGCCGGGGCTCGTCACCGAGACCGAGCAGCTCGACGCGCGCGCCAACCACTACCTGGCGGCGGTCGACGGCGGCGGCGCGCCGCGCGGCGACGCCCTCGGAGCGGGGGGCCCCTACGGCCTCTCGCTGCTGGATCTCTCCACCGGCGAGCTCTCGGCCACCTCGGTCCCGGACGCCGCGACGCTGCTCGCGGAGCTCGCCCGGGCGGATCCGCGCGAGGCGCTCATCGCCCGGGACCTCCCGGACGTCCGCGCGGCGGCGGCCTCGCTCGCCTGCCGCGCGGCGCTGCGCGATGACGAGGAGCTCGACAGCGCGCACGTCGCGTCGATCCTCGACGACGCCGCGATCGAGCC
Organism: Sorangium cellulosum So ce56; assembly: GCF_000067165.1. Classification (GTDB taxonomy): domain Bacteria; phylum Myxococcota_A; class Polyangia; order Polyangiales; family Polyangiaceae; genus Sorangium; species Sorangium cellulosum_B. Next base: position 4,300,028 of record NC_010162.1, read on the forward strand.
GATCTCGGCGGCGGCGCTGGCCGAGCACCCGCTCCCGGCGGTGCGCGCCGCGGCCCGGGCGCTGCGCTTCGCGCGCCGCTGCAGCCCCGGCGCGCGCATCCCGGTGCGCCGCATCGCCCCGCACGACACCTCGGGCACGCTGCGCATCGACGAGACGGCCCAGGCGCACCTGGAGCTTGTGCGCGCCGCGGACGGCGGCCGCCGCGGCACCCTGCTCGACGTCATCGACTGCACGGTCACCCCGGGCGGCGCCCGGCTCCTGCGCCGCCGCCTGCTCTCGCCGCTCGCCGACCTGGCCGGCATCCGCCGGCGCCTCGACGAGGTGGAGCTCTTCGTCTCGCACCCGCGCGCCCGCGGCGAGCTGCGGCAAGCGCTCGGCGGCGTCGGCGATCTCGAGCGCCTCAGCGTCCGCGCGCTCCTCGGCGAGGCCACGCCGCGCGACCTCGGCCTCCTGCGCGACGGCCTCACGGCGGCCCCGGCGGCGATCGCCGCGGTCCGGTCGATCCCCGACCTCGGCAAGGCGGCGGCGCGGAGCGACGACGGCGCCGCTGCGCGGGGCAAGGACGGCGCTGCGGCCGGGTCGAGCTCCGGCTCCGAGCCGCTCCTCGCCGAGGCCGCGGCGCTGGATGTCGTCGCCGACGTGTGCGCCGAGCTCACGGCCGCGCTGATCGAGCGGCCGCCCCCGAACACGCGCGAGGGCGGCATCTTCCGCGAGGGGTACGACAAGGAGCTCGACGACGCGCGCGGCGTGGAGAAGAACGCGACGGAGCTCATCCTCGCGCTCGAGGCGAAGCTGCGCACGCAGACGGGCGCGCCCTCGCTCCGGGTCAAGTACACGCGCGTCTTCGGCTGGTACATCGAGGTGACGCGCGCGCACATCGCCAAGGTCCCGGAGACCTTCCGCCGCAAGCAGACCGTCGCGACCGGCGAGCGCTACACGAGCGACGAGCTCGACGAGCTCGCCGACAAGATCGAGCACGCCGGGGCGCGCGCGCTGGAGCGGGAGACCGCGCTCTTCGACCGGCTGCGGGCCCTCGTCGCGAAGAGCGAGGGCCGCCTCCGCGCGCTCGCGCGCAAGCTCGCGGCGTGGGACGTCGCCGCCGCCCTCGCCGACGTCGCCCACCGCAACGACTACGTGAGGCCGCACGTCACGGCGGGCGAGGCGCTCGCGATCCGCGACGGCCGCCACCCGGTGGTCGAGCGCTACGCGGCCGCGGGGCACTTCGTGCCGAACGACACGCGCCTCGATCTCTCGGGCGAGCGGCTCTGGCTGATCACGGGCCCCAACATGGCGGGCAAATCGACGCTCATGCGCCAGGTGGCGCTGATCGTGGTCCTCGCGCAGATGGGCAGCTACGTCCCGGCGCGCGAGGCGGAGATCGGCCTCGTCGACCGGATCCTCTCGCGGGTGGGCGCGAGCGACAACGTCGCGCGCGGCGAGAGCACGTTCATGGTGGAGATGCGGGAGACCGCCGAGATCCTCCGCGACGCGACGCGGAGATCGCTCGTGATCCTCGACGAGATCGGCCGCGGCACGAGCACGTACGACGGCCTCGCGATCGCGTGGGCCGTGGCGGAGCACCTGTTCGACGCGATCGGCTGCCGCGCCCTGTTCGCGACGCACTACCACGAGCTGACGGAGCTCTCCGCGCGCGCGCCGGGCATCGCGAACTACTCCGTCGCCGCGCGCGAGCACGGCGACGACGTGATCTTCCTCCACAAGCTCGAGGCGGGCCCCGCGAGCCGCAGCTACGGCGTGGCGGTCGCGCGGCTCGCCGGGGTCCCCGAGGGGGTGCTCGCGCGCGCCCGCGCGATCCTCGCGACGCTGGAGTCGGGCGCCGCGCTGCCGGGCGGCAAGCACGCCTCCCTCCGCGGCCGCACGCGCGGCGGCGCCGCGCAGCTCGACCTGTTCGCCCCCGCGCAGGCCGCGGTGCCGCCGGAGCAGTCGGCCGTCATCGAGACCCTGCGCGCCGTGGACGTCGATCGGCTCGCGCCGCTCGACGCGCTGCGGCTCGTGGCCAAGCTGAAGGGCCTCCTCGGCGGCGGCGGCTGACCGCGGCGGCTCAGTCCGGCGGCGCGATCTCGCGCAGCTCGGTGCCGCCCGCGTACCCGTAGCTCACGAACGAGTCGAACCCCGTCACGAGCAGCCCCACGGGCGCGGAGGCCGTGAGCCAGTGCACGCCGTCGCGCTGCATCCCCGGCAGCACGTTGTCCGGCGCCTGCCGCGCCGGATCGATCGCCGCGAAGCTCAGCTGGCAGCGGTAGACGACGAACGACGGCGCGCCGCCCCCGCGCTGCTCCTCCGTGAGCCCGTCCGCGGGCGCGATCTCGCACTCGTCCGGCCCGAGCGTCGCGCCGTCGAGCCGCACGACGGCCGACCGCGGCGCGACCACCGAGATGAAGTCGAACGCGTACTTGTCCGGCGTCAGGAACACGTAGTCCGGCCGGAACTGCTCGATGGGCGGCAGGATGATGAGGCTCGGGTCTCCGCCTGGCAGCCCCTGCTTGACCCCCGTCGCGTTCTGGCTGGCCATGATCTGCGACACGATGACCGGCTCGGAGCTCTCGATCATGAAGTCGCCCCACGCCGTCACCTCGCGGAACTCGCCCAGCCCCGGCAGCGTGATCCGATCGTCCGGCGGCGGGAGGGTCGTCTCGATCACGGCGCCCTTGCCGCTGGCCGCCACGATCCTGACGTACTCCGGCTCGGGCACGGCCTCGATCCGCGCGCCGGCCTCCTTGACGGTCAGCGACCGGCTCGGCGTGTGCGGCACCGCGAACCGCTTGCCCGCGGTCCGGGTCGGATCGAGCTGATCCTCCAGGTGGTCGGCGCAGCAGCGGCGATCCGCGAGCACCTCGAAGTGCGGCGCGTCCGAGGCCTCGCTCCCGGTGAAGACCGCGATCGGCTGATCGGCCTTCACGATCGACCCGGTGAAGTCCGCGTTGAACCCGCCGCTCTCCAGGTTGAGCACGTCGAACGCGCCGAGCTTGACCTCGATCGACCCGCCCTCTGGCGTCTCCGGGACGGGCCCGCCCCCGACGACCTTCGCCTTCGTCGTCACCTGCACGGTCGTGTTCTCGCGCGTCCCGACGATGGTCAGGAACGCCCGAAGGTCGATCGGGTTCTGCGGATCGAAGTTCGTGTCCGGATCGTCCGTGACCGCGATGGTCTGCGGCCACCCCGTGACGACGTACGCCGTCGCCATCGCGCCCGGGCTGTACGTCAGCGCCTCGCGCGGCTTCAGCAGCGAGGCGTCGTTGGAGAACACGTTGGCGTTCTCCAGCGGGTTGAACTGGTAGGCGACGATGGGGAACTTCGACGTGATCTTGTACGCGTGCCGCGTGAGCGCCGTGTGCGTGCCCGTGTTGTACTCGCCCTCCGGGCTGCCATCGACCTCGCGCGGCCCGAGCTTGAACACCTGGAGATAGAGCGGCGCGATGAGCGCGCTCGCGATCTCCACCGGGGCGGGCGCGTCGCCCGGCGCGCCGTCGTCCTGGAAGATGTGGATCTCGTTCGGCACGTCCGGCTGCGGGTTCGAGACCACCACCGCGAACTGCTGCGCCGCCGCGTTTCCGGTCGCGTCGATCCGCGCGTTGTCCAGATCGACCGCCCAGTACTCGCACCCCACGTTGCTCCGCTCGAGCTCCGCGACGGCGCAGAGCTGCTGGCAGCTCCCGCTCCGGCACGCCTCGCCGGCCTCCGTGTCGCACGTGTCGATCACGCGGCCGAAGCTGCCGTCCGCGTCGCAGACGACGACGTCCTGCTCGCGGCACGAGTGCGCAGCGGGCACGCAGGGCCGGCAGCCGAGCTCGACCGACGCGCAGACGAGCCCTCGAGCGGCGCAGTCGTCGAGCGTCACCCAGGCCAGCCCTGCGCCGGTCTCCTCGCAGCGGACGAGCTCCGCGCCGCAGCGCACGTCGCCGGCCGTGCAGGGCGGCGGCGCCTCCGGCCGCTCACCCCACCGCGTGCCGCTGTCGAAGCAGCTCGGCGCGAGCCCGAGCCCCGCGGCGACGGCGACGAGGGCGGCGGCTGCAGCGCGCCGCGATCGGGCCCGGCGTCCTGGCTTCCGTGCGCGCGCCGGCCTGCGCGCTCGCGTCGGGTGGGGCGGGGCGCTCATCACAGGTGTGCGTTGAAGCTGTCGAGGGAGTAGGCCGCCATCCCTGCCGGCTTGAGCTGCCGGTAGACGAGCTTGCCGTAGTCGAAGCCGTCGATCCGCGCCCCGTACACCCCGATCGTGAGCGGCCCCGGCGGCAGCGCGCCGTGCTCGAGCCCGAGCTGCCGGAGGTCCGGCACCTCGACGGCGTGCGACCCTGCCGGCACGGCCACGGTCCACCGGATGAGGCCGTTTCCGCTCGCGATGTCGTAGACGCTGAGATCGACGGGCGCGCCCGCGCCGAACGAGGTCGCGAGGTGGGACCCATCCCAGGCGCTGTTCTGCGCGGGCGCCTCGAGCGTCGGCACCCCCACGAAGTCGCCGATGCGCACGGGCTCGCTCGTGCTGGTCGACAGGACCCGCCCCACGACGGACAGCGGCGCGAGCCCGGCCTGGCCGGTCACCGCGCGCGCGGACGAGTGGTAGCTCGCGCCGAGCAGGTCGCGGGCGAGCGGCGGCACGCCCACGAACGTCAGCCCCCCGTCGAACGGGATCAGCGGGCTCTGCGCGCCGATCGGGAGCGTCGCGAACCCGTCGTTGCCGATCATCAGCGACACGTTCGCCTGGATCCGATCCGGCCCCTTCGGCCCCTTCGCCGGCGCCCTGACGTCCATCGAGAGGGCGTGGTCGAGCGGCTGATTGATCCGCACGAACACCTCCCTCGTCCACTTGTTCGGGAGCACGGGGATCCCGCGGACCACGCCCATGGCGTACGCGGTGAACCGCGGCGGGGTCGTCGAGCGATCCTCGAGGCCCGCCAGCGCGTAGATCGTGCGGTTGCCGGGCGCGATGTACATCGTGAACCCGTGCCCGAGCTCGCCCGACGTCTCCGGCGTGATGGCCTGGTACTCGGACGGCAGCCTGAAGGTCGCGAGAGGATCGGCGCCCGTCGTGAACAGGTACGCCGCCTTTCGCTCGGTTTCGCGGCGCGGGCTCGGGATGTTGCCCCACGCGGAGCTCCCGGGGTCCAGCGACGTGTCCCAGACGAGCTCGCCCTCGATCGCCCCTGCGCTGCCGACCTTGCCGCCGACCGGCGGGGGCGGATCGCCGGACGCGCCGCACGCGGGGGTGAGCACTGGATCCAGGTAGACGGTCACCGTGTCGACCGGCACATCGACGAACGAGATCGGGCTATGGCACGTCGCGGCCACCGTGACGGTGCGCGGCGAATCGAGCGACGCGTCCTCGATCACCGCGACGCCGGACGCGTCGACCGTGATCGCGGAGGTCGTGTCGGTGCCGACGACGACGCTCGCTCCCGGGATCGGATCACCGGTGAAGTTGTTGTAGACGAGCACCTTGAGGCGTCCGGCGAGCGGCGCGCCGCTGAGCCCGCCCTTGTAGCCGTTCTCGCTGTCCTCGTAGGTGTAGCCGTCCAGCACCAGGATCGTCTCGCCGCCGGTCGTCACCGAGATCGTCTTCGCGCCCGGCGTGCCCTGGGGCACCGTGCACAGGAGCCGCGTCGGCTCCTGGACGGCGAGCGACGTGCACGGCTTCTGATCGATCTTCGCGACCGTCCTCTCGTTCCAGCGCGTGCCCTGGCCGACGAGCTCGATGGTCGTCCCGCCGGAGATGGGCCCGCTCGACGGGGACGCATAGAGCGCGTCGTACACGTAGCCGCCCGGCAGCGTTCGCCGGGTCGACGTGTCGTCGCCGTTCTGCACGGCGAGCTCCACCGGGCCCGCCGCGCCCGGCGGCGCCGCCACCTGGACCCGGCTGGGATCGATGGGCACGATCGCGGACGGATCGACCTCGACGTCGCCGAACCAGACGCGGACCTGGGAGCTGAAGCCGTTGCCGTGGAGCAGGACGCGCTGGCCGCCGTTGAACGGCCCGTGCGTCGGGTCCGCGCCGAGCAGCGCGTGCGGATCGCCGCCGGGCAGCCCTGCGCCGGCGGACGATGACGTCGACGTGGTCTGCGGGTCCACGCCGAAATCGCCGCCGTCGCCGTCGGTCTGCCGGCGGATGCCCTCCGGCGCCGAGGCGATGCAGGCGGAGACGATCGCGAGCCCAGCGCCGACCGAAGCGAAGCGTGCGGTAAGAAAGCCTCGTGATGCGGTTCGCACGAGGCGAGTGTACGCCTGCGCGGAGAGCCGCGCGAAGACACACGCAAACACACGGAAATTGTGCATGCCGAGGTGGCGGCTCCATCGCTTGACAAGCGAGGCACCTCGGGGTAGCAAACCGCCCCCTTCTTGCGGTCTCGTGACGAGGGGGACAGCGGAGGCTGAATCCTCGCCTTCGCTGCCGCAGAACCGAATCCACACGCTCTCCTGGCACCCACGGCATTCCGCGGCCCGGTGCCCCAGCAGCACGGACGCTCCTGTCCGCGCCTGGGGTTGGTCGCGGGAGGGGGAGCGGCGGACCAACCGAAAGGGCACTGCCGTGACCGATACCAGCTTCTCCGCATCCGTCCCCGCGGCCGACACCATGCAGGCCGTTGCCCCCCAGCCGGGGGATTTCCCGCTTCCGCTCCGCTCGCTGCTCGACGCGGGCGTGCACTTCGGCCACCAGACGAAGCGCTGGAACCCGAAGATGCGGCCGTTCATCTACGGCGCGCGCAACGGCATCCACATCATCGATCTCGACCAGACGACGCGGCTCTTCAAGCGCGCGTACGACTTCCTGACCGACGCCGTCGGCCGCGGCGGCCACGTGCTGTTCGTCGGCACGAAGCGCCAGGCGCAGGACATCGTGCAGGAGGAGGCCCGCCGGGCGGGCATGTACTTCGTCACGAACCGCTGGCTCGGCGGCACCCTGACGAACTTCCGGACGATCAAGCAGGGCCTCGATCGCCTGCGCACGCTCGAGCGCATGAAGGAGGACGGCACCTACGAGCAGCTGCTCAAGAAGGAGGTCGTCCGCCTCGAGAAGGAGCGCGAGCGGCTCGAGAAGTACCTGGGCGGCCTCAAGGGGATGGGCGGCCTCCCGGCGGCGATCTTCGTGATCGATCCGCACCAGGAGTCCATCGCGATCAGCGAGGCGCGCAAGCTGAACGTCCCGGTCGTGGCCATCACGGACACGAACTGCGACCCGGATCTCGTCGACTTCGTGATCCCTGGCAACGACGACGCCATCCGCTCGATCCGGCTGATCACGGCCCGCGTCGCGGACGCGTGCGTCGAGGGCGCGCAGCGCCGCAAGGATCACGGCGAGGGCGGGCAGCAGGCGGCGGGCGGCGGTCGCGGCCAGCGCGACGAGATCAACGTCTACCAGGGCGGCCGCGGCGGCCGCGGCGGCGGTCCGCGCCAGCAGCAGGCGTCGTAGCGCGGCGCGAGCCGCAACGGAGCGGCCCAGCGCTCGGGCGGCGCGGTGACGACGACGTCGCCGCTCGGCTGGGCGGTGTGGCAGCCGCGAGAGAGCAGAGAGGGCGCAGGGACAGAAATGAAAATTTCACGCCTCTGCGCCTTCTGTGCCTCTGCGGTTCGACCCGCCCTCGCTCGGGCCGTTCGTGCAACAGCAGTCGGACGTGTGGTGAACGGGGGCCGCTCGGCGCGGCCTCTTCCTATCTAGGTTTCAGGTTGAAGGAGAAAGAGCCATGGCCGGCATCAATGCGCAGGCGATCAAGGAGCTTCGTGAGCGTACCCAGGCGGGGATGAGCGACTGCAAGAGCGCCCTCGCGGAGGCCGAGGGCGACATGGAGAAGGCGGTCGAGATCATCCTGAAGAAGGGTCTCGCGAAGAGCGCCAAGCGGGCCGGCGCGTCCGCCACCGAGGGCGAGGTCCGCGCGGTGGTCGCGGCCGACCGGCGGAGTGCGACGATGGTCGAGGTCAACATCCAGACCGACTTCGCCGCCCGCAACGACGCGTTCCGGCAGTTCGTCGGCGACGTGCTCGCGGCGGTCGAGAAGGCGCCCGACGGCGCGGACGCGGCTCAGCTCTCGATCGGCGGCAAGTCGATCGCTGACACGGCGACCGAGCTGACCGCGCGCATCGGCGAGAAGATCGCGGTACGCCGCTGGGACCGCGTGTCGATCCCCGCGGGCAAGCACGGCATCACGCACGCTTACGTGCACCTCGGCGGCAAGATCGGCGTGATCGTGGCGCTCGAGGCGTCGAGCCAGGCGGTTGTGGAGCACCCTGCGGTGCAGAAGTTCATCGACGAGACGGCGATGCAGGCCGCAGCGATGAGCCCGATCGTCCTCCATCGCAACGAGGTCACGGAGGAGCTGAAGGCCAAGCAGCAGGAGATCTTCGAGGCGCAGCTGCGCGAGGATCCGAAGCCGAAGCCGCAGTCGGCGTGGCCGAAGATCATCGAGGGCAAGTTCAACAAGTGGTACTCGGACATCGCGCTGCTCGAGCAGGAGTCGCAGGAGGCGGTGTCGCGCGGCGAGTCGGGGCAGACGATCGAGAAGCTCCTCCAGGCGGCGGCGAAGGCGGCCGGCGGCGAGCTCAAGCTCACGCGCTTCGTGCGGTTCGAGCGCGGCGAGGGCCTCGACAAGAAAGAGGACGACTTCGCCGCCGAGGTGGCGAAGATGGCCGCGAGCTGACGCGGTCCGATGCGGGGGCGCCTCGCCGCCGTCTCGATCGACCTCGACGAGGTCCCGAACTATTTCGCCATCCACGGGCTCGCCGTCTCGGATCGCTCCGGGGCGGCGGCCGCGCTGAGCGCCGTCTACGACACGGCGCTGCCGCGCATCGCTGATTTCGCTGCCTCCCACGGCATCCCCGTCACGCTGTTCGCGATCGGCCGCGACCTCGCGCGCCCCGAGAGCGCGGCGGCCTTGCGCGCGCTGAGCGACGCTGGCCACGCGGTCGAGAACCACTCGTACGGGCACCGCTACGATCTCTCGCGGCTCCCGCGCGCCGCGATCGCGCGGGAGGTCCTGCTGGGCGCCGAGGCCATCGCGGAGGCGGTCGGCCGGCGTCCGACGGGCTTCCGCGCGCCGGGGTACACGGTGAGCGACGCGCTGTTCGACGCGCTCGACGCCGTCGGTGTCGCGTTCGACTCCTCGGTGTTCCCGTGCCCGCCGTACTACGCCGCGAAGGCGCTCGCGATGGGCGTGCAGCGGGTGAAGGGCAGGGGGTCGTCGGCGATCCTGGACACCCCGCGCGTGCTCGCGGCGCCGCGCCGGCCTTACCGGCCGGGGCGGCCGTGGTATCGCCGAGGCGGCCGACGCTTCGTCGAGCTGCCGATCCAGGTGACGCCGGGGCTCCGGCTGCCGGTCATCGGCGGCAGCGTGGCGCTCGCGGGCGCGGCGGGCGCGCGGCTCCTGGCGCGCGCCTGCGCCGGGGAGGCCCTCGTGAACCTGGAGCTGCACGGGATGGACTTCCTCGACCGGAGCGACGGCCTCGAGGCGCTCGCGCCGTTCCAGCCGGAGCTCCGGATCGCGCTGGGCAGGCGGATCGAGGCGCTGGGGGCGTTCGTGGAGGAGCTCGCGCGTGGGGGGGCGAGCTTCGTGCGGCTGGACGAGGCGAGCCGGGAGCGCGGGCTCATCGCATGACCCAGGGGGTCGACGGGGGCCGCGACCGTGCCTCGGCGTGCCCGCGTGGGACGAGCTGGTCCGTGCCGCAGCGCGCCCGTCCTGAGTTTCCCTGGTTCCACCCGCCAGGAGTCGGGCCAGGGATCGAGAGAGAGTTCAACGCAAAGGCGGAGAAAAAATCTCATGTAGTTTTGCGCCTTTGCGCCTTTGCGTTGAACTCTCTTCATCTCTCGTGAGGCAGATCCCCGGCAGGAGATCTCACCCGTCGTACTGGACGCGGCGATCCTGCGGTACGGCGATCGCCGGCCATGGAGTGCAGGGGAGATGGATGATGCGGCGCGTCGTGCGCGCGTTCCCGGCGCGTCGTGCGCGCGTCTCCGGCGCGTCGTGCGCGTGCCCGGGATCTCTGGCGCGCGAGGGTGACGGGCTTGCCGCATGATGCCTCCGCGTCGTGCGCGCGTCCGAGCCGCCTGTGCGCACGTCGTCCCGCGCCGTGCGCGCCCCCCGCGCCCGTGGTGCGCCGCCGCGACCGGGGTTGCGCGCGCTCCCCCGCCGCTCTCGCGCGCGCCGGCCGCCCTCGTGGCACCGTTGATCTCGCCTGGTGCGCGCGTCGCGCCCCGCCGAGCGCGCTGCAGCGGCCGACCCTGCGCCGCTTTCCCGGCCCCCAAGCATTCGTTCGGACTGGATCGTCGCGACGTGATCGTGCCCTCTGGAGGTGCTCCCTTTCCTCGCGTTGAAGCTTTCTCATAGCTTCTCCTCTCATGGCCATTTCCAAGACCAAGAAGCCCGCGCCGGCGGCATCGCCGGCCGAGGTACCGACCGTTTCATCCACCACCATCAGCCTCGACGCGCTCGCGCGGGAGCTCGGCCCCGCGGATGGCGCGTTCGCCGCGCGCACCTACGCGGGCATCCCCGAGGAGGACCTCGTCACCGAGGGCACGCGGATCGACTCGCAGAGCCTCATCGATGACGTCCCGCACTTCGTCGCCTCGGCGCGGCGGATTCTGGGATCGCTGTCCGAGGCGCAGCGCGGCAAGGTGCGCATGCCCGAGGCGCTCCTGCCGCTGCTCGTCGCCGAGGCGGGCAGGCTCCAGGCGATGAAGCGATCGCACGACGCGGCGGCGACCGAGGCGGCCGGCGCGAGGGCGGCGCTCGAGGTGCAGGGGCGGAGCGCCATGCGCGACGGCATCGGCGAGCGCGATCTCTGCTACGACGGCCTGCGCAACGCGCTCGGCGCTCGCCGCATGGCGCGGGTCGACGCCGTCGTGGGGCGCGCCGACTCCCCCGAGAGCCTCGCCAAGGGCCTCGAGGCGCTCGCGAGCTTCATCGACGAGACCCGAAGGGCCGATCCGGCGCAGGACGCGAAGCTCCTCGAGGACTATGGCGTCGGCGCCGAGTGCGCGGCCGCGCTCCGGGCCACGGCGCAGCGGGTGCGCGGCGTCGCCAGCGTCCAGATCGCCGCGGGGCGGCGGGTGACGCAGCGCGCGCTCGATCTGCAGGACGGGAGGGTCGCGGTCGTGATCGAGAAGATCCTCCGCGCCTTCCGCGCGGCGCGCCGGGTCGATGGAACGATCCTGGTCCCCGAGCTGAACAAGGCCGCATGGATGTTCGAGGCCCGCTCCGGCAGCTCCGGCAAGAAGCCCCCGCCCGCCGGAGAGAAGCCCTCGTCCGGCGGAGAGGCGCCTCCGCCCGCCGCCGGCGGAGCGGCGCCCGGCGCTCCGCCGGCGCAGGGCGAGACGGCGCCGAGCCTCGGCGCCGACGGCTGAGCCTCATCCCCCAGGACCACGGGCGGCACCGCCTGCCGCCCGTGCTCACCGCGGCCCGTCTCCACGCCTTCAGCCCGCGATGAGCCGCCTCGCGACGACCATCCCGAGCACGCCGGCGAGCAAGCAGACGACCAGCGTGATCGCGATGTTGGCGAGCCCCGCCGCCCACGACTTGTACTCGATGAGGCGGATCGTCTCGTTGTTGAAGCTCGAGTACGTGGTGAAGCCGCCCATGACGCCGGTGCTCAGGCTGAGGCGGAGCGTCGGCGACAGGAGCTCCGTCGTCGCGGCGATCTCACCGATGGCGCCGAGCAAGAACGACCCGATCACGTTGACCGCGAGCGTCCCATACGGAAACTCGGCGCCGAAGCGCTGCTGGCACCACGTCGAGAGCCCGTAGCGGGCGAGGGTCCCCGCTGCGCCGCCGAGGCCGATCCAGAACCACCGCTCCATTCGTTCCACCTTACTCACTCGAGTCGCGACGACCGTGCTCGGCCGCCGTGCCCTTGCGTCCTCACCGCCGCTGGCCCAACGCTCGCGCGGGTGAAGCGCCGCTTCAACACGACCGGGCCGTGCCGCCCCGATCTTCACTACATGATCCCGGCCGAGAGCCGCCTGCCCGAGGCCCCGGGGCTCGTCGAGCAGATGGGCTACTTCGTCGTCCACGCCCCCAGGCAGACGGGCAAGACGACCGCCCTCCGCGCCGTTGCCGAGCGGCTCACCGCCTCGGGTCGACACGCCGCCGTCCTCTTCTCCTGCGAGGAGGGAAGCGCCGCCGGCGACGACTACGGCTCCGCCCAGCGCGCCGTCCTGCGAGAGCTCACGCGCGCGGCCCAGATCGCGCTTCCCCCCGAGCTCCAGCCGCCCCCGTTCTCCCTCGAGGGCGATGAGGGACTCCTCTCGGCGGCCCTCACCGCCTGGGCGCGTACCTGCCCGCGCCCGCTCGCCCTCATCTTCGATGAGATCGACTCCCTGCGCGGACAGGGCCTCCTCAGCGTCCTGCGCCAGCTCCGTGCCGGCTTCCCCAGCCGTCCCGAGCACTTCCCCGCCTCGATCATCCTCTGCGGGCTGCGCGACGTGCGCGACTACAAGGCCGCAAGCGGCGGTGATCCCGGGCGCCTCGGCACCGCGAGCCCGTTCAACATCAAGCTCGAATCTCTGCGGCTCGGAGACTTCTCGGACGAAGAGCTCCGCGCGCTCTATGCCCAGCACACCGAGGACACCGGCCAAGTCTTCGTCGATGCGGCGCTCTCCCGGGCCTTCGAGCTCACCGCCGGCCAGCCATGGCTCGTCAACGCCCTCGGCCGCGAGATCGTCGAGAAGATGGCCGTCCCGCCCAGCGAGCCCATCACCCGCGCGCACGTCGAGCAGGCCAAGGAACACCTCATCCTCGCGCGCGCCACCCACCTCGATTCGCTGGTCAGCAAGCTCGCCGAGCCCCGCGTCCGCCGCGTGCTCGAGCCCTTGCTCGCGGGAACCTACGAGGGCGGCGGCGACACGTACGACGACGACGCCTCCTACGTCCGCGATCTCGGCCTCGTGGCCCAGGGCAAGCCGCTGCGTGTCGCGAACCCCATCTACCGCGAGGTGATCGCCCGCGTCCTGTCCTCGTCTGCCGAGGAGCGGATCGACGCCCCGCCCGAGCGCTTCCGCCTGCCCGATGGCCGCCTCGCTTTCCGGCGCCTGCTCCGCGCGTTCGCGGCCTTCTGGCACGAGCACGGCGAGGTGCTCGCGTCCGGGATGCCGTACCCCGAGGTCGCCCCGCAGCTCGTCCTGATGGCCTTCCTCCAGCGCGCGGTCAACGGCGGCGGCTTCATCGATCGCGAGTACGGCGTCGGCCGCGGGCGCATCGACCTGCTCGTCCGCTTTCCCTACCATAAGCCCGACGGTTCCAGAGCCGTCCAGCGGCGCGCGATCGAGCTCAAGGTGTGGCGCAAGGGCCAGAAGGACCCGCTTCGCGAGGGCCTCGTCCAGCTCGACGACTACCTTTCACGCCTGCGTCAGAGGCGCGGGACGCTCGTGATCTTCGATGCGCGGGGCCGCCTGGCCCGAACCGCGCCCCGGTTCAGTGAGGCTACGACGCCCCGCGGCCGCCGCGTCGCGCTGCTCCGTTTGTAGAGCGTCGTGCGAGCTCTGCTTGCGATCACGGAAGGGTAGGCCCGAGGAGAGGGAGCTCGTCGCGCGGCGCGCGGAGGGTCGGTGTTTGAGCTCTGCTTGCGATCACGGAAGGGTAGACCCGGCAGGGCCTCCGGAGCGAGCGCTTCCCCGGCTACTCCGCCGCCTTCCTGAACTCGATCACCTGCCCGCCCTTGCCGTCCGCCAGCGCGGGCCGGTTCACCCGCGACACCTCGTCCGTCGCCACCCCCGACGCCGCGATGAACTGGCGCGCCTGCTCGTTGTCGCCGTGCGCCAGCTCGTCCGGCGTCCCCGACGCGACGACGCGCCCCTGGATCACGAGGAACGCCTGGTGCGCGATGCGGAACGTGCTCGCCATGTCGTGCGAGATCACCACGCTCGTCACCTTGAAGCGCGCCCGCGTCTCCTCGATCAGATCGTCGACCATCCGGCTCGTCAGCGGATCGAGCCCGCTGGTCGGCTCGTCGTAGATGAGGATCTCGGGCTCCAGCATCAGCGCGCGCGCCAGGCCCACGCGCTTGCGCTGCCCGCCGGACAGCTCCGACGGCATCCGGTCCTCCTTGTTCTCGAGGCCGAGCGAGTTCAGCATGCCCACGACCTTGTCGCGGATGTCCCGCTTCGACATGTGCTTCCGGTGCTCGCGCAGCGGGAACGCCACGTTGTCGAAGATCGTCAGCGAGTCGAGCAGCGCCGCGTACTGGAACACCATGCCGAACCGCTGGCGCATCCGGTTCATCTCGAAATCATCGAGCGCGCCCATGTCCACGCCGTCGACCCAGATGTGACCGGTGGTCGGCCGCTCCAGCCCGATGAGCAGCCGGAGCAGCGTGGTCTTGCCAGCGCCCGACCCGCCGATGATCACCGCCGTCTCGGTCCGCCGGAGGTGCATGGTGATGCCGTGCAGCACCTTCGTCGCCCCGAACGATTTCTTGATGTCGTCGACGAAGAGGTGATCCCCCGGCTGCCACCCCGGCGGCATGTTGCCCACCTGCTGCGCCTCCGGGGGGGCCGCACGCGGGGGGGAGACCTGGCTGGGCGGCCTTCTCGACATCCGCGCAGTACGGTACCACGGAGGAGGCCCCCCAGGACGCCGATCGCCTTGCATCACGGTAAGGGCGAGCACGTGCTTGACGCGGCAGGGCGCGGGACGGAAACGTTGCTCATGACCGACGACCTACTCAAGGCAGCCCTCGAGACGGCAGAGGCGAAGACCGACAAAGACGGCTGGGCCGAGCTCCCTGAAGGGCGCGTGCTCACGATCTACGCCGCGCACGACGGCGTGTCGCTCCCGGTGACCAAGATCGAGGCCGTGTCGAGCGCGGGCGGGCTCCTCAAGGCGCGCAGCACCAAGGGCGAGACGTTCGTGCTCGCGCTGAAGGACGTGTTCGCCATCGCCCTCGACGGCGGCGGCAAGGGAGCCCAGGCCAGGAAAGCCGGCTTCCTCGGCTGATCGCGACGACCTTTCATGGCCCGATCGTCGAGAGCGGGAGGAGGTCCTGCGGCGCGGTCCGCCCAGCGGGCCGTCGACCTCGCGCTCGCCGAGCTGCAGCGCCGGTTCGGCCTGGGCCGCAGCCTCGCGGCCCCGGGCTGGGTGCGCGAGCGGGTCCTCGCCGTGCTCAGCGCCGTGGCCGCGCGCCACGGCGTGTCGCCGCTCGCGGCCGCCGAGCGGCTGCGGGACGACAGGGAGGCCATCGAGGAGATCGTCAGCGCGCTCCGCGTCGGCGAGACGCGCTTCTACCGCGACCCGATCATCTGGGAGGCCATCTCCGCCTCGGTGCTGCCCAGGCTCCCGCCCGACCTGCCCATCGCCGGCCTCTCGGCCGGGTGCAGCACCGGCGAGGAGGCGTATACCCTGGCGATGGTGCTCGCGAGCGCGGGCCGCCGCTTCAGCGTGCTCGGGGTCGACCGCGCCGCTCCGGCGATCGAGGCGGCGCGCGAGGGCGTCTACTCCGCCGAGGCCGTCGACCAGCTCCCCCCGTCCTTCGTTCAGCGCTACTGTGAAGAGAAGGGCGGCGCGCTGCACGTCGGCCAGCAGCTCCGCGAGGTCGTGTCCTTCGAGGTCTGCGATCTGGTGCACGCCGTGCCGAGCGGTGGGTTCCAGATCATCTTCTTCAAGAACGTGCTCCTGTATCTCGCAGAGCCCGCCGGCGACGCGGTGGCGCGGCGCCTCGCGGCCGAGCTCGGCCCGGGCGGGCTCCTGTTCTCCGCCGCGAGCGAGGCGCCGCGCCTCTGCGGCGCCGGCCTCACCCCGGTCAAGGTGAACGCGCACGTCACCGCCTTCCGCGCCCCGGGCGCCTGAGAAAGCAGAACGACACCGCATGAGCGTCGACCTCTCCCCCACGTCCAGGCCCAGCGGGCTCGTCGAGCTCCGCGCCGCCTATGCGCGCGAGCGCGCCGAGCTCGATCGCACGGCGCCGAGCGGCCCCACCCCGGCCGCGGACCCGGCCGCCGTCGGGGTCGCCCTGGGGCGGCGCCACGCGCGCCTGCTCGACGATCTCCTGGCGCGCCTCTTCCACCTGCTGCGCGAGTCCGGCGGGCCCAGCCGCAAGGAGTGGGACTCGGTCGCGATCGCCGGGGTCGGCGGCTACGGCCGCGGCGCTGTCGCGCTGCGGAGCGACCTCGATCTGCGCATCCTCGCCCACAACGCCCAGCGCGCCAGCGCCATCGCGGACGCGCTGCTCTACCCGCTCTGGGACATGGGGGTCGCCGTGGGGCACCAGGTCGTCACCATCGACGACCTCATCGACGGCGCGCGCGAGGACCTGCCCACGGCGACGAGCCTGCTCGACTGGCGGCACGTCGTCGGCGACGCGTCGCTGTCGGAGTCGCTCTGGCAGCGCGCCGCGTCGGGCATCTTCGCGCACTCGGAGCTGCCCCGCTTCATCGA
Organism: Sorangium cellulosum So ce56; assembly: GCF_000067165.1. Taxonomy (GTDB): domain Bacteria; phylum Myxococcota_A; class Polyangia; order Polyangiales; family Polyangiaceae; genus Sorangium; species Sorangium cellulosum_B. Next base: position 4,316,393 of record NC_010162.1, read on the forward strand.
GCGGCTCGGGAAGGAGATCTCCCAGCGGCACGAGCGCTTCGGCGGCTCGGTCTACCTCCTGGAGCCGGACGTGAAGAACGGCGCGGGCGGGCTGCGCGATCTCGACGTCGCCCGCTGGGCCGCGAAGGCGCGCTACGGCGTCGGCGAGTTCGACGCGCTCGTCCGCTTCGGCGCGCTCGTCGCCCGCGAGGCGGAGGAGATCCGGAGCGCGGCGGAGATGCTCTGGCGCATCCGCAACCTGCTCCACGCCCACTCCGGGCGGAGGACCGACCGGCTGACGTTCGACGAGCAGGAGCTGTGCGCGGGCGCGCTCGGCTACAGCAAGGGCGCCGGTCCGGCCGACGCCGGCCGGAAGGGCGCGCCGCCCCCCGGCGAGGCCGCCGTGTCGCCCGAGGCGATCGAGCGGATGATGAGCGACTACTACCGGAGCGCCCGGACCATCTCGCGCTCCCTCGACATGATCGTCTCGCGCGCCACGCCGACGCTGACGCGGCGCCGCCGCCGCGACGAGGACCTCGGCGCCGGGGTCCGCCTCTTCGACGGCTGCATCACGATGAGCGATCCGGATCTGCTGAGGACCGATCCGGCGATCGCGCTGCGGCTCGTCTCCGAGGCCGTCGAGCGCGGCGTGCCGCTCTTGCCCTACGCGCGCGGCGCGATCGTCCGCGCCGCCGGCGATCCGGCGTTCTGCGCGGCGCTCCGCGAGAGCCCCGAGGCCGCCGAGCGGTTCCGGACCCTCGTCGCCACGTGCAAGGAGACGCAGCTGCAGAGCGGCTCGGTCGTCCGCGAGCTGCACGACCTCGGCCTCCTGCTCGCGATGATCCCGGAGTTTTCGCCGGTCGTCGGGCGCGTCCACCACGACGTCTACCACGTGTACACGGTCGACGTTCACTCGGTCGCCGCGGTCGATCGGCTGGCGGCGCTCGTGCGGGGCGAGCTCGCGGGCGAGTTCGGGCTCGCGTGCCGGCTCGCCGCCGAGGCGACGCGGCCGACGATGCTGTTCTTCGCCACGCTCCTGCACGACGTGGGCAAGGCGATCGGGGGCACCGATCACAGCGGGCGCGGCGCCGAGATGGCCCGGAAGATCCTGGCGCGGCTCGGCTTCCCTCAGGAGGACATCGACGAGGCGTGCCACCTCGTGCTGAAGCACCTCGTGATGTACCTCATCGCGACCCGGCGCGATCTCGATGATCCCGCGACGATCTCGGAGTTCTGCCACGAGGTGCACGGCCGCGAGGGGCTGCGCGATCTCTACCTGCTCACGGTCGCCGACATCTCGACCACGAGCCCCACGTCGATGACGTCGTGGAAGGCGCGCATGCTCGACGAGCTGTACCTGTCCGCGGACAGGGCCCTGCGCGGCGCGCGCGAGGACGCGGGGGCGTTCGACATCGACGACCAGCGCATGGCCCGCGCGATCAGCGGCACCGTCGGCGCCCTCGAGGACCTCCCGGCCGCGAACGAGGCCGAGCGGCGCGCGCAGCGGGACTTCCTGGCCCGCTACCTCGCGTCGATGCCCGAGCGCTACCTGCTCGCGAACAGCCCGGCCGCGATCGCCGCGCACTCGGAGCTCGCCCGGCAGCAGCAGTCCGGCGGCAACAGCGTCTCGGTCGCGCTCGTCCCGTCGCGCCACCCGGAGGCCGCGGAGGTCTGCGTCGTGGCGCCGGATCGCCCCGGCTTGCTCGCGGCGATCACGGCCGCGCTCGCGGCCTCGCGCCTCGAGGTCCACGCGGCGCAGATCCACTCGCGCGCGTGCGACGACGGCGTGATGGACGACGGCGGCGTGATCCGCGCGAGGGCGGGCTCGTCCCCGCCCGCCGGCGTGCGCCTGCAAGCCGTCGACCTCTTCTGGGTGCGCGACCGCGGCGAAGGGGTAGGGGGGGTGGCGCGCGCCATCCCGAAGCTCGTGACCGACATCCAGGCGGTGCTCTCGGGGCAGCTCTCCGGCGCCGAGCTCGCCAAGAAGCGCCGGGGCGGCGCGCTGCGCGAGCGCCCGACGCCGAAGGTCCGGACGCAGATATCCATCGACGATCGCGCCTCGCACCACACGGTGATCGAGGTGCTCACGCGCGATCGCCCGGGCCTCCTGTTCGCGATCTCGGACGCGCTCTACCAGCTCGGCCTCTCGATCTCGGTCGCCAAGATCAACACGGAGGGGACGCGCGTGGCCGACGTGTTCTACGTGAGCGACGCGGACGGGACGAAGATCGCGAACGGCAAGCGGACGCAAGAGGTGGAGGAGCGGCTGCACGCGGTCCTCCAGGGCCTGGACGGCGAAGGGAGTGTCGGATGAACGAGAGGTGGTTTACGCGCGCTGTGTGGACGACGACGTCGAGGCCCGCCGCGCAGCGGGTGCTCGGGGCGATGGCGCTCGCCGCGTGCGTCGCGACGTGCGCCATTTCGTGTGGTGGAGCGCAGGAGCCCCAGCGCGACCCGCTCCTGGCCGATCCGCCCGAAGGCAGCGACGCTGCGGCCTCGAAGGGCGCGTCGTCCACGGCGCTGGACCGGGGCATCGCGTACATCAAGAACGAGAAGTACGAGGAAGCGAAGCAGCACCTCCTCGAGGCGATCGAGCACGAGCCGGGCAGCGCCGAGGCGCACTACTACCTCGGCCTCGCGAACGAGAAGACGAACGATCGCGCCGGCGCCGAGGCGTCGTACAAGAAGGCGCTCGCGAGCGACCCCAAGCTCGAGGCCGCCGCGCTGAACCTGGCCGCGCTCTACCTGGACGAGCCGCCTCGGCCAGACGAGGCGATCGCGGTCCTGTCGAAGGCGATCGAGCAGGCGCCGGACCGGGCCGCGCTCCACCAGAACCTGGGCTACGCGTACGGGCTGAAGGGCGACGTCGCGAGCGCGAGCAAGCACTACGAGGCGGCGCTCAAGGCGGAGGACACGGCCGCCACGCGCTTCGCCTACGGCGCGATGCTGTTCGAGGCGAAGGTGCTCGATCGGGCCGCGGCCGAGCTCAGGAAGGCGCTCGCGGCGACCGGCGACGACGTGGCGACGATCGCGACGATCGGGCGGATGCTCGGGCCGGCGAAGGCCTACGCCGACTGCGTGGCGGCGTTCGACCGCGCCATCAAGCTGAAGCCGGAGGCCGAGTTCCACGTGCGCCGCGGGACGTGCCGCCACGAGCTCGGCGACGAGCCGGGGGCGCGCGCCGACTACCAGGCGGCGATCAAGGTGGACCCGCGGTTCGCGGCCGCGCACTACTACCTCGGCCTGTCGTTCCTGGCCGATCGCAAGCTGCAGAGCGCGATCGCCGCGCTCACCGAGGCCGGGAAGCACGGCGGCGACACCGAGATCGGCAAGCGCGCCCGCGCCAAGGTCAAGGAGCTCAGCGCCAGGCAGAAGTAGCGCCCGGCCGCGCCGGCTCACGCGCCGAGCAGCGCGATGATCCTGTCGAGCTCGTCGAGCGAGCCGTAGGTGATGCCGAGCTCGCCGTGGCCGCCCTCGTCGCGCACCTCGACGCGGGTCCCGAGCCGCCTCGCGAGCCGCGCCTCCAGGTCCTTGATCGCGGGCGACTTCCCGCCGCGCTTCTTCTCGCCCGGCTCCTCGCTCTCGGCGGCCCGGAGCTCCTTCTCCTTCGCCGCCTTGATCAGCGCCTCGACCTTGCGGACGGGGAGCTTGCCGTGGACGGTCCGCTCCGCGACGTCGGCCATGACCTTGTCGCTGGGCGCGCCGAGCAGCGCGCGCGCGTGGCCCTCGCTGAGCTCGCGCGAGATGACCATGGTGCGGATCCGCGGCGGCAGCCGGAGCAGCCGGAGCGAGTTGACGATCGTCGTGCGGTCCTTGCCGACGCGCTCGGCGAGGGTCTGGTGCGTGTAGCTGTGCTCGCGCAGCAGCCGATCGAACGCCTCGGCGATCTCGATCGGGTTGAGGTCGGCCCGCTGCACGTTCTCGACGAGCGCGAGCTCGAACGCCTCCTTCGGGGAGACGTCCTTGACGACGACGAGCACCTCCCTGAGCCCCGCGCGCTGCGCGGCGCGCCACCGCCGCTCGCCCGCGATGAGCTCGAAGGCGTCGTTCCCCGCCTGCGTCCTGCGCACGATGAGCGGCTCGATGAGCCCGTGCTCGCGGATGCTGCCGGTGAGCTCCTCCAGCTCGGTCTCGTCGAAGTGCTGTCGCGGCTGCCCCTTCTGCGGGACGATCTTCTCGATCGCGCACACGAACACGCTGCGCCCCTCGGCCGCAGTCGCTGTCGCCGGCGGCGCCGCGGGGAGCAGGGCGTCGAGACCCCGTCCGAGCGCGCGCCGCGCCCCTTTCTGATCGGCATTCATGATCTGGGTCGTGCGTCCCTCGCGCGCTCTCCGGGGTTCTGCGGGGGCGAAGGCTCGGCCGGCGGCTCCGCCTCGGCGGCGTCCCCGCGCGGCCGCTTCTTCGTGTCTGCCGCGGCGGGCGGGCCGTCCAGGATCTCGCGCGCGAGGCTCAGGTAGCCCTGCGCCCCCTTCGACTGCGCGTCGTAGAGCAGCGCCGGCTTGCCGTGCGACGGCGCCTCGCTGAGCTTCACGTTGCGCGGGATGATCGCGTCGAAGACGCGGAAGTGCGCCTTCACCTCGTCGGCCACCTGGTGGGTGAGCGAGTTGCGCCCGTCGTACATCGTGAGGACGACGCCCTCGACCGTGAGCTCCGGGTTGAAGGCGCTCCGAACCCGGTCGATGGTCGCCATCAGGTGCGTCAGCCCCTCGAGCGCGTAGTACTCGCACTGGAGCGGCACGAGCACCCGGTGCGCCGCGGTGAGCGCGTTCAGCGTGAGGAGCCCGAGCGACGGCGGGCAATCGAGCACGACGTAGTCGTAGCCCGCGAGCTGCGGGCGCAGGGCGTTGCGCAGCCGCACCGCGCGGTCGTCCGCGTCGACCAGCTCGAGCTCCGCCGCGACGAGGTCCTGGGTCGCGGGCACCACGCCGAGGAGCGGCACCTCGGTCGCGACGATCGCGTCCTTCAGCGCCGCCCGCCCGATCAGGACGTCGTAGAGGGACAGCTCGAAGCTCCCCCGCCGCACGCCGACGCCGCTCGAGGCGTTCCCCTGCGGATCGCAGTCGACGAGCAGCGTTCGGCACTCTGCCGCGGCGAAGCTCGCGGCCAGGTTGACCGAGGTCGTGGTCTTGCCGACGCCCCCCTTCTGGTTGGCGACGGCGAAGATGACAGGCGAAGGCTTGGGGGCGGAGCCGGGCTTGCCGGGCGCGCCCCCCTCGTTGGGCGATGGCATCGTGCTGTGTCGCGTCCGACCAGGCTGCTTACACGACCCCCATCGGCACGTCGAGAGAAGCGGGCGCCTCGGCACAAACGTTCGACCGAGCGTGCGGGTCTGTCCTGCGGTCCTGCGGTCGCCGCCATCCCACCGTTCGCTTGCCGGATTGTTGGCCTGAACGGCAGGGGGCTCTACAGTGCCCACATGTCGCTTGATGTAGGCAAAGGTGGCCGAACGGCGAAGGCATGGGCGCGCGGTCGAGCCTCGAGGCGAGGCCGCAGCTTCGGCCTCGGCGGGGCGCTGCTCGCCTGCTGCGACTCCGGGCCCGTCGATCGGGTCCTTGCTCGCGCCTTCTGGGGTGACGGGCGCGGCCCTGCGCCGCTCGCTCCTGCGCAGGTCCTCGTGCTTTCGCCTTCGCTTCAACGCAGGTCGGCGATCGGCTCGCGCCGTCGTCCGCCTTCGACCTCGAGTCGCGGGACGACGTCGACCGCCCCTTGATCACGGACGTGGTGCCCAGCTTCGCCGAGCAGATCGACGCACCGACGTCGCCTCGGCACATGTGAGGAGGACAGATGCCGCTTCCCAGGTCGTATCAGAGCTTTTCAGAGTTCGAGCGGGAGATTCTCCGCCCGAGCCGTGTCGGCTTCTCGCTCGAGGACATCGTCGAGGAGGAGGGGTCCTTCGACGCCGAGCTCGACTTCGACAAGGATCCCTTCGACGTCTCGGACGACGACTGAGCACGGCCGCGCGGCGGCGAGGCGGCGAGGCGTGGCTTCGACGTCCTCGCACGTCCTCGCGGTCGCGCTCGGCGCTGCTGCTCCGTCGCGTCGCCAGCGCCGGCGCCGCGCGGCGCTGCACATCAGCTTGCACGATCCCTCCCGGGATCCGAGCCCCGGCGGCCGCCTCTCCGCCGGGGCTCCTTTTTTTTTAAAGCAGCGTCCTGTCGCTCGTCTTGACCCCCCCAGCGACGCGTGGCACGAGTGCCGCCCTTCGAAAAAAACGCCATGCAAGTCAACGTCGAAAAGCTTTCTCCCGTGCTGATGGAGTTTCAGGTGGAGGTCCCCGCGGACCGGGTCCGGAGCGAGGTCGACAAGGCCTATACGGCGCTCCAGCGGACGGCCCGGGTCCGGGGCTACCGGCCTGGCAAGGCGCCGCGCCAGGTGCTCGCGCATCTCTACGGCGGCCGCATCCACGCCGATGTCGCCCAGCGGCTCGTCGACGCCACCCTGAACCAGGCGCTCGCCGACAAGCAGGTGCAGCCCCTGTCCCAGCCGGCCATCGCGCCCACCGAGCTCCGCCCTGACGACGCGTTCTCCTACAAGGCCCGCTTCGAGGTCCGCCCCGACATCGCCGAGGTGAAGTGGGAGGGCTTCGAGGTGAAGCGCCCCTCGACGACGCCGACGGACGAGATGATCGACGCCGAGATCACCGCCCTCCGGCGCGAGCACTCGACGCTGCAGGCGCCCGAGCCGGAGCGCCCCGCGGCGAAGGGGGATGTCGCGACGATCGCGTTCACCCTCGAGGTCGGCGGCGCGCTGCGCGACACGAAGGAGCAGGAGATCGAGACCGAGCTCGGCAGCGGCCAGGTCTTCAAGGAGATCGAGGACGCCCTCGCCGGGATGACGCCCGGCCAGTCGAAGGACGTCCCGGTCACGTTCTCCGAGCAGCACTCCAACGCGGATCTGCGGGGCAAGCAGGCGACCTTCCACATCACGCTGAAGGATCTGCGGGAGCGCATCTTCCCCGAGGTGGACGACGAGTTCGCGAAGGACTGCGGCGACGAGAGCCTGTCCGCGCTCCGCGAGTCGCTCCGCAAGAAGCTCGAGAAGGAGCTGACGCAGCGGGCGAGCGACGCCGTCGCCGAGCAGCTCGTGGTGGAGCTCTGCAAGGCGAACCCGATCCCGGTCCCGCCGTCGCTCGTCGATCAGCAGGCGCAGCTCGCCGAGCGCGAGCTGCTCGCGACGGCGCGGAGGCAGGGGCAGCGCGTCGATCCGACGCCGGAGTTCCGCGCCCGCGTGCGGCTCGACGCCGAGATGAAGGTGCGCGCGGGCCTGGTCATGGCCGAGATCGCGAAGGCGAAGGCGGTCAGGATCACCGAGGCCGACCTCGAGAAGGGCTACGAGGAGCTCGCCGAGCAGACCGGCAAGAACGTGGCGAAGATCAAGGCGGAGTACCGCGAGCCGCAGAAGCGCGAGCTCTTCGCCGGGATGATCCTCGAGGACAAGATCCTCGACATCATCGAGGCTGCGGCGAAGGTCGCCGACGCGAGCTAGCTCCGCCCAGCAGCGGTCCGGCGCGGAATGGCCGGACTCCTGCACCGCACGCCGGCGCCTCAGCTCTGCTGCGCCGGCGTGCGCCGTTTGTCCAGGTCGCGCCTCTCGCGCTCTCGATCGACGTCGGGCGCGCGCGGCTGGATCGAGCGGGCCGCGGCGCGCCGCGTGTTCCGTGCGCCGCGCGGCGAGCGGCCGATATTTCCGGTAACCTCGGGCGCGTTCGGTCTTGCGATCGGACGCAGTCTGGCCCAGGAGTAGAGCCCCTGCCGCGCGGCAGCGAACCCCCCGGAGCACCGGATGACCCGACGAGTAGAAACCCGCACCCAAGCCATCGAGTTTCTCGAACGCGAGAAGGCCTACATCCTCCCGACGGTCACCGAGGTGACCCACCGCGGCGAGCGGGAGTGGAACATCTTCAGCCGTCTCCTCAAGGATCGCATCGTCTTCATCGGCACGGAGATCGACGACTTCGTCGCGAACGCCGTGATCGCGCAGTTCCTCTTCCTGGAGAGCGAGGATCCCGAGAAGGAGATCCAGGTCTACATCAACAGCCCGGGCGGCGTGGTGACGTCGGGGCTCGCGATGTACGACACGATGCAGTACGTGCGTTGCCCGGTGTCGACGATGTGCATCGGCCAGGCCGCGTCGATGGGCGCCGTGCTGCTCGGCGCCGGCCGCAAGGGTCGGCGCTTCGCGCTGCCGCACGCGCGGATGATGATCCACCAGCCGCTCGGCGGCGCGCGCGGCCAGGCGACGGACATCGAGATCCAGGCGCGCGAGATCAAGAAGATCAAGGAGACGCTGATCGACATCCTCGTCGACGCGACCGGCAAGAACCGGGACGAGCTGGCGAAGGACATCGAGCGCGACTTCTACCTGAGCGCGACGCAGGCCAAGGAGTATGGCCTGATCGACGAGGTCTTCCCGAAGCGGAACAAGTAGGTGGCCGCGCCGCCGCGTCCGGCGGGCATGCTCGGGATGAAGGCCGGCGCGGCGTTGCCCCGGGCCGCGCCGCGTCGCGGCGTCGCGATGCCGCGTCACGCCCCGCCGCTGTGGCGGGCGGGGCATTGCGCGCGGGCGCGCAGCAGCGGAGCACGCGGGCTCGGCGCCGCATGCGCCGCGCTGCGCTCGCTCGATCCGCTGCTTTTCGCGCTTTTCACGCGATGCGCGGCCGCATCTGTGGCCGACCGCGGGGCGCCATCGGGTGATTCCCTGACTTCGGCCACAGGCTGGAGACCACCCCCGTTAGCTTGCGACGGTACGGGCACCGCACTAGAATCCGAGCGCGGCGTTTGGCTGCGCATCGCTGAAAATCCAGGGAACGGTGGAAGCCGTTCCCGCCGCAAGTTGGAGGGGCCGCCGCCGCGGCGGGACCCCACCTCTCATTGAAGCGGTAGCGTCGGCAGACCGCACTGAGGGTCGAAGTGGAGCGAAGGCGGGACGATCACTCGAATGGCAATCTAAGCTGCTCTTTCTGCGGCAAGTCGCAGAAAGAGGTGAAGAAGCTCATCGCGGGCCCCACGGTGTACATCTGCGATGAGTGCATCGGGCTGTGCAATGACATCATCGCGGAGGAGGTCGAGAAGGACGAGCCGTACGCGGGGTCGACCCCGGTGCCCAAGCCCGCCGACATCAAAGCGACCTTGGACGAGTACGTCGTCGGCCAGAACCGCGCCAAGAAGATCCTCGCTGTGGCGGTGCACAACCACTACAAGCGCATCGACAGCCGGGTCTCCTCGGACGACGTGGAGCTGTCCAAGTCGAACATCCTCCTGCTGGGGCCGACGGGGTCCGGCAAGACCCTCCTCGCGCAGACGCTCGCCAAGATCATCAACGTCCCCTTCGCCATCGCGGACGCGACGACGCTGACCGAGGCGGGGTACGTCGGCGAGGACGTCGAGAACATCATCGTCCAGCTCCTGCAGAACGCGGATCACGACGTCGAGCGCGCGCAGCGCGGCATCGTCTACATCGACGAGATCGACAAGATCAGCCGGAAGAGCGACAACCCGAGCATCACCCGCGACGTCTCCGGAGAGGGCGTGCAGCAGGCGCTGCTCAAGATCATCGAGGGGACGATCGCCAATGTCCCCCCGAAGGGCGGGCGCAAGCACCCGCAGCAGGATTTCCTGCAGGTCGACACGACGAACATCCTGTTCATCTGCGGCGGCGCGTTCGTCGGGCTCGACCAGATCATCCAGCGGCGCATCGGCCAGAACACCCTCGGCTTCGGCGCGGACATCAAGGCGAAGAAGGACTTCAAGCTGGGCGACCTGCTCAGCGTCGTCCAGCCGGAGGACCTCCTCAAGTTCGGGCTCATCCCGGAGTTCATCGGGCGCCTGCCGGTCGTGGCGACGCTCCACGAGCTGAACGAGGAGGCGCTCATCGACATCCTCACGAAGCCGAAGAACAGCCTGGTCAAGCAGTACCAGAAGCTCTTCGAGATGGACGGGGTGAAGGTCAAGTTCACCCGCGGCGCGCTCGTGGCGGTGGCTCGCCAGGCCCTCGAGAGGAACAGCGGCGCCCGCGGTCTTCGCGCCATCCTCGAGTCGGCGATGCTCGACATCATGTACGACGTCCCGTCCCGCACGGGGATCAAGGAGGTCGTCGTCAGCGAGGACGTGATCGTGAAGCACGAGCCTCCGCTCATCGTGTACACGAAGGAGGCGGAGCTCGCGTAGCGCTCCGCCCCCGGGGGGCGGCGGGCCGAGGCGCAGGCGCGGCCCGAGCTGTGCGCCCTCACCCCCCGGAGGCGCCTCCGAGCATGCCGGCGCCGCGTGTCCCTGGAGGGGCAGCGGGACGAGCCGGCGGAAGTTCAGCATCAGATCAAGGCATTTGTGACAACCGAGGCGGGGGTGCCCCGACCTCCCGATACTCCCGGAAAGACGGCGGATGTTCTTCAAGAACGACAGTGATCGCGGCAAGAACGCACCCGAGCGCGGGATCGTCCCGTTGCTCCCGCTTCGCGACATCATCGTCTTTCCACACATGGTCTCGCAGCTGTTCGTCGGGCGCGAGCGCAGCATCGCCGCGCTCGACGAGGCGATGAACCGCGGCAAGGAGATCTTCCTCGCCGCGCAGCGCAACGCCAAGACGAACGATCCGACGCCGGACGACATCTTCGGCGTCGGATCGGTCGGCGCGATCATGCAGCTGCTCCGCCTCCCGGACGGCACCGTCAAGGTCCTCATCGAGGGCAAGCGCCGGGCGCGCATCCGCCGCTATGTCCAGAGCGATGCGTACTTCCTGATCGAGTACGACGAGATCGTCGAGAGCTCGGTCGCGAGCGTCGAGGTCGAGGCGCTGATGCGCTCGGTCCAGTCGACGTTCGAGATGTACGTCAAGCTCAACAAGAAGATCCAGCCCGAGGTCCTGATGGCGGTGCAGGCCATCGACGAGGCCTCGCGGCTGGCCGACACCATCATCGCCAATCTGCCGACCATCAAGCTGACCGACCGGCAGGCGCTGCTCGAGATGGAGGAGCCGCAGAAGCGGCTCGAGCGTCTCATCGAGTTGATGCAGGCCGAGATCGAGATTCTCCAGGTGGAGAAGAAGATCCGGAGTCGCGTCAAGAAGCAGATGGAGAAGACGCAGAAGGAGTACTACCTCAACGAGCAGATGCAGGCCATCCAGAAGGAGCTGGGCGGCGGCGAGCGAGACGAGTTCAAGAACGAGATCCAGGAGATCGAAGAGGCCCTCAAGACCAAGCGGATGAGCAAGGAGGCCGCCGCGAAGGTCAAGAAGGAGCTCAAGAAGCTGAAGATGATGCACCCCACGAGCGCCGAGGCGACCGTGGTGCGCAACTACATCGATTGGATCCTGGAGCTCCCCTGGTACGACAAGAGCGAGGAGCGTTATGACCTCGTCGAGGCCGAGCGGATCCTCGATGAGGACCACTACGGCCTCAAGAAGATCAAGGAGCGGATCCTCGAGTACCTGGCGGTCCAGGCGCTCACGAAGAAGCTCAAGGGCCCGGTGCTCTGCTTCGTGGGGCCGCCCGGCGTCGGCAAGACGAGCCTGGCGAAGTCGATCGCGCGCGCGACGGGGCGCAAGTTCGTGAGGCTGTCGCTCGGCGGCGTGCGCGACGAGGCGGAGATCCGCGGCCACCGGCGGACGTACATCGGCGCGCTGCCCGGCAAGCTGATCCAGTCGCTCAAGAAGGTCGGGACGAACAACCCCGTGTTCCTGCTCGACGAGGTCGACAAGATGTCGACCGACTTCCGCGGGGATCCGGCGGCTGCGCTGCTCGAGGTGCTCGATCCGGAGCAGAACCACACGTTCAACGACCACTACCTGGATCTCGATTACGACCTCTCCGACGTGATGTTCATCACGACGGCGAACACGCTCTCTGGCATCCCGGTGCCGCTCCAGGACCGCATGGAGGTCATCCAGCTCTCGGGCTACACGGAGTTCGAGAAGCTGAACATCGCGGTGAAGTACCTCGTGCCCCGGCAGCGCAAGGAGTGCGGCCTCGAGGACGTGTCGCTCGACTTCACGGAGGGCGCGCTCCGGACGATCATCCACCACTACACGAAGGAGAGCGGCGTGCGCTCGCTGGAGCGCGAGATCGCGAGCGTCTGCCGCAAGGTGGCCAGGCGGGTGGTGTCCGACGGCAAGGAGAAGCCGATCGAGGTCGTCGCGAAGAGCATCCCGAAGTACCTCGGCGTCCCGAAGTACCGGCTCGGCCGGCGCGAGGAGCGCGATGAGGTGGGCCTCGTGAACGGCCTCGCCGTGACCAACGTCGGGGGCGATCTGCTCCCGGCCGAGGCGACGGTGGTGCCGGGCAAGGGCAAGCTCGTGATCACCGGGCTGCTCGAGAAGGGGATGGAGGAGAGCGGGCACGCGGCGATGAGCTATGTCCGCTCGCGCCTCGACCGCCTCGGGCTCGAGGCGGACGTCTATCAGAAGGTCGACGTCCACATTCACTTCCCCGATTTCGTCCGCAAGGACGGCCCCAGCGCCGGCGTCACGATGGTGACCGCGCTCGTCAGCTCGCTCATGAAGGTGCCTGTCCGGCGGGATCTCGCGATGACGGGCGAGATCACCCTGCGCGGGCGCGTGATGCCGATCGGCGGGCTCAAGGAGAAGCTGCTCGCGGCCCACCGCGGCGGCATCGCGACCGTCATCCTGCCGAAGGAGAACCGGAAGGATCTCCGGGACGTGCCGCGGCGGGTGCTGAAGGCGCTGCGGCTCGTGCTCGTCGAGCACGTCGACGACGTGCTCCGTGAGGCGCTCATCCTGCCGGACGCCTATGCGATCTTCGGGCCGCCCAAGGGCGTCCTGGAGTACCGGGACGGCGAGCTCGTCACCGAGGCCGCGCCGGTCAAGGCGCCGCCGGCCGCGGCGGGCGAGCCGACGCCGGCCGCGCCGCCCGGCGCGTGAGCGCGGGGCTGGCGGCGGCCGCAGAGACGGACTAGCTGTCCGTCGCAATGATTCGACGCGCACTGATTTCGGTATCCGACAAGACGGGATTGCTCCCGCTGGCCAGGCGGCTCGCGGAGAAGGGCGTGGAGATCCTCTCGACCGGGGGGACGCAGCGGGCGCTCGCGGACGCCGGCGTCCCGGTCATCGGGGTGGAGGCCTATACCGGCTCGCCCGAGGTCATGGATGGCCGGGTGAAGACGCTCCATCCGCGGGTCCACGGCGGCATCCTGATGCGCGGCGCGATCGACGACGAGGATCTCGCGCGGCTCGGCGGGGCGCCGATCGATCTCGTTGTGTGCAATCTCTATCCCTTCGAGGCGACCGTCAGGAAACCGGGGGTCACGCACCCCGAGATCATCGAGAACATCGATATCGGCGGGCCGTCGATGGTGCGGAGCGCGGCCAAGAACCACGCGCGCGTCGCGGTGGTGGTCGATCCGGCCGACTACGATGCTGTGCTCGCCGAGATCGACAGGCAAGGTGAGGTGTCGAGCGCCACCCGCCGCCGGCTCGCCACCAAGGCGTTTGCGCACACGGCGGCCTACGACGGGATGGTGTCCGGTTACCTCTCCTCGCTCCCCGAGGAGGGTGAGCCGAGCGCCGCGGAGCGCGAGGCCTATCCGCGCTTCCTCACGCTCGCCCTCGAGCGGGCCTATCCGCTCCGGTACGGCGAGAACCCGCACCAGTCCGGCGCCTTCTATCGTGAGCGGGGCGCGGCCGCGGGGTCGCTCGCGCTGGCGGAGTCGCTGGGCGCGGGCGGCAAGGAGCTCTCGTTCAACAACCTCGTCGACGTGGACGCCGCGTTCGAGGCGGTGCGCGAGTTCACGCAGCCCGCCGCGGTCGTCGTGAAGCACACGAACCCGTGCGGCGTCGCGACCGGCGACAGCCTCGCGGCCGCCTACCGGACGGCGCGCGACGCGGACGCCGTGAGCGCCTTCGGCGGGATCGTCGCCCTGAACCGCGAGGTCGACCGCGCTGCCGCCGAGGTGCTCGTCGAGACGTTCCTGGAGTGCGTTGTCGCGCCCGCCTATACGCCCGATGCGCTGGAGGTGCTCCGGACCAAGAAGAACCTCCGGCTGCTCGCGACCGGCGCGCTCCTGCCCGCGGATCACCGGGAGCTGACGTTCAAGCGCGTCGGCGGCGGTCTGGTGGTCCAGGAGCGGGACGCCTCGGCGGCCGGCGAGGTGCGCGGCGGCCGGGTCGTGGCGAAGCGCGCGCCGACCGAGGAGGAGATCGAGGCGCTCGATCTCGGCTGGCGCGTCTGCAAGCACGTGAAATCCAACGCGATTGTGCTCGCGATTCCAGGGAGGACGGTCGGGATCGGCGCCGGACAGATGTCGCGGGTCGAGAGCGTGCGCATCGCCTGCAGCAAGGCGGGCGAGCGGGCTCGCGGGAGCGTCCTCGCGTCGGACGCGTTCTTCCCGTTCCCGGACAACGTGGTGCTCGCCGCGGAGCACGGGATCACGGCGGTCGCGCAGCCAGGCGGCAGCGTGAAGGACGCGGAGGTCATCGCCGCGGCCGACGCGGCGGGGATCGCGATGGTGTTCACCGGGGCCCGGCACTTCCGTCACTGAGCTGGCCTGGCGCCGAGGTCCCGCCGCTGAACCGCCTCGCGCCTCTGTCCCGGGATGCGCGCGCTCCCACGCCCTTGCGCCGGAAGGGTGGGTCACGCTTGCAGAAAAGTTGACCTTTGCGCCTTGACTGTGATGATGGTCAACGCTGCGCCTGGGCAAAGCGCTGTGCGCGGCGCGAAGGAGCGAGCTGTGGGCGGAATCAGCGAGACGTGCAGCGTGTGCGGGACCGGATTCGAGGTCCAGTTCCGGTACCAGATGGAGGAGAAGGACGGCGGCTTCTCCTTCTTCTGCTCGCAGAAATGCCTGGAAAAGAGCCAGCTCGGCGGGCAGGACGGCGCCGCGCTCGCCACGTGCGACGCGTGCGCGAAGCGGTTTCCGCCGGATCTCGTGTCCCAGGTGCTCTACGTCGCCGGGCGCCGGCACTACGCGTGCTCGCTGGGGTGCCGGACGCAGCTGGTCCGTGAGGCGAAGGGGGTACGGCTCGGCGACATCGCGGCGGCGGCCGCGGCGCCGGCCGAGGGAGCAACGCCCATCGGTGACGAGGCGCCGCTGGCAGGAGGCGGGTCGCGCTCCGCCGTGGCGGCAGGTGATCCGGCGCCGCCGGCGGCTCGGGCGAGCGCCCAGGGCGAGGCGACGGGGCGGGTTGCGCCGGCCGCGTCTGCCGCTCGCCCGGCGGAGCTCAAAGGGCAGGGCGCGGTCGCGGTGCCCCTGTCGCCGGCGGGGGGCGCGAAGCGGCCGGCGCAGCCGCCGCAGCGCCCGGCCGGGGTGCCCCGCTGCCTGGCCGTGTTCAACCACAAGGGCGGTACGGGCAAGACGACGACGGCCGTGAGCGTGGCGGCCGGGCTCGCGGCGCGCGACAAGCGGGTGCTCCTCGTCGACACCGACGCGCAGGGGAACGTCTCTGTCTCGCTCGGCGCGGGCGCGGAGCGGTCGCTCTATCACGTGCTCGTGATGGGGCTCCGGGTCGCGGACGCGATCAAGACGGTGCGACCGAACCTGGATCTCCTGCCGTCCAACGAGACGCTCGCCGCGGCAGAGCTCTACCTGGCAGGGCGCCAGAACCGCGACCGCGTGCTCTCGGATCGCCTCTCCGCCGCGGCGGCCGAGTACGATTACGTGGTGCTCGACTGCTCGCCGAGCCTGTCGTTGATGAACCAGAACGCGCTGGTGTTCGCCGACAGCGTGCTCGTCCCGGTCGCGTGTGACTATCTGTCGCTCGTCGGCGTCCGGCAGGTCATCAAGACGGTGAAGAACGTGAACGCGCTGCTGCATCACCCGGTGCAGATCTGGGGCGTGCTGCCGACCTTCTACGACGGCCGCGCGAAGATCGCGCGCGAGGCGGTGAGCACGATGAAGCAGCACTTCGGGGAGCGCTGCCTCGCGCCGATCCGGCAGGCGATCAAGGTCAAGGAGGCGCCCGCGCAAGGGCAGACGATCTTCGAGTACGCGTCGGGAACCCCTGCTGCGGACGACTACCTGGCGGTGGTCGATCGCATCATCGAGAGCCGCGAGCGCGGCACGGCGGGCCCCGAGGCAGGGGCGGCGCGCGACGGGGCAGCGTGGAGCGTCGACCGGGGGGACGCGGCCACCGAGCGGCCGGGCGCTGCGGCGGCGGGGGCGTGAAGGGACCCGCGGACGCGGGGTCCCGCTGGATGAAGGGACCCGCGGACGCGGGGTCCCGCTGGGTGAAGGGACCCGCGGACGCGGGGTCCCGCTGGGTGAAGGACCCGCGGACGCGGGGGTTCGCTGAATGAAGGGCCCGCAGTCGCGGAGCCCCGACCGGGCAGGGGAGCTGGAGGAAGCAATGAAAAGCGAAGGCGATCTCGGGGGCGCCGCGCGGGCGCTGCTCGATCGCGACGAAGTGGAAGGTGTTTTGTCCGGGGCGTTCTATACGTCCACGGAAGCGCCTCGCGTGCGCGCGAAGGCCCGGACGAGCGGCGCCGCATCCGAGCCGGGTGCTGCGCCGGCGCCGGAGAGACCGCAGCACTACAAGGTCATCTGTATCTCGATGTACACCGAGGATCTCGAGCGGCTGGACGAGATGGTCAGCTCGCTCAAGGCGCGCGGGATGACCAAGGCCAACAGGAGCGCGCTGATCCGGCATGCGCTCTCCCAGGTGGACCTCGACAAGATCCCGAAGGGGATTTAACCCCTTCTTCCAGGGAGACTTCGACAGGACGCAGGGCGCGACGTCCGCATTTCCGTCATCGTGCGGCGGGCGCCGCGGGCTCCAGGTGGCCCTGCGCGGTGCCGTGGGGCACCTGCGGGCGGCCGGCTTTCCCGGGAGCCGGCGAGCGGCGGAGGGCCCGTTCACACGCCGGCGCTCGCGGCGTCGTGGCGCCGCGCTTCGTCCCCCGGCCGCCTCGCCGCGGGCATGCGGCGTGCTTCACGTGCTAGAGTCGAGGCCTACCAGAGAGGGAACATGGACCAGAACTACGTAGGATACGGGACACGCTCGTCGGTGCTCCGCGCCGGTGCCGAGTCGCGCGAGCGCTTCATCGTGCGGACGTACAACCACCTGTTCGGTGCGATCGTCCTCTTCGCTGCGATCGAGGTCGCGCTGTTCAAGACCGGCGTCGCCTCGGTCATCGCCAGGGCGATGATGGGCACGAGCTGGCTGCTGGTTCTCGGGGCGTTCATGCTCGTGAGCTGGCTGGCCAGCCGCGCGGCGCACACGTCGGTATCGAAGCCGGCGCAGTACGCCGCGCTCGGCGGTTTCGTGCTCGCCCAGGCGATCGTCTTCGTGCCGCTCCTTTACATCGCGGACATGGTCGCTCCTGGCGCGATCCAGAGCGCTGGGCTCGCCACGATGGCCGGCTTCGCCGGGCTCACCGCGATCGCGTTCGTGACCCGCAAGGATTTCTCGTTCCTTGGGGCGCTCCTGCGCTGGGGCGCCATCTGCGCGCTCGTCCTCATCGCGGCAGGCGTGCTGTTCGGCTTCCAGCTCGGCACCTTCTTCAGCGTCGCCATGGTCGCGTTCGCTGGGGCCGCCATCCTGTACGACACGTCGAACATCCTGCACCACTTCCCCGAGGACCGGTACGTCGGCGCCGCGCTCGAGCTCTTCGCGTCGGTCGCCATGCTGTTCTGGCACGTGCTCCGCCTCTTCATCAGCTCCCGCAACTGAGCAGGGCGCACCCGCTTCGGATACGGGCCCACCTCGGCGTTTTCGGTGCTCGGCGTACGAGAGTACGCCTGCGCGCCGAAAACGCCGATCTGGGCCCGTCTCCTGTGCGGGTGCACCCTGCTCGGGCAGGGGCCGTTGCGGAGAAGGAATCGGGCGGGGGCCGTTGCGGAGAAGTGAGGAGAGGGGGCGTCAGGAGCCGAAGAGGGCTTGTAGCGCTCTCGTCAGCGAGAAGAGCATGAGAGCTGCGAGGGCGAGGATGCCTGCCAGCGCCAGGAACAGGCCGGCGTAGAAGCGAAGATTGGAGGGCGGCGCGCCGCCCTGCGTTCGCGCTGCGAGGTGGGCGCGCAGCAGGTCGAGGTTGCGCGCGTTCGCCTTGTAGGTCGCATCGAAGAGATCGCCTACGAGTGGGACCGTGCCGAGCAGCGTCTCGAGGCCCACGTTGAGCACCATGCGCAGCACCGCGGAGGCGGGGAGACGGTAACGCGTCGCCGCGAGCACGATGTAAATCGAGAGCGCGAAACCGATGAGATCGCCGACCCCAGGGATCAACCCGATCACGGCGTCATAACCGACCCGGTAGCCGACTCCAGGGATTCGGATGGAGTTGTCCAGAAAATGCCCGAGGGCGTTCAAGCGTTTTAGCCGGTCGTCCTCGAGATCAACCGCCTTCAGCGGGGCGAGGGGCGGCACGGGCATGGCGGACCCATCTCTGCGAAGCGGATCAGACATCCCTCGCAGTTTACTTCTCGCCCCCTCCAGCGGCGACTCAAGAGAGACGGCGGGGCGGCGTCGCAGGGACACGCGGGGCGGCGGGCGAGGATCGGGCAGGAGCACGTCGCCTCGGGAGGGGGCCGTGGGCGGGCGGGCGCTGCCGCCATTGCGGCGACGGCGCTGTGATCCATGCTGGCGCCTGCCATGCCGAGCCCGCGCGCCCTGGTTCGCAGCTCAGGAGCGCGCCGAGCGCTGCTCGGCCTCGCCAGCGCGCTGCTCGGGACGCTCGGCGGAGGCGCGGCACGCGCGCAGGGAAGATACGAATCCGCGCTGCTCGGCGGGCGATCGGCGCTCCTGGGGGGCACGGGGGTCGTGCTGGGCGTCGACGGCGCCGCGCCCTTCCTGAACCCAGCCACGATCGTCCGCATCGAGGACCGGAACATCGCGTTCTCGTCGGCGTTCTTCCGCTACGCGCACCGCACACTGCAACGGTGGCACCAGCCAGGGCCGGTCGACCCCGGCCTCTACGGCGATCTCCGGCTCGATCGCACGTCGGTGAGCGATCATGGGCTGGACAGCCTCCCCAACGCGACATGCTATTTCTTCAACTGGAAGAGCGGCGCACGAGGCGCGGATTCGACGCGGGTGCCGGTCGGCCGACAGGTCGTCGCCGCCTGCCTCGGCAAGACGGAGGAGAACGAGTTCGGGTTCGACGCGCTGCGATTCTCGGGGGAGTCCGCCTCGCGGCGCGTGAGCCAGGCGCAGACGCTCCGCTACGCGTGGGGTCGCTTCAGCGCCGGCCCTTCGTGGAGCTACAGCGCCACCTCGCGCCTCGCCGTGGGCGCCTCGCTCTCGCTCGTGCGCACCCGCTACACGAGCTCGCTCGGCGTCGCCAGCGTCGTGGAGGACACCAGCGCGGGCTCGGCGAGCAGCGCTACCTACCAGGCCGCGCTCTCGGGCGATTCATGGGACCTCCTGGCGCACCTCGGCGTGACGTACCGGCTGAACCGGGTGTTCTCGGCCGGGATCAGCCTGCGGACGCCCAGCGTTCATGCCGTCGACTCCCTGGACGCGAGCTACGTCGACACGCGCGCCGACGGGACGGCGGCGGCGCGCTACTGGGCCGGTGAAGGGGAGTTCGTGGCCCCCTCCCCAGCCCGCGTCGCGGTCGGCGCGAGCGCGGAGTGGAGCAGGCTGCGGCTGGAGCTCGACGGATTTTTCTACATGGGCCAGCGCGAGTTCGCGCGGATCACCGCCGATCGCGAGGAGATCGCGATCGCGGGGGGCGCAGTGACGAGCCGGGCGCGGGGCCGCCTCGACATCGTCGAGGCGGCGGCGCCCATCGTCAACGTCGGGCTCGGCGCCGAGGTGTTCCTCACGCGCGACCTCAGCCTCGTGGGCGGCGTCGCCTCCGATTTCAACGCGCTGTCGAGCCTGCGAGGCCCCATGTCCGCCGAGTCGAAGCTCTTCTTCGAGCGGATGAGCGGCGCCCACGCGTCGCTCGGGTTGGTCTCCTATACCCGGTACGGCGACCTCGTGTTCGGCGCGCGCCTCGATTACGCCGCCGGGCAGATGGCGGCCGTCAACGCGTTCGCGTCGCCCGTGCGGCTGGATCCCATCGACTGCAGCGAGATCGGCGCGACCCTGGTGCTCGCCGGGAGGATCAGCTTGCGCACCGTGGAGGACGTGGCGCGCGAGATCGGCGACGCCGTGGAGGGCTCGGCCGCCGCGCCCCCCGAGCGGACCAGGCCGAGGGAGCCGATGCGGGCGCCTGCGCGAGAAGACTGAGCGGCGACGCGCGCGCCGCGGATGATCGATCGGGCGCCGCGTGCGTCCGGCGCGAGGATCTGCGCCCGCAGCTGCGCGTGAAGCCTGGTCCGCTCGGGGGGCGCGGCGGCGCTCAGGCCGCCCCGGCGTCCGGCGGGCGCACCCCGGCGCGCTCCGCGAGGGCCTCGGCCTCCGCGAGCGCTTCCGTCTCCGCGAGGGCCTCGGCCCCGGCGAGCGCCTCCGCGTCGCCTTGCTCCCTCAGGCGCTCGAACGCCGCGAGCGCCGCCGGCGCGACCGCCGAGAGCCAGCGCCGGCTCGCGGCGTCGAGCCGGAGCTCCTCGCGGAGCCGCTCGACCTCGCCAGCGCCAGCGGCGCCCGGGCTCGCCGCCGCGCGGCACACGTCGGCGAGCAGCTCGTCGCGCGCGTTCAGCGGCAGGTCCGCGTCCCGCTCGGTGAGGCGCGCGGCCCCGGCGATGTCGCCCTCGCGCGCGCGCAGCGCGAGCGCCACCCGCATCCTGGCCCTCTCCAGGAACGGGTACGACGCGTACCGCTCCGCGAGCAGCGCCATCTCGGCGCGCGCGTCGGCGCGCCGGTCCATCGCCGCGAACAGGAACGCGCGCTCGGCCAGGAGCGCAGGCAGCAGGATGTCCGCCGCCATCGCGCGCGCCGCCGCGGTGCCCAGCCGCGCGAGCCCCGCCTCGCACGCCGCGAGCGCCGCCGGCAGCTCCCCTTGCCGCTCCGAGAGCTCGGCGAGCGCGAGGTGCGCCTGCGCCGCGGCCGCGGGCACCATGCTCCGCGTGAGGGCCTCGAGCTCACCCTTCCCCCGCTGCTCCTCGCCCTTCGCCACGGCGACCTGGGCGGCCATGAAGCGCTGCGAGAGCTTGCGCGCGCGCGCCATGTTCACGAGCACGGCCCCGACGAGCATCACGATGAAGATGATCGGCAACGCCAGGACGATGGAGAGCGGTCCGAAGATCGGCTCCGCTGGCAGGCGCTCGACCTCGGGCGCCACCGGCGGCGCCCGATCGGAGCTCAAGAGCTGCCACACCCCCAGGAACAGCATCACCAGGGCCACCCACAGGAGCAGCACGCGGCGCGCCGCCTTCGTCACCGGCTGGCGGTTGCTCCCCGCGCGCCCCTCCGCCGCGGCGCGCGCGGAGGCGTCCGCGCGGTCCACCTCCGCGCGCGACAGCTCCTCGACACCGCCCGCCGCCATCGCGGGGGCGCGCATGAACGGCGCCGCGTCGGGCGAGATGCGCGCCGCCCAGTCCGCCGCCGAGAGCTCGCCTCCGGCCTCCGGCTCCCGCTTCGCGCCGGTGCGGTAGACCGAGCTCGCCTTCGCCTTCAGCATGCGCTGGTAGGCGCGGACGAGGGCGCGCTCGCGCGGGCGCGTGTGCTCGACGAGGAGGCCCCGCTCGCGGAGCAGGTGCGCCCGCAGCGCCTCCCTGTCGCCCGAGCGCTCCAGGAGCACCGCGGCCGCGAGCTCCGCGCGGGCGAGCACCTCGGGCGACGCCAGGGCGCTCGTCCGCACGAACTCGATGTCCGCCGCGGCGCCGTCGCGATCGCTCGTCGAGGCGCGGAGCAGGGCCTTCAGCGAGCGCGCCGCGGCGATCGTCGCGTGCTCCAGGTGAAAGGAGAGCGGGTCGGTGCGGCGGGTCACCGCCGCGTCGGCGCGGGCGAGCGCGCCCGCGAGATCGCCGCGCTGCATGGCGGCGAGCGCGCGCTGGACGTCGATGACGCGCAGGACGTAGCGCGAGCGGCACGTCGCTTCCGCGTAGTCGAGCAGCTCGGCGGCGTCCTCGCGCTGGCCGGACGCCGCGAGGTTGTACGCCTTGTTGACGACCTGCACGGCGACGCCGATCGATCGGGCGCGTAGCCCGATCGCGATCAAGAGCGCGCCGGCCATCCCGAACGGCACCCCGGCCGCGACGCTGCCGATCCCCGCCGCGCTCACTCCCGCGCCCACCAGCGCCATCGCCCCGCCGATCGCGATCTGCCGGTTCGCGAGGCGGCGCGCCGCGTGCGGTGTGATCCCGAACCTTGCACGCAGCTCTCTCGCCATCCCGCGAGCGTAAGAGACCGCCGGCCGCGCGGGCCAGGGGATCTCGCGGGCGCGGCCTGGCCGACCGGAGCGGGAGCTCCGTCGCGCCCGGAGCGCGTCCGCGGCGCGCCGCGGGCTAGGGCAGGGGCGCCGGCGGGTCGATCGGCTCGACGCGCACCCGCTCCTCGTAGAGCGCGCCGCCCTCGCCGATGTCGGTGGTGCGCGCGGTGATCAGCGCGTTGGCGCAGCGGCCGTCCTGGAGGTGGCCTCCCTTCGGGAGGAGCGCGACGTCGCGGCGCTGGGCAGGATCGTGGCGGAGCAGCGCCGTCATGGCGCCGACGCGCGACGTGATCCGGCAGGCGCCGCCGTCGGGCACGCCGCCGGCCGCGTCCGGGTGGACCGTGACGACGGCCGGACCGTGCTGGGGTCGCGCCCACTGCGACGACTGGGACTTCTCGGTGGAGAGCGCCATGAGCAGCAGCGGGAACTCGCTCGCGTCGGGATCCACGCGCTCCTCGGGCGCCTCGGTGATGAGGTTGACCCGGCCGCTCGGGGTCGGGAACTTGCGGTCCTCGAACAGCACCTTCGGCGCCAGCGGGTTGCGCACCGGCCCGCGCTCCAGCGTCTCGAGCGTGACGCCGAGCGGCGCGAGCCTGGGCTCGGTGACCCGCCGCTTCCAGTCGCGGGCGCTGCCGTCGAGCGCGCCGCCGAGGCCCACGCGCCGCGCGAGCGCCTGCATGATCTCGAGATCGCTCTTCACCCCCGCCGGGGGCGGGACCACGGGCGTGGCGACGCCGAGGTAATGGTGGCCGTAGGCGCCGACCACGTCGTCCGCCTCGAGGAGCGTCGTCGTGGGCAGCACGAGGTGGGCGACCCGCGCCGTGTCCGTGAGGAAGGAGTCGACCACGACGACGAGCTCACGCGTCCGGAGCGCCTCCGCGACGGTGTCGGACGCGGGCAGCATGGCGACCGGGTTGCCCGCGGTCACCCAGACGGCGCGGATCGGCGGGTCGCTCATCTCGAGCACCTCGCGCCCGAGCAGGGGCTCGCAGACGGTGCGGGGCGCCGGGCGCTCGCCCTCGAACGGCGAGAGATCGAACGCGCGGCGCCGCTTGAAATAGAACGAGACGCCGCCGCCCGGGATGCCGAGGTTCCCGCTCACCGCACCCAGCGCGTCGAGGGCGCGCACGATCGCGCCGCCCGTGGTGCGCCGGCCCATGCCCCAGCCCACGAGGATCGCCGCGGGCCGCTCGGCGAGGCGGCGCGCGAGGTCCAGGGCCGCGCGCTCGGGCACGTCGGCGTCGCGGCACCACGCGGCGACCGAGCTCCGGCGCGCGAGCGCGCGGAAGGCGTCGAGGTGATCGCAGTAGTCCGCGGCGCGCGGATCGGCCCACCCCTCGTCGAAGAGCACGCGCGCGACGGCCATCGCGAGCGCGAAGTCGCCGCCGGGGCGCGGCTGGTAGAACGCCCCGCAGAGCGATGCCGTCCTGTGGTGCACCGGATCGATGAGCACGAGCTCGGCGCCGCGCGCCTTCGCCTCGCGCAGCACCGGGAGCGTGTGAGGGCTCGAGGTGAAGACGTTCTTGCCCCAGAGGAGGATGTGCCGGGCATTGAGCAGATCGGCGAGGTCATGGCTGTCCTCCTCCCCGAAATCGGCGAGCTGCGCGGCGTCGCCCGCGCCGGAGCAGATGTCGCCGCGCTTGACCGTGACCGGCCCGAACCGCGCGAAGAACGCGTCGGCGATGCCCGTGAGCATCCCGAGCGAGCCGCCGCTCCGGTAATGGAAGATCGCGGCCGGGCCCGACTCGCGCCGGATCGTGAGGAGCCGCTCGGCCGCTGTGTCGAGCGCTTCCTCCCAGGAGACGGGCGTGAGCTCGCCGCCCTTGCGGAGCAGCGGCGTCGTCAGCCGCTCGGGCGAGTACTGGGTCTCCAGGAAGCGCGACGTGCGGTAGCAGAGGAAGCCCCGCGTGATCGGGTGGTCCGGATCGCCGCCGAGGCGCACGACGCGGCCGTCCTCCACGGTGGCCACGATGCTGCAGGCGTCGGGGCAGTCGCGGTTACAGGTCGTCTTGCGGAGCTCCTGCATGGCGGCAGCGTAGATCGAGCCCGCGGGGCGGTACACCCGCCCCGCCCCCCGGAGGTCCGTCCGGACCTGGCCGGGCTTCCACGCCGCGCCGGGGCGGCTCCGCGCGCCGGATCAATCGGCCGCGAGCCGCTCGGGCGCGTACTCCCGCGAGTCGTCGCCCGAGACCTCCTGGGCGATCGCCCGCAGCTGCTCGTAGCGCTCGCGCAGGAGCGACCACAGCCGATCGCGGATGTCCCTCGAGTCGAGCCGCTCCGGCGGGCGCGTGTTGCTGAGCAGCCACTTCGCGGTGCTGTTCAGCTGCGTCAGCTCCTCCCTCGTGATCGGGATCCGGCTCTGCACGTGGCTCCACCGGTCCAGGATGAGGTTGGTGATGGTGGCCGTCGCGCTCGCGGGATCGCCGGCGACGAGCGCGCGCCGGACGATGCCGAAGGTCTCCGGGACGATGCTGCGCGGGAAGTACACCTCGGCCGTGGCGAGCGTCGGGCGCAGCGCCCCGTACAGCAGATCGAGCTTCTCGACGATCTCGGGCGGCGGCGCGATCTCGGGCTGCATGCGCGTCACCGCGTAGTCGAGCGCCATCGCGAGCTCCGGCAAGCTGCGGATCGCGTCGAAGCGGGACTTCGGCAGCCGCCGCCGGTGGCGCGCCGGATCGCGCGTGACGGACTGCACGGCGCGCCGGACGATCGCGAGCACCCCGCTCGCGTCGCCGCGAAAGGCCTGCACGTTGGCCGCGGGCAGGTCGCTCGCCGGCATCGCGTACCGCTCGTAGCGCTCCCGATCCAGGCTCTCGTCGCCCCGGGCCCGCGGGTCGGCCTGCAGCGGCGCGGCGCCGGCCGACGAGGTCGCTGCGGCCCGCTCCGGGCCCCCCTGCCGCGGCTCTCCGGCGCCGGCAGGCGCTCCCGGAGAGGGCGCCGCCGCGTCCTGCATCGTCTCTCCCGGACCAGGCGCCGGCCCGGATGTCGTGCTCTGGGCGGTGCTCTCGGCCTCGAGCGGTGTGGACCGGAGCGCTGGATCCCGCAGCGCCTCGAGGTCGTCTCGCGCACGCGTCATCTCGGCCATCGTACGTAAGTCGGCACTTCGGCACAAGATCCGCAGGCGCTCGCGCGGGGCTCCGGTCTGCAGCGTCCATGGCGCGCCGCAGGCGCCGCCTCGCCCACCGGTGTCATCGCGTCCCGCAAGCGTCACCCCGCACACACACGAGCGGAGGGGTGGCCCGCGATGGATCCTCCGCCTTCCGCGTGGATCACGCGTCGAGCGCGTCCCAGAAGGTGCGCAGATCGTCCGAGAGCGGCGCCTCGATGCGCACGCGTTCGCCTGTCATCGGGTGCGTGAGCTCAAGGAGCGCGGCGTGGAGGGCGTGACGGTCGAGCTCGAGCGCGCGGCGGTCGTCGTCGGTGAGCACGCCGTCGGCGCCGCGCGCGAACATGCCCTCGTCCGGGCCGTAGAGCTTGTCGCCGACGAGCGGGAGGCCGCTCGCCGCGAGGTGGACCCGGATCTGGTGCTGCCGGCCGGTCTCGAGCGTGCAGCGGACGAGCGCGTAGCGCCGGCCGGTGAGGGGATCGGCGCGGCGGCCCAGCACCTCGCACGCGGTGGCCGACGCGAGGCCGCGGCCCGGCGGCGCGACCCGCATCTTGACCTTGTAGCGGCTCGCGTCGTCGAGCTCGAGCGGCAGCTCGACCCGGAACGTATCGCGCTCGGGCCAGCCCCAGGCGATCGCGGCGTAGCGCTTGACGACGCCGGTGCGCTCCTCGAACTGCGCCTTCACGGTCCGGTCGGCCTCGGGCGTGCGGCAGAGCAGCAGCACGCCGCTCGTCTCCCGGTCGAGCCGGTGGGCCAGGAACAGCCGCTCGCCGGGGCGCGCGGCCTCCATCATCTTGATCACGGTGCTCTTGTGGTACCGCGCCGTGGGGTGCACCGGCAGGCCCGCCGGCTTGTCGATGGCGAGCAGCGCGTCGTCCTCGTGGAGGACCGGGATCGGGGTGTCGGGCGCCTGCTCGTCCCACGGCTCGCGCCAGAGGAGGATGCACTGCTCCGGCCGGACGCGATCGCTGCCGCGCAGGCGCCGCGCCTCGGGCGAGTAGGCGCCGCGGGCGACGATCTCGGCGGCGCGCGTGCGGCTCGTCCGCTTGAGCTGGGTCTGCACGAACCGGTCGAGCCGCATGCCGGCCGACTCGGGCGGCACGCGCAGCACGGTGACGACCGACCCCTCCGGCACCTCCGCGGGGCGCACCACCGGCGTGCCGCGGCCGAATGGGCCGCTCGTGCCGGCGAGCTCTCGCGCGCTGATCCTGGTCATGGGTCGAGCCGGCCTTCGCCTTTAGCAAAAGCGCCGGCCCGTGGCGCGGAAAAGGGGCGGCGCGCGCCCGCGCGCCGTTCGCTGGGTTTACTGGGGGACGAGGATCTCGCAGGGGAAGTCGAACGAGATCTCCTGCGCGTCCTTGAGCTGCTCGCAGGCGTCGCCGACGAGGGTGAGCTGGGTGGCGCTCTCCATCGTCCAGCCGTTCTGCGCGTCGTAGGGCACGGGCGTGCCGTCGAGGAGCACCTGGCCGAGCGACGCGTTGCGGAGGTCGACCTCGATCGACCCCTGGAGGTCGAACGTGCAGCTCTTGACGCCGGCGATGGCCGCGTCGAGCTCGTCCTCCAGGGAGGACGCGTCGGTGGGATCCGGCGTGTAGTACGTGGCGGTGCCGCCGGCGTCGGCGTAAGTGCCTGCGCCGAGGAAGCAGTCCGCGTCCGTGCCGCTCCTGGGCCGCTCGACCGGCTGGCCCGCGCCGGCGTTCGCCACGTCCTGCAGGTGCTGCGCGAGCGCGCCCGACCCGAGGCCGAAGACGAACGTGCCGATGCCCTGCTCGTAGGCGTCCTGCACCGCGCCGACGACGTCGTCGCGCGCGCACTCGGCCCGCACGTCGTCGCAGCGATCGGGCTCGCCGTCGGTGACGAACAGGATGTACTTGGGGCCGGGCTCCGGGAACGCGAGGAGCTCCGGGACGACCGTCTCGTTGAACGTCATGGCGGTGGGCGTCTCGAGCTTGCCGGGCGGCACCGTGGAGGCCTCGTCGTAGGCGGCCGCGATGGCGGCGTGGTGGTTGAGGGCGATGCCGTCGGCCCCCGCGAGCAGCGGGCACTGCTGGTTGGCGGTCCCGGTGAACGTCAGGAAGCCGAACCGCACCCTGTCCTGCAGCCTGTCGACGACGCTGAGCACCGCGGTCTTGAGCGGATCCCAGAAGCCGCTGCCGTACATGCTGCCCGAGCGATCGACGACGATCATCACGGTCGGCGTCTGCGGCTCGAACGTGATGTCGAGCTGCTGGCACGCGCCGCCGCCGCCGCCGTCCGTGCCGCTCGATCCGTGCGAGCCGGCGAAGTCGAGCCCCGCGCCGCCATCGCCGAAGCCCGAGCCCGATCCGGGGCCGACGCCGCCGACGCCGTCACCCGCGCCGCCGCTGCCGCCATGGCCACCGATGCCGCCGGAGCCCTGGGACGAACCGTCTCCGTCGTTCTTGCCGCCGCAGCTCACGGCGATGCCGGTGGCGAGGACGGCGAGGACCAAGGAAAGCCTGGGAAAGTAAAGCGTACTGCTCATGGAGAAACGATACACAGCGCGGGACGGCCCGTCTCCGCCATGTAGGGGGCCCTGGAAATGGATGCGGCGCGGATGGAAAGTTGCTCCAAAACGGCGCGCGTGGCGCTGCCTCTGCGGCGACATCCGGGCGCTGGCCAGCGTTCAGCGCCGCTGTGGGTTCGGAAGCCGCGCTGTACGCGCCCCGGTTCGTGCTACACACGGCGCCCGCATGGACATCCTCTTCGCTGCGTCCGAGATCGCGCCCATCATCAAGGTCGGCGGCCTGGCCGACGTCGTTTCGTCGCTCTCGAAGGCGCTCCGGCTGCTCGGGCACAAGGTGACGATCGCGCTGCCGCGCTACCAGGCGCTCGACTCGAGCGGGCTGATGATGGCGCGCCGCCTCACCCCGATGCCGCTCGAGGTCGACGCGAAGGTGTCGCCGGGCGGGCCGATCCAGGTGACGCTCTTCGACGGGCGGCTCAGCACGGGCGTGGAGCTCGTCGTCCTCGACGTACCAGGCTTCCACGATCGACCCGGCATCTACGGCGAGGAGGGGCGCGATTACGAGGACAACGCGCGCCGGTTCTCCCTGTTCTCCCGCGCCGTCGTGGAGCTCGTCCGCCAGCGCGCCCGCTCGGGCTCGCCGTTCGATATCGTCCACGCCCACGACTGGCCCACGGCCATGGTGCCGTACCTGCTCCGCCACCAGCCGTCCGCGCCTGGCCGGACCGTGCTGACCCTCCACAACGCCGCGCACCAGGGCCTCTTCCCGAAGGACGCGCTCGCGTACCTCGGCCTCGACGACGACCACTTCCGGCCCGAGCGGCTCGAGTTCTACGGCCAGCTCAATTTCCTCAAGGGCGGCATCCTGGCCGCGGACGCGCTCACCACCGTCTCGACCACGTACGCGAGCGAGATCCTCACGCCGAAGCAAGGCGAGCGCCTCGATGGCGTGCTCCGCACCCGGGCGAACCAGCTGTCCGGCATCGTCAACGGCATCGACTACGCCGTCTGGAACCCGATGACCGATCCGGCCATCATCGCCCGCTACGACGCGGAGGACGTGAGCAACAAGGGCCGCTGCAAGAGCGCGCTCCTCCAGGAGCTCGGGCTCGAGATCCGGCCGGATCGCCCGCTCCTCGTGTCCATCGGCAGGGTGGTCGCGCAGAAGGGCAGCGACCTGCTCGCGAACGCCATGCCGAAGATCCTGAAGGGCGACGTCAGCGTCGTCGTGGCCGGCGAGGGCGACGCCGAGCTCATGGAGAAGCTCTCCGCCGCCGCGGCCAAGGCGCCCGAGCGGGCGAAGTTCCTCGGCGGGGTGAGCGAGGCCGTCGTGCACCGGCTCATGGCCGCGGCCGACCTCGTGGTCGTGCCGTCGCGCTTCGAGCCGTGCGGCCTCGTGCAGCTGTACGCGCAACGCTACGGCGCTGCCCCGGTGGCGTGCAGGACCGGAGGCCTCGTCGACACGATCGTCGACATCGACGCCGCCCTGGAGACCGGCACGGGGTTCCTGTTCGACAAGCCGACGGCCACGTCGCTGCTCGGCGGCGTCCAGCGCGCCCTCGCGGCCCTCACGTCGCCCCGCTGGCCCGCGGTCCAGCGCCGCATCATGCGCCTCGACCTCGGCTGGGACCGCCCCGCGCGCCGCTACGTCCAGGTCTACCGCCAGGCCCTCGCCAGCTGAGCGCCGTCGCCGAGCCCAGCGCGCGCTCGCGAGGCGCTGCGCGCGGAACGGAAACGGCTCGGGACACCGCGTGAAGGTGGGGCCCGACCGAGATCAGGCGGCCTCCGCGCGACAACGTGTCGCATTGGCGCGGGGCAGGAGCCTCGCCTATAGGAGCGGCCGTGCTGGCCAGAGCCGTTGCCGGTGTGGTGCTCCTGCTGTCGCTCGCGGTGCACCCGAGGGCCGCGCGCGCGTCGGCCTGCTGCGGCGCGGGCCACGGCATGGCCCAGTGGCTCGCTCCCTCGGAGCGCGCCGCGGCGAGCTTCTCCGTCCGGCTCACCGAGCAGCTCGGGGCGTGGGCGGTGGACGGAGGCTTCGACACGTCCGGCGAGGGGGTCTACCACCGCGAGCTGAAGGCCGAGGCCGGGTGGCTGGTGCGGGCCGGGGATCACCTCCAGCTCGCCGTGTCCGTTCCGATGATGGTCACCTGGAGCGGGGTGGGGCTCGGCGCCACGTCGTCCGGCGGCGGGCCGGGTGACCTTGGCGCGGCAGCCAGGATCGACCTCATCGACGGCGCGGCGTCGCCGTGGATCCCGTCCGCCGCGTTCACGCTCGGCGTGACGCTCCCGACCGGGCGCGGCCCGAGCACCGGGACGGCGCTGCCCGACGCCGGCGTGAGCGGCGCGACCGGCGCCCGCGCGATGGGCGTCGACATCACGGGCGCCGACACGACCGGCCTCGGGGTGGCCGAGATCCGGCCGGGGATGGTCTTCGAGAAGTCGTGGGGCTCGTTCCACGCGCTGCTCGCCGCCTCGACGAGCGTCCGCACCAGCCACCGTCTCCCCGACGGCGACGCGGTGCGGTCCGCGCCCCGCGTGCAGATCCTCGCCGCGGCGGGGCCCTCGTGGCCCTCCGGCGCCTCGCTCACCGTGGGCGCGCTCCACGAGCGCGAGGGCGCGCCGCGCGAGGACGAGCCTGGCCCGGGCCCCCGCAATCCCATGGGAAAGGAGCGCGCGCGGACGGCGCTGCTCGCCGTGCTGGCCCACGACATCGGCGCGCGCTGGACCGCCGTCGGCAACCTCCAGGTGGACGTGCCGATCTCCGGGATCGGCCGCAACGAGGGCGCGTTCGCCGCCCTGTCCGCAGGCCTCCGCTACGTGTGGGGAAGACGTGATTGAACCTCGTGAACAGCCTTCGCCGAAGTCACCTGCCAGGCGCCGCTGGGCGCGCGCCCGCGCCGCCCTCCTCGTGGCGCTCGCCGTCCTCTCGTCGGCGGGCTGCGGATCCCGGGACGTGGAGCCGGACGACGGCCACCGGCTGGACGTCGGTGCGAACGGGCGCATCGAGTTCGCTGTGGAGTCGACCGAGCCGATCAAGCGAGGCTTCAACACCTTCCACGTGCGGCTCACCTGGACCGACTCGCGGGACCCGGCGCAGCGGATGAAGCTCCGCTGCTACGCCAGCATGACGGGAATGGGGCACGGGTCCGTGCACGAGGGCACGGAGATCGAGCCCGGCCTGTACGAGGTCGCCGACGTGCCTTTCGGGATGGGGGGCCTCTGGGACGTGCAATGCCGGGCCCTGACCTCGTCCCTCATCGACGAGGCGGCATTCGAGTTCGACGTCCACTAGGCTCACCCCTCGTGCGAGCCCCTACAGAACGCTCCGTGCGAGCCCTCCCTGCGCTGACGCGTCACCCCCACAGCGGGCCAGGCGCGCGGCGGCGCGGTCCCCTCTCGTCCTGCGCGGCGCCGCTGCTCTCGGTCGCGGCGCTGCTCTCGGTCGCGGCGCTCTCCGCGCCGGCCTCGGCCAACGGCCGCTTCCCGGCCGCGGGCTTGATCGCGTCGCACCCGAGCGACCCGTCGCGCCTCATGGTCCGCGCGACCTACGGCCTGCTCGCCACGCACGACGGCGGCGAGCGCTGGCGCTGGATCTGCGAGCCGGTCGTCGGCTTCGGCGGGAACGAGGATCCCATGCTCGCCTTCCTCGCCGACGGGACGATCATCGCCGGGGTCTTCGACGGCCTCAGCGCGTCGAAGAACGGCGGCTGCGACTGGTCGTTCGCCCAGGGCGATCTGATGAACCGCTACGTCATCGACCTCTCGGCCGATCGCGAGGACCCCTCCCGTGCCGTGCTCGTCGTCAGCGCGGGGCTCGGGGCGGGCCAGTTCCTGACCCAGCTCTGGGAGACGAGCGACAACGCGGACAGCTGGACGAAGGCCGGCGTCGATCTGCCCGGGGACTTCCTCGCCCACACGGTCGACGCTGCCCCCTCGGACCGCGCGCGCGTCTACGTGAGCGGCCGCTACGGCGCGCCCGACTACGCCGGGGCCCTCCAGCGCACCGACGATCGCGGCGCGACCTGGGAGCGGCTCGACATCCCGGGGAGCGACGACATGCGCCTGCCGTTCCTGGGCGCGATCGATCCCGTCGACCCCGACATCGTTTACGTGCGGCTCGACGGCGATCCGACCGACGCGCTGCTCGTCTCGAAGGACGGAGGGCGCAGCTTCACCACCGCCTTCGAGAGCGCCGGCGACCTCCTCGGCTTCGCGCTCTCGCCGGACGGCGCGACCGTGATCGTGGGCGGGCCCCAGGACGGAATCTGGCGCGCGCCGGCCGCGTCGCTCGAGTTCGAGAAGATCTCGGACGTCGGCGCGCGGTGCTTGACCTGGACCACCGCGGCGCTCTTCGCCTGCGGCGACGAGTTCACCGACGGCTTCACGGTGGGCCGATCGATCGACGACGGCGAGAGCTTCTCCGCGCTGCTGCACCTCGACGGGCTCTGCGGGCCGATCGAGTGCGCACCGGAGAGCGGCGCGACCTCGACCTGCGCGCCGCTGTGGGGTGCGACGGCGCTCACCATCGGCTCGCAGCAGTGCGACGGCGCCGGAGCGACCGGCAGCGGCGGCGGGGGCTCCGAGCCGCCGCCAGCGGAGGCGTCGGACGGGTGCGGGTGCAAGATCGGCGCGGCAGGCGCGGGGCGGGGCGAGGACGCCGCGCCGCCCGCCAGCGGCGCGATCGGGTTCGCGCTCGCGGCGGGCCTCGCGAGCGCGCGGCGGCGCCGGCGCGCTCGCTAGCGCGGCGACCCAGGCGCGCGCGGTGGCGCAGGCGTGCAGGCGAGCGCGACATAACCGCTTATGGAAGAGCGCTCGCATCGCGCGGGCAGAAGGGTACGGACGGAGAGGGCGGACCGACTCGGCGCCGTCCGCGGGGGCGCCGGACGGGCAAGCCGCCGGCGGTTCGTTTCTGGATCTACGTCCTCGTGGGCTGGCGTAGACTGAGGGTGCCGCGGCTCCGGCCAGCGCGTGAATGGCCCCCAGAGACCTTCCCAGATCGCCGCTCGCCGTCTTCCTGCGCGCTCACAGCGCGGAGATCCTGGAGGCATGGGAGCGCGCCGAGCGTCGCCGCGCGCCGGGCGAGCAGTCCCCCGGCTACATCGCGCTGCGCGAGGAGCTGCCCTCCATCTTCGCGCGCCTCGCCGAGCGCCTCGAGGCGGCCGTGTCCGCCGCGGCTGCGCCGCCGGGCGACCAGGAGCAGGACGCGTGGAGCGGCGTCGAGTCGGTGTCGGTCGAGTTCCCCGAGCCGCTGCTCGGCTTCCGCGTGCTCGACAAGCTCCGCGACGGGTTCGAGCTGGAGGACGTGGCCGCGCAGTACTCGGTGCTGCGCCGCTGCGTGCTCCGGATGCTCGAGCGGACAGGCACGCAGCCGTCGTGGGTCGAGATGACGATCCTGCACGAGGTGCTCGATCAGGTGATCATCGATCCGGCGACGCGGAGCGCCGCGCTGCGCGAGCGCGCGCTCGGCGCGCTCGATCGCGTCTCGGCCGAGGGCATGGGCAACGTCCACATCGATCGGCTGCTGCGGCGGCTGGTCGAGGTGCTCGTCGAGTCGGCGCGGTCGGTCGACTGGGCGGTGATGCTGTTGCTCGAGGGCGAGGTGCTGCGGATCCGCGCCGGCATCGGCGTCGACGAGGCGCTGTGGGGCCTGCGCGCCTACAGGCTGGCGGAGGGCTTCGTCGGGCGCGTGGTCCGCGAGCGGCGCCCGGTGGCGCTGCGCTCGGCCGCGCCGGATCCGCTGGCCACCGACGCCGGGGGCGGCGCGGCGGGGCCGGAGTCGGGAGCGCAGAGCGAGCGCCCGAGCGACGCGCTCCACGCGCTCTACGGCGTGCCGATGCTCTCGGAGGGCCGCCTCGTCGGCGTCACGGTCGTGAGCTCCCGCCGCGTGGCGGAGTTCTCCGAGGGGGACCGGCTGCTCTTCAAGAAGGCGGCCGAGCGCGCGGCCGCGCTCGCGACCCAGGCCCAGCTGCGCGAGCAGCTCGCCGCGGAGCGCGGCCGGTTCGAGGCGACGATCCAGCGGCTCCCGGTCGGCGTGGTCGTCGCGGAGGGGACGTCGGGCGCCGTCGCGCTCAACAACCGGCGGTTCGCGGAGATCGTCCGCGGCCCCGAGGAGACCCCGAGCAACGCGCCGCTGCGGACGCTGCTCAGCGAGACCGACGACGACCAGCGCGCGCGCTGGCTGCTCCACCGGGCGCTGCACGGCGGCGAGACGGTCTCCCGCGACGAGATGGAGTTCGTCCGCGCGGACGGAGAGCGCCGCCTCGGGAGCTTCAGCGTGGCCCCCGTGCGCGACGCCGACGGGCGCATCACCGCGGCCGTGATGACGGTCGAGGACGTGACCGAGCTCAGGAAGGCCGAGCGCGCGCGGCAGATCCTGATCGACGCGAGCGCGCTGATGGCGGAGTCGATCGACCACGACGGGACGATCGAGCAGGTGGTGCGCCTCGGCGGCGAGCGCTTCGCGGACCTCTGCGCGCTCGATCTCGACGACGGCGGCGGCGCCCCGCGGCTCGTCGCGTCCGCGCGCCTGCCCGAGGCGCGGGCGCTCCTGCCGAGGCTGCTCAAGCACCCGCCGCTGCTGCTCGGCGACACCGCCTCGCTGGCCGAGGCGACGGCCCGCAGGGAGGCCACGCTGATCCCGCTGGTCACCGATCCGTGGCTGCAGCGGATCGCCCGCGGGCCGGAGCACCTCTCGGCGCTGCGAGAGCTCGGCGCCCGCTCGGCGATCCTCGTGCCGCTCGCGGCGCGCGGCCGCAAGCTCGGCTTGCTGAGCCTCTGGACCGTGGAGCGCGAGCTCCGGCAAGACGACACGGGCGTGGCCGCGGAGCTCGGGCGCTTCGCGTCGCTGGCCATCGAGAGCGCGCGGCTGCACGGCGAGGCGGCGCGAGCGAGGTGACGCTGCTCGTGCGCCTCGCGATGTGAGGCGGGCGTGCTCGGAGGGCGACGCCCGCCACCGGTGTCGGGCTGTCCCCGCCCGCCCTCGTGGTCCGCGTCGGGGCGAGCTCGGCGGTTCGCCGGAGCGAGCCCGGCGGTTTCGTCCGAGGCGACGCGGCGAGGCGCGGGCGAGCGCGCGGCGGCTTGCGTCGCGGGGGTGGATGAGGCGAAGCTCCCGCCTTCGCACACGACCGTATGACCACCACCAACCAAGAACGTCCCCTCGCTGTGCTCGTCGGGGTGCAGCTCCCCGGCGTCGACGATGTAGAGCACGCCGCCGATCTCGCCGAGCTCGGCCGCCTCGTGCACACGCTCGGCTTCGACGTGATCGCGACCGTGTCGCAGCGGCGCAGCGCGCTCGCGGCGGCCGCGGTGCTCGGGGAGGGCAAGCTCAGGGAGCTCGCGGAGCTCACGGGCGGCAGCGGCGTCGTGCCCTCGGGCGCGCCGGAGCGGAAGAACAAGGCGCGCGCGCGCCGGGCCGCGGAGAGCGGTGAGGGCGACGAGGACGACGTCGAGCTCGGCGGAGACGACGGCGACGGCGCGGGCGACGACGGCGGCGCGGAGCCGCGCGCGGGCGGCGCCGGGCAGGCGGCGCGCCTGGCGACGGTCGTGGCGGTCGATCACGACATCTCGCCGAGCCAGGCGCGCAACCTCGAGCGGGCGACGGGCGCGCAGGTGCTCGACCGGGCGGGCGTGATCATCGAGATCTTCCACCGCCACGCGCGGAGCCGGGAGGCGAAGCTCGAGGTCGAGATCGCGCGGCTCAACTACGTCGCGCCGCGGCTCCGGGAGACGGGCGGCGGCGGGGACCGGCAGCGCGGCGGGATCGGCGGCAAGGGCGCCGGCGAGAGCGCGCTCGAGCTCGATCGGCGCAAGATCCGCGATCGCATCGCGGAGCTGAAGGAGGAGCTCGCCGCGGTCCAGCGCGAGCAGTCGACGCGCCGCGCGCTCCGGCAAGGGCAGCGCCGCGTCGCGCTGGTCGGCTACACGAACGCGGGGAAGTCGTCGCTGATGCGGGCGCTGACGGGCAGCGAGGTGCTCGTCGCCGACAAGCTCTTCGCGACGCTCGACACGACGGTGCGCGCGCTCCACCCGGAGGTGCGCCCGCGGATCCTCGTCTCGGACACGGTCGGCTTCATCAAGAAGCTGCCGCACGATCTCGTGGCGAGCTTCCGCTCGACGCTGGACGAGGCGCTCGAGGCGTCGCTCCTGCTCTACGTGGCCGACGCGTCGGATCCGACGTTCCGCGATCAGCTCGCGGTGACGCGCGGCGTGCTCTCCGAGATCGGCGCGAGCGAGGTGCCGAGCCGGCTCCTGCTGAACAAGGTGGACCGGCTCTCCGAGGAGGAGCGGGACGCGCTGCGCCTCGAGTTCCCCGAGGCGACGCAGCTGTCGGCGAAGATCCCGGACGACGTGGCGGCGCTGCGGGAGGCGATCATCGCGTTCTTCGAGCAGTCGATGGTGGAGGCCGAGCTGCTCTTGCCGTACGCGAAGCAGGGCCTCATCGGGGAGATCTACGAGAACGCGCGCGTGCTCTCGGAGGAGTACGACGACGTCGGCGGCCGGCTCTCGGTGCGGGCGCACGCGGCGGCGCTCGATCGGCTGCGCAGCCTGCTCGCGCGCTGAGGGCGCGGCGGGCGGCGCGGGCGCACGGGGTCAGCGCGGGCGGGCGGCGCGGGCGCGCGCGGCGTCAGCGTGCGCGGCGATGGCGCGCGCCTCGTCGGCCAGCATGCGCCGCCGTCGCCTGCGGCGGCGCAGGAGGATGCCGATCGCGAACGCCAGGAGGTGGAGCCCAGCAATCACCGCGACGAGGATCCACCGCTGCACGCGCCGAGCGTAGCACCGGAGCGCCGGAGCGCGGGCGTCCGGGGCGCGTGGTACGCTCCGCTGTCCGCTGTCGCTCCGCGCCATGAGCTCCTCCACCGACGCCGCGCTCGAATCGATCGTCCAGCGCGGGCTGGAAGCCTACCGCGCGGGGCGGTTCTTCGAGGCGCACGAGCTGTGGGAGTCCGGATGGCGAGACGAGCCGGACCCCGTGAGGAAGACGTTTCTCCAGGGGCTCATCCTCGTCGCCGCGGCCATGCACAAGCTCACGAGGATGCAGAGCCCACCGGGGGCGTTGCGCCTGCTCGACAAGGCGCGCGCTCGGCTCGCGGGCACGCCGGATGGCATGGGCGGGCTGGCGATCCCGCTGCTCGTCGACGACATCACCCGCGCAGCAGCCGTGATCGAGCAGCTCGCGAGCGGAGAGAGAACCGAGATCGACGCCTCGCTTCTGCCCAGGATGGAGATCGCGGGAGATGTCGCGCCGCCCTCGCCGTCCGGGGCGCGTTCGCGGCCGTGAGCGTCTGACCCGAACGGGCTCCGCAGTCGATATTGCGCTCGTCGCGTGCGACATGGGACGCGGGCGTGACATCGTTTGCCTGAGTGGTGTTCGCGCATGGGAAGCGCCCGTGTGGGGGGATATCGTGGCAGACGGGTACTGTGGAACCGGAGTGGAGGGGACGGCGAGCGCCGAGCCTCGGGCCAAGCTGCAAACCGAAAGGAGCCGCGTGACACGGCGCAAGCAGATCCTGATCGTGGATGACGACCAGGAGATCCGGGAAATGCTCGAGATCACGCTGGAGGAGGAGGGCTATGACGTCCTCTCGGCGAGCGACGGCGAGGCCGCGCTCGCGCTGCTGGAGCGCAACCGGCCGAATCTCATCCTGCTCGACATGCGCATGCCGGTGATGGACGGTTGGGGGTTCGCCCGCGCGTACGCGTCGTGTCCGGGTCCGCGCGCGCCCATCCTCGTGATGACGGCCGCGGTGGACGCCGGCACCTGGGCCCGCGAGGTGGGCGCGTGCGCGTCGGTCGCAAAGCCGTTCGATCTGAACCGCTTGCTCGATTCGATCGCGGCGCACGCGGGGTGCCCGTCCGGCCCGAGCCCTGCCTCCGCCTGAGCGGGTCCGGGCCGGGCGCGGGCCCGGCGCGCGCTTGCGGGGGTGATGCCGGGCGCGAGCCCGGCGCGCTGCCTGAACGAGTTATCTGAGCGGGGTGATGCCGGGCGCGAGCCCGGCGTGCTGCCTGAGCGGGTTCATCCCCGGCATGCGCCCGACCGAGGCCGCGGCGGAGCTGCCGAGGGGCTCGGCGGCGGATCAGCCGCCCGTGGCGCGGCGCATCGCGCAGAGGAGGTCGCCGCGGCACGGGTCGGTGGGAGCGCGGCGGTCGGTCGTGTTCGGCGCCGCAGGGGCCGGCTTGGCGCGCGCAGGCGCGGCTGCGCCCGTGGCCCGTACGCGGTGCTCGGGCGCGCGCTGCGAGGCGGCGACGCCGTCGGGCGCGTCGCCAGAGCTGCTGCGCTCGGCAGGCGGCGCGACCGGCGCGCGCTCGGCGGGCGCCTCGACGCGCGGGAGCCGCGCCTCGACCGCGCGGGCGGCGGCGGCGAGGCCGGCCGCCGCGCGAGGGCCGGTGGCGGCGGCATCCGGGGCAGAGATGCCCGCCGTGAGGGCCGCGATCGCGGCGGCGCCCGCGAGCAGGACGGCGATCGAGCGGGCGCGCCACGCGCGCGCCGGCACGTCGAGCGCCGGCGCCTCGGGCACGGGTGCGGACGCGGGCGGCTCGCCGAACGGGAAGATCGGCAAGAGGTCGAGGACCTGGGGGCGGGCGCCCTCCTCGCCGGCCTTCAGCGCGGTGAGGTCGATCTGCCCCGAGGACGCGTCGCACGCGTCGCACTCCTCGCTCGCGGCGCGCGCCGCGGGCGGGGTCGTGACGGCGGCGTCCTCCGTGATCGCCGGCGTATCCAGCGAGGGCGCGTCCACCGAGAACGAGACCGATGTGTCTTCTCCGGGGCTGGTGGAGGCGGCTCGCGGTTCGTTCGACCACTCCTCGTGCTGCGTGTACTTCATGGTTGCTCCCGCTTCAGCCGTATCGATCGAGCGCTGGAGTCGCGCGCCTGCGCCGGCCGGTCGGCGTGTCCTTTCGAGATTTGGACATGCACGCGCGCGCGTGCTTGGGCCCGCCGCGCGCCCAGGCCCACACTGATCGGCGGCGGTCGCCGAGCGCCGCGAGCGATTCCGCCCTGCGCGCGCGCCGGCGTTCGCCGCGCTCGCCGCGTGCCTCGCGTCCGTCGCGCTCGCCGTGTTCGCCGCGACGCACGCGCCTGCTACCGAGGTCGGGGAGCACCTGAAGCGCGCCCGTCGGCGGCGTTCGCGATCTTGCGAGCGGGCTCGTGACGCCCATACTCTGGCCGCTCGGATCGCCGAGGGCGTGCAGCCGGCGGGCCTCATGACCGCGTGCGCTCGGGGAAGTTGGTTGCGATCGGGGCGTTCCTCGTCGAACAGAAGTTCCCACGCAAACGCGAATCGGATACTTGAGGTGAGATGAAACCTACACGGCTCTTCACGGTTCTGGGGGCGCTGATGTTCCCCCTTGCAGTGGCTCTGGTCACCAGCGGGTGCCCCAAGAAGGAAGAGGACGAAGTCCCGCCGGTGCCCTCGGCGCCCGTCGTGCCGACGCCGGCCCCGACGCCGACCCCCACGACGCAGATCGTGCCCGAAGAGGACGCCGGGGCGGATGCGGCGGACGCCGACACGGCGGACGCGGACGCTGGAAAGAAGGTGGTCGGCACGGGCGATCCCAGCGGGATCCGCAAGTGCTGCGCGGCGCTGCGCCAGAACGCGAAGTCGGCCCCGCCCGAGCAGCAGGGCGGCTACCTCGCGGCCGCGTCGGCGTGCGACGGCCTGGCGAACTCGCCGCAGGGGCGGCAAGCGCTCTCGACCCTGCGCGGCCTCCTGGTCGGCGCGCAGATGCCGGCGTCCTGCCAGTAACGGGACGGACGGGAGGGCCACAGCGGTCGGGTGAGCAGGCCCCCGCCCAGCTTGCCAGATGCACCTGGCGAGCTGGGCCGGTCGTCCGGCTGTCGTGAGGGGGTCGGGCGGCCGGAGCCGTCAGCCGTGCACGGAGCCGTCAGCCGTGCACGGAGCCGTCAGCCGTGTACATAGACGAGCGTGCCGCCGCCCTCGATGTTCATCGCTCCGTGCCACTCGGGCGGGACGGCGGGCTCGGTCCACTCGAAGAGCCAGGCCGCGTCGGCAGGGGCCAGGTTGATGCAGCCGTGGCTGCGCGCCTTGCCGAACTCGTCGTGCCAGTACGCGCCGTGCAGCGCGTAGCCCCCGTGGAAGTACTGGGTGTACGGCACGTCACGCAGGTCGAACGCCGCCTCGGACGCCTCGTCATCGCCGTCCATCGTGGTCGAGACGTGCTTCGCGTGGATGTAGAACGAGCCACGGACGGTGGCGTCGGTCTCCTCGGGATCGGCCATGCCGCTGCGACCGCTGGAGATGAGCGCCGCGAACACGGGGCGCGTGCCCTCGTAGGCGACGAGCATCTGGCGGCGGATCGAGATGTCGATCCACTTCTTGCCGGCGCGCGCGAACCCCTGAGGGTCCTTGCGCAGCTCGGCGATGACGAGGTGGTCGGCGGCGAGCCATGAGCCCTCGGTGGTCTCGAGCAGCCCCTTGGCGCCGCCACGCGTGCGGCCGGTGAGCACCCAGCCCGAGCGGTGCGGCGCGAGGCCCGCGTCGACGAGCGCGCGGCCCGACGCGGAGGGGCGCTGCCGCGTGGTGCCGTGGACGCGGACGAAGGCAGGGGCGCCCTTCAGGGCGGGATCGGGGCGGGGATCGGTGCCGGGCGGCGGGGGAGGCAGCTCGTCGGCGGGCAGCTCGGCGATGGAGAAGCGCGCGGTGTCGGCCGGTGGAGCGGCGGCGGGCGTCGGGGCGGCCGAGGACGTGGGGGATGCCGACGACGCCGCGGCGGCCGCCGATGCCGTGTCGGAGGCGCTCGCGGGGACCTCGGCGCCCTCGGCGTCGAGATCCTTGATGATCACGCCGCGCATCGCGCTGAGGCGCGCGGGGCGGGTGCGATCGAGCGGGATGAGGTCGAGCTCGGTCGTGAGGCCGAAGCGGCGGTTGGTCCACTCGAAGGTCGTGATCAGGCCGAAGGCGGAGCTCTCCTTGGTGCGGCCCGTGTGCACCGAGTAGTGGAGCTTCTCCTCGGCGCCGTACGGCTTGGGGAGATCCCGGCCGGCGAGGAGGAACTCCGGCACGGGATCGAGCGGCAACGACGAGGGCGCGACAGCGGCGCGGGCGAGGTGGACGCCGAGCTTGGACCCCTCGACGCGGCGCTGATCCTCGACGGTCGGGAGCCGGAAGTAGAGGTGCGGCGGGGGCGAGCCCGACATGACGTAGTGATAAGGCACCGGCGCACCACGGCGCGGGCCGCGCACGGCGGCGGCGACCACCTGGTGCTCGAGCGCGAGCGACGCGCCCTTGCCCACGCAGACGTAACCGCGCGGCGCGATCCGGTACCAGCCGCCGGCACAACCGTCGGTGCCCGCGGGGAGCTCGGCCCGATCGACGACCGCGCCGGCGCGCAGGTAACCGAGCTTCGTCGAGCGCTCGTCGGGAGCGACGTAGATCCAGGTGCGCATCGCGATGCTGGCGATCTTCGCGCCCCGGCCCGGGAGCGTGGCCTCCTTCGAGGACGGTGATGCGGCGGCCGGCGACGCGAGCGACGCAGGGGACACGGCGTCCGGCGCGGCGGACCCAGGAGAGGGAGCCAGCGGTTCGGCCGAGGAGAGACCCGGGACGGCGAGGGCGGCACCGGTGGCGAGCGGGGCGGTCGCGTGGGCGGCGCCGGAGCGGTGATCGTCGGTGGCCCTGCCGGGCGGATCCTGGGACGGAGCGCAGGCCGCGACCGAAAGGACGAGCGGGGAGGCGCCGGCGAAGGCGACAGCGAGAGCGCCAGCGCGGAGCAGGGCGCCGGAGAGCGAGCGGGAGGGCGCCGTGGCGCGAGAGCCGACGCGGGGGCGAGCGCGAGTGCGCGGAGAGCGCTGCGGTGCGGGCAGCGACGCGGGGGCGGAGGCTCGAGCGAGGGAAGGCATCGACGCGAAGGCGGAGGCAGGGAGAGCCAGGCCCGAGGTGCGAAGGCGCGCGGGCCAGCGGGCCAGCGGGCGACGGGAAGCCGAAGCTGGAGCCGCGGGGGGCTGAGCGGGCGAGGTGTATGCTGAACCGAGGGGGAGATGCAATCTCCTGCCGGCGGCGTGGGGGGAAGGAGAGGAGGGAGGCGGGAGGGGAGAGGGAGACGGGAGGGGGAGAGGGAGACGGGAGGGGGAGAGGGAGACGTGACGAGGCTAGCGCTTGACCTTCTTCGCGAGGAGGTCACCCAGCGTGCCGAAGTTGCGAGGCGCAGGCTTGGCGCCCTTGTCGTTGCCGCCGCCGGAGCGCTCGCCCTTGGCGTACGACTCGAACTGGCCGCGCTCCTCGTCCACGCGGAGCGCGGAGATCGAGAGGCGGATCTTGCCGGACTCGTCCACGTTGAGGATCTTCGCCTCGACGTCCTGCCCCACCGTGAAGTGCTTCTTCAGGTCGGCGGAGCGAGGCGTCGCCGTCTCGGCCGTCGGGACGAGGCCGCGGCCCGAGCGGCCCGAGGTGCCCGCGATCTGGACGAAGACGCCGTAACGCTCGACGCCCGTCACCTTGCCCTTGACCCGCGCTCCCTCGACGAGCAGCGGCGCGCCGCCCGCGGCAGGCGCGGAGACCGCGAGCGACGTCCCGCCGTCGCCGTCGTCGCTCGCGCGCACGACGACCGGCGTGAGGCGCACCTGGCCGGTGCCAGCGTCGACGCCGGATACCACGGCCGAGATGCGCGAGCCGACCGTGACCCGGAGGTTGCCGTCGCCGTCGGCGAGCGCGACGCGCTCGAACATGCCCTCCTGCTTGCCGCCAAGATCCGCGAAGACTGCCTCGCGAGCGATCGCGACCACGGTCACCTCGACGGTCTCCCCCGTGTGGTACTGGCGGCGACGCTGCTTGCCAGCTCCTTCGGACTGCTCGAAGAGCGAAGCGAACGATTCCTTGGAGGCGGCGGAAGGGCGTGACGACGACATGGCGCGACCTCATAGCGCGAGGCGAGGGCGCGAGGAAGGCGGCGGTGAGCGGGAAGCGAGGGGAGAGGCGGGAGGAGGGGGAGGGGGCCGAAGCAGGGGCAGGGGCCGAAGGGGGAGGAGAGGGGGACGGGACCGGGGAGAGGACGGGGAGGGCGGAGAGCAAGGAGGCGGCGGGAACGGAAAGGTGGAACCTGGCGGGGGCTTCTGCTAGCTTCGCCGGCCGCTGAATCGGGTCGATAGCTCAGTCGGTAGAGCTGCGGACTTTTAATCCGTAGGTCCAGGGTTCGAGTCCCTGTCGACCCACTAAGTAACTACGCGGAACTGCTGACCTTTCCGACCGGCACCCTCGCCTGTTCCAGGTTTTCTCCACGGACCGCCCCGGCAGGCGGCCCGTCGAGCAGCGCGATAGCGGTCCGCTTCGCGCTCGGCGACAGGTGCATGTAGCCCATGGTCGTCGAGACTCGCGGTGCCCGGCACGCGGGAAGCCTGGCGTGGCCGCCACCGGTCGTGGCGGGCGACAGCGAGCCCTGCGGGGAGCGATGAGGCCGGGCAGGTCCACCCCGCCGAGATCGGGAGCTCGCGCGCAAGGCGACTTGCGGCCGAGGAGCGACGGCGCATTCGCCGGGCACGCTGGCGCTCGGTGAGCCCTTCCCGCTCTTCCCGCTCGACCGTGGGTCCCCCCCGCCCGAAAGGGGGCATCACCATGGTGAGAGAAACGGTTCCGTGGCGTTGCACCATCGCGCTTCTTGCCGTGCTGTCTTCTGGGGGCGGGGTGCTCTCAGTCCCCTCCGATCGGACAGCTTCCTGTGAACGCCTCGCAAGAGGCAGCTCCCGTGGCGTCCGGGCAGACCATGGTCATGGGGATGGAGCGCCGGAGCGCGCGAACCCATGCGCCAAAGGCTGCATCCCTGGGCGGGAACGCCACCATGAAAGCGGAACCTCCTGCCGCCAGCACGGATATGCACTGCCCGGGCCAACCATGGAGGCTCCCGCTTCGGCCCCCGACGCTCGCGATGGTGAGTCGATCTCAGATGGACAGCGTCCACCGGCCGATGCGAAACCTCGTCTGCCCAAGCTCTGCGTCCAG
This sequence comes from Sorangium cellulosum So ce56, assembly GCF_000067165.1. Taxonomy (GTDB): domain Bacteria; phylum Myxococcota_A; class Polyangia; order Polyangiales; family Polyangiaceae; genus Sorangium; species Sorangium cellulosum_B. Next base: position 4,360,102 of record NC_010162.1, read on the forward strand.
AGCTCACACCAGAAGAGCAAGGTGGACTCATTCCACCCATCGAAGGATCTCCTCTCTCTGGTGAAGGCATATGATAAGTGCACCAGCTGCCGTCGATCCAGGGATCCGCGCAGGTCCTCAGACCCGCACGAGGCGATCGAGCAGCCACCCCAGGGTCTCGGCAGGATCGGCGCACAGCCCGGTGTGGGAGGGCGACGGCTGCACGATGGTACTCGACGGGGAGACCAGCCACCCAAACCGCTCCTCCTGAGGGAGCCCGGCGACATAGCCCGAGGCCGGATCGCCGGCGCACACCAGGCGCACAAACTCCAGGTGCTGGCGCACCGCCGGTAGATCGAGGTCCGGCGCCAGGGCGAGCAGGCGGCGATCGTCAGGCTCGCAGCGCACGTCGAGAAAGCCCCGGGAGCGACAGTGGAGCACCACCCCGACGTTGACGCGCTCGCCGCGCTCGATGCGCGGGACCACGCGGAGCACCGCATAGGCGAAGGCCTCGCGGGCCCCGAATCGGCCCGGAGGGCTAGCGCCTGGCCCGAGCATCGAGCGCCTCCTCCACGAATCCCCGCGGCGGAGCGAGGCGGCGGTTCAGATAGTCGGCGTAGGCCGCGCGGCTCTCCTCGGGGTCCGTCGAGGGCGCCCGATCGACCAGCCACGCATCCGGGATCTCCGCGACGATGCCCGCGATCTTCTCGGGCGTGAGCAGGGCGCTCTGCACGGCGTCCGCAGCCGCGATGTCGGTCGCATAGGGGAGCAGTATGTGGCTCTCGATCTGCGGGAAGCGATCGTGGGCCTCGGCCAGGGGATCGACGCCCTCGCTCCAGGCGTGATGGACGTACAGCGCCGCGCCGTGATCGATGAGCCAGAGCTTCCTGTGCCAGAGGAGCAGGTTCGGGTTGCGGGGAGTGCGGTCCATGTTGCTGACGAAGGCGTCGAACCAGACCACGGCCGACGCGAGCGCCGGATCGAGCTTTCCGCCGGTGAACGGCTGGAACGCGAGCGACCCGGGGAGGTAGTCGAGCGCGACGTTCAGGCCGGCGCTCGCCGAGAGTATCTTAGCGATCTCGGGGTCCGGCTCGGTGCGCCCGAACTCCACGTCGAGCTCGATGAGGACGATCTCCGGCACTGGCAGCCCGAGGGCTCGCCCGATCTGCCCCGCGACGAGCTCCGCGATCAGGGCCTTCGGCCCCTGGCCGGCGCCGCGGAGCTTCACCACGTAGAGGCCATCGTCGTCCGCCTCGACGATGGCCGGCACCGACCCGCCCTCACGGAGCGGGGCTACATAGCGGGTCGTGCGCACGGTCCGGATCATTCGGCACCTCGGGAGCGGAGCATATGCGTCTTCCGATCCCTGTCGAATCCATTCACCATTTTTACCTGATCATCCCATGCATCGATGAATGTCGGCCATCCGGGGCCGATCCTACTCCATCGCCAGCGCGGAAGGAAATCAACCTGAAGAGCGCCGGGTCGGTCACGCCGTGCGGAGCTGGCCGATCGTGTCGGCGATGAACCGCGCGGCGCGCAGGAGGCTCGCGTCCTGTCCGTGCTTCCCGACGACCTGCACGCCTACGGGCAACCCGTCCTTGCTCCTGCCGACAGGGATCACGACGCTCGGGTTGCCGAGCAGATTCACGAAGAAGGCGAATCCACCGACCGCGTTCCAGTATTCGACCTTCTTCTCTTTCCCGTTCACCGTCATGGGGACGGAGCGGCCAGTCTTTTGATGGCGGATGGCGACCGACGGAGTCGCGGGGACCACCCAACAATCGTATGCTTCAATGAAGCTCTCGAAGCGCCCCGACAGCTCGCGCTGCTCCGCCTTGAGCCTGGCGTAGCTGCCATCGAGCCCGCCGCGGAACGCCGAGCGCATCCACTCGAACATCCAGAACAAGCGATAGAACGCCGCGTCGGTCTCCTTCGTCTTGAATTCGTACATGTTCAGCATGAAATAGCTCAGGTTCGTCTTCCAGAGATCGAACGGAGAGGCGACCTTCTCGACCTGCGCCGCGCTCCCGCGCAGCGCGTCGAACGCCCTCTCGAGCTCCGCCGTTACCGCGTCGTCCATGGGGAAGGCGAACTCGTGCGTCCACGCGACGCGGGGCGGTGGAGCGCTCGTCGCGGCCGAGCATGACTCGCCGGAGAGCACATCGTAGCAGAGCATGAGATCGCGCACCGAGCGCGCGATCGGCCCGATCACCGTCAGGTGATCTTCCCGGCGAGGGGCGGCGTCGAGCGGAAACGCCGGCCCGTCCGACGGCACCTTCCGCAGCGACGGCTTGAAGCCGTAGACGCCGCAGTAGCTCGCGGGCACGCGGATGCTCCCGCCCGTGTCGGTCCCGATGCCGAGCGCGGAGAGCCCGAGCGCCACCGCCGCGGCCTCGCCGCCGGAGCTGCCGCCCGACGTCCGCGTGTTCTCCCACGGATTGTTCGTGGTCCCGAAGATGGGGTTGCTCGTCTGCAGGTCGCCGCACAAGGTCGAGCAGTTCGTCTTGCCGATCACGATCGCGCCGGCCTCCTGGATCCGGTCGATGGCAGCTGCGTCGCGCTCCGGGACGAAATCGCGGAGCCGCTCGTGGCCGGCGGTGGTCCGGAGGCCGGCGGTGTGCAGGGCGTCCTTCACTGTCACCGGGACGCCGTGCAGCGGTCCGACGGCCTCGCCGCGCGCGAGCGCGAGGTCGGCCGCGCGTGCTCGCGCGCGGGCGCGCTCCTTGTCCAGCGTTACGATCGCGTTGACCGCGCCGTTCAGCCGCTCGATGCGCGCATAGCACGCCTCGACGACATCAGCGGCGGAGAGGCTCCGCTGCCGGATCGCCTCCGCCAGCGCGGAGGCGTCGTAATTTACCAGATTGTCCGCAAGCGTCATCGGCCCGGACCCTTTCATGCGTGGTGGCTGAAATATCGAATCGCCTCTTCCACGTCATGGACGAAGAAGATGTGTTGCCCTCGATTGCACTCGGCGATGAAGGCGTGAAGGGTGTCGCCGGGGTATTTCGAGAAATCGCCGAGGATCGCGACGCGGATACGGTAGTTGACGAAGATCTGCAAGAGCTCACCTGCGATCCCGGTCTTCAGGCGGAAGAAGTCGGGGTCGAAGCAGGTCTCGTCGATCGCGATGCCGGCCACGTCGGTGTAGCCGTGCCCCACCATCACGTCGAGCGCGTCCTGCCGTGCGCGGATGGGCTTGTCCGTCGAGGTGACATGGACGATCCGCAGCGAGCCTCTCTCGATCAACTCCGTTCCCATATCGATATCTCCTTCGGCGTGGCGGTGCCCTAGGGGCGAGCGATCCCCTCGGGCAGCTCGCGCTCGATGCGCCGCTCGAACTCCTTTTCGCCGAGCTTGCCGCGCAGATCGAGGAGCCGCGTCCGCAGGCGCTCGACGAACGGCGCCTGCTGCGTCTCTAGGGCGCGCGTCCACAGCGCGCAGTAGTCGCGCAGAGCGTCGGCGTAGCTCCCCTGCTCATAGCGCACGTCGGCCTGCAGCGCCTCGAGCGAGTCGCCGAACCGCTTCGCGTCATCCATCGCCTTCAGTCGGTCCAGCGCCGACTGCGCGCCGGCGAAGGCGCCCCGCGCGGCGCGCGCCACGGCGACGTCGAAGAGCTGCTGCGCCTGGAACCCGGGCGGCGCGTCCGCGTACGGGATGTCGTGGAGGATCTCGTCCTCGAGACGCAGCGCCGCCCCCGCGTCGCCGAGCTCGACGTGACAGCGCGCGAGCGACCTGAGCGCCTGAACGGCGGCCGGCCACGCCCCGATGCGCTTGTAGAAGCGGTGAGCCTTCTCGTCGACGGCGATGGCCGTCGCCCAGTCCTGCCGGGCGCGGTAGAGCGCGTCGAGGAAGGTGGCGACCTGCTGGAACTGGCGCGCGCGGCGCAGCTCGATGGGCTCCGGCAGCGCGTCGAGCCACCGCTGCCAGGCGGCGGCCCCCTCGCACAGCGCCCGGTCGGCAGCGGCGCCGCTCGCGCCGAGCGCCTGTAGCGCGACGACCAGCCAGGCCAGCGAAGCCTCCGGCGGCGCCTCGCCGTCCACGTCGGGCACAGGCGACCGCTGCACGAGGCGGAGCGACCACGCGGCGCCCTCCGCTCCGAGCTGGGCCTGGCGCAAGAGCTGGTTGAACGCGTGCATCACGCCGAGGAAGCCGCGGAGATCGCCCGCGAACCAGAGGCGCTCGAAATGCGCGACCCAGTGCCGCCGGTTCATCAGGAGATAGTGCGTGAGCGCGGGGTTGGCCCGGCCCTGCAGGTGCGCGCTCAGGATCCGCAGCCCCTCGCAGAGCGTCTGGCTGAGCTCGAGCTCCGCGTCGGCCGAGCCGCCGTCCCAGCGCTCGCTTCGGCCGGCGAGCTCCAGGAAGGCGCGGCACCGCGGGTCGATCATCCGGCCGTGCGGGAGTCGCACGAGGAACCCACGCCGCTCCCACAGCGCGAGCCCCTGGGAGAAGACGGCGGACTCGTCGCCCAGCCGCGCCAGGAGCCTCTTCGCCGGCGCGAACGGCATCTTTTGATCGACGGCCACCATCAGGATCTCGAGGAGCAGGCCGTCGACCTGCGCGCACGCGAGGAGCAGGCTCCTCCAGGGCTGCGGCATCTCAGCCCACTGCCACCCGTAGAACGCCTCGACCGGGGCGTGCCCCGTCGGGACGCGCGATCGTACCCCGTCGGCGACGCCCCTCACCGAGCCGTCGCGCAGGAGGCGGACCGCGCACTCGAGGAGGAACGGGTGGCCTCGCGTCGCCGCGAGGAGCGCGGGCCAGTCCGCGTCGCGGTCCCGGCCCTGGAGGTCGCGCGCGCGGAGCTCGTCGGCCGCCAGCGCCTGCTGCTCGTCGGCGGAGAGCGGAGCCACCGGGAGCTCGACGAAGTCCGGCGCGAGAGCGGCGGCCTTGGTCGCCCCGATCGTGACCACGACGTGTCCGGCCGCGAGGAGCTCGCGGACGAACTCGAGCAACGGGCCGGCGGCTGCCCCCGGCGCACCGTTGGCGCGATGGGCGGCGCGATCCACGTCGTCGAGCGCGAAGCAGCAGCGGAGCTTCGCGAGCGCGACCCTCGTCTCGGCCTTTCGATCTGGCGCGAGCCCGAGGACCGGCGCGATCATCTCGAGTATGTCGTCCACCGAGTACGGTTCGGCGCCAAAGTCGAAGTAGAAGGCGAAGTCGACCGCGTCGCGCTGCGCGAGGTACAGCGCGACGCGGTGCGCGGCGTGAGACTTGCCGGCGCCGGGCTCGCCCGTCAGCGCGATCGCGCGCCGGCCCCGGGCGATGGCGCCGAGCGCGGCGACCGCGACGCCGTCGCCGGCGTGCCGGAGGAGGGGCGGCAGGAGCGTCGCGTGAAAGCCGAGCAGACGGCGCCGTGCGCGCGCGAGCGCCTGCGATTCTTCGAGGCTCGCGCGCGCCTGCGCCTGCGCGAAGAACGAGACGGACTGCCCGCCGTAGTGGACGAGCAGGGGCCAGGCGTGGAACGGGCGCGGCTCCGACGTGAAGCGCGATGCCTCCGCGCGCTCGCAGAGCGCGCGCCGGGCGTCGACCACCGCCTCGCCGAGCGTGAGGCCCGCGGCCAGGCGCGTGTAGACTTCCTGGAAGCATCGTCCGCTCGTCCACGGATCGGCTGCGTACGCCGCGGCGATGACGTTGCCGAGGGACGCGTCGCGCGCGGCGCTCGCGACGGCGCTCACCGCCGCGGGCACAGCGACGGGGTGGGCGCCGTCGAAGGCTCCGCGGGTGTCGACCGCGAGCGCCGCCACCTTGCTGCGCACGAGCGCCCAGGCGAGCTCCGCCACCGCCACGCGCTCGAACGGGCCGTCGGGCCCGCCGAGGAGCACGCTGGCGATGCCGCCGTCGAGGACGATCGGCCCATCGTAGTGGAGGACGTGCACCGGGCGCCGGCGATCGACGAGGCGCGCCTGGAGCTCGGCCCAGCCCGCGGGGAAGATCTCGTAGTCGACGGCCCCCTCGGCGCCGAGCGACTCCGCGGCCCACTCGAGCGCGTGGCTCGAGGCGAACGGCAGGAGATCGCGGAGAGCCCTCGACACGACGTGGAGGATCCGCAAGGGCGCGTCGGGCGGGGGTTGCGGCGCCGGCGCGTCGCCCCGCATCTGCGCCTTCAACGCGGCCACCGCCTCCGGCTCCGGCGGCGTCACGCCCAGCTCGTAGGCGATCTGAGAATCGTCCTCCGAGCGCCCTCCGCGATGAAAGCGGCGGACGAAGTGCGCCGCCAGCGTCGACCACGGCTGGTCGGCGCCCGGCAGCACCATGAGCTCCCACGGCGCCGCGAGGAACGAGGCGCGCGACGACTCGATGAGGACGCCGACGCGGCGCGGCTCGCGCTCCCCGATCGCCGTGGCGAGCGCGGCGGGGCGCTCCTCGCCGTTCGCGAGGCGCTCGCCCATCGCCCGCCCTACGTCGGCGATGGCGCTCGCGACGCCGCGATCGTCGGGCGGCAGCGCCGTGGTCTGGGGATACTCCGCGAAGTACCAGGCGAGCCGTGCGTCGAGCTCGGCGCCGGCGAGCGCGGCGTTCGCCGAGGCGGCGAAGGTCTCCTTTCCCGCGGGGCGTTCGATCGAGATGTCGATCGCGTCTTCCCGCTCGCCCGCGCCGGGCCTGTCGACGATTCTCACGTGCATCTCGTCCTCGATGACCTAACGATCGCGGGGCTCGCCGGGCGCTACGCTCCGAAGCGGGACTTGATCCGCTCCCGGACCTCGGGGTGATGAAAGGTCTGCTCATGCATGGCGACCTCCATGTCGGCGACCACGGGGAGCCGTGCTCGGAGATCGGCGACCAGGTGGCTCTTCAGGATGACGAGCGAGCGGCGCGGCTTCTCCGCGAGCTGTCGCGCGAGCTGGTACGCGTGCGGCAGCACCTCCGCCCTCGGCACGACCGGGAACGACACGCCCCGCTGGGCCAGCTCGGCGCCCCGGTAGCTCCCCGCCGTCATGAGCATCTCCTGCGCCAGCGGGAGGCCCAGCTTCTCGCGCAAGATGAGCGTCGAGCCGAAGCCGGGCGTGAATCCGTATTTCATGAAGTTGGCGGTGTAGACGCTCTCGCGGCTGAGGACGACGAAGTCGGCGAACAGGCCGAGCGCGAAGCCGCCGCCGATCCCGTGCCCTTGCATGGCGGAGATCACCGGCACCTCGCAGGCGAGCGGGAGGTGGTAGATCGGCGTGTCGGTGAACTTCCCCTGCCCACCGGAGAGGCTCAGGAGCCCCTCCTGCGTGCCTCCCGAGCAGAAGTAGGTGTCGTACCCGGTGACGACGACGACCTTGCAATCCGGATCGGACGCCACGCGACGGAACGCGTCCACCAGCCCGGCGCAGATCCCCTCGGAGAACGTGTTCTTGTACGTGCGATCTTCCATCTTGATCTGCACGATGGAAGGCTCGACGGTCGTGAGGTGAACGACGGGCGTTGCCATGTTAGGGGCGCTCCCAGGGGAAGATCCCCTCATCGACGTAGCGCATGATGCCCTCGATGTTGCGCGGATCGGAGAACACCTCCTTGTTCGTCGCGAGCGCCAGCGGCCGGCTCGCGGCGACGGCGCCGCCGAGGGCTGACGAGAACCGCTTGTAGCGGGCTACCGCGGTCTTGCTCAACCTCCGGAGGCGCGAGAGGTGCCGCCGGAGGAGCGCGTCGCTGTTCGCGTCGTACGCGTCGACGAGACCGTACGCCGCGGCTTGTGACACGTCGAGCGGATGAGTCATGAGGGTCATATAGTGCGCCTTCTGGAAGCCCACGCGGCGCACAAGGAACGGCATGACGCAGGCCGGGATCAACCCGAAGAGGAGCTCGGAGAGGCTGAACGTCGCTGTCGCGTCGGCGACCACGATGTCGCTCGCCGCGACGAAGCCGATGCCGCCGGCGTTCGCCTTCCCGCGCACGTGCGAGATCACGACGTACGGGCCGGTGGTGAGCCGCATCCAGAGGTCGTACAGCGGCTCGGGGCCGCGCATTACGCCCTGCGCCGCCCGTATTGCCGAGAAGTCGGCGCCGAAGCAGAACGTCTCCGGGAGCCCCTCGATCACCACGATGGTCGCGGCGTCCTCGCAGCGATCGAGCACGTCGGAACATTCGTCGATCAGCCGATCGTCGATCGTGTTCTGCGCCTCGGGTCGGTGGATCTGCATGAAGCAGATCCCGTCCTGGTTCCTGACGCGCAGCGTCTGGTAGGGAGGGACGGCGGTCACGGCGTCCACTCGTACTCGCGGTGGAAGTTCGCTACCGCCCGGAGCTTCAGACGGCGCTCCCCTTCGCGGACCGGCTTCGCCGCCGGCAGGCCTGCCTCGCGCACCTCGACGTCCCGCGTGCCGAACCGGAGCTGGCTATTTCCGCGGATCAGGTAATCGTACTCTGCGATCGACAACGGGTGACGGTCGTCGAGCTGCCGGCCGATGCGGAGCTCGCGCACGGCTTCCTGCCCCTCGCGGCGTACGACGCCGCTCAGGAACTCGGAACAGCACCCCGAGCCGTACGAGAAATACCCGATGCGCTCCGGTGCCTGGAAGTCGCCGTGGGCGATCGTGCTCACGAGCGACAGCAGCGACGTGGCGCCCATGATGTTGCCGACGCGCTGGCAGTAGACGAGCCCCGGGCTCACGCGCCGCGCGAAGTCCTCCTCGATCTCCGCCGGCTTCGCCCGCGCCATCTTGCGCATCATGGTGCGGTGCGCGCCCTTCACCATCCCGCCGAACGGCGTGTGGAACGCCAGGTATCCGAACGAGCGCACGTAATCGACGTCGCGGACCCTCTTCTTGTATTCGAGGAATGCGTTCTCGCAGCAGTCGAGGTACGAGAGCAGCGATAGATCGGCGTCGCCAGCCTCGATGTCGGGAGCCGGACGGCACGTATCCATCACCTCGTAGCCGTAGTAACCGCTGGCCCCAACGTCAAGCTGGAAGACGCGCGGGCGATCGCTGACGAGGAGCGCGACGGCGCCGGCGCCGGCGCTAGGCTCCGCGAACGCCGCCTCCGGCGCCGGCGCGTCCGCGCCCTCGGCCACCATGTAGCGCGAGATGTCCGTCGCCACGACCAGCGCCTTCGCCCCGGGCGACACCTGCGAGAGCACGAAGCTCACGGCCGCCTGGAGCCCAGCGGTTCCGGAGTAGCAGGCCTGCTTGATCTCGAAGAGACGGCAGTTGCGACTCAGCCTCAGGTGATGGTGCAGGTACGTGCTGATCGACTTGCCGAAGTCGATGCCCGACTCCGTGCACGTGATCAGCATCTCGATACGATCCTTCTCCGCGGTGGAGAGCGCGTCGACGATCGGCCGCGCGGCGTTCGCGCCGAACGTCACAGGATCCTCGTAGGGCAGGGCGACCGTCTTCTCCATCATCAGGAGCCCCTGGAAGCGGCCCGCATCCAGCTTCCGGTGTCGCGCGAGCTGCGCAACGTCGAGGCACGCCGTCCCGCAGAACGCGTTTATCGCTTCGATTCCTACTGCCATCATGCCGCCGCTCCCTAGATCATCCGCTGTACTTGCGCAGACACAAGGCTGTGTTGATCCCGCCGAAGCCCATGCTCAGCGTGAGCGCGGTCTTCATCGTGTGCGCGACGGCCTCTCCGCGCACCCAGTTGAATGACGGGTCGATCGGGTCGTCGAGATTTCTTGACGGGTGCAGCCGACCTTCCTGCATCTGAAGGAGCGTCGCGATCACCTCGACCGCGCCCGCGGCGCTCAGCCCGTGGCCCACCAGCGATTTGGTCGCGTTCAGGCGAGCGTGGGATAGCCCGCAGGCGCGGAGCGCCTCGAGCTCCGTCTCGTCGCCCACCACCGAGCCCGTGCCGTGCGGGTTCACGTAGTCGATGTCAGCGGGCGCGCACCCGGCGCATCGCAGCGCCCTGCGGATCGCCTCGACCTCGCCGTCGAGCGACGGATCCGGGTTCCGGTTGGCGTCCATCGCGATCCCCCAGCCCGACAGCCAGGCGTAGGGTCTGACGCCGCGGCGCGCAGCGCGCGGCAGCGCCTCGACGACCACCGCGCCGCAGCACTCGCCGTAGATGAACCCGTCGCGAGCGCGGTCGAACGGGCGACACGCCCGCTCGGGGGCGGCGGCGTGGCGCTCGGAGCCCATCGCGCCGAGGCTCGCGAGCCCTTGGCACTCCCAGAAAGAGATATCCATCAGCGCGCCGAGGGCGATGCACACGTCGACGTGGCCGGCCTGCACCGCCTGGATCGCTTGGATGATCGCGAGCTGCCCGCTCGCGGACGCGCCGCCCGCGGTGTACGCGAGCCCCCGGATACCGAACTGCTCGGTGCAGAAGCCGCACAGATCCGTGTCCATGAACGACACGCCGTAGGTCGGCCGGAGGAAGTCTGCCCGGCCCGCGTACTCCTCGTGCGCCAGGACGAGGTCGCGCTGCTGCACGTTCGAGCCGCCGACGATGAGGCCGATACGCCGCGGATCGACGTCGTCGAGGCGCGCGTCGCGCCATGCCTCGTGCAATGTCGCGAGGGCGACCCGGGCGGAGAACGACGCCTTGCGCAGCGTCTGCGGCGCCATACCCTCCGGAACCTGGAGCGAGGCGATCTCGGCCCCCAGGAAAGCAGTGCCCTTCTGGCGCCCGGGTCGCTGCATCACCCCGAAGGCCGACTCGCCGCGCAGAAGGGCACGCGCGAACGCGTCGCGCGTCTGCCCGATCGCCGAGGTGACGCCGACGCCCGTGATGGCCGCTTCAGGCTCCCCGGAGCTTCGCATGCAACAGATCCGCAAGCTCGCCGATGTTGCTTGGACCGAACGTCTCGACCCGCGGGATCTTGAGCGACAGCGACTCGAGCGTCAGCATGACGATCTCGGCGCGGTCCACGGAGTTGGCTCCCAGATCCTGCAACCGGTCGCTGTCCTGGAACCGGTGCTGCTCCAGCTCGGGCAGCACCTCGCGCGCATGGCGGGCGATCAAATCGAATATTTCTTGCCGGTTCATGATTACGAGCTCACAGATTGAGGGGGCTCGGCGGCTTCCTTCATCGCGCCGAACCGTGCGTTCAACAGATCAGCAGTCCCTTCCATGATGCGTCGAGCGATGTCGGCGACATAGCGGTTCTGCCACGGCTCGATCGCGGTCCCCTTCGTCCATTGGTTGAACGCGCCCAGCGCGGGGCCGCAGTGGATCTGGTAATCGAGACGCTGGTCCTCGACGCCCTCCAGGGCGAGGCGCGTCGTGTGGGCGAAATACCACCGAAACACCGCGGCCATCTTCTGCTTCGGGCTGCGCTCGATCTCCGCGAGCCTGTGCGGGTAGGTCCTCGCGTAGTAGCTCCTCGTCTCGCTCCAGACCGCGTCGAACGATCGCCGGAAGTACTTCTCCTGGATCTGCTGCCGGGTCTTCGCGTCGATCTCCTCCAGCGAGCCGTGTCGCATGTAGAGCTCGTGGAGCTTGTTCGCCCGCGCCGGGAAGAACAGCCCGCGCCGCACGACTTGAATCTTCGACCCGAGCTCGAACATGTCGCCGGCCGGCGCGTACGTCGTGTCCTGCACGTTCAAATGCTGGAGCAGCGCCTTCACCGGCTCGCTCGTGCCCGCTTCGCGCGTACACTGGTTGATCGAGCCCGTGAGGATGAAGTCGGCGCCCATGACGAAGGCCGCCGCGGCCGCGTGAGGCGTGCCTATCCCGCCCGCCGCGCCGACGCGGATACGCTTCTCGTAGCGGTACCTCGTCATCATCTCGTCGCGGAGCACGAGCATCGCCGGCAGCAGCGCGAACGCGACGCCCTGATCGGTGTGGCCCCCCGAGTCCGCCTCCACGCAGACGTCGTCCGCCATCGGCACGAGAGGAGCGAGCGCGGCGTCCTGCTCGGTGAGCTTCCCCGACTCGACGAGCTGTCGGACCACCGCCTCCGGAGCGGGCTGCATGAAGGCCGCCGCCACCTCGGGCCGCGACACCTTGGCGAGGACGCGCCGGGGCGCGACCAGGGTCCGCCCCGCGCCGCTCGCGAGCCCCTGGAGCCGGTACCGCACGAGCGCTGGCGTGACCCGCATGTAGGCCGCGGCCTCGACACACCGCACCCCGTGCCGCAGATAGAGATCGATCGTGCGCTCTTCCAGCTCCGGCGACTCGAGGTTCGAGAGCAGGTTCATTCCATACGCTCTCCCCGCGATCACGGACTGGATAGAGCGAATGGACGCCTCGATCTCGCGCTCGTCGAGCCCGCCCGTACCGAGGTACGCGATGAAGCCCGCCTTGCCCATCGCGACGACGAGCTCCTTGGACGCGATGCCCTTGTACATCGCCCCCGCGACGTAGGCGTAGTCCACGCCATAGTCCGCCTTGAACGAGCGATCGCCCAGGGATTTCGCGGTGATCATCGAGGAGCTACCGCCGTTCGACGTAGGCCACGGATCGCAGGGAGTCGTCGTATCGAGAGCGATTCCCTTGAGATGCGAAAACGCACGTACAACCCCTTCAATCAGGGCAGGTTCGAGCCCTCTCCGCGAATCCTGATATCGTCAGCGACTCATTCGTTCGCGACGCCCGTGGCAGATACCACGCTGCACCGAGGCGCGCAAGAGGGGAACCCAGCGCGGGGATGTCCCGTCTATGGGATATAAGGAGTCCCTCGCCCCATGGATGCTACACGCGCCGTTTCGCCGTCGATGGGCGCACCAAGTGTGTATGTGGATAATTTCAATGTGGATTCAATTTGAACGCACGCACTGATGAGACTGGAGGAGGGTGCGGGCTGACGGCGCGACGGCGTCGTACGTGACGAGTTACATAACGAGTGCTGAGTGCGCCGTACGCGACGAGCGCGCCACCAGTACGCTACGACGCCGCGCCGAGGTCGAGCAAAGCCGTCGGTGCGCTTACATCGGCTTGACGGGCGCGCGCGGCACGATAACCTGCACGGCTGCTGCGTGGGTGCATCGAGCGGGGCGTGCTCGCCGACGAGGTCGAGACGCTGCACGAGAGAAACGCGCGGCTGGAGCGAGAACGCCGGCACCTTGAACCACAGATCGAGCGGATCCCAGAACGTCTCCGCACCCTGCTGACCCAGGCCGGTGACCATGTCCACTCCCTCGCGCGCGCCTTGCCCCACCTCCCGGACCTGGCCGACGGGGAGGGGCGCTGTCGTCGATGGTGACGCTCGTCTGCTCCGGTCTGCTTAACCGATTCTGGACGGCGTCAAGTGAAATGCGCGGCTGCCTCGTTACCTGTCTGCAACCCTCTGTCACACCGCATGGCGCATCCGCTCATCCTCGCGACCCCTTGATGCAGTGATATTGAAATCGCCCTGAATGGAACCGGCAAGGGACAAGGAAACAGAACGGCACAAGGCAGAAACAGAATCAGAAACAGAAAGAAGCTGTTCCCATGGCTCAGGCGGGTGTCGCGGTTGCTTTGCTCCAGCCTTGACAAGGCAACAGGCGCAGATATGGTCCGCCGTCTGACACTGCTGCCTGCGGGATTGGTCCATGAGCTATTTCAGAGGCGTTCAACGCCCGGAGCTCGTCTCTATGGAAGCGATTGTCAAGAGGTATCTGTCCGAGCGGCTCTTGATCGAATTCGACGGCGAAAGCGGAGTCGACGCAGACAGCGATCTGTTCCAGCTCGGCCTGATGGATTCTCAGGCCTACGTCGAGCTCATCCAGTTTGTCGAACGTGAGTTCGGCCTGAGATTCACGGACGAAGAGCTCCTGTCCAACGTGGTGGTCTCGCTGTCCGGGATCGTCTCGCTTGTGTCCGGTGCAATGGACGAACGCGCGCGTCAGAACGCGCTCCGGGGATGAAGGCCCTCCTGTTCCCCGGGCAAGGGGCGCAAGATCCGGCCATGTGTGCGGGGGTGGTGGGGCACCCCCGGTTCGCCGAGCGATACGGCGTGATCTGCGATTCGACGCGCACCGACGTCTTGCGGAGGATCCAGGAAGGCGACGCCGGGATCCTCGATCAAAACCGGTTCAGCTCGCTGATGACCGTGTTGGTCAGCGCGATCTTGCTCGACATGCTCCGGGAGCGTGATGCGGCGACCCCTGAGTATTTCGCCGGGTACAGCGTCGGTCAGTGGTCGGCCATGTACGCCGCGGGGATGCTCACGTACGAGCAGACGATCGAGGCGCTCGTCGAGCGCGCGCGCCTCATGGACGAGTGCGTGGACCGTCGCCCTGGCGCGATGTGCGCGGTGATCGGGCTCCGGGAAGCGGTGCTCGAGCAGGTGCTGGCCGACCTGCGCTCGCGGGGGCATCTCGTGTTCATCGCGAACTACAACTGCGTCGGGCAGTACTCGATCTCCGGCGCCGTGCCGGCGATCGAGCTCGCCGAGGAGGAGCTGCGAGCGCACCGGCCGAAGAAGATCGTCCGGCTGCCGGTCAGCGGCGCATGGCACTGCCCGATGCTGGAGGACGCGCAGGTGAGATTCGCCGAGGTGCTGGCGGGCGTCCGCTTCGGGCCCCGCGCGGCGCCGGTGCTGGACAACGTCACGGGGGACTGGCTGCCCGACGAGCCCGAAGCGCTGCGCGACGGCCTGGCGCGCCACATCAGCCACCCCGTGCAGTGGGAGCGTGGGATCAAGAAGCTCGCTGCGCTCGGGTGCCGTCGGTTCGTCGAGGTCGGGTACGGGAATAGCCTTACGAAGTTCGGGTTCTTCATCGATCGACAGGCCGAGTTCAGCGCATTCCACGGCGAGGGCGTTGCATGTGCGGGATAGCAGGTTTGTTCCAGGAAGAGCTCTCGCCGGAGGCGCGCCGTGATTGCGTGGTGCGAATGCTGGCGCGCCTCCGCCACCGCGGCCCCGACGAGATGGGGTACTACTTCGACGACTCCGTCGCGATCGGCAACGCGCGCCTCAGCATCGTGGATCTCGCCGGCGGCCAGCAGCCGATCGGCGATCCGACGGGCCGGTACTGGATTGTCTTCAACGGCGAGATCTACAACTACAAGGAGCTCGGAGCGGAGCTGGCCGCCGCCGGCCACCGGTTCGCCTCGAGCTCCGACACGGAGGTGCTGCTTCACGCGTGGATCGCGTGGGGCCCGGCGGCGTTCACGCGTCTGAACGGCGCGTTCGCGTTCTGTATCTACGATCGGCGCGACAAAACGCTGGTGCTGGCGAGAGATCGGTTCGGCAAGCGGCCGCTCTACTACGTGCGCGACGCGGAAGGGGTCGTCTTCGGCTCGGAGCTGAAGTGCTTCCTGGAGTACGAGCCGTTCCGCTTCGAGCTCGACCCTGGACAACTCGCGTCGATCTTCCGCATCTGGACGCCGCTGGAGGATCAATGCGGGTTCCGCTCGGTGAGGCAGGTCCCGGCCGGCGCGTACGCGCAGGTCACGGGGAGCTCGTTCGACATCGTTCACTACGCGCCGCTGAGGATCGATCGCCCCCCGCCCGACCTCTCCGAGCAGGAGGCCGCAGCGCAGGTGCGCGACGCGCTCTCGAAGAGCGTGCAGCTCCGATTGCGCAGCGACGTCGAGGTCGGCACCTACCTGAGCGGGGGGATCGACTCTGCGATCGTCGCGACGTTGATCGCGGAGAACTCGACCGGTAGAACGAAGAGCTTCTCGATCCGCTTCGAAGAGGACGAGTTCGACGAATCGGGCGACCAGGAGCTGATGTCGTCCTTCCTCGGGACGGAGCACGCATCGATCCGGATCGGGAGCCAGGAGATCGTCGACGCCTTCCCCGAGGCGCTCTGGCACGCCGAGGTCCCGGTGTTCCGGACCGCGTTCGTGCCGATGTTTCTCCTGTCCCGGCTGGTGAAGGACCACGGCATCAAGGTGGTGCTGACCGGCGAGGGCGCGGACGAGGCGTTCCTCGGCTACGACATCTTCAGAGAGACCCTGCTCCGCGCCGAGTGGGCGGAGATGGAGCCCGCCGCGCGGCAGCGCAAGCTCTCGCGCCTGTATCCGTATCTGCGGCAGTTCGACGAGCGGAACCACGCGGCGCTCGCCGCGCTCTTCGAGCGGCTCTCGCGCGATCCGCCCACCGATTTCTTCTCGCATGAGCTGCGATTCCTCAATTCGCAGCTCTCGGCGAGGTTGCTGGCGGGGCGGCACGACGCGCTCCGGCCCCTGACCGAGCACGTCGCGGCGCCGCACGAGCGGTACGCGCCCCTCTCGCGCGTCCAGAAGGCGCAGTGGCTGGAGTTCAAGACGTTGCTGGCAGGATATCTGCTGTCGACCCAGGGCGACCGGATGAGCCTCGCGCACGGCGTGGAGAATCGCTGCCCGTTCCTGGATCCGGACGTCGTCGCGCTGGGGTGCGCGACGAGCCTCGCGTTCGACGATGGCTTCGACGAGAAATACCTGCTCAAGAAGGCGTTCGCCGCAAAGCTGCCCGAGCGAATTCTGAAGAAGCCGAAGCAGCCTTACCGCGCGCCGGACGCGAGCGCGTTCCTGAAGCGCCAGCCCGACTACCTCTCCGTGATCCGATCCAAGGCCGAGCTTGAGAAGATCGGCGTGCTGGATGTGAAATTCTGCGCGGCGTTCGTCGAGCGGATGCTCTCGAAGCCGGCCGAATCGATCAGCCAGGCGGAGAATCAGACATTTCTGTTCCTTCTCTCGACGGCGCTGCTCCACCGGCGCTTCGTGGAGCGTGACGTGCCGGCGCCGCCGACGATCGAGCCGCTGCTCGTCCGGCGGTTCGACGGGAGGCTCATCGCATGAAAGATGAGAAGAAGAGCCCGGACCTCGGCGGGTCGGATGTCGCCGTCGTCGGCGTGGGGGGCCGATTCCCGCAGGCTCGCGGGCCCGAGCAGCTCTGGGAGAACCTGCGCAGCGGCCGGTGCGCGATCACGGCAGTGCCGCCCGGGCGGTGGAGCGATGCGGCGCGCGCGGGCGAGTTCCGCGGTGGCTTCGTGGAGGACGCGGACTGCTTCGACGCCGCGTTCTTCAAGATCTCGCCGAAGGAGGCCGAGCTCATGGACCCGCAGCAGCGAATGCTGCTCGAGGTCCTCTGGCACACGCTCGAGGACGCGCGCGTCAAGCCGTCGTCGCTGGAGGGACGGAAGATCGGCGTTTTCATGGGGGTGTGCAACGACGACTACGCGGAGCTCCTGCACGAGCACGACGCGTACGACGCCAGCCTCTACGGCTCGACCGGGACCTCTGGCTCGATCCTCTCCAACCGCGTCTCGTTTTTCTTCGATTTCCGCGGACCGAGCGTCACGGTCGACACGGCGTGCTCCAGCTCGCTCGTGGCCGTGCACCTGGCTGCGAGGGCGATCCGTGCGGGGGAATGTGAGGCGGCGCTCGCGGGCGGCGCCAACCTCTGCTGGACGGAGAGTCGCTTCTTGGCCTTCAGGAGCGCCGGGATGCTGTCGAAGGACGGCGTGTGCAGGACGTTCGACGCTCGGGCCAACGGCTACTTGCGTGGCGAGGGCGCCGGCGCGGTCCTCCTGAGGCCGCTCCGCGATGCGCTTCGCGACGGTGACTACATCTACGGTGTCATCAAGGGGGGAGCGATCAACCACGGCGGCCGAACGCGCGGGTTGACCGTCACGAGCCCGGCGCAGCAGCGCCAGCTCCTGATCGACGCGTACCGCGACGCCGGTGTGCACCCCGACACCGTCGGCTACATCGAGACGCACGGGACCGGCACGTCGCTCGGCGATCCCATCGAGTTCCTCGGGCTCAAGCAGGCGTTCGAAGCGCTGAGAGAGCAGGGCAGCGAGCGGCGAGTGCGGCCCGGAACGTGCGCGCTGGGCGCGCTCAAGACCAACATCGGCCACCTCGAGGCCGCGGCCGGCGTCGCCGGCCTCATCAAGGTGCTCCTGTCCCTGAAGCACGGGGCGATCCCCGGAAACCTCCACTTCGACGAGCTCAATTCGCGGATCTCGCTCGACGGAACGTCGTTCTACTTCCCGACGAGCACCCGCGCATGGCCCGCGGGCGAGCCGGGTGACGGTGCGCCGCCGAGGCGCGCAGGCGTGAGCGCGTTCGGGTACGGGGGCGCGTACGCGCACGTCGTCGTCGAGGAGCACTGCGCGCCGCCGCCCGAGGCGAGCGCGCCGGCCCCCGGCCCCCACCTCGTCGCGCTGTCGGCCCCCACGCCGGCGCGGCTGCGCGCCTGGGCGGAGGCGCTCGTCGAGCACATCGGGGCGAGAGCGGTCGAGGCGCCGGTTGCGCTCTCGGAGCTCGCTTACTCCCTGCAGACGACGCGCGAGGAGTTCGAGGAGCGACTCGCGCTGATCGCGGAGGACTCCGCGGCGCTGTCCGAGCAGCTGCGAGCGTTTGTCTCGGGCGTCGACCCTGCCGGTTGCTTCCGAGGGAATGTGCGGACGGCGAAGGGCGCGCCGGTGGACGCGGCGGTCGTCGACGCGCACATCGGCGGCCGGGCGCTGTCGTCGCTCGCGGAGCTCTGGGTCCGCGGCCAGTCGATCCCGTGGCGCGGCCTGTACGCCGGCGCCGTCCCCCGCACGATCGCGCTGCCGTTGTTCTCGTTCGAGCGGCGCAGGTACTGGGTGACGCGGCGTCAGGTCGCCCCCGCGCCCGAGGTCTCGCCCACCGTGGCGCCGCCTGGCCCGGCCGCGATCGAGAAGCCAAGCGGCATCGCGCTGCGAGCGCCCGGGGAAGAGCGGTTCGCTGCGCCCGCAGTGTCGTCGGGCGTCGAACATACGGTGTCGCTCTCGCCCGTGGGCGCCGCCGTGAACCAGGCGGCGGTCGTCGCCGGGTCGGCCATGGGAGCCGCGCCGTACGGGGGCGGTTCACCAGCCGGCGGGGCGGCCTCGTCGGCCATCGCGGGCGTCGAGCGGGTGACCCCCCGCGCGACCGAGGGCGGCGTGGGAGGCCACATGCCAGGAACGACGGCGACCGCACGCGACCGGCGCGCGTCGCCCGTGGATAACGCAGCCGGCGGGCGATCGCTCGCCGCGTTGGAGCAGGAGCTCACGGGGAGTCTGGCCGAGGCGCTCTTCATGGACCGGGCGGACGTCGAGCCCGACCGTCCTTTCATGGAGCTCGGTCTCGACTCGATCGTCGGCGTCGAGTGGGTACGGGTGATCAACACGACGTACGGGCTGTCGCTGCCGGCGACGTGCGTGTACGACCATCCCACGATCCGCCGCCTCGCGGCCCACCTGTCGTCGATCGCCCCGCGCACGGAGGTATCGGCGGTCGCGCACCGCCGCCCGCGCGGCGGCGCGGCCGAGGCTGGACGCGCGCGAGCGCACGACCTCGGGGCGCTGGAAGAGGGGTTGACGAGCAGCCTGGCCGAGGCGCTCTACACGGACCGTGCGGAGATCGATCCGGATCGTCCCTTCACGGAGCTCGGTCTCGACTCGATCGTCGGCGTCGAGTGGATACGGGCGATCAACAAAGCGTACGGACTATCGCTGCCGGCGACATGCGTGTACGACCACCCCACGATTGGCCGCCTGGCCCGGCACCTTTCGCCGATGCTCGGCGGAGCGGGCGCCGGCCCGTCGGCGCAGCATGGCGGGGAGGATGCGCTGCATCTCTCGCGCGACGATGCTGAAGGGCAACCTCGCGACGCGCGCGTCGGGGCGGCGCGATCGAGCGAGCTCGACGCGCTCCAGGTCGAGCTCGCAAAGAGCCTTGCGGACGCGCTCTACATGGAACCCGGCGACGTCGACGTGGACCGTCCGTTCGTGGATCTGGGGCTCGACTCGATCGTGGGCGTCGAGTGGACACGGGCGATCAACAAGGCGTACGGCGTGTCCCTGCCGGCGACGCGCCTCTACGACCACTCCACCGTTCGACGGCTCGCGGCGCACCTCTCGGGCGAGCTCGATGTGCGTGCAGCCGCGGGGAGACCTGTCGCGACCGAGCGAGAGCGCCCCGCTCTCGGGGGCGACATTGCAGCGCGTCCCGCGCGCGAGCCCGAGGCGCGCGCCCCGCGCCCGGCACCTGAGCATGAAGGCATCGCGGTTATCGGGATGTCGGGGGCGTTTCCGAAGGCGAGGGACCTGGACGAGTTCTGGGAGAACATCGCGCGCGGCGTCGACTGCGTGACGGAGATCCCGCCGGATCGCTGGGCGATCGCGGAGCACTACGACCCGAGGCCGGACGCCCCGCGCAAGACCTACAGCAAGTGGATGGGGGTGCTCGACGACGTGGATCGGTTCGATCCGCTGTTCTTCGGCATCACGCCGACGGAAGCCGAGCTGATGGATCCCCAGCAACGGCTGTTCCTCGAGCACTGCTGGAGCTGCATCGAGTCGGCCGGGATCGATCCGCAGCGGCTCTCGGGAAGCCGCTGCGGGGTCTACGTTGGCTGCATGCCGGGCGACTACGTCCGGGTGGGCGACGGCACCGATCTCACGCTGCACTGGCTGATGGGCAGCTCGTCATCGATCCTCGCTGCGCGGATCTCGTACTGCTTGAACCTGAAGGGGCCGTGCCTCGCGATTGACACGGCCTGCTCGTCGTCGCTCGTCGCGATCGTCGAGGCGTGCGACTCGCTGCTGCTCGGGCGGAGTGATCTCGCCCTCGCGGGCGGCGTGAGCGT
This sequence comes from Sorangium cellulosum So ce56, assembly GCF_000067165.1. GTDB lineage: Bacteria > Myxococcota_A > Polyangia > Polyangiales > Polyangiaceae > Sorangium > Sorangium cellulosum_B. The sequence continues at coordinate 4,380,473 of NC_010162.1, forward strand.
CGCCGTGCGGCCGGAGACCCATATCATCGGCAGCGGCGCGGGGATGCTCTCCCCGCGCGGGCGCTGCTTCACGTTCGACGCGCGCGCCGACGGCTTCGTGCCGGCGGAGTGCGTCGGCGTCGTCCTCTTGAAGCGGCTCGCCGACGCGGTGCGGGACGGGGACATCATCGCCGGGGTCCTTCGTGGATGGGCGCTGAACCAGGATGGGCGGACCAACGGCATCACCGCGCCCAGCGTGACCTCCCAAGCCGCGCTGCAGAAGCAGGTGTACGACCATTTCGGGATCGACCCCGAGACCATCTCCCTCGTGGAGGCGCACGGCACCGGCACCAAGCTAGGCGACCCGATCGAGGTGCAGGCGCTGACCGAGTCGTTCCGAGCGTACACCGACGAGCGGGAGTACTGCGCGCTCGGCTCGGTGAAGAGCAACATCGGTCACGGGCTCGCCGGCGCCGGCGTTGCCGGCGTGCTCAAGGTCCTGCTCGCGCTTCGACACGAACGGCTGCCGCCGACGATCCACTACGCGACGCGGAACGAGCACATCACCTTCGAGGGAAGCCCATTCTACGTCAACACCGAGCTCCGTCCGTGGGCGCGGCGGGCGGGGTCGCCGCGGCGCGCTGCGATCAACTCGTTCGGCTTCAGCGGGACGAACGCGCACGTCGTGATCGAGGAGGCGCCGCCGCGCTCGGGCGAGGTGACGTTCGCGGAGGCGGGTCTGCCGGTGCTGATCGTCCTCTCGGCGAAGAGGCCGGAGCGCCTCGAGGCGTACGCTGCGAAGCTCGCGCGATGGCTTGAACGGCAGCCGGCGCTCGACCTGACCGCCCTTGCCTACACGCTCCAGATCGGGCGAGAGGCGATGGCCTGCCGGGCGGCGTTCGTGGCCGACGGCCGGCGCCGGATCGTCGACGTCCTCGGCGAGCTGGCGCGAGGTGTCCGCGCTCCCGGGGTCTTCATGGGGCAGGCGAAGCGCCGCGGCGAGACGGGGGCGCCGTCCGCGAGCGATGCAGCCACGGGCCGGCTGCTCGGTGCCCGCGCGCGCGAGGAGCGGCTGAGCGAGCTGGGCGAGCTCTGGGTGCAAGGAACGACGATCGCGTGGGATGCGCTGTACCAGGATCGTACGCCCGCCCGCCTGAGCATTCCGACCTATCCGTTCGCGAGGGAGCGGTATTGGTTCCCGTTGCCCGGCGGCACGGCGTCTGCCCCGCTCCTCTTCGAGCCACGCTGGGACGCGAAGGAGGCGGCCGGCGATGCGCGCGAGGGCGACCGCGCCGCGGCGCGGTTCGCGAGGCGCTGCGTCCTCGTGGAGCCGGCGTACGAAGACGCGGCGCGCGCGCTGGCGAGCGCCTGCCCCGGGACCGAGATCGAGGCGCTGCGAGTCCACGGCGGCACGCTGGCAGATCGCTTCGCGGGGCGTGTCGAGCAGGTGTTCGAGCGCGTCCGCGAGCTCCTGCGCGATCGGCTCGACGGGCGAGCGCTGCTCCAGGTCGTGGTGAGCCACCAGGGCGAGGGGGCGGAGGCGCTCGCGGGGGTCTCCGGTCTGCTGAAGACGGCGAGCCGGGAGAACCCCGACCTCGTCGCGCAGCTCGTCCAGATCGCCTCGCCGATGCGGGCCGACGAGCTGGCAGCGAGGTTGCGGAGCGACGCGGCGGCGAGCGACGATCGGGTGATTCGCTATCGCGAGGGCGGCCGGTACGTCGCGACCGTGGCCGCGCTCGCACCGGCGCCGGACGACGGCGCTCGGGCGCCGGGCGCGCAGGCCGGCTGGAAGAGCGATGGCGTGTACCTGATCGCCGGCGGAGGCGGCGGCATCGGGCGGATCGTCGCGCGCGACATCGTCGAGCACGCCGACGGGGCGACGGTGCTCCTCGCGGGACGCTCGCCGCTCACCGGCGAGCTGCGCGCCGCGCTCGATGCACTGCGCGCGGAGGGCGAGCGGCGGCGGGCGCGCGTCGAGTACCTGACCATGGACGTCGCGGACGTCGCCGCGGTGGAGGGGCGCGTTCGAGACATCCTCGAGCGATACGGCCGTCTGAGCGGCGTCATTCACGCGGCAGGCGTGCTCCGCGACGGCTTCATCGTTCGAAAGCAGACGAGCGACCTGCATGCCGTGCTCGCGCCGAAGGTGCGTGGCGTCGTCCACCTCGATCGCGCGACCGCTCGTCTCCCGCTCGACTTCTTCGCGATCTTCTCCTCGATCGCTGGCGTCTTCGGAAACGTGGGGCAGGCGGACTACGCGGCGGCGAACGGCTTCCTGGACGGGTACGCCGCCTACCGCGATCGGCTGGTCGCGGACGGGGAGCGCCGCGGGCGGACGATCGCGATTGCGTGGCCCCTGTGGGCGGACGGCGGGATGCACGTGGATCCCGTCACCGCCGAGGCGCTCGATCGAGCCGGGCTCGCGCCGCTCTCCGCCGCGCAAGGGCTCGCCGCGCTTCACGAGGCGCTCGCGTCGAGCCGTGCGCGTGTCGTCGTCCTCGCAGGTGGGATCGAGCGGCTGCAAGCCATGGGGGTGGCGACGGGTCCGGCGCCCGCTCCGGCGACGCGGAGCGCCGCGGCGACGGCCGCGCAGGCGGTGCGCGAGGCGGTGCCGATCACCGCGGCGCGCGACGCCGCGGCGATCGATCCGCGACTCCTCGAAGAGAAGACGCTGCGCAGGCTCCGCGGGCTCTTTGCTGACGTCACGAAGCTGCCGTCGAGCCAGATCGATCCAGAGGAGTCGCTGGAGCTGTATGGGATCGACTCGCTCCTCATCATGCGCCTGAACGAGGCGCTGTCGAAGGTGTTCGGCGACATCTCGAAGACGCTCTGGTTCGAGTACCAGACGCTCGCCGCGCTCGCCGGCCACCTGAGCGCGCGTCACGCCGCCGCGTGCGCGCGCTGGACCGGAATGGATCGCCTCGCCGACGCTCCGGTCCACGCGAACGAGCCGGGCGGCGCCATGGCCCCGCTGGACGCGGGGGCGCGACGCGACGAGGCGCCTCTGCCGCGAAGCGAGGAGGCTGCCGGGGCGCGGCCGGCGCGCGGCCCCATCGCGATCATCGGCCTCAGCGGCCGGTACCCGCAGGCGGAGGACGTCGGCGAGTTCTGGGAGCACCTCAAGGCCGGGCGGAGCTGCACTCGCGAGATACCCGCCGATCGCTGGTCGCTCGACGGTTTTTACGAGCCCGACCCCGAACAGGCAGTGATGGAGGGGAAGAGCTACGGCAAGTGGGGCGGTTTCCTCGACGGCTTCGCCGACTTCGATCCGCTCTTCTTCAATGTCTCGCCGCGCGAGTCGATGAACATCGATCCGCAGGAGCGGCTCTTCATCGAGTGCTGCTGGAGCGTGCTCGAGGACGCCGGCTACACGCGCGACCTGATCGCGTCGCAGCACGGGGGGCGGGTCGGCGTCTTCGCCGGGATCACGAAGACCGGCTTCGATCTCCACGGCCCGGAGATGCGCCTCCACGACCGACAGAGCTTTCCGCACACGTCGTTCGGCTCGGTGGCCAATCGCGTCTCCTATCTGCTGAACCTGCGCGGCCCGAGCATGCCGATCGACACGATGTGCTCGTCGTCGCTGACGGCGATCCACGAGGCGTGCGAGCACCTGCTGCGCGACGAGTGCGAGATCGCGATCGCCGGCGGCGTGAATCTTTACGTGCACCCGTCGACGTACGTCGGGCTGTCCGCGCAGCGGATGCTCTCCCGGACCGGGCACTGCAAGAGCTTCGGCGAAGGGGGCGACGGCTTCGTCCCCGGCGAGTGCGTCGGGGCGGTGCTGCTCAAGCCGCTGCAGCGGGCGATTGACGACGGTGATCACATCTACGCCGTGGTCAAGGGGACGAGCATCAACCACGGTGGCAAGACGAACGGCTACACCGTGCCGAATCCGGTGGCGCAGCGCGAGCTGATCCTGAGCGCGCTCGCCAGGGCGGGGGTCGACGCGCGCGCGGTGAGCTACGTGGAGGCGCATGGGACGGGGACGGAGCTCGGGGATCCCATCGAGCTGGCGGGCCTGACGCAGGCGTTCCGAGCCTGGACGGAGGAGCGAGAATACTGCGCGATCGGGTCTGTGAAGTCGAACATCGGGCACTGCGAGAGCGCGGCTGGGATAGCGGGTGTGACGAAGGTGGTGCTGCAGATGAAGCACGGGGTGCTGGTCCCGTCGCTGCATTCGGAGCGGCTCAACCCGCACATCGACTTCGAGAACAGCCCATTCTTCGTGCAGCGTGAGCTGTCGGCGTGGCGGCGGCCGGTGGTGAAGGTGGATGGGAAAGAGCGAGAGCATCCGCGCATCGCCGGGGTCTCGTCGTTCGGGGCGGGCGGGGCCAATGCGCACGTGGTGCTCGAGGAGTATGTGGAGCGCGCGGGCGAGCGGGGTGCGCTCGCGAGCGGAGCGGGGCGAGGCGCGGTGGCGGTGGTGCTGTCGGCGCGGAGCGCGGAGGCGCTGCGTCGGCAGGCGAGCCGGCTGAGACGAGCGCTGGAGCGGGGGGAGTACGGGGAAGGGGATCTGGAGGACATCGCGTACACGCTGCAGACGGGGCGAGAGGCGATGGAGCACCGTCTCGGGTTCATCGCCTCCAACCTGGACGAGGTGAAGTCGAAGCTGTCGGCGTACGAGCGAGGCGCAGGTGAGCTCGAGGAGTTCTGGCAAGGGGAGGTGAAGCGAGAGAAGGAGGTGCTTTCGCTGCTCGGGTCGGACGAAGAGCTGCAGGAGGCGATCAGCAAGTGGGCATTGCGCGGCAAGTACGCGCGGCTCTTGGAGCTGTGGGTCAAGGGGCTTGCTTTCGACTGGTCGCGAGTGCACGCGGGGCGCAGGGCGAGGCGAGTGTCGCTGCCGACGTATCCGTTCGAGAGGGAGCGATACTGGCTGCCGTCGTCGAGGGGGAGGTCTGGGTCGGCGGGAGCGGGTGCGGGGCGTATTCACCCGCTGGTGCATGCAAACACCTCGAGCCTGTCGGAGGAGCGGTTCACGTCGGAGTTCACGGGGCAAGAGCCGTTCTTCGCGGACCACGTGGTGGATGAGGAGCGGGTGCTGCCTGGGGTCGCGTACCTGGAGATGGCGCGGCGTGCGGTGCAGGAGGCGGTGGGAGGCGAGGGGGAGGTAGGCGAGCACGGGATCGAGCTGCATCACGTGGTGTGGTCGCAGCCGATCGTGCAGCGAGGTGCGGAGGCCGTGCGTGTGCACGTGCAGGTCGAGAGCGCGGAGGGGTCTGAGCCAGCCGAGGGCTGGACGCTGCGCTACGAGATCTACTCTGGGGGAGCGGGCGTGTCGGGCGTGTCGGGCGAGCGTGTGGTGTCGGGCGTGTCGAGCGAGCGTGTGGTGCACTCGCAGGGCTACGCGCGGCTGGTGGAGAAGCAGCCTGCGCCGCGGGTTGACGTGAGCGAGCTGCGTTCGCGGTGCGAGCAAGAGCGGAGCGGTGCGTCGTGTTACGCGGCGTTCGATGCGATGGGCCTGCACTACGGGCCGTCGCATCGAGGGCTGGTGAGCGTGTGGCGTGGGGAGGAGACAGGCGGAGAGCGCTTCGCGCTGGCGCGTGTGCAGCTGCCTGCGAGCGCGATGTCCGGGCGGGAGGAGTATGTGCTTCACCCGTCGGTGCTGGACAGCGCGCTGCAAGCGACGATAGCGCTGAGCGATGGTCAGACGCTGACGCTGCCGTTCGCGCTGGACGCGGCGCAGGTGTTCGGAGCGAGCCCGCCGTCTGGGTACGTGGTGATCCGCGAGGAGCGTGGAGGCGAGAAGCTGACGCTGGAGCTGTGCGACGACGGGGGTGTTGTGTGCGTGCGGCTGGCCGGCTTCGCGAGCCGGGCGCAGCACCGGAGCGGGGTAGAGCTCTTGCGGCGGCGCTGGCGGCACAGCCCGGTGGAGCATTCGGCGCAGAGCGGGCATGTGCAGCGATGGGTGCTGCTGGACAGCGCCTATGGCTCGCAGGCAGCAGCGCTGAGCGAGCGGCTGCCGGGAGCCCAGATCACGGCGCTGCGCGCCAGCGGCGGCGTGGCGGAGGAGTTCGAGCAGGTCGTCGAGCAGGTGATGGCGACGGTGCAGACGATCCTGCGGGAGCGGCCGCGGGGTGAGGTGCTGCTGCAGATAGCGCTGTCGCGGGGTGAGCGAGGCGAGCGGCTCGGTGCGGTATCCGGGCTGCTGAAGAGCGCGAGCCAGGAAAACCCGAAGCTCGTGGGTCAGGTGCTGGAGCTTGAGGACAGCGCGACGCTGCTGGACAAGCTCGAGGAGAACGCGGCGGCGAGAGGCGATGTAGAGATCCGCTACCAGGGTGGGGAGCGGCAGACGCCGGCGCTGGAACCTGTGGTGGAGTCGCGAGCAGCAGCGGCCGAGGTGCCGTGGAAGCAAGACGGCGTGTACCTGATCACGGGGGGAGCGGGCGGGCTTGGGCTTCTGTTTGCGAAGGAGATCATCGACCGAGCGCCTGGAGCGACGCTGATCCTGACGGGGCGCTCGCGGCTGAGCGGCACGAAGCAAGCGGCGGTGGAGTCGCTGCGCGGTCGAGGTTCGCGCGTGGAGTACATGCAGCTCGACGTGAGCGACGGAGCAGCGGTGTCGCGAGCGGTGGAGCAGCTGCAGTCGGAGCACGGAGGGCTGAACGGGCTAGTGCACGCGGCGGGGGTGCTCCAGGACAGCTTCGTGGTGAACAAGACGGAAGCGCAGTGGCGCAGCGTGCTGGGGCCGAAGGTGCGTGGCCTCGTGCACCTGGATGAGGCGACGAAGCATCTGGCGCTGGACCACATGGTGGTGTTTTCGTCGGTGGCGGGGCTCGTTGGGAATGTGGGGCAGGCGGACTACGCGGCGGCGAACGCGTTCATGGCGCGGTTTGCGGAGCAGCGCAGCGAGCTTGTGCGCGCTGGCCGTCGCCAGGGCCGGACGGTGTCGATCGACTGGCCGCTGTGGGAGAGCGGCGGCATGCAGGTGGACGCCTCGACCGTGCGGCGGCTGCGCCAAACATACGGCGTGACCCCGCTCGCGACCGAGCACGGGATCGCGGCGTTCTACCGGACCATGGCGAGCGGCCTCGCGCACGTCGGCGTCGTCGCAGGTGATGTGGCGAAGTGGCGCTCGCAGCTTGCGGCCACCCACGCGACCGCCGGCGAGGGGGACGCCTCGCACGACGCGGGCTCGACTGCCGTCGCGTCCGACGTCATGGAGGCGAAGGCAGCGCAGCTGCTCCGAAAGGTGCTGTCGTCGAGCTTGAAGGTGCCGCTGGAGCGGATAGAGGGGGACACGCCGCTCGACCGCTATGGGATCGAGTCGGTGATGGTGATGGAGCTGACGCGGGAGCTTGAGAAGACCTTCGGTCCGCTATCGAAGACGCTCTTCTTCGAGCACCAGGACATCCGGTCGCTGAGCCGGTATTTCGCGGAGGCGCATCGCCGTCGGCTCATCGAGGTGCTCGGCGGCGACGACGAGCCGGCGAAGAGCGCCGCGCGCCGGCCGCAGGAGCCGGCATCGGCGAGCGCTCCGCGCAGGGACCGCCTCGTCACGCAGCCGCGCGGAGGCGCTGTCGCGCGCCCGCTTCGGCCGCACGACATCGCGATCATCGGCGTGAGCGGGAGATACCCCGGCGCCGACGACCTCGAAGCGTTCTGGGAGAACCTCAAGTCCGGCCGGGATTGCATCACCGAGATCCCGGAGGACCGCTGGAGCTTGGAGGAGTTCTTCGATCCGCAGAGGGGGAAGCCGGGGAAGATCTATAGCCGCTGGGGCGGCTTCATCGACGGCGTCGACCGGTTCGATCCGCTCTTCTTCAACATCTCGCCGCGTGAAGCGCAGTTCATGGATCCGCAGGAGCGGCTCTTCCTTGAGTGCGCGTACGAGACGATCGAGGACGCCGGCTACACGCGAGACGCGCTGAAGAAGCCCGCCGCGGCCGGCGGCCCGCCCGGCACCGTGGGCGTATTCGTCGGCGTGATGTACGAGGAATACCAACTCTTCGGCGCGCAGGCGCAAGTCCTGGGTCAGCCGTTTGCGCTCAACGGCAATCCTTCGTCGATCGCCAACCGCGTCTCGTATTTTCTCGATTGCCACGGGCCGAGCATGGCGGTGGACACGATGTGCTCGTCGTCGCTCACCGCGATTCACCTCGCCTGCCAGAGCCTGCTCCACGGCGGGTGCGATCTGGCGATCGCCGGTGGGGTGAACGTCTCGATTCATCCGAACAAATATCTGGCGCTGAGCCAGGGGCAGTTCGCGTCGAGCCGGGGTCGCTGCGAGAGCTTCGGGGAAGGCGGGGACGGCTACGTGCCGGCCGAAGGCGTCGGGGCGGTGCTGCTCAAGCCGCTGCAGCGGGCGATTGATGACGGTGATCACATCTACGCCGTGATCAAGGGGACGAGCATCAACCACGGCGGCAAGACGAATGGCTACACCGTGCCGAGCCCCGTGGCGCAGGCGCAGCTCGTCGCGCAGGCGCTCACGGAAGCCAAGATCGAGCCGCGCGCGGTGAGCTACGTGGAGGCGCATGGGACGGGGACGGAGCTCGGGGATCCCATCGAGCTGGCGGGCCTGACGCAGGCGTTTCGTCGTCGGACGGAGGAGCGAGGGTACTGCGCGATCGGGTCTGTGAAGTCGAACATCGGGCACTGCGAGAGCGCGGCTGGGATAGCGGGTGTGACGAAGGTGGTGCTGCAGATGAAGCACGGGGTGCTGGTCCCGTCGCTGCATTCGGAGCGGCTCAACCCGCACATCGACTTCGAGAACAGCCCATTCTTCGTGCAGCGTGAGCTGTCGGCGTGGCGGCGGCCGGTGGTGAAGGTGGATGGGAAAGAGCGAGAGCATCCGCGCATCGCCGGGGTCTCGTCGTTCGGGGCGGGCGGGGCCAATGCGCACGTGGTGCTCGAGGAGTATGTGGAGCGCGCGGGCGAGCGGGGTGCGCTCGCGAGCGGAGCGGGGCGAGGCGCGGTGGCGGTGGTGCTGTCGGCGCGGAGCGCGGAGGCGCTGCGTCGGCAGGCGAGCCGGCTGAGACGAGCGCTGGAGCGGGGGGAGTACGGGGAAGGGGATCTGGAGGACATCGCGTACACGCTGCAGACGGGGCGAGAGGCGATGGAGCACCGTCTCGGGTTCATCGCCTCCAACCTGGACGAGGTGAAGTCGAAGCTGTCGGCGTACGAGCGAGGCGCAGGTGAGCTCGAGGAGTTCTGGCAAGGGGAGGTGAAGCGAGAGAGGGAGATGCTCTCGCTGCTCGGGTCGGACGAAGAGCTGCAGGAGGCGATCGGCAAGTGGGCATTGCGCGGCAAGTACGCGCGGCTCTTGGAGCTGTGGGTCAAGGGGCTTGCTTTCGACTGGTCGCGAGTGCACGCGGGGCGCAGGGCGAGGCGAGTGTCGCTGCCGACGTATCCGTTCGAGAGGGAGCGATACTGGCTGCCGTCGTCGAGGGGGAGGTCTGGGGCGGCGGGAGCGGGTGCGGGAGCGGGTGCAGGGCGTATTCACCCGCTGGTGCATGCAAACACCTCGAGCCTGTCGGAGGAGCGGTTCACGTCGGAGTTCACGGGGCAAGAGCCGTTCTTCGCGGACCACGTGGTGGACGAGGAGCGGGTGCTGCCTGGGGTCGCGTACCTGGAGATGGCGCGGCGTGCGGTGCAGGAGGCGGTGGGAGGCGAGGGGGAGGTAGGCGAGCACGGGATCGAGCTGCATCACGTGGTGTGGTCGCAGCCGATCGTGCAGCGAGGTGCGGAGGCCGTGCGTGTGCACGTGCAGGTCGAGAGCGCGGAGGGGTCTGAGCCAGCCGAGGGCTGGACGCTGCGCTACGAGATCTACTCAGGGGGAGCGGGCGTGTCGGGCGAGCGTGTGGTGCACTCGCAGGGCTACGCGCGGCTGGTGGAGAAGCAGCCAGCGCCGCGGGTTGACGTGAGCGAGCTGCGTTCGCGGTGCGAGCAAGAGTGGAGCGGTGCGTCGTGTTACGCGGCGTTCGATGCGATGGGCCTGCACTACGGGCCGTCGCATCGAGGGCTGGTGAGCGTGTGGCGTGGGGAGGAGACAGGCGGAGAGCGCTTTGCGCTGGCGCGTGTGCAGCTGCCTGCGAGCGCGATGTCCGGGCGGGAGGAGTACGTGCTTCACCCGTCGGTGCTGGACAGCGCGCTGCAAGCGACGATAGCGCTGAGCGATGGTCAGACGCTGAGGCTGCCGTTTGCGCTGGACGCGGTGGAGGTGTTCGGAGCGAGCCCGCCGTCCGGGTACGTGGTGATCCGCGAGGAGCGTGGAGGCGAGAAGCTGACGCTGGAGCTGTGCGACGACGGGGGTGTTGTGTGTGTGCGGCTGGCCGGCTTCGCGAGCCGGGTGCAGCACCGGAGCGGGGTAGAGCTCTTGCAGCGGCGCTGGCGGCGCAGCCCGGTGGAGCATTCGGCGCAGAGCGGGCATGTGCAGCGATGGGTGCTGCTGGACAGCGCCTATGGCTCGCAGGCAGCAGCGCTGAGCGAGCGGCTGCCGGGAGCCCAGATCACGGCGCTGCGCGCCAGCGGCGGCGTGGCGGAGGAGTTCGAGCAGTTCGTCGAGCAGGTGATGGCGACGGTGCAGACGATCCTGCGGGAGCGGCCGCGGGGTGAGGTGCTGCTGCAGATAGCGCTGTCGCGGGGTGAGCGAGGCGAGCGGCTCGGTGCGGTATCCGGGCTGCTGAAGAGCGCGAGCCAGGAAAACCCGAAGCTCGTGGGTCAGGTGCTGGAGCTTGAGGACAGCGCGACGCTGCTGGACAAGCTCGAGGAGAACGCGGCGGCGAGAGGTGATGTAGAGATCCGCTACCAGGGTGGGGAGCGGCAGACGCCGGCGCTGGAACCTGTGGTGGAGTCGCGAGCAGCAGCGGCCGAGGTGCCGTGGAAGCAAGACGGCGTGTACCTGATCACGGGGGGAGCGGGGGGCCTTGGGCTTCTGTTTGCGAAGGAGATCATCGACCGAGCGCCTGGAGCGACGCTGATCCTGACGGGGCGCTCGCGGCTGAGCGGCACGAAGCAAGCGGCGGTGGAGTCGCTGCGCGGTCGAGGTTCGCGCGTGGAGTACATGCAGCTCGACGTGAGCGACGGAGCAGCGGTGTCGCGAGCGGTGGAGCAGCTGCAGTCGGAGCACGGAGGGCTGAACGGGCTAGTGCACGCGGCGGGGGTGCTCCAGGACAGCTTCGTGGTGAACAAGACGGAGGCGCAGTGGCGCAGCGTGCTGGGGCCGAAGGTGCGTGGCCTCGTGCACCTGGATGAGGCGACGAAGCATCTGGCGCTGGACCACATGGTGGTGTTTTCGTCGGTGGCGGGGCTCGTTGGGAATGTGGGGCAGGCGGACTACGCGGCGGCGAACGCGTTCATGGCGCGGTTTGCGGAGCAGCGCAGCGAGCTTGTGCGCGCTGGCCGTCGCCAGGGCCGGACGGTGTCGATCGACTGGCCGCTGTGGGAGAGCGGCGGCATGCAGATGGACGCCTCGACCGTGCAGCGGCTGCGTCAGACGCATGGTGTGATCCCGCTCGCGACCGAGCACGGCATCGCGGCGTTCTACCGGACCATGGCGAGCGGCCTCGCACATGTCGGGGTCTTCGCGACCGAGGCGTCACGAGAAGCGCTCACGGACGCGGACGACGACTCCACGCTTTACATGGAGCTCTTCGAAACGATGGTGGAAGGCGTCCTGTCGGAGGACGAGTTCCGGGAGTGGCTCGTAGCATGACGCAGGGGTCGCACGACGCGGATGCGCGGGACGAGATCGCCGCGCTGTTCTCGCTGATCAAGGAGCAGAAGCTGACGCGCGCGGAGGCGCTGGACCGCCTTCGCGCCGTCCGCGCTCGCCTCCGCTCAGAGCGAGCCGCCGCGCCGGCGGCCGCGCAAATCGCCGCGACGCCCCCGTCAGGCGGTGCAGTCGAGCTCGTCGAGGCCGAGGTCGTCGATTACTTCCGGAAGCAGGTCGCATCGGCGCTCAAGCTGCCGCTCGATCGGGTCGATGCCGACACACCTCTCGAGCGGTACGGGATCGACTCGGTCGTCGTCATGCACCTGACGAGCGCGCTGGAGAAGCACTTCGGCCCGCTGTCGAAGACCCTGTTCTTCGAGTTCGACACGATCGACGCTGTCGCGCGGCACTTCCTCGAGAACCACCGCGCCGCGCTGTCCCGGATCCTCGGGAAAAGCGCTCCTAGCGCGCTCGACCGTCCGGTCAGCGCGCCTCCGCGCAGCGCGCGTCCCCTCGGCCGTCCGGTTGTGGCCGTGCGCAAGGCCGTCTCTGCCAGCGTCGATTCGCCTGTTGCAGCGCCGCCTGTCGCAGCGCCGCCCGTTGCAGCGCCGCCCGTTGCAGCACCGCCCGTTGCAGCGCCGCCTATTGCAGCGCCGCCTATTGCAGCGCCGCCCGTTGCGGCGCCTCCTGGCGTATCCGCTCGTGGCGCCGGCCCGTATGACATCGCGATCATCGGCGTGAGCGGCCGTTACCCGCAGGCGAACGATCTCGGGGAGTTCTGGGACAACTTGAGGTCGGGCAAGGACTGCATCACCGAGATCCCGCCCGACCGCTGGGACTACCGCGCCTATTTCGACGCGCAGAAAGGGCGGATCGGAAAGAGCTACAGCAAGTGGGGCGGATTTATCGACGGTGTGGACCGGTTCGATCCGCTCTTCTTCCACGTCTCGCCGCGCGAGGCGCAGCTCATCGACCCGCAGGAGCGGCTCTTCCTGCAGTGCGCGTACGAGACGCTCGAGGATGCCGGTTACACGCGCGATTCGCTGAGCGGGCCCGCGGTGCGCGGCCGTGTGGGCGTGTTCGTCGGGGTGATGTACGAGGAATACCAGCTCTACGGCGTCCCTTCACAAGGCGCCGAGCAGCCGCTGGTGCCGAGCGGCCGCCCATCGTCGATCGCGAATCGCGTCTCGTTCTTCTGCAACTTCCACGGGCCGAGCGTGGCGGTGGACACGATGTGCTCGTCGGCGCTCACCGCGATCCACTTCGCCTGCCGCAGCATCCTCGAAGGCGAGTGCGATCTGGCGATCGCCGGCGGGGTGAACGTCTCCGTTCACCCGAACAAATACCTCGCCTTGAGCCAGGGGCAGTTCGTTTCGAGCGCGGGGCGGTGCGAGAGCTTCGGCGAGGGAGGAGACGGCTACGTTCCTAGCGAAGGGGTCGGCGCGGTGCTGCTCAAGCCGCTCTCCCGCGCCATCGCCGACCGCGATCACATCTATGGCGTGATCAAGGGGACCAGCGTCAACCACGGCGGCAGGACGAACGGCTACTCCGTCCCGAACCCGAACGCGCAGAGCGAGGTAATCACCGACGCCCTGCAGAGGGCGGGCATCGATCCGCGCGCGATCAGCTACATCGAGGCGCACGGGACGGGGACGAGCCTCGGCGACCCGATCGAGATCGCCGGCCTGAGCAAGGCGTTCCAGAAGGCCAGCGGCGAGGCGCTCGTGCAAACGTGCGCGATCGGCTCGGTGAAGTCGAACATCGGCCATGGCGAGAGCGCGGCCGGCATCGCCGGCGTGACGAAGGTGCTCCTCCAGCTCGAGCATCGCCAGCTCGCCCCGAGCCTGCACGCGCGGACCTTGAACCCGCACATCGATTTCGACCGCACTCCGTTCCGCGTCCAGCAGGAGCTCGCAGCGTGGCCGCGGCCGCGCCTCCGCATCGACGGCGTCGAGCGCGAAGTCCCGCGGCTCGCGGGGGTGTCGGCGTTCGGCGCGGGTGGCTCGAACGCCCACGTGATCATCGAGGAGTACGTCGCGCGCGGCGAGGCGCCGGCGCCGCCGGCCGAGCTACCGGTGGTGATCGTCCTGTCGGCGAAGAGCGAAGCGCAGCTCCGCGCGCAGGCGCGCAACCTCGTCGCGGCGATCCGCCGTGAGGGCTACACCGAAGCCGATCTGCCGTCGATCGCGTACACTCTCCAGGTCGGTCGCGAGCCGATGGAGGAGCGCGCCGCGACGACGGTGGCCAGCCTCGCGGCGCTCGTCGAGCGCCTCGAGATGCTGTGCGCCGAGCCGCCCGATGAACGCGACTGGACAAGAGGGTCGGTCGAGACGAGCAAGGCGGCGATCGCGTTCTTCAAGTCGGACGACGAAGGCCGCGAGCTGCTCGCGAGCTGGGTCTTCAGGCGGCACTACGACCGGATCGCAGGGCTCTGGGTGAAGGGCCTCCCCTTCGACTGGGAGAGGCTCTACCCGGCCGGGGGGCCGGGGCGCGTCCGGCTGCCGAAGTACCCCTTCGCGAACGAGCGCTACTGGGTGGAGACCCGGCCTGCTGCGCGGCCCTCGGGCGCGGCGCGCCTGCACCCGCTCCTGCACGAGAACGTGTCGACGGCGTTCGAGTCGAAGTTCGTCTCGACGTTCACGGGCGACGAGCCTTTCCTCCGCGATCACCGCGTCCGGCGCGACGCGGTGCTGCCCGGCGCCTGCCACCTCGAGATGGCGCTGGCGGCCGCTAAAAGGAGCCTGGACACGGATCGCGCGGTCACGCTCGCGGGCGTCGCGTGGCTCCGGCCGCTGGCCGTGGCCCAGGGGGGTCGCATGGTGCAGATCGACGTGATCGCCAGCAGCGAGACGGAGGCGGAGTTCGAGATCCACAGCGGACCCGGCGACGACGCGGACGTCGTGTACTGCCGCGGCCTCGCGCGCGTCGTCGCTGCCGCACGTCCACCGGCGCTCGACCTCTCGCGCCTGCGCGAGGCGTGCTCGCGCGCCGAGCTCGCGCCCGAGCGCGCGTACGAGGCGCTCGGGGCGGCCGGGCTCGAGTACGGCGCCGCGCATCGTAGCATCGAGGAGCTCCGCGTCGGGAGCGACGCCGCGGGGCGCCCGCAGGTGCTCGCCCGGCTGGCGATCCCGGAGTGCGTCGCCGGCGCGGCGGGGGAGTTCCAGCTCCACCCGAGCATCGTCGACGGCGCGATCCAGGCCGCGGTCGGCCTCGCGCTCCCCGCGGGAGGAGCGAGCGAACGAGCGAGCCGTCCCGCGCTTCCCTCAGGGCTCGCGGCGCTGTCGCTCCACGGCCCGACGCCGCAGCGCGCGTACGCCTGGCTCCGCTTCCGCGACGGGAGCAGCCCCGACGACGACGTCAGGGCGATCGACATCAGCCTATGCGACGAGCTGGGCGAGGTCCGCGCGCAGCTCGATGGGCTGACCCTGCGCGTGATGAGCGACGCGCCGCGCGCAGAGACGATGCTCCTCGAGCCGCGATGGGCCGAGGAGCCCGCGCGCGGCGCGCGTGCCCACGCGGCCATCGCCGACGAGGACCGGAGGCTCTTTGTCGTCGGCGCGCTCGGCTCGGAGCAGCGAGCGGCGCTCGAGCGGCAGCTGCGCGGAGGCGAGCTTCACTTCGTCGCGCCGGGCACCGGCTCGCTCGCCGAGAGGTACGAGCGTGTTGCCGCTGCGCTGCTCGGGGTCCTCCGCGCGCTCCTGGTGCGCGCGCCAGCCCGGCGTCGCCTGCTGCAGGTCGTCGTCGCGTCGAGTGACCCCGAGGAAGGCGCGCTCTACGCCGGCCTCAGCGCGATGTTGAAATCGGCGAGCCGGGAGAACCCGCACCTCGTCACACAGCACATCACGATCGGCGAGCCGGCGTCGGCGAACGGGTGGTTCGACGTGCTCGACGACGAGGCAGCGCGCCTCGACGCGGACGAGATCCGGTACCGAGGCGAGCGCCGCGAGGTGCGGCGGCTCGTGGAGCTCGCTCGCCTCGACGCCAGCGACGGGGCGGCTCCCCCCTGGCGCGACGGCGGGGTGTACTGGATCACCGGCGGCCTGGGTGGGCTCGGGCTCGTCGTGGCGACGTCGATCGCGCGCGCGAGCCGCGGCGCGGCGCTGGTCGTCACGGGCCGGTCGCCTGTCGTGGGCTCGGATGGCCAGTCGAAGCTCGCCGAGCTCCGCGCCCTCGGCGCGCGGGTCGAGTACCGGAGCGTCGACGTCGCCGACCGCGCCGCCGTCGAGGATCTCGTCCGCCATGTCCGGGCGACGTACGGCCAGCTCGACGGAGTCGTCCACACCGCCGGCGTCGTCGAGGACAGCTTCCTCGTGCGGAAGACAGACGACGAGCTGCGCCGGGTGTTCGCCGCGAAGGTGGCGGGGATCGCCAACCTCGACGAGGCCACACGAGGCGAGCCCCTCGACTGCTTCGTCTGCTTCTCGTCCGTCGCAGGGGCGATGGGGAACGTTGGCCAGTCCGACTACGCGGCGGCGAACGCTTTCATGGACGCCTACGCGAGGCGTCGCGCCGAGCAGGTGGAGCGGGGCGCCCGCTCGGGCCGAACGATCTCGATCGGCTGGCCGCTGTGGGCCGAGGGCGGGTTGCACGTCGACTCCGCCGTCGAGGCCAGGCTCCGGCGCGATGGGCTCACCCCGCTCGGCACCGCCGCCGGGCTCGCAGCGCTGGCGCGATGCATCCGCGATCCCGGGCGCCCGAGCCACGTGGTGGTCCTGTTCGGCGACGCGCGCGCGATCCGCGGCGCGCTCCTCGCCCGCTCCAACCGGCCGTCGCCCGGCGATCTTGCGGCCGCATCGCCGGCGAACGCGTCCACTCCGGCGATCCGCGAAGAGGCGCTGAGGCAGGTGAAGAAGCTCCTCGCCCCGGTGATCAAGCTTCCGGTCGAGCGGATCGACGCGGCGGCGTCGTTCGAGACGTACGGCATCGAATCGGTGATGGCGGTCGAGCTCACGGATCGGCTCGAGGCGGTGTTCGGCCCGCTGTCGAAGACGCTCCTGTTCGAGGCGAAGACGGTCCGCGAGCTGGCGGACTACTTCGTCGAGCACCACGCGGCGACGCTGGGCTCACTGCTCGGCGGGGCGACCGCCCCGGCCGCGCCGGCGACGGCGGTCTCCGCCGGAGCAGGGCCGGCGCGCCGCCGTGCGCGCCGCCTCCCGTCGCGCGGCCGCGCTGGCGAGGCGCGCGAGGCGGCCATTGCGATCATTGGCCTGAGCGGCCGCTACCCGCAGGCGAACGATCTCGCGGAGTTCTGGGAGAACCTGAGGTCGGGCAAGGACTGCATTACCGAGATCCCGCGCGACCGGTGGGACCACCGCGCCTATTTCGACGCGGAGCGAGGGAAGCCCGGAAAGAGCTACAGCAAATGGGGTGGCTTCCTGGAGGGGATCGACCAGTTTGATCCGCTCTTCTTCAACATCTCGCCGCGCGAAGCGCAGCTCATGGACCCGCAGGAGCGGCTCTTTCTCCTGTGCGCGTACCAGACGCTCGAGGACGCGGGCTACACGCGCGAAGCGCTGAGCGGGCCCGCGGTCCGCGGCCGCGTGGGCGTGTTCGCCGGCGTGATGTACGAGGAGTATCACCTGTACAGCACGCCGTCGGCGGAGGTCGCCCAGCCCTACATCCCCGGCGGCACCTTGTCGTCGATCGCGAACCGCGTCTCGTACTTCTGCGACTTCCACGGGCCGAGCCTGACGTTGAGCACGATGTGCTCGTCGTCGCTCACCGCGATCCACCTCGCCTGCCAGAGCCTCCAGCAGGGCGAATGCGAGCTGGCGCTCGCGGGCGGCGTGAACGCGTCGATTCACCCGAACAAATACCTCGGCCTCAGCCAGGGGCAGTTCGTCTCCAGCACGGGGCGGTGCGAGAGCTTCGGCGCAGGCGGAGACGGCTACGTCCCCGGCGAGGGGGTCGGCGCGGTGCTGCTCAAGCCGCTCTCCCGTGCGATCGCCGACCGCGACCACATCTATGGCGTGATCAAGGGGACCAGCATCAATCACGGCGGCAAGACGAACGGCTACACCGTGCCAAACCCCACGGCGCAGACCGACCTGATCCTCGCAGCGATCGAGAAGGCGCGGGTCGATCCCCGCGCGATCAGCTACGTCGAAGCGCACGGGACGGGGACGAGCCTCGGCGACCCGATCGAGATCGCCGGGCTGAGCAAGGCGTTCCAACGGGCGAGCGGCGAGGCGATCGTGCAGACGTGCGCGATCGGCTCGGTGAAGTCGAACATCGGTCACTGCGAGAGCGCGGCGGGCATCGCTGGCGTGACGAAGGTGCTGCTCCAGCTCAAGCACCGTCAGCTCGTCCCGAGCCTGCACTCGCGAACGCTGAACCCTTACATCGATTTCGGCAGCACTCCGTTCCGCGTGCAGCAAGAGCTCGAAGCGTGGCGGCGGCCGCGCCTGCGCGTCGACGGCGTCGAGCGCGAAGCCCCCCGGATCGCGGCGATCTCTGCATTTGGGGCGGGCGGGTCCAACGCGCACTTGATCATCGAAGAGCACGTCGAGCTCGACGACGCGCCGACGTCCGTCAGCGACGCCCCGGTGGTCATCGTCCTTTCGGCGGCGACCGAGGCGCAGCTCCGCGCGCAGGCGCGCAACCTCCTCGCGGCGATCCGGCGCGAGGGGTACACGCAGCGCGATCTGCCGTCGATCGCGTACACGCTCCAGGTCGGCCGCGAGCCGATGCAGGAGCGGATGGCGACGACGGTGACGACGATGTCGTCGCTCCTCGAGCGCCTCGAGCGCGCGTGCTCGGAGCCGCCCGACCTCGGTGACTGGGTTCGAGGCGTGGCGGAGGGCCGCGGTGAGCTCGTGTCCGTCTTCGCGCAAGACGACGATTTCCGCGGCCTCGTTCGCGCATGGCTCGAGCGAGGGAAGCTCTCCAGGCTCGTCGAGCTCTGGGTCAAGGGGCTCACGTTCGACTGGGACCAGGTGCCGCCGGCCGGCGTCCGGCCGCGGCGCGTGAGCCTGCCGCCGTACCCGTTCGCGATGAAGAGGTACTGGGGCCCGTGGCCGGCGCCGAGCGCGGCCCCTCCGGCGACGGCGCCGAGCCGGCCGGCTTCGCCTCCTACCTCGATCGCGCTAGCTGGCGCGGACGCGGCGGTCCGCTCCGACGCGGCGAGCCCGCCGATCGCCCGGAGCGCGCCCAAGGAGCGCGCCGCGGAGATCCGAGCCGACGCGGCGCCGATCTCGCTCGTGGCGCTCGTTCCGCCCGCTGCCATGGACACCGCCGCGTCCTCCGCGGCGCGCAGCGCGCCCGTCGCCATCTCGCTGAGCCCGCTCCGCGCGGAGCCTGCTTCCGCCGCCGTGGCTCGCCGCGCTTCGGACGAGCCGCCTGCGTCCGGCGGAGAGCCGCTGACCGGTCGGTTGCGCGCCAGCCTTGCGCGCGCCCTGTGCACGGACGAAGCGGACCTCGATCAGGACGCTGTCTTCAACGACCTTGGGCTGGACTCGGTCATCGGCGTAGAGTGGGCGCGGTCGATCGAGCGCGAGCTCGATGTCCCCCTCACCGCGTCGACGCTCTACGACCACCCGACGCTCACCCGGCTATCGGCGCACGTGTCGGGCCTGATGACGTCGGCCCGCGCGGACCTGCGAGCCGCGCCCGGGCCAGCGCCTGAGGTCCCCGAAGCGCCCGCGAGCCCGGCGCTGCCCGCGCGTGGCGCCCAGCATGAGATCTCGATCCCTGAGGTCGCGCCGCGCCCGGTGGAGGAGCTGGTGGCGGGGCTGACACAGACGCTCGCCGCCGCGCTGTACGCGGACGCGTCCGACATCGATCCGGACAGGCTCTTCGTCGATCACGGCGTCGACTCCGTCATCAGCGTCGAGTGGGTGCGCCGGATCAACGCGACATTTCACCTGGATCTGAAGGCGACGGTCCTGTTCGACCACCCGACGATTCACCAGCTCGCCGAGCACCTCGCGACGCTCGACGCGACCGCTGTGCGAGCCGCCGTCGACGGTATCTCCGCGGCGGAGCGCGCCGGCGCGCACGAGAGCACGGCGCGGCGTGAACGCGAAGGCGCAGCCGAGCGCGAGGCCGCGGCGCGGCGTGCGCGCGAAGACGCCGCAGAGCGCCAGGTCGCGGCGCGCCATGAGCCCGAGGCCAGCTTCGAGGTCGAAGCGCGCCGCGCGTCCGACGCGGTCGCGTGCGTCGCAGTTCGCGAGCGCGTCATCGCGGCGGGACCGGGCGAGGCCGCGTGCAGGATCGCGGTGATCGGCGCGTCGGGGCGGTACCCGAGAGCCGGAGATCTCGACGAATACTGGAGCAACCTCGCCAGGGGCGTCGACGCCGTGGCAGAGGTGCCCGCCTCGCGATGGAGCGTGGAGCGCTACTACGACCCCGCCGTGCCCTCCACGGGGAAGGTGTACTGCAAGTGGCTCGCGGCGCTCGAGGACGTCGACCGCTTCGATCCGCTGTTCTTCAACATCAGCCCGGCGGAGGCCGATCTGATGGACCCGCAGCACCGCCTGTTCCTCGAAGAGAGCTACAAAGCCTTCGAGGATGCGGGGTATTCGCCGTCGCGCTTGGACGGCGCGCGCTGCGGTGTCTACCTCGGCATCATGGGGAGCGAGTACACGCAGATCGTCGCGCAGAGCGGACGCAGGAGCGCGACCGCGAACAGCGCCGCGATCGGCGCCGGGAGGGTCGCATATCACCTGAACCTGAAGGGACCTGCGATTCCTGTCGATACCGCGTGCTCGTCGTCGCTCGTCGCGATTCACCTGGCCGTCCAGGCGCTGCGGGCGGGGGAGATAGAGATGGCGCTCGCAGGCGGGGTCACCCTCTACCTGACTCCGGACGCCTATATCGCGATGTGCGAGGCCGGAATGCTGTCGCCCGACGGACGTTGCAAGACGTTCGACGAGGCGGCGAACGGCTTCGTTCCAGGCGAGGGCGTCGGCGTCGTCGTGCTCAAGCGCCTTCCGGACGCCGAGCGCGACGGCGACTTCATTCACGGCGTCATCATCGGCTCTGGCGTCAACCAGGACGGCAAGACGAACGGCATCACCGCACCGAGCGTGCAGAGCCAGACTGCGCTCCTGAAAGACGTCTACGCGCGCTTCGGGATCGATCCCCGGACCATTTCGTACGTGGAGACCCACGGCACCGGCACGAAGCTCGGCGATCCGATCGAGCTCGCGGCGCTGTCGGCCGCCTTCGGAGCGCGCGACGGGCGCCGTTGTGCGCTCGGCTCGGTGAAGAGCAACGTGGGGCACACCACCGCCGCGGCAGGCGTCGCCGGTGTCCACAAGGTGCTCGCCTGCATGCAGCACGGGCGGCTCGTCCCCACGCTGCACTTCACCCGACCCAACAGCCATTTCTCGTTCGAGGATTCGCCATTTTACGTCAACACCGAGGTGAGGCCCTGGGAGCGGGACGGTGCTTCCCCGCGGCGCGCGGCGGTCAGCTCGTTCGGCTTCAGCGGGACGAACGCGCACCTCGTGATTGAGGAGTACGTCGCCCCGACGCGGCGGCCCGGGCGACGCGTCACGCCGAGCAACCCCGCGCTCGTCGTCCTCTCGGCCAAGACCGAGGCGCAGCTCCAGACGCTCGCGGGCCGGCTTCGAGATGCGCTCTCGTCGCCGCGTTGGACCGACGATGACCTCCTGGATATCGCGTACACGCTTCGCGTGGGGCGCGCGCACCTCGAGGAGCGGCTCGGTATCGCCGCCAGCTCGCTGGACGCGCTGCGCAGCGGCCTCCGCGCGTTCCTCGACGGCGGCCCGCTCTCGCCGAACCTGGCGCGCGGGCGGGCGAAGAACGCACGTCCGGTGGGGGCGGCGCGGCGGGAGACAGCGGGCGGCGCCACACCGACGGAGCTTCTCGCGCGCTGGGTCGACGGCGGCGCCTGCGCGTGGAGCGAGCCGTACGGCGACGGAGCCACGCCGCAGCGTGTGCGGCTGCCGACCTATCCGCTCTCGAGGCAGAGGTGCTGGGTCGACAGCGGCGCCGCGCCGGAGGTGGCGCCGCCGGTGCCGGGCCGCGTAACGCCGCTCGAGATGCTCGCGCCGCGCTGGGAGATCGTGGAGCAGGCGCCGGCTCGAGGCGCCGGGCTCGGACCGGAGCGTGGGATCGCCGTCCTCGGCGCCCGGCCCGGCCCGCTCCGAGATGCGCTCGCGGCGCGCGCGCCGCGCGCCCGCTTCGTGGACGCGCCGTGCGACGCGTCGATCGATGAGCTCGTCGAGGCGCTGCGCGCGGCCCCGATCGACACGGTGATCTGGCTGCTCCCGGAGGAGAGCGCGAGCTCCGTCGCGGCGGAGGAGCACATCGCCGCGCAGTCCGCGGGGGCGCTCTTCGGGTTCCGATGGATCAAGGCGCTCCTCGCGCTGGGGTACGGCGGGAGACCGCTCCGGATCGACGTCGTGACCTGGCAGACGCAAGGCGTCCACGGCGAGCTCGTGTACCCCACGCACGCGAGCGTGCACGGCCTGATCGGGTCGCTCGCCAAGGAGCTGCGGAGCTGGTCGGTCCGGCTCGTGGACCTTCCGCTCGCCGTGGACCGGGCGGCCCGCATCCTCATCGACTCACTGCACCTCGAGGCGGACCCCGACGGCGACGCGTCCGCGTGGCGCGACGGCCGATGGTACCGGCAGAGGCTCTTGCCGTTCGAGGTCCCCGCCGAGCAGGCGTCGGCCGCCTTCCGTCGCGGCGGCGTCTACGTGGTGATCGGCGGGGCCGGCGGGCTCGGGGAGGCGCTGACCGAGCACCTCGTCCGCGAGTACCACGCGAACGTGGTGTGGCTCGGCCGCCGCGCCCTCGACGCCACGATCGACGCCAAGGCGGATCGCATCTCCCGGCTCGGCCCCCGGCCGGTGTACATCCAGGCCGACGCGGCCGATGCGTCGGCCCTCGCGCGCGCCCGCCGCGACGTGCTGTCCCGCTTCGACCGGATCCACGGCGTCGTGCACGGTCCGCTCGTCCTGAGCGATCGGAGCCTCGCCCGCATGGAAGAGCGGCAGTTCGAGGCGGGGCTCCGCGCGAAGGTCGATACCGCGGTGCGGCTCGCGCAGACGTTCGGCGAGGACGACCTCGACTTCGTCGCCTTCTTTTCCTCGATGCAGACGTTCGTCAAGGCGCCGGGGCAGAGCAACTACGCGGCTGGCTGCACGTTCAGCGACGCCTTCGCGCAGCGCCTGGGCCAGGCGTGGAAGTGCCCGGTCAAGGTCGTGAACTGGGGCTACTGGGGCAGCACCGGCAGCGTCGCGGACGAGGGACATCGGAGACGCATGGCGGGCGCGGGGATCGGGTCGATCGAACCTGACGAGGGGATGGACGCGGTGGAGACGCTGCTGCGGCTGCCCGTCCGGCAGCTCGCGGTCGTGAAGTGGATCGGGGCGACGGAGCGCTCGGCGGCCGCCGCCGTGGAGACGACGCCGGCGCCGCAGGAGGGGCCGACGATGAGAGCGATGGGGGTCGTGGAGACGACGCTGGCGGCGCAGACGGCGCCCGCCATGGAGGCAATGTGGGCCGAATAACCGTGCTCGCGCCGCCGCTCCCCAGCTCGGAGCAGGACGCGGCGTACGAGGAGATCACGACGCTGCTGCTCGCGATCGTGTGGAGGCAGCTCGACAGGACCGGGCTGCGGCTCACCGGCGACGGCTGGCGCGAGTCGGCGCGCGCCCGCCCGCTGTACGCGCGCTGGCTCGATGAGACCGAGCGCCTCCTCCGTCGCCACGGATACCCGGCCGCGGGAGCGGCCGTCGGCGACCTCGACGCGCTCTGGGCGCGCTGGGAGCGATATCGCACGGAGGGGCGCGTCGAGCAGGCGGGGCTGGTCAAGCAAGCGGACCTGGTCCAGGCGACGCTCGAGGCATTGCCGGACATCCTCACCGGGCGGCGCCGCGCGACGGATGTCCTCTTCCCCGGCGCGTCGATGTCGAGGGTCGAGGCGGTCTACAAGAACAACCCGCAGGCCGACTATTTCAATGGCGTGCTCGCGCAGCGCGTCGCGTCGCTGATCGAGGCGCGGCGGGCGTACGGCCACACAGAGCCGCTGCATATCCTGGAGATCGGCGCGGGAACCGGCGGCACCAGCGAGGTCGTCTTCGAGGCGCTCAGACCGCTCCAGGACCTCGTCGGGACGTACACCTACACGGACGTCTCGAAGGCGTTCCTCCTGCACGCCGAGGATGCCTATGGCGCGGGCCGGCCCTACCTCCGGTATCGGCTGCTCGACATCCAGCAGCCGCTCGAGGCCCAGGGGCTCTCGCTTGGGACCTACGATATCGTCATTGCGGCCAACGTCCTGCACGCGACGACAGACATCCGGACGACGCTGCGCCACACGAAGGCGGCGCTCAAGCGCAACGGCGCGCTGCTGATCAACGAGATCGTGGCAAAGAGCCTGTTCGCCCACCTGACCTTCGGGCTCACCGAGGGGTGGTGGCTGGTCGAGGATCCGGAGCTGCGGATCGAGGGGTGCCCGGCGCTGTCGATCGACGGCTGGAACGCGCTCTTGACCGAGGAAGGGTTCGATCGCGTCCGCTGGCCGGCCGCCGAAGCGTCGGCGCTGGGCCAGCAGATCATCATGGCGCGGAGTGATGGGGTGATCCGCCCAGCGTCGGCGCACGCGAAGAAGATCGCGCCGAGCACGGAGGCGCGCCGCCCCGAGGCGCAGGCGCCGGTGCCGCGGGAGCCGGTCAATGTGGACGACGACGCGCTGGCCGATGAGGTTCGGCGAGCGATCGCCGCGCAGCTTTCGATCAACCTGCGCGTGCCGATCTCCCAGATTGGATATCACGATGCGTTCGGCGATTACGGGGTCGACTCGATCTCGGGCGTGCGGCTGATCCAGCAGCTCAACGGCGCTTTCGGCATCCGCCTCGAGACGACGCACCTCTACGATTTCAGCTCGATCCAGCGCCTAGCCGAGCACATGCTCTCGGCGTGGGGCCCCGAGCTCCGCGCGCGGCGGGCCACGAACGACGGCGGCCGGGCCGCTGCGAGCGAGCCGCGGCGCGCGTCCTCGATGAACGGCGGCGCTGCCATCGCAGCGTTCGCGAGCGCGCCCGACGCGTCCGGGAGCGCGGCGAGCCACGCGCGCGAGCCCGCCGCCGCGTCGACGGTGTCCTCGCAGGGCCACGCGCCGTCACCGGAGCCCGCGTACCGGCGCGAGCCGATCGCAGTCATCGGCATGAGCGGCCGCTTCGCCGAGGCGGATGATCTCGACGCGCTGTGGAGGCACCTCGCGGCCGGCGCCGATCTCGTCCGACCCGTCACGCGCTGGCGGCTGCCGGAGCAGACCGCCACTGGAGAGCCTTTCTGCCGCCACGGCGGGCTCTTGAACGGCATCGACCGATTCGATCCGCTGTTCTTCAATATCTCGGTCACTGAAGCGACGACGATGGATCCGCAGCAGCGCTTCTTCCTCGAGGAGGCGTGGAAGGCCCTCGAAGACGGCGGCTATGCGGGAGACGGCCTGAGCGGGAGCCGCTGCGGGGTCTACGTCGGCTACAACGTGACGGACTACCAGACGCTGCTCGGTGAGGACGCGCCGCCGCAGGCGATGTGGGGCAACGCAGGGTCAATCCTGTCGGCGCGGATCTCGTACTATCTGAACCTGCAAGGGCCGGCGATCACGGTCGATACGGCCTGCTCCAGCGCGCTCGTCGCGACCCACCTCGCCTGTCAGGGGCTCTGGAACCACGAGACGGAGATGGCGCTCGCGGGCGGCGCGTTCCTCCAGACGACGCCCGGGTTCTACCTCCTCGCGGGGCGTGCGGGGATGCTGTCGCCCTCCGGCCGCTGCTACACGTTCGACGCGAGGGCCGACGGCTTCGTCCCCGGCGAGGGCGTGGGCGTCGTCCTCCTCAAGCGGCTGTGCGACGCGATCGCCGACGGCGATCACATCCACGGCGTGATCTGCGGCTCCGGCGTCAACCAGGACGGCAACACGAACGGGATCACCGCGCCGAGCGCCCTGTCCCAGGAGCGGCTCGAGCGGCAGGTGTACGACACGTTCGGCATCCACGCCGAGAGCATCCAGCTCGTCGAGGCGCACGGCACCGGCACGAAGCTCGGCGACCCGGTCGAGTTCCGCGCGCTGACGAGCGCGTTCCGCAAAGACACGTCGAGGACGCGCTTCTGCGCCGTCGACTCGATCAAGACGAACATCGGCCACACGGCGGCTGCGGCAGGGATCGCCGGGCTGCTCAAGGTGCTCCTCGCGCTCCGGCATCGGCAGCTGCCGCCCGCCGTCCACTACGCCCAGCCGAACCCCGCGATCGATTTCGAGGCGAGCCCCTTTTACGTGAACACGACGCTCACCGACTGGGGCTGCGACGCGGGCAAGAAGCGCCGCGCGGCCGTCAGCTCGTTCGGCTTCAGCGGCACGAACGCGCACCTCGTCGTCGAGGAGGCCGACCCGGTGCGCCGCCCGGAGCGCGTCGAGCGTCCCGGCCACCTGCTGGTGCTCTCTGCGCGCACGCAGGAGCAGCTCCGGACCCAGGTGCGCAACCTGCTCGACCACGTGGCGGCGCGCCCGCACGCGGACCTGGGCGACGTGTGTTTTACGCTGATGGTCGGTCGGAAGCGCCTCGCGCACCGCCTGGCGTGCGTCTCGCGGAGCCTCGACGAGCTCGTCGGCGCCCTGGGCCAGTGGATCGAGAGCGAGAGCGCGCCGGGCGTCCTGGCGGGGCACTTCAAGGACAACGAGAGCCGGGAGCGCCCCTCGCTCAGGCGGTATGGCAATCAGTGCATCCTCGAGTGCCGCCGGGGCGAGGTCGCGGGGCGCGACTACATCGAGCGGCTCGAGGTCGTCGGCGACCTGTTCGTCCAGGGGTACGCGCTCGACTACGCGGACCTCTTCGCACCCGGCGCCTACCGGCGCGTGCCGCTCCCGACATACCCGTTCGCTCGCGAGGCGTACTGGGTCAAGGCGCGCGGCCGGGCAGGCGCGGCGTCGGCGCTGGAGGGGGCCACCCAGGCGGAGCGCGCGACGACGCTCCTCGCGCTCCCCGCCTGGAGGGCGCAGCCCGCTGCCGGGGACGGCGCGCGCATGCGCGACGTCGACTTCGCGGCGCACCGGGTGCTCATCGCGGGCGAGCTCCCGGAGGCCGCTCTCCGTGCGCTCCGCGAGCAACTACCGCGCGCGCGCTGCGAGGTCGTGGCGCCGCGGGAGGGCTCGCTCGCGCAGCGGTACGAGCGCGCGGCCGTGGCGGCCCTCCGGAGCGTGCGGCTCGCGCTCGAGGAGGGCGGAGGGCGATCGTCGCTCGTGCAGCTCGTCGTCGCGACCGGCGGTGATCGCCGCGAGGCGTGCTTCGCCGGGCTCTCGGGGCTGCTGAAGACGGCGAGCCGCGAGAACCCGCGGCTCGCGACGCAGACGCTCGAGCTCGGCGATGCAGGCGCGGTCGACGTGCTCCCGCGCGCGCTCCTTGAGGACGCGCGCGACGTCGACGAGCCGGAGCTCCTCTACCGCGACGGCCGCCGGTGGGTGCGGCGGCTCGAGCGGGCCGCGCGTCTCGACGATCCCAGGACGATCCAGGCGCCTTGGCGGGACGGCGGCGTCTACCTGATCACCGGCGGCCTCGGCGGCCTCGGCTACCTCTTCGCCACGGCCATCGCGGAGAGCACGCGAGGTTCCACGCTCGTCCTCGTCCACCGATCCGCGCCGAGCGGCGAGCAGCGAGCCCGCCTCGACGCGCTGCGGTCGCTCGGCGCGCGCGTGGACGACCAGCGACGCGACGTGGGCGACGCGCGGGACGTCGACGGGCTCATCGAGCACGTACGGGCGAGCCACGGCGCGCTCACGGGCGTCCTCCACGCGGCCGGGACGACGCGCGACGCGCTCTTGCCGAGAAAGACGCCGGAGGAGGTGAACGACGTCCTCCGCCCGAAGGTCGCCGGCCTGGTCCACCTCGACGAGGCGACGCGCGACCTTCCGCTCGACCACTTCGTGTGCTTCTCCGCGTTCGCCGGTGTGTACGGCAATCCGGGGCAAGCCGACTACGCCGCGGCGAACGCCTTCATGGACGCCTATGTCGAGTATCGCCGCGGGCTCGTCGAGGAGGGGCGCCGACACGGGACGAGCCTCGCGATCGCCTGGCCGCTGTGGGCCGACGGCGGGATGAAGATGACCGACGCCGGCAAGGCGAGGATGCACGCCGCTGGCCTCCGGGAGCTGGATACGCGCGACGGCCTCGCGGCTTGTTCCGCGGCCGTCGCGCGGAAGAGCCCGCGCGTCGTCGTGCTGACCGGCGACGAGGGCAAGCTCGAGGCGTTCTTCGAGCCCTCCTCGCCGCGCGCGCCGCGCCGACCCGAGCCGACCGGCGGTGTCGCCAGGGAAGGCGCGTCGCTCCTTCATGCGACGCTGGCGCGCCTCAAGGAGCTCCTGGCCGTCGTCACGACGATCGAGGCGGAGCGCATCGACGGCGCCGAGCCGTTCGAGGCGTACGGCCTCGACTCGATCATGATCACCCAGCTCAATCAGCGGCTGGAGGCGATCTTCGGCGCGATCTCGAAGACGCTCTTCTTCGAGCACCGGACGCTCGAGGGCCTGGCGCAGCACCTCGCCGAGGAGCACCGCGAGGCGTGTCAGCGCTGGGCGGGAGGCCCGGGCGACGGCGCGCCGGACGATGTCGCCCGCGCTGAGCCGCGGGGGCCGTCGAGCGCCGCGCAGGAGGCCCGATCCGGCGAGCGCGCGCCGGCGGAGGCGGCGCTGCCTGCGCAGGAGCTCGACGTGGCGATCATCGGGCTGGCCGGCCGCTATCCGCACGCGCGCACCCTCGACGAGTTCTGGGAGAACCTGCGCGCGGGGAAGGACTGCATTACGGAGGTCCCCCCGGACCGCTGGCCGATCGAGGGTTTCTATGACGGCGCGGCCGAGTCGTCGCCGGGGAACGGGAAGAGCTACAGCAAGTGGGGCGGCTTCCTCGAGGGATTCGCGGATTTCGATCCGCTCTTCTTCGGGATCTCTCCGGGCGAAGCGGAGAGCCTGGATCCCCAGGAGCGTAGCTTCCTCGAGATCTGCTGGGAGGTCATCGAGGACGCCGGCTATACGCGGCGCACGCTGCAGTCGCGGCACGGCGGCCGCGTGGGCGTGTATGCGGGGATCACGAAGACCGGGTTCGACCTCTACGGGCCTGCGCTCTGGGCGACGGGAAAGGACGCCTATCCGCACACGTCCTTCAGCTCCCTCGCGAACCGCGTGTCGTACCTCTTCGATCTCCGCGGCCCGAGCATCCCGGTCGACACCATGTGCTCGGCGTCGCTGACGGCGATCCACGAGGCGTGCGAGCACCTGAAGCGCGGCGAGTGCGAGCTCGCGATAGCGGGCGGCGTCAATCTCTACCTGCACCCGTCCAACTACGTGATCCTCTGCAGTCACCGCATGCTGTCGCCTGACGGCAAGTGCAGGAGTTTCGGCGCGGGGGCCAACGGGTACGTGCCCGGGGAGGGGGTGGGCGCTGTGCTGCTCAAGCTCCTTCGGCGGGCCGAGGCGGACGGCGATCACATCTACGGTGTCATCAAGGGGACAGCGATCAACCACGGCGGGCGGACACACGGGTACACCGTGCCCAACCCGAATGCCCAGGCGGAGGTGGTCGCGATGGCGCTGGCCCGCGCCCGGATCGACGCGCGCGCGGTCAGCTATATCGAGGCGCACGGGACCGGCACGGAGCTCGGCGATCCCATCGAGATCACGGGCCTCACCAAGGCATTCCGCGCGAGCGCCGCGGGGCCGCTCACGCGCCGGTGCGCGATCGGCTCGCTCAAGAGCAACATCGGCCATGCCGAGAGCGCCGCGGGCATCGCCGGCGTGACGAAGGTCCTCTTGCAGATGAAGCACGGCCAGCTCGTGCCGAGCTTGCACGCGCGGACGCCGAACCCGAACATCGACTTCGATCGCACGCCCTTCGTGGTGCAGCAGGAGCTCGAGAGCTGGGGGCGTCTCACCCAGGTCGTCGACGGCCGCACCGAGGAGCTCCCGCGGATCGCGGGGATCTCGTCGTTCGGCGCGGGCGGCGCGAACGCACACGTCGTGATCCAGGAGTACGCCCCGGCGCCCGAAGAGCCGTCCGCCGATGGGGAGCAGCCCCCGGCGATCATCGTCCTGTCGGCGCGTACCGAGGCGCAGCTCGC
Source organism: Sorangium cellulosum So ce56 (assembly GCF_000067165.1). Classification (GTDB taxonomy): domain Bacteria; phylum Myxococcota_A; class Polyangia; order Polyangiales; family Polyangiaceae; genus Sorangium; species Sorangium cellulosum_B. Next base: position 4,410,195 of record NC_010162.1, read on the forward strand.
GGAGCAGGCGCGGAACCTCCTGCGCGCGATCCGGGTTCAGCGCCGCACCGACGGCGATCTGGCGAGGATCGCCTGGACGCTGCAGACGGGGCGCGAGGCGATGGAGGAGCGCCTCGCGTGCGTGGCATCGAGCCTCGATGAGCTGGTCGCGACGCTGGGAGCGTTCGTCGCGTCGCCTTCAACCGCGCCGGGGATCTATCGAGGTTCGGCGCGGAAGCGAAAGGACGTATCGGCGTTCGCGGCGAACGAGGAGCTACGCGAGGTCGTATCGAGGTGGATCGAGCGGCGCCGCTACGCGCAGCTCCTCGAGCTGTGGGTCAGCGGGCTGGAGGTGGACTGGGAGCAGCTGTACGGCGAGCGCAAGCCGCGGCGGATCAGCCTGCCGACGTATCCGTTCGAGCGGGAGCGTTACTGGCTGCCGCAGGGCGAGGGCGCGGTCGTTGCGGGAGCTGCGTCGCCGGTCGAGGCGTCGGGAGCAGCGGCGGGCGGCGGACGGCTGGAGCAGGGGCCCGGCCCGGCCGAGGTGTCGCGTGTGGAGGCGGGCGAGGCTGCGGAGGTGGTGGAGTACGAGGAGGCCTGGGAGCGGCTGGGGTGGGAAGAGCGAGAGCGGCACCAGGAAGGCGTGCGCTGGGTGGTGGTCGGCGGAGACGAGGCGTGGCGGGCGTCGGTGGTGGAGGCGCTGAGGAGGGAGGAGCCCGGGAGCGAGGCGCTCGGGGTGAGCGTGGGCGGCGCGTACGGCTGGGAAGGAAGCGCGCGGTGCACGGTGCCCGAGGCGAGCGAGGTCTGGTTCCGGTCGGTGTTCGAGCAGCTCGGGGCGCGGGACGGGGCGCATGGGGGTGGGGGCCGGCCGTGCGGCGTGGTGTACGCGTGGGGCAGGGGGCTGGAGCGGCTGCGCGGCGTGCACGCGCTGGTGCGAGGCGCGAAGGGGAGCGGAGCGTTGCTGCGCCGTCTCGTGCTGACGGGTCGTCAGGTCCGGGGCGAGGTGAGCGGGTGCTACGACGCGGCGCTGATCGGGGTCGAGCGGTCGCTGGGCCTCGTTTTGCCGGAGCTGAGCGTCGGTGTGGTGCTGGGGGGCGCGGAGGGGATAGAGGCGGGCGCGCTGGCGCGGGAGGTGTGGAGCGGGGGAGTGATCCGTCACGAGGGAGGAGAGCGTCAGCGGCTCGGTGTCCGTCGAGCGTTGCCCAGCGGGAGGAGCGAGGCGCCGCTGCGGGACGGAGGCGTGTACGTGATCACCGGTGGAGCCGGGGGGCTTGGGCGGCTGTTCGCGGAGCACTTGGCGCGGCGCTGCGCGGGTCGGCTTGCGCTGGTGGGTCGGCGTGGACGTGACGAGCAGATCGAGGGTGTGCTGTCGCGGCTTCGGGGCGCTGGAGCGAGGGAAGCGGAGTACTACGAGGCGGACGTTTCGGACGCGGCGCAGATGCGGTGCGTGGTGGAGGCGCTGGAGTCGAGGTGGGGTTCAATCCACGGCGTTCTGCACGCGGCAGGAGTGGAGTCGGGTGGAGCGTTGTTGGACAAGAGGTGGGAAGAGGTCGAGGAGATAACGCGGCCGAAGATGGAGGGCACGCGTGTGGTGGATGAGGTGACGGCGGGGCATCCGCTGGACTTCATGTGCCTGTTCTCATCGACGGCGGCGGTGCTGGGGGACGGAGGGTCGTGCGACTACGCGAGCGCGAACCGGTTCCAGGTGGCGTACGCGCAGATGCGGCAAGAGCTGAGAGAGAGAGGGGAGCGGAGCGGAGCGACGGTGGCGGTGTGCTGGCCGCTGTGGCGTGCGGGTGGAATGGGCACGGCCGAGCGAGAAGGCATGGCGGTGTACTTGCGGAGCAGCGGTCAGCGTTACCTGGAGAGCGATGAGGGGCTGGGGGCGTGGGAGCGCGCGATGGGCGCGGCCGTCAGCCCGCGGCTCGTGTTCGCGGGGCAGCCGCGCCGCGTGCACGCCTTCCTCTCGCGCATCTACGCCGGCGCGCGCGCAGACGGCGCGTCCACGGACGGCGAGCTCACCCGCGGCGCGCCGCCGCGCAGGGATCTCCCGGCCCGGCCTGCCGGCGCGCCGTCGACGTCCACCGCGGAGCGCGTCCTGCGCGATCTGAAGTCGTGCGTCGAGGCGGTGTTGAAGGTCCCCGCGTCGCGGCTGAGCGAGGACACGAGCTTCGCCGATATTGGCTTCGACTCGATCGGGCTCACGCGCGTCGCGCGCCTTCTTTCGAAGCATTTCGGCTTCGAGATCGTGCCGAGCGTCTTCTTCAGCTACACGACGCTCGAGAAGTTCTGTGGTCATCTGCTCGAGCAGCACCGCGACGCGCTGGAGCGCCTCTATGAATCCGCACTCCCGCCCGACCCGGGCGCCGCCCGCGCGCCGGCGCGCGACGCCCACGGGAGCTCGGACGATTCGGCGGCCGTCGCCGCCGAGCCCGGCCGCGAGCCAGAAGCGCAGCGCCTCCACGGCGCGCGCGCAGCCTCAGCCAGCCGGCCGGCGCTCGCGCCGTCGTCGCCGGACGAGCCCGTGGCGATCATCGGGATGTCGGCGCGCGCCGCGGGGGCCGGCGACGTCGACGAGCTGTGGCAGCTCCTGATCGAGGGCCGCACGCATATCGAAGACATCCCGGGTGATCGCTGGGACGCTCGCCCGTACTACGCGGGCCCCGGCGCGCCGGGCAACCGGATCGTCACGAACAAGGGGGGCTTCATCCGGGGGCTCGACCGCTTCGACCCGCTCTTCTTCGAGATCTCCCCGCGCGAGGCGCAGTCGATGGATCCGCGCCAGCGGCTGATGCTCCAGGAGGCGTGGCGCGCGTTCGAGGACGCAGGCTACGCCGGCGACGCGCTGCGCGGCACGCGCGCCGGCGTCTTCGTCGGCGTGGAGGAGGGGGTGAGCGCGCAGGACGGCACGGAGGGGCTCGCGACGAGCCACCACAACGCCATCCTCGCCGCGCGCATCTCCTACGTCCTCGACCTGCGCGGCCCGAACCTGGCGATCAACACGGCTTGCTCCTCCGGGCTCGTCGCGCTGCACACCGCGTGTCAGAGCGTTCGACGCGGCGAGTGCTCGATGGCGCTCGTCGGCGCGGTGAACGTCCTCGCCTCGCCGCTGATGTACGTCGCGCTCAGCCAAGGCGGGATGCTCTCCGCCGACGGCGAGTGCTACGCGTTCGACCAGCGCGCCAACGGGCTCGTGCCCGGCGAGGCCGCCGTTGCCGTGGTCGTGAAGCGGCTCTCTCAGGCCATCACGGACGGCGACACGGTCCTCGGCGTGATCAGGGCCAGCGGCGTGAACTACGACGGCAGGACCAACGGCCTCACCGCGCCGAGCGGCCTCGCCCAGGCGTCGCTCCTCGAGGAGATGTACCAGGACCACGCGATCGACGTCGAGGACATCACCTACATCATCGCGCACGGCACGGGGACCAAGCTCGGCGACCCCGTGGAGGTGAACAGCTTGATGGATGTCTTCGGCCGGCGCACCAGCGCCCGGGGCTTCTGCGCGGTGGGATCGGTCAAGCCCAACTTCGGCCACACGTTCGCCGCCTCCGGCCTCGTGAGCCTCGTCGCGATGCTCATGGCGATGCGGCACCGGCAGATCCCACCGTCGGCCAACCACGCGCAGAACAACGAGTTCATCGACTTCGCGAAGGGGGCCTTCTACGTCAACGACCGTCCGCGCGCGTGGCTGGCGCGCGGAGGGGCGAAGCGGCTCGGCGCGATCAGCGCCTTCGGGATGAGCGGCACGAACGCCCATGTCGTGATCGAGGAGCACGTGCCCGAGGCGGCCGCCGCCGGACACGCGGCCCTGCCCGCCGGGGCCGTCGCGATCGTCCCGCTCTCCGCGCGGAGGGTCGACGACCTCGTTGCGTACGCGGAGAGCCTGCGGGCGTTCCTGGCCGACGGCAGGCGCGCCGGCGCGGAGGCGCCCGACCTCGCGAGCGTCGCTTACACGCTGCAAACAGGGCGCGAGGCGATGCGGCACAGGGCGGTCTTCTGCGTCCGCGATCTCGACGAGCTCGAGAGCAAGCTCCGCGCGTATGCGGCCGCGGGGCCCGGGCGCGGCGCGGACGATCGCGACGCGGACGAGCTGGCCGCCCGGTGGGCGCGCGGGGAGGCGGTCGACTGGCGCGCGATGGTTCCAGGCGCGCGGCCGGTGAAGACGCGGCTCCCGACCTATCCCTTCCACGCCGCGGCCCGCCTCTCGTCCGCGAACGGCTCGCGCGAGCTGCGGCCGCCTGCCGAGCGCGCCGCGCCGACGCCACGCGCTCTCCACCCCCTGGTTCACCGGATCGTGTCGGTATGACGAGCGGCCTCATGGAAAGCAGTCAAACGTTCGAGACCCTGCTGGACGGACGGGAGTTCTTCCTCGATGACCATCGTGTCCTCGGGGAGGCCGTCCTCCCCGGCGCCGCCTATCTCGAGATGGCCAGAGCGGCCACGGTCCACAGCGGGCGCGCTCGCGTGCTCGGCCTGCGGAACGTGGTGTGGCTCGCCCCCGTGGTCGTCAACGGGACCCCCCGCGCCGTGCGGATCGAGATCGCCGCGAAGGCCGGCAAGACGCGCTTCTCGGTGCGCAGCGCGCGCGGCGGAGTGAGCGAGCCGGAGGTCCTCCACGGGCAGGGCGAGGTCGTCACCGCCGAGAGCGGCGGCGCGACGGCACCGGCCTCGCGCGTCGAACTCGACGAGATCCGCGCGCGGTGCGCGTCGACGTTGTCTGGCGCCGACCTGTACGCGCTCTTCGAGCGGCAGGGGCTGACGTACGGGGAGACGTTCCGCTGCATCGAGGAGCTCCGGCGGAGCGACGCGGAGGTGCTCGCGAGGTTCCGCCTGGCTCCGCCGGCGATCCAGGTCGGCGCGCCCTTCGAGCTCCACCCCGGCGTGACCGACGCCGCCCTGCAGTCGACGGTGGGGCTCCTCGTCGGCGATGGGCGCTTGCCAGCAGGCTCCGTGCACGTGCCGTTCTCGCTGAAGGAGCTCGTGCTCCACACGCAAACCCCCGCCGCTGGGTACGTCGTCGCGCGGTGGAGCCCGGGCGCGTCGCCCCGGAGCAACGTCCTGAAGTTCGATATCGACATCGTCGACGAGGCGGGCGTCGTCTGCGTGTCGATGCGCGAGTTCGCGAGCCGGCGGTACGACAAGGCGCCGGCCGCGGGCGTGCTCTTCGGCACGACCACGTGGCTCGCGGAGCCGCTCGCGCCGCCGCGTCCGGCCGAGCGAGGCGCGCCAGCGCGCCGGGACGCGCTCGTCCTCCTCGCTGGCGAGAGCGACGAGCTGGCCGCGCTGGTCTCGGAGCGGGCGCAGACGGTCCGCCTCCCGCGCGTGCTCGACGCCGGGGGCGCCGTCGAGCACGCGCGCGTCGTCGCGGCGGCGCGGCAGGCCCTCGAGGCGATCCAGCGCGTCGTGAGCGGGCGGCCGAGCGGCCCGCGCGAGGTCGTCGCGCTCGCGTCGGTGCGAGATGAGGCGTTCGCGCACGCGCCCCTCGCCGGGTTGCTCAAGACGATGCGCCGCGAGCACCGCGACCTCCGCGGCAAGCTCGTGCTCGTCCCCGCAGAGCTCGGCCCGGAGGCCCGCGCGCGGCTCCTGTCGCTCGAGCTCGATGCCGCGTACGACGACGTCGAGGTCCGGTACGACCGGAGCGAGCGCCGCGAGGTCCGGCGGTTCATCGAGATCGAGCTGGCCGGAGGGGCCGCGCTGCGGCCGACGTTCGAGGCTGGCGGTGTGTACTGGCTGACGGGCGGCCTTGGCGGCCTCGGGCGAATCTTCGCGCGCCACATCGCCGGCACCGCCGGGGCGACGGTCGTCTTGACCGGCCGCTCGCCGCTCTCCGAGGAGAGCCGCGCGTGGCTCGATGCGCTGCGGGCGACGACCGGCGCGACGATCGACTACCTCCCCGCCGACGTCGCCGACGAGCGGAGGCTGCGGACGGTGCTCGCCGACATCAAGGAGCGCCACGGGAGGCTGACCGGAATCCTCCACGGCGCGGGCGTCCTTCGCGACAGCACGATCGCGAAGAAGACCGCCGCTGAGCTCGAGGCCGTCTTCGCCGCCAAGGCGCTCGGCCTCCTCGCGATCGACGAGGCCACGCGGCACGAAGACCTCGACTTCCTGGTCCTGTTCTCGTCGGCGTCGGCGGTGTGGGGCAACGCCGGGCAGGCCGACTACGTCGCGGCCAACGCGCTGCTCGATGAGTTCGCCGTCCACCGGAACGAGCTGGTGAAGGCTGGTCGGCGCTCCGGGCGGACGCTGTCGATCGACTGGCCGCTGTGGCGCTCCGGCGGGATGAAGGTCGACGACGCCAACGAACGGCTGGTGGAGCGCGCGTACGGCCTCGTGCCGCTCGACGAGGCGGCCGGGCTCTGGGCGTTCGAGGTCGCGATGCGATCGTCGCTGGCCCAGGTGGTGGTCCTCTCCGGCCAGGCGGAGAAGCTGCGGAGCAAGGTCATCGGGGCGGAGCGCGAGGCCGCCGACGCCGCGGCCCGCGTCGCCGCGGAGCCCGTGGGCGCCACGCCGGCGAGCGAGCAGCCCGCGCCTCTCGCGGACGGTGCAGGCGAGGCGAGCGGCCTCCGCGATCTCGTGGAGCGCACGCTGGTCCGCGCCGTCTCCCGCGTCCTGAAGATCCACGAGGCGGACATCGAGCTCGACGCGGAGCTGAGCGCGTTCGGCTTCGACTCGCTCAGCCTGACGGAGCTCAGCAACCGGCTGAGCGCCGAGCTCGGCGTCGAGCTCCTCCCGACGGTCTTCTTCGAGCACCCGTCGCTGGCCGCGCTCGAGACGTTCCTCCTCGCGACCCACCTCGGCGCGCTGGCGAGGACGTTCCGAGCGGAGGTCGCGGCCCGCGCGCCGCGGCGGGAGCCGGCGCGGCCGCCGATCGAGCGCCCCGCCGCGATCATCGACCAGGCCGGCGCGCACGACGCGCCGGCCGCAGCCGTCGTCGACCGGGCGGACGCGCGCGACGCGCGCCCCGCCGGGACAGCGATCATCGGGATCAGCGGCCGGTTTCCGCGGGCCAGCGACGTCGACGCGTTCTGGAGCAACCTGATCGAGGGGCGCGACTGCATCGAGGTCGTCCCGGAGGATCGCTGGGATTGGCGCGCGATCTACGGGGATCCGCACGCCGAGGCGAACAAGACGAACGTGAAGTGGGGCGGCTTCATCGACGAGCTGGCCTCGTTCGACCCGCAGTTCTTCGGGATCTCGCCGAAGGAGGCGGAGCTCATGGACCCGCAGCACCGCCTGCTCATGGAGCACGTGTGGTCCGCGATGGAGGACGCCGGGTACTCGGCGAAGGCGTTGTCGGGCACGCGCACCGGGGTGTTCCTCGCGATCGGGCCGGGCAGCTATCGCCAGCCGGCATCGCAGCCGATCGAGGCGTACAGCGCGACCGGCGCGGTGCCGTCGATGGCGCCGAACCGGATCTCGTTCTTCCTCAACCTGCGCGGCCCGAGCGAGCCGGTGGAGACGGCGTGCTCGAGCGCGCTGATCGCCGTGCACCGCGCGGTGCAGGCGATCGACGCGGGCGTCTGCGATCAGGCGTTCGTCGGCGCCGTCAACGTGATGTACAGCCCGGAGCTCCACATCTGCTTCAGCAAGGCCGGGATGCTGAGCGTCGACGGCCGGTGCAAGACGTTCTCCCGCCGCGCCGACGGGTACGTGCGGGGCGAGGGCGTGGGCGTGATGCTGCTGAAGCGCCTCCGGCAGGCGCAGGCGGATCGCGACGCCATCTACGGCGTCATCCGGGGAACGAACGTGAACCACGGCGGGCGCGCCGCGTCGCTCACGGCGCCGAACGCGAGCGCGCAGGCCGAGCTCCTCTTCGACGCGTATTCCAGGGCTGGCGTGGATGTCCGCGCGGTGACGTACGTCGAGACCCATGGCACCGGCACTCCGCTCGGCGATCCGGTCGAGATCAACGCGCTGAAGAAGGCGTTCGGCGCCCTGTACGAGAGGCAGGGGGGCGCGATCGAGGCCCAGCGCTGCGCGCTCGGCAGCGTCAAGACGAATGTCGGTCACCTCGAGGTCGCCGCCGGCATCGCGGGGATCTTCAAGGTGCTGATGGCGATGCACCACGGCGAGCTGCCGAAGACGCTGCATTGCGAGGAGACGAACCCGTACATCGAGCTCGAGGGGAGTCCGTTCTTCCTGCTCAAGGAGCGCCGGCCGTGGCTGCGTCCCGCCATGCCGGACGGCGGCGTCGCGCCGCGCCTCGCGGGCATCAGCGGTTTCGGGTTCGGCGGCGCCAACGCGCACGTGATCGTGGAGGAGCACGCGGAGGGCGGAGGGGGCGCGCTCGACGAGATCGCCCGAGAGCGGCCCCTCCAGATCGTTCCGCTCTCGGCGCGCAGCGAGGCGCGCCTCCGCGCCCACGCGGGGCAGCTCCTCGCGTTCCTCCGCGAGGTCACGGCCAGCGCGGGCGCGCAGCCCGGCTCGGTCCCCGATGAGGTCGCGGAGCAGCTGCGGCGCGATCTCGTCGGCGTCGTGGCCGCGACGATGGCGATTCAGGCGTCGGACGTCAGCGCCGACGAGCGCTTCGCGGACTACGGGGCGGATCTCGGGCTGCTCGCCAATGAGGCCCACCGCGCGCTCGGGATCCACATCACGGCGCAGGCCATCGGCGAGGCGGGCTCGATCGACGCCCTCGTCCCGTACCTGTTCGAGCGGCACCGGGAGTCGCTGTGCGCGCGCTACCCCGTCGCCAGCCGCGCGGAGAGCGCCGAGACGAGGCGCGCCGGGGCGCCGAAGCGCGTTCGTCCGGGGCCGGCGCTCCTCGTCGACGTCGCGTACACGCTGCAGGTCGGTCGCGACGCGATGGACCACCGGGTCGCCTTCCTGGCGCGTGACGTCGAGGAGCTCGAACGGAAGCTCGAGCGCTTCCTCGCGGGCGCCGAGGAGACGGACGGCGCCTTCACGGGCCAAGTTCGACGCGAGCGCGACAGCATGAAGGTGCTCAACGCCGATGCGAGCGCCAACGAGATGGTCGCGACGTGGATGCGGCAAGGCAAGCTCGCCAGCCTTTGCGAGCTCTGGGTGCGCGGGTTGGAGGTGGACTGGGAGCGGCTGTACGGCGAGCGCAAGCCGCGGCGGATCCACCTGCCGACGTACCCGTTCGAGCGGGAGCGTTACTGGCTGCCGCAGGGCGAGGGCGCGGTCGTGGCGGGAGCTGCGCCGCCGGTCGAGGCGTCGTGCGCAGCGGCGTGCGGCGGACGGCTGGAGCAGGGGTCCGGCACGGCCGAGGTGTCGCGAGTGGAGGCGGGCGAGGCTGCGGAGGTGGTGGAGTACGAGGAGGTCTGGGAGCGGCTGGGGTGGGAAGAGCGTGAGCGGCGCCAGGAAGGCGTGCGCTGGCTGGTGGTCGGCGGAGACGAGGCGTGGCGGGCGTCGGTGGTGGAGGCGCTGAGGAGGGAGGAGCCCGGGAGCGAGGCGCTCGGGGTGAGCGTGGGCGGCGCGTACGGGTGGGAGGGAAGCGCGCGGTGCACGGTGCCCGAGGCGAGCGAGGTCTGGTTCCGGTCGGTGTTCGAGCAGCTCGGGGCGCGGGACGGGGCGCATGGGGGTGGGGGCCGGCCGTGCGGCGTGGTGTACGCGTGGGGCAGGGGGCTGGAGCGGCTGCGCGGCGTGCACGCGCTGGTGCGAGGCGCGAAGGGGAGCGGAGCGTTGCTGCGCCGTCTCGTGCTGACGGGTCGTCAGGTCCGGGGCGAGGTGAGCGGGTGCTACGACGCGGCGCTGATCGGGGTCGAGCGGTCGCTGGGCCTCGTTTTGCCGGAGCTGAGCGTCGGTGTGGTGCTGGGGGGCGCGGAGGGGATAGAGGCGGGCGCGCTGGCGCGGGAGGTGTGGAGCGGGGGAGTGATCCGTCACGAGGGAGGAGAGCGTCAGCGGCTCGGTGTCCGTCGAGCGTTGCCCAGCGGGAGGAGCGAGGCGCCGCTGCGGGACGGAGGCGTGTACGTGATCACCGGTGGAGCCGGGGGGCTTGGGCGGCTGTTCGCGGAGCACTTGGCGCGGCGCTGCGCGGGTCGGCTTGCGCTGGTGGGTCGGCGTGGACGTGACGAGCAGATCGAGGGTGTGCTGTCGCGGCTTCGGGGCGCTGGAGCGAGGGAAGCGGAGTACTACGAGGCGGACGTTTCGGACGCGGCGCAGATGCGGTGCGTGGTGGAGGCGCTGGAGTCGAGGTGGGGTTCAATCCACGGCGTTCTGCACGCGGCAGGAGTGGAGTCGGGTGGAGCGTTGTTGGACAAGAGGTGGGAAGAGGTCGAGGAGATAACGCGGCCGAAGATGGAGGGCACGCGTGTGGTGGATGAGGTGACGGCGGGGCATCCGCTGGACTTCATGTGCCTGTTCTCATCGACGGCGGCGGTGCTGGGGGACGGAGGGTCGTGCGACTACGCGAGCGCGAACCGGTTCCAGGTGGCGTACGCGCAGATGCGGCAAGAGCTGAGAGAGAGAGGGGAGCGGAGCGGAGCGACGGTGGCGGTGTGCTGGCCGCTGTGGCGTGCGGGTGGAATGGGCACGGCCGAGCGAGAAGGCATGGCGGTGTACTTGCGGAGCAGCGGTCAGCGTTACCTGGAGAGCGATGAGGGGCTGGGGGCGTGGGAGCGCGCGATGGGCGCGGCCGTCAGCCCGCGGCTCGTGTTCGCGGGGCAGCCGCGCCGCGTGCACGCCTTCCTCTCGCGCATCTACGCTGGCGCACGCGCCTCCGCCGTCAACGGCGCGCCGTCCGGCTCGCGCAGCGCGGTAGCGCCGTCGATCTCGACCGCGGCGGCGCCCGGCCTCCCGAGCGGCGGCGCTCCCGCGCGACACGAGCGAGGCTCGGCGTCGCTTCCGGAGCGTGTCGTGCACGATCTGAAGGTGCACGCCGAGGCGGTCCTGAAGATCCCAGCGGGCAGGATTGACGAGGAGACGAGCTTTGCCGACATCGGATTCGATTCGATCGGGCTCGCGCAGTTCGCCCGTCTTCTCACGACGCAACTCGGCTTTGACGTCCTCCCGAATGCCCTCCTCAACCACAGCACGATCAGAAAGCTCGCCGGTCATCTCGTGAGGGAGCATCGCGAAGCGCTGGAGCATCTGTATCGAGCGAACGGCGAGCCAGCGCGGGCTCTCCCAGCTCACCCGGCGCTCGACGACGCGCCTCCCAGCCCTCTCGAAGCGGACCGCGCGGCCCCGCGCGCGGCTGCTCCCTCGCCCGCGCGCGACGAGGTCGCGATCATCGGCATGTCTGCGCGTGTCGCCGGGGCGGATGACGCCGACGCCCTGTGGGCGCTCTTGCTCGAGGGGCGCAAGCAGATCCAGGAGATCCCCTCGGAGCGCTGGGACTTTCACGCCTACTACGAGGGCCCGGGCGCGCCGGGAAACCGGATCACCACGAACAGAGGGGCCTTCCTGCGCGGCCTCGACGAGTTCGATCCGCTCTTCTTCGAGATCTCGCCGCGCGAGGCGCAATGGATGGATCCGCGGCAGCGGCTGATGCTCGAGGCGGCGTGGGCTGCGTTCGAGGACGCGGGCCACGCCGGAGCGCGCCTGCGCGGCACGAATTGCGGGGTCTTCATCGGCGTGGAGGAGATGGCACATACGGGCGACGGCGCGCCCGGGCTCGCGACCAGCCACCACAACGGCATCCTGGCGGCGCGCATCTCCTACGTCCTCGATCTGCACGGCCCGAACCTCGCGCTGAACACCGCGTGCTCGTCGGGCCTCGTGGCGGTGCACTCCGCGTGTCAGAGCCTTCTGCGCGGCGAGTGCTCGATGGCGCTCGCCGGAGGGGTGAACGTCCTCACCTCGCCGCTGACCTACGTCGCGCTCAGCCAGAGCGGAATGCTGTCGGCCGAGGGCGAGTGCTATGCGTTCGACGAGCGAGCGAGCGGAATGGTCCCGGGCGAGGCCGTCGCCGCGGTGGTGCTGAAGCGGCTCTCGCAGGCCATTGCGGACGGCGATCCGATCCACGCCGTCATCAAGGCCAGCGGGGTGAACTACGACGGCAAGACGAACGGGATCACCGCGCCGAGCAGCGTCTCGCAGCAACACCTCGTCGAGAGCGTCCTCCGGCAGGCGGAGCTCCGCCCGGCCGACGTCCAGTACGTTCTCGGGCACAGCGTGGGCTCGCAGCTCGGCGATCCGGTCGAGGTGCAAGCGCTCCGCGACGCCTTCCGCGCCGAGCCGGGTGAGCGGCAATGGTGCGCGCTGGGCTCGATCAAGCCGCTGATCGGCCACACGTTCGCGGCGTCGGGCGTCGTGAGCCTGATCGCGATGTGCCTCGCGATGAAGCATGGGACGATCCCGGCGACGCGCAACTACCGCCGGGCGAACGAGTACATCATCGACATCGCGCGCAGCCCCTTCTTCGTGAGCGACGTCGAGCGGCCCTGGATCGGCTCGGGTCCTGAGCGGCGGCGCCGCGGCCTCGTGGGCGCGACGGGGATGAGCGGGACGAACGCCTTTGCGTTGATCGAGGAGCACGCGCCGAGCCGGGCGACGCCGCTGCCGCGGCGCGCGGCCGGGGCCGCCGATCGCGCCCTGATCGCGCTGTCGGCGAAGAGCGACGGGGCGCTGCGCCAGTACGCGCAGCGTCTCCGCGCCCACCTCGTGAAGCACCCGGCCGTGGACCTCCACGGGGTGGCCTACACGCTCCAGACCGGGCGCGAGGCCATGCCGTGCCGGCTGGCGATCGTCGCCCCGTCGGTGGGCGCGCTCATCGAGCAGCTCGACGTGGTTCTCGACGCCGCCGACGGTCGCGCGCTCTCGGACCGCGCGATCTGGACGAGCGCCTCGAGCGCGGTGCCGGCTCCGAGCGCCGACGGCGACCCGCTGCACGACGCCGCGCGCGCCTGGGCAGCGGGCGGGGTGCTGGACCCCGCCGCGCTCTACCCTGCGGCGAAGCCGACGAGGCTCGCGGGGCTCCCGACGTACCCCTTCGCGAGGCGCTCGGTCTCGCAGGGCGAGCGGGGCGGCGCTCCGGCGGCCCCTGCGCCGCCCGCGCGACCGCAGGACGCAGCGCCCGGCGACAAGGCCGCCGAGTACTACACGTTCGATGCGCAGCGCCGATCGGACGAGTACCGGGAGGAGTACCTGACGTTCTGCCCGTTCGAACGGGAGGTCCCCGGATTCTCGATGACACGTGTCCTCAGCGCGCCCGAAGCATTTCCGGACGAGTACCGGCTCGTGATCGAGAAGCAGCTCGAGATGCGGCGGGTGATCTTCCGGCACGAGCGGCTCGAGTCCGTGCGGAAGGTCCTGGATATCGGGTGCGGTTGCGGGACCGACCTCGTGGAGGTGGCGAAGCGTTGTCCGCACGCCAAGGCGCACGGGTTCACGATCACGCGGGCTCAGGCCGACCTGGCGAACCGGCGGATCGGGCGCCTCGGCCTCGCCGAGCGCGTCCGGGTGTTCCACGCCGACAGCTCGAAGGATCGTTTCCCGGACACGTACGACCTGATCCTCGGCTTCGAGGTCACCTGCCATATCGCGGACAAGACCGGCGTCTTCGGCAATATCTCGTCGGCGCTCTCGCCGCACGGGAGCGTGCTGCTCATGGACTTCGTGTCGAACCTGCGCGGGGCGATCGTCGACGGGAACGTCGATATCGCGATATCGACGCAGGACGAGTGGATCAACGTGCTCACGGCGAGCTCGCTCGTCGTCGACGACATCGTCGACCTGAGCCCGCAGATCGCCAACTACGTCTTCGATCCGGACGTGGAGAAGAACATCGCGCATTTCCCCGAGGCGGCGCGGCGCTCGTCCCGCAACTTCGCCAACATGGCCGTCTCGCTGCGGGAGGAGTGGATCTCCTACTGCCTGCTCCGGTTGACGAAGGCGGGCCCTGGCTGGACGGCGGACCGGCTCCGCGCCCACAACGCGTCGAAAATCGCCAAGAAGACGCCGTACGCCGCGGCGCTCGCCGAGCTCCAAGAGGCGCCCGGGTCTCCGCGCCCTGAGGCGGCCGCGGAGGACGAACGCGCGCCCCGGCAGGGGGCGTCCGTCGATCACGTCCGGCGGCGGCTCGAGCAGATCTTCGAGGAGGCGCTGCAGCTCACGCGCGACGAGCTGGCCGCGGCGACGACGTTCTCGGCGATGGGGGTCGGCTCGCTCATCGCCGTCCGTCTGCTCCAGACGATCAACACCGCGTTCGATCTCCGCGAGCCGACGAGCGTGATGTTCCAGTTCCACGACCTCCAGTCGCTCGCCGAGCACCTGGCCTCGAAGATCGTCGTGACCGCGCCGCCCGCGCGCGCCACCGCGGCGGCGCTCGCGCCGCCCTCCGCGCGGGTGCAGGAGGCCGCGACAACCCGGCAGCCCGCAGCGCCGGCCGAAGGCATCGCGATCGTCGGGATGTCGTGCCGCTGCGCCGGGGCGCGCGACAAGCGCGAGCTCTGGGACGTGATCGTCGAGGGGCGACAGCACGTCGAGCGCGTCGAGGAGCGATACCCCGAGTGGCGGGAGGCGTGCGTCGAGCAGGGGGTTGACCCGTCATCGCTCCACGCCGGCTTCATCGACGACGCGGATTGTTTCGACTCGCTCTTCTTCGATATCTCTCCGGTCGAGGCGGACCAGATGGACGCTTCGCAGCGCCTCGTCCTCGAGGGGATCCACGCTGCGCTCGAGGACGCGGGCTACGACCCTCGCTCGTTGAGCGGGCGCCGCGTCGGGACGTTCATCGGATCGATGGGAACCGGCGCGCCGCGCGGGACGTCGCACCTCGCGATGCTGGGGAGCGACGGCGCGATCCTGTCGTCGCGCATCGCGTACCACCTGAACTTCGCCGGGCCGGCCATCACGGTCAACTCCGCGTGTTCGTCGTCGCTCGTCGCCGTCGAGCTGGCGTGCCAGAAGCTTCGCAGCGGCGACATCGACATGGCGGTCGCGGGAGGCGTGACCCTGTACTCGCAGCCTGCGTCGTTCGTGATGATGCACAACGCCGGGATGCTCTCGCCCAGCGGGCGGTGCCGCCCCTTCGATGATGGCGCAGATGGCATCGTCGTGGGAGACGGCGTCGGCGTGGTGGTGCTGATGCCGCTCTCGAGGGCGATTGGCGAGGGCGCGCACGTCTACGGGGTCATCCGCGCGATCGGGACGAACCAGGACGGCAAGACGTCCGGGATCACCGCGCCGAGCTTCCTCGCCCAGAGCCGCCTGGAGCGCGAGGTCTACGAGAAGGCCGGGATCTCGCCGGAGCAGCTCCAGGTTGTGGAGGCCCACGGCACGGGGACGAAGCTCGGCGATCCGGTGGAGATCCACGCGCTCACGGAGGCCTTCAGGGCGTCGACCCAGGCGCGCCAGTTCTGCGCGATCGGGTCGCTCAAGGCCAACATCGGCCACACCACGGCCGCGTCCGGTGTGCTCGGGCTGATCAAGGTGCTCCTCGCCATGGAGCACGGCTGCATCCCCCCCGCGATCAACTTCACACGACCCAACCGGCACATCGATCTCGCGGACAGCCCGTTTTACGTGAGCACGCGCCCCGCCCCGTGGCCCGAGAACCCCGGCGGCTCGCGGCTCGCGGCGGTGAGCGCCTTTGGCTTCAGCGGGACCAACGCGCATGTCGTGATCGAAGGGCTCGCCCGGCGCGAAGCGTCCGCGCCGCGGGCGTCCGCGCCGCCGGAGGAGCAGGTCGTGGTGCTCTCGGCGAAGAGGCCGGAGCTGCTCCATGAATACGCCCGACGCCTCCTCGCGTTCACGCCCGCGGCTGGCACATCGCTCGCCGACGTCGCGTGGACGTCGCAGATCGGTCGCGCGGCGATGGATTACCGCTTGGCGATCGTGGCGGCGACGTTCGAGGAGCTGCGGGGGCGACTCTCCGCGTACCTCGCCGGTGCGGAGAGCTCGCAGGGGTGCTTCTCGGGGCACGCGACGGGGCGCCGCGAAGGGCGGCCCGCCGGGAGCACGCCGGCGCAGCTCGCCGCGTTCTGGGCCTCGGGCGGCGCCGTGGACTGGGAGGCCGAGCTTCACCGCCCCGCTGGCGCGCGCAGGCGTGTGCCTCTGCCCACGTACCCGTTCGAGAAGGTTCGTTTCGCGCGTGCCGGGACGGAGGGGCGGCGCGACGCCGCGCCCCGCCCGACGTGCCTGGTGGAGAAGACGTGGCTTCCGGCGCGCGCCCAGGTCGCGACGGCGGAGGTGGACCTCGCCGGGCGCTGCTTCGCGATCCTGGCGACGCCGGGGACGCGAGCCCCGGCCGACGAGCTGCTGCGCAGGCTGCCGCGCTCCGAGATCCTGATGCCCGAGGACGTCCACGCGGCCGTGCGTGGAGGCGCGGCGCCGTGGGACGCCTACGCGGGGTGCGTCGATCTCACCGGGCTCGACCCCGGGCACCGCGACGAGGATCTCGGCTGGATCGAGTGGCTCCAGGAGCTGGTCGGCCGAGCGGACGCGCGTCGCGCCGCGCCGCTCGTCGTCCTCCAGGTGACGTCAGGCCTCGAGCGCTTTCGCGGTGAGCGGGCGCGGCTCGCGGGGGCCAAGCGGGCCGGGCTCTATCGCATGCTCCAGAGCGAGTACAGCAAGGTCCTCTCGCGGCACGTCGACACCGACGCCACGCTCGACGGCGAGCGACGCGATCTCGTCGCGCAGGTGGTCGCCGAGCTCGGCGCTGCCAGCGAGGCGGGCGAGGTCTGCTACCGCGACGGCGTCCGGTACGAGGCCGCGCTGGAGCGCTTGGACGAGGCGGCGCGCGCGCGCGAGCCTGGCGCGCAGCGTCCGGCGCAGTACCCGCCCGCTGAAGTCCTCTGGGTCACCGGCGGCACGCGCGGGATCGGCATGCTGTGCGCGAAGCATTTCGTCGACGCGCACGGGGTCCGGAAGCTCGTCCTCATGGGGCGCGAAGCGCTCCCGGAGCGCGATGCGTGGGACGCGTACCTCACGTCCGGCAGCGATGAGATCTGCAAGCGGAAGATCGAGGACATCCTGTACCTAGAGGCGCGCGGCGCGCAGGTGCGCGTGAGCACGACGCCGCTCACCGATGAGGCGCGGATGGCGAGCGAGGTCGCCCGCGTTCGACGCGAGATGGGCGAGGCGCTCGGGGTGGTTCACTGCGCCGGGAACACCGATTTCACGAATCCAGCCTTCGTCCGCAAGACGCGCGCGGGGATCGAGGGCGTCTCCGCGCCGAAGATCCGCGGCGTCGACGTGCTGCGCCAGGTCTTCGCCGACGTGCCGCTGCGCTTCGTCCTGCTCTTCTCGTCGGTCGCCGCGGCGGTGCCGCGCCTGGCCGTCGGCCAGAGCGAATACGCGATGGCGAACGCGTACCTCGACTACGTCGCCGCGGCGGGCTTCGGACCCAAGGTGGCGCATTGCGCGAGCATCCAATGGCCGAGCTGGAAGGACACGGGGATGGGCGCCGCGAGCAGCGCGGCGTACCGGAGCACCGGCCTCCAGACCTGCGCCGACGACGAGGGGCTGCGCTTCCTCGACGAGATCCTCGCGCGGCGCCTCGGCCCCGTCGTCATGCCGCTCGTGATCGACGAGGCGCGCTTCGATACGCGCGCTCTCCTGCGCCGCGCCACGCCCGCGAAGGGGCAGGCCGGCCCCTCACCCGAGCGCTCCGCGGATCCCGTCGGCCACGCCGCCGAGGCGAGCCGCCGCGCGCCTTCGGCTGACGTGGCGCGCGACATGAACGCGCATCACGCCGGTTCCTCGACGGATACCGCTTCTGCCGTAAACGAGTGGCTCCGGCGGCTCGTGAGCCAGGAGCTCAAGGTCAAGTACGCCGACGTCGACGCAGCCCGGTCCTTCGATCAGTACGGCGTCGACTCCATCATGCTGGCGCAGATGATCCGGCAGATCGACGCAGGCCTCCCCGGCATCAAGGTCGATCCCACCGTCGTCATCGAGAACCCCAGCATCGAGCGCCTCGGCGCGTACCTCGTACGCACGTACCGCGATCAGCTCGACCGGCAGTTCGCTTTCGCGAAGGGCGCGGCTGGCCGCGTCACGGAGCGGCAGCTCGACCGGCGCTCCACGGAGGCTCAGGGCGCGGCTGGCCGGGTTACGGAGGGGCGGGCGGACAAGGTGGCGATCGTCGGAATGGCGTGCCACTTCCCGGGGGCGCCCGACATCCAGCAATTCTGGAAGAACCTGTGCGAAGGGAAGGACGCGATTGGCCCCGTCCCGGCGTCGCGGTGGGACGCCGAGCGCTACCACGGCGATCCTGAGCGCGAGCCGGGGCGGAGCGTCAGCAAATGGGGCGGCTTCCTGGAAGACATCGAGTCGTTCGACCCGTCGTATTTCGGGATCCAGGAGTCGATCGCGATCGGCGTCGATCCGCTGGCGCGTCAGTGGCTGGAGGTGTGCGCAGAGGCCCTCGCCGACGCCGGATACGGCAAGACGGACCTGTGGGATCAGCGGGTCGGCGTCTTCTGCGGCACCCGCAGCAGCAACTATGCGAGCAAGCACGGTCAGCTCGACAGCAAGGCTGTCATCGGCGTGGGGCAGAACTTCATCTCCGCCCACCTCTCGCACTCCTACAACTTCGCCGGGCCGAACGTCATCGTCGACACGGCCTGCGCCAGCGCGCTGACCGCCGTGCACATGGCGGTGCAGAGCATCGAGCGCGGCGAGTCGGCGCTCGCGATCGCGGGCGGCGTCGATATCCTCCTGGACGAAGGGCCGTTCGTCCTTCTCAGCAGCGCGAAGATCCTGTCCTCGGAGGGGCGCTGCAAGGCGTTCGACGAGACCGCGGACGGGATCGGCATCGGTGAAGGCTGCGGCGTCGTGATACTGAAGCCGCTCTCGGCCGCCCTGCGCGACGGAGACAAGGTATACGGCGTGATCGACGGCTCGGCGATCAACTGCGATGGCCACACCATGGGGATCACGACGCCGAACCCGCGCCGCCAACAGGAGCTGATCGAGCGCGCCATCGCCGCAGCCGGGGTCGACGCCCGCACGATCAGCTACGTCGAAGCGCACGGCACCGGCACGCTGATCGGCGATCCGATCGAGCTCCGCAGCCTGACGAACGTCCTCGGGAGAGAGTCGCGCCACGTGTGCGGTGTCGGGAGCGTCAAGAGCAACCTCGGACACCTCCTGAGCGCCGCCGGCGCGGCGGGGCTGGTCAAGGTGCTCCTGTCGATCGTCCACCGGCGCCTCCCGCCGACGCTGCATTGCAGCCGGCCGAATCCGCGGTTCGATTTCGAGCAGTCGCCGCTCTATCCCGTGCTCCGGAACGAGGAGTGGGCGGGGGTCGACGGCGTTCATCGCGCCGGCGTCAGCGCGTTCGGCCTGGGCGGCCACAACGCCCATGTCATCGTCAGCGACGAGGGGATACCCGAGGAGCGGCGGGCGACGATGGATCCGCGCGGCGCGCCGGTCGTCTTCGAGCGGAAGCGCTACTGGCCGGACGCGGCGGCTCCGAGGCCGTCGCCCGGCGTGTCGGGCGGCGCGGACAGCGCTTTCGCGGCGCGCGTCACCGCGGACGCCCCGGGCAGCGTGACCGCCCAGAGGGCGATGCCGAAGTACTTTGCCGTCAAGAGGATCGAGCGCGACGTCGCGACGCGCGCTCCGTCGCTCGAAGCCAGCCAATCGAAGAGCCGTCCATGACCGTCCGCGCGAACGAAACATTCGAGATCGAGTTCGACAACGATAACCCCATCGTGCGCGATCATCGCGTCTATGGGGTCCACATCGTCCCCGGCGTCACGCTGATCGACGTGGTGTACAGGCTGGGCGCCCACGTCGTCGGGCACGACCGCTTCGAGCTCGTCAACGTGCTGTTCAAGGTGCCCATCGCCACCACGAGGGAGTTCGCGCGGAGGATCCACGCCTCGTTCACGCCGCTCCAGCAGGGCGAATGGAGGGTCGAGATCTCGAGCGTGCGCGTGTCCAGCGCAGGCGGGGTGTCGGATCGGGTCGACGAGAACGCGGAGTGCCTCCTGAGGTGCACCGACGAGGAGCCGCGGGCCGCGCGGGGCTTCGACTGCGCCGCGTTCATCCGCACGGCGGAGCGGCGCTGGAGCGTCGACGAGATCTACCGCGGCGTCCGCGAGGTGGGGGTCGTCCACGGGCCGTTCATGCAGACGCTGGGCGACGTGTACCAGCGGGGCGACGAGGAGCTGATGCGCCTGTCGCTCGGCGACGAGGCGGAGGCGCTCCGGGAGATGTTCCACGCCCACCCGGCGTTCCTCGACGGCGCGACGTTCGCGGGGAGCTCCTACAAGCTCGCCGGAGGATCAGCGGCCGACTACCGAGACGTTCGGCCGTACATCCCGTTCGCCATCCGGCGCGTGCGCTTGCACCGGCCGTTCTCGTCGCAGATCTTCGTGTACAGCAGGCACGCCGACAAGCTGGACGTCAAGCGCGGCGCCGCGCCGCGCGAGGTCACCGCGTCGGACCTGACGATCTACGGCGAGGACGGGGCGGTCCTCGCGGAGCTCGAACGGCTCTCGTACAAGCGCGTGCGGCAGGAGATCGACGTCGAGAAGCTGATCGCGACGGAGCCCGTCGCCGCGGGCGCCGAAGCGGAGCCGGCAGGCGAAGCGGGGGACGACGCGAAGCTCTTCGCGTCGAGCGTCGCCCGGTTCGTCGAGGAGCAGCTCGTCGGCCTGAAGGGGCCGGGTACGCCGCCGCTCGATCCCGACGCCCTCTTCTTCGACGCCGGGTTGGACTCGACGCACCTCCTCCGCCTGGTGCGCGCGCTGGAGAAGCGGTGCGGGCACGACCTGTATCCGACGTTGCTCTTCGAGTACCAGACGCTGAACGCGCTGATCGGGTACCTGTACGAGCACGAGCGCGCCCACTTCGCGCCCTCGCGCGCGCTCGTCGCGAGACCGAGCGGCGCGGGCGCGCCGGCGGACCCCATCGTTGCGCGGGGCGCCGGCGCGGCGCGCGTGAACGGCGTGGCGCGGAGCGCGCCCGTCGAGGTCACCGGCGCCGGGCGCCCGGGCGCAGCGCTAGGCGACGCCCGGCGCGCCGCGCGCGACATCGCGGTCGTCGGTCTGGCCGGCCGGTACCCCGGCGCTTCGACGCTGGAGGACTTCTGGGATGTCGTGGTCGAGGGGCGGATCTGCACGCGCGAGCTGCCGTCCGAGCACTGGGGGCGCTTCGCGGGCCCCGACGCGGCGCCCGCGCGCGCTGCCGGGGCGCCCTCGCCGCCGTGCTTTGGCGGCGTCCTCGACGACGTCGACGCGTTCGATTCGCTCTTCTTCCAGGTCACGCCCGTCGAGGCTGACGCGCTCGACCCGCAGCTCCGGCTCGTCCTCGAGACCGCCTGGCACGCCATGGAGGACGCCGGCGTCACCGTCGACTCGCTGCAGCGGTCCCGGACCGGCGTTTACGTCGGCGTCATGAACGACGACTACACTTGGATAGCCGCCGAGCGTCTGGCGAGGACGGGCGAATACGCCAGCGCGGGGAGCTATGCGCACGAGCTCGCGAACAGGATCTCGTACCACCTGAACCTGCGCGGCCCGAGCATGACGGTCGAGGCCGCGTGCGCCAGCTCGATGGTCGCCCTCCACCTGGCGCGCGTCGCGCTGGCCCACGGCGAGTGCGACGCGGCGTTCGCGGGGGGGGTCAACCTGAGCCTCCACCGGAGCAAGTACCTGTTGCTCGCCGGCCTCGGCGTCATGTCTCCCGACGGCTCCGAGAAGACGTTCGACGCCGCGGCGAACGGCTACGTTCCGGGCGAGGGGGTCGGCGTCGCGCTGCTGAAGCCGCTGGAGAGGGCGGTGGCCGATGGCGATCGCATCTACGGCGTCATCACCGGCAGCGCGGTCAACCACTCCGGACGCGGCGGCGGGAGGTACAGCCCGAACCTGAACGCCTTGACCGACGTCATCGGGCGCGGCCTCGCCGACGCCGGCGTCGACGCCGAGGCGCTGACGTACGTCGAGGCGCACGGCACCGGCTCTCCGGTGGGGGATCCGATCGAGGTGCAGGCGCTCGCGAAGGCGCTCGGTCGCACCGACGCGGCGGCGCCGCGCTGCGCGCTGGGGTCGAAGGCGAACCTGGGCCACCTCGAGTCCGCGTCGGGTATCTGCTCGCTCACCAAGGTGCTCCTGGCCATCCGGCACGGCCGGATCCCGCCGTGCGCCAACGTGCAGACGATCCACCCGGGCCTGCGCCTGGAGAGCACGCCGTTCGTGATCCCCCGCGAGCCGGTGGGCTGGCCCGCGCCGGAGGGGCGGCGCGTCGCTGGCATCCACTCGTTCGGGATCGGCGGGACGAACGCGTTCATGGTCGTGCGCGGCCACGACGCTGGCGCCGACGCGAGGGCCGCGGCAGAGTCGGCGCCGCGGAGCGAGATCGTCCCGCTCTCAGCGAAGACCAAGTCGGCGCTGGAGCGGTACTGCGCCGACCTCCTCGCGCATCTGGAGAGGGGCGGCGACGAGCACAGCGCCGCCCTCGCGGATCTCGCGTACACGCTCCAGACGGGGCGGACGGCGATGCAGCACCGCGTCGCCTTCGTGGCGGCGAGCGCCGCTGAGCTGCGCGACGCGCTGCGCGACCTCTGCGCGGGCCGCGGCGCGCACGAGGGCGTCTTCTCGGGGAGCGCCGGGCCGGGCGCGGTCGCCGCCGTGGCGCCGCGCGCCGAGGACGTCGGGAGCGCGCGGGCCCTCGGCCGGATCGCCGAGGCGTGGGTCCGAGGCGCCGACGTGGACTGGACGCGATTGCAGGAGGGGCGCGCGAGGCGCCGCGTCGCCGCGCCGATGTACCCGTTCGAGCGGAGCCGCCACGCGATCACGACGTCCGGCGAGGCGCGGGAGCTCACCGCGCCCCGCGCCGCCGTGGTCCACGGGACCGCGGCCTGGCGGGAGAAGGCGGCCGCCTCCGTCGCGCCCGAGCGGGCCGAGAGCGCGGCGCATGGGTCGAGCGTGCTCCTGCTGGCGGGGGGGCTGTCGGACGAGGTCGTGGCCGCCGTCGAGCGGTCGATCCCGCTCGCCTCGCGCGAGCGGCTGCCGCGGTCCGAGGGCGGCTCGCTCGCGGAGAGCGCGACCCGCGCCTTCCTGCACGCGCTCGGGATCGTGAAGGACGCGCTGGCGCGACGGGCGCCGGAGGTGCGGCAGCTCGCCGTGATCGTGGACGAGCGCGCGCCGGAGGTGGTGTACGCGCCGCTGTCCGCGCTGCTGAAGTCGGCGAGGCGCGAGAGCCGCGATCTCCGGGTCAAGGTGATCACGATCGCCAGCGCCCTCGACCCCTCGCGCGCCGCTCGCGCCGTGCGAGACGAGCTCGCCTCGAGCGACGACGACGTCGACGTCCGCTACACGAGCGAGGGCCGGCGGGAGGTGCGAGTCCACGAGGTGGTCGAGCCCGGCGCCGTGGAGGGCACCGTGTTTCGACCCGGCGGCGTCTACTGGATCACGGGCGGCCTCGGCGGCCTGGGGAGGCTCTTCGCGCGTTACATCGCGAGCGTCGAGGGCACCACGGTCATCCTGAGCGGACGAACCGCCCCCTCCGAGGCGCAGCGCCGCGAGCTCGAGGCGCTCGGCGCCCCCGCCTCGCGCGTCGAACTCGTGCCCTGCGACGTGAGCGCCAGGGACGACGTGGAGCGCGCCGCCCGCGCGATCGAGGAGCGCTTCGGGCCGCTGACGGGGGTCCTCCACTGCGCCGGCGTGACCAGGGACGCGCTCCTCCTGCACAAGACAGTGCGTCAGGCCGAGGAGGTCCTCGCGGCCAAGGTCCTCGGGGCCGAGGCGATCGACGAGGCGACGCGGCGCTCCCCGCTCGAGTTCGTCGCGTTCTTCTCGTCCGTCGCAGCCATCTGGGGGAACGTCGGCCAGGCCGACTACGCGGCGGCGAACGGCTTCCTCGACGCGTACGCGGCGCTCCGCGACGCGCGCGTCGCGCGCGGCGAGCGCCGCGGAAAGACGGTGTCCATCGCGTGGCCTCTGTGGCGTGACGGAGGGATGCGGATCGACGCCCGCGGCGAGCTCGTCCTGAAGGAAAAGACGGGCATGATCCCGCTCTCTCGGGGGGACGGGCTGCAGGCGTTCGAGCAGGCGATCCGCGGGGCCGAGAGCCAGCGGATCGTGTGCGCGATCGACGGCGGCCGACAGATATTCGCCCCCCGGCCGGCGGTCCGCGCGGAGAACGCGAGCGCGCCGGCGGCGGTCCGCGCGGCGCCCGACAGAGGCCCGGCCGAGGCGACGCGCGCCGGGGCCGAGCCGCTGAGGCGTCACGCCGTCCGGTACCTGAGCGACGCGCTCTCGCGGGTCTTCCGGCTCCCTCCGGAGCGGCTCGATCCCCGCGCCCCGCTCGACGCGTTCGGGATCGACTCGGCCAACGTCCTGGCGCTGACCGCCGCGCTGGAGGTGGATCTCGGCCCGTTGCCGAAGACGCTCTTCTACGAGTACCGGACGCTCGACGCCTTGGCGGAGTACCTCGTCGCCGAGCACGGCGCCTCGCTGGAGCGCGCGCTGCGCGTCCCCGGGGCGGCCGCGTCCGCAGGGGCGCCGCCCAGCGCGCGCGAGCCGGCGGCGGGCGACGCGGGGGCGGCGGCCTCGGCGCGGAGCGCGCCCCCGCCGGTCCGCGCCGCCGCGGAGAGGCGAGGGGGCAGCGGTCCGCTGGACATCGCCATCATCGGGATGAGCGGCCGGTTCCCGCGCGCGCGCAGCGTCGACGAGTTCTGGGACAACCTGCGCGCCGGGCGCGACTGCATCACCGAGGTCCCGGCGTCTCGCTGGGACGCGGACCGGTACTACGACCCCGACACGTCGGCCGCCGGCAAGGTGCACTGCAAGTGGGGCGGGTTCATCGACGGCGTTGACGAGTTCGATCCGCTCTTCTTCAAGATCTCGCCGCTCGAGGCGGGGATGATGGATCCGCAGGAGCGGCTGTTCCTGCAGGCCGCATGGGAGACGCTGGAAGACGGGGGGTACACGCGCGCCGCGCTCGGCGCGGGGCGGGCCGAGAGCCTGCGCCCCGAGGAGCGCGTCGGCGTCTACGTGGGCGTCATGTACTCGGAGTACCAGCTCTACGGCTTCGAGGTCGAGGAGGACCGTCGCATCTTCGGCGTGGCCGGGAACATCGCCGGCGTCGCGAATCGCGTCTCCTACGTCCTCGATCTCCACGGGCCGAGCATCGCCCTCGACACCATGTGCTCGTCGTCGCTTACGGCGATCCACCTCGCGTGCCGCGCGCTGAGGAGCGGCGAGTGCGGGCTCGCCCTCGCGGGCGGCGTGAACGTCAGCATCCACCCCAACAAGTACGCCGTCCTCAGCCAGGCGCGGATCATCTCGACCCGGGGGCGCTGCGAGAGCTTCGGCAAGGGGGGCGAAGGGTACGTCCCTGGCGAGGGCGTCGGCTGCGTCCTGTTGAAGCCGCTCGAGCGCGCGCGCGCCGACCGCGATCACATCTACGGGGTCATCAAGGGATCGGCGCTGAGCCACGGCGGCAAGGCGAGCGGGTACACGGTCCCGAGCCCGGTCGCGCAGGCGTCGACGATCGCGCTCGCGATCCGCGAGGCGGGCGTCGATCCGCGGGAGATCAGCTACATCGAGGCGCACGGGACAGGCACGAGCCTCGGCGATCCGATCGAGATCGCCGGGCTGGTCCGCGCGTTCGGGCGCGCGAGCGACGACAAGCAGTACTGCGCGATCGGCTCCGCGAAGTCGAACATCGGCCACTGCGAGTCGGCGGCCGGCATCGCCGGCGTTTGCAAGGTGCTCCTCCAGATGAAGCACCGGACGCTCGCCCCCTCGCTGCACGCCGCTGAGCTCAACCCGTACATCGACTTCGCGAGCACGCCGTTCGTCGTGCAGCGCGAGCTCGCCCCGTGGCGGGCCCCGACGATCCACGGCGAGCCGCGCCCGCGCGTCGCCGGCGTCAGCTCCTTCGGCGCTGGCGGCGCGAACGCGCACGTCATCATCGAGGAGTGGACGGAGGACGACGCGCCTCTGGCGGACGCGCGGAGCGCGCGCGGCGCGGCGGTGATCGTCCCGATGTCGGCGCGCACCGAGGAGCGGCTCCACGCGGTCGTCGGCGCGATGCTCGACGTCATCGCGCGCGCGGCGGCGGGAGAGGGATCCGCGATCGAGCTCGCCGACGTGGCGTTCACCCTGCAAACCGGGCGTGAGCCGATGCCGTACCGCGTAGCGTTCGTCGCGGCGGACCTGGGCGGCCTCGCGGCCGAGATGAGGCGCTTTCTCTCGCGGGAACAAGGGGGCTACCGCGCGGGGCACGCGAGCGAGGACGGCCTCGACCTCCTCGCCGACGAGGACGTGAAGGGCGCCGTCGTCGCCAAGTGGATCGGCGCGGGGCGGCTCGACAAGCTGGCGGCGTTCTGGGCCAAGGGGCTCGATCTCGACTGGGATCTCCTGTCCGGCTCGGGGGCGCCCCGTGGACGCCGGCCGCGCAGGATCTCGCTCCCGACGTACTCGTTCGAGCGAAAGCGATGCGGGCTGCCCGTGCAGCGGCCCGCGCGCCGCGCCGCCAGCCGCGAGGTCGCCGGCGGCTTGCTGCAGCGCATGCTGCCGGCGGCCAGCCTCGGGGAGGCGCCCAGGGTCGTCTTCGAGTCCGAGATCGAGGCCAGCGACCCGCTCGTCGCGCACCACCGCGTGCAGGGCCGCCGCGTCCTCCCTGGCGTCGCGATGATCGAGATGGCGATGGAGGCCGCGCAGCGCGTGCACGCGGAGCGCCGCGCCGTCCTGAAGGACGTCGTCTGGATGAAGCCGGTGGACGTACCCGACGGCGGGCGGACGCTGCTCGCGCAGCTCGAGCCGCACGGCGGCCAGCTCCGGTTCGAGATCCGCGCCGTCGTGGAGGGAGCGCAGCAGGTCCATGCGCAGGGGCTCGTCGCCTTCGACGAGGTCGACACCGACACGCCGGCGATCGACGTCCAGGCGCTCATGCGCACGCTGACGCCGCGGTGGGGCGACGACGCGGGCCACGACGGCTTCTACGAGAAGCACCGCGCGAACGGCGTCGACTACGGGCCGTACTTCCGCGGGCTCCGTCGCCTCTGGGGCTCCACGAGCGAGAGCCTGGGGCTCGTCGAGCCGCCGCGCGAGGCGCGGGACGACCCGCGGCGGTACGCATGGACGCCGTGCGTCGCCGACGCCGCGCTCCAGAGCGTCGCCGGCATCGCGGCGAGCGATGTCGCGCCGCAGGGGGATGGCGAGGTCTACCTGCCGTACTCCATCGGGCGGGTCGAGCTCCTGGGGCCGATCGAGGGGCGCGCGTTCGTGCACGCGCGCAGGCTCGCGCCCGGGCGGTTCGACATCGTCGTCGTCGACGGCGCTGGCGCGCCGCTCGCGGCGCTGCGCGACTTCGTCGTGCGCCCGGTGAAGGCCGCGCCTCCGCGGCAGCTCACGTACGTCGGGCGATGGCGCCGCAGGGGGCTCGCGCCGGCCGCGCCGGCGCGCGAGGGCGCCCGCGCGCTGATCATCCACCGGCAGAACGGCTTTCGCCTCGAGGACGCCCTGAGCGAGCTCGCGCCGGGCAGCGTCAATGTGTGCCTGGGCGACCGCACGGAGCGGACCGGCGAGCAGGGGTGGATCATCGACGTCCGCGATCCAGGCGCCATCGCGCGCGTCCTGCGCGACGTCGGGCGCGTGGGGCGCGTGTACTTCCTCGCGGCGCTGCTCGGCGACCGTGACTATCGCCTGGACACGGCGTACGTCGAGGAGGAGCAGGAGCGCACGGTCATCCCCTGGCTGCGGACGATCAAGGCGCTCATCGAGCAGGGGTACGACCAGGCCTCGCTGGACGTCACGGTGCTCACGCAGGACGGCGAGTCGCTGCCGCTGCAGGCGGAGCTCAACGCCGGCGGCGGCGCGTTGCCAGGGCTCACACAGTCGCTCGCCCGGGAGTACCCGCACTGGAGCGTGCGCCACGTCGACATCGGCAAGGCGGACATGTCCGGGCCAGGCGCGGCCCGGCAGATCGCGGAGCTGCTCCAGCGCGAGGCGGCGGGCTCGCCGCTCCCGGTCGCGTACAGGGCGGGCGCGCGCTACGAGCGCGAGATCGCGCCGCTGGTCCTGCCGCGCGACGAGCGGCCGGCCTTCACCGAGGGCGGCGTCTACGTCATCGCAGGGGGCGCGGGGGGGCTCGGTCGGGTGATGACCGAGCACCTCGTCCGGCGGTACGGCGCGCACGTCGTCTGGTGGGGGCGGCGGCCGATGGACGAGGCGATCCGCGACCAGCTGAGCCGCCTCGCCGACGGCCCCGGGACGGTCGCGTACGCGACCGTCGACCTCACGAGCCTCTCCGACGTCGCGCGAGCCCGCGACGTCATCAAGGAGAAGCACGGCCGGATTCACGGCGTGATCCACTCGGCGATCGTCCTCCGGGACCGGAGCCTCCGCGAGATGGACGAGCCGCGCTTCCGCGAGGCGCTGGATCCGAAGGTCAAAGGGAGCGCCGTGCTCGGCGAGGCCTTCGGGCGCGAGGACCTCGACTGGATCTGCTTCTACTCGTCGATGCAGTCGGTGTACGCGGGCGCGGGGCAGAGCAACTACGCGGCCGGCTGCACCTTCAAGGACGCGTACGCGCGGGCGCTCTCGATGGCCTGCTCGTTCCCCGTCCACACCATCGACTGGGGGTACTGGGGCACCGTGGGCGTCGTGGCGAACGAGGCCTACCGGAGCCGGATGGCCTCGCTCGGCATCGGATCGCTCGAGCCGCGCGACGGGATACGCGTGCAGGAGGCGGTGATCGCGCACCGGGTCAGCCACGTCCTCGCCGTCGACCTGGCGCCTGCGACGCGCGACGCGCTGGGGATCCGCCCGGACGGAGAGGAGCTGTACGCCGCGACGCAACCCTCGTGCTTCGAGCGGGTCCAGGCGGCGGTCGGCGCGGGCCGAGCGCTGCGCGACGTCGACGCCGCGCAGCTCC
The DNA here is from genome assembly GCF_000067165.1 of Sorangium cellulosum So ce56. GTDB lineage: Bacteria > Myxococcota_A > Polyangia > Polyangiales > Polyangiaceae > Sorangium > Sorangium cellulosum_B. The sequence goes on from NC_010162.1 coordinate 4,438,920, forward strand.
GGGAGCTCGACGCCGCGGATGCGTGCCTCAACGAGTACGTCGTCGACCGCCTCCGGGCGGTGATGGGCGCGGCCGGCGTCGGCGATCCGCGGGCAGAGGCGGCTCCGGTCGAGGCGCTCGCGGCGCGCGCCGCGGTCGTGGACAAGCAGCGGCCGCTCTTCGAGGAAATCGTGAGGATCATGCGCAGCGACGCGCCCTCGCCGGGCGCGCCTCGCCGCGCGGAAGACGTGACGTCGCGGTACCCCGAGCTCGCCCCCCACGTGGCGCTCGCCGACGCGTGCCTCGGGTCGCTCCCGCAGGTGTTGCGCGGCGAGGTGCTCGCGACGGAGGTGCTCTTCCCGGGGTCCAGCACGTCGCTCGTCGAGGGCATCTACAAGAAGAACGCCTACGCCGACTTCCTCAACGGCCTCGTCGCCGATGCCGTCGAGGCCGCCGTCACGGCGCGGAGCGAGGCGCCTTCGGGGCCGGCGAAGGTCAGGATCCTGGAGATCGGCGCCGGCACCGGCGGGACGAGCCAGGGCATCTTCGAGCGCCTCGCCGCGCACCGCGATCGCGTCGAGTACGTCTACACCGACGTCTCCAGGAGCTTCCTTGGCCTCGCGCAGGCGAAATACTCCGAGATCGCGCCGTACATGAGGGTCCGGCCCTTCGACGTGGAGCGCGCGCCGGTCGAGCAGGGGATCGAGGAGGGGGGCTTCGATGTCGTCGTCGCCGCCAACGTGCTGCACGCGACGAAGGTCATCGCGAGCACCCTCCGCAACGTGAAGCGCTGCATGAAGCGGAACGGGCTGCTCGTCCTCAACGAGATCGGCGGCAAGCGCCCGTTCACGACGCTGACGTTCGGCCTCCTCGACGGGTGGTGGGCCGCAGAGGACCGGGAGGTGCGGCTCGAGGGCAGCCCCGCGCTCTCGCGCGACCAGTGGACGCGCTGCCTCGCCGAAGAAGGCTTCGGGCGGGCCTGGGCGTCGGCGCCGGCGTCGCCCGCCGCGCAGGAGTTCGTGATCCTCGCGGAGAGCGACGGGCGGGTGCGGCGGGCGGACCCGGGGCCGCGCGCGGCGCCCGCGGCCCCGGCGCGCCCGCCGACGAGAGCGTCGGGCGCGCGCAAGGCGCGCGACACCCAGGGCGATCTGCCGGCGTACGTCGAGGCGCAGGTGCGCAGAGCGGTCGGCGACGTCCTCAAGCTGTCGGACGACGACCTCGATCCCGGCCTCGCGCTGTCGGACCTCGGCGTCGACTCGATCGTCGCGGTCGATCTCGTCCGCCGGATCAACGCATCGCTAGGGCTGTCGCTGAAGACGACCGTCATCTTCGACTTCCCGAACATTCGACGGCTGGCCGCGCATCTGTGCGCCGAACATCCGGACGACCTCGCGCGCCGTCAGGCGGGAACGCAGGCGAACGGAGGCGCCGTCCTCGAGAGGCGCGCCGTCGAGGCGCTCGCCGAGGAGCTGGCCCTGGGGCGGATCTCGCTCGACCAGACCTTGGATCGCCTCAGGGCCTGATCGGCCCGTCGGCGCGCGCATGCCTGAGCATTCTTACGAGCCACGTGGAGAGAGCACAGTGAAGAGCCAAATCGAAGCGCTGCTGCGCGAGTACCAGTCCGGGCTGCTGTCGGAGGCGGAGCTCAGGGCGCGCTACGCGCAGCTCGTCGCCAGCGGCAGCGACGGCGCGCCGGCGCGCCCCGCGGACAGGGCCGGCGCGACGCAGACCGTCCGGCGTCGGAGGGTGGTCCTCGACGGCCCCGGCTCGATCGAGGACATCCGGGTCGTCGAGGACGAGGTCGGCGCGCCGGAGGAGCACGCGATCCACGTCGACACCGTGGCGATCTCGCTCAACTTCGGCGACCTGCTGTGCGTGCAGGGGCTCTATCCCACGATGCCCGCGTACCCGTTCACGCCCGGCTTCGAGGCGTCGGGGATCGTCCGGGCGGTCGGCAGCAAGGTGACCCGCTTCGCGGCCGGCGACGAGGTGATCGTCTCCGCGAGCGTCCGGCTCGGGATTCAATCCACCCTGATCGTGGCGGACGAGTCGCAGCTCGTCGCGAAGCCTGCGCGGCTGTCCTTCGAAGAGGCGGCCTCGTTCCTGACGGTGGGGCTCACGATCGTCGAGGCGTTCCGCCGGCTGCGGCTGGCCAAGGGGGAGACGATCCTCGTCCAGAGCGCCACCGGCGGCACCGGGCTCGTGGCCGTGCAGCTCGCGCAGCGCGCCGGCGCGACGATCATCGCGACCGCCAGCTCCGACGAGAAGCTCCGCTACCTGACCGCGATGGGGGTGCCCCACGTCATCGACTACGTCCGCCGCGACTTCGAGGCCGAGGTCATGGCGATCACGAAGGGGAAGGGGGTGGACGCGGTCATCAACACGCTCGCGGGCGAAGCCATCCAGAAGGGGATCAACTGCCTGAGCCCGCGGGGGCGCTACGTCGAGATCGCGATGACCGGGCTCAAATCGGCCCGGAGCATCGATCTCAGCAGGATGTCGAACAACCAGAGTTTCCACAGCCTCGATCTGCGGAAGCTCTTGCTCGACGTCCCCGAGCACGCCGCGGACCTCGGCGAGGAGCTCTTCTCGCTCGTCGAGCGGGGGGAGCTCCGGATCGTGGTCGGCAAGACGTTCGACTTCGACGCCATCGGCGACGCGTACCGGTACCTCGCGGACCGCCGGAACATCGGCAAGGTGGTCGTCACCGTGCCTGGGCCGAAGACGGCGAGCGTGCGCCGGGAGGCGCCAATGCGCGCGCGGCCGGCGGCGCGCCCCGCGGACAGGGCCGGCGCGCGCGGCGAGCAGCCGATCGCGATCGTCGGGATGTCGGGGCGCTTCGGCGCCGCGAAGGACATCGACGAGCTCTGGCGATGCGTCGTGGAGATGAGGGGCCTGATCACCCAGCTGCCCGAAGGGCGGAAGCGTCTGTTCCAATCGCTGGAGCTCCCGGCGGCGCAGCGCGGAGTCGAGATGGACCCGTGGGGGAGCTACCTCGACGACATCGAGTGCTTCGATCCGCTCTTCTTCAGCATCTCGGGCCAGGAGGCGCAGCACATGGACCCGCAGCAGCGGATCTTCCTGCAGGAGAGCTGGAAGGCGCTGGAGGACGCGGGGCTGACGCTGGCGCGCCTCGACGGAAGCCGCACCGGGGTCGTCGCCGGCGTCGTCGACGGCAAGTACGCGAGCTACATCGAGGAGGACAAGGTCGGCCATTCGTTCTGGGGTACGGCGGGCTCGATCCTGCCGGCGCGGATCGCCTATTTCCTCAACCTGAAGGGGCCGGCGATCGCGATCGACACCGCGTGCTCGAGCTCGCTCGTCGCGGTCCACATCGGCTGCCAGAGCCTGTGGAGCCGCGAGACGGACGTGATCCTCGCGGGCGGCGCGTTCATCCAGGCCACGCCGCACTTCGGCGTCGCCGCCGGCCGCGCGCAGATGCTGTCCGCCGACGGCAAGTGCTTCACGTTCGACGACCGCGCGAACGGCATGGTCTCGGGCGAAGCCGTCGCGGTCTTGGTCCTCGAGCGGCTGGACGACGCGATCGCGAACGGCGACCGCATCCACGGCGTCATCGTCGGCAGCGGCATCAACCAGGACGGCGCTACGAACGGGATCACGGCGCCGAGCGCCGCGTCACAGCGTCAGCTCGAGCTCGATGTCTACAATCGCTTCGGGATCGATCCCGGCGTGATTCAGTACGTCGAGGCGCACGGGACGGGGACGAAGCTGGGCGATCCGATCGAGGTGCGCGCGCTCACCGAGGCGTTCCAGCGGTTCACCGATCGGCGCCGGTTCTGCGCGATCGGCTCGGTCAAGCCGAACGTCGGGCACACGGTGACGGTCGCGGGGGTCACCGGCGTCATCAACGTGCTGCTCGCGCTGAGGCACCGCCTCCTGCCTGGCCTTCTCAACTACGGCATCCCGAACCGTCACATCGATTTCGAGAACAGCCCGTTCTACGTCAACACGAGCGCTGTCCCGTGGGTCGTGGAGGGCGGAAAGCGCCGCCGGGCCGCGGTCAGCTCGTTCGGCTTCAGCGGGACGAACGCGCACGTCGTGATCGAGGAGTATGTCCCGCCGTCGCGCGACGGGCACGGCACCGCCGATGACGGGCCATCGCTGCTCCCGATCTCGGCGAGGACCGGCGATCAGCTCCTCCAGTATGTGTCGGATGTCCTCGCGCACGTGAACGCGCTGTCCGCGGCGGAGGCCGACAGGACCACCCGGCACGAGCGGTTGGCCGACCTGGCCTACACGTTCCAGGTGGGGCGCGAGGCGTTCGAGCACCGGCTCGCCGTCATCGCCGACGACCTGGAGTCGCTTGCGAGCCGGCTGAGCGACGTCGTGGCGGGCAAGGAGCGGGTCGAGGGGTGCTTTCGCGGCAAGGTGAAGAAGGCCAAGGCGCCCGAGCGTGCCTCCGGTTCGGACGGGGGCGACGGCGCCGTTGGCGCGCCCGGCGATGCGCTGCGCCGGCTGGCGGAGCGGTGGGTCGAGGGATACGCCGTGGACTGGAGCTCGCTCCACGCGGGCGCGCGGCGGTCCAAGGTGAGCGCGCCGACGTACCCGTTCGCGCGCGACCGGTACTGGAGCGAGGCGACGCCGCGGGCTGCGAGCCGCGAAGAGGCGGGCGACCGCCGCGCGCGGGGCGCAGGGCCGCAGCGGCACGCGGGGGAGCGGGCGCGGGTCGAGATGGCTCCGGCGGAGGCGGCGACCGCGCGTCGCGCGTCCGTGGAGGCGGCAGTGGAGGGGAGCGGAGGCGGCCAGGCGCTGCGGCTGGTGCCGGTATGGGAGCCGGTGGAAGCGCGAGCGGTGGGGCGTGTGGAGGCGCCGCGGGGCGCGGTGTGGGTGGTGGGTGGGAACGAGGAGCAGCGAGCGCTGCTGGGCGCGTCGTGGCTGCCGGTCGCGGGAGGGCATGAGGCGAGCGTCGAGCAGCTGGTGGAGCAGCTGGGCGCGGGCGGCGAGGTGGGGGAGGTTGTGTGGATCGCGCCGCGGAGCCGGTACACGGCGATCGAGGGCGAGAGCGTGCTGGAAGAGCAGCGGGCGGGGGTGGAGAGCTGCTTCCGGCTGGTGAAGGCGCTGCTGGCGCGGGGCTACGGGTCGAGGGAGCTGGCGCTGACGGCGGTGACGGTCCGGGCGCAAGCGGTGAGGAAGGGAGAGGAGATCGACCCGACGCACGCGAGCGTGCACGGTCTTTGGGGCACGGTTGCGAAGGAGTACCCGAGGTGGAAGGTCCGTGTGGCGGATCTGGAGGGCGAGCGGGGAGCGGGCTGGTCGGAGGTGCTGACGCTCGCGCCCGCGGGCGAGGGCGACGCGTGGGCGAACCGAGGGGGTGAGTGGTTCCGGCAGACGCTGCTGCCGTGCGAGGTGTCGCCGTCGAGCGGAGGTGGAGGCTACCGCGAGGGCGGAGTGTACGTGGTGATCGGGGGAGGGGGCGGGATCGGCGAGGTGCTGAGCGAGCACCTGATCCGCCGTTACCGGGCGCAGGTGGTGTGGATAGGGCGACGGGGGGCGACGGAGGAGCTGGAGTCGAAGCGAAAGCGGCTCGGGGAGCTTGGGCCGAGGCCTGAGTACGAGCAGGCGGATGCGGCGGACCGTGAGGCGCTGGAGCAGGCGTACGCGAGGATCAAGGCGCGGCACGGAGCGATTCACGGGGTGGTGCACTCGGCGGTGGGGACGTTCGACAAGAGCGTGGCGAACACGACGCCGGAGCAGTTCGCGGAGGTGCTGAGGGCGAAGGTGGATGTGAGCGTGCGGCTGGCGCAGGTCTTCGGGAACGAGCCGCTCGACTTCGCGATGTTCTTCTCGAGCCTCAACGCCTTCGCCAAGGGCGCGGGCAAGTGTGGCTATTCGGCCGGCAGCACGTTCGAGGACGCGTACGCGCACCAGCTCGGCAAGAGCCGGCCGTTCGCGGTGAAGACGATGAACTGGGGCTGGTGGGGCGAGGTCGGCTCCGCCGGCGTCGTGCCGCAGTCGTACAAGAACCGCATCGCGCTCGCGGGGATCGGCGTGATCGACGCCGAGGACGCCATGAGCGCGCTCGAGGCGCTCCTCGCCGGCCCGTTCGATCAGCTCGGGCTGACCAAGACCACAGGGGCGCAAGCCCTCGGTCCGAGCGCGCCGGCGACGGACCCCGCGCGGCCGGAGGACCGGCTGCCGCCGGCGATCGCCGCTCGGGGCGAGCCGGAGCGCCTGCCTGCCGAACGCGCGCGCCACGGCGTCGAGGCGGAGGCGGCCGCGCCGGACGAGCAGCTCGACGAGTCGCTCCTCCGCGCCAAGAGCGTGGCGTACCTGCGCGCGTTGGTCAGCCGGACGCTGAGGGTCAACGCGGCGCTCATCGACGTGACGGAGCCGCTAGAGCGCTACGGGATCGACTCGATCCTGGTCATGCAGCTGATCGACGCGCTGAAGGAGGCCATCCCGGACGTCGGCAGCACGCTGTTCTTCGAGCACCAGACGATCGACGCGCTCGCCGATCACCTGGTGAGCACGCACCGCGAGGCGATGCGCCAGCTGACCGGGCTCACGTCGTCCGCGGCCGCGTCAGCTGCCGAGGGGCCTCGAGCGGCGCACGGCGCCGAGGGGCCTGCGCCTCCGAGCCTGGCGAGCGCGCGCAGCGCGCCGCGCGCGAACGGCTCGCCGGCGGCCGGACCGGCGCGCGACGCCCTCGACGACCGCAGGATCGCGATCATCGGCCTGAGCGGGCGGTACCCGCAGGCGCGCACCGTCGATGAGTACTGGGAGAACCTGAAGGCGGGCAAGGACAGCGTCGTCGAGATACCGCCCGAGCGATGGTCGCTGGACGGCTTCTATTGCGATGACGTCGAGGAGGCGGTTACCCGGGGCAAGAGCTATTGCCGGTGGGGCGGCTTCCTCGACGGGTTCACCGAGTTCGATCCGCTCTTCTTCCACATCTCACCGCTCGAGGCGGAGGGGATCGATCCCCAAGAGCGGCTGTTCATGCAGGCGAGCTGGGACGTGCTCGAGGACGCGGGATACACCCGCGAGTCGCTCGCGCGCCGGCACGGCGGGCGGGTCGGCGTGTTCGCCGGGATCACGCGGGGCGGCTTCGAGCTCCACGGCCCCGGGCTCTGGCAGCGCGGCATCGCGGCGTTTCCTCGCACATCGTTCAGCTCGGTGGCCAACCGGGTCTCGTACTTCCTGAACCTGCACGGCCCGAGCATGCCGGTCGACACGATGTGCTCCTCGTCGCTGACGGCGATCCACGAGGCGTGTGAGCACCTCCTCCGCGACGAGTGCGAGCTCGCGATCGCTGGCGGCGTGAACCTGTACGTGCACCCGAGCTCGTACGTGATGCTTTGCCTGGGCAGGATGCTCTCGCCGCGAGGGCGGTGCAGGAGCTTCGGGGTCGACGGAGACGGGATGGTGCCCGGCGAGGGGGTGGGCACGGTGCTGCTCAAGCGCCTGTCGCGCGCGGAGGCCGACGGCGACCACATCTACGGAGTCATCCTCGGCACGAGCATCAACCACGGCGGCAAGACGAACGGGTACACCGTGCCGAACCCGGCGGCGCACAAGGCGCTGATCCTGAGCGCGCTCGGCAAGGCGGGGGTCGACGCCCGCGCAGTGAGCTACGTCGAGGCGCACGGGACGGGGACGGAGCTGGGTGATCCGATCGAGATCGCCGGGCTGACGCAGGCGTTCCGCGCGTCGACGCCGGACGTGCAGTTCTGCGCGATCGCGTCGGCGAAGTCGAACATCGGCCACTGCGAGGCGGCGGCGGGGATCGCGGGGCTGACGAAGGTGCTCCTGCAGATGAAGCACGGCCAGATCGCGCCGAGCCTGCACGTCGAGGAGCTGAACCCGCACATCGCGTTCGAGAAGACGCCCTTCGTCGTGCAGCGGCGGCTCGGCGAGTGGAAGCGCCCGACGCTCAGCGTGGGCGGCCGCTCGGTGGAGGCGCCGCGGATCGCCGGGATCTCGTCCTTCGGCGCCGGCGGCGCGAACGCGCACGTGATCGTCGCGGAGTACGTCGACGAGCGCGCGGCCCTCGGAAGGGCGAGCGCGGCGTCACCCGCGCCGGTCGCCGTCGTCCTGTCCGCCCGGACCGAGGCGCAGCTCGAGGCGAGGGCCGCGCAGCTCCTCGCCGCCGTGCGCAGCAGCGAGTACGGCGACGCCGAGCTGCCCGACATCGCGTACACGCTGCAGGTGGGGCGCGAGGCGATGGACCACCGCCTCGCGTTCACGGCGGCGTCGGTGAGGGAGCTGTGCGGCAAGCTCGCCCGCTTCGTCGCGGGGGGCGAGCCGAGCGAGGATATCCATCGCGGCGAGATCAAGCGCGCCAAGGACGGGATATCGCTCTTCGCCGAGGACGAGGACCTGCGGCGCGCGGTCGACGCTTGGATCGGCAAGAAGAAGTACGCCCGGCTGCTCGAGCTGTGGGTCAGGGGGCTCTCCATCGACTGGACGAGGCTTCACGAGGGCGGCGCGCCGAGGCGGGTCCCGCTCCCCACGTACCCGTTCGCGCGGGACCGCTACTGGCCCGCGGGCGGCGCGATGGGCGCCGCTTCGGCCCTCCAGGCGAGCGACGGCGCCGTCGCGGCGCTGCACCCGCTCCTTCATCGAAATACGTCGGACTTCGCGGGGCAGCGCTTCACGAGCGAGCTCACGGGGAGCGAGTTCTTCCTGAAGGAGCACGTCGTCCAGGGGAGGGGCGTGCTCCCGGGGGCTGCGTACCTCGAGATGGTGCGCGCGGCGCTCGAGCTCTCGAGCGGGGACGGCGCGGGCGACGTCGCGCTCCACGACGTCGCGTGGCTCCAGCCGTTCACGGTCGTGGACGGGCGGTCGGCGCTTCACGTCTCGCTCGATGTGCCGGACGAGCATGGCGCGTCGCGGTTCGAGGTGTACAGCGAGGGCGAAGGGGGCTCGGAGATCGTCCATTGCCGCGGCGAGGCGGCGCTCGTCGAGAAGAGCGCGCCGCAGCGCCTCGACCTCGGCGAGCTGCGCGCGCGCTGCGCGGCCGGCGAGGTGGACGGCGCCGGGTGCTACGAGGCGTTCGACGCGGCCGGCATCGCGTACGGGGCTGCGTTCCGCGTGCTTCGGCGCGCTCACCTCGGCGCGCGCGAGGCGCTCGTCGAGCTCGAGCTCCCCGAGGAGCAGCGAGCGTCGTCGGCGTTCGTGATCCATCCGAGCGTCCTCGACGGGGCGCTCCAGGGGACCGCCTGTGTGAGCATGGGCGAGCCGGAGGGGCCCGGGGCAGCGGGATCGGCGCCGAAGGCAGCGCTCCTGTTCTCGGTGCGCGACGTCGACGTCGTTCGGGCCAGCGCGCCGCGGATGTGGGCGTGGATCCGCGTGAGCGCGGCCAGCACCGAGCGCGTGCGGCAGTTCGACATCGACGTGTGCGACGAGGAGGGCGTCGTCTGCGCGCGCCTGTCCGGCGTGAGCGCGCGTGTACACGACGGCGCCCCGGCGCGTCGCGCGTCCGTGGAGGCGGCAGCGGAGGGGAGCGGAGGCGGCCAGGCGCTGCGGCTGGTGCCGGTATGGGAGCCGGTGGAAGCGCGAGCGGTGGGGCGTGTGGAGGCGCCGCGGGGCGCGGTGTGGGTGGTGGGTGGGAACGAGGAGCAGCGAGCGCAGCTGGGCGCGTCGTGGCTGCCGGTCGCGGGAGGGCACGAGGCGAGCGTCGAGCAGCTGGTGGAGCAGCTGGGCGCGGGCGGCGAGGTGGGGGAGGTTGTGTGGATCGCGCCGCGGAGCCGGTACACGGCGATCGAGGGCGAGAGCGTGCTGGAGGAGCAGCGGGTGGGGGTGGAGAGCTGCTTCCGGCTGGTGAAGGCGCTGCTGGCGCGGGGCTACGGGTCGAGGGAGCTGGCGCTGACGGCGGTGACGGTCCGGGCGCAAGCGGTGAGGAAGGGAGAGGAGATCGACCCGACGCACGCGAGCGTGCACGGTCTTTGGGGCACGGTTGCGAAGGAGTACCCGAGGTGGAAGGTCCGTGTGGCGGATCTGGAGGGCGAGCAGGGAGCGGGCTGGTCGGAGGTGCTGACGCTCGCGCCCGCGGGCGAGGGCGACGCGTGGGCGAACCGAGGGGGTGAGTGGTTCCGGCAGACGCTGCTGCCGTGCGAGGTGTCGCCGTCGAGCGGAGGCCGAGGCTACCGCGAGGGCGGTGTGTACGTGGTGATCGGGGGAGGGGGCGGGATCGGCGAGGTGCTGAGCGAGCACCTGATCCGCCGTTACCGGGCGCAGGTGGTGTGGATAGGGCGACGGGGGGCGACGGAGGAGCTGGAGTCGAAGCGAAAGCGGCTCGGGGAGCTTGGGCCGAGGCCTGAGTACGAGCAGGCGGATGCGGCGGACCGTGAGGCGCTGGAGCAGGCGTACGCGAGGATCAAGGCGCGGCACGGAGCGATTCACGGGGTGGTGCACTCGGCGGTGGGGACGTTCGACAAGAGCGTGGCGAACACGACGCCGGAGCAGTTCGCGGAGGTGCTGAGGGCGAAGGTGGATGTGAGCGTGCGGCTGGCGCAGGTCTTCGGGAACGAGCCGCTCGACTTCGCGATGTTCTTCTCAGGGATGAACTCGTTCTCGAAGGACGCGGGCAAGTGCGGCTATTCGGCCGGCGGCACGTTCGAGGACGCGTACGCGCACCAGCTCGGCAAGAGCCGGCCGTTCGCGGTGAAGACGATGAACTGGGGCTGGTGGGGCGAGGTCGGCGCCGCCGGCGTCGTGCCGCAGTCGTACAAGAACCGCATGGCGCTCGCGGGGATCAGCGCGATCGGCGCCGAGGACGCGGCGAGCGCGCTCGAGGCGCTCCTCGCCGGCCCGTTCGATCAGCTCGGGCTGATGAAGTTCGAGAAGCTCGGGCTGAACAAGGTGGCGCGCGCGGGCACGTCGGGCTCGGTCGAGGCGGAGACGCCGTGGCTCGTGGCTCCCCCGCCGCGGGATCCGTCCGTGATCGGCGCCATGTCGCTCCGCGAGGCGCCGCCGCCGGCCCTGGACGCGGACCGCGCCTCGCGGAGGATGTTCGAGCAGCTCGACGAGCACCTGCGCGAGATCCTCTCGATCCATCTGCGCGATCTCGGCCTGCTGGACGAGGGAGGAGCGTCGCTCGTCGAGAAGAGCAGGGCCATCGGCATGCCGCCTCTCTACGACCGGTGGCTCCGCGAGAGCCTCCGGCTCCTCCGCGCTCGCGGCGCGGCGCGGAGCGACGTCGACGCCGCGCAGGCATGGCGGCGCTGGGAGCAGGAGAAGGTGGCGTGGTCGGCCGAGCCCAACCTCCGCGCCCAGGTGCGCCTGGTCGAGGCCACGCTGCGCGCGCTGCCGCGGATCCTCACCGGCGCGATCCCCGCGACCGAGGTGATCTTCCCGCGCTCGTCGATGGCGCTGGTCGAGGACGTCTACAAGAACAACGGCCCGGCCGACTACTTCAACGCGGCGCTCGCCGATCAGGTGCTCGCCTTCGTCGACGCCCGGATCGCGCGGGACCCCGCGGCGCGCATCCGGATCGTCGAGATCGGCGCCGGCACCGGGAGCGCCAGCGCCCACGTGTTCGAGAGGCTGTGGAGCCGACGCGAGCACGTCGAGGTGTACCGCTACACGGATCTGTCGAAGGCGTTCCTGTTCCACGCCCAGGAGCACTACGCCACGCGCGCGCCGTACCTGAAGTGCCAGATCTTCGACGTCGAGCGCGACCCGTCGGAGCAGTCGATCGAGATCGGCACCTACGACGTCGCGATCGCCGCGAACGTGCTCCACGCGACGAGGAACGTGCGCCGGACGCTGCGCAACGTGAAGGCGATGCTGAAGCCGAACGGCGTCCTCGTGCTGAACGAGATCACCAGCCACGCGCTCCTCGTGCACCTGACGTTCGGGTTGCTCGAGGGCTGGTGGCGGTACGAGGACGACGCGCTGCGGATGCCCGGCACGCCGGGGCTGAGCGCGCAAACCTGGCGACGCGTGCTGGAGGACGAGGGCTTCCGCTCGGTGCTCTTTCCGACCGAGCGCGCCGCGGAGATCGGGCAGCAGGTGATCGCCGCCGAGAGCGACGGCATCGTCCGTCGGCCGCGGCCCCCGGAGCCGATGCCGGCAGCGCAGCCCCTGCCGGCGGCGCAGCCCCCCCGGAGCCCGGCGCGCTCCGGCGCGGAGATCGCGGAGTCACGGCGCGCTCGGCCGACCGAGCGCGCCGCGACGCCCGCGGTCGACGCCACGCCGCCGGCGGCCGGAGGGCGCGAACAGCTCCTCCGCGAGAGGACCGTCGCGCACCTCCTTGGCCTCGTCGGGAAGGCGCTGAAGATCGACGTCGCGCAGCTCGACCCGGCGGAGTCGCTCGAGAGCTACGGGATCGACTCGATCCTGGTCGTGCAGCTCACCGACGCGCTGAAGGAGGCCATCCCGGACATCAGCAGCACGCTGTTCTTCGAGCACCAGACGATCAACGCGCTCGTCGACCACCTCCTGCGAACGAAGCGGGACGTGCTGCGCCGCCTCACGGGCGTCGGCGACGCCGCGGCGGCCGCGCCGTCGACCACGGCGCCCGCGTCGTCGGTCGCGGCGCCGCCGGTGCGCGCGGGGCGGCGCGCCGGCGCGCGCGTCCGGCCGAGCGTGTCGCGCGGAGGGCGCGTCGAGACGGCGGCGGCCGAGCGCGCGGCGGACGATCGCAGGATCGCGATCATCGGCCTGAGCGGGCGGTACCCGCAGGCGCGCACCATCGACGAGTACTGGGAGAACCTGAAGGCGGGCAAGGACAGCGTCGTCGAGATACCGCCCGAGCGGTGGGCGATCGAGGGATTCTACTGCGAGGACCCGCGCGCCGCGGTGGAGGCTGGCAAGAGCTACTGCCGCTGGGGCGGCTTCCTCGACGGGTTCGCCGAGTTCGACCCGATGTTCTTCAACATCTCGCCGCTCGAGGCGGAGGGGATCGACCCCCAGGAGCGGCTGTTCATGCAGGCGAGCTGGGACGTGCTCGAGGACGCGGGGTACACGCGCGAGTCGCTCGCGCGCCGGCACGGCGGGCGGGTCGGCGTCTTCGCCGGCATCACGAAGACGGGGTTCGATCTGTACGGCCCGGAGCTCTGGCGGCGAGGGGCTGCCGCGTTCCCGCACACGTCGTTCAGCTCGGTGGCCAACCGGGTCTCGTATTTCTTGAACATCCGCGGCCCGAGCATGCCGATCGACACGATGTGCTCGTCGTCGCTGACGGCGATCCACGAGGCGTGCGAGCACCTCCTCCGCGGCGAGTGCGAGCTCGCGATCGCCGGCGGCGTGAACCTGTACCTGCACCCGAGCAGCTACGTGCTCCTGTGCATGGCGGGGATGCTCTCCAAGCAGGGGCGCAGCAGGAGCTTCGGCCGCGGGGCCGACGGGATGGTGCCCGGGGAGGCGGTGGGCGCGGTGCTGCTCAAGCCCCTGTCGCGCGCGGAGGCCGACGGCGACCCCATCTATGGCGTGATCCTCGGCACGAGCATCAACCACGGCGGCAAGACGAACGGCTATCTCGTGCCGAACCCTGCGGCGCACCGGGAGCTCATCCTGAGCGCGCTCGCCAGGGCGGGGGTCGACGCCCGCGCGGTGAGCTACGTCGAGGCGCACGGGACGGGGACGGAGCTGGGCGATCCGATCGAGATCGCCGGGCTGACGCAGGCATTCCGCGCGTCGACGCCGGACGTGCAGTTCTGCGCGATCGCGTCGGCGAAGTCGAACATCGGCCACTGCGAGGCGGCGGCGGGGATCGCGGGGCTGACGAAGGTGCTCCTGCAGATGAAGCACGGCCAGATCGCGCCGAGCCTGCACGTCGACGAGCTGAACCCGCACATCGCGTTCGAGGAGACGCCCTTCGTGGTGCAGCGGCGGCTCGGCGAGTGGAAGCGCCCGACGCTCACGGTGGGCGGCCGCTCCGTGGAAGCGCCGCGGATCGCCGGGATCTCGTCCTTCGGCGCCGGCGGCGCGAACGCGCACGTGATCGTCGCGGAGTATGCCCAGGCGGAGCGTCGAGACCGCGACGCGAACGCGCCCGCCGCCGCCCCGGTGCTCATCGCGCTGAGCGCGAAATCGAGCGACGCCGTGGTCGAGCGCGCGCGCGATCTCGTCGCCGCCATCCGCTCGCGCGGGCTCACCGACGCGGACCTGCGCGACGTCGCGTACACGCTGCAGGTGGGGCGCGAGGCCATGGATGAGCGCCTCGCGGTGATCGTCGGCAGCGTCGCGGATCTCGAGGAGAAGCTGCGCGCGTTCGTCGCGGGATCGGCGGCGCCGGGCGAGGTGATCCGCGGACGAGCGCGGCTCGAGAAGGACGCGCTCGGCGTCGTCGCGCACGACGACGACTTCGAGGAGACGATCGGCAAGTGGATCCAGCGCGGCAAGCTGCGGAAGCTCGCCGAGCTCTGGGTGCGCGGCCTCGATCTGGACTGGGAGCGGCTCTACGGCGAGCGCAAGCCGCGGCGAATCAGCTTGCCTGCGTACCCGTTCGCGCGGGAGCGGCACTGGCTGCCGCTGGGCGAGGGAGCCGTGACCGCGGCGGCGCCGGCGGTCGAGGCGTCGCCCGAGGCCGCGGCGGTCGTGGAGTACGAGGAGGTGTGGGAGCGGCTCGGAAGGGAGGAGCGCGCCGCGGGCGAGCCGGGGCTGCGCTGGCTGGTGGTCGGAGGGGACGAGCCCTGGCGGGCGTCGGTGGTGGAGGCCCTGGGCAGGCACGAGCCCGGGTGCGAGGCGATCGGGGTGAGCGTGGGGGGCGCGTTCGGGTGGGACGGCGGCGCGCGGAGCGCGGTGCCGGAGGCGAGCGAGGCGTGGTTCCTGTCGCTGTTCGAGGAGATGGAGAGGCGAGACGCCGCGCGGGGAAGCGCGGGTCGAGCGCTCGGTGTGGTGTACGCGTGGGGCCGAGAGCTGGAGCGGCTGCAGGGCGTGCACGGTCTGCTTCGAGGGGCGCGCGGCAGCGGCGCGCCGCTGCGTCGCCTGGTGCTGACGGGTCGTGTTGCCGACGGCGAGGTGAGCGGGTGCTACGACGCGTCGCTGATCGGGGTGGAGCGCTCGGCGGCCTTTGCGCTGCCGGAGCTGAGTGTGGGGGTGGTGCTCGGGGGCGCGGAGGGTGTCGAGGCCGACGCGGTGGCGCGTGAGGCGTGGATGGCGGGGGTGATCCGCTGCGAGGCGGCAGAGCGATACCGCCTGGGGGTCCGGCGCGCATCGTCGAGCGGCGCGGCGCAGGCGCAGCTCCGGGACGGCGGCGTGTACGTGATCACGGGCGGGGCTGGAGGTCTGGGCCAGGTGTTCGGCGAGCACCTGGCGCGGCGCTGCGCGGGTCGGATAGCGCTGGTGGGACGGCGGAGGCGAGACGAGCGCATCGAGGCGCAGCTAGGGCGGCTGCGCGAGGCGGGTGCGACGGAGGCCGAGTACTTCGAGGCGGACGTGGCGGACGCGGCGCAGATGAGCGGGGCGGTGGCTGCCATCGAGGCGAGGTGGGGAGCGATCCACGGGGTGCTGCACGCGGCGGGGGTTGAGTCGAGCGGCGCGGTGGTGGACAGGAGCTGGGAGCAGGTGGCGGCGGTCGCGCGGCCGAAGGTGGAGGGGACGCGCGTGATCGACGAGGTGACGGCGCGGCAGCCGCTGGACTTCATGTGCCTGTTCTCGTCGACGGCGGCGGTGCTGGGGGACGGCGGGTCGTGCGACTACGCGACCGCGAACCGCTTCCAGGTGGCGTACGCGCAGCACCGCGAGCAGCTGCGGAGGCGCGGGGAGCGGAGCGGGGCGACGGTGGCGGTGTGCTGGCCGCTGTGGCGCGACGGGGGGATGGGAGCGGTGGGCTCCGAGGGGATCGAGATGTACCTGCGGACCAGCGGCCAGCGCTACCTGGAGCGCGCCGAGGGGTTGGCGGCGTGGGAGCGGGCGATGGGCGCGGGGGTGAGCCCGCGGCTCGTGCTGGCGGGGCAGCCGCGGCGCGTGCACGGCTTCCTCTCGCGCATCTACGCGGGCACCAGCGCGGCCCTTCGCTCGCCGCCGAGCGCGGAAGGGGGCGTCGGTGCGTCGATCGCTCGACGAGAGCAGCGGGGCGCCAGCGCCGCGGCCGCGCCGCTGGCCGCCGCTGCGCCTGGGTCGGCCGCCCGGTCGCCGGCGACGCTGCGGGAGCGGGTCGCCGCCGAGGTGAAGGCGCGCGTCGAGGGGGCGCTGAAGCTCCCCGCGGGGCGCCTGGACGAGGACGCGAGCTTCGCCGATATCGGCCTCGACTCGATCGGCCTGGCGCAGCTCGCGCGGCTCCTCACGAGGCATTTCGGCTTCGAGGTGATGCCGAACGTCTTCTTCAGCTACAGCACGATCGAGAAGCTCGCCGCGCACCTCGTCGAGCAACACCGCGACGCGATCGAGGCGGCGTATCAGCGCGCCGACGCGCCCCTTGCGCCCGCGGAGCCGCGCCAGGCGGACGACCGCCGCGGCGCGGCGATCGCGCGCGCCCCGCTCGTGAACGGCGCGCATCATGCCGCGCGACCCGACGTCCCGCGCGAGGGCCCGCGTCGCCTGGGCGCGCGCGTGTCGCCTTCGGTGCAGGAGCCGGTGGCGATCATCGGGATGTCGGTGCGCGCCGCGGGGGCAGACGACGTCGACGATCTGTGGGAGCTGCTCCTGAAGGGCCACAAGCAGATTCAGGAGGTGCCGCAGGAACGCTGGGACTGGCGGCCCTACTACAGCGGTCCTGGCGCGACGGACAATCGGATCGCCAGCAACAGGGGCGCGTTCCTCCGCGGGCTCGACCACTTCGACCCGCTGTTCTTCGAGATCTCGCCGCGCGAGGCAGAGTGGATGGAGCCGCGCCAGCGGCTGATGCTCCAGGAGGCGTGGCGCGCGTTCGAGGACGCGGGGTACGCGGGCGAGCGGCTGCGCGGGACCGATTGCGGCGTCTTCATCGGCGTGGAGGAGGCCCTCCCCGCGCCGGACGCGGCGCCGGGGCCCGCGACGAGCGCTCACAACGGGATCCTGGCCGCGCGGATCTCGTACGTGCTCGACCTGCGCGGGCCCAACCTGGCGCTCAATACGGCGTGCTCTTCCGGGCTCGTCGCGGTGCACACGGCCTGCCAGAGCCTGCTGCACGGCGAGTGCTCGATGGCGCTCGCCGGGGGGGTGAACGTGCTCACGTCGCCGGCGACGTACGTGGCCCTGACCCGGAGCGGCATGCTCTCGGCCGAGGGCGAGTGCTACGCGTTCGACGAGCGGGCCAGCGGCATGGTCCCGGGCGAAGCGGTGGCGGCGGTGGTGCTGAAGCGCCTGTCGCAGGCCGTGGCGGACGGCGACCCGATCCACGCCGTGATCAGGGCGACCGGCGTCAACTACGACGGCAGGACGAACGGGATCACGGCGCCGAGCGGCCTCTCGCAGCAGCGCCTCATCGAGAGCGTCCTGCGCCGCGCGGAGATCGGCCCGGAGCGAATCCAGTACGTGCTCGGGCACAGCGTGGGCTCCGCGCTCGGCGATCCCATCGAGGCGCAGGCGCTGCGCGACGCGCTCGACCAGCGGACCGAGGGGCGCCGGCCCTTCGCCCTCGGATCGATCAAGCCGGTGATCGGACACACCTTCGCCGCGTCCGGGGTCGTCAGCCTGATCGCGATATGCCTGGCCATGAGACACCGCCAGATCCCCGGCACGTCGAACTATCGCCGGCCGAGCGAGTACATCGATCTCGCGACATGCCCGTTCATCATCAGCGACGTCGCGCGGCCGTGGACGGTGTCGGCGGCCGGCGAACGCCGGTGCGGGATGGTCGGGGCGACGGGCATGAGCGGGACGAACGTCTTCGCCGTCGTCGAGGAGCACGAGCCGGAGCGAGCGAGCGCCCACGCGCCGGGCGCGCTGGGCGCCGCCGCGTCCGGGCGCGCCGTGATCGTCCTGTCGGCGAGGAGCGACGCGGCGCTCCGGTCCTATGCGCGGACCCTCCGGGCGCGCCTCGCGAGCACGCCGCTCTCCGACCTGCACGACGTCGCCTTCACCCTGCAAACCGGGCGTGAGGCGATGCCGTGCCGGCTGGCCCTCGTCGCCTCCTCGGTGAGCGCGGCGATCGAGAAGCTCGACGTCTACGCGAGCGCGTCGGGCGACGAGGGCCTCCAGTCGCGATCGATCTTCACCACCGGCCAGGAGCGCACGATCGCGACGGCGGACCCTTCCCGCGCCGCCGAGCTCGCGGAGGCTTGGGTGCGCGGCGCCGCGGTCGACTGGAGCCAGGTGCACGAGCGAGCGCAATCGAGGCGGGTCTCCCTCCCCGCGTATCCGTTCACGGCCGGCGGCCGCTCGCGCGAGGCGGCGTCCGGGGCGCTCGACCCGATCCTCGAGCTCATCGCGGGGTATTCGAAGCGCCCTATCGACGCCATTGACACAGCGCGGCCGCTCGCCGACCTCGGGATTGACTCGCTCCTCTTGATGAACATGATCGGCGCCCTTGAGGATCGGTATTCCATTCATGTGTCGCTGGAGGACGTGACGAGCTGCGCGTCGATCGCCGCGCTCTGCGCGATGTTGCGCGGCAAGGCCGGGGCGCGCGCCGGCGCAGGGACCCTGCCGAGGAGGTACAAGGAGCTCGAGGTGCTCCAGTCCAAGGGGGACCTGCCGCCCGTCTTCTGGTTCCACGGGTCGCTGGGCACCGTCCAGACGTACCTCGGGTTGTCGCGGGGCCTCGGGCCGACGCTGCCGTTCTACGCGGTCCAGTCGAGGGGGGTGAAGGCGAACGAGGAGCCGATCGACGATCTCTCCGAGATGGCGAAGTACTACGCCGAGATCCTGCTCGCGGCTCGGGGCGGCGCGGGCGCCGCGTTTCAGCTCGGCGGGTACTCGGAAGGCGGCTTGATCGCCTACGAGGTGACACGGCACCTCCAGCGAATGGGTCACGACGTGAGGAGCCTCGTGATGATCGACACGCCGTACCTCCACGGCGGGGTTCATCTCTTGAAGGACGAGGACACGCGGAAGCTGCGCTACGCGATGGTCTACGCCAATATCCTGATGATCAACAAGCTGGGCGGCTTCACCGACATCGGTGCCCTGCCGCTCCAGGGAGCGAGCGCCGAAGACGTCTTGCCTCTCCTCGTCCGGCATGGCCTGGAGAGAGGGTTGCCTTACTCGCCTGACGAGCTGCGCGAGACCATCGAGCGCTTCCACCGCATCGCCGAGGCGAATGAGAGGGCCGCGGAATCCTACGAGATCGCGGATCTGCCGCGGCCTGGCGCCGTCGAGTGCCACTACTTCCAGCGGAGGACGGCCGGCGTGTACTTCGATCCCAGCCGCTTCGCCGGGGCCATGGTGGAGCGGACGAACGATTACTTCCGGGACAAGGGGTGCGCCGAGGCGTGGATGCGGCGCCTGCCGCGCTTCTCCCTGCACCTCACCAGCGCGACCGATCACTTCTCGCTGCTCTCCGAGGCGGATCCGTTCGAGAGGATTCGTGATACGTGTCGCCGCCTCTACGGCGTGAGCGCCGAGGGGACGAAGCCGTTCGCCGGAGCCGCGGCGGGCCGAGCTTCCACATCGCTTAGCGAGGAGATCTCATGAAGGACCTGACACAGGGCTCGATAGCCCGTCACATCGTGACGATGGCGGTGCCCATCGCGGTGGGGATGATCTTCCAGACGCTCTACTACATGATCGATCTGTATTTCGTCGGGGAGCTCGGCGATGTGCCGCTCGCCGGCGTCAGCGCGGCGGGTAACGCGACGTTCCTCGTGCTCGCCCTGACACAGGTCCTCGGCGTCGGCACGGTGGCAATGATATCGCAGGCCGTCGGTCGGAAGGACCGCGACGAGGCCAACGTCGTCTTCAATCAGTCGCTCACCCTGGCCGCGGTCAGCGGCCTGGCCGTGCTCGTCCTAGGGTACCTGACGACGACGCCTTACATGCGCTCGGTCGCCGCCGACGCCGCGACGGTCGAGGCCGGACGCACGTACCTGTTCTGGTTCATGCCCGGCCTTGCGCTCCAGTTCGCGCTCGTCGCCATGGGTTCAGCGCTCCGCGGCACCGGTCTCGTCCAGCCGACGCTCGTCGTTCAGCTCCTCACGATCGTCCTCAACGCCATCCTCGCGCCGATCCTCATCGCGGGGTGGGGGACCCACCGCCCGATGGGGGTCGCCGGGGCGGGTCTCGCGAGCACGCTCTCGCTCGTCGTCGCGGTCATCGCGCTGTGGGCCTATTTCCGGCGGCTCGAGCGCTACGTCGGCGTGTCCGCGCCGCTCCTCCGGCCGCGCCTGCCCATCTGGCGGCAGCTCCTCGCGATCGGGCTCCCGTCGGGAGGCGAGTTCGCGCTCATCTTCGTGTACTCCGCGATCGTCTACTGGACGCTCCGCGAGTTCGGCTCGGCGGCGCAAGCCGGCTACGGAGCCGGCTCGCGCCTCATCCAGGGGCTCATCTTGCCGGCGATGGCGGTCTCCTTCGCGGCGGGGCCCATCGCCGGCCAGAACTTCGGCGCGAAGCTGGCCGACCGCGTGCGGAGCACGTTCAGCATCTCGGCGGCGATCATCAGCGCGCTGATGGTCCTTCTGACGCTGTTCGTCGGCTGGCGCGCCGAGGCCCTGATCGGCAGCTTCGCCAAGAACGCGGACTCCATCGCCGTGGGCGCGCAGTTCCTCCGCTTCGCGTGCTGGAATTTCGTCGCGCAGGGGCTCATCTTCACGTGTTCGAGCATCTTCCAGGGGTTGGGCAACACCACACCGTCGTTGCTCAGCTCCGGCGCGCGACTGGTGACGTTCGCCGTGCCCGCGATCTGGCTGTCCACGCTGCCCGGCTTCCGCATCGAGCTCGTCTGGTACCTGTCGATCGCGAGCACGACGCTCCAGGCGATCGCCAGCGTTCTCTTGCTGCGCGCCGAGTTCAAGCAGCGCTTCGTCCCCGGGTTTGTCGCCAGCGGCGCCGGTCTCGGCGCGAATTCTTGAAAGGAGCACGAGCTTGTCGACGCCGAAGTTAGCCTTCATGTTCTCCGGTCAGGGCTCGCATTACTTTCGAATGGGCGAGGGGCTCTACGCCCGGCACCCGACGTTCCGTCGCTGGATGGACCGCCTGGACGTCCTGGTGCGCGATCTCGCGGGGAGCTCGGTCGTCGAGGCGCTCTACCAGGAGGGCCGCGGCAAGGGGGACGTGTTCGATCGGACGCTGCTCACGCACCCGGCGCTCCTCATGATGGAGTACGCGCTCGCGGAGTCGCTGATCGAGGCCGGCGTCGTGCCGGACGTCGTGATCGGCGCCAGCCTGGGGACCGTCGCCGCCGCCTGCGTGGCCGGCTGCCTCGACGTCGAGGCAGCCCTGGAGATGACGATCCGGCACGCGCGGTCCCTGGAGGCCTGCTGCGAGCGAGGGGCCATGATCGCGGTGCTCGGGCCGACGAGCCTGTACGACGACGCCGGCTTGAGCCGTCACGGCGAGCTGGCGGCGGTCAATTTCGACGCGCATTTCGTCGTGGCCGCCACGATGCAGGGAGCAGCGGAGATCGAGAAGATCCTGCGCGTGAAGGACATCGTCTTCCAGCGTTTGGCGGTCTCGTTCGCCTTCCACTCGCGGTGGCTCGACGCCGCGGAGGCGCTCTTCAAGGAGCGATCGAGATCGATGCGCGCCCGTCCGGCGCGCCTGCCGCTGGTCTGCTGCGCGCGCACGAGGGCGATCGACACGTTCACGGCCGACCATGCGTGGTCCGTGGCCCGTGAGCCGATCCGCTTCTTCGAGACGATGAAGCGCCTCGAGGAGAGCGGACCCTATCGCTACGTGGACGTTGGTCCGTCGGGCACGCTGGCGACGTTCATGAAGTACATCCTCTCGAAGGGGGGCTCCCGATCCACGCATCACACGGTGCTGTCCCCGTTCGGCCGCGATTTCGAGCGTTTCACCGCTGCCGCCACCGAGCTCGGCGCGCGCCCCCCGCGTCCCGGCACGGACGAGCGCGCCGAGGCGCCGTCGCCTTCGGGCGCCGCCGCGGACGCGCGTGCCGCCGGGCCGTCGCCTCGGGGCTTCGAGGCGGCCTCGCGCCCTGCGGCGCCTGCGGGTGCGAGCTCGAGCGATCGCGCCGTGGGTTCTGAGCCATCCGGCGCGCCGGCGCGCGCCCCGAGCGACGGGCCGCGGCCGCTCCGCGCGGAGGCGAGCGGCGCGGCCGCCACGAACGGCGTGCACGCTGGCCCGCGGGCGACGGTCGCCTTCATGTTCCCTGGGCAAGGGTCGCAGAAGCGCGGAATGGGCGCGGGGCTCTTCGACTCGGTGCCCGAGTACGCGGCGGTCGAGCGGGAGGTCGACGCGTTGCTCGGCTACTCCATGCGCGCGCTCTGCCACGAGGATCCCGACGGGCGCCTGAAGGAGACACAGTACACGCAGCCCGCGCTCTACGTCGTGAACGCGCTCCACTACTACGACGCGATCGCGCGAGGGCAGCGGCCGGACTACGTGGCCGGCCACAGCCTCGGCGAGTACAACGCCCTGCTCGCGGCGGGCGCCTTCGACCTCTTGACCGGGCTGCGCCTCGTGAAGAAGCGCGGCGAGCTGATGGCGGCGTCCGTGAGCGGAGGCATGGCCGCCGTGATCGGGATGGACGAAGGTCGCATCAAGCAGGTCCTCACGGAGAACGGGCTGGGTACGATCGACGTCGCGAACTTCAACTCTCCCTCGCAGATCGTCATCTCTGGCCCAGTCGCCGACATCGCCCGAGGCCACACGGTGTTCGAGGACGCTGGCGCGCGCACGTACGTGATATTGCCGGTCAGCGCCGCATTTCACTCGCGCTACGTCGAGGAGACGGGGCGCGCCTTCGCCGACTTCATCGCTCCGATGAGGTTCGAGGCACTCCGGATCCCGGTCATCAGCAATGTCTCCGCGAGGCCCTACGAGGCGAAGGACCCATCAGCGACCATCAAGTCGCTGCTCGTCCAGCAGATCACCCGTCCCGTGCAGTGGGTGCAGAGCGTGAGCTTCCTGATGGCGCAGGGGGTGAAAGAGTTCAGGGAGATTGGCCCGGGGAACGTGCTGACGCGCCTCGTCCAGCAGATCGAGCGGCAGCCATCGGGGGCGTGAGCGGGCGGCGACGATCCGGAGACGCCCTGCCCGTTCCACCTGGCCGACGGGAGGACCGTCGCCAGAGGCATCTACCACTGCAAGCTGGAGTTCGGAGAGGATGGATACGTCGAAGTCGCGGACTCCATCACGGTTCATCGCTGCTTCGGGAACCGCTTCGGCAAGCTCGACAAGGCTTCTCGCACTGGGACCGGTGGCTCCTGCGGCTCGCGCTGGCGGAGCCGCGCGGTCTCGATGCGATCGCGTGTGAGCTCCGTGCGCGCGCGGCGAGTCGACGCGTCAGCGGTGAGGCCGCCGAGGCGTTGCTCGCGCAGGTGGTCGACCTGCGTGGCCGGCTCGCGCGCCTCGCGCGAACTCCGGAAGAGGTCCTCGATGCGGCAGAGCGAGCGAGCGGGTGGCTGCTGAAGAAAGCCTGGAAGCGGGTCTGGCATGACGGTCCGAACCGCCGCACGGACGCGATGCGCAACACGCCTCGCCGGCGGCTCGAGGCACACGCGCTCCGGGGGAACTGGCCGCGCTTCCCGGTGTCGCCCGCGCGCTTCGAGCCCGAGCTCCGCCGCGTCGTCGGTGACCACGCGTACTACGATCAGCGCGCCACGGATCTGGTCGCGCACCTCCTCGAGAGCCATGTCGACCTCCTCGCAGCGATGGCAGCCTCGGATCTGGAGCGGCTGGCGCTATATCGGGCGGCGATGACCGTGATCATTGAGATGATGGACCGGGTCGACGACTCCCTCGCCGACATGAGCGAGGTGTTCGCGGCGAGCGAGCGCACGTACCTTGCGCTCGCCCGCGACCATGCCGGGCTCGACGGGATCGTGCGCGACCTCCTCGAGCTCGCCGTGTGGGAGGATTACGGGTTGCTCCGTAGCGTCGGCGACTTCCTGGGGGCGCTCCAGGAGGAGCACGCGAACCTCGCCGTCCGCGAGCTCTCCGGGATCATCGCGGACCTCCGGCGAGAGCGCCTCGATGACCAGCTCGCCCGTGCCCTACGCCAGAAAAGCGAGCACCATCGTCACGTTGGCGATCACCGGCGCTAGAGGTTCGAGTCCCTGTCGACCCACTGAATGATTCCGAGAGGTTAGATGCGAAACCTCCGGAGGAATCGAGGGCGAGGTGGGCAGCGGCGCTGCCCACCCGGGCGTCTGGCGGACGGCGCCCTTGACGGCTGCCCGAACCACCATGGCGGCAAGAAATCGGGAATGGCTGCGAAGGGCGACCCGGTCGACGTGGTGACGGGCCGGGTGTTCACGATTCCCGCCGTCGACCTCGAGCTTCCGGGACCGCTGCCGCTCTCGATCGTGCGGTCCTACACCACCGCGGCGTTCGAGCGCGACGTCGGGCTGGGGTTCGGGTGGAGCCACTCGCTGGCGTGGGAGATCGAGGTGCGGCAGCGCATCCTCCGCGTCTGGACCGACGATGGGCCGGTGGATCTCGACACGATGCCCGTGGGCGCCGGCGTGGCGGGCCCCCACGGATGGGTCCTCGCGCGGGAGGAGCGCGGCTTCGTCCTCGATTCCGGCGACGGCCACTGGTACGTGTTCGCCGAAGCGGCCGGGAAGCGGTTCCGACTCACCGCGATCAAGGACCGATACAACAACGAGATCAGGCTCTCGTACCGCGAGGGCGTGCTCACCGAGATCACCGACAGCGTCGGCCGGATCGTCCGGGTCCGGCGGGCGCCCGACGGGCGCATCGGCGCGTTCGAGATCAAGAACGCGCGGGAGCGCGGTGTCTGGGTGCCCTTCGCGCAGTACAGCTACGACGCCGCCGGAGATCTCACGTCCGCGACCGACGCCGACGGATACACGACGCGCTACACGTACCAGGAACACCTCCTCACCTCCCATACGAGCCCTACAGGGCTCACGTTCTCATTCCGCTACGACGATCGGCGCCGCTGCGTCGAGACATGGGGCGCTTACGGCGATGGGCGTGACCGCAGCCTGGCGGAGGACGTACCGACGCACCTGGCCGACGGGAGGACCGTCGCCAGAGGCATCTACCACTGCAAGCTGGAGTTCGGAGAGGGCGGATACGTCGAAGTCGCGGACTCCATCACGGTTCATCGCTACTTCGGGAACCGCTTCGGCAAGCTCGACAAGGCCGTGAGCGCCGGGGCCGTGTTCAGCCGGACGTACGACGAGCACGGGGACGCGCTCGGGGGCAAGACACAGCTGGCCTATGACTACTGGGGCCGGTGCCGCTCGATCCGGGATACGAGCGGTGCGGTGCTGTCGTACACCTATGACAACCGCGGCAACCTCACCGGGGTCCTCCGGCCCGACGGCGGGACGACCCGCTACGAATACGACGGGATCGGGGACTGCACCGCGGTCCTCCAGCCGAACCAGCAGGTGACCCGGTTCGTGCGAGGCGGCTTCCACAAGCTCTGCGAGGTGCACAAGCCGAATGGAGAGAGCACACGGTTCCGGTACAACCGTGAGGGGCGCCTCGTCGAGATCAAGAACGCGCTCGGGGAGCGCCACAGGATCGAGCTCGACGCCGCGGGGATGGTGACCAGCGAGCGTGGGTTCGACGGGCGCGTGTCTCGAACCAAGTACGATTACAATGGCCGGCTCATCTCCTTCCAGAACGCCACGGGCGAGAGGACGGAGTACACGTACGACCTCGCCGGGCAGCTCGTCGCGCGCACCTTCGATGACGGCAGTGTCGAGAGGTTCACGTACGACGACCGCGGCGACGTGATCGCCGCCGAGAGCCCCGCCGGTTCGTTCACGTAGGAGCGCAACGCCCGCGGGCAGTACTGGGACGACGAGATCGGCCTCTGCTACAACCGCAACCGCTATTACGATCCCGAGGCGGGGCGCTATATCAGCGCGGATCCGAACGGGATCCTCGGCGGTCTCAATGGATTCGCCTACGCGGAGAACCAGCCGACGCGGCTCGTCGATCCGGACGGGCTCATGGCCAAGGCCTCGAGCGAGATCGAGACCGCCGGTGGCAAGAGGCACCGCGGATCGAGCGCGTTCGGGGGGCCGCTCGACCCCGCGCTCCAGACCGCGGTCGACAATGCCCACAAGAAGTTCGACGAGGGCCAGGTGGCGGGGCCGAAGCCGTCGAGCGCCGGGCAGTGCGCCGAGATCGAGGCGCTGAACAACCTGGCGAAAGACATCCGGCAGGACCGCCAGAAGAACGGTAAGACATTGAAAGATCCTGCGGCCGAAGACACCGAGATCAGGAAGGAGATGCAAAAACAGGTGAAGGAGGGCAAGATGACGACCAGGACGGACAAGGACGGTCTGCTCATGGATCCGTGCAAGTTCTGCGCGCAGGTCATGCGTGAGCTCGGCCTTCACCCGGCGAACAACGGGGGCACTGGCAAGAAGAACGGTGTCATCGGCTCGGACTGCAAGGCGTGGAACGGCAATGTCTGGCACAAGGGACGCTCCATGCCGTTCAGGACCGCTCCCTCGAGCACGCCGCCCTTCGCAGGCACATGATCCCTCCTTCGCGAGCACCGGACGCGCCGGCCGCGGGCCCGGCGGTGGCGGAGCGCGGCGTCCTGGCCTTCTGGCGCGAGGTCGAGCGCTGCCGCGGCGCCCCCCTCGGCGGGGAGGCGCGCGCTGGGGCCGTGGCGGGCCTCGAAGGGTGGCTGGAGCATGGCGGCGCGCGTGTGGCGCTGCTCGGGCCGAGCGGGCGCGGCAAGTCGATGCTGCTCGGCGCGTGGGCGCTGGAGCTGGCCCGCGCGGGCCGGCACGAGATCGCGTTCGTCCCCGTGAGCCGCCGGTTCGGTACGGCGCTGGAGTCCACGGCGCTGAACCTCCTCTATGCTCGCGTGGCTCTGTTCCTCAGGACGCCGCGGCGCATCGGCGAACGGGCGCACGGAGTCGAGGAGATGCGGCGCGTCCTCGCGACCATGCTCGAGGAGGGCCGCCCGCCCGGAAGCAGGCCGCTCGTCGTCATTCTCGACGGGTTCGACGAGGGCGTCGCCTGGACCCTCGATGCAGCGCAGCGATTCCTGCGAGACCTCGGCCCCGGCGTGCGCGCCGTGCTGTCGGCGCGCTCGATCGAGGCGCTGGGAGGGCTCCGGGAGGAAACCGAGGTGATCGCGCTGGCACCGATCGCAGTCGACGAGGTCGCGGAGGCGATCGGGGGGAGGCTCGGCGAGCTGCCGGCCAGCGTGAAGGACGACGTCGCACGGGTGAGCGGCGGGGAGCCGCTCCTCGTGGAGGCGCTCGTGGAGGCCTTCGCGAAGGATCCCGCGGCTGTGGCGCCGCCGCTCGCGAGCGCTCACGCCGGGGCTCCGGGGGTCCTTGAGCTCTGCGCCGGCGGCGCGATCTGCCCCGTATTGCCATGGCTTGCAGGCGCGCTCGGCCCGATCGACGGTGAGGAGCTTTTCTCGATCTCGACGGTGAGCGTCGGCGCCTGGAACGAGCTGAGCGGACCGCTGGTCGCCGCCGGAGAGTCGGGCCTCGCGCTCCGTCACCCGGCCTGGGCGGAGGCCATCGAAGGGCGGCTCGCGCCGCACGAGCGCGCGGCGGTCGATCACCAGTTCGCCGACCACGGGAAGCGCGCGTTCACGTCGGGCACGGTCTCTGACTACGTATGCCGGAACTGGCGCGCTCACCTGGAGCGGGTCGGCGCGAGCCTCGCAGAGCGGCTCGACCTGGTCTCGAGGGCGTGGCTCGACGTGTGGAGGACACGCCCGGACGGCTCGTCCGGGTTCATCGCCGACGTGGACGCGACGGCGGCGTGCGCGGCGAGCCTTCTGGTCGATGCCGCGGCCGGAGGCGATGTCGTGGCGGTGCTGGCCGCGCGGGTCCGCTGCCTGCTCGTGACGAGCTCGGTGCGGACGATCCTTGGCTTCGAGGAGACGCGGCGTGTGCTGGCTGCGCAGGCCGCGCAGGACGAGGAGGAAGAGGAAGGGGCCGAGGGAGGCGAGGGCTCCGCCGGACCCCACATCGAGATGCCGCGCGTCGGCGAGGACGTCCTCGAGGCCGGGCGGCCGATCGCCGATGCCGCCGAGCGCGCCGGTGCCCTGATCCGGCTGGCGAACGAGCTGCCCGACGCCGAGCGCGCCGTCGTGCTCGGCTGGGCGCTCGAGGCCGCCAGCGAGGAGCACGCCGAGGGGGGCGCGCTCGCCGCCTTGGCGCACGCGCTCGACGGGCAGGCGCGCGTGACGGCCGCGCGCGAGGCGGCGGTGCGGCTTGGTCGCGAGCCGACCGAGGAGAGCCGGCTCGCGCGCGTGTCCCTGGCGGCGCTGCTGCCCGACGCCGAGGCGCTCGACCTCGGTCGCGAGGCGTTCGCCGAGGTCCCGGCCGACGCGAGGAGCGACGAGCTGCCGCGGCTCTCGGAGGCCGCCGCGCGATGGTCTCCCGCGGCGGTGCGCGGGCTCTGGGCATGGTCCGAGGCGCTGCCCCCCTCGGAGCGGCACATGGTCCTCGCGCGCCTCGCTTCGGGCCTGCCCGCGGAGGAGCGGGAGGCGGGGGCGTCGGAGGCGCTGGGGCTCGCGCTGTCGCTGCTCGCGGGCGACGCGCTTCCGCCGGACGCGTGCTGGAGCATCTGCGCGCTCGCGCCGCACGCACCTGCCGGCGCCGCGTCCGCGCTGGTCCAGGCGTGCGCGGCTGCGGCCGGCCTCCACCTCCCGGTGGTGAAGGCCGTCGCCGCGCGCCTCTGCGATCTGGGGCGCGTGGAGGAGGCGCTCGCGCTGGTGGACACGCTGCCCCAGCCGTCGGACCGGATCGAGGCGCGATTCGCGCTGCTCGCGCACCTGCCCGCCGCGGTCCGCGAGGCAGCCTGGGCCCAGGTGTCGGGCGATCTGCGGGCGAGCGACGGCGCGCGCCTGCTCTTCGAGCGGAACGCCGCTGCGTGGACCCGGGCTCTCGGGGCCGATGCGGTCCTCGACCTGTCACGCGAAATCGGCGCCAACTGGCCAGCCCTGGTCGCGATCGCCGGGGCCTCGCCGGACCACGCGCCGGCGATTGCGCGCGATCTGGTCGAGCGCGCTCTGGAGCAGCCGAGCGACGAGGACGAGGCGCTCTTCGCGCTGATCCCGCTGGCCGCGTCGATGACCGAGCCGCACGCGCGCCGCGTCTGCCAGAGACTCCTGAACGAGCTCGGCTGGAAGCCGCGGCCCGATCTCCTCGACGACTGGACGAAGGACGACCTCGGGCACCTGGCGCCGTTGTTCGCCCGCGTCGCTGGGCCGCAGGGCGTCGTCGCGGTGGCCCGGGAGATCGTCGACGTTTGCCGGTGGCTGCCCTGAGCGTCCGCGGAGCGAACGGTCGGCGCGACGCCTGGAGCTCTCCCGGAGCTCCCTGATCCTGGTGGTCCACGCAAGATCCCGGGCACCGCGACACACAAGCGGTCGTGACGCGCCGACGGGGGCGTTGCGCGACACCGCAATCCGTTGCGGGTCATGACAGGGCATTGCGCTTAGCGCCTCGCTGCCTGAGACGTTTCGCCGAGACATGCAGGCATCTCGCGCCGGCACGGCGGTTGCGGTGGCGACACGCCGCAACGAAACCACGGCGTGTCGCCACGGCGGCAGGCCCGAACCCATCAGACATCACAGGAGGTTTCCCCCGTGAGTGAATCACCGATGTTTTCGACCATGGTCCTCCCCCCGGAGCTCGTCGCGGACGACGTGATCGGTCTCCGAGATCAGATGAGCGCGCGGATCGCGGCGGTGCTCCGGCCGAAGGGCGGCAAGCGCAAAGAGGGCGACGCGCCGCTGCCCAAGGGGGTCGAGCCCGTCGCGGCGCTGCCGCCGCACATCGACAGACCGTGGAAGCGGTTCGACGCAGCCGCGACCGAGCTCCAGGGGTTCCGCGGCTTGCGGGCGAGCACGCAGGCCGATCAGCGTCACGCCGCGCCGAGCGAGGCCGAGCGGAGCGCGGCGAACACCGGCAGCGACGACCGATGGCGCGCGCTCGAGCAGTGGAACGCGGGAGCCGCCGGGCTCTCCGACGATGGGGAGCCGCCGTCGCCCTCCGAGGCGCGCTGGCTGTATGGGCAGCTCTTCCCGGCGCCCGAGGGGCTGCGCTTCATCACGCGCCGGCCCCGCATCCAGTGGGCCGCGATGGTGCAGCGGATGAAGACGCTGGAGGAGGAGCGCGCGCAGGCGGTGATCGAGCAGTTCGGCGGGACCCGGCATTATCAGCAGCTTGTCGCCTCCCACGCGCGCTTCGGCGAGGCGTACGGCTTCACGACCGTGGTCCTCGCCAGGGAGGGCGGCCCGACGGATGGCCGGCCGCAGTGGAGCGCCGCCCGGGATGCGCTGCGGAGCCTGATCCAGAAGATCGAGAACCACGCCGATCCGGACATCCCGGGGAGCGAAACGCTCGCCGCGTTCCTGCTGGCGCCCTACGTCGAGATGGTCGACGACCTCGCGAGATCCCGGCGCAAGGCCTCCGCCAAGAAGCCCGAGGCCATCTCGGCACCCCCGTTCGAGGCCGGCGGGACGCCGTGAACCCGTCCGGGTGAGCTGGCTCGTCCACGCGGGAGACGGGTGGCACCCGTCTCCCGGTGGACGTGCCTCCAAGAAAAGATGGGTGGCACCCATCTCCGCGGTGGACGTGCCTCCAAGAAAAGATGGGTGGCACTCGTCTCCCGGTGGACGTGCCTCCAAGAAAAGATGGGTGGCACCCGTCTCCGTGGTGGAGAGGCCATCCGCCGACCCCTGGATCCCTTGGCCAGGCCGCGGACCTCGACCTGACCGAGACACGGCTGCGCGATCATCGAGCCGGTCGAGGTGATGCTATGGCGTATTCGCGCGCGATCCGCGCGTCGAGCCGGGCGAGGAAGATCCCGTCGAGATCCGCGCGAGCCGCGCACACGCCAGGTGGGCACGGGGGTGCTCGGCATGGCGAGGCCCTCTCCCGCTTCGCAGTCCGCCGCTTCAGATGGCCTGTTCCAGGAGCCCTCTCGCCACCAGCCCCTCGGGCAGAGGTGCCCCGGACCAGTAGCGCTCCGCAAACCTGCGGCGGAACGCCGCGACGGGATCGTCTCCGGCCGCCCATGGCTCTGGGATCCATCTCGTCACGGCGCTCCGATCTTGATGGGCCGAGCCTGGCGCGTGTACCGCCCGACGCGGCCCGTGATGAGCCAGATGGATCCCGGCGCGTTCGGGATCGGGACGGTGAGTACGGCGCTCCGCGTCGCCACGTCCTCAATGTCCATCGCCTCCGTCTGCGGCTGACCGGTCGCCGGAACCCCATCGAGCTCGTACGTCAGGCTCGCTTCGGAGAGGTGGATATCGTGGGGCGCTGTGACCACGACCGTGACGGCTTTGCCCGCCGTGACGCTGCAGACCGGCGCGGCCGCGGCGTCAGGCATCGCGACGCATTCGGGCACGACGATCTCCAGCGCGGGCTGCTGCAGGAGCAGCGTCACGGTCTTCCGGGTGCTGGCCACCGTCACGTCGATACCCCATACGTCGGCGTCGTCTCCGGCCGGGACGAGCAGCGAGCCCGTCCCTTCGAGCACGGTTCCGCTCTGCTGAGGGGACAGCGCGACCTCCGCCGTCTCGGCGAGCGGGACGCCGTTGAGCCGCGACGAGAGGCGCGCCGACCGCGGATCGGTTCCGATCGGCGCGGTGACGGTAACATGGGCGCGCCCGACGTTGGCGGCGAGCGGGGCGCAGTCGTCGGTCGTGCACTCGGCGACGCTGATCGTGAAATCGGGGGCGTCAATCGACAGGAGGTCGACCTCGCCGGAGAACCCCTCGGCGGCCTTGGCCCGGACGCTCAGGGTGCGCGCAACCTGCGCCGGAGCGGTGAAGCCGGCGGAAAACACGACGCGGCCGTCCTTCTGGCGATGCAGCACGGGGGCGGCGGGGGCCGGGACCTCGCGCTCGTCCTCGATCAGCGTGATCGTGGGCGAAGGCGGGGCGACGTTGGCCTGGAGCTCGACCGAGCCATAGTCGACAATGACGCGCATCCGGTCCGAGCCGGCCATGAAGCCGCACGCCGCCGCCGTGCCGCAGGTCTCGCCCGAGAGGTCGATCTCGGCCGCAGGCGCCGTCGAGCTCGGGCAGGTCTCATAGCAGCCCTTCTCAAAGCTCAGCTTCTGAACCGAGACGATGGGCTGCGCCGGAGGGGCCTCGTCGTTCGCGCCCCCGCAGCCGATCGCCGCCGCGAGGGAGGGCAACGCAAGGAGCAGCGATCGTCGCGTCACGGCTCCACCCTGGTCCGCGCGCGCGCGACAGACCCCGCGAGCTCGGCCGTAACCACGCACTCCACGTGGTCGTCGTGCTTGGCCGTGAAGGTGAGGCCCACCGAGATCCGGTCCCGCCCCATGGGCGCCGGCACGCTCGTGGGCGACACCGACACGAGCGTGGCTGGTGCTGCCGAGACCGTGATCTTGAGGCCTTCGTCCTGAGCCTCGTACTCGAATTCGACGTCGACCTTGACCCCCGATTGGACGACCGGAGGGACCGTGATAGACCTGACCCTGTTCACTGAGCTCATGGCGTTTGCTCCTTTGGCATGACTGTCGCATGCGGCCGGGCGGCGCCATCGCTGCCGCGGCTCGCTCGAGAAGCTCCTCATTGCGGCTCGACCGTCACCTTCCGCCCCCGCACCGCCGCGACGAAATCGGGGATGTTCGCCTGGACCGACAGGCCCACGTAGGGGCTGACATAGGCGTCCTGCGTCTCCTGCGTAAGCGTCGAGCTCCGCTTGCCGAGGAACGACGCGCCGGCCGAGGCCGTGACGTAGGGCAGCGGCTGCAACGCGAGGCCCGCGAAGATCGGCGGCAGGTTTGATCCGGCGAGCCCGCCGTAACGACCCTCCG
The DNA here is from genome assembly GCF_000067165.1 of Sorangium cellulosum So ce56. Lineage (GTDB taxonomy): Bacteria > Myxococcota_A > Polyangia > Polyangiales > Polyangiaceae > Sorangium > Sorangium cellulosum_B. The sequence goes on from NC_010162.1 coordinate 4,471,611, forward strand.
GCCCGAACGGCCCTTTGCTCAGGCCGACGCCGACCTCCAGTCCGAACAGGCGATTGACATCGGACCACCCGTTGGACCACATCGGCTCGTCCACGGGGTTCGGCCAGAGATAGAGCTGCACACCGAGGTAGTTGATCCACACCGCGCCCGGCAAGGCGGAGAGGTGGGACCAGCCGACCGTCGGTGTCAGGTAATGAAACACCCACGTCTCCGCCGTGACCCCCACCCGCAGATCGATGGTCGCGGTGCGCAGCGGCGTCGAGCTGAGCTGCTTCAAGTGCTCGGCCAGCTCGGCCGTCTTCTGCGTCCAGGTGCGGGCGCTCTCCAGGTAGCTGGCGAGCTGGACGACGACGTAGCCGAGGGGGTTTTCCCGTGGCGTGTCGTACCCCGGCCATGTCGGGGCGACCGCCGACACGCCTGCGCTGCACGACGGGGCGCGCCGGTCCGCGGCCGCGCGCCGGAGGTCGTCGCTGCACGGCCCGAGCACCTGATCGAGCCAGCGACCGAGGGACGCATAGATGAATTGCGCGCTGAGATCGGGCGGCGGGGGCGCCGAGGCACCCGCCGCGGCCTGCTCCGCCCGCGCCTTCCAGGCCCGGACGAGCGCTGCATGCACCCGGTCGAGCCAATCATGGAGCGCAGCGATTTCCATGAGCTTGTCCTCGGTCGGCACGCTGCCGGAGCCCGCCTCCAGCGCCGGCCGCAGCACCCGATCGGGGATCTCCTTCATCGGGACATACGCGCCGCCTGCGAGGACCTTGCCCTGGGAGAGCTGGAGCACGTCAAGGAACGACACGTTGCTGTCGGGGAGGAAGACCGTCTTCGGATCGAACGGGATCGGCGGGTGTTTGCCGGGCTTGCCGGGGGTGAGATCCGCGGCGACCCGCGCGCGATCGAACGTGTCGAACAGGCCGAGGTGATTTACGCTGATCTGCACGTCGTCCGTGAAGAACCTGATGCGCTTGGCCGCTGGATCGGGGAAGGATTGGATTCCTCTTCCGTGTCGCGCGAGCAGCGCGACGGCGAGCCCGGCGAGCGGATCGGTGGCGATGGGGCGATAGTCGGGAAAATCGTACTTCTTGATGGCCAGGTCCTCCCACCTCCTGGCGAGCTGGGCGACCCTCCGGGGTGCATTCGCGAGGTGCTCTGCCGTCGGAAAGAGCTCGGCTCGGACCGTCTCGACGGCTTTCTTCCGCGCGTCTTCGTTGAGGCCTTTGACGGCCTTGCCGACAGCCTCGTCGAGCCTGGCCAGAGTGTCCTTCTGGCACGCGGCGCGCTCCTCCTCGGTCGCTTTGGCCTCGCACGCCGGCCACTCCAGCCCGAAGCGCGAGAGCGCCTTCCTGATCTCGCCGTCGCGCTTCGGCAGCTTGCTGATCTCGTACCCGAGCAGGCAATACCGGGCGCTGGGCCGGAAGAATTCTGACTTTGGGATCAGGATCTTGAATTCGTTGTCCTTCGTGCCGGGCGCCCTCTCCCAGGGCGGGACAACGAGCGCCGCATGTCCGTCGCGGAGCCCCTGGTAATTCGTCCTGTCGGCCACCGTGCCGTTCGCGGGTGGGCTCCATATCTCCCCGATGTTGACGACGCCGCTGCGGGGCGGAGAGAACACGTCACCGCGGATCGTCGATAGCGCGCTGCGCACCGCGGCGCAATTGTCCGGCCGCTCGTAGAGATGGACGTTGCTCCCCAGGGCGCCATAGGAGTGCCGGACGAATACCAGGTGCACCTTATCGACGCTGGGCGCGCCGAGGGTGCCTGCGATATAGAAGCTCGAGCCGAGGGGCATCTCCTGGTCGGGGCCGGCCTGCGTGAGCGTCACCGTCGGGATCTCCCCGGCGGTGGCGCTTCGCGGAGACGCCGCGAGCGCCAGGGCGACGAGCCATGCACGCCCGGCGCGGCTCGGGCCCAGAGGAGCGCGCGCGAGATTCGCCGCGCTGGACGCGGCGTTGCGAAGATCTTTGATCAGCATCGGACTGTACCTCTCCCACGCCGTGGCCGGCGCTCAGCCCCCGCCCGCCGGGGCGCCCACCATCGGCGTCCCCGAGCTCGATGCGCCCTCAATCAACCTCCGTGCCAGGGGACGGGCCTGCGGTCCTGCGGTGTTCTCGGCGCGGCGCTCGATGGCGCTGGGCGGTTCCGGCCGGAGGCGCTCCTCGGACTGGTCGGAATCGGCCACGTCCCGAGCGGCTCGTCGCCGAGGTCCGCTCCGCTCCGAGCCACGAATGTGCGCCTTCGTGACGGCGCGCTGGACATCGCCGCGAGACGGCACGATGCTGGCATGTTGCCGCCCCTGGCCAGGAGGGAAGTTCATGTCGACGCAATTGGAGGCGCGTGAGAGGATCTACAGGAACCTGTTCGGTGAGCCCGCGGACGAGGCCCGTGTGGCGGAGCTCAAGGAGGCGTTGCTCGGCTTCAGCCCGAGCACCCGTGGGAGCGAGTCGAGGGCGATCGAGGTCCTCCGGGCGCTGAACGGGGGCGAGGATCCCCCGTTCGATTTGAGTCAGCTCGCGGCGTTGCAGAAGGTCTTCATCCCGCCGCGACCCATGTCACCCGTGCAGGCGGACGATGGCGCCGCGCTCGCGGCCAGGCGCTACTGGCATGCGCTGGTCTTCGGGGGCGTGGACCAGGTGCGAGACCTCTGGAAACGGCTGCACGATTTCGCGGCGGTCCGCACCAACGAGAACCGCGCGCGCGTCGTCGAGCTGCTCGTGATCATGATACCGGGGAGCACGTGGGGCGATGACCAGCTCGACGCCCTCGTGACGATCTCGGTTCGCGAAACCGCTTATCGCAGCCTCGCCTGGTGGGACACCGTCCATGATGCCTGGTAACGAGCCCCGGCCGCGCATCGACGATACGTTCGCCGCCGTCGTCGCCGACTTGCCCACCGATCTCCGCCGCGAGGCCGAGCACCTTCCTCATCGCTTGGGGCTCACGCGGAGCCCCGACGGCGCATGGGAGGATTTCGTGGTCATGGACCCGAACCGCGATCTGCCACGGTACGCCGCCGAGGACCCGGCGCGCCCGGGGCATTGCCGCCTCGCGAGCGGACCGCTCCTCGCGTATCGCCGTGCGCACCACTGCGCCGCGGTGTACGGCCTCATCGCCGATCGCATCGCGGACGGGCAGGTGGCCCAGTCCCGGGTCTTCGTGCGCTTGCGCGACGAGGTCCTCCGCGCCTGGATCCGTGCGCTCGGGGTCGCCACCGGCTCGCCGGCGCGCGCCCGCGCCGTCGTTGGCACGGCGCTCCGCGCGACGGAGTGGGGGAACGCTCGGGAGCGGCGCGCGCTCGTCCGCGCAAGGTGCCGCGGTGAGGGGACACTGTCGGCTCGCGAGTACTTCGCCTTCACCTCCGCCAAGCTGCGCTGGTTCGGCGCCACCGCGCACGGTTTGCTCCTCTCGCTGGGCGAGCCCGGCCGCGCTGGCGCTCTGCGGAGGACCTACGATATCTTCTCCATCGCGCTCCAGTGCATCGACGACGCGCTGGACGACGCGAGCGATCGGCGGACGCGTGGCGCAAGCTTCCCCTCGGCCCTCGGCTTCCCGCCGGGTGGCCTGCTCGCCGCGGCGCCGGGGCTCATCGGCCGCGCGGCCTCGCTCGCCCGCGCCGCGCGATTCCACGAATTCGGCCTGTGGCTCGAGCGGGTCACCGCGACGCTCGAGCGCTGGCCCATTCCCGGCGATCCGCTTCAGAGCTCGCTGGCCGCCGCTGTTCTTCATGCCGCCGTCGAGGAGGCCCATCATGGCTGAAACGCCCATCCGGCCCGGTCACCCCGGCTATGATCTATCGTACAGGTTTCAGGACGCCCCGACCCCGGACGAGCTACGCGAGTTCCGGGAGGCTGCCGTGGCCATCCGTACGCCGGACGAGCCGATCGAGCAAAATGAGACGCTCGTGGCGCGCCTCGGCACGGTTCGGCTGACGTGCATTTCCAGGCCGACCCAGGAGCAGATGGGGCGCCTGCGACCGACGCCCGTGCTGTGCGAGCGGCGCGGCACGAGGGGCGATCCGATCGGGATCGACACCGAGATCTGGACCGGTCGACCGCTCGCGCCGGACCACTCGGCGGGCCCGCCGCCGTCGCCTGCCGCTGGTGCGGACAAGGATCTCTGGATACCCAAGGACGGCCTCCTCCAGGCGGAGAAAAGGAGGGGGGCGGTCTACCCCACGCTCCAGACTCTGCTCGCGAGGATCGGCGCGATCGACGCGCGGCCGCTGCGCCATGCCGGTGTCGCGAAGGTGGTGGTGGCGGTGATCGATACCGAGCTCACCGTGGGGCCGAGCGACAAGGAGGAGTTCCCTCCGCCCCGCGTCGGTCCGGTCGAGGATGTGTACTTCCCGCGCGCCCTCATGTCGCCCCGGCTCGAGACGAGGGGGAATCATGGTGACCTGATGACGCGGGTCGTCGTGGACACGCTCGCCGGTACCCACGCGTATGTGCGGCGCATCCGAGTGCCGCCGCACGCGAGCAGCTATCTCGCGCCGACCGATCTCGCCATGGCCGTCGCCGAGGCGGTAGAGCCCAGGGGAGGCGACGCGGAGGCACACCCCGCGGATGTGGTCTTGATCCCGATGAGCAGTGGCCGCTGGGGCATGCCGCCGCATCTGGATGCCATGCTCGTCGAGGCGGCGCGCACGGGGCGCGGTGGCCGCGGCGTGGTGATCGTCTGCTCCACCGGGCGCCCGGACGACAATCAGGACACGATGCCGAGGTACTCTTGGCCGAGCGCGGCGCTGGGTGCGGACGAGCTGGGCTCCCACCCAGACGTACTGCTCGTCGGACCCTGCGATCTTGCGGGGCGGTGGCTCCGCCGCTACGGTGAGCGGCTGACCGACGAGCCGCCGGACGCGCTGCGCCTGACGACGGGGATCTCCGGCCGGATGGGACCAGCGGTCGACATCGCCGCGCCGGGGGTATGCTCGGTGCTTCACGAGCGCGGCGGTCTGACGGACGAGAGCAGTCTCGCCTCCGCGCTCGTGGCTGGAGTGGCCGCGCTGGTGCTGCAGGCGAATCCCTCTCTGACTGCCCGCGAGGTGCGGACCGTCCTGCGGCAGACGGCGCTGATCCCGCGCGATGCGGACGCGCCCTACGGCCCGGAGGCCGCGGGCTGCTCTAATTTTGGCCGAGACGGGCACAACTTCAAGGTAGGTGCGGGAATGGTGAACGCCCTCGCGGCCACGCTCGCCGCGCGCGACCCCGTCTGCCAGGCGCTGCTCCAGGCGGCGGTGCCGGCGCCGCCGCCTCCGGAGCTGGACGCGCTACTAGCGGATCCGGCGCTGCTCATCGCGCGCTGGTTCGACCATTGGACCCTGCGCTACACCGGAAATCATCCGATCGCGGCCGGCTACCGGGAGCACCGATCCGGGCTGGCACGGCTGCTCCTCCGCTCCGGGCCGCTGCGCGAGGACCTGGGCTGGGTACTGCGTCACCTCTTCGCGATTTTCACCTACGACGGCGGCAACCGCTGGTATTCCCCGAGCGTCGGGCCGCAGGCCAACCATGGAGCGCTCCGGCGCAGGCTCCGGCGTGTCACCCAAACACTCCGCGCCGAGGTCACAGGCGGGGCCGGTCCAGGCGACGTCGATCGCGAGCCGCTGGCCGCGTGGGCGGGTGCGCTCGACGCCTCTCTTGAAAAATTGAGCGACGCCGCCCTGGAGGCCCTCCTCCTCGGAGCGTTCCTCGGATATGGCGTCGATCATGGGAAGTCCGATCTGCCGCCTTCCGGCGTGCCCTACCGCCAGCTCGAAAGGCGCGAGCTCGGGGTATGATGCCGACCCGGTGGATCCCCCGACGAGCCGGCACGCCCGGGATCGACGGGCGGCGCGGCTCTGGCCCTGCGCTATCGCGCTCGCATTCCTCGCCGCCGTCGCGGTCGCCGCGGGCCGGCTCTCGCTCTCTACCCTGGGAACGCCGTTCCCCGGGCTGTTCGTCGATCCCCACGGGTCTTACTCGTCCGTGCGCTTCCCGAGCTGGCCCGCGGCGGACTCGCTGCGCTTCCCGGATCGCCTCGTGTTCGTGGACGGCATCCCGGCAGGGACGCCGCGCGACGCGCCCAACGACTTCGTCCTGCCGGGCATCCGGCGCGCAGTCGCCGGCCGGTACGAGGGCGGGGCGGGCGACGTCGAGCTCGTGTTTTCGCGCGCTGGCGCACAGATCCCCGTCCGTCGAGCGATCCGGGTCGTCGGTGTCGACGAGGTGGCGTTCTTCTTCGGCTTCTATGTCTTGGTGGGCCTATCCATCCTCGGCTCCGGCGTGGCGGTGTACGTTATCGCCGAGCGCCGGGCTGCGGCGCGTGCATACGCCCTGTGGGCCGTCGGCGCGGCCCTGTTCTTTTGCACGTTCTACGATTACCACACGACCACCGCGATCGTGCCGCTGTTCGACGTGGCAGCGCTCGCGGTGCTGCTCGGCTTCCTATGGTTGGCCTGGGCGTTCCCGGCTCCCCCGCGCGCCGGCCGCGGCGCGCTCCGTTCTGCGCTGGTCGCGTTGTCGGTCGCCGGCGCGGTGATCGCGGGCGTGCTAATTGCTTCACCGCGGCTCCCGGTGGACATCCTGGCCCTCCGAGTCGCGGTCGTGCACCTCAACGTGCTTGCCATGTTCGTTCTGGTGGGGGCGCTGGGCGTCCGGGTGCGCGCCTCAACGGGGGTGGAGCGGGAGCAACTCCTCTCGGCCGCGTACGGCCTCGTGACCATCCCGGTGCTGATCGGGGTGGGCTTGTTGCTTGCGCAGGTGGCCGGACGGGCCACCGTGCACCTGTTGCTGCCGCTCCTGGCGCCGCTGATCCCCGTCGCCATCGGATATTCGATCATCCGCCATGATATCCTGTACACACGCGCACTGCTCACCCGTCGCCTCATGGCCCTGCCGCTCGGGCTGATGGGGCTCGCGGCGGGCGTGTTGGCGTGGCTCATTCTTCGCTACGCGGCCTCCGTGCACGGCATAGATTGGCTGGTTCCGGTCGTTTTCGGCCTCTCGGCCCTGATCCTGGTGGTCATTTTCGGCCAGCGCCTCATGACGCGGCTCTTCTTCCGCGCCGCGGAGGAGTACCGACCGACCATCGAGCAGCTCAGCGAGCGCATCGCCTCGCTGCGCGACGAGGACGCGATCCGCGCGGAACTCTCGCGGCTCATCCTCCGCTGGCTTCCCACCGAGGGCGTCGACGTGCTGGCGCCGAACGCGCTCGCGACCGCGCCCGGGCTCACGGCGGCCGGACGCGCCTCCCTGGACGCGGGGCGACACGTTCGTGTTGCGGCCGGACCGGGGCGCGTCGAGATCCTGGTCCCCATGCGCTTCCACGGAGAGCTGTGCGGCGTATTCCGAATCGGCCCGAAGTCCGGCGGCGCCCTGTTCACGAGCGAGGACGTGGCCCTGCTCGACACCATGGCTGCCCTCGGGGCCGTCGCCCTGCACCACGCGGCCGTCATCGGCGAGGTGGAGAACCTCCGGCGCGTGCAGGTCGATGCCTCTCGCGATGAGCGCACCCGGGTCGTGGATACGCTGAGCGCGGAGATCGCCCACGAGCTCGGGCATCCCCTCCGCTACTTCAAGGATCTGTTCCAGGAGCGGCCGGCCGGCACCCCCGTCAGCAACGAGGAACTCGACTTCGCGCGCCTCCAGGTGGAGCGCATGGACCGAATGCTCACGACGCTCGAGACGCTGGAGATCCCCCCACCGCGCCAGGAGCCGGTCGTCTTGCGCCGGACCGTGGAGCATGCCCTGCTCCTGCTCCGCGAGACCTTCCAGGCGCAGAGCGTCACCGTGGAGAACGACGTCCCCGAAGGGCTCGTCCTGCAGGCCGAGCACGATCCGCTCGTTCAGGTCTTCGCGAACCTTCTCCGGAACGCGGCGCAGGCGGCGGGGCCCGGCGGCAGCGTCGGGGTGCGCGCGTACCGCGCCGGTGACGTGTGGCGGGTGGACATCTGGGACAATGGCCCCGGGATCTCGGAGGAGGTCCAGCCAACGCTGTTCCGCGTCTGGGGTGTGACCACCCGCAGGGGCGGGAAGGGCCTCGGCCTGATGGTCTGCACCCGCATCCTGCGGCACCTGCATTGGGACATCGATTTCTTCCGCGAAGGCGATCGGACCATCTTCCGGATTACGATTCCGGTCCATTCCACGGCGGCCTCATGAGAATCCTGATCATCGATGATCAGCCGGGGGACCGGCTCATTCTCCGCAAGGTGCTCCGCGAACTCGGCGATATCGAGCTCGCCGAGGCAGACTCGCTCGCCGCAGCGCGCCGGGCCATCGAGGTCGACGCGTTCGACGCGGCGATCGTCGATCTTCGGCTCGGAGAGGATCTGCGCAATCGGGATGGGCACGTGCTCGTGCGCGAGCTGCGCCAGCGGACCACCACCGTCCCGATCGTGTGGACCGCCACGCGGGAGATCCATGAGATTCGCGAGGCCATGCGCAACGGGGCGTACGATTACATCTTCAAGGATGCGCCCTACAAGGAGCTCGTGGCGCGTGTCATCGAGGGGCTGCGGAGCCGGCGCTCGCTGGAGCGCGAGGTGCTGGAGCACCGCGCGCGCCGTACGCTCGACCAGCCGATCGTGCACGGAATGGTCGGCGACTCGGCGCCCGTCATGAGGCTGCGGGAGGACGTGAAGGCGATTGCCGTCGGCTCCGACCGGCCGGTCTTGATCCTCGGTCCCTCGGGGGCGGGCAAGGAGCTGGTCGCGCGGGCGATCCACGCGCTCGGGCCGCACCCGGACGCGACGTTCGTAGCCAAGAACTGCGCCGCGATCCCCGAGTCGCTCTTCGAATCGGAGCTGTTCGGCCACGAGGAGAACGCGTTCACTGGCGCCAAGCGGCGCGCCGGCGCCCTGGGCTCGACCGGCAAGGGCACGCTGTTCCTCGACGAGATCGGGGAGATGCCGCCCGGCCAGCAGGCCAAGCTCCTCAGGGTGCTGGAGGCGCGGCGCTACACGCCGCTCGGAGCGGATGTGGAGCGCCCTTTCCACGGCCGCGTGGTCGCGGCCACGCTCGTGGATCTCGAGGAGCGCGTGAAGCGCGGCGCGTTCCGCCAAGATCTCTACATGCGCCTGTCGTTCTTTCCCATCCGTGTCCCGCGCCTCCAAGATCACGCGGAGGACATCCCCGCGATCATCGAGCACTACATCGGTGCGAGCGGCCTTCGCCCTTTCCGCTTCTCGCCGGAGGCCCTCCGGGACCTGATGGTGCGTGAGTGGCCCGGCAACGTGCGCGAGCTGCAGCAGGTGGTCGAGCGAATCGCCATCCGTCCGCCCGCGGACGGCGTCGTGCGGCCGGAGCACGTCGCGGCTGCGGTGTCGTCGCCGCCGCCCGCTGCGGCGGAGCTCCTGCGTTCGGCGGCGCGGATGCTGCTCACCGCGGTCGGCCCCCAGAACCTGGCGTTGTCCGATGACCGGCAAGAGCAGCGTGTCGACGTCATCGAGGAGCTGACGGCCGCCCTGTTCCGGGAGGCGCTCGCCCGCTGCGATCACAAGAAGGCACGCGCGGCGCGGCTGGTGGGCACGGATCGGCGCGTGATCGAGCGCTTCATGAAGCGCGGCGCGCCGGCGCAGGCCGCGTTCGACCTTGCGGCTCAAGCGGACGCAGGAACGGCAGAGGACCCCGACGAGGACGGGTGAGCGATCCAGGAGGAGTTATGGACGGGAACGTATCTAGGACGAGGGACGCGCGGCAACTCCACGACGCGCACGCGCTGGTGGTCGGGATCTCCGCGTACAGCCATGTGAACCCGTTGCCGCGGGCGGTCGTCAATGATGCGGAGAAGATCCGCGAGGCGCTGCTTGACCCGGCCTGCGGCGGCTACCTGGACGAGCGCGTGAAGCTCCTGCGCGACGGCGAGGCGACCGGAGCGGCGATCCGAGGCGCGCTCGAGGAGTTCAAGGTCCGGTGCGGCCCGGGCTCCACGGCGCTCGTCTATTTCTCCGGCCACGGGGGGAGCATCACCTCTGGCCCGCGCGCAGGCCAATACCTGCTGCCCGTCGATGTCGACGGGAGCTCGCAGGATTCACTCGCGGACACCGGGATCTCCGGCGACGAGCTCACGGGCCTGCTGTCGACCGTCAGCGCGAAGCGGCTGCTCGTGATCCTCGACTGCTGCTATGCGGGCGGCGTGGGCGATCCCAAGGCGATCACACCCGTCGAGCGGCTCGACGGCTTCAAGGCGGGGCTCTCCGGCGACGACTATGAGAAGCTCGCCTCCGGCGAGGGCCGCGTCATCTTCGCCGCCGCCCGCCGTGATGAGGTCTCGTGGGTGCTGCGGCACGACGAGAACAGCCTGTTCACGAAGCACCTGCTCGCCGGGCTGCGGGGCGCGGCGGCGTCGGGGGACGGCTTCATCCGTATCTTCGAGCTCTTCGAGTACATGGCGAAGGCGGTGCGCGACGCGGGCGGGCGGCAGCGTCCGGTGCTCAAATGCCAGACGGAGGACAACTTCGCCGTGGCGCTGGGGAGACGCGAGCGGCGTGCTGATGCGTCCGGCAACCGGTTTACCTACGATGTCTACTTGACTTTCGCACCGGAGGACGCCGACCTCGCTTATGAGACGGTGATCCCCTTCCTGGAGCGAGCCGGGTTGAAGGTCGTCACTTCCGACTCCCAGAACCTGGACATCGGCGGCTACCGTGTCGTCAATGTGGCGCGCGGCATCGAGAAATCCAAGCGGACGCTGCTCATGCTCAGCCCCGCCTACCTGCGAAACCATTACGGGACATTCGAAGCTGTCCTCGCAATGCAGCTGGGCCTGGATCAAGGCAAGTTCCGGCTGATCCCGCTCCTACTCCAGCCGCGACAGACCCTCGATCTACCGCTCTTGCTCCGCAGCCTGCAAGCGGCAGACTATAGTCATCGTTATATCGGGGGCGAGAGGGCGCTCGCGCTCATCGTCGACGCCGTGAAGGGACCTATTCCGTCCATGTAGCGGAGCTTGACGGCGGATGTGGGACATAAGCACAGCCGCGCTGAGCGAGCGGGACTTTAGGGATGAGCGTGATGGGCAAGGAGCCGATGACAAAGCCGGCTATCGCATCGACACCACCCGCCGAGCCGCCGTCCGGGAGGACCCGAGACGTCTTCGTCTCCTATGCCGAGGAAGATACCTATTGGGTCGAGGGTGCTCTCGTCGATGCGCTCCGACGGGCCGGTCTCCGGTGCACTACGGAGAGGGCTTTCGCGCTCGGTGTGCCACGGGTGCTCGAGTTCGCACGCGCCATCGAGGATGCGGAGCGGACGGTACTCGTCCTCTCGCCCGCCTACCGGGTCGATCGGCTCGGGCGGTTCGTCAGCCTGCTCGCGCGCAGCTTCCATCTCGAGAGAGCGCAGGGCGCCGTCCTCACGCTCAAGCTGAGCGCGGATCCGCTGCCCGCCCATCTGCATGGCCTCGAGGTCATCGAGGCAGACCAGACCGGTCGTACCGCCGCCATCGCGGAGCTCTGCCGTTGCCTCGGCCGGGAGCTGCCGCCGGCCGCGCGCAAGCCGCCCTGTCCCTACCCGGGCATGACGCCCTTCCGCGAGAGGGGCCAGTTCTTCTACGGCCGGGAGAGGGAGATAGCGGAGATCCTCGCCGCGATAGAGGAGAGTGTCGATGTCTTCATCATCGGCCCATCGGGCTCGGGCAAATCATCGCTGATCAGCGCCGGGCTCCTGCCGTTGATCGAGGACGCCGGGCTCGGGGTCCGCGCGCTGCGGCCAGGCGCCTCGCCGCTCCGTGCGCTCGAGCAGGCGCTTGAAGGGCCGGCCAGGTCGTCCCCAGGACGGCGCGCGGCGCGCGAAATCCTCGTTGTTGATCAGCTCGAAGAGCTCTTCTCGCAGGGCGATCGCACTGCGCAGCGGCAATTCGTGTCCAGGGTCGCCGCTGCCCGGGAGCGCGGGGTGTCTCTCGTGGCCGCGATGCGCGCGGACTTCTATCCGGACCTGATGAACACTGCACTCTGGCCACTCGAGGGCCCGACCCGCCGTCGCCTGGAGATCCTGCCGCTCCGTGGCGACGCGCTGCGAGACGCGATCGTGAAGCCGGCGGCCCGCGTGGAGGTTCACGTGGAGAGCGCGCTCGTCGAGCGGCTGATCGCGGAGGCAGAGGGCGAGCCAGGGGCGCTGCCGCTCCTGCAAGAGGTGCTGGTCCTGCTCTGGGAACGCATGCGTGAGCGCGTGCTCACGCTAGACAGCTATCAGCCCCCCGGCGCACAGACGTCGCACGGGCTGAACGAGGCACTGGCGCGACGTGCGACACACACCTATGCCGAGCTGGCTCCCGAGCAGCAGGTGATCGCTCGGCGGATCTTGGTTCAGCTTGTGCAATTTGGGAGGGGACGCGCGGATGCGAAGCGGCAGAGCTCCCGGCTGACCCTCGCGACGCGCGAGCAGAACCAGGCCCTGTTCGAGCGTACGCTCGATTACCTGATCGGCAGCCGCTTGCTGACCGCCGATGGTGACTCCAAAGATGCGACGGTCGAGCTCAGCCACGAGGCCCTGATCACTGCCTGGCCGGCCTTCCAGGAATGGCTGCGGACCTGGCGTGACCGGGAGGAGACGCTGCGCCGGCTTGAGGGGAAGGTGGACGACTGGCGCCGGCTCGGGCGCGGCGAAGGGGGTCTGCTGGATCGAGCCGAACTGCCTGATGCTGAGCGCTGGCTCGCCAGCGAGGACGCGGAGGTGCTGGGCTATCCGGCGGATCTGCGGGCACTGGTCGAGGCGAGCCAGCGCGCGATCGAGGAGGAGAGGCTGCGTGAGCTGCGCCATGCGCAGGCGATCGCCGACGAGCAGCGCCAGCGTGCCGAGGCAGAGAAGCGGCGCGCGGACGCGGAGGCAGCGCGCGCGCAGGAGGCGAAGCAGGCCGCCGCGCGGCTGAGGCGACGCGCCATCACCATCGGTATCCTGGCCTCGCTCGTGCTTGCCGGCGGTGGAGTCGCCTCCTGGACGTGGCAGCAGCGCATGCAAGTGGAGCGCGAGAGGTCGCTGCACGCGCAGCGCGCGGCCGAGGAGGCGCAGAAGGCGCTCGCCAACGAAATCGTCGGCGTGGCCTCGAGGGTCGACGATCCGCTCCTCGGCGCGCTGCTCTTAGCGGAGCTGCCCGACGTGCCGGAGCCCCGTCGCGGGCCCTGGATTGCGCGTCAGATCGCCAATGGGCTCCTGCCGATGTCGGCCATTTTCATGCAGGACGAGAAGCCGATGAGCGCCCGGGTGGAATCCGCCGATTTCAATGGGCGCGGCGACCGAATTGCGCTTGGATGGAGCGACGGGACGATATCCATTGTCTCCGCCGACGGCCGCGGAGCGCGCGTCGACCTGCGCACCGGCTTTGGCTCCATTCGCTGGCTCCGCTTCGACGAGGAACGGCAGGCCGTCATCGCCTGGCTGGGTGGGCACTCGAACGGCACGCTCGCGGTAGTCCCACTCGACGGGACGAGCCCGCCGCGGCTGGCCGAGATGGACATAAGCTCGACGCAGTTCCCCAGCGTCTTGAGCGATGGCACCCTCGTCGTTGCGCGCGCCGACGGCACGCTGCGCATGTGGCGCTGGGAGGGGAGCGAACGCGGCCTGAAAGCGAGCGCGGAGCGCAGGATTGCGGTGTCCATCGACAAGATCGCGCTGGCCGCGGACGGTCGTCGTGCCGTTGTCTGGAACTTCGAGGGGGTGTGGATCATCGACGTGGAGGCCGGCTCGACGCTCGGACGGCTCGCGGGCCCCCTCGTCGGCGGCACGCGGGCGGGCGGCGATGTACTCGACGTCGACTTCGACCCTCGGGGGGAGCGGATCGTGACGATCTCGTCGGAGGAGCAGGTATTGCTCTGGACCGTGGTGCACGGCCGCTTGCAGGGCCCGTCGGGGCTGCCGGACAGCGTCCCTCACGCGAAACCGCTGGCCGTCGCATTCTCGCTGGATGGCGCGCGCGTGCTCGCCGCCTACGACAACCAGAAGATGCGGTTCTGGGAGGACACGGGGAGCGGCCTGGCGCATGGCAAGACGTACAACCCCATCGATTTCGATTCGCGGACCCACTCCGCGATGTTCGATATCCAACGCGAAGCGGTGCTCTTCGGCACCGCGGGCGGGACGGTCGTCTGCGCGATCAGGCCGCGCTGCGCTCCGAGGGCGCTCGGCGGAGTCGATGAGACGGTGCTCGCGCTGTCACGCGTCGAGACCGAGGAGCGCGCGGTGACCGTGGGAGGCAGCGCTCTCCGGGTATGGCGGCTCCGTGATCAGAAGGGCGTGGAAGAGCTTCCGGCGAGCTCACAGCGAGAGTTCGGCGTGTCCGTGCTGAGCGACGACGGCAAGCTCGCGCTGCTGAGCCAGGATGACAAGCTGCAGCTCTACTTCCTGAGTTCGCGACGCGCGGTCGATCTCGAGGCCTGCACCCATGCGCCCGCACGCGGCGCGTGGTTCAGCGGCGATGACAGGCGGCTCCTGGTGGAGTTCGGTGACGGCGTAGCCGGGGTTTACGGCGTCGATCCGTCGTCCCAGACCGCCGGGGCCTGTCGGAGGCTGGCTCCGAGTCACGAGCGCCCTTGCATCGAGCACGCTGCGTTCAGCCCCATGGACACGCGCGTCGCAATCGTGTGCTCCGATGTACGCATTATCGACCCGGAGGGCGGCAGTGCGCCGCTCGTCATCCAGGACGCGCCGCCGCCGGTCCCCGAGGAAGAGGTGAGCGCAGAGAGCAGCGACTGGATCGAGGAGGCCGTCTTCACGCCGGACGGCGAGCACCTGCTCGTGCGGCATTTCCGCGGGGCGGTCTACATGTGCCCGAGCCGCGCGCAGAACCGCTGCGGCGCGGCGATCCATGCAGGTAGAGGCAAAGCTGCGCTCCTGTCTGATGGTACGGGCTTCGCTTCTGGCACCTACACGGGTGAATACAAGCTCTGGCAGCGCTCGAAGGACGGACGTGCGTGGGCAGCCAGGCTGCTGGACGGGAAGATGCCTTTCTTCGAGGATGCCGGCGGCCTCCGCATCGCGAAAGCACCACAAGGGCCGACCGTCGGGGCGCTCGGGTTCGGGAAGGGCCTGGTGTGGAGGCCGGAGGAACAGTATCGCCCGGTGTCGCTCGCCATCCCGATGGACGCGGATTCTCTCGCGCTGGCTGTGGGCGCTGACGGCGTGCTGGCCACCCGCAGTCCTGGAGAGGTGTTGCTCTGGCCGAAGGACGGGCGAGGGCAGCCGCTCAAGCTCGGCCCGGGTTCGGCCGGGACGTTTCGGCTCCGCTTCGGGCCCGACACGAAGCACATCGTGACGGCTTCCGAGCGCGGCGTCATGCTCTGGCCTATCGGCTGGGTGGAGCTGAAGAAGGTGCTTCGAGCCGCCACGACCGCGTGTCTGACGCCGGAGCAGAGGCGGCAGTATCTCCAGGAGAGCCTGCCCGAGGCGCAGCAAGCGTACGAGAAGTGCGAGGTGAGTTTCGGGCGCCAGGTGCCCGCCGTGGCGCCCGGCCGAGGTGCGCCGCAGGAACCTCCGTGATCGAGGACGCCGAGAGGGGCACGACGCCGGGATCACGATCGCGCCGCGCGGCAGGCGTCAGCGGGCGGCGCGGTGGATCACGATCGCGCCGCGGGGTGGATCACCGGAAGGGCGCCGCTAAAGTGCCGCCCGCGACGGGACGAACGCAGCGTTCGCGGAGAGGTTCAAGGCGATGCGGAAGCGACAGTCGCGGCGCCGCGCCTTCTTCGAGCGCTGGAAGCGGGAAAGCTCGCTAAGGCGATGGTGAAAAGAGACGTTGGCCGAGTGAGGCGCCTGCCGCAGCCAGCGGACCGCCTAGAGGGCCAGTTCGACCTCCTCGGAGCGATGGCAGCCTCGGATCTGGAGCGCCTCGCGCTACATCGGGCGGCGATGACCGTGATCATCGAGATGATGGATCGGGTCGACGACTCCTTCGCCGACATGAGCGCGGTGTTCGCGATGAGCGAGCAGCGCGCGTACCTCGCGCTCGCCCTCGCCGCTCACGGACGGTACCGCGGATCGTCGAGGAAGGCGGGATCGGTCAGCGACCGCAGGAACGCCACCAGATCGGCCTTCTCGTCCGGAGAGAGCCCCAGCTCATCGATCTGCGGATCGGTCGAGAAATGGCCCAGGCCGCCGCGATCGTAATGGTCGACCACCTCCTCCAGGGTCGCCAGCGATCCGTCGTGCATATAGGGGGCGCTCGCCGCGATGTTCCGCAGACCGGGCACCTTGAATTTGCCGAGGTCTCCCGTGCGTCCGGTGATCACTTGCCGTCCGACGTCGCCGCCGTCGAGGTAGGTGCCGTTGTTGAAGAAGCCTTCGTTGGTGAGCATTCCGGAGGGGTGGCAATGAAAGCAGCCAGCCCGCTCGGTCAGGAACAGCGCCTCGCCGCGGCGCTCGGCGTCTCCAAAGCTCGTGTCGTCTCCGCGCCGGTGCCGGTCGAATGGGCTGTCGGCGCTGACGATCGAACGGACGAAGCTGGCCAGGGCATGGCGCAAGGGCTCCTCCCCGGGAGGCCCGCCATAGGCATCCTTGAACGCCTTCACGTAGACGTCCTCGCCGGCGACACGGGCGACGGCCTCGGCGAGCGGCAGATCCATCTCATCGGGGTTCTCGATGGGCTTCCCCACCTGCTCTTCCAGGGTGGCCGCGCGGCCATCCCAGAAGAAGCTCTCGCCCCAGGCCAGGTTCACCAGCGCGGGCGCGTTCCGCTGTCCGAGGCGGCCGTCGACCCCCCGGGAGACGGGGTCCGGATCGGCAAAGGCGTACTCCTGGCGGTGGCAGCTCGCGCACGCTACCTCGCCGGTGCGAGAGAGGCGCTTGTCGAAGAAGAGCCTCTTGCCGAGCTGGGCCCTCGCCTCGGTGAGCGCGTTGTCGGCCGGCGCTCTGGCCGCCGCGGTGCGCGCCGGAAACCCGGCGGGGATGGCGTCCGTGACGAGCGGCGGCAGAGGTGCAGGGGCCGCCGGCCCGTCATCGCTGCATCCGCCCGCAAGGAGCAGCGCCGCCAGGCCGATGGCCCCGCCGCGGTTGGAGCTCGACGTCACGGACCGAAGGAGAACACCGTCAGGTCGGGGAGGCCCCGCCGCAGGCGCTCACCCGCGTAGAGCTCGTCTCCCACGGGGCCGGGCGGCGGGACATACCCGGTCAGGTCGATGTCCGCCGTGGCGCCCGCGAAGACCTCATCGAGGACGACCCGGACGACCTTGCCCGTCGAGCCGCTCGCGGGCACGGACAGGGCGCCTCGTACCTCGACCCTGGGGGCGAGATCCATGGCCAGGTTGCCCCCCATGTGGACCGCGGGCGGAACCGTGGCCGTCTCTCCGTCCGGATCGCCGGAACCACCCTCACCCTCGGCCGGCGGAGCCACGCTGCCCTCGTAGCGCAGGAAGAGGTAGCCGGTGTGCGGCCACGTCATCTGCGAGGCTTCCGACAGAGGCGCGACGTTGGTCTCGGGCCGGGAGGTGTTGCAGGCCTGGTGCAAGCCCCAGACGAAGCTGACGCCTTCATAGCTGCCAGCCGGAGCGCGCAGCCGGAGCGTGGCCGAGCCCGGGTCCTCGGCGTTGTAGAAGTGGACCCCGTAAGGGGTGGCGGCGCCTTCCGGGCCGACGATATCGACGGGCACGAGATCGCCGTCCGCCCCGATCAGCGCCGCGTGCGAGACGTAGAAGCGAACGTTGAGCGGCGTGACCGTGCTGCCGTCCGGCGCGACGTTCGGCTCGCCGAACAGGAACGGCTCACCGCCGAGGACGAGCTCGAACGCGAGCTCGACGATGGCGCCCTCGGTCCTGATGGACGCCGACTGCTCTGCGCAACCGGCCGGCCAGCCGGCATCGGCCTGGCCGCCGGCGCCGCCCGCGCCGCCCTGGCCGCCCGCTCCACCCGTGTTGCCCGCTCCACCGGACCCGTGGAGCTCGCCGCCGCCCGCCCCGCCGGTCCCGGACGCCATTTGCTGCGGCTTCGAGGACGTGCCGCAAGCGGCCGCGGCGCCCAAGAGCAACCCGATCAACGGGAACAAGCCAGGAGATTTCATCGTGGGATCGAGTGTACGCGATGACGCACCACACCGGAACAGATGAGGCCTCGCCGGGATCTTGCTGGGCGAGACGCGAGCAAGGCGCGAGCGATGGCGTGACGAGCGGTAGCGAAGATTCCGGACGGCTCATGCGGAGGGCAGTACGGCGAGATCGACCAGGATCCGCCGGAGCTCCTCTGTCCGCGCCTTGTCGAGGGGCTGCAGCGGGGCCCGGAGCGGCCCGACCCGCGTGCCCATCAGCTCGAGGGCTGCCGAGATGGCCCGCGGCAGGCCATGCGCGACCCTCTCCCTCCAGGACGTAGAGGATGGTCTCGTACGTGTGCCCGAGGATTCCCCCGGATCGAGCCATCCAGTCCCGAGTCACCCCGCCCGTTCCGGTCACCACATCCCCTGGTCGAGGCGCCCCAGCACGAGCGCTTCCTGTTCTATCGAGGGCTCGGGAGGCCAGGACGAGCCGGCCGGATCATTCCCACCCGCTCGTGGTCAGCGACCGCGTCACACCGCGCGCCGGCGGTCGCGCTCGAACAGCTCGCGCTCCAGCTCGAACGTCTCGATCCCTGTCCGGACCGGCCACGGGGTGCCGGTCACGACCTCGACCACCTCGGCGATCACCTCCGGCGCGCGCAGGACGCGCCTGTGGCCGAGGCCGCGGGTCGACATGAGCCGCGCGCCCGGCCAGCGATCGGCGAGCGCCGCGCCTGCCTCGAACGACACCTCGCGATCGTCGCGATCGTGCACGACGAACAGCGGCGCGTTCATCCGCGGGGCCGCAGAGAGCGCGTCGAGGTCCGCGAGCGGCACGCCGTAGCGCGCCTCGAGGCGGGCGACCATGCGGCGCCGGACGGCCTCGTCGATGCCGAGGAGCTTCGCGAAATGCTGGGTGTAGCGGACCGCGCTGATCGGCGGCGCGATGAACACGAGCCTCGGCGCCGGAGCGCCCGCGCGCCGGACCGACGCCGCGCGGGACAGGGCATACGTCGTCGCGGCGCCCCCGAGCGAGTGCGCGACGATGGCGTGGACGGGCCCGACCTCGTCCATCGCGACGGTGACCGCGCGGGCCAGCTCCACGAGCGTGGCCGACCGGCTCGGCCCATCGCCGTGCCCCGGCGCGTCGAAGGTCACCACGCGAAAGCCCAGCTCCACGAGCGGCCTCACGAACGCGCCGAGCTGGCTGCCCCGCCCCTCCCAGCCGTGCACGAGCAGCACGGTCGGCCCGTGCCCCCACGACCACGCGGGCAGCGCCTCCGCGCCCCACGGCAGCGAGAAGCGCGCCGCGCCGGCGAGGATCTCCTCTTCCCAGGCCGGGCGCGCGTGCCGGCGCGGAGAGCGGAACAGCCGTTCGGCCGCCAGGGAGGCCAGATCCGGCGCGGCCTTGTTGAGGAGCTTGAACCCGAACCGAATCCCACCGCGCAGGAGGACCTGCCGCGGATCAGCACGAACGATCGTTCTATTATTGGGCGACGAATGGACCTGATTGGCTTCCTGCATGGGGGACCTCCTCGGGGGTTGCGAGACGGATCAGGCAGAGCGGCAGGGCGAACGCCGGGCGTCGGTCACGAGCCTCTCGAAGGCGGCGCGGGCCCGGCGCTCCGACGCCGTGTCGCGCATCAAGCGGCCGAGCGCGTGGGAGCCGGACGCGATGGCATAGGCCTCGAAGGCGAACTGCGCCAGGTCGAGGTCCGAGCGGAAGTGGCCCTCTTCGACGGCGATGCGCGCGGCGGTGGCGAGCGTGGCCAGCCAGTCTTTCTGCGACGCGACGAGCGCGTCGCGCGCCGGACCGGGCTTGTCGTCCAGCTCGGCCGCGGCGGCATGGAAGACGCAGCCGCCTGGCATGAAGTCCTGCTCGGTCCAGACGAACCACCGATCGATGAGCGCGCGCACGCGGGGCTCGCCGCGCGGCTCGCGCAGCGCGGGCGCGACCACGAGGTCGACGAAGCGGCGCTTGGCCTCTTCGAGGATGGCGACGTCCAGGTTCTCCTTGGAGCTGAAGTGCGCGAAGAGGCCGCTCTTCGACATCTTCACGCGCTCGGCCAGGGCGCCAACGGTCACGCCCGAGAGCCCGACCTCGCTCGCCAGCGCCAGCGCCTCGGCCAGGATGGCCTGCCGGGTATCTTCACCTTTCGCCACCTCGACTGGATAGAACGACCGTTCTATTTTGTCAAGCGACGGGGCAGCCGACCCAGGTTGGGGTCGACGGGGCAGCCGACCCAGGTTGGGGTTCAAATCCCTGCTCTTTCTGGGGTTTCAACCCGGTTGTCGCACTAGGTGCGCTTCGCCAGGTAGGCATCGACCAGCTCGATCAGCCGTGCCCGGCCGAAGCTGGGGTCGTGGCCTGCATGCACGATCTGCACTGGGAGCTCCCGCAACCGCTTCATGGTGCGGACGTAGGCGGGAATGTCTGCGCCCTCGATCTCATCCAGCAGCGGCCCGTCATAGATCGCATCGCCCGAGAACAAGGTTCCGGTCGCCGCCTCCCACAGACCGATGCTGCCCGGCGAGTGACCGGGCAGGTGCAGCACCTCGAAGTGACGGTCGCCGAGATCCACGATGTCGCCTTCGACGACGACCTCCGTGACCGGCGCGTCATGCAGGGCGTAGCTTGCCATGTCGTACTCCGCGTAGGGCAGGGCGGTGATCACATCGCCCTCGATCGGATAGCCAGCGTCGCGCAGCGTGCGTATCTCCGCGGCGCTCATCATCGAGGCCAGCAAGGTGCCGCGGTCGGTCGGTGAGCGCAGGTTCGCCGCCTCGAGATCGTGCACCAAGGTGTGCTCGAACTCATGGTGGCTGCCCACATGATCGGTGTGGGTGTGGGTCGCGACCGCCGTCACCGGCTTGTCGATCAGGTGCTTTATGGCCTCCCGCAGGCTGACGATGCCCATACCCGTGTCGATCATCAGGTCGCGATCGCGACCGCGCACATGCCAGATGTTGCAGCGCATCAGCGGCACCACGTGCGGCTCGGTAAGCAGCGTGATGTCATCGCTGACGCGCGTGATCTCGAACCAGCGGTCGGCGATCGGCAAAGGGGCCATGCGTTTCACTTCAACCGCCCGCCTGATTCGCAAATATGTAAACGTGAAGGATTCCGATCGACGTGACGACCATCTGAGACGCGAACCGCATGCGGCGCACGTTAACACGCGTGTCTGGGCGCTGTGCGCCTCACGGCCAGTCGTCCACGGTTACCAGCTCCTGGTCACCCCGCCGTTCCGGTTACCACGTTCCCTGGTAACCGCCCCGTTGCGATGCGCACAATCCATTGAAATTCAATGGCTTGGCGCGATGGCCCGAGAGTTGCTTCAGGGGCTGGCAGGAGACCTTGCCATGGTAACCGAACCGACATCCCACCGCCTCGCGCTTCCCATTCTCCTCGCCACCCTGCTCGCCGCGTGCGCCGGAACTTCCGACGGCGGCAGCTCGACCGGCGACGCGCCGGCCGATCCGCCCGGTCCAGCGCCTCACGAGGGCGTCCCCTCCGACCAGCAGGCCGCGCCCGCTGTGCCGTCGGCGCCGGATCTCGCGTACCCCGGCAAGGGCTTCATCGTCCACGAATGGGGCACCGACACCGTGGTCGTCGGCTCCGACGGCTCGCTTCAACCGGGGCTGCACCACGAAGAGGAGGACCTCCCTTCCTTCGTCTATGACCGGCTCGAAGCCGGCTCGCTCGATGGCTCGATATCGACGAACGTCAACGTGAAGATGGAGACGCCGGTCACTTACTTCTACGCCGAGGAGCCGCTCACCGCGCACGTCCAGATAGCGTTCCGCAAAGGGATCTTCACGCAGTGGTACCCCGCCGTCCGCGACTTCTACCCGCCCATCATCGCGCCCAACACCGTTGCTGGCGTGACGACGTACGCGGACCCGGCGTTCGACCCCGAGTTCCCCTTTGGCTCGCCGATGTGTTCAGAGATGTACGGCCCGAGCGTGAACGGCCTCCTCCAGTGGAGTACGTTCGAGATCCTCGGGCGCGACAGCGACGTCCCTCTGCCCGAGGCGCCGCTCGATCGGTTCACGTGGGCTCACGCGCGCCAGGTCGGCGCCAACCCGCTCCGCGTCGCAGGCGTCCCCGGCGCGACGGAGGCGCCCCAGCACGAGCGCTTCCTGTTCTATCGAGGACTCGGCAACTTCGACCTGCCCGTTCGCGTGACGGCCGGCACCGGCGGGGCGATCTCCGCCGAGAATACCCTCGACGAGGCGATCGGCGCCGTCTTCGTCCTCAACGTCGGCGCCTCGGCGGGGGCGTTCGTCGCGCACCCCCAGGGCATCACCACGGGCGGCACGCTCGTCGAGCGCGCCCCGTCGCTCGACGGAGCGCCGCCCCTCGACGAGTTCGTCGCGTCGCTCGGCGCGAGCATGATCGACGCCCTCGACGCGACAGGCCTGTACCACGACGAGGCCGTCGCCATGGTGAACACCTGGAAGCGCCAGTGGTTCCGGACGCCCGGCGTCCGGGTGCTCTACCTCGCTCCTCAGGCGTGGACCGACGCCTCGATCCCGATCACCATCGATCCCGCGCCAGCCGACGTCGTGCGCGTCATGATGCTCCGCGTCGAGGTGCTCTCGCCCGAGATCGAGGCAGCGGACGTCGGCGCGGCGAGGCGGCTCGCAGATCCGTCCCTCGCCGCCGGCGCCGCGCGCCACTTCGACGATCTCGGGCGCTTCGCCGAGCCGCGCCTCCGCCGCGCGCTCGCGCTCCTCGGCGAGCCCGCGTACGGCGAGCCCCTGCTCGCCCGCATCGCAGCCGGAGCGACGGCGAGCGCCGCGCGCGAGTAACCTCTCGGCCATGCACGCCCTGCGGCGCGAGCCCTTCGTGGCCCATGCTCGGTACGAGCCCGGCGAGATCCTCGGGCAGGGGGCGCAGGGCGTCGTGGGGCGCGTGATCGACCGCGAGGCGCGGGGGCGCGAGCTCGTCGCGAAGGTGTTCCGACAGGGTGCCTTCCGCGAGGACACCCTGCTCGGCGAGTTCGCGCTGCTCGCGCGCCTGCGTGTCCCCGGCGTGGTGCGGGCGCACGATCTCGGGCGGGACGAGCGGACGGCAGCGCCCTTCCTCGTCGAGGAGTACGTGGCCGGCGACGACGCCGCGGCGTGGGTGCAGCGGGCCCCGGCCGGCGAACGCCCGGCGCGGCTCGCGGGCGTGCTCGCCGGCGTCGCGAGGACGCTCGCCGCCCTGCACGACGCGGGGTTCGTGCACAGCGATCTCAAGCCGGCGCACGTCCGGATGCGGCCCCTCGGCGGGGGCGGCGCCGAGGCCGTGCTCCTCGACCTCGGGGCGGCGGTGTCGAGGGCGCGCGCGCCGGGCGGCGCCGTCGCGTTCACCTCGGCTTTCGCCGCGCCCGAGCTGCTCGCCGGGGGCGCGCCGTCGGCCGCGTCCGACCTCTACAGCCTGGGGGCGCTCGCGTGGTGCTCGGCCGCGGGCCGCCCGCCCGGGCCCTTTCGCGCGCGGCGACCGCTGCGTGACGCCGCGTCGTGGGTCCAGCCGAGCGTGGCCGAGGTGATCGAGGCGCTGCTCGCGCTGCACCCGCGAGACCGCCCTGCCGAGGCGCGCGAGGTGCTCCGGCAGCTCGGCGTCGCGGCCGCGGAGGCGGGCATCGCCGTCGGGACGCCGCCCGCGCCCATCGGGCGGGAGCGCGAGCTCGAGGCGCTGCAGCAGGCGCCGTCACCGCCAGGCCGCGTGCGCTACGTCACGGGGCCGAGCGGCGCCGGCAAGAGCCACCTCGGCCGCGAGCTCGTGACGCGGGCGCTGCTCGCCGGGCGGAGCGCCCGCTACGTGGCGTTCCCGCGCGAGGCCGACCCGCTCCTGCTGCGGCTCATCGCGTTCTTCCGGGGCGCCGAGCGGGCGCCGCCGTTCGTGACGCCGCCCGGCGAGGGGCCCCCGCTCCTGCTCTTGCTGGACGACCTGGATCAGGCCCCGGCCGAGCTCCGCGCCGCGCTCGACGCGTACCGGTGCCGGCCGGCGGTGCCCGGCGGCGCGGCGATCGAGGTGGTCGCGACGGCCCGGAGCGCGCCCGAGGGCGCGGCGTGCGTGGCGCTCGGGCCGCTCGGCGACGCGAGCTTCGGCGCGCTGTGCCGCGCGCTCGGCGTGGACGACGAGGCGAGCGTGCGAGAGGCCGCCGTGGCGTCGGGGAAGAACCCGGGGTGGCTCTTCGCGTCGCTCGGCCGCGTGCCGCTCACGAAGGACACGGCGATCGAGCGCGTGCGCGGGCTGTCGGCCGGCGCCTGCGCGACGCTCGCCGCGATCGCGATCGCGGGCGGCGCCCTGCCCGAGGCGCGCTGCGCTCTCGGGTTCGGGCGCGGCGGCCGGGCGGACGCGCGGGGCGGCGGGCAGCCGCGCGCCTCCGGCGAGCGAGCCCTCGGCGAGCTGCTCGCGGGCGCGCTGATCGCGCGGCGGGAGGCGGCGGCCGGCGCGCTCTGCACACTGTCCGCTCCCGCCCTGGCGAGGGATCTCGCCGCGGCGCTCGCCACGCCGGAGGTCGCCGAGGAGGTCGCCGCGGCGCTGCTCGCGGATCCTGGCGCGCCCGCGTCGGCGCTCCTCTCGGCGGCGGCGGCGCCGTGCACGAAGGCCCGGCGCGCAGAGCTCCACGAGCGGGCCGCGGCGCAGGCGCGCGAGGCCGGGCTGCGGTCGGAGGAGATCCAGGCGCTGCTCGCGCTCGGCGAGGACGCGGACCGGAGGACCCCGGCGCTCCTCTGCAGGCTCGAGCGGCTGACGCGCGACGCGGGCGTGGGCGCGGCGCACCCGCAGGTCGTGGCGTGGCTCGACGAGGCGGCGCAGCGCGACGAGCGGGTGCTCGTGCTCGCGCTGCGGCGGCGCGCGGAGAAGCGCGCGCGGGATGGCGACGCGACGGCGGCGAAGGAGCAGGCGCTGGCGGCGCTCGCGGCGGCGCGGAGGCTCGGCGGCGGCGCGGCCGAGGCGTTCGCGCTCTCGACGCTGGGGCTCGTGGCGCTGATGCGCGCCGACTGGGCCGAGGCGGAGGCGTGGCTCGCGGGGGCGCAGGCGAAGCTGCCCTCGGCGGGCGAGCGCGTGGACGACGTGGAAGGCGAGCGCGTGGACGACGTGGAAGAGGTGGCGCGGCTCCACCACAACGCGGGCATCGTCGCCCTGTACCGCGGCCAGGTGGACGGCGCGGTGCGGACGTTCGAGGCGTCGCTCGCGGTCAAGCGGACCCTCGGGGACCGCGCCGGCATGCGCTCGTGCCTGATGAACCTCGGGATCGCGCTCGGGAAGGCGTCGCGCTACGAGGAGGCCTTCGGCGCGCTCGACGAGGCGATGCGCCTCGCGCGATCGCTGGGGCAGGTGGCGGGGCGCGGCTGGTGCCTGTCGGCGCGCGCGGACATCGAGGTGCGCCGCGGCGACGCGCGCGCGGCGGAGCGCTGCATCGAGGAGGCGTGGGCGCTCGCGGCGTCGCTTCCTGCGGCGATCCAGGCCGATCTGGTGATCGCGCGGGCGAACGTCGCGCTGCTCGACGGCGACGGGCGGCGGGCGCTCGCGGCGCTCGCGGCGCTGGACCCGGGCGTGCGGGCGAACGACCCGCTGGTGGACGCGCGGGCCCAGGTGGCGGAGGCGCAGGCGTACCTCACCAAGCTGCCGGCGGAGCCCCGGCGGGCGGCGCGGGGGGCGATCCGGGCCGCGCGGCGGGCGCGCGCGGCGATGCTCGCGGAGGTGGAGGCGCAGGCGCTCGACGTGCTGCGCTCGGCGCGGCCGGGCGCACGGCGGGCGCCGGCCGCGGCGACGGCGCGGGGCGGCGCGCATGGGGCGCAGGGCGCACCGGCGGCGGCGCAGGGCGCACCGTCCGCGGCGCAGGGCGCACTGGCGGCGGCGCAGGGCGCGCCGGCGGCGGCGGGCGGCGCGTATGCTGGCCCAGGCATGACCGCGGCGGCGAGCGGAGAGGACGGCGCGCTCTGGGCGTGGCTCGCGTCGGTGGCGACAGCGGACGGCGCCGCCGAGGCCGCCGTCGGCTCGCGCGCGCCCTCGTGCAGCAGTCGGGGGCCGAGCGCGCGCTGCTCGCCGTGGTCGACGAGCAGGGGCGGGTGGTCGCGGCCTGGGGCGCCGACCTCGACGGGCTGGAGATCGCCGAGGCGGCCCGGCGCGTCGCGCCCGACCTGGCGCAGCTCGCGCTGAGCCAGGCCGCGCCCGTCCACTACCAGCGCGACGTGGAGACGCCGGGAGGCCGCGGCTCGCGGCTCGTGCTGCGCGCCGGCGCGGGCCACGCCTCGATGGGCGCGCGCGCCCTGGCGGCGAGCGCGGCCTCGCCAGGTCCGGCGCTCCCCGGGCCTCCGCGCGCGCTCATCGTGGTCGAGCACCGGTTCCGCCCGGCGTGCTTCGACGCCGTCACGGAGGCGCAGGCCGCTCGCTGGGCGTCGCTCGCGGGGCTCTTTCTGCGGCTCTTCGCCGGCCCCGGCGCGCCGGAAGATCTGCGGCTCTTCACCCGCCCCGGAGCGCCGGAAGATCTGCGGCTTTTCACCCGCCCCGGCGCGCCGGAAGAGCCCCGCCGCGAAGGCCTGGCGCCTCCCTGCGTCGCCTCGCTCGCGGAGCCCGCGCCCGATCTCCGTCGCGCCGACACGACCGTCGTGCCCGCGGCCCAGCCGCGGAGGAGCTTCCCCGACATCCTCGGCCAGAGCGCCGCGCTGGGCCGGGCGCTCGCGCGCCTCGACGCGGCCATCGACAGCGATCTGCCCGTGCTCCTCATGGGCGAGACCGGCACGGGCAAGGAGCTCTTCGCCCGCGCGCTCCACGATCTCGGCCCGCGCCGTTCGCGCGAGCTCGTCGCCGTCAACTGCGGCGCCGTACCCGACGCGCTCTTCGAGGCGGAGCTCTTCGGCCACGCGCGGGCCTCGTTCACGGGGGCCGAGCGCGCGCGCCCCGGCCTGCTCGCCCGGGCCGAGGGCGGCACGCTCTTCCTCGACGAGCTGGGGGAGCTGCCGCTCGCGCGACAGGCGGCGCTGCTGCGGGCGCTGGAGTCACGGCGCTACCGCCCGGTGGGCAGCGACGACGAGCGGCCGTTCGACGTGCGGATCGTCGCGGCCACGAACCGGGATCTCGCGCAGGCGATCGCCGAGCGGGCGTTCCGGCAGGACCTGCTCTTCCGGGTGAACGCCATCGAGATCCACCTGCCGCCGCTCCGCGACCGGGAGGGCGACGTGCCGCTGCTGCTCGCCGGGTATCTGGCGCGGACGGGCGCCCCCATCGAGATCGCGCCGCGCGCGCTCGCGGCGCTCGATGGCTACGCGTGGCCCGGCAACGTGCGGGAGCTCGCGCACCTGGCCCAGCGCCTGGCCGCGCTGGGCGTGCGCCGCGTCGAGCTGGAGCACCTCCCGCGCGGGATGCGGGCGAGCGCGCGCCGGACGCCCGACGCCGCCGAGCGCCCCGCGCCGCCGGCCCGACCGCCAACGGCCGGACCCGTCCCGCCGCCGGCCACGGGGCGGGGAATCTCGGGCGAGGCGCGCCACGCGCTGGCCGACGACGACGAGCGCGAGCCGATCCGTCGCGCGCTCGCGGAGACCGGCGGGAACATCAGCCGCGCGGCCGCGCGCCTCGGCATCACGCGCCACGGTCTGAAGAAGCGCATGGCGCGCCTCGGCATGCGCGCCCCCTCCGGGTCGCAGAGGAAAGCGGAGTGAATCCCCTCGAGAAGGCGCCACTGACGACAGAGAGGCAAGCAGACGCGGTAGTGGAGGACTCTTTATGAAGGGCAGCGGTTCCGGAGCACTGAACACATCGAGGCTCGAGGAGGAGCGCCGACAGGGCCGCGCGGCAGGAGAAACGGTCTTTCCGATCTCCCCGCGCCCCGGCCATCGAGGACCGAGCTCTCGCCGTGGATGGAGCCGGCGGTTCGCGCTCGCGCTGCTCGTCGCGGGCTGCTCGCCCGCGGTCGTCGACGAATCGCGGGCGGTGGTCGGAGAACCGCCTGCGGTCGTCGACGGATCGCCGGCGCTCCTGCCGGACGGCGGAGGCGGCGCTCCCACCGCGCCGCCTCCGCCCGCCGCGTGCGACGCCTCCGCGGCCGATGGCGTCGCCGTCTTCGCCTCGAACGTCGATACAGGCGCCCCGCAGGCGCCCGGAGCTCCCCCCTACGCGATCGACGGCTGCTTGCTGGCCTACGTCGCGCCGCGCGAGGCTGGCGACGCGAGCGGCGCCCTGAGGCTGCGTGATCTCGGTACGGGCGAGGAGCTCCTCCTCGCGCCGGCCGCCGAGGCGCCGCGCCGGCCCGCGCTCGCCGGCGACGTCGTGGTCTGGGAGGCGACGGACGATGGAACACGCGTCGTGCGCGTGCGCCGGGGCGGCCAGACGCAGACGATCCGCGGCCCGTTCGATCACGCGGGCGAGCCGCGCGTGGAGGGAGACGCCGTGGTGCTGACGGGCTGGCTGACCGCCGACGAGAGCGGCGACACGGACGTCTTCCTGTACGAGATCGGCCAGGCGGAGGCGGTCCAGATCGCGTCCGGCCCGGGCCAGCAGCGTTTCCCGGACATCTCGGCGACGCACGTCGCCTTCGCTGATTTCTCCGAGGATCCCGACGGCCGCTTCGACGAGGACGCGCGCGATCTCGCGGACATCGTGGTCTATGACCGGCGCACGAGGCGCGCTATCCCGCGATCCCGGGAAGGCAAGCAGTCCTTCCCGATGCTCGGCGCCGGAGAGAGGGTGGTGGCCTATCTCGAATGGGCGCCGTCTCATCCGGAGCCCAAGTTCGAGCAGTTCGATCTGCGGATCGGGGACATCACCGCGCCTGCCGACGGCGACGCCCTGGCCGCGAGCATCGAGCAATCGGGCCGGCCGTACGTGCTCCCCGAGGTCCGCGGCGAGCTCATCGAGTGGGTGCAGCGGCCCGCGGACGGCAACGCGTCCTTGCGGCGGAGGCCGGCCGATCTCTCGGCGCCCGCGGCCGACGTCCCCGGGCTCTCGGCGTCCGAGCTGTTCGGGCCGTCGGCTTCCGCGACGATCACCGTGGTCGCGGCGCGCTCGCCGGGAGGCGAGCTGGAGCTCCGCGGCGTCGCCCGGTGATTCGGGGGGCGCAGGCTAGAGCGACAAACGGGCTGAATTTGCCTGAAAAGCGCGGAATTTCGAACGCCAAGACGCCAAGAGCGCCAAGAGCGCCAAGAAGAGAATCTTCTCTTGGCGTCCTTGGTGTCTTGGCGGTTCATTTCTCGCTTGAACAGCGTGAACGCTATTCCAGGCCCGCTGCGACGCGGTGCAGGTCCTGGAACGCCACCTCCCGGCGGGCCATGCCTTGCGAGGGGCGTCGGCGTCGGGCGCCCGCGATCACCGGCGTGATCCCGAGCGCCCCCACGCCCGCCGAGCTACTTCTTCGCGGCAGCGGCAGCAGGCGCCGCGGCCGGCGCCTTCGCTGCAGCAGCCGGCGCCGCGGCCTGCGCCTGCGGCGTGATGATGCGGAATTTCCCGCTCAGGTGCAGCAGCGACATCGTGTACAGCATGCCGTCGTAGTACCGCCACTTGCCGGTGGGGGCCTCGCGCTGATACAGCTCTTCGACGAAGCGCCAGGCCCGCGGATGGGTGGCGGCCAGCGCCGCGACGGCGTTCGCCGCCACGAGCCCGAGCGAGTCGTAGTCGACGATGGGCTTGCCCTCGAGGGTGAAGTTGCCCTTGTACTTTGGGCCCTGCGCCTCGAAGAACGCGAGGAGGCGATCGCTCAGCTCGGTCTGCCGCGGATCCTTCGCCCACCACGCCGCGTCCACCGACCAGTTCATCGCGGTGCGGAACGCGTCCTGACGGAAGTTGGCGGTCCCCGCGTCCCAGGAGGCAGCCTTGGGGGTGCCATCGAAGTTGGCGTAATCCGGAGCGAGCCCGGTCTTCGGGTGGGTCACCTTGACGAAGTAATCGCGGCTCACCTTGGCCGCCTCGGCCCAGAACGCGCGGTCCGCCTCGGGGCCCCAGGCCGCCCAGAGGTCGTAGAACGCCGGCAGGTGATACGACGGATCGGTGTGATCGCCGTTCTTCGCGAAGTTGTCCGCGTCGGGCGTGAACCGCACCATCTTGTGCTCGGTGTTGAAGAGCGAGTGCAGCGTCGTCTTGCGCTTGTCCTTGTTGACCGGCCCGGTGATCGGCTTCCGGTTCTTCATCGCGTCGAGGATGGCGAAGGCTTCCTTCTTGTAATCGTAGATCCCCTTGCCGTTCCCCCAGCGGTTGGACGCGAACAGGAGCGCGGTGGCGAAATACTCCTCCGCGTCCGGGGCCGGATTCTCATCCATGGCCGTGCCGTCCGGGCGCATCTGCCACGAGAAGTAGCCGAAGCCGGGGTGCTTCGGATCCGCGCGGTACATGTGGGACTTGGCCCAGTTCCACAGGGCGTCGAAGTCGTCTTTGCGATCGACCTGCACGGCGATCATCATGCCGTACGACATCCCCTCGGAGCGGACGTCGTTGTTGCCGATGTCCATGATGTACGCCTTGGGGCCGTTCGCGTTCTTTCCCGCGGGGAACAGGACGGCCTGCTCCTTGGGATCGCCGTGGAACAGCTGCTCGTAGGCCTTCGCGATCTTCGCGTCGATCTCGGCGGGCTTGTGTCCCAGCTCGGCGAACAGGTTGCGGTACTCCCCCGTGACGAACGCCCCCGTGGCAGCGGGCTTGAGCGGCGGACCGAGGGGCGCGGGCTCCGCCGGGGCGGGCGTCTGGGCCGCGGCGCTGGGGCTCGCGGTGCTGGCCGGAGCGGCGCTGCCGGCCGGGTTCGCGGAGCTCGCCGGATCGGGCGAGCCGACCTGGGTGCCTTGGTTGCTGGGCGCGCAGGCGATCACCGTGACCGCAAACCATGCCGATGCGACGGGAGACGTTAGCATTCGCAAGTTCATCGCTGTCCTCGTGTTCGAGCTCGCATCCTGCTGAGGACGCGCTCGGCGTGAACATCGCCGGGTGATGTCCACGTGGTTTATGCTCGCAAGCAGGGGTGATGCGCCGAGTCGCCGACCTCGAGCAGCTCCGGAGAGATCGAAACCTGGCCCGGGGCTGCTGGTCGTGAGGGGCACCTGAACCGTGGCATTCTTGATTCGTCTAAAACTGACGTGCTCGTGGGTCCATCAGCCATCGTGTCCGGGCTGACGACCCGACCTTGAACGACGCGGAGCGCCGCGATCCAGATGACGCTGCTGGGGGGGAAGGAAATCCAACCGCTCCGAGGCGTCAAGCCCCAACTGCCGGGCTGCCCCGGGGTGAGAGGACACCGTTCCAACGGCGATCCGGTTCTCCTGAAAAATTTGGGTGATTCGAGCATCTTGTTCTTCATGCAGCGAAGGGGTCGCCTTCGGCGACGCCGAGCGCGCTGCGTTCGCGGAGGACCGCGCCGGCCGAGGCGACCACCGCGCGCACGCGCGGGCGCGGGCGCAGCTCGGCGGCGCGCGGCGTGGGCACGCGCCGCCGGCCGGAGCGCACGGCGACTTGCCGTACATGCACATGAGATCATGCCTTCTCGAGCGCAGATCCGGTGTCGAACAGGGAAGCAGCGAGGGCGCGCAGCAGCGCTGTCGCCGTCGACCTGCCCGGAGGAGACACGCCATCATGAGCACCACGCTCGATTCGCCGCGCGTTCAAAGGACCCTCGAACGCCTCTTCCAGGACGCCGGCGGCGGCTATCCGCACATCATCGCCCGCGTCCGCGGCGACTGGGCGCGTCGCGGGCCGAGCTCCAGCGCTCGCCGCCGACGACGGCGTCGCCGATGCGCCGCGGACCGAGGGCCGCCGCCGCGCACCGTCCTCAACGTCGAGGCCCTCGCATCCAGGAAAATTGCTCCGCTCACCGCGGAAAAGGTGTACAGGTGTAAGCTGCACCAGATCAGAACACCGGGGTGGGGGAGCGACATGGTGGACGTCGATTCAACGGTGGCCATGAGCGCGGTCTTCGGGGAGCGGTACCAGCTCGTCTCTGCGCTGGGCGAGGGCGGATTCGGCACCGTCTTCAAGGCGCGGCAGCTCGCCACGGGGCAGCACGTGGCGATCAAGGTGCTGCGGCTCCCGAAGGAGAGCACGGCGCAGGCGCAGGAGCAGCGCATCGCGCGCTTCCACCGCGAGATGCAGCTCTGCGCGCAGCTGCACCACCCCAACATCGTCCGGCTCATCGACTCGAGGCACGCGGAGGGCTCCGTGGTCTGCTCGGTCTTCGAGTTCGTCCCCGGGAACAACCTCGCCGAGGTGCTCGAGAGGGAGGGCCAGCTCGATCCCGTCGAGACCCGGCACCTCATGATGCAGATCCTCGATGCGCTCGCGTGCGCGCACGCGCAGGGGGTGGTCCACCGCGATCTCAAGCCGGCGAACATCATGATCGTGCCCACCGGAGCCCGGAGGAACGCGCTCGTGCTCGACTTCGGCATCGGGGGGTTCATCCACGAGGCCCGCCACGAGAAGGAGGCCCGGATCACCCTGACCGACGAGTCCGTGGGCACGCCCTCGTACGCCGCGCCGGAGCAGCTCCGCAGCCAGCACACGACGCCGCGCTCCGACTTCTACGCCTGGGGCCTCCTCTTCCTCGAGTGCCTCACGGGCAAGCGCGTGGTCGAGGGAGCGACGGTGGCCGAGGTCGTCTTCAAACAGCTCTCCGCCGAGCCGATCCCCATCCCGCCGGAGATCGCCGACCACCCCCTGGGCGACATCCTCCGCCGCGTGACCGCGAAGGATCCGGCGGCGCGCCAGGTCACGGCGGCGTCGCTCCTCCGCGAGCTCGAGGCCTGCGACGTGGCCGGGCTTCGCCCGGGCGCGCGCGACCGTCACCCGGGCCGGGCGGCCCAGGACGCGGAGACTCCCGTGAGCCCGGGCAAGCCGGGGAGCGACGGGCGCCACCTGCGGCTCGTCCAGGGCGAGCGTCGGCAGATCACCGCGGTGTGCTGCATCCTCAGCGCCGCGGGTGTCGGGTCACGGGCCGCCGACCTGGAGGAGCTCGACCATGTCCTCGGCCTCCAGCAGGAGGTGTGCGCCGAGCTCGCGCGCCGCTTCGGCGGCCATGTCGCCGGCGGGCTCGGCGACGCCGTGCTCTTCTATTTCGGCTACCCGAAGGCGCGCGAGGACGATGCCAGGCGCGCGGCCCGCGCGGCGCTCGCGATCGCATCCGAGGTCGCACGTCGCAGCGCCGCGCTCGAGGCGGCCCGCAAGCTGCGCGTCGATGTCCGGATCGGCATTCACACCGGGCTCGTGGTCGCGCGCGAGCTGCGCAATCCCGCGTCCGCGGGTCTCGGTTACGTCGTTGGCACCACCCCGAAGCTGGCGTCCCGCCTCAGCCACCTCGCCGAGCCGGGCGGCATCCTCGTCAGCGGCGGCACCGAGCGGCTCCTCCGGAAGCAGTTCCTCCTCGAGGAGACCGGCATCCGCGTCACGGACGACTCCACGATGCCGGTCTCGGCCTTCGCGCTGCGCGACGGTGCCCCCTCCGCCGCGCTCCGGGAGGTGCCGCTCGTCGGCCGCGACCGGGAGATCGAGGCGCTGCTCGAACGCTGGGCGCGGGCCTCGGATGGCGCCGGGCAGGCCGTGCTGATCAGCGGCGAGCCGGGGATCGGCAAGTCCCGCCTCGCCCGGGCGCTCGAGGAGCGGATCGGCGCCCGCCCGCACGCCTGGATCGAGTGCCGCTGCACGCCCGACAGCGTGCACAGCGCGTTCTATCCCATCATCGAGCTGCTCGAGCGCATGCTCGACCCGCGGCGCGAGGCGAACCCCGAGGGCAGGGTGGACAGGCTCGAGGCCCTGCTCTCGCTCTATGGCTTCGAGCTGCGCGAGGCGGTCCCGCTCTTCGCGTCCCTCCTCTCGCTCCCGCTGCCGAAGCGGTGGACGCCGCTCGACGTCTCGCCGCGGAGGAAGCGCGAGATGACGCGCAACGCGGTCCTCTCCCTGCTCTTCGAGATGGGCGAGAAAGAGCCCGTCGCGCTCCTGGTCGAGGACCTGCACTGGGGCGATCCGAGCACGGTCGAGCTGCTCGGTCAGCTCGTCAGCGAGATCGGATCGAGCCGCCTGCTCGCGATCTTCACCGCGCGGCAGGAGTTCGTTCACCCGTGGTCGCCTGGCTCGTTGCTCCAGATCCAGCTCGGCCGCTTCGGCAGGCCGGAGGTCGAGCGGATGACGGCGCAGATCATGGGCGGCCGGAGCTTGCCGGCGGAGGTGCTCGATCACATCACGAGCCGGACCGACGGCGTCCCGCTCTTCATCGAGGAGCTGGTCCTGGCGATGATCGAGGCGGGCGCGCTCGCCGAGTGCGAGGGCGGCTGCGCGCTGGTGCGGCCGCTCTCGGATCTCTCGATCCCCGCCACGCTGCGCGATTCGCTGGTGGCGCGCCTCGACCGGCTCGGCCGGGCCAAGGAGACCGCCCAGGTCGCGGCGGCGATCGGGCGGGAGT
Organism: Sorangium cellulosum So ce56; assembly: GCF_000067165.1. Classification (GTDB taxonomy): domain Bacteria; phylum Myxococcota_A; class Polyangia; order Polyangiales; family Polyangiaceae; genus Sorangium; species Sorangium cellulosum_B. The sequence continues at coordinate 4,505,894 of NC_010162.1, forward strand.
TCACGTTCGAGCTGCTCGGGGTCGTGAGCCCGCTCGAGGAGGCCGAGGTGCAGGAGGATCTCGACAAGCTCGTCGCCTCGGGGCTGGTGTACCGCAAGCGGCGGATCAAGAACCCAGCGTACGTCTTCAAGCACGCGCTGGTCCGGGACGCTGCGTACGAGTCGCTGCTCGAGCGCACGTGCCGCGAGGTGCACCTGCGCATCGCGAGGGCGCTCGAGGAGCGGTTCCCGGAGATCGCGAGCAAGCGGCCCGACCTCCTCGCGCACCACCACGCGGCCGCGGAGCAGCGGCGGGAAGCGGTCGGGTACGCGAGGAAGGCCGGGATGGCCGCGCTCCAGCGCTCGGCGTACGCGGAGGCGATCGCGGCGGCCCGGCAGGCGCTCGGGTGGATCGCGTCATCGAAGGAAGACGACGAGCAGGTCGCGGCGGCCGCGGCGGCCGCGCCAGGGTCCGCGCTGCAAGGGCAGCCGATGACGGCGTCGGAGCGGATCCAGGCGGAGCTCGAGCTGCACGGCGTCGTCACGCCCGCGCTGATGGCCAGCCGGGGCTGGGGCGACGACGAGCTCAAGAGCGCCCTGGATCGCGCCCAGGCGCTGCTCGATCGCCTCGGAGACAGCCCTGGAGCGATACCGACCCTGTGGGCCCTGATCACCTACCACCACGCCCGCTCGCACCGGGTGGAGGCGCAGTCGCTGGCCGAGCGCGCGCTGCGGCTCGCCGAGCGGTCCGGCGACGCGGGGAACGTTGTCGCGGTCCTGCCGATCTACGCGCAGTGCCTGTTCTTCTCGGGCAAGCACGCCGAGGCGAGGGCGTGCCTCGACCGCGCGCTCGCGAGCTACGATCCGGCCGTCCACCGCGCGCACGCCAGCACCTTCGGTCAGGACTCGAAGGTCCACGCGCTCGCCCTGTCGGGGCTGCAGTGGTGGCTGCTCGGCTACCCGGAGCGGGCGCTCGAGGCCGGGACGGCGGCGGTCGCGTTCGCCCGCGAGCTCGACGACGCGAACAGCCTCGGCATGGCGCTCGGCTACCTGCTCGGCGTCTGGCACTACCGCGGCGAGCGGGAGCCGGCGCGCGAGGTCGCCGCGACGCTCGCCGCCGTCGCAGAGCGGCACGGTCTGCCGCAGTGGGCAGAGCTCGCGGCCATGTTCCAGGGCTGGATCGACGGCGATCCGACGGTGCCTCGGCAGCTCCTCTCCGGGTTCCGGGCGATGGGCGCCGAGGTCGCCTTCCCGTACTGGGCCTCGATCGTGGCCGAGTGCGAGGCGCTGGCCGGCGACCTCGACGCGGCGATCGCGCGGATCGACGAGTGCCTCGAGAAGGCCGAGCACGACGTCGAGCTCTACTACGTATCCTTGCTCCACCACGTCAAAGGAGAGTTCGTCCTGAAGCGGGATCCGCGCGCCCTCGACGCGGCCGAGCGCTGCTTCCGGGACGCCATCGCCGTGGCGCAGGCGCAGGACGTGAAGATGCCAGAGCTCAAGGCGGTGACGTCGCTTGCGCGCGTCCTCCGGGACCGCGGGCGGCGCGAGGAGGCGTGCGTGTCGCTCGCGCCGATCTACGCGTGGTTCAAGGAGGGGCTCGACACGCCAGCGCTGGTGGACGCCAAGGCGCTGCTGAAGGAGCTGGCGGGGCCGAGCTTCGCTGAGCGCGCTGCGCGGTCCGGAGCGGCTCATCATGGCGCTCTGGCCGGATGAGCTTCTACACGGTGGTGGAGTTCGGCACGTCGTTCGGGATCTCGACGGTGTTCCTGGCCGCGGCCATCCGCGATGGCGGCGGCGGGCGGGTGATCGGCAGCGAGCTGCACCCGGAGAAGGTGCGGCGGGCGCGGCAGAACCTCGATGAGAGCGGGCTCGGCGATCTCGTCGAGATCCGCGAGGGAGACGCGCTGGTGACGCTGCGGGACGTGGAGGGGCCGATCGATCTGGTCCTGCTGGACGGATGGAAGAACCTTTATTTGCCCATGCTCCGGATGCTCGAGCCCCGGTTGCGGAGGGGCGCGCTCATCGTCGCGGACGATCTCGACATCGCCCCGGATGACCTGCGGCCGTACCTGGAGTACGTGCGCGGCGCGGACAGCGGCTACGGGTCGGTGGAGATCCCGCTGGGGGACAGGCTGGAGGTCTCCTGCTGGCACGGCCGCGACGGGCGCGAGCGCGAGGCGTGAGATAGGCCGCCTCGTTCCTCGCGCGAGGGCGAGCGGCGCGGGCGTCTGTGATCGAACGAGCCTGGTTAACGCCCATGCCCGCTACACCCCTACTACCGCCCTCTCCATCGCCCCCCGCGCGCTCGCCACGGCCGCAAACCGCTGTCCCAGGTACTCCGCCACCCGCACATTCTGGCTGAACACCACATTGAACCGGATATGCGGATCTCCCGCCCCATCCGCCATGAACGTCGCCCCGCGCGCCAGCAGGATCTTGTTGAGGTACGCGTCCTGCACCAGCTCGTCGACGTCCACCCCGCGCGGCGCCGCGCCCCAGAGGAACAGCCCGCCTTCACCCGGGTGGTCCAGCAGCACGCCGGCGTCGCGCAGCCGGCGCGCCGCCGCGTTCCGGGCCGCGCCGAGCTTCTGCTGCAGCCGGTCGATGTGCTTGCGCCACCTGCCGGCCGACAGCACCTCCAGGAGCACGAGCTCGTTCAGCGCGCCGCTCGTCAGCACCGAATAGATCTTCTCGCGCAAGAGCGGCTTCAGCCGCCCTGGCTCGGCCGCGATGTAGCCGAGGCGCAGCGCCGGGCTCAGCGCCTTGCAGAAGCTGGAGTAATAGATGACCCCATCCAGCCCCGAGAGCTGCGCCAGCCGCGTGGGATGCCCGGGGTGGAAGTGGCCGTGCACGTCGTCCTCGGCGATGAGGACGCCGTGCTGGTGCGCGATCGTCAGCACGCGGTGCAGGTTGGCGGCGCTCGAGCCCCAGCCGGTCGGGTTGTGCAGAACGCTCTGGAGGAACATCAACCTGGGCCGGTGCTCGCAGCACGCAGCTTCCAGCGCCCCCAGATCCACGCCGTCCGGCCTTCGCGCCACCGGGACGAGGCGGTAGCCCGCCTGCCGCAGGCGGCCGAACAGCAGGAAATAACCCGGGTCCTCCACCAGCACCGCGTCGCCTGGCTGGAGGTAGCCCCGGCAGATCAGGTCGATCGCATGCGTGCCGCCCCAGGTCGTGAGCACGCGGCCCGCGTCGGCCGCGATGCCCTGAGAGCGCATCAGCATCGCGATGCGCTCCCGTAGCTCGGGCAGCCCCTGCGGCGGACAGCGCGCCGCCATGCCGGCGTCGCTCCTGGCGAGCGCGCGCTGGAGCACCGTCGCAGGGATGGCGTCGCTCAGCCAGCTCGCCGGCAACGCGCCGCTGCTGGCCAGCAGCACGCCGGCGCGCTGGTCGTTCGACTGCTGCGCCAGCCACACAGGCTCCTGCTCCTCGCCGGCTTCCAGCCACGCCTCGCTCGGCATGGCCGAGGCCGCCTCACACACGAAGAACCCGGCCGTGCCGCGCGACTCGAGCAGCCCGGCCGCCACCAGCCGATCGTAGGCCGTCACCACGGTGTTGGGGCTCACGCCGAGCTGACCCGCCAGCTGGCGGATCGACGTCAGCCGCGCGCCGGGCGGCAGCCGCGCGCCCTCGATCAGCGCGCGCAGCCGCGCCTCGATCTGGTCGGCCAGGGGAACGGCGGAGTCGCGGTCGAGCGAGAACATGGATCAACGCAGGAGCAGGATGGCCAGCACCGCCAGCGCGCCGGCCATGATGCCATTGAACAGCCGGTGCCGTCGCGGATCGGTCAGAAATCGCCGGATCGCCACGCCGAACAGCGCCCACGCCGAGGTGCACGGAAAGGTGATGGCGAGGCCGACGACGGACACGAGCAGGGCGCCGCTCGCCACGCCCATGCCCGCCGGCATGAACACCGAGGCCACCGTGATCGCCTTGACCCAGCTCTTCGGGTTGACGGCCTGGAACAGCGCCCCCTGCGCGAACGACAGCGGCTGCGGCACCTCGGCGCCCTTGACCGCCGCGCCGCCGGTCAGCTTCCACGCCAGCACCAGCAGGTACACCGCGCCGGTCACTCGCAGCACGGCGTGCAGCGCCGGGTAGGCGGCAAAGAGCGCGCCCAGGCCCAGGCAGGCGACGAAGGTCTGGACCGCGCCGCCCACGCCGATGCCCAGGAGATGCGGCAGCGAGCCGCGGTAGCCGAAGTTGGCGCCCGAGGCGGTGAGCATCATGTTGTTCGGCCCAGGGGTGCTCGACATCACGAAGCAATAGGTCACGAGGGGCAGCAGCTCGGTCATCACAGATCGCTCCGGTCGGGGATGGACCGGAGCGTAAGGAGCCGGTGCTGGCCGGTGAAGGCACAGGGGGCGCGCCGCGCGAAAGCACTGTGTCAGTCGCGCGACCGGTACAGCGAAGGGCCCGGCGCCTGGCGTGGCGCCCCTGGTGGACGATCCGGAGGCGGCGGGCGCGTGACCTCCGCCTCTCCCTGCGCGCTTGCGCCTCCGGGGGGTCAACCTCGCTTCACTTCGGAAAATCCGTCGACTCGGCGACGGCGCGCCACGCGGCGAGCTCCTGCGCCACGAGCGCGTTCTTCGCCTCGATCGCGGCGACGGCGTCGCTGCCGAGCGGGAGGCGGAGCGGGGGATTCTTCGCGCGGGTGAGCTCGACGACCACGCGCGCGAGCCGCTCCGGATCGCCGGGCTGCTGGAGGCTGACCGCCTTCGCGCGGCTCCGGACCCTGCCCGCGGTGTCCGCATAATCGGCGATGACCTTGCCCGTCTCGACGACGGACTTCGCCTCCAGGAACTCCGTCCGGAAGTAGCCCGGCTCGATGACCGTCACCGCGATGCCGAGCGGCGCGAGTTCGGCGTGGAGCGCCTCCGAGATCCCCTCGATGGCGAACTTCGTCGAGCAGTAAACGCCGAACCCGGCTCCCGCCCGGTAACCGCCGAGCGACGAGATGTTCAGGATCTGGCCGGCGCGCTGCTTCCGGAGCTGCGGGAGCACGGCGCGCGTCACCGCGAGCAGGCCGAACACGTTCGTCTCGAAGACGCGCCGGACCTCGTCGCCCGAGGTCTCCTCGATCGCGCCCATGACGCCGTAACCGGCGTTGTTCACGAGGACGTCGATCCGGCCGAACCGAGCGACGGCCGCCTCGACCGCGGCGGCGACCGACGCCTCGTCCGTCACGTCGAGCGCGACGGGGAGGAGCGCCTCGGGCCGCCCGAAGCGGTCCGTGATGCTCTTCGGATCGCGCGCGGTGGCGACCACCCGATCGCCGGCGGCGAGCGCCGCCTTCGCGATCTCCGCGCCGATGCCGCGCGACGCGCCCGTGATGAACCACACCCGCTCGTGCTTGCTCGTTTCCATGGGGATCTCCTCTTCGTTGCCCGGGGCGCCGCGCCCCTCACACGACGGAAGATGCAACATCCCGAGCATGAAGAAAATGCGCGAAGAGGTTGATGCTTTATGAACCTTTTGTTCATAATCCAGCATGACCGACGCGCTCGACGGGCTCACGACGTTCCTCGCCGTGGGCCGCCACAAGAGCTTCACCGCCGCGGCCGCCGCGCTCGGCGTCACCCCCACCGCCGTGAGCCAGAAGATCAAGCTCCTCGAGCGGCGGTGCGGCGTCGTGCTGTTTCAGCGGACCACGAGGCGCGTCGCGCTCACGGAGCCGGGCGAGAGCCTCTTTCAGCGCCTGCGGCCCGCGATCGCCGACGTCGAGGACGCGCTCGCCGCGCTCGGCGACTACCGCGGGCGCCCCTCCGGGAACCTCCGCATCACCGCGCCGCGCGTGAGCGGCGCGTGGCTCGTCGCCCCGCTCGTGGCGCAGATGCGGGAGGCGTACCCGGAGCTGTCGATCGAGGTCTCGCTCGACGACGCCTTCGTCGACCTCGTGGCGTCCGGCTTCGACGCGGGCATCCGGCTCGGCGACGCGGTGGAGAAGGACATGGTGCGGGTCCCGATCTCGAGCCACTCGTCGTGGTCGATCGTCGGCTCGCCGGCCTACCTCGCGAAGGCGGGGCGGCCGCGCTCGCCGGAGGACCTCGTCCGCCATCGCGCGATCCGCCAGCGCCTCCTCGCGAGCGGCGTCGTCTATCGCTGGGAGCTGGAACGCCGGGGCAAGACGATCACGGTCGACGTCCCCGGCGGCGTCGTCACCGACGATATCGGGCTCATGGTCGCGCTCGCGTGCGCGGGGGCGGGCCTCGCGTACGTGCCGGACCAGGCCATCGAGCGCGACCTCTCGGAGGGGCGGCTGGAGCGCGTGCTCGAGGCGTTCATCACGAAGGGGCCTGGCTTCTGCCTCTATTTCCCCGCGCGCACGCAGGAGCAGCCGAAGCTCCGCGCGCTGATCGAGACGGTCACGAGCTTCCGCGGGCAGGAGGCCAGGCCGCTCAGTCGCACTCCCCGACGCTCCACATCCCGGGCGCCTCCACGTGGAGCGTGACGATCTCGTCCTCGTCGAACCCGAGCGCCTGCTGCACGCCCGTTGTGCGGTATCCAAGGAAGATCTGGTCGTCCCCGAGGTCCACGATCTGCTTGTGGGCGCGGCCGTGGATCTCGTGCTCCGCCACGGACGCGGTGATCGCGTTGCAGGCGAAGGGGACGTAGCTCACGTGCGCGAGCATGATGGGCCCGGAGACGTTGAAGTCCGTGACCGAGAGCCCGGTGAACTGCCCGTCCGCGTCGTCGCTGCTCGGGTCGGTGAACGGCGTGAAGGTCCGGCCCCCCTCCTCGTTGTAGAGGTTGGCGATGGAGCTCGGCGAGCTCGGGTTGCTCGCCATGACCGCGATCTTCCCGGCGCCCGCCTTCCTGGCCTCGTCGACGCGGTAGATCGCCACGCCGCCGGAGGCGTCATCGAAGTCGAGCCAGCGCTGCAGGCCGCGGTCGTATCCCTCGTTCTGGCGGTTGTCGATCAGGAAGTACTGGTCCGGATCCGAGGTCTCGACCTTGTAAATCGTCGGCGCGACGCCCTGCCCGAGGAACTCCGCGCCGGCCGTCCGGACGATGGCAATGTCCTGCGGCGGGGACCCGGGCTCGATCACCGTCGGCGCCAGGAATCCGGCCTTGATCCGGCTCCAGGCGCCCATCGCCACGGGCACCGAGCCCGCGGGCGAGCCGCTCGTGCTCCCCCAGCTCCCGCTCGCCATCACGCACCATGACCCGAGCGGGGTAGGGCCCTTGTAGAGATCCGGCAGGCCGACCGCCGCGTGCCCGAGCTCGTGGACGATGACACCCACCGTGGCCGGCATCGTGGTGGGCACGCCGCGGACGGCGTGGACCTGCCGTTCGCCGAGCGCGGTGTAGCCGGTGAGGACCTTGCCGTCGAGGGTGATCGGGTCCTCGAAGCCCTTCGCATGGGCCCAGATGGAGGGCGTCTTGCTCGTGTTCGCTGTCTCGTAGCCGGCCACGATGAAGACCGTGTTGAGCTCGTCGCCGCGGACCTTGCCGTCCGCGTTGGTGTCGTAGGAGGCGAAGTTGACGAAGGGATCCGCCATCACCAGCGCCTCCTTCAGGTAGAGCTGGAGGAGGGAGAAATCCTTCTTGCTGTTGGGGTGCGCGAACGGGAGCTTGATCCGGACGATGCCGTCGTTGGCGGTGCCCTGGGTCTCCTTCGCGCGGGTGAAGGAGAACTTCCCGCGCGACATGTCGGCGTAATAATGGTTCACCGAGCCCGGGAGGCTCCCGTACATCGTCTGCTTCCAGTACGCGAGGTCGGTGCTGAAGTTGCCGGTGAACGCGCCTGGCGCCGCGAGCCCGCCCCCCTGGGTGAACTCCAGCAGGATGGTCAGCAGGGGGCGCCGGATCCCGGAGATCACGGTCGGATTCGCCGCGAACGAGAGCGCGCCCCGGGAATGTGCGATCTCCGCCTCCCAGAGGGTATCGAGCGCCTCGTCGTCGATGCGCTGGAGCAACGCCGGATCCACGGGGCCGCCCTGCCCGCGGAGATCGCGGACCAGCACCCCGGAGGGGACGAGCCTGAGGGCGCCGCGCGCGTCCGAGCCGAGCTCGGCGACCTCGTAGTCGCCCGAGAGCTCGTTGAGCACGACGGCCGTGCCGTCCGCCATCCGGAGGTAATCGAAGTGCTCGTCGCCGATCACCTCGGCGCGGAAGGTCGCGCCGGTCGTGTCGAGCGGGATCTCGCGCAGCCCGGGCTCGGCGCTCACCGCGGCCGCGGGGCGGCTCGCCGAGACGGCGCTCGCCAGCGCGGCGAGCGCGACGAGCCCGAGCCGCGCCGATCGGCGCGCGCCGGCGATCCCCTGGTGATCCACGTTGCCCGCGCCGCTGTTTCGAGACGTCATGTCCGCATCCTCCTCAATCCGCGTTTCGCCGCGTTCGAGGGGCGCATCGCAACGCGTGTGCCGGAATCGGTTTGCAGCGCGAATCGCCGCGTTTCCAGGCGGATCCGCGCGTCTCCGGCGAGCGCTTCGCCCCGCGCCGACACGCCGCCGGGACAGCTGTCACGCGCGCGCGACGGGCGCTGTCGCGGCGGCGTGACAGCGGTCCAGCAGAGAGGTCCCGCAGGCGCGCCGGCGGTGAGCTGCAGGCGCCGGTGTGGCCCGCGGGCGCGCCGGTTCCTGGTTGACGCGGCCCCCTCCAGGGGCACCATGGCGATCATGGGCGACGATCCCGGGGAGGCCTGCACGCTCACGAGCTTCGATGAGGGGCGCTCTCTCCGGCTCCCGTCCGTCTCGGTGACCGTCACCCTCCCGGACCGCCGCACGCTCACCGCGCCGCTCGATCTGCGCCCCCTCCTCGTGGGCGCGGGCGCCGACTGCGATCTGGTCCTCGCCGATCCGCGCGCCTCGCGCAGGCACTGCGAGATCCGGTTGACCGAGCAGGGCGTGCTCCTGCGCGACCTGGGCAGCAAGAACGGCACGCTGATCCGCGACGTCCGGATCCGCGAGGCCTTCCTCCCGCCGCGCGTCCCCGCCACGGTCGGCGGCTCCGAGATCGTCGTCGGCCCCGCGGGGCCCGCGGCGGTCCTGCCGCTCTCCGCCGCGGACGCGTTCGGCGAGGCGGCGGGGCGGAGCCTCCCCATGCGCGCGCTGTTCGCCCGGCTGGAGCGCGCGGCGCCGACCGACGAGACGCTGCTCCTGCTGGGCGAGTCCGGCACCGGCAAGGAGGTGCTGGCGCGGGCGATCCACGCGCAAAGCCGCCGCAAGGACGGCCCGTTCGTGGTCGTGGACTGCGGCGCCATCGCCCCGAACCTCGTCGAGAGCGAGCTCTTCGGCCACGCCCGGGGCGCGTTCACGGGCGCCGCGGCGGCGCGGCCGGGCCTGCTCGAGCAGGCGAGCCGCGGCACGCTCTTCATCGACGAGATCGGCGAGCTCCCGCTCGAGCTCCAGCCGAAGCTCCTCCGCGCCATCGAGGGGCGGCAGATCCGGCGGCTCGGAGCGAACGAGTGGCTCCCCTTCGACGCGCGGATCGTGGCGGCCACGCACCGGAACCTGCGCGCGAAGGCCCAGGACGGCTCGTTCCGGGCCGATCTCTACTTCCGGCTCTCGGTGGTGGAGGTCCACGTCCCCGCGCTCCGGGAGCGCAAGGACGACATCCCGCTCCTCGTCGAGCGCTTCCTCGTCGCGCGGGATCCGCCGCGCGCGCTCGCGGACCTGCCGCCGGGCGCGCTCCCGCTGCTGGAGGCGTACGACTGGCCAGGGAACGTGCGCGAGCTCCGGAACACCGTCGCGCGGCTCGTCCTCTTCCCCGAGCTGCTCCACGAGATCCTCGGCGCCGCGCCGCCGGCGCCGCAGGGGAGCCTGAGCGCGGAAGCGACGCGGCCCGATCCCTCGGGCGCGGCGCTCTCCGGAGCGGCTTCGCCGGGCGCTGCGCCCTCCGGCGCGTCGCCGGCAGGGTCCGGGGACGCCCGCCTCCGCAGGCTCCTCGAGCTGCCGCTGCCCGAAGCGCGGGAGGTCGTGCTGGAGGAGCTGGAGCGCGCCTACGTCACCGAGAAGCTCCGCCAGCACGGGGGCAACATCTCGCACGCGGCCGACGCGATGGGCGTCTCCCGCCAGCTCGTCCACCGGCTGCTCCAGCGCCACGGCCTCCGCGCCCGATGATCGTGCCCGTGGACGGCGACGAGCCCCGCGTCGACGCCCCGCCGTGGCCGCGGCGCGGGCGCGACGACGCGACCGTCACCGGCCCGGCCGCGCCCGGGGCATCGCCCGCCGCGCCCGGGGCATCGCCCGCCGCGTTCGAGGCCACACCCGCCGCGCCCGAGGCCACGTCCGATCTCGGCCTCGGCGAGGAGAGCCGGCGCGCCGCCGCGCCCTCGTCGATCCCACCCTCGCCGATCCCGCCCTCGCTCCACGCCCGCTTCGAGGACTTCCACCTCCTCGGCCGCGGCGGCATGGGCGTCGTCTACCGGGCCCGGGATCTCCGGCTCGGCCGGCGCGTCGCCATCAAGCTCCTCTCGGCGGGCGCGCAGATCGACGGGAGCTTCCTGCGCGAGGCGCGCTCCCAGGCGCGGCTCCGCCACGAGAACGTCTGCGAGGTCCACGAGGCAGGCGTCGCCGATCACGTGCCCTTCCTCGTCATGCGCTGCATCGACGGCCCCTCCCTCCAGGACGCCCGCGGCGACCTGACCCTCGAGGAGAAGGTGCGCGTGGCCCGGGCCATCGCCGCCGCGCTCCACGAGGCGCACCGGCTCGGCCTCGTGCACCGCGACGTCAAGCCGAGCAACGTCATGCTGGAGCGGGGCACGGACGGAGCCTACCGCCCCTATCTCATGGACTTCGGCATCGCGCGCGAGGCGGGGGAGAGCGGGCCCACCCTGACCGGCGCCCTGCTCGGAACCCCCGCGTACATGGCGCCCGAGCAGGCCGCGGGGCGGGTGCACGCCCTCGATCGGCGGACCGACGTCTACGGCCTCGGCGCGACGCTCTACGCGCTGCTCGCCGGCCGCCCGCCGTTCACCGGGGGCACCGTGATGGACGTGCTCCGCCAGGTGCTGGAGGCGGACGCGCCGCCGCTCCGGACCCTGGACCGCGACATCCCCCAGGACCTCGAGGCGGTGGTGATGCGCTGCCTCGAGAAGCAGCCCGGCGCCCGCTACGAGTCGGCGCGCGCGCTCGGCGAGGACCTGCAGCGCTTCCTGGACGGCGATCCCGTGCTCGCGCGCCGCGCCTCCCTCGGCCGCCGCCTCGCCCGGCACGCGCGGCGGCACCGGGCGGCGGTCGCGGGCGCGGCCGCGCTGCTGCTGACGGCGCTCGTCGTCGCCGGGCTCCTCGTCCGCGGCCAGCGCGCCGCCGCGGAGCAGGCCAACCTCGCCCGCGAGCTCGGCGAGACCGTGAAGGAGATGGAGCTCTTCCTGCGCGCCGCCCACGCGATGCCGCTCCACGACGTCGAGCGCGAGCGCGATGTGGTCCGCGCCCGGCTCGGGGCCGTCGAGGCCCGGATGGCGACCGCGGGCGAGGTCGGCCGCGGCCCCGGCGAGTACGCGCTCGGCCGCGGCCTGCTCGCGCTCCAGGAGCCGCGCGCCGCGCTCGACCACCTCCGCGCGGCCGAGCGGGCCGGGTACCGATCGCCGGGGCTCGACCACGCTGCCGGCGTGGCGCTCTCCGAGCTCTACCGCCGCGCCCTGGAGGAGACCCGCCGCATCCGCGACCCGGCGCAGCGCGAGGCCCGGATCGCGGCGCTCGAGGCCGAGTACAAGGCCCCGGCGGTCCGGCACCTCCGCGCGGCGCTGGGCGGCGCCGGCGAGGCGCCGGCGCACGGCGCCATCGAGGCGCCCGCCTACGTGGAAGGGCTGCTCGCGTTCGCCGAGGGCAGGCACGACGAGGCGCTGGAGAGGGCGCGGGAGGCGTTCGCGGCGGCGCCGTGGCTCCACGAGGCGAAGAAGCTGGAGGGCGACGTGCTCTTCGCCCTCGGGAGCCGCCACCGCCACGACGCCGCCGCCTTCGACTTCGACCGCATGAAGGGCTACTTCGACCCCGCCGCCGAGGCGTACCGGATCGCCGCCGAGCACGGCCGGTCCGACCCCTCGGTCCACGCCGCCGCGTGCGAGCTCTGGACCCAGACCATGAACGCCGCCGGCAAGCGCGGCGACTCGATGCGCCCGAGCTTCGAGCGCGCGCGGGCGGCCTGCGAGCGGGCGCTCGAGGCGAGCCCGCGGAGCCCCGAGGCGCTGGTCAAGCTCGCCTGGGTCCACAACTGCTTCGCCTGGTGGGCGGCGAGCGGCATGCAGCCGGGTGAGGACGCCGAGGCCGCCCTGCGCGCCGCGACCGCGCGCGCCGAGGCGGCGCTCGAAAGGAGCCCGGACGACGCCTTCGCCCGGTACGTCGCCGCCGCGGTCGCCCGCGCGCGGGCGTACCACGCCGACATGCTCGGCCGCGATCAGCGCGAGGACCTGGAGCGCGCCATCCAGGGCTACGAGGCCGCGCTCCAGCGCGAGCCCGACTTCGCCTGGGCCCTCGCCGAGCTCTGCTCCGTCCACGCCGAGCTCGGCCGCCACGACTCCCTGCACGGCCGCGACCCGAGCCGCTCCTTCGAGCGCGCGGGCGCCCGCTGCGATCAGGTCCTCGCGCTCGACCCGGGCCTCGACGGCGCGCGCACCTCGCGGCTCGTCACCGGCGTCTACGAGGCAGAGCACCTCGTCCGCGCCGGCCGCTCCCCCGAGGAGGCGGTCCAGCGGACGCACCGGGTGATCGAGGCGATGCATCAAAAGGACCCTTCCTGGGGCTGGGCGCCCTACTGGCGGGTCTGGCTGGATCACGCGCTCGCGCTGCACGCGCTCGACGCGGGCGCGGATCCCGGCCCGGCGCTCGCGCGCGTCCGGGCGAGCGCGCTGGAGGTGGCGCCGGACGCGACCGCCTTCCCGGAGTCGCTGCGGGCGATGCTGGCGGTGCTCGAGGCGCGCGCCGGGGTCGCGCGGGGTGAGGACCCGTCGCCCTCGATCCGGATCGCGCGTGAGGCGCTCGATCGCCAGATCGCGGTGGCGCCCTGGGACGTGTCGGACCGGCTGCAGCGCGCCGAGGTGGAGCTGCTCGCCTACCGGTGGAGCGCGCAGCGCGGCCGGCCGGACGCGGCGCGGCTCGACGCGGCGCTCGCCGTGCTCGACCCCCTGCTCGGCGGGCAGCGCGCCGATGGTGGGCAGCGCGCCGATCCCCGGTTCCCCGCGCTGCTGGCCGAGATCCACGAGGCCCGCGCCGCCCACCGGGCGGACCGCGGGGGGGACGCCGCCGCCGACATCGCGGAGGGGCTCCGGCATGCGGACGCGGCGCTCGGGCTCCACCCGCGGTTCGACCGGGCGCTCGTGGCCCAGGGCGGGCTCTGGCTGCTGCGCGCCGCGGCCGCGCCCGGCGCGGCGGCTCGGCGGGAGGCCGCCCGGCGCGGGGTTGCGGCCCTGGAGGCGGCCCTCCTGGCGAATCCGCTGCGCGCCCGGACCGAGGGCGCGCGCCTCGCGGAGGCGCGGCGGCTCGCGGGCCAGGCGCCCGACCCCGCCGCGCCCTGACCGCCCCCGCGGCCCGCGGCGCTCACCGGGGGAACAGCGCGGGATCGATCGTGCGCACGCGCCCGGGCTCACGGCACCAGTCGGGCTCGATGTCCTTCAGCCACGTCATCGTGCACGGCTTGTCGTTGCAGATGAACTGGCCGTGCCCCGGGAGCCCGACCGGCTGGCAGGTGCCGTTATCGATGCTGTCCGCCAGGGGCCCCATGTAGTTGAGGCCGCAGGCCCCCTCCTTGTAGCAGTACCGCTGCTTCAGCGCCGACCCAGGGTCGACATCGCAGTGGGCGATGAACGGGGCCGTCGCATAGACGGACACCATGGCGCCGAACGCGGTGGAGGGGACCGCGCACCAGAGCGCCTCGCGGTGAATGTACTCGGTGTGAGGCGCCCCGTCGTCGGTCACCTGGGTGCCCGTGAGCAGGACGCTGAGGCCGTCGGTCACGTCGTTGACGTAGGCGATCACGCACTCCAGCACGTTGCCGATCACGGCATCGGAGAGCCCCTCCTCCGTCCAGGCCGACGCGCTGCTCACCATCCCTCGCCCCAGGTAGACCTCCCCGCCGTGGTGCACGACGGTGCCGGCGGCGGCGGCGCAGCGGACGGTGTGATCGAAGACCTCCTTGCCGTCCACGCCCCCGGGGGCCGCCGCGTCGAGGATCTTGGTGGCGAGGATGACCGGGTGGATCTGGTCGCCCTGGAGCAGCGGGCTCCGCAGCGCCGTGACCACCGCGTACTTCCAGGTGTGCCACGCGAGCTTCGGGGTCCCGTTGGTGTCCGGGATACCGGGCTTCATCCCCGTCGCCTCGAGCCCTGGTTCGTCGAGCTCGACTTCGATCTCCGACTCCGACGCCGGCCCGCAAGCCGCCATGAGGAGCCCGACGCCCATCACCATCCCGTGCGCACCAGCAGAGCGCTTCATCGCGATCTCCTCGTCCAGAGAGTTTCGAGCCTTCGTTCACGGCAACGGCGAGCTCGCCGAGCGTGGACACAAGCGGCCATGATCGCCGCGCTGCGTGCCGGGGACAAGGAGCATGCGCCGTGCCATGATTGGGAGCGGCGTGGCGGCGGCGGATTTGGCCGCGCGTCTCCCGGCGAGGTGGTACGGCGGCGTTACAGCTGACCGTCGCGCGGACAGCGGGTGTTGCGCCGCGATGACAGGCGCCCATCGGGGCTGCCGGAGCTGTCGGAGCGAGGGGGGGCGGCGAGAGGGGCGTCGCCCGGCCGTGGAGAGGGGATGTTCTTTTCGCTCCCTGGAGATCCCGGCCAACCCAACGGGAGGAGCTCGGAGAAGAATCGACCGAGGCCGTGTCGGGTCGGCGGGTGCTTTTACGGGAGTAGGGGAAAGAGAGCGCGATCCACGCGTTCCACGATCGCCTTCTGCCCGAGGTACACGCCATGAACAAGCCGTCGTCGCTCGCCCTTTTCCTGTCGCTCCTTCTCGCCGCGGTCGGCTGCGCCGAGGAGGAGCCCGTCGAAGCCGAGTCGCGCGGGCCCGCGCAGGAGGCCCTGCGGGGGAGCCGCTACTGCGAGATCCTGCTCGGCGACGCGGATCTCGTCGCGGGATCGGTGACGATCGACGTGTACAACACGCAGGGCCTGAACGAGTGCCCCGAGGCGGCGTGGGTCGCGGTCGACGAGGCCGAGGTGAAGGCCGAGACGATGGCGGATGTGGTGGTCATGAACGGCCCGCGCCACTGGATGATCGACAGCTTCGAGGGCTCGAAGGTGCTCGATCCGGAGGTGCGCACGCTCGGCGGCATCGAGATGCGCAAGACGGGCACGCTCACCGTCGCCCTCGCCGAAGCCTCGGGCAAGGCGAAGCCCTACGAGACACGCGCCGTGCGGCGCGACACGACGTGGGGCTACGACGCGGGCAAGAGCGTCTACGAGCTCGTCGATCCGGAGGGCGCGATCTACGAGTTGCAGTCGTATAGCGTGCAGGAGGTGCAGCAGGACGAGGCGTCGCTCGCGAAGCTCGGCGAGACATTGACGCTTCCCGACGGCTGGGCGTTTCGAACGCGGGTGATCGATGAAAAGCTCGAGGTGGAGGCGGTGGACGGGCTCGCCGTCGTGGTGCAGGACGACTTCGGGAATACCTACCAGCGCTCGCAGCAATAGCGAGCGGCAGCTTCTCGACGGTCAGCACGGCCCGCGCTTCGTCGGGTAGCACTTCTCGCCATCACGCAGCGTGCTCGATGCGAGGGGCCGCGGCATCGACAGGCGTGCGCGGTGATAGGATCGTGCTCGACAAGCGGCCGCGACGCGCCGGCGGAAGCGTTGCGCAACAGCGCAATCCGTTGCGGGTCATGACGGGGCATTGCGCTCAGCTCCTCGCTGTCTGAGACGTTTTGCCGAGACATTCACGCATCTCGCGCCGGCACGTGGGTTGCCGTGGGCCACGCCGCAACGAAACCATGGCGTGTCGCCACGGCGGCAGGCCAGAACCCATCAGACATCACAGGAGGTTTACCCCGTGAGTGAAACACCGATGTTCTCGACCATGGTCCTTCCCCTGGAGCTCGTCGCGGACGAGGTGATCGGTCTCCGAGCTCAGATGAGCGCGCGGATCGCGGCGGTGCTCCGGCCGAACGGCGGCAAGCGCAAGGAGGGCGACGCGCCGCTGCCCAAGGGGGTCGAGCCGGTCGCGGCGCTGCCGCCGCACATCGACAGACCGTGGAAGCGGTTCGAGGCGGCCGCGACGGAGCTTCAGGGGTTCCGCGGCCTGCGGGCGAGCGCACAGGCCGACCAGCGCCATTCCGGGGCGAGCGAGGCCGAGCGGAGCGCGGCGAACACCGACAGCGACGACCGATGGCGCGCGCTCGAGCAGTGGAACGCGGGAGCCGCCGGGCTCTCCGAGGATGGGCAGACGCCGTCGCCGTCCGACGCGCGCTGGCTGTACGGGCAGCTCTTTCCGGCGCCCGAGGGGCTTCGCTTCATCACGCGCCGTCCGCGGGTCCAGTGGGCCGCGATGGTGCAGCGGATGAAGACGCTGGAGGAGGAGCGCGCCCAGGCGGTGATCGAGCAGTTCAGCGGGACCCGGCACTACCGGCAGCTCGTCGCCGCCCACGCGCGCTTCGGCGAGGCGTACGGCTTCACGACCGTGGTGCTCGCCAAGGAGGGCGGGCCGACCGATGGCCGGCCGCAGTGGAGCGCCGCCCGGGATGCGCTGCGGAGCGTGATCCAGAAGATCGAGAGCCACGCCGACCCGGAGATCCCGGGGAGCGAGGCGCTCGCCGCGTTCCTGCTGGCGCCCTACGTCGAGATGGTCGGCGACCTCGCGAAGCCCCGTCGAAGAGCCTCCGCGACAAAGCCCGAAGCCGTCCCCGCGCCACCGCTCGGGGCGGGCGGGACGCCGTGAACCCATCCGGGTGAGGTGGCGCGTCCACGCGGGAGATGGGTGGCACTCGTCTCCCGGTGGACGTGGCTCCAAGAAAAGACGAGTGGGACTCGTCTCCCGGTGGACGTGGCTCCAGCAAAAGACGAGTGGGACTCGTCTCCCGGTGGACGTGGCTCCAAGAAAAGACGAGTGGGACTCGTCTCCCGGTGGACGAACCTTCAAGAAAAGACGAGTAGCACTCGTCGCCCGGTGGACGCGCGAGCCGCAGGTGGGCGAGCCGCCGCTCGCGCAGGTGACGGGGGGCGAATGCGGCACGCCGTGAGGCTGCTCGAGGGCGGGCGCCTGAGTATCCAGGACGCGGCGGAGGTGCGCTGCGGGCCCGACGAGGCGTTCAACCGCGTGTTCGAGGGCTGGGTCGGCGTCCCGCCCGGCGCGCACCGCCGCCGTCCGAGGCCGGACCCGCGCGATGCGTCCTGATGAACTGGGCCACCGTCGCGAGGGTCGCCTCGCGGGCGCGATGTTCCGGCAGCCGGTCGTGGGATAGGCTCTCGCTGGGAGCGAAGGGAGGAACCACAGGATGGCAGAGAGGATCGCCAAAGAACCGATCGTGGCGCCGGCCGACTATGCGACACGACCCCCGGCGCCGGCCGGATCGAGTGAGGCGGCCGCTGTCCTGATTCCGCGCAAAGTTGCTGTTGCTGTGAACCTGAAACCCTGATCGACAAGACGAGCGTTCGGCATGTTCCTCAAGATCCTCATCGTCATTTTGCTCGCGCTGCCAACTCTGTTTTCCCTCTACGTCTTTTCGATTGAAGGGGCGAAAATGCTCAAGCCGTTGGCGTTTGCCTTCACGCTCACTTCTGCGCTCTACGTCCTTGTCATCAGCGTCGTTCGCGTCCGTCACCCTTCCACACCGTACCTCGGTTTCTGGATCGTATTGCCCATCTGCTCGGCGCTCATTCTCGCTTGCGTGGTGATGGCGCTCTCCGTCGTCGGTCATTGACGAGCGTGAACCGCACGACGCGATGGTCTACTGCCGTCACGGCGTCCGCAGCCAGAACGGAGCCGCCTTCCTCCGGAGCAGGGGAGTCCGCGCCGAGGCCTTGGGCGGCACGTCGCCCAACGTCGCTGAGCCGCAGGTCGCTCCGCTCGCTTCGGGTCGTCCGGATACCCGTCCAGGTGATCCTTAGAAGGGTCGTTGGGGAGGAAGACCCCTCTCCGGTGCTGGCGCTGCGCCGAGCGACCGGTCGAATGCCTCTTGGACGTGGGCTCGCCTGCCGTAGACTCGCTGGCCATGACGGCGAGCCGGCGCGGTCTCTACCAGGATCTGATCACCGAGGCGCTGGCGTCCAGCCTGCGCGAGCTCGACGCCAGCCTGGAGGTCCGCACCGCGGCGCTCCGGGCCGCGGAGGCCGCCGACCGTATCGCGCTGCACCTGGGTCGCCTCGTGCAGCGCGCCATCTCCGGCGTGCCCGATGCGGAGCGTGTGGCCGTCGGCGTGGGGCTGGCGCGGAGGCTCGTCGAGCAGATCGACCAGGTGATCGCCGGCGCAGAGCTCCAGCCCGAGGCGCCCGTCGAGCCGGCGACGGTGCTCCACGCCGTCGTCGGGCGCCAGCCGGACGGTAGGCCGGAGACGATCCCCGAGCCGCTCATCCCGCTCCTCGACACGGCGCTGCTCACCAACGCGCCTGGCGAGCCGAGGGTGGGCCACCAGCTCCTGACCGAGGTTCGCTCGGCGGACCGTATCGACGTCGTCATGGCGTTCGTCCGCCGGAGCGGCATCGCCCCGCTGCTCGAGGCGCTCCGCGTGCACTGTCAGGAGGGCCGCGCGCTGCGTGTGCTGACGACCACGTACACGGGCTCGACCGAAGCGAAGGCGCTCGAGGCGCTCCGCAAGATCGGCGCCGAGGTGTGCGTCTCGTACGACACGGGGACGACGCGCCTGCACGCGAAGGCCTGGCTGTTTCATCGCGCGTCGGGCTTCTCGACCGCCTATATCGGCTCCTCCAACCTCACGCACACCGCGCAAACGAGCGGGCTCGAGTGGAACGTTCGCGTGTCCGGCGCGCGCAACCCGGATGTCATCGCCAAGGTCGCCGCCGTCTTCGAGAGCTACTGGAACAGCGGCGACTTCGTGCCGTACGACCGCGCGGAGTTCCTTGAGCGCGTCGATCTGGCGACGAACGCGGCGCCATCGGTGATGCTCAGCCCGATCGAGCTCCGCGCCGAGCCGTTCCAGGAGCGTCTGCTCGAGCAGATCGCGCTCTCCCGCGAGCGCGGGCATCACCGCAACCTGCTGGTATCGGCGACCGGCACCGGCAAGACCGTCATGGCCGCCATCGACTACGCCCGGCTCCGGGAGGCGCTCCCCCGCGCACGCCTGCTCTTCGTCGCGCACCGCGGGGAGATCCTGGAGCAGAGCCTCGCGACGTTTCGTCACGGCCTGCGCGATCATGCCTTTGGCGAGCTGTGGGTCGGCGGCCGTCACCCGCGGCGCTTCGAGCATGTCTTTGCGTCGATCCAGAGCCTCTCGGCAGCAGGGCTCGATGACCTGGATCCGTCCCATTTCGACGTGGTGATCATCGATGAATTTCACCACGCCGCCGCGCCCTCGTACCGCGTGCTGCTGGAGCGCGTGCGTCCCGTCGAGCTCCTCGGCCTCACGGCCACGCCCGAGAGGAGCGATGGGCTCCCGCTCCTCGGCTGGTTCGATGACCGGATCGCCGCAGAGCTGCGGCTCTGGGACGCGATCGATCAGCACCGGCTCGTTCCGTTCGTCTACTATGGCATCCACGACGGGCTGGACCTGCGCGATGTGCCCTGGCGTCGCGGGCGCGGCTACGACGTCGATGGCCTCTCCAAGCTGCTCACGGCCAACGACGTCTGGGCCCGGCAGGTGGTGGCCCAGCTCGTCGCGCACGTCGATGACACGCGAACGATTCGGGCGCTTGGATTCTGCGTCAGCATCGAGCACGCGCGGTTCATGGCGCGCGTCTTTCACGAGGCCGGTGTCGCGGCGACCGCGGTCTGGGGGGACAGCCCCGATGACGAGCGGCGCGCGGCCCTCGCGGATCTCGGGGCGCGGCGGATCAACGTTGTCTTCTCCGTGGATCTGTTCAACGAGGGTATCGATGTCCCTGCGGTCGACACGCTAATCCTCCTGCGCCCGACCGACAGCCCCACGCTCTTCTTGCAGCAGCTCGGGCGCGGCCTGCGGCGCAGCGCCGGCAAGACCGTTTGCACGGTGCTCGACTTCGTCGGGCACCATCGGCGCGAGTTCCGCTTCGATCGCCGCTTCGCAGCGCTGCTCGGCGGGAGCCGGAAGGAGCTCGTTCAGCAGGTCGAACGCGGGTTCCCGTTTCTACCCGCGGGCTGCCACATGGAGCTCGACCAGAAGGCATCGGAGCTCGTGCTCGAGAACATCCGGCAAGCGGTGCCGTCGGGGTGGACGGCCAAGGTCGACGAGCTGCGGCGGCTCGCCCGCAGCGGCGACGTGAGCCTTGCGCGGTTCCTCGAGGAGACCGGGCTCGAGCTCGAGGACGTCTATGCGGGGCAGCGCTCGTGGTCAGACCTCCGTGATGACGCGGGGCTCCCGTCGCTCGGCGTGGGGCCGCACGAGCAGGTGCTGCGGCGCGCGTGCGGGCGGCTGCTCCACGTCGACGACTTCGTGCGGATCGAGGTGGTTCGCCGGCTCCTCGCGTCTGACGCGTGTCCCGATCCGGGGGCGATGAGCCTGCGGGAGCGCCGCCTCCTGCGCATGCTCGTCGCCACCGTGGCCGAACGCGCCATCGACAAGGCGACCACCCTTGCGCAGGCGTGCGCCCTCGTCTGGGCGCACCCCCAGGTGCGCGCGGAGCTCGTCGAGGTGATGGACGTGCTCGCTGCCCGCGTGGACCACGTTCACCGGGCGCTCGCGACCCATCCGGACGTGCCGCTCCAGGTGCACGCGCGCTACTCGCGCATCGAGATCCTGGCGGCGTTCGGCGTCGGGCGCAGCGCGAAGGTCGCGCCCTGGCAGACAGGCGTGTACTGGGCGAAGGACGCCCGCGCCGACCTGCTCGCGTTCACGCTCGACAAGACGAACGGGCAGTTCTCGCCGACGACGCGCTACCGCGATCATGCCATCAGCCGGCAGCTGATCCACTGGGAGAGCCAGTCGACCACCCGCGCCGAGAGCGAGACGGGGCAGCGCTACCAGCAGCACGAGGCGCTCGGCACGGCGGTGATGTTGTTCGCGCGGCTGCGCAGCGACGAGCGGGCGTTCTGGTTCCTGGGGCCGGCGAGCTATGTGCGGCACGAGTCGGAGTTGCCGATGGCGATCACGTGGCGGCTGCGGCATGCGCTGCCGGGGGACCTGTTCACGTCGTTCGCGGCGGCGGTTGCGTGAAGCGAACCTCGCCCGATCCTGCGGACAAAGTGCATGCCTGGGGCGCACGTAAGTGAACCACCCGCGGCTGTCTTCTCGGCATTGCTCGGAGCTCGAACCCATCACGCGAGCGCCTCGGCGAGCGCGGCGTCGTCCTTGCCGGCCTCCTTCACCGCCTTCTCGATCGCCTGGACCGGCCCCGGATTCAGGCTGCGCCGGACGTAGTAGACCAGGCGCAGGTGCGCGCCGTTGAAGAGGGAACCGACGGGACGCCGGCGTTCCCGCAGGAGGCGCTCGAGCTTCGCCGTCGGCGGCTGGCGCCACGGCCCGGTCTCGCTCTCCAGCCCGTCGACTCGTCCCCGCTGCTCCGGCGTGCATGAGATCTGGACGACGAACCGTATCCGCGCGATAGACGGCGAGCGCCGCCATGCTCGAGAAGATCCGCATCCAAGGCTTCCGTGCGCTCAAGGACGTGGAGATCTCGCTGCCTCCAGGCAAACCGCTGGTGCTCATCGGCGAGAACGCCAGCGGCAAGAGCACCATCCTGGATGGAGTCGCGATGATCTGCGCGGCCGCGGGCGGGCGGGCCGGGCGGGCGATCCTCGATCGGGGCGGATGGGCCGCTGTCGCGTGGGCCGGGACGAGCACCGAGATCGAGCTGCTCGCCCGTTTCTCGGAGCGCTCGCCCGTCTTTCAGCGGGAGAGGGCGCCGGTCGAATACATGATCCGCTTCGGGAGCGTCCGGGCGAGCCCGACCGTCCTCGACGAGGAGGTCCGGGTTTACAAGAACGGCTTCGACCAGCGCCCGTTCATCGCGCTGAAGGGCGGCGCCGCGTCCTGGGCGGCCAACGTCCAGACAAGGAAGAACGATGTCGTCGCCCCGGTCGAGTCGGACAGCGCGATGCTCACGAACTCCAGCCTCGCGGCCATCTCGGACGAGGTGCGTTACCCGACGCCGATGCACGTCAAGGAGGCGCTGCAAAGCATCGCCTTCTATCCGTCGTTCGCCCTCGGCGCCGCCCCCGACGGCTCGGAGGGCGCGCACGAGCCCATCAACGCGCGGCCCGTGGAGCGGACGCGCCGCATCAAGCGGTCTGGGCGCGACCTCCTCAACGCGCTCCACACCCTCTCGCAGGAATACCCTGAGACGTGGAGCGCGCTGCTCGCCGACCTGCAGGCCGTCTTTCCCTGGTGCGAGGAGATGCGATTCCCTCCCGGGCCCGGCCGAGGTGTGATCACCCTGACGTGGCGTGACAAGCGCTCGGGGGCGACCCTCTACCTCGACGACATGAGCGAAGGCATGCGCGTCTACCTTGCGCTGCTCGCCGCGCTGCACGCGCCGGACAGCCCGGCGCTGATCGCGTTCGATGAGCCGGAGCGGAGCCTCCACCCCAGGGCGATGCGGCGGCTCGTGAAGGTGATGGAGTCGCGCGCGGAGAAGACCCCGATCCTGGCGGCCACGCACGCCGACCGCCTGCTCGATCACCTGGAGGACCCCGCCGCGTCGCTCGGCATCACGCGCTTTTCGAGCGACGCCGGCGTCACCGTGGAGACGCTCGACGGCGAGCTGCTCGACGCCTGGCTCAAGGAATATTCGCTTTCGGAGCTGCGCGCCCGAGGCATGCTGGAGTCGCCTCCTCAAGACGGGACGTCCGTGTCGTGAGAACGATCGTCATCGCCTACGAGGACGACTACTACGAAGAGCTGCACCTGCTGGTCAAGGCGTTGCGCCAGGACCGCGTTCTCCCCGGAATGATCGTGGAGGGGAGGCCTGTTCGGGGCACCGGCAACTTCGTGCATGAGACGCCCAGGCTCCTGCGGACGCCGCTCAAGCAGACGAAGCTCCCGCCCGATCGCGTCGTGTGCTTGGCCGACGCCGACCGGCCGCAAGACCTCGTGCCGCGCGCGCCGCCAGCGCCCGCTGGGGCGGACAGCGCGGCGCTCGACCAGTGGGTGCGCGTCTTCGAGGCGTCATGGAAGGATCACCTCGTGAGAGAGTCCAAGCTCTCCGAGGAGGCGGCGTCCAGGTTGTACGTATGCTGTATGCGCTGGAGCAAGGAGAGTCTTCTCGTCGCGTGCCCTGACGCGCTCCTCGAGCATGCTGGAGGTCGCCGCGAGCGGGTTCGAGCGCTGCTGGACGCGTGCGTCCCTGCTCCGGCGACGCTCAGCGCCGCGGATTTCGTCGTCAGCTACCGCAAGCCGACGGAGTGTCTGGATCGTGTGTTCCAGGTCATCGCCGATCGGCATTACAAGAAGGGACGTGATGACGAGGATCTCCTGCGCCTGCGGATCAAACCAGACGCCGCGCGACGCGCCGAGGTGATGAGCCGTTGTCCGGACCTCGGTCGCCTCCTCGACGTGCTCGGGCCTTGAGCTGGAGCCGACGGGAGCACGCGGCTGGCTGGAGACGTCGCGATCCTTCATGCCATCGACTCCGGCAGCGCTGCGCTACGGCTGGTCGAGCTTATGCTTTGTGTATTCGCCCACGATGCGCGCGTCGATCAAGCCGAGCCACTGCCCAGCCAGGTAGCTCGCGAAGCTCGGGTCCTCGATGAGGACGCCGACCTCGATGTTTCTCTCCTGGCCTCGCTGCGTGAAGTTCGCGCTGGACACGAAGGCCTTCGCGCTGTCCACGACGACGCACTTCGCGTGCAAGCTGCAGTACGGCGGTCCGGGCGCGAGCGCACGCTTGTCGTAGTAGAGGCGCGGGCGAGGGTCGCCGAACGGCCAGCTCTCCGTGAGGAACTTGCTGAAGTACCGCGTGAGGTGCGCATCCGCGGAGGCGCGGCGCTCGATCTGCGGAATGTCGATGAAGAACCGGGCTTCGATCTGGCGGTTCTGCATGGCGCCGTACAGCGGCGCCAGCACGTCCTCGGCGTGATCGAAGCTGTAGCCCGCGAGGAGCACGCTCTCCTGTGCGCCCTCGAACAGCGAACGCAGCACGACCGCGGTATCTCGGGCGGTCCCGACGGGCACGTCAGGGCCCGTCCACACGAGCTCCGGCGCCGGCCGGCGGTTCTCGCGCTCGGCGAGCGCGACGTCGAGGATCGCAAGGCACGCGGCCACCTTATGGCCGGCGAGCGCGTGCTCGATCGTCTGGACCTGATGCCGGATGCCCAGGCCGACCAGCGACGCCCGGTCCACCGGGGTCCGCAAGAGCCCCGACGCGATCGCCTCCCGGAGCGCCGCGAGCACCCCGGTGCCGACGTGCTTCAACGTGGGCCGGGAGCCGGCGGCGCCGCTCATGGACGCTCCCGGAAGAAGGCCAGCTCGGGGTCGTTCCCGATCGTGGGCACGACCAGCGCGCGGTCGAGGAACCGGTTGAACCACTCGCAGGAGCACTCGGCGATGTAGAGGCAACCGTGACACGCGGCGCCCTCCGTGCGGCGATCGCTCGACTCGGAGCTCGGGTCGTGCGCCGCGCAGACGGGGTCGTTCGAGCAGAGCCGTCCGAGATCCCACGCCTCGCGCAGGTGATGCTGGATCCTCCGGCCCTCCTCGACGAGCCCGCCCAGGGTGCCCTCGCTGCCGGTCGTGCCCGTCGTGAGCATCACGGCGGCCATGTTGGGCCCATCGACCTCGGCCTGGCCGCAATAGATGCGCTCCCGGATGGCGCTGGCGGCATAGCCGCACTCGAGGCTCACCGCGGTGAGCAAGAGGTGCGAGAGCGAGTGCAGCAGGAAGAACCGGATGCCCGGAAACTCGCCCCTCTTGTCCAAGCCAAAGGCCCGCTCGAGCTGCTTGGTGCGCTCTTTCACGGCGTCACGCTTCTCCCAGTCGGAGAGCGCCTTCTCGTCCAGCTCCACGAAGACGCCCTCGCCGCGGACCTCGGCGGCCGGGAGCCACTTCTCGTTCCCCGTGGGGAGCGTGAGCACGGTCGGCTTTACCTTGCGCCCCGCGAACTCGTACTCCCCCTGCAGGTTGGCGCCGATCGAGTCGAACCGGCTGAAGCTCACCTGCACGCGCACCTCGCGGAGCTCGGGGACGACGACGAGGCCACCAACACCCGGCGGCAGCTCGATGCGCGGCTTCGGCACCC
Organism: Sorangium cellulosum So ce56; assembly: GCF_000067165.1. Lineage (GTDB taxonomy): Bacteria > Myxococcota_A > Polyangia > Polyangiales > Polyangiaceae > Sorangium > Sorangium cellulosum_B. The sequence goes on from NC_010162.1 coordinate 4,531,070, forward strand.
GGTACGCCGCGAACTGGACACCCCGATCAGGGACCGCTCCAGGCTGCTCGGTCGGTGCGTGGACCAGCCGGTCGTACTCCGCGCTGCGCAAGGGACGCTCCGATGTCGCGGTCGTGGCCTCGTTCTCGGCGCGGATCGCCGCGAGCACCTTCTCCGCCGGAGCCTCGCCGATCGCGCTCGCGACGTGCTCCATGAGCCCGGCGATCATCGAGAGCTGCTCCGCCGTCTTGACCTTCTGGACGGCCTTCCAGACGTCCTTGTCTCGCAGCCGCTGGCGCAGCGGGTCGGGCTCCGGGTCCGGCAGGCGCAGCGCGCTCACCACCTGCCCGAAGTACGCGTGCGACGCCGTGCGGACGAGCAGCTCGCTGCGCTGGTCGCACGGCTCGCTCGCCGCGCGCCCGCCGAGCCAGGGGCGATCCCCGTTGCAGTTGTAGGGCAGCACCGTCGCCTTGCTCATGGGCGTCGTTGCGTCGCAATTTTTGCAGTGCACGAGGATGCGCGCGATATCGCCGATCGCCCTCTCCTCCAGGTAGAGCTCCGGCCGGTCGCACACGCCCTCTCGGCCCAGGTGCGCGAACGGGATCCACGGGAAATCCGACAGGTGCCCGCGCTTGCACGCGGCGACGAAGCGGACCGGCACGACGCTCGACCACTTGTTCTTCGCGCACTCGTGGCGATAACGACCGCTCTTGTTCTCGAACTGCTCCGACGCCCGCGCCAGGCGGCGGCACTTCTGGCAGACGAACCACCGGGGAAACTCGAGCGCGCGGACGCCGACGCTCGGATGGTGGTTGCGCGCGTCGCCCTCGGGGGCCATGCGAAAATAGCCCTCGCGCGCCAGATCGAGGTCCGGATCGAGCGCCTTCAGGCGGGGGATGAGCGAGCGCCGGAGCCGGGGATCGTCCAGCGCGACATACCCCTTGGCGCCATAGCTCCAGTGCTCCAGGCCGCCGATGACGACCGCGCGATCGACAAGATCGACCATCGCGCCGGGGCCGAACGTGCTGACGAGCTGGCTCTGGCGGAGCTGGCCGTCCGACCGCAGTGCCCTGCGGGCGTCCTTCCTCTTCTTCGGATCGTTCATCAGCCCCTCTCGTCGAGCTGCTTGAACCGCAGCCAGACATGCACGCTCGGCTCGACGTCACGCATGGACGTCGGGACCTGGAAGTACCGGGCGTCGTGGTCGTCGGGCGGGTCGTCGCTCGCCGTGAACAGGAGGTGGAGGCCCTCCTGGCCGGCGCGGTCGTTCTTGCTGTAGACGCGCCTCGCCGCGCCCGTGCGCGCCTTGTCGACCACGCGCTCCCACGCGTCGAGGAAGCTCCGGCCGCGCGCGCGCACCAGCTCGGCGATTCGGTCCTCGGACTGCTTCTCGGGGAAGTGCCGGTGATGGCTGGCCCGCGCGACCATCCAGGCGACCATCGCCTCGGCCGCGGACCGCTGCTCGTGGATGTTCATCACGCCCGCCGGGGGCTCCATCCGGGGGACGCCGTGCCGGATCATCGACAGGAGGCTGCCCACGAGGCCTCGATCCAGCGCCTGGCCGCTGAACGGCGTGACGCTCGTCGCCTCGACCTCGCGGTACAGGCTCTCGTGGTACGCGACGAAGCGCTCGTAGTGCGAGCGATCGCGCGGCCGCATGACGTTCAGGCAGGTGACGACCAGGCCCGGGTAGGTTCGCCCGACGCGGCTCGTCGCCTGGATGTACTCGCTTGTCGTCTTCGGCTGGCCCGTGACGACCATCAGCCCCAGGCGGTCGACGTCCAGGCCGACCGAGATCATGTTGGAGGCGAGCACCACGTCGAGCGGCTCGGGGTCGGTCGAGGTGCGCCGGGCGTTGAGACGCTGCTTCGTCTGCTTGACGTTCTCGGTCCGCTCGCGGGACGTGAGCTCGGCGGGCATCTCGAGGTTGCGGTCCTTGGCCCACGGGTGCGGCCCGAGGAAGAGCAGCGGTCGCTTCTCCTCCTCGATGTTGTCGACGCGGTTGCGCACCTCGTCCTCGACGAGGCGCCGCATGCCCCCGAGCTCGCGCAGGCTGTTGAAGTACCCGATGAGCGTCATGTAAGGGTCGGCCGGCTGCTTCGGGTCGCCCTTCGGATCGAAGTGCTTTCGCGCGGCAGCGAGCAGGGCTGCGTAGGAGCGCACCGAGACCGCGCGGAGCGCGCGGCCGGGGGCGCCGACGCCCACGTACAGCCGGCCGGGCTCGTCGCGCTCGACCTCGGAGAAGAAGGTGTCACCTTCGGCAATGCCGCGCGGTGGGAAGAGGACCATCGTGCGCCCGAAGAGCGCCTTGATCTGCTCGCGCGCGCGCCGGACCGTCGCCGTCGAGCAGACCACCTTCGGCGGCCGGGGCGCGCCGCCGATGGGGTGCTCGCAGAGGTAGTCGACCGCGGCCTCGTAGAGGCCCACCATGGTGCCGAGCGGGCCGCTGATCAGGTGCAGCTCGTCCTGTACGATGAGCTCGGGGGGCAGGAGCCCCTCGGGGAGCGGCTTCGCGCCGGGCCTGGGATCGTGCATCACGCCGTAGGCCCGCTGCGCGTCGAGGTGCGTCGCGCGGCCGAACAGCATGCCGGCGTCGCCGAGCCAGGGCATCATCGCGAACTTGTCGACGGTGGCGACGAGGAAGCTCGGGACCTCCTGGTAGATCTGCTCGTCGACGAACAGCACCGGGAGGCCGAGGCCCGGCGTCCTCGCCTCGGTGTAAAGGCACTTCGCGTCGTCGCAGTAGACGGCGGCGCGCGCGAAGCTCTTCTTGGTCGGCTTCCCCTCGGCGTCGACGAGCTTGATGTTCTGGATCTTGATCGGCTCGCCGCACCATGGGCAGGTCGTGAGCGGGAAGGGGGAGTCGGTCCTGCCCGGCGTGTAGTCGGAGAGCGCCTCGTGCACGTCCTTCAGCCGGTTGGCGCTGGCGCTCGCGCCGACCCAGAGGCCGATGGTGAACCGGGCGTTGCCGAGCTCCTTGGGGTACCGGCGCCGGAGCTCCTCCAGCGCGCATATCAATGTGGCTGCGCGCCCGAGCTGGTCCAGGGTGAGGAGCCGCAGCGTGTACCGGAGCAGGACCGCGACCCCGCGCCCCTCGTGCGGCGTCTCTCGCCCGCGGAGGCGTCGGAGCAGGAGCACGAACGCGATGAGGCCCAGGTAGGCCTCGGTCTTGCCGCCGCCGGTAGGAAAGTAGATGAGCTCCGCGAGCTTCCGCTCGGGGTGGCTCGCGTCCACGACCGACGGCAGGTTCAATAGGATAAAGGCGAGCTGGAACGGGCGCCACTCGGGCTGCCTGCCGCCGGTGTAGCGGCGATCCTCGCGGGTTCTGTCCGCTTGCATCGCCGCGACGTGCATCGCCTGGTTCATGTACTTGAAGGCCTTCAGCACCTCGTCTTTCTCGCCCAGCAGGGCGATGCCCGCGGCGATGCGTTCCTTGGCCCGCGCCGCTTTGTTCATCAGCTCATCGCGCGTGCCCTCGAGCCGATCGAGCGGTGTGTAACGCTGCTTGTCAATCCACGCGCCGTAAGCCTCGATGAGGGGCGAGAGCGCGTTCGCGATGCCCTTGGCGTCGAGCTTGCCGAGGTCCATCATGCCCAAGGTGGCGTCCTTGAGCTCCCGGTGACCGACGCGCGGCACCTCGAAGCAGGGGAGCTGCGTCGTGCGGAGGCGGAGGACCTTGCCGTTCTTCTCCACCGGGCGCTCGACGCTCGTGTTGTGGCCGACGGCCCACTCCCTGTGATCGCGGAACGCGAGCGCGAGGGCGCGCTGATCCTCGTCGCCTTCCTCGCCGCGCCGGTTCGGGCGGGAGACGAAGCCGCGCTCGTAGGTGAGCTCCATCCGCACCTGGAAGGCGAACTGCGTGTCGCGGTCCTGCTCCACCGCGGTGCGGTCGTTCACGAGGAACAAGCTCAGCACGCGTGTGCCGGGATCGAGGCCGTCCATGGCCGTGGTGCGGAGCTCGCCCTTCAAGATGAGGTTGCGCGAACCGGGGACGGGGATCCCGTCCTTTTGCTGGAGGACGCTCGGGTCGAGCGGGACAGCGACGCGGACCGGACCGTACGGCACCCGCTTCCAGCCGGGGACCTTCTTGTCGGTGTGGTCGAGCGCGACCTCGATCTTGTCGTAGTCTGCGTACCAGACATCGACGTGGATCGTGTCGTCCTTGCCCGGGGGCAGGAACACGGACAGTCCCATCGAGGCGGGGAAGCGGACCGGCCGCTTGGGCTCCGGCTCCTCGGTGCCGGCGTCCTCGTTCTGGCTCTCGCTGCCGGCGGCGAGCGCGGTGTCGGTGGAGTCGCGATCGTCCGGATCGGGGACACGGCCGCCCTGCGGCGCGAGGAAGCCGGTCAGGTACCAGCGCGACGGCGGGATCGGCAGGATCTCCTGGCCTCCCTGCGCGTGGCTGTCGGGCACGAAGGGGCCGATCAGATCGGCTTCGAGGGCTTCGACGAGGTGACGGCGGACGTCGGCAGGGGTCACCGCAGCAGGATCGCGTCCATGGCGGCGTGAAGGCAACCCTTTGGCGTGCTCACCGGAGGCGCTCCTCGATCACGCCGAGCATCTCGGGGAGACGCGCGGGCTGCTGCTTCATCCACGTCTGGAAGAACGCGGTCCGCGCGGGGCGGCCGTACTGCTTCGGCGCGTGCTTCTGCTGGAGAGCGCAAAAGGCCTTCCACGCCTGCTCCCGCAGCAGGGGGAGGTCTCCAGAGTTCAGGCCGAGCGTCTGCTCGACATCGGCTCTGAGAGCGGGGTGATCCGATGTGATGAAGAGCCCCTCGTGGGTGTCGCGGCGCTCGTACCGAAGCTGAATGCACGAGGCTTGCACGGTCGGGTCGACGGTCAACGCGGTAGATCCCTGCGCGGCGTCGCAGCTCCTCGTCCGCCACCCGGAGCGCTGCCCGCCGTCGCATGAGCCCAGGAGGTTCCTCCACGAGAGGGCCTGCGCTGGATCGACGTCTATCGGCGTGCGGTGGGCGATCTTCATCGTGCGCTCACCACGAGCGTCGGCGGCGTCAGGGGCGATACGGCGCATGCAGAAGGCGCAGAGCCAGCCCTGCTCGTGCGCGAGATTGGCGCGCACGCGACCCTTGTCGATCTGATCGAACGCGGTGCGAGCCCGAGCCACCGTGGAGAGGTCGGTCGTCGATGCGGTGCGCGTCTCCGTGACCGTCGCCGGCTCGGCGCCCTTCACGATGTGCCTCACGAAGCGGCCTCGGTGGTGTCTTCAGGCGGCAGGAGCTGCTGGTAGAAGAAGACGTCGGGGTCCTCCCCCTCGATCATGGTGGACAGCTCATGGATGAGCTGGCGCGCCTCGTCGTAGCGGTCGGCATCGACGGCGTCGCGCAACAGGTTCAGCTTGGCCGCCACCTCGGGCGGCCGCCCTGGATCGCCGAAGGCCGCCTCGAGGATGCGGTTGGTGTCGCGCCGCCAGGTGCCGCGGTCGAGCGTCCGGAGCTCGAAGCGCTCCAGGACGCGGACGTTCGCCGCGTGCAGCGAGGAGAGCACCTGGGGCGAGTGGGTGGTGATGATGAACTGGGCCCGCGGGAACACCTTCTGGAGCCGCGGCAGGATCACCCGCTGGAGCCCGGGATGGAGGTGCAGCTCGATCTCGTCGATCAGGACGACCGCGGGGTGATCGAGCGGGTTCTCAATCTTCGGCGCCGCGAGCGCCATGCGCCGCGCGAGGTCCCCCGCCATGGCGAGGAGGCACTTCTCGCCGTCCGAGAGCTGGGCGACGTCGAGGCGCGTGCCGTTCAGCTCGACGGTCATGCGCTGCGGGCGACGCTCGATACGGACCCTACGCGCGCCGGGCAGGAGCGCCTCGATCGCCTTGCGTACGGCCGGCAATGGCGACGGCGTGGAGGAACCGTCGAGGCCTTGATCCTCGTGCAGGATCTGGAGGACCTGCTGCTCGTTGAGGATGTCTTCTTCCTGGCGAAACCATTCGAAGAAGCCCCGGAAGTTGCTCGCCCCGCCCTCGAGTGCGCCGTCGTAGGCGCTCAGTGCATCGAAGGCGTGGGGGGTGCGGATCCGCTCCGGGATGTCGAGCGCGCTCCGGTTCGTGGGGAAGTAGACGACGAGCGGGAGGAAAGGGGAGCCGAGCGCGATCGTGGTCTGCGCGGCCGCGACGGGCTCGTGCAGCGCGTCGAGCGCGCTCGGCGCTCCAGGCGGGTGCCCCGGCAACGTCTTCGCGATGCTCCACTGGGTAGGCTGCACACTGATCTCTGCGGTCAGCGAGAGCTGCGCCGTCGATGCTCCAATCCGGACGTCGCTCGCACTTGGCGCGATGGTTTCGGGCTCTTCCGAGCGGATGCTCTCCACGAGGCACGAGAGCAGGAGCGCGAGCGCGTCGAGGATCGACGTCTTGCCGGCGCCGTTGACGCCGACGAGCGCGGTGACGTCCGGCGAAAAATCGAGGTCGAGGCTCCTGAAGCCCCGAAAGTCGCGGAGGGAGAGGCGGGTGATCTTCATGGTCCGGACGGCGTGACCATATACCGGAGAACGAACGCGTGGCGAGCCCGGAGGGCGCGGTCCCCAGGCACGCGAGCAGGCTCTGCTCAGAAGAGCCTCCCCTGCGAGGTTGCGGATTTCTTGCCCTTGCCCGGCTTCTTCGGTGCCGCGGCGTCCTTCGGCGCGTCCTCGCTCGCATCGCCGTCGTCGCGCGTCGCGCGCCCCTTCTTCTTTCCCGCGAGCCCGAGCCGCTGCTCCTCGCGCGCGCGCTCGGCGTTCAGCACGTAGAGACGGTCGATGACTTCGTCCTCGAACGCCTGGAGCGCCTCGCGGTCCTTGTCAGTGAAGGGGCAATAGGGCGGCACGGCGATGTCGCTCCAGCCGTAGGCGGCAAGGACGGCGCGATCCATCTCCTCGTGGAGGCGGCGCAATTCCAGGATCCGTGGATCGTCACAGGCCGGGTCCTTAAGGGTATTGTAGGCCTTCGTAAGGCCCTGGTTGGTCTCGACCATGAAGCGCGCACGGGTGTCGTAGAGGCGTTGACCGATAGCCTCGAGATCGGGAATCACTGTGCGCGGGTCGCTCTTGGGGAAGGGGAAGGTCTCGAAGCCTCGCGATGCGTTGTAGCGTTGATCTTCCTTTATTGTTCCTGAATGCTCGACAGACCACTCCTCATGCACCCGCGACTGGAGGATTGAGAAGTGCGTGTCAGCAGCGAGTGGAAATACGACCAGCGTCTGATCCAGAATGCGATCTGTTGGCTGCCACGCGAAAGAGCGGTGCTTGCCGCTTATCGCTGTAACGAGGCAGCGATCGAGCTGTGCAAGGCCGGCGTAGAGCTCTGGTCGATCGGCCCAGAATCGCCACCAGTGCTCCCGCATCCAATTCCCGATCGTGTTATTCTTCTGCCGATCTCGCTCCGGTTTTACCTTGTCTCGCACGATCTGGATCAGATCGGGCCATCGCTCCGCAGTGGTGAGATCCATCTGTCCGAAGCTGATGATATAGCGATCGGATTGTTGTGTGGGACTCGTGTTTACTTCTACGCCGTTGATATACGGGAAAATGCGGTCGGCGTTCTTCTGATCTCTCTTGACTAGTGTCTCCTGTTCATCGGATCTTAGTATGAATCCTGTTCCGACAACGATCGAACCCTGGGAAAAGCATCCAGAGTTGGCCATCAGTCCAATCGGGTTAGAGCGCTCCGGCTTGGGTCGAAGGCGCGAATTGATGATGGGCACGTTCTCGCCGTTGAGCTGGAGCCGACGGCGCCCTGCTGCGTGACCATGTGCGGCGTGGACGAGTGATACAGTGACCGACGCAGCCCCCGGCCATGGCATCGAATCGGTGGCGTCATAAAGCGTCCATCCTTGCCCCACGAGCGTTGCAAGCCCCGTAGCACGGGTGTCGCCCTGCGCGATTGTGTTGGTTGCGATCAGGCCAAAGCTGCCGTGTTTTCCAAGAAGTCGCGCCGCGCGACGAAAGAAGTGCGCGGAGAGATCGCTGTTGCCATGCGCTCCCTCGTGGATGATTTGAAGCCACTCGATGTATCCGGTCGGGTGCGAATCGATTAGCGTATTTTTCCCCGCGAACGGTGGATTGCCCACCACCCCCTCCATCAACGCAACGCCGGTTACCTCCCCACCTTGGAGTGGGTCCGGCCGTTCCTCGAAGAACACCTCGGGAAACTCGATCCACCAGTGGAACGGCGGAAGCTTCTCGCGCACTTCGGCCGAGAGCGCCTCGAGCTCCTCGCGCGCTGCCGTGGCCGCCTGCAAGTCAGCCGCCCGCTCTTTCTCTGCGCGCGTCTCGTCCTGGGCGCGCTTCTCCCGCCCGAGCCACGTCTCGACCAGCGCAAGCCGTCGCTTCCGCTCTTTCTCGCGCACCGCGTCCTTCGTCTCGGAGAAGAACGCCCCCGCGCAGGCATCGGCCACGATCCGCACCCGCTCGATCGCCTGCTGCGAGAACTCGAACAGCCTCCGCTTCTCCCCCTGCGCGACCGGATCCTCGTGGTCGGCCAGGGCCAGAATCTGCTGCCGCAGCTCCACCGCCTGGTCGAGCGCGTCCCGCAGCAGCACCCGGACCGTCTCCATCTGTCCCGACGGCGCCCAGTGGAACGCCTCGATCTGCTTGAAGTCGAGCCCCACGAGGCTGTCCCCGTGCCGTAGCGCGTGATCCACGAACGTGAACGGCAGCGTCCGGCTCAACGTTACAAGCCACAGCGACAGCTTCGCCAGCTCGACCGCCGCCGCGTTCTTGTCGACCCCATAAAGGCACTGCTGCGCCACCAGCCGCCGCGCGTGGAGGTGCGCGTCGCCGTGCTGCTCGATGATGCGCGCGAGCTCGCCCTGGCGCGTCCAGGCAGAGACGATCTCCCCGGCCAGCTCGCGGCACGCGGCGACCAGGAACGCGCCCGAGCCCATGGCCGGGTCGCAGATCTTGAGCTGCAGGATCTGCTCCGGCGTGCGCGCCTCGCCCAGGCACGCGAGCAGCGGCTCCAGCGTGCGCCGCACGACCTTCTCGGTGAGCGAGCGCGGCGTGTAGTGGCTGCCCGTGCGGCGGCGCTCCTCGCCGGGCTGCAGCACCAGTCGGCCTGCGCCCGCGCGGTGATGGTTCCCCTCGCCGCGGCGGCCGGCGGCATATCCCGCGAGCGCCTCCGCGAGCGCGCCGTCGTCCTTGCCGGCCTCCTTCACCGCCTTCTCGATCGCCTGGACCGGCCCCGGATTCAGCCCGCACGTCTCCTTGAGGAAGCGCGCCCTGTCGGTCGGGCTCATCGCGCGGAGGGCCCGGGTCTCGACCCACACGCCGTGCTTGCCGAGCCGCACCGCGGGGCTCTCGATCCGGAGCACGTGGTAGCCCATCAGCGACTCGTAGACGCTGCCGATCTGCTCGACGTCGAGCGTGCGGTAGCTGAGCCGCTGCCCGCCGAAGACGATCAGTCGGTGCATCACCTTGTAGACCGTGCCGTCATCGATGCTCGGCGGCCGCGCCTGCGCCCGCGCGCCCGGGTCGGTGACCGCGGCCGTCCACCCCGGCAGACCGCCCTCGAGGAACGGGTACGTGTTCGGGTCGAACAAGCGGCCTCGGCGCGGCGGGAGCTCGAGCGTGCCGTGCTTCACGCCGAAGAAGACGGCCCGGAAGAGCGCGAGGAGCTGCCCGTACGCGCCGAAGCGATGGTGCATGCTCTCGGGGTGGGCGCCGGCGTTGTGGCTGAGCCGCGCGTACAGGCCGCCGAGGCTCAGGTGCTCGGCGTACGTGCGGTGCTCCACCGGCAGGAGCGCCTGGTCCTCCGCGTAGAGCAGGAAGACCAGCCGCAGCACGACCGAGAGCACGCCCTGGTAGAGGTGGTCGCCCTCGGCCTCGATCGCCGGCCTCAGCCAGTCGAGCTGGTCGCGCCCGCAGTCGCGGGCGGCCGCGGCCTCGAAGCCGGCGACGAGCGTCTCGACCGCCTCGAAGACCTGCTTCGCCAGCTCCTCGGTGACGTCGGCCTGCCGGCGCCGGCTCTCGGCGAGCAGCCCCTCGAGCGTGTGCTCGGGCGAGGCGCTGTACGCCCGCCGCGCGTGGAGCAGCAGGTCGAGCGCCGTGAGGAGCGGGCGGCCCTCCGAGCCGCGCAGGTGCTCGACCCGGAACGTGAGGTGGGCCGTCGACTCGCCGGTCGGCGCGTAGAGGAGGCGCAGGTGCGCGCCGTTGAAGAGGAAGCCGACGGGGACGCCGGCGTGCCGCAGGAGGCGCTCGAGCTTCGCCGTCGGCGGGTAGCGCCACGGCCCGGTCTGGCTCTCCGGCTCGTCGAGGTCGACGCCGGCGCCGGTCTCCGTGAGGTCCCACAGGAGCGCGAACCACGGCTTCTGCGCGGCGGAGGCAGCCGTCTGCGCGGCGGTCTCCGAGGAGGCCCGTGACCCGCCGTCGCGCGCCGCCCCGTCCTGTGAGGCGCTCGGCGCCTCGTCGAACGCGGCGAACGGGTCGTCGGCGGCAAATGGGCCGCGCCCGAGGGCGAAGCTCGGACGGATCTCCTGCCCGCCCTCGGCGGCATAGAACGAGAGCTCGGCCGGCAGCTCGGCGCGCGGCACCAGCATCCCCGGCGACGCGTAGCCGAGGAAGTCGCGGAAGAACGCCTCGAGGCTCCGGATGCGCGGCGGCTCGCCCGTGAGCTGCGCCTCGAAGGCCGCCGAGAGCTCCGGCCGCTCCTCGGGGGCGATCTGCGCGTCGGCGAGCGCGGGCACGCTGAAGACGAGGCCCTCGATGGGCTGCGCGAGGCCGAGCCACTTCTTGTGAAAGAGAACGTCGCGATCCTTCATGTCATCGACTCCGGCCATGCGACGACGAGCCCCACCGGCGTGAGGCGCGACATGCGAACGTCGTAGAGCGCCTCGATCGCGGCCGGCTCGGACTCCATCTCGCCCGCGGCCGCCGCGCGCCGCCGCTCGAGGTGCCGCAGATCGAGGTCCACCTGGCGCTTCTGCTCCTTGTCCTGCACGTTGAAGAGGTCCGGCTGGCGGAGGCGCGCCTCCGCCTTGTCGATCGCCTGGCGCTGCCGCGCGAGCAGGCCGCGCATGTCGTCGGCCTCGCGCCGCGCGCGCTCGGCGAGGCCCTGGCGCGCCTCGACCGCCAGCGCGTCGGCCTCGGCCTCCAGGTGCGGCCAGAGGGCCCGGAAGAGGGCGTCGGCGTGCTGCTGGATGCGTTTGCAGATGGTCGCGTTGGGCGCGCGGCCCGAGCCCGCCAGGAGCCGCTCGGTCGAGGTGATCGCGTTCACCGACGTGGCGCGGTCCTTGTACGGCTTGATCTCGCTCGCCTCGCCGGACCACGCGGCCGCGACCGGCACGAGCTGGTCGTGGAGCCTCGCCGCCCCGATGCCGAAGAGCGTGAGGCGGGCGAACCCGACGACGCGCACGACGCTCTCGCCCGGCGCGACGACGGCGCTCACCCGGGTGAGGTCGTGCGCGCCGAAGCCCTGCGCGAGGAAGCGATCGAGGATGCGCTTCACGAGCGGGTGCGCGAGGTGGAGCTGCTCGGCCCCCTCGGAGAGGCTCGCCAGCGGGTGGAAGGTCACCGGCCGCGGCGGCTTCTGGCGCCACTCCCAGAAATCCTCAGTGCGCGCGCGGGGCGGCCTCAGCGTGTCGAGCGTCGCCTCCCAGGAGCGGTCGAGCGCCGGCAGCTCGTACGTCGGGCGGCCGTCGCTCGTCTTGCCCGCGTCCTTCAGCGACGACGCGCCCGCGAGCCGCAGCCCGATCTCGACGACGCCCCGCAGCGACTCGGGCTCGACCTCGAGCGTGCGCCGGGAGCTCTCCAGGCGCCGGCCGGCGCGCTCGACCTCGGCGCGCACGGCCTCCAGATCAGTGCGCCGCGCCTCGAGCTCGGCGTCCACCGTGGCGGTCTTCGTGTCGGAGCCGACGTTCTCGACGGTGGCGCGCGCCTTGCGCGTGATGCCGTTCGCGAGCGCCGCCTCGATCTGGCCGAGCAGCACCGCCCCGAGAGAGCCGAGCTCGCGCTGCACGGTGGCGATCTTGCGAACGACGGTTTCGAGCACCTGGTCCTCGCTGCGCTGCGGGTAGACGAAGTAGTGGCAGCGGACCTCCGGGGCCGGCTGGAGCGTGCGGTCGATGCGGCCGTTGCGCTGCTCCATGCGGGCCGGGTTCCAGGGGATGTCGATGTGGAAGAGGTCGGCGCAGTGCGCCTGCAGGTTGACGCCCTCGCGCGCGGCGTCGGTCGCGACCAGGATGCGCACCGGGTGCTCGTCGGGCGCGCTGTTGAACGCCCGCTGCACCTCGTCGCGGGCGTCATCGCCCATGCCGCCGTGGAACTGCATGATCCGCTGCTCGCCCTCCTCGGTGTGCGCGACCGCCGCGGTGAGGAGCTCGACGAGGTAGCGCTTCGTGTCGGCGTACTCGGTGAACAGGATGACCCGGCGCGGCGTCCAGGCGCGGCTCGCGCGCGCGTCCGCGCCGAGGCCGATGGCCGGGCACAGGTGCTCCCGCATCCAGCCGAGCAGGGCGAGCGACTTGGCGTCGGGCTCCCCGCGGGCCTTCTCGGCGAGCGCGCGCATCTCGGCGAGGAGCGCGCGGGCCTCGTCCGTCGGGCTCGGGAGCGCCGCGCTGGCGTGACGGACGGCCGCGTCGCTCTCCTCGGCGAGCGCGTCGTCGGAGAGGCCGTGCGTCTCCGGGTCGGCCTCGACGTCGGTTGCAGCCGAGCCCCTGGCCGCCCGCGCCTTGAGGGCGAGCTTCTGCTGCTGCGGCGCGGCGACCGGGCCGCCCTTCTTCGCGAGGCCCTGCGCGTGGACCTCGAGCGTGCGCGCGAACGCCTCGGGGCTCGAGAGGAGCCGCTGCTGCATGTGGATGAACGGGAGCCGCCCCTGCCCGGACTCCGGCGCGCAGAGCTCCATGTAGCGCTGGAGCTTCTCGCCGAGCGAGAGCTCGATCGGCTGCCCCTGGCCGATGTCGCTCGCCACCGTCTTGCTCTCCGCTCCGGTCTCGGCGTCGTAGCTCGTCCGCTCTAGGCGCCAGGTCCCACCGCGGTTCGAGAGGGCGAGCTGCACGAGGAGGCGGCTGGGGAACCGCTCGACGCCGAGCTGGCGGAGATCCCGCTTGAGCCGGCGCACCATGACCGGATCGAGATCCTTCTTTCCCTCGACCGGGACGCCGCGCGTGAAGCGGACCGGGTCGAGGATCTCGAGCAGCGCGCTGAAGCTGTTCGAGTGCCCGTTGTGCGGCGTGGCGCTGAGGAACATGCGGTTGTCGAAGCGGGGCGCGAGGTCGCGGATCGTCCGGGTGATGTCCGTGTCGGTCGCGTACTTGCTGGCGGAGGCCGGCGCGGCGACGTGGGCTTCGTCGAGGATGAGCAAACCTTTGCGCGCCCGCTCGCCGAGGTGGTGAAGGAGCGGCTCGCGGTACTCGCTCCGGCGCAGGAGCGCGTGCGAGACGATGAAGCGGTTGTGGGTGCTCCAGGGGTTGATACCGAACCCGTGCTCCTGCCGCCGGTAGGCAACAAACTGCCGGGTCATGACCTCGAAGCGCAGGCCGAAGCGGCGCTGCATCTCGCCCTGCCACTGGAGGCAGACCGAGGCGGGGCACACGACGAGGACGAAGCTCGCCTGCTGGCGCAGGAGCAGCTCCTGGAGCACGAGGCCCGCCTCGATGGTCTTTCCGAGGCCGACGTCGTCGGCGATGAACAGGTTGGCGCGCGGCAGCTCGAGCGCCTTCATGAGCGGCGTGAGCTGGTGGGCCATCAGCTTGATGCCCGCCCGGAAGGGGGACTGGAAGCGGGTGGCGTCCGCGGCGCTCACCGCGCTCCACTTGAGGGCGTGCAGGTAGGCGCCGAAGTGCGCGGGCGGGTCGAGCCGCGAGGCGTCGCCCAGGCCGTGGGTCTCCGGCTCGACGACGCGCGCGCCGAGCTCGAGGTTCCAGAGCACGTCGAGCTGGCGCCCGGGATCGTCGTCGTCGAGGCAGACAAGGCGGACGAGCGGCGACTCGTCGCCCGCGCCCGGGACGACACCGTCGACGAGCCACTGGCGGTGCCGGGCGTGCACGATCTGGCCCTTGGCCGGCAGGCTGTCCGCGCTGGCGGCCGGCGGCCGTAGCGTCGCCGCGCGCGGATCGAACCCGGCGGCCTCGAGCACGAGCGCCTGGAGGTCGCCGCGCGCCCGGGCGGACGGGTCGAGGCCGTGCCGGCGGCAGACGGCGCGGAGCTCGTCGCGCCCGAGCTCACGGAGAAGGGTAGGAAGCCGCCCGCCCAGGTGCTCGGAGAGCCTGGAGGCGAGGCGGTCCTTGTTGCCGACGATGTCGCGCACCTCGCAGCCGAGCAGCCGGCAGAGGTCGAGCAGCCGCCCTGCGGAGATGACGGCGAGGACCGAGGGGACCGTGGGCGCCGATGGATCCGCGGGGGGGCCGAAGGACTGAAGGGTAGCGGTGGTGTCGGGCGCTTTGAGCGATCGTCTCGCGGGCATTCCTGCCTCCGGCGGTGCCCGAGCGCGGGCAACGGCCTCAAGGGGCCGGAGCATATCAGGGGAGCGCGCGAGGTGTTGGGTGACGAGACGGGTACTCGATCTACCCACCCGGGTGGCCGCATGGGTCCGGGCTTGGCACGACGAGCTCGGGCCTGATGAGGCCATGGTTTCGCTGCTGAAAGTCTCGCGAAGCCCGACTCGGCGGCTGCTTGTGCGGCGGCCCGGTCTGGGCGCGCAGGGCTACATGGCGGACGAGCTCAACGATCGTCGTCACCCGGGCGAAGTGGGCAAGAATCTCCGTTTCGCCTGAGTCAAGAGGGGCCGCCCTCCTTCGAGACTGTGGCGGGCATCTTGCGGTCTCGATGTGCCATTGATTGGTCAAGTCCCACTGCTGCGCCGCCGTAGAAGGCCGCTTGTTGCTCCAGCCTGCGCGCTTCGCGCTCATCGCCCAGGGCACGGCGGCACCTCGACAGGCCGTCCAGGGACGGGGAGTGGTGGGGATTCATCTTCAATGCTCGCTGAAAAGAGGCCTCGGCGTCAGATGGACGGTTGAGCTTGATGAGGCACTCGCCGTGTACATAGTGGGATGTGGCTGTCCGGCCACCATGCTCAAGCGCGGCCTCGGCCTCGGCGAGCGCTTCGCGAGGCGCTGCGCCGACCAGCAGCAGGGCCAAGCTCTCCCGAGTCTCGTGATCCTCTGGTTGCTCGCCCAGGACAGCGTAGAGGTGCGCGATGGCCTCGTCGGTCCTGCTGTGACGAATTAGAAAATCGGCCAGAGCGCCACGAGCGAATACAGAAGACGGCGAACGCGCCACCGCCTCGCGGAGGAGCGCCTCGCGCGCGGCCTCGGTTAGGTGCTCCCATAGAGCAAATGCTCGAAGAACCAGCGACTCCGCATCGAGCTCATCGTTGCTCTCGTACAAGCTCCTGAAGGCTGCCTCCATCGCCGTAGAACGCTCCACCGGCGACTTGGTGAGCTCGGTAAAGAGTGCGGCGCCCTGCTCCAAGCTCCGTACCAGTAGCCATGGTACCTTGGTCATCCCCAGGAATTCGTGCTGCTCCAGGACGCGTCGTACCCGCTGCGCCGTGTCCGACATCTCTGCGGCTATCTCATGCATCGCCTCTTCGGGGTGCGTGTTGATGAGAGCGTCGATGCGCGCTGCGCGCTGTTCTTCCTTCATGACCGAGCTGAGGATGCTCTCGAACGCATGCGTCTGGAATACGCGCCGTAGTGCATCGGCATGTGGCGAACGCATGCCTCGAACGACGACCACCGCAAGCTCGTCGCGTGTATATGCTCGCAGCTCGGAGCGTAGCCGCCGGAGGTGCGCGAAGTGCTCGCCGAGGATGACGCCCAGCGATGGATCGGCCTGTGCATGAGCGCGCACGCGGGCGACCGCACAGGCAACGCGGAGCTCGAGCTCGATCTCGGCGGCTGACAGCCGGCTGCCGGTGCGGCTCGCCACGTCGTACGTCGCGAAGGCGCTGGCGAGCTGCACGAGGGTTTCGCCCTGGGGCAGCTCGCCCTTGCCCTTCCGAATGGCCTGCAAGGTGCGCTTGTCCAGGCGGGTGTCCCGGCGGAGGCGTTCCTGGGATAGGTCGCCTCTGCGCGCCCGGCGGACCAGATCGTCGTAGACGCCTTGGAGACCAGGTTGCTGGTACCACGCCGGGATCGCCCCGAGAACGGGATGTAGGTCTCGGTACAGCACGAGGTACGCGGCGCACCGTACGAGGACATCGGCGAGCAGCCCGGTGTCTTGCAGGAGCAACGAGAAGAACAATGCGTCGGCCGGGAGCGCGCTGGGATTCAACAGCCGTGCGAGCTCGTCCCATCGATCGAGCACGTCTTCCAGAGCGGCGGCCACGAGCTCATTGTGGATGTGTATCTCGTTCGTCGTGAGGCTTCGCGCGGCGAGGTAGTCAGGGGTGAAGAGGGCTTCGATCAGCACGCGAACAACGACGGCCCGCTTTTCGGAGCGAACCTGCGGCTCGTCTCCGAGGACGCGCTTGGCGGTGGCCGTGGACATGCCGCCAGGCCGATCCTGGATGCGCTCGCGCAGCCGGAAGGCTGAGGCCAGCAGGGCTAGGAGACCCCCGCGCATCGGCAAGGGTCCGGGGATGACAGGGGGGCTCATCACTTTGGCCTTGGGCATAGGTCGCGACGTCGAGACTCAGGGAGGCGCCCCAGCAAGGAGCACCGGGGCGCCTCCAATGCCGTCATTTCTTCGTGGGCTGCGACGCCTCGGGTTGCGGCGCAGGTGGGGGCGGCGGGTTGGGGTGGCCCTGGGCGATCCGGTTGTCCCGGTCGGCCCGGTACGCGTCGCTGGTGGGGTTCTTGGTGACGGACCGCTGATCGTTGGGGGTGGGCTTACTCTTGGACATGGGCGCTCCTTTCGATTCTCCGGGATGGCGGCCGTCCGTGAGGGCCGGCCGCAGGAGAAACATGCTTCCGCCCGCGGCACGGTGGCAGGGTGAAAACCGGGCTCATGAGGCGCGAGCGAGTCGGGGGCCGCTCGCCCGCCGGGGGATAGGGCTCGTGCATGGCCGTGCCGGTTCGCAGCCGAGGAAGGAGGGGGTCTCTAGGTCGCCGATGTAGGTTCGGTTCGCCATCGTACCCCACGGCACGCTCCTCTCCCTGGCCACAACCCCGCCCTCGCCCTACCCGGGGAGCGAGGCGCTCGCCGGATTCCTGCTGGCGCCGTACGTCGAGATGGCCGACGACCGGGCGCGATCCCGCCGGAGCGCCCCCGCCAGAAAGCTCGAGGCCGTCCCGGCGCCCCCGCCCTCGGCGGCGTAGAAAAGGCTTCCGCGCGCTCAAGGACGTGGAGATCTCGCTGCCTCCAGGCAAGCCGCTGGTGCTCATCGGCGAGAACGCCAGCGGCAAGAGAGCCTCCCTTGCCTCTCAGCTCGGGGATCGCCTCATCCAAGCAACGTCGCTCAAGCTGAGCTCCGCGACCTTGCGCGCGGCGCGCTTGTCGTGTGGATCTGGCCGCTCGACCTATGCGGTTCCTGACTCGTGCAGTCCGACCATACGAGCTCATTGACAGAACGGGCCTCATGTGATGGGGCAGGTCTTCCACGCCTGAAACGCCTGGGATCACCGCGACGTAGCACCATGCGAAGGCATCCTACCGTATGGCTGTATCCTGCCGAGCGTCCTGCTGCGCCGCGCCACGCTGCCCGAGGTGACGCGCGGGAGGCCGCCGCGCAGCCCGCGAGCGAAGCGACAGCCGTCGAGGTAGGCCGGCAGCCGCCAGGTGCTGACCCCCTCCCCACAATTCCAGCGACCGTACAGAATCGCGAAGGCTCGGTGTTGATTGTTGATTCGGCGCCGGCATAATCTGCCCTCGCCGGAGGCCGACCATGGCCACCCGACCATGAGGCCGTCCAGCGACCCGTGGAGGGCACAGCGAGGAGGAGCTAGGTAGATGACAATCTTCGCGTCGACGCCTGAAGCAGACGAGCCCCGGCTCGCCGGCCTCGCCGCGGAATGGCGCGCCATCGTGGCAAGGGAGCAGGAGAATTGCGTGGCGCAGGTCGCCGCGTGGGATGCAAAGCTCGCCGAGCTCCGCGCCGAGCAAGAGGCGCTCCTGAGGGGGGGCCGCTGGGTCGGCGGACCGGATGATCTCCTGAGCATCCTCGGGCAGAGCCGGCAGGAGCGGTATCACTCTGCGCTGCTGGCGTGGCTGCTCGATCCCCAGGGGCGACATGGCTTCGGCGCTGGCTTCCTCGAGGCGTTGCTCCGCCGCTGCACGGCCGATCCGCCGAGGGCCGAGCTGGGCCGCGCCCGGCCCGCGCTCGAGGTGAGCCGGGGCAACGCCCGCGCCGATGTCGTCGTCGCTGGGCCTGGGCTCTGCCTCGTGCTCGAGAACAAGATCGATGCCCGTGAACAGCCCCAGCAATGCGATCGCCTGTATGAGAGCTTCTGTCACGCGCCGGGCGCGCTGTTCATCTTTCTGTCGCCATCCGGACGAGCGCCCGTGACAGCCACGGGCGGCGCGTGGGAGGCGTTCACGCCGATGAGCTACGCCGATATCGCGGCGATGCTCCGCGACGCGCTCGCCTCGGCGCCGGGCAAGGGCGCGACGGCGCGTGGGCGCGAGGCCGCCTCCAACTATCTCGCCACCCTGGAGAGGGAGTTCCGATGAACCGCATTGACGATCCGCGTGCCATATTCTACCTCCGGAACCAGGCGCTCATCGAGGAGTGGGCCGCCATCGGCGCGTCCGTCGCCGACCTCACGCACGCGTTTCTATGCTCGTGCGCCGACGGGATCGCCGAGCTTGCCTCCGAGCTCTCTCCAGACGTCGAAGTTTTCAAATTTCTGAAGGATGACGAGGACTGGCCGAAGATCCTGCTGGTCTTGCCAGGATGGTTCCCGTCGAGCGAAGGCGAGCTCGTCCGCGGGCCCGAGGTCGCCCCCAGGGTCGGGATCGGCCTGGAATGGAACAAGTCGAGACGCCTGAACTTCACGACCGCGCCTGCTTGCGTCTTCACAGGTGTGTGGGTGGACATCGACATCGCCGGCGGCAAGGAGCTGTCGCGGAAGCTTCGCGCGGCCTTCGGAGAGGCCGGCCTCCTCAAGGAGCACAGGCTCACCTCCAGCCCCTGGTGGCCCGCATACCGCTACGAGACCGCGACAGGGGAGTACTGGAACGATCTCGAGCCCTACCGCGCACAGCTCATCGAGTCGGTGCGGTTCCACTGGACGGCGTTCGAGGCGCAGATCCGGAAAGTGCTGGCGACCTGAGCGCACGGCGCGACGAACGGGCTGAGACCGCCTGAAAGGCGCAGATCCATCGCGGCAGCCGGGGCGTGACGCGCTCATGACTGGTGCGCCGCGAGACCAACGCGGCAGGCTCCGTGAAGACGCGTAGCGCGTGCTTCGCCGTCATCACAACCTGAGCTTCACAGGATGGGGAACGCCGAGCGCCTTCGCGATCAGCTCGAACCCGGCTAGCCCCGCAGCGCCGTCGTTCCTGCCACCCGTCGTGGCGGTTGCATCCAGCGGCTCACGCGGAGCCCATGTGCGAGGATGCGCAACCGCGAGCGCCAGCGTCTCTGCGCCCTCCGCGATCTTGCGTGACCTCTCCACGGTCCGCTACCGTCGCAGCGCATCGTCATGCTGACCGACGAACAGCTCACCACCGTATGGAAGGGCTTCACCCCACCTGCTGGGTGGGCGAAGTGGCAGAAAGACTACCTCGACTTCCTGCGCTGGGCGCGCGACATCCCCGAGTCCGAGCTGCGCACCGAAGCTGCGCAGAGGAAGCTCTGGAACGCCCGCGCGATCACCCCTGCCGGCTACGGCGACGCCATCAACATCGACGCGCTCCTCGCCGATCCCGAGTTCGTTGACACCATCGTCGGCCTCCGTGGGCGCGCCTTTTCGCCCGACGTCGCGGTCCGGGCCGCCGAGATCCAGGGCGAGTACGAGCGCATCCTCGGCATGGCCGTGGCGCGTGAGGTCAAGCCCAGGCCGCACGCCAAGCTCCAGCGGCTGGTCGGCGCGCTCGTGCCAGCCGAGCTGAGCTGCGTGCTCAGTTACGATGCCGCCCATCTCCTCCGGTACGTCGACGAGCATCGAGGGGCGACCGACGCGGCCGTTGTCGACGCTCTGCAGAAGATCTATCCCGCCTGGACCACCGCGGGGGTTCCCAACGATCTCCGGAACTGGAGCCTCTACCTCGGCCTGCTCAAGCGCGACCAAGACGGCGGCCTCCAGCTGACGGAGTACGGCGCTGCCCGGGCCGCCCGGCTTCCGAAGGAGCTCCCGAAGCCTCCGGCCGGGGAGATCATCGATACCAACCCCCCCGGGGGCACGACTGCCGTCGTGGCGAAGGAGATCCCGTATCCCGCCTTTGACGCGATCCTCACGCACTTCAAGTCCGATCCGGAGATCGCCGACTTCGTCTTCGAAGACCGCCAGCTCGCGAGCCTCCACGCTGCGTGGCGCAGCAATCCACGCAAGCGCTTCGTGCTCCTCTCCGGCCTCTCCGGCACCGGCAAGACCGCCGTCACCCTGTGTTATTCGCGCGCGGTCTGCGAGCTGATGGGGCTCTCCGTCTCCGAGCACCGGGAGATCGTCCCCGTCTCGCCCGACTGGCGGGATCCCTCGGGGCTGCTCGGCTACTTCAACGCACTGCACGCCAATCCGACCTTCCAGGCCGAGCCGGCGCTCCGCCTCGTCCTGCGCGCCGCCGCCGACCCGGGGCGCCCCTATTTCCTCGTCCTCGACGAGATGAACCTCGCCCGCGTCGAGCGCTATTTCGCGCCGTTTCTCTCGGCCATGGAGACGGGCAAGGAGCTCGTGCTCCACGCCAATGGCGCCGAGGTCAACGACGTTCCGCCGCGCGTCCCCTGGCCGGCGAATCTCCACATCGCGGGCACCGTCAACATGGACGAGACGACCCATCCGTTCAGCGACAAGGTGCTGGACCGGGCCTTCACGCTCGAGTTCTGGGACGTGGATCTCAAGCGCTTCTTCGAGCGCGCCGCGACCAAGAGCCCGGGCAAGCGGCTCCCGGACGTGGAGGCGGTGCTGCTCGAGCTGCACGGTGCCATGCGCACGGTCCGTCGTCACTTCGGCTACCGCACGGCCGGCGAGGTGCTCGCGTTCATGCACGCCGTCCCGGAGCTGGGCGGCGCGGCGCAAGAGACGTTCCTCGACCAGGCCGTGTTCTCGAAGGTGCTGCCGCGCCTGCGCGGCGAGGACACGCCGGCGTTCAAGGGCGCGCTCGAGACCCTCCAGGGGATCTGCAAGCGCCGCGGCCTCACCATGTGCGAGGCCAAGCTCGCGACGATGATGGAGCTGCTCAAGCGCACGGGCGTGACCCGGTTCTGGGCATGAGCCTTCAAGTCCGCGACGCGGACGGCCTGGACCAGCACATCGTCGACGGCGTCCTGCACCTCGAAGAGGCGAGGACCTACCACGTCGACGCGCCTCCTGGTGCCGGCGCGCCGCGGGCGTGGCTCGGACCGCTGGAGCTGCCCTGGAGCCAGGAGCGCGGGTCGTTCACGCTCGAGGTGGGCCACTGGGTCGGCTCGGCGGTGCTCAAGGTGGCGCACGACGCCCAGGAGACGGAGGTCGCCGTCCAGGTGGCCCCGCGCGATGAGAAGCTCTCCGACGGGGCATGGCTCGCGCTCCTCGCGGACCTGGAGGCGTGGTCGCCAGGCCTGGCTATCGGCCTCGAGGGCGGCGGCGTCGGCGCCGTCCAGTCGGAGGGCACCACGGCGACTGTTTTAGCCACAGCGCTGCTGCCGCTGGTGCCGGCGCTCGTCCGCGCCGTTCAGGCCATCGCCGCGGCGCCGCGGGAGCTCGCGGCATCCACGCGCGAGGACGTCCCGTTGCGAGGCGTGCGTCGCGCGGATCGGGAGACGCTCCACTGGCTGGCGAGGCATCCGGCGGCTGCACGTGCGGTGGATCCCTGGTTGGCTGCTCACGCCGGCGAGCAGGACCCGTACGTGCCGCAGGACATAACGCACGAGACCGTCGATCACTCGGTGAACCGCTACGTTGCCTGGCTCGTCGGGCGGGTGGCTCGCGTGCTCGGCGACCTCAGCGTCGTGCTTGGCGACGCCGCGGTCAAACGACGCCTGCAGCCGGACACCGCGCAATGGTGCCGTGCACGAGCTCGCGCGGCCGCAGGCGCGGCGGACGAGCTGTCAACCACGCTGCGACGGACGTTTCTCGGGTCGCTGACGCCCATGCCCGTCACCGAGGCCGCGCTCCTTGCGGTGCAGGACGATCCTGTCTACGCCCGCGCCCACGCGCTGGCTCGGCCCTTCCTGTCGCCGCGATTCCGCCTGCGCGAGTCGCTGGCCGGCGGTGAAGCCCCGGTGCGCCCGAGCTTCGAGCTTTACGAGCTGTGGACACTGCTCGCCGTCCAGCGGGCGCTCGCCGGGATCCTCGACGGGTGGACGTGGACCTGGAAGCAGGGGAGGGAGAACGATCTGCTCGCCGGCTTCGGGACGGGGGCCGCGTTCACCGCGAGGCGTCCGAACGACGGGGCGCGGCTCGAACTCCGGTACAATATGACGTTCCCCGGATACCTCGCCCGGGGGACCTCGGACCGATATAGCATCTCCGGCGAGCGTCGACCCGACATCGTGATCTCGTTCGAGTCACCAGATGAGCCGCATTCGTGGATTTGTCTGGACGCCAAGTACCGGGTACGTCGTCAGGCGCTCGCGGATTCCTTCGCCTCGCTCCACATTTATCGTGACGCGCTGAGGTGGGAGACATTTGGCGGTCGATGCAGCGGCGGGCTGCTCCTCGTCCCAGCCATCGATCCCGAATGTCAGCCTTGGTTCGCGGGCGAGTTCCGCGAGCGGTTCGGCATCGGGGCCTGGCGGCTGACGCCCGGGGAGCCACCGGACCTCGATCTGGCGAGGCTCATTCTCGCTATGGGAGGTCAAGCCGTCCGAGCGTAGGCGCCAGCGGCGGGGGCAGGCCGGGCCGCCACAACCGCTCTCGCGGGGAACGCCGCCGCGCACGCCCCACTGCGCAGCTCCGGCCGCGCCGCTGTCAGCCCGTCGTCTCCGGCGCCTGCTCACCGCGCGACGCCGCGCCCTGTCGCGCTCGCCCGCGACGACCGCCCCGCCGCCGCTTCGCCTCAGTCGAGCCCGATCACCACCTTGCCGAAGTGCTTCCCCGCGGCGAGCTTCGCGAGCGCCTCGTTCGCCCGCTCGATCGGAAAGACCTCATCGACCACCGGCCGGATCCCGTGCAGCTCGAGCGCCGCCCCGAGCTCCACGGTCGCCTGCCGCGACCCGACCACGGTCCCCTCGACGCGGATCGCCCGGAACAGGATCGGCATCGGATCGATCTGGCTCCCAACCCCGCTGAGCAGCCCGATCAAGCTCACCACGCCCCCCGTCTTCACCGCCTGCATCGATCGCGGCAGCGTCCCCGCGCCGCCCACCTCGATCACCCGGTCCACCCCTTCGCCCCCCGTCAGCCGCAGCACCTCCTCGTGCCACTCCGGCTGCTTCCGGTAGTCGATCGCCTCGGTCACGCCGAGCGCGCGCAGCCGCTCGATCTTCGCCGCGCTGGACGACGTGGCGAGCACCCGCAGCCCCGCCGCGCGCGCCAGCTGCGCGGCGAACAGCGACACCCCGCCGGTCCCCTGGACAAGCACCGTCTCCCCCGGCGCCGGCCGCGGCCCCGACTCGAACAGCGCCGTCCACGCCGTCACCCCGGCGCACGTCAGCGTCGCCGCCTCGTTGAACCCGAGGTGCGCCGGCGCGCGGACGATCGCGTCCTCCCCGAACACCACCAGCTCCGCGAGCACCCCGTCGTTCCCGCCCGCGCCGAGCGTCGTGGTGCGGTACTCCCCGCGGAACGGCCCCGAGGCCCACGTCGGGAAGAACGTCGAGATCACGCGATCTCCCTCCTTCCAGCGCCGCACGCCCGCTCCGATCGCGACCACCTCGCCCGCCGCGTCGCTCAGCGGGACAAGCTCGTCCTTGCGCTCCCCGCCGTACCGGCCGCGCACGACCATGAGGTCACGGTAGTTGATCGACGCGGCGCGGACGCGCACGAGCACCTGCCCCGGACCGGGCTTGGGCGCAGGGCGCTCGGCGAGCGTCCATGCGTCCGACTCCGAGGCGTTCTTCCGAATGATGACGGTCTTCATGGCGTGTCCTCCAATCTTCCCTGGACACCCCATCCGTAGATCCGTTCCTCCGGGCGCGGTAGTCCGCGCGAGGGAACGTCACCTGTGCTATTTCAGCACAGATCATGGTCTCGCTCGCCGCGATCGAGCTGCTCGTCGCCACCGTCGAGGCCGGGAGCTTCTCGCGCGCCGCGCGCCGGCTCGGGGTCACGCCGTCCGCGGTGAGCCGGCGCGTGATGCGCCTCGAGCAGGAGCTCGGCGTGGCGCTCCTGGCGCGCACGACGCGGTCGCTCCGCCTGACCGACGACGGGCAGGCCTTCTACGCGCGCTGCGTCCGCATCGTCGAGGAGCTCGGGGAGGCGACCGAGGCGATCGCGCGCGCGAGCAAGAAGCCGGTGGGGCTCCTGCGCGTCGACGCGCCGGTGGCGCTCGGACGGGACGTGATCGCGCCGAGCCTGCCGCGCTTCGCGGCGCGCTACCCCGACGTCCGGATCAACCTGACGCTGCGCGATCAGCACGTCGACCCCGTGGCCGAGGGGCTCGACCTGCTCGTGCGCATCGGCCCGCTCGGCGACTCGAGCCTCGTCGCGCGCCGGCTCGGCGCGAGCCGCCTCGTCCACTGCGCGGCGCCGTCGTACATCGCGCGGCGCGGCGCGCCCGCGACGCCGGCCGATCTCGCGGGCCACGACTGCGTCGGGTACCTGCGCGACGGGCGGCCCACGGGGTTCCGCTTCCTGACCGGAGACGGCGACGCCGTGCTCGAGGTGCCCATCTCCGGGCCGTTCCACGCGAACGACGTGGATGTCCTGAGGCACCTCGCGATCGCCGGGAGCGGGATCATCGCGATGTTCGACTTCCTCGCGAAGGACGCGCTGGCCGAGGGGACGCTCGTGACCGTGCTCGACGAATTCCCGACGACGACCTGGCCGATTCACGCGCTGTACCCGAAGAACCGGCACCTCTTGCCGAAGGTGCGCGTGTTCGTCGATTTTCTCGCGGAGATCTTCGCGCCACCCTCGCCCGAGCGCCGGGGAGAGCGCCGGCGGAGCGGGCGACGTTGAGCGCTCCTCCCGGGGGCCGTCAGCGCTGTCAGAACTGGTAGAGCCCGCCCGCCTCGACGCCCCAGCCGGTGCGGTCGGCGTCATGCTGCACTGCGGCCGCCGGATCGAGCTTGTGGCGCGTGAGCAACAGGGAGGGCTCGAGCACGATCGAGAGCCCCTTCAGGGGCGCGAAGGCATACCCCGCGCGCAGGGTCACGTTGCGCTCGATGCCGGGACCATTGGCGCCCACGCGCGCGGGAGCCGTGGCCGGCGTGCCGCCCGCCGCGGGTGTTCCGGGCGTGTAGCCGAGCTGCATCTCGTCGGTGCTGAGCACCATCGCGGTCCCGGCGACGAGGTGCAAAGAGTGCTTGTCGAACGTGACCTTCCCCGACACCCAGCCGCCTACCTCGGCGACGTCGTCCGTGCGATAGCCCTGCCCGAGCGTCAGGAGACCCAGGTTGGCGAGGTTCTTCCCGCCGTACGCTTCGGCCCGCACGTTCAGCGAACCGCTCGTGATCTCGCCGAACAGGTTGCCGCCGAGCGCCAGCCGACCCTCTTCGGTCGGCAGGTTCGCGTCGAAGGCGAGCCGCGTGCCGATCACCGAGGCGCCCACCCATGCTGTCTTCTCGGCGCGATAGCTCGCGCGCAGCGCGACGGTCGGCGTGCGCGAGTACTCGACGTTGTTGAGGATGGCCGTGACGTTCTGGCTGACAAGACCGAGCGCGGCGCCCACCTCGAGGCTGCCGACGTTCGCCAGGTAGATGAACTGGTGGCGCACGAAGCCCGAGTTTCCGGACTGAAACATCCCGCCCACGAGGTTGTACGTGTGCGTGTTCAGCGGCGAGAACAGATCCCAGGTCTGGCCGAGCGTGAGCTTGTGCCCGTCGGCGGGAGTCCAGTCCAGGAACGCCTGACGCACGCGAAGGCTCGTCCCCTGGGCCGGAGAGGACTTGCCGAAATCGATGAAATCGACCTCGACCTGCCCCTTCACCGGCGTGCCCTCCCCGACGGCCACGCCAAGGCGCGTCTGCTGCGCCTGAAAGGTGAGGCCCACGGCGTCCGGATCGGCGAGGAACAGCGGGTTCACCGCGGCCGTCGGGGCGGTGTAGTTCGGGTTGCCGAAGGACTCGAGGCCGTTCCCCACGACGACCGTGGGCTTGACGATCCCGTAGACACGCACGAGAGGCTTGTCATCGGCCTTCTTCTGCTCGACAGGCGGCGGAGGAGGCTCGGGACGGGGCTCCTCCACGGGCGTCGGCGCGGCCGCGCCCGGCGCAGCCTGCTGAGCCGCCTCCGCCGGCTGCGCATTGCTCGTGGCCGGCGCAGCGACCCCGGCCAGCGCGAGAGAGACGACAAGGGCTGCGCTGGGCGTCTTCCAAGTGATCATGAACAATCTCCTCCGGCGGTGAATCGGCTACGCGGGTTCACGTTCCGACGTCCACGAGGGCTGCATCGGCGCCGCCGTCGACCACGCCACCCGTCATGTCGGTAGTCACGTGGGTCTCCCGAGAGCATGGTCCGCGCAAAGCGATTTCAATACGCCGACAATCTTATCGTGGGCTGTGAATGGCGGGACACCCTACTACCGATCCGTCGGGCTACCAAAAAATACGCCCCAAATCAACGGGGATCCCCGCGGCGAGCGCTCGGCGCGGTGGCGCGAGCCGGAGCGCGTGGACGCCGACAGATAAAGATCAATCCGGATCGTAGCTCCCCGCCAGCCGCGCGGGCCGCCCCAGGGACTAGACCGTGCCCTCCGGCGCGCGCTGGCGGAGCGCGTCCTCCAGCGCGCGCTCGAACACCGCGCGCGACGGATGGACGGTCAGCTTCCGGATGGCGGTATTCGCGATCTGAACCCCGAAGATGACCACCCTGGATTGGAGCAGGAAGTGACCTCCCTCGACCGCATGAAGGACGGAAATCGTCGCCGCGGTCAGCCGCGTGCGCGTCACGTGCTCGTAATCGGTCATCGCCTCCCAGTCATTGAAGACCAGCACTCGGCCCTCCGCGGCGACCCGCCGCAAGAACACCTCCTCGATCGCCGCGGCGCCCGCCTCCACCAGCACTCCGGTGACACACGTGACCATCAGCGCCGGCGCGGGACACCAGATCTTTACCGTGCCCTCGTTGCACCAGTGGGTCTGAAGCGGACGGGCAGGGAGCGGGACCATACAGCTGGCGGGTAGACTGGGCCGCGGGCGACCGTTCGTCGAGGACCTCGTCGCAAGATCTGCATCCAGAGGAGGAGCAGCGCAACGGGCCAGCCTCTCTGCACTGTTGTGTTGTGAGAAACCCGACCATCACGCGAAGTGAAACATTCAATTCGGGCGGCTGAAAACAACCCGTGCAGTTCTCCTGTCACAGCGACGGATCTTTATGCTGCCCGGGGCCGAGTCCGCCTCGCCTGCGCGCGGCGCGCGCTCCGGGCAGACTGCCCCGTCAGGGCTTCGCGGCGCCCGCCATGAACGCGGCGAACGCGTCGGCGTACTCTGGATGCCAGCGCGACAGCGCAGGTCGGTTCCGGATCAGGTCGTCGGCCGCCCACTGCACGCGGCGCTCGTCCATCTCGCGCGTCACCGCGTTGTCGGGACAGAGCAGATAGAAGTCGCCGCGGGCCATGCCGCCGATCATCCGATCCACCACCTGATCGGCGGTCCATGCCTCCGCGGGCTTCTCCGGGCCTCGCGCGGTCATCGCGGTGAACGTGTAGCCCGGGATCAGCAGATGGGCGGTGATCTTGCAGCCCGCCACGTTGCGCAGCTCGTGGGCGAGCTGCTCTGTCAGCACCTTCACGCCGGCCTTCGAGACGTTGTAGGCAGCGTCGCCGGGCGGGGTGGTGATGCCCTGCTTCGAGCCCGTGTTGACGATGGCGCAGGGGGTTCCCTGCGCGATCATCGCCTCGGTGAACGCCTGCACGCCGTGGATCACGCCCCACAGATTGACCTCGATGAGCCGCCGCCAGCGCTCGATGTCCTTCCACGGCTTGCCGCCGCCGCCGACTCCGGCGTTGTTCATCAGGACCGCGACCTCGCCGAACGCGTCGTAGGCGGCCTGCTTCAACCGATGCACGTCCTCGAGCCTGGCGACGTCGGCCGGCACCGCGCGCACATCGGCCTGGCCGCCGGGCGCGGCGGCGGCGACGCGCCCGGCGGCCTCGTGCAGCGCCGGTCCGTCCAGGTCGGCGAGACAGACCTTCATGCCCATGCGCGCGAAGCGCTCGGCGGCCGCGAGGCCGATGCCGCTGGCGGCGCCGGTCACCACGGCGGCGCGGCCAGGTGTCAATGCGGGATGGTCATTCACAGCAGATCTCCGTCATGTGTTGATGGCGCGCCGCCTCTGGCGCGGCGATCGGGGCGAGCATAGTGGGCGCCGGCGGGTCGGGCCACGGCCATCCGGCGTGAAGTGGCCACCTCCACGAATGGCTTGCATGCCACCGCAGCCGCTCCTACCATGCGCGCTGGCCGACAGCCGCGCAGGTGCACGATGAGCGACTCCGAGGACAGCGAGACCATCTTCCGGGTGGTCGTCAATCACGAAGAACAGTACTCGATCTGGCCGGCGACCCGTGATCTGCCGCTCGGCTGGCGTGCCGAGGGCACCGAGGGGACGCGCGCGGCGTGCCTCCAGCACATCGAGAAGGTCTGGACCGACATGCGGCCGCTGAGCCTGCGCCAGGCCATGGATGGTCAAGGCGGTCAATGACCGCCGTCCCGCGCGCGTGCTCCAGGGCGCGCGCGCCGCGAGGCCGCCTCAGCCCGCCGCCCATCCGATCACCAGTCGGCCGACGGCGAGGATCACCAGCAGGCTGACCGCGAAGCAGCCGAGTCCCGGGCGCTTGCCGTTATCGCCTGCTCCCGCCACCTGCAGGCTCACCGCGCCCGGAGGATCCAGGCACTTTTTTTTTACGGTGGGCACCCGCTTCCACCGCGCGGGCGCGGCTTCGCCCTCGAGCAGCGCCACCGGGGGCGTGCGCTTCACGATCGCCATCGCGCGCGCCGCCCGGCTCTCCGGAGCACCCCGCCTCGACGCGCGGATCGCCGCCTCGGGCAGCCCGAACACCTCGCCGGAGCCGTACGTCCCCGCGAGGCCCTCGAGCACGCGAAGGTGCCAGTCGGCGGGGATCGCCCCGGGCAGCGCCTCGATCGCCTCCTCCGGGATCGGCGGGAACCACACGGCGAAGTGCTGGACCTGCCTTCCGGTCCAGTCCTTCCGCGCCGGATCGAGGAAGCGCGTCGCCACGTAGGGAAACACGAGAGGGCCTCTCGGCCCGGGCTCGTCGATCTCGAGCAGGCCATAACGGAGCTCTCCGGCGCTCGCGTCGGCGTCGCCGATCATGGCCTCGAGCGCCGTGAGCCAGGCGGGGAGCGCCGGGATCTCGGGCACGCAGATGAACTCGTAGTCCCAGTGCTCGCCGCGCGTCCTCCAGAGGAGGCGCGAGGTCTCGACGACGGGCGCTGGCGCGGGCGCGAGCATGGCTGTCCTACTGGTTCTGGTGGTAGGCCCGCGCCCCCTCGTCGTTGCGCAGGGCCGCGGCCATCGCGCTCAGGACCGCCGTGAACGCGTCGCCCCTCCGGATCGCCCCCTCGCGGGTCTTCTGGAGCCTGTCGAGCCGCGTGGTCGCGAAATCCTTGATCGAGACGAACCGGAGGATCTTGCTCACGATCTGGTATCGCTTCGGGAGGAAGTCGTCGAGGGAGTCGACGAACGTGACCAGATCGCGCAGGCCCTGGAAGAACGTCTCTCCGGCCGACCTCTCCTTCCGCGTGGCCTGCGCCTCGCGGACCGCGCCCTCGACGGTGCTCACGAGGACCGCGGGCGCGAGCGTGCGCACGCCGAGCGAGGTGCCCGGGTCGACCTGCGCGCCGGCGTCGACCGGCGCGGCGACCGACGAGAGCAGCATGAACCGGTGGCCGAACGCGCGCTCGGCGCGGAGCACGGCGCAGAGCTTGGCGAGCTGATCGTCGGCGTCGCGGCAGACCTCGCGCTCGAAGTCGCTCGCGCTGTACTCCGGCGGGAACAGGTCGGCCTTGCTGAGGGCGAGGATCCACTCGCGCGGGAAGCTCACCTCGTCGCCGGTGGCGGCGCTGGTCCGGCGCAGCCGGTCGCACTCGTCGGCGAAGTGCTCGAAGAGCCACCGGATGTAGCCGGTCCCCTCGCTCCGGTACTTCGCGCCGTCCGCAAGGAGGATCCCCACATGGCTCATGCCGAGCTTGAGCAGGCCCTGGCGCATCGCCTCCCGCTCTTCCGCGTCGATCGGCTCGTCCTCCCACCAGCGCCCGGGGTAGTCGTACCAGTGGATGCGGACCGCCGCCTCCGGCAGGTCCCTCGGGAAGAAGTCGAACTCGTACGCGTCGAAGCGCGTGCTGCCGTCCGGGAACCTGCCCTCTTCGAGGCGGTAGAAGCGCCCGAGGAGCTGGTTGCCCTGCGCCTTGTTGACCGCCTGGATCTTGTACGCGTGCTCGATCTGAAACGAGGGCTGCGTCTGCGCCCGGTAGAAGGCCGCCAGGAGGACCGTCTTGCCTGCGCCGGAGGCGCCGAACAGGGCGACGTGCAGATCGAGCGGCGGCATGACTACTCCTTCTCCCGCACCTCGACCTCCATCTGCCTGACGCTCGATCCGCCCCGCGTGTCGTGGACGACCGCCCACAGCGACACGCGCCCCGGCTTCGAGGGCGGCGTCCAGGTGGTCCCGTGGCGCTCGCCGGGGCCCGTCACCGCGTCGCTCACGAGGCGCCTCGCCCCGTCGAATCCGCCCCCGTCCGTGTAGTAGTCGACCCAGATCGCCTCGCGCGCGGGCGGCCCCCCGAGCCCCGTGGCCTCCACGTCCACGTCGGCGGCGCCCGGCGGCACGATCACGTCGATGTCGTAGGTCGTGCACTCGTCGGCGTCCGGCTCTGCCTGGCCGCATCCCTGGGCCTTCGTTTCCGGCCGGATGCACGGCTCCACGACGGGCAGGCCGCTCTCGCCGAGCGCGACCTCCTTGTCGTCCAGCTTCAGCGTGAAGGCGTCGATGGGCGGGTTCGTGTTGGCTCGCTGATCCGAATCCTGGAAGACAAACACCTGCGTGTAGCCCACGACGAAGCTGTCCGGACCGAGCACCTTCCCGTCCTCGTCGACGCACTCCAGTGGAATCTCGATGCCGCCGGCCAGCGCCGCGGATATCGCCGCGGACATCGCCGCGAGCGGGTCATCGCCTGCCAGCATCGCCTCCAGCGCTGCGGACAGCGCCGGAGTCGGCCGCATCTTGCCGGCGCACACGGCGAACAACACGTAGGCCGACGAGTACTTCGTTCCGGCCGCCGTGGTTCCTGCGTCCTCCCGCCTGAGGATGTCGCCGGACAGCGTCCACGTAAACGACGCTGCGTTGGGCTTGCCGCTCAGCTCCGATTCGAGCTCCTGGCGCTTGAAGAGAGCGGTCTGCTCCTCCTGGCCGCCATTGCCGTCGCCGTTGCCTCCGTCGCCATCGTTGGCACCGCCGCCGTTGGCGCTGCCTCCGTCGCCATCGTTGGCACCGCCGCCGTTGGCGCTGCCGCCGTTGCCACCGTCGCCGCCGCCGTTGGCGCTGCCGCCGTTGCCACCGTCGCCGTTGGCGTTGCCACTGCCGCCGTTGCCGCCGCCGCCGTTGCCGCCGCCACCTCCGCCTCCCTGCGGCGGGATCTTTGCCGCTATGTAGGTGCCTATCCACTGCCCGAGGCACCCGATCTGCGCGTCCACGCCGACAGGCGGGTTCACGCAGCCCCCGATCCACATGACCTCGACGTTCCGCGGGTTGCCGTCGGCGTCGCCCAGCGCGTCGGCGTACGTCATCTGGAACGTCACGGGCGTGCCCCGCAACGGGTATGGCTTGTCCGCCGTCACGGCGAGGACGCGGAGCCCCTCGACCTCGGACGACGGAGCCAGGTCGCTCCCCGAGCAGCAG
Source organism: Sorangium cellulosum So ce56 (assembly GCF_000067165.1). Taxonomy (GTDB): domain Bacteria; phylum Myxococcota_A; class Polyangia; order Polyangiales; family Polyangiaceae; genus Sorangium; species Sorangium cellulosum_B. The sequence goes on from NC_010162.1 coordinate 4,563,011, forward strand.
GGAATGCCGAGGGCCAGGGTCGAGAGCGCGGCGAGCAGCGCGCGGCGAGAGGGCAGTCGGGTCCGTTTCATCAGAAGTCTCCTCGCAGCCCGAGCGTGGGCAGGAAGGGGAGCCCCGTCACGTACTCCCGCTTCGTGAAGTTGAAGTTGTAGCTGATGCCCTCCGCGGCCTGGTGATTGTAGACGTTCTGCACATCCAGGTAGAGCCCGAGCTGCCACCTCTTGAATCGCCACGTCTTGTCGACGCGGACATCGAGCTGATGGAACAGCGGCATCCGCTCGCTGTAGTCGCCCCCGAGCGGGAAGGGCGAGTACTTGCCCGAGGAAGCATGGTAGATCGCGTTCACCCGGTTCGGATCACACCCCTTCTGCTCCGGATCGCAGACATAGGGTGTCTCCAGGTTGCCCGACACGAGGCGGAAGCGCGCGCCGACCTCCCAGCCCCGGCCGAGCTGCAGGTTCCCGAGCACGGTCAGCACGTGCGTCTGGTCCCATGGCGTGGGGTGCTCCTCCTCGCCGGGGCCGTCCGTGCGCACCGAGCGCGAGAGGGTGTAGGCCGCCCAGCCGAAGAAGCGCTCGTCCGGCTTGTACTTCAGGAGCACCTCGCCGCCCACCGCGTACCCGGTGCCGTCGTTGGCATATCCGTCCTTCTCGGCCGAGAAGACGACCTGCCTGTCGAGCTGCTTGTAGAACCCGTCCACCGTCACGTCGATCTGCGGCGTGATCTCCTGCTCCACCCCGAGGCCGTAGTGGATGGATCGGTTCGACTTGATGTCCGGGTTTCCGAACGGCTCGACGCTCTCCTGGAACTGGGGCGCCTGGTAGTAGAGGCCCACGCCGCCCTTGGCCGTCGTCCGCGGGAAGCCGCTCCGGATGTCGTAGCGCGCGTTGATCCTCGGGCTCACGTCGAGCGTGCGCGTGTCGAGCGCGTAGTCGACGCGCACCCCGGGGACGATCCGCGCGCGCGGCGAGGGGACCACCTCGAACTCGGCGTAGGCGGCGGGCCGGGAGTACGGGCCGTCGAACGACTGGTCCTGCGCGGGGAGCGTCGAGAACGGCTGGTTCGACGGGTGGCCCGCGGGCTGCCTCGTCGGCGCGTGGAGCTTGACCGTCGCGATGCCGCTCGTCAGGTCGGTGCCGACGTTCATCGTGAGGAACCTGGCGAACCGGTGCGAGTACTCCAGCCGCAGGTCGAGCGAGGCCGTGGTGATGTTGAAGGCGAAGGGCGCGATCCCGAAGTCGAAGACGTCCCTGCCGAGCGCCAGCGACCAGAGGATCCTGTCCCGGTTCCCCAGGCGGTTCTCGTAGCTGACCTGGAAGCGCTGGAAGGCGGTGTGTAGCCCGAAGTCGCCCGTCAGCGCCGGCTCGTCCTCCGGCGGCTTGTCCAGGGTGATCTTGAAGGCGTCGTCCGATCCGTAGAAGCTCGCGCGCACGCGCTCGCTGGCGGAGGGGCGGCCCTCGAGGACGAACTGGTAGTCGTAGTAGACGGGCGCCTGCGTCACGCTGGAGCCCGCCTCCTTGAGCACGGGCCCGAGCCACGCGTCGACCCAGCTCCGCCGGCCCGCCGCGATGAACTTCCAGTCCTTGAGGTACGGGACGGGCCCCTCGAGGAGCACGCGCCCGTCGATGAGATCGAGCTGGACGACGCCGTGGTACTTGCCGTCCTGCTTCGGCGAGCGGAGCCCGACGTCGACGATGCCGCCCATGGCGCGGCCGTACACGGCGCTGAAATTGCCCGGGTAGAAGTCGATCTTCTCGAGCATCTCGGTGGGCACGACCGAGGAGAGGCCGCCGAAGTGGTAGATGATCGGCACCGGGGTGCGATCGATGAACGTGAGCGTGTCCTGCGGCGCGGACCCGCGCACGATGAGCAGCCCGAACCCGCTGCGCGCGACGCCGGGCAGGCTCTGCAGCGAGCGCAGCGCGTCGCCGCCCGTCCCCGGGATGCGGTCGATCTCGCGGCGCTCGAGCGTCCTCCGGGTCACCTCGCGCGGCGGGCGCTCGCCCTGCACGGTCACCTCGATGCCCGGCGCCGCGCCGTCCTTGGGCTTCGCGAGCGAGATGCGGTAGCGCACCTCGATCGCCTCGCCCTCCGCGATGTCCTCCTCGGCCGTGAACGGCTCGAACCCCGCGGCGGCGACCTCGACGCGGTACTTGCCGGGCGGGAGGTTCTTGAAGCGGAACTTGCCGCGCTGGTCGGTCTTCACGTCCTCGCGGCCGCCGTCGGGCCGGAGGAGGCTGACCGAGATGTCCGGGAGCCCCTCGCCGGTGCTCGCGGACAGGACGGTCCCGACGACCGTCTCGACGTCGGCGGGCGGGGCCGGCGCCGCCGCGTCAGCGGGCTTGGGGGTGAGCGTGAACGCGTACCGGTAGAGGATGCGCGCCGGCGCCGGCGTGCCGTCCGGGCGCCGCGCCGGCTCGAACACGAGGCCGGGCGCGGCCGCGAGCGCGGCCTCGTCGAAGCCGTGCCCGCCCGGCGTCTGGACCTCGGCCTTGGTGACGCGCCCGGTCTTGTCGATGTCGAGCTTGAGGATGACGCTCCCTTCGACGCCGGCGCGCTGGGCCTCTTCCGGATACACGGGCGGGGCGTACGTGATCAGCTTCGGCGGGCTGACGGCGGCGGGCTGCGCCGGCTGGGCCGTGCCCGGCTGGGGGACGACGACCGCGCCGGCTCCGCCGCGAGGAACGGAGGCCCCGCCCACGTCTCCCTCGGGCGGAGGATCGTCGGCGGGCTGCGCGCGCGCTGCGCTGGCGGTCATCGCGACCGCGAGCAGCAGCGCTTCCGAGACAGCGAGGCGCATCGCAGAGGGCGCTTTGAAAGGACGCATGTGCCTGGCGCTCTCGCACATCGAGGACGAGGGGAGAAGCGGGAACGCGCGGCCGGGATGTGCTCGGGTGGCCTGTTCGGGGCGCCTCGACGCGGGGCGCGGAGGCCGATCAGCCCCCGACTTCGGCCACGAACCGGCTCACGTCGTCGGCGTCGCCCACGAGCAGCAGCGTGTCTCCATCCCGGATCACGTAGTCCGGCGTGGGCGCCTCGAGGCGCGGCTTGTCGCCGGGCAGCTTGCTCGTGTGCGGCCGCACGCCGAGCACGTTGATCCGGTACCGCTGGCGGATCTTCGAGCCGGCGAGCGTCTGCCCGACGAGCGGCCCGTGCGCGTTCCAGGGGACCACGCGGTAGTGGCTGGCCAGATCGAGCAGATCCTGGGCGAGCGGCATCGTGATGTCGGCGCCGATGCGGCGGCCCATCTCCGTCTCGAGCTGGATCACCCGGGCCGCGCCCACGGCGCGCAGGATGTCGGCCTGGCGATCGGTGGCGGCGCGGGCGATCACCTCGCGCACCCGCATCCGGACCAGGGAGGCCACGCAGAGCACCGACGGCTCGAAGTGCTCGCCGAACGTCACGATCGCGGTGTCCGCGTACTGCGCGCCGATCCCCTCGAGCACCTTGTGCACCGTCGCGTCGCCGACGAAGGCGGCCGAGGTCTTGTCCTTCACCGCGTCGACCGCCTCGGGGTTGTTGTCGATCGCGATCACCTCCGCGCCGTTCTTCCAGAGGGTCTCGACGATCGACGTGCCGAACCTGCCGAGCCCGATGACAAGGACGCTCTTCGATCTCATGGTCCCGCGGCGCGCGCCGCCGCCCGGCGGCGCAGCGCCGCGAACGTCTCACGGATCCGCGGCAAGCGCCACTGATCCGCGGGCCGGGCGGCGGCCCGGCCCCGGCGCCGCCGCCCGGACGCGCGCTCAGCCGATGCCGACGCGCTCCTCGGGCAGCCGGTAGCTCCGCGCCCTCGCCTGGTTGGCGAGCGCCAGGGCCATGGTCAGCGGCCCGATGCGGCCGATGAACATCGCGAGCGTGACGACCACCTTGCCCGGCGCGCTCAGCGACGGCGTGACGTTCGCCGACAGCCCGGCCGTGGCGAACGCGCTGACCGCCTCCATCGCGAGGCCCATCGGGTCGTGCGGCTCCAGGGCGAGCAGGATCAGCACGAACACCGAGACGAGCACCATGCTGAGGAACGCGACCCCGAGGGCGCGGCGCACGGTGGCCGCGGGGAGCGTCCGCCCGAGCAGGTGCGGCGCCTCGTCGCCGCGCAGCTCGGCGCGCAGCGCCGCGAACAGCGCCGCGACGGTCGTGACCTTGACCCCGCCCGAGGTCGAGCCCGGCGCGCCGCCGATGAACATCATCATGGAGGTGAGCATCAGCGCCGCCGGGCCCATGAGGCCGAAGTCGACCGTGGTCAGGCCTGCCGAGCGCGTCATCGCCGACTGGAAGAAGCTCGCCATCACCTTGACGGGCCACGACAGGCCGGCCATCGACCGGCGCCACTCGAGCAGCAGGAAGCCCGCCGCGCCGACCACGAGCAGCACCGCGGTCGTGAGCAGCACGACCCGGCTGTGCAGCGACAGCCGCGGCGGCCGCTCGCCGCGGAGCCGCAGCCGGAGCCGGCGCACGAGCTCGTCGTGGACCGGGAAGCCCAGGCTGCCGAAGATCACGAGCCCCCCCAGCACGGCGGAGACCGCGGGCGAGCCGACCAGCGGGACCAGCCCGCCGCCGAACAGCGAGAAGCCCGCGTTGCAGTACGCGCTGACCGCGTGGAAGACGGCCGCCCAGAGGTGGTCGCCGGCGCCGGACAGGGGCTCGCCGGGCACGGGCCCGGAGGCGATCGCGTGGTACGGCAGGAAGCTGAACAGGAGCGCGATCGCCCCCACGAGCTCGACGCCGAGCGTGAACAGGACGATCGCGGCCACGTTGCGGCGGAGGCGGGCGAACGACTCGGCGTCGATGAGCTCGGCCATCACGGCGGCGTCGCGCAGCCTGAGCCGCCTGCCGGCGAGGATGGCGAAGAACGTCGACAGCACCATGATCCCGAGCCCGCCGATCTGGACCAGCAGGATCAGGACCGCCTGGCCGAACGGCGTGTACGTCTCGGCGATGCCGTGGACGGCGAGCCCGGTCACGCACACCGCGCTCGCCGACATGAACAGGCCGTCGACGAACGAGGCGTCCTCGATGTTCCGGAGCGACTGCGGCAGCGTGAGCAGGAAGCTCCCGATCAGCGTGGCGACCCCGAACGACACGGCCATGAGCCGCGCCGGGTGCTCCGCGGCGGTGGCCATGAGCCGCTCGAGCGGCCGGCGCCCGAGCAGGCCGCCGAGGGCCAGGAAGAACGCGAGCACGGTGTACGAGCGGTAGAGCACGACGCCGCGATGCCCCGTGTCGCCGGTCGGCTGCCAGACGAGGTGCCACTTCTCGCCGATGCACGCGAGCAGCAGGCCGAGCGCCAGCAGGAACAGCGCGAGCCGAGGCCGGCTGGCCTCGGCCTGCGCGCCGGTGAGCGTCCGGTGCGCGCGCTCCAGCGAGACGACCGCCACGACCCAGGCGGGCACGAGCAGCGTCTCCAGCGCGGTCAGCGCCATCGAGACGCGCGGGCTGATCGCGAACGCGAGGTCGAGCCCCAGGAGGACGGCGCTGCCGGCCAGGAGGGAGGCCGGTCGCATCCACACGGCGCGCGGCCGGGGCGCGACGGCGGCCGCGGCGGCGGCCGCGCCGGCGGCCGCGGAGGGCGGCGGCACGGACGGCGCGCCCGGCGAGGCGACCGTCAGCGCGGGCTCCGCGCGATTGCCGCGACCGCCGGGCTGGGCCGAGCGCGGCGCTCCCGACCAGGATGAGGGGGGAGGCGAGGGATCCACGCGCAGCATTCACGCCGCCATGTCGGTCGGTGTCAACGTCCGCTCCGGCCGCGCGACGAGCGGCCAGCGGCCCCGCGCCGGGCGGGCGCGCCGATCAGGCCGCGGCCTGGCCTCGTCAGGCGCTCCAACCCGGGCAGCCGCTCAGTAGAGCGCGTCCTGGTGCTGCCACCGCTCCGAGATCCACGCCTTCAGGTACGCGATCTCCTCCTCGTACGTCGTGAAGTCGTCGCGCCAGCTCCAGCCCTCGTAGCTCCGGTACGCCTCGCCCCACCTCGCCTCGTCCCGGCGCGCGCTCGCGTCGATGCGCGCCACGTAGCCGTCCACGATCGCCTGGATCTCGGCGTCGGCGAGCGCGCCGCGCAGGACCTCTCCGTAGCGGGCGCGCAGCGGATCGCCGATCGAGGGCGCCTCCAGGAGGCGCTGGAAGAGGAGGTTCACCTGGAGGTACTCGACGCGATCGGAGGCCGGCTCGCGCTCCGTCTCCCACGTCTGGCCGAAGCTCGCGTTGAAGTCCCACGGCGCGTAGCGGAACACGCCGCCTGCGACCGGATCGCGGTAGTGGTAGCTGTTCTTTCCGGCCGAGTCGTCGGCCATGATGAACGTGGCGAAGATCCACCAGTCCTCGTAATCGCGCAGATCGATCCGTGACCCGATCTCGGCGGCGAACGCGGCCTCTTCGGACGTGGCGACGAAGCTCACGAGGTCCTCCAGGTCCGCGAACGCCTCCGGCTCGCCCTCCGGCGGCGTCCCCTCTTTCTTCTCGAAGCCGTCGTGCAGCGTCTCCTTCGGCTCGCCGTTGCGCGTGGTCAGCGCGAAGTTCGCGGCGTGGCTGACCGCCTTGTAGAGGTTGCCGTCCTGCGAGTACCCGTGGTCCTCCATCAGGTAGCCGTCGACGTGATCGGCCACGGTGTAGAGCCCCGTGTACTGCCCGTCGAGGTACACCACGGCGCTGTACGTCTTGATCTGGATGTGCTCCGGATCGAGGCGGTTCCAGAGGTCGTACGCAAGGCGCTGCCGAACATAGGAGTTGTCGTCGAACGTGCTGACGAGCACGACCTTGCGGCGGTCGGTGAACCCGCCGGCCTCGTCGGGCTCGTTGAACTTGTCTTCCTTCGGGAACTTGAGGGTGAAGCTGTTCTTCGGATACCCGAGCGAGCTCTCGCCGCGGAGCTCCGCCTCGGCCGTGTACGTGTGGCCGCGGTAGACGACCGTGGCCGGCGCGTACTCCTTCGCCTCGGGGGTCGGCGAGAGGAAGAGCACCGGCAGGCCGTACTCCTCGGGATAGCGGGCCGGATCGACGACAGGCACGTTCGACGGATCGGCAAAGGCGTCGGCGACGCCGATCTTGACGCGCCCGACCTCGGACGTCTGCGCGACGCGGATCTCGATCTCGTAGACGGCGGCCTGGTCGAGCCCGGGTGAGAACGTCACCTCGCGCGCGACCGGGTCGTAGGCGGCGCCGTCGGGGAGCGAGCCGACCTCGAACGCGCCGTCGGGGAGCGCGAGGCCGGTCGCGCACGTCACGGGGAACGTCACGGTCTCGCCCTCGAGGAGCCAGTGGGGCCCGCCGCCCGACGGCTCGCAGCGCGACCCCTCGGGGCCGGGCGACCCGCCAGCGGTCGCGCCCGCGCCAGGGGGCGACTCGCCGGAGCAGCCGGCACCTTGCAAGGATCCCAGGACCAGGGCCGTCGCCAGCGGCAGAAGAAGGCGGGGGTTGCGCATGCGGGCGATCCTAGCCGAGCGCACGCGGCTCGGCCCCCGTGCTGGATGTGCGCTGGCATCCGCACGCGCGCCGACACGCGCCTCTCCGTTCTCACGTCGGCGCCGCTCGAGGACCGCCGTCGTCCTCGTCGAGCTCGACCCTTGACACACCGCCGACTGGCTATTAAACAACTGTTTGAAACGGTCGATTGACAGGAGCGCTCGCGGAGATGCGGCGCCTGAGCCGGCCGGGACCACAGGAGGCGTGGGATGACGACGGGCGAAGCTGTGCGCAGGGCACGGAGCGCGGTGGTGTTCGTGCTCGGGGCGGTGGGGACGATGGGGTGTGGGGGCGACGGGGAGGCGCCCGCGTCGCCGGGGCCGGGGGTGACGTGGTTCCGGGACATCCAGCCGCTCGTGGAGCGCTCGTGCGCCTCCTGCCACGACGGCGCGGGCGTCGGCGGGGTGGCGCTGACGGACGCGGCGACGGCGCAGCGGCTGGCAGCGCTCATGTCGCTGCGGGTGAGCGCGGGGGACATGCCGCCGCCGGTGCTGGACCCGAGCTGCCGCAGCTACGAAGGCGCGGAGAGGATGAGCCTCAGTCAAGAGGAGCGCCTCCTCTTCGACGCATGGGCGCGCGACGGCGCTCCGCTCGGCGATCCGGTCGATTCGCCGCCGCCGCGGGGCCGGGCGGACAGCATCGAATCGCCCGACGCCACGCTCGAGATGCCCGAGGAGCACGACGTCTCCCTCGACGACGACGGCAACGAGTACTTCTGCACGATCATCGACAACCCCTTCTCCGAGCCGGCCTGGATCACGGCGTTCGAGGCGGAGGTCGGCAATCCGGCCGTGGTGCACCACATGGCCGTGTACCGGGATCTCGGCGGCGACGCGGGCATCGGTTACGGCGTCGCGCCGGGGACGCGCGCATTCCCGTGCCGCGATCCGGTCATCGAGCTCGACTGGCAGCTGCTCCACAGCTGGGCGCCCGGCGTCGGGGTGACGCGGCTGCCGGACGGCGCCGGGGTCCGCGTCGAGCCCGGACAGCAGCTCGTGATGCAGATGCACTATTTCGGGCGCAGAAACTCGGAGGCGCGCGATCGGTCCGGCTACCGCCTGGAGCTCTCGCGCGAGGCGCCTCGCGCCGAGGTCTACATGGATGTGTTCGGCCCGGTCCCCTTCACGATCCCCGCGGGCGCCGAGGCGCACACCGAGCGGAGCTCCGCGCCGAACGAGGGCCCGCCGCTGCTCGTGTACGGCGTCATGCCGCACATGCACGTGCTCGGCCGCTCCTACCGGGCCTGGATCGAGCGCGACGGCGGAGAGAGCGAGTGCGCCGCGCGCGGTGAGTTCGAGTTCCACCACCAGGCGCTCTACATGTTCGATGAGCCGATGCGCTGGGGGTCGGGCGATCGCTTCGTCACCGAGTGCACATGGGACAACACGGTGGACAGCGAGGGGCAGTTCTCCCTCCCGCCAGTTGACGTGCCCTGGGGGGAAGGGACGAATCAGGAGATGTGCTTCATGATCGCTTATCTATCCAAGGAGTGATCTCCGGGCGTCCTGCTCTCGTCTGACCACGCGACGGATGGCCAGCGAGCCGCGAGGGAGCCTCGGGCGTCCGGGCGGGCGCGGGCCGCGCGCGGCGGGGCCCTCACGCCCCCTCCTCGCCGTCGCTCCCCCCGCCGAACCAGCGCTGCAGCGTCCGCCGGTCGACGCCGAGCAGCGCGGCCGCCCGCTGCTTCTTGCCGCCCGCGCGCCGCAGCACGATCTGCGCGTACTCGCGCTGCAGCTCCTCGAGCGTCATCCGCCGATCCGCCGCGGCCTCCAGGAAGTCCGGCGCGCCTCGCCGCGCGCGCACGCCCTCGGGGAGGTCGTCCGGGGAGATCCTCCCGCCGTCGCAGAGCGCCGCCGCCCGCTCGATCGCGTTCTCGAGCTCGCGGACGTTGCCGGGCCAGTCGTACGCCAGCAGGCGCTTCACCGCCGCGCCCGAGAACCCCGCGATCGGCTTGCCCGCGTTCGTGGCCGCGCGGGCCAGGAAGTGCTCGGCCAGCGGAAGGATGTCGTCCGTACGGTGCTTGAGCGGCGGGATCGCGATCTCGAGCACCGCGAGCCGGTAAAAGAGATCCTCGCGAAAGGCGCGCTCGGCGACCGCCGCCCGCAGATCGCAGTTCGTCGCGGCGACGACGCGCACGTCGATCGGCTCCGACGTCACCGATCCGACCGGCCGGACCTCGCGCTCCTGGAGCGCGCGCAGGAGCTTCGCCTGGAGCGGCGGCGCGAGCTCGCTCACCTCGTCGAGGAAGAGCGTCCCGCCGTCGGCCTCCTGGAACATGCCGGGCCGGTCGCTGCGCGCGTCCGTGTACGCGCCCTTGCGCACCCCGAAGAGCTCCGCCTCGATGAGCCCCTCCGGGATCGCCGCGCAGTTGACCGCCACGAACTTCCGCCCGCGGCGCCGGCTCTCGCCGTGGAGCGCGCGCGCCACGATCTCCTTGCCGCTCCCGCTCGGCCCGCTCACGAGCACCGTCGCCGGGCTGTCCGCCACGCGCCGCACGAGCGCGATCACCTCCTCGATCGCCCGGCTGCGCCCGATCATCCCCGAGATCGAGAACCGGTGCGCCACCTCCGAGCGCAGCGCGGTCAGCTCGACCCTCATCGCTCGCTGCCCGAGCGCCCGCTCCATCCGGAGCGCCAGGTCCGCCGGCTGGAACGGCTTCGGCAGGTAGTCGAACGCGCCGGCGCGCATGGCGCGGACCGCGGTGTCGATCGAGCCGAACGCCGTCATGGCGATGATCGCCGTCCGCGGGTCGAAGCGCGCGATCCGCTCGATGAGCTCGATCCCGTCGATCTCGGGCATGCGCACGTCGGTCACGATGAGATCGAACTCCCGCTCCTCGAGGAGCGGCAGCGCGAGCAGCGGCGCGGTCAGCGCCGTCGGCTCGTGGCCCATGTCGCGGGCGATGTCGGCCACGAGCTTCGCCATCTCGAGCTCGTCGTCGACGACGAGCACCCTGGCGCGCGCGCTCACGCGCGGGCCTCCACGGCGCGCGCGCCCAGCGGCGCGGCGGCGCCGCTCGGCAGGGTGGCGCGGAAGCAGGCGCCGCCTCGTCCCGTGCGGACGAGCTCGACCGAGCCGCCCGCCTCGCGCACGATCCCCTCGACGATCGCCAGGCCGAGCCCGGTGCCGCCGCGATCGCCCCGCGACGTGAAGAACGCCTCGAAGATGTGCTCGGCGACGTCGGGCGGGACGCCCGGGCCGCGATCCTCGACCTCGATCGACGCCTTACGGGCGTCGGTCCGCGCGAGGCGCACCGCGATCGCGCCGCCATGGGGCTGCGCCTGCGCGGCGTTCAGGCACAGGTTGAACAGCACCTGGAACAGGTGATCCGCGTCGAGCGCCACGTGGAGCGGCGCCCCGTCGTGGTCGATCCGGGTCGTGATCCCGCGCTGGCGGCACTCCGGCCCGAGGAACGCGAGCACCTCGCGGGCGACCTGGGCCACGTCGCTGCCGCGGCCGAGGCTCCTCGGCGGGCGGGCGATGGAGAGCAGCCGCGCCACCACGCGGGAAATGCGCTCGGATTGCGTCGCGATCGTCTCCAGCTCGCCGCGGGCCGCCTCGGGCCAGCCGGGCTGGTCGGCGAGGCGGCGCGCGCGCGCCAGGATGACGTTGAGGGGCGAGCCGATCTCGTGGCCGATCGAGGCGACCACCTGCCCGACGGCCGAAAGCGCGTGCGCCTGCTGCAGCTTGCGCTCGACGGCGGCACGGGCGGCCTGCTCCTGCTCCAGGCGGGCGCGCGCCTCGGCCAGGGAGGCCGTCATCGCGTTGAACGCCCGCGCGAGCCGCCGGAGCTCCTCGGCGCCCGCCTCGGGCACCGTCGTCCCGAGCTCACCGCGCGCCACCCGCTCGACGCCCGCCACGATCGCGCCGGCCGGCCGCCCCACCGTCGCCCGGCTCGCGAACGCGGTGCTGAGCGCCGCCGCGGCGAGCAGCGCGGCTCCGGCGAGCGCGAGCCCGTGGTTCGAGCTGCGCGCGAAGGCGTCGAGGTAGCGGAGATCCCGGACGACCACGGCGACGACCGACAGGCCGCGCTGCGAGAACGTGACGGTGCGCACGAGCGCCGGCGCCCCGCCGAGCGTCCGCTCCTCCTCGATCTCGGCCCCCGTCGCGAGCGCCCTCCGCGCGAGCGCCGCGAGCTCCGCCGCCTCGCCGGCGATCGGATCCGTCACGAGGATCGGGCCCCCGCGCGCGTCGAAGGCCGCGATCCCGAGGATGCGATCGGCCTGCGCGAGCCGCTCGATGCGTCGCTTGAGCAGCTCGACCTGGCCGCGCTCCACGGCCCCGCCGATCGCCGCCTCGACGAGGCTCGCGTGGTGGCGCAGCTCGGCGGCCGCCTGGCTGCGGAGGAACTGGTGCCGCGTCGTGTGGATCGCCGCGCCGTAGAGCGCGACGGCCAGGACGATCGGTACGAGGACCATCAGGCACAGCCGGAGCGTCAGCCCCATGGTGCGCCGTCCCTCTCGACTTCGCGCGCTCATGCGATCCGTTGTCCCAGGTGCGACACGATGTCGCATCTCATCGTGCCTCGCAGGTGCCATCGCCCCAGCGCCGGTCGGACAACGGAGCGCCGCGGCGTCGCTCGTTTCGCCATCCGGCGGCGGGCAGCAACTCCCGAGCCACCTCGGCACGGATGCTGCTCCACGACGGACAGGCTGCGCTCGCGCCAGGGACGCAGCGCGCATTGAACACCTGCACGGGCGCCCGCGGGCGCTCCACGGCGCCGGTGTGGACATCGGCCCTGGAAGACGTGGTGATCTCGGAACTTCTCATCAAGCGAACCTTCCCGGCGCTCCTCTGCGGGATGATCATGACGGCTGCGTACTCGCAGGCGTCCGGGATCTCGTACCTCGTCGAGGAAGCGTGGCTCTCCGGGCTGCCGAGCGCCTGGTCGGCGCCGCCGCCGCCGCCGCCGCCCGTCCTCGCTGCCAGCGATCACCTGACCAGCGCGGAGGCGATCCTGGCGCGGAACCCGTTCGACTCGAGGACAGGGCCCCTCACGCCGAAGCCCCTGGAAACGGAAGAGGCCGAGGACGACGTAACCGACGGAGATCCGCTGCTGGATCCGATCTGCGAGGACGCGCGCGTCCTGCTCATCGCGGCTTCGGAGGATCGCTCCTGGTCCTTCGCCACGATCGCGGTCGGGCGCGGGGCGCCGCTGCTCCGCCGGGCCGGAGATGCGGTCGAGGGCCGCTCCGTCCTCGCGATCGGCTGGGATCGCGTGTGGCTCACCGAGCCGGGGGCGCGCTGTCAGGTCCGTATCGGCGACAACCGGCGCGCGCCGGCTCCGCCAGCGCCCCGCCCGGCGCCGGCGCCGGGACCGCGGAAGCCCGGCGCGCTCCCGCCGGAGATCGCGTCGAAGATCCGGAAGGTGAGCGATACCGAGTTCATCGTCGACCGGACGGCGATCGATCTGGTCCTGGAGAAGCAGGGCGAGCTCATGCGCTCTACGCGGATCGTCCCGGTCCGCGAGGGGGAGCGGGTGATCGGCGTCCGCGTCGCGCGCGTCGCCGCCAACTCGCTGCTGAGCGCGGTCGGCCTGCGCAAGGGCGACACGATCCGGTCCATCAACGGCTTCGATCTGACGGATCCGCAGAGCGCGCTCCAGGCGTATGCCCGCCTGCGCTCCGCGGACAACCTCGCGATCGCCGTCCAGCGGCGCGGAAAGGACATGACGATCGACCTCCGGATCCGGTGAGCCCGCGCTTACAGGTCCATGATCTCGACGTGATCCGACTCGGATGCCCCCTCCGTGATGCGCAAGAGGCCATCGAGCAGGTGGCCGAAGACGTCGTCGAGGCTGTCGCCGCGCGGCGCGCCGAGCAGCGGCACCGAGTCCCCCCAGTCCGTGACGAGCATCGTCTCGAGCCCCTCCGGCGGCGGCCAGCGCAGGCTGAGGACCGCGCGGGTCCGGCCGCTGATCGCCAGGGCGTCGATCGGTCGGCCCGCGAGCTCGGCGCGCGCGCGCCTGAGCTCGTCGTGGAGCTTTCGCGCAGGGAGCATCACGCGCTGCCCGCCGAGCGCCGCGGCGGCGCCGTGGATCGCCGCAAACTCCGCGCTCGGCCGCCCGTCCTCGAGGTGGTGCTGGATGCTGTCGCGCATGAGCGCATACACGATCCAGCGCTGCTCGATCCACCCCTTCGGTCCGGAGAAGGACAGGCTCATCCCAGGATTTCTAGTTTGCTCATCGTTTGAGATCAAAATATTTCAGCGGGGTACTCGGCCTGAACCGGGATCGATCGACGCGCGACGCCCCCGGCGTGCCGGATCAGCTTGCGCGACGCCGCGCGACATGTTTTGAGTTCAAAGGATTCGTTCGGCCGCTCGCCCGCGGCGATCCCGCGGTGGGCGTCGCGCCCTGTTCATTTCCGACGGCTCGCGGCACCGCGCCTCGCGGCGCGCGGCTCGTCCCTGCGCCGGCGCGCCTCGCGCCCGGCGGATGAGGGAGGTGCCGCGCCTCGCGCCCGGGGAGCGGCGCCTCGTCGCCGCCAAGGAGGGGAGTTCCATGGCCCGACTGCTCATCGTCTCCAACCGTCTCCCGATCAGCGTGCGCGTCGACCGCGGCGCGCTCTGCCTCACGCGCTCCTCGGGCGGCCTCGCCGCCGCCATGCGCGGCCCCCACGAGCGGCGCTGCGCGGTCTGGATAGGGTGGCCGGGCAGCGTCACGAGCCTCTCCCCGGAGCAGCGGAGGGACGCCGACGTGGCGCTCGCCGGGATGCGCGCCGTGCCCGTGCACCTCGGCGCCGCGGAGCAGCACCGCTTCTACGACGGCTTCTCGAACGGCGTCCTCTGGCCCCTGCTCCACTACCTGCTCGACAAGGTGAACCTCGACGCGGAGCTCGACTGGGAGGCCTACCAGCGCGTCAACGAGCGCTTCGCCGACATCGTCGTCGCGCAGTACACGCCGGGCGACGCGATCTGGGTGCACGACTACCAGCTCCTGCTCCTCCCGGCGCTCCTCCGGCGGCGCCTCCCCGGGGCCCGGATCGGCTTCTTCCTCCACGTCCCGTTTCCCTCCGCCGAGGTCTTCCGCATCCTCCCGTGGCGGGAGCAGATCGTCCGGGGCCTGCTCGGCGCGGACCTGATCGGCTTCCACACGGCGGCCTACCGCAGGAACTTCGCGGCGTCGGCGGCGCACGTGCTCGGCGTCGAGCCGGGCGAGGCGGAGCTCGAGCACGACGGGCGCAGGGTCGCGCTGGGGGTCCACCCCATCAGCATCGACGCCGCCGAGATCGAGCGGCTCGCGGGCCACCCCGGCGTGCGGGAGGAGGCGGCGCGCATCCGCGCCGAGGCGCGCGGCCGCAAGATCGTGCTCGGGATCGACCGGCTCGACTACACGAAGGGGATCCCGCGCCGGCTGCTCGCGATCCAGCGGTTCCTCGAGCGCGAGCCGGAGCTGCGCGATCAGGTCCGCTTCCTCCAGCTGGCCGTGCCCACGCGCGAGATGGCCGGCGCGTACGCCGACTTCCGGCGGGTCGTGCACGAGATGGTCGGCCGCATCAACGGGCAGTACGGAACGACGTACGCGACGCCGATCCACTACATGCACCGCTCGCTGCCGCTCGAGCAGGTGGTCGCCCTCTACCTCGCCGCCGACGTGATGCTCGTGACCCCGCTGCGCGACGGCATGAACCTCGTCGCGAAGGAGTACGTCGCCGCGCGGGTCGACGACGACGGCGCCCTGATCCTGAGCGAGTTCGCGGGCGCGTCCTCCGAGCTCGCGGAGGCGGTCTCCGTCAACCCGTACGACATCGGCTCGGTCGCCGCCGCCGTGAAGCAGGCGATCGCCATGCCGCCCGCCGAGCAGCAGCGCCGGATGGCGGCGCTGCGCGGCCGCGTGGCCACGCACGACGTCCACGCCTGGGCGCAGGCGTTCCTCGACGAGCTCGACCGCGCCGCGGCGCCGGAGCCCGAGGGGGCCGCGGCGCCGTCGCGCCGAGGGATGCCCGAGGGCGTCGTCGAGCGCGTGCGCCTCGCGCCGCAGCGCGTGTGGATCCTCGACTACGACGGCACGCTGGTCCCGTTCGCGCCGGTGCCCGACCTCGCCGCGCCGGACGAGGAGCTGCTCGCGCTGCTCAGGGCGCTGTCCGAGCGCGACCGCGTGCACATCGTGAGCGGCCGCCGCCGCGCCGACATCGAGCGATGGCTCGGCGCGCTGCCGCTCCACCTCCACGCCGAGCACGGCTTCTGGTCGCGTCTCGAGGCGAGCGACGACTGGGTCGCGCTCGAGCCGGACGCCGCCGCCTGGAAGGGCGAGGCGCGGGCGATCCTCGAGGGCGTCACCCGGCGCACCCCGGGCAGCTTCATCGAGGAGAAGACGGTGACCCTGGCGTGGCACTACCGCACGGCCGAGCCCGAGCTGGCGAGCCAGCACGTGCGCGAGCTGCGCGCGTGCCTCGAGGAGCGCCTCCCCATGGATACCCTGGAGCTCCTCGCCGGCGCGAAGGTGGTCGAGGTCCGGCCGCGCGGCGTCCACAAGGGCAGGGTGGTGCCGCTCATCCTCGACGAGGTCCCGGCGAGGGCGGCGGTGATCGCGATCGGCGACGACCGCACGGACGAAGACATCTTCGCGGCGCTGCCGCCGTCCGCGTGCACCATCCACGTCGGCAACGAGAGCAGCCGCGCCGCTTACCGGCTGCCCGACCCGGGCGCGGTGCGGCGCCTGCTGCGCTCGATCCACGCTGGCCACGCTGGCCACGCTGGCCACGCTGGCCACGCGGGGCTCGAC
The DNA here is from genome assembly GCF_000067165.1 of Sorangium cellulosum So ce56. Taxonomy (GTDB): domain Bacteria; phylum Myxococcota_A; class Polyangia; order Polyangiales; family Polyangiaceae; genus Sorangium; species Sorangium cellulosum_B. The sequence continues at coordinate 4,579,194 of NC_010162.1, forward strand.
GCCGAGATCCACGCCTGACCCGCGCCGAGTTCCGCGCGCGTTCCACGCGCGTTCCACGTCCGATTCATGCCTTTGCGATGGCTACTGCTCCGTCGACCCTTCGGCCTCCGCGAGCGTCAGCGCCGCGCCGGGCGCCGGGGCCCCGGACAGCGCGAGCCTGCCGACGAGGAGCCCCACCACGGCCGCCACGGCCGAGGCGAGCAGGACGCCCAGCTTCGCCGCGGCCAGCATCGCGGCGTCGCCGAACGCGAGGCCCGCGATGAAGATCGCCATCGTGAAGCCGATGCCCGCGACGCAGCCCACGACCGCGATCCCGCGCCAGCCGACGCCGCGCGGCAGGGCGCAGACGCCGAGCCGGACCATCGCGAAGCTCGCGAGGAAGACGCCGAGCGGCTTGCCGGCGACCAGGCCGAGCGTGACCCCGAGCAGGATCGTCCCCGAGGCCGCGTGGCCCAGCGAGGAAGCATCGATGCGGACGCCGGCGTTGGCGAACGCGAACAGCGGCATGATGCCGTACGCGACCCACGGGTGGAGCGCCGCCTGGAGCCGGACCACGGGCGGCAGGGCCTCGCGCTGGGCCTGCCGGATCCGCCCGAGGGGCTTGAGCAGCTCGTCCGCGCGGTGGCCGTCGCGCTCGGTGAGCGCGGCGACCCTGTCCACCGCGTCGCGCGCCGCGGCGACGAACCCTTGGCTGCCGAACCACGAGCGCACCGGCGTCAGGAGCCCGATGGCGACGCCGGCGATCGTGGGGTGGACGCCGGCGCGGAGCATGCCCCACCAGACGACGGCGCCTGGGGCCACGTAGGCGGCGGGCGAGCGGACGCCGAAGCGCTGGAGCACCCCCACCGCGAGCGCCCCGCCGGCCGCGACGAGCAGGCCGCTCCACACGACGCCCGACGAGTAGAACAGCGCGATGACGATGATGGCGCCGATGTCGTCGATGATGGCGAGCGCGAGCAGCAGCACGCGCAGGGCAGGGGGCACGCGCTTGCCGAGCAACGCCAGGACGCCCACCGCGAACGCGATGTCGGTCGCCATGGGGACGCCCCAGCCGTGCCGCGAGGCCGGCGAGGCGTTGAGCGACAGGTAGAGGAGCGCGGGCGCGATCATGCCGCCCACCGCGGCGGCGATCGGCAGCGCCGCGCGCTTGAGATCCGAGAGCTCCCCCTCGTGGATCTCCCGCCGGATCTCCAGGCCGGCGACGAAGAAGAAGATCGTCATCAGCCCTTCGTTGATCCAGAAGTGGAGGGGCTGCGTGAACGCCAGCGAGCCCACGCCGAGCGTGATCGGGACGTGCCAGAGGTGCTCGTAGGCGTCGCCCCACGGAGAGTTCGCCCACGCGAGGGCGACGGCGGACGCGACGAGCAGGACGACCCCGCTGGCGGCCTCGACGTGCAAGAAGCGCTCGATCGGGCCGAGGACGCGCTCGGCGATGCGGCGCGCGGGGGCCCAGGTTCCGGGGGCAAGCTCCTGAGACGGGGATCGACGCAATGGACCACCGAGGCGCGAGCGACGTCGCGCGAGGGGGGAAGGCGGCCCGACCGTCCCATGAAGACCTGTCGCGGCGCTCCGCCGCCGCGACACCCGCACGGGAGAATACTCGTTCAGGCAACCGGATCCAGCGCGAACGGGCGCGCCGGTCGGGCGCCGCCGCTCCGGCGCGGTCGGGCGCATGGATCGGACTCGAGGCGCAGGGTGGATCGTGAGCTGGCCTCGGCGCATCGTGGGGCCGGGAGGCGACGGATGACGCGAGATGCCCTGGATCGCGCCGCGGTGACGGCCTTTCTGGTCGCCCGCCACGGCGACGCCGTCTGCGACTCGGCCATCGAGATACGCCCGCTCCCCGGCGGGCTCTGCTCGGAGGTCGCGCTCGTCACCGCGCGGCTGCGCGGCGCCGCGGGGGCTCGCCGCGTCACGCTCGTGGCCAAGCTCGTGCACGGCACGGCCGCGCGCGAGGCGGCCGTCTACCGGCGTCTCTCGAGGTCCGTCGGCCGGCGCTTCTCGCCCGAGCTGCTCGGCGCGGAGCGGCTCGGGCGCGGGCGCTGGCTGCTCTACCTCGAGCGGATCGAGCCGGCGCACGCCTGGCCCTGGGCCGACAGCGGGCACACGGCCCGGGTGCTCGAGCGGCTGGCGCGCCTCCACGAGGAGACGCCGCAGGGCGCCGCGCTGCCGGCCTGGGACTACGAGGCCGAGAACCTGGCCATGGCGCGGGACACGCTCTCGCTGGCCGAGCGCCTGCCCCGCGGCGAGGTCCCGGCGCTCGCCCGGGCGCTGCCCGCCCTGCGGCGGGTCGTCTCGGCGCTGCCAGCGATGCGCCGCCAGCTCCTCGCGTTCCAGCCGCTCGGCCGCGCGGTGATCCACGGGGACGTGCACCCGGGCAACGTCATGGTCCGCCGGCGCGACGGCGTCGTGGAGCCGGTGCTGCTCGACTGGGCGCGCGCGCGGATGGGCTCGCCGCTGGAGGACGTGAGCTCGTGGCTCCAGGCCCTCGGGTACTGGGAGCCGGAGGCGCGGCGCCGCCACGATACGTTGCTCGCCGGCTACCTCTCGGCGCGAGGGCTCCCCCCCGCGCTGACCCGGCCGCTGCGCGACGTCTACTGGTTCGCATCCGCGTCCAACGCGCTCGCGGGCGCGCTCGGGCACCACCTCGCGATGGCCTGCGGCGCGAGCGCGCCCGGCGTGCTCGCGGCCGCGGCGCGGAACGCGGCGGACTGGCTGCGCGTCATCCGCCGGGCCGACGCGTGCTGGAGCTGAGGTGCTCGCGGTCGTCGAAGCGCAAGAGGACGCCGCGCTCGCCCTGCCACGAGAGCGACGTGAGGCTGGCGTTGCCCGGTCGGAACGGCTCCCAGCGCGCGGGCGGGACGCCGTGCAGCGCCCCGAGGATCTGGCCGATGACGCCCGCGTGCGTGACCACGAGCACGCGCTGCCCCGGGTGCGCCGCGGCGATCGCCGCGATCGCCGCGAGGCAGCGCGCGCGGAGCTCCCGGTAGCTCTCCCCGCCTGGCCAGCGGAAATCGTCGTCGGCCTGGCGCAGGTGCGCCTCCCAGAGCGGGGCGTGGCGCGCCTTGACCTCCTCGATCGGGAGGCCGTCCACGTCGCCGCAGCAGATCTCGCGCAGCCCGTCGTGGGGGCGGACCGGGCCCCACGCGCCGGCCGCGATCCGCGCCGTCTCGAGCGCGCGGCTCAGCGGGCTGGAGTACACGGCGTCGAGCGCCGGGCCTCCGGCGAGGCGGCGGCGCAGCGCCTCGGCCTCGTCACGCCCTCGCGCGTCGAGCGGCGTGTCGGTCCACCCGCTCATCGGCGTCGCGGGGCCGGCGCGGTTACCGGCGGTGTGGCCGTGGCGCACGAGGACCAGGAGAGAGGGGCGCATGGGTCGGACCGGAGCAGGGGGGCTCGGCCCGGAAGCTAGCGTGAGCCGCGGCCAGATCGAGCGCCGCGCGACGGGCTCACCCTAGCGCAACAAACGGGTTGAAACCGCCTGGAAAGCACAGAATTTCGAACCGCCAAGCCGCCATGAGACGCCAAGATTTTGTATTTCCTTGGCGTCTCACATGGGGAGCGAGGGCGACGCGGAGCATCCTTCCTCCGCCAGGGTCCGGCCGCCCGGCGGGCGCTCTGCGTTGCGGTCCGGAGGGGTCCGGCCGCCCGGCGGGCGCTCTGCGTTGCGGTCCGGAGGGGGTCCGACACCCTGGTGGGCGCTCTGCATTGCGGTCCGGAGGGTCCCGGACCCCCCTTCTGGCACAACCAACGGAGCTTCCAGGGGGGCGATGGCACAAAAGAACGCGGAGGAAAGCAGCATTTGACACAGATTGACCTTGCTGAGGCGCTCTGCGGAGCGTCTCGAGGGGGTCCGGGACCCGGTGTGTCGCAATGCATTGCAGTTGTGCCGGTGTCGGACCCCCCTGATTTGGCACACATCCACCCCGAGGTGGCACAACTCGGGGGCCCTGGTCGCTCCGGGAGGTGCGGGCGAAGGGGACGTGGCACAGGCCGGCGGCGGCGAGGGCCGCGCCGTCGCGCTCGGCGCCGCTCGTGGCGATGCGATCACTTCGAAGCGCTGTTCGCCGCCCGCTGCCGGGCCGACGTCCTGGGCAGCGGCGCGGAACGTGCCCGAAGGGCGTCCCGCTTCGGAGGCGCGCCAAACAACCGCGCGTACTCGCGAGAGAACTGCGACGCGCTCTCGTAGCCCACCTCGAAGGCGGCGGCTGTCGCCGATACGCCTTCATGCACCATGAGCCGCCGCGCCTCCATGAGCCGCAACCGCTTCTGAAACTGGATCGGCGCCAACGACGTGAGCCGCTTGAACTGCACGTGAAACGCCGTCGAGCTCATCCCCGCGCTCTTCGCCAGGCGACGGACCGGGATACGCGTCCGATACTCGGCGCGCAGCATCGCGACCGCGGCCGCGAGCCGGCTGGCGCTGCTCGTGGGCAGCGAAAGGGCCCGCAGCACCGCTCCGTGGGGCCCTGACAGGAGCCAGTAGTGCAACTCTCGCGCGATCCCCGGATGGAGCAGCGGAATCGCCTCGGGTCGACCGAGCAATCGCATCAGACGCAACGCGCAGTCCAGCACCACCTCATCGATGTTCGCGACGAGGAGAGGCGGCGCCTTCGATCCGTCCTCTGCCGTCGAGCTCAACCCGGAGGCGATTTCCCTGATGAGCGCGACATCCAGCTCGACCGCCAGGGCCAGATAGGGCTCTGACTGACTCGCCTGAACGATTCGCCCCGTGACCGGCATGTCTGCGGTGACTATCACCGACTCGCCGCGAGAGACGATCCGCTCCTCGGAGCCGACGAGCATGCGCTTCGCACCTTGGAGGACGAGACATACGAGCGGCCGATAGATCGAGTGGAGCGGGCCGCTCGGCGCATGCACGCACATCATGCGCAGGCCCGGAACCTTGGTGAGCGCCAGCCCGTCTCCATTCGCGTGCTTGCTCGCGTAGTCTCGCACCGCGCGCCGAAGATTGTCCATCGCCTCGCCCTCGCGCCGTCCGACCCCGAGCGCCGGTGGAAACGGTAGCCCGTCTTGAAGGATTAGGCAAGCTTTTGGTGCGACCAGGCAGGACGGGGACCGAGCGCGCGAGCATGCTGAAGCCCGCAACCAACGCAGAAAGGGCATGGAACATGTCGGACTCTGAGAGCGATTCGCGGCGCAGGTTCTTGGCTGGGGCTGCGGCGCTTGCACCGGTGATGGCGGTCGCTGGCGTCGCTGCGGTAGCGTGTGCGCAGACCCAGGGGCCGCGGGCAAACGGAAAGGTGGCGCTCGTGACCGGCTCGTCCCGGGGGATCGGAGCGGCCACGGCGAAGCGGCTCGCTCGCGATGGATTCGCCGTGGCGGTGAACTGCGTAAAGAATCGCGAGCTGGCATCCGCGGTGGTCGACGAGATCAAGGCTGCCGGCGGACGCGCCATCTGGGTACAGGCCGACGTCAGCGAGGCGGACGCGGTACGACGGCTGTTCGACGAGACCGAGCGTGCCTTTGGCGGCATCGACGTCGTCGTCAGCAACGCCGGCGTCATGCGCCTCGCCCCGTTTCACGCGATGAGCGACTCGGACTTCGCGAGGATGCTCGACGTCAACCAGAAGGGCAGCTTCTTCGTCTTGCGCGAAGGAGCGAGGAGGGTACGGAGCGGCGGCAGGATCATCGCGCTGTCGTCGAGCATCACGCAGCTGCGCACGGGCACGTACGGCGCCTACGCTGCGACCAAGAGCGCACAAGAGATATTCGCGAACGTCCTCGCGAGAGAGCTCGAAGGACGCCAGATCTCCGTGAACGCGATCGCGCCGGGCGTGGTGAACACAACCCTGTTCACGGACGGCAAGACCGCCGAGCAGATCGCGAGCTTTGTGCAGCGAACACCGCACAAGCGCCTCGGCGAGCCGTCGGACATCGCGAACGTCATCTCTGCCCTGTGCGGCGATGATTGCGGCTGGGTCAACGGACAGACGATCTTCGTGAACGGCGGCATCGTCTGACCGGGAAGGCAAAGACCAGAAACTGCAGACCTTTGCCCAGCTCGCTCCAGAGCGATAAGCAGGTTAAAACCCCAGAAAAGAGCAGGAATTCGAACCGCCAAGCGCGCCAGGGACGCCAAGATTGTGGTTTGTTCTTGGCGTCCTTGGCGCCTTGGCGGCTCATCTCCGTCTCGCCGCAGGTCGTCCCCGCGGCGGGCTCGGGCCGCGATCAACCAGGCACGACGACGATCTCGCCGGTGCCGAGGTGTCCCAGACGAGCCATGAACCCTGTGTGCGAGCGTGCGAGTCGGCGTCGAGGCGCACCAGGGCGCTACGCCGCGTCAGGCGGGCTCTCGGGGAGCACGGATGCGAGATCGAAGCCCCTGCGGATGTCTGCTCGAGCGACCTCGCTCCGGGATGGGTCATGGCTCGACCGCGCTCGATCTGCTCGGGTCGGGCCCGAGCGGCGCCCATGTGGGCCTCTCGATCACCTATCCGCGCCGACCCCTCTGTTTTCGATCACGGAACGCGCGCGCTCCGGAGACAGTCACGGGCATGAAGCGCTCCTCGTTGATCTTGCAGGCTGCCCTCGTCCTCCTCGCGTGCGCCTGCGGTGACGGAGGCGATGCCGGCGGCCAGGGCGGCCAGGGGGGCCAGGCGAGCGGAGGCCCGTCCACCAGCACGACAGGCGCCGGCGCAGGCTCGTCCGCCAGCACGGCGGGCGCCGGCGCAGGCCCGTCCGCCAGCACGACGGGCGCCGGCGGAGGCCTCGGCCCCCACGTCCCTGAGCCGAGCACGCCGACGCGCGGCGGGACGATGACGTTCACGAACATCGGCGCGCCCGGCTGGTGGCCCCGCCGCATCGACCGCGAGCCGGGCGACCCGGCGTGCGACTACAAGGACGGCGACGACACCTGGGGCGGGCACTGCTGCATGACCGAGCATCAGACGACGAGCGACACGCTCGCCCCGTTCGATGAAGAGATGACCCTCATCATGAAGGCGATCCGCGTGAAGCAGCTCGCCGTCTATCAGCCCGGCAGCGACCCTGCCGCATGGCAGATGGTCTCGTCGTGGGACGCGAAGAACGGCGTGGGATCCAATCTGCTCGTCACGGAAGGGCAGACCACCTCCGCCGACTTCACGGGCGACCTCACGAAGAAGGACTGCGTCACGTACTTCACGCAGGACAAGCCCTTCGCGTGCGGTGACGGCAAGGACTATTACTGTCCCGACGATCCGGGCATCATGCACCTCGGCTGGGCGGGCTCGAAGCTGGTGGTCTTCCTGGCGTCGATGACGTTCGACGACGCGGGCGTCGAAAAATGCGACGGCGATGGGCAGGGCCACCCCGGCCCGTGGGTCGCGTTCGTCGCGTCCGAGCTCATCCGCGACGGCGGCCGCAAGTGGAACGGGCTCTGCAACTGCTACTCGAAGACGGGCACCGTCGGCGACGGCTGCGGCGAGATCAACGTGTTCGAGGTCGTGATGGACAACAACGAGTACAGCAACCGCGAGTTCATGAGCACCGGTGTCCGCTCGTACCAGGAGGGGCACATCGGCGGCAGCGTCTGCGGGACGGGCTGTGATCGCGACGAGTTCGCCGAGGATGTCGAGGTGGTGGATGCGTGCGCGCAAAAGGCCTACGACAAGGGGCCCGTCATCGAGGCCGGCGGGCCCTCGGACGGCTGCCCGACGTGGCGCCGGCCCAGCGGCGATCGCTACTTCATGATCCTGCTCGATGAGGCGAAGCGCACGATCCAGGTCGCGGTCATCCACCCCGAGAGGATCCCCTCCGCCGCGGCCGAGATGCTCCCCGATTTACCGGGCGGGCTCTCGCGCGGCTCGATCGACGCCATGCTCTCGATGCGCCTGCCCGAATGAGCCCCATGAAACCGAGGAACACCATGCACATATTCCGTCAGCCTCCGGCGCGGTGGCTCTTCATCGCCGCTATCGCCTCCTTCGCCGCGGTGCCGGCGTGCTCGAGCAGCGACGACGAGGCACAGGCGTCGTCGGGGTCGAGCGGCGCCGGCGCGGGCAGCGCGAGCGGCAGCGGCGCGGCAAGCTCGAGCGGCGCCGGCGCGGGCAGCTCGAGCAGCAGCAGCGCAGCAAGCTCGAGCAGTGCCGGCGCCAGCGCTGGCAGCGCGAGCAGCAGCGGTGCGGGCAGCTCGAGCGGCAGCGGCGGTGCTCAGCCCACGGGCTGCAAGCGCGGCCTCGCGTATGGCTATCACTCGAAGGCGGACATGGATGTCCTCTCCCCGGCGGTGTCCTGGTGGTACAACTGGACTCATGTGCCGGACGAGGGGGTCCGGCCCGATTATTACAGGACGCTCGGCGTCGACTACGTGCCGATGGTGTGGGGCGGGGGCAACCTCGACAGCGCCGCCGCCGGCCGAATCGCCTCCGAGATCCCCGAGGGGGCGAGGTTCCTGCTGGGGTTCAACGAGCCGAACTTCGGGGCGCAGGCCGACCTCTCCGCGGCCGAAGCCGCGGCGCTCTGGCCGCACGTCGAGGCGGTGGCCGACGCGCGCGGCCTCGCGCTCGTGTCGCCGGCCGTGAACTTCTGCGGCGGCGATTGCCAGGAGACCGATCCCTTCAAGTACCTGGACGACTTCTTCGCCGCGTGCAGCGGGTGCCGGGTCGATTACATCGGCATCCACATCTACACCGGCTGCAAGGGAGAAGGCGACAATCAGGCCCAGTGGCTCATCAACCACGTCGAGACGTACAAGTCACGGTTCGACAAGCCCCTCTGGCTCACGGAGTTCGCCTGCGACAGCGCGGGCTCCCTCGCCGAGCAGAAGGAGTTCCTTGTCGACGCGCTGGCGTACCTCGAGAACGAGCCCCGGATCGCGAAGTACGCGTGGTTCTCGGGCCGCGCCGACAACGTCCGGCACGCGAGCTTGCTCGGCGACGACGGCGAGCTCAACGAGCTCGGTCAGGCCTATGTCAGCGCGCCGCAGCACGCGTGCGGAGCCTCGACGGAGTGAGCGTGCCGCCGCGGGCAGGCCGGTCGCCTGCGCGCTCTCCCGCCGTGGCCACCGCGCCGCGGCGCCCTGGACCCGCCGCCGCTCGCCCCTCGAGCGGCGTCGGCGCGGCAAGCCCGTGCCGCAACGCGTCGGTGCGGCTGCGGTCAGCGACGCGAGCGTGAGGCTCGAAGGCGCGGTCACGCCGCGCCACCCGCTCCGGTCCCCGCCGGGCGCGCCGACGATCGTCGGCGCTCGCCGCGCCAGTTTGTGATTGACGCCGACAATGTGAGCGTTCACATTCGGCGCTCCGAAACTTCTTTTGCCTTTCCCTGGATGGGCCGCCATGCGCACCGGGTCTTGCGTCCTTCTGCGCGTTCACGTTGACGGTCGCGCCGTGGCTCCGGACGAGGCGCATGCCGGGGGAAAGGAGGAGCAGAGGTTGGGCTCGGCTGGGGTGACATCAGGGCGCACTCCAAGCGCGGAACATCTGGCAACCACCCGTCCGCCAATCTCGCCGTTCGCCGCCGTCGGCCTGGAGTGAGCGCTTCGCGCAGGCGTAACGCAACCAGAGGGGCATCGTGCACTACGAAAAGAAAGCCGTCAGTCGCTTCCATGTCTTCTGTTTGCTCTCGAGCGTCGCGATGCTGGCGTGCGGCGACGAGAGCGGCGACGCGGCACAAGCCGCGGGCGCGGGCAGCTCGAGCGTGTCGGCCGCCAGCGCGGCGTCGACCGGCGTCACCGCTGGGTCAAGCAGCGCTTCCGGCGGCACGAGCAGCGGCGAAGCAGCCAGCAGCGGCGGAGCGACCGCCGGCGCCGGTGGAGCGGGCTCGGGTGGAGCGGGCTCGGGTGGAGCGGGCGGCGCGGGCGGCGCCGGGACAGGCGGCTCCGGCGGGGGCGGAGGTGGAGGTGACGCGGTGAAGTCCGCAGGCTGCGGCAAGATGCGCACGCTCCAGAACGGCGCTGGCACCGTGCAGAGCGGCGGGAAGAGCCGCAAGTACGCCCTGCGCGTCCCCGACGATTACGACAACGGCCACCCGTACCGGCTCATTCTCTCTTTCCACGGGGCCACGGGCAACAGCGGCCAAGTTGCGCCCTCCTATTTCGGGCTCTGGTCGCTCTCCGAAGGGAGCACCATCTTCATCGCGCCCGACGCTGTCGACGGGTTCTGGTCAGCCGACGATGTGACCTTCGTCGACGACATCCTCGAGCAGGTCACGGGCGATCTCTGCATCGACACCTCGCGCATCGAGCTCGAAGGCTTCAGCCAGGGGGGCGCCATGGCGTGGACGCTGGCCTGCGCGCGTCCGGAGGTTTACCGTGCCGCGGTGGTCCACTCCGGCGGCGGTCTCCCCCGGCCGGCGAGCTGTCCGCCGGTCGCCTTCATGTCCTCGCTCGGTCAGCAGGAGAGCGGCGGAGCCGGACAAACCTCCAACAGCGATTTCTTCGCCAAGCAAAATGGATGCACGGTGGAGGCTCTGCCCAAGGCGCCCAGAGGTGGTCACGCCTGCTCGGACTACAAGGGCTGCTCCGCGGGGCACCCCACCCGCTGGTGTGATTACGACGGCGGTCATACCCCGTCGCCGAACGACGCCGGGAAGCAGATGTCGTGGATGCCCGAGGAAGTGTGGGCGTTCCTAAATCAGTTCTAGAATATCAATCGTGTTGAAACCCGGAGAAATTTCACAGGGAGGCGAGGAGGCGGGGAGGAAGACAAAAAGAATCTCTCCTTCTCGCCGTCTCTCGCTCCCCGCCTCCCCGCCTCCCTGTGAAATTTCTGTTTTTCTCGGGGTTTCGACCCGCTTGTCGCTCTAGAGTGCGCGAAACAAAGCGGCGCTGGCTCGCGTGCCAGGTTGTCGTTGACATGGAGTCTCTGTTCGATGGACCAATTCAAAACTCACGTCCTCGGGCTCGCGTCGCTCTCGCTGGCGCTGCTCGTTGCGCTGCCTGCGCGCGGGGCATCGCTGCAGAAAGTCAACCAGAGCGAATGGGGGGCGGACGGCCTCCCCAGCTACGTCAACATGTACATTTACGTGCCTGACAAGCTGGCGACCAAACCTCCCATCGTCGTCGCTCCCCACCATTGCCAGGGAAACGGCCAGGGGACGTTCAGCGAGATGTCGAGCCTGGTTTCCATAGCGAACACCAGCGGCTTCATCATGATCTTCCCGGAGGCCACCGGGCAGAACTGCTGGGACGCGGGATCGACGAGATCGCTCAACCACGGCGGCGGCGGCGACACGGGGGCCATCGTCCAGATGGTGAAATACACGCTCGCGAAGTACGGCGGCGATGCGGGCCGCGTGTACTCGGTCGGCGGGTCATCGGGCGGTATCATGACCGAGGCGCTGCTCGGTGTGTACCCCGACGTGTTCATGGCCGGCGTGTCGCTCATGGGCGTTCCGTGTGGCTGCTGGGCCGAGGGCTACAACGACGTCACCGGGACGGGGAGCTCGGCCCAGTGGAGCGGGCCCTGCGGGGGCGGCAACGTCACGAAGACCGGACAGCAGTGGGGAGACCTCGTTCGTTCGTACTATCCCGGTTACACCGGCCATCGCCCGCGCCTGCAGCACTGGCATGGCACCGCCGACACGATCCTCAGCTACAAGAACATGGCTGAAGACATCAAAGAGTGGACGAACGTCCTGGGGTTGAGCGAAACCCCGAGCGGGACCGACACGCCAAAGCGCGGAACCACGCGCCAGTTCTGGAAGAGCGCCTGCGGCTACACGGTCTATGAGGCCTTCTCGATGGATGGCGTCGGGCACGCTGTGCCGTTCGACGGACCCGCCGTCGCCGCCTATTTCGGCCTCGACAGGGCCGGTGGTCAGGATCCGGAGACGGCGGCTTGTCCCGGCGCCGTCCCCGGCGGCAGCGACACAGGAGGTGCAGGTGGCGCGACCGGCGCCGGAGGCGCGGGTGGCGAGGCCGGAACCGGAGGCGCGGGGGGCGAGGTCGGAGCCGGAGGCGCGGGGGGCGAGGCCGGAGCCGGAGCCGGAGGCGCGGGCGGGGTCACGGTAAGTGGCTCAGGCGGCAGCGCAGGCAGCGGCGGCGCGATGGACACCGCGTCCGGGGGGGCGAACGGACAGGACGCCAGCGCGGGAACCGGCGACTCGACAGGAGGAGAAGGCTCCAGCTCCGGCTGCAGCTGCGCCGTGGGCAACGACGCGAGAGACGCTGGCGCCCAGGCGGGTTTCCTCCTCGCGGCGCTGGGATTGCTGCTCGGCCGCCAGAAGCGCCGCCCGCGCTGAGCGCGCGGGAAGACCAGGGTCTCACTTGCCGTAGGCCACCCGCCACACGGTGTTGCTCTGGTCGTCGGTCACCAGCAGCGCGCCGTCCCTGGCCACGGCGACGCCGACCGGACGACCCCACACGTCTCCGGTGCTCGTGACGAAGCCGGTCATGAAGTCTTCGTAATATCCCGCCGCCTTGCCGTCCTTGACCGGGATGCGGATCACCTTGTATCCGGTGCGCTGCGAGCGGTTCCACGAGCCGTGCTCCGCCGCGAAGATGTGTCCCTGGTAGTCGGCCGGGAACTGCTGGCCCGTGTAGAAGCAGAGGTCGAGGGAGGCCGAGTGCGACTGGATCAGCACGTCGGGCACGAGGACCTTGTCCCGGAGCTCGGGGCGCTTGCCCTCGTGCCGCGGATCCTGATGCCCGCCGAGGTAGTACCAGGGCCAGCCGTAGAAGCCGCCCTCTTGCACGCGCGTCACGTAGTCGGGGACCAGGTTGTCGCCCAGCTCGTCGCGCTCGTTCACGCTGGTCCAGAGCGCTCCCGTCGCCGGCTCGATGGCGAGGCCGACCGGGTTGCGGATGCCTGACGCATAGAGCACCTCGTTCTTGCCGTCGGGCGTGAAGGCCAGGATGCACGCGCGGCGGATCTCGTCCTCGTCGTCATCGACGTTGGAGCGGGAGCCCACGGACACGAACATCCGCTGGTTGTCCTGGCTGAAGGCGATATCGCGGGTCCAGTGGCCGCCGCCGCCAACCGCCTCCCTGCCCGAGGGGATGTTGGTGACAAGCGCCTCGGCCGGGCCGCTGGCCCTGGTGTCGCCCGCCTTGTAAGGGAACCGCACCACGCTGTCGGTGTTCGCGATGTAGACGTGCGTCGGCGCCTCGGTCCCGCTCGGATAGAAGGCGATGCCGAAGGGGCGGTTCAGGTCCTCGGCGTAGACGCTGCGGACGTCGGCCATGCCGTCGCCGTCCGTGTCCCGGAGCACCTGCACCCGGTCCGCCGCGCTCTCGGCCACGAACACGTCGCCGTTCGGCGCCACCTGCACGACGCGCGGCTTCTCCAGGCCCGTGGCGAGCTCGGTGACGGTGAATCCCGACGGGACTTTGGGGAACGCACCGGCTGGACGATCTGCCTTGCTCGGGCTGTTGCTCACCGACTCCCCCTCGTTGGGCGCGGGGAGGTCGGCGACGGTGATCTTGCGCTTCACGCCAGGCGCGTCCGTCGTCCAGTCGCCCAGCGCGTCGGCGCCGGTGCGGATCCTGTCGGTGGGCGCTGGCTGCGGTGTGACCTCGGCGCGCTTGGGCGAGCAGGAGGCCAGGGCGCCCGCGCCGGCGCCGACCAAGAGCACCTGCGCCACCCCACGCCGGGCCCAGCAGCGGCCTGATCTTCGGTTGTCCATGGACTCGGGTTGCCACTCGGCTGCTCCTCTGTCCACCGCTCCACCGCTCCACCGCTCCTCTGGACCGATGAGCCCGCCGATCTCCTCGCCTCTCGCCACGAGCAGACGGGGGAGCGCCCCTCCATCCAACCCCGGCTGCCGCACCGGTGCCGGCTACCAGTCCGCCTCGATCACCCCCCCGGTGTACTGGGTGCTGGCCTTCGTGTACTGGTGCACCTCGAACTTGTTCCCGTCGGGGTCCGCCAGCCAGATCTGGTACGTGTTGTCGCAGCCGAGCTTCTTTTCGGTGAACGGGACGCCGCGGCTCTTCAGCGTCGCCATCACGGCGTCCATGTCGTCGGTCTCCAGGCAGAAGTGGGCGATCCCGGTATTGACCACCTCGCCGAGGTTCCGGTCCTCGAACATCTCCACATAATTGCCGTCGGCGATCTCGAGGTAAGCGCCGAACGGCGCGCCTTCGCGGGTGAAAGTGAACTTGGTGGCGAACCCGAGCTTGCCGTAGAAGTCGACCGAGCGCTGCAGATCCCTCACGTTGAGACAGACGTGCGCGATGCGTTTGAACATGGGGAGAGCCTCCGCGACGGCGCCGGGGTAGGGGAGCGGCGCGCGCGGCCGAGGATACCCCACCCGGAGGCCCCGGCGCGACGGCGGCCCTTCGCCGTCCCCGTCCGCCTCAGCGCAGCCCGAGCCGCTTCGCGAGGTGGTGCAGGTTGCTGCGGTGCATCCCGAGCGATCGCGCCGCGGCGGCCCAGTTGCCGTCGTGCTGCGCAACGGCCCGCTCGATGAGCCCGCGCTGGAACGCGTCGACCTGCTCGTTCAGCGGCGCCGCCGCCGCGGCGGGCGTCGCCTTCTCCGCGTCGTCCTCGCGCGCCGCGGGCTCCGACGCCGCGGCGACGTCGACCCCGAGGTGGGCCGGCTTGACGACCACGGGCGCCCCGCGGGGCACGCCCCGCGACGCCTGCAGCACCATCCGGAACACCGTGTTCTCCAGCTCGCGCACGTTCCCCGGCCAGGCGCCGGCCGCGAGCAGCTCGCGCGCCGCCTTCGTCAGCCGCACCGGCCCGACGCCGAGCCGCGCGCGCGCCTCGTCGCAGAAGTGGCCGGCGAGCAGCGGGATATCGCTCCTCCGCTCGCGCAGCGGCGGCACCGCGAGGCGATAGACGTTGAGCCGGTGGAACAGGTCGGCCCGGAAGCGCCCCTCGGCCACCTCCCGCTCGATATCGCGGTTCGTGGCCGCCACGACGCGCACGTCGACGCGCAGCGACCGATCGGCGCCGACCCGCTGCACCTCGCCCTCCTGCAGCGCCCGCAGCAACTTCGGCTGGATCGACAGCGGCAGCTCGCCGATCTCGTCGAGGAGCAGCGTGCCTTTGTCCGCCACCTCGAGCTTCCCCGGCCGGCTCTGCTCCGCCCCCGTGAACGCGCCGCGCACGTGCCCGAACAGCTCGCTCTCCGCCACCGACTCGGGCAGCGCCGCGCAGTTCACGTGGAGCAGCGGCTCGCCCCGCCGCCCCGACGCCGCGTGGACGGCGCGCGCCACGAGCTCTTTCCCCACGCCCGTCTCGCCCGTGATCAACACCGTGAGATCCGACGGCCCCACGAGCGCGATCTCGTCGCGCAGCCGCTGCATCGCCGGGCTCGTCCCGAGCAGGCTCGCGCCCCGCTCCCGCTCCGCCGCCCGCCGGAGGTCGTCGGCGACCAGGCCGAGCCGCTCGGCGCTGTGCTCGAGCGCGTCGATGAGCTGGCTCGTGCGCACCGCCGCGCCGGCCAGCGCGCCCAGCCAGGAGAGCGTCGCCGCGTCGACCCCCTCGAAGGCGCGCGGGTCGCGCGCGTCGGCCGTCAGCAGCCCGATGAGCGTGCCCTCGACCCGCAGCGGACAGCCGAGGCACGCGTGCACGTGCGCCAGCGCGGTCGCGTCCGACGCGAGCAGCCCGTCGAACGGATCCGGCAGCTCGGTGTCCGGCGCGAAGCGCACCGGCGCCTCGGCGTGGCAGAGGATGTCGAGCCGAGGGTGCGCCTTGGTGCAAAACGTGCGCCCCAGCGCCTCCGGCGCGAGCCCGTGCGCCGCGAGCGGCACCAGCACGCCATCCTGATACCGCATCAGGCACGCCGCATCACACGGCACCACGTGCCGCACCGCCTCGAGCAGGCGCCGGTACCGATCCTCGGCGCCAAGCGACGTCGTGAGATCGAGCGCGACCGACAGCAGCGCCTCCAGGTTCGGCTTCGCCATGTTGTCGATTGTACAACGTAGTTGTTGATTTGACAACGCGCGGATGTTGCGGAAACCGCAACATCACCCGCCTGGAGGCACGAAGCGAAGGGGCGCGCGGGAGCGGCACGCCGGCTGCTTCAGGGCCGGGCGTCACGACCGGAGCCCTCGAGGTCGCGCCGCGGAGGCGCGGGCGCGCCGGGGCTCACGCGAACAACGAGGTCGCTATGCATAACCTACGACGACTCTGGCTGGCGCTCGCCGCCGTCATCACCGCTGGCTTCTTGATACTCGGCTTCATGGGTCGGGAGGTGTACCGCAAGGCGCCGCCGATCCCCGAGCGGGTCGAGACGCCGTCCGGCCGGGTGCTGCTCACGAAGGACGATATCCTGGACGGGCAGCTCGTCTATCAGAGCATCGGCGGACAGCAGGTCGGCAGCGTCTGGGGGCACGGCGCTTACCAGGCGCCGGACTGGTCGGCCGACTGGCTCCATCGCGAGGCCGAGGCGCAGCTCGCGCTCTGGAGCGAGCGAGAGCACGGCGCGGCGTTCGCGGAGCTCCCGGACGAGGCGCAGGCCGCGCTCAAGGCGCGGCTCCAGCGGACGATGCGCCACAACGGCTACGACGCCGCGACCGGCGCGCTCACGGTCTCCGAGGATCGCGCGCTGGCGATCGAGCAGACCGCGGCGCACTACCGCGCGCTCTTCGGCGACGAGCCGAGCCTCACCGGCCTGCGCGAGAGCTACGCGCTGCACACGGGCGCGGTCCCCGACGCCGGGCGGCGCGACAAGCTGACGGCCTTCTTCTTCTGGACCTCGTGGGCCACGGCCGCGGAGCGCCCTGGCACCGGCGCCAGCTACACCAACAACTGGCCTCATGAGCCGCTCGTCGGAAACGTCCCCACGGCCGCCAACGTGATCTGGTCGATCGTGAGCATCGTGCTCTTGCTCGCCGGGATCGGCGCGCTCGTCTGGTACCACGCGTTCCGCCGCAGCGAGGAGCCGGCCGTCGCCGCGCCGGCGCGCGACCCGCTCTCGGGGTGGGTGCTCACCCCGTCGATGCGGGCCGTCGGGAAGTACTGCCTCGTCGTGGTCGCGCTGCTCGTGCTCCAGGTCGCGCTCGGCGCCCTGACCGCGCACTACACGGTGGAGGGACACGAGGTCTTCGGCCTGCCGGTCGCGGACTACCTGCCGTACGCGGTGACGCGCACCTGGCACGTCCAGCTCGGCGTCTTCTGGATCGCGACCGCGTTCCTCGCGGCGGGGCTGTTCCTCGCGCCGGCGGTGGGCGGGCGAGAGCCGAAAGGGCAGCGGCTCGGCGTGAACGTCCTCTTCGGGGCGCTCGTCCTCGTGGTCTTCGGCTCGCTCGCCGGAGAGTGGCTGTCGGTGAAGCAGCGCTTCGCGCTCGAGCACTCGTTCTGGTTCGGGCACCAGGGGTACGAGTACGTCGACCTCGGCCGCGCCTTCCAGATTGCGCTCTTCGGCGGGCTCGCGCTCTGGCTCTTCCTGATGCTGCGCGCGCTCTGGCCCGCGCTCTCGCGGCGCGACATGAGCCGGCACATCGTGCTGCTCTTCACCGGCGCGACGGTGGCGATCGGGATGTTCTACGGCGTGGGGCTGTTCTACGGCGCGAAGACGCACCTGTCGGTCATGGAGTACTGGCGCTGGTGGGTCGTCCACCTGTGGGTCGAGGGGTTCATGGAGGTGTTCGCCACCGCGGCGATCGCGTTCCTGTTCACCCGGTTCGGGCTCGTGCGGCCCGACAGCGCGGCGCGGGCCGCGCTCCTGTCGACCTGCATCTTCCTCATCTCGGGCATCCCCGGCACGTTCCACCACCTCTACTTCAGCGGCACGCCGGTCTCGGTGATGGCGGTCGGCGCGAGCTTCAGCGCCCTGGAGGTCGTGCCGCTCGTCCTCGTGGGGATGGAGGCGCACGAGACCTGGCAGATGCAGCACCGGAGCGGGTGGATGCAGGCCTATCGCTGGCCCATCCAGTTCTTCGTCGCCGTCGCGTTCTGGAACTTCGTGGGCGCGGGGGTCTTCGGCTTCCTCATCAACCCGCCGATCGCGCTCTATTACATGCAGGGCCTCAACACGACCCCGGTGCACGCGCACGCCGCCCTCTTCGGCGTCTACGGGCTGCTGTCCCTCGGCCTCGTGCTGGTGATGCTCCGCCGCCTGCGCCCCGACGCGGTGTGGAACGAGGCGCGGCTCCGGGTGGCGTTCTGGGGGATGAACGGCGGCCTCGGCCTCATGATCCTCCTGAGCCTCCTGCCGATCGGGCTGGCGCAGGCGTGGGCCAGCGTCGAGCGCGGGCTGTGGTATGCGCGGAGCGCGGAGTTCCTGCAGCAGCCCGTCCTCGAGGCGCTGCGCTGGATGCGGCTCGTCGGAGACAGCCTGTTCATCGTCGGTGTCCTGGCCTTCGTCGGGTTCGTCGCGGGGCTCTTCACCCGCCGGCCGGCGGGCGCTGCCTCGGTAAAGCCCGCGCCCGAAGGTGAGGCGGCGGGGATGGCCACGCCGGCGGCGAGCGGCGCGCCGGCGGCCTGATCACCCGCGCGCCAGCGCCCGGCAGCGCGCTGGCGCGCCTCCTCGCCGCCGCCGCGCGGCGCCCAGAAATGTGCTCGTGGTATCGAGCTCAGCCGTGATCCGCCAGGCTATGCTCGGGCCCTGGAGCGCCACGGCGCTCGCCCCCGGGAACCCAGCATGTCCACCGAGCACTTCGACGTCCTGATCGTAGGCGCCGGCCTCTCCGGCATCGGGGCCGCCTACCACCTCCAGACGCGCTGCCCCGGCAAGCGGTATGCGATCCTCGAGGGGCGCAGCGCGATCGGCGGTACCTGGGATCTGTTCCGCTACCCCGGCGTCCGCTCGGACTCGGACATGTTCACCCTCGGCTATTCCTTCCGCCCCTGGAAGGAGGCCAAGGCGATCGCGGACGGGCCGTCGATCCGCGAGTACGTGCGCGACACGGCCCGGGAGCTCGGCATCGATCGGCACATCCGGTTCAATCACCGGGTTCGAGCCGCGTCATGGTCCTCGGAGCAGGCGCGCTGGACCGTCGAGGTGGACGTCGGCCCAGGCGAGGAGCGCGTCCGCATCTCCTGCAGCTTCCTGTACGTCTGCAGCGGCTACTACCGCTACGAGAGCGGGTATACGCCGAGCTTCCCTGGCCGCGACGACTTCCAGGGACAGCTCGTGCACCCCCAGCAGTGGCCGGAGGATCTCGACTACCGGGGCAAGCGCGTCGTCGTCATCGGCAGCGGCGCCACGGCCGTGACGCTGGTGCCCGCGATGGCCGCCGACGCGGCGCATGTGACGATGCTCCAGCGCTCGCCGACGTACATCGCCTCGCTGCCCTCGGAGGACCCGATAGCCAATGCGATCCGCGAGCACCTGCCGGAGCGGATCGCCCACCGCGTCGCCCGCTGGAAGAACGTCGCGCTCAGCCTGCTCATCTACCAGGTCTGCCAGCGCGCGCCGCGGCTGGCCCGGCGGATGCTCCGCGGCGGCGTCGCCCGGCAGTTGCCGCCCGACTTCGACATCGATACCCACTTCAACCCTCGCTACGATCCATGGGATCAGCGCCTCTGCCTCGTGCCGGACGCCGATCTCTTCCGCGCGGTGAGGGAGGGGCGCGCCTCGGTGGTCACCGACGGCATCCGGACCTTCACGAAGAACGGCATTCTGCTCGAGTCGGGCAAGGAGCTCCAGGCGGACATCATCGTGACGGCGACGGGCCTGGAGCTCCTGCTTTGCGGCGGAATCCGGCTCGCCGTCGACGGTGACGTCCTCGAGCCCGGCAGGTCGTTCATCTACAAGGGGTTGATGCTGGGCGGCGTCCCGAACTTCGCGCTCTGCCTCGGTTACACGAACGCCTCGTGGACGCTCCGCGCGGAGCTGGCCTCGACGTACGTCTGCCGGCTGCTAAGCCACATGGATCGCCACGGCTACCGGCAGTGCTCGCCGCGCCCTGAGGAAGCCGTCCTCGATACTCGGCCCCTGCTCGGCCTGACGTCGGGCTATGTGCGGCGCTCGGTGGACCACCTGCCCAAGCAGGGATCGAAGGCGCCGTGGTACTTCCGCCAGAACTACGTGCTCGATCTGCTCGCGATGAAGCTCGGCCCGGTGGACGACGGCACCATGGTCTTTTCCAGGGAGGGTCGGCCGCTGCGCCGCGAGCCCGCGAGCACGGAGCGCCCCCGGGGCGTGGAGGCCTGAACAGAGGCGCGCTCCGCTGGCGACCCAGATCGCTGGGCTCTCCCGTATCGCCATGGCCTGACTGCTGAAAAAGCGAGGAACAGGCGCGCCGACGCGCGTCCACCGCGCGCGCTCATGCTAACAACCGCGCCGGTCGTCCGAACGCAGACGAGCTGGCCATGGACGACCGAAGGCAGCCATCCTCACGGCCGCCTCGACGCGCGGGCCGGCGATGCATGGAGCTTTGAATGAGGTACTGTCTGTTCGTTGGATTGCTTGCCTTGCCCCTCCTGGGTTGCGGATCGGATCCCGCTGACAACGAGGGCGCGACGACGACGGGCGCGACGACGAGCACGGGCTCCGCGGGGACGGGAGGCGCTGGCGGGGAATCGCCGGGCTGCGCTCCGGCCGCGGCCCCGGACGTCACCGATGTCTCCGGCACGTGGGCGTACCGCGCCATCGGGTCGCAGCTCACCCAGGCGCAGGGTCTCCCGCCGTTCCAGACGCGCATCGTCAGCGTGATGCTCATCACGCAGCAGCAGAATGGAGACGCCATCTCCCTGCAGGGCACGTATTGCGATCACTACACCGAGGACCCGGACGCGATCGTGCACGCCGTCATCCCGGACAGCTTCCGCGGGGCGCTCGCGCCGGTGACCCGCGAGGGCACGTTTGCGGCAAACGAAGGGGGGCTCCGCTACAAGCTCGGGCCCCTCCACGAGGTGATCGGCGCGGCGCTCGGCGACCCGGCGCAGGACGAGCTGCCCACGGATCCGGAGGACGCTCGCGTCGTCGATCAGGACGAGGATGGGCACCCGGGGATGACGGTTCAGCTCCAGGGGCTCATCGACGGGTCGGTGTACGTGGCCGAGCGGGCGCGGACCGAGCTCGACGGCGTGGCGGTCGCGACCGATCGCATCGAGGGGCGGCTCGGTTTCGTGTCGGAGCAGAGCGTGCTCGAGACGGATCCTCCGAGCCTGAAGGCGACCATGGCCGCCTCGAGGACGTATCCCGATCCGGAGGAGTGCAACAGCACCTTCGTGATGGTCCGTACCCCTGACGAGGCGGACTGCGCCTGGATCATGGAAAGGGCCGACACGCTCTTCCAGTAAAGCCGCTCCCGGCGCTCGCGGCGCCCCGCGTGACCGAGCGCCTCCGGGTCACCGATCGAGAGGACACCGGCTTCGCTGGGCTGCTCACTCGGGCAGCCGCAGGACGAAGCCGGCGCCGGCGAGCCAGCCGCCGCTGGAGAAGCCGGGATAACCTGGGTTGTTCGTCTGCAGCCCTTCCACGCCGTCGAGCGGCTCGCCGCTCACGATGTCGACAAGGTTGTCGGGGACCTCGTCGAACACGGGGTTCCTGGCGGACGGGCTCTTCGACACCTCCCGCGGCACGAGCAGCTGGCCATGCAGGAACGCTCCCACGCCGAAGTCGGCGCCGAAGAGCGACACCGGCGTCTCGAACGAGGCGCTGGCCGCGAGGCGCGCGTTGTCGACGTAGTTGGTCCTGCCGGTCTGGTCCGGCACGGGAGACGGCGTGAAGGCGACGTCCGCGGAGACCCTGCGACTCCCCAGCACGACCGCGCCGCCGAGCCCCACGGACACCGTGCTCGACCACGGGTCGGGCGGGGTCTCCGCGTGCCGATCGCGGTACTCTGACCACCGCGTCAGGAGCGCGTGCGCGCCGATCTCCCAGACGGGCGGCGCCGGGCTCTTCGAGCGCGCGGCGCGCTCGCCCCCTCGGTCCTCGCTCGGCGGGCCCATGACCGAGGCCCCGACGCCGACGCGGGTCGGCTGATGGCCGAGCGTCAAGCGATAGGCCTGGGGGACCGAGGTCTCGCCCTCCGGATAGGTAGTGTTCCAGAAGCGGATCCTGTTCTCGCCGTCGGTGTCCGACGCCGAGGCGAGGTGGAGCGTGGCCGAGAGGCGCAGCCAGGGGGCTGGGCTGGTCGCGAAGGCGAAGTAAGGAGCGAAGACGCTCTCGACCTCCACGTCGGGGTTGATGAGGGCGGTCCGCTGGTCGCTGGCGTCGGGCACGTGGACGGCGGTCCGCGCGCTGGTGCCGATCGTGACGTCGACGCCCGCCCCGACGGACAGCCAGCGGGTGATTCGGCCAGCCATCGACACGGCCAGGCTGGTGACCGACAACCGATCTCCCAGCAGCTCGAACTCCAGCCGATTCGAGAAGTACTGCGCGCGCTCGTCGGCGAAGAAGGCCCGCTGCTCCTGGAAGCTCCTGAGCGGCAGCAGGGCGTAGAAGCCCAGGACGAGGCGGTCCTCGTAGAGCGGCCGCACGAACCCGAGCGTCGCGTAGCTGTTGATCTGCCGATCGCGCGTGTCATCCCGCGGGCTCGGGAGCTTCGACCCGGGCAAGGGCCGGTGGGTGAGCCGAGAGGTCGAGCCGTCCGGATTCCGGATCTGGCCATCGTACACCGACTCGGGCACGTCGACGCCCGGGGGGCGGGGCGCCAGGGTGATGTCGCCGCGCGTGACGAGCACGAAGAAGCCCGCTTGCGTCGTCGCGGGCGCAAACGGCAGGAGCGCGGGGTTGAAGAACGCGGCTTCCGGTCCCCGCGCGAGCGCCCGTGCGTTCAGCCCGTTGGCGCTCGTGGGAGCGCCGGTGATCTCCAGCGCGCCGGACGCGCGGGCGGCCCCGGCCTGGAGGAGCAAGGCGGACGCCAGCGCGAACGGCGTGGCGACGCAGACTTTGTGCGGCATAGGTGCTCGAGGCGCGGGAGTCTGCCGGAGGGCCGGCCGCGAGGTCAAGCCCTGAGCCGCGCAATTTTCCGCGTCGTCACGGGCTCACCACGCCGATGCATGATCGCATGAAGACCGTCGATGCTACTTCAGGATCGGGTCGCAGTTCGTGAACTTGAACGACGTCATCATCGTGAACACCGCACTGCCGCTGCGGCGCTCCGCGTAGAAGAAGTCGAGCGGATACTCCTTGCCGACCTCGATGCCGAGCGCCTCGGCGTACGCGTCGAGCTCGAGGAGCGCCGAGGTCGGGCTGTGGAGCCCGCCCATGTCGATCGCGAGGCGCCTGTTGATGAACACCCAGAGGTCGTCGTCGCCGTTGAAGAAGAAGACGCCGCCGCGCTGGTAGTCGAACGTCATGTGGAGCTCGTACGTGAAGCCGAAGTTGTGAACACGCCCCTCGTTGCCCCACCCCTGATCGTCGATGGGGAAGAACTGGTCTCCAGAGAAGAGCCCGAGGCCGCTCTCGCTCACCTGGAGCGGGACGTCGTACCGGATCGGTACGTTGACCGTGGGGTCGTCGTGATACCACTGATAGAACGCCTCGGGACCGGTCGTGTGCTCCGTCCCGCCCTCATGGGCATAGACCGGCTTGTCGTCGGGGCCGAGCTCGGGTGCGACGATCCCTTTCAGGCCGTTGCCCGCGAAGTTCTCGAAGTCGGGGTGCCCGCCGTCCGTGCTGAAGGCCTTGAAGTCGCGCACCACCCCCGCGAGCTTCGGCTCGCAACGCTCGTCTCCGCCAGCGCCGGCGCTGCCTTGTGCGGAGCCGCCACCGGCGCCGGGATCGAGGGTGCCGGGGTCATCACCGCCGGCGGTGGACGAGGACGAGGCGGGCGACGACGACGTCGTGGCGCCGAGGTCGCGACCGATGACGGCGATCTCGGTGGTGCACCCCGCGAGCGCCGTGCCCGTCGTGAGAAGGAAGGCCGGGAATCGCGGGGTGCCCGCGCGGGTGGCCGCCGTGGGCTCGGCTGGCTTCATCGAGATCGTCTCCTGTCGCATGGATGCCTCCGAGCTTGCCGGGCCTGCCCGCGATCGCTTCACGGACGCTCTGCACGGAGCCTCAGCTCCAGTGTGCGGTTAACTCGAGGTGATCATCGTTGTCGCCACCGCCCGAGATGATGCGCTGGCGGACGTGGTCTGCGCCGCCGATCACGAGGAGCTGCTCGCAGGAGCCGATGACTTCGGTCCACATGTTCTCATCGAAGCCGTGGCAACCGATCCAGAGAGCGCGGGTGAAGCCGCGGCGGGATTCGAGGACACGGACGTGGCCGGCGGAATAGTAGTTGGAGAAGACGCGCTGGCCGAGGGAGAAGAGGGTGGAAGGGGAGATGAGGCCCGCGATGACCTTGTAGATGCCGCTCATGTCGTCGTGCGTGCACTGACGGCCAATCTGGTGGATGAGCTCTTTGCCTTCGCCGGTCGTGCGCCGGATGGCCTGGAACAGGTCCTTGTACCAGGCGATCGGGTACCAGCCGGTGGAGACGAGGCTGCCGTAGCGGATGCCGTCGCGCAGCGGTTCACACATCTCATCCAGGCTGCGCTTCTGGAGAGGCTCGCCGCGCAGCTTGCCAAAGCTCGCCACCACGGAGCGAAACGCCACCCCCTTGACCTTCGGTTCGTCGGTCATCCCATCGCGCGAGCGCGCTCGGCAAGGAGGGTACCGCATCCCGCGGGAGCAGGCCAGCGCCCTGGGTGGCAGCGACGGGCCCGGCCAGGCGCGAGCCGCGGCTCCGGGCTCCTCTCCAAGACGCCCGAGGATCTCTATCAGAGCGCTCGCGGCCTCCGGCGCGATCTGGAGAGATGTCTCGCCGAGTGGACCCTGAGTGGGACGATCAAACCGTTCACACCGGGGGAGCACGACGCGTCCGATCAGCTCCAGATCCCCCAGAAGCTGTACGCGCGGGACGCGGAGATGGCTTTCCCCTCTCCC
Organism: Sorangium cellulosum So ce56; assembly: GCF_000067165.1. Taxonomy (GTDB): domain Bacteria; phylum Myxococcota_A; class Polyangia; order Polyangiales; family Polyangiaceae; genus Sorangium; species Sorangium cellulosum_B. The sequence goes on from NC_010162.1 coordinate 4,603,854, forward strand.
CTTGGCGTCCTTGGCGGCTTGGCGGTTTTTCTGCTGATCCGGGGCAACTTCCCCCAGCAGAGCTAAGGCACACGACGCGCGGTCTCCGGCGGCGCGGGCGCCCCGAGGCCTGCCGCGGGGCGGCGCAGCGTGAGCACCGCGCGGCAGCCGCCGCCGGGCGCGGCCTCGAGCCAGCACTCGCCGCCGTGGCGGCGCGCCACCTCGCGCGCGAGCGGCAGGCCGAGGCCGAGGCCGGCGCGGTTGCGGCGCCGCCCCTCGCCGGTGCGCGTGAACCGGTCGAACACCGCGTCGCGCTCGCCGGGCGGCACGCCGGGGCCTCGATCGTCGACCTGGAAGACCACCCGGTCGGGCTCCGGCACGACCCTCAGGACCACTGGCGCGCCCGCGGCGTAGGCGGCCGCGTTGCGGAGGAGATTCGAGAGTGCCGCCTCCACGAGCGCCGGGTGCACGCGCAGATCGGCGTCACCCTGCGCATCGAGCTCGAAGGCGCAGCCCGCGCGGACCAGCCCCGGCCGCTCGCGGGCCGCGGCCTCTTCCGCCAGCGCGACGGCGCCGGCCGGCTCGAGGCCCTGCTCGACCTGGCCCGCGTCGACCCGGGCCAGCGCGAGCAGGCCCTCCACGAGGCCCCGCAGGCGCTCCACCTCCTCGCGCACGGAGTCGAGCACCTCGCGGTACTCCTCGGCCCCGCGGGACCGGCGCAGCGCCACCTCGATCTCGCCGAGCATCGCCGTCACCGGGGTGCGCAGCTCGTGGGCCGCGTCGGCGGTGAAGCGGACCTGGGCGCGGTGCGCTGCGCCCAGGCGGTCGAGCAGCGCGTTCACGGCGGCGAGCAGGGCGCGGAGCTCCGCCGGGCCCGCCTCGGTGAGGCGGTCGCCGCCCGCGAGCGCGGTCACGCGCGCGGCCTCGGCGCACGCGCGATCGAGCGGCGCGAGCGCGCGGCGCACCGTGCGCCGGAGCAGCAGCGCCGCGGTCAGCGCGGCGGCGGCGGCGAGCGCGCCGTAGATGGCGGCGAAAGGGCCGACGCTGCGCGCGAGGGTGACGCGCGGGGCAGCGGCGGCGATGAGCACGTGCTCGCCATGTCCGTCGCGCTCGGCCTCGACCTCGGCCGGCAGGACCAGGAGGCGGAGATCGCCGACGTCGCCCGCGGTTGGGCGCTCCGCGGCGAGCGCTTCCCGCGCCAGATCCGCCGGGACGCGCGGGTCGCTCTGGATCGAGACCCACACCGACGCCGGCGAGCGGCTGTGCTCCACCTCCCACGCGCCGGGGGCCTCCGGGTGGGCGTGCTCGTGGGCCGCGGCGAGCAGCGCCCGGTCGAGCGCGCGCACCTCGGCCTCGTGCAGCAGCGCGGCGGTGCCGACGCCGACGCCTGCGAGCGCGCCGAGCACCACGGTGACCGCGCCCGCGACGAGCGCATCGGCCAGCGAGCGGCTCACCGCGGCCGCTCCTCGAGGACATACCCGACGCCCCGCACCGTGTGGATCAGCGGGCGCGCGAAGCCGCGATCCACCTTGGCCCGCAGCGCGCTGATGGCCACGTCGACGACGTTGGTACCAGGGTCGTGGCCCACGTCCCAGACGCGCTCCAGCAGGCGGGTGCGGCTGAGCACCCGGCCGGCGCTCTCCGCGAGCGCGCGCAGCAGCGCGAACTCCTTCGCCGTGAGGTGGATCTCCCGCCCGGCGCGCTCGACCCGGTGGGCCGCGAGATCGATCAGCAGGTCGGCCACCTCGACGCGCTCGCTGCGCCCGGCGCGGCGCGATACGGCGGCGATGCGCGCCAGCAGCTCCTCGAACGAGAACGGCTTGGGGAGGTAGTCGTCCGCGCCGCCGTGGAGGCCCTCCACGCGCTCGCCGACCCGGTCGCGCGCGGTGAGGCAGATCGCCGGGGTGGCGGCGCCGCCGCGGCGGAGCTCGCGGATGAGGTCCAGGCCGTCACCGTCGGGCAAGGCGCGGTCGACGAGGAGGAGGTCATAGTCGCCCTGGGCGAGCGCGCGCCGGGCGCCTGCGAGGTCCTCCTCCACGTGCACCTGGTGCCCTTCCTCGGCGAGGCCGCGGCGCAGGAAGCCCGCGATCTTGCGCTCGTCTTCGATGACCAGGATGCGCATGGGTCTCCGCCGTACTCGAGCCGGGGGCTCAGTCGTCGTCCTCTTCCCGTTCGCGTCGATCCGCGCCGGCGGCAGGCGTCGCCTCGCTGGCCGGTGCACTCTGGCCTCGGGCAGGCTCGGCGGCCAGGGCGCCGCCGCGCGTCTCTGGGTGCCGGATCTCGCCGCCCGCGGCGCCGGTCCAGGCCATGGCGCCGCTGGTCAGGATCGCGGCTCCGAGGGTGATCACCACCGGCGCGCTGGACACCGTCGGCCGGCGCTCGGGCGCATCGGCGAGCGTGATCGCCGCCGGCGCGCCGGGCGCCGTCCGGCGGCGCTCGGCGAGCAGCAGCGCCGCCATCCCCGCGAGCGCGGTCAGGCCCGCGAGCGCGGTCGCCACGCCGGCCCGCTCCTCGTGGACCTCCATGGCCTGCTCGGAGGTGCCTGGCTGGCGCTCGATGACGTCCTCGGCCGGCTCGCCGCTCAGGTAAGCGGCGGCGGCGCCGGCGGCCGAGAGCACCAGCACGAGCACCGCGGACCGCAAGGCGCCGCGCTCGGCGGGATGGAAGAACGCCAGGATCAGGAGCACCGCCGCGATGGCGAAGCCGACGATGGGGAGGTGGTTGATGATGAGGTGAAGATGCGCTGCGTTCATGAGGACCTCGCTCGGTTCAGCCCTCAACGTCTTCCCGGAACCTGGACCGGACCTCTGGCGATCATGAGAATTTCATGAGAACGCGGCGCCCGGCGCGTTGCGCCGACGCGCGGCGTTTGCACCTCCTGCCGCGCGGCGCCGCGCTGCCGGCGGGGCTCGGCGCTGGTACGTCTCATGCTCGGTCCCTGGATCGGAGGACACCATGAAGAAGGGGCTGTACGACGCGCTGCGCTGGGATCATCAGCGGCTGGACGAGGTGTTCGAGGGCCTGCTCAACCGGATGCATGCCGGCGATGCGGAGGCGGCGCGCGAGATGTGGGGAGCGTTCGAGCGCGAGCTCTCGGCGCACATGGAGGCGGAGGAGGCGGTGCTCCTGCCGGTGCTCGATCGCTTCGATCCGGAGGAGGCGGGCACCGTTCGCGCCGAGCACCTCGGCATCCGCAAGCTGATCGCGGAGATGGGGGTCGCGATCGAGCTCCACACCTTGCGGGAAGAGCGGGTGGAGGCGTTCGTCCGGGCGCTGCGGCAGCACGCCGCCCACGAGGAGGAAGGGCTGTATCCGTGGGCTGACCGGGAGCTGCCCGAGCCGGCCGTCGCGCGCCTGCTCGATCGGCTCGCCGCGGCGCGCGACGCCGTGAAGCGCGCCGCTCACCGGTCCTCGACGGCCGCGGCGGGGCCTCGGGCTCCTTGACCGGGCCGACGCGGCCCGCGGCGCCTCGGCCCACGCGCGGCCTCAGGCGCCCTCGGCGTCGAAGATCGCGTCCACGTAACGCAGCGTCGTCTCGCGCCGGCGGCGCGCGCGCTCGGCCGAGTCCTCCTCCACGAGCACCTCGTCGGGCTTCACGCGGAAGAGCGGCTGGCCCTTCTGCACGATCGTCCCCTCGCCGCCGTCGATGAGCACCTCCTCGACGGTGCCGGAGCACGGCGCGAGCACCTTGTTGAACATCTTCATGACCTCGATCACGTAGAGCGGGTCACCGGCGGCGAAATGGCTGCCCTTCGTCACGAACGGGGGCCGGTCCGGCGCCTCCTGGGCGTAGAACATGCCGCCGGTGACCGCGACGATCTCGTTGGCCCGCATGGCGGGCGGCGGCGCGAGCACCTTGCGCATGCGGGCCGAGAGCTCGCGATCGAGCAGGCGCTCGGGGATGTCGACCGTGCCATCCTCCCGCGCGCGGAGCTCGAAGAAGCGCGCGGCGTCCCCCGCGAGGACCAGCGCGTCGAGCAGCTCCAGCCCCGCCTGGAAGCCGAGGTGCGCGCCGCGAACCCGCCGCCAGAGCTCGGCGTCGTAGCCGTGAGGCGCGGTATCCCCGGACAGGTGCGCTCGCAGCTCGGGCCACGAAGGCGCGCCGCCCGCCTGGCCCATCCGCTCGCCGACGCGCCGGTAGAAGCCGAGCGCCCGCGAGAGCACCTCCTGGTCGTGATCCCAGATCACGTGGGCCGCGGGCGCCTGCGGCTGCGGCGTCATGTTGAGCAGCCAGTACGTGTCCGCGAGTACCTCGATCGGGTTCTTGAGCCAGCGCACCCGCCCCGATCGGATCTCGAAGGACCCCATGTTCCGGCTGAGCCACGCCGACAGGAGGTGCGGCTCCGCGCAGATCTTCTCCACGGGACGGCGCACCAGCGTGTCCTTCAGCGCGAAGACCTTCTTCAGCGCTCCTCCGCCGGTCGCCTCCGCGGCCCCGGCCCGCGCCGCGAGGCGGCGCTCGTGACGGGCGCCGAGCTCGGCCCACATCACGTCGAAATCGAGCCCCCCGAGCTCCACCGCGAGCAGGCCGACCTGCGTGAGGTAGGGGACCACGAAGCCCGTCGTCGGCTTCGCCCACACGCTCCGCGCGAGGAACCAGTGCACGAGCCCGTAATGAAACAGGAGGTTCGTGTGGAGATCGCTGCCGCGCAGCGTGGTCGTGCGCAGGATCTCGCAGATCCGCTGGTAGGCCTCCTCGCGCGAGGCGCCGTAGGTCACGAGGAGCGCGATGTTGCTGTCGTAGGCGCCGGCGACCCGGTAATGCATGAACACCCCCGTGTCGGGGTTCTTCACGCAGATGCCCTGATCGTCGCGGATCTCGTGCGGGTGCGGATCGCTCCAGGACACGATGATGCCGGCCGCGTGGGGCTCCAGCGCGCCGTTCGTCGCGTTGAGGCGCGCCTCCACCGCGGACCCTTCCCGCCGGACGCGGATCGGCCGGGGCAGCCGCTCCCCGTGGCGCGCGAGGAGGACCATGCACTCGACGAGCGAGGTCACCTCGAACGCGTCGGCCGGATCGGCCGGGTTCTCGAAGCGGAGGGCATAACAGAGCTCCGACACCCGGTGCTCGACCTGGATACGGGTGTTGACCTCCATGAAATAGTGGTGATCCCCCTCGACGATGCACTCGAACGTCGAGGCCGAGTTCAGCCCGACCGCCTGCCCGAACCGCTCCGCCTCGGCCTCCATCCGGGCGAGCGACGCGCGCTCGCGCTCGAGCGACGCCGCGCGCGGCGCCTCGCCGGCCGCGCGCGCCCGCTCGATCGCCTCGAGCAGCCCCTCCTGCGTCATCGCCACCTCGAGCAGCTTCTGCTCGTGCATCTGCAGCGAGCAGTCGCGCCCGCCCAGCGCGACGCACCACGCGCCGTTGCCGACGAGCTGGATCTCGTTGTGCCGCGTCTCCTCGACGTTGAGCTCGAGCAGGATGTTCTTGTTGTCGCCGACGCCCGCGGCCTTCACCTCCGCGAGGATCTCCCGCGCCAGCGCGGGGACCTCGGCCGCGCGCGCCCGCGCCGCGGCCTCGAGGGGCGCCGCGTCGGGCGCGACGCCGGCGAGGAGCCGCTGCCCCTTGCCGCCGCCGCCGCCGATGGCCTTGAGCCGGATCCGCCGCCCCGGGTGGCGAGCGAGCAGCTCGGCCGCGCCCCGCTCGAGCTCCTCGCAGAGCTCGTCGGTCGTGTAGAGATCCACGCGCCGCGCGTACGCCGCCGCGAGCAGGGCGTCCGCCGCCTCGGCGAGCGGGATCCCGTCGGCGAGCCGCGCGCCCGGGGCGCCCGCGCCGAGCAGCCCGCGGTCCGCCGCGGCCGCGCGCAGCGCCGCGTGATCGGGCCACTTGCGGAGCACGATCCGCCGGGTCGCGTCGTCGATGCCGGGCGTCACGCTGACCGCGGCCGCGAGCGCCGTCCGCTTCGCCTCGTCCTTGAGCCCGGCGGCGCGCTGCACCGACGAGCGCGGGCCGATGAAGACGAGCCCCGCCTCCTCGAGCGTGCGCACGAACTCCTCGTCTTCGGCCATGAAGCCGTAGCCCGCGAACACGTGCGTGTAGCCGCCGGCACGGGCGATCGCGACGATCTCCTGCATCAGCTTGACGCGCTCGTCCTTGGTGGCGCCGGTATAGTCCTTCACGCGGTGCACGTGCGCCGGGTGGAGACAGCGCAGCTCCGGCGCCAGGGCGTGCGTGTAGACGATCGAGTCCTTCTCCGACAGGAGGATGCCGTAATGCTCGATCCCCATCTGGGCGAAGACATCCATCGCCTCTTTCCGGATCGGGCCCCGGCAGACGATCAGCGGCCGCACGTCGTCGGCGGCGAACGAGCGCGCCCACGCCGAGCTCGAGCGGCCGAGCCTGCGGTCGCGCACCACCCTCGGGTTGCGGTCGTAACCTCGCCTGGTCTCGAATCCATCCATGATCAATGAAACTCCCGCTGAACGCCGGTGAACGGCCCTGGCTGGTAGTGCCGCAGCAGGAACTCGAGGTTCTCTGCGATCACCGAGCGGAGCTCGCGCGGCATCACGAGCCGCGAGATGGAGCCCAGGCTGAGCCCCTCGCGCGGGTTCATGAGCTCCCGCTCGTACCGCGCGCTGAACTCGGCCTCTCTCGCCTTCAGCCACACGGCGGCCTCGTCGCGGGCCTCCGCCTTCGCCTTGGCCTCGTCGAGGCCGCGGGCGAGCCGCTCCTTGACGCCGGCCTTCTCCCTGGCGCTCGCCTGCGCGCGCACCTTGCGGAGCTCGTCCTTGTAGACGAACTCCTTGCCGGCGGGGCCCATCACGGCGACGCGGGTCGTGGGGAGCGCGAGCACGACGTCCGCGCCGGTCGCGTAGTTGTTGAACGAGGCATAGGCGCCGCCGAACGCGTTGCGCACGAGCAGCAGGATGCGCGGGGTGCGGACGTCGATGATCGCGTCGAGCATGGCCCGGCCGGCCTGCACGATGCCCATCGCCTCTTGCTCTCTGCCCGGGAGGAACCCTGTGGTGTCCTCCATGAAGAGGAGCGGGATGTTGTAGAGGTTGCAGAAGCGGATGAAGCGAGCGTTCTTGTAAGCGGCCGCCACGTCGATCTGGCCCGACGCGACAGCGCTGTTGTTCGCCACGAAGCCGACGACGCGCCCGCCGACCCGCCCGAACGCGGTGATCGTGTTGCGCGCGCGCTGCGGCTGCACCTCGAAGTAGTCGCCGTGATCGCAGATGCGCTGGATGATGATGTTGATGTCGAGCGGCGTGTTATAGCCGGTCGGCGACGAGATCGTCCTGCGGAGGAGCGTGTCGATCTCGGTCGTCTCCCTGCCCACCGGATCGCTCGTCCGCTGGAAAGGCGCGCTCTCGCGGTTGTTGCTCGGCAGGTAACCGAGCAGCCGGACGGTGGTGCGCAGCGCGCCCACCTCGTCTGGCACCGTGAGATCGGCCACCCCCGAGGCGCCGTGGACGCGCGGGCCGCCGAGGTCGTCGGGCGAGACCACCTCGCCGAGGACCGATTTGACGACCGCCGCCCCGGTCAGGCCGAAGAACGTGCCGCCCGGCTGGATGACGAAGCTGCCCTGCCGGGGCAGGTAGGAGCCGCCGCCGGCGTTGAACCCGAACATGCACATGATGCTCGGGACCACGCCGCTGATCTTGCGCAGCGCCGCGAACGCCTCGGCGTAGCCGTCGAGCCCGCCGACGCCCGCGGGGACGTAGGCGCCGGCGCTGTCGTTGAGGCCGATGAGCGGGATGCCCCGCTCTCCCGCGAGCTGGAACAGCCGCGCGAGCTTGCGGCCGTTCGTCGCGTCCATCGACCCCGCGCGGATCGTGAAATCGTGGCCGTACAGCGCCACGTCGCGGCTGCCGATGCGCAGGATCGCGGTGACCAGCGAGGCGCCGTCCAGGTTGGGCCCCCAGTTCTCGAAGACGACGCGCGGCGGCTCGGGCGTGAGCACCCGGATGCGCTCCCAGATCGTCATCCGGCCTTTGCTGTGCTGCCGGATGATGTTCTCCGGGCCCGCGGAGACATAGGGGCGCCTGCGGAGCTCCTCGGCCTCCCGGAGCGCCGCGTCGTACGCCGAGGCCGGCGCGGCCGGCGCCCCGGATCCCTCGTCGAGCGGATCGTCGAGCGAGGGGACGAGGGCGGAGGGCTTCACGGCGACATCGTTGTGATCAAGAGGGCTCATGGACGGGCGAGGCGCTCTATATCATGGCAGGATCCGGGGACGCACCTCGCGCGCCCGGCGAGGCGCGCGCCGATGTGTGGGGCGCGGCACGGGGCTCCCCGCGGCGATGCCGGGTCGCCGCGGCCGCCTCGATCGGCTCGCGCGGCGCTCTCCCGTCTGGACGCGGCGAGTCATGCGTGGCTGAGCCCGGCGCTCGTCAGGGGGAATCCGCGCGCGAGACGACAGGATCGCCGAACACATAGCGGCGCTGCTTGGCCGCCGCGAGGAGATCGGCGCGGTGATCGGGGTGGGCGATCTCGATGAGCGCCAGCGCGCGCTGCCGGATGTTCCGGCCCCAGAGATCCGCGACGCCATGCTCCGTCACCACGTAGTGCACGTCCCCGCGGCTCGTCACGATGCCGGCGCCCTGCTCGAACGCCGGCTGGATCCGGCTGATCGTGCCGTCCTTCGCGGTGGACCGGAGCGCGATGATCGGCTTGCCGCCGGCGCTCCGCGCTGCGCCCCGGATGAAGTCGACCTGCCCCCCGATCCCGGAGAAGAAGCGGCCCATCAGCGTGTCGGCGGCGACCTGGCCCGTCAGATCGACGGCGAGGGCCGCGTTGATCGCGATCATCCTGTCGTTCCTCGCGATCGTCAGCGGATCGTTGGTGAAGGCGGACCCGCGCATCTCGATGACGGGGTTTTCGTGGGCCCAGGCGTAGAGGGCGCGGCTGCCGAGGAGGAACGAGGTCACGAGCTTCCCCGGCAGGAGGGTCTTCCTGCGGTTCGTGATGACGCCGCGCTGGACGAGATCCATCACGCCGTCGGAGAGCATCTCGGTGTGCACGCCGAGGTCGCTCCTGCCTCCCAGGGCGGCGAGCACGGCGTTCGGGATCTTGCCGATGCCGGTCTGGAGCGTCGCGCCGTCGGGCACGAGCGTCGCCACGTTGCGGCCGATGGCGCGGTCGACGTCGTCGAGCGGCTCGATCGCGCGCTCGGGGAGCTCGCGGTCCACCGGGACGAGGTGGGTTATCCGATCCACGTGCAAGAACGAGTCTCCGTGGGTGCGGGGCATCCGCGGGTTGACCTCGGCGAGGACCAGAGCCGCCGAGTCGACGGCGGCGCGGACGATATCGACGGAGACGCCGAGGCTGACGAAGCCGTGGGCGTCCGGGGGGCTCACCTGGATGAGGGCCACATCGATGCCCACCCGGCCCGAGAGGATCAGGCTCGGGATCTCGGAGAGGAAGACCGGCATGAAGTCGGCGCGCCCCTCGTGGATCGCCTCGCGGACGTTCTGGCCGATGAAGAACGCCGTGTGGCGGAACCGCCGCTCGAGACCGGGGCGGACATACGGCGCGGGGCCCTCGGTCATCAGGTGGACGATCTCGTTGCCGGCGAGGTGGTCGCCGGACTGAACCATGGCGTTCACGAGATCGGTCGGTTCCGCGGCGCCCGAGCCGACGAGGATGCGCCGCCCCGGGGGGATCGCGCGGATGGCCTCCTCGGCCGTCTTGATCTTGTCGCCGAAGCGCGATCGCCAGTCCGTGATCGTCTGCTGCATCGTGTGCCTTCTTCCGGTGTTCTTGGGGGGATGAACGGAGCGCGTTCGCCGTCGGGGCGGGCGATGGCTGGCCGCGCCGTCACGCGGGTCGAGCCTCGGGTCAGGAGATCTCTCTCTCGGTGAGCAGCGCGGCCAGCACGGCGAGCGCGTCGGTCGTCGTGAAGACGCCGACGACCTGTGCGCCGTCCAGCACCACCGCCGATCCATACTTGTGCTCTGCCATCTCGCGGACCACCTCGGAGAGCGGCGCGCTCGGCGCGACGGCGTAGGGGCACGGCGACATGGCCTCGCTGACGACGAGCTCATCCCCCTCTTGCTCCTTGAGCGTCTCTATCCAGTAGATGTCCCGCTCGGAGAGGATGCCGACCAGCCGGCCGCCGCTCAGCACCGGCAGGTGCCGGATGCGATGTCCGCGCATGAGCGCGCGGGCGAGGCCGACCTTCTGATCGGCGCCGATCGAGTGGGGGCTCCGGGTCATGCAGTCCTGGATGCGAATGGTCGAAGAGCTCATGAGGCCTTCCCTGGCGCTGGACGTCCGCGATGATCGATTCGAGCTGATCGAACCGGCGCCCTTCGATCAAGCTCGGTTTGCCACGATGGGCCACGAGGCGGGTTTGCAAGATGCGGACCGCCTGGATCGGCGTCCGCGCTACGACACGCAGCGGGCGTGCGGCGCGTACGCTTCATCGGCGAGCCATCTCCTCAGGCCCGCTTGCGCGCCGGCGGGATCAGGTACCCGCAGCACCGCCCGAACCACCGCAGCACGTCGAGCGACGACAGGATGCCGACGACCTTGCCGTCGTCCGAGACGACCGGCAGCCGGTGCACGCCCTCGTAGGCCATGAGCGACGCGGCCTGCCGGATGCTCGCGCTCTCGTGCAGCTGCACCACGACGGGCGTCATCACGTCGCGCGCGGTGACCCTGACGGGCTCGTAGACATGGAAGCCCTGGCTCATCTCGAGCGGCGCGACCTCGCCCGACCGCGAGGCCACCCGCCGCGACTCCTCGGTGTCGCCGCGCTCGTCTGCTGCACGGAGCACGTCGGCCCGCGACACCATGCCGACCGGCTTGCCCGCCGCGTCCACGACCGGCATCCCGCTGATCTCGTGGCGGACGAGCAGGGCCGTGATGTCGTCGAGGGAGACCTCCGTTCGGATGCAGATGACGTCCTTGGTCATGATCTCGGCGAGCGGCGCCTCCGGATTCACGGCCACGTCGACGCCCGCGTTGCGCAGCGGATCCGATTCCTCCGTGCCCGGCGCCGCGTGGCTTGCATGGCAGACGACCGACGTCGTGCGCGAGCCCTTGTCGAAGTGCAGCGCATGGAAGCGACTGCACGACTCGCACTCTCGCGCCGCCATCGAACGCTCCCGCAACGGGCAGTAGACGGTCGCCACGACCGATTCCTCGCCGTCGTCTCCAACGATGTGCGCGCTGCGGATCGTGTGGTGCCGGAGCTGGTGCTGTCCGCCGGTAGGTCCAAGGGTTGTCATCGTCGTCTCCCGTTCGCCTCTGCGTCCTTCGCTCGAGGTGCGCCGTGGGATGAGCACCGTTCGTGCCACGCCCGCGAGATCCCCGGCGGGCGGCGGCGGCCCTGGTACGCCGCGGTCGCGTCTGCGCCTCCGCGCGCCGTTTGCGCCGCGGCGCAAACGGCGGCGGGCTGCCTCGCGAGGCGCCCGCCCGCAGCGCTCGCGGCGCGAGGAGCTCGCTCGCGGCTCGCGCGGAGCGTCCAGGTCGCGGGAAGAGCCCCGCTCGTGCCAGGGAGCCAGCGCGCGCGAAGCCCTCCTCTCCGGCGCCCGGAACGCCTGGCATGCAGCGTGCTGGGTGTAGGGCAGACGGGCAAGTGGGCAGATGGATAGAGCGAGGCGACCGCTGGTCGGGGCCTCGCATGGAGGCTGAGGAGGCTGTCATGTCGAGCGCAAACGCAACGAATCGGTTCGTCGTCGTCGTCGGGATCGACTTCTCGGAGCCGAGCAACCGTGCGCTTGATCAAGCGCTCGAGTCCGCTTGCTGTCGCGAGAACGCCGAGGTGCACGGGGTCTACGTCGAGCCCGAGAGCTGGGTCGGCATCGGGCTCGCGCGGGCGCCCATGGTGGCGACCCAGCCCGACGTGGCGCTCCAGCAGCTCCAGCAGCGCGCGAGCGAGCGCGTGAGCGCCATGGGCGACAAGCTCGACGGGGGGCGGCTGAAGCGCGTCGTCGTCCACTTCCGCCGCGGGGATGCGGCCGAGAACATCGCCCAGCTCGCCGCCGACCTGGACGCCGACCTCGTGGTCGTCGGCTCGCACGGCTACCGCGGGCTCGAACGGCTGCTCCTCGGCTCGGTCGCAGAGCGCGTCTCCCGGCTCGCGCGCTGCCCGGTGTGGATCGTCCGGCCGAAGGATCACGCGACCGCCGGCCGGGTCCCCGAGATCGAGCCGCCCTGCCCGGAGTGCGTGAAGCACCGGCAAGAGACGGGCGGCGCAGCGCTCTGGTGCGCGCGCCACGCGGAGCACCACGTCCGGCCGCACCGCTACTCGTATGCGACCAACGGGGTCTACGCGGCGTCGAGCGCGGCCTACCAGTCGACGCCCGACGCGACGTGATCGCGAGGCGAGCTCGACGGGACCGCGCGGCTGTCAGGGACACGAGCGCCCGATACGTGTCCTGAGGACACGAGGCGAGCGCGTCGCAAACGAGGCTCCCATCCTCGTGCGTCGTGGTCTCTCCGCGCGCTCTCCTCGATCGGCTCGCCGACGAGGCGCCGCGCGCTCCCTCCGGTCGATCGCGATCCCGCCGCGTTGACGTTCCACCGCGCGCGGGGGATACACAGCGCCATGAAGCGGTCTTGCATCGCCCTGGCGGCTTTCGCGCTGTCCCTCTCCGCTCCCGCGATCGCGCAGCCGGTGAAGGTGTTCGTCCTCGCGGGCCAGTCGAACATGGTCGGCTACGGCGTGGGCCGCCAGCTCCCGGTCGAGCTCCAGAGCCAGCCGGACGTCTGGTACGACCACTACAACCCCGACGCGCGCGAGGGAGGGCCGTACGCCGCGGCGACGAGCGCCGACTGGGGGCCGCTCGAGCCGAAGGGCGAAGCCCGCCGCTACGGGCCCGAGATCACGTTCGGCCGCGCGATCGCCGCGGCGTACCCGGAGCACCGGATCGCGATCGTGAAGATGGCGCAGGGGGGCACCAACCTCGTCGATCACTGGGGGCGCGGCCTCGCGCCGGATCCCGAGGTGCTCTACAAATCGCAGCTCTACCACGCGCTCCTCGGCAAGCTGGACTCCGCGACGTACGAGGGCGACCGCGCCCTCCGTTATCCCGAGGAGGTGACGCGGCTCGACGGCGCACTGGCGAGGCTCGAGTCGGAGGGGCACCCCTACGAGATCGCCGCGCTCGTCTGGATGCAGGGCGAGAACGAGGCAGGGTGGTCGGCCGCGTTCTCCTATGGCAACACGCTGCGCGGCTTCATCGCGGCGATCCGCGCGGATCTCGGCGTCCCCGGGCTCCCGGTCGTGCTCGGCAGGGTCAGCGACAACCTCTACCCCGCGAACGGCGGGCCCATCGCCGCCGGAAAGGAGGCGAACATCGACGCCGTGCGCGCGGCGCAGGTGACCGTGGCCGAGGAGGACCCGCGGGTCGCATGGGTCGACACGGACGATTTCACCGTGCGATCGCCCGACGACGCGTATCACTTCGACTCCGCCGCGTACCAGCTCCTCGGCGAGCGCTTCGCCGAGGCGTACCTCGCGCTGGTCCGCGAGGAGGGCTCGTCGACCGCGTCGTCGTCGAGCAGCGCCGGGAGCGCGGCTGCAGGGGGAGGGGGCGCCGCGGGGGGCGGCGCCGCCGGGGGTGGCGCCACGGCCGGATCGAGCGGGAGCGCGGAGGCGGCGGGCGGCGCCGGGAGCGCAGGCGAGGGGGGAAGGGGCGCCACGGCCGGATCGAGCGGAAGCACGGCGGCGACGGGCAGCGCCGGGAGCGCAGGTGAGGGGGGAAGGGGCGCCACGGCCGGATCGAGCGGAAGCACGGCGGCGACGGGCAGCGCCGAGGCCGCGGCCAGCTCGGGCGGGGTCGCGCCTGGGAGCGCCGGCGGCTGCGGCTGCCGGACCGCCGCCGGCCAGGGCCCCGTGGCCGCGGCAGCGCTCGCGCTGGTCGCGCTCGCGGGCCTGCGCCGCCGCCGCTCGCGCGGGCAGGGCTGAGCGCCGAGCGGCGCCTCGTGGAGAGCTGGTGGAGCGGGGAAGGAGGCGCGCGCGCGCCGGCTGCGCCAGGAGTGGTGAGCAGCCGCGCCGCGCCTCGTCGGCTCGTCGGAGAGGCCTCGTCGTCGCCTCATGGCGACGCGGAGGTTCATCGCTTCAGGGGAGCCGCAGGGGTCCGTCGTCAGGTCGTACGGACCAGCCTGCGAGCCCCCCCGTCGCCGAGTCACTCCGCCGGGTAGCAGCCCTCCGCCGTGCACTCATAGCCGTCGCGGCAGTCGGCCGACGTCGCGCAATCGCTGTTGCAGTAGCCGTCCACTGTGCAGATCCCGCCGCCGGCGCAGGGGGTCGTGTCGTCACAGACGCCCCAGCAGTAGCCGCCAGGCCAGCCGGACTCGTCGGGAGAGCAGTAGCCGCCGGCGCAGTCGCCGTCGGTGGTGCAGGGGGCGCCGTCGGCGCCCTCGCCGGGCGGCGGCGCGCAGGTGCCCACCTCCATCCTGCAGGTGAAGCCCGGCTCCGTGCACTCAGCGTCGCTGGTGCATTCCGGAAGGCAGAGGCCATTCCGGCACGAATAGCTGCTTCGGCAGTCTCCGGACGTGGCGCACTCGGCGATGCAGAAACGGAAGCCGCTGGCGTTCTCGAGGCAGGCACCGCCGTTGCAGTCGCTGTCCGTGTTGCAGCCGCCCGAGCAGGCGCCACCCGGCCAGCCGTTCAGGGCCTCGGTGATGCAGAAGTCGCCAGTGCACTCGCTATCGAGCGCGCAAGCGCTGCCGTCCGGGCTCGTCTCGATCGGGGGGTAGCAGCCGCCCGACTCCGTGTCGCACGTGCCCACCTCCGGGCACTGCGCGTCGCTGGTGCAGTTCGGCCAGCAGGTGGAGTCGACGTCGCACATGTAGCCGTCGCGGCAGTTGGCCGCTGTCTCACACTCGGCGACGCAGAGGTTGAGGGATGCGTTGATGTAGACGCAGACGCCGCCGCCGGCACAGTCGCTGTCCGTCGCGCACTCGGCGGTACAGTGCCCGGAGGGGAACCCAAATTCCGTCTCACTGAGGCAGAACCCGCTGGCGCACTCGGCGTCGGTGGCGCAGGCAGCGCCGTCGGCGCGTGGCTCGCCGCCGCCCCCGGTGGTGACGGAGGTCGTCGAGGTGGTGGCCGCGACCGTGGTGACCGAGGTCGTGGAGGAGACGCTGCCGCCGCCGTCGCCGCCAGCGCCCGTGGTGGCCGCGGTCGTGGTGACCGAGGTCGTGGAGGAGACGCTGCCGCCGCCGTCGCCGCCAGCGCCGGTGGTGACCGAGGTCGTGGAGGAGACGCTGCCGCCGCCGTCGCCGCCAGCGCCGGTGGTGGCAGCGCCCGAGGTCGAGGAGACGCTGCCGCCGCCGTCGCCGCCAGCGCCGGTGGTGGCAGCGCCCGAGGTCGAGGAGGCGCTGCCGCCGCCGTCGCCGCCAGCGCCGGTGGTGGCAGCGGCCGAGGTCGAGGAGGCGCTGCTCGAGGAGGCCGAGCTCGAGGTGGTGCTGCCGCCCGCACCGCCGCCGCCCGTGTCGCCGCCGCCGGTGCCGCCGCCCGTGCCGCCGGTGCCGCCCGCACCGCCGCCGCCCGTATCGCCACCGCCGGTGCCGCCGCCGGTGCCGCCGGTGCCGCCCGCACCGCCGCCGCCCGTGTCGCCGCCGCCGGTGCCGCCGCCCGTGCCGCCGGTGCCGCCGCCGCCGGTATCGCTGCCGCCGTTTCCTGTCGTGCTGCTGGCCGAGGTGGCGCCTTCGCCGCCGGTGCCGCCGCCCGCACCCCCGCCGCCCCCAGTCCCGATGACCGTCGAGTCGTCGTCGCCGCACGCCGTCGTCGTCATCAGTCCAAGAACGAAGAGACACACCAAAGATCGCATCTTCATCCGCTGTTCTCCAGCCGGTAGGGGTCCAGTGACGCGGCGCCGGCCGCCGGAGGCGAGGAGCCGCAGCGCGATACGCGCGCACGCATCTTCTGTCGAAACGGCGCGGATGCCAACGCCTCTTTACTCCTTCACGGCGCTTTCGGGCGGAGGGCGCCCGCGCTGTCCGCATCCTACCTCGTCCACGCTCCTCCTCGCCCCGGGCCAACGACGAGCGAAGCAGCTTTTCGACGGCCGAGCGCGCGCGATTGTCGCGTCCGCTCCACGTGCGTGGAGCGCGTTTTGGAGGTCGCGAGGCTCTCTTCTCCACTCGTTCTCACCCGTTCCACCCGTCCGGCGAGCCGTCCTTGCCGGCCTGCGCGTTTCTCTTCTCAGCACCTTCCCGAGCCGCAGCGCACCTCCCGATGTCCGTGAGGTTTCGGGCGTCCGCTCCTCAGCTCGTTGGCAAGCCCGAGCGCATCGAGCGCACCTCCTGAGTTCCGTGAAGCGTTGGCCATTCCGCCCCTGTCGCCACGAGCGCAGCGGCGGCCGCTGCCCCGCCCGCTCTCGACCCCAGCGTCGCCTCGCGACGCGCTCTCGACCGAGCGTCGCCTCGCGATGATTGACCGGCCGCCGTCGGAGCTGGTATAGGTAGCCGTTTTCTTTGAGTCGAATTTTCCAGTCGCAGCTGAAGCAAAAGGCGGTCGAGCACCGTGTGCGCAGGTGAAGGGGGCCCTGGTGCTTCCAGTGCCAGCCATGTCGTCTTGCCCTTGCCGCGTCGCGTCGGCGCCCTGCGCCTCGGCGGACGACCTCTCATTTCAGTCAGAGGATGAGGAGACCCCCATGCGTGTCCGACACGTGATGATCACAGCAGCGATCGCCGGTCTATTCGCGGCCTGCGCCGGCGCGGAGAGCGATGGTGGCAAGATCGAGCGGCCGGTCTACGGGACGGTCTGTGAGGCCCGCTGCGCCTGCGAGGACTGCTCTGGCGACAAAGAGGGCCTGTGCGAGGCCGAGGAGGAGGCCGCCGCGAAGCGAGCCGAGGAGCGCTGCCAGGACGAGCACGCGGCGTACATCGACTGTGTCCGGCTGGAGGGCCGGTGCGTGGACGGTCATTACCTGGCGGAGGTCTGCGACGACCATGCGGCGGCCCTCCTGGACTGTCTCGATCCCACGGGCCACTGTCCCAGCGCGGGTGACGGCATCTGCGACGAGCCCCAGGGCACCGGCAAGTGCCCGGCCGGGACCGACCCCGCCGACTGCCTCTCTCCCTGTCCCTTGACCGGCAACGGCACCTGCGACGAGCCCGAGGGCACCGGGCGCTGCGAGGAGGGCACGGACGTCGACGACTGCAAGCTCGCGTCGTGCGACCGCGTGCGGGACGGCGTCTGCGACGAGCCCGAGGGCACCGGGCGCTGCGAGGAGGGCACGGACGTCGCGGACTGCGCGGCAGGCGCGCCGTGCGCTTCCACGAACAACGGCGAGTGCGACGAGCCCGAAGGCACCGGTCTCTGCGAGGAGGGCACGGACCTCGCCGATTGCAACGCCACCCTGGCCTGCGACGACCTCGACGAGTGCGGCAGCGACACGAGCGGGTGCGTCGGATGCGCGGTCCAGGGGAGCTGCGCCGATGAGCTCGATGCGTGCGCCCTCAACGACGACTGCATCCTGTTCGCTCGGTGCGCCGTGACCTGCAAGGACGGGGACGACGCCTGCTTCACCGCGTGCATGGACGGACATCCGGATGGAGCGCAGCTCTATCTCGACTACGACACATGCGTGAACTGCGATGAGTGTTATTACTCGTGCGGCAACGCCAGCATCCTCGGGTGCTGATCCGCAGCCCGCCCCCCTGAGCCGCTCCCGGGCGGCGCGATCCGCGCCCTCGTTCTGGTAGCATCGCCCGCCTTGCCGGAGCTCCCTCTCACCCCCGCCGATCTCGACGCGGTGCTGGCGCCGCTCCCCAGCGCCCGGCCGCTGCCCGCGCGCGCGTACTGGGACGAGGACGTCTTTGCCTTCGAGCAGGCCGAGATCTTCGGGCGCTCCTGGCTCTGCGTCGGCCGCGAGGACGAGATCGCCCGCCCAGGAGAGTGGCTGCTCGCCCCCCTCACGCCGGCGGGCGTCGTCGTCCTCCGCGGCGCCGATCTGGAGATCCGCGCGTTCCACAACGTCTGCCGCCACCGGGCGGCGACGCTGCTCGACGGCCCGTGCGGCCGCCTCGCGCACCTCGAGTGCCCGTACCACGGCTGGACCTACGAGCTCTCCGGCGCGCTGCGCGCCGCGCCGCACGCGCCGCCCGGCTTCGACCGCGGCGCGCACGGGCTCCTCCCGGCGCGCGCCGGCGCCCTCTTCGGCTTCCTCTTCGTGACGCTCGATCCCGGCGCGCCGCCGCTCGAGAGCGCGATCGGCGAGGCGCCGCCCTGGCTCTCGCGCCCCGGGCTGCGCTCGCTCCGGCGGGGCAGGCGGGTGGAGTACGAGGTCGCCGCGAACTGGAAGCTCTGCGTGGAGAACTTCCAGGAGTCTCACCATTTCCCGCGCGTGCACCCCGCGCTGGAGCGGCTGACCCCGTGCGACGACGCCGTGTCCTGGGGCCGGGGGGGCCCGTGGCTCGGCGGCGTCATGGACCTCGCGCCGGGCGCCGACACCGTCTCGACGAGCGCGGCGCCCGGCGCGCGGCCGCTCATCGTCCCCGAGGCGGAGCGGCGGCGCGTGCGCGACGCCATGCTCTTCCCGGGCCTGCTCACGAGCCTCCAGCCCGACTACCTGCTCACGTACCGGCTCGCCCCGCGCGCGCCCGACCGGACGCTCGTGATCGCCGACACGTACTTCCACCCTGCGGCGTTCACGAAAGGCTTCGATCCGGGCGACGTGTTCACCTTCTGGGATGCGGTGAACCGGGAAGACCGCGCCATCTGCGAGCGGCAGCAGCGCGGGATCCGCGCGCCCGGCTACACGCCGTCGACCTACGCCATGGTGGAAGACGGCGTCCACGCCTTCGACTGCATCGTCGCGCGCAGGTACCTCTCGGCGCTCCGCGCGCGGACGGCATGAGCGGGCGCCGCGGCCGGTGGGGTCGCCCGTGGACCGATCCCTCGCTACTGCGCGACGCAGTTCTCCTTCATCACTTCCCAGACTGCATCTCCGGTGGCGATGCTACCGGCAGAGGTGGGATGGATACCGTCTTGCGTGTATTCGTTGTGTCCGTTCCAGGTCGGACGAAGGTCCAGCCAGTAGCACTTCGGCGACGTGAGCCCGTCGCACAACGCCTTCATCTTCGGCCGGAGCGTGTCGAGGCAGCTCTTGAGCGACGAGAAGTTGTTTCCGATGGGGTCTGGATAGAAGAAATAGACCACCTTTTCGACGTTGTCCTTCTCCATGGTCTCGAACAGCGACTCCGCCGCCGCGAGGGCCCCGTCGCCGTCCCCTCTCAACAAGCAGTCGTTCCCGCCCCCATCCATCAGCACGTACTTGATCATGCCGTTCTCCGCGGCTTTGCGGTACTGGCTGGGGATCTGATCGTTGGCCAGCGTCGTGCCGCTGACCGAGTTGTCGATGTAGCGGTCGCTCTGGGCGAGGGAGCCGTTCGCCTTGGCCTGCTTCTCGATCTGCTGCGTGATGCCGTGCGTCGCGGCGATGAACGACTCTCCGATGACCGCGACTTGATTCCCCTTGGTCTGGCCCTTGACGCATTCGGCCGGGTCTCCGCCCGTGCCGACCGTCTCTCCGCCGCTGGCCGAGCTGCTGGCCTCCGCGGTGCTTGCGCTGCTGCTGCTGCTGCTGCTGCTCGAGGTGCTCCCGGCTGTCGCGCCTCCGGCGCCGGTCGTGGCCGCGCCGCCCGAGCCGACCGTGGCCGTGGTCTCCGCGCTGCTGGTGGTGGTCCCGTCAGGGCCGCCTCCGCCGGTCGAGGACGTACCACCGTCATTGGCCTCACCGCAGGCCCAGATGCCGATGCTCAGGAGACCGAGAACGCTCAGTTTCGTAGCAGCGTAGGAAGGTATCGACCTCATTTTATTTCTCCAGTGTCCGCTTGGCGCCGACGTTTCAAGCGGCGAAAGCCATTCATTGCCTTGTATTGACAATTCATCCATGCATCGAAGGGGCCGCGTTCGCCCGATGCAGGTGACTGCCACGACGTCGTACCCAAACCTGCTGACTCGATGTATAGGCATACTCGCCTATGCCTGGATGCGAGACGTCGCGTTCATGTCGGTGGATTGAACATTTCGGGCGAGAGTCGAATTCGGTGTCTGCGCCACGGCCCTTCCTTCTGGGGCGCCGCCGGGGCGTTCGGTCCCGAGCGCTCCACGCCCGAGCGCGCGGCCTCCCGCTCGTCCTGGTTCACGCCAGGCTTCGATCCGGGCCACGTGCGCGCCTCCTGGGACGCCGTGAACCGGGAGGACCGCGCCCTCTGTGCGCGCCGGCACCGAGGGATCCGCGCGCCGGGCCACGCCCCGTCGACCTGCGCCCTGGTGGAGGACGGCGCCCGCACGTTTGACGGCCTGGTCGCGCGCGGGTACCGCTCGGAGCGAGGACGGCATGAGCAAGCTCTGCGGCCTGTGGGGCCGCCCGTACATCGACCTGTCGCCGCTGATCGACGCGGCGTGCTTCCCCGAGCTCGATCGCGAGATCGTGCGCGGGCTCTGCCGCGTCGAGCCCTCGTACACCGGCGGCAGCCTGAAATGGATGGGCGTGGTCGCGCCCTGGGTGCACGACGACCCGTACATGGATTACGGGGAGGTCATCGCGGGCTTCTCGCGCGACGAGTTCTGCGACTTCATCGCGCTCGGCGACGACCCGTCCGCCTTCGATCCCGACCGGCGGCGCGAGTACACGTTCGGAGACGAGACGGATCACCCGCTCACGCGGGCGCAGATGCTGTACCTGAAGTACCGTTACGGCGTCTATTTCCCCTGGAAGGTCTGCTATCATCTGCTCGAGAACGATCGCTGGGAAGACAAGCACTCGGGCGCAGGCAAGGACTTCTCGGCGGAGGCCAAGGCGACGTTCCCCCGGACGGTCGAGTTCATCCGGGGCCTGCCGTTCGTCGAGATCGGGCGGTGCGTGATCTTCGGCCTCGAGGCGAACGATCACGCGCCCGCGCACCGGGACACCGAGCCGGGGAGCGCGATCGGCGCGGCGCAGTCCATCTCGTTCGACCCGCGCGGCGACAAGCGGTTCTATGTCTGCGACAGGGCAGGGGAGGAGCGCACGGTCGTCCGCGCGCCCATCTACTGGTTCAACGACATGGATTACCACGGCGTCGAGCCGGACCCGTTCTTCCGGTACTCGATCCGCGTGGACGGCGTGTTCAAGCCGGAGTTCATGAAGCGGCTCCAGCGCCTGTACGGGCGGTAGGCGCGGGCGAGCGCCGTGCCGTGAGCGCTCCGCCGGCTAGCGCGCCGCCGGCGAGGCCCCGTTCACCACGAGGTGGATGAACTGCAGCTTCGCCACGGCGGGGCGCGGCAGCACGAACGGGTAGAAGTCATGCTGGCCCATGCTGCGCGACATCTCGTTGAGCACGGCCGTCAGCTCCACCCAGGCGTTCAAGAAGCCCAGGAAGGCCCCGGCCCCTCGGTCGTCCGGCCGCCACAGCGCGTCCGCGCCCCATGGTTCGACGTCGAGCTCCACCTCGTCGGCGTCGATGCCGAAGCTGAGCGCCGTATCGACGGTGTCGACCATGTGGAGATAGTGGGCCCAGGTCTCGGCCCAGTCTTCCCACGGGTGCATGCTGGCGTAGGCGCTGACGAAGCGCCCGGGCCAGTCGGCCGGCGGCCCCTGCTCGTAGTTGGCCTTCAGCGCGGCGGCGTAGTCCTGCTGCTCGTCGCCGAACAGCTCCCGGAACGGCGCCAGCCACCCGGTGTCGCGCACCAGGCGATCCCAGTAATAATGGCCGACCTCGTGCCGGAAATGCCCGAGCAGCGTGCGGTAGGGCTCGCGCATCGCGGCGCGGGTGCGCTCGCGCGTGGCGTCGTCCGCCTCCTCGATGTTCAGCGTGATCACTCCATCGGCGTGGCCCGTCATCACCCTGGGCCCGTCGGGCGGCGAGGCGAGGAAATCGAAGCAGAGGCCGCGCTCCGGATCCTCGCCGATCTTGGACTTCACCGGCAGGTTCAGCGCCAGGAGCTGCGACACGAGCCGTCGTTTGGCCGTCTCGAGCAGGCGCCACTGCGCCTGGTGCTCGGCGACGGAGAGATCTGGAATGGTGCGGTTGAGCCGGCACGCGGCGCAGAGCGCGGGCGCCTCCGCCGCCGGGATCAGCCAGTTGCAACCCGACGCCAGGTCGAAGTTGCCGCAGCGCCTGTAGAGCTGCGGCGCGTCCGCCGTGTCGTGCCAGATCTGCCAGGTGCCCTCGGTCGGGCCGGCCTCGAGCGGCAGGACCTGGGCGCGCTCGGGCTCGTAGCCGAGCGGCGTCTTGCAGGCCAGACATTCGCTGTTGCGGAAGAACACCGGCCTTTCGCACTGGCAGCGGTAGGCGCGCGGGGCGGTGGGCTGCTTGGTCCGCTTCCATGCGCTGCGCAGGCGCGCGATCAGACTGTCGAAGCGATTGGTCATGGTGGGTTGAGCGGTCTCGATCGTGTCGGCCTCTGCTCGCGATCACAAGGATCGCAAGCCGTATGCCAGGCCTGCGGCTCGGCGCTCGCGACACGGGTAGGACCCGACGCGCCGTGGACGGACGTCGCGAAGTGTCTCGGTGTGGCAAGAATGCCGGCGACCCGACCCAGGTTGAGCGCTTCAGCCCGACCCAGGTTGGGAATCGACCCAGCGGCCGGGATCTCGTCGAGCGAGACCTGCGGTTCGATCTGGGTGACCCGGCCGATGTCGGCCTTGAGATCGTTCACAACCCGGATGACGCCCGGGTGATCGCTCGAGCTCACGGCGAGCGGCGCGGCCTTGCCCTCCGCGGCCGGGCTTCGGCGCTACACTTCTTGGAGGTTCAGGTCCAGCCGCAGCTTCCTCGCTGCTCGCGGCCGTCAGGCCGACCGGGAAGGGGGCGGCCGCCGGCGACTCCGCCGGCGGCTTTGCCACCCGTGGCGGGCAGGTCAGTTGGTGGCCACGAAACGCAGCGATGCGAGGCGCACGAGCTCGCCCTGGCCGCCCTTCACCTTCAAGTAGACCTCGTGCGTGCCGGACGTGGGCGCCACGTTGCACGTCGTCGTCGTCCACTTCTCCCAGCCGTCGGTACCCGGGAGGGCGCAGGTGCCGATCATCGAGCCGCCTGCCAGCGGATCGATCCAGACCTCCACGCTGCCGCCGTTCCCGGCGCTCGAGGCCTCCAGCGCGATCGCCTTCGACTGTACACCCCCGCTGCCGAGGTCGACGCTCCCGAACATGGCCCAATCGCCGTCCTGCAGATCACCGAGCACCCGTCCCGCCGACGTGCTCGACACGACGTGGGCGCCGGATACCTGGTCCGCCTCCGCGGCCGGGATCGGGGTGAATCCGTCACGATAGGTGAACAGGTCGAAGTAGGCACGGCTATTGGTCGCGAACATGCCGGCCTGGTTGCCAATCCAGGTGTGAGCCATGGCATAGAACCCGTCGAGCGCGGAGATGTCGATCTCGGAGCCTACCTGGGTCCATTCGACTCCATCCGTGCTGAACCAGCCCGTAGCCTTGTGCTCGGAGCGGACCAGCTTCAGCCAGACCGCTTTCCCGGAGGGAGCGGGGACCGACGCGCCCACGACGACCGGCTCGGCAAGCTCGCTGTACGCCGCCCCCGCCTCGGCCGGGGCCTGCACCGAGCGCGACCGGAAGGAGAAGCGAATCACGTCTTCCTCGCCCTCCATGACCCGCGCCACCGAGACGTCCATGATGGCGGGGAGCCTGAACTTCTCGCTGTCGTTCATCCACGTCGGGCAGGAAAGCACCTGCTCGTCCTGCCAGTAGCCGTTGCCCACGCGGATGCCGGCCGCGTCCCCGTCGGCCGTGGGCGTGAACTCGACCTTCGCGACCATGCTGCTCGAGTGCAGCGCGTCCTTCTGAACGACCCACGTGGTCCCTCCGGTACCCGGCGTGATCCGCAGCCACCCCGGGCGATCCACCACCGAGTACTTGTCCTCCGACGGGCCGTAGGTGGTCCACGCGGGGTTGATCGTGGCCGACGAGAAATCGTCGTTCACGGGCAGCAGGAAGGGCACGCCGCTCTGCGGCAGCTTGGGCGCGGACAGATCGCCCTTCTTGGTCGGGTATTGCGGGACCGGGATCGTCTTCCCGTTCACCTCCTGGTCGACCCAGGTCACCTCCAGCAGCAGCCCCTCGCGGCCAAGCCCCTGCCAGTCGCCGTTCTTCTCGGTCTTGGTGTCGTCGGTGCCCACGTTGCTGCAGTCGTACGAGTGGGCAAAGGCCCACCACGAGCCGTCCTCCAGCTCGATCGGCGCCGTGGTGTGCTGGACGCCGGCGTACGGCTCCTCGCCGGTAAGGACGTAGCCGAGCCACGTCCAGTCCTCGGCGGTGCTGCCGACCAGCTTCTTCGACGCCCAGGCGTGCAGCTGGCCGCCGCAGGCCGTGTGCGTCGAGACGAAGTAGTAGTACCACTCGCCGCGCTTGGCCATCGTCGGCCCCTCGGCCCACTTGCTCCAGTCAGGATTCGTGAAGTCGCCGCAGCCGCCGGTCTCCTGGTCCCAGTTGATGAAGCTCATGTCGATGCTCGACTCGGGCAGCAGCATCCCGGTGTCGGGATCGATCTCCGTGACCAGGTTGATGCCGAAGTCGTTGGGGTGATCCGCGTCCCATTTGCACAGACCGTTCTTGATGATCATGTACGTCTTGCCGCTGTCGGGATCGACGAACACCGAATTGTCGGAGCCGGTCCCTCGTTCGTACGAGGTCTCGCTGCCGGGCGGCGTGTAGGGGAAGATGTCGACCTTGGTGGGCTCTGACCACGGGCCCTCGAGGCTCGGCGCCGAGGAGAAATGCTGGGTGGCCCCGATGGAGTAATAGACCCGGTACACATCGCCGGCCTTGACGATGAAGCCGCCCCAGGTGCCCTGGCCCGGGCCGAGCTGCGCCTCCAGCGCGGGAGCGGTGGAGTGGACCACCCGGTTCATGCGCTCCCAGTGGAGGAGATCCGTCGAGCGCAGGATCTCGAAGGCGGGCATCATGTGGAAGTTCGACCCGACCAGGTAGAAGTCGTCGCCTTCCCGGTAGATGTTCATGTCCGGGTGATCACCGGGCAGAACGGGGTTCTGGTAGGTCGTCACCTCGAAGGCCGCGTCGCCGTCGCCGCCCGCGCCACCGCCGCCGGCGTTCGGAGAGCCACCCGTGCCCCCGGAGCCGCCGTCGCCGCCGCCGCCGCCGTCGCCGCCGCCTCCGTCTCCGCCGCCGCCGTCGCCGCCCTGACCCGAGGTTGACCCGGACGAGGTGCTAGATCCCGCCTGGCTGGGATTGGGCTCGTCCGAGCCGCACCCCATCGCGATCAATCCAATGAAAGTGATAATCCCTGCTGCATAAGAGCGCACGATGACCTCTCAGTTCCTTGTTGTGGACCCTTGAATTCCCGATGGCTTCCGAATTGATCAATGAACGGGCACGAAAGTGCCTATCGGAGCCACACGGACCTTGGCGGAACGCACTTCATCCCCGTCGTGTTACGCCGTACGGGCGCGCCGCTCGAAGAGCCGCTGGAGCAGGCAGGCGACCAGGAGGAGCAGGCCGATGACGATCTTGGTCCACCAGGAGCTGAGCGTGCCCTCGAACATGATGAGGGTCTGGATGGTGCCGTAGATGAGCACACCAAAGAGGGTGCCGACGACCGTGCCATGGCCGCCGGTCAGCAGGGTCCCGCCGATGACGACGGCGGCGATGGCGTCCATCTCCATTCCGCCGGCGTGCAGCGCGTAGCCGGACACCATGTAGAACGTGAAGGCGACGCCCGCCAGCGCCGAGCAGAATCCGCTCAAGGTATAGATGAGCACCTTGGTCCGCGGCACCGGCAGGCCCATGAGCAGGGCGGACTGTTCGCTGCCGCCGATCGCATAGACCGTGCGGCCGAAGCTCGTGTAGTGGGCGACGTAGATCGCCGCGGCGAACAGCGCGAGCGCGATGACCACGTTCCAGGTGATCGAGGTGTCGAACAGGAACGGGATGCGGTGCGACGAGACGTCGACGTAGAAACCGTTGCGGATCGTGATGGAGTCGATGCTGATGAGGTAACAGAGCCCGCGCGCCAGGAACATGCCCGCCAGCGTGACGATGAAGGGCTGCACCTTGAAGTACTGGATGACGACCCCCATCACGAGGCCGATGCCCGAGCCCATGGCCAGCACGAGCGGGATGACCACGGCAGGGCTCACGCCGTGCTTCTCGACGAGCGACGCCGAGACCATCGTGGTCAGCGCGATGACCGAGCCGACGGAGAGGTCGATCCCGCCGGAGAGGATGACGAAGGTCATCCCGATGGCGGTGATCAAGAGGAACGCATTGTCGATGAAGAAGTTGAGGAACACCTGCAGCGAGAAGAACCCGTTGAACAGGTACGACCCGGCCGCGAACATGAGCACGAACAGGCCGCTGGTGACCGCGAGCGGCAGGTGCCTCGGGTCGATCCGGACGGCGCGCCCGGTCGCGGCGGTGGTGCCGCTCCGTCCGGTCGCGGCGATGGTGCCGCTCCGTCCGGTCACGGCGGCGGTGTCGATCATGGTGTGACCACCCTCCTCGTCCGTTGCTTTGCGATGAGATCCCTGACCTTCTGCGATTGCACGACGGTGATCAGGAAGACGACGAGCGCCTTCACCACCAGGTTGACCTCGGGCGGCACGCCGGCGGAGTAGATGGTGGTGGTGAGCGTCTGGATGATCAGGGCCCCGATGACGCTCCCCGCCAGCGTGAACTTGCCCCCGGAGAGCGACGTCCCGCCCAGCACCACGGCCAGGATGGCGTCGAGCTCGAAGAGGAGGCCCGCGTTGTTCCCGTCAGCGCTCTTGACGTTCGAGCTCACGATGAGCCCGGCGATGCCGGCGCACAGGCCGCACACGGCGTAGCAGGCGAAGGTGATCGTGCGCGCGCGGATCCCGGCCAGCCGCGAGGCGACCGGGTTCACGCCGATCGCCTCGATGAACATGCCGAGCGCGGTCTTGCGGGTCAAGAGCCAGACGACGGCGCCCACGCCCGCCACGATGAACAGCGAGACCGGGATCCCGAGGAGGAAGCCGTTCCCGATGACGTGATACGGGCTGTAGTAGATGGTGATGATCTGGCCGCCCGTGATGAGCTGGGCGATGCCTCGCCCCGTGACGAGCAGGATCAGGGTCGCGATGATCGGCTGCATGCCGAAGATCGACACCAGCGTGCCGTTCCACATGCCGAGCGCCAGCGCCACGCCCAGCGCGCTCCAGACGACGATCGGCAGCGGGACGCGCGTCGCGTCCGCCATGCCGGTCCCGCCGCTCGGCGAGAGCTCGCCGCCGATCAGCACCGCCGCGACCGCGCCGGAGATGGCCACGACCGCGCCGACGGAGATGTCGATGCCGCGGGTCGCGATCACCAGGGTGAGCCCCATGGCGATGATCATGAGCGGCGACGCGCGGTTCAGGATGTCGATGACGCTGCCGTAGAGGTGGCCGTCCTTGACCGTGATCGCGAAGAATTGCGGATTGCTGACGAGGTTGAACAGCAGGAGGGAGCCGAGCATCGCCAGCGGCCAGAACGCGCTCCCGCTGGCGAGCCGGCGCAGGGAGGCGGCGGCCGCGCTCACGGCTGACCTCCCGCGATGATCTGGTAGACCGCCTGCTCGTCGGTCTTGTCCGTGGCGAGCTCCGCCACCTTGCGCCGGTCGCGCAGGACGACGACCTGGTCCGAGTAGCGCAGCGCCTCGGCCATCTCCGAGGAGACGAGCACCACCGCCATGCCCCGATCGCAGAGCTCCATGACCTGGCCCATGATCTCGCCCTTGGCCGCCACGTCGATGCCGCGGGTCGGCTCGTCGAGGATGAGCATGCGCGGATCGGTCGCCAGCCAGCGAGCCAGGAGCGCCTTCTGCTGGTTGCCGCCGCTCAGCTTGGAGATGGGCACCTCCGCGTCGGCAGCCACGATGCCGAGCCGCTGGATGTAGCGGCGGGCGATGTCGTCCTGCTCGTCCCGGGACAGGTTGCGGAAGATGCCGCGCTTGGCCTGGAGGGCGACGACGATGTTCTCGCGCAGCGACAGGTCGCCGAGGATCCCCTCGACCTTCCGGTCCTCGGGGCAGAAGCCGAGGCCGCGCGCGATCGCGTCGAGCGGCGAGCCGATGCGCGCCGGCTCCCCGTCGATCTCGATGGATCCCTGGTCCGCCCCGTCGAGCCCGAACAAGAGCCGCACCGTCTCCGTCTTTCCGGCGCCCAGGAGGCCGGCGAGGCCGAGCGCTTCGCCGCGCTGCACGTCGAGATCGACATCGCTGACCGAGCCCTTCTTGCCGAGCCCTCGCGCCCGCAACAGGGGCGCCTGCCCGCCCGCCGGCATCGTCGCCCGCGCGCGCTCGGCCCGGGTCGGGCCGTCCTCCGCGACCTCGCGCCCGACCATCCGCGTGACGAGCTCCATGCGCGACAGCTCGGCGGCCGGCGTCTCGCTGACCAGCTGACCGTTCCTCAGCACCGTGATCCGGTCGGAGATCTCGAACACCTGGTCGAGGAAGTGCGAGATGAACAGGATCGCCATCCCCTGCGCCTTGAGCCGCTGGATGACGGAGAAGAGCGTCTTCACCTCGTCCTCGGCCAGGCTCGAGGTCGGCTCGTCGAGGACGAGGATCTTCGCCTGGGCGCAGAGCGCGCGGGCGATCGCGACGAGCTGCTGCACGGCGATCGAGAAGGTCGAGAGCGGCGCGGTGACGTCGACGTGGATGTTGAGGTCCGAGAGCAGGGCGCTCGCCTTCCGGCGCATCTCCCCCCACCGGATCGCGAAGACGCCGGCGTCCTCGCGCCCGAGGAAGATGTTCTCGGCCACGGAGAGGTTGGGGCAGAGGTTCACCTCCTGGAACACGGCGCTGATGCCGAGCGCCTGCGCGCCCTGCGGGCTCGAGGGCCTGATCTCCCGGCCCTCGAGCAGGATCTGCCCGTCATCCGGGGGGTGGACGCCGGTCAAGACCTTGACCAGCGTCGATTTGCCCGCGCCGTTCTGCCCCATGAGCGTGTGCACCTCCCCGGGCAGCATGCGAAAATCGACGGAAGAGAGCGCCTGTACGCCAGGAAATCCCTTGGAGATCCGCTTCATCTCGAGCACGGGCACCGCTCCGCTCTGCATCGCTCACGTCCTCCCCGGCGGCCTCCGCGGCGCCACCGTCACGCGCTCAGTACTTGCGCTTCGGGAACTCCTGGGCGGCGGTCTCCATCGGGAAGACGCCCTCCTCGGTCACGATGCGCTTCGGCAGCTGCTTGCCCGCCATCAGGTCCTTCACAGCGGTCATCAGCTGCGGCCCGAGGAGGGGGCTGCACTCGACCGTCACGTTGAGCTTGCCCGCCATCATCGCCTCGAACGCGCCCTTCACCGCGTCGATCGAGATGATGAGGATGTCCTTGCCGGGGCGGAGCCCCGCCTCCTCGATGGCCTGGATCGCGCCGATCGCCATGTCGTCGTTGTGGGCGTAGAGGACGTTGATGTTCTTGCCCTCCGCCTTGAGGAAGGCCTCCATGACCTCCTTGCCCTTGGCGCGCGTGAAGTCGCCCGTCTGCGAGCGGATGATCTTGAACTGGGGCTTGTCCTTGATGACCTCCTCGAACCCCTTCTTGCGATCGATCGCGGGGGCCGAGCCGACGGTGCCCTGCAGCTCGACGATGTTGACCGGGTCCTTCTGGTCCTTCGTCTTCTCGACCAGCCAGTTCGCGGCGCGGCGGCCCTCCTCGACGAAGTCCGACCCCATGAAGCTGACCCAGAGGCTGTCGTCCTTCGTGTCCACCGCGCGATCGGTCAGGATGACGGGGATCTTCGCCTCCTTGGCCTCGCGCAGGACGGGCTCCCAGCCGGTCTCGACCACGGGCGAGAAGGCGATGACGTCGACCTTCTGGGCGATGAACGACCGGATGGCCTTGATCTGGTTCTCCTGCTTCTGCTGCGCGTCGGAGAGCTTGAGGTCGATCCCGGCCGCCTTGGCGGACTCCTCGATCGACTTGGTGTTCGCGGTCCGCCACTCGCTCTCCGCGCCGATCTGGGAGAACCCGAGCGTGATCTGCTTATTTTCCTTTTGACAGCCCTGCCCGACCAGGATCAGCGCCAGCCCTGCCAGCGCCACCATCCCCGTGGTGACAAAGTTTCTCCTCTTCATGGCGCAGCTCGTCTCCTCTCGTCCATCGCCTCGTTCCATGAGGCACCTGACTCATCCTCGCCGTCGTCCCCCGACGTCCGGCGTCACTTCTGCCCGTAATACGCCCGCTTCCCGTGCTTCCGGTCGAAGTGCTTGCGCACGAGCGCGTCCGGCAGGCGCGCGGCGCCCGGGTGGATCGTGCGGGTGATGAACGCCATCCTCGCGATCTCCTCGAGCACCGCCGCATTGTACACGGCCTTCTCAGCGTCCTCTCCCCACGCGAAGGGGCCGTGTCCCGCCACCAGCACCATGGGTGTGTGAAGCGGGCTACGATCCCTGAAGCACTCGATGATCTGTTTTCCCGTCTCCGTCTCGTAATCGCCCTCCACGGCGTCCGGCCGCATCACCTCGGTGCAGGGTACGTCCTCGGCCAGGTGATCCGCGTGCGTCGTACCGTAGATCGGGATCGGCGTGCCTGTCTGCGCCCAGCCGGTCGCGTAGGTCGAGTGCGTGTGCACAACGCCGCCCAACCCGCGGAAGCTCGCATAGAGAACGATATGCGTCTTGGTGTCCGAGGAGGGGCGGAGGTGTCCTTCTACCACCTTCCCCTCCAGATCGACCACGACCATGTCGTCGGCCGACAGCCGATCGTAAGGGACGCCACTCGGCTTGATCGCCAGGACGCCCCTGTCGCGATCGAACGCCGAGACGTTGCCGAACGTGTAGATCGCGAGCCCTCGGCGCGGGATCTCCATGTTCGCCGTGAAGGCGCGCTCGCGCAGCTCTCGATAGGTCGCGCTCACGTCGTGGTCCTCAGTGCGCCAGCCGGTAGGCGAGATCGTTCCAGCGGAGCTCGTTCTTGAGCGAGCGGATGTCGGTCCCTTCGCCGATGCGGACCAGCTCCACGCCGGCGATGGAGGCGAAGTCCTCCACGTGCGCCATGGTCACGGCGCGGCTGTGGGCACAGTGATGGGCACCCCCAGCCAGGATCCACGCCTCGCAGGCGAGCCTGAAATCAGGCTTCGGGACCCACACCGCGCGCGCCACGGGCAGCTTCGGCATCGCCCTGTCGGGCGCCACCGACTCGAGCTCGTTGGCGACGATCCGCATGCGGCCGCCCATGTCGATCATGGCAACGTTCACAGCGGGCCCGACCCCGGCGTCGAAGACGAGCCGGCACGGGTCCCCCTTGCCGCCGATCGAGAGCGGGTGGATCTCCAGCGACGGCCTCCCGGCGGCGATCGACGGACAGATCTCCAGCATGTGGGCGCCGAGCACGCGCTCTCGCCCCGGGACCAGGTGATACGTGTAGTCCTCCATGAAGGAGACGCCCCCGCGCAGGCCCGTCGCCATGACCTTCAGGGCGCGGACCAGGCCGCAGGACTTCCAGTCGCCCTCCGCCCCGAAGCCGTAGCCGTCCTCCATGAGCCGCTGCACCGCGAGGCCGGGGAGCTGCTTGAGCCCGTGCAGATCCTCGAAGGTCGTGGTGAAGCCGCCGAAGCCGCCCTCCTTCAGGAAGGAGCGCATCGCCGCCTCCTGCCTCGCCGCGTACCGCAGATCCCCGTGGCGATCTCCGCCCCTCCTCAGGGCGGGGGCGATGGTGTACGCCTCGTCGTACTCGGCCACCAGGCGATCGACCTCGCGCTCGTCGACGTCGGCGATGCGCCCCACGAGATCGCCCACGCCGTAGCCGTTCACCGACCAGCCGAACTTGACCTGCGCCTCGACGCGGTCGCCGCCGGTGACGGCCACCTCTCTCATGTTCATGCCGCCGAAGCGCGCGATCTTGAGCCGCCGCCCGTCGAGGATGGCGCAGGCCGCGCGCGCCCAGACGTCGAGCTTGGCGAGGACGTCGCCGTCCGTCCAGTGGCCGACGATGACCCTCCGGTCGATGCGCAGGCGAGCGCCGATGTACCCGAACTCGCGGTCCCCGTGGGCCGACTGGTTCAGGTTCATGAAGTCCATATCGATGCTGTCCCAGGGCAGCTCGCGGCCGTACTGCGTGTGCAGGTGCGCGATCGGCTTCTCCAGGCGCTTGAGCCCCGCGATCCACATCTTCGCGGGCGAGAACGTGTGCATCCACGTGATCACGCCGGCGCACCGCGGCGACGCGTTGGCCTCGCGACAGACGGCGAGGATCGCCTCGGAGCTCTTGAGCGTCGGCTTCCAGACGACCCTGACCGGGAGCTTGCCCGAGGCGTCGAGGGACGCGGCGATCTCGCGCGCGTGTTCGGCGACCTGCTTCAGCGCCTCCTCACCGTAGAGGTCCTGACTGCCGGTCAAGAACCATACCTCGAAGCCTTCTCGAAGATCCTGCATGGCGATCCCGCTCATTGCGTCAACTCCCTCTCCACAAACGATCCCAGCGCGACATAATCCCGGTACAGCGCGTCATAGAGCCTGGCGCGCGTGGGATCCGGCAGATACCGGGCCTCGGTCCCAGGCGACATCGCGCGCTGCGCGTCCTCGACGGTGGCGTGAAGGCCGGCGGCGGTCGCGGCGAACATCGCCGCGCCCAGCGCGACCGGCTGCTCGCCGGCGCGGACCTCGACCGTCATGTCGAGCACGTCCGAGAGGACCTGCATGGTGAGGGGGCTCTTGCGCGCGACGCCGCCGACACCGATGATGCCGTCGATGCGGAGCCCCTCGGATCGGAAGCGCTCGACGATGGCGCGCGATCCGAAGGCGATCCCCTCCACGAGCGCGCGGTAGATCCGCGGCGCGTCCGTGCCCAGATCGAGGCCGACGATGGCGCCCCGGAGCCGCTGATCCGCGTCCGGGGTCCTGCGCCCGTTCAGCCAGTCGAGCGCCAGCACGGAGCTCCGCGCCGGCGGGATCTCCGCGGCCGCCCGTTCCAGCTCGGGGATGATCCGCTCGATCGCCGCGTCGGCGAGCGTCACGTCGGCGATCGTCGTCCGGAGCGAGTGGCCGTCGCCGGGCAGGGCAGGGAGGATGGCGAGGAGCGGCCAGCTAAGGAGCTGCTTGAACCAGGCAAAGACGTCACCGAAGGCGGACTGCCCCGCTTCGTAGCCGATTGCGCCCGGGAGGATCGACCCGTCGACCTGGCCGCAGATCCCGGCGACGAGGACCTCGGGCGCGCCGGTCTTCGGGACGACGAGCATGTCGCACGTGCTCGTGCCCATGACCTTGAGCAGGCGGTGCGGCTGGATGTTGCCGCCGACCGCGCCCATGTGCGCGTCGAAGGCGCCGACCGCGACGACGACGTCGTCCGGGACGCCGAGCGCCGCGGCCCACCCGGGCGAGATCGTCCCGAAGGGCACGTCGGCTGTCCATGTCTGCGAGCCGAGGGTGGCCTTGAGCGCGGGCAGGCGCGGATGGAGCCTCGCCAGGAACTCGTTCGAGGGATAACCGTCGAACTCCGGGTGCCACATCGCCTTGTGCCCGGCGGCGCAGCGGCTCCGCCGGATCTGCCGGAGGTCGTCGGTGCCGGTCAGGACGGCGGGGATCCAGTCGCAGTGCTCCAGGACGGTGACCGCCGCGCGCGCGACCGCCGGATTGGTCTCGAGGACGTGGAGCACCTTGGCCCAGAACCACTCGGACGAGTACACCCCGCCCTCGTACTTCGTGTAGTCCACGCCGCCCCAGGTCCGAGCGACGCTGTTGATCCGCGCCGCCTCGGCCACCGCGGTGTGGTCCTTCCAGAGGATGAACATCGCGTCCGGGTCCTCCTCGAAGCGCGGGCTGAGCGAGAGAGGCCTGCCCTTCGCGTCGGCCAGGACCGGCGTGGATCCGGTCGTATCGACCGCGATCCCGCGCACGTGCGCGGCGACGTCGCTGCCCGCCTGGTCCAGCGCCGCGCGGATGGACGCCTCCATGGCATGCAGGTAGTCGAGCGGGTGCTGGCGGAACCTGTGTGCGCGCGCGTCGCAATAGAGGCCCTGCGCCCAGCGCGGGTAGGGCGCGACCGAGGCCCCCGCGAGCTCTCCGTTCCGCGCGTCCGCGACGACCGCCCGAACGGAGTCGGTGCCGAAATCGATCCCGATGACGAATGTTCCGTTGCGCATGACGACCCGTTGGCCGGACTAAGCCAGTAAGGATGTGACCCGAGTTCAATGTGAACGTTCACAATGTGACTGTCAATCACAATCTGCCGGATCGAGACGCTTCTCGCGTCCCGGAGGATGACCCTGGCTGCAACTCTCTTCTCCTGCGGTCAGGCCGGGAGGGGGCGATGGTCGGTCGGCTCACGCGACGACGGCTGCGGCCGCGTGCACGTGGTCGTGCACGTGGTCGTGCGCGTGGTCGTGCGCGTGGTCGTGCGCGTGGTCGTGCGCGTGGTCGTGCACGTGCACGTGCACGCGCACGACCACGCGCACGACCACGACCACGTGCACGCTCACGTTGCGTGACCAATGGCGGTGGAGGGGTGAGCGTGATCGAACGAGCTTGGCGAACGCCTGTGGGGACGCGGCTCAGCCGCCTTCGAGGCAGATCCTGCGCACGAAGCGCCTCACGGTCGAGGCGCGATGCTCGGCGTAGTAGCCCTCCGCCGCGGCTCTCGACGCCTCGCCCGGCGCGTCGAGGCAGTTTGCGATGATCTCGTAGCCGTCCTGGAGATGGTTCGGGTCGCCGGGATGCGTGCGACGATATTCGTGCACGAGCTCCCGCATGCGCGCGCCGTTCCGCGCGCTCATCGCGTCGTTCAGCAGCCCGATCAGGCCGTTCTCATGCTGGATCTCGACGTGGCGCTGCGTGATGGGGTGGGGGTGGGCGGGGCCGTCGTGGCGGTCGTCGGGGCTCGGCCCGATGACGGGAAGGTCGTCGATCGCCGCGGCGAGCACGGTGCTGCCGGCCGACGCGGGTGGTTCGTTCGACCCACCGCGCGACGTTGTCTCGCGCGGCGCCTCCGCTCGCGACGTCTCTTGCCGAGAGGAAGGCGGCGGTCGCGCGTCGGGCTCTCGAGAGCGATGCACGAGGTAAAGCGCCACGCCGAGGAGCAGCAGCGCGGCGGCGGACCAGCGCCTGCGCGCCGACCTCATGGAATCGTCACCGTCCACGTCACCGTCTCTTGCGAGCGGGGCCAGTTGTCGCGACCCCAGCAGGGATCGATGTAGCGGGGATTGGTCGAGGGAGGAGGATCGAGGCACTCGCCGCTGCGGTAGCGCACCAGCTCCTCGCCGGCGTTGTCGTAGGCCTTGGCGACGATGGTGTGGGTGCCCGAGGCGAGGCCCGCCGCGGCGACGTTGTAGACGGGGCCGCCGTCCGTCGCGATCACCTCGCCGTCGAGCGTCCAATCCACGCTGATGACGTCGGGATCGATCACCTTGACCGCGAGCGTCGCCGGATCGGTGACGGCGCCCGCGGGTGGATCGGCCGAGTCGATCGGCTTGATGCGCATCCAGATGTCCATGATCATCTTCTCGCGCGAGACGGGGTTGAAGCTCGTGTTCTTGTTGTCTCCGAACAGGCTGTTCATCATCGAGTTCGAGGACGGGCGGTACTGTCCGCTATCCACGTAGCGGCTGCCGATGAACGCGCCCTGGACGCCCGTGGCGTCGGCGGCGTCGTACTCCAGCCACTTGTCCCATTTGCCCGCGGTCGTCGTGCAGTTGCCCGTGGTGTTCACCTCGACGTACTCCGTGCCGCTGCCGCTGCAGGTGTTCGCGCCGCAGGCAGAGCCCGTCGCCTTGGCGCAATACTCGTCGGCGAGCTGATGGAAGCCGTGGCCACCTTCGTGCAGGGCCGCTCCGGCAGCCTCCTCATGTCCGCCGGACCAGAGCATCCAGGCCGAGCCCGTGTTCCACCAGCGATCGTTGTTCAACACGATGGCGTGCCAGTCGACCTCGAAGTCCTCGGGGAGGTTCGCCTTGAGCGCCTGATCCGCCGCGCGGGTGTCGCACTCGGCGAGGCGGCTCTCGTCGTCGCCCGTGCAGCCGAGCGCTCCAGGGATGCCGTTCGAGCGGCTGACCAGCTTGACGGCGCAGATGTTGACGAACTTGCGATACCTGCCGTACGGCTCGCCGATCGGGCTGCTGAAGCGCTTGGCCATCGCCTCCTCGATGTGCTGGAGGTACGTGGTGTTCACGGTCGTGGCGTCGTAGCCGTCGCCCACGATGACGTAGTTGATGCGGTTCTCTGGTGGGCCCGCGCTCTCGATGGCCACGCCGTTCGCGCCGCAATCGAGGACGTAAGCGGAGTCGCCTCCGCCTGTGCCGCCGGGCACGAAGCTCCCCCCGGCGCCCGTGCCGGTCGAGCCGCTCTGGGCCGCGCCGCCCGCGCCGCCGGAGCCCGGAGTTCCGCTGCCTGTTGCTCCGCTGCTGGCAGCGCCGCCGGACGCGGAGGTGCTGCCCTCCGACGTGCCGCCGCCGTCGGTCGTCGCCGCGGGGCTGTCCGGTGCCTCGCCGCAGGCGCAGAGCGCCATGAGGCTCACGAGGTGCAGGTGGAAGCTCGACTTCGTCATGTTCACCTCACGACCTTTCGCAGGCCGCGTCCACGCCAAGCTCCACCGTATCCCATCCCCGAGGATCCATAGGCGTCAACCAAGCTCGTTCGATCACGCTAGGCACGAAACCCACCCCCTTCACCCACCATCGTTCACCAGTTCACCAACGTGAACGTTTACGTGGACGTTTACGTTTACGTGGACGTTTACGTTTACGTGGTCGTTCACGGCCGATCGTTGACGACTACGACCACGACCACGTAAACGTTCACGTGAACGTTTACGCAAACGTTCACGTAAGCGTTCGGATGGGGGAGGACTCGGCGCGGGGCTTGGTTGACGGCTACGGCCGGACCACGTTCAGCCGAACAGCCCCTCGATCGCCGTGGTGTGCAGGTCGTTGTCCCCCATCACGAGATCCGGGACCCCGAAGGAGCCCGCGATCGCCATCCACAGGTCGTTGGTGGAGCGGCCGCCGCGGTTGCCGTTGGTCCACACCTGCCCGCCGCGCAGCGCAGTGCCCTCGCCGCCGAACAGCACCCACGCCATCTTGTCCCAGTTGTGATGCCGCGTGCCGACCTCCGTGATGTACGGGACCAGCGTGGTGTCGAGCAGCGTCCCGCCGGCCACGTCCTTCGTCTCCGCGAGCTCCTTCAGGAAGCCGGCGACGTGACCGGCGTAGAACTCTTCCACCCGCGTGAGGAACTCGAGGGTGTCGGGCGTATCGGGATCGTGGCTCGTGGTGTGGTGCACCTTGAAGATGGCGGAGTTGGGCGGCCACAGCTCGCCGAAGCTCACGTGGTTCGTGCCAGGGGACCACTGGAACGTGACCACGCGCGTCAGGTCGCAGCGGAACGCGGCCTTGATCACGGCGAAGTGCAGGGCGCCGATGCGCGCGTGCTTCACGTCGTCGCGCTCGCTCACGACGTGCGAACTGCCATAGGGATCGATGTGCCCGCTCACCTCGATCGTCTCGGGCTCCTGCGGCACACCGCAGGACGCGGGATCCCTCGGGTCGGCGTCGAACTCCTTCTCCACCTCGCGGATGGCGGCGGCGTGCCCCTCCAGCGCCTCTCGCTGCGAGCTCGGCGCGAGGCTCTGAAGGCGCTGCAGGTCCTTCAGCGCGAAGTCGAGCACGCTCTTCTTTTGGAGGCGCGCCCGATTCAGGGCGTCCAGGTTCTCGTCCGTCGGGCCGCCCGGCATGAGCGTGCCGAACACCCGCCTGTACACCTCGAGCGGCTGGTAGTAGGGCTTCATCGGCGCGCGCGCGCCCGAATAGGACATGTGGCGGGTCGACACCTCGGGCGTGTCGGCGCGGTTGTCGCAGGAGACCTGGAGCGACGCGATGGGCGTGCCCTGGAGCTCGGCCGACTGCTTCACGAGCAGCTGGTCGATGCTCGGCGCCTCGGCCATCGGATCGTCGCCGCCGTTGCCCGGGTACAGCTGCTTGGTCCGCGTCCCCGTGCACATCAGCACCGTCCCGCGCTCGTGGCCGCCGCCGACCGACCCCTCGTGCGGCAGCTTCAGGTCGCGCATCACGACCATCCGAGACTTCATGGCCTCGAACGGCGTCAGGATGCGGGAGAGCGTGAAGTTGGTCCCGTTCCCTTGCGGCCAGTAGTTCTCGTACACGGTGCCCACGGGGCGCTGCACGATCAGCAGGCGCCTCGGGGGCGCCGCGCCCTCGGCGGCCGACTCGAGGCCCTTGAGCACCGTCACGAGACCCGCGGCGGCGCCGATGCCTTGCAGGAAGCGGCGGCGAGACCATCCGTAAGAAAGGTTGTAACCCACGGTCATTCCTCCCTGACGCGCTCGGTCAGCGCGGGCGACGTCACGATGGCTTTCACGACGTTGGCCAGCGTCCGCTGGCCCTCTGGCAGCGCCTCGATCACGCGCTCGACCTGACAGTCGCGGGTCTGGAGCGTCTCATCGTCGGTGCCGTAGGTCAGCAGGTGCCGCGTGATGCACGCGGCGAACCCGTCGTTCTGCGCGACGGCCTCGGCGAACTCGACGGCGCTCGCGTAGCTCCCGGCGACCTCGGAGATGTTGCCCAGGTTGACGCGCGCGTCGATCGGCTCCCCCTCGAGGGTGTCGCGGTACCGGCCGACCGGATCGTAGTTCTCGAGCAGCAGACCGAACGCGTCGAACTGGGCGTGACACGCGGCGCAGGTGGAGTTCGCGGCGCGCGCGTCGGCGCGCTCGCGCTCGGTCATGTCGGCCTCGAGCAGCTCCTTGATCGCGTCCGAGAGCGACTCCGGGGGCGACGGGATCTTCCCGAGGCAGAGCAGGGCGCCGCGCACGAAGAGCCCTCGCGCCACCACGCTCGTGTTGTCGGTCCGGGCCAGCGCCGACAGCAGGCCGGGCTGCGTGAGGATCCCGGCGCGCTCCTCGGCCGGCAGCTCGACCTTGGTGAACTCCTCCGGGCTCGCGCCCGTGTGCTCCACGCCGTAGACCTCCGCGAGCACGCGGTTCACGAACGTCTCCCTCGTGGTGAGCAGGGCCGACACGTCGGCTCCGCGGCTCCACAGCAGGTCGTCCAGGAGCAGCTCGGTCTCGTGGAACATGCTCGCCTGGAGCGCGGGGGTGTACTCCGGGAAGAGCCCTGGATCCTTCACCGTGCCGAACAGGTTGCTGAGCCCCCACGCCGCGATCAGCGTGGTGTTCAGGGTGCTGCGCGTCTCGGGCTTCTTGAGCAGCCGCTCGGCCTGGCGCGTCAGCTCCTCCGGATCGTTCAGGGCGCCGGAGTCGGCGGCGGCGGCGAGCTCCGGGTCCGGCACGCTGTCCGTCAAGAAGAACGAGAGCTCGCTCGCGACCTCGTGCGCGGCGAGCTTCACCACGTCACCGTCCGCCTCGCCACCGAGCTCGGTGCGGTAGGAGAACGAGGGGGACGCGATGAGCGCCTCGAGCGCGAGCGAGACGCCGCGCTCGTAGCTCGTCTCTTTCCCGAGCGCGTAGACCGACCAGAGGTTGTCGAGCTCCGTCTGGTCCACGGGCCGGCGGAACGCCCGCTGCGCGAACTTCGTCAGGAACGTCTTGGCGCAGGCGTCGTCTCCGTCGGGGGCGCACCCCGTCACCTGCTCGAAGCGCCCAGAGATGCTCTCGGCCGCGTAGGCAGCCCTCGCGAGCCGCGTATGCACAAGGGAGGTCCCCACGACAAGGCCCTTCTTGGCAAACGGCTTCATCCGCGCGTCCGGCGCCTGCTCCGCCTCGATGGCCTCGTCCCCCAGGAGATCCCGGATGGCGTTCATGAACTGCAGGTCGGCGAGCAGCACGACCCGCCGTTCGAGCCGCGGGTTGCACACGGCGTCTCCGCCGCCCGAGGAGCTCGTGCCGCCGCCCGTCGGGTTCGCCCCTGCGCCGGAGGAGGAGCTCGAGTAGCTGCCGATATCACCCACGCACCCTGCAACGAGGAGCGACGCGCACGCGGCCGCTCCCAGCAGCCGGGAGGCCACCCCGCTGTGAGTGAATGTTTCCACCTCCCATCGATCACATGCGGCGTTCGGACCGGTATTGTGAGTGGAAGATTTCATGGCTCCTGCCGCGCGATCTCGGCCATCGAGCCACCTCGGCGCTTTGCGGCGCGCTCGCCTCAAGGCGGCGGCCAATAACGAAGATAGTTTCACACGATCCCTCCTGTGAGTCCGCCCTGCTGTGTGAAAAGGTGCCTTCCTGACGTATGGTCTGCGGTCGATGAGCCGGCGCCGCGCCGCGCCGCGTAACACCTTCACGAACCGCAACTGCCGCCGCGTGGCCGACCCCGATGGGCGGTGTCGCGGGAGGCAAACGCATCGCGCAGCAGCTCAGGCCCGCCGTCTCGCATCGCGCTGCCAGCGATGACGAACGCCTACACGCGTACGACGGTGACCCAGCAGGTGCAATGCCCTAAGGATGTCCCCCTGATTGTGAGCGTTCACATGGGCCGTGTCAACGGGAATCGACCGGCACCCAACGATTTCTGAACCGGTTGAGTAGGAGGGGCAGCGGCGCACCTCCGAAGCGCCGCCCTCAAGGGGAGGAGGGGTCGGGCTGCGGGCCTGGTCGACATGGCCATGCCCGCCGGTAGCCGCCGGCATGCCGTTCGCATCGGCCAAATGTGACAGCCGGCGTGAAATCTGCGGGATCGATCGCGGCCCCACCGGGAATGGCATCTACGACGACGAACGACCTGCGTCGGTGCCGCGCTCGATCCCGATGGCGACGATCCCGGCGCGCACCCGCTCAGTGACGCGAAAGCCGAGTGAAATGAAGAACTCCGACCAGTTTGTGAACGCTCACATTGAAGAACTCCGTTCCAATCGACCGGTCCGCGACTATCCTCCCGCGCCGATGGCTGACAAATCTCTTCCGGCGCGCCGCGTCAAAAGGGGCGGCGGACGGCGGGCCGCGGTCATGGTCGACGTGGCCAAGCTCGCAGGCGTCTCGTACCAGACGGTCTCGCGGGTCCTGCACGACAGCCCCCACGTGCGCCGCGACACGAGGGAGCGGGTGCTGGATGCCATCCGCCAGCTCGACTACCGGCCCAGCTCGGTGGCGCAGGCGCTCGTCACCGGGCGGTCGCGGACGCTCGGCGTGGTCAGCTTCGACACGACGCTCTACGGTCCGGCGTCGACGCTCCTGGGGCTCGAGGAGGCGGCGCACGACGCGGGGTACGGCGTGAGCATCGCCAGCTTGAAGTCGTTCAGCCGCGCGCCGGTGCTGGAGGCCGTGCAGCGGCTGCGCGACCAGGGGGCCGACGGCGTCGTCGTGATCGCCCCGCAGCGGTCGGCGGTGGACGCGCTGCGTCATGTCACCTCCGATGTGCCGGTGGTCGCGGTCGAGGGCGGTCCGGACGACTCGGTGCCGGTGGTCGCGGTCGACCAGCTCGGGGGCGCCGTGTCCGCGACCCGCCACCTGCTCGATCTGGGCCACAAGACCGTGTGGCACATCGCCGGCCCGACCGACTGGCTCGAGGCCGACCAGCGCATCGACGGCTGGCGCTCGGCGCTGCAGGCGGCCGGCGCGGAGATCCCGCCGCTCCTGCGGGGGGACTGGAGCGCGCGCTCCGGCTACGAGCTCGCCCCGCAGCTGACGCGCACGCCGGGCGTCACCGCCGTGTTCGTGGCCAACGACCAGATGGCGCTCGGCCTCCTCCGCTTCCTCCACGAGAGCGGGCGCGAGACGCCGCGGGACATCAGCGTCGTCGGCTTCGACGACATCCCGGAGGCGGCCTACTTCACGCCGCCGCTCACCACGGTGCGTCAGGACTTCTCCGAGCTCGGGCGCCGGTGTCTCCACGTCCTGCTCGGGCAGATCGAGAGCGGCCAGCGCTCGTGGTCGCGGGTCGTGGTCGAGACCGAGCTCGTCGTGCGCAAGAGCACGGCCGTCCCCCGGCGCCGGTGAGACCGTGCGCGCTCAACGGTACCGACTCCGTGATGGGTTCACGGACCGGGCCTTGAGCGGGCAAGCCA
This sequence comes from Sorangium cellulosum So ce56, assembly GCF_000067165.1. GTDB lineage: Bacteria > Myxococcota_A > Polyangia > Polyangiales > Polyangiaceae > Sorangium > Sorangium cellulosum_B. The sequence continues at coordinate 4,645,606 of NC_010162.1, forward strand.
GGGGTACCGGGCTGGGCTGCCGCTCGAAGTGCAAAGTTGCTTCATGATTGCGGCATGTGCTGGCGATGCATGTTTCCTATCAGCCAGGAACATGAAACGTAGGAGGCTCCGCGCGCCTGTCGTGATCACTTCCAGGTGCGGCGGGAATCATCCGCCGCGAGTTGCACGGCGTGCGTATCGCTGAGTCCGTTCGTGCCGCTGCCCCTCGGCCTTCTCGCGCCCAGCTTCACCCACGACAATCGTCCGATTTGCGGAAGTCCAACATGAACAAGAAGCGTTCTTCTCGATTGCTGTGCAGCACGGCTTGGATCGCGCTCGGAATGGCGACCCTCTTTGGATGCGGGGACGGGGGCGACGGGGTTGACGACGGCGTGGGCGGCTCGGGCGGGGCGGGGAGCACCAGCGCCAGCACGAGCTCCAGCAACAGCACGAACAGCAGCTCCAGCGCCAACACGACGACCGGCGTCGGCCCTGCCACCAGCAGCAGCTCGGGCGATCCCGCGGCGACCAGCTCCAGCTCCGGCGGCGCGACCACGGGGGTCGGCGGCGGGGACGCGTCGACCAGCGCGTCGACCGGAACCGGCGGAACCGAGCCCGAGGAGAAGTTCGTCGGCAACATCACGACGAGCGGCGCCGTGCGCGACGGCTTCGCGAAGTACTGGAACCAGATCACGCCCGAGAACGAGGGCAAGTGGGGCTCCGTCGAGAGCTCCCGCGGGAACAAGAACTGGAGCTCGCTCGACAGGACTTACAAGTACGCGCAGGACAACAAGATCATCTTCAAGCACCACGTCTTCGTGTGGGGCAGCCAGCAACCCTCCTGGGTCGGGAGCCTCTCGCCGGATGAGCAGAAGAAGGCCGTGCGGAGCTGGATGGAGGAGTTCTGCAAGCGCTACCCGGACACGAAGTACATCGACGTCGTCAACGAGCCGCCGCCCCACACCACGCCTTCGTACACGGCCGGCCTCGGCGGCAACGGCGCGAGCGGCTGGGACTGGATCGTCAACTCTTTCAAGTGGGCTCGCGAGTTCTGCCCGAACGCGATTCTGATCCTCAACGACTACAACAACATCGAGTACGAGAACGAGCACAGGCACTTCAAGGACATCGCGAAGAAGGTGATCGAGGCGGGCGCCCCGGTCGACGCCCTCGGCGCGCAGGCGCACGACGCCTTCAAGATCAACACCAACACGGTCAAGGGGTACATCGACTCGCTCGCCGAGCTGGGCAAGCCCGTGTACATCACCGAGTACGACATCGGCGAAGCGAACGACAACAGGCAGAAGCAGATCATGGAGGAGCAGTTCACCATGTTCTGGAATCACCCCAAGATCCCGGGGATCACCCTGTGGGGTTACATCGTCGGCAAGACCTGGAGGAACGGCACCGGCCTCCAGCAGGAGAACGGCACCATGCGGCCGGCGATGCAGTGGCTGATGGACTTCCTGGACCGTGGTGGTTGACGCGGAGCCGGCGCGCTGACCTGGACGAGCTCCCTCGACCGAAGGAGCTCGGGCGCGCCCGCGTCTCGCACGGAGGCCGGCGCGCGCTCTCCATGTTAGCGTCAGTGTCTCTGGCCTGAGCCGGGTTCACGACCCCATCTTGGATCGTGAACCCGCTCGCTGGCTGCGTATCGGGAGGCGAGCAGCTGGCCGGCGTCTCCTCGCGAGGACCCGTGTCGGTCAGCGAGCGTCCTCGATCACTGGGGCACCTGGATCACGTCCTCGCAGGTGAAGTCGACGCCCAGGGAGACCTCGACGTCGGCTTGGACCACGGCGCACGTATCGTCGCAGAGGATGATCGCCGTCGGGTTCGCAGGCTCGTCGTAGCGCCACGTGCCTGCGACCGAGCAGGCTTGATCATACGAGAGCGTCGTCGGCATGTTGCTCGTGGCGCTCGTGTACGTCACGTTGACCTTTTGCTTGTCGAAGCTCCTCCCGTCGGGCGGCGGCGGGATCGGGATCGTGCACGAGACGGCGGCGCCGCGGATCTTCTCGATCGCGGCCTTGAACGCGGCCGTCGTCTGCGCGGGGTCGCCGGTGTTCAGCATGGACGCCTCTCCCGTGCCGCCCGCAGCGGCGATCTCGTGAAGGTTGGTGAGGCTGGGCGGCGCGCCTTCCCCCGGCGGACTGTCGACCCCGATCACGAAGGTCGAGATGTTGCTGGAGAGCGCGGCCTCGACGCTGCTCACGACGTCCTCGAGCGTGTTGCCTCCTTGCCGGCACCCTTCCGGATAGCCGTCGGTCACGAGCACGATCGCATATTTCCCGGGGCTCTGCTGGCGCTGCGCTTCGATGAAATCGACGATGCCTTCGACCGCGAATGCCGTCGGCGTGCTGGTGCGCCACGAGAGCCTTTCGCTGATCTCCGGCTCGATGACGTCGATCGCCTGGCCGAACGCCGGGGAGGGCAGCGGCGTCATCGGGACATCCGGGGTCGAGTAGTCGGCGGCCTGGCACGCCTGAGTCGCCTGCGCCGCGCCCGGGAAGAACGTGAGCGACGCCTGGAACCCGGTGGACGCGGGATCCACGAAGAACTGCTTCGTCGCGGCCACGACCGGATCCCACTTGAGATCCTTCCTGCGCCACTCCACGTCGCTCGCTGTCATGCTGGCCGACACGTCGAACGCGAACACGAGGTACACCTGTTGAAACCCGGCCTGGGACGACTGGGTGGCGCACGCCTCCCCCGCGCCCGTCGAGCCCCCGCTGCTGCTGCCGGTCGTGCCGGAGCTCCCGCTCGAGCCCGTGCCGCTTCCGTTGCCAAAGGTGTCGTCGTAGCCGGTGCTGGTGCTGGTGCTGGTGCCCGAGCCGGCGCCGGCGCCGGAGCCAGAGCCGGAGCCGGTGCTGCTCTGTGAGCCAGCGCTGTCCTCGCTGCCATCGTTGGCCCCGCCGCACGCTGCGCCGATCAAAGCCACCACTGGCAATGCAATGGCTATCCTAGGCAATCTCATGAGCCGACTCCTACTGGAACGCGTGCCAGCGCGGTCCGCGGGCACGAAGTTAGATAGCGACGAGAGGTCTCCAGAGGCGGAAATTTCCAGTGCATGCCTCGCCGGAGCCCCGGGATCGATGACGAGTATAGTCGATGACGCTGATCTTTGCGCGGGATACAGTCCGAAAAGACGCAGCGTCGAGTCGCGGTCGCCATCGCGCAATGCGCCCCCGTTCACGCAACCGGCATGGTCGTCGGCGTGAAATCTCACATCCGGGCGTCGCGGGTGCAGAGCCGCGCCGTCCTTCCGGCTGCTCGACGGCGCGATTCGCGACGTCCACAGCATGACCGTGAGCAGCAGCTTCACGACGACGGGTTGGCCCGAGGCGCCTTGAGCGCCAGGTCATCTCGCCGAGCGAGGAGCGCGGGGCCGCGGCTCGGAGCCGGGGGCGGCGCGCGCGCTGGGTCCTGCGCCGTCGCGGGGGCGAGGCGGGACGACCCATCGGGTCGGCTCGACCTGGCCTCCTCCCTCCCGCACGGCGAGGTCGACCAGCGCGGCCATCCTCGTCGCTACATCCGTGAAGGTGTCCTCGGCCTCGCGATCTCGCGGCAGCCGGTCCGGCAGGGTGGGGCGCGTGCGGTGGATACGATAGCGGTCGGACAGGCGCGCGCCGGGGAAGGCGCGGCGCAGCTCCTCCATCCCGCCGATCAGCGCGACGAGCGAGCCCATGGTCGCCGTGCCGTTGTCGGAGTCCCAGCCGGACAGGGTGCCGATCTGTACGGTGCGCCGGAAGCTCCCCTCACCGAACAAGAGGGCCAGCGTCGCGGTCGCCAGGTTGATCGCGGATTCCGTGAACCCCCGGTAGACGAAGCCATGCGCCGAGGCCCGCTCCTGGTAGCGATCCGCAATGGCGTCGCGGGCGCGCTCCCAGTCGTCGCGATCGCTTGTCGATAGATAGGCGGACAGCACGAAGTCGATGACCTCGGCGGCCTTGGACTCCGCTGGCAGGTAGCTCCTGGCCTCACGGACGATGCGCACGATCTCCTGTCGCCGCGGCCTCTCCAGATCGACGGTCGCCGCGAGCGAGAAGAGGAGAACATGGAACTGCGCGGCGTGCGCGGCGTGATCGCGCGCGGTGGTCCGGATGGGGAGGTCGGCGATCCGCAGCGCCAGCTCCGGCATGCCGGGCGCGAGGGCGCCGAAGATCTCCGTGGTGAGCTGGGCGTCGATCTGGAGCGCGTCCGGGTTGAGCGCCGGATCGCTCGTCGCGGGGGGCAGCACGCCGCGCTCGAGGAGATCGCGCGCCCTCCGGTTGGAGACCCAGATGAAGTCGTTGATGTGCGCGCGCCATCCGTCCCGGATTCGCTCGGGGGAGAGGAAGAGCGTCCCCGCCTCGGTCATGAGGTGGAGATAGACATATTCGATGTCGGTGTCATCGTCGGCCGGGCAGGGGTCGAGGAGGACGAAGTCGATCGGCGCCCCGCCGCGCCCCAGGGGCTTTCCCCAGTCAGCGTCGGTGAAGAAGGGGCGCTCGATGCGGACGCCCTCCGTGCGAAGCCCTGTCCAGTTGGCGATGCACGCGCCAATCCACATCGCGCGGAGCCGCTCGGCGTAGGCCGCGCGATCGAGCTGGAGCCGCGGCCTCGGGGACATTCCCGGGGCGCCCCGTTGCTCCATGGGCGCGGCGAGCGCGCGGCGCGGCGCGTCGCCGGCGCCCGCGAGCGGAGATAGAGAGAGGAGCGCGAGCAGGAGGCCGCGCGCCCACGCGCGAGGCCCGATGCGGGGTGGTGGGGTTCTTTGGCCGAAAGCGGGGTCTTTCGAACCGCCAAGACGCCACAAGACGCCAAGAAAAACGCAAAAATCTTGGCGTCTTGTGGCGTCTTGGCGGTTCCAGCATTCTGGCAGGGTGGAGTAACTACGCCACCACCCGATGCGGGGCGAGCCTTCGACAGGGCGTCGATCGCGGCGGGTGCGCATGAATTACCCCCCTCGAGTGCGCGATCGGTGCGCCGCGCATGTCCTCGCTTCGCGGCGGTGCAAGCGAGGTGCCCCGCCGAGCCCGCTCCCCTGGCGCTGTCCGCGCCATTAGGTTTCGATCATGAACGCCGGATGTCTCGACGGGCGCGGCGCGCGCGCGCTCCTGGACCACCTCGTCTCGAGCGCGGCCCGCCATCTCCTCGGCGCATCCCTCGCCATTGCGCCGGGCGTCGCGTCCATCACGCCTGTGCTGGAGGATCTCCTCTCCTTTCATCCCGGGTGGATGACACGGAGCGTGACCACGCATGACCCTGCAGGGGGCAACGATGATGGATATCGCCCGGGGGTCGCGATCGAGGGGGAGCACCGGGTGCTGTTTCACGGCCGCGGGGAGGGGAGAATCGCGCGGATCTGGATGACCGCCCCCCGCGCGGAGCTCGAGAGGCCGGACCAGGAGATCTGGATCGAGATCGACGGACACACCGCGTTCCGCGGGTCCCCCGGCGATTTCTTCGGGGGTAGGGGCCCCTGGAGATCGCCTCTCGTGCTCGACGTGGACGCGAGCTCGGGCGCGTATACGAGCTACGTCCCCTTCGCCTGGTCGAGCGAGGCCAAGGTCCTCTTCCGGGGCGTTCCCATCTATTACCAGATCACGTACCGCGAGGGCCCCGGGGCCGCGTCGGGACCGACGCCCGAGGAGCTGTCGCGATTCATGACGGAGGACTGGACAGCCACCCTGCCTGCCCGGTCGCGCCGGGAGAGCCTGAGCGCCAGCGCGCCGCTCGTCCTGGCGACTGGCCCCGCGACGGTATCGGGGGTCGACGTTCACATCCCGGCGGGGAGCCTGAACGACCTGTCGGTGAGGATCGGCGGACAGCCGCCCATACCAGCGTCGTTCTTCTTCGGCCTCGCCAGCGCGGGCACCGACGCCGACGGCGGATGGACCACCTTCAGGAGCGCGCTGCACGCCGCCTGGACGCCCGACGCCGCAGGGGCGGGCAGGCTCGCGACGCGCCTGCCGATCCCGCTGGCCGAAGGCGAGGTGCTCTCGCTCGAGGCCGCGCCCGGGCAGGAGATCGCGGGTGTCGAGGCGGCCGTCGGCCTCGCGCCCGCCCGCCGAGGCGTGCGGCTGATCGCGCAATACCGCGATCAGATGGCCCCCGGACGCGAGACGACGATGCCCCTCTTCGAGAGCGATGAGCCGCTCCAGCTCGTCGCGCTTCTCGAGGAGATCAGCGGCGGCCGGCCGAACGATCGGACGTACCTCGAGGGCGACGAGATGATCCGGACCGACGGGATGTCGCACCCGCTGCAGATAGGGACCGGCACCGAGGACTACTTCAATGGAGGCTTCTATTTCCTGGGCGCGCACCATAACCCCTTCAGCGGGCTGCTCCGCTTCCTCGTCGTCGATCCCGAGGATGGATGGAGGAACGCCACGTTCGTCCATTCGCTGTACCGCCTGCACGTGGCCGATCCCATCGTGAGCCGCTCCGGTCTGCGCTTCGGCATCGAGGCCGGGCCGACCGGCGCCTACACGCCGCTGCGGGTGCGCTCGCTGGGCCTCTCTTACGCATTCTCGGAATATCAGGTGATCGGTGAGCAGGAGGTCCGTGCGGCCGGGCGGCGGCGGCTCGTGCATTCGGCCGTCGACGCCGAGCGGCTGGAGCGCCGGCGGCGCTCGTGGTCCAGCGAGGGCCGCGGGATCACCCGGATCGAGGTCGCGTGCCCGTCCGACGCGCGCGGCCTGTTGCTGCTCCGCGCGTACTCCGCGGCGAACGCCCCCCAGACGGCGCGCGTGCGGCTCGACGGGCGGGAGGTCGGCGTGCTCCACGAGATGCAAGCGAACCCTGTCCGGTCGCTCGCCGAGGACGCGCTGTGGATCGACCTCCTCCCCGAACAGTGCGGCGCAGGCAGGCGCCCGGTCCTCGAGATCGACGCGACACACTCTCCGGCGCCGTGGAGCGAGCGGGGTTACACGCTACGGTTCTTCTCCGGACCGCCCACGCCTCAGCTCACGCAGGGGCCCGCGGTGGAGATCTTCGACTCGGAGAACATCCCCGGGGGGCCGTTCTATGTGAACGATCACTCGATGATCCAGCTCGCCGACGGCCGGTGGATCCTCACCGGCATCTTCAACCCCGAGCCCTATCGACCGGACACCGAACGAGAGTTCGTCCTCGCCACCGCGCCTGGACCCGGGCCGGTGAGCTGGATGGAGTCCGTCTCACCGAGCCTCACGCTGGCGCCGGCGCACTTCTCGATTCGCGCTCTCTCCGACGAGCGCTGGATCTGGGCCCCGCACATGGTCCACGACCGGGACGGCAGCCTGGTCATGATCTTTCACGTGGGCACGCACGACCCTGACCGATCCGGCTTCCGGATCGCGCGCTCGCGCGACGGTTTCACCTGGGGCCGCGAGGGGGGGACGCTGTTCGAGGACATCTGCGTCGCCCGTGATCCGATGCTCGCCCGGCTCGGCGATCTGTGGGTGGTGTACTATACGCGCTGCGCGTCGATCGCGTCGCCACGGAGCGGCGTCGCCTACCGCACGTCGCTGGATCTCTTCCACTGGAGCCCGCCGGCCATGGCGCTCACGCTCGGGCCGGAGACGGCGATGCGCAACAGCGGTTATACCGAGTCGCCGTTCGTGTTCGAGCGGAAAGGGTGGTTTTACCTGACGATCACCAGCTATCCTGTCGACTACGACGCCACGTTCGTCTACCGCTCGCGCTCGCCGTTCGCGTTCGCGCCGCACCCCGTCGCCCGGCTGCGCGCCCACGCGGCGGAGTGGATCGCGGAGGGCGGCGACTTCGAGGCGGGGCGCCTGTTCTTCACGCACGCAGGGGCCGGGAAGGGCGGCGTGTTTCTCCAGGAGCTCTTCGGCCTCTGAGTTGAAGTCGGCGCCGCCGAGCTGACTGAGCGGCGCCGTCCGGCCCGGCTCGACCTGCGCGCGCGCTCGCCGGTTCGACCCGGGTGAATGACGAGCTGCAGGCGAGCGTCGCGCCGGGATGAGCTCGCCTGCGCCGGGCGCAGGCGAGGACTCCCATGGTGCTAGTCGGACGGAACTCCGCAGGCGACATGCTCGCCCGCGCGAGCGTGGCCGCGATCCGTCGACTATCCTCTCGCGCCCATGAGCGTCCATGTCGTCGTGTGCGCGTTCGTGATTGCCCTCCTCGCCGCGTGCTCCAAGACGTCGTCATCGGCGACGACGTCGACGGATGCGGGCGCGGGCGCGACGGGCGGCGCGCGCCTCCGCATCGCCGTCGTGCCGAAGGGGACGACACACGAGTTCTGGAAGAGCGTGCACGCAGGCGCGGTGAAGGCCTCGCGCGAGCTCGACGTCGACGTCGTGTGGAAAGGGCCGCTCCGGGAGGACGACCTCAAGGCGCAGGTCGATGTCGTCTCGAGCTTCGTCGCGCAGGGCGTGTCCGGCATCGTGCTCGCGCCGCTCGACGCCACGGCGCTGAGGGCGCCGGTGCGGGCGGCGAGGCAGGCGAAGATCCCGGTGGTCGTGTTCGACTCCGATCTCGCCAGCGACGATCACGTGAGCTTCGTCGCGACCGACAACGAGGCGGCCGGGAGGCTCGCCGGTGAGCACCTCGGCAAGGCGATCGGCGAGGACGGCAAGGTCGTCGTGCTCCGCTACCAGGAGGGCTCGGCGAGCACGCAGCACCGCGAGAAGGGGTTCCTCGACGCGGTCCGCGCGATGCCCGGCGTCACGGTCGCGAGCGAGAACCAGTACGGCGGCGCGACCACGGAGTCGGCGTTCCACAAGAGCGAGAGCCTGCTGCTCGCGCAGAGGGCGGCGGAAGGGGCCATCGCCGGGGTCTTCACGCCGAACGAGTCGACGACGTTCGGGATGCTCCAGGCGCTCCGCAAGACGAACGTCGCGAGGAAGGTGAAGTTCGTCGGCTTCGACGCGTCGGAGAAGCTCCTCGGCGCGCTGCGCGAGGGCGACATCGAGGCGCTCGTCGTGCAGAACCCGTTCAACATGGGGTACGTCGCGGTCAAGACGATGGTGGCGCACCTCCACGGAGAGAAGGTCGCGGCGCGCATCGACACGGGCTCGCGCGTCGTCACGAGGCAGGACCTCGACGATCCGGCGGTGCAGGAGATCGTGAGACCCGACCTCGCCCGGTGGCTCGGGGAGTGAGCGGCCCGTGGGCGGAGAGCGCGCGCCCCTCCTCGAGGTGACCGGCCTCGCGAAGGCGTTCGGCCCGAACCCGGTGCTGCGCGACGTCTCGCTGCTCGTCGCGCCCGCGAGCGTCCACGCGCTCCTCGGCGAGAACGGCGCGGGCAAGAGCACGCTGGCGCGCGTCCTGCTCGGCATGGAGCGCGCCGACGCGGGCGCTATCCTGCTCGGAGGGGCGCGGTACGCGCCGGCGTCGGCCGAGGAGGCGCGCCGCGCGGGCGTCGTCCTGGTGCCGCAGGAGCGGACGCTCTGCGCGCACCTCACGGTCGTCGACAACGTGGTGCTCGGGATCGAGCCGCTCGCGCGCGCGCGGCTCGGGATCCGGGACCGCTCGCGCGCGCGCGCCGTGGCGCGGGCGGCGATCGCGCTCGTCACCGCCGATCCGGGCCGCGTGCCGCTCGACGCGCGGGCCGGGGAGCTCGGCGTCGCCGATCAGCAACTCGTCGAGATCGCGCGGGCGCTCGCGCAGGGCGGCCTCCGCGAGGACGGGCGGCTCGCGGCGCGGCTCCTCGTCCTCGACGAGCCGACGTCGAGCCTGGGCCGGTCGGACGCCGCGCGCCTGTTCGAGCGCGTCGGCGCCCTGCGAGACGCCGGCCTCGCGGTGCTGCTCGTGACCCACTTCCTCTCGGACGTGCGCGCGCACGCCGATCGCTACACGGTGCTCCGCGACGGCCGCGTCGCGGGAGAGGGCGATCCGCGCGAGATCGAGCCGGCGCAGATCGTCCGCGAGATGCTGGGCCGCGCGCTCGATGACACGCGCGCGTGCGCCGACACGCGCGCGAGCGCCGTACCCGAGGCGGCGCGCCCGGACGGCGGCGAGGTGGTGCTCGAGGCCGAGGGCGTCTCCGGCGTGAAGCGGCCGAAGCGCGCGTCGCTGACGCTGCGCCGGGGGGAGATCCTGGGCATCGCCGGCCTCGTGGGCTCGGGGCGGACGGAGCTCCTCCGCATCCTCGCGGGGCTCGATCCGAGGCGCGGCGGGACGGTCGCGCTGCGCGCCCCTCGCGGGATCGGCCTGCTGAGCGAGGATCGCGGCGGGGAAGGGTTGATGCTCGGCCGCTCGCTCGCCGAGAACGTCTGGCTCTCGCCGCGCGCCCCGCGCTTCGCCAGGCCGAGATCGGTCCTCTCGGAGGGCGCGCGCTGGATCGAGGAGCTCGCGATCCGCGCGTGCGGGCCGGAGCAGCGCGCCGGCGAGCTCTCGGGAGGCAACCAGCAGAAGGTCCAGATCGCGCGGCTGCTCCGCGAGGACTTCGACGTGCTCCTCGTCGACGAGCCGACGCGCGGCATCGACGTGGCGAGCAAGGCGCAGGTGCTGGCGCTGCTCCGCGATCTGGCGCGCGCCGGCAAGGCGATCGTGCTCGTGTCGAGCCAGCTCGACGAGCTCGTCACGACCTGCGATCGCATCGCGGTCCTCCGCCGGGGGACCCTCGACCCGCCGCGGCCCGCGTCGTCGTGGACCGAGGCGTCGCTCCTCCTGGAGGCATCCTCGTGAAGAAGCGTCCGCCGTGGGTGGGGCCGCTCGTGGCGCTGCTGCTCGTCTACGCGCTCTTCGCGGCGCTGACGCCCGACACGTTCCTGCGCAGCCAGAACCTGCTCACGATGGCGCGGCAGACGGTGGTGGTCGGCATCTGCGCCGTCGGCATGACGCTCGTCATCGCGACCGGCGGGATCGACCTCTCCACGGGCTCGCTCGTCGCGTTCACGACGGTCGTCCTCGCGAAGCTCCTGCGCGCGGGGGTGCCGGCGCTCCCGGCGGCGCTCGTCGCCGCGGCGGCGGCGGGCCTCGTGGGCGCCCTCGTCGGGACGCTCGTGGGGCGGGCGCGGATGGTGCCCTTCGTCGTGACGCTGGGCACGATGAGCGCGCTGCGAGGCGCGGCGAAGGGGCTCGCGTCCGAGCAGAAGATCGACGCGGATCCGCGCGGGCTCGACGCGCTGCTGTCGTCGGACATCACCGCGCCCGGGCTGTGGATTGCGGCGGCGCTGGCGATCCTGGTCTTCGCCGTGCTCATGTTCACGCGCTTCGGGCGGCACGTGTTCGCGGTCGGCAGCAACGAGGCCGCGGCGCGCCTGTGCGGCATCGACACGGGGCGCGTGAAGATCGCGGTGTACACGCTGTCGAGCCTCCTCGCCGGCGTCGCGGGGGTGATGGAGTTCTCGACGCTGACGGTGGGCGACCCGACCGACTCGATCGGCCTGGAGCTCGAGGTCATCGCGGCGGTGGTCATCGGCGGCGCGCCGCTCTCGGGCGGCGAGGGGAGCGTCGCGGGGAGCGTGATCGGGGCGCTGCTCATCACGGTCATCCGGACCGGCGGCGTCCACCTCGGGTTGCCGAGCTGGGTGCAGGAGATCGCGACGGGCGCGATCATCGTGATCGCCGTCGCGGTCGACCGGGTGCGGCGCGCGCGGGGGGCGCGCGCCGCCGCGGGCTGACGGTGATTCGACGCGCGCGGCCGGTATGTCGAGGCGTGTCCGATGCTCACGGATCGCCGCGCAGCGCCGCGCGGATGGCTTGCTCGACGGGTGAGCTCTCGCCGTCTTCGCGATCGAGCCGCAACGGTTCGGTCGGGAGCAGGGGCGGCTGGGCCAAAAAGCGCGGGCGCGTGCCGCGGTGCGGCTGCGCCGCGTGGACCAGGAACGGGTGGCACAGGTAGACCGTTCCCGCCTCGCCGGTCGCGAGCACCTGCGGTCGCTGGGCCGTCTCGGCGAAGCCGTTCGCGGCCAGCTCACGCAACGTCAGCCCCGGCTCGCCTGCCGGCGCGAGCTGCCGCGCGATGTCCAGATGGGACCCCGCCCGGATGCGCGTCGGCGCGTCGGATTCGCCGACATCCGAGAAGAGGAACAGCATGAGCAGCGCGCGGCCGCGCGACGCGACGTTCACGCGCCATGACATGAAGTCGGGGTTCTCGGTGCCGAAGCTCATGTCGACGTGCCAGCCGGCATCCCCAGGATCGTCGGGAGACGGGAAGCGCACGGGGAAGGTGCCCAGCGTGTTCAGCGGTTGCCAGCGCCTGCGGCCGACCAGCCGATCGAACGCGGCCCGCAGCACCGGCGTGTTCACCGCCTCGGCGAACGGCCGCTGGCCGTACAGCCCGAGTCGAACGACCGGCTTCGTCCAGGTCTTCGGATCGTGGGGATCCATCCCGGTGTCACGCCACAGGATGGCGCGGCCCTCGTCGGCGAGGACCCGCGGGAACGCCGCGTCGATCCGGACGAATCCATCGGCGATGAAGCGCTCGATCTGTTGATCGTTCAGCTCGACCATGGCGCGCGGACCAGTTTGCATGGCCGCTCCCGAGGCGGCAAGCGGACCACGTCGGGTTCGCCTGGCGTCGTGGGTCGCGCACAGGCGGCATCGGCGCCTGGATCAAGGGCAGGGGTTCGGGCTGCGCATCGCTCCCCGTGCGACGGAGCTCCACGGCTTCCGCCTCGGTTTGCGGCCGTCCTCAGGGGATCTGCACCTCGGCGGAGCCGATCTTCTTCGGATCGTTCGGATCGTTGATGTTGTCCCAGCGGCGGTACAGCTCGACGGCAAAGGCCCCCTTGCTCAGGCCCTTGATGGCCATGTCGATGTCATAGCGGCAGTCGCACCCGGCCACGGACCCGGGGTCCATGTCCACGGGCTGCACGAGCACATCCACCCTGCTGTCGGCGATCCGGACAAACCCTTCCACCTCCTGATCGCATCGGAACTGCGCGGCGCGGTACTCGATGTGAACAGCGCCGCGCTCGGGCGTCGCCACAAGCGCTTCCTGCACCGTGTCTTCGGACGCGCCCGCCTTGCACTCGCTCTGGGTGAGGCCCTCGATCGCCTCTGCATCCTCCCAGCCCTCGGGCAAGTCCGCCCCGCCACAGCCGACCACCAGGAGCGCCGCGACCATCCACGCCATGTTGTGCATCTCGTCCCTCCGGTGAGCTCTCAGTGCAACGTGTGTGCCTGGTGTGTGTCCCCAACCCCACAGGGCGCAGCGGCTGATCTCGGGGGACATCCGTGTCGCGGGTGTGCCATGGGCTCTTCGGTCGCCGTGGGATCGATGAGCGGACCGCCGCACGACGGAGGTACTCTGCGATGATGCTGGCGACTGGCCACGCGAGGAGCGAGCGGCCCGAGAGGTGTCCACGCCGCTGAGCAAAACCTTTCGGATCGAGGAGGGCGTGATGCGGCGATCACTGGGGCTGATCTTGTGCTTGTCGATGGCGACCGGGGTTGCGGCTTGCGGGGACGACCCGCATGGGGGTGACGGGGGGACAGGCACGGGCGGCGCCGGAGCGACGAGCTCCTCGGGAGCCGGCCCGGGCTCGGGCGGCTCGGCGCCGGAGCCTCCGATGCACGAGGGCGATGGCCCCGCGGCAGGCAACCCGGAGGGGAGCTGCGCCGTTCCGGCCGAGGCTCAGGCCGCCGACACCTCGTCGCCGACGACGGTGATCGGCGACGGGACGCCGGAGAGCTGCACCTCGGAGGCCGTCGTCAGCGCCGTCGCGGCCGGCGGCATCATCACATTCGACTGCGGCCCGGAGCCGATCACCATCACGCTCGAGGAGACGGCGAAGATCTTCAACGATACCGGCCCCGAGATCGTGATCGACGGCGGCGGGCTCGTGACCCTGAGCGGCGGCGGGCAGCGGCGGATCCTCTACATGAACACCTGCGACGAGGCGCAGGTCTGGACGACGCCGAACTGCGACAACCAGGACCACCCGCGCCTGACGGTCCAGAACCTCACCTTCCTCGGGGGCAACTCGACGAACGATGACGACGAGGGCGGTGGAGCCATCTTCGCGCAAGGCGGGCGCCTGAAGGTCGTCAACTCACGCTTCTTCAACAACACGTGTGATCCGGCCGGCCCCGACATCGGAGGCGCCGGGATCCGGGCGTTCATGCAGTACAACGGCCTTCCGCTCCACGTGGTGAACAGCACCTTCGGCGGCGCCGAAGGCTACGGGAACGAGTGCGCGAACGGCGGCGGCATCAGCAGCATCGGCGTCTCCTGGACGGTCATCAACAGCCTGTTCTCCCACAACCGCGCGCTCGGCAACGGCGGCAACCCCGCGATGGCCGGGACGCCGGGCGGCGGCAGCGGCGGGGCCATCTACAACGACGGCGCCACGATGACGCTCACGCTCTGCGGGACCCGGATCGAGCGAAACGAGGTGAACGCCCACGGGAGCGCGATCTTCTTCGTGAGCAACGATCACACCGGGAACATCGTCATCGACCGGTCGGTGATCACCAACAACATCGGCGGGTCGTGGTACCCGACCTATCCGCAGATCTCGAACCACGACGACACGCCGATCATGGTCACGGCGTCGACCATCCAGTGAGGGCGGCCGGTCGCGCCCCGCGGACATCCGGTCACACTCCGCCGCCGCCGCGCGATGAAGGGGGATGCCGAACCGCCGATCGCCCCCCGGACCGCATCACCTGCTCGCGCTCGCGCTGGCCGCGGCGCTCACCGCGCCCGCCGCCCCCGCGCGCGCCGAGGCCTGCGCCGCCACCGAGAGCCAGGCGCTCCCGGAGGCGCTGCCGATGCGCGACTTCGCCGCCCGCCTCGGCGAGCGCATCGACGCGTGCGCCGCCGACGCGCGGCGCCCCGACGCCGAGCGCTTCTGCGCGGAGCACGGGCTCGAGTGCGGCGCCGGGCGGGTCCGCGACTACGTGCGCGTCCGGACGCTCTTCGAGATGACGCGCGACGGCGGTCCGTTCCGGCTGCGCTGGAGCATCACCGATCGCAACCCGACAGCCTGGCACATCTGGGCCGCGTGGAGGCAGAGCCCTCCGCTCGCGTCGTCGGCCGGGCCCTCGGCGACGGCCGAGTGCGACGAGCTCTCGGCGCTCTTCGCCGGGCTCGCGCGCCGGCTCGACGTCCGCGGGGTCGGCCTCTTCTGGCCGACGTGGAACCACACGATCGCCGCGTGGGACGTGGCCCCGTCCGTCCGCGTGCTGGTCCCGACGTCGCAGATCTTCCTCTCGTGCGACGCGACGTTCGACCGGACGACGTTCCTGCCGTCGAAGCAGCGTGTCGTCTACGAGCTCCGCCCGACCGACGCGCTCGACAGCGTGCCCGTGCCGCGGCCCCTGGCGACGTTCCTGCTCGAACAGGTGGCGCACTACGCGGGCGCGTCGCTCGACGTGCTCGCGATGATCCGGACGCACCGGGCGCTGCGCTACGGTTCGAGCGTGCCGGCGTCCTGCGGAGAGGGCGCCGCCGCGGCGGCGAAGGCGCTCCGCGCGCGGCCGCTCTCGCCGGCAGACCGCCGGGCGCTCGCGCGCTACGGGGCGACGGAGCTGGGGCTCGCCGCGCCGTCGGCCGAGGCGACGCTCGCGCAGATCGCGGCGCTCAGTCCTCGCCCTGGACGCGATGGATGATGTACTTCGCGGCGAGCTTCCCGAGCTGGCTCGCCGCGGTCCGCGCGCGCCCTCCGCTCGATGGGTTGGTCAACGAGGCTGGCACCGCGGTGTCGATCAAGAACTCGTCGAACACGCCCCCGGCCGGATCGGTGAGCTGCACCATCGCCTTGAGGCGCGTGTTCTTGTTGAGCACGACCGCGAAGATGCCGGGCTCGTAGAACGTCACGTTCGCGCGGAGGAAGAACGGCGCGTCGGCTGCGCTCCTCGCCCTGACGATGGCGACGCCCTCCGACGCCGCTGTCGCGATCAGCGCCTCCGTGAACTCCTCGTTCATCGCCGCCTTGTCCTCCTGCCAGCTCTGCTGCTGCTCGGCGTCCTTCTCCGCCATCCACTCGGCCTCGGAGCCGTCGCCGACCTGGAGGCCGTAGAAGACGATCGGGACGACCCCGAAGCGCCCCTGGCCGTAAAACGGGTTCGGCACGGCTTCACGCAGGGTCTTCCAGGGGTGCCCGCACGCGGCGAGCAGGGGAGCCAGGCAGAGCATGAAGATCCAGAGCGCATGGCGACGGTGCACGGAGGGCCTCCTTGGGAAGCGGTCAGCGGTCAGCGATCAGCGTGCCGGCGCAGCGCGGCGCGTCGACGCTCAACCGCCGAGGATCGACGAGAGCCCGAGATAGCAGGCCCAGGCCACGACGGCGCTCACCGGGATCGTGAGCACCCACGCCCAGAGGATGCGCGTGGTCACGCCCCAGCGCACCGCGCTCACCCGCTGGCTCGCGCCCGCGCCCATGATGCAGCCGGTGATCACGTGGGTCGTCGACACCGGCATCCCCAGGAACGACGAGGTCAAGATGGTCGCCGCCGCGCTGGTCTCGGCGGCGAAGCCATGAATCGGCTTGAGGTCGATGATCTTGGTGCCCATGGTCTTGATGATCCGCACCCCGCCCGCCGCCGTGCCGAGGGCCATGGCCGTCGCGCAGGCGAAGACCACCCAGAGCGGCACGTGGAAGTCGCCGTGGCCCGCGGGGATCGCGCCGTACGCGACGAGCGCCATCGTGATGATGCCCATGGTCTTCTGGGCGTCGTTGCTCCCGTGCGAGAGCGCCATGAAGCCCGCGGAGACCATCTGCAGGATCCGGAAGCGCCGATTGACCACCGCCGGCCGGGTGCGCCGGACGAGCCAGAAGATGGCGATCATCCCGAGGAAGGAGATCACGAAGCCCACGACGGGGCTGATGATCAGGCTCTTGACCACCTTCAAGAGCCCCGCCCCCTGCACGGCCGCGGTGCCCGCCCGCCCGGCGCCGGCGCCCACGAGCCCGCCCACGAGGGCGTGGGACGATGACGATGGGATACCGAAATACCAGGTGAAGAGGTTCCAGAAGATCGCGCCGACGAGGGCGCTGAGCACCACCACCTGGGTCACCGCCGAAGGGACGATGAGCCCTTTCCCGATGGTGCTCGCCACCGCCGTGCCGGTGAGCGCGCCCCCGAAATTGAACAGCGCCGCGAGCAGCACGGCGGTGCGGATGGGGAGGACTCCGGTGCTCACCACCGTGGCGATGGCGTTGGCCGTGTCGTGGAAGCCGTTGATGTAGTCGAAGACGAGCGCGACCACGATCACGAGGGTCAGCGTGACGAGGAGAGTGTTCATGGCGCGCCCCTCAGGCGTTCTTGATCACCAGCGCCTCCAGCGCGTTGGCGACGTCATCGCAGGCGTCGAGCGTGTTCTCGAGCCCCTCGAGGAACTCCTTGTGCTTGATGAGGTGGATGGCGTCCTTCTCGGTGTTGAAGAGCTCGACGATCGCCGAGCGGAATATCTGATCGCCGTCGTGCTCGAGCTTGGCGATGGCCTTGCAGTGCCGGTTG
Source organism: Sorangium cellulosum So ce56 (assembly GCF_000067165.1). Classification (GTDB taxonomy): domain Bacteria; phylum Myxococcota_A; class Polyangia; order Polyangiales; family Polyangiaceae; genus Sorangium; species Sorangium cellulosum_B. Next base: position 4,662,928 of record NC_010162.1, read on the forward strand.
ATCTCCGCCACCCGCTTCATCCCCCGGAGCAGCTTGACGGCGCTGTGAATCTCGGAGCATCCTTCCAGGATCTTGGCGGCGAGCTCCTGGCTCGCCGGCGGGAGATCCTCCATGGCGTGGACCACGACCCGCATCATCGTGGAGTGGACGCGATCGGAGACGTTCTCGAGGTCCGTCGCCAGGGCGTAGATGTCGGAGCGATCGAGCGGCGTGACAAATGTCTTGTTGAGAGCGTCGTAGACGTCGCGGATCACCGCGTCGGCGGCGTGCTCGATGTCGGTGATCCGCGAGACCAGGGCTTGCCTCTCGCTGGCGCTCCGGGCGCTGCAGCACTCCGAGAGGACGTTGGCGCTCTGCAGCGCGCAGTCGGCGCCCCGCTCGAGCAAGTCGAAGAAGTGCTCTTCATGAGGTAAGAGCGATTTGATGACCCGATCGAGCCACATTATGCACCTTTCTTGGCGGGCGGGCGCATCCTAGCACGAGCGCGTGACGCTCGATGGGGCGCTTCGCGCCGGTCAGCTGCCGCCGCGGCTGTGTAAGGTCTTATCGAAGCGCTGTGTAGGGGGGTGAGAAAATTTTACCCTCGTGTCCGTGCTCACGGGCGTCTCGAGGGGAACGTCGGCGGTCGCGGTGGTTCGGGGCTTGCGCCGCCGGGGGTCGCTCGACGCCGCCTCCACGCCGGGGCAGCTCAGCGCCGGCGGGACCACGCGCCGGGCGGCACCCCGTTCCAGCGCTTGAACGCGCGGGTGAACGCGGCGACGTCGGTGAACCCGACCGCGAACGCCGCCTCGGTCACGGTCGCGCGGTGCGCCGCGAGGAGCTCCTCGGCCATCGCGCGCCGCGCGTCGTCGACGATCGCCTGGAAGCTCGTCCCGCGCTCGGACAGGCGGCGCTGGAGGCTGCGCGCGCTCTGGCCGACGGCGCGCGCGACGTGGTCGAGCGTGGCCTCGCCCTGCGGGATCGCCGTGCGCAGCTCGCGCCGCACGCGCGCGAGCACGTCCTCCTCGGCGCGCGGCAGCACGCGGTGCTCGCTCGCGGGCAAGCCGAGCGCGCGCTCGAGCTGCTGGGCGAGGAGCGTGTAGAGCATCGGATCGGTGGTGCTCATCCGCGCGTCGAGGAGCGCCCTCGGGTACTCGATCTCGGCGCGCGGCTCGCCGTAGCGGATGGGCGCGCGGAAGACGCTGCGCGCGAGCGCGCCGTCCGCGGGCGGCGGGCGCACGAGGCGGACGACCGTGGGCTCGCGGGGGGGCGTCGCGGCGCGCCGGAAGCGCAGGACGGTGGTCGCCGCGAGGTAGTCCCACACCGCGCTCGGGGCCGTGTGGCCGGGCGCGAGCGCGAAGCGGAACGTCACGTGGTCCGGCCCCTCCTCGAACGTGTGCGCGGCGGCGTCGTGGATGAGCCGCTGGAAGCGCAGGAACGCCCGCACCGCGCCGCGCACGTCGCCCGCGCTCGCGAACGTGTACTCGACGAGCGACTGAGGCGCGGCGTCGACGAGCACCGCGGCGCGCAGGCCGAACGACTCGTCCGCAGCCGAGAACGCGGCCCACGCGCGGCAGAGCTCGTCGTGCGTCACCCGCGCGTCGGGGCGGCCGAGCACCGCGGGGTCGACGCCGACCAGCGCGCACACCTCGGCCGGCGCGATGCCGTCGCGCTGCGAGGCGGTCACGACCGCGATGCCGAGCGCCTGCGCGAAGACCGTGGCCGGCTGGGTCGCGGGGCGCGGGGTCACGGAGGAGGAGCCCAGGGTTTCTGCGGGCGGCGGCGGTGTCAAGCGGCGTTCCGCCTGGCCCGCCCTTGGCTCACTGTTTGCAAACTCTGCAGTTGCAGATTGCGGGGGCGCTCAGCGCAGCCGTGAATCGCGCGTCGTGTGTGTGACGCGGAATACCAACATCGCTCGCTCAGGGGCGCAACCAGCCGTTGCGACCAGCTCGTGTTCGCTCTCGGAGGAAGACCATGACCGATCTGCCCACTCGCCTGCTCGGACGCACCGGCGTCCGCGTCACCACCCTCGGCTTCGGTGCCATGGAGCTGCGCGGCGCGCCGCGGGGCCCTGAGCTCTCGGATCAGGAGGCGGAGCGCATTCTGAACGACGTGCTGGACGCCGGGATCAACTTCATCGACACCTCCATCGACTACGGTCGCAGCGAGGAGCGGATCGGGCGCTTCCTCTCGCACCGCAGGCACGAGTACTTCCTGGCCTCGAAATGCGGGTGCGTCGTCGGCGGAGCCCAGGGCGAGCACGTGCATACGGCGCAGAACATCCGGCACGGCGTCGAGAACAGCTTGCGCCTGCTGAAGACGGACCACCTCGATCTGGTGCAGTTTCACCGGAGCCTCACCCGGCAGGAGCTCGAGCAGGACGGCGCCCTGGAAGAGGCGCTGAAGCTCAAGAGCGAGGGGAAGGTGCGCTTTCTCGGCGTCTCGGGCACGCTGCCCAACCTGGTCGAGCAGATCGAGCTCGGCGTCTTCGACGCCTTCCAGATCCCGTACTCCGCGCTGCAGCGCGAGCACGAAGAGGTGATCGGCAAGGCCGCCCAGGCCGGCGCCGGGACCATCATCCGCGGCGGCGTGGCGCGCGGCGCGCCCACCGACTGGCAGCGCACGAACTACATGCTGCCGGGCACCACGATGCAGGACCGGTGGGAGCGAGCCAGGCTCGACGAGCTGCTCGATGGCCTGAGCCGGATCGAGTTCACCCTGCGCTTCACGCTGTCGCACCCGGGACTCAGCACGACGATCGTCGGGACCCGGAACCCGAAGCACCTGCGCGACAACCTGGAGTTCGCGAGGAAGGGCCCCCTGCCGAGGGAGGTCGTCGCCGAGGCGAAGCGGCGCCTGAGCCAGGCGGGATCGACGCCGGAGGCCGTGCCCGCGTCTGGCGTACGCGCGGCCGGCGCGGCGCAGGCGACGGCGCAGGCGTAGAGCCGGCTCCGACGGACCGCCGCGGGCGGCACGCCTGCTCGCGGCGGCGCCGTGGTCCCTCGTTGCTGCCATGGCAGCAGCCGGTGGTGATCCGCTGCTGCGGCACGGGCACTCCGCGAGCGCCGCTCACCGCTCTTCCGACAGCGCCACGCGAGCGGGTAACGTGGTCGTCGATGCTGGCCTTTTTCAGGAAGCGGCGGCGCGACGCCGTCCGCCGTGAGTCCTTTCCGCCCGCGTGGCGCGAGATCCTCGACCGGAACGTGCCCTGCTTCGGCCGCCTCCCGGCCGAGGACCAGCAGGAGCTCCTCGGGCATATCCAGGTCTTTCTGGACGAGAAGCCGTTCGAGGGGTGCGGCGGCCTGGAGATCACCGACGAGATCCGGGTCACGGTGGCGGCGCAGGCGTGCCTCCTCCTCTTGCACCGCGAGACCGACTACTACCCCGAGCTCGAGGTGATCCTCGTTTACCCGAGCACCTACGTGGCCCGCGGCCGGGAGGTGCGGGAGGGGGGCGTCGTCGTCGAGGGTGATCACGCGCGGCTCGGAGAGTCGTGGTCGCGGGGGTCGGTCGTGCTCGCGTGGGACGGCGTGCTCGCGGGCGCGGCGGACATGAGCGACGGTCACAACCTCGTGCTCCACGAGTTCGCGCACCAGCTCGACCAGGAGGAAGGCCCCGCCGACGGCGCGCCCGAGCTGCCCGAGCGCTCGATGTACGCGGCGTGGGCGCGCATCCTCGGCCGCGAGTACGAGCGCCTCCTCCGCGACGAGGCGAGCCTCAAGCGCACGGTGATCGACCCGTACGGCGCGACGAACCCGGCCGAGTTCTTCGCCGTCGTCACCGAGGCCTTCTTCGAGAAGCCACGGAAGCTCAGGGCGAAGCACCCGGAGCTCTACGAGCAGCTGAAGGCGTTCTACTGTCAGGACCCGGCCAGCCGGTAGCGGCGCCGCCGTCGCCGCGCGCGGGCCGATCGCCCGAGCGCCGCCGGTCATGGTATCTCCCGGCTCCCCCGATGGCCCGAAAGCGCAAAGGCAGGTCTCGCAAGGGCGGCGCGTCCTCCGCTCCTCGCCCGGCGTCGCCTGCGGCCGCCGCGCCGCCCGCGAAGCGCGTGACCGTCGATCATCCACCCGGGCAGGGCGCGCCGGCGCGGGCCCAGGTCTCCCACGCAGCGACGAACTCGGCGTACGGCGTCGGGATGGGCGTGCGGCCAGCGCCAGGGTGCCAGCCCCAGGTTACGAGGGGATCCTCGAGGTGGACACGCAACGCCGCCATGTCCTTGCCGCCATTGCGCTTCGGATCCTTGATCTGCTCGCACAGGGCGCCCGGGGCGACACCGACGAACACCATCGGCATCTCGGGCGGCGGCATGTGCCAGCCCTTCGAGACGCCCGGCGGCACGTGCACGCCAAAGCTGTTCGGCGGGTTGGCCGGCCCGTGGCACGTCGTGCACTCCGCGCCTGGCATGCCGTGGCCCGTGGGGCCGCGCAGCACGAACTGCGTGTGCGGGCGGCCCTCGTCGCCCTGGAGCGGCACATCGCCGGCGGGGTGACAGTTCTGGCAGCGAGGGTGCTGGAGGACGCCGCGCACGGTCTCGAACGCGGCGAGGGCGGTCTCGCGGCTGACCGGCGAAGGCGAGGGCGCTGGCGAGGCCCCGGGCGTCTGTCCCCCGCACGCTGCGAGGAGAGAGGCGAGGACAAGAGAGGATCGGATCATGGTCAGTTCCTACGCGAGGCGAAACGGAAGGGAGCGCAGCCGCTGCTTGGTCAGCGCGAACACTGCGTTTGCCACGGCCGGCGCGATCGGCGCGGTGGCGGGCTCCCCGATGCCGCCCATCTTGGCCTTGCTCGGGATGAGATGGACGGCGATGCGCGGCATGTCGAACATCCGGAGCATGGGATAGTCGTGGAAGTTGCTCTCCTGGACCTTCCCCTCGGAGATGTTGATCTTGCCGTAGAGCGCGGCCGTGAGGCCGAAAGCGACGCTGCCCTGGATCTGCGCCTCGATGCCGAGCGGGTTCACCGCCGTACCGCAATCGACGCTGCAGGTGACCGAGTGGACGCGGATGCGCCCCTCCTCGATCGAGACCTCGGCGACCTCGGCGATGATGGATCCGAACGACTCGTGCATCGCGAGCCCCCGCGCCCGTCCCGGGGCGGGCGCGGTGCCCCAGCCGGCCTTCTCGGCGGCGACCTTCAGCGCGTTCGCGTGCCGCGGCTTGTCCTTGAGCAGCTCGAGGCGGTACGCGAGCGGATCCTGCCCTGCGGCGTGCGCCAGCTCGTCCACCATGCTCTCCACCGCGAAGGCCGTGTGGGTGTTGCCGACGGAGCGCCACCACAGCACGGTGACCGGCGTCCTCGGCGAGTGCAGCGACACGCGGAGCGCGGGCGTCCGCTCGACATAGGGCGACTCGGCGATCCCTTCCACCGAGGTCAAGTCGACGCCGTTCCTCGTGACGAACGACTCGAGCGGCGTGCCGGCGACGATCGACTGGCCCACGACCACCTGATCCCACGCCGCCGGCAGGCCGCGGGCGTCGACGCCGACCTGGATCCGGTGGACGAAGGCGGGGCGGTAAAAGCCGCCGCGCATGTCGTCCTCCCGCGTCCACACCACCTTCACCGGCACGCCGGCGGCCTTCGCGACGATCACGGCCTCCGCGACGAAATCCGCCACGGGGCTGGCGCGCCGCCCGAAGCCGCCGCCGAGGAACGTCGTGTGGATCTGGACCTTGTCGGGCGTCGTGCCGAGGATCTTCGCCGCGGCCATCTGGTCGCCGGTCTGGAACTGCGTGCCGGTCCAGATCTCGCAGCGATCGCCGTCGATCTTGACCGTGCAGTTGAGCGGCTCCATCGGCGCGTGCGCGAGGTAGGGCACGTCGTACTCCGCCTCGATCCGGGATTTGGCGGCGGCGAGCGCGTCTTCCACCTTGCCGACGCTGGCGGCGACGGTGCCGGGCGTCCGCGCCTTCGCGTGGAACTCGGCGAGCAGCTTGGCGCTGTCGACCCCGCCTCCCTCGGGCTGCGCCCACTCGGCGCGGAGCGCGTCGCGCCCGAGCTTGGCGGCCCAGAAATGCGCGGCGACGACGGCGACGCCGTCCGCGGTGGGGACGACCTTCTCGACGCCGGGCACCTTGAGGGCGTCGGCGGCGTCGAACTTGACGAGCTTGGCGCCGAACGCAGGCGGGCGGAGCACGACGGCGGTGCGGAGCCCGGGGAAGTGCACGTCGAGCCCGAACTGCGCCTTGCCCGTAATCTTCTCCGGCGTGTCGATGCGGCGCACGAGGGTGCCGATCAGCTTCCAGTCCTTTGCGTCCTTCAGCTTCACCTTCGCCGGCGGCGCCAGCTTCATCGCCTCCTCGGCGAGCTGGCCATACGTCAGCTTGTCCTTGCCGTGGGTGACGACGCCGTTCGCGGCGGTGCACGCCGCGGGCGAGACCTTCCACCGGGCGGCCGCCGCGCGCAGCAGCATGTCCTTCGCCATCGCGCCGACGGTGCGGTACCGCTCGAACTCGCTGTTCGTCGTCGACGACCCCCCGGTCATCTGGATGCTCATCACCGGATGGCCGTAGACCGGCGCGGCCGGCGCGTGCTCCGACCGCACCTTCGACCAGTCGCACTCGAGCTCCTCGGCGATCAGCATCGCGAGCCCGGTCCAGATGCCCTGGCCCATCTCGGAGTGCGCGAGCACCACGGTCACGGACTCGTCGGTGCCGACGCGGACGAACGCGTTCGGCGAGAGCGGCGGCGGCTGCGCCGCCTTCGGCGCGGCGCGGACCCCCTGCGGGACGTAGAAGCTGATCAGGAGCCCGGCCGCCGAGCCAGCGGCCGCTTGCAAGAAGTCACGCCGGGAGACGGTCACTTGCCACCTCGCTTGAGCCTCGACGCGAGGATCACCGCTTCGCGTACACGAACGTACGTCCCGCAGCGACACACGTTGCCGGACAGCGCAGCGTCGATGTCGGCGTCGCTCGGATCGGGCTTCTGTTCGAGCAAGGCGACCGCGGTCATGATCTGCCCGGACTGGCAGTAGCCGCACTGGACGACGTCGGCCTGCGCCCACGCCTGCTGCACCACGTGCGACCCGTCGGGCGACAGGCCCTCGATCGTCGTCACCTTGCGCGTGCCGACGCTCGACACCGGCAGGACGCACGAACGCGCGGGTTTGCCGTCGAGGTGGACCGTGCAGGCGCCGCACTGGGCCATGCCACAGCCGTATTTTGTGCCGGTCAATCCCAGCAGATCACGGAGCACCCAGAGCAGGGGCATCTCCGGACTGGCATCCACGTCACGAACAACGCCGTTGACATCGAGCTTCATGGCCGTTCAGGCCATACGTTTGGGCTGGCCCGCCGTCAAGCGACTGCACATGTTCTTATCATTTCTTTACCATCGGCCCGCGGCTCGCAGGCGCTCTGTCACCTGTCACGCTCGCGCCCCCGACCGCGACCGACCGAGCGGTGAGGAGGGCGAGCGGTGGTTACCGGCGTCACCGGCGTCACCAGCGACGATGAACGCCCTGGCGGGCGCATCACGAAGGGTGAATGATGCCGAGCGCATGAACGAGCTTGAGCGGATCGTGCGCGAAGCGGCGACGTTGGTGGCAGATCGATCCCCGTTTCTCCTCGCGACGGTCGTGCGGGTGTCGGGGTCGTCGTACCGGCGTCCGGGCGCGCGGATGCTGGTCGCCGGCGATCGCTGGGTATCCGGGTGTGTGAGCGGCGGCTGCCTCGAGGGCGACGTGATGCTCCGCGGAGAGCACCGGTGCCGCGATGGCGCCGTGGTGGTGACTTACGACTCGACAACCGAAGACGGGGAGACGTGGGGTGTGGGGCTCGGCTGCAACGGCGTCGTCGATGTCCTGCTCGAGCACGTCGCGGCCGGGGCGACCCACGACGCGCTCGCGTTCGCCGCGGCCTGCTTCGCCGAGGAGACCACCGGCACGCTGGTCACGGTGATCCGCTCGACGGCCGGCGCGGTCCGGGTCGGCGCGCGCCTCGCGTTCGGTCCGCCGTGCGCGCTCGCGCACCCGGTGACCGATCCGGCCGCGCGCTCCGCGATCGAGGCCGCGGCGCGGGGGCCGGCCGGCGTCGTGGAGCTCGACGGGCTGGGGATCTCCGTGCTCGTCGAGAAGATCGCGCCGTCGCCGCAGCTCTTCGTGCTCGGGGGCGGGCACGACGCGGTGTCCATCGTCACGCTCGCGACGTCGGTCGGGTTTCGGGTCACGGTCGCTTGTCCCACGATCCGCCAGGGCGCCCGGTTCCGCGCCGCGGATCGCGTCGTCTCGACCGGCGGCGCGGCGGATCGCCTCCGCGCGCTCATCGACGCCGCGGCCGAGCCGTACGTCGTGATCATGCACCATCAGGTCACGCCGGATCGCGATGCGCTCGCCGTCGCCCTCGCGTCGCGCGCCCGCTACATCGGCGTGCTCGGGCCCGCGCGCCGCACGCGCGATCTCCTCGCCGAGATCGGCCACCCCGGCGGCGATCCGCGGATCCACGCGCCGATCGGCCTCGATCTCGGCGCCGAGACGCCCGAGCAGATCGCGCTCTCGATCGTGGGCGAGCTCCAGGCCGTCGCGCGCCGGGCGCAGGGGGGAAAGCTCCGCGCCCGCGCCCGGCCTCTGCACGCGCGCGTGGCGCTGGTCGTGCTCGCCGCCGGCGGCTCACGTCGCCTCGGTCGCCCCAAGCAGCTCGTCGAGCTCGACGGCGCGCCACTCGTCCGGCGCGTGGCGACCACGTGCGTCGAGGCTCGATCCGGGCCGGTCGGCGTCGTGCTCGGCGCCAGCGCCGGCGCGGTCGCGCGCGCTCTCGGCGATCTGGAGGTCGCGCACATCGCGAACGATGGCTGGGAAGAGGGCATCGCCTCCTCGGTCCGCGCCGCGGTCCGGTGGGCGGAGGCCTCGAAGGCCGACGCGCTCCTGATCGCGCTCGCGGACCAGCCCCTGCTCACGGTCGAGCACCTCACCGCGCTGCGGGACGCCTGGCTCGCGGGCGCGCCGATCGCCGCGTCGCGGTTCAGCGGCGTCGTGGGCGCGCCGGCGGTGTTCGACCGATCTCGCTGGGACGCGCTCTCGCGCCTCCAGGGCGACCAGGGCGCCGGCCGCCTGCTGCGCGTCGAGGACGTCGCGGCGATCGACTGGGCGGGCGGGGCGATCGACGTCGATACGGCCGACGACGTGCGCGCGCTCGGCGGCCACGCGCCGGCGAACCCGCCGAGCTGATCACCAGCAGCTGTAGTCGTAAACCGTGCGCGACGTCTCCCCGAGGCGCTCGACCAGCAGATCGCCGTCGAAGACGTAGGTGAAGGCCGGGATCGATGGGCTGGGCATGCCGTCGAGCGGGTTCACCCCCTGCTCCCGGCGGAGGAGACGACAACCGTCGTAGACGATCTCCGTCGTGATGGTCGGCAGATCATCCGTGAAGCGGTCGAACGTCAGCTGCGCGAGGCGCCCCTGGTCGTCGCGCTCGTATCGGACGAAGTAGTCGTCGTTCCCATAGGTGATCGCCCGCGCGTCGTCGTTGTAGTCGATTTCGAGGACACGGGTCTCGGCCGCGCCGGTCCGGGTCATGCGGACCATGCGCTCGCCCTCGTAGTCGAAGGTGTGTGTGAAGGTCTCGCTGCCCATCGTCTCGACCGCTCCGACGAGACGCTGGCCATCGTATTCGTAAACGAACGACGTCTCCTGTCCCGTGTCCGTCTCCGTGTCCGTCTGGGCGCACGGCCCGGGATGAGGCCCATACATCCACGGACCGAGCTCCGGCATGGGGACGCGGCCAACGAGCTCTGGACAGCTCGTCGCGCCCCCGCCCCCGCCTCCCTCGCCTGACCCTCCCGTGCCGCCCGAGCCTGTCGAGGCCGCCGAGCCTGAAGCGCCCGCGCCCCCGCTCCCCGATGTCGACGTGTCGTCGGGGGCCTCGTCGTCACCGCAAGCCACGAGCGTGAGCAGGCACATCGTGGCCAGGTATCCGCACGTTCTGAAGACAAATCGATGCATCTCTCTCCTCATCCGTCAACCTGGGTCGGGTCGCCGGGTCGTCGCGCCCCGGTCGTGGGAATGTCAACCTGGGGCGGGTCTCTCAGACATCCTGGTACGCGACCGTGATACCGGACGTCCGACCTTGGCCCTCGAGCAACAAGCCGGTGGGGCCAAGGAGGACCTTGTCGACCGAATTGAGAACGAAACCTGGCTCCAGATCCGGCGGCCCATCGCCGAGCCAGCGGAGGAGCGCCTCGTGCGCGAAGAAGCGCGCGAGCTCCCTGGCGAGGACGGGGTGCTTCACTGCGTCCGCGGCGCCCGGGAAGTCCGCGTCGATGAGCGCCCTGTCGAGCGCCTCCGTCGGCTCGGGAAAGCGCCTCGTATCCTCGATGAGCGCTGGAAGCTGCTCGGGCTCTGCCAGGAAAGCAACGAAGTAGGCGCCGGGGAGCTCCAGAAAGTAAGAAATCAGCGGTACGTCCGGGGTGCGCCAATGCTGGCCGAAGTTCATCGAGCGAACCGACAACGATTCGAAGGGCACCGGCCGGCTGTCCACGAAGGCGGACGTCCTCGACTCCGGGAACCGGGCTCGTAACGCGCGTCGGCTCAATCCGGCGATTGACATCATGAAATCGAGCTGACGTCTCGGTGCGCAGTGAACGCGAGCTCCTTCAGCATTCTGTGATCACAAGCGCAGCTCATCGCCTCGACGCCTCGACAGCACCGCCGGGCAGCGCGCGGAGCGAGCCCAGCGGAGACCCAAGCGTACCTATCCGCGGCCGCCCTGGCAACCTGCGATCCGGTCGAGCGCTGATCCTCGATGACGGCGCGAGCGGGTCAACGCCTGTTCGACGTGATCGAGGCAGCTCTCCGCCTGCGAGGACAGCAGTCTGACCCGCAGTCAGGATCGAGCGCGCCCCCGGTTGACGTCCCGCGCCGGTTCGCAGTAAGGGGCGTTCCATGCATAGAGCCCTCGCCCTGGCTGCGCTCCCGCTCCTGGTCCTCGCGTGCGCCCCCGCGACGCCCCAGCCCGTCGCGCCGGCGGCGCCAGCGCCGGCCATCGAGGCGGCGGCGCCCGACGCCCGCGAGCAGGCGGCGCTTGGGGAGCAGCTCGTCGCCGCCTTCAACGACGCCTGGAACCGGCACGACATGGATGCGTTCGCCGCGCTTCAAGCGGAGGACGCCGATTTCGTGAACATCTTCGGGATGTGGTGGCATGGGCGGGAGGAGATCCGGGCGAATCACGTCGGCATTCACAAGACCGTCTTTGCGAAGAGCCGCCTCGCCAGCGTGCGTGTCGAGACACGCTTCGTCGCGCCGGATCTCGCGGTCGTCCGCTGGGCATGGGAGCTGACGGGCGTCGTCACCCCGGATGGCCAGCCCGTGCCCGATATGCAGGGCATCCTTGTGCACGTGGCGCGGCGCGCGGGGGACCGGCTCCAGATCGTGACGACGCAGAACACGCAGGCCACGGCCGACGCGTTCCGCGCGGTGCGCGCCATGGATGCCCCGGCCCGACCCGCCCAGTAGCCGCCCGCGGGCGCGCTCGCCCTGCGAACGCGCCTACCGCACGAGCGCCGGCGCGCTCAGCGCGGCCGCGTCCGTCATCCCGGCCTGGACGCGCGCGTAGATGCCGCACGCCTCGCCGGCGATCAGGTAGATGCCGTAGTTGACCGACTCGCGCCGCGCGTTCTCCAGGGCGGAGAAGTACCGCTGCGCGATCCACCGCCCCTCCCGGGCCTTGGCCAGGGACGCGCGCCAGACCTCGTCGGGGGTGTGGCGCCCGAGGATCACCTCTTCTCCCTCGGCGCCGTAATCGCTCTTCAGGACCCACTCCTCGCGCTGCGCGAGGAGCAGCTCCGGGTGCACCGTCTCCAGCCGTGACGTCACCGGGACGTGACGCTGGATGACCGACTGCGCGTGCGGCGAGAAGCGATGGAGGTGCTCCCACATGAACGCCATCGAGCGCTTGTTCTGCGGCAGCACGGCGCCGAGCGGGTTCAGGATCGCGGCGCGCCCGTCGGCGGCGGCGGACAGCACGGCGCCGAGCGGGCCGGCGAGCGGCTCGGCGTCGGGGATCTGCTCGTCGGTCCACACGCTCGAGCGCTCTCCCCACCAGTCCGTCTTGTAATGGCGCAAGAGGACCGAGAAGGGGACGTCGAAGAGCGACAGGCCGCGCTCGTCGTGGCCGAGGTTGTACGGCGAGCCGAGGAGCACGGAATACCCGCGCTCCGTGAGCCAGCGCTGGTAGAGGCGGATGACCGAGAGGTCCTCGGTGAACTCCGTCGGATAAACGAAGCCGAGGCGCCGCGTCGCGGCCTCGCCGAGGAGCGCGCGGGCGACCTCGTCCACCATCGTGCAGAACCGGGCGCCGAGCTCGCCGTTGGGGTCGCGCGCGCCCGGGTGATCCGGCGCCGCGAGCGCGCTCAGCACGACCGCCTCCGCCTCGCCCGTCGGCGTGTCGCAGTTCAGCTCGGCGATCGCCGGGCCCTCGTCCGTCAGGAAGACGTCGGCGCGCGCGATGCCGTGCCACAGCGGCTGTGACGAGAGCCACATGGCCTTCTGACAGGGCGTCAGACAGAAGAAGTCGTCGAGCAGCGACGGCTCGTCCGCGACGATCAGGCAAAGCTCGTTGTAGACCGCCGCGACCTCCTCGGCGGCGCGGTACAGGGCGCGCTGCTCGGCGGCCGTGACGAACACCGGCTCCTCGCGGAAGCGCGGGGCCCCGTCGAACCAGGGGTCGGTGATGAGGCCCGTGTCGACGATCTTCGCGGCGAAGGCGTCGTAGGCGCGGTCAGCGGAGGTCATAGGAGGCGCGCGATGGCGATCGAGGTCGCGAGGTAGGTCGTCGCCTCGAGCGCGCCGAGCCCCTCGTTGCGGTCGGCCGCGATGCCCGCGTCGAGGCGGCCGCCGCGCAGCGCGAGCGGCGCGCCGAGCAGCACGCTCTGCACGAGGAGCTGCCGCACGGGGTAGAGGGCGAACAGGTAGAGCAGCACCCCGCCATAGCCCTTCAGCGAGATGAAGAGACCCTCGAAGTCGCCCTCCAGCGCCCGCGCGATGATGATGGCCACCGCGATCGAGGCGCCGGCGTAGCTCAGCGCGGCGGCGAGGTTCTCTCCCTGGATCTGCTCGGCGTCATCGTACGTGGTGAGCGCCCGGAAGAGCGAGATGAACACGTGCAGCGTGATCTGCGCGAGGACGAAGAAGCCGAGGGAGATCGCGAGATCGCCGAGATCCTTGCCCGCGATCGCGCGCGAGGTGATGAGCCCGGTCGCCACGTAGTGCGCGCCCGCCGCGAGCCCCGCGGCCGCGTTGCCGCGCTCGATCTCGGCCGGGAGCCGCGCCCTGAGCAGAAGGCGGATCCCGAGCTGGCCGGTCGCGAGGACGAGGAGCAGGCCCACGACGGCGAACGCGCTCACCCAGAGGAGGTCGCGCGCGAAGCCCTCGCCCTCGAGGCAGTTCTTCACGGCGTTCGCGGCGACGAGGAACACCGCGAGGACCTGGCCCACCGTGAGCAGCCGGCGGGCGGCGTTGCTCTCCGTGAGATCGCGGGCGGCCGTGTGCGCCGGTGAGAAGACCCTCTGCCCGATGCGCAGCAGGGCGAGCAGAGCGAGCGTGGTGCCCAGCCCGAACCCCATGACGTAGGACAGATCCATGGGACGCACGCTACAGAACGCGCCGCGCCCTCACAAGCCCAAGCCTCGCGTCACGCCGCCGCGAGGCGCAGGCGGGTTTCGGGGTTTGCGGGGCGCCCCGGGCTTTGTGATATGGGTAGGCCTGCCGGGCTGTGACGCCCCGGCTCCGGCGGCGGACCCATGGTCGAACCTCCTTGTGACTCCGGCATCCAGGGCATCTTCGCGCGACCCTATATCGATCTCGAGCCGTACCTCGACCTCACCCCGCTCGGCGAGATCCACGACGAGATCTGCCTCGGGCTCACGCAGGTGCCGATCGATTACACCGGCGGCAGCCACCGCGCGATGGGCATCATGCCGCCGTCGCGCCTCGGCGAGGCGTTCGCCGACTACGGCGAGGTGATCCGCGGCCTCGACGACGAGGAGTTCGCGACGTTCCAGCGCCTCTCGGACGACCCTTCGTCGATCGAGAGCTCCGCGCGCGCCGCGCTCGAGTTCGGCGAGGAGCGCGAGATCCCGCTCTCCCGGCGGCAGATGCTGTGGCTCAAGTTCCGTCATGGGGTCTACTTCCCCTGGAAGGTCTATGTCGAGCTCATCCCGAACCGCTACTGGGGCGACAAGAGCCGGAGTGAAGGCAAGGACTTCACCCGCCTGGCGAAGTCGTTCTTCCCGAGGACGATCGCCTACGTGAAGCGCCTGCCGTTCGCGTCGATAGGGCGCTGCAACATCATGGGTCTCGAGGCCAACGATCACGGCACGGTGCACCACGACGGGGAGGGGAGAGCGCCGGACAGCGAGCCCGACCATTTCATCACGCTCTGCCCCGCGGGCAACAAGCGCCTGTTCCTGTGGGACGAGCGGGCGCGGCGGAAGACGGCGATCGCCGGCCGGGCCTACTGGTTCAACGATCACGATTACCACGGCGTCGAGGCGGACCCGTACTTCAGGTACTCGGTGCGCATCGACGGCACCTTCACGCCGGAGTTCATCGAGGCGCTCCGGCGCGACCACGCCGGGGCGGCCGGTGTCGCGCCGCCCGCGCCGGCCGAGCGCGCGCCGCAGGGCGCCGGGGAGGCCGCCGCGTGAGCCGGCTGGACGAGCCGTTCGAGCGCGCCGAGGTGCTCGACAAGCCCGGGATCGTCGGGGCGCGCTGGTGGCACAAGGGCCTGGCCGACGCGCCGAAGGACGCGTCGCGGCGGAACGCGATCCTGGCCGCGCTCGGCGCGGTCGGGCTCGTCGGCGTGGCGGCCGCGATCGCCGTGGCCGCGGACGGGTGCTCGGACGATGAGACCGCGGTGCAGCGGAAGCGGGCGCTCGACATGCAGCGGACGTTCGGCTGGAGCTTCGGCGCCGCGCAGGAGAGCGTGACGTTCGACGGCGAGTCGAAAAAGCCGTTCGATCGGGCCGCGCTCGCGAGGATGTCCACCGACCTCAGGCCGGCGGACGAGGGCGCGCGCGCTTACTACGTGCCCGCGCTGTTCGAGTCGCCGTCGGCCGTGCCCACGCTCGTCGCCGAGGGGGATCCGGCGCCCATCACGCCGCTCGGCGACGTGCTCCGGCCGATCTTCACGCCGGCGATGGACCGCGCCTACCGGAGCGGCAAGGCGCTCGCGTCGCTCCTCCTCGCCGCCCGGACGGATAGCGGCCTTCGCCGCGACATCGCGGTCATCGTGGATCTCGACGGCCCCGAGTCGGTGGCCTTTGCCGCGGGCGCGGCGGAGGCGTTCGACCCGGTGTTCACGTTCGACAACTGGCCGCACCCGCGGGGCGTCGTCAAGGCGCACCTGACGCTCGCCGCGGCGGCGTACTACCAGCCGCTCTTCGCCCGCTCGGCCCCCGGCCCCCGCGCGACGATGTTCGTCCTCGATCGACAGCGGCTCTCGCCCTATTCGGACGACGCGACGCAGTTCGACAACCGGCATGTCGCGAAACTGCCGTCCGCCGATGCGCTCTGGGACCGAGGGGTTCGCCATGTGCTCTATGTGGTGCCCACGGAGAGGGTCACGACCGAGTCCGACGACCTCAACGACGACCTCGTTGCGTTCCGGTCGCGCCGGCTCGATGTCGGGTTGTTGGCCGCGAACGTCTTTGCCGCCGACCCGGCGGAGCCGAAGCCCGCGAACGAGACCGAGGACTGGCCTCCCTACTACTATGGTGGCCGCGCCGCGTCGCACGGCTGGTTCTGGATCGACTATCCGTGGGGGCCGCCCCCTCGCCCGGCGCCGGTCGAGCCGAGCGCGCCGAGGCCCGGCAAATCGTACGTGCCGGCGCAGCGCGCGACGGCGTTCTCGAGCGGCGCCGCGTCGAGCGGGGGGTCGCCGATCCCGGACGGCTTCGGGACGGTGCCAGTCGTCGTGGCGCTCGGCACCGGCGTGATCCTCGGCGCGGCCCTCAGCCGCAGCGGCTCGTGGAACCGGGCGTCGGGCGGATACGGAGGCTGACGGTGGAGCACTCGATCTTCGCGATGGAGGTGTGCGCGCGCATGGACGCCGGGAGCACGCTGCAGCGCACGCTGCACGAGGCCGTCCAGGTCCAGTTCGAGAAGATGAGCCTGCAATACAAGTGGTACCAGTACCGCCGCGCGCAGATGGCGCTGCTGTCGAATCTGCACGCCATCGAGAAGGGGTGCTGGGACTACTTCGACAACGACTCCCGGGCGCTCAACGATTACGGCATGTGGTCCCGCGGCATGATCACGGAGGAGGGCGCGCGCAAGGGGCCGTCGGGGACGCCGGACCCGTACCGCGGCCAGCCCCGCTACCTGACCTTCACGATGGCGTTCCTGCTGATCCAGGGCTCACCCACGGATCGGATGCTCCGCACGGTCTGCGACATCCCCAAGGACCGCCTGTGGCGCCGCGACGTGTTTGGCCACATCCTCCAGAACCTCGGTCACGTGAGCTTCGCCAGCGTGAAGTCGGATGTCATCTACCTGATCCCGCGGGACGAGGGCTGGGCCTTGACGGCCGACGATCTGACGGATCCCAAGTTCCACTACCTGCGGAAGCTCGTGTAGACCGAGTAGACCGAGTAGACCGAGGGATACCGCATCGAGAAGGTCCACGAGGAGCTGAAGGGCGAGACGCCCGCCCGCCGGCCGACCCGGCCTTTACACCCCGGTCCGGCGCGCCGATACTCGCCCCGTGCAACCAGCGACGGTCTTCACGGAGCGCTACCGCCTGGAGCGCCGTGTCGGCGCGGGCGGAATGGGGGAGGTGTGGAAGGCGCTCGACCAGGAGACGGGCGAGCCGGTGGCGGTCAAGGTATTGCTTGGCGGCGCCCTCGATGACGCGGCCCGGTTCGCGCGAGAGGCGCAGATCCTCGCGGGCCTCTCCCATCCGTACATCGTGCGTTACCTGGCGCACGGCGTGAGCGTCGATGGGGCTCCTTACCTCGTCATGGAGTGGCTCGATGGCGAGGATCTCTCGGCTCGGCTCGGGCGTGGTCCGCTCGGCATCGACGAGAGCGTCGCCCTCGCCCTGAGGGTCGCGGACTTGCTCGCGTATGCGCACGCGCAGGGGGTGATCCACCGCGATCTGAAGCCGAGCAACCTGTTCTTGCCGGGGAAGCGCCTGGAGGAGGCGAAGGTGCTCGACTTCGGTATCGCGCGGCTCGAGCACGCGACGACGATGACGTGCGCAGGGACGCTGCTCGGAACGCCCGGGTACATGGCGCCCGAGCAGGCGCGGGGCGAGGCGAACATCGATACGCGCGCGGACGTCTTCTCGCTCGGCTGTGTGCTCTTCGAATGTCTGACGGGCGAGCCTGCGTTCGGCGGCCAGCACCTGGCGGCAATCCTGACGAAGGTGCTCTTCGAGGAGACCCCGAGCGTGCGGAGCGTGCGGCCGGAGGTGCCCGAGGCGCTCGACGCGCTGCTGCGAAGGATGCTGTCCAAGGGCAGAGAGGAGCGACCGCGCGACGGCAGGGCAACAGCGGAGGCGCTGCGGGCGCTCGGGGAGCCGCCTGTCAGGCTGCCTTCACGCTCCACCGGAACACCGTCATTGACGAGCAGCGAGCAGCGCGCGGTGGCGGTGATCCTCGTGAGCGCGCCGCCAGGCGTCGAGGTTCCGCGATTCAATGGGAGTTCCACGCTCAGTTTAACCCCCGACGATGCGGTCATCCTGCGCGAGGCCGAGGTGCATGGCGGCGCGAGCGAGCCGCTGATGGACGGGTCGGTGGTCGTGATGATCGCGGGCAGGAGCCTGGCGACGGATCTCGCCGCGCAGGCGGCGCGCTGCGCGCTCTCGCTGCGCGCCCAGGCCGGCGGGCGGCGCGTCGCCCTCACCATCGGACGCAGCGACCGCTCGGCTCGGTCGCTGGGGCCCGCCATCGACCGGGTGGCGTGGCTCTCTGGCACCATGGCGCGCGGCGCTGCGGCGGCAGCGGGCGCGGTGATGATCGACGAGGTGGTCGCGGGGCTGCTCGACGCGCGCTTCGATGTGCGCGAGGACGATGGCGTCTTCGTGTTGCATGGAGAGCGTGCGGTCGCCGAGGGCACACGGCTGCTCCTGGGCAAGGCCACGCCGTGCGTGGGGCGTGAGCGCGAGCTCGGCATGCTGCGGGCGCTGTTCACCGAGACCGTGGAAGAGGCCACCCCGCAGGCGGCGCTGATCGTGGCGCCGCCGGGCACGGGCAAGTCGCGGCTGGCCCACGAGCTTCTGCAGGAGCTCAGGGCGCGGGATGAGCCGGTGTCGATCTGGATCGCCCGCGGCGACACGCTGCGCGCCGGCTCTCCCCTCGAGATGCTCGGCCAGGCGCTGCGGAGCGCGTGCGGCATCCACGAGGGCGAGCCGCCGGAGATCCGGCGGGAGAAGCTGCTGGCGCAGGTGGCAGCGTGGAGCGCGCCGGGCGAGCGGCGGCGTGTCGCGGAGTTCCTGGGCGAGATCGTGGGCGCCCCCTTCCCGGACGAGGACAGCCTCGCGCTGCGATCCGCGCGGCGTGACGCGCCGCTCATGGCGGACCAGGTGCGCGCGGCGTTCCTCGACTTCCTCGGCGCGGCCTGCGCGAAGGCGCCGGTGCTCGTCCTGCTGGAGGATCTGCACTGGGGAGATCGGCCGACGGTACAGCTCCTCGACGCGGCGTTGCGCACGCTGGAGGAGCGGCCGCTCTTCGTCCTGGCCGCGGCGCGCCCCGAGGTGCGCGACGTCTTTCCGAAGCTCTGGGAAGGCCGCCGGCTGCACGAGCTACGGCTCGTGGAGCTGAGCCGGCGGGCCGGCGAGCGCCTCGCGCGGCACGTCCTGGGCGAGCGGGCGGCCGCCGAGACGATTGCGCGCATCGTGCGCTTGTCGGAGGGAAATGCCTTTTACCTGGAGGAGCTGATCCGCTGGACGGCCGAGGGCAAGGGCTCCGACATGCCGGAGACGGTGGTGGCCATGGTCGAGTCGCGGCTCGGGGAGCTCGACGAAGGGGCGCGGCGGCTCCTCCGCGCGGCCAGCATCTTCGGCGAGGTCTTCTGGGTGGGGAGCGTCGCCGCGCTCCTGGGCGGAGCGGCGCGCCGGAGCGAGATCGCGCACGATCTCGCGCCCCTCGTGGAACGCGAGATCCTGGTGCGGCGCCGCGAGAGCCGCTTCTCGGGCGAGGAGGAGCTCGCGTTCCGGCACGCGCTCCTCCGCGAGGGGGCGTATGCGACGCTGATCGAAGGCGACAGGACGCTCGGGCACAAGCTCGCCGGCGCATGGCTCGAGCAGGCGTCTGAGCCGGCAGCTGCGGTGATCGCCGAGCACTTCGATCGGGGCGGCGACCCCGCGCGCGCCGCCGACGGGTACCGGCGCGCAGCGGCGCAGGCGCTCGCTGGAAACGACCTGGAGGCCGTGTTTTCCCACACCGCTCGCGCTCTCGCGCTCGGCGCGAGCGGCGGGGCGCGCGGGGAGCTGGCGCTCGTTCGGACCGAGGCGCATCACTGGCGCGGGGACATCGCCGAGGCGCTCCGCTGGGCGCAGGTGGCGATGGAGTCGCTGCCGAGGGGCAGCGCTCGCTGGTACGTGGCCGTGGGCGACGTGGGCCAGACAGCGGGGAGGCTCGGACATCACGAGCGGCTGGTGGCGCTCGCCGATGAGCTCGCGGGCGCCTGGTCCGATGACGGGACGACCGGCCCGGCGGTGATGGCCGCCACGCGGGTGGTGGTGCGGCTGTTCTTCGCGGGCATCTACGATCGGGCCGAGCTGCTCCACGCGCGGATCGAGGCCGTCGCCGGGCGGTTCTCGGGCGACCCGGCCGTGAGCGGGCCGATCTTCCGGGCGCTCAGCGTGCGCGCGCAGTTCGCCGGGCACCTCGATCGCTGCCGAGCGCTGACAGAGGCCTCGCTGCGCTGCTTCGAGCAGACGGGCGACGTCCGCAACGCCTGCGTCGCCCGCGGCAACCTCGCGGAGGCCGAGATCAGGCTCGGCGCCTACGCCGAAGCGGTGGCGCTCCTCCGCGGCGCGGTCGCCGACGCCGAGCGCATGGGGCTCGAGCGCGCGGTCATCACGGGCCGGCACAACCTCGGCTTCGCCCTCGGCCGCCTCGGCGCGATCGACGAGGGGCTCGCTGTCGAGTCGGAGGCTGTCACCGCCGCCGTGAGAGGCGACTGGCGGAGCATCGAGGGGGTCTCGCGCGCCTACCTCGCGTGGCTCTTGCGGAGCGCGGGTGAGCTCGAAGCGGCCGAAAAGGAGGCCCAGCGTGCGGTGGCGCTGCTCGAGGCGGCGAAGCCGTTCCAGGTCGTGGCCCTGGCGACGCGGGCCGAGGTGATGCTCGCGCGCGGGAGGCCGTCCGAGGCGCTCGCCGAGGCGCGTGAAGCGATGGCGCTGCTCGCCTCGCTCGGCAAGGTCGAGGAGGGCGAGGAGCTCGCCCGCCTCGTGTACGCGCGGGCGCTCGAGGCGACCGGCGACCACCCGGCAGCGCGCGCCGCCATCGCGGACGCGCGCGACCGCCTCCTCGCGACCGCGGCGCGGATCGACGATCTCCGCCGTCGCGACGGTTTCCTCCGGAACGTCTCCGAGAATGCGCAGATCTTGGAGCTCGCACGGGAGTGGCTCGGGACCTCTGCCATCGCCCCGGCGTTCGCTGGGGACGGCCGGCCACCGGCGTAGGCGTGGAGGCTGATTCAAACAGCCGTCGGGATGATCAGCCGAGCGAGCAATCAATCCATCATGCCTGAGCGCGCCCCGCTCACTTCATGGATGTTACGGGTCGCAGCAGGAGCTCATCAAGGCTCGCCATACAGCTCCGCCGCCCCTGCCTTGTCGAGCCAGGTCAGCACGTAGTCTCCCCCGTTGGTTCCCTCGCACCGGCTCTCCGCGTTGTAGTGCATCACCGACCCCGGATCATACGGCGTGAGCGCGCGCCAACCGGGGCGTTCCGTGCAGGCGCCGTTGCCCTCCGGCCGGGCGTGCTCGTGCCGGAAGCCGAGGACGTGCCCGAGCTCGTGCCGGAGGACGCCGGTCAGGGTCTTCGGGGCGGCCCGCGCGATGTTCTCCAGATCGATGAAGACCCGGTGATACCCCCGCGCGACCATGCTCGGAAGGAAAGCTCGCCCGTTGTACGTGGTGCCGCTGGCGGGGACGACCTCGAACAGCACGGGATGCTCCTCGTATTGCTCGCAGGCCTCGTCGTGGTCGGGCTCATAGACGAAGCGGACGGCGGCGGCGCGCGCCCAGGCGGACCCGGCCGACCGCGTCGCGGCGACCACCGCGTCATGATCGTCGCCGAAGCGCGGAGAGACGCAATACGTCAGGTTCGTCTTCTGCTCGTCGCTCCAGCGGTCATCGCTCCCGTCGCCGCGCGTGTTGACGATGAGCGCCCCCGGCTGCTGGTGCTCGGCGGAGAGCTCCTTCAGGGTCACGTCGTCGTGAACGCCGATGTCGCCGTCGACGAGATAAGCGCCGTCGTTCGGATCGCGCGGGAGGCTGGCCTTCCATTCATCGAAGCTCTGGTAAGTATCACCGACGGGCTCGCCCGCATCGGACGACGGGTCGACGATGCAGCCCGCCGCGAGGACGGAGGAGGCGAACAAAAGGAGGAGAGAACCGTGAATGGATGGAGGGATGAACATGGTGGGCTCCTTGCTCGGGCCGATCCGGGCCAACACCCCATGACAGCGCAAGCGCCATGCCAGGACTTCAAGGCCGCAGGGAGGACGGAAGTTCTCATGCCAGGTTCGATCGCCCCGGTGGAGGTGCGAAGCGGCTGCCTCGTTGTGCGTTCCAGGGCCACAGACGATCCTCGTGCGGCATCAGTCCTCGTCCATCGAAGCGCGGCTCGGTGCTCCTGAGTTGTGACCGGCGTGGTCACGGCGCGGCGACCTGGGGGGCACCTCTGCCCCGGCGCGACGATCACCGCCGTGACGGGGATCATGCACAGCGCCTCCTCGAGGCCGAGGTTGTGCCGGATGAGCCCGTCCGTGTACTGCTGGCCGAGGAAGAAGGTCGTGACCTCGCCGGGACGATCGAAGGCCAGGAAACCGCCGAGGCGACCCACTTTCATCTATCCGGCCGACCCCCATCGGCATCGTCGTCCGTCGCGCGGACGGAGCGTCCATCGGCGCCAACCGTGGGCTTGCCGGGCGCCTACGACATCAAGCTGTGGATTGACACGCTCTTCTTCCCCGTCACCGACGAGGCCGGCGCCAAATACGTCATCGAGGCGCACCGCGACGTGACCCGGCAGCAGCTCGATCTCCTCGAGCGCCAGGCGGCCGAGGGGGAGAACCGGCGGCTGCAGGAGGAGATGCAGCGCACGCGGGAGGCCGCGCTGCGCGCCCTCTCCACGCCGCTCATCCCCTCGGATTGACGGGTCGATGGTCGTGATGATCGCGGGCAGGAGCCTGGCGACGGATCTCGCCGCTCAGGCGGCGCGCTGCGTAGAGGGCGTGCGGTCGCCGAGGGCACACGCCTGCTCATGGGCAAGGCCACGTCAACCTGCCCGAAGCCGGCCAGCTACGGGAAAAGAGCGCTAAAGCCCTCGACCTCGGGGCTGCCTCATTGCCGGTGTTCCAGCTAGAACGAGATGGTATGACAGGCCGAGTCCCGGGTTCCGCGGCGCCGCGGTGACTACCCTCGCGCGGACGCAGAACCCCAAATAGCTGAAAAGTGCGGTGTTCAGGCGCCCTTCGCGCCGGTGGCCAGCGCGCCGGCGAGGAAGCCCGAGACCGCGCTCACCACCACGCCCGCGCCGAGCGTGGAGGCGCCGCACAGGTAGAGGCCCGGGATCGTGCCCTCGATGCGGTGGCGGAAGGGGCCCACCTGATCGGGCGTGTGCTCGGGGCCGTACATGCCGCCGCGCGGCGAGCCGGTGTACGTCACGTGGGTGAGGGGCGTGGCCACCTCGATCACGTCGAGGTGATCGCGGATGGCAGGCACGTAGCGCTCGATGCCGCCGAGGTAGCGATCGAGCAGGCGGCGCTTGAGATCCTCGTACTCCGGGCCGCGCCGCATCGATCGGAGGCCGCTCCAGCGGGAAAAGGGCTCGTAGGGCACGATGGTCGACAGCACCAGCGTGTGCGGACCGGAGGAAGGGTCTTTGAGCGAGGGCGAGGACAGGAAGAACGAGTCCTCGGAGGGCAGCTCGCCCGCGAAGAGCGGCGCGTAGGCGCGATCGATCGCGTGGCTCGATAAATGCCACACGTTGGCGTCGGTCATGCCGGCGGTCGCGAGATCGAGCGAGGTGCCGAGGAAGAGGGTGAGCGATCCCAGCGAAGGGCGCGTGTGCTCGGCCTTGTTGCGCGTGCGCGCGGGGACGCTCTCGGCGTCCATCAATTCGAGGTAAGTGACCGCTGCGTCGGCGTTCGAGATCACGGCGGGGGCGAAGATCGCTTCGCCGTCTTCGCAGCGCACGCCCTCGACGCGGCCGCGGCGCGTGAGGATCCGCGTGACCGCGCGGCCCTTGCGGACGAGGCCCCCGCGTTTTGCGATCGCGCGCACCAGCGCGTCGCGGAGCGCGCCGGATCCGCCGCGCGGGAAGTAGGCGCCGCCCAGGTAGTGATCGAGGATGCCGAGGCCGACCAGCGCCGACGCCTTCCCCGGCGGCAGCGCGTAGTTGCCTCCCTGCGCAGCGAGCACGGCCCTGAGCAGCGGGTCGCCGATCAGGCCGTCGATCAGATCGCCGTACGTGGTGCGCGCATGCTCGGCGAAGAAGCGTGGGTAAGGCGCGCCGCGGCGGATCTCGGTCCAGCCCGCGGAGGCCTCGCGGAAGGCGCGCAGGTGATCGAAGAAGGCGTCGAGGCCGCGCCGCTCGCGGGGGAAATCGGCGGCGAGACGCGCGTGGTAGCGCTCGGCGCCCTTCGGCATCGCGATCTCGTAACCGGGGAAGACGATCCGATCGAAGCCGTCGGGGCAGAGCTCGTGGAAGTGGATGGCGTCCGCGAGGCCGAGCGCTTCGAGGATGCGCGCGAAGGCCTGGCCGGGGCCGCACTCGCCGAGGTAGTGCAGGCCGGTGTCGAAGCGGTAGGCGCCGCGGCGGAACGGGGCCAGCAGGCCGCCGATCTCCTTGGCGGCCTCCAGCACCAGCACGCTGCGGCCGCGCACGGCGACGTGCAGCGCGGCAGTGAGTCCGCCGATGCCGCTGCCCACCACGATGACATCGAAGCGTCGATCGCCCGCGGCCTCCGCTTCCATTCGACCATGCTGCACCGGACCGATCGACGGTCAAGCGTGCAGGATCGTACGCACGTCGCGAGCGTGACCCCGGGATTGCGACGCTTCCGGCGATTGGGCTAGCCTCGCAGCAGGGTAAGGAGATCCAATGGAACGCCGCGAATTCCTGAGGGTGGGCACGATGGCGGGGGCGGGCGCGGTGGCCGTGGGCAGCTCGGGGTGCGCCGGGCTGGGCGTGCTGGCGCCGCCGGTGATCGCGTTCTCGCCGGCGGACATGCAGAAGTACCTCGATCGGCTCGATCACTCGATGAGCGCCGTGTCCACCACCGACGCGGTCGCGGGCATGCTTCCCGCGGACGTGAAGAACCCGTTCGCGGCGAGCGATCCGGAGTTTCGGAAGGGCGATCTCCTCTTCCGCAAGACGGTGCGATCGCTGCTCCTGGCCGGGTCGTTCCACGATCTCTCCGAGGAGGACCGGATGCACCCGGGCATGCAGGAGCGGATGTGGCGATCGCTGGGCGAGATGGACGACTCCATGCTCGGCATGAACGACATGATGGCGAACCTCACGCCCACCGAGCGCGCGGACATGGCGCGGGCGCTGCGCGACGATCCGGATCTGGGCATGCGGGTGGTCGAGACCCTCGACGCGGAGGGCGTGAAGGCCGGCGTGCCGCTCTCGCGCCGGCTGCAGATGCGCGCCATCGCGGTGGAGGCGTGCGCGCGCCTCAAGCAGTCGCCGTCGCTCTTCATCGACGAGTACAACACCAAGGTGCGCAAGATCGCCGCGCGCCAGGGATCGATCGAGGAGGCCGAGCGCCGCATGGCCGCGCGCATGGGGGAGGAGGCCTTCTTCGCGTACCGCGATCAGATGATCGAGTCGCGCCGCCGCTGGGACGTCGCGCTGGCCGCCACGGGGACCGCGACCGACGCGCCGCCCACCTACGGCCCGCCCGCGTACGCGTCGCCTCCGCGCGAGGCCGGGCTCAAGCGGGGCACGGTGGTGATCATCGTGGGCGCCAGCCTGCTGGGGGTCGGCGCGATCACGGCCGGCATCGGCGCCGCCGTCGGCGGGGCCGGCGTGTACGCGATCACGGCCGGCGCGATCATCGGGCTCGGGGGGCTGATCACCCTTATCGTCGGCATCGTGCAGCGGGCGACGGCTTGACTCTGGGCGTCGCGATCACGGGGCTCGGCGCGATCTCCGCGCTGGGACCCGACGCCGCCGCGCTGTGGAACGCGATCGCGGCCGGGCGCGACGGGATCCGGTCGATCGAGCGCTTCTCGACCGAAGGCTTCGCCGTCCACCTCGGCGCGATGGTACCCGGATACGATCGCATGGCCACCGAGCGGGTGGAGGCCGGCGATCTCTGCGTGGATCTGGCCATCGCCGCGGCGCGCCAGGCGCTCGCGTGCGCGCCGATCACGGCCTCGGTGTCGCCCGAGCGCGTCGCGCTGGTGCTCGGATCGAACTTCGGCAGCCGCGTGCGGCGGCTCCACCAGGTGACCGAGCTGGTGGGCGAAGCGATCGGGATCCGCGGGCCGCGCATCACGGTGTCGACCGCCTGCGCCTCGTCGACCAACGCGCTCGGGCTCGGCAAGGATCTGATCGACGCGGGCGCCGCCGACGTGGTGCTGGCCGGAGGCACCGACGCGCTCACGCCCGACCTCTTCGCGGGCTTCCATGCGCTCGGGCTCCTGTCCGGGGACAAGTGTGCGCCCTTCAGCCACCCCGCGGGCACCACCGTCGGCGAGGGCGCGGGCCTGCTCCTCTTGGAGCGCGAGCACCGGGCGATCGCGCGCGGCGCCCGGCCGATCGCGCGGCTGCTCGGCTATGGATTGTCGGCCGACGCGTATCACGCGACCACGCCCGATCCCACGGGATCCGGCGTGGCGCGCGCGATCCGCGGGGCGCTCGGCGACGCCGGGATCGCGGCGGACGAGGTCGACTACTTCAACGCGCATGGCACCGGCACGCTCGCCAACGATCCGGCCGAGTGGCGCGCGATCGAGATCGTGTTCGGCGAGCGCGCGCGGCGCCTGCCGGTCAGCTCGACCAAGGGCTTCCTCGGCCACGCGCAGGGCGCGGCGGGCGTGCTCGAGGTGATCGCCACCTTGCTCGGTATGCGCAGCGGGATGATCCCGCCGACCGCGCAGTTCAAGGGCCCGCGGCCGCGCAGCCCCGCGGATCCCGTCGGTGAAGGGAGGCCGCGGCCGCTCGAGGTGCGCCGCGCGCTGTGCAACAACTCGGCCTTCGGCGGGGCCAATGCGGCGGTGCTGCTGGGTGCGGCCGGTGAAGAAGGACGGCCGCGAGCGGCGCGCGCGCGCCGCGCGGTGACCGTCCTCGGCGCGGGCGCCGTCGGCCCGCACGGCCTCACGGTCGAGGATCTCGAGCGCGCGATCGCCGCGGGGGCGCGGCTCGGACGGCGCGCGCCCGAGGTCCGCCTGGAGGCGCTGGTGCCCACGGCGGATCCGCGCGGGATCGATCGATCCGCGCTGCTGCTCACCGCGGCGGCGGCGCGGGCGATCGGGGATGCGGGCCTCACCCTGCGCGGCGCGGCGCGCGAGCGCGCGGGGATCTTCGCGGGCGCGTTGCGCGTCTCGCCCGAGAGCGTCGCGGAGTACGACGCCAGCGTGGAGGCGCGCGGGCTGCCGCGGCTGTCGGCCAGCGCCTTCACGCGCATGGGGCTCAACGCGCCCGCGGGGGCGTGCGCCAAGCTGCTCTCGCTCAAGGGGCCGACCACCACCATCACCACGGGCTCCGGCAGCAGCCTGGTGGCCATCGCGTACGCCGCGCGCTGGCTGGAGAGCCGCGATGACGCCGACGTGCTGATCGTCGGCGGCGTGGACGAGCTCGGCGCGAGCGAGGCCGACGCGCCGTGGAGCGAGGGCGCGGCCTGCCTGTCGCTGTCCGTGGCGCCGGATGCGGGCCCCGGGGTGCGCCTCGCCGGCTGGGGTCTCGCGGGGCCGGGGCAGGTGGCGGAGGCGATCCGCGCGGCCCTGGCTTCCGCGGAGATCGGCGCGGACGAGGTGCGCCGCCTCCCGGATCCGGCCGAGGTGATCGGACGCGCGCCGGCCGCGGGGCCGGCGTTCGCGTGCGCGGCGGCCTTCGCGGCGATCGCGCGCGGCGAGATCGATCGCGTGCTGGTGACCGACCCCGGCGAGGAATCGACGTCTTGCGCCGTGGTCCTTTCGGCCGTACGGCCCGGGGACGGACGTCATGGATGAGGATCTGCAGCGGATCATCGCGCGGCGCGAGGAGCTCCTCGAGCGCGTGCGCCGGATCTTGATCGAGGAGCTGCACGTGCGACGCGAGCCCGGCGAGATCGATCCGGACACGCCGCTGTTCGGCACCGGCCTGGGGCTCGACTCGGTCGACGCGGTGGAGCTGGTGGTCGCGCTGGAGGCGGTCTTCGGCAAGCGGCTGGCCGACGGCGGCCAGGGCCGCCGCTGGATGCGCACGGTGAACACGCTGGTCGATTTCGTGATCGAGGGTCCGAGCGACAAGGAGCACGCCGGTGGCGATCGAGGATGAGGTCCGATCCATCCGCAGCGCGGTGGCCCTCGGCGACGGGTCGCACGTGGTGTGCCTCCGCCTCGCGGGCGAGGGCGCCTTCGACGCGCTCGACCGCGTCTCGTCGGCCGATCTGTTCCTGCAGGACGCGCAGATGCGCCCGTCGCTGCTGCTCCGCGACGACGGCGTCCCGTTCGCCGACATCTACGTGTGTCGCGACGACGAGAGCTTCTTCCTGCTCTCCGAGGGCCCCTCCGCCGCCGATCTGATCGCGTGGCTGCGCGATCGCTTCCCGGAGGGCGCGGCCGTGACGATCGACGATCTCGGCGAGACGCACGCGATCCTGTCGCTGCACGGCCCCTACGCCTGGGAGCTGCTGGGCGAGTGCCTGGTGCCGGATCTGGTGGGCATGCCCTACCTCAGCTTCTATCGCGTCCCGTTCGAGGGGGACGCGGTGACCTGCTTCCGCGGCGGCAAGACCGGCGAGTACGGCTACGACCTGGTGGTGGACCGGCGCCGCGCGGGCGCGCTGCGCGCGCGGATCGAGGAGGTTGGCCGCGCCTTCGATCTCGGCGCCGCGAGCCTCGCGGCCGTCGATCGCTGCGCGCTGGAGAACGGCTTCTTCAACATCCGGCACCCGGGATGCGCGGGGCTCGACCCGCTGGAGCTGCAGCTCCAGTGGCGCACATCGTCGACGCGTGAGTACGCTGGATCCGCGGCGCTCCGCGCGCTGCGCGAGCGTGGAGCCGCGCGGCGCGTCACGTACACCGTCGGCGAGGAGCCGCTCGCCGAGCGAGATTCCGTGGTGCTCGGCGAGGCGCCGATCGGCGCGCTCATCCAGGCGGCCGCGTCGCCCACCCGCGGCGGCTGGGTGGCGATCGCGCTGATCGATCGGCCCTACGCGCACGCCGGCATCGATCGTTACGCGGCGCGGAGCGAGGGACGGACGGTGCCGATCCGCACGGTCTCTCCGCCGCTGGTCCACAACCGCAGCCTCTACGTGAGCCCGCAGCGGCACGGCTACCGCACGCGCGCTGGCGATGCGTTCCCGCCCCTCGTATGAGCGACGCGCGCACCGTGCTGGTCACCGGAGCGTCCCGCGGCCTCGGCCGCGCGATCGCGGTGGCCTTCGGAGCGTGCGGGGATTTCGTGTACGTGGGCTACAGCGCGCGGGCGGACGAGGCGGAACAGACGCTGCGGCTCGTGCGCGCGGCGGGCGGCGAGGGCGCGATCCTCGGCGCGGACGCGCGCGATCGGGCGGCGGTGGACGCGGCGGTGGATCGGATCGCGAGCGAACGCGGCGGCCTCGACGTGCTGGTGAACAACGCGGGGCTGGCCTGCGACGAGCCGTTCGCCATGATGGAGCAGCGGAGCTGGGACGATGTCCTGGCCGTGAATCTCGACGGTGTCTTCCATTTCTGCCGCGCGGCCGTGCGCCCGATGCTCGCGAGGAAGCGCGGCGCGATCGTCAACGTCGCCTCGGTCGCGGGGCTGCGCGCCAGCGCGGGGCAGGCGAATTACGCGGCCTCCAAGGGGGGCGTGCTCGCGCTCACCGCGACGCTCGGCGCGGAGCTGGCGCCGAAGGGCATCCGCGTCAACGCCGTGGTGCCGGGCATGATCGCGACGGGGATGGCCGCGCGCCTCGATCGGCGGGTCGCGGATCAGGTCCGCGGCGAGATCCCGCTCAAGCGCTTCGGCACGCCGGAGGAGGTGGCCAGGGTGGTGCTCTTCCTCGCCTCGGACGGCGCGGCCTACGTGATCGGCCAGGCGCTGGTGGTGGACGGAGGGCTCTCGCTGTGACGGTCGCGCTGCTCTTCCCGGGACAGGGAAGCAAGGGCGTGCTGGCCGGGCTCGAGCTTGCGACGTCGTTTGCAGAGGGTCGATCGCTGGTTGAACGCGCGGCCGCCGCGGCCGGCGTCGCGATCGAACAGATCGCGGCGCAGGGCGGGCGCGCGCTCGATCGCACCGAGGTGCTCCAGCCAGTGCTCACGGCGATCGCGCTGGCCGCGCACCGACGCCTGCGTGCGGCGGGCGTGCGCGCCCGTGCGGTCGCCGGGCACTCGCTGGGCGAGATCGCCGCGTGGTGCGCTGCCGGCGCGATCGCGCCGGAGGACGCGGTGGAGATCGCGGCCCTGCGCGGGCGCCTGATGGCGCGCGAGGCGGCGCGCCGGCCCGGCGGCCTCCTGGCCCTGCTCGACGGCACGGAGACGGCCGTGCGCGCGGCGATCGCGATCGGAAAGAAGCGCGGCGCGATCGACCTCGGCGCCGTCAACGCGCCCGACGAGGTGGTGCTCACCGGCGACGACGCAGCCCTGCGCGCGGTGGCCGCGGCGCTGCCCTCGCGCCGCCTCCCGGTCGCCGGCGCCTGGCACGGGCCCGCCATGGCCGGCGCGGTGGAGGAGCTGCGGACCGCGCTCCACGCGCTGCCGCGCCGTCCTTTGGAGGCGGCCTTCGTGTCGAACCGCGACGGCGCGGTCCTCGACGCCGATCGCGCGGGCGAGATCCCGGATCGGCTGGCGGACCAGATCGCCTGTCCGGTCGAGTGGGCGCGATCGCTGGCGACCCTCGCCGATCGTGGCGTGAACGACTTCATCACGGTGGGTCCTGGCGCCGTGCTGCGCGGCCTCGCGCGCAAGAGCGCCGCGCTCACGCGGGCGCGCGTCCACGGGACGGAGGACGCGCGCGATCTGGCCCGCACCCTAGAGGCCCTGGGAGGACCCGGATGAGCGCGATCGAGCCCCTGCATCTGGGCCCCGACGTGATCGAGCGCCTGATCCCGCACCGACGGCCCTTCCTGATGGTCGATACGGTGGAGGCCTACGGACGCGCGCCGCGGCCCACGCTGCGGGCGGCGCGCCAGATCTCGGCCAACGAGCCGATCTTCGAGGGGCACTTCCCGGGGCTCCACCTCTGGCCGGGCGTCTACACCATCGAGGGCATGGGGCAGAGCTGCAACCTGCTCCAGATCATCTGGGCCTTCGAGCGCGGCTTCGAGGAGCACGGCGGCGATCCGGCCGGCGTGCTCGCGGCCCTGCGCAACCTGGAGCTGGGCTACAAGCTCAGGCCCGGCTACCGGCCGGAGGCGTCGGCGCCGCTCCTGGAGATGCTCGCGCGTACCGATCTGCCGTCGCGCCTGGGCATGAGCGCCGCGGTGGACGTCAAGCTGCTCCATCCGGTCTTCGCCGGGCAGCGCCTCGAGTACCAGGTGGCCCAGAGCCACGTGTTCGAGAACCTCTTGCGCTTCGACGTGGAGGCCCAGGTCGAGGGCCGCCTGGTGGCCAAGGGCGTGATGACCGGCACCCACGGCGTGCGCTTCCCCTCGCCGCCATGAGGCTCGCTCTGGCGCTCGCCGGCCTGCTCTGCGCGGGATGCGTGGGATCCCGTGTCGTGTGGTTCGGCCGGAGCCCGGACCGGCGCCACGCGGTCGAGGTGATCGAGCACGGTGCCGCGCGCCAGCTCGTGCGCGTCGACGGCCGGGACGGCCCCGAGTACCTCGGCGTCGGCGTCGAGGGGATCGCGTGGAGCCCTGACGGCAAGCGCCTCGCGTACCCGGCGCGAAGGCGTGACGGCTGGACGGTGGTGCAGGGCGGCCACGAGGGGCCTGTTTTCTCTGGGATCGGCGCGATCGTCTGGAGCGCGGCGGGCGAGCTCTCGTACGCGGCCACGCGCGCTGGGCGCTGGATGGTGGTGCGCGGTGGCCGCGAGGGACCGGCCTTCGACGCGCTGTTCGGTCGATCGCTGGTCTACAGCCGCGACGGGCGCCGCTTCGGCTACGCGGGCGAGCGCGATGGTCGAGCGATCGCGGTGATCGACGGCGTGGAGGGGCCGCCGTACGACGGCATCGGCGGGCTGCGCTTCAGCGCCGACGGCCGGCGAGCCGCGTACATCGCGCACCGCGGCGGAGAGACGCACGGGGTGGTCGACGGCGTGCTGTCGCCCGGGTACGAGGCCATCGCCGAGATCGCGCTGAGCCCCGCCGGCGGGCGCGTGGCCCTGAGCGTGAAAGAGGGCGGGCTCTGGCACGCCGTGATCGACGGCGCGAAGGGGGAGGGCTTCGAGCGGCTCTCGGCCATCCAGTTCAGCGCGCGCGGCGATCGGGTGGCGTACGCCGCGCGCCGTGGCCGCAAGGAGCAGGTGGTGATCGACGGCGCGATGGGGCCCGCATACGACGCGGTGATGCCGTGGAGCCTGGCCTTCAGCAGGGAAGGGCGGCTCGCGTACGCGGCGCGCCGAGGCGCCGCGTGGCGCGTGGTGTTCGAGGGGACGGAGGGGCCGGCCTACGACGAGGTCGGCGCGCCCGTGTTCGCGGAGGGAGGCGAGGCGATCGGGTATTCGGCGCGCCGCGGGCGATCGAGCTTCGCGGTGGTCGATGGCGTCGAGGGGCCCGCGTACGGCTGGGTGGGGCAGATCGCCTTCCGATCCGACGGGCGCGATCACGCCTACCTCGCGCGGCGCGGCGAGCGCTCGCTGGTGGTGCACGGGCGCAGCGAGAGCGCGTTCGATCTCGTGGTGGACGGAACGCTGGTCTTCAGCCGCGACGGGCGCCACCTCGCGTGCCTGGTGGGCGACGCGCGCGAGGGGCGGCTCCAGGTGGCGATCGACGGCCGTATCGCGCTGCCGTTCGACGTCGAGGAGCTGACGGCCATGGTCGCGCGCGTGCCGGTCGAGGAGCGGCTGCTGCCGAGCCCGGATCACGACAACCACCTGCGTGGCTGGGTCGCGGCCGCGCTGGAGGCGGCCGTCGCCGATCCGTAGACGTCCGCGGCTGCTTTCGTTCTTCCATCACGCCCACCCAGACGCACGAGCCGGGCGAAACGGATCGACACGACTGTGGGTCGGCTAGAACCATGTCTCCCAGCGGCCGCTGTCGATCTCGGCAGCGTGCACCGTCGCGGAGATGCGGTCGCGGTCGCCCGGGAACGGCTGTATCTGGTGCAGGCGGTAGCTGTCGATCACCAGCGCTCCGCCGGGGCTGTAGCCGGCGACGAGGCTCTGCGCGGAGAGCGCGTCGCCGCCCGGGTCGTCTCGCCCGTCGTAGAGAACGTCCCACAGCTTGAGCCCGCCGTCCCCGTCCGGGAGCTCCAGCATCACCACGACGGTGATGGCGCGGAGCCGGCGGGCAAGGTGGTAGTCGGAGAGTCCCTCCGTGTCGAAGTGCACGACGCCGCCCTCGCGCGCGACCTTCTCCCCCGCAGGGAAGATGTGGACGCCTGGCCCGCAGAAGCCGCGCCGGGGCTGCGCGAGCCCGCCGGTCAGCGCCGCGACGAGCTCGCGCATGCGGCGCTGGAGGCCGGGGAGGTGGCGTTCGACGCGGGCGTCGGAGGCCGCCGCGTCGGCGAAATAGTCCCGGGAGCGCCCCTGTTCCAGGTGGGTGTAGAAGGCGCGTCCGAGCGAGAACTGCTCGCCTCCGAAGTCGGCAGTCCACTCGTCGCGGGCCGCGCGGACCGCCGCGACGAGCGCGGCGCGCTCCTCCTCGGAGAACACGCGAGGAACCTCCAGCGCGAAGTGGCGATCGAGCGCGCCGACCGGCGGGGGCGTCGCGCGCGGGGAAGTCGCGTGCGGAGAAGGGGAAGAGGAGGACGAGCCGGGACGGGGCTCGATCCGCAGTACGGAGGCGCGGCGCGCGGTCGGCATGCCAAACCACCGTTATCACCGCGCCAGGCGACCAGCCAACCAGCGACGCGCCGGCCGCGCGGCGAGGCCCGGAACCCCAGCGGTTTTTCCCGCGCGTGCCCCCGGATCCGGGGTAGAGTGCCGCCGCGGGAGCACCTTTTTGCGAGCGAGGACAGCGATGGTGTCGGGCAGGCGAGGGGAGAAGCGGCAGGAGCAGCAGGCGTTTGCGCTCAAGGGCACGATGCCTGCCATCACGATGCTCTGTCTCAAGACGGCGAATGTCTCGGCCGTCGAGCGTCAGCTCGCCGACCACATCTCGCAGATGCCGCACTTCTTCCTGCACCTGCCGATCCTGCTCGACCTCGCGGAGCTCGGCGACGAGCCCGTCGATCTCGGCGCCCTCGCCGGGCTGCTGAGGAAGCACAACCTCGTGCCCATCGCCGTGCGCAACCCGACGGACGCCCAGCGCGAGCGGGCCGTCGCCGCCGGCCTCGGCGTGCTGCGGACGCCGCTCACGCGCTCGTCACGCCAGGCCGGGCCGGCCGAGGGGAGCACCCCCACGCCGGGGCCCGTGGCGGTGGGGCCCGCGCCAGACCGCGGCGGGCCAGGGGCCGCCGCGGCGGGGCCCGCCCGCCGCCCGAGGGACGCCGCGCCGCCGCCGGACGCGGCCGGGGAGCCGCCGCCGGCGGGGCTCACCGTGCGGCAGCCGGTGCGCAGCGGGCAGGTCATCTACGTGCCGCACGGCGACCTCGTGGTCCTCTCGCCGGTCAGCTCGGGCGCGGAGCTCATCGCCAACGACAACATCCATGTCTATGCGCCGCTCCGCGGCCGCGCCATGGCCGGCGCCCACAACAACGCGGACGCGAGCATCTTCTGCATGAGCCTCGAGGCCGAGTTCGTCTCCATCGCCGGCCGCTACCTCATGGCCGACGAGATCCCCGACGAGCACCGCGGCAAGCCGGCCCGCATCTCCGTGCAGAACGACGGGCTCGTGGTCACCCGCCTCTAGACCGGTTCCCCCCGCCGCTCTTTATCTCGGCCGGAGCTCGGTCAGGACGAGGAGGTACTCGGGCGGGTTGTTCGGCGTCAGCTTCGCGTACGGGTTCTCCATCGTCGGGAAGCCGGTGAACCGCTTCGTGCTGTACTCGCCCCACGACGGGTTGTTGAAGAGCGGGATCACCGGCGCGGCCTGCACGAAGATCATCTGCAGCCCGTCCAGGATGCGCTTCTGATCGGCAGGGGCCGTCGCGGACTCGAACGCGTGGAACAGCACGTCGGCCTCCCTGGCGCCGAAACGGTGCCAGTTGCGCGGCGCCACCTCGCCGAGCGGCTTCACGAGATCCGCGCTCATCAGATCGCGGTAGAAATTGTACGGCGTGGGCTCGACGCTCGTCCAGCCCATCGACATATCGAACAGGCCCTTCTGCAGCGCCGCGTAGAACGCGCTGAAGTCGTATGTCTTCATCGACGCGGCGATGCCCACGCTCTCCAGGTTCTGCGTGATGATCTGGACCGCGCGGACCCAGTCGGACCAGCCGCTGACGACGTTGATCTCGAAGTGCATCGGCTTGCCGAGCCTCGTCCGGATCCCGTCCGCGCCCCTCGGATAGCCCGCCTCGTCGAGGATCTGGTTCGCCCGCTGCGGATCGAACTTCACCCAGTCGCCGGCCTCCACCGCCTTCTCGCTGCGAAACCGCTCGTAGGAGTCGTCCAGCCCCGTCGCGTCCGCGCCATGGGTGTAGTTGTCCGCGGCGAGCTTGACGATCTGGTCGCGGTCGATCGCCATGCTGATGGCCTTGCGCACGCGCACGTCGTCGAACGGCTTCTTCGTGGCGTTCGGGTACAGCGTCGCGGTGCCCCCGACGAGCGGGAACCAGTAATGATGATGGGCCGGATCCTTGGCGACGAAGACCCGCTCGATGTCCGGCACGAACGCGCCCGCCCAGTCGATCTCGCCGTTGACGAGCGCCAGGGTGACCTGGTCGTTGCTCGGATACGCCGGGAAGCGCAGCCCGTCGACCGCCGGCTTGCCCTCCTGCCAGTAGCGCGGGTTCTTGCCGAGCTCGTACACCTGGTTCTGGAAGACCTTCACCTCGGTGAAGGGCCCTGTCGCCACGGGGTTCTCGTTCGCGAACGTGACCGGATCGACGACGTCCTTCCACACGTGCTCCGGCACGATCGGCTGGTGGCCGATGTAGCTGAGCCCGGGGACATAGGGCCGCCGCAGCGTGAACTCGACGGTGGTGTCGTCGATCGCCGTCACGGCGCCGAGGAACCGCCACACCCCGGCGAGATCGAGCGCCGCGTGCTTCTTGAGGAGCGCGAACGTGAACGCGACGTCCCTCGCCGTGAACGCCTGTCCGTCCGACCACTTGACGCCGGAGCGGGTCGTGAAGGTGAGCTTCTTGTTCGCGTCGCTCCACGCGTAGCCCGTCGCGAGCCACGGCGTGTAATCGCTCCGCATCGTGTTGTAGACGAGCATCGGCTCGTAGATGCCGGCGACCGTCGGGAAGCGCGCGCTCCCCTCGGGGAGCAGGGGGTTGAAGTTGCGCACCCAGGTGGCCTGCTGCTCCCTCGCGATCGTCACCACCGCGGCCCGCTTCGGCGGGGGCTGCTGCGCGGAGGCGGCCGCCGCCGCCTGCGCCGACCCCCCCGGCGCCGCCGCCCGCTCCGGAGTGGCGGACGGGTTCTCGCTGCCATTCTTCGAACGACAGCCCGCCGCGGCGCAGGTGGACAGCAGCAGCGCCGACAGGACGAACGCGCGGCGCGGCATGGTTCGACTCATCCCAGACATCCACCTCTCCACGCGGGCGATCTCGACCCCCCCGCGACGCTCCGTTCCCGTGACCACTCCAGCGACGACGCCCGGCCCCCGCCGAGGCACCCATGCACAACCCTCGCCCCCGTGAACCATCGGGCCAGGTGTCGCCGCGCTCGCACTCTATCGGCGCATGTGGGCACATGTCAACTCGACCGGTCCGCCACCGATTTCCGGGTCGCCTCACGCTCCTCGCGCTCCTCGCGCTCCTCGCGCTCCTCGCACCATTTCCGGTTCCGGCTCAGCCTCCGTCGAGCGGGAAGAGCTGCAGGTTCACGGCGACGACGCGCTCGGGCGGCCGCGACTCCGCGATCACCGCGCGCATGTTCTGGAAATAGCTCACGTGGAGCTCGGAGAGCTTCTCGAGATCGGCCGCGGAGACCGTGAAGACGTTGAACGAGAAACGCCCCTCGGCCTTGCGCGTGAGCCGCGCCAGCCCGACGCCGGCCCAGAAGCATTTGAGCCGGTGCTCCGCGTCCGGATCCGGGCGCGTGTCCACCGTCCGGATCGGCGCGACGATCCACCGCCCGCGGCTCCTCCGGATCTGGCCGGCCTCCGCGAGCCGATCCAGGCAGCGCGCCTCGTCCTCGACGGGGAACCCGAGCCGCCGCGCGATCCACCCCGGCTCGTGGCGCGGCAGCGCCCGGTAAGCCGGCAGCTCCAGCGCGAGCAGGACGGCGGGGAGCAGCGGCTCCTCGTAGACCGCGCGGCGCTGGGCCTCGAGCGTGCGCCACGCCGCGCTCGCCGCCGGGAGCGCCGCCGGGTCGGCGAAGAGCGCCACGAAATCGAGCAGGCGCAGCGAGCAGGCCTCGACCATCCGCAGGAAGTCCGGGAGCCGCGGCTCGGCCTCGCCCGAGAGCCAGCGCGCGACCGCGTAGCGGCTCCTGCCCGCGCGGCGCGCCACGTCCACGATGGGCGACATGGAGCGCATCTCCGAGAGGAGCGCCGCGACGCCCTCGGCCGACGCTGGATCGACGCGCGCGAGCCACGCGGGCAGCGAGGGGATAAAGCGCCTCACCGCCGCCGCGACGTCGACCCCCGCGCGCCGCGCGGCGACGAGGAAGGTGGCCGCGGTCGGCCAGCGCCTTCCGGACTCCCACGTGTAGACGACGTTGGTGCGGAAGCCGAGCCGGCGGCTGAAGGCCAGCTGCGAGCGCCGGCCGCGCAGGGCGCGGATCAGCTCCTTTGCAAGGGATTCATGGTCCACATACGGCAGATTCGCACATGTGGAGGCCAGTTTGCCCTATGGAATGTGCGAAGCTGACCTGGCATCGCGCCGGCGACGAACGCAAGGTACGCCGCAGGAGGTCGTGAACATGCGCGAGCGGCGTTGGCTTTCTTGGCTTGTTGCGGCGGTGATGAGCGCCGGGCTCTCCGGGTGCGCGGATGGCGTAGGCCAAGGTCCACCGGACAACAGGCCACAGGGCGGCCAGATCGGGGGGGTCTACCGGGGGTGCGATTGGGAGGCGGAGGACATCGACGCAGACGACGTCTCGCCGCTGGGCTTCTCGGCGCGGGACGTCGCCTCCGCAGTCTCCGGAGAGCGCTCCGTCCCGCTCCTGTGGAGGGGGGACAAGAGCACGACCGCGACATTCTCCGTGGGCGAGCTCGTCGCCGCGCGTCTCGTGCGATCCACGGAGCCCGATCCGGGCGAATCGAGCGGCAGCACGGAGCTGTACCCCTCGGCCTGCTCCGATCACGTCCAGGTGGATGTTCCGCTGGCCTTCTCGACCGAGGACGGCGTGTTCGACGAGTCGCTCGTGGTCAAGCTCCGAGCCTATCAGCCCGACGTTGCCGACTTCGTGCACTGGTTCGACCTCGCCGCGCTCCAGGGCTCGTACGAAATCACCGAGATCGATCCTGCGGAGTTCCGGGAGGTCAGGGTCCACCTGTACGGCAAACTGAGCCCCGGCGCGATCGAGGGCTCGATCGGCGGGAGGGGCGACGGCTACCCGATCGGTGGCAGACCGGAAGGCTCGGTCTACTCGGGCTACACGGAGCTGTTCGACGTGGCAGAGTTCTGAGCGCGAAGCCACGGTCGCGGCCAGCCGTCTGCGGTGGAGCATGGCTGTCCCTGATATGTGCACCAGGCGCGGCCCCGGCGCGTTACTCCAGCTCGTCCGCCGCCGCTGCCTTCGCGGAGTTGATGTAACGCCTGACGCCGGCGACGGCGAGCGCGGCGCTCGCGCCGAGGATCTCGACCCCGCCATGGCCGCTCAGCGTGAGATCCAGCCCGCGGTCGCTCGGCGCGAGCGCGAGTGAGACCAGCGTCGGCGATATGCCGAGCGCGCCGAAGCTCGCCACCACGGGGCCCTCGAGCATTCCCGCGAACGCCTGACGGTCGATGTACAGCTGCAGATGCGAGGCGCCCTTCGCGAGCGCCCGGGCCTCGGCGAACGACGGGGTCGCGGCCAGCGATTCCTTGTCCTTCCCGAAGCGCGCGGCGACCTGAGCGAGATAGCGCCGGTCGCCCGCGCCGATCAGGATGAACCCAGGCCGGGTCTCGGCCCTCAGCTCGTTGCCGTCATCGAGATCTTGCGCGAGCGACCCAGGCTTGGCCCTGAGCTTCTTTGATGTCCGCTTCATGTGCGCGGCGACCGCGCCGAACACCTTCTTTTGCGCTGCCTCATCCGCGGTCGCCAGCGCGATCAGCACGGCGCTGTGCCTGAGCGCCTCGGCGCGCCTTTCGCCTGCGAGGCCGAGCTTGTGCTTCGGATCGCGGTAGATCCCGACCGCGGCCTCGCCGCCGAGCGCCCCGTCCACATCGCCGAGCTCGAGCCCTACCTCCGCGAGCGCGGCCGCGGCCGACGCCGCGGTGGGCTCGCCGGCGAGCCGGTCGAAGGCGCCGAGGACGTCGCTCACCGTCTTTCCCGGCGACCGCTGAAGGGACAGCCCGAACGTCACAAGCGCTCCCTGGGGCAGCTTCGCCACGGCGGCATGGTCCGTCGCCGCGAGCACCGTGCCGAGCGCGGGAACTTCCGGTCCGTAAAGCTCGAGCTCCACGCGGAGCCCGGGCGCGTCCTGGCTGATGGGAAGGGCGATGAAGAGCCGCGAGCCGGGCTCGGGGCCTGTCGCGCCGCCGCCTTGCAGCCGGTGGAGGTCGATCGCGAGCCAGGGATCCTTCGCGCGCTCGGCCTGGAAGAGCGCGGACGTCTTGAACGACGGCTCGCGCTGCCCCGCGACGCGCAGGGCCCTCGACAGCGGCTCCGGCCGGGCGCAGACGAGGGCGACCCGCGCCTCGGCGAGCCACGCGCCGTGCGCGAGCACGTCGTCCTCGTCGCCTCGGAGCGCGAACCGGCCCTCGCCGGCCTCGCGCGGCAGCTCCTTCAGCAGCCGCTCGACCGGGGCGCCGTCGCGGAACCGCGCCGCCACGCAGCCGCGCTCGACGAGCGCCCCCAGGGATTCGCGTGGAGCCGCCTCGCCCCCGACGAACACCGTGGCGCCGTCGAGCGATGCCATCAGATCTCGGGCGAGCTCAGGGCTCAGGCCGGGCTGGCGCGCCAGGACCGCCGTGACCTCCGCGAGGAGCGCCTCCCGGATGGCCGGCGCAGCGCCGGCGAGGAGCGCGCCGGTCTGCGGGACGCTCGCGACCAGCACCGCGTCGCCGGGGATGACGTCGACGAGCGACTCCACGCTTCGCGGCATCTCGGGGCCGGCCGGCGGCGCCGTCCCCGTGAGCGCCGGGGCCGCGGCCGAGCGCGGCGGCGTCGCCGCGGGGGGCCCTCCGCAGGACGCGAGCGCGACCAGCCCGGCCACGGTGACAAGTCTGGGAAACGCCAGGCGCACGGACAGGGGGGTTCTCCTCATGGATGTGCGCCGTGGTACACCCGACCGGCGCAGGCGTCTCCGCCAAAGCGCCTGAGCGGGCGGGAAGCGCGTGCCCGGTGGCCACGCGCGCCCTGCGCATCGCCAGCGATCCCGGGCCGTCCGCGGAGAGAGCGCCGCCCTGACGCGTCAGCGGCGAAGCTGCGCGCGGACTTCCATCAGGATGACGCCCAGCATGTTCCGCCCGCTCCCGTCGCCGCCGTCGGCCCAGTAGGCGTCGTTCGCCGTGTGCTCGACCAGCTCCGCGTCCCCGGTGTCGAGCAGGGCGCGCCGGAGATCCTCGTGCTGGGTGAACTTCGCCAGCACCACCTCGCGCATGACATCGTCTTTGACCTGCTCCCAGTCGGGGCGCAGCGGGCGGCTCCGCTGCCGGCCCATGCGGGCCGCCTCGCCGGGGCCGGGGGCGTTGCGGATCACCTCCTCGTGCTCGGTGCCGGGGAACTTCTGGGCCTGGAAGTAGTGCTCGCTCGTCGGCCACACCTTGCCTTTGAGCGTGACCGGGTGGCGCGAGAAGTTGGAGAAGAACCCGTGAGCGTCGCCGGAGCGATAGAAGCGGATGACGGTCATGAGCCCAGTCTACCCCACGGCCCCGGCGGCGCCGGGGTGGAACCTCGCCGCGAGCCCGCCGCCATCCAAGGCGCCGCTACTGGATCGAGCCGATCTGGTCGAGGAAGTCGTTGTAGGCCTGGAACTTGTCCGCGGGAACCACGTCGACGCCGATATTGACCCGGTGCTCGTCGACCATCAGCGGACCGAGGATCTGCTTCGTCGCTTCGAGGCCGATGTGCTGGATGCCATAGAGAATGTAGGGCACGAGGTACCCCTCGTAGTACTGCCGCTGGACGATCGTCGCCTTGATGCGCTTCTTCTGCATGTATTCGGCGGTCTTCGGATCGAAGTCGAACGTGACGATGGGGATGTCCAGCCTCTCGGTGGCCTCTGCGGCCATCACGCAGCGATACGAGATGTTGAACACGCCGATCATGCCCACGACGGGCGGGTCCGCGTTCAGGATCAGGGTTTTCAGCTGATCGAGGTCAAAGTTTTCCTGACCGTTGATGAAGACGGCCTGGACCACCTGCGTCGTGTAACCGGTCTTCCCGAGCGCATCCAGGACGCCGAACGTTCGCTGGGACCCGTCGTACCACTGCGTTGACGTGTCGCCGTGGACCACCACCGTGCCTGGCCCTTTCGGTAGCAGCTTGATCAGGGTCTCCGCCCCCAACTTGCCGGCTTCCTCCTGGATGGCCCCGACGTAGAGCGCGCGCCCCGAGTCCTTCAGGTCGGTGTCGAACGTCACCACGTGGAGCCCCTCCGCCACGGCATTCCTGATGGAGACCTCGTTGAAAGAATCGTAGGGCGATACGCCGATGCCCTGGGCGCCATCCTCTATCGCGTTCGCGATCTGTTGATTCTGGAGCGTCTGCGACTCCGTGCCGCTGTCCATGTTCGTCTGCGTGCTGGGGCCGAGCACGTTCCCCACGGCCTCGAGCTCGCCCATGGCGCGGTTCGCGCCGGTGGCGATCGGCTCGAAGAAGGTGGAGAGGTGCTTCAGCAGGATCACCATCTGGACCGGCTCGAG
The DNA here is from genome assembly GCF_000067165.1 of Sorangium cellulosum So ce56. Lineage (GTDB taxonomy): Bacteria > Myxococcota_A > Polyangia > Polyangiales > Polyangiaceae > Sorangium > Sorangium cellulosum_B. The sequence goes on from NC_010162.1 coordinate 4,704,374, forward strand.
CCCGCTCTGGTTGATCGCGCTGACGAGATTGTCGACCGTCTCCTCGAGCTCCCTTGGCGTGAACTCGGTAATCGGAGTCCGGTCTCGCTTGATCAGCGCGATCTCCTCGGTCGGCTTGTCCGACTGGGTGGCGTCCTCCGCCGCGCACGCCGCCGTCATCACCATGAGCCCGAGGGCCGTCATCCAGCATCGTCCTGTCATCTTCATGACATTCCCTCCTCGGCGGCCGGCGAGCACGATCCCGAGATCTGGGACGCGGGTCCCACAAGCGTCCTGGTCTCCATACAGCGCGGCCGACATCTGCGATAAACGAGCACCATGTCGGTTCGACGGGCGCATTGCAGCGTCGTGGGCGTCCTGAAACCCATGTTTGCAATTTTGAGATACGACGTCGACGAAGTGACTGTCAATAGGCACGGAGAATCGCCGATATAAGGAGTGGCGTGAAGGCGAGGTGCGGGATCGCGGCCGAAGGCATCACGTGCAGGGCGCGCCATGGAAGCACGATTACACACCTCGCCTCGCGCCGACGGCGCGTCTCGGCAGATCGCCGCCCGTCACGGAAGGGGGTGGAGAATGCTTGCGTGAGCTCGCTGAGCGCGCCCGTGGTGAGCGCCGGGTCGGGCTGGGAGCCGAACGCCTCGATCTCGACGCCGAACGTGCTGTCGAGGGCGCCGAGCTCGTCGAGCCGCGCCCGGCGCGAACCTGCCGCCGGCAGGACGCACCTACATGTAGGTAATTTGGATCCAGAGCGCCGGCCGGGTTACGCTGCAAGTTTCGTCGCGAAAAAGTTGTTCGTTCGGTTCGCGATGACGTACCCAGTCGAGCGCGTCCCCGGCCTCAATGGAATCGGGTGGGCGCCGAGCTCCCATCACGTCGACGCCGCCCCCTCAACGCCGGGAGGCGGGCATCCGCGCGGGCTCGGCCGTAGGACAGCCACGTCTCTCGAACCATCTCAAGGAGGTTTCTGGTGTCAAAGGTAGTCGTCGTCACCTCGGGCAAAGGCGGAGTCGGCAAGACCACCACGACCGCAAACCTCGCGTCCGGCCTCGCGGCCGTCGGTTGCAAGACGATCGCCATCGATTTCGACGTGGGGCTCCGCAACCTCGATCTCGTGATGGGGTGCGAGCGGCGCGTGGTCTACGATCTCGTCAACGTGATCCGCGGAGAGGCGACGCTCCGTCAGGCGGTGATCCGCGACAAGAGGCTCGATTCGCTCTACGTGCTCCCCGCGTCGCAGACGCGGGACAAGGACGCCCTCACGCTCGACGGCGTCGGGCGCATCCTCGACGAGCTGCGGGGCGCGGGCTTCGAGTACATCTTCTGCGACTCGCCGGCGGGCATCGAGTGGGGCGCGCAGATGGCGATGTATTTCGCCGACGAGGCGATCGTGGTGACGAACCCCGAGGTCTCCTCGGTGCGGGACTCGGATCGCGTGCTCGGCCTCCTGGACGCGAAGACCCGCAGGGCGGAGCTCGGCGAGGCGCCGGTGAAGACGCACCTCCTGCTCACGCGGTACGCGCCGGCGCGCGTCGCCAAGGGCGAGATGCTGGCGCACCAGGACGTGCTGGAGCTCCTCGGCATCCCGCTGCTCGGCGTGATCCCGGAGTCGACGGCGGTGCTCCAGGCGTCGAACGCCGGGACGCCCGTGGTGCTCGATCCGACGAGCGACGCGGCGCAGGCCTACCTCGACGTGGTCCAGCGCTTCCTTGGCGCGGAGCGCCCCCACCGCTTCCTGGAGCCGACCAAGAAGGGGTTCTTCAGCCGGATTTTTGGCGGCCAGGCGGCGACCGTCTGAGGGAGTTCTGCCATGTCGATCATGGACTATTTTCGTAGGTCGCAGCCGAAGTCGGCGACCGTGGCGAAGGAGCGCCTGCAGATCATCGTGGCGCGCGAGCGCGCGCGCCCGACGGGCGAGCCGGACTACCTGCCGCGGCTCAAGCAGGAGCTGCTCCAGGTGATCTCGAAGTACGAGCGGATCGACCTGGACCAGGTGAGCGTGAACGTGGAGCGGAGCGGCGATTGCGACGTGCTCGAGCTGAACGTGGTGCTCTCCGAGTCGGAGCGGGCGGCCGTGCGCGCCGCCGCGTCCCGGGCAGGGGCCGCCGCCGTGCGGAACTGCTGACGCGCGGCTCAGCCGCGCCCTCGCCCCCGCGGCGCGCCCTCCGCCATCGCGATCTCCCGCGCCCGCTCCGACGCCGCCCGGAGGAGCGGTCCGAGGAGCTCCGCCGGAGAGCGCTCCTCCGTCCAGCCCGGCGGCGCGCCGAGCTGGGACAGCAGCGCCGCGTGCGCCGCGGGCGGCTCCAGCGCCACGTCGAGCGCCGGCGGCGCCTCGCGCCAGGCGTCGTAGTCCTTCGCCGCCATCTTGCCGGGCGTCACCGTCGCGATCGCCGGCGCGCCTCCGGCGCAGGGGGCGCCTTTGCCGGCGCCCGCCCGCCTGGCGCGCGCCGGGGCGCCCCGCGCTGCGCGGATCGCCTCGATCACCTGCTCGCGCGTGCGCCCGCGCAGCTCGAACAGCAGGAAGGGGTCCTTGTCGAACGCCTCCCCGAGCACGTAGTGCGTCGCCGCGACGTGCTTGCAGGGGTTCGCCATGTCGGGGCACGAGCAGGCCGTGGTGAGGTCCTCCGGCCGCTCCGGGAACAGGCTCGTCCCGGCGCTCCGGAACGCGGACTCGATGTCCTCCGGCATCCGGCCCGCGAGGAGCTCCGCCGCGAAGCTCGCCCGCTTCGCCATGGCGGCGATCGCCTTCGCCCAGGTGGCGTCGTCGAGCCGCGCGATCGTGAGGATCACCTTGTACGGCCTCGGCTGCGAGCCGGTCACGCGCGCGGTCACGAGGCCGGGCTTCACCGTGAGATCGTGCGTCCTCCCCGTGCGCGCGTACGTGCGCCCGCGCGCGAGGCGGCCCGCGTCGTCGGGCGCCATCCGCTCCAGCGCCTCCACCCAGCGCTTGCCCCACCAGGTCGTGCCGGCCCGCTTCATCCGGATGCCTCGCGCCGGAGGCGGCGGCTTCGGCCCGGCCTCCCGGGGGAACGGCGCCCAGCGCGCCGGCGGGCTCATTCCGGCTCCTCGCGATCGTCCAGCTCGCCCGCGCCGGTCACGGCGTCCCTCGACAGCGCGAACAGCTCGCGCAGCGCCGCGTCGTCGAGCTCGGTGATCCACGCCTCGCCCTGGCCCACCACCTGCGCCGCCAGATCGCGCTTCTGCTCCAGCATCCGGTCGACCTTCTCCTCCACGGTGCCCGCGCAGACGAGCTTGTGGACCTGCACCGCGCGCCGCTGCCCGATCCGGTGCGCGCGGTCCGTCGCCTGGTCCTCGACCGCCGGGTTCCACCATCGATCGAAGTGGAACACGTGGCTCGCCGCCGTCAGGTTGAGCCCCGCGCCGCCGGCCTTCAGCGAGAGGACGAACACGTGCGGCCCCCGCGGATCGTCCTGGAACCGCCGCACCATCTCGTCGCGCGCGAGCCTCGGCGTGCCGCCGTGCAGGAAGAGGACCTCCGCGTCGAGCGAAGGCGCGAGGTGCCGGACCAGCCGGTCGCCCATCTCGCGGAACTGCGTGAACACGAGCGCGCGATCGCCCGCCGCGAGCGCCTCCTCGAGCATCTCGGTGAGCCGCGCGAGCTTGCCGGACCGGCCCGCGAGCGGCCCCGCCTCCCCGAGGCACTGCGCCGGGTGGTTGCAGATCTGCTTGAGCACCGTCAGCAGCGAGAGCACGAGCCCGCGCCGCTCGATGCCCTCGGCCTCCTCGATGCGGCGCATCGCCTCGTCGAGCGCCGCCTGGTAGAGCGTCACCTGCTCGCGCGTGAGCGTGCAGAAGACCCTGGCCTCGTCCTTCGGCGGAAGGTCCTGAAGCACGGCGGGATCGCTCTTGACGCGTCGCAGTAAGAACGGTCCGGCGACGCGCCGGAGCCGCTCTGCGGCCTTCCGGTCGCCGTAGCGCTCGATGGGCACCGCGTAGGCGCGGCGGAACGCCTCGAGCGGGCCGAGCAGGCCGGGGTTCGCGAACTCGAGGATCGACCAGAGCTCGGCGAGGCGGTTCTCGACGGGCGTTCCGGTCAGCGCGACGCGGTGCGGTGCGCGGAGCGCGCGCGCGGCGCGGGCGGTGCGCGACGAGGCGTTCTTGATGTTCTGCGCCTCGTCCAGCACGACCGCGGCCCAGTCCACGCCGGCGAGCGCCGCGGCGTCGCGGCGGAGCAGGCCGTACGTGGTCAGGACGAGCCCGCCTCCCGTGCGGCGCGCGCCGCCGTCGCCGCCCTCGGCGGGCCGCTCGCTCGCGCCGGACGCCCGCGACGCGAGCTCCTCGGCCGAGCGGGCGCGCCCCTCGCCGTAGTGCCGCACGACGGGCAGGGCAGGGGCGAAGCGCGCCGCTTCCCGCTCCCAGTTGCCGACGACCGACGTCGGGGCGACGAGCAGCGTCGGGCGCGCGTCCTCGGGCGCCGCCGCCCGCCGGCCGGCGAGAAACGCCAGCAGCTGGACGGTCTTGCCGAGGCCCATGTCGTCGGCCAGGCAGGCGCCCAGGCCGAGGCTCGCCATCGTCTGCAGCCAGGCGACGCCGCGCGCCTGGTACGGGCGCAGCGTCCCCACGAACCCCGCGGGCGGCGCGGCGGCGCGCTCGGCGCCCGAGCGGAGCCGCTCCATCGCGCGGGCGAGCGCGCCCTCGGCGACCACGGGGACGACCAGGCCGTCGACGCGGGTCTCGCCCGCGAGCGCGCCCTCCAGCGCCTCGCGCGCCGAGATGCGGCCGCCGCCGGCCTCGAGGCGCCGCGCTATCTCGGCGAGCTCCTCGGGCACCACGACCACCCAGGCCCCGCGGTGCCGGACGAGCGGCGATTTCTGCCGCGCGAGGGCGGCGAGCTCGCGCGCGGAGAGCGCCTCGTCGCCGAGCGCCGCCTCCCACGCGAAATCGAGCGCCTCGTCGAGGCCGAGCCCGGCGCTGCCCGCGACGACGCCCGCGGTGGGGCGCGCCGCGCCGACGCGCATGCGGAGGCGCAGGCGGCGCTGCCCCGAGGCCAGGAGCTCGCCCGGCACGACCACGCCGAACCCGGCCTCGCCCAGCGCCGGCGCGGCCTGCGCGAGGAAGTCCCACGCCTCCGCCGGATCGAGGTCCACATGCTCCGGCCGCGCCTCGCCGAGGGCCCGGGCGATCGGCGCGAAGCGCCGCGCCGCGGCGCCGAGCGCGCCGAGGAGCACCTCCTCGGCGCCGGAGAACGCGCGCCCGAGCGCCTTCAGCGTGCGTCCCTGGGTCTTCCACACGTCGGCCGCGGGCACGAGCAGGCTCGGATCGTCGGTCGCCTGCAGCAGGAAGCGGAGCACGAAGCCGCGGTCGCCCTGGGGCAGCTCCAGCCGGAAGCAGGCGCGCAGCGCGTCGCACGCGCCGAGCGCGGGCCGGACCCACGCGTCGAGATCGGCCACGAGCGCGCGCTCGGCGAGCCCTTCCGCGGCGAAGGCGCGCCGCGGGCCCGTCAGGGCGAGCACCAGCCGGCGCTCCCACGGGGCGTGCGCGGGACGCGGCGCGCGCGCCGGGCGATCCGCGGCGCTGCCGCGCGCGAGCGCGTCGGCCGCGGCGTCCAGGAAGGCGCGCAGCAGGGCCTCCGCGGACCAGACCTCCGCGGCGCGTGGCCCGCGGGGGTGCCCGCCGTCGCCGCTGGCTTGCTGCGCGCCCGCCGGCACCGCGTGTGCGGCCGGCGGCATGGCGCGGGCGAGCGCCGCGACGCGCGCGGCGTCCTCCGGGGCGGCGAGCGACACCGCCCAGCGGGCCTCCGTGCGTCCCGGTGTGGCGCCGGCCGGCACCACACGGGGCACGACCCGCTCGCGCACCACGAGATCGAGCGCGAGCTTGCTCGCCAGGCTCCATGCGGCGACGGACGGCGGCGCTCGCTCGAGGTCGTCCTGGGCCATGCTGGCGAGCGCGGCCAGGCCGCCGAGGAGCCCCGCGGCCTCTCCGGCCTTCCTCACGGCGCGGCCCGCCTCGGAGACCACGATCGCCTCCGCCGGCGTCGTCGCGCCAAGCGACCGGGCCGCGAGCTGATCCACGGCCGTGTCGTCCCAGAGGAAGAAGCGGAGATCGCCTGGCAGAAAGACGAGCGGCATCGACGCGCAGATCCATTGCACAGCCGGCGACGGCGAAAAGGGGCTTCACGCGTCGTGAGCCAAAAAAGCGATGAGCCGGACGGGAGCGCTCCCGCTGAATCACGGGTGTGGCTCATTGCGTGTCATGGCTGAGAATTGCCAGAATTTGTTTGAAACCGCTGATCGGGAGGGTTGGAGAACATCTCACGGCAGAAGATCGTGGCTCGAGGGAATGGGCCTCGCGGCGTGCTGTGCTGGGAGCGTGGCGAGCTCGAGCGGCCGGTTGACGCCGAGCGCGCGCAAGGGCGCCTGGCCGCCCGGGCGCCGCGCGAGAGGCAGGCCGCCGCGTGGTCCGCTTCGGCGGCCCGCTTGCCGTGCCTGTGAGGCCGTATCGTGGTCGTGGACGCACTGGAAGGCACACCGCCGGGGCGCGCGGAATGCTTCACCAACATAATTCAACGATGCTGGAAGGGCCCTTGCGCCCCCATAGGCGTTTACCAAGCTTCGCGCCGCGTCCTCCTACATCCCAACGTTTACGCAAACGTTCATCTAAACGTTCACGTTGGTGACCGATGGCGGGGGGGGAGGGGGCGGGCTTCGCGCCCTGAGCGTGACCGAGATGCCGGCATCTGCGGTAAACGCAATTGTTTGCCATCGCAGTATGTACTGCGAGGGCACCCCGACGCCCTGATCCGAGATCACTCTCGAGGACTGCCGCGACGTGTCGGGCTGCCGCCTGGCGCGGCGATCGGCGGGGCACCTTTCCGCTCGCCCAACGCGCCCCGCCGAGCGAATTCCAAATACGTTCGCGGACCCCCGGAGATTATGGGGAGGGTGGAGCCGAGGCAAACTCGGGCATCCGAGGGCGTTCCGAGTGGCACGCCGGGTATCTGCGTCCATTGAGGCGGGAAAAGTACGACCATGTCAAAGCGCATGAACCGAAGAATTTTCCTCCGGGGGCTGGGCGGAGCTTGCGTCGCGGCGCCGTTCCTCGGCTCGATCCTCGACCGCTCCGTGATGGCACAGCCGGCCACGCCGCCGAAGCGGCTGATCGTGATGTTCACGCCCTATGGCTGCATCACGACGCGGTGGTTCCCGAAGAAGTCGCACGGCCCGCTCACCGCCGCGGACCTCCAGTCGACGACGCTCAAGCACCTGGCGCCTCACGTCGACAAGCTCCTCATGCCCCGCGGCATCCGCGCGATGAACGAGTGGACGGCGACGCTGGCGCGGGGGCAGGGGAACGATCCCCACACGCAGGTGGTCGGGTCGTACTTCACTTGCCACCCGGTGACTCCCAACAGCGACGACCCGTTCAGCTTCGACTCCGCGACGAAGTTCAACGCCAAACCGACCGGTCCCTCGCTGGACCACGTCATCGCACGACAGCTCAGCCCGCAAGGCACTCCGCTGCTCTTGAACATGGCTGGTCAGAATGAAAACCCTCAGATGGCGATCTCCTACTCCGCCGCCGAGACCCTCTTCAGGGGCCTCAACCCGTCGCAGCTCTTCAGCAGCCTCACGGGCATCTTCGAGCCGGGGAAGCCGCCGTCTCCGGACACCTACGCGGCGATGCGCGGCAAGAGCGTCCTCGACATCGTGAAGGACGATCTGCAGAGGCTCGATCGGTTCGACATGAGCCGCGCCGACAAGCAGAAGCTCTCCGCCTGGAAGGAGCTCATCAACGCGACAGGAAACGTGGTGGCTTCTGCGCAGTGCGACACGTCCCTCGCCGCGGCGCTCGGCGCGACGCAAGAGAACATCACCCTGTGGGGCACGCCCCCGAGCGACGACGACAGGCTGACGCGGCGGATCTCGGACACTCTGGACGGAGCGGACCTCTGCTCGAACCTCGCCGTGCTCGCGGCGGCGTGCAACGCGAACCCCGTCATCTTCCTGAAATACCCCGGGAACTACCTCTTCAAGGGGCTCGGCGTGACGTTCGAGAGCGCCGGTCTCTCGCGTCGCCTGGGAAACGCGAACATGACGGGCACCTGCGTCGCCGGTGCGATCGACATGCTCCTCACGATCGACGACTACTATGCGAGGAAGTTCGCCCACCTCGTCGAGCAGCTGAGCCAAATCGAGGAGGGCGACGGGACGCTCCTCGACAGCTGCGCGGCCGTCTGGTTCCAGGACGTGTCGGACGGCTGCGCCCGCAACCTCAACAACCTGCCGATCATCCAGGCCGGCAGCGCCGGCGGCTATTTCAAGACCGGCTGGGCCGTGAACGTCGATGACGGCTCGCCCGATCTCACGACCGGCAACAGCGAGATCACGTGTACTGAAGGCACCTCGAACCAGGTCGACGCGATCTCCCAGGAGACGGGGACCGATCCGTCGCTCGCCAACGCGCCGATCAACAAGTACTTCTGCAGCTTGATGAACGCCCTCGGGGTCAAGGCAGGCGCGGATGGTTTCCCGGCAAAGGGCGGTTCGGCGCCGGTGACCCACTACGGCATGTACGACCGGACGGAGGACTTCATCGGCGGCGGGGTCAATCCGCCCACCATCCACGATCCAGGCGAGTTCACCGCGCTCAAGGCGAACTCCTGAGCGATCTCGTTCCCGAGCCTGTCGGCCCGGGGCGGCGCGGCGGCTCGAGATGTCCCCGTCGGCGAGGGGGGTGTTATGCTCGCGCGCGTCGAGCGGGCGCGGCGCGGCGCCGTGCCGGGAGGTCGGTGGATGTCATCTGTCAGGGGTTTCACCCTCGAGCTGTCTCGGATCGAGTACGTCGGGCAAGGCCTTGTCCGGCCGGAGTGCGTGATCGTCGAGCCGGGCGGCACGCTCTGGACCTCGGACGCTCGCGGCATCGCGACGCGCATCGAGCCGGACGGCAGGCAGGCGACCCTCGGCCCGGAGGTGCCCGAGCCGAACGGCATGGCGATGGATCGGCAGGGCAACCTCATCGTCGCCAGCATGTCCGGCGGCAAGATCCACAAGCTCCACCGCGACGGCCGGTCCGAGGTCCTCCTCGACTCCATCGACGGCAAGCCGCTCGGCGCCGTGAACTTCTGCTTCATCGACTCGCGGGATCGCCTCTGGATCTCCGTCACGACACGGCATCTCCCGTGGTGGTCCGCGGTCGTGGGCAGCGTCCGCGACGGGTACATCGCGCTCGTCGACGAGAAGGGCGCCCGCATCGTGGCCGACGGCCTCAGCTTGACGAACGAGGTGCGCCTCGACGCCGCCGAGCGGTTCCTGTACGCCGTCGAGACCGTCCCCGGCCGCCTCCTCCGGTTCTCGGTGCGCGACGACGGCAGCCTCGGCGATCCCGAGCAGTTCGGGCCCGACAGCCTCGGCATCGGCGGGTACATGGATGGCTTCGCCTTCGACGCCGAGGGCAACATCTGGGTGGCGGCCGTCTGTCGCAACGGCCTCGGGGTGATCTTCCCCGACGGCAGCTACCAGACCGTCTTCGAGGATCCGCGCCCTGCCGTCCTCGAGGCGATGACCGTGAAGCAGAGGAACGGCACCATCGAGCCGGCCGATCTCGGCGCCTGCGCGGGAAACACGCTGCAGCTGCCCACGAGCATCGCGTTCGGCGGCCCCGATCTCCGCACGTGTTACATGGGGTCGCTGGCGATGCCCCACCTCCTCACGTTCCGCGCGCCCGTCGCGGGGCTCCCGCTCGCGCACATGCGGTGATCGGCTTCACGCCAACAACCATCCATGCCTCGCGTTCACCTCGTCACCACCGGCGGCACCATCGCGAGCCGCGTCGACCCGAAGACGGGCGCCGCCGTGCCCGCCGTCCGCGCGGAGGAGCTCGTCGCCGACGTGCCCGCGCTCGGCCGCGTCGCGGAGATCGCGGTCACCGAGTTCTGCCTCGAGAGCAGCTGGAACCTCGGCCCGGACAGGATCGCGGCGCTCGCGCGCGCCGTGCGCGATCTCCAGGGCGACCCCGAGGTGACCGGCGTCGTCGTCACCCACGGCACGGACACGCTCGAAGAGACGGCGTTCGCGCTGGATCTGGTGCTCGACGGGGACACCCCGGTGGTGCTCACCGGCGCGATGCGGGACGCGAGCGCCGCGGGGACCGACGGCCCGCGCAACCTCGTCTCGGCCGCGCGGATCGCGGTCGACCCGTCGGCGCGGGGGCTCGGCGTGCTCGTCGCGCTGAACGACGAGATCCACGCCGCGCGGTGCGTGATGAAGACCCACACGACAGCGCTCGGCACGTTCGCCTCGCCGGGTGTCGGGCCGCTCGGCTGGGTCGACGGCGAGGGCGTCGGCGTCCACGCGCGCCCCGCGAGGACGCCGACCCTGCCGCTCGCGCCGCCCGAGCCGCGGGTCTACCTCGTCAAGATGGCGTCCGGGATGGACGATCTCCTGCTGCGCGCGATCCTCGAGGCCGGGGCCCGTGGGGTGGTGATCGAGGGCTCGGGCGCGGGAAACGTCTGCGGGAGCTGGGAGGGGGCGATCGGCGCGCTCGTGCAGGCCGGCACGCCGGTCGTGCTGAGCTCGCGCTGCCCCGGCGGGCGGGTCACGCCGACGTACGGCGCGCCCGGCGGCGGGCGGCGGCTGCGGGATCTCGGGGTGATCGCCGCGGGCGCGCTCTCGGGGCCCAAGGCGAGGCTCGCGCTGATGTTCGCGCTCGGGGCGGGGCTCGACGGGGCGGCGCTACGCGCGTATTTCGACCGACTTGCCGGGTAGACCCTCGCTCCTCGCGCCCGGTTGCGGGCCGCGCCGCTCGTCGCCGGCGCCGCTCGACGCCTTGCGCTTCAGCTTCTCCTCGACCCGCGTGCCCTTGAAGAAGCTCGCGTTGGCCTCGGTGTAGAGCTTGTACGGGTTCTCGAACACGTACGCCTTGAAGTCCTCGGGGCTGAGGACGCCCTCCTCCACGAGACTCCAGCTCTCCGCGAGCGCCTCGGTCAGGTCGGGGACGTCCCAGTGGCCGACGTCGGAGGAGTAGATGGCGTTGATCTTCACGCCGAGCGGGTTCGCCTTGGCGTTGAACGCGGACGCGATGGTGCGGTCGTCCGACTCGGATCCGAAGAAGAAGTTGTTCACCCAGCGGTCGCGGATGTCCTCGATCTTCTCGATGCCCGCGGCCTCGAAGTCGTTGCGGTACTCCGGCGCGGGCTGGCGGGCGTCGCTCGTGTACCCGGCGCCCAGCGTGTCGGCGATCAGCTGCTCGCCCTCGATCGAACGCCCGTTTGCGAGCTTTGCGAGATCCGCGCCGTACCGCCGGAAGAGCTCGGTGAAGAGCGCGCGGTCGGTCGCCGCGGGGTCGTAGTGCTTGAGGCCCTCGGGGCCGCGCTTCTGGAAGCGGTCGACCAGGTGGATGTACACCCGCGCGCCCCAGTCCGCCCCGCCCTCGAGCATGCCGATGCGGAGCCCGGGGAAGCGGCGGGTGACGCCGCCGAAGAACAGCGCCTTGGCGAACGCCTCCGAGCCGTCGGCGAAGTGGCCGACGTGGTTGTTCATGTAGTTGCTGATCGACGAGCGCCCCGTCCAGCCCTGGCTCCCGTAATGGGTGAGGACAGGCACGCCGAGCTCGACCACCTTCGCCCAGAAAGGATCGTAGTCGTACTCGCTGTCGATGCCATAGAAGTCGATGTACGTCGCGTACTTCGCGATCTCCGGGTGGTGCGCCGGCGGGTACTTCTCCGCGATCGCCTTGATGGGGCGGCGCACGCCGCCGGCGATGTTGATCGCCTTGAGCCCGAGCTTCTTGACGGCGAACTCCAGCTCTTCGATCCCCTCCTCGGGCGTGTTCAGGGGGATCCCGGCGACCGGGGTGAGGCGGTCGCTGTACTTGCGAAACAGCTCCGCATGATAATGGTTGATCGCGCGCTGGAGCGCCTGCCGCGCGCCCGGGTCCTTCACGGCGAGCGGCGCGAGGGTGTTGTTCGGGAACAGGACCGAGTAGTCGGACCCTTGCTCCTCCAGGCGCTCGGCGAGCAGCTCCGGCAGGTGGTACGTGGCCACGTCCAGCGTGTTGCGCGTCACCCGCGCCCACCACGGCGACCTGACGGTGCGGTAGTGCTGCCGCTCCTCGGGCGTCTGGCTGTACCAGTCCTTGCCGCTGCTGTTCTCGGCGTTGCGGCGGCGGGAGCTCAGCGCCTTGCGCAGATCGTCGACGAGCTTGGCGCCGCCGTACGTGGCGACGAAATCCTCGAGCGCCGGCGAGTAATCGTTGGTGTGGATGTCCGTGTCGATGACGGGGTAATCGAGCTTTTCCTTGACCGCCACGGAGGGCGAGGCCTTGAGACGAGCGATACGGTCGGTCATGAAGACTCCGGAGAGGGGTAGGGGCGCACCGAGGCCGCCGGTGGATGGTCGATGGCCGTGCTGGCGCGCCGCTCGCTGCAACACGCGTGCCCCGGCGCCGGCGCCGAGGGGTCTTGCGCTCTTGACCGCGGATCTCGGCGCCCCTCCGGCGCGCTCGCCGCGCGCGCTGCTCGGATCCGAGCAGCGGTTCAGCGCGGCTGCTTCCTCAGCAACACCCGGACGCCTTGTCGCGCGCGGCCCCGGTCGCCGTGCACATGGCGGCCGTGAAGCGCCAGCTAGCAGCTGCTCGCCGGGCCACCGCCGGGGCAGATGGTCGGGAGGCTGACGCCGGTGGTGGTCCCGTTGATCCAGTCCTTGTAGGTCGAGTGCTGCACCTCGTAGCCGATCCAGCCGATCCCCTTGGCGAAGTAGTACACCTCGTCCTTTCCGGCGCCGTCGATGATGACCTTCTTGATCACGTCCGTGTAGACTTGACCGTTCGGAGCGGTGACGGAGGACAGGTGCTCGACCGTGTACCGCTGCCACGTCCAGCCCTCGTGCCACGAGTCGCAGGCGCCGCAGGTCGTCTCGCTCTGCGCGTCGACGTAGATGTCGAACGTGTAGGTCTGGACGCCGCGTGACTTGTCGAAATAGCGCGGCAGCACCTTCGCTCCTCCCCAGTCGGTGGTGTCCTTCGGGGCCTGGTAGGCGTAGCCGCCCGGAACAGGGTCTCCGCGCCACTGGTGCCTGCAGTCGGTCGGCCTGTTCAGCGCGCCGCACTGCTCATCGCAGTACGTCTGGATGCCGGTGTCGAAGTACGCCCACGAGGTGTCCTTCCACAGCCGGATCCACTGCTCGTCAGCCGTGTAGGACTCGTAATCGGCGCCGTTCCTGCCCTTCACGTACACGAACTGCCTGCGGCCCGAGCTGTCCTTGCCCTGCGGGACGTACCATCGAGCTCCGGTCACCTGCGTTGCGTACTGGGGGCCGCTCGCGCTGCATCCCGGCGTCATGTAGTCGAAGAGGTCGACGACGCTGGAGGTCCGGCAGGACGTCGAGGTCGTCCAGATGGGCCTGCCGGCGGTGTTGTAGATGACGAGGTTGCAGTCGTCCTGGAGGGCGAAACGTGCGCCTGGGTTTCCCGCGGTCCTGGAGCTCCAGAGCGCGCGGGTGCCGGCGTAGAGGACCAGGTTCCCGTCGGTCTGCATGATGAGCCTCGTCGTGTCCGATCGGGGCGCCGTGTGCGTGGTCCAGGACGCGCCGGTCTCGTCGTAGGCGACGACGTTGCCGTCCGTCTGATGCACGAGCTTCACGCGGCCGTTGCACGACCGGATCGACTGGCTTCGATCGAGAGACTCCCCCGGGGCGAGCCCTCCGCACGCGAGGGCGCCCTCGGCCGTCTCGGTGAGCTCGTCTGGCGCGGCGAGCGCGTCCGACTCCGACGAATGGCCGGAGCCACAGGCAGAGAGAGCTGCCGGAATCGCCACGAGGACCAACGGATAAAAGAATCGTTTCATTGCAAGTGTCTCCTTCTCGGAATGCAGCGCAGAGAGGACGGCGCTGGGTGCGCAGAGCTCACCCGACGAGCCGCCACGGGCGGCAAGGCGCCGACCGTCTCGCCAGGGCAGCTCCGCCCCGGAGCGGGGGCCGTCTTCCTTCAGGCCCCGCCGCGCGGTCCGCGTCCCGTCACGTGCCATGAGCACCCCGCATGCCAGACATCCGCAGCGCCCCCTCGGGCCGCGCGAGCGGCGCCTCGACCTCGGGTACGCAACGGCTGCGTAGAAGGGGCGAGTGGAGAACGCAGGGCTTGCTCAGGTAAGCAAACCTTGCTGGCGCCCCGACCGCCACCGGAAGGTCGGGCCGCTCCGGCCTCCCTCAGGCTGTGATGGGACAGCCGAGATCTGTGACGGGATTTCGCTCGACCTGCGCCGCGAGCGGGTCATGGCAGCGGCGCGCCGGCGAGCGGGTCACGCCGGGCCGAACAGCGCGAGGCACTGCGCGTCGAGGACGCCGCCGACGAGATCGAGCGGCGCGCCAGATCTCTCGTTCATCCACTCCGCCGGGACGGCCAGCTCGCGCTGCGCGCCGCCGGTCGCCTCCGTGACCTCCCGCATCGTGCAGCCGTAGACGATGCGGCTGATCCGGGCGAGCCAGGCCGCGGTGAAGCACATCGGGCAGGGCTCCACGGTCGTGTACAGCGTGTATCCCTGCAAGTCCGGCCCGACGGCCGCGCAGGCGCGGCGAACGGCGCCGACCTCGGCGTGCCACGTGAAGTCGCGCTGGGCGTTCACCTCGTCGGTCGCCTCGGCCACGACGGCGCCGTCGGGGGCGGCCACCAGGGCGCCGAACGGCGGCTCGCCGGCGCGCTGCGCGCCGCGCGCGAGCTCCAGCGCGCGCCCCATGAGCGCCTCGTCGCGGCTCATCGGACGAGCCTCGGTTCGAGCAGCGACTCCGGCGCCGGCGCCTTCTTGACGAGCTTGGACTCGACCGCGAAGTCGACAACCGCCTTCATCGAGGCGTACACGGGGCCGGCCTTCTCCGCCGTGCCGAAGAGCTGCTTGTTGTCGGCCAGGTCGTAGATCTTGTCGCCGGCCAGCATGCCCTTCACGTCCTCGGGCGGAGCGTTCAAGTACTTGCCGATGATGGGAATCGCCTTGTCGGGCTCGCCGCGCAGGACGCGCACCCCCTGATCGATGGCGCCGATGAACCTCGAGCAGGCGTCACCGGACTCGGCGAGCCGCGATCGGCGCACGGCCACCGCGTCCATGATGGTGTCGGGGACGCTGGCGCTCGAGAAGATCACGCGACCGCCGCCCTTGGTCGCCTTGGTGATCCACGGCTCCCAGGTGACCGCGGCGTCGACCTTCCCCGCCACGAACGCGGCCCCGGCGTCGTCTGCGCTCATGCTCGTGACCTTCACGTCGTCCGCGGAGAGCCCGGACTTCTTCAGGCCGGCGAGGAACAGCATGTGATTGACCTCGCCGAGGGTGAGCGCGACCGTCTTGCCCTTGAGATCGGCCATGGACGCGACCCCCTCCTTCGCCACCACCGCGTCCGCGCCGTTCGAGCTGTCGATGAGCGCGATGGCCACGACGTCCGTGTCGCCGTTGCCGCTCAGCACGGCCAGGTTCTGCAGGGTCGTCAGGCCGATATCGAGCTTCCCCGCGGCCAGCGCCGGCAGCGTGTCTCCGGGGTTCGAGAACGGCTTGAGCTCGACGTCGAGGCCAGCCTGCTTGAACAGCCCGAGCTCGTTCGCGATGAACACGCCCGCATAGCCAATCCACAGATCGTGTCCCACGGTCAGCTTCACCGGCGCGTTCGCCGCGGCCCCGGGCTTCTCGCCGGGCGCGGCGGCGGCGGGCACCTCGCGCGCCGGCTCGTCCTTCTTCGAGCAGCCTGGCGACAGGAGGAGGCAGGCGAGCGCTGCCCCGAGCTCTAGCACGACGGTCCTTCGGTTCATGGATCCTCTCCCCTCGGCGTATGCGTGAGCCCGAGGAGCAAGCGTCGGCGCTGCTCCTCGGGGCGGGCCCTCCCCCGCAGGAGCGAGAGAATATCCCGTTTGAGGCGCAGCAACGCCTCGTCGAGCTTGAGGTCGGGCGAGCGATCCGCCCGGGGTACCGGCACGTCGAAGGTGGCCACGACGCGGCCGGGGCGCTCCGAGAAGACCACCACGCGATCGGACAGGATCAGGGCCTCCTCCACGTCGTGGGTGACGAAGAGCGTCATGATCCGGTGATGCTGGATCACATGGAGCAGGAGCCCCTGCATCTCCTCACGTGTCTGGGCGTCGAGGGCGCCGAACGGCTCATCCATCAGCAGCACCTCCGGCCGCGCGGCGAGCGCCCGCGCCAGCGCGGCGCGCTGCTGCATGCCGCCGCTCAGCTCCGCGGGCGCGCTGTCGCGGAAGTCCCACAGATCGACGAGGCGCAGGAGGCGCTCGACGCGGTCCGCCTCTCGCTCGGAGCCGGCCTGCCGCGCCCGGCCGCGGTGGCGGGCCAGCGTCAGCGGGAAGCGGACGTTCTCCCGCACGCTGAGCCACGGGAAGAGCGTCTGTTGCTGGAACACGACGCCGAGCTCGGCGCCGGGGCCGAGGACGCGTTCGCCGCCGAGCGTGACGGTCCCGGTGGTCGCCGGCTCGAGCCCCGCGACGATGTGCAGCAGCGTGGATTTCCCGCACCCGGAGGGGCCCACGAGGCTCACGAACTCGCCCTCGCCGACGTCGAGGTCGAGCGGGCAGAGGGCGCTGGTCTCGCCGCGGCGGCCGGCGTACGCCTTGCTGACGCCGCGCACGGAGAGCATCACGCGTCGCGCCCCCTGGCCCAGCGGAAGAGCCGGCGGTGCGCTGCGCCGAACGCCCAGTCGAGCCCCAGGCCGATCGCGCCCAGCACCGCCAGGTACGCGTAGATGCTGGGCGTCTGGATGAAGCGATAGAACCTGAGGACGCGGAAGCCGAGGCCCTCGGTGGCGGCCACGAGCTCCGCGACGACGACGTAGCTCCACGCCCACCCGTTGCACATGCGCAGCGCGCTCCAGATGCCGGGGAGGGCGGCCGGGGCCAGCACGCGCCAGACGATCTCCCGCCGGGTGGCTCCGAGGCTCTGGCTGACCTGGAGCAGCGGCGCCGGGACCCGCCGCACCTCGTCCGCGGTCATGAGCAGCAGCTGGAAGAAGGTCCCCAGGAAGACGAGGAGGACCTTCGCGCCCTCGCCGATGCCCGCCGCGATCATGACGAGCGGGATCAGCGCCGGCACGGGGACATAGCGGAGGAACTCGGTCGGCGGCTCGATCAGCGCGGCGATCGATCGGAACGCGCCGGCGAGCACGCCGAGCGGGACCGCGAGGAGCGCGGCGGCCACGAAGCCGGCCGTGACCCGGAGGAAGCTATAGCGGACGTCGAGCCAGAGCTCCGCCGAGCCGAGCGCTTCGGCCGTCGCCCGCCCGATGCTCGCGAGCGTGGGAGCGAGGGCGGTGTTCACCCCGTCGCGGCCCGCGAGCCAGGCGTACGCCGCGAGGGTGGCGAGGAAGCTCGCCGCGCCGAGCGCGAGACGGACCCGGGCGGAAGCGGGGCGGCCGAGCGCGAGCCAGCGCGGCGGTGGTCGCTCGCACTGTCGCGGCGGGGCTCGCGGCGCTCGGTCGCCGGGCATCCGTCAGCCGAAGAGCTGCATCACCGCGGCGCTCTCGGTGACGTAGGCGAACGCGTTGCTCATGCAGAGGATCGCGGCGTCGTGGAGCTCCCGTGAGGTCCCGGCCACGGCGTCGACCGGGAGCAGCACGCGGTAATCCAGGTTCCTCGCGGTGAGCACGGTGCTGAGCACGCAGATGTTGGTGCACACGCCGCAGCAGATGAGGTTCTCCACCCGCTTGCACCGGAGCAGCAGGTCGAGGTCGGTGCCGAAAAAACAGTCGTAGCGCCGCTTGGTGAAGATCCGATGATCCTGCGGCTCGATCCGCAGCCCATCGACCATCTCGGCGCCGCGGGATCCCTCGAGGCAGTGCGGCGGCTCGAATTCCAGCTCGATGCCGAAGTCGCACCGATCGGCCCTGTGCATCTCCTGGGTGAAGACGACCGGCAGGCCGTGCCCTCTCGCCCACGCGGCGAGCGCGCTGACGCGCTGTACGATATCGAGCGCCCCGCGCGCCTCGCAGGGCGCGCCCTCCTCGACGAAGTCCCGCTGCATGTCGATGACGAGGAGGGCGGTGGTGGCGGGGCGGATCTGGTCGAGGGGCAACGGGCGGATACGCGGCGTCATCGCTGGCCTGGACGTTCGACGCGCGGGGGACACCGGGCGCGTCGAGCTCGCTGAGGTGTGGTGAAGTGGTGAACCGACCGTCCCTATATCAGCCGGGATTGCAGCGCTAAAAGGCTGAACGGAATTTAGCCGGCGCTTCGCCGGAGGGTCAAGCGAGACCTCGGTGTGTGAGCACTTCGAGAGGGTGTGAGGTCGCCCGCTGCGTGGAACAAGGTGCGAGGGAGGGAGATGTCTGTCGGCGCCGCTCGGCGTCGCCTGACGTCTCCTGACGTCTAAGGTGGCGCCATCGGCCGCACGCCGGTCATCTCCTTCGCCGCGCCATCGCGTAACGCACGCCGGCCCGGAGATCTCTCAGGAGGACGATCCCCTCCAGCGTCTCGCCGAGGCTCGCGAGCGCCGCTGCGGTGCTGGCCGACATCCCCACGAGGACGCTCTCGGCGCCGAGCAGGCCCACGGCCTGCACCGCGCGCAGGAGGTGGAGCGCGACGGCGCTGTCGATCATCGGGACGCCGGTGAGATCGACGATCACGAACTGGGCGTCGTGGCGCTCCACGCCTTGCAGCAGCGCCGCCATGAGCTGGGTGCCCCGCATCGTGTCGAGATGGCCGATGAGCGGCACGACGATGACCCCGTGGTCGATGGGCAGGACCGGCGTCGAGAGCGCGGCTATCGTCTCGAGGAGGCGCGCCTGGATGCCGAGGAGATCGGCCTCGGTGCTCCGCAGCGCCTCTTCCGTCCTCTTTCGTGCGGTCATGTCGACCACGACCCCGACCATCCCGATCACGCGCCCGCTCGCGTCGCAGAACGGGACGTTGTTCTCCAGCGTCCAGCCGTCGCTCCCGTCCTCGAGCTTCCACCGGAGCTCCACGTTGACCCGCGGGATCCCCTCGGACATGATGATCTCGTCGTTCTCGCGGTAGCTACGCGCGACCTCGTCGACGAATATCTCCTCGTCGCGCTTCCCGACGATCCTGTCGCTCGAGAGGCGATAGTGCTCCGCATAGGCCTTGTTGACGGCGAGGTACCGGTGGTCCCGAGCCTTGAAGAACACCATCGCCGGGATCGCGTCGAGCAGCGCGGCGTACCCCGAGGCCTCCGCCGCGAAGAAGCTGGCCAGGAGCTCCTGCTCCCCCGCGGCGGGCCGCGCCTCGCGTACGGCCGAGCTCGGCCGCTGCGCCTCGGCCAGGGCCTGCTCCAGGTCCGCGACGCGCCTGCGGAGCGCCGCGACCTGCTCGTGCAGCGACGTCTCGCTATCTGGATCTGAAAGACACTGCATTACAGGGTACCACGCGTCGGCCGGGCCACGGTGACCGCATGATTGTCGGGGGCGCAACACTTGTCAAGCGCTCGATGTCCGTTGTCGACTCACGGCGTGCCCTCGGTGTGGGCAGGCAGGTCCCGTGGATGTCGACCAAGACGTTCCTCGCCCGTGCGGAGGGCGAGCGCGCGGCGTTACGCGGTGTTTACCGGCCGTTTACGCGGCGTTGCGCGGCGTTATGCGCCGTTACGCAGCGTTACGCGCCGGTTACCCGCCATTTACGCGCCGTTCAAGCTGGACCCGTGCTCATTTGTCAGGACAGGATCTGCGGAGGCCGGGAATCCGCCTCGTACAACGCGGACGATGGTTGTGCGTTGCGCGTGGCCGATGAAGCGGCGTGGACGTGAGATTCGTTGTCTCGCGGTTATCGATTCCCGGTCGGGTGGAACGACGGAGGCGCCTTGAACGATCGGCTCTTCCCTGGTCGAGACGCGCCATGGCCGGGTGTGGCCCCGCCGCCCGCGCGAGGCCTCGTGTCTTGGCCGGCATCGTCGCAAAGCGCGGTGCGTGAGCGTTTCGGGCGTACCAATGAGCGCCGCGGGCGCGCGCCGCGCGGCGCGCGGGCGCAGGGTAGGCGCACCAGCCGGCGCGTCGCCGGCCCGTTCACACGAGAGAGCGCACCATGAAAACGCAACCGAAACGCCTCGCCGCCGTCCTCGCCTGCCTCGTCGCCGTCCTCCCGGCGTGCGCCGAGAGCGAGGCCCCGACCGCGCCGGAGCGCCGCCGCGTCGGCGGCTTCAGCACACCCGAGTCGGTGCTCCACGACGAGGAGCGCGACGTTTACCTCGTCTCGAACATCGTCGGCTCACCCGTCGAGAAGGACGACCGCGCGTTCATCTCGCGCGTCTCGCCGGACGGCGAGATCCTCGACCTGACATGGATCGACGGCGCGTCGGAGGGCGTGACGCTGAGCGCCCCGAAGGGCATGGCCATCGCGGGCGGCAGGCTCTATGTGGCCGATATCGACGTGATCCGCGTCTTCGACGCGAGCGACGGCGCGCCCATCGAGGACATCGAGGTCGCCGGCGCCGGCCTGCTCAACGACGTCGCGGCCATGCCCGACGGGTCGATCGTGGTCTCGGACTCCGGCGTGGCCATCGGGGAGGGCGGGTTCACCTCGATCGGCACCGACGCGCTCATCGCGGTCGATCCGGGCGGGGAGGTCTCCCGGCTGATCGCGGATCCCGCGCTGCCGCACCCGAACGGCGTGGCGTGCGCGGAGGGCGAGATCTGGGTGGCTTACCTCGGCGCAGCGCGGGTCGACGCGCTCGACGCGCTCGACGCGCTCGACGTATCCCCGCGGCCGCGGCGCGAGATCTCCCTGCCCGCTGGCACGCTGGACGGCCTCGTGCGCCTCGACGACGGCCGGCTCCTCGTGTCGAGCTGGGACGCGGGCGCCGTCTTCGAGATCGACCCCGCCGGGGACGCGGCGCCGCGCGTCTCCACGCTCGCGGCGGATCTCCCGAGCCCCGCCGATCTCGGCTGGGACCGCGCGAGAAATCGCCTGCTCGTCCCGCTCTTCAACGACGGCGAGATCGTCCTGCTCGACGTGAAGTGAGCCGGCGGAACAGCGCTTTGGGCCCAGGGGCGGCGCGGTTACGCTGCGCCGCCCCGGCCGGCCCCGCGCTGCGTCTGCGCGGCGAGAGAAGCGCCCTTTCCCATCAGGAGCGACGATGAAGACCCAGCTCACCCGACTGCTCGAGCCCACCGATCAAGCCCAGGCCTGGGGCGCGCTCAGAGAGGCCATCTCCCGCCTGGAGCGCACGTCCTCGGCGAGCGGCGCCGGCCTGGCCCGGTGGGTCGGCGTTTTCACCCGCACGCGCGATCGGATCACGATACAGCGGCTCTCCCGGCCGCTCGTCGTGCTCATCCTCGACGGCGCGAAGCGGATCTTCCTCGACGGCCCGGACGGCAACACCCGCCTCGTCGCCCGGGAGGGGCAGATCCTGCTCGTGCCGCAGGGCATCCCCCTCGAGCTCGTGAACGAGCCCGATCCCGAGCGCGGCGCCTACCGCTCGTTCACGATCGAGCTCTTGAGCGAGGTCGACGAGCGGCTCCAGCGCCGGTATCCCACGCTCTGCGTCCAGCGGGGGCTCGGCGGCTTCGAGGCGGATCGGCCGCACCTCCTGCGCTCCGCGATGCCGTCGATCCAGGCGCTGATCCACCTCGTGAACACGCTGCTCTTGCCCGGCGCGCACGCGCTGCTCATCGAGCACCGGCTGGAGGATCTCATCCTGACCCTGCTCCTGCAGCACCGGGAGCAGCTCGACGAGGCGCGCGCCGCCTCCTCGACGCTGGCGCTCGATCCGACGCTCGCGGTGCGGGCGCTTGTGCGCCGCGATCCGGCGCGCCCGTGGGCGGCCCCGGAGGTCGCGCGCGCGCTCGGGGTGAGCGACGCGACGCTGCGCCGCCGGCTCGGCGCGAAGGGGGTCTCGTTCAGGGCCCTCCTGTGGAAGGAGCGCCTCGATCTCGCCAAGGGGCTCCTGCGCTCCGGGCGCCACGGCGTGCTGGAGGTCGCGACGGCCTGCGGCTACGACTCGGCGTCGCGCTTCGCCGAGCAATTCCGGCGCTCCGAGGGCGTCAGCCCCTCGGAGTACCGCGCGCGGCACCGCGCGAGCGCGAACGGCTGCTGGAGCGAGGAGCCCGAGCTCGACGCGAGGTGAGGGATCGGCGCGCCGGGACGCGGAGGCGGGGCGCTCAGCCCGCCTTGTCGATGCGGCCGTCGGGGTAGCGCGCGAAGCGGCCTTCCGCGCGCCCGTGGACCGGGCCGTCGCTCGGCCACGGCCATCCGCCGAAGCCCGTCCGCCGGTAGTCGAGGAAGGCCTGCTGGACCTCCGCCATCGAGGTCATCACGAAGGGGCCTTGCTGCGCGACGGGCTCGCCGATGGGCTTGCCCTGGAGGAGCAGGAGCTCGGCCTCGTCGGGGCCGTTCTCGAGCAGCGCGGCGGCGCCGTCGCGGAGCGTGATCCTGTGGGCCGCGGGGACGCGGCGGGCGCCGACGCGCAGCTCGGCGCCGCGGAAGAAATAGAGCGCGCGGTTCGTGCCGGGGGAGGCGGCCGGCAGCGTGAACCGCGCGCCCGGGGCCATCTTGAGCGTCCAGATCGCCACGTCGGACGCGGCGCGCGCCGCCCACGACCTCGGCGGCGGGGCCGGTGGGCGGAGCTCGCCGAGGCGGCCGGCGATGATCGTGATCTCGGTCGTCCTGCCCGCGGCGTCGCGCGCGATCTGCCTGGGGATCGTGTCGCCCCACATCATCACGAAGCGCGGCTCGGCGAGCTTGTCGGCGCGCGGCAGGTTGAGCCAGATCTGGAAGAGCTCGAGCGGGTTGGGCCCGTCCTTCTCGACGAGCGGGAACATCTCCGCGTGGACGATGCCGCCCCCCGCCGTGAGCCACTGGACGTCGCCGCGGCCGTAGCGCGCGGCCGCGCCGAGCGAGTCCGCGTGATCGACGAGCCCGCGCCGCACGACGGTCACGGTCTCGAAGCCGCGGTGCGGGTGCTGCGGAAAGCCGGGGACAACGTCGCCGTGGTACATGCGCCAGCCGTCCTTGCCCGCGAAGTCGCGCCCGATGGCGCGGCCCGAGAGCGATGCGGCCGGCCCCATCCGCTCGTTGCCGGCCGGGTACGCGTCGTCGTGGTGGACGCAGAACAGGAAGGGATCGAGCGTCTCCCAGGGGAACCCGAGCGGCGCGGCGTCGCGGACGACGTCCTCCGCGGCGAGCGCGGCCTCGTCGGTGCGAGGCGGGGGCGCGGCGGGGTCGCACGCGGCGACGACGGGCGTTGCGGCGAGGGCGCCGAGGGCTGTGCGGCGATCCATGGGGCTCATCGTCTCATCGTAAGGTGGACCTCATGGGGGGACAACGGTGCTAGCGCGCAACGTGGCGTTGCGCCGGGAGCAACGCGCGCGACGTGCGAGCCGCCGCGCGGGCTGGGTGGAGCAGGGGAGCGGTGAGGGGGCGCGTCTCGGCGTGAGCGCGGCGCTTTTTCGTGCGGAGGCGGGGCGGGCGCGCCTGGAGTCGACTAGAGTCGACCCTCGTGTCCAAACGGCGCTCCGAATCGAGCATCATCTTCCTTGTCGCTGCTGTCCAGTTCATCAACATCCTCGACTTCGTGATGGTGATGCCGCTCGGGCCCGACTTCGCGGTCGCGCTCGGGATCCCGATGTCCAGCATCGGCCTCATCGGCGGCAGCTACACGGCGGCGGCCGCGGTCTCGGGCCTCGCGGGCGCGTTCTTCCTCGACCGCTTCGACCGGCGCAGCGCGCTCGCCGTGGCGATGCTCGGCCTCGTCGCCGGCACGGCGGCCGGGGGCTTCGCCACGGGGCTCCCGAGCCTCATGGCGGCGCGCGTGCTCGCCGGGGCGTTCGGCGGGCCCGCGACCTCGGTCGCGTTCTCGATCGTCGCCGACGTGATCCCGCCCGAGCGGCGCGGCAAGGCGATGGGCGTCGTGATGGGCTCGTTCTCGGTCGCCTCGGTGCTCGGCGTCCCCGCCGGGCTGGAGCTCGCCCGCCGCGGCGGCTTTCCGCTGCCGTTCTTCGCGGTCGCGGGGCTCGGGTTGCTCGTCGCCGGGCTCGCGATCTTCCTCCTGCCGTCGATGCGGGATCACCTGACCGGCGCGCCGCCGTCGGGCAGCGCGCTCGGCGAGCTCGGCGCGCTCCTCGGCCGGCCGATCGTGCTGCTCTCGTACGCGACGACGGCGATCCTGACGGTGGCGTCGTTCCTGGTGATCCCCAACATCTCGGCTTACGTGCAGTACAACCTCGGGTATCCGCGCGAGCGGCTCGGGCTGCTCTACTTCGTGGGAGGCCTGGTGAGCTTCGCCGCGATGCGGGCCGTGGGACCGTTGGTGGACCGCTTCGGCGCGTTTCAGACAGGCTCTGTGGGCGCGGCGGTGCTCGTGAGCGTCCTCTATGCGGGGTTCGTCTCGTACACGCCGGGGCTGCCGGTGCTCGCCATCTTCATCGTCTTCATGCTGGGCATGACGTTCCGCAACGTCTCGCACAACACGCTGACGTCGAAGGTGCCGCGCCCCGCCGAGCGGGCGCGCTTCACCTCGATGCAGTCGGCCGTACAGCACATGTCGTCCGCGATCGCAGCGTTCGCGGCGGCCAGGATGCTCCACGAGCTGCCGGACCACCGCCTCGATGGCATGCCGGTCGTCGCGGGGCTGTCGATCGCGTTCACGGTGGCGCTGCCGCTGCTGTTCCTCGGGATCGAGCGGCGCGTCGCGCTTGCGGCTGCGGGGCGTCCGGCGCCCTGACGCCGCCGGCCAGCGGCGGATGAGGTGACCTGCGGCGCGGCGCCGGCAGCGGCGCGGCTGCCGGGATGGCTCGGACGGCGCGGTCGGGCGCCTTCACGTCAGCGGGCGGGATCCATCTGCGAGAAGCGATACGCCCCGACGGTGGCGGCTATGGATGAGAGGACGAGGAGCGCGAGCGCGAGCCCGATGTTGTTGAGCGACTCGCCGAGGCCGACCAGCCAGATCCAGCGCGTGTCGGGATCCACAGCGCCGATGTACGTGAGCGATTTGATGGTGCCGCTGACGAAGCCGAGCCCGCCGGCCACCAGCGTCAGGATACCGAGGCTCACCTGGAGCGGCACGAACCGCCGCTCGGGCGAGATGGCATAACGGACGGATGCGGCAAGGAGCAGGAGCCCGAAGACGAGCGTTGGAAACATGCCCCAGCCGCCCATGTGGAAGGCTTCGATCATGACGAGTACCTCCTTGGATGGGGCTCCAGACAGGCACGGGGCGCGAAGGTTCCGGGACGGACCTGGAAATATCGTCGCGGCGCGCGCTGCGCCGAGGCACACCGTCCATCAGCACGATGGCGCCCCCGCGCATGTCCTCTGTAAAGCGCTCTCGTGACGGGTCTGTGTATACACGGCTGCGCTGGGCGCCTATGCTCTTGTCATTGCTCCAGCCGTTGCGAAGGCGATTGTTTTGGTGTTTGTGTATTTTTACATGGATATGGAACAGTGGCCACTGAGCTGATCACCCCGGAGTCCGTCCCTCGATCGTCCGACGCGGCTTCGCTCGAGCATGAAGGTCGCTCTGGCATGAGCACCGAAAGCCTCGTGGATGAAGCCTATGCCAGCACGGTGCTTCTCGGCTCAGCGCGTCCGGCGGCCGTGCTGGCGGACGCGGGGCTCGAGCCGGCGGGCGTTCACGGGGTGACGCGTGATGTGGTGACCGACGCGAGCGCTCCGCCTTCCTTGTCGATCTCCCGGAGCGAGCCGCCGTCGGCTGGCACCCGCATCGGCCACTACGAGCTCCTGCGCGAGCTCGGGCGGGGCGGCATGGGCACCGTCTTCCTGGCGCGCGACACCCGGCTCGCTCGCCTCGTCGCGATCAAGCTCCTCACGAGGCTGAGCCGCAGCGGTCTACAGCGCTTCTTGATCGAAGCGCAGGCCACCGCGCGCTGCAACCACGAGCACATCGTGACGATCCACGAGGTGAACGAGCACAATGGATACCCGTACATGCTCGAGTTCATCGAGGGGCAGAGCCTCCGCGCCTGGATGAGCCAGCGCAGGTCTGCCGACGCCAGCGAGGACATGTCGACGGCGCCCCTGCCGCCCAGCCTGACTGTCGACATGATGGTTCCCGTCGTGCGCGCGCTCTGCCGCGCGCACGCGTCCGGCATCATCCATCGCGACCTCAAGCCCGAGAACATCATGCTGGAGGCGTCGGGGGCGATCAAGGTGGTCGATTTCGGCATTGCCAAGCTGCGCGAGGACGAGGGGAGCCTCGCGCTCGCGGTGGAGCGATCTGCCTCCGAGACGACGCGCCTGACCGGCGAGGGAGCGGTCATCGGCACGATGCCATATATGTCCCCCGAGCAGTGGAGGGGGAAGGACATCGACCAGTCCAGCGATATCTGGGCGGTCGGCATCATGCTCCATGAGCTCGTGCTCGGCGAGCACCCGCTCGCGCCGGTCAGCCAGGCGACGCTCTTCAGCGTGGCGCTCCTCGATGAGCCGATGCCCCAGGTCAGCGCGCGCCACCCGGAGCTCGGCGCGCTCGGCGCGATCATCGACCGCTGCCTCTGCAAGCGGAAATCCGAGCGGTTCGCGTCCGCGCAAGAGCTCTTGGCCGAGCTCTTGCCGCTCCTGCCCGGGCGCCGGGAGATCCTCCTCGGCAGCGACGACAGCCCGTTCGCCGGCCTGTCGTCGTTCCAGGAGGCCGACGCCGACCGCTTCTTCGGCCGCGCGCAGGACCTCGCGGGCGTGGTAGCGCGCCTCCGGAACCAGCCGCTGCTCGCGCTCGCGGGGGCGTCGGGCGTGGGGAAATCGTCGCTCGTGAGGGCGGGGGTGATCCCGGCGCTGAAGCGCTCTGGCGAGGGGTGGGAGGCGCTCGTCGTGCGGCCCGGGCGCGAGCCCATGGCGGCGCTCGCGGATCTGTTCAGCCGCGCCGCCGCCACGCTGTACGCAGCCCGGCTGACGCCCGTCCCGCCGAGCAGCGCGGCGACGGGCGCGGCCCCCCTGGTCGAGCGGCTGCGCGTCGAGCCCGGCCTCTTCGGCGCGTCGCTGCGCGCGTGGTCGGGCGGCGCGCAGCGGCGCCTCTTGCTGTTCGTGGATCAGTTCGAGGAGCTCTTCACGCTCGGCGCACCGGCCAGCGAGCGCGAGGCGTTCCTCGCGTGCCTCACGGGGGTCGCCGACGACGCTTCCTCGCCGCTCCGGGTGGTCCTGGCGGTGCGCTCGGACTTCCTGGAGCGGATGGCCGAGCACGAGCACTTCATGGCGGCGATGCTCCGCGGCCTCGTGTTCCTCCGGCCGATGGGGCGCGAGGGGCTGCGCGAGGCGCTGATGAAGCCGATCGAGGCGGCGCGGTGCGAGGTCGAGGATCCCGAGATGATCGAGGGCTTTCTCGACGCGCTGGCGACGACGCGCGGCGCGCTGCCGCTGTTGCAGTTCACCGCGGCCCGGCTGTGGGAGATGCGCGATCGGGGGCGCAAGCTGCTCACGCGGGAGAGCTACGAGGCGCTCGGGGGTGTGGCGGGCGCGCTGGCGAGCCACGCGGATACGGTGCTGGCGGGGATGAGCGAGCGCCGGGCGAAGCTCGCGCGGGTGGTCCTGGAGCGCCTGGTGACGCCGGAGCGGACGCGGGCCGTGGCGAGCCTGGGTGAGCTCTGCGAGCTGCCCGGGGATCGAGGCGAAATCGAGCGGGTGGTGGAGCTGCTCGCCGACGGGCGGCTGCTGGCGATCGAGACGGGGAGCGACCGCGCTGGCAGCACGGTGGAGATCGTGCACGAGTCGCTCATCGAGCGGTGGCCGACGCTCAAGCGCTGGCTCGACGAGAACCAGGAGGACGCCGCGTTCCTGGATCGGCTGCGCGCGGCGGCGAGGCTCTGGGATGCGAGCGGTCGCGCCGCGGACACGCTCTGGCGCGGCAAGGTCGCCAAGGAGGCCCGCGGTTTTCGCGAGCGCTACCGGGGTGACCTGCCGGAGCGGGAGCAGCTCTATCTGGACGAGGTGCTCGGGTTCGCCGATCAGCAGCAACGCGGGAGGCGCCGCCTCGTCTCCGGGGTCATCGCCGCGCTGTCGGTGCTGGCCGTCGCGGCGGGGGCGGGGTTCGTGAAGCTGAGGGGCCAGTACCAGGTGATAGTGGCGCAGATCGGCGAGATCAGGATGACGGAGGCCACGCTGAAGACGGCGCTGGCGAGCGAGGAGGCGCAGCGGAGCGCGGCGGAGCGGGCGCGGCAGGACAGCGAGGCAGCGCGGCAGGACAGCGAGGCGCAGCGGCGACGGGCCGAGCGGCTGCAGCACGATGCCGAGGAGGCCCGGGACCGGGCGGAGGCCGAGGCCGAGCGGGCCCGCGTCGCGGCCAACCAGGCGCGGATGGCGCGGGATGAGGCGCAGAAGGCGGAGGCCGAGGCGCGAACGGCCGAGGCCAAGGCCACCGAGGAGGAGCAGAAGGCCAAGGCGGCGGCCGAGGCGGTGCTGCGGAGCAAGAACGAGCAGGAGCAGCTCATCGAGCGGGCTGTGGGGAAGATCGGCGAGACGCTGAAGTAGCGGGCGCTCCCTTGGGGGCTCGCTGGGGCGGCCGCGTTGTGGCCGCGTCGGGTCAGGGATGCGGCTTCGCAGCGTCGAGGTGCGTGCGGAGCGCGCTGCGGCGGTGCGCCTCGTCAAGGCGTTGTCGTGCCAGCCCCCTCGTCAAAGTGCAGGATCGTGCCTTCCTCACCAATGGCAAAGACATTCTTTGGTCCGCTTCCCCATATGCGGTTTAGAGATTTTCGTGGGAGCGTCCCTGATTCCATGAGCTCCCAGTTGCCGTGTTGGTAGTGCAGGATCGTGCCTTCGTCGCCGACGACGAAGACGTCCTCTGGCCCGCTTCCCCATACGGCATTCAGTGGCATCCCTGTTCGGCCTCACGCCCCGTCTCCACATGAATGCGCTCATCATCCGCTCGCTCCTCGTCGCGTCCAACCGACCCGCCGCTCGCCTGGGTCTGGGTCGTCGCGGAGCGCCGGGTGCCCGCGCCGCGCGAGGGTACGGCGGGTTACCTCCTCCTGGGAAGCCCCCGAGCCGGGTCTCCGTTCGCGGAGGGGCGGCCGGGATCGCAGAGGAGCTAGGAGAGATCGAGCGCACGCGCGTGCGTCAGGCGGTCGATGCGGCGGACGGGGTACAGATGCGCGCGGCGGGGTGCCTCGGGATGCTCCGCGCGGGAGGGGACGCGGAGCCTGTGACGAGCGGACCCGGGGAAAGACAGATCGAGGATAAGCTGCAAACATGGGTGCTCCACGGCAGCCTTGCGGCGCGAATGCGGCGAGGCGCGTCAGTTGCGGATGCGCTGTCGCGGTCGAGGTTCGTTCACAGATCGCTCCGGGTATCGCTTTCTGACGAGGGGCTGCATCGACGCCAGCGCTTCTTCTGACCGGCAGGTGGCGTCGCTACTGCGTCGGCGGCGGCCCGATGTGACGGTAGATGGCGCCGTTCTTGCCAACGACGAAGGACGATCGGCCTGTGCCCCACACGGCCAAAAACGAAGCATCAGTCGTCGAGTTGACTCGCAGCCAGGATATGCCGTCATAGTGCAAGAGCGTGCCTTCGTCGCCGACAGCAAAGACGTCGTGCGGCCCGCTGCCCCACACGCCATTGAGCGATTCCGACGTTGTCGAGTCCATCGGGCTCCAGCTCTGGCCGTCGTAGTGCAGGATGGTGCCTTCCATGCCGACAGCAAAGACGTCGTGCGGCCCGCTGCCCCACACGCCGTGGAGTCCCGACGTCGTCGAATCCATCGGGCTCCAGCTGTGGCCGTCGTAGTGCAGGATGGGGCCATGGCTGCCGACAGCAAAGACATCGTTCGGCCCGCTGCCCCATACGCCAGTGAGCCATGGCAACGTTATCGAATCCATCGGGCTCCAGCTGTGGCCGTCGTAGTGCAGGATGGGGCCTTCCATGCCGACAGCAAAGACGTCGTGCGGCCCGCTGCCCCACACGCCATTGAGCCATGTCGACCTTGTCGAATCCATCGGGCTCCAGCTCTGGCCGTCGTAGTGCAGGATGGTGCCTGCGAAGCCGACAGCAAAGACGTCGTGTGGCCCGCTGCCCCATACGCCATTGAGAGATGTCGACGTTGTCGAATCCATCGGGCTCCAGCTCTGGCCGTCGTAGTGCAGGATGGTGCCTTCACGACTGACCGCAAAGACGTCGTTCGGCCCGCTGCTCCACACGCCATTGAGCTCTGCCGACGTTTTCGAATCCATAGAGAACCAGGCCTCGCCGTCGTAGTGCAGGATGGTGCCTTCAGTGCCGACAGCAAAGACATCGTGCGGCCCGCTGCCCCACGCACCATTGAGATATACCGACGTTTTTGAGTCCATCGGATTCCAGCTCTGGCCGTCGTAGTGCAGGATGGTGCCTTCACGACTGACCGCAAAGACATCGTGCGACCCGCTCCCCCACACGCCCATGAGGTATGTCGACGTTTTCGAATCCATCGGGTTCCAGCTCTGGCCGTCGTAGTGCAGGATGGTGCCTTCAGCGCCGATAGCAAAGACATCGCGCGGTCCGCTGCCCCACACGCCCGTGATCTGTTCCGACGTTTTCGAATCCATCGGGCTCCAACTCTGGCCGTCGTAATGCAAGATGGTACCTTCGGTGCCGACAGAAAAGACATCCTGCGGCCCGCTGCCCCACACGCCAACGAGCCATGTCGACGTTTTTGAATCCATCGGGCTCCAGCTCTGGCCGTCGTAGTGCAGGACGGTGCCTTCACGGCCGACAGCAAAGACATTGTTCGGCCCGCTACCCCACACGCCATTGAGCCATGCCGACGTTGTCGACTCCATCAGGTTCCAGCTCTGGCCGTCGTAGTGCAGGATGGTGCCGTCACGACCGACAGCAAAGACATCGTTCGGCCCGCTGCCCCACACGCCATTGAGCCATGCCGACGTTGTCGACTCCATCAGGTTCCAGCTCTGGCCGTCGTAGTGCAGGATGGTGCCGTCACGACCGACAGCAAAGGCATCGCGCGGCCCGATGCCCCACAGACCAGTCAAAGAAGAATCCGTGCTAGTTTTGTGGCGGCGCCAGTTCCAGTCTCCACACGGATCTGCGGACAGCTCATCGCAGGCGCTTGTGCATCTAGGCCGACCGAAATCGTAGCGTAGCTCTGCGCACGACGTGGTAACCGGTAAGCCGATGTCACATTTTTCATCGGCTGACTTCTCTCCGTCGCCGCAGCCTGACAACTTGCAGTCGCTTCGGCAACGCCCACCCAGTGCAGCATTCTGCAGCCCATTGCACATCGCATCGGTGGGCCTGACGTCGCCTGCACCGCAATCGCAGATTTCACCGTCCGCCTCATCAACGATGCCGTCGCCGCACATGTTACAAAGGTGGCTCCCGTCTTCCTGACGGGCGCAGTAAAGGCCGATGGGACAGAACCCCTCGCCGTTGTCGCACTCGACGCCGCCCCGGAGGCACGCACCTGTGATGGCGATCAACACCATCACGAACACCACCGCCACTGCATGACGAATCGCTCCTCTGCCTTGCCATCCGCCCGAGCCCACCGGATTGAGATCCATGTCCCGCTTCCGCATTCTCCACTCGCTTTCTCTCGCCTGACGGGCGTTCAGCTCGCCTCGGTGCGCACCGCGCTGAACGCTATGTGCGGCGCAATCATACGCCCGGCCACATGATCCCTGCACGTCCTTCGCCGGACGCGGGAGCCAAGCCGGAAGCCGTGAGGCCGGTCGGGGCGAGGCTCCCGGGGGCTCCGGCGAAAAGGGCTCCAGAGGTCGACCCACCCCGCGAACTGGGGCGCGTGGCGGCGCCGCGAAGCGATTTAGGGCCACGCTGGAGCGCTCAGCGCTGCCGTGGAGCGCACCAGGTCGATGATGCAGCGCTCCAGTACAATCCGGGCGCGGTTCAGCGCGGTCGTGAAGCGCTCCAGCGCGACCCTGGAGCGGCTCAGGGCGACGGGGGGACGCTCCAGCGCGATCGTCGACGGTTTTTGCCAGCAGAGCGACGCTCGCACGCGCCGGTGCGGGCCCCGCGGGCGTGCTCGATCTCGGAGCGGCCGCGCGGTGCGGCGCGATCGGATCATTGCGCCGCCCGATGATCAGACGATCGGGCCGCAAAGCGTGGGTTCCCGCAGCGCGGTGCGGCGCAGAGCCCGCAGTGGGGCGCCGGAGAAGCCGGTGGATCAGAACACGAGCCGGGCGGACAGGCTCGCCGCGTCGAACGACACGGCGGGTTGGACCTCGAGCTTCACGCCGCCGCGATCCTCGGTGCGGTAGGAGATCGGCCTGTTCATGAAGACCAGGACCGTTCCCGTCATCGCGGTCGCTCCGCCTGCGATGAGCGCGCCGATCGCGAATCGTTCCTGGATGACGCTGACGTTGTACTCGTCGTCGCGCAAAGCCTCGCACGACGAATTGCACTCGCGGGTGAGGCGATCATTCGTCTCAGCGTGATCCGTCCGAGCATCCCACTCCAGCCCTGCGCCGACGGCGCTCAGCGCGATGCCCGCGCCAAACGTAGCCCAGGGGATCCATGCGGGCCACCTCTGGGTGGTGACCATGGTGTCGACGCTCAACGCGAGCTGCCCCGATGCCTCCTTGCCAGCGAGCACGACGATGGGCTTGACGACCGTGAAGTAGCCAGTCTTCCTCGCCGTGACGACGTGCTCTCCTTGCATCACCATCCGCCGACGGGTGCCGGGGCCGACGAACCAGGGCTTGCCGTCGAGCAGCACGGCGGCGCCCGGCTCGTCACAGCGGATCTCGATGGCGGCGAGCTCCTGCTCCACGAGCGCGCGCATCGTCGTGCGCGCCTCCCGCTCCGCATCGGGATCGAGCAACCCGGGCCCCCATTGCAGCGACATGCGCAGGTTGTCGTAGGCCAGCAGCGGCAGACCGATGCTCGCGAGCGCCCGTCCCAGGTAGAGCCGGAGCTCGGGGTGCTCCCAGACCGCCAGCGCCTGTTCGTATTTGGCCCGCGCCTCCGCAAGCATCATGCGCCGGTGCAGCTCCCGCGCCTCGTCGAACAGCGCCTGGGCCTTCCGTTTCCGGTCCTCGGGGACTCCCCGGTGCCATGGCAACGTCGATGACGACGCTGCCGCTGGCTCCCGCGCCGGCGTCGGCGCTGTCGAGGGGGGTGACTCCGCCGTCCCGGGCGCTGGAGCCAGCGGCGATGGCGATGACGACTCCGCCGTTGGCGGCGCCGCCTGGGCTCCCGCAGGCGGAGCGTACAGGGCCATGAGCGTGATGGGCGCGAGGCGCTTGAGGCAGGAGAGGCCGATCTGAATGGTTCGTTTGCGGGTCGTCGCGACGTCAGCCAAGTGCCTCTCCTCCGGGGCGCCACCGAACTTCGAGCGCGTTTTCGCACCGGGCCGTCGGGCGCGGCGAGCAGATGTCGTTGCCCAGACTACACATGCGTAGGCCCTTTTGTGAAGCGCCGGCGCGAAGAATGCTTCGGTTACCTGGGATGCTCGGAGTGCGGTGGTGGTCGGAATTCGGTCGCACATGTGCGGAATCATGGGCTCGATCAGGGCACTTCCGGACACTGCCCGGTTCTGGCGGCCGCGGGGAGGTTGCGGTGCAAGGGGAGATGCAGGGCGAGGCGGAGGAGGCCCGAAGCGCGCGGAGGCCGAGGCCGGGGCGGCCCGCGCGGCGGCTGTCGTGGCGCGGACGGCGCGGGACACGGCGCAGCGGTCCGATGCGTAGGCGCGTCTCGCTCAGGTCAAGGCCACCGAGGGGGAGCGGAAGGCGAGGGAAGCGGCCGAGGTGGCGGTGCAGAGCGAGCGCGCGGGAGGCGCTGATCGAGCGGACGGCGAGGACGTTCAAGGAAACGTTGAAGTAGCGGGTGCGCCACGGGAGGCGCGCCGTGGGACGTGGGCGGCGGGACTCGTCACGCCGCGGGTGCCCTGAAGCGAGGGTCCGTTGTCGAATTGACCTTCAGCCAGGAGCTACCGGCGTAGCGCAAGAACGCGCCTCCAGCGCCGACCGCGAAGACATCGTTCGGCTCACTTCCTCACACGCCATAGAGCTATGCCGATATCGGCGATGCCATGTGCCGCCATCTCCTTGCGGTCCATCCCGCCAGCGCTCTCCGAGGCGCCGTTCCACGACGCGCTCGACGTGACGCGCACGGCCACGTTCACGCCGGAGCAATGGGAGGTATACGAACGCGCGAAGATGGCGGAGGAGGGCGCTCGCGGTGGCGCGCTAGGAGGGCAGCCCCCCTGTCGCCCTCAGCGCTGCTGCGCCCCGAACCGCGCCTTCGCCGCGTCCACCGCGGCCTTCGTCCACTTGTCGACCTCGTCGTCCGTCAGCGTCCGCTCGGCCGACCGGAACCACAGCGCGAACCCCAGCGAGTGCGTCCCCGCCGGCAGCTCTTCGCCGCGGTACCGATCGAACATCTCGACCTTCTCGCAGCGCTCTCCCGCGGTCGTCCGCAGCACCTCGAGCACCTCTCCCGCCGGCACGTCGAGCGGCAGGAGCAGCGCCACGTCGTGCCGCATCGCCGGGAACCGGCTCGGCTTCGCGGCCGCCGGCGCCTTGTACGCCGCCGCCACCGCCGCGAGATCCAGCTCCGCCACGACGGCCCCGCTCGTGATCTCCAGCGCCTCCCGGACGTCCGGGTGCAGCTCCGCCACGTACCCGACCTCGCGGCCGTCGAGCAGGACGCGGGCGCCCTTCTTCGGGTGCGCCCACGGCGGCGGCTCGCCCGCGAGGTCGAACGCCGGGGTCACGCTGCCCGCGAGCTCCGCAATCACCGCCTCGACCGCGCCCTTGCCGTCGTAGAAGTCGACGTCCTCGGGCCGCGTCAGGTAGCTGTCGCGCGGCCCCGCCAGGAAGATCGTGAGCCGCGTCGGCTCGTTCACCGGCGGCCGCTCGACCCGCGCCAGCTGGCCCGCGCCGCCCGCCTCGCCCTGCCACGGCAGGAACACCTGGCTCACCTCGAACAGCCGCACCCGCGGCACGTTGTACCGCTGCGAGCGCTGCACCACCGTGAGCAGCCCAGGGACGAGCGACGGCCGCATCACCGACTTCTCCTCGGAGAGCGGGTTGAGCAGCCGCAGGAGCGACCCGTCGTCGTAGCGCGCCGCCTTCAGCTCCTGGGGCGAAAGGAACGAGTACGTCACGGCCTCGTGCAGGCCGATCCCCGTGCAGATCTGCCGCACCCTGCGCCGCAGCCGGTAATCGCCGCGGGCGCCCGCGGGCGCGGCCCCCACGCGCGGCAGCCGGCTCGGGATCTGGTCGTAGCCAGCGATGCGCGCGACCTCCTCGATGAGGTCGATCTCCTCCGCGATGTCGGGCCGGTGCTCCGGCACCTCGACGAGGAGCCGGTCCGCCTTCTGCTCCAGCACCGAGAGCCCCAGCGTCTCCAGGATCTCCCGCGCGCGCGCCGGGGCCTCGGCCCCGATGATGCGCTGGTACCGCGGGAGCCGCAGCGTCAGGCGGCGCGGCGCGCGCGGCGCCACGTACGCGTCGATCGGCTCGCCCGCCGCCTCGCCGCCCGCGAGCTCGCAGATGAGCGCGCTCCCGCGGTCGCGCGACAGGGGGACCCCCGAGAGGTCCACCTCCCGCTCGAAGCGGTGCGACGCCTCGGTGTGGAAGCCGTACCGGCGCGCCGACCTGCGGATCCCGCGCGGCTCGAAGTACGCCGACTCGAGGAACACCCGCCGGGTCGTCGCGGTGACGCCGCTGTCCGCGCCGCCGATGACGCCCGCCAGGGCCACCACGCGGTCCGCGTCGGCGATGACCAGGTCGTCCTCGTCCAGGGACAGCTTCTGCCCGTCGAGCGCGACGAACGCCTCGCCGGGCTTGGCCCTCCGGATCTCGATCGGAAGCCGCAGCGTGTCGAGATCGAAGGCGTGGAGCGGCTGCCCCCGCTCGAGCATCACCAGGTTGGTCGCGTCGA
Organism: Sorangium cellulosum So ce56; assembly: GCF_000067165.1. Classification (GTDB taxonomy): domain Bacteria; phylum Myxococcota_A; class Polyangia; order Polyangiales; family Polyangiaceae; genus Sorangium; species Sorangium cellulosum_B. Next base: position 4,740,101 of record NC_010162.1, read on the forward strand.
CGATGTTGGTGATCGGCCGGACGCCGAGGCGGCCGAGCCGCACCCGCGCCCAGAGCGGCGAGGGGCCCACGCTGACGCCCTCGATCACCTGCCCGTCATACCGGGGGCAGCGATCCCCGTCGCGCACCTCCACGGCGGCGCGTGTCTGCACGTCCGCGGGCGCTCCGGCCCCGTTCGCGCCGTTCGCTCGCGGCGCGGCGACGGCGGGCGGGCGGAACGGCAGGCCGAGCACCGCGGCCACGTCCCGCGCCACGCCCAGGTGCCCCAGCGCGTCGGGCCGGTTCGGGGTGACGCTCAGCTCGATGATCCAGTCCTCGAGGCGAGGCTCCCAGTCGAGCAGCGATTGCCCCGGACGCCCGCCCTCCACGGTCAGGAGCCCCTCGTGGCTCGACCCGAGCCCGAGCTCGTCCTCGGCGCAGAGCATGCCGGGCGACGTGAAGCCGGCGACCGCCTTCTCGGTCAGTGTCACGAGCGCGCCGGTGCGGTCGAGCACCTGCGCCCCCACGGGCGCATAACAGACGAGCGCCGGAGCCGCCGGGATGACCGGCGCGCCGCACGCGACCTCGACCTCTCGATCGCCCGCGTCCACGCGGACCACCGTCAGGCCCTTCTTGCCCGCCGGGTGCGGCCGCGTCGCGACGACGCTCGCGAGGACCACCGAGCGCAGCGCGGCGCCGACGTGCGTCACGCGGTCGACCTCGAGCCCGCCGCGGCCGAGCGCCGAGGTCACCGCGTCGACGCCGGGATCGGCGCCGAGGATCTCTTGAAGCCACTTGTAGGATATCAACATGGGGAATCGGGGCTGCGGGCGAGGGGCAGTGGCCTAGAGGCTTCCGAGGAAGCGGACGTCGTTCTCGTAGAAGGCGCGGATATCGTCGACGGCGAACTTCATGTTGGCCGTGCGATCCACGCCGATGCCGAACGCCAGCCCCGTGTATTCCTCCGGGTCGATCCCGACGTTCCGGAGCACCGTCGGGTGGACCATGCCGCACCCGAGGACCTCCAGCCAGCCCGTCCCCTTGCACTGCGGGCAGGCGCGGTTCTCGCCGAAACAGACGAGGCAGGACACGTCGAGCTCCGCGCTGGGCTCGGTGAAGGGGAAGTAGCTCGGCCGGAAGCGCGTCCTCGTGGCCTCGCCGAACATCCGGCGGCTGTAGACCTCGAGCAGGCCCTTCAGATCGGCGAGCGACACGTCGCGGTCGACCACGAGCCCCTCGATCTGCACGAACATGGGGCTGTGGCTCGCGTCGTCGTCGCGGCGGTACACGACCCCAGGCGCGACGATCATCACCGGCGGAGGGTGGGAGAGCATCTCGCGCACCTGGACCGGGCTCGTGTGCGTCCGGAGGAGCACGTTCTGGCCAGGATCGCCGGCCATGTAGAACGTGTCGTGCATGTCCATGGCCGGGTGATCCGCCGGGAACCCGAGGAGATCGAAGTTGTAACGCGCGAGCTCGATCTGCGGCCCTTCGGCCACGTCGAACCCGAGCCCGACGAAGATATCGACGATCTCGTCGAGGGTCCGCATGATCGGGTGCGGTCGCCCGGGCGCGCGCCAGCGGCCGGGCAGGGTGATATCGAGGGGCGGCGCGGAGAGCTCGCGATCGCGCGCAGCGCGCTTGATCCTCGCCGTCGCCTCCTCGCGCGCGCGCTCCACGCGGCCCTTGACGGCGTTGAGGCGCTGGCCGAGCGCCTTGCGCTCCTCGGGCGCCGCGCCGGGCAGCTGCTTCATCAGCGCATTGAGCGACCCGCGGCGCCCGAGTAGGCTGGCATACAGGCGGTTCAGCTCATCGAGATCGCCGGCTGCGGCGAACTGGACGTCCACCGTGCGATCGACCTCGTCGATGAGGCGGCCGAGTTCGGGACCACTCATTGCCGCCCCCCTTACCGCGAAGGCCATGGCAACGCAAGACGTTGACCTCCCGCGCCGCGCCCAGCTGCTGCTCGCGCCAGCCAGCGCGCGACCCGCACGCGTGCTCCGGACGCTCGACGACCACGACCGCGGCGGGCGTGCCCCGATCCAGGAGCTGCCACCATCGCGAAGCCCCGCGCCGCGCGGCTGTCGCGCAACGGCGGTTGTGAACTTCGATGGGCGCGGGTGAGCGCGAGCGCTGCGAGCATTCCAATCGATGAGCAAGACATACCGAGCATGCTCGTCGGGCCCCCTCCGCCCTGACGACAACCCGGCTGGTCGCGCTGCTGCCGCTCCAACACGCCACGCGATCGGCGCACCTCGAATCCCGTCATCCATCGTTCTTGCGACGCTGAGCACGAGCCCGCCCATGCAGTGAGCGCCCCCGCGCGCTGGCACCCCGTGTGCTTGGAGACCGGAGGCCTGGGACCACGCGCAATCCAGGTGACTCGATGCCGGCGGCGCAGCGCCGGCGCGCGGTGGTGCAAGGAGTCGATGCATGAAATTGCTTGGAGTTGCCATGGCGGTGCTGACCGTGGCTGTGGTCGGGCTCGGGTGCGGCAGCAGCCCGAGCGACGGGGGAGGAGGTGAAGGGGCGAGCTCCGGCGGCAGCTCCGGCGCCGGCTCGGGCGAGGGGGGCTCGCTGGACATCGGCGGGATCGGGCCCGGATCGAGCGGCGCGGGCGGCGCCAGCCCCACGGGCGGAGGCGGAGCGTGCGCCACCCAGACGGCGGCGGCATCCCTCCAGCCCGTGTACCTGGCGTTCGCGTTCGACGTGTCGGGCAGCATGGGCAAGGGCGACAAGGACTGGCACGACAAGGCCCTCAAGTGGGATCCCGTGGTCGCCGCGACCAAGCAGTTCTTCTCGGATCCCGGGTCCGAAGGGCTGACGGCCTCGCTCTCGTTCTTTCCCGCCGACGACGACAGGTGTTCGTCCGAGATCTACGCGACGCCGGACGTGCCGCTGACGCCGCTCCCCTCGGCGGCCTTCACCGAGGCGATCGACGCGATCGAGCCGGCGAGCTCGGACGACTGGCGCGGCGGCACGCCGACCGCGTGGGTGATGCGGGGCACGAGCGGGTTCATCGAGGCGCAGCGGCGGCAGAACCCCGGGAAATACGCGATCGTGCTCGTGACGGACGGCTACCCGCAGGGCTGCGACGAGGCCTCCGACACGATCGATGCCGTCGTGGCCGACGCCCAGGCGGCGCTGGCGGAGGGCGTCCCGACCTACGTCATCGGGGTCGAGAACCCGCCGATCGACGGCGCGCCGGACACCCTCGACGACCTGCACGAGATCGCCGCGGCCGGCGGCACGGAGGGCGCCGTGCTCATCGACACAGGCGATCCCTCGCAGACCACGGCCGCTTTCAGGGCGGCGGTCGACCGGATCCGCGGCGCCTCGGTCTCGTGCACGATGGCGATCCCGCTCCCGCCGGACGGGAGCACGTTCGACAAGGAGAAGGTCCGCGTGCTCTACACGAGCGGATCGAGCGCGACCACGGAGCTCGTGTACGACCAGAGCTGCGCGACCGAGGGCGCCTGGCGCTACGACGAGCCCGCGAGTCCGACGCAGATCGTGCTGTGTGTCGACGCGTGCACCACGGTCCAGGCGGACATGGTGGCGAAGCTGAGCGTCGATTTCACCTGCGAGAGCGTGATCGAGGTTCCCCTGTAGCAGGAGGCCGCCGCGCCTCTGCCGCGCCGCGCCTGCGGGGCGCTCGATCCGACGGCGCGCGCCGCCAGCCCGGCCCACGTCAACGGTGAGTTGACACTGTGGACACGCGCAGTTGCTTCTCCACCGGTCCACCTCGGCAGGGGCGGTCAGTCACCCATCCGCCGGGTCGAGCGCCCCCGCCGCTGCCTGGCGTCATTGGCCGACTGACGCGAGCGCGGCGCGCAGGTACCGTCCGGCAACGCTGCCGAGATGTTGTAGAACAGGGCCACCATGGCACCTGCTCAGGAGCGCGAGCGGCGGACCCTCGATCGGTACACGCTCCATGGCGTGATCGCCGCCGGGGGGATGGCCTCCGTCCATTTCGGGCGGCTCGTGGGCGCCCACGGCTTTGCCCGCACGGTCGCGATCAAGCGCCTGCACCCGCAGTTCGCCAGGGATCCCGAGTTCTCGTCGATGCTCCTCGACGAGGCGCGGCTCGCGGTGCGCATCCGCCACCCGAACGTCGTCACCACGCTCGACAGCGTGCAGGCCGACGACGAGCTCTTCGTCGTCATGGAGTACATCGCCGGGGAATCGCTCTCGAGCCTGCTGCGCGAGGCCGGCAGGCGAGGGGCCCAGGTGCCGCAGCCGGTCGGCTCGGCCATCATCGCCGGCGCCCTTGCGGGCCTGCACGCGGCGCACGAGGCGACCGACGAGGAGGGCGCCGCGCTCCAGATCGTCCACCGCGACGTATCCCCGCAGAACATCCTCGTCGGCGAGGACGGCATCGCGCGCGTGCTCGATTTCGGCATCGCGCGGGCGGCGGTGCGGAGCCAGGTGAGCCGCGTCGGGCAGCTCAAGGGCAAGCTCAGCTACATGGCGCCGGAGCAGCTGCGCGGAGCCCCCCTGACCCGCCGCGCCGACATCTACGCCGCTTCCGTGGTCCTCTGGGAGGTGCTCACCGGGCGGCGGCTGTTCACGGGGGAGTGCGACGCGGAGATCTTCGGGCGGATCCTCGAGGGCGTCGTCCAGCCGCCGAGCGTGTACGGCGACGTGCCGAAGGCGCTCGACGACGTGGTGCTCCGCGGCCTCGACAGGGATCCCTCCCGGCGTTACGCGACCGCGCTGGAGATGGCGGCCGCGCTGGAGGAGGCGCTGCCGCCGGCGAGCCCGCGCGCGGTCGGGGCGTGGGTCGAGGCGACGGCGGGGACGCTCCTGGAGGCGCGGGCGAAGAGCCTCGCCGCGATCGAGACGTCGCAGCGGAGCGCGGCCCCAGCGCCGCCGCCGCCGAGGCCCGCCGCCGTGGACGACGCGCCGCCGCGGGACGTCGAGGCGCGCCTCGCGCAGCCGTCGGGCGGCCGCGGGCGCGCGATGCGGACCTCGGTGACGGTTCCGACGATGACGAGGACGGTCGAGGACATGGCGCGGCCCGTGGCGTCGGCGCTCGCGACGCCGGTCGCCGCGGCGGCGCCGCCGCGGCTGGCGAGCGCGCAGCTCGTCCGCGCCTCCACGCTCGCGCTCGGGGCCAGCGCGCTGGTGCTCGCGGTCGCCCTCGGCAGGAGCTGTAGCGTGCGTCCGGAGCCCGATGCGCCGCAGGCCGAGCGCGCCGGCGCCGGCGAGTCCTCTCCGCTGGCCGTCGCCCCGGCGCCGGGGCTTGCGGCGCTCGCCTCGAGCGCGGCCGCGCCGGCGGTGTCCGGGGCCGCGCCTGTGGCGCCCGCCACGAGCGCGCCTGCGGCCTCTGCGAGCGCCGCTGTGGCGCCTTCGAGCACCGCGGCGGCGCCGAAGCCGGTCGCGCCCGCCACCGCGCAGGAGCGCGCCGCGGCTCCCGCGCGCACCGCGCGGCCGCGAGCCCGCTGCGTGCCCCCGTACTACGTCGATGCCAGCGGCATCCGGCGGATCAAGCGTGAGTGCCTGTGAACGGCGGAAGCGTGTAGCCTACGCCGCGATGAAACGAGGCCTCCTCGCCGCCCTGGGCGCGGCCGTCACGCTCGTCGCCAGCTCGCGCGCCCGTGCTCAGGGCGTGGGCGAGACGTGCGCGGCCTCGTACGAGCAAGCGCAGCAGCTCGTCCGCGACCGGGCGCTGCTGCGCGCGCGGGCCGAGCTCCGCGTCTGCGTGAGCTCGTGCCCGGCGACGCTCGCCCGCGATTGCCAGCGATGGAGTGAGCAGGTCGAGCGCGACATGCCCAGCGTCGCGCTGTCGGCCACGTCCGCGGACGGCGGCGCACCGGGCCGGGTCAGGGTGCTCCTCGACGGCGCGCCGCTGGTCGACGCGCTCCCGAAGGATCCGATCGAGCTCGATCCAGGGCGCCATACGCTGACGTTCGAGGACGCGGCGGGGACGCGGGTCGTCACGGTGGTCACGGTGCCGCCGGGCGACAAGGCGCTGCCGATCGCGGTGCGCTTCCCTGCGCCGGCGCTGTCCCGCCCCGCGGTCGGCGCCGACGCGCCGCCCGTGCGGCAGCGCTGGCCGCTCGTGCTCGTCGGCGTCGGCGCGGCGGGGCTGGGCGTGGGCGCGTTCCTCGGCATCAAGGGGCAGCTCGACCGGAGCGAGCTCCGCAGGCGGTGCGCGCCCGGCTGCCCGGCGGAGGACGTCGAGGCGATCGATCTCACGTGGAAGGCAGGCGCGATCTCCGCGGGCGTGGGGTTCCTCGCGGCCGGCTTGGGCGCGGTGCTCTATTTCCAGCTCGATCCCGTCGCGCCCGCCACGCCGGTCGCGAGCTTCTCGTTCTCGCCGGGCGGCCCCGGGCTCTCGCTCCGCGGCGTGTTCTGAGCGCACGCACGAGGCCTGTGCTGCTTGCGGCCTCCTCCTGCGCAGCGCCGGCAACTCTACTGGTACGGACCGGTGGCCTGGGTAACGGTTCAGACCGGCAGCCTGGGTAGCACCTGGACGGACCGGGAGCTTAGGTGACACATGTCGTAGAGGACCGGCGACGGAGGAGCGCTGGTGCCTTGGAAAGAGACATGTTCAGTGGACGAGAGGCTTCGGTTCATCGCGCAGGTCAACGAGTCGGACGAGACGTTCGCGGAGCTGTGCCGGCGGTTCGGCATCAGCCGGAAGACGGGGTACAAGTGGGTCGAGCGCTACGAGCAGGCCGGACGGAGCGGGCTGGAGGAGCGGCGGCCCGTGGCGCACACGTTCCCGCATGCGACGCCAACGGTGCTCGTCGACGCGCAGATCGAGCTGCGGAAGGAGCGCCCCACGTGGGGGCCGAAGAAGCTGCGCGCCCGGCTGGAGAGCCTGGGTCTGGAGGGGCTACCGGCGGCGAGCACCATCGGCGAGCTGCTCAAGAAGCACGGGTTGATCCGGCCCCGTCGACGCCGCGTGGTGACGCCGCCGACCGCGATGCCGTCGCCGCTGGCTCCAGCCGAGCAGCCGAATGACACGTGGTGCGCCGATTTCAAAGGGCACTTCGCGCTCGGCGACAGGACGCGCTGCCACCCGCTGACGTTGACGGACCAGGCGTCGCGGTACCTGCTCAAGTGCGAGGGCGTGGCGAAGCCGCACGAGGCCTCGGTGCGGCCGCACTTCGAGCGCGCGTTCCGCGAGTTCGGGCTACCGCATCGCATCCGCTCCGATAACGGCCCGCCGTTCGCCACGATTGGCATCGGTGGGCTCTCGGCGCTCTCGGTCAGCTGGATGTTGATGAGCGCGGCAATGCGCGGGGGTTCGGTGAAGTTCACCGGTGAAGAGGCGGCTCAGTGCTTCTTGGCGCGGCGCTGCTTGATGCGGGAGGCGCTCAGCTCCTTGGCTTCCTTGAGCCGGTAGCTCTCGGCCTCGATCTCGATCACCTCGGCCCGGTGCACGAGCCGGTCGACGAGCGTGACGACGCAGGCGGCGTGCGGGAAGACCTGGCCCCAGTCGGAGAAGGCCTTGTTCGTGCTGAGCAGGATCGGCTTCTGCGCGTCGTAGCGACGAGTGACGACCTCGAACAGCAGGTCGGCGTAGCGGCCGTCGTAGGAAAGATAGCCGACTTCGTCGATGCAAAGAAGGGCGGGAACCGTGTAGCGGTGCAGCCGGCGCGCGAGCGCGGCCGAGGACTCCTGCGCGGCGAGGTCGGCGAGCATGTCGCTCGCGGTCGAGAAGCGGACCGTGTGACCGCGGATGACGGCCTAGTGGGCGACGTTCTTCAAGATCATGGTCTTGCCGACGCCGTTGGGGCCGACGAGCACGGCGTTGTGGCCGGCGGTGATGAAGCCGGGAGCGAAGAGGTCGTCGACGGCCTCGCGGTCGATTTTCTTGGGCCAGGACCAGTCGAAGTCGGCCATGGGCTTGAAGGCGGCTACGCGGGAGTTTTTGATGCGGCGTTCAAGGCTGCGCTTGTGGCGCTCGCGCTCCTCGATGGCGAGCACCTCGCGAAGCCAGGGCTTGTCGGCGAGCTCCTCCCAGCACGCGAGCAGACCAAACAGGCCGAGGCCCTTCAGGCGGGCCTTCGTCTCGGTGGGCGTTAGATCGGTCATGGCGTCGGGTCCTTCTTCAGGGCGTCGTAGGTGGCGAGCGAATGCGGCGTGACGACGAGGGCGGCGTGCTGGCCGCGCGTGACGGGGCGGCCGTTTGGACGAGCTCAGTAGTGTACAGCTATACGGTAGGATGCCTTCCGCTTGGTGCCAGTAGTGTACAGCTATACGGTAGGATGCCTTCCGCTTGGTGCGACGTCGCGGTAATCGCAGGCGTTTCACGAGTGGAAGGCCTGTCTGATCGCATAAGGCCCGTTCTGTCGATAAGCTCGTACAGTCGGACTGCACGAGCCAGGAACGGCTCCGAGAATCTTGACTTTGCGGAACGCGTTTGCTTGTCCTATCCGCCAAAGCGCTTGACGACGCTGAGCGGCTGGGCGAGGACAGAGTCACCATGAGGCGTTGGCTACTGGCTTTGGGCGTGTGCGTTTCCACCGCGGCGTGTGGTAACGGATCGAATGGGGACGCTGCCGCGAGCGGGGGCGCGGTTGGCACGGACAGCGGTGGGACGGGCAGCGGGGGCACGGCCTCCGGTGGTGCGACGGGCTCTGGGGGAACGGCAGAAAGCGGCGGCGCATCCAGCGGCGGCGCATCCAGTGGTGGGGCTGGCGGCTCGGGGTCGGGCGGCTCGAGTGGGGCCACGGGTGGCGCGGCTTCGGGCGGGCAAACGGGCAGCGGCGGCCAAGGAAATGCCGGAAGCGGCGGCACGACCGGTAGCGGCGGCTCGGTCAGTAGCTGCGTCGGCGACCCGTTCCCCACGGCCGATCCTACCAAGACGGGCCCCTTCTCGGTCACCGCAGACAAGAACGTCGGCCCCCTCGCCGGCGTCGTTCCCGATCCGATCTATGGGGACGAGCAACAGCGCTTCAACGTGTACCGCCCGAGCAATATCGCAACCAGCGGCCACTGCCATCCGATCCTGATCTGGGCCAATGGCTACCGGGACAATCCGGAGCAGAGGCCGCCGAAATGCGTCGTCAACGCCGGCAGCAATCAGTGGTGCGGACAATACGGACCGATCGTCAACCATCTCGCGTCCCACGGTTTCGTCGTGGTGGCTTCTCTCAGCACCGCGACCGCCGAAGGCGATCCTCTTCCCACGACCGCGGGCCTCGATTGGATCTTGGAACAAGCCGAGGAGGCGAGCAGCCCGTACTATCACGCCCTCGACACCACGAAGATCGGCCAGCTTGGCCATTCCTATGGGGGCATGTCGACTTGCAAGACGGCCTCCGATCCCCGTTTCTCGGCCCTCGGCACGATTTGCGGCACCAGTGCCCTCAAGGGAGTGCACACCCCCATGTTGTTCTTCTGCGGGGGGAACGACTCCACGGTGAAATGCAGCGGGGTCCACGATGTCTTCAAGACGGTCACCGATCAGCCCGCGTTTTTCCTCAACGAGCTCAACGCGGATCACGGTAGCTGGGTCTATCAGGGCGCAAATGGCGTGTCCCTGTCGTCGGCCGCGGCCTGGTTCCGCGTTCATCTGATGGATGACACAGCGAACAGGAACTTCTTCTACGGCGACAACTGCAAGTTCTGCACCGATGGCCGCGTGCAAGCAGAGCAGAACGCCCTGATGAAGGTCCCCTGAGCGACGGGGCCGATCTGGCTAGGCTTCACTGACTCACGAACGTCGTCACGCTCATGGCTTCGAGGGCCATCGGGAGCGTGGCGTCCGTTACGGTGACGGGAGTTCCTTCGGCCCAGTTCTTCGGAGCGGCGGTCACGAAGGGGACCATCGCGCTTGGCGCGGTGCCGCCTGCGAAGGCGAGGGGAACGGTCTGGGCGGAGGTTGTCTCGTTGATGGCGACGACGACGACTTTGCCGCTGTCGTTTGTGTAGGCGCTGACGAGGACCTTTTCCGGGAAGACGCCGGTGTTGATGATCGCGGCAATCCGCGGGGGTTCGGTGAAGTTCACCGGTGAAATCCGCGCCCGGTGCCGGTGAAACCCGCATCCGACGCCGGTGAAGTTCACCGGTGAAGAGGCGGCTCAGTGCTTCTTGGCGCGGCGCTGCTTGATGCGGGAGGCGCTCAGCTCCTTGGCTTCCTTGAGCCGGTAGCTCTCGGCCTCGATCTCGATCACCTCGGCCCGGTGCACGAGCCGGTCGACGAGCGTGACGACGCAGGCGGCGTGCGGGAAGACCTGGCCCCAGTCGGAGAAGGCCTTGTTCGTGCTGAGCAGGATCGGCTTCTGCGCGTCGTAGCGACGAGTGACGACCTCGAACAGCAGGTCGGCGTAGCGGCCATCGTAGGAGAGATAGCCGACTTCATCGATGCAAAGAAGGGCGGGAACCGTGTAGCGGTGCAGCCGGCGCGCGAGCGCGGCCGAGGACTCCTGCGCGGCGAGGTCGGCGAGCATGTCGCTCGCGGTCGAGAAGCGGACCGTGTGACCGCGGATGACGGCCTAGTGGGCGACGTTCTTCAAGATCATGGTCTTGCCGACGCCGTTGGGGCCGACGAGCACGGCGTTGTGGCCGGCGGTGATGAAGCCGGGAGCGAAGAGGTCGTCGACGGCCTCGCGGTCGATTTTCTTGGGCCAGGACCAGTCGAAGTCGGCCATGGGCTTGAAGGCGGCTACGCGGGAGTTTTTGATGCGGCGTTCAAGGCTGCGCTTGTGGCGCTCGCGCTCCTCGATGGCGAGCACCTCGCGAAGCCAGGGCTTGTCGGCGAGCTCCTCCCAGCACGCGAGCAGACCAAACAGGCCGAGGCGGGCCTTCGTCTCGGTGGGCGTTAGATCGGTCATGGCGTCGGGTCCTTCTTCAGGGCGTCGTAGGTGGCGAGCGAATGCGGCGTGACGACGAGGGCGGCGTGCTGGCCGCGCGTGACGGGGATCGAGATCGGAGGCGGGAGGTGGCGCTCGGAGCGGCGGCGGTCGATCACCTGGCGCACGGCGCCAACGTGGATGGTGTCGCGCTCGAGCACCTCGACGAGCGCCTCTTCGAGCTCGGCGGCGCCGACGGCGTCGAGCAGGTGCAGAAGCCGGGCGATGGCGCTGCCGACGTTGTCTCCACGCTCGGCGAGGATGCGCAGGAATGCCTGGCTGCTGCGGGCGGCGCGGGCGAGGCGATCGAGGCCGCGATGCTCGCGGGCGCGGCGCTTCTCGTCGACCAGGCGCTGGATGTGCACGGGCTGCTCGATCTACTGGCCGCGGTCCCGCGAGCGGACATGGGTCGCGACGATCTCGTTGCCGTCGGCGATGCGCACCTGCTCGAGGTCGGCGAGGACGACGAGCGTGCGGCTGGTCCGGTCGTGGGGAGCCGAGTAGTCGTTGAGATCGAAGCGCGCGTAGGGGGTCTTTCCGACCTCAACCTCGACGCGCTCGTGGGCTGGAAACGGCGTGTCGGGGTGCCCGAGCAGCACGTCACGCTCGTCGTCGAAGGCCTGGCGCACGGTGCGGGCGCGGTCCTCGACCCAGGAGCGATCGAGCGCGGCGGAGCTGGCCCATTCGGTCGCTTGTCGGTTGAGGTCGCCGAGGTCGGCGTAGGTCCGGGCCTCGAAGAACGCCTCGCGGACGTAGCGGATGGCGCGCTCGACGCGGCCCTTCTCGTTGCCGCGGGCGACGGCGACAGGGCGCGGCTCGAAGCGGTAATGCCCCGAGAGCTCCAACAGCATGGGGTGGAACCGGATCGCGTCGCCGTGACGCTCCACGACAGCGCTCTTGAGGTTGTCGTAGAGCAGCACGCGCGGGACGCCGTCCATGTCGGCGAACGCCTCGACGTGCCCGCGCACGAAGAAGGGCATCGCCGCGCTCGGGAAGAAGCGCAGGAAGATCCGCCGCGAGTAGCTGAGCACCATGACGAAGGCCCAGAGCGGGCGCAGCGCCCGGCCGACAGCCAGCTTGCCGAAGTGCGCCCAGTCGACCTGCGCTTGCTCGCCGGGCAGCGTGCGCAGCCGCTGAAATGCCTCTGCCGGTTTCTTGGGGCGGAGACGGCCGATCACCCGGCGCAGATGATCGGGACCGCCCGGATAGCCGCGCTCCTTGAGCATGCCGAAGAGACGACTGGAGCGCAGCGAGGGATACTTGCCGAGCTGCTCGACCAGGAAGGGCACGAACGGGTCGACCATCGACGGGCGCGGCGCGACGACCTTCGGGTCGACGCCCGCTTGCCCGAGCACGCGCTGAACGGTGGTGTGGTGCAGCCCGAGCTGGGCGGCAATGGTGCCCACGGGCCACTTCTCACCGTGGTAGAGGCGCAGAACCTCGGCCTCCTCTCTTTCGCGATCACCACCGCCTCCCGTCACCGCGCACCGGCGCGCGTCGCTGCGTGCAAGGTGAAGCCATCGAGCGCAGCGCACAGCGGCTTATCGTACGCGAGCGCGCTCGGAGAAGACGGCGAGAGCCCGCGGAGCCATTGCGGGGCGACGACGTGTGGCGCGGCTCTCGTCCGGAGACGGCGGAGGCACAGAGCGCTGCCTCGGGCTCGTCGTCCTCCTCGACGTCGTGATCGATCTCGAGATGCCCGTGCTGCCGGAGGTAACGGAGCATCCGCTCGACGGCGTGCTCTAGGACCTGACCGACCGCGCGCGGATCTCGTGACACTCGGAGGTCGCTTCGTCAGGCCCAGCGCGCGCTCGTGGGCGGCGAGGGCTCGCGGGTAGTCCCCCATGTCGTCGAGCAGCGAGGCCATGTTGGTGAGCGACGAGGCGAGCACGGGGTCGGGCGCCGCGACCTTCTCCCGGATGGCGATCGCGCGCTCGTAGGTCGCGATGGCCTCTGCGTGCTCGCCCGCGTCCGTGAGCGCCATGCCCAAGTTGTAGAGGTCGCGGCCGACCTCGGGGTGGTCGGCGCCGAGCGCCTTCTCGAGGATGGCCAGGGCGCGCTCGAGCTGGTGATCCGGGCGGCGCCGTCGCGTACGCCCGCATGCTGCCCACCTGGGACGAGGGCCTCATCCCGTGCGTGCCCGCGAGCGCGGTCCATTCGTGGTGATCACGCGCGACCGCGATAGATCGAGTCGATGTGGAGCACGCGCTTCGGATGCTTGAGGAAGCGCCGCTCGCGCTCGGTGTGATGAACGGCGTGCCCGCGGACGCCGTGCAGCGATTGGTGCTCCCCGCACGCGGCGACGAGCCGGTCGATGGAGCTCGTCGGCAATCCGCAAATGGATACGTCGAGGAGCTCGAGCGCCGGATGCTCGCGCAAGAGGCGCTCGAGCTCCGTCACGTCCGGATCGAGCCGGTTCTTCTTCTCGCCCAGGTCGCGCGTGCTGAGATACGTCCCGAGATCCAAGCTGCGGAGCTTTTCGCAGTGTCGAAGGAGCGCGCGCGTGAGCCGCGAGAGGTCCGGCCCCTCGAGCCCGATCGAACCAAGATCGAGCCGCTCGAGATTTCCGAGAGCGCCGGTCTCGAGGATGTCCACGAACACGTCGAGGCCTCCGTTCCCGAAACGATTGAGCGACAACGACAAGGAGACGAGCGAGCAAGGCGCCGGGAGCGCCTTCGTGAGCAACGGACGCAGCGCCGAAAGGCTGCGCTCGGAGAGCGCGTTGGCCGATGCATAGACGTGCCGCAAATGGAGCACGCCGTCCGCGGACTCGAAGGCGCGCGAAAGCGCCTCGATGCCCTCGTCGAAGAGCCCGGTGTTGTGCACGTCGAGCAGGTGAAGCGTCCGGTTCTTGGCGAGGAGGCGACCGAGGTGCGCCCCTCCTTCGGTGCCCAAGGGGTTTCGCTTCAGCCACAGCGCGCGGGCGTGCACGTTCCCCTCGAGAGCGCCCGCGAGGATGCCCATGGCCTCCGGCCCAATGCCATTGCCAGCGAGATACCACGTCTCGATCTCGGCGCGCGGGTTCGCCATGAGCCGCGCCAACGCCTGCGCGCCGGCGACGGAGTCGCCTTCGCAGGCGATGTTGTTCCCGAGCAGGAAGTGGCGCACGCGTCCCCAGCGTGGCGCACGCTCGGCGAGGAACGGCCGCTCGACCGCCTCGCACAGCTTCGCGATGTGGTCCGGGCCCACGACCTGTTTGCAGAGGTCCATGCGCTCATCCGGGAAATAGGCGCCGCGCGTGAACACCAGCGGTGCTTCCGTGGAGTCGCACGCCTCCGGGGCCAGCCGCTCCGGGTCTCCGAGGAACTCGAAGAACGGCGCGAGCTCCTCCGCGGGAGCCACTTCGACCGGCATGGCCTCCGGATAAGCGATCGCCATCGACACCGGCTCTCCCTTCACGAAGCGTTGGGGGCCGATCGTACGGTGGGCCAAGTGCAGGGTGCAGCTCAGCGCCTTCGGCTGCGGCTCGGTGTCCTTTTTCGCGTGGGCCGTCGAGCGAAGCTTACGGATGAGCTCGCGGAAGCGCGAATAGCTCCCCTCGGCCGTCTTTCCGTGCTCGACCGGGAAGAGCTGCAACGCGATCTGATTGGCGATCGGGTCCGTCAGCAATTGGCGATTCGTGTTGGCGGGCAGGTTCAGCGCGGTGTCCGACACGGGAAGCCCGAGGTCCAGGGCGCGGCGGTCCGCGTCCAGGCGCTCGGCGACGAGCGCCACGTAGCGCGTCGTATCGACGACGCCTCCGAGCTCGTCGTCGTCGAGCGCCGGGGAGAGGGGCTCGGGATAGAAGCGCCGCGTCTCGAGCGCGTAATAGCCGCTGATCTCGGCCATGTCCCGCGCGCTGAGCACGGGCGCCGCCGCCGCCGTCGCGCGCACGACCTCACCGAGATGGTCCTCGCGCGAAGTATGAAACACGACATCGGCGCCGAGCTGCTGCGCCCAACGCAAGAGCACCACGGCGGGCGAGACCCCGAGCGCGGCTGCGAGGCGCACGAGCGGCGCGAAATCGAAGTACTGGCCGCGCGCGAACACCGTGTGACCTTGCACGCGAATGCCTTCCGAGCGGCAGAGCCCGAGCAGCGGCTGGACGGGGCCGACGAAGGGATGGAGCTCGATCTGATTGAGCGCGGGGCGACGGCACGGCGGGCCACCCCCGAGCCCATCGCAAAACGCCAGGAGCGCTGAAAGCCGCGTCGCCGAGTAGTTGGAGACGCCAATCTCCTTCACCAGGCCGCGGTCGGCGCAGGCGCTCAGGGCGCGCCACATCGCGCCGGGGAGCGGGCGATGGAGGAGCACCACGTCGAGCGCGCGCCCGAGCCGCTCCGCCGAGCTCTCGACGGCGCGGATGGTCTGATCGAAGATCAGGTTCTTGAAGATCTTGGTGCACACGCGGATCGGGCCCGCCTCGGGATGCGCGGCCTCGAAGGCGCACACGGCACCGAACACCGCGCCCTCGTTCTTGTAGAGGTGCGCCGTGTCGATGCTGCGAACCCCGGCCTCGAGCGCTCGCGTGACCGCCCGAGCGGCCGCCTCGCCGCTCACGCGGTAAGTCCCGAACGCGAGCTCGGGCGCGCGCTTCGGCGCCTCCCGCGCGTCCGAGTCCGAGGGAGAGAAGGATGGTGTGTCGGTGCCCGAAGAAGGAGATGGCTCGTTCGTCATGATGGTCCTCCAGTCGCGCGGCCCGTGGGGACTTCAGGAACGAAAAAGGCCCGCTCCGAAGTCCGGGGCGGGCCTGCGAATCGCTAAAGGTGTCTCACGCTACGCTTTGCCCACTGCCCCGTCTCGTTCGCTGCTCGCATCACTCGAGCAGCCGCACGTCCACCTGGCGCGTCGCGCGCCGACGCGAGCGGCAAGAGCCGGCGCGTCGCAAGGGGCGGAGTGCATGCAGGAGCGCATATGGCGGTCCTATGCTGCGCCGACTCTCCAAAAAGTCAAGCGAGCGTGTGAGCGAGACTCGTGCTCCGCAGGCCGTCGCACGGCACCCGCCAGGGGAGGGGGGCGTCGTGGCAGGCGCGGGGCTCAGCGCGTAGGTAAAAGAAGCTGGATCGCAGCGCGAAGAAGTGTAGCGCAGCAAACCGAAAGGGTGGGGCCGCGAGCGTCGTGATGGCTCGGTCCTGGGCCGAAAGAGCGTGGTCCGGGGCGGCGCCGAGCGCGCTACGGGGCGCATCGGCATGGTGCGCACCGGCGCGCGTCGCTGCGTGCAAGGTGAAGCCATCGAGCGCAGCGCACAGCGGCTTATCGTACGCGAGCGCGCTCGGAGAAGACGGCGAGAGCCCGCGGAGCCATTGCGGGGCGATGACGTGTGGCGCGGCTCTCGTCCGGAGACGGCGGAGGCACAGCCGTGACGAGCCCTGAGCGTGCAGGCACTGAGGGGATACGGGCAGCGCGAGCGCTGCTGAGCCTGGTCGAGGAGCACTCCGCAGACGACTTCCAGGCCGCCGAGGCGATCCTCGGCGGGCAGAAGGAGCTGGCGCAGGTCCTCCAGCTGCTCCGCGACTTCAAGCGGCAGCAGAGCCCCACGGACGAGGACCACGGGCCGGTCTCGATCGAGCGGTTGCTCGAAATTGTCAAAGACGAGCTACTCAAGTTGGCCCACGACAATACCGATGTCGAAAAGAAGCTCCGTGGACTCCTCGGCAAATCTGCGAATGTGCGGCCGGATTCCCCGATCAACGACGTCATCGAGCAAGCGCTCCGCAACATAGATAACCTACGCCTCGCGCCTTCCGCGCGAGCGTTCACAATCGCGGAGCTGCTAAGGAACACGTCAGAGGCTGCGGGGGCAGAGCATGAAAAAAAGGATTGAATCGATTCTCCGCAGCCTCGCGATCGCAGCAATTGAAGAGAACGTGATCGTGCTGCCGACGTTGCACTCCATCGCGCAGCTCCGGACCACGTGGGCGCCGGTTCCACTGCCCTACAAGGCCCAGGAATCGCGCCGGCACCTCGCAGAGAGGCTCTTCAAGGACGCGGAGCGCCTCGCGCCCGCGAAGAGCGGGGGCATCACGACGCACTTGCTGGCCGAAGGGCTGCGCAGCCCTGCCGACCGAGCGATCGCGGAGACACGTCGTATCAACAGAAAGAAGGCCCATGGCGAGTAGGCGACAGCGCCGCGTGTCACCGCGCGAGAAGCTGCTCGCGGAGGTCGGCCGGCAGGTCGAGCGCCGGCTCGGAGGCTCCGGATCGGAACTCGCCGCCTCCCAGCAGACCCTCGCCTACCTGAACTGGCTCGCGTGGCACTGAAGCGGCTTTGCGACGGTCCCGGCGTTCTTGAACGCTGCACGAGCCGACATCCTCGCCATCTCGCATGCAGGCGCGCTCGGGGTGGAGCGCACCGCCCATGTCCACGCCCGGAGCCTTCTGGAGAACCTCGTCCGGCACTGCTACTTCGACTCGCGCCCCTCTCTGTTCGTCGCGCGTTCCGTCTTCCCCGAGGAGGACGTGAGAGACATTTGGGCCGACCTGCTCAAGGAGATCCAGCGCCTTCCACATGGAGTCCGTTCCCGTGACCTGGGCGCAGCACCAGCGCGCCGCAGCGCTCCGCGCCTGGCGGGAGCGGAAGCGCAAGCCTTTCCCGACGAGCGACGGCTTGCTCCTCGACACGAGGGGGCTCATCCTGGCGGCGAGCCCAAGAACATCAACCAAGCCGTAGACTCCGCTCTAGTACTACAGCCGTACTTGCGGTCCATTTGCGGCTGTAGACGGGCGGACGGGCACGGATTTCTCGACGATTTTGATGTCTACAGCCGCACCTC
This sequence comes from Sorangium cellulosum So ce56, assembly GCF_000067165.1. Lineage (GTDB taxonomy): Bacteria > Myxococcota_A > Polyangia > Polyangiales > Polyangiaceae > Sorangium > Sorangium cellulosum_B. The sequence continues at coordinate 4,757,642 of NC_010162.1, forward strand.
GGACCAAGTACGGCTGTAGTACTAGGACACCAATCACGTTGTTCGAGCGAGAAATGAGCCGCCAAGGCGCCAAGTACGCCAAGAACAATTCACAATCTTGGCATCCTTGGCGTCCTTGACGGTTCAAATTCCTGCTCTTTTCTGGGGTTTCAACGCGTTTGTCGCTCTCGGCTCCCGGTGCCGCGAGCGCCGCGCCGCGCACCCTGAGCGCCGCGCCCCCCGTCAGCCCTTGCTGCGGATGCCGTAGCGCTCCATCAGCCGGTGGACGAGCTGCCGGGAGACGCCCATCGACGCGGCGGCCCGCGCCACGTTGCCGCCGCTCTCCCGGAGCTTCATCGCGATGTACGTCCGCTCGAACTGCTCGACGACCATGTCGCGCGCCTCGCGGAGCGGCAGCGCGACGAACTGGCCGACGCCCATGTCGGCGGGCCGCGGCGCCACCTTGACGATCGCCTCCTCGGCGAGGTGCGGGAACAGCATGAGCCGCGCGACGGTGTTGCGGAGCTCGCGCACGTTGCCCGGCCAGTGGTGCCCGCGGAGCAGCTCCAGCGCGTTCGGCGGCAGGTCGGCGAGCGAGCGCGCCGGCACCTGCGCCGCGAGGAAGCGCTCGACGAGCAGCGGGATGTCCTCCTTGCGCTCGCGCAGCGGGGGCACGACGGTCTCGACGACGGCGAGCCGGTAGTAGAGATCCTCGCGGAACGCGCCCGACGCGACGCGGCCCTGGAGATCGCGGTGCGTGGCGGCGACGACGCGGGCGTCGAACGACGTGTACGCGGCGGCGCCGATGCGGCGCACCTGGCGGGCCTCGAGCGCGCGCAGGAGCTTCGGCTGGAGATCGAGCGGGAGCTCGCCGATCTCGTCGAGGAAGAGCGTGCCGCCGCTCGCCTCCTCGAGCAGGCCGGCGCGCGCGCTCTGGGCGCCCGTGAACGCGCCCTTCGTGTAGCCGAAGAGCTCGGCCTCGATGAGGTTCGGGGCGACGGCGCTGCAGTCGAACACGACGAAGGGGCCGCCGCTGCGCGGGCTCGCCGCGTGGATGGCGCGGGCGAGGACCTCCTTGCCGGTGCCGGACTCGCCGAGCAGGAGGATCGTCTCCGAGGTGGCCGCGGCGCGCTCGAGGCGGGCGAAGAGCGCGCGCATGGGGACGCTGCCGCCGAGGGCCTCGCCGAAGCTGGCCGAGGTGGAGAGCGGGACGACGACCGGGGCGCCGCCGACGCGCACGGTGAGGGGCACGCCGCCCAGGGACGCGATGGCGCCCGGGGTGAGGAAGCCCTCGACGATCAGGACGTCGTTGATGAACGTGCCGTTCTTGCTGCCGAGATCGGTGAGGACGACCCCGCGCGGCGAGAACCGGAGCTGGCAGTGGCGGCGCGAGACGCGGGAGTCGGGGATGATGACGTCGCACTCGCCGCTCGTCCCGAGCACGAGCGGCGCGACGCCGAGCGCGGCCTCGATCGGCGGGCTCTTCTGCGGGGTGACGAGGATGCGCAGGTCCGGGAGCTCGACCGCGTCGCTTCGGAGGGTCGTGATCGTCCGGGTGGGGTCGTGCATGGATCGCGCGGGAGGGGGACGGGGCAGCATCTCCGAATTTCCGGCGGATTTCCAGCGCACGGTGCGTCCGGGGCGCTGGGCGCACCGCCGCCAGGGTATCCTCGTGAGGTGCTCGAGTTCACGCAGTCCGAGGCCAAGATCCTGTCCCAGTGCGTCACCCGCTTCACGGATGCGTTCCGCCGCGACGTGGCGGACGTGATCCGGCAGGAGTTCCGCGGCTACGAGCCGCCGGAGGTGACGGAGCTGATCGGGCAGCTGAGCCTCCTCGGGCGGCAGCTCGAGCTGCGCCCGCCGCACGCGCAGATCCACGACACGCAGGGCCCGCTGCTCAAGCGCATCCTGATCGATCTCCGGCGCGACAGCGCGACGGCGATCGAGGAGCCGCTGCAGAAGGCCGTGAACGCCGAGACGATCCGGCACCTCCGGCGCGAGGTCCACGGGCTGGAGCAGCTGATGGCCGCGCCCTGGTTCGCAGCCACGCGCGCGCTCAAGGTGCCGCAGCTGACCGACTACATGTCGATCCGGCACGCCGAGGCCGTGATGCCGGAGGCGCCGCCGCTGCGCCCGCGCGAGTACGACGAGAAGTTCCACATCCTCGAGGCGCCCGGGCTCTTCCTGCCCGATCTGGCGCACTACCGGGCGCGCTGCGCGCTGCGCGGCGCCTCGATCGCCGTGGCGTTCATCGACATCGACGACTTCAAGGCGTTCAACGTCCAGCACACCGAGACCGCGGTCGATCTCCACGTGCTCCCGCCGCTCATGGAGAGCATCGAGGCGCACGTCTTCGCGCACGGGCACGCGTACCGGTTCGGCGGCGACGAGTACATGATCACGCTGCCGAACGCGACGCGCGCGTGGGCGGTGGACTTCCTGCGCGCGCTCCAGGAGCGGCTCGCCCGCCGCCGCTACCGCCGCGTCGAGCGGTCGCCGACGTTCTCGGCCGGGCTGTGCGTCGCCGACGTCGACTGCTTCCTGACCGATCGCGAGATCCAGGGGCGCGCCAACCTCGCCAAGAACCACGCGAAGGCCACGGAGAAGGGCAGCGTCGCCACGTACGACGGGGAGCTGTTCCGCCCCGAGGATCTGGTGCTCGCGTGAGGCCGGACGGCTGGATCGCGGCGGGCGAGGCGCGCGCCGAGCGGAACGTGGGCGACGCGCCGCCGGAGGCCCCGGATGGCCTGGTCCTGCCCGAGCCGCTGTGGGGCGCGGTGCGCGCGGCCTACGGCGAGCCCGGGCGCGCGTACCACGACCTGGCGCACGTGGGCGAGGTGCTCCGCCGGGTGGGCGAGGTCGCCCGCGACGTCGGCTGGCGGAGGCCGCGGGAGGTGTTCCTGGCCGCGCTCTTCCACGACGCCGTGTACGTGCCCGGCCGCCACGACAACGAGGCGCGCAGCGCGGAGCTCGCGCGCGAGGCGGTGGTGCGCTGGCTGCCCGGCGAGGGGCTCGACGAGGGCCTCATCGAGCGGCTCATCCTGCTCACGGCGCGCCACGGGGCCCTCGATCCGGCGGACGTCGGCGAGGAGGAGGCCCTCTTCCTCGATTGCGACATGGCGATCTTGGGCAGCGACGCGGCGGCGTTCGACGCGTACGACCGGGCGATCGCCGCGGAGTACAGCGCCGTGCCGCCCGAGCTCTACGCTGCAGGCCGGCGGCGCTTCTTCGAGAAGCTGCTCGCGGCGGAGCGGATCTTCCTCTCGCCGTACTTCCACGCGCGCCTCGAGGCGCGCGCGCGCGACAACCTGCGCCGGAAGCTCGACGCGGGCGCATAGCGGCGCCGGCGCGCGTTGCCCCTCGCGCGCTCACCAGCTCTTCACGTCGCTCTTGCTCACGCGGCACGTGGCGGTGTCCCACTGGCTCGCGCCCCCGTGGAGCTTCTCGGACTCGCCCATGTGATCGGTGACGGCCCTGTACTCCTGGCAGATCTTCGGCTTGTCGTCGCCCGCGTCGTAGCCCCCCTTGACGTAGAGGTTCGTGATCGTGACCGTGTCCCCGTAGTTCTGGTTCGCGCCGGCGACCGTCGTCTTCACCCGGTCCACCCTGACGTTGTCGATGATCAGGTGCCGCGGGCCGCCGTTCGCGGTGCAGTCGCCGCACGAGCGCCAGAGCTTCCCGAAGTCGGCGATGTACGAGTTCGTGACGATGGTCGTGGAGCCGCCCTTGGCGTTGTGCTGGAAGATCTTGTCGGCCGAGTGCAGGGCGATGGAGCTGTTGATGTGCATCGTCGCCCCGTCGGCGCTGTTGGTCGCCGCGTCCTCGCAGACGTCCTCCCAGTAGACGTGATCGAGCGTGCAGTCGCCCTTGCAGACGATGCCGTTGCCGCCGGGGAGGCCGCCGGCGATGATGAGGTTCTTCACGGTGACGCCGTCCTCGACCTCGAACACGGTCTTCTGGCCCTCGCCGTCGTCGCAGTCCGCCGTGTTGTTCACGCCGATCTTCTGGTTGTTGAAGTCGTAGACGTCCTGCCCGCCGTGGGCGGCGTTCTTGAGCACCGTCGTCTGGGTCCTGATCTCGCCGTTGCCGTTCGTGGGCGTCGGGATCTCCATCGGGAGCTCGTCGCCGAGCGGCTCCTCTCCCCCCGTGCCGCTGCTCGTGGTGCTCGCGGCCGTGGTGCTGGAGCTGCTCGTGGTGCTCGCGGCCGTGGTGCTCGCGGCCGTGGTGCTGGAGCTGCTCGTGGTCGCGCCGCTCGTGGTGCTCGCGGCGGTGCTGCCGCCGCCGGCGCCTCCCGTGCCGCTGGTGCTCCCGCCGGTCGCGGCGGTGCTGCTGCTCGAGCTGCTGCCTCCCTGGCCGCCGTCCGGGGTCCCCGCGTCGTCTGAACAGCCGAGCTGGATGGCTCCGGCGGCGCCGATCACGAGCAGCAAAGTGAAAGCCGACTTCATTCCTAATCTCATGTCGCTACCTCTCGTTCTGAAATCATGATGGGCGACCCGCGGCCCGGAGATGGTGGCCACCGAACCGGGCCGGCGCTGCTCCGCTGCCGCGAGACAGGCAACGACAATGCCACTTGCCTGGAACCGCCTACCGATGGTTCACGGTGTGCCCGGGAGCCCGCGCAGCGCTCGTGGCGTGGGCGTCCTCATGGCGGCGCGTCGTCGCGCCGAGATGTCAACCACGGGTTGACGTACTTGACGAAAGTGATGACTCCCGTCCAGGCGCTACGTGAACCCGCTCGGCGCCAGCGTGTCAAGGCGCCGGTCGGGCGCGGGCCTCGCTGGCCGCCCGCTTCCCCATACCGCCCGCCCGCGGCTCGCGCTATCAACGCCTGCGTGAGGTGCGGACGACGCCCGCCGCCCTCGGTTCTCGCGCGTTTCGCTCGTTTCGCGCGTTTCGCTCGTTTCGCATGGTCGCCGCATGATCGCCGTGGTCGCAGAGAAGCCCGCCGTCGCCCGTGACATCGCCGCGGTGCTCGGGGCCTCGAAGCGCGCCGAGGGCTTCCTCGAGGGCGGCGGCTACGTCGTCACGTGGGCGATCGGGCACCTCGTCGCCATCGCCGAGCCGCACCAGATCGACCCCGCCTGGAAGCGCTGGCGCCTCGACCTCCTCCCGATGCTGCCCGGGCAGTTTCCGCTCGTCGTCCTCCCCGGGACGCGGGCCCAGTTCGAGATCGTCCGCAAAGTCCTGGGCCGGCGCGACGTCGAGCGCGTCGTCTGCGCCACGGACGCCGGCCGCGAGGGCGAGCTCATCTTCCGGTACATCTACGAGGCGGCCGGGTGCAAGAAGCCGGTCGAGCGGCTCTGGATCTCGTCCCTCACGCCCGACGCCATCCGCGACGGGCTCCGTCGGCTGCGGGACGCGCGCGGCTACGACGGCCTCGCCGACGCGGCGCGCGGGCGCAGCCGGGCGGACTGGCTCGTCGGCATGAACCTCTCGCGCGCCTACAGCCTGGTCTTCGACCAGGATCTCTCGGTCGGTCGCGTGCAGACGCCAACGCTGTCCATGGTCGTCGAGCGCGAGCTCGCGATCCGGCGGTTCGTCCCCGAGCCGTACCTCGAGGTCGTCGCGACCTTCTGCCCGCTCCGGGAGGACGCCTCGGGCGCGGCCGACGAGTCGTACAAGGGCACGTATTTCAACGACAAACCGGTCCCCGGCGAGCCGCCCGGCGCCGGCGAGCGGCCGAATGCCGGCGAGCGGCCGAATGCCGGCGAGCGGCCGAACGCCGGCGAGCGGCCGAACGCCGGCGAGCGGCCGAACGCCGGCGAGCGGCCCGAGACCGCGCCGTCGCGGAGGCGCCTGCCCCCGGACGGCGAGGAGGCGCGGCGCATCATCGAGCGGGCCCGGCGCGGCGAGGCGCGCATCGAGGCGGTCCGGTCGGAGTCTCGCCGCCTCCCGCCGCCGCTGCTCTACGACCTGACCGAGCTCCAGCGGCACGCCAACCGCCTTTACGGCTTCTCTGCGCAGAAGACGCTGGAGGTGGCCCAGGCGCTGTACGAGCGCAGGAAGCTCATCAGCTATCCGCGCACCGACAGCCGGCACCTCTCGACGGAGGTCGCGGCCACGCTCGGCGCCGCGGTGCAGGCGATCGAGGGCTCGTATCGGGGGATGCTCGCCCCGGGGACGGGGGCCCGGCCGCTCGGCAAGCGCTTCGTCGACGACGGCAAGGTCGGGGATCACCACGCCATCATCCCCACGGGGGCTCGGTCCTCGCGCGCGGAGCTCTCGACCGACGAGCAGAAGATCTTCGACCTCATCTGCCGGCGCCTCCTCTCGGCGTGGCACGAGGATCACGTCACCTCGATCACCACCGTCATCACCGCGATCACCACGCGCGGCGGCGCGGGCGCGCGCGGCGGCGAGCCGATCGTGGACCGCTACCACAGCGCGGGCAGCGTCGTGGAGAAGGTCGGGTGGAAGGTGCTCGACATCGGCTTCGGCAAGCCGCCTGCGCGGCCGCGCAGGAAGGGCGAATCGGACGGTGATGGGCCCGATGCGCCGGATGCGCGCGACGGGGAGGGCGGCGAGGGCGAGCGCGAGACCGCGGATCAGCGGCTCCCGCCGGGCCTCGCGAGGGGGCAGGTGCAGCTCGTGCTCGACGCGGAGGCGCAGGCCAAGAAGACGCGTCCGCCGCCGCGCTTCACCGAGGCCACGCTGCTCACCGCCATGGAGACCGCGGGCAGCAGCCTGGAAGAGAAGGAGCTCTCCGCGGCGATGAAGGACTCGGGCCTGGGCACGCCGGCCACGCGGGCCGCGATCATCGAGACGCTCCTCCGGCGCGAGTACATCGTGCGCAAGGGCAAGCTGCTGCACGCGACCGACAAGGGCGTCGGGCTGATCGAGGTCGTCCACGCGGACGTGAAGAGCCCCGCGATGACGGGCGCCTGGGAGGCGAAGCTCGCCCGCATGGCCCGGGGCGGGGGCGATCTGCCGTCGTTCATGGCGGGTATCGAGTCGTACGTGCGCCAGGTGGTGGCGGAGGTGAGCGCGGGGCGGCGCGCGGCCGGGGGCGGTGCGCTCTCCCCGGAGGCCGGGGCGTCGCCGTTTCAGGAGCGCGGCGAGGCGCGGTCGCGTGCGAAGGGGGACCGCGCCGCGGCCGCGGCGCCGGGGACCGGTCGAGGCCGCGAGGCGACGCCTCGCCGCGCTCCGGGCAGCAGCGCAGGGGCCGTGCCGGGCGACGCATCGGCTGGCACGCTGCAGGCGGTCGCGGCGGCCGCGGCAGCATCGCCGCCGGCTCGGGCGCAGGCGCGGTCGCGTGCGGCGGCGCCGTCGCCAGCGCGACCGGCGGCGGCGACGGCGCGACGCGTGGCGGTAGCCCCGTCGACTGCGCGGCCTGTAGCAGCGACGTCACCACCGGCGCGATCCGCGGCCATAGCGCCGTCGCTCGCGCGGCCTGCGGCAGCGACGTCGCCGCCGGCGCGACCCGCGGCGGTAGCGCCGCCGCCCGCGCGTGCGGCGGCCATCGGGTCCTTCCCGGCGCGTGGGGCGGGCACGGCGTCCTCGCCGGCGGTCGCCTCGTCTCCAGCGCGCCGGCCGGAGGATCTCGTCGAGCTGCTCCACCAATGCTTCGGCTTCAGCGCGTTCCGCCCCTACCAGGAGGCCGTCTGCCGGACGGCGGCCGCGGGGAGCGACGTGCTGCTCGTCATGCCCACCGGCGCCGGCAAATCGCTCTGTTACCAGCTCCCCGGCATCGCCCGAGGCGGCACCACGCTCGTCGTGAGCCCGCTCATCGCGCTCATGGAGGATCAGGCCTCGAAGCTCCGGGCGTGCGGCTTCGCCGCCGAGCGGATCCACTCCGGCCGGAGCCGGGCCGAGTCGCGGAAGGCCTGCATCGATTACCTCGAAGGCGCGCTCGACTTCCTCTTCATCGCCCCCGAGCGGCTCCGTGTGCCCGGGTTCCCCGAGCTGCTCGCCCGCCGGAAGCCCGTGCTCGTCGCCGTCGACGAGGCCCATTGCATCTCGAAATGGGGCCACGACTTCCGCCCTGATTACCGGATGCTCGGTCAGCGCCTCCCGGCGCTCCGGCCGGCGCCGGTCATCGCGCTGACCGCCACCGCCACGCCGGTCGTGCAGGACGACATCGTCGAGCAGCTCGGCCTCGCGTCCGCGGCGCGGTTCATTCACGGCTTCCGGCGGAGCAACCTGGGTATCGAGATCCTCGAGGTCAGCCCGGGAGAGCGCCTCGCCCGGGTGCGCGCGCTGCTCGGGCAGGAGGGCCGGACGCCGGCCATCGTCTACGCCGGGACGCGGAAGGACGCCGAGGCGCTCGCCGCCGGCCTCTCGGAGGATCTCCCGGCCGAGGCGTACCACGCGGGCCTCGCCGCCCCGGTGCGCGACCGGATCCAGGCGGCCTTTCTGGACGGGAGCACCGAGATCATCGTCGCCACGATCGCCTTCGGCATGGGCATCGACAAGCCCGATGTCCGCACGGTCGTCCACGCCGGGCTGCCCGGGAGCGTCGAGGGGTATTACCAGGAGATCGGCCGGGCCGGCCGCGACGGGCTCCCCTCGCGGGCCGTGCTGATGCACTCGTATGTCGACCGGCGAATGCACGAGTTCTTCCACGAGCGCGACTACCCTGATCCGGCGATGCTCCAGCGCATCGAAGAGGTCCTGTCGGAAGAGCCCCGCCCGAAGGAGGCGATCCTGGGCGATCTCGGCATCGATCCCGAGGTGGCGGACAAGGCCCTCGAGAAGCTCTGGATCCACGGCGGCGCGCGCGTGGATCCGGACGGGGGTATCGCCCTGGGCGAGCCGGGGTGGCGCGGGCCCTACGAGGCGCAGCGGCGCCACAAGCTCGCCGAGCTCGTGCAGATGGCGCGGTTCACCGAGGGCCACGGCTGCCGCATGCTCCACCTGGTCCGCCATTTCGGCGACCAGGAGGACACGGGCGAGCCCTGCGGCCTGTGCGACGTCTGCGCCCCGGCCGCCTGCGCCGCGCGGGAGTTCCGGGCGCCGAGCCGCGACGAGGCGCAGGCGATCGCGAAGATCCTGGCGGCGCTCCGCGAGAGCGAGCAGCCGACCGGCCGGCTCTACCGCGAGGCGTTCGCCGACGGATCGCTGGAGCGGCGCGACTTCGAGCACCTCCTCGGCGGGCTCGTGCGGGCGGGCCTCGTCTGCGTGCGCGAGGACTCGTTCGAGAAGGCGGGCGAGCTCATCACGTACCAGCGCGCGTCGCTCACGTCGCGCGGCCTCCTCGGCGGGCCGCGCGGCGCGAGCGACGTCGTGGGCGATGTGCCGCTCGCGAAGCTCCCGCCGAAGGTGAAGAAGCGGCAGAGCGCGACGTCCTCGGACGCGCGGAGGGCGTTCTTCGCCCGCAAGGCGCAGCGGAAGAAGGGCCGGTCGCGCTGAGCGGCGCGCGGGCGGCGCTCAGCGGAAGATGCCGAAGTGGCCGAGCGCCCACCAGAGCAGGACGAAGATGAGGAGGGTGCTGAAGCACCCGCCGCCGAGCTTCTTCGCGCCGTAACCCGCCGCGATCCCACGCAGAATCTTGCTCATCGAATGACCTCCGGCCCCGTGTCGGGGTGTTCGAGGAGCAAAGCAACGTGGGTGCCACCGCGAAGGGGCGGATTCTCGGGCTGGAGGGCGAGGACCTCGCTCGCTCGGCGTCGGGGGACGACAGCGCCCGCGTCACAGTGGGGCGTTTCGCTACGCTGGAGGCTCGGGGCCGCCGGCGCTACGCTGAGGCCAGGCAGCCGGGGCGACGGCGGCCCTATCGACCGAGCTTGCCGACGATGAGGTGTTGGCGGTCGTTGTCTCCAAGGCCGGGGATGGGACCCGCGCCCCAATCCGCGGCGTTTGCTCTCGTCCAGCCCGCAACGAGCGTCTCGCCGTCCGGCGTGACGGCGACGGCGTAACCGACGGTGTCCTTGCCCAAGAGGCGTTTCCATACGAGCTCCGCGTCGGGGCCGATCTTGGCGACGAAGCCGGAGCTATCCTCCAGCGCGAGCGGGCCGTTGCCGAAGTCGATCTGGCCCGTGGCGTTCCCGACGATGACGGCGTTGCCGAAGGGATCCATCGCGATGTCGCGGGCCCACTGGTCCTTTGCACCGCCGAAGGTACGTACCCATCCCGCCGCACCGTTGGCCTCGAACTGCACCACGAAGACGTCTTGGTCGATCGACGTTATCGTCGATGAACCTATCTTCACATCGCCGGTGTGATACCCAGCCAACACGGGCCTTCCCAAGGGATCCACGGTGATGCCCATGACATCGACGCTTGCCGGGAGCGGCTCGAGCGCGTACATCTTCCTGAGCCAGTCCGGTGCTCCGGACGGCGTCGTCTTCATGACGAAGCTGCCTTTGTCAATCGTGAACCGATCGAGCTCAGCGGTTTCGAGGGTCGAGCCGGCGATGAAGATGTTGTTCGAGCGGTCGACCGCGATGTCGATGATGCGCATGGTCGCGTTATCGCCAACGAACGTGCGCACCCAGCAGCCCGGCGCGGTCACGAGCCCTGTGGCACCGTCGAGCTTGGCCACGAAGACGTCCGAGTCGTCGCCGGGCTGGATCGGCCCGCTGCCCAGGTCTATCGATCGACTGAACTTTCCCGCGACGATGATGCGATCGTTTGCGTCGATCGCGACGGCGCCGATTCCACCGCCTGGAAGGCCCATGCTCCAGACTGGTTTGCCCGATGCATCGAGCTTCGCGATAAAGGTTCCCGCCGGAAGCTGGCCATCGCCGAAATCGATGCCGCCGCTGCTGGTGCCAACCAGGATCGGGTTGCCCTTGGAGTCGACGACGAGCACGTTCGGCTCGTCCGTCAAGTAGTCGCCGAAATTCTTGGCCCACAGGGGCTCTCCCGCCGGGTTCAGCTTGAGGAGCAGCACATCGGTGGTGCTGGAGGAAGAGAGTGTATCGTCCCCGATCGTGATGGTGTTCATGAACGCGCCGCTGGCGAACACGTTCCCTTCGGCATCACCTGCGATGTCCATCAAGTAGATGTCGCCCGTTTGCTTGTACGCGGTCGTCCAGACGACGCACTCCAGGCCGTCACAGTTCTCGTCGTCTGCCGCATCGCAGCGCTCCACCCCGGGCACGACCTCTCCCTCGCATATGCCCCAGGTCCCGTCGGTGTCACATGTGCGCATCCCTCCCCGGCACACCCCTTTGTTCTGGGTGATCGGTGGCCCCACGTAGCACGCTTCCGACGTGTCCGGCGTGCAGGCCGTGGGCTCACCGTCGTCCCCAGCGCCCCCAGCACTGCCGGCGCCTCCCGCACCTCCAGCGCCCGCGCCGTCCGTCGATTGATCGACGAACGTATCGAGGCCGAGCAGCGCCGCGCACCCGCTGGCGCACACGGTCAGGCCGACGACGGAACCAAGGACATATGCTTGTGCTTGCATGAGACGTTCTTCTCGCTCGAGCGCTCCAGCGGAAGCGGTCCCCCGGGCGCCGGAACAGAGGCTATCACACCGACAGAGCCGCCGGCGCCCCCGTCCCCGGATCGAGCGCCACGGGGCGCGGCGCGCGCGCTCTCGCTAGCCTCGGACGCCTCGCGTCGGGGCGCCGTAGCCGAGGACCGAGAGCCCGATCCGCGATGAGAGCCGGCGAATCGCCGCGCGAGGGAGGAAGCGGGAGAGCTGGGCCGTCGCCTTGCTCAGCGCGGTCGGGACGGCGACCACGTCGCCCCGATCCGCCGCCGCGATGCCGTAGGCCGCGCAGTCCTCGGCGGTGAGCTCGAACGGCATCTTCCTGCGCGGCACGCCGGGCGCGCCCGCGTCGAAGATCTCGGTGGTCACCGGCCCCGGGCACAGGGCGGTCACCGTGACGCCGGTCCCGTCGAGCTCGACGGCCAGGCTCTCGGACAGCGAGAGCACGAACGCCTTGGTCGCTCCATACACCGCATGTCCCGGGGTCGGCTGGAACGCGGCGAGCGACGCGACGTTGAGCACGCGCCCTCCGCCGCGGGCCACCAGGTCGGGGACGACCGCCGCGCAGAGCGCCACGACGCTCTCGCAGTTGAGCCGCACCAGCATCGCCAGCGCCGCGGGATCGCCGTCAAGAAAGGGCCCGAACCGCGTCGTTCCCGCGTTGTTGACGAGCCAGGCCGCGCCGCCCAGCTCGCGCGCCCGATCCCGCACGCGGAGGGCAGCGCCTTCGCTGGTGATATCGAGCTCCAGAGGGTGGATGGGCGCGTGCCCAGCGGCGCTCGCCCTTGCGGAGAGCTCCTCCAGACGGTGCGCCCGCCTGCCGATGGCGAGCACCGGCTGCCCGCGCGCCGAGAGCTGCCGGGCGATCTCCGCGCCGATGCCGGACGAGGCGCCTGTGACGATACCGAGGCCCGAGGTCGTGGTCATGGAGCGAGGCTTTTATGCTGCTTCGTCCAGGATCGCGAGCGGGCCGTGCCCCTGATCTGCGGGGGCCCCGGTCAGCGATCTTCCTGCGCGACTCTGCCGCAGTGCGGCAAGATCGCGCGAGGGCCTCGAGCGCGTCATCGGCTCTGGGGAGCCGAAGGTCGCGCGCAGGTGTCGACCTCGTGCCGTTCCCGTCACCAGGCCATCCGCTCCAGGCGTGTGCGGCCGATCGCCCGTGCGGTTTGCCAGCCGTCCCGCGCGCATGACAGCATCGGACCATGGGGCGGCAGCGGTAGAGGACCGTCGCCTACATGCGGAGCGGGCTTTCGCAGCCTTCCTCTTGCAGATCGCGGCGCGGAGCGGCTAGCCTGGAGCTCGTACTTCCGGAGCTCGGGTGCTGAGGACCCGCGAGCGATGCAAAGGACCCGCGAGCGAGCCATGCGCATTCGACGAGCTGCTCTAGTCGCCACGGCCCTTCTCGGGCTGTTGCCGGCGCCGGCGCGCGCACAATCGCAGCCATTCGGCCCGGTCACCCTCTATGAGCCCACCATCGACACGCTGCCGGAGGTCGAGGGGACCGGCCTCTGCGCCGCATCGGCCCTGTCCGACAACGTGGATTTCGATTTCTATGTGCCCCTCCCCAGGGACAACCCTGGCGAGCGTCTGGCTTATAACGACAAGGTCAACGCGTTTATCACCAGCAAGATCGGCGATGCCGAGGCAGAGTATCACGAATACGTCGTTCGGACCGTCCTGGATCTCAGCAACAACAACAGCGACCTTGATGATGACCAGGACCCGAACGAAGGAGGCCCGCTGAGCTACGGCGACTTCACCGGACTGATGTCGACGACGTGCCAGCAGGGCGGGTGCGACTTCCCCTGGAACAGCCACGGCACCAGCCAGCCGTTCGGCTCCAGGCTCCGCGGGTTCTTGCTCGTCCCCGAGGAGATGGCGGGTCGACCCGTTCATATCGGCTTCTACGCCGACGATGCGGTAAGCCTCACCTTCTGGGACAAGTCCAACGGCGTGAAGCCCGTCATGGTCCGTCCGGCGCGGCTCGGCCTTCCGACATGGCGCCTCACGAACACCGTCATCTTCGTGAAGCCAGGCCTGTACCCGCTCGAGATCCTCTACGTCGAGATCGCCGAGCACGCGGCGCTCGAGATGTCCTACTTCGTCGGCGACTTCGACGACTTCGAGCTGGGCGCGCGGGTAGAGGGCAGCGAGAGCCTCAAGGCGGCTGGCTATTCCATCTTCCAACCCGCGCAGTTCTTCCAGACGATGAGCGGGTCGCCGTCGTTCCCCGATCTCGACCAGTGCCAGCAGTGCAATCGCCAGTTCGCCGGTCAGTCCGGGACCAACGGCTGTCCTGGAAGCTACTACTGCAACGAAGCGGCCCTGTGCGCCCCGTGTGACACGGCACGATTCTGCGGCGAGTCCTGCTCGGCCTGCACGGGCGACACGCTGTTCTGCATCAACCTGGAGGGCAGGACTCAGTGCGCCGAGTGCCGCACCAGCGCCGACTGCCAGGGCGGCTTCGTCTGCGACCCCGAGACGCACGAGTGCAAGGAAGAGTACGAGTGCGAGGAGGACCCGGACTGCCCGCGCGACAAGATCTGCGTCGATCACACGTGCGTCCTGTGTGACACCTCCGACCGGTGCGCCGGCAATTCGTGCAACTGCTGTCCGAACGGCATCAACGGCACGCAGATGGACTGCGCCGCCGTCGAGCCGGGCGGCACCCCGATGTGCGTCGAGTGCCTCACCGACGAGCAGTGCCCTGACGGCAAGGTGTGTCACCTGCCCACGGGCCACTGCATGGACAGGCCGCTCCCGACGAACGCCCTGCCCAACTGCTGCGGCGAGGGCTGCGTCGACTGCATGCACCCCGAGGACCCGAACGATCCGCAGTCGCCCCCGGTGCCGTTCTGCCTGCCCGGGCCCATCGGGACGGCGTGCGCCGCGTGCCGCAACGACATGGATTGCGCCGAGGGGCAGTACTGCCTGAGCGGCGAGTGCAAGGAGTGCGTCAAGGACCGGCGCTGCGGGCCGCGCTGCGACAGCTGCGGCGGCGATACGCCGTTCTGCTTCGGCCAGTTCTCCGAGCTCGCGGTCTGCGTGCGCTGCACGTCGGACGAGCAGTGCGCCGGCACGACCTGCAACCGCGAGACGCATCAGTGCGACCCGCCGGGGTGCATGGCGACCTGCGGCGAGGACACGCCGTACTGCGACGGCGAGAGGTGCGTCGAGTGCTACGCCGACACGCAGTGCCCGTGCGGCAACACGTGCGACCTCGCGACGAACACCTGCGACATCTCCTGCAAGACGAACCTGGACTGCCTCGGGAACGAGCACTGCCGCTGGACCGACGAGGCGGACGCCAAGGAGTGCGCGCTCGGCCCGATGCCCGACAACGTCGCGTGCGGCGGCACGCTCGCCGAGATCTGCAGCGTCTCGGCCGTCGGCCAGAAGGGCGCCGATCCGAGGGCCGCCGGGCTCGTCGCCCTCGCGGCGCTGGCCCTGATCGAGCGAAAGCGCCGCCGGCGCAGCGGAGGTGCCTCGTGAGAACGCGTCCACTCCTCGCCCCGCTCCTCGCGCTGTCCGCGCTCCTCGCCGGGCGCCCCGCGCTCGCCGAGGAGGGGCGCTTCGATGCCCAGGTCTTCCGCCCTGCAGCGGCCCCGCGCGATCTCGTGATGGTCCAGAAGTCCGAGGTCATCGGGAACCTCTCGCCGACCGTCGGCCTCTACAGCGACATCGCGGCCGACCCGCTCGTGCTGCTGGTCGCGGGCGACGACACGAGGCAGGCCGTCGACGCCATCTCCGGGCGGCTCGAGCTCGCCTTGCTCGCGGGCATCGGCTTCTTCGACGTGTTCGACGTCACGATGGCCATGCCGCTCGTCCTCTTCCAGGAGGGCGGCAACCTCCGCCGCTTCGGCACGGAGGGATCCGTCAAGAGCTCCTCCGTCGGCGATCTCCGCCTGTCCACGAAGATCTCGCTCCCGTACCTGAACCGGAAGGAGCAGGTCAAGGAGGGGTTCGGGATGGCCATCGCGGGCAACCTCAACTTCCCCACGGGCGACCAGAACGCGTTCACCAGCGACGGCGCGCTGAGCGGCGGCGCGACGCTCATCGGCGACTACCGGTTCAACTTCGGGCTGCTCCTCGCCGCGAACGCTGGCATCTGGCTGCGGCCCGACAACCAGTTCGCGGGCGTGCGCGTCGGCGACATGGCGCAGTTCGGCGTGGCGGCCGAGCAGTACGTCGTCCAGAGCTGGGGCCTGTCGGTCATCGGCGAGGTGTACGGGTACCCCTCGCTCACGAGCTACCCCGACGATCCGGGGCAGATCCCCGCGGAGGCGCTCCTCGGGCTGCGCTGGCAGACCAAGCACGGCATCACGATCACCTTCGGCGGGAGCTTCGGCGCGGCGTGCGGCTTCGGCGCGCCCTCGATCCGCTTCTTCAACGTCATCACGTGGCAGCCGAAGACCTCGCAGGAGCAGGAGGAGATCAACCGCCTGCAGCAGCGCGACAAAGACGATCCGGATCGCGACGGCCTCATCGGCGCCGCGGACCGCTGCCCCGACGTGCCCGGGAGCCCCGAGAACTTCGGCTGTCCGGACCTGGACACCGACGGCGACGGCGTCTTCGATCGCGACGACAAGTGCCCCGACAAGCCCGCCGGTCCGCACGGGAAGGACGGCTGTCCGCTCGCCTTCATCCGGGGCGACGAGATCGTGATCACCGAGCAGGTCCACTTCGCGACCGACAAGGACATCATCCTCGAGGACTCGAACTCGACGCTCGAAGCGGTCGCGCAGGTGCTGATCGACAACCCCGATATCCGCGAGGTGCGGATCGAGGGCCACACCGACGTGCGCGCGACCGATCTGTACAACATGGCCCTGTCCCAGCGCCGCGTGGCGAGCGTCATGGCGTACCTGATCGCGAAGGGCGTCGAATCCTCGCGGCTCCAGGCGGTCGGCTACGGGCACACGCAGCCGATCTACGACGACACCGGCTGCCAGGGGCCCGACGATCAGCTGTCGCCCGACTGCCAGTTCATGACGTCGAAGAACCGGCGCGTCGTCTTCCGCATCCTGCGCTACGGCGCCGCGGGGGCGAAGCCGCTCACCGGCGCGCCCGAGGGGAGCGAGCAGCTCCTGCCGTCCGGCGGGGTGCTGCCGCAGAAGACCCAGGGCACGCTGCCCAGTCAGGGCACGCTGCCGGGGCAGGGGGTCCTCAAGTCGAACGTGCTGCCGAGCGGCGGATCCTCGCTTCCGCCTGCGGGCGGGGCGCCCGGCGGCGCGGCCCCCCTGCCGAACCGCGGCAACGCGGGCGGCCTCCCGAGCAACACGGGCGTGCTGCCGCGATCCGGTACCCCCGCGCCGGCGCCGCCGCCGGCGCCGGCGCCGTCCTCCTCGAGCCAGCCGCCTGCTCCCGGAGGCGGGGGGACTCGCTAGGAGGGCGCCGATCCTCGGGCCTGCGGAGATGAATGGATAGGGGCTCGATGGCGATCGAGCACGCATGCGCGAAGCGCATGCGTGACTCGAGGCCGCCGAGCTCCGAGCGCCTCAGGGGGGAGAGGTCAGACGGACGTCAGCGTCACAGCGGCAGGAACCGCGCGACGCTGACGTCTTCTGTTGCGCTTACTTCTTCGGCGCGGGCTTCGCGGGCGCCGATGACGTGGCGGGCTTGGCCGACGACGACGGGGGGAGCGACGACGGCGGGGCAGAGGAGGCCGGCTTGGCCGACGACAGCGGGGTGGGCGACGCGGGCTTCGCCCCCGGCTTGCCTGGCTTGGCCGAGGTCGCAGGAGCGGGCGAGTCCTCGTACGGCTCGTCGGACGCAGCCGGAGCAGCAGCAGGCTGGTCCGCCGGCGGCGCCTCCGGCTCGGCAGGCGCCGCCGAGTCGGCGGGCGGCGTCGCCGGGTGCAACGTCAACGGCCTCGCCTCTCCCTCGGTGCGGCGGACCCAGATCACCGCCGTCCCGCTCGCCACGCTGGCATAGCGGCCGTCCTCGGTGCGGATCTCCTCGTTGACCGCCTCGATGACCGCGTCGCCGCCGACAGCGCACGCGGCCTTGCGGAGCGACTCGAGGCGCTCCGCCTCCGTGCGGGCCGTCGGATCGCTCGCGATCGGCTGAAGGCGATGGTACTCGCGATCGGGCAGCTGGCCCGCCGGCACGACGTGCATGTCGCTGCAGAACTCGCCCGAAGGCGTGCGTTTGTCTCGGAAAGGAGTGCTGCAACCGGCGATCAGCGCGGCACCCAGGGCCGCCGAGAGGAGGAGGCGCTGCATGTTGCCTTCTTACCAGCGATGCGACGCGCGATGCAAACCCCGTGCATCATGGACGCAGCCGACGCGCACCAGGGACGCCAGCCGACCCGGCGGCACGCCGCCTCTCGCAGGTTGCTCGCGGGTGGATCGGCTCCTGACGCCGTGCGCGTCACCGGGTCGCCACACCACCCCGCCACCGTCCCATCCACCGTCCCATCCACCGCCCCATCCAGTGTTCCGATCTCGTGAACGCCTGGATATGCTCCGCGGCCGATGCGCCCGATCGAGCGATCCGCTCCCCTCGGCTTCCTCACCTTCCTCGGCGCGGCGCTCACCGCCGCATGCAGCGCGCCCCAGGCGGCGCCGCACGCCCCTCCGCACGGCGCCGCCCCTGCCGAGGAGAGCGCCTCGAGCGCCGCGGCGTGCCTCGCGGCCGCCGGCGCACCGCGGCAGGCCCGCCCCGACGAGCCGCCGCGGATCGGCGTGAAGCACATCCTCGTCCGCTATGCCGGCGCCGATCGCGCCGAGGGCACGACGCGCACACGCGAGGAGGCGTGCCTGCGCGCGATGGAGGCGCGGGACAAGATCCGCGGCGGCGCCGACTTCGGCGAGGCGGTGGCGCAGTACAGCGAGGAGGCCGGCGCGGCGTCGCGCGGCGGCTCGCTCGGCACCGTGGAGCGCGCCGACGTCCTGCCGCCCTTCGCCGATGCGGCGTTCGAGCTCGAACTCCAGCAGCTCAGCGACGTCGTGGAGACCCGCTATGGCTTCCACGTGATCTTCAGGACGGAATAGCGCTCCTGCCGAGGGCGAGCCTCCCGCCGGAGACCTCTCTGCCTGCCCGCGCGCGGCCTCTCCTCGCCAGGCCACGCATCGTCAACGGCGCCTCGCGGGCCGCGCGCGCAAGGGTTGCGTTCCCGGCGGAGGCGCAGCATGAAGCACCCATGCGCGCTCACAAGCTCCTCGCCGCCTTCGCCGTGATGATCGCCTCGCCGGCGCTGCTGATCGCGGCGTGCAAATCCAGCGACGAGCCGGAGGAGGTCGCCCCGGCGCCAGGCGCCGTCACGGCGCCGACCGCGACGGCGCCGCCGCCCGCGGCGACCGGGACGGCGCCGGCCGCGACGCCGACCCCGGCGGCGCCTCCAGCGACCACGACCGCCGCCCCGACCCCGGCCGCCCCGGCGACCCCGAAGCCGGACGCGGGCGCGCCGGTGGACGCGGGCGCGCCGAAGGACGGGGGCGCCACCACCACGGCCGACGCGGGCGCGCTCTCGACCAAGCTCGCGGAGTGCGCCGCGAAGTGCCAGTCGATCCTCCAGACCTGCCTGACGCCGAAGTTCCCCGCGGACGGCGGCTTGCCCGCGCTCGCCGATCCGGCGGCGTGCCAGAGCTCGTTCGACTCCTGCCGCACCGCCTGCGCGCCGTAGCTCCCGCCCCGCTCGGCGAGGCCGGCTCCAGCGCCGCCGAGCCTACTTCTTCTGGGCGCCGGTCGGCAGCGTGATCCGGAAGAGCGCGCCGCCGGCCGCGCCGGTCGTCACCGTGATGTCGCCGCTCATCGCCTCGACGAGGTGCTTCGCGATGGACAGGCCGAGCCCGGTGCCGCCCGACGCGCGGGAGCGGCCCGGATCCACCCGGTAGAACCGATCGAAGACGCGGGCCTGGTGCACCGCAGGGATGCCCGGACCGTCGTCCTCGACCTCCAGGACGACGCGCCCGTTCGCGGCCCGCGCGCGCACCACCACGTGCGAGCCGTTCGGCGTGTGATGGATCGCGTTGTCGACGAGGTTGGTCAAGATCTGGTCCAGCGCGCGCGGATCCGCCGCGACGAGCGTGCCCGGCGCCACGTCGATCTTCACGTCGGTGCCCCTCTCCATGGCGCGCCCGCGCAGGAGCGCCACAGCCGCCTCGGCCTGCACCGAGAGGTCGAGCGTGCCCGGCGAGAGCGGCCGCTCGCCGCCCTCGATGCGCGACAGATCGAGCAGATCGTCCACGAGCCGGTGGAGCCGGGTCGCGTTCCGCTCGATCACCTCGACGAAATCGCGCGCCGCCTCCGGGTCGTCGAGCGCCCCGCCGAGCAGCGTCTCGCTGCTCGCGCGGATCGACGCGACCGGCGTGCGCAGCTCGTGCGACGCGTTGGCGATGAAGTTGCGCTGCAGGCCCTCGATGCGCCGCAGCTCCGTCACGTCGAAGAAGACGGCGACGACCCCCGCGGCCCCGCGGCTCTGCGCCGGCAGCGCGAGCGGCGCGGCGTTCACGAGCAGGATCCTGCGCCCCGGAGGCCCGGCCACGCCCGGCGCCGCGGGCGCGATCTCGATCTCGCGCGTCGCCGCCGCGCGCGCGAGCGCGACCTCCTCGAGCAGCTCGTGCAGGCTCGACGAGCGCAGCACCTCGAGCGGCGGGCGGCCGACCGGGTCCCTGCGGATGCCGAGCAGCTGCGAGAGCGCCGGGTTGACCAGCGTGATGTCGCCCTTCTCGTCCGTGACGAGCACGCCCTCGCGCATCGACTCGAGCACCGCGCCGAAGCGCTCTCCCTCGCCCCCGAGCTCGCGCCGCGACACCTCCAGGCTCTCGGCGAGGTCGTCCAGCGCGCCGCCCAGCGTGGCGATCTCGTCGTGCCCCTGCATGCGCGCGCGCCGGCCGAGGTCGGCCCGCATCTCCCGCGCGACGCCCGTCAGGTAGACGAGGCGCCCGGAGAGGGCGCGCGCCCCGGCGAGCGCCGCCGCGACGGCGAGCGCGAGGGCCAGGAGGGTGCCCTCCACCACGCGCGTGCGGGCGGCGGACAGGCTGCGGTAGATCGCGACCGGCTCGAACGCGACCCGCACCACCCACGGCCCGTCCGGGCGATCGAGCCGCTGCGCGGCGTAGAGCATCCGCATCCGCGTCGTCTTGCTCACGCGCTCGCTGCGCCCCGTGCCCAGGTGCCGCGCGTCGGCGACCTCGTCGCGCGTCGCGTGCGTGTCGAGCTGGCCGAGCCCCTCCGGCGCGACCGACGAGTCGCCCCGCACCGCGCCCTGCGGATCGATGAACGTGACGCGCGCTCCTGCGATCTTCGACAGCGCCGTCGCGAGGGCGGGCGCCTCGGCCGCGAGGTCTCCTGATCTCGCGGCGATCTCGGTGACGAGCGCCGTCCGCGTCGCCAGGTCGTCCTCCGTGTGCGCCGAGAGCTCTGCCCCGAGTGTCTTCAGGACATAGCCGTCGAACACCAGCGCCGCGAGGATCGCGATCCCCACCGCGAACGCGATGAGCTTGCTTCGTATACCCATGTCACCAGCGTGCCCGGCTCACGCCGCGCGCGACGTGGGCGAAGATCCTTATGCTACCTGGTTTTGTCCGTTCCATGACGACTCGTTGACGAGATGCGGTGAGACGGGTAAACGCCCGGCCCCATGGGATTGACCCGTGACGCAGTCTTCTTTGACGCGCTTGCCAACCATGCGCGGCAGAGCGTCGCAGCGAGCGAGCTCCTCCTGGAGATGCTCGACCGGCTCGACGAAGCCCCGGCCCTGGTGCAGCGGATCTCCGACCTCGAGGACGAGGCCGACAAGATCACCCACGAGTGCCTGGCCGCCCTCCACCAGACGTGGATCACGCCGCTCGATCGCGAGGAGATCCACGCGCTCATCACCCGCCTCGACGACGTGCTCGACTGCATCGAGGCGGCGAGCGTGAGGCTCGTGCTCTTCGAGATCACCAGCGCCCTGCCGGACGCGCGGCTGCTCGCGCAGGATGTCGTCGACGCGTGCACCGTCATGAGCTCCGCCATCCAGTCCCTCAGGGACCTGAACAAACCGCCGCACCTCCTCGAGCTCTGCGTCGAGATCAACAAGATCGAGAACGCGGCCGACGCGCACTACCGCAACGGCTTGGCGGCGCTCTTCAAGAAGGGGAACGACCCGCTCCTCGTGATGAAGTGGCGCGACATCTATGACCTCCTCGAGCACGCGACCGACCGCTGCGAGGACGTCGCGAACATCATCGAGGGCATCGTGCTCGAGCACGCATGACGACCTACATCCTCGCCATCCTCATCATCGCGCTGGCGTTTGATTACATCAACGGCTTTCACGACGCCGCGAACTCGATCGCCACGGTCGTCTCGACGCGCGTCCTGTCGCCGCGCACCGCGGTGCTCTGGGCAGCCGCCTTCAACTTCATCGCGTTCGCGCTGTTCGAGCCCACGGTGGCGCGCAACATCGCGAAGGGCGTCGAGCCGGGGTTCATCACGCCGAACGTCATCCTGGGCGGCCTGCTCGGCGCGATCATCTGGAACCTGCTCACGTGGTGGTGGGGGCTGCCGTCGTCGTCGTCGCACGCGCTCATGGGCGCGTTCGCCGGGGCCGCGGTGAAGAGCGCGGGGCGGCTGTCGGTGCTCGACGCGACGGTCTTCGGCAAGACGGCGGCGTTCATCCTGGTGTCGCCCTTGCTCGGCGCGGTCATCGGGTTCTCGCTCATGCACGCCATCCGGTGGCTCGCGCGGGGCTGGACGCCCAAGAAGGTGAGCACCCGGTTCCGGCGGCTGCAGCTGCTCTCCGCCGCCGCCTACTCGCTCGGGCACGGCGGCAACGACGCCCAGAAGACGATGGGCATCATCACGGCGCTCCTCATCTCCGCGGGCCTCCAGGAGGGCGGCAAGGACCCGAAGCCGATGCTCTGGGTCGTGCTCGTCTGTCACGCGGCGATGGGCCTCGGCACGCTCTCCGGCGGCTGGCGCATCGTGAAGACCATGGGGATGAAGATCACGAAGCTGAAGCCGGTGGGCGGCTTCGCGGCCGAGACGGCCGGCGCGGCGACGCTGTTCAGCGCCACGGCGCTCGGCATCCCCGTGAGCACGACCCACACGATCACGGGCGCGATCGTCGGGGTCGGCGCCACGAGCGGGCGCCTCTCCGCGGTTCGCTGGGGCGTCGCCGGGCGCATCGTCTGGGCCTGGATCTTCACGATCCCCGCCTCGGCCGCCCTCGCCGCGATCGCCTACACCATCGCGAGCGTCATCAGCGGCCAGCCCTGACCGCGCAGGCGAGCGCGGCGCCGCGCCGTGCGGCCGAAGACCGGGCGCGCGAGCACCTCGCGGGCGCGCGACCCGAGCGGTCGCGTGGGCCTGCGAGGGCGCCGCGTCGATCCGGCGCGCGGTCTACCGGTCCACCTGCTGCCCCGCGCGCCGGGCTCACCCGGCCCGCGCGGGCGCGGGGCTCATCCGACGTGAGACGGCGCGCGGCTCGGTCGGGCCGCCCCGAGGCTGATGAAGTGGTCGAGGATCCAGGTCTTGAAGCGGTTCAGGTCGAGCCGGTCGAGCAGCGGCAGGAACGCCCGCTCCACGCCGTCCTCGCGGCGAATGGAGGCGAAGTCGAGCACGCCGACGTCGTTCGCGGCGAGCACGTACGGCATCACCTCGGTGCGCCCCTCGTCGAAGGCCGCGAGCAGCAGCGACCCCTTGAGGAAGGCGGCCGAGACGTCGAGGAAGGCGGGGCGGATGCCGCGGATGTACCGGCTGAACGGCTCCGCGATCACGCGCTTGTCCGGCGAGTCGCGGAGCCCCGCGCCCTCGAGCTGCTTCTTCAGGAACTCGCTCGCCGACAGGCCGGGGTGCTCCTTGCGGCGGCGCTCGGCCTCGTAGCCCTCGGCCACGACCACGAGCGCGTAGTCGGCGCGCTTGAGGCCGTCGGCGAGCTCGCTCAGCACGTCCTGCGGGAAGCGGAAGAAGGGGAGCACGATGAGGTGCGCCCGGGCAGCCACCGCGCAGTGCAGCGCGTGCCGCCCGCTGCGGTTGCCCATCATCTCGAGGATGTAGATGCGCTTGTGCGTATAAGCGTCCTCGTAGAGCCCGCGCGCGATGGTCGCGCCCGTCTCCACGCCGGACAGGAAGCCGATCGCGCGATCGCCCTCCAGATCGTTGTCGATGGAGACGTTCACGAAGCCGGCCTGCGGGCGCACCTCGAACTCGTCGAGCCACGCCTTGATGCCCTCGAACGTGCCGTTGCCGCCGACGCAGATGAGGTGCGTGAACCCCTGCGCCTTGAACGTCGCGGCGGCCTGCTTGCGCTTCTCGCGCTCGAGGAAGCCGGAGTAGCGCTCGCTGCGGAAATCGCTGCCCGCGTCGAGCACGCGCCGCCCCATCGAGCGCGCCGGGATGCCCTGCGCGAGCAGATCGTAGCGCTGGCGGCGGCTCATGATGAGGCGCTCGAACTGGGGCTGGGCGCGCGCGTCCGCGGTCAGGGAGCGGAAGCCCTCGGTCGCGGCCCACACCTCGTAGCCTCGCCGCGCCGCCTCCTCGGTCAGCGCGACGGCGACCGAGGAGTAGCCAGGGGCGTTGCCGCCGTCGAAGACGAGCAGCAGGCGCTTGTCCGATGCCGGGAGGGTGTCGGGACGTCCGAACTCGACGATGCTGGTCATGGCGCCGGCCTTCTACCACGCGACGACGAGGTTGGCTGAGCGATTGTCACACGTTCGCACTCGTTGCTCGACGACGCCGGGCGTTGGACGACAGCGCCGCGCGGCGTCGAGCGAGCGCGCCGCGCCGCGTGGCGCTCCGCGCGGCGTCGAGCGAGCGCGTGACGTCGAGGGCGCGCCGTTCACCCCGTGTTGCGCATGCCGGCGGCGATGCCGTTCAGCGTGAGCAGGAGCGAGCGATCGCGCCCCGAGTCCCCGCCGCGGCTCGCCCGCAGGAGCTCGACTTGCAGGAATGAAAGGGGGTCGACGTAAGGATTGCGCAGCGAGATGGACCGCTGGAGCGTCGGGTTGCCCTCGAGCAGCCGCCGGTTGCCCGTGAGCCGCTTGAGCCACGACCGCGTCCGCTTGTATTCCGCGATGATCCGCGGCGCGACCGCCTTGCGCGCGGCGGCCGGCGCGAGCTCCGCGTAGCCCGCGAAGATCGTCATGTCCGCCTTCGCGAGCACCATCTCGACGTTGTCGATGACCGCCCGGAAGAACGGCCACGACGCCATCATCTCCTTCAGCAGCTCCGCGCCCTCGGGGCGCTGGCCCATCGCCTCCAGGCCGCTGCCGACGCCGTACCACCCCGGGAGGATGGCCCGGTTCTGCGTCCACGCGAAGACCCACGGGATCGCGCGCAGCGACTCGAGGCCGCCCGCGCGGCGCTTGCTCGGGCGCGAGCCGAGCGGCAGGCGCGCGATCTCGTCGATCGGGGTCACGGCCGTGAAGAACTCCACGAACTTGGGCTCCTCCCAGACGAGCGCGCGGTAGGCGCGCCGGCCCGTCTCGGCGAGCTCGTCGAACGCCGCGGCGTAGCGCAGCTCGGACGCGGCGGGCGGCCGCGGCTGCGCGCCCAGCGTGTGCAGGAGCACGCCGCTCAGCATGATCTCGAGCGTGCGCATCGCGAGCTCGGGGCGCGCGTACTTGTGGTCGAGCGCCTCTCCCTGCTCGGTCGCCTTGTAGCGGCCGCCGACGCTGCCGGCCGGCAGGGCGAGCAGCGCCTGGTGCGCCGGTCCGCCGCCGCGCGCCACCGACTCGCCGCGGCCGTGGAAGACGCGGAGCGGCAGCTCCGCCTCCGCGGCGATCTTCGGCAGCGTCTCCTGCACGCGCCGGAGCGCGGCGCTCGCCGCGAGCAGGCCGACCTCCTTGCCGGAGTCGCTGTAGCCGATCATCACCTCCTGCACGCCGCGGGCGAGGACGTGCGGCCGGTACTCGGGGTGCGCGAGCAGCGCGCGCAGGATCCTCGCGCTGTCGTTCAGCGCGGCGAGCGACTCGAACAGCGGCACGACGTCGATCCGCGCGCACGAGCGCGCCTCGTCCCACAGCCCGGCGGCCTTCGCGCTCGCGAGCGCGGCGAGGACGTCGTCCTCGCTGTGGGTCATCGACAGCACGAGCGTGCGGCAGGACGACTCGCCGCCGTCGCGCTGCGCCGCGGCGATGCGCTGGAGCGCCTCGAACACGCGGCGCGCCTCGGGCGTCATCTGCGCCGGCTCGACGCGGCCCTCCGCGAGGCTGGCCGCCGCGGCGCGCGCGTCCTCGGCCGGCGCGCGCATCTCGAGCTCCGCGAGCGCGAACCCGAGCGCGCGCACCTGCGAGAGCAGCGCCCGCGCGCGCCGCTCGCCCGAGCTCGCGCAGCGCGCGGCGCGCAGGCTGTCGGCGACGACCGCGAGGTCGCGCTCGAGCTCCGCGGGCTCGCGGTAGGGGACGGCGAGCGTCGGCTCCTCCGGGCGCACGAAGGCGCGCCCCTCGCGCGCGGGGCCCTGCCCGGAGCGCGCGCGCGCCTCCGCGCGGCCGTGCTCCGCGTGCTCGAGCGTCGCGGTGAGGCGCGCCTCGATGAAGTGCAGCTTGCGGCGCCACGGCTCGCCCTCGGTGCGCGGGCCGAAGTGCGCGGCCACCTCGGGCATCGCGGCGGCGTCCTCCTCGATCGAGGCGAGCAGCCAGGGCGGCGGCGTGACGTGCCGGACCGACTGCGACAGCGCGCCGCCGAGGTCGCGCACCGCCCGGACGAGCCGGCGCAGCCCGCGGATGCGGTAGGCGAACAGCGCGTCCTCGAGCACGGCGGGCACGACGAGCGGGTTGCCGTCCATGTCGGCGCCGACCCACGAGTGGATCCGGAGCGGCGCGATCTCCGCGTCGAGCGGCTCGCCGTAGGCGGCCTCGAACGCGCGCCCGATCACGGTGGGCAGATCGGGGAGCAGATCCCAGAGGATCTCCTCGATGTACCAGGCGACGTTCTTCACCTCGTCGCCGACGGTGGGGCGATCGCGGCGCACCTCGTCGGTCTGCCAGAGCGCGGTGATCTCCTCGCGGATCTCGGCGAGCTTGCGCGCCGACTCGTCGGGCGTCAGCTGGCAGCGATCGCGCTCCTCGAGGTTCTTCGCGATGCGGTAGAGCTTCTCGAGCACCGTGCGCCGCGCGGCCTCCGTCGGGTGCGCGGTGAGGGTGAGCGTCACGTCGAGCGTCCTGAGCGCGGCGCGCACGCGCTCCGCCGGCACGCCGGCCTTCTTGAGCGTGTGCATCGCGGCCTCGATCGACCCGCGCTGCGGCCGCGCGCCGGGATCCGTCGCGTACGCGCGCGCCCGGCGGATGCGGTGGTGCTGCTCCGCGAGGTTGACGAGCCGGAAGTAGACGGTGAACGCGCGGATGACGGGCTCGAGGCGATCGTGGGGCAGCTCCGCGAGCAGCTTGCTGAGCTCCGCGGCCGCGTGCGCGCGGCCGTCGCTGGGGCCGCGCCGCCGGCGGATGGCGAGCGTGCGGATGCGCTCCTCGATGGCGAAGAGCTCTTCTCCCTCCTGCTCGATCAACACTTCTCCGAGCAGGCGTCCGAGCAGGCGAACTTCTTTGCGAAGAGGTCGATCGACCTCGCGGCGACGCGGCGGCATGGGCGCCAGCCTAGCGCGATGCGGCGTAAAACGGACCACCGAGTGTGGCCTGGGCGGACGGTCGGTGGCGCCGGGGGTGTGGCGGCGCCGGGGCAGGTGGCGCGCCTCGGGGCCTGGGCGGGTGGGCGGTGGTGCGAGCACGGTCCATGCATCGCCCGTTCATCCGCGCCCTTTCGAAGCCTCGTCGAGCTCGTGTACCCTCCTGCGGATGGCCGATGACGTGTTCGGGATCGTCGGCACGACCCAGGGGGCGTTCAAGGTGGAGCGGGTCGTCGCCGAAGGTGGGTTCGGCGTCGTCTATCGGGCGTACCACGAGGCTTTTCGAGCGCCGGTCGCGCTGAAGTGCCTCAAGGTCCCGGCGACGCTGCCCGAGCAGCTGCGCGTGCAGTTTCTTGAAAAATTTCGCGAGGAAGCGGAGCTGCTGTTCCGCCTGTCGGCCGCGATCCCTGCCGTCGTCAGGCCGCTGCACCACGACGTGATCTCGGCCGCGACCGGCGCCTTCGTGCCGTTCATCGCGCTGGAGTGGCTCGAGGGCCGCACGCTCGCGAGCCACATCGCCACCCGCGCGGCGGTGGGAGCGCCGCAGCTCGCGCCGGGGGAGGTGATCCGGCTGCTCGCGCCGGTCGCGCGCGCGCTCGAGGCGGCGCACCATTTCCCCGGGCCGAGCGGCCCCACGTGCGTGGTGCACCGCGATCTCAAGCCGGCGAACATCTTCCTCGCGCAGATCCACGGCGCGGAGGTCGTCAAGATCCTCGACTTCGGCATCGCCCGCGCCCGCGACGCCGCGACGGTCATGGCCGGCCAGACCGCGACCACGTCGGGCGGCCTCTCGACGGCGTTCA
This sequence comes from Sorangium cellulosum So ce56, assembly GCF_000067165.1. Taxonomy (GTDB): domain Bacteria; phylum Myxococcota_A; class Polyangia; order Polyangiales; family Polyangiaceae; genus Sorangium; species Sorangium cellulosum_B. Next base: position 4,785,348 of record NC_010162.1, read on the forward strand.
CGCCCGCCTACGGCGCGCCCGAGCAGTGGGCGCCGAAGCGCTTCGGCAAGACGGGCCCCTGGACCGACGTCTGGGGGCTCGCCGTGACCGTCGTCGAGGCGCTCGCCGGCCGCGAGATCATCGGCGGGGATCACGTGGCGATGATGGGCACGGTGCTCGACGAGAAGCGCCGCCCCACGCCGAGGAGCGAGGGCATCTTCGTGCCCGACGCGCTGGAGGCCGCCTTCCGTCGGGCGCTGGCCGTGGATCCGCGCGAGCGCTTCCGGGACATCGGGGCGTTCTGGGACGAGGTCGAGCAGGCGCTCGGGCTGCCGCGGAGCGCTCCGCCGATCGCGGTGCCCAGCCGGAGCCAGGCGCCGGCCGCCGCCCGCGTCCGCTCCTCGGTGTTGCCCGCGTCGCCCTCGTCGCCGGGATCGACGCGGTCGCAGGATCTCCTCCAGGGCACCGCCCTCGCGGCGCCGGCGGCGTTCGCGGAGGCGACGGCCCGGGAGCTCCACCTGCCGGAGCGCGGCGGCGGCCGCTTGCCGCCGCACAGCCTCCCCACCGAGCCGGTCGTGCCGCTCGCGCTCGACTGGTCTCCTCCCGCGCCCTTCGCGCGGCCGTCCCATGCGCCGTCGAGGATGCCGCCCCCGATGATGGAGCGCGCGCCCGCGCGCCCCAGCCTGAGCACCGGGGAGCTCATGGCGATGTTCGCGCTGCCGGTGCGGCTCGCCGGCGCGGGCGTCGTCATCACCCTCCTCGATCTCGCGGCCGCCTCGCTGCTCTTCGGCGGCCAGCGCATCGGCGTCGGCCCCATCGGCGGCGTGGGCCCGATCGGGCTCTTCCACGTCGCGGTGGGCCTCGTGGTCCTGGGGATCGGGATCGCGGTGTTCCGGCTCTTCTCGTCGGACCGCTAGCGCAGCCCATGCCCGCGAAGCCGCAGGACCTGGGCGACACGCGGTGGGACGCCTCGCGCCGGCGGAGCTACGGCTCCTCGCGCCGCACGCCCGTCGATCCGTAGCCGCCCGCGCCGCGCGCCGTCGGCGCGAGCGCGGAGACCACGACCACGTCGGCGAGGGCGACCGGGCAGATCACGAGCTGGGCGATCCGGTCGCCGCGGTGCACCGTGAACGGCGCTGCGCCGAGGTTGATCAGGACGACCTTGATCTCCCCGCGGTAGTCCGGATCGATCGTCCCGGGGCTGTTCAGCACGGTGACGCCGTGGTGCAGCGCGAGCCCCGAGCGCGGCCGCACCTGCCCCTCGTGGCCGTCGGGGAGGGCGACCGCGTAGCCCGTGGGCACGAGCCTCCGCTCCCCGGGCGCGAGCGTCACCGGCGCCTCGATGGCCGCGCAGAGATCGAGCCCGACGGCTCCCTCGGACTGGTAGGCGGGGGGAGGGACCTCGATCGGCCCCACGCGGAGGAAAGGCACCTGGATGCGCACGCGGCGGAGCCTAGCCGGTCACGGGCGCGGCAGCACCGCCTCGAGCGCCGAGCCCCGGAGCGCCTCGAGCGCCGAGTCCGACCACGCCCGCGCCCGATCCGAGAACCCGGCCTCCACCGCGCGCCGGAGCAGATCGAGCGCCCCCTCGAGGTTCCCGTCCTTGGCGCTCGCGCGCGCCGCGCCGTATGCGTCCTCGCCGAGGCCCACGCGGCGGAAGATCGCCTCGTAGAGCCGCGCCGACCAGTCGAACGCGCCGCGCTCGAACGCGATCTCCGCCATCCTCCGCGCGTCGTCCTCCGAGAGCTGATCCACGATGTCCAGCGCCACGGCCGCGGCCCGCGCCGCCTCGCCCTGCTCCACGAGCACCCGGATCAGCGGGCCCGCGACCTCCTTCCGGTCGTCGCCGGCCGCGCGGGCCGCCTCGAGCACCTTCCGCGCCTGCTTCAGCTCCCCGAGCGCGAGGTGAATCGCGCCGACCAGCGCCGGGTCGGGCTCGCCCTGCTTGCGCGCCTGCGCGAGCGCTTCCTCCGCGCGCTTCGCGTCGCCGAGGAGCAGGTGCGACCAGCCGATGAGCTCGTGCGCCTCCCGGAGCGCGCGCTTCGGCGGCGCCGGCGACTGCGCGAGCACCTCCGCCGAGAGCGCCATCGCCTCGCCCGTCCGCTCGTCCTCCACGGCCCGGCGCGCCCGCTGGAGCAGGACGGCCGTCTCGGGCGGCATCGGCTCCTCCTGGAACTCCGCTCGCCGGCGGTTCATGGAGGGCGACGGCGCCGCCGGCTCGCTGCGGAACCGCTGCAGGCTCTGGAACGCGGACATGACGAGGATGAAGGAGAAGAAGAAGAACCCCGCCCTCAGGAAGAGGATGGCGAGGAGCACGGCGGCGACGCCCGAGATGGCCGCCGTCAGCCGGGCCCGCTTCGGGCCGAGCGCGTGCTCGAGCACGTGGCCGCCGTCGAACGGGAGAACAGGGATCAGGTTGAGGAGGCCCCACACCAGGTTGACCTTGATGAGCAGCTCCATCCCGCTCAGCACCATGTCCGGGAGGGCATAGAGCGCCGGGCCGTAGCTGAGCACGAGGTGAAGGAGCCCGGCGACGGCGAAGCCGGCGAAGGGGCCTGCCAGGCTGATCAGCACGTGCTGGAGCCGCCCGAGGGGCAGGAGCGAGCGCCAGGTCGTGGTCCCGCCCATGAAGTGGAGCGTGATCTCCGGCTCGATCCGGTACCGCTTGATGGCGAGCGCGTGGCCGAACTCGTGCATCAGGACCGACAGGAAGACCACGAGGATCCAGACGAGGAACAGCTGGTACTGCTGCGCAGCCAGGAACCCGTACCCGAGCAGGGCGGCGGAGAGCCAGAACCCGATCTGGACGTCGACCGAGACTCCAAACAGACGGAAGCTCATGCGCATGTAATAAGCCGTGCGGGCCGTTCGCTCAATGATTGCCGTGCGGACGCGGCCGGCCTTAGAGTGCGCGCCGCGCGCGCGGCCGCGCGGACGCGGCGCCGGGAGCGAGCATGGGCAGGGAGATCCGGGTCAGGAGATGGGCGCTCGCCGGGGTCGCCGCGGCGGGCATGGCGTGCGGCGCCGCACCGGCGCCCGCGCCATCCCCGGGGGCCGTGCCGCCGCCCGCGCCGCCGCCGGAGGCCTCCGCGCCGGCCGCCGCCCGCCCGCCCGAGGCCTCCGCGCCGGCCGAGGCCGCTGCCGCGCCGACGGCCGCCGTGCCGCCCGAGTTTGCGGTTCCGCCCAACACGGCGGTCCTCCACGTCGGCGACTCGTTCGCTGTGGCGGGCTTCGCGCAGGCGCTCCGCCCGAGGATGCAGGCGCACCGCGTGCGCTACGCGGTGAAGGCGGAGACCAGCTCGTACACGGTGACGTGGGCCTCCAGGATGGAGCTCCTTGTCGCGAACTACCAGCCGGACCTCGTGATCATCAGCCTGGGCGCCAACGAGGTGGAGAACGTCAACCCGCCGGCCCACGCCGGCGCGATCCGCCGCATCGTCAAGGCGATCGGCGGTCGCCCGTGCGTGTGGGTCTCGCCGCCGCTCTGGCGCAAGGACACCGGCATCATCGACGTGATCCGGACGAACTCGGCGCCGTGCCGCTTCTTCGACTCCGACGCGCTGGTGCCGGGCCCTCTCCCGCGCCAGAAGGACAAGATCCACCCGAACGAGGTGGGCGGCGCGCGCTGGGCCGAGGCCTTCTGGAGCTGGCTCACGGCGGAGCACCTTCCGGCCGGCGAGGAGCGAGGCGAGGCGGCGCCGGCGCGCAGCCCCTGGGCGCTCCGGCCGTCTCCGCCGGAGGAGCACCGCTCCCGGGCGGAGCCCCCGGAGAGCGCGCCGCAGCGCCGCGAGCAGGCATCCCAGCCACGCGCCCAGTGATCCTGAGCTGACCCTGGTACGAGCTGGTACGAGCTGGTACGAGCGCCGCAGAGCGGCGGTCACCCGCACAGGAGACGGGTCCAGATCGGCGTTTTCGGCGCGGAAGCGCACGAAAGGGAGCTGAGCACCGAAAACGTCGAGATGGGCCCGTCTCCGAAGCGGGTGCCCGCCGCTCTACGCCGCCGACGTCGCGACGCCAGCGCCGCGGTGGACAAGCCCAGGATCGTGGCCGAGCGCCCCTGCGATCGCCGCCCTCACGTCCCGCATCAGCCGGTTGCGGCCCCCGGCGCCGTAGGGCGCCGGATCGATCGGCGGCATGATCGTGACCACCACGCGGTGGTGCTCCTGCACCACGAAATCCTTGGCCCGGAGCACGTGCCGCGTGCCGTCGATCGCCACCGGGAGGATGGGCGTGTTGGTCTCGATCGCCATCCGGAAGCCGCCGCTCTTGAACGGGAGGAGCGCGCCGGTCTTGCTCCGCGTCCCCTCGGGCGCGATCCAGACCCGGGTCCCGTCCTGCAGCATGGACGCGCCCACCTGCAGGCTCGCGCTGGCCTGGACGTGGTCGCTCCGGTTGATCCGGATGAACCCCGCCGCCTTCATCGCCTGGCCGAAGATCGGCACGTTGAACAGCTCCTTCTTGGCGATCATCCGGAGCCGCCCGGGGATCGCGCGGAACACCACCGGGATGTCGAAGAGGCTCTGGTGGTTCGACATCACGACGAACGGCCGTGTGCCCGAGGCGTGCTCGCGCCCGCGCACCACCAGATCCACGTCCGCGTCCTCGAGCACCTTGCGCGCCCACCAGTCCAGCCGCTCATCGCAGCGCTCGAGGGTCACACGCCCGATCATCGCGTCCACCACGGTCGGAAAGCAGATCCGGGCAGTGTCGAAGATTCCCATGAACGTCGTCTGAAGGCTCATCGCTCTCTTCCCGCTGGTTCCGCTGAAAGGTGAGGGGATCGCGTGGCGCGCTGGCGACCGAGCAGGCCCTGCCGTACGCGGCGGGCAAGCGACCCCGAGGGGCGCCGAGCTCATCCAGCGCTCATCCAGCGCTCGTCCGCTGCGCGTTCGTATGCGAACGCCGCAAAGTATACCACTCAACCCCCGGCTGTGGTGCCGGTCACGGTCACTACCACGCGGCGCACGTGGGGAGAACTACGGTGCTCCCAGACATACAGGGCTTGCCAGGTCCCGAGCCCCAGGCGGCCGCCGGAGATCGGGATCACCTCGCTCGAGCGGGTGATGGCGCTCCTGAGGTGGCCCGGCATGTCGTCGGGGCCCTCGTCGTCGTGCTCGTACTCGCGGCCCTCCGGGGCGAGGCGCGACATCCAGCGCTCCAGATCGCGGAGGACGGCTGGATCGGCGTTTTCCTGGAGGATGAGGCTCGCGGACGTGTGCTGCAGGAACACGGCGCAGAGCCCGACGTCGACGCCCGCGCCGGCGACGACGCGCGCGACCTCGCGCGTGATATCGACGAAACCCCGGCCGTTCGTGCGGATCTCGAGCGTGCGCTGGACGATGGTGGTCACCGCGCCATCTTAGCCGCCTTCCGCGCGGGCGCCCGGCACGACGTCGACGATGAGCCCCCAGCTCGTCCATCGCTGGAACCACGCGCCGACGCGCTCGGCCAGCGCCGCGCCCGCCCCCTCTCCGGCGCCCGTCGCCTCGCTGGAGGCCTCCGCTCCCGCTCCGCGGGCTCCGGCCGCCACCTCTTCACACGCCGGGACGAGCGGCACGCCCCGCCCGAGCGCCTCGAGGAGGGCGAACGCCGGCGGCTCGAGCTCCTCGAAGCGGATCGTGAGATCGGCGCCGCGGAACACGGCGAGGCGGACGGGGCGGGGCGCGGGCAGCGCGGGCGACCGGCCCTGCTTGAGCTCGCTCCGGAGGACGTGCGCCGGGTGGTCGAGCCGCACCAGCGCGAGCAGCGGGTGAAGGACGATCCTGGCGGTGGACCAGCCGTCCGCCGGCATGCCCGTCACCTTCGCCGGATCGAGCGGAGGGGGCGAGGCGCCGTCGAACAGATCGACGAGGGCGTGCTCGTACCGCGCCACGTCGCGCGCGAGATCCCGCAGGGCAGGGGGGAACCCCTCGTACGCGCCCGCGAAATCGGCGACGTACCGCCCGAGGTCGCGCAGCGTGAAGCTCGCGGGCGGGTGCGCCGCGAGGTAGGCCCTCGCGAACGCGTCGAAGCCGTCGTCGCCGAGGACGTGCGCCAGCGCGGGGTAGTCCTCGCGGAGCGCGTCTCTATGCCGCAGCCAGAACTGCCGCCGGTAGATGTCGGCCTGCTCGGCGGGCGCGAGCCGCTCGCTCCCGGCGACGTGCTCGCGGCACAGGCCGGCCAGCTCGGCGTCGTCCGGGAGCGGCGCGCCCGCCGTGAACATGCGGGTGAGCTGGCGCATCAGGGCGGCGAGGCCGGCCGGGGGCGCGGGGTCAAGCGGCGCGCGCACGCGCCACCTCCTGCCGGATCGCCCGCGCCTTCTCCGCCTCGGCGGCGAGGACCTCGAACGAAGGGATGTCGTCGTCCCACTCGATCAGCGTCGAGACGTCGCCGGCGCGGGCGACAGCGCGCCGGTAGAGCGCCCACACGGCGTCGACCACGTGATCGCTGTGGGTGTCGAGGATGTACGCGCCCTGGTGCGTGTGGCCGGCGAGGTGGAACTGCACGATCCGGTGGTGCGGCACGCCGTCGATGTAGGCCTCCGGATCGAAGCCGTGGTTGTACGAGGAGACGTAGACGTTGTTGACGTCGAGCAGGATGCCGCAGTCGGCCTCCTCCGCGATCGCCGAGAGGAACGCCCACTCGCTCATCCGGCTGGCCGTGAAGGTCAGGTAGCTCGACACGTTCTCGAGGGCGAGCCGGACCTCGAGGAAGTCCTGCACCACCCGCGCCCGCGCCGCGACGTGCCGCACGGCCTCTTCGGTGTACGGCAAGGGGAGCAGGTCGTGCAGGTTGATCCCGTGCGCGCCCGTCCAGCACAGGTGATCGCTCACCCAGGGCGAGCCCACCCTGGCGAGCAGCGCCTTCAGCCGGCGCAGGTAGTCGAAATCGAGCGGATCCGTGCTGCCGATCGACAGCGAGACGCCGTGCTGGACGAGGCGGTAACTCGAGAGGACGCGCTCGAGGTTGGCGATCGGCATGCCGCCGTCGACCATGAAGTTCTCGCTGATGATCTCGAACCAGTCGACCCGGGGCCGGTGCTCGAAGATGTGCCGGTAGTGCGGGATGCGCAGTCCGACGCCGACGCCGAGGTCGGGGAGTCCCAGCCGCATCCGTTCGGGGTTCACCATGGTTCACCGCGAGCCTTGCTCAGGGGTGGAGGGGTGCGCCGTGGCGCCTCACGAGCCAGCGGATCCGGCGGATCCGCGCAGCATGGCCCGACGGCCCAGCGGGTCGGGCGGATCCGCGTGGATCCGCCGGACTCCGCCGGGTCGGGCGCGCCGAGCTACGACGAGCAGTCGGCCGGCTTGCAGCCGCCCTTGCCCTTGCACTCGTTCTGGCCGGAACACGCGTGGCTGTCGCTCTTGCAGCCGCCCTTGCCCTTGCACTCGTTCTTGCCGGCACAGCACGCCTTCGCGGCGTTCTCCGGCGCCGCGGCCGGAGGCGCGTCGGCCGCGGGGGCGGCGCCCGTCTCGGGCGCGGGCGGAGGCGACGAGGCGCAGCCCGCGAGGCCCGCCACCATGCCCGACACCGCCGTCAACGCCAACGTCTTGCCCATGTCGATCGTCATCTGATCCTCCACGCTCGTCTTCGTCGCGATCATCGAGCCCACCGCGCGCCTCGCCAGCATGGCGCGCCCGCACGCTGGAGCCCGTCGGGTCTCGCCGGCCTCTCGACCGCGCCGAGCCCATCGGCTACGCGTCACTACGCCCGGCCGGTTCCACGGTTTCACTTCGGACGCGTTGATTCTTCATTCAACTCCCCGTAAGTGAGCGGGGTTGATCTCCACGCCCACGCGAGCCCCCCCTGCGTGCACGGCGTCCGGCGGCGTAGCCTCTGCGGCTGGGGCGCGCGGCCAGCGTGCAGCGTTCCATGCACGACGTAACTCGCTTCGGACGGCAGGCGCAAGACAAAGCGTCCAGCGCGGCGCGCCGGCGCCGTGGCGCGTCCTCGTCCACCCGCGCCGCGGGGCGCTCCCGGTGCTCGCGGCGCTCTCGCTGGGGGCGGCCGGCTGCGGCGGGGCTCCGCGCGCGGGGATCGGCGCGCCGGGCGGCGCGGCGGGTGATGCGGCCTCCGGGCGCGAGCTCCCGGTCGAAGCGATCGCCGCCGAGCTCGAGGCGATGAGCGGCGCGGTCCTCGAAGGGCGGGAAGCGACGTTCCGGGACATCCTGGCCGACGCGATCGCGAAGGACGCGTACCTGTGCCAGCCGGCTCCGCGCCGCGTCTTTTCCGGCGCGCGCGGCGACGTGCCGGAGGGGGAGCGGCGGATCGCCGGGGTGATGCCGCACTACGGCCTCTTCTTCGGCCCGATGAGCTACCTCGTGCGGCGGCGCGGCGGCGCCTGGGAGGTCGGCGTGCGGATCGCGGTCGACCCGCCAGAGGGCGCGGGCTGGCTCGAGCTGCCCGACTGCGGGCTCTCCGCCCGGCTCGGGGGCGCGATCGCGTGCCGCGGGACGCCGTACGCGCGCTCGGGATCGACGGACGCTTGCCCGGGGTCCGGCGTGTTCACGGCGAGGGCGACGCCGGCCGCGATCCGCGCGCTGCTCGCGCGCTGGTCGGACGAGGCCGAGGGGTACTGGAACCGCGACGCGCGCGCCTTCGGGCTGCCGGTGCGCTACGACTTCGACTTCGTGCTGGCGGACGAGGCGCGCGCGCGGGCGCTCCGGGTCGACCTCGCGGTGCCGCTCTCGCCGACGTGCGGCAGGACGCCGTACTTCAGCGCGATGCGGGCCGGCTGGTCGCTGCCCGTGCTCGCCCACGAGGTGGGGCACGTGCTCGGGCTGCTCGACGAGTACGAGGCGCTCTCCGGGATCGTCCGCTGCTATCCGAAGACGCCGTTCCCGGGCGCCGAGATCAGCCGGATGGGGCTGTCGATGAAGGAGGAGACGCGGCTGCTGCCGATCCATCACTACCTCGTGCTCCGCCGCTTCTTCTGCCGCGAGCCCGCGTCCATCGACCCGTATGCCGGCGCGATCCGCTGACCTGATGCCGGCGCGATCCGCGGAGGGCCCCACGCGGCCTCGCGCCGGCGGCCGCCTCGCGGCCGCGGCGCTCGCCTACGCCAGCGCCGCGGCGCTCGCGTGGACGGGGCTCGCGGGCTGCCGCTCGGAGCCGGAGCGCGGCGCGGCGGACGCGGGGCCGAGCGCGGCGGACGCGGGGCCGAGCGCGGCGGACGCGGGGACCAGCGCCGCGGACGCCGGGGCCGGGACACCGGACGTGGCGCCGCCGCTCGTGGGGGCGCCTCCGGGGCCGAGGGCGCTCGCGCCGCCGGCGGAGCCGCGCTGTCCGCCGGAGATGGTGCGGGTCGCGCGCCGGTTCTGCGTCGATCGCTACGAGGCGGTGCTGCTCGACAAGGAGACGGGGCTCGAGATCTCGGCGTTCTATCCTCCGTCGCGCCAGGCGGCCGCGTCCGTCGAGCGCGTGTGGTCGAAGATGCGGCTACAGCTCGGGGACGACGAGGCGCGCCGCATGGAGCTGCCGCTCCTGCCCGGCTGGCAGAAGCAGCGCGAGTTCGAGCCGCGCGCGGTGTCGCGCAGGGGCGTGCTCCCGCAGGGCTACACGACCGGCGCGCAGGCGGAGCTCGCGTGCCGGAACGCGGGCAAGCGGCTCTGCTCGCTCGACGAGTGGCGGACGGCGTGCCGCGGCGAGCGGGACGAGCAGTTCCCGTACGGGCCGACTTACGCGGACGGGCGGTGCAACGTGTTCCGCGAGCACCACCCGGCCGGCGTGCTCCACCGCGACGTGTCGCTCGGGCACAGCGACCCTCGGCTCAACCTGGTGCGCGTCGCCGGGGCGCCGCTCTTGCGGCGGACGGGCGAGACCGCGACGTGCGCGAGCGCGTGGGAGGACGACGCGATCGCCGACATGGTCGGCAACCTGGACGAGTGGATCGACGATCCGGAGGGGACGTTCGTCGGCGGGTTCTACGCGCGCGCGACCCGGGAGGGGTGCATGGCGCGCGTCGCGTCGCACGACTTCACGTACTTCGACTACTCGACCGGCGTCCGCTGCTGCGCGGATCTGCGCGCGCCGTTGTGACGGGCGAGCGGTCGCGGCGGCGCGGGACGATCTGGTAGCATCGGCCGCTGCGCGGGAGGACGTCGCGCTCGTGCGACACCGCCGGGAGGACCATCGATGCTCGCAGCCCGATATCACGTCTACGATTCAGCGGTGCTCGACGCGCCCATCGAGGAGGCGTGGAGAGAGCTCCGCGATATCGTCGCGCTCCTGCCGATCGTCTTCGGTGATGGCGTCAAGGACTACCGTTACGTGGACGGCGGCTCGGCGGAGAAGATCCCGTCGCGCTTCGAGTTCACGCTCCACCCGTCGGGAGACAAGGCCGTGGAGGAGGTCGTCGCGCGATCCGAGACCGAGCACTCCGTCACGTACCGGCTGCTCGGGCAGGTTCTGGGCATCGAGGGGTACATCGCGACCTACCGGCTCCGCCGGATCACGACCGAGCCGGGCAAGACGTTCCTCGAGTGGCCCCGGGAGTTCGGCGTCGCGCCGGGCCATGAGCCTGAGAAGGTCGTCCCGTCGGTCGCGGCCCTCACCGCGAAGGAGATCGTCGCCATCAAGGAGCACTTCGCGAACCGCCGCCGCTCCGTGTGATGCACAGCGGCCTCGGCCGCGCGCGGGGCCGAGGTGGAGCCCCACGGCTCCGCGAGGGATGGCAGCAGCGGGCCGGCGCCCGATGGCAACCGCCGGAGGGGCGGCGCCGGGGGTCTTCAACGGATCGCAACCGTTGGGAGGGGCCTGCCGCCGGGGGTCTTCAACGGATCGCAACCGTTGGGAGGGGCCGTCGCCGGGGGCTTTCAAGGGATCGAGTGAGCGCGAGGGGCCTGCCGCCGGGGGTCTCCAACGGATCGAGTGAGCGCGAGGGGCCCGCCGCCGGGGGTCTCCAACGGATCGAGTGAGCGCGAGGGGCCCGCCGCCGGGGGTCTCCAACGGATCGAGTGAGCGCGAGGGGCCCGCCGCCGGGGGTCTCCAACGGATCGAGTGAGCGCGAGGGGCCGCCGCCGGGGGTCTCCAACGGATCGAGTGAGCGCGAGGGGCCCGCCGCCGGAGGGTCCGTAACGGATCGAGCCCGTCGGGACGCCCTCAGGTCGTGGGGCGGCCGACCGCGACGAAGGCCTCCTCGCCCTTCGGGCGCCGCCGGTCGCGCCAGACGAGCGCCGCAGGCAAGACCAGCACGGCCGCGAAGAGGCACGCGAGCTCGCCGATGACCGCGGCGACGCCCAGGCTCCGCACCGCGTAGTTCTGCGAGCGGATCAGGGCCAGGTAGCCCAGCGCCGTTGTGAGGCTGCAGAGGATCACGGCGCCGCCCGTCTCGCGCACCGCGGTCAGCGCGCCGCCGGCGCCCTCCCGCGCGTACCGCTGCACGATGTTCACGGCGTAGTCGACGCCGATGCCGAACGTCAGCGGCAAGGCGATGAAGTTCAGGAAGTTGAGCTTCACGTTCATCAGCACGAGCAACCCCGCCATCCACGAGACGCCGACGAGCAGCGCGCCGAGCACCGCGAACGCCGGGCGGCCGCCGCGGAAGGCGACGAGCACGACGAGGACCGTCGCCGCCAGCGAGAACAGCACCGCCGGCGGCACGTCGTCGATGACCGCCGCCCACATGTCCGCATAGATGACCGCGCGCCCCGAGCCGCGGACGACGCTGCCGTCGGGGAGCCGCGTCTCGCGGTACGCGTCCGCCCACCGGAAGAGGTAGTGCGCGTCGTGCACGCTCTCGGGCGTGATCGGGCTGATGTACACGATGCGCCCGCGCGTCCCGTCGGTCTCGGTGAAGGCGCGCGCCACGCCCGCCGGCAGATCGTCGATCCCGAACGGCGCGAGATCGTCCGGCGGGATGACCGCCTGGATGCGGCGCCAGTCCTCGTCCCCCACGAGGCCGCGCTTCCGGGCCCTGAGGACGCGATCCTTGATCTCCTGGAGCAGCGGGAGCTTCGCCTCCTGATCCCGCGGGACCAGATCCTGGAGGGCGTAGATCTCCTTGAACGGCTTCGCGCCCTCGGGCGCCGCGTCACGCCTCGCGTAGAGCGCTGCGCGGAGCGGCTCGACCTGCTCGGGCCGGTCCACGAGGATCGCCATGCCGTCGGTGCCGACGTAGCCGGTGATCTCCTCCGCGAGCGAGCTCAGGCGGATCTGCGCCGCGCGGGCCCCTTCGTCGTTGCGGAGGTTCTGGAGGTTGTACTCCATCGGATCGGCGCGCACGTAGCTCACCGTGGCGACGAGGCCGGCCGCGGCGAGGGCGAGGCCCGCGAGCGTGAGCGTGACCGGGCTGCGAGACGCTAGCCGCGCGAACGGCGCGCCGAACGCGACGCCGCCCTGGGCGCGCCGCCGCAGCCTGCCGAGCAGGCCCTGCGACTCCTGCTCGTGGGGGACGATCCGGTCCATCACCGCGAGGATGCTCGGCAGCGCGACGAACGTGGCGACCCAGCAGAGCACCATGCCGGCGCTGCCGATGAGGCCGAAGTCGTGGAAGCCGCGGAACTCGGTGACGAGCAGCGAGCCGTAGGCGGCCGCGGCCGCGCAGCCGGCCGTGAGCGTGGGCAGCCAGGTCTCGCGGTGGGCGACGCGCACGCCCTCGAGCAGGCTCGCGCCGCCGCGGCGCGCCTCGAGGTAGCGCGCCATGTAGATGATCCCGAAGTTGATCCCGTTGCCGGCGACGATCGAGAAGAGGAACCCGGTCGCCATGTTGAGGTGGCCGAGCGCGAGCTGCGTGGCGCCGAACGTCCAGGCGACGCCGATGCCGATCGTGATCAGCATGGCGACGAGCGTGCGCAGGCGCAGGTAGTAGAGGAACACGACAGCGGCGATGAGCACCGCGCCCGAGACGCCGACGTCGGTCAGGTCCTCGTTGATCGCCGCGTACTCGGCGATGCCGGTCTGAAGATCGCCGGCGAGGCCGTAGGTGATCCCCGGGTCGAACGAGGCGGGGCGCACGCGCTCGACGATCTCGCTCACGCGCCGGATCGCCTCGGAGCCGGCGGCGAAATCGCTGGCCATCACCTTCGAGCGGATGGCGACGACGACGGTCTTGCCGTCCTTCGACTGGTAGTAGCCGTCGGGGTAGCGCCCCGTGTCGACCCCCTGGAGGCCGAGGCTCTGCTCGATCGAGCTGGCGCTCACCTCGGGGGGCGGCTCGTCGTCGTCGAGCAGCGCGCCCGTCGCCTTGTTGACCTCGTAGGCGTAGCGCGCCTCGATGTCGTCCCTGAGCTTGGTGAGCCTGTCGCGGTCGACGTAGAGCCCGGCGCGCGGCGCGAGGAAGCGGTAGGCCTCGTGCACCCCGTCCTCGACGCTGCCGACCCACGGGGGACCGATCTTCTCGATCTCCGGGACGAGCGCGTCCGCGGCCCGCTGGAGCGCGGCCGTGGGCGTGCCCTCGCCGCCCTGGAGCACGACGAAGAGCGTGGAGACGCCGGCCGTCTTCGCGGCGACCCGGTCGAGCTCCTGCACGCTGGGCCGCGACGCCGGCAGCAGCGACTCGAACCCGGTCAGCACATGGAGCCGCGTCGCCAGGAAGAGGGCGATGACGGTGAGGATCCCGGTCGCGAGCAGCGGCAGCGCCGGCCGCTTCACCTGGAGCTCGGCGAGGCGCGACGCGAGCCCGCCGCCGCGCGACGAGGGCGGCGCGAGGCGGGGAGAGGGCTCGCGGGGAGCTTCACCGGAGCTTTGGTGTGAATCAGGGGAATCAGGGGAAGGAAACGGGCGGGGCGCCTGAGGCGGCGGCATGGGCGGAGCGGACATGAGACGGTGTGTGGATCCGGGGCGGAGAGGGACGTTGGAAGGACGGTGGAAGCGCCGGGGTGAAAGCGCCGGTGGACCACGTTCTAGGGAACGGGATCCCCGGAGAACAGCGGTCGTGTGCGGCGCGGCGATGGCGCGCCGCCGAGGTCCAGGCGGCCGCGGAGGCGCGCCGGGCCGGCGAGCGCTCCCACGGCCCCGCTGACCATGATGCGGTGTTCGGGATGCGCAACGACGATCTCGTGCGCCGCCTGATCGGTCACGAGATCGCCCGCATCGCGGGGCGAAAAAGCGGCACTACAGGGAGCTCGTGGCCGGCTCTCGACGTCATTGCCTCCAGGGATGGGCGCCCGGCGTGCCTCCCGTGTCGAGTCCGCTCCCTTACGACGCCTCTCCCGGGGGCCTCGCGCGATCGGAGGGGGGCTGTGAAGCCTTGCTCGCGTCGCGCACGGGCCAAGGCAGGTAGGGTGTCGCCGGCGGCCAAGCCCGCGGACCGATCGCCTCATGAGGTATACGAACAGGCGCTGGTCCCGCGTGCCACAGATCCCGCCAGGGATCTGTCTCGCAAACGAAGCTAGATTCGACGCAAAGACGCCAAGAGCGCAAAGACGCGAAATACAAAAATCTGTTCTTTTTTGCGTCTTTGCGTCTTTGCGTCGAAATCTCTCTCCGGATCCCGGGCCGGACCTCCGGCGGGCGGAACTAGGGGCTCGGCGGGGTCGTGCCGGCGTCCGCGGCCCCCGTGCGGCGAGGCTTCGCAGCGCCGCCTGAGCCCCCGTCGCGGGGCGCGCCCGCGTCCACCGTCGCGGCGCCCGCGTCCACCGGCGCGGCGCCCGCGTCGGCCTCGGCACCCGCGTCCGGCGGCGGCTGGTCGGGGGGCGCGGGGGGCGCGGGCGGCGGGGGCGCCGGGGGGACCTCGCTCTCCCAGCACTCCGACTTCGGGGGCGCCGCGAAGTGGACCGTGCGCGACGCGGCGTCGCCCTTCCGGGTGACGAGCTTGTCGGTCTTGTACACGGTCGCGTTGCCGCACGCGTACTCCGCGGCGTCCTTCGACTCGCGCACCACCACGCGCGTCCGGGGCGCGCGCTGGTTCTCGCACTGGGCCCACTCGATCTCGTACTCGGCGTCCTCGTCGGAGAGCAGGATCCGGCTCGGCGGATCGTCCTTGGACCGGCGCCCGGTGAGCGTCGTCCGGGTGATCGGCTCCTTGCCCTCGCGCACCGTCAGCGTGACCGGGAAGCGAAGGCTCCCGCGCATCTGCGCGCGCGTCGCGCCGATCTCGAAATCGGGGCAGATCGGCTCCCCCTCGATCGGGGACGGGGTGGGCGGGCCGCCGCACGCGGCGCTGGCGAGGAAGCTGCCGAGGAAAAAGACGGCGAGGGGTCGGGCTCCAGGGCGGAGGTTCACGACGGGATTAGTCGTTTCCCCGGGCCCGCGCGTCAAGCGATCTTGGTCTTGCCCAGCTTCAGCACCCGATCGAAGTGCTCCTTCGAGACGGGCACCACGCTGAGCCGCGACCGCTTCAAGAGCGAGATCTCGGCCAGCGACTCGTCGCCGCGGATCGTGTCGAGGCTCACCTGCGCCTTGAGCGGCGCGACCGGCTCGATGTCCACCACGCTCCAGTCCTCGTCGGCGTCGGCCGTCGGATCCGGGTACGCTTCGCGCTTGACGCGCGCCACGCCCGCGACGGCCTTGCCCTCGCTCGAGTGATAGAAGAGCACGAGATCCCCCTGCTTCATGGCCCGCATGTTGTTGCGGGCCTCGAAGTTCCGGACGCCGTCCCACATCGTCTGGCCGTCGCGCACGAGCTGCGCGAACGAATATTTCTGAGGTTCGCTCTTCATCAGCCAGTAACGGCGAGACATGCACGATCTCCAGGGCAGGCGCGAGGGCGGCGCCGGCCTCGCCGTCGCGCTCTCATCCTCGACGGACAGCCCGTCGATTTGACCGGCTACCCTAGCACCGCCCGTTCAGTCGGTGATCACGATCTTGGCGCCGTCCGGCGTTCGCCGCGCGATCTCGTCAATCTCGTCGTCGTCGAGGGCGATGCAGCCGAGCGTCCAGTCGCTCTCCTTGTGCACGCCGGCGAGCTGCGCGCTGCCGACGCCGTGGATGCCGATGCTGTGCCCGACGCCGCGGCCCGGCGGGACCTCGCCGCGCCGCTTGAGCTCGGCGAAGCGCGCGCGATCTTCCTCGTTCGGGTAGCTGACGATCAGGAACCGATGGAACAGGCCGTTGATGCGGCCCGCGACGCGGTACGTGCCGACGGGGGTGCGCCTGTCGCCCTCGTAGCGCTTCGGCCCCGGCCCGCCCGGCCCGAGCGCGACCCGGTAGGACCGGACGATCTTGCCGCCCGCGACGAGATCGAGCGTGTGCTCGCTCTTGTCGATCCGGATCTCGGTGACCGGCGGGCCGCCGCCCTGGGCGGCGGTCAGGGAGGGGACCGTGTGGGTGAGGGAAGCGGCGAGCAACGCCGCGGCGACGACGAGAGGGGGCCTGAGGAGCATGCCCGACCGTCGGCGCCGGGCTGGAGAGTGTGACGCCCGGCCGGGGCCTGCAGTATTCTCGATCGGGCGCGTCACACTCCGCGGCCGCGGCGCGATGCACGGTCGATGAGCACGCCGATGACCACCGAGGACCGCACCCCCGCGACGAACCCCCTGGCAGAGCCGGGGCTCCGCCGAGCCCTCGAGGATTTCGTGCGGCGGCGCGTCCCGAGCGGCGAGGTCGACGACGTGGTGCAGACGGTCCTCTGCGACGCGCTCGCGTCGCAGGGGCGCCCGGCCGACCCGACGGAGCTCCGGCGCTGGCTCCTCGGGATCGCGCGCCACAAGGTGGCCGACCACCACCGGCGCTCGGCGCGGGAGGCCGCGACGGAGCTGCCCGATCTGCCGGTCGGACCGCCGCCCGTCGAGGCGCGCGAGCTGGCGCGCTGGGCGGAAGAGCAGGCCTCCGCGAGCCGCGACGCCCGGCAGACGCTGTCGTGGATGGCCCGCGAAGGGGAAGGCGAGAAGCTCGAGAGCATCGCTGCCGACGAGCAAGTGCCCGCCGCCCGCGTGCGGCAGCGCGTGTCGCGGATGCGGCGATGGATGAAGGAGCGCTGGATGGCCGAGCTCGCCGCGGTCGCGGCGCTGGCCATCCTCGCGTTCGTCGTCGCCAGGCTCCTGCGGTCGACGAGCGAGGCGCCGGTGATCGCGCCCCTGCCCGAGCCGCAACCGAGCGCGCCGCCCGACGGGCCCTCGCCGCCCATCGCGCCGCCCTCGCCGCTCGACGCGCTGGAGCGCGCGCGGTCGCTGCGGGCCGAGGCGCTGCGCGCCTGCGACGAGGCGGCCTTCCGCCGGTGCCTGGACCAGCTCGACGAGGCGGATCGGCTCGACCCGGCGGGCCGCGACGCGCCGGAGATCGCCGCGGCGCGCGAGCGCGCGCTCGAGGCGCTCCGCGCGCCGACGGAGAAGGCCCCGGCGCCCGTCAACGACAAGCTCGACAGGAAGGACGAGAGCAACTCTCGCCCCGCGCCGACGCCTCGCCCGAAGGTGGCGCCGCCGCCCGCACAGAAGCCCACCTCGTCGGTGCCCGCGGAGCAGATGCTCAAGGAACAGATGCTCAAGTCGAGGAAAGCAGCGCCGAAATCGAAGATCGACGAAGTGGATTTCCCGTCGGGGAAACTCTAGCTGCTCGCGCCGAGGGGCGAACGACGCGCCGAGATCGAGCCGAACTCGACGGCTCGCCGTCGCCTCCGGAGCGGGGGGCCGGCGCGCTGTCGAGGGGGAGCGGCGCGCGCCGCCGTACGAATCCATCTCGCAGTTTCGGGCGTAGTCGTCTAAACACGCTGGCGCTCGGCGCCATCAACGACGCCAAGGAGAGGAGCCCAGGAGATGCGAACGACGAGATGGCTTGGAATGGCATTCGCAGTGTCGCTGCTCGCGGCGAGCGCCGGCTGCGCGGTTGAGCCCCAGCAGCAGACCGCGAAGGCGCCGGCACCGCCGCCCGCGCCGCCGCCGCCTGCGCCGCCTGCGCCGCCCCCTGACGCGGACGGGGACGGGGTGCTCGACGATGGCACCGACAAGTGCGTGGCCGAGAAAGAGGACGGCCTGCCGCCCGACGCCAAGGACGGCTGCAAGTCGACCGACCCGGACGGAGACGGCCTCGTGGCCGATGCCGACAAGTGCCCGACCGAGGCCGAGGTCAAGAACGGCTACAAGGACGACGACGGATGTCCCGACGTCCCGCCGGTCGTGCTGGACGGCAACGAGGTGAAGCTCAACGAGAAGATCGCCTTTGTCGCCGGCAAGCCCGAGTTCGAGCCCGCCTCGCAGGGGCTCCTCGCGAACGTCGCGCAGATCCTCAAGGATCATCCGCAGATCCAGTTCGTCGAGGTCGCGGCCTACTCCGAGAAGGTCGGCAACGACGCCGCCACCGTGACGCTCACGAAGAAGCGCGCCGAGGCGGTGGTGAAGGCGCTCACCGCGCTCGGGGTCGAGAAGAACCGCGTGCGCGCCGCCGGCTACGGGGCGCACTGCGCGACCGATCCGGGCGAGACCGAGGAGGCGAAGGAGAAGAACCGCCGCGTCGAGATCAAGATCATGCGGCTCGACGGCAAGGACACCGGCGTCGAGCTCGCCTGCGCCGCGGTCGCCACCAAGGGCCTCAAGCCGGCCGGCGTGCCCGCGACAGCGCCGAAGGGCGCCGTGAAGGCCTCCGACGCGAAGCCGGTGGACCCGAAGGCCGCCGCCGCGCCGCCGGCCGCAGCCAAGCCGGCGGATGCGAAGCCCGCCGCCGCGCCTGCCGCACCGGCGCCCGCGGCCGCGCCGCCGGCTGCAGCGCAGCCCGCCGCCGCCGCGCCTGCCCCCGCCGCGCCCGCCGCGGCGAAGCCCGCGGACACGAAGCCGGCCGCGGCGAAGCCCGCCGACACGAAGCCGGCCGACACGAAGCCCGCCAGCGTGAAGTAGGCGCTCGGCGCCGAGCAGCGGGCAGGCTAGCGCGCCTGTCCGCGCGCGGCGGCGAGCAGGTTCGTGAGCGCCTCGCGCGCGGCCTGCCGGCGCTGCGGCTCGGGCAGCGCGCCCGGGCGCAGGCGCTGGATCTCGGCGCACAGCGCGGCGCGATCGCCGGCGAGAGGCGCGCCGCACGGCGCGTCGCGCGCGCCGTCTCCGGGGGCGTCGCGCGGCGCAGGCTCGCCGGCGAGCACGGCCGCCGCGGCCTCGATGAGGCGCGCGGTCGCCGCCGCGCCTTCGTCCTCGCCCCGGAAGCGACCCACGAAGTCGGGCTGCTTCGAGAGCCGTGAGAGGACGTCCCAGCGCTGCTCGCGCACGGCGAGCTCCGTCGTGAAGAGCACGACCTTCAGGTTGCGGCCGAGGTCGGGGAGCGCGCGCGTCTCGCCGTCGAGCGCCATCAGGTCGTCGACGACGCTCGCGTCGAGCGCCGCGGCCGCGCAGCGCACCGCGACGCTGAGCAGATCCGCGCGCAGCGCTGGGCCGAGCGAGGGAGCGCGGCCGAGCGCGCGCGCGGCGGCGAGCACGACCGGGCCGCAGTGCCCCTCGCGGCGCTGCCGCGCCAGCATCACGCCGGCGTCGTAGAGCCGGCCGCTCTGCCGCAGCGCCTCCACGGCGGCCGTGAACGCGTCGGGGTCGTACGTCCCCCGCTCCGCCGCCGTGAGGAAGCCGTCGAGGCTGCGCAGGGCAGGGCACGCGGCCGCGCTGCCCGCGCGCGCCCGTCGCTGGAGGTGCGGCAGCTTGCCGAGGACGTCGGCGATGCGCAGCGAGAGCGCGAGCGGGTAGGCGTCGCAGGCGGGCTCCTCGTAGCCGCCGAGCTCGACCCTGGCCTCGGTGCACGCGAGCGGCCTGGCGACCGCGGCGAGCGAGCGCGCGGTCCGCGCGACGAGCGGGTCGAGCCCCTGGACCGCGGCGAGGCCGGCCGGGAGCGGATCGAGGAGCGCCGCGACCGCGGCGTCGTCCGCGTCCGGCGGCAGGAGGCCGCGGACGAGCGTCCAGAGGTCGCCGGCGAGGAAGGGGTGACCGGCCTCGGCCGCGAGCTGGGCGTCGATCGCGAGCAGCGCGCGGGCGTCCCGGCCCCAGGCGAGCGGCTGGTCCGGGCGCAGCGCCCGCCGCCCGAGCCGGAGGCCGAACGAGAGCGCGGCGATCGCGCGGCGCGCCGCGGCGGTGCCCCGGTCGGCGTCGCCGTCGAGGAAGTGGTAGGCGGCCGCGAGCGCCGCGGCGCTGACGTAGGCGCGCGCCGCGTCCTCGGTCGCTCCGGGGCGATCCCTCGGGCGCGAGCGCCGCGGCGAGGGAGCCCTCGGGCTCGCCCCGGGTGCGGAGGCCGAGGCCGAGCTGGAAGCCGTTCGCCCCTTCGAGGAGCCCGGCGCCGTACGAGACGTCGAAGCTGAGCGAGAAGACGCGGGTCGCTGTCTTCTCCTCGTAGCGGTAGGTCATGCGCGGCACGCGCAGGCCGCGGGCGTCGGCGGCGGCGAGGACGCGGTCGAGGGCGTCGCGCGCCTCGGCGCGCCGGCCGCCGGCGAAGTCGCGCACGGCGCCGACGACGGCGAGCACGTCGCCGGTGTCGGCCGCCTGGCAGGCGTCGTCCGACGCCTTGCTCATGGCGGCAGCGTAGGCCGACGGATCCGGGGCAATGCCGGCCCGGGCCTTCGCGATCTCGCCGAGGTACGAGAGCGCCCAGGCGACCCGGCTGCCGCTGTCGTTCGCGAGCGCGATGGCGTCCGGCGACGGCGGCCCGCCCAGCACGGCGGCGCCGAGGAGCGAGGCGAGCAGCGCGAGGTCGGCTTGGTCGCGCAGCCCGAGGGCGGAGAACGCGCGGGCGTAGCCGACGAACAGGCCCCGGAGATCGCCGCCGCCGTCGCGCGCGGCGGGGAGCGACGCGAGCGCGTCGAGCAGCGCGCCGCCGGCGGGGCCTCGTCCGGCGCCGCCGCGCCGCGCCGGATCGTCGCGGAACGCCGCGGAGAGCCCGCGGAGCACCCGGCCGAGCGGGGCGCCGCTCCGCTCGGCGAAGCGCTCCGCGGTGGACGACTCGAGGAGCGCGCGGGCGAGCGCGTAGCCGCCGGTGAGCGCGTCGGCGAGGTCATGGTCGACCCAGCCGGAGAGGCCCGCGGCGACGGCAGCCTCGGCGTCCGCGGCCGGGAGGGTGAAGCGCGGCGGAGCGACGCGCGCCGGCGCGCCGGCGGCGCGCGGCGGCGCCGAGAGGAGATCGATGGCGTCGGAGAGGAGCGTCACGAGGAGCCGCGCCCGGCGCGCCCACGGGTCGTCGCCCTGCCTGTACCGCGGCGCGAGCAGGATCCGCCGGCGGACGTCGCCGAGCCGCGCGAGGGCGCGGCGGGCCTCGGGGCTCGGCCCGCGCCCGGCGGCGCAGGCGACCCCGGCCGGCGGCGGCTTGCGCGAGCGCTCGGTGAGGAGCACGGCGAGGACGCCGTCGGCCAGCGCGGCGACGTCCTCGACGAGCTCGGGCGGGGGCGCCTCCGCGGCGTCGGCCGCGCCGGCGCCGGCATCGCGCGCCGCGAGCCCCGCGACGGCGCGCCGGAGCGCGTCGCGCGCCTGCCGGCGCTCCGGGGGGAGCCTGGCTGCGTCGGTCGACTGCGGATCCAGCGCGCCGGCGGCGCCGAGCGCGGCGTAGCGGGAGAGGCTCGCGGCGAGCGCCGCGAGGCCGGGGTAGGGCAGCGCCGGGGCGGGCGCGAGCGCGCGCTCGATCTGCGCGGACGAGAACGCGAGATCCGGCGCCTGGCCGGAGGCGAGCCGGTACAGCGCGTCGGCGGCGTAGAGGCCGGCGACGCCCCAGCCGGCCTGCTCGGTGAGCTCGCCGCGGAGCTTGGCGGTGAGCGCGCCCTGCAGGGCGAGGAAGTGCGGGGGCTGCACCTCGGGCGGGTACGCCATGCCCGCGAAGACGCCGGCGAGCGCCGCGCCGAGGACGGCCTCCGGGTCGTGCGCCTCGGCCATGCGGCGCTGCACGGCGATCTGCGTGAGGTCGACGATGGCGTCGCGGAGGGGCTCGTCGGCGAGCACCCCGGGGCTGTAGGCGAGGGGGATCAGCGCGAGCGCGCGGTAGCGGCGCGGCTCGGCCTCCGCGAGGGCGCGCAGCGCGGCGAGGTGCGCGAGGCCGAGCTCGGTGGCGCGGCGGTGGACGGCGCTGCCCGCGCCGCCTGCCTGGCTCGCGGCGGGCGCTGGGCCGCGCTCGTGGAGCAGGGCGGGCGCGTGGGCCCACGCGGTGCTCGTTTGCTCGACGGCGCGGACGAGCGCCTCGTAGCGCGGCAGCCACGCGTCGAGCGGGAGGCGCCGTCCCGGCGCCGCCGCGGCGCTCGCGGGCGCGGCGGAAGGGTCGCCCGGGGCGAGGGCGCCGGCGAGCGCCGCGGCGAACACGAGGTCGCGCGGGCCTTCCATGGGGGGCGCGACGTCCCGGCCGCAGCCGGGGGCCTTGCCGAGCAGGTCGTCGAGCGCGGCGCGCCGGTCCGCGGGGGCGGCCCGCAGCACGGCCGCGCCGCGGGCGCGCCACGCGGCGCGGCCGTCCCGGGCCGTGCGCACGCGGAGGAGGTCGCCGTAAGGTGTGTCGCCCGGCGCGGGCGGCGGGCCTGGGCGGGCGGCCGAGGGCGCGAAGGGAGCGTCGTCCTCGGCCTCCTCCAGCGCGACCCCGGCGGTCGCGAGCAGCTGCAGCGCGTAGCGGCCGCGCAGGACCGGCTCGTCGTCCGGGTCGCGCCCCTTCACCGCGGCCGCGAGGGCGTCGGCCGCGGCCGCGGCCTCGACGTAGCGGAAGCGGCCGGCGGCGCCGAAGGCGCGGCGGACGAGCGCGGCGAGCGCGATGTCGTCCGCGACCCGCGAGAGCGACGCGTCGCCGCGCGCGATCGGCGCGAGGCCGGCCATGAACGGCGCGAGCGGATCGGCCGGAAAGAGCTGGACGGCGCCGTGGCGGGCGCGCGCGTGGACGAGGTGCTCGTACCCGAGGGCCTCGCCGATCGCGAGGAGCAGCGCGTCGGCGGCGAGGGCCCCGGGGGCCGGCAGCGGCGCGGCGCGGATCCATTTCGCCTCCGCCGGGCCCGCAGGCGCTCGCGCCGCGGCCGCGGCCTCCGCGCCCGCCTCGACGATGACCGCGGCCCGCGGCCCGGTCCCGCCGCGCCGGCCGAGGTCGCGGAGCACGAGCGCCCAGGGGTCGTCGGCGTCCCGGGCGGCGCGGGCCGCGACGTAGCCGAGGGCGAGCTCGCGCGGGGGCCGGCCCTCGGCGAGCGCCGCGGCGACGGCGCGCTCGCACGCGTCGAGGTGCGCGGGATCGCACTGGGCGGCCTGCGGCGGGGTGGCGCCCGGGGAGGCCGCGCCGCCGCAGCCGGCGGCGAGCAGCGCGAGGAGCAGCGCGGAGCAGAGCGGGAGAGCGCGCGGCGAGGAGGACACGCGATCGTGCAGCATGACGCGCGCGCGACCTTACACGAAACCACCCCTGTCTTCCTGCCTCCGGAGCGCCGTGCTACGCGCGCGCTATGCGACGGGCTTCGGAGCGACGAGGTGCCGGCGGCGCGGGGGGCGGCGGGAGCGCCGGTTGCGGGGCGCGCGTCGCCTCCGCGGCGCTCGGGCTCGCGATCCTCGCGCTCTCGGCGTGCAGCGAGGGCGAAGGCGGGTATGCCGGGACGACCGCGCGCGTCGGCAAGGACACGGAGACGATCTACATCAACAACGGCAGCGAGCCCGAGTACCTGGATCCAGGAAAATCCAACGACTCGGCGAGCTCCACGCTCGTGCAGCAGATGTTCGAGGGGCTGACGACCTACGGCGCCGGCGACCTCCGCCCGGTGCAGGGGGTCGCGACCCACTGGGAGCAGAGCGACGACAACCGGCTCTTCCGGTTCCACCTGCGGCCGGAGGCGCGCTGGTCGGACGGCAAGCCGGTCACGGCGCACGACTTCGAGTACGCGTGGAAGCGGGTGCTGCGCCCCTCCACGGCGTCGCTCGCCGCGACGAACCTCTACGTCCTCAAGAACGGCGAGCTGTTCAGCCTCGGCAAGCTCAAGGCGCTGCGCGAGGCCGCGCCGCTCCGCGCGGCCCCGCGGCCCGACGCGCCATCCGCGCTCGATCTGCCGAAGGGGGCGTTCGTCGTGGTGCTGGCGCGCTCACCGATCCAGGTGGACACCGCGATCGCGCCCCTCGCGGCGCTGCCGGAGGGCTCCGCCGCCGTGACGTTCGCGAAGGGCGACGGGAAGGGCGGCGCGAGCGATCGGCTCTCGTTCGGCGCAGCAGGGGGCGGCGCAGCAGGGGGCGGCGCAGCAGGGGGCGACGCGGCCGCTGGCGGCGCGGCGCCGCTCGGCTCGGCGCCCGGCGGCGGCTGGCAGGGCGCCGTCGTCGAGATCGTCCGCGTGGGCCCGCCGTGCAAGTGCAACGGCGCCGCCGACCGGTGGTTCGAGATCGAGCGGGGCGGCGCGCGTGGCTTCCTCCCGGGCTGCGCGCTCGTCCCCCCCGCGGGCAACGCCGGCAACCCGGGCAAGGAGAGCGCGGGCGCCGCGCCCCGATCGGAGGCGTACGCCGTCGTCACGCCGCACACGAGCCTCCCCACGTACGACGCCGCGGCGCCGCCCTCCGGCAGCGCCGCGCAGGGCGAGCCCCCCGTGGGCTTCGTGCCCGACGCGCTCCTCGTGGAGGACGACGGCGCCGTCGGCGTCCGGGCAAGCGACGACCACACGCTCGACGTGCAGCTGGAACAGCCCACGCCCTACTTCACCGATCTCACGAGCTACGTGACGCTCTTCCCCGTGCGCAAGGACGTGATCGAGGCGTTCGAGAAGCGCGGCGAGCCCGAGCTCTGGTTCCGCCCCGAGAACATCGTGGTCAACGGCCCTTACACGCTCGATGAGTGGAAGTTCCGTTACGAGATCACGATGAAGCGGAATCCGATGTACTGGAACCGCGACAAGCTGAAGATCCACCGCGTCGTGTGGCTGGAGGTCGAGCTCTACAATGCCACGATGAACATCTACAAGGCGGGGGATCTCGACTACCTGGGCGACAACACCTCGCTCCCCGCCGAGCACATGGACTGGCTGTCGACCAAGCGGGATTTCCAGCGGTACCCGTACCTATCCATCTACTGGTTCGAGTTCAACACGAAGAAACCGCCGGTCGACGACGCCCGCGTCCGCTGGGCGCTCAACCTCGCGGTCGACAAGCGGCAGATCGTCGAGAAGGTCACGCGGGCGGGGCAGACGCCGGCCACGCACTACGTCCCGGACTACACCGGATCGGGCTACGACGAGGCGGTCGCCGAGGACAGGAAACTCGGGGTCGATCCGTTCTCGTCGCCGGAGGTCGCGTTCAACCCGGAGCGCGCCCGCGCGATGCTCGCCGAGGCAGGGTACGAGGTCGTCCAGGAGGGCGACGGGTACCGGGCGAAGAACTTCCCGGCGCTCGAGCTCCTCTACAACACGAGCGAGGGCCACAAGCAGATCGCGGTCGCGGTCCAGGACATGTGGAAGCGCCACCTCGGCGTCTCGGTCACGCTGCGGAACGAGGAGTGGAAGGTGATGCTCAAGAACGTGCGCGACGGTCACTACCAGGTCGTGCGGTTCGGCTGGATCGGCGAGTACAACCACCCGGCGACGTGGCTCGGCACGCTGCTCTCGTACAGCCCGCAGAACCGGACGGGATGGGCCGACCAGGAGTTCGACGATCTGATGCGCGCCGCCGCGGCGACGGCCGATCCGAAGGAGAGCATCCGGGCGTTCCGCAAGGCGGAGAAGCGGGCCCTCGACCGCATGCCCAAGCTGCCGCTCTACTTCTACACGAAGTCGACGCTTGTGAAGCCGTGGGTCAAGGGGTTCAAGGGCAACTCGCGCGGCGTGCAGCTCGTCAAGTGGCTGTGGAACGACCCGAGCTGGCGCGACAACCCGTCGAACGAGACCGCGTTTCCGGAGCTCGAGTTCCCGGCGCCGGGGCGGCTCGGCGCGCCCTGACGCGGCCTGACGGCACCGCTGGGCCGTCCGGCCGCGCCGCGAGGTCCCCGTTGACGCGCCGGCCCGTGGCGTGGCCTCATCGACGAGAGCGCGGCATAGACCCTCTCGGGAGAACGACATGAGCAAGACGATCCTGGTCACCGGAGGCGCGGGCTACATCGGCTCGCACACCTGCGTGGAGCTCCTCCACGCGGGCTACCGGGTGGTGATCCTCGACAACCTCTGCAACAGCCGCAAGGCGGCGGTGGAGCGGGTGGAGCGGATCGCCGGGAAGCAGGTGACGTTCATCCAGGGCGACATCCGCGACGCGGCGCTCCTGGATCGGCTGCTCGCCGAGCACCCGATCGACGCGACCATCCACTTCGCGGGGCTGAAGGCCGTCGGCGAGTCGGTCGAGAAGCCGCTCTCGTACTACGAGAACAACGTCGCGGGGACCGTGTGCCTGCTCAAGGCGCTCGACGCGCGGGGCGCGCGGAAGCTGGTGTTCAGCTCGTCCGCCACCGTGTACGGCGATCCCGAGCGCGTGCCGCTCGACGAGGGGAGCCGGCTCGGGCCGACCAACCCTTACGGGCAGTCCAAGTTCATGGTGGAGCAGATCCTGCGCGACGTGGCGGCCACCGGGGGCTGGTCGCTCGGATCGCTGCGCTACTTCAACCCCGTGGGCGCCCACGAGAGCGGGCTCATCGGGGAGGATCCGAACGGGATCCCGAACAACCTGACGCCGTTCATCACGCAGGTCCTCGTGGGGCGGCGCGACAAGCTCCGGGTGTTCGGGGGCGACTGGCCGACGCCGGACGGCACGGGCGTGCGCGACTACATCCACGTGGTCGACCTCGCGCTCGGGCACCTCGCCGCGCTGAACCGCATCTTCACCGTCGGCGACAGCTTCACCGTCAACCTCGGCACCGGGCGGGGACACTCGGTGCTGGAGATGGTGGCCGCGTTCGAGAAGGTCAGCGGGAGGCGCGTCGCCCACGAGATCGTGCCGCGCCGCCCCGGGGACGTCGCCTCGGTGTACGCGGATCCCGCGCGCGCGATCGAGCTGCTCGGCTGGCGCGCGGAGCGCGATCTCGAGACCATGTGCCGCGACAGCTGGCGCTGGCAAGAGCAGAACCCGAAGGGGTTCGCCGATTAGGGCCGCGGATCTGAGGCGCGATGGCGCGCTCCTGCTCGCGGCCCTCTCGTGCCCGCTCGCGGCCTGCGCGGGCGAGACCGAGGGCTACGTCGGGACGACGGCGCGCGTCGGCAAGGACGTCACGACGTTCTACGTCAACAACGGTGACGAGCCGGAGTACCTCGATCCAGGCAAGGCCGTGGACTCCGTGAGCATCACGCTGCTCCACCAGCTGTTCGAGGGGCTGACCAGCTACGCGCCCGGCGATCTCCACGCGGCGCAGGGGGTCGCGGCGCGCTGGGAGCGGAGCGACGACAACCGGTTCTTCCGGTTCCACCTGCGGCGGGAGGCGCGCTGGTCGGACGGCAAGCCGGTGACGGCGCACGACTTCGAGTACGCGTGGAAGCGCGTGCTGCGCCCGTCGACGGCCTCGCTCGCCGCGACGAACCTGCACGTCCTCAAGAACGGCGAGCTCTTCAACCTGGGCAAGCTCAAGGCGCTGCGCGAGGGCGCGACGCTGCGCCGCGCGCCTCGTCCCGACGCGCCGCCCGCGCTCGATCTGCCCAAGGGGGCGTTCGTCGTCGTGCTCGGCCAGTCGCCCGCCCGGGTGACGTCGGCCGTGGCGCCCCTGCCGGAACCGCCCGCCGGGGTGACCTCGGTGACGTACGCCGAGCCCGACGAGGCGACCGGCGCCGGCGAGCGGCTCTCGTTCGACGCGGCCGGCGCGACCCCGCCGCCCGCGCCGCGCGACGCCACTCCAGGCGGCGGGTGGCGGGGCGCCGAGGTCGCGCTCCTCGCGGCCGGGCCGCCGGTCGCTTGCAACGGCGCGGCCGATCGCTGGTTCGAGATCGAGGGGCCAGCCGGCCGCGGCTTCCTCCCGGGCTGCCTGCTCGCGCCCGTGGAGGCCGCCGCGTACGCACTGGTCGCGCCTCACGCGAGCCTCCCGACGTACGACCCCGCCGCGGCCCCAGGCGCTCGCGCCGCGCCGCCTTCCGGCTCCGGAGGGGTGGCCGGGTTCGTCGCCACGTCGTCGCTCGCGGAGGACGACGCCGCCGTGGGCGTGCGGGCCCGCGACGACCTGACCCTCGACGTCGAGCTCGAGCAGCCGACGCCGTACTTCACCGATCTCACGAGCTTCGTCACCCTGTTCCCGGTGCGCCGCGACGTCGTCGAGCCGTTCGAGGCGCGCGGCCAGCCGGAGCTCTGGTTTCGCCCCGAGCACATGGTGGTCAACGGGCCGTATCGGCTCGACGAGTGGAAGTTCCGGTACGAGATCACGATGAACCGGAACCCGGCGTACTGGGGCCACGACGCGCTCAGGATCCACCGGATCGTCTGGATGGAGATCGCCCAGTACAACGCCACCCTGCAGCTCTACAAGGCGGGGGACATCGACTACCTGGGAGACAACTGCGAGCTCCCGTACGACCACCGCGGCTGGCTGTCCGGGAAGAAGGATCTCCGGCGCAGCGAGTTCCTCTCCACGGTGTATTACGAGCTCAACACGAGGAAGCCGCCGGTCGACGATCCGCGCGTCCGGTGGGCGCTGAACCTCGCGATCGACAAGCGGGAGCTCGTCGAGAAGATCACGCGGGTCGGGAAGCCGGCGACCCACTACGTGCCCGACATCACCGGATCGGGCTATGCCGAGCAGGCGGCGGAGGACAGGGCGCGCGGCGTGGATCCGTTCTCGAGCCCCGAGGTCGGCCACGACCCTGCGCGCGCCCGCGCGCTGCTCGCCGAGGCCGGGTACGAGGTCGCCCGCGAGGGAGACGGGCTGCGGGCGAAGGGGTTTCCGCCGCTCGAGATCCTCTACAACACGGGGGAGGGGCACGCGCAGGTCGCCGTGGCCATCCAGGACATGTGGAAGCGCCACCTCGGGGTCTCCGCGGCGCTGCGGAGCGAGGAGTGGCGGGTGATGCTCAAGGACCTCCGCGACGGCAATTTCCAGGTGATCCGGCTGGGCTGGCTGGCCGACTACAACCATCCGCAGACGTGGCTCGGGACGTTCCTGTCGCAGAGCCCCCAGAACCGGACCGGCTGGGCAGACGCGGAGTTCGACAAGGCGGTCGGCGAGGCGGCCGCGACGGCCGATCCCGGGGACAGCATCCGGCGCTTCCGGGCGGCCGAGCGGCGGGCGCTCGACGGGATGAGCAGGATACCGCTCTACTTCGAGGAGAAGCCGACCCTGGTGAAGCCGTGGGTGAGGGGGTTCATCCCCAACGCGCGGAACACGCAGCTCATCAAATGGCTCTGGATCGACCCGGACTGGCAGAAGGGGCCGGCCGGAGAGCCGCCGCCCGTGCTGGAGCTTCCGCCGCCGGGGCGGCTCGGGGGGCCATGACGGGCGCGCACAGCCTCCTCACCGACGCCTCGATCGGCGCGACGCACGTGCTCCTCTGGGGCGCCCGCGCCGCGGTCGAGATCCGATGTCCAGGCCCCGGCGTGCTGCGCGTGCGCCACGCCCCCTCGTCCGCGGTGACCAGCTTCACGCACCCCGAGCAGCCGCCCAAACACTCCTTCGCCGTGGTGGCAGACGGCGCGCTGCCGCTCTCCGCGCGCCGCGAGGGGGACACGCTCCACGTGAGCGCCGAGGGCGCCTCTCTCGAGGTCTCGCTCGCCGCGGGCACATGGATCTTCAGCGACGCAGAGGGCCGCGCCCTCGCGCGCAGCGAGGCCGTCTCGGGGCAGGTCCGGCCGGCGTTCCCCGTGGACGAGCTCCGCTCCAGGCTCTCGCTCGCGGCGCCGCCGGGCGAGGCCTACCTCGGGTTCGGCGAGAAGGTCGGCCCGCTCGACAAGCGCGGCCTTCGATTCACCTTCTGGAACACCGACGCTTTCCCGCCGCACGTGGAGTCCGACCCGCTCTACGCCTCGATTCCCTTCTTCATCGCCCTCCGCGGCGGGGTGGCCTGGGGCCTCTTCCTCGACGAGCCGTGGCGCTCGGAGGTCGATATCGCCCTCAACGACCCGACCCGGATCGAATGGGAGTCGCGGGGCCCCGAGCTCGACGTCTACCTCCTGGCCGGCCCGCACCCGGCCGACGTCCTCCGGCGCTACGCCGCGCTCACCGGGCGCCCGGCCATGCCGCCCCTCTGGAGCCTCGGGGCGCACCAGTCGCGCTGGGGCTACGAGACCGAGGACGACGTGCGCGGGGTCGTCCGCGGCTACCGATCGCGCGGCCTCCCGCTCGACGTGGTTCACCTCGACATCGATTACATGGATGCTTATCGGGTCTGGACCTGGGACCGCTCGCGCTTCCCCGACCCGGCGCGGCTCGCGCGCGAGCTCGCGGCCGAGGGCGTCAAGCTGGTGACGATCGTCGACCCGGGGATCAAGGCCGACGAGGGATATGCCGTCTACGACGAGGCGAGAGCGCGAGACTACCTCGTCCGGCTGCCTCGCGGCGGCCCCCTCGTGGGAGAGGTATGGCCCGACCCGGCGGTCTTTCCCGATCTCACGCGCGAGGAGGTGCAGCGCTGGTGGGGTGATCTGCAAAAGCCGTTCGTCGACGCGGGCATCGCCGGCATCTGGAACGACATGAACGAGCCGGCGTGCTTCTCCGTCCGCCCCGACAGGGGCCTGCCGGCGCCGAGCGGCGGGCGCACCGCGGGCCTCGGCGCCATCGAGGGCAGCACGCTCCCTGACGACGCGCGCCACGGCGCCCGGCGCCACCTCGAGGTCCACAACGTCTACGGACTCGGCATGTCGCGGGCCACCCACGAGGGCCTCGCGCGCCACGCGCCGGAGCGGCGCCCCTTCGTGCTGACGCGCGCCGCCTTCGCCGGCATCCAGCGCTACGCCGCGGTGTGGACGGGCGACTTCGCCAGCAATTTCACGCACCTGGAGGCGTCCATCCCGATGCTGATCGGCCTCGGCCTCTCGGGCGTGCCGTTCGTGGGCGCGGACATCCCGGGCTTCACGGGGCGCGCGAACGGCGAGCTGCTCGTGCGCTGGATGCAGGCGGGGCTGTTCTATCCGCTGATGCGCAACCACGCGGCGAGGGGCAGGCCGGCGCAGGAGCCCTGGCGCTTCGGCGAGCCGTACCTCGGCCTCGCGCGCGCGGCGCTCGAGCGGCGCTACCGGCTCCTGCCGGCCCTGTACACGCTCATGCACGAGGCGGCGGAGACGGGGATACCCGTCCTGCGACCGCTGTCCTTCGCGGCGCCGGGCGACCCCGAGGCGCTCCACGCGTTCGATCAGCTCCTGTTCGGCGGCGATCTGCTCGTGGCGCCGGTGGTGCGGCCAGGGCAGTCGAAGCGGCTGGTGTACCTGCCCGCCGGCGCATGGATGGACTTCGCGAACCTGGAGCGCGCGGGGAGCGTGGAGCAGGGCGGGCGCCACGTGATCGCCGATGCGCCGCTCGGGGTGGTCCCCGTGTGGCTGCGCGCCGGAGGCGCGGTGGCGCTCACCGCGCCTCGGATGCACACGACGAGCGCGAGCTGGGAGGAGATCACGTGGCACGTCCACGCGGCGGAGCGCGTGAGCGGCCGCCTCTACGAGGACGAGGGCGACGGCCACGGCGCGTCGCGCGTCACCCGCGTCGAGGGCGGCCTCGACGGCGCCACGTTCGCGCTCGAGCGCAGCGCGACGGGCGATCTGCCGCTCGCGCGCGAGGTGGAGACGATCCGCGTCCACGGCGTGCCGGCGCCGCGCTCCGTGGTCGGAGCCAGGTCGCGCCGCGCGATCGACGGGGGCGTCGAGGTCGAGGTCGCGGCCGACTGGCAGCGGATCGAGCTCCAGCTGTCCTGAATACGGCGGCGCCGCGCGCCGGGGCGGTCAGCGGTGCTTCATCACCCAGTCGATCGCCAGGCGCACCCGCGTGGAGAGCAGCCGCCGCGACGGGTACACCGCGAAGAGCTCGCGGGGCTCGACCGTGCGCCCCGTGATCGTGAGCTCGACGAGCGCCTTGCCCTGCTGCTCGATCACCTCGCGGGGCGCGCAGACCACGCCGAGCCCCTGCGCCGCGGCGGCGATCGCCACCCGCGGATCGTTCACGCAGAGCTGCGCGCGCGGCCGGACCTCCTCGATGGATCCGTCCCGCCGGCGAAGGCGCCATGCGGCGCCCGGGTGGCTGAGGACCGCGGGCACGGACCCGAGCGACGCGCGCGCGAGCCGCGAGCGGCCCCTGAGCGCGTCCTTCACGAGGCGCGGCGACGCGGCCAGCGCGTACGGGAGCGACCACAGGCGCCGCGCCACGAGGTCGGCGTCCTGAACGGGCCCGGCGCGGAAGGCGAGGTCGATGCCCTCCTCGACCAGGGGGACGACCGCGTTCGTGAGCGTGAGCTCCAGCGACAGGCGCGGGTGCTGGGCGGCGAAGGAGAACAGCGCCGGCGCGATCCGCTGCGCGCCCGTCATCACGGGCGCCGTCACCCGGAGCCTGCCCGCGGGCTCGTCCTCCCGATCCGCGGCCCGGTCGAGGACCGAGCCGAGCTCGTCGAGCAGCGGCCCGGCGCGCTCGATCAGCCGCGCGCCCTCGCCGGTGAGGCCGACGCGGCGTGAGGTGCGCTGGAGCAGCCGCACCCCCAGCGCCTCCTCCAGCTGCGCCACCCGGCGGCTCACGGTGCTCGTGGGCACCCCCGTGCGCCGCGCCGCCTCCACGAAGCTCAGGTGGTGAGCGACGGCCGCGAAGAGCCGCACGTCCTCGAGGGAGATCATCCCGCTCATGGGACGGAGCATGCCACAGCGTCCCATGGTTCGCCCGAGGCGCGCGCGCTACGCCTCGCTCATGGACCTTGAAGATCAGCATGTCGTCGTCATCGGTGGCTCGTCGGGCATCGGCCTCGGCGTGGCCAGGGCCTGCCTCGAGCGCGGCGCGTCTCTGACCCTCGTGAGCCGCTCGCGCGATCGCCTCGCGCGCGCCGCGGCCGAGCTCGGGGAGCCGCGCCGGGTGCGCACGTTCGCGGCCGACGCGACGCAGGAGGCCGAGGTGCGGAGTCTGTTCAACGAACATCCGCCGGCGCGCCATGTGGTGGTGACGGCCGTCGAGGGCCACTATCAGCCGATTCGCGCGCTGGACATCGCCGCGGCGCGCCGCGTGATCGACTCGAAGCTCGTGGCGGCCCTCCACGTCGCCAAGCACGCGCGGATCGAGCCGGGCGGCTCGCTCACGTTCACGGCCGGGATCGCGGCGGAGCGGCCGGGGCCCAGCGGGGCGGTCGTGGCCGCGGTGAACGGCGCGCTCATGGCGCTCGTGCGCGCCCTGGCGGTGGAGCTCGCGCCGGTGCGCGTGAACGCGCTGTCGCCTGGCTGGGTCGACACGCCGGTCTGGGACTCCCTCGCGGGCGGCGCCAAGCAGGAGCGCTTCGCGCAGCACGCGCGCCGCCTCCCGGTCGGGCGCGTCGGCGCGCCCGCGGACATCGCCCACGCCGCGCTCTTCCTCATGGGAAACGGGTTCACCACCGGCGAGGTGCTGCGCGTCGACGGGGGACACCGCCTCGTCTGAGCCTGAGCCCGCCCAGGGAGGTGGCCGGATTCGACAGGTACGCAACGCGAGACCAGGGACGGCAAGCGAGGGAACGACGAGGGAACGACGAGGGAACGACGAGGGAACGACGAGGGAACGACGAGGGAACGACGAGGGAACGAGGGAAGCAGGAAAAGCGCGGGGAGCGAGGGAGGCCCCTCCTGGTTCATCGAACAAGGCATGTTCCCCGAGCTTGCCGCATCGCTTCACCGCGCGATCGCCATGAGACGTGGTTGACAAAAGCCGCGAAATATGGTTGTTCTGCTGCTCCCTAGGAGTGCACCATGTACCCTCGCTCTTTCTTTCTTCTGACCTTCGCAGCGGTAGCCCTGGCGTGCTCTTCGACGCCCGACGAGAGCAGCGGCCCGACCTCCGGGTCCGGCGGCAGCAGCGGGACGCCCGCGAGCAGCAGCGGGACGCCGACGAGCGGCGTTAGCAGCTCGACCGGCGACGACTTCGGGACCATCACGGGGGGCAACGCGAGCTCCGGCGCCGGCGGCGCAGGCGGCAGCGAGTGCAAGAGCGTCCTCGATGTCACGTATCGCGACTTCAAGGAGACGCACCCCGACTTCGAGATGGCGAACTTCAGGGGCGACGTCGTGCGCCGCCAGCTCCTCAAGCCGACGCTCGACGGCGACCTGAAGCCGCAGTTCCTCGACTCCGTGGGCTGCTTCGCGGACATGGAGACCCCGCTCGGCTGCAGGGACGGGGTCGGCAACCAGAAGACCATCACGAGCGCGGACAGCTTCAACCAGTGGTACCGGGACGTGGCGGGCGTGAACATGACGTTCACCAAGGAGCTCGCGCTCCAGGAGTTGCCGCCCGGATCGGGGCAGTACGTGTTCGAAAGCTCGGAGTTCTTCCCGCTGGCGCCGGAGGAGGGGTTCGGGATCACCCCGCCCAACAACGGCAAGAGGCAGAACTTCCTCTTCACGACCGAGATCCACCTGATGTTCGGCTACGTCGCCGGTCAAAAGTTCACTTTCATCGGCGACGACGACATCTGGATCTTCATCAATGGCAAGCTCGCGCTCGATCTCGGCAGCATGCACGGGCCGGAGACGGGGGTCATCGACTTCGACGCCCAGGCCCAGGATCTCGGCATCTTCCCGGGCAACAGCTACGCGATGGACATCTTCCACGCGGAGCGCCACACCGACGGGTCGAACTTCCGCATCGAGACCAACATCTCCTGCTTCGTGCCCGTCGACGTCCCGCTGTGAGGCATCCGGGCTCGCCCCGCGCCCTCTCGCAGGCCTGACCCCGGCATTTGACCGCTCCAGAGCCGTTCCACCCGCCCCAGGTACAAGCGCCGCTCTAAGAGGGGACCGGCGATCGACATGGGAGCCTCCACACGACTCGTTGACGGGCCGGAGGTCGGCGGAGCGTAGGGGAGGACCCCGAGCTGCGCGTCGCACCGGCGAGGGAGCGACCCATGTCACGGGGCTCCTCCGCGATCACCAGGGGAGCACGAAAGGGAGCCAGCGACAATCCTGCGGAGCGCGCCGCCCTCGGATGGCCTGGCCGTGGGAGAGGCGCGGCGATCGAAAAGGAGGCCAGATCCACCGAAAGCGCCGCCAGTGACGCGCTCCTCGGGCGGTGACAGGCTCTTCTCCCATGATCGATGACAAGAGGAATGGCCGATGAGCAACCGCGTTGAGCCACTCAACTTCAGCGACGAAGCGCGCTGGACCGCCCTGGCGGCCAGCTACGAGCGCTGGGCCGAGCCGTTGACGGCGGGCTTCGCGCGCGCGGCGCTGTCGCTCGCGGGCGGGATCGGGCACGGCGAGCGCGTGCTCGACGTCGCCGCAGGGACGGGCGCCCTGGCCTTGGCCGCGGCCGAGGCGGGCGCGCGCGTGCTCGCGACAGACATCTCGCGCGGCATGGCGGCGCGCCTGGGCGAGCGATTGCAGCCCTTCGCAGGGAGCGAGGCGCGGGTGATGGACGGGCAGGCGCTGGAGGTCGAGGACGCGACCTTCGACGTGAGCTGCTCCGTCTTCGGCGTCATGATGTTCCCCGACTGGCGCCGCGGCATGGCCGAGCTCGTCCGCGCGACCCGACCCGGGGGCCGGGTCATCGTGGCGACCTGGTCGAGCCCGGAGGGGGCAGGCCCGGCGCCGCTCTTCCTGCAGGCCTATCGCCGCACCTTCCCGGAGGCGCCGATCCAACCGCCGCCCCAGGGCATGACGGTGCTGTGCTCACCGGAGGGCCTGAAGGCCGAGATGCTCGGGGCCGGGTGCGGCGAGGTCGCCGTGCACGCGGTCGACGGCGCGTGGGGCGGAGCTTCGGTGGACCAGGTCATGGCGGATCTCGACGAGATCCTGCGCTTCATGCACCTCTACGTCGCGCTGGACGGTGATGGGCGCGCTCGGCTACGCGGGCCGATGCGCGCCGCCATCGCGTCCTTCGCCGAACCAGGCGGGGCCGTGCGTGTCCCGGTGACGGCGAACATCGCGATCGGCCGCAAACCCCGCTGACCAAGGAATGCAGCGCGGCCCGTCCTGTCGGGGCGCGCTGCATTCCTTCTCGACACGACGCCTGACGGGCCGCGCGGCTGTTTATCGGGAAGGGCCCCCATCGCCGGCGCCGAGCCCGGAGCGGTCACCGGGTGAGCTTCACGACGATCATCGATTCCTTCTCGCCGGGGCTCGAGATCGGTCCGGCGCCAAAATCGATCGTGCCCTTGAACTTCCCGACGGCGACAAGGGCTCCGTCGGGGCCGAGGGCGATCTGGGATAGCCCTCCGTACTCGGACGGTTCGAACGCGACGTTGCAGAAGTCATCGCCGCGCGGGTCGAGCCCGGCGACGAAGATGCCCACGAACTCCGTGGGCATCGTACCGCAACCGAGGTCCGTTCCCTCGAGGAAGGTGCCGGCGAGCCAGGTGTTGCCGGCGGCGTCGGTGGCGAGCGCTTGCGCTCTCGCGGAGGCCCTGGCGAACATCGCGGAGCCGCCGGCGGAGAGCCGGGTGAGGGGCACGCTGTTCCCGTCGCCCGTCAGCGAGGTGTCGCCGGCCGAGAACGTCGTGAAGAACGAACCGAGCGTGACCACGCCGCCTGCCCCATCCACGACCGTGGCGACGTGATCGTCACCATCGACGCCGCCGAGCCTCTCGCTCCATCGGTGCTCGCCGTCTGGATCGAGCGAGGCGACGAAGATGTCGTCCGACCCGGTGTGCCCCGGGGCCGCTGCGACGTGGAGCGGGCCGCCGCCGAAGTCGATGGAGTCATGGAAGCTCCCCCCGACGGCGATATTCCCGGCCGCGTCCAGGGAGAGGGTCTCGGCGGTCGCGCCTTCCGGCCCGCCGAAGCTCCTGCTCCAGACGTGGCCGCCCGACGCATCGAGCCTGGCGACGAAGGCGGTTGGCCCTGTCACGCTGGGCAAGGGCCCACCGCCGAAATCCACGTCTCGCGCATAGTCACCGGCGATGACGACGCCGCCCGCCGGATGGAAGCGGACGCTGCGGACCGAGACGGACTCCTCTCCGAAGCGCTTGCTCCAGAGGTGCTGTCCTGAAGCGTCGAGCAGGACGACGAAGCCGCTCGGGTCCCACCCGTTCGCCAGGGGGCCGCCGCCGAAATCCGTCGTTCCACCGAATCGGCCCGCGACGGCGATGTTCCCCGCCGCGTCGGCCGCGATGGCCAACCCGGCCTGGGTCTCGATCACGGAGGAGAGATCGCCGAACCGCTGGCTCCAGAGGTGGTTGCCGAGCGGATCGAGCTTGAGGACGAACGCGTCGAGGTTGCCCGTGCCCACGAGAGGACCGCCCCCGAAGTCGACGGTGCCATCGAAGGCCCCCGTCACGAGGATGTTGCCGTCACCGTCGACGGCGAGGGCGTAGGGGTCGACGTTATCGAACTGGCGGGCGAAATCGAGCGCCAGGCAACCCGCCTCGCACACGGGAGCGCTGCCGCCGGCGCCGGCGCTGCTGCTGGCGCTGATGCTGCTGCTGGCGCTGATGCTGCTGTTGCCGCTGCCAGCGCCGCCTTCCCCTGTCTCCGGGCCGCTCCCCGACGTCGTTTCCCCATCGTCCACGTCGACGCTGACGCTGACGCTGCATCCGAGCGTGGCCAGCGCAGCGGCCAGATAAAGATGCCTCAAATAGGACGCGCTTCTGTTCATCCCTGCCTCCCTCGCCGCGACGGTATCATCGTTCAAGGCGGAGAATGGATGAGGCTCTCGGGAAAGCCCGATATCGACGCCGGTGCGCGCGATTGACGCGCTTGGGCCGCGAGCGTGACGAGCCGCGGCGCAGCGCGGCGGCGGGCCGCGCGGCCCGGGGTGGGACCGGGCCGCGGGCCGCCGGGATCAGCCGGTCACGTTGTCCCACGCGACGGCGGTCGGCCCGAGGAGCGAGCGCCCGCCGGTCGCGATGACCTCTCGGTACCAGGAGAACGAGTCCTTCGGGATCCGTCGCTGCGTCGCGTAATCGACGTAGACAAGGCCGAAGCGATCCTTGTAGCCCTCGGCCCACTCGAAGTTGTCGAGGAGCGACCAGGCCCAGTACCCGACGACCGGGACGCCCTCCTGGACCGCCCGCGCCAGGCCGAGCAGGTACCGGTGCATGACGTCGATGCGCTTCGGGTCGTGCACCTTGCCGTCGAGGAAGACCTGGTCCCGCGTCGCCAGGCCGTGCTCGGTGATCCCGATGGGCAGCTTGTACCGCTCCCAGAAGTACCTCGATCCCCAGTAGAGCGTGCTGGGGACGATCTGCAGCCAGTCGAGCGTCCCGCGCGGGTAGCCCGGCGGGGAGACGACGCGCTCCGGCCTGCCGTCCTTGCCCTGCCGCCACGTGCCCGCCGAGTACATGTTGAGCCCGAGGTAGTCGATCGGCCGCTTGATCTGGTCGAAGTCGCTGGCGGGGAAGTCGGGCATGTCGTCGCCGAAGAGCCGGAGGCCGCTCTCCGGATACCGCCCCTCGAGCACCGGACAGATCCACCAGGCGTTGTTCCACGGGTTCTTGTCATAGACCGAGAAGATCGCCTCGCGCGCCGCCTCGATGTCCGCCGGATCCTCGGTCGCCGGGCGCTGCACCTGGGTGGCGAGCACGTAGCCGATCTTCGCCGCCGTGGCCGCGGCGCGCAGGGCGTCCACCTGCTTGCCGTGCGCCCGCATCTGGTTGTGGGCGGCGGTCAGGTACTCCCGGTAGGGGAGCTTGAGCCCGGGGGCGAAGACGCCGTTGAGGAGCGCGTTGCCGATGAACGCCTGCGGCTCGTTCTGCGTCACCCACCAGGGCACGCGATCGCCGAGCCGCCGGGCGACGACGGTCGTGTAGTCCGCGAACCAGTCGGCGACGTCGCGCTGGAGGAACCCGCCGCGATCCTGGAGCGCCTGGGGGAAGTCCCAGTGGAAGAGCGTGCACATGGGCACGATGCCGGCGCGGAGGAGCTCGTCGACGAGGCGATCGTAGAAGTCGAGCCCCTTCGGGTTGACCTTGCCCGTGCCGTCCGGGAGGACCCGCGTCCACGAGACGCTGAAGCGGTAGCTCTTGACGCCGAGCTCGGCGAGCAGCCCGACATCTTCCTTGTAACGGTGGTAGTGGTCGCAGGCGACGTCTCCGGTGTGCCCTTCGAAGACCTTCCCAGGGGTCTTCGAGAAGACGTCCCACACGGAGGGCGTCCGGCCATCCTCGCTGGCGGCGCCCTCGATCTGGTAGGCCGCGGTGGCCGTGCCCCACAGGAAGTCCGCGGGAAACGGCGCGGCCGTCGCGTTTGCTCGGCCCGCGCCGGCCGAGGCGGCGGTCACAGGCGGGGGCACGGAGGAGGGCGAGGCGGGAGAGGCGTTGCTCGCGGGGAGCGACTCGGAAGGATGGAGAGCCATGGAGGCATCATCCACGGCGTGCGCGGGACAGCAATGGGTTCGATGCGCGTCGGCTTCGATGGGCGTCGATGATCGCGCCGGTCGCTTGACGGCCCAGCGCGGCTCGACAACATGGGCTGCATGCTCGCGATCCGACCGAAAGCCGCAGGCGGCCCCGAGGTGATGACGCTGGAGGAGCTCCCCACGCCCGCGCCGGGCCCGGGGGAAGCCGTGGTCCGCGTCGAGGCCGCCGGCGTGAACTTCATCGACATCTACCAGCGGAGCGGCCAGTACAAGATCGAGCCGCCCATCCCGCTCGGCCTCGAGGGCGCCGGGCGCGTCGAGGCGGTGGGGCCGTCCGTCACCGAGGTGAGGGAAGGGGACGAGGTCGCGTGGACCGGCGGCCCCGGCTCGTACGCGACGCACGTCCGGATCCCGGCCGCGAAGCTCGTCCCCGTGCCCGCGGGCGTCGGCGCGAGGCGCGCCGCGGCCGCGATGCTCCAGGGCATCACGGCGCAGTACCTCGTGCGCTCCACGTTCCCGCTCGGCCCCGGCCACACGTGCCTCATCCATGCGGCCGCGGGCGGGGTCGGCCTGCTCCTGTGCCAGATGGCGAAGCGGCTCGGCGCGCGCGTGATCGGCACCGTCTCGACCGAGGAGAAGGCGCGCCTCGCGCGAAACGCCGGCGCCGACGAGGTGATCCTGTACACGAAGGCCGATTTCGAGGCCGAGACACGCCGGCTCACGGGCGGCGCCGGCGTCCACGTCGTCTACGACGGCGTCGGGAGCGACACGTTCGTGAAGGGCCTGGGCGCGCTCCGCCCGCGCGGCACGATGGTGCTCTTCGGCCAGTCGAGCGGGCCGGTGCCGTCGTTCGACCCGCAGATCCTGAACCAGAAGGGGTCGCTCTACCTCACGCGGCCGAGCCTCGGCCACTACACCGCGACGCGCGAGGAGCTGCTCGAGCGCGCCGCCGACGTGCTCGGCGCGATCGCGCGCGGCGAGCTCACGATCTCGATCGGCGCCACGTACCCTCTCGCCGAGGCGGCGGAGGCGCACCGCGCGCTCGCGGGGCGGGCGACGACGGGGAAGGTGCTGCTCATCCCGTAGCGGACGGAATCGTCGCGCGGAGGCGCGATTCGAGGCGCGGAGGAGCTGGGGAGTCCGGCCCCGCCGCGGGAGCTCCTTGTCTCTCTGGTTCTCTCTCGGGCGCGCGGACGTGCGCTGTACGCGCGCCGTCTCCGGCCGATCCGGCCGTTGACCGTGTCGTCTCCGGGCCGGTAGGCTCCCGGCGCGGAGGTGCTCATTCCATGGCCGAACGTCCCACGCTTGCTCCCGAGAAGATCTCGGACACGGTGAAATCGCAGATCGCCGGCTTTCATCGGTCCATCGTCGACGAGGTCGCGGCGGCGGTGAGCCGCGACCGGGTGGTCGTCGTCGGGATGGCCCAGAATCCCTTCGTGAAGAAGGCGCGCCAGCTGCTCGACGGAGAGGGCGTGAAATATACCTACCTGGAGTACGGGAGTTACCTCTCCATGTGGAAGGAGCGGCTCGCCATCAAGCTCTGGGCGGGCTTTCCGACATTCCCCATGGTGTTCGTCGGCGGGGTCCTCGAAGGCGGCTACGCGGAGCTCGTGAAGCTCCGCGATCAGGGCAAGCTCAAGGGCTCGCCGTGAACAGGCGCGCATGAACGCGGGGCACAGCGCGCAGGCCGCCTCGGCCGCGGCGCGACGTGCCGCGCGAAACGCCGCGGCCGACCGGCGGTTCCGTGATATGCGGGAGGTCGCGGCGCGCGCTCGCGGCGATCGGGGCGGTCGCCGCGCTGAAGGAAGGCAGCACGGAGGCACCTCGTGACATCGCTCGGGATCCACGAAAGGCGGCGGGTTGACGGGGCGAACGGCGCGGCCGGGCGGCCGGGAGGCGGCGCGCCGTGAGCTCGTACGCCATCAAGCGCCTGCTCTCCATCATCCCCACGCTCTTCCTCGTCGCCACCCTGGTGTTCGTCCTGGTGCGCATCGTGCCGGGCGGCCCGTTCGACCAGGAGCGGGCCGTGCCCGTCGAGGTCCAGCGGCAGCTCGACGCCAAGTACCACCTGAACGATCCGGTGCTGAAGCAGTATGGCGACTGGCTCCTTGCGCTCGTCACCCGAGGCGACCTGGGCCCGACGTTCAAGTACCCGAACCGCACCGTCAACGAGATCATCGCGCTCAGCCTGCCCGTGTCGATGCAGCTCGGGTGCTGGGCGATGCTCTTCGCCCTCGCGACGGGCATCCCGCTCGGCATCATCGGCGCGATCCGCCAGAACACCTGGAAGGACACGGCGGCCATGGGGGTCGCCATGGTCGGCCTCAGCGTGCCGCGGTACGTGCTCGCCCCGCTGCTCATGCTCGTCTTCTCGCTCAAGCTCTACTGGTTCCCGGTGGCGCGCTGGGAGACGTGGCGGCACATGGTGCTGCCGGTCATCTGCGCCGGGCTCCCGGTCGCGGCCTACATCGCCCGGCTGACGCGCGGCGGGATGCTCGAGGTGATCCGCTCGGATTTCATCCGCACCGCCCGCGCCAAGGGGCTCTCCGAGCGCAAGGTCGTCCTGAAGCACGCGCTCCGGGGCGGGCTGCTCCCGGTCGTGAGCTTCCTCGGCCCCGGCTTCAGCGGCCTGCTCGTCGGCTCCCTCGTCGTCGAGAAGATCTTCAACATCCCCGGCATGGGCCGTTACTTCGTCGAGGCGGCCACGAACCGCGACTACAACCTCGTGATGGGGGTCATGCTCGTCTACGGCTTCCTGCTCATGCTCTTCAACGCGATCGTCGACGTGGCGTACGCCTTCATCGACCCGCGGGTGGAGCTGCGCTGACCATGCTCCACGCCGCCCTCCCGCAGCCCGCCGCCCCCGGCGATCCGCCCGCCGCCCCTGTCCACGCGGGCGGCGCGGCGCCGAGCCCGGCCGGCCCGCTGCGGCTCGACGCGCTGGAGCAGGGCTCGAGCCTCGGCCGCGACGCGTGGCGGCGGCTCCGGAAGAACCGCGCCGCGGTCGCCTGCGGCGTCGTGCTCATCGCGATGATCCTCGCCTGCATCCTCGTCCCCGAGCTGTCGAGCTACCGGTACGACAAGGCGGATCTCAAGCTCGGCGCGCAGCCCCCGTCGCTCGCCCACTGGATGGGCACCGACTACTTCGGCCGCGATCTGATGGCCCGCGTCTTCTTCGGCGGGCGCATCTCGTTCGCCGTCGGCATCGTCGCGACGCTCGTGAGCTTCGCCATCGGCGTGAGCTGGGGCGGGATCGCCGGGTACTTCGGGGGCAAGGTCGACGCGATCATGATGCGCATCGTGGACGTGCTCTACACGTTCCCGTTCCTCATCCTCGTCATCCTGCTGATGGTCTTCTTCGCGAACGACCAGACGGTCCTCTACCGCGCCTGGAAGGTCGCGCTCGGCCTCTTCGTCAAGGAGCCGTCGGACCCGAGCTACTTCCCCATCTTCCAGATCGTCGTCGTCTTCGCGGCCCTCGGCGGCATCTCCTGGCTCACCATGGCCCGCATCGTCCGCGGCCAGGTCATCGCGCTGCGCGGCCAGCCGTTCATCGAGTCGGCGCGCTCGATCGGCGTCGGGCACGCCGCGCTGATCTTCCGGCACCTCGTGCCGAACGCGGTCGGCCCGATCATCGTCTACACGACGCTCACCATCCCCGAGGTGATGATGACCGAGGCGTTCCTGAGCTTCCTCGGCCTCGGCACGCAGGAGCCGCTGTCGAGCTGGGGCCTGCTCGCGTCCACCGGCGCCGACGCGATGGACCTCTTCCCCTGGCAGCTCGTCTTCCCGGCGCTGATGCTCGCGCTCACGCTGATCTGCTTCAACTTCCTCGGCGACGGGCTCCGCGACGCCCTGGATCCTCGCATCCGAAAGGACTGAAGGGCGCCGCGCTCCATCTCCGGGACGCGCGCCGGCACGGACCATGCAACCATGCTGATCGAGGTCAAGAACCTGAAGACCCACTTCTTCACCGAGGAGGGGGTGGTCCGCGCGGTCGATGGCATCTCCTTCAGCCTCGATCGCGGCGAGGTCCTCGGCATCGTCGGCGAGTCCGGCTCGGGCAAGAGCGTGACGAGCCTCTCCCTCCTGCGGCTCATCCCCGACCCGCCGGGCCGGATCGTCGGCGGCCAGATCCTCCTCGAGTCCGAGGGCGGCGTCGTCGAGGACCTCGTGGAGGCGAGCGAGGCGCGGATGGAGCGCGTCCGCGGCGACCGGATCGCGATGATCTTCCAGGACCCGATGACGTCGCTGAACCCTTACCTCCGGGTGAGCGAGCAGCTCATCGAGGTGCTGGAGCTCCACCGCGGCATGGGCCGCGCCGAGGCGCGCCGGCGCAGCGTCGAGATGCTGCAGGCGGTCGGGATCCCCGCGGCGGCGTCGCGGATCGACGACTACCCGCACCAGCTCTCGGGCGGGATGCGGCAGCGCGTGATGATCGCGATGGCGCTGCTGTGCGACCCCGATCTGCTGATCGCCGACGAGCCGACGACGGCGCTCGACGTGACGATCCAGGCCCAGATCCTGGACCTGATCGCGGAGCGGAAGGAGGCGCTCGGCGCGGCCGTCCTCCTCATCACGCACGACCTCGGCGTCGTGGCGAAGATGGCCGATCGCGTCGCGGTCATGTACGCCGGGCGCATCGTCGAGGAGGGCCCCGTCGGCGCCATCTTCCACGCGGCCCGGCACCCGTACACCATCGGCCTGTCGCGCTCGATCCCGCGGCTCGACGACGCGCGCGGCGCGGATCTCGTCCCCATCCCCGGGATGCCGCCCTCGCTCGCGCGCCTGCCGCCGGGCTGCCCGTTCCACCCGCGCTGCGCGCACGCGATCGCGGCGTGCCGGGAGGAGGCGCCACCGCCGCGCGTCGTCTCGGGCGAGGGCAACAGGAAGGCGCTGCACGTCGTGCGGTGCCACGTCGAGGACGTCGCAGGACGAGCGCCATGACCACCGCCGCAACCCCCCCGCCGCTGCTCTCGGTGCGCGATCTCAAGGTCCACTTCCCGGTGCGCCGCGGCCTGCTCCAGCGGCAGGTCGGCACGGTGCGCGCGGTCGACGGCGTCTCGTTCGACGTCGAGCGCGGCGCGACGCTGGGCCTCGTCGGCGAGTCCGGCTGCGGCAAGTCGACGACGGGCCGGGGCATCCTCCGCCTCGTCCCGCCCACGTCGGGGAGCGTGAAGATCGACGGCCGGGAGATCCTGACGCTCGATCCGGGCGCGCTGCGGAAGGCGCGCCGCGAGATGCAGATGATCTTCCAGGACCCGTACGCGAGCCTGAACCCGCGCATGACGGTCCACGACCTCATCGCCGAGCCGCTCTCCACCCACGGCCTCGTCTCGTCGCGCGACGAGGCGCTGCGCGAGGTGGCGCGCCTCATGGAGCTCGTCGGGCTCTCGCCCTCGTACATGCGGCGCTATCCGCACGAGTTCTCCGGCGGCCAGCGGCAGAGGATCGGCATCGCCCGCGCGCTCGCCCTGAAGCCGAAGCTCGTGATCGCGGACGAGCCGGTCAGCGCGCTCGACGTGAGCATCCAGGCCCAGATCGTCAACCTGCTCGCGTCGCTCCAGCGCGAGCTCTCGCTCACGTACGTGTTCGTCGCGCACGACCTCGCCGTGGTCCGCCACCTGTCAAGCGAGATCGCGGTGATGTACCTCGGCCGGATCGTGGAGCGCGCTCGCCCGGACGAGCTCTTCCGTTCACCGCAACATCCGTACACGCAGGCCCTGCTGTCGGCGATCCCGATCCCGGATCCCGACGTGGAGCGCACGCGCCGCCGCCTGCCCCTCGTCGGCGAGGTGCCGAGTCCGCTGAACCCGCCGTCTGGGTGCCATTTTCACACACGCTGTCCCTATACGATGGACCGG
The DNA here is from genome assembly GCF_000067165.1 of Sorangium cellulosum So ce56. Taxonomy (GTDB): domain Bacteria; phylum Myxococcota_A; class Polyangia; order Polyangiales; family Polyangiaceae; genus Sorangium; species Sorangium cellulosum_B. Next base: position 4,830,248 of record NC_010162.1, read on the forward strand.
TGCAGCGCCGAGGCCCCTCCGCTGGAGGAGCGTCGCCCTGGGCACTGGGCCGCCTGCCATCTCACCGAGCTGCCCACGGCACCTACGCATCCGTGATGTGATCCGGCGGCGCGCACTACCCCACATCGGCTGAGCTCGTTGTCCAGACATGACGTGGAATGTCCGATGACAGGATTTTCCTGACCTCTGCGTGCAGTAGCGGGGTTAGGATCCTGGGACCGATGCCGCGAATCTCTGACGCCACGCTTCGCGCCCAGATCCCGACGGCCCTTCTCATCGGCGGCGATCAGGCGTTGCTCCAGCGCTGCCAGACGGCGGCGATGGATGTGGGGATCATCGTCAAGGCGTGCCCGGTATCGATGGCCGCCGCGCTGGCGGAAGAGCGTCGGCCGGTGGTCATCGTGGTCACGTCGTCGACTTACGCGCTCGCTCCCGAGGCGTTCGAGGAGATCGCGCGCGACGTGGTCAGCACGCTCGTGCGGGTCGACGAGGCGATGGTGGCAGACGAGCTCGGGGCGCTGCTGGCCACGGCGGCCCGCGAGAGCCGCAAGCAGCGCTCGCGGCAGCAGACGCCCGGTCGCTACTCGATGATGCCGGCGGACGAGAGCGCGTCGGTGCCGCGGTCGGAGCGCATGACCATCGGGGTGATGAAGGCGGACCCGGCGTCGCGGCGCGACCCCGAGGCGACGCCGCTGCCGCGCTCGGGGCCGCGCAGCGCGGGCGCGCAGGAGCCGCGCAGCGCAGGAGCGCAGGAGCTCGCGTACCGCGAGCGCGTGGCGGCTGCCGTGGCTGCGCGGCGGCCGGAGCGCTCACGCGCGGAGGCGCCGGGGGAGGCGGCGCACCGCCCGCGCGAGGCGCCGGTGCCGCGCTCGGAGCGCCTGGGGGTCATGGTGGGGCCGCCCTCGTCGCGGGCGCGCCGTGAGCTGCCCGCTCCGACGCCGCTCCCGCCGCCGCCGGCCGCTGGCCCGGTGGTCGCGCGCCGGGACGCGTCCAGGCCGGTGCAGGCATCGCCGGCGGCTGGAGCATACGTGCGGCGGGATACGCCGCTGGCCGGCTCGCATCCGGCCGAGGCCTACGCGCGGCGGGATACGCCGGTGGCTGGCTCGCAGCAGGCCGGGGCGTACGCGCGTCGGGACGCGCCGGCCGCGACGTCTGCGCGGCGAGAGACGTCGGCGCCGCTGTCGCAACAGGCCGCTCCGAGCTCGCGGCAGCAGGCCGGGGTGATTCCGCGCCGGGATACGCCGGCGGCGTATGCGCTTCCGCGGCAGGTGCCTCCGTCGCCTGCCGCGCAGCGCGACGCGCGGCCGTGGGAGCAGCGCGAAGCGCAGCCGTGGGAGGAGAACATCGGCCTGCAGCCAGGCGCGGCGCCCCCGCAGCGGGAGGCGCTCGCGATGGGCTCGCAGGACGTCGAGGCGTACGGCGGTCATTCCGCGTCGCCGCCGAGCTCCCATCGCGCGCCGCCGAGCTCCCATCGCGCGCCGCCGAGCTCCCATCAAGCGCCGCCGTCCTCTCGCAGAGCGCAGTTCCACGTCGACATCGCTCTCCTGTTCGATGAGCGAGGTCTGCCACGCGCCGATCCGCAGGCGAAATGACGCCTGGCCGGGGCGCGCCGGGCGGCTCATCCGCTGGCGGGGGCCGGGCCATCCCTTGGCCGGCGAGGGGCCGCGTCCCACGGGTGACCGGCGGCGCGGCGGAGGGTAAGCTCCGCGCGGCCATGACGACAGGAACGAAGCAGGAGTCGATCCAAGGCAAGCTCGTTCGCGCGCTCGCTCCCGTGCACATCGAGGTGGAGAACGAGAGCCGCATGCACAGCGTGCCGGTGGGCTCGGAGACCCACTTCAAGGTGCTCGTGGTGAGCGAGGCATTCCGGGGCCTGAGCCCGCTCGATCGCCACCGCCGGGTCAACGACCTGGTGCGCGAGGAGTTCCGCTCCGGGCTGCACGCCCTGACGATCCGCGCGATGACGCCGGACGAGTGGGAGCGGCAGGGGGGCGCGGACTTCCGCTCTCCCGCGTGCCTGGGCGGCTCCAAGGCGGCGCCGGAGCCCGGCGCCAAGTCGGGCTGAGCGGCGAGGCGCGCATGGAGCTCGTCGTCGCCCTCGTCTCGGACCTGCACTTCGGCCCGGAGGCATCGTTCGGGGGCAAGCTGCGCAAGCTCACGGGCGAGGCGCCCGAGCTGACCCGCGCCTTCGTGAGGCGGATGAACGAGGTCACGCGGCCCGATCTCGTCGTGAACCTGGGCGACGACATCGAGGACGAGGGGCCCGAGGCCGACCGGGAGCGCTACGGCGCCTGCATGGCCGCGCTCCGCGGCCTGAAGGCCGAGCTCTTCCACGTCGCCGGCAACCACGACGTCATCCACCTGAGCGAGGCCGAGCTGCTGTCCGCCTGGGGCAGGCCCGAGGCGACGCGGCTCCACTACGCCTTCGACCGCGGCGGCTTCCACTTCACGGTCCTTCACACGCGCGAGCGCAAAGATCACGACATCTCGCTCGGGCCAGAGCAGCTCGCCTGGCTCGGCGAGGACCTCGCGGCGTCCCCGCTGCCCAAGATCGTGCTGATGCACCACAGCGCGGCCGATCAGGATCTCCGGGGCAACCGCTGGTTCGAGGGGAGCCCGCACATCTGCCTCGTGCGCGAGCGGCGCGCGATGCGGAAGATCTTCGAGGAGCACGGCGTGCTCGCCGTCTTCAACGGCCACCTGCACTGGAACCACCTCGACGTGATCCGCGGCATCCCGTACGTGACGCTCCAGAGCCTCATCGAGAACCTCGACGACGACGCGCCGGGCCGCCCCGCCGCGGCGCACGCGGTCGTGCGGCTCGGCCCGAAGCGCATCGTGGTGGAGATCGAGGGCGCGGAGCGGGCGCGGTACCAGTTCGACCGGCGGTAGGGGGCGGAGCGCGCCCGAGCGGGAAATTGAGGTCGGGAATCGGCCGACAGACCCGCTCCACTCCAATACCCGGTTCCGATCGTCGTTTTCAGGCGTGCGTCGGCTCGGAACGCCAATTGACACCTCATTCCGGTGCGCTTTAGCGTGATTTCGACCTTCATGCGTCGCAACGACTCACGCCTCCGCCCCGCGCTCCTCCTCGCACTCGCCTTGTTCGGCGCCGATTGCGGTGACGATGCCATCTGTTCGCCAGGCGCCCTGTCCGCCTGTTTCCTCGCCGACGGGTCGCTCGGCGCACAGCAGTGCAGCGCGGATGGCACCGCGTTCGGCGCGTGTGCCCCCGTGGCGAGCGGGGCTCGACGAGGGTGCGAGCACCTCGGCCAAGCGTGCTGCCCCGCGCTCCCCGAAGAGCTCGTCGCGGGCTGCGACGCCGCCGCGAGCCAGGCGAACGACGCCGCGTGCGATGATTTCCTCGCGAGCGCCAACGCGGTCGATCTCTGCACCGGAGGGCCCGGGGAGGGTGGGGCGCCGGTGGTCCCCTATGGCCCGAGCTGCGCCGGCCTGCTCGACGCGTGCTGCGCGGCGCTGCCGGCGCAGCTCAGGGAAGCGTGCCACGCGACCGGATTCCGGGGCAATGAGCAGCTGTGTCACGAGTTCCTGGAGAGCGACGCCAAGGACAACGGCTTTTGCGCCGGCGTCGACCCAGCGGCCGAGAGCTGCGGTTATCTGTCGGAGCGGTGCTGTCCCTCGCTCCCCGAGGGGGCGCGCGAGCGCTGCGCCGCCCTCGCGGGGGAGGCCGACGCGGCGCGGTGCCTCGACTACCTCGGCGGCGCGGCGGACGCGGGCCGCTGTCCGAGGCTCGCCCCGGACGAGCCGTTCAGCGCGGCTCCGTGCGAGGCGCTGCTCGATACGTGCTGCGCGACGCTCGAGCCTGAGCTCGCGGTCGAGTGCGATCTGGCCGCGATGTCCGGCGTCCACGCCCGCTGCGAGGCGTTCACCGGCTCGATCCGCGCGTTCGGCCTCTGCCTCGACAGCGACGGCGCGGGGGGCGGCGGCGACGACTGCGGGGACACGTCGAGCGACGTGGATAACTGCGGATTCTGCGGCAACGTCTGCGGCGACCAGCACGCGACGCCCTCGTGCGCGGCCGGCAGGTGCTCGCTCGCGTGCGACCTCGGCCACGCCGACTGCGACGGCGAACCTGCGAACGGCTGCGAGGCGGACGTCGAGGGCGACGCGGACAACTGCGGGGCCTGCGGCAACACCTGCAGCGCGCGCCACGGCGCCGCCACCTGCGTCGCGGGCGCCTGCGAGGTCGCGTGCGACGCCGGGTACGCGGACTGCGACGGCGACGCCTTCACCGGCTGCGAGGTCGCGCTCGCCTCGGATCCTTTCAATTGCGGCGCGTGCGGCAACGACTGCGCGGGCGGCCTCTGCGACGCCGGGGAGTGCGCCCCGGGCGCCACGTCGCTCGCCTCGGGCCTCGCGGTGCCGTCGGCCCTCGCCGTCGACGACAGCGCCCTTTACCTTGTCGGCTTCCAGCACGCCGGCGGCATCGCCGTCCGCGTCGACAAGCTCTCCGGCGGCGCGACGTGCCTCGCCAACGGCGCTCCTCCCGGGGTCGTGGGCTGCAGCGCCGACCGCTTCGAGGACATCGCCCTGCTCGGGGCCGACGCCATCGTCACCGGGTCATCCGGCGTGCTCCGGTACCCCTTGTCGGGCGGCGCCGCCATCCCCCTCACCACCGCGATCCCCGACCCGTGGGCGGTCGTCACCGACGGCAGCGACGTCTGGTTCACCTCGCTCTCTCAGGGCGGGATCTACCGCGTCGACGCCCTCACGAGCGGCCAGCGCGCGCAGGAGATCACCGGCGTGTTCTCCGAGCCCGGGGGCACGCTCGCGAGCGACGCGGAGCACCTCTACTGGTCCCGGTCCGACGGCACCGTCGTGAAGCTCCGCAAGGACGGCACCGAGCGGCGCCAGATCGCGTCCGGACAGGTGGTGGACACGACGAACCTCACGCCTCACACCCTCGCCGTCGACGCCGAACACGTCTTCTGGAGCAGCCCGAACGGGTTCGTGTTCCGGCTCGCCAAGGACGGCGCCGACCTCACGGTGCTCGCCGATGATCAGCCGAACCCCGCCGGGATCGCCGTCGATCCCGGCGACGGCGGCGCCGTCTACTGGGCCAGCCGCGTCGGCTCGATCCGCAAGGTCCCGAAGGCCGGCGGCGCCGTGACGACGCTCGCCGTCGGCCAGCTCGACGCGATCGCGATCGCCGTCGACGAGGCGTTCGTCTACTGGGCGACCCGGGCGGGGGACGTCCGCAAGATCGCGAAGTGAGCTGAAGAGCAGCCGGGAGATGCAGCGCATGCATGATCGCGTCGAGGGCAGTCCATCGCACCGAAGCCCTGTCTCGAGCCGCCTCCGGCCTGCGCCGGCGGTGCGCCTCCTCGGGACGCTCGCCGTGCTGCTCGCCGCCGGGGTGGTGGCCGGCATGGGATGCGGCCAGGAGCCGCCCCCTCCCGCCGTCGCGGCGCCGCCCCTGGGCGCGCAGGCGAACGACGATGCGTGCGCGTGCAGCGGCGGCTTTTATTACAACGGCGAGGCGATCCCGATCGAGGACACCCGGTGTGACAGCTTCGTGTGCGGGCGCGACCTCATCGCCTACCACTGCGTCGACCTCGGCGCGAACGACAACTGGCGCAGCTTCCCGGGGAACAGGTGCGGTGATCTCTCTTGTCCTGGCGCAGGCACCTACTGCGGCGCGGACGTCGTGAACGGCGAGCCCGCGGCCCTGTACCAGTGCGCGGGCGCGGGGCAGATCCCGCTCGAGTGGACGATCTGCGAGGGGGGCTGCCGCCGCGGGGCGTGCACCGACGCCGCGACGAGCGAGTGCCCGTGCGAGGTACCGCCCGTCGCCGGCGGCGAGCACATCCCGCGCACCTGCGGGCAACGCGTGTGTTTCCCGACCGGCGCTGGCAGCGACGGGGTGAAGAGGGTGTGCACCGCGGACGGGTGGCAGAGCCTGGGGCTCTCGTGCACGCAGCGCGCGGGCACCTGCAACGCCTGCCGCGGCGTGCAGGACAGCTTCGGCAACGAGGTGACCACGACCGCGTGCGGCGAGACGATCTGCGGCCTCGGCCTCGGCAACCGCAGCGAATGGATCTGCGGAGAAGAGGGGTGGCTCGACCTCAATCGCCCCTGCGAGCCGGGCAAGCCGGAGGAGGACGCGGAGTTCGGCCGCTGTCCGGAGCAGTTCCAGGACAAGGACGGGAAATGGAAGTCGGTCGAGCGAGGCCAGACCTTCTGCGGTGATCAGGTCTTTCGCAGCCCCTGGAACAACGACCTGGCGAGGAGCTTTGGCGAGCCGTTGATCAAGATCAAGGGAAAGGCGACGCAGCTCTTCGCCTGCCCCGGGCCGGGCGCCCGCCCTGTGCCTTACCGGGACTGCTCAGCGCTCGGCGGCTCCGGGGAGTGCAAGCCCGTGCGGGAGCTGCCGGCCATGCACTACCACGAGGTCACCGGCGCGCAGCCCCAGGACGGCGCCAGGACGATCCGCGACTGGGACCGCTGCGACGAGGCGTGCCCCACGGTCACCGACGCGGTGTACACGAGGGTGGGGCCGGACGGCAACCGCTTCTGCCGCCATCTGTTCTGCGGTCAACACGGGATCACCGGCCGCGTCGGGACCTTGTACCAGTGCGACTACGACGATTGGGCGAACTGTCCACCGCCGGCGGAGTCCACGCGCGCCGTCGTGGGCCGTCCGGTGCCCTACGAGGAGTGCTCCGTTGCGTGCATGCCGCTCGACACCAAGATCCGAAACGACGTGTGCGATGCAACGGCGGAGCAGGAGCCGTTCGGGATCCCGGATCCGGCGCCGGAGCCGAGCCCCTCGTCGCGCTGCGACGCCATCCTCGATTACCAGGGGAACGAGGTCCCTCCGTCGTCGCGGCGGCGGGGCGCGAGCGTCTGCGGCCGCGGCGGGCAGGTGTTCGAGTGCCGCGATCGGCAGCTCTACCGCCCCGACGGCTGGCACGCCACGGGGATCTCGTGCGGCACCGCGTGCGGGATCTGCGGCCCGGATCCGTACGGGACCCAGAGCTCTTTCTGCAGCTCGATCACGGAGTTCTTCGGCAACACGTGCAGCGACATCACCTCCGACCCGACGGCGATCCTGTGCAACAACAGCGATAAAGTCCTCCTCAACGACCCTGCCTACTGCGGCCACAACCCCGGCCTGCACGCCGCGGGCGACCCGTGGATGCTCTACACCTGCAAGGCGTATTGCGAGCGCGAGGACGGCGCGACGACGCGCTGGGTACCGTGCGAGGGGCGCGAAGGCGACGGCCAGAACGGGCGAGAGAGGACGCGGGTCTACCGCTTCGATCACGCGACCTACTGCCCGATGGGGTGCACGGTCAACGAGCGAGTGAACGACGCGTGCGTCGCGCCCACAGGGAACCTCCAGTTCCCGTTCCCCGACCACAAGATGATCCAGAACATAGGCCACAAGCCGGACTGGAATGAGGGCCGGCACCTCGGCGAGGACATCGGCAAGGCGAGCGGCCGGACGGAGGGCACCTACGTCTTCCCGATCGCCCCTGGAAAGCTCCTCCGGGCGGGCATCAACTGCTCGCAGTACCTCGGCATCGCGCTCGTCGAGCACCGCTTCAAGGAGAACGGCGAGGAGAAGCGGTTCTGCTCCTTCTACGGGCACCTCGACGTGGATGAGCTGGCGATGACCCTCGTGGGACAGGACATCGGCACCGACACGCCGCTCGGGAAGATCGCCTATTGGGACGACATCCCGAGACAACACAACCTCTATTGCGACACCAAGTGGACGGAGTGCCCGGCGAAGGACAGCTTCCCCTGCGATCCGGGCAATTCGCACCTGCACTACACGGTGCTCTCCCACGCCGAGTGCGCGCGCTTCGACGACGGGGGCGGCGCGCCGCCCGGGTACGATGCGTGCAACACCGCGTCGGCGGTCGGGTACCTCGACACGGAGACGCGGATCGAGTCCTATACCGCGCTCGACGGGACCTGCACGATCCCCATCTCGAGCCCCGACGGATACATCTCCCCGGAGTGGTTCGTGACCTCTCGTTTACATTGATCCGCCCGGCGGGGAGGCGTCCTCGGCGCGACCGGCGCCTCGCGCTGGCAGGCGCGCGACGTCAGGCGGTGCTCGGCGGGAGCGGCATCACGCTCTCCACGAAATAGCGCAGGATGTCCTGCGGGGTGATGATCCCGACGAGGCGCCCCTCGCGCACCACCGGCAGGTGGTGGATCCGGTTCGCGCGCAGCAGGGTCATCACCTCGTCCGTGGGCATGAACTCGTCGACGCAGATGGGCGGGGTGCTCATCACGTCCGCAGCCGTCATGCCCGCGTACTCCTTGCGCAGGAGCACGCCCAGGAGATCCGTCTCGCTGACGAACCCGACGATGTGGTGCCCCCCGTCGATGACCGGCGCGCCGCTCAGGTGATGGCTGGCGAACAGCTGCAACATGTCGATGACCGGCGTGCCCTGCTCCAAAGCGATAACGCGCTCGGTCATCAGATTGCGCGCATGGCCCTTCATGGTCCGGGGCATGTAATGATCACCACGCAGCGACGTCAAGGGCGCCGATGCACCGCGCCGAGCAGCCCGTCCAGCCGCCGTCCTTCGCCCACGACCCGCCCCGACGCCCTCCGTCGCGCGACCGCTGCGGACGGCCGGGGGCGCAACGCACCGGTCGGCTCGGCCGACCTCGGCGCGCCCCGCCGGGGGAGCTCAGGGAGCCGACGGCGGGGCCCGGGAGGCGCAGGCCCAGGCCGTCGTCCGCTCGGATGGATCGAGCCCGCCGAGCGCCTCTCCGGGCGCCGCCCGGCGACCCGGCGAGGAGGTCGGCTGTCGGCGACAGGCCATCGTGTCGCCACCATCGCTCTTCGAGCGCACCCCATGGCTCCTCCGTCCCCGGTGCCAGCATCGCTGTCCATGATGCCTTGGACAGAGCAGGAGTCTCGCGCCGACAGCGCCACGACAGCGCGAACAGAGCGATCGCGCCGCGACACAAAAAAAGAGACCATTGCGTGCGCGTCGGTCTTTGCCCGGCGGGGTATCAGTGACATCTTTCCATTTGTCTTTGCAGCGGAGATGGCCCCATCGGCCGCTCCGACTCGTGGGCTTCTTCGCGGCTCGTGCATCTGAACAAGATCACGCGCCGGTGTGCGAGGCGCGTACCTCTTGGCCCGCGCCTCGGCGCCGGTCGTTTCGGGAGCTCGTGGGCCATGCGCTCATGGGCATCCCAGGGGGCGTTATCCATGGAGCATTCGCCGAAGCTAGCTGCACTCCTCCTGGCCATCGCGGCGCTCTTCGCGAGCGCGTGCGCGGTGGCGCTCGATCCGGACGCTCCGGCCGAGGACGCCGGGGACGCCGCGTCCCAGGCCGCCCAGACGGCGAACGCGCTCACGTCGAACGCGCTCACGTCGAACGCGCTCACGTCGAACGCGCTTGCGTCGAAGGCGCTGACGTCGAACGCGCTCACGGCCGAGGCGCTCTCGGGCCACCCGCTCACGGCCGAGGCGCTCCGCGACCCGGCCGCGCGCACCCTGCTGAAGTACGTCGCGGGCTGCGCGCTGCCCGCGGGTGAAGGCTTCACCGTCGCCGTGAACGGCGACGAGTTCTCCTTCCCAGGGGAGCTCGGCCTCGCGGCGAGCTGGGGCGAGGAGGGCGGCGCCTGCGACGAAGCGTGCCGGTCCTGGGTCAGCGGCTGCGTCCTCGCCCGCGTCAATTACCTCGGGCACAAGGTGAACATCTCCGTCCGCGGAGATCGCGAGGAGCTCCAGGCCGACAAGGTCGAGCGCGCGGCCTATCCGCGGCGCGAGGCCACCTACTACGGCAACATCTTCGCGCCGCAGCGCCGCTACCACGCGTGCCTCCCCCCCGAGCCTTCGTCGCTCGCGCGCGCCTGCGGGCCCTCGCGCGAGACGTGCGCGATCCAGATCGCCGGCTCGTGCGACAGCCTGTGCGACGCGCCGGACAGCGACGGGAGCTTCCCGAACTGCCGCGGCAAGGTCCGCAGCAGCTCGGGCAAGCTCGTCGTCGAGAGGACGCCGAACCCCGGCTCGGTCACCGTGTTCCTGCGCTGACGTGGGCCACGCGGAGATCATCGCGGGGCGCTTCGTCGTCGAGGGCGAGGCCGCCTCCGGGGGGATGGGCACCGTCTACAAGGCGTACGACCGCCTCGGCGGCGCGGCGGTCGCCCTCAAGATCGTCCGGCTGAGGAACGAGATCCAGATCGAGCGGTTCGAGCGGGAGGCCGCCCTCCTCGCCGCGCTCGTCCACCCGGGCATCGTGCGCTACGTCGCGCACGGCAGCACCCCGGAAGGCGATCGCTACCTCGCCATGGAGTGGCTCGACGGCGAGGACCTCGCCGCGCGCCTCGCGCGCCGCGTCCTGCCGGCGAGCGAGGGGCTCTTGCTCGTGCGCCGGGCCGCCGACGCCCTCGCGTTCGCGCACGCGCGCGGCATCGTCCACCGCGACATCAAGCCGAGCAACCTCTTCCTCCCGGGCGGGGACGCCGGGCGGGTCAAGCTCGTCGACTTCGGCATCGCGCGGCCCAGCAGCGACGCGGGGCGCGTCACCGTCACCGGCGGCGTCCTCGGCACGCCGGGGTACATGGCCCCGGAGCAGGTCGAGGCGCACAGCGCGCCCGACCCGCGCAGCGACGTGTTCTCCCTCGGGTGCGTCCTCTTCGAGTGCATCGCGGGCCAGCCCGCCTTCGCGAGCGCGAGCCCGATGGCTTCGCTCAGCAGGGTGCTGCTGATGAACCCGCCCCGCCTCCGCGACGTGCGCGCGGACGCGCCGGCGCCGCTCGACGAGCTCGTCGCGCGCATGCTCTCCCGGCAGCCCGGCGACCGCCCGCGCGACGGCGCCGAGGTCGCGGCCGAGCTCGACCGGATCGCCGCGATGCGGGGCGGGTGGACCGCGCCGCCCGACGCGCCGACGCTCGCGGGCGGCGCGGCGCCCGACGCCCCGGCCCACGGCCTCGTGCCGCGCGACCGCGCCGCCCTCACGCTGGGCGAGCAGCGCGTCGTGAGCCTCGTCTTCCTCGGCGAGCCCGGCCACGGCGCAGCCCGGGCGCCGCAGCCCGCCCCGCAGGCCCCGCAGGCCCCCCAGGAGGCCCCTGGCGAGCCGCCGCCCGCCTCGCGGTCGCAGCTGCCGCCCGGATCGAGCAGGTCGCAGCCGTCCACGTCGGGCGCCCGGGCCGCGGAGATCCGCTCGCTCATCGAGCTCCACGGCGGCAAGCTCACGCAGCTCGTCCCGGGCGTGGAGATCGTCATGATGTCCGGCCCCGGCAGCGCCGTGGATCGCGCCGAGCGCGCCGCCCAGTGCGCGCTCGCCCTCCGCACCGAGCTCCCGGCCGCACCGCTCTGCGTCATCACGGGGCGGGGTGTCTTCTCCGCGGGCCTCGCCGAGGGCGACGTGATCGACCGCGGCCTCGCCGAGCTCCGCGCGGCGCTCGATGAGCGTGAGGTGCGCGCGGTGCGCATCGACGGCGCGACCGCCGACATGCTCGGCCCGCGCTTCATCGTCGCGCACGCCGCGCCCTCGGCGCCGGGCGGGCCGCTCTTCCTTTACGGCGAGCGCGCCGTGGACGAGGTCGCCCCCGCCTTGCTCGGGAAGCGCACCCCGTGCGTCGGCCGCGCCCGCGAGCTCTCGATGCTCCACGGCGTGCTCGCCGGCTGCATCTCCGAGGCGCTCGCCAGCGCGGTGCTCGTCCTCGGGCCGCCCGGCGCCGGCAAGTCCCGGCTCCGCCTGGAGCTCTTCGCCGCCCTGCGGCAGCGGGACGAGCCGATCGAGATCCTCTGGGGCCGCGCCGACTCGGGCGCTCCCGGCTCGCCGTTCGGCATGATCGCGGACGTGCTCTGCCGGGCCGCCGGCCTCTGCGCGCGCGACCCGGCGTGGGCGCGGCATCGCAAGCTGAAGCAGCGGCTCGGGCGTCACCTGGGCGGCCCGGCGCTCGATCGCGCGGCGGCGTTCCTCGGCGAGATCAGCGGCGCGCCGTCGCCGGAGCACGCCCGCATGGTGCGGGCGGCGCGCCAGAGCGCCACCGGCATGAGCGACGGCGTGGGGGCCGCCTGGGAGGACTGGCTCGCCGCCGAGTGCGCCGCGCGCCCCGTGCTCCTCGCGCTGGAGGACCTCCACTGGGGCGACGCCGCCACGGTGCGCCTGCTCGACGCGACGCTGCGGAACCTCCGCGAGCTCCCGCTCATGCTGCTCGCGTTCGCGCGCCCGGACGTCCACCGGCTGTTCCCGAGCCTGTGGGCCGAGCGCGAGGTGCAGACGATCAAGCTCGGCCCGCTGCCGCGCCGCGCGAGCGCGGAGCTCGTGCGGGCCGCGCTCGGCGAGCCCATGCCCGACAGCGTGGTCGCGCGCCTCGTCGAGCGCGCCGGCGGCAACCCGTTCTACCTGGAAGAGCTCATCCGCGCGGTCGCGAGCGGCAAGGAGGAGCTCCTGCCCGACTCGGTGCTCGGCACGGTGGAGGCGCGCCTCGACGCCGAGGGCAACGAGGGCAAGCGCGTGCTCCGGGCGGCCAGCATCTTCGGCGATCGCTTCTCGAAGCGCGGCGTCGCGGCGCTGCTCGGCGGCGAGGAGCGCCTCGCCGACGTGGAGGCCTGGCTGACGGCGCTCGCCGACCGTGAGCTCGTCGCGCCGGCCTCGGCGTCGGCGGGCCTCGCCGACGCCGCCGACTACGTCTTCCGCCACACGCTCGTGCGCGAGGCCGCGTACGCCATGCTGACCGAGCGCGACCGCGCCCTCGGCCACCGGCTCGCGGGCGCGTGGCTCGAGCGGAGCGCCGCCGCCGATCCGCGGGGCGTGGCCGAGCACTTCCGCCGCGGCGGAGAGCCCGGCCGAGCGGTGCGCTGGTACCGCCGCGCGGCCGAGCAGTCGCTCGAGGCGAACGACCTGCGCGCCGCGATCGAGCGCGCCGCGTGCGGCGAGGCGTGCGGCGCCGAGGGCGAGGATCTCGGCGCGCTCCGGCTGGTCGCGGCCGAGGTCAACGTCTGGACGGGCGACCTCGCGGCGGCCGAGGAGCTGGGCGCGTCCGCGGCCGAGCTGCTCCCGGCCGGCTGCGCCGGGTGGTTCCGGGCGGTCACCCAGATCGCCGCCGCGGCCGGGAAGCTCGGCGCGGTCGACCGCGTTGCGCGCTGGGCCGCCGTCGCCGAGGGGATGTCCGCGGCGCCGCCCTCCTGCGCGTCCGCTGCGCCCCCGGCGACGATGTCCGCGGCGCCGGCGGGGCCGCCTTCCGCGGCGCCCCCGGCGACGATGTCCGCGGCGCCGGCGGGGCCGCCTTCCGCGGCGCCCCCGGCGACGATGTCCGCGGCGCCGGCGGGGCCGCCTTCCGCGGCGCCCCCGGCGACGATGTCCGCCGCGTCCGCGGCGCTGTCCTCCGGCGCCGCCGCGCTGCGCCGCGCCCGGATCGCGTGCTTCTGCGAGTGCGGCGCGCAGCTCGTCTTCGGCGGCCGCTACGCCGAGGCCGACGCGCTGCTCGCGCGCATCGACGAGGACCTCGGCGCGGATCCGCCGCCGGACGCCGAGCTCGTCGCGATGGCGCAGCAGCTCCGCGCGATCCGCGCCTCGGCCGGCGGCGATCCCGAGGCGTGCCTCGAGGGCCTGGAGGCGGCGCTCGCGGCCTTCGAGCAGGCCGGGGACAGGCGCAGCGCGTGCGTGATCGGCGCGAACCTCGGCTTCATCTACGCCGAGCTCGGCGAGCTCGGGGCGGCCGAGTCCGTCCTGCGCGCCGCCCTGGAGGCCGCCGACCGGATGGGGCTGCGCGAGCTCGAGACGGTGGCGCTGCACAACCTCGGCCACGCGCTCGGGCAGCTCGGCAAGCTCGACGAGGCGCAGCTCGTCGAGCGGCGCGCGGTGGAGGCGTTCCAGCAGCGGGGCGACCTCCGCATGGAGGGCGTGGCGCGGACCTACCTCGCGAAGATCGCGCTCCTCTCCGGCGACGCCGCGACCGCCGAGCGGGAGGCGCGCGCGGCCGAGGCGGCGCTGCACGTGGCCCCCCGGCTGCGCGCGGCCGCGGTGGCGGTGCGCGCGCGGGCGCTGCTCGCCGCGGGCGAGGTCGCGGCGGCGCTCGGCGCGGCGCGGGCGGCGTTCGGCGAGCTCGCGGCGCTCGGATCCCTGGAAGAAGGCGAGTCGCTCGTGCGGCTCGCCTACGCCGAGGCGCTCGCGGCGTCCGGCGCCCACGGCGAGGCGGCCGCGGTGCTCTCGGAGGCCAGGGAGCTCCTGCTCGTGCGGGCGCGCCGGATCGCGGACCCGCGGCGGCGCGAGCGGTTCCTGACGGCGGTGCCCGAGAACGCGCGCATCGTCCGCGGCGCGCGCGGCGCGACGGCGACCTAGCCGCCCCGAGGGCTCGGGCCCTCCGCCTCGCCCGCCCGCGTGCCCCCGGCCCTCGCCGCGACATGGGCGGCGCTGCGCCCCCGCGCTGATGCCCTGTCGCGCCGCCTGGACCGACGTGACCCGTGAAGGGGAGAACACCGGCCTTCCGATTGTCCAGGATGCGTGAGCTGCTTGTCGCGCTGAGAGCCTGTGAGTTCTGCTTGATTCGAATTAAACAAATACTCTATCAGAGGTGACAGGTGATCAGACGAGCTCATTCCTCCAGCATGCGCGCTGCACGACCCACCGCCGTCACACCCGCTCGAAATCAGAGAGTCGAGAGAAAACGATGGGCCGGGCGCCGGACGTGGATTGACGCATTGCGGTGCACGGCGGGAGCTGTGGTGGTGCTGCTCTCGCAAGGATGCGTCGCGTCGATGGACGAGCCGGCGGACGCGGAGCGCGCCGAGGTCGGCGAGGGCGCGCTGGCGATGAAGAGCTATGCGCAGACGCGGTATCCGATCGTGCTCTGTCACGGGATGGCCGGCTTCAAGGCGATGTTCGGGGTGATCGACTACTTCGGCGGGATCGCGTCGGCGCTGCGCTCCGGCGGGGCGGAGGTGTATGCCACCGAGGTGCCCCAGTTCGACAGCACCGAGGCGCGGGGGGAGGCGCTGCTCGCGCAGGTCGAGGATATCGTCGCGCGCACCGGGAGCGGGAAGGTCAACCTGGTCGGGCACAGCCATGGCGGGCTCGACGCCCGGTATGTCGCCGCGGTGCGGCCGGATCTCATTGCCTCGGTGACCACCATCGGGTCTCCGCATCAGGGGGCCGAGCTCGCCAGTTTCCTCCAGGAGAACCTGCGGGAGGGCGGGTTCGCGGAGGGGGCGCTCTCGCTCCTCGCCAACAGCCTCGGCGCGGTGCTCAGCCTGCTCAGCGGGCACACGGCGCCTCAGGACGCGATCGCCGCCGTCAGATCGCTGTCCGCCGCCGGGATGCGCGAGTTCAACGCGCGTTACCCCGCCGGGCTGCCCGACGGCCGGTGCGGGCAGGGCCCCCCCGAGGAGGGCGGCGTGCGCTTCTTCTCGTGGTCGGGGACAGCGGTCGTCACGAGCCTCGTCGATCCGACGGACCTGACGCTCAAGCTCATCTCCACGCTGTATTCGGAGTCGAACGACGGGATGGTGGGCAGGTGCAGCTCCCATTTCGGGGAGGTGGTCCGCGACGACTATGCGATGAACCACCTCGACGAGGTCAATCAGCTCTTCGGGTTTATCAACCTGTCTGGCCCGAACCCGAAGTCCGTGTTCCGGTCGCACGCGAGCCGGCTGAAGGCCGTCGGCCTCTGACCTTCTGGAGGGCTCTTCGTGGCGCGTCGTCGCAGGACCGCTCTCTTCGTGGCCATGGCGCTCGTCGCGGTGATCGGCGCGGGCCGCCTCGTCTCGGGGGAGCGGACACGGCCGGCGCCCTCGGGCCGATCGAACGGGGCCGCGCGCCCCGATCGGGAAGGGGCGCTGCCCGCCCTGTCGGTGGCGCCGGCTCCCACGCGCGTCCGGCAGGCGCTGTCGGTAACGCGGCCCCCTGCGGCGCCGCGCCCGCCGGCGATCGCCGCGCCGCCCTCGCTCCGCGGCACCGAGGTCGACGGCGCGGTGACCGTCGACGAGCGCGGGGGTCTGGTCGTCGGCCCGGAGCTGCTCGGGCTGTTCGACTACTTCCTGAGCGCCACCGGCGAGGAGCCGGCGCCGGCGATCCGGGCCCGCGTCGTCGCGGCGATCCGGGAGCGGGCCGCGGGGCGCGCGGCGGAGCAGGCGATCGCGCTGTTCGACCGGTACCTCGGCTACCGCGAGGCGGCCGGCGAGGCGCGCGTCGAGCGGGAGGCCGATCCGGCGGCGCGCCTCGCCGCGCTGCGCGCGATCCGGCGCGCATGGTTCGGCGAGGCGGCCGCGGCGCGGCTGTTCGGCGACGAGGAGCGGGAGATCGAGGCGGCCATCGAGGAGTCCCGCGTCCTCGCGGACGAGGCCCTCTCGCCGGAGGAGCGCGACGCGCGGATCGCGGAGGTCGAGGAGGCGCTCCCGGAGGCCGTCCGCGAGGCGCGGGAGGCTGCGACGCGCCCGCTCGCGCAGCAGGCCGAGGAGCAGGCGCTCCGGGACGCGGGCGCCTCGGACGAGGAGCTGCGCGCGCACCGGGTCGCGACCGTGGGCCCCGAGGCCGCGGACCGGCTCGCGGAGCTCGACCGGCAGCGGGCGGCCTGGCAGCAGCGCCTCGACGCGTTCGCCGGCGCGCGCGCGGACATCGAGGCGACGGTGGCCGATCCCGACGCGCGGCGCGCCAAGGAGGAGGCGCTGCTCGAGGGCTCGTTCACGCCCGAGGAGCGGCTGCGCGTGCGGGCGATCCTCAACCTCGCGCCTCCCGCGGTGACGGGCGCGCCTACAGCGATCCGTTGATCGAGAGCCCGAACCCGCCGGGGGTGACGAGCGGGGCCGCGCCCACCTGGAGGACCTGGCCGCGCTGCAGCGGCACGCGCACCTGCCGAGGCATCGCGATGCCGCCGAGCAGCATCCCCAGGCCGACGGCTTGCCCGGCGCCGAGGAGGGAGAGGCCGACCGCGCTGGCCGCCGTCGGCCGCCCCGTGCCCAGGTGGATCCACGGACCCGCGAGGGGGATCAGCAGCGAGGCGGGGTTGGCCGAGGTGCGTTCGTGGCGCAGGACGACGAAGCAGGCGCCCTGGGAGCACTGCGGCACCATTCGGATCCGCACCTCCGGCTGCGCGAGGGAGAGCGTGGCGCCGCGGACGGCCGACGCGACCCAGAAGCCGCCCAGGGTCGACGCGCCCGCGATCATCCAGCGCGCCCTGCGCGGGTTCGCGACGGTGGCTGTCGCGACCCGCTGCGGGCCGCGCTGCGTGATGATCGCGGTCTGCTGCGGGGCGCGCTGCGTGGTCGTCGCGGTTCGCTGCGGCGGCCCGGAACGCCCCTGCGCCGGGGCCTGAGGTGAGATGCCCTGAGGCGAGATGGCCTGAGTCGCATCGCCGGCGGAAGCGCTGGAGATGCCGAGACAGAGGCCGATCCCGAGAAGCCCGGCGAGCCCCTGGACGACGCCTTTCCCCCTTGTTGACCTACCGCTGGTTCTCCCCGTCTTCGACGTCCACATGCGCCCCTCCCGGTGCCATCGACGCACCTGCGCTGGAGAGAGCAAGCCTCGGGCCTCCTCCGGGAGATGCCTTTCGCCCCCGTCGCTCGAGCGCCCGGGATCCGGGGCAGGGAGGTGCAGTGAGCACAGAGGGCACGGAGAGCACAGCGATTCTCTGCGATCCCCTCGGAGTCCCCGGCGCCGCTGCGATTCCACTTGATGGAGAGGAGGTGCCGAGTCCCGCGTTCCGGGAGGACGCCGCAGACGAGGAGCGTCTGACACGGGGATCCGCGGCGCTCTCGAATTTTTCGGGGGAATTGAACAGGGAGGCGCGGAGACGGGGAGATTGTTTGGATTGTACTCCCCGTCTCCGCGCCTCCCCGTTCAATTTCTGCTGAAATGCCAACAAATGAGGGATTTGTCAGGCCGCGATCCACACGCCCATCGCGCTCCTCGGCGTCGGGTCGTTCGGCGACGATCTCCGCGGCGTGCCGGACGCGCTGCTCGAGGAGATCCTCCGGTAGCCGCGCCGGCTCACGGGTGAGCCGGCGCTCATCGCAGGATCAGGCACGTCGTGGTGGCGTGGGCGTAGAGGGTGCCGTCGGCGTCGCGCAGCGTCCCGTCGGCGGTGGCGTGGCGCTTGCCGAGGTGGACGACGCGGCCCTCGGCGATGAGCTCGGGCCCGCCGGCGCGCGGGGCCTTCACGAAGCTGACCTGGAGCGAGACGGTCGAGTAGCCGACCCCCGCCTCCAGCGACGCGTGCACGGCGCAGCCCATCGCGGAGTCGAGCATCGTGCTCAGGTACCCGCCGTGGACCATCGCGATCGGATTCTGGTGCTGCTCGCCGGGAGATCCGGTGATGACGACCCGGCCGGCCTCCACCGCCGCGACCCGCAGCCCGAGGAGGCTCGCGATGGGCGCCATCGGCAGCTCGCCGTTCATCATGGCCGTGAGGTAGGCGAGGCCGGACATCGATCTCACCTTCTCCACCGCCGGCGCAGGATCTTGCCACGTCACCACCAGCTGTCGTTCCTGATTCGTCGCCATGATTCCCTCTCTCCCTGTTCCTGAATCCGACGTTCGTGACGTCCATGACATCCGTGACGTCCGCGCGAGCCCGCGATCGATGGGCCTCGGAGCCTATCCGTGCAAGGAAGCGAGCTCAAGACCACCGCCGTTCTTCCGTCCGGCGCGGCGCGCGCCGGCATCGGAGATCGCGACGCGCGTGGCCTGCACCTCCTCGTCGCTGATCACCGCGCGGACCATCTCGGTGATCCGCCTCCAGACGGAGTCCCTGCGGTAGGGCAGCCCGACCTCCCTGCACAGCGCCTCGACCTCCCTCGCGACCTCGGGGTATTGCCGGAGCGGCAGGTCCGGCCAGAGGTGATGCTCGATCTGATACCCCATGTAGCCATGCAGGAAGTCGGCGGCGCGGCTGGGGCTCTCGTAGTTCACCGACCCGACGATCTGCCGGACGTAGTACTCCTCGCGGCTGCGCGCGGCGCCCTCGAAGATGGGGATATCCAGGCCCGTGTGGGTCGGCGCGATCACCGCGAAGCTGTGCAGGTTCGACAGGAGCTCCGCCGCCACGCTGTTGACGAGCACGCCGAGCGCCGCCCAGCGGCCGAGCGGCAGGAACGCGAGCGGCAGGAGGACGAAGTGCACGAGCGCATACGGCAGGTACGAGCGGAGCAGCATCTCGCGGTCGAGCAGCACGCTGGGCGACCAGGCCGCGCGCTCGCGCCCCTCCGTCGAGGCCTCGGCCGCGCGCTCGCGCCGCTTCCGGAGGGCGCTCCGGGTGGCCGGGCCATAGTAGAGCCACTTCCACGTGCACGCGGTCAAGAACAGCGCGAGCGCGCGGACGAGCTTCGGCTTGCTCTTCAGCCACGCCATGTTGACGGCGACGCGGTCGGGGTCGCGCTCGTCGCCGGTGTAGCAGTGATGAGATACGTTGTGCTGCGCCTGCCACGCGTCGGCGTCCAGCCAGTCGAACCAGTCCCACAGGCTGCGCCGGCCCCGCGCGAACGTGCGGCTGTTCCAGGCCGGGTCGCCGCCGGCGACGCCATCATACGCCTTGTGGAGGACCGGGTGCGCGACAACGACCCACCTGGCGAACCGGCCAAGTGCGATGAGGATCATCGAGATCGGGTTGGGCCCGAGCGCGGACGTCGCGTACCCGAGGGCGGAGAAGGCGCGGCCCAGCAGGGACAGGCGCTTGATATGGCGGAGATCCTCCGCGCCCGTCCGGGCCGAGGCGCCGGCGCGGATCGCCTTGATGCCCGCCATCAGCCGCCGGGCCCCCTCGGCCGGGAGCGAGGTCGTGCGAGGGGCCGTGTCGGTCGCCGCGGGCGCGGCGCGGGGAAACGCATCCTCGGTCTTCATCGTGAGCTCTGTCCTCTCTGTCCTCTGCGTCTCGAGCGAAGCGAGGCGTGTCATGGCCATGGTGATGATCCGAGCGCTCATGACGCGCCTCCGGGGGCCTGGTGCCGCCGCAACCAGGCGGCGATCTGCTCGTACGGGGTCCGAGGCACGGCCGGGTCGAGGCCGAGATCGAGCCTGCGGGGAAGCGCGATATGGCCGCCGCCGTCCATCCAGACGACGCGGGCGGGCGACGAGAGCCCCCCGTGCGCCGCCAGGCCGGCGAGCGTCGCCGGCGGCACCATCGGATCCTGGCGCGAGTACAGGAGCAGCGCCGGGGTGGCCAGCGCGCCAAGGATCCTCCCGGCGCCCTGGGCCTCGTAATAGGCCGTGGGATCGCGGAAGCCGAAGCGGCGGACCACCGTCAGGCGGTCCCACTCGCGCAGCGTCGCCGCCCGATCGACGGCTGACGGCGGGACGGGCATTCGCCGCCGCCGCGCGATCTCCCGGTACATCCGCTTCAGCCCCCCGAGGACGTGGCGCCGGTACACGACGCTCTCGGGGCGATCCATGTGGCTCACCGCGCGATCGAGGTAGAGGGGCGAGCAGATCGAGGCCACGGCCGCGAGCCGCGGGTGCCCCGCCGCGGCGAGGTGGAGCGCGACGTGTCCGCCCATCGAGAAGCCGACGACGAAGATCCGCTCCTGGCGCGCAACGAGGGGATCGCCGCTCAGCACGGCCGCGAGGTCCTCCCAGAGCCCCGCGTGGTGGAGATCCTCCGGGTCGCACGACGAGCCGCGCTGGCCGAGGCGGAGCACCGACAGCCCCTGCGCGCGCAGGGCAGCCGTCGCCGCGCGCAGGTAGGCCGAGCGCACATCCCCGCCCATGCCGTGCAGCAGGACGACCAGGTCGCGGCTGCCCGGGGAAGGGAAGTACAGGCCGGTCAGCGCCGCCGCGCCGTACGGCCCGCCAGGGACGCGGAACCGCCAGGGGACGGCCGGCGTGAGCTCCGGGGTGAGGCTGCTCGTGACGAAGCCCGCGACGGTCGCGGCGTGGCCGCGCGCGAGGCGCACGAGAGACGCGCGCTCACCCTGCTGCGCGGACAGTGGCTCGGGACGCTGCATCCAGGATGCGCGATGAAGGGCGTTCTGCTCGATCATGGGTCCTCAACCTCTTCCTCTCCGCCGCGAGGCGCGCTGTCCGGCGCGAGCCCCTGATCCCCGGGTGTTCCCCGAGGAGCCGGGCCGAGCGACAGCCGGCCACGGCCGGCACGGGGGCAGCGTCGGTGCGGCGGCGAGAGGCGTCATTGCAGCAAGGATGCCAGTCTCCAGCGGGCCTCGTGGGCCGCCCTCCGCCCCGACGCGGGCGCGCCGCGCGTCATCAGGGCCTCAGCGAGCCCAGGCTGCATCGGCGCGGACATCGGCTTGCTCGATCGAGCAACGCGCCGCGCCGCCGGCGGCGCATGCGGCCAGCCGGGGTAAAGGGGGCAGCCGCCAGCTGGAGGTCCTGGCCTCCATGTGAGGAGCGCCCCCGCGGCGCGGCGTGAGGGCTCCGGGCGCGGAACCGCGGCGCCGGACGGGCGGAGTCGCGCCGCAGCCGGCTGGCACCGCGGTTGCCATGCACGAACCGGCATCGACGAAGGCATCCCGGCCGCGCTGCTCGCCGGCCGCGCCAGCGTCCCTTGCAGACCAGAGGTCTGCGCGAAGGAGCATACCCATGAATCCCGTGGCAATGTCTACAGGGGCTGTCCAGATCGTGGCGGGCGTCGTGATCGGTTATCTCACCGTCTCCATGGCGGAGTCGTTTCTCCACCGGAACGCGCTGCACGCGAGCCTCGCGGTCCGCCGCGCGGCGAAGCGGCTCGGCCGCGCGGGCCGCCCGCTCTTGCGCGCGTACACGAGCCACACGGTCGTGCATCACGGCAAGACCTACCGTGAGAGTCACGTGCGGCAGTTCCGGAACCGCGAGGAGCAGGAGCGGCTGGATCGCTGGATCGTCGAGACCCAGGGCGACCGGCGGATGATCCGCGAGCAATACGGCGTCTCGCTGGCCGGCCTGGGGATCCTCGCGTTCGCCGCCCCCGTGCTGCCGTTCTTCGCGCTGTACGCGCTCTTCCTCCCGGCGGCGGTGGTCGTCGGCGCCTTGCTGCCGCTCGTGATCTACCCGCTGTCGTCGCTCGTCCTCCACCCGTACCTGCACATGCCGCGGGCCGAGGCCATGGCCCGCGCGTCCCGGCCGATGCGGTGGCTTCTCGGCACGCGCTACGTGCGCTTCATCTCCCGGCACCACTACCTGCACCACCGGTACATGCACTGCAATTACAACCTCCTCTGGCTCGGCGACCTGCTCCTCGGGCGGCACCGCCGGCCGAGCGACGAGGATCTCGCCGAGATGCGCGGCCAGGGGATGATCTGCTGATACGGCGGGTCTGACGTCCTGACAGGGCTCTGCCTCTCGGGCGGGGAGAGTTTCACCGCGAAGGCGCCAGGAGCGCAAAGACGCCAGAAAGCAAGGTGTCTCTCCTCTGTTGCGCCTTCGCGGAAGAGGCGCTCCGGGGGCTCACGGCGCTGGACGCGCGTCGTGGTAGAAAATTACACCGCGGCGCGTTACCGGCAGGGAGAACCGTCGTGGCCGGCTCGGCGACGCGATGCGCCGGGCAAGAACGTGCCGCCGCGTCCCCGATGACGCGCTGCGATTTTCCTGCTCCGATGAATGCGCAGCCTGTTCATTGCATCGTAGTCGCCGAGCCGCCGAGGGCGCGGGGACGGGTGTGTCCTGGAGGCGTTCAGGTTCGTGGGTTTCACTTGTCTTGCGGAGGTAGCCGATGGGGTGTGCGCGACACAGCAGCGGACGCATGGTGGTAGCTTGTTGTTTGCTCATCGGATTCAGCTCGGGGTGCGAGAGCTCGGTTGTTTTTCCCGAGCCATCTCCCCAGCACGCCCCGGTCGATCCGCCGCGGGACGAGGAGGCGGCTGACGTCGGCTCGCCGGACAGGCCCGTTGCCCGGTCGGGGACGGCCGAGCACGTCGTCGATGTGCCGGCCGGCGGCGGCGCGGATGTGCCGAACAGCGGCGGTGCGGATGTGCCGGCCGGCGGCGGCGCGGATGTGCCGAACGGCGGCGGCGTCGGCGATCGATGCGCGGGCCCGTTCCCCGGCGAGGAGCCGCGCGACGGAAGCGGCTACTACCTGAAGCCCGGTCTCCTCTATCCCGCGGAGTCCTCGGGCGTGTACATGGGTCAGCTGTCGCTGGGCGACATCGACGGGGACAGGCGCTTCGACTTCCTGAGCACGGATCGCAAAGCGCTGTACTTGCAGACCCATCCGCGGGTACGGGACCTGAACGGCGAAGTCATCTACACCCCTTCCACGCCGGCCAACGCGGTCGAGGACACGTTGCTGCTCGACGCGGACCACGACGGCGCGCTCGACGTCGTCGTCGCGCAGCAGGAAGGGCTCGCCTTCCTCCGCAACCAGGGCGGCGGCGCTTTCGAGCCCCCGAGGATGATCGCCGGGCCAACCACGTTCTCCCCGACCGCCGTGGACCATGACGGGGATGGCGTCCTCGACATCGTCGGGCTCGGTTATCACAGCAAGATCCTCGTCTACCGGGGCGACGGCGGCGGCGGCTTCGAGCTGGCCCACGAGCTGCCGGCCGGCGTGTTCATGTCCGGCATCGTCACCGGCGATGTGACCGGGGACGGCCACCCCGACGCGGTGATCGCGATGAGCGGCGTGGGCGCGGGCATCGCCGTCTTTCCGCACGACGTCGAGAGCGGGTTCGACACGACCGGACAGCAGGTCTTCTTCGAGACCACGCCGCCGAGCTCGGGCGTCTCGTTCGTCTCGGTCGCGGTGGGCGACGTGAACAACGACGGACGCCAGGACGTCGCCGCCGTCACGCACGAGTACTCCGACGGGCCGATGCGGGTCTGGATCCTGCTGCAAGACGAGCTCGGCCACCTGACGGCGCCGCAGCCGCTGCTCACCATCGATGACCACCAGTATTTCGTCTCGGGAGGCCTGCAGATCGCCGATCTGAACCTCGATGGGCGGAGCGATCTCGTCGCGGTCAGCCGAAACACCGCCGAGATGTGGTCGTTCCTCCAGACGCCGGATGGCACGTTCGAGGCCCAGGCGGCGCCGTTCCCTGGCACGTTCGAGGACATCGACGGTTTCGGCGTCGGCATCACCGATTTTGACTGCAACGGGTGTCCTGACGTCGTGGGCGTCCAGCTCGGCGGTCTGGTCGTCTTCCGCGGTCGCGGCTGCGCGATGGCGCATTGAGCGCTCCCGCCGGCGGCGCCTCCTGCCCCTCGTCCAGCCCGTCCTGAGCTCGTCCCGCCGGGAGCGGGGGCTCCGTCTACGCCCTCTGGATCGGCTTCCCCGCGCTCGTCATTCGCTGGCGCCAACCTGGATCGACCGCCTCACGGCGCCATCATGGACGGCGCGGGAGCGCACGATGCGGGCGTGCGGGCCCAGGGCTGGGCTCGTGATGAAGTGCCACAGCACCCAGGTCCACGAGCGGTGCGAGACCAGCGTGTCGTAGTGGCGCTTGGCGATGCGGTGCAGCGCGGGCAGGCGCCAGCCGGGCACGTTCATGAAGTCGTGGTGCTCGACGTGGTAACCCACGTTGAACGTCACGTGGTTGAGCGGCCCGTAGTAGCTGTAGGTCTCCTGCCCGGGCGCGTACACGTAGTGCTCGTGCACGAAGTGGGCGGCCACCGGGTGCAGGCTGTGGCCGATCAGGGTCGACAGCAGCAGGTAGGCGAAGCCGGGCGCGCCGAGCAGGCGCCACGAGAGCCACGCGGCGGGCAGCTGGATGGCCAGGTTGATCCACTCGTCGCGGTTCGGCGGCTTGGCGAAGCGCGCGGCGCGGCCCAGGTAGACCGCGAAGTAGAAGAACAGCCACAGGAATTTGCGCACGCGGCCGGCGCCGATCAGCCGCACCTCGAGCGAACGCGGCAGATCGGTGTCCTCGCCGGCCACACCGAGCAGCGCGTGGTGCGCGAGGTGGTAGCGGCGGAAGCTCATCGCCGCCGGCAGCACCATCGGCAGGTTGGCGAACAGCGCCAGCAGCTTGTTCGAGCGCGCGCGGCGCGCGGCCAGATCGTGCGCCGCCTCGTGGATGGCCATCGCGCACCAGTGCGAGAGCACCGCGCCGAACGTCGCCGCCGCGAGCGTGACCATCCACCAGCGCGCGGCGAGCACGCCGAGCAGCCAGGCGACGGCGAACTGCGCGATCACCACCGCCAGGGTGACCGCGATGGTGCGCCGGTCGTAGCCGAACAGCGCGCGGATCTCGGGGTGCTCGCGAAGGATGCGGCGCCGGCGCGCGCGGTGCGGCTCGCCGCGCGTGACCCATTCGAAGGAACGCATGCGCCTCGATCTAGGCAGCGCGACCGGCGCCGCCCATTCGCATTCCCGGCGCCGCGCCCGCGCGCGCCGGCGGCCGTCAGTCGGGCCGCAAATAGCCGTACAAAAGCCGGGTGAGCTCGGCCTGCGCGGCCGGCGCGCGCAGCATGTCGCCCTCGCGGAAGGCCGCCATGCCCAGGGTGTTTCGCATTGCGTGGAACAGGAAGAAGCCGCCGAGCTGCGGATCCACCGCGCGGGTCTTGGGCCGGATGCGCGCCAGGAGCTCGGCCAGCGCGGCCTCGGCCTCGCGATCGGCCTCGGCGATCAGATCGAAGTCGCCCACCCGCACGAACCACCTCATGAGCGCCTTCATCACGCGCGCGTGGGCCAGCTCGAGCTCGATCAACCGGCCGGCCAGCCGGTCCAACGCCGCCTCCAGCGGGAGCGGCTCGACCTCATCGAGCACCCGGCGGATCTCGGTGAAGCGCTTCTGCACGAAGCGGCGCAAGAGCGCCGCGACCAGCGCCTCGCGGTTGGGGAAGTACTGATACAGCGAGCCCACGCTGACGCCGGCGCGCTCGGCGATGTGCGTGGTCGATACACGGCTCTGCTTCGCCTCCTCGTCGCGCTCGATCAGCTGACCGGCGGCCTCGAGGATGGCGTCGACCGTGCTGCGTGAGCGCTCCTGGCGCGGATCCTTGCGCGGCTTCTGCGGCGTTATGGTCACGCCGCACATCCTCGCACGGCCGCCGCTGGCCGCGTGAGGCTGAGGTGGCCGCGGCCGATCGCGCGCGGATGCCGATCGCGCGCCCCTCGCCGACCGTGAACGTGGCGCCCAGCTCGCGGCCGACCGCCGCGGCGAAGCGGGGCCGACACCGTCTATCAGGACCTCTGTCGGCCATCGCTTCCATTCGGAACTCCGAGGGGGCATAGCCTTACTCTAAGTGTGGAAAGCCGCGCAAGCAGCTCTACATGCGTCACTTCCTTAGCCAGCGAACTGCGCGATCGCGTACCCTTCGAACCATACTCCGCGAGCGCCTCCGCGGAAGGGGCAAGGGTGTCGAAACGACATCTGTCCGAGCTTGCTCTTCGAGAAGACGCCATCCGAGACAACCGCGTGATGGTGTAAACCCCAATTGAGGCTGCCGCCGAATCTCCGAAGGAAATTCACGGCCCCGTGCTGGGCGCCGCTCGTCGCCACCGCCTGCTCCTGGATCCGCGCGATCTCCTCGATGAAGATCCTCCCCATCGCCGTCGCGACCTTCGCGCGAAATGCAGCTAGGCGCCGGATCTCGAATGGCAGCGAAAGCACCCATTGTCTCACCGGTACCGCCAGCAGCACCCGATCCACGAGGTCCATGGCGAGCATCTCGGGGGGCTGGGCCTCACACCCCTTTGGTGTCGACGTAGGGATCGAGGCTGTCCGAGCGCCGAGCGACGTCGGTGCGGAGCGCCCGTACTCCGAGCATGCGCCGGCCCAGGAGAGCGCCGACCGCAATGAGGATCCCGAGCGGGACCACGTGGCCTGCGAGCACGTGCGGCAGGTTCGTTAGCGGGCACCACAGATCGACGAGTGCGGCGGCCCACGCACCGCATACTGCGCCGATTGCGGCGCCGAGCGCCCAGGGGCTGCGCGGCTCGGCGCCGCGTCGTAGCGTGAGCAGCGATCCAAGTGGCAGGGTCGCCATCGCCAGGGTGTAGCCGAGGCAGCGCCAGCCGACGCGCGCGAACGGCTCGGGGTACGTGCCGTGAAAGGCGTGCGTCCAGGCAGTCAGCGCGATCGGCGTGACTAGCCCCGCGAGGAGCACCACGACGGGCGACCGCCCGAGCGTCGCGCGGCCGCGCCACAGCACCAGCCACGAGAGCGCCGCGCAGAAAAGGCTCCAGCCGCCGGCGGTCGCGAGCGTGAGCCCGAGGGGCCGGCCCGCGGAGTGCTCGAGCCCGCCAGCTGCCTCGAAGATCGCGAGCGCCAGTACGATCGACGAGATGAGGATGGCGAACCCTCGCCGCCGCGCCTCGGGGCGCGTGGGCGAAGGCGTCGCCTCCGCGGCGGCCAGCACGCGTGCCTTGAGCGCGTCCTCGTCGATCATGGACGGCTTCCAGCGAGCTCTGGTGCTAGGGGCGCGCGGTGCATTGGGGTGCCTCAGCCCGGAATACGCACGGGCGCGCGGTCGGTCCCGCGAGAAAGGTGACGTAGCGGCGAATCTCTCGGGGCCGACCGGCGCTCCTGCCTCGGGAAGCTGCGTCCCCCTCGCGCCGACGAGCGCGCCCGCAGCGCGTCATCGCTCGTTCCCCTGCGGGTCCGCAGCGTCGCCGATGCCCAGCGTAGCGCGTAGCGCCTCGTAGGCGCGAAACACGCGCTGCTTCACCGCCGACGCCGTCGTGCCGAGCACCTGCGCCGCCTCGGCCACCGTGAGCCCGTCGCCGCGCACGAGCTGGTAGGCCGCGCGCTGAGGCTCGGGCAAGCGCTCGAACTCCGCGCTCGCGCGAGCGGCCATCTGCTTCGTCGAGGCGACCTCCTCGGGGATCGCGTCGCGCGAGACCCGGAGATGGAGCGCGCCCGCGCCGTCGTCGGCCGAGTCGAAGAGGACCTCGTTCTTGCGACGGCGGCGCGAATCGATGAGCAGCCGCCGCCCGATCGCGAAGGCCCATGGGGTCACGTCCGACCCCCGGACGAAGCTTTGCCGCGCGCGGTGCATCTGGAGCAAGGTCTGCTGGGTGAGATCCTCCGCGTGAGCGTGATCGCGCGTGTGGCGAAGGAAGAAGGCTCCGAGCCGCGGCGCGAGCAGGTCATAGATCTCCCCGAACGCCTTGGCGTCGCCATCGGCGTAGCGATCCATCGCCGCGCTGAGCGCCGCCCGTTGGTCCCGTTGCTGGTCCGACTCGCTCGCGGGCATGGGCATCCGACGTCCTAGGATACGCTTACGAGCGGATTATGTCTCCCTGGATCCTCACGGGCGGCATTGCGGTCGAATACGCTGGTGCGCACGGGCGGTCCCGCGGAGAGGCGAGAGCGGGCGACGAATTTTTGCGCGACCTGCGTTACTGGCTCGGGCGAGCTGCGTATACCCGAACGGAGGCGGCGCTCGCGACGAAGGGGCTCGTCGCGCGAGGCGTCGCGTCTCCAACGCGGTCCATGATCGAGCTGGTAAGGAACGCAATCAGCGAAGCAGGAGGGGAGAAATCATGGGTGACACACTGAATCCTGGGGGCGAGCTGGTGCTCGGACAGCGTGTCGTGTCGGCAGACGGCAAGAGCCGCCTTACGTTTGGCGGTGATGGGGACCTCGTCCTCTCAGTGAAGAGGCTATCGAGGAATTTCTGGCTCCCTCGTTGGGCGTCTGGAACGGCCGGACGAGGCGCCGATCGCTGCGCCATGCAGGGCGACGGCAACCTCGTGATCTACGCAGGCGCGACACCTCTGTGGGCCTCGAACACCGCCGGCAGCCCGAATGCGCGACTGGTCGTACAGGACGACGAGAACGTCGTTCTCTACCTGGGCGCGACCCCGATCTGGAGCACCGACACCTGGGTGAAGCCCGCTGTCCGCACCTCGTTCGCCCCCACGCGGCATGGGTTTCGCTTCGCCAACGGCTTTCCGAACGTCACGATCGCAGGGATCAACTTCGGCTTCCAGGGCTTGTGCGGGGGTATGTCGTGGGCGGCGCTCGACTACTTCCATGCGTCGGAGCACACGCCGGACCAGACCACGAAGCCGGACGTAAACGCCGACCCGCTCGGCATCTTCATCATGAGCCGGCACATCCAGGCGTCGCTCAACAGCAGCAACGTAGGCCATTGGATGCCGATGCTCTTGAACCCGGATGACAATGCGGTGAGACACTGGTCAACGCACGATGAGTGGAAGAAGCTCAAGGCGTCGCTCGACGCGGGGGCGCCGATCCCGATCGGCCTGGCGAAGTTCCTGGACGCATTCGGCTCACACGTCGTCGTCGCCACAGGCTACCAGGAAGGCAAGGGCGACTTCACGATCTACTGTTACGATCCCAACGAGGTGAACGGCGAGTGCATTCTCTACCTGGACCGGAGCTGGAAGCACTGGCGGTTCTTCCCATCGGGGGGCACCAGCGGCGACTTCCGTGGGTACTTCGTCCAGGACGGGTATTCGAGCATTCCACTCTTCAGTGTGCCCGTTGCGGGGCGGCGGCTGGTTCTGTACGATCACGCTGCTGGCGAGGGCGACGTGGTCGGGTTCCTCAACGATGGCGACGTCGCCCTGGATCGCACGAACCGCGGCTGGCGCAAGAGCTGGAGCGCGCTGTGCGCAGGCAACTTCCTCGGTGACGGCAGCGCCTGCATCGCGCTCTACGATCGTGGTTCCGGAGATGCCGACCTGGTGGCGTTCGACGGCCGCGGCGCGCTGCGCCTCGACCACACGCACAGCGGCTGGCGCAAGAGCTGGGATCTCGTCGCGGCCGGAGACTTCCTGGGCAACGGCCGGAGCCAGCTGCTGCTTTACGATCGCGGCGCGGGCGAGGCCGCTATCGTGGGCTTCGACGGCCATGGCGCGTTCAACTTCGACCACACGCACAGCGGCTGGCGCAAGAGCTGGGATCTCGTCGCGGCCGGAGACTTCCTGGGCAACGGCCGGAGCCAGCTGCTGCTTTACGATCGCGGCGCGGGCGAGGCCGCTATCGTGGGCTTCGACGGCCATGGCGCGTTCGACTTCGACCGCACGCACAGCGGCTGGCGCAAGAGCTGGGATCTCGTCGCGGCCGGAGACTTCCTGGGCAACGGCCGGAGCCAGCTGCTGCTTTACGATCGCGGCGCGGGCGAGGCCGCTATCGTGGGCTTCGACGGCCATGGCGCGTTCAACTTCGACCGCACGTACAGCGGCTGGCGCAAGAGCTGGGATCTCGTCGCGGCCGGAGACTTCCTGGGCACCGGCCGGAGCCAGCTGCTGCTGTACGATCGCAGCGCAGGCGAGGCCCATAAAGTGGGCTTCGACGGCCATGGCGAGCTAGTGTCGAATCATACGAACAAGGGCTGGCGGAAGACCTGGTCCCTCATCGCGCCACTCTGACTCTTCTCTGACGCTCATGCGGCAAGAGGGGGGGTATTAGTTGCTCAGGGGACCATTCTAGCGAGAAGAATCTCATCGCTATGTCGACGGAGAGGTCGACGTCCAAATCCACCATTCGCGCGCTCGAGGTGGCCACGGAAGCGGATGGAAGCCAAGAACGATCTAGCAACTCGCCAAGGGGCGAGAAATGGATGGAATATGGCGTTTTTCGAGTTTGCCAGCGGGATGCTGAAGGGGGTCGCCGGGCCGCTCATCGAAGTCGGCATTGCTGGTCAGGGGAGCGTCGTGCTCCAGATGAAGGCGAGCCACCTCAATGGGAATACGATCAATCGCGAGGCATTGTTGGAGGCGACCTGGAGCTTCGCGTTCGCTCCGAATGCCGCGTTCTCTGTCAGTGCCGCTGGTCCGACCCCCCCAAGAGACGGCACCCGTGATGGCGGTACGTCCGCGGGCGTAGGGGTGCAACTCCCCATCGAGCTGCTGCCGGTCTTTCTGGCGCTGCTCGGCCCCTCGATGAACGGCACCATTTCGTTCGTACTCTCACCGACATCTCTCACGGTCACCCCGTAGGCTGTGGAGTGAAGGCGGCCCCCTCGATCGATGGACAGATTGATGATATAGAGTCACGTTCCCAGGAGGGGTGCGGATCGCGTAAGGTTCTCTATGTCAACCAGCGCGTGCAGCGTGGCTGTGCGGTGGAACGGCGCCTACGAGGAGATTGACATTCGGATCGCGTTTGGATTTCCTGGCCCTGGAATGCCCGGCATGCACGCGCCCTCGCCGCTCCGTCAGGCGCTCGACGAGTGTCGATGAAATACGTGGTGGGAGCCGCGCTCACGGATTGGGCGCGCGAGGTCCTCGACCGTGAAGGCCATGTTTACGGCGTTCCGCGTGCCGATCTGCTTCACCGGCGACCTTGGTTGAGGTGCGTCCCGACGCCTCGCGACGCGCGGCATGTCGGTCTCAGCCCGTCGTCGGGCACGGCGCGTTGCGTACCACGGTCTTGCCGTCTGGGCTGCGCCGCGCGGGGCCCGCTCTTTCGGCCCATGAACGAGGCGTCGCGACGCTCGTGGCCCCGGCAATTCGGTTCGCCACGCCACGCTGCCTCGCGCAGCGATCGGGCTTCTTTTACCTACGCACTGGGTGCGCGCGCCCGCTTGAGCCGGACGGCTCACGCTGGGGTCAGGATCTGCGGCTCAGCGGCCTAGCACCCCCTTGACGCCCCCGGACTGGAGCACGATGAGGTCCGAGATCACCTGAGGGAGCTTCAGCCCCGGCGGATAGGCGAGATAGCGGGGAGACCAGACGGGTCCAAATTTCTCCTTGTACTCTCGCAGTCCCTTGAAGTGATAGGGCCTCTCGGTCTCGAACATGATGTGCGCGATGCGGGTCCACGCGGGCGCGCCCCGGTGCTGCTCGACGCCGGACAGGGGCGCGACTCCAAAGTCGAACCAGCGGTATCCTTCGCGCTGCCCCCAAAGCAGCAGCTGTAGAAGAATATAATCCATCACCCCGCGGGGCGAATCGGGCCGGTGTCTCATGAGGTCGATGGACAGCTCCTCGACGACCATGAGGACATTGCAGAAGGCGAGGATGTGGCGCTCGTCGCGGAGGAGCGCGATGGGTGAGCGCTCGAGATAGCTCGGGCTGAAACAGCCGTTCGAGAAGCGCTTCTCGCGCGTTTCCTTGGCGCTGAGCCACAGATCGGAGGTCACCTTCAGCGCGGGGAGGATCGGCGGAACGTTCGCCGGGGCGACCAGCTCGAACTGGTAAGGCGGGCGATCGAACTTGCGCTGGATCTGGCGAAGCGCTTTGCGTTCGTGACCCTCCAGCGAGAAGGCGCCGAGATCCACCCG
Organism: Sorangium cellulosum So ce56; assembly: GCF_000067165.1. GTDB lineage: Bacteria > Myxococcota_A > Polyangia > Polyangiales > Polyangiaceae > Sorangium > Sorangium cellulosum_B. Next base: position 4,862,260 of record NC_010162.1, read on the forward strand.
CGCCGTCTCCCCGATCTTGACGAGCCGGAGGCCCAGATCAACGTAGCGGAAGAGCCATTCTGGTCGGACCTGGTAGAAGACCGGCCAGGCGTCGTACTCGTCGCAGAGCTCCCGGAAGCGCCGGAGCAGCTCCGCCGCCTCGTCGCCGGGCCCGATCGGATCGCCAAGGCAGATCCAGCTGCGCCGCTGGACGCTGAACATCAAGAAGGACCTGCCGCTCTCGCTGAAGAGGAGCGACTTGTCCCCGAGGCGCGCCAGGCAGGCGAGGGTATCTCGAGCGGCGCCGATGAGCCGCTCGGCGCGCGCGAGATCGCTCGGGCTCGCCACGCGCGCCCGGACGGGAGGTGGTCGCATGAGCTTCGCCCAGGCGAGGAGCATCGCGGTCGCCAGAGCGGCCACCGAGGCCCTGAGCGCCCGGGGGGCGTCGCTGGCGGTCAGGAACTGCCAGAGTGTTTGTGCCGAGTAGGCGGCGTGACGCCGAGAGAAGACGGTGAGGCTCACACCGCCGATGATCACCAGCGAGATCGCCACGCTCCAGGCCGGGGAGAAGGCGTCGTCGAACAGCGACGACCGCCGGTAGAAGCGGGCCCGCAAGGTCACGAAGAGGGCGAGCAGACAGGCTACGCCGGCCGCGTGCCAGGGCGGGTGTCCCCGGGCGGCGCCCAGGAGGGTCGCCACGACGAGCAGGACGACGGTCAAATGGAAGGCCCCGGCCAGCCGGCGCTGGATGCCCCGAGCGAGGAACAGGAGCGCCGCTCCCGCGACGCTCCCGAGCAGGCGCGAGAGCTCGAGAAGGGTGTCGGGGATGAAGTGGTTGAGCCGGCCGAAGGCGGCGCCGCCGGGATAGGCGTTCGTCAGGACGAGCGCCGCTCCCGCGAGGAACGTGCCTGCCGCGGCGATCGACGGGGAAAAGTCACACAAGACCTGCAGGCCGGCGACGGCCATCGTGGAGAGAGCGCGGCCGCGCTCCTGCAGCTCGCGCAGGAGCCACGCGAGCAGCGCGAGGGCGAGCGGCACGAGGTAGTAAAGAGCACGGTAGGCGATCAGCCGCCCCGCGAGGGCGGGGGCGGACGCAGCGCCTGAACCCGTGAGGAGCAGGAGCGAGACCGATTCGAAGACGCCGATGCCCCCCGGCACCTGGCTCGCGATGCCCGCGAGCTGCGCGAGCAGAAAGGCAGTGAGGACGCGCGGAATCGAGATCGAAAGCACATCGCCGGCCATCGCGGCGAGGACCGAGCCGGCCAGGGCCCAGTCGATGACACCGAACGCGATCCCGGCCAGGGCGAACCGGGGCGCGGGCGGCGCTAGCGAGAGGCTCCGTAGACGCAGCGGGCGTCCTCGCGCGCAGAGCCCCACGTAGACGGCGACGAGCACGAGGAGGACTCCCCCGATGAGCCGCTGCCACGCCGAGACCACCGAGAACCCAGTGACGGGCACAGCCAGAGACAGCAGCCCCGCCAGAACGGCCATGCCCATCCAGTAGGACAGGAGGTTGAAGGCAACAATCCTGGCCACCGCACGTGGCGAGACTCCCCAGCCGGAGTAAAGGCGCCATCGCACCGCACCGCCGGTCAAGGGCGACATGCCCAGGCTCTGGCTGATCCCATACGCGACGAAGGAAGCGAACGCCGCCCGCCTGAAGGAGAGCCGCTCCCCTGCATAGCGCACCGCCAGCCATTCGTAACCGCTGAAGACCGCGTAGTTCACGGCCGTGACGAGGGCGGCAAGCGCGACCCGTCGGCCGGGCACGAGGCGGAGGCTCGCGACGACCTCGGCCGCCACCGTCGGGCGGACCAGGTGCTGCAGGGCCATGACGGCAATGACAAGCAGGCTGACAGCCAGGAGCAACCTGAGCGCGCGCAACATCCTGGCGATCATCGTCCTCCCTGTCGGCCCCGGTGAACCGAGCATCAGACCGCGACGCTCTGGCGAATGACGTCGGCATAGCGCTCGGTCCGCGCAAAGTTAGTCAGGAGGACGATGAATGGTCCGTGCCCCTGCTGCCCGCCCTGGAGGCGACCTCGTGCTCCGCTTGATCGCGGCGAGCAGCCACGGCGGACCGGAGCGGCCGATCATCGCGTGGAAACAGAGGAACGAGAGGCCGGCGAGGGGTCCCTCGCCCCCGGGCGGCGGCTACACCGCGCCGTCGCGGAGCCACTCGCCGAACCGCTCGCCGATCATCAGCGCTGTCAGGTTCGTGTTCACGCTCGGGATGGTCGGCATGATGCTCGCGTCCGCGACGACGAGGCCCTCGACGCCGCGGACCCGCCCGCGCCCGTCGACCGCCGCCGAGACGTCCCCCTCGGGCCCCATCGGGGCCGTCCCGCACGGGTGGTAGCCCGAGCCGCAGCTCCGGGTGATCCACCGCTCCAGCGCCTCCCGCCGCATCAGCGTGCGCTCCGTTGGCCAGACGAACCAGCCGAGCTCGCGCATCGGCGCGGTGCGGGCGATCTCGTACGCGAGCGTGAGCGCGTCGACCGCGCGCGACAGGTCGTCTCGGTCGACGAGCATGTTCGAGGCGATGCGGGGCCGCGCGTGCGGGTCGGCGCTCGCGTGCTCGATGCGGCCGACGCCGCGCGGCTTGCCGATGCAGCACGCGATCGCGAACGCCGGTATCGTGAGGCGCGGGTGCAGCGGGAAGAACGAGCCCGGCTGGAGCATCACGTCGTTCGGGTACGGGCTGCCGCGCGACGTATAGCGGAGCATCGTCTGGACGAGCGGCTGGCGCAGGACGTCGATCAGGCCGCGGCGGCGCGGCCACAGGCCGATGACGGCCCCCGGATGATCGAGCAGCCGCGCCCCCACGGCGGGCACGTCGGACACGAGCGCGACCCCGAGGCGCGCGAGCTCGGCCCGCGGCCCGATCCCGCTGCGCAGCAGGATCCCCGGCGTCGCGATCGCGCCGGCGCTCAGCACGACCTTCCGCGTCGCGACGACCTCGACGCGCCCGTCCGTCTCGATCTCGACCCCCTCGACGCGGCGGTTCCGCACGAGCACCCGCCGCACCGTCGTGCGCGGCCGGAGCCGCAGGTTCTCGCGCCGGCGCACCTCGGCGGTCAGGTAGCAGCGCGCCGCGCTCATGCGCTGTCCGTCGATCTTGTTCATCGCGTGCGGCCCGACGCCGCCGGGCGCGCGCGGATCGTTGGTGTCCGCGCACTCGGGGTAACCGAGCGCCCTGCACCCATCGACGAACGCCGCCTGCCACGGCACGAGCTCCTCGCGCCGGGCGCGGCGGATCGGCACCGGGCCGCCCGTGCCGTGCCAGGGCTCGCCGAAGTCGAGATCGTCCTCGAGGCGCTTGAAATAGGGCAGGCAGGCGTCGAAGCCCCACTCGGGCAGGCCGAGCGCCGCCCACTCGTCGTAGTCGTACGGCTGGCCGCGGACCGCGATGCACGTGTTCACGGCCGACGAGCCGCCGACCACCTTGCCGCGCGGGAAGAGGAACATGATCTGCCCGGGCGTCGGCCGGTGGCGATAGCCCCAGTCGTGCGCGAGCCACGAGTTGCGGGTGCCGTCCCGGAGGTCCGCGGGCAGGCCTTCCGGGTCCGGGTAGTCCGGGCCCGCCTCGAGCAGCAGGACCTCGCGATCCGCGCGCTCCGTGACGCGCGCCGCGATCACGGCGCCCGCCGAGCCGGCCCCGACGACGACGAGCTCAGCGGCGCCGGCCGGGCGGGGCGAAGAGGACAGTGACGATCGAAACACCTTGGAAACTCGACCTACACGGGATCGCGCCGCCGGGCAACGAACCCTCGAAACTGTCCTCGCTGTATGACCGTGGTGCGGTGCCAGAGCGCCGCGGCGCGCGCCGGGCGGCGTACGGCGCGCGCGCCCGTCCGAGGGTCCGATGATCCGCCCGGGAGGCCACATTGGAAACACCGAGGTTCATACAGGGTGTCTACTCGTTCGAGGGGCAGGGCCTGGAGCAGCCGGTGCCCCTTCGTCCGGCGGTCGGGTACACCGTCCCGCGGGACAAGCGCGCTCAGCTCATCTACCTGCGCGCGGGCAACTCCACGTCCGAGCTCATCTACCTGCTCCTCAAGCGCGACGGCCACCCGATGCGCTATTTCCCGATCGGCGCCAAGGCGGCGATCCACGTGCCCCTCGTGATCGTCGAGGACATCCACCCGGAGAGCGTGATCGAGCTGTGCGTGGGCGCGCCCGAAGGCGCGCGCGGGCTCGCGACGATCGACATCGGCCTGGCGGAGATCTGAGCCATGCAGAAGAAGCGAAAGCTCGTGTTGATCGGCAACGGGATGGCCGGCGTCCGCACGGTCGAGGAGATCCTCGCGCGGGGCGGCGCCGACCAGTTCGAGATCACCATCTTCGGCGACGAGCCGTATGGCAATTACAACCGCATCCTGCTCTCGGAGGTGCTCAACGGCTCCCAGGACCCGAGCGAGATCTTCCTGAACCCCCTGGCCTGGTACCGGGAGAACGGCATCCAGCTCCACGCGGGCGTGCGCGCGCGGGCCATCCACCGGCACTCGCGCCAGGTGACAGGCGATCACGGGGTCGTGGCGCCGTACGACAACCTGATCATCGCGACGGGCAGCTCGCCGTACATCCCGCCGATCCAGGGGGTGCGGCTGGAGGGCGGCAGGGAGAAGCCAGGTGTGTTCGTGTTCCGCAGCCTGGACGACTGCCACAAGATCGCGCAGTACGCGCGCGGCAAGCGGAGCGCCGCGGTCATCGGCGGCGGGCTGCTCGGGCTCGAGGCCGCGCGCGGGCTGCAGAACTTCGGCCTCGACGTCCACGTCGTCCACATCAGCGGTCACCTGATGGGGCAGCAGCTCGACGCCACGGCGGGCGGCATCCTGAGGACCACGCTCGAGCAGCTCGGCGTGACGGTGCACCTCAACAAGAGCACGAAGGAGGTGCTCGGAGAGGACCGCGTGACGGGGCTCCGCTTCGCCGACGACGAGGCGCTCGCCTGCGATCTCGTGGTGATCTCCGCGGGCATCCGGCCGAACGTGGAGATCGCCCTGCGCGCCGGCCTGACCGTCGAGCGCGGGATCGTGGTGGACAACCACATGCGCTCGCCCGACGACCCGAGGATCTACGCCGTCGGCGAGTGCGCGCAGCACCGGGGGCAGGTCTACGGGCTCGTGGCGCCGCTCTGGGAGCAGGGCAAGGTGCTGGCCGACCACATCACGAAGCGCAACGAGAAGGCCTCCTACGCCGGCTCGAAGGTCTCCACGAAGCTCAAGGTCATGGGCATCCAGCTCGCCTCGATGGGCATCACCGAGCCCACCGACGACCGCGACGAGATCGTGCAGTTCCTCGAGCCGAAGAAGGGCACGTACAAGAAGCTCATCATCCGCGACGGCAGGCTGCTCGGCGGCATCCTCCTTGGCGACGTCAGCAAGGCCGCGTACCTGATGCAGGCGTTCGACAAGAGCACGCCGCTCCCGGAAGAGCGGCTGTCGCTGCTGTTCGAGCTCGGCGCGCCCTCGCCGCAGGCGACGATCGAGGAGATGCCGCAGGGGATGCAGGTTTGCAACTGCAACGGCGTCACCAAGGAGGGCGTCGTCGCGTGTGTGCGCGCCGGCAAGCGGACCCTCCGGACCGTCATGGACGCGACGCGGGCGGGCATGGGCTGCGGCGCCTGCAAGCAGCTCGTCTCGGAGGTCGTGGCGTGGGCGTGCGGGGGCGCGGCGGAGCAGGATCCCGCGGCCAGCTACTACGTGCCTGGCGTCCCGCTGAGCAAGCCCGAGCTGGTCCAGGCGATCCGCGAGCGCGGGCTCCGGTCGGTGTCCGCCGTGTTCCGCGAGCTCGCCGGCGGGAGCGAGGACCCGGGGAGCAAGCCGGGGCTCGCGTCGCTGCTCCGCACGTTATGGCACCACGACTACGACGACGAGCGCGACGCCCGCTTCATCAACGATCGCGTTCACGCCAACATCCAGAAGGACGGCACCTTCAGCGTGATCCCGCAGATCGCGGGGGGCGTCACGTCGGCCGCGCAGCTGCGGCGGATCGCGGACGTCGTCGACAAGTACCGCGTGCCGCTCGTGAAGCTCACCGGCGGCCAGCGCATCGACCTGCTCGGCGTGAAGAAGGAGGACCTGCCGGCCGTGTGGCGCGACCTCGACATGCCTTCTGGGTTCGCTTACGGCAAATCGTACCGCACGTGCAAGAGCTGCGTGGGGAGCGATTTCTGCCGGTATGGGCTCGGCGACAGCATCGCGCTCGCGCTGAAGATCGAAGAGCGCTTCCAGGGCATGGATACACCGGCCAAGCTCAAGCTCGCGACCGCCGGCTGTCCGCGCAACTGCTCGGAGGCGATGGTGAAGGACGTCGGCGCCGTCGCGGTGGAGGGGGGCAAGTGGGAGATCTACGTGGGCGGCGCGGCCGGCGCCCACGTGCGCAAGGGCGACGTGCTCTGCGCGGTCGACACGCACGAGGACGCGCTCAAGCTCATGGGGCGATTCATCCAGTATTACCGCGAGAACGCCAGGTACCTGGAGCGGACGTATGGATTCGTGGAGCGCATTGGCATCCAGAAGATCCGGGCGGTGGTCGTGGACGACAGCGAGGGCATCGCGGCGCGCCTCGACGAGGAGATGCGGAAGACGGTCGAGGCGTACCGCGATCCGTGGCGAGAGGCGAACTCCCCGAGGACGGCGAACCAGTTCCGATCGGTCCTGCCGGTCGTGCAATGAGGGGGCGCGAGATGGAGATCACCCTGGGCCCTCTCTCGGCGATCCCGCCGGGCGAGGGGCGCGCATTCGAGGTGGGATCGGAGCGCATCGCGGTGTTCGTCGCGCGGGATGGCCGCGTGTTCGCCACGCAGGCGAGCTGCCCGCACCGCGGCGGCCCGCTTGTCGACGGGCTGCTCGGCGGCTGCACGCTCATCTGCCCGCTGCACGCCCGGAAGTTCAACCTGGAGACCGGAGAGGCCCTGAGCGGCGGGGAGGGGCTCAAGACCTATCCCGTGCGTCTGAGCGCGACGAACCAGATCCTGGTGCGGGTCGAGGGCGGCGGGGGCTGAGCGCCGCCCGCCCCGCGCCCGGGGGGAGGCCCGGCGCGTGCTGCCGCGCCGGCGCTCTGCGGAGCCCCTGGATCGCGCGTCTTTGGGTACGCTGCGGGAGCGCGTCGCGCGTCACGCGTCACGCGACGTTGCCTGGAGGGTTCCCGTTCGTCATGGCCGACCCCACGACAGCCGCACCGCTCGCCCCCGGCGCCGTCCTCGGGGGCGATTTCCGCGTCGTCCGCCCCCTGAGCCAGGGGGGCATGGGCGCCGTGTTCGTCGCCGAGCAGCTCTCCACGGGCAAGCCGCGCGCGGTGAAGCTGATGCACGCGCAGCTCGCGCAGGACCCGCGCTTTCGCGAGCGCTTCGAGCAGGAGGCGAGGGTAGGGGCGCGGATCGAGAGCGATCACGTCGTCGAGGTCGTCGCCGCGGGGGTCGATCCCGCGACGCAGACGCCCTGGCTGGCCATGGAGCTGCTCGACGGGGCCGACCTCTCGGCCGTGATGGCGCAGCGCGGCACGCTGCCGCCCGACGAGGTGCGCGAGCTGATGGGGCAGCTGTGCCACGCGCTCGGCGCGGCGCACCGCGCGGGGGTCGTCCACCGCGATCTCAAGCCCGAGAACATCTTCATCGCGCGGCCGCGGCAGCAGAACGTCCGCTTCAAGGTGAAGGTGCTCGACTTCGGCGTCGCGAAGATCGTGGCCGAGGCGCGGGCGACGACGTCGATCACCGCGTCGGTCGGGACCCCGCTCTGGATGGCGCCCGAGCAGACCGAGCTCGCCGCGCAGGTCGTCCCGGCGTCGGACGTCTGGGCGCTCGGGCTGCTCGCGTTCTACCTGCTCACCGCGCGCCTTTACTGGGTCGAGCCGAGCCGGGGGCAGAGCGCCTCGGTCATGTCGCTCATGCGCGAGGTGCTCTTCGGCCCGCTGGATCCGCCGTCCGCCCGCGCCGCGCAGCTCGGCTGCGCGCACCTGATCCCCCCCGGCTTCGACGCCTGGTTCGCCCGGTGCCTCGCCCGCGACGTCCGCGCTCGCTTCGCCGACGCGGCGCAGGCCATGGCGGCGCTCGATCCCGTGCTCGCCACGGCCGCCCACAGGTCCGCGCCGCTGCCGGCCATGCCATCCATGCCCTCCATGCCCACACCGCCGGTGGTTTCCGGCCTTTCCGGGCCGACCACCGCGCCGACCCAGCCGGGGGTCTACCGCACCGACGTCGGCGGCATGGCCGGCGGCACGCTCGTCCCGGTGCCGGCGTTGCCCCCGCGCAGGGCCCCCTGGGGCCTGCTGCTCGCGATCGCAGGCGGCGGGCTGGTCGCCGTCGCCGCGCTCATGATCGGCGGCTTCGTGGCCTTTCAGCGGCTCCGCGCGGCGGACCGCGGCGCCGACGGCGCGCCGCCGGCGCCGCTGTACGGCAGCGGCGATTCGGCCACAGCCACGGGCGGGGCGCCGACGCCGCCGGCCAGGCCATCGAGCGTCGCGGCGAGCAGCGACGTCGATCTGGCCGGCACGTACGACATCGTATCGTCGCGCAACCCGGGCGGGCAGGGCAGCTACTCGGGCAACGTCCTGCTCTCCCGGAGCGGCGACACGTACCGCATCGCCTGGATCATCACGAAGGGTGCAGGCTACGAGGGGATCGCGTTCGTGCAGGGGCAGACGCTCGCCGTGGGATGGGCGAGCGGCGGGCCCTACGGCGCGGCCGCCTACCGCATCGACGGCGGCCGCCTCCACGGGCAGTGGATCGCCACGGATCGGCCCGGCCAGGTGATCTCCGAGGAGCTGGAGGGCCCTGAAGGGCTGGTCGGCAGCTACCGGATCGTCGACGGCGCTCGCAAGGGCACGGTCGTCATCGTGCCCACGGGCGAGACGTACGCCGTCACGTGGGCGCTGAGCACCGGCGCGCTCAAGGGGGTGGGCATCCGCTCGGGCGATCAGCTCGTCGTGGGCTGGTCGCCGAGCCAGCAGGTCGGCGTGGTCAGCTATGCGATCGCGGGCCGGCAGCTCGCGGGGCGATGGGGGACCCTGGGCGGCACGCTGGCGGGGAGCGAGGCGCTTGTGCGGCGGTGAACCCACGAGGCCTCGCCGCCGCTGAGGATCGGCGCCTGCCGCCTCCGCGCGAGCGCTCGTTCGATAGGAGCTGGCCCTCAGCGCGCCCCCTCGCCGAAGGCCGCGCTCGATCTGGCCCCTCCGGAGCGCACCTACTGACCAAATGTATCGATTCGTAAGAAATTCGTGATCCTCTCCGGTTGCCCGGATCAGATTCGCGCGGCCGGGCACTCAAGAAAACGAAAGCGAACAACACGCCTCCCGGCCCGTGCTCGCCCATCTCCGTGTGGAGGGGCGGGCGCTGCGCAAGGGAAACGAACGGGAAAGGCCTTGGTAGGCGAGATGGATTTGCTCGACAACAAGACGATAATCTCCGCGAGCTCCCCAGCAGAGCGGGAACACCACATCCGCAGCTTGCTCCCTGAGCTCAAGGCAGCAGGAACCTTTCAGCCAGCCACGTCGTATCACGTGATCTGGTTCTTGACCGTGTTCTGCATTTACGCAGGAAGCTACGCCGTGCTTCTCACGGATCCCGGGTGGCCGCCGCGGACCGCGGCCATCGTGATCGTGGCCGTCATGATGATGCAGCTGGGGCTCTTCGCGCACGAGGTCGGGCACGGGGCGATCACGACGCACATGCGCTGGAGGAGCGCGATGGGGCTCGTCTCGAACAGCCTGCTGGTGGGCTTCTCGTACAGCTACTGGCAGAGCACCCACTCGCGGCATCATAACCACCCGAACGCGGAGGGCATCGATCCCGACATGGAATCGCTTGGCTATGCGCTCTACGAGCGCGCTGCGCAGCGATCGCGGGGCCTTCCGCGCGTCGTGGCGCGGCTCCAGCCGTTCAGCGTCTGGGTCGGCTTCATCGCCTGGGGCGCCGCGATCAAGATCGATGGGATGATTTATCTGGTCCGTAACCTGGGTCGCCGGACCGCGGCCGATGTGGGCTGCATCGTGGCGCACTTCGTCCTCTGGCTCGTCGTGCCCATGACCGTGGTGTCGCCGCGGACGGCCTTGATCAACTATGCGTCCATGACCGTGCTCAACGGCCTGTACATGGCGGCGATCCTCGTCGTGCCCCACGTAGGCACCGGGACCCAGGCACCCGATCAGCAACTCCCGTTCTTCGTGCGCCAGGTGCGGTACTCGCGCAACTACGACAGCTCGTGGCTGGGCACGCTCCTCTGCGGCGGCCTGAACCTCCAGATCGAGCATCACCTGCTGCCCCACGTTCCCTGCATGCGGCTGCGCAGGGCAAAGCCGATCATCGCGAGCTACTGCATCAAGCACGGGCTGCCGTACGAGCAGGTCAGCTACTGGGAGGCATGGAGGCAAGTCCTCGCTCATCTGCGGCGTATGTCTTTGATCGTTCGCGGCGAAGACCGTATTGACACCACACTTACACCGGCAAGTCGGAGGGCGGCGTGATGACAGAGGAAAGTTATTTCAACGTGAATGGGGTACGGCTCCACGTGGTGAGCGCCGGCCCGGCGACCGGCAAGCCGGTCGTCCTGCTCCACGGCTTCCCCGATCACTGGTACGGCTGGAGACACCAGATCGGACCGCTGGCGGAGCGTGGGTATCGCGTCATCGTCCCGGACCAGCGCGGCTACAACCTCAGCGAGAAGCCCTCCGGGACGGACTCCTACAAGATCGCCCGCCTGGCGGGGGACGTGATCGGCATCCTCGACGCGCTTGCGCTCGACCGCGTCTCCCTCGTCGGGCACGACTGGGGAGGCGCCGTCGCCTGGTGGGTGGCCGCGAACCACGTGGAGCGGGTCGAACGGTTGGCCATCCTCAACTGCCCTCATTTTTCCACGTTTCAGCGGGCGCTCCTCTCGTTCGAGCAGTTCAAGCGGAGCTGGTACATCTACCTATTCCAAATTCCCCACCTGGCCGAGGCGCTATGCAGGCTCGAGGGCTATAGTGGGCTCGTCAAGCTCGGGCTCGCGGCCAGGCCCGGTACGTTCAGCGAGCGCGAGCTCGCGAGCTACTTCGAGGCGTGGGGCCGGCCCGACGCCATGCGGGGCATGCTTTCTTGGTATCGCGCCCTGGGCAGGGAGGTCTTCTCCAGGTTCCCTCGCACCCAGATCGACTGTCCCGTGCTGCTCCTCTGGGGCGCGCGAGATCCGTTCCTGTCAGCGAGCATGGTGGAGCCCAGCATGACGTTCTGCAAAGACGGTCGCTCGGTCCTCTTCAAGGACGAGACGCACTGGCTGCACTGGGAAGCCCCAGAGCGCGTCAACGGGCTCCTCCTCGAGTGGATCGAGCAGGGATAGCCCGGCTCGGAGCGCCGCTCGCTCGGAGTGCCGCGCGCCCGGGGATGGTGTAGCATCGCTTACAGCGAACCGGCACAGGCGGAGGCGATGTGAGCAGGGACGACGCGGAGCATGGGGAACGGGGCGAGATCGACGCCCACGACAGGCGTGGCCCGAGTGCAGACGTGCTCGCACGCACCGCCGTGGCGGCGCAGGAACCGAATGGGCCCCGCGACGAGAAGACCAGGCTGGTCGCGCGCCCGGGCGGCCCGGCAGGCGTCGCCGCCGCCGGGCCGGCCCTCGACAAGCAGATGGTCGCGATGCGCGTCCAGCAGAGGCTGTTCGGCGGCGCCGCCGCGGCCCCGCGCGTGGGACACTACTGCCTGGTCCGCAAGCTGGGCGAGGGAGGCATGGGCATCGTCTACGTGGCGATCGACACCCGGCTCAACCGCGAGGTCGCGCTCAAGCTGCTCCACCCGACGTTCACCGAGTCCGAACAGGGCAAGCTGCGGTTGCTCCGCGAGGCGCGGGTGATGGCGACCGTCTCGCACCCGAACGTGGTCGGCGTCTATGAGGTCGACGAGACGGACGGCTGCGTCTACATCTCCATGGAGCTCGTCCGAGGCATCACGATGCGCGACTGGCTCGCGACCGCGCAGCGGCCTTGGACGGCGATCGTCGACGCGTTCCTCCAGGCGGGAGAGGGCCTGTGGGCGGCCCACCGGGTTGCGCTGGTTCACCGCGATTTCAAGCCCGATAACATCATCGTGGGCAAAGATGGCCGCGTGAAAGTACTGGACTTCGGCCTCGCGTTCCGGCGGTTGCCTCAAGGTATCATCGACGAGCGGCGCAGTGGCGAGCCGGCGCTGGACCCAGGCAGCACGCTCACGGCGCCCAACACCGTGATGGGGACCGTCGCCTACATGTCGCCCGAGCAGTTTGAGCACGCCAATGTCGATTCACGGAGCGACCAGTTCAGCTTCGGCGTGTCTCTCTTCGAGGCGCTGTTCGGGCATCGACCCTTCTGCGGGCGCAATCTCGTGGAGATCCGAGACAACATCCGCAACCACCGGCTGGTCGTGGCGCCGGACGAAGGGCGTGTGCCGGGCTGGCTCACCGCGTTGCTGCTCAAGAGCCTGTCCGTGGATCCCGACCAGCGTTATTCGTCGATGGGCGAGCTGACGGCGTTGCTCGACGCGGGCCTGCGGGCCGAGAAGACGAGCGCGCCGTGCGCCGCGTCCGTCGGGTTTCATGGGGTGCCCCTGAGCGAGCTGATGACGCGCCCGGCGCCCCTGGAGGTCACGATGGCGCTTCGCATCGCCATAGGGCTCACGGACGCGCTCATCGCGCTGCGCGCCTCGGGCATGGCGCTCGCGGGCTCGACCTTCGATGGGGTCATGGTCGACGTGACGAGCTATAGCGTCGCCGTCGTCGACCCGAGGCTCCTCGTCCACGACCGCCCCGACGACGCGGCGTCTCGCTACGGCGTCATCGGGACCCTGCTGTCCGCGCTGCTGATGCGCGCGCCCGGGGCGATCCCCCTCTGGGCGACGGAGGACCTCGACGCCTCGGCCGGCGTCGAGGACCCACGCGTGCACGACCAGCTCTGTCGCCTCATCAAGAAGCTCCAGAGCGCCTCGAACGGCTACCGCAGCGGGCGGGGGATCCGGCACGATCTGGCGCGCTGCCTCCACCTTGCTGAGCGCCACGGCGACATCTCGGCGTTCCCGCTCGGGGCCAAGGACACGACGAGCCAGTTCACGGTGCCCGACGTGCTCTATGGCCGGTCGCCCGAGCTCACGCAGATTCGGGAGGCGTACCAGCGCGTCGCGCGCGGCGGGGCCGAGCTCCTGCTCGTGAGCGGGCCTTCCGGCATCGGCAAGACGAAGCTCATCGAGACAGCGTGCCAGCAGCTCGAGCGCGCCCGCAAGATCATCGGCAAGTTCAATCAGTTCGGGAACGACGAGCCGTATGCAACGATCGTGCAGGCGCTCCGGCAGCTCTTCCGCGGCGTGCTCGGCGGCGACGAGAGCGTCCAGGCGGAGTGGCGCGCTCGCCTCCTCTCCGCGATTCCCGCCAACACGAGGCTGCTCTTCGGCGTCCTCCCGGAACTGGGGGCGCTCGTCGGCGAGCAGCCCGCGGTCACTCAGCTCCCGCCGGCCGAGACCGCCGCCCGGTTCCAGAACGTCCTCACGAGCCTCGTGTGCGCGTGCGCCAGCCCGGACGAGCCGCTCGTCATCGTGCTCGACGACATGCAATGGTGCGATCTCGCGACCATCACTTTCATCTCGTCGGCCCTCAAGGATGAGCAGGTGCAGTACGTCCTCTGGGTGGGCGCCTTCCGCGACAACGAGGTTGGCCCCGATCACCCGATCGTGACCGCCCTCCGGCAGAACGCGGCGCAGCAGGCGCCGCTGCACCACATCACGCTGGTGCCTCTGGACAGGGAGAGCATCGAGGAGCTTAGCGCCGAGACGCTCGGGTGTTCCAGGGAGCGAGCGCAGGTGATGGGCACGTTCATCCTCGACAAGACCGATGGCAACCCACTGTTTGCGCGGACGCTGCTCACCTCGCTGCACGATCAGGAGCTCATTGTATTCGTCCCCGACCAAGAATGCTGGGAGTGGCGAAACGACGCGACCCGCTCGGCGGAGCTCCCCGGGGACATCGTCGCGCTCATCATGCACAAGATCGAGTCGCTGTCGGGCCCGGCGCGGCACCTCCTGACCGTCGCCTCCTGCCTCGGGCGCGAGTTCGAGACGTCCATCCTCCTGGACGTGCTCGGGTCGTCCCAGTACACGCGACAGGAAATCATGAGAGGCGTGGACGAGTGCGTTCTCCGCGGCCTACTCTCGGCCGCGCCGGAGCCCGACCGAGCGCGCGATGCGGGCGCCATGCCGACGACGCTGACCTTCACGCACGATCGAGTCCAGCAGGCGGCGCACAACCTGGCGAGCCCTGACCAGGCCAAGGCCATCAACCTGGAGGTCGGCCGCATTCTGCTCACGCGTGGCTCGCCGCCGGAGCGGAGCGACACGCTCTTCCGGGTCGTCGGGCACCTCAACGCGGGCCGTGACCTCGCGAGCGGCGCCCTGCGGGAGCGGCTCGTCGAGCTCAACCTGCTCGCCGGCAAGCGGGCGATCGTCGCAAACGCTTTCGCGGAGTCATCGCGGTTCTTGCAGATAAGCCTCTCGTTGCTCCCGCCGGATCATTGGCAGTCGAGTTACGATCTGTCCTTCGAGATCCACCTCGCGTACATGCAAGCGGAGTCTCTTCAGGGCAACCGCATGAAGGAGAGACAGCTGTTCCATCTGCTGGCGTCCCGCGCGCGCACCGCGGTCGACGTCGGGAAGGTGCACGAGCTCATCGTGTCGCTGGAGACATCGCGGGGCGAGCACCGGAGCGCGCTCAAGCACGGCACCTCCGGGCTGCGCGCGCTGGGTGAGGCGCTCCCCGACACCGGCGACAGGCCCGCTGCACTGGCCGAGCTCGTGAAGACAGCCTGGGCGCTGCGGCGCCGCTCGACGCAGAGTCTCCTTAACTTAGACGTGTCTGGTCAGCAGAACTCGGCGATCCTGCGGCTGCTCGTGGCCATGGGCCCACCGGCGTACCTGATCGACAGCGATCTGATGTCGATCCTCATGATGCGGATTGTCCGGCGATCGCTCTCCGGCGGCATCACGAACGTGTCCTCCTACGGGTTCGCGGGATACGGGCTGATCCTGTCGGGCCTTTTCGGCCGCCACCGGCGGGCACGCGAGTTCGGGATGATCGCCTCGCGGATGAATGAGAGGTTCTCCAACAAGTGGCTCCAGCCGAAGATTGACCTCATGAACGGCGTGTTCATCCTGCCGTGGACCGACGCGTTCGAGGTGTGCGAGGAGGTGCTGAAGAGGGGCCTCACGCTCTGCGTGGAGAACGCCGACTTCGGGCATGCGTCGTACGACGCGACCTCGTTCGCGTGCGTCCGGTACTATCGCGGCGTGCGGCTCGACGACGTCGTATCGACCGCGGCCGCGATGCAGATGTACACACGGCAAGCGCGTGACCACGACATGACCTCCGTGCTCAAGGGGCTGGAGCAGGTCTGCAGGTGCCTGCGAGGGGAGACCGCTGGGCCGACGGATCTGTCGGTAGCAGGGTGGAGCGAGGCCGACTTCGCGGCGTCGCTCTCGACCGCGACGACGCCTGTGGCGGTGTTCTTCTTCCCCGCGATGAAGATCGGCGCACTCTACTTGCACGGCGACTATGAGCAGGCCTGCGCCCTCGGGCGCGCGGCGAGCCGCCTTGAGGCCAATGCCTTCTCGAACCCATCGCTGGCCGAGTACCTGTTCTATTACGCACTGTCGGTGCTCAAGACGTGGGATGACGCTGGTGCTCGCGACAAGGTGTCGGCGTGGGCGCTCGCGAGCCGCGCGCTCCGGCAGTTCGAGCGCTGGGCGGACCTGTGCCCGGCGAACTTCGAGGCTCGCTTCGAGATCTTGCGAGGCGAGGTGTGCCGCGTGCGGGGCCGACTCGACGTGCTGCACCACCTGAATGCCGCGGTGGAGTCGTCCGTGAAGCATGGTCGCGTGCACTATGAGGCGCTGGCCTCGGAGCTCGCGGCGCAGCACTGCACGGCCACCGGCCAACCGATCATAGGCGCGGTATACAGCCGTGCCGCGCGAGACGCTTACCTTCGCTGGGGCGCCATCGTGAAGGCGAGCCAGTTCGGAG
This sequence comes from Sorangium cellulosum So ce56, assembly GCF_000067165.1. Taxonomy (GTDB): domain Bacteria; phylum Myxococcota_A; class Polyangia; order Polyangiales; family Polyangiaceae; genus Sorangium; species Sorangium cellulosum_B. The sequence goes on from NC_010162.1 coordinate 4,878,249, forward strand.
CGGGGCCGGACGACGCGCCGCGCGCCAGTGCGCCGGGGTGGGGTAGCGCCAGCCAGGATCAGCGAGCGCTCTGAGGGGAGCCGCCAGGGCCCGCGTCGGCGAGCAGCCGGTCCAGCGTGTTCATGTCGAGCGCTGGATACTGGTGCTCGGGCGCGCTCCGGATCATCTCCTCGATCGTCGCAAGGAGCTTCTTGCGGCCGCGTCCGATGCGGCCCCGGATCGTATTGGGGTTGAGCCCGAGGATCGCGGCGATCGCGTCCGGGTCTTGCCCCTCGAAGTACCGGAGCTCGAGGACCACCTGGAATTCGGTGGGGATTCGGCGCAGCGCCTGGACGAGGATTCTTTGCTGCTCGGCGACTTCCAGGTGGGTGTGGGGCCCCGCGCCGAGGTCTGCGAGGGAGACCTCGGCGTCGTCGACGAATTTCCGCTCGCGTGCGAGATCCCGGTAGTAATGGCGAAGGATGTTGTACGCGATCCCAAGCGAATACACTCGGAAGCTGGACCTGCCCTCGAAACCGTCGCACGCGGTGACCATCGTCTCGAAGGTCCTCTGAAGGAGATCCTCCGCGTCGGCCAGGTTACGAGTCTTGTTGGCGAAGAAGCGATAGATCGAGTCGAAGCTCCGCTTAAAGAGCTCGTTGCCGGCCGGCAGATCACCGGCGCGCCATTTCTGAAGCAGCGTCAGCTCCTCGTCCATCGTGTGGATCCATACAGGAGGGGGCGCTGGCAGTCAAAGGGCGGGGGCAGCGGGGGTTTGAAGGGGCGAACGCCGGGTCGCGTGACCCCGCGGAACGGCGTTGTCGAGGCCGAGACGCTGGTGCGGCGCCGCTGGGTCCGTCGATCGGCACCGGGCTCCGAGCGAGCGATCGCCGAGCCCGCTGGTCTCGACGCGCTCGCTCACGACGCGCTGTTCGCGCCGCTCTACCAGGCCGACCTTCCAGCGGTTTCCCCTGAGGATGAGGCAATCGCCGCGTATGCCGCGGTCTCGATTCACGGGGCGTCGAGCTCCGCTCGTCGGCACAGCCACGATGTCGCGCTGGCGTTTGCAGTGGGCCGAGCACCGTGCATCTTCCATAGGATCATGGCCCGCTTGCCCGCGCCGAACCCCCTGCTCCGCGATCTCGATCTGCCTGCGCTCAGCCTGCGGACGCACGAGCAGTTCAGGCGTGTCTGCGCGGCAAGCGCCCGACCAACGCCATCGTGACCCGCCCATCGGGGCCGGTTGCCAGTCGCCATCGCGACGAAGGAGAAAGCGATGGCGACGAAGGCGGGGTGGGACGATGGGAGCGCAGCGGGCTAAGCGCCGAGTGCCACGTCGCAGGGTCATGGGGCCAGGGGGAGACGCCGTGATCGGCCTCGACCATGCCCGAGACCGGATCTGCCACGGATTGAGGAGCGCCGGCGGCGGGCGGCGCGTCCACCCTGGGCGTGCATGCGCCGGTCACCGTCACGGCCGGCGCCTTGATAGAGACCGAGTGCACGCACGGCTGCCCGCCGCAGTCCTTGCCCGCAGGGATCGCGTTCGCGGCGGTGCGGGCGCCGTCCCAGTCGTCAGGCACGGCACAGGCGGTCTCGACTCTGGATGGCGCCCGAGCAGACCGAGCGCGCCGCGCAGGTCGTCCCGGCGTCGGACGTCTGGGCGCTCGGGCTGCTCGCGTTCTACCTGCTCACCGCGCGCCTTTACTGGGTCGAGCCGAGCCGCGGGCCGAGCGCCTCGGTCATGTCGCTCATGCGCGAGGTGCTCTTCGGCCCGCTGGATCCGCCGTCCGCCCGCGCCGCGCAGCTCGGCTGCGCGCACCTGATCCCCCCCGGCTTCGACGCCTGGTTCGCCCGCTGGCGACACGTACCGCATCGCCTGGATCATCACGAAGGGCGCGGGCTACGAGGGGATCGCGTTCGTGCAGGGGCAGACGCTCGCCGTGGGATGGGCAGCTACCGGATCGTCGACGGCGCTCGCAAGGGCACGGTCGTCATCGTGCCCACGGGCGAGACGTACGCCGTCACGTGGGCGCTGAGCACCGGCGCGCTCAAGGGGGTGGGCATCCGCTCGGGCGATCAGCTCGTCGTGGGCTGGTCGCCGAGCCAGCAGGTCGGCGTGGTCAGCTATGCGATCGCGGGCCGGCAGCTCGCGGGGCGATGGGGGACCCTGGGCGGCACGCTGGCGGGGAGCGAGGCGCTTGTGCGCCGCTGATGAGCGGACATTCCCCGATCCAGCGCGCGGGGCAGAGGTCCTGCCACGATGTCATCGACATGGCGGGCCCGGTGTGGGGCGAGGCGCGCTGGGGGTTCGCGGAGGACGTAAGAGGGCCGGCGCGCCGCCCGCTCAAAGCGCTGGCGCCGCCCGCCGACCATGGCAGCATGTGTCGCCCATCACCCGCATCAGGGCTCACGTGGGCACCAATCCCGTCTCGTCCGATCACGGGTCTTCGTCCCGTTACGCCATCATCGAGACCCTCTACGAAGGCTCAGACACCCTTCTGTACCGGGGTGTGCGCGAGGACGATGGCCATCCGGTGGTGCTCAAGGTCCTCCGGCGCGATCACGCGAGCCCTCGCGCCGCCGAGCGGCTTCGCCACGAATACGAGATCGCTCGGGCGCTCGACACAACGGCCATCGTCATGCCCCATGGGCTCGCGATGCTCGGCGACCAGCCGGCGCTCGTCCTGGAGGATTTCGGCGGCGTGTCGCTCGATCGGCTGCTCGATGGCGACGGGCCGACGCCGCTCGAGCGCTTCTTCCCCCTCGCCATCCGCCTGGTCGAGGCGCTCGCCGGGCTGCACCGGCACGACGTCGTCCACAAGGACATCAAGCCGCAGAACGTGCTCCTCAACCCCGCCACCGGCGAGGTGAAGATCACCGATCTGGGGATTGCGTCCCGGATCCCCCGCGAGCTCCAGCACCTCGAGCACGTCGGGCTCATCGAGGGGACCCTGGCCTACATGGCCCCGGAACAGACAGGCCGGATGAACCGCTGGATCGACCAGCGGACCGATCTCTACTCCCTGGGCGTCGTCTTCTACGAGATGCTGACGGGCACGCTGCCGTTCCAGGCCGGCGATCCCGTCGCGTGGGTCTATTGCCACATCGCCCAGGCGCCGCGGCCGCCGCACGCGCTCGTCCCCTCGATTCCCCCGCAGCTCTCCGCGGTGGTGCTCAAGCTGCTCTCCAAGGCCGCCGAGGAGCGTTATCAGAGCGCGGCGGGCCTGCGGCACGACCTGGACGAGTGCTTCGCCAGATGGCGGGCGAGCGGATCCATTCCCCCCTTCGCGCTCGGAGGGCGCGATCTCTCCGACCGGTTCCAGGTCCCGCAGCGGCTGTACGGGCGCGAGCGCGAGGTTGCGGCGCTGCTCGCCGTGTTCGAGCGCGTGGTCGCGAGCGGCCGGCCAGAGCTCGTGCTCGTGTCGGGCTACTCGGGCATCGGCAAATCGTCGCTCGTCGCCGAGCTGCACAGGCCGGTGGTGAGGGAGCGCGGCTTCTTCCTGTCCGGCAAGTTCGAGCAAGCCGCGAGGGACGTCCCCTACAGCGCCTTTCATCAGGCGTTCCGGGCGCTCTTTCAGGAGATCCTCTGCGCGAGCGACGATCAGGTCGAGGGCTGGAGACAGCGCCTCCGGGACGCCCTCGGCGAGAGCGGCGGGTTGCTCGCCGACGTGCTCCCCGAGCTCACGCTGCTCCTCGGCCCGCAGCCGCCTGTGCCCGAGCTGCCGCCCGCCGAGGCCCAGAGCCGGCTGCACGCGACGCTCCAGCGCTTCGTCTCGGCGTGCGCCCAGAAGGACCACCCCGTTGCGCTCTTCCTCGACGATCTGCAGTGGGCCGACGCGGCGAGCCTCCAGCTGCTCGAGCAGCTCGCCACCTACGCCGGGTCCGAGCACCTCCTCTTGATTGGCGCGTACCGCGACAACGAGGTCGGCCCCGCGCACCCGCTGCGGCTCACGCTGGCCGAGGCGCGGAAGCGCGGCGCCGCCGTCGTCGAGCTCGTCCTCGATCCGCTCTCGGCCGCCCATGTCGGGGCGCTCGTCGCCGAGACGGTCCACGCGCCGCACGCGCCGGCAGAGCAGGTCGAGCCGCTCTCGGAGCTCGTCTATGAGAAGACCGGCGGCAACCCGTTCTTCGTGCTCCAGTTCCTCATCGCGCTGCACCAGGAGGGGCTCATCACCTTCGACGCGGAGGAGGGCAGGTGGCGCTGGGACATCGCCGCGATCCGGGACAAGGAGTTCACCGACAACGTCGTCGAGCTGATGGCGGGCAAGCTGAAGCGGCTCTCGGGCCCGACGCGGGACGCGCTCACGCTCGCCGCGTGCCTCGGCAGCAGCCTGGAGCTCGACACGCTCGCGGTGGTCGCGGGCCGTCCGGCGGCGGAGCTCCACGACGCGCTCGAGGAGGCCGTGCAGGAGGGGCTGCTGCTCCGCCGGAACGGCGCTTATCGATTCCTCCACGACCGGGTGCAGCAAGCCGCAACCTCGCTCGTCCCGGCGGGACAGCTCGCCGAGATGCACCTCTGTATCGGGCGGCTGCTCCTCGGGGCACGACGCGCGGAGGAGCGCGACGACGCGCTCTTCGACGTCGTCGCCCACCTCAACCGCGGCGCCGCGCTCCTGCGTTCCCAGGCGGAGCGGGACGAGGTCGCCGCGCTGAACCTCCGCGCCGGCAGGAAGGCCAAGGCGGCCGCGGCCTTCCAGTCCGCCGCCGCGCTCTTCGCGGCTGGCCTCTCGCTGCTCGCGCCGGCCTCGTGGGAGACGCGCCACGAGCTGACCTACGGCCTGACCTTCGAGCGCGCGCACGTCGCGTACATCACCGGCAGCTTCGAGGAAGCCGAGGGGCGCGTGGAAGAGCTCATGGATCGCGCGAGGACACGGCACGAGACGGCCGCCGTCGTCGAGCTCGCCGTCGCGCTGAACGCCACCCGCGGGCAATACGCCCGCGCGGTGGAGATCGCGCTCTCGGGCCTCCGCGCGTGCGACGTCGATCTGCCGCTCCACCCCACCGACGCGCAGGTCGAGGAGGAGACCGAGAGCGTCTGGAAGGCCCTGGGCAATCGGGCCATCGAGGACCTGATCCACCTGCCGCCCATGACGCACCCAGGGATCAAGATCACGATGGGCGTGCTGCAGAGCGTGTCCCTCCCTTCGTTCTTCGTGGACCCGAACCTGTACCACCTCGCCGTCATGCGCATGGTCAAGCTCAGCCTGCGCCACGGCAACGCCGAGCACTCCGCCGTCGCGTACGCCGCCTTCGCGATGGTGATGAGCTCGAGGTTCGGGCGATATCAGGAGGCTTATTCGTTCGGCAGGCTCGGCTACGACCTGGCGCAGAAGAGCGGCCTGCTCACCACGAAATCGGTGGTGGTCATCCTCTTCGGACACTATGTCGTCTTCTGGACACGCCACTACCGGGAGACGTATCCAACCACGCGCGACGGCTTCACCGCCGCGGTCGAGTCCGGTGATGTGAACAACGCGTGCCTCAACTGCATCTGGGCCGCGCTGTTCCCGCTGCTCGCCGGCGAGCCGCTGGAGGACGTGCTTCACGAGGTCGAAGAGCGCCTCGGTTTCGTGCGCAGGGTCGGCCACACGTTCGCGCACAACGCCCTCCTCGGCGGCCACGCCATGATCCAGGCGCTGCGCGGGAGGCCGGTCCGCTTCTCGATGCCGGACGGGTCCGAGCTGGATCCGCCGGCCTTCGAGGCGCGGCTGGAGGAGGGGGGGCACCTGGAGGCCGCGCGCGACTTCTATTACAGCTTGAAGGCGCAGGCGCTCTTCGTGCTCGGCTCTCCCCGAGAGGCGCTCGCGGCGGCGACCCGCGCGATCGCCGAGCACCCCGCCAGGGTCGGTCCGCACGCGCTCATCGCCGAGAGCTTCTATTGTCGCGCGCTCGCGCTCGCGGCCCTCTTCAACGCGCCGCACGCGCCGCACGGCGCGGGCGAGGCGCAGCCATCCCCGCCGTGGGTGCTCCCCGAGGAGCTCCTCGAGTGCGAGCGGCAGCTCGGCGCGTGGGCCAGGAGCGGCCCCGACAACTTCCTCCACAAGCACGCCCTGGTCCGCGCCGAGATCGCCCGGCTCCTCGGGCGCGAGCCGGAGGCCGGCCGGCTCTACGAGCAGGCCATCGCGGCGGCGCGCGAGGGCGGCTTCGTCCAGCATGAGGCCATCGCCTGCGAGCTCGCCGCGGAGTTCTACCGCGCGCGCGGCCTCTCGACGCCCGCCGACAGCTACCTGCGAAGCGCCCGCGCCGGCTATTTCCGCTGGGGCGCCCGCGCCAAGGTGGAGCAGCTCGATCAGCGCTACCCTCACCTCGCCCCGCGCAAGCCGATCGCCCCCACCGTCACCTTCGCCGTGCGGGCCGAGCAGTTCGACGTCCTGTCGGTGGTGAAGGCCGCGCAGAGCATCTCTGGCGAGCTCAAGCTCTCGCGGCTGCTCGAGGTGCTGCTTCGCATCGTGGTCGAGCACGCGGGCGCCGAGGAGGGCTGTGTCCTCCTGGTGCGGGAGGAGCAGCTGTGGCTCGCGGCGATCGAGGCGCCGGGGGGCGCGGTACGGCTGCTGGAGGCGGGCGAGGCGCCTTCGACCGCGTTGCCGCAGTCGGTCCTCAACTATGTTCGCCGGAGCCACGAGCGCGTGCTGCTCGACGACGCCGCCGGCCGGCACCCCTTCGTGGAGGATGCGTATTTCCGGCGCAAGCGCGCGAGATCGGTGCTGTGCCTCCCGATCGTGCGCCAGGCTCGGCTCATCGGCCTGCTCTACCTGGAAAACAACCTCGCCACCGGGGCGTTCACCCCCGGGCGCCTCAGCGTCGTCGAGCTGCTCGCCTCGCAGTCGGCGTTCTCGCTGGAGAACGCGATGCTCTATGCCGAGGTGGAGCAGGAGAACGCCGAGCGGCGGCGGGCGGAACAGGCGCTCAAGGCCAATCAGAAGATGCTCCAGGCCATCGTCGACAACTCGGCGGCGAGCGTCTACGTCAAGGATCGAGAGGGCCGATTCCTGCTCGCCAACCGGCAGGTCGGCGCCCTCCTGGGCGTGCCGAGCGAGCAGCTCCTCGGGAGGACCGACGCCGACCTCTTCCCGGCTCCCTTCGCCGAGATGGTCCGCGAGCACGAGCGGAAGGTGCTCGAGACGGGTGCGCCGATGGAGTGGGAGGAGACGGTGCCGCTGGAGGACGGGCTGCACACGTTCCTGTCGATCAAATTCCCTCTCGGCGAGGGGGTGATGCCCGGCGTGCTCTGCGGCATCTCCACCGACATCACCGAGCGCAAGCGGGCCGAGCAGGCCGAGCGCTTCCTGGCCGAGGCGAGCCGCAAGCTGATGACGCTGGGGTACAGCGCGACCTTCGAGAGCGTGGCGCAGCTCCCGGTGCCCGAGCTCTCGGATCAGTGTGTCGTCGAGGTGCTCTCGGCGGACAGGACACCGGGCCCGACGGTCGTCGCAGGGGTGCCCGGCGAGCAGCTGGAAGCGCTGAAGGACGCGCTGCGCGCTCTGGCAGGAGCGCCGCCGGCCGGATTCGAGGGGGTCGATGGCCGCGCCGCGCCGCTGGTGCAGCAGGTGCGTTCGCTCGACCCGCGGGTCAGGCCGCCCTGGGAGCGGCTCGGCGTCCACACGTTCCTGCGGGTTCCGCTGCTCGCGCGCGACCGGTACTTCGGCGTCATGACCCTGCTGGCGACGGCGCCCGAGCGCCGCTGTGGCCCCGCCGACCTGCGGCTGGCCGAGGAGTTGGGGCGCCGCGCGGCGCTCGTGCTCGACAATATCCGCCTGTACACCGAGGCCCAGGAGGCCATCGAGCGGCGGGACGAGTTCCTCGTCGTCGCGTCTCACGAGCTCAAGACCCCGCTGACGTCGATGCAGATGCAGGTGCAGGCGGCCGAGCGCCTGCTGCATCGCGGCTCGCTCGCGGGCGTTCCCCCGGCGCGGATCGAGGCGATGTTCCGCATCCTCGGCCGCCAGACGTCGCGGCTCGGGCGCCTGGTCGACGAGCTGCTCGACGTCACGAGGATGAACGCCGGGCGGCTGGCGCTCACGCTGGCGCCGGTCGATCTGGCGGCGCTGGCGCGTGAGGTCGTCGAGCGGATGCGCCCCCAGCTCACGGACGCCCGCTGCCCGACGCAGCTGGATCTGGGAGCGCCCGTGGTCGGGCACTGGGATCCGGATCGCCTGGAGCAGGTCGTCGTCAACCTCCTGTCGAACGCGGTGAAGTACGGCGCCGGCGCGCCTATTTTCATCGGCGTGCGGCGGCAGGCGGATCGCGCGCTGCTCGTGGTCCGGGACGAGGGGATCGGGATCGCGGAGGCCGATCAGGGCAGGATCTTCGAGCGCTTCGAGCGCGCCGTGTCGGTGCGCAACTTCGGCGGCATCGGGCTCGGGCTCTACATCGCGCGCTCGATCGTGGCGTCGCACGGCGGATCCATCCAGGTGCAGAGCAAGCCGGGCGCCGGCGCGACGTTCGTGGTGGAGCTCCCGCTGAGCCCACCGGAGAACGCCGTGCCGCATCCAGGGGCCGGAGAGTAGACAGACGCGGGCCACGCACGCTGGGTTCTTCACCAGCTCGTCGATGTCTACGTCGCCGTAGTAGCTCTTGAACATGTAAGCGCTTTCCATTGCGTGGATGCCGCGGCGATCGCTCGTGACACCCGGCTGCAGCTCATCCTCAAAAGTTCTTACGACGCCGGAGCAAGTTGAATATTGATCTCGAGCCAGACCTCGAATGCTCAATATGGTGTCACAGTCAATCGTGCTGCTGCCGAGTATGGCCTTGTATACACCGAACATTCCACTGAAGAGCCTGCAGTCCATGGCCAGCCTCTCTAGCTCGCTCGCTTGCGATTCGACTTTGCATTGCTCCGTGAGCTCTGGCACGGGCGAAGTGTGCGTTTGTCTTCGTTGACGTGGGGATGTCCCTCTCTCTTCTGAGCATGGTGATCGCGACGCTGGAGGGTCGTCTCACAGCTGGCCAACCGTTTCCGGGTGACGCTCAGAGTCGACCTAAGATCGGGGTCGCTCTCGCCGGCGGCGTCGTGGCGTGCTGGAGGCGCCCTGGGCGCGGCCCTCCGCGACGAGGAGCGCGGAGAGCTCGCGGATCGGGTGAGCTGCTCTGCCGAGCGCGAGGCGATGATCGCCTGTTCTTCTCGCGGGCCCTATGCCTGGCAGCAGAAGGTCGACGGCTCGGCCGGCAGCAGCTCGCCGGTGGGCTCGCCGCCGCTCGGGGCGCAGCCGCCGGGATCCACGGCGACGACCTCCGCCGACTTGCTGCCGAGGGCGACGCCGGGCGGCGTGACCCCGCAGAATGGCGTCGTCGAGCTCACGACGGCGGACACGAGCAGGTCACCGCACGCGCCGTCGCTGTAGACCGACGCCATGACGGTGCACGACGCGCCCTCCAGCTCCCCGCAGCCGCACTCGGAGCAGCCGCGCGTGTCCTCGGCGCCGCCGTAGAAGACGTGCCTGTCCAGGTAGGGCGCCTCGCACGTCACGTCGCCCTCGTGGAAGATGCACGTCAGGAAGCCGCCGGGCGGCGGGACCCCGGGCTGGTCGGGCGACGGCATGCAGGTGCTCCGGTCGCCCAGGCACTCCGTGTAGGCGCCGGGCACGCAGGCGAGCGCCCGGGTCTGCCAAGGATCGAGGAGCGCCGGCGGTGGCGACTCGTCCACCCTGGGTGTGCATGCGCCGGTCGCCGTCACGATCGGCGCCCCGATGGAGACCGACTGCACGCACGGCTTCCCGCCGCAATCCTGGCCGGCGGGGATCGCGTTCGCGGCGGTGCAGGCGCCGTCCCAGCCGTCGGGCGCCGCGAAGGAGGTCGTGACGCCGCCGGGGTCGCCGGGACACTTCGAGCATTGTGTATTTCATTTGATAATTCCCATGTCTCTCGGAGTTTCTTTGCGAGAAGGACACGATGTGGACGAGCCTGTTCAGAATGCCGCATTGATTCCGAGCCCGAGCGCCGCAGCAAGCGGAGGTGACGACCACGTGATGGCTCCAGGGGCGGTGCGCGGATCGCTCTGGCGCCGGAGCACCGCACCCGCCACGATGACGGTAGCTTCCGCGTAACCGTATGCGGACCACCTGTCCGAAAGGGGCCAGTCGCTGCCGAGCCGCGCCCCGCACCCTAGCAGGGCGTCGTTGCGCAAGGCCAGGTTCCACGGGTTCCGAGCGGAGAACCGGACGACGCCACCTGTTGCGACCCCGCAGCCAAACAGGCGGCTGCTGCGAAGGCATGCCACGGCAGCCATCGTGAAAGCGCTGGTGCCGAGGGGCACCGCTTCCACCTCCTGCGCCAGCGAGACGAGCCCCCGCCCTTCCACCGCGACCGACCAGTCGGGCCGGCGAACGCCGACAGACATGGTCATGCCGGCCACGGCCCCCGGCGTGATCCCCAGGCCGAGGGTCGCCCCGAGCCCCGCCTCCAGTCGCCAGCGTTCTGTCGGCGCTGGCGTCGACTCCAGCAGCGCTGGCGTCGACTCCAGCAGCGCTGGCGTCGACTCCAGCAGCGCTGGCGTCTTGGCCTGGCGCCCCTGAGGAAGCGGCGGTGAAGGCGGCGGCAAGGGCTCGAAGGGCGGTGGCGCCCGCTCCGGCGTGGCCAGGATGCGCGCCACGATCGCGAGGGCCACGCCGGTGAGCAGCTCCGCGCAGCCGCTCCGGGTGCTGAACCCCTCGGCCCAGGCCGTATCGCCCGCGCCCGCGCCCTCGCGCAGGGCCATTGAGGCCGTGAGCTCCGGCCCCTCCCGCGCGATGCTGAGCGTGAGCACCCGCGGCGCGTCGTCCTGGAACGGATCGCCGCCGAGCCCGCGCGCCACCTCCGCGCGCAGGTGCGCCTCGCCGGCGCAGCCCTCGGCGCCGGGGCCCAGCACGACCTCCAGCCGCATCGCAGCCTGCGGCAGATCCGGCGCGGCGTGCCCCTCCGCGACACGGAGCAGGACCATGGCCGCCGTGGCCACCGCGACGGCGGCGCGCGCCGGCCACCTCGCGCCCCCGCGCGGACCGATGCCGCACCGGGCCAGGCGCGCGCCGAACCTCGGTCTGCCGCAGGGCCCGCTCATCGCGACGGCTCGCTCCCCGTCGCGCCCTGCTCCGGGGCGGCGACGCGCGCCAGGGCGACCGTACGAAGCCGCTCCCGCACGTTCTTCAGCTGGCCCCCGGGGAACCGCTGCTCGTGCACGGCGATCTGCCGGAGCGCCCCGGCGGGATCACCGGCGGTGAGGCGCTCTCGCGCCGCGGTGAGCAGCCGCAGCTCCTCCGCGAACGTGTCATCGCGCTCGCTGGCCTCCCTGGCCCGTGGCACCGCCCGGGGAGCAGCAGGGCACGGGCGGTGGGGCGTCTCGATCACCGGAGCGCCGGGCCCCGGCTCCGGCGCCTGCCGCGGCGGATCGACCGCCGAGTCGGCCTCGCGCGGAGGCGGCGGCGAGGCGGAGGCGGGGTAGTCGGGATCGAACCGATCCAGGCTCTCGTACGCCGCAAGGAGGACGTCCTGGACCAGGTCGTCGATGTCGGGCGCGGCGACCCCCAGGAGCCGGAGCGAACGCGGGAGCGTCTGAAGCGCTGCGGTGTGAACGGAATTCCAGGTAGCGGAGCGGGTGGCGTCCGCGGGAGGAACGTGGGTGCTCATACCCAGAATTGCGGGGAGCTCTTCGGGGTTGGTTGGAAAACGCACGGCCCGGCGCACGGGACCGAGCCGCACCTGCGGCGAGCGCCGCGCTCACGACAGGCTGCGGCCCTCCGGCGGGATCCACGCCGAGTGGGGCGAGATCGTTTCCATGTGGGCCAGCACCTCGGCCTGCCCCCAGCGCTCGAGCGCGTCCATCTCCGCCGGGCCGAGCAGCCGCCGGATCGCGCCCCAGGTGCGCTCGAACTCGAGCGCGACCAGGTGCTGCGATAGCGCGGTGAGGGGGCTCAGGTCGGAGTCGTCGCCGCGGTACGCCGCGTAGGCCTCGGCGTCCCATCCTTCCAGCGGGAGCGCCTCCGCCTCGTCGATGCGCCGATCGAGCGCCTCCTCGGTCTCCGCCCACGCTCGGGCGATCTGGAAGAGCTTGGCGATCTTGTCGAGCGGCAGGCCGAAGCGCGCGACGCGGTGCTCTTTGCGGCGCGATAGCCACACGACGAGCACCTGCCACATGGTCCGCCAGTCAGGCAGCCGGTCGAGGACGAAGTAGCGCTCCTCGATCCACGCTCGGATCTGCGCCGCGGCCGCCGTGCCCAGGGAGCGCTCCACCTCGGCGAGGAACGCCGCGATGTGCACCGCCATCATGGCTTCGTAGTCCCGCTCCTCGTCGTCCAGCGCCTCGATCGCGATCTCCGCCCGGACGCAGCGGCGCGCGGCCGCCTTCACCGCCTCGACATCGTCGATGCGGAGCCCGAGATCGGGCCAGAAAGGCGTTGCCCTGTCCAGGCTGAGGAGCCGGACGGCGTGCGTGTAAGAGTAGGATACATCGAGGTCGAGGAGATCGAGGGTGGGGTTCATCGGCAGCGCAGCCCGGGCCGGTCTGGAGCGGCCAGCGTAGCCGCGCCGGGGGTGAACTGGTAGGTCGCCCCACGCTCGGAGCGCCGGTCGAGCGCGCGCTCCGCTTCATCGCCGCGAACCTCGGCCCATCACGGTCGCCTCCGCCGCGAAACTTCTAAGGCGTTCGCGGCGCAGTTCGGCTGCAGCCCGTCGCAGGTGCGGAGCCCGGAGCGCAGCTTCCCAACCACGATGCGCTTCTGATACAAGCCATCTTGTTGAGGGGGGACGTATGGGAGGGAAACCATGGCGAACGAAATGGACGCCACTTCGGGGCTACTGCATACATTTCTCGCATCCTGTCCAGAGATGCTCTTCATCGCGGGGATCGATGGGGCTGTGCTGCACGCGAGCGGCGCGCTCCGTCAGGCGCTGGGGGCCGGGATAGCGCATGGCGATTCGCTCACGGCGCTCGTCCATGCGGAGGATCGCGCCGACTTCGCCGCTGCGTGGGTCCGGCTGAAGGAGCAAACAGAGCCGGTGCAGTTCGATGTGCGCCTGATGGACGCTCAGGGCGCTTACCGGCGTCTGACGTGCAACGCGAGCCGGGCGCCCGAGGGGGGCACGATCCACGGGTCGCTGCGGCAGGCCGACGCCGACGGCAAGCGCGACCCGGCAGAGCCGAGCCTCAAGGAGCGGCTCCTCGACGGCCTGGCAGACAGCCTGCAGGTCGTCATCTGGGCGATCGACACCGAGGGGACCGTCATCTACCACGACGGCAAGGGGCTCGACGCCGCCGGGCTCGCGAGGGGCGCGCTCCTCGGGAAGAACCTGCTCGAGCTCTATCCCGAGAAAGACCGCATCATCTTGCGGGGAGCGCTCGCCGGCGCGATGGCCCATGACCACAACACGGCGCACGGCGTCCACTGGGAGAGCTGGGTCGTCCCCGTGCTCAACGGGCGCGACGAGGTCGACGCGGTGCTCGGGTTCTCGCTCGACGTCAGCGCGGTGAAGCGCACGCAGGAAGAGCTGCGGGCCAGGCTCTCTCAGATCGAGAAGCAGCAGGAGGTGATCCGCAAGCTCTCCACGCCGATCATCGAGGTGTGGAACGGCGTGCTGACGCTCCCCATGATCGGTGTGGTCGACAGCGTGCGGACGGCCGAGGTGATGGATGCGCTGCTCGCGCGTATCACGGAAAACAAGCCCATTTCGCGATCCTCGATCTGACCGGGGTCGACATGGTGGACACGAAGGTGGCGAGCCATCTCATCGAGCTCGTGGCGGCGATCCGCCTGCTCGGCGCCGAAGGCATCGTCGCCGGCATCAAGCCGAACGTCGCGCAGACGATGGTCGCGCTGGGGCTCGATCTCTCGACGATCTCGACGCAACGCGATCTGCGGGCTGCCCTGAGCTACTGTATCCGGCGCATGGCGCCGCAGCCGCTGCAGGAGAGCCGCGCCAGCGTGACCGCGAGCTGACAGGGCCCCGCGCCGTCGAGCTCGCTCCGGCGCCGGAGAGCGACTCCGGCGCGAACGCCGTCTCCCTTTTTCGGCGACTCTGCTCACCCGGAGGGTGCAGAAGCGCGAGAACGGAGCGATGATGCGCCCGGTTGTGACCATTCAGCAGCGGGGGCCGCGCTCGGCCATCGCATCTGGCTCACAGGGTGGGTGCGTGCAGACGACAGCCGAAGATCGCGCAGAGACTCTTCACATCGATCCACGTCTCCTGATCGAGGCCCTGGACGACCCCGCGCTCGTCATCGACGCGCGGGGCGCCGTCCTGTGCAAGAACGAGCGGCTCGATCGCCTCCTCTCGGGGCTCGGCGCGCCGAGCCTGCCGCTGTCGCCGGAGGGAGATCGCGTGCTCCTGTCGCTGGCGCCCGCGGCCGCCGACGTCGCCCGGATCCAGGCGCTCCTCTCCGGCGAGGTCGATCGCGCCGAGATCGACCTCCCGGACGAGGGCCGCGGCGCGCCGCGGTGGATGCTCCGCGGGCTCGCCTGCTCGATCGGCGGCGGCCGCGGCGCCCTGCTCCGCCTCATCGATGGAGGGGAGCGCCACGCCCGGGAGCACCAGCGCCGGTGCGCGCAGGTGGTCGAGTCCATGCACCTCGGCTGCACGTTCCTCGCCCTCGAGGCCCCGGAGGATGATCGGTCGCTCCGGTACGTCTACATGAACCGCGCCTCCGAGCGGATCGCCAGCCGGCCCACCGCGGCGATGCTCGGCCAGACGATGGACGAGAGCGTCCCCAGCCTGCGGCAGATCGGCATTCCTCAGCGTCTGGCGGAGCTGATCCGCTCCGGCGGGACCGACGAGAGCGAGGTGATCCTCCCTCTGGAGGAGGGCACGCGCGTCATGACGACGTGGTCGTTCCCCGTGGGAGATCGGTGCGTCGCCGTGATCTACGACGACGTCACCGAGCGCCGGGCGACGGCGGCGTCGCTCGAGAGCGCGCGCCTCCTCCTCGACGGCATCGTCGAGCACCTCCCGCTCATGCTCTTCGTCAAGGACGCGGAGGAGCTCCGTTACGTGCGGGTGAACAGGAATTTCGAGGAGTTCCATGGCCACGCGCCAGGCGAGCTGATCGGCTTGCGCGCCAGCGACCTGTTGCCGCAGGCGCTGGCCGCGAAGATCGACGCCGAGAGCCGCGCCGTCCTCGCGGGGGGCGTGCCGGTCGAGGTCCCGGAGCTCCGCGTCCCCTCGAAGCGCTTCGGGGACCGCATCGGCCGCGCCCGGTTCATCCCCATGGAGGACGCCACGGGCAAGGGCCGTTATCTCCTCGGGCTCATCGAGGACATCACCGATCGCAAGAAGATCGAGGACGCGCAGCGCCAGGAGTCGATCCTCCTGGAGACCCAGCGGCGGCTGATCGAACTCGTCCAGGAGCTCTCGACGCCGAGCATCCCCATTCACCCGGGCATCCTCGTCGTCCCGCTCGTCGGCCAGATGGACAGCTCGCGCGGCGCCCAGCTCGTGGAGTCGCTCGTCGCCGCGGTCGAGCGGCACCACGCCGAGTTCGTCATCATCGATATCACCGGCGTCACGTCGGTCGACAGCGCGGTGGCCAACCACCTGCTCCAGGCCACGCGCGCCGCGGGGCTCCTCGGGGCCGAGTGCAGCGTCGTCGGCGCCTCGCCCAGCATCGCCCGCACCGTGATCGAGCTCGGCATCGAGTTCGGCAAGCTCGCGACGCACCGGGACCTGCAAGCCGGGTTCCGGCACGCGCTGGCGCGGAAGGGGTATGTGATCAGCCCGCGCGCGGATCGAAAGGCCTGAGCGCGGCGGAGCCGCCCGCGGCACGCGCGGAGGCTGCCCGCGCTACCCCTTCGGCGTCATGAGCCTGGCGAGAACATGAGGGGATACACCACCGTGACGACGCCGCCCTCGGGCGCCGGAAACGTGAGCTTCTCGAACTCGCGCAGGACACAGCTCACGACCGCGCGATCCGGCATGGGCGCGCTCGCGGCCGACGGCGGGGAGCTGGCCGGCGGCAGAGCGCCCTCCGTGACGGTGGTCACCTTGCCGTCCCTGCCGATGACGAAGCGCACCGCGATCCGGCCAGCGAGGTTGGGATCGCGGCGCAGCCCGTCTTCGTAGCATTTGCGCAGCCCACCGAACCGCGCGCGCACGGCCTGCTGGATCTCCGTGGGTTGCAGCCGGCCCGAGACGTCCATCGATGTCATGCGAAGCGAGGGCGGCGCTCCTGGCGGGCCGGTGAACCGGCCTTCGCGGGGGAGGGCTCCGAGCAGGAGGATCTCCGGCTTCGAGCCGGGCGGTCGCTCCTTCCATTGCCGCGCGCGGGCGAGGGTGGTCGACACGATCTCCTTGACGTCCGCGAGGCTCGCTCCTGGCACGGCGCGCAGACCGATGCGGTCGAGGCAGGTCCGCGGCGCCTTCGCGCACGCGGCTTCGGCGAGCTCCGCGAGCGCGGCGGAGGCGCGTTCCCGCTGCGGGCCCACGACCTCGCGCTTCACGAGCGTCCGGACGAAGCCGCCGCCTTCCGAGGCGCTCGGCGGGGCGACGGTCAGCTCGAAGAGGCTCAGCTCCACGTCGCGTTCGCGGACATCGACGGCGAACTCGAACCGCGGCGGCTCCGAGGCGCTCTCCTCGGGAGGGCCGGGCATGGGCGTGCGGAAGCGGAGCCCGCCCACGCCGGTGCGCAGCAGCGCCAGGGGGTAGCCCGCGAAGGCCGCCGTGCGGGAGACGCTCTCGACGACGACCCAGGCGACCGCTTCGTCCGCCACGACGGCGATCTCGCCCTGCGCGGGCGCGCCGCGGTCGC
This sequence comes from Sorangium cellulosum So ce56, assembly GCF_000067165.1. Lineage (GTDB taxonomy): Bacteria > Myxococcota_A > Polyangia > Polyangiales > Polyangiaceae > Sorangium > Sorangium cellulosum_B. The sequence goes on from NC_010162.1 coordinate 4,894,936, forward strand.
TCTCGCGGGCGCGGCGCGCCTCCAGCTGCACGAACAGCTCATCGATCTTGGTCAACCGGCCGAGCTCGGCGATGCTCTTCGCGTCGCCGACGAGCCGGCCGTCCAGGAGGATCTGGTGGCCTCGGATCTCGACCTCCGGCGGCGAGGCCGCGTCGGGCGGGGCTTCCGGAGCGGCCGGCGGCGCCGCGGGCGCGATGGGCACGGCGATCGGACGCTCGGTCGACGCGGGCGGGGGCGCGGGCGCGGCGCACGCGCAGAGCGACGCTGCCAGCAGGGCGATGGGGCACCAGGTCGGGTGAGGCATCGAGGGGTTCTCCATGGTCGCGACGCTCGACTGCCGCGAATCGAGGAGGGGAGCAACCATGTTCAGGCGAGCGCGAAACGAGGCCGGCGATGCGGTGAGGGCCTGACCCTTCCGCTCGTGCCCCTTGCGATCCGGCCGGTCCGCACCAGAGCCTCCGGACACCGCACATGCCTGAAGGCGACACCCTCTTCCGCATCGCCGCCGCCCTCGGCCCCGCGCTCACGGGCGCGCCCGTCGTCGCGCTGGAGCTGCCCCGGAGCGACCAGCCGTGCCGCCGGCTCGTCGGACGCCGCGTCGAGCGCGTGGAGGCGCGCGGCAAGAACCTCCTGATCTTCTTCGACGAGGGGACCGTCCTCCACACGCACCTGCGCATGAGCGGGGCCTGGCACCTCTACCGCGAGGGCGAGCGCTGGAAGCGGTCCGAGGCGACGGCGTCGGCCATCCTCGCGGTCCCCGGCTACGTCGCCGTCTGCTTCCGCGCGCCCGTCGCGCGCCTGCTCCGCGCGAGCGCCCTGCGCGGCGATCGCCTCCTCGGCGGCCTCGGCCCGGATCTGCTCGGCGGCGCCTTCGACGCCGCCGAGGCGCTCCGCCGCCTGCGCGCCCTCGACGAGGTGCCGCTCGGCGTCGCCGTCATGGACCAGCGCGTCGTCGCCGGCATCGGCAACATCTACAAGAGCGAGCTCCTCTTCCGGACGCGGCTCGACCCCTTCGCCCCGGTCCGGGCGTACTCCGACGAGGAGCTCTCCGCGATGCTCGACGTCGGCCGCGGCCTCCTGCAAGCCAACGTCGAGCCGCGAGACGCCGCCAGCGCGTACCGTGGACCGACCGCGCATTACATGACCACACGCACGACGCGCGCCGGCGGAGACCGCAGGAGGCCAGTCAGCGTGTACGGCCGCGAGGGGTACGCCTGCTACGACTGCGGCGCCGCGATCCAGATGCGCCGGCAGGGGACGATGATGCGGTCGACTTACTTCTGTCCTCGCTGCCAGCCGACCCGCGCCGCGCCGCCGCCGGCCGGGCCTGCTCCGTCCGCACCGTGACCACGGCCGCCGGCGGGCCGCGCTGCGGCGCGTGCGCGAACGCCTGCGCCCCCGGCGATCGCGCGTCGCGCGCAACCGTGCTGCCCGGCAGACCTTTCCGGCGCTCCGATCGTACGATCCGCTCCATGCGCCTCACCCTGCTCCTGCTCCTGCTCCTCGCGCTCGCGCCCGGGTGCAGCCACGCCCTGGACGAGCCCGTCACACCGGACGACGCCGGGAGCGCACCGCCCCCGCCGGCCCCCGTCTCCTCGTCCTCGGCGAACGCGCCGGGCTCGCCGCCCGATACGGGCACCGCCGAGGCCGAGATCGACCCCCGCCTCGCCCCGCTCATCGCCGCCGCCTTTCGCGACTACAAGCCCTGGGGTCGCGTCGACGACGAGCTCCGCTGGGCGCCCTGGCTGTGCCGGATGCCGCTGCCCGGCCGCGTCCGCATGAGCGCCGCCGAGGACGGCGGCCACGCCCGCAAGCTCTACTCGGTGTTCGCCAAGCACCGCGATCGCTATCCGCTCGTCGACGGACAGGCGCCCGTCGCCCAGCCGGTCGGGCAGGTCCTGGTCAAGGAGAGCTTCGTCCCGGAGCTGGTGGACGACGGCGCGGCGGCCGCCCTCCCGGGCGCCGGCGCCACCCCGCCGGACGCCGCGGATCACTTCGATCCCATCCTGCGTGACGGCGATCGCGTCTACCGCGCGTCGCGCCTCGCCGGCGCGTACGTGGTGCTCAAGGTCGCGCCGGACACGCCCGGCACCGACGCAGGCTGGGTCTACGGCACGGTCACGCCCGCGGGCGAGGTGACCTCCGCCGGCCGGGTCGCCTCGTGCATGGGTTGCCACGTGAGCGCCCGTCACGAGCGCGTCTTCGGGCTCGCGCCGGCGCCGTCCGCGGCGCCCTGACGGGCTCCGGACGCCGCGGCAGCGTCGACGACCCCGGCGAGCGCATCCAGCGACATCGGCTTGACGAAGTGGGCGTCGAACCCTGCCGCCTCGGCGCGGCGGCGGTCCGACGCCTGCCCGTACCCCGTGAGCGCGACGAGCGCGCCCGAGCACAGCTCAGCCTCCCTCAGGCGCCGCGCCACCTCGTAGCCGTCCATTCCTGGAAGCCCGATGTCAAGGAGCACGAGATCGGGCCGATGCTCGGCCGCCGCCCTCAACGCGTGCGGGCCGTCGCCGGCGATCCACACCTCCTGCCCGAGGGCCAGCAAGGCATCGGCGAGGGTGCTCGCCGCGTCCACGTTGTCCTCGACGATGAGGACGCGGAGCTTCCTCGCCGCCGGAGACGGCTGCTCTGCGTTCTTCGAGGGCGCGGACGACGCCCCGACGGCCGCGGCGGGTAGGCGCTCGTCCGCCGCCGCGGGCGCGCGCTCCTCCGCCGCAACGGGGAGACGCACGATGAACTCGCTGCCTTGCCCTGGCCCCGGGCTCGTCGCCTCGATGCTCCCGCCGTGGAGGGCGACCAGATCGCGGACGATGGTCAGCCCGATACCGAGGCCGCCGGGCGCCCGATCGAGGCTGCGATCCGCCTGATGGAACAGCTCGAAGACATGGGGCAGCACCTCCCTGGAGATCCCGATCCCGTCGTCGCGGACGCGCAGCTCCACCTGGCCGCCGCGCTGCTCGACCGTCACCCCGATGTGGCCCCCGGGGTCGGTGTACTTGCACGCGTTGGTGAGCAGGTTGACGAGGATCTGCTCGAGGCGGACGTCGTCCCCGAGGACCTGGACGGCGGCCGCCGGCAGCACGAGCCGGATCTGGTGCCGCCGCGCCTCGATCTGCTCGCGCGTCGACTCCACGGCGCGCGCCACGGCGGCCTTGACGTCGATCCGCTCCTTGCGCAGCTCGATCTTTCCCCGGGTGATGCGCGACACGTCGAGCAGATCGTCCACGAGGCGCATCAAGGTCCTCGTTTGCCGCGCGATCACCTCGATGTGCTGATCCGGCGGCCCGCCGTGGCTCCGCCGCCGGAGGAGCTCCACGGCCACGCAGATCGGCGCCATGGGGTTGCGCAGCTCGTGCCCGAGCATGGCCAGGAACTCGTCCTTCCGGCGATCCGCGTCGGCCAGCGCGTCCTCGACGCGCTTGCGCTCGGTGATGTCCAGGGACGAGCCGACGAACCCCAGGAACGCTCCGGCGGCGCCGAAGCGCGGGGCGCCCTGCGTCACGACCCACCGGCTCTCGCCGTCCCGGCGGAGCATCTGGCATTCCAGCATGAACGGCTCGTGCGTCTCGATCGATTCGGCGCACACGCTCGCGACGAGCGGGCGATCGTCCGGGTGGACCGCGTCGAGCCAGCCGTCCCCCAGCTCCTCGTCGAGGGAGCGCCCCGTGAAGCGCAGCCACGTCGTGTTGACGTACTCGCACCCGCCGGAGGGCCCGGACATCCAGATCATCATGGGGGCGCAGTCGGCGAGGGAGCGGAAGCGCTGCTCGCTCTCGCGGAGGCGCTCGACGTCCTCGGCGAGCTGGCGGCGCAGCCTGGCGATCTCGATGCGCCCGCCGACCCGCGCGAGCAGCTCGCGGACCGAGAACGGCTTCACGAGGTAATCGTCCGCGCCCGCCTCGGCGCCGTGCACGCGCGACGCTTCGCCGGATCGGGCCGAGATGAACACCACCGGGACGAGCCTCGTCCTCGGCTCGGCCCGCAGCGCCTTGAGGAGGCCGAACCCGTCGAGCCCGGGCATCATGATGTCGGTGAGCACGAGATCGGGTACACGCGAGCGCACAGCGCAGAGCGCCATCTCGCCGTTCTCGACGGCCTCCACGGTCCACCGCGTCGCAAGGACGTCCCTGAGGTAGCTCCGCATGTCGGGGTTGTCCTCGACGAGCAGGACGTGGCCGGCCGGGCCCTCCGCTGGGCGTGCGTCCCCTGCGCTCCCTGCGCTCGCCGGTGACCCCAGCGGCAGCTCCGCCGGCGGCGCGGCCCCGCCGACCCACTGCGACGCCTCCTCCACGAACGCCTGGACCGTCACGGCCGTCATGCCGAGCTCCCGCTCGGCGCCGATGCGCTCCGCGGGCACGTGCGCTGATCCGGCGGGGATGCGGACGGTGAACGTGCTGCCACGGCCGACCTCGCTCGTCGCGTGGACCTCGCCCATGTGGAACCGGACGAGCTCCCGCACGAGCGCGAGGCCGATGCCGGAGCCCTCGTGGCTCCGCCCGTGCGCCCCCTGGATCCGGTGGAAGCGATCGAAGATCCGGGGGAGCTCGTCGGCGGGGATCCCCGTCCCCGTATCGCGGACCTCGAGGAGCACGTGGTCGCCGGCCCACCGGAGCGCGATCCCGATCTCGCCCTCGAGCGTGAACTTGAACGCGTTCGAGACCAGGTTGAGGACGATCTTCTCCCACATCTCGCGATCGACGTAGACGCGCTCCGGGAGCGGCGGGCAGTCCACGACGAGCCGGAGCCCCGCCCGCTCCACGGCCGCTCGGAACGCGCTGACCACCTCCGCGGTCAGCGCCGAGAGGTCGAGCGCCTCGTAGGAGACCTGCATCCGGGCGGCCTCGATCCGGGCGAAGTCGAGCAGGGTGTTCACGAGCTTGAGGAGCCGCCGCGCATTGCGGCGCGCGAGCTCGACGAGCTCGCGCTGCCTGTCCGTGAGGCCGCCGGGCGCGCTGGTCAGGAGCTCGTCGATCGGGCAGAGCATGAGCGTGAGCGGCGTCCGAAGCTCGTGGCTCACGTTCGAGAAGAACCTGGTCTTGAGCTCGTCGAGCCGGCTGAGCTGCTCGTTCGCCACGCGGAGCTGCTCGTTCGCGCGCTGGATCTCCTGCGCCCGGAGGAAGACCTCGGCCTCGACCCGCTCCGCCCGCGTCTTCAGCTCCTCCGTGCGCCGGCACTGCTCGATCCCGCGCTGCTTCAGCTGGACGAACTCGGTCACGTCCTCGACGCGATGAATGATGTACGCGACCCTGCCATCCGGCCCCAGGAGGGGCGAGTTCAAGGGGCTCCAGTACCGTTCCTCGAAGCCGCCTCCCTCCGCTTCAGGGCGCGGGATGTCGTACTTCTGCACGGCCATGCTGTCGGGAGCGCGCATCTGGATCACCCGCTCGATCGAGGCGCGCAGGTTCCTCGTGCCGGTCGCGTGCGGATCGTCCGGATTGTCCGGGAAGACATCGAAGATGTGGCGACCCAGGAACTCCTCGCGCCGGATGTTCGCGGCCCGGAGAAAGGCGTCGCTCGCGGCAACGACCGTGAAATCCGGACGGATCACGACGTAATTTCCCGGGATCCCCTCGAAAATGGCGCGGAAATCGGCGCTCGCGGGCAGCGCTTGCTCGCTCTCGGATCGCTGATGCGACGTCGTGCTGGTGATGGCGCTCGTGGGCATGGGCAGATCTTCGAGAGAAGACCTGGTGCACGAGATCATGCATCGCTACCCGGGTCTCCGCGCCCCCGCGACGCTCGGCCGCAGCAGCGAGCCTGGCGCCGGCTCGCCGCTGACGGGAGCCGTCTCTGGCTCCTCGGGCGCGGGCTCCATGATGCGCGCGACCCACGACAGTCCCTCCACGTTCTCCAGCGTGATCTTCGCGACCATCATGATGGGCACCGACAGCAGCGCTCCCGCCGGCCCCCAGAGCCAGCCCCAGAAGAGCATGCCGATCAGGACGGCGAGGGGCGACAGGCCCAGGGTCCGCCCGAGCACGCGCGGCTCGAGCACGTTGCCCACCAGCAGGTTGATCAGCAGGTACCCGATGGCCACGAGGGCCGCGGTGCCAGGGCCCTGGCTGGCCAGCGCGGCGAGCACGGCCGGGATCGTCGCGACCGCCGCGCCGATGTTGGGGATGAAGTGCAGGACGAACAGGCTCGACGCCAGGAGGAGCGCCAGGTCCACGCCCAGGAGGACCAGGAGCACATAGGCGAGGACGGCGACGAGCAGGCTCGTCAGCGTCTTCACCACGAGGTACTTCTTCACCTCCCGCACGATGCGATCGACGTGCTCGAGCCCGCGCGCGGGGGTCGAGAGCAGCCGCCGCACCTTCGCGCCCGCGCCGGCGCCCTCGCAGAGCGCGAAGAACACGACGAGGAGCACCACCCCGAGGCTCGACGCCGCGCTGGCGACCGTGACCGCGGCCCCGCCGAGGAGGGGGACCAGGGACGCCGTGTGCAGCGTGCGCGAGAGGAACTCCGGGTTCACCGGGAAGCCGCGCTCCGTGAGCGTCACGGCGAGCGCGTCGGTCATCGAGGACATCCGGACCAGGTAGACCGGCACCTTCTCCTCCAGCTCCACCCCGGCGATGGTGACCACCGCCCCGACGAAGACCAGGATCGCCAGATCGACCACGAGCGCAGCCAGCGCCCCGAGGGCTGCGGGCAGCCCGCGGCGGGTCACCCAGGTCGCGATGGGCGACGAGATCGCCGCGAGCGCGACGCCGAACAGCACCGGCACGAGGAACGGCTCCGCGTAGCGCAGCCCGACGATGACGACGACCGCCGCCGCCGCGACCACGACCATCTGAGCTCGACGAGACATCGTGAAGATCCCCATGCCCAACCTCGTTGCTGACGGGTTCTCGCGTCACCTCCGCTCCGGTGGAGCGGAGCGCGGCGCGGTCTCCTCGAGGAAGAGCAAGGGATGCGCCACGCTCCGTCCCGCTCAAGCCGCGGCGCGACGGCGTGGATCGCTATCGCGCGGACACCCGGGCATCGCCGGCTTGCCCGCCGTTCAGCGGCACCGACCCGTGCTGGGCGGCGTCGGTCTTCGGCGTCGTCCCGGTGACGTACGCCTTGACGGCCTCGACGAGGAACCTGAGCCCGGCCGCGCCTTCGTTGTCCCAGTACTCGCCCTCGCGCGGGCTCACGTGGATGAGCGCGAGGGAGGGATCGTCCTTGCCCTGCGGGAAGAACACCTTCGCCTCCTCCGACCACAGCGCCTCGATCTTCGTCCGACTCCGCACGATCGAGGCGCGGCCCGACAGCGACAGGAAGCGGCGCCCCTCCTGGAGGGTCACATTCACCTCGGGCTGCGACTCGATCTCATCGATCTTGCCCGAGTCGATGCTCGTCATGAACCAGACGTCCCCGGTGTCGCTGTCGACCTTCATGAGCGCCATCGGACGCGCCCGCAGCGCCCCCTGGCTGGCGTGCGTGACGAGCATGGCAGTCCGGAACTTCTTGAGGATCTCCAGCAGCTTCTCCCGCGATCCAGTTTCCATGGTTTCCTCCATCGAGCTCCGGCCTCAGTGCCAGATCCGGACCATGGCCGGAGCGCGCGGAGGAGGGCGCGGATCATGGCTCTGCTCTGCCGCACCGAGCGTGCGCTCGAGGCATTCCGCCACAGCGTCTGGCGCGGCCCGCCGCGCCCGCGCAGCGCTGGATCTGGGGGAGGGGGAGAGGACCGAGGGCGGGCGAAGCTACGCCGCGCGGGCGAGCACGAGCGCCCCGATCACGAGCACGACGAGCGCGAGCGCGCCGGCGACCACCAGCGCCACCTTGCCCCACGCGATGGGCGCCGTGCCAGTGACGTGGCTCGCGTCCTGGCCGTGGACGACGGCGCGGTAGCTTCGCCCCTTGTAGCGGTAGGCGAGCACGTACGACGGCAGCGCCAGCCGCCGCGTCTCGAGCGCGTGCAAGAGCACCGCCACGTGCACGTTGCGGAACGTGGACCCCGGGATCACGCCTCGCGTCAGGGCGTCCTCCGCGCTGGCGGCGATCCGCTCGCTGACGATCTTGCGCGCCGCCGAGCGCTGCGCGTCGAACTGCTCGATCACCGCGTCGGGCGGGCCGAGCTGCTGCTGTGTCCGGTGCGCGGCGGGCACCGCCAGGTCGAGCCGGAAGTGCGGCGCGAGCTCCCGGGCCTCGTCGAGCGAGAGCCCGCGTGAGGCGGACAGGAGCAGGTTGCGGAACGGCAGCTGCGTCTGTCCGGCGTGCGGGGCCCAGCTGCTCAGCCGGGCGCCCGCGTTCGAGTCCGCCGTCCAGCTCACCACGGCGTCCGCGCTGACGAGCCAGCCCGCCCACCAGATCGGGCGCAGCCCCTCGACGGTCGCCGCGCGCGCGAGATCCGACGGCCGGAAGAAGCCGAGCGTCGACATCCACCGCCGCAGCGCCTGATCGGCCTGATCGGGGGGCACCCCGAACGGGAGCAGCCAGTCGGCCTGATCGATCGGGTCGACCGGCTGCTCGATCCGCGTGACGGCGCCGCAGAAGCGGCACTTCGGCGCCTGCGCCTCGGCCGAGTACGAGACCGCGGCGCCGCACTCGGTGCACCGCAGCACCTGCACCGCCTGCGGGGCCGGGGCGCGGCCCTGCGGCGCGGCGAGGCCGCAGACGGCGCAGCGCAGGTCCCCGGGCTCCAGCGGCCCCTGGCAGCGCGCGCAGCACGGCCCCGTGGCGCTCGTGGTGGCCGAGGCGACGTCCATGTTCACGCTCATCGCGCCCCTCCGGTCGGTGCGGGCCTGCTCCCCCCGGGGAGGACGCGCTCGGTCGGCGCGGGGGCGGCGGCGGGGGCGGGCGGCCGCGCGGCGCCGCGCCGTTCGGCGGGATCGCGGCCCCGGTCGCGTAGCGCGGCGAGGACGAACGGCGCCGCGATCAGCGCGATCACGAGCACGACGGCGAGGGCGATCTTGATCCAGGAGAGGGGGGCCTTGCCGTGGATCGCGCCGGTCTGGCCGTTGATGAGGACCCGGAAGGGCGGCTTCTGCGGGTCGTGCCGGAGGGCGAGCACCCAGAGGGGCACATAGAGCAGCTCGAGCGTCTCGCGGTCGAGGTGCGTCTCGTGCGTCAGGCCGTGGTGGCTGTCCCCGGGCATGAAGCCCGAGAGGTCGCGGCCGATCTTCTCCAGCGCCTCTCGCCGCGCGAGGCCGTAGCACTCGGCCTGGGTCATCGTCGGCTCCTCGGCGATCCAGCCGCTGAGCACCGCGGGCGTGTAGCGCCGCATCGTGCGGAGGTCGAACGGCTCGATCGCCTCGAGCTCGGCGTTCGGGACGGCGCGAGATGCCACGACGAGCACGTCCATGACGTAGGTCGCGTGCTGGCCTTCGAGGTGCCGGTGCTCGGTCCTTGTGACGACGCGCGTCCGGGTGACGCTGTTCCCCTTGTCGTCGGTCGTCGTGTACGTCTCGGTTTGCTGGTAGTCCTCGCCGATCTGCGCCGCGTAGCGCGTCTGCGCCATCGCCGAGTACAGGTAGGCGGGCGTGTAGACGCCGCGGATCGCGTCGATCGTCGCCGTCTTGACGCTGGACTGCACGAAGAAGCTCCGCTTTCCCAGCCACGCCTTGACAGCGCCCTGCGCGCTCTCCCGGGTCGTGGTGAACCCGACGACGAAGTGCGGCGACGGCCGATCCTGGGAGGGCGGCCGCTCCACCACCGAGGGCGACGCGCAGTAGGGGCACACCGCGGTACGCTGGTCCGCTTCAACGCGCAGCGAGGCGCCGCAGGTCTCACATTCGAGTTGCACCGGCGCCCGAGAGAACCGCACCGGGGGGCGCGGCGTCAACAGGGAAGGGGAGGCGCGCGGCCGACAATCGCGCCCAGGGCCGAAGCCCGCTCCCCACCATCGCTCACCAACGTGGTCGTGAACGTTCGGATGTCGGAGAACGCGGCGCGAGTGTTTGCTAGCAGGGAACGGGCGGCGGGCGGCTCCCGAGGTCGGCGGGAGATGCCGAGGCGCCGGTGTCCTGCTGCGGTGTCTGCCGCATCAGCGGAGACGGCGAGCTCCGCGCCCAGCGCCTGACCGCGGCGTCCGGCCAGGGCTGCCAGCGGGCGCTGGCCTGCGGTGAGCGGGCCGCCGCGGCGGACGCGCGCGGGGCGCGCGCCCCGGCGCGCAGCCGCGGCGTGGGCCGCGGCTCGTCGAGGAACCGGAGGAGATCGGGGGCCAGATCGCTCACCGCTTCCCGGTGCGGGTAGTGCCCCGCCTTGGCGAAGCGCCGCACGGCCGCGCCTTCGATGTAGCGGTCGATGTCCGCCGCGTGGCGCGCCGGGATCACCTGGTCGCGCTCGCCCCAGTAGACGGCGAGCGGCGGTATCTCCGGGAGCCGATGAGCGATGTCCATGAGGTGATGGCGCTGGCCGCGCAGATCGATCGCGTGGCGGAGCGTGCGCGACAGGGCGCGCGCCGTGCCGGGCCGCGCGTTCATCCTGGCGAGGTGCTTGCGCTCTTCCGCGTTGAAATCGCCGCCGAGCACCAGCACCCCCGCGTGCGTGCCGACGCCCATGAGCACCGGCGCGGCCAGCTCGATCAGCCCGGTCACGGCGGCGAGGCGCAGCGGCAGCGCGACCTCGGTCCCGATGCCGCCCGCGGCGACCAGCCCGACGCGGTGGATGCGCCCTGGCCGCTCGGTGGCCACGCACATTGCAATGCTGCCGCCGAACGAGTGCCCCACCAGATCGAAATCGCCGAGCCGGAGGGCACGGATCCATTCAGCGACCACGCCCGCATACCACGCGACCGTATAGGGCGCGTCGGGCCGAGCCGAGTTGCCGTGGCCGGGCAGGTCGAGCGCGACGACCCGGCGCCCCGCCGCCGCGAGCGCGGGGGCGAGTCGATTCCAGGTCCGACAGCTATCGGACAGGCCGTGTACCAGGACCACGGGGCGCTGGTCCGCGCCGCCGTTCCGGGAGGGGGTCCACTCTTGCCAGTGGACCTCGCCAGCAGAAAGGACGCGAACATGGCTGCGACACGTGACCGACATGTTCTTCATCAAGAGTTCGCACGAAGTGCCGCGTCTGTCCAGATTGCACAGCCGAGAGGGATGCTCGGGGGAGGGGGTGCCGCGAAGCGTGCTTCGCGTCCGATGTGGGTTTTGCAGCGCCGGCGTACGCCCTACTGGGACGTCGGGCGGGCCGCTGCCGGGCATCCGCCTTGACCCGGCATGCCCCAGCTGCCCTCTTTGCCGCCTTGTCGCCTCGGTGATGGGCCCGATGCCCTGGCCGGCCGCTCCCCATAGCGCACGGACAGAATTTGTGCGTCGGGTTACCCATTGACGCCGCATTCTGGAGAGAAGAGTCTCGCCGCATCCGGAGCACATAGGGCGGCGGGCTTGCTCTTTTGTGAGAGCGAATGCTGTTTCTACGCGCGCCGCGGGGGCCCAATATTGCTGCTCGTCACCGAACCTGCCGCTAGGGACGAGGCGTGAGCTTGACCCAGAGGAGATTCGCATGAGACGATTCGCTTCGCATGTTCCCAGGTGCATCGCGTTCATGCTTGCCTTTTGTTCCATTGGAGCAAAGACGTCGAAATGCACTCCTGATAGCTCACAAAACAGTCAAGAAACGCAGTCCGGTCAAGATTTTGCCAAGCCATTCTGTCTTACGGACCCGCCGATCAACTGCGTCGTATTTTGCTACGCAACGGACCAGCTCATGTTCACGCCCGCGTGCAACGGCGTCGGTGCTGACGAGTTGACGCTCCTGTTCATGGAGGAGGTACTCACTGGCGCGGAGGATTTGGCGGCCGACGGGATACAGGTGTGCCCTGCGCCAGATCCGAACCACTGGCTGACTCCGTGCGACATGGGCATTATTCCCCAGGAGTGGCCGGGTCAGGATCACGCGGTTTGTCGGCCCGTGCCACCAGGCTGCGCGTGGTAGCGAGAGGCGCGATGACAACTCGCAGCTGCTTTGTGTTCGCGCTCGTTGCCGGTGTCGCTGGCACCATCATTGGACGGGTCTCTATGCGCGACACGCCAGGCGCGCAAGCGTTTTCGAGCGCATCGTTCTCGAGTTCGACTGCGGCATCTCCCGGCCGTGGCTGCAAAGAGGAACGCGCCCTTCTCGCCTCGACCAGGGCACAACTGGGTATCTGCATGGCTCTTCGTTCGCGGGTCCCCGAGGCCGAGTCAACCGGTGTTGCCAAGCCATCCGAGGCCGATCCTCCGGAATCCCAGCGCTTCGATCAGCGCATGTCGGAGATCGAAGAGATCCGTCGGAATCGCCAGCTCTTGGACAGCTATTCCGAGGCCGTGATCATCCAGCACTATGATGGGAGAACCGGTGTGTACAAACCTGACGAATGGCCGGATGACGGCGATGGGTACATCGTCGCGCGCAAGTTGCCCAGCGGACGGCTTGGATTCTATGCAGGGCCAGACGCCGGACCACGCACAGATCCCGAGGCATTCCGCCCCTGGGATCCGCCGATCCCTCCGCGACCCGTCTGGAAGCGTGAACCGGATGGGACGATCACAATCGACGGAAAGCCTGCGAGCCCTGGCGTGCAGTTCATGTTCGGCGGAAGGATGGATCAACCGTCGAGGTCGCCGCATTGAGAATGCGCCATGACGAGATCTCGCACCTTCTGGTTCGTCATCATTGCCGGGGCTGGCATCCTTGGCGTCTTCCTCGGACGCGCCATACCCCACGATGCGCCAGGTGTCGCAGCGGATGCTAGCGGGTCCCCCACGTCTCCGGGCACGACGCCTGCCGACGATGAGTGCGAGGCCGAACGAAGCGCCCTGGCCGCGACCAGGGCAAAACTGGATGTCTGTATGGCCATTGGCACGGCGGAACCAGAGGCCGCGCCGTCCAGCGTTCCCGAGACCCCCGAGCCCGAGCCTCCTGTTTCCAACGTCGAACCGACCGTCCAAGAGATCATCGCCGAAGAGATCAGGAGCTATCACGGTCGTCTGGACAGCCTACCCGAGGCTGTGATCGTTCAAGAGGCGGATGGAACGATCGGCATCCATAAGCCCGACGATTGGCCGAGCGACGGCGACGGTCTCATCATCGGACGAAAGCTCCCAAGCGGAGAGATCGGATGGTATGCCGGGCCAGATGCTGGACCACGCTCCGATCCTGCCGCGTTTCGACCAACCAAGTCCACAATCGTCCTTGCGCCCGACTTTGTGCGCGAAGCAGACGGGACGATCAAAGTACGTCGAGGTGCTCCAGCTTGGATGAAGCGCAGGCTCGGCGAGAGGGTCGATGAGCCTGCGAGTCCGTAGCTCATCGAGATCGGTGCACAACCTCTCTTCGGTCGCGCCGAGGCGCCGGCACGTTGCGCTCGGGCCAGGGCGGCGTGGGCGCGGAGCGACACCGCGCCGAGACGCGCTCACTCCAGCAGAAAGTAGCGCGCGTCTCGCTTGATATCGAAATGGAAGTGGTCCGCGTGCGCCTCGTTCGCGTTGGGCGTGAGGACGACGTTGAACAACCCGCTCGTCGAAATGGAACAGACGATCTCCCGCAGCTCGAGCGCGTGGGGGCTGGGCGCCTTCGGCTCCGATCCGGGGCCGCACGGCGGCGCGCCGATGGCGCCGAGCCAGTCGGCCTTCACGTCGAGCCGGGTGCCGTCGGCCTTCACGAAGGCAGCCACGTCGATGGCGAGCCCGAGGGCGTGCTGGTTGGGGCGCCCGGGCGCCGGCGCCGGCTTCTTCGCGGCGCGCTCACCCGGCTTCGCCGCCTTGCCGGTGGCCTTGGGGGTCTTCTTGCCTGCCGGCGGCTTCGCGGGCGCCTTCGTCGGCGCCACAGCGCCGGCTGGACCGGGCCGGTGCATGCTGAAGTGCACGACCTCGACGATCCCGCGGGTCGCCAGGAAGGCGGCGAGATCGTCGAGCGCGAGGGCCAGCCGGCAATCGGCGATGTCGAACGGGGAGGCCGACCTGGGCTTCGCCACGCCGTCGCCGCGGAACGTGACCCCGCGCAGCGCGCCGGTGATCCTGATCGGCCGATCGACCAGCGGGGCGCCGCGCGCCGGGGCGTGCGGGATCCGCCGGCGCTTCATCTCCCTGTCGCAAGCGTCGGCCGAGAGCGCCCCGTAGGTGGCCGCGCGCGACGCGGCGGACCACGCGGGCAGCTCGAACCGCGCGCCGCCCGCGTCCCAGCCGCCGTCCAGGAGGGCGGCCGCGCCGTCCGCCGGCGCAGGCGCGCCGGCGTCGCCGTCCAGAGGGCCGCCCCCGTCATCCGCGAGCGCCGTCGCTGCACCGGGGGGCGCGGGCGGCGCCGCTGCGGGGGCATCGACCGGCTCCTCCGAAGCGTGGCGTAGCGAGGCGATGCCGAGCGGCGTGAGGAGCGCCGCGGCGCCGATCAGGGCCGCGCCCAGGGACAGCGCACGGCGGGAAGGGAGCGCGCTCATCTCTGGCGGAGCTTAGGAGAAACCGGGCAGGCTGGCAGCCTTCGTGGCACCGGACACGGTCCGGGGGGAGGCTCCCGGCAGCCTTCGCGGCACCGGACACGGTCCGGGGGAGGCTCCCGGCAGCCTTCGCGGCACCGGACACGGTCCGGGGGAGGCTCCCGGCAGCCTTCGCGGCACCGGACACGGTCCGGGGGAGGCTCCCCCGCAGCCTTCGCGGCACCGGACACGGTCCGGGGGAGGCTCCCCGCAGCCTTCGCGGCACCGGACACGGTCCGGGGGAGGCTCCCCGCAGCCTTCGCGGCACCGGACACGGTCCGGGGGAGGCTCCCCCGCAGCCTTCGTGGCACCGCACACGATCCGGGGGAGGCTCCCCGCAGCCTTCATCGCACCGGACACGGTCCGGGGGAGGCTCCCCCGCAGCCTTCGTGGCACCGGACACGGTCCAGGGGAGGCTCCCCCGCAGCCTTCGTGGCACCGGACACGGTCCAGGGGAGGCTCCCCCGCAGCCTTCGTGGCACGGGAGACGGTGGCCCGTAACGATACTCTCTGGTTCATGGCACAGCACGTGCCGTCCAACCATCGCCACATCCAGCGCGCCTGTCACGGAGCGAGCGGCACCCGAGCCATTCAGGGGTACATCGACACGGCCAATGACCTCGTCGCCTTCTCGGCGCTCTTCACCGCGAGCTGGTCGGAGGTCACCGGCAGGACGGCTGCGACCGAGGAAGAAGTGAGGCGCGCCGGGGAGATCGGGCCGCAGATCCTCGCGCCCCTCGGCGTGAGGGAGCATGACAAAAGTCCCGGGCCGACCGAGGCCGCGGACAGGAGGGCGCGCGCGTTCTCGCTGCTCGTCCACGCCTACGACCAGACCCGCCGCGCCATCGCGTACCTGCGCTGGGATAAGGGGACGCCGATTCGATCGCGCCGTCCCTCTACAAGGGCCGCGCTGGCCGAGCGGCGTCGTCCAGCGACACCGCCGCCGCACCGGCGGACGTGGCCCCGGCTGGGCCGACGGCGCCGGCGTCGCCCGCCGCGCTGAACGGCGCGGTAGTGCCCGCGGTGCCCGGCGCCGCGCTGAACGGCACGACGCCCACCAGCTAAATGTCGCCGCCGCGCCCGGGCTGCCGTGGAGCGTCCCGGTCACGCCGTCGTGCGCGCTGAGCTCCCATACCGCCTCCATCCACCCAATCTCGGGTTAAGCGAGGCTCAGCCGATAGCCGCGTTCGACGTCGAGGCAGCGCGCACGCCGTCGCACGCGCTTTCACGCCCGGATGACCCCGTCCTCATCATGGACGGCCAATCGCTGCGCCCGCCGCGCGCACGCCGACCAGGCACGGATGCAGTCACGAATGCCTCGACATCGGCATGGATGGCGCGGTTCGGCATGAGCGCATCGCTTGACGCGCGATGCAGCACCGTGGCAGTGCTGTTCGCCGGGGAGGCTGCGATGGCGCCAGTTCCGCGTTGGTCGCTCAGGGCGCTGATCCCGCTCTGGATGTTTCTGGCTTGCGTGCTCGCGTCGGGCGGGTGCCAGTGCGCCTTCGGTGAGCCGCTTCCGGAGCCGCATGGCCTCGTCGCCTGCCGGACGCAGCGCGCGCATGGCCCTGCCACGTCCCGCCCCGCGCCGGAGGTCGAGACCGTCGCCGCCGGCACCATCCCCGGGGCGTTTTCCATCACGAGCACCGGTGAGGCCGTGTACACCATGGACCTGGCCTCTCCGCCCTCGCGTGCGGGCATGGGTCCTCGGATCCAGCTCGTCTATCGCAGCGACGGCGGCGACGGCGTGCTCGGCAACGGCTTCTCCATCACCGGGCTGTCCGCGATCACGCGATGTCCGAAGAGCCTCGCGCAAGACGGGGAGATCCGCGGCGTGCGCTACGACGGCGACGACGCGCTCTGCCTCGACGGCCAGCGCCTCGTCCCCGTGGGAGAGGGGCCGGGAACCATCGAGTACCGGACGTTCCCGGATACCTTCATCAAGGTGGTCGGGCATTACCCTCCGGAACGCGGCGCGCCTGCCGAGGCGCTCTTCTTCGAGGCCCATCTGCCCTCCGGCCGCGTCGTCGAGTACGGGCGCGCCGAGGGCAGCAAGCCGCTCGCGCGAGGCGGCGTCCCGCGCGCGTGGCTCGCGAACGAGGCCCGTGACGGTCGCGGCAACGCCATGTCGTACGCGTACTGCCTCGCCGAGGCCGAGGACGGTCATGTCGCCGAGTACGCGATCGACGAGATCCGCTACACGAGCTTCGAGGGCGCGCCGTCGCTCGAGGCTTCCCGGGCGGTGCGCTTCGTGTACGGGACCAAGGACTCGGCCGCGGTTCGTACGGGCTACTCGGGCGGCATGGCGCTCCAGCGCTCGCTTCGCCTGGAGGAGATCCAGATGCTCGGTCCGGGCGACGCGCTGGTCCGGAGCTACGGTTTCCACTACGAGCTGAGCCCGACGACGAGCCGGACGCTCCTCACCCAGGTCGAGGAGTGCGCGAGCGACGGGGTTTGCAAGCCTCCGACACGGTTTCAGTACAGCCGCGGAAAGCCCGGATTCGAGCGGCTCACGACGGACATCGACGTGCCGGTCTCCGAGAAGGCGAGCCCGATGGTGTTCGACATCGACGCCGACGGCCTCGACGATCTCGTGATTCCGGACATCGTCGCGGGGTCCAGCACGCCGTCGCATCCGATCACCGCGTGGCAGGTGGCGCGCAACCTCGGGCCCAGCGCCTCGCCGTCCTTTCTCGCGGCGCCCGTGCGCGCCTTCCTCCAGGATTGGCTGTTCGTCGCCGATCCGGATGGACCGTCCGATCCGGCCCTTCTTCAGCCCGAGCTCGGGACGGTGCTCGATTACAACGACGATGGCCACATGGACGTCTTTCTCCATGACGTCTTCGACGCCAAGACCACATGGCAGGTGCTCCTGTCCCAGCCGGACCGGACCTTCGCGCTGCATGACACGGGCATTCGCCGGCCGTTCCCGCTCGGGGTCACGCCCGCGTCGCCGAGCCTGAGACGCCCCGGCGCCTCGGTGCACCTCGCCGATCTGGACGGCGACTCGGTGCCGGATCTGATCCAGTGCCAGGACCACGCCGAGGAGCTCGTACCGAACCCGCTCTCCGCCGTGTGGACGGTCCACCTCTGGCGGCCCGCGCGCGGCGCGACGCCCGCGGGGTTCGACCCCACGGGCGAGTCGATCGAGCTGCTCACCGGCTATCCCTGCGCAATCGAGCTCCATACGCTCGACGTCGACGCCGACAGCACGATCGATCTCATCGTGCCTTCCCTGAAGTTGTGGAATGACGGGACGGCCCTCATCGGAGAAAGCTACGAGGCGATCATGCGCCGGAGCGAGGGACGCTGGGAGCTCATCGACACCAAGCTCCCTGTCGTGTGGGGCGTGGGCCGCGTCGTCTTTCTCGACGTCAACGGCGACGGCCTGCCCGATGCCGTCGAATCCGGCCTCGGTGGCGGCCAGCTCACCACCTACCTCAACACGGGGCCGACGTTCGTGATGTCGCCCTTCCGGACCGTCAACGCGTTCAGCTTCGGCGATGTGCTGGGGGTCCCGGACCAGGACGCGCTTTTCCGCCTCGCCGTGCCGCTCGACTTCAACGGCGATGGACGGCAGGATCTGCTCATGCCCGTCCCACCAGGCATGCTGCTGGGCGGCTCCGATGTCCTCCCCTCCTGGGCCGTCCTGCAAGCGACGGGCGACCTGGCGGGGCCGCCGTTCAAGCTCGTCGACGCAGGGGTTCCTTTCGAGGCCAGCCTCGGTGACGCGATCACGCTCGCCGATCCGCGCGGGCCGCGCACCGGTGATCTCAACGGGGACGGGGCCCAGGACGTGATCCTGTCGCTCGGCCGCGTGTTCAACGTCTTCCAGAACCTCTCGGCCGACCAGGATCTCCTGGTCGCGGTCTCCGACGGGATGAACGCGCACGAGCCGGCCGAGCCGGGCTTCGTGCCCAACGTGAGCATCTCGTACGGCCACCTGACCGATGCGCCGTTCACGAGCGGAGGCGCGGAGGAGGATCCGGACCGGAGGAGCGCGCTCTACGTCGCGCGTTCGGGCGCGGCGGACGACTGCGGCTATCCGCGGCGCTGCGTCGTGGGCCCTCGCCGGGTGGTCAGCGCGTACGCGCTCAACAACGGCGCGGATCGAGCAAGGCGCTTCGAGGTCGGCTACCGAGATGGGCGTTATCATCGGCTGGGTCGCGGATTCCTCGGGTTCGGCGAGCGGATCGTCACCGACCTGAATACGGGTGCCGTGACGATCGACGTCTACGACCACGTCACCTTCGACGACGAGCTCCAGGTCTTTCCCTTCGCGGGGAGCGTCCAGCGGACGTGGCACGGCGCTCCGGGGCTGACGAGCCAGCCGAGGCTGGAGCAGATCGAGCTCTCGTTCCGCGACGTGACGCGGACGCTCGTGCCGACCAACGACGGCGCCACGTACTTCACGCTGCCCACCGAGCGCCGGGTGAGGCGAGCGCAAGGGGTTTATCCGCCCCCGAGCGGGGACGCGACATCGATCGATGTGTACGTGCGGGAGATCGAGCGCGGAGGCGACGGCGCGACGCTGCTGCGCGACTCGGTATCGAAGGTGACGGACTTCGACACGTTCGGCAACGTGCGCGCCGAGGAGGTCTCGACGGAGGGCGTCGACCTGACGCTCGAGGTCACGCGGTCGTTCAAGAACGACACCGAGCGCTGGGTCCTCGGCCAGCTGGAGACGCAGAAGGAGTGCAGCGCGGCGGCCGGGATGCCGCAGTGCCGGACCCTCACGCGAACGACAACGATCCACGGCGAGGTGGAGACCGAGTCCACCGAGAGCGACGACGGCCTGCCGGACACGAAGCTGAAGCTCACCTACGCGCGCGACGACTTCGGGAACATCACCGGCGTCACGGCGGAGGACGCCTTCGGGCACAAGCGGACATCCAGCACGGACTTCGACGAGCAGGGCATGTTCCCCGAGAAGCACGTGAACGCGGCCGGGCACGCCACGCTCGTGGAGCTCGACGACGCGCTCGGCGTGCTCCTCAAGCGGGTCGATCCGAATCAGCTCGTGACGACGTGGGCGCACGACGGCTTCGGGCGGCTCGGCGTCGAGAGGCGCCCGGACGGCACGACGACGACCGTCACCCTCACTCGCAGCAAGGAGGGTGCCCCGGCGCAGGACGCGTGGCGGGTGAGGCAGCGGAGCACCAGGAGCGGCGGTGCCGACGATACGGTGGAGTTCGACAGCCTCGGCCGCCCGATCCGATGGCTGGGATACGGGCCCGAACCGCAGCCGTCGGACGGCTCGGGCGACGCGACGCGCATCATGCAGGAGATCGGGTACGACGCGCTGGGCGAGCACATCGCGCGGCGCTCGGTGCCGGTCAGGGAGGACACGCCCGAGAGCGCGATCCTGTACGATCGCTACGAGTACGATGCGGCGGGCCGCGAAGTGCGCCATACGACGCCGTGGAACGCGGTCACGACGACGGCGTACGATGGCCTGCAGGTGCGCGTCACCGACCCGCTCGATCATGTGACGGTGACCGAGCAGGACCCGCTGGGGCGCATCAAGACCATCACCGACGCCGCCGACGGGATCACCCGTTACGCGTACGGTCCCTTCGGATTGCTGCACACGGTCACCGATCCGGGCGAGGCGGTGACGCGCACGACGCGCGACGCTTTCGGCCGCGTCCGGCAGCTCGACGATCCCGATCGGGGCACGACGGTCTCGATCCATGACGGCTTCGGCGAGCTGATTTCGTCGACCGATGCGCTCGAGCGAAAGGTCGCGTGGGCGTACGACGCGCTCGGTCGACCCCGCTCACGCGTGGACCAGGACGGCACGGAGAGACTGACGACCACGTGGACCTGGGACACCGCGGCGCACGGCGTCGGCAAGCTCCACTCGCTTGCGAGCCCGGATGGAGAGAAGACGTACGGGTACACGGGCCGTGGCCAGCTCGACACGATCGCGCTCCGCCTCGACGGCGAGCGCTCTCCCCTGGAGGCCAGGCTCGGCTATGACGACCTCGGTCGCGTCGAGACGGTCGCGTACCCGGCGCCTGCCGGCGCGGCGCCGTTCGTCGTGGCCCAGGACCGCGACGCGCACGGCCATGTGCTCGCCGTGCGCGACAGCGGAACGAACCTCGCCTACTGGCGCTTGACGGACGTGGACGACGCCGGGCGCTTCCGGGAGGAGGTGTTCGGCAACGGCGCCGTCACGGAGCGGAGCTACTTCGCGGACAAGCAGCGCCTGAGGCACATGGCGACGCAGAGCGCTGCGGGGGAGGTGCAAGACCTGGACTATGGGTTCGACGATCTCCTGAATCTCACGGGCCGCACCGATGCGCTCCAGCCAGAGAACACGACGGAGCGCTTCCGGTACGATTCGCTCCATCGGCTGACGTGCGCGTATTTCGGTGATATCGAGAGCGCGACGGCGCCCTGCGCGCTCCGCTACGACTACCACCCGAACGGCAATCTCACCTTCAAGTCGGACGTCGGTGACCTCTCGTATGACGACCCGCTGCACCCGCATGCGATCACCGGCGCGGGCACGGACACCTTCGCGCATGACGCTGTCGGCAATCAGACCGCGCGGCCCGGCGGCACGACGGTGCGCTATACGCCGTTCGACCTGCCGGAGCGCATCACGCAGGGCGCGAGCACCATCACGTTCGGCTACGACGGCGACCAGCAGCGGATCCGCAAGACCACGCTGGAAAAGGAGACGCTCTACTTCGGCGATCTGTACGAGCGGGTCACCGAGGCGGCGTCAGGCGCCGTGGAGCACCGGTACCACGTCCACTCGCCGGAGCGCGTGGTGGCGATCGTGACCCGGGGCGGCTCGGCCGGCGGCACGCGCTACGTGCATGTCGATCACCTCGGCTCGATCGATGCGCTCACCGACGAGGACGGCGACGTGATCGAGCGGCGGAGCTACGACCCGTTCGGGCAGCGCAGGAACCCCGTGTGGGGCGAGCGCCCGCCGGCGTCGTTCCCGAGCGAGACGACGCAGGGGTTCACCGGGCACGAGAGCGACGACGAGCTCGGGCTCGTGAACATGAAGGGCAGGATCTACGATCCAAGGATCGGGCGGTTCTTGACGACGGACCCGATCGTTTCGATTCCGTCCTCCGGGCAGAGCTGGAATCCATACAGCTACGTGCGCAACAGCCCGCTCAATCACGTGGACCCGAGCGGATTCCAGGAAGAACCGGTGGAGGCGCCGATCCTGCCGGTCTACTCGGTGGTGCGCCCGGAACACTACGCCGTGGAGATCTTCTACTCGCCGCCGAAAGCAAACGAGCCTGAAGAAGGGCCGCGCGAGGCCGTGGAGGTCGGCGCCACGACGGCGCCTATCGACGTGGGCACGACCGGAAGCTCGTCCGGGTACGTGCCGCAGCCGGTGACCGTCTCGCCGGAGCACTCGGGCGCCGGCGGCCCAGGCACCGTCGTCGGCCAGACCTTGCTGGGCGCCGCGGAGGGGACGCGCGACCTCGGAGCAGGGATCGGGCGGATGCTCGTGTTGAACGCGCTGACCCTCGGGATGTACAGCGGCTACGAGTTCGCCAGCGCGATGTGGGACGGCTACGACGAAGACGGCGTTGCCGGCGCGCTCAACGCCGTCAACCCGCTCTACCACATCGGCCGCGGCGCGGCGGACACGGCCCTCGCCATCGATCGGGATGACTATCGGACAGCGGGCGCGGCGGGGACCAAGGCGATGGTCCTCGCCGCGGCCACCGTCTTCGGGATGGGACGGGGGCTGGGGGCGGCGGAGGAGGCGGCAGCGGCGGGGGCGGTACGAGGGGCAGGAGCCACTCGCGAGCTCGCTCAGCATATTGCCAACGTCGAACGTGTGCCGATGAACTTCAGACGAACGGTTGTGCTCGTCGAAACGGCCGAAGGACCGACGCTAGTTGCTGGAGGCGCGAGCGATCTATCCGCCGCTCAGATCGCTGCGGCTCAGAAGCTCGGGCTGACTCCAGCACCACCGATGCCAGGAGTTCATGCTGAGCCAACCGCAATTTTCGGAGCCGGAAAGCTCGGCCTGACACCTACGCGCGGCGTAACCACCAGCACCATTTGCACAGGCCCTGGTGGATGCACTGAGTTTATCGAAGGCCTCGGAGGCCGCGTCACCGGAAAGCACACATTCGAGTTCTAGTCATGAAAGAAGACACCCTCATTGGCGCGATCATCAGACGAGCAACAGATCCGACGACCCGCACGGATTGGCCGGACCGAGACACGCCTGAGCTAGCTCCGTGCGCCACACTGGAGCAGGTGGAGCGAGCCGAGCAGGCATTGAAGTGCAAGCTCCACCCATTGCACCGAAGGCTGCTCCAAGAGGTTGGAAATGGTGGATTCGGACCAGCGAATGGTCTCATTGGCTTACCGGGAGGCAAAGTTGATGACGACGGTCGATCGGTCGTAGAGCTCCGCGAGCAGCTCTTCGCAGACCCTACGGGTGCTGGTGTACCTGCGCAGGTAGTCCCTCTCTGCGATTGGGGCAGCGGCACATGGTCGTGCGTCGATGAAGACACCGGACACGTACTAATGTTGGACGAAACAGGGCTCACCGACACGCAGATATCGCTTCATGACTGGATGGCTGACTGGGTCAATGGTGTTTTACTCGCGGAGAGACTGTTCACATTCGAGGAGCGTTCAGGGATCAATCCGTTCACCAAGACTCCGATGATCGCGCGACTTCGAAGCCGTCCAATCGGCGTGCCCTACCGTGGACGGACCAGCTGAACCGCCCGTTCAGCGCTCCGACGAGGTGCGGCACGCGCGGTGGATCGCACACCGTGATCGGGGCATGACTGCCTTTACCAGCGACGCGGCCGGTCGACCGCGCATGCGCGTGGACCAGGACGGCACGGAGAGCTTGACGACCACGTGGACATGGGACACCGCGGCGCACGGCGTCGGCAAGCTCCACTCGCTTGCGAGCCCGGATGGAGAGAAGACGTACGGGTACACGGGCCGTGGCCAGCTCGACACGATCGCGCTCCGCATCGATGGCGAGCGCTCTCCCCTGGAGGCCAGGCTCGGCTATGACGACCTCGGTCGCGTCGAGACGGTCACGTACCCGGCGCCTGCCGGCGCGGCGCCGTTCGTCGTGGCCCAGGACCGCGACGCGCACGGCCATGTGCTCGCCGTGCGCGACAGCGGAACGAACCTCGCCTACTGGCGCTTGGCGGACGTGGACGACGCGGGGCGCTTCCGGGAGGAGGTGTTCGGCAACGGCGCCGTCACGGAGCGGAGCTACTTCGCGGACAAGCAGCGCCTGAGGCACATGGCGACGCAGAGCGGCGCGGGCGAGGTGCAAGACCTGGACTACGGGTTCGACGATCTCCTGAACCTCACGCACCGCACGGACGCGCTCCAGCCAGAGAACACGACGGAGCGCTTCCGGTATGATCCGATCCATCGGCTGACCTGCGCGTACTTCGGCGATCTCGAGAGCGCGACGGCGCCCTGCGCGCTCCGCTACGACTACCACCCGAACGGCAATCTCACCTTCAAGTCGGACGTCGGTGACCTCTCGTATGACGACCCGCTGCACCCGCATGCGATCACCGGCGCGGGCACGGACACCTTCGCGCATGACGCTGTCGGCAATCAGACCGCGCGGCCCGGCGGCACGACGGTGCGCTATACGCCGTTCGACCTGCCGGAGCGCATCACGCAGGGCGCGAGCACCATCACGTTCGGCTACGACGGCGACCAGCAGAGGATCCGCAAGACCACGCCGGAAAAGGAGACACTCTACTTCGGCGATCTGTACGAGCGGGTCACCGACGCGGCGTCAGGCGCCGTGGAGCACCGGTACCACGTCCACTCGCCGGAGCGCGTGGTGGCGATCGCGCCCCGGGGAGGCTCGCTGGCCCGACCCGCGCGCGATGGCGATCTGCCGAGCTCTTCGCGAAGCGGGCATTGCACCATGGTTCCCGATGTTCGCGCGGTCACGGGTGAACAGCGTCCGCCTCGTTTGGCCGGCATCGCGCTTGGCCTACCTGGGGCCTGGGATCGCGCCATTGCCGTTCGACACGGAATTTGCTCGACTCCCCCGATGTCTCGTCCCTGCATCGCGGCCCCCGGCCGCCTCGTTTCCCTCGGCTGCCGCCACATCTCCCTCGGGATCGCGCTGGCCGCGCTGCTCGCGCCCCGCCAGGCCCCGGCGCGCGGCGCGCCGGCCGGCGGCGGGCCAGCGCCGTCCGCGCGCCCCGAGGCGCCCTCGCTCGTCACCGAGGCCGAGCGGACCGGCTTCCGGCGCACCGGCCGTTATGCCGAGGTCGAGCGGCTATGCCGCGACTTCGAGCAGGCCTATCCGGGCCGCGCCCGGTGCATCCGTTTCGGCACGACGCCCGAGGGCAGGCCCATGCTCGCGCTCGCCGCCTCCGACGACGGCACGCTCGACCCCGCGGCGGCGCGGGCGAAGCGGCGCCCGGTGATCCTGTTCCAGGGCGGCATCCACGCCGGCGAGATCGACGGCAAGGACGGCGGCTTCTGGGCGCTCCGCGAGCTGCTCGACGGGGCGATGGCGCCCGGCGCCCTCGCGGCGGCGACGGCGGTGTTCGTGCCGGTGTTCAACGTCGACGGCCACGAGCGGTTCCGTCGAAACCAGCGACCCAACCAGCGCGGCCCCGAGGAGATGGGCTTCCGCGCCACCGCGCAGAACCTCAACCTGAACCGCGATACCATGAAGGCCGAGGCGCCCGAGATGCGGGCGATGCTGGCGCTCCTCGACGCCTGGGATCCGGTGGTCCAGGTCGACCTGCACACGACCGACGGCGCGAAGTTCCAGCACGACATCGCGGTGGTCGTGGAGCCCTCGGCGCCTCACCCCGGCGGGCTCGACGCCGTGGCGCGCGCCCTCTCGGGGGAGCTCCAGGCGCGCCTCTCGGCGCTCGGTCACCTGCCGCTCCCGTTCTACCCGGCCTTCCGCGAGGACGACGACCCCTCGTCGGGGATCTCCACCGAGCCGGGGCCGCCGCGCTTCTCGCAGTCCTATGCCGCTGCCCGCAACCGCATCGGCGTGCTCGTCGAGACGCACAGCTGGGCCACCCACGCCGAGCGCGTGCGCGCGGTCCACGACCTCCTCGCGGCGCTCTTCGAGCGCATCTCCTCGGGCGCGGGCGCCCTCCGCGCCGCGGCCGAACGCGCGGACGCCGCGAGCGCGCGCCTCGCCGGCGTCCCCTTCGCCCTCACGCACCGCGCGGGGCCGGTCTCGCGCATCTTCCCGTTCCGCGGCTTCGCTTACGAGAAGCGCGCCTCGGAGATCTCGGGCGGCACGTGGACCCGTTACGACGAGTCCCGCCCGGAGATCTGGCGCGTGCCGCTGTTCGACCGCATCCAGCCGGATCTGATGGTCACCGCGCCCGAGGCCGGCTACGTCATCCCGGCGGCGCACGCGGCCTGGGTGGCCGACAAGCTGCGCCTGCACGGCGTGCGTTACCAGATCCTCCCCGAGGCGCGCCCCGGCTTTCCCGTCGAGGCGTTCCGGGCCGACGCGGTGACGTTCGAGCGGCCCTTCGAAGGTCGGACGCGCGTGAAGCTCCAGGGCGCCTTCCGGCCGGAGCGGCAGGATCTTCCGGCCGGCTCCCTGTTCGTTCCCATCGCGCAGCCGCGGGCGCCCCTCGTCCTGCACCTCCTCGAGCCGCTCGCGCCCGACTCCCTCGTCGCCTGGGGCTTCTTCAACGCCTCCTTCGAGCGCAAGGAGTACATGGAAGCCTACGTGGCCGAGGAGGAGGCGCGCGGCATGCTCGCCGCGGATCCTGCGCTGCGCAACGAGTTCAATGCGCGCCTGCGCGATCCTGCGTTTGCGAACGACGCGAAGGCCCGGCTCGATTTCTTCTACAAGCGCCATCCGTCCTGGGACGAGCGCGTGAATCTCGTCCCGGTATTCCGCGTCGCCGCGCCGCCGTGACAGGCCTCTCCTTCGTTTCGTCTGCTTCGCCTGCGCTCCGGCTCTGGTCGAATGTCCGTGAGCCCCACAGGCCTCACATCATTCGATGAATTCCGGCCAGTCTGCGGCGCCGCGCCGGGCGAGGGGACCCCGCGCGGGTTGCGCGGAGCGCGCGGGGATCGCATGCTCGTCACGACATGTCGGCCGGCGTGCGATAGCGGTGACGCGCACGCCGACGACGACGCACGGCGACGTGATGTCGCTTGACGGCGAAAGGGGGGGACGATGTTCCTGCGATGGGCGTTCGGCTTTTGTTCGGCGTTTTTCTTCGCCTTTCCTGCGCTGGCGCAGAATACGCGGATCGCGAACTTCACCTATGCTGGCAGCGGCTGCCCTGTCGGCTCCGCCGCGGGGGTGATCTCGCCTGATCAGAAGGCGCTGACAGTCATCTTCGACCAGTTCGAGGCGCACGCCGGCCCGGGCATCGGCCGCGCCTCGAACCGCGCGTTCTGCCAGCTGGCCGTGGATCTGCGGTTCGATCCGGGGTGGCAAGTCGCGGTCTTCGACGCCACGTACCGGGGGTTCGCCGACCTGGAGGGCGGCGTCCAGGGGCTCCACGAGACATCGTATTATTTCTCGGGGTCGCCGCTCACCTCGGGGCCGCTCACGTGGAGCATGATCGGGCCGTTCACGAGCAACTTCTCGCGCACGGACAACTTCACGACCACGGTCTGGTCCGAGTGCGGCACCGTGCGGCCGCTCAACATCAAGACGAGCCTCTATGTCACGAACCGGCTTGCGCCGTCGAGCTCCGGGGTGCTGACCAACGACACGACCGACGTCCAGGTCCAGATCGAGTACGGCCTCGTGTTCCGCCCCTGTCCCGGTCCCTGAGGTCGGCAGGGCGCCGGGCGAGCCTGGCGCGGCGGCGCCGCGCCGGGCTCGCTCAGGCCATCAGGCAGCCGGCCGACGACCCTTGCATCGGCACGATGGCCAGGATCTCCCCGGTCTCCCCGAAGATCAGGAGCCGCGCGACGATGGCCTCTTTGCCCGTGCCGCACAGGGGCAGGAGCGCGAGCCGGACCGCTGGCCCGTTGCCCCCCTCGAACTTGAGGGCGAGCAGCTGTTTGTCGTCGCACTCCTCGAGGAGCTCCACGTCCGCCTCGATCTGGACCGGCGCCACCCGCGTGCACGCCTTGGCCTCGCCGAAGCTGTCCACCGTGCAGCGGTTGGGATCGAGCGAGATCCGGACCCGAGACGACCCCTGTTCGCTCACCGAGATGATCTGGATCTGATGAACCGAAATCCCCTTCTGGAGCGGGATGGGCTCCACGAGATAGCCTGTTTCCAGCCGCAGATTCTTGATTTTCATCGGACCCCCGCCTCTCGGCCGTGCGTCCCGCGATCTCCGCCCATCGCGGCGCCGCGGCGGCGCGCCTGCTTCGAGGAGGAAGCACCGGTTGTGCCGGCGCGCGCGCGCGGAGCCCGCACGCGCGCCCTGCTCCGCCATCGCGCTCGGCGGAGCGCCGCCGCGCCGCCGTCCGCTCGTCCAGGCTCAGACGAGCCCGAACTTGTAGGTATCAAGGAGCCTGGCGAGGAGCGCCGCGTGCGCCGGATCCGCGAGGGAGCCGAGCCGGGTCACCTCGAGCTCCGCGCTGACGCGCTCGAAGAGGGCGGCGCAGACGCGGGTCGGATCGTGGCGCGCGACGTACGCGATGCCGTCGGGTCGCCTCGGGTGGTCGTGGATCGCGCGCGCCCAGCGGTGGGCGGCCCGATAGGACTCCCCCGAGGTCAGGCGGGCGTCGGCCCCGAGGCGCGCCAGCCCCTCTCCCGTGAGGTTCACGAGCCGCAGGGGCCGCCGCGGCGCGATGCGCGCGAGCCCCCGCGCGGCGAGCTCGCTCTGCTCCACGAAGCGCACGCCGGTCGCGTGGCCGAACACCTCGATGAAGGCGCAGCGCGCGTCCTTCCCGGCGTACAGGACGCCGAACTCGCCGTCCGGCGCGTCGAAGCGGTTGTCGCCCGAGCGACCGAAGTGGAGCGGTTCACGCGTGAGCCAGTGGATCCTGAACCAGCTCCGCCGGTAGATCGCGATGGGGAGCGGCGACGTCGCGAGGTCGAGGGGCGGATCCGGATGCGCCCCGAGCGTCGTCGTCATCGCGGCGCGTTCTCAGGCCGCGCCTTGCTCACCGAAGGTGCGCGCGGCGAGCCGCACGGGGTCCAGCTCGCCGCGGCGGAGCCAGTCGAGCGGCCGCTCGCCGTCGAGGCGGAGGTTGCCCGAGAGAAAAAAGCGGACCTTCGCCAGCGGGGGGTGCTCTTCGAGCAGGGCCAGGATCTCTTCCATCCCCGGCAGCAGGCCCTCGTCCGCGAACTGCCATGCCGGGTAGAGGTGGCCACGAGCGCCGATGCTGACGGCCAGCAGCCTCCCGGCGGCGCGCCGCGCTTCGATCGCCCGGGGCGGAAGGTGGAGCCCCTCGCCGACCTCCTCGGCGGTGAGCGTGCCCCCTTCGGCCGCGAGGAGCGCGTCCCTCGCCTGCAGGCCGCGGAGGCGGGCCGGCGTGAGCGGATCCGCGGCGGAGAAGAGGCCGACGGCGCTCGGCTGCGTGAGCGCTGTCACCAGGGCGTCCGCGTTGCTGGGCGACGCGACCACCTCGCCAAGCTCGCTCTGATCGAGCCGCTCCGCGACCTGGGTGAGCGCGTCGATGCCCCGCGCCAGGAACTCGACCCGCAGCGGCTCACCGTCGAACTGGTGGAGTCGCTCTGCAATTTCCGAGAGAGCGCTGGAGTCTCGATCTTTATTCGTCATGGCCGACCCAGGGGACGATGCGGCGCGCGCGCAGCCCCGTCAACCAAGCGCACCCCGCTCTTCTGCGTCATTACGACCATGCTGAACGGAACGTCAGTGAGAACCATTCCCGGTGTCGCTGGTGTCGTTCTTCTTCGGTGAGCTCACCGGCTCCCGGGTTTGTCGGGGGCGTCGGGAATACGGTCAAAGCTCGACCTGTTTCAGCATCGCGCTGGTGATCGACTGGCGCACGCTCGTGAGCTCTGCCCATGGGTCCCGGATCGCGGCGAGCCGCTGCGGCACGGTGTCGATGGTGAACGAGGCGGGATCGAGCGGCGCGTCGAGCTCGTCCCACGAGAGCGGCGTCGCGACGGCCGCGCCGGGACGCGCTCGCGTCGAGTAGGGCGCCACAGCGGTGGCGCCGCGCCCGTTCCGCAGGTAGTCGACGAAGACCTTGCCGGCGCGCTTCGCCTTCGACATCGTCGCGGTGTACCGCGCCGGGTCGGAGCGCACGAGCGCGTCGGCCACGGCCTTCGTGAACGCCTTCACCTCGTCCCAGCCCCTGCGTGGCGCTATCGGGACCACGACGTGCAAGCCCTTGCCGCCGGTCGTCTTGACGAAGCTCCGCAGCCCGAGCGACGAAAGGAGGCGCCGCGCCGTCCTCGCCGCGTCCGCCACGCGCTCCCACGGGAGATCCGGCGCTGGATCGAGGTCGAACACCATCCTGTCGGGCTGCTCGATCCGGTCCACGCGGCTCCCCCAGAGGTGCACCTCGAGCGCCCCCATCTGGACGAGCGACACGAGCCCTTCGGTGGTCTCGATATAGAGATAGGTGCGCTCGCCGTCGTCCTCCTCGACGGCCATCCGCTGGATCGCCTGGGACAGCCCCTCGGCCTCGTGCCTTTGAAAGAAGCATGGCTTGCCCTGGCCTGCGGGGCAGCGGACCAGCGTGAGCAGCCGCTTCTCGGCGTGGGTCAGCATGTGCTCGGCGATCTGCTCGTAATACCGGGCCAGCGCGAGCTTCGTGATCCCCTGCGCGGGATAGAGCACCTTGTCGGGGTTCGTCAGCGGCACCCCGGCGACTTCGACCCGCTCCGCGGCGCCTCTGCTCCGGCCCCCGCGCGGGGACTTGCCCCCCGCCGTGCTCGCGGTCCTCCTCGGCGGGGCGCCGGCCGCTCTGCTCGGCGCCGCGCCCGCTGCCTCGCCGGGCGGCGATTGCGGCGGCGGCTGTTCGCGCTCGACGGTGACCGACTCCGGGGTGCGGTCCTCGCGGAGCCCTTCGAAGGAGGGGTGTCGCAGCCGTCCGTCGCGCGTCCACTCGGAAAAGCGGACCTCCGCGACGAGCCTGGGCTCGACCCAGCGCGCCCCCCGCATGCGCGGCGCCCCTGAACAGGCTGGCGTGGCGCGTACGATCGCGTCGAGGCGGCTGCGCAGGGTCGTCAGCGTCTTGCCCGTGAAGCCCGTGCCCACCTTGCCGGCGTAGGCGAGCTTGCCTGACCTGTTCACGCCGACGAGGATCGCCCCCAGCCCTTTCCGGGCGCCGGACGGCTCGGTGAAGCCGACGATCACGAACTCCTGGCGCCGGCCGCACTTCACCTTGAGCCAGCTGTCGCCGCGCCCGCTCCGGTAGGGAGCCTCCGGGCGCTTCGCGATGACGCCCTCGATCCCGAGCTCGCACGCGTGCTGGACGACGGCGGAGCCGTCCTCCGCGACGTGCTCCGTGTAGCGCAGGTGCCCTTCCTCGGGCGCTTCCGCGAGCAGCGCCTCGAGCGCCCGCTTGCGGGTGACCTGTGTGCACCCGCGGAGATCGCGGCCGTCGAGGTAGAGCAGGTCGAAGACGAAGTACATCAGGCGCCCCTCGCGCCTGCCATTCCCGTCGCTGAGCGCGTTCTGGAGGGCCTGGAAGTCGGTCACGCCGTCCGGCCTCACGACGACGATCTCGCCGTCCAGCACGGCCTCCCGCGCAGGCAGCCGGGCGAGGTCGTCGCGCACGGCCGCGAACCGCTCGGTCCAGTCCTGGCCGCGGCGGGTCTGGAGCGTCACGCGGCCCCCGCGGAGCTTCGCGAGCATGCGATACCCATCGAGCTTGACCTCGTAGAGCCACCCCTCGCCCGGGGGTGGCCCGGTGACGAGCGTCGCGAGCTGGGGCTCGATCTCGCCCGGGAACGGCCCTTTCCGGGCGCCCTCGAGCGCATCCGCGTAGGTCAGCGTCGGGCGCGGGATCGCTGCGGTGGAGTCGGCCTCTCCCGTCGCCGCGGACGAGCGCTGGCTGTCCAGGTCAGCCGCCGTTTCCCCGCGTTTGCGACGGGCGGTCAGGGTTGCTGGTCGCACCGCTCGAGTCCGCCGCGCCGCGCCTTGTGCCTGTCTTTGTCCGGCCATCATCGTGCCACCGTCTCTTTTGGTGGAAAAAGCAATTCCGATACCGCAATGGCATCGTCGCCTTCCGGTGGTTTCCCGTTCCCAGGCCGTGGCGCGGCCGGCTGAGCTCGACATGCGCGCCCCAGAATGCGGCGATCTGCCACGCACGCCACTCGAGGGCCCGGCGTCCAGCCACCCACCGGCCGAGCTCGTCCAGGGCCCGCCCGGAACGGGCGACCAGGAAAGGTATCAGCTCGTCACGCAGGGGAGCTCGTTCGCTGCGATCCACAGCACGCGGTGCCCGAGCGGCTCAACGCGGTGGCAGAGGACGATCGCAGGAGCCAGGACCCATCGCGGATCAGCGGGAGCCGCTGACCGGCTTTCTCACCGGCACTCGCGCTCTATCCACCCAAGGCCGCCTCGCGGCGAATTCTCAAATGAAGACGCCTCGGTCTCCGTAATACGCTTTTCCGTACCGATGGCTCGCGCGCCCCCGACGCGCGCGCCATCATTGCGCGGGCGGCTCGCTCCAGTAGCGCACCAGATCAGGCAGCGCGGTCTCCGCCATGCGGGTGAGGTGCCTCACGTGATCTGGCTTCTGGGTGCCCGGATAGCCGCGGACATGAAACGCGCCCCTGTGCGCCTCGGACAGGGGGGCGAACCGGAGCTTCGCCTCGCTCGCCTCTCCGGTCAGGTCGTAGATCGCCTGCTCGTCCGCGCCCGCGCCCGGGGAGCGCTGCGCGCCCGTGAGCTTGAGGAGCGCGTCCGTGCTCTCGTGGGTGCCGGCGTAATCGCCGTTCGGGGTGATCTCCGAATGGGTGATCGACATCATCTTCTTGCCGGCGGCCGCCAGCTCGGCGAAGCGGCTGAACGGCTTGAGGCGCTCCATGTCCAGGCTGTGGTCGAGCGGCATGTAGCCGGTATGGATGCCGTCCAGGAGGAGCACGGCGTCCACCTTGTCGGTGAACCCCGGCTGGTTCAGGAGCCCGCGAACCGCGCCGTACCCGGCGCTGAACGCCGAGAGCGCGACGCGCCGGAGCCGGGCGCCGCGCAGCCCGCGGGCCTCGAGCGCCGCCTGCGCCTTCGCCATCAACGCCGGTAGATAGGAGCGGATCGAGAACTGGGTCTCGTACGCGCCAGAGCTGATGCCCAGATTGATGATCATCACAACCGCGTTGAGCCGGGCGCGATCGAAGCCCGCCTGCACGACGTCGTTGACCCCGTGGAAGTGGATCACCAGATCGTACGCGCCATCGGCCGAGGCGAACGACGCGGGGATGGTGATGATCCCGTCAGGGATGGGGATCACCGCCGTTCGATCGAGCGTCGCGTCGGCGCGATCCGCGGCAGGGAGGGCCGGCGCCGCCGTCGCTGGCGTCACCTGGAGCGGCGCGGCCGCTTCGGCCTTCGCCTCGACCCGCGCCGCCACCCCCGTGGACCGCAGGATGGCCGCGGCGGCCGCGGCAGGCTGGAGCGCCGAGCCCGCGCGGAGATCGAAGCCCGCCGCGCCGAGCTGCATCGAGACGAGCCCGCCAACCACCGCCGCGAAGCCAAGGCCGGCAGCCGCGCTCAAGGCGATCAAGCGCGACGTGGAACGCCGCGTCGGAGATGCCATGACCGGAGCCGGCGATTCGAACGGCATCGCCATGCCCCCAATCGACGCCGGCGGACGACGGAAAATTAAAGTGGGCTCATCCTCGTCATGGGGCAGTTGGACCTCCGCGCAAGGGGGCTCACCGGGGAACATGTCAGCGATGATGCGAGGCCTATGCCACTCATGGCAAGAGCTAAAATTCTACATGATAGGTTCGCATGCGCATGCGCCAAGGAAGTGGACCTGGTCCGACGTAGTCCCATGGTGGTTCATCGATTGCCCAGGGAAGCACCTTGCCTGCGCACGTAGCCCCGGGATTCGTGAGCACCGCTGAGCCGCCGGTGCTCCGACGTGGCACGGCGTGGTACGACGTGAATGTTCAAGCGCCAGCAGATCAAAAAATGACGCGCTCCGGCAAAATCTCTCATGGATTGGCCCGACTGACCTCCATGCGCCGGGGTGTCTCGCCGGCCCCTGCGGGTCGACCGTTGCACGTCCAACGGTTCACCGACGAGGGGGCGCGCTGAGCGCTGCACGCGCCCGCCGGGCGAGCTGGCGCGACAGGCGTCGCCTGACGTCAGCGACGGACGACGCCGCGCCGCGCTCTGGAAATACGGCGCGCCAGGGGCGCGGCGCACGTGGACCTTGACAGCGCGGGGCGCCTCTGGATCTCCTCTTTCCTCCCCACTCACCCGCACGGGCCCCCCATGACCAGCTACCCCCGCGTCTACGACGACAACACCCAGAGCATCGGCCGCACGCCGCTCGTGCGCATCCGCCGCGTGATCGACGGCGCGCGCGCGACGGTGCTGGCGAAGATCGAGGGGCGCAACCCGGCGTACTCGGTCAAGTGCCGCATCGGCGCGGCCATGGTCTGGGACGCCGAGCAGCGGGGCGTGCTCGGCCCTGGCAAGGCGATCGTCGAGGCGACCAGCGGCAACACCGGCATCGCGCTGGCCTTCGCCGCCGCCTCGAGGGGGATCGAGTGCGTGCTCAGCATGCCTGAGACGATGAGCATGGAGCGGCGCAAGGTGCTCATCGCCCTCGGGGCCAAGCTGCTCCTGACGCCGGGCCCCAAGGGGATGAACGGCGCCATCGCCAAGGCCGAGGAGCTGGCCGCCTCCGACCCCGGCCGGTACGTGCTGATGCGGCAGTTCGAGAACCCGGCGAACCCCGCGATCCACGAGACCACCACCGGCCCCGAGATCTGGGAGGATACCGGCGGCAACGCCGACGTCCTCGTCTCGGGCGTGGGCACCGGCGGCACGATCACCGGCGTCAGCCGCTACTTCGAGCGCGGCCGCGGCCGCGCCCTCCACTCCGTCGCGGTGGAGCCGGTCCACTCGCCGGTCATCTCGCAGACGCTCGCCGGCCAGCCGCTCACCCCGTCCCCGCACAAGATCCAGGGCATCGGCGCCGGCTTCGTCCCGAAGAACCTCGACCTCTCCTTCGTGGACCAGGTCGAGGCGGTCTCGAACGACGAGTCCATCGCCATGGCGCGGCGCCTCGCGTCCGAGGAGGGCATCCTCTGCGGCGTCTCCTGCGGCGCGGCCATGGTCGCGGCGAGCCGGCTCGCGAAGGATGCCAAGTGGGAAGGGAAGACCATCGTGGTCATCCTCCCGGACGCCGGCGAGCGGTACCTCTCAGGGCCCCTCTTCGAAGGAATGTTCTCCGAGGTCGAGGCCATGAAGGCCTCGTGAGGTCGACGTGAGCAAGAAGTGTGATGCTGCTCCCTCCGAGGCGCCGGCCGACCTGCACGGCATCGTCGACGCGCTGATCGCGAGCTACCGGGCGGATGCGCGCGGGCATCACATCAACAAGCGCTTCACCCCGTCGCGCCAGGAGATCACCGAGATCATCGATCTCCTGCTCCAGATCTTCTACCCGGGCTATCACGGGCGGCAGGACCTGTCGGACGAGGATCTGCTCTACCACGTGGGCACCCTGGTCTCGACGCTGCGCGACAAGCTGGAGCGACAGATCGAGCGCTGTCTGTGCTTCCAGGACGAGACCGTCGACGCGGGCCGCCTCGACGTCCCGAGGTGCCGGCAGCGGGGGCGCGACGTGGCGCGGCTGTTCATCGCCCGGCTGCCGGAGGTCCGGCGGCGCCTCCTGCTCGACGTGCAGGCGGCCTACGACGGCGATCCGGCGGCGGCCTCGATGGACGAGATCATCCTGGCCTATCCAGGCCTCCTCGCCGTGACGGTGCACCGGGTCGCGCACGAGCTGTACCTCCTCGGCGTGCCGCTCATGCCCCGGATCATGAGCGAGTGGGCGCACACGAGGACGGGCGCCGACATCCACCCAGGCGCCAACATCGGTGACAGCTTCTTCATCGATCATGCCACCGGCGTCGTGATCGGCGAGACGACCGACATCGGCGAGCACGTCAAGCTCTACCAGGGCGTGACGCTCGGCGCCCTGTCCCTGCCGCAGCACTCGCGGGGCGCGCGCGGCCTGAAGCGCCACCCCACCGTGGAGGACAACGTCACCATCTACGCGAACGCCACGGTCCTCGGCGGCAAGACGGTGCTGGGGCAGGGGAGCGTGGTGGGCGGCTCGGTGTTCCTCACGAAGAGCGTCGCCGGCGGCCAGCGCGTCGCGCTCGAGGCCCCGAGGCTGCGCGTCGCGTCGCCGCCCCATGGCACGCCCGCCGTCGGCGGCTCCGATCTGGACAGCATCCTCGACTTCGACATCTAGCGCGCCAGGCGCGTCTCATCGATCGGAGTGGCCGAGAGGGCGCTCCGGGGCGACGCGGTCGCGGATCGCCTGCTTGAGCTCCTTGGGCTCGGGGAAGCGCCCTTCGACGGCGCGCGAGAAGAGCGGCGCGCCGTCGAGCGTGATGTCGAAGGTGCCGCTCTCGCCCGGCGACAGGAGCACGTCGATCTCGTCGGGGAAGGTGATCAGCAGCTCCTGAGCGAGCCAGGCCGCGCGCGTGAGCCAGCGGCACT
This sequence comes from Sorangium cellulosum So ce56, assembly GCF_000067165.1. Taxonomy (GTDB): domain Bacteria; phylum Myxococcota_A; class Polyangia; order Polyangiales; family Polyangiaceae; genus Sorangium; species Sorangium cellulosum_B. Next base: position 4,930,876 of record NC_010162.1, read on the forward strand.
TGGGGCAATACCGGATCGCGACGAGCGGCCGTTGCGGGGCGGGGGCGGCGTCCATGCCGGGATCGTAGCGCGGGCAGGCTCAGACGAGGAGCAGCACCTGTGCGGCGCGGTAGGGCTCGAGCTCAGCCCACACCACAAGGCGATCCGCCTGCGGGAGCACCTCGATGATGTGGGCGAGGTCCGCAGGGTGCAGATCCCTGAGCTTCCTCTGCAGCAGGGCGAGATTTTGCCGATGGACCAGCGCCTCGACGAGCTCTTTGTTCTTGCTCTCCTGCTTGTGGGTCAGCGTCTCGATGACGCGTTGCTTTTCGAGCAGGGTAGTCACCAGGCTCAGGCTCTCTTGCAGTTTCTCCTGGGACCTGGGCGTGCTCATGGTGGCTCCGGGCGCGGGGCGCGCCGAGCATAGCCCGGGTCCGCGCGGCCGGTCGTATGCCGCGTGCGGTCGCGCTCGCCGTATTGACCAGACCCCATGGCTCATGGTTCTGTCGGCCCGATGAAGCGCGCGTTCGATTTGTGCGTGGTTGGGCTCTCGCTCGGAGCGATGGCCTGTGGACCGGGCCTGGAACCCGAGGTGGTCGTGCATCCTCCCCGGCCCACTGCCTCGCCGGAGAGCACAGCCAGCACGACCGGCGGCGGGTGTCCGGCCATCGGCCACGCGGAGCCGCTCATCGTCGACTGGCTCACGACACGCCGCTCCGATCTCGGGCTCGCGATGAAAGACGGCGTCGCCGTCGTCTCCTACGACTGCACGACGCTGAAGCTCCTCACGCAGTGCAAGCTCCCAGGGAGCTACTCCTTCGCTGGCGTGACCCGGGCAGAAAAAGTAATACAATTAACAAACCCTGCGGAGATGCAGGCGAACGTCCCCTTCGGGGCCCCGGCGCTGAGCACCGCGATCGAGGGCGGCGGCTCGGCCGCGATCGACGTGGCGCTCGTGCCGACGGGGAAGATGGCGACCACGGTGGCCTCCTCCTCCGCGCAGGATCTCTCGGGCAGCTGCGAGGGCGCGACGCACTTCGTGCGCGCCGCGCTCCTCGGGGCCTTCGCGATGGCGCCAGGCAGCCGGGGGGCGGCGAGGACGGTGGATCAGGTCTTCGGGGCGGTCGGGGCGGCCGCGACGGCGAGCCAGGGCGGCACGACGAGCAAGGAAGGGGAGCTCGACGCCTGCCGGGCCGCGAAGCCCGACGCGCAGGCGCCGACGGAGCGCTGCCATGCGCCGCTGCGCCTCGAGCTCGTCCCGCTGCTCGCGAAGAAGGCGGCGGCGGCCGAGGCCCCGGTGAAGCAGGCGGAAGACGAGTTCCCGAAGCTGTCGAGCCTGTGCCCGCTCGGGACGGTGCCGAACGGGGCGAAGTGCTCCCCGCCCGCGCTCGCGCCCGCGCACCTGTGCGAGCCCGCCGACGCCCGATCCTGCGCGGCGGAGTGCGGGAAGGGCGATGTCGGCAGTTGCTATCACCTCGGGATTCAGTACCTGGGCGGCAAGGATTTTCCGCGCGATGACGGGAGGGCGGCGGAGCTGTTCGAGAAGGCGTGCGGCGCCGGCGTCACGCAGGCCTGCTACGCGAGGGCGAAGCAGCTCCTGCGCGACATGAAGAGCGCCAAGGTCGCCCCGGACGCCGCGGGGCGGGCCAAGGTGCGCGAGTTCGCCGACAAGGCGTGCGAGATGGGCGACGGCTGGGCGTGCTTCAGCGTGGCCGAGTGGTACCTCAGCGAGGGCCCGCAGGCGGTCCTCCCGAAGGACCCGACGCGCGCGGTCGCGTTCCTCCGGCGCGGCTGCGATCTCGGGCACGGGCCGAGCTGCAGCGCGCTGGGCAAGATGCTGGTCGAGGGGAAGCTCGCGGCGAAGGACGTGGGGGTCGCCGTGGGCGTGCTCCAGCGCGCGTGCCAGGGCGGCCAGTCCGAGGACTGCGTCGATCTCGGGGACATCCTGCGCAAGGGGCAGGGGGCGCCGAAGGACGGGGTGAAGGCGATCGCGGCGTACAGCCACGGTTGCAGCCTGGGGGACATGCGCGCCTGCAACGCCGCCGGCTCCGTCTACGCGCAGGGCGACGGCGTTCCGAAGGACGTCGCGAAGGCGTATTCGTTCTTCGAGAGGGGCTGTCCGGAGAAGGGGTTCGGGGCCGATGCGTGCTTGAGCCTCGCCGGGATGTACGAGAAGGGGAACGGCATTCCGAAGGACATGTCGCGCGCCGCGGCGCTCTACGAGAAGGTGTGCGGCACCGGCGGCTGCGTGCGGGCCGCCGAGATCTGGCAGCGAGGCGAGGGCGTGACCGCCGATCCGGAGCGGGCCTACTCGCTCTACGAGAAGGCCTGCACGCAGTGGGGCGAGAAGAAGGCGTGCGACGCGTTCGGGCCGCTCCTGGAGCGCAAGGACAAGGAGCGGGCCCGGACCTTCTACGCAGATCAGTGCGTGCGGACGCAGGACAAGGCGGCGTGCGCGGCCCAGAAGCGGCTCGGCGGCGCAGCCCGCTAGAGCGGGGTGCAGCTTCGTGGGATACGGGCTCAGCCGCTAGGCAGGCGAGTGAGGCGTACGAAAGTACGCCGCAGCGAGCCAAACGACGCGGATGAGCCCGTAGCGCACGAAGATGCGCCCCGCTCTAAAAGAGCTTCATCTGACGATCGGCCCCGGCGCGTGAGCCCCTCTGCGCCTCGGGCGACGGGCCGGTCCGAAGGAGCAGGCGCTCTTCCACCTCGCGAACGAACGGCGACACCTCGGTCTCAACCACCTTGCCGTGCCGCGCGCGCTGCATGGCGCGGGTCAGGAACAACCGCTCTCGCGCCCGCGTCATGCCCACATAAAAGAGCCGGCGCTCCTCGGCGACGTCCGTCTCTTCCCTGCCGGGGAACCGGAGCGGGAGCAGGCCGTCCTCACACCCCACGAGGAAGACCACCCGGAACTCGAGCCCCTTGGCCGCGTGCAGCGTCAGCAGCGAGATGCGGTCGGCCCGCGGATCCCACGCGTCGATCTCGGAGCACACAGCGAGCTCGATCGAGAAGCGATCGACGTCGCCGCCGCAGCGCTCCGCGAGCGCGAGGAGCAGCTCCAGCGCCGCGTCCACGTCGGCCTCGCACAGACACGCCGCGCTCGCCGCGCCCTCCTCGGCCGCGCCCGCGGCGGGCGGAGCGCCGGCGAGCCCGGGCTGCGCCACCTCCTCGCGGAGGCGCGCCGCGGCCGCCTTGAGGCGCGCCGCGAGCGGCCCCGGCGGTGTGCCGGCGAGCGCCCGCGCGAGCGCCTCCGAGCCCGCGCGCTCGGCGAGGCGGCGATCCGAGCGCCGCTGGAACGGCATCCCCGAGCGGGCGAACGCCTCCCGGAGCCGCTCGGACTGCGCCTCGGTCCGGTAGAGCACCGCGAAATCCGAGAAGGAATAGTCGCCGCTCCCGGCAGGATCGCTTACCCGCCCGCTATCCATCGAGAAGAACGTGGACCCGCCGAGCATCCGCTCGATCGTATGGACCACGCGCTCGGCTTCGGCGGCTTCCGTCGGCGACTCGTGGACCGCCACGAGCTCCACGCCGCCCGCGCTCGGCAGGAGCTCCCGCGCGCCGAGCGTCGGTGAGGGCGCGATCACCTGGAGCGCCGCCTCGACGATGGGGCGCGACGAGCGGTAGTTCCGCTTCAAGCGCACCACGCGCGCCGCCGGGAAATCTTGCTGGAAACGGAAGAAGAAGCCCACGTCCGCGCCGCGGAATCCGTAGATCGCCTGATCGGGATCGCCGATGGCGCAGACGTTCCCGCCGGGAGCGACGAGCGCGCGCACCAGCCGGTACTGGCGCTCGTCGATGTCCTGGTACTCGTCGATGGAGAGGTACCGGGCCCGCTCGCGCGCCGCGGCGAGCGCTCCGCTCTGCTCCTCCAGGAGCAGGACGGCGTGCCCGATCAGGTCGTCGAGGTCGAGGAGCCCGCGCGCGGCGAGCTCGTCCTCGTACACCTTCCACGCGCGGTCGACGTGGCGGTCGATCTCGCCGCCCGCGGCCGGCGACCCGTGCGCGTCGGCGTGGCGCGGGCAGCGCCGCTTCAGCGCGGCGATGTCGGCGAGCAACCTGGCCGCCCGCCGCTCCGGGACGCCGAGCGCCGCGGCGAGCAGCGCCGTCCGCTCGCGCTCGCCGGCGATCGCGGGCGGCGCGGCCCCCGCGCCCTGGGCGTGCTCGCGGAGCAGGGAGAGGCCGAGCGCGTGGAAGGTCATGGCGGGCACGCGGCCGCCGGCCTCGCCGAGCAGCGCGCCGAGCCGCTCCCGCAGCTCGTCGGCGGCGCGGCGGGTGAAGGTGATCGCGAGGCACTGCTCCGGCGGCACCCCGAGATCGAGGACGAGGTGCGCGATCCGGTGCGTGAGCGTGCGGGTCTTGCCTGTGCCTGGCCCCGCGAGGAGGAGCAGCGCGCCGTCCGTGATCTCCGCCGCGGCCCGCTGCTCCGGGTCGAGCGCGTCGAGCGGCGCTGCGCCCCCCGGCGCGGGCGGCGCGCCGCGGGACACCTCGCCGGCCGGCGCGGGGCGAGGCGCCGCGTCGGCCCGGCCGCGTCGCGGAGGGGGGCATGGCGCCGCGGGAGCGCGCGCCCCCGCGGGAGGCGGCCGCGGCGCCGCGGCATCCGGCTGGAAGAGGAGCCCGCCCCCGCGGCGCTGCGCGAGCTCCTCCGGCTGGAAGACCCGGATCGCGCCGTACTCGCCGTCGTAGCCTGCGTCGCGGATCACGCGCCCTTCGCGCATCCGCGCGATCGCCTCGGCGAGCAGGGGCGTCCCGGCGCGCTCGATCTCGTCGAGCGGGGCGTCGCCGAGGAGGAACAGCTCGGGGCCGACACGCGACAGCACCCCGTCGTAGCTCCGCTGCACCACCTTGCTGGAGGCGCCCACGCCGTGGAGCTCGGCCAGCACCTCGGGCAGCGGCACCAAGTTGCGGAACTCGCTCGCGCCCTCGGGGCGCACGCCTTCGTCGCGATCGGCGAGCTCCTCGACCCGGTGCAGCACGCCCACCGTGACCGGGTGCCCGCACACGGGGCAGGCGAGGGCGAGCGCCCGCGTCTCCGCCGGCGAGAGCACGACATTGCACTTGCGGTGGCCGTCGAGGTGGTACTTGCCCTCTTCCGGGAAGAACTCCACCGTGCCCCCGAAGCCCTCACCGGTCTCCAGGGCGCGCCGGATCGCGAAGTAGTCGAGCGGGGCGTCGAAGGCCGTGGCCTCGCGCCCGAGCTTCGCGGGCGAGTGCGCGTCCGAGCTCGAGACGAGCCGGTACCGATCGAGCCCGGAGATCCGCCAGTTCATCGCGGGATCGGACGAGAGCCCGGTCTCGAGCGCGAAGACGTGCGGCGCGAGATCGCCATAACACTCCTCGACCGCGTCGAAGCCCGCCTTGGAGCCCAGCACCGAGAACCAGGGAGTCCAGATGTGCGCTGGCACGAGGTAGGAGCCCTCGCCGGCCTCCAGCACGATCTCGAGCAGGTGGCGCGAATCGAGCCCGAGGATGGGCCGCCCGTCGGAGGTCAGGTTGCCGATCTTGGCGAGCGCGCGGACGATGCGCTCCGCCGCGTCGAAGCTGGGCGCGTAGAGGAGGTGATGGATCTTCCGCGTCCGATCTCCCTTCTTGTAGATCGTCGAGATCTCCACCGAGAGGACGAAGCGCGTCGCTCCGCGGCAGGCCCCGGGCAGCCGCTCCGAGACCGCGCGGCCGAGATCGTCCCGCAGGCGGAAGAGCCCGGGCTCGGCCGGCACGAGGTGCTCGCGGAGCTCGGCCATCCACGCTGGATGGGTGAAGTCCCCCGTGCCCAGCACCGCGATGCCCTTGCGCTGAGCCCAGTAGCTCAGATGCGCGAGATCGCAATCGCCGCTCGTCGCGCGGGAGTACTTCGAGTGCACATGGAGGTCTGCATAGAAACGCATGGTGTTCCGCCGTGAGGTGCCGTTTACCTATCGAGCTCCCTCGCGCTGTCAATCGCGGATACCAGCGGCCTCGATGAAATATGGTTGGAAATTGAGGTGGCCTGATCGCAATGCGTCGCGATCCGTGAGAGTCGTTGTCCTGTGGCAAATGATGCCCGCTCGATGCAATGCGCCTCGACGGGCTCGCCCGTGTGGCACAAAAATGCTCGATCCGAGCCTGCACGCGCGGGCGCGAGCCCCGGTCCGGAGGGGACCGCCGGCCGCCGCGAGGCATCACGGGGTCGTGGTCGAGGGCGCCGGGGTCTTGCGGGTCAGGTAGAAGAAATCGCGCAGGGAGCGCTTGCGGATGTACTCGTCTTCCGAGAACTCGAAGCCGCTCGCCAGCGCGACCGGGGCGAGGGCGCCGCCCTCACCCGGCTCGTAGAGGAGGAACTTCGGGTACGACCAGTTCACGTCGAGCTGCGCCACCGCCGAGGCGCCGGCGTGCTGCATCCCGAGCGCAATGGCGGGCGCCGTCGTGTGGTTGCTGATCCCGACGTAGAGGACCTTGCCGTCGCGGTCGAGCCCCACCGCGGAGCGGCGGATCACCGTGTTGCCGTCCAGCGTGGCGCCCCAGTTGCGGACCTGCGGCGCGCGGAGCAGCGGGTGCAGCTCGCCCTCGTCGACCATGCAGCTCGGCGTCTGCCGCCACCACTGCATGTCGCTCTCTCCCGCCGAAAGCCTGGTCCATGGCGCGATCTGCAGCCGCCCGTCGCGGTGCCGCGCGAGCGTGCAGCCCTGGTCCCGGGGGCGCACCAGCGTCACGCCGTCGACCCGCATCCCCCACTGGCCGTGCTCGGTCATGAAGCCACCGTTGAACGCCGCGAGCAGCCGCTCGTGGTCCGCCTCCGGGATCTTCGCGAGCCGCTCGTAGGGCTTGCCTTCCTCGGTCGTCGCCGCCGGCTCGCGGGAGCCGGCCATGAGGTGCACATCGACCCGCGCGAGATCCACCGCCACGATGAACAGCTCCGCCCAGGAGCGGTTCGGATCCGGGTGGAGCAGCGTCTTGTGGAGGCGCGGCGCGTCGCTCGGATGGGCGTGATCCGCGATGGGCACCCACCGCCCGTCGCCGGGAGCCGACCAGGCCGCGTGCGAGGGGCCGACGTCCGTCGGCCGGAACGCCGCCGCGCCGGCGCCCCCCGCGGCCGGGCTCGGCGTTGCGGCCGACGGCGGCGAGGCGGTCGCGGCAGGGCCCGGCTGCTCGGGCACCTCCCAGTACGTCTTCGGCGGCTCGTCCTTGCGCCATAGCTGGTGGACGCGATCCTCCAGGGCGTAGGCGGTCTCCTCGATCGCCGTCACGTTCTCGGCCCCGATCACCGAACGCAGTCCGTTCGCGACGAGCGGGCCCATCCATGGAATGCGGTGCACCGCGATCCACAACCCGGCCCCCGAGAGCACCGGGACGGCGACGGCACCGAGAACCCAGCGCCGAAGCCGGGATCGGGGCGACCGAAGGACGGGGCGCTCCGGAGCGGAGTGCCCGACCTGGGCCGGTGTTTTCGAGGCTTCGGCGGTTTCGGCCATGGCGCGCTGGACTGCTTCGAAGGGGCGGGAAGACGCTGGAGGTCGCGGGCGACGCGGGGCGACCTGCGACCTGCGAGCGCGAGCGCACGAGAAGCGGGCCCTCGGCTCGGGCGACGGTCTAGCATGGTGCGCCGCGCGCGCGGAGGTCGCTCCGCGCACCGCGAGCGGAGCGACGCGGCTCGACTTCCTCACCACGCCGTACTAGAGTCGCCGCCTCGGACTGACCTGGCACGGGTCGCGGTGCTCGGTCGCTGTCATTGGTCCTCGCAGCCTCCGCTCAAGGGGGCGCGAGGCGGCAGCTCTCCGTGATCGAACCCTCTCCACAGGGAGGGCGCGGTGCCGCGGCGTACTTTCCGCCCTTGCTCAGGAGGGGCTGTGCTCCAGCCCGATTCCAGCCCGATGTCCATGCAATTTGCCGATCTCAAGCTCATCGAACCGCTTCTCCGCGCCATCGAGGCCGAGGGGTACAGCGCCCCGACGCCCATCCAGCAGCAGGCCATCCCGCCCATCCTGGAGGGCAACGACCTCCTCGGTTGCGCGCAGACCGGGACGGGCAAGACCGCGGCGTTCGCGCTGCCGATCCTGCAGCGCCTCGCGCAGAGCGGCGGGCCGAGGCAGGGCGGGCTCCGCGTGCTCGTGCTCACCCCCACGCGCGAGCTCGCGGCGCAGGTCGCCGAGAGCTTCACAACGTATGGCAAGAACCTCGGCCTGCGGACCGCGGTCGTCTTCGGCGGGGTAGGGCAGCGCCCCCAGATGGAGGCGCTGCGCCGCGGCGTCGACGTGCTCGTGGCGACGCCGGGCCGGCTGCTCGATCTCTGCTCGCAGGGCATCGCCCCGTTCGGTCGGCTCGACACGCTCGTCCTCGACGAGGCCGATCGGATGCTGGACATGGGGTTCATCCACGACATCCGGCGCGTGCTCGCGATGCTGCCCGAGCGCCGGCAGACGCTCCTGTTCTCGGCGACGATGCCGCCGGACATCCTGAAGCTCGCGAACAGCATCCTGCGCAGCCCGGTGCGCGTCGAGGTCGCGCGGATCGCCACGACGGCCGAGAACATCGACCAGCGGGTGGTCTTCGTCGAGCGCTCGGACAAGCGCGCGATGCTGGAGCACGTGCTCAAGGATCCCGCGCTCCGCCGGGCGATCGTGTTCACCCGCACGAAGCACGGCGCCAACCGCGTGGTCCAGCAGCTCAGCCGTGCGCGCATCGAGGCGGTCGCCATCCACGGGAACAAGTCCCAGGGCGCGCGCGAGCGGGCGCTCGCGAGCTTCAAGCAGGGGACGACGAGCGTGCTCGTCGCGACCGACATCGCGGCGCGCGGCATCGACATCGACGACATCTCGCACGTGATCAACTACGACCTCCCGAACATCCCGGAGAGCTACGTGCACCGCATCGGCCGCACGGCGCGCGCCGGGGCGTCCGGGGTGGCGCTCTCGTTCTGCGACAGCGAGGAGCGCGCTTATCTCGCCGACATCGAGCGCCTCATCCAGAAGCGCCTCCCCCTCCTCGCCGACCCCGGGGTTCCCGTCTTCCAGATCGATCCCAGGCCCGCACAGCAGGCGCAGGGGCACGCTCGGCCGCAGGGACAGGGCCGGCCGCAGGGACAGGGCCGTCCACACCCCCAGGGGCAAACTCGGCCGCAGGGACAGGGCCGACCGCAGGGACAGGGCCGGCCGCACCCCCAGGGGCAAGCTCGGCCGCAGGGACAGGGCCGGCCGCAGGGACAGGGCCGCCCACACCCCCAGGGGCACGCCCGGCCGCAGGCGCAGCCCCCCGCGCAGGCGCAGCCCCCGGCGCGGCCGCTGCCGCGGCACGACACCCCTCGCGTCGATAACTGATCCTCACCGCGCTGCCCGCCGCGCTCGATCCATCACGCCGCGCATCGCCTGATGCGCGCGGCGTCACGAGCCCGGTGCTCGTTGGCGCTCGTCGCGGGCCAACGAGGGAGAGGGCGCCGCGTCGAGGCGCGCAGGTCGTCTGCGAGGCGCGCAGGTCGTCTGCGAGGCGCGCAAGTCGTCTGCGAGGCGCGCAGGTCGTTTGCGACCGGACCATGCCTGAATGACGCGCTTCGACATTATCTCGTCGATGTGCGGAAACTCTGGCACGATCGCTGACATGCGCGTCCCCGTCATCGTTGTAAGCCTGCTCACGATCGCTGCCTGCGATCGCGGAGCTCCTTCTTCGAGTTCGTCCACCACGGGCGCCCAGGCCTCCGCCGATCCGGCGCCGATTGCCTCCGCCGCCCCGGTCGTCTCCGCGAGCAGCGCGCCGGCCGAGGCCCCCGACGCCAGCGCCGCTCCCGCGGCGGCCGACACCGCCGACGCCGCGGCGAGCGCGGCGGCGGCCGACGCCGGGCCGCCCGCGGCCGACGACAGCCGCCTCTCGGTGGAAGGGCGCGCCGTCCAGGGAGGGCTCCTGCGCGCCAAGCTGAACGGCAAGCTGCGCCGCATGGCGTTCCCCGGCCATCGCGTGACCGTCAGCGACGAAGGGGAGTTCCTGATCGCCTTCTCGCGCAACGCGCCAGCGCAGGAGAAGCTGACCATCACGTTCGACGACGGGCAGGTGCTCGAGAAGATCTTCGACGTGGAGCCTCGCAAGTTCGAGGTCGACAAGGTCGACCACCTGCCGGAGAACATGGTCAAGCTCGACATGGCGACGCGCGTGAAGCTCACGCAGGCCGAGAAGAAGCTCGACGCGATCCGGAACAAGTACACGAAGAGGAACTGCTACAAGAACGGCTTCATCTGGCCGTCCAAGGGCCCCATCACCTCGCGGTACGGCCAGCCGCGCCTGCTCAACGGCACGGACGGCGGGATCCACTGGGGCGTGGACATCGCGGTGCCCGTCGGTACGCCGGTGCGCGCGCCTGCCTGCGGCAAGGTCGTGCTCGTCGAGAAGGACCTCCCGCTGAGCGGTCACACCGTGATCATCGATCACGGGCAGGGACTGACCTCCACGTTCATCCATCTGCACGGCTTCGCCGTGAAGGTGAACGACGAGGTCAAGCAGGGGCAGGTCATCGCGACCGTCGGGATGACCGGCCGCACGAACGGACCGCACCTCGACTGGCGCATGAATCTCTTCGAGACACGCGTCGATCCAGAGCTCCTGATCTCCGCCGCGAAGTGACGCACGGCGGGGCAAGTTGCCACACGAAGAGCGCTCATGGCTGAGCTCCCCCGGGCGGAAATGTGGCTCGGGTTCGGCCGTCGAAGCGCCCGGCATCGCCAGATGCACGCCCGCTGATCTTCCTTTCCTGGCCGACGGCTGATCGAATGGCCGCCGAGGTCGCCGGGAGGACAAGCCCTCTCCCGCGAGGCTCTTGGCGGCATACCCCTTGCAAATTTCCGGACCGACGAAGGCACTCAATCCGGACATCGATTTTGCAAGGAGTCGGTCATGAAGATGCTGTCGCCTCGAGCTCATGGGTTTGTGGACTATGCGGTTGCGGCCCTGTTCCTGCTGGCCCCTTCGCTGTTCGGCTTCGGCGGGCTCCCCGAGACACTCTGCTACATCCTGGGCGCCGCACACCTCGGGATGACGCTGCTCACCGCGTTCCCGCTGGGCGCCGCGAAGCTCATCCCGTTCCCTGTCCACGGGGCGATCGAGGCCACGGTCGCCGTGCTCCTCGTCGCGGCGCCGTGGCTGTTCGGCTTCGATGAGGAGCCCGCGGCGAGGAGCTTCTATCTCGTGTCGGGCGTGGCCGTCGGCCTGGTCTGGCTCGCGACGGACTACCGTTCTTCTTACGCCACGACGACAGCCAGCGCTCGTTACCGGCCGGAGCACCGGTCGTTCTCCTGAGGGGCGTGCGCGTGCGCCTCGCGATCGGCGCGGCGGTCGGGGTGGTGGATCGCGCGGATTTGCGGCAAGCTCATGCGTCGTGGGAGGACAGACGCCGTGAGCGACCCGAAGAAGCCGGATCCGATGAGCCTGCGGGTGGGTGACTTCCTCGTGAAGGTGGTGCCCGTCGGGGAGACGAGCGACGCCCTCGATACCGAGGCGAATCGCGAGCGGGCGCAGCGGGCCGAGGAGGACCAGCGGGCGGCCCAGTTCGGCGCGAGCGGCGAGGGGGCAGGGGAGGCCGCGCAGGGGGCGGCGGAGGCAGCCGTGGACGGGGCGATCGAGGAGGCGCGAGCGCGCTTGAAGAGCGACGGCGAGGACGTGCCGATCTTGCTGCGCGATCCGGTGACGGGAGCGACGTTCACGCTCGAGTGACGGAGGGCGGCACCGTCCACCGGCTCCGCGTTTCCGCGCACACCTCGACCGCGACGGAACAGCCTTCCGGCGCCTGTTCTCGAGACTCCCATCCTGAGCGCGCCCGCCTCACGGGGCCCTGTTTCGGCCAGGGCGGCAGCGACGGCTGCCGTTATCGTGGATGTTCCTCTGCTCGGCTTGGCCGTCCATCCGCTCCGTCCGAAGCCCTGTCCGCTCCCGTGGAGGAAAACACGGCGCTCCAAGTCTTCAACATTGCTCCAATCCGGTCAGGGAGTTACTCCACTTCCCGCAACGACTGACCCAGGGGAGAGCCATATGAACATGCCCATGAGCCCGATGCCGATGATGCCGATGATGGGCGGCATGATGCCGAACATGATGAGCATGATGCCGATGATGGGCGGCATGATGCCGATGATGGGCATGATGCCGATGATGGGCGGCATGATGCCAAGCATGATGGGCGGCATGATGCCGAACATGATGAGCATGATGCCGATGATGGGCGGCATGATGCCAAACGTGATGGGCGGCATGATGCCGAACATGATGAGCATGATGCCGAACATGATGAGCATGATGCCGATGATGGGCGGCATGATGCCAAACGTGATGGGCGGCATGATGCCGAACATGATGGGCATGATGTTGCCCGCGATGATGATGCCGAACATGATGGGCATGATGATGCCCGGCATGAAGATGGCGGCCTGAACCAGGGAACGTCGGCGAGCGGCTCAGCCCCGACGGTCGAGAGCGGGCGCTCCAGACCTGCGGGGCGCGACGCCTCCGCTGCGAGGCGTCGCGCGTGGGCGCTCGCCCCGTCCAGTCACGCGCCGGCTGCTTCCTGCGGCTTCGGGTGCTGATCCCGCGATACGAACACCGCCGCTGCCAGGTCCCCCACCACGTTGATCACCGTCCGGCACATGTCGAGGAACCGATCCACGCCGAGGACCAGGCCGAGCCCCTCGGGCGGGATGCCGAGCATCCCAAGGATCATCGCGATGACGGGCAGCGAGCCGGCCGGAATGCCCGCCGTGCCGATCCCCCCGAGCACCGAGATGAGCATCACGGTCGCCTGCTGCCCGAAGCTCAGCGAGACGCCGTAGACCTGGGCCAGGAAGAGCACGGTCACCCCCTCGAACAGCGCCGTCCCGTTCTGGTTCATCGCGGCGCCGGCGGTCAGCACGAAGCGCGCCACGGACGGCGGCAGCTTCAGCTCCTCCTCGGCCACCTTCAGCGCGGTCGGCAGCGTCGCGTTCGATGAGGCGGTCGAGAAGGCCGTCACGATCGCCGTCCGGCTCCCGCGAAAGAACGCGACAGGCGACATTCCGCCAAGGAAACGGACCGAGAGCGAATAGACCACGAACATGTGCAGGCCGAGGCCGAGCAGCACCGTGAGCACGTACGCCGCCAGCTGCTGCATGATGCCGATGCCCATGCGGGACGTGATCGTGAAGAGCAGGGCGCCCACGCCGATCGCCGCGAAGCGGAGCACGCCCTCGATGAGCCGCATCGAGACGTCGAGCAGCCCCTGGATGCACTCGCGGAGCCGCGCCGCCCCATCGGTCTGGGTGAGCGACAGGGCGATGCCGAAGAGCAGCGAGAACGTGATCACCGCGAGCACGTCGCCCCCGGCCGCCGCCTTGAAGATGTTGTCCGGCACCATCGCGATGATCATCCCCACCGGCGAGGTGTCGGCCGGCGCGGTCGCCGCCTTGATCCCCCCGCCGCGCGCGAGGCTCCGGATCGCCTCGGGCAGGCCGTCCCCCGGGCGGATCAGGTTCACCAGGACGAGGCCGATCAGCACCGCGATGCTCGAGACGACGGCCGTGTAGCCCAGCGTCCGCAGGCCGAGCCGACCGATGTGCTTCAGATCGAGCTCGCAGACGCCCATCACGAGCGCCGAGAACAGGATCGGGAGCACGAGCATGAACAGCAGGCGCAGGAAGATCTGGCCCACCGGGTAGGTGATGTGATCGACGATCCAGGTGAGCGCCGGGTGCCCTGCCGCGACAGCGTTCGCCGTGAGACCGCCCGCTGCCCCGACCGCGACGCCGAGCAGCATCGTTCGATGCGATGACATGGCGCCACCTTACACAAGCCGCGGCGCCGCGATCCGCGGAGTTGACGCCACGCCCTCGGGCCCTCCACGGCCAGCGGGGCGTCCTGCGGCCACGGATCGACCTCCGCACGCGCCGTCCGCGGGCCAAGGGCCGCCTGTCCAAGCCCACGCGGATCCATTAGGCTCCCGGCCGGCAATGCTGAAGCCGGGCGATTCGTTCGAGCGGTACACGATCGAGGCCGCCATCGGGCAGGGGGGGATGGGCTGCGTCTACCGGGCGCACGACGCGCGGCTCGGGCGGCGCGTCGCGGTCAAGGTGATCGCGGGCGGCGCCGTGGACGAGGACGCCGGCGCGCGCCTGCTCCGCGAGGCGCGCGCCGCCGCAGCGCTCGATCACCCGAACGCCGTCTCGATCTTCGACGTCGGCGAGCTCGATGGGACGCCGTTCATCGTGATGGAGCTCGTCCCGGGCCGCACCCTGCGCAGCGCCATCAGCGGCGCCGACGCGCCGGCCTCGACGCGGGTCGCCTGGCTCTCCGACGTCGCCCGCGCGCTCGCGGCGGCGCACCGGCGGGGGCTCGTCCACCGGGACATCAAGCCGGAGAACGTGATGGTCCGGGACGACGGGGTGATCAAGGTGCTCGACTTCGGCATCGCGCGCCGCGCCGCAGGCGACGCCGATCCGAACGCGTCCACCGAGGCCCCCGCGCTGCCGACGCTGACCGCGCTCGGCGTCAAGCTCGGGACGCCGGTCTACATGGCCCCGGAGCAGATCCGCGGCGCCGAGCTCGACGGGCGCGCGGACCAGTTCGCGTGGGGCGTGCTCGCCTTCGAGCTCCTCACCGGCAGGCTACCCTGGCGCGGCGCCGGCGACATGCTCGCCATCGTCGCGTCGATCCTCACCGACGAGGCCGACCGCGCCCTGCTCGACGCCGCAGCCGTTCCGCCCGCGGTGAGCGCGGTCGTGCTGCGCGCGCTGTCGAAGCGCCCCGACGATCGGTTCGCGTCCATGGACGATCTCCTGCGCGCGCTCGAGGCGGCCGGGAGGGGCGAGGCGCCCGCCGCGCCTGCCGCCGCGACGTCCGCGCAGGCGCCCGGCGCGCAGCGGAGCGAGGCGCCTCGCGGCGGCGAGACCGCGGCGCAGCGGTTCTCGACCGAGGAGGTCCGCGACGTCCTGGCGCAGGCGATCGAGCGCCAGGCTGCCGCCGACGGAGGCGTGGCGCGCGCCCCGCGGGGCGACGCGCGCCTCGGCTTCGACGACCTGCTCGCCGCGGCGGAGGAGGTGGGCGTGGGCCCCGAGGCGCTGCGCGAGGCGAGCCGCGCGCTTCGCGCGCGCGAGCGCGACGGCATGGAGCGGGGGTCGAGCGCGGCGACCGCCGCCGAGCGCGCCACGTGGCTCCGGCGCAAGCGCCGCGATTTCTACCGGCACCTCGGCGTCTACCTCATCGTCAACGCGGCGCTCCTCACGCTCGCCTTTCCGCTCGGCGTCGTGCTCTGGGCGGCGATCATCCCGCTGGGCTGGGCCATCGGCGTCGCCATCCACGGGCTGGTCGCGTTCACCGCGCACGAGGACGACTGGGCCGAGGAGGCCGAGCGCATGCAGTGGTGGCACGAACAGCATCGCCGCAGGCACGAGGTCGCCATGGCGAGGGCGATCGGCAAGGACTGGCGCCCTGCGGCGGCCCCGCGCCAGCGCATCGGCGCGGCGAAGGAGGGGGATCGCCAGGGCAAGCTGCGTGTCGAGACGGACACCGCGCGCTCCACGGCGGAGCTGGCGGAGCGCGCGGAACGGGCGGAAGACGAGGCCGCGGTCGCGGTGAACAAGCCCCAGCGGCGGCGGCGCTGACGTGGGAGCCGCGCCGCCCACGGCCTGACGAGGCGCCAGGCCGGCATGCGCTAAGCTCGCGGTCCTTTGGAGGATCCATGTCCCAGCTGAACTTCATCTCCCGCTCGCTCGCGCCGCTCCAGGCGCTCCCGTCCTTCCTGCGCACGCGCGCGCAGTCCGTGCTGTTCCAGCGCATGGTGCCGTTCACCGGGACCGCCGGGATCCAGTTCGACGAGGTGAGCTCGGATCGGGTAGCGCTGCGGCTCGCCAACGGGCGCAGGGTGCGGAACCACATCGGCGGGGTGCACGCCGCCGCGGCGGGGCTCCTGGCCGAGACGGCGACCGGCTTCGTCGTCGCCGTCAACCTGCCGGACGACAAGCTGCCGCTCCTGCGCAGCATGAAGATCGACTACAAGCGCCGCGCCCAGGGCGGCCTCCGCGCGGTCGCGACCCTCACGCCCGAGCAGCGCCAGTCCTTCCTGGACCAGCCGAAAGGGGACGTGGCGGTCGCCGTCACGGTGACCGACGAGAGCGGCGCATCGCCGATGGAGTGCGAGTTCGTCTGGGCCTGGGTGACCAAGGGGGTGTGACGCCGCCGCGTTCGCGCGCGGCGCGGGCGCGGTCAGTTGCGGCGGAGGCGCTCGATCTCGGCCAGCGCCTCGGCGAGCTGGCGCTCCAGGTCCGACGCGCGCCTGGCCTCCGCCTCGGCGCGCTTGGCCTCTGACTCGGCGCGCTTGGCCTCTGCCGCGGCGCGCTTGGCCTCTGCCTCGGCGCGAAGCTCGGCCTCCTCGGCGCGGCTGGCCTCGTCCACGGCGCGCAGCTCGGCCTCGTCCTTGCGCGCGAGCACGTCGTCCAGCATCACGCCGAGCCGCGCGATCAGCTCATCCGCCTCTTCCAGCTTCGCCGTCCCGCTGAAGAAGCGCAGCTTCGAGCCCTCCACCGCGAGCTCCAGCCCGAGCACCTGCGACGCGAACCGGCCTGCCTGGGGCATGACGGGCTGGTAGCTCCGCGTCCTGCGCGCCGTGTCGGCCGGCGGGAGCCGGTACCCGCGGAGGCTCAGCCGGCGCCGGTCGAAGATGAAGTACTCGGAGATGCCGAGCCGGGCATACCGCTCGACGTTGGTCTCGAAATCCTTCGTCAGGTTGCCCGCATAGGCCACCTCCAGGACCAGATCGAGCCCCTTGCCCTCCGCGCCGACGACCCATTTCATCCGCTCGCCAGGCTCCACGTCGAGGACAGCGAGCAGATCCGGCGCGAAGGCCGGCTCATCCGGGTAGAACACCGCGAGGTTCGAGGACAGGTAGATCCTCCGCCCGCTCCGGCGGAAATACGCGTCGAGCGTCGCGATCACCTGCGCCGCGGCCACGCGGTGCGGATCGCCCTCGGGCGGCTCGAGCTCGAACTCGGACGGAAGCATGTCCACGACCCGCGCGCGCTCCTCGTCGGTCATGCGCTCCCACGCCGCCTCGGAGGGGGCGCGCGGGTCGTCGGGATCGAACGCGTAGCCGTGCTCGAGCGCCTGCCGCATGGACCCTCATCCTAGCATTTCCCCGGATCCTCGGCCTGCGAGCGCGCGGGCGCAGGCCGCTGCGCGCTGCGCGGCCCTCAGAGCGTCAGGATCTCGCAGCCGTCCCGCGTGACGAGCACGGTGTGCTCGAACTGCGCCGAGAGGCTGCCGTCCTCCGTGACCATGGTCCACCCGTCGTCGAGCGTGCGGATGCGGTGGGAGCCCAGGTTGACCATCGGCTCGATCGTGATGGCCATCCCGGCGCGGAGCCGCATGCCCGCCCCGCGCACCCCGGTGTGCGCGACGTGCGGCGGCAGGTGCATCCTCCGACCGATGCCGTGCCCGCCGACCTCGCGGACCACGCCGCACCCCTCCGCGCGCGCGATCTCCTCGATCGCCGCGCCGATGTCGCCGAGCCGCGCCCCGTCGCGAACGACCGCGATGCCCGCGTCCCGGCAGCGCCTGGCGACGTCCACCACGTGCAGCGCCTCGGGGCTCGGCTCCCCGATGAAGAACGTCGCGGAGGTGTCGCCGTGGTAGCCGTCGAGCTCCGTGGTCACGTCGACGTTGACGATGTCGCCCGGCAGGAGCACCTCGTCGCGCCGCGGGATGCCGTGGCACACGACGTGGTTCCGGCTCGTGCACACCGCCGCGGGGAAGCCCTTGTAGCCGAGCTGACTCGGGCGCCCGCCGCGCCGCGCCGTGTCCTCGCGCACCCACTGATCGATGTCCGCCGTCGTCACGAAGGGCTGGAGCCGCGCCCCGACGGCCGAGAGCGTCGCCGCCGCCGCGCGCCCCGCGCGCCGCATCGCCTCGCACGCGTGAGGCCTGAGGATGTCCACGTTCATGCGAGGCGTATGCGCGGGCAGCGAGCGGCCATCCAATACCGTTTTGATCTCGGGCCCTCGCGCGCGGCTCCCCGCGCGCGGGGTTCGGGCTAGAATCGGCCGCGTGAGCCTCTCGCAGATCCGTTACTTCATCGCCGTCGCCGAGGAGGGCCACGTCGGCCGCGCCGCGCGCCGGCTCCACATCGCGCAGCCGCCCCTCAGCCGGCAGATCCGCGGCCTGGAGGACGAGCTCGGCGCGCAGCTGTTCGAGCGCACCGCGCGCGGCATGCGGCTCCTGCCGGCCGGCGCGGCGTTCCTCGACCACGCCCGCACCATCGTCGCCCAGGTCGACGCGGCCGTCGCCGATGTGCGCGGCTACGGCGCCGCGCCTCCCCCGGGCGATCTCGACGCCGGCCACCGCCAGCGCGCCGACCTGGGGTAGGGTGCCTCGCGTGGAAGCAGGGGAACGGCATGGGCTACGACGCTGAGCTCGCGCTGGCCGTCGACGCCGCGCGCCGCGCGGGCGCGCTCCTCCGCGCGGAGTTCCACCGCCCGGGCGGCCCACGCGGCGCCGGGACGAGCGCCGACGTCGATGTGGAGGTCGAGCTCCTGCTGCGCGACGCGCTCACCCGGGCGACCCCGTACGCGTTCCTCGGGGAGGAGACCGGCGCCCTGGACGGCGTGGACCCGTCGCACCGCTGGGTCGTCGATCCGCACGACGGCACCGCGTCCTTCCTGCACGGCTACCGCGGCGCCTCGGTCTCCATCGGCCTCCTCCGCGAGGGCACCCCGGTGCTCGGCGTCGTCTTCGCGTACGCCTACCCCGACGACGACGGCGATCTCATCGCCTGGGCCGAGGGCGCCGGGCCGATCCGGCGCAACGGCGCCGCCGTCTCGACGTCGCTCGCCGGCGGCGCGCTCGATCGCTACGCCGTCGTGCTGCTCTCGCAGTCGGCGGATTACCTCCCCGCCCGCAACGCCCGCTGCGTCGCCCCCGCGCGGTTCCTCGCCCTCCCGAGCCTCGCCTACCGGCTCGCCCTGGCCGCGGCCGGCGAGGGCGTCGCCGCGGTCTCGCTCAGCCGACCCCGCAGCTGGGACTACGCCGCCGGGCACGCGCTCGTGCGCGCCGCGGGCGGCGAGCTCGTCGACGACGATGGCGCGCCCGTCGCGTACACCGCGCAGGGCGACGGCGAGGTCTGCCGCCTCTTCGGCGGCGCCCCCGCGGTCGTGCGCGAGCTCGCGCGCCGCCCGTGGAACGCCGTCATCCACGGCCGCATCCCGCCGCCGCAGGGCACGTACGGGCTCCTGCGCCCCTCGCGCAGCCTGCTCGTCGAGGGCGCTGGCACGCTCGCGCGCGCGCAGGGCTGCCTGCTCGGCCAGCTCGCGGGCGACGCGCTCGGCGCGCTCGTCGAGTTCCGCACCGCCGAGGCGATCGCGCCGCTCTACCCGGACGGCGTCCGCGACCTCGCCGACGGCGGGACGTGGGGCACGCTGGCCGGGCAGCCGACCGACGACTCCGAGATGGCGCTCATGCTCGCGCGCTCGATCGTCCGCAAGCGCGGCTTCGTCGCGGAGGCCGCGCTCGACGCCTACGTGCACTGGTACGGCTCCGGCCCGTTCGACATCGGCAACACCACGGCGGCCGCGCTCAGGGCCGCCGCGGGCGCGCCGCTGCCCGGCGCGCGCCGCGAGCGCGCCCGCGCCGCGGCCAGCCTGACCAGCGAGGCGAACGGCTCGGTGATGCGCGCGGCGCCGCTCGGCGTCCTCGGCGCGGGCCGCCCGCGGGAGGCCGCGGCCTGGGCGCGCGACGACAGCGCGCTCACGCACCCCCACCCGGTGTGCTGCGCCGCCTCCGCCGCGTTCGTCGCGGCCATCGCCGCGGCGGTGGGCGGCGCCGGCGTCGAGGGCGCCTGCGCCGCCGCCCTCGACGAGGCGGAGCGGAGCGGCGAGCGCGCGGTCGTCGCCGCGCTCACGGCCGCGCGCGGCGCCCCGCCTGGGAGCTTCTCGCACCAGGCCGGCTGGGTCCTCATCGCCCTGCAGAACGCCTTCTACCAGCTCCTCCACGCGCCCTCGCTCGAGCGGGGCCTCGTCGACACGGTGATGGCCGGCGGCGACACCGACACGAACGCCGCGATCGCCGGCGCGCTGCTCGGCGCGGCGCACGGCCGGGACGCCGTCCCGGACCGCTTCCGCCGCCTCGTGCTCAGCTGCCGCCCGCTCCCCGAGGCAGGGGCGAAGCATCGGCGTCCACCCGAGCTCTGGCCGGTCGACGCAATGCTCCTCGCCGAGGCGCTCCTGGCCTCGGGCCGTTAGGATCGCGCCTCGACCTCGCCGGCGCTTCATCGTTCTTCGGCGCGGCGTGTGGCGCTTCTGACCAAGCGTCCTGCATGAGCATGAGCGGGGGAGGACGGGTCACTCCACGCTGCGCAGCCACCGCCCCGCGAACGCCACCTCATCGGCGGCCGCAAGCACGGCCTCCTCCCCTCCGGCCCGGCGAAAGACGCGCGCGAGCTGTGCGACACCTGCCCATCCCTGAAAGACGCCTGCCAGCGACGGAATCCCTGAGGCGTCGAACAGGCTCGTCGAGACCAGCCGTGCCGCCTCGGCAGGGCTCATCCACGGCGCAGCCTCGCAGAGATCGCCGAGCACATCGGCGTCTGCGCCTGCTGCCTCGAAGGCGAGCACCGCACGTCGGGCCGCCTCGGCGCGCATCGCTTCAGGAAGCGCCTTTACAAGCCGTGCCAGCGCGACGGCCCGAACGTAGCTCCCGGAGGGCTCGACGCAGTCCCCTGCCATGCGTAAAGCCGCTTCCGCCCCCAGGAGCGCGACCGAAGCGAAAGGGTGCTCTTTGATCAAATTGCATCGCTCCTCCGGGGCGAGCTCCTCGAAGAGTGCCTGGACCTCCTCCACCGGCCGCCGCCCCGCAGGGAGCCTCTCGCCGAGGCGAAGCAGCGCGTCCGCCCGGTACCCTGCGCTGCTCGCCGCCCATCGCAGCACGAGCGCGCGGGCGTCGGCCTCTCGCCCGAGCGAGACCAGCCTCGCCCCGAGAGCGTGCACCGGCCAGACCGGGACTTCCTCGAGCGCCCTCTCCAGGAGAACGTCGGACAGATAAGGCGCCACCGCCTCGGCCTCCTTCTTGCTCTCGAAGCACCAAGGCGTCCAGAGCCGTTCGATCTCCTGGACAGCGTGAACTTTCGCCTCTTTCGGCAGGTCCGCGAGCAACCGGGCGAGGACGCGAATTCGCTGAGGCGCTGGCAGGGAACGCGAAGCTCGCTCCAGCGCGACGGCGGAAGCCTCGCTGACTCCAGGCTCAGGCACGATCGCGGGCGGCGCCCCTCCCGCACGCGCGATGGCTTCTGCGGCGACCTCCTGGGCTTCCTCTTCGGGGAGCAGGCCCGCCGCCACGACGAGCGCACGGGGCGCATTTTCCCCGTCCGACTGGCGCGCAGCTTCCAGCGCGGCGCGCGCATACCGGGTGCGCCTCTCGCCCTCCGCCGCCTCGGCCATGGCGATCAGCGCCGAGGCGCTCGACCACCGCGCGCCCGTGCGATCGGCGATCTCGAGCGCTCGCTCGCGGACTCCGGCTTGGGCGGACAGTGAGACCTCCGCAGCGAGGGCAAGCAATGCCAACGCGCGCGCCGCGTCCGCATCGAGCAGTGCAGTCGCGACGTCTGCATCGGGGCTCTCCCACGGCTCCGTGTCTCCCAGCGTCGCCGCCGCGCCCTGCGCTGCCGCGCAGCATACGAGCGCCGCGGCGAGGGGGGGAGGCAGGGACCTGCAACGCTCCACCTCCTCTCCTATTCGATCGCGCAAGCGGCGGAGATCTGTGAGGGCATACGCGAGCGCCTCGCCAGAGTTACCCGCTACCCAACCCGGCTCGGCAAACGCGAGCATCGAAGCGATGGGAGCGCCGCCGAGCGCGAGGTGTGCGCTCGCATAGCGGCGGAAGTAGGCCAGCCGGCGGCTGGCGGACTCCGCCGTGCATCGCGCGATCGCGCGGCGGTAACGCGCCTCGATCGCCTCCTCCCGACCGGCGCTCCTCTGCTCCCACGCGACCCGCAGCGCCTCGTGCTGGAATCGCAGCGCACGCACCGGCCCATCCCGGCGCAAGATCCGATCGAGGATCGATCCGTACACGAGCAGGCGACCGCGCACGGCAAGGTCGTCGATCTCCAGGAGCTCCGCGACATCCTCTGCATCGAGCGGCGCGAGCGCGCGGGCCAGCACGGAGAGCATCTCCAGCGCGACCTCTCCGTCCTGGAGGAGTCGGAGCTCACGCTCGACCTCCACGGCGAGCGCCTGCGGTCCGCCGTTGCCCCCTGCAGCTGCCCAGCTCGGAATGCCTCGGCGCTCCGCTGCCGCGGGGGAAGGCGGCGCAACCTCGACGAAAAGCGCATCACCGGCCTTCCATCCGAGCCGCTCCCTCCAGGCGTGCGCGTCGCCCACACCGCCGGAGATGGAGACCAGACATCGAACGCGCTTTCCGAGCGCCTGAAGCGTCGATACCCGAGCCTCGCGAGGCCAGTCAACGCACTCATCGAGGCCATCGAGCACGAGGAGCACCTCGGGCTCGTCCTCTTCCTGGCCGTTGGCCAGCCTGTTCCGGAGCTCCGAACGCAACTTCAGGACGTCCCGCGGAGGGCGCAGCACGTCGTCACCGAGCTGCTCCAGGAGCGACGCGAGGATCTCGGGCTCGGAGGCGAAGCGGCCCGCTCGTCCTACCTGCACGGCGGCGGTGCGCACCCCGACACGCTCGCTCGCTTCGGCGACGAGCAGCATACACAGCGCCGTTTTGCCGGCTCCCGCCGGGCCGTGCAGGAGGCACGCGGAGCCCGGAGCAACGCGCCATCGCTCGATCGCTTCACGAGCGCGCTCTTCCCCCTCGGTCCAAGAGAAGGCCTCGGGCGATCTTTCCTTTTCCTCACGATGCATTCGCACCTCGGTGGGGGACGCTCGTCTCCTGTTCTAGGCCCTGTAGACTCCGTATTGACCTTTCTTGCCCTTCATCCCGACGACGTGCTCTTGAATGCCGAGCCTTTCGAACATCGCTCCGCATCTCTCGCACGGGTCGACCCGCTTCCGCATCTTCGCGCTGTCGTACGTCTCGATCGAGAGCCCTTCGTCCTGGAACTTCTTTTTGATGCGCCGGTTCACCTCGGCGTCGACCTGTTCGGGGGTCATGCGATCCTGAACGCGCACCTTCTTCTGCTCTTTCATCACGTCTCTTCGGATGTTCTCCCCCATGACCGTCAAGACCTGCGCCTCCGCGCACGGCTTGTCGCTGATGTGACCGGCGGGCGTGACCTTGCCTCCCTCGCTGGGGTTCCTTCCCACATACGGCTTCGTACTGGTATCTTCATCCACGTACGTAAGGACGTTGCCGTCCTTGTCGAGGATGCGGGAATAGATGAGCCCATCGGGATCGACGATGGTCCACGGCTGGTTGCGCGCGTACCAGTAGGCGTTCAGCTCGCCGTCGATCGCTCTCGTCGCGCTCCGCCGTCCGCCTCCCGAGCTCGTCGTACGCGGCCGTCCAGCGCGTACCGGAGGCGCGGAGCACCTCGACGAGATTGCCGTGTTCATCGTGACGGTAACGCGTCTGATGCCCCGTCGGAGCCACGGTCGCTTCCATGAGGCCGCGAGCGTCGAAGCGGACCTCGAAGGTCGCGCCGATCGGATCGGTCCAGAAGATCGCTCGCTCGGCGTACGCCACCTCCGTCACGCTGCCTTCCGGATCGATGATCTTGCGGATATCGCCGTTCCGCAGCCGCTCGATCACCGTCACGTTCCCGAGCGGGTCCACGATTCGCGTCTCGTTCCCGAAGACATCGCGCGTCCAACAGGTCGTCGCTCCGAGTGGATCGGTGAACGAGCGCAGGTGGCCCCGCTCGTCATACGTGCGCGTATACACGCTTCCGGCGGTGATGGCCTTGTCGACCTTTCCATGCTCATTGCTGAAGTAACGGTGAAATGTGACCGAGTCGGTGGCCTCCGAGTAGCCATCGCGATAGAAGTCGAGTCGAACGTGGTGCACGCCCTTCGCCGGCGTCTTGCCATCCGACAGAAGCGCCGGGACAGAGGCGGCGAGGCACGGGTCGACCGCGCCGGGGTAATCTGCCCATGTCTCGACGCATCGTCCGGCGGGATCGTATCGGTAGTGGAACGTCAGCCCGGTCGGCCTCTGCTGCGAGACGAGCCGGTGCTCGTCGTCGTAGCTGTACTTCGTGGTGTTTCCATCCGCATCGGTCACTGCAACGAGATCGCCTGCTTGGTCATGCTGGTAGCGCACGAAGACGAGCGAACGCCCCCCGGACGCGCGGCTCACGAACTCGATCTGGCCAATACGTCCTGCGGACGCCGGTCGAATCCGTAATACGCGCCCCACGCTGTCGGTGACCTGGGCCAGGCGACCTTCACTATAGGTGAGGGCGATTCGGTTGTTGAATGCGTCTACCTGCGCGGCGAGGCGGAAGCGATGCTGCGTGCGGTCGCCCGGATCCGGCTCGAACAGCAGGCGATCTCCGTCCGGAAAATCGAGGGAAAAGCCGTCGCCCTCCTTGTGGAGGACCCAGCCATGCGGGCCGAGGACGCCAGCGTCCCGCGGAACGAGTCCGAATTCCTCCTCGTTGCCGTCGGCCGTGACGACGATGGTGGTCCGCCTGCGAAGCTCGATCGCCCATGCGAGGCTGTGGGTCCATCCGAAGCCGAGCCCGACGTCCCGCCCACGCGCCTGGCTGCCGTGCGACCGAACGATCTGGAGAGGAAGGGGACCCGGGATGTCGACGTCCGTCTCGGGGACGGTGAACACGCGGCCTGTGACCACATCGACCGGGTCGCCCTGGGCGATCTTTCCGCTTCCGCGGCCACCATGGTGGTTCGGGCAACCGCCGCCATCTTTGCCTGCACCGCAGGCGTTTTTTCCACCGCCCTTCGCCTCGTCGCCGCCGTTCTTGCCGCTGGCCCCCTGTCCTCGCGCCTTGCCACGGCCTGAGGCTCCGCCGCGCCCACCGACGACGGCGCCTCCGCCCATGATAAATACACCCGGGTTCATGCCAGGAATCGCCGGAATGTTCGGGACAGGGGCGGTGCGGGCCATGACGGCAACGCTGCCAGAGGTCGGTTCTGACCGTCAACCTCGGCTCACCCCCCCGCCGGGCGCTCCAGGTGCCCGCCGAACTTGTGCCGCATCGCGGAGAGGACCTTCTCGGCGAAGGTGTGATCGTGGCGTGAGCGGAAGCGCGCGTAGAGCGCCGAGGACAGCACCTCTGCGGGGACGGCCTCCTCGATCGCCGCCATCACGGTCCAGCGGCCCTCGCCGGAGTCCTGCACGAAGCCGCTGTACCCGGCGAGCTCCGGGCTCTCGGCGAGGGCGATCGCGGTGAGGTCGAGCAGCCACGACCCCACAACGCTGCCTCGACGCCACACCTCGGCGATCTCGCCGAGGTCGAGCGCGTACCGGTGCTCCTCGGGCAGGCGCTCCCCGGCCGCGTTCTTGAGGATGTCGAACCCCTCCGCGTAGGCCTGCATGAGGCCGTACTCGATGCCGTTGTGGACCATCTTCACGAAGTGCCCGGCGCCGACCGGGCCGCAGTGCAGGTAGCCCTCCTCCGACGTGCTCTGCGCGCCGCCCTGGGCCTCCTGCCTGCCCGGCGTGCGCGGGATGTCCCCCGGCCCCGGCGCGAGCGTGCGCAGGATCGGCTGCACCAGGGCGAACGCCTCGGGGGCGCCGCCCACCATGAGGCAGTAACCGCGGTCGATCCCCCACACGCCGCCGCTCGTGCCGACGTCGACGTAGCGGATGCCCTTCGGGGCGAGCGCCCTGGCGCGGCGGACGTCGTCCTTGAAGTAGGTGTTGCCCCCGTCGATGATCACGTCGCCGGCGCCGAGCAGCTCGCCGAGCGCCTCCACGACGCGCTCGGTCGGCGCGCCCGCGGGCAGCATGACCCAGACCACGCGCGGCGACGCGAGCTGCGCCACCGCGTCGCCCAGGGAGGAGGCCGTCGCCGCGCCCTCCTCGCCGAGCCGCTTCACGCTGTCCTGGTTCAGATCGAACGCGACGACCTCGTGGCCGCCGCGCATGAGCCGGCGCGCCATGTTGGCGCCCATCCTGCCGAGTCCGATCATCGCGAGCTTCATCCGTCATGCTCCTGTGTGGGATCGCGGGCGTATCACAGCGGGCGGCGCGCGGCGCGCGGCGCGCGGTCGACACCGCTCCGGTCCGGGCGCTCCTCCGGCAGCGGCGGCTACCGGCGCGACGGCTGCGCCCGCTGCCGGATCGCGCCCACCGCGTGCTCGAGCGCGCTCTTCAGCGTGCCGAACACCGGGATCCCGTCGAGGCTGCCGCCGGACTCCAGGATGCGCCCGACCATCGCCGTCGGGACGCCGGAGACGATGCACCGGCTGCCGAGCAGCCTCGTCGCCGCGAAGATCCGGAGCAGGTGATCGATGGTCGAGGCGTCCGTCGCCTGCGCGCCGGTGAGGTCCACGATCATGAAGCGGGCGCCGTGCCGGACGACCGCATCGAGCACCTCTTCCATCATGCGGGCCGCCCTCGCGCTGTCGATCGTGCCGATCACGGGCAGCGTGAGCACGCCGTCCCACACCTGGATGATCGGCGTCGACATCTCGAGCATCGCCTCGTGCGCCGCGCGGACCCTGTCGAGCTGCAGGCGGAGCTCGATCTGGACCCGCTCGAGCTCGTCGTTCTGCTCGCGCAGCTGCGCGCTCGCCGCGGCGAGGTCGAGCGAGTTCTTGAGCGTCGTGTACGTGGCCCCGACGTACAGCGCGTACGTGGTGGCGCTCGCCAGCGCCTTCCGGTCGATCTGGCGCTGGTCTTCCAGGGCGAAGAGCATCGTGCCGATGGTCTTCTTGTAGACCTGGATCGGCACATGGAAGACGACGTCGGGGTCGTCCGCGAGGAGCCACGCGCGCGCGCGATCCGCCTCGCGCGCCTCGTCCCACGGCCCCCTGAACCACGCGGGGCGCTGCGCCTCCAGCGCCGCGACCATCCAGGCGTCCACGACGACGCCGCCGCCCTCGGGCGCCCCGTACCCGAAGTTGCCGCGCTCGTACCTCGCCGCGATCCTGGCGCCGCCGCCGTCGTTGGCGAGCACGACGCAGAGCCGCTGGGACGGGACGATCCAGCGCGCGCTCGCGCAGACCTCTTCCCACAGCGACCGCAGGTCCGGCTGGCTGGCGAGCTTGAGGAGGATCTCGTTCAGGACGCCGAGGACGATCCATCCACCGCCGGCTTCGGGGGGCTGGCCAGGCTCCGGCGTCAGCATCAGCGATCGGCGTCGAGCGGGCGGCCCGCAGCGTGGGTCCGTGGTTCGATGGCGCGCGCGGAGGCCGCTGTCATGACGCTCTCCCCGGGTCGCTTCCGCGCCGTCGTCGACGCGAGCGACGGGCTCGGGACCAGATCGAATCTCGGCACGGTGAACACTCCTCGCGCGCAGCGCGCAGCCGCATCCTACCGCGCAATCCGCCCGCGGTGGAGGGGCTCTTGCCCGAGGCGGGCTGCCGTGGGGCTGCCGCGCGGGGGAACGCGCTCGGCGCTCCTGCGTGCTACCGCTAGGTCATGAAGATCAAGGCACGCGACGGCAAGGTCTACGAGGTTGCCCCTGCTCCGCCCGGCGGGAGCCACGAGGTGCGGCTCGACGGCAAGGTGGTCGGCTCGTTCGTGCTCCTGCCGGACGAGACGCAGGTCACCGTGAAGAGCAAGCCCGCCACCGACGCGCTCCTCGTGGACATCGCCGATCGGTTCGTCGCCGAGGGCGGCGCGCCCATGGGGATCAGCTGAGCCGTCACGGCGCGCCCGCGAGCCTCACCTCACGGAGGACCTCTGCCGGGGTGAAGCAGGCGACTGCGGGCGACGCCCCCTTGACGCGCTCCCGCAGGCGCGCCGCGAGCGCCTCGGCGCGGGCCGCGTCCGGAGCGCTCGCGCCCAGCATGCGCTGGCCGCGATGGCTGTACTCGATGAAGCGGTATTTCGCGCCGTCGGCCCACCCCGAGAGCGCGTCGCGGGTCGCGGGATAGTCGTAGTCCGCGGGCGCTGACTTGCCGCCCGCTGACACCCGACCGCCCATGGGATGCGATGCGGCGGGCGTCGTGGGCTATCCCAGCCCACCGTGACGCCGGTAAGCTCGGCGGACCAGGCTTCGGTCCTGGGCGCGCATGGCGAAGCCGGTTCGTCTCTTCATCTCGTCTGTCGCGGAAGACGCCGCATCGCGCGCCGAGCTCGAGGCTCACCTGAAGCCGCTCGCGCGACAGCGGCTGATCGAGGTCTGGCACGAGGGGAAGGTCGACCCTGGAGGACAGCCGGCGGCGCAGGTGCACGCGCAGCTCGAGGCGGCCGAGCTCGTGGTGCTGCTGGTGACCCCTGCCTTCATCGCTTCGGACCGCCACATGCACGAGGAGGCCGCGCGAGCGCTCGCCCGGCGCACCGCGGGCGAGGTGGACGTCGTCCCGGTGCTCGTCCGGGACTGCGCCTGGGACTGGACCGAGTTCGGCAAGCTCGCCCCGCTGCCGAAGGAGGGGCCGATCGGTGGTGCTCCGGATCGGGACCGGGCCTGGACCGAGGTGGCGCGCGGCCTGCGTCGCGTGGTCGATGGTGTCATGGCGCGGCGCGCGGCCGCCGGAGGGCAACGCTCTCTCGCGGCGGGGCTGCCTCCCGAGGAACGGTGCATCGGCAGAGACGCCGTGGTGGATTCGCTCGCCGCAGCGCTCTCTCGTGACCGGCCCGGGCGCGCGCTGCTCCTCGGCGCGGCGGGGATCGGCAAGAGCACCGTCAGCCTGGCGGTCCTGCACCGGCCTGAGGTCGTGGCCCGCTTCGGCGAGCGGCGCTTCTTCGTACGGCTCGACGCCGCGCCGGACGCGGCGTCCGCCGCTGCGGCGCTGGCCGACGCGCTGCGCGTAGCACCCGGGCCGGATCTGCGGCAGCGGGCGCTGTCGTCCCTCACCGCAGGGCCCGCGATCCTTGCGCTGGACAACCTGGAGACGCCCTGGAACGGCGACGATCAAGCCGAGACCGAGGCGCTGCTCGCGGAGCTCGCCGCGATGCCGCAGCTCGCCCTCGTCGCCTCGGTGCGGGGCGCGGGCCGGCCGGGGCGCGTGGCCTGGAGCTCGCCGGTCGAGCTCTGGCCGCTCGGGCATGCCGAGGCCGAGGCGATGTTCTGCGCGATCGCCGGCGAGGAGCACCGGGGCAAGCCCGCGCTCTCTGCGCTCCTTTCGCTGCAGGAGGGCGTTCCGCTGGCGATCGATCTGCTGGCGCACTCAGCGCAGGGCAACGATCTGGTCAACCTGAAGGAGGAGTGGGAGGCGCGCCGGACGGCGGTGCTGGAGCGCGAGGGCGGAGCGCGCGATCGGCTCCGAAGCTGGAATGCCTCGCTGGAGCTGTCGATCGGGTCGCCGAGGATGACCTCCGAAGCGCGGAGGTTGCTCGCGGTGCTCGCGGTGCTCCCGGACGGGGTCGCGCAGCGGGATCTCGCTGCGGTCTTTCCGGACGCGGGACCGGCGGCGGCGCGCGTGCTGGCCCACATGAGGCTGGCCTACTTCGAGGGCGGCCGATTGAAGATGCTCTCGCCAGTGCGCGAGTACGTGAAGGCGGCGCACCCGCCGGCTGCCGAGGATCTCGGGCAGGCGATGGATCACTACGGGGAGCTCGCGCGCACGTTCGGGCCCGTGCCGGGAACCCCTGGTGGCACGGAGGCGACGGCGCGGCTCGCGCCGGAGGCAGCGAATCTGGATGCGGTGATCCGGCGCGGGCTCGCGGAAGCCGCCGCGGGTCGATGGATCGAAGCGGCGGTGGCGTTGACGCATTTCGCGCGCTTCTCCGGGCATTCGGCGCCGATGCCTCTCGGTCGAGCGCTGGAGGTGGCGCAGCGCGCCGGGGATGAGCGGCGAGCGGCGCTGTGTACCCAGAGCCTTGGAGATATCGCGCTTTCGCGCTCGCAGCACAACGAAGCGAGAGCGCGCTACCAGGAAGCGCTGCCGCTCCACCGGCTGGTAGGAGATGTGCTCGGCGAGGCCAGCTGCATCAAGGGCCTTGGAGACATCGCGCTTGCTCGTTCGCAGCACGACGAGGCGAGAGCGCGCTACCAGGAAGCGCTGCCGCTCCACCGGCTGGTAGGAGATGTGCTCGGCGAGGCCAGCTGCATCAAGGGCCTTGGAGACATCGCGCTTGCTCGTTCGCAGCACGACGAGGCGAGAGCGCGCTACCAGGAAGCGCTGCCGCTCTACCGGCAGGTCGGGTCTGTGCTCGGCGAGGCCAGCTGCATCCGAAGCCTTGGAGACATCGCGCTGGCGCGTTCGCAGCACGACGAAGCGAGAACGCGCTATCAGCAAGCACTGCCCCTTTACCGGCAGGTCGGGTCTGTGCCCGGCGAGGCCAACTGCATTCGGAGCCTTGGTGATATCGCGCTGGCGTGTACGCAGCACAATGAAGCGAGAGCGCGCTACCAAGAAGCGCTGCCGCTCTACCGGCAGGTGGGGGATGTGCTCGGCGAGGCCAGCTGCATCCGAAGCCTCGGTGACATCGCGCTGGCGCGTTCGCAGCACGACGAGGCGAGAGCGCGCTACCAAGAAGCGCTGCCGCTCTACCGGCAGGTGGGGGATGTGCTCGGCGAGGCCAACTGCATCCGAAGCCTCGGTGACATCGCGCAAGCCCACAGTGATGCCGGCGCTGCCCGTGCTCGCTACGAGGAAGCCCTCGCGCTATATCAGCGTATCCCGGAGCCCTTCTCCATCGGCTGGACCCATCGCCGCCTCGCGGCCATCGCCCCGGACTCCGCCATCCGGCGCCGGCATATCGAGGCGACGCGCAGCGCATGGCACAGCATCGCTCGGAACGACCTGATCGCCGGCCTGGATCAGGATTTCCGCTCCTGAGCTCGCGCGATGCCGCGCGGTGCTCCGGGCTCGCGCGGGCGAGCAGCACGACACGTTGCTCGCGGAGCTTTGGACGCGCTGGCAACGCCGATACTCGTCCCCGCCTGCCCAGTCCGTTAGAGACGCTTCGTGGGCTCGACCCGGACGGCCTGGCACGTGCTGTTCGAGGCGCAGCTCGCCCAGCGAGGCCCACGCCGGCTCGAAGTGCGGCGTGAGGTGCCGCTGTCGACCGAGCTGCTGCGCGCCGACTACCTGCTGCTGCAGCGCGGCCAAATCTGGGCGAACGCCGATGTTCGCCCGACCGTAACGCTTATCCGAGCCGCCCGTTGCGCGCAAGCGTCCCGGCCTTACGCGCCGTTCGCGGCGGAGCGCCGCAAGAAATCGTCAATGCCGTAAGCCGCCTGAACGCCCGCAACGTCCCCTCGAAAACGGCACCACCACGACCGGCGTCACCACGAATGCGGACGGCGATGGCGCCAAGGCGCTGCCCAACCGCCCGCCCCCGATGCGTCGACCGCCGGATGCGTAACCCGCGTCGCGTACCGCGCCGTTCACCACGCGGCGCGTGCCCTATCGTTCACTGCGCGTCGTGTGCCCCGCTGTTCACTACGTGTCGCGTATCCCGCTGTTCACTGCGCGTCGTGTGCCCCGCTGTTCACTACGTGTCGCGTATCCCGCTGTTCACTGCGCGTCGTGTACCCCGTCGTTCACCGCCTGTCGCGTATCCCGCTGTTCACTGCGCGACACGCGCCACGCGCCAGATGCACGCGCACCAGCGAACCAAAAACCTCTCAAGGTTATTGTATGTTGTCTAAACTAAGAATATAAGAAGAATCATGCGATACTTCCATACGAGCGCTGCTCGCGCTTGCCTCTCTCTTCTCGTGCTCGCAGGGATCCCCGGGACGGCCTTCGGGGCACCGACCGCGATCACGTTCACCATCAACCACGCCGATTGCGGCGCCGGCGCGTTCTCGCTGTACCTGAATGGGGTCCACCTCGACACGGTCGCGAGCACCAACGGCTGCGATTGCAATTCGGAGACGCTCCAGAGGACGTTCACCGAGCCCGGCGTCCTCGCCCTCTACAATCCCGCCGCGTGCAATGATCTCCAGGTCGATGTCGTCGACGGCGGGTCGACGGCCGTCGGCTTCGCCCGCGTGTACGTCGAGGCGACCGAGGGCGCGTCGCTCCTCTGCCTGTACGATGCGGTCTCCGGCCCGATCCCCTGCGCGGATCGCGACGTCTGCGACGGCTACGAGATCGGGCTGTCGTCGCTCTCGAGCGACGACGGCGACCACATCGCGCCGGGCCTGGGAGCGGGCTGCGACAACTGCGCCAACCACGACAACCCGGACCAGGCCGACGCGGACGGAGACGGGGTCGGCGACGCCTGCGATCTGTGTCCGCTCGGCGATAGCGACGGCGATTCGTTCTGCGATGCGACCGACAACTGCGCCAGCGTCGCCAACTGGGACCAGACCGACAGCGACTTCGACGGGATCGGCGACGCCTGCGACAACTGCCCCGCTGCCGCGAATCCAGACCAGCTCGACAGCGACGGCGACGGCCTCGGGGACGCATGCAAAGACGTGTGCGTCACCCTGCAGCGAGGCGCCTTCGGGGCGGTCGAGGACGCCGATATCTGGGAAGCCTTCCCCCGTTACAGCGACGGCCACATCCCTTACAACTACTCGGGCGACTCCAACGGCGCGCGCAAGCAGGCGCTCTACCGGTTCGGGCTCGACGGCATCCCCGCCGGGGCCACCGTCACGTCGGCAGAGTTCGGCGTCGTCGCCTTCGGATCGAGCGACCAGACGGTCCGCGCTCACCGGATCACCGCGCCGTGGGGCGAAGACACGGTGACCTGGCAGAGCTTCGCCGAAGGCTACGACAAGGCCGCCGCGGCGGAGCTCACCTATGTCAGCCCCTATGCCATGAGCGCCGATCTGACCGGGCTCGTCCAGGCGTGGGTCGACGGCACGACACCGAACTACGGCTTCCTCGTCGAGGAAGGGCCGGACGGCCGCACGTCGTACCGCTCGAGCGATCACCCGCTCCAGAGCGACCGCCCCTGGCTCGAGGTCTGCTATCTCGCCCGCTGATCCATTCCGCGCGACCGCTCCTCCGCCCCGTCGTCCGCTGGGTAGGGCTGCCCGAGCGCCGCGGGAGGCGTCGCGTCGAACGCGCGCAGGAGCGGGCGGCGCGCGGCGCTCGGCAGCAGCGCGGAGGCGCGCTCCAGGAGCCCGCTCGAGGTGAGCCCGAGGACCGCGATCATCAGCGCGAACGGCGCCACGCTGAAGACCTGCGTCGGCACCGATGGGAGAGCGCTCTGGCCGAGGCTCGCCGCCGACGACAGCACGCCGAAGAGGTACGCGCCGAGCGCCGCCCGCACCGGGTGGAAGCCGCCGAAGATCACGATCGCCAGCGCGATCCAGCCGTAACCCGCCGTGTGGCGGTGGCTCCATCCCGCCTTGAAATCGAGCGAGTACGCCGCGCCGGCGAGGCCCACGAGCGCCCCGCCCACGAGCGTCGCCGCCGTGCGCACCCGCGTCACATGCGCCCCGCGCGCGTGCGCCGCCGCCGGCTGCTCGCCCACCGCGCGGAGGAGGAGCCCCGCGCGCGTGCGATAAAGGAAGAGCCACGCGCAGGCGACGAGGACGTAGCTGCCATACACCAGGGGATCGCTCTGGAACAGCAGCGGCCCCACGAGCGGCACGTCCCGCAGCACCGGGATCGACGCCGCCGGCACCGTCGGCCCGGGGACGCGCACGTACGGGCCTCCGAGCACCGACGAGAGATCCGCGCAGAGCATCGCCAGGACGAAGCCGACCGCGATCTGGGAGCGGCCGAGGTAGATCCCGCCGATCGCCACGACGAGCGCGACGAGCGCCCCGGTGGCGGCCGCGGCGGCGAAGCCGGCGAGGACGCTCCCGGTCGACAGGGCGGCCGCGAAGCCGACCATCGCCGAGAGCATCATCGCGCCCTCGGCCGAGAGGTTGATGACCCCGGCCCGCTCGGTCAGCGTCTCGCCGACCGCCGCGTAGACGAGCGGCGTCGACGCCGCGAGCGCGGTCGCGAGCAGCGAGAGGAGCTCGGCGCCGCCGTCGCTCATGAGGGCTGCTCCTTCCATCGGAGGCGTCCTTCCATCAGACCTGCCCTCATCGGCCTCGTCCCTTCGGGCCTCGTCCCATCACGCCACCTCCGGCCGGCCGCCGCCGCGCGCCGCCCGGGGGGAGAGGAGCGCGAACAGGACGAGCGCGCCCTGGAGCACGCCCGACAGCGAGGACTCCAGCCCGAGGGTCATCGGGAGCTCCAGGCTGCCGACGTTGAGCGCGCTGAAGAACAGGGCGATCGGCGCGACGAGCGCGGCGCGCCGCCCGGCGAGCATCACCACGAGCAGCGAGAGGAAGCCGAGGTTGCTCGAGATGCTCGGGATGAGCCGGTGGAACGTGCCGAGCACCTGCAGCGCGCCGGCGACGCCGGCGAGCGCGCCGGAGACCGCGAACGCGAGGAGCACCTGCCGCGCCGCGAGCACGCCGAGCACCTCCGCGGCCGGCGGGCTCAGCCCCACCGCCCGCAGCCGGAGCCCGAGGTGGGTCCGCCCGAGCACGACGCCCGTCCCGAGGAGCGAGAGGACCCCGAGCAGGAGCGCGACGGGGCTGAGATCGGTGCCGCCCAGCGTGGAGAGCCGGAGCGCGCCGTCGAGCGGCTCGGTGCCGGCCATGGACGCGACGCCAGGGCGCTTCCACGGGCCGAAGACGAGGTACAGGACCAGCCCCTGGGCCACGAAGTTCATGCCGAGGCCCGCGAAGATCTCGCTCACCCGGACCCGCGTGTGCAGCGCGCCCGTGAGGGCGCCCCAGAGCACCCCGCCGATCGCGCCCGCGACGACGCAGAGCGCGACCACGGCACCGGCCGGGAGGTGCGGCCACAGGGCGCGCGCCGCGCCCGTGGCGCAGACGGCGCCCAGGACGAGCTGCCCCTCGACGCCGAGGTGATACAGCCCGGCGCGAAACGTGAAAAGCAGGCCGCTCCCACAGAGGAGCAGCGGCGCCAGCGTGGCGAACACCCGCGCGGCGCGATCCGCGGAGCCGAACGCGCCCTGCCACAGGCCCGCGGCCACCGCCGCCGGCGAGGCGCCGAGGAGCGCGCAGAGGCCCGCCACGAGCGCGAACGCCAGGGCGAGCGGTGCGAGGCGAAGGAGGAGGGATACGGCCCCGCGGCGCGGCGCGCGGCGCACGGCGGGCTCGGCTGGGGCGCGCGGTTCGGAGCTCATCGATCGGACCCCGCGGGCGGCGGGGGCAACGCCGGTGCACGAGGCGCCGAGGGCAGGGCGGCGTCGCCGAGCTCGCCGCCGATCATCCGCCCGAGCCGGTCCAGCGTGAGGTCGGCGACGCCGACGGGCGGCGAGACGCGCCCGCCGCTGAACACGAGGAGGCGATCGCTGTAGCGCATCAGCTCGTCGAGGTCGGACGACGCGAACAGGAGCGCCGCGCCGGCACGGCACCGCGCGAGGAGCTGCTCCCAGACCCAGCGCGCCGACGCGAGGTCGAGCCCCCGGGTCGGCTGCTCCAGGAGGAGCAGCGCGAGGCCCGCGGGGAGGAGCGCGAGCTGGGTGCGCTGCTGGTTGCCGCCGGAGAGCCGTTCGACGGGCGTGTCGGGCCGGCCCCGGATCCGGAGCGCCTCGATCGCCCGCTCGGCGGCGCGCCGGATCTCCCGCGGGCGCAGGAAGAGGCCGGGCCGCGGCGCGCGCAGCGCGACGTGCTCCTCGATGGAGAGACCCGCGATGAGGCCCTCGCGACGGCGATCGGCGGGCAGGTAGCCCACGCCGGCGCGCAGGAAGGCCGGGTAGGGGCGGCCGGTCAGGTCGGCCCCGCCCACGGCGACGCGTCCCCGCCGCGCCCGGAGCAGCCCCGCGCACGCGCGCAGCAGCAGGCGCTGGCCGCTCCCCTCGAGGCCCGCGAGCCCGATCACCTCGCCGCGGCGGACGGCCAGGTGGGCAATGCGCACGTCGAGCCGGTGATCGCCGAACGCCACGCCCTCGAGGGCGAGCGCCGCGCCGCCGCTCGGCTCCGCGCCGCCGCTCGGCTCCGCGCCGCCGCTCGGCTCGGGCAGGCGCTCCAGGGGCGCGAGCGGCGCGCCGCCGTCCTCCTCGGGGGACCGCTCCTGAGGCGCAAGCGCCTCGCCGAACATCAGCGCGACGAGGCGATCGGCCCCGGCCGGCATCTCCGCCTCTCCCGCCACCTTACCCTGCCGCAGCACCGTCACGCGATCGCAGAGCGCCTCGACGTCGGAGAGCTTGTGCGACACAAGGACGATCGCCTTGCCGTCCGCCTTGAGCCGCCGCAGCGCGGAGAACAGGGCCTCCTGCTGCGCCCCGGAGATCCCCGTCGTGGGCTCGTCCAGGAGCAGCGCTCGGACGCCCAGCGAGAGGAGCCGCAAGAGCTCGATCTGCTGGCGCTCCCCGAGGGTGAGCCGGGCGACGTGCTCGTCCGGGTCGACGGAGAAGCCGAAGCGCGCCGCGAGCGCGAGCAGCTCCTCGCGCGCCGCGCGCCGGGGGAGGAAGACGCCCGCGGCGCCGCCGCGGCCCGGGAGCGGCGAGCGCGCGACGCCGCCCGCGCCGGCCGCGCGGGGCCGGGCGACCAGGTAGCTCTCCAGGACGGTGAGCGGCGGGAAGTCGAGCGGCTCCTGGTGGAGCACGCCGACGCCGGCGGCGAGCGCGTCCGCCGGGCTCGCGAGCGCCACCGGGCGGCCGTCGAAGAGCAATCGGCCCGCGTCCGGGCGGAGGAGCCCGCCCAGGATGCGCAGGAGCGTGCTCTTGCCGGCGCCGTTCTCGCCGAGCAGCCCGTGGACGGCGCCAGCCTGGATCGTCAGCGACACGCCGTCGTTGGCCTTGACCGGGCCGAACCGCTTCGCGACGCGCTCGATCTCGATCCGCATGGATCACCGCCAGGAGACGGCTACTTGCTCGGCCCGGTGATCCCCCGGACCAGCTGCGGCAGATACCAGATCTGCTGGGGCGTCGCGGCCTCGCCGTCCTTCAGGAACTCGGTGCCGTCCTGGAACTTGAGCGGCCCCTTGAAGAGATCGAGCCCGTTGGCCAGCTCGATGACGAACGCGCCGAGCGGCGCCTGCGCCTCTCCCAGCGCGGCGCCAGGCCCGAAGCCGACGACCGACGACTCGCCGTTCAGGTCGCGGAAGTCCGGCCCTCGCCAGACGAACTCGCTCGCGTACTTGCCCGCGCGCGCCTTCTCGATCGCGTCGCGGTAGAGCGGCGCCCAGTTGTAGTACGCGACGCCGAGGCAGATCTCCGGCGCCAGGTCGCAGCCGGCCCTGTGGTCGTAATGGACGTACTTGACCTTCTTGCCCGCGCCGCTCGCCTTCTTGGCCTGCAGCGCGGCCTCGGGCGTGTCGAGCCCGGTCATCAGCACGTCGAAGCCGCCGCCGATGAAGTCGTCGGACACCTTGGTGGGGTCGAGGGTGACGCCCGGGATGTTGAACCAGAAGCCGATCCACGTGACCTTGAACGTGAGGTCCTCCGGCTTCTTCTTCTGGTACTTCTCCCAGCAGTACCGCGCGCCGAGGTACGCCGCGGTGACCAGCCGGCGGGTCTCGTCGTTCACGAGCGGGCCGACAACCCCGATCTTGCCCGTCTCGGTGCCGAGCGCCGCGGCGCACCCGGCGATGTGCTGGGCCGTCTCGATACGCCCCATGAGGTTGCCCAGGTTGGGCTGGGGCTTGTGGTTCTTGCCCTCCTTCCAGGCGTAATCACCGGAGATGTGGATGACCGTGACCTCCGGGTGCTTGCGCGCGGTCTCGAGGGCGTCGTCCTTGTAATCGTCGGAGTTGTAGACGACGAACCGCGCGCCCCGGGAGATGAGATCGTCCGCGACCTGGGAACCCTTCACGTTCGGGCGGTCGGACGGGTTCACCTTGTCGACATACTCGAAGCCGACGTCCGGCATCTTGGCGAGCACCGACCGGATGCCGTCGTGATGGGCCTGGTTCCACCCTTTGTCGTTGTAGGGGCCGACCAGCACCATGCCGACCTTGTATGCGGCGGCCGGCGCCGCGGGCGCAGCGCTCGCCGGTGCCGCGGCGCTGGGGCCGGAGGTCTTCTCCGGGGGCGGGCTCGTGCTCGTCGACGAGCCCTGGCACGCGCCGGCCAGCAGCGACAGCGCGATGGTGAGTACGGCGGGCGGGCGGGCAGCGGGGCGCGGGACAGCGAGGGCCGCGGGCGACGTCGGCGAGCGAGGTGTCACCGAGGCATCGTGGGCGGGAATGTCGCAGGGTGTCAAGAACCGCCGAGACGGACGACGCGAGCGCAGGTGCTGGGCGTCGTCCGCGTTTCACTGCGGTATCACGATCACATCTTCGCAGGTGAAGTCGACCCCCAGGGCCGCTTCGGGGTCCGACTGGATCGTGGCGCACGTGCTGTCGCAGAGCACGATCTCGGTCGGGTTCGCGGCGCTGTCGTAACGCCAGGCGTTCTCGCTCGCGCACTCCTGGTCGTAGGAGAGCGCCGTCGGGTTACCTCCGCCGCTCTGGTACGTCACGCGCACCCGCTGCGCGTCGAAGCTCCGCCCGTCGGGAGCGGGCGGGATCTCGACCGTGCAGGAGACCGAGGCGCCGCGGATCGCGTCGATCGCCGCCTTGAAGGCAGCCGAGGTCGCCCCGGGATTGCCCGTGTCGATCAGGTAGGCTCGCTCCGTTCCGCCCGCGTCGGCGATCTGGTGCAGGTTGTCGAGGTCGTGCGGCGCGCCCTCGATCGGCGGGTTGTCGACGCCGATGACGTACGTCGGGACGCCGTCCTCGAGCGCGCCGGCCGCGGCGTCCGACACGCGCTGGATCCTGTTGGACTCCGTGCCGCAGCCCGCAGGGTAGCCGTCCGTGACGAGGACGATGGCGTACCTTCCAGGCGTGGCCCGCCGCTGCTCTTCGACGTACGAGATCGTCCCCTGCATGACGAACAGCGTCGGCGTGCCGCCGCGCCAGTCGGCGCTGGTGGCCGGGGTGACGGCGGTGATCGCCTCCTCGAAGCGCGGAGAGGGCAGCGGCGTCATCGGGACCTCCGGTGTCTCGTAGGTCTCGGCCGAGCACTTCTCGTCGCGGTCCTCGTCGTCGCTCGGAAAGAACCTGAGCGACGCGTTGATGCCCTCGGACAGGGGATCGCTGAAGAACTGCTTCGTCGCCGCCACGACGGGATCCCACTTGAGCTCTTTATCGTACCAGGGCTCGTCGCCCATGCCCATGCTGCCGGACACGTCGAACGCGAAGGCGAGGTACACGGGCTGGAGGTCGGCGCTGGCCGACTGGGTGGCGCACGCCCCACCTTGGCCCGAGGAGCTGCCGTTGCTCGAGGAGCCGCCTTGCCCCGAGGAGCCGCTTGCGCCCGGACCGCCCGATCCGAAATCGCCGCTCGTGCTCTGGGAGCTCCCTTGGCCCGAGCCCCCGCTCCCCGGGCCGCCGCTCTGCGAGCTCCCGCCGCCGTCGCTGGTACCATTGCCCCCACATCCAACGCCGATCGCACCCACTGTCAGCAACACAATGGCCATCGTGGGCAATCTCATAAGTCGAACCCTCCATGAAGCGCGGCCGGGCGCGTGTCGCCGGCGCCAAAGCCGTCGATTCTGCGTGAGCACCCGGAGCAGACACGGCCGTGAAGCTCGCTCCCGGTGCTCGCCATCCGGGAAGCATAGCTGACCAACATGGCGGCCGGACGACGCACGGATCAGAAATGATGCTTTCCGCCAACGCGGTCCGGCAATGGGTTGCCGCGGCCCAGCATTCCTTGAGGTGTGGTCGCCTCTCTCACCACAGCTCGGTGCGCGACGCCCGGTGTGTGGAAGGGGCTGAGAGCGCCGGCTCTGGTGGGCAACGTCGTCGACGAGGCCAACCTCGGCGCCGAACGAGAACGGCGCCGCGCCGAGCCTGGGTCGGGCGCATCCGCGGCCGTGATCGCGGCGTGCGAGCAGCCTGTCTGGTCAGCGCGATTGCGGGATGGGGGCACGGACTATGCCTTCCTCCAAGCGGGCGATCTTCATGTCATCGAGCGACGCAACTCATGAGGATGCGCCGGACCTCGAAGGCGCCGCGGATGGCGGCAATGCCGTGGCCGTCCGCCCGCCGCCCTCGCGGCCGACCCCGCCGCGCCCGGCCGATCGGGTTCGCGTTCTCCTGCCCCTCTCGCTGACGATCGCCGCGGGGATCGCCGTCGTCCTGCCGGCGACGTTGCCGGCGCCCGCCCGGATCGCGCTCTTCGCCGTGCTGCTGGCGATCATCCTCTGGTCGACCACGTCGCTCGACGTGGCGTACGTCGGGCTCGGCGCGGCGCTGCTCCTCCTCCTGACCGGCGTCAGCCCCCAGGAACGGCTCTTCGACTCCCTCGCGTCCGACGTCATCTGGTTGATGATAGGCGCGTTCATCCTGGGCGGCGCAGTCGAGCAGTCTGGCCTGGCGATGCGACTGGCGCAGCGCGTGATCGAGCGCGCCCGCACCGTGCGCGGCCTGTTCTGGTTCTTAACGGCCGTGCTCATCCCGTCGTCGCTCTTCGTCCCGTCGGTCTCCGGCCGTGCCGTGATCGCCATTCCCATCTTCCGCAGCATCTCTTCCATCACCGCGGATCCGCGCATCACCCGTGCCCTCGCGCTGCTGTTCCCCACCGTGATCCTGGTCAGCACCATCGGCTCGCTGGTCGGCGCGGGGTCTCACCTCGTGGCGAACCAGCTGCTGAGCCAGGTCACCGGCCATCGGCTGTCCTTCGGCGAGTGGGTCCTCTACGGGATGCCGTTCGGCATGGTAGCCAGCGGCGCCGCCTGCGCGGTCATCATGGCGCTCTTCCTCGATGGCGAGCGCCGCGGGCGACGCATCCGGGTTCCCCGGCGCCCGCGAGGCTCCTTGTCGCGATCGGAGCGGATCACCCTGGCCGTCGGCGCGACGATGGTCGTGCTCTGGCTCTCGGAGCGGTGGCACGGCTACGAGAGCGCCACGGTCACGCTGGCCGGCGCGCTCGCGCTCACGGCGCCTGGCAGCGCGCTCCGCTGGAAGGAAGGCGTGAAGTCGGTCGACTGGAACCTCCTCCTCTTCGTCGGAGCGGCGCTCGTCCTGGGAGGAGCGCTGATCGACACGGGCGCGTCCGGCTGGCTCTTTCAAGCGCTGCTCCGCCACAGCGGTATCGAGAGCGCCAGAGGGCGCCTGTTCCTCGTCGTGGCGGTCGGCGTGATGTCGTTGACGTCCCATCTCTACCTCACCTCCCACGTCGCTCGCATCGTCGCGCTCGGCCCCGTCTTGCTGCAGCTCGCCGCCGATCGCGCTCTCGACCCCGCGGCGGTGGTCTTCATCGGCACGGTCGGCATCGATTACTGCCTGACGTTCCCGGTGAGCTCCAAGGCGCTCCTGATGTTCCAGGGGCTCGACGGAGAGACGTTCCGCCCGGCGGATCTCCTGCTCCTCAGCGCCGTCATGCTCCCGATCCACCTGGCGTTGATCGCCGTCTTTCACTTCACCTACTGGCGCTGGATGGGGCTCGCGCCATGACGAGCCCCCTGCGCATCCTGATCGCTCCGTCGGGCTTCAAGGAATGCCTGGATGCGGAGCAGGTCGCCGAGGCCATCGCGACGGGCATCCAGCGCGCGCTGCCGGAGGCGCGCCTCCTGAAGGCGCCGCTCACGGACGGCGGCGAGGGCTTCACCCGGGCGCTGGTCAAGGCGACGGGCGGCTCCTTGCACCCCGCGATCGTGACAGGTCCGCTGGGCCAGCCGGTCGCGTCCCATTTCGGCTTCCTCGGCGGCGCCGGACCACGGACGGCGGTGATCGAGATGGCCGCTGCCGCCGGGCTCCGCCTCGTCCCGCCTCACGCGCGCAACCCGATGGCCACAACGACACGCGGCGTCGGCGAGCTGATCCGCGCCGCGCTCGAGGCGGGCGCGGCGCGGCTGCTCATCGGTTGCGGTGACTCCGGCACCAACGACGGCGGGGCGGGCATGGCCCAGGCGCTGGGCATCCGCCTGCTGAACGCGGCGGGGGGCGAGATCGGAGCGGGAGGAGGAGCGCTGCTGGAGCTCGACCGCATCGACCTCTCGGGCAGGGACTCCCGCATTCCCCGCGTGCAGCTCGAGGTGGCGTGCAACTGGCGCAACGTCCTCTGCGGTCCCGGCGGCGTGGCGCGCGTGTTCGGCCCGCAGAAGGGCGCCTCGCCGGAGATGGTCGCGCGGCTGGAGGCTGCCCTGGAGCGCTATGCGGCCATCATCGCGCGCGACGTGGGCGTGGACGTGAGCACCATGCCGGGAGGAGGCGCCTCAGGAGGCCTCGGCGCGGGGCTTCATTCCCTTCTGAAGGCGACGCTCTTGCCTCGCTACGATGTCCTCGTCCGCTACCTGGACCTGGACGGCCTCCTGCGCGGCGCCGATCTCGTCGTCACCGCCGAGGGGGGGCTCGACGCCCGGACCTCGCGCGGCAAGATGCCGGCGGAGCTGGCCAGACGCGCAAAGCACTTCAGGCTGCCGGTCATCGCTCTGGCCGGGACCATCGACGAGGATGCGCGCGTGAACTACGCGTGCGGCATCGACTCGTTCTCGTCGATCCTCGAGGCTCCATGCACGCTGTCCGAGGCCATGGATCGTGCCCCCTTCCTGATCGCGAACGCGGCCGAGAACGCGCTGCGCTACATCCTCATCGGCCGAGGTCTCCCCGGGCTCCGCAAGGCGCGCGGGCATCCGCGTCCACGCGCACGGGCGGGCTGACCCGACCCGGGTCGGGTCGCTCAAGACACCTCGGCCTCGGCGGGGGCCGGCGCCGGCACGGCAGAGCGCGCGGGGCGGAGCGGGTGGGTCTCGACGCGCCAGATACCGTCGTCCGTCAGGCGGATCGCCGCGAACCTGGCGACGCCGTCGAGGTGGCCGTCGGTCTCGTGGCCGAGCGTCGACGAGGGGTGCGCGTACACGCTGACGCGACCGCCGCTCTTCGAGCGGTAGTGGCCGAAGAACGCGAGGTGCTTGTGACCGTGGAGCACGAGCGCGCTGTTCTTCTTCGGGTTCTTCTGCTGATACGCCGCGAGCATCTCGAGGAGGCGCGGGCCATCCATGGCGATCATGAACGTGTCGTTGAGCGAGATCGGCCCCGCGAGGCGCGCCACGTGGTGGTGGAGCAGCACGATGACCGGGCCGGACCCCCGCCGGAGGGCGCGGGCGAGGCGCCGCAGCTGAGCGCCGCCGATCTGCCCGATCGCGTTCGACCCCACGAACCGCGACCGGTAACGGTTGGAGTTGAGGCCGAAGATCCGGATACCGCCCTCGAGATCGAGCCGCCTCGGATACAGGCCGGCGATCGCGCGCAGCCGCCGCGGCGCGCGCTTGCGGGCCGGGAGGTGCAGGGGAGGCTGGAAGGAGCCGCGCTCCACGCGGGTGAGCACCTCGATGAAGCGCTGCTCGCGCTCCGCCCGCTTCGTGAGGTAGGGGTCAGGCGACGTGCCGAGGTTGATGGCGACATCGTGGTTGCCGGGCACCATGAGCACCTGCGAGGAGGCGGGGATGCCGGAGAGCGCCGCCTCGAGCTCGTCCCACTGCGCCTCTTCCCCGAGATCGGTCATGTCGCCCGTCAGCGCGACGAGCGGCGGCTTCATGGCGGCGATCTCCGCCACGAGCCGCTGGAGGCGGCCTGTCAGCTCGGCGGTGTCGGGGCGAGGGGCCCCTTCCGGCCACGCGGCGGAGCCCTCCTCGATCTCGTACGGCTCGCGGCCGCCCGCCGTGATGTGGAGATCGGAGATCTGGCAGAGGACGAGGCGCCCGCCGGGGATCGCGTCTCCAGGATCGGGGAAGAGCGTCGCCGCGCCGCCATACCGCAGGATCACGCGGGTCGCCTCGCCCAGGGCGGACGCGAGCCAGGCATAGAGCGAGAGCCCGAGCGCGAGCGCGGCGAGCGCCGTGCACACGGCCAGGACGAGCGCGGCCCCGCCGCCGAAGGAGAGCCTGCCGCCCGCGGGGAACCAGGACGCGAGGAAGGAGAGGAACGACCCGTCCAGCCACGCGGAGAGCCAGGCGGGGACGCCGATCTCGAGGGCGTGCACGGCGAGCCCGCCGGCGCCGCAGGCCGCGGCGAGGAGGACGAACAGCAGGATCAGCCGATCGCGGACGACGTCGATGA
The DNA here is from genome assembly GCF_000067165.1 of Sorangium cellulosum So ce56. Taxonomy (GTDB): domain Bacteria; phylum Myxococcota_A; class Polyangia; order Polyangiales; family Polyangiaceae; genus Sorangium; species Sorangium cellulosum_B. Next base: position 4,974,774 of record NC_010162.1, read on the forward strand.
CGTCGACGACCTCGCCGAGCCTCCCCCGGAACGACGAGCGGAAGTAGCGGCTCCCGTACGAGATCTTCTTCCATGTCTCCGGCCGCCACACGCGGCCTTGGCTCATGACGCTGGAGACGACGAGGGCCGGGGTGATGACCAGCGCGAGCAGGACGAGCACCGGCAAGAGCGCCAGGTAGAGGACTCGGAGGGCCGCCCTTCGCGCCATGCCTCATTTGACGTGCCCCGGGCAGGACCGTCAAGGAGCCGCTCGGGCCGCGCGCGCCCCGAAAGTTGCCGGAATCGATGGATGCTCGTAGCAGTAAGCGCGAGCTCGCGCGCTGATGTCCTGCACCGAGACGCCGATAGAGCCGGCCTGCGCCCTGCGATCACCCGCGTCGAGCGGCCCGCCGCCGGCGCTCTCGACCGGCGCGCGCGCGGCGCCTGCGCGCCGGCGTGGAAGGGCCGCGGCCCTCGTCGCCGCGGGCGCTGCCGGCGCGGGGGCGGCCGTGTGGACCAGCGCGGCCGTGGCCGTGTGGACCGGGGCGCCCGCGACGGCGGCGCGCAGCGCGGCGCCGCTCGTCGCGAGCGCGGCGAGCGCGCTGCCGGAGCGCGCGCCGACGGCGCCGCCAGAGCGCGTGACGCTCACGGCGGATGACGAGGACGCCGAGCCCGGCACGCTCGAAGAGCAGCGCCTCCGGCTGTTCGCGCGGATGCGGCGCGAGTTCGCGCTCCCCGACGAGGCGATGCGGCAGGTCGAGGCGATCTTCGCGGCGTCGACGGTGCTCGGCCAGGGCAACCCCGCGCTGACGCGGCACCCGATGTCACGGTCCGAGTGCCGCCGCATTCGAGCGCTCTCGGGCGTCGAGCCGGCGCGCGAGCCGGCCTGCGGCGCGCCGGGGATGGTGCCGCTCTTCGATCCCACGCGCGGTCAGACCGCGGCGGACGCGCCCGCGTGCATCGATCAGCTCGAGTTCCCGAACGTGCCCTGCGAGTACCCCGTGGTGCACGTCCGGGCCCGCGAGGCGGCGCTCCTGTGCAGGGCGGTCGGGAAACGGATCTGCGACGCGCACGAGTGGGAGGGGGCGTGCGCCGGCGCCCTGCGGGATCCGGACGTCGAGTACGAGTGGGCGCGCCCCCGGAACGAGGCGAGCTGGCACCACAACCTCCTGCGCGAGAAGGTATGGAGCTACGGCCCCGCGAAGAACCACGCGCTCTGCGGGACGGGCAGCTCCCGCACGCCGGGCTGTCCAGGCGGCGGGTGGGACCGCTGCGGCTCCAACACGTATCCGGCCGGCGCGTTCCCCGCATGCCGGAGCAGCCTCGGAGTCTTCGATCTGCACGGCAACGTGGCCGAGCACATGAGCCTGCCCATCCTGCCCGGGGAGCTCGCGCGGCACGGCGATCGGGGCTTCACCGAGATGAAGGGCAGCTGGTTCGCGTTCTCGTCGATGGAGGTCCACGCCGACGACTGCCGCTTTCGCGCCCCCGACTGGCACGCGACGCGCCTCATGAGCAGGGGCAGCCACGCGAACTACCACCTTGGATTCCGCTGCTGCAAGGACATCACGCCGCCGGACGGCGCCGGGCGAGACGGGGGCGTCGACCACCAGGGCGCCAGGTGAATCCATTTACACAGATTTGACCACATGAGCCCACGTGTACGCATCGGGTGGTCCATGGGCGCAGGATCTCGCTGACGCGGCTCGTTTCGAGCGCCCGCCGCGAAGTTGCGGTGGCGGAGGCAGACGATTACGGCCCGAGGCGATCGATTCGTGTTTTGCCTCCGTTGGGGCACAAACGGCGCAGCCTGAGCACGTCAGGCGCAGAGGGTCCGACGTCGTGCGCGGGTTGCGGCCCGGTCAGACGAGCGGCGGGGAGGCGCCGCGCGCCGTCGCGAGCGGGCATCGACGGCTCTCGTTCACGACGGCCGCGGTGCGGGCGGGAGCGCAGGTGCTCTGCTCGAAAGCCCGCGAGAGAGGCGTTGCGCGCGGCGCGCGGCGCCCGCCCCCGAGGCGTTGAGTTCGCCATCTCCAGCATGGGGCGTTCGGCCCGCGCGCGAACCGCCCTCCGATCGGGGGCCGTCCCACCGGTCTCCGCGTTGAGAACCCGGAAAACCAAGGCCGGCGTCGATACAGAGAATGCCTTTTTGCGGACGCGTCAAGGCTGGTGACACGAGCTCGCAGCGGCAGTGTCTGCACATGAGGGCTGAGGCACACAGCCTGCTCTTCGATGAGCCCAGGGTGGCTCGGACCTTCCGGCCATCACGGGATATTGAGGAGGACAACACATGCTCTCGATTCATGGCAAGGTGCTGGGGCTCGCGGTGGTGATGGCGGCGCTGGGCACGGGGTGCGCCATCGATGCGGTGAACGACCCGGATCTCGACGAGGCCAGCATCGACGAGGTCGAGCAGGTCGATTCGACCACCGAGGCGCTCGAGGCGGGCGCGTCCGCGAGGGGCGGGTATCAGGGGCCGTACGATGGTGGCAAGGGCGGGCCGATCGGCGCGCAGGGCCCCATGGACCTCGGCCAGGGGCCGATCGGCGTGCAGGGACCGGCGAGCCCCGGCCTGCAGGCGCCGATCGGCCAGATGGGGCAGGGGCCTGTCGGCCAGGGGCCTGTCGGGCAGGAGCCGGTCGGGCAGGGGCCCGTGGGCGGCGTGCCGGGCGTGGGCGGTGTGCCGGGCGTGGGCGGTGTGCCGTTCGGCGGCGCGCCGTTCGGCGGCCTCGGCGGCCTCGGCGGCTTCGGCGGCCTCGGCGGCTTCGGCGGCTTCGGCGTGCCTGCCGCGATCATCACGAGTTGCACCACGTGCAACAACGTGTTCGCTCCCGACTGCTTCCCGTGCAACCCCTGCAACAACTTCTTTCCCCCGTGCTGCCACCGGCCCCACAACCCCTGCAATCCGGCGGGCATCGGCGGCCCGCTCAACGGCGGGTTCTCGGCCGGCCCCTGCGGTGGCGGGTTCCAGGGCCCCTGCGATGGCGGGTTCACGGGAGGCTGCGGCTGCAACGCCGGGTTCCCGGGAGGCTGCGGCGGCAACATCGGGTTCCCGGGGGGCTGCGGCGGCAACATCGGGTTCCCGGGGAGCTGCGGTGGCAATGCCGGGTTCAGGCCGGGCTGCGGCATCTGGTAACTACGGGCCTCGGGGCTCGGCCCCTCGCGCCGGCCGCGGAGAGGGCGCGGAGCTCGGAGGGAACAAGCCCGGCGCCGCGCGCAGGCCGCCACGGGAGCGCGTGAGTCGCTCGCGCTCGATGGCCGATCTCGGGTCGGCTCATCGTCACCGCTCCCCCGCGCGAGCTCCGCCAGCGCCGCCTCGGGCTCACCACCCCGGCGGCCAGCGGACGGCGGGGACGTGACGGCAGCGCTCGAACGGCTGCAACGGCAGCGGCTGGGCCCGCGCCGGCGGGGGCGACCCATGTGAGGTGAGGTCGTCGCCGCCAGCGCGGGTCGCGGACGCAGGCGGGATGGCGCCGCGCGGCCGTGCCCCCGCGGCTCGCGCGGGATGGCTGGCGGGATGGCCGGCGAGGATGGTGATGTAAGACGCGCTGCGCCGCGGGAGCGCGGCGCGCCCGCGAATTTGCGCGGAATTGCGCGGAATTACACCCGAGTCCAGCGAGTCCGCGCCGGCGGCATGCGCCGCCTTCACGGGCGTTGCTACGCCGCGAGCAATCCCTTAGAGTGGCGCTAACGCTGTGATCGGCACGATCATCGACGGCAAATATCAGATTCGCAAGCTCCTCGGCGAGGGCGCCATGGGCTCGGTCTACGAGGCCGAGCACACGGGGACCGGCCGGCGCTGCGCCGTGAAGGTGATCAGCTCGGCCGATCTCACCCGCGACCCGAAGGTCGTGAGCCGCTTCCAGCGCGAGGCGCGCGCGGCAGGCGCGATCGACACACAGCACATCACCCAGGTGCTCGACGCCGGCGTCGATCGCGGCTCGAACCTGCCGTTCCTCGCGATGGAGTTCCTCGCGGGCGAGGACGTCCACGAGCTCATCAAGCGCGTCGGCCCGCTCGCGCCCGACCTCGCGCTGCGCATCGTCGCGCAGTCGTGCATCGGGCTCCAGAAGGCGCACGAGGCGAGCGTCGTCCACCGCGACATCAAGCCGCACAACCTGTTCCTCGCGCGCCGCGACGCCGGCGAGATCCTCGTCAAGCTGCTCGATTTCGGGATCGCCAAGGTGAAGATGGACCGGGCGAACGAGACCGAGAGCGCCGATCTGACGCGCACCGGGAACCTGATCGGCTCGCCGCTCTACATGTCGCCCGAGCAGGCGCGCGGCCAGAAGGAGATCGACCACCGCACCGACATCTGGTCGCTCGGCGCCGTGCTCTACCAGCTGCTGACCGGGCGGACGCCGTACCATCACATCACCGCGCTCGGTGAGCTGATCATCGCGATCTGCTCGGATCCTCCGCCGCAGGTGCAGGATTTCGCCCCGTGGGTGGCGCCCGAGATCGCGGCGATCGTGCACCGATGCCTGCTGCAGGCCCCCGGGCAGCGCTACCAGAGCGCGCAGGAGATGTTCGGCGCCATCCGGCCGCTCCTTCCGTACGGCTGGGGCATCCACGAGAGCATGCTCGTGCCGCTGCCGGAGGCCGTGCACCGCCAGTCCGCGCCGCGGCTCACGATGAACCCGCCGCCCGCGAACCAGGGCGGCGCGTACGCAGCGGCCTCGCCGGCGAACCAGAGCGGCGGGTACCCCGCGATCTCGCCGGCGAACCAGGGCGGCGCGTACGCCGCGACCGCGCCGGCGAACCAGAGCGGCGGGTACCCCGCGGTCCCGCAGGAGCACCGCGGAGGCTACTCGTCGTTCGCGCCGCCCCCGCTCCAGAGCGGGACGCCGGCGGCGATCATTCCGGCCACCAACCACGCTGGCGCTGCGACGACGGGGGCGCTCACGCAGTCGCACCGCGGCACGCAGCCCGGCGTGTCGCGGGTGCCGGTGGTGGCCGGCGCCGCGCTCGCCGCCGCGGTCATCTCGGCCGGCGTGTACTTCATCAGCCGGCCGTCGCCGGAGCCGCTCGTGCAGCCCGAGGCGAAGGCGACCGTCGAGACGCTCCCGCCTGCAGCGGCCCCGCTGACGTCGACCGCCCCGGCCCCGACGCCGCCGCCGGCCGCGACGCCGACGACGCCGGAGGTGGTCGCGGCGGTCGAGCCGCAGCCGAAGCGCGTTCAGGTCGTCATCCTGCCCGCCGACGCCTCGGTCGAGGTCGAGGGCAAGCGCGTGACGACGCGCAACGGGATCCTCGATATCACCGGGCCGCCCGGGAGCGTGCACAGGGTGCGCGTCTTCAAGAAGGGGGGAGGCGAGGCGATGGCCGACGTCGTGGTGACCGACACCGGCGCGTTGCCGCCGAAGGTCGAGCTCACGCCGGTGTCGGGGAAGGGCGGTCCTGCGACGTCGTCGAAGAGCGCCTCGGCCGCGCCGCCGGCGCCGCCGCCCGCGCCCACGACCCCCAAGGGGATCATCGACAACACCGACGAGTTCGGAAAGTAGCAGCGGAACGACAGGCTGAGTACGGTGCTCGATCGAATGGATCTGCGTACGCGGCGCGGCGGCTCTCGTCCTCTCTCCCTCGCGCGGCGTCCCCGCGCAGCGCCGCGGCTGCGCGCGCTCTCGGTCGCGGTCGCGGTCGCCGCCGGACCGGCGCTCGCGCAGCCGGCGCCGCCGGCCACGGACGCCGCGACGCCGGTCAAGGAGGGCGCCGCGCCCGCCGCGGAAGCCGGCGCGCCGGCCAGCAGGGAAGGCACCGCGCCGGCCACGGGCGCCGCGGTGCCGGCCGAGGAGGCGCCCGTCTCCGAGACGGACCGGCAGGTGGCGCGGCTCCACTTCGAGAAGGGGCTCACGCTGCTGCGCGAGGAGGCGTGGGGCCCTGCGCTCGCGGAGTTCCTCCTCTCGCGCAAGCTCTTCCCGACGCGCGTGGCCACGAACAACGCCGCGATCGCGCTGCGCAAGCTCCAGCGCTACGACGAGGCGCTCGAGATGTTCGAGACCTTCCTCCGCGATTTCACGATGCCGGCCGCCGAGCGCGCGGCCGCGCAGCGGGAGATCGCCGAGCTGCGGGCGCTCGTGGGGACGCTCGACATCACGAACGCGGAGCCCGGGGCGTCCATCGTGGTGAGCGGCGAGGAGCGCGGGCAGTACCCGCCCGTCAAGCCGATCCGCGTGGCGGCGGGCGCGCACGTCATCCGCGTCTTCAAGGAAGGCTACGAGCCGGTGGAGACGCGCGTCGACGTCGCCGGGGGGCAGACCGCCACGGTGAACGCGAAGCTCCGCAGGCTGACCCGCTCCGGCCGGCTGCGCGTGGTGGAGCGCGCCGGCAAGACGGTCGACGTGCTCGTCGACAACGTCGTCGTGGGGCAGACCCCGTGGATCGGCGCGCTGTCGGTCGGCGACCACATGGTGGCGCTGCGCGGCGCGGGGAAGCTCGGGACGCAGCCGACGGCGGCGCCCGTGAAGCCGCAGGAGCTCACGACGCTGTCGCTGCTCGCCGAGGATCTCGACGCGTCGCTGCGGGTCGACCCCACGCCGCCCGGCGCGAGCGTGTGGATCAACTCGGTCAACGTGGGCAACGGCGTCTGGCTCGGCCGGCTCAAGGCCGGCACGCACCGGGTCGAGGTGAAGGCCGACGGGTTCGTCACCGGGACGCGCACGGTGACGCTGCAAAAGGGCCAGCGCCAGAGCCTCGACATGCGGCTCGAGCGCGACGAGGACGCGGATATCTGGCGCAAGCCGCCGAAGATCACGCTCGACGTAAGCGCGTCGTTCCTGCTGGCGCCGACGCTGGGCGGCGAGATCACGGACGGCTGCGATTCGGGCTGCTCGAGCTCGCTCGGCTTAGGCGCGCTCGGCATGATCCACGGCGGTTACGAGCTCGGCTCGGGGATCGGCGTCGGGATCGAGCTCGGCGGCCTGTTCGCGGCGCAGCAGCTCGACAAGCGCTCGGCGACGCTCAGGCCGGTCGGCTACCGGGATCCGCTCGACGGCACGGCGAGCGACACGCTCCGCCTGGGCGGCTTCCTGGCCGGAGCGACGTTCGGGTACCACTTCGACTTCGGCGAGCGCTTCCCGGCGCTGCTCCGGCTGGGCGCGGGGGTGCTCGTCGGCGAGGTCCGCGACGAGCGGACCGGCAGGTTCAGGACGACCGGCGGGGAGTGGTTCAACACGTTCCCGGTGGTCGACTTCGCCTCGGCGACCTACTTCTACGCGGATCCTGAGCTGCGGCTCGGCCTGCAGCTCGGAGAGCGGTGGGAGGTGTCCGGCAGCCTGAAGCTGCTGCTGCTGATCGGCCTCAGCAAGCCGAAGTGGGACAGGACGATCGAGCTGTCGGCGTCGACGGACGGGATCGGCACCTACGAGCCGGAGTCGCTCATGGGGGATTTCGTCTTGATGTTCTCGCCTGGGGCGAGCCTGCGTTACCAGTTCTGACGAGACCCGCGCCGACGCGCCGGTCCACGGTGTGCGCCCGCGACGCGACGCGCGGCGTCGCATGCATCTTGTTCGTCTACAGCGGGTTTCCGCCCCCCTCTGCACCATCCAGAGCCGCAGCAGAGCGGCGGCGGCGAAGCCGGGCGAGCACCGCGGCGACGCCGAGGAGGACGGAGAGGCGCGCGGCATTGCGCTCGGCGGGGGCGCCGACGACGCCGCAGGAGCAGGACGGGACCTCCGACGGATCGATCTGCGGGACGCACTGGTTCGCGAGGTTGCACACCATGCCATCGACGCAGTCGGCCACCGATCTGCACGGTGAAGCGCAGGCGCTGCCGCCCGGCGGGCAGCTGTACGGGGTGCAGTCCGTGTCGACGCCCGGGGATCGGAGCGTGTGCTCGCCGTCGCAGCTCGGTCCGATCTCCTCAAGGTCGGCGCAGACGCCGTCGAGGCAGACGAAGTCCTGGATACAGTCGTCGTCGGAGGCGCAGGAGGTCTTGCAGGCGGTCTCATCCGCGCACTTGAACCCGCCGCAGCGCTCGACAACCGGCTCGTTCTCGCGGCCGTCTCCTGCGCAGAAGAAGCGCGTGAGCGTCGCGGGGCCCACGATGCAGCCCTCGTCCGGGCAGGAGCACGTGAAGGTCCTCGCGACCGCCCCTTCCACAGGGAACATGCACTTGGCGTCGGTGGCGCCGCCGCAATAACCGGCACACGCGCCCTCACCGGGGCAGGCCTCACGCTGGAAGGTGCCGCCCTCGTTGGGGTGCGGCGACTCGTGGTCGACAGGCGTCCCGACGTTCGTGCACCTGCCGACGTTGTTCACCACGTCGCATGCCTGACACTGGCCATCGCACCGGAAATCGCAGCAGAAACCGTCGACGCAATGGCCCGAGACGCACTGGCGATCACGCGTGCACTCGGCGCCGTTGGCGAGGCGATCGAGACACAGACCCGACCCGGGCGGCGCACCACCCGATCCGGCGGACGCTCCGCCCGCGCCACCTGCACCTCCGCTGCCTCCAGCGGCTGCGCCGCCGGCACCCACGCCACCCGATCCAGCGGAGGCGTCGCCGGCACCAGCGCCACCCGATCCAGCGGACGCGCCGCCTACACCGCCGGCACCAGCGCCACCCGATCCAGCGGACGCGCCGCCTGCGCCACCCGATCCGGCGAACGCTCCGCCTGCGCCACCCGATCCGGCGAACGCTCCGCCCGCGCCACCCGATCCGGCGGATGCGCCGCCTGCACCCGCGCCACCCGATCCGGTGGACGCGCCGCCCGCACCGCCACCACCCGTTCCGGACGATGCACCTCCGGCGCCGCCGACCTCACCGCAGGCGTCCGGATCGCCGACGCCGACGTCGCACCAACCGCTCTCGTCGCAACCGCAGTCGTCCAGGCAGTAGAGGATGCACCTGTTGTTGCTGCCGCAGCGGCCGGGCTTGCAGTCCTTCGTGGATTCATGAGCCAGCGCGCGCCCCTGGCCATCGCAGCGGTTGTGCACTTCGATCTGGTTGACGCAAACGACGGGGAGCTCCGTGTCGGGCTTCGCAGGACCACAGGTGCCATCGCTGCCCGTCCCCTTGCCCGACGCCGTGCACGAGAAGCACTCCTGGTCGCACGCCTCGTCGCAGCAGACGTTCTCCGTATCGGAGCAATGCCCTGATGCGCACTCCTGATCGTGCGCACACGGCTCGCCGTTCGCCTTGATGAGCAGCTGCGCGCTGGCGAGCGGCTGCGCGTTCGTGGCCCCGATGCCGCCCGCGACGAGCACCGCCCGGCCCGCGACGCGGTCGGTGCCGGCGTTGACGACGACGGCGGCGTGCTCCCGACGGGCCTCCTGTGCGAGCGAGCCGGCCGGCAGGCTGAGGGCGCTGAACTTCCTCGTCAGCGGATCGTAGATGGCGGCGCTCGAGAGCGAGTTCGTGCCGTCGAACCCGCCGGCGATGAGGACGTCGCCGGTGGGCAGCAGGCTCGCCGTGTGGTTGGCGCGCGCGTTCGCCATGGAGATCGGCGTCGGCTGGAGCTCGAAGCCCCGCTTCGTCGGATCGGCCACGCCGTCGTGGTAGATGTCGATGGTGCGGACGTAGGCGCCGCCAGAGACCCGGGTGGTGCCTCCGACGAGGATCACCTCGCCTGAGTCGAGCGTCGTCGCCGCCTGACCGCCCAGCGCCTCCGCACGGTCGATGAGCGTCGCCGTGTGGAAGCCGCGGAGGGCGCTCATCTGCGCCGTCATCGGGGTCGCGGAGGGCGAGCGGACGGCGATCGGCCGGAAGACGCCCTCGTCCTCGTGGAAGATCTCGGCCGACGTGAGCGCCGCGCCCGAGAGGACGAAGCCGCCTGCGACGAGCACATTCCCCGTCTTCAGGCGGACCGCCGTGTGGGCGTGGCGCGAGGTCGCCATGCTGCCCACGGAGACGAGCGTGCTCGTGACGGGCGCGCCGCCGTTCGGTCCGAAGGCGCTGAAGGTGTAGAGGGAAGCGGTGCTCGTGGGCTGGTTGAGCGGATCCGCGAGGCCGCCTGCGACCAGGACCACGCCTGGATCGAGGAGGGTGGCCGAGTGATTGAACCGGCCCAGCGACGCCCCCGCGTCCCTGACGAACTGGCCGGTGGCCGGGTTGTACACCTCGACGGCAGCGACCGGCGTGCCGCTGGTGCGCTGGCTGCTGCCGCCCATGACGACGACCGCCGGCGGCGGAGGCGCAGGATCCGACGGCGCCGCCGGGGCGAGCTTCGTGACCGCCGTCGCGGTGTGGGCGCCGCGCGCGACGTCCATCGCGTCGGTGCTCGCGAACGTGCGGTCGAGCGGGAAGTACAGCTCCGCCGTCGCGAGAGCGCCCCCGGACGCGTCGAACCCGCCCGCGAAGAGCACGGGGCTCGCAGGGTTCGCTGGATCGATCACGGTGGCCGTGTGACTGGCGCGCGGCGTGATCATCTGGTTTGTCGTGGCGATCCACTGCGGGTCGACGAGCGCCGGGTACCGGACGCCGGCGGGCTGCCATCCGACGATCACCGTGCACGCCGGCGCGCCCGGCGGGGTGACCGGCCGGCCCCACGGGGCGCGAGGGCTCGTGTCGACGGCGCAGCCCTCGACGGAGAGCGAGGCCGGAACGCGCGCGCCGGTCGCGTCGACGAGGTAGGGGGGCGCGACGCGCAGGCGGGGCGAGCCGCCGGCGTCGAGGAACTCGAGCGTGCGCTCCACGAGGCGGAGGCCCGAGACGGCGGTGACGTCGACCCGGTAGCGGAGCTCCTTGCGCGCCGGCTCCTGCTCGAAGAGGACGAAGTCCTCGGTGCCGTTCGGGAGGACGCGGTGCAGGACGTCGCGGGCGCCGCCGCCTTCGGCGCGCAGCGCGCCTGCGTAGAGGACGAGGCCGCTGTCGACCGCCGCAGGCACGTCGGCGGCGTCGACGAGGGAGAAGGCGATCGAGACGCGGGACGCGCCATCGGCGAGGCGCACCGGACCGGCGGCGCGCGCCGGGAGCTCGACGGACGCCGCGGCGGCCTCCGGGGCCGCCGCACGCAGGGCGCCGGCCGGAGTCGCCGCGACGATCTTGACGGGGCTGGAGGCGATGGCGTCGGCGAAGCGCGCGCGGATCGCGGCGATGCGGGCGCGCGCTCCGGGCGGCGCCGCCTGAGCCGACCCGGGGCCGGGCGGGGGGGAGCGGCGCGAGGCGCCCTCGTCGGAGCAGCCAAGGACCTGGGGGAGAATGGCGCACGCAGAGAGCAGCGCAGCCGTTCGCAGCCTGAAGCCGAGTCGCAGCACGCGGTGGTTTCGCAAGGGTCGTTCCGTGGTCGGCGCGGCGCGCGCGACGTGAGGGGGCGGATCTGGGCCATCCTAACAGAAGGAGGCCCGCGGCCGAACAGGGGAGGCGGCGCGCCGCGCGACGCGTCGGAAGCGGCGGGGGCGCCTCCGACGTGGCCTCCGACACGGAGACGCGGCGGCGGGCGATCGCCGCGCGCTCGAGCGCGCGGCCGAGGAAAACCTCCCCAGGAGGAGGGCGAAACTGGGTAGGCTTACGGGGGCGCTGTCGCGTACGGCGCGATCTGTCTGGAGGAGCCGCGATGACCTTCCCCGCCTTGCCTTGGATGTCCCGCCACCTCGCGCACGCCGGCGCCGCGCGACGCGGGATCGTGCCGCTGCTCGCGGGCCTGCTCGCGCTCGTGGCGCTCGCGCCCCGGCCGGCGAGCGCGGCGCTGTGGGACACGGACAACGATCAGGTCGCGAACGAGCTCGACAACTGTCCAGGGGTCAGCAACCCGAGCCAGTATGACGGCGACGACGACGGTCTGGGCGATGCTTGCGACAACGACGACGACGACGACGGCACCCCGGACGACACAGACCTCGACGACGACAACGATGGGACACCGGACACCGCCGACAAGTGTCCGACGATACCCACGCCGATGGCCGCGGATCCGGACGTCGACACCGATCGCGATGGCGTGCCGAACGTCTGCGACAACTGCGACACGTCCAGCAACGAAGACCAGCTCGACAGCGACGGCGACGGGATTGGAAACAGCTGTGACGATGACAACGACAACGACGGCATCAACGACTTCGGCGCTCGTTCAGACAACTGCCTCAACGTCCCCAATAACAATCAACGCAACGACGACGGCGACAACTTCGGCGACGCCTGCGACAATTGTCCCGGAGCCTACAACAACGATCAGCGCGACAGGGACAACGATGGCATAGGAGATGCCTGCGACATCTGCGCGGATGACCCGAATACCGATCAACTCAACAGGGACGGAGACCTCTTCGGCGACGTTTGCGACAACTGCCCGGACGCGCCCAATACCAGCCAAGTCGACACCGATCACGACGGGATCGGCGACGCGTGCGACACCTGCCGAACCACGCCGACCACGAACCAGGATGACGGCGACGGCGACGGGATCGGCGACGCGTGCGACAACTGCCCTGGCACACCAAACAGCGGTCAGGAAGACGCGGACCACGACGGCATCGGCGACGCGTGCGACAACTGCCGAGACCGAGCGAACCCGGACCAGGCGAACAGGGACGGCGACACGGTCGGCGACGCGTGCGACAACTGCGCTGGCGCGCCCAACGACGACCAGGCCGACGACGATCGCGACGGGGTCGGCGACGCGTGCGACAACTGCCTGGGACGCCCGAACGATCAGCAGAACGAGGACGGCGATCCCTTCGGAAACGCGTGTGATCTCTGCCCGTACGTGGCGACGCTGACCCAGGTCGACACCGACGGCGATGGATTCGGCGACGCGTGCGACAACTGCCCGCGCCTCATCACCGCGAACCAGGCCGACGGCGACGGGGACGACGTCGGCAACGCTTGCGACAACTGCCCCGAGGTCGCCAACACGGATCAGATCGACAGCGACGGCGACGGCCTCGGCAACGCCTGCGACAACTGCCCCAGCGTCGCCAACGTGAGCCAGCTCGACGAGGATCACGATGGGGTCGGCAACGTCTGCGACAATTGCCCCTCGACGCCGAACGGGCCGAACGACACGAACAACCAGGGCGACCGCGACGGGGACCAGAGAGGCGACTCCTGCGACAACTGCCCGGACGTGCCCAACGCGAACCAGACGAACACCGACGCCGCCACCGGCGACACGCTGGGCGACGCGTGCGACGACGACGACGACGCCGACGGCGTGCCCGACGCCGCGGACAACTGCCCGACCGAGCCGAATACGAGCCAGCGCAACACGGACCGGAACCTGCCCGGCGGCGACGCGCTGGGCGACGCGTGCGACAACGACGACGACGCCGACGGCGTGCTCGACGCCTCCGACAACTGCCCGCTCCAGCGCAACACCGATCAGACGAACACGGACGAGGACCTGACCGACGGCGACGGGTTCGGCGACGCCTGCGATGATGACGACGACGCGGACGGCGTGCCCGACGTGAACGACAACTGCGTCACGACGCCGAACCCCGCCCAGGCCAACACCGATCTGCACCTGCCCGGCGGCGACGCGCTGGGCGACGCGTGCGACGACGACGACGACGCCGACGGCGTGCTCGACGCCTCCGACAACTGCCAGTTCGCGCCGAACAGCACGCAGATCAACACCGACGAGAGCCTCGCCGGCGGCGACGCGCTGGGCGACGCGTGCGACAACGACGACGACGCCGACGGCGTGCCCGACGCCACCGACAACTGTCGCACCACCCCGAACCCGGGGCAGGAGAACAACCCGAAGAACGGGCCCGAAGACGCGCTCGGTGACGAGTGCGACGATGACGACGACAACGACCGCGTCCTCGACGCAGATGACAACTGCGGATACGACATCAACACCAACCAGCTCGATACCGACGGCGATAGCGACGGGGACGTCTGCGACGACGACGACGACAACGACCTCCTCACGGATGCAGAGGAGGCGGCGCTCCGGACCGACCCGACGAGCGTCGACTCCGACGGCGACACCATCGGCGACTTCGAGGAGGTGTTGAACCGCGACAATCCTGCCGATCCGATCAACAACACCGACGATGACGCGTTCATCGACGCCGTGGACCCCGACAGCGACGGCGACGAGGTGCTCGATTCCGAAGAGGCCGGGGACGCTCTGCTGAACACGCCGGCGATCGACACGGACGGCGATGGGACCCCGGATTACCGGGACACCGACTCGGACGACGATGGCGTGCTCGACGGCGACGACAACTGCCGTCTCATGGCGAACCCGCCGCCCGCGCCGGGCGAGCCGCAGGTCGACACCGATGGCGACGGCAAGGGCGACGTGTGCGACGGCGACTCGGACAACGACGGCACGCTCGACGTCGACGACAACTGCCCGAGCCTGGCGAACGCCGGGCAGCAAGACGCCGACGGCGACGGCACCGGAGACGCGTGCGATCCCGACGGCGATCCGGACGCCGACGGGGTGATCAACGAGGACGACAACTGCGATTTCGCGGCGAACCCGCCGCCTGCGCCGGGCGAGCCGCAGGCCGACATCGACGGCGACGGCCTCGGCGATCCCTGCGATGATGACGCCGACGGCGACTCGATACCTGACGCGGACGACAATTGCCCGCAGAACGTGAATGCCGATCAGGCAGACGCCGACGCCGACCGCCACGGCGACGTCTGCGACAACTGCCCGAGCCTGGCGAACGCCGGGCAGGAAGACGCGAACGGCGATGATCTCGGCGATGCCTGCGATCCCGACGGCGACGGGGTGGTGACCGACATCGACAACTGCCCGAGCGTGGCGAACCCCGAACAGACCGACACGGACGAGGACGGCCAGGGTGACGCCTGCGAACCGCCGGATCCGACCGGCAGCGGCGGCGGCGGAGGGGCCGGCGGAGCGGGCGGCGCTGGCGGCATGGGCGGCGCCGGCGGTGAGGCCGCGACGACGACTGCGACCAGCGGCGGCGCGGCGTCGCCAGATTTCCAAGGCGGCTGCGACTGCCGCATGGGACGTGCGCCGATGCCCCGGGAGGCGTGGGGGATGCTGCTGATCCTCGCCGCCGTGCTCCGGCGGCGAGGCCGGCTGCAACCGCGACGGGCGGCATGACTCCACGCCGCGGAGACGGGGCTCTGGCGATCACCTGAGAGCTACGCCCGGCGAGCGCGGCGGCTCGTCGTCGACGCAGCCGTCCGATATCGTCAATCTTGGATAGCGAGGTGCAGATTCGTGTGATACGGGCTCAGCCGCCAGGCAGGCGAGTGAGGCGTACGAAGGTACGCCGAAGCGAGCCGAACGACGCGGATGAGCCCGCGGCGCACGGAGATGCGCCCCGCCATAACGGAGCTTCAAGGAGGACCCTCATGCAGGCATCTCGGTGGATCGCGGTGTGGATGGCGATGGGCGCGCTCGCCATCGCCGGTACGGGCGCGGGATGCGGAGGTGACGAGGCCCCGGGGGACGCGACGACCTCGAGCTCGACGACGACCACCACCACGGGTGAGGGCAGCACGAGCAGCGCAGGGACGGGCGGCGCTGGCGGCGAGGGCGCGGGCGGCTCAGGCGGCGCGGGAACAGGCGGCTCCGGTGGTGCGGGAACAGGCGGCGCCGGCGGGACGGGAACGGGCGGCGAGGGAACGGGCGGCGAGGGCGGCGCGGGGGCGGGCGGCTCCGGTGGCGCGGGGGCGGGCGGCTCCGGCGGCGCTGGCGGCACGTCGGGCGAGAGCTTCAATTTCACCCTCCGCGGCACCGGTTACGTTCCCGCCTACACCGCTGGTGACATGGTCTACGTGGTCGTCGTCGCTGCCGGCGATGCCGCGCCGGCCCTGAGCGCGTCGGACGCGATCGAGGCCGACGGCACGTTCAGCGTGACGGGGCAGATACCCGGCGACAAAGCGTACAAGATGCACTGGTACGTGGACCTTTCACAGAATGGGACTTGCGACGCGGCGCCCACGGATCACGTCTGGACACAGGACATCCCCACCGTCACGGCGGATATCACGCGCGGCGTCGTACCCAACAGCGCCTTCGGCGACTGTCCGTGACGCGCCGCGCTCGGCCGTCCCATTGCCGTTGATTGCCTGATCGTCCCTGGCGCGGCGCGCCCTCGGCGCACCGTCGTCCTGTGGCCGGAATCGTGGCCACGTCGAACGCGGCGCGAGCGGGTCGCAGGCCACCTCCTTGACCTCGCCGAGGATCGCCGCGGCCAGGGAAGAAATGCGGATGTTGCCCCCCGCCACGCGCCCCCGCTATCGTGCCCAGCCGATGAGGCCTTCCTCCGTCGCAGCGGTCGCGTCCACGGCCGTCCTCATGACGCTCGCCGGCGCCTCGCGCGGTCAGTCCACCGGCGGGTTCTCCCTCGACCGGTTCGAGCCGGCGCCCGCTGGAGACGCCTTCTTCGGCGTGCCCTCTCCGGCCGCTCCGGGGCACCTCGCGCCGCGCGCCTACGTGATGCTCGATTACGCCCACCGCCCCATCCACACCAGCGGTGAGACCCCGGTCGACCTCGTCTCCTCGCAGGCGTTCCTCCGCCTCGACGCCTCGCTCGCGCTGTGGGATCGCCTGCTGCTCTCGATCGACGCCCCCCTCGCCGTCGCGCAAGGGGGCGACGACCCGGGCTTCCCCGGCGTCGAGTTCACCGAGCTGACGGCGCCCGAGCTCGGCGACCTCCGCTTCGGCGCGCGCCTCCGCGTGCTCGGGAGGGACGCGGGCCCGTTCCAGCTCGGGATCGGCGGCTACCTGTTCGCGCCCACCGGCTCGCCGGCGCAGTACACCGGCGACGCGGAGGCCCGCGGCGCCGTCCACGCGAGCCTCGGCGGGCGCGTCGGCTCGGCGAGCTCGTCGCTCGGATTCCTGTGGAGCGCGAGCGGCGGCGTCGAGCTCGGGGGCGGCCCCAACCGGCCGCAGCTGCTCACGTTCGGCGGCGCCGCCGGGCTCCTGATCGCCGGCGATCTCCTCCAGCTCGGCGCCGAGGCGTACGGCGGGGCGCCGCTCGGCGAGGAGCTCCTGCTCTCCAGTACGCCGGTGCAGCGCGACGAGGCGGGCGTCAACGCCGAGCTGCTCTTCGGCGCCAAGCTGCGCGTCCTCGACGGCCTCACGTTCGGCGCCGCGGTCGGCCCGGGCCTGACGAACGCCATCGGCACACCGCCGGTCCGCGCCGTCGGCATGGTCGGCTGGACGCCGCTCCCGAAGCCGGCCCCGGATCGCGCCCAGGCCGCCGCCGTCGCGGGCGACAGGGACGACGACGGCATCAACGACGACATCGACGCCTGCCCCGACGTGAAGGGCGATCCTTCGCCCGATCGCGCGAAGGACGGATGCCCTCCGGCGGATCGCGACGGGGACACGGTGCTCGACATCGACGACGCGTGCCCGAGCACCCCGGGCGCCCGCAGCGCCGACGCCACCCAGAACGGCTGCCCCGAGGACTCGGACGATGACGGCTTCCACGACGGCATCGACGCCTGCCCCAGCGTGCGCGGCGGGGCGAGCGACGACCCGAAGAAGATCGGCTGCCCTGGCGACACGGACGGCGACGGCATCGCCGACGCCTCGGACGCCTGCCCCACGGTCAAGGGGCCGGCGAACCGTGACCCGAAGAAGAACGGCTGCCCGGACGATCCGGATGGAGACGGCGTGCGCGGCGCCGCGGACGCCTGCCCGAACGAGCGGGGGCCCTCCGACCCCGATCCACGACAGAACGGCTGCCCCAGGTTCGTTCGCGTCAACGCCGACGAGATCAAGACGTCCAAGCCGGTGCAGTTCGTCGTCTACGGCAAGACGCGCGCCGAGACGGTCGATCCCATCTCCGACGAGGTCCTGTACGAGGTGCGCGACACCATCCAGCAGAACCCGGACATCGAGCTCGTCGAGGTGCAAGGCCACACCGACGACAACGGGACCGAGGAATACAACCTCCGCCTGTCGCAGCAGCGCGCGGACGCGGTCCTCTCGTGGCTCGTGGCCGCCGGGGTTCCGAGGGAGAAGCTCGTCGCCAAGGGCTACGGCTTCGAGCAGCCGGTCGGGGACAACCGCGTCAAGACAGGGCGCCAGAAGAACCGCCGCGTGCAGTTCGTGATCGTCAAGCGCAAGGAAAAGCCCTAGCGAGCAAGCGCCGGCGTCGCGGCCCGACGGCCACGACCACGAGCGAAACAACGCCCAAGACACTACAAATCCCGACAGCCGCCCAGACGCGCAGACGCCGATACCTCGCAGTCCAGGGCGATCGCGGCGCCGCGGCACGTCATGCTGCGCCGCCCGCATGCGCCTCCGCCGCAGCCCGACCCCTGGCCGTGACCGTTCCCTGACGGCCGTGGATGGGCGCGTGTGTCACCTTATCGAATGCTCCATACGGTGGCGATCTCAGATATCCATCTTTGCGAGCTCGAGCCGGGTGACGGCCTGTGGATGCGCTACCGTCAGGCTCCTTACTCCCCCGACAGCGAGGTCGCGGCGATGCTGGACGCGCTCCGGGACGAGATGAGGCAGGACACGGCGCGCGGCGCGGGGCGCGACGAGCTCACGCTCGTGCTCAACGGCGATGTGTTCGACTTCGACGCGCCGCGCGTGATCGATCAGCAGAGCGTCTTTCACGATCTCCCCCGCAGCGCCGAGCACGCGGTCCCTGCGATGAAGGCGATCCTCGCGGACCACCCGGTGTTCATCGAGGCGCTCGGTCGCGTCGTCGCGGACGGGCACACCGTCGTGTTCATCTCCGGCAACCACGACGTCCAGCTCACGTTGCCCGAGGTGCGCGACCTGGTCCGGGCCCGCGTCGTCGATGCGGCGCTCGCCGCGCTGGGCGACGCGCAGCGCTCCAGCGCCCCGCACGCGCGCGCGGCGCTTGGCGCGCGCGTCGTGTTTCGCGCGTGGTTCCACAAGACGCCCGACGGCATCATCGTGGAGCACGGCAACCAGTACGACGCGTATTGCAGCTACCGCTACCCGATGGTCCCGTTCGGGCGTAAACCGGGCGAGATCCAGCCGACCATGGGCTCGCTCGTGTGCCGGCTGCTCGTGTCGCGGATGGGCTATTTCAACCCGCACGTGGACGCCTCGTTCATGCTGTCCGCGTTCGGGTACCTCGCGCACTGGGCGCGTTACTACATGTTCTCCAGCCGCTCGCTCGCGGGGGCGTGGGCGCTCGGCGCGCTCCGCACGCTCGTCGAGCTCGTGCGCCGGCGCGAGCCGGAGCGGCGCGCTCGCCTGCGCGAGTGCCTCGCCGCCGCGGCGCAGGAGACGGGCGCCCCGCTCCGCGCCGTGGCCCGTCATGCCCGCCTGTTCGCTCCCCCGGCCGAGGATCGGCTCGGGCTCGTCGCGCGGGAGCTATGGCTCGACCGGGCCGCGCTGGCGCTGCTCGCGGTCGGGGTGGCGCTCGTGTGGCTGCTGCTCGCTCCGCTCTGGCTCGCGCCGGGGGCGCTCGTCGCGCCGGCGGCGCTCATCGTCTATGAGCGCCTCGTGCCGAAGCTCCCGCTCGACGCGACGTGGCAGCGCGTCAGTCGCGCCGCGCGCCACGTCGCCCGCGCCCATCGGGCCAGAGCGGTCGTCTTCGGCCACACGCACACGCCCGAGGGCACCTGGGAGGGCGGGCTGTTCTTCGGCAACACCGGCTCGTGGTCCGCCGCCTTCGAGGACGTGGCCTGCACCAAGCCGGTCTTCGCCGCGCGCCCCCTGGTCTGGCTGAGGTCCGAGCCGGGGGCGGGCAGCGCCGCGCGCCTCTCGGGAGGCCTCGTGACCTGGAAGAACGGCCGCTTCGAGGCCCTCGCGGCCAGCGTCGCGCCCCCTGCCGGGCAGCGCAGCGAGCCGCACGGCGCCCATCCGCCTCTCCAGTCGCCGGCGACCGCCACGCTGCGCACGTGACGCGCGTGCCCGAGCAGGCCGGCGCTCTTCACTCGAATTGAGCTCCTTCCTGACTTGCGCGAGGCGTCCCGCCGCTGGATGCTCCCGGCACGACACGCGTCCCGCTGACGAGGAAGCTCTGTGAACCCCCCGCTCCACATCGAAGCCGCCGGTGACAGCGACGTTGGCCACCAGCGCGAGCACAACGAGGACAGCTTCGCGGTCGATCTGGATCTCGGCCTCTTCGTCGTCGCGGACGGCATCGGCGGCGCCGCCGGTGGGGAGGTCGCGTCGCGGATGGCGGTCGACATCGTGCGCTCGTTCTGCAAGGACGGCGAGGGCGAGATCACCCAGCCGACGGGGTACGACGAGGAGGTGACGCCCCTCGAGCTGCGCCTGGTCTCGTCCATCTGGCGCGCCAACGAGCGCATCTTCGAGGTCGGGCAGCGCGACCCGCTCTGCTACGGCATGGGGACGACGTTCGCGGGCGTCTACGTCGACGGGAGCTCGGCGTGCATCGCGCACGTCGGCGACAGCCGGGTCTACCGCTACCGAAAGCGCCGGCTCGAGCGGCTCACCGAGGATCACTCGCTCTGGAACGAGCACCTGAACACCGGCGAGCAGCTGCCTGACGATGTGGATCCGCTGCTCGCCCGCAACGTCGTGACGCGCGCGCTCGGGATGGGGAAGACGGTCGACGTGGCCACGCGCGTCGAGCGGCCCGAGGCCGGAGATCTCCTGCTGATCTGCTCGGACGGGCTCTCGGGCCCGGTCCCCGAGCTGGAGATCGCCGAGCTGCTCGCGCAGGAGAGCGACCTCGCCGCGACGGCGCGGTCCCTCATCGATCGCGCCAACCAGCACGGCGGCCCCGACAACGTCACGTGCGTGCTCGTGCGGTGGAACGCCGGCGGCTGACGCGGCCGAGCGCGCCGCGCCGGAGCGGGGTGCTGCTTCGATGCGCCCCGCTCTACGGGAGCGTCTTGATCCGGAGCAGATCGGCGGACCTCGTCATGTCGCTGGCGAGCGTGCCCGGGGTCGCGTCGTCGCTCTCGTGCTCCACGAGCGAGAACAGCTTCCCGAACGGCGTCGCGAGCTGCTCGTCGGTCGGCTCCGCCTCGCTCCACCCCTCCGGAAGCGGCGGCAGCGCGTCGCCTTCGATCGCTTCGTACGCGCTCGACAGCCGCTCGAAGCCGTCGCGCACCGCCTCGTCGACCTCCGCGCCTTCGGCGCCCTTGGTCAGGATCCACGGCTGGAAGGCCTTGTAGGTCGCCACGCCGGCCGCGACGTTCGCGCGCATGTCGGCGAGCGTGTACTGGGCGTAGCGGGACTCCTCCTCTCCGGTCGCCGCCTTGCTGGTCTTCTCCACCTGCTCGGCGATGGAGGCGATGACCCCGCGGTAGGCGGACGGCGCGTCGAGCGCGAGCGAGTCAAAATCCGATTGCATCTTCGCCGCGTCGGCCGCGAGGCGCGCGCAGAGCTCGTCCTTGAACGACGCGGCCTCGGCCTCGGTGGCAGGGAAGGCGGCCTCGCTGTAGTTTTCGAGCTCCGACTCGAAGGCGAGGACGGGCTCCGGGATCGCGTCGGCCCAGAGGATGCGCTCGATGGCGTGCACGCCGGTCACCCCCTCACCGTCGAAGAGGTCGTCGTCGGCCTCGACCTCGATGAACGCGTCGTAGCGGGCGTCCGTCGAGTAGTCGAGATCCGGAAAGACGACCGCGATGGCTCCTTCGATGCTCTCGTAGGCTTGCCGTGCCTTCTTCCACTCGGCCTTCATGGCATCGACGGCCTCCTTGTCGCTCGTCGCGCTCCACCCGTCGGCGTCCGGCGCGGGCGCGGCCGCCTGGAGCGCGGCCGTGGCGGCGGCGAACTGGTCGAGGTTGCCCTCGATGAAGGTCTTCACGCCGGACACGGCCTTTTGCTCGTACTCCGCGTCGGTGAGCAGCGTCTCGTTGTCGCTTCCGCACGCAGGAAGCGAGAGGGCGGCGGCGGCGATGGCCAGACCGGACCGCAGGCGGGCGGGGATGTGCATGATGTTCGAGCTCCTTGTCACCGCTCGCGTGGGGCGAGCGCGCGATGTGGATTGGTGCGTGTGCGTCTCGGTGGACGTCGATCAGAGCGAGCGCACGAAGTCGATGAGCGCCCCGCGATCCTCGTAGGAGAGCGCGCGGAACGCGGCGACCGAAGCGGCGGCCTCCGAGCCGGGGCCGTCGTGGAGCAAGATGGCCTGCTCGATGGTCCTGGCGCGGCCGTCGTGGAGGTACGAGGTGCTGTGGCGCACGCCGATGAGCGGCGCCGTCCGCCAGGCGACGGAGCTGGCCGACTCGTCGGCCAGCCCGTCGGCGAGATCTGGGCCGAGGTCGTGCAGGAGGAAATCCGTGTAGACGGGAGCGTCGATGTCCGCGAGCTGCGCGATCGGGTAGTCGGCGCGCGTCCTCAGCGAGGGGACATGGCAGGCGGCGCAGTCGGCCTCGGCGAAGAGCGCCTGGCCGCGCGCGTCGGCGGGCGCGCGCCTCGGGATCTCGAGCAAGCGCATGTAGTCGGCGACGGCGTTCACCGTGTCGAGGACCACGTCTTCGCCCGGCTTGGCGTCGTCCGTGAGCCCGTCGGGGTTCGGCAGCTCGTCCGGCCGGAGCGGCGAGGTGATGCCCATGTCGCCCTGGTAGGCGTCGGCCGTGAAGTCGTCGAGCGTGGCGACCCGCGCCTTGAACCCGAAGCGGCCGATGAGGTTCTCGTCGCCCTCGACGAAGGCGTGGAACGACTCGTCCCCGCTCTTCTTCGAGTGGAACACCACGCGGTTGATGCGCCCGCGGATGGCGTCGCCGCGCGCGGCCTGCTCGGCCGCGACCCGCTCGATCTCGGCGTCGTCGACCGCCTCCATGTAGCCGCGCCCGAACACCGGCGGGCCGAGGCGCTTCGAGACCTTGATCGTCGCCTCGGTCTCGGGCTGCGAGACCGTCGTCGCCCCCCCGACGGCGTAGGGCCGCAACGTGTGTCCGTAGGGGAGCCCCCCCTGATCCGCCGCCGGCGTCACGCCGTCGTCCTCGACGAGCGCCATCTTCTGGACCGCGCCCGGGCCGCGCGCGGCGCCGTCGTGACAGCCGGCGCACGCCGCGCGGATGTAGAGCGGCCCGAGGCCATCGCGCTCGCGAAAGACGAAATCGAAGAGCGCGTCGCCGTCCTTGAACCGAGCTACCTGCTCCGGAGAAGCGCCGTGCAGCGGGATGTCGGTGAGGTCATCGCCGATCAGCGTGATGCCAGCCAGAGGATCGCCGGGAGCGGACTCCGAGCCGCAACCCGCATTGAAGACCAGCGGGAGCGCAAGAAACAGGGCAAATCGTGACATGTCGTCGACCGGAACCGTAGCCGTAAATGAAAGTCAGCGTCAATAACCCAGGGCGCGGCGCGCTCGCCGGGCTGGTGTGCAGCATCGCGCACGGGCGGATCCCACCCCCTTGCGAAGCGTGGCGGAGGCTCCGGCGTTACACTGCCCGAGCCGGCGCGGACGGGCTCACGCTGGAGGACAGCGGATGAAGCAGCGAGATGACGAGCGGCGCGCGGCCTCGAAGGCCCTCCGGGACGGACTGCGGGAGATCGAGCGGAACGAGGAGCGCCGCGCGGCGCACGAGGAGCTCAGCGCCGGCTGGCTCCGGTACATGGGCCCCGGCTACGGCAACGACATCTGCTCGATGTGCGGCGCGCTCCTCGATAGGGGAACGGCCTACATGCACTGCGCGCCCTGCCTGGCGACGCGCGGGATCGACGAGCAGGCGCTGCGCGGCGTGTGCGCGCAGGCGATGGCGGAGGACTGGCCGTTCCAGGATCGCCGGCTCGACGGCGGGCGCTGGGCGCGCGCGCTGATCGCGTTCTGGCGGAATCACGTCGATCCGATCGAGTCGAAGGCGATCCCTTACCGGAACAACACGCTCGAGTCTTCCTTCTACTACATGAAGCGGCGCCTCACCGAGGCGGGGGTCGCGGACATCTGGACGGTGCCTGACGAGAGCCAGCGTGGGCTCGATCCTGCGATGGTCGTGCGGGCCCGGGGCGGCGCGCTGGCGATCGGCGTCACCACCCAGCGGCGCATCGCGACGGCCGACGAGGGCGCGCGCGGCGCGCACATCGCGCTGTTCGACGAGTTCCTCCGCCTCGCGGGCGCGCGCGAGGGCTTCCTTGTGGTCGAGAAGCTGAGCCGACGCGCGCGGCGCGACACGCCCGTCCGGGAGATCGTTGTGACCACCGCCGAGGGACGGCGCGTGACGCAGCTCCGCTGCATGCAGGAGGATCGGAGTTGGCCCGCGCCGGCGACGCCGCCGTAGCGCCGGGCGCCGTCGCGGCGCGGACCTCACGCCGCGCTACTGCCGGAAACGCTGCTCGATATCGTAGATCTCCGCCGCCACGCCGTCGGCTCCGTCATGGGTCCGGCTGGCCCCGCGCCCTCCGATCCCGGCCTCACCCAGCTCGATGGTCGTGTTCGTGAGCGAGGGCTCGATGACCGCGTACGCGATGGCGATCGAGTGGCCGCCGAGCCCGCCGCCGCCCCGGCCGCCCTGGCCGCCCCGGCCACCGCGACCGCCGGGGCAGGCGGCGTTCAGCCCCGTGGCCTCGCCTCGGGTCCCGGCTGCCCCGTAATCGCCGCCCTCGCCGCCCGGCTGGCCCTCACCCCCATCGCCGCCATGGCCACCGCGGCCGGTCTTCAGGACCACGTCGTTCAAGTCGATCGACGCGCTCCCGACGAAGAGGGCGATGCTCACCCCGCCGGCGCCTCCGCCGCGGCCGCCGAGCCCCCCGCACCCGCCCGAGCCCCCGGCGCCTCCGCCGGCGCCGGCAGCAGAGGCCTCGAAAGGACACATCTGCGCGCCGGTGCCGCCCTTCGCGCCGCCGCCTCCTCCGCCGCCCTGGCCCCGCTTGCCCGGCGTCCCGTCGCCAGCGAGCGGGCCGGTATACCCGTTCAGGAAGAGATCGCCGAAGCCCGTCGCCCCGGCGCCCGGACTCCCGTCCACCCCGTCCGCGCCCTCCTGCCCCGCGGTGCAGCGCTGGGTGCTGGTCTCGCCCTTGCCGCCGTTCATCACGTCGCTCGGAACCCCGCTGCTTCCATCCCCCCCGGACTCCAGGCCACCCGTCCCTCCCGTGCCGCCGCGCGAGTCGTCGGATCGATCGTCGGGCGTACCGCAGGTGTTGTTCACGGGGAGCCCGCCGGCGACCGTCGTGGCCGAGCACGCGGCGTTGCCGAAGTTGCCGGTCATCCCTTTCCCGGCAGCGCCGTCCACGAACGCCCCGCCGCTCGCCCCCGGCGCCCCGTCGCCCGCCTCGAGGATGCACCGCCTGAAATGGACAGGGACCCCGGAGCTGTTCGCGGCGATCGCCGATCTGCCTGCCAGCTCGGTGTGGGTCACCGGGATGGAGCGCGCGATCACGTGGAGATCCTCGATCACCGCCGCGCCTTCGCCGTTGTCGAACGAGAGCGGCGTCTCGCCTTCGGGAGCGGTGAGCGTGGTCTTCTTCTTGTCGCCTATCCAGCGCCAACCGTCGTCGCAGTCGAGCCCGCCGAAGAGCCTGTGTCCCCCCGGCACGATCACCGCCTCATCGAACGTCTGGGCGCAGACATAGATGCGCCTTCCCTTGTCCGGGGAGAGCTCGAGCGCCTCCGAGATCGTCCTCACGGGCGCCCTCTGGATCCCCGCGTTGCCGTCGTCCCCCAGGGTGCTCGAGACCCACACCCCGCACTTCGAGGGGACCGTCTCGTGCTTGCTCGGAGTGCAGGTCTCGTCGGACAGCTCGTCTTCGAGGTCCCTGATCCCGACGATATTATCCGGCTGCTCGAAGCAGCCGCTCAACGCCATCGCGACCGGAATGAACCCCACTACCCATGCATCAACCTTGAATCGAATCCTCATACTATTCCTATTCCGGTCAGCCCTGCGCGTTTTCCAAGCAAAGCGACCTGCGCGTGCCGACCGGCGCGATCGCCACGCCTGCCCCGTCACGCGCGCGCTCGTTGACGGGCGCGGGCGCGCGCGTCGCCCGGGTGGGGGAGGGGTCACCCGGGCGGGGAGGCGACGAGGGCCACGGCGTGCGTGAGCGCGCGGCCGCCGGCGCGCGGCGCGTCGGCTCAGTTGCCCCCAATTGCCCGCAGTTGCCCGCAGTTGCCCGCAGTTGCCCATCGCCGGGTATTCCGTGCGAACATCGGCGCATGAGCGCGAACCTGAGGGATCTCGTGCGCGAGCTGATCGAGGCCGGCGGCGGCGAGCCGCTCGAAGGCGGTCGCTTCCTGCCGCTCGTCACGCTGGAGTCCGGCGCCCGGGTCGGGCTGGACGGCTCGGGCGCCTGGGTCTTCGCGCCCGAAGGCGGCGGGGTGGCTCAGGCCATCGCGCCGGAGCGCGGGCGGGCCTTCTTCGAGGTGCTGGAGACGAAGCGGGACGACTTCGACGCGAGCATCGAGGCGGCGGCGAAGGCCGCGGGCCTGCCCCCCGAGGAGGTGGCCTTCTCGTTCCCCGCGGCCGACGTCGTCCGCACAGTGCTCGCGAGAGGCTTGCCGAGCATGACGCGGCTCGCGCTCTCGTGGCTCCGGTTGACGGAGGTCCGCGCGCTCCGCGCCGAGATCATGGCCGTCTCGCGCGACCCGACGATGCCCGTGCCCGTCCGGGACCTGGCGGAGCGGCTCACCGTCCCCGTGTGAGCCCGCGCCGCGCCCCCGCCCGGAGGCGGGGCGGCGCGGGGAGGGAGGTCAGACCGTCGCGAACGCGTCGGCCGGGATGTCGAGCGCGGACGAGTCCTCGCGCCCGAGGATCTCGGCCGAGAACTTCGCGTGCGGCAGCACGTTGGCCGCGAAGTAGAGGGCAGCGTGCTTCTTGCCCTCGTAGAAGGCGCGGTCCTTCGCGCCGGCGTCGCCGGCCGGGAGGCCCTCCATCGCCTTGAGCGCGATGACCGCGCCGTCGAGCAGGAGCCAGCCGATCGCGAGCTCGCTCATCATCTCGAGGAAGCGGTTCGCCGCGAGCGGCACCATCGGCATCTTGCCCAGCTGGAACCACGAGAGCAGCCGCATCGCGGTGCCGGCGACGGCCTCGTGCGCCTCGCGGAGCTCCTTGATGCTCGCGGCGAGGACGGGGTGCTTCTCGTTGGCCTTCACGAACTCGGCCACGTCGTTCAGGAAGGCCTGCAGGTTGACCCCGCCGCCCTGGCCGAGCTTCCGCCCGACGAGGTCCATCGCCTGGATGTGGTTCGTGCCCTCGTAGATCGAGAAGACCTTCGCGTCGCGGCAGTACTGCTCGACGGGGTAATCCTTCGTGTACCCGGCGCCGCCGAAGGTCTGGATCGCCGTCTCGCAGACGCGGAACGCCTGATCGGACGAGTAGGCCTTCACGAGCGGCACGAGCAGGTCGACCTGGCCCTGGTTGTAGGCGGCCGCGCGGTCGTCCTTGCCCTGGTAGACGGCGACCGCGTCCTGGTGGCGCGCGAGCTTGATGATGAGCGCGCGGATGCCCTCCACGCGGCTCTTCATGTCGAGCAGCATCCGCCGCACGTCCGGGTGATCGATGACCGGCACGCGCGGCGCCGTCGCGTCCTTCCACTGGAGGATCGACGAGCCCTGCTTGCGATCCTTCGCGTACTCGAGCGCGTTCAGGTACGCCGAGGAGGCGACCGACACGCCCTGCAGGCCGACGGAAATGCGCGCGCCGTTCATCATCCGGAACATCTGCGGCATGCCCTGGTGCTCGACGGTGCCGACGAGCTCCCCGAGGCAGGCGTCGCTCTCGCCGAAGTTGAGCACGCACGTCGACGACCCGTTGATGCCCATCTTGTGCTCGATGTTGCCGACGACGACGTCGTTCGGCCCGCCGAGCGAGCCGTCGTCGTTCACCCGGATCTTGGGCACGACGAAGAGGCTGAGCCCCTTCGTGCCCGGGGGCGCGCCCTCGACGCGGGCGAGCACGAGGTGCACGACGTTCTCGGTGAGGTCCTGATCGCCGCCGGAGATGAAGATCTTCGTGCCGCGGATGAGGTACTTGCCGTCCTTCTGCTTCACCGCGCTCGTCCGCGACGAGCCGACGTCCGACCCGGCCTGGGGCTCGGTCAGGCACATCGTCCCGCTCCACTGCCCGCCGTACATCCGCTTCAAGAAGAGGTCGCGCTGCCTCGGCGTCCCGAAGTGCTCGATCACCTCGGCCGCGCCGTACGTCAGCCCGGGGTACATGTTGAGCGCCGCGTTCGCGCCGCAGAGGAACTCCTCCACCACCGTGTAGAGCGTGAAGGGACCGCCCTGGCCGTCGTAGGTGGGCGAGACCGAGACCGACTTCCACCCGGCCTCATACAGCTTGTCCCACGCCTCCTTGAACCCCGGAGGGGTCTTGACCTGCCCCCCCTCGATGCGACAGCCGACCCGATCGCCGACCGCGTTGAGCGGGCCGAAGACATCGCACGCGAACTTGTACGCCTCGTCGACGACCATCCCGACCTCGTCGCGCCCCCACGCGTCGTAGGGCGCGCTGCCGAGCAGCTCGTCCAGGCGGAATTGCTCGAAGAGGAGGAAGCGGATCTCGCGGAGGTCGGCCTTGTAGCGGTTCTGGTGGGTTTGAGCGTTCGACATGGGAGACCTCCTCGTTGCCGCGGCAGGGAGGCGCTGGCAGCCGGTTCCCTTCCCGGTCTTCCGCGCAGCTGCGGCACAGTTCTGCATTCGCCTAGCATGTCGCCGCGGCGCGTCAACAGCCGTCCGCAACATGTGAAGAATCTCGTGGAGATCCATGAAGATCGGGGCATCCGAGGCGGGCCCTCGGCGGGGCTCCCGCGCCGGGATCCACGGCGTTGAACTGGCGCGCGGCGCGGCGTAGGCTCGCTCGCGATCGACCATGTCCGACCCGGCTTACATCACGCCCAGCGGGGCCAGGAGGCTGTCCGAAGAGCTCGCTCGGCTCCGCTCCGTGGAGCGGCCTCGCGTCGTCCAGGAGGTCGCCGACGCGGCGGCGCAGGGCGATCGCTCCGAGAACGCCGAGTACATCTACGGCAAGAAGAAGCTGCGCGAGATCGACCGGCGGATGCACTACCTGACCAAGCGGCTGGAGAAGGCCGTCGTGGTCGATCCGTCCGAGCAGCGCGGCGACAAGGTCTTCTTCGGCGCGACGGTCGAGATCGAGGACGAGGACGGCGCGCGCCGCACGTACCAGATCGTGGGCGAGGACGAGATCGACAGCGCCGCAGGGCGCATCAGCTGGCGCTCTCCGGTCGGTCGGTCGCTCCTCGGCAAACGCGCGGGGGACGTGATCACGGTCCGCCGCCCGGCGGGCGAGGCGGAGATGGAGCTCATTTCGGTGCGTTACGGCTGAGCGCCGCGCGGCGCCAGGGCCGGAGAAGGAGACGGGAATCGGCATGAGGATCTTGCACACGATGCTTCGGGTCGGCGATCTCGAGCGCTCGATCGGCTTCTACAGGGACGTGCTCGGGATGCAGCTCCTGTCGCGGCAGGACTACCCGGAGGGCAAGTTCACGCTCTGCTTCCTCGGCTACGGGAAGAACCCCGAGCACGCCGAGCTCGAGCTCACCCACAACTGGGGCGTGGACAAGTACGAGCTCGGCACGGCGTACGGGCACATCGCGCTCGGGGTCGACGACATCCGCGCGGCCTGCGACCGCATCCGGGCGGCGGGCGGGAAGATCACGCGCGAGCCGGGCCCGATGAAGCACGGCAAGACCGTGATCGCGTTCGTCGAGGATCCGGACGGCTACAAGGTCGAGCTCATCGAGGAGTCGAGCCGGAGCCGCTAGCCGGAGCCTGGGCTCGAGGCCGGCAGATCGAGGTCGGCGAGGCGCGTCGAGGCAGGGGAGGGTGCGGAGCAGCCGGAGGCCCAGAGGAGCCTCCGCGCTGCCCGCGCATCGTCTCTGCTTCGTCTGCTTCGCGCTCGCCCGCGCGCTCGCTTCAAGCCCGCAAGGCGCGGGTGATCAGGCGCCCGCGACCGGCGCGGCGTCGTTCGCCGGCTCGGGGGACGAGAGCTCGCCGCCCTCTGCCGCGGACGCCTCCTCGTCGGGCGCCTTGGCCGGCGCTTCGGACGAGGCGCTGCTCGCGGCCGCCGCGGCCTTCTCGGCGTTCGGGCGCCGGCCGCGCGGCTTCTGCAGCAGCGACGGGGCAAGGTCGCCGTCGCCGCCCTCGTGCCAGCGCAGGTACGCGACGGCGCGGCGGCACTCCTCGTACGCCTTCGCGACCAGCGAGATCGCGCGGGCGCGGCGATCGCCGGCGTCGGTGATCTTCGGCGCCGCGGACGAGCCCTTGCCGGGCTTCGCGGCGAGCGCGGCGAGGAGGCGCACGCCGAGATCCGCGGCGCGCTCGAGCTCCTCGTCCTCGACCGCCGTCTTGGCGCGGACCTTGTCCCAGGAGCCGCGGAAGAGCTCGGCCAGGGCGATGAGATCGCTCGCGAGATCCGCGTGCCCCTTGCCCTTGCGGATGTCGGCGACGCGCTGCTTGTCGAGGAGGTTCCTGTGACCGAGCGCCTCGGCGGCGACGAGGAGCCCCTCGCGCAGCGTGCCGGCGTCTTCGGTGAGCTTCTTCGCGTCGAGCTCGCTCGCGGGCGTGCTGTAGAGAAGATCGGCGTACCAGGCCGCGAGGGCGAAGTCCTCGAGCTCGTCCAGCATCGCGATCGGATGGTTCGGGAGATCCCGGACGATCTCGTCGCGGAGCTCGCGCAGGTGGGGCAGGGCGGAGAGCACGGAGCTCACGGCCCTGGGGACCTCGACGTAGACGGTCACGAGATCGTCGGGGCCGAGCTCGAGGAGCTTCGGCTCAACGCGGCCGTACGCAGCGAGCGCGGCGGCCGGCGAGGACGGGAGAACGGGAGCAGGTGCTGCTTTCGGGGGTCTCGCCATACAGGTGTCTCCAGCGGAGGGCGCGCACACTGCCAGACAGAAGCGCGAAGGGAAAGGGGGACCGCGCGATCGTCGCCGGAGGCTCGGCCGGAGGGCGCCCTGGCGCGAACAGACTCTCCGGCCGGGCGCGCTGTGCTCTGGTAGATTGCGGCGCGAGGACTCACGACATCATGTACGCGATTGCGATCATTCGTTACAGGCGACCGCTCGACGAGGTGCTCCCGGCCGTCGACGCCCACCGCGCCTATCTGAAGGGGCTCATCGAGCAGGGGCTCGTGCTCGTGTCCGGGCCGCTCGATCCCCGCTACGGCGGCGCGCTCCTGCTGCGGGTGCCCGACGAGGAGGCCGCGGCGACGCTGGATCGGATCCGGGACGGCGATCCCTTCACGGCGAAGGGGCTGGCGCAGTACGAGCTCCTGCCCTGGGCGCCGGTGTTCGGAAAGGAGGAGCTCGACAGGGTGTTCGCCCCGAAGCCCTGACGGGAGCGCCCCGCCGTTCCTCGCACCGGCGCCGTCCGCGCCGCCGACCGCGCGCTACGGCGTGTCGAACGAGAGCACGCCCGAGTCGTCCGTCGTGTAGCGCCCGCCCGGCGTGATGCGCACCGCGAGCTCCGGCTCCCGGGAGACGACGGCCACGTCGTAGCCGCCCTTCGGCAGGAGACCGGTGATCACGTGCCTGCGCGTCGCGCGAGGCACCTGATAGGACAGCGTCCCCGCGCTCGGTCGCGGCTCCGAGCGCAGATCCGAGCGGAAGAGGACGACCGTGCCCGCCACCAGCGCGCCGTCGAAGCCGGAGCCCTGCGCGCTGTCGATCCGCGTCGCCGCATCCATCGCCGCCCCCGCGTCCGCGCCTTGCAGCACGTGCAGGAAGCGGACGTCCGTCGGAGCGGCCTGATCCTCCACGACGAGGCGGTGGGTCGTCGGCTCCATCGCCGCCGGCTTGTCGACGTTCTCGACCGGCACGGCCGTCATGCGGGCGCTCCGCGGCAAGAGGCTCTGGATGAACAGCGTCTGCCCCCGCGGGGTCACGGCGCTGGCCGTCCGGCCGGCGATCCGCGGCGCCGAGGTGGTCATCAGGTTGAACCGCTTGAACCGGCCGGCGGTGCGGGACGTTGCGCGGTCGTAGACGACCACGTGATCCGGCTGCAGCCAGACGACCGACCGGCTCGCATGGACCATGTCGCGGGCGGCGTCCGTGGGCACCCAGACGTTCTCGCGGGTGTTGTACAGATCCGTCGCTATCCCCTCGGCGAACACGTAGCCGGCGCCGCGGGTCATGCGCGTGATCGGATCGCCGGCGGCGCGCCCCTCGCGCCACTGGCCGCCTCGCGCGACGATCTCCTTCTCGTACCAGCGGATATTCGACGGCTTGTCGTTCTGCAGGGAGAGGGTGTTGTGGTAGTCGGTCGTCGCCCCGATCAGGTTGTTCGAGTAACTCGTGTGCTCCTTCGTCAGCCACTCTCCCTTCCGGTAGAGCTCGATCTGATTGCAGTCGCCGATCTGGTGGTTGATGGTGACCCAGCCGCACCGCCAGGTGAACCACGTCGCGCCCGGCGTCCAGTCCGAGCGCGCGCGGAGGGAGCCGCGTCCCTGCGCCCGCTCGAAGAAGGTGGTGGGCATCGCCGGGCGAGGATCCGCGGGGAGCGGCGCGGCCGGGTCGAAGAGCATGAAGCTCAGGATCGCCCGGCTCGGGGCGGGTGAGCCCCAGATCTTGGACGTGCGCGCGTAGAGCTCGGGCGCGCCGCCCGCGATCGTGTTGGCCACGATCCAGCGCGACCTCTGCAAGCGCGCGGTGTTGCCCGTGAGCTGGTCGTAGACGCCCAGCGAGCCGAACAGCTCGGCGAAGCGCGGCTCGACCCAGATCTGCAGCGTGTCGCCGTAGTTCGCCATCTCGTAGACCGGCCCGAGATCGCTCCTCGACGGGTACGTGACCGGGCCCGGCGCGATCGAGTGCAGGAACCCGTCCGTGAAGCGGTCCCAGTATCCGCTGCGCAGCAGCCCGATCTGAGGCCCTGACTGGGCCTGGGTGCCGTAGCCGGCCGTATAGAGCCCTAGCAGCGCCTGGTGGAGGGTCGCGACGCCGCCGCCGTAGAGGAAGCCCTCCACGGGCAGGCCGCCGCTGGCCACGCCGAGCCCGTCGGACGGGACCCCGAGCTGCTTGGCCGCGGTCTCGGAGGCCTCGAAGACGGCAAAGGCCTGGTAGAGCCACGCGCCCGTCGCGTCCGCGCGATAGCTGCGCAGCGTGTTGCCGAGCTTCCCCGCCGGCGCGCTCGGATCGAGCGGAGGGTCGTCCGCGTCGTCCATCGAGAGCGACATCAGCGTGACATTGCGCAGATGGCCGAGATAGTAGTTGTTCGCAGCCCACCTGAGCTGGAGCGGATCGCGGAGCAGCGCCGGATCGTTCATGACGCCGACCGGGTGGGGGTGCTCGTTGCCCGCCGTCGCGGCGTGGAGGTTGTCGTCAATCCACCTGAGAAAGACCTGCCGTATCTTGGCCTTGTCGCCGGCGGAGAGCACCGGACGGCCGCCGCTGTCGGTCGCGTCATAGATCCAATCGACCGTCAGCGGGAACCCTTCACCCCACCAGCGCGAGCGATCGCCGGTCGCGAACCCCGGGCGGCGGAAGGGCTGGCCATCGGCTCTCCCCTTGCTCGCCTCCTCGATGGCGACCATCAAGAGATTGCGCGCCCTGACGGCGTGGGTGGGGCGGGCCGCGACGTCGGCGTCGATGAGCGACATGAACGCGAAAAACTCGGCATACGCCTCGGTCGGATACTGCTCGTAGGCGTTGGTGCCGCTGTCCGGCCACGTCGGGTTCGGCCGCCCATTCGGGTAGAACCGGCCTTCGTAAGCTGCGATCGCACTCCGGAGCGCGGGCAACATGGCTTCCCTGTACATGCGGTTTCGGCTGTCCGCGGCCCACCCGCGCAGCCTTGTGAGGTGTTCGCTCGTAAGCCAGAGTCGCGGGTGACCGGTGACAGGCTGCGCGGCGGCGCGCCCCGGCGCCCCGACAAGGCCCAGGGAGAGCACCGCGGCGGTGAGGATGTGGTGAATCGGTCGCATGCTGGTTCTCGGTATCGCTGGGCGCGAACAGCCGCGCCGGCCAGCGTTGACCCACGCTGAACAGCACGCGTCGTGCCGAGTATTTGCGTGCGCATCGCGCGTCACGAGGAATGAGCGGTGTGCGTCCGTGTCACATGACCAACATCGACGGCGCCGCCGAGCGGCTCGCGCGTGGCGACCTCATCACCCCTCGGACCGAGACGCGCGCTTCATCCCTGCGCTCGACCGTCGGAGGACAGCGCCATGCACGTCGCGCAGGTGGTGATACTGCATACCATTCGCCTGATAAGGCGACGCCATCGCGGCCGAGGTGGCGCTCGCGCTTCGCGGGGCAGGACCGCGGCGACGTAGAAATAGCGAGCGCAATCGAAATGCCGGGTGGAGTGAGCCCTCGCCTCCGCGCCGCTCCGCGGCGCCGGAAGACTCGGACACCTCGGAACCTCGGAGGACACGCGCCTGGAGGCTGGAGGGCACATGACGCGAATCCGCCACACCTCCGCGCGGATCTGTCGCTATACTCGGCGAAGATAGGAGCGCTCTGCAGCATGCCGACGCCAGACTCCTCCCAGTTCCTTGGCGATCCTCGGGTCCTGCGCGAGGGGAATCTCGTGAAGGGCACCCTGCTCGGCTCCCGCGCCGAGGCCCTGCGGCAGCGCTATGGCGAGCGAGCCGTGGCGGATCTGAGCCGCCAGCTCTCGCCGCAGGCGGCCCGCTACCTCGACGATCCGCCGATGCCTCTGGCCTGGCACGACATGGCGCCGCTCCTCGAGATCGACTGCGCGCTCCTGCACGGGCTCTTCGGCGGCAGGATGGAGAAGATGCGGTTCTTCGGCGCGGAGATCGCCCGGAAGGACCTGACGACGACCTACAAGACGATGGCGGCGGTGGGCTCGCCGTCGGTGCTCTTCAAGCGCTTCGGCCTCATGTACAAGACCTACTTCAAGTACGGCGACTTCAGCGTGACGGTCACCGGCGACGCCGCGGGGAGGGCCACGCTCTCGGGCGGCGGCCTGCCGCTCTACATGTGCGGCCATGGCATCTCGGGCTGGGTCGAGGCGGGACTCGCGCTGCTCGGCAGCCGGCGCAGCGCGGTCGAGCATACGGCCTGCAGGCACCGCGGGGCGCCGCGCTGCACCTGGTCGATCTCGTGGTGATCCACCCTTAGGCGGCGGCCCGCCCGTCGTCCCCGAACGCCGCCCGCGCGAGCAGCCGCTGCAGCGCCTCGGCGCTCTCCTCCCACGACGGCGGCGCCGCCTCGGCGAACGCGTCCTCGTCCCAGGCTCGCGCGAGCGCCTCACGGAGCGCCCGGCCGAGCGCCCCGGCATCGCGCGACGGGACGAGGAGGCCGGTGCGCCCCGGCGTCACCACATCCGGGATGCCCCCGACGCGCGTGGCCACCACTGGACGCGCGGCCGCGAGCGCCTCGAGCACCACGTTCGGCGTTCCTTCCGCCCAGCTCGGAAGCGCCAGAAGATCCGTCGCGGCGAGGTGGCGGGCAACCGCGGAGAGCGGCCGCGCCCCGACCGCGATGATCCGCCCGCGCCCCTCGCCCAGATCGGCGGGAGCGCGCTCGCGATCGCGCCGCGCGGCGGCCTGCTCGACCGCAGCCCGCTCCGGACCGTCGCCGACGATCACGAGATGGACAGGCTCGCTCCCGTCGCGGCCGTCGCTGCCGAGCGCCTCGAACGCGCTCAGCAGCTCGTGGATCCCTTTCTCCCGGCTGACGTGCCCGACGAAGGTGACGATGCGCCCGCGCGCCGGGAGCCCGAGCTCGCGCCGGGCAGCGCGCCGGTCGGCGGGGCGGAAGAGCGCGCGGTCGACCCCGTTGCGGACGAGCACCGCGCGCTCCTTCGGCGCGCCGAGCGCCACGAGCGCCTCGACCATCGGCCGGCTCACGCCGATGGCGCATGCGGCGGACCGGAGCGCGCTGCCGACGAGCGGCCGCACCGAGCGCCAGCGCGCCACGACGTTCACGTCCGTGCCGTGGGCCTTCACCGCATAAGGGAGGCCGAGCATCCGGGCGAGCAGCGCCGCGGCGCAGGCGTCGGGGTAGAGCCACGCCCCCAGCACGACGTCGAACCGCCCCCGCAGCCGCGGGACGTACGGCAGGAGCCCGGCCAGGTAGAGCGGCGCGTTCACGGGCGCCAGCACCCGGCCCGCCCCGGGGAGGTACGGCGCGCGCGCGTGGACCACCGGGACGCCGTCGATCTCGTCGCGCGCGGGCACCGCAACCAGCCGGCCCGGGCGTGTGCGATCGCCCAGGAGCGATACGCCCGGGTGGTACGGGATCGCCGCGAGCACCTCCACCGCGCACCGGCGCGAGAGCGCCGCGAGCTGCTGCCGCTGGAACGCGCACGACAGCGGCTCAACCCGGTTCGGAAAGATGCGCGTCACCCAGAGGACGCGCAGCGGCCTCGGCCAGCCCGCCTCCTTCATGCCCACGTTCACACCCGACTTCATGGTGTAACATTTGTTACATTCGATGGGTCCGCCCTCAGCGGGGCAGCGATGGACTCCTGGGTACGTCCTGTCCTGTCGGCGCACGTCCACACCGCGAGCGGGCTCCTTGCACGGCCTGGCCCGCTCTCCGGTGCGTTCCCGGCGGCGCCGCGCAGCCCTCGCGCGGCGCGCGGTGGCACCCGCACGCGCACGCCGAGGCCAGATTTGTAATGTTGCAAACATCATCGAACGTGGGACGCTCCGGGCGCCGGGCGTGCTGCCGGGGAGGGGAGGGCGGCCGATTCGGGTCGCTCCGTGCCGCGGGGCTTGCCGCTCGACAGCGAGGGGGCGCGTGTTCTCGTTCGTCTTGCCGATGTGGGACTCCGACGTGACGGCGCGGGCGGCGCTGGAGCAGAGCGTGGCGTCGAACGTCGGGGACGTGGGCTCGGGAGCGCTGATGGCTGGCGTCGTGGGCTCGCTCGAGGGCTCTCTCCGGGGCGAGGTGTCTCGTTATGGACTGAGCGTCGATGGAAGCTACGAGCGGGTATTTCAGGTCTCGCTCGACCCGGCTCGACTCACGCCCTCCGACAGCGCCTCGGCGCGGCTCGGCGGGGGAGCGGGCTGGGCGCTCTCGCCGCTCGCGGAGCTCTCCATGGCCGCGGCCGGCTACCTCGCGACGCGCCTCGGCGTGCGCGCCGACGACGCGCTCGCCGCGCGCGATCCGTTCCTGTCCGGCGATCGCCTGCAATACACGCTCTCCGCCGCGCCGGCCCTCGCCATCACGGCGTCGCGGCGCTCCTCGGTGCGCGTCGGCGTCGGCTACGAGCAGGCGGGCGCGCTCTCGGCGGACGACCCTGCCGCGGTCGGGATCGACGCGCACACGGGGCGCGCCGAGGTGAGCACCTCGTTCGACCTCGGCGCGCTGGACACGCTGACACCCGAGCTCCGGTACGAGGTCACCCAGTACCATCACGCGCTGCTCGACACCGAGCTCACGCGCGGCGCGGCCCGCGTGCACGCCGGCGCCGCGCTCCTCTCCGAGTCTCACGAGCTCACGCGGAACCTCTCGACGCGCGTCGCCGGCGGCGTGACCGTGGCGAGCCCGCCTCCGGTGCTGTCGTCGCGCGACGCGGTGATCTCGCCGGCGGCGCGGCTCGGGCTCACCTACGTGGAGGAGCGCTATCGGCTGACGGCGGGTTATGCCTATGCCTACACGTCGCTCGGGCCGAGGATCGGATTCGGACACGAGCACGAGGCGTCCCTCGAAGCGAGCTTTCGGCCCGCCCGGGGCGGCGCGACCCGAGACCTCATCGTGACCGGGGTCGCCCGCTTCTCGACCGGCAGCGCCCCCGTCGCCGCCAATCCGCCGCTCCACCTCACCCCCGGCGCGGCGGCGCCCTCCAGGGAAGGGTCGCTGTCCACGACCACCGCGCTCGCGGGCGCGGAGATCTCCTATCCCCTCTTTCGCGGGCTCGCGCTGAGCGGCGGCGTCGATCTGGAGTACGTGCGCGCCGCGCTCGATCCGGCGCCGAGCGCAGGCGAGGCCGGCGGCTCGCTGAGGAGCATCGTCAGCGCCGGGATCTCGGGGAC
The DNA here is from genome assembly GCF_000067165.1 of Sorangium cellulosum So ce56. Taxonomy (GTDB): domain Bacteria; phylum Myxococcota_A; class Polyangia; order Polyangiales; family Polyangiaceae; genus Sorangium; species Sorangium cellulosum_B. The sequence continues at coordinate 5,012,401 of NC_010162.1, forward strand.
GCTATCGACGGATCGACACCGGACGCTCCGCCGCGATCCCGACGGCGCATGGGACGACGAGCGCCGCGGCGCGATGATCCAGGGGATGCCCTCCGGCCGCTGGCAGGCGCCCGAGCCAGGCCGCGAGCCCGACGACGGCGGCGACAGCTCCGGCGAGGCCCCACCCGCGCGCGCCGCGCAAGCCGACCCGCGCGCGACGCGCGACGCGCGATAAGCCCCCTCGACACGCCCATCGCTCCCCCGCAGCGGGCGGCGCGCCCACCCGCGCGACGGCTCAGCCGCCGGAGAGCCGGGGAGACGACCGTGCGCCGGGCGGCGCATCCCTGGCGTAGCGCGTAGCGCGTGGCGCGTGGCGCGTGGCGCGCGGCGGCTCAGCCTCGGTCCACGTGACGCTAAGGACTCGACGTAGGCAATCCGTCGACGGCGTTCTCGCGCCGCGACTCCCCACGACAGGTCGCACGTCATCGCCGCAACCCGGCCGCAAGAGCGCCAATTTCGCCGGGCCCGGCCTCGCGCGCGGCGGCTCAGTCCGCCGTCATGAAATGAGATTCGTCAGAGGCATCTGGCGATCTGCCCCGGTCTGCTCTAGTGTAGGTTCAACTACAACCGTAGGTGCCCCGTCAGAGGCGACGCGCCGTGATGTGCGACCGCCCGGGGCCGACGAGTGGAGGAACGATGCTGGAGCTGTTCCGGTCGCCGCGCCGGGCGATGGTGTGGTTTGTCGAGGCCAGCCTGCTCTCGCTCCTGGTGTGCTGCGCGCCGGGCGTGCTCGTGGGCTGGGAGCACACGCTCGATGCGGAGCGCTTCGGACGGACGGCGAGCATCTCGTTGGTGGCGCTGGCGTCGCTCTATTATCACGGCCTCTACGGGCCCGAGCCTCCCAGGGCACGGGCGCTGGTCCTGACGACGTTCCGGGCGCTCGGCCTGGCGGCGGCTGTGCTGTGGCTCGCGTTCTGGCTCGTGCCGGACGCGCAGATCGGCGACCGGGTGATCCTGACGTCGCTCGGGGCGGCGGCGCTCGTGCTCCCCGCGTGGCGCGCGGCGTGTGATCGGGTGATGAGGAGCGAGAGCTTCTCCAAGCGCGCGGTCGTGCTGGGCTCAGGCGAGCTCGCCCGCTCGTGCGCGGCCCTCATCCGGAAGGATGGACAGGTCCTCGGGCTGCGCCTCGCCGGCCGGCTCGTCCGAGACGAGGAGCCGATCGACGAGCCCGAGATCGCGGGCAGGTACCGTGACCTCCGCCGCCTCGTCGAGCAGCGCGGCGTCGCGGCGGTGATCGTGGCGACGTCCGATCGCCGCGCCGCCTTCCCGCTGGAAGAGCTGCTCGATCTGAAGCTCCGCGGCGTCGAGATCGAGGAGGGCATGGATTTCTACGAGCGGGTGACCGGCAAGATCTGCGTGCGCGAGCTGAAGCCGAGCCAGATCATCTTCTCTCACGGGTTCAGCGTGCGGCGGCGGACGCTGATCGCGAAGCGGATCTTCGACGTCGCGTGCGCGACCGCCGGGCTCGTCCTCGCGCTTCCGCTGATGGCGCTCACGGCCGCCCTCGTGAAGCTCGACTCCAGGGGGCCGGCGCTCTATTCGCAGATCCGGACAGGCGCTCTCGGGAGGCCGTTCAGGATCCACAAGTTCCGCTCGATGAGGACCGACGCCGAGAAGGACGGGGCGGCGTGGGCGACCGAGAACGATCCGCGCGTGACCCGCGTCGGGCGCTTCATCCGGAAGACGCGGCTCGACGAGCTGCCGCAGCTCTGGAATGTGCTCGTCGGCGAGATGAGCATGGTGGGGCCGCGGCCCGAGCGCCCCGAGTTCATCGACGCTCTGGAGAAGCAAATCCCCTTCTTCCGGCAGCGGCTCTTCGTGAAGCCGGGAGTGACGGGGCACGCGCAGGTGCGCTGCCGTTACGGCGCGTCCGCCGAGGACGCGCTGGAGAAGCTCCAGTATGATCTCTATTATATGAAGAGCTTTTCGCTCTGGTTCGATATATCCATCCTCATCGACACCGTGAAGGTCGTGCTCTGGCGCATCGGCGCACGGTGAATCGTCCGGCCGCAGCTCCGTGCAATGGCTGCGCTCTTTAACGCCGGGCTCGGTGGCGCGCCCTCTGCAGAGCACGCGCGAGAGATCGGCGGGCGTCGGTCTCCGGGGGGTTCGGCGATGAAGACGTGGATGAGGGCGAGCGTCGTGAGCTCGGTGCTTCTGGTCCAGGGCTGCGCGGAGCTCGACCCGGCGCCGGGAGAGAGCGTCGCCGTCGCGGCGAGCAGCCTGAACGTCTCGGCCTTCCGCTTCATGGAAGGCGGAGAGCTGCCGTATGTGCTCGGCTTCTCGCCCGAGACCGGCCAGATCCTCGGCGGCGCGCACCAGCTCCTCATCCCTCGGACCGGCGGCCGCGAGGCGCTCGACGGCGCCAACCTGCCCTCGCACCTGCACCCCGAGCTCCGGGGCTCCCTGCTCCAGCTCAACTCGACGCTCCGGGAAGGCGAGGCGCAGTCGACCGCGTTCGCCTCGAACTGGTGGCCGCAGCGGCAGAACGGCATCGCCGATCGCTGGAACTCGACCAACAAGAACTACTCCGACCGGATCTCCGACCCGGACAACATCTCTCCCGTCGAGAAATACGATGTCCTGTTCCACTCGGGGCAGATGGAGACGCTCGGGGCCATCGCCTCGTGGAGCATGGATGATCTCAGGAGGCCTCCCTACCTGCGCAATCCTCCGTATATCCAGCCGACGGTGGTCGTGGCCGGCCCGGCCACGCGCTGGGAGCTACAGCATCACGGGCTCTACCAGGGTGTCTACCCGGAGTACTGGTGGGGGCACTGCAACGGGTGGTCGGCCTACGTCGCCGCCGAGGGGGCCGGGCCGCGCCGCGACGTCCGGGTGAAGCTCTCCGGCACGACGGTGACCGAGTGCGCCGCGGCGGAGACCGGCTGCGTCCTGTTCCGCATGGCGGACATCGAGGCGCTCATGAGCGAGCTCTACTTCAGCGACTCGGTGACCTTCTCGGGGCGCCGCTGCGAGACGCGGGCGGATCGGACGATGCGCGACGTCTACGGCAGGCCCGTCGACCCCGCCTGCCGCGACCTGAACCCGGCGACGATGCACGTGGCCATGACCGGGCTGCTCGGGGTCGGAGCGAAGCCGCTCCACGGCGACTCGACCCAGCGACAGAAGCTCATGTTCGTCGTCGACCACACGTGGGACGTCGAGGTGTGGAGCTTCCCGGTCAAGCAGTTCTCGATCGATGTCATCGAGGAGGTGGACGTCCGGCAGGCCGCGCGGCTCCTGTGCGGCGGCGCGTATGCGGGCGCCGACTGCTACAATTACAGGTTCAACCCGGGCGCGACGCGCTTCGTCCGCGTCGCCGCGCGCTTCTGGATGATCTCCGATTCGGTCACCGGCGAGACGCTGCTCACGCCGCCCGAGCAGCGCACCGTCCCGCTCTCCGTGTCGGAGCTGCACTACGTGCTCGAGCTCGACGAGAACCTCACCATCCTGGGCGGCGAGTGGATCAAGAACCCCTCGATCGTGAACGGGGTCAACGGCAAGGAGCTCCACCCGGATTATCTCTGGATCCCGGTCCGGGCCCAGGGCACGGGCGAGGACGCCGACGATCTCGGGGGCGCCGAGGACAACCCCTACATCTCGTACGCGAAGGTCAAGGCGCTGCTCACGCTCTCGCGGCGCGACGACTGAGGCGCTATGCCGTGCGCGCCGCGCGCGCCACGCCCGAAGCGCCCGGCCTGTCAGAAGAGGGACGGCGGACGGCGGCGCGGCGGAGATTCAAGAAGCGTTGGCGGGGTGGACGGGACTCGAACCCGCGGCCTCCGGCGTGACAGGCCGGCGTTATAACCAACTTAACTACCACCCCAGACGTCAGGAATACGACCGCTCAGCGAGCGCCGAGCCAGCTCGGCTTTGCTTCCCATGAGCAAGCTCGCCATGAGCCAGACCTCCTCGCCTGGCGTGCACCGAGCGATGCAAGCCAACCGAGGGAGGCTCAGGCGAGCATCGACTCAGATGACAGGGAAGAAAGCTGGCGGGGTGGACGGGACTCGAACCCGCGGCCTCCGGCGTGACAGGCCGGCGTTATAACCAACTTAACTACCACCCCAGACTGACATCACTACAGATCACCCAGGCCCCTAAACCCAGGAAGTGGGCGGGACAGGGGTCGAACCTGCGACCATCGGCTTGTAAGGCCGACGCTCTGCCGCTGAGCTACCCGCCCCGTCGGAGAGGTGCGCGACTGTACTCGCCGAACGGAGTCCGTCAAGATTTATTTCTCGCGGCCTCCGTCCCTGGCTGATCGAGCCCGCGCCTGCCCTTGGATCTCCGTGGCTTTCGCCGCGCGCCGCCACACGCGCCCGCACCGGTCCCGCCGCCCCCTCGCGATCCGCGCCCGCGTTCGTTCGCGTCCGCGCCGCCCGTCCGCCGCGATTGCAAGCGCCATCACGAACACGCCGGGCAGACGTGCGAGCAGAGCTGTTGGATCGTGTGACAACCTGACTCATCGACACACTTACAGCGCAAAATTCCCGTGTGTCCGCGCTACGCTGTGCGTCAGCGGCGCCAGCCGCGCGTACGCGTAGTGGAGGAGCAAGCAACGTATGGCGGAGAAGATCGGCATCCTCGTCGGCTGGGAACAGTCGTTCCCTCAGGCCTTCCTCGAGAGGTGCAACAAGGTGCCGGGCGTCCGGGCGGAGATCGCGAAGCTCGGCGGGACGCCCGAGCGGTTCGAGAGCCCGTACCGGGTGCTCATCGACCGGATCAGCCAGGAGGTGAAGCACTACCGCTTCTACCTGAAGGCCGCCGCGCTCGGCGGGGCGTTCGTGATCAACGACCCGTTCTGGTGGAGCGCGGACGACAAGTTCTTCGGCTACTCGCTGGCGTCGCAGATCGGCATCGCGACGCCGCGCACCGTCATGCTGCCCCAGCGCGACTACATCCCGGCGATCGTCAAGGAGCGCAGCCTCCGCAACCTCGAGTATCCGCTCAACTGGGAGGCGATCATCGACTACGTGCGCTTCCCGGCCATCCTCAAGCCCGCGGACGGCGGCGGGTGGAAGGACGTGTCGGTGGTGCGCAGCCAGGAGGAGCTGCTCGCCGCCTACAACGCCTCGGGGCAGAACGTCATGACCCTGCAGGAGTTCATCGACTTCGACGACTACGTCCGCTGCATCTGCGTCGGGAAGGATCGCATCCTCCCGATCCAGTACGACCCCAGGGCGATCGGCCCCACGGGGCTCCGCGGCTGCTACGTGCAGCACGACAGCGAGCGGTGGCTCCCGAAGGCGCTGCACGACCGCGTCATCGAGGACGCGATCAAGATCAACAAGGCGCTCGGCTACGACATGAACTCGATCGAGTTCGCGATCCGCGACGGCGTCCCGTACGCGATCGATTTCACGAACCCGGCGCCGGACATGCACATCGAGCACCTGCGGGAGCGGTACTTCAACATCGCCGTCGACTGGATGGTCGCGTTCGCCGTGGAGTGCTCGAGAGGCGACCGGCGGACGCGGGACGGCTACGCGTGGTCGAGGCTCGTCCGGCCCTCCGTGGGCAAGGTCCGGCTCGGGGCCTCGTCATGACCGACGTCGAGGGGCTCCTCGACGGCCAGTTCACGCTCGGCATCGAGGAGGAGTTCCAGATCGTCGACGCGGAGACGCGCGAGCTGCGGTCGTACGTGAGCCAGCTGCTCGAGGGGGGGCCGGGCCACGAGCTGCTGCGCGGCCGGGCCCGCCCGGAGATGCACCAGTCGGTCGTGGAGACGGGCACCGGCGTCTGCCGGGACATCCGGCAGGCGAGGGGAGAGCTCGTCGAGCTGCGCGGCAGCCTGAACGCGCTCGCGCGGCGAGGGGGGATGCGGATCGTCGCGGCCGGGACGCACCCGTTCAGCGACTGGAAGAAGCAGGACATCACCGACGGCGAGCGCTACCGGTGCATCGTGGAGGACCTGCAGGACGTCGCCCGCGCCAACCTCATCTTCGGGCTGCACGTCCACGTCGGCGTCAAGGACCGCGAGGTGGCGATGGCCCTCGCGAACCAGGTCCGCTACTTCCTGCCGCACATCCTCGCGCTCTCCACGAGCTCGCCGTTCTGGCTCGGCCGCCCCTCGGGGCTGAAGAGCACGCGCAGCGAGATCTTCAAGCGCTTCCCGCGCACCGGGATCCCGGGGCTCTTCGAGTCGCACGGCCACTTCCAGCGCTTCGTCGATCTGCTCGTGAAGACGGGCTGCATCGACAACGCGAAGAAGATCTGGTGGGACGTCCGCCCGCACCCGTTCTTCGACACGGTCGAGGTGAGGATCTGCGACATGACCACGCGCCTCGACGACACCGTGGCGCTGGCCGCGCTCGTCCAGGCCGTCATGGGCAAGCTCTACCTCCTCTACCGGCGCAACCTCGGGTTCCGCGAGTACCGGCAGGAGCTCATCGAGGAGAACAAGTGGCGCGCCGTGCGCTACGGCCTCGACGGGCAGCTCATCGACTTCGGGAAGCAGGAGCAGGTCCCCGTCCGCCACCTCGTCGGCGAGCTCCTCGAGTTCGTGCAGGAGTCGGCGGAGATCTTCGGATCGCAGCGCGAGCTCGAGCGGGTCCGGAGGATCCTCCACGAAGGGACGAGCGCGGATCGCCAGCTCGCGGTCTACGCCCGGACGAAGAGCTTCCACGCCGTGGTCGACGACCTGATCGAGCAGTCGAGCCTGGGCCTGTAAGCGCTGCCCGGCGGCGGAGGCCGCCGTGGGGAGGCAGCGCGCCGGGAGAGGAGCCCTCCTTCTGGCCGCGCGCGGGTCCGGCGGAGGCGCTCGGCGGGGCAGGGGCGGCGGGGCGGCGGGGTGCATCGAGAGGCGGCCGCCGGCCGAGGCGCGCCTCCGTGCGAGAATTTCTGCTCGCGCTCCGGCTCTGCTACCGTGCGGCCGTGGGAAACGCTCCGCATCGCTGCGTCGCAGCTCTCTCGGTGGGCTGGCTGCTCGCGCTGTCCGTCACCGCGGGCGCCGCGGGTTGCGCGTCGACCGAGTACGTCAACGAAGGTCCTGGGCAGCCGACGCCGCGGGCCTCCGGCTCGCTGCCTCCCGGATCGGTGGGCGTCTGCAAGCAGCCGCTCACGAAGCGGCCGCCCATCGTGAGCGAGGAGCTCTGGGCGCACGCGAAGCCGTGCACGTCGCGCACGCCGCCCTCGACCATCCGGCTCGGCTACGCGAAGGACGGCTCCGCGGGCGCCGATCCGGAGACGGAGCAGCTGGTCGAGAAGGTGCTGGCGGCGCTCGCCGAAGGGACGAAGCCCGACGGCGGGAACAACCAGGTCACGGGCGCGATCCGCGCGGTCCGATCCTACGCGGCGAGGAAGGACGAGCTGCGCGCCCGGATCGCGCGGGACTCGGCCTCGGATCAGGCGTGCGACGTGACCTACCTGCTCAACACGATGTCCGCCGCGCGGGGCAAGCTGTCCGGAGGCGACGCCTGCACCGCGGAGGTGTTCGACCCGGAGACGCGCGCCGACGCGTGCCTCTTCGACACGAAGCGGCCCGAGGGGCTCTGGCTGTCGAGCGGCTGGTCCTGCATGACGTTCACCGGGGCGCTCGGGAACGAGGCGTCCTGCCATCAGCTCTGCGGTTACGACGACTACTGCGCGCGGCAGGTGTACTGCGCCGCAGGCGACGTCAACCTGCTGCTCTGCGCGCTCGGCGTCTGCCTGCCGGAGCCGTCCGCCGGCATCAAGTGACGGCCGCGCGGCGCTAGTCCGCGCTAGTCTGCCAGGAGCGCGCTCAGCCGCTCGAGGACGCCGCGGAGCAGCTCGCGCGCGCCGCGAAGGAGCGCGCGCACGTCGCGAAGGGCGTCGTGGACCTCGCCGGGCACGGGCAGGAGGCCCGCGCGGGCGGCGAGCGCCGCCCCCGAGACGAGCAGCAGGACCACGACCAAGGCGAGGAAGATGCGGCGGGGCCACCGCCGCCGCCGGCGGGGCGCCGGCGTCATCAGGGCCGGAGGCGCGGACTTGACCGGCAGCTTGCGGCTGGAGGGCGGCGGCGGGAAGGAGGACTTGGGCTGCGGCTCGTCGAGGGAGACGGGGAGGATGCCGGCGAACGTGGCCGGCAGCGGCGTGTTCCCGGCGGGCGGCCGCTTGCTGCTGCGCGGCTCGCCTCGCCGCCCGGACGTGGAGCGGAGCTCCCCCCGCGCCGACAAGCGGCTGTCCGCGAGCTGGATCGCCGTCGCGAGCTTCTTCCGGCGCTCGGCGACGGCGTCCCCGAGCGTCTCGCGGACGAAGCGGCCGACGTCGCCCTCCGTGACCGGGGTGCCGAGAGAGATCGCGATCTGGTCGAGCGTTCGCTGGAACGACGCGCAGTCGCTCCAGCGGTCCGCCGGATCCTTGGCCAGCGCGCGCTCGATCGCCAGCGCGAGATCGAAGGGGACGTCCGGCACGAGCTCGCGGATGGGGACGGGGGCGAAGCGAATGATGTTCTCCATCGTCTTCGCGTCCGTCTTGCCGCGGAACGGGTGGTAGCCGCTGAGGGTCGTGTAGAGGAGGACCCCGAGCGAGAAGATGTCGGCGCGCCGATCGACCTTGCCCGACGTGAGCTGCTCCGGCGAGAGGTACGGGATCTTTCCCTTGAGCTGGCCGGCGACGTGCGTCTCGTGCAGGCGGCCCGTGGCCTTGGCGACGCCGAAGTCGACGATCTTCACGATGCCGTCGAACGACACCATCACGTTCTGCGGGGAGATGTCGCGGTGCACGAGGTCGACGAGCCTGCCCTCGTCGTCGCGCAGCTCGTGCGCGGCGTGCAGGCCGGCGCAGATGCTCGAGGCGATGCGCAGGAGGATCGGCAGGGGGACGCCGACGCCCCCGGTCGATTTCACCTGCTTGTTCAGCGTGGCGATCGTGTCGCCGTCGACCCACTCCATCACGATGTAGAGCACGCCGTTCTCGTCGCCGAGCTCGACGATCTCGACCGCGTGGGGGTGCCGGATGCGGGACGCGAGGCGCGCCTCGTCGAGGAACATCGCCTCGAAGGCCGGGTCGTCGCCGAACTCCGGCAGCATCGTCTTGATGGCGACGATCTTCTGGAAGCCGCGGGATCCCACGAGGCGCGCCGCCCAGACGGCCGCCATCCCTCCACGGGCGACCGGCATGAGGAGCTCGTAGCGGCCCAGCGTGTCTCCAGGCTTGAGGTCCGACAGGATCTGCACGCGGTGGTCGTCCTACTGGATGGGGAGGCGGAGTTTGGAGGGGTAGGGATCGAGTGCCACCGTTACGTTCGTGGAGGCCCGTAGCCTCGACGTCTGCCGGAGCGACGCAGCGCCATCGCGCCTGCACGTCACGAAGGAGGTCCCGCAAAGCCAGGGTGCCACGAAGCGTATACGGACCTCAAGCTCGGGGGCGAAGGCGCCTCGGAGGGACGCATCGCTGCGGAGGGGAGGCGAGCGCGGCCCGAAGAGAGGACGCGGCGAGCGCGGCCGGGGCGATCGATGTGGCGCGATGTGGCGCGCGAGGAGATCGGAACGGCTGCGAACCGATGCGAACCGCGTGCGGCGAAAGGGAATGATTCGTTGCGTATAAAGACGCGTGTAAAGACGCGTGTAAAAGTGCGCGCAAAGGTGCGAAAAGTGCGCCAGCTCGCGTTGAAGACGCGGGCGCTGGAGTCGTGATACACGGTGAGCGACCTGCTCGACGAGGCCTCATGGAAGCCAATTTGCGCCCGATCCCGCCGCCGCACGACGAAGACAACGAAGACGTGCACTGGGCGCTGTCGACCGCGACCGCGCTGTGGGGGCGCGGGGAGCGCGATGAGGCCCTGAAATGGCTGCGCCGCGCCGCGGAGCAGGCCTCGGATGCCAACGCCGACCTGCGCGCCCTCGAGCTCTTCAAGGCCGCCGCGGAGGTGGCGCAGAAGATCGCGGCGCTCGAGGCGGATACGGCCACGGCCTCGCAGCCCACGACCGCGAGCGCGCCGCCGAATGCGGCCGCGAGCGCGCCTCCCCAGGCGTCCGGCGCGCCTCCCGCGACGGCGAGCGCGGCGCCGCCGCCCAGGCCGAGCGCGCCGGGGGCACTGGCGCGACCGTCGCATCCGCCGGGCGTGGAGGCAGGACGAGCCGAGCGCGGCGGCGCGGGCACGAGCGCGCCGCCCGCCGCGATGCGGGCGCCTTCGGTCCGCGCGCCTGCGGGCGATGCGCCGACAGGGCCGATCACGTCCGCGGCGGCGACGTTCCGCGACGGCGCCGTGCCCAGGCCCGCGGCGGGGCTGGGCCGGCCGGCGTCGGTGGTGCCGGGGCGCGCCCCTGGGCCGGTGAGCGCAGCGGCCCTTCGCGAGGTGACCCCGACCCAGCTGTCGCCGGCGGCGCGCACGCCGAGCCACGCGCCAGGGCTCCCGGCGCGCCCTGCCGCGGCGACGAAGACCGGCGCCCCTCCGGGTGCGGCCGGATCGCCTGGTCGCGCCGTCCCGGCGAACGCGCGTGCGATCACCGGCTTCGCGGCGTCGCCCCACGGGAGGGTGTCGTCGACCACCGCGGTGACCGAGGAGGTCCCAGCGGTCAAGCTCCCGGCCGCGGGTGCGCTCGCTGGCCAGGAGCCGGGGCGGGGCGCGTCGGACGTCGCGCGCGAGGGTGCCAGCGGGGAGCAGCAGCCGGCCGACGCGGATCCCCCGGCCGATCAGCGCGCGACGGTGCCGACGCCGACGGCCATGGCCGCGGCGTTGGCGCGGCGGCCGGCGGTCCCGCTCGGCGCGGGCTCTTCGCAGGAGGCGACCGAGCGGCGCCCGGGCCTCTGGCCGAGCACGGACGATGAGGGCACCGCGCGCCGCCCCCTGACCCCGCAGGAGCAGCGGGTGCTGATGGAGCTCCGGATCGAGGACCTGGACGAAGAGACGCCGATGCTCGCCCTGGAGCAGCTGGCGGGCGACGGCAAGCCGCCCGCTGCCACGCCGGAGGCGGGCCACGCGTCCGACGACCGCGCCGACTGGACCGAGGCCGAGCCGGATGAAGCTGAAGAGGAGGCCGGCATCGCCTCTGCGGATCATCAGGGCGACCCGACCTTGGCGGGGGAGCCCTCGGATGCGGTGCATGGGCAGCGCGCGGAGGATGCGCCGTCCTGGTCGCAGGGAGACGCCACGGACGATCGTGGGGGCTCGTCGGAGGACTCGTCGTGGAGCGATCCGCCGTACGAAGGGGAATGGCAGGCGCCGCCGCCGCGGCTGCCCGCGTCGCAGATCGAGCCGCTGCCGGCGCTGCGGATCGCGGTGATCGGCATCTCGAGCGCCGGGGAGCTCCGGCTCGTCCCGATGGACGGAAGGAACGCTCCGCCACGGGGCGCAGCGCTCGGGATCCTCGTCCCGCTGAGCCCCGGGGACGGCGAGACGATCGCGCGGCTGCTCCAGCTGCGCAGCTGAGCTGCCGCGGCGCCGCAGGGATACGTTCGGCAAGAAGTGGGGCATCCCCAAGCATCGACGGTAGCCTCGGGGGATGCATGACGAACGGACAGCCCCGAAGCGGATCCGCGTGACAGGACTGCAGGAGGCCCAGCTGCCGGCGCTCGTAGCGCTGGAGCAGGCCTGTACGGCGACGCACCGCGAGGCTGGCCCTGGGGTCTCGGAGATCGAGGCGCGGACGCTCGCCGATCTCGCCGCGCTGACGCGGCGGCACGACGTGCGCGTGGCAGAGGCCGACGACGAGGTAGCCGGCTACCTGGCGTGGCGCGACGAGGCGCCCGGGGTCGCGGTCCTGGAGGAGCTCGCGGTGCACCCGGACCACCAGCGAGGCGGCATCGGCACGCGGCTGCTCGCGGAGCTCCAGGATCGAGCGCGCGAGCTCGGCATGGAGCAGGTCGTGGTGCGCTCCAGGGAGAAGGCGAGCTGGGCCCAGACTTTCTACGAGAAAAAGGGCTTCCAGCCGCTCGGCGAGGGCGCGCCGGCGAAGGTCCGCGCATGGTGGAGCGAGCAGGAGGCCTCCGGGAGCCCGCCGGCCCGAGCCGGCGAGGTCATCCTGTGGGCGGCCATCCCGCCGCAGCGCCCTGAAGCGCTGGACGAGGGCGACGGGGGCGACGAGCGCAGCGAGAGCTGAGCCCGGCCGGGCGGACGGTTCGCTCGGGACCGTCGTTGGCCGGCGGGCGCCCGGGCGCGGTCGCAGAGGCGCGCGACGGCTCGGCCGGGTTCGCGTGGCTGCGCTCGCGCCAGCCGTGGGGCCCGGAGAATCCTACCGGGAGCTCGAGTTGACATAATGTTTCTTATGCGATCCAAGGCCGGTGCGGCGGGCAGGGGAGCTCGGCTCGATTTCACGAGCAAATTCATGCACCTGAGGGCCGTTCGGGCCCGCGGCGCTCGCCGCCGTCGCCGCAACCTGGGTCGGTCGGCCTCGCCCACGGCAACCTGGGTCCGGCGCCCCGGTCGCCGCTGTCGCCGCAACCCGGGTCGGTCGGCCTCGCCCACGGCAACCTGGGTCCGGCGCCCCGGTCGCCGTTGTCGCCGCCGCCGCCGCAACCCGGGTCGGTCGGCCTGGTCGGTCGGCCTCGCCCACGGTCGCCGACCCCCCTGGCTCTGCCCGCCACGAGACCTGGCTGGAGGCACCCCCGCAACGCGCCCCAAGGCATCGCGTCGGCCGCAACGCCCTGCGCGCCCTTCGGCCCGCCAGCATCGAGCCGCCGCGCCTCAGTCTGTGCGTGTGTTCAGCCCTTCGGAACCGGGGGCGTCTCGACGTCGAGGCTCAGCAGCGAGCCGCCGTTCGTCAGGACGAACGCGCGCCGGCCGTACGCCGCCGGCGTCATCGCGATACCGCCGCCGGTCTCGATGCCGTCGATCACGGCCCCGTCCAGCGGCGAGAACAGGAAGATCCCGTAGCGCGTGGTCGTCACCAGCAACGCCCCCGAGAACGGCACGGGGGCCGAGATGCCGCCGTCAGGCAGGTCCCGGCGCCAGATCGTGCGGCCATCCTCCGGATCGAGCGCCCACAGGCCGGTCATGCCGGAGGACGCAAGCAACACCTTCTTCGCGGGCACGATCGGACCGCCTCCGCTCCGAGGCTGATGCGCAGGCTGCTCCCACAGGAGAAGCTCGGTCACGCCGACCGCCGCCTCGTTCATCCAGGCCCGGGTCCCGTTCTCGGCGTCGAGCGCGAAGACCCCGCCCGCGTAACCCGCCACGAAGACCACATCGCCCGAGGCGATCTTCCCGAGGACCGGCGTGGTGTCCGTGTCGAGGTACTTCGGCGTCTGGCCGCCCGCGCTCTGCTCGGCCTCGGCGGCCAGGTCGACGAGCGCCCACTGCTCGGACCCGTCCTTGAGGTCGTAGGCCATCACGACCCCGTCCGAGAACGCGGTGTAGACCTTGTCCCGGCCGAGCGCCGGCCCCGCGTGCCCGGAGATCTCCATCCCGCCCGCCGGCGTCCTGTGCTGGTGCCAGCGCATCGCCCCCGTCGCCGCGTCGAGCGCGATCAGCGTGTCGTTCGAGTTCGTCACGTAGAGCACGCCGTCGCGCAACACCGGCCGCCGCGCGACCCTCGCGTTGGTCATGAAGCGGTAGAGCAGCGCGCCGTCGGACGCGCGCACCTTGTAGAGCGCGCCATCGTCCGAGCCGAAATAGACCGTGTCCGACGCGGCGTCGTAGAGCGGCTCGCACTGCACCGGGCCGAGCGTCTCGAAGCGCCAGAGGACGTCGCTCGTGTCCGCGCGCAGCGCGTACAGCCCGTGATCGCTCGATCCGACGAAGACGCGCCGGTGCGCCACGTCGATCTCGGGGCGGCCGCGCTCGTAGGCCTCGCCGACCTTGCGCGTCTCGGCGGTGAGCTCGCGGCGCATCGTGACGCCGAGGGCGCCGCCCGGGTGGTGCAGCCAGAGCGGCGCATCGGGCGCCGCAGCGACGCCCAGGTTGCCGCAGCCGCTCAGCGGCGCGAGCCCCAGCCAGACGAGCGCGACGCCCGCTGCGCGGCTAGCGCGGCGCATCGCCCGCCTTCTTCTCCGCGTTCTCACGCGCCCGGCGGAGCAGCTGCTCGATCTCCTCCGGCGTCATCGACTGGCCCTTCGGACCGCCGAACGCCGCGCGCGACGGCACGGCGGCCGGATCGATCTTGCGGAGCATCTCCTCGACGACCGCCTCGAGGAACTGGAACGGGCGTCCCTCCGGCGACGGCGCCTGGAGCTTCTCGTGCGCGCTCTTGAGCAGCTCCTTCGCCTTGTCGGTGTCGCCCTTGGCCAGGTGGAGCCGCGCCTGGTGGTACAGCGCGAGCTCCTTGTAGCCCTTCATGTCGATCGCCTCGAGCTCCTTGAACGACGCGAGCGCGCCGTCGAGATCCCCCTTGCCCTCGCGGGCGAAGGCGATGCCCTCGATGGCGCGCCCCTTCACGTCGGGATCGGCCCCGGCCAGCGGCGACGAGACCACGACGCTGTACGCGTCCAGCGCGTGCGCGTAGTCCTTCTTGTCGAGCAGCACCCCGGCCTGCCCGAGCTTCGCCAGCGTCGCCGCCCCGGTGCCGGCGTGCTCGTCGATGACCTTGTTGTACTCGGCGAGCGCGGTGGCCGACCGCTCGTCCGCGGTCTTGAAGGTCCTCGTGACGTCGAGCTCCTTCTCCTCCTCGGTGCGCGTGTCCTCGGCGAGCACCCTGCCCCGGTCCGCGGCGACGGCCGAGACGAGCGCCGACGAAGAGACGGCGTCCTTCTTCTCGGCCCGCGACACGTAGAACAGCGCGCCGCCGGTCGCGACGAGTGCCGCCAGCGCGCCCCACTGGAGGATGTGGAAGTTCGCCTTGATCCACCGGCCAGCGCCGCTGCTCATCCGGCTGAGCGCGTCCTCGACCATCTCGCCCGGCAGCAGCTGGACCGGACGGCGCCCCTCGGCCTGCTCCCTGCGGCGAGCGAGCAGCTCCTTCGCGCGGGCGTTCTTGTCCTTGGGCAGCTCCTCGCCGGTCGCCTTCTTCTTGCGACGGCGCGCGGTGGCCTCGTCGCGGCGGCGAGCCGCGCGGTTCGGCGCCGCCTCGGCCGCCTCTTCGCCCGCCGCCTCCGGCGCGGGAGCCTCCTCCGCCTCGCCGACGCCGAGCGCATCGGCCACGCGCTGCGCGGCCTCGCCGTCGCCGTCGCCGCCGGCGTCCTTCACCGGAGCGCCGCGCGGCGGCCTCGCCGGGGCCGCCTCCGCGGCCCCGTCCTCGTCGCCATCGCTCCGCGTGGCGACATCGCCGTCGCTCCGCGCGGATTTCTCTTCGGCCTGCTCTCGGTCCTTGTCCGACACGCGGCGGACTCTAGTCTCGCGGCCTGCGGCGTCAATCTGGCCGGTGAGCGGCGGGCGCTTCGTCGTCCGGGCGCGGCGGCGCCCCGGCCTCCCCGGGCGACCAGGGCGCAGGCGGCGGGGGCGGGATCTCGTCGCTCAGCGGGACGACCGCGCACGCGGACACCTCGACGTTCTGGGTCGCGTACACCACGAAATCGCCGTAATTGCCGGCCTGCGCGCCCGCCGCGGGCGGCAGCGCCGCGAACGCCTCGGTCGGCTCGCTCCCAGGCGGGATCGCGAGCGTGACCGCGCGCTCCGGATCGAGCTCCGGCGCGCTGGCCGGGACGAGCGACGCGCCGTCCCGCTTCGGCGGGCGCCAGCCACGCGTGGGCCTGCCGAACCGCACCTCGCCGGGGCGGCCGTCGTCGGTCCGCGCGCGGCAGATGACGCGCACGCCCTTGCCGTTGCCGGCCTTCGGGATCACGACGCCGAGGCCCACCCCGCTCTTCGCGAAGCGGCGCAGGCGGCCGAGATCGCGCTCGCGCGGCCCGCCGAGCAGGTCGAGGATGTCGGCCCGGAGCGCGAGCCCGAGCCCCCCCGGCAGCGGATCGGGCGTGCCGAGCATGCGCAGGAGCGGCGCCCGGAGCTCGGGGCCGGCGCCGAGCTTCACGAGGGCCTCCGCGATCGCGACCCGCGCGGTCTGGTACGGCTCCTGGCTCAGCCGCTCCGCGAGCGCCGGCCGCGCGGCGTCCTCGCCGATCGCCGCGAGCGCGGCCGCGGCGTACGGGCGGAGCCGCACGTCGCCGAGCGCCGCGATGAGCGGCGGCAGCGCCGCCTTCACCCGGATCTTGGCGAGCGCGTCCACGATCTCGCGCGCCCGCTCGAACGAGGTCACCTCGCCCGCGTCGGCGCCGCCGTCCTGCTCGGGGCCGCGGACCACCTGCCGCAGCCACGCCACGAGCACGTCGTCGCCGCGGCGATCGCCCGCCTCCGCCAGCGCGAGCGCCGCGAGGCGCCGCCACTTGCGATCGCGATCGACGACGAGATCGCGGGTGAGCGGCGCGCCCTCGCCGAGCCGCGTGAGCGAGAGCGCCGCCCAGCGCCGCACCTCGTCGTCCTCGTCGCGCACGAGCGCGAGGCGCAGCGAGGGCGCCGCCTCGGAGCGGCGCAGATCGAACAGCACCTCGCCCGCCTTGCGCCGGATGGCCACGTCCGCGTCGTCGAGCAGCGCCGCGACCTCGACGACCGCGTCGGCGTCGCCCGCGATGCCGCGGCGGAGCGCGTCGGGCCAGCCCTTGCCCTCCTGCCGGAGGCCGCGGACCTCGTAACGCCCGTGCGACGCCTCGACCGCGCGCAGCTCCGACCGCATCGCGGCGAGCTCCGCCGGGCGCAGCGCGGAGATGTCTTCCTGCTGGCGCGGATCGGTCGCCACGTCGTAGAGCGCGCACGCGCCGATCTTGCGCGCGCAGACGAGCCGCAGCGTGCCCTTGGCGAGCAGCGTCTGCGTGTCCGTCTCGGCGAACGCGAAGCCCGGGAGCGAGGGCGGCCCGCCCGGCGCGACCGCCTTGCCCTGCTCCGCCGCCTCGTCGCCGGAGGCGAGCAGCGGCCCGAGGTCGGCGCCGCGCACGCGCGCCGGCCTCGGGATGCCGAGCCCCGCGAGCACCGTCGGCAGGAGATCGACGAGCTGCACCGGCGCCCGGACCACGCGCGGCGAGAGCAGGCCGGGCGCGCTCACGAGGAGCGGCACGCGCGCCTGCTCCTCGTACACGGTCGTGCCGTGGTAGCGACCGCCGTGCTCGCCGAACTCCTCGCCGTGATCGGCCGTGACGATCACGACGGCGTCCGGGCGCCCCTTGCGGATCTCGTCCACGATCGCGCCCACCCCCGCGTCCGCCACGGCGATCTCCGCGTCGTAGCGGTCGATGTCGCGGTCGCCGAGCGGGTGCTCCGGGTGCGCCTCGTACGGCTCGTGCGGCTCGAAGAGATGCACCCACATGAACGCGCGCTGCTCCGGCCCGAGCCCGGCGAGGTAGCTCCGCACCTGCTCCAGCCGGAGCCCTGCGCTCGCGAACTCGACCTTCCGGTACTCGAAGTCGAGCGCCCGGTCGCGCAGCGCGCCGAAGCGCTCGCCGTCGATGAAGAACACCGCCGGCGGATAGAAGCCCGCCGTCTTGTAGCCGTAGCGGCGGAGGTGCTGCGCGAAGGTCTCGGAGTCGTCCCCGAGCCCTTGCAGCACGAGCGGGCGGATGTACTTGCCCGTCATGAGCGACGACACGGCGTACGACGTGTGCGGCGTCGGCGTGTACGCCGCGTCGAAGCGCACGCCCTCGGCCGCGAGGCGATCGAGGTTCGGGGTGATCTTCCTGTCGTAGCCGTACGCCCCCACGTGGTCGGCGCGCAGGGCGTCGACGCTGATCAGCACGATGTCGCGCCCCCGCAGATCGATGGCGTGCCCGCTCGCGCGCTCGTCGAGCGGCGCGGCGTCGAGCGGCTCGGGCGGCGACAGCACGGCGGCGAGCTCGACCACGTGACCGAGCAGCGGGCCGTGCGTCGCGTAGATCAGCCGGATGTTGTCCGCCAGCGCGAGCCTGTCCGCGGCGCCGGGCGCGAGCGCCGCGCCGAACGCGAAGAGGACGAGCGCGAGCGCCGCGCGCACCAGCCTGGGCGAGCGCCGCCCGTGCAGGTCCTCCAGGCGCGCCGCGCGCGCAGGCAGCGCCGGCGTCGCGAAGGTCGCCGCCGCGAGGGTGAGCGCCGCGAGCCCCAGGTGGAAGGCGGCGTAGAGGCGCGGCAAGACGCGCACGTTCGCGACCTCGAGCAGGACGATCGCGCAGATCGCCGCGAGGAGGAGCCACCTGCCGGAGGCCGCGGCGCGCGCTCGCTTCAAGGCGCGCGCGGCGCGCGGCGCCGCGGCGAACGTCGCCGCGGCGGCGACGAGCGCGAGCGCCGCGATGAAGGGCGCGCGCCGGCCGCCCTCGAGCATGCGCCCCGTCGAGACCCCGAAGGCCACCGCGCCGCCGAACGCGCCCGCGATCAGCGCGGCGGCGGCGCGGAATGCCTTGCGCTCGGCGCGCATGACGATCTCGAGCACCGCGCCGAGGACGGCGGCGCACGGCGCCGCGGCCGAGAGCGCGAGCGGCAGGAGGTCGCGCAGGGCGCGGCCGAGCTCGTAGGGCCCGAGGAGCTCTCGCCACCGCCACACGCCGACGACCAGGAGCTCGGCGAGCGCGAGCGCCGCGATCGCGAGGTAGGCGTCCGCCATGCGCCACCCGATCTCCGTCTCCAGCTTCCTCGGAGGCGCGTCGGAGTTCCCGCTCGGGAAGGTGGAGCGGCTCGGCGCGGGCGCCGGCGTGGACGGGCGCGCCGGCCCGGCCTGCGGGCGCGGCGCCGCCGGGGCCCGGTGGCCGGCCGGCCCCGGCACGACGCCGGCAATCCCCTCCCCGGCGGCCGTCGTGTCAGGCCGGCTCCCCAGGAGGGGCCGCCCGGAGGGCGCGGGCCCCCCAGGAGGCCGGCTGGCGCCCCCATGGCCCCGCGGGCGCATCGGAGCGGCCCCGTTGCGCTCGGTCATGCGTAGGAGACTTCGAGGATCTCGTACGTGCGCGGCCCGGCGGGCATGTTCACGCGGACCTCCTCGCCGACCTCGTGGCCGAGCAGCGCGCGCGCGAGCGGCGAGGCGATGGAGATGCGCCCGACCTTGAGATCGGCCTCCTCGGGCCCGACGATCTGGAAGCTCTGCTCCTCGTCCGTGTCCACGTTCGCGAGCTTGACCTTGGCGCCGAACTGGACCTTGCTGCCGCTCAGCTTCGACGGGTCGATCACCTCGGCGCGCGAGAGCGTCTGCTCGAGGTAGCTGATGCGGGCGACGATCATGCCCTGCCGCTCCTTGGCGGCGTGGTACTCGGCGTTCTCGGAGAGATCGCCGTGCTCCCGGGCCGTGCCGATGTCCTTGACGACTTGCGGCAGGTCGATCTCTTTCAGCCGTCGCATCTCTTCGCGGAGCCGCGCTTGCCCCTCGGGCGTCATCGGTACTTTCTCGGACATGGTGGGACGCTTTTAGCATGGCTCCCGGCCGGGAGACGACGGCCCTGGGCGCGCCAATCGCCCGAGGCGCCAGGCGCCCGGACCGCAGCGCGTGCCCCGCCGCCTTCGCCTAGCCGCGCCAGCGAACGATCTTCCGCGGCGGCCGCCGCGCATGGGCGTCCGCTGACTTGGTCGCGCTCCGGACGAGGGCCGCCGCCGTCCTGGAGAGCTCCTCGGGATGCGGTCCGCCGTGCGGGACGGCCGCGGCGTCCACCGTCGCCGTGGCCGCGCCGGTCGCCTCGGCGACCCGCACCTCGACCGGGACGTCCGCGTCCGGGAGCCGCACGAGGCCCCGGTACACGAACTCCCCTGGCGCATCTCCGGCGTCGGCCTGCTCCAGCACGTAGCGGGCGCCGGAGGACGGCCGTCCGACGGCCTGCGTCACAGCTGCGGCCCCGCGGGGGCGCGGCCCGACGCCGCCTTCTTGGCGGGCGTGCCGCGCGGCCCGCCCATCTCGTCGAGGAACCGGCGCGCGGTCACGGCGAACGGGCCGCCCCAGTCCCGGATGACCGACTCGAACACGGCGCGCGCCTCGTCGGGCTTCTTCATCTTGAGGAGCGTCTCGCCCTTGAGGACGAGCGCCTCCGGATCGAGCCCGGAGCCCGGGAAGGTCCGCAGCGCGTAGTCGATCCGGGCGAGGGCCGCGTCGAACGCGTCTTCCTTGAGGTAGTAGCGCGCGACGTAGAGCTCGTGGCGCACGAGCCGCCCCGTCACGACCTCGAGCATGTAGGCCGCGTCCTCGCGGTACCGGCTGCGCGGGTACTGCCGGAGGAACGTCCGGATCTCCTTGTAGGCCTCGAGCGTGGTCGCCTGATCGCGCTCCTCGGCGGGCGGCAGGAACACCGTGTCGTCGATGTCCAGGTAGAGCGCCTTCGCCATCCGGTACTTCGCGTACTCGACGTTCCGGTCCGTCCGGTGCTCCTGGATGAACGCGCGGTACTCCGAGATCGCCTCCGGGTACTTTCCCTGCTCGAAGTCGAGGTCCGCGATCCTGAGATCGGCGAGCCGGGCGTAGCGGCTGTAAGGGAAGAGACGCTTCACCTCGCCGAAGAGGGCGCGAGCGTCCTCCCAGTCCTTGGCCTGGAAGGCGGCCATCGCCTCGTTGTACGCGGCGCGCGCGTCCTCGGTGTACGTGAGGGTCGCGGTGCGGCCGTCGTTGAGCTCGAAATCGCAGCCCACGAGCCCGCCGAGGGCAGCGAGGCACCCGGCGAGGGCGAGGACAGCGGCGGAGGGTCTCATCGAGCAGGCCTCGTACCCAATCCAGCGCCGGCGCGCCAGGGCTTCCGCCGCGGGGGCGAGCCTGTGCTCCTTCGCTGCCCGCATCGTGGCGCACGGCGGAGCTGGGGTATGGTCGACCCATGCCCGCTTCCTCTCCGCCGCCCGCCCCAGCGGCCACCGCCCCGCCCGGAGGCGCCGCCGCGCCCACCGTGCTCGTGGTGGACGACGAGCGCAACATCCGCCGCACCCTCGCGCTGGTGCTGCAGGGCGAGGGCTACCAGGTCGCGGAGGCCCCGAGCGCCGAGGCGGCGCTGGAGCTGCTCGCGCACGGCGACAGCCCCGTCGACCTCGCCCTCGTCGACCTGCTCCTGCCCGGCATGAACGGCCTCGACCTCCTCCAGCGCGTGCGCCAGGACGACGCCACCCGCGAGCTCCCGGTGATCGTGATCAGCGGCCACGCGACCGTCAACGACGCGGTGAAGGCGATCAAGCTCGGCGCCAGCGACTTCTTCGAGAAGCCGCTGAACCGCGAGCGCGTCCTCGTGGGCGTGAAGAACGCGCTGCAGAACTCGCGGCTCGCTCGAGAGGTCGAGGATCTCAAGGCGCAGGTGCAGGCGCGCTACGAGATGATCGGCCAGAGCGCGGCGATGCAGCGGCTGTTCAAGGAGATCGACCGCGTCGCGCCCACGAAGGCGAGCGTGCTCATCACGGGCGAGAGCGGCACCGGCAAGGAGCTCGTCAGCCGTGCCATCCACCGGCTGTCGCCGCGGGCGCGGGGCCCGTTCGTCCGGGTCAACTGCGCCGCGATCCCGCGCGAGCTCATCGAGAGCGAGCTCTTCGGCCACGAGCGCGGCGCATTCACCGGAGCGAGCGGACCGAAGCGGGGCTTCTTCGAGCAGGCCCACGGCGGCACGCTGTTCCTCGACGAGATCGGCGACATGGACCTCGCCGCCCAGGCCAAGGTGCTGCGCGCGCTGCAGTCGGGCGAGATCTGCCGCGTCGGCAGCGAGCACAGCCGGCACGTCGACGTCCGCGTGCTCGCCGCGACGAACAAGGACCTCTCGCGCGAGGTCGCCGCGCTGCGCTTCCGCGAGGACCTCTTCTTCCGCCTCGCCGTGTTCCCCATCAAGAGCCCGGCGCTGCGCGACCGCATGGAGGACCTGCGCGCGCTCGCCGACGCGTTCATGGCGGCGTTCTGCAACGAGAACGGCCTCAAGCAGAAGGCCATCGATCCGGTGGTCTACGCCGCGCTCGAGCGCCGGAGCTGGCCGGGCAACGTCCGCGAGCTCAAGAACGTCATCGAGCGCGCCGCGATCCTCTCGGGCGATGTCGTCACGATCGCCGATCTCCCGGAGGATCCGCACGAGAACCCGTTCGAGGACGACGCGCAGGGGGCCGCCGGTGACGGCGCGGCGGCGCCCCCCGCCCCCGGCGCGGCCGAGCCGCCCACGGGCGCGGCCCGCCACGAGCCGGGGCGCCCTCGCCTCACGCTCCGCGAGTTCCGCGATCGGGCCGAGCGCCGCTACATCGTCGAGGTGCTGGCCAGCCTCGACTGGAACATCTCGCGCGCGGCCGTCCTGCTCGGCGTCGAGCGCACGAACCTCCACAAGAAGATCCGCGCGTACGGCATCAAGCGAGGTGAGGCGCCGTAAGCAAGGCCGGCGCGTCCCGCCTACGCGGCCCCCTCGAGCGCCCTGCGGACGGCGCGGAGCAGCGACTCGGCCGTGAAGGGCTTCCCCAGCACCGCGGCGCCCGGGCGGACGGCGAACGGGCCGTCGAGGGCGTCGCCGGTGTAGCCGGACATGAAGAGCACCTTCATGTCCGGCCTGAGCTTCACCAGGCGAGCGGCGAGCTCGCCGCCGGACATCTCGGGCATCAGCACGTCGGTGAGCAGCAGGTCGACGCGCCCGCGCTGCGCCTCGCAGACGCGCAGCGCCTCGCGCGGCCCGCGCGCCGTCAGCGTCGTGTAGCCGTTCTGCCCCAGGATCCGGCTCGCGAGCGCGACCACCGCGTCCTCGTCGTCGGTGACGAGCACCGTCCCGCCCTCGCCCGGGCGCGGCGCGGCGCGGCGCGGATGCCCCGCGCGCGCTCGCCGCGAGGACGCCGCGCGCGCGGAGAGCGGCAGGTAGATCTCGACGCGCGTGCCCTCCCCGGGCCGGGAGGCGAGCTCGATGTGGCCGTGCCACTGCTTGACGATCCCGTACACGGTGGCGAGCCCGAGGCCGGTCCCCTTCCCCCTCGGCTTCGTCGTGAAGAACGGCTCGAACGCGCGCGTCCGCACGTCGTCGCACATCCCGCTGCCGGTGTCGCTCACGACGAGGCGCGCGTACCGGCCAGGCGGGACCGCCGGGTGCGCGTCGCGCAGGCTCCCCGCAGCGCCGACGCGGACCGCGCGCGTCTCGATCGACAGCCGGCCGCCGCCTTGCATCGCGTCGCGCGAGTTCAGCGCGAGGTTCATCACCACCTGCTCGATCTGCCCCGCGTCCGCCAGCACCCGGCAGGCCGACGGACCGAGCGCGATCGCGAGATCGATGCTGCCGCCGACGGCGGCGCGGAGCGCGCCGTCCATGCCGCGCACGACGTCCCGCAGATCCAGCACGACCGGCTGCGCGAGCCCCCGCCGGCTCACCGTGAGCAGCTGCCGCGTCAGCGACGCGGCCCGCTGCGCGGCGCGCTTGATCTCGGCGAGATCCTTCTGCACCGGGCTCTGCTCGTCGAGCTCCTCTATCACCAGGCTCGTGTAGTTCAGGATGATCGCGAGCAGGTTGTTGTAGTCGTGGGCGATCCCGCCCGCGAGCCGCCCCACCGCTTCCATCTTCTGCGCCTGGCCGAGCCCTTCCGAGAGCTCGCGCCGGCGATCGTCGGTGCAGCGCGCGGAGGAGAGATCGACGACGGCCCCGACCACGAGCCGCTCGCCGCGCGCTTCCGTGACGGTCTCGGTCCTCATCACCCGGACCGCCGATCCATCGCGGCGGGTGAGGAAGCCCTCGACCGCGCCGGCCGGCGGCGGCGTCGTGCCCGCCGCGCCCCCGCCGAGGTGGAGATCACCCGCCGCGAGCGCCTCCTCCCGCGAGCCATAGCCCAGCAGCCGGGCGAGCACCTCGTTACAGTCGACGAGGTGGCCGTCGGGCGCGGCGACGTAGAGCCCCGCCGGCGAGCAAGCCGCGAGCAGCGGGCTGTGCGCCACCGGATCCCTCGACGATCGTCCGCTGCTCATCGACGCATGGCCGTGGAGAAACGTTTCGTCGGAGGGACATCTCCGACAACCAGAACTGAAGCGCGGACTCTCCGTCTTTGCAACGTCGTTCACACCGGCCGCCCCGCGAACGTCACCGCAGGGCGGCGCGGCGAGCCGCGCAGCGTGGACGGTGTCTCGTTCTCAACTTCTCCACTTCTCTCTTCTCCCCTTCTCCCCTTCTCCCCTTCTCTATTGCATCGAACTGGCCTAGACCGCACCGGGGCTCGAGCGAGCCCGCTGGAGCGATCCATGTTCTTCCTCGACAGCTCGAACCCGGCCGAGATCAAGGAGCTCTTCTCCTGGGGCGTGCTCGCCGGCGTGACCACGAACCCGCTCATCCTCGCGCGCGACGCGGGCTGCGTCGATCTCGAGCGGCGCATCCGCGAGGTGCTCGCGGCGTCGGCGGGGCCCGTGTCGGTCGAGCTGACGAGCGAGGACGAGGCGGCGATGCTCGACGAGGCCCGCGCCTATCACGCGTGGGCGCCCGAGCGGATCTGCGTCAAGGTGCCGTTCAGCGACGTCGGCCTCAAGGTGACGCACGCCCTCGCGAAGCGCGGCGTGCGCACCAACGTCACGTGCGTGATGAGCTTCAACCAGGCGTACCTCGCGGCGCTCGCCGGCGGCGCGTACGTCTCGATCTTCAGCGGGCGCATCCGCGACATGGGCTACGCCGCGACCCCGGTCATCGAGCGCACGCGCGCGAGGCTCGAGCGCGAGCGGCTGGGCGCCGAGATCATCGTCGGCTCGATCCGCCACCTCATGGACGTGAACGAGGCGCTCGACGCCGGCGCGCACATCGTGACCGTGCCTCCCGCCATCTTGCGGAAGATGCTCCACAACCCGAAGACCGAGGAGACGATCCGCGAATTCAACGCCGCCTGGGAGAAGCGTGCTAAGTAGCCGCGCGTGAACGCCGAGCCCGGCCACGCGCGAGGAGACGGGGAAGACGTGGAAGGCCGCGAAGACCGCGGGCCGCGCCCTCTCGGCAACGGGGACGCCCCGGGCCGGCGCTCGCCGCCCCGCGCCGCGCCGGAGGCCTTCGCCGGGCGCAAGTACGCGGTCGAAGAGGTGAATCGGGCCCTCGTCGCCGTCGCCGGCCGGCCGCGGACGGTGCTCGACGTCGGCTGCGGGATCGGGCTCAACGGCGCCGCCGTCAAGCGCACGGGCGCGCGCGTGACCGGGATCGAGATCGCGCCCGGCTCGCTCGCGCGCGCCGGCGCGGCGCTCGACGAGGTCCTCGCCGCCGACATCACGAGCGACTCCGCCGTGCGCGAGGCGCTCGGCGACCGGCGCTTCGACCTGCTCCTGTTCGCCGACGTCCTCGAGCACACCGCCGACCCGCTCGCCGTGCTCCGCCGCTTCCTGCCCCACCTCGAGGAGGACGGCCACGTCATCGTCTCGCTCCCCAACGTCGCGGCCTGGCCGGTGCGCCTCGGCCTGCTCGCCGGCCGGTTCGACTACGAGCCGAGCGGCATCCTGGACGACACGCACCTCCGCTTCTTCACCCGCGCGTCGGCGGTCCGGCTCATCGAGCGCGCCGGGCTCGAGGTGCTCCGCGTCGAGCAGAACCCGATGCTCGTCCGGGCCGCCAAGGGGCTCATCCTCCGCGGCCTCGGCGCAGGAGACGACCCCGGCGATCTCGCCAGCTCGCTCCCCTACAAGGCGTATCACGCGCTCGTCCGCCCGCTGGAGGACGTGGTCGCCGACCGCGCGCCCGGCCTCCTCGCGTTCCAGCACGTGATCGTCGCCAGGAAGCCGCCGCGCCCGCGCCGGATGCGGCTCACCGTCGGCATGCTGACCATGGATGAAGAGGAGAGCGTCGGCGCCATGATCGGCGAGATCAGGAAGGCGGCGCCCGACGCGGAGATCCTCTGCGTCGACAGCTCCACGCGGGACAGGACCCCGGAGATCGCGGCCGGCCTCGGGGCGCGCGTGCTCCGGCAGGTGCCGCCCCGCGGCCACGGGCCGGCCATGGAGCTCCTCATGTACAGCGCCGCCGCCCGGAGCGATCTGCTCATCTACCTCGATTGTGACTTCACCTATCCGGCCGAGAACATCCCCGTGATCAGGCGCCTCATCGAGGAAGAGGGCGCTGACGTGGTGAACTGCGCGCGCACCCGCACGAGGCCGGCGGCCATGCCGGTCCCGAACTACATCGCCAACCGCGCCTTTGCCGCCATGACACACGCGATGCATGGCATCCCGACATCTGACGTCCACAGCGGAATGCGCGCCTATCGCTGCTCGGTGATTCGCGCGTTCGATTTCGACGGTGAGGGCGACGCGTTGCCCATCGACACGCTGCTCTTCCCCGCGAAGTGCGGCTATCGCGTGGTGGAGATGCCCATCGAGTACAACGAGCGCGTCGGCACCTCGAAGCTGCGCAAGCTGGCTGGCACGGTGTGGACGATGATTCGCCTGCTGCGCGCGCTCCCCGTCGGCGCCCGGCTCGGCGACCGCTACGAGCGCCGCTAGGCGTCACGCCGCGCGGCGACGCGGACGAAGCGCGCCGGGCTCATCGGCGTGTGACGTGAATGTGGCTGTAGCGACGCGGCGCGGCGTCACCTCGACCGCGTGGTCATCGCATTGCCGCCGCCTATACTCCGCACCTTGCAACACCAGAGGAGGCAAGAGATGCGGTTTCTGAAGGGTTTTTGCGTATTAGGTGTGTCCGCGCTGATGGGCGCGGCGGCGGGAGCGGGGTGCGGGGGCGACGACGCCGGCGAGACGAGCTCGAGCGCGAGCTCGGCGGGAGGGACCGGCGGCGGGGCTCCTGCCGACTGCTCGCCCACGAACCCGGTCTGCACGGCTGTCGCTTCCGAGTGCATTGCCGTCCACGACAATCAGGGCGCGACCAAGTTCGGTCTGCGGATGGCGCAGCTGACGATCACGAAGCCCGACGTGCTCGCGGTCGGCTATATCGCCCGCCTCGTCGCCGAGGGCCTGACGATGAATCTGCCCGTGTGCAACTTGAATGGCACCGGGACCTTCTCCTGGTTGCTCGAGTTCGACACGGCGACCGGCAAGCTGCGCACCGGCGGCGCGATGCCCACGAGCGATCCGCGCGCGGGCTACTGCTTCGCCAACATGTCTGCAGGCGAGTTCGAGATCGCGCCGAAGGAGCTCGACGCCCCGCTGACCGACGGCGCGTGGAGCGGCGCGGCCGACATCCTGAACGTCCCGATCTTCCTGGACACGGGCGCGGGAGGCGCGGCCGCCGAGCCGATCGTCCTGCCCATGCACCAGGTGCAGCTCACCGACGCGAAGGTGTCGGCGGACAACAACTGCATCGGACGGTACAACCGCGAGGGGCTCAACCCGATGGAGGCCTGCCTCCCCGGCCCGGACGGCGATCCCCCAGCGTTCATCAACGGCGGCAAGCTCACCGCGTTCATCACGCTGGAGGAGGTCGACCGGGTGATCATCCCCGGGATCGAACAGAGCCTCTGTGTCGTGCTCTCGGGCGATATTGGAGAGTACGGCACCGGTGAGACGCCCAATACGTGCAAGCGCGACGAGAGCGGCGAGATCGTGCTGAAGGGCGACTGGTGCAGCGCGACGAACTCGGCCGCGACGGACGAGTGCGCCGACGCCTATGCGCTCGGCGGCGAGTATGCCGCGAGCGCCGTCAAGATTACCGGTCTCTGTCCCCAGTAGCGCTTGCGGGCGGCTCTCCGGGGAGCGTACGATCTGTCGTGGCGTCCTGGAGCCCGCGCCCAGCGGGCGCGGCGCTGCGGGTCGTGCTCCCCCGGAGGGTTCCTTATGCCCCGCGTCATCAAGCATTTCTCTGCCATCCTTGTTCTCCTCGTCATCGCCGGATGTGCCGCTTCGGGAGGCGGGTGCGCCG
This sequence comes from Sorangium cellulosum So ce56, assembly GCF_000067165.1. Taxonomy (GTDB): domain Bacteria; phylum Myxococcota_A; class Polyangia; order Polyangiales; family Polyangiaceae; genus Sorangium; species Sorangium cellulosum_B. Next base: position 5,039,959 of record NC_010162.1, read on the forward strand.
GCTGTGGAATGACCCCCCTCCCCGCCGGCTTCAAGCCCGCGGACCGCATCGAGAACGCCGGCGCGGCGCGGCTCACGCAGTCGGGCGTCGAGTTCCTCGAGCACAACCTGGGTGTCCTCGGGCGCGCGCTCCTCGGGGGTGGGGACGGCGGCGTGATCACGTTCTCCATCCCCCGATCGACGGGCTCCGTGGCCCTCGGGGCCATCGATTACGCGCTCTGCCCTGACGGGGCCGATCCGTCGGCGACTCCCCCGGAGTGCATCGCCGAGATCGACGCGGGGCGCGCAGCGCTTCAGATCCAGCCCAGGACGCCACACAACCTGCTCGTCCGGGGCGAACTGCCGGTGCGCCTGCAGAGCCTGCCCATCTTCCTCGACGGCGGCATCCTGGGGGAAAGCACCCAGTACGTCACCCTCAACGGCAACGACGCGTGCCCGCCCGACGCGCAGACCTTCACGAACATCGATGTCGAGGTCGAGCTCTCGATCGAGATCGACGTCAATCCGCAGCACTCGCGGCAGGGCTACTCGCGCGTCAAGGTCGTCCGGCTCTCGATCGACGAGGACCAGCTCGTGTCGAACCTGCACCTCGACTGCGGAGGCACGTGGGTCGGTGATGCGCTGGATTTCGTGAAGCCGATCATCACGAGCTTCATGGGATCCATGTCGAACGCGCTGAAGGCCCAGCTCGACCAGCAGCTCTGTCTGAAGGCGGAGCCGACGCAGGATCCGGCCTGCCCCGACGGCACGAACGACATCGGCGGCGTCTGCCGTTACGGCACGCACGCGAGCGACGAGTGCGCCTCGATCCTGCTCGGCGTCGAGGGCCACATCGATCTCGGCCGGCTGCTCGCGAGCGTCTCCCCGGGCACGCAGGGCGGGTTCGACCTCCTGCTCGCCGGCGGCGGCACGAGCGAGCGGGACGACGGCTCCGATCTCGCGTGGGGCGACCTCAACCCGGTCGGCAACGGGCTCACGCTTGGCCTCTATGGCGGCGCCGAGCCGGTGCCGACATCGAAATGCGTGCCGCTGTCGAACATGGCGCTCCCGGCGGGCATCCCGATTCCCGATGAGCTCGTCGCCAACACCGTCTCCGACTGGCCAGCCGACCTTCCCGGCCCCCACGTCGGTCTCGCGATCTCCGAGCGCTTCGCGAATTATGCCATGAACGGTCTCTACAACAGCGGACTGCTCTGTCTCGGGATCTCCACGGAGACGGTGCCTCTCCTCAACTCTGGCACGCTGGGATTGCTGGCCCCCTCCGCAAGGGATCTCGCGCTGCAGCGCGAGTCGCAGCAGGTCGCGGTCGTCATCCGTCCGCAGGTGCCCCCTCGGCTCACCTTTGGCAATGGCACGAACGGAAGCGACGACCCGCTGATCCGCATCCAGCTGGACCGGGCGAGCTTCGATTTCTACGTCTGGTCGCTCGACAGGTTCATCCGGTTCATGACGGCGACGTTCGACGTGGATGTGCCCATGAACCTCTCGGTCACCCCCGAGGGGCTCACGCCGGTGATCGAGGCGCTCAGGGTCGAGAACGGCGAGGTGACGAACAGCGGACTGCTCCGGGAGAACCCCGACAACATCGCGAAGGCGCTGGGCGGCCTCCTCGGCGGCCAGCTCGGGCAGCTGATCGGCGGCGGCATCCCGGCGATCGATCTCGACGGGCCGCTCTCCGCGCTCGGGCTCTCGCTGGTGATCCCGGAGTCGGCCGAGGGCGCGGGCTCCCCCGGCCTGCGGAAGCTCACGAAGGGGCAGGACAACTACCTCGGCATCTTCGCGGCGTTCGGAACGACGGCGCAGCAGCGCTCGGCGAGGAGCGACACCCGGGCCGAGCTGAGCCGCAAGGAGGTGCGCGCCGAGGGGCTCCGCCTGCCCACGATGACCCGCGACAACGGGCCGACGGCGCGGCTCGTCATGAGCTCGCCGCTCGACGACGGCACGCGGGCCGTCGAGTACTCGTACCGCATCGACAGCGGCGTGTGGCGCCCGTTCACGCGCGAGCGCATCGTCGAGCTGCGCGACGACTGGCTGCGGCTCCCGGGGCGTCACGTGATCTCGGTGCGATCGCGGATCGCGGGCGCTCCCCTGTCGCTGGATCCCACGCCGGCGACCGTCGAGATGGTGGTCGACGTCGATCCGCCGGTCATCTCCGTCGGCGCCGCGGTGGACGGCCGGGCGCCGCTCGAGGTGCGCGATCGGGTCTCGGACGCCGCGCGCGCGAAGGTGCGCGTGCGGCTCGACGACGGCGCGTGGTCGCCGTGGTCGACGGCGGCGGAGACGACGTCGGTGGACGTCGGTGACGCCGTCGACATCGAGGTCGAGGCCGTGGACGAGGAGGGGAACCTCGGCACGGCGCGGCAGGCGATCCTCCGCGGCCGGGTCCCCGTCGACCCGTCGGCGGGCTGCAGCTGCGTCGTGGCAGGCGGCGCCGGCGAGACGCCGTCGGGCGTCCGCTGGCTCGGCCTCGCCGTCGCGGCGGCGGCCTTGCGGCTCGCGCGGCGCGGCGACCGGGGCTCGTCGCCTCGGCGTCCCGCGCGGCGCGGCGCGCGGGGCCTGAAGGGCGCGCTGGCCGGGGTCGCCGTCATGGCGCTCCTCGGCTCGCACGCCGGGTGCTCGTGCAGCGAGGAGCCGGAGCAGGTGGAGCCGGGGTGCGTCGCGCCCGACTGCATGACGCTGGAGCACGGGCTCATCGGCGCGTACACGTCGGTCGCGGTCGCCGCCGACAAGCGTACGGTCTGGGTCGCCGGCTACGCGGAGGCCGACTGGCGCAACGCGTTCGCGTGGGGTGACCTCGTGGTCGGCACGTGGGACGGCGAGGCGGTCGCGTGGGAGGCGATCGACGGGGTGCCCGCGGAGCCCCCGGTCGACCCGGCCCGGTTCGACGTGAGCGGGTTCCGCGGGGGCCAGACCGAGCCCGGCGACGACGTCGGCCTCTGGACGTCGATCGCGGTGGGGCCGGACGGCGAGCCGGCGGTGGCCTACTACGACCGCACGAACCGCGCGCTCAAGTTCGCGCAGCGGCAGGGCGGCACGTGGGCGGTGAGCTTCGTGCAGCAGGCGCCGAGCAGCGACATCGGCCGTTACGCGAAGCTGCTCTTCGTGAAGGGGTCGCCCGTCATCGCTTACCTCGCGATGGAGCCGGGCGAGGGCGGCGCGGTCACGTCGAGCGTCCGGATCGCGACCGGCGAGAGCGCCACGCCCGGGGAGGGCGCGTGGCGGTTCGAGGACGTGGCGAAGGACGAGGCGACGCCGTGCCGCGCCTTCCTCTGCGGCGCCGGGGCGAAGTGCATCCGGAGCACGGGGCGCTGCGCGACGGCGCTCGCGGCCGGCGACTGCGAGCCGGGGTGCGCCTCCGGGCAGGCGTGCATCGACGACGGCGGCTCGCCGGCGTGCGCAGCGACCTCCGACGGCAACCGGATCGAGACGTACCCCGAGGCGATCGGCGACTACATCGCGATGGCGCCCGACAATGCGGGCGGGTTCGGCCTGGCGTTCTACGATCGCATCCACGGCGACGTGGTGATCGCGTCGAGGTCGATGGGCGCGTGGGAGACCCGCATCGTGGACGGCGCGGCGCCGGACGGGACGGACACGGGCGACGTGGGCATGGGGACGTCGCTGTTCATCGATCGCGCCGGCGACTGGCACCTCGCCTACGCGGACGGCCGCTCGGAGGGGCTGCGGTACGCGCGGGTGAAGGGAGGCACGGAGGTCGAGCCCTCCGAGGTGGCGGACGACGGGCTCGGGATCGAGGGCGTCCCCTTCGAGGACGGGCAGCACCTCATCGGCGACGACGCGAACGTGTTCGTGACGGCGGCCGGGGAGGTGCGCATCAGCTACCAGGACGCGACGAGCGGGACCCTGCGGCTCGCGATCGGGACGAAGAGCGGCGACGGCCACAGCTGGCTCATCCAGGAGATCGAGCAGGAGGGGTTCGCGGGCGCGTTCTCGCGCATCGTGGAGGTCGACGGGCGGCTGCTCATCGCGAACTGGTGGCGCGTCGGCGGACAGACCACGAAGGGAGACGTGGCGCTCGTCACCCCCTGAAGCGCGCGCCGGAGCGCGAGCGCCTGGGCCGTGACACGACGGGATCACCGCGTGCGGCGTCCCCCTGGAGCACTCGGCCGACCGATCGCCGTTGAGCAGGCGATCCGCCGACTGGGTATGCTCCCGGGTCGGCGCGGCCAGGGCGCGGGTGCGTCTTCTGCGAGGATCCGCAGGCAGAGCGAAGCGTCACAGGAAAGGCTTGGGACGATGAGAGCGACGGAACGAACGAGCAGCAACGCGGTGAGCAACGCATCCCCTGCGCCGTCCGGTGGAGCGCAGGATCAGGCCGGTGCGCCCGCGCGGCGCGCCGCGCGGCGGCGGATCGGCGTCCCGTTCTCGCTGTGGCTGTTCCCCGCCGCGTCGGCCGTCGCGGCGCTGCACCTCGCCGGGTGCTGGCCGCTGTCCTACGTCGAGGATTGCAAGGAAGACTCGAGGTACTGCCCCCCCGACACGACGGGCGGCGGCGAAGGCCCTGGCCCCACGTGCGAGCCGGACCCGACCCAGGATGCGAGCACGGTGGTGGACCGGTGCGCGGTGTTCGCGAGCGCGGGCGCGGCGTCCGGAGGAGATGGGACGAAGGCCAGGCCGTACGCGTCGCTCTCGGAGGCGCTCGCGAACGCGAACGGCAAGCGGGTGCTGGCGTGCGCGAGCGGAGTGTTCGAGGAGAGCGTCACGGTCCGGGCGGCCGTCGAGGTGATCGGCGGCTTCGACTGCGGCGCGGGCTGGACGTGGAGCCCGGCGGCGCGGAGCGCCATCGAAGGGCCCGGGAACAAGGTGGCGCTCACGCTGACGGAGGACGCGGGCGGGACACGGGTGCGGAGCTTCACGATCAGCGCGGCCAACGCGACGGTTCCGGGCGGATCGTCGATCGGCGTGGCGGTCGCGGACATCGACGCGCAGCTCGAGCAGGTCGACGTGATTGCGGGGAACGGGGTGAACGGCGCGAGCGGCGAGACGCCGGAGATCGTGCAGGACGGCGCGGACGCGCTGGAGGACGTCTCGAGCGCGTGCCTCGTGGCGGTCTACAGCGGCCAGCCCGGCGTCACGACGTGCGCGGATGGCGAGACGAGCGGCGGCGCCGGCGGCCTGGGTGGACAGCCCGCTGTCGATGAAGGGCGCGGGCAGACCGGCAGCGACGGCACGCCTGGTGCGGCCTCCCCGCCCGCATCCGGCATCGGCGGTATCGGGCACGGGCAGACGGGAGAGATGGGAGAGACGGTGGAGTGCAGGGACGGCGCGAGCGGCGCGCGGGGCGCCTCTGGCGGCGCTGGCACAGCTGGCAACGGCACCACGCTCACGCTGGCCAGCATCACCGGAGGAGACGGCGGCACAGGCGTCGGCGGGACGCGCGGTCAAGGCGGGGGTGGAGGCGGCGGCGCGAAAGCAGGACGTTTCTGCATGTCCGGCGGGGGTAGCTACATCGACGGCGCGGGCGCCAGCGGCGGCGGCGGCGGGGCCGGCGGCTGCGGTGGAACGGGAGGCGGCGGTGGAAAGGCCGGCGGGTCGAGCATCGGGATCCTCAGCCTGGGGACCAAGCTGGCGCTGACCGATGTCACCATCGCCGTCGGCAAGGCGGGTCATGGAGGCGAGGGCGGAGGTGGAAGCCCCGGCGGCGAGGGCGGCATGGGGGGCAAGGGGGGAAGTCGCGTCTCCGGCGCTGGCTCGCTCGCGGGTTGCATGGGTGGCAAGGGCGGTGCGGGCGGCGATGGCGGCCCTGGCGGCGGCGGCCGAGGCGGCCACGCGGTGGGCATCGCCTACCAGGTCACGCCGAGCCCCGCGGCCGCCGAGGTGCCGTTCACTGGAGGCACGGCTGGCAACGGCGGTTCCGCCGGTCTCGGTGGCTCCCCCGGAAGCGACGGCGCGCCCGGGGTGAGCGGCGCCTGCTGGGATTTCGCCACGAACCAGAGCTGCCCGCGGCCGTGATCGGCGCCGCCGCGCCGTCAGGCGCTCAGCGACACCGCGCGGATCTCCGCCGTCGCCGGGCCGCTCACGCGTGCGCGCTCCGCGGCCACGAGATCGAGGAGCTCTTGCCGGGTCGCCTGCCCGCTGTCGAGCAGCGCGCGCATCGCGCCGTCGACGCAGCCCTTCACCCGCGCCAGGCGGGGAGCGCTCTCCCCGCCCTCCCGCGCGGTCAGCATGTCGTGCAGCATCCGCCTGAGCCCCGCCATCGCTTCGGTCTTCGAGCGCATCGCCATCACCTCGCCCGATCGGCCTAGCGGAGGCGGCGCGATCCGGCCAAGTTTCAGGCGCGCGGCAGCTTGCCCAGCGCGAGGTCCGCAGCGTCGCGCTCGATCCCCGCGAGCGCGACCCCCGGGCCCTTCCGTGGGACGAGCACCACGCGGCAGCGGCCGCGCGTCGCCGTCTCCAGGTGCGACAGCCCGAAGTCGAGCGCCGCGCCGAAGGCGAAGACGAGCGCGCCCATGCCGAGCAGCTCCGGGGAGCCCGCGCGCGCGCCGTCGACGAGCAGCGATACGCCCAGGTACGTCCCCAGCCCCAGCGCGACGAGCCCCGCGTAGAGAGCGAGCCGCGGGTAGCGCACCTCGCGCGTCGCCCGGAGGAGCGCCTCGACCGGGATGTACGTCTCCCGCTCCTTCAGCGTCCGGCCGAACAGCTCGGTCCGGCTCCGGACGGTCACGCCCTTCGGGCCGACCTCCAGCGCGGCGGGCCGGCGGTACCGCAGAAGGAACCGCCCGGCGAGCCGGAGGACGTGCATCACGAGCAGGATCCCCGTCGCCGCCAGCAGCACGAGCGCCACCGGCCCGCGCGGCGGCGGTGACAGCTCGCCCGCGAGCCGCGCCGTCGCCCCGCCGTCGCGCTCCGGCGCCCACCGCTCGTCCCCGGTCGCCCCGGCGCCCTCCTGCGCGGCCCCGCCGGCGCTCGGCGCGCGGCTCGGCCGCCTGGCGGGCGAGAGCGCGTCGCGCAGCAGCGAGCGCACGATCGGATCGCGCACGTCGTCCACCAGCGCCGCGGCTTCAGCGCGCGCATCGGGCGAGGGGCTCCCCCGCAGCGCCGCCGCGGCGATGATCGCGCCCGCCCGGCCGAGCTGCGGCAGCGCGCCCTGATCGGCGCGCCGGACCAGCGCGGCGATCGACCGCCAGAGGCCCGCGGCGCGCTCGCCCAGCGCGGCGTCCAGCGCGGTCAGCGCGTCGACGGAGGTGTACGTCGCCAGCCAGACGAGCGCCTCGGCGACGCGGCCCTCCGCCTCCGGCCCGTCGGGCGGCGAGAGCGCGACCCCGCGCGCGAGCAGCGTGGCCAGGAGCACACGGGTCGCGCTCCCCGCGCCCTCGCTCGTGCCGCGCTCGAGCGCCCGGACCACGTTGCCGAACCGGGTCTCCGCGTCGGCGACCGACAGGCCCGCCCGATCGACGAGCTCCGCGAGGCCGCCCTCCAGGGTCGTCCGCCGCTCGTCCGCGGCGGCAAAGGCCGCGGTGTGGACGACCCGCGCGAGGTCGTCGCCGCGGGGGTGTCCGGCAAGCTCATCGAGCACGGCGTACGGAGAGTGTTCGGGCGTCATCGGCGCGGGCTGGTCGGATTAACTGAACGCCGCCGCTTTGGCTAGTGTTCCGCGCGGCCCGGGCCGCGCTCCGCCCCGGCACGGCCCCCTTCGCCCCGGCGCGGCCGCCTTCGCCCCGGCGCGGCCGCTCTCGCCGCGCGCGCTACGGCTTCCGCGCGCCGCCTTGCTCCAGGAGCGCCTTCTCCACGAAGCCCATGATCAGCTTGAGCTGCCGGTTCGTGACGTGGAGCTTCGACCAGATGACCTTCCCGTCGGTGTTGAAGGTGATCTCATCCACCACATCGATCCTCGTGATCCCCAGGTCGATGGTCCGGATCGCATTCAAGGTCTTCATGAGCTCTTGCGCGTGAACCATCGCATCTTCAGCGGATTCATCGCCCGCCGTGAGGGCGAGGTCCGCGCCCCCGTCCTTGGTCGGCGTGACGGTGAGGCGCATCCAGGCGAGGCTGCTCGGGACCGCCTGGACCCCGCGGAACGCGTTCGCGGGCGTGAGCATCGAGACGACGATGCCCGCTGCTGAAGATTTGTTGAATCCTTTCATGGACTTCAACTTGGACAGCTGATCTTCTTCAGCAGCGGGAAGGACCACGAGCAGCCGCCGGTCCGGGACCAACGCGAAGATGCGCTTGCTGCGGTCGGCGGTGGCCCGCGCGGCGGGGACGGGGGCGTCCTCGATCCACGCGCCGTTCGACCGCTGCACGATGACGTCGACGGCCGCGCGCATGGTCTCCTCCGGCGCCCGGTAGTCCATGACGGCGACGACCTTGCTGGAGTCGCGGAGCTGCGGCCCGGCGATGAGGAGGTGGTCGATGTCCCGGATCGGGTCGACGGCGGTGTCGCTGAAGAAGGACTGCCACTGCGGGATGGTCGTCAGGATCCGGCCGAACCACGCGCCGAGCTCGTGGTTGCGGAGCCGATCGCCGGCGATGAGCACCTGGACGTTCGGGTCCTTCGACGCGAGCTTGCCCGGCGCGCCCGCGGCGCTCAGCGGGGTCCGCAGGTTCGGGTGGTCGCCGTCGTTCTCCGTGCCCCCATCGCCAGACGCGTCCGGGCCTGCGTCGCCCGGCGGCTTCCGGCGCGGCGCGGGTGTACCGCGCGCGCCCGCGTCCGGCGCCTCCGGCGAGGCGCTCGCCGACGCGGCGGCCGGCGTCGCCGGCGCTGCGGCGCCCGCGCCGGAAGGCGCCCCCTCGCCGCCGCTCGCGGAGGGCGCCGCCGCGACCGCGCTGGGGTCGTCGGCGAGGAGATCGAGATCGATCGGCACGATCGTCTCGCCGGCGTCGTAGTCGGCCAGCTCGCCCCGCAGCGCGAACATCGCGTCGAGCCACGCGAACAGCGGGGTCGGGAGCAGGGGCAGGTGCAGGAGCGCCGCGACGACGGCCGCGGTGACGAGCGCCCGCCTGGATGCGGCGCGAACGAGCGGGACGACCGCGGTGCCACGGCCCACGCGCTGGGCCTCCGTCGTGTTGTTCAAGCCACGCCCCGGGGTCCGTTCCGCCACGGCGGTACCCTAGCAGCAGCCGTCCGAACGGCATCCATGCCCCGGAGCGCGGCCGCGCCGCGCGTCGCGGCGTCGTGGCACGTCGTTCGCTCAAGCGATGGTCATGCGATGCCGCCTGCCCCGGCGTCCGCCGTCGTCAGCTCGAGGGGCGCGCGCTCCGCAGAGAAGTGGATCGACACGTGAGTGACCAGGTACTAAGACCGCCGAGCCGACCCGACCCTACGGGTCGATCATCAGACCGCGAGGATCGGGAAGGCCGGTCCTCGCCCAACGCTGTGGATGCGATGAACCGCTCTCAGGCGCCCCGCCCCCGCGGGCAGAAGGACCCCGCACGATCGCACGGCAGCGGCAATGTCCGCACCGACGACCTGCGGAACCCGCAACCGGCGCCGGGCGCCGGACGCGCCGGCGGCGGCGGCGTCGCGCGCACCTCGCTCGTGTCCAGCGCGCTCGGGTTCATCGCCGCGGCGGCCTTCGCCGGCGCCGCGGCGTGGGCGAGCGGCTGCCAGGGCGAGGCCCCTCCCGGCCCCTCCACCGAAGGCGGCTCGCCGCCCGAGCGGACGTCGTCCCTCCCCCGCCCCGCGCCCGCGTCCTCGGCGCGCGCCGCCGCGTCCGCCGAGGCGCCCAAGGAGGCCCCGGCCGCCGCGCCCTCCGAGGCTCCCCCGGAGCCGCCCGCGCCCGACACGCCGTACACGGGGCCGCTGCTCGGCTCGATCATGCCGCAGGCGTCGGTCTATCCGACGATGGAGTTCTCCAAGCAGCGGCTCGGCTACATCCGGCTCGGCGGCAAGGTGCCGGTCGATCCGAAGCCGATCAAGGGCGGGAGCTGCGCCAAGGGCTGGTACCGCCTCCTCGACGGCGGCTACGTCTGCGGGAGGTCGGCCACGACGGACCTGTCGAACCCGCAGGTCCGCCTCGGCATCACGCCGCCGAACCTCGATGAGGTCCTCCCGTACAAGTACGCCTTCAACACGACCCACGGCACGCCGCTCTACCGCTCCGTCCCCTCGAAGGACGAGATGATGCGCTACGAGCCGTACCTCGAGTCCTCGAAGCGCAAGCGGAAGGAAGAGGAGAAGCAGCGCGCCGAGGCGCTGTACGAGGAGACCGAGAAGGAGGTCGCCGCGGCGGCCGCCGCTCGCGCCGCGGCCGCCGCGAGCCCCGCGCCGGTGGCCGCCGTCGCCGCGGATCCGGCTGCGGTCGAGGACAAGGCGGCGGCCGTCGCCGCGGCCGCGTCGCTCGGCATCGCGCCGGCGCCGGTCGAGGAGGAGCCCGAGAAGCCCTGGTGGGAGAACGTCGACGAGAAGGGCAGGCCGCTCAACGTCACGCTCGCCGATCTCGACAAGGACGCCGACTCGACGGTCGCGAAGCGGATGGTCAAGGGCTTCTTCGTCGCGGTCGACAAGACCTTCGGGTGGAACGGCCGCAGCTGGTACAAGACGACCGCGGGCCTCGTCGCGCCGAGCGACCGCATGTACATCATCAAGCCGCCGGCCTCGCAGGGCATCGACTTCCCCGAGGGCGCGAAGTCGGTCGGCTTCATCCTCGCGAAGTCGGCGAGCAAGTACCAGTTCGACGCCGAGAAGAAGTCCGTCTCCGTGGCCGGCTCGCTCGAGCGCTTCGCGGCGTTCGGCCTCACGGGCGAGAGCCACACCCACAGGTCGACGGTGTACCGGAAGACCACCGAGGGCTGGTGGATGAAGGGCGCCGACGGGACGTACACCGATCTCGGCTCCCCGCCGCCGGATCTCGCGCCGGGCGAGAAGTGGATCGACGTGAACCTGTCGCGCAAGACGCTGGTCGCGATCGAGGGCGACAAGCCCGTCTTCGCGGCGCTCGTCTCGCCGGGGAGGCGCTCGAAGGACAAGAAGAAGAACCACGCCACGCCCACGGGGGTGTTCCGCATCCGTGAGAAGCACATCGCGACCACGATGGACGGCGACGGCACGGTCGCGGGCGATCTGCCGTACAGCATCGAGGACGTGCCGTTCGTCGCGTATTACGACGGCTCGTACGCCCTCCACGGCGCCTTCTGGCACGGAAACTTCGGCCGGGAGATGAGCCACGGCTGCGTGAACCTCTCGCCGCTCGACGCGAAGAAGGTCTTCTTCTGGAGCGAGCCCAGGCTCCCGCGCGGCTGGCACGGGGTCTGGGCCACGCCGGAGAACCGCGGCACGCTCGTGTCCATCCACGAGTGAGCGGGCCGCGCGGCCGCTCGGCGCGCGCGGACGAGGACGCAGCAACACAGTACGCTCCCCATCGAGCGGGCCGCGCGGGAGCGGCCGGACCGGGCTCGCCGCGACGCGTGGTACGAGCGCGCGCCGGAGCCGCGCCTCGCCTCGCCTGGACTCGCCTGGACCCGCCTTGGCGGGCCTGGCCGCCTGCCGTCCTGCCTCCGCCAGTTGCTGGAAATCCGGGCGGGCCGTGCTCGGAACAGCTCGAACGGTCGCTTTGACAGGGCTCCCTCTTGACTCGGGGCTCCCCTTCGCACACTTGTGGAGCCGCCATGGACCAGTTCTCGGCGCACCTCGACCGCGGGTGGGATCTCGTCCAGCGCGGGGACACGCGCGGAGCAGAGGCGTCGGCCCGTCGGGCGCTCGAGCTCGATCCGAACTCGCCGGAGGCTCACAACCTGCTCGGCTTCGTCGCGGCCCTCGAGGGCGAGGGCGAGGAGGCCATCGAGGCGTACCGCCAGGCGATCGCCCTCGATGACACCTACCTGGAGGCGATGCTCAACGCCGCCGAGGTCTACATCCACCCGCTCGGCGATTTCGATCAGGCGATCGAGATGTGCGACCAGGCGCTGGATCTGGCCGAGGTCGACGAGGAGATCATCGACGCGCTCCTCCTGAAGTTCGACGCGCTCCTCGGCAAGGGCGATCTCGACGAGGCGGCCCAGGTCGCGGCGAGGATCCCCGAGGGCCCCTACGACAACCCGAACCACACCTTCCTCGTGGGCCGCGCGTTCTACGAGATCGGCCAGGCCGACAAGGCCGCCGCCCTCATCGAGGAGGCGGCGCTCAAGGACCCGCGGCACGCCGAGGCCCACTACTACCTCGGCCTCATCCGCGACGAGCGGGGCGATGTCCGCGGCGCGACGCAGGCCTTCCTGCGCTCCCGCGAGCTCGACGTCGAGCTCGGCATGCCCCCCTGGGCGCCGAGCCGCGAGGGCTTCGTGACGCTGGCCCAGAAGACGGTCGCCGCGCTCAACCCCGTGCTCCGGCGCTACGTCGAGGGCGCGGAGCTCTACATCTCCGACGTGCCCGGGATGGAGCTCGTCGCCGAGGGCGTCGATCCCCGCGCGCTGGTCCTCCTGGACGGCCTCAACGCCGACGAGCGCGAGCGGGGCCTCCGCGGCAGCGCCGAGGTCCACCCGTGCGCGCGGGTCTTCGTCTACGCCCTCAACGTCGCCCGCCTCGCGGGCAGCATCGAGGCGCTGGAGCGCGAGATCAACCTGGCGCTCGAGCGCGAGATCACCGCGACGTTCCTCGAAGCCGAGCAGAACGAGCGGACCGAGAAAGAGCTCAACTGATCGGGCGAGTCGCTCCTCGCCACGACCGCCGCGCCGCGCGACCGCGCGGGGCGGCGCTCACTTCCACTTGACGGCGATGATCTCGGTGCTGATGCCGGGTGACGAACGGATGATGACGGAGCTCATCAGCCGATGCACGGCTCCGAGCCCGACGCCGAGCCCCTGACCGGGCATCCTCGGCGTCAGCCGCGCAGAGTTCGACGAGGACGGGCCGCGATCGCTCTTCGGCCCGACGTCCTCGAGCAGCGCCAGCTTCGGGTCCAGACCTGGACCGGAGTCGCGCACGATCACCTCGACGCCCCACCGACCGCCGCCCGTCTGCGTGTCGTCGCGGATCGCGCGGATGCTGATGCTCCCGCCGCCGCCGTGGCGCACCGCGTTCGACACGAGCTCGGCGATCGCGATCGCGAGCTCGTGCTGAGCGCGCTCCGAGAGCCCTGCCCAGCGCGCGATGTGCGCACCCTCGGCCGCGCAGGCGAAGCGATCCTCCTCGCGCGTGACGGGGATGCTGAACGCGGGCGGGGACCGCTGCGTCACGCCGCGCCCCTGTCGCGGACCACGGCGACGACGCACGTGGCGTCGTCGAACGACTTCTTGTGGGCGTCGACGATCCGGCGCGCCATCTCCTCGGGATCGAGGTCGCGGAACGCGCCGAGATCGAAGCCGCTGGAGATCCCGTCGGAGTGGAGCAGGACGACGTCGCCAGGTGATATGGGGAAGCGAAAGCTGCGGAGCCGCCGCACGCGCCGCCCGAGGATCCCCGCCGAGCAGAAGCTCGGCATGGCCGTCCGCGTGATCGCCTTCATCGCGATGTTGCCGACGCCCGAGAACTCGAGCTCGCCCACGCTCTCGTCGATGCGCAGGAGCGCAGCCGCGGCCCCGCGCGTCGACGCGAGCTGCTCCCCTGCCCCGGTCAAGAGATCCTCGATCGGCATCGACGCGTGGTCCTCCACGTAGCGGCAGAACGCGGAAGCCGCTTGCGCGGCGTGGGGACCATGGCCGAGCCCGTCGGCGAGGCCGATCAGCACCCACGGGGACTGCCGGACCACCACCACCTCGTCGCCGGCGATCTCCTCGCCGGCGGCGACGCAGCACGCGGTCCCGATGGCGACCGTCATCCGAGGTACTTCCTGACCGTCACGGTCGTCCCCGCGCCGGGCGCCGTCTTGACGTCGAACGCATCCATGAGCGCCTTCGTGCCCCGGAGGCCCGCCCCCATGCCGTGACGCGAGCGGTACTTGCCGCTCAGGATCTCCGGCAGGTTCGTGATCCCAGGCCCGTTGTCCTGCGCGACGATCTCGATCGCACGCATCGGCGAGGTGAGCGAGCGGACGATGACCTGCCCGCTGCCCGCGTACCTGACGATGTTGCGCCCGAGCTCGGAGATCGCCGTGACGATCTTCGTCTGCAGGACGTCGCTGACGAGGTGCTCGATGCAGAGCTCGCGGCCGGCTGACCGCGCGCGCAGCACGTCCTCCTCGTTGCGCACATCGATGGTGATCTCGCGCGGCGCGGGGGCCGCGTGATCGAGCTCACCGAGCTCGGAGATGCACCGATCGAGCTGCGCCTGGTCGCGGACGAACAGCTTCACCCCGCGCTTGACCTCGACGAGGAGGCGCCGGAGATCACCCTCGCGCGCGACCAGCGGATCGACCTTCGCCTGCCGGATCCCGCAGTCGATGACGCTCTTCCTCACCGCAGGCGAGAGGAACTGCGCCAGCACCGTCTCGATCTGATCGGTGATCGAGCGGCCGACGATCTGCGGAGACGACGGCACCGGGCCGCGCGCCGACTGCGGCGTACCCGGCAAGCGCGTCGACACCGGTCCGCTGGACCGGCTCGACGGCGGCCCCGTGGCGCCGCCGCTGGAGGGCGGTCCGTCACGAGGAGGGATCTTCATGCGACACCTCGTTCGTGAGCTCCGGCGGCATCATGTCGTCCTCCGCGGACGGCGCGAGCATCTCGACGGCGCGCTCCAGGTTGAGCGCCGTCACCACGCCAGGGATCTCGAGATCCATCTCCACGAGCGCGATCGCGACCGCGGGGCGCAAGCCGCACACCGCCGTCCGGACGCCCATCAGCCGGGCCGTGAGCGCGATGTCACGGATGGCGCGGGTGAGATAGCTATCGAGAATCTCGACACCGGAGAGGTCGACGATGAGGCCGCGGGGCGATCGCGCTTCGATCGACCCGGTCACGTCGTCGCGCAGCTGCTCCACCTGGCCGTCGGTGAGCCCGCCCTGCACCGAGACGATTAAGTTCCCGAAGAGGCCCACGATGGGGACCCTACCCGCTTGCATCAAGTGGACGTCTCCTTCCTCGCGCTGAGCTGCAGCTGTGTCGTGGTCATTGCACCGCTGCCCGACGGATCGAAGGCGGCCCGAGGGCCGCCAGGTGTGAACGGCTGTCCTGTCTGCTTCTCGTTGTCTTTGGCCGCGCCGCGGCGGGTCCCCATGAGGGACGCGGGCGTCGGCTTCTGGCCGGCGAGCGCCATGCTCTCGCGCAGCGCGTGCTTGAGGTTGCGCGCGGCGCGCACGGTGCCGAGGTTGATGCCGAGCTCCACCATCGTCTGCGCGACGGCGGGCCTGACCCCGGTGATCCGACACCGCGCGCCGAGCAGCTCGACCGCCTTCATCAGCTTCATGAAATGGTCGGCCGTCCGCGTGTCGATCACCTCGACGCCCGTCACATCGATGATGACGTAGCGCGACTGGCGGCGGACGATCTCGTCGAGCAGCCGCTCCATGATCTGGGCGCTCCTGCGCGAGTCGACGACGCCGATGATCGGCAGCGCGAGGACGTCGTCCCACAGCTCGAGGATGGGCGTCGAGATCTCGTCGATCGCGTAACGGAGCCGCTCGACGAGCTCGCTCTTGGCGCTCTCGCTCTCCACGAGGTCGCGGTTCTTCGCCTCGAGATCCTCGATGAGGCGCTTCTTCTCGGTCGCGTCGCGGAACACGGCGACGGCGCCGGAGATCGCCCCGTCCTTGCCCCGCATCGGGCTGGCGCTGACCGTCAGGAACAGGCCGGACACCGGGCCGGTCTCGATGCGCGGCTCGGAGAACACCGGCGGCACGCGGACCGACCGCGGCTCGACGTCGTCCCCCTGCGGCCCCGCGGTGGGCGCGAGCGTCGGCATCGCGCCGCCCGCCATGCCGTTGGATCGGCGGGCGACCCGCCCGTCCTGGTCGGCGGACTTCCTCGCGAAGAGCTCGACCTGGTCGACCGTCTCGCCGCGCAGCGCGCGCGACAGCGGGTGCTCGGACATGGGCCAGGGGGTCGCGCGATCGGGGAAGAACAGCGTGGCGTCGCCGGGCCCCACGTCGTCCCCCGAGGTGAGGTCGAGCGGCGCGCGGCCGAGCATGTGCTCCGCGGCCGGGTTGCGCATCAGGAGCTCGCCCCTGTCGTCAACGACGGCGACGCCGTCCGCCATGCTGTCGAGCACGAGCTTGAAGATGCCAGCCTGTCGCCGCAGCTCCTCGTCCGCTCGGGCCAGCTGCTCGCCGCGCTCGCGCGCCTCGCGCGTCGCCCGGTCGAGCTGCGCGGCTTGCTCCTTCGCCGCGCGCTCGTGCCCCTCGATCTGCTGCTCGAGCGTCGCGACGCGCTCCGTGAGCCTCGCAATCTCTTGCCGCAGAGCTTCTTCGCTCATCGCGAACTCCCCGTCGTAAGCCCGCGCGCGCCGTGCGTGGCGCCAGGCAGCGCGTCCCTCCGGTGCGCAGCGCGGCGAATCCCCTTGCAGGACTGCTCCAGATGCGCGCGCCGGGAGGATGAGCCGCGCGGGCGAAACGAGGCGGCCGCGGAGAGCGCGTGGCTCTTCGCCGTCCTGTCCGTCCTTTGCACGCTCGTGACGCTCATTTCTTCTCCTCGCAGGGTGCCCTGTCCCAAGCGGGGACCGTGTCCAGCACCAGTCGAGAAACACAGCTTATCGCCAACCGGGTAACCCACCGTCAAGCTTCGCGTCAGCCATGCGTGTCGCTTGTGGCGACGGCATCCACCGTCGCCCAGCCGAGGTAGCCCGTGCCCGCACAACCGCGCCCGTGCCCCGCGTCACGATCGAGCACGCCAGCAGCAGCTTATGCCGCGCCGCAGCGCAGCCGAGCTCGGTCGGCGTGCACCTCCTGCTTCCGCTCCTCGGATGTGCGGATGGAGAGGGCCGGAGCTCACGTGAGGTCCCCCCCATGATGCGACGCGCGCCGGGCACCAGCGCGGAGTGCGTGTTCACAGCCGCGCGCGGGTCGCTCCACGCTCCGCCTCAATCGCCGAGGCTCTGACGCTCGCGAGCGCGCCGTCGCTTGGCCTTGCGCTTCGAGTCGGCCGGGCGCTGAGGGTCCGGGCCGCTCTCGCCCGTGGTCGGGGCGCCCGCGTCGAGCCAGCGCCACAGCGCCATCTGGTCCGCGGTCGCCCCGTGACGGATGGCGCGCTTCAAGATCTTCTTGGCGAGCACCAGCTTGCCGCATCGGGCGAGCGCGTGCGCGTAGCTCGCGGCGATGTCGGCCTCGCCCGTCTGCGCCTCGGTGGCCTGCGCCAGGAGCGGCAAGGCGTCGTGCGGGCGGTTCAGCGCGACGTCGTAGAGGTGCCCCAGGTTGTGCGCGTACCAGGGGTTCTCGGGCGCGATGGCCAGCGCCCGCTCGTAGGCGCGCGCGGCGTAGCGGTAGTTGCCGAGCAGCGACTGCGCCAGGCCCAGCACCGCCCAGGCGCCGTCGTCCTCCTCGTGGAACTGCAGCACGCGGCGCGCGAAGAGCGCGGCGCGCCACGGATCGTGCTCCACGCCCATCTCCGCGAGGTGGCGGTGCGCGTAGAGCCACGGCTCGCTCCCGGGCGCCGTCGCGCGGGCCAGACGCGCGAGCAGCGGGAGCACCCTGTCCGCATCGAGCTTGTCAGCAAGCGCTCGATCGATGTCCCGTCGAAGCCGGTCGATGTCCTCCGCTCCACTGCGCCCCATCCCTTCCGTGATACGACCAGTGGGCGAGCTTGGCTAGCGCGTTGCGCGCCGAGCCGAGACGCCTGGACGACGTCGCACGCAAGCCCCCACCGACGTACCATCGACCAGCGCCGCCAGGCGGTGTCGTGCGCCGCGCGGAACCCCTTGAAACGCTTGCGTGGAGCCCGCTCCGCCGCCATGTGGCAGCGGACAGACGCGTTTGCGACGACTCGCTCGATCCGCGCGACCCGCGCTCAGGCGTCCTCCGCCACCTCTTCGGCGCTTGACGTGCGCTCCCGAGCCTGCTCCGCGCGCGCCTCCTTGCCCGCGATCGTCGCGCCGTTCAGCGTCGCCACGACCCGCGCGAGCTCGGCCTTCGGGACGCTGACGAACGCGTTGCGCTCGCGCACCCGGATGCGCCGGATGTCCCCCTTGGCCATCCCGCCCCGCTCGATGAGCGCGCGCTGGAAATCCGCCGCGCGCGCGCCGTCGCGGCGGCCCAGGTTGATGAAGACCTCGACGAACTCTCCGTCCGCCTCGTCGCGCGAGGGCTCGGCGCGCGGCGCTTCGCCGGCCTCGCCGCTCTCGATCTCGACCGCGGCCTCGCCGGTGGCCGGCGACAGGGCGCCGCTCGCGCGCTCGCGCTCGCCGCCGCGCGACACCGGCGCGCCGGGCGCCGGAGACGGAGGCTCGCCGAGGATCGGCTCGTCGTCGCCCTCCTCCTCGGGCGGCTGCCACATGGTGAAGTCGGCGTGGCGCGAGAACGGCTGTCCCGACGCGCCGCCCTGAGGCCTGCCCGGCGCGGCGCCAGCGGCGCCAGCGCCGCGGCGCGCCGACAGCAGCGTCGCAGCGGGCCGATCGCGCAGGCGCTCCGCCGGGCCGCGGCCCGGCCCGCCCTCGCCTCGCGGCGGCTCGATCCGCATCAGCGGCTCCGGCCGCGTGAGCGGCTCGACCGAGACGGGGCCGTCGTCGCGCGCCCGCGCCCCCTCGGGCCGGCGCGGCTCTTCCCCCCCGGGCGCGTCCGCGCCGCGAGGGCCTCGCCGCCCCTCGTCCCGGCGGAGGCGCAGCGATCGCCGATCGCGCTCCCGCCCGCGGTCCCTATCGCCCTCGCGCGCCAGCTCGCGTTCGCGCTCGCGCTCGCTGCGCTCCGTCTCGGGCGAGCGCGGCTCGGCCGAGTCGGCCGCGCGGGGGATCGCCTCCCGCGCCGCCCGCCCGCGCGCCGCGGGCTCGGGCTTCGTCGACGGATCCGTGCCGCGCCCCTCGCTCTCGCGCGCCGCCGCGCGCTGCGGCTGCTGGGCGCGCCGCGCGGCGCTCGCCTCCTCCTGCGCCGTCGGCCGCGCGCCGAGGTGATCGCGCAGGAGGCCCGCCACGATCGCCTCGGCCTGGTCGTGCGTGAGGAGCCGGCGCGCGAGCGAGAGATCGTCGCGGTGCGTGCCCTTCGACAGGAACGCCTCGGCGAGCATCGCGACGAGATCGGCCTCGGCGCGCGTCTTGAGCTCCCCCTCCGAGGGGAGCTGCTTCTCGAGCGGGCGGATCTTGTACGTCAGCCGGAGGATGTAGAGCGGCCCGACGTCCTGCGGCGTGATCAGCGCGATCGCCGTGCCGGTGCGGCCCGCGCGGCCGGTGCGGCCGGTGCGGTGCACGTACGCCTCGGCGTCCTGCGGGAAATCGTAGTTGATGACGTGCGTGAGGTGCGAGATGTCGATGCCGCGCGCGGCCACGTCGGTGGCGACGAGGAAGCGCAGGCGCCCCTCGCGCGTCGCGCTCATCACCTTCTCGCGATCGGACTGCGGCAGATCGCCGTTCAGCCAGTCGGCGTCGTAGCCCTGGCGCTTCAGCGCCCCGGCGACCGCCTCGGTCTCGTCCTTGGTGTTGCAGAAGATGACCGCGTTCTCGGGGTTCTCGACCTCGATGATGCGGACGAGGGACGTCAGCTTGTCGCCCGTGATCAGGTAGACGTAGTGCTGGATCTGGAGCGCGCCGACCGCGTCGCCCGAGAGGGTGATGAACTCGGGCGAGCGCAGCTTGCTGCGCGCGATGCGCTCGATATCGGGCGGGAGCGTCGCCGAGAACAGCAGCGTCTGCCGCTCCGGCGGCAGCTCGGCGAGGATCGCGGTGAGCTCGCGCTCGAAGCCCATCGAGAGCATCTCGTCGCACTCGTCGAGCACGAGCAGCCGGATGTGCTTGGCGACGATGGTCCCGCGGCGCAGGTGGTCGAGCACGCGGCCCGGCGTGCCGACGATGACCTGCGCGCCCGCGGCGAGCGCGTCGATCTGCCGCTGCATCGGCGCGCCGCCGTAGACGGCGACCACCTTGATGCCCTTGCGCTTGCCGAGGCGCTCGACCTCCGCCGAGACCTGGAGCGCGAGCTCCCGCGTCGGGCACAGCGCGAGCACCTGCGCCTGCGCGAGCGAGCGCTTCACGGCATGATCGACGATCGGGAGCCCGAAGGCCGCCGTCTTGCCGGTGCCGGTGCGCGCCTGCACGACCGCGTCGCGCCCGCGCGTCACCGGCTCCCACACGGCGAGCTGCACCGGCGTCGGGTGGACGTAGCCAATCTCCGCGAGCGTCTCGCGCAGCTCGGACGACAGGGGGAGCACATCGAAGGTAGGCGGCGGCTGGGGCTTGTTGTCGCCGGTCTGCGCTTCACCCGCCACTGCGGCAGGGGGAGAAGGAACGGTCATGTCGGTCATATCGTCCTGCGTGATCGCCGCGTCGGGGTATTATCTCGGGGACGCGGGCCCAAGCTGGCCATCGACGATCGCCCGGACCCGCCGCCGCAGCGGAGCCAGATCGCCTGCCTCGCGCCGCGCTGCGTGCTCCTCCGCATAGCGGAGCCGCTCGATGGCGTCGAGAGCGCGCTCGTTGTCCTCCGAGCCCCGGCACGAGGCGGCCACTCCGTCCCGGTAGGTCCACGCCGGAGCGAGCGTGCTCCTGAACCGGGCGAGGGCGGCGTCCTCCCCGTCGGTCCCGGGGGCGGCCTCCCTGGCGCGCTCGACGGCCCGGACGAGCGCCAGGAGGCCCTCCTCGCAGCTCGCGTAGGGCGACGGCGCGGCCGACAGAAAGAAGACCTGCCGGATCAGCTGGAGGGTGCACGAGGCGATGATGAGCGCGGCGAAGCTGTAGTACGCGACCAGGGCGATGCGCCGGCCACGGGCGCGAGGCCCGCCAGGGCGGCGCCGCGCTCCAGGAGGGCGCGCTCCCGCCCCGGTCCCCGGCACGGCCGGGGCGGGAGCGATGGGCGCGGGAGCTTGAGCGGGCATGGGAGCTGCGATTCCTAGGGCGGGCAGGGGTGCGCGGCCGCCGACGGTCGGGCTCCGCTTCCACGGTCCCTTCCGTGCGGGCCAGTGCTATCACCTCGCGGCGGGCGCGACGAGATGCTGTTGGACGGGAGCAGCGCGAGGTGACCGACAGGACCGCGGCGCTCCGCATCATCGCCCGCCGATCCGCTGCGGCGCTCTCCGCGCTGGCCCTCGCCCTGGGCCCGCCCGGCGCCGCGCTGGCTCAGCCGCTCCAGGACAACGCCTACACCATCGACCTCTTCCAGGGGCCCATCCTGGCGCCGCTGCGCGTGACCGGGATCGCCGGCGCCTACGCCGGCTACGCCGAGGGGATCGCCGGCATGGTCGCCAACGCCGCGGCGCCCGCGCTCCGCGAGCCGTTCAGCATGCGCTGGTTCGAGTGGGACGTGGCCGCGTCGATCTCGCTGCCCATCGAGCTCTTCGAGAACAACGATTTCGACAACAGCGGCGACATCGATCTCGATTACTCGAATTTCGTCTACCTGACGCTCGGCGGCCAGCTCCAGGCGGGCGACTTCGGCGTCGGGGTCAACGCCGAGCTGCAGCGGTACTCCCTGACGGACGAGGCCGGCGCCGAGACCACGGTCGTGATCGGCAAGTACCATTTCCTCGGCGGGGTCCGCCTGCTCGGCGACGCGCTCGTGCTGGGCGCAGGTGCGCGCGCGGTGACGCTCAACCTCCAGGCCGAGCAGACCGACCTGACCATGGCGGGCGTCTCCCCGGAGCTCGGGGTGCTCGTGCGCCCCGACTGGGCGTCCTACCGGCTCGGCGCCACGTTCCGCTTCCCGGTGAACGGCGGCCGCCTGCTCGGCGAGGGCGTGGTGATGGACGGGCAGGTCCGCCGCGCCGGCGGGCTGATCCTGCCGGACGAGGTCGTCCTCCCCTGGGAGCTCGAGATCGGCCTCGCCGTGCAGGTCGGACCGCGCCCGCTCAACCCGGCGTGGATCGACCCGCGCGTCCAGGAGCGGGAGCTCCGCGAGGCGGTCGCGCGCAGGCAGACCGCGCGGGAAGAGCGGAGGGCGCGCGAGCTCGGCGCCATCGACGACCCGGAGGAGCGCGCGCGGCGCGAGCGCGTCTTCGCGACGGAGAGGGCGCGCGAGCGCGCCGCCGACGAGCGCGAGCTCGCCGCGGGGCCGGCCGTCCTCGAGGCGGAGCGGCGCGCGCGCTACTGGAACTGGCCGCGCGAGCACCTGCTCATCACGGCGGAGCTCCTCGTCACGGGCCCGGTGTCGAACGGGGTGAGCCTGGAGCGCTTCCTGGCGCAGAAGCAGCCCGGGAGCGAGCACGGCCCGTCGGCGGTGGGCACCTCGGGCGCGCACGTGAGCTTCTCGCCGCGGTTCGGGATCGAGACCGAGCCGATCCCGGGCCGCGTGCACACGCGGTTCGGCAGCTACTACGAGCCGAACCGCTTCGGCCGCCTGGGGAGCGGGCGCGTCGGCCGGCAGCACTTCACGTTCGGCGCGGACGTCCGCGTGCTCTCGACGACCTTCTGGGGCCTGATCCCAGACACCGCCTTGACGCTGCAGACGTCGATGGATTTCGCGCCTCGCTATGACAGCGTGAGCGCCGGCATCGGCGTCTGGCACTGAGCGCCGCGGCGCCGCTCACGCTGACAGCGCGCGGCGGTGTTGCTCCGCGAGCAGCACGCGGAGGTGGCTCATCCGGGCGGGGTCGCGCTTGCCGAACTCGTCGAGCGCCGCGGCGACCGCGACCGGCGCGCCGCCGCGGGGCTCCTTCCGGAGCGCCCTCGCCGCCAGCGCGAGCGCGCGGGGGCACAGCACCTCCTCGATGCAGAGCCGCGCGGGCGGCGGCCGCCACGCGGCGTCGCGGTAGCCCCCCGGCGGCGAGGGCTCCGCGAGGAGCGCGAGGCCGTCCGCCTTCGCCTGCAGCGCCGAGAGGATCTCGCGCTCGATCGCGCTGCCCTCCTCGCGATCGCCCGAGCGCTCGATCGTGAGCACCGGCTGCGCCGCGCCGCGCCGCGCCGCGCCCAGCCAGCCCTTCCGCCAGCGCACCGCCGTGGCCCTGCTGATGGTCGCCTCGCCGCGCGCGACGAGGCCCGTGAAGGCGCTGAGCATCAGCACCTCGAACGGCGAGAACGCGTCGCCGCCCTTCGCCCCCGCGATGCGCGAGAGGTTCGCGGCGACGACGGGCAGCCCCGCCTCGATCGCGTCCGAGGAACAGAAGAGCGTCGAGCCCGCGCTCGTCGGGTGGAACCCCGTCAGGCTCACGCCCTCGCCGGCGCCGTACCACCCGAGGAGCGTGCGCACGGTCCCCCGGCGGGCGCCGTCGGCCGAGCAGTAAGCCCACGTGGTGCCCCAGAGATCGAACAGCGACCGCACGATCCACCGCGCGAGCCTCGCGCCGAGAAGAACGCTCGCCGCGAACAGCGCGGCGGCCGCGAGGGACTCGTCCGCGGCCCCGGCCAGGCCCGAGAGGAGCAGCCCGTAGAGCGCCGTGTACGCGAGCAGCAGCCCGCTCGTGATCGCGCTCAGGAACAGCTCGATCCTCGGCGACGCGCCACGCGGCTCGGACCGCCGCCACACGGCGCGGTGGGGCGGCTCGCCGCAGCGAGCGCAGGGGTCCGCGGGGCCACATCGCCGCCGCGTCCCGCAGCCGAGGCAGATGTCGATCGGGGGCAACCGGCTTGGCATCGGTGGTCCAGAATAGTGGCGCATCCTCGGCTCGTCGCCCACGACCTGACCCGCGGCGCGGGCTCGCCGCGCGCACGGTTTCGCACACGGGCACAGGGCGGGAGCGCGCCCCTGCCCGCTTCGGGCTTGTCGTCGCGCCCTGTCCGGCGCATCGAACGCGCATGCCCCATCGCCGGCTCCGCATGGTCGCTGTCAGCCACCTCGCCGTCCTCTCCCTGTGCCAAGGCGTCGCCCTCGCGCAGCCGGCGCCTCCCCAGGGTCGACCGGGTCAGCAGGCTCAGCCGCGGCCGGGCCAGCAGGCACCCGCGGCGGTCCCGACGACGACACCCCCGACGGCGGCCGCCGCGCCGGCGCCGATGCCGCAGCGCATCGAGGTGAACGACCCGGCGCTCGCGCCGGTCCCCCCGCCGGCGCGCACGCTGGCGAGCTGGAACGACGCGCGCGCGATGATCGAGCAGCGGTCGGTCGAGTTCGCCATCGCCGTGCAGGAGGTCGCCCGCGCCGAGGGGGTCGCGAGGCGGGCGCTCGCCGCGGCGCTCCCGAGCCTCGACGCGCGCGGTGATGTGAATCACGAGCTGGCGGGCGGCGGCGCCGAGACGCTCCCGCCGGGCATCGCTCGCCCCCCTGGGGAGCCGACGGGAGCGTTCCAGGATGTCGAGGATGCGCCGACGACCTTGAGGGCGTCGCTCACGCTCCGCCAGCCCGTCCTCGCCCCGCGCGCCTGGTACGGCATCGGCACCGCCAGGCGCTCGGTGGACGTCGCCAAGCTGAGCCTCGAGGATCGCCGCCGCATCACCGTCGGCGCCGTGGCGGACGCCGTCGTCTCGATCGTCACGGCCGAGCGGGTCAGCGAGATCAACCGGGTCGGCCTGCGCAGCGCGCTCGAGCGGCTCGAGCTGACCCGGCGGCGCGAGCGGCTCGGCACCGGCACGAAGCTCGATGTCGTCCGCGCGGAGCAGGACGTCGCGCTCGCCCGCGCGACGCTCGTGTCCGGCGACGAGGCGCTGCGCAAGGCGCGGGAGGCGCTCGGGGCCGTGCTGGGCGAGCGCGGCGAGGTCGGCGTCCCGCAGGGCTTCTCGCTGAACGCGATCGCGGCGGAGGTGCAGTCGCAGTGCGCCGAGGCGCGCGCGGATCAGCGCGCCGACGTCCGCGCCGCCCGGGCCGAGCTCGAGATCGCGGAGCGCAACCTCACCGACGCGAAGCTCGCGTTCGCCCCGTACGTCGATCTGTCGAGCACGCTGAGCGCTCAGACCTCGCTCGGGGACGAGTCCACCCGCCGGGCGCGGTCCTGGGGGTGGTCCATCGGCGCCGTGCTCACCGTCCCCATCTGGGACGGCGGGGCGCGCTACGGCGATCTCCAGATCAACCGGGCCGCGGTCGAGCAGCAGCGGGTTCGCCTCGGCGCGGTGGAGCGCACCGCCGGGCTCGAGACGACGCAGGCGGTCCGGGGCGTCGCCGTCGCCGAGCAGTCGCGCGCGGTCGCCGAGCAGTCGCGCGACCTCGCGCGCGAGACCGCGCGCCTCACGCAGGTCGCGTTCGAGGCCGGCACCGCGACGAGCTTCGATCTCGTCGAGTCCGGCCGCAGGCAGCGCGAGGCCGAGCTCGATCTCGCGGTGCGGGAGTTCGAGGTGGTGAAGGCGAAGATCACCGCGCTGCTCGCGTCCGCCTCGTGCAGATGAAATGCGCGCAGGGCGTGCGCGCGCCACACGCACCGAGCGCGGCCGCGGCGCGGCGCGCGCCGAGCGCGGCCGTGACAGCGCGCGGGGGTTGTGCCGAGCGACCGCGCGAGTAGGCTACGCGCCCGATGGAGCGGCTCGAGAGCTACGTCGAAGGGCAGTGGCGCGCCGGCCAGGGCGCGCCGCACGTGCTCGTCAACCCCGCGACCGAGGAGCCGCTCGCCGAGACGAGCACGGACGGCCTCGACCTCGCGGCCGCGGTGGCGTTCGCGCGCGCCGAGGGCGGGCCCGCGCTGCGCGCGCTCACGTTCGCGGAGCGCGGCGAGCTGCTCCGCGCCATGTCGCGCGCCGCGCACGCCGAGCGCGACGCGCTCATCGACGTCGCCATCCGGAACGGCGGCAACACCCGCGGCGACGCCAAGTTCGACGTCGACGGCGCGATCGGCACGCTCGCCTACTACGCCGACCTCGGCGCCCAGCTCGGCGACGCGCGGCTGCTCACGGACGGCGACGGCGTGCAGCTCGGGCGCTCGCCGCGCTTCTTCGGCCAGCACATCCTCGTCCCGCGCCCCGGCGTCGCGGTGCACATCAACGCCTTCAACTTCCCCGCGTGGGGGCTCGCGGAGAAGGCCGCCTGCGCGCTCCTCGCGGGCATGCCGGTCATCACGAAGCCCGCGACCAGCACCGCGCTCGTCGCGCTCCGGCTGATGAAGATCTTCACCGAGCGCGCCCCGCTGCCGCGCGGCGCGCTCTCCTTCGTCGCCGGCCCGCCGGGCGATCTCCTCGCGCACCTCGGCGGCGAGGACGTCCTCGCCTTCACCGGATCGAGCGCCACCGGCGCCGCGCTCCGGCTCTCGCCGGGCCTCGTGCGGGAGGGCGTCCGCGTGAACGTCGAGGCCGACAGCCTGAACGGCGCCGTCCTCGGCCCCGACGCCGTCCCCGGCTCCGAGACGTACGCGATGTTCCTGCGCGACGTCGCGCGCGACATCACCCAGAAGGCCGGCCAGAAGTGCACGGCGATCCGCCGCATCTTCGCGCCCGCGGCCGTCGTCGACGCCGTCCGCGACGACCTCGTCGACCGTCTCCGCGACGCGCGCGTCGGCGATCCCGCGCAGGACGGCGTCACGGTGGGTCCGCTGACCACGTCCGATCAGCTCCGCGGCGTGCGCGCGGGCATCGAGCGCCTCGCGGCGGGCGCTGCGGTGGCGCTCGGCGGCGCCGGGCCTTTCGAGGCGATCGGGGTGCCCCCGGGCAAGGGGTACTTCGTGCCGCCGACGCTGCTCGTCGCGAGCGGCCCCGACGGCGCGCCCGCCGCGCACGAGCACGAGGTCTTCGGCCCCGTCGCCACGCTCTTCCCGTACGACGGCGGCGCGGCGCACGCCGTGGCGCTCCTGCGCCGGGGCCGCGGGAGCCTCGTTTGCTCCGTCTACAGCGACGACCGCGCCTTCGCGGCGGAGGTGCTGCTCGGCGTCGCGCCGTACCACGGCCGCGTCCTGCTCGGCAGCGAGAAGATCGCCGATCAGGCGCCCGGCCCGGGCACCGTCCTCCCTCAGACGATCCACGGCGGCCCGGGCCGCGCCGGCGGCGGCGAGGAGCTCGGCGGCCTGCGCGGGCTCCATTTCTACTCGCAGCGCACCGCCGTGCAGGGATCGCGGCCGATCCTGGAGGCGATCCTCGGGGCGAAGGGCGAGCCCCGCCCCGCGCCGGCGAAGCCGTAGATCGCGAAGGCCGGGGTAGCTCTTTCCGTGGACTTTATGGTGAAGTCTCGCTCATGAGCGCGGGCCCGCAACTCATCGGCAAGACGATCGCAGGGCGCTTCCGCGTCACCGGGTTCATCGGCGAGGGCGCGATGGCGGCGGTCTACCGCGGCGAGCAGGACGCGGAGCCGCGCGACGTCGCCATCAAGATCATGCACCCGCAGCTGCTCGGCGACGAGACGTTCGTCACCCGCTTCTACCGGGAGGCGAAGGCGGCGTCGCGCCTCCACCACCCGAACACGGTGCAGATCCTCGACTCCGGCGTGGAAGGGCACCTGCCGTACATCGTGATGGAGCTCGTCGCCGGGAAGGACCTGTTCGAGGTCCTGCTCGCCGAGCGCCGCTTCTCCGAGGCCCGCGCCGCGCGGTTCCTGATCGGCATCACCGACGCCCTCGCCGCCGCCCACGCGCGGGGCATCGTGCACCGCGATCTCAAGCCCGAGAACGTGATGGTCCTGCGGGATCCGGCGGATCCGTCGGTCGAGCGCGTGAAGGTGCTCGACTTCGGGATCGCGAAGATGGTCGAGAGGAACACCCGCGGCGAGGACGACGGGCCGAACAGCGCGCCCATCAGCGTCTGGGGCTCGGTCACCACGGTCGGCGTGGTCGTCGGCACGCCCGCGTACATGTCCCCGGAGCAGTGCCGCGGCGACGCCATCGACGGGCGCAGCGACGTGTACGCGTGCGGGGTGCTCCTGTTCCTGCTCGTCACGGGCCGGCTCCCCTTCCCGCCCACGGCCGTCGCGTGGGAGGTGGCGATGGATCACCTCCGGAAGCCGCCGCCCGCGCCGAGCCAGTTCCTGCCGCAGATCCACCCTGCCCTCGAGGCGATCATCCTCACCGCGCTCGCGAAGTGGCCGAACCAGCGCCAGCAGAGCGCGGCCGAGCTGCGCGACGAGCTCGAGCGGCTCCTGCCCCACCTGCCTTCCGCGCTGCTCCCTGCCGCCCGGACGAGCGCGCCCGAGGACGCGCCGACCCTCGAAGTGGCGATGCCGCAGTCGCTCCGGAGCTCCATGACGGCCGCGCCGCCGCTGCGCGAGGGCGATCTGCCGCCGCCGGCGCAGCGGGGCGAGGTGCTGGCGAAGTCCGTGTTCCGCGAGGCGTCGCTGACGGAAGGGCCGCCGTCGAGCGCGATCCTGTCGCTCGCCGCGACGCTCCCCGGCGTCGCCCTCCCGCGCGAGGCGCCGGCAGGACCGACGTCGGACGATCTCTCGCGGACGCTCCCGGCGGTGCGGCGGCTCGTCGCGCCGACGAGCGATCCGCCGGCGAGCGACGTCGTGATCCACGATCGCAAGGACTTCGGGCCGCTCCTCCCCGCCGCGGGCGCCCGCGCGCCGTCCCCGAGGGCGGAGGCGCCGCGAGGCGCCGGCGCGCCCGCCGCCGCCGCGCCGCCGCGGCCGCCCTCGCGGTCCTCGGCCGAGAACGTCATCGAGATCGCGCCGGCGCCGGTCCGGCGCGACCGCCGCCCGCCCGCGCGCCCGACGGACCTGTGGATGGTCAAGCTCGTGGTCCCGCTGGCGCTGGTGATCGGGCTGGCGCTCGGGGTGCTCGCCTTCTTCCTGAGCCGCTGACGCCTCGCGCCTCAGGCGCTGGCCGGCGTGACGGGCGCCTCGAAGGCGGCCGTTCTTCCCGAGCCGCCGACGCCTTTCGCCTCAGGCGCTGGCCGGCGTGACGGGCGCCTCGAAGGCGACCCGGAGCGCCTGCGCGCGCAGCTCGATCGCCGCCGACGCGGGCGGCGGGACCGGCGCCTCCGCCTCGGCCGACAGCGCCATCGCGAACGCGTCGATCGCGGCCTCGACGACGCCCTCGATCGGGCGCGCCGCGAGCTCGTCGGGGGCGTCGTGGACCGCCACCATGCCCATCAGGACGGCGCGCACGTGGGCCGCCGCCCGCGGCGACGGCGAGGCGCCCCCTTCTTCGACGTCGCGCGCGCCGCGCGCGCCGCGCGCCACCGGCTCCGCGCCGGCCCGCGCCGCCCTCGCGATCTCGGCGGAGAGCGGCCAGCTCAGCCGCGCCACGAGCCGCTCCTGCACGTAGGCGCGGACGCTCGCGTCGGTGCGCTTGCGCTCCTCGGGCAGCGCCGCGATCGGGCGCAGGTCGGACGCGAGCTCCCGGCGCGCCGGCTCGAGCGCCTTGTCGATCGCCGCGGCGAGCGCGCGCCGCTCGCGGCGCAGGTACGCCGCGCTCGCGCGGAGCCGGTCGGCCTCGGCGCGCGCCCTCCGCCCGGCCTCGCGGTCCTCGGCCGCGCGCGCCGACGCCGCCTGGGCGAGCTCGGCCGCGATGCGGCCCGCCTTGCGGCGGAGCGCGCGCTCGCGGAGCGCGTCGCTCGCGTCGACGATCTGCTCGGCGAAGAGCGCCTCGACCTCGGCCCACCCCGACGCCGCGAGCGCCTCCTCGTCGCCGAGGCGCCCCTTCAGCGAGAGCCGCGCCGAGAACGCGATCGGCGGCGTGAGCGAGGCGATGGCGCTCGCCGCGAGGCTGTCGCGCACGTGCGCGAGCACCGTCTCCAGGGCGTCGGGCTTGAGCCGGTCGGCCTTGTTCGCGAGGATCTGCACCGGCACGCCGAGCGCGCTGATCTCGGAGAGCACCCGCCGCTCCGACTCCTTCATCGCCTGGGGCGCGTCGAGCAGCCAGATGGCGACGTGGGCCTCGTCGAACGCCCGCCGCGCCTCGGCGATGTGATCGGGGTCGGGCGCATTGAAGCCGGGCGTGTCGAGGATCTCGACGCGCTTGAGCCGCTCGATGGGCGCGTAGATGAACACCCGCGCGACCTTGTCCCCGGCCGCCGCGAGCGCGCGCAGCGTGTCCTTCAGCGCCGCGTGCGGCACGACGCGGTCCTGGCCGCCGCGCACGACGATGCGCGCGAACGGATCGGGCGCCCAGGCGACCCAGTGGAGCGTCGCGGTCGTCGGCAGGACGCCGGTCGGCGCCACGTCCTCGCCGAGCAGCGCGTTCAGGAACGTGCTCTTGCCCGCGTTGAACTCGCCCACCACGGCCGCGCGGAGCGGCCGCTCCCGCTCCACCGCGAGGGCCTCGATCGCCGCGAGCAGGTCGAGCCGGTCGAGGAGCTTGGCCGTGCGCGCAAGCTCGCGCAGCACGTCGCCCCACGCGGCGGCGGCGCGGGCCCCGGCGGGGCCGCCCGCGGGGGGCACCCACGCCTGCGCGATCGCGCGGCGCATGTCGTCGGCCCACGCCGCGCCCTCGCCGGTCACCGCGTCGAGCGCGTCGAGCGCGCCGCTCCCCTGCCCGGCGGACGCCATCGCCGCGGCGTCGCGCAGCCGGACGAGGTCGGGCGGGAGCGGGGGCGCGGCCGCGCCGCGCGGCTCCTTGTCGTCGTCCTTGGCGTTGCCGCGCGCGGCGAGCGCGTCGAGCGCGCCGAGGTCGCGGGTCTCGACGGCCATGCGGAGCAGCGCCGCGGCGGCCGCGCGGTCGCCCGCGGAGAGCCCGCGCGCGAGCGCCTGCCGCGCGTCGTCGCGCCGCCCCTCGGCGAAGGCGAACGCGGCGGCCCAGGTCGGCTCGTCGAGCGCGCCCGCGGCGCGGACGACGCGGCGCACGCGGTCGACGACGAGCACGTCGCGGGAGGCGGCGACCAGGGCGGCGCAGAGCTCCGCCGCGCCGGGGACGTCGAGCACGAGCGCCCGCAGCCCGAGGTCGAGCGCCCGCCCCACCACGGCGGGCGGCAGGGCCGCCGCGGAGGAGCCCGCCGCGGGGAAGCCCGCCGCCGCGCTCGCCTCGGCCAGCGCGAGCCGGGCGAGCACGAGGGCGGCGCGCCCCTCGATCGCGGTGGGCTCGCCGAGGATCTCCGCGGCGGCGCGCGCGCCGTCGAGATCGCCGTACGCGAGCGCGCACTCGGCGCGGCGGAGGGCCACGTCGCGGTCGGGCACGGTCGTGAGCGGCGCCGGGATGCGGTCGAGCCAGCGCTGCGCGCGGGCCGGGTCGCCCGCGGCGAGGTCGAGGTCCGAGAGATCGAGTAGCGCGAGGCGCGCCGCGTCGCGCTCCTCCGGCGCCGACGTGGCCCGCTCGAGCGCGTCGCGCGCGCCGTCCCAGCCGATGCGCTGCCCCGCGCGGCCGAGGCGGAGCCACACGTCGGCGCGCCACGGGACGCGCTTCGCGAGATCCGTGAGCGAGGCGACGACCTCCTGGTCGAGCCACGCGTCCTCCGCGGCGTCGGCCCAGAGCGCCAGCCCGACGGCCGAGTCGGGCAGCACGGAGAGGATGGTGCGGGCGTGCTCGCGGGCCTCGAGGGGCATGCCCTTCGCGAGCGCGGCCTCGGCGGCGCTGCGCTCGTTCTCGAGGCCGAGGGCGAGGATCTCGACCCGCCCGAAGAACCGGTTGAGCGCCTCGACGAGCCTCGCCATGGGCGGGATGAAAGCCTCCCGGGAGGGCGGTCGTCCAGGAAGAAGCGAAGGCGGGCAGCCAGGCTCGGATCTGGCCGGAGGCTCCCCCGGGGAGCCTCGCTGGAGGTCTCGACCTGGGGCGGGCCTCGAAAACGAGGGGACCGCCAGGTCCGGGCCCCTTCAGGATCTGACCACCAGCGCTCGATCAGGTCGGGACCCAGTCAGGATCTGGTCACCAGCGCTCGGCCAGGTCTCGACCCGGACCGAGCCCGGAACGTCAGCGCCTGTTGTTAGAGTGGACCTGTGCCGACAGACATCGTTGCAGGGCGCGTCGACGCGCTGATCGTCACCGCGCTGCAGGACGAGCTCGAGGCGGTCCTCGCGCTCGGCGAGGGCGGTCGAGACGGCTGGCGGGAGGCGCGGGATCCAGGCGGGTTCCCGTACTTCGTCCGCGACCTCCCGAACGACCGCGGCGAGCCGCTCCGCGTCGCCGCGGCGTGGTCGGGGCGGATGGGCGAGAGCGCGGCGGCGGCGAGGGCGCAGGGGCTCATCGAGGAGCTCGATCCAGGGTGCCTCGCGATGTGCGGCATCTGCGCCGGCAAGCGCGGCGAGGTGTCGCTCGGCGACGTCATCGTCGCCGACCGGGTCTACAGCTACGACGAGGGCAAGCGCGTCGCCCACGGCGGCGGCGAGGGCGCGTTCTTCCACGACATCGAGACGTACAACCTCGAGCGCACGTGGAACATGGATGCGGCGCTCTTCGCGCGCGAGTTCGAGCGGCAGGCGGCGTTCGCGGCCGAGCGCCCGCCGTCGAAGCCGTCGCAGGCGTGGTGGCTCCGGCACGCGCTCTACGAGAGCCAGGTGGAGGGGGGACCGCCGCCCGTCTCGCGGCCGGAGCGGGCAGCGCGGTGCCCGGGCTGGACCGATCGCATCGGGGAGCTGGAGGCGGCGGGCGTGCTCCGTATCGGCGACGGCGGCCTCGAGCTCACGGAGGCGGGCGTGGCGCAGGTCCGCCGGGATCGCCTGCTCCACCCGGACGGCCCGCCGTCGGCCCGGCCGTTCCGCGTGCACATCGGCCCGATCGCCACGGGCAAGGCGGTGCAGGAGGACGCGGGGCTGTTCGAGCGGCTGAAGCCGATCGGGCGCAAGGTGCTCGGCGTCGAGATGGAGGCCGCGGCGATCGGCTACGTCGCGGAGCGCCTCGGGAGGCGGTCGATCATCGCGAAGGCGGTCTCGGATCACGCCGACCACGACAAGAACGACAACTTCCGCGCGTTCGCGTGCCGCGCCTCGGCGGAGTTCCTCGTCGCGTTTCTGAGGCGCTTTCTTGCGCCTGCGCGCGCCGAGCACGCCGGGCGAGTCCCCATGTTGCGCCGCCTCCCGGCGCGCGCGCGGGGCGGCCACGCGGGTCCGCACGGCGACGACATCCTCCTGCCCGGGGAAGGGCGCAGCGACGACTTCCTCTCGCGGGTCGAGCGCGTGTGCAGGCTGCGAGAGCCCGAGGGCGTGAAGATCGAGTGGTTCGACGCGCCCCTCCCCTTCGGCGTCTACCTTCGCGTCTCGGTCAACGAGGGCGGCATCGTCCGGATCGCGCCGCTCGCGGCGCTCGAGAGCGGCATCTCGACCGAGGCGGTCTCCGCGTTCATCGAGAGCATCGACGCCTCGTACCGGCGCGAGGATCCCGGCCTCGTGTCCACGCTGGTCTACGGCGGCGAGCCCGCGCCGGAGGAGCTCGTGCGTTACGCGAGCGCGCGGCGCGTGCGCCTCGTGCGGTTCCTCGAGTACCAGGGGCTCATCGACTTCCGCGGCTACCTGGCGTGGCAGAACGCGAGCCTCGAGCGGGACCCCACGTATCCGCCGGATCTCTACGTCGACCAGCGCGTCGCGCTCACGACGGGCCAGGAGGAGGTGCTGCACGAGCGGGCGCTCGATGCGCTCGCAGCGCTGCTCGACTCCGAGCACAACCGGTTCGTGCTGGTGCTCGGCGACTTCGGCACGGGCAAGACGTTCCTCCTGCACGAGCTCGCGCGGCGGCTGGGCAACGCGGGCGGCCCGCTGACGCCGGTGCTCATCGAGATGCGCGCGCTGGAGAAGGCGCGCGACCTGAACGCGCTCATCGCGCAGCACCTGGCGCTCGCGGGGCTCGGCAAGATCGATCTGCCGGCGTTCCGGCACATGCTGGCCGAAGGGCGGATCGCGCTCCTGTTCGACGGCTTCGACGAGCTCGCCTTCCGCGTGACGTACGACCGCGCGGTCGAGCACTTCGACACGCTGATCCAGGCGGCGCAGGGCAAGGCGGCGAAGGTGGTGGTGACGAGCCGGAGCCAGCATTTCATCTCGGAGCAGCAGGTGAGGTCGGCGCTCGCGGAGCGGGCCGCCTTGCTGCCCGGTTATCGGCTCGTGCGGCTGCAGCCGTTCACCGGGGCGCAGATCCGCAGGTTCCTGGTGAACCGGCTCGACAGCGAGGAGGCGGCTGACGAGCGCATCCAGCTGCTCGCGGAGGTGAAGGACCTGCTCGGCCTATCGGCGAACCCGCGGATGCTGGGGTTCATCGCCGAGATCGAGGCGGCGCAGCTACGGCAAGCGAAGGCGGGAGACGGCGAGATCACCTCGGCGGGGCTCTACAAGCTGCTCCTGGATCGGTGGCTCGTCTGGGAGTACGAGCGCGCGCACCCGAAGGGCGCGCAGCCGGGGCTGTCGGTGGCGCAGCGGTGGCGTGCGGTGACGGAGCTCGCGACGCGGCTGTGGCAGCGGACGGAGCAGAGCGTGAACATCCGCGAGCTGCCGGCGGAGCTCATCGCGGCGCTGCAGGCGCTCGGGCGGCACGAGCTCGATCTCGGGGTAACGGTGCACCAGATCGGGTCGGGGACGCTTCTCGTGTGGGACGACCAGGAGAACTTCCGGTTCATCCACCAGTCGGTGCTGGAGTGGCTCGTGGCGCGGGAGGCGGCCGAAGAGGTGCAGCGCTCCGGGGAGTCGGCGGCGCTCGCGCAGCGGGACGTGAGCGACCTGATGGCGGATTTCTTCGGGGCGCTCGCGGGACGGGAGGCGACTGCGACGTGGGTACGGCAGGCGCTCGGCGGGGCGTGGGGGACGGTGGCGACGGCGAACGCGCTCCGGATCGACGGGCGGACGGCGCTTGGGGTGAGCGAGCAGATGAACCTCGCGGGGGCGGATCTGCGGGGGCAGGATCTGTCGGGGAAGAACTTCTGCGGGTGCGATCTGCGGGGGGCGGACCTGAGAGAGGCGAAACTCGTGGGGGCCAACCTGAGCGGGGCGCAGATGGGAGGGGCGCTGCTCGAGGGGGCGGACCTCTCCGGGGCGGCGCTCTGCGGGGCGGACCTGACCGGGGCGACGGCGGTTCGAGCGCGGATTGTGGGCGCGGATCTGACCGGAGCGAAGCTCGCCTCGACGAGGCTGCGCGGGGCGAAGCTCGTGGGGGCACGGGGGGCGAAGCTCGACGGGTGCGACACGTTCGGCGCGGCGATGCCGGATGCGGCGAGGTTCGAGCCGACGTGGGTACAAGGCAGCCGGTGCAACGCTGTAGCGATCAGCCCCGATGGGACCTTGCTCGCATCGGGTCACTCCCACGGGATCGTGCTGTGGGACATGGCGACCGGGGGCGCGCTGCGCAGGCTGAACGGCCACTCCGACTGGGTCACGAGCATCGCTTTCAGCCCTGACGGGGATACGCTCGCGTCCGGCTCGGACGATTGCACTGTCCGGCTCTGGGACGTATCGACTGGCAACGTGCTCTGCGTGCTCAAGGGGCACGCTCATCATGTGAACAGCGTGACGTTCAGCCCTGACGGCGAGACGCTGGCTTCCGGATCTTCTGACTGTACCGTCCGGCTCTGGCAGGTGGCCACCTTCCGACAGATCGCCGTGCTCCACGGCCATCGGGATGGAGTGATGGCCGTCAAGTTCAGCCCCGACGGCGCGACGCTCGCCTCCGGCGCTCACGACACCGTCATCCGGCTCTGGAAGGTCGCGACAGGCGACGTGCTTCGCGTAGTGAGCGGCCACCGGGCTGGCGTGCTCAGCATCGCGTTCAGCCCCGACGGCGGCACGCTGGCCTCCGGCTCCGCGGACTACGACATTGGCCTCTGGGACGTCACGACGGGCGAGCAGCGGAACACGCTGAAGGGCCACTTGCGAAGCGTGAGGAGCGTCGCGTTCAGCCCCGACGGCGCGACGCTCGCCTCCAGCGCGGGAGACGGAGCCGTGCAGCTGTGGAATCGATCAGGCGTCGCGTTGCACGCGCTCCAGGGCCACTCCGCCGCCGTGACGAGCGTCGCGTTCAGCCCCGACGGCGCGACGCTCGCCTCTGGTTCGAAGGACAGCACGGTGCGCCTGTGGCACGTGTCGACGGGTGGCGCCGTGCGCGTGCTGGAAGGACAGCCGAGCGTGTCCATGGCCATGGCGTTGAGCGCCGATGGCGGGACGCTCGCGCTCGGCTCCGAAGACGTTGGCATTCAGCTCTGGCGGATGTCGGCATGGACTGCGGCGCCGCCGCTCGTGGATCGCGGCATCTCCTCCGCGAAGCTGGTCTTCAGCCCTGACGGCACGACGCTGGCGTTCGCACAGCGCGACCACACGGTCCGGCTCGGAAGGCTCGGCGCAGACCGCACGGCGCGCGTGTTGAGGGGGCATTATCATCGCATCATGGATATCGCCTTCCGCCATGACGGGGGCATGCTCGCGTCAGGCTCGCTCGACGGGACAGTGCGACTCTGGCACACCGAGGCAGCGGAGCCGCTTCGCGTGATGGAAGATCACGAAGATGGAATCAGCAGCGTGGCGTTCAGCCCTGACGGCACGATGCTGGCATCAGGATCGTTCGATCGAACCATCCGGCTCTGGAAGGTGGACGGCGAAGGAGCAGCGCGCGTGCTGGAAGGCCATGGTCGTGTCGTGAGGAGCGTGGCGTTCAGCCCTGATGGGGCGACGCTCGCCTCGGGCTCCGACGACACGACCGTCCGCCTCTGGCCTCTCGTCGAGGGCGCCGAGCAGCGCGCGCTGGCCGGCCACGCCGGCCAGGTGAAGTGCGTGACCTTCAGCCCCGACGGTGCATGGCTCGCATCAGGGTCCGACGACGGCAGCGTTCTCCTCTGGCGTGTGTCCGCCGATTACACGGCGCGCGTCCTCCAGGGGCACACCGGCGAGATCGTGAGCGTGGCCTTCATGCCGGATGGAGAGATGCTGCTCTCCAGCTCCACCGACGGTACCATCCGCTTCTGGGACGTGCGGACTGGCGCCTGTCTCGCCGTGCTGCTCAAGCTCCCCGAGGGCTGGGTCGCCTTCCGCCCAGACGGCTGCTACAAGCTCAGCGGCAACGTTGCAGGGGGCTTCTGGCACGCCTCCAACCTGTGCCGCTTCGAGCCAGGCGAGCTCGACGAGCTCATGCCCGGCCTGCGCATCCCGGATGACGAGCCGCTGCTCCCCTTGCTGCCAGTGCGCGGCCGGGGCTGAGCGCGGATCGTCGAGCTGCCGGCCCAAACGGCTACGGCACCTTGTCGATCACCTCGATCACGATCCCGCCGAATCGGCCCTCGTCGGCGCGGCACCTCACGCCCCGGATGACGCATGCGTGGCTATCCCGAGGCTCGCCGGTATCCGCGTAGCGCGCCCCGAAGCCGCCGCCGAGCGACGTGTTGAAGAACTCGAGAGGCCGCCCGGCCTCGTCCGTGACCTCGTGCTTGCAGAGACCGCACACCGCGCGCGGGTGGCGTGGCCACAGCTCCAAGGGATCGCTGCAGATCGGGCAGCGGTGCGTCCCGTCCGGCATCCCGCTCCCATCGGCGGTCACGGGCGCGCGCCGCGCTCGCCCGCGGCGGACCTGTACGGGCCGCTGAGCCCCGCGATGCTGGCGCGGTCGTCGCTCGCGACCGCGAGCAGGCCGGCGCCGGCGAGGGTGAGCGCTTCGAGCGCCGCCGCGAAGCCGGGCCGGTCGCCGATGTCCTCCCCGCGATCCTCGTGCCAGGACGCGATCTCGACGCCCTCCCGGCTGGCCCAGGCCTGGATCGCCTGGCGCTGCTCTGGAGCCGAGGCGCACGCGGCGTCCGTGGAGACGCGGACGTAGGCGACGGCGCGCTCGGGACTGCCACGCTTGAACCGGCGAGCTGTCATCGGGGGTGAGAGAATCCTGAACGGCGATACTTGTCCAGCGGGCGGTGGTTGTGGTCGCGGGTGGCTCGCCCCCCCCCGAGCGGCGCGCGGAGGAGGTTCGCCGCGCTTGCTTTCAGCTCAGGGGCGGCGCCTGCGCGCTGCGCGCGTTCGAGATCGACGGGGCCGCAGAGGCAGAGGACGACGATCTGCTACGCTTGCTCGGGTTCGACGAGGCCGGGACCGTCCAGGCTCGACGATGGCTCGCGCAGCAGCTTGGATCCGAGGAGCTCGCCGTAGAAGTCCGGTTGTCGCCCGAGCAGGTGCTGCTCGCCTTGCCCGACGACGTGCTCCGCGCCCTGTCCGATTCCTACCTCGAGACGCTCTCGGAGGAGACGCGCGCCGCCATCCGCGAGCGCATCGGGCGGTGGGACGGCAGTTCGGCTGACCGCGCGCGCAGGAGCACACGGAAGGGCCTCTGCTCTCGCGCGGCGAGCCCTCGCCAGGCATTCGCTGAGTCCGGGTAGACTCCAGGACCGATGCTCCTCCCGCCGAGAGCGACGGGCCTCGCCGCGGGCGCCCTGCGCCCGTGGCCCTCCGTGCTGGCGACGTGGGGCCCTGGAGAGCGAAGCACGCTGCACGCCCACCATTGCTGGCACCTCGTGCTGGCGCTCGATGGGGAGCTCCAGATCCAGACGGCCGACAGGGGCGCGCTCCAGCGTGGAAGCGCCGTCCTCACGGCCCCGGACACCGCGCACGCGATCGATGCGTCGGGCGTCCGTGTGCTCATCGTGTTCATCGAGCCGGAGAGCGACGTTGGAGATGGGCTCGCCCAGGCGCTCGGGGCATCGACGATCGAGGTCATGGGCAGCGAGACGGCAGACCGGCTGCGGTCGCGCGTCGCCGAGCGAGGAGAGGCCGGGCTCTCGGCGGCGCTGCCCGGCGTGTTCGAGGCGCTGGGGATCGCGGTCCCGCCGTCGTCACCGAGGTCGAGGCACCCGGGGGTCCAGCGGGTGCTGCGCCACCTGCGGGCGGGCGCCGGAGACGCGGACACGTCGCTCGAGGCCCTGGCCCGCATCGCCCGGCTCTCGCCGGGGCGGTTCATGCACGCCTTCACGGAGAGCGTCGGCGTGCCGCTGCGGCCGTACCTCCTGTGGCTCAAGCTGGAGCGCGCCGGGGCGGCGATCGCCGGCGGCGCGGCGCTCTCGGAGGCCGCCAGCGCGGCCGGGTTCGCGGACGCGGCGCACATGACCCGGACCTTCCGCCGGATGTTCGGGGTGAGCCCCTCCGATCTGAGACGCCGTAGCCAGTTGGTTCAAGACGGCTGAAGGGCCGATTGCCACCTTGCGTGCATGGCACCTCTCCTTGTCCTCACGGTCTCGTTCGCGTTGCTCGTCGTCCTCGGTCGCCTCGGCGTCAAACACCTCGCGAGCTGGGTGACGTGCTTGCGGTACGCGCTCGCGGCGATGTTCCAGCTCACCGCATCGGCCCACTGGGGGAGCCGGCGGGCGGAGCTCGTGGCCATGGTGCCGCCGGCGCTGCCCCATCCCGAGCTCCTTGTGACTGCCACGGGGGTCCTGGAGATCGCGGGCGCCGCGGCGCTCCTCGTGCCGAGGCTCGCTCCCTGGGCCGCCATCGGGCTGACGATGCTGCTCGTGGCGATGTTCCCCGCGAACGTCCACGCCGCACGCGCGGGGCTCACCCTCGGCGGCAGCCCGGTGACGCCGCTCGTGCCGCGCACGCTCCTTCAGATCGTGTTCGTCGCGGCGACGGTCGCCGTGGCGATCAACACACGTGGCCGGAACCGGAGTTGATGGGCGCGGAACCGGAGTTGATGGGCGCGGAACCGGAGTTGATGGGCGCGTCGGTCGAGGAGGAGACGCGCGCCGCGATGCGCGCGCGCACAGGACGGTAGCGGCTCATGGCCGGGACCGGATGGGGTGCCCGGGAACGGCTTACCCGCCGGATCGGACACGTCCCCCCAGGCCCAACCACGGGCTGCCCGCCGCCCCGGTAACAAGTTTGTAAGCCCAATTGCGCCTCCCCCGCGAAACGGGACGGAGCCCTGAGCGCAAGGCGACGCCGGGCGCGTCGCTCCGGTCGGAGGGATGCAGGTCGCGCCTCCGGCGCCGGGACCGCCGCGCGGGCACGATTTCGCCGGTGCGCGCGGGGCGCGGGCAGTGCGGTCGGATTGAACAGGTCGCCGGCGCCGTGGCACGGTCGCCGGCTGGACGAACCGCGCTCACGCGGAGGGAGACCCATGGGCGGAAACAAGGACAAGAAGGCGCGTGCGAAGGACGCGAAGGCCGAGAAGAAGGCTGGCGCGAAGGCCGACAAGAGGGATGGCGCGAAGGCCGGCAAGAGCGACGACGTGAAGGCCGGCAAGAGCGACGACGTGAAGGCCGCGAAGGCCGGCAAGAAAGAGGCACGGAGCGCGCGCAAGCGGGATCGGGCGGGCGTCGAGCCCGCGGCGCTCATCGCGGAGGCCCGGAAGGACGCGTTCACCGACGAGGCCCCCGAGCGCGCCTTCGCGCACTTCCGGCCGCTCGCCGAGCGGGTGCCGGCGGCGGATCTGCCTGTCTTCACCGGCCAGCCGCTGCTCATGCGCGCGAACGTCAGGGCCGCGCTCGACGCGCTCGAGCCGCACCTTCCGGCCGCCGTGAGCGCGCTGCGCGAGCCCAGGCTCAAGGAGGTCTTCGAGCTGCCAGCGCTGGTCATGGCGCTCGACTTCAGCGCGGCGCGCGTGCCGGTCGCGACGCTCAGCGCGGGAGAGATCGACAGGATGCTGGCCGAAGGCGCGCCGTGGCGCGAGCTGATGCTGAGCTACCTCGAGGTGGCGTCGCACCCGCTGCTCGGCCTCCTGCCGCGCGAGCGGGTCGCCGCCGTGCGCGCGGGCTCGGGCAAGCTCGACAAGGCGCGCGATTTCGTCGCGCTCCCGGGGCTCTTCGCCGAGTTCTCCGGCGCGCTCGCCGGAAAGCACCCGTTCCCGGCCGACAGGCTCGACCTGCTCGCCACGCTGGGCGGCGCGCTCGTGCAGCAAGTGCGCCCAGGCAACGCCGCCGCCGCGGTGCCGAAGCGCACCGAGGAGGCGATCCTGCGCGACCGGATCGCGGCGCTCGTCGCCGAGCGCTACGACCACCTCCAGGTGCTCGCGGCCGTCGCGCTCGGCAAGCGCAAGGCCGACGAGCTGCTGCCGGCGCTGCCGCGCCGCGGTCGCGCTCGGCAGCAACGGGGCGGCTGCGGCGCAGGAGGAGGCGCCGGCGGTGACGCCGTCCGAGATCACGGACGGCGCGCCGGCCGGGATCGCGGACGGATGACCTGTTGAACGATGTGGAGGGTGCGCCGTGCGTGCGCCGCGCGCTGCGCACCCTCCCCGTCCTGAGCGCCCATGCGGCGGCCCGAGAAGGTCGTCTGTTAGACTGACGCCGTGGCGGCAGACCTCATCGACTTCGGCATCGAGCGCAGCCGCCACGAGCGCTTCTTCGGTCGAGAGGACGTGCTCGCGGCCGTCGATCGCCACCTACAAGGCGCGGGGGCGTCGGGGCGCTGGGTGCTCGTCACGGGCGGGCCAGGCATGGGCAAGAGCGCGATCCTCTCGCGATGGCTCGACCTGGAGGAGCAGCGCGGCCGCAGGGCGCCGCACCACTTCCTCCGGCGCGATGTCATGGACTGGGATCGCCCCGAGACGGTCGCGCGCTCCCTGTCGGCGCAGATCGAGGCGCGCTATCCGGCGCAGAAGGACGCGGAGGCGCGGCCAGAGAGCCGGCTGATCGAGCTCCTCGCCAGGGTGTCGAAGAACGAGCTCGCCCCCCGCGGAGAGCGCCTGGTGCTCGTCGTGGACGGCCTCGACGAGGCGCGGAGCGAGGGCGCCGGGCAGAACCCGCTGCCGGGCTTCCTGCCGTACGCGCTGCCCCCGCGCGTGCACGCGCTCTGCGCCTCGCGCCCGCAGTACCCGCACCTCGGCTGGCTGGAGAGCCGCGGCAACGTGCGGCGGATCGATCTCGACGCGCCCGAGTGGACGGGCTCGAACGAGCAGGCTTGCCGCGCCTTCTGGGGCGATCAGGCGCCGCGGTTCACGCCGAGGCTGGACAGCCGGCTCGTCGAGGAGGCGAT
Source organism: Sorangium cellulosum So ce56 (assembly GCF_000067165.1). Lineage (GTDB taxonomy): Bacteria > Myxococcota_A > Polyangia > Polyangiales > Polyangiaceae > Sorangium > Sorangium cellulosum_B. Next base: position 5,081,414 of record NC_010162.1, read on the forward strand.
CGCGCGAGCGGAGGGGAACCTGCTCTATGCGGTGAAGCTGCGGGAATGGCTCGAGGAGCAGCCAGTAGAACAGCGGCGCGTGGAGCGCTTGCCGCGGGGGCTGAGCGGATTCCTGGAACAGATCTGGCAGCAGCTCCGCGGTCTGCCGCGCGAGCAGCTCGGGCTGGTCACGAACGGGCTCGGACTGGTCTGCGCGGCGCGCGAGGCGCTGCCGATCGAGGAGATCGACGCGGCGGGAGGGTGGCGCGGCATGGAGGCCGGCGAGGACTTCCTTGGCGCAGCGCGGGCGCTGCTGCTGGAGGAGCCGGCGTCGTGGCGCGGCGCGCGGGCCTATCGGCCGTACCACGAGGCGTTTCGCGCGTTCGTGACCGAGAAGCTCGGGCCGAAGCGCATGGCCGAGCTGCACCGGCGGCTCCTGGACACGACGGCGCGCTGGCCGGCGGCAGAGGGGGAGAGCGATTTTCGAAGGCGGTATGCCGCGCGGCACGCCATCGCGCATGCGCTCGCGGCGGGCGAGCGGGCGAAGGTGCGGGGACTCTGCCGAGATATCGGCCTCTTGGAGGCGCTCTGCGGCGAGGATGGGCCTGCGGCGCTCGAGGGTGCGCTGCGCCTCGCCGCGAAGGAGCTCGGGGACGGCGAGCTCGACGTGCTCTACCGGGCTGTGCGGTCCGAGTCGCACTGGCTCCGCGAGGCGCCGGAAGCACTGCCGGAGCTGGTCTACAACCGGCTGTGCTCGGCCGGATGGGAGGCGGAGCGAATCGCGCGGACGCTGCACTTCCCGCGCGGCCTGCCGAGACCTCGGCTGCGGCATCCGGTACGGTTGTGGACTGGAGAGGAGCGCACGCTGCACGGCCACTCTGATCGTGTCAACGCCTGCGTTATCAGCCCTGATGGCCAGCGCATCATCTCGGCGTGCCGCGACAGGACGCTCAAGGTATGGGACCTGGCGACCGGGCAGCTCCTCTCCACCCTCGAAGGCCACTCCGCTTCGGTCACTGCCTGCGCGATCAGCCCGGACGGTCGGCGCATCGTCTCGGCCTCCGATGATCGGACGCTCAAGGTATGGGACCTGGCGACCGGGCAGCTCCTCTCCACCCTCGAAGGCCACTCCGCTTCGATTTATGCCTGCGCGATCAACCCGGATGGTCGGCGCATCGTCTCGGCCTCCTGGGACAGGACGCTCAACGTATGGGACCTGGCGACCGGGCAGCTCCTCTCCACCCTCGAAGGCCACTCCGCTTCGGTCACTGCCTGCGCGATCAGCCCGGATGGCCAGCGCATCGTCTCGGCCTCCGACGACAGGACGCTCAAGGTATGGGACCTGGCGACCGGGCAGCTCCTCTCCACTCTCGAAGGCCACTCCGCTTGGGTCACTGCCTGCGCGATCAGCCCGGCTGGCCAGCGCATCGTCTCGACCTCCCGCGACAGGACGCTCAAGGTATGGGACCTGGCGACCGGGCAGCTCCTCTCCACCCTCGAAGGCCACTCCGCTTCGGTCACTGCCTGCGCGATCAGCCCGGATGGCCGGCGCATCGTCTCGGCATCCTGGGATAGGACGCTCAAGGTATGGGACCTGGCGGCCGGGCAGCTCCTCTCCACCCTCGAAGGCCATTCCGCTTCGGTCACTGCTTGCGCGATCAGCCCGGATGGCCAGCGCATCGTCTCGGCCTCCTGGGACAGGACGCTCAAGGTATGGGACCTTGCCATTGGGCAGCTCCTCTCCGCCCTCGAAGGCCACTCCGCTTCGGTCACCGCCTGCGCGATCAGCCCGGATGGCCAGCGCGTCGTCTCGGCCTGCCGCGACAGGACGCTCAAGGTATGGGACCTGGCGACCGGGCAGCTCCTCTCCACCCTCGAAGGCCACTCCGCTTCGGTCACTGCCTGCGCGATCAGCCCGGATGGCCAGCGCATCGTCTCGGCCTGCCGCGACAGCACGCTCAAGGTATGGGACCTGGCGACCGGGCAGCTCCTCTCCACCCTCGAAGACCACTCCGCTTCGGTCACTGCCTGCGCGATCAGCCCGGACGGTCGGCGCATCGTCTCGGCCTCCGACGACGGGACGCTCAAGGTATGGGGTCTTGCGACAGGGCAGCTCCTCTCCACCCTCGAAGACCACTCCGCTTCGGTCACTGCCTGCGCGATCAGCCCGGACGGTCGGCGCATCGTCTCGGCCTCCGACGACGGGACGCTCAAGGTATGGGACCTGGCGACCGGGCAGCTCCTTTCCACCCTCGAAGACCACTCCGCTTCGGTCACTGCCTGCGCGATCAGCCCGGATGGCCAGCGCATCGTCTCGGCCTCCCGCGACAGGACGCTCAAGGTATGGGACCTTGCAACCGGGCAGCTCCTCTCCACCCTTGAGGGCCACTCCGCTTCGGTCACCGCCTGCGCGATCAGCCCGGATGGCCAGCGCATCGTCTCGGCCTCCTGGGACAGGACGCTCAAGGTATGGGACCTGGCGACCGGGCAGCTCCTCGCCACCCTCGAGGGCCACTCCGCTTCGGTCGCTGCCTGCGCGATCAGCCCGGATGGCCAGCGCGTCGTCTCGGCATCCGGCGACAGGACGCTCAAGGTATGGAAAACCTCGACAGGGGAATGCCTCGGTACAGCGCGTGGAAGCAGCCGATTCCTCAGCGTGGCGGTATCACAAGAGCTCCTCTGCGCGGGCGACGAGAATGGCAATTTTTGGCGTCTCTATTTCACGGCACCAGCGCCTATCGAGAATGGTCTTCCGATGAAGAGGGCCATACGCCTCTTCTTCAGCTACTCCCACAAGGACGAGGCTTTCCGGGACGAGCTGGAGACCCACTTCGCTCTTCTCGAACGCGAGGGCCTCCTCCAGAGCTGGCATGACCGCCGCATCGCCGCCGGAGACGCGCGGGCTGGCCAGATCGACAAGAACCTTGACGAGGCCGAGGTGATCCTCCTCCTCGTTAGCGCCGACTTCGTCGCCTCGGATTACTGCTTCGATGGCGAGATGCGGCGCGCCCTCGAACGCCACGACGCCGGCGATGCCCGCGTCATCCCGGTCATTCTGCGGCCGACCGACTGGCACAGCGCGCCGTTTGCCAGGCTTCAGGCGCTCCCGAAGGACGCCAGGCCGGTCACCCTCTGGCAGGACCGCGACGAAGCCTGGACCGACGTGGTGAAGGGGATCAGGCGCGCTGTCGAGGCGCTCCGAGCGCGCTCCGGGTAGCGCCCCGGCGTCCAATCCCCGCCCTCCCTCACCGGTACGGCCCGCCCCGCCCCTCCCCCCGCATCTGCCGCGCGAGCGCCAGCATGGGCCGCAGCACCTCCCGCGCCGCCGCCGGATCCGCGAGCGGCGCCCCGATCACCACCGCGATCGCGCCCGGCGCCACCGCGACCCCCTCCTCCGCATCCGCGACCCCACCGAGGCGCGCCGCCTGCTCCAGGATCGCCGCTGCGATCCCCTGCTCCGCGGCGTTCCTCGGCCTGGCCGCGCCCTCGATCGGCGGATCCAGCCGCAGCGAGACCCGCGTCCTCGCAGGAATGGCGCCCTTGAACAGCGTCTCCAGCTCGAACCGCGCCCCCTCGAGCGTCCCCGAGAGCCGCATCGAACCGGCCCGGAGGGCCCCGTCGCTCTCCTCCGCGAAGCGGCGCCACGCGGGCAGCCACGCCGCCATCGCCGCCGGCGGCGGCAGCGCCGCGCCGGCCTCCGCGAGCGCCTGCGCGAGCGCGTTGACCTGCGTCAGGAACGCGTCGAGCGCCTGCTCGTCCGACGCCTCCGCGGCGCTCCACACCCAGGCCTCCCTGTCGTCCACGTCGGCCCGATGGAAAGCACGCAGCGCACGCCGGAGCGCAGGCCCGAGCACGGCCAGCACCTGCGCCTCCTCCCGTCCCGCCGCCCGGAAGCGCCGATCGAATCCCTCGTCCCCCGTCTCCAGCCCATCGAGCTCCAGCACGCGCCGCCACTGCACGTCGAGGCGCAACCCCCAGGGCTCCGCGAACCGCACCGTCGCGCCCAGGCCGGCCTTCAACCCCTTCACGGCAGAGGCCACCTCGACGGCGCACCCCGCGCGCACGCCGCGGAGCCGCAGCCCCCGTTCCAGCGAGAGCCCCACCCGCCGCCCCGCGCGCGCCCAGACCGCGCGCCAGCGATCCGCGCCGATCCGGGGCCGCTTTCCATCGCGCCCGGTCCGCGGCTCGAACAGGCCGACGATCACCGGCACGCGATGCCGCACCAGCTCCCCGCCCGCCAGGTGCTCGATCGTCACCTCCAGCGCGTACTCCAGGGCCACCTCGCGGAGGCTGAAGGACGGCGCGAGATCGCCCGGCAGAGAGATGCGGAACGGCACCTCCGTTCCCTCGGCGATCCCTGTGACATCCTGGAAGAACACGTTCGGGCAGCTCTCGTACGAACCGCCGCGCGCGTTCACCTGCTCCACCCCATTGCCGACCAGCGCGACGCGGAGCCCGAAGGGGTAGCGCCCCGGGAGACCCCCGAAGGCGACGGCCCCGGTCACGATCGCGCCCGGGGTGAGGGTCCGGCCCGGCAGCGACACCTCGACGAAGGCGCCGCGCCCCCGGTGGCTCGCGTCGATGAACGGCCCGTCCTCCGGCCGCTGCGCGGACCTGGGCCGGACGAGGACCTCCTGGCTCTCCCGCGCGTCGAGCCACCACGGAATGGAGACGTGCGCGCGGACCTCGCACCGGCACGCCTGGAAGGCGCCGGCGAACGTCGGCGGGAGATCACCAGGCAGCGCGAACGAGACCCGGTAGCGGTGAATCCCCTCGCCGAGCCGCCCCTCGCCGGCCACCTCCTCGCTGAGCAGGAGCAGATCGCGAACCTCGAAGCTCCCCTCGCCCGGAACCAGCCGCTCGTGCGTGTGCCGCAGGGCCACGCGCACGAAGTTGATGGGCGTCTTCGCGGCGCTCTCGAGCGAGAGCCCGACGTCGAACGCCTCGCCCGGATGAACGACCCTGGGGAGGCGCAGCGTGATGAAAGGGCGGCTCCTCATCGCCGCCTCCCAGTGTAAACGACCCGGCCGACCGCCCTCCGATGCGGCGTAGCACCGCCCGCTCGCTCGCGGTCAGGAGGTCGCGCCGCCCGCTCGCTCCCGGCAGGAGATGGCCAGGTGCTGCGTCGAGGGCGGCAGCGGATGAAACTCCGTCCGCGAGAAGCCCGCGCGGCCGAACATCGCGCCGAGCTCCGCTTCCGTGTACGCCTCGCCCCGCGGCGTCTGGACGAGCATCGTCATGGCGAACTCGGCTACTCCGCCGCCTCGCCCAGCCACGCCCGCGCGAGCTCGAGCGTGCGCGCGTTGTCCACGGCCCGCTCCAGGAAGTGCGCCCGGAACGCGCCGTCGCTGATCTTCTCGGCGCGCGCGAGCAGGCGATCGCGCGCCTCGGCGATCGCCCGCGCGGCCTCGGCGCCGCGCCCGCAGACCGACAGCGCCTCGGCGTAGACCAGGCGCACCACCGACTCGCCCTCCTCCACGCCCACCTCGTCGAGCAGCGCGCGCGCACGCTCGGCGGCGGCGAGCGCGTCGCCAGGGCTGCCGAGGTGGAGCAGCGCGCGCCCGAGCACCGCGACGGCGTAGGCGCGCATCGGCGGGGCCCGCTCGAGGATCGCGTCCGCGGCCCGCGCCTCGCGCGCGGCCGCCTCGGGATCGCCCGCGAGGAGCAGGATGCTCGCAAGGTAGACGCGCGCGCAGCCCTCCATCCGCACGTCGCCGTGGCGCTCCAGCATCGCGCACGCGGTCTCCTCGACCGACCTCGCCTCGTCGAGCCGGCCGCGGTAGGAGAGCACCAGGCCGAGGTTCTGGAGGACGTACGCCGTGGTGCCGCGCAGCTCCATGCGCTCCGACTCGGCGAGCGCCTGGCGCAGCGCCGCCTCGGCCTCCTCGAGCTGACCCACCTGGCCGTACGAGTAGCCGAGGTTCATGCGCGCCATGCACGCCCGCCGCACGTCGCCGGCCTGCTCGAACGCCGCGAGCGCCGCCGCGATGCCCGCGAGGCTCGCGCCCGGGTCCCCGCCCGCGTGCGCGCGGATCGCGCGCGCCTCGTGGAGGTTCGCCACGGCCTCGAGATCCGGCGCCGGGGCGCCCTCGATCGCGCGCTCCGCGCCCTCGAGCAGCGCGTCGGCCAGCGCGTAGCGGCCGCCGAAGATCAGCATGAGCGCGGCGGAGCTCAGGCAGGCGCTCTTGGCGGAGCTCCCGTCCTCGAGGGGCGCAGGCGTGTCGCGCGCGACGGCGGCCCAGCGCTCGACGCGCTCGAGGCCGCCCGTGGCGCCCGCGACGATGATGATCCGGGTCAGCGCGGCGAACCAGGCGGCGGATCCCTCCGCGAGGTGCTCCGCGGCGGCCGCGGCGCGCTCCTCGGCGAGCGCGAGATCGCCGCGCCAGAAGTGCGCCTGGCTCTCGAGCAGGCGGAGCTCGCCCACGGTGGCGGGCGCCGGATCACACGCGACGCCGCGCGCCGCGCGCGCCAGCACCGCGCCGAGGTCGTTGCCCCGCAGCGCCTGCCGCGCCGCCGCGAGGTACGCCGTGGCCGCGCGCGCGGGCTCGCCGCCGCGCTCGAAGTGCTCGGCGAGCGCCATGGGATCGGCCTCGCCGCGCTGCGCGAGGAAGCCGCCGGCGAGCGCGTGGCCGAGCCGCCGGTCGCCCTCGGTCAGCATGCCGTAGGCGGCCTCGCGGATGAGCGCGTGGCGGAACCGGAGCGCGGCGTCGCCGGCGGTGCTCCGCGGCCCGATCCGCACGATCGCCTCGTGCCGCACGAGCTCGTCGACCTCGCGCGCGACCTCCGACCGGCCCACGAGCGCGGCGACCCCCGCCTCGGTGAACGCCTCGCCGAAGACGCTCGCGGCGCGCAGCACGCGGCGCGCCTCCGGGTCGAGCGCGTCGAGCCCGGCCTGCACCATCGCGAGCACCGTCTCCGGCGGCGCCGCGGTCCGGCCGCGGGCGGCGGCGCGGATCTGCTCCTCCAGGTAGAACACGTTGCCGTCGGCGCGCTCGACGAGCGTCCTCACGAGCTCCGGGCTCGCCCGGGCGCCGAGCGCCTCCCGCACGAGCTGCTCGCCGCCCGACGGCGCGAGCGGAGCGAGGCGGACCTCCCGGACGAGGTGAGGCCCCCAGAGCCCCGGGAAGAGCTCGTGCACGGAGGGACGCGCCAGCGCGAGCACCGCGAACCGCCTGCCCTTCAGGTTGCGCAGCGCGGCCTCGACCAGCGTCACGGTCGGCAGATCGCCCCAGTGCAGGTCGTCGAGGACGAGGAGCACCGGCTGCGCGGCGCACTCGGCGTCGAGGAAATCCTCCCACGCGAGGCGCAGCTGGTCGCTCATCAGGAGCGGGTGCCGCCGCGCCGCCCTGAGCTGCACGTCGTCGTCGTCCGGGAACGGCGCGCCCGCGAGCTCGCCGAGGAACGGCGCGACGCGCGCGGCCGCCGCGGCGCCGCAGCGGCGCTCGACGCGCGCGCGGATCTTGCGCCGCTTCGACTCGATCGGCTCGCCGTCGCGCAGGCCGAGCCCGCGGCGGAGCGCGCGCTGGAGCAGGCCGAAGGCGGAGCCGGCGCTCATCGGGTCCGCCTGGCCGAGCCACACCGCGAGGGGCTCGCCGCGCGCCCCGAGCGCGCGGACGAGCTCGTAGCAGAGGCGCGATTTGCCCGACCCCACCGCGCCCGTCACCAGCACCGCGCCCGGCGCCGCCCCGCGGACGCAGGCGTCGATCTCGGCCTCGATCAGCCCGAGCTCGCGCTCGCGCCCGACGTAGGGCGCCGGCCGGCCGAGGAGCGAGGGCTGCGTCTGGGGCTCCTCGCGCGCGCCGTGGAGCCAGCACCCCGACGCGTCCCGGGTGGCGTCGAACCGCGCGCCGAGCAGGCCCGCGGTCGTGTCGTCGATGCGGATCGCCGCCGGATGGAGGGGCTCTCGGCTGCCCTGGACGAGCTGCACGAGGCGATCGATCACCGCGCCGACCGGCAGCCGCGCGGCGACCTCGGCCCGGCCGATGACGAGCGAGAGGCGGGCGCCGCCGAGCAGCTCCCTGAGCGAGAGGGCGCAGCGGGCCGCCTGCGCCGCGAGGTCGGTGGGCGCGGCCGATCCGGAGAGCGTCACGAGCAGCCACCGCGCCTCCAGGAGCTCGATCCGGCCGCGGTGGCGCTCGACGATCTCGCGGATCGCCCGCGCCCGCGCCTCGTCCTCGACGTCGGAGAGCGTCGCCTCCGCGTCGGCCTGGCCCTCCCGGGCGAGCAGGAGGCACATGACCTTCCGCTCGCTGGTCGTGATCTCGCGGCCGCGCTGCGCCGGCGGGTGGGACGACGGGGGCTGCAGCGACGGCGGGCCCGCGTCGAGGCGTGGATCCAGCGCCTCCGAGGCGAGCGCCGCCGCGACGACGCCCGCGTCGCGCGGCCGGGACTCCCGCGCCTTCGACAGCATCCGCGCGACGAGCCGATCGAGCCAGGCCGGGACGTCGTCGCGGAGCTCCCTGAGCCGCGGCGGCTCCTCGAGGAGGACCTTCATGAGGATCGAGAGCGGGTCGCTGCCGCCGAACGCGGCGCGCCCGGTGAGGCACTCGAAGAGCACGCTGCCGAGCGCGAACACGTCGGCGCGCGCGTCGATCTGCGGCTCGCCGCGGGCCTGCTCCGGGGCCATGTACTGGGGCGTGCCCCGGATGTCGCCGAGCGTCGGGAACTCCTCCTCATCATCCCCGGAGAAGCGCGCGACGCCGAAGTCGATGAGCCGGACGCGCTGGAGGTCGCCGCCCTCGAGGATGAGGTTGCCCGGCTTCACGTCGCAGTGCACGAACCCCAGCTGGTGGACGGCGGCGAGCGTCTCGGCGATGCGCGCGGCGAGCGTGAGGCCCTCGGCGAGCGTGAGCGGGCCGCGATCGAGCCGCTCCGAGAGGGTCTCGCCATCGAGCCACTCCATCGCGAGGTAGAGCCGGCCCCCGCCCGTCGCTCCGTGCGCGACGTAACGGGCGACGCCGGGGATCGCGAGCGTCGCGAGGGCGAGGTGCTCGCGCGCGAGGGCGCTCAGCGACGCGGTCGCGGCTGTCTGGAGGAGCTTGAGGGCGACGAGCTCGCCGGACCGGAGGTCGCGCGCGCGGTACACGCGCGCCGTCGCGCCCGAGGCGGCGTGCTCCTCGATCTCGAACCGGTCGTCGACGACCTCTCCTGCCTGCATCGAGCTGACGCGCTCCTCGCGGGCGCTCTGCCGCTATTGCACAGCGTGCCAGCGGCGCGCGCCGTCCGTCCACTGTCACTTCGCTCGACGCCGCGCGGCGTGCGCGCCGGCTCACCGCGGCAGATCACCTCGCCGAGCCACCTCGCCGGGACGCATGTCGCGGCGCAGGCGCTCGCGTCGGCGCGGCGCACACGATGGCGCACCTCGCCGGCTCACCGGCGTGTCGTCGCGCGCCGCGGACGCGTCGGGAGTGCCATCCACCGAGAGATGAACCGCCAAGAGCGCCAAGGACGCCAAGAAATGAAAACCATCTTGGCGTCCTTGGCGGTTTGAATTCTGCCCTGTCGAGGAGGGATCAATCCGCCCCTCGGTCCACGGGCGCTTCGCCTGCGTCCGCGCCGCCCGCGCGCCGCCGCAGCACCACGTAGCGGAGGTGCGGGACGCCGCTCACCGCCACGGGAGCGAACGCGTCGCCGGCGCCGGGCAGGCGCGCGACGCGCTGCTCCACCCCGCGCGCGAACCGCGACGCGGGCCACGGCGACGCGGGCGCCTCGCCCTCGGCGAGCAGCAGCACCAGCGCGTCCACCCGGCGCGCGTCGAGCAGCGCCCCGGGGATCCGCTTCGTCGTGTGCCCGCCGGGCAGCGCCGCGATCGCCGGATCCGTGACGCCCGCGAGATCGACGAGGGTCGCGCCCGTCGCCGCCCCGAGCCAGCCGATGTCGAGCGCAGCGACGACCTCCGCCCCGGCGAGCGCGCCGCGGAGCTCCTCGACGACGCGCAGCCGGTCGCCGCCCACCCGCGCGGCGGTCGGCCCGACCCGGACCATCACGAAGAGCTCCCCCGCGAGCGCGAGCGCGAGCCGGAGCGCCGTGGCGCGCGCGTGGGCCACCGAGGCGACGTGGGCCGCCGCGAGCACCACGGCGGGCAGCGCCGGGACCACGAGCCGCGACAGCGGCATCCAGTCGCCGCCCGCCGCCGCGACCGCGAGGAAGTGCACCGCGACCGCCGCGAGCAGCCCGCGCGGCCACGCGGGGAGCGCGCGCCACGCGGCCGGCGCGATCAGCGCCGCAGGCCCGGTCAGGAGGAAACACGCGAGCGCGTACCGGGCCCCGAGCGCCGCGTCCGGCGCCTTCGCCAGCGCGGCGAGCGGCGCGGCCCGCCCGAAGATCGAGAGGCGCGCCACGGCCACGGCGACGAAGGGGAGGCCCGCGAGCGCGAGCGCGGCGAGCGCTCGCGCCCACGCGGGGCGCGGCGCGCCCCCCGCGGCGTCGCGGCGCGGGGCCGCCTGGGCCGAGAGCGCGACGACGAGCGCGAACGGCAGGAGCTCCGGCCGGAGCGCCGCCGCGGCCCCGGCGCAGGCCGCGCCGGCGAGCGCGCGGCCGAGCGCCGGCAGCGCGACGGCGAGCGCCCCGAGCGCCGCGACGACGCCCGTCTCCATGCCCGCCACGCTCCAGGCGGCGAGCGGCGCCGACGCCGGCACGAGCGCGAGCGCCGCGAACCGCGCGGGCCGGGCAGAGGCCCGATCGATCGCGAGCGCCAGGACGCCGGCGGCGAGCGTCCACGCGAGGGCGCCGAGCGCCTTCGCGGCCGCGAGCGCGGCGAGCGGCCCGCCGGCCGCGAACGGCGCCAGCGCGAACGCCCACCCGAGCGGCGTCACGCCGTCGGTCACCGGGCCCGGCCGCGTTGAAGCGGTAGCCCAGCCCCAGGGCGAGGTGGTGCGCATAACGCGCCGTGATCAGGGCGTCGTCGACCGTGAACCCCGAGAGCGCGAGCGCCGGGATCAGCGCCGAGAGCGCGCCGGCGAGCGCGACGAGCAGCGAACGCTCCCGCCCCGTCACGCCGCCTGTGCGTCCGCGCAGCACTCCGATGGACACGAGGCGCTGACGCCCGCGCTGGACCGGAGCCCGCGCCGCTCCGCGCGTTCTCCATCGAGGACGCACCGACAGCGGAGCAAGCGCTCAGGGTGTACGGCGATCAGCACGCAGCGATCCTGTGACAGGCGCACGAAGGACGCAATTGCGCTCGTCTGCCCACAATCATGCGAGCAGGCGAGACGCGACCACGCGGGCACGTGCGCGCGAACGTCGCGAACACCTGGGCTCGCCGCGGCGCACGCCTCGGACAGCGGCGGCGGCGCTGCGCCTCGTGGCAGCCATGCGCCCTCGTGGACGGTATAGTTCCCCGCATGGCACTTCCCGCCGCGCTCCTGGCCGCCGTCGAGCGGCATTCGTGTTTTACCGGCTGCTATCGCAGCGAATCGGAAGTCCAGGTCTGCATCGATCCCGCGCAGGCGCTCGTGCCGACGGTGCCTGTCTGTTGCAGCGATTGCCTGAACTTCCACCCGGCGGCGCTCGTGAGCCTCTTGCCCCTCGGCATGACGTCGTACGCGCTCGCGAACGCGCTGACGACACACGTGCGCTCGCTGCGCGGGTACAAGTGGGCGACCGGCGGCTACCACACCGCGGGCACCGGCTTCTGGCTCAACGCCGCCTACTACGGAAATGGCCTCTTCCTGGTCGACGCCGCGCGCAACCGCAACGCGAGGACGGACGTCGATATGCTGATCGAGGCCTTCCAGCACGGGATCGTCCAGCCGGAGGACCCGCGCATGCTCGATCCGGCGCTCTACACGATCGAGCTCGCGTACATCAACATGTCGCGGCCCATCCTGCCGGTCCGCAGCAAGCAGGATCTCCTGGCGTCGCCGCAGCGCAGCGCCACGCCGAGGCAGGGGTTCTCGCGCGTGTCGATCGTGGAGTTCCAGCCGCTCGCCGTCGCGGGGACGTCCCCTTCCGCGCAGCCGGCGAAGCCGGCGCCGCAGCCCCGCGAGCTCAAGCTCGGCGATACGTGCCCGACGTGCGGCGCCGCCGTGATGGAGCGACCGCTGTTCTCGGGCACGTTCGTGGGCTGCCTCTGCTGAGGGCGCGCCGCGGGCCACGCCGGCGACCGGCTCACGGCGACGGCGACGGCGACGGCGGCGGCGGCGGCGGCGGCGTGGTCGCGCGCCACGCCGTCTCTCCGGTCGCCGGGTCGATCGCGCGCAGCGCGGCGCCGCTCACCGCGGCCCCGCTGATGACGTAGACGTAGGGGCCGGACGCCTTCGCCGCCGTGAGCCGGTCGCCGAGGTAGGCCGCGGCGCGCTCGTACCGCGCGGCCCCGGACGCCGGATCGAGGGCGATGATCCGCGGCTCGGTGCCGTTCACCACGTCGACGCCGACGACGACGGCGGCGCCGCCGCTCGCGACGAGGAACAGGTCGGGCCGCCCGCCGGAGAGCGGCGCGCGCGCGGCGAGCTCCTTCTTCCAGAGCGACTCGCTGCCGCGCCGCCCCTCGGCGGTGAGCCGCGGCGGGCCCCCGGCCGGCACGGTGAGCACGACCTCCACGCCGCCGGCCTGGACCACCTGGGGGTTCTTCTTGCGCTCCCAGAAGTTCCCCGTGATCGCCGACGGCTGCGGCGCCGTCGGGCAGTCGGCCGCGCCGCCCCCTTCGAGCTTGATCCCGGTCGCCGTGCCGTCCTTCATCACCACGGTCGCGCAGCCGTCGCCCCCCGCGATCTCGTCGGGGACCCCGGGGAGGTTCGCCACCCAGCGCGCCTTGCCGGTGCGGGCGTCCAGCGCGCGCAGCGCGGCGTCGCCCCCGCCCGCGAGCACCGTGCTCGGGTCCGCGCAAGCGAGCGCGTCCGGCTCCTCGATCTCCAGCGAGGCCCAGATCCCCTGCCCGCTGCGCCCGTCGACGGCTACCACGCGCCCGCGGGTCTTGCCGTCCTGCCACAGCACCGGGTCGGGCGCGTCGTCGCCGTTCGCGTCCACGAAGCAGAGGGCGTCGAGCTGCGTGGAGAGCGGGCGCGCGCGCGGCGCGGGCTCCTGCGGCGGGTCGACGCGCGCGAAGAACATCACCGCGAAGCCGATCCCGACCGCGGCCATCGCCGCGGCGAGGAGCACCTTCGTCGCCCGAGGTGGCCCCGGCGCGGGCGCGCCCCGCGGCGCGGCCGCGCCCGCGACGCCGGGGGCGTCAGCGCCGCAGCGCGGGCATGCGATCCCATCACGACTTGCCTCCAGCGAGGCACCACAGCTCCTGCAGGGCCGCATCCGGACAGTCTATCGCCGCCGGGTGCCCGTGATCGAGGGCCACCGTGCGCGGCCCGGCCGGACGGGGGACTCGCCTCCGCTACTTCGCCCAGAGCACCGAGAGATCGATCTCGATGGCCTCGAAGGGCACGACCCGGACCCGCGCCGCGCCGCGGTGGACGGGGCCGGGCTCCCAGCCCCTGCCCGCGGCGAGCGAGAAGACCTCGAGGGTGCGCCGGATTGGATCGACGAGCCACGCGTGGAGCACGCCTTCGTGCGCATAGAGGGGCATCTTCTCCCTGCGATCGACGTCCTCGGTCGACGGGCTCAGGACCTCGCAGATCCAGTCGGGAGCGAGCGGGAAGAAGGCCGTCTCGGGCAGCTCGGGCATGCGCTCGATCCGCCAGCCGGCGAGGTCGGGCACGAGCACGTCGAACTCACCAGGCGTGCGCGGGTCGGGGAGGTGCAGCTCAGGCTCGACCAGGATGGTCCAGCCGCCGGGCCCGCCTTCGCCCAGGTCGAAGGGGCCGGACAGCTTCCCCCCGAGCCGGGACGCGGCGCGCGCATGCCGCGGCGCCGGGCGGGGGAACACGTGCAGGGTGCCGCGGACGAGCTCCGCCACCTTGGTCGACGGGACGGCTTCGAGATCGGCGTACGTGGCCCGGGGCTGCTTCTCGGCGGGCTGACCCATGACCGGAGCGTGCCTGGACGCCCAGGGAGAGGCAAGGGTGTGTGGCGCGCCGAACCAGGACGCTCGCGCGGCGCCGCGCGCCTGCCCCTCCCCGGCGCGCGTGGCGCGGGCCTGCCCCTCCCCGGCGCGCGTGGCGCGCGCCTGCCCCTCCCCCGGCGCGCGTGGCGCGCCTGCCCCTCCCCGCTACGGCTTCGGTATCCTCAACGTGCCGCTGACCATGGCGCTGCCGCTCACGACATAGACCAGGCTGAGCGGGTGGAACGCCCAGGGGCCGAGCGCGATGGACCCGAGCCAGAGCTGCTCGTGCACGCGCTCCTTGGCAAACAGCACCCCGAAGAGCAGCACGATGAGCAGGCTCGTGGGGATCGGCGTCCCCTCGTAGTAGCGCACCTTTCCCCGCTCGTCCGACAGCTCGGCCGCCGTCACGTTGTACCGCGCGAGGCGGCTGATCCCGCAGGCGACGAAGTAGACGAGGGCGGCGGCGTCCCACGGCCCGCGCAGGCCGAGCGCGTAGCCGAGCACCGCGGGCGCGACGCCGAACGAGACCACGTCGGCGAGGGAGTCGAGATCGGCCCCGAGCGGCGAGTGCTTGCGACGCCAGCGCGCGATCGTGCCGTCGAGGACGTCGCACGCCAGCGCGAACGGCAGGAGCCCGAAGGCCACCCAGATATAGATGCGCTCGCGCTCCGCCACGTAGTTCAGGCAAAGCAGGATGCTCAGCGTGCCGCTCGCCGCGTTCGCCAGCGTGACGAAGTCGGCGAGCGCGAACGACCGGAGCATCGAGAAATGGGGCGGTCTCTCGGCAGGCATGGCGCTCGGGGTGCGCAGTGTCGCACGTCCGGTTCGATTGCCAACCATTCTGCGCGGCGCGGGTCGCCGTCCCCGGGGCGCCCTCGCGTCGCAGCGCGCCTCCGGCCGCGGCGCGCCCGGCGCCGGCGCCGTCTAGCCAGGTGGCACGTGCTTGTCCACTCCGCGGCGATCCGCGCACAAAACTTAGGACCGGGCCGCGCGCTGCCTAGCATCCGTCGGCGGATGCCCGGACTGTCACTTGTCGCCGACAACACCCGTTGCTCACCGGAGCCCGAGCGCACGTCGCTGCACGATGTGCTCGACTTCGTCCTGGAGGGGGCGCGCAACGCGTCTCCTCCGCTCGATGGAGCGGCGCTGCCGCTACGCGCCGAGGCCGAGGCGCTGCCGCTGCTCTGCGAGCTCGCCGAGGCCGCGGCGGAGCTCGCCTCCGGACGCCGCGCGCGCGCGGTCGTGCGCCTGTGCCTCGAGCCCGACCCCTGGGAGCTCGGGCTGGAGCGCGTGGGCCGCGACCTCCTCGTCACCGTCTTCCAGGGCGGGGACGTGCCCGAGGTCGCCCTGCACGAGCGGCGCTTCGACGGCGAGGCGCTCTGCGCGCGCCTCCTCGCGGCCATCGACCGGCTCGCCTCGCGCAGGGGCCCGGGCGCGCGCCGCGACGCCGCCTTCGCCGACAACGACGCGGATCTCGGAGGGCTCGGCGAGCAGCGGCTCCCGGCCGCGCGACGGTGCCTCGCGGCCTCCCTGCCGTTCTCGCCCGACGAGGCGGGAGGAGAGCCCGCGATCGTGGGCGTCGAGCCGACCGGCGAGATCCCGATCGCCATCGCGGCCGAAGCGCTCCTGCGCACGTCGCAGGGCGCGGCGCTCACGCAGCCGGCCGTGCTCCGGGCCGACCTCTTCTCGCTCCTCTTCCGGGGCAAGATCCGCGTGCTCGTGGGCGAGGAGGCGCGGGAGCTGCCCGACGTCTTCGTCTTTCCGTTCGCCGAGCAGCTCGCGTCGCTGTCGCTCGAGTCGCTCGACGCGTGGGCGCGGCGCCAGCCCTACCACCGGCGGCTGACCGTCGGCGGCGCGATCCTCGGCGTCCGGCTGCACAGCGAGGGGGCGCTGTCGCTCACGCTCGGCGTGCCCCGCGTGGGCCGCGTCCCCTCCGCGGATCCCCGCGCGCCCGGCGCCGGCCGCGTACCCTCGTTCGCGGCCGCCGAGGAGCGGGCGCAGACCTGGACCTTCCCGGCCGTCGACGTGGCCGCGCTCGCCCAGGGGGTGGTCGCGTTCGGGCGGGCGCTCGCGCGCAGCCTGGTGCGCCGCGATCGCGGGCAGACGTCGAACCTGCGCCTGTTCGAGTTCCGGGCGCGCGTCCGCGAGCTCGCCGAGCGGCTCCGCGAGCTCACGCGCAACGACGCGAAGATCAACGTGGCCCCGGAGACGTACCGCGCCTTCGCGGCGGCGGCGCGCCCGCAGGCCGCCGCCGAGGACACGTTCGGGCGGACGCGCCTGCGCTTCACGGCCCGGTGGATCGCGGCGATCCCGTCGCTCGACCTGCGCGCCACCTTCCTCTGCGGCGACGTGCTGGTGGTGGGCTCGACGCGCGAGCTGACGTGCATCGATCGGCGCACCGGCGAGTGCCTGTGGCGCAAGCCTGCGCCGCGCGCGGTCTCGGTGATGACGCCGGTCGGCCTCGGGCGGCTCCTGCCCGACGGCACGCTGCAGCTGCACGATCTGTCGAGCGGCGAGGTCGCCTGGTCGACGCGGCTCTCGCCGCGCGTCGGCGCGAACGCCTCGGGCGCGGTGGTGAGCGCCCCCGGGCTGCCGCGGATGCTCATCGTGAGCGAGGGGACGCGCCACCTCGCGGCCGTGGACCTCTACTCCGGCGAGGTGCGCTGGCGCTACGCCGCGCGGCGCGGCGAGAACTTCCGGCTCCGCCGCGCGGGCAAGCTCGTCCTCGTGGGCAGCGGCGAGCCCGCCCTCGCGGCGCTCGACGTGCTGAGCGGCGAGGTCGTGTGGCGCTTCTGCGACCGGCTCCCGTTCGCGTCGCCGGTGGCGGTCGATCACGACGCGCTCTTCGCGCTGGCGGGCGACGGCGCCTTCGTCGGCCGCGGCGGGGCGCGGCTGCACCACCTCGACCCGTGGTCCGGCGAGGCGCGGTGGACGGTCGATCTGCCGAAGCACGTGGCGCCGGTCGGCGCGCCGCTGCTCGGGCCCGAGACGGTGTGCGTGGTGACCCACGGGCGGCGCGGCACGGGGCTCGTGGGGCTCGATCGCCGCACCGGGGCGACGCGCTTCGACCTGACCGCGTGCGCGGCGACGGCCTCGTGCCTCATGGTGGACGATGTGGTCGTCGTGAACAGCGAGGCAGGCGAGATCGTCGGGGTCGGCGCGCACGACGGCGCGGTCCGGTACCGGCACGTCATCGCGGGCGGCGTCGAGGGCGACAGGCCGCGGCGCCTCGAGCCGGTGCTCCGCTCGGGCGCGCTGTTCGTGCCGCAGAGCGAGGTGCACGTCGTCCGGCCGCGCGACGGCGCGCTGCTCGGCAAGGTGCCGACGGACCTCATCCCGGATCTCCTGCGGGTGGACGAGCGGTGCGACGTCTACGTGGCCGAGGAGAGCGGCCACCTCGCGGCCTTCGCCGCGGCCCCGCGGCTCAGCCTCGTCCAGTAGCCGCGGCGGCGCGCGTCAGCGCGGCCGCCGCGCCGGCTTCCAGATGAGCTCGAGCGTCACCTGGGTGACGCCGTCCTGGATGAGCCCGATCCGCTCGGCGGCCTTGCGCGAGAGATCGATGATCCTTCCGCGCTTGAACGGGCCGCGGTCGTTGATCCGCACGCGCACGCGGCGGCCGTCCCGGCGGACCACGTCGACCACGGCGCCGAAGGGCAGCGTCCGGTGGGCGGCCGTGAGCGCGCGCGGGTTGTAGCGCTCGCCGCTCGCGGTGCGGCGGCCGTTGAACTTGTCGGCGTAGTAGGTGGCGCGCCCGTGCTGGATCGGCGTCCCCTTCGCCGCGCTCCGCGCGCTCGCGGGCGCGAGCGGCGTGGAGACGCCGTCGATGTCGTCCGGATCGTCGTCCTCGGCCTGGTGCCGCGGGGGCGCCGGCGGGCTGCTCGGCGCGACGCCGCGCGCGATCGGCGCGTCGGCTCCCGTGCGGGGCGCTGCAGGCTGGTGAGCGGAGCAGGCGGGGGTGAAAGAGAGGAAGAGGAAGGCGAGCGTCCTCGCCACGCCGCGGCGTCCACCGGGCGTCATCACGTCGCCTCGGGCGCGGCGCGATCGGCCGACGAGGGGTCGAGGTCGGCCGCGGGCGAGGTCACCGCGGCGACAAGGGCCAGGGCCGAGGGCTCGCCGCTCCCTGCGCCGTCCGCGGACGGCGGCGCCTGGGGCCTGGCCTTGGCCCGCACGAACCCGGCCAGCTCGCGGAACGGCACGCCGGTCGGGCAGATCCTCTCCTTCTGGGCGAGCACCTCCTCCGGCACGTGCGCGAGCGCGAGCGCCGCGGCGTCGAAGTCCGGCATGCTCCGCGACGACGCGAGCACCACGGTCATGAGGCCGCGGTAAGCCCCCCTGGAGGCCGCGATGCGCTCGGCCTCGCCGAGATCGCAGCGCCCGCACGCGATGCAGCGGGAGAAGCGGGGCAGGGCCGCGCGCTCGGCGGGCGAGAGCGGCGGCAGGCCATCGGCGTCGTAGTTCTCGCGGAAGAGCGCGAGCCCGCTCGGGCCGTCGTCGAAGAGACGGCGCACCGCGACCTTGAGGAGCGACCACGCGAGGACCGCGAGGGCCAGGGCACGACCAGAGAGCACGATCCGTCCATAACCCGAAACAGGCCCGCGCGCCGAGCCGATGCGCGCGGGGTCTCCAGATCGGCGCCGGGCGCGTGAACCCGCGTTAACAGCGCCTCGGGCACGCGCAGGTCCGCGACGAACCGCCGCCGCCGCGACGACCCCTGCGACGCGCGCTCGTCGCCCGAGCTCCGCGGCTCCGGAGATCGCGCGCGGCGCCGGCGCTCCGCGGAAGATCGCGCGACGACGGCCGCCGCCGGGCGAGGACGCCGCGCAGCGGCGCGACGCCCCCGCGCGTCGGTCCTCGCTGGCACGTCGGGTGCACAGGAGCCAGGCATGCCCAACGACTTGCTTCTCTGCGACAACGGACGCTCCGAAGACCTCGGCGACCTCGCCGAAGGTGCGCTGGTGGAGGCGATGATCGCGGGGGACGAGCGCGCCTGGCGCGCCTTCCACGCTCGCTACGATCGGCTCGTCCACCGCTGCATCAGCGGCGTGATCGCCCGCTTCTCCGCGGTGGTCGCGCAGGACGACATCCGCGACATCCACGCCACGCTGCTCGTGCAGCTGCTCTCGAACGACATGCGCAAGCTGAGGACCTTCGACGCAGGCCGCGGCGCGCGGCTGGGCTCCTGGATCGGCACGCTCGCCGTCCACTGCGCGTACGACCATCTGCGCTCGAGGAGGCGCGCGCCGCGCTGTGCCCCGCTCGACGACGCGGCGGTCGAGCTCCCCTGCGAGCGCCCCTCGCCGCAGGAGCAGGCCGAGCGCCGCGAGCGCGCCGCGCTGGTGGGGCGGGTGCTCCACGCGTTCTCCAACAAGGACCGCGAGTTCGTCGCGCTCTACTTCGCCGAGGGCCTGCCCCCGGAGCAGATCGCGGCGCGGATGGGGATCAGCGTGAAGACGGTGTACTCGAAGCGCCACAAGATCCAGAGCCGCCTGGAGGCGATGCTGTCCAGCGTCAGCCTCGCGGCGTGACGTTTCCCTCCCCCGAAGGGGGCTCGGCGGCCGTCGGCCCTGTGGTATGAGCCGGGGAGGATGGCCCGCCCGCCCCGCACCTCCTCCGCGCTCCCGCTCATCGCGGCCGCCGCCCCGCTGCTCGGCGCGTGCGGCGGCGGCGACGGAGATGCCCCCGCGATCCCCCTCGCCGACGAGCGCGGCGGCGGCGCGCGCGTCGCCGAGATCGTCGGCGACGCCGCGTGGCTCGACCCGGAGGACGAAGAGAGCCGGCGCTGCGCCGTGCCGCGCGCTCGCCGCGCCCACGTCACCGGCGCCGCCCTCGTCGCCGTCGACAGCTTCGACGAGACCGGCGAGGGCGCGCGCGGCAACCACTACGTGCAAGACAGCGCCGACGAGCCGGTCCCCTACTCGGGGATGACGATCTTCCAGCCCGCGTTCGACCCCCCGGATCTGCGGCTCGTCCCGGGCGACGTCGTCGACGTGCTCGGCGAGCTCACCGAGTTCCTCGGCCCCTCCGCCGGCCGCTTCGGCGGCTGCCGCACCTTGCCCGAGCTCGGCGGGACCATGAGCTTCCGCTTCGAGGACCGCCCCGCCGTCCCGATCCGCGTGCCGCTCGACGACCTGGGGGGCTACGCGTCGGCGCGCCCGTACATCGGCATGCTCGTGCGGGTCGAGGGCGTCAGGATCACCGGCGACCCCTCGAGCCGCGACGGCCGTTACGCGGCGTCGATCGACGTCGGGGCCGGCGTGCGCCCCGCCGACGTCCCGCGCATCTCGAACGAGCTCTACGATCTCGAGCGCGAGGGGCCGCCGCTCGCGGACGGCGCCTCCTTCCGGTCCGTCACCGGCGTGCTCACCTACTTCTACGGCTTCAAGATCGCCCCGCGTTGCCCGGCCGATTTCCAGCTGGAAGGCGCGCCGCTGCCCTCCGACGACGCATGCGCTCCCTGAGGCTCACGCTCCTCTCGCCGCTCGTCCTGCTCGCGGCCTGCCAAGGCGCGGCGCCCGGCGGCCCGTCGGCGCCGGGGCACGCCCTCGCCTCGACGCCCGAGGGCAGCGTCGGGCGCATCGAGGTGCGCCACCTCGACGCCCGTCCGCGGCTCGCGCTCGTCTCGCGCGACGGCGATCCCGCGCCCGCGCTCGTCGTCTCGGTCGCGACCGATCTCGGCTCGGTCGCGACGACGGCGCTCGCCAGCGTGGTCGAGGCGCGCCTGCTCGCCGCCGGCTTCGACGTGGACGCGCGCATCGACCGCGGCGCCTTCCGCGTGCGCCTGCTCGTCAGGGACGCGGCGCGCGTCGCGCCGTTCCTGCGCGCGCTGTCGGCGGCGTTCGCGCAGCCCATCGCGGCGGGCAGCCCGGAGGTCGCCCGGGCCGCGGAGCGGACGCAGGCGCTGCGTTCGAGCCCGCTCGACGCGCCGGAGCTCTCGCCGATCGCGGCCTGCACCGGCCAGCTGGGCCTCGCGGGCGCCGAGCCCGTGGTCGATCTGGCGACGCCCGCGGGCGCGCGGGAGCTCGAGGGGTGGCGCGCCGCGGCGCTGCACGCCGGGCACACCTCGATCGCCGCCGTCGGCCCCGCCGCGTTCTGCGAGGAGGCGGCGCGCGCGGCGGAGGGCATCGACGCCTGGCCGGCGGGCGGCCCGCCCGCGGACCCCTGGCCGGCGGCGGACACGGTCGGCGTGTACACGACGAACCAGCTCGGACGTCGCGCCGCCCGCGTGACCGTGGCCGCGCGCGTCGCGAGCCCCCAGGCGGCCGTCGCCGCGGCGGAGCGGCTCGGCGCGCCTGGGTCCCCGCTCCGCGCGCGCCTCTCGGCGCTCCCCTCCCCGTTTCGCGCCGTCGAGGTGCTCGGGGTCGCCCGCCCGCGCGGCGGCTGCGTGAGCGTGACCATCGAGGCCGCCGATCTGCCCACGGCCCCGCCCGTCGAGGCCTCGGCTGCGCTCGCGGCCGCGGTGGCGCGGCAGGAGATCCGCCGCGGCCTCTCGGCGCCGCCGAACCCCGACGTCGCCACGCGTCAGGTCCTCACCGCGCAGGACCCTCGCGACGCCGGCGCGCGCGCCTCGTGGTGGGCGCTCTCGGGGAGCGCCCCGGGCGCGCCGCCGGAGCGGTGGGCGACGGCGCTCGGCCTCCCTCCGAGCGCCGACCCGCCGAAGCCCGCAACGCCGGGCGAGGCCGGCGCTCGGCGCTTCGAGGCCGAGCTCTCGCGCGCGCTCGCGCCGGGAGCCCAGCCCTCCCTGGAGCGGCGGGCGCTTGTCGAGCGCGGGCAAGGCGAGGTCTGGGTCCTGCTCGGGAGCCCGTGCGGCGTCGCCGAGGAAGGGCTGTACGACGCCGGCGCGACGGCGCTCGCCGCGCTCGCCGCCGTGCAGACCCGGCGGCGCGAGCTCGACGTCACGATCGAGCCGTGGGTCACGGCGGATGCCGTCGGCGTGATCGCGCACGCGCCGTTCCGCGACGAGCGCGAGACCCCGGCCGAGCTCGGGCGCCGCGTGGCGAACGCCGCCGCGCGCACGGTCGCGGCGACCACGCTGGGCCCCGAGGCGCTGACGCTGGCGCGCGCCGCGGCGCTCCAGCACCTGGAGCACCTCTCCGGAGGGCGGGCCGCGGCGCTCGAGGCCTTCGCCTCCGCGATCGCGCCCGACCACCCGTCCTGGATCGAGCCGTTCGGCGTCTGGGACCGGGTGGCGAGCGGCGCGCTCGAGACGGTGCAGCTCCGCTGGCAGGCGCTCGCGACCGGCCCGCTCCGGCTCGCCGTCCTCGCGAACGCCGACGCTTCCCAGGCGGCCGCCGCGGCGGAGGCCGCCGAGCGCTGGCTCGCGCCGCGGCTCACCCCGCGCGGGTGCGGCTCACCGGACGGCGCGGTGGTGCCACGGCTCGGTCACCACGACGCCCGCCTGCCGGCCGGGGCGGCCCTGTCGCAGGCCGTCGTCGGCGCGCGGCTCCCTGCGGCGATCGAGGCCTCTCCCACGGCGCGCGAGCTCGCCGAGCTCACGGCCTTCGCCCTCAACGGCGAAGGCGGGCTGCTCGCGGCCGCGCTCTCTCCCGCGGCGAGCACGGCGTCCCCGGCTCCAGCCAGCGCGGCGCCGACGAAGCGGCCGCTCGCGGCCCGCGCGAGCGCGCGCGTCCTCGGCGGGACACGCGCGGCGGCGCTCGCCGTCGAGATCAGGGCAGAGGCCGGCGAGCTGACCGAGGCATCGGCCCGCGTGAAGGAGCTCCTCGCCGGCCTGGCGCAGCGGGTGACCGACGCCGATCTCGGCCGCGCCGAGGCCCACCTCGCCCGGCGGGAGCGCGACGCGCTCGCGGAGCCCAGGCGCCGGCTCATCCACCTGTTCAACGGCCGCCCCTCCCGCGCGGCCGCCGCGAAGATCACGCTGGCCGCGTGGCGCGCCTTCCTGGCGGGCGCGCTCGGCGCGGACGCGGTGGTGACCGTCGAGGCCCGGCCCGACTGATCACTCCCCGCCGTCGAAGTCGCCGGCGTCCTCGAGCTCGGCCGCCCGCCCAGCGCGGGTCGCCTCGGGGCCCTCGTCGTCGGTGTCGGCGTCGCCGTCCGCGCCCGTGGCCTCGTCCTCGTCGACCTCGTCCTCGTCCTCATCGTCGTCCGGCTGGGTCAGCACGGGGAGCCGGCGCTTGCCGACCGGACCCTCGTCGACGTAATCGCGCAGCGCCATCATGTCCTTCAGCGCCTCTAGCTTCGCGAGCGCCTTGACCTCGACCTGGCGGATCCGCTCGCGGGTCAGGTTCATGATCGCGCCGACGTCCTCGAGCGTCGTGCCGCCGCGATCCGCGACGTCGAGCGCGCACGTCTCGTTCATGTCCCAGACCTCGAGATCGGGGAAGTTCAGCTTGATGGCGCCCGTCCTGGCGGAGACGTCGAGATAGAGGTGGTGCTGGCACGAGACGTACGGGCACGGCCTCGGACCGTCGACGCACTCGGCGCGCGCCCGCGGCTTGTAGTAGTCGGTCTCGGGGTAGAGCATCCGGCCGATCTCGAGCTCGCGCTTGGTCATGCGCTTGACGCTGATCGTCCGCGCCCGGATCTCGCGCTTCCGCCGCGACCTGCGCTGCTCGCGCGTGATGGCGTTCCCCGACTCCGCGGGGTCGGCCTGGAGCGCGAGCGCGCCCTCCACGACGGGCTCCGTCGAGCCCGCTGGGCCGCGATCGCCCTCCGCCGCATCCGCACCGTCCAGGCCGAAGATCTCGAGCTCGCTGTCAGACACCGTCGCCATGCGCTGCCTCCGTTTGGTAGCGTCTCCGCTCTCAAGCGCGCGCGTCTCTCCCCGTACGTCCGAGTCCCAGCTCGAGCGCAGAGGGATCCGCTCCTTAAGCCCGACGTAAAGCCGGATGCCGTCCCTAAAAAATTGCGACGAAACGAGCCGATGCCCGTCCCGTCGATCGCATCAAACCCAGGCGGGGCCGCGCCCGCGGCCCCATCTACTTCACGACGACGAAAGCCCCGCGACTCGGCCCCTCAAGAGGAAGCCGCCTGTTTCGTGAGCCGCGCTTGCGCCATCAAGCGCTCTTCTATCAACGCCAGCTTGGCGACGAGCTCCCGCGCGAGCGACTCTGCGCTCGCGAGGTCCTGGGCTATCGCCCTGCCGCTCGTCTCGCTCCGCCTGTCCTTGGCGGCATCCCTGAGCGCATTGAAGACCTTGGCCATCGTGCGCTCGAGCTCCTCGATATCACCTCTCACGAACAGGAATTCACGCTGGATCTCTTCGATGGTGTAGTCCTGGGCCATCATCTCTTTGATGCGCTGAACCTGGCGGACTACCGTGGCCGGATACATCCCCTGCGAGCCCTGGTGCTTGCCCTTGCGCCCCACCCGCACGCTGCGCGGGAGCAAGCCGAGCTGCACATACTTCCGGAGCGTCGCCTCGCTGAACTTGATGCCATGAGCCGCGAACAGCTCGAGGATATCGCTCGATGTGATCCCCTGGGCGTGCTCCCGCTCGATGCGATCAAGCACCTCCTCAGGGATCCTCTGCACCGGTCCTCCCATCGATTGCCGGAGGCCCTACCCAACCGACGCGGGCGACTCTATTCCACTGAATGGAATACAGTCAATTGACGCGACTACGATTATTGTGTGGCTGTCGCGAGACGCGGTGCTTTGCCGGGGTTCTTGACAGACCTCGGACATTTTTCGTCCGTCGGGACGACGCGTCGGCCCGCCCGGCATGACGCGGGTCGGGGGCCGGGGTGGGAAAAAGGCGACGCTCGGTGCGATGGGTGCGAGCAGGGGGGCGCCCGACACCCTGCGGGGCTCGTGCAGCGGCATGCCCCGTACCCTGACACACATCGGTCCTTTCAGACAAAAGGGCTGATAGTCTCGCCGCCACCATGGCCAAAGCCGTCGCCAGCGAGGGTCGGGGCTCGGCCTCTCCCGCCGCCCCCCGACCCGTCGAACGCGTCATCAGGGATGTCACCGCCCGGGGTGTCAGGATGCGGGTCCTGGTCGCCGGGGCGGGCAACGGCCCGGCGCTGCTGCTGATCCACAGCTTCCTCGTCAGCCACCTGGAGTTCGATGACGTGATCGACACGCTGGCCCAGCGGTTCCACGTCATCGCCCCGGACCTGCCGGGCTTCGGCGAGAGCGAGAAGCCGAGCCCGGCGCGGTACGCTTACGGCATCGAGACGTTCGCCGAGGCCGTGGCCGACCTCATCGCCGCCTTCGGCGTCGGCCGCGCGCACCTCGTCGGCCACGCGATGGGCGCCGCCGTCGCGATCACGCTCGCCGCCAACCACCCGGAGCTCGTGCAGCGGCTCGTGTTGGAGGACGCGCTCTGTTACCCGTTCCCGATGAGCTTCAAGATGAAGCTCCCGCTCCTGCCGGTCGTGGGAGGCATCGTCTTCAAGCAGCTCCACGGCCGCGGCTCGTTCCGGTCGTACTTCCGCGACGACGTGTTCCGGGCGGACGCGGCCGTGCCGCTGTCGCGCGTCGACCGGCACTACGATCTCTTCAACGCCCCCTCGGCGCGCGAGAGCGCGCACGCGGTGCTGCGCGCGGTGCTCGACGCGCGCCCCGTCGTCGCGCGCCTCACCCGGATCACGGCGCCGACCCTCGTCGTGTGGGGGCGCGACGACCGCATCTTCCCGGCGGCGAGCGCGCAGCGGCTCGCCCGCGAGATCTCCGGCGCGATGCTCGAGATCATGGACGCCGGGCACTCGCCCCACGAGGAGCGGCCGGGGGAGTTCGTCGCGCTCGTGACGCAGTTCCTCGAAGGGAAGCGGTGACGGCGGCGGCGCGCTGGGCTCGGCTCTCGCGCGGCGCGGCGCGAGCGGCCGGGCGCGCGGGGCGCGCCGTCCTCGGCGAGGACGCGGCGCGGCGGTTCCTCGGGGACCGCTCGGCGCTGCTCGGCCTCGGGATCGTCGCGCTGCTCTCGCTGTTCGCCGCGGTGGGGCCGGCCGTCATCGCCCACGACCCGAACGCGAGCGACTTCACCCTGGCCCGCGACGCCTCCGGCGCGCCGCCCGGGCCGTCGGCCGCCCACTGGCTCGGGACGGACCCGCTCTTCCGCGACCTGCTCGCGCGCCTCGCGCACGGCGCGCGGCTCTCGCTCGCCGTCGCGCTCTCGTCCACGGCCCTCGCCACGGGGCTCGGCGCGCTCGTCGGCGTCACGGCCGGCATGGCCGCCGGCACGCGGGCGGACGCGCTCGACGGC
Organism: Sorangium cellulosum So ce56; assembly: GCF_000067165.1. GTDB lineage: Bacteria > Myxococcota_A > Polyangia > Polyangiales > Polyangiaceae > Sorangium > Sorangium cellulosum_B. The sequence goes on from NC_010162.1 coordinate 5,107,489, forward strand.
GCGCTCATGCGGCTCGTCGACGTGATCCTCGCCCTGCCGTACCTCCTGTTCGTGACCGCGATCGGCGTCGCCGTGGGGCGCGCGGACGTGGGGACGATCCTGCTCGTGCTCGGCCTCACGGGGTGGACCGGGGCGGCGCGGGTCGTCCGGGCCAAGACCGCAGAGCTCGCGCAGCGCGATTTCGTGGCCTCGGCGCGCGCGCTCGGCGCGGGGCCGCTGCACATCGTCCGGCGGCACGTCCTGCCGAACGTGGGCGGGACGCTGCTCGCGCTCGCGACCATCAGCGCCGGGCAGATGATCCTCGCGGAGGCCGCCCTCGGCTACCTCGGCGTCGGCGCGCAGCCGCCGACCGCGACCTGGGGCCGCATGCTGCACGAGGCCGAGCCGTACCTCGGGGTAAGGCCGCTCCTTGTGGCCGCGCCGGGCTTCGCCATCGTGCTCGCCGTGCTCGGCTTCCACCGCGCGAGCGAGGGGCTCCGCGACGCGCTCGATCCGGCCGGCGCGGCGCTCCCGCGCGGCCGTCGCCTGCCGGTCGATCTGCTCGTCGCGGCCACGGCGCTGCTCCTGCTCTCGGGCGGCTCGGCGGGCGGCGTCCGCGCGCCACTCGGCGGCGAGCCGGCGCCCGGCGCGCCCGTGCGCGGCGGGACGCTGCGCCTCGCGACAACGGTCAACGCGCGCGCGCTCGATCCGGCGATCGCCTACGACGAGCTCTCGAGCACCGTCGCGGAGCTCGTCTTCGCCCGCCTCGTCACGTGGGACCAGGCCGGCCGCATCACGCCCGATCTCGCGCGCGCGATCGAGGTGGAGCGCGGCGGGCGGACGTACGTCTTCACGCTGCGCGAGGGCGTGCGGTTCCACGACGGCGCGGAGCTCCGCGCCGCCGACGTGAAGCGCTCGATCGAGCGGACGCTCCACCCGAGGACGCCGAGCCCGGGCGCGAGCCAGTACGACATGATCGAGGGCTTCGCCGAGTACCACGCGGGCGCGGCGCCGCACCTCGCCGGCGTGCGGGTGCTCGGCGATCACACCGTCGCGATCGATCTGCGCGCGCCGGACGCGACGTTCCTGCCCCTCATGACGCTCGCGTTCATGGCGCCGGTGTGCCCCTCGTCCGGGGCCGCGGTCGACGCGGCGAGCCCGCCGCCGCCGTGCGGCGCCGGCCCGTTCCGCGTCGCGCGGTGGGACCAGGACGGCGGCATCGGGCTCGCCCGCCACGAGGGGTACTTCCGCCCGGGCCTGCCGTACCTCGACGCCATCGCGTGGCAGACCGGCGTGCGCGCGACGACCCAGCGCTACAAGTTCGAGGAGGGCGAGCTCGACGTCCTGCGCGATCTCACCGCGATCGACGCGGCGGCCTACCGCGCCGCGCCCGGGTGGGAGGGGCGCAGGCGCTGGGTGACGCGGGACAGGACCAACGCCGTCTTCCTCAACACCGAGCTCGCGCCGTTCGACCAGCTCGCCGTCCGGCGCGCCGTCGCGTTCGCCCTCGACCCAACCGTGCTCGAGAAGGTGCGCCCCGATCTGCTCGCGCTCGACCGGGTGCTGCCGCCGTCGATCCCGGGCCCCCCGCGCGACGCGCCGATGCGGCAGCACGACCTCCCGCGCGCGCTCGCGCAGATGGCCGCGGCCGGCTACCCGTACGACCCGGCGACCGGCAGGGGCGGCTACCCGGGCGTCATCGACTACATCGCGGTCCCGGACACGCTGGAGCAGGCGATCGGCGAGATCGTCCAGCAGCAGCTCGCCAGGATCGGCCTCCGCGTCCGCCTGCGGCTCGTCAGCTGGGCGACGTACCTCGCCGAGGCCTCGCGGCGCCGCGCCGTCCCCATGGGCTGGGTCGGGTGGCAGGCCGATTTCCCCGACCCGGCGAGCGTCTTCGAGCCGACGCTCTCCACGCGCGCCATCCGCGACGAGGGCTCGCAGAACTACGCCTTCTTCAGCGACGAGGAGCTCGATCGCACGCTCGACGCCGCCCACGCCGAGCAGGATCGCGCGCGGCGCCTCGCGCTGTACGACCGCGCCGAGCGCATCGTCCGCGATCGCGCGCCGTGGGTGCCCACGTACACGGCGCGGCAGCTCGAGCTCTGGCACCCCTACGTGCGCGGCCACGAGGGCGCCGCCGCGCTCACGTCGCGCTTGCACGAGGTCTGGCTCGACCCGTCCGCGCGGCCCGGGGCCGGCGGCGGGCCGCGCGCGGCCGCGCCACGAACCGCGACGCCGCTCCGCGCGCTGCTCGCGCGCGCGGCCCTCCCCCGATGAGCACCCCGCGCGCGCGCCGTGCCTCCACGCCCCGATCGGGCCGCGCCTCCGCGGTGGGCTCCGCGCTCGCGCGCCTGCTCCGGCGCCTCGGCTGGGCCGCGATCGTCATCGCGGGGGTCACCGCCGTCTCGTTCGGGATAGCGTACCTCCTCCCGGGAGACGCCGCGCGGATGCTCGTCGGACCGCAGGCCTCGGCGGCGGACCTCGAGCGCGCGCGGGCCATCCACGGGCTGGATCGCCCGGTCCCCGTGCAGTTCGCGCGGTTCGTCCGGCGGCTCGTCCACCGCGGCCCCGCGGGGGGCGGCGACGACAGCGCCCCTGCCGCCCGCGCGGGCGCGCGCGCCGATCCGGAGCACCGCAGCTGCGCGGCGGGGCCGCTCGGCCTGCACGTCGACCTCGGCTACAGCTTCCATTACCGCAAGCCGGTCGTGGATCTGCTCGAGGCGAAGGTGCCGCGCTCCGTCGAGCTCGCGCTGGCCGCCCTGCTCGTGCAGCTCCTGCTCGGCCTCTCGCTCGGGATCGTCGCGGCGGTCCGCCGCGGGACGGCCTGGGAGGACGCGGCGCTGGGCGCCACCCTGCTCGGCGCGAGCGCGCCGACCTTCGTGATCGGCCCGGCGCTCCAGTACGTGCTCGCCTACAAGCTCCGGCTCTTGCCGTACGACGGGTACGGCGCCACAGCGGCGGATCACCTGCGCTCCCTCGTCCTGCCGGCGCTGACGCTCGGCGTGTTCGGCAGCGCCCTCTACGCGCGCATCGTCCGCGAGGAGCTCCGGACGCTGCTCCGCCAGGACTTCATCCGCACCGCGCGCGCCAAGGGCGCCTCTCGCCTGCGCGCGCTCGTCGTCCATGCGCTGCGCAACGCGCTCTTGCCGCTCGCCACGCTCGCCGCGCTCGACCTCGGGGCGCTGGCGGGCGGCGCGATCGTCACGGAGAAGCTCTTCCGCTGGCCCGGCGTCGGGAGCATGGCGGTCGAGGCGCTCCAGAACCGGGACGGCCCGCTCATCGTCGGGACGGTGCTCTTCTCCGCGGCCGCCATCGTGCTCGCCACCGTGGCGCTCGATGTGGCGGCCCTGGCCCTCGATCCCCGGCTCAGGTCGCGGTCGCGCTGAGCGCGGGCCGCACGCTCACGGCATGCCGGCGAGCGCGCGGCACTCGGCGCCGAGCGAGGACTCGGGCGAGGAGAGCTCGGCGCACTTGCGGAACGAGGCCCGCCCGCCGCGCCCGGCCGCCTGCTCCGCGGCGCCGCGCAGGTGCCACGCCGCGGCGCTCCCCGGGGAAGCGGCCGTGAGCTGCTGCGCGAGCTGCACCGCCTTGCCGGTCTGCCCCGACTCCAGGGCGCGCATCACGCGCGTCGAGAGGGGCCCGCCCTCCTCGCCCGGCGCGGACGCGGCGGGCGCGGCGGGCGCGGACGCGGCAGGCGCGGACGCGGGCGGGGCAGCCGAGGGCTCCGGCTCCCGCGTCGGCGCGGCGGCCTGGCCCGCGGTCGCCGCCGCGCTCGGCGGCGCCGCGTGGGTGGTCGGCGCGTGCGAAGCGCGCTCGGAAGGCGCTCCGGCCGGCGCGGGGCTCGCCGCGGCAGGCTTCGCCCGCGCGCTCGCCGAGGCCGGCGCGGCCGGCTGGCCCGCCGGGGCGTCGGCGGGGGTCGCCGCGGCGAGCCCCTCCGCGGCAGCGGCCGCCGGCTCTCCTTCCGGCTCCGACGCGGCCAGAGCCGCTGCGGGCACCGCCGCGGAGTGCTGTCCCGCCGGCCCCTCCTCCGGCAAGGGCGCATGGACCGGCGCCGCTGGCACGGGGCGCCCCGTCTGGCCGACCAGCCATACGCCGGCGGCCCCGAGCGCGAGCGCCGTGACCAGGCCGGCGACGATCCGCGCGATGCGGGCCCGGCGCTCCTCGTGGCGGGGCCCGAAGAGCGTGGCCTCGACCGCGCCGGCGGTCGTGTCGGCGTCCTCGGCCGAGGGATGCTCCCGCGCCGCCATTCCCTCCGGCGCGTCCACCCCGCCGCCGAGGAAGAAGCGCTCGCTCTCGCTGATCGGCCCGGGGTCGCCAGGAGGCGCGTCGTCCGGCGCCGCCGCGGGGCTCGCCGCCGGGGCGGCGTCCGGCACCGGCAGCGGCGGCGGGGAGGCCTCGATCGGGCGCGCCTCTTCGGCCCTCGCTTCGACGGGCTGGGGCGCCTGCGCACGCTCCGCCGCGCGCGGGACGGCGACGGGCGGCGGCGCGTCGCTCGGCGGGCGGGGGCGCAGCGTGGGGCTCGTCGACGCCGCCGGGGTGCGCTCCTCGCCAGCGGGCGACGCGACGCCCGCTGCCGCCGCAAGCGCAGGCGGCGCCGCCGCAGGCGCGGGCGGCGCCGCGGGCTCGGGCAGCGCCGCTGCGGGCGCAGGCGGCGCCGCGGGCTCGGGCAGCGCCGCTGCGGGCGCCTCCGGAGGCGTGGAGCGAACGCGCTGCTCGGCGGGAGCGACCGCGGCCACGGGCCTGTCGCTCCTCGTGGAGCGCTGCTTCTGCGCGAAGCTGCGCGGCGTCACGAGCGGTCGCGTGAGCGGGGCCTCATCGCTGCTCGCGAGCGTGGTGTCCTTGTCGAGATCGACCTCGGCGCGCGGCCGCGTAACCCGGGCGGCCTCGGCAGGCGATGCGGCGTTCCGCGGCGGCTCCGACGGCGCGCGGCCGCCCGCCGCGACAGGGCGCGCCGCGGCGTTCCGCGGCGGCTCCGACGGCGCGCGGCCGCCCGCCGCGACAGGGCGCGCTGCGGCGTTCCGCGGCGGCTCCGACGGCGCGCGGCCCCCTGTCGCGCCGGCGCGCGCCGCGGCCGACACGGTGCTCCGCGGCGGCTCCGACGGCGCGCGGCCACCCGCCGCGCCGGAGCGCGCCGTCGCGGCCGACACGGCGCTCCGCGGCGGCTCCGACGGCGCGCGCGCCCCCTCCAGCGCGGATCGCGCCACGGCGGCGCTCGTGTTGGCCGCTCGGCCGACCGCCCCTGGCCCGTGCACCGCGCTGCGGGTCGTCACGGGGCGCCCGGGGGACTCCGCGTCGGGGTCCCCCGCCGGCGCGTGCAGCTCGTGACCGGGCCGGGAGCGCGGGAGCACCGCCGGAGAGACCCGGTTCGAGAGCGGCGCCGGGACCACGGCGGCGTCCTCGAGGTCGTCGGAGCCGGCGTTCCCCGGGCTCCCCTCGGGGTAGTTGGAGCGCCGCGCGCTCGACGGCGACGAGAGCGGCGAGAACTCGTCATGGAACGCCGCCTCCGGCTCGCTCGGCACCACGTCGTCGGGCGGGAGCGCGGCGGCGGGCACCAGCAGCCCCTCGAAGTAGAGCTTCGAGATGGTCGAGAGCGTCGAGAGATCCTCGAACGGGGACGCGTCGACCACCTGCATCAGCGTGCGCTTGCCGTCGAACAGGCGCAGGATCCCGTTCAGCTCGTCCGGGATCTCGTTCAGCCGCTCCAGCAGCTCCTCGCTGTCGACCTCGAAGACGGTCGCGAGCGACGGCAGCGCCTCGAGCAGGCGGCCCCACTCGTCGACGCGGCGCATGCCCTCCATGAGGAGGCCCTGCGTCGACGTCTCGATCCCGTCGGGGTTGTCGACCTTGCAGAACTCGACCTCGAACGTCCCCTCGTTCCACAGGAGCGCGCGGTAGACGGCCTCCTCGCCGCAGAGCCGGCCGAGCGTCGCGTCGACGACCTTGCCCTCGCGGAAGTAGACCTGCGCCTCGTTGTCCGCGTGCGACAGGTGGACGATCCCGCTCTTCCGGCTCACCTCGAACGTCTGCAGCAGATCCACGACGTTCATGTCGAGGATCGACCCGGAGAACCTGGTCCGCCCCGTCGTCGAGAAGTGGCGCGTCGTGATCCCCTCGCGCGTCCGCCGCGCGAGGAGCAGCGTCACGCGCGCGATGAGCTCGCGCACGAAGATCGGCTTGGTCAGGTAGTCCTCGACGCCGAGCTCCAGCCCGCGGATCTTGTCCTCGATGGACCGCTGGCTCGTGAGGAAGACGACCGGGATCGAGGCCCAGTCGGCGTGCTCCTTCATCTTGCGGACGAGGGCATATCCGTCCACGTTGGGGAGGCGCGTGTCGCTGAGGACGAGGTCCGGCGTGGAGACCTCGAGCTTCGCGAGAGCGTCCGCTCCGTCCTTCGCGGTGGTCACGCTGTAACCGGCCTTTTTCAGGCTGACCTCGAGGACCCGAACGCTGCGCGGATCCGCGTCGACCAGGAGGAGCTGTTGCTTGGCCACTAGAGGTTTCCGCCTCGCGAAGGATGGCGAGCCCGAACGGACGCTGTCAAGCGCTCCGCCCTGAGCGTCGCCGCTGCCGTCGATCGCTTGTCCCGCGGCCGCGGGCCCGGCGATCGACGTCGTCCATCGTGCACACAGGACGGCTGGGAAGGCCAGGTTTCGTCGCGCGCCGATCGGGCGATCAGCGCTTCCAGGGATCGACGATATCGCCGGTGGCTTGCGGCCTTACCATGGAGGCCGTGGGCGCCGCGGTCGCCGACGGACGGGCCGTCGCCGCGGTCGGCTTCGCCGGGATAGGGGCGGCTGTGCCCTGGGTGCGGGGCGGCTCCTGCGCGGTCGGCGCGGGCGCCGCCGTCGCGGCCGCGACGGCGGGCGCGGCGGGCGGCTCGTCGATCGCCTTGGCGGGCGCCGTCTCCGCCGGGAGGGCGCCGCCGGGAGCGTCGGCGGCGGCGGCCTCGGGCGGCTCCTCGGGCGCCGGCGCGCGCAAGGCGCGGACGCCGAGGGCGATGACGATGGGCACGAGGACCGCCGCGAGCGCGATCGCCACGCGCGCGGCCATCGAGAGCGGCTCGGAAGGCTCCGCAGGCGCATGGCCCGGGGCGACCATCTCCTCGGTCGCGCGCGGCCGCATCGACTCGGTCGCGCGCGGCCGCATCGACTCGGTCGCGCGCGGCCGTATCGACTCGTGGCGAGGCAGCTCGCCCGGGGGCGCGACGGAGGTCACGCGGCCCGGAGGATCGAGGGCGAGCTCGATGGCCTCGACGAGGTCCGCCATCGAGGAGAAGCGCTCCTCGGGGTTCTTCGCGAGGCAGCGCATGACGATCGGGCCGAACGCGCCGAGCGCGGTGGCGTCGGGCATCACCTGCTCGAGCGGCTCGGGCGACATGTACATGTGCTTGGTCAGCACGCCCATGTACGTGTCCGCCTCGAAGGGGACGCGCCCCGCGAAGCACTCGTACATGAGGACGCCGAGCGCATAGATGTCGGCGCGGGCGTCGATGCGCTTCCCCTCCGCCTGCTCCGGGCTCATGTAGTGCGGCGTCCCGAACACCATGCCGATGCGGGTGAGCCGCTTGCCGCCGGTCACCTTCGCGACGCCGAAATCGAGCAGCTTGACGAACTCCTGATCGCCGTTGCGGACGAGGTACACGTTGTCGGGCTTCAGGTCGCGGTGGATGACGCCCGCGGAGTGCGCGGCCCCGAGCGCGGCGGCGCACTGGAGCATGATCTGCCCGACCCTGTCGGCCGGCAGCGTCTTCTCGGTGCGCAGCAGCGACGCGAGGGAGGTCCCGGAGAGGAACTCCATGACGAAGAACGGCAGCTCCGCCTGCCCCGTCTCGACCTCGATCGCGCCGAAGTCGCTCACCGCGACGATGTTGGGGTGGCCGATCGCCGCGGCCGCCTTGGCCTCCTGGATGAAGCGGGCGACGAGCTCGGCGTCCTGCGCGATATCGCGCCGGAGCACCTTCAGGGCGAAGAGGCGGCCGAGCGACTTGTGGCGCACCTCGTACACCGTCCCCATCCCCCCTTCACCCACGACCGCCTGCACCTCGTAGCGGCCGTCGATGGTGCGCCCGAGCATCGGATCGGCCGACGGATTCCAGTCGGGCGCGTCGGCGAGCGGATCGCCGTCGAACGGGCAGAAGCGGGAGTCGCCGGAGAAGGTCTGCTTGCAGGTCGGGCAGCGCCGCGCGCGCGGGGTCTGCTTCGCCTTCCCCCGGCGCGCCGGCCCGTCGAAGCGCGCCGGCAGCGGCGGGAGCGCCGGCAGCGGCGGGAGCGCCGGGCGCGCGCCGACGTGCGCTGGCAGTGTATCTGCGCGCGGCGGCACGTCGCTGCGGAACGGCAACTCGCTGCGCGGCGGCGCGTCGCTGCGCAGCGGCGCGTCGCTACGCGCCGGCGGCACATCGCTGCGCGCCAGCGGCACATCGCTGCGCGCTGGCGGCGCATCGCTCCGCGCTAACGGCGCATCGCTCCGCGCTGGCGGCACATCGCTGCGCGCCGGAGGCTGAGCAAATGATTCGTCTCCGTGCAGCCGCGGGATGTCTTCCCGATGGAACAGCTCGGCAGCCTCGGACTCGCCGGCGGTCATCTCGGGCTGAGCATCCCCGGCCATGCGGAGCGTCACTGGCACCCCATCGAGTCTAGCCGAAAGCGCGCTCGGTGGTTCGGATCAGATGGCGCCAGTTTGGCGACCGCGGTGGAGCGCCCCCCCGCGGGTCGCCGCGCGCGGCGGCCTGCGCCGCCTGGTAAGGACTCAGATCTCTTCCAGAATCTTCGCCTTGCGGGCCTGGAACTCCTCGTCGGTGATGAGGCCCTTGCTCTTGAGCTCCCCGAGGCGCTCCAGGCGCTGCTCGATCGACGGCGCTGCGGCGGGGGCAGCCTGCGGCGCCCCCGGGTAACCCTGCGGCGCCCCCGGGTAGCCCTGCGGCGCCCCCGGGTAGCCCTGCGGCGCCCCCGGCTGCTGCATGTGCGGCGGCACGAACTGAGGCTGGCCCTGCGCCGCGAGCGCGGGGTTCATCGCCTGCGCCAGGCCGGCGCCGATCGCCACCTGGGCGCCCAGCCCCGCGACGCCGCTGCCGTCGCCGCCCTGCGCCATGCCCTGGCCGGCGCCCATCATCGCCTGGCCGGCGGCGTAGTTCTGCCAGTTGCCCGCCAGCTGCTGCACGTACCGCGCGTCCTGCTGGAACCGCTGATCGAGCTCGAACTGCTTCGCGCGGGCGGTGTCCTGCGCGACTCCGATGCCGCGGCGCGCCTCGCCGCGCGCCTTGTTCGCCTCGCGGAGGAGCTTCTGGTCCTCGGCCGCGAAGTTGATGTTGAAGTTGCCGATCTCGAGGATCTTGCAGCCGATCTCCTCGAGGTTCGGCGCGGATTGCACGATGCGGGCGCCGAGCTCCATGCTCATGCCGCCGAGGTTGAGCAGGCTCTTCTGCTGCTGCGCGCAGACCTGGCCGATCACGGTCTTCACGCTCATGAAGAACTTGCCCTTGATCCAGCTCAGGACGACGTCGTTGTCGCCGCTGCCGCCGCACTGCCCGTGGTACCCGACGACGAACCGCACCGGATCGACCACGACCAGCGAGAACTCGCCGAAGATGCGCGGCGTCACGAACTCGTAGAGGACGGGGTCCTCCATCGACTCCAGCGGCCCGCCGAACGGCACGCCGCGGACCGGCTGCGTCTTGACGAAGAAGATCTCGGCGATGAAGACGTCCCCGCCCGTGAACTTGTTGACGAGGTTGTTCAGGAACGGGATGTTCTGGGTCTGGAGGGTGTGGCGCCCTGTGGGCAGGTAACCCATGTACCTGCCGTCCTTGAAGAAGAGGGCACACTCATCGCTGTCGACCGTCAGCTGCGACCAGAAGGGGATGTTCTGGTCCGGGTGCTTGTAAACGATGAGATGCTTCGCCGCGTCCGGGCGCGCGATCATCATCTCGCGGACGCCGCTCTTCACGAAATCGAAAATCCCCATGTCGCGCTCCTCTTCGGTGTGCTGGGTGTGACGGATCTGCCGGTCCCCTGCCCCCCGGGACCTCGGGCTTCATTCCGGCAGACGGCGCGCAGGGCCCGCGCCGTTCGTTCTCCGTTGACGATCGCCGCGCCTTTCAGGCACACAGCGGCCTCAGGATAATCCGCAGATCGCAGGGCAGCAATGCCCGCCGGGAGGACCGTATGCCCGTTGCTCCGCTTGCTCTGCTTGCTCTGCTTGCTCTGCTCGAGCCGCTGGCGTCACCCGAGTCATCCGCGCCACCCGAGTCACCCGCGTCCTCCGGGATCCCGAGCTCCGCCGTTCGGCAGCCGAAGCGCTCGTTCTTTTGGCACGGGGCCGCGCTGGCGAGGGCGCCTCGATGATCGCGCCGATCGACGTCGGCGCCCTCTCGGCGCCCGCGCAGAAGCTGGCGCAGCCGGGCGCGCCGCAGAAGCTCAGGGAGATGGCGGCGCGCGGCATCGCCCCCGGGCTCAAGCCGGGCGACGTCGTGACGGTGCTCGTGCTGCTCGCGTCGCGCGAGGAGGAGCCGGCCCGCGAGGCCGCGGAGAAGACGCTGGCGGCGCTCCCCGAGCCGCTGCTCCAGGGGGCGCTCGGCGCGGATCTGCAGCCGCCAGTCATCGATCGGCTGGCCCGCGCGTACGCGGACCGCCTCCCGGTCGTCGAGAGGCTCCTCGCGATGCCGGGCGTCGCCGCGGAGACGCTCGAGGAGCTCGCGCGGACCGGGGGCGAGGCGGTGACGGAGCTCATCGCCGTCAACGAGGAGCGGCTGCTCAAGAACCCGCGCGTCATCGAGAAGCTCTACCTCAACAAGAACACGCGGATGTCGACCGCCGACCGCCTCGTCGATCTCGCGTCCCGCAACGGGGTCGAGCTCACGGGCATCCCGGCGTGGCGCGAGGTCAGCGTCGCGATCAAGGACGAGCTCATCGCGGAGCCGTCGCCCGAGCCCACGCCGGACGACGTGCTGTTCAGCGAGACGCAGGCGCTCGCGGAGGCGCTCGCCGCGGACGAGCCGGTCGACACCCACGTCGAGGACGAGGAGGGCAAGGAGGCGATCAAGGAGCAGTACGTCCCGCTCTACAAGCGGCTCGCCGACATGACCATGTCGCAGCGGATCCGGCGGGCGATGCTCGGCTCGCGCGAGGAGCGCATGCTGCTCGTGCGCGACTCGAACCGCCTCGTGGCCAGCGCCGCCGTGCGCAGCCCGCAGATGCAGGAGGAGGAGGTCGTCCTCATCAGCCGCAACCGGAACATCTCGGACGAGGTGCTGCGGATCATCTCGACGACGCCCGAGTGGCTGAAGAGCTACACGGTGAAGCGGAACCTCGTCGAGAACCCGAGGACGCCGGTGCTCGTCGCGACGCGGCTGGTCCAGCACCTGCGCGAGTCCGATCTCCGGGGCATCGCGAAGAGCAAGAACGTGACGTCGCCGGTGAAGGACGCCGCGAGGCGGCACCTCGAGCGGCGCAAGAGCTGAACGGGGACGAGCGATGAGCGACCTGGTCCGCTTCGGCGTGGCGATGGATCGCGCGCTGCTGGCCGAGTTCGATCGGCGCATCACCGCGCAGGGCTACGAGAACCGCTCGGAGGCGCTGCGCGATCTGGTCCGCGCGGACCTGACGCGCGCCGCGCTGGACGAGGGGGCGGAGGTGGCGGCCACGCTGACGCTCGTCTACGAGCCCGAGGTGCGGGAGCTCGTGCTGCGGATCTCCGAGCTGGAGGAGCGGCGCGCGGGATCTCTGGTCTCCAGCCTGCTGGTCCGCCTCGACGCGGCCCGGCTGCTCCAGGTGATGGTGCTGAAGGGCCGCGGGCAGGAGCTGTCCGAGCTCGCCGGGCAGCTCGCCGGGGCCAAGGGGGTCCTGTCCTGCGCGCTCACGCCGGCCGCGGCGCTCCCGGGGGCGGCGCGCCGGTAAGCGGGGGCGGCGCGGCGCGCCGGTAAGCGGGGGCGGCGCGCCGGTGGAGGAGGGCTCTCCAGAGCTGCTGATCTACGCGTCGTCGCCGGAGCTGTCGGCCACTTTGACCGTGGTCTTGGGCGGGTCGACGATGAACGTCACGAGGCGCTCCTTGGCCTCGAACTCCTGCCGGTAGATCACGGCCGAGCGCTTGTACTTGAAGGGGCCCACGCGCACCCGGTGCCACAGGCCGCGGCCCTTGACGTACGCCGGCTCGACGTACGCCTTGTGCCCGCGCCGGCGCAGGGCCGCCGCGAAATTCTCGGCGTCGGTGGGGTCCTTGAACGAGCTCACCTGGAGCTGGTAGTTGCCAGGCCCTCCCCGCTCGATCTCCGGCCCCTCCTCGCGCGACACGTGGCGGGCCATCGCGGTGAGCGTGTCGTTCGGGGCGACCTCGCCTCCGGGACGGCCGAGCACGTGCTGCGCCGGCAGCGGGACCACGGGCAGCCGGTCCGCGGCAGGCGGCGGGACGGGCTCCGCGGCGGGCGCCTCGGCGGAGGTGGCCGCCTTGGCCGCCCGCGGATCACGCACGGCCTCGAGCGCGGTCGTCGGGTGCTCCGCGTCCGAGAGGACCGCGGGGAAGGTCACGTCCTCCCCGATCGTGGCAGGGCGCGGGGCCGGCTTCACGCCGGCCGGGTGGGCGCGCGCGACCAGATCGCCGAGCGGATCGGCGGTGACCGGCCGCTCGCGCTGCGGGGCGCGCAGGAGCGCCACCGCCGCGAAGACGATGCACGCCCCGCCGAGCGAGGCCAGCACCAGCGCGCCCGCGCGCGACGGGCGAGCCCCGGGATCCTCTTCCTGGATCTCCTCGAGGTTCCGCACCGCCCCGGTGTCCATGCTCTCGCCCTTGCTGCGCCTCATGCGTCCTCCTCGCCCCGTCTACCCTGCCCGGCCGGCGACCCACAACTTTCGTGTGCTACTTTATCCTACATCTTCCGGAGAAATCCGGTCGCGGAACGAGCGCTCTCGGGTGAGCGCGCTTCGGCGGGGCCGGGCAGCCTCGCATGCGCGGCGCGCGCGGTGAAAGTTCTCGGCTGGCGCCGGGCGCGCGCAGGCCAGACGATCCCCGCGGGCTTCGTCCGCGGTGAGCCGTCTCGCGGCCCTGCCGTGACTCAAGGGGGCCGATCGGGTCACGAGGCGGCAGGAGGCGTTCGGTCATTCCCAGCGGAGCCCCACGATCATGGTGATGCGCGCCGGCGCGCTCGCCCCCCCGCGAAGGCTGGGCGTGGTCGCCTATGCGAGCGACGAGGCGCTCGTGGAGGGCCTCCGCGCGAGGCATCCTGCCGCGCTCTCCGCCTTCCACGAGCGCTTCTCCGGGCACGTGCTCCGCGTCCTCGGCCGGCTGCTCGGCGGCAGCCGCGACCTCTCCGACGCGCATCACGACGCCTTCGTCCGCGCGCTGTCCTCCCTCGACACCCTGCGCGATCCGGCGGCGCTGAAGGCGTGGATCACCTCGGTCGCCGTGTTCACGGCGCGGACCTGCATCCAGCGGCGCGCGCGCAGGAAATGGCTCCTGTTCTTCGCCCCCGACGAGCTCCCCCCCCTCGTGGAGCCCCCGTACGAAGGTGAGGCCCGCGAGGCGCTGCGCGCGACCTACCGCGCGCTGGAGCGGCTCCCGGCCGACGAGCGCATCGCGTTCGCGCTGCGGCGCATCGAGGGCATGGATCTCCAGGAGGTCGCCGGCGCGTGCGGCGTCTCGCTCGCGACCATCAAGCGAAGGCTGGCCCGCGCCGAGGCCAACTTCCTCGAGGCGGCGCGGGACCAACCCGCCCTCGAGGCGTGGCTGAAGGGAGGCGCGTCATGAGCGATCGCCCCTCGCTCGATCGTCTTCATGAGCTCCGCCGGGCCCAGGATGACGAGCTCGCGGCGCAGGATCTCGACGGTGCGCGCCGACGGTTCCTGGAGATCGCGGCCGGCGGATCCCCCCGTCCCGGGGCTGCGCGCCTCGGCCCCCCGCGTCCTCGGTGGATCGCGCCCGCGGCCCTCGTGGCGCTGGCGGGGGTCTGTGCGGCGCTGCTCCTCGTGCTGCTCCCGTCCTCGCGATCGCTCTCGTTCGCGGTCGGCTCGGCGCAAGGTCAGGTCGGGGCGTGGATCGCCGCCAGCGCGGAGGCTCCTCTGGCGGTCGCCTTCTCGGACGGCACGTCCCTGGCGCTGGACGCGAACGCCCGGGTGCGGGTGGTGGCGGCCGGCGCAGATGGCGCGCGCGTGCTGCTGGAAGGCGGCCGGCTCACGGCGACGGTGACCCACACCGCGACGAGCGCCTGGAACTTCGACGTCGGCCCGTTCGACGTGCTGGTCACCGGCACGCGCTTCGAGCTGAGCTGGTCCCCGGCGAGCGAGCGGCTCAAGCTGGTGCTGCGGGAAGGATCGGTCGCCGTGTCGGGGCCGCTCGTGGGCGGGCGGCGCGCCGTCGCTGCGGGAGAGACGCTCGAGGTCTTCTGCAAAGAGCAGCGCTTCGAGCTCACGCGCGGGGAGCTGCGCGCCGCCGCTCCACCTCCGCCGTCCGCCACGCGCGTCGATCAGCCGGCCTCCGAGCCGGCCCCCGCGGCGACCGGCGCCGGCGAACGCGCGATGGTCGCGAAGGCCGCGGACGCCGCCCCCCGCCGGCCGACCTGGCGCGATCTCGTGGCCAGCGACAGGTACCAGGAGGCCATGACGGCGGCCGAGGCCGAGGGCTTCGACGGGCTCGTCGCCCGCGCGAGCGCGGCGGATCTGCTGGCGCTCGCGGACGTCGCGCGCTTCTCCGGGAAGCCGGAGCGCGCCGCGGCGGCGCTCACCACGGCGCGGAGCCGGTTCGCGGGCTCGGGCGAGGCGGCCAAGGCCGCCTTCCACCTCGGCCGGATGGCGTTCGACCAGCGGCGATCGTACGCCGAGGCCGAGCGCTGGTTCCTCGTGTACCTCGAAGAGCAACCGGGCGGCGCCTTTGCGCAGGAAGCGCTCGGGAGGGTCATCGAATGCCGGGAGTCGATGGGGCCGGCCAGCGAGGCCCGCGAGGCCGCGCGCCGCTACCTGGCGCGGTATCCGGCGGGGCCCCACGCCGCGCACGCCAGGGATCTCCTCGAGGGGGAGTGAATGCCGTCTCGAAGGCCGGCTCGCGCGGCGCACGGCGGAGCCTGGGCGCTCGGGCTCTGCCTCCTCATCGCACCCGAAGCGCGCGCGGCGCCGCCGGAGCCTCCACGCACGAAGGTCGTCCTGATCGCCGATCGCCGGTCGGACCCCATCATGGCGCGCGTCTATGCCGAGCTCGCCACGCTCGGATTCACCGTGGTGGTCGTGAGGGGCGGCGCCGAGCCGCCCTCCCAGGGGCCGATCGAGACGAGCGCGCGCGAGGTCGGAGCGTCGGCGGAGATCCGGGTGACGGAGGTGCCAGGTGGCGTCGAGGTCTCGATCGCCCATGGTGCGACCGGCCCATCGGTCCAGAGCGCGGTGATGGCCGACGATCCAGCCACGGTCGCGGTTCGCGCGGTGGAGCTCCTGCGCGCGAGCCTCCTGGATGTGCGCTCGCCCCGTCCGTCGCAGGGCGAGGTCGGCGCCGATCCGGAGGCTCGCGCCGTCGTCGACATGCAAGAGCCACCGCCGGCCAGGCCCGCGCCCGTCGCCGCCGCGCGCCCGCGAGCCGACGCCGCCTCCCGCGCGCCCCCTCCCCCGGCCGCGAGGCCAGGCGCGACCCGAAGGGCACCGATGACGTTCGGCGTCGGTGCGGCGCCGGCGGTCCTGTGGAGCCCAGGCGGCGTGCCCGCCACCCCGATGCTGGACGTGTCGGGGTACGCGATGATCTGGTCTCGTCTGGGGCTCTCCACCTTCGTGCAGATCCCGCTCGCCAGCGCGCGCCGTGAGGGCAAAGAGGGCACGCGACACACGCGCATCGCGCTCGCCGCCCTGGGGGTGCGCGTCCCGCTCGGCCCCACCGGCGCCGCGTGGCTGCCGTCGGCCGGCGCAGGGCTCGCCGCCGCCTGGCTGCACGTCGAGGGCGAAGGCCGCTCGCCCCGGTACGCCGGCAGGTCGGAGGACGCGTACGCGGTCGCGCCGTACCTGCGCGCTGGGCTCTCGTTCGCGCCGACTCCACACCTGCGGATCAGCGAGCACCTGCTCGCCGGGATCGCGGCGCCGCGCGTCGTGATCGACGCCGCAGGCCGCGCGACGGACGCGTGGGGTCGCCCGTTCCTCGGCGCGTCTCTCGGCGTGGAGGTCGTGTTGCCGTGAGCCGAAACGGGCAGCTTCCGTGACCTCAGCGCAGACCATCTTTGACGCCGGGCGCGTCGGCGCGCGGCGCGGAGGACCCAATGAAGATCACGGCTACGAGGCTCTGGGCTCTGGGCTTGTCGGCGGCCTTCGCGCCCGCACAGGCGGCGTGCGGCGACCGTCATGTCGATCCGATCGTGGAAATCCGCCTGGCGACCACCGTCGAGGGGGCCACCGAAGGGCCGTGGGCAGCCTGCGTTTCCTCCGGGGACGAGGGCAACTTCGCCCTCCCTCACGTCTGTCCGGATCCCGAACCGAGCGGTGAAGAGCGCATGTGCAGGGTGGCCTACGTCGCCGAGCGACAAGACGATGGATCGACGTGGTGCGATGTGGCGGCGCAATGCAACTACGCGTGCGAAACGGCGGAGGACTGCCCGCGGCCGCCGAGCGGCACCGCCACGCCGGTGTGCAACTCGGTCTGCGAGTTGCCCTGCGACGAGAGCACCACGTGCCCGAGCGGCATGGAGTGCTGGCGCATGTTCCACGGGCCTGGCCTCCAGGACGAACAGGGCTTCTGCATGTGGAAGTACCGATGTGACTGAAGGTCGAGGTCGACGAACCTGGCCAATCCATCTCGCTCTGCCCGCGGACCCGCGCGGCGACACGCAACCGCTGGGCTTTCGCGCGCTCGAGGCGCTATGACTCGGCCCTCATGAAGATCCCGCTCCTGGGCCGTGTCCTCCCCGCGCTCGCCCTGTCGCTCCTCGGCTGCGCTGGAGAGCCGTGGACGCTCACGGTCGAGGTCGTGCCGGGGCACGAGGCGACCGCGTTCCAGGACGACCCGCCCGTCGCCCGGGTCGAGGTGACCGCGACGACGGCCGAGGGAGACGTCACCGTGTCGGCGGCGGCCGCGCCGGGCGGCGAGCTCGATTTCGGCGAGATCCCGGCGGAGCGGGCTTACACCTTCGAGGTGCGCGGCCTCGACGCGGGCGGCGCGACCGTGGTGCGGGGGCGCTCCGCGGCGGGCATCTACCTCGCCGCGGTGACGGGCAACGTGCTGCCGCTCTTCGCCCAGCGGACCGGCCGGTGGGCGCGGCCGCCGGGCGAGCTCGCGGCGTCGCGCGTCGGCGCGCCCGGGGCGGCGCTCGCGGAGCGCTACCTGATCCTCACCGGCGGGGCCACGGCCGCGGGCGCCGCAGCGGGCACCGTCGACCCGGCGCGGCTCGACGCGTACGACCTCGCGGCGTGGGGCGGGAGCGCCACCAGCGGCGCGCTCCCGCGGGCGGCGCGGTCGCTCGTGGTGCGGGGAGACCTGCTGCTCACGCTGGACGACGAGGGCGCGAGCTGGACTGACATCGCGTCGGGGCAGAGCGCCGAGGCGTCGCTGCCCGAGGGGCTCGGCTCGTTCGCGGAGGTGGCGGGCGGCCGGACGGTCGAGGCCTCGGATGGGCGCTCGTTCGTGGTCGGCGCGACGCGCGCGGGCGCGGCCGCGGGGGCGCCGGGCGCGCCTTCGGACAAGGTGCTCGTCGTCGGCGCGGACGGGGCGCTCTCGGTGGCGAAGCTCCGCCATGCGCGGGCCGGCGCCGCGGCCGTGTGGGTGGAAGGTCTGGGCCTGGTCGTCGCGGGCGGGAGCGCGGACGGCGCGGGGCTGGAGGTGCTCGGCGACGGCGCGACCGAGTTCTCGCCGAGGCCGTTTCCGCCGGACGCCTCCGAGGGGGCGGGCGCCGCGGTGACCGGTCCCGGGGAGATCGCGCTCGTCGGCGGGGTCCAGGGCGGCGCCGCGGCGCCGACCCGGCGGCTCGCGCCGGGGTGCGCCGTGACCTGCGCGGCCGTGGAGGTCGAGGGCGCCGCGCTGCCCGCGGCCGTCGGTGGTGTTGCCGCGTTCGCGCTGCCCGGCGGGCGCGTCCTCGCGCTGGGCTCCGAGGCGGGCGAGGACGGGCTCACGCGGAGCTTCATCGTCGACGTCGCGGCGGCGCAGGTCGAGGAGCTGCCGCTGCGGGAGCCGCGGCGCGGCGCGGCCGTGGTGCCCGCGCCGAACGGGACGCTCGCGGTGCTCGGCGGGGTCCACGCGGACGGGACGCCGGCGCTGACGATCGAGACGTTCTTCCCGGAGTGAGCGGTCCGCCGGAGGGTATCGACACGCGCCGGGTTGTTTTTTTTCTCCACGGAGGCTGTCGACACTCTCCGCGTCGAGATCTCCTTGGGGTTTTGGAGGCAGCCATTTCACCGATGGGTTTCGCCGGGAGATCAGGTGCAGCCCGTCGACCGTCCGGCGCCTCCGAGGACAGCCGCCGACCGATCGCAAGATCCTCCAAGTCGGCCGCCCCGCCGGCGCGTAACTTCCGCGAGGTCGAAAGGAGGACTCATGATCGGTGGTATCAAGCGCGCGCAGGCCAAGGCGGGTTCCGAGGCGGAGTTCGAGGCGATCTTCAGGACCCACGCGGCTGCAGTCCGGGCTCATGAGCCGGGCACGCTCAGCTACGACCTGTTCAGGGACGGCGCGCCCGGGCGCTATGTGGTCCTGGACCGCTATCAAGACGGCGAGGCGCTGGCCGCCCACTGCGGCTCGTCTCACGGAGCCGCCTTGTTTCCGCGCATGCGCGCGCTTCTGGAGCGCCTGGAGGTGAGCTACTTTCCGGGACACGAGCCCGGTGACACGCGATATACGGCCCTCGCCCTGACGCGCGCTCCCCTGGACACGGCGTTCCGTCTGGCCGCGGACATCCGCCTCCTGCCGCGCTGGGGCACGCGCTTCTGCCAGGGATTGCGACAGGAGGGGGAGCGCTGGATCGTGAGCTCCCCCCAGGGAAACGTGCGCTTCCGCTACGAGGCAGACCCGTCCGCGGGCGTCGTCTGGCACTGCGTGGATCCGGGCAGCGGAGAGCTGCGGATGCCCATGCGCATCGTGCGACACGGCCCCGGGAGCCTGCTCCTCTTCACCATCCAGCGGCCGCCGGGGTGTTCCGAGGCGGCGTTCGACGAGCAGAGAGAATGGGTGGATCAGGAGCTAGCTCAGCTGCGAGATCTGGTCGAGGGGTCATAGAGTCACCCCTCAGGGAGCCCCCGCTGGGAGCGCCGCCTCGACCTGCGGGAATCCCGACCTCGACCGAACGGCTCCCTCTGTCCGGTGCCCTAGCTGACCGTGTCACCTATAGCATTCGACTCGCCATGCTCCGCCGCACTGTCGTCGTCCTCTCGGATCTGCACCTCGGCCCCACCGGGCCCCCTTGCCACCTTTCGAGACGATCGAGCGCTCGCCGGCCTCCTCGACCACCTCGGTGCGCCCGGCGAACCGCCCACGGAGATCGTCCTCGCCGGTGACGTCTTCGACTTCCTCTAGATCCCTGGGACCGCTGGCCCGTGTGGGGCCATGTGGTCGGCAACGACGCGGGCTCGCGTGTGGATCGTCCATGGCGACCGCTGGGACCCGCACAACGCCGTGCACCGCGACGCGCTCCGCCAGGCCGTCGCCACGGGCCGTCCGGTCGAGCTGCCCGTCGGCTCGCAGCTCGTCTACCGCGTGCTCAACCAGCTTCAGCCGGAGAACCGCTGGATCCCCGAGCTCAAGCCGGAGCTCCCCGTCGTCTTCCCGCTGCTGCTCTATCTCGACCCTCGCGTGACGGAGCACGAGATGAAGCGCTCCCTCGACGACATCGAGGCGGGGCGCTGGGAAGCCGACGCGCCGCGCACGTGGGTGATGATCACCTGCGACGATGGGGCCTCCTGGAAGTCAAGGCCATCGTCGCGCCCGCGCGCTTGTCGCGCGCAGTTAGCACGGTTCGCGCGGTTCGCAGGATTCCCACGGCTCGCGCCGCTCTCGCGGGTCGTGCGGCTCTGCCCGACCTGAGCCCCTGGAATCGACGCCGAACGAACCGCCCTGGCCTGTGGTCGAAGCGCTCGCTGCGACCTGCCTTCTCGCGCACCGAGCGGCAGCGACCCCCACAGATCGTATCTTTGCGTGTTGCCCTCCAGACTCCATGCGGATGCTGGCGGGCGCTCAAGCCGTAAACCTGCCTGATCAAAGGATAACCGACCGTCCGGTCGGCCATCGTTCGGCCATTGATCGGCCGGTCAGACTCGCACGCGGCTCATCGGCCGCTGCCTCGATGACAGCTTCGCAAAATGTTGCAAGCGACGCAGATGCGACGCAGTCGATGCAGACCGTGCAAACAGTTCAATTCGCAAACTTTGCGGGCAATGCGCTTGTGATGCAGTTGTTGCGGACTATGCACTCGATCTCGATCTTCACGTCTTGACATGAATGAGTAAGAGGAAGACCCTAGATGAATATCTACCTTAGGCTTTCGTAGCGATTCACACCGCACATCGCCTCGCCCCCAGCGCTCGTGGCCGTCGGGCCACACGACCCCGGCCTTGCGCGCGGCGGAGCTTTGCGCGGTCAACGACAACGTCTGTCAGGGAGAACCTTTGCATGAGAGATAAAATGAAGATCCTCAATGCCTTGCGCCGGCGTGGCGAGCGCCCTCGCGGCCTCTTGCGGCGCCGATCCCGGCGGCGCGGGAGACGAGGGCGCGGCGCGCGCCGCGCAGGCACTATCGACCGAAGGACAGGTGTGCATCACCGTCCAGCGCGGCGCTGGACCAGCGGGCGTGGCCGACGTCGTGCTCTGGCAGAACGCGCCGACGTGGAACGACGGCGCGAACGTGGCGCTCAGCTCGGGGACGAGCGCGAGCGGCGGGATCCGGCGCAGCTTGCTCCGGTTCGACCTCTCCGGCGTCCCATCGAACGCCGAGATCGTGTCGGCGAACCTGTCGCTCTCGCAGATCTACAAGGCGGACACCAGCACGGTCCGCGTCCACCGCGTCACGAGCGCCTGGGCGGAGTCCACCGCGACCTGGGGGAGCTTCGGAGAGTCCTTCGATCCGGCGATCGTCGCGTCGTTCACCGGCGGCGGTGCGGCCGGCGTCCGCTCCTCCGACCTCACCGCGCTCGCGCGCGCGTGGGTGAGCGGCGAGGCCGAGAACCACGGCGTCCTCATCGAGGAAGACCCGGTCGTGAGGAGCGAGTTCAAGAGCAGCGAGCGGCCGGAGATCGCGAGCCGGCCGAAGCTCGACGTCTGCTACGTCACGTGCGACGACGGGATCCAGAACGGCAGCGAGAACGGCGTCGATTGCGGGGGCCCGTGCGCGCCCTGCGGCGGCGAGTCGTTCGAGGGGCCGCCGGGCGGGAGCCCCGTCGACCTCGAGGGCACCGGCGCGACCTACGGCTGGTCGGTCGGTGACCTCGACGAGCTGCCGGAGTCCGTCGCGCGGCAGGGCACGAACGAGCCGTGCACGACCGGCGAGGACTGCCAGTTCGACCAGCACTGCGACAACCCCGCGCAGGGCGCGTGCGCCCACGATCCGTGCGCGACGGGCGACTCGCTGCTGTCGACGTGCAGCGGCTGCGTGACGAAGGTCTGCGACGCTCGGCCGAGCTGCTGCACGCAGACGGCCGTGCCGGGCGACTGCGCGCACGACGCCTGCGTGGCGGTGCCTGGCCCGGCGACCAACATGACCACGACCTGCGGCGATGCGTGCATCGCGAACATCTGAGCGAACCATCCGCGCTGCTGCGAGATCACGTGCACGAACACCGCGCAGTGCACTGCGATCATCGGCACGGGCAGCACCTGCGTCTTCCCAGGCCGCTGCACAGCGCCCAGCGGCGTATGTCCCCCGGGAACCGTGCTGTCAGGCGGCAGGTGCACCGGGACGTGGAGCGCGACCTGCGCGGGTTATGTCGAAACGGAGTGCGCCCCCAAGACGTGCGACGACGCGGCCCCGGCCTGGGACGCGGCGTGCGTGGGCCTGGCCGACTCCCTGTGCGGCACGAGCTGCAGCGCAGAACCAGGCGAGCCGCGAGGCACCTGCGATCCCTACCTGCCCGGCGAGACGAACCCGGCCTGCAGCGGCGTGGATCTCACCGTCGGCGTCCCTTGCGGCGGGACGATCCCCGTCTGCAACCGCGGCAACACCCAGGCGCCCGCGGGCATCGCCATCCACCGCTATCCAGCGGGCGCGGGCCAGCTCCCCTCCTCGGCACCGAGCCGGATCCTCGACGCGTGCAGCCCGACCGGTGGCACCCTCGCCTGCACGACGACGGAGCCGATCGAGCCGGGCGAGTGCATCAGCGTGGCGGGCTGCACCGGCGTCACCGACGGCATGGAGTTCATCGTGAATCCGCCGGGCGCGGGGCAGATCGCCGAGTGCCAGTGCGGCAACAACGGGAGCGTCTATCAATCGGGCGAGTGCGGGTCGCCCGCCTGCACCGCCACGGCCAGCACCTCGCCGTTCAGGCCGGTCACCCTGTTCGTGGCGCTCGATCGATCCACCTCGATGCGGCAGACGCTGTCGGGGGTGGACGTGAGCGCGGATCGATGGATTCCGGCCACGAACGCGCTCAAGTCCTTCTTCCAGGATCCGGCGTCGGCGGGGCTCGGCGTCGCGTTCCGGTTCTGGCCGCACGACAACCCGGGCCCGTGCAGCGACACCCCTTCCTGTCCGCCCGCCGGCGGCGGCGGCTGCGCGCTGCCGCTCGTCCCGTTCAACGGCGCCGCGGCCGACAGGTTGACCGCGGCGTCTGCGGCGATGGGGGACCAGCAAGAGATCAAGCTGATGCAGGCCTTCATCAACTTCCCGACGCCCAACGGCGAAACGCCGATGTACCCGGCGCTGGACGGCGCCACGACCTGGGCGAACAACTACAAGGACGCCCATCCCGAGGAGGAGGTCGCAGTCGTTTTCCTCACCGACGGCGTCCCGTCGAGCTGCAACACCGTCCCCAACGCGATCGGAAACCTGGCGCGAAACGCCTTCGTGAACCACGGCGTTCGCGTGCACGCGGTGGGCTTCGGCAACTCGAACGCGGAGCTCATCAACCTCATCGCGGACCAGGGCGGAGGGCGGGCGTACAACCTCAGCGCTGGCTCGACGCTGGAAGGTAGCGTCCTCGATGCGCTCGTCTCGATCCGCGGAGAGGCGCGGTCCTGCGACGTCGCGGTCCCCAGCGCGGGCGCTTCGGATCCCGCCTCGGTATCCGTCACCTACGAGAACGCCGCCGGCGTGGAGACGACGCTCACGCCCCAGGCCGGGCCCGGCAGCTGCGGCACGGGCTGGTACTTCACCGACGCGACGCACACGACTGCCAGGCTCTGCCCGGAGACCTGCTCCATCGCCCGCGAGAACCCGGGCGGGAAGATCCGGGCGACCGTCCCGTGCGCTGCCGAGACCCTCTCGCCCATCACCATGAGCTGGGAGCGCTACCACGGCGTCTGCCCGCCGGGGACCAAGGCCCGGTGGGAATACCTCACGTACAGCACGACCACGCCCGGCGACTCGAGCGTCGAGTTCTTCGTGCGATCGGCCGACGACACCGCCGATCTCGGCGCAGCGGCCGTGACGCTCGCCGCGACCGCCCACGCGACGCCGGCCGATACCCAGGTGTGCGACGACACCTCGACGCCGCCGTGCGCCGTCGATCTCGGCGCGCTGCCGGGAGCGCAAGCGGATTACCTCGAGCTCCAGGTGACGCTGAATCCGACGAGCGACGGCGCCGGCGGAGTCCAGGTGCAGGACTGGGAGATCGGGTATTCGTGTCCTGACGTGGAATGAGCCTGGACACGTTCGCGATCCCTCCGGTGCCGGCTCACCTCTTCCTGCCCCTGCGCTGAGGCGCCGCCGCGCCGCGCGCCCCGTAAACCGCTCGTAGATCCTTCGCGATCTCCCGGAGCCGCGCCCGCAGCGCCGCCGGCTCGATCACCTCGACGCCCCTGCCCAGCCCGACGATCTGCGAGACCGCGATCGACTCCCGCTCGAAGTCGACCGTCACGACGCTCGTCCCCTCGCGCCCGCACGTTCCCCGCCCCCACCGCTCGTGCTCGCCGCCGGGGCGGACCCGCCGGAGCGCCGCTTCCCCCTCCCCGGTCACGCGCAACGTCACAACGTAGCTCGCCCTCTGCTCCGCGAACCGCCGGCTCAAGGCCTTCCAGCACGCCGCCAGATCGAACCCCTCCGGCCGCGCAAACGTCGCTTCGAGGAGCCGCGCGCCCGCCACCCGCGCTCCACGGAAGATGCTCGGCCCCCGCTCGGCGCCGGCGACGAGGTACCAGCGGTCGGCCTTGATGACGAGCCCATACGGCTCCACCACCCGCTCGCTCGCTTCGCCGTCGAAGTCCCTGTACGCGAGCCACACCTTGCGATCCTGCCAGACCCCCTCCCGCAGGACGTCGAGGTGCGGCACCACCTCCCTGCCCTGGAACCACCCCGACGCGTCCACGTGGAGCCGCTGCCGCGCGTGCTCGGCCAGCGACCGGTGCACGGCCGGCAGCGCCGCCGACAGCTTGATCAGCCCGCTCTCCAGCGCCGCCGAGAGCCCGATGTCGGCCAGCGCCCCGGGCGCGGCGACCGCCGCGAGCGCCTGCACCTCGGGCTGCGTCAGCCCGGTCAGGCTCGTCTGCCACCCCTCCGCCAGCGAGATCCCGCCGCTCGGGCCGCGCTGCGCATACACGGGCACGCCCGCGGACGACAGCGCGTCGAGGTCCCGGTAGATCGTCCGCGCCGAGACCTCCAGGCGGCGCGCCAGGTCCTCGGCCGTCAGCTGACGGCTCTTCGCCCGCTGCAAGAGCAACATCAAGCTGAGCAGCCGATCCGCGCGCATGACCGTCCGTGGCTCCCGGCCCCGAAATGAGCCGCCCGAGAGGCTACGCGCAATTCATGACAGGAGACGTCAGGAATTCCCCCGTAGCGTCGCAGGACGACCGGAGCAGGACGGAACGCAGGGGCGCGCGCGTCGCAGGAGCCCGCGCGCGTCCCCGACAACGCCGGTCGTCAAGGAGGAGACACCGTATGAGACCGCTCGAAGGACAGGTCGCCCTCGTCGCCGGAGCCACGCGCGGCGCGGGGCGCGCCATCGCATGCTCGCTCGGCGAGGCCGGCGCCACGGTCTATTGCACAGGGCGCAGCGTCCGCGGCCGGCCCGCCACGGGCCAGCGCCCCGAGACGATCGAGGAGACCGCCGAGCTCGTGGGCGCGGCGGGAGGGCGCGGCGTCGCCGCGCAGGTCGACCACACCGTCGAGGAGCAGGTCGAGGCGCTCTGCGCCCGGATCCGGCAGGAGCACGGGAGGCTCGACATCCTCGTCAACGACGTGTGGGGCGGCGACGAGCTCACCGAGTTCGGCCAGCCGTTCTGGAAGCTCTCCCTGCCCGGCGGGAAGCTCCTGCTCGAGCGGGCCGTCACCTCGCACATCATCACGAGCCGCCACGCGGTGCCGCTCATGCTCGAGCGCGATCGCGGCCTCATCGTCGAGATCACCGACGGCGACCACTTCGGCTACCGCGGCAACCTCTTCTACGACCTCGCGAAGATGTCGGTCATCCGCCTGGCCTTCGCCATGGCCTGGGAGCTGCGCCGCCACCCCGCCATGACGGCGCTCGCGGTGACTCCCGGCTTCCTGCGCTCGGAGGCCATGCTCGACCACTTCGGCGTCACGGAGGCGAACTGGCGAGACGCCGCCGAGAAGGACCCGCACTTCATCGAATCGGAGACGCCGTTCTACGTGGGCCGCGCCGTCGCGGCGCTCGCCGCCGATCCACGCGTCGCGACGAAGTCCGGCCGCGTGTTCAGCTCGTGGGATCTCGCGAGGGAGTACGGGTTCACCGACGCCGACGGCCGGAGGCCGCACTGGGGCGAGTACTTCGAGCGGACGCTCGGACGGTACAACAGGGCCGGCGAGGCGGCCTATGCGTCCTGGCGCGACGGGCCGATGGACCTGGTGGCGCCGGACTGGCCCAGGGAGTGATTCGGCCCTTGTGATGCGCCGCCTCGCGGCGGTCGGCTCACGAGGCGCACCGTCGCGCTCGTCAGGTCCGGACAAGGTCCGGACCTGATGAATCCGGATGCTCCGGCAGCGCCGGAGGAGCGCCTTGACGGGCTGGGCTCCCCGGCGCGCGCGCCGCTTCCTTGATGCGAAACGACGCGGACTCGCGGATGAGCGACGCCCGTTCGCGGGACCGTTCAACGCCTCGATCAGGATGGCCTGCGGCTTGCCGACAGGAACGCCGGTGATGCTCGCCAGGCGGCGAGCGAACAGGAGGTCGTCTTCATGGCAAACCATCGTCTCATGCTCGGTCCGACGCGAGGTGACGCGACGAGCTGGATCGCGATGTTCGTGACCGCGTGCGCGGCGGCCCTGGCGGCGTGCAGCGGAGAGGCTCCCGGCGGCGAAGCGATCGAAGAGAGCGAGATCGTGGGCGACGCGCCCGCTGCGGCCATCACGATCCCGGCCGGCTGGACCCCGGTCGGCCTGGCTGCTCCCAACCGAGGTGTTCGCGTCTACAAGAAGGACGGTAAAAACGAGTACGTCACCATCGTCGACATGAACAATGCAACCGCGCTCAACCTCACGGGTCCGCTCGTGGCTGGGGCGGCGAACGGTCCGGACTTCAAGCTCATCCGGAGGGTGAATTTCACAGATTTCTGGGGTGCCGCTCGTGCGCAGGAGACGGCGACGCGGAGGGCGAGGGTCGTCGTGAGCGGGACCTTCGGGACCTTCAACCAGCCGACTGGGCTCGCGTTCGGCTTGAAGGCTGGCGGCAACCTGATCTCGTATGGCTATGCGGCCCCCGGCGGCCCGAGCCCCGAGCCCCACCGCGTGATGTTGTTCGCGTTCAACAACGCGCGCAGCCGAGGCTGGATCGGCGACTACAACCGGGACTCGTTCACCGTCTCCCCCGACGTGGTCGGCGCCGTTCATGTGGACGCCGACTTCCGGCCGGGCGACCTGACCGGCCGCACGTTCGTCGGCGTCAGGGACGACGACCGCGACGGCAACGCGGAGACGATCCTCGTGTTCTCGAGTTCCAGCGCGACGACGTGGCAGGCGTCGACGACCATCAGCGCGTTCGGTGCCCAGCAGAAGGTGATGCTTGACGGCTCCTATAGCACCTACCTCATCGTCGATGGGGGGCCGCGCATCAGCACCGCTGGCCGCCTCGTCCCCCACGGGATCGCCTTCTACAGCGGCAAGTGAGGCAGAGCACCGCCAGGGTCGATCTGGTGATCGATTGCGGGCGGCCCGACCGAGGGATCGGTGTCCTCGCCGGGACGTGAGCTCGTCCGAGCCCGGAGATGCGCATAAGGCGTGTTACCGAACTGGCTAAATGATGGCCCTGGGCCCTCTCTCAGTCGCGCTGGTTGATGACCATCCGGTGCCCGGAGCCCCCGTCGGAGGCTTCGTCCGCCCATCGCCCGCACGAGGCGGTTGCCGGAGCGCGGAGGCCGAGTGAAGGGCGGCGTAGCCGCCGCGTCCCGGCGCGGGCACCCTTGACGAGCCTGAGCACTCCGGCAGCCTCGGCCACGGGATGGGCCGACCATCGCGGCCGTGACCGGGAGCGTTCACCCTGGCCACGGGGCGCCATGAGCGGCGTGACCGAGCTCCACTCACCCTCGCGATGGCCAGCAACCAGCTTGCTCGATCGAGCAGCGACCATCGTGAGCGTCAGTCAACAGAGGCGTCGCCCCCGACCGCCGTGTCTCCAGGGAAGGCGCCGAACCGCGCCACGGCCGCACGGGCCTGTCGTGGCGCGGTTCGTGGCCCGCGCGCCGCCAGAGCGCGCGGGAGCGCCGTCGTCGCCTCCTCAGGGCGCGACGACCACGACGTAGTACGCAGCCGCGTCGCTCACGCTGCCGCTGTCCGTCCTCGAAAGCGAGTGCTTGCGCATCAGATAGTCGTACGGGCTCGAAAAGTTCTGGTCGTACAGCACGATGCTGGTCGCACCGGGGCTCGACGCAGAAGCCAGCACACCGGTGTGGCCGGAGTAGTGTGTACCATCGCTGAACGTGGCGACGACGGTACCCTTGGGCACGCTATTCTCCACGACGCGTGGCCCCTTTTGCCATCTGGTCGTCGATGCCGAACTTCCGGCTGCGGCGCGCACGAAATCCGTGCACCAGCCCACGCCGCTCGATCCGGTGACGCGCGTGTGCTTCACCGCGGTGCTGTTCGCCACTGGAGTCGGCTTGAGCGGCAGCTGATTGCCGCCCTTGAGGGCACCTGCGTCGTCCCACAGGAGGAGAGCGCCGGAGTAATTTCCTCGATCCATGACGTCCAACACCCCCTGCGAAGCGCGCAGCGTGGTCCCCGACGCGGGGGGCGGGTCGCATCTATCGTTCGCCCCGGGCACGATGGTGCATCCGTACTGGCAGCGCTGCGGAGAGCTGGGCGTCGCGCCTTGGCCGCTGCAGTAATAGAGCGTGTCGCGATCCCCGTTGATGCCGTCGTTGCCGCACAGATAGCTCCTGTATGGACATATGGTCAGCGTGGTCCCCGCGGGAGGCGGATTGCACTTGTCGTTCGCCCCTGGCACGATGGTGCATCCGTACTGGCAGCGCTGCGGAGAGCTGGGCGTCGCGCCTTGGCCGCTGCAGTAATAGAGCGTGTCGCGATCCCCGTTGATGCCGTCGTTGCCGCACAGATAGCTCTTGTATGGACACGTGGTCAGTGCCTGCTCGGCGTCGTCGATCTGCTCGACGCCCGCAAGCTCTGCCGCATCACTGGGTTCCCGGTCGACCACGCAACCCGAGAGACCAAAGAGGACAGTGAAGCTCATCGCTATACCGAAGAGGCGTGATCTCTTGACAAAGAAAAACATCTCGTCTGCTCCTTTGACCATTATTTGATGACAGCGCCCGGCCCGCCGCGTCGCCGGCCTGGCTTCGTGCTGAGTGTGTGTGTCTTGTGGTGTACGGTTCGAAGGTGGGGCATGCTCTTAATGAGGTCGGTGCACCCCTTTGCGGCGCTGTGCGCCGAGGGTTTCAGCAAGCACCGTGCCGCGTCGGCGCCGATCGACCAATGATGGTCAGGCGAGCAGACGTGCGAGGGACCGGCCCGGTCCACGACGGTTCCTACCGCGCGCAGCAGGGATCGGGTCGGCAGATCGAGACGTGGTCCGGACACGTCCGGACAGCGCGATGTCCTTGTCGGCCTCGGTATCTCCTGGCGAGATCACCCTTGGCGACATGTCCCCCGAGGGCCGGGTGATGGCAAGGATGAGCCTGGTTGCCGCCGTCTGGGTCGGGCTGTGCAGCGCCTTCCGCACCGCCGGCGGAGAACCAGGTTCGTGCGATGAACCGGCTACCGGGAGCCCTCGAAGGTCTGTTCTGAGGAAGTAGCGCTAAGGCGCGAGTTCGACGACGAAGCTGTCACCGGACCCGCTCGCTCGAAGCGACGTGCCGCCAATCTGCCACTCGTCTCGGTAGGTGCCTCCAACCAGGACGCGCCCGTCCGCGCGAACGACGGCCTTGAGGAAGCGTTCCTGGGAGGGTCCGCCGAAGCGGCTCGCCCACAGGATCTCTCCCAGATCCGATGGCGCAAATTTGATCACCACAGCATCCTCAGCCCCCTTCGCCGAGAGCAGCCATGCGTCAATCGGTATCGATTCAGCGCCTGCCAAGGTGCCGACCAGGACCAAACTTCCATCCGGAGCCACCGCTAAATCCCCGACGTCATCGTCCCCTGCCCCGCCGAGCTGGCGAACCCGCCTGACAGAGAGATCGGGCCCCAGCGCCGCGATGAAGATGTCCTGACCCCCGTGGCTCTCGAGCCGCTGACCGTTCTTTAGATCCACAGATTTCGTGAAGGTGCCGGCGAACACGATGCTTCCATCGGGCGTGCTCACCACTGCCCTGGCCTTGGCCGTGTGCTCCGCGTCCAGCCCCAGCTTGAATGGCTGATGCACGGCGTTCAGCTCTCCATCCAGCACCATGACGAACGCCTCAGAGGTCGCATCAACGCCCGCTGCCAGCAGATAGGGCTCCCCGGGCGCTCCGGCGGCGCTGCTGATGGATGAGACGAACGCGACTGCGCCTACATGGAACTCAGACGATGGCCACCCAAAGTCTCTTGCAATCCTGGCTGCCCCTGTGTCCGGAGCGAACAAGGCGATGAAGCTCCCGCCATCGCCGGACGAAGCCGGCGGATGTAGCATGAAGTCATCGAAAGCGAGCGGGGTGGCATCGGCAATTTGTCGAAAATTACCGGAAACCGCGATCGTTCCGTCGTCGTGAACCGCCGCGTCGCTGACATACTCCTCGCCGGATCCCCCGAAGCGCCGGCTCCAGCGGTGGGCGCCGTCGGAGCCAAAGGCAGCGACGAAGATATCGGGTGGAGAGCCGTCGCTGTGGAGCGGCTCGCCACCTAGATTGATTTGATCGTTGAAGATGCCGGCGAGCACGATCGGAGAGGAAGCGCGCACGGCGAGGCCACCGACCAGCTGCATCCTGCTCGCCGGCAAGGGCTTCGCCCAGACCGGATTTCCCAGCCGATCCAGTCGCGCGAAGAAGATGTCTCCCTCGGAGTCGCCAGGAAGGACGTTGTTCTCTCCAAAGCTCATCCTACCCGTCGTCCAACCAGCGACGATGACATCGTCGCTCCCGTCGTCCTGTATGACGCCGAGGCCACTCAGCTCGTCATCGCCGTCGCTGGCGAGAGTCCAGGTATGCAGAGGACACGGTGGGATGTCGCAGCGCCGGCAGGTCTTCACAAACGTGATTGGATAGGGCTGATACCAGCGCGGAACTCCTTGCCCATCTGTATCGCTACCATCAGTGATGACGAACAAGCGACGCATCGCCCCGGACGGCGCCGCATCGTAGGCCCCCTGATCCGGCCATAGAGGCACGGCGTCAATCTCGAACGCATCATCCACAAGGGAAAAATCTCGTTCGATGACGACTTCATAGTCGCGGTTATCGATGTCGGCACAGGTCAGCTGCGCTGGCACGCTAGCCAGCCAGAAATGACGGTTCACAGGCGTATCGATCCGGTTGGTGGCCACCTTCCGGAACTTCAGATCCGCGTGCCAGCCATCCTCATGGATCTTCACCACGCTGCCTTGGTAGAGCGCATGGCAGAGTGGCCCCTCGGCACCACACGGGCAATCACCCGGATACTTGAAGGAGGGCGTCCAGAGGTCAAGCCCCGGCGAGGACATCGTGCAGGCAGTCGCTGGCGCCGTGAAATCCCAATCGAGCAGCGTGCAGGCTGCTGCCGCTGACAGCCAGCTGACAGCGGCGAGCAGCCCCGGCGTGTGCAGCCCCGATCCTCGATCTCCTCCGTTCACGCTTCCTCCTCAAAGATCAGAACCGCACCCTCACGTCGAACCCGACGCGCTCCACGCGCGAGGCCCGGCGCGCCCCCGGCGCAGCACCGTCGATACGAACGTACACGTAGTGGCCCACGAACCCCGCCAGCCCTGCGAGACCGATCGCCCCGGAGACCAACGTGGCGCCATCGAGCATCCGTCCGGTCTCCTTTTTTCTCTCGATCTCGTGCCGATTATCATTGCTGTAACACGTCTTATTTGGCAGTGGACATCGCTCGCTCAACTCGTTGTGGAGGACCAGCGCGGCGATCCCTGTGGCCGCGCCCGTGAGCACCCCGACGGCTCCCACGGCGCCGCTCACCCAGACGGCGGCGGGCCGCGGCTTGTCCGCAGGGCGCACCGGAGCGGCACGAGGCCCGCTCGTCGCGAGGACGCGGTGCAACGGGGGCAGCACCTCCCATACCAGCCGCTCCTTCGCGGCTACCCACACGATATGGTGGCGCGGCGGCAAGCCGCGATACCGCACCGTGATCCGGTGCTCACCAGGCTCGACGAGCAGCGCGCCGTCGTGATCGGGCGCCCACGCGTTGCCGTCGACCTCCACAACCACCACCTGAGCACTGCGCTCGCCGCGTATCTCGATCCGGCCGAGCTGGATCAAGAGCTCGTCGAGCAGCCTCGACGCCCGTCGGAACCTCTCCGGCTCTCCTGAGAATTGATCCAGGAGCAAGGGCAGTCGTCGTGCGGCGTCAAGCTTCCGTCCGAGCGCGGCCTCACACGTCGCCATGTGGAGCACGACGATCGGCGCGTCCTTGAGGCGCAGGCTCTCCTCTAGGAGCGGTAGCGCCTCTCCGCACCGATTCGCCAGATAGAGATCGCGCCCATCCTTGAAGAGCTGTTCCGCGCGGTCACCCTCGTCACCGCCTGCAGCGCGGCTCGACGATGCGATCGCCGACGCCATGAGGAGCGCGCCAAGACCGGCGAGAACCGACGCGCTCGTTCGCTTCAGCATAGGACCATGCCCCTTAAGGATACCTGCCCATCTCGGGATCACGCAGCAAGTTCACCGCGTCGAACGGCTCCGGCGCAGGCGCGTCTCTGGCGGGCTCTTGCTTCGTGGGGATGGGTGCTGGCTCGGCTTGAGCCTTTGGTCTCTTCTCCAGCGAGGCCTCCTCGGCTGCCATCGGTTTCGCAGACAGCGGCGAGCGCTGGGTGACCTGCCACCTCGCCGCTGGCGCAGGGGAGCGCGCTGGCCGGCTCTGGTCCGCGCCGGACTTGATGCGTTCTTGTGCTCGTGTTGGGCTCTCTGTCGGCTCGCGTTCCGTAGATCCAGCCTGCTTCGGTCCGAGCTCCTGCAAGAGCGGGCTGGGGGGCGCGACGAGCTGCGCCGACACCATCGAAGG
Organism: Sorangium cellulosum So ce56; assembly: GCF_000067165.1. Lineage (GTDB taxonomy): Bacteria > Myxococcota_A > Polyangia > Polyangiales > Polyangiaceae > Sorangium > Sorangium cellulosum_B. The sequence goes on from NC_010162.1 coordinate 5,140,088, forward strand.
CAGGGCCTTGCTCTCGCGGTTCTCCGCCTCCGCCGGCGGCCGCAGCGCGAGCGCTGCGAGAGCGGCCGCGCCCACGCCCGCAGCTGCTCCGACGTAGATCCTCGTCCTCCGAGCGGTCCTGGGCAAGCGGCGGACGGGATCGAGCGGAAATCCTCGCTGAGCCACCGGGAAGGAGCGGGTCCGACTGTAAGACAAGGAGACGTCGTCGCCCTTCACGGATTCCGTCGAGAGGCCGGTTCCGGCCGCGGGAACGGTCCCGGTCGAGACTGGATCGGCCCCGGCGTGAGGCGCGCGCGTCGTCAGGATCCGCTCCACCGCATCTGCCAGCTCGCGGTCCCGAACGCTGCCCATCGCCGCGAGCCGGCGCGCGACCGCCGCGACGTCGGGGACGCATCGAGCCCGCGTCGTCCTGTCCTTCTGAAGAAGATCAAGCACCAGAGCCTCCACCTCGGCGGGCGTATCCGGCAACAGGTCGCGGAGCCGCTCCGGCGGCGCGTGTCGAATCCGATCGAGCTCCTGCCACTGCGTTGCGGCCGCGAACGGCCTGCGGCCCGCGACCAGCTCGTGGATCACCACGCCGAGCGCCCAAAGATCGCTGAGCGCATCCACGTCGGCCGGCTGCTCGTACTGCTCCGGCGACATGTAGGGCAGGGTCCCGAGCAGGGAGCTCCCCTCGGTGAGCGTCGGCTCCAGGGTCGCTTTCGCGTGGCTGAAATCGAGCAGCTTGAGGACCACCTCGCCGTCGCGACCGCGCGAGAGGAACAAGTTCTCCGGCTTGATGTCGCGGTGGATAATGCCAAGAGCGTGCGCCCGAGCCAGCGGCTCACACGCCTGGATCACGTAGCTCGCCACCTCCGACGCGCACAGCCGCCCGCGCTCGCGCAGAACGGCGCGCATGTCGCGTCCCTCAAGGAGCTCCATGACTGTGTAGAAGATCCCGCGATGGACGCCGTCATCAAGCACGCGCACGAGGTGCTCCGACTCGATGGCTGCCAGCGTCTGAGCCTCGCGCTTGAACCGGCGGGCCCGGTGCGGATGGAGCAAGAGCTTGAGCGCGACGCGCCTCCGGAGAGACACGTTCGTCGCGGCGACCACGAGGCTGGTCACCCCGAACCCGAGCACCTCCTCCAGTCGATATTTGCCCCCGAGCAGCTCCCCCTCCTGGAGACCGAGAGCGGCGAGCGTGTGTTCGTTGGGCTCCGACGACCAGCCCCGATCCCCCGCGCGCCGATAGCCCTCGCGATCAGCCATGGCCCAGGAACCTAGCGGAAAACCCTCGCGAAAAGAAGGAGTTCCGGGTCACGCACCAGACGCCCGGGGCCGCCTATTGACGCGGCACCAGCATGACACGTAAGATGTGCTGGACACTTTCGTGTCCTCCGTCTCATGTGTCCGTGGGGTTGACCATGGAGGCTAGCGCGAAGACTCAAAGCGTCCTCGACGAGTCCGTCGAGGCACCGTCGGTAGCTCTTCTCACCCATGTACTCTCCTATGACGATCTGACCGCGGCGGTGAGTCGTGCCTTCGTCGTCCTTCGCCGGCCAGGAGACGAGGCCCGGGTGGGTCGTACTGCAGGCCCACCCGGGCTCGCGAGGGGCGTGCTGGGGCTCAGGGACCCACGCATGTCGTCCATGCACCTTGTCCTGCGCCGCCACACGGAGCGTTCCGCCGCGGACGGCAGTACGAGATTTGTCGATCTCATCGAGGACCCCCTTCCCGGAAGCAAGAACGGTACCTACCTGAATGGCCACGCCATCGTGCCTGGTACCCCAATCGCGCTGAAGAACGGCGACCTCATCGAGGTCGGCCACACGCTCCTCTGCTACCGCCAAGCGACGGACGATCTCGCTGTGCGACTGACGGAGAGCGAACTGGACGGGGTTGAGTTTGGCCCGACCCGCACGCGTTGCCCCGCTGTCGTGCGCTGCGTAGACACCCTCGCGAGCCTCGCCCCGACGGAGCTGCGCGTGCTGTTCACAGGGGAAACCGGCGTCGGCAAAGAGAGCGCAGCGGTCTTCGTCCATCAGAAGAGCCACCGCGCCAAGGGGCGATGGCTCGCCGTCAACTGCGCCGCGATCTCGTCTGGGCTGTTCGAGTCGGCCTTCTTCGGGCACGTCCGAGGCGCCTTCACGAGCGCCGTGGGGCAGGCCGCCGGCTTCCTCACGCAGGCGCACGGCGGGACCTTGTTCCTCGACGAGCTCGGCAGCCTGGCGCCAGACCATCAAGCCAAGCTCCTCCGCGTAATCGAGACGGGGTTGTTTCGACGGGTCGGCTCTGACAAGGACGAGAAGATAGATGTTCGATGGGTCGCAGCGACCAACGAGGACCTGTCGACCCGCGTCCGCGGAGACCTTCTGTTTCGCGTGCGTCAACACGAGATCTGTCTTCCGCCGCTTGGCCAGAGGCGGGAAGACATGGGGGCGCTGATCGCCAGCTTTCTGGCAGATCTTCGACGTACAAACGTTCGTGTGAGCATCACGCCCCTGGCCGCGCGCCGGCTCTGCTGCGCGCCTTACCCAGGGAACATTCGCCAGCTTGGCGCTGTCGTCCGTGCCGCGACGGCGACCGCGGGCGTCCGAGACGGCGCCGTGACGATCACCGGCTCCAGTTTGCCCTCGGATCTGACGATCCCTGCTCCTGCGGCAAACGATCTCGGCCCACCACGACCTCCGATAACGGAAGCGCCGCCGGCGGTCGACCCGCACGAGCAGCGCTTCTCCGAGGCGGTGCTGCGCCGAGCGCTGGAAGGTCGCACCAAGGCAGCGGCCGCCGTCGCTCTGCGCATCAGCGTTCGCCACCTCGACAGGCTCCTCCTCAGATTCGGGCTTGCTGAGCGGTACCGACGCCGATAGCAATGACCACCGGGCAGCTCGCGACGTGTCGACATCCATGCAGATGCGCCCGAGTTAAGGAATGCATGTCCGCTCCACAAAGAACGTCCCCGTGGCGCGGAACGACTGGAAGCCCGACTCATCCTTGCCGACCCAGAACACCTTTGTCTCGTTCAAGGCCCAGCTGCCGCTGTACGGATTGACGGGCAAGTCGATCGTCTGCTCGATCGCGCCGACAGAGACTGGTTTTGTGACCTTGATCACGTTCGACGGATCTGGGCTCGCCGCCCTGGAGCCCGACCTGGGAGCACGTCTGCCCTCGAAGATCCACGCCATCGCAGCCTTCGCCCTCGTCGGCGCTCCCGTCGCCGCACGTCGAGCCGGCGTCGCACTCGCCCTGCTGACAGGTCAGGTCCTGCGGACATCCACAATCGAGACAACAGCTCGATTGGGTCTCGGTGCTCTGGCATCGACCATCGCCGCACTCTGTCACCTCGCTCTCGGCGCAGTCCATGATCCCGCCTGCGCCGGAGCAGTCGTTGCTCACCGTTTCGGTCTCAATGTCCTCGATCTCTGGTGGATACTCGCAGCGTCCGTCGACGCATATCCGCTCGTCCCTGCAGTCTGTATCTTTGTGGCAAGACGCATTGGATGGTGCTTCGGGCGGCTGGACACACGAGGTCGCGAAGCCTGCACAGGCACGGGACATCACGCGACTGGGAGCTCCGGACGTGATGTCCGACCATCACGCGACGGAGGCGACGCTCCGCGTCATGGGCTCTTCACGCGTGCACCCCACATCCTCACAGATGCTGATCCGTGGTCGTATAGGCGTGGAGCCGCCTCAGTGGGCGTAGGGCTCGCCGCGAAGCAGGGTCATCGCGCGGTAGAGCTGCTCGATCAGCACGAGCCGCGCGAGGCGGTGCGGGAACGTGAGCGGCGACAGGCTCCACCGGTCGTCCGCCGCGGCGGACACGTCGGGCGGCAGCCCGTCCGCGCCCCCGATCAGGAACGCGACCACCCCCTTGCCGCGCGAGCCCCAGCGCTCGACGCCGGCCGCGAACGCCTCGCTGCCGAGCGCCTTGCCGCCCACCTCCATGGCGATGACGCTCGCCCCCGCCGACGCGCGCGCAAGGAGCGGCCCGACCTTCGCCGGCGGGCCGTCCTGGATCTCGATCTCGTCGCACGCCACGTAGCGGCGGATGCGGCCGAGGTACTCGTCCATCGCCGCGCGCAGCGGCTTGTCCTTCACGCGCCCGACGGCGGCGACGACGAGTCGCACGGCGCGCTCAGCTCGGATCGAACCGCGGGGCGGGCTGCGCCCCCGGCGGCAGGGTCTCCTCCGGGACCGGGACGCGCCCCGCGTCGATCCAGAGCCCCTCGATGTCGTAGAGGCGGCGCGTATCCTCCTGGAACACGTGCACCACCACGTCGCCGAAATCGATGAGCACCCAGGTCGCCGCGGCGAGGCCCTCCATCGAGAGCGGCGCGAGCTTCTGCTTGCGCACCGCCTCCTCCAGCCCCGTCGCGATCGCGTGGACGTGCCTGTCGGAGCGGCCGGTCATGATCACGAGGTAGTCCGCGTAGTCGACGCGCCCCACGACCTCCAGGATCTCGACGCCGATCGCCTTCTTGTCGAGCCCCGCCGCGGCCAGCGTCAGCGCGAGCTCGCGCGCGGGGGCCGACGGCTCGGGGACGGGCGGCGGCGTGCTCCGGCGCGAGCCGGCGCGCTTCGGGCCCGCGAGCGGCGACTTGCTCCGCGCGGGCGACCGCCCCGCGAGCGGCAGCGCCGCCTTCGCGCCGCCCTCGCCGCCGCCACGCGCGGCCCGCGGGGCCGGCGCGTCGCCGTCGTCGCGCGCCGGACGCCGCGCCCTCGAAGCCGGCCGATCCGCCGGGATCGGCCGCGCCGCGCGCTCCAGCGGCTCCGCCTCGCCGCCCGCGCGGCGCGCGCGGACCACCTTCTTCGCGCCGGGCTCGCCGACGCCCGCGTGGGAGGCGCGGATCCGGGGCGACGCCGGCCGCTTCGGTTTCGCCGCGGACGACGCTCGACCGGCCGCGCCCGCCTTGGCCGTGGTCGCCTTCTTCCGCGCCGGCGCGCGCGGCTCCGCGCCCTCGCCCGCCGAAGGCCCCGACTTCGCCCGCGGCTTGCTGCTCCCCTCGCCTGCGTCCTTCTTGCTCGCCAACGTTCTCTCGCTTTCTTGCGCTCGGTCGATGACCGGCGCCACTCGTCTCGCCCGCGTCAGCGGGTCTGGCCCTCGCCGTACGCGATCCACTTGAGCGTCGTCAGGCTCGCGAGCCCCATCGGGCCGTAGGCGTGGAGCTTCGTCGTGGAGATGCCGATCTCCGCGCCGAGGCCGAGCTCGCCGCCATCGTTGAACCGGGACGACGCGTTCACGAGCACGCAGCTCGCGTCGACCTCGCGCAGGAACCGCTGCGCGTGGTCGTAGCGGGGCGTGCAGATCACCTCGGTGTGCATCGACCCGTAGCGGCCGATGTGCTCGATCGCCTCGTCGAGCGACCGCACCACCCGCACCGCGAGGATGGGCGCGAGGAACTCCCGCCCGTAGTCGTCCTCCGCGGCCTTGCGCGCCGACGGCACGAGCGCGCAGGTGGCGGCGTCGCCGCGCAGCTCGAGCCCGCGCTCCGAGAGGGCGGCCACGCGCCCGAGCAGGGGCGCCGCGACGTCCTCGTGGACGAGCAGGCACTCCAGCGCGTTGCAGACGCCGGGGCGCTGGAGCTTGCCGTTCTCGACGAGGCGGCAGGCCATCTCGAGGTCACAGCCGGCGTCGGCGTAGAGGTGGTTCACGCCCTTGTAGTGCTGGATCACGGGGACGCGCGCGTTCTCGGCCACGAACCGGATGAGCCCCTCGCCGCCGCGCGGGATGGCCAGATCGATCATGCCGGTCAGGCCGAGCAGGATCCGCGTGGCCTCGCGGTCGAGCGAGGGGACCATCTGCACCGCGTCAGCGGGCAGACCGACCGAGCGCAGCGCGTCCGAGATCAGCTCGCCGAGGGCCGCGTTCGAGCGCGCCGCCTCCTTGCCGCCCCGGAGGATCGCGGCGTTGCCGCTCTTCAGGCAGAGCACGGCGGCGTCGACCGTCACGTTGGGGCGCGACTCGTAGATCATCGCGATCACGCCGAGCGGGACGCGCACCTGCCCGACGAGGAGCCCGTTCGGCCGCCGCTCCATCCCGACGACCTGCCCGACCGGATCGCTGGCGGCGGCGATCTCGAGCACCGCGCCGGCGATCGCCGCGAGCCGCGCCTCGTCGAGCACGAGCCGATCGACGAGCGCCTCGGAGACGCCGGCGGCGCGCGCCGCGGCCACGTCCTCTGCGTTCGCGGCCAGCACCGCGGAGCGCTTGCCCTCGCCGGCCTCGGCGCGCAGCCGCTCGGCGATGGCGCGCAGCGCGCGGTCCTTCTGGGCCCTGTCCAGCGGGGCGAGGGCGCGGGCAGCCGTCCGGGCGCGCTGGCAGAGCGCGCGAAGCGCGCCCTCTAGATCGATGTTGCTCTGTTCCACAGCGGGAACCTAGCTCGCCTCCCTGCGCGGGCCAACCGTTCTCCTGCGCATCCATGCTAGCGTACCCGCCGTGTCCGGCGATCTCCGAAGCTCGAGCCAGGCGTCGTTCGCACCCCGCTCCCGAGACGCCCGCCGCGCCCCCGCGAGGAGCGCCGCTGCCCGCCCGCGGCGCGGCGCGGCGCTCCTCGCGGGGGCGCTCCTCGCCGCGATCGCACCGGCGTGCGGGGGCTCGGATGCAGGCGCGGACGCGCCCGCCACGGCGAGCACCGGCATCCCCCTCGCGGCGCCGGGCGCGCTGGGGGCGCCGCTCGACGCGCCGCCGGCGGCCCCCTCCGTCCCCTCCTCGCCGTTCGCCGATCCGGAGGGGCTCCAGGTCCCACCCGATCCGGCCGGCCCTCCCGAAATACCGCCGTATCGTGCTCCTCCCGGGAACACCGGGGGGAGCGGAGTGGAGCTATGACTCGCGCCCGCCACGCCTCGCCGATCGCCGCGCTCGCCGCGATCCTCGCCGCGCACCTCGCCGCGGCGTGCTCCTCCGCCGCGCCGAAGCCGCTCCCGCCCGGTCCGCCGCCCGAGTACGAGCGCCCGCGCGTGTACGACGGCGGCGTCGACGACGCGCCGGCCGCGCCGCCGGATGAGCCGGATGCGACCGACGCGACGCCGGGCGCGCCGCTGCTCGCCCCGTCGCCGGGCGCGCCGCCCGCGTCCACGCAGCCGCCGCCCACCACGCCGCCGCCGCCGCCGCCCACGCAGCCGTAGCGACGTGCGCCGCGAGCGGGCGTGCGGCGAGCGCCTCGGCCGCGCGACTCTGGCGGATCCAGCCCCGCCATGCTAGCGGCAGCCATGCTCTCACCCCGGCGGGACTTCGTCGTCATCCTCGATTTCGGCTCTCAGTACACGCAGCTCATCGCCCGGCGCGTGCGCGAGTCTGGCGTCTACTGCGAGATCCACCGCTTCGACGTGCCCATCGCCGAGCTGCGCCGGCTCGCCCCTCGGGCGCTCATCCTCTCGGGCGGCCCCGCCAGCGTGTACGGAGACAACGCGCCTCGCTGTTCCCGGGAGGTGCTGGAGCTCGGCGTCCCGACGCTGGGCATCTGCTACGGGCTCCAGCTCATGGCGTATCACCTCGGCGGCAAGGTCGAGCGCGCGCACACGGGGGGCGAGTACGGCCCCGCGACGGTGCGCGTCGAGCGCCCGACGGGCATCTTCTCTCGCTTCGCCGAGGGCGACGCCATCGACGTCTGGATGAGCCACGGCGATCGGCTCACCGCGATGCCGGAGGGGTTCGTGTCGCTCGGCACCACGACCGGCAGCCCGCTCTGCGCCGTCGCCCGCGAGCGCGACAAGCTCTACGGCCTCCAGTTCCACCCCGAGGTCGTCCACACGCCGCGCGGCAAGGAGATCCTCCAGTCCTTCCTGTTCGACGTCGCCGGCCTCTCGCCGACCTGGACGCCCGCGTCGTTCGTGGAGGAGGCGATCGCCGCGGTCCGCGAGAAGGCCGGGCCGAGCGACCGCGTCATCCTGGGCCTCTCGGGCGGGGTCGACTCGTCGGTCGCCGCCGTGCTCTGCCAGCGCGCCCTCGGCGACCGGCTGACGTGCATCTTCGTCGACAACGGCCTGCTTCGCGAGGGCGAGGCGGAGAGCGTCGAGCGGACCTTCCGCGGCCACTTCCACATGAACCTCGACGCCGTCGACGCGTCGGCGCGGTTCCTCGAGGGGCTGCGCGGCGTCGTGGATCCCGAGCAGAAGCGCAAGGTGATCGGCCGCCTCTTCATCGAGGTGTTCGAGGAGGAGGCGAAGCGGGTCCAGGGCGCGAAGTGGCTCGTCCAGGGCACGCTCTACCCCGACGTGATCGAGAGCGTCTCGTTCAAGGGGCCGAGCGCCGTCATCAAGAGCCACCACAACGTCGGCGGCCTGCCCGAGCGGATGAACCTCGGCCTGATCGAGCCCCTGCGGGAGCTCTTCAAGGACGAGGTGCGGGCCGCCGGCGAGGCGCTCGGCATGCCGCGGGACATCCTGTACCGCCAGCCGTTCCCCGGCCCGGGGCTCGCGGTACGGTGCCTCGGCGAGGTGACGCCGGAGAAGCTCCGCGTGCTCAGGGAGGCCGACGCCATCTTCGACCAGGAGATCCGCGCCGCCGGGCTCTACGAGTCGCTCTGGCAGAGCTTCTGCGTGCTCCTCCCCGTGCGCTCCGTGGGCGTGATGGGCGACGAGCGCACCTACGACGAGGCGATCGCGCTCCGCGCGGTGCACTCGACCGACGGGATGACGGCCGACTGGGCGCGGCTGCCCTACGACCTCATCGCCCGGGTGAGCTCGCGCATCATCAACGAGGTGCGCGGCGTGAACCGCGTGGTGCTCGACGTCTCCTCGAAGCCGCCCTCGACGATCGAGTGGGAGTGACGATGGCGAGCGCGAAGCGGACGCGCGCCACGGCGGCGCTCCTGATGCTCGGGCTGTCGGCGTGCGTCGCGCGGGCTCCGGCGACGGTATCGCTGCGGGTGAAGGGGAACGTGCCCGACGCGTCGGTCACCATCGACGACCAGTACATCGGCGCGCTCGCCTACGTCGCCGCCCACGGCGTCGCGCTGCCGCCCGGCGCGCACCGGATCACCGTGGAGAAGGCCGGCTACTTCGCCTGGGACCGCCTTGTCGAGGCCAGGAGCGGCGCCCCGCCGATCCACCTCGAGGTGCAGCTCACGCCAGTACCGGACTGACCCTCTCGCGGGGCTGGCACCGGCCGGCCCTGGCGCAGCCGCACCCTCACCGGGGCGCACGCGCGAGAGCACAGGACGAAATCATCTCCACGCGGTCTCCGTAATCCATGGGGTGGATGCACGAGGCATCCATCCCGATCTCCACGTTACGGGGGACCGAATCATGCCGAATCGGAGCAGTCCGAAGGCGCGCGTGACGAAGACGCGCGCGCCTTCCACGAACCAATCAGCTCGGCGCGCCCGCCGGTGCGCCACCCTCGAGGTGTGCGGCCCCGAGAGCTGTCGTCCGGGAGGCCGCCTGTTTCACGCCCTGTGCGATCTCGCCGATCGCTTCCTGCAACGCCGGGGAGATCCGCGGGCGATGCAGCTGGGAACCGTGCTGTTTTATGTCGCGTTCCACAGCGCTCGAGCCGCCGAGGACGACGACTTTCGCCTCTCTCTCCGGACCTCCCTGGACATGCTCGTCGAGCTCGAGCCGGTCGAGCGCTGGCTCCGGCCGCCGCCGGCGTTCGATGTGTCATCCGGGCGGCCTGCGCCGCGCCCCTACCCCACCTGCGCCGGCGCGGAGCTCCCGGCGCCACGAGGCTCCGGATGACGCCGCCGCGCGCCTCGCCGTCCTCGCCGCCGTCCTCGCCGCCGTCCTCGCCGCCGTCCTCGCCGCCGTCCGCGCCGCCGTCCGCGCCGGCGCGCCCGTCGTTCGAGACGGTCTATGCCGTGGGCTTGCCGTTCCTTCATCACGCGCTCCGCTGGCTGGGTGTCTCGGTGAACGATCTGGACGACATGCTCCAGGAGGTCTTCCTCGCGGCCTATCGCGGCCTGGCCAGCTACGAGCCATGGCGTTTCCACGCGGTCCCTGCGGGCGGGCTCGCCGCGGCAGGAACGCCGCCCCTTCGCATCACGCCCGAGGCGGCGCTGCATCGATGGCTGTTCGGCATCGCGTGGAGAAAGGCGAGCCACTACCACGCGCGCGCTCACCGGCGTCGCGAGATCCCCTCCGGGGCCGGCCTGTCCTGGCCGTTCGACGGGCGCGCCCCGGCGCCGACGCCCGAGCAGACGCTCGCGGGCGCGGACCGCGCCGAGATCGTGACGGCGCTGCTGCTGAAGATCGCGCCCGAGCGGCGCGTGATCCTCGTCATGTACGATCTCCTTGGCGTCGCGGTGGCCGACATCGCCGGCGAGCTCTCGCTCAACGAGAACACGGTCCGCTCCCGCCTGCGCCTCGCCCGCGAGGACTTCCGCGCCGCCGTCGCGCGTCAGTCGGCCGAGCGCCGCAGCGCCCTGTGCGCCCTCACCGCGTCGGAGCGCCCCCTCCACGCGAGCGCCGCGACCATGCTCCACACCGTGCGCGCGTTCCCGCCCGTCCCCGCGCCCGCTGCACGCGCGCTCTGGCGCCGCCTCCAGCAGCGGATCGACGAGCGCGCTGCCATTGCCAGGACCGCCCCGCCGGCGCCGTGGTAAGGACCAGCGAGCCAGCGCCACCAACACACGGACGATAGGGACAGAACGCAACACGCACGGCGCCGCACTCACCCACGCGACGGCACAAATGTTACTGACAACAAGCCGAGAGCGAAAAATACGAAGCGGGCGACCCCACTGACAGCTTGACGCCCCCGCACGTTTGTGTAGTCTCCGCCGCCCTCGCAGAGAAAGTCCTACGATCATGGCCAATACTCCGAAGTGGAATGTCCGTCTGCGTCACGAATGGCTCGCCACCCCGCTCAAGAAGAAGCGCCTGAAGCGCTGCCAGAAGGCGCGGATCGGCCTGCTCGATGCGGAGCAGCGCAAGGCTGCCAAGCAGAAGCCCGTCCAGGTCGAGCAGCCCGCGAGCTGACCGGCTGACCACCGTTACGCACCGCGCGACACTTGCCAGCCCGGCCGCGCGAACACCTCGACATCACGTGCCGATCGCGGTTCCGCAGGTCGGCGCCCTCGCGCGGCGCGATCCGTGGTAGCGTCGCCTCGCGGTGTTCGCCCGCGCGTTGGCGACGACTCGTCGATCCTCGCCTCTGGTGAGGTTCGACCCGGATCCATGGGAGCGAGGCCCTGAGCGTGTCGGATTCGAGCTTTTCGCCCGGTCGCTCGGGCACTCCTGCCGTGCCTTCGTCTCGCTCTGCAGGGGGCGAGGAGGGCGATGGCCCCACCCGCGTCATGAGCGACACGGAGCGGCAGGCCGCGCTTGCCGCCGTGCGCGGAGCACAGGCCGCGGCCGCCGCCGCTGCGGTCACCTCGACGACCGCGGAGACGGTTCGCCCTCCGCCGCCCCCTCCCCCCGCGGGGGCTCCCCCTCCCTCCGGGTCGGGCGCGGCGGCGCACGAGCTGGCCGCCGAGACGGTCCGCCCCGCTGCGCTCCCCAAGGGGCTCGCGGCGGCTGCTGCGCACGACGCGACCGCCGACACGGTCCGTCCACCCGCTCCTCCCACGGGGAGCGCGGAGAGCGCGGCGGACGAGCAGCCGGCGGAGGTGGACCCGCTCGTCGGCACCACGGTGGCGGGCGCGTACCACGTCATCCGCCTGCTCGGCGAAGGCGGCATGGGCCGCGTCTACGAGACGCACCACATCCGCATCCCGGGCAAGCGGTTCGCGCTGAAGACGCTCCACCCCGAGCTCGCCCAGCAGGCCACCGTCCTCGCGCGGTTCCAGCGCGAGGCCGAGGCCGCAGCGTCGATCCGGAGCCCGCACGTCGTCGAGATCTTCGACGTGAACCGGCTGAGCGACGGCCGTCCGTGCATCATCGCCGAGTACCTGGATGGCAAGGGCCTCGACGAGCTCCTCGCAGGGTCGGGAGGGCGGCTGCCGGCCGGCGCCGCGGTGCGGATCGCGCGCGAGGTATGCGACGGCATCGCGGCCGCGCACGCCGCGGGCATCGTTCACCGGGACATCAAGCCGGAGAACATCTTCCTCACGGGCGACCCTGCGTGTCCGACCGTGAAGGTCCTCGATTTCGGCATCTCGAAGACCTCCGCGCCGTCCACGCTCACGAGGACCGGCATGGTGCTCGGCACGCCGGCGTACATGGCCCCGGAGCAGGCGAAGGGGGAGGAGATCGATCCTCGGGCCGACATCTACGCCGTGGGGGCGGTCCTCTACCACGCGCTCACCGGGAAGCGCCCCTTCGAGCGCAGCGACCCGACGGCAGTGCTCCTCGCGGTCATGACGGAGGAGCCGCCGCCGCTGCGATCGCTGAACCCGGAGATCCCGCCGGGCCTGGAGGCCGTCGTCCAGCGCGCCATGGCGAAGCAGAGAGAGGGCCGCCACGGCTCGATGAGCGAGCTCGCCAGCGAGCTCGCGCCCTACGAGGAAGCGGCCGCGCCCGGGCCGCCCAGCGCTCGCGCGTCGCTCGCGCGCGCGTCCGTCGTGCTCGGGCGGCCTTACGCGCTCTCGCATGCCTTCGGCCTTCCCGGCTCGGCGTCGTCGGAGGCGTACCTGACGCGGCAGATGGTCTTCCTCGCGGTGAGCCTCGGCCTTGGGTGGCTCGGCGCAGGCCTCGTCAGCTGCCTCGCCGGCTTCGCGCGCGCGGCGAGCAGCGACGCCGCCGCGCTGTCGGGACAGGGCGCCACCCTGCTCACGCTCGGGATCCTGTGCGCCCTGTTCGGCGTCGGGCTTCTCGGCGGCTTCTATGTCTTTCGGCGTGTCTGGCGGGACGACGCCCGGATGAGCGCGCTCGCGCCGCGGCTCACGACGCCCGTCGTGATCGCCCTCGTGGCCTACGGGTCCGCGTCGCTGCTCGTGCGGCTCGTCGAGGCCGTGCTCCTGCAGCGCGCCATCGGCATCGCGTGGCCGGTCTGGGACGCGCTGCTCTTCCTCATCAGCGTGCTCGCCGCGGGCGCTGCCGCCCTGTTCCAGTGGCGAGGACAGCGGCGATGAGCCCGCGGCCGGGCCGCAGGACGCGGGCCATGGGCCGCTGTCCGGGCGTGTGTTAGGGGGAGCAGGCCATGCCAGCGCAGGCATCTGGGACGAGCGCCCGCCAGGCCAGCCCCCCCGAAAGGCCGGGCACACAGGCGGGAACAACCACCGTGCTCGGCGCAGGCGGCAACGCCTCGGGCTCGCGCGCCTCCCTGCTGGCGCGGACGCCGCCCGCGGCGCTCTGGCTGGTCACGGGCGCGGCTGCGCTCGTGGCCGTCGTGTTCGCCGCGGCGCTGCTGCGCGACGGCGTCTCGCTCTCCCGGCTCGAGGCGGCCTCGCTCGCCGAGCGCGCGCCGCCGTCGAGCTCCGGCCTCCGGCGTCCGGTCGCGCCGCGACCTTCCGATGCTGTCCCCGCCGACGAGCTCGCCACGGCGACCGCGGGCGGCGTGCTCGCGCTGGAGGCGCTCGCCTCGCGCTACCCGAAGGATCCGGCGATCTTCCGCGCGCTGATGCTGCGCCACGCGCTCCCGCCGCCTTACCACGCCGCCGCGCTCGCCGCGGTGAAGCGGCTGCTGGAGCTCGATCCGGGGGCTGCGGCCGACGACGACGTGAAGCGCATCGTTTCGAGCGCCGCCGGCGGACCGCCCGAGGCGGCCTCGGGCGCGCTCGACCTCATGGCGAGCGGCATGGGGAGCCACGGGGCGGATCTGCTCTACGAGCTCGCGGTGGGCAGCTCCGCGCTGAAGGAGCGCGCCGCGAAGCGGCTCGCGGAGGCCGCGGTCCTGGGGCGAGCGACGCCCGCGCTGCGCGTCGCCCACGAGCTCCGGATCGCGCCCTCCTGCAAGGCGAGGCAGGCCTTGCTGGCGCGCGCGACGACCGATGGCGATCGGCGCGCCGTCGATGTCCTCGCGCCGCTCATCACCAGCAAGGGCAAGGGGTGCGGCTTTCTTGGCATGAGCCGGTGCGCGGCGGCTTGCGCCTCGATCGCGGGAGAGATCAAGGCGGCGATCCAGGCGATCGAGGCGCGCACCGGGCCATCGCCCCGGGCGGCCGACGCGCCCGCGAGCCGATGACCGCGCCCGTGTGCCGGTGACCGCGCCTGCGAGCCGGTGACCGCGCCCGCGTGCCGATGACCGCGTCTGCGAGCCGGTGACCGCGCCCGCGTGCCCATCGTCTCACGCTCGAATCGATGACGTTGACCGAGGGTTGCGCAGGTGGGAGCCTTGCCATAATAGGGCTCAACTCATGTACGTTCCTGCTCAACCCTGGTCGCCGGACTCATGGCGTGAACGGTTCAACGCTGCGCCGCTCCCCTATGACGATCCCGATGCCGTCCAGGTGGCCGTCGAGAAGCTCCGGGCGCTGCCGCCGCTCGTGACCTCGTGGGAGGTCGAGCGACTCAAAGGCTATCTGGCCGAAGCGCAGCTCGGCCGCCGGTTCGTGCTCCAGGGGGGAGACTGCGCGGAGACGCTCGACGACTGCCGCCCGAACATCGTCACGAACAAGCTCAAGATCCTGCTCCAGATGTCGCTCGTGCTGGTGCACGGCGCCCGCCGGCCGGTGGTGCGCCTCGGGCGCTTCGCCGGACAGTACGCCAAGCCGCGCTCCAGCCCTGTCGAGACGCGCGATGGCGTGAGCCTGCCCAGCTATTTCGGGGATCTCATCAATCGCGCTCCCTTCGACGCCACCGCCCGGCGCCCCGATCCAAACCTGATGATCGCTGGATACCAGCACGCGGCGATCACCCTGAATTTCATCCGTTCCCTGTCGGAGGGCGGCTTCGCCGATCTGCACCACCCGGAGTACTGGGACCTGAGCTTCCTCGAGCGGGCGGATCTGCCCGGGGAGCTGCGCGAGCGATACCAGCGGATGACGGAGCAGGTCGGGGAGGCCCTTCGGTTCATGGAGGCGCTCGCGGAGGTGCCGGTCGGGGAGCTCTCTCGGGTCGAGTTCTTCACGAGCCATGAAGGGCTCAACCTGCACTACGAGTCCGCGCAGACGCGGAAGGTCGCGCGCCGGCCTGGCTTCTACGACCTGACGACCCACCTGCCCTGGATCGGCGAGCGCACGCGGCAGCCGGACGGCGCGCACGTCGAGTTCTTCAGCGGCGTGGAGAACCCGCTGGGCATCAAGCTCGGCCCGAAGACGCTCCGCGACGACGTGATCCGCCTCCTCGACCGGCTCAACCCGGCGGACGAGCCGGGCAAGATCGTGCTCATCGTGCGCATGGGCGCGGGCCGCGTGCGCGACGGGCTCCCGCCGCTCATCGAGGCGGTGCGGTCCGCGGGGCGCAAGGTGCTCTGGATGTCCGACCCGATGCACGGCAATACCCTGACGACGTCCAGCGGGATCAAGACACGGAATTTCGAGGATATCCTCACCGAGATCGAGGCGAACTTCGAGGTGCACGAATCCATGGGATCCAACCTCGGCGGCGTCCACTTCGAGCTCACGGGCGACGATGTCACCGAGTGCGTCGGGGCTGGCCTCACGGAGTCCGATCTCGACCAGCGCTACGCGAGCCTGTGCGACCCGAGGCTGAACTACCGCCAGTCGCTCGAGATGGCGTTCCGCATCGCCCACCGCATGGCGGAGTCCTCCCGGCGCGCGAGGGGCTGAGTCGAGGACAGGAGTCTCCTGCTGGCGTTCCGTCGAGGCTGCCCAATGAACACCCGCAGGGGGTAGTTCGCCATGCAGACCATCTCGACGGAACAGGGTGAGAGCCGACAGGGCGGAGAGCAAGCCACGACGGATGCCTCGCACGAGTGCCCGCAGCGCTCCGGCGCCAGCCCCACGCTGCTCGAACATTTGCTGCCTGAGGCCGATATCGTCATGAACCACGCGATCGTGGTGATGGCGCCACCGGAGGTGACGTACGCCACGCTGAAGAGGGTGGATTTCGCGAGGAGCCGCTCTCTCCTGCTGCGCGCGGTCTTCGCGCTCCGCCTGGCCGCCGTGCGGCGCGCCCGGCGCAGGCTCCGCCTCGCGCCGCTCCCGGCGCGCGTGCGGATGTCGCTCCAGAACATCGAGGATTACGGCCAGTCCAAGCTCGCCGAAAAGGAGGGTTCCGAGATCGTCATCGGCTCGATCGCGCGCCTGTTCAGCATGGAGAGCCTGTTCACGAGGCGGACCGCCGCCGAGTTCAAGTCGTTCGACTGCGCGGGTCACTTCAAGGCGGCGGCGAGCTTCGTCGTGATGCCCTACGGTCAGCGCCGGACGCTGCTCGCGTACGAGACGCGCATCCGCGCGACCGACACGCGGACGAGGCGGCGGCTGTTCCTCCTGGACGCGCTGACTGCGCCGCTCGGGAGGCTCGTCATGCGCCGGATGCTCCGCGTCGTCGCCAGGGTCGCCAAGTACCAGTGCGCGGTGCCGGCGCATCATCATCGCCAGCAGGCCATGTAGTCTCCTCGGAGTGCCGGGCGCGCGCCGCCGGCCGCGCGCCGGCCACGAGCGGGCGCGCGCGGCTCGCGCCCCCGCCGGGAGCGCTGCCCGGGCGCGCCTTGCGCCGCGGCCCTCGCTCGTGCACCCTACGCGGCGAAGGAGGCCCGCCGTGCACCCCATTGCATCGACGAGCCTCGGCCTGACGCGCCGCTGAGCGCGCCGGCGAGGCTCACATCCCCGAGCTCATCTCGCGTGTCGCTGGAACCGCGCGGCCGACGCGTAGGTGCGTCGCCGCGCCCTCGGGAGCATGGCATGGGCAAAGATCGATCGCGGAGCCGCGAACGCGCGCGCTCCGTCGTGGATGCAGGTTCGTTGTTCGGTGGGACGGCGGCGCGGAGCGCGCAGCGCAAGGAGCGCCAGCTCTGCCGTCAGGTGCAGGAGGCGGTGAGCGACGCGCTCGCCGCGCTCCGCGACGACGTCCTCCAGGACGTCTGGGTGATGGGTGTGGAGCCGGCGCCCGACGCCAGCCGGCTCGCGGTGGTCGTGCAGGTCAGGCCTGGCACGCCGCCGGAGGTGGCGGCGGCGCGGCTGGAGAAGGTGGCGGGCTACGTGCGCGCGGAGGTCGCGGGGGCGATCACCCGCAAGCGCGCGCCGACGCTCGCGTTTCAGGTGCTGCCGCCGGAGGGAGAGCCGTGAGCGCGCGCATCTCCGCGTGGCTCCCGGACGGCGCGAGCGCGGCGCTCAGCGCGTCGCTCTCGCGGCTCGCGCGCACCGACGACGTCGCTCACGTCGCGGTCATGCCCGACGCGCACGTGGCCGACGACGTGTGCGTCGGCACGGTGACCGCAACGACCCGCCGCCTCTTGCCGGCGGCGGTCGGCGGCGACATCGGCTGCGGCATGGTCGCGCTGCGGCTCCGCGCGGACGCCGATCTGCTCGCGGATCGCGATCGCGCGGCGCAGCTCCTCTCCGCGCTGCGCCGCCGCGTCCCGCACCTGTTGCGCCCTGCCGCCGGCGCCCCGCCGCTGCCCGGCGATCTCGCCGAGGCGCGGCTCGGCGCGCCTCGCCTCGAGGCGATGAAGCACCGCGAGGGCCGGATGGAGCTGGGTACGCTCGGCCGGGGCAACCATTTCCTGGAGGTGCAGCGCGACGAGGAGGGCGCGCTGTGGCTGCTCCTCCACAGCGGCTCGCGCGCCATGGGCCCGGCGATCCGGCAGCACCACGAGGCGCTCGCGGCGCGCGACCCGTCGGGCGTCCGCTTCCTCGACGCGGACAGCGAGGCCGGGCGCGCGTACCTCGACGACGCAGCCTGGGCAGCGAGGTACGCGCGCGCGAGCCGCGCGCGGATGGTCACCGAGGCCCTCTCGCTCTTCGCCGAGCTGTTCGGCGTCGACGCCGACGCGTCATCGCGCATCGAGATCGATCACAACCACGTCCGGCGCGAGGAGCACGGCGGACGCGCGCTGTGGGTGCACCGCAAGGGCGCCATGGGGCTCCGCGAGGGGGAGCCCGGCGTCGTGCCCGGGTCGATGGGGAGCCCGAGCTTCCACGTCGAGGGGCGCGGCCACCCCGAGGCGCTCGGCTCGTCAGCGCACGGCGCCGGGCGCGCGCTGCCGCGGGGCGAGGCGCGCCGCCGCATCGGCGCGCGGCAGCTGCTGCGCGAGGCCGAGGGCGTGTGGTTCGATCACCGCCTCGCGGACCGGCTGCGCGAGGAGGCGCCCTCGGCCTACAAGGACATCGGCGCGGTCATGCGGGCGCAACGCGACCTCGTGCGCGTCGTCCGCCGGCTCTGGCCGGTGCTCGTCTACAAGACGCCATGAGCGGACCCCTCACGGCCGGTCGAGGGTGACGACGGGCGACGTCCATGTCTCCCAGTGCGCCTCGTTGTCCGGATCGCCGAGCGCCCGGAGCGCGCGGAGCTTGATCAGGTAATCCCCGTCCGGGACGACGGTGTGCCTCCCGTCGAGCTTCGTCGTGCCCTTCCATCCATACCGCGTGACCGCCGTCGCCGAGGCGCTCTGACCGACGTGGGACAGCATCAGCGCGCGCCCCCACGGCTTCGCCGTGGCGGCGTCGACGATGTCCAGCGCCAGGAGCTCCGCGCCGTGATCGAGGTGGACGACCACGTACGGCATGTCGTCCGACGCCAGCGTGTAGGCCGCGCCGCGCGGCTGCTGGGTCAGGCGCGTCCCGCTCAGCTTGCCGAGCCACGGAGCCCCGGGACCGGACGCCTTGAGGAGGGGCAGGCTCTGGTAATCGCCCTTGAAGCCCGCATACGGCACCCGCAGCAGGCCGTCGGCCGCCCCGCCCCGCGGCGTGAACACGAGGTAGCCGCCGAACAGGCCGCCTTCCGCGAGCGCGTCGCTCGCCGTGAAGGTGACGGAGACGGTCGCGCTCCCGGCGGCGGGCACCGTCACGCTCGCGGCGCTGAAATCGACGCGCGCGGCGCCGGTCGTGGCGCTCGCGGGCGCCCAGTGGTCGCCCCCTGTCGCGCACGCCGCGGGCGCGTGCGACAGGTCGTAGGTGACGTCGTGCCCGCTCGAGTTCTCCAGCGTCAGCGTGCGCAGGGCGGGGCCGGCCTCGCTCTCTCCCAGCGAGAGCTTTCCAGGGCTGATCAAGGTGGTCGCGCGGATCGCCCGGTCAACGCGGATCACCCCTGCGCCCTGCCGGTGCGCGCTCTCCGGCACGCCGGCGCCCAGATCGCCGCTCCACGGCGCGGGGACCGCGGTGTTCTGGAGGACGTCGCGCACGCGCGCCGCGGACAGCTCCGGGCGCGCGGCGAGCAGGAGCGCGACGGCCCCGGCCACGTGCGGCGCCGCCATCGACGTCCCGCTGAGCGTGTCGTACGAGCCTTGCTCGATCGGCACCGTCGAGTAGATCGTGCCGCCCGGCGCGGCGAGATCGGGCTTGAAGGACAGCGCCGCGCTCAGGCCGTGCGAGCTGAAGCGGGAGACGAGGCCCGCGGTGCTGTTCCGCGCGGCCACGGCCCGGTGGGTCCAGCTGTGCGTCACGGGCCCGGCGTCGAGGCGCGCGTTGAGCTGCTCGCCGTCGGCCTGCGCGATCCCCACGACCGGGATGGTGATCGGAGGGTCGCCCTCCACGGACGGGCTCATCGCACCGGACCGGTCGTTGTAGAACAGGACGGCTACGGCGCCCGCGGCCTGCGCGTGCGCGGCCTTCTGGTGGAACGAGCAGCCGCCGCGCCGGACGAGCGCGATCTGGCGCGCGAGGCTGCCGGCGGGGAGCTCGGCGCACGCGTCGCGGGCGCTGGTGGTCGTCCCCGTGCGCGCGAGGGCGGCGCTCCCCGAGAGCGGCGCGGGCGGGCTCCCGGCGCCGCGGGTGTAGCCGATCACGGCGTTGCCCGGCGCGACGGTGAACGACAGGGTGGTGACGCGCGTGCTGTCGACGGACGCGGTGCCGATGACCGCCTCACCCACGCCGGGCGCGCCCGCGGCCCAGAGCCCCTTCTCACCGCTGTTGCCGATCGACGCGACGACCGCGACGCCGCGCCCGACGAGCGCGCTCGCCGCCGTCGCCGTCGGATAGTCAGGCCACTGGAACGGCGTTCCGATGCTGATGTTGATGACGTGCATGCCGTCGCTGGCAGCCCGCTCCATCGCTTTGAGGATGATGTCGGCGCGCGAGCCGCCGCGGCATCCGAAGACGCGGTAAGCACCGAAGGTCACGTCCGGGGCCACGCCCTGCACGACCCCGTTCGCCCCGATGATCCCGGCGACGTGCGTGCCATGGCCCAGGCAATCGTCCGGCTCTCCGTCGGGCACGGGCGGCTTGGTCGCGTCACTGGCGACGAAATCGTCGCCGACGAAATCGTAGCCAAACGCCACGCGGCAGCCCGGGCCGAAGCAGCCTCCGAGATCGGGATGATGGTAGTCGATCCCGCTGTCGATCACGCCGACGCGGATGTCCTCGCCGGTCACGCCGAGCTCTCGGCGCACGACGTCCGCGCCCGACATCTCGCCTGCGACGGCGAGGTCCGGGTCGACCGTCGGCGCGGCGCGCGTGGTGTCGAGCTCCACCGGCACCACGGGGTAGACGGCCTTGACCCCGGGCATGTCCACGAGCGCAGCCGAGCTCTCCCGCGCGACCCGGACGGAGAGGCCGCTCCAGAGCTCCTCGAACGAGAATCGTTGTTTGTACCGGAGCCCGCGGGCCGCGGCGGCTCGCCGGAAGAGCTCCCGCTCCTCCTCGACAAGGCCCTTGACGCGGGCGCCCCCGCTGCCCCTCGCGGCCGGCGCTCGCTCGAACTCCACGAACCAGAGCTCCGTGGCCTCCTCCGGCGCAAACGTCGCTTCGCCTGGCTCCGGGTCGTCCGGAGGGACGGTGTCCTGGCCCGCCCCCTTGTCTCCAGTCTCTCCGCTGCACCCTGAAATGGCGAACCAGAGAGATGCCAGAACGAGCCGGCAACCACCGCACCTCACACGCCCCTTCCCGCGCGCTCCGATCATCGATTCAGCTATGTTCGATGACGCGAATCGGTCAAGCGTGAGCGGCGCGAGAACGGAGGGAGGCGCGCGCCACGGATCGTCATTGTCGCAGACCATGGAAGAGTGGTTGTTTCAGAGCAGCCACCCTTTCGGGTCGGGCGTAACGAGAGTTGCGCTGCGCGACCCTGCCACGCGCGGCGGCGCGGCGGCGCGGCGGCAAACGAGCCCAGGGCGCCCTGCGAGGCGGCCTCGAGAGGTCGTTATCTCGCTATGTCGTCGCTGTCCTGCCATGCCGCGGCGTACGAGCTCGTCGCGCTCAGGAGGCCGCCTCGGCCCCCGGCGGCGCGGGGACGGCCCCGGACGTTGCCGGTCCTCGAGCGCTCGACTAGCGTGGCGCGGCTCTCCGGCGCGGGCGGCGCCGGGGCTCGGATGCACGATGACGGTCCTCGAGCGCGCCCTGTTCTCCTTGCACCATCGCCTGGTCCACGTGCCGCGCGTGGGCCGCGTCGCGCGGGCGCTCGCCGCGCAGGTGGGCCCCGCGGCGTCGCTGCTCGACGTGGGCGCGGGCGACGGCACGGTCGCGCTGGAGGTCGCGCGCCTGGTCGGGGCGCTCCGCGTCGTCGGCGTGGACGTGAAGGCGCGTCCCGGGACGGCGCTGCCGGTCATCGGCTATGACGGCGAGCGCCTCCCCTTCCCCGACGCGGCGTTCGAGGCGGTGCTCCTCTCCGACGTGCTGCACCACGCCGCGCGCCCCGGCGCGCTGCTCGCCGAGGCGCTCCGGGTCGCGTCGCGCGTCGTCGCGCTCAAGGATCACTTCCGGTTCGGCCCGGTCTCGGAGCGCGTGCTCCTCTGGATGGATCTCGCCGGCAACGCCGCGCCCGGCGTCGAGGTGCGGGGCACGTACTTCACGCCGGGCGAGCTCGTCGCGCTCGTGCGCGGCGCGGGCGGGCGCATCACCGGCCTCGAGTGGCCGCTCCGGATCCACGATCTGCCGTTCCGCCTCGTGACCCAGGATCGCCTCCAGTTCGCGGCGCGGATCGAGCGCCTGGCCGCGGGAATCGCGGGCGCCGCGGGAGACGCGCGATGACGGAGCTCAGGTCGTTCGTCGTCGGCGGCGCCGGGTTCATCGGGAGCCACCTTACCGATCGCCTGGTCGAGCGCGGCCCCGTGACGATCTACGACAACCTCTCTGTCGGGCGCCGCGCTTTCGTGGCGTCGCACCTCGCCTCCGGGCGCGCGACGCTCGTCGAGGCCGACGCCCTCGATCTGGAGCGGCTCACCGAGGCCATGGCGGGCCACGACCTCGTCGTGCACCTCGCGGCGAACCCCGAGGCGCGCTGGGGGCTCGCGCGGACGCGGCTCGACCTCGATCAGGGCACCATCGCGACGTACAACGTGCTCGAGGCGATGCGGCGGGCGGCCGTCGGCCGGCTGATCTTCTCGTCCTCCGGGACGGTCTACGGCGACACCCCGCGCCGGTGCGCGGAGGGCGATCTCGGCGCCCTGCCCATCTCGCTCTACGGCGCGAGCAAGCTCGCGGGCGAGGCGCTCATCAGCGCCTACGTCGAGTGCTTCGGCCTCACGGCGTGGATCTACCGCTTCGGCAACGTCGTCGGGCCGCGCGGGACGCACGGCGCGGCGCTCGATTTCCTGAAGAAGCTGCGCGATCGGCGGACGGAGCTCGAGGTGCTCGGCGACGGGCGCCAGTCGAAGCCGTACCTCGATGTCCGGGACTGCGCGGAGGGGATCCTGTTCGGCTTCGACCAGGCCAGGGAGCGGCTCAACATCCACAACCTCGCGCCCGAGGACGCGACGAGCGTCTCGCGCATCGCGGAGCTGTGCGTGGCGGCGTCGCCCTATCCGGACGCGGTGATCCGGTATCAGGGAGGCGAGCGCGGCTGGCCTGGCGACGTGCCGCGATC
Source organism: Sorangium cellulosum So ce56 (assembly GCF_000067165.1). Taxonomy (GTDB): domain Bacteria; phylum Myxococcota_A; class Polyangia; order Polyangiales; family Polyangiaceae; genus Sorangium; species Sorangium cellulosum_B. The sequence continues at coordinate 5,162,753 of NC_010162.1, forward strand.
GCGGATGGATCCTGGCAAGCTGGCGGCGCTGGGCTTCCGCGTGCGCCACACGAGCGACGAGGCGGTCCGGATGGCGGTGGAGGCGCTGGCGAGCGAGGTGTTCGGGGGCGAGCTGGCGCGACGAGCGCAGTGAGCGCGCGGTCGACGCGGCCGCCGCCGCGCGGGTCGGCCGCGGTGGTAGAGTCCGCGCATGTCTGAGCTCACCCTCTACCTCGGGAACAGGACCTATTCATCGTGGTCGCTCCGGGCCTGGCTCGTCCTGAAGCAGGCTGGCGCCGATTTCGAAGAGGTGGTGATCCCTCTCCAGGCGCCCGGCACGCCCACCCTGGAGATCCAGCGTTACTCTCCGTCGGGCAAGGTGCCGGCCTTGCAGCACGGGGTGCTCACGATCTGGGAGTCGCTCGCGATCGCCGAGTACGCGGCGGAGCTCTTCCCCGCGGCGAAGCTCTGGCCGGAGGCGCGCGACGCGCGCGCCGTCGCGCGATCGGTGAGCGCCGAGATGGCGAGCAGCTTCGCCGCGCTCCGCACCGCGCTGCCGATGAACGTGCGGCGGAAGATCCAGGGCGTGGCGCTCACCGACGCGGCGTCGCAGGACATCGCGCGCGTCCAGGCGATATGGAACGACTGCCGATCGCGCTTTGGCCAGGGAGGCGAGTTCCTGTTCGGGCGCTTCAGCGTGGCGGACGCCATGTACGCGCCGGTCGCGACGCGGTTCGACACGTACGGCGTCGAGCTCGACGCGGTCTCCCGGCGCTACGTGGCGTCGATCCTCGCGCTGCCCGCGATGCAGGCGTGGATCGCGAAGGCCAGGGAGGAGCCGCACATCATCGAGGCGTACGAGGCCATCGGCGTCGTGGGCGTGTAACACGTAAACAGGTAGGCAGAGGCGAGCGCGGTCCACGCCGCGCTCGGGATCACCGACGGCGCCGCACCGCGAGGCGGCGGCCGGCGACGGAAAGCGCTAGACGGGCACATGCCGCACGAACTCGATCTTATCCTCACGATCACGGGCGGGCTCACCGGAGCCCTGGCGCTCGGCTTCGTCACCCAGCGCCTGAGGCTGTCCCCCATCGTGGGCTACCTGCTGGCCGGCATCCTCGTCGGCCCCTTCACCCCGGGGTTCGTGGCGGACAAGCGGCTCGCGGACCAGCTCGCGGAGATCGGGGTCATCCTGCTGATGTTCGGGGTCGGCCTGCAGTTCCACGTCCGCGAGCTCCTCGCCGTGCGCAAGGTCGCCGTGCCCGGCGCCCTCATCCAGATCGCGGTCGCCACGGCGCTCGGCGCCCTGGTCGGCCGCGCCGCGGGCTGGACGTGGGGCGCGGCGGTCGTCTTTGGCGTCGCCATCTCGGTGGCGAGCACCGTCGTGCTCACGCGGGTCCTCAGCGACAACGACGTCCTGCACACCCCCGCTGGCCACCTCGCCATCGGCTGGCTCGTGCTCGAGGACGTCTTCACCGTGCTGGTGCTCGTGCTGCTCCCCGCCGTGATGGGCGAAGCCGCGGGCGCGGGCGCGGCGGGCGTCGCCGTGTCCGTGGGGATCGCGGTCCTGAAGCTCGCCGGGCTCGTGGCGTTCATCTTCATCGTCGGACAGCGCGTCATCCCCGCGCTGCTGGGGTACGTCGCGAAGACCGGCTCGCGGGAGCTCTTCACGCTGACGGTGCTCGTCGTCGCGCTCGGCGTCGCCGTGGGCTCGGCCATCCTCTTCGGATCGTCGATGGCGCTCGGCGCCTTCCTCGGCGGCCTGGTCGTCGGCCAGTCCGACTTCAGCTCGCGCGCCGCGTCGGAGGCGCTCCCGATGCGCGACGCGTTCGCCGTGCTGTTCTTCGTCTCGGTGGGGATGCACCTCGACCCGGCGCAGCTCGCCGTGGGCTGGCAGCTGGCCGCGGGGACGCTCGCGGTGGTGCTGATCGGCAAGCCGCTCGCCGCGCTCGCGGTGACGGTGCTGCTCCGCCGCCCCCTCCAGACCGCCTTCGCCGTGGCCCTCTCGCTCGCGCAGATCGGGGAGTTCTCGTTCATCCTCGCGGCGCTCGGCAAGAAGCTCGGCGTCCTGCCGGTCGAGGCCGAGCAGACGCTCGTCGTCGCCGCCATCGTGTCGATCACGCTGAACCCGGTGCTCTTCGGCTTCCGCGATCGCCTCGCGCGATGGACGTCCGCGCTCTTCCAGCAGCGCGACGCCGCCCTCGCGGAGGCCGAGGCCGCGTCGCTGGACGAGCACGCCCACCGCACCGTCGTGGTGGGCTACGGCCCTGTCGGGAAGACGCTGACGCGGCTGCTCCGTGAGAACGGCATCGCGCCGACCGTCGTCGAGCTGAACCTCGACACGGTGAAGCAGCTGCAGGACCAGGGCATCCGCGCGATCTACGGCGACGCCACGCAGCGGGAGATCCTCGAGCGGGCCGGGGTCGGGACGGCGGACAGCCTGCTGTTCACGGCGGCCGGCGCGCCCGGGGACGGGGTGATCGAGCAGGCGAAGGGCGTGAACCCGAGGCTGTTCGTCCTCGCCCGCGCCTTCTACCTGCGCGAGGTGACCGCGCTGAAGAAGGCGGGCGCGGACGTCGTGGTGACCGGCGAGGCGGAGGTCGCGTTCTCGATGACCGAGCGCCTCCTCGTGCGCATGGGCGCGACGTCCGAGCAGCTCGAACGCGAGCGCGAGCGCGTCCGGAGCGAGCTCTTCGGCAGCGGCTCACCAGGGCCTCGCCCCGCGGTGCACGACGCCTGACCTCGCGGCGGGCACGCGTCGCGCCCCGCGGCCCCGGCGCTCCCGAGCGGGGCGCAGGTTCACTTCGACTTGCCGAGCCAGCTCACCCCGCCCACGACCAGCGTGAGCCCGACGACCTGCTGCCACGTGGCCGGCTCGCCCAGGATGACCCACGAGAACGCGATCGTGAGCACCGGGCCCAGCGTCGAGAACGTCGCCGCGCGGCCCGCGCCGAGCCGCCGGATGGCGGCGGCGAGGAGCACGATGGGGAGCACCGTGCTGATCGTCGCCATCGCCGCCGCGTACCCCCACACCGACGCCGGGAGCTCGCCCAGCCTGACCGGGCTCCCCGCCGCCGCGTAGTGCGCGAGCACCATCAGGCACGAGGCCGCCCCGCAGTACGCGGCGAGGCGCGTGGAGCCGACCCTGGAGGCGAGCTTGCCGACGCCGATGTAGTAGAGCGCGTAGGTCACCGAGCTCGCGAACACCCACGCTCCGCCGATGGCGACGGCCCGCGCGTCCCCGGATTGCTCGAGATCGTGCCAGACGGCCGCCCCGAGCCCGAGATAACACACGGCGAGCGCTCCCCAGGCCTTGCCGCGCACTGGCTGCTTCAGCCACGCCGCGCCGATCAGGAGGACGAGCGTCGGATACACGAACAGGATCAGCCGCTCGAGGCCGGTGCTGATGTACGTGAGCCCGATGAAGTCGAACAGGCTGGAGAGGTAATATCCGAGGAACCCGACGATCAGCACACCTCCCCAGAGGCCAGGCGTCAGGGGCCCTTCGGCAGCGCCGCGCTCCCTCCGGGCGAGCCACAGGAAGAACGGCAGCGCGATGCCCATCCGCAGCGCGAGCAGCGTCACCGCGTCGACGGGGTGCGCGGCGTAGGCGAGCTTCACGAAGATCGCCTTGAGCGCGAACGTCGCCGCCGAGAGGACGGCGAACGTCCGGCCGTCGTCGAGGAGGCCAGTCCGGATCTCGCCCGTCAGCGCGCCCACGCCCTCATGAGGGGACATCACCTCTGCTTCTCTGCTCTTCACCAGGCTCGCTCCACCAGGGGACCGGACACCGTCGCCGACAGCCCGCCTCCGGGCCGGCGCGCTCCTCCGGCGGGAGGCGCGCCGGCATTGCGCGCAGGAGCGCGCGTTTGCCACCGCACGAGGCTGCCTCGAAGGAGGCGGGCACATTTCAGGTAGAGGACGATCTCCTGTTTGGGTAGCGGTCTCGACCTCTCCGGCGCCGGCCTCTCGGGACGCCAGATCGCGCCGCGCTCCCCGGGAGCCTTGGGCTAAGCTCCCGTCTCCCATGACGTCTCCTGCTGGCCCAGGCACCGCCGCGCGCGCTCACGGCGGCGGCGCGCTCGCCTCGTCCGGCGCGCCGCCCGCGCCGCCCGTGAAGCGGCCGCGCGCGCCGATCGCGCAGGAGCCCTCCGGGGTCCACCAGCTCGGCGGCTCGTTCCTGCAGATCGCCGCCACGGTGGGCGGCATGGCCGTGCTCGCGGGCAAGATCGCGGCGCGCGTGGCCACGCTCCGCGTCGACGGCGCCGAGTTCATGCGCAACCTCTACCGGATGGGCGTCAAGTCGATGCCCATCGTCGTCGTGACCGCCCTCTTCACCGGCGCGATCATGGTCATCCAGGCGGCGCCGCTGGTCGAGCGCTTCGGCGCGCACGGCCTGCTCGGCTGGGGCGCCGGCTTCGGCACGCTCCGCGAGATCGCCCCGCTGCTCACGGCGCTCATGATCAACGGCCGCGTCGGCGCCAACAACACCGCCGAGCTCGGCACCATGGTCGTCACCGAGCAGATCGACGCCCTCCGCGTCCTCGCGATCGACCCGGTGAGCTTCCTCATCGCCCCGCGCTTCCTCGCGATGGTGCTGACGCTGCTCCTCTCGGTGATCTTCGCCGACGCGCTCGCCCTGCTCGGCGCAGCGCTGACCGGCGACCTCCTCCTCGGCGTCGCCCCGGCCGTCTTCTACAACGGCCTCACGAGCGGGCTGCTCGACATCGGCGACGTCATGAGCGGCCTCGTCAAGAGCGTCGTCTTCGGCGTCGTGCTCGCGCTCTCGAGCTGCCAGTACGGCCTCGGCGTGACCGGCGGCGCGCCCGGCGTCGGCCGCGCCGTCAACGCGACCGTCGTCGCCTCGGCCGCCGGCATCTTCATCCTCGACTACTTCGTCTCCTTCACGCTCGACTGATCGGCGGCGCCGCGTATGCCCTCCCCGGACAAGAGCTCCTCCGATCGCCCGAGCGCCGGCCCGCCCTCGAGCGAGCTCAGGGATCTCGCGCCGGAGGCGTCCGGCGTCGCCGCGATCGGCGCCGCCGCGCTGTCCCTCTTCCAGTCGGCGCGCGAGCTCTACTCGGTATTTGTAAGGACGCTTTACTACTGCGCGAAGGGGCGCCGCGAGCCGGGCGCGGTGCTCCAACAGATGTACGAGATCGGCAACAAATCGCTGTTCTTCCTGACGGTCGTGATGGGCTTCATCGGGATGATCATGGTCTTCCAGGCCGGCCAGCAGGCGAAGCGGGTCATCCCGGATCTGACCATGCTCGGCGCGACGTACCTCGAGCTGCTCGTCCGCGATCTCGCCGCGTCGATCGCCGCGCTGATGCTCGCCACGCGGGTCGGCGCGGGCATCGCCGCCGAGATCGGCTCGATGGTGGTGACCGAGCAGGTCGACGCGCTCCGCATGTGCGCGGCCGATCCGATCGACTACCTCATCAAGCCGCGGTTCATCGCGAGCCTCCTCATGACGACGTGCCTCATCGTCTGGAGCGCCGCGGTCTCCTTCACCACCGGGATGGTCACCGCGTACAGCATGTTCGATGTCAGCCCCGAGACGTTCATGAACGTCAGCCTCGTCGACGCGGGTGATCTCGCGACCGGCCTCGCGAAGTGCGTGGCCTACGGCGCCGCGATCCCGGTGGTCTCCGGCCACTCCGGGCTGTCGACCTTCGGCGGCAGCGAGGGCGTGGGCTGGGCGACGACGCGCGCGGTCGTGAACTCCTCGCTCGCGGTCATCGTGCTCAACATGCTGATCTCGGCGGCCGCTTTCCTGATCTTCCGCTAGGCGGTCGGCGCCGCCGCGCCGCGCCGGCGCCTCACTCGATCGGCCCCTCGGCGCTGCCGGTGATGAACTGCTGCACGACCGGATCCGGCGAGCCCTGGAACGCCGCGCGATCCCCGAGCAGGCGCACCAGGCCTTGATAGAGCATGACGATGCGGTCGGCGATCGTGAAGATGCTCACGAGGTCGTGGCTCACGACGATGCTCGTCACGCCGAGCGTGTCGCTGAGCTCGCGGATCAGCTTGTCGACGCGCCGCGCGCTCACCGGGTCGAGGCTCGTGGTCGGCTCGTCGAAGAGCACGTAGCGCGGGTCGAGCGTGAGCGCGCGGGCGATGGCGACGCGCTTGCGCATCCCGTCGCCGAGCTCCGGCGGGAAGCGGTCCCCGAACTCGCGCATATGCACCAGCTCGAGCCGCCGCCGCGCCTCCGCGAGCGCCTCCTTCGGCCTGAGCCCCTTGTGCTTGCGGAGCGGGAGCGCGACGTTCTCGGCGCACGTCATCGAGTCGAACAGCGTCGAGTGCTGGAACACCATCGCGCACTTCATCCTCACCGGGTACATCCGGGCCTCGTCGAAGCGGCTCACCTCCTCTCCGTCCAGCCAGATCTCCCCGCCGTCCGGATAGAGCAACCCCACGAGGTGCTTGATGAGCACGCTCTTCCCGACCCCGGACTGCCCGATGATGAAGAACACCTCGCCGTCCTCGACGTCGAACGAGACATCCTTGAGGACATCTTTGGGGCCAAAGGATTTTCGGACATTTCGGAACGAAATCATCGGGACCTGGCAATTCCGGGAAGACGCGAGAGAAGAAGCGAGAGAAGAAGCGAGAAGCGCGGTTGCGTCAAAGCAATGGCTGCGCGAAGCGTCACGCCGCCCGCTGGAATATCGCGCTGCGGCAGGTAGATCCTGGCCTATTTCCCTCCCCCGGCCGCCGCCAGATCGGAGAAGATAACGAACTCATGGCAAGCCCGCGATCGATCGAGGTCAAGGTCGGGATCCTCATCCTGACGGCGCTCGGGCTCCTCGCCACGTTCATCCTCGTGATGGGCGGGGTCAACTTCCAGCCGAAGTACTCGATCTACGTCGACTTCGACAACCCGGGCGGCCTCCAGACCGGGGCGCCGGTGAAGATCGCCGGCGTGGAGATCGGCAAGCTGAGCGAGATCCACTTCAGCGGCGGCAAGCTCGGCAAGGACGGCAAGCGCGAGCCGCTCGTGCGGATCCAGCTGCGCCTCGAGGAACGCTACCAGCAGAGCATCCACGACAACGCCACGTTCTACGTCACCACACAGGGCGTGCTCGGCGAGCAGTTCCTCGCGATCGAGCCCGGCTCGACCGATCGGCCGGTGATCCCGCCGAACGCCGTCGTCCGGGGGCTCGATCCGCCGCGCCTCGACATGCTGCTCGCCGAGGGCTACGAGCTCCTGCACGCGACGGTCTCGGCGATGCGCGAGCACCGCGAAGAGGTCGGGGAGGCGTTCGACGGGCTCCGGAAGACGCTGAAGGGCACCGGCGAGTTCATGCACCGAAACCAGGATCGGCTCGATCGCATCGCCGAGAACGTCGAGCAGATGAGCGTCGACGGCACCGATCTCGTGAAGGACGCCCGGCAGCGGTACGTGAACAACCCGCAGATCGACCGCATCCTCGCGAACACCGATCAGCTGACAGGGACGGCCGCGCGCGATCTACCGCCGCTCATGGCGGACGCGCGCGAGACGCTGGCGAACGCGCGCCGCCTCTCGACGACCGTGGGCGGCGAGACCGAGCAGGTCAAGATCAGGAAGACGCTCGACGACATCGCCGAGATCGCGGGCAGGGCGAGGGCTGCAACCGCCGACGCCCAGGAGGTCCTCGCCCACGTGAAGCGCGGCAAGGGGACGGTCGGCGCGCTCGTGATGGATGAGCAGCTGTTCGACGACCTGCAGGAGCTCGCGCGAGACCTCAAGCACAACCCCTGGAAGTTCTTCTGGCGCGAGTGAGCGGCGCCGCGCGCGTCCCGCGAGGGCGCGCGACCGCGCCCCGCGCGCCGGGCCGATGACCCGGGCGTGAGCGCGATGTACGTCCGTGGGCCGTCGGGTCCCCGCCGGCCCTGACGGCCGCTCAGGCCAGCTTGACCAGCGGGGCGCCTTCCGTGACGGCGGCCCCCTCGGTGACGAGGATCTCCTCGACCGTCCCCGCTTCCTCGGCCTCGACGGGCATCTCCATCTTCATGGACTCGAGGATGACGACGACGGTCCCCTCTTCGACCTCGTCGCCCGGCTTGACCTCGATCTTCCAGACCGTACCGGTGATGTGCGCCTTGATGACGTTCGCCATGGGCGCGCGACGCTACCGGAGAGCCACCGAGAATCCAACGGGGCCGTGGTGAGCGACGGGTGCCAGCCCTCGGGCGGCCCCTTCTCCGTCATGCCCTGGGCGCCCGCCGCGACGGACCAGCTCGTCCGGCGACGGCGCAGGCGCGCGCTGACAACCGGGGAGAACGGAGGTGAATCAAGGAGGGCCAAGGAGGACCAAGGCGGACCAAGGCGGACCAAGGAGAACCGAGGGCACGCGAGCCGACCGAGGTGACCGAGAGGGCGAGAGGGCCGAGGTGACCGAGGTGACCGAGGTGAACACGTGGAGGCGAGGTGGAAGGGACGGAGCGCAACGATTTCCGCTGGTACCTGCGGTGCACCACGGCGATACTCTGGCTGGCGGCTCCGCGGCGCCTCGACATCACGAGGGCCGTGGCGTTCGCGAATAATTGCGTCAAAGCCGCTCTGCGGGTCAGAATCGTCCTGCTCGGTGGCCCTCCGAGGGCGACCTGCAGGTCCCCGCACCGCCCCTTGGTAGCCCAACCGCACGCGCTCGATCGAAGGAGCCACGAGGTCATGTCGGAACAGAAGGAAAGCTCGGTCCTGTTCTCGCTCAAGGAGCTGATGAACCTCGAGGAGGATCGCATCAAGAGCGAAGAGGCCCAGAAGGCCGCCGCCGCCGCCGCCGCCGAGAAGGCGCGCGTCGAGGCCGAGCGCGCCGCGCGCGATGCCGAGGAGCAGCGCATCCGCACCGAGGAGGAGCGCCGTCGCAACGAGGAGCGCCGGTCCCGCGAGGAGGCGGCGCGGCTCGAGGCGATCCGGCAGGCCGAGATCGAGAAGGCGCGCGTCGAGGCCGAGCAGAAGGCGCGGCTCGAGGCGATGGCCGCGCAGCAGCACCACGAGCGTTCGCTCGCGGCGCTGCAGCAGGACGAGTCGAAGAAGAAGCTGCGCAAGCTCCTCATCGGCGGCGCCATCGCCAGCGTGCTGGTGATCGGCATCGTCACCGTCGTCGCCGTCGACTCGGCGCAGAAGAACGAGGCGCGCATCCAGGCCGAGGCCGCGAGAGCCCGCGAGCTCGAAGAGGCGAACAAGCGCCTCGAGGCGCAGTTCAAGGAGTCCGAGGGCAAGATGGCCGGGCTGCGCGATCAGCTCGCGACCGCCAAGGACGAGGCGACGCGCCTCGCCCTGCAGAAGCAGCTCGAGGCCGAGCAGCAGAAGCAGGAGCAGCTGCGCCGCGGCGGCGGCGGACGCCCGGCCGCGGGCGGCGCGCCGGCGAGCGGCGGCGGCGCCAAGGCGCCCTGCAACTGCGCCCCTGGCGATCCGCTCTGCAGCTGCCTCTGACGCGGAACGGGGTCCCTGCATGGCGAACCACAGCTCCGTGAGGCAGAGAACGAGCCTCGGCGGCGGCTCGCTCGACGAGGCGCGCCGCAGGCTCGTCTTCCCGCTCGACTACGCGAACCTCGACGAGGCCAGGGCGGCGGCGACCCGCATCGCCCCCTCGATCGGCGTCCTCAAGGTCGGCCTGGAGCTGTTCGTCCGCGAGGGGCCGCGGGCGGTCGAGATCGGCAAGTCGCTCGGGCTCGATGTCTTCCTCGATCTGAAGCTGCACGACATCCCCGAGACGGTGGCGCGGGCCGTGGCGGGCGCCGCCGCGCTCGGGGTCCGGTACCTGACGGTGCATGCGGCCGGCGGCACCGAGATGCTGAGGCGCGCGGCCAACGAGGCGGCGCGCTCTCAGGACATGATCCTGCTCGCCGTCACCGTGCTCACGTCGCTCGACGACGGCGATCTCGCCGCGCAGGGCGTGCAGGGGAGCGCGTCCGAGCACGTGGTCCGGCTGGCGCAGCTCGCGCGCGGCGCCGGCGTCCACGGGTTCGTCGCCTCGCCGCACGAGGTCCCCGCGCTGCGGGAAGCGCTCGGGCGGGGCGAGCTCATCGTGACGCCGGGCATCCGCCTCGGTCCAGGCGCAGGCGGCGCACAAGGCGAGGATCAGAAGCGCATCGCCACGCCCTCGGCCGCGATCTCGGCCGGCGCAGATCTCCTCGTGGTCGGCCGGCCGATCCGCGACGCGGCCGATCCGCTCACCACGGCGCGCTCGATCGTCCAGGAGATCGCGCACACGCTCCACCCTCCGCGCCCGTGAGCCGCCTCGTCTACGGTCTCCAGCCGGTTCGAGAGGCGATCCGCGCGCACGGCGCGCGCGTCGGATGGGTCCTCGTCCAGCGCGACGGCGGCCCGAAGCTCGACGCGCTCGCGCGCCTCGCGGAGGGCCAGGGCATCCCGACCGAGCGCGCGCCCCGCAACGAGCTCGATCGCCGCAGCGCCGGCGGGCGCCACCAGGGGGCCGTGGCCTCGGCGCCCGAGCTCCAGATCGTCGGGGTCGACGAGATCCCGGTCGTCGAGGAGGGCCAGCCCGGCGCCGGCACGATCACGGTTGCGCTCGACGGTGTGATGGACCCGCAGAACTTCGGCGCGGTGATCCGCAGCGCCGTCGCCCTGGGCGCCCGGGCCATCCTGTGGCCCGAGCACAGCTCGGCGCCGCTCACCCCGGCGACCTTCCGGGCGTCCGCGGGCGCGATCGAGCACGCGAGGCTGTGCCGCGTCCCCTCCTTGCCCGACGCCCTCGAGGCGCTCGCCGCCCGAGGCGTCGCCGCGATAGCGCTCGACGCCCAGGGTCCGGTGGAGCTCGGCGAGCTGCCCCTGACCGGCCCTGTCGCGATCGTCATCGGCGCCGAGGACAAGGGCACGCGCCGCTCGGTCCGCCGCGTCTGCCAGCACGTCGCCCGGCTCCCCATGACCGGCCCCATCTCCTCGCTGAACGCCTCGGTCGCAGGGGCGATCGCGCTCTACGAAGTCGTCCGGCAGCGCCGCGCATCGCGCGCGTAGCCGGACAGCGCGCTCGGCCGCTCGCGGCGCGCCTCCAGGTCCCGGTAACGAGCACGCTCGCGCGCCGCGACGTGGCCTGGCAGCACCGCCGCACGTCGAGCGCGAGCTCATCCGAGAGCTGGCCTGGACGGCCCTCGATCGATGCGTCCGGAGCCGGCGTGATCGCGCGCCGCGAGGTCGCCGGGCAGCGCCGCAGGTCGACTCCCTACATCAAGAAAATTGACAATAAATTCGAATGGATACAAGCAAAACCTGAAGCGAAGTCGAGCACCTCGTCGAACGCTGAACAGGCTCACAGCGAGACGACCGAATCGATCCATTCAATGGATCGACCGAAAGAATCCACAGCCCCCTCAAAAAGCTCAATCGCTACGAAGAGATACCCCTGTGGACTCATCCTTCTCTGCGCGCTTATCCGGAATGGCTCGAGGGATGGTTCAAGAATCGACGGGTTCCCGGTAAGCGACGGGATCGGCTCAGCTTCCGGCTCGAAGCGATCGCAGGCGGGAGAGCACGCGGGCCACGCGGCGCGCGGCCTCGACGAGGTCGGCCTCGGCCGTGTCCTCGCCGATCGAGAAGCGCACGGCCGACGCCGCGCGCTCTGGCCCGAGCATCGCCGTGAGGACCGGGGAAGGCTCGGCGGTCCCGGCGCTGCAGGCCGATCCGCTCGACACGGCGACCCCCTCCAGGTCGAGCGCGGCGCAGAGCTCGTCGCCGCGCCAGCCGGGCCAGGAGAGGTTCGTGATGTGGGGGGCGCGGTCGCCGTCCCCGTTGCGGATCGGCGCGGCGCCGGCCGCGCGCCCGATCTCGACGAGCTCGGCCTCGAGGCGATCGCGGAGCGGGGCGAGCGCTGCGTAGCGGGCAGGACCGCCGATCGCGCGCCGGGCGGCCACGGCGAAGCCGGCCGCGGCGAGCGGGTCCTGCGTCCCGGGCCGCAGCCCGCGCTCCTGGGCGCCTCCGAGCAGGACGGGCCGGAGCCGGATGCCAGGCCGGACCGCGAGGGCGCCGATCCCCTTTGGCCCGCGGATCTTGTGGGCCGCGATCGACGCGAGATCCGCCCCGGCCCACGCCTCCGGCGGGAGGCGCCCCACCGCCTGGACGGCGTCCACATGGAGGCGCGCCCCGCGGGCGTGGACGATCGCCGCCGCCTCGGCGATCGGCTGGACGACCCCCGTCTCGTGGTTCACCGCCTGGAGGCTCACGAGCCGCACGGGCGCGACGGCCGCCGCTCGATCCACGGCGGCCGCGATCGCCTCCGGCGCGACGCGGCCGGACGGCTCGGGATCGATCCACGCGACGTGCACGCCGCGGCCGGCGAGCGCCTCGGCGGCGCGGGTCACCGACGGGTGCTCGATCCGCGAGACGACGAGCGCCCCGCATCGCTCGTCGAACGCGTGGCAGAGCGCGAGGTTGTTGGCCTCGGTGCCGCCCGAGGTGAGGATCACGTCGCGCGCGTCGAAGCCCGTCAGCCGGGCGACCGCCTCCCGCGCCTGCTCGATGAACGCGCGCGCCCGACGCCCGGGTCCGTGGACGCTCGCGGGGTTGGCCCAGGCCACCTCGGCCGCTGACTGCATCGCCGCCAGGACCTCGGGGTGCGGCGGCGTCGTGGCGTTCCAGTCGAGGTAGATGGCGCGAGCGGCCGGGTGCATCAGATGGACGACGAGGGATCGGTGGGAGGCGACGAGGGCGGGCCGAGCCGCCCGGGGGAGCTGCCATCGTCCTGGAAGGGCGCTCGCCGGGCGACCGTCAGGTAGAACGCGGCCCCGGTCAGCGTCTCCCCCTCGATGATCTCGTTGCTGGGAGACGCGACGCGCACGTCGCCGCCGAGCCCCCGGGCGGTGCGCCGCGCGATCGCGAGCCCGACGCCGACGCCGCCGTAGGCGCGCGTGGCCGAGCCGTCGACCTGGTAGAACGGCTCGAAGATGCGCGACTGGCGGTCCGCCTTGACCCCGGGCCCGCTGTCGGCGACGCAGAGCTCGTAGTGCCCGGACTGGAGCACGGTGACCCGCACGCCCGCGGTGCCGCCGGCCGGCGTGAACTTCGCCGCGTTCTCGAACAGCTGGATCATCGCCCGCTGCAGGCGGCCTGCGTCGCCCCACGCGGGGAGCGGGCCGCGCGGCAGATCCTCGACGAGCTGGACCTTCCCCTCGGCGAAGCGGTCGGCGACCTGGGCGAGGGCGCGCCGCGTGGTGTCGAGGAAATCGTACTCGGAGTGCATGAAGCGCATCCGGCCCGTCTCGATGCCGGTGACGTCGAGGAGGTTGTCGATGAGCGAGCGGAGTCTGCGGACGCAGTCCTCCATCGCGAGCAGCGCCTTCTTCTGCGCCTTGTTGAGCGGGCCGAGCTCCTCGTCGGCGAGCAGCTTCACGTACCCGACGATCGGGGTCATCGGGGTCGCCAGCTCGTGGGAGATGTTGCGGTAGAACTCGGTGCGCGCGGCGTCGAGCTCGCGGAGCCGGGCGTTGGCGCGCGAGAGCTCGGCCACCTTCTGCTCCAGGTGGGCGACGATGCGCTGGCTCTGCTCGCGCAGCCGGAGCGGCCCCTGGGACGCGGGGAGCTCCTCGCGCGCGCCGCTGAGGTAGCGGGCGATGATCGACGGGAAGGAGCGCGCGTCGATCGGCTTCTGGAGGAAGCCGTCGCAGCCGACGGCGAGGCTCGTATCCCGGTCGCCCTCCGCGGTGATCGCCACGATGGGGACGCCGGCGAGCGACGCCTCGCCGCGCAGGCGCAGGGTGACCTCGAACCCGTCGAGGCCCGGGATGTTCAGGTCGACGAGGACGAGGTCGGGGTGCTGCGTACAGGCGAGACGTACCCCTTCGAGCCCGTCGGCGGCCTCTAGGACCTCGTAGCCCGCGTTCTGGAGCAGCTTGCGGACGAGCAGGCGGTTCGCGGGATCGTCCTCGATGTGAAGGATCTTCGACATGGGCTCTGCGTGCGCATAGTAGTCGCGATCGTGGGGGATCAGGCACGTTCTGCGCGAACTTCCACTGCCTGGCCAGGCTGCGCGGGCGTGCCCAGCGCCGGGGTCGTCCGCTCGGAGCGCTCGTTTGCGGTGCGGGTTGCCTGGCTCGCGCCGAGCGGGTTGCCTGGCTCGCGCCGAGCGGGTTGCCTGGCTCGCGCCGAGCGGGTTGCCTGGCTCGCGCCGAGCGGGTTGACGGAGCGACAGCGTCCCTTCAATACGGGGGCCGCCATGCTCGGCCCTTCCAGGTTCCACCGCGCCGCCGTCACGACGGCGCGCTGCCTTCCCTTCCTCGGGCGCTCCCGATGACGACCGCGCACCAGCAAGAGAGCGAGGCTGCCGTCGCAGGCGCCGGGGGTGGAGAGACCGCCAGCCTCCCGCTGCCGGACGCGCCGCGCAGCGCGGGCGACCCCACGGCGAGCGCGGGAAGAGCAGCGGGCGCGCTGCCCGCGCGCCTCGCCTGTGCGCTCGCGGCCCTCAGCGGGCTCTTCTACTTTCTCGGGTTTCCTGGGATGGATCTCTGGCCGATCTCGTTCTTCGGCCTCGTCCCGCTGATCGTCGCGCTGCGCGGACAGACGCCCAGGCGCGCGGCGCTGCTCGGCTGGATCGCCGGCTTCGTCATGACGATGACCGGCTTCTACTGGCTGCTCGAGATGCTGCGCGTGTTCAGCGGATTCCCCACGATCCTCTGCGCGCTCTTCATGGCCATCCTCTGCGGCTACCAGGCCGGGAGGATCGCCCTGTGCGGGTGGCTCCACGGGCGGGCCGAGGCGCGCGGATGGCCAGGCTCGGTGGCCTTCGCGCTCGCGTTCGTGACGAGCGAGCTCGTCTTTCCGCTCCTCTTCCCCTGGTACTACGGCGCATCGGTCCACAACGCGCCGGTGATGGGCCAGGTCGCGGATCTCGGCGGCCCCTACCTCGTCGGCCTGGTGCTGGTCGCCGCGAACCTCGCGATCGCCGAGCTCGTGACGCACCGGCTGGATCGCGCGAGCCCCGCGCCGGGCGAAGCCGGCCGCGACGCCGGCCCGCCGCGACGCGGTCGCCCGCTGAACCGCGCGGTCGTCGCGGTGGGGATCGCCGCCCCCGCCCTCGCCGCCGTGTATGGCGTCCTCCGGATCCGCGCCGTGGACGCGGCCGCCGCCGCGGCCGAGCCGATCAAGATCGGGATCGTCCAGCCGAACCTCGCGCTCTTCGACCGGCGGAACGCCCACAAGATCCACGTGAGCCGGACCCGGGAGCTCGCGCAGCAGGGCGCGGAGCTCGTCGTGTGGAGCGAGGCGGGCGTGCCGCAAGCGTTCCGCGAATCGGCCTACCAGCGCGAGGTCCAGCGGTCGCTCACGGGCCGCCTCGGCGTCCCCACGGTGGTCGGCACGGTCATCCACCGGCTGCCGGCCGACCGGAACGAGCGCGGCGTGAGCTTCAACACCGCGCTCATGGCCGGCAAGGACGGCGAGATCCTCGGTCGATACGACAAGCAGTACCTGCTCGCGTTCGGCGAGTACCTCCCGTTCGGCGAGATGGTCCCGTACCTCTACAAGCTGTCGCCGAACTCGGGCCGCTTCAGCCCCGGCACGTCGCTCGCTCCGCTCGAGTGGGACGGCCACAGGCTCGCGACGATGATCTGCTACGAGGACATCCTGCCGCACTTCGTGAACAAGCTGGTCGCCCAGGGCGACCCCGACCTCCTCGTCAACCTCACGAACGACGCCTGGTTCGGCGACTCGACGGAGCCGTGGATCCACCTCGCGCTCGCGAAGATGCGCTCGATCGAGCACCGCCGCTACCTCGTGCGCGCGACGAACAGCGGCGTCTCCGCGATCGTCGACCCGGTCGGGCGGGTCGTCACGCAGAGCGACACGTTCAAGGAGCAATCGCTCCTCGGCGAGGCCCGGTTCATGCGCGCGCAGACCGTCTACGGGACCGTGAAGGACATCCCGTGGTACGTCGCCGCGGCCGCGAGCGCCGCCATGGCGCTGGTCACGCGACCGAAGCGCTGGCGGGTCGGGCGGGGCAAGGGCTGATCGGCGCGGCGCCGGGACGTCCTGCATCGCGGCCCTCGCACGAGCTCACGCGCCACGACCTCGCCAGTTCCCGGGGCGGCGACGGAGGTGCATGACTGCGAGCACGATGAGGCGATCGGGCTCGACGGCGTACAGCAGCCCGTAAGAAATCGGTGGAGCAACATGCGCCGGATGCCGGGCTCGATCTCGAGGCCTTGCTCAGGTGCTTCGGCGATGCGGCTGAAGACCGTGAGCACCTGCGCCTCGAAGCGATCGGCGACCCTCGGGTCGCGCGCCGCGTACCAGAGGAACGCCTCACGGGCCTCGCGCTCTGCTTCGGTCGCGAGCACGACCGGACGGCGGGGCACCTCAACCTCGCGTGAAGATGCGACCGTGGGCCTCTTCCCAGGGCACGGGCTTGGAGCGCCCCGCCCGGATGTCGTCGAGGCGCTCCCGGGCCTCCTCGGCCCATGCGCGCTCGACCTCTTCCGGTGCCTCGTCGCCCACGCTCTCCAGCAGCCGCAGCGCCAGGACGCGCCGCTCGCTCTCGGGGAGCTTCATCGCCTCGTCGAGGATCTCTTCGGCCGGCAGACTCATGCTCCGCAGCGTAGCAGACCCGCCGGACGCGCGGCTCGGGCCAGCACCCGAGCGGGCGGGCGCCCCTGAGCAGGATCGTCAGGGAATTTGCCGGCACGGCGACCGGAGCAGTGCAAGGGCCGCTCAAGAAACAAGACCGGCGGTGCATGCGGTACGCCCACACGCGAGTGCACACCCTCCAGCCATCCAACGGCTCGGGGGCATGGCAGAGATGCTGGTTCGCGCGTGGACCTGCTGGCGAGCGTCCCTTGCTCGCGGACGCGCAACCCTACAGCTTCATCGCCTTCTTGAAGCGCTTCGCGTCGGCGAACATGTCGACGTTCGTGAACACGTACGTCGCGTCGTCGTGCTTCGCGCCGCGCGCGATCTCCGCGAGCCGCTCGATCGCCGGATCCTCGTAGCGCGACTTGTGCCCCGCGGGACCGTGCAGGCGGTAGTAAGCCACCTTCAGCCGCGAGAGCCCCGCGTTCAGCGGATCGCGCGCGGCAAGCGCGCCGACCTCCTGGGTGAGCTCGTCGCACTCGTCCGGATCCCACCCCGGCGGAGGCTCGAAGACGACGCGCTCGAAGCGCTTCTTCACGTTGACGAGGAAGTCGCGCAGGATGGCCTTGTTCGCGCGCGTCGGCGTGAACTCCGGGGGGCCGACGAAGACGGCGAGCTTCGCCTCGAGCTCATCCGCGACCGCCTCGATGCTCTTGAGCGCCGTCTCGATGACCTTGCCGTCCCGAAACCCCTCCTGCCCGATCTCGCGCGGACCGAGCAGGGCGAAGCGAAAGCCGCCTGGAGCTTCGCGCCGCCAGCGCCGGATCGTTCCAGGTCCCGGGAGGGACACATGGGTCTCCTGCACCTCCACGAACATGAACTCGCGGAAATAGCGCGTCGCTGGGACGGGAAAACCGGCGCAGCCGACGGTGATCATCGCCCCCACCCTAGCCCACGCACGCGCTGGCGAGAAGCCAGACCGATGGATTTCTCGATCGGCTCGCCTGGGCGCCCGAACGATGACGCGGGGGCGCGAGGACGTGGTGGACGCAGTGCATGCCCGCTCACTCCTCCCTCCCCCTCTCGTCCCCCTCGCGCCGCGGCGCCGCTGGCTCGGATGGCTCGGCGCACGGGCGCGCAGGAGCGCCGTCGACCGCGCCCGCGCCAGCGGCTTGCCCGAACGGCAGCGCGAGCGCCGCGGCGCTGCGATCGACCTTGCGCTGCAGGCGGGCCCGGCGGCGGGCCTGCGCGGGCTCGGGCTCCGCGGTGCCCTGGTCGGCCAGCTCGAGGGCGCGGGCGAAGGAGCGCACGTGGTGCTCGTAGAGCTTCGCGAGCTCGAGGCGCACCGAGGGATCGTCGATCTCGGCCGCGAGGGCCTCGTAGTCCGCGAGCGCCCGCGCCTTGTCCCCGCGCGCCTTCGCGATGTCGCCGCGCGCCCGCCGCGCGACCGCGCCGCCGCCGCGCTCGACGGCCGCGTCCGCGAGCTCGGCCGCGCGCTCGAGCGCGCCCGCCCGCCGCAGCGTCGCGGCTGCCCCGGCGAGATCGCCGGCGGCGAGGCTGCCGAGCGGCTCGCCGTAGAGGCCGACCAGCGCGACCATCGCGAGGACGTCGGCGGCGTTGTGCTCGACGACGCCGAGCAGCGCCTCCTCGTCGCCCGTGCGCAGGAAGTGGGCGTAGCACGCGACGATCTCGCCGCCGGGCACGTCCCCGATGCGCACCCGGCCGAGCACGTCGTGCTCGAGGGCGATGAGGGTGCGGCTCTTCAGGCGGGCCTTGTGGATGCGGCGCGCGACGTGGACGAGATCGAGGTGCGGCAGCTCGGGCGGCGGCGGCAGACGGTTCATCACATAGCGCGCGCGCAGGAGCGGCATGTCGAACGCCTTGCCGTTGTACGTGACGATCATCGAGGCGGCGGCGAGGCGCTCGGCGAGGCGGCGCAGGATGGGCTCCTCCTCGCCGAGGCGGCGCAGGAGGAGCTGCTCCATGACGAAGCCGTCGGACGAAGGCTCGCCGAGCGGCCCCGCGCTGTCCGCCCCGGGGTCGAACCAGGCGAGGCCGATCAGGAACGGCACGGTGCCCGTGCCGCCCGCGAGGCCCGTGGTCTCCGTATCGAGGAACAGCGCCCGCCGCACGTCGCAGCCGGCGAGCGCCGGATCGAGCGAGAGGAGCGCGAGCATGGCCGGGTCGGCGTCGCGCGCGGCGACGAGCGGCGCGCGGCCGACGCGGGCCGCCGCGAGCGAGCGGGTGCGGCTCGCATAGAGCGGCCCCCCGGGCGTCTGCTCGACATGGAAGGGGAGCTCGCCGCGCGCGGGATCGGCCCTGGGGGTCGGCGGCGCGCCCCGGGCGACGATGCGGGAGATGCGCTCGCGCAGATCGTCGAGCGACGGTCGAGCGACGCCCGTCGAGGGCGACGCGGACGCCGCGGCCGGCGCCACCGCGGCCGGCGCCGCGGCGGTCGGAGCCGGCGCCGCGGCCGCCGGTGCGGGAGGAGCTTCGGAGGGGCCGGCGCCGTCCACGGCGGGACCGCGATCGAGCGACGACTGCGCGAGCGCGAGCGGCGCAGGGCCGCGCCGCTCCGCCGGGAGCGGTCCGAGCCGCGCGAGCTTCGACTTGAACGACGTCATCGGCCGGTCGCGAGGTTTCCACGCCGGGCACTGCGCATCAAGTCAGTGGTCCAGCGGAGGCCGCGTCAGGGATCCTGGCCCGCTCCCTTCCGCGCGGCGCTGGGACCGACGCCGAGCTTCGCCCGGATCGCGGCGAGCACCTCGTCGGCTTGCCGCTCGGTCGCAGCGCGATCGCCGGAGTTCTCGATGACGTAGTCGGCCACCGCGACCTTGCTGGCGAGCGGGAGCTGCGCGGCGAGCCGGGCGCGCACGTGGTGTTCGGTCGCCCCGTCCCGCGCCATCGCGCGGGCGATCTGGACCGCCTCGGGCACAGCGACCACGACGAGCGGGCGGAACGCATCGGCGACCCCGTTCTCGACGAGGAGCGCCGCCTCGTAGCAGGCCAGCGGCTCGCCCTGCGCCTCCAGCTCGGCGGCGCGCTCCAGCGTGAGCGCCGTGATGCGCGGGTGCACGATCGCGTTCAGCTGGCGGCGCTTGTCCGGATCCGCGAACACCACCGCGGCGACGCGCGCGCGATCGAGCGAGCCGTCCGGCGAGACCACCTCCGGGCCCAGGGCGCGCACCACCTCGTCGAGCCCCTCGGTTCCCTTCGCCACCACCTCGCGGGCGAGCGCGTCGGCGTCGATGACCGGAAGCCCCCGCGCGCGAAAATGAGCCGCCACCGTGCTCTTGCCGGATCCCAGGCCGCCGGTGAGCCCGAACAGGACGATCCCCATGGCCGCCTCAGCCCCCTCCCTGGAGCGACCGGCACGCCTCTCCGCTGCCTGATCTCGACCCAGCATCACAACGCATCGCGTCAAATCTACGCCTGTCGTCCCTGCGGTCGAGCGGGGCCGGCGCCGGAAGAAGGTGCGACCTGCGCCGGCGCCCACGTCTGCCCGGAGCGCCTGCTCGCCTCGTGACCATCACGACCCGAGCCTACCTCGAAGGGGGGTCTGCGACCGTCGAGTTTCCTCGCCGTCGGCGCTTAAGAAGTCCGCTTCTCCGGGAATGCAACTACCATAACGGGGTGGTGGCAAAGATCGATGACCGGCCGGAGTCGAGCCTGCACGCCGCGTTCGATCGCTCGGACGCGCACCGCGGCTTGCCGGACAAGCAGCTCGCGTCGTGGCTGTCCGAGCTCGACGTCGGCGTGATCGAAGTCGACGCCGAGCAGCGCGTGGTGCGCGTCAACGGGGCAGCGGAGCGGCTGACCGGCTGGTCGATCGTCGAGGCGCGCGGCGCGCTGCTCGATCGCGTGCTCCGGCTGATCCCGGCGGCGGGGACGACGAGCGGAGATCCGGACATCGACGTCGGAGAGATGACCGAGCTGTTCGACGAGGGCGCGCCGGCGAAGGCCGCCGCGCCGCCCGCGCTCACGCCGCGGCGCGAGCCGGTGGCGCCGCTCGCGCCGGTGATCATCGACGAGGGCGCGCTGCGCACGCCGGGCGCGCCGCTCGCCGCGCCCGAGGCAGCCGCGGTGAGCAGACCGACGTCCGCGCGGTACACCGCGCTGCTCGAGCGCCGCGACGGCTCGGTCATCCCCGTCGTCCACACGATCGGCACGCTCACGGGGCGGCCCACGCGCGAGAGCCAGCGCGACTCGAGGCCGCCGCCCGCCCCCGGGCAGCTCATCCTCTTCCGCGAGCTCGGCGCGCCGGGGCCCTTGCCGATCCACCCGGCCAAGCCCCGCTACGACGCGCTGACGCGGCTCCTCGATCGGTACGCGATCATCGATCGCATCGAGGAGGCGCTGAACGACTGCAGGGCGAACAACACGCCGTACGCGCTCTGCTACATCGACCTGGATCGCTTCCGGCTCGTGAACGCCACGTGCGGGCACGAGGCGGGCGACGATCTGCTCCAGTGGGTCGCGACGCGCGTGCACGAGATCGTCGGCCCGAAGGACGCGGCCGGGCGGATCGGCGGCGACGAGTTCGTCCTCTTGCTCGCGGACAAGAACGAGCGAGAAGCGGAGCGGATCGCGCGCGACCTGCAGATCTGCCTGCTCGAGTTCCGGTTCGGGTGGGCGGAGAAGACGTTCTCGATCGGCGCGAGCATCGGGCTCGTCGTGCTGACCCCGCACTTCGAGCGGGCCGTCGACGTGCTCGGCGCCGCCGATCACGCGTGCCGCATCGCGAAGGAGAACGGGCGCGGGAGGCTGCAGGTCTACCTCGACGACCAGCAGATGACGACGAGCCGGCGCTCGATGCAGTGGGTCGCGAGCTTGCAGCGTCACCTCGCCGAGGGGCGGCTCCGGCTCTACTCGCAGGGCATCCACCCGCTCATCAAGCCGGGCGCGGCGCACACGCCCCGCGGCGCGCACTTCGAGGTGCTCGTGCGGCAGCTCGGCGAGGACGGCCGGTTCTACTCGCCGGTCGGCATCATCCAGGCGGCGGAGCAGAGCGGGCTGATCCACGTGATCGATCGCTACGTCGCGCGCCAGGCGTTCCGGCTCATCGGCGCGCTGCCGCAGCACGCGCTGAGGCGCCTCGACACGTGCTCGATCAACCTGTCGGGCGTCTCGCTGCTGCGCGAGGGCCTGCTCGACTTCCTCGTCGAGCAGCTGCACCGGGCGCAGGTGCCGCCGAGCAAGATCTGCTTCGAGATCACGGAGACGGCGGCGCTCGCCAACCTCGGCGAGGTGCTGTGGTTCATGCAGGAGCTCGGCGCCATGGGGTGCCGGTTCGCGATCGACGACTTCGGCAGCGGGCACGCGTCGTACGGCTACCTGGAGAGCCTGCCGGTCGACTACGTCAAGATCGACGGCATGTTCGTGCGCGATCTGAAGGACAACTCGCTCCACCGCGCGATCGTGGAGTCGGTGCACCGCATCGGCGACACGCTCGGCATCAAGACCGTCGCCGAGCAGGTGGAGAACCAGGAGATCGCTGATCTGCTCACGTCGATGGGCATCCACTACGCGCAGGGGTGGCACTTCGACAAGCCGCAGCCGCTCGTGGACCTCTGCGGGTCGCTGCGCGCCCAGGGCGAGCCGAGCATCCCGGACACGACCGGCTCGCCGGAAGGCCGCTGACGCGATCGCGGCGGGAGCCCGCCCGGGCTCGCCGCGCGATCCGCTGGATGCTCCCTAGAAAAGAAGCGCTGACGACGTCGTGAGCGTGACGCCGGCGGCCTGCATCTCGGCGAGCGCGGCGGCGACCCCGGCCTCGGTGATGCCGGCGACGGCGTCGGTCAGGAGCGCCGTGCTGTAGCCGCGCTGGGCGAGGCCGAGGGCGGCGGCGCGGACGCAGTAGTCGGTCGCCACGCCGTAGACCACGAGCTCCGGCGCGCCGCCGAGCGCCGCGGCGAGCTCGCGCAGGAACGCCTCGGCGAGCGGGTTCGCGAAGAGGCTGTAGACCTCCTTCTCGAAGTAGACGGCGTGGCTCTTGCCCGTCGCGAGCTCGCGCACCGCCGCGTCGATGGGCGCGCGCTCCACGTTGGGGAGGAAGCGGAAGCGCGGCGGCAGCGTCCCCTCGACCTTCAGCCAGCCCGGCGTCCCCTTCACGCAGTGGTCGGGGAAGCCCGGCTTGCCGCCCTCGGGGGCCGGCGTGTCGTTCGACGCGAACTCCCACGCGTCCCACGCGTGCGAGTCGACCGAGCCGACGATGGGGATCCCGTGCGCGACGGCGTGCTCGGTGAGCCGCCGAAACAGCGCGTTCGGCGAGCCCTTCACGTACAGCGCGCCGGTCTCCTCACAGAAGTCCCGCTGGACGTCGACGTCGACGAACACCCTCGGGGGCGATGATTGTCGGGGCCATTTGCTGCTCGCCATGTCGTCGTCTCCTGTCGTGGGGGGCGCGCGGCCTCTCGCGGCCGCGCACGCCAGGGGTCTCGCTCGCTACCGCTGTCCTGCGCCGGAGACGACGCGGGCGCGCACCGTCTCCACGAGCGCGCCGAGCCGCGGCGACACGTCGGCCGCGAAGGGCGCGCCCTGCTCGGGCTCGTCGTCGATGGAGAGGAGCGCGTCCGGGAGCCCGGCGAGCTGCGCGCGCGCGCGCAGCCGGACGGCGTCGAGCCCCTCGGGCGGCGCGACCCGGGTGCCGCGCGCCATCACGGGCGCGAGCAGCGGCTCGGCGTCGGGGCTCATCGGCTCGCCCTCGAGCGCGATCACGTCGCGGGCGAGCTTCCCCGATCGATCGCGGAAGCGGTGCACTTGGTGCGCGCCGGGCAGGGTCGCCTTCCCTTCCGAGAACTTCGCGATGGGCGTGCGCTCCCCGCCCGCGCCCCGCTCGACGTCGCCGATCTCCACGAGCTTGTAGACGCCGCCCAGCGCCGGGGCGTCGATCGACGTCACGAGGTCCGTCCCGACGCCGTAGAGGTCGATGGGCGCCCCGGCGCGCCGGAGCTCGGCGATGCGGTGCTCGTTCAGATCGCCCGAGGCGACGATCTTCGCCGACGCGCAGCCTGCGTCGTCGAGGATCCTGCGCACGGCCACGCTGAGCGCGGCGAGGTCGCCGGAGTCGAGCCGGACCCCTTTCAGCTTGTCGCGCGCGATCGCCGCGGCACGCGCCGCGCCGACGAGCGTGTCGTAGGTGTCGACGAGCAGGATCGCCGCGCTCGGGAAGACGGCGACGTAGGCCTCGAACGCGGCCTGCTCCGTCGGGTGGGCCATGGTCCACATGTGCGCGGCCGTCCCGAGCACCGGGATGCCGAAGCGCATCCCGGCCTCGAGGTTGGAGGTGCCGACGCAGCCGACCGCGTACGCGGCCCGCGCAGCGTCGATCGCCGCCTCCGGGTGCGCCCTGCGGGTGCCGAACTCGATGACCCCCGCGTCGCCGGCGGCCAGGACGACGCGCGCGGCCTTCGACGCGATCGCGGTGGCGTGGTTGATGGCGGACAGGGCGAACGTCTCGATGAGCTGCGCCTCGATGAGCGGCGCGGTGACGCGCAGGACCGGCTCGTTCGCGAAGAACGCGGTCCCCTCGGGGATGGCCCAGACGTCGCCGTGGAAGCGGAAGTCCCGCAGGTAGCCGCAGAACGCCGGCGTCATCGCGTCCGCGAGGGCGGGCAGCGCGCTCAGGTAGGCGATCTGCTCCTCGGTGAAGCGGAGCTCCTCAAGGTAGCGCACGACCCGCTCGAGGCCCATCGCGACGAGGAAGCGCCGGCGCCGGGGCAGCCGCCGCACGAAGAGCTCGCACGTCGCGACGCGCGAGGCCATGCCGCGGTGGAAATAGCCCGCCGCCATGGTCAGCTGGTAGAGATCGGTGTGCAGCGCGTCCACAGATCATGGCTAGAGACGCTGGACGTACGGGTCAACCGGAAGATCGCGTGGCGTGAGGCGGTGTGCCGGCCATCCTCCGATCGCTCCGCGGGCCGCTTGCGGGCAGCCCCCCGCGACGGCCGCGGCTGGACTAAGCTCCGCGGCCATGGCGGCGAAGATCCTGGACGGCAAGGCGATCGCGCAGAAGGTCCGCGACGAGGTGCGGGAGGGGGTGGCGCGCTTCGTGGCCGCCCACGGTCGGCCCCCCGGCCTCGAGGTGGTGCTCGTCGGTGAGGACCCGGCCAGCGTGACGCACACGCGGAGCAAGGAGCGGATGTCGAACGAGGTCGGCATTCGAGGACGGCTCCGCGCGCTCCCGGCCGCGACGACCGAGGCCGAGCTGCTCGCGTGCGTCGCGGAGCTCGACGCGGACGACACCGTCGACGGGATCCTCGTCCAGCTGCCGCTGCCGGCGCGCATCCGCGCGCACGCCGTGCTCGACGCCATCGATCCCGCGAAGGACGTCGACGGCCTCCACCCGGTGAACGCAGGGCTGCTCGCGATGGGCCGCCCGGGCGGCATCGCGCCGTGCACGCCGGTCGGCTGCATGCGCCTGCTCGCCGAGGCGGGCGTCGAGCTCGCCGGCGCCCGCGCGGTGGTGGTGGGGCGGAGCAACCTCGTCGGCAGGCCGATGGCGCAGCTGCTGCTCGCGCGGCACGCGACGGTCGCGATCGCCCACACGCGCACGCGCGATCTGAAGGCGCTCTGCCGCGAGGCCGACGTCCTCGTGGTGGCAGCGGGCAAGGCGAAGCTCATCGGCGGCGACTGGATCAAGGAAGGGGCCACGGTGATCGACGTCGGCATGAACCGCGACGACGCGGGCAAGCTGGTGGGCGACGTCGATTTCGACGCCGTCAGGGAGCGGGCCGCCTGGATCACGCCGGTGCCCGGCGGCGTCGGCCCCATGACGATCGCCTCGCTGCTCGAGACGACGCTGCGCGCCGCGGAAGCGCGCGTCGCGAAGCGGTAGCGATGGCCGTGACGAGGGGGCTCGCGCCCGCGCCGCAGCCCGACGCCGGCGGGGAGGCCGCCTCCGCCGCCGAGCGCGCCGCGGCGTTCGTCGCGCGCGAGACGGCCGTCGCCTGCCCGCCGTTCGTCCCCGAGGTCAAGCTCCACCTGGCGACCGAGGTCACGCCGCTCTGGCACGCGACCGAGGCGGCGCTCGCGCGCGCGGGCGTGCCGCCGCCGTACTGGGCGTTCGCGTGGGCGGGCGGGCAGGCGCTCGCGCGGTACCTCCTCGATCGTCCCGCGGCGGTCTCGGGCAAGCGCGTCCTCGACCTCGCCTCCGGCGGCGGCGTCGTCGCGATCGCCGCGGCGCTCGCCGGCGCGGCGCGCGTGAGCGCCGCCGACATCGATCCGTTCGCCGCGGCGGCGCTCCGGCTGAACGCGGCGCTGAACGGCGTCACCGTCGACGTGATCACCGAGGATCTCACGGCGAGCGCCGCGACGCCCGCGTGGGACGTCATCGTGGCGGGCGACGTCTGCTACGAGCGCGCGATGGTCGACCGCGTGCTCCCGTGGCTGCGCCGAGAGGCCGCGCGCGCCACCGCGGTGATCGTCGGCGATCCCGGGCGCGCCTATTGCCCCTCGGAGGCAGTCGAGGAGCTCGCGCGGTACCTCGTCCCCACGTCGCTCGATCTCGAAGGCCGCGAGCAGCGCGAGACGCGGGTGCTGCGGCTGCTGCCGCACCCTGCGGGCCGCGAGGAGGGGCAGCCCGGCCGGTAGGCGGCGTCCGGAGGCGCGGCGCCTCACGGGCCGAGGCGCCGCCTACTCCGCGCCGAGCCGCCCTCCGTTCAGCCGGCGCACGTGCCCCCCGATCGCTGCCGCGAAGGCCGCGTCGTTCGTCGTGAGGAGCGTCGCCTTCCCCTCCGCGCGGCGCTGCTCGATGAGCTCCAGCACCGTGCGCGCCCCCTCGGCGTCCAGCCCGTTCGTCGGCTCGTCGATCACGAGCAGCCAAGGATCGCCCACCAGCGCCGCGAGAAGGAGCGCGCGCTTGCGCTGACCGAACGACAGCCCGGAGAGCCGCTGTCGGTAGAAGGCGGCCGCGCCGAGCCGCTCGATCCACGCGCGCCACGCGCCGTCGAGCGGCGGTGCCTGCTTGAGCGCGCGCACGAGGGCGCAGAGCTCCGCGACCTGGAGATCGGGCAGCGGCTCGGTCGCGTCGGGCGCGTAGCCGAGCCGGCGCCGCGCCGAGGCCGCGGCGCCGTGGACGGCCTCCCCCGAGAGCGTCACGGCGCCGCGATCGGGCTCCAGCAACCCGACGACGACCCGCAGCAAGGTCGATTTGCCGGCGCCGTTTTCGCCCATCACGACCGCCACCTCCGAAGGTCCGCAGCGGAGGTCGACGCCCGAGAGCACGTCCCTGCCCGAGAGCCGCTTGTGGATCCCCGTCGCCTCCAGCGTCACGGCGCCCTCCCCTCGCCTGCCGCCGCGCCGCGCCCGCGACCCGGCGAGAGCCAGCGCGCCCCGGCGGGCCCCGCGAGCAGCGCGGCCACCGGAGCGAAGGCCGCGAGCGCGAGATCGCCCAGCGTCCACGCGGCCGCGATCGACGCCACGATCGCCGCGAGCACCGAGAGCAGCACCCGGCTGCTGTCGCGGCCGTCCTGCCGCACCGACCACCGGACGCAGCCGAGCGCGATCGCGGCGAGGAGCAGCCCCGCGAGCCCGGCGCCACCGACAAGGCGCAACGTCACCGAGGGGGCCGCGCCGGTGAGCGCGCCGACCACCGCGCCGTGCCCGAGCGCGAGCGCGACGAGCGGCGCGGCCACCGCCGCGATGACGGCGCCCGCGCGGAGCCCGGCCGCCGCGCCGCACGCGTCGAGGAGCCACGCGAGCCGCCGCTCCTCGCGCAGGACGGGACCGGAGAGGCCAGCGCCCGCGCAGAGCGCGACCGGCGCGAGCGCGACGAGCGACGCCGCGGTGAGCGGCCCGCCGCCGAACCGCCCGCTGTTCCGGGCCCAGGCCGCCGCGGCGAGCGCGCCGATCGCCGCGAGCGCGAGGCCTCGCACGAGCACCGCGCGGTGGCCACGGACGAGCGCCGCCAGGTAGGCGAGCGCGAGCGCGACGAGCGCGGGCGCCGCCGACGGGATCATCGAGCGCTCGCGGCCGGCGGGGATCTCTGGCGCGCGGGCGACGGCCGCGCGCAGCCCGACGGCCAGCGCGGGCGCGGCGCACGCGAGCAGCACCGACGCCGGGGCCCCGAGCGCGATGGCGCCCGCGAGCAGCGCGAGGGCCGAGAGCTCGCGCGCGCCGCGCGGACGGGCGAGGAGCATGCAGCGCGCCGCGAGCGCCGCGGCGCCGGCGGCGCAGCCGGCGAGCGCGCCGGCGCCGACCGCCCAGAGCGCCACCCACGGGAGCTCCGCGACGGCGAGGAGCAGCGCGTGAGCCGAGAGCAGCTCGCGGCGCGGGACCGGAAGCGCGCGGAGAAAGAACGTCGCCGGAGCGCGGAGCAGCGCGCGCGCCGCCGGCGTCCCGACGAGCAACCACGCCCCCCACAGCGCGACCCGGAACAGGGGCGACTCACCCGCGATGCCCGTGAGCTGCGAGGGGTGCATCCCGTTGCCGCCGAACACGACCGCCGCGACGAGGCCCATGCCCATGTACAGCGGCATGGCGCGCGCGAAGGCGTCCTTCCCGGCCGTCGAGACCAGGACGCGCACGACGAGGGCGAAGCGGCGCAGCACGTCACGTGCTTGTACCCCACGGCGGGCCGGATGCTCCCCTCGGAAGCGCATGGCCTGCGGGGCGGTCGTCCTCGCCCGCGTGGCCGGTGTCGCCGAGCGCGCCGGAAGCAGTAGACTCGACCGGGTGAGCCGCTCCCCCGGGCGCCGTGGCCCCAACCCATCGCAGCTCTCGCTGTTCGGTCCAGCGCCGGAGCCCGCCGCTGCCGAGGCAGCGCGCGAGCGCGACGCGATGGCGGCGGTCTACGACGACGCCGCTCGCCTGGCGGCGCGGCTGCCGCCGGGGCTCCACCTCGGCACGAGCTCGTGGAGCTTCCCCGGCTGGCAGGGCCTCGTCTACGCCGCGCGGCAGAGCACGGAGGAGCTCGCGCGCGATGGCCTCGCCGAGTACGCCCGGCACCCGCTGCTCACGACGGTCGGAATCGACCGCAGCTTCTACGCCCCCGTCCCCGACAGCGACTTCCGCCGTTACGGAGCGCAGCTGCCGGACGGCTTCCGCTGCGTATCGAAGGCGCTGCACGCCGTCGTGTCCCAGACGCTGGAGCGATCGCAGACCCCGCCGAACGAGGACGAGGGGCGCAGCGCTGGCCCCGCTCGCCTCGAGCCGAACCCGGATTTCCTCTCGGTGCCGCTCTTCCTCTCGCGCGTCGCCGCGCCGCTGCTCACGGTGTTCCGGGCGCACGCGGGGCCGGTGCTGCTCGAGCTGCCCCCAATCGGCCCGCCCCACCGGCTCCCGCCGCGCGCGTTCTTCGAGCGGCTCGACGCGTTTCTCGGCGCGCTGCCGCGCGAGCTCTCCTGCGCGGTCGAGCTCAGGGAGCGCGCCTATTTCACCGGCGAGTACCGAGAGATCCTCGGCGCGCGCGGCGTCGCGCACGCCTACAGCTACTGGCGCAACATGCCGTCTCCCGGGGCCCAGGCCGAGGTGGTGCCCGTCTCGAACGCTCCGTTCGCGGTCGTCCGGCTCTCGCTCAAGCCCGGCCGCCGCTACGAGGCGGAGAAGCGCCGGTTCCACCCGTTCAACCGGGTGATCGAGCCGGATCCCGAGATGCGCGCGGAGGTCGCGCGGATCCTCTGCGAGGCCGCGGCGCTGCGCATCGAGAGCTTCACGCTCGTGAACAACAAGGCCGAGGGCTCGGCGCCCCTGACCGTGCGCGCCATCGCCGAGGAGGTCGCTGCGGCGTGGCGCGCCCCCGCGTCGCCCACGACGACCGCCGGCGGGTGAGCCCGACCAGGGCAGGACCGAGCGGGCCGGCGCGACGCGCGCGCCAGCGCCGCGGAGAGGACAGGCTGGAAAGGGTCGCCGTGCGGGCGGCCTCGGGGCCGGCGCGGCGCGCCCCTCCCGGCCACCGCGCGCGAAAAGGGCTCTCCTCGCCGTACCATCCGTGCAACACCTCGTGCGCCATGGCCCGAGCGCCGGCGCGCCGGCCGCGGCAGAGGACGCGCACAGCGCTTGGAGGTGCCCAGTGAAACGCAGTGAAGCTCCGGCCCGCGCCGATGTGGTCATCGTCGGCGCCGGCCACAACGGTCTCGTCGCCGCCGTCCTCCTTGCCCGCCGCGGGCTGGACGTGGTGGTGCTCGAGGAGAAGGACGCGGTCGGCGGCGCGGTGAAGACCGAGCACCCCTTCCGGCAGGCGCCGGGCCTCGGCGTCTCGAGCGGCGCCTACCTGCTCGGGCTCGCCCCGCCCGAGCTGCTCCGCGAGGTCGGCGTCGCCCTCCCCCTCCGGCGGCGCGATCCGCACTATTTCCTCCCGACCACGGACCGGCGCTACCTGCTCTTCGGCTCGGACCAGGCCGCGATGAAGCGGCAGTTCCTTGAGTTCTTCTCCCAGGACGACTGGGACGCGAACAGCGCGCTCCAGGCCGAGCTCGCCGCGCTCCGGGACGACATCGCCCCGACGTGGCTCGCGGAGCCGCTCTCCATCGAGGAGACGGCGGAGCGTTACGTGCGGCCCGCCCTCCGGCGGACGTTCGTGGCGCTCTGCCGGGGCACGATCTCCGACTACCTCGCGCGGTTCGGCTGGAAGAGCGACCTCCTCAAGGCGATGTACGCCGTGACCGACGCCTTCTCGGGGCTCGCGGGCGGCTTCGAGTCGCCCGGCACCGGCATGAACTTCCTCATCCACAACATGTGCCGCCTCCCCGGCGCCGACGGGACCTGGATGATCGTCGAGGGCGGGATGGGCACGATCTCCCGCCTCTTCGCCGAGAAGGCGATGGCCGAGGGCGCGACGATCGTCACCGGCGCCCGCGTCGCGCGGATCGAGGCGTCCGGGGGCGCCGTCTCCGGCGTGCTCCTCGAGGACGGCACGCGCATCGCCGCGAAGGTGGTCGTCTCGAACGCCGATCCGTACCGCACCCGCGCGCTCGCCGGCGAGGAGGCGATCGGGGCCTCGCTCTCGGCGCGGCTCGACGCGCTCGCGAAGGACGGCTCGACGCTCAAGGTCAACATGGCGCTGACCGGCCTGCCCACGTTCACGTGCCTCCCGGAGGACCGCGGGCAGTTCGGGCCGACCATCCACCTCCTGCCGGACGAGGACGTCGTGATGGACACGCTGCGGCAGGCCCACCGCGACGCGATGAGCGGGCGCCTCCCGGAGTTCCCCGCGATCGAGTGGTACTTCCACACGCCGATCGACCCGAGCCTGCGCGACGCCAGCGGCCACCACAACGCGGCGCTCTTCGTGCAGTGGGTGCCCTACGCGCTCGCGGGCGGCGAGACGTGGGACCAGGCCGCGCCGCGCTACGTGAAGCACCTCCTCTCGATCTGCGATCGCTTCGCGCCTGGGATGAGCGATCTCGTGCTGGAGACGTTCACGCTGGCGCCGCCGGACATCGAGCGGCACTTCGGGATCACGAAGGGGCACATCCACCACATCGACAACAGCTTCGGCTTCGCCGATCGCGTGCCCTACCGGTTCGGGCTCGCCGGGCTGTACTCGTGCAGCGCGGGCACGCACCCGGCCGGGTCGGTCATCGGCGCGGCGGGGCACAACGCAGCGAAGGCCGCGCTCGCCGACCTCGGCAAGTGAGACGTGCGCCGGCGGTCAGGCCGCCGCGCCAGCGCCGTCACGCCGCCGCGCGCGCAACCGTCCCCTTCGCCGTCACCACCGCGCGCTCGAGCGGGGCGCCCGCGTCGAGGACCACCTGCGCGCCCGGCCAGACCACACACCCGCGCGCGGCGCCGGCCCCCTCGACCCGCGCCCCCGCCCCGACGACGCTGCCCGCCACGTCCACGCCTCCGGCGACGGACGCCCCCGGGCCGACGTAGCTCCGCAAGCCGCGCTGCGAGAGCCAGTGCGCGCTCGCCGCCAGGTACGCGGCCACCGTTCCGATGTCGTGCCACACGGCGGGCGCCGCGAACGTCGCGAGCGAGCGCCCCTCGCGCAGCCACGGCAGGTACACGTCCCCCACCATGCACCCGCGCGGCGGCAGCCTTCGCCGGAGCGCCCCGCCGACCACGTGCACGCCCACGAAATCGCCGCCCGCGACCTCGTCACCGAAGCGCTCGCCGCGGAGCCGCACCACCTCGCCCCGCGCGCCGACGCCGACCGTCCCCTCCCCGGCCGGCCGCGGCGCGACCGCGAGCGTCGCGCCCGCGCCGTGACGGCCGTGCGCCGCCGAGAGCGCCGCCACGTCGAGATCGATCAGGATGTCGCCGTTCCAGAGGACCACGTCGCCCTCGCCGAGCGCGCCCGCCGCGTTCGCGAGGCCCCCGGCGGTGCCGAGGGGCTCCGGCTCGTGCAGGACCTCGACCGGCACTGGGAACGCCGCGAGCAGATCGCGCGAGAATCGCTCCGCGAGGTGGGACTTGTTCACCGCGACGCGAACGACGCCGCCCGCGGCGAGCCGCTCGGCGATGTGCGCGATGAGCGGCCGATCGCCGAGCCACAGAAGCGGCTTCGGCATCTCGTCCGTGAGCGGGCGGAGCCGGGTCCCGAGCCCCGCCGCGAGGATCATGGCAGAGGCCATGGCCGCGAGGATCACCCCTTCACGGGGAACGTTCAAGAAATCGAGGTCGCCACGGCGCCGTCGCGCGGCCACGCGACGGCGCCAGCGGAGATCGCGGCCGTCGGCCCGATCCCTCGTTCAGCTCACTCCCCCCGCTCGGGCAGCCCGCGCGCCGCGCGCTCGAGCAGCTCGTGCCCCGTCGCGTCCCCCTCCTCGATGTGCGCGACGCCGATGCGGAGGGTCATCCGGAAGGGCGTCGTGGCCGCTCGCCGGAAGCGGTGCTGGCGCACCTTCTCGCCGAGCACCTTCGCGAACGCGGACGCCCGCGTCCGGCCGATCCCGGGGCAGACGATCGCGAGGGTGTCGCGGCGATAGCGCCCGAGCAGCCCGCCTTCCGGCACGTAGATCCTGACGATGCGCGCGAGGTCGCCGAGGATGCGATCGACCCCGGCCCGGCCCTGCGTCTCCTCGACGCCCTGGAGCCCCTCCACGCTGAGCAGCAGCAGCGAGAGCCTCCTCGTCCGCTGCTCCTTGGCGCGCTGCACCTCCTTCTTCAGGAAGGCCCGGAGCCGCTCCTCGTGGACGACCGCGGCGAGGTCCTCGTCGCGGTGGCGCGATTCCCCGGGTTTGGGCCCCGGCTCCGGAGGCTTGGGCCCCGGGTCCGACGGCGAGCTGGCGCGCCGGTCGTCGGGCGAGCTGGCGCGCCGCTCGTCCGCCTCGACCCCGCGGCGGGACGACGGCGGCGGGTTCGTGGGCCGCTCGGGCGGGGGCGGCGTCGACGGGGCGGGAGCGCCGAGCGCCTCCGCCATCAGCGTGACGGCCGCCGTCGCGCGCTCGAAGCGGTCCTTCGGGTCGATCGCGGTCGCCTGCTGGAACCACGCGTCGAAGGCGGGCGGCAGCCGGATGCTGCTGCGGCGCCGCGCGGCGCGGGCGCTCGGAGGCTCGGGCAACCCCGCCACCATCCGCTGGAGGAGCGCATAGACCGACGGCAGGACGTTGGCCTCGGTCAGCCAGTACGGGCTGCCCACGAGCAGCGCGAAGGCGACATGCGCGAGCGCATGGATGTCGGTCTTCGGCCCGACGGCGACGTCGCCGCGGATCTGCTCGGGCGCCATGTAGAGGGGCGTCCCGACCATCGCCGTGCGGTCCGCCATGCTGCGGTGCGCCACGACCTTCGCCAGCCCAAAATCAAGGACCTTCACGCAAGGGGAGCCGTCGTCCCGCCTCGTCAGGAAGAGGTTCGCCGGCTTGAGGTCCCGGTGGACGATGGCGGCCGCGTGCATCTTGTCGAGCGCGCGCGCGACCTGGCCCAGGTAGAGCACCACCTCGGCCGGCGGCAGCGGGCCGCGGCGCGCCGACAGGCTCGC
The DNA here is from genome assembly GCF_000067165.1 of Sorangium cellulosum So ce56. Lineage (GTDB taxonomy): Bacteria > Myxococcota_A > Polyangia > Polyangiales > Polyangiaceae > Sorangium > Sorangium cellulosum_B. The sequence continues at coordinate 5,196,103 of NC_010162.1, forward strand.
GAGCTCCTCGCCCTGGAGCAGGTCCATGACGAGGAACGGCATCCCCGAGTCGGCGTCGATGCCGGCATCGGAGACGTGAACGATGTGGTCGCTCTCGATACCGCCCGTGATCTTGGCTTCCTGGGCGAACCGGGCGCGCTGGGCCGGGTCCTGGATGGATCCGGGGAGCATCACCTTGAGCGCTCGGCGGCGGTCCGTGACCTCGTCCACGACCTCGTACACCGCCCCCATCCCGCCGGTCTTGATGGGGCGCACGACGCGGTACCGCCCATGGAAAGGCGTGTCGGGTCGGAGCTGCGCGAGGCTCGGCGGATCCATAGGGTGATCGCGGCCCTGGGAGCATAGATCGGACCGGGCCTTGTCCGGTCGCCGTTCGCGCCCCCCGAGGTGGGGTGGGCAGCTGGGTGTGCCGGAAAACTCGACGCCTCCGGCGGCCGCGTGGTAGCTCCGCCGGGTGGGTTCGTCTGCGCTCACCGTCCTCTCCGCCGCGAGGCGGAGCTCCGCGCCCTGGGCCGCGGCCGCGTTGCTCGGCCTCGGCGCCGTGACCCTCATCACAGCGCCGAGCTGCGGCAACGACGCTGTGGGCGTCGACGCCTGCCGGCGGATCGAGCAGGCCCGGTGCGAGGCGGCCGCCGTGTGCCCGGAGTGGATCGGCTCCGGGGACGTCGAAGAGCGGGTGAACACCTGCGTCGAGTTCTACTGGGACCAGTGCCTGCACGGCTTCGAGAACGGCGCCGGCGGCGGCCAGACCGTGGAAGAGCCGACGACGTTCCAGGTCGATGCCTGCGTTGCTGCCGTCGGCGAGGCGCGCGCCTGCGCCAGCGCCAAGGTCGCGTCCATGGCGGAGTGCTCTGCGGCGCCGCTCGCCGCGGGCGTGGACCGCGCGATCACCCCCTGCAAGGTGATCACCGCGCAGGCGGAGGCGCTCGAGGCCTGCGCGTTCGTCGCCGCCCCGAACAGCGGCGGCTCCGGCGGCGGCAGCTCTGCCAACGCGGGCAGCGGCGGCAACGCGGGCAGCAGCGGCTCCGGCGGCGGCAGCACGGGCAGCGGCGGCTCCGGCGGCGGCAGCGCGGGCAGCGGCGGCAGCGCGGGCAGCGGCGGCTCCGGCGGCGGCAGCGCGAGCAGCGGCGGCAATGCGGGCAGCGGCGGCTCCGGCGGCGGCAGCGCGGGCAGCGGCGGCGCCGGCGGCGAGAGCGCGGGCAGCGGCGGCTCCGGCGGGCCCTGATAGAGCTGCGGGAAGCTCCCTCGGACTGACGGATCGCCCACCTCGCACCAACCTGCTAGGTTCAGGGAGGACTTCGACGATGGCTACGCCGGCAACAGTCCACGTTGATGTGGAGCTCCCTTCCGATCTCGCACAGCTCCGCCTCCCGGCGGGGGTCGATCGCAGGCTGCAAGCGCTCCTGGACAAGCAGGATCGCGGGGAGAAGCTATCGGCGGATGAGGCCATCGAAGCCGAGGGGCTCGTCGATCTCGCCGAGCTGCTCAGCTTGCTGCGCCTCCGCGCATCGCGGAAGGAGCCTGCGCTGACGCGATGAGCGGCGACGGCGTGCCCGCGGCGCTTCAGCGTCGCGTCCGCAAGCGTGCCGCCGATCGATGCGAGTATTGCCGGCTCTCCCAGGTCAGCCAGGAGGCCACGTTCCATGTCGATCACATCCAGCCACGGCACGCAGGTGGCCTGACCGCCCTGGAGAACCTGGCGCTCGCCTGTGTGTCGTGCTCCCTGCGCAAGGGAGCGCGGACCCATGGAGAGGACCCGACCACGGGCGACCAGGCGAGCCTCTTCCACCCTCGCTGGGGTCGCTGGGAAGACCACTTCGACGTCACGGGCGAGCTGTCGATCGCCGGGAAAACACCGACAGGCCGCGCCACGGTCGCGCTGCTCCGGATGAATCGGCCTCTCGTCATCGAGATTCGACGTGAAGAGGCGTTGCGGGGTCGGTTCCCGTAGACGGCGGGCGCCCGCAGCTTCCGCGAGCTCATCACCGCCTCGCGAGCGCGAGCGGCGCATCCGGCAGCTCGCCCGCGAGCGCCGCCGCCGGCGGCGTCCGCTCTGGCGGGCCTCGCTCGGCCGCGCGCCGTGCCCGCGCAGCTGGTCCGCGTTTCATGTGGCGCCGTTCCCCGGCTTGGACTAGTGCCCCCTGCCGATGGGCCGAGCTCGAGCTGGTTTCGGAACCTTGTTCGCTGCGGATCGCGCGCGCGGGCGCTCCCCGCGACCCCGGGCCGGCCGGTGCGCCCTGGCGCTCGCCGTCCTCGCGCTCACGGCCTGCGCCGACGGGTCCAACAGCAACGACGACCTGCAGCTCGGGACGTCGGTGACCATCGATCCGCTCGCCTTCCTGGGCGGCGACGTCCAGTGCTCGGGCTCGGACGAGCTGGGGGCCATCCGCAGCTACGTCGCCACGCTCACCGACCACAGCGCGGAGGGCGGGCCGTCCCCCCTCGCCTCGTCGCCGCCAATCTCCTGTGCGTGGAGCGTGTCGTTCACCTCCGTCGTCGAGGGGCACGAGTACACGGTCAGGATCGACGGCTACGGGGGCGAGCTCGCCGATCAGCTCACGCCCAAGGGTGGCGAGACCTCCGGGAACCCCGAAATGCTGCTCCCCAACGGTGACAAGGCCGACCCGACCTGGACGTGGGAGTGCCCCGACGCCCCGGACGGCGCCGGCTCGATCGTGGCCGAAAAAGACGTAGAAATCGTCGTCCGGACGTGCGCCCTGCCCACCCGCGTCGAGCCCTGACCCTTCCGGCGTCCCCGTTCTACCGCCTCACGCTCCCGCCGCGCCGTCCAGCGCCCCCGCCCAGGACGCTCCCGCGCTCCCGCCGCGCTGTCCGGCACCCCTGATGCGCCCTCGGCGGCGCCTCGCGGCGTCCGCCGAGGAGCCGGCGACAGACCGCGATCCGTGCCCCCCGCGCGCGGGATGGGAACACCCTCCGAGGCCGGCAAACCCTTTGCGCCAGCCTGCCCCTTGGAGTACCTGAACGCATCCGTCGCATCCCCTGAACAGCGTGGGTCATAGGGCGGGCGGCGAAGGCCGGACTCCACCTCGTCGCTCGTCGATCGAGGCCAGGGCCGCTTCTGCTGCTCCGCTCGACGCTCGAGCCGCGCTGGGATGGGCCTCTACGACGGGGGCCGAGCGCGCGCCGCGCCCGCCCCCCGCGCCTCGGGTGCAGGTCCCCCATGGAAGAGACGTCGAACATCCAGCAGAAGGTTCCGGTCAGCATCCAGGACGAGCTCCGGACGAGCTACCTCGACTACGCGATGAGCGTGATCATCGGCCGCGCGATCCCGGACGTGCGCGACGGCCTGAAGCCGGTGCACCGCCGGATCCTCTACTCGATGAACGAGCAGAAGATCGGCCCCACCGGCGCGCACAAGAAGTGCGCGCGCGTCGTCGGAGACGTCCTCGGCAAGTACCACCCGCACGGCGATCTCGCGGTCTACGACGCGCTCGTCCGGATGGGGCAGACCTTCAGCCTGCGCTACCCGCTCATCGACGGGCAGGGCAACTACGGCTCGGTCGACGGCGACTCGCCCGCGGCCATGCGGTACACGGAGTCGCGCCTGTCGCGGATGGCCGTCGAGCTGCTCGCCGATCTCGACAAGGACACGGTCGACTTCGTCCCGAACTACGACGACTCGGAGCTCGAGCCGAGCGTCCTGCCGGCGAAGTTCCCGCAGCTCCTGGTGAACGGATCCGGCGGCATCGCCGTCGGCATGGCGACGAACATCCCGCCGCACAACCTCGGCGAGATCATCGACGCGACGATCGCGATCATCCGCAACCCCGACGTCACCCTGGAGGAGCTGCTCCACCTCGTCCCGGGCCCCGATTTCCCGACCGGCGGCCTCATCTACGGCAAGAGCGGGATCGTGCAGGCGTACACGACCGGCCGCGGCTCGATCACGATGCGCGGGCGCAGCCAGGTCGAGAAGACGATGAAGGGCGACCGCGAGCAGCTCGTCTTCACCGAGATCCCCTACCAGGTGAACAAGGCCCGGCTGGTCGCGAAGATCGCCGAGTGCATGAAGGAGAAGCGCATCGAGGGGATCAGCGAGGTGCGCGACGAGAGCGACCGCGAGGGGATGCGGATCGTCGTCGAGCTGAAGAAGGACATCTTCCCGCAGGTGGTCCTGAACCAGCTCTACCGGCTGACGGATCTCCAGGCGACGTTCGGCGTCATCAACCTGTCGATCGCGAACGGCCGCCCCGCGGTGCTGAGCCTGAAGGACACGCTCTCGCACTTCATCGAGCACCGGCGCGAGGTCGTGACGCGGCGCTGTCGGTTCGAGCTCCGGCAGGCCGAGTCGCAGCGCGAGCTCGTCGAGGGGCTCGGGATGGCGACGAGCGACATCGATCGCATCGTCGCGACGATCCGGGCCTCGAGCGATCCGGACGACGCGCGGGAGAACCTGCAGAAGCTGCCGCTCCGGGGGCTCGGCGAGTTCCTCCGGCGCGCCGGCCGGCCGGAGCCCGAGTGCGCCGAGGCCGACACGCGCGGCGACTACTTCCTGTCGGAGCGGCAGGCCAAGGCGATCCTCGAGATGCGGCTGTCGCGCCTGACCGGCCTCGAGCGGGAGAAGCTCGCGAAGGAGTACGGCGAGCTGTCGCAGACCATCGAGCGGCTCCGGGCGATCCTGGCCGACATGGGGCTGCTCATGAACGTGATCGTGATGGAGCTCGAGGAGATCAAGGCGCGCTTCGGCGACAAGCGGCGGACCGAGATCGTGCCGGCCGAGGCCGAGATCCAGATGGAGGACCTGATCCAGGAAGAGGACATGGTCGTGACCATCTCGCACGCCGGCTACCTGAAGCGGACGCCGACCTCGACGTACCGGGCGCAGCGCCGCGGCGGCAAGGGGATGGTGGGGATGGAGGCGCGCGAGGAGGACTGGGTGAGCCAGCTCTTCGTGGCGTCGACGCACTCGTACGTCTTCTTCTTCAGCGACAAGGGCAAGGTCTTCGTCAAGAAGGTCTACGAGATCCCGCAGGCGCCTCGGAACGCGAAGGGCCGGGCGATCGTGAACTTCGTCGGGATGGAGCCGGGGGAGAAGGTCGCGGCGATCACGCCGGTGCCGAGCTTCGACGGCGAGACGTTCGTGGTGACGCTGACCCGCCGCGGGCAGATCAAGAAGACGGCGCTCAACGAGTACGAGAACTACCGGGACAAGGGGATCATCGGCGTGCGCATCGAGGAGGGCGATCAGCTCTTCACGGCGGCGCTCACCGACGGCAAGCGCGAGCTCGTGATCGCGACGCGGAGCGGGATGAGCATCCGCTTCCCCGAGGACCAGGTGCGCCCGACGGGCCGCGCGACGATGGGCGTGAAGGGCATCGAGCTCGACGAGGGCGACGTGGTGGTGGGCCTCGGCGTGAGCGGCGACGGGCGCGACCGGGTGCTCGCGGTGTGCGAGCGCGGGTACGGCAAGCAGACGCCGCTCGAGGAGTTCCGGCTCCAGAGCCGCGGCGGCAAGGGCGTCATCCTCATCGACGCGAGCGAGCGGAACGGGCCGGTCGTGGGCGTCGCCATGGTGAGCCCGAGCGACGAGGTGCTGATCGTGACCGATCGCGGGCAGATGATCCGCACCAAGACGAGCGAGATCCGCGAGACGGGGCGCAACGCGCAGGGCGTGCGGATCATGCACGTCGGCCAGGACGAGCGGGTCGTCGCCGTCGAGGCCTTCGCGGCGGACGCGGCCGAGGCCGAGGACGGCGGGTCGACGCCGCCGAGCGCGGGCGTGGACGGGACCAACGGGGTCGCGGATCACGCGGGCGGGAACGGGAGCAGCGAGGTCAACTAGAGGTCGACCGGGCGCCGAGCTAGGGGCCTACGGTGGTTGTCGGGTCGACCGGACGGGGAGCTCGATGGCCGACGAGGGCCGCTAGCTCGGTCACGTGCTCGTCGTGGGCGCCCATCGCCATGAGGGCGTCGGCGAGCTGAAGGACATACTCGACGTTCGAGCCGCTCGGGCCGTGCGACGCGAGCACCTGAGCGGCAATCTCGGGGAGCGGCGCAGCGCCCAGATAATCGGGGTTATCGGGCGTGGCCAGGTACACGATGGCGGATCGGGCCGTGATCTCCGCGCGCGCCGCCTCCCCGTCCGCCAGGTGGAGCGGCACGTCGTGGCGCGCATAGCCGCCCTTCTCGCGGTGGTCCAGCGCGCGAAGCACCCCGTCGAGCTCGGCCCCCGCAACGCGATAGGCCATCCCCCAGCAGCGCGCGCCAGGCGACGGAATCAGCGTGACCACCCGCCCGGGCGCCCCGGGGACGCCCCGATGATCGGTGGACCCCTGCCAGAAGCGGCGGGCCCACCCCGTGATGTACCCGGGCACCATCTGCTCGAAGCGGAAGGCAGGCCGCCAGATCAACGAGCCGTAACCGAAGATCCACGTCTCGCGGTGCACGGGGCGATTGTACCAAACCGCGCCGGCCGTCAGCCGCCGCAGCTCACCCCTCGAGCAGCTCGAACCGGATCCCCGCCGCCTGAAGCCGCTCGATGAGCCGCTCCCCCATCGCGACGACCGGCGTGATGACCCCGGCGCGCGCCGGCAGCCGCTCGCGGTCGAACGCCATGCAGAGCGCCGACTCTGCCACCATCTTGGCCGTCTCCGAGTAACCGGGATCGCCGCCGCTCACCCGCGTCACCACCTTGCGCGACGCGCTCTTCCCCTGGAAGGTCACCTGGAACCAGCTGCGCGCCCGCTCCTCCGCGCTCGGCCCCTCCCCCGGACTCCGCACCTTGCGGAGCAGCTCCCGCGTCGGTCCCACCTTGGCCAGCGCCGTGACCGCGCCGAAGCCGGCGATCCCCATCACGAGCTGCAGCCCGGACTTGACCTGCACGTTGTGGCTGTACTGGAAGTCGGGGCCGTAGGCGTCGAGCTCCCGCGCGCTCCGCAGCACGACGAGCGGATCGATGCTGGGCATCGGGCAGAGCCATGCGCGCAGCCCCTTCTCGTAGCGGATGCGCGTCTTGAGCCCCCGCACCCTGCGCGCCCCGTGCGCGTCCTCGCCGCGCGCGGCGCCCTTCCTGAGGCCCGTGTGCGCCATGATCTCGAGCAGCGACTGCCAGGTGCCGCCGGAGAAGCTGGCGTGCGCGCGCACGATGCCCTCCACCACGATCGGCTCGCCGGCGGGGAGCTTCGTCACCGTGAAGAGCACCCCGAGGTCGTGCGGGATGCTGTCGAAGCCGCAGCAGTTCACGATCCGCACGCCCCGCGCGCGGGCAGCCTCGTGGTGGCGCTCGATGAGGCGGTCGACGAACCCGGGCTCGCCGGTGAGATCCGCGTAGTCGGTGCCCGCGCGGATGCACGCCTCGACGAGCGGCTCGCCGAGCGCCGTGTAAGGACCGACCGTCGTGATGACGACGCGCGCCTGTCGGGCCATGCGCTCGAGCGACGCCGCGTCGTCCGACGCCGCCTCGATGACACCCAGCGAGGAGCACGCCGGATCGATCGCCTCCATCGCCGCCTTCACCTCGGCGAGGCGCCCCGCGTTCCGGCCAGCGATCGCCCAGCGGATGGGCCGCTCTTCTGCGCCACGGGCAGAGGCGTCCTTGCCCTTGGTGGCGAGATACTCGGCGACGAGGCGACCGGTGAAGCCGGTCGCTCCGAAGACGATCACGTCGTACGCGCGGTCGCTGGTCATGGGGGCAGCCTTGATACCACGACCGCGGGCGGGAACGTCAGCGCCGGCACCACGAGAGCGACGGCGGCACCCAGCCGCCGAACGAGCGCTCCAGGTGCTCCGCCACGGCGATCGTCACATGATCGTTGCCGTGGATCGCCGCCACCTGGACGCCGAGCGGCAGCCCCTCGCCGTTGAGGCCCAGCGGCACCTGCGTCGCCGGCATCTCCATGACGTTGAGCACCGCGGTGTACGTCCACTGGAAGGGCGGCAGGAGCGGCGCGTAGTGCCGCGGCGCGGGGCTCGTATAGGACGGGTAGAGCATCACGCCCTGCTCGCCGATGCGCGACACGAGCTCGGCGCGCAGCGCCTTGCCGAGCTCCAGGGCGCGCTCGACGCGCGCCGGCAGCAGCCCGCCGACGTCCTCCAGCAACGTGAGCCCCAGCGCCGGCAGCGTGTGCGGCGAGCGGCGGACCGACCAGCGGGCGAGCTCGCGCGGCAGGCTGACCGGGCGGCCATCGCCGAGCAACGCCCGGAACGTGACGCCCCCGGATGTGCCCACCATCGCCGTCCAGATGTCGAGCGCCCGCGCGAGGAGGTCGACCTTCGCCTCGATCACCGTCGCCCCGCAGGCGGCGAGCGCCTCCGCCGCCCTCCGCTGCGCGGCCACGAGATCGGCGCTCACCCGGCGCACCCCGTCGTGCTCGACGGAGAGCACCGTCAGCGTGCCGAGATCGACCGAGGCCGGATCGCCGAGCGGCAGCGGCGCACAGCCGGGATCGCGCGCGTCAGGGCCGGCGAGGATGCGGAGCACCGGCATGAGATCCTCGGCGCGCCGAGCGATCGGCCCGGTCGTCATGAAGCGGAGCCCTCGCTCGCCCGGCAGCGGGAACTGGCCCGAGGTCGGCACGAGCCCGCCGGTCGGCTTGTGGCCGAAGACGCCGTTGAAGAACGCGGGCATGCGGATGGATCCGCCGATGTCCGAGCCGAGCCCGATCGGCGCGCCGCCCGCGCCGACCACCGCGGCCTCCCCGCCCGAGCTGCCGCCCGCGGTGCGCGCCGGGTCGTAGGGGTTGTTCGTCCGTCCGTAGAGCCGGTTGTTCGTCTCCATCCACATGCAGAGCTCCGACACGTTGGTGACGCCGAGCGGGATGAAGCCGGCCGCGCGCAGGCGCGTGACCGTCACGGCGTCCTCCTCCGCGCGCACGCCGGCGCGTGCGACGAGCCCCGCGGAGTTCGGCATGCCGGCGACGGCGAAGCTCTCCTTGATGGAGCACGGGACGCCAAGGAACGGCGGCGCGCCTGCGGCCCCGCCCTGTTCGAGGAGGGCGTCGGCCGCGCGCGCCTCGGCGCGGGCGGCCTCGAACCGGTCCGCCACCATCGCGTTGAGCGTCGGGTTCACGCGCTCGATGTGCCGGATATGGGCCTCCACGACCTCGGCCGACGTCACGGCGCGTTCGCGGATCAGCGCGGCGAGCCGGGTCGCGGAGAGCAGGAGCAGCGGATCTCGTGACAGCATGCGTGCGACCGAGGATCAGGCTCGGGACGACGACCCAGGTCAAGGGTCCGCCACCTCGGATCCGTCGATCGCCCCCCGCCCCATCCCGGGCGCGACACGCGCGCGCCCCTCACCGGGCGTCCTTTTGGACGCCGGAGGCGCGAGCCGCCTACTCCTCCGCGGCCTGCCCCGCGCCCGTGGCCTGCCCCGCGCCCGCGGCCTGCCCCGCGCCCGCGGCCTGCCCCGCGCCCGCGGCCTGCTCCGTACCCGCGCGCTGCACCGGCGCGGCGGCGACCGCGCGCGCCCGCGCTCGCTGCGGGAAGGCCCACCGCACCGCCCCGGTGACCAGCCAGTCGACCGCCCCCCGGTCATCGACCTGGATGCCGGGATCGACGTACACCTGCACCCGATCGCTGAGCTCTGCGCCGACCTCCAGCACGCTCGTCGACACGACGCGGTGCACGCCGCGGTGGTCGATCGAGAACGCCTGGTCCGGGCTCACCCAGAACCCATGCGGCAGCTCGATGATCGCGAACTCCCTGATCGTCGACTTCTGGATGGCGTTCCGCCCCGGGTCGCCGCCGAACGACACGGCGTGCTGCAGCTGGGCCCCGAGCCGCGCGGGCCGCGCCACGCGGAAGTACGCCTGGACGAGGGGCGCCACCTGGTTCTTTCCCGCGCCGAGCGCGCGCTTCGTCGCCGAGTCGAGGAGGAGATCCGTGCCCAGGACCAGCGCGAACCGCGGCGTGCCGACCACGCGGACGAGCGGCCGGATCAGGATGTCGCCGAGCCCCACGTCGCGCTGGCCCTCGACGTCGCCCGCGTACGCGAGCGGCAGGTCTGCGCGCAGCGAGAACGTCCTGGTGAAGGCGTAGTCTCCCCGGAGCACCGCTGCGTTGAAGAAGCCGTTCTTGCCGCTCGAGTAATCGTTCCGGAGCTCGAGGAACGTGCTGAAGTTGGCGGCCGCCCTCGGTTGCGTCCGGGGCGCCGCGGCGGCGGGCCGCTCCGGCGCAGCAGGTGGCTGCGCAGGCGGCGCGGGTGGAAGCGACGGCCGCGCGGGCTGTGCACCGGCCAGCGCCGTGGGATCCCCCGGCTGCGCAGGATCGGCGCGGGCCGCGGCGGCGCCGCTCAGCGCGAGGAGCCCGACCGTGCCGAGAGAGGCCACGCGGCGGCGCTGCAGACCCCAGGGCGAGACCGTCCGATCGGCAGGGCGCGCCTGCGCGACGCGATGCGCTTGCATGCCGGGTTCATGGGTGTGTCGCGCGATCTGGCGGCAGTCAGTTCAAGACAGCAGTCTGCACTTCGGGGGCGCATGAGCCGACGTCCGGTGTTTGCGCACCTCTCCCCCGGCTCCCCAGCATCCTGGCCGCACCCTCGCTTGCGCGCGCTCCACGCGACGCGCTCGGCGCGCCTCGCGCGACTCGCCGGGCGTCGCGCTCGAGCGACGCATCCGTGCACATCGAGCGCAGTGCATCGCCGTTCGAGACACTGCAGACCGAGCTCCCGGACAGCGCCGGTCCGTGCTGAACATCACGCGGTTCACGTGCGCGCGCGCGAACAAAAAACTGCACGAAATGCCGCAGAAACAAGCGATCTGTAAAGAAACAACTTGACGCGACGCAGCAGCTCTGTAGGGTAGAAGCATCTACGCCATGCAGAAGTCGATGTGCACCGCCAGCGCCCACGCCTCCGGCGATGGGACCCTCGCTGAGAAGGTTGTGCACCACGCTTCGTTGGCGTCCTCGACGGCGCGTTCGTTCGTCGTCGTCGAAGGCGGCGTGTCCGTCGGGCTCCTAGCGGGCCTAGCCATTCCTGCGCTCATCAGCCTAGTCGACGTCGTCGGGCTGATTCGCGTCGGGAACGGTTGCGGGCCGCCGCTCTGAGCTGACACAGCATGGAGATAGGCCCCCGCACCGAGATGGTCCGGGGGCTTTCGTTTTTTTCGGCCTGAGGGTTCACGGAGAGCAGCCGTCGTCGAAGGAGGATCAGGTGAGCAAGGAACATTCGAGGAAGAACCGGGAGGACGCCTCGATCGAGGCCGTCGGCCAGCGCATCGCGGAGCTCGCCGAGCTCGTCGCCGCGGGATGTGGGGTGCCCGTCGCGTCGAGCGCCGTGCGAGAGGAGTTCGAGGCGCTCGTCGACGAGATCCGCGCCCGAGCCAGCGGGGGCGCCATCCGCGCGCCCCAGCGCTCCTCGACGCGCCTCGTGGGCGCGCGCCCGCACGGCGACGCCGCGGAGGCCTCGTTCGAGTTCCATGCCGACCCGCCCTCCGCGCGCTCCAACGTCGACCAGCGCGCTGATCTGCGCGCCAAGCCGGCGAGCGTGCCGGGCAGCTCGCGCGTCGTGTCGCTCGACGACGCGCGCAGGGTGCTCGACGCGATCCGCCGCGAGGAGAGCAGCGGCGACGGCCCTCGGGAGGATCTGCAGCGCGCGATCGCCTAAGTTGCTGAGCCTCTGAGAAACGGCGGAACCCCGCGGCCAAGGCGCCCCCATGGGCCCCCACCTTCACCCGCGTGACTCGATGGAGTCGGGAATTATGAAACGAACCGGTGCACAGATTATCTGGGAAGTCCTCGTCCGCGAAGGCGTGGACGTGGTCTTTGGCTATCCGGGCGGCGCGATCATGCCCGCCTACGACACGATCCTCGGTTACCCGATCCGCCATGTGCTCGTCCGGCACGAGCAGGGCGCGGCGCACATGGCGGACGGGTACGCGCGCGCCTCGGGCAAGGTCGGCGTGTGCGTCGCCACCTCGGGGCCGGGCGCGACGAACCTCGTCACCGGGATCGCGACGGCGATGCTCGACTCCTCGCCGATCGTCTGTATCACCGGGCAGGTGTCCTCCAAGCTGCTCGGGACCGACGCGTTCCAGGAGACGGACATCACGGGCGTCACCCTGCCCATCACCAAGCACAACTACCTCGTGACCGACGTGGAGGACATCGCCCCTACCCTCCGCGAGGCGTTCTACATCGCGCGCTCGGGCCGCCCGGGCCCCGTGCTCGTGGACATCACCAAGGACGCCCAGCAGGCGTCGATCGATTTCGAGCCGCCGAAGGGCGAGGTCCGCTTGCCCGGCTACCGCCCCTCGCAGCACGCCGTCCAGACGGACATCGAGAAGGCGATCGACCTCATCGACGAGGCCGAGCGGCCGCTCATCCTGGCCGGTCAGGGCATCGTCAGGGCCGAGGCGACGCGCGAGCTCCTCGCCTTCGTGGAGAAGACGGGGATCCCCGTCGCCTCCACGCTGCTCGGCCTCGGCGGCTTCCCGGCGAAGCACCCCCTCAGCCTCGGCATGATGGGGATGCACGGCGAGGCGTGGGTGAACAACGCCATCCAGGAGGCCGACCTCCTCATCGCGCTCGGGATGCGCTTCGACGACCGCGTGACCGGCAACCTCAAGACCTACGCCGTCAAGGCGAAGAAGATCCACGTCGAGATCGACCGGTCCGAGATCAACAAGAATGTCAAGGTCGATGTCGGCCTCATCGGCGACGTCCGGGACACGCTGCTGTCGCTCATCCCCGGGTGCAAGCAGCGCGACCGCGGCCCGTGGGTCGACCGCATCAACCTGCTGAAGGGCGACTCGGCGGTCCGTGACATTCAACAATTGCCGTACAACGATAAATTGTACGCCGCGCACGTGTTGCACGACCTCTGGCGGCTCACCGACGGCAAGGCGCTTGTGGTAACCGACGTCGGCCAGCACCAGATGTGGGAAGCGCAGTACTACAAGCACGATTACCCGCGGAAGCTCATCACCTCGGGCGGGCTCGGCACGATGGGCTTCTCTCTGCCGGCGGCGATCGGCGCGCGCTTCGCGAAGCCGGAGGACGAGATCTGGGTGGTCGTGGGCGACGGCGGCTTCCAGATGACCGCGTGCGAGCTCTCGACCTGCGCGCAGGAGGGGCTCAAGGTCCACGTGGCCGTCATCAACAACGGCTACCTCGGCATGGTGCGGCAGTGGCAGGAGTTCTTCTACAACCGGCGCTACTCGGCGACCCCGATGCGCAGCCCGGATTTCGTGAAGCTCGCCGAGGCCCACGGGCTGACCGGCATCCGCGTCACGAAGCGCGAGGAGATCGCGGGGGCCGTGGAGCGCGCCCGCGCCACGCCGGGCACCGTGGTCGTCGACTTCCGCGTGGAGCAGGAGGATAGCGTCTATCCGATGGTCCCCGCCGGCGCCGACCTGAACGACATGATCCGGCGCCCGAGCCCCATCGTGGAGACCGGGGAGGACCCGTGAACGCGCCAGCAGACCCACGCGCCCAGGGCGCGCGCTCCAGCGTGAGCGTGCGCCCGTCGGACGGGCGGGGCGCGCCCGAGCGCGCCGCGGCCGGAGCCGGGCGCACCACAGACAAGAGGGACTTTCAAGAGGCATCCATGGATCGACCCATCCTGCGCACGTTCATCGCCTACGTCGAAGACCGCCCCGGCGTGCTCAACCGCGTCGCGTCCCTCTTCCGGCGGCGCGCCTACAACATCGAGTCGCTGAGCGTCGGGCGCACCCACATCGCCGGGATCTCGCGCCTGACCCTGGTCCTCGAGGCGGATGAGGACGGGGCGCGGCGCCTGGAGGCGAACCTCTACAAGCTCGTCAACACCCTCTGGGTCCGGGACGTCACCCACACCGCCTCCGTCGCGCGCGACCTCGCGCTCATCAAGGTGAAGGCGGACGCGACGAGCCGGGCGCAGGTGCTCCAGCTCTGCGAGGTGTTCCGCGCGCGCACCGTCGATGTCGCCCCCGAGGCGCTGACCATCGAGATCACCGGGACCGGCGACAAGATCGAGGGCCTGCTCGAGGTGCTCCGCCCGTTCGGGATCATCGAGATGGTGCGGACCGGGATGATCGTGATGACCCGCGGCGCCGAGGAGGCCGAGGCCAGGTTCGACTCGATCCCCGTGCGCACGGCCGAGAACGGCGCCTCCTGACGGCGCGAGACGGTGTAAATAGCGCGCGCGAGACGTGAACGACGTGAAGGACGGGAGCCGCGAGGTGCGGGTCCCGGTTGTAAGGAGAGAGAGATGGCTAAGATTTTTTACGATAACGACGCGGATCTTTCGCTCATCCAGAGCAAGAAGGTCGCGATCGTGGGCTATGGCTCCCAGGGGCACGCGCACGCGCTGAACCTGCGCGACAGCGGCGTCACGGTGATCGTCGCCCTGCCCGAGGGCAGCAAGAGCCGGCCCAAGGCGCAGGCCGCGGGGCTGCAGGTGGCCACGGTGTCCGAGGCCGCGAAGGCCGCCGACGTCATCATGATCCTCGCCCCCGACACGTCGCAGGCGCGCATCTACAACGAGCAGATCGCGCCGCACCTCGGCCCGGGCAAGACGCTCATGTTCGCGCACGGGTTCAACATCCGCTTCAACACGATCACGCCCCCCCCGTCGGTCGACGTGTCGATGATCGCCCCGAAGGGCCCCGGCCACCGGGTGCGCGAGACGTTCGAGGCCGGCGGCGGCGTCCCGGCCCTCCTCGCCGTCCACCAGGACGCGAGCGGCAAGGCGGAGGCCCAGGCGCTCGCCTACGCGAAGGGCATCGGCGCGACGCGCGCCGGGGTGCTCCTCACGACGTTCGCGGAGGAGACCGAGACCGACCTCTTCGGCGAGCAGGCGGTGCTCTGCGGCGGCGCGAGCGAGCTCGTGAAGGCCGGCTTCGAGACGCTCGTCAACGCCGGCTACCAGCCGGAGATCGCGTACTTCGAGTGTCTGCACGAGCTCAAGCTCATCGTCGACCTCATGTACCGCGGCGGCCTCAACTACATGCGGTACTCGATCAGCGACACCGCCGAGCACGGCGACTACGTGTCCGGCCCGCGGGTCATCACCGACAAGACGCGCGAGGAGATGAAGCGCATCCTCGCCGAGATCCAGAGCGGCGAGTTCGCGCGCAAGTGGATCGCGGAGAACGAGGCGGGCCGGCCGAAGTTCGAGGCGACGCGGGCGAAGGAGCGGGAGCAGCGGCTCGAGATCGTGGGCGCCAACCTGCGCAAGATGATGCCGTTCATCGATCCCGTCACCATCAAGCCCGGCGACTGAGCCTCTCCACTCGTGGGAGGCGGCGGAGAACACCATGCCTGAGATGATTGCGAATCAAGCGATGCCCCCGTCCGATTACGTCCGCATCTTCGACACGACGCTGCGCGACGGCGAGCAGTCGCCGGGCGCGACGATGACATCGTCGGAGAAGCTCGAGATCGCGCTCGCGCTGGCGAAGCTCGGCGTCGACGTCATCGAGACGGGCTTCCCCGCCGCTTCCCCCGACGATCTGCTCGCCGTCCAGACGATCGCCGAGCGCGTGGGCGCGGCCGCGGTCCCCGGCCGCCCCGCCCCGACCCCGCCGATCATCTGCGCCCTCGCCCGCGCCACCAAGGTCGACATCGACAAGGCGTGGGAGGGCGTCGCCCGGGCCGCGCACCCCCGAATCCACACCTTCCTCGCCACGAGCGACATCCACCTCAAGCACAAGCTCCGGATGACCCGGGCCGAGGTGCTCGACCGCGTGCGGGCCATGGTCGCGTACGCGCGCGACCTGTGCGCCGACGTGGAGTTCAGCCCCGAGGACGCCGGCCGGAGCGAGCCGGAGTTCCTCTACCAGGTGCTCGAGGCCGCGATCGCCGCCGGGGCCACCACGCTCAACATCCCGGACACCGTCGGGTACACCATCCCGAGCGAGTTCGGCGCGCTCATCGCCGGGATCCGCAAGAACGTCGCGGGGATCGACCGCGCCATCGTCTCGGTCCACTGCCACAACGACCTCGGGCTCGCGACGGCCAACGCGCTGGAGGGCATCCGCGCGGGCGCGCGCCAGGCCGAGGTGACCATCAACGGCATCGGCGAGCGCGCCGGCAACACCGCGCTCGAGGAGATCGTCATGGCGCTCGCCACGCGCCGGGCCGTCTTCGGGCTGCGCACCGGGATCGACACGACCCAGATCGCCACCGTGAGCCGCCTCGTCAGCGCGGCCACGGGCTTCAACGTCCAGCCGAACAAGGCGATCGTCGGCGCCAACGCCTTCGCGCACGAGTCCGGCATCCACCAGGACGGGATGCTGAAGCACCAGGAGACGTACGAGATCATGCGGCCGGAGATGGTCGGGGTGACGCAGACCCGGCTCGTCCTCGGCAAGCACTCGGGCAGGCACGCGCTCCGCAACCGGCTGGAGGAGCTCGGCTACCACCTCGACGAGGCTCAGCTCGCGGCGGCGTTCGCCAGCTTCAAGGCGCTCGCGGACAAGAAGAAGCACGTCACCGATCCCGACATCGAGGCGATCGTCTCGACCACGCGGGCGCAGGCCGACGATCTCTACACGCTCGACGCGCTCCAGGTCGCCTGCGGGACCACGGGCATGCCCACCGCCACCGTCCGCCTCCGCGGGCCGGACGGGGCGCTGCACGTCCGCGCCGCGATCGGCACCGGGCCGGTGGACGCCGCCTACCGGGCGATCGACGAGATCGTCCGCGTGCCGAGCAGCCTCCTCGAGTTCTCGGTGCACGCGGTGACCGAGGGCATCGACGCGCTCGGCGAGGTGAGCGTCCGCGTCCGGGCGGACGCGACGTCGAGCAAGCGGCACCCGCAGCACGACGCCGCGGCGCGGGTCTTCCACGGCCACGGCGCTGACACCGACATCCTGGTGGCCAGCGCGAAGGCGTACCTCACCGCCCTGAACCGGCTCCTCGCGACCTACGGAGTCGAGCCCAAGGACGACGCGGCGGCGTCAGAGAGCAACCAGAGCGGCCACGGCGCCGCCGTCGAGACCGCGAGGTAGGGCCGTGCGCCGAGCGCAGGAGGCCCCCCAGGGGGGCGACGAGCTCGGCGACCCGATCTCGCTGCACAAGGAAGTCGAACCTTATGAATCCGCCTCATAACGGCGCGGAGCAGGGCGCCCGCCCCTCGGACCGCGTCGACGTCTACGACACAACGCTACGGGACGGCACCCAGCGCGAGGGCATCTCGCTCGCGTGCGAGGACAAGCTGAGCATCGCGCGCCACCTCGACGCGTTCGGCCTGACCTTCATCGAGGGCGGGTGGCCCGGCTCGAACCCGAAGGACGCGCAGTTCTTCGAGCGGGCGAAGGACATCGAGTGGAAGCACGCGAAGATCGCCGCGTTCGGCTCGACGCGCCGGGCCTCGCTGGCCCCCGAGGACGACCCCGGGCTGCGCGCGCTCCTCGCCGCCGGGACGAGCGTCTGCACGATCTTCGGCAAGAGCTCGGTCCAGCACGTGACGGCGGTGCTGCGCACGACGCTCGACGAGAACCTCCGGATGATCGAGGAGACCATCGCCTTCCTGCGGGCGCACGGCCGCCGCGTGATCTACGACGCCGAGCACTTCTTCGACGGGTTCGCGCTCGACAGGTCGTACGCGACCGAGACGCTCCGCGCCGCCGTGCGCGGCGGGGCGGAGGTGGTCACGCTCTGCGACACGAACGGCGGCTCGATGCCCTGGCAGATCGAGGCGGTGGTGGCCGAGATGAAGGCGGCGCTGGGCCACCCGCTCGGGATCCACGCCCACAACGACGGCGAGTGCGCGGTCGCCAACTCGATCGCCGCCGTGCGCGCGGGCGCCCGCCACGTCCAGGGCACCATCAACGGCTACGGCGAGCGCTGCGGGAACGCGAACCTCTGCGCGATCATCCCGAACCTGGAGCTGAAGCTCGACCTCCGGGCGCTCCCGGAGGGGGCGCTCCGCGGGATCACCGAGCTCTCGCACTACGTCGCCGAGGTGGCGAACCTCTCCCCCGACGATCACATGGCCTACGTCGGGCGGAGCGCCTTCGCGCACAAGGGCGGCGTGCACGTCGCGGCGATGCGGCGCGAGCCTGCGTCCTACCAGCACATCGATCCCGCGCTCGTCGGCAACGCGATGCGGACCGTGGTCAGCGAGCTGTCGGGCCGCGGCAACCTCCTCAGCAAGGCCGAGGAGTTCGGGCTCGATGTGCCGACGGGCGCCGAGGTCGAGGTGCTGGAGCAGATCAAGGAGCGCGAGGCGCGCGGCTCGTCGTTCGAGGCGGCCGAGGCGTCCGTCGCGCTGCTGCTCCGCCGGAGCTCGCCGGGCTACAAGCCGCCGTTCCGGCTGCTCGACTTCAAGGTCATCGCGGGCCAGCGCGAGGGCGTCGGCACCTTCGCCGAGGCGATGATCAAGATCGCGGTCGACGACGAGGTGGTGATCACGGCGGCCGAGGGGTCCGGCCCCGTCAACGCGCTCGACGGCGCGCTCCGCAAGGCGCTCGCGCCCGTGTACCCGGCCGTGCGTGACATCCAGCTCGTCGACTACAAGGTGCGTATCCTCGACGGGCGCGACGGCACCTCGGCGACGACGCGCGTGCTCATCAACAGCCGCGACGCGCATCGCCAGTGGAGCACCGTCGGCGCGTCGACGAACATCATCGATGCGTCCTGGCATGCGCTCGCGGACGGGATCGAGTATGGGCTCACGCTCGCAGCGAGAGAGCCACAGCAGTACACATCCACGTTGCCTGCCAGCGAGGTCGCATGAAGGCCAATATCGTTCTTTTGCCCGGCGACGGCATCGGCGTCGAAGTGGTCGCCGAAACCCGCGCCACCCTCGACGCTGTCGCCGCCCAGTTCGGCCACAGCTTCAGCTACTCGGAGCACCTCATCGGCGGGTGCGCCATCGACGCGACCGGCACGGCGCTGACGCAGGAGACGCTCGACGCGTGCCGCGCGGCGGATGCCGTCCTGCTCGGCGCCGTCGGCGGCCCCAAGTGGGACAACCCGAGCGCGAGCGTCCGCCCCGAGCAGGGGCTGCTCGCCCTGCGCCAGGGGCTCGGCCTGTACGCCAACCTGCGGCCGATCCGCCTGTTCCCGGAGCTCATCCAGGCCTCTCCCCTCAAGGCAGAGCGGCTCGCGGACGTCGACATCCTGGTCGTCCGTGAGCTGACGGGCGGGCTCTACTTCGGCAAGCCGCGCCTCCGCGAGGAGGTGAACGGGCGCCGGCGCGCGGTCGACACGCTCGAGTACACGGACGAGGAGATCCAGCGCGTCGTCGAGCTCGCGTTCCGCCTCGCGGCGTCGCGCAGGCGCCTCGTCACGTCCGTCGACAAGGCGAACGTCCTCGAGTCGTCGCGGCTCTGGCGCACGGTGGCGACCGAGGTCGCCGCCCGCCACCCGGAGATCCGCATCGAGCACCAGCTCGTCGACTCGTGCGCGATGCGGCTCATCACCTCGGCCGCGGCGTTCGACGTCATCGTCACCGAGAACATGTTCGGCGACATCCTGACCGACGAGGCCGCCGTGCTCGCCGGCTCGCTGGGGCTCTGCCCGAGCGCGTCGCTGGGCGATGGGACGCGCGGGGTCTACGAGCCGATCCACGGCTCGGCGCCCGACATCGCCGGCAAGGGGCTCGCCAACCCGATCGGGACGATCCTGAGCGCCGCGATGCTGCTCCGGCACTCGCTGCGGCTCGACAAGGAGGCGGCCGTGCTCGAGCGCGCTGTGGCGCAGGCCATCGCCGGCGGCGCACGGACGGCGGACCTCGGCGGCAAGCTGTCGACCCAGGGGATGGGCGAGGCGGTCCGCGCGAAGCTCGCGGGCTGAGCGCTCCCGCCAGGCGGCCTCGGGCGAGCCCCTCACCCGGGCTCGCCGCGCGCGATCGACGGCGCAATCGCGCTCTTCTCGCCCCCTTCCCTGCATGGCCATCGACGTGTGGGCACAAGGCCCCTTCGCGGGCCGCTCCTGCGCGTCGCTCCCAGGCTGTCCAGTCCACCGCTTCCTCGCTCGAATCCATCGCTCGTCGCACCCGAACATCGACCAGGACGGGACTGCGTGTGTCGTGGACGGGTCCGATGGTGGCCCTGACGATCTCCTGTGCGAACCGCGGGAACATGTGCTCCGGAGACGCAGTCGCGCGGATCTCCCCCGTCACCCTTCATGCTGGAGATCCTGGCGGACGACACGATCGCGCGAGCCTTCATGGAGCATCCTTCGCCGCGCGACGGTCCCCCGCGGCCGACGCCCGGGTGCTCCGCGCCATCCGATTCATCTCCGTTGATCGAGCTGTTCGCATTCTTAGGACACCGATCACGTTGATCGGGCGAGAAATGAGCCGCCAAGGCGCCAAGGACGCCAAGAACAACACACAATCATGGCGTCCTTGGCGCGCTTGACGGCTCAGATTCCTGCTCTTTTCTGGGGTTTCAACCCGTTTGTCGCTCTAAGCACCACCGCCGAAGCCTCATAAGGACAGGCCTCCCCGCGCCCGGTCCTCGCCAGCGTCGCAGTCCGGCGCCCTGGATCTGCCAAGAGCGCGCGCAGCCGCCGGAGCGCGTGGGAGGCCGGCGAGCGCCGCGCAGCCGCGGCTTGCGCTCTCCCGGGCAACCGCGGCTCGCTCCCTCCCGGAAGGGGCGCGTGACGCGTCCCTCGCGTCCCTCGCGGCGCGCGGACTCGCAGAAAGCGTCCATGGTGTCTCAGGTGTCCTTTCTGCGGTAATCGACATCACCTCCCGAACACCACACATGATCGTGCGGCGGGGGATCTCAGGTCCCCGCGTGTCAAAGCTCGTCGCCATGACGGGCGATGACTCCATTCGACATGGATTGATGTGCACAGGAGAACGGGAACATGAGCCAATTGACGAAGTTCGCATCGCTCATCGCCCTCTCGACGGCCCTCTCCGCGGCTGGTTGCATGGCCGAGGCGACGACGTCGGACGCGCCCACCGACGACGTGATGAGCGAGACCGACGAGGCGAAGCAGGCGTTCCAGGCCGAAGAGGCGGATTCCGCTGATCAGGAGTCGAGCGCGAATCCGGCGATGGACGAGAGAGCCACGGACCCCGGCGCAGCAAGCGCCAGCGCGCCGGCCCCCGGCGCGCCCGATGTCGGCGCCGTGGACCCCGGCTCGGCGACCCCGACTGGCGAGGAGGGCGTCGGCGAGAAGCCCGATGCGGCGCGCTGGTGGGGCGGCGGCTGGGGCTTCCGGCCCTGGGGCTGGGGCGGTGGCTGGGGCTTCCGGCCCTGGGGCTGGGGCGGCGGCTGGGGCTTCCGGCCCTGGGGCTGGGGCGGCGGCTGGGGCTTCCGGCCCTGGGGCTGGGGCGGCTGGGGCGGCGGCTGCGGCTGGGGCGGCTGGGGCGGCGGCTGCGGCTGGTAGGGCGCCGCGCTAGCACGGTTCGCGTGAGAAGGCCCTGCTGACGCCCGCTCCGCGCCCCCTGGTGCGGCGCCGCCGCGGCTCGGTCCTCGCCACGGCGGGACGCCGGCAAGGGGTCATGAGCGAACGATGAAGCGACGGGCCCCTGACAGGTCGAGGCCCCCTCACGCGGCCGCGGAGGGGCCTCGACCGCCACCGTGGTACCCCCGGATCGCCCGCACGGGTCTGCAAGCGGTCCCGGGGTGCCCGGGATCAGGCGTCGGCCTCGACGAGGCTCGGGACGCGGCTTACGAGGAAGCGGGTCTTCACGTAGCACCACCACGCGACCCCCATGCAGGTGAGATAGGAGGCCGCGCGCGCGGCGCGGCGGTGCGCTGGCGCTATCGAGCGGAGGCGGTCCGCGTCGAGCCCCCGCGCGCCGCGGTGGGGCGCTCGAGCGGCGCTTCCGGGCGGCCGAGCTTCTCCGCGCGCTCGGTCACCCAGAAGCGCTCCGCGTCGGCCGCGGTCCAGGCAGACTCGTCGAGCAGCGGGAGGAGCGCATCGAAGAGCGCCCGCGCGCTCTGGAAACGGTGGCGCGGGTCCTTGGCGAGGCACCGCAGGACGAGGCGGTCGACCGCGCGAGGGACGGTCGGACCGCGCCGCACCGACGGCGCGAAAGGCGCCTTCGTCATGTGGGCGACGAAGAGCTGCCCCGACGACGAGCCCTCGAACGGCAGCTCCCCGGTGAGCAGGAAGTAGAGCGTGCCCCCGAGCGAGTAGATGTCGCTGCGCGCATCCGCCCGATCGCCACGACACACCTCCGGTGCCATGTAGGCCGGCGTCCCGCAGAGCATGCCGCTGTTCGTGAGCTCGGTGTCGCGGCCGCCCTCGACCATCCGCGCGACCCCGAAGTCGAGCAGCTTGAGGAAATCGTGATCGTCGCCAACGCGGGTGACGAAGAGGTTCTGCGGCTTGATGTCCCGGTGGATGATCCCGGCCTCGTGCGCCTCGATGAGAGAGCGGCAGGCCTGCAGGGCGAAGCGCAGGGCGCGCGCCACGGGCATGGGGCCGTAGCTGCGCACGATCGCGGCGAGGTCGGCCCCGCGCAGGTGCTCCATGGCGATGTAGTAGATGCCGTCGTCGCTCGCTCCGAAGTCGAAGATCCGGATGGTGTGCGGATCGCTGAGCTTGCTCGCCGCGTGCGCCTCCTGCTCGAAGCGCTTCGGCACCGCCGGGTCCGGCGCGTCCCGCGTCCGGAGGAGCTTGAGGGCGACGTCGCGGTGGAGCGTCTCGTCCCACGCGAGCCAGACCTCGCTCATCCCCCCTTTGCCGATCGGCGCCTCGAGCCGGTACCTGCCCAGCTTGCGCGCCTGATAGACCTGCTGCTGCGCGGCCCACACGACGTGGCTCGACAGCGCCCCGATCACCCCCGAGGCAGGGACGAAGATGTAATGGCTCGCGGCCGTGAGCAGCGTCGTCGGATCGAGCCACGCCGCCTCGATCGACGGGGAGAAGATCGCGGCGATGCCCATCGTCGCCGGGAAGGCGAGGAACATCGGCGCGGAGGCGAGGAGCGCCTTGCTGAACGGCGCGGGCACGAGCGCCGTGCGGAGCAGCACGACGATGGAGAGCCCGTGCATGTACGCGCTCGTCAGGCCGCCGAAATCGAGCGCCATCAGCGAGATGAAGATCGCGGCGGTGAGGAACGCGGCCTCGTACCCGAGGAGCACGACGCGCCCCGAGAGCGTCGGGCGCCCCGAGAGCCGGTACACGGCGAGGGAGAGCGCCTGCTCGACGACGCGCAGGACGATGCAGCGCCACACCGGCGCCGCGGGGTACAGCACCGTCGCCATGAACACGTCGACGAGCGTGAACGCCGGCCATATCCAGAGCGCGACCCGGAAAGCGCGGCGGACCGCGCGACGGACGCTCTCCGTGTCGTGGGCGCCAGGAGCGCTGCGCCGCGTGCCGAGCTGGCGAGTCTCGCGCTCTCTGAGCGTGCGCGCCGCGGCCGAGCGCTCATCGCGGAGAGCCTCTCGGAGCAGCGCGCGCTTCATGGCAATCTCGAGGGTCGCCAGAGCCACGCCGAACGTCAAGCGAGCGTTGTTGGCTCCTCGTGCGGCAGGTTTCCTCGGCCACGATGCCGGGCTGCGCTGCCCGCCGTCTCCCACCCCGGATGTCGTACCAACATGACCGTTCGCCGCCCCACATACCGTGTTCGTCCGCCGTGCACACACATGCCCGTGAGGTCATGAATCCAGTCAGCGCCTCGGGGGAGCGGTGTGGGGCAGGACGCCGAGGCGCGGCGAGGTGACCTGGGCGGCTGGGCGCTCGGGTCTCGCTCGTCGCCTTGGCCGCCGGCCCGCGGCGCCGGTCGGGGGCCAGGCGCCGCTCGCGCCTCGGCGCCGCGGGCTCGAGCTCAGCGGGCCCTTACGCCTCGGGCCGCGGCGGTCGCCCTGGTCAACCGGCCGGATCCATGCTTGAAAGCTCGCCACTGTGCCGCTCTCGCCCGAAAGCTTTCGCCGGCTGTTCGCACGCCGCCCCGTCGTCCTCGCGCCCATGGAGGACGTGACGGACGCCGTGTTCCGCCGCATCGGCCGGGAGCTCGGCGCCGAGCTGTGCGTGACGGAGTTCGTCAACGTCGAGGGGCTGCTGCGCGGGTGCAAGACCGCGCGGCGCAAGCTCGCCCTGGCCGACGGCGATCAGCCGACGGCGATCCAGATCTACGGCGCCAACCCGGAGCGCCTCGCCGAGGCCGCGCGCGTCGCCGAGGAGGCCGGACCGGCGTTCCTGGACATCAACTGCGGCTGCTGGGTGCCCAAGATCGCCGGACGAGGCGCGGGCGCGGGCTGGCTCCGCGATCCGGAAGCGATGGTGGCGATGGCCCGGCTCGTGACGCGCTCGGTCGCGCTCCCGGTCACCGTGAAGACGCGCATCGGCTGGGGACCGGAGTCCCATATGCCGATCGTCGACCTCGCGCGCCGCCTCGAGGACGCCGGCGTCGCCGCGCTCACGATCCACTGCCGCACGGCCCAGATGGGGCACAGCGGCGCGGCCGACTGGGGCTGGGCCGCCCGGGCGCGCGAGGTCGTGTCCATCCCTGTCGTGGTGAACGGCGACATCAAGACCGCCGACGACGCGGCCCGCGCCCTCCGCGAGACGGGCTGCGCCGGCGTGATGGTCGGCCGCGCCGCCATCGACCACCCCTGGATCTTCCGCGAGGCCCGGGCCCTCCTCGACGATGGCGTGCACCTCCCGCCGCCGACGGCCGAGGAGCGGCTCGCCCTGTGCCGCGCGCACCTCATCGCGAACACCGAGGCGCGCGGCGAGCCGCACGGCGTGCGCGTGACCCGGCGCCACCTGACCGGCTATCTCCGCGGCCTCCCCGGCGCGTCGGCCCTCCGGCGCGAGCTGCTCTTCTGCGACAGCCTGTCGGGGTGCCTCGACATCCTCGACAGCGCCGCGCAGCGGCTCGCGGCCTGACGCGCGGCAGGCCGGCGGCGGCGGAGCCTACATACCCACGGGCGTCGCGTCGTCGACCGGGGCGGGCTCGCCGTTCTGCCGCTCGGCGCCCGGCGGCGCGCCCATGGGATCGTGCGGCAGGCTCCCGCGGTGCGAGCGGAGCAGCACGTGAGGCGTCGCCAGGAGGAAATTCGAGACGCGGGACGTGTAAATGTCCGCCGAGCGCTCGATCTGCCGGGCCAGGTGGCTCTTGTCGTTGCCCGTGCGGAGGAGCAGCCCCCACCTCGGGTTCAACGTCTCGGCCGACGCCTTCGCGAGCGGCGCGATCCGCGCGTCGAGCGCCGCGAGGCTCGCCTTGAGCTCGTTCATCTTCACCTGGATCTCGCCCTCCGTCGCCCCGGCGACAGGCCCGTAGCCGGCGCGCATCCGCTGGAGCTCCAGGCGCAGCCTGGCATAGACGCGCTCCGCGTCCTCCTTCTCCCGCATCCAGAGATCGAGGCGCGCCTCGGCCCCGCGCGCCTCCTCGATCGCGAGGATCTCGTCCTCGAGCTCCCGGATGATGAGCGCCGTCCGCCACCGCAAGGCGCTCTTCGACACATGCACATCCCCATAGATGTGATCGCCGATGTAGAGGATCTCGTCGCCGGACAGCCCCAGGTGGTGCTCGACGAGCCCCGCGTTGCCGCCCAGGTAGTGCCCGCCCACGCGCAACCGGCCGGCCGGGCGCAGGAGGCCATCCTCCGTGACCACCTCGAAGAGCGGGCTGCGGCTCGCGAAGAACTCCGGCTTCCGCGCGGAGACGATGACCACGTCGAACAGGTCGCGCCACGTCATGCCGCCCGGCAGGAAGCGGTCGAACGCGTAGCTCATCATCGCGCGCGTGTAGACCCACTCCGAGTTCGTGATCAGGACGAGCTTCTTGCCCGCCTCCCGCTGGTCGAGCAGCGTGAGCGGGATCTCCGGATCGAGCAGCACGAACCGGTCCGGATCCCCGATGATCTCGGCCTTCAGCTGCCCCTCCATGTGCGTCGCGTCGAGGCGATCCTTCACGCGGCGATAGAGGTCGCTGTAGCCGAGCACCTCGGGCAGCCGGCGCTGATCGAGCAAATCGACCAGCTTCGCGTACATGCACCCCTCTGACAGAGAGAAGAGCGTGTTCAGGAAGACGTAGCGCCCGTCCGCGAGGTCGACGATCGTCCGCGCGTAGGTCGCGCGCTGGGTCTCGAAGTCGATCGGCTTCGTGCCATGGAAGGCCCGCTTCACATAGCCGAACCGATTCACCTTGAGCAGATTGCCGAGCTCGGTGTCCAGGATGAGCCCTCGGATCACGAGGTCCGGCTCGAACGTCAGATCCCCGACCGGCCAGCCCTCGCTCTCCAGAAGATGCCGGAGGTGCTCATAGGCCCGACGTTCCCACGCCTCCACCCGGTAGTGGATCAGCGTGTAATCCATGTCGTATCCGATCGCCTTGATCGAACGGAGATTCAGCGTCCGGTTGCAGAAGATCCCCCGCTGCTTGGGCGGCGGGGCGGCGAGGCAATCCAGCTTGTCCATGGTGATCGCCCGGAGAGCGGTCGTGAGGCATACCAGGGACCCACGGCGTTGCCCACCCGGACAATCACCGTCACCCCGCCGTCAGGAGCGCGCGTTCGGTGTGTCGATGTCGTCGTAGACGTAGACGCACGCGCGGCCTCAGCGGCGCCTGAGCCGGCTCTTCGCGCTCTGCCGCCGATCGATGCTCGTCGCGGGCCGAGCGGACCGCCCGTTCGTCGGCGCTCGGCGGGGCTCGCCGCGGTCGTCCGCCTCCCACCCGTCGTCTTCCTCGTCTTCCTCGTCCTCGTCGTCGAACAGGTCGTCGTCGTCCTCGTCGTCGTCCTCGTCGCGCGCCTCGGCCCGGCGCACCTCGAGCCCGAGCATCGTGAGCGCCTGCTCGAGCGTCAGCGCCGTCTTCACGGCCTCGAGCTCGACCCCCATCGCCTGGAGCGTCATCGCTATCTCGGGGCTCAGCCCGGACAGGATGGTCGGTGTGCCCATGAGCCGCGCGGCGGAGGCCAGGTTCGAGAGCACCGCGCACAGGTGGCTATCCATGATCCAGACGGCCGTGAGATCGATGACCAGCCCCTTCGCGCCGCTCTCGTGGATGGCCCGCAGCACCTCGGTGTTCAGCTGCTCCGCGAGGTCATCGGTCACGTCCCCCTGGATGGGCACCAGGATCCGGTCCCACAGGTTGATGATGGGAAGGCGCTTGAGCTCCATGGTCATCCTAAGGTTCGATGTCGGCGATCAAGACCGTTGAGTCATCGTGCGAGCGCCGGTGTCGGCTCATGAGGGCGCGGCAGGCATCCGCGGCCTTCATTCCACGAAACAGCGATAGATCGAAGCGAGGGGAGACCCCGTCGGTGAACACGACGAGCCGGTCGCCCCGCGCGAGCTGCGCATCGAAGATCCGGACCTTGCTGAGCGATGCGCCGAGGATGCCCGGGCTCTGGAGCCACTGCACGCGCGTGCCGTGCGACATCAGCTCGACGTTGCCGATGCCGCAGCCCTGGAGCCGCCCCTCCCGGAAGCGACAGATCATGCCGGCGGCGCCGCGGGTGCCGCGGAGCCGCGCGTGGAGGCGATCGATGAGGGCGCGGACGTCCTCGCCGCTCGGCGCGTCGGCGAGCGCCTTGAGCGCGACGTTCGCCGCGGCCGCCGCGTGCTCGCCGTGGCCGAGGGCGTCGATGACCGCGAAGAGGACGCCGTCTTCCCCGGCCCGCACGAACGCGGCGTCGCCGCTCACGAGCTCTCCGTCCTTGGGGAGGATCGCGTACTCCACGGAGAGCTTCACAGGTGGACCTCGATCTCCACCCGCGTGCCCTTCGGCCCCGAGTCGATATGAAAGCGATCGGCCAGCCGCTTGACCCCGATGATGCCGCGCCCCATACCGGTCTTGCTCTTGTAGCGCCCGGCGAGGATCTCCTGCAGGTTCTGGATGCCTGCGCCCTCATCCACGGCGACGATGAGGAAGCGGACCGGGCTGTCGCGCTGCACCGCGAGCTCGATCGTCCCGCCAGGGGTATAATGGACGATGTTTCGCGCGAGCTCGCTGACGATGGTCGCGACCTTGTGCGACGTGAAGCTCTTTGCGCCGGCCGCGTCGCAAACGGCCTTCGCGCTCAGGCGCGCCTCGCTGATGTCGGCCTCCACGTTGATGACCATGACCTTCGAGCGCCGCGAAGGTCGTTCGCCGCCAATCGCCGAAATTTCCGACCTCAGCCGACCGAGCCGCGTCGGATCCACATAGAGGCGGGCTCGGCGCTCGATGCTCGGAAGGATGTCGGGGAGGTCGTCGAGCGAGAACGCCTCGGGCCGGATCTCCGCCTCCCGCATGGCCCGGAGCAGGACTCCCTCTGCGTTCATCGCCGAGAGATAGCCGAGCAGGACGTTGAGAATCTGTTCGTGCGCGGGAGTCATCCGGAAAGCGCCTGGACCGGCAGGGTACCGGGGCCCCGGGTCCGCGTCGAGTACGCGGCGACGGCATCGCCGGGTTCGCCAGCTGTGAGGCGGAAACCGCCGAGCTCCGGACGGACAGCGCCAGCAGGGCTCGCTCGGTCCATCGCCCGCATCGCGCAGGGCGTCGCCAGGCCCGTGCCCGCGCCGACCGGACAGACGACGGACGGCTCCAAGCAACGCTCGTGCCTGGCTGACCGGCCCACCAAGGTCGCTCAGGCCGGGTAGTACGACGCCTGGCCTTGACGCAGCTCCTCGGTGATCTTGTTCTCCGCAAGGAGCTTCTTGAGCGGCTCCTGGAGCTCCGCCGCAGGGGTCCCCATCGCCAACGCAAGGTCGTCGATCCCTTGCCCAGGCTCGATCTCCACATGGGCGAGCAGCGCCTCGGCGATCTCGTCCCCGGAGCTCCCGGACGGCAGGCTCGCCGGGCTCGCGGGGTTCACCGGGCTCGCCGGAGCGGCCTGATCGGCGGCCTTCACGGGGGCCGCGACGGCGGGCGCCGGGGTGCGCGCGGCGCGCGACTTCGGCGCAGCAACGGCCGGACGCGCGCCACCTCCGCTCGTCCGTGGCGCGGCCGCCTTCTTGCGCGGCGCAGCGCGCGTCGGCTTCTTGGGCGACGGGGCGCTGCGGGGAGGCGCGGCCGGGCGGCTCGGCGCCGGAGCGCGCTCGCCCTTGCGGACCGGCTTGGCGGGAGTCGCGGCCGGCCCGGTCGATATCCCAGCGGCGCTGATGTCGACTTGCAGGTACCGCGCGGCGGTCCGGAGAACGTCCTTACGGACCAGCGCTCTCATGCCCTCCAGGAACTCGGCCACGGAAGCACGAATCTCATTCTCGATCTCGACATCGGATATCACGCAGCCGCCGTCTCATGAATCCCTCGGAATGTCAACGTCTTCCACGCACAGTGGCCCGCACAGGCCGTAGAAACCAGGTGTTCCTGCGCTGGTCGGCGCTCGCGACCGGGCGCCGGATCCCTGGCTGGGGCCGCGCGCGTTCGGTGTGAATTTGCCGCTCTATCAAATGAAATGCTGGCAAGATCTGAAACGCATCGAGAGATCATGTCGGGCCCCTCCGTCCGCACGCATGGGCCTCGCGCTCGGGCAGAGGTCGACTCGCCGCTCACGGCCGCGCCAGGGCGGCGGCCCTGTGGGTGTGCTCAAGCAGCCTTGACGGCGCGGAGCGACGCGCGGCGCAACGGGCGGAGCTGCGACGCCGCAAAGGCCGCGCCGAGGGCGAGCCCGCGGAGCGTCAGCCGCATGCGGAGGACGTCGAGATACCCCTCGCGGTGCAGGGCGGTGATCGCCCGGCGAACGTCGGTCCGACGCACCTGAAGGGCCGAGGTCAACGTGTCGAGGGTCACCGTCTTGCCCTCGCTCTGGAGGGCAGCCAGCGTCCGGAGAAGATGCGGAGCGAGGTCCTTGTTGGTCATGGCGCGCACCGTAACCGCCTCCTGAACGGCCGTACAGTTTGTGGCGACGTTTTTCTCCGAGTCGCCTGCGGAGAGCGCTGGAGACGCCCCGAGGGCGACCGTCGTCTATGGTAGGTCCTCCCCGTGCGCGCCGACGCCTCACCTCCTCAAGCCGTGATCCTCGCCGGCGGACTCGGCACCCGGATGCGCCCCCGGACGGAGCGCACCCCGAAATTCCTGCTGCCCGTGGCCGGACGGCCGTTCGGGGCGTGGCTCCTCGAGCGGCTCGCCGCAGCGGGCTTTGGTGAGGTGGTCCTCTGCGTGGGCCACCTCGGCGACGCCGTTCGACGGGCGATGGGTGATCGGTTCGCGGGCCTGCCGCTCCATTATGCCGACGACGGCCCCGATCTCCTGGGCACGGCCGGCGCGCTGCGCCGCGCGCTGCCCCAGCTGGCTCCCATGTTCCTCATGACCTACGGCGACTCCTACCTCCCCTTCGACTACCTGGCCCCGCTCCGGGACCTCCGCACACACCCCGGCGCGCTCGGCACGATGGCCGTGTACCGGAACGAGGGTCGGTTCGATGCGTCGAACGCCGCGGTCTCGGGCGACCTGGTGGTGCGTTACGAGAAGCGGCGCTCGGGCGCGCCGCCCGACCCTGCGCTCGACCACATCGATTACGGCGCCACCGCGCTCCGCCGCGAGGTCGTCGAGGCGCTGCCAGCCGACGCGCCGCTCGGCTTCGAGGTGGTGCAGCGCGACCTCGCGGCGCGCGGCCTCCTCCGGGCCTTCGCGGTCGCGGCGCGCTTCCACGAGATCGGCTCGGAGCAGGGCCTCCGCGATCTCGAGGCCGCCCTCACGACCGCGGCCGCGACGGAGGAGCGGGGATGATCGTCTCTCGCGCCCCGGTCCGCTTCTCCCTCGGCGGCGGCGGGACCGATCTGCCCGCGTACTCCGGCCGCTTCGGCGGCTACCTCGTGTCGGCCGCCATCGACAAGTACATCTACGTGACGGCCAACAAGCGCTTCCACCGGGACATCCGCCTCGCGTACTCCAAGACCGAGATCGTCCCCTCGGTCGACGCGATCGAGCACCCGATCTTCCGGGAAGCGCTCCGGATGCTGGGAATCGAGCACTCGATCGAGCTCACGAGCGTCGCAGATCTCCCCGCGAACTCGGGCCTCGGCTCGTCGAGCTCGTTCACGGTCGCCCTCCTCAACGCCCTGCACACGTACAAGCGCGACTTCGTGTCGTCCGAGCAGCTCGCTCGCGAGGCCTGCTCCATCGAGATCGAGCGCCTCGGAGAGCCGATCGGCAAGCAGGACCAGTACATCGCCGCTTACGGCAACGTCACGGCGTTCACGTTCTCTCCGGACGGCTCGGTGCACGTCGAGCCCGTCCCCGTCCGCGACGAGGTGCTGGACGAGCTCGAGAGCAACCTGCTCATCGTGTGGAGCGGCGTCGAAAGGCCGGCCAGGATCGTGCTCTCGGAGCAGGGCCGGCGGCTGCAAGACCTGGAGCCCGCGGTGGTCGAGCGGATGCACCGCATCAAGGAGATCGGCCGCGACGTGCACCGCATCCTCGTCACGGGCAGGCTCGACGACTACGGCGAGCTCCTCCATGCCCACTGGACCCAGAAGCGTAAGCTCGCGTCCAAGATGACCGACGAGGTCCTCGACGAGATCTACGAGATCGCTCGAGGCGCGGGGGCGCTCGGCGGCAAGCTGATGGGGGCCGGCGGCGGAGGCTTCTTCATGTTCTACGTCCGGCCGGCGGAGCGGCGCCGGGTGCTGGAGGCGCTCGCCGCGAAGGGCCTGCGCGTCCTGCGCTTCCGCTTCGATCTCGACGGCGCGCGCATCGTCGCGAACCTGCACCGATCGTGAGCGGGCGCGCCGGCGCACCCCTCCTGCTGGGCATTTCAGCGGGACTCTGGCTATAGATCGGCCATATGCCTCAGAGCACGCACGACTTCGTCGAAAAGTACCTCCGCGAGACGTCCGAGATCGCCCTCGCGACGAGCCCCGACGACATGGCTCGCGTCATCGAGATCCTCTTCGATGCGTACCGGAGCGATCGCACCATCTACACGTGCGGCAACGGCGGCTCGGCGGCCAACGCGAGCCACCTCGCCTGCGACATCGCCAAGTTCACGTGGGTCGATGGCAAGCGGCGCTTCAAGTGCACCTCGCTCTGCGACAACGCAGCGCTCCTCAGCGCCCTCACCAACGACGTCGGCTTCAACCGGATCTTCCTCGAGCAGCTCGACGGCCGCATGGTCGCGGGCGACGTGCTCGTGTGCCTGAGCGTGCACGGCGGCTCGGGCGCCGATCGCGCCGGCCCATGGTCGCAGAACCTCGTCGCCGCCGCGGATTTCGCGAAGAAGACGGGGGCCAAGGTGGTCGCGCTCGTCGGCTACGACGGCGGCGCCCTGCGCCAGATGGCCGACGCCAGCGTGATCGTGCCGAGGACGCGGGCGGGCTACACGTCGACGCCGCACGTGGAGGGCTTCCATGAGGTCTACCACCACCTCATCTGCGAGCGGCTCCTCCAGCTCGTGGCCGAGAGCTGAGCGCCGCGTGGCGAGGCGCGGGATCCTGCTCGACCGCGACGGCACGCTCATCGACGTGGTGCGCGATCACGAGCTCGGCGTCGTCGTGACCGCGTTTCATCCGGATCAGATCCGCCTCCTCCCCGGCGCGATCGAGGGCCTGCGGCGCCTCGCGGACGCGGGGTACCTGCTGGCGATCGCGACCAACCAGCCGGGCGCGGCGAAGGGCCAGGTCCCGTGGGGGGCGATCGAGCGCACGAACCGCGCGCTCGTCGATCGGCTCCGCGAGGCCGGCGTCGCGATCGCGGCGCTCGCGGTGTGCCCGCACCACCCCGAGGGCGGGCCGGGCGGCGATCCGGCGCTCATCGGCCCGTGCGATTGCAGGAAGCCGCGGCCGGGCATGCTCACGGCGCTCGCGCGCGACCTCGATCTCGACGTCGCGGCGAGCTGGATGATCGGCGACGCGCCGAGCGACGTGGCGGCCGCGCGCGCGGCGGGCATGCGGGCGGGCCTCGTCATGGATGGACGCCGCTGCGAGCTGTGCCCGCTCCGCGGCGAGGCCGTTCTCCCCTGCCCCGATCGCGCGGCGCCGCGCCTCGATCTCCTCGCCGCCGAGATCCTCGCCGAGCCGCGCGGCTAGCGGGCTCTGGCGCGCCGCGCGGTGCCGCGCCGCGCCGCGACGCCCGATAGCCCGCGCGCGGCGTGCTACCGTCCCGCCGTGACGCCTCCTCCGGATCACGACGGCGGCGCGCTCGACGATCGGGGCGCCCGCGACGACACCCCGGCCACCGCGGCCGAGCTCGACGCCCGCCTCTCGGCGGCCCGCTACATCTCCGATCCGGCGACCTCGCTCGCGCTCTGGCTCGCCCTCCGGATGGAGCGGCCGCTGCTGCTCGAGGGGCCGGCCGGCGTCGGCAAGACCGATCTCGCCCGCGCCGCCGCCGAGGCGCTCGGCCGAGGGCTCATCCGGCTCCAGTGCTACGAGGGCCTCGACGAGGCGAAGGCGCTCTACGAGTGGGATTACGCGAAGCAGATGCTCTACACGCAGCTGCTGCGCGACGCCGTCGCGAAGGAGATCGCCGGCGCGGCGAGCCTCGCCGCGGCCGCGCGCGCGATCGCGGGGAGCGAGGCGTCGTTCTTCAGCGAGCACTTCCTGATCGCGCGCCCGCTCCTCGCGGCGCTGCGGAGCGCCGCGCCGGTCGTCCTCCTCATCGACGAGGTCGATCGCGCGGACCCTGAGTTCGAGGCGTTCCTGCTCGAGGTGCTCTCCGACATGCAGGTCACGATCCCCGAGCTCGGCACGATACGCGCCGCGCACCCCCCGCTCGTCCTGCTGACGACGAACGCGACGCGCGAGATGACCGAGGCGCTGCGCCGCCGGTGCCTGCACGCGTTCCTGGACTACCCGCCTCCGTCGCGCGAGGTCGCCATCCTGAAGGTCGCCCTCCCGGGGATCGAGCCCCGCCTCGCGGCGCAGATCGTGGCGTTCGTCGGCGCTCTGCGGTCGATGGATCTGCGGAAGTCTCCCGCGATCAGCGAGACGATCGACTGGGCTCGCGCGCTGCTCCTGCTCGGCAAGCGCGCGGTGACGCCGGAGCTCGCGCGCGACACGCTCGGCGTCCTGCTCAAGCACCAGAGCGATCGCGGCGACGCGGAGGCGAAGCTCGGCGCCCTCGTGCGTGCCGCCGAGCACGCGGGCGCGGACGAGCCGGCTACCTGAGCTCGGCCACCTTCTCGCCGAACAGCTTCTCGAGCCGCCCGAGCATGGCGTCGTTCGGCTCGACGCGCAGATCACGCCCCAGCGACAGCACCGCCTCTGCGCCGTCGTCGAGCTGGATCACGAGCTGCACCGGGCACACCCCGGGGCTCGCCCGCAGGAGCGCCCCGAGCCGATCGATGTGCTCGCGCCTGGCGCTGCGCGACTTCAGCGTGATCGCCACGCTCCGGGTCTGCGCGAGGATGGCGTCGGCGAGCGGCTGCACCTCGTCGAGCAGCAAAGTGGGCTCGCGCGGCGCGGCCTCGGCCTCCTCGGCCCCCTCGTCCACCATCGGGAAGCTGATCTTCCCCGAGATCAGGACCGGCTCCCCCCGGTTCAAGAGGTCCGCATAGCTCTCGATCTGCTTCTCGCGCACCTTGACCTCGACCCGGCCCGTCGTGTCCTCGAGCACGAAGAACGCGATCTTGCCGCCGCCCCCCTTGAAGATGCGCTCTCGGTAGCCCTCGACCATCCCGCCGACGCGCACCCTGGCCCAGGCATCCATGCCGGCCAGCGCGCTCACCGCGGTCACGTCGAAGCGGTTCAGATCCACGCCGTACCGATCGAGCGGGTGCCCCGAGACGTAGAACCCGAGCGACTGCTTCTCGCGCGAGAGCGTCTCGCGCAGATCCCAGTCCTCGGCCGTCGGGTAATCGTCCAGCCTCACCTCGCTCTTGGACGCCACCGCCGCGAACAGGCCGATCTGCGCGCTGTTCCGCTCCTTGCTCGCGGAGCGCGAGCGCTCGAGCGCCCTGTCGATGCCGGCGAACGCCCGCGCCCGCGAGATGCCCCGCGCGTGGAGGCTCGCGTCGAACGCGCCGCACTGCACGAGCGCCTCGAACACGCCCTTGTTGACCCGCCGCGGATCGACCCGCTCGGCGAAGTCGAACAGATCCGCGAACACGCCGCCCGCGTCCCGCGCCTCGAGGATCGCCTCGAGCGCCGACTCGCCGACGCCGCGGATCGCGCCCATTCCGAAGCGGATCTTCGGATCGTACGGGTCCCTCACCCGCGAGCCTCCGCGCCGGGTGCCGGCCACGCGCTTGCCGTTCGTCGCCGGCTTTGCGCTGTAGACGACGGTGAAGTCGGTCTTCGACTCGTTGATCTCGGGCGGGAGGATCTCGACCCCCCACGCGCGCCCCTCCGCGATGATCCGCACGACCTTCTCTATCTTGTCGCGGTCGGCCGTCATCAGCGCGCAGAGGAACTCGACCGGGTAATGCGCCTTGAGGTAGGCCGTCTGGTAGGTGAGCAGCGCGTACGCCGCCGAGTGGCTCTTGTTGAAGCCGTAGCCCGCGAAGTACTCGAGGAGTCCGAAGATGCGCTCGGCGTCCTCGGCCTTCACCCCGTTCTTGAGCGAGCCGTCGACGAACGTCGCCTTCTGCTTCGCCATCTCCTCGGGCTTCTTCTTGCCCATGGCGCGCCGGAGCAGATCGGCGCCGCCGAGCGTGTAGCCCGCGAGCTTCTGCGCGATCTGCATGACCTGCTCCTGGTAGACGATGACGCCGTACGTCGGCTGGAGGAGCTCGTCGACGAGCGGGTGCATCTTCTCGATCGGCTTGCGGCCGTGCTTGCAGTCGACGAAGTCCTTCACCATGCCGGTGCCGAGCGGCCCGGGCCGGTAGAGCGCCACGGCGGCGACGATGTCCTCGAAGGCGTCCGGCTTGAGGTCCTTGAAGAGCTGCTGCATGCCGCTCGACTCGAGCTGGAACACGCCGGTGGTCTCGCCCGACTGGAGGAGCGCGTAGGTGGCGGTGTCGTCGAGCGGCACCGTGTTCACGTCGAAGCGCTTTCCCTCCTTGGCCGCGAGGTCGGGCCGCGCGTTCACGAGCCGCACCGCGATGTCGATGACGGTGAGCGTCTTCAGCCCGAGGAAGTCGAACTTCACGAGCCCGGCCAGCTCGGCGTCGTCCTTGTAGTACTGCGTGACGAGCTGCTCGCCGTTCTTGAAGCAGGGGACGTGATCCCAGAGCGGCCCCTCGCTGATCACGACGCCAGCGGCGTGCATGCCCGCGTGCCGCGTCAGGCCCTCGAGCTTCTGCGCCTGCTTCAGGAGCTCCGCGACCGTGGGGTCGCTCTCCTTGAGGGCCTTGAGCTTCGGCTCGATCTCGAGCGCCTCGGGGATCGTGTACATGATCCCCGGGCTCTTCTGCGGGATGAGGCTCGCGATCTTCTGCGCCTCGTTCGCGGGGAACGCCATCGCCCGCGCGACGTCCTTGATCACGCTCCGCGCCTTGAGCTCGTGGAACGTCGCGATCTGCCCGACGGAGGGTTTGTCGGCCTCCTTGCTGTACTTCTTGGTGACGTAGGAGATGACCTCGTCGCGTCGGTCCATGCAGAAGTCGACGTCGAAGTCGGGCATGCTCACGCGCTCCGGGTTCAGGAAGCGCTCGAACAGCAGGTTGTACGGGAGCGGATCGAGATCGGTGATCTCCATCGCATAGGCGACGAGCGAGCCCGCGCCCGATCCGCGGCCCGGCCCGACCGGGATGCCGTGGTCCTTGGCGTACTTGATGAAGTCCCAGACGATGAGGAAGTAGCCCGGGAAGTCCATCTGGACGATGACGTTGAGCTCGACGTCGAGCCGCGCGCGGTAGGTCGCCTCGTCCACCTTCCTGCCCGTCTGCGCGATCTGGGCGAGCCGCTTCGTGAGGCCGTCGTGCGCCACGTGCCGGAAGTACGACGCCGAGTCCGCGAACCCGCTCGGCAGCGGGAACGTCGGGAGCATCGGCTTGCCGAGCTTGAGCTTCAGCGTCGAGCACCGCTCGGCGATCTCGAGCGTCGACCGCACCGCCTGCGGGTGGTCGCGGAACAGGTGCATCATCTCGTCGGCGGGCTTGAGGAACATCTCGAAGCTGCCGTGGTGCGCGGCGCTCGCCTCGGCGAACGTGCGGTTGGCCGCGATGCACGACAGGTAGAGCTGCCCTTCGCCGTCCTCGCGCGCGCCGAAGTGCGCGTCGTTGGTCGCGACGAGCGGAAGCCCCAGGTCGCCCGCCGCCCGCGCCAGGATGCCGTTGAGCACCGACTGCTCGACAAGCCCGTGGTCCTGCAGCTCGACGTAGAGGCTCCCCGGCTGGAAGCAGTCCCTGAGCCGGCTGAGCGCCTCGCGCCCCTCCCCCTCGCCCTGCTCGAGGATCCGCTGGGCGACGACGCCGCCCATGCAGCCCGTCAAGCCGATGAGCCCCGCGTTGTGCTGCGCCACCGTGTCGAGCCGCACGCTCGGCGCGAGCCCGCTCGCGGGATCGACGTGCCCCTGGGAGACGATGCGGACGAGGTTCTTGTAGCCCTCCTCGGACGCGGCGAGCAGCACGAGGTGATCGACGGGCGTCTCGTCCACGCCCGAGCGCGACACCTGCCCCGCGGCCGTGCCCCAGCTGCGGGCGACGTTGACCTCGCAGCCGATGATCGCGCCGATGCCCTGGTCCTTGCAGGCCTTGTAGTGCTGAATCGCCCCGAACATGTTCCCGTGGTCGGTCAGGGCGACCGCGCGCATTCCCAGCGATTTGGCGCGCGCGGCCAGGTCCTTGACGCGCAGCGAGCCGTCGAGGAGCGAGTACTGCGAATGCACGTGGAGGTGGATGAACTCAGCGGTCACAGCAGGCTTCCAGGGGGCTTCTCATCGTGGTGGTAGTCGGGAAAGACCGGTAATCGGGGAGAGTGCGCGGAGAGCGAGTTCGGGAGGCGCAGGGACAATCCACCAGCGCTCGCCGGCGAGCTCACATATAGCGCATTGCGCAGCGGGGATCGCCCTTGATGAGCCGCGCAGGCCGGCGCTAGCATGTGCGCCCGTCTGAGAGCACTTGCCTGATCCGGGGTGGGGTTTCCAGAAAGTGAGGTCGATGATGCGTCAATCCCGTATCGCCGTCGCGGTGTATTTGGCGACCGCGCTCGTATCCGCTGCCGGTTGTGGCTCCGAGGCCACGGCGCCTGTCGTTCAAGACGTCGACCTCGGTCAACCGCCCGCGCCGGGGCCGGAGCAGGCGGGGGATGGCGAGGGCGTCGCGTTCGCGATCGACCGGCTCTTCCTCGGCGATACGGATCGCGACGGGAAGAAGGTGGCCGGCAGCTGGAAGCAGTACGGATTCAACCTCGACGGCAAGGTGTCCAGCACCGTATCACAGGACCTGTGCAAGCCGGTGGATGACACCGCCCCTTCGGAGGTCTATCCGGACGGCGCCGACGGGATCGACAACGCCTTTGGCAGCAAGCTCGTCGGCCTCATCTCCAACCTCCTGACCGAGCCGTCGACCCGGGTCAGCGACGCCATCGGCAAGGGCGATTTCACGGTGATCTTCAAGGTCGACGGGCTCGGCGAGCGGTCGTCCTACAACCCCCTCACCGCGAAGCTCTACGGCGGCGCCACGCTGGGCGCGGCGCCCACCTGGGATGGCGCCGACCGGTGGCCTGTCGTACCGGAGCTCCTCGACGACGCTCAGGACGTCGAGAGCGCCAAGGTGGTGTTCCCGGCCAGCTACGTCGTCGACGACACATGGGTTTCGGGCCCGGATTCACAGGTCACGTTCCGGCTGAACCTGACGGTCTCGGACACCATCATCGGTCTCACGATCCGCAACGTGAGGATCGCGATGGATCTCGCGCCCGATCACAGATCGGTGGTCAAAGGGACCATCGCGGGCGTGCTAGAGACGGCTGTCCTCGTCGAGGAGCTCCGCGGCGTCATCGGCGCCGTACAGCCGAATTTCTGCGAAGGCCCCGCGCTGGAGACGATCCTCGACCAGGTCCGCCGCGCCTCGGACATCATGAAGGATGGCAGCCAGGACCCGAGCAAGGAGTGCGACGCCATCTCCATCGGCATCGGGTTCACCGCGAAGGCGGTCCAGCTGGGCGAGATCGCGCCGCCTGCCGAGACGACCGGCGTGCCGTGCCAGCCGGCGCCCGCAGACGAAGGCTGATCGCCGCGCGACTCCCATCCGCCGGCGGCCGCCGCGTCGCGCACGCCTCCCGAGATCCGCAGGCACCTCCCGGGTGCCCGCGCCCGCCGGAATCCCCACAGCCTGCGACGTGCAGCCTGCTCCGCTGGCTCCGACGACCCGCGAAGATCGTGCTCGCGCTTGAGCCGTCGCGCCCCCCGCGAGCGTCTCAAGGAGCGACCTCACCCGTCCAGGGTACGCGCTGAGGCAAGGGAGGTCTTGCCAGCGCGCTCTCTCGGTCCGCCCGCTGGTGGGCGGGCCGCGAGGCGCCCTCTTCCTGGTTTCGTTCGTCCTGACTTTTCGCTAGAAGTCGGCATCGCTTCGAGCGTCCACCACGCAAGTACCCGATGGCGGTGAAGATTCATGGCGAGCTCCCGTCCAAGGGCGTCCGCCCGGCGGGTCGCCGATGCGAGCTCTGGCTCGTGCCCCTCAGAGGAGAACAAGGTCCATGCGTAGATACGTCGCTTCCGTTCTGTGCGCCGTGATGATGATTGGCGCTGCCGCCGCGACGGCGGGTTGCACGGCCAGCGCCTCGTTCAACACCGGCAAGGAGCCGGTGGCCGAGCCCCCGCCCCCGCCCCCGCCGGAGCCGAAGCCCGAGCCGAAGGAGGAGAAGAAGCCCCGCCCGCGCTTCAAGCTGACGTTCAAGCTCAAGGGCAACGAGGTCTCTCTCCCCGGCCCGGTGGTCTTCGAGACGAACAGCGACAAGCTCCTGCCCGAGAGCGACGAGGTCCTCAACCTCGTCGACGAGTTCCTGAAGCAGCGGGAGGACGTCAGCCTGCTCCGCGTCGAGGGCCATACCGACTCGGACGGTGAGGACGCCGCGAACCAGACGCTGTCCGAGAAGCGCGCGATGGCGGTCGCTCGCTGGCTCGTCGCGAAGGGGAACGACTGCAAGCGCTTCATCGCCGTCGGGTTCGGCGAGACCAAGCCGGTCGCCGACAACAACACGCCCGAGGGCAAGGCCCAGAACCGCCGCACCGGGTTCTTCATCGCGGCCATCAAGGGCAAGGCGGTCGACAAGCAGCCCGTGGACGGCGGCGGCAAGGTCGCCGGCGACGCCTGCAAGTGACGCCGCTGCGCCCGGGCGCGCTTCGTGCCGCGCGCCGCGCTCACCGCGGGCCCGGGCACGCCGGGGCGCTCCCCTTCTGCTGACGGCGAAGCCCCGTGGCCGGCGCGCGCCGGCGGCCGACCCCCTGCGATCCTTCTTTTCTTGCCTCCCCCACCAGCTTCACTATCGGTACGTCTCCACGACATGCGGAGACGTCACGACAGGTCCCTGGGTCGCCTCCTTTCCATCGCCCTCCTCGCGGTCGGCCTCTTCGGCTGCACCTCCGGGGCGGGCGACGTCCGCCCGTGGACGCGGGACGACCACGATCCGCCGAACCCCGGCGAGGGGCAGGGCGGCAAGGTAGCCGCTCGGCCGGTCGCGTCCGATCAGACCGATCCAGGGCTGATCGAGCTCGCCTGGCAGCGAAACTGCTCCACCTGCCACGGCAGGGCCGGGCGAGGCGACGGCCCGCAAGGCCCGATGGTCCGCGCCCCGGACCTCACCGACGCGGCATGGCAGGATCGGGTGACCGACGCCCAGATGGCCGACACGATCAGGAAGGGCAAGAACAAGATGCCCGCGTTCGACCTGCCGCAGCCGGTGATCGAGGGCCTCGTGAAGCGCGTCCGCACCAACCGAGCGCGCTGAAGCTCGATGAGCTCGACCCCGCAGCACGATCTCGATGAAGCACCGGAGGAGAGGCCGGCGGAGCCGAAGGGCCGGCCGCCGTGGCTCCGGCGTCTCGCGCCAGCGATCCTCCTGCTGGGTGCGCTGGTTGCGGGGAGCATCCTCTTCAAGCGCCTGCCCGAAGAGCGGGAGGTCGAGCTGCGGCTCGACGACGCAGCGACGGTCGTGCAGCTCGACGTGACGTGGACGGATTCTTCTTCGGGTTCGGGCGACCGCGCGGATGACACGGCGGCGGTCATCGACAGCTCATGGCGATTCGCCGAGGGCACGGCCCCCCGGGCTGTCCTCACGAAGGTGTCGCTCCCGGACGGCCTCTACCAGGTGGAGATCACGGTCGGCAGGAAGGACGGGCGCGACGTGACGAGCCGGGCCATCACGCTCGCGGACGAGTCCCGGATCACGCTGTTCGTGCACTGAACGGCGCCCCGCGCGTTCCCGCCGACCCCGCGGAGCGCGCTTCGGCCGGCGCTCCTGGAGCGAGCCCGACAGCATCCGGATGCGGCGGAGACCTGCCGCCGTTCGTTGCGGCCGCCCGGCGCACGAGACCGTTGACGCCCGGAAACCGACAAGCAAGGCAGCGCCGTGAGTTGGACGCGTGTCTCTGAGGTACCACCTCGCGTCCGGCAAGCCGCACGCAGCCCTTGATGAAAGACCTTCGCCCTTAATTATAAGCCATTGTTATTGCTTACATTTTCCCGCTTCCAGTGGCAACGTTTCGGGTGGGAATGGAATGTGAGAACGAATTCCCTTGATGCGTTCCCCCCGAAACCGCTACTTCTTGGCCCGCGGAAGCAGGGCGTGGCACCTTATCCTACAACAACTTACACGCTCTGACTGGGACGACCGTGGTGCATCGTGGTGCCCCCCCGGAGGGAGCGACCATGCGGCCTGTACAGTGCCGCTGGAGGCGGAGAAGGAGAACCGATGAGGATCACCCCGTGGTATCTGGCTGCGCTCGCCCCGTTCGCCGCCATTGGTTGCAGTGGCGCGTACCTCGGCCACGCCGCTGTCGTCGCATTGACGATCGGCATCTTCCTCGGGACCCTTTCGCTCGGCCGCACCCCGAGCTCGAGCCCCGCCCCGCCGAACGCCCCTGTCTCCTGACTTTCTCGCCCAGCTGCCGCCTGCTGCGCCTCGACGCGAGGGTTTCCCGAGCGCGCGACATCGCTGGCGCTTACGCTCGGGAAGCGTGAGGTCATGACGCAAGACGCCTCGGTCGGCCGGCTCAAGCGGCTCGAAGAGTTCACGCTCATGGACCTGGAGTCCGTGCACCTCATCCTGCGCGGCGACTCGGTCATCGACTGGAGGAGGCTCAACCTTCAGGGCGAGCAGGCGGCGCGGGATCTCTTGCTGGCGCAGGAGTTCCGCCCGGACGAGCCGGGGGATCGCGCTCACCTCGAGAGCGTCAAGAACGAGGCGATCGCGTACCTGCGCCGCCATTTCGAGTTCCCGATACCGAGCCCGGTCGCTCGCGCCTCGGTCGAGGAGATCCTGCTGCTCGCCTCGGGCAAGGGGCACCGCCAGCTCTGCGCCTGCACGATCCTCAAGGCGATGCACATCATCCATCACCTGGCCGGGCGCGAGCTCCTCTTCTCGATCCCCATGTCGGACCAGGACGTCTTCCACCTCGTCGAGGAGAAGGTGTACCGGGTGATCGGCGGCATGCTCGCGGCGGGCTTCCCGATCACCGAGTTCATCGGCGGGCGGAAGAACAAGGACTCGCTCTACACGAAGCTCCTGTCGAAGACCGACACGACAGCGGCGGCCATCTACGACAAGCTCCGCTTCCGCATCGTCTGCCGCACCGTGGACGATCTGCTGCCGGTGCTCCTGTACCTGTCCGAGCGGCTGTTCCCGTTCAATTACGTCGTGCCAGGCGAGAGCACCAACACGATCCTGCGGTTCCGGAGCTACTGCGAGACGCGGCCCTTCCTTCAGCCGATGCTCGACGCGCTGCAGACCGACGTCGACGACGGGCTCACGGCAGGCGACAACAGCTTCAGCGATCGGAGCTACCGCGTGATCCATTTCGTCGTCGATCTGCCGGTGCGGCTCCCCGCCGAGATCCTCGACATGGCGCCGCCCGCGGCCTGGGCGCTCGGGCCGATCATCTTCGTCCTGTGCGAGTTCCAGCTGATCGACCGCGAGACCGAGGCGGCGAACGAGGTCGGCGAGGCGAGCCACGCCAGGTACAAGGAACGGCAGAAGCAGGCCGTCATGCGCAGGCTCAAGCTCGGGGTCCGCTCCACCCGCGACCCGGCGAGCGGCGGACCCAAGCGAGATCGCTAGGCGCCGCGGTCGGCGCGCGTCGCCGTCCAGACGCCGTAAAGACGAGGCCGCTTGGAGAGCGGCACGCGTGAGCAGGGCGGCGAACGCCTGCGACGCCGGGAGCAGTCGGGCTATCGGAGCAGAGGCCGCCGAGCGAACAGCCTGGACGGTGGCCGACGGCGCTCGATCGAGGAGGCCTGCCGGCCCCTCAATGAGACCGCCGGACGAGCGGGCTCAGATGCGGCCCTTCAGCGCGTCGCGATCGAGGACGACGATCCGGCGGCGATCGATCTCGATCACCCCCTTGCGGCGGAGATCGCCCAGGGTGAGCG
Source organism: Sorangium cellulosum So ce56 (assembly GCF_000067165.1). Lineage (GTDB taxonomy): Bacteria > Myxococcota_A > Polyangia > Polyangiales > Polyangiaceae > Sorangium > Sorangium cellulosum_B. The sequence goes on from NC_010162.1 coordinate 5,239,248, forward strand.
TGACGGTCTCGCGCGTGGAGCCGATCATGCTCGCCATCTCCTGATGGGTGAACGGCGCGGAGATGAGCACCCCGCGCGGATCGGGGATGCCCCAGCGCGTCGCGGCCTTGAGCAGGAACTCACAGAGGCGGGCCTCCACGTTGCGGAAGAGCATGGACGCCAGGCGCTCCTCGGTGTCCGTGTGCCGCTCGACCAGCGTGGTCACGATGGCGGCGGCGAAGTTGGCGTCGGTCGCCATCAGGTTGCGCACCGTCGCGAGGGGGACGAGGAGCGCCTCGACGTCCTCCGTGGCGATCGCGCTCTCCCGGTGGGCCGTGACGCCCCCGAGCGCAGCCTCGCCTAGCACGTCGCCGGCCCCTCTGTAGCCGAGCGACAGGCTGCGCCCGTCGCTCATCCCACGCACCAGCCGGACTCGGCCGAGGCTGAGCATGGCAAGCGCGGTCGCTGCGTCGCCCTGCGTCACCAGGTGACGCCCTTTCGCGACGCGTTGGATCGTCCCTCCGTCCGCCAGCGCCGACTGCGTGGCCGGGGAGGCCGCGTTGCCGATCGCGCCGCGCCGGACAACCCGCCGTTTGCGGGAGTCCAGGTCGAGTCCGCCGTCGTTCCCGAGCGCGCCAGGCTGGACCCTGACGCTCCGTGCCATCGCATCCTTACCCATCATCATCGCGGCTGCTCCTGCGGTTTGCGGTGTCGCGGTCCTACTGTTCCGGGGGGCCCCCACCGGCTGGGGGGGGCCCGACTTGTGCCGGAACCTCCCACTTGCGTTGACATCCTGGATACCCGGCCCGTACCTTTCGGTTCGAGCCGGGCACGCCCCGTGAATGAACCCCTGCACGGGGGAGCCAGTTCGACCGCTCCTCCAGCTACGGACGTTGGATGCGCCTCTTTAGCGGCAAAATTACTCCCCTCACAGAAGAACTCGTCCGCGCGCTCGTGGACAACCGCGATATCGAGTGCGAATCGAAGAAAGAGGTCGCGCTCGACGTCGAGTCGGTCTTCACGAGCTACCTGCACGCAGAGCGGGAAGCGACCGAGCGGGCGAAAGAGATCCTCCAGGCACGCGGACTGCCTCAGGGCGAGTTCAACCGGGTCAAGCGCCTGGCCGCGGAGCAGAAAGGGATCAAGACCGGCGAGGAAACCATGGATTATCTCCTCGACCAGCTGCTCGAGATGCTGATGCACTCGAACAACGTCGAGGAGGTGTTCGTCGAGGACCACGACCTGCGCCGCCGGATAAGGCCCATCCTTCGGAAGTACCTCGAGATGGACGAGGCGCTCGACACCGAGGTGCGCGGCAAGCTCCGCCACGTGCAGGAGGGCTCCCGCACCTGGGAAATCGAATACCAGCGGGTCATGGGCGAGATCCAGCGGCGCAAGGGGCTGCTGTAATCGCCGCCGCCAGGCAGGCGGGCTCTCAGCCGAGCAAGCAAACCGTCTGCGGCGTTTGCCGGTCCAGCGAGACGCCGTCCGCCCATGGCCTCGGTGCCCGATCCGCAGGGACATCGCCTGTGGGATAAACGCGCACCACCTGCGACCATGCCCGCGGCGGAGCGTTCCTTCTGCCAGATCGGGCTTCGTCGTGGTACCGGAGGACATCATGAGCTGGATTCCGAAGGTCGAGGCGAAGCGCCACTTCTGTCATAAATGCAAGAACGAGCTCATCTTCGAGGTGAAGCTCCAGCGCGCGGACACCTGTCCCCACTGCGGTGTCGACCTCCACTGCTGCAGGAACTGCGAGAACTGGGACCCGGCCGCGCACAACCAGTGCAAGGAGCACATCGCCGAGTACATCCCGGATCGGGAGAGAGCGAATTATTGTACTTTCTTCACGTTCAAGAACGGCGTACCGGAAGACAACTCGAAGCGCATCGCGGATTCTCGCTCCAAGCTCGACAACCTTTTCAAGAAGAAGTAGGCGCCCGCCGGGGGAGCACGCACATGTCCACGCCTCGCTACTTGATCACCGGCGGTGCCGGGTTCATCGGAAGCAACCTCGTCGCGGCGCTGACCGCCGCCGGCGAGCGGGTCCGCGTCCTCGACAACCTCGCGACTGGCCGATGGGAGAACCTCGACGGGCTCCCCCACCAGTCGCTGATCGAGCGCATCACTGGGGACATCCGGGACGCGGCGGCGGTCGCGACGGCGGCCAAGGGGGTCGAGGTCATCCTCCACCAGGCCGCGCTCGGCTCGGTCCCGCGCAGCGTCGAGTCGCCCATCGAGTCGAACTCCGTCAACGTCGGCGGCACGGTCACGGTGCTCGACGTGGCGCGCCGCCAGGGCGTGCGCCGGGTGCTCTTCGCCGCGTCGTCCAGCGCGTACGGCGAGACGCCCGTCCTCCCGAAGCACGAGGGCATGGAGCCGATGCCGCTGTCGCCGTACGCGGTCACGAAGCTCGCCTGCGAGCACTACATGAAGGTCTTCGCGGGCATCTACGGCATCGAGACCCTGAGCCTGCGTTACTTCAACGTCTTCGGGCCGAACCAGACGCCGGACGGCGCCTACGCCGCGGCGATCCCGCGGTTCGTCGACGCCGCCCTGCAGAACCGGCCGATCCCGATCTTCGGCGACGGCGAGCAGACGCGCGACTTCTGCTTCATCGAGAACACCGTCCTCGCGAACCTCCTCGGCGCGACGTCGTCGAAGAAGTTCAAGGGTGAGGTCATCAACATCGCCGGCGGACGCAGGATCGGGCTGAATGAGCTCTGCAAGGAGATCTCGCGGGCCCTCGGGCGGGACGTCGCCGTCGAGCACCTCCCCGCCCGCGCCGGGGACATCCGCCACTCGCTCGCCGACATCTCGCGCGCGGCCGAGCTCATCGGGTACGAGCCCCGCGTACGCTGGGAGGACGGCATCGTCCCCACGGTCACGTACCTGCGGACGCTCCGTGAGAAGGGCCCCGCGGCTGCGTCGGCCACGGTGACCTGTGGCAAGGTTCCGTTGCCCAAGGCCGAAGGGGCCTCGGACAGCGGACAAAAGGCGAGCTAGGTAGAGCGGGGGCGGCTCGTGCGGAGCATGACCGGCTTCGGGCTCGGTGACGCTTCGCTCACCGATGGGCGCGTCGTCGCCGAGATCCGCTCGGTGAACCAGCGCTTCCTCGACGTGCGCGCGCGGCTCCCGCGCGAGCTCGTCGATCTGACGATGTTCGCCGAGCAGGTGGCGCGCGAGCGCCTGCGGCGGGGGCGCATCGAGATCATCGTGCGCACCGAGGGCGCGGTGCTGGCCCCGAGCACGCTCGACAAATCGAAGGCGCGCGCGGCGTTCCGCGCCCTGGCGGAGCTCCGCGACGAGCTCGCGCCGGGCGCCGACGTGCCGCTCTCGCTGCTCTGCGCCGTGCCGGACCTCTTCGCGCCCGCCGGCGGCCACGAGATCGCGGCCGTCCGCGCGGCGCTCAAGCTGGCCATCGAGCGCGCGATCGACGCGATGGAGGGCATGTGCCTGCGCGAAGGCGAGGCGCTCGCCAGCGACATGCGCGGGCGGGTGGCCACGTTGCGCGCGCTCGCGTCCGAGGTCGTCGCGCGCGCGGACGAGGCGCGCGAGGCGCTCAGGCGCCGCCTGCGCGAGCGGGTCGAGCGCCTTCTCCAGGGGGTCGAGGCCGGCTTCGAGGCGACGCGGATCGAGGCGGAGGTGATGCTGCTCGCCGAGCGCAGCGACATCACCGAGGAGGTCACCCGCCTCCGGAGCCACCTCGACCAGTTCGGCGGCGCGCTCGCGGCCCCGAGCGGCGACCCTTGCGGAAGGAGGCTCGACTTTCTGCTTCAGGAGATGGTACGCGAGGCGAACACGCTGGGCTCCAAGGCGCAGGACGCCGCCATCTCCCATCACGTCGTGGCGATGAAGGTGGAGCTCGAACGCCTGCGGGAGCAGGTCCAGAACATCGAGTGACAGGAGAGCATGTCGACCGAAGCACTCAGTGACGACTTCCTCCTCCTCATCGTGTCGTCCCCGTCCGGCGCGGGGAAGACGACGCTCTGCGGGAGGCTGCGCAGCGAGTTCCCCGACCTGCGCTTCTCGGTCTCCCACACGACCCGGCGCCCGCGCCCGAACGAGGTCGACGGCCGGGAGTACCACTTCGTCGACCCGAACACGTTCGAGCAGATGATCCGCATCGGCGCGTTCGCCGAGTGGGCCAGGGTGCACGATCACCTCTACGGCACGAGCCTGAAGGAGATCGAGATCGCCCGCGCCACCGCGCGCGGGGTCCTCTTCGACATCGACCACCAGGGCGCGCGGCAGATCAAGGCGAGCCTGCCCGAGGCGGTCGCCGTGTTCATCCTCCCCCCGTCGCTCGCCGAGCTCGAGCGGCGCCTGCGCGGGCGCGGCACCGAGGACGAGCCCACGACGCTCCGCCGCCTCCGCAACGCGAAGGGCGAGATCGAGCATTACGGCTTCTTCGACTACGTGATCGTGAACGACGAGATCAACCGCGCCTACGAGCAGCTGCGGTCGCTCGTCTTCGCCGAGCGGTGCCGCCGCCAGCGGCGCGCGGCCCTCTGCGAGCGGCTGCTCTCGGAGCGGAGGTTCGAGCGATGAGCGCCGGCGCGACGCGCGACGTGCTCGCGATCATCGGCGGCAGCGGCGTCTACGAGATGGGGTGGCTGGAGGACGTCGAGGAGGTCTCGGTCTCCACCCCCTTCGGGCTGCCGAGCGACGTGGTGCTGCGCGGGCAGGTCAAGGGCGGCGACGCGACGGTGCTCTTCCTGCCGCGCCACGGCCGCGGGCACCGCTTCTCGCCGTCGACGATCAACTACCGCGCGAACATCTGCGCGCTGAAGATGCTCGGCGCCACGCACGTGCTCAGCGTGAGCGCCGTCGGCTCCCTGCGCGAGGACATCGCGCCTGGCGACCTCGTCGTCGTCGACCAGTTCATCGATTTCACGAAGCGGCGGATCTCGACGTTCTTCGACGAGGGCCTCGTCGCCCATGTGCCGTTCGCCGATCCGGTGTGCCCGATCCTGGCGAGCGCCGTCCACGACGCGGCGCTCGCCACCGGCGCGCGCGTCCACCGCGGCGGCACCTATGTCTGCATCGAGGGCCCTCAGTTCTCGACGCGGGCCGAAAGCCGCATGTTCCGTACCTTTGGCGCGCATGTCATCGGGATGACCAACTTGCCCGAGGCGAAGCTCGCCCGCGAGGCGGAGCTCCCCTACGCCACGCTCGCGCTCACCACCGACTTCGATTGCTGGCACGTCAGCGAGGAGGCGGTGAGCGTCGAGGCGGTCATCGCCGTGCTCAACCGCAATATCGGGTATGCGCGGGACGTCGCGAAGTCCCTTGCCCGCAAGCTCCCCGACGTGTCGCAGAGCCCGGCCCGTCACGCGCTGGAGAAGTGCATCATGACCGCGGCCGGCGCGTCATCGCCCGACGCAGAGGCGCGGCTCGAGTGGCTCATCGGCCCTCGGCGCAAGGCCGACTGAGCTGACCTCAGCGCCCGTCGGAGCTGCGCCTGCTCCTCCGCGCAGCGGGTGGGAGGGGGCGCGGGGGGCAAGGCGGGCTCTGCTGGCGTCGGGTGCGGCCGCGGCCCAGCGGCGCCGTCGCAGAAACGAAACGCGCGGCTAGCGGCTACGCACAAACCTGGCTAAGAGGCGTCCTGTGACGACCTCATCCGCGATCCTCATCATCGGCTCGATGGCGTTCGACGACCTCGAGCTCCCCTCCGGCAACGAAAGAGACGTCGTCGGTGGCTCAGCCACCTACTCGGCGTTCGCTGCCTCGTGCTTCGCTCCGGTGCGCACCGTGGCCGTGGTGGGCGATGATTTCCCCGAGGAGACCCTCGTGGCGATGCGATCCCGAGGGATCTCGATCGAGGGCGTCGAGCGCGCTCCTGGGAAGACGTTCCGCTGGGCCGGGCGCTACGACGTGGATCTCATCCATCGCACGACGCTGGACACGCAGCTCAACGTGTTCGCGTCGTTCGCGCCGAAGCTGCCGGAGACCTACCGCGACACGCCCTTCCTGCTGCTCGGCAACATCCATCCCGCGCTCCAGCTCGACGTCCTCGAGCAGGTCCGCGCGCCGCGCTTCGTCCTCGCCGACACGATGAATTTCTGGATCGAGGGGGAGCCGAAGGCGGTCGCGGCGATGCTGCGCCGCATCGACACGCTCGTGGTCAACGACGAGGAGGCGCGCCAGCTCTCGGGCAAGTACAACATCCGCCGCGCGGCGAAGGAGATCCTGTCCCGTGGTCCGCGCCGGCTGATCATCAAGCGCGGAGAGCACGGCGCGCTGCTCTTCGACGAGGAGGGCGTGTTCGCCGCGCCCGGCTTCCCGCTCGAGGACGTCATCGACCCCACGGGCGCCGGCGACGCCTTCGCCGGCGGGCTCATCGGTTACCTGGCGTGCCAGCCGGAGATCACGCCGCTCGCGCTCCGGCGCGGCATGCTCCATGCGACGGCGACGGCGTCGTTCTGCGTCGAGGCGGTCGGCACGCGGCGGATCGCGACGGTGACTCGAGCCGACATCGCGGCGCGACTGACCGAGATCCGGGCGCTGTACGAGTTCGGCGCAAGCACCATGTGAGGCCCGCCCGGGGCCGGCGCTGGCGCGAGCGCCTGCCGTGTGCGGTCGCTGTTCACCTTCCGGCGCATAGCCGTGCTAGACGACCGTCAAAGTGAACATGAACCTCACCACCCGTACATTCGCAGGCATTGCCTTGCTGGCCCCCCTCCTCTTCGGCTGCGCGGCCCGTACGGCGCCGTTCGACGAGATGGACAAGGCGCAGATCACGGTCCTCCGCCTCCAGGGGCAGGAGCTGGCCCCGACGCCCGTGGCGACGACCGGAGCCCCCACCCTCATCCCGGGCATCCCGCCCGAGCTCCAGCAGATGGGGCAGGCCGCCCTGCAGGGGCTGCAGCAGGCGCTGCCCGGGCTCATCCCGCCCAACCTCATTCCGGGGCAGACAGCCAGCACGCCGGTCCTGCCCGCGCAGCCGCGCTTCAAGAACTTCGTCATCCTCCAGCAGCGTCAGCTCACGACCAGCGACGCCGACGAGGAGCTCAAGGACCAGATCCTCGACGTCTTCGGCGACGAGGACAGCTTCACCGCGGACCGCGGCAACTGCTTCTATCCCGGCCTGGGCATCTCGATGGTGCGGCCGAACAACCCCACGCCGGTCGACCTGCTCGTCTCCTTCTCGTGCAACCAGGCCATGGGAGACGGCTTCCGCTGGCCTTACGCGACCAACGGCTTCTCGGCCGAGACCCACCAGAAGCTGAGCGAGATCTACCAGCAGCTCTGGGGACAGGCGGTCCCGCCCGGCGCGTGATCCCCTGCCGCGGCGAGGAGCTCCGCTGGTCTAATTTGTAATCAGCACCACACATCGTGACCACAGGGTCCGGATGGCTAGACTTGATCGAGCTTCCGAGGTCCCCGCGTATCGGTCAGGAGCGCGCCGCACGACGTCATGAACCCCCAACCCCAGCTGCTGCCGGGAAAGGAGCTCGGGCACTACGAGCTCCTCCTGCCCATCGCGCAGGGGGGTATGGCCACGGTGTGGGCCGCGCGCCACAAGGGTCGTCGTGGCTTCCAGAAGACGGTCGCCATCAAGACGATGCTGCCGTCGCTCTCGGATGATCCCCAGTTCGAGAAGATGTTCCTCGAGGAGGCGCGGCTCGCCTCGGGGATCCATCACCCGAACGTCGCCGAGATCCTCGACCTCGGCGAGCAGGACGACGTCCTCTACATCGTGATGGAGTGGGTCGACGGCGAGGCGCTGTCGGTCATCGCGAAGGCGGCAAGCAAGAGCGGCGTGGCCATCCCGCTGCGCATCGCGCTCCGCGTCCTCGGCCGCGCTTGCCTCGGCTTGCACGCCGCACACGAGCTCCGGGACCCGCAGAACGAGGACCTGCTGCTCGGGCTCGTCCACCGCGACGTGTCACCCCAGAACATCCTCGTGACGTACGACGGCCACGTGAAGCTCGTGGACTTCGGGGTCGCCAAGGCCACCAACCGCACGCACAACGACACGACCGCGGGCCAGCTCAAGGGCAAGGTGCCGTACATGTCCCCGGAGCAGGCGCGAGGCGAGCGGGTCGATCGGCGCACCGACGTCTTCGCGATGGGGATCGTGCTCTACAAGTTGACGACGGGAGAGCACCCCTTCGCCGCAGAGAACGACCTCCTCACGCTCAAGTACATCACCTCGCGACCGGCGCCCTCGCCTCGCCTGAAGAACCCGGATTTCCCGCCCGAGCTGGACCAGGTGCTCATGAAGTGCCTGCAAAAGGAGCCGGAGCGGCGATACCAGACGATGCTCGAGCTGGAGAGCGCCCTGGAGGCCGTGCTGGCCAAGGAGCCGACGGTGACGGACCACGACGTCGGGGCGTTCGTGCGCAGACTCCTGGGAGAGCGCAACCAGCGCCGGCGCGCAGCGCTGCGCGACACGGTCCGCATGCTCGACGAGCGCGCCTCCCACCCGCCCGAGGTGATGCTCGTTCGCGACAGCATCAGCGAGCTCTTTTTCACGCAGCTCCCTCCTGGTCACCCGAGCGCCCAGCTCCCCGCGCCTCGCCGGAGCACCCCGGCGCCCTCGCGACAGGCGCTGCCATCGTTGCCATCCGAGTCGCTGATCCCGAGCTCGCCTGGCCAGGACACTCAGCTGGGCCCGATCGAGGTCCCGGCGGCGCGCCGCCGCTCGGGGACGCGGGTGGCAGCCGCTGCGCTCGCGCTCATCACGTTGCTGGGCGCAGGGGTGATGTGGTTCCGGCGGCCCGCGCCGCAGCAGAGCACGTCCGAGGAGCTCACGGTGCACGCCCACGGCGCTGGCCCGGCGGCGACCGCAGCCACGACGGGCGCAACGCCAAGGCCGGACGGCGCGCCCACGCTCCTGGACGACCACAGCGGCGTGGGTGCTCGGTCCGCCCCCGAGGCGAGCGCCCCGGAGGGGCGCGGGGCGAGCGCTCCGGACCCGACGGCCAAAGGCACGACAGCCGCCGCGACGCCGAGCGCGACGGCTGCTGGATCGAGCGCCACAAGCGCGCGCAGAACAACCCCGGGCAAGCGTCCCTCGACGAAGTGGGTACCGACCGTGACCAACCCCGGGTTCTGAGCGGCCGCAGGGCGCGGCAGCTCCGCGACGCGCTCCTCCTGGCAGCAAGCCTGGGCGTCGTAGGCGGCGCCCTGCTGTTGCGGCGGAGCCGAGCGTCCAGCGCCTCGCCAGCCCCGGCGCATGCGAGCGCGTCCGCGGAACCGTCGCCCCTGCCCAGGGGCGGTGAGCCCGAGCGCGCGGCGCTTGATCAGCACGAAGCGCAAGCGGGGTGCGGCTTTGCCGACCAAGGGTTCGGCGTCTATGAGCGATGGCGCCCGCTTCCGCTCGGAAGGCTCCTCGTCCCGCCGGCGCACGCGATTCGCTCGGATGGCGGCTACGATCTTCTGATCCACTTCCACGGCGCCGAGCCTGTCCGGAAGGTGCTGGCTCCCAGGGGCATGGATCTGGTCATCGCCGGGGTCGACGTGGGGACCCGCTCGAGCGAGTACGCGCGCGCGCTCGAGGGCGGCAGCTGGGACGTGCTGCTCCAGGCGATCGACCGCGAGGTCGAGAGCGCATCCGGGAGCGCGGGCGCGCGCATGCGCCGCCTGGTGCTGTCGTCCTGGAGCGCTGGGTCCGGCGCGATCGGCAGGATCATCGAGCGCGGGAGCAGCCACGTGGATGCGCTGATCCTGCTCGACTCCCTCTATGGCTCCTACATGCCGGGGCAGACGTCGCTCGCGCAGGGGCAGCTCGCCCCTTACGTCGCGCTGGCCAACGCCGCCGCGCGCGGCGCGCCGGTCTTCTACCTGACGCACACCGACATCCCGACCAGCGGCTACGCGTCCACGAAAGAGGCGGCCACGTTCCTTCTTCGCGAGCTCGGAGCCACCCCCATCGCGGTGACCTCGAGCGGGGACGAGGCCCCCTCCGCCGCGCCCGGCGCGCCGGGCGATGGCGCAGCGGAGGCAGGAGACGCGCTGCGGCTCACCCGGATGTACGACGGCGGCAGCCTCTACGTGCGCGGCTACGCCGGAGCAGGCCCCGGGGAGCACTGCGCGCAGCTGCGGCTGCTCCCCGCGATCCTGGCGGAGCACGTGCTCCCGGCCCTTCGCCGTTGAGGCACCGCTGCTTCGAGGAAGCGCGCGGCGTCTTTTCGGTGCGGAGACGCGCCGACGCGCCGGCGCGCGCCCTGCGAACCGCCGCGGCTCAGTACGACTTCGCGAACACCACGCGCCGCGGGCTGGGCTTGCCGGTGAAGATGCACTGCCCTTCACCGGTCAGCGCGTCGGCCCACGGCGCCCCTTCGAACCCCCCGGTCGGGATGCAGCGGATGGTCACCTTGTGCGCATCCTTCACCGCCGTCTCGATCTCCGGATCGCCGGACCAGTGCGCCAGCGCGAACCCGCCTTGCGCCTCCTTGCCCCCGGTCGACGCGAAGAACGCGTCGAAATCTGCGCGGCTGTTGATCACGTGCGTGTTGCCGTCGCGCACGGCGAGCGCGCGCGCGTAGAGGGTCGCCTGAATGTCGCCAAGGATCTCCGTGACGCGGCCCACGAGCTCCCCGCGCGCCATGCTCGACTTGTCCTTCGGCGAGCGGTCCCTGCGCATCACCATGGCCACGCCGGCGTCGACGTCGCGCGGCCCGATCTCGATACGCAGGGGGACGCCCTTCTTCACCCACTCCCACTGCTTGTCGCCGCCGCGGATGTCCCGCCGATCGATCTCGACCTCGACGCGGCGCTCGCCGAAGCGCTGCGCCCGGAGCTCCTTCGCGAGCCCGTCGATGTACTCGTCGATCTTGGCGCGCGTGTCGTCGCCCCGGTAAACGGGCAGGATCACGACGTGCGCGGGCGCGAGGCGCGGCGGGAGCACCAGGCCGTCGTCGTCGCTGTGGGTCATGATCAGCCCACCGACGAGGCGCGTCGATACGCCCCAGGACGTCGTCCAGGCGTGCTCTTCGGTCTCCTCCTTGGTCTGGAACTTGATGCCGCTCGCCTTCGCGAAGTTCTGCCCCAGGAAGTGGCTCGTCCCGGCCTGCAGGGCCTTCCGGTCCTGCATCATCGCCTCGATCGCATAGGTGTCGACCGCCCCGGGGAAGCGCTCGCTCGCCGTCTTCGGCCCCTCGAGGACGGGCATCGCCATGAAGTCGCGCGCAAACGTCGCGTAGACCCCGAGCATGCGCAGCGTCTCCTCGCGCGCCTCGGCCTCGCTCGCGTGCGCCGTGTGCCCCTCCTGCCACAGGAACTCCGCCGTCCGCAGGAACAGGCGCGTCCGGAGCTCCCAGCGCACGACGTTCGCCCACTGGTTGATCAACAAGGGGAGATCCCGGTAGCTCTGCACCCAGCTCGCGAACGCCGCGCCGATGATCGTCTCGGACGTGGGGCGCACGATGAGCGGCTCCTCCAGTCGGGCCTGAGGGTCGGGAATGAGCCCGCCGCCAGGGCCGGGGACGAGCCGGTGGTGGGTGACCACGGCGCACTCCTTCGCGAACCCCTCGACGTGCTCCGCTTCCTTTTCAAGGAACGACTTCGGGATGAACAGCGGGAAGTAGGCGTTCTTGTGCCCGGTCGCCTTGAACATGCTGTCGAGCTCGCGCTGGATGTTCTCCCAGATCGCGTAGCCCCACGGCTTGATGACCATGCAGCCGCGGACCGGGGAGCTCTCCGCGAGGTCGGCCGCGCGCACGACCTGCTGGTACCACTCCGGGTAGTCCTCGTTGCGGGTGGGCGTAATGGCGGTCTTCGGCGCTTCGTTCTTGGCCACGGTCTCTGCTCTCCTCGATGGGCGGCTTGGCCGGCGGCCTTCGACCGGGCCGCCTTCGTCCCGCTGCGGACGGTCGGCTGGCGCCGGCCCCGCTCCGGGCTGAGCGCGCGACGTATCAGGAGCGCGGCAGGGTGTCGAGCGCAGCGGTCCCAGCGCCGGAGCCACGCCGCCCTCCCGCTGGCCGGAGCGATGCCGCTCGCCCCACCGGCCGCCGCGCGCCAGGCTGCCTTCGCGGCGGCGCGCCGTCGTGGTACGCGCAGGAGAACGACGTGAACTACGTCATCCTCACGCACGGCGGGGTGACCGCGCCGCAAAGCGGCTCGGAGAGCTGCGCCAGGGCCGCCGACGAGGCGCGCCGCGCGCTGGACGAGGGCGGAGAGGCGCTCGCGGCGGCGATCGGCGCGACCGTGCGCCTCGAGGACGACCCGCGCTTCAACGCCGGGACGGGCTCGAACCTCCGCCTCGACGGGCGGACGGTCGAGATGGACGCGGCCGTGATGGCCAGCGACGGGCGGTTCGGCGCAGTGGCGTGCATCGAGCGGGTGAAGAACCCCGTCCTGGTCGCCGCGAAGGTGATGGAGACGCCGCACCTGCTCCTCGCCGGCGCCGGCGCGACGGCGTTCGCTCGCCGGCTGGGGTTCGCCGAGCATGAGCCGATCACCGAGGAGGCGCGCTCGAAGCACGCCCGCGCCCTCGCAGCGCTGCGCGGCGAGGGCGGAGACGACGAGACCACGAACGACGCGGCGCGCTTCCGCGCGCTCACGGCGACGCGGTTCTGGAACTTCGACGCCGAGCCGATCGAGTGCGACACCGTCGGGGCCGTCGTGCGCGACACGCACGGCCGGTTCGCCGCCGCGGCGTCGACGGGCGGGTCGACCTACTCGCTGCGCGGCCGCGTCGGGGACGTGCCGCTCCTGGGCGCGGGGATCTACGCTGGCCCGCACGGCGCCGTGGCGGCGACCGGCGTCGGCGAGGAGATCGCGCGCCGCTTCCTCGCGCGGACCGTCTATGACTGGCTCGCCGACGGCGTCGCGCCCGCGCGCGCCGCGCAGCGCGGCGTCGCGATGTTCCCCGACGTGCTCGCCGTCGGCGTGCTCGTGGTGGGGCGGAGCGGTCAGGCGATCGCCTCGAACCGCGCCATGGCGAGCGCGCAGCTCGTGGGCTGAGGAGCAGCAGACGACGATGCAGAGTGGAGACCCTGATGCGATCGTGGTGGGCGCGGGACCGAACGGCCTCACGGCGGCGGCGTACCTCGCCCGCGCGGGCTTCTCGGTGCTCGTGCTGGAAGCCGAGCGAGAGCCGGGCGGCGCGGTCCGCACGCGCGAGGTGACCCTCCCCGGGTTCCGCCACGATCTCGGCGCGGCGTTCTTCCCCTTCGGGCAGACGAGCCCCGCGCTGGTGCCGCTCGATTTGCCGGGGGCCGGCCTCGTGTGGCGCCACGCGCCGATCGACAGCGCTCACCCGGCGCCCGACGGGACGTGCGCCTCGATCGCGCGGGACGTCGAGGCGACGGCGCGCTCGCTCGGCGAAGATGGCCCCGCGTGGCGCCGGATCGCCGGCTGGCACGCGGCCACCCGCGAGCGGCTGCTGAACGCGCTCCTGTCCACGCCGCCCGCCCTCGGGCCGCTGCTCCGGCTCGGGCCCCTCAACCTGCTCCGCCTCGCGCAGGTGGCCCTCTCGAGCGGACGTGGCTTCGCGACGCGCACCTTCCGGACAGAGGCGGCCCGGCGCGTTGTCCCCGGGCTCGCGCTCCACACCGACGTGGGCCCGGACGATCCCTGCGGAGCGATCGTCGGCTTCATGCTCACCGTGCTCGCCTCGAGCGGCGGCTTCGCGGTGCCCGAGGGCGGCGCCGGCGCGATCACGAGCGCCTTGCTCAGGCGCGTCGAGGAGCGCGGGGGCGCCCTCCGCTGCGGCGCCCGCGTCGACCAGATCATCGCCCGGGAGGGACGGGCGGTCGCGGTCCGGCTCGAGGACGGCCAGGAGCTCCGCGCCCGCCGTGCGATCGTCGCCGACCTCGCCGCGCCGACGCTCTACCTCCGCCTGCTCGCCTCAGAGCTGGTTCCCGAGCGGGTGCAGCGCGCCATGCGCCGGTTCCGCCAGGGGTTCGGCACCTTCAAGATGGACTGGGCGCTCGACGGCCCGACGCCGTGGTCCCACGAGGACGCCACGCGCGCGGCGGTCGTGCACGCGGGCGACAGCCTCGACGACCTCTCGGCCTTCACGCGGCAGGTGCGCGCCGGGGCGCTCCCCGAGCACCCCTACCTCGTGATCGGGCAGCAGTCGCTGGTCGATCCGACGCGCGCGCCGGCCGGCCGCCACACCCTGTGGGCCTACTCCCGCGTCCCCTCCTCCATCGAGGGCGGCTGGGCGGGCTCGCGCGAGCGCTTCGCCGATCGCATCGAGGCGCGGATCGAGGAGCTCGCCCCTGGCTTCCGGCAGAGGATCATCGCCCGGACGATCTGGGCGCCGGACGATCTCGAGGCGATGGATGCAAACCTCATCGGCGGCGATCTCGGCGGAGGCTCGGCCGACATCCGGCACCAGCTCATCTTCCGGCCGGTGTTCCCCTATTTCCGCTACCGCACGCCGCTCCGCGGCCTGTATCTGGGCTCGTCCTACGCGCACCCCGGCGCCGGCGTGCACGGCGCGTGCGGGCGCAATGCAGCCCTCGCGGTGCTGGAGGACGAAGGCTAGCGCGCTTCGCTACTTCGACCGCGACGGCGGGCCGTCCCGGTAGTCGGAGCGCTTCAGGCCGTGGCTCGCGATCTTCTCCTGGAGCGTGCGCAGCGGCATCCTGAGCCGCCGAGCGGCCATCGCCAGGTTGCCGTTGGTGCCGCGGAGGGCATCGAGGATGATCTCCGTCTCCAGACGGTCCATCTGCGCCTTGAGCCCGATCGTCGGCGCGGAGCTGGGCGGCCCCGCGAGCTCGACGGGAGTCCGATCGGGCGGCGGCGTGGAGCGTTTGGGCGCCGAGAGGGAGTGGATGCTCTCCGGCAGGTCGAGCGGGGTGATGACATGCCCCCGCGCGATGACGACGGCGCGCTCGATGGCGCTGCGCAGCTCGCGTACGTTGCCTGGCCAGGGGTACTGCTCCAGGAGCGCGAGCGTCTCCGGATCGAGCGAGCGCACGTTCCTGCGGTGCACCTCGCTCGCCTGCCGGAGGAAGCGCTGCGCCAGCGGTCCGATGTCCTCCCGCCGCTCGCAGAGCGGCGGGATGCGCAGCGGCGCCGCGTTGAGCCGGTAGAGCAGATCCGAACGGAACGTGCCCGCCTCGCACATCGCCTCGAGATCGCGGTACGTGGTCGCGACGATCCGCACGTCCACCTCGATCTCCTTGGTCGAGCCGACGCGGACCATGCGACCGGTGTCGAGGACGTGCAGCAGCGCGGCCTGGCAGGAGGGCGGGAGGTCGCCGACCTCATCGAGCACCACGGTGCCGCCCGCGCACGTCTCGAAGACGCCCTCTTGCGCGTGGACCGCGCCGGGGAAGGCGTCGGCCTCGTGGCCGAAGAGCGTGCTCTCGAGCAGCTGGGCGGGCACGCCGCTGCATCCGACGCGGATCATCTGCATCTTGTGGCGGGGGCCAGCCTCGTGGATCAGCCGCGCGAGCACGTCCTTGCCGGTCCCCGTCTCGCCCTGGAGCAGCACGGGCGCGGACGAGCGCGCGAGGCGCATCGCGGTCTCGAGCACCGGGCGCATCGCGGGGCTGCGCATCACGAGCCCCTCATCGCCGACCGTGCGCAGCCCGCCCACCGGCGTGGGTCCGCCCACCAGGTTCTCGATGCTCGGCATCTTTCTCCGCTCGGAGGCGCCACGACGCCCGTCGAGCGCGTCGAGGTTCAGCACCGGCAGCTCGGCGCTCGCGATCACGCGCAGCGACGCCGTGATCTCCCCGAGCATCACCTCGTCGCCGGGCTTCAAGACGCCGTGCTCGACGCGCTGCCCGCTCAGGAAGGTGCCGTTCGTGGAGCCGAGATCCTGGATGAGCACGTCGCCGCGCTGGAACGTGAAGCGCGCGTGGCGTCGCGACAGGCTGCGCTCGGGGATCGCGACGTCGGCGCTGGGATCGCGGCCGATGACGACGCCGACCCCCTCGAGCAGCCGCACCGTCTCGGCGCCTTGCCGGTGGTAGATGATGAGCAGCACGTGCGGCTGCGTCCCGCGCTCGCGGCTCAGCTGCGTCAACGCATCACGGACCTGCGACATGGCGATCGGGTCCGTCACGCCCAGCTGCGACTCGACCTGGACCTCCTGTGCTCCGAGGTCGTCGTGAAGCATGGATGGCCGTGCGACCTTGGGCTCCACAGGCAAGTCGACGCCAGCGTGGCCTTCCTCGGACGCGCCCGGCTCGCGGACGTCCGGCGAAGACAGACTCGTCGGAGCGGCCGGACGCGAGTGATTCATGCGTTCTCTCTCATGCGTGCCCGAGGAGCCTCCGGCTCCAAATGTTGGCCCGCGAGCCCTGCTCGCGCTCGTCCCGTTATCCTATGACCATAAGCCAGAGGTTGCCCGGCGCGCAAGGCGCGAGCAGCACTTCGTCGGCGCTGCAGCGGTAAGCTTTGTTTTCTCTGCTTCCCCTGCTACCTCCGCTACCTCCGCTACCTCCGCTTCCCCTGCCTCCCCCGCTTCCTCCTCTCCCTCGCAGCCTCGCTGCCTTTGCCTGTGCTGCCTCTACATCCCAGTTCTTTCTCTTTCGTTTCTGCAGTGTAGCCCTCGGACGCATCCTCTGCAGGCCACCTCGGCGCTCCGCTCAGATCTGACGCACAACGCGCTCGCCAGAGGCGAGCGATCGCGCGGATGGCTCCTCGGCGCTGCCGTGTGCGCTGAAGCGAGAGCACGGGAGGTCCTCGAGCGATGGGAGCTCCGCATAGCCGCGGGGACCGGCGATCTCGTTGAAGCAGCGCCCGAGCCAGCCCGGAATGACGAGCGCATAGGTGCGCGCAAGCCGTCGAGGATCGTCCAGTGTGCGCAGCATCGCAAGGTAGGTCACTTCTCCATAGGTCGCCTTGAAGGCAGCCGCCTGCTCAGGGCGCGCCAACCAGCTCATGACGCCGGCGCGATCCGCCTCTGGGTGGAACTGGACCGCCTCGACGCCGGGCGCGACCTGCAACCCGAGGATCGCCCGCCCCTTGGAGATGCCGTCACGGCTCTCACGAGCGAGGAGCTGGCCGCCGAGGGAGCTCAGCTGGCGCTCGTCGAGGTTCACCGCCTCCCAGTTGCGGTGCTCGAACGCGAAGAGCCGGTCCCCAAACGGCGCCAGCAGCGGGTGTTGCTGGCCGACGGGGGTCGTGTAGATCGGCATGACGCCGAACTTGCGATCGGCGCGGGGCACGACGTCGGCCAGCTTGTAGTGATGGACGACGAGCTCGAACGAGTAGCAGATCGCGAAGAGCGCACGCCGGTGCGCGCCCCCCTGGATCGCCGACTCGACGACGCCGTCCACGAAGCGCGCAAAATCCCGCGTCCAGGGCTCGCCCTCCCCATCAAAGGGAGAGCCGGGCCCCCCTGACGCGAGGTACAGATCGCAGTCCGTAGGGATGGGTGCGTTGGTGTCTCTGGGAGACACCTCGACGACCTCGCAGGATAGGCCCGGATTGCGCGCCTGAACGCGTTCGAAGAACCCCGCGGCGAGCCCGCGTAGACAGCGCATCGCCTGGTTCACGTGGCCATTGTTCATGTCCACGATGCACAACCGCAGCGGCCGGCCGTTCGCGACGGTAGCTTGCCGGCCGGGAGTAGGTGGAAGTGGATTGGCGCTCATCGGAAGGTGGCAGTTTGCAGACGTAAACCCCCGCGTTTTCTACCCATACCACCCCGCCGACCTCGCGAAAAGAATGGATTTCTCCGGTACGCCGGTTACGCCCGTTACGCCCGTTACGCCGGCGGCTCCCGCTACTTCAACTTCATCGACTGATCCCTTTACGTTTTTACGTTCACGTCGGCCACATCCGTCACATCCGTCACATCCGTCATGTCTGTCGCATCCGTTGCGCTTGTTGTGCCCATCACACCAGGTATGGCCATTACAGCGGTTACATCAGCTTCAGTTACGTCCGCTACACCCGCTTCATCGATCACGCAGCGGACGACTCGTCGCCTCCTGGAGGAAACCAAAACTCCTTCCTCGGACCCGCGTTCGTGGGAATCCTGTGCGTGATGAACAAACGGAATGGTTCGACCCGTGATCCTCTGACCCGGCGCCATGTGCTGACCGGGCTCGGCGCTGCGCTCGGCGCCTCGGCCTTCGGATGCAGCACCCCAGAGGGCGCGATGTTGCTCGGCAACGCCCCGCCAAGCGCGGGCAGCGCCGACGAGAGCGGCGGAGCCGGCGGTGCGGGTGGCTCAGAAGGAGCGGTCGGCTCAGAAGGAGCGGTCGGCTCAGGACGGCCGGAAGGTGGCGAGGCCGGCGGCGCTCCGGATCGCTGCGCGGAGACGGGAGGTCTGAGCCCGGCGGAGCTGCTGGCGCCCATCAACACCATCGTCGTTCTCTGCATGGAGAACCGCTCCTTCGACCACTTTCTCGGCTCGCTGCTGCTCAAAGAGGGCCGGCAGATCGACGGCCTGACAGGCACAGAGTCGAACCGAGCGCTCGATGGGACGCTGATCTCGCCCTTCCAGCTCGACAACTTCACGCCCGCCGACCCGCCGCACAGCTGGGACGCTGCCCACACGCAGTGGAATCAAGGGATGAACGACGGGTTCGTCATCGCGCACGCAGGGCCGCACCAGCGCGACGTCATGGGCTATCACGTGCGGGAGCATCTGCCGGTGCTCTACGCGCTCGCAGACGCGTCGGCGATCTGCGAGCGCTGGTTCGCCTCGGTGCTCGGGCCGACCTGGCCGAACCGGCTCTACCTGCACGGCGCCACGTCGAGGGGCGTCTCGAGGAACGTGCCGGTCACCGGCTTCACGAGCGTGTTCGAGCTGCTGAACGACGCAGGGATCTCGAGCAGGAACTACTTCCACGACGTCCCGTGGTGCTCGGGTGCGTACTTCAAATTCAAGGGCGTCTCCGGGATCGAGCGCTTCTTCGAGGACGCGGCCGCGGGGCTCCTCCCCTCGTTCTCCGTCATCGATCCCCAGTTCTTCGGCGCCACCGCGAACGACGATCACCCGGACCACGACGTGCAGCTCGGGCAGGTGCTCATCGCCAGCATCTACAACGCGCTGGCGAAGAGCCCCCAGTGGGGCCAGTGCCTCCTCGTGATCACCTATGACGAGCACGGGGGCTTCTTCGACCACGTCGCGCCGCCGTCGACGACGGACGACGATCCCCTGTTCACCCAGCTCGGGTTCCGGGTGCCGTCGATCGTCGCGGGCCCGTTCGTCCGGAGGGGCTGCGCGGTGAGCACCGTGCTCGACCACGCGTCGGTGATCCGCACGCTGGAAGCGCGCTTCGATCTCCCCTCGCTGAACGCGCGCTCCGCCGGCGCGAACGATCTCTCGTGCTGCATCGATCCGGCGCTCCTCCGCGCTCCTCAGGAGCCGATCCTGCTGCCCGAGATGGACATCTCCCTGTCGCGGCTGCGCTCGCGCACCGAGTCCGGGATCTCTCAGCCAGAGCTGTGGGAGGCCGCGGAGCGCGGGCTCATCCCGCGGCACCTCGATCGCCGGGGCGAGGGTCCGGCCATCGCCCGGCGGGTGCTGGCGCACGCGGAGCGGCTCGGCACGGCGAGGCTCAGGGACTGAGGCGCCGGCCAGCCGGCGCCGAGGTCGCCCGGGGGCGGGAGGTCTGATAGAAGCGCCGCCGTGCCGCCCGATCTCAATCCGCCCGCCGCCATCCAGGCAGGGACCACGCCGGCGAGCGCGGCCCCGGGCGCGCCCCCGGCGACCAGCGCAGGCCCGCCGGCGGCCGGGCAGGAGAAGGCGACCAGCGCGGCGCGCTCGTCGGCGATGGTCACCGCTGGGATCATCCTCTCGCGGCTCGTCGGGCTGCTCCGCCAGCGGGTGACGGCGCACTTCTTCGGGACATCCGAGCTCGCCGACGTGCTCGCCGCGGCGTTCCGCGCGGGGAACATCACCCAGAACCTGCTTGGCGAGGGGACGCTCTCCGCGACCTTCATCCCCGTCTACGCGCGCCTCCGCGCGGCCGGCGACGCGCGACGCGCGGCGCACTTCGCGCTCTCTGCCCTTGGGATCCTGCTCGTCGCCGCCGCGGCCGCGTCGCTCGCCGGCGTGCTCGCGGCGCCGTGGCTGTCCTTCCTGGTCGCGGCGGGCTTCGACGACGACAAGCTCGCCAGCACGACCCGGATCGTCCGGATCATCTTCCCGATGACCGGCCTGCTCGTGCTGTCCGCGTGGGGGCTCGGCGTGCTCAACGCGCACCGGCGGTTCTTCCTCCCGTACGCCGCGCCCGTCGCGTGGAGCGCCGCCCAGATCGCGGGGCTGCTGGCGTGCGGCGCGTGGCTCGGCATGCGCGGGGAGCCGCTCGCCGAGGCACTCGCGTGGAGCGCGCTCGCGGGCGCGGCGCTGCAGCTCTCGCTGTTGCTCCCCTCGGCGCGCTCGCTGCTCGGCGGGCTCAGGCCGCGCCTCGACGCGAGTGATCCGAGCGTCCGAGAGGCCGGCAGCAAGCTGCCCGCCGCGCTGCTCGGCCGCGGGATCATCCAGGTGTCCGGGCTCGTCGACACGCTCCTCGTGAGCTTCCTCGGCGCCGGCGCGAACGCGGCCTTCAGCTACGCGCAGACGGTCTACCTCCTGCCGATGAGCGTCCTCGGCGTCGGCGAGGCCGCGGTCGCGCTGCCCGAGATGGCGCGCGACACGGCCGAAGCCGACGTCGCGCGGCGCAACGAGGCGCTGTCGCGCCGACTCGGAGCGTCGCTCGCGCGGATCACGGTGCTGACCGTGCCGGCCGCGGCCGTGTTCATGGTGCTCGGGCGGGAGCTCATCACGCTGCTGCTGCAGACCGGGACGTTCGACAGGGCGTCGACGGCGCGGGTCGAGCCGCTCGTGTGCGCCTACGGGCTCGCGCTGCTCGGGAACGCCGCCGGGCGCGTGCTGATCACCGCGTCGTTCGCGCTGGGGGACACGAGGACCCCGGCCCGGTACGCGCTCTATCGCGTGGTCGTCAGCACCGCCGTCGCGCTCCTCCTGATGCAGTGGCTCGACGTGCTCGGCGTGGTGCTCGGCGCCGTCATCGCGGGATGGGTCGAGGCGATCGCCCTCGGGCGCCGCGTCCGGCGCGAGATCGGCGGGCTCGGGCTGGATCAGATCCGGATCGGCCGCGTGGCCTTGCTCGCGGCGATATCGGTCGGCTGCGGCGCCGCGTTGAAGGCGGCGCTGCCCGAGGCGGTGGCCACGGCGCCGTGGGGTGCCGCGCTCATCCTCGCCGCGTGCGGCGGCGCCTTCGCCGTCGCGGCGCCGGCGCTCGGGCTCTTCAGCCTGAAGTCCCTCCTCCGCCGGAGGTGATCACGGGCGGCGCCGCGCGCGCACGGTGCCACGCGACGTAGCGGTCGACGAACGCGCGCTGCACGGGGCGCAGCGCGACGCGCGGGCGCCGTCGCTCGATCAGGGCGAGCGCCTCGCCCACCTCGATGCCGCCGCGGGTGGCGAGGTAGCAGAGCGCGAGCGTGACGCACCTGCCCACGCCGCTCGCGCAATGGACGTGGACACGGTGGCCAGCGACGATATGCCGCTCGAGGAACGCCACGCCGCGCGCGGCCTCCTCGAGCGTGGGAGCGCACATGTCCCAGCAGGGGATGCGCAGGTACTCGACCCCCGCCGCGCGCAGCGCGAGCACCGGATCGTACAGCTCGCGCGACACGTTGATCACGGCGCGGACGCCGAGGCGACGAAGCTCGACCACGTCGCCTGGAAGAAGGAACCCCCCGATCAGGAGGTTCGGGCTCACCCACGTGCGCCACGGGTGCCGCGGCCGGAGCGACGCGGAGGCGCGGCGCAACGCCAGGAATGCATAGAAAACGAGGGCATACGGCGCGAGCAGGAGGAACACCAGCGCAGGACGAAGGCGCACGCGCACCTCATGGCGTCGACGCTCGCGTCGCGCCAGCGGCCGGGCGGCACGCGGCCCGATGACGCGAGCCAATGACGCGAGCCGATGACGCGCACGCGCGCCCACGACACACGCGCGCCGAGCGCACCGACGATGCGCAGGCGGCGCCACGGAACTTGGCCCAGCGCGCGCGAACCGGGCATGCGTCAACAGATGCCGCTCGCTTCCTTGCCGACGGATCCCTCCCGCTCGGTCTCGCCTCCGCGCCTCCGGACGCCGCTGCCCAGCGCGCCACGGCGCTCCGACGGCGGCCCCCGCTCGCGACCCGCCGATGGGCGGCTCGCCAGCTTGCTCGTCGCGCTGGCCGTGTGCGGATGCAAGCCGGCAGGCGCGGTGGTGGAGCTGTCGAAGGAGGGGTCGAGCGACGATGCGCTCGAGGTCGCCGCGCTGCCAGCGGACGGGCCCAAGCTGGTCGCGCTTCGCGCAGGGACGCCCGTGCTCGCGCGTCCGCAGGCGGGCGCACGCAAGCTCGGCGAGCTCTATCCTGGCGCCTCCGTCGTGAGGTCCTCGGAGCCGTACGGACGCGCGGGGTGCAGCGGCGGTTGGTATGCGATCCGCCCCCGCGGGTTCGTCTGCGCGGGCGACGGCGCGACGCTGAACACCGACGTGCTCGCGCTCCTGCCGGCTCTGCCCGACACGTCGCGTCCACTCCCCTATCGCTACGGCCGCGCGCGAACCCAGGGCGCCCCGGCGTATTTCGGGGTGCCCAGCCGCGAGGAGCTGCAGCGCGCCGAGCCGGATCTCGATCGCCATCTCGAGCGCGTGCAGCGCAGCGACGCGCAGCTCGGCGCGTCGGCCAACGACGTCCCGCTGGACGCGCGCGGCGTCTCCTCCGGGCCCCCGGTGCTGCTGCCGCGAGGCGACGGCATCGGCGAAGACGGGCGCAGGACCGAGGCCGGATACTTCCTCTTCCCGATCGCCGATGCGATCGCGCCGCTCCCGCCCGTCGCCGCGCTCGGCATCGACATCGGCGGAAAGGACGGCGCCCGCGTCGATCTGCGCGCCGCGCTGAAGACGGTGGCGCTGCGCAAAGGCAGCGGGGTCGCGATCACCCGCACGTTCACGGCGGGAGCGACCGACGGACGCAGGTTCGGCGTGACGCCGGAAGGACGGCTCGTCCCGACCGACCGGCTCCAGGCCGCGCTCGGATCACCGTGGCACGGCCTCGATGTCGAGAAGCACGGGCTGCCTGTGGCGTTCGTCCACCGCCACGACGTCCACACGTGGTCGCTCGGCCGCGGCAAGGCGACCGCGAACGACGAGGAGCTCGAGCGCCGCACGGGCGTGCCGCTCACGGGCAGGTTCAGGACGGTGGACGGCGTCCGCTTCGAGGAGGCGCGCGACGGCTTCTGGCTGCGCGCGCAGGACCTTGTCGTCGTCGTCCGTCGCACCAAGCTCCCCGACTTCGCCAAAGGCGCGCAGCGCTGGCTCGACGTCAGCCTGGTGAACCAGACCCTGACGGCCTACGAGGGGCAGAAGCCCATCTACGCCACGCTGATCTCGTCCGGACGCGACCAGCTGCGCGACCCTGAATCGACCGCGTCCACCGCGCGCGGCACCTTCCGCGTGCGGAGCAAGCACGTCACGCGCAACGTCGATCCTCGCGAGGTCGCCGACAGCTTCGACGTCACCGACGCCCCGTGGGTGATGGCCCTCGCGCCGGACCAGGCGATCACCGGCATGTACTGGGGCGCCGGGGTCGGCGAAGCGCAAGGCTTCCACGACATCGCGCTGACGCCCATCGATGCGCGGCGCATCTTCCTGTGGGCCGAGCCGGAGCTCCCCGAAGGCTGGCACGCTGTGTACAGCAACGGCGAGGAAGGAACCCTCGTCCACGTGCGGCCTTGATGTTCACGCAACCACCGCTGGCCCTCCGAGGGAGGCCAGCGGCCGACTGTCACCATTGCTGGTGCCGAAGGAGGGAATCGAACCCCCGACCCGGCGCGTATGAAACGCCTGCTCTAGCCAGCTGAGCTACTTCGGCAAAAGTGAGGGCGGACTAGTACCGCCCCGTCTCCGCTCTGTCAAGCGAGGTCGTGCGCGTTACGACGCGTGTTCGTCGCGGTCGTCCCCGACTTCTCGTTCATCACATTCATCCCGGTCATCACGGTCATCCCCGAAGATTGCTCTGGATCACCGTTCGCGCTCTCGGTGCTTCGGCAGGACCGCGGGGTTCCTCGCCTCGAACGGCATCGACCACCGGAAGCTCTCGCCGAGCTCGGGCGGCACCGGGGGGTACGGCGAACCGCGCAGCACCGCGCGCCGGCAGTTCTCATCGAACTCGGGGATGCCGCTCGGCCGCGTCACCGACGCGCTCCCCACGGTCCCATCCGCGCGGATCACGAAGGTCACGATCACGGTCCCCTGAAGCCCCTCGCCTGCGGCCCACTTGGGAAACGCGTCGGCCCACAGCGGGTGCAGCTTGGCCATGACCTGCCGCATGTAGTGGCTGCGCCTGCGATCGAGCGGATCGTTGTCGAGCAGCCGGCCGCGCCCTGAACCGAGCGCGCTGGAACGCGCACCGCGGCCCGCCACGCCACCCACGCCGGTCGCGCCCGGTCCTGCCTGTCCGCCTGGCCCGAACCCACGCGCCCCTCCGGCCGAGCTGGCGTGAACGAGCGACTGGATCGCCGTCGCCACCTCCTGCTCGCTGTCCACCGTGTCGTTCGGGTGCCCCACGGCGTCGGCGGGGACGGACGGCGTGCCCACCGCGACCATCGGCCGCGCCAGCGGAACCGCCGCGCTCTCCCGGTGCTCCTCGCCGAGCCGCCCATCGCGAACGCCCAGCCCCGCGGACGCGCGCTCGCCTCCCTCGACGGCACCGCCGGTGGCGCGCGGACTCACCCCCAGGGAAAGCGACGCGTCGCGCGCAGCGGACACGTCGGTCGCGCCGTCGATGCCCGCAGGCTGGGCCTCAGCGCCCAGCACGCCGCCGCGACGCTGGGGCGCGCCTCCATCGCGCGCCCCGAGCGACGGATCGCGCTCGGTCGACGCGCGTCGCTCGGCCCGACGGCCGACCCGCCCCGCCGCGAGGAACGTGAGCTCCATGGGCTCCCGGCTGGCGCGCCAGTCCTCGCGCGAAGCGCGCTGGGACGACGAGCGGATGCGCTGGATCTGGCTCCTGTCGAGGCGCGAACGGATCTCTGGAGACAGAAAGGTCGCGTCGTCCCTGTCGGCGAGGTTCAACGCAGGCAGCTCCGCCGCGTCGGTACCGCCACGCCCGCTCGTCCCCGTGTCCGGCCGGGGCGCGTCTTCCCCTCCGCCGCGCGAAAGGCGGACGGCCAGCTCGGACGCGGTCGCCGCAGCGCGGTCGAGCGTGCCGTCCGTGACGACGGGCAGATCGATCTCGATCGGCACGCTCATCGCGGCTGGCGACCCGACCGTCCGCGCGCGCGCTACCTCCCGCCCCGAGAACGAGCCTGCGACGACCAGCGCGCCTGCGCCCACCAGCCCTGCGTGGGCCGCGACGGAGAGCGCCCACGCGGATGCGATCCGGCGGCCGTCGCGAGACCTCTGCGCCATCGTGCTGTCACTATGCCTCGAAACGTGCCTGAGGCGAGCCCGCAGGCGCGGACCGCGCGCGCTCGTCTCAGCCGGTGAGCGCGCCGTCCTGCGGAAGCCGCAGCCGCCTGCGGGTGTTCTCCGCCGTGCGCGCGGCCAGCGCCTCGAAGGGCTCGCCCCGGAGCTCCGCGACGAAGCGCGCTGTGTGCAGCACGTGCCCTGGCTCGCACCGTTTCCCCCGGAACGGCACCGGCGCGAGGTAAGGGCTGTCCGTCTCGACCAGGATCCGATCCCCCGGAGCCCAGGCGGCGACCTCCTGGATCGCGCGCGCGGTCTTGAAGGTCACGATGCCCGAGAACGAGAGGTCGAAATCGAGCGCGAGCGCCCGCTCGGCGAACGCGCGATCCTCGGAGAAGCAATGGATGATGCCGCCGACGTCGCTCGCCTGGGCGCGCTCCAGGATCGCGAGCGTGTCTTCTGGCGCCTCGCGCGTGTGGATGACGATGGGCTTCTCCACCCTCCGAGCGAGGGCGACGAGGTCGGCGAAGACGCGCTGCTGTGTGTCCTTCGGCGAGTGCATGTAGTGGTAGTCGAGGCCGATCTCGCCGACGGCCACGACCTCGGGCAGGCGCGCGAGGACCTCGAGCTCCGCGAGCATCCGGTCGTCCAAGGCGGAGGCATCGTGCGGATGGACGCCGACCGCGGCGTGCACGTCGGCGCGCCGCGCCGCGAGCGCCGCGGCGAAGCGCGCCGCGGAGAGATCCGCGTCGACGCCGACGACCACGAACGCGTCCACGCCGGCGGCCCGCGCGCGGTCCAGGACGGCGTCGGCCCCCTCACGGAAATGACGCGGATCGACGTGGCAATGCGAGTCGATGATCATGCTTCGCTTCAGGTGACGAGCTCGGCGAAGCGCGCGCGGAGCAGCGCGCTCGCGGCGTCGAGCGCGCAGCGGTCGCAGTAGCCCATCCCGCGCAGCCGCTCGAGCGCGCGCGTCGCGTTCCTGCGCTCCTCCTCGCGCAGCTCGCCCCAGCCCTTCTCGGACTTGCCGTCGCTCTGCGCGTCGCGCAGGAGCGCGACGAGATCGCGAACCAGGAGCGCCACGCCCTTGCGCCGCTCCGTGAACACCGCCTCCCGCAGCTTGCGGATCTGCTGCGGGAACACGACCGCGTTGACGATCTTCTGCCCTGGGTGGTCGATGGCCCACGCCGCGATGGCCGAGATCAGGCCGCGCCGGTGATCGTCGTGCTTCGTGCGGACCCCGAGGAGCGCCTCCACCTCGCGCATCATGCGCTCGTCCGGGTTCTCGAAGTCGCCGGTGTGCGGGTTCCTGATCTTCTCCCCCTTCACCCAGACGCCGACGTGGGAGACGTACCGATCGAACAGCTCGGCGTAGCGCGTCTCGTCGACGAGGCCGCTGGCCGTCCGCATCTCCTCCTCGGTCGTGTCGAGCAGGCGCGTGCGCACGACCTCGCGGAAGAGCCGGTGATCGTGGTAGCCGCCCGCGAGCTGCTTCTCCTTGAGCCAGTCGTACTCCGCCTGCCGCTTGCAGAGCGCGTCGAGCTCCGAGAGCACCGCGAACGGGGAGAGGCACGCGTGGTCCTCGCTCTGCGCCGCGTCGAGCAGGAGCGTCCGCACCTCGCGCGGCGAGACGCCGAGGCGCCCCTCGAAGTCCACGGACGCGTCGCTCTCGTGGTAGATCGCCTCGATGCCCGCGCGCAGGACCTTCTGCGCCTCGGCGTCGAACCGCTCCGGCGCCGTGCCCGTCGCGAACAGCTCCATCTTCTCGACGGCGGTGAGGCTCGAGACGAGCGGCGCGAGCGCGTCGGGGTACCGCTTCGCCTCCGGCTGCCGCATGCGGGTGAGCACGGCGAACTGCGCGGCGACGCGCGTCGCGTGCGGGGCGACGTGGCGGGTCACGAACGGGACGATCTGCGTGTCGTAGATCGCCTGCTCGTCGGGGTAGCTCCGGAGGTAGGGCGCGCGCAGGAGCTCGAAGCGCCCGCGGAAGCTCGGGAACTCCGGGTGCTCCCGGAAGGCGTTGAGGTGCACGTCGTTGGCGCTGCCGATCATCACGACGTTCGTCTGCACCGTCTGCTGCGGCAGGCTGACCTCCCCCGTCTCCAGCGTGAGCTGGAGGTACCGGAAAGCGTCGAGCGGCCGCTTGAGGAGATCGCTGAACTCGAGCACGCCCCCGGCGGCCTCGATCAGCTCACCGTGCGCCTCGAAGAGCGTCGTCGCCTGGAGCGAGGTCGGGAGCGAGGCGAGCGAGCGATCTGCCGTGATCTGCCGCTCGCCGGCGTCGACCGAGAGCTCCGGGCCGATCGTGACGGCGCCGACGCGGTAGCGGCGGGAGATGAAGTACCGCTCGACCTGGACGTGCCGCAACGTCTCGACGAGCGAGCCGCCGCTCGCCACGAGGAGCGCCTCGAAGACCTGCTGGTTCTTGTGCGACAGCTTGCCGCTCATCAGCCACTCGGGCGGCGGCTCCGTCGCGCCGGCGTCCTCGTAGAGCCTCAGGATGAGCGCCCGCCGCTCTCGCACCGGGAGCAGGAACAGCGGGTGATCCCTGAGCTCGATCACGAGCCGGGCGTCGATCTGATCGTCCTCGAGGTGGGCGTAGCTCGTGCCGTCCGCGGCGCTCGCCTTCACGTCGCCGCCGAAGCCGATCGAGCCGCGCATCGTCTTGCGGCTCGGGAACACCCAGTGGAAGCGGTAGACGGCCCCCTCATCGAGGGTCGAGTAGTGCTCCAGGGCGCGCAGGATGCAGGCGGCGAGCGTGCTCTTCGCCGAGCCGTTCGGCCCGTGCATCAGGACGAGCCTGTTGGCCCTGCCCTCGCGCACGAAGTTGCAGAGCACCCGGTAGACCTCGGCCTGGAGCTCTTCGTGGCCGATCAGCGCGAAGTCCCGCCCGTGGTAGGAGGCCGCGGCCGGCGCGCCCTGCTGCGCGGGCTCGGTTGCGGGGAGCTCCCACGGCAGATCGAAGAGCTGGAACCGGGTCAGCTCCCCCCAGGGCTTCTTGACCGTCCGCGTGCCGAAATGGTCGAACATGTCGCGGACGTAGCGAGCCGCGTCGCGTCCGAAGCGGACCGGATTGGAAGCGAAGAGCTCCAGGTACTGCTGGAACGAGAGGACCCGCTGCTCTTCGTTGAAGCGCCTGGCCATCGAGGAGGCGATGGCGTCGAGCTCGGAGAGGGCCTTTCGAGCCCGCTCAGCCGCACTGCCTTGGACCGTCTGGCTGGGGCCGACCTCGCTGGGCTGGCCCCCCCGGTAACCGGAGGTGTCGTTGTTCACGTGCGGCTGAGTTTACCGTTCCGCCTACTGCACGTCGACGACCGCCTCGAGCTCCTGCTTCTGCATCAAACAATTCGCGGCGCTGCAGATGCTGAAGGAGAGCACGCCCGCCACCTTGGTCTTGCCCTTCTTGGCCGCCACGAACGGGACCTTGAGGACGCCCTTGGTCTCCTCGAACGCGCCGTCCTCGCGCTTGAGCAAGGGCTTCGGGTACGAAACGCCCTCGGCGGCCGCCTCGGTGACCTTGAACTTGATGGGGTATTTGTCGTTGATGTGGTAGTCGCCCTTGGACAGGAGCGACACCTCCACGAGCCCCTCCTGGCCGGCCTTGTACGTCCCTGTCGGCTTCATTTCGAGGGTGTAGACCGCATCCTCGACCTTCGATTTTCCGCCCTGGGGTGGGGCCGCAGGTGCTGCCTCGGTGGCGCCGCGAGAGGTCGCCGCTTCGCTCTGGCTACAGCCGAGGAGGGGGAGCCCGGAGAGCGCGATCAGGCACATCGCGGCGGAGAGGGGCTTGCCGGTCCGAGTTGAAGGATGAGTGCTCATGGTCAACACAAATAACACAGCGGCGGCGCCAGCGCGAACGCGGGGCCCCGGCGCCCAGGACGATGGCGCACTGAACCGGAGCGCGCGTGCGCCTTGCGTCTTGCGCCGCCGCCGCGGCGCGTAAGGCGCAACGTCGCACGAGCGCACGGCACGGCGCCGCCGTCAGCGCGAAATCAGCAGCGCGACGAGCGCACAGAGCAGCACTGCCGCGCCGGCCACCGCGGGGATGACCCACCGCGGCAAGCGCTGTGGCACGCCCATCACGATGTCCTCGGCGAACGCCTCGGAAGCGTCCGGCGAGCGCGCGATGACCGCGGCGGCGCTCGACCCGCCGCTGGCGCCGGCGGGGACCGCGCCCACGCTCGCCGACGCATGCGGCTGGCGGGCCAGGACCGACGGCGGCGCGGCGCGGATCCGGGCCGCGAGCTCCTTCTGCGGTAGGTACGCCCAGTCGCGGTGCGACCCCGCGAGGCCGTACGCCTGGCCCACGCGATCGGCGAGCAGGCCGACGGAGGGCAGGCGCGCCTCCGGGCTCTTCATGAAGGCCTCCTCCATCACCGGATCGAGCGAGGCCGGCGCCCCGTACGCCTTGCCCGCCACGCTCGGAGGCAGCGGATTGTTGCCCATGATGGCCACGAGGATCATCGGACCGGTCGGCGCGTGGAACGGGACCTGCCCCGTGACGCACTCGAACACGATCGCCGCGACCGACCAGACGTCGGCGCGATGGTCGAGCGCGAGCAGCCCCTGCGCCTGCTCAGGGGACATGTAGAAGGGCGACCCGATCGTCGTGCCGACGACGGTCAGCTTCTTCGCGCCCTCGCTGTTGTCGCGCACGCTGCCGAAATCGAGGATCTTCACCATGTCGCCGTCGTGCGTGCCGACCAGGAAGATATTGTCCGGCTTGAGATCGCGGTGCACGACCTTGCGCTTGTGCGCCTCCTCGAGGCCGAGCGCGATCTGCGACAGCATCCGAACCAGGCGCTCGGGGGGCAGCACCTTGTCGCGCTTGAGGACCGTCCGCAGCTCCTCGCCCTCGAGGTACTCCATGACCAGCGCGAAGCTGTGATCCTCGGTCTTCTCGAAGGCGAGCACGTCGACGATCTGCTCGTGGGGCAGCGACGCGCTGACCTCGAACTCGCGGTGAAAGCGCTCGACGCTCACCTCGTCGAGCGCGACCTCGGGGTGGAGGATCTTCAGGGCGACGCTGCGGCCGGTCCGAAGATCGAGCGCCTGGTAGACGCGCCCCATGCCCCCGTCGGCGACGATCCGCCAGATCTGGTAGCGCCCGCCGCACAGGGTCGCGCCGACGCGCCTGTCCTCCGGGTGGACCGGCGGCGCTACCTCAGCGACCGGGATGAGGCGCTGCCCGTCGACCGGACAGAAGCCGCTGTCGTGCGAGAAGAGCCTGAAACAGGCGGAGCACGTCTTCAAGCCGCACCCGGGATCAGGCGCGGGAGGGGTCCGCGGCCGGCGTGCTGCCCGTCGCGGGCTCCGGCGGCATGTAGTAGAGGATCCGGTTGCAGTTCGGGCACCGCTCGAACTCCTCCTGGCGGCGCATCTTCTGGAACATCATCGGCGGCACGGACAGGTGGCAGCCGAGGCATGTGCCGTCGTAGGTGCGCGCGATCGCGACGGGCCTGCGCGTCCGGATCGACTCGTAGCGGCGGTACAGGACGACCGGCAGCTTGCCGACCACCTGCTGGCGCGCGTCGGCGCGCTGGGCCCGCTCGGCCTCGAGCGCGGCCAGCGACGCCTGCGTCCCCGGCGCGCTGCCGTCGATCGCCCCCGCCAGATCGACGCGCTTCGCCTCCGCCACGTCGATCGCCGAGCGCGCCCCCTCGGAGGCCGAGTTCAGCCGCTCGATCTCTTCCTCGCGATCGCGGTGCAGCTTGCGCAGCTCCTCGATCTCGCGCTGCGCCGCGTTGGACTCGCGCTCGTTCCGGGAGCGCTGCAGCTTCTCCCGCGAGCGCTCGATCTGGCTCGACATCTGGCGGAGCTCGACGTGCTGCTCGGAGCGCGTCTTCTCTATCTGCGCCAGGGTCTCCCGATCGCGCTTCAGCCGCTCCTCTAGCCCCTTCAGGTCGGACCGCATCCCTTCCAGGCTGCCGCGCTGTTTGTCGAGCTGCTCATCGATGCGGCGGATCTCGCTGTCGATGGCCGACAGCTCTTCGAGGAATGCGATCTGCTCGCGGATGCTCACGTGCTTCCTTGTCTCCTTCTGTTTCGTGGCTTTCGTGGGCCCACCTGGACTCGAACCAGGAACAGCCCGGTTATGAGCCGGGGGCTCTGACCGATTGAGCTATAGGCCCTGGTACAAGGGCGAACCCCGATCGGGGCCGCCCACTTTCGCACCGGCGGACAACGTAGTCCAAGAGGCGCGCAGTTGGAAGGGGAGCGGTTCGGCCCGACCGGGTTCCACGATGGCGCCACGGCGGTCAGGGGTGGCTCGGCCGTGAGGGAAGCCCGTCCGCGGACGGGGCGCAGCGCGAGGGGGGCCTCGCCGGGCATGGCGCGGGGACATCGCGCCGGCGTGCGCGGTCGGTCGACGCCAGAGGCGACGCCAGAGGCCGCGCCGTGGGCCATGGCAGAGGCCCGCTCGGGCTGCGGCCCCTCACGGCCCCTGCCGCCCGCCCGGATCGACCATCGGGCTGCGGCGCGGGATGCGCGCTGTTTTTGCCGCCGGGGTCACGGCCTTGCCCCCGTCGAGCGCGTCGGAGCAGCACCGGAACCCGACCTGATAGAAGCGGAACCACCGGTTGTGCGTCGACGTGACCGGGCGGCATCGCGAGCGGATCGGCCCCCAGTAGCCCCCTTTCAGCGTCGATCGAAACGGCTTCTCGTCCAGCGTGCCGAGCTCATTGTTCACCCACTCGTCGACGTTGCCGGTCATGTCGCGCACGCCGAAGGGGCTGACGCACCGGTGCATCTCCCCGGACGCAACCCGGCGATCGAGCCGCTCGACCTCGGCCGAGATCTTCCATGGGTCAGCGAACGTCTCGAGCACCGGCATCGAGATCTTCCTGTCGATGTTGCAGGCGTCGGGATCGCGAGCGATCCCGTAAGGATAGGGCCACATCTGCGGCCCCTCGCACGCGAACTCCCACTCCTCGCCGGAGCAGAGCCGCTTGCCCTCGATCTCGCAGGCGCGCTTCGCCTCCAGCCAGTTGACCATCACCACCGGGCGGACGCCCTCGATGTTCGGGTACTCGAAGACGTCGATGCAGAAGCGCCGGTGCTGGAGGCGCCCCTCGCAGAGGACCTCCGGCTCGAACCGGGCGCAGATGTCCTTCTCCTCGTCGATGTAAGCGGCGCAGTGGTGCCCGACGTACGGGCAATAGATGCCGTCGACGAGCACCATCCCGCCGCGGCACGCCGTGCGGCTCTCCGGGTCGACGCGCACGTACGCGGGCAGCGGCGGCGGCGCCGGAGGCGCCAGCGCGGGCGGGGCCGGCTCCGGCGGGGCGACGCTCGCCGCCGGGGCCGCGCTCGCCGCGTCGAGCGGCTCAGGTGGCCTCTGGAAGCGGGGGGCAAAGAGGAGCGCGCTCACCAGGGCGGCGACGACGAGGGCGGCGATGAAGGCGATGCGCTCGCGCATGTCAGTCGTACACGCCGTCCTTCTCGCGGTCGCGCTCGATGAAGGGCCGCGGCGGCGGGGTGACGACGCCGTCGACGGTGTCCGCGCAGCAGCGGAAGCCGACCTGGTAGAACTTGAACGTCGGCCCGTGCCCTCCGGTCGTGAGGCGGCAGGTGTTCCGAACAGGACCCCAGTAGCCGCCGTTGAGCGTGGCCGGGCGCGACGTGCCCGGATCGTCGGCGAGGTTGTCGGTCCACTCGTCGACGTTGCCGGAGAGATCGTACGCCCCGTAGGCGCTGATGCAGTTCGGGTGCGATCCGATGGGATCGGCCTGCCACAGCCGGGCGATCTCGCCCTCGCGGGTCGCCTCGTCCACCATGGCGTCGATGTCGAACTCGATCGCGGCGCGGTCGATGTTGCAAGGGCTGGGCGTGCGCACGAAGCCCCAAGGATACGGCAGGCGCTTCGGTCCTTCGCAAGCGAGCATCCACTCGGAGCGCCGGCACAGCCGCCTGCCGATCGAGGCGCAGAGCGACTTCGCTTCGTACCAGTCGACGTAGACGCGCGGGAGCTCGCCCACCCGGTTCGGCCACTCGTGGCGGTCGATGCAGAAGCGCCGGTGATCCACCGGAGCCCGGCAGCGGGCGCCGCGCCCATACTCGGGGCAGCCATGGCCGGCTCCATCGCCGCTGCGGGTGCAGACATACGGGAGGGATGGACAGAAATCGCCCTCCACGAGGCTCATATCGGCGGGACACGCAGCGCGCGCCACCGGATCCGCCGCGAAGGGATCGACCAGCGGGGCCGCCGCGGTGGCCTGCCGGCTCGCGCTTCGCGGAACCGGGGCCGCGCCGGGAGGTGAGCCCGGAGCGGGCGCTGCTGCTTCCTCCTGACCAGCGGCCGTGGCGGGTGCAGGCGTGGACGATGCCGGTGCCGCGGGCCCGGCAGAACGCGCCGCGGCGGGGCCGGGCTCGGAGCGCCCGGACGGAGAGGGCGGCGCGAGCAGCAGCGCGTCGAGCTCAGGGGCGTACCGCGCAACGAGCGCGACAACGCCGAGCGCAGCGCCGGCGCCGACCGCCATCAGGACACTCCTTGCACGCGCTTCCACCTGCGCGCCCTCTCATAGTCCAGCTCGCAGCGCAGCGACGTGAGAAGAATTGCAAGACAACCGGAAGACCTGGCGCGCGCCGTACGCGGCGCGTCGCGGCGCGCGACGGGGCCACCAGGGCAACTGGGACAACTGGGGCAACTGGGGCAACTGGGGCAACGGGGGCAACAGAGCCGACAGAGCGGCGAGCGGCGAGCAGGAGCGGCGCCACGCCCGGTTCCGTGTGTGATAGCTCTCCGGTTCCCCCTATGGATCGACTGGTCGTTCGAGGCGCCCGGCAGCACAACCTCAAGAACGTCAGCGTGTCGCTTCCGCGCGACCGCCTGGTGGTGATCACCGGTCCGAGCGGCTCGGGCAAGTCGTCCCTGGCGTTCGACACCATCTACGCGGAAGGGCAGCGCCGCTACGTCGAGTCGCTCTCCGCCTACGCGCGGCAGTTCCTCGAGCAGCTATCCAAGCCGGACGTCGAGTCGATCGAGGGCCTCTCGCCCGCCATCGCGATCGAGCAGCGCGCGCTGGCGAAGAGCCCGCGATCGACCGTCGGCACGGTGACCGAGATCTCGGACTACCTCCGCCTGCTCTTCGCGCGCGTCGGCACCCCGCACTGCCCCGCGTGCGGCAAGCGGATCGAGGCCCAGACGGTGCAGCAGATCGTCGACCGCATCCTCGATTTCGGCGACAAGACGCGGGTCACGATCATGGCGCCCATCGCGCGAGGGCGCCGCGGAGAGCTGAAGCTCGACATCGAGCGGCTGCGCCGGGAAGGCTTCGTGCGAGCGCGCATCGACGGCGAGATCGTCGATCTCGGCGACGAGATCGTCCTCGACCGGACGCGCGCGCACGACCTCGACGTGGTCGTGGACCGGATCGTGGTCAAGGACGGCATCAAGGGCCGGCTCACCGACTCCGTCGAGCTCGCGCTCAAGCTGGGCGAGGGCAGGCTGCTCGTCGACATCTCCAGCGACGGCATGAAGATCGAGCCGCTCTGGATGAGCGAGCGCTTCGCGTGCATCGACTGCGGCATCTCGCTGCCGCCCATCGAGCCGCGGATGTTCTCCTTCAACGGCCCGCACGGCGCGTGCCCCGCCTGCGACGGCATCGGCGCGAGGACCCGCATCGATCCGGACCGCGTGGTCCCCGATCCTCGGCGCACGCTCCGCGAGGGAGCGGTGGTGGCCTGGGGGCGCCGCGGCTCGCTCTCGCTCGCCACGGAGACGGAGCGGGCCGTCAGCGCGCTCGGCTGCGATCCGGACGTCCCGTGGGCGAAGCTGCCGGCGGCGGTGCGGCAGGCGATCCTCGAGGGGAGCGACGCCCAGGGCGCCGGCGGCCGGGGGAAGAAGAGGGCCGCCTACGAGGGGATCATCCCGCGGCTCGAGCGCCTGCTGAGCAGCGGCGAGCCCGCCCTCGCCGACGAGGAGGAGGCCGATCCCGACGAGGACAGCGCCGCGCTCTCCGACGAGATCGGCCGCTTCGTCATCACGCGCGTGTGCGACGCCTGCGACGGCAGGCGCCTGCGCCCGGAGGCGCTCGCCGTGCGCCTCGGGGATCGCAACATCGCGGACGTCGGCACCCTGCCGCTGCGCACGCTGCGCGTCTTCCTCGAGGGCCTCATGCCGCCGAAGGAAGGCGCGCCGCAGGCCGCAAAGGGAAGCGCGCCGCGGGCCTCCGCCGATGGGCAAGCCGCGGGCGAGGCCCACGTCGACGGGGCGCTCGCGCCGCGCGAGCGCGCGATCGCCGAGCCGCTGCTCCGGGCGGTGATCGCCCGCCTCGGGTTCCTCATCGACGTCGGGCTCGACTACCTCACGCTCGACCGCTCCGCGCAGACCCTCTCCGGCGGCGAGGGCCAGCGCATCCGCCTCGCGACGCAGATCGGGGCCGCGCTCGTCGGCGTGCTCTACGTGCTCGACGAGCCCTCGGTGGGCCTGCACGCGCGCGACAACACGCGCCTGCTCGAGGCGCTCCGGCGGCTCGTGGACCTCGGCAACACCGTGGTCGTCGTCGAGCACGACCGCGACGCCATCCTCGCGGCCGACCACATCGTGGACATGGGCCCGGGCGCGGGCGTGCACGGCGGCAACGTGGTGGCGCAGGGCACGCCGGAGGAGCTGAGCGCCGATCCGGCGTCGATCACCGGCCCGTACCTCAGCGGCAAGAAGCAGCTGGCGATCCCCACGAAGCGCCAGCGCCCCGACGGGCGCTTCATCCGCGTGAGCGGCGCGCGGGCCCACAACCTCCTCAACGTCACGGCCGAGATCCCCGTCGGCCTCTTCTGCACGGTCACCGGCGTGTCGGGCTCGGGCAAGTCGAGCCTCATCGTCGACACGCTGCTGCCGGCCGCGAAGAACGAGCTGTACAGGAGCTCCGCCCCGATCGGCGCGTGCGACGGCATCGAGGGCCTCTCGCACATCGACAAGGTCATCTCGATCGATCAGGCCCCGATCGGCCGCACGCCGCGCTCGAACCCGGCGACGTACACGGGGGTCTTCGGGCTCCTCCGGGAGCTCTACGCGGGCCTCCCGGAGGCGAGGACGCGCGGGTACAAGGCGGGCCGCTTCTCGTTCAACGTGAAGGGCGGCCGCTGTGAGGCCTGCCAGGGCGACGGCGTGCTCCGGATCGAGATGCACTTCCTGCCCGACATCTTCGTGACGTGCGAGACGTGCGGCGGCCGCCGGTACAACCGCGAGACGCTCGAGGTGCTCTACCGCGGGATGTCGATCGCCGACGCGCTCGACCTGACGGTCGAGCAGGCGATCGACCAGTTCGAGGCGCTCCCCCGCGTCCGGGAGCGGCTCGCCGCGCTCGCGCGGGTCGGCCTCGGCTACATCACGCTGGGGCAGCCCGCGACGACGCTCTCGGGCGGCGAGGCACAGCGCGTGAAGCTCGCGCGCGAGCTCGCGCGCAAGGCCACCGGCCGCACGCTCTACGTGCTCGACGAGCCGACGACGGGCCTGCACTTCTCCGACATCGAGGTGCTCACCGCGAGCCTGATGAGCCTGCGCGACGCCGGGAACACCGTCCTCGTGATCGAGCACAACCTCGACGTGATCGCCTGCAGCGACTGGGTGATCGACCTGGGCCCCGAGGGCGGCGAGCGCGGCGGGACGATCGTCGCCGCCGGCACCCCGGAGGACATCGCGCAGGAGGAGGCGTCATTCACCGGCGCGTACCTGCGCGAGGTGCTCGCAGCGTCGAAGCGCCGCACCCCGCAGCAGCCGCGCGGCCGCGCGGCCGCGCGCAAATAGCAGAACGGGCGTGGCCCCGCCCGGTCCGCGCGACGTGGACCGGGAGCAGGAGCGCACGCCCGACGGCGCCGAGGCACCCT
This sequence comes from Sorangium cellulosum So ce56, assembly GCF_000067165.1. GTDB lineage: Bacteria > Myxococcota_A > Polyangia > Polyangiales > Polyangiaceae > Sorangium > Sorangium cellulosum_B. The sequence goes on from NC_010162.1 coordinate 5,276,336, forward strand.
CGCGCAAGGAGGCGACCGGCGGCAGCCTCCTCGCGCGGCGCAGCGTCAGCCGTAGTCCTTCTCGACCCGCTCCTGATCCTCTTTGCAGCGGATGCACAGGGTCGTCTCGGGGCGCGCCTCGAGGCGCTTCGCCGAGATCTCCTCCTCGCACTCCTCGCACTTGCCGAACGAGCCGTCCTCGATCTTCACGAGGGCCTTCTGGATCTTGTCGAGGAACGACTTCTCGCGGCCACGGAGCCGGAAGGTGAACGACTGCAGGTACTCGCTCGACGCGAGGTCCATCTCGTCAGGGAGATCGTTCGCGTCGAGCATCATGTCCTCGGTCAGCGTTTGCTTGGCCTTCTTGACGATCTCGTCGCGCTTCGTCTCAAGCAGGGTCTTGAACTTTTTCAGCTGGGCCTTGTTCATAGGTCCTCTCGCGTCGAATGCGCCGTTCGGCGCTGCCGTCTGAGCTCCCTGGCGCATGCAAGCCGCGGGGCGCTGACCCCGGCTGCCGGGACTTACGGCTCCGCGACATGTCCGGAGAGGCCAGACAGCCCCCCGAAATTGCGAGGCGCGGGATTCTAAGCGTGGGAGCCGAGCCCGTCAACGACGCCTCCGTCGCAGGCAGAGATCGCCTGAGCTCACTGCGGCCGACGCCTCTCGACTCGCCATGGGTCGCCATCAAGCGCCATCAAGCGCCATCACGCCCGCGATCGACCGCACGCTGCAGCCTCGGTTGGCATCGGTTGTCGGGACAGCGTGGAAAGCATCTGCGGGAAGTCCCCGAGCCGCCGGAAAAGACGGCGGACTTGGCCTCAAACCCGCATGCTCACCCCAGAGCACGCCGGAAATGAGACGCAGCGGACGGTTTGACGAAAGGCAGCTCACGTGGAACAAATTTATCCCATATTGCTGGATTTCGATCAGAACCGAACCCCGGTCCGTCCCCGCGATGCCTCCACGGTGATCGTCCTCCGTGACGGTCGCGCTGGAATCGAGGTGTTCTGCGTTCGCCGCCACGCGAGCTCGAGCTTCATGGGGGGCGCCGTGGTGTTCCCTGGTGGGAAAGTGGACGCGCAGGACGGCGCGGAAGTCTGGAGGGATCGGGCGACCGAGCCACCGGCGCGCGCCGCTGCGTTCGCGACGGGCGAGACGCCGGCGCGAGCGCTGTGCGTGGCCGCGTGCCGGGAGACGCTGGAGGAGGGGGGCATCCTGCCGACCGATCTTCCGCTGCCCGGCGACGAGGTCGACGCGGTGGGACGGGAGCTCGCCGCCGGGGCGCCGCTCGATGCGGTCCTCGCGCGGCGCGGCCTGAAGCTCGCGCTCGCGGCGCTCGTCCCGTGGGCGCGGTGGATCACGCCCCTCGCCGAGGCGCGGCGCTTCGACGCGCGCTTCTTCCTGCTACCGCTACCGCCAGGCCAGATCGGGCGACACGACGGGCACGAGACGACGATGAGCTTCTGGGCAGCGCCGTCCGAGGTCCTGGAGCGCGCCGCGCGTGGGGAGATCCTTCTCGCTCCGCCGACTTCACGCACGCTCGAGCTCCTCGCCGCGGTCGCAGACGTGCGCAGCGCCGTGGCGCTCGCGGAGCGCCAGCCGCTCTTGCCGATCTGTCCGCGCTTCGTCCCGGGCGATGGGGCCGAGCCGCCCTACCTGGCGCTGCCAGGCGACCCTTCGCACGAGGCCCGCGATCGGCGCGCCGAGGGGCCGACCCGTTATGTCCTGCGCAACGGGCGCTTCGTCGCCGAAGAATGCTGCGCACATGGATCCCTGATCCACATCAAACAGGAACGAGAGCCAGATCCACCCGTGCCGACCAGCTTCGACGCCCCCCAGACGAATGCCCCCTCCGTGCCGGCGACGCCTGATCTCGAGGAGTGAGCCATGGAAACGAACCCGAAAGAGAACACGACGCAGCCCGAGCTGTTCACCGCGAGCGACGTCGCGCGCTTCTGTCAGGTGGACCTCAAGACCATCCACAATTGGGCGGACAAGGGGGAGATCCGCCACTTCCGCACGCCCGGACGGCACCTCCGTTTCCGGCGGCTGGACGTGCTCGATTTCCTCCGAAAGTACGGCTACCCGATCCCGGAGATCCTCCGGATGGGCAAGCCGAAGGTCGTCGTGGTCGACGACGACCCCTCCGTCCTCGCCGCGCTCCGCAAGACGCTGTCGCGGAGGTTCGACCTCACGACGTTCCAGGATCCGTTCGACGCGCTCGTCGCGGTGGGCAACCTCCAGCCCGACGCGCTCATCCTGGACATCATGATGCCGGGCCTCGACGGCGTGCGCTGCCTGGAGCGGCTCCGCTCCATCGACGCGACCTCGCACATCCGCTGCATCGTGTACTCGAACCACGAGGACATGAAGAAGAACGCGACCGAGGCCGGCGCCTACGACTTCATCAAGAAGGGCGAGGCCGGCGAGCTGCGCGACTCGCTCGAGCGGCTCATGGGCCTCGAGCGAGGGTGACGCCTGCGCGGGCGACGCCCGCGCAGGCCAGCGGCGCCCCTCACTTGCCCTCGCGGTAAGCGCGGATCGCGTTCACGATGGCGTCCGCCATCTTCTGCCGGAAGTCGGCGGTCGCGAGGCGAGCCTCGTCCTCGGGGTTCGAGATGAACGCGGTCTCGAACAGCGCGGCCGGCATGTCGGCGCCCGCGAGGACGAAGAAGCCCGCGCCCCTGACGCCCTGATCCTTCGTGTCGGGGTAGCGGGGCGAGAGCGAGGCGAGCGACGATCGCTGGAGGAGCTCGGCGAAGTGGCGCGAGCGGGCCGCCATGTCGCCGACGTTGAGGTTCGACAGGATCGCCGCCACCTCGAGGCGGGCGCCGGGATCACCTGGGTCCACGCCCTGCCCTCCCCGCCCGGCGCGGGCGGCGTTCTCGCGCGCCGCGAGCTGCGCCGACGTCGCCTCGCCGTCGTGAGGGGCCGCGAGCGAGAACGTCTGGACCCCACGAGCGCGGCCGTTCTCGCTCGCGTTGCAGTGGATCGAGACGAACAGGTCGGCGTGGAACGCGTTCGCGCGCGCGGTGCGGAGCTCCAGCGGGACGTAGGTGTCGCTGTCCCGCGTGAGGAGCGTCTCGATCTTGAGCTCGCGCGCGAGGAGCGGGGCGACGCGGTGGGCGACGTCGAGCGTCACGTCCTTCTCCTTCAACCCGGTGGGGCCGACGGCGCCGGTGTCGTTGCCGCCGTGCCCCGGGTCGATCGCGACGCGCCGGACCTCCCGCGCGCCGCCGGGGTTGTCCTTGTCGTCGCGCAACGGAGGGCGGGTGCTCACGTCGACGACGATCCGGAACGGATCGGGGAGGTAGAAGATCCGGCGGTGCAGGTTCGCGGCGAGATCGAGGACGACGCGCGTTCCATCCGGCTGGACGCCGACGCGCACCCGCCGCAGGACGCCGCCGACCTCGATCTCCTTCGCGATGCCGCGCGACGTCGCCCTCGCGATGTCGACGAACACGCGCGCGTCCTTGCCGGCGCTCTCGTCCGCCGCGAGCGTGCCGACGTCGAACGTCGTCGGCGCGGAGAGCTCGACCACGACGCGCGCCCCCTTGTCCGAGCCGTGCCGCTCGATCGAGGTGATCTTCACCGGGCCGGTGGGCGCCGCCGGCGCACGGGGGGCCACGACGACATCGCCGGTGGCTTCGGCGGTCGTCACCTGCACCGGCGCCGCGCCCGCGGCGCTCGCGGGCGCGGCGGAGGAGCCCGGCGCCGAGCCCGGTGCGAGCGCGAGCGCGACGCCCTCGACCCGGTGTCCCTCCTGCTCCAGCGCGCGCAGCGCGTCCCCGCTGGGCCGGTAGGCAGCGGCTTGCGCGAGCGCGAGCGCGAGCGCGCCAAGGCACTGCGAGCGCGGCGCGCCGCCGGACGGCGCGGGCGGCGCGAGGGCCGCGTAGCGCCGCGAGACCAGGTAGAGCTCGCGGTACGCGACGGCCGCGTCGTGAGCGAGCTCGCCGGCGAGCAGCGCGCGGCGGCGCTCGGCCTGGCACGCGCGCTCGACGTGGGCCGGATCGGCCGAGGCGCGGAAGGCCGTCGCCGCCGCGCTGTAGAGCTCCATCGCCTCGCGCGCGTCGGTGACCGCCTGATCGAGGCGGAAGAGCCGCACGCGAAGGTCGCCGGCCAGCTCCGCGAGCGAGGCCGCCTGCGCCGGCGCCCCGGCGCGCGATGACGCGATGGCGACGGCATCGGCGAGGGCGACCGTCTCGGCGCGGGGTGGGAGGAGTGCAGCCGGATCGAGCAGCGCGGCGGCGCGCTCCTCGTCGGAGATGCCGGCGGGCGCAGCCGGCGTGCCGCCCTCCGTGCTGCACCCGAGGGTGGCGTGCGCCACCACTGCAAAAAGCGCGATCGCCGCGAACGCCGGAGCGCTACGATGCAACCACGCTGGGCTGGTGTGCTGTCGGCTCGCCAGTTCAGCCCCGCGCGCCGAGCGACTGGCGATGCGTCCAGGAGGTTTCACGTGCCCGACCTCACGCCCACTTCATCCACAGGACCCCTCTACGCGGACCGCGCGTCGGGGGAGAGGTTTGCCGACGCGACGAGCATGGTCAACGCGTATCTCGCCCGGTACAACGCGAGCTCCCAGGGCGGGGCCAGATCGCCGAGCGGCGCTGGCGCCAGCACGCTCGACGAGACGGGGTACGCGCAGCTTCAGCACGGGAGCGCGACCATCGGCGTCAACGTGCTGGAGGCGCAAGGCGTCCTGATGGTCTTCTCTCCCATCATGGCCGTGCCCCTGAGCGGGCGCGAGGCCTTCTATAGGCGTCTCCTGGAGCTCAGCTTCGTCATCACCTCCGACGCGGCCTTCGCGATCGACAAGGCGCGCAACGAGGTGGTGGTGCGCTGCCTGCGGCGCCTCAGCGCGCTCGAATACGAAGAGTTCGAGGATATCGTCACGACGGTGAGCCAGGTCGCCGACACCTGGGATGACGCGCTGCTGCGTGAGGTGCGCGGCGGGTGAGCCGTTCGCGGTGGTTCCGGGGGCGCCCCCGCCGCGCGCGGCAGCCCGTGATGCGCCGATCCGTCGCGAGATTGCGGTGCAGCAGACGCGGGTGGTAAGTTCCTCACCGCGATGACTGCGGGGGAGCAACCGACGACCGCGGAACCTGGTGAGCGCTCCCTCTCTGCGGAGGAGGCGGAGCGGATCGCGTCGTCGATCCGGCCATCCTGGGAGGCGTTCGACGAGCTGTCGGGCGCCCGAGGCGACGCGCGCGGCGGCGCCGTTGCTCAGGAGCCCGGCGCATCCGCTGCGAAATCGTCGGAAGCCCAGGCGGCCTCCCCCGCCGAAGCGCCGGCGGTGAAGCCTGGCCCCGCGGTGGCGCCTTCTCCTGCTGCACCTGCGGCGCCCACGACGGGCGTCATCGAGGCCCCGCCAGCCGGCGCGTCCGGCGTGTCCGACACCGTGATCGAGGGGGTCCCGACCATCGCCATCGGTGAGGACCCGTCGGGGCCGCCCGCGGCGGGGGCCACGTCCCGCGACGCGGGAGCGGCGGGGGCCGGTGAGCAGGCCAGCCCCTCGCCTCAGCCGGTCATCGACGCCCGGACGGCCGGCGGCGCCTCGGACGCGGGCGCCCCGATCGCGCTGGAGGGCGGCGCGGTGACGCGGGACCAGCCCCCCGCGCCGGCAGGGAAAACACAGGTAGGAATGGGTGAACCGGCGGCCGCGGCCGTCGCGCCAGGCGCCGCGGCCGGCGCGCCAGGCGCCGCGGCCGGGGCGCACGCTGCTGCGCCGCAGCCGCGGGCGGGCCGGTCCCCCTCCCCGCCCCCGGAGGACGAACCGCCGTCGGCACGGCCGGCGCGCAGAGGCTCCCGCGCGGCGCATCCGGCGAGGGAGAGCGCTGATTCCGTGGCCGCGTCAGGCGTCCGCACGGAAGACCACGATCCGATCGAGATCCCCGTGTCCACGCCGAACAAGACGGCGCTGCGGGTCGTGCTCGCCCTCGCGGGCGTGGCCTTGCTGCTCGTCGTCGTTCGCACCTTGCGTCAAGACGACGCCGGAGAGGATGCCGGGCCCCCGGCGGCATCGCCGACGGCGGAGACATCCGCCGCAGCGACCACACCCCCCGCCGCCTCGCAGGCGCCCCCCGCCGCCTCGACCGCCGCCACCGCTACGGACGACGGCGCCTCGCCGGCGCCGAGCGCCTCAGCGTCGCCTCCGGCTCCCACCGCGACGACATCTGCCGCCGCGGCGGCGCCTACCTCTGTCACGACGCCTCCTGCGGCCACGGCGCCTGCATCTGCCACGGCGCCCGCTTCCGCCGGGAGCGCAGCGACGCCCGCGGTGCCACCGACCAGGCCGAAGGCGGCCCCCCCTGCACAGAGGCCCGCGCCTCCAGCACCGGCGCAGCGTGGCACGAGCTCGACCGGAGGCAGCAAGGGCGGCGGCATCATCCGCGATGCGCCGTTCTGAAGCGCACCTCTTTACTCGCCTCGGCAGCGAGGCCTGCTGCAATCGTATCCTTTCGCGGACGCCGACGAGGCGAAGCCCGATCTGAGGAGCCATGAAAACACGCGCCTGCGCCCCAGTCCTCCTGCTCTCGCTGATCGCTCCCGCCGTGCTCACGGAGGCCGGGCTCCCCCCTTCTCTCTTCAGCGAGCCGCTGAGCTTCGCGCAACCGTCCGATCCCGTGACCGAGGTCGCGCGCCAGCGCTACGAGGAAGGGGTCAAGGCGTACGACGCCGGTCGGTTCGAGGAGGCACGCACCGCGTTCCTTCAGGTCTACGCGCTCAAGCGACACCCGGCCGTGCTGCTCAACCTCGGACAGAGCGAGCTTCGCTCCAATCACCTCCAGGACGCCGGCAAGCACCTGCAGCAGTTCCTGCGCGAGCACGCCGCGGCGACGCCGGAGCAGCGCGCCGCAGCGGAGAAGGCGATCGCCGATGTGAAACGGAAGAGCGGCTTCCTCGTCGTGAGCGCCGACGCGGTTGGCGCGGACATCAGCGTTGACGGCGTCCTCATCGGCAAGGCGCCGCTGCTCGATCCGGTGTTCGTGACGCCCGGCAAGCACACCTTGTTCGCGACCTACCTGGACCGATCAGCGACCACGCAGGTGGACGCGAAGATCGGCATCGCCACGCCGGCGACGCTCACCCTGGGCACGAGCGGTGCGACGCCCGCGACGCCGCCTGTCGGCGCGCCTACCCCGGCGACGCCGACCGCTGCGCCCACCTCAGCCCCCCCGGGCGCCGCGCCGCCACCGCCGGCACAGCCTCCGGCGACGAACATCGCGCCGCCGGCGCCGGGCGCGGCCGCTCCCGGCGCGACGGCTCCGGGCGCAGCCGCGCCGGGCCCCTCACCGTCACCAGCAGCGCCGACGGGCACCGGCGGCTTCAGCGTCTCGACGAGCAGCACGATGGGCTCGATGAGCCCGGCGCAGGCCTCCGGCGGACGCGAGCCGTTCTTCCACTGGTACGCTCGCAAGCCGCTCGCCTGGGCAGGGACCGGCGTCGCCGGGGTCGGCCTGGTCATGGGGATCGTCGGCTCGGCCATCACGGTGGACTCGCGCAGCAGCGCCGACGACATCGGGCAGAAGATCGAGGAGTACGTCGCGGGTCACCAGAGCGAGATCCCCGCGAACCGCAGGTCTCAGCCCTGTGGCGCGCGCGAAGACCCGTCGGGCGACCTCCCCGACTTCAGGAAGGCGTGCGGAAAGCTCCGCGAGAAGCTCGACCGCTTCGACGGCGCCGTCCCCTGGGCGATCACGGGGTGGGTCCTCTTCGGCGTCGGGGTCGTCGGCACCGCGACCTACGCCATGATCGATTGGTACCCGCAGAAGCAGCAGACCGCGGCCGACGGGCCGCGCATCACCGCGATCGCGCCGTTCGTGGCGCCAGGTCAGGCCACGCTCAGCGTCGCAGGCGCCTTTTAGCGCCGTAGGCCGGTGCGCGCGCCGCGGATCGAGCTCACGTATCCCTCGCTACACGAAGCAGATCCCGCATCGTCGACCGCGGGATATCCGCAAGCCGCGCCGCGGCGCTGACGTTGCCGCCCACCTCCTCGAAGGCGCGGAGCGCATCCGCGGGCGTGATCTTCCGGCGGACCGGGGGCTCCCGATCGGCGATGACCGCCGTGATGTGCTCGGGCAGCACACGGCCATGCGCGCGCAGCGCGGCTTGAATGAGCACGTTCCGCAGCTCCCGGACGTTGCCTTGCCAGCGGTGCGCCCTCAGCGCGGCGAGCGCCCCGGGGGACAGCTGGCGCCGGCCAATCTCGGAGCTCGCCAGGAGGTGCTCGGCCAGGAGCGGGATGTCGTCGGGCCGATCGCGCAGCGCAGGGAGCTGAAGACGGCACACCGCCAGGCGCTCGTAGAGATCCGCGCGGAAGCGACGCTCACTGACGAGGGTCTCCAGGGGCTCGCAGGTGGCGACGACGAGCCGCACGTTGACCTGCATCGCCCTCTCCGCGCCCAGCGGGCGGACCATCCCCTCCTCCACGACGCGCAGCAGCTTCGCCTGGACCTCCAGCGAGAGCGCCGCGATCTCGTCGAGGAAGAGCGTCCCATGGCTGGCCTCGACGAACGCCCCCTGACGCTCCCGAACCGCGCCGGTGAACGCACCCCGACGATGGCCGAACAGCTCGGACTCGGCGAGCTCCCGCAGGATCGTGGCGGCGTTCAGGACCACGAACGGCCGATCGGCCCGGGTGCTCTCCGCGTGGATCGCCCGGGCCACGAGATCCTTGCCCGTGCCCGACTCGCCGCGCAGCAGCACGGGGAGCTGCAGCGGCGCCACCCGCCGCACCGCCGCGGCGAGCTGCCGCATGGGCCGCGAGCGGCCGATGAGCCCGGGGAGCGGCGGCCCATCCTCCTCGATCACCGGGACTTTTCGGGCCGCCTCGACGCACATCGCCGTGCGACCGATCTCGAAGCAGCCGCCAGGGACGAGCATCGCCTGCCGCACGCGGACGCCACCGACACGAACGCCGTTGCGAGAGCCGAGGTCCGTCACCTCGATCGATGCGCCGCGGTGCGCGACGCGGCAGTGCCGGGCGCTCACCGCGGCATCGTCGAGCCTCACGTCCGCGGCCGGAGCGCTGCCCAGGATGAGCTCGGCCCCCGGCGCGACGGCGATGCGCACTGGAGCGCCTCCGCCGGGATGCTCGCAGCGGAGCCACACCGTGGCGAGCACGTCGCTATCGTCCACGATCTCGACGGTGACGTCCCGGGTCGAGAGGGGCTCACCGCCGCGCGCACCCGGGTCCGATCGATCGCCGGGCGCTCCGACGAGCGCTCCCGGCAGCGCCACGAGGAGCGCGGCCGGCGCCGCAGGCGGCGCGGGCGCCGCCATACCGCCGTGAGCCGAGGTGAGGGGTCTGGAAGGGCTGTCGTGGTCGCTGCGGATCTGTGCGTCGTCCATGTCCAGGAGGTTTGTCGTCGGCACGCGAGGCGCAGTTGCGTCGCCCGGGCGACATTCCTGCTCGTCGGCACGCGCCCCCTTTGCGCTCTGGACCGCGCTGTTCTAGAGGCCGTTCGTGAGATCGCGCTCGACAAGGTGGACCGCGCCGGCGCTCGGCGTGGCGGCAGCGGGCTGGGTGCTCTCGGCCAACCAGGCCCTCGCCCAGCCCGCAGATCAGACGACGGCCGCAGCCGAGGAAGAAGAAGAGGAATCCGGGCCGGAAGCGGGGGTGAAGCGCCCCGCCGGGCCGGACGAGCGAAGCGGACACCTCCTGCTCCAGGGGCGGGCCGGGTACAGCCAGCCCTTCGGCGGCATGGCCGCCGGCCAACCGGTCGCCGACACGGTCTCGGGCGGGTTCGCCTTCGGCGCCAACCTCGGCATCGGCTTGAGCCGCGTGACCGTCCTGGAAGCAAGCGGCTCCTACACCCTGCTCTCGGCAGCGGCAGGCTGCAGCGACTGCTCCGGCCGAAGCCTCGATCTGGGTCTGGGGTTCGTCTACCACGTCGCCCAGGGGATCGCGGTCGACCCCTGGATCAGCTACGGCGTGGGGTACCGGCGAACGGTCTTCACATGGCCGGACGCCTCGGCGGCCGGTCCAACCGGGACCGATCATGTGTTCCACGGTCTCGATGTCGCCCGCATCGCGCTGGGCGCCGACTTCTACCCGGCCCCGATCCTTGGCGTCGGCGTGTTCGCCGAGCTCGACGCCGGCACCTACCTCTCGCGCCCTGACGAGGGTTCCGACCCCACGGCCTACGGATTCTTCCAGTTCGGTGTGCGCCTCGCGCTGGATCCCCTACCCCGGGGCACGCGACCACCGGCAGCCTCGGCCGGTACGTCACCGAGGATCGCCGCTCAGGCGACCGGCTCCCAGGGAGCAGCCCGCCGCTAAAGCAGCCGGAATGTGGGCGGTCCAGAGCGAGGGGCAGGTATAATCTGCCGCGAATGGGCGAGTTCAGGACGAGCAGCCGCACCCGACCCGTCGCGGCTGCCGTGACCGACGTAGGTCGCCAGCGAAAGCACAACGAGGACAACGTCCTCGTGAAGTCCGATCTCGGCCTCTTCGTCGTGGCGGACGGCATGGGCGGGCACAACGCGGGCAACGTCGCCAGCGCGCTCGCGACCAAATCGCTCGACAACTTCTTCGAGGCGACCCGCGCCGGCAGCCTGCCAGGCCCCGTCCCGGCCGACGAACAGGAGCTCGATCCGGAAGCACGGCGCGTCGTCGCGGCGATCCGCAAGGCGAACCACGATGTGTTCGTCATATCGAACACGTACACCCAGCACCAGGGCATGGGCTCGACGGTGGTCGCCGCCTACGTGTCGTGCGAAACGGAGCAGATCCATGTCGGGCACGTCGGCGACAGCCGCTGCTACCGGATCCGACACGGCGAGATCGAGCAGCTCACGAAGGACCACTCGCTCATCAACGACGCCCTCGCGCTCAAGCCCGACCTGAGCCAGGACGAGCTGGCGAGGCTCCCGAAGAACATCATCACGCGCGCGCTCGGCATGAAGGACGCCGTGAAGGTCGACATCCGCTCGGAGCACACCCAGCCCGGCGACGTCTTCCTGCTCTGCTCGGACGGGTTGAGCGGGATGATCTCGGAGCAGCAGATGCTCGATGTGTTCGACATCACCCAGGATCCGCACGAGGCCTGCGAGCTCCTCATCGAGATGGCCAACGAGGCGGGCGGGACCGACAACATCTCGGCGCTGATCGTCCGCATCCAGCTCGACGCGCAGGACGAGCGGCAACCGAACAGCGCGGAGCTCGACGACACCCGGCCCCTCCACGTCGATGAGTTCGGCGAGACGGTTCCGCCCGCGGCGGTCCACGAGGGACAGCTCCCGGTCGACGAGGTCGATCTCGACATCGCGGCGCAGCAGGTCCACTCCATCGCGGACAGCGGCCTGCGGAGCCAGGCCCACAGCGCGCCAGGCGCGGTGGCGCGCATGGCCGCCGCGCCGTTCACGGATCGGCGCTCGCGGGCCGCCGCTGGCTCCGGTCGCTACGCCGCGGTGACGACGGCGGCGAGGCCCCCGGTGAAGGAAGCCCCGCCATCGAAGCCCGCCAAGCGGGCGACCGAGGTGCGGGTCGCGCGGTGCGCGCACTGCAAGCACGAGCTCTTCATCGGCAACCGGTTCTGCGTCGAGTGTGGCGCCCCCATCAAGCCGTGAGCCGCACCGCTGGCGCGCTCGGGTCGGCCGCGTCGGCGTCGACCTGCGCGCCGGCGGCGTCGGCCTGCGCGCCGGTCGCGAGCAGCGACCGACGCCGCGGGCCGACGCGGACGATCACTTGACCGCGAGCAGCTCGACCTCGAAGACGAGGGTCGAGTTCGGCGGGATCACCGGCGGGAAGCCGCGAGCGCCGTAGCCGAGCTCCGGCGGGATCGTCAGCTTGCGGAGGCCGCCGATCTTCATGCCGGCGACCCCCTGATCCCATCCCTTGATCACCTGCCCGGCCCCCAGCTTGAACGAGAATCCCTGGCCGCGGTCGCGCGAGCTGTCGAACTTGTCGCCGTTGGTCAGCGTGCCGACGTAGTGCACCGTCACGAGCTGGCCGTGCTTCGCCTCCGCGCCTGTGCCTTCCTTGAGGTCCTCGATCCCGAGCTCTGCTTGCATGGTCGACTCCTTTCGGCGCGATGGGAGGAGCGCTGCACGGTCGCGTCAAGCCGAAGCAGCAGACGAGCTTCCGGACGAGCGCCCGCGAGCGCAAAGACGCTCGGGTAATCGTGGCTCAGCCGCCGAAACCAGGGAACGTGAACACGGGCGCGCCTCCGGTCATCCGCCAGGTGTTGGCGGTCTGCTGGACGACGGGCTGCCGCAGCAGCGGGTGCGGGTGCGTCTGCTCGAAGGCAAACAGGATCGTGGCGGGCGTGAGCTGATCGAGCGACGCGAAGAAGCCGAGCGTGAGCATCGCGCCGCCCTCGGTCCAGCGGTACCCCTGCTGCCGCGCGCCAGCGGCGAGCAGGTTGTTCACGCCCGCCACGTCCGCCGCGATCTCGTTCGGTTGGTTGAAGATGGGGAGCGTGCGCGACAGCATCCGCCCGAGATCCGCGGGCGTGACGCCCCGGCTCCCCCCCTGCCCGTTCGCGCAGCCCGTGTGCCCGAGGTGATGGTGGCCGAGCTCGTGGCCGAGCACGAACGCGAGCTGCTCGTGGTAGAGCTGGCGCTGCCGCTCGACCTTGCGCGGGTCCGTGTGCTGCACCGGATCGATGAAGCCCGCCGGCGGCCGGACGATCGGCTGCCCAGGCCGCTGCCGCTGCGCGAGCATCCGCAGGAACTCGTCGAGCTTCCTCGTCCCGAAGATCTCGTCGGTCGCCTTGAACTGCGCGATCTGCGCCTCGACCTCGAGCAGCCCGTCGGTGATCGCCATGAACGGCATCCGCTGGTCGTCGCAGCCGGCGAACGCGTTCACCTCGCCCACCGTCGGATCGGCGATGAACGGGATGCCCCTCACCTTCTGCTGCGAGGCCGCCGGCAGCGCGCCGATCAACGCGCCCATGACGACGCCGGCCTCGGACTGGAGCCAGCTGACGTTGATGTCGTTGATGGGATCGCCCAGCACCGGCAGCCCCGGCATCGTGGGCACGTTGAAGGTAGGCGCCGGCACAGGCCCGGTCTGCGCCGGCGGGTACCCGGGTTGCTGCGGGTACCCGGGTTGCTGCGGGTACCCGGGCTGCTGTGGAGGAGCACCCTGCTGGGGCGCGCCGTACGGAGGATAGGCCTGGCCGTACGACGGCTGAGACGCAGGCCGGCGCGAGCTGCCCCGCTGACAGCCTGCGACCAGTCCGAGAGCCAGAACGAGGGCGCCGATCGGTCGAAGCAGATTCATCGACGCGAGCATAGCGCACGGCGAGGGGGTCAACCTCGCCGCGCCGCACACAAGATCTCGGCGCGCGGTCGCGGTCCGCGGCGCACGCCGCGGCGCCGCGATGAGCCGAAAGCCGGGCGCCGGGCGTCAGGCGCAGGAGGACCGATGAACAGACACCGTGCCTGGTCTGCCGCCGCCACCCTGTGGATCAGCGCCGCCGCGCTCTCTGGCTGCGGCGGCGCCTCCGTCGCGCAAGCCCCGGTGGCGCCGGAGCCCGCCGGTGCGACCTCGATGTCGCCGCACAAGGGGCGCGCCGTCGAGACGGCCGATGATGCGCTCGCGGAGCTCGAGCGCGCCGAGGACGAGCTCGATCAGGCGATCGGCGCGCCCGCACAGCGCGACGAGGGCCGGGCCGTGGCGGAAGCGGCGCAGCCGGGAGCGCCGCCGCCGCCGGCGGCTTCACCGCCGAGTCCGAGCGTACCCGACAGCCGCGCCGCGCCGTCACCACGGGCGACGGCCGCCGGCGGCGAGCCCCCGGCCAAGAAGATCGAGGCCGAGCCGCCGTCCGCGCCGCCGTGCGAAACCGCGTGCCGCGCGCTCGCGTCCATGAGCCGCGCCGCGCAGCACCTCTGCGGGCTCGCCGGCGATGCGGACCAGCGGTGCGATTCCGCGCGCGCCCGGGTCAAGAGCGCGACAGACCGGGTCGAGGCGCGGTGCCCGCGCTGCGCCGAGCTCTGAGCCTCGACCAGGGACGCACCGCCGGCCGCTCCAGCTCGACATGAGCGGTGCTGCCTTCGTACACAACTGTGCCCACCTCGATACGGGCCGAGCGCGCCTTCCGCTCAGACGACGGCCTCACGGGCCCGGCGCGAGGAGCTGAAGCAGCCGCACATTTTTGTACATATCCCCGAGCGAGCCTGCCGCCGCATGGCCGGCCTTCGCGAGCAGCTCGATCTCCTCGGGGCGCACCTCCACCTGCACCGTCAGCCGGCCGGCGCCCGGCTCCACGGCGAGGGTCGCGCGCTTCGCGATCTCGGCGAGCGCCGCCCCGGGCTCCGGTCCAACGAGCGCCTTCAGCGCATCGACGTTCGCGCGCTTCTCCTCGAGGAGCTTCCGGAGCTCTTCGGCCGCCTCGGCCGACGCGGCGTCGATCGCGATGATCGCCGAGAGCCCGCCCTTCGTCGAGACGCCGACGGTGACGGCGCGCGGGCCCGTGGAGCCGGTGAGGATCGCGCGGAGGCTCGGCTTGCTCTCGGAAAGAAGGGCGACGCCCAGGAGGGGACGATCCCACCCGATGTGCGCGAGGCGCGACGTCGCCTCGTCCCGGCTCGCCAGCGACGTCCCGGCCTCCTCGGCGTCGATGCTCGCGCGGAGCTCCGGCTCGGCGCCATATAGCAGGATCGACCCGTCGCGCACGGCGATCGCGTCCTCGCCGGCGCGGAGCAGGTACTTCACGCCTTTGTACTCTGCCTGGACGTAGCTGTGCGTCGCCAGGCGCTCCGCGAGCTTCTGCTCGTTGAAACGCCCGCGCGCGACCACGAGCGACGGGGCGACGACCAGCTTGTCGACGTCGAACCCGAGATCGATGCCCGTCGCCTTCTTGATGTCGTCACGGGTGCGCTCGATGTGCAGCCGCACCGCGCCCCCCTCCGCGCCGAGCGCCTGCAGATCGATCTGGTGAGGGTCGACGATCACCACGCCGGGGACGCTGCCTTGGACATATTCGAGCAGCGACTCGTCTCTCGGGAAGGTCGCGGCGCGGAGGTGCGCCACGCCGAAGCCGAGGAGCCCCGTCTGCTGGGCGAGGACGACGATGAGCACGAGGCCGACGAGCACGATGTACTTGACCTTGCCTCGCTTCTTCGTGGCTCCGGCGACCTGGACCGGCTTCGACGCGCTCTCGGTGCTCATCTGTGCTCGCTGCGCCCTCTCTGGGATGCCGCACGCCGCCAGGCCCCTGCGGGAACCGCCTCCGCAGAACCGCGAGCGCCGCTCGTGGACCCGGGGCGCGCTGCGGCAGAGCATAACCGGAAGCGAGACGCCGGCCAGGCCTTCCGCCGGGGCCTCCGGACGGATAGAACCGACGCGACGTGCCTCGATCCTCGTCCTCCGATGGCGGCGGCGCGCTCGCACAGCCGAGCGATAGCTCCGTGCTGCCCGCCGCCCTCGGCCGCTACCACGTGCAGCGCCTCCTCGGCGAGGGCGCGATGGGACGCGTGCTGCTCGCGCACGACCCGCTGCTCGATCGCGACGTCGCGCTGAAGCACCTGCGCGACGACCTGCGCATCCCGCGCGACGTCCGCGAGCAGCTCATCGTGAGGATGCGCCATGAAGCGCGCGCCGCCGCCCGGGTGACCCACCCGAACCTCGTCACGCTCCACGACGTCGGCGAGGACCCGGACTTCGGGCTCTACCTCGTCTTCGAGTACGTCGAGGGGCCGACGCTCAAGCAGCACCTCCTCGAGCGGCCGCTCTCGGCGTCGCAGGCGGCGCGCCTCGCGTGCGAGCTCGGCGAGGCCCTCACGATCGCGCACCGGGCAGGCATCGTCCACCGCGACATCAAGCCGGAGAACATCATCCTGTCCGCGAACGGCGGCAAGATCGCCGACTTCGGCATCGCGCGGATCCCGGACTCGACGCTGACGCACCAGGGAGGGCTCATGGGGACGCCCGCGTACAGCGCGCCGGAGACGTTCCGCGTCGGCAAGTTCTCGCCCGAGAGCGATCAGTTCTCGCTCGCCGCCGTCATGTACGAGGCGATCTCCGGGAGCCGCGCGTTCCCGGGCGACGACGCGGTCTCGGTCGCCTCGAAGATCGCGACCGACGAGCCGCCGCCGATCGCGAGGGAGCTCGGCCTCCCTCCGTCGCTCGATCAGGTGCTCGCGCGCGGGCTGTCGAAGCGACCCGAGGACAGGTACCCGAGCTGCGACGAGTTCGGCGCCGCGTTCGCGAACAGCCTCGAGTGGGCCGCCTCCAGCCAGATGCCGAGGCGGATGCTGGACAGCGCCGTCACGGCGACGCCGGCGCTGCCCACCGAGCCAGCCGCGGTGCGCGCAGATCCGCTCGACGCCGACTTCCCTCCCCGCGAGCGGAAGGCGGGGCAGATCGCCGTGGGCGCGGCCGTGGTCGTGGCCACGGCCGCGCTGCTCCTCCACACCGCGCTGCGATCTGCAGACGCGCCCGCCGAGGAGCCCGCCGTCGGAGCAGCGCCGATCGCCTCGTCGGCCGCCGCGCCGCCGCGACCGCGCCCTGTGCCGTCGACGCGGCCCGCGCGCCCGAAGCACGACCCCGCCGACACCACGGCGCGCGCGACGGTCAGCGCGGAGCCCAGCGCCGCGGAGCCCAGCGCCGCGGAGCCCAGCGCCGCGGAGCCCAGCGCGAGCGCGTCAGGCAGCGCCACGACCTCGCCCGCGCCGACCGCGCTCCCCGAGGACGAGCAAGGCGCGGACGCCGGAACACCGGAGACCGACGACCTCGGCGTGCCGGAGACCACAGAGCCCGGCACGCAGGACGCCGGTGGTGCCGATGCTGCCGCGCGTTGAACGCGTGACATCGCGGATGCGTTGTCACGCGGAAAAAACTCCCGTAAAGGAGCCCGAGTAAGCACCGTCGCTGCCCTGCACGGCCGACGTCTAGCGCCTCGCTGGGTCCATCGCAGGCCCCGGAGAGGCGCCCTGGAATCACGCCGACCGCTGCGCTAGCGACTGTCTGAATTGCTGTTCTGCCCCTTGAGATCTCCGCGATGACTACCCTGACAAACGGCGACGATCTCCATCTGTCGCTCTACCGAAAGATGTTCCAGATACGCCGCTTCGAGGAAGAAGCGGCCCGCGCGTACGCGCAGAGCAAGATCGGCGGGTTCCTTCACCTGTACATCGGTCAGGAGCCCATCGCCGTCGGTGCTTCCGCGGCGCTCCGCCCCGACGACTACGTGATGACCACCTACCGCGATCACGGGCTCGCGCTCGCCCGCGGGATGAGCTCGCGCGCCGCGATGGCCGAGCTCTACGGCAAGGTCACCGGGTGCTCGAAGGGGCTCGGCGGCTCGATGCACTTCTTCGACAAAGAGCACAACATGCTCGGCGGCTACGGCATCGTCGGCGGGCACATCCCCATCGCCGTCGGGACCGCGTTCGCGTCGAAGTACCGCGGCGAGGACCGGGTCTCGATGGTGTTCTTCGGCGAGGGCGCGGTGAGCATCGGCGACTTCCACGAAGGGATGTCGCTCGCGGCGCTGTGGAAGCTGCCGATCGTGTTCGTCTGCGAGAACAACGAGTACGCGATGGGGACGCCGCTCTCCCGGACGCTCTCGGTCGAGGACGTCTCGCTGAAGGCGCTCGCCTACGGGATGGAGCGCGATCGCTTCAACTCCGAGCACGTCCTCCAGGTGCGCGATCGCCTCGCCGAGGCCGTCGCGCGGGCGCGCACGCAGTCGGAGCCGACGCTGGTCGAGATCAGGACGTACCGCTTCCGGGGCCACTCGATGAGCGATCCCGGCAAGTACCGGACGAAGGAGGAGCTCGAGGAGCGCAAGAAGAAGGACGTGCTCCTTCGCTCGCGCATCGAGCTCGAGGAGAAGGGCCACAAGGCCGCCCTCGAGGCGATCGAGAGAGAGGTGGAAGACGAGATCACCGACGCGATCCGCTTCGCCGAGGAGAGCCCCGAACCCGGGCCCGAGGTGCTCGAGCCCACAACCTATGCAGGACCTTTTGCGCGATGACCGTCCTAAGATTCCGTGAGGCGGTTCGCGCCGCCATGATCGAGGAAATGGAGCGCGACGAGCGGGTGTACCTCGTCGGCGAGGAGGTCGGGCACTACCAGGGCGCCTACAAGGTGACCGAGGGGATGCTCGACAAGTTCGGGAGCAAGCGCGTGATCGACGCGCCCATCACCGAGAGCGGGTTCACGGGCATCTCGATCGGCGCGGCGATGGTCGGGCTCCGGCCGATCGTCGAGTACATGACGTGGAACTTCTCCGCCGTGGCGTTCGACCAGATCCTCAACAACGCGGCGAAGCTCCGGCAGATGTCCGGCGGACAGCTCAGCATCCCGCTGGTGCTGCGCGCGCCGAACGGCTCGGCGAAGCAGGTCGGCTCGCAGCACTCGCACGCGATGGAGCACTTCTACGCGCACATCCCCGGCCTCAAGGTCGTCGCGCCCGCGATGCCGGCGGACGCCAAGGGCCTCCTCAAGTCGGCGATCCGGGACGACAACCCGGTGCTCTTCATGGAGAGCGAGACGCTCTACGGCGTGAAGGGCGAGGTGCCCGACGACCCCGATTTCATCGTGCCGCTCGGGGTCGCCTCGATCGTGCGCGAGGGGACCGACGTCTCGATCATCGCGTGGAGCCGGATGGTGCACGTCGCGCTCGAGGCGGCGGCTGAGCTGGAGAAGGAGGGCATCAGCGCGGAGATCGTGGACCTGCGATCGCTGCGCCCGCTCGACGAGGAGACGATCGTGCAGAGCGTCACGAAGACGCACCGCGCGGTCGTGGCGCACGAAGGCTGGCCGTACGGCGGCGTCGGCGCGGAGATCGCCGATCGCATCCAGCGGCTCGCGTTCGACGAGCTGGACGCGCCCGTGCTGCGCGCGACGACGCTCGACGTCCCGATGCCCTACAACGCGCGGCTGGAGCAGTACGTGATCCCGCAGGCGTCGCGGATCATCGAAAATGTTCACCGCGTTCTCTACAAAAGCTGACTGAGCGGACCCACATCCCCGATCAAGGTTGATAGACCCATGGCGAAGGTTCTGGAACTTCCGAAGCTGTCCCCGACCATGGAGGAGGGGCAGATCAGTGCCTGGCACAAGAAGGAAGGCGACGCGATCGACATCGACGATCTGCTCGCAGAGGTCGAGACCGACAAGGCGACCATGGAGTACAAGTCCTTCGATCGAGGGACGTTGCTCAAGATCCTCGTGCCTGCGGGCAGCGTGGTTCAGCTCGGCCAGCCTGTCGCGATCATCGGCACCCCGGGCGAGGACGTAAGCGCCCTCGCCGGCGGGAGCGGCGGCGCCGCCGCGGCGAAGCCGAGCGCGGCGGAGGCTCAGCCCAAGGGAGAGCGCGCCGCGCCGCCGGCCGGCGGCGACGCGCCCGTGACGAGCCCGCCGCCCGCGGCGCGCGGCGAGGCGGTCTCGCCGCCCACGCAGCCGGCCGCGCCGCAGCCGTCGTCGAACGGACGCGTGAAGGCGTCGCCTTACGTGCGGAAGCTCGGCCGGGAGCGCGGGCTCGACCTCAGCAGCGTCGCCGGCAGCGGTCCGCGCGGGCGCATCGTCGCGCGCGACCTCGAGGGGCTGAAGCCGGCGCCGGCCGCCGCGGCCAAGGCGACCGCCCCCGGCGAGCTCGCTGCGCCGGAGGTGCGGCCGCTCAGCATGATGCGCAAGGCGATCGCCCGGCGCCTCACCGAGTCCAAGCAAACGGTCCCGCACTTCTACCTCTCGATCGACGTCGACGCCGATCCGCTGAACGCGCTTCGCGAGCAGATCAACGCGGATCTCGCGGCGACCGCCGCCGAGGGGGAGAAGCCGGCCAAGGTCAGCTTCAACGATCTCCTCGTCAAGGCGTGCGCCATCGCGCTCGTGCGCGTCCCGGAGTGCAACGCGCAGTTCACCCCGGACGCCATCCTCGTTCACCAGCGCGTCGACATCTCGGTCGCGGTCGCCGTCCCCGAGGGCCTCGTCACGCCGGTGGTGCGCGACGTCGATCGCAAGCAGGTGCTCGACATCGCGGCCGAGGTGCGCGAGCTCGCCGGGCGAGCCAAGGCGAAGAAGCTGCGGCCCGAGGAGATGGCGAACGGCACGTTCTCGATCTCGAACCTCGGCATGTACGGGATCGACAACTTCGGCGCCGTCATCAACCCGCCCGAGGGAGCGATCCTCGCCGTGGGCCAGGTCCGTCGCGAGCCCGTCGTGCGCGGCGAGCAGATCGTTCCGGGCCGCCGGCTGAGCATGACGCTCTCCTGCGATCATCGCGTCGTCGACGGCGCGGTCGGCGCGACCTTCCTCAAGGTCCTGCGCCAGCTCCTGGAGCACCCGACGCAGATCCTGATCGGCTAGCTCAGGTCGCCTCGGCGCTGCTCCCCAGGGCGTCGCCGAGGCGCGCCAGGTTCCGCGAGAAGATCTGCACGGACGGGTGCGACGGCCCGAGCGCCTTCGTGGCGATCGCCACGGCGCGCTCGATCTGCTGCCATGCGCCCGACAGATCGCCGAGCGCCTGCAAGACGCGCCCGAGGTTGTTCACGATGCTCGCCACCACCGGGTGATCCGGACCGTACGTGGCTTGCGCGATGCCGAGTGCGCGCTCCAGCTGCTCGCGCGCCCCGGGCAGCTCGCCGAGCGCTTGCAGCACGCTGCCGAGGTTGTTGCAGCCGATCGCCACCGCCGGGTGGTCCGGGCCGTAGGTCGCCTCGGCGATCTTCAGCACGCGCGCGAAGTTCGCGCGCGCGCCCTCGAGATCGCCGAGGTCGCGCAGCACGCTGCCGAGGTTGTTGATGTCCCGCGCCACGTCCGGGTGATCCGGGCCGTAGGTGTCCTCGACGATCGCGAGCGCCCGCTCGAAGTCGGCGCGCGCCCCGGCCAGGTCTCCGAGATCGCGCAGCACGCGCCCGCGGTTGTTCAGCGCGAGCGCGAAGCGCGGGTGGTAGAGGCCGTAGCTGTGCTCATCGATCTTGAGCGCCTCCTCGAACTGGTCGCGCGCTCCCTTGAGGTCGCCGAGATCGTGGAGCAGCCGACCGAGGTTCGTGCGCCCGATCGCGACTGTCGGGTGGTCCGGACCGTAGGCGCGGATGTCGATCGCGAGCGCCCGCTCGAGGTGCACGCGCGCGCCCGCGAAGTCGCCGAGGTCGCGGAAGAGCGCGCCCAGGTTGTTGAGCCGTATCGCGACGCTCGGATCGTCGGGGCCGTACGTCGCCTCGTCGATGGCGAGGGCGCGCTCCAGGTGCTTGCGGGCGCCCGGCAGATCGCCCTGATCCATGAGCACGCTGCCGAGGTCGTTCACGTCGCGCGCGACGTCCGGGTGATCGGGGCCGAAGCTCGCGATGTCGATCGCCAGCGCGCGCTCCAGGTGTGCCCGCGCGCCGCCGAGATCGCCGAGGTCGTGGAGGACGCTGCCGAGGCTGCGCAGCACGGCCGCGACCTTCGGATCGTCGTGGCCGAACACCGCCTCGTGGAGCGCGAGCGCCCGCTCCAGGTACCCCTTCGCCTCCGCGAACGCGGCGCGCCCCTGCAGGTAGACGGCGAACCGAGCGAGGAGCCGTCCGCGCACCTCCCGCGCGACGTCGTGCGCTTCGGCCTGGCTCGCCGCGGCGAGCGCGTGCGGCAGCCATCGGGCGCAGAAGGGCCACGTCTCGACCTCGTCGCTGCTCTCGGGGAACGC
The DNA here is from genome assembly GCF_000067165.1 of Sorangium cellulosum So ce56. Classification (GTDB taxonomy): domain Bacteria; phylum Myxococcota_A; class Polyangia; order Polyangiales; family Polyangiaceae; genus Sorangium; species Sorangium cellulosum_B. The sequence goes on from NC_010162.1 coordinate 5,297,896, forward strand.
GTGGTCGACGAGCCGGACCGCCGCCTCGGCCCACACCTTCCGGTCCTCGGGCGAGAGGCGATCGCGGACCACCGCCTGGACGAGCCGGTGCACGGAGAGCGCGCCCTCGTGCACGTCGATGAACGAGTACCGGCGGAGCGCGGCGACCGCCTCGTCGAGGCTCAGCGGATCGCTCAGCGCCTCCGCGAGCGCCGCCGGCAGGTGCGGCGCGGCGTCGGCGAGGCCCTCGCGCGGGATGTCATCGGGCGCCAGGTACGCGCACAGGCTCAAGAGGTCGACCGCGACGGGCGAGAAGCGCTGCGCCTCCTGGAACGCGAGGCCCCAGGTCGTGGCGATCGGCGTCGGGTAGTCCATCGGCATGCCGCGGAGCAGGAGCCCGCGCTGGTGATCGCCGAAGGCGGCGTGGTAGGTCGCGATGGACGATCCCGTCTCCTTGATGGTCGCCGCCGCCTGCACCAGCGCGAGGGGGAGATCCCCGAGCGTCTCGGCGAGCTTCTCCGCGGCGCGCGCGTCGCCCTGCCCGGTCCGATCGAGCAGGAACTTCACCGAGTCGGCGCGATCGAGCGCCGGCACGGTGAGCGGGGTGGCGATGCCGCGGAAGCTCGGGTTGCGCGAGGTGATGAGGATGTGCCCGGTGCGCGGGTGCGGCAGGTACGGGGCGACGTCCTGCGGGTCGTTCACGTTGTCGAAGATGAGGAGCCACTTGTCGTTGCGCGACAGCCACGACCGGGCCGCCTCGATCGCGATCCGCTGGTCGGCCTCGTTCTGCTCTGGCAGGTCGAGGGCCGCGGCGAGGCGCGCGAAGTCCTCGGCCGCCGTGGCCGGCTCCTCGGCGCGGATCCACCAGACGACGTTGTACTGGCTCGCGTACCGGTGCGCGTACTCGGCGACGAGCTGCGTCTTGCCGACGCCGCCGAGGCCGCTGATGGACTGCGTGAGCGCGGCGGGCCCCCCCGTGGTGAGCGTGCTCCGCAGCTCGCTCAGGAGCTGGTCGCGCCCGGTGAAGCCCGGGTTCCGCGGCGGCAGCTTCTTGATGTGGGGCTCCGCGTCGGGCGAGCTCGACGGCCTTCGAGCGGCCGGCCGCTGCGTCGGCGGCTCCGTCTCCCGGACGGCGCTCCGGATCCCCTTCGCGATCTCCGTGAACGCCTCGCTCTGGTTGGGGTAGCTCGTCACGGGCCGCGCGCGGCTCGGCAGCGGCTGCAGCTCACCGAGCAGCGTCTTCTCCCAGGCGCAGGGCCGCAGGATCACGGGGATGACCCGGCACTCGCCGGCCTCGTGGCGGGCGATCGCCTCTCGCATCTCCGGAGAGAGCCACGCGTCGGTGGAGAGGAAATCCGCGCTCACGAGCAGCAGCACGACCCGCGCCTCGCGCAGCCTCGCCGCGCTCGCCTCTCGCCGCTCCCTCCCTCCGCCGAGCGCGAAGCCCTGGTAATTCCGGATGACCCCCTGCCGTTTCAGCGCGTCGAGGTGGGTCTCGATCTTGGGCCGCAGGTCTTCGTCCCTCGGAGAGTAGGAGAAGAACACATCGGCGGGGCTCGTCGCCAAGGCAACCATAGTTCCTCTCGCGGGCCTTAAAGTCTCACGACGGACCTGACGCGCAACGAGAATACGCGGTCGGAAAAGACCCAGGAAGAGACGGTAGTTGACGCTCCAGGCGGATACATGCGGGTCGAACCTCCATCGTCTCGTGGGGGGCTTGCCTTACCCCGACTCCGGCTCCGTCCTACCTTCGCGCTCCTCTTCCGTGCTCGGGGAGATCCGGCCGGAAGCCTGAACGATGCGGCGCGCCGCTTCCATCCATCGCCGCCGATCGTCCCGCCGCAGCTGGTTGCGCACGACGATCTTCACGAGGCGGTGGACGCTGAGCGCGTGCGGCCGCACCTCGATCAGCGAGTGCAGCCGCAGCATCGCGATGGCGTCGTCGAGCGCGAGCGGGTCGTATTCGCTGAGCGACCGCCGAGGGATCGCGTCCATCGGCAGGAAGGAGCACAAGCTGAGGAGCTCCGCCGCTGCCTGGTGGCTGAACACGGCCGCGAGCGAGCTCTCCCAGGCGGTCGCGACCGTCACAGGGAAGCTGACGGGGCGCTCCAGGAGCGCGGCCGGCCGCTGCCGGAAGAGGGCGAGGTACTCCGCGAGCGGGCGCCCGGTCTCCTCGATGTAAGCGCCGGCCTGCGCCAGGGCGAGCGGCAGATCCCCGAGCTCCTCTGCGAGCGCGTCGGCCGACTCCGCGTCGGTCTCGCCCGTGCGCTGGAGCAGGAAGCGCACCGACTCGGCGCGCTCGATGCCGCGGACGTTCACCGTCGTGAGACCGCGCCAGATAGGGTTCTGCGACGTCGTGAGGATGTGGCCGCCGTGGGAGACGCTCGGGATGTAGGGCTCGACCTCGCTCGGGTCGCGCACGCCATCGAAGAGGAGCAGCCAGCGACCGCGGCGCCCGAGCTTGCTGCGCACCACGCCGACCGCGCGAGCGGGATCCAGCTGCTCGTGGTCGGGCAGCCTCATCTCCGCGGCGAGCGTGACGAAGGAGGCGTCCATCGTCGCCTGGCTCTGACCGTCGATCAGGAAGACGGTGTCGTAAGCGCCGGCGTTGCGGTACGCGTACTCGATCGCGAGCTTGGTCTTGCCGGTGCCGCCGAGCCCGCAGAGCGGCGCCACGCCGCGCCTGGCGAGCGCGGCGCCGATCTCGGCGAGCAGATCGTCGCGCGCGGCCAGGTTCCGGCTGGTCGACGCGGGGACGCTCCAGATCCCGGGCGGCGGTGGCACCTCTGAATGGCTCACCGGCTGGGCGCCGGCGCTCGGTGAGCTCAGGAGGGGTTTTGGGTGAGCTGCTCGACCTGCTTTCGGATGCCCTTTGCGATGTCGGTGAACGCCTCGCTCTGGTTGACCCAGCTCGTCACCGGGCGCCCGCCCCGCGGCAAGCTGGCCAGCCTGCCGAAGGGCGCGCCCTCCCAGTCGCAAGCGTCGAGGATGACGGGGATGACGCGCGCCTCACCCCGTTCGTGGCGCTCGATCGCCTTCTGCATCTCGACGTCGTAGCAGAAGTCCGACGCGAGGAAGTCCGCGCTGATGAGCAGCAGGATGACCTTCGCGGTCTCGAGGTGCTCGGCCAGCGCCGTGTCGCGCTCCTCGCCAGCGCCGATCTCGCCGTCGTGCCAGCCGCGGATGACGCCCTTCCGCTTGAGGATGGCGAGGTGCGTCTCGAGCTTGTCGCGCAGCTCGCGGTTGCTCTCCGAGTACGAGAAGAACACCTCGATCGGGCTCGCCGGGGGCTCGGAGACGCGCTCGCGCCGCGAGGCTTCGAGCGCCCCCGTCATCGTGACCGTGTCGTCGTACGCGGCCGAGTCCGGCGGGAGGTCGTACGGCGCGCCGAGGGGCGATGACGAGGGCGGGAGCTCGAGATCGGGGATCGGGGGCGGAAGGATCGAGCGGCCGCGCGACGTGATCGCGCGCGGCCGGGGCGCGCACGTGCGGTCGAGGATCGCGAGCACCCGGTCGTGGCTGCCGTCGGGGGTGTCGTAAGGCAGGAGCAGGAACCCCATGTCCGCGAGCGTCTTGCGGCGGAGCGGCGTCAAGCTCGAGCCCGGGGCGATAACGAAGCGGGGCGGCGGCGAGGCGCCCGAGAGCGCGTGGATGTCCGCCAGCATCTCGTCGAAGTTCCCGTCGGCGCGTCCGAAGCCGATGAAGAGCACGGGGCACCGCGAGAGCACGGTCGTGAGCGACTTGCGCACGTCGGGCGGCGCGATCGACGCGAGGAAGCGCTCGCGCGCGAACACCCAGCTGTGCGGCTCCTTCAGCGTGCCGTGCAGTTTGAGGATGAACCGCCGCCGCCACGCGACCTCGTCGGTGACGCGCCACATGGTGTCCCACTCGAAGCCGAAGGCGCGCTCGAGCAGGTGGTTCAGGTTCGTGGTGAGCACGGCGCGCAGCTTGTCTCGCAGCGCGGCGATCGCGATCGCGATCCGCGGCGGCTCGAGCCCCTCGTCGTCGAGCGCATCCTCGACGAACGCGTTGAACTCCGCTGGGCCGAGCGCCTGCTCCGCCGCGCCCAGCGCCTCGCTGTAGCGCTGCGAGCGCGCGAGGGCCGCGACCTCGGCGATCGCGACCTCGTCGCTGGTCTGCTCGCGCACCCTCTCGACGAGCAGGTCGACGAGCTGACGCCACGTCGGCAGCCCGGCCGCGGCCGAGATGCCTCCCCCGACGAAGAGCACGAGCTCTCCGCTCTCGAGCGCCTCATGCAGCGCTTCGATCACCGCGGCGTCGACCTCCGCGCTCACCGTGTTCGCGTTGTCCATAAGGGTTGACATCGAGCCCCTCGAGTCTATCGCTCCTCGGCGCGCAGCGCACTTTTGCGGCGCGTCGCGCGGCGCGCCGCAAAAGTGCGCCGCGCGGCGCAGGGTCGAACGCTCGACCAGGTGTCCCGCTGCGGTCATGACGTCCGAGACGACTGACCCGCCGCATCGAGCGAAGCCGGAAGAGGCGGAAACAGTCCGCGAGGCTGGAGCATGCTACGTCTCCGACATGCGTCCGGCGGCCCTCTTCACGCTGGCCACGGTGGCCTCGCTCGTCGCGTTCTCCCTGGCCGGCGTGGCCGCTCCACCATCCCGCGCGCGGCGCGCCCCGCGCCTCCCGGCGCGCGCGGAGGCCGCGCTCTCGGCGTCTGCCGCGGGCGAGCGCGCGAGCGTCGTCGCGCTGCGCGCGCCCGGTCCGCCCGCCGTCCTCGTGCGCGCGGGGAGCTTCACGATGGGATCGAGCGAGGTCGAGATCGCGCACGCGGTGACGCTCTGCAAGCTCGAGCCGGCCGGTGAGCTGTGCGTCGACGAGACCGAGGCGAGCTTCGCAAACGAGCTCGTGCCCCACGAGGTGTACCTGTCGGATTTCTGGATCGACCGAACCGAGGTGACTGTCGCGAGCTACCGCCGGTGCGTCTCGGCCGGCGTCTGCGCCGAACCTCCGTATGCCTCCGGCGGGCAGCGGTTCGATCGGCCCGAGGTGCCGGTGGTGCTCGTCTCGTGGAGCGACGCGCAGCGCTACTGCGTCTGGGCCGGCGGTCGCCTGCCGACCGAGGCCGAATGGGAGCGGGCGGCGCGGGGCGTGGCCGGGCGCCGCTACCCCTGGGGCCATGTCTACAACCCATTCCACGCGAACCACGGGAGGCTGTCGTTCGACGAGCTCGACGACAGCGACGGCTTCCTCGAGCTCGCGCCCGTCGGCTCGCTCGTGGCCGGCCGCACCCCCGACGGCATCGACGACCTCGCCGGCAATGTCGAGGAGTGGGTCGCTGACTACTACCATCCCGAGTATCCAAGCGGCAGCGCGAAGAACCCGCGGGGGCCCGACATGGGGGAGGAGCGCGTGCTGCGCGGCGGCAGCTACATCCTGGGTCGGCCCTGGCTGCGTGGCGCCGCGCGGGGGCACGACTCGCCGACCAGCCGCCGCGCGTGGCGCGGCTTCCGCTGCGCGCGCGACGCCTGAGCCGCGGCGGGCGACGCGCGTGCCGAGGCGCGCGCGACGAGCGCGGCGGTCGGCCGCCGCGCGGGCCGAGGCGCGCGGCGGTCGGCCGCCGCGCGGGCCGAGGCGCGCGGCGGTTGGCCGCCGCGCCGGAAGAGCCCATACTGCGCCCGTGAGGATCGCGCACCTCTCTGACCTGCACCTCCTCTCCCTCGAGGGGGCCTTCCCGTTCCGGCTCCTGAACAAGCGTCTCACGGGCTACCTCAACCTCCGCTTCCGGCGCCACGCCATCCACAAGCCGCACGCGGTGCACGCAGCGGCGCGGGAGATACGGCGGCTCGGCGTGGACCACGTCGTCATCACCGGCGATGTCTCGAACCTCGCGCTCGAACGAGAGTTCGTCCTGGTCCGCGACTTCTTGCAGAGCGGTCTCGGTCTTCCGCCCGAACGGGTGAGCATCGTCCCGGGGAACCACGACGCGTACACGAAGGGCGCGCACCGCTCGCAGCGCTTCTCTCGGTACTTCGCGCCGTACCTGCGCTCCGACCTCGTCCTCGACGCGCCTGGGAAGAGCGACGACGGTGGGGCCACCCGCGACGGCGGAGACTCGGCGTTCCCCTTCGTGCACCTGCGCGGGCCCGTCGCGATCATCGGCCTCTCGACCGCCTGGCCGCGTCCCCCGCTGGTGGCGTCGGGGCGGCTCGGCCCGGTCCAGCTGCGCGCGCTCGAGCGAGCGCTAGAACACCCGGAGGTGCGGCGGCGAACGCCGGTCGTGCTCCAGCACCACCCCTTCCATAACCCGGCGAGCCGGGCGAAGACCTTGCTGGAAGGCCTGGGTGACGCCGCGGCAGAGGGGCGGCTGCTGCGGCAGGTGCGCCGCGGCTTGCTGCTGCATGGGCACCTGCACCGGCGCATTCACCGCAAGCTGCACACCGAGCGGGGTCACATCGACGCCGTGGGCGCCACCAGCGCTTCGCTCCTTCACGACAGCGACGAACGGATGGCCGGGTTCAATGTCTACGAGATCGACGACGCGGGGACGATCGGGGGCATCACGTCGCACCGCTTCGTCCCGGGTCAAGATGCGTTCCGCGAGGTCCCGGTCCCCGAGCGATGAGCCCGCCGCGCGCTCGGCGCTCCGCCGAGCGCCCCACCGGAGCCGCGCGCAATCCATCCGCCGCACGCAGGCCCGTCCAGGCGGGCGCGCGATGTTCGGGGCTCGGCAATGCCGTGACTCGAGCGCAGCGGGGGCGCTGCGCGGGCAGTCCGGTGGGGCTCTGGTCAGGAGGAAAGTCAGGCGGTGGCGCGGATCACGTTGACCGCCTGCAGACCTTTGGGACCTTCTTTGATCTCAAATTCAACGGTCTCGTCCTCGAACAGACGGCGGCGCCCCTCCCCGTTGATCTGCGAATAGTGAACGAAGACGTCGGGGCCAGTCTCTTGCTTGATGAAGCCCCAACCCTTCTCGTCGTTGAACCACTTAACCTTGCCAACTGCCATATTTCCTCCACTTCAGAGCTCGTCGATACCCGAGGCGCGCAGGCTGGCAGTCGGGAGGTGACCACGGCTGCGGTCCCTGATTCCGATGCGGGCTTGGCTGCATGCAGCAAACCCCCCTCGTAGACAGATCCAGCTTGCGCAGGGCGGCTGCCCAGCCGCTGGTTGATGTGCGTGCGCGGCGACTTCGACGATTCTCCCCGGTCCGAGCGGGCGCCAACGTAAACGGCTCGATGCGCCAAGGTCAAGCAGCGATGATGGTTCGGCGGGCGCTTGCGCGAGGCAGTACCGCTTCACCGGCAGTCTCCGGTTGCAGCAGCCGCCGATGGGAATTTCGCGTCGTACAGCGGATCCTGACGGCGAGTCCACGAGCACGCGCGGTGACGGCGCGCCGTGGGGTGCGAAGCAGAATTCGCGCAGCCGTCAAGATTTGCGCTTTTATCGAAGAACCTTGTCCTTCGGCGCGCGCAGCGCGTCGTGGTCCGTGAGGGCTTCGCCATGTCACGCAGCGAGCCTCGCACGTCGGGCAGCGATCTCCTGGCCTCCGCCGCAATGGCGCGGCGCTTCGGGCGCGCTCCTCGTGCTGCGCGCGTCGTGGGAGCGAGCGACGCAGCGCGCTCCGGGCGCTTTCCGAGCGGAGGCCAGCCGCTTGCGGCGCTTTTGCCGAGAACATCGATCGAGCGTCGCGGCGGAGCAGGCGACCTGCTCGAAGGACATCACGGCACCGGGCGGCGCCGGCTCAGCCTGTTCGCCGGCGTTCCCCCTGCGCGCGCTGGCGCGACAGCTCGGCGGATCGATCCCCGGACCGGCATCGCGCGCTCGACCTGCGCCGCGCCCCGTGCGCTCAGGAGGCGCAGGCGGCAGAGTCCCGGGCTCGAGCCCGCTCGCCGCCCGGGAGCAGGAATCGAAGGCATCTCGTTGACATGTCTGTTCGAGCTTGCTCGTATGGCGTGGCGAGGGCATCGGGTCTCACCTCCGCCCTGGCCCCGCGAGGCGACGAGATGTTCTCGGTGATCATCAGCGAGAAAGGGGGCGCGGAGCGCCGCGAAACCTTCGACCGGACAGAGATCAACGTCGGCCGCGTGCAGGGCAACGACCTGATGCTGCCGAAGGGCAACGTGTCGAAGCGACACGCTCGGCTGCTCTTCCGCGACGGGCGCTTCATCGTCACCGATCTCAAGAGCACGAACGGCACGTACGTCAACGGCCGGAAGATCGCTCAGGCGACGATCGTTCGCGAAGGCGACAAGATCTACATCGGCGACTTCGTGCTGCGGATCGAGACGGCGGCGGCCGGGACGGCCCCTCCGGACAGCACGGCGCCTCCGCGCGCGCCGGAAGAGATGCCCGGCGAGCCGGGACCTCTGCCCGATCGCGGGCCGCCGCCGTCCGCCGAGAAAGGGCTGCACCGGTCGGCGCCGTTGCCGCTGATCAACGAGAGGGGCGAGCCGTCGCGCACCAGCCAGGGCGTGATCAGCCACTTCCCCCTCGAGAACGATCCGGACGAGTCGGTCGACGCGGCCGCGGCCATCCCCGTCCCCGGTCCGCCGCGCATCCCCTCGCCTCGTCCGCCCCTCACGCCGGGCTCGCAGGGCGGTGCGTCCGTCCCGCCGCTGCCTGCGCACCCGGCGATGACCACCGCACCGCCGGCGCGCGACGCCCGCCCCGTCAACGCCGCCCCCCCGCCCCCACAGGCGCCGCGCCCGTACGCGACCGCGACCCCGCTGCCTGCACAGAGCACAACGAGCACCGCCGCGGTGTCGCCGCAGGGCGCCTCGAACGTCGCCGTCCATCCGAGCGTGGTCCCCATCCCGAGCCGGCGCGCCATCCCGCCCGTCTCGGATCGGGTCGACCGGGGACAGGGCGACTCGGCGCATGCCGTGGCGCACCGCCGGGCGCTCGGGCGCCTCATGGATCGGCTCGCCGACGTGGTCGACCTCACGCCGCTCGACAGCGGTGCGCCGCCGGACGGCGCGCTCGCCCAGCGCATCGCGCAGGCGAGCGCCGCGGGCGCGGAGGCGCTGCGCGCGGCGGGCGAGCTCCCTCCCGAGGTCGACGTCGAGGCGCTCGTGGCCGACGCGCAGCGGGAGCTCCTCTCGCTCGGCCCGCTCGACCGCTTGCTCGAAGACGCCGAGGTGAGCGAGATCCAGGTGTTCCGCTACGACCACGTGATCGCGATGCACGGGCGCAGGCGCGTCATCGCGGAGGTCGGGTTCAGCAGCGAGCGCGCGGTCGGCCGGGCCATCCGCCGGCTCTGCATGGCGGCCGGCCAGCCGATCGAGGCGGGCGCGAGCTTCGTCGAGCGGACCCTGCCGAAGGGGCGCCGCCTGTTCGCGGTGCTGCCGCCGGCCGCGACCTCCACCCTGGTGATCCGGAAGCCGCAGCGCCCTGATGTCACGCTGGACGACCTGGTGCGCAACGGGACGATCTCGCGCGCGATGGCCGGGCTGCTGGCCCAGTGCGTGCTCGGTCGCGGCAACCTCCTCGTCACAGGGACGCGAGACGCCGGGACGGGCTGGCTGCTCGGCGCGCTCGCTGCCGCCGCGCAGTCCGACGACCGGTTCGTGGTGCTCCAGGAGGAGGACGAGCTCGCCCTCGATCATCCGAACACGCTGTCCATCGCGCTCGGGGCCACGACGGACGAACGCACCCGGGCCGTGCGGGCGGCCGTACGCATCCGGCCGGAGCGGGTCGTGGTGAGCTCGTTCTCGGGCCACGTCGCGGCCGAAATCGTGGACGCCATCGGCGGCGGCATGGACGGCGTGCTCGCGGCCTCCCGCGCGCCGACGCTGCGGCAGGCAGTGACGAGGCTCCCCGCCGATATCGCCGCGACCCGCCCCGGGATCACGCCGGAGACGGCGCGCGAGTGGCTCGCCTCGTCCTTCGACCTCGCGATCGAGATCGCGCTGCTCCGCGACGGTCGCCACCGGGTGCTCCGCATCGCGGAGCTCGCGGTGGAGGGCGGGCAGATCGCCATTCGCGACGTATTCACCTTCGTGGTCGAGCGGACGGCCGCCGGCGGCGCGCTCGAGGGGACGTTTCACCCCTCCGGGCTGGTGCCGGACATCGTGGAAGATCTTCAGTCCCGCGGGCTCAGCGTCGATACGTCGACCTCGTTCCGGCGAAATCGCTAGCGGCTGGCCGCGCGAAGGCTGGCCAGCGTGGCCAGCGCGAAGCATGCGGAGCCCCGCGCAACACGCGAGATGAGAGCGTCTTGACGGGCGCCAGCTAGGAACGGAGGTTATGATGCCCAGTAGCCATGGCCATCCGCACCATCCTCCACTATCCCGACCCGCGCCTGCGCCAGAAGGCACAGCCGGTCGGGGAGATCTCGCCCGAAATCACGAAGCTTATCGACGACATGGCCGAGACCATGTACGCGGCGCCCGGCGTCGGCCTCGCGGCCACGCAGATCGGGGAGCCACACCGCGTCTTCCTCGTTGACATCGCCGCGGACGACGAGCCGAGCAACCTCCTCGTGTTCATCAACCCGGAGATCGTGCGGCAAGAGGGGCAGCTGACCGGCCCCGAAGGGTGCCTCTCGTTCCCTGGCATCAGCGAGGACATCAAGCGGGCCGAGCGCGTCACCGTCCGCGCCCGCGGGCGCGACGGCGCGACGTTCGAGATCGCGGCCGACGGCCTGCTCGCCGTGGCCATCCAGCATGAGCTCGATCACCTCGACGGCGTGCTGATGATCGACCGGATGGGCACGCTCAAGAAGCGCATCGTCCAGCGGAAGATGCAGAAGCGCGGCGCAGAAGCCGCGAGCTGACCCGCCCGGGCGCGACGATCAGCTGCGCGCCGGGAAGGCGAGAGGGCCGCTGACGTACGCGTCGCGGCCGCAGAGCTCCCAACGTGGATCGACGATCCGGGGCGCGTCGCCTGGCGTGTCCGGGCCCGCCCAGTCGACCGCGCCCGGCCGGCCGCGGGGGCCGAGCAGGATCGGGGCGACGAAGGCGTGCAGCTCGTCGGGCAGGCGCGACGCGAGCAGGCTGCCGGCGAGCTCGGCGCCTCCTTCGACCAGGATGGAGACGATCCCCTGCGAGGCGCAGAGGCGCATCGCGGCGGTCACGTCGACCCGGCCCTCGGCCGAGGTCGGGGCGCGCAGGACGACGCAGCCAGCGTCGACGAGCACCTGCTCCGCCTCCTCGGGCGCGTCGGCGCCCGTGAGCACCCAGGTCGGCACCTCCCGCGCCGTCTGCGCGAGGCGCGTGTGGAGCGGCAGCCTGAGCCGCGTGTCGAAGACGAGCCGGATGGGGCTCCGGCCCCCGGGCGCGAGCGCAGACTCGCGCAGGGTGAGCCGAGGGTCGTCGGCGAGCGCCGTGCCGATCCCGATCGCCACCGCGTCGTGCCGCGAGCGGAGCTCCTGGACCTTGGCGCGCGCCTCGGGGCCGGTGACCCACTTCGAGGCGCCCGTGCGGGTCGCGATGCGGCCGTCCAGCGACAGGGCGAGCTTGAGCGCGATGTGGGGGATGCCCGTCGTGATGAACTTGGTCCAGGGCGCGATCAGCGCGCGCGCCTCGGCGCCGGCGACGCCGACGTCCACGGCGAGCCCGGCGTCGCTGAGCCGCTGCGCCCCGCCGCCGACCACCGAGGGGTTCGGATCGGGCGCGCCGACGACGACGCGCTTGATGCCGGCGCTCAGAACCGCGTCCACGCAGGGCGGCGTGCGCCCCTCGTGGTTGCAGGGCTCCAGCGTCACGTAGAGCGTCCCTCCGCGCGCCGCGTCGCCGGCGGCCGCGAGCGCCAGCCCCTCGGCGTGCTCCTCGCCAGCGCGCGCGTGGTGCGCGACGGCGACGACCTCCCCCGCGGCGTTCAGCACCACCGCGCCGACCGGGGGGTTCGGCGACGGCATCGCCTTGTGCGCCTCCTCGATGGCGAGGCGCATCATCGCGGCGTCGAGCTCGGGATCGGGGCTGGGGGGCTTCGCAGACATCGAAGTGCCGGATCTACTAGGGCGCCTTGGCCTTCACAAGCTTGCCAAGCTCGACCATGAACTGGTCAATGTCCCGAAAGGAACGATAAACGCTTGCGAACCGGACATAGGCGACCTCATCGAGGGTACGCAGGTGGTTCATCACCCGCTCGCCCAGCTCGGTCGACAAGATCTCCCGCCGCTCGGACTCCTGCGCCTCGCGCTCGATCGCGTCGGCGATGGCCTCGATCTGGTCGGTGGACACGGGCCGCTTGTTGCATGCGATCCGGAGCCCTCGCACGAGCTTCTGCCGGTCGAACGACTCGCGCCGACCGTCCTTCTTGACGACCGTCGGCAGGATGTCCTCGACGCGCTCGTACGTCGTGAACCGGCGCTCGCACGAGGCGCACTCGCGCCGCCGCCGGATCACCTCACCCGCGCCGCCAGCGCGGGAGTCGATGACCCGGTCCTCGAGATGGCCGCAAAATGGGCACTTCATCGAGCCATCCAGCGCGGCGCGCGATCAGCCGTCGAACTGGGAGAAAACGAGCGACACGTTGGTGCCACCGAAGCCGAAGGAGTTCGACATCACGTGCTTCAGGCGGCGCTCGCGAGAGGTGAACGGGACGTAATCGAGGGTGCACTCGGGGTCGGGATCGTCCAGGTTGAGCGTCGGCGGCACCGCGCCGTGGCGAAGCGCGAGGGCGCAGACCGCCGCCTCGACCCCACCTGCGCCCCCGAGCAGGTGGCCCATCGCGGATTTCGTCGAGCTCACCCAGAGGCGCTTCGACGCCGCGTGATCGCCGAAGGTCTTGAGGATCGCCCGGGTCTCCTCGATGTCCCCCTGAGGGGTCGAGGTGCCGTGAGCGTTGATGTAGTCGATCGCGTCCGGCGCGAGCTTGGCGTCGTCGAGCGCCATCTTCATCGCTCGCTGCGCCCCGGCGCCGTCGGGCGCCGGCTTCGTGATGTGGTACGCGTCGCACGAGGCGCCGTACCCGACGACCTCTGCGTAGATCTTCGCGCCGCGCTTCTTCGCGTGGGAGAGCGACTCGAGCAGCAGCGACCCGGCGCCCTCGGCGCAGACGAAGCCGTCGCGCCCCTTGTCCCAGGGGCGGCTCGCCCGCTGCGGCTCGTCGTTGCGCCTCGAGAGGGCGAACATCGCGCAGAAGCCGCCGATGCCGAGGCCGGTGATCGTCGCCTCCGCGCCGCCCGTGAGCATGATGTGCGAGCGACCTCGGCGGATCCACTCGAACGCCTCACCGAGCGAGTGCGCGCTCGACGAGCACGCGCTCGTGTTGCAGTAGCTCGCGCCCCGCAGGTCGAGCGCCAGCGCCACCTGCCCTGCGGCGAGGTTGGCGATGACCGTCGGGATGAAGTAAGGGCTGACCTTCTGAGGCCCCTTCTCGTGCAGCGTGATCGAGTGCTGGAACAGGTACTCGAGGCCGCCGAGGCCGACACCGATGAACGTGCCGCACTGATCGCGGTCCTCGTCGGTGAGCTCGATCCCCGCGTCCTGCATGCACATCTGCGATGCGGCGACGGAGAGCTGGGCGAAGCGGCCCATCTCCTTCACCTTCTTCTTGGGGATGTACTCCTCGGGTACGAAGCCCTTCACCTCGCCGGCAAAGCGCGTAGGGAACGTGCTCGCGTCGAAGAGGGTGATGGGTGCGATACCAGACTGACCAGCCAGCAAAGATTGCCAGGTGGCCTGGGTGCCGAGGCCATTGGGCGTGACGAGCCCGATACCGGTGATGACAACGCGTTCCATGGCTCTTCTTGCCCTAGCGCCACCACAGAGGTGAGAGCGCGTGCATCGGCGAAGAGCAGAGCCTTCGCTGGCTCACGCGCCAACCCACCTCCATGGTGACGCCGCGTCCGGTAGGGCGGTGGGGACGCTACTTCTTGTCCTTGGCATTCCTTTCGATGTAGTCAATCGCATCCTGGACAGTCCGGATCTTCTCCGTGTCCTCGTCCGGAATGTCGATCTCGAACGCCTCCTCGAACGCGAGGACAAGCTCCACCAGGCCCAGCGAATCGGCGCCCAGATCGTCGATGAAACTCGCCTCAGGCTTGATGTCCTTCTCGTCGACGTCGAGCTGTTCCTTGATGATCCGCTTTACTTCGGCCGTGATGTCGCGACCTTCAGCCATGGTATTCCTCCCGGGAAAACGGAACCCCTACTAGCCCATCGCCATCAGCGTTGCACCATCGAATTACCTGCGACCGCTTTTTTCGTGTGCGCCTGGTTTGCCGCTGTGCGTGACGCCTGGCAGCCTGGGTCCTCAAGCCAGCGCTCTCACACGTACATCCCACCGTTGACGCGCAGCGTCTCGCCCGTAACGTAGCTCGCCTCGTCGGAGCATAGGAATGCGATCGCCGCGGCGACCTCCTCTGCTCGGCCCGTGCGCCCGAGCGGGACCATCTTCGTCAGCCCCTCTTTCATCTCCGCGCTGATCGTCGTCGTCATGTCGGTGTCGATGAACCCGGGCGCCACGGCGTTGACCGTGATGCCGCGCCCCGCGTACTCGCGGGCGAGCGACTTCGTCACGCCGAGCAGGGCCGCCTTCGTCGCGGCGTACGCCGCCTGGCCGACGTTGCCCATCTCCGCCACGACGCTGGAGAGGAAGACGATGCGGCCCGTGCGCGCGCGCATCATGACCTTGGTCGCCGCGCGCGCGGACGCGATCGAGCCCTTCACGTTCACCGCGAAGAGGCGATCGAGGTCTTCCTCCTTGATCCGCAGGAGCAGGCCGTCGATCGCGATCCCCGCGTTCGCGACGAGGATGTCCAGCCGGCCAAGGCGCTTCGCCGCCTCGGCGATGGCGGCCTCGGTCGCCGGCAGGTCCGCGACGTCGAACCCGAGCGCCTCGGCCTTCCCGCCGCGCGCGGTGATCGCGTCGACGACCGCGCGCGCCTCGGCCTCTCCGCGCACGTAGTTGACGATCACGTGCGCGCCCTGCGCCGCGAGCGCCTCCGACGCGGCACGCCCGATCCCCCGCGATCCACCCGTGACGATCGCAACTTTGCCCGTAAGGTCGAACATCGATGCCTATGCCTCCGAAAGGAACGCGCTCACGCGCTCAATCCCCGCCATGTCGCTCACGCTGAGCACCTTGATCTGCTTCGTGATCCGCTTCACCAGCCCGGCCAGCACCTTGCCAGGGCCGATCTCGAGGGCGTGCGTCACGCCATCTTCTGCCATGCGCTCGATCGTCCGCATCCACTGCACGGTGCCATCGATCTGGCGCAGGAGGAGCGACCGCACCCGCTCCGGATCGGCGTTCGGCGTGGCGTCGACGTTCGCGATCACGGGGAAGGCGAGCGGCATCAGCTGCGTGCGCTCCAGCTCGGGACGCAAGCGTTCGGCCGCAGGCCGCATCAGCGCGCAGTGGAAGGGAGCGCTCACCTTGAGCGGGATGGCCTTGCCGCCGCGGGCGACGGCGAGCTCGCCCGCGCGCGCGACCGCGCCGGCGTGCCCGGCGATCACGATCTGCCCCGGCCCGTTGTAGTTCGCCGGCGCGACCACCTCGCCCCGCGCCGCCTCGGCGCAGATCGCGAGCACCACCTCCTGGTCGAGCGCGATGAGCGCCGCCATGGCCCCCTCGCCCGCCGGTACGGCCTCCTGCATGGCGCTGCCCCGGATCCGGCAGAGCCTCACCGCATCCTCGATCTCGAGCGCGCCGGCAGCGACCAGCGCGCTGTACTCGCCGAGCGAGTGGCCGGCCGCGTACAGCGGCGGCTCGAGGTTGGGCAGGTGCTCGATGAGGGCCGCGGCCACGGCGCAGCTCGTCGCGACGATGGCGGGCTGGGTGTTGCTCGTCTGCGTCAGCGCCTCCATCGGCCCCTCGAAGCAAAGCCGCGAGATGGGCTCGCCGAGCGCCGCGTCCGCCCGCGCGAACGCGCCGCGCGCGGCCGCCGAGACCTCCGCGAGGGCCTTGCCCATCCCCACCTCTTGCGCCCCTTGCCCTGGAAACAGCCAAGCGATTTTCACGTTTGCCCTCAATTCCAAGCCAGGGAGGCGGACGTCGTCCGTCCCCCGAACCACGTCATGCGGCCAGCGCGCGCGAGACTACCTCAGGCCGGATCGCCCGGCGAGCTCAAGCGAACGCGCAGACCTCGACCCCGACGCAGGCACACGCGCATGGCCGGCTCACATCCGGATGACGGACGCGCCCCAGGAGATGCCAGCGCCGAGCGCGCAGAACAGGACGTTTTGCCCGGACTTGATGCGCCCGTCGCGCACCGCCTCGTCGAGGGCGATGGGGATCGACGCGCTCGACGTGTTGCCGTACTCCTCGATGTTGAGCACGAACCTCTCCAGAGGGAGGCTGAGCCGCGCGGCGACCTGGCTGATGATCCGCAGGTTCGCCTGATGGGCGACGACCCAGTCCAGGTCGCCGGCCGCCATTCCCGCCGTGTCGAGCGCGATCAGCGAGGCGCTGGAGAGGTTCTTCACGGCGACCTTGAAGATGTCCTGCCCCACCATGTGGACCTTGTTGCGGCTCTGCTCGATGCCCTCGGGCGTCAGCGGCTCGGCCGTGCCGCCGCCCGGGATGACCAGCGAGTTCGCGAGCGTGCCGTCGCTGAAGATCCGCGTCGAGATGATGCCCCTGCCGTCGCCCGACGCAGGCCCGAGCACGACCGCGCCAGCGCCGTCGCCGAACAGGACGCACGTCGTGCGATCCTTCCAGTTCAGGATGCGCGAGAGCAGCTCGACGCCGATCACGAGGACGTGCCGGGCCACACCGTTCGCGATGAACTGATCGGCGATCGTGAGGCCGTACACGAAGCCGGCGCAGGCCGCCGAGATGTCGAACGCGGGGATCTCCTGAGCGCCGAGCTTCTGCTGCACGTACACGGCGCAGGAGGGCATCGGGGTGTCGCCGCTGATCGTCCCGACGATGATCATGTCGAGGTCAGCCGCAGAGAGCCCGGCGGCGTCCAGCGCAGAGCGGCCGGCCGCGGCGGCCAGGTCGCTCGTGAGCTCTCCCTCGGCAGCGATATGACGTCGACGAATCCCCGTCCGCTCGCTGATCCAGCTGTCGGAGGTGTCGACGATCTTCTCGAGATCGGTGTTGTGCACGACTCGGGCGGGCGCGTAGCTGCCCGTCCCGAGGATGCGGCTCCTCGGCTGCGGGGAGCTCATGCGATGGCCCCTCGCGCGTCCGCGCGAGCCGGCGCCGCGCCCAGGTGCGCGGGCGCAGCGTTCGCGCGCGCCGGCGCACCCGCGCCCGTCATGAGGCCGCGGTCGCCTTGGTCGCCTTCGCCTTGCGCCCGTTGTAGTGCCCGCAGGCGCCACAGGCGCGGTGCGGGAGCCGGGCTTCCCCGCAGTTCTCGCAAGAGACGAGCTGGACGGGGGTCACCTTGTCGTGGTTGGCGCGCCGCATGTCGCGCTTGCTGGGGGTGGTTTTCCTCTTGGGGACGGCCACGGAACTACTCCTTCTTGGTCTTCTTCTTCGGTGTCCCGGCCTTGGCCGGGGGGGTCGATGCAGGTTGGGCGCGCCTGTCAGAGCCGCTGGGCTTCTGTCCAAGCTTCTCTCGGAGCGCGCTGAGCGGCGCGAGCCGCGGGTCGAGGCCTGGAGCGGCCTCATCCTCCTCCGCCGCCCCGCGGACGAGGGTCGAGGAGCCGCCTTCGCGGTCCTCTCGGGACGCGGCAGGACCGATACCCGGGCAAGCCTCCGAGCACAAGGGGAAGTTCGGCATCTCGAGGAGAATGGCCTCGCGGATGAACGGAGCGAGCTCGACCGTCTCGCCGTCGTACGTGTCGACGTCGGCCTCGTCCGCCGTGAACTCGTACTCGGCCTCCTTGACCTTGCTGGCCCCAGGCTTCGCCGCGCCGTTTCGGGCAGCGTCGTCCCGCCGGTGGCCGTGGCCATGGCCATGGCCGTCCGCCTTCGGAGCAGGACGCAAGAGGAGCGAGAGCTCGGCGTCGATGTCCAGCGCGGCAGGCGCAAGGCACCGCGCGCAGGGCGTGGCGACGGGCGCCTTGACGCGGCCGCGCACGACGATCTCGTTCCCCGTCCGCGAGAGGCGGGCCGAGAGGTGACCTGGAGCGCGCCCGGTGACGTCGGCGTCGGCGAGCGCCGCGTTCATCCAGTCGAGCGGCACCGGCATGTCCAGCGAAATGCCGGAGATGTCGATGTCATTGGCAGAGACGGCAAACTGGGACATGGGTTCCGGGCCAGTGAAAGCGGAGCGTTTAGCGCGGGGTGCGTTGGCTCGCAAGAACGACCCGCGGCCGCCGTCACATCAGGCTGCATGGTAGCGTCGCCCGCGCATGGACCGTAGCGCCACGTCCGAGGCCCGCGCCGCGGGCGCCGCCGATCGGCGGCCGGAACCTTCAGGGGACGCGCGCCGCGCAGGCCGCCGCGCGGCGGTCGCGATCGCCCTCTACGCGCTCGTGACGCTCGTGTACGCCGCGAGCTCCTCCCGCGAGATCTTCGCGGCC
Source organism: Sorangium cellulosum So ce56 (assembly GCF_000067165.1). Lineage (GTDB taxonomy): Bacteria > Myxococcota_A > Polyangia > Polyangiales > Polyangiaceae > Sorangium > Sorangium cellulosum_B. Next base: position 5,316,204 of record NC_010162.1, read on the forward strand.
CACACGCCCTACAACCACTACGCGCTGCTCGCGGAGGCGTGGCTCCACGGCCGCCTCGATCTCGGCGGACCGCCGCCGGCGCACGCGGGCGGCAATGACTTCGCCGTGTTCGGCGACCGCACCTACGTCAGCTTTCCCCCCTTCCCCGCGGTCCTCATCGCGCCGCTCGTCAAGCTCGCCGGCAGCGCAGAGCGCGTGCGCGACGGGCAGTTCTTCCTGGCCTTCGCCGGCGTCGGGCCCGCTGTCCTCTTCCTCGCGCTGGAGAAGCTCTCGGCCTCGCGCCGCAGCCGCCGCACGCAGGCCGAGAACGTCGCGCTCTCGCTGCTCTTCGCGCTCGGGAGCGTCTACTGGTTCAGCGCGGTGCAAGGGACGGTGTGGTTCGCGGCGCACGTCGTCGGCGTCGCGCTGGCGTGCGTCTATCTCTACTGCGCGCTCGAAGCCGCCCACCCGCTCGCGGCGGGCCTCGCCCTGGGCCTCGGCTTCGCGACCCGCACGCCGCTCGGCTTCGCCCTGCCGCTGTTCTTGTTCGAGGCGCTCCGCGTGGACCGCTCGGACCCGCGCGCCCTCCTGCGCCGGCTCGCCCTGTTCGCCGCGCCGGCGGCGCTCGTGCTCTCGGCGCTGCTCTGGCACAACCACGCGCGCTTCGGCGACGCGGCCGAGTTCGGCCACCGGTACCTGCACATCGCGTGGCGCGCGCGGATCGAGAAATGGGGGCTCTTCTCGTACCACTACCTGCCGCGCAACCTCGCGGTGGTGCTCACCGGCCTGCCGTACACCCACGTGCAGGGCGCCCCCTTCCAGATCAACGCTCACGGGCTCGCGCTCTGGGTGACCACGCCGATCTACGCGTGGGCCCTCTGGCCCCGACGCACGCCGCCCCCGTTCTGGGCGCTCGCCGCCGCGGCGACCGCGGTCGCGCTGCCGAGCCTCCTCTACCAGAACACCGGCTGGCTCCAGTTCGGCTACCGCTTCTCCAACGATTTCGCCCCGTTTCTCTTCGCGATGATCGCCGTCTCCGGCCGCCGCTTCGGCGTGCCGTTCTATGCCCTCGGCGCGGCCGCGATCGCCGTCAACGGGTTCGGCGCGCTCACGTTCCAGCGCGCGGGCTTCGAGCGGTTCTACTTCGTCGAGCGCACCCAGCGGGTCCTGCACCAGCCCGACTGAGGCCGCAGGCGCCTCCGCGCCGCTGCCGTGACGCCGCGCCGAGGGCGCTCCTCCTCCTCAGCACAGCCGAAGGGGGTGCGCGCCCTCGGGCGCGCGGGCGATCCGGCGGGCGGCGCACGCGGGCCTTGGGTGCAGGGCGCTCGCCGTGCTAGCCCTCGCCGCGCCATGGAAGCTCTGCTCGACCCGGCCGCCATCGGGCGCGGCCTGCGGCGCATCGCGCTCCAGATCGCCGAGCGCGGCCGCGGCGTGGAAGATCTGGCGCTCATCGGGATCCGGCGGGGCGGTGAGCCGCTGGCCAAGCGGCTGGCCGCGCTGCTCCTCGAGATCGAGGGGCACGCGCCGCCGGTCGGCGCCGTCGACATCACGCTCTACCGCGACGACGCCGCGACCGCCCTGCCGAACCCGCGCATCGGCCCCAGTCACATCTCCTTCCCCGTCGACGGCCGGCGCATCGTGCTGATCGACGACGTCATCTACACCGGTCGCACCATCCGCGCGGCGCTCGACGCGGTGCTCGACTACGGGCGACCGCAGCGGATCGAGCTCGTCGCGCTCGTCGATCGCGGCGGCAGGGAGTTGCCGATTCACCCCGATTACATCGTCCGCGCGGTCGAGCTCGCCCCCGGGCAGCGCATCGACGTCGTGGAGCGCGCGGGCGAGCTCTGGGCTCTCGTCACCGCCGCCGGCACAAAGCTCTCGGAGCCCCCCCCGCCACCGGAAGGAACGTAAGCCAGCGCATGAGGAGGATCTACCCGCACCGACACCTGCTCGGCATCGAGGGTCTCTCGCGTCCCGAGATCGTGGCCCTCCTGGACGCCGCCGAGTCGCTCTTCGACGTCTCCCGGCGGAGCGTGCGCAAGGTGCCCACGCTCCGCGGCAAGACGGTCGTGAACCTCTTCTACGAGCCGTCGACGCGCACGCGGACGTCGTTCGAGCTCGCGGGAAAGCGGCTCAGCGCCGACGTCATCAACATCAGCGTCTCCACCTCGAGCGCGGTCAAGGGGGAATCGCTGCTCGACACGGTGCAGAACCTCCAGGCGATGCAGCCGGACGTGCTGGTCATCCGGCACGCCGCGTCGGGCGCGCCGCACCACGTCGCCGCGCACACGCGCGCCGCGGTCGTCAACGCGGGGGACGGCACGCACGAGCACCCGACGCAGGCGCTGCTCGACGCGTTCACGATCCGGCGCGCCAAGGGCCGACTCGAAGGGCTGGAGGTCGCCATCTGCGGCGACATCGTCCACAGCCGCGTAGCCCGCTCGAACGCGCACCTGCTCACGACGATGGGCGCGCGGGTCCGCTTCGCCGGCCCGCGCACGCTCCTGCCGATCGCGGGCGAGTCGCTCGGCGCGACGGTCTACGATCGGATCGAGCCTGCCCTCGAAGGGGCCGACGTGGTGATGATGCTGCGCGTGCAGCGCGAGCGGCTGAGCGGCAGCTTCCTGCCCAGCACGCGCGAGTACAGCCGCACGTTCGGGCTGAACCCGGCCCGGCTCGCGCTCGCCAAGCCGGACGCGATCGTGATGCACCCGGGGCCGATGAACCGCGGCGTGGAGATCGATCCGCGCGTCGCGGACGGCGCGCAGAGCGTGATCCTCGACCAGGTCGAGGCCGGCGTCGCGGTCAGGATGGCCGTGCTCTGGATCCTGGCCGCGGAGGCCAACGAGTTCTCCGCGACGGGCGAGCCACGCCCCGCGCCCTGACGATCGCCCCGGCCCTCCGGGCGCGGCGGCGCAGCCGGGGCAGACGGACGCCCTGGCCCATGACACCCACGGAATCATGAAAGACGCGGCCCCCGCGCGCGGCTCCCCCTGGCATACGCCCGCTGGCAGCGAACAGGGTTCCCTGTCGCGCCCCGTTTTAATAGTCTGGTCCATCTTTTTGAAAGGGTGGAGCCAACCATGTTTTCGCGAGACGTCCTCAGGATCGATGCCCCGGCGGTAGCGCAAGAGATCGAGCAGGCCATCCGGGATCAGGTGTTCGGTACGCTGCGGCGGCGCGGGGCCGTGGTCGGGATCTCGGGCGGGATCGACAGCTCCGTCGTCTCGACGCTGTGCGTCCGCGCGCTCGGCAAGGACAAGGTGCTGGGCATCTTCATGCCCGAACGCGACACCTCCGATGACGCGCTCCGCCTCGGAAAGCTGCTCGCCGAGGGGCTCGGCATCGAGGCGGTCATCGAGAACATCAAGCCCGCCTTGACCGGCCTCCGCTGCTACGAGCGGCAGGACGAGGCGATCCGGATGGTCTACCCGGACTACAACGAGAGCTGGAAGTTCAAGATCACGCTCCCCTCGATCCTCGAGAGCGACAGGCTGAACGTCTCGCAGCTGACGGCGCAGCCGCCCGGCGAGGAGCCGCGCGTGAAGCGGATGCCCCTGAACGCGTACCTGCAGCTCGTCGCCGCGACGAACTTCAAGCAGCGCATCCGCAAGATGATGGAGTACTACCACGCGGACAGGCTCAATTACGCCGTCGCCGGCACGCCGAACCTGCTCGAGTACGATCAGGGCTTCTTCGTCAAGCAAGGCGACGGCGCCGCGGATTTCAAGCCGATCGCGCACCTGTACAAGAGCCAGGTCTACGCGCTCGCCGAGTACATCGGCGTCCCTGCCGACATCCGCAGGCGCGCGCCGACGACGGACACGTTCTCGATGCCGCAGGGGCAGGACGAGTTCTACTTCGCGCTCCCCTACGACAAGATGGACCTCTGCCTGTACGCCTACAACAACAACGTTCCGGCCGCGGACGCGGCGTCGGCCGTCGGCATCACGCCGCAGCAGGTCGAGCGCGTGTTCAAGGACATCGAAGCGAAGCGCCGGGTAGCGCAGTACCTCCACGCGCAGCCGCTGCTCGTCCGCGATCAGGGCCACGCCTGACGAGCCGCGCCGTCGGACCGCGCTCGCCGCTGTCAACGGCATTCTCCGCTTGGGACGCCGTTCCCCGGTCGTGAAACCCGCCGGAAACAGCGCGGAACCTCGCTGACATTCACTCACGTTGACGACGGAGGCGGGCGGGCTCGCGGCGAGATCGTCAGTCGCCAATCTCACCTCCGCGGCGCGCCCTGGCGGCGGCTTTCGGACGCGGACGGCACCGGGACCACCGCACGCGAACGAGCGCGGACGCGTTAGTGAACGCGTGCGTGAACGCGTGCGTGAACGATGAACCGCGACCGCGTCCTTCCGCGATCCGCGCGCTGGCCGTCGCTCCGCGGAGTGTTCTCGACAGGAAAGCCGGGGGGGTGATAGACGTGGAGACTACCTCCATGAGCACTTCCAGCATCGAATCGACGATTCGCAACTTCCTGGTCACCTCGTTCGGATACCGGGGCGCTACCGCCGATCTCGGGTCCGAGGTCGCTTTGCTCGATCAAGGGATCCTGGACTCGACCGCCGTCCTCGAGATCGTTCAGTTCCTCGAGCAGGATCTCGGCATCCAGGTCGCCGACGAGGAGATGGTGCCGGAGAATTTCGGCTCGATCGCCAGGCTCGTCACCTACGTGAGCGGGAAGAAGAGCAGCAACTAGCCCGAACCCCGGGGGGCGCATGAGCACGCAGCACACCGCTCGTCGCGATCCGCGCTCGGATCGCTTCCTCATCGATTCCGCGCTGCGATCGTTCGCCGCCTCTCGCCCCGACCACGTCGCGCTGGTCTGCGAGGGACGGCGGATCACGTACCGGGAGCTGGACGCGCTGGCCGATCGCTGCGCCGCCCTGTTCCGCGAGGCGGGCGTGCAGCGCGGCGATCGCGTCATGGTCGCGCTCGACAACGGCGTGGACGCGGTCGTCGCTTACTACGGAGCGCTCCGGGCCGACGGCGTGCCGTCGCTGCTCGGCACCGCGATGCGACCGCGGCGCCTCGGCCAGGTGATGGAGCTCGCGGGCCCCCGCGTGCTCGTGGCGGCGCGCGGCATGCGCGAGAGCCTCGCCGCCGTGGCCGAGCTCCCGCCCGGCGCCAGGCCAGCGGCGACGTTCCTGAGCGGCGCCGCCCCCCCGGCCGCGGCCGGGCCCCCGCCCGACGGGCGCGACTTCCAGGAGGCCCTGGCCGGCGCGCCCGGCGAGCCCCCTGCGCGCCGCGCGATCGAGCTCGATCTGGCGACGCTCTGCTGGACGAGCGGCAGCACGGGCGAGTCGAAGGGGGTCATGCTGACGCACCAGAACCTCCGCAACAGCACCGCGGCCATCGGCGCGTACCTCGAGCACACGGCGGACGACGTGATCCTCTGCGTGCTGCCGCTGTCGCACACCTACGGGCTCTTCCAGCTGCTCGTGACCCACGCGTTCGGCGGGACCGTCGTGCTCGAGAAGGGCTTCTCCATGCCGTGGCCCATCGTCCAGCGGATGGCCGAGGAGCGGGCGACCGGTTTCGCGGGCGTGCCGACGATCTTCGCGTCGATGCTCTCGCTCAAGAACTTCGCGAAGGCCGATCTCTCGGCGCTCCGGTACATGACGAACGCCGCGTACGGGCTCCCGGCGCCGCAGCTCCTGCGCCTCCGCGAGCTCCTGCCCAACGTCTCGTTCTTCGCGATGTACGGCCAGACCGAGTGCACGCGCGTCTGCTACCTGCCGCCCTCCCTGGCGCTCGAGCGGCCGTCGTCCGTGGGCATCGCGATGCCGAACGAGGAGCTCTGGATCGAGCGAGAGGACGGCACGCACGCGGAGCCGGGCGAGGTGGGCGAGCTCGTCGTGCGCGGGCCGAACGTGATGCGCGGCTACTGGAGGAACCCCGACGCGACCGCGCGCGCGCTCCGGCCGGGGCCCCTCCCGGGGGAGGTCGTGCTCCACACCGGCGACCTCTTCAAGATGGACGAGGACCGGTACCTCTACTTCGTCGCGCGCAAGGACGACATCATCAAGACCCGCGGCGAGAAGGTGAGCCCCCTCGAGGTCGAGTCGGTGATCTGCAAGGTCCCGGGCGTCGTCGAGGCGGCGGTCGTCGGCGTGCCGGATCAGGTGCTCGGGGTCGCGGTGAAGGCCGCCGTGGTGAAGGCCCCCGACGCCGCGGTGACCGCCGACGACGTCCGCAAGAAGGTGCGGTCCGAGCTCGACGAGGTCGCCGTGCCCAAGTTCGTCGAGTTCATGGATTCGCTCCCCAAGACGGCGAGCGGCAAAGTCAAGAAGAGCGAGCTCACCTGATATGTGCGGTATCGCCGGCCTCATCAACCTACGCACCGACGCGCCGAACCCCGACCGCGAGCTGGCCCTCAAGATGGCGCGGGCGCTCCGCCACCGCGGCCCTGACGGCTTCGGCATCTACCGCGATCGTCACGTCGCGCTGGCCCACTCGCGCCTGTCGATCATCGACCTCGACGGCGGCTGGCAGCCGATGGCCAACGCCGAGGAGACGCTCTGGGTCTGCTTCAACGGCGAGATCTTCAACTACATCGAGCTCCGTGAGGAGCTCACGGCGAAGGGCCATCACTTCCGGACCAAGAGCGACACCGAGGCGCTGATCCACGCCTACGCCGAGTACGGCGAGGCCATGGTCGATCGGCTGAACGGCCAGTGGGCGTTCGTCATCTGGGACGTCCAGCGGAGGCGCGCGTTCTTCTCGCGCGACCGCGTCGGCATCAACCCGCTCTTCTGGACGGTCCACCGCGGCGTCCTCCGGTTCGCCAGCGAGGTGAAGTCGCTCTTCCAGGACCCCACCATCCCCCGCGCGATCTCCCGCGAGGGCCTCGACGAGGCGCTGACGTTCTGGGCGCCGATCGCCCCGCTCACGCCGTACGAGGGCATCCAGCAGATCCCGCCGGGCGCGGTGGCGACGCTCGACCTCGATCGCGACGTGGCGCCGCGCGTCTCGGTCCGCTTCCGCCCCGAGTTCCCCGTCGGGCGCGCGCCCGGCGGCGACGAGGCGGGGCTCGTGTCCGGCGTGCGCGAGGCGGTCCGCGGCGGCTCGACGATCCGCCTGCGCGCCGACGTCCCCGTCGGCAGCTACCTGAGCGGCGGGCTCGACTCCACGATCGTCGCGGCGCTCATCGCCTCGAACCGCGAGGTGCCGCTGCGCACGTTCTCGGTCGAGTTCGCCGAGCGCGAGTTCGACGAGGCCGAGTACCAGCGCGCCGCCGTGGCGCACCTCGGCACGTCGCACGCGTCGATCCAGTGCGGTGACGCCGACATCGCCGGCGTCTTCCCGGAGGTCGTCTACCACGCCGAGGCCCCGCTCCTGCGCACCGCCCCGGCGCCGCTGTTCATCCTGGCGCGCCTCGTCCGGCAGAGCGGCTACCGCGTGGTGCTGACGGGCGAGGGCGCCGACGAGTTCTTCGCCGGCTACGACATCTTCCGCGAGGACCGGGTGCGCCGCTTCTGGGCGCGCCACCCGGACAGCAAGCTCAGGCCGCAGCTCCTCCTCCGGCTCTACCCCTACCTGCAGCGGTCGCCGGTCGCGCAGGTCGAGATGGCCAAGGCCTTCTTCGGGCGGAACCTCGCGCAGACGGACGACCCGTTCTACTCCCACCGCCCGCGCTGGGACGCCACGAGCCGCATCAAGCTGATGCTCGATCCCGCGATGCGCGAGGGCATCGGCGACACCGCCGCGGCCGATCGCCTGAGGGAGCAGCTGCCGCGCGACTTCATGCGCTGGACGCCGCTCGCGCGCGCGCAGTACCTGGAGATCACGACGCTGCTCTCCGGCTACCTGCTCTCCTCCCAGGGCGAGCGCATGATGATGGCGAACTCGGTCGAGGGGCGCTTCCCGTTCCTCGATCCCAACGTGATGGACGTGGCGGACGCGCTGCCGGACGCGCTCAAGCTCCGCACCCTCGACGAGAAGCACGTGCTGAAGCGCGCGATGGGCGATCTCCTGCCGCCCGGCGTCCTCGAGCGGAAGAAGCAGCCGTACCGCGCGCCCGTGGTGCAGCCGTTCTTCGGGAGCGGGACGCCGGACTATGTCGAGGCGTGCCTGTCGCCGGACGCCATCAAGGACGCCGGCATCTGGCAGGCGCAGCCCGTCGCGGCGCTCGTCGCGAAGTGCCGCAAGACCGGCGGCAAGTCGATGAGCAACACCGACGACATGGCGTTCTGCGCGATCCTCTCCACGCAGCTCATGGCGCGCGACATCATCCAGGGCGCGCGCGTCGTCTCGGCCGCCGACGACACGTCAGGCCGGCTGGGCGTCGACGTCGATCGGGTGCGCGACGCCGCGGGCTGAGCGGGCGCGCGCGGCCCCGCGCTGAGCGGCGGCGTGACGCCGCGGGACGCATGCGGGCCGCCCCTCAGCGGGGGAGCTTGCGTATCGTGCCGCTGCCCTCGTCGGCCCAGTACACGAACCCGCCGGCGAGCGCGATCCCGCGCGGGGTGCCGCCCTCGTACAGCGGCCGAGCCCTGCCGGTGCCGTCCTTGTGCTTCCGCATCACGCGGGGCGATCCCTGATCGGTCCAGTAGACGAACCCATCGAGCCCATCCACGGCGATGCAGTCGGGGGACGCATGCGCCACGTCATCGTCCTCGATGGCCGTCCAGACAGCCTCCGCGTCCTCCGAACCGTCCTTTGGCGCCCTCATCACGGCAGACAGCTCGCTGGCGTGATCCCCGCGCGGGCTGTTGGTCCAGTAGACATGGTCGTCGTCCACGGCGATCGCGTACGGAAACGGCTGCTCCTGGGCCAATCGCCGCGTCTCGCCGGTCACACGGTGCGTCCGGTTCACCGAGCCGCGCAGGCTCCGATCGACCCAGTACACGTGCTCCGGGTCGATCGCGATGAGGTGCGGCGACACGTTGTTGTCCTCGTGGAACCGTTCGTCCACCTCCGCGTCGGGCATCGTGATCTGGCCGATGAGGCTCCCGTCGCCCGGCGTGCCGATGCCAGCCGCGCGCTGCGCCCAGAACACCGCATTGTCGTCCGCAGCCACGCCGAGGGTCGCGAAATCCGAGTTGAAGAGGACCTCTGGCGCGCGTGCTCCGTCGCGGTCCACCATCAAGACGTCCTTGTCGTTGAGGTTGGACCAGAAGACGCCGTGCTTGTTGACGGAGATCCCGTACGGAGCGTTCTGGCCGACGGCGAGCGTCGTGACGGCTCCGCCGGCGATCGACACTTTTTGCACGCTGCCGTCCGTGCCTTCGCCGGCGGTCCAGTAGACCTCGCGCTGGTAGACGGTGAGGAGGTTCGCGTTCGGAGCCTCGATGCTGGGAAACCCGCGCGCGATCTCCGTGACCCCGCTGCAGCCGGTCGCGCGGCATGTCCCGCCGTCCAGGCACACCGCGCCGCAAGCGCCGCAGTTCTGGGGGTCGTCGAGCAGGTTCACCTCGCAGTCGTCGGGGTTGCCGTCGCAGTCCGCCGTGCCGGTCGCGCACGCATCGGATCCACCGGCCGAGCTCGCGCCGGCTTCGCTCACCGTGAAGTCCCCGAGCACGCTGGTGCATGCCGCGGCGGTCATGAGGGCAACGCAGACCATCGAGCCGATTCCGAACGCCTGGCGCATCAGAAGCTCCCCTTCGCTCCCGCGGAGCCGAGCCCGATCACGGGCGTGATCGATATCCCGGCGCGCTGCGGCGATCTCGGCGCTGTGAGCAGCAAAAACGCCCCCGCGCCGACGCCCGCCGCGCCGATCGCGAACCCGATCGTCGAGAGGGTGCCCATCGCGTGGTAGCTGTCGATCTCGCCCTTGAGCGACGGGTCGCACCGGCCGCCGGGGCAGCGCTCCGAGAGATCGCCGTGCTTGCCGAGCGCGAGCACGCCGCCGACGGCGCCGGCCGCGAGCCCGGCGCCGCCGAGCCCGAGCGCGGCGATCGCCAGCACCGTGCGGCTGCTGGCGCCGGAACCGGGAGCAGGAGCGCCCTGGTCTGGCAGCGGCGCCGCCGGTGGACGCGGCTTGACCGCAGGCGGCGGCGCCACCGGCTTGAGCTGGAGCGCGACGGTCTCGCTGGCGCCCTCGGCGAGCGTCACCTTCACCTCGATCGGAGCGAACCCCGCGGCCGATGCCCGGACGACGTGGTCGCCTGGATCGACCGGCCTCCGGACCCCGAGCGCGGCGCGCGGCACCGGCGCGTCGTCGATCGTGACGGCGGCGGTGTCCGGCCCGCTCACCGAGATGAGCACCTGCGGGATCCGGGGCGCGAGCGCGTCGAGCTCGCGTTGAGCGGCCGCGATCGCCTCGAAGAACTGCTCGGGCGCCTTCTCCGGCACCCCCTCGCGGAGGATGCGGCTGTACGACTCCTGGGCCGCGATCCACTGGCCCACGCCGACCTGGGCTCGGGCCACGCCGAGCAGCAGGGTCGGCGCGTGGATGATGGCGTCGGCGCGGCTGAACCGATCGAGCGCGGCCGCGAAGTCCTTTCGCTCGAGGGCCTCCTGCCCTTCCACGGCGAGCGAGCGCGCGGTCGCGCGATCAGCGTCCGAGACCTGAGCCAGCGCGGCGGGCGTGAAGGTCAGGGCGAGCAGCAAGGAAGCGATCCCTAGTCGACGAGCCATACGAAGGAGGTCCGTGCGAAGTGCTGCAGGTGAACGTCAGATGCCGAAATCCGTCGGCTTCGGCTTGCGGCGGGCGCTCCCCGGCGGCGCGGGGGAACGCGGCTTCGCCTGAGCGGGCTGAGCCGATGGCACACGCGGGCCGCTCGCCGGCGTGGCCGAGACCGGAGATGCCGGCGCAGACGCCGCGGGCGCCGTGGCAGAGGCCACAGCTGTCGAAGCCACAGAGGGGGGCGGCTCCGGCGCCTGCGCGGACGCGGTGGCCGGCGCCACGACGTCGGGCCCTCGCGGCGCATCGGACACCGAAGCCGCGGGAGCCGGCTGCGCGAGCGGCTGCCCCGTCGCGTCAGGGCTCCCGCCGCGCAGGACGAAGAACGCGACGGCCACGAGGACGACCGCTCCGGCCGCCGTGGCGGCGAGCGCGCGTCCGACGGCAGGCCGCCGGCCTGGGGGCGATACCACCGAGACCAGCGCGCTGGTGGTCTGCGACCGCATCTGGCGGCCGGACATCGCGGACGCGCCCACCGCTGCTCCTGGCGAGGCCACCGTCGCGCCGGGCCCAGCCGAGGTCCGCGCGGCCTCGCCGTCCGCCGAGGCGATCAGCGTGACCGCGTCGCCGAACGAAGGCGCCGCGCTGTCGGGCCCCGCGTCGGGGAGCGCCGCGCTCTCCCTCGATCGTGGCGCGAACCCGAGCTCCACCGAGATGCGCTCGCCGGACACGCGGAACGGGCCGACGATGCTCGTCCTGGGCTCGAAGCTCTCGCTCGCGATGTCGAGCGCGAGCGCGAGCGCGTCGCAGAACTCCTTCGCGCTCTGGAACCGCGCGTCCGGCTCGCGCGACGCCGCGCGGGCCCACCAGGCGTCGAAGCCAGGCGGCACGGGGGCGAACTGCGACGGCACGGGCAGCGGCTTGACCATGATCTTGAGGAGCAGATCGCCGAACGCCTCGCTGTTGAACGGGAGCTTGCCGGTGAGGCACTCGAACACGACGACGGCGAGCGACCAGAGATCCGAGCGGTGATCGAGGCTCTTGGTGCCTTGCGCCTGCTCCGGGCTCATGTACGCAGGCGTCCCGAGCAGCGAGCCGGTCTTCGTGGTGGAGGTGACCTGCGGCGTGCTGTCCTTCGCGATGCCGAAATCGAGCACCTTGGCGATCTCCCTGTCGTCGTCCCGGACGAGGAAGATGTTGGCCGGCTTGAGATCGCGATGGACCAGGCCGCTCGCATGAGCCTTGGTGAGGGCGCGCGCCACCTGCGCCGTGATCGCCATGGTGTCGTGCGGGTCGAGCCGCCCCACGCGCTGGATGCGGGTGTCGAGGTCCTCCCCCTCGAGGTACTCCATCGCGATGTACGGCGTCCCCTGCCAGACGCCGTGGTCGAGGATCTGCACGACGTGCGGGCTGCGGATCTGCGCGGCGACCTTCGCCTCACGCTCGAACCGGTGCCGCACCTCCTTGGAGACGCCCTGCGCGTTCATGAACTTGATCGCGCACGGGATGTCGAGGCCGAGGTGCTGGGCGAGCCACACCGAGCCCATCCCGCCCTGCCTGAGCGGACGCACCAGGCGAAAGCGATCGGCAACGGTGTTCCCCGCGGCGGGTGTCACGCAGCCTCCCAGACCTTCTGGAATAACACAGGTCGTCGTCCAGGGTCACGTTCGCGGCATGCAAAAGTGAACTGGGACCGACAGCGCGAAATGGCGCAGAAGCGCCGCCATCCCCCGCGCCTTGCGTTGGCACCGTGTGCGCCGTGTGCGTTGTTTGCGTCGTTCGCGTCGGTCGCGTCGGTTACGACGCTTCGCGGCGGAAGCTAACGAGAACCCGAGCTCGCGGCGGCGGGCTCCTGCAGAGGCCGCCGCTCGGCGGGCCGGCGAGGAAGTGCCGCGCCGTCGGCCTTGTCGGTCGTGAACGTCTTGTCGAGCGGCGTGCCCGTCGTCCGCGCGAGCTGGCTGCCCCGCGGATCGTCCGGGAACGCATCGAGGAACTTGCGGACGTGGTGGCGCGACTCCTCGGCGATGCCCGCACGGAACGTCAGGAGCGCGACGTTGTAGCGCGCATCGGCGCTCCTGGGCTCGGCCTTCAGGGCGGCGAGGTAGCCTTGACGTGCGCCGTTGTAGTCGCCGCGCTTGTCGGCGATGAGCGCGAGGTTGTAGAGCACCTCGGCGTCCGAGGGATCCTGCTCGGCGAGGGGCGTGAGGCGCGCCTTCGCCCCGTCGAGATCTCCGGCCAGGATCGCGAGCGCTCCCGCGAGGAGCTGCGCCTTCCGGCCGGCGCCAGCGTCGATCGCGCGATCCGCCTCGGCCCTGGCCTCGGCCAGGCGACCCGCGCGCTCGAGCGCGAACGCGAGCGCATAGCGGAGCCGCGACGGGTCGCCGCCCTCCTCCAGCGCGGCCCGCGCCTCGGCCTCGGCACGCTCGGGGCGGCCGGCGACGGCGAGCGCCTCGGCCAGGACCGCGCGCGTGCCGCTCTGCTCCGGGCACCGCTCGCGCGCGGACTCCGCGTCGCGGAGGGCGGCGCCAGCGTTGCGGGCGTGCAGCCTCGCCTCGGCGCGCAGCGCGAGGCAGGCGCACGTGGCCGGCGCGGCGGGCGCGGCGGCGGCGGGGTGCATCCTCAGGCAGCGCGCCGCGACGCCGTCGAGCTCGTCGAGCTTGCGCCGCTCGCGGAGCGGCCTCGTGAGCTCGTCGATCGCGCGCAGGTGTGCGCCGTCGCGGCGCAGCGCTGCCCACCACATCCTCTCGCGCGATCCGAGCAGGGGCGCTGCCCCGTTCAGCTGGACGACGCCGAGGCCGATCACGACGATCGCGGCCCCCATGCGCCGGTGCTTGAAGCTCGATCCGAGCCAGCGCTCCGCGGCGGCGGCGGCGAGGGTCGCGAGCGCCGCCCACAGGGGAACGGCGACGAACACGACCCCCTGCGCGAGCGGCGCGCGAGGCCCGCGGTAGTAGAGCGTGGCCGCGAGCGCCGCGGCGAGCGCGATCCACAGCAGCGCCGCGCCGTTCCTGGCGAGCCGTGTATCGAGCCGCGCGGCGAACCACGCCGACAGGCCGAGCGCCGCGGCGAGCGCGGCCGCCGAGAGCGATCCCGAGAGGGCGAGCGCGCCGGCCGGGAGCGGCTCAGGCGAGAGCCACGTGGGCGCGATCGCCAGGACCACGAGGTGCAGCGCGCGGCAGAGGTACAGGGCGAGCTCAGCAAGCCAAGCCACGGCGTGACCTTAGCCCACCGCCCATCGCGGACCAAACGACGGAGAGGCATCGCTGCAGCGCGGCCGCCGCGGTGAGGGCGCGCTCACAGCCACGGCGCGCTCACGGCAGGGTCATCTCGACCTCGACGGAGACGCGCGTTCCGGGCGGCGACACGACGAGCCCGAGCGGCATCATCCGGAGGCATTGCGCCGCGTCGGGGCGATCCATCCCTCGCACTTCGCTGATGCCACGGGCGATCTCGTCCCCGGACGCATCGAAGGTCATGTTGAAGATGTACCTGGCGCGCGCTGGAGCCGGGTTCTTCTTGAGCGAGGGCTCCCAGCACTGCTTCACGAAGAGCGACCGGCGCGCTTCGAGCTCCCTGGCGGCATCCCCCTCGACACGCTTGTAGAGATCGCTCGTCAGAGGCGAGGCCTCTGCCGACGCGGGGTGAGGCACATGCAGCGGAGGGGCGGGCGCGCCCGCGCTCGCAGGCAGCGCGCCCGCGCGTGCTGTCGAGGCCTCCACGCTGGCCGACGGAGGCGCAGGTGGCGGCGGCGGACGCTGCAGCCCGAGGTAGAGCCCTGCTGCGATGAAGAGGCTGCCGAGCAGGATCGCCGCGGGGGTCATCAGCTCCTTCTGCATGGTGGCGATCGGAGGGCGGGCGCCGCGCGCCTCGCGGCGCGCGAGGTGGGCCGCCAAGCCCGACCTTACTGCATCGAGACGACAGCGGAGGTGTACGAATAGTCGTTGTTGGTCCAGAAGGGGCTATCGGACTTCCCGCAGAGGCCGACGTTGTACTGGCCCGGGGGCGGCGACAGCGCTGCGCTCAGCCCCATGGTGACGCGGGTGTGCGCCGGGACCTGGACCGCATAGACGCCCGTCCCTTCTGGGCTGAGCTCCCCGAGAGGCGAGAGCTGCTGAGAGCAGATCCAGAGGTGGAGCTGGTCCGCCGGGGTCGACGCGGCGCCGAGCGCCTTGTTGGAGACGACGACGACGCGCTGCCCCGAGGCGGTCACGCTCACGGTCGCGGGCGCAGCCAGGAACTGCAGCGATTTCTGAGGGGCGGCACCCGCGCCGGAAACGTAGGTGCTCGAGAGGACACCAGGAGGCCCCTGCGGCCCCTCCGCCCCCGGCGCCCCCGGGGGCCCGGCAGCGCCAGGCGGCCCGGCCGGACCGCTCGGCCCGGCCGGTCCGGCCGCGCCGGGAGGGCCCGCGGGCCCCGGCGCGCCCTGCAGGCCGATCGGATCGCCGACCCACACGCCGCTGCTGTCGATGACGAGGCGACCGCCGATGGAGATCGAGTTCGGCGTGATGTCCCCCGCGACGTTGCTGGCCTGGAGCGCATACGGAACGCTCGCGATCTTGGCGCGGGGCACCATCTCGGGGTCGTCCCCCACGGTGATCCCCAGGTAGCGCGCCGCGCCGTCGAAGACCGGCTTGTCGACGGGCGCGAGCTCGCCGAGGTCGACAGAGAAATAACCCTGGTCGAACGTGATGGTGTGGAGCTCGCTCCAGACGGGCACGGGCGCGTCGGGCGCGTCGTAGAACGCGAACACCACGTCGAGCGTGTCGTCGATGGGCTGGCCCACCGAATCGAAGAGGCGACCCTGGTGGGTGATCGTGACGGGGACCGCCGCGGCAGCGGGCCCGGACAGCGCGGTCACCGCCGCAAGGACCGGCGCGTGGATGGTTCGTGCCTTCATCGCGAGCTCCCCTCGTTCGCCCTCGCGAGCCGGCGCAAGGCGCGCCGTGGCAGGCACCGCGCGGCGCGCGCTGAGCGATCGCGGCCGGAGGCGCCGGTGATCCCGGAGCGGGCCGCGAGCCCTGCCACGATCTCGCGAAGGAGCAGCGCCTTGGATGCCAGCGGCCGACGGGCGGTTCCGATCGCGCGCCCGGTCGTCCGACGCCGCTCGGACAGGCCGCCGGCGTCACCAGCGCCGAGGCCTCGCCGCCGCGGGGCGAGATCGCCCGAGACGGCGCGCGCCCGGATCTCGCGGCCTGCGCGCAGCGACGTGATCGCCCTCGGCGCGGCGCCGGCTACTCGAGATCGTACGGCTCGACCTTCACCTCGGCCAGCCTCGGGACGGCCGCGGCGATCGCCTCGCCGATCTCCTCGTGCGTGCCGACGACGCCGATCACGAGATCGTCCTCGGAGATCCGGCGCCGCACGGCGGCGTTCGCCTCCTCGAGCGTGACGTCCTCGATCCGCTTCAGGTAGGTCTCGTGGTACCCCTCCGGCAGATCGTACAGGAGCTCGTCGAGCTTCTGGTGCACGCGCTTCCTCGCGGTGTCGATCTCGAACGCGTGAGAGCGGACGAGGTAGCGCTTCACGAACGTGAGCTCGTCCTCGGTGATCCCATCGCGCCGCAGCGCCTCGAGCAGCCCGAGCTGCAGGGAGAGACAGGCGGCGGCGTCCTGCGCCGCGGGCGCGGTCCACATGGTGAACGCGTCGCGGTGCCGATCGAAGCCCGCGCGCGACGAGGCGCCGTAGGACCAGCCACGCTTCGCGCGTACCTCCTGCATCAGCCGCGACGAGAAGGTGCCTCCGAAGGCGGTGTTCGCGACCAGGAGCGCCATGTGATCGGGGTCGTGGGCGTCGGTGCCGAGCCCGCCGATGACCATCTGCGTCTGCGTCCGCTCGGGTTTGTCGACGAACACGAGGCAACGCCCCGGCCTCGCCCCGGGATCCGCCACCGGATCGGGGATCGCCTCGCCCTCGGGCAGGCCGGACAGGAGGCGCTCGGCGACCCCGTGCGCCTCGCCGGGCTCGATGTCGCCCGAGATGGCGACGATCGCGTTGCGCCGGGTGTAGTGCCGCGCATAGAACGCGGCGACGTCGTCGCGCGTGATCTCCCGGAGCGTCGGGATGGTGCCCGCGATGCGGCGGCCGTAGGGGTGCCCGGCGAACAGGGTCCGCCGGAAGGCGCGGCTGCAGAGCGAGCGATCGCTGTCGCGCGCCTCGATGAGCTCGGCCTCGGCCTCGCGCAGGAGCCGCGCGAGCTCCGGCGGCGAGAACGTCGGGCGCGCGAGGAGCGTTGCCCCGAGCTCGACGAGCCGATCGAGCGAGCGCTTGATCACCTCGAAATGCACCGTCGTCGCGCTCGTCGCCACGTCGGTGCCGAACTCCCCGCCGAGCGCGTCGATCGTCTCCTCGATCTCGTTCGCGCTGTAGCCCTCCGCGCCGCGGCGGAGCATGCGCGCCGTGATGCGCGCGAGCCCCTCGCGCCCGGCCGGATCGAGCGCCGAGCCGGAGCGGAACGCGACCACGATGCTGACGATGGGGAGCGCGTGGCTCGTCTCCACGAGCACCGCGCCGTCGCGGGGCGCCACGCGACCGCCCGCCGCTCCCCTGCCCTGCCCCTCGGCGCCCCAGGCGAGGCCGCTCTTCACGCTCTGGCTCACGATGCCTCCTCGCTCTCCGCGTCCGTCCCGTCCTCGTCGTCCTCGTCGCTCGTCCCGTCCGGGATCACGTGGATCACCGTGCGCGCCGAGCTCACCAGGTAGCGCCGCGCCACGCGCAGCAGATCCCCCACGGTCGCCCGCCGGTAGGCGGCGAGCCGCTCGAACAGGGCCGCAGGATCGCCGAGCACGGTCTCGTAAAAGCCGATCTGCTCTGCTTTGCCGGCGACGGTCTCGAGCCCTTGCAGGACCGAGAGCTCGATGCGCGCCTTCGCCCGATCGAGCTCCGCCTCGGTAACGGGGGCGCGGCGCACCGCCTCCAGGAGCGGCTCGAGGGCCGCGAGCAGCGCCTCGCCCGTGTGCTCGCCGCGAGCCGAGAGGTAGATGTCATAGAGCGAAGGATCGCGGAACGAGCCCACCCAGCCCCGGACCTCGCTCGCGATCTCCTGCTCCTGAACGAGCGCGCGGTGCACGCGCGACGACCGCCCGGAGAAGAGGATCTCGTTCAGCAGGGCGAGGGGCGCGTGGTCGAAATCCCCGAGCGCCGGCGCGCGATAGCCGATCGCGACCTTGTGCGTGGCGGTCGGCTTCACCACCTCGGCGCGGCGCTCCGCGATCTGCGGCGGCTCGGGGCACACCTCCTCGACCGGGATCTTCGAGGGCTCCTGCGCGCCGTAGTGGTCCTGCACCCCGCGCAGCGCCTCGTCGAGCGCGACGTCGCCGACGATGACCAGCGCCGCGTTGTTGGGGGCGTAGTACGTCCGGTAGAACTCGACGCAGTCCTCGGTCGTGAAGCCCTTGATGTCCTCCATCCAGCCGATGGTCGGCCACCCGTAGGCGTGCTTGGTGAACGCCTCCTTGTAGAGCAGCTCGCTCACCGCCCCGTCGACGTCGTCGTCGACCCGCTGCCTCCGCTCGTTGGCGACGACCTCCTTCTCGCTCGACACCTGCGGATCGCGGAGGACGAGCCGCGCCATGCGCTCCGCCTCGAGGCGGAGGGTGAGCGCGAGCGCGTCCTTCGGCAGGTTCGTGTGGTAGTAGGTCCAGTCGAGGAACGTCGCCGCGTTCGTCTCGGCGCCGGCCTCCTCGAGCATCCGGTCGAACGCGCCGTGGGCGACGCTCTCCGTCTCGCCGAACATGAGGTGCTCGAAGAGGTGGGCGATGCCGGTCTTGCCCACGCGCTCGTGGCGCGAGCCGACGCCGAACCAGGTCTGCAGGCAGACCACGGGCGCCGAGGGGTCGACGAGCACGAGCACCTTGAGCCCGTTCCCGAGGGCGAAGCGCTCGACGCGCATCGTGGGACCGAACGCGACGGTGGCGTCGTGGCGCAGCCGGGCGAGCGGCGGGCGTTCGCGGTTCAGCTCGACGAGCATCTCGGCGAGCGGACCCGTTCGAGGGAGGGCGGCGGCGCCGGGGACCGAGTAGGCAAGCGTCTCCTGCATGGCAGGCGCAGCCCATACCACGCTCAGCGCCGCGGCGCTGCGTGGCACAGGACGTCGCTCGGATCCCGCGTCGACTGGTGGCACTCCCACCGGTCGTCGTGGCAGGAGACGACGAGGATCCCCGCGTCGAACGCCTCCTTCAGAGAGGAGCCTGCCCGCTGCGCGAGCAGGTTGGACGGGGTGCGCTCGGTGCACCCCTTGCCCATGTCGACCTCGATCTTCCTGTTCCCCTTGGTCGCCTTGACGGGGTTCGGCGGGGTCTTGCCCTTGTCGGCGGTGCGCACCGCTGCGGCGAGCTTCGGCAGGATGCCCTCGAGGTAGGGCTTGTCGACGAGCGGGTCGGTCGACCGCGGCGACACCATGGCGAGCGTGTACTGGATCGCCATCATCTGCTGCTCCGCCGGCGCGCTCGGCTGGATCGGCCCGCTCGACCCGATCGGGATCGGCCGCGGCGGCATGTCCCGCTTCGCGGCCTCCGTGGCCGCGGGGGCCGCCGCGGCGCTCGGGGCCGGCGCCGCGCTGTCCGCGCCCGGCGGCGCGGATGCTGAGGCGGAGGCGGACGCTTGAGGCGCCGTGGCGCGCTGATCGTCGCACGCGAGGACGGCGAGGCCGAGGGCGAGGGCAGGGAGCGCCGCGCGGAGCTCGCGCGGCCGGACGGGGGCGGGCTGCATGGGCGGCTTATACGAGCGCGCGCCGCGCGCCGCCACGCTCGCGTGGCCGCGCGGCGCGCGGTGACCAGCGCCCGCGCCCGTCAGTCGATCTTCAGGATGGCGAGGAACGCCTCCTGCGGGATCTCGACGCTCCCGACCATCTTCATCCGCTTCTTGCCCTCCTTCTGCTTCTCGAGGAGCTTGCGCTTGCGGCTGATGTCGCCGCCATAACACTTGGCGGTCACGTCCTTGCGCATCGCCTTCACCGTCGTCCGCGCGATGACCTTCGACCCGATCGCCGCCTGGATCGCGACCTCGTACTGCTGGCGCGGCACGATGTCCTTGAGCTTCACCGCGAGGTCCCGGCCCCGGGCGTACGCCTTGTCCCGGTGCACGATGACGCTGAGGGCGTCGAGCGGGTCGCCGTTCACCAGCATGTCCAGCTTGATGAGATCGTCGGCGCGGTACCCGACGAGCTCGTAGTCCATCGACGCGTAGCCGCGCGACACGCTCTTCAGCTTGTCATGGAAGTCGAAGAGCACCTCGCTGAGGGGCATGTCGTAGGTGATGATCACGCGGTCGGACGAGGCGTACTGGATCGACTTCTGCTCCCCGCGCCGCTCCTGGCACAGGGCGAGCACCGCGCCGACGTACGTCGACGGCACGTGGACGGTCATCCGGAAGATCGGCTCCTCGATGCGATCGGTGAGGTTCGGCGGCGGGAGCTTCGCGGGGTTCTCGATCGACTTCATCGAGCCGTCATTCAGGTAGCAGTGGTAGACGACGCTCGGCGCGGTCGTGATGAGGTCGAGGTTGTACTCGCGCTCCAGCCGCTCCTGGATGATCTCCATGTGGAGCAGGCCGAGGAAGCCGCACCGGAAGCCGAACCCGAGCGCCTCGGAGGTGTCGGGCTCGAAGACGAACGCGGCGTCGTTCATGTGGAGCTTCGACAGGGCGTCGCGGAGGTCCTCGTACTGGGCCGAGTCCGTCGGGAAGATCCCGGCGAAGACCATCGGCTTGACCTCCTTGAAGCCGGGAAGCGGCGTCGTCGCGGGGTGGACCGCGTCGGTCACCGTGTCGCCGATCTTCGTGTCGACGACGCTCTTGATGTTGCCGACGAGGAAGCCGACCTCCCCTGGTCCGAGCTCGGTGATGGCGGTCGCGTGGGGCGTGAACACGCCCATCTCCGTGACCTCGTAGTCGCGGCCGGTCGCCATGAAGCGGACCTTCTGGCCCTTCCTGATGATGCCGTCGACGACGCGCACCATGACGACCGCGCCGCGGTAGCTGTCGTACCAGCTGTCGAAGATGAGGGCGCGGGGCGCCGCGTTCGGGTCGCCCTTCGGCGCCGGGATGCGCTCGACCACCGCCTCGAGGATCTCCGCGATGCCGATCCCCGTCTTGGCGCTGGCGGGGATTGCGCCGGAGCAGTCGAGGCCGATGACGTCCTCGATCTCGCGGGTCGTCCGCTCGATGTCGGCCGAGGGGAGGTCGATCTTGTTGAGGACCGGGAGGATCGCGAGGTTGTTGTCGAGGGCGAGGAAGACGTTCGCGAGGGTCTGCGCCTCGACGCCCTGGGTGGCATCGACGACGAGCAGCGCGCCCTCGCACGCCTGGAGGCTGCGCGAGACCTCGTAGTTGAAGTCGACGTGCCCGGGCGTATCGATGAGGTGCAGCCGGTACGTCTGGCCGTCCTTCGCTGTGTAATCCAGGCGAACGGTCTGGGCCTTGATCGTGATCCCCCGCTCGCGCTCGATGTCCATCTTGTCGAGGAACTGCTCCTTCTGCTCGCGGGCGGTGAGCGCCCCGGTCGCGTCGAGGATGCGGTCGGCGAGCGTGGACTTGCCGTGGTCGATGTGGGCGATGATCGAGAAGTTGCGGATGAGCTTGGAATCAACGGGCATAGCGAGCTTCAGGGCGCGGCGACCTGACCAGCGTTAGCGGCCGCTGCGCGCGGCCTCGACCGAGATGCGAGGGAGCGGACGGGAACGTCCGGGCCCCTCAGGGGGGAGCGAGCCGCGGCGCGCGGCTCTACGAGCGCCGCGGGAATATGGAGGAACGCGGCGAGCCTGCTCCTAGCGCGACCCGCGCCGCGAAGCTATCCACCCCGAGCGACCGACGCCCAGGCGTCCGGCACCCCGGGCCCAGAGCCTTGCGGCCCCTGGCGCCGGTCATTTCTTCGGGATCGGCGGCGCGGCGACCGGCGGGCTCTCCAGGGACATCTGCCCTGGCAGCACGTGCTCGTAGTGCTTGAGGACCATATCTATCCCTTCGCGGATGTAGACCGCGATCGGGACCTTGGTGCGTTCGTGCAGGATCTTCAGCCGCTCGGCCTGCTCGGGCGTGATGTAGATGGTCGTCGAGACTTTCTTCCGCGACATGTCACGCCCGGGAGGGTAACCCGCCAGTCTCGAAGGGTACGACTGACAAGACGTTACCCTAGATGCCGGTACGTATGATGTCAATCGGAATGGCGCCACCCCCCTCGCCGGGGTTCGGGGATCGGCCGGGCTGAGCCGCGGGTCGCGTCCGTCGCGTCTGTCGCGTCTGTCGCGTCCGTCGCGTCTGTCGCGTCCGTCGCGTCCGTCGCGTCCGTCGCCTTCGGTGGGGCTTCTTGATGTGCGCGCGGGCCGCGGTCTAGACTGCGGCTTGAAGCTGGTCCGCGTCGGGACGGCTCGCCCGGCGCGTCGAGCTTCTGTCCCGAGGGTTCCGGGCTGGCCGGAGGAATCTCTTGATGACGCGATTCCCGCTCACGTGGCGGTCGTCCAGGTGTTCGTTTGTGGCCCTGATCACCATTTCGGTCACCTCCTGCGCGTCCTCGACGCCGGAACCCTCGAGCGCGAAGGGCTCCACCAGCGAGCGGGACACGGCGGTCGTCCACGAGCCCTGCGACAAGGACTCCGCCTCTGCGGAGAAGGTCGATGTGAACGGCGACCGGATACCCGACATCATCCACGTGAAGCAAGACGGCCGGGAGGTCTGTCGGGTCGTCGATCTGAACCTGGACGGCGCGATCGACGCCTTCATCTACTACGACGCCAAGGGGGTGGAACGGCGGCGTGAATCGGACTTCGACCGCGACGGGCGAGCGGACGAGATCGCTCACTACGAGCGCGGCGTCGTCGTGTTGAAGGAGCGCGAGACCAACTTCGACGACAAGCTCGACACCTGGGACTACTACGAGGGTCCGCGCCTCGTGCGCCGCGAGCGCGACTCCGATGGCGATGGGATCGTCGACCAGTGGTGGCAGTTCAACAACCCGAACGACGCGAAGTGCGCGGTCGTGGCGAGCGATCAGAACGCCGACGGCAAGGCCGATCCCGGGAGCGTGGTGGATCTCTGCGCCGAGTCGTACGGCGCGCCGAAAGCGCCCCTGCCCCCGCCGGGCGGCGCGGCGCCCACGGAGGGAGGGGCGGGCGCAGGGCAGCCTGCGGCGGCCGGGGCGCCTGGCGCCGCGCCCACAGCTGCCCCCGCCGCGGGCGCGGCTGCATCGGCGACCGCCGCGCCCACCGCTGCCCCCGCGGGCGCGGCTGCATCGGCGACCGCCGCGCCCGCGGGCTCCGCGCCCGGCCAGCCGGCCGCCAAGAAGGGACCGTGACATGAGGAGACAAGCGCTCATCGCGCTGGCCACGCTCAGCCTGCTCGGCGCGGCGTGCGGCTCGGATCCAGGGTTCGAAGGCGCGAAGGCGCCGAGGGTCGAGGCGGCTCGCAACGCCGACGGCAGCATCGACGATCGCTCGATGTGCGACTGGAAGGGCAAAGAAGATCGCGAGACGAGCGAGACCGCCGGGCCAGGCGCGATCCAGCCCAACGTGAGGCGCGTCTGGCAGATCGTGGGCACCGGCGACGACCGCCAGAGGGCGCTCGTCTGCCGCGAGATCGACACCAACTTCGACGGGGTGAAGGACGTCGTCCGCAAGTACAACGACAAGGGCGAGAGCCTTCACGAGGAGTCCGACTCGAACTACGACGGCCGGATCGACACATGGCTCACGTTCGCCGGCGGAAGGCTGGCCGAGGTGAAGGTCGACACCGATCGCGACGGCAACCCCGACGAGTGGAAGTACTACAGCGGCGGCAAGCTCGCGCGCATCAAGCGCGACACGAACCGCGACGGCAAGCCGGACGTCTGGGAGATCTACCGCATGGGGCGGCTCGAGCGGATGGGCGTGGACGTCGACGGCGACGAGCGGGTCGATCGGTGGGACCACGACAACGAGCTGAAGCGCCGCCTCGAGGACGACGAGCGCAAGAAAGAAGAGGAGGCCACCGCTGCAGCCGCCAAGAAGGCGGCGGAAGATCAAGCGGCCGCGGACAAGGCAAACGAGGCCGTGGACGACAGCGGGAGCGCGGCGCCCTCCAGCGACAAGAAGAAATAGAGCGCGCCTCCTTCGAGCCGAGGCGCGGTCGACCTCGCCCCCTGCCCTGACGGCGCAAGCGCGCACAGGTGCTCCTGCCGCCGCGGGCGTTCGCCAGGGCAGGCGCGCCGGCGTCGGCCTCGGATCCCAGCAGCGTACCGCCCAGGTCGGTCGACGCGGCGCGAGGAGCGTGCTTATCAGTGCCGTCGGCCGACACCATCGCGTCGGCGTAGGTCCCGAGCACACCATGGAAGAACGTCTGCAGAAGATCATCGCGCGCGCCGGCGTCGCCTCGCGCCGCGCATCGGAGGAGCTCATCCTCGCCGGGCGGGTGCGCGTGAACGGGCGCGTCGTGACCGAGCTCGGCTTGAAGGCCGACCGGCAAAAGGACCGCATCGAGGTCGACGGCAAGCGCCTCGTCTCCGAGGCGCCGGTCTATGTCGCGCTGCACAAGCCGCGGAACGTCGTCTCGACGCTGCGCGATCCCGAGGGGCGCCCGACGGTCGCCGACCACGTGCGCGGCACGGGCGCGCGGCTCTACCCCGTGGGTCGGCTCGACTTCGCGACGAGCGGCATCCTCCTCATGACGAACGACGGCGACTTCGCCAACGCGCTGCTCCATCCGCGCGGCGGCGTGCCGAAGACCTACGTCCTGAAGGTCCAGGGCGTCATGAGCGACGACGATCTCACGCCGTGGCGCGAGGGGATCCGCCTCGAGGATGGCGTCACGCTGCCGGCCGAGGCGCGGCTGCTCCGCCACGAGGGCGACAAGACGTGGCTCGAGGTGACCCTCCGCGAGGGCCGCAACCAGCAGATCCGGCGCATGGGCGAGGCGACCGGCTGGCCCGTGATGCGCCTGGCCCGGACGACGTTCGCCGGCGTGAGCTCGGAAGGCCTCAGGCCGGGAGAGTGGCGCGCCTTGACGGTGGATGAGCTCCTCCACATCCGCGAGGCGTTCGGCGTGCCCAAGCGGATCCGCGGCGCGGTGATGGGCGCGTCGTCGGGTCCAGTCGACCACCGCCGCACGGCCAGCTCGGCCCGGTCGGGCGCGAAGGCGTCACCTCGGCCTACCCAGGAAGCCGCTGGTGCTGCCGCGCGCAGCCGGGGACCGGCGCAGCCGAGGGTCCGCTCCAGAGCCAACGCCGACGCCCCGAGCGCACCTGGTCAGGGCCCGGCCGGGAGGACGGCTCGCTCCAGGACCGACGCCGCCCCGAGCACGCCCGCCCGGAGCCCGGCTGGAAGGACGGCTCGCTCCAGGACCGACGCCGCCCCGAGCACGCCCGCCCGGAGCCCGGCTGGAAGGACGGCTCGCTCCAGGACGGACGTCGCCGCGCCGTCGACGCCCGGACCGGGCGCCGCTAGATCTGCGCGAAGCGTCCGCTCCGAAACGAAGCCTCGAGCAGCTGAGACACGCGCGCCTCGAGCTCGCGGGCGCGAGCGTCGTTGATGCCGGCGAGCGCCTGTTTGATCTCGCCGAGCGCCTTCAGCTGACTGAACAGCTGGACGTCTCCGAGCGAGGCGCCGCCCGTGAGGATCTGCCGGATCCGATCGATCTCCGCGGCGAGCGCCTCCACGCCGACGCCGAGCGCGCCGACGCGGCGGCGGTCCGGGTGCTCCCGAAAGAAGGCCTCGAGCACCGGCTGCACGATTCCCTCGAGGATCGCCGCCTGATCCTGGTTGTTCCAGATGTGCTTGAGCACGAAGAAGTCGCTCGCGTCGGTCGTCTGGCGGCCATCGAGGTAAGCGCTCGCCGCGAAGAGCTTGAGCATCTTCACGACACGACGATCCGAGAGCGATATCCCTTCGGCGCGGATCTGGAACACCAGCCCCTTGTAAGCCGACAGGAACGCATCGCCGAAGTTCATCCGCGCGCCGAACCCTCGGCCGAGCTCGGCGAGCTCGCGCGCCGCGACGAGCGGGCGAAGCGGCTCGCCGGCCATGTGCCGGATCTCCTGCTGGATGCCGCGCTGGAGCAGCTCGCTGAAGTGGTAGGCGTCGAGGTTGTCGGACTGCACCCGCAGGAGGAAGCGGTCGAAGATCGCGGTCAGCGTCTCGTCGCCGGGGACCTCGTTCGAAGCGGCGAAGACGCTGATGAGCGGGCAGCGGAGCACCTGGCCGCCGCTCGCGAACTTGCGCTCGTTCAGCAGCGTGAGCAGCGCGTTCAGGATGGCGCTGTTCGACTTGAAGACCTCGTCGAGGAAGACGATCTCCGCCTCGGGGAGCATCCCCGAGGTGTTCCGGCGGTAGACGCCCTCGCGAAAAGCACCGATGTCGACCGGGCCGAAGATCTCGTTCGGCTCGGTGAAGCGCGTGAGCAGGTACTCGAAGTACCGGGCCTGCATCAGCTCGGCGAGCGTGCGGATGAGCGCGCTCTTCGCGGTCCCCGGCGGGCCGAGGAGCACGCAGTGCTCGCCCGCGACGACCGCGATCATGAGCAGGCGGATGATCTCGTCCTTGCCTAGGAACTGCCGCTCGAGGCTATGGGCAAGCAGGCGCAGGCGCTCGTGGAGCGGAGCGGACATGAGGCGAATCCTCGTATCACAGGCCCGCCGCCTGGCGCACCGTTCGGCGCATCGCCCCGTGCGTTCCCACGACGCCAGCGCGCCGAGCGGTTGAGCAAAACGTTGAGCAAAACGTTGAACAAAACACAGAGGCCGGTGGGTCACACCGGCCTCGCAGGGTCTGCTCGCTGCCGCAGAGCCTATGTCGTGGAGCGGGAGACGGGATTTGAACCCGCGACGTCAACCTTGGCAAGGTTGCACTCTACCACTGAGTTACTCCCGCAGATGTCAATCACTTAATTCAAGAAACCACTTCTAAAGGCGTTTGTCGGAAAAATCCTGATTCGCGCCGGGTCATCACCGGAGGTTCGCTCCGTCGATGCGTGGCGGATGAGTACCAATCGGCGTGGTGGGAGTCAAGCTCTCAACAACAAAACCTCAAAACTTCCGTCGCCGGCAGGTTGCACGGCCGCTCTGGTCGAGTATTGTGTGGCCATTGCGAGCGAGGGGGCTCGCCAAGCAGCACCGCGAACGGTGCCGCTCACAAAAGCCTTCGCGTTCGCGACAGCGGCACCGTGTGGGGGGCTCTTACATCATAAGGGTGCCCGCCACTCGGCGCGCTCTTGGTTGGCCTGGGTCGACCAGGCAGGTCCTTTGGACTTGGGGGGAGCATGAACGAACAGACTGCTTTGCGAGTGGACGTTGCGGAGACAACGGCGCCGGTCCTCCAGAAAGAGTACCGGTCCGGAGTCCACGCCAAGCGACAGGATGACGACGGCGGGTGGGGGCTCGTCCTGATCGGGCTCGACGCTCCGCCGCGGATCGTGAGCCTCATGGACGGCGCCGTGATCGGCAGCGCCGCGCGCGACGGGCGCATCGAGGGCCAGGGGATCGCGCCGGAGCACGCGAAGATCAGCGTCCGTTCGGACGGTTGCTACATCGAGGACATGGACACCCACGACGGCACGTGGGTGAACGGCGTCCGCGCCCGGCGCATCGGCGTGATGCACGGCGACGTGGTGCGCCTCGGGCATCAGCTCGGGGTCTTCGTCGAGCGGCACCTCGCGCTGTACGACGGCGCGCCGTCTCGGCTCGGGCCGCTGGTGTTCGGCTCGAAGCAGCGCAAGGACTGGATCGACCCGGTGATGAAGCTCGTGCAGTCGGGCTCCAGCGTCTGCATCGAGGGCGCGCCCGGGGTCGGGAAGCGGACGCTGGCTCGCCTCGCCGCAGCGGTGCGCGAGGGCCTGGGTGAGACGCTGGTCATCGACGGCAGCGCCGAGACGAAGCCGGCCATTCCGCCGGGCGCGCGACCGATGACATGGCTCGTCCTCGACGCCGATCGCCTGCCGCGCCCGCAGCAGCTGGAGATCGCGCACTCGGTCGGCCGCTCGAACGGCGTCAGCATCATCGCGACGACCGGACAGCCGCTCGACCGTGCCGCCGGCGACGGGCGCGTGGCGCCGTGGTTCGCTTCGCTCTTCTCCGGCAAGCGGATCACGATCCCGACGCTCGAGATGCGGCGCGAGGACGTGCCGCTCATCGTGCGCGACATCGCGGAGCGCAACGCGATCGGCCTCGACCGCTTCACCCCGCAGCTCCTGGAGGCGCTCGTCCGCGCCGGCTGGCCGGGCGGCGTCCCGCAGCTCGAGTCCGCCATCGTGACCGCAGCCCAGGCTGCGCCGGACGGTCCGCTCTCCGTCACGCCGATCGCGGGATCGCTCGCGCGCGGCCCGCGGGTGAAGCCGAACCTCCCGCCCGCGACGGATCCTTCGCTCGCGCGCGCCCGCCTCGAGGACGCCCTCGCCCGGGCCAACGGCTCCGTCGCGTCGGCTGCGCGTGCCCTGGGCATGTCGCGGCAGGCGATCTACCGCGAGGCCGACCGGCTCGGCCTCGACATCGCGCGCCGCAGGGTCCCGCGCGGCTGAGTGACGCCCGTTTCATGCCCGGGAGCCTCGCGTCGCGCCAGCGCGGGGGCTCTCGGCGCGCTCGATGACGAAGCGCCAGCGCGCGCCAGGCGGACGTAGAGGCGTGGTTCTTCAACCGTAAAATCCGAGAGACGTGTGGCTGACGATCGATCCCTCCTCGGGGTCGACGCACTGCTCGTAGTGCAGCATCTCGCCGCGCGACGACGGCGGGAGCGCGCGGAGCAACGTGTAGATGGGGCCGAGGCCGCAGACGCGACGGCTGGCGAGGTCCCGAGCGACGTCGACGAAGAAGCCCGGCGCGTCGATCGACGTCGCGCGCTCGATCGACGCGAGATCGCGGTCGCGCAGCGCCGTCCGCTGCCGCTCGTCCAGGGGCGCGGGATCACCGAAGCGCGGGCCGACGTGGGCGAGGTCCGCTCCTGCGATGACGAGGACGCGACCGGGGCGCTTCGCCAGGGCGTCGCGGAGCGCCCTCAGGAACGACTCGGCGCCATCGTCTTGCGCGGGGTCGCGACGCCGCGCCTGACACTCCGAGAGGCCGCAGAGGATGGGTACGATCGACGCCGCGCGGCCGCCAAGGAGGTGCCGCACGAACACGGCTTGAAACTCGATCGAGTGCTCGTTCTTGTGCAGGTACTGGTCCTCGCGCACGTCGAAGCGGCTCGCGGCCGCGAGCTCCGCGATCATCTCTCGATCCGGCTCGAGAGGACCGAGCGGCGTCGCGAACGTCTTCTCGCAGACGGCGTACGGACGGCGCATCGCGGCGTGCGACGTCCCGAGCAGAACGAAGGTGTCGACCTGCTCGAGCCCTGGGCCCGCCAGCGCCTGCTCCAGCGCGGCGTAGGCATGCCCGTAGCCCGCCGCGGCGCGCCAGAGATCCATGTGCGGCGCGCAGAGCCCGACCATGCGCGCTGGCGCGCCTTGCGACGCTGCGGCGCGCGTCGCTCCGCCCTGCGGCCGCGCGACCTGGAGGCACTTTCGCTCGATGAAGTCGGCGAGCTTCCGTCGATCGCCGTGGTACGCGCCGCCCGCGTGCGCGGCCATCCGGATCGGCGCCGCGTCGAACGATTGCACGACGCTCCGCCGGCGCGCGTGGAATCGCGGGCTGTCGAGCATCCACGCGCGTTCCAGCTCGTCGGCCAGCTGCGACACGTGGGCGGCGTCCACGTGCTGGCCCGTCGACCGGGCGACGTCACGCGCGATCTCGTCGATCGGCCGCCTCCCGTCGAAGCGCGCGAGCACGGCAGCGCTCGCGGCGGGAACGACGACCGGAGACGGCGCGATGCCCTCGGTGTCGCGCAGCATCAACGCGCGGCCATGGCGCTCATCCTGGATGACGACGATCTCGAGGGCTCGAAGCTTCGGGCGCAGCACCGGCATCCAGCGCGAGAATAGCGCGTGCGCGCCCGCCGCCCAGCGCGCGGCCTCGCGCGCATCCGGGAACAGCGCCGACGCCCCCGCAGTCGCAGCGGCAGCTCGCTCCAGAACGGACGGCGCTGGTGCCCTGCGTCAGAGCGCCCGTCAGGATGGCGGATTGCTGCTTCGCAGCGGCGCCGCGTGGCACTAGGGTCGCGGCTCGAAGCTCCGCCCTGCTCCGCCCCCCTCCCCACCCTTCCCCTTGCATCGCGGCCGCTTCGGGCTGGCAGTACGTCGGATCATCACGAGAGCGCCTCCGAACGCATGCGTCGAACCACGCCCCTCGATCCACCCGTCCGTGAAGCCGATCTGCTCACCGAGCTCTCGGCCGTGTACCGCGAGGCGGAAGAGGTCTTCAGCGGCTGGACGTGCGAGGCCTCGACCGAGTGCTGTCGGTTCGGCATCACGGGCCGCGAACCGTACGTGACGTCCGTCGAGCTCGCTGCCGTCCGGCGCGCGATCGCGGCGCGCGGGGGCCGCCGGGCGCTCGAGGGGATCGTGCGAGCGGGCGGGGCGGCAGCGCCCGAGCCGGGCATATCCGCCAGCGGCCCGAGCCGGCGACGCGCGCTGCCGCAGGCGTCGGAGCGGCGGTGCCCGATGCTCACCGACGCCGGCCGCTGCGCCATCTACGCCGCGAGGCCGCTCGGATGCCGCACGTTCTTTTGTGATCGCGCCTCCGCTGGATCCCCGGTCCGCCACCACGATGTGACCCGGCTCGTCCGCAAGGTGCAGGAGATCGCCGCGCGACACGAGCCGGGCGGCGACCTCGGCCGTCCGCTCACCCGCGCCCTGTCGGAGGCCGGACCGAGCGCCGCGGGCGCGCCGCCCAGGACGAGCAGCGCGGCGCGCGCTCGCCGCGGCCGCTGAGGCGCGCCGCTCAGGTCCGCTCGACGGCCATCACGCCGGGGATCCGCTGCAGCCGCCGGATCACGCTCTTCAGCTGCGCGAGGTCGGAGCACAGGAACGTGAACGTGTTCATCGCCCGACCGTCGTCGCCCGCGCGACAGGTCGCCTCGCTGATGTTGATGCCCTGCTCGTGGAACGTGTGGCCGACCGTCGCGAGGATGCCCGGCCGGTTCGCCGTCATCACCTTGATCTGCACGGGGCGGTTGATCTTCGCGCGCGAATCCCAGGAGATCTCCACGCGGCGCTCCGGGTCCGTGTCGAACGCCTTGGCGCAGTTGCGGCGGTGGACGGTGATGCCGCGGCCGCGCGTGATGAAGCCGACGATCTCGTCGCCTGGGAGCGGGTTACAGCACTTCGTGTAGCGGACGAGGACGTCGTCGATGCCGTTCAGCCGGATGCCGTGGCTGTCGCGCCCGGTGACCTTGCGGACGAGCGACTCGATGCGCCCCTCCTTGATCGACTCGGGCGGCGGGGTCGGCGTGCCCTTCTCGTTCTCCTTGGGCGTGGGCGCGAGGAACTCGCACACCGCGCGGACGCTCACCTTGCCATAGCCGACCGCGATGAAGAGCTCGTCGGCCGAGGTGACCCCGAAGCGATCCATGACCTTTCGCAGCTCGCCCTCGTGCTTCGTGAGGCGACTCAGGCTCATGCTGCGCTGGTGCATCTCCTTCTCGAGGAGCTCACGACCGAGCTTGAGCGACTTCTCCCTCTGCTCCGTGCGCAGGAAGTTGCGGATCTTCGAGCGCGCGCGGCTGGTCGAGACGTAATCGAGCCAGTCCTTCGAAGGGTGCTGGCTCGGGTTCGTCATCACCTCCACCACGTCGCCGTTCCGGAGCTTCGATCGGAGCGGGACGATGGCGCCGTTGACCCGCGCCCCCGAGCAGTGCTCGCCGACCTGCGTGTGGATCGCGTACGCGAAATCGATGGGCGTCGAGCCGCGGGGGAAGACGCGCACGTCGCCCTTCGGCGTGAAGACGTACACCTCGTCCTGGAACAGATCGACCTTGACGCTCTCCAGGAACTCGGCCGGATCCTTGAGCTCCTTCTGGA
The DNA here is from genome assembly GCF_000067165.1 of Sorangium cellulosum So ce56. Lineage (GTDB taxonomy): Bacteria > Myxococcota_A > Polyangia > Polyangiales > Polyangiaceae > Sorangium > Sorangium cellulosum_B. The sequence goes on from NC_010162.1 coordinate 5,347,600, forward strand.
ACTCCATCAGCTGGCGGAGCCAGCCGAACCGCGCGGCGTCCTTCGGGTCGATGCCGCCGGAGTTGTTCTCCTTGTACTTCCAGTGCGCCGCGATGCCCTGCTCCGCGACGCGGTGCATCTCGTGGGTGCGGATCTGGATCTCGATCCGCTCGCGCCCGGGTCCGATCACCGTCGTGTGCAGCGACTGGTACATGTTCGGCTTGGGCAGCGCGACGTAGTCCTTGAAGCGGCCGGGGACCGGGGTCCACTGCGAGTGGATCACGCCGAGCGTCGCGTAGCAGTCGGCCACCGACTCGACGAGGACGCGGAACGCGATGACGTCATAGACCTGATCGAAATCGCACTGCTGCGCCTGCATCTTGCGCCAGATCGAGTAGAGGTGCTTCGCTCGGCCGGTGACGTCGACCGCGAAGCCCTGCTCCGCGAGCTTGCCCGCGAGCACCTTCGAGACCTCGTGGATGTACTTGTCCCGCTCCTTCGCGGTCGTCTTGACCTTCTGCGAGAGGTCCGACCAGGCTTCCGGCTCGATGTACCTGAACGACAGGTCCTCGAGCTCGCTCTTGAAGCGCGCGATGCCGAGGCGGTTCGCGAGCGGCGCGTAGATCTCCATCGTCTCCCGGGCGATCCGGTCCTGCGCCTCGGGCTTCATGAACTCGAGCGTCCGCATGTTGTCGAGGCGGTCGCACAGCTTCACGAGGAGCACGCGGATGTCCCGCGCCATCGCCACCAGCATCTTCCGGAAGTTCTCGGCTTGCCGATCTTCCTTGGAAGCGAAGTTGATCTTCGAGAGCTTCGTCACGCCGTCGACGAGGAACGCCACCTCCTGGCCGAAGCTGTTCTCGATGTCGGTGGTCGTCGCGAGCGTGTCCTCGACTACATCGTGCAAGAGCCCGGCGCAGACGCTCGCCGTGTCCAGCTTGAGCTCGGTGATGATCGCGGCGACGCTCGCCGGGTGGGAAAAGTAAGGGTCGCCGCTCTTGCGGGTCTGCCCCTTGTGAGCATCAGAGCTGTAGGCGTAGGCCCGGGCGATGAGATCGACGTCTGCTGCCGGCTGATAGGTCCGGACGCGATCGACAAGCTCCGTCAACGTCAGCATGAAGAGTTCGGTGGGCGCAATGCGCCCCCTCCCTTTCGCACGCTAACACCGCGATCTAGACCCCGCAATTGTGTCACCATGCGCGGCGCGCGCGCGTGTGCAGAGCAAGGTGCCCAGGCGCGTTGCCCGGCGCAGGGCACGCGCGCTCCGCCGCGCGTCCTCGTCGTCATCCACGCCATCCGCGTCATCCACGCCATCCACGCCGTCCTCGTCCTCACCTCGGTTCATCTCGGAGTTTCCGCTTCGCCCGCTTGCGTCGGGTCGAATGTTGTCGCGGATTCATGAAAACCATGGAGCCGATCACCGTCTACGTCCACTTCCCCTGGTGCCTCAAGAAGTGTCCCTACTGCGACTTCGTGTCTTTCGCGAAGGCGCGGGAGGCCATCGACCACCGCGGCTATGCCGACGCCGTGCTGGCCGAGCTCCGGAAGCGGGAGGAGGTGCTGGGCGAGCGCGAGCTCCGGAGCATCTTCTTCGGCGGCGGGACGCCGTCCCTGTGGGAGCCGGACGAGATGGGCAGGGTGCTGTCGGCCGTCACTGCGGCCGCCGGCCGGCGCTCGCCGGACCTCGAGGTGACCGTGGAGTGCAACCCGACCTCGCTCGATGAGCAGCGGGCCCGAGCGTTTCGAGCGATCGGAGTGAACCGGCTCAGCGTCGGAGTTCAGGGCCTCGACGTCGAGCGCCTCCGGTTCCTCGGGCGCCTGCACGACCCCGACGGCGGGCTCGGCGCGCTCTCGGCGGCGCTCCGGTCCGGGATGCCGCGCGTGAGCGGCGATCTCATCTACGGTGTCGCGGTCGGAACGGTCGAGGCCGCGCGGGAGCAACGCCCCGAGCAGGCCGCCGCCGAGGCGCGCGCCGTGGCCTCGACGGGGGTGACGCATATCTCGGCGTACAGCCTGACGGTCGAGCCCGGCACCTCGTTCGGAGAGCTCGCGCGGCGCGGTCGCCTGCCGCTCGCCGGCGACGATGGCGTCGCGGACACGTTCTTCGCCATCGACGAGGCCCTCGAGGCCGAGGGGCTCGCCCATTACGAGGTGTCGAACTACGCGAGGCCAGGCGACGAGGCGCGCCACAACCTGGGTTACTGGCAAGGCATCGACTACATAGGGCTCGGGTGCGCCGCCTACGGGACGGTGTCGCGCCCGGATCCGCGCTGGGGCCTGCGCTCGGCCGGCGCGGAGGGCCATGACGGAGAAGCGTCCGCGGTCCGGTACCGGAACATCGTGAGTCCGGAACGGTACATGGCGGCGATGGCCGAGGGCGGCGAGGCGATCGCCGTGGAGAGCGAGGAGCGGCTCGCCCCGGAGACGCGGCTGTCCGAGCGGATCATGCTCGGGCTGCGGCTGCGCGAGGGGCTCGATCTCGAGGCCGCCGCGGCGGCGCTCGGGGTGCCGGCGTGGCCGCCCTCGCGGCGGCGGGCCGCGGAGCGGCTCGAGCGCGCCGGCCGCCTGGAGGTGGCCGGCGGGCGGGTCCGCGTCCCGCGAGCCGCCTGGGTCTTCGCCGACGGCATCGCGGCCGACCTGTTCTGAAGCAGCGCCGCGAGGGCGTCACGTGGGCGCGCGGCGCCCGCGGTGGACGCCGGGCCGGGACCGCGCTCCGATGAGCGCCCCATGACCCGTTTGCCGACCGTCGAGGACATCCGCGGCGCCGCCATGCGCATCGCGCCCCACGCCCACGTGACGCCCGTCATGACCAGCCGGACGATCGACGGCATCGCCGGGGCGCGCGTCTTCTTCAAGTGCGAGAACCTGCAGCGGGTCGGGGCGTTCAAATTCCGCGGCGCGTGCAACGCGGTCCTGTCCCTCTCGGACGAGGAGGCGCGGCGCGGCGTCGCGACCCACTCCTCGGGCAACCACGCCGCCGCGCTCGCGCTCGCGGCCCGCATCCGCGGCGTCGCCGCATACATCGTGATGCCCGAGAACGCGCCCGCGGTGAAGCGCGCCGCCGTGGAGGGCTACGGCGCCCGGGTCGTGAGCTGCGCCCCCACCCTGCGGTCGCGCGAGGAGACGGTCGCCCGCGTGATCTCCGAGACGGGCGCGATCTTCGTCCCTCCTTACAACGACCCGCGAATCATCGCCGGCCAGGGCACGGCCGCGCTGGAGCTCGCGGCCCAGGTGGACGATCTCGACGCCGTGATCGCGCCCGTGGGCGGCGGCGGGCTGCTCTCCGGGACCGCCATCGCCACCGGCTCGCTGTCGCGCGCGCGCACGATCGGCGCCGAGCCCGAGGCCGCGGACGACGCGGCGCGATCGATGCGCGAAGGGAGGATCGTCCCCTCGAACGACCCGGTCACGATCGCCGACGGCCTCCGCACTTCGCTCGGCGAGCTCACCTTCGCGGTCCTGCGCGAGCGCGGGGTCGAGATCGTCACCGTGAGCGAAGAGGACATCGTCAAGGCGATGCGCGTGGTCTGGGAGCGGATGAAGCTCGTCATCGAGCCGAGCGCGGCCGTCCCGGTGGCGGCGGTCCTGCGGCGCTTGGTCCAAGGGGCGCGGATCGGCGTCATCGTGAGCGGAGGCAACGTCGATTTGACCCGGCTCCCGTTCACCTGAGCGCGCACGCTCACGTGCCGCGCCGCTCTCGCGCGAAGCGCAAGGTGGCGCGTACAGCGCTCGGCCCCGGGCCGGGCGGTGCCGCTGCGACCGACCGCCCTCGCGCGTCGAGGATGCGCGAGCCGCCCTGGCCGTCGAGCGCAGGGCGGGAGGGCCCCCAGTTGGCGTTCACGATCGCGATGCGATGGCGCCGGGCGAGCACGGGCAGGAGATCGGCGCGCATGTCCCCTTCCCCGGGCGAGTCGACCCACGCCGTGGGGAAGAGCAGCAGATCGGCCTCATCGAGCGCGTCGCCCGCGTCTTCGGAGACGAAGTGAACATCGAAGCAGATCGCGACGGTGAGCTTGATGCCGCGGAGCTCGAGGACCGGCGTCCCGAGATCCCCCGGCGCCGCCCAGCGCTCCGGGAACCACGGATGACGCTTGCGGTAGTGGCCCACGCGCCGTCCGTCGCCGTCGAAGACGAGCAAGCTGTTGTAAAAGCGGCCCCCGCTCGCCTCGACGAGGGGGCCGGCCAGCGCGATCCCGTGCCTTCGCGCGAGCTCGGCGAGCCGCTCCGCCGACTCCCCGTCGATCGGCTCCGCGAAGCGGCGCAGATCGCTGTCGCCCCGCGGCGAGACATAGCCCGTGAGGATGAGCTCGGGCAGCAGCACCAGGTCTGCCCCCGCAAGCGCTGGCGAGCCGATGAGGCGGTCGATCTCGGCAAGCGCGCCCCCTCGGTCGCCGAAGCGCTGCGGCAGCTCGAGCGCGACCACGTCGAGGGAGCGATCGCTCAAAGAGACCACCGGACGCCCCCGCACCGCGAGCACGCTCGCGCGCCTCCCGCCGGCGATCCGGTCGCATCGCGCCGGAGAGCGCACGGCGAAGCCACGGGGCGCCTCCGGCTCAGCGGTGGTTCCGCGCGACCTGGAGCTGGTGGAGGCTCACCGCCAGGTCGACCTGGCGGCGAAGATCCGAGGCGATCCAGGGCTTCGTGATGATCCGGAAGGCCGCGCTCTCCCGGGAGATCTTCTGGATCTGCTCGACGTCCGTCGGGGCGCAGACCAGCACCGGGACGTAGCTCAGCCCCTGCCGGCGCAGCTCGCGCAGCAGCGCGAGCCCGCTGAAATGAGGCATCCGGTAGTCGGCGACGACGACGGCTGGCGGCTCCTTCACCGCGGCCGCCAGCGCGCGGCGAGGGTCCCCGAAGGTGCGTACCTGGTAGCCGGAGCGGAGCGCCCGATCCATGAGGTCCAGGTTGAGCTCCTCATCGTCGACGGCGTAGAGGAGGGCTCCTTGGCCCCGACCACTCGAAGGTGGCGGCATGCTGCCGGAGTGCGGGGCATTGCCCATCAAGCGCGAGGGTATCAGACCTCGTTCTCCTGCACCACGCGCTCAAGCCGAGGCGATCTGGTTGCCTGCATCACGCCCAGCGAAGGGCAGCCAGGCGCGCGACACAGCGGGAAGGCCGGCAGAGGTCGGCGCCGCTTCGCCCCGGCGCCCTGTCTCGCGTCGCTTCAGCGGGCCTCGAGGCGGCGCGAGCGATCAACCTGGACCGGCAGCGGCGTTCACGATCCACTCCGGGGGCGTTCGGCGGTAAGAGATCAGGAGATGCCCGCTCGCGATGGATTGCTCGAGGTCGGCGCGCTCGTGGACGGCCGGTATCAGGTGCTCGGGCACCTCGGGAGCGGCGGCCACAGCGTCGTCTACGATGCGCGCCAGATCGTGACCACCCAGCGCGTGGCGCTCAAGCTGCTTCGGCCCGAGGTGCTGCGGCGCTCGCGCGAGTCGAGCTCCCAGGAAGCGCGCTTCGAGCGGGAGATGCAGGTCATCGCCCAGCTGAGCCACCCGAACATCGTTCGCCTGCTCGACGCCGGGCGCCTGCCCGAGGGCGAGCTCTACCTGGCGCTCGAGTACGTCGACGGCGAGACGCTGACCGCGCGCTGCCAGCGCACGAGGGGGGTCGAGCCGAACGAGGCGAAGCGGCTGATGCTGCAGGTGCTCGACGCCATCGGCTTCGCCCACGAGCGCGGCGTCGTTCACCGCGACCTCAAGCCGCACAACATCATGGTCGCCGGGTCGGGCAAGCGGACGCACGCCAAGGTGCTGGATTTCGGCATCGCCGCGCTCATCGGCGAGGCCCGCTCCACCGACTACCGCGCGCTCACCCCCACCGGAGAGTTCAACGGGACGCCGGCCTACATGGCCCCGGAGCAGCTCGTGCAGTCCACCCCGACCACAGCGGCGGACATCTATGCATGGGGGCTCACCTTTCTCGAGTGCCTGATCGGCGCGCCCGTGATGCACGAGGCGACGATCGCCGAGGTCATCTTCCGCCAGCTGAGCCCCGAGCCGGTGCCGATCCCCCGCGCCCTCCGCGGCCACCCCCTCGGCGCGCTGCTCGAGCGAGCGACCGCCAAGTCGCCAGCGCACCGCTTCCGGTCCGCCCGCGATGCCTACGAGCTGCTGGAGGAGTGCGACGTGTCGGGGATCCCGTGGCCGCTGCCGCCCGATCCTGGACCCACCGCCTCGCTGAAGGAGCGCGGCGGCGCGCTGGAGCAGCGGGCGATCGCGACGCGACCGGCGCGGCGGGTCGAGGCCGAGCTGGAGACCCAGCCCGTGCCCTCCTCCGGGCAGAGCGAGGCCGAGCAGGAGACCCAGCCCGTGCCCTCCGAGCAGATCGCGTCGCTGCCGGGCACGGTGCGCAAATCCCCCGAGCAGCAGCGGCAGGACGAGCGGCTCGGCGCCGCGCCGACGCTCGCGATCCCAGGCCGCAACGTCGCGCCCGCCGCGGCGCCGGCGAGGCCGATCCGCAACGCGTCGATCCACCTCGGCGCCTCGGGGGGCCCGCCGACGGCGCCGGCGACGAGCTTCACGTCCCGCCCCAGCGTCGCGCCCGGGACGCGGCCGATGTCCACCACCGGCCGCGGCGAGCGCCGCCAGCTCACCGTGCTGGTCTGCGGGCTCGCCGGCGCCGAGCGCATCGCGGACACGGTCGACAGCGAGGCGTTCCACGAGCTCGTCCAGATGTATCAGGCGGTGTGCGCCCAGGTGATCGGGGCGCAAGAGGGGGTCTTCCTCCGCTCCCCAGGCGAGGAGACGATCGCGTATTTCGGCCACCCCGTCGCGAGGGAGGACGACGCCCTCCGCGCCGTGCAGGCGGCGCTCGATCTGGTCGAGCACATGTCCCGCCTGAACGCGCGCGAGCTCGTGTCCATGCCGCTGTCCGTGCAGGTCGGCGTGCACACCGGGATCGTCGTCGTGGCGGACAGCGACGCCGCGCCATCGCTCGCGGGCCCGACCTTGAACGCCGCGACGCAGCTGAAGGCCCACGCGGAGCCGGGCACGGTGCTCGTGAGCCGCGCGACGCTGAAGCTCGTCGAGGGCTATTACCACGTGGACGCGCTCGGCGAGATCAGCCCGAAGGAGGCGCGCCAGCCGATCGAGGTCTTCGCGGTGCACGGGCGCACGACCGCGCGGGACCGGCTGGACGCGAGGATGCAGCACGGGCTCACGCCGCTCGTCGGGAGAGACAGCGAGCTCGACGAGATCGCGGCCCGGTGGACGCGGGCCGCGGGGGGCGCGGGGCAGGTCGTGCTGATGACGGGCGAGGCGGGGATCGGCAAGTCGCGGAGCGTGCGCGCGTTCCGGGACCGGCTGGCCGGGACGCCGCACCTGTGGCTCGAGGCGCGCTGCTCGCCGCAGCTCCAGAACAGCGCCTTCTATCCGGTGATCGAGCTGCTCAACGCGCTGCTCGCGGGCGACCGCGAGCGCGCGAGCACGCTGAGCGGCGCCGCGCCGTCGACGGAGCGCGGCGCAGGGCTCGAGCCGCGCGAAGACCGGCTCGCGCGGCTGGAGAAGCTGCTCGCCGACGCGGAGGCGGGGCCGCTCGCCGTGCCGCTGCTCGCCGCGCTGCTGTCGATCCCGACCGAGGGACGCCACCCCATGCCGGCGCTCACCCCGCAGCGCCAGCGGCAGGAGACCATCTCGTCGCTCCTGCAGCTCTTCCTCGGGCTCGCCGATCGGCAGCCGCTCGTGCTCACGGCCGAGGACCTGCACTGGGCCGACCCGTCGACCCTGGAGCTGCTCGGCCGGCTCATCGACGAGGGGCGGCCGTCTCCGCTGCTGCTGCTCCTGACCGCGCGCCCGACGTTCGCGCCGCCGTGGCCGGTGCGGTCGCACTTCACCCAGCTCTACCTCGCCCCGCTCAGCGCCGAGCGGATGCGGGCGCTCGTCCAGCAGCTCGCCGGCGCGTACGCGACGGGCGGCGCGCCGGGCACGAAGGCGTCGCTGCCAGACGAGGTGATCCGGACGCTCGCGGAGCGCAGCGATGGCGTCCCGCTGTTCGCCGAGGAGCTCACGCGCATGGTGGTCGAGTCGGCCGCCGCGCAGGCCGCCGCCGGGGAGTCGACCGGCGCGCCGAGCGCCGCGCGCCAGGGGGTGGACGCGCTCGAGATCCCGACCACTCTCCAGCACTCGCTGATGTCGCGCCTCGATCGCCTGGGCCCTGCCAAGGAGGTCGCGCAGCTCTGCGCGGTGTTCGGCCGATCGTTCGCCTACGAGGCGCTCGAGCTGTGCGCGGCCGGCAGCGCGGGCGCGGAGCCGCTGCTCATGGCGTCGAGCCCCGAGGCGCTGCGCGAGGCGCTCGCGCAGCTCGTCGACGCCGAGCTGCTCTTCCAGCGGGGGCGCCCCCCGCGCTCGACGTACACGTTCAAGCACGCGCTGGTGCAGGACGCCGCCTACCAGTCGCTGCTCCGCAGCACCCGGCAGGTGTACCACGCGCGCATCGCCGCCGTCCTCGCCGAGCGCACCACGAATACGCCGCCCGAGCTGCTCGCGCGGCACTACACCGAGGCCGCGCTGATCGGCCCCGCCGTCGCCGCGTGGCAGCGCGCGGGCGAGGCCTCGCTGTTCTCGTCCGCGCACGCCGAGGCGATCAGCCAGCTCAGCCGCGGGCTCGAGCTCCTCAAGCAGCTCCCGGAGACGCGCGAGCGAATGCGCGACGAGATCACGCTGCAGACCACGCTCGGCGTCCCGCTGATGATCACGCGCGGCTACGCCGCCCCGGAGGTCGAGGCGACGTACGCGCGCGCGCACGCGCTCTGCCGTGAGGCGGGCTCCTCGCCGCAGCTCTTCCCCGCGCTGTGGGGGCTCTGGATCTTCTTCCACGTCCGCGGCGACTACGCGCTGGCGGAGCAGCACGGCGAGCAGCTGCTCGCGCTCGCCGACAGCACGGGTGACGCCGGCATCACGCTGGGCGCCCACCAGGCGCTCGGCGCGACGCGCTTCCTCCGAGGGCACCTCCGCGAGGCCCGCGAGCACTTCAACAAGGTGCTCGCGCTCTACGATCCCGCGCGCCACCTCCCGCTCGCCTTCCTCTTCGGCCAGGACGCCGCGGCGTTCTCCCTGTCTCACCTCGCCTGGATCGCGTTCCACCTCGGCGAGCCGGAGCGCGCCAGGGCCTCGGTCGACGAGGCGATCGCGCTGTGCGAGGAGCTGAACCAGCCCGTGAGCCGCGGCTTCGTCGAGCACTTCGCGGCCGTGCTGTGCTGCCTGCTCGGCGATCTCGCGGGCGCGGAGGCGCACGCGCACGCGCTCAGCAAGCTCTCCGAGGAGGTGGGCATGCCCCACTGGGCGGCGCTCAGCCAGATCGACCTCGGCTGGGCGACGGCGGCGCGCGCGGCCGAAGGGCCGGCCGGCGAGGCGGCGCGCGCGCGGTATGCCGAGGGCGCCGCGCGCATCCGCGCAGGCCTGGCGATGCTGACCGGCGTCGGCAGCCGCGTGTCGCTCACCTACTGGCGGTCGGCGCTCATCGAGGCGGAGCTCGGCGCGGGCAACGTCGACGAGGCGAGCGCGCTGCTCGCCGACACGCTGGCCTTCGTCGAGAAGAGCGACGAACGCTACTTCGAGCCAGAGCTCTACCGTCTCGAGGGCGAGATCGCCCTCGTGCGCGGCGCGCCGTCGGCCGCGGAGGCGCGGGATCGGGCCGAGGCGGCCTTCCGGCGCGGGCGCGAGATCGCGGAGGGTCAGGGCGCGCTCGGCCTTCTGGCGCAGCTCTCCGAGCGCCGCGCGGCCCGCCCCTGAGCCGAGGGCGGCGCTAGAGCTCGCCGTGGCTGGGCATCGGCACCCGCCAGGCGACGATCTCGGCGTGCTGCTCGCGGCTGAAGGGCCGCTCGAGGAGCCGCGCGCAGGACTGCCGTGAGCGGAACAGCTCGAGGATGTAGCCCATGCGCTCGGGCAGCGACGCCCAGTCCTCCGCGCCGCAGCCGTGCGTCGTCTGGTCGTGCGCGTTGTACTCGCTCAGGAGGTCGAAGAGCTCGCGATCCTCGATGGTCGCCAGCTCCGCGCAGTGGAGCGGCAAGCCGGGCGGCGCGGGCAGGTCGTGGCCGAGATCGAGGAGCTCGTCCGGCAGGCGCATGGTCATCATTTCCTTCGTGGCCAGCAGGCGCCAGACCGACTGCACCTTCTCGGCCTGCTCGCGGATCACGGATCTGAGCGCCTCGGGCAGGTGCCGTCCAGAAACGCCGATCGCGTCGCGCAGGCAGCGGACGGGCGCGTTGAGCGCCCTCGCGATGTACGGCTGGAGCCGCACCTGCTCGTGCAGCCCGACGAGCGCGTTGGCGAGGAGGACCAGCTCCGCTTTCCTGTCCTTCTCCTCCGTGAGCATCGCCTCGTGGTAGCGCGCCACGGCGCTGCGGAGCAGCCCCTGTCCCCCCTCCCGGGACTGCCCTGTCTGCAGCCCGTCGAGCAGCGCCGCGAGCTGCGCGTCGCCGGGCCGCGGGCACTCTCGATAGAGGTGGATCATGCGAACGAACAGGGGTCCGAGCTCCTCGAAGACCTTGAGATTGCCGAGGGCGATGTCCGAGCTCAGCTCGCGCAAGATCCGCTCTGGGATCTCCATCAGATCGAGTCCATGACCCCACCAGGGCGTGAGCAGGTTGACGCCGCTGGCGAGCGGCGAGCGCCCGGGCTCGCCCTTGCCGCGCCCGGTCGCGATGCCGGCGCGCTGCGAGATCACCTCCCGCTCGTCCTCGTCCGAGAGGATCAGCTGCCGGAGCACCGCCGGCACCTCCTCGTTGCGGATGAACCGCCCCGCGGTCTTCGAGGCCCACGTGGCGAAGGTGCACCAGTGGGCGTTGCGTCCGCCGAGCAGCTTCACGAGCTCGGCGGAGATCTCGTAGTAGCACTGGGTGATGAGCAGGTTGCGCAGCACCGGCTGCCGCTCCAGCGCGATGACCGCGGGCACGTGGTCGAGCAGCGAAGGCAGCTCGGACGCCTCCGAGAACCGCACGCCGGAGTGCGTCCTCGCGGTGGTCCGCGTCGCGCGCTCCACGATGCCGCTCCGCGTCCCCCGGAGCGCCTGCGCCTCCGCGGGCGACGCGAGGGAGGACCGATAGACACCATCCTGGAAATGGCCGGAGTGCTCGCTCGCCGGTACCGCAGCCATCAGCGGCTTCACAGGGGTCGTCATTCTCCCGTGCTATCTCCGATCGCTACCAGCTGTCCATACCTGTCCATAAGTTCATGATGAAAAAGGCCGGCTGGCACGCGGGGTGCTGAACGTGTGACGCCGGTTACACGGCGGCCTGTTCAGCGGCGTTTGGCCACGTTCGGGCACGCTCGGTCACGACGCTTGGGCACGCTCGGCCGATTGAGCACGCGCCAGCGGCGTCACGGCTGCTGCGGCGGAGCGAGCGGCGGGAGCGTCGAGGGGGCCGCGGTCGCCACGGCGCTTCCGCCGCGCGGCCAGGTCGTGACGCTCACCCGACGCTCTCGGCCGAAGGTCCGCGCGACCACGGCGCGCACGTCGGCCGGCTCGACCTCCTCGAGCGCGCGGAGCAGCCTCGGCAGGCTGGCCGGATCGAGCGCAGCCCGCAGCCGCAGATCGGTGATCGGCCGAGGAGACGCCGGCGGCGGCGCGACCGTCGCGCGCCGGGTGAGCTCTCTCTCGAGATCCAGCTTGAGCAAGGCCTTCGCGAGGGCCAGCTCCTTCCAGGTGGGCCCGGACGTCGCGAGCGACGCGAGCTCGGCGTCGAGGCGCTGCTCCAGCTCGGCGGCGCTGCGCGACGGCGCGGGCGTGAGCTCCACCGCCGCGACGCTCGCCTGCGCGCCGAGCGACAGGCGCCCCGTCACCTCCGACGCGAGCTGCCCCTCGGCCACGAGGGCCTTCGCGAGCCGCGCGACGCGCGGGCTGACGAGGATCTCCATCGCCACCCGGAGCGGCGCCTCGTCCGCGCCTCCCTCCGGCGGCGCGATCCAGCCGTAGAGCAGCCGCGGCGCCGGCACCGCGTCCTCGATGACGATCCGCTCCTCGCGCGGATGCGGACCGATGGGCCGCTCCGGCTCCTCGACGGCGCGCTGGAGCGAGCGCGCGAGCGCCTGCTCGACCGCCGCGCGGGAGACGTCGCCCGAGAGCGCGATCGTCGCCTGGGCCGCGGCGCGCTCGCGCCGGAGCGACTCGGTGAGCAGGAGATCGCTCGCCGCGCCTCCGTCGCCGCGCGCCCCTATCAAGGTGCCCTCCAGCGGGTGGCCGGCGGGGAACAGCGCGTCCCCGAGCGCCAGCCACGAGGGGCCGTACGGCGCCCGCTCGAGCGCGCGCCGCGAGGCCGCGCTGGCCTGCCGCCTGAGCTCGGCCACGCGCGCGTCGCTCGCCTCGCCGAGCAGCATCCTGAGCCGCGCGGCGACGAGGTCGACGCCGACGTCGAGATCCCGCGGAGGCACGGTGATCGCGACGCGCGCCTCGCTGGCGAGCGCGGGCCCCGCCGCGCCGGCGTCGCCCGCGGACCGCGCCGGGACGGCGACGGCCGCGCTGATCGAGACGAGCGGCGCCGCGGGGTCTTCCCGGAAGTCGACCGCGATGCCGTTCGGGAGGCGGAAGCGCTGCACCTGCTCCTGGCCGAGGCCCGCGAGGAGCCCGATCTGCTTCTCGATCGCCGCCTCGCGCCCCTTGAGGGCGCGGCGCGCGCTCGGGCCTCCGACGTCGTCGAAGGGCGACGACGGGACGAGGCGCCCGCTCCGGATGCCGAGCGGGTCGTCCTCGAAGGCAGGGCGAAAGCCGACGCCGCCGCCGACCATCACGATCGGGAGCCTCGCATCGAGCGCCTCCGGGTTGCCGAGGAGCGGCATGGGCGCCGGCGCCTGGCCGGGCGGGGTGAAGAGGGGGAGCCGGTTCCGACCGAGCGACACGGGGCGGGGCGGCAGCGGCGCGCCGTCCAGCGCGAGCTCGCCGATCGCGGCGCGCCGCGGCAGCCCGGCGCTCGCGCCGTCGCCCTCGTCCTCGTCGAGCTCCTCGTGGTCGAGGTAGGCGGGGAAGAGGGCCATGGCGCGCGCGACGCGATCGGCGGGCAGCGAGATCAGGTGGTCGACACGGCCGGGCGGGACACGGTCGCGCAGGAGCTCGGGGTTGTGCTCGCGCAGCACGGCCGTCGAGATGCCCGCGGCGCGCGCGATCGTGCGGAGCCGCGTCCCCGGCGGCACCGCGACCTCGCCGAGGTCGAGCGGCGGGAGCGGCGCGACGTCGGGCAGGTCCAGCCCGAAGCGGCCGCGGTTCGCCGCGACGATCGCGAAGGCGACGATCTGCGGCACGTAGTCCGCGGTCTCCTTGGGGATGGCGCCGGCCTGCGAGAGCTCCGCGAGCCCGACGGGCCCGCGGGCCTCGGGATCGCGCGCCGCCGCGACCTTCGACAGCGCGCGGAGGACGCCCTCGTGGCCGAGGTTGTACGCCGCCAGCGCGAGGTCCCAGCGGCCGAAGCGCTCGTACAGGTCGCGCAGGTGCGCGGTCGCGGCGTCCGTGGCCCGCGTGATGCCCATGCGGGCGTCGATCCACTCGGACTGCTCCAGGCCGTAGGCCTCGCCCGTCCTCGGCATGAACTGCCAGAGCCCCGCCGCGCCGGCCGGCGAGACCGCCCGCGGGTCGAAGCCGCTCTCGATCGCCGCGACCCAGAGCAGATCCTCCGGGAGGCCCGCCTCGCGGAGCGAGCGCTCGATGATCTCGCGGTACGCGCCGGCGCGCCGGAAGCGCCGCTGGAAGAGGGCGCGTCCCTCGTCGGACTGGGCGAAGAAGCGGACGAACCGCATCGTGCGGCGCGTGAGGGGCACGTCGAGGTCCGGCATCGCCAGCGTGGCCAGCACCGCCCCGTCGGGATCCTCGAGATCCTCGTCCGCCGCGGGCTGGAACTCGTGCACGAGGAGCGCCGTGAGGGCGGGCGGCGCGTCGCCCGCGGGCGGAGGGCATGCGTCGGCCGCCGCCGCGAGGGCGGGCGCGCGATCGAGCAGGCTGGGATCACGGAAGGCGCGGTACGCCGCCGAGAAGGACGCGCGCACCGATGGCGCCTGACCGACGGCCGCGCCCGAGAGGCAGAGCAGCGCGCCGAGCCCGGTCCACAGAGCGGCTCGCCGTGCCCAGCTCATCGACGTGGATCTTGCTCCGAAACCGCCCGCCAGCGCTACGGCAAAGCGCGGACTCAACGGCGGCGCCGTGGGTTGCTCGACATCGCCACGCTCCCCGGTGCGCCCCGGCGTGCCCGCGGCGTTCCGCGGCATCCCGCGATGTTCCCGCGGTGTTCCCGCACGAATTCCTCGGCGTTCTGCGCCGGCGCCGCGCCCCGCGCCTGCCCGGGGCCGACGGCCCTCGCTGCGACCAGCACTAGCCGCCCGCGTCCGGGCGAGCTAGCAAGCATCGGCGATGCGCTCGTCTCCTGCCGGCCCCCCTTCAGAGAAGAGCTCTCGGCTGGGCGAGGTGCTCGACTTCATGAAGCTCCTGTGGGCCGTCGATCACGGCCTGCAGTCGACGTCGAAGCGCATGGAGGCGAAGATGGGCGTGACGGGCCCGCAGCGCCTCGTCATCCGCATCGTCGGGCGCTACCCGGGGATCTCCGCCGGGCAGCTCGCCGAGATCATGCAGCTGCACCCGAGCACCCTCACGGGGGTGCTGAAGCGGCTGCAAGAGCGCGGGATCATCGAGCGCCGGGTCGACCCGAAGGACGCGCGCCGCGCGCTCCTGGGCCTCACCGCGCGCGGACGCGAGCTCGACAGCCTCCGCACCGGCACGGTGGAGGCGGCCGTGCGACAGGCGCTGAAGTCGGTGCCGCGACGCAAGCTCGACGCCGCGCAGGACGTGCTCGCGGCCGTCGCCGAGGCGCTGCAGCCGCAGCAGGGCGACGGGTAGCGCCGCCGGTCGGATCCGCGCGCGCGGCGCGCGATCCAGTCAGGGCAGCGCCGATCGGACAATGCCTGCCGGCGCGCACGGCGCTGGAGCCGCGGCGCGCCGAGCGAACGGCGCTTCGCGGCCCGAAGCTCGGCGCACCCTGCGTGATCTGCGTGAAGCGCAGGGCTGGGCCGCGACCCGCGGCCCCTCCGGACATCGAACAGAGAAACGGCGGTCGTCCTGCACGGCGATCCGCGCCTCGCCGTCTCCGAGACGGAGGACGTCGCCGCGCCGGACCCGTGAATCGAGGCACTCGGCGCGATCTCCGCGCGGCGCGCGCCGCGCCGAGCGCCTCCCATCACCACGACGGGGGAACCATGAGGCACTGGGTTCTTGGCTCGATCAGCGCGGCGATCATCGCGGCGTCATGGGGCTGCGGCTCCGGAGAACGAGGCGGGCAAGCAGAGACGGGAGGCGGCGGGCACGCGGCGGGAGGCGGCGGGCACGCGGCGGGAGGCGGAGGGACCGGGAGCCATGCCGCGGCCTGCACGATCGCGGCCGAGGGCCTGAAGGTGAGCAGCGGCCGCGGGATCACGCCCTCGATCGCGTGGACCGGGGCGGGCTTCGCCATCGCCTGGCAGGAGCGCGCGGCCGACGAGGGCGACATCCACCTCGCCATGGTCGACGCGGAGGGCAACAAGCTGCGGGAGGAGGTGATCGATGACGGGCCGGGCGTCTCCAGCCACCCGAGCGTCCACCGCGACGAGCAGGGCCTGCTCGTCCTCTGGCAGGATCAGGACGGCGCGGGCAGCGTCGTGCGCGGCCGCCGCGCGACGCTGGAAGGCGTCGCCGAGGGCGCGGCCTTCGATCTGGCCAGGAGCGGAGCGGCCGAGTCCTGGCCCACCGCGGCGGCGAGCCAGGACGGGACGCTCGTCGCGTGGATGGACGCGGGCGGGTCGCGGCTCGGCCACCTCGACGGCGGCGCGCTGAGCAGCTCGACGCCGCTGGATCAGGCGCAATTCCCGGCCGTCGCCTCGGACGGCGAGAAGACCGCGGTGGTCTGGACCCGGGGCGACGCGCTCGACTTCGCCAGGCCGGGCCAGGAGAGCGCTCCGCTCGATCCGATCGCGCACGAGGGCGTCACGGCGAAGCTGCCGCGCGTCGTGCTCGGCGGGGACGACGCCTTTCTCGTCTGGGAGGACACCCGCAGCGGCACGGAGCAGATCCGCGCGCTCCGGATCTCCGCGCAGGACGAGGTGTCGCCCGAGGCCATCGTCTCGCACGGCGAAGACAGCGCCAACTGGCCGGCGCTCGCGTGGACAGGGCGCGGCCTCGCCGTCGCGTACTACCAGTTCCGCGACGGTCCCCCGGGGGTCTTCGTCACGCTGCTGGGCCGGGACCTCGAGCCCATGGGCGACGAGATCGAGGCGAGCGGGGGCGCGACCGCCCGGTACCCGGCGCTGGCCTGGACAGGCCAGGAGCTCGGTATCGCCTACACGGAGCAAGACCAGGGCATCCGGCTCTCGCGCGCCAGTTGCCCCTAGAACACCGTTCACGTTGATCGAGCGAGAAGTGAACCGCCAAGGCGCCAGAAGACGCCAAGATTCTTGTGATTTTCTTGGCGTCCTTGGCGCCTTGGCGGCTCGAATTCTGCTCTCTTCTGGCGGCTTCAACCCGTTTGTCGCTCTAGCTCCGCCCGCCCACGCGGCGTGATCCTCCGCGACCGTTCACCGCATCCCGCCCGCACGGGCGGCGCGCGGGGGCGCGACCAGGCCGCCCGCGACGGCGCGAGGTCGTCGCTCGCAGCAGCGCAGCCCGATCGCCCGCGGCGACGCGCCCGCGTCGCCGCCGCGGCCCCGGATCGAACCCTGCAACCGCCCTCGGCGTGGCCGTCCTCCCCTGCGCCGTTGCGATCCTAATCTGCACAGCCGTGCTCGGCGCCTACGCCGTGCGCGTCGCGCGCCGCGGCCGACCCGCGATGCCGCGGCTCGGCGCCTCTCCTGGGAGCGCGCTGCTCCCCAGGCCGGTGGTCGAGGCCTTCTACTGGTCGTTCCACGCCCCCGCACGCGCGCTCGTGCGCCTCGGCGTCTCGCCGGACGCGCTCACCTACACCTCGCTCGGCCTGTCGCTCGCCTGCGCGCCGCTGCTCGCGGCCGGCCGCTTCCGGTCCGGCGCCGCGCTGCTCATCGCCGGCGCCGTCCTCGACGCGCTCGACGGCATGGTGGCGCGTGAAGGCGGCAAGGCGTCGCGCGCCGGCGCGGTGCTCGACTCGTGCCTCGACCGCCTGTCCGACGCCGCGCCGCTCATCGGCCTCGCCGTCTTCTACCGAGAGCACCCCGCGGCGCTCGCGATCCCGCTCGTCGCGATGGTCGCCTCGTCGCTCGTGAGCTATGCGCGCGCCAAGGCCGACGCTTACCAGATCTCGCTGCCCGACGGGCTGATGCGCCGGCACGAGCGGCTCGCCTACCTCGTCGCGGCGCTCGTCTTCGGTCCGGCCGTGCCGACCACGCGGCTGACAGGCGCCCTCCCCTTCCCGATCACGATCGCCTGTCTCGCCCTCGTGGCAGGCGTCGGCCTCGCCGCGGGCCTGCGGCTCGTGCAGCGCACGCGCACCGCCCTCGCGGCGGCCGACGCGGCGGCGCGCGTGCGCTGCACGAGCCGAGGACGACCGCGCGCTCCGGTGGAGAGCACCCGCGCCTGCTGCGCGGCGGAAAGGCCACGAGCGCGCCGCTGTGATGCCGGCCAGGACGGCGCGGCTCAGGCGGGCGGCGCCTTGCCGCCGCTCGCCGAGGCGTCGGGCTCCCAGAGGAGCTCCGGCGTGCCGAGGAGCGCGGCCGCCCAGCGGCTCCAGACGAAGAGCGCGTCGCTCAGGCGGTTCAGGTAGCGGACCGCGTGCGGATCGGCGTGGCCGGCCTGGGCCAGGCGCACGCAGCAGCGCTCCGCCCGGCGGCACACCGTCCGCGCCACGTGGAGATCCGTGTTGAGCCGCGAGCCGCCGGGGAGGACGAACGAGCGCAG
Source organism: Sorangium cellulosum So ce56 (assembly GCF_000067165.1). GTDB lineage: Bacteria > Myxococcota_A > Polyangia > Polyangiales > Polyangiaceae > Sorangium > Sorangium cellulosum_B. Next base: position 5,365,390 of record NC_010162.1, read on the forward strand.
CGGCGGCAGATCGGCCTGGCAGCGGTCCATCTCGGCCTCGAGGAGATCGATCTCGGCCTGCGTCACGCGCGGCTGCTTCGGGTGGACGTCCTCCGGGAGCGTCGCGAGGATCGACCCGAGGTTGAAGAGCTCGTGCTGGACGCGGAGCAGCGTGCGCCCGAGCTCCACGAGGCGCTGGGCGCCCTCGCTCGGCGCCCCCGGGAGCAGCTCGATCAACGTCTGCCGCGCGGCGCCGACGAGCGCGTTGAGCTCGTCGACGGTGCCGTAGGTCTCGATCCGCGCGTCGTCCTTCGGGACGAGCTGCCCGCCGACGAGCCGGGTCAGCCCGCCGTCCCCCTGCCGCGTGTAGACGCGGTTGATCGTGATCTTCGGCGCCTTGAAGACGCGGGCGCCGCCGCTCTCCCCGCCGTCCGGCGTCTGGGCACCCGTCCCGCGCGTATCGTCGTCGCTCACGGGGAGCTCACGTAAGGCGTCAGCGCACGAGGGTCAAGAAACGCCGCCGGAGGCGATGTTGACGATCCTCCGGGGGAAGTGGAACAGTCCTGTCCCTATGCGCTCAGCAGGGCTGCTGCTCCGTCATCCCGTCTCCATCGCCCTCGTCCTCGCCGCGATCCCCGTCGCGGCCGGCTGCGCCGCCGAGCCGGCCGCGCGACCGGCGCCGAAGCCCGCCGTCACGGCGGAGATGGCGCGCATCGCGGAGAGCCAGCGCCGCATCGACGAGGCGAGCCGCGCGCTGTCCGACAAGCGGTACGCCGACGCCCGCGGGCTGCTCGACAAGGCGAGCGGGCTCGGCGTCGACTCGCACCGGTACCAGATCGGCGAGCTGCGCGAGAAGGTCGACAGGCGCGAGGCGAAGGTCTGGGCCGACGACGCCGCCGAGCTGCTCGACCAGAAGGAGTGCGAGGCCGCGTTCCACAAGCTGTCGGCGCGGATCGACGAGCTGAAGAGCGAGGCGTTCACCCACGAGGTCCGGCGGCTCGTGGCGTCGCAGGCCGCGGCGTGCGCGAGCAGGAAGGTCGACGACGCGACCATCGCCGGCAAGCTCGCGGAGGCGCGCGCGTTCCTCGCGGCCCCGCCGACGAGGGCGGTCCTCGGCGACGCCGCCACGGACCGGCTCACCGCGGAGCTCGACGCCACCATCGCCGAGGTCCTCTATGCGCAGGTCGAGGCGGACGTCTCGGCCGGACGCTGGGCGAGCGTGGTCGAGAAGATCGACGCCGCCGTGAAGCGTGGAGACACCTCCGAAGAGCAAGGGCGCGCGATCCTCGGGCGGGTCCGCGCGGCCGCGGCGCCACGGCTGGCCGAGCTCGCCGGCAGGGCGCTCGGCACCCAGGACGCGGCAGCCACGCTCGAGCAGCTCGACGCCACCGTCGCGCTCCTGCGCTGGGAGGCGCCCGCGCCCGACGCGGCCGAGCTGCCAGGGAGCGGCGCGCTGCCCGAGCTGCTCGCGCGGAAGCGCGCCGCCCTCGCGGCGTGGGTCGAGGCGCGGAAGGTCCGGATGAAGCCCATGAAGAAGCCGGAGAAGCGCTGGTCTCACGGCACCGTCGCCGTCTCGCCCGCGTCGGACAGCGACGGCGAGCCGACGCGCAGCCTCCTGCCCTCGACGCCCGTGTGGGTCATCGGCCAGACCAAGGATCGCGCGCTGGTGACCGAGGTCGACCCCGGCACGGCCGTGGTCACGGCGGCGTTCGACGTCGCGATCGGGTGGGTGCCGCTGCCGCGCCTCGCCCAGGAGCCGACCGTCGACTGGCTACCGCCGAACGATCAGCTGAAGGGCGAGCGCGTGTGGGGCCCGCTCCGGGAGAAGCAGCCGACGCTCGAGCTCGGCGTGGTGAGCGACGTCCAGGGAGCCGACATCACCGTCCGGCGGCTCGCCGACGACGCCGAGATCAAGCTGCCGCGCAAGCAGCTCCGCAGCGGGCGCCTCGCCCCGGGCACCAAGGTGCTCGCGCTCTGCAAGTCGGAGAACGAGCCGGCGACGATCATCGACGTGCCGCCCGCAGGCCGCGTCGCGCGCATCGAGTGCGAGGGGGGCATGCAGAAGGAGGAGCCCCTCGCCTCGCTCCGATCGCGGCCCGATCTCCTGCCCCGCAGCCGCTAGCGCCGCCCTGGCGGAGCCCAGCCCTCCGGCCGCCGCCGCGCGGCTGGCTGCGCCGCGCCGGCAGACCGAGCCGACCCGCCTCGCCCCTGCCGACAGGCGCGGCGCCCGCTCTGCCCGCGCAGCCACAATTCTCGACCGCCGGCCGTCCGTCGTTGACTCGTAGCGCCGGGCACCTAAGTCTCTCCATCCCTGAGGAGCCACGATGCCTACGACCTATAGCGACCTCATCTCCGACGTCCGCAAGTCCATCCGCGAGCTCTCGCTGACTGAGCTCAAGCGCCGCCTCGACGACAAGGTCCCGATGGTGCTCCTGGATGTGCGTGAGAAGGAGGAGTACCGCGCCGGCTTCATCCCGGGCGCGATCTCGATCCCGCGAGGCTTTCTGGAGATCCAAGTCGAGCAGCGGCTGCCGGACAAGTCGGCCCACATCGTGGCCTATTGCGCCGGCGGCACGCGCTCGGCGCTCGCCGCGAAGACGCTCCAGGAGCTCGGCTACACCAACGTGGAGAGCGCCAACCCGGGCTTCTCCCGCTGGAAGGACATGGCCTACCCGGTCGAGATGCCGCCCAGCCTCACGGACGCGCAGCGGGATCGGTACTCCCGGCACCTGCTCCTGCCCGAGGTCGGCGAGGCGGGGCAGGCCAAGCTGCTCGCCTCCAAGGTGCTCCTGCTGGGCGCCGGCGGCCTCGGCAGCCCGGCGGCCCTCTACCTGGCCGCCGCCGGCGTGGGGACGATCGGCCTCGTCGACGCCGACGTCGTCGACAACTCGAACCTCCAGCGGCAGATCCTCCACGCGACCTCGCGCGTCGGCAAGCCCAAGGTCGACAGCGCCGAAATCGCGATCCGCGACCTGAACCCCGACGTGAAGGTCGTGAAGTTCCAGGAGCGCGTCGACAGCGGCAACGTCGACCGCATCTTCGAGCAGTTCGACATCATCGTCGACGGGTGCGACAATTTCCCGACGCGCTACCTCGTGAACGACGCATCGGTCTTCAAGAAGAAGCCGGTCGTGCACGGCTCGATCTTCCGCTTCGAGGGCCAGGTGACGACGTTCATGCCGGGCGTCGGCCCCTGCTACCGGTGCCTCTACCCCGAGCCGCCGCCCCCCCACCTCGCGCCGAGCTGCCAGGAGGCGGGCGTGCTCGGGATCCTGCCGGGGACCGTCGGCATGATCCAGGCGACCGAGGCGGTCAAGCTGATCCTCGGCAAGGGGACGCCGCTCATCGGCCGGCTCCTCACCTACGACTCGCTGCGGATGAAGTTCGGCGAGCTCAAGCTGCGCCGCGACAAGAACTGCCCCGTGTGCGGCGAGTCGCCGACCATCACGAGCTACATCGACTACGAAGGCTTCTGCACGCTCGGCTGAGCGGACACGCCGCGCGCGGCGCGCTCGACGGCGAGCGCCCGCGCGGCGGGGCGCGCGCGACGGCGACCAGGATCACGTCCACGACGACGAGCGCCCGCGCCGCGCGGCCGGGCGCTCCGCTGTGTCACGAGGGGTACTGGAGCACCGTGGCCTTCTCGGGCCGCTCGATCGCCTCCACGCGGCTCGTCACGATCTGCCGCTCCATCCCGTCCTGATCCATCTGGGTGAAATAGATGGGGCTGCCGACGCGCGCGTTCTGCGGCTCCGGGATCACGACGCCGTTCGGGTTGATCCGAACCGCGCCCTGGAGCTTCAGGTGCAGCGCGAGGTGGGCTGGCCTGAACTTGCGCGCGGCCCGATCGCGGACCGCGACGCAGATGTCGTCGCGGACGTGATACTCCGTGTTGCGGGTGATGAAGACCCGGTGCTTGCGGCGCTCCGTGCCGGTGTAGTCCATGCTCGCTCCTTCGCGCCCTTCGGCGCGGCACGCATCGTGGCAAGGCGCGCCGCGCGTGGCCAAATTCGTCGCTGCCGCGCGGCCCCCGGCGTCCCGCACGAAATCAGGTGCCGCAGCAACTTTGTGCGAATCTCCGCGCGCTTTTGGGACGCAGCGCGCGGCGGTGCCACGATCGCGATCGCCATGTCGCGCAGCGAGCGTCTACCCGGTCCCGGTCTGGCGAAGGTCCAGCGTCCACCGCTCCTCCAGCGGAGGCACATCGAGCTCGTGACCTGCTCGACGGGGCGCCTCCACGCGCTGTTCGACGGCGCCGACGTGCTGAGCGAGGGCAGCACCCGCGACGAGGGGGGCGCGCTCGTCTACTACGGGTCGACCAGCCTGCACGTCGCGCTGCCGCCGGACGCGCCGCTGGCGGCGCTGCTCGATCGGGCGCTCGCGCTCGACCCTCACCTCAGGCTGCGGGCGCTCCGCGTGGCGCACCGAGAAGCCGCCGCGCGCGCGGGGGGCCCGCTCGGGCCGATGCAGGCCGAGATCCGCTGCGGCTTCGCGCCGCGCGCCGCGGCGGTCTCGTTCGCGCTGACCGTGGACGTCACGGCGCGCGTGCTGATAACGACGGACAGGACGGCGCGCGCGTGATGGCGATGCAAGGACCTTCCCGACGAGACCGCGACCGCGGGCCGTGCCCCCTTGACGCGCGTGTCCACGTGGAGAACGGGAGCACTCCGGCGCGAGGCGGGGTACGCTCCCCGCGACGCGCTCTGCCTCCGCCGATCCTCGGCGCGGAGCCGGTGACGCTGCGATGAGCAAGAAGGACCGTTCCGCCTCCGGAAATTCCGACAAGGTGATCCACGTCGTGTTCGGCCCTGGTGGCGGGCGGGTGTCGCAGCCCCCGCCCGCGCCGAGGGCGGGCGCGACGGAGGCGCCGCCCCCTGCGCCGGGCGCCCGCGAGCCGGTCACCGACATGTTCACCGGCACCGAGGTCGCGCGGCTGCTCGGCATCTCGCCCGGGCGACTGCGCTCGCTCGATCGCGCCGGCATCGCGGCGCCGAGCGGCCGGCGGCGGGGGCGGCGCGCGTACACCTTCTCGGACCTGATCGCGCTGCGCGCCGCGCGCGACCTGATCGCCCGCAAGGTGCGCCTGCGCGACGTCGCGCGGGCGATCGACAACATCCGGACCGCGCTCCCCAAGGTGACGCGCCCCCTCGCCGAGCTCCGCGTCGCCTTCGACGGCAAGGCGGTCGTGGTCCGGGGCGCGTCGGGCGCGTTCGAGCCGCTCACGGGGCAGATGGTGCTCGACTTCGAGGTGAAGGAGCTGCGCGACGACGTCGTGCGGGTGCTCCGCCCGAAGGTGGGCCGGGACCGCGCGCGCACGGCCTACGAGCTCTACATGCAGGCCAGCCAGCTCGATGAGGATCCGGCGACGATGGACGAGGCCGAGGCGCTCTACCGTCGCGCGCTCGAGATCGACCCGTGGCTGGCCATCGCCTACACGAACCTCGGCAACATCTGCTTCCGGCGCAACGCCGAGGAGCAGGCGGAGGCGCTCTACATGAAGGCGCTCGATCTCGACGCGTCCCAGCCGGAGGCGCAGTACAACCTCGGCTACGTGATGCTCGAGCGCGGCCAGGCGGCCGACGCCATCCGCTATTTCCAGGGCGCGATCGCGAGCGATCCGCGCTTCGCGGACGCCTACTACAACCTCGCGATGGCCTACGAGCAGATCGGCGATCCGACGAAGGCGCGCCCGTGCTGGCGCAGGTACCTCGAGATCGAGCCGACCGGCACGTGGGCCGAGATCGCGCGCAGGCACCTCTGAGGCGGGTGCCGCGGGCGTCGCCGACGCGCCCGCGACGTGGCAGGTCTTGGCGGTCGGAACCAGCGAGTGAGCGCGAGAGGTTGTTAGAGCGCGCTCCCATTCAGGAGAGGTGAACGAGATGAGCGACGTGGGATCGGCCCGGCGGGCCAAGGACGAGCTCAAGGCCAAGATCAGCGGCGAGCCGTGGTGTGTCGGCATCGGGGTCGAGCGGGAGGACGGGGTCGGCTTCATCGTCCGCGTCAGCATCCGGTCCGGAGGAGCCGACGCGGCGCGCGCGGTCATCCCGGCGCGCATCGGCGGCGTGCTGATCAAGGTGATCGAGAACGACCCCTGAGCACGGCCGATCCGCGGTCTTCAAATATCGCCAGGCCGCGCAAACCGTGTAAGCTGCGCGCCTCGTGAACGAGCGCAATCTCTCCCGCCGACTTTCCACGAGCATCGTTGATGCGTTGAAGGCGCACGGGCACATCCTCGTGGCCAGGGGCGGCGCGACGGCGCTCGCGCGCGAGCTGGAGGACAAGATGGCCGCGGACATCGCGGCCATCACGCCTCGGCTCGAGCCGTGGGCCCTCGTCGACGGAGAGCCCACGACGACGTTCGGCACCGACGAGATCGACGACCAGGTCGAGGAGCTCGTGGCGAACCTCACGAGCACGTTGATGGAGTCCGAGCACGTCGAGGACATCTTCACCGAGGACAACGTGATCAAGCGGGACGTCTTCCGCGTGATGCGCGACGCGCTGCTCGGGCCGCGGCCCGAGCTCGGCCTCGAGGACGACGGCCCTGTGCACGTGCGCCTGGACACGCTCGGGTACGTCGCCTCGACGGTCGGCAAGCGCGCGCCGGCGCAGGTGCTGCGCGAGTCGCTGACGCGCGCGGCCCAGAGCGCCGGCGGCAAGCTGACGGGCTACGATCCCGAGCTCCGCGAGGCGACCTTCTCGCTCGAGAGCAGCGACCCCGACGCGCGGCTCGAGATCGAGGAGGCGGTGGCCGACGAGCTCTCCGATCTCGTCGAGGCGAAGGTGGTGACGCTCCCGATGCTGGAGCGCCGCTTCGAGCTGCAGCGCAAGATCGAGGCCGGGGCACGCGGCGGTCTGCGCCAGCGGATCGACTCCATCGCCTCGAGGATGCTGCGCGAGGGCGGCTGTGCCGCGTCGTGGGAGCTCGCGGGCGATCGGGTCCTCAAGCTCAAGCTCACGCCGCTGTCCGAGCAGGATGCGCTCGAGGTCGACAGCCACATGACCGACTTCAAGCGTGAGATCGCGGTGGTGCTCGGCGACCCGCTCGACGAGCTCGACGTTGCCCAGAAGCCGGCCGCCGCTCCCCTCCGCAACGACGCCCCGCCGTCGCGACGCCGCGAGCCCGCTCCCGTGGCGGTGGAGGAAGAGAGCGAAGACCTCGACGACGAGGGCGAGGACGAGGACGAGGACGAGGACGAGGACGAAGACCTCGACGGCGAGGAGGAAGAAGACCTCGACGACGAGGAAGAAGACCTCAACGACGAGGAAGAAGACCTCGACGACGACGAGGACGAAGACCTCGACGAGGACGAGGACCTCGACGAGGAGGAGGCGCCCTCCAAGAAGGCCGCTCCGCGTGAGAAGCCCCGCAAGCCGGCCGAGCCGGCGACGGAGCAGCCCGCGGCGAGCAAGGCCAGGGCCGTGGCGGTCCGAGGCGCGAAGAAGGAGCCGGCGAAGAAGCCGGCGGCCGCGACCAAGAAGGCGAGCGCGCCGGCGGAGAAGGCGGCGACCGGGAAGGCCGCGGCGCCGGCCTCCGTGAAGAAGGCGGCGAAGGCGCCCGCCAAGAAGGCGGCGAAGGCGCCCGCCAAGAAGGCGGCGAAGGCGCCCGCCAAGAAGGCGGCGGCGAAGAAGCGCTGATCGCGCTCAGCGGGCGCGGTTGCGGTAGACCAGGATCACCGGCACGCCATCGGGTCCGGCGATGTGATCCGGGCTCGTGGTCCCGAACGCGACCCACGCCTGGTACGCCTGCCCCAGCATGTGCTTCTCGTGGTGGTAGAGGGCGAAGTCCGCGCCCGCGACCGCCCCCACGCCGCGGATGTCCTCGCGCAGGCGCCCGTCGCGCAGCAACATCTCCCACGCCGGGCCCGCGGTGTCGTGGATGTACACCGTCCCTCGGGGTGGGACGTGCTCGTTGAGGTACGCGACGACCGCGCCCGTGGTGTACCCCCAGAAGGTGCGGTTCAGCCCGAGGTTCGCCGCGCCGGGCGCGCCGCCGACCAGCGGCGTGTAGCTCGAGAGCGCCCACGGGTGCGCGTGCAGCGTCTCGGCGATGGGCGCCGCGACCACCGCCGCCCCGAGCAGCGCCGGGACCAGCGGGCCGCGCGCGAGCGCGGCCGCGCGCGCGGCGACGCCGGCGCGCGCGCGCCGGGAAAGCAGCAGCGCGCGTAGACCGGCGCGCGCGCGCCGCACGGCGGCGGAGAACGCGGCGCCGGCGAACAGGGCGATGAACGGGTAGGCCGTCATCCAGTGCTTCGTGCCGCCGAAGATCGGCGTGCTCGGGGAGAGCCAGGCGCCGTATACCGCGGCGATGGCGAGGAACCAGAGGAGCGCCGTGCCGCCAGGGTCGTCCGCGGGCGGACGGAGCCGCGCGGCGAGCGCCCGCTCCGCGGCGAGCGCGAGCCTCCCGCCTTCCGGGGCGAGCCGCGCCGCCGCGCACGCGAGCGGAACCAGGAGGCGCTCGCGCGCTGCCGCGCAGAGCCCCGCGGCGAAGAGGACCAGCGTCACGACGGGCACCGTCGCCGCCGTCATCACGGGCGCGTAGGCCCTCGGCATCGGAGGCGTCCAGTAGTTCCGGCCGAGGAACTCCATGTTGTAGTACTCGTGGTTCAGGTGAAACGACGCGTACTCGCGGAGGCGCGGGAGCGTGTCGCGCCAGATCCACGGCCAGAGCGCGTAGAAGACGAGCGGGCCGATCGTCGCCATCGCAGCGAGCGCGGCGAGCGCTCGCCGGGCGCCTCCGGGCCGCGCAGGCGACGCCGCGGCGGCGGCCGCAGGCGCCGCCCTCGCCGCGCTCGCGCGCAGGGCGATCCGGTCCCTGAGCGCCATGCCGGCGGCGTGCGAGACGCAGACGATCGGCAGGAACCAGGAGTTGTGCTTCGTGTCGAGCGCGAGGCCGAAGGCGACCCCGGTGAGCACGGGCCACAGCGCGCCGCCGTCCCGCAGCGAGCGCCAGTAGGCGTAGGCGCACAGGGCCCAGACGGTCACGATCGGCGCGTCGAAGCACGCGAGGTGCGCCTGGTAGAAGTACCGCGGCAGCATCGCGAAGAGCGCGGCCGCGGACGCGCCGGCGAGCCGATCGCGCGCCTGTGTGCCCCAGAGGTACACGAGCGCCACCCCCACGCCCGACAGGACCATCGCGGGGAACCGGTAGCTCGTGCCCTCCATGGCGAAGAGCCCGAGCCGCTTCTGCAGGACGAGGTTGGAGAGCGCGAAGAGCGACTTGATGAGGCCGGGGTGCTCGTGGTTCACCGACCAGGCGGCGTCGACGCGGTGCGGATCGAGCGCCGCGCGCGGCGCGTCGAGGAGCGCCTGGAACCACGCTCCGTAGCGGTCCGCGGCGAAGAAGTAGAAGCCCTCGTCGCGCGCGTAGCCGAGATCGCCCGCGGTCGCGAGCAGCAGGGCGACGTACGCCGCCGCGAACGCGAGCGCGATCAGGCCGTCGGTGCGCGCGAGGGGCGCCGGGCGCTTCATCGGGTGTCCGCCTCGAAGCAGTAGTGGCGGTGCGTGAAGTCGGCGGATCTCACGGCGAACTCCACCTCGGCCTCGGCCGCGCCCGCGTGCGCGCCGAGCGGGAACTCGAACGCCGCCCACCCGTCGCCGTCGGCGTGCGTCGCCTCGCCCACGGCCTCGCCGTTCACGCGCACGGACAGCGTGACCGGCGCGCCCCGCCGCTCCCGCTCGATGATCCAGTACATGCCCGCGTGCCCTCGGATCACCGAGCCGAGCGGGACGCCGCGGAAGCGCGTGACGATCTCGCCGTCCCTCGGCGGGTGGGACCAGATGCACCGGCGAGGACGGAACTCCTCGTCCGCGATCACCGTGACGCCCACGTTGAAGAACGGGCCGCCGGGGCACTCGAAGCGCTCGGCGGGGAACGTCGGGTTCCCGCCGAGCCCGCCGGCGGCGATCCGCGCGCGCGGGTTCCAGCGGCACGCGGCCGGAGGATCCGTGACGCGCACGTCGGCCGACGCCGGCGCGACGTTGTCGACGAAGTCGTAGGCGACGCGCGCGGGCGACGGGTTCACGAGGCGCCGGAGCACGAAGGGGCCGCGCTCCTGCCGCGCCTCCTCGCGGAAGCCCGCGAGCTCCTCGGCGCGCTGGCCGAGGACGCTGATCTCGACCGCGGCCGCGTACCGGCTCTCGTCGGGCCGGGCGGCGTCGCGCAACGGCATCAGCGCGTCCCCGAGCGCGCGGCGCGCCGCCGGATCGGCCCATCCGGGCGCGACGACCACGAGATCCCCGGGCTGCTTCATCGCCGCGAGGGGCGCCTCCACCTCGCGCCAGGCGTCGAAATCCGGAGCTCTTTCGCTGAAGTAGACGTGCGCCACCAGCTCTCCGAGGCCGAGCGCCGGCAGGCCGAGGAGGGCGAGCAGGCCGAGGGCGCGGCGCCGGCCGCGCGCGCTCGTCGCCTCGCCCGCGGGCGAGGCGGTCTCGCGGGGTTGTGCCGGGATCACGGAGAAGCCTACAGCTCGATCGCGTAGACGACGCTGCCGAGCGGCATGCGCTGCATGCGCTCCTCGATCACGCCGCGGAGCGCCTTCCAGGCGCCGGCCTTCTCGACGTACGTCTCGCGGAGGCGCAGCGCGCCGGCCTTGTCGCCGCGCGCCTTGATCCCGAGCACCGTCCTCGCGAGCGCCTCCGCCGCGGCGGGCAGCTTGTCCGACTGGATCGAGAAGCACCCCTTGTCCGCGCCGTTCGCCGCGGTCTCGCCGCGGTGGAAGCCGATCGCCCCTGCGTCGAGCAGGCTGCCGAGCTGGATCGCGGCGAGGTGACCATACGGCCGCGGCTCGCCGCCCGCGGTGTACATGCCCTGCCCCACCTGCCCGAGCGCCCAGATCACGTCCCTCACCTCGGACATGCGGGCGAGCGCCGGATCGAGGACGCCCTTCTGCGCGAGCCAGCCGGTGAAGAAGAGCGCGCCGGTCTGGGCCTTGAGCTCCTCGAGCATCACGGCGAGCGGCCCGCCGAAGAGCTCGTCGTCGGTCTTGCCCTGCACCTTGTAGCCCTGCGCCGGGCCCAGGTTGTGGGCCGCCTCGTGCAGCACCGTCCCGAGCGCGGCCACGGGGCGCTCGAGGGAGACGCTCTCCATCGTGGTCTTGCAGAGGAGCGACGCGGCGGCCTCCCGGAGCGCGGCGCGGCTGTCGTCGTCCTGCAGGAGGTTCACCATGACCACGGTGCGGCCGCGGCCTTCGGTCGCGACCGGCCCCCAGTTCGGCAGGCTCTGCCCCGACGTCCCGCCGGTCGCGGCGCGCGACTCGCCGGCGTTCAAGAGGACGTCGATGAAGTCGGGCAGGTGGAAAGCGACCCTGCGCGCCCTGTACGGCGCGCCCGCGAGGCCCGCGAAAGCCGTTTCCATGTCGGCCTTCACCGGATCGAGCTTCTTCTGCCAGGTCAGCGACTCCTGGTTGATCCGCGCGAAGCTCACGTGGAAGCCCGCCTTGCGGCTGCACGGCTCCCAGTAGGTCTCGTCCGGCCCCACGCGCAGGTACCACGCCGAGTTCTCGGCGTTCATCTTCGCCCACGGCTCGTCCGCGAGCTCCCAGCGGTTGTCGAGGAACGCCTGCGACGCCGCGAGCAGGTAGGCCTTGAACGCGGCCTCGCTCGGGCTCTGGATCGCCTCGGCCGCCGCCTTGAGCTCCCGGCTCACCGCTTCCATCTCGGGCTTGTAGGCCTCGCTGTAAGGCACGGCCTTGAGGGCGCCGCGCTCCTCGACCACCACGGTGAAGGGAGAGAGGAGCGCCTTCTGATCCGGGCGCGCCTCGAGCGCGGCGCAGAACTTCTTGTCCTGCTGGAGGCGCGCCGGATAGACGCCGGTGACGCGGGGCGGCTTGCTCGGCAGCGCGCTGCAGCTCGGATCGTCGCGCGTCCTCGGTTGCTGGCACCAGGGCCCCTGGTTGCGCCAGAACAACGCCCGGCTGGCGGGGTCGTCGGCCGGGATCTGGTCGGCCATGCCGGCGGAGCCGAGCTGCTTCGCGTGGATCTGCTCGATGAGCTCGGCCACCTTGAGCAGGTGGCCGACGATGGCGCGATCCTCGGCCGGCGCGCCGCGGAAGTCGGCCCGGAGGAGCGAGGGGCGGCCGGCCGCGAGCTCCGCGAGGACGGCATCGCGGCGGCGCACCTCGGCCTCGTCGAGGCCAGCGCGGAGGTGGCCCTCGGCCTTGACCTTGGTCATCGCGGCATAGGCCGACGTGAACGCCGGGGTGAAGGCCCCGGAGGCGACCCAGGCCGGCGCCGGGGTGTGATACCAGAGGGCGGAGACCTCGTCGGGGTCGACGGCGCCCGAGCCGTTGCGGTCGGCGATCCAGAACAGCGGGAGATCGAGCTCCACGGCGATGCGGTTGAGCTCGAGCCGGGGGATCTGATCGAAGCGCGGGGCCTGGGGCGCGGCCTGGGTGGGCGCGGGCGCGGGTGGCGCGGCCGGCGGCGGCTCGGCCGGCAGAGGGGGGTGCGGAGCCGAGCAGGCGGCGCCCGCGGCGAGGGCGGCGAGCCCGGCGAGCGGGGCGCGGCGGGACGGCGGGATCGAAAGGGAGATCTTCATGGCTGGAGCTCCGAGGGGCCCTTGACCTGCGAGGCGCGCGGGGCGGCCGGGAGGCCAGCGAGAGCGAGGAGGCGCGCCGCGAGAGCGCCCGGCGCCCTGGTCGCGCCGCGAGAACGCCTCCCCGCGCGATCGGCCGCCGGACTGCCAGACGCGCAGGAGCGTAGATCAAGGACGCCCGGAGAGGGGGTGTTTCTACGCGCGGGTAGGAAGGAGCGTTGTCCGGCGGCGCGGGAGCGGCCTCATGCGGAGGGACGGACGGCCGCCGCCCTGGGCAGCCGCTGCCCGAAGACGCCTGCCAGGAGCTCCCCTGCCCCGTAGTAACAGAGATAGCCGGCCAGCACGAACTTGAGAGGCACCGCCGACGCGGGCAAGAACAGCAGGACGAGGCCGGTGAGCGTCGAGCCAACGCCCACGACGAAGAGCCACCTCGACTCCACCATTCCCTTGAGCACGATCGACGCCGCGACGCGCAGCGCGCCGGAGATGAACGCAAAGAACCCCACGAGGACCACGAACATCTCGACCACGTCACCGCGACGGAGCACGACGAGGCCCAAAAGGAGGCTCGCCACGCCGCGCACGCGGGAGAGGAGACGCCGGATGGGCGGCTCCCGAAGCGCACCGACGAGCGACAGGGCGCCATCGGCGAGCGCGTAGGCGGCGAAGGCCAGGACGAGCAGGCGCCACCCCGCGGAGGACCCCTGACCGACGGAGATCATCAGCGCGCCGGCGCCCACGGAGAGCGCGAGGGCGCCTTGCGCGATGAGGATCCATCGGGAGCGCTCCGGGCGCGTCGGCTTCGGAAAGATCGTCCTCGCGGCGGCGAGGGCCGCGGCGACCGGGCTCTTCTTCGCCGCACGTGCGCGTTCGGGCTCCGCGTCCGGGAGCACGAGGGGCATCGCGCGCTCGACGGCGCGACCGTCTTTCCACTCCAGATAGCGGACATGTCCGTCCGGAGAGATGCGAAGGAACGAGTTGAGAGGCCCGGCCCATGAACCGCTGTTGAAGTACCAGTCACCGATGGAGCCTGCCTTGTGGGTGTGCCCGAGGACGGCCACGTCGTATGCGCCCGTGTCGAGCTCCGCGCGGACCCCGACCACGTGCTCGCCGAGCCGGTCCGGGTTCTGTGCCGGCGTCAATGCCCCGCTGGGGGACGGGTCCCTCTCCGTCACGCGCTGGCTCATCGTCGCCACGGTGCGTTTCCAGATCGTCAGTATCGAGTCGCCGAATTTCTCGAGGACGTCCTCCACGCTCTCGCCGCCCTTGAGGTGAGGAGAGCCGTTCTCGTCCTCGGCGACGCCGGCGAGGATGGAGAACATGCGGCCGAAGCCAGGCTCGTCCCCGGCGTTGAACGGATCGGTCTCGTGCCCGTGGCAGAAGCGGAACCGCTTGCCGCCGAGCTCCCGGGTGAACGGCGCGCGCATGCACGCGAAGAAGGGGTGATTGAGGAGGTCCGTCTCGATGAAGTGCACGAGATCGACGTCGTGGTTGCCGGGCACGTAGACGAGCCTCAGCGCGGCGAGCTGGTCGAGGAGCGCCCGCCGCTTCACGAACAGGAGGCTGAGGTTCATCTGCCAGAGCTCGAAGAGGTCGCCGAGGATGAAGAGCTCGCCCCCCTCGCTGCCCACGTGGTCGAGGAATGCACGCAGCTGCGACGTCTTTTTGCCTGCCTCGAAGTTGTCGCGCGCGCCGCCGTCACCGATGTGCAGATCGCTGATGACGAAGATATCCCTGGCTGCGCCATCCATTGCCCTGCTCCAGGGTGGAGCGATCCCGCCGTGAGCGGCGGCCGCGTCCCCCACCCCGCGCGCGTCGCAAGCCGCGTGCCGCGACGATGCGCGGGAGGGCGAGCGCCGGGCGAGCGGACGGCTCGGCCGGCATCGACCCGCCCGCCGGCTCGCCGCAGCTCGGAGCGCGCGAGCGCCCCCGGGCGGTCACTCGCACAGGGCGGTGTCGACGAGGCCGAGGACGTCCATGTACGCCTGCTCGGCGCCCTCTTCGCCGTACACGAAGTACGGCAGCACCGTGATCGCGACCGTGACGGCGCGGCCGTCCTCGGTGACGCCGCCGCGGGTGTGGAAGCCGGGGATGTCGCCGCCGTGGCCCCAGACGAGGCCGTCGCAGCTCAGCGGGGTGCTGACCACGCCGAGCCCGTACCGGGCGCCGGGCCACATCGCGGGGGCGTCGACCGTGGCGCGGAGCTCCTCGAGCTGCGCGGGCTCGACGAGCTCGCCGCCGAAGAGGGCGGTGTAGAAGCGGTTGAGATCGCTCGGGGTCGCGATCACCTGACCGGCGGCCCATCCCCATCCCGGGTCGAGCTCGGTGATGTCTTGCAGCGGCTCGCCGGGCACGTCCGTGTGATAGCCCCTTGGATGGCACCCGCGGATGCGCTGGTCGCCGACGCCCGGGAGGTAGGTGTTGCGCAGCCCGATGCGCTCGATGATCCGGCGCGTGATCTCCTCGTTCAGAGGGCGGCCGGTGACCTTCTCGACGATCATGCCGGCGAGGACGTAGTTGGTGTTGCTGTACGCCCATTCGGTGCCGGGGGCCTTCCCCGGCTGCGCCAGCGCCATGTCGAGCAGCGCGTGGGGATCGACGTAGGTGTGCTGGACCTTGAAGACGCCCTCGGCCAGGAGCACATCGTCGTAGTCGGGCAGCCCGCTCGTGTGCTGCAGCAGCTGCCGCACGGTGATCTCGCGTCCGTCGATGCCGTCGCCGCGCACGAGGCCCGGCAGGTAGGTCTCGATCGGCGCGTCGAGGTCGACATCGCCCTCGCCGACGAGCTGGAGGACGACCACCGCGGTGAACGTCTTGCTGTTGCTGCCGATGCGCACTTGCCCGTCGACAGGCACCTTCGCCTCGGTCTCGAGGTCGCCGACACCGGCGGTGTAGTGACGGGTCTGCCCGTCGCGATCACCGACGGCGACCAGGACGGCGGGGAACTCGAGGTCGCCCACCAGATGATCGGCGCCTTGCTGCACCGGATCGTCGGGATCGGTGTTGGCGCCGCTCGTGGAACCCTCGGTGCACTCGCCCGACGGATCACCTCCCCCGCCGCTGCCGGCGTCCTCGCCGCCGCTGCCGGCGTCCTCGCCGCCGCTGCCGGCGTTCTGGCCGCCGCTGCCGGCGTTCTGGCCGCCGCTGCCGGCGTCCTCGCCGCCGCTGCCGGCGTCCTCGCCGCCGCTGCCGGCATCTCCGCCCACGCCGGCGCCGCCGCCGGTGTTCTCCGGCGTCCCACCGGCGTCGGAGCAGCCCGCGAGCAGGGCTGAGGACCCGAGCAGCGCCGAGACGAGGACCATCGAGAAGACGCTTCGCAGGCTCACCTCTGCTGCGCTGGCTGCCCTGGTTCTCGGAGAAGTGAAATGACGGTGCAGAGATCTCATGATCGGCTCCTGGTCGCATGCGGGTGCCCTCGGTTCACCGCCGCGAGCCGGCGGCTTGCGCCGCCGGGCATCGCCGCGTTCATCGGAGAGCACCCCTCGTTTTCGTAACGCTGTTCCCGGACTCGTGAGGTTCGTTCATGCCTCCTACGAGTCTGTCGTAAGAACTCATCCTCTGGATCGTGCCGACGCGGCGGTCGTGACCACCGGCGCGGGGGCGCGCCCGGGGCTCACTCGCACAGCGCGGCTTCGGCGAGCGCGAGGACGTTGGCGTACGCGGCGTAGGCCTCCTCGAGGGTGTGGACGCTCGGCACGGCGGAGGGCAGCGCCGTGACGGCGACGGTGACGGCGCGGCCGTCCTCGGTGACGCCGCCGCTGGTCTCGTAGCCGAAGATGTCGCCGCCGTGGCCCCAGAGGACGCCGCCGCAGCGCAGCGGGCTGCTGCTCAGGCCGAGCCCGTACCGGTAGCCGGGCCACATGCTGGAAGCGTCGACGGTCGCGCGCATCTCCTCGAGCTGCGCCGCGTCGAGGAGCTCGCCGCCGAGCAGGGCGGTGAAGAAGCGGTTCACGTCGCTCGGCGTGGAGACGATGTTTCCGGCGGCCCCCGCCTGGGACGAGTCGAGCTCCGTGACGTCGCGCAGCGGCTCACCGAGCGCCGCGTGATAGCCCTTTGGGTGGCACCCCCGGATGCCCTGCTCGCCGACGTCGGGGATATAGGTGCTGCGCAGGCCGATGCGCTCGATGACCCGCCGGGTGATCTCCTCGGCCAGAGGGCGGCCGGTGACCTTCTCGACGATCAAGCCGGCGACGATGTAGTTGGTGTTGCTGTACGCCCATTCGGCGCCAGGGGCCTTCCCCGGCTGCGCCAGCGCCAGGTCGAGCAAGGCGCGGGGCTGGAAGTAGGTGTGCAGGGCCTCGAAGACGTCGTCGCCCAGGGCCAGCGCGACGTAATCGGGCAGCCCGCTCGTGTGCTGCAGCAGCTGCCGCACCGTGATCTCGCGGCCGTCGATGCCGTCGCCGCGGACGAGATCCGGCAGGTACGTCTCGATCGGCGCGTCGAGGTCGACCTTGCCCTCGCCGACGAGCTGCAGGACGACCACCGCGGTGAAGGGCTTGCTGTTGCTGCCGATACGCACCTGCCCGTCGACAGGCACGCTCGCACCGGTCTCCAGATCGCCGACACCGGCGGTGTAATGACGGGTCTGCCCGTCGCGATCGCGGACCGCGACCAGGACGGCGGGGAACTTGTCGTCGCGCACCAGGCGGTCCGCGCCTTGCTGCACGACGTCTTCGGGATCGGTGTTGGCATGGAGGGTGGGATCGCCGATGCACTCGCCTGACGGGTTTCCTCCGCCTCCGCCTCCGCCGCTGCCGGCGTCTTCGCCGCCACCGCTGCTCTCGTCTCCGCCTGCACCGCTCTCGGCGCCACTGCCGCCCACGCCGCTCGCGGCGTCCGTCGTCGCCGGCGCCCCGCTGCCGCCGGAGCAGCCCGCGAGCAGGGCTGAAGACCCGAGCAGCGCCGAGACGAGGACCGTCGAGAGCACGCTTCGCAGGTGCATCGATGCTGCGCGGGCGATCGACGTTGTCGGGGAAGCAAAGCGATGGTGTGGAAAGCTCATGATCGGCTCCTGGTCGTGTGCCGGCTCCCTCGAATCACCGTCGCGGACCGGCGGCTCACGCCCCCGGGCATCGCCACGTTGCTCGAAGAGCGCTGCTCGATTTCGGAGCTCTGTTCCCGGCCTCGTGAGGTTCGTTCACGTCCGGAGACGAAATTTCTCTTCAGGACGCCGCCGATGGCGGGTGATGGACGTTTCAGCGCTCTCCGCGCCGTCGCACATCACCGCGGCAGGTTCCCCATCGACCTCGCCGCAGCGCAAGGACGGGTGGTCTTCGTCCGCCACGCTGACCGCGGCGCGCTCAACTCCCGCTCGTGAGGGGGGCTTTCAGGACCCCTTTGGTGTTCCGCGCCGCGCCGCACGCGCGCTTTCGGCCGCGCGCGGCGCGGTGGGCCGTGCGCCGCTTACGGCGACGCCGCTACGGCGGGTTGCGAGACGGCGCCGTGGTTGCCGTCCTCGCCCGCGTCCTCGCCGCCGCCCGCTTCTGCCTCGACCTCTTCGCTCACGTCGTCGACAGCGGTGCTCGACACGCGCGACAGGAGCTTCGGGGTCACCTCCTCGAACGCGTCGCCGTGGAAGTAATACCCGATCTTCCGGACGTCGGCGTAGCGGCGGACCAGCAGGGTCCAGAGCCGGTCGCGCATCGTCTCTGCCTCGCCGCGCTGCTTTGCCGCGGGCCGGCGGGCCCCCTCGGGGGTGAGGGTGTCGAGCAGCCACTCGCTCGCTTCCCGCAGCTGCTCGAACTCCTCCTGGCTGAACGGGTGCTTTCCGCGGAGCGCGACCGCGTGCTCCTCGTAGAGGTGGGCCAGCGCCATCCCGTCGCTGGCGAGGTCGTACTTACCGCTGCCGGCGCGGATCTCGGCCACGACGTCCTTCGGCAGGAGCCCCCGTTTTGCCAGGGTCTCGGCGAGCGTGAGCATCGGCTCCCGCAGCTCGATCACGACCTTCAGCTTGGCCTCGATCTCGCCGGAGCTGGCCGGCTTCGCCGTGACGCGTGTGGCGGCGAAGACCAGGGCCCGGCCGAGGTCCGGCAACGCGAGCACGTCGTCGAGCGGCAGTTCAGGGAGCGCGCGCCGGATCCGCGCAGGATCCGCGCAGGCGGCCTGGACGCCGCGCTTCACGTTGGCGAAGGCGATCCGCACATCTGCCCGACAGACCTCGACGTCGCGGTCCGGGAGCGCCATGGCCTGCGGGGCAAAGCGCTTGTAACAGGCGTGGTAGGTTGTTTTTGCCGTGGGAGTCGCCGTGGGCGCCTTCCCGGTGTGTGCTTGTTGGGTCTTGGCTTTGGCCATCTTGGGAACCTACGTCCAGGCGAGCGCGACGGTAGGTCACACCGCCGCCGGATGTGTGCTCGGAGGAGCGCAGGATCTCGACGTGAGGGCGATGGGGCTGCAGAGGGAGGCGCCCCCCGTGACCACGGAGCCCGGGGCGGGTGTGTATGGGGTCACGTAGTGTCATTTCGTAGGCCGATCTGTAAACGACGGGATACACGTAGTGTCATTTCGCAGACCGATCTGTAAACGGCGGGACACACGTAGTGTCACCCGGCAGGCCCTGCGGCCTACGATCGGACATGCGTAGCGTCGCCCGGTACGACGCTGCTGAGTCACCCCTCTGCCGCCGTCGCGACCTGGGAGAACGGGTCTCGGTAAATCTCGTCGACCGACAGAGCGCACCCGACCGCCTCCAGATGCGCGCCCTCTCCGGCGCGAGCCTCCCGGAGCGTCCACGAGTCGTCCTCGTTGCGGTGAAACACCTCGATGCGCTGCTCGTGCTGCGAGACGAGCACGTACTCCCGGAGCGAGGGGATCCGCCGGTAGTGCGCGAACTTCTGCCCACGGTCGTAGGCCTCCGAGCTCTCGGACAGGACCTCGACCAGGACGATGGGGTTGAGCGCCGCGTCCTTGTCCTCGATATCGCGCTCGAGCCTCCCGCAAACGACGCTGACGTCAGGGTACGTGGCGAGCCCGGTCGCCTGCACGCGGACGCGCAGATCGGCGGAGTAGACCACGCAGGGCCGCCCGCGGAGCTGCGCCCGGATCTCCGCGATCACGTTCGCGCACAGCCGCGCATGCTCCGGCGTTCCGCCGGCCATCGCGAAGATCTCGCCGTTCAGGAACTCGTGCTTCGTCGGGCTCGCCCGCTCCTGCTCGAGATACTCGGCGTATGTCCAGACGATCCTGCGCGCCGGCTCGTTCATGGTCCGGCAGTATGCCACGCCAGCGCGTCGCGCCCCTATCCTCGGCGCCATGCCCACGATCCAGAGCACCGCCGAGATCGACGCCGCCTCGGACGAGCTCTTCGCGCTGTCCCAGGACTACGATCTCCGGCTCGAGTGGGACCCGTTCCTCCGCGAGATGCGCTACCGCGACGGCGCGACCGAGCCCGCCGTCGGCGTGCGGGTGTGGGTGCGGGCGAAGAACGGGCTGTCCATGGAGGCGCGTTACATCACCCTGAACCCGCCGGAGCAGGTGGCCATCACCATGGTCGAGGGGCCGCGGATCTTCCGCCAGTTCTCGGGCGCATGGCTCTTCAAGGCGCTGTCGCCGCAGCGGACCCGCGTCACCTTCCGCTACAACTTCACCGCGCGCCCGCAGGCCCTCGCCCCGGTGCTGGAGCCGGTGATGGCGGCCGTGCTGAGGCGCGACATCGAGCAGCGCCTCGCCGGGCTCAAGCAGAGCGCCGAGACGACGGACATCCTCCAGCGGCTGCCGCCGCGCGCCCGGCCCTCATCCGCCTAGCCGCGCGAGCGCCTCCCGCGACGCTCCGGCCCCGGGGTGGCGCAGGCGCGCCCGCAGCGCCGCCGCCTCGGCGAGCAGCTCCCGCCCTCGCGCGCGCTCCTCGCCGCGCGCCGCCGCCGCGCGCGCCACGCCCGCCCAGTGCAGCGCGTCCGCCCTCGCCCACGCGTCCTCGCCCGCCCACGCCACCGACGAGTCGGCGAGCGCCGTCGCGGACGCCGCCGCCCCCGCGCCGCGCGCGAGCGCGCACCGCGCGGCGACGACCGCGAGCCGGGCGCGGAACGGGCCGAACCCGCACGCCTCGGCGACATGCAGCCCCTCCAGCGCCTGCCGCGCGCCGTCGTCGAGCCGGCCAGCGGCGAGCGCGATCCGCGCCGCGAGCTCGTGGCACCGCAGCGCGACCTCCACCTCGCCCGTCGCGGCAGCCCAGCGGCGCGCCTCGTCGAGGTGCGCCCCGGCCGACGCGACGTCGCCGCCGCCGCCCTCGCCTCCGTCCAGCAGCGCGAGGCCGAGCAGCGTGTGGCCGTGCGCGACGTGCCCCTCCCAGCCCCTCCGCCTGCACTCGGCGATGTTCCGCTCCGTGGCCTCGCGCGCCTCGTCGCGGCGCCCGAGCGCGAGCGCGCGCTCCGCCTCCCAGAGCGCGCGGCGCGCCACCGGCGCGTCGCCCAGCGCCCGCAGGCGCGCGAAGCGCTCGCCCGCCGCGTCGACCTCGCCGAGGTCGTGCAGCACCGCGGCCAGCAGCGCCAGCGCGCGCACGGCGTGGACCTGGTCCACGTGGGCCGCGGCGCGACGGGCGCTCCCCGCGGCGCCGCCGGCGATCTCCGCCGACCGCTCGAGCAGGCGGCGCGCGCCGGTCAGGTCGCCCCGCAGCCGCTCCGTGTACGCCAGCGTGCGCAGGCCGGTCGCGATCGGGGCCGGGTCGGCGAGCGCCCCGGCGATCTCGTTGTGCGCCTCGTAGCAGGCGCAGGCGAACGCGAGGTCCCCGAGCGCGCCCGCGTAGAGCCCCGCGTCGTACGCGAGCGACGCGCGCACCCGCGCGGGCAGCGAGGCCGGCATGCCGCGGGGGTCGTCGCCGCCGGCGAACGCGCGCAGGATGCGGGCGCCGCGCGCCATGTCGCCGAGCTTGAGCCCGAGGTGCGCGAAGCCGCCGAGGGCGAGCGCGTAGATGTCGTACGCCTCGCCCGCGCGCCCGGCGCCGAGCAGCTCGGTGAGGATGGCCTCGAACGCGTCGACCGCCTCGCGCTCCCGCGGCGCCCGGCGCGGCGCCTCGTCGAGGCGCGGCGGCGGCGCGGCGCTCCCCGCGGCGTGGACGCGCTCCGGCGGCACGCCGAGCAGCGACTTGAAGTGCTGCCGCACGAAGGGGTGCGTCGAGTAGCAACGCTCGCCCGGGCGCGCCGCGAACACGAGCCCCAGCCGCTCGAGCCGGGCGAGCCCGCGCGCGAGCTCCGCGGCGCCCCACCCCGCCATGGCGCCCGCGATCTCGCCGCCGGCCCGGACCAGCTGGAGCAGCGCCTCCTCACCTGCGCCGCCGGGGAACACCGAGAGGCGCGCGAGCAGGTCCCGCTCGCCCGGCGGCAGCGCGCGCGCGTAGGCCGACAGCACCGAGCTCAGGCGGCGGGCGAGGACGTCGTCCTGCTCGGCCTCGGCGAGGTGCGCCGCCTGCGCCGCGGAGAGGCGGCCCGCGTCGCCGCCGAGGAACGCGCCCACGTAGGAGCCGACGACGGCGACCGAGAGCGCGTGCCCGCCCGTCGTCTCGAACAGCGCGCCGAGGGCGCCGTCGTCGCCGCGGATGCCCCAGCGGCGCAGGAGCGACGCGGCGTCGCCCTCGCAGAGCGGCTCGGGCCGGATCGTCGCGAGCCCGCCCTCGGCCCAGGCGGACAGATCCGCGAGCTCGAAGCGCGACGTGACGAGCGCCCGCGCGCCGCTGAGCCCGGACGCGATCGCGCAGAGCAGCCGCCGGAGGAGCGCGTCGTGGAGCTCGCCGTGCGCGCGCCCGGCGCTCCCCTCGGCCTGCACGGTCTCGAGCCCGTCGAGCACGAGCAGGTGCGGCGGCCCCTGCCCCAGCGCCTCCTTCAGCCGCGCGAGCTGCTCTCCGGGCGCCGCCCGAGGCCCAGGCGCCGCCGGGCCCGAGGCGCCCGCGCCCGGCGCGAAGTAGGCCGCCGCCTGGTCGAGGAACGCCTCGGTCCTGGGGTCGTCGTAGAAGCTCCAGACGAGCACCCCGCCGGGCCGCGGGGCGTCGCCGAGCCCCTGGAGGAAGCGCTCGGCGATCGCGGTCTTGCCCGCCCCGCCGACGCCGAGGAGCGCGATCACCCGGGGGCGCGGCGGCGAACCGTCGGCCCACGCGGCGAGCCGATCGAGGATCTCCGCGCGCCCGACGAAGTGCCGCGCTCGCTGGAGCGTGTGCGCGTGCAGCGGGCGCCACGCCGGGGCGGGCGCCTCCGCGGCCTGGCTCGCCGCACCCGCTCCCTCTGCGGCGGGATCCGCCGCCGGCGCGGCTCCGGCTTCGGCCTCGGCCCCGGCGACGAGCAGCTCCGCCTCGGCGAGGCCGAGCTCGGCGCCGAGCCGCTCGATGATGCGCCGCCGGGACGGGCTCCGGACCGAGAAGCCGAGCCGCGGATCGTTGACGGCGCCCGACTCGTAGCGGCGGTAGGTCCGCACGTCGACGCCGATCGACGCGGCGACCTGCTCCTGCGTCAGGTCGAGATCGAGCCGCGCCCGCTGGAGGAGCGTGTGGTTGAAGCGGACCGCGGGCTCCTCGCCGCGGCCCGCCCTGGAGACCCGTGCCATCGGTGCGAGCGCTCGATCATCGGCGATGCGGCGCTCTCCTGTCCACCGCGCTGCCCGGTCCTGCCCGGTCCTGCCCGGGTCCCGCCCTTCCGGATCCGGTCCGCCCGGACCCACGCTCCACGCATGAGCACCCTGCACGCCGAACGGACCGCCCAGTGCACCGACCACACCGACGATCTCCGCATCTTCACGGTGACGAACGTCCTGTCGCCCGAGGAGTGCGAGGGCTTCATCGCGCTCGCCGAGGCGCGAGGCTTCGAGCAGGCGCCGATCGGAGGCACCGAGGTGATCAACCTCGAGGTGCGCAAGAACGGCCGCGTCATGATCGACGATCCGGACCTCGCCGCGAGCCTCTGGGAGCGGCTCGCGCCCTGGATGCCGCCGCGCTTCGGCCTCCACCGCGCCGTCGGGCTGAACGAGCGCTTCCGCTACTATCGCTACACCGAGGGCGAATATTTCAACTGGCACGGCGACGGCTCGTTCGTGCGATCCGACGGCGAGCGGAGCCTTTACACCGCGATGGTCTACCTGAATGACGACTTCGAGGGCGGCACGACCGATTTCTGGGGCGGCCGGAGCATCGCCCCGCGGCGCGGGATGGCGCTGCTGTTCGAGCACCGCCGGCTCCACCGCGGCGCCGCCGTGACACGGGGGAGCAAGTACGTCCTCCGCAGCGACGTGATGTACCGGCGCGGGTGATCCCAGCGCCGCGCGTGCGCCGGCGCTCGGCGCCTCGACGCCTCAGCGCGGCGCCGCGGTCGCGCCGGCGCCGAGCGCCTCGGCGAGGCGCGGCAGCACCTCGCCGGCGCGGGCCTCGATCTTCAGCGCGCCGAGCTCCTCGCCGCGCGCGGAGCCGAGGTTGATCATGGCGATCGGGGTGCCTCGCTGCGCGGCGCGCAGCACGAAGCGGTAGCCCGAGAAGACCGCCAGCGACGAGCCGACGACGAGGAGCGCGTCCGCGGCGTCCACGAGCGCGAACGCCGCGTCGACGATCGGCCGGGCCACGTTCTCGCCGAAGAAGACGACGCGCGGCTTGAGCGGCCCCTCGCAGCGGAGGCACGGCGGCGCACGGAAGCCCGCCACGCGCTCGGCGGGCAGGTCGGCGTCGCCGTCGGGGGCGAGGTCGGCCGCGACGCGCAGCCAGCCGGGGTTCTGGGCGAGGAGCCGCTCCTGGAGGGCGGCGCGCCGCTCCATCGCGCCGCACGCGAGGCAGGCGACCTCGGAGAGCGTCCCGTGCAGCTCGATGACGCGACGGCTGCCCGCGGCCTGGTGGAGGCCGTCGACGTTCTGCGTGATGAGGCCATCGAGCTGCCCCGCGTGCTCGAGCCGCGCGAGGGCGCGGTGGGCGGGGTTCGGCTCGGCCCTGGAGAACCGCTCCCAGCCGATCACGGCGCGCGCCCAGTAGCGCTGCCGGATCTCGGCCGAGCGGGAGAACTCCCGTCCCTGGATCGGGTTCCGCGCGCGGCGCCGCGTCTCGGGCCCTCGATAATCGGGGATGCCGGACTCGGTGCTGCACCCCGCGCCCGTCAGCGCCACGATCCGCTTGCCGCGCAGGAGCGCGACGAGGTCGTCGAGCGGATCGGCCGGACGCGCTTCGCTGAGCGGCATACGCCCGGGTTGTGGCCCACCACGGCGCGCACCGCCAGGCCAGCGTGTGTCGACCGCGCAACCATGCAACCGAGCACGCAATGAACAGGCAACCGAACATGCAACCGCGCATGGAACCGAGCAACGGAGCTCCCCCACAACATCTCGCTTGACCGGCTCACTGCACCACCATATGTAGTGCCGCATGTTGGTGCCTCGGGCTTCGGCCCGGGGCTCAAAAGGGAACCCGGTGTGAATCCGGGGCTGCCCCGCAGCGGTAAGCGAGAACGATCTCCACGACGCGCACTGGCCCTCGGGCTGGGAAGCGGTGGACCGTAGGAACCCGGCGAGAGCCGGAGCGCTCGTGAGCCCGAAGACCTGCCAACATCCTGCGCAGGGGAGACATCCGCGCCGGTTTGACCTGGAAGCCTCGAGGGAGGCGGGTAGGTCCGAGCTGGCGCAGACTCTCGCGCTTGTCCCGGTTCCGACCCCCTCCCGCGCTGTCTTCCTTTCGCCCGCGGGGGCGAGCGGTCGGTCCGAGGGCTCCTCCAAAGAGCCTGGCGCACCCGTGCGCATCGGCTGGCCTCTTCGCTCTCGCGGCATCGACGCGAGCGGTCCGGGACCGCTCGGAACGAGCACGACGAGGAGGATGCCATGCTGAACGAACCGTTGGTGAAGAGCAACGGCGCGGCGCCGTTGCGCGCGCTCCACGCACCCCATGCACCCCATGCGCCCGCCATGACGAGCGCCGGCGCGGAGGAGACGCCCCCGCACACGACGATGCGGGTGAAGAAGAGGAACGGGTCGAGCGAGCCCGTGGACGTCAACAAGATCGTCCGGGCGGTGAGCCGCTCGTGCGCGGCCCTGTCCGACGTGGACGCGCTCCGCGTCGCGACGAAGACCATCAGCGGCCTCTACGACGGCGCGACGACGCGCGAGCTCGATCAGCTCTCCATCCAGACGGCGGCGTCGCTCATCGCCGATGAGCCCCAGTACGCGAAGCTCGCAGCGCGCCTGCTCGCCACGTACATCGACAAGGAAGTCCGCAATCAGGAGATCCACGCCTTCTCGCAGTCCGTCGCGGTGGGGCGGCGGCTGGGCCTCATCAACGATCGGCTCCACGGCTTCGTGGCGCAGAACGCCCGCAAGCTGAACGACGCCATCGAGCCGGCGCGGGACCACGAGCTCGAGTACTTCGGCCTGCGGACCCTCTACGACCGCTACCTGCTGAAGCACCCCGAGACGCGCCTCGTCATCGAGACGCCGCAGCAGTTCTTCCTGCGCATCGCGTGCGCGCTGTCCGAGACGGCGGCGCAGGCCGTCGAGCTCTACCGGCTCTTCTCGTCGCTCGATTACCTGCCGAGCTCACCGACGATGTTCAACTCCGGGACGAGCCACGAGCAGCTCTCGAGCTGCTTTCTGCTCGACTCGCCGGACGATCACCTCGAGACCATCTACCAGCGCTACACCGACGTCGCGATGCTCTCGAAGTTCTCGGGCGGCATCGGGCTCGCCTACCACCGCGTGCGCTCGCGCGGCTCGCTCATCAGGGCCACCAACGGGCACTCCAGCGGGATCGTGCCGTGGCTCAAGACGCTCGACGCGTCCGTCGCGGCCGTGAACCAGGGCGGCAAGCGCAAGGGCGCGTGCTGCGTCTACCTCGAGCCGTGGCACGCGGACGTCGAGGAGTTCCTCTCGTTGCGCGACAACACGGGCGACGAGGCCGCGCGCACGCACAACCTGAACCTCGCGAGCTGGGTCCCGGACCTCTTCATGAAGCGGGTCGAGGCCGACGGCGATTGGAGCCTGTTCGACCCGAAGGACGCGCGCGATCTCCCCGATCTCTACGGTGAGGAGTTCGAGCGTCGCTACGTCGAGGCCGAGCGGGCGGGCCTCGCCAAGAAGACGATGAAGGCCCGCGAGCTCTACGCGCGGATGATGCGCACGCTGGCGCAGACGGGCAACGGCTGGATGACGTTCAAGGACAAGTCGAACCGCGCCTGCAACCAGACGGCGCTGCCGGGCCGGATCGTCCACCTCTCGAACCTCTGCACCGAGATCCTGGAGGTGACCTCGAACGAGGAGTCGGCCGTCTGCAACCTGGGCTCGATCAACCTCGCTCGCCACACGGCCACGCTGGCGGACGGCGCGGTCGCGTTCGACTTCGAGAAGCTCGCGCGCACGGTGCGGACCGCGGTCCGCCAGCTCGACCGCGTCATCGACCTCAACTACTACCCCATCCCCTCGACGAGGCGATCGAACCTCCGCTGGCGGCCCGTCGGGCTCGGGCTCATGGGCCTGCAGGACGTGTTCTTCCAGATGCGCCTGCCGTTCGACGCCCCGGCGGCGCGGGAGCTCTCCAGGCGGATCTCGGAGGAGGTGTATTACCACGCGCTCTCGACGTCCGCGGACCTCGCGGCGGAGAAGGGGCGGCACCCGGCGTTCGACGAGACGCGCGCGGCGCGCGGAGAGCTCCAGTTCGACGCGTGGGGCGCCGTCCCGGAGGACGCGGCGCGCTGGGAGGCGCTCCGCGCGCGCGTCCAGGCCGAGGGGCTCAGGAACTCGCTGCTCGTCGCCATCGCGCCGACGGCCACCATCGCGTCGATCGCGGGCTGCTACGAGTGCATCGAGCCGCAGGTGTCCAACCTCTTCAAGCGCGAGACGCTCTCGGGGGACTTCCTGCAGATGAACCGCTACCTGGTCGCGGAGCTCAAGCGGCTCGGCGCCTGGAACGACGCGGTGCGCGCCCGGCTCAAGCTCGCGGAGGGCTCGGTCCAGGGCATGGACGAGCTGCCCGAGCAGATCCGCGCCGTGTTCCGGACGGCGTGGGAGATCCCGATGCGCTCGCTCATCGACATGGCCGCGGATCGCGGGGCCTTCATCGATCAGAGCCAGTCGCTGAACCTCTTCATCGAGAACCCCACCATCGGCCAGCTCTCGAGCATGTACTTCCACGCATGGAAGAAGGGGCTCAAGACGACGTACTACCTGCGATCGCGCCCCGCGACGCGCATCGCCAAGGCCACCGTGGAGGCGCCGCCGGACCGGACGCCCGGGGATGACGCCGCGCCGCGCCGCGAGGGCGGCTGGGTGCCCGCGCCGCCGGCGAAGGCGGCCGCGGACGTGGCGTGCGCGCTCGAGAACCCCGAGGCCTGCGAGGCCTGCCAGTGAGCCGCGTCAGCCGCCCCGCGCGCCTCCTGGATCCGGGCCAGTGCCTCACCCTGCGCCCGATGGCCTATCCGGCCTTCTTCGAGATGTACCGCTCCGCCATCAAGAACACGTGGACCGTGGAGGAGGTCGACTTCTCCACGGACGTGGGCGACCTGCGGAAGATGACCGACGCGGAGCGGCACCTCGTGCAGCGGCTCGTCGCGTTCTTCGCCACGGGAGACTCCATCGTGGCGAACAACCTCGTCCTCAACCTGTACAGGCACATCAACGCTCCGGAGGCGCGGATGTACCTGTCGCGGCAGCTCTACGAGGAGGCGCTCCACGTCCAGTTCTATCTGACGCTCCTCGACACGTACATCCCCGATCCCGAGGACCGCCACCGCGCCTTCGCGGCCGTCGAGAACATCCCCTCGATCCGCCAGAAGGCCGATTTCTGCATGCGATGGCTCGATTCCGTCGAGTCGCTCGGGCGGCTGGACACGCGCGCCGAGCGGCGGCGGTTCCTCCTGAACCTCATCTGCTTCGCCGCGTGCGTCGAGGGGCTCTTCTTCTTCGGCGCGTTCGCGTACGTGTACTTCCTGCGCTCGCGCGGCCTGCTCCACGGGCTGGCCGCGGGGACGAGCTGGGTCTTCCGCGACGAGAGCGCGCACATGCGCTTCGCCTTCGAGGTCGTGAGCACGGCGCGGCGCGAGGAGCCCGAGCTCTTCGACGCCGGGCTCGCGCGGTCGATCCTCGACATGATGGATGAGGCGATCGCCTGCGAGGCCCGGTTCGCCGAGGATCTCCTCGGCGCCGGCGTGGCGGGCATGTCGGCGCGCGACGTGCGCCGCTACCTGGAGTTCTGCGCCGACCAGCGGCTCGCCACGCTCGGCATGCCGAAGCGCTACGGGGCGAAGAACCCGTTCTCGTTCATGGATCTGCAAGACGTCCAGGAGGTCACGAACTTCTTCGAGCGCCGCGTCTCCGCGTACCAGGTCGGCGTCTCCGGGGAGGTCGTCCTGGACGCCTCGTTCTGACGTCGATCAACCGACGCACCGCCCGCGGGGCCGATCAGAGCCCGCCGATCCCTCGCGGCGGGAGCCCGATCTCGGTGTCGACGGTCGCGTCCTCCAGCGGCTCGAGCGCGCCGTTCGCCGCCACCTTCCAGCGGCGGAGCTTGCTCCTCTCCGCGTCGCTCAGCAGGCAGACATCGCCGCAGCCGGGCGAGCAGTGGACGCCGCCGAAGGCGTAGGACTGGGTCGCCTCGGCGAGCGTCGTGACCTCGCCCGTGGTGATGCTCACGGAGAAGGCGCGATCCCCGGCGGACGCGCTGCCCGCGTAGGCCGTCCCGAGGAGCACGTCCTCGGAGGCGAAGGCGAGCGTGGGCTGGACCGCGGCGCCGAGCGCCCTGGCCACGCCGAGCCGCTCGATCTCCTCCGGGGGCGAGGTGCGAGCGTCGTAGATCACGACGTCGCTCGTCGCCGGATCGTACTCCATCGCCTCGGCGTCGAAGCGGCTCGAGCAGGCGACCGCCAGCCGCTCTCCCGAGGGCGACACGGCGAGGCGCCCGCAGCCGTAGAGCCCCTGCACGTCGACCGTCCATGCGACGGCGCCCTGCTCCGGCGAGACGCCCACGAAGCGCCCTTCACCCACGGTCGAGAGGTCCGCGGCGAGCCGTCCGAGAGCCACGACCACCTCGTCGCCGACGCGCGCCATCCCCGACGGGCGCGGCAGGAGCCCCTCTTCCTCCTCCGGCAGGGCGATGCGCCCCGCGATGGAGTACTTCTTCGTGTCGACGATCAGGAGATCGCCGCCCTCGTCCAACGGCTCCACGCCCGGGCTCGGGTTGCTCCCGTAGCGCGACACGAGCGCGCGGTCCGCGCCCACCTCGATGTAGTCCTGAGGGTTCGCCTCGAACCCCTGCCCGACCGGGAGCTGCGCGAGGACCTCGGCGGTCTCGAGATCCATCCAGGTGATCACGTTCGTGCCGAACCGATCGAGCAGGACCACACGGCCGGACGGCGGCGCCGCCGTCGGGACGTCGACGTCGCCGGACAGCGCGAGGCTGAGCCCCGGCTTCGCCGCGCCGCTCGACACGAAGGAGGGCGACAGGGTGGTCCCGTCGAGCGCCGACACAGCGATGTTCGTCGACTGGTAGTCGCTCGTCACGATGACGACGCCGCGCTCACACGCGTCGCCGTCGCCGCCGCCGTGGACGCCGCCCGTCGACGGCGGCGGCGAATCCACGTTGCACCCGAGCATCGGGATCGAGATCGCGAACGCAAACAGACTGATCTTCACCATGTTGACTCCAGTGTGAAAAACACGCTCCGCCCCGGGAGCGGAAACCCGACGACATCCGTACGCCGCGCGTCCAGGAGGTCCGCGACGCGACCCCTCACCGCGAGGTGCCCGTCGAGCCACCTCGCCTCCGCGTCGAGGTCGAGGGTCGCTTGCTCCGCGATCACGCCGAGCCCGGCGGGATCGGCGTACCGGCTCGACTGGTACACGGCCCGGATCTCGCCCGACGCGCCCGAGAACACGGCGCCGCCCGGGCGCTTCCACCCGGCGTGCAGGCGCGGCGCGACGACGAGGCGCGAGCGGAACGGGAGGAGATCGTTCCTCGTCGTCCGCCCCGGCGTCGTGTCCCGCGGATCGAGCAGCGTCGCCGCGATCTCGGCGCGGAGGAACCGGGTCACCTCGACCCCGGCCAGGAGCTCCGCGCCCACGACGCGGGCGCGGCCGACGTTGTACGGGCTGACGTAGCCCTGGCCGGACTTCTCGTACGCGACGAGCCCGGAGACCGCGCTCCCGAACGCGAACACGTCGATGAAGGCGCCGCGCAGCACGGCGCCGCGCCCCGTCTGCGCCCGGATCCCGGCCTCGATCGTGGCGCCCGACTCCGGCGCGAGCTCCGCGTTGCCGTGGACGACGCCGGAGACGCCGTACACCTCGCCGAGCGTCGGGACGCGGACGTAGCGGCCCACGGTCGCGAGGAACCGGAGCCGGTCGCTCCCCGCCTCCACGCCGACCCGCCCGGTCGGGACGAGCACGTCGCAAGGGCGCTCCCGGTCCGCGCCGGTGGCGTGGCACTCCCCGCTCGCGAGGGCGTGCAGCGCGAGCCCCTCGCCGAGGCGCGCCTCCGCGCTGACGGCGCCGCGCGCGAACGAGCGCCGCGCCCGCGCGAGCGGGACGTCGTCCGGCGCGCGTGAGATGTCCTCGCGCGCGACCGAGAGCACGGGCCGCACCCGGAGCCGCTCGGCGAAGGAGAGCGTCGCCCCGAGCGTCTGCTCCAGGCGGCGGCCGGCGAGGCGGAGCTCCGGCGTGAGCAGCGCGAGCTCGAAGAGGGGGTCGTGGACCTCCGACCGCGCCTCGATGAACGAGGTGCGCGCCTCGAGCGTGTGCTGCGCCTCTCCGCCGAAAGGCACCCGCACCGCGGCCGACGTCAGCGCGCGCCGCGACTCCCCTCGCGCCTCGCGGGACGGCAGGAGCGCGAGCCTCGGCACGCCCTGCTCGCGGCCTGTGCCGTTCGCGATCACGTCGACGATCGCGCCGCCCCCGAGCTCGACGCGCGCGAGCGCCCAGGCGTCGATCGTGCGCACGTCGGCGTTCTGCCGGCGCTCCAGCTTGTCGTCGCTCTCGTCGAAGAGCGTCCCACCATCGTTGACGAACGCGTAGCGGTTCTCCGCGGCCTCGGCGCTCACCCCGACGATCGCGCTCACCGGGCCCGCGCTGGCGCCGGCGAACGCCCACCCGCGCCGCGCGCCGAGCGAGCCCGCCATGGCGCCCACGCCGGCCGTCGCCCGGGAAGGCCGCCGCGGCTCGAAGAAGATCGCGCCGCCGGGGCCGAGGCGGTCGGCCTCGATGGGCGCGTGGCCGCGGTAGATCTCGATGCGCTCGATGAGCCAGAGGGGCACGAGGGAGAGATCCGCCGTCCCCACGACGTCGTCGTTCAGGCGGACGCCGGCGAGGTACACCGGCGTCTGCGTGGCCGTCGCTCCCCGGAGGGCCGCGGTCGCCGGCCCGCCGAAGCCGCCCGACTCGATGACGAGGACGCCCGGCTGCGTGCGGAGCACGTCCCCCGCCCCGAGCCCCGCGCCCGTGAGGCGCTCGCGGCCCAGCACCGACCCCGCGACGGACCTGTCCTTGGGCGGCGCGGGCGCGCGCATGGGATCCCCCTCGACGCGCACCTCCAGCGGGTCGGTCCCCGGCCGAGCGGCAGCGCGACCGCCGTCCTGCTCGACCTCCGGCCTGCGCGGATCGTCGGCGCGGGCGGCCGGCAGCGCCGCCACGGCGCTGCAGGCGGCGAGCGAGAGCCAGCACGCCACGCCGGCGCTCCGGCGCCGACGCGACCGACGATCCGAGGAATCAACCATTCACGCGCCGCCTGCCCGCGTCGACCCCGCGCTGCTCAGGGTGAGCTGAGAGCCGAAGCGAGGGGGCTGCGTGACGGGCCACGGCACCGCGCGCGAGCGAGGTGGTCGAGAGCCTGGGCGCCTTCCCCTCGAAGGCTCAGGTCAGCGCGCGCCAGAGCACCGGCGCGCGCACCTTCGGCAGGTCTTCGGACTCACGGGCGCCGCGGCCGTCGCCGGTCGCTCTCCTACACATCACCGCTTCCCAGGCTGCTCTGGTGCGTGCCCAGTGCTTCTTGGTGATGGTCGTTCCCGTTCACCGCTGCGGGGGCAGTCCCGGATTCTCACCGGGTTCCCTTTTCAGCTCGCCAGGCGATGGCCGGACGAGCACCGATGGCGGGGCGACTCGTCGCACCCGTCACGCAGGATGTCAACGCAGAAGCGAAGGCCCGGAGCGCCCCGTCCACGGGCCCACCGGCGACGCACACCCGAGATAGAACCGGGAGTCCCTTGACAGTCCTGCTCGCGCGTGTCATGAGTTACTTGAAACTGATTTTCTTTATCAGTTATCAGCAACGAGCGGCCCGAGACCTGACGTCCAGCGCCCGATGACCTGAGCCCACGTGGCTCTCGACGCCCATCGGAGCTGAATGTGACGAGTTCCATCTCGATACCGGCCGCTGTCGCGCTGCCCGCGGCGAACGCAGGGCAGCTGTTGAAGCAATACACCCCTGAGTCGGCGTTCTTCTTCGCGTCGCCGACGCGCACCCTCCTCGCGCAGGGCGTGCACGACATGATCCTCGAGCCGAACGGCGCGGATCGGGGCGACCGCCTCGCGGACCGCGTCACGAGGGTGCTCGCGTCGGCGTCGAGGGCCGGCCAGGGCCTCCCCATGGTGGTCGGCGCGGTGCCGTTCAACAGCACGTCGCCGGCGCACCTCATCGTGCCGAGGGCGATCCAGAGCGCGGGCCCGCTCCACCGCACGTCGGAGTCGCCGAGGTCGCACCTGCCGATCACCATCCAGGAGCTGCGCCAGGTCCCCGAGCCCCGCGACTACGTGCGCGGCGTCGAGACGGCGGTGGGCCTGATGCGGTCCGAGGCGCTGAGCAAGGTCGTCCTCTCCAGGATGCTGGAGATGGTCCTGCGAGAGCCGGTCGATCTCCGCCTCGTCCTCCAGCGCCTCTCGCAGCAGAACCGGAACGGCTACACCTTCGCGGCCAACCTCTCGGATCCCACGGCGGGGCTCTCCAGCGCGGAGCGCGGCGTCCCGACCTCGCGCGCGCGGACGCTCCTCGGCGCGAGCCCGGAGCTGCTCCTGTCCCGCTCCGGGCTGCGGGTGATCGCCAATCCGCTCGCCGGCTCCGCGGTCCGCAGCCCGGACCCCGACGAGGACCGCCGGCGGGCGATCGCCCTGCTCGCGTCCGAGAAAGACCGGCACGAGCACGCGATCGTCGTCGACGCCGTCGCCGCCGCGCTCCGGCCGTTCTGCCGGCGCCTGAGCGTCCCCGACGAGCCCTCGCTCACGCAGACCCCGACGCTGTGGCACCTGTCGAGCCGGCTCACGGGGGAGCTGCGCGATCTCTCGATCTCCTCGATGAAGCTGGCCACCGCGCTGCACCCGACCCCCGCGGTGTGCGGATACCCGACGGACCGCGCCCGGGACGCCATCGAGGCGATCGAGCCGTTCGATCGCGGGTTCTTCACGGGGCTCGTGGGCTGGTCCGACGCCAGCGGCGACGGCGAGTGGGCGGTCGTCATCCGCTGCGCCGACGTCGCCGGCCGGGCGCTCCGCCTCTATGCCGGGGCCGGGATCGTCATCGGTTCGAACGGCGAGCACGAGCTCGCCGAGACCACCGCCAAGCTCGGGACGATGCTGAACGCGCTCGGCCTCGACGAGGCGCCGGAGCGGGCATGAGCGCTCCGGAGGAGAGCCGGCAGGCGCGACCGCAGGCGCTCGACGGCTGGACTCCCTGGCCGGCCGAGATGGCCGATCTCTACCGGCGCGCCGGCTACTGGCGCGGCGAGACCCTCGGGCGCCTGCTCCGCGAGCGGGCCGCGCGTCACCCGGATCGGATCGCGCTCGTCAGCGGCGATCGCCGGCTGAGCTACGGGGAGCTCGATCGGCGCGCCGATCGCCTCGCCGCGGGCCTGCTGCACCTCGGGCTCCGGCCGGGGGATCGCGTCGTCGTCCAGCTCCCGAACATCGCGGAGTTCTTCGAGGTGTGCTTCGCGCTGTTCCGGCTCGGGGCGCTCCCCGTACTGGCCCTGCCCGCGCACCGGCGCGCCGAGATCGCGTACTTCTGCGAGCACACCGAGGCGGTCGCGTACGTCATCGCCGACCGGGACGGCGGGTTCGATTACCGCGCGCTGGCGAGCCAGATCCGGCGCGACGTCGGGACCTTGCGGCACGTGCTCGTGGCCGGCGAGCCGGGCGAGCACACGGCGCTCTCCAGCCTGGACCGGGAGCCCGTCGAGCTCCCGGAGCCCGCCGCGGGGGACGTCGCGTTCTTCCAGCTGTCCGGCGGGAGCACCGGCGTACCGAAGCTCATCCCGCGGACGCACGACGACTACCTCTACAGCGTGCGGGCCAGCGCGGAGATCTGCGGGCTCGACGAGGGCAGCGTTTACCTCGCCGTCCTCCCCGTCGCGCACAACTTCACGCTCAGCTCACCCGGGAGCCTGGGCGTGCTCCACGCCGGCGGCCGCGTGGTGCTCTGCCGCCGCCCCAGCCCGGACGAGGCGTTGCCGTGGATCGAGCGGGAGCGGGTCACGATGACCGCGCTCGTGCCGCCGCTGGCCTCGGTCTGGCTGGAAGCGGCCCGGGCGGCGCGGCACGACCTGTCGAGCTTGAAGGTGCTCCAGGTGGGCGGCGCCAGGCTCCCCGCGGAGGTCGCGCGCCGCGTGGGGCCGGCCCTGGGCTGCAAGGTGCAGCAGGTGTTCGGGATGGCGGAGGGGCTCGTGAACTACACCCGCCTCGACGACCCCGACGCCATCGCGCTCGAGACGCAGGGGCGGCCCATCTCGCCCCACGACGAGGTCCGCGTCGTGGACGACGACGACCGCGACGTCGAGCCCGGGCAGGTCGGTCACCTGCTCACGCGAGGGCCCTACACGATCCGCGGCTATTACAGGGCCGACGCGCACAACGAGAAGGCCTTCACGCGCGACGGCTTCTACCGCACGGGCGATCTCGTGCGGCGGACCCGAGAGGGCTACCTCGTCGTGGAGGGCCGCGCCAAGGATCAGATCAACCGCGGCGGCGAGAAGATCGCGGCCGAGGAGGTCGAGAACCACGTCCTCGCCCACCCGGCGGTGCGCGACGCGGCGCTCGTCGCCATGCCGGACGCCCACCTCGGCGAGCGCTCGTGCGCGTTCCTCGTGGCCCGCGGGCAGCCGCCGCCGGCGAGGGAGATCAACGCCTTCCTGCGCGAGCGCGGCGTCGCCCAGTTCAAGGTGCCCGATCGCATCGAGTGGCTCGACGCCCTCCCGACGACGAGCGTCGGCAAGGTGGACAAGAAGGCGCTCCGCCGGTGGATCGCCGACAGGCTCGCGCAGGGCGCGCGCGCCTGAGAGGACAGCGCGGGCCCAGGCGGCGCAGCGGCGCCCGCGGCCCGTTCCATCGACAGGAGCGCTGCGATCACGAGAGAGAGAAGAGAGGAACGACCATGGCCATCCCCCGCATCCAGACCTACCGCATGCCACGAGCCGAGGAGCTCCCGGAGAGCCGGGCGTCATGGCGGCCGGACCCAGGGCGCTCCGTCCTCTTGATCCACGATATGCAGGAGTATTTCCTCGGCTTCTACGACGCGAGCGCGTCCCCGATGGTCGAGCTGATCGCCCATGCCCGCCTGCTCCGCGAGCGGTGCGCGGCGAGCGGGATCCCGGTCGTCTACACGAAGCAGCCCGCCGAGCAGACGAGGGCCCAGCGCGGTCTGCTGACGGATCTCTGGGGGCCCGGGCTGACGCAGCAGCCCGACAAACACGAGATCGTGCGCGAGCTCGCGCCGGGAAGCGCCGACACCGTGCTCACCAAGTGGCGTTACAGCGCCTTCCAGCGAACGGAGCTCCTGGATCTCATGCGCCGGTGGGGCCGCGATCAGCTGATCGTGTGCGGCGTGTACGCGCACATCGGGTGCCTGCTGACCGCGTGCGAGGCGTTCATGAACGACGTCCAGCCGTTCCTCGTGACCGACGGGACCGCCGATTTTTCCCGGCAGCAGCACGACATGGCCATCGCCTACGTGGCGCAGCGGTGCGGCGTCGCGCTGCCGACGAGCGACGTCCTGGCGGCGCTCGCGCCCCGCGAGCGGACGAGCGCCCCGCAGCGCGACGCGGCGGCGCCGGCGCCGCTCAGCGCGACGCAGGACCGGGCGCCGTGGGTCGAGCGCCTGCGCGGCGACGTGGCCGAGGTCCTCGACCAGCTCCCCTCGGCGATCTCCGATCGCGACGGCATCCTCGATCTGGGGCTCGACTCGATACGGCTCATGACGCTCGTCGAGCAGTGGCGCGCCGCGGGGATCGACGTCGCGTTCGTGGACCTCGCCGAGCTGCCGACGCTCGGGCACTGGTGGGAGCTCCTGTCCACCCGGCTGCCGCGCGAGGCAAGGCCAGCGCCCCGGCACCGCGCGGAGGCACCGCTCCAGGAAGCCGCCCGCTGACCGGCCGAGCTTGCCCCACGACGGCTTCCCCATGGCACAGGTCACCATGAATCAGGTCGCGACATCCGCACCCAGGACGGTGGCGCGCACGCCGCCGCGCCTCCTCGAGGTGCTGCGCACGACCGCGATCTCCCCCCGCATGCGGCGGATCACGCTGGGCGGCGCGGCGATCGCGGGGTTCCCCGCGCGCTCGGGCGGCGCGCACATCAAGGTCTTCTTCCCGCGCGGCGACCAGGCGGCGCCGGAGCTGCCCACGCTGGGCCCGGACGGCCCCGTCTGGCCTCCGATGCCGCGGCGGCCGATCACGCGCACGTACTCGGTGCGCAGGTACGACGCGCAGGCCGGCGAGCTGGACGTGGACTTCGTCCTGCACGGGGACGACGGCCCCGCGTCGCGGTGGGCCCACCACGCGAGGCCGGGCGATCGCATCGGCATCGCCGGGCCGGGCGGCCCCGATCCGATGCTCGGACCCGCGGACTGGTACCTCCTGGCCGGCGACCTCTCCGCGCTGCCGGCGATCGGCGCGCTGCTCGAGGCCCTGCCGAAGACGGCGCGCGGCCACGCCATCGTCGCGATCCCCGACGCGGCGGACGTGCAGGAGATCGATCGCCCGCCGCACGTGGCGCTGACCTGGATCACCCTGCAGGGCGAGCACGCCCCGGGCCCCCGGCTCGAGGCGGCCGTCCGCGCCCTGGGATGTCCAGCGGGCCGCGTCTTCGCCTGGGTGGCGGGTGAGTCGTCGTCCGTCGTCGCGATCCGCGATCACCTGCTCGACGAGCGCGGGCTCGGTCGCGAGGCGCTGTACGCGATCCCCTACTGGAAGGCGAGCCAGTCCGAGGAGGCGTACCACGCGGAGCGGCACCGGATCATGGATGGGCTCGACAGGGCCTGACGGGAGCGATCGATGGAGTTCGAGCACAAGGCGGCGCTCGTCACGGGCGCGGCCCAGGGGATCGGCGAGGCCGTCGCCCGGAGGCTCGCCGCGCGCGGCGCCGCCGTGGCGGCGGTGGACGCGAACCGGGAGCGCCTGGCCGCCGTGGTCGCCGATCTCCAGGCGAGCGGCCATCGCGCCGCGGCGTTCGCGGTGGACGTGGCCGACGGCGAGGCGGTCGACGGCGCGGTGGAGCGGATCGAGCGCGAGCTCGGCCCCCTCGAGATGCTTGTCAACGTGGCCGGCGTGCTGCGCGTGGGCGGCGCCCTCTCGCTGACGAGCGACGACTGGGAGCGCACCTTCGCGGTCAACACGAGGGGGGTGTTCAACGTGAGCCGGGCCGTGGCGCGCCGCATGGTGCCGCGCCGATCGGGGTCGATCGTGACGGTCGGGTCCAACGCCGCGCGCACACCGCGGATGAACATGGGCGCGTACGCGGCCTCGAAGGCCGCCGCGGCCCAGTGGACGAAGTGCCTCGGCCTGGAGCTCGCGCAGCACGACATCCGGTGCAACGTGGTGTCCCCTGGCTCGACGGACACGCCGATGCAGCGCGCGCTCTGGGCGGACGATCGCGGCGCTCAGGCGGTCATCGCCGGCGCCCCCGAGGCGTTCCGGCTGGGCATCCCGCTGCGCCGGATCGCCACGACGGACGACGTCGCCAGCGCGGTGCTGTTCCTGCTCTCGGACGAGGCGCGGCACATCACGATGCACGACCTCTGCGTCGATGGCGGCGCCACGCTGGGCGCCTGATCCTGGTCTGGCTTCGTTCGAGCGGGGAATGAGCCGCCAAGACGCCAAGGACGCCAAGGACGCCAAGGACGCCAAGATTTTAAATTCATTGTCTTCTTGGCGTCCTTGGTGTCTTGGCGGTTCATTTCTCTGGTTTCCGAGCTGTTCGGTATTCTAGGGACCTTCCTTCGCGACGTTTCCGAACAGCGAGTCGGACGCCGTGCCGACCATCACCACCGCGGCGAGCGCCACGGCGGCGGCGATCGCGAGGGCACCGAGGACGCGCGAGGGCTTCATCTGCCACCACATGGCGAGTCCGCTGAGCGCCCACACGACCAGCGTGATCCCGGTGATGTCCGCGAAGAGCGCCCAGAGCCACGCCACGCCGCCGTGCACGGGGAAGTGATGCGTCTTGTGGAGCGTCTCGAGCACCTCGACGAAGCGGGGCCACCCCCGCGCGCCGGCTGGCCGCCCGTCGAGCCGCCCCGTGCCCAGGTTGTACGTGACGTTCCAGGCGCGGCCGTCCGCGTCCCGCATGCCGAAGCGCAGCTCGGGGCTGATCTTCGGGTGGGCGCGCAGCGGCCCCGCGGCGTCGACACCCATCTTGGGCAGGAGATCCTTCATCTGCTCCTGCACCGCCACCATCCTGTGCCCAGGCAAATCGATCGCGACGCCGGCGAACGGGGGCGCGGGGGCCTCGGGCTCGGGAGGGTGGCTGGAGACGGTCGCGCTGCCGTCGTCGAGGCGCAGGATCACCACCTCGCGCCCCCCATCGGCGCGCGGCGCCGCGAGCAGGGGCCACCCGGAGAAGGCGCCCGGGGTCCCCGGATCGAGCGTGTAGCGCGAGGGCGAGCCGGCGTTGAGCTGCTCGACGACCTGGCGCGCGAGCTCGCCGGGATCCCAGGGCTGGAACCCGGTGAGCGCCGACAGCCGCTCTCCCGAGAGCGACCGGCTGTCGATGTCTCGCCCGATCTGCGGGTGATTGAACAGCGTGCCGCTGATCCCGAACAGCAGTATCCAGGGGAACAGCAGCAGGCCCAGGTACATGTGCACGCGCCGCACGACCTTCATGATCGCGCCGTAACGCGGCCGCGCGCGGGGGCCCCGCGGCGAACGGGGCCCTCGCGCGGCGTCGTCCCTCATCGCTCCTTCGTGATCGGGCGCGAGCGTCATCGGATCTTCGCGACGGAGAAGGTGAGCCCAGGCGCGCTCACGCCCGCCTCGCCGGGTCCGTCCTCGCCGATCTCGCGGAGCGTCGTCGACTCCTGGCCCTCGAACTCCAGCAGGAAGGTGCGGTCGCCGAGCGCGACGCTCAGGACGCTGCCGCCGCCGGGCGCCGCGTCGAGCACCGTGGCGGTCGGCGTATCGCCGAGCGTCACGCTGGCCCACCGCCACGCCGCGGCGCTCGCCAGCACGCGCGGGTGGGTGTCGTCCGCGATCGCGAAGAGGCTCTCGTCGAGCACCCGCAGGAACGCCTTGCCGTCCGGGCCGCCGAAGAGCGAGCCGGCGGTGTCGCCCTCGAACAGCGTGCTCAGCTCCACGTGGAACTCGGGGTCGAACTGCCTCGTCTCCGGATCGAAGCGCAGCATGCACGGGGCGGCCGCGTTGTCCGGGTTGAGCCGGTGCACCGCCGCGCCGTACGCCTCGGTGGCCACGTAGATCATGCCGTCGGGCCCCTCGACCCCATCGCGCACGTAACCGCAGCGTTCGTCGGTGACGACGGTCGCCTCGTCCGTCGCGCTGTCCACGACGACGACCGCGGCCACGCTCGGGACCTCCGGGCCGATCCGCCAGCCGCCGAAGGTGATCACGTCGCCGCCCTGGACCAGCGGCGACGAGGAGGAGTACGTGAGGGTGGCGTCCTGGATGACGAGATCCTCGAGCGGGATGTCGCCGGTGACCGTCATTTCCTGAGGGTTCCAGACGACCACCTGGGCGGTGGGACCATCGAAGAAGTACGCCTTGGTCGCCGAGACGAAGTGGAACTGGGTGCCGTACTCGCCGAGCTTCGCGAGGCCCTTGCCCTGGAAGCTCACGGTGTCGCCTTCCTCGAGGCTGCCGTCCTCCTGCAGGTCGTAGCGGGTCACGGTCGCCGCGGCGTCGCTCGCCACGAACACCGCGCCTCCGCCGTCCAGCCCGACACCGAGGGCGCGCCCCTGCACCTCGATGGCGTCGTCCAGCGACAGCGCCTCATCCGAGTCGATGTCGTCCGTCACGATGACGTAGCTCTGGGTGTCGCCGCCGTCCGGCCCGAACACCTGGACCGTGAGGGCGTACGCCGGCCCCGCGTCGGGCGTCCCCCCCGCGCCGCTTGTGGCTCCGCCGGCGCCCCCCGCGCCGCCGGTGCCGCCGCTCGTCGCGCCGCTGCTCGTGCCATCGCTCGTGTCGTCGCCGCACGCGGCGAAGCACGGGAGGAGCAGGGTCAAGAGGAGGGCACTCGCGTAGCGCGCACGAAATAACATGAAGGATCTCCTTGTGTCGGGTTTCAACCGCTGTCGCACGAACATCGGCTCACAGGCTCAAGGCGAGCTTGGCGTACGCCGCTCGCCCCGGGCGCTGGACGCCGTAGAAGCTGAAGGCCTTCTCGTCGGTGAGGTTCTGGACCTCGACGGTCGAGCTCACCGTCCATCCGCCGCGCTCGACCAGGTACGTGAGCGCGAGCGTGTGCACGAGCTGCGACGGGATCTCCGCCTTGGAGTCGGCCGCGCCGCGGCCTTCCGGGCCGACGAAGAAGGCGTGTACGTAATCGGCGTGCCAGGTCAGCGACAGGGCATCACGCCGCGCCGCGATCTCGGGCCACCGCGCGCGCGCTGCGACCCCGCCGAAGAGGTACGGCTGGTTCTGGATGCGAACGCCGGTCGAGCCGTCCCGGAAGTCCTGCCATGTGACGTGACCGTCGACCGACAGCCAGTTGCCCGGAGAGGTCCACCCGGCGGTCGACTCGATACCAACGGATCGCGCCGACAGCGTGTTTCCGTACTCCGAGTAGCCCAGGTGCCTTCGCAGCGTGATCAGATCCTCGGTGAAGCGACCGAAGCCGCTGGCGCTGAGCCGGAGCTGTCCCGCGCCGGTCTCCGCGCGCTCCAGGGTCACGCCGAGGTTGACGTTGTGGCTCGCCTCCGGCTCCAGGTGGACGTTCCTGACGATGAGCCCTCCGTCGCCGAACAGCTCCTCCGGTGTCGGCAGGCGGGTGGCGAACTCGTACGAGGCCTTGGCGTAGAGGGCGTCGGTGAAGCGGAAGCGCAGGCTGTCCCCTGCCCCCACCCGGTGGCTCGCTCGATCGACGTCGCCGATCCGGCCGCTCGGCAGGTGCTCCCGGGTGCGGACCGACTGCAGGTAGAGCTTGGCGAAGGTGATGTTCGCGAGCCGGCCCTCGAGCGGCCTCGCCTCGTACTCGACGCCTGCCACGCCGCTCCACAGCTCCCGCTCCGCGGTCAGCGGGTCCTTCTCGGGCTCGGCCACGACAAGGTTCCTCCCGGTGCGCGTCACGTGGCTCGGCGAGAGCCCGAAGCGCAGGACGTGCTCGGTCGCCGGGTGCCAGGCCAGGTTGACGCGAGCGAAGGCGGTGTGCTGGCGGACTTGCTGATCGTTCGCGTCGTCCCCGACCTCCCCCCGATACGGGCGCTCCACGCAGCCGCCTGACCAGTCGTAGGTGCACGTGGCCACGTCGAGGAAGGTCGTGCGCGCGTACGAGTACCCCGCGAGGGCGTCGAGCCGCGCCCTCCCGGAGAACGGCTGCGCATACCGCAGCAGCGCGCCGCCGGTCTGCCTGCCGAAGGCGACCTCTCCGAAGGGCGGCGACTTGACCCTGCCGTCGAGCATGTCGACGAGCAGGCCGTGCTGCACCTCCTTGTCGTGCGAGGTGAAGAAGGCGCGAAGGAGCAGGCGGTCGGCCCACGGCCGCCGG
Organism: Sorangium cellulosum So ce56; assembly: GCF_000067165.1. Taxonomy (GTDB): domain Bacteria; phylum Myxococcota_A; class Polyangia; order Polyangiales; family Polyangiaceae; genus Sorangium; species Sorangium cellulosum_B. The sequence goes on from NC_010162.1 coordinate 5,407,742, forward strand.
GCGACCCCCACCTCGGCCGCGCCGCCGGCCGCGACGTAGCCGTCGTGGAACCGCCGGCCGCGCGCGGGCGACAGGCGCCCTCTCTCGTCGAACGCCATGACGTCGATCGGGGTGTCGTTCCGCGCGCGATCGACGAACCCGCTCGCGCGAGCGAAGAGGCCGCTCGGCGCGTGCGCGTGGCGCGCGCTGAGGGTCAGCCTGTACGTGCCGAAGGAGCCGACCTGGTAAGACGCCGACGCGCCCGCGCCGCGCGTGTCTTGATCGGTCACCAGGTTCACCGCGCCGCCGAGCGCGTCCGTGCCGAAGCGCAGCGGCACGACGCCGCGGTAGATCTCGGCGCGCTCGACGAGGTTGACCGGCACGTTGGCGACCCCGAACGAGTGCCCGGCGAGGTCGAGCGGAACGCCGTCGAGGAAGAAGCGGATCCGGTCGTCGGTGAGGCCGTTCAGCGAGAAGCGCGCGTCGGAGCCGAGCCCGCCGAGGCGGCGCACGCTCACGCCCTCGGCGCGCGCCAGCACCTGACCGAGATCCGCGGCCTGCCGCCTGGCCTCGACGGTCTCGATCACCTGGACCGCCTGCGCGGAGGTCCGGAGCCGCTCGGCCTCGGAGGCCCCCCGCACGCTCACCTCGATCGCGGGCAGCGCTGGCCCTGCGGCGCCGGCGACCGGCGCGGCCCTGACGGGTCCTGTGGCGGGCGCGGCGCCGGCGACGCCTGTGATGGGCACGGCACCGGCGGCGCCCGCGACCGGCGCGGCCGCAGGGGTCGGCGCGGGCAGCCGGAAGTCGTGGCGGTAGAGGATGCGCGACGCGACGCTCCGGTCGCCTCGCCGGGCCGGCGTGAAGCGGAAGCGCAGCGCGGCTTGCTGCGCGGCCTCGTCGAACCCGTGGCCCGCAGGCTCGGCGACCTCTGCGCCGGTGACACGCCCTTCCGCGTCGATCGTCAGCCGCAGCACGACGCTCCCCTCCAACCCCGCCTCGCGCGCCGCCTGGGGATACGCCGCCTCGACCGCGCCCGTGAGCTCGGGCGGGCGCACCGCGAGCGCGGCGCCATCGCCCGGGGCGCGCGTCGCCGGCGCTGGCTCGGCCCCAGGAGCCGCTCCCGCGTCGCCCTCGTCGGCAGGGGCCTCTTCGCTCGCCCGCGCGTCCGCTGCGAAGGCCAACAGGGAACCGCACGGGGCCAGGACCAGAGTCCCGGCCAGCGCCGCGCAACACAAGGGCTGTAATCGAATCATGAGATCACCGGGCATGCTCACCGGAGCGTGACGCAGCGGCGCTCTGGCCGGCTCTGCGCAAGCTGGTTGTCGTGCCGTCTCGCTCGCCGGCTCTTCAGGCCTCTTCAAATGGCGCAGACCGCGCTGGCCAGGGGCCGCCGCCGCGAGCTGTCATGTCAGCGCCCTGGGAGATTCAACCGCTCACGTCCTCCGCCGCCGCCGGGACCGGGACGACGACGACGCGCTTGCACCGCCGGCACTTCAGCTCGACGCCGCCGGGCACATACCGGGCGAGGAGGCTGCCGCAGCCGCAACGCACGGAATTGGGCTCGGCACGTCCAGCAACGCCGCAGTGATCACACCGGCTGTCGAGCGGAGCAGTCGCCTTCGACATCAGGTTGTCCATCGTGGAACCCCATTCTCAATAATGAAAGTCACTTTCACTTTCAATCTGAAACCTGCCATGCTACCAACAGCGTTGTCAAGCGAAAGCGGTCGGAGAGCGTCCACTGCGCCCGCGAGGCGTCGCGACGTCCGCAGGTCCGAGCGGCGCGAGATCGCGGCCGAAACGGCGCGATCTGCGCGCTCGCTCGGGTCGCCGGCGCCATGCCTCGCTGGCGCGGACAGGTCCCCGCGGGACGGTGGCCCGCGGCGGGAGTCCCAACGAATTCGCTTGACAATGCCCACCCTACCTCACCATAAACGAACTTGAAAGTAGTTTTCATTTTCATTCGCTCGTCGATGCCGAGATGGCCACGCCCATCGCGGCGTCATCGAGCTGGGTTCGCCGTCGGGACGACGTCCGGCGCCCCTGCCCTGCGTGCTCTCGGGGCTCGGGCCCCGTGCGCCGGCGGGCTCCGCTTTCGTTCCAGCGGCGCTGGCTAGGGCGTCACGGCCGCCTTTGCGCCGTCGTCGCGGGCCGCGGATCGCCTGCCGCGAGCGTGCCTCTGGCGGCTGTCCCGTCGAGCGCCGGTTGAACCAGGAGGGTTGTCGTCATGGTCGCTCCTCAGGACGCGCGCTGGCCGCTGTCGGCCGCGCAGCACGGTATCTGGCTGGGCCAGCAGCTCGACCCCGCGAGCCCGGTGTACAACGCGGGCGAGTGCGTCGAGATCTGCGGGGCCCTCGATCTCGCGACCCTCGAGGCCGCGATACGCCAGGCCGCCTCGGAGGCAGAGGCGCTGCACGTGCGCTTTACGAGCGAGGCGGATGGGCCGCGCCAGCGCCTCGACCTGTCCCCTGACTTCCCTGTACACCGCGTCGACGTCGGCGCGGCGCCGGACGCGTTCACCGCGGCCGAGGCGTGGATGCGCGAGGATCTCGCGAGGCCGGTGGATCTCGCGCGCGGGCCCCTCTTCACGGAGGCGCTGTTCACGGCGGGGCCCGATCGGCTCTTCTGGTACCAGCGCGCGCACCACATCGCGCTGGACGGCTACGGCTTCTCGCTGATCGCGCGGCGGGTGGCCGAGATCTACACCGCGCGCGTCGAGGGCCGATCGAGCGAAGGCGGCGCCTTCGGGTCGCTGCGCCGGGTCGTCGACGAGGATCTGGCCTACCGCGCCTCCCCCGATCTGGAGCGCGATCGCGCCTTCTGGACGCAGCGCTTCGCCGATCGGCCCGAGCCGGTGAGCCTCGGCGACGAGCCGGCGCCCGCGTCGCGCGCCTGCCTGCGCCGGACGGCGTCGCTCGCGCCGTCCACCGTCGACCGGCTGAAGGACGTGGCGCGCCAGGCGAAGGCGACCTGGCCCGACGTCGTGATCGCCGCGACCGCGGCGTACGTGCACCGGCTCACCGGCGCGCCCGAGATCGTCCTGGGGCTGCCCGTGATGGGGCGCCTCGGCTCGGTGTCGCTGCGCATCCCGGGCATGGTCATGAACATCGTCCCGCTCCGGGTGCCTGTCGCGGAGGGCGCAAGCCTGGCCGATGTCGCCCGGCAGGTCGCGTCCGAGCTCGCGGCCATCCGGCCCCACCTGCGGTATCGCTACGAGCAGCTGCGCCGGGATCTCAAGCTGATCGGCGGCGGCCGCCGGCTGTTCGGCCCGGTGGTCAACATCATGCCGTTCGATTACGACCTGCGCTTCGCGGGGCATCGCGGCGTCGCGCACAACATCTCCGCCGGCCCGGTCGAGGATCTGTCGTTCGGCGTCTATGCGAGGTCGGACGGGCGCGGGCCGCGGCTCGACCTCGACGCCAACCCGGCCTGCTACGGCGACGACGATCTCTCGGCGCACCAGCGGCGCTTCCTCGCGTTCCTGGAGGCGGTCGCCGAGGCCCCCGAGCAGGCCCTCGATCGCGCCGAGATCGACCTCCCCCGGGCCGCGGCGCGCGCGCCCGGCGCGCAGGCGGTCGCGACCGAGCAGCCCGGCGCGCTGCTCGACGGGGGCCCGCTGCCCGCGCCGGCGCGCCCCGTCGTCGAGCAGATCGCCCTGCGCGCGCGCGAGCGGCCAGACGCGACAGCCATCCAGCACGGCCTCGAGCGCGTGACCTACGGCGAGCTCGACCTCGCCGCCCGGCGGCTCGCCGCCCGGCTCGCCGCGCTCGGCGCCGGGCCGGACACGCTGGTCGCGGTGCTCCTGCCGCGCAGCGTCGGCGCCATCACCGCGATCCTCGGCGCGCTCTACGCCGGCGCAGGCTACCTCCCCCTCGATCCGGACGGGCCGCAGCCGAGGACGACGGCGATCCTCGACGACGCAAGACCGGCGATCATCGTCACGACGTCGCCGCACGCCGCGAAGGTGGGGAGCGATCGCGCGGCGCGCCTCGTGCTCCTGGACGAGGCGATCCACGGCGCGCCGGCGCGGGCGCTGGTCCAGGGCGCGGAGGAGCACCTGGCGTACGTCATCTACACGTCCGGCTCCACCGGCCGCCCGAACGGCGTCATGATCGAGCGCGGCGCGCTGGCCCACTTCGTGGCGGCCGCGACCCACCGCTACGATCTGCGCCGCGACGACCGGGTGCTGCAGTTCGCGCCGCTGCACTTCGACGCCAGCGTCGAGGAGATCTTCCTGACCCTGTGCGCGGGCGCCGCCCTGGTGCTGCGCACGGACGAGATGCTGCAATCCGTGCCGCGGCTGCTCGACGCCTGCGAAAGGCACCGGATCACCGTCCTGGATCTGCCGACCGCGTTCTGGCACGAGCTCGCCTACGGCCTCTCGACCGGCGCGGCGTCACTCCCCGAGAGCGTCCGCACCGTCATCATCGGCGGCGAGGCGGCGCTGCCCGAGCGCGTCGAGCGCTTCCGCCGCGCCGTCGGCCGGCGCGCGCGGCTGCTCAACACCTACGGCCCCACCGAGGCGACCGTCGTCGCCTCGGCCGCCACGCTGAGCGGCGGCGACGCGCCGGACGAGGCGCCAGACGACAGACACGAGGCGCCGATCGGCACGCCGCTGCCCGGGGTCCGCGCTGCCATCATCGACACGCGCACGCACACGCACGCGCGTGGCCGGCTGGCCCCGCGGGGCGCCGTGGGAGAGCTCCACCTCATCGGGCCAGGGCTGGCGAGGGGGTACCTCGGGCGGCCGGACCTCGACGCCGCGCGCTTCGTCGTGCTCGACCAGCTGGAGGGCCGCCCGCGCGCGTACCGCACCGGCGACCTGGTCCTCCAGCGGGCCGACGGGCAGATGGTCTTCGTCGGGCGCGTCGACGACGAGCTCAAGATCAGCGGCCACCGCGTCGATCCGCTCGAGATCGAGGCCGCGCTCCTGCGCCACCCTTCCGTGCGGGAGGCGGCCGTCATCGGGCACGCCTCGGCCGGCGGCGGCAAGCGCCTGTCCGCGTTCCTCGTCGCCGGGGACCCCGCCCCGTCGCCGGCCGAGCTCCGCCGGCACGCGCGCTCGCTGCTCCCCGCGGCCGCCGTCCCCTCGGCCTTCGTGCTCACCGATCGGCTGCCGAGGACGAGCTCCGGCAAGATCGACCGCAAGGCGCTGCGGGAGGCGCCGATCGCCGCGGCGGCGGAGCCGCCTGCCGCCGCGACGGCGCTCGAGCGGCAGCTGCTGCAGGTCTGGGAGCAGGTGCTCGGCGTGAGCGGCCTGTCGGCGCACGACGATTTCTTCGAGCGCGGCGGCCAGTCGCTGCAGACGATCCAGGTCGCCAACCGGCTCAGCGTCGATCTCGGGCGGGAGATCCCCGTCGCGATGGTCTTCCGCCACCCGACCGTCGCGGCGCTCGCGCGCGCCCTCGACGAGGCGCAGGGCGCGGCGGCGGCGGCGCAGACGAGCGGCGAGCCCCCCGGCGCGATGCTGGCCGACGCCGAGCTCCCCGAGGACGTCGTCCCCCGATCGCTCGTGTGGTCCGGCGGCGGCGGTCGCCCGCGGCAGATCGTGCTCACCGGCGCGAGCGGCTTCGTCGGCGCGCACCTGCTCCACGAGCTCCTGGCGCAGACCGACGCGACCGTGGTCTGCCTGGTGCGCGCCGAGAGCGAGGCGCACGCAGCGGAGCGGATCCGGCAGGCGCTCTCGAAGCAGCGCCTGCCGGTGGGCGGCATCGACGCGCGGGTGCTCGCCGTGCCCGCCGACCTGACGCAGCCCCGCCTCGGCCTGAGCGCCGCGCGGTTCGGCCAGCTCGCCGCGGAGTGCGACGCCATCTACCACAACGCCGCGGTGGTGAGCCTCGTGCGCGACTACCGCAGCCTGCGCGCCGCCAACGTGATCGGCACGCGCGAGGCGCTCCGCCTGGCCGCGGCGGTGCGCCCCAAGCCGCTGCACCACGTGTCGACGCTCGCCGTGGCCCCGGGCATCGCGGCGAGCCCCGAGGTCGCGGAGGAGTTCGTACCGCCGCACCCCGGCCTGCGCGACGGTTACCAGCAGAGCAAGTGGGCGGCCGAGCGCCTGGTGCAGCAGGCCGCCGAGCGCGGGCTGCCGGTCGCCGTGTACCGCCTGGGTCGCGTCGTCGGCGCGCCCGACGCCGGCGTCGTCAACGAGCAGGATCTGGTCTTCCGGCTGCTGCGGGCCGGCATCCCCGCCGGCGTCCTGCCCGATCTCGACGTGAGGGAGGTGTGGACGCCCGTCGACTACGTCGGGCGCGCGATCGTGCATCTCTCCCTGACCGCGCAGGCCACGGGCGCCGTGGTCAACGTCGCCCCTGCGCCCGAGGTCCGGCTGACGGAGCTCTTCGACTGGGCGCGCGACTACGGCTACCCGGTCGAGCGGCGCCCTGTCGCGGCGTGGCGCGCGCGGCTGAAGGACGGCGCCGACGCCGCGGACAGCGCCACGCTCGCGTTCTTCGATCTCCAGTCGGCCCCGGCCGACGGAGAGGCGACCTTCGGCATCGGGCGCGTGCGCTGCGACAACCTGGAGCGCGGCCTGGCCGGCACCGGCATCACGTGCCCGCCGATCGATCGCGCGCTCCTCCACCGCTACCTCGATCGCTGCGTCGAGGAAGGCCTCCTGCCGCCCCCTTCCAGCGCGGCGCGGCGAGCGCCGCGCCCCGCATGACACCGGCTCACGGACGAGAACCTCTAGCCAGAGAGAACGACCACGATGACCACACAGACGATCGACCCACGGGACAGGAAGCAGGGAGGCGGCGCGCCGCAAGGCGCCGCGGAGGGGCTCCGGCTCGACCGCTCGAACGCGCTGCTCGCCGAAGCGCGCCGGCTCATCCCCGGCGTCACGCAGTCGCTCATGAAGCGGCCGGAGATGTTCGCGCTCGGCTCGTTCCCCGTGTACCTCGAGGGCGGCGAGGGCGCGCTGGTGCGCGACGTCGATGGAAACCAGTACATCGACTACATCTGCGGGCTCGGGGCGAACACGCTGGGGCACAACCACCCGGCGGTCGTCGACGCCATCCGGCGGCGGCTCGACAGGGGAATCCTTCACTCGCTGCCGACGGAGGTCGAGGTCACCGCCACGCAGGACCTCGTCGCGCTGACCCCGGGCGCCGAGATGGCCCGCTTCTTCAAGACCGGCGCGGACGCGACGTCCGCGGCCATCCGGCTCGCCCGCCACGTGACCGGCAAGGAGAGGGTCGTCACCATCGGCTACAACGGCTGGCACGACCACTTCATGTTCGACACCCCCGGCGTCCCGGCGGTGCTGCGCGAGTACACGTACCGCATGCCGCTCATGGCCGAGGCCGACGAGCAGCCGCTGCTCGATCTCATCGCGAGCAAGGGCCCTGAGCTCGCGCTCGTGCTGCTCTCGCTGCCCTACAAGCGATGCGTCTCGGCGGAGTACCTGCGCGAGGTGCGCGAGGCGTGCCGCGCCCAGGGCGTGCTGTTCGTCCTCGACGAGGTCGTCACCGGCTTCCGGCTCGCCCGCGGCGGCGCGCAGGAGTACTACCAGATCGAGGCTGATTTCGTGTGCCTCTCGAAGGGCATCGCCGCGGGCATGCCGCTGTCGGCGATCGCCGGGCCGCGCCAGGTGATGAGCCGGCTCTCGGAGCTCCAGGTGTCGACGACGTTCGGCGGCGAGATGCTCTCGCTGGAGGTCTGCAGGGCGGCGCTGCGCGAGTACCGCGAGACCGACTACGTCGCGAGGGTCGCCGCGCTCGGAAAGCGGCTCCGCGAGGGCATCAACCGGCGCGCGGAGCAGGGCGGCTTCCCGCTGCGCGTCGTGGGATACGACGCGATCCCCTTCTTCCTCATGGCCGAGGATCTGGCCGTCCACACGAAGCGCATGGAGCCGTTCGTCGGCGCGATGGCGAGGCGCGGCGTCCTGCTGCGGCGCGACGTCAACTTCCTCTGCGGCGCGCACACCGAGGCGCAGATCGATCACACGATCGACGCGGCGCACGACGCGCTGCTCGAGCTGGCGAGCCGCGGCGTGATCGAGCGCGGCGCGGGCGCGAGGGCCCGGAGCTGAGCCCACGGTCGTGCTGAACGCTCGCTCCGAACGGACGCTCCTGTTCCTCATCGCCGCGGTCCAGTTCGTCAACCTGCTCGACTTCATGGTCGTCATGCCGCTCGGGCCGGACTTCGCGGTCGCGCTCGGCATCCCGATGTCCGACATCGGCCTGATCGGCGGCAGCTACACCGCGGCGGCGGCGGTCTCGGGGGTCGCCGGCGCGTTCTTCCTGGACCGCTTCGACCGGCGCAGCGCGCTCGCCGTCGCGATGCTCGGCCTCGTGCTCGGCACGGCCGCGGGCGGCCTCGCCACCGGCCTGCCGAGCCTGCTCGCGGCGCGCGTGCTCGCCGGGGCCTTCGGGGGGCCCGCGACCTCGATCGCGTTCTCCATCGTCGCGGACGCGATCCCGCCGGAGCGGCGCGGCAAGGCGATGGGCGTCGTGATGGGCGCCTACTCCCTGGCCGCGGTGCTCGGGGTGCCGGCCGGCCTCGAGCTCGCGCGGCGCGGCGGCTTCCAGGCGCCGTTCTTCGCCGTCGCTGCGCTCGGGCTCACCGTCGCGGGGCTCGCGCTGCTGCTGCTCCCCCCGATGCGCGGCCACCTCGCCGGGGCGCGGGCGCGCGCCGAGGACGACGCCCTGCGCGAGCTCCGCGCGCTCGTCGGCCGCCCGCTCGTGCTGCTCTCGTACGCGACGACGGCGGTCATGACGATGGCGTCGTTCCTCGTCATCCCGAACATCTCGGCCTACGTGCAGAACAACCTCGGCTACCCGCGCGAGCGGCTCGGCCTGCTCTACCTCGTGGGCGGCGCGCTCACCTTCGTCGTGATGCGCACCGCGGGCGCGCTGATCGATCGCGTCGGCGCGTTCCGCACGAGCCTGGTCGGGGCGGCGATGCTCGTGGCCGTCCTCTATGCCGGGTTCCACGCGTACGTGCCGGGGCTGCCCGTGCTCGTCGTCTTCGTCGCCTTCATGACCGGGACGGCGATCCGCAACATCTCCCACGGCACGCTCGCCTCGAAGGTGCCGCTCCCCTCCGAGCGGGCGCGCTTCGGATCCATCCAGTCGGCCGTGGATCACCTCTCGTCGGCGCTCGCCGCGTTCCTCGCGGCCAGGATGCTGCACGAGCTCCCCGACCAGCGCCTCGACGGCATGGGCGCCGTGGCCGCGCTGGCGATCACCTTCACGCTCGCGTCGTCGTGCTTGATCTTCCTGATCGAGCGACACCTCGCCCTCGGCGCGTCGAGCGGCGCCGGCGCCGCGCGCGCGCTGGAGGGCCGGGGCTAGTCGACGAGCGCGGGAGTCCAGAGAGCGCGCATCCAGCCGGGCGCCCCTCACCTGACTGACCTGGTTTCCATCTCCGATTCCCCTCGATGGGAACAACGACCCATTCGGGGCACCTCCCCTTCCGATGCTGGAGAAAAGCTCCGGGGTCGGCTTGCACGGCCGCTGCTCACATGCTCTTTGTCGGTGACCTCATCCATGGTGTCTCCGTCTCTCGTCCCGCGCCTCGCGGGATGCCTTGGCTGCCTCGTCGCGGCCCTCGTCCCACGCATCGTCGTCGCCGTCATCCCGGCCGAAGCCTCGCCTCCTCCGGCGGCGGCGGTCGCGCCGATCACCGAGGTTTCGCCCCGCGCGAAGGGCGCGCCTGAGCCCCTCATCGACGGCGCCGCGCGCTCCGTCGTCGCCGTGGCCGTGTCGCATCGCGATCCCCGGGGCGGCGAGCGCCGCGTGAGCCTGTGCAGCGGCGCGCTCGTCGAGCCGAACCTCGTCTTGACGGCGCGTCACTGCATCTCGCGCAACCTGACAGCGACCCCTCGCTGCGATCGCTCGGGCCGGTCGCACAACGGCGATCACGTCGGCGAAGACATCGATCCTTCCGAGATCGCCATTTACACAGGGGACCATATCGATGTCTCCCGCGACGCCGCGCGGGCGCGCGCCGTGGCCACGCTGCACGGGAAAGAGCGCGTCCTCTGCGACGCGGACATCGCCTATCTGGTGCTCGATCGGCCCCTCACCGACGTGGCGCCCCTGCGGATGCGCGAGGTCGGGGCGATCGATCCAGGCGACAGCGTGGTCGCCGTCGGATACGGCGGCGGAGCGGGTAACCGGCTCGGCGTCCGCGCCGCGCGCGGTCCGCGCCTCGTCGCCGCGGTCGGGCCCCGCGCCGATCCGGCGACCGGCAAGGTCCTCGGTCCGCGCGAGTTCGAGATCGAGGGGGCGACCTGCGCCGGCGACTCGGGAGGTCCGGTGATCGACGCTGACCGCGGCGACGTGGTGGGCATCACCTCGCGAGGCGCGGGGTGCACCGCCGCTGGCAACCACGTTTATACGCGCACGGACGCCTTCGCCGCGCTGACGGCCGAGGCCCGCACAGCCGCGCTCGCACAACGCTGAGCTCCGCGCGCCATCGCCGCCGGCTCGCCTCGGCGAGCGCGAGCGTCAGGACGCGCGCGGCGGGAGCAGACCGTGTGCAACCGCGGCACAGCGCGTGATGCGCGGGCGTGCCGGCACGTCGCTCGCATCGCGCGGATTCAACGCAAGACAGGCATTGGATCGACGCTCATGCGGGCAGGGTCGCGTCCGCGATGACGCTGTCTCACCCGCGCCGATGACCACTTTCCCGGAGGGATCGGAACCATGTCGTTGTTGGACACCACCAGGGGCTTCTTGACGCCCGAGCTCATCTCGGCCGCAACGAAGGGGCTGGGCCTGAGCGATGAATCGCCGACGAACGTGCGCGGCGCCGCGGAGAGCTCGGTGCCGACGCTGCTCGCCGGAATGGCTCAGGTCGCCTCCTCGGAGAGCGGCGCAGCGCAGCTGTTCAGGATGATCACCGAGCGGGACTACGAAGGTCTCCTCGGGAGAGCAGGGCCCCTCCGCGCCGAGCAGGCCGAGGAGCTCTCGCACCATGGGCAGTCGATGATCGCCCGCCTGTTCGGCGACCGCGCGAGCGGGATGATCGATCTTGTCTCCCGCTCCTCCGGCGTGGAGCAGCGGAGCTCGACCGCGATGCTCGGCCTGGTCGCTCCGATCGTCGCGTGTGTGCTCGGCCGCGAGGTGAGGTCGAGAGGGCTGACCGCGCGAGGGCTCTCGGATCTGCTCTCCCATCACAAGCAAGCCTTCAAGGACGATCCACGCGCTCCGGCGGGCCTCGCTGGGTTCCTCGCTCCATCGATCGCGGCGACCGCTCCTTTCGTCGCGGCGCCGGCGCGCGAACGGCCGCATGATGCAGTGTCGTCAGCTCCGCCCCGAACGGCGGCCTATTCGACCCCGCATCCCTCACGTGAAGGGCCTCCCCGCCAACGTCAGACGCGAGAATGGCTGCTCCCGACCTTGCTGGCAGCGGCGGTGCTCGGAGGCCTCTGGGCGTTCGTCCGCGAACGCAGGCTGGACCGCACCGCCGCCGCGCCCACGCACGAGGCCCCCGTCGCGGCGGCTCCGAGGGAGGACCTCGCGCAGCCCGTCGCGCCGCCGCCGCAGCCCGAGGCGCCGCCGCCGCAGCCCGAGGCGCCGCGCGCCGAGGCGCCCACGGCCGCCGCGCCCAGCGAGGCGCCGCCGAACGCGCCGGAGGTCGTCGAGCAGCTCAGGATCACGGCCGGAGAGATGACGCTCCCGGGCGGCAAGGTCCTCTCCGTCGACGAGCACAGCTCCGAGGCGGAGATCGCGCGGTACCTCGACGCCGGAGCCGCGGAGGGCCCCAGGCGCTTCTCGATGGAAGGCATCAACTTCCAGTTCGGGACCACGGAGCTGACCGAAGCCTCGCGACCGAAGCTCGAAGCCTTGGCCGACATCCTCGACGCCTATCCCACGGCGCGGGTGCGCATCGAAGGGCACACCGACGCCGTGGGCGGCGCCGAGGGGAACAGATCGCTGTCGCTGGCGCGAGCCCAGGAGGTGCGCAACGAGCTCACCGCGCGACAGATCGCTCCCGATCGCATCGAGGTGGCCGGGATGGGCGCCAATCAACCGGTGGCGCCGAACGACACCGCCGGCGGACGCGCGCAGAACCGCCGGATCGACGTCACGGTCCTGAGCCGCTGAAGCGGCGACTCACCCCCCTCCACCCAGGAGCAGGGTACCGGCGCCGGCCTGCGGAAGCAGGTACCGGCGCCGATCGGCTGCGCCGCCCGCGCGCGTCAGATCTCCCCGTAGGCCCGCGCGATCACCCGGCGAGCCACGGACTGGATGCCGGTGTGCTCGAAGTAGTTGGTGGTGAGATCGATCGCGGCCGCGAGGCAATCGAGCTTGCTGCCGGCCGCGCCGAGGTGCCCGCTGATCCGCTCGAGCGCGCCCTGCCGCTCGATGCCCTTCTTCGCAATGAAGCCGTCGATCGCCGTTCGCGACGCGCCGAGGCTCTCCTTCATGATCTCGCGCTTGGCATCGACGCTCCCGCCTGGCAGGTATCCCAGCAGGCGCGCAAAGCGGCCTTGCTGGCCGAGCTGCTCGTTCGTCACGCTCGATACGGTGTCCAGCACCCGAGCGAGGAAGTCGGGGCCGAGCGGGATCATGCCGTCACACACGATCCAGGCGGCGAGGCGCATCGCGTCGTCCTTCTCGTAGCTGGCGAGCGAGGCGGCGAAGTCGCCGATGCTGTCGCCCGGCAGTCCGTTGATCGAGCAGAACGCCGCGAGCTCGGCGACGAGCTTCACGCCCGCGTCGATGGCCTGGGTGGTGTCGGCCTTGGGCGTGATCTTCGACAGGAAGGAGAGGAAATCCGACGCATCGCCGATCTTGCGCGCGATCGTCGCCACGCCGGCGAGGCCGCCCGTGTCGTCGACGAGCCGGAAGATCCGGACCGCGCGCTGGTACCCATGCTCCGACTCCGCATAGAGGGCAATCGCGCGCTCGCCGACCTGCTGGATGAGGCCCTGATCCTCCTCGCCGGTGACGAGCTTGATCATCTCCTCGAAGCTCGTCACGTTCTTCCACTCGCCAGGCACGATGTAATCGAGCGCCCCCAGCAGCCGCGTGGTCATGCTCGACTTCGGGAGGTCTTCGATGATGGAGTGAATCGATTCGCGCGTCATGGGCCCCTCAGAGGTTCGCGAGACCGCTCAGGTCAAATCGCTTCAGCCATTCTTTGCGCGCCTCGGGGTCCAGGGACTGGGAGGACACCTTCACCTGGAAACGATTCTTGACGAGGAGCGCGGACTGGTTCTTCCCGACGGTCACGACCGGCATGCCGGCGAGGTGATCCGCCGCGTTCGCGAACTTGGCGACGACCTGGGGATCGCCCGCCGTGTCGGAGATGGACAGGGAGGCCACGTCGCCGCCGTCCTTTCGCAGCTTGGCCTCCGCGTAGCCAGGCTTCTCCGCGGTGAAGACGCGGCTCGTCCCCTCGGCTCCCTCCGGGGGGAAGAACCCATTGAACGCGGATCCTGGCTTGATGTCAGCGGCGGCGCTCGCGGCGGGCGTGGGCGCCTTGGCCGCCGCCTCGTCCCAGCGCGAGGGAGGTTCCTTCTGGCAGGCGACCAGCAAGGCCGCGACGGAGAAGAGCAGGGACGGCGTTCTCATGTTCATTGTGTCTCCGGTCCGGTGCCCTCGCTGCGTGCACCCCGCGACAGGCGGGAGCGTCGGAGCATCGGCCGTGCCACGTCGCGGCGACCGCTGCGGCGAAGAGAGACAGCCTCTCCGAGCACGATGGCGGCGAGAGGCCGCTCGTTGGATAGGCGTGCAGGAAGTGCTCACGACCCCCTGCCGTGACGGCGCGTGACTGCGATGCCGCCGGTGCCGCCCGCTCGTCTCGCACCCAGCGGGGCGTTCTCCGTCACACGAAGGGCCGGCTCGTGGCTGGTCGGCGCTTACGTGTGCACTCTGGGGAGGACTTGCTCGAGGACGCCGACGGTGCCGTTGTCCTTCTCCACGTGGAAGCGGACCACCAGGTTGTTGTTCCTGTCCCAGTCGTCTGCGCCGTCGCTCGGATCGAGGATCGCGAAGTTGCGATGCGTGACGCAGTACCTGTGATCGGACCCCGAGATCTCCCGGAGGAACCCCTTGATATCGCCGTTGAACAGGTTCTGACTGCCGCCGTTCGTCAGCAGCGCGAGGATGATGCGAGACATCCCCTTGGGGGCAGGGCGCGCGATGCCGGATGCGGTCACCTGATAGAGGCGCGGCCGCGAGCGCGGCTGCCCGAACCCGAGGACCGTGTCGATGTGCGCCATCGTGCCCACGTGGATGTCGCCGCCCATGAGCGTCACCTGGGTGCGAGGGCTGAACCCGGCGAAATTCATGAGAGTCATCAAGAAACGCCTGCATTCGTTCTGGTTGTTGGAGGCAGCCCAGCCGTCCCGGATGTCATCGACGGAGGACATGTTGAACGCGTTCGTCAGCGCCTCCGCGGCCGCGAGCGGCAGGTAGACGACGGGTGTGCCGACCACGACGAAGAGGTGCCTGAGATCGAGCGCCGCGAGCTCGTTGAGCCTGAGCTCGAGGTCATCGAGCTGTTGCTTGCCGAGGATCGTCCCGTTCTTCCACGAGCGCTGCGACCGCCCATCGACCGCGAGGATGGCGACGTCGCCGTGCTTCGCGATCCAGCCGAACCCCGCGCTGCTCACGCGGTCCCTCGGGCTCAGCGCCATCTGAAACTCCTTGAACGCCTGCTCCGCGGCCCTGTAGCGCTCCACGGCCTGCGGGGAGCCGTCGTTGTTGTTCGACCCCCACCCATCGTAGATCTCGTGGTCGTCCCACATCATGACGTTCGGGCAGCTCCCGAGGACCGCCGCCACGTCAGGGTGCGACCACGTCTGCACGTAGTGCCTGCGGTACGCGGCGGTGCGCCCCTCCGAGGCCGACCAGCCCGTGGGATCGCCGTCGCCGTAGATCTGGTCACCGGCGTGAACCAGGAGGTTCACCTTCCCTTCGTCCACGAGGGCCTTGAGCGCCCGCCACATCGCCCCGCGCCGCTCCTTGGGAAACTCGTGGTTGTCGATGTCGTTGCAGCTCACGAGGCCGATTCGAATCGGCCCGTTCGTGACGGTGCGGAAGGCCGAGCCGTTGATGCTCAGGTTGTCCGCGGGTGTGGGGAGCGGATCTCCTGCGTCGTGCTCCACGATGCCGTAACGAACCCTCTCGCCGCTCAGCCCGCTCAGCTCGAACGTGGCGAGGCCGAAGGGCGGCGCGCTGTTGATCGGCACGTCGAGCGTGCGAACGCCGTTGTCGTCCGCGAACGCGAGTCTCGCCCTCCCCTTGGGCCTCTCGAAGACGGCCAAGATCCTGCTGGTTGTCTGCGTCGTGTGTCCGATGACTGCGCTTTTGAACGCCATGGTCCGCCTCTCTGGCGAGAGCTCGTCAGGCTGAGGGAAGAGGCGCCGTGGTCCTGGCGGGCACTCTCCCCTATGTTTCGTCGCGGGCGGCCGGACGCAAGTTTTTCGGCTCGCGCGGAGGCGCTCTCACGTTTCGCGCTCACCGCGTCGGGGGCGGGAGCGCGGCGTCGGCGGGCGCGACGCCGGCGGCGACCACGGGGTGGCCCTGGCCCTGGCGCGTCCCGGCCGCCTGCGTGACGAGAACCCGGCGGCGGCGAGCGTCGATGGGTCGCCGTCGAGATCGACGACGGACGCGTCGCGCACGAGGCGCTCGTCGTCCTCCATGACGAGCGGGGCCGCCCGCGCGTTGCCGAGCTCTTCCCCCGCGAAAATGACACTACGTGAGTACCGACGTTTACAGATCTGCATGCAAAGTGACACTATGTATGTGGCAATCTTTGCGATCGTGGCTCCGAACGGGGGCTCCGCCTGCTCTGCGCACGGGGAGATCGCCTGCTCGGGTGACCTGGGTCCTCTGCAAACCACCCTTCTGCTCCGCGCGCGGGATGCTCTCCCCGACTGCGGTTCGTCGCATCGCCGCCTCAGAACGCCGCCGTCACCGTCGCCCCAGGTTCAGCATCGTCCCGTCGGCCCGGTAATCCCCCACGAAATCCGCCGGGTTGTCGTTCTCGACCGCCACGTCCGGCAGTACCGAAAGCTGCCCGTGCAGGTCGATCCGGAGCCACCCTGGCAGCTCCTCCAGCGGCCGGTTCAGGACGACGCCCGCACCCAGTGACGTCGTGTGCCGGTCCACGTCGATGATATTCGTCACGCCCTCCTGCGGCACCGGGGACCTCTCGTAGACGTAGCCCGCGCGGAGCGGGATCTCGATCGCGCGGCGCTCGCCCTGCCCGGCCACCTCGCGCAGGTCCCCCGCCGGAAGCCGAGCACGTCCTCCGGCGACGCCTGCGCCGCGCCGCCCTGCGCGAGGGCGAGCCCCGCCGCCAGGACTGGTGCGAACCCGCGCCCCCTCCGGCGGATCCCGCGAAACATGCGCGCGCGGCCGTAGACTGGGCCGCCCTGGCGCGCTAGTCGGTATCCGCCGTGGATCCCAGCCCTCGAAGCAGCCCGGACGAACGCCGCCCCCGCCTCGCGCTCCAGGCCGTGCTGCCGGAGGAGCTCGCCGGCGCGTGCGGCATCGACCTCACCGACGCGCGCCGCATCGTCTCCCTGGCGCACCGCCTCGGCGAGCTGCCCGCCCGCGCGCCCGCGACCGTCCGGCGCGCCGCGCTCGACGCGGCGCGCTCGGCGGGCGAGATCAGGACGCTCGCGCTCGTCGAGCGGCGCGCGAGCGCCGAGGATCCGTTCGTGAAGTACGCCTTCCGCCTCGAGGACGGCGCGACGGTCGAGTCGGTGCGCATCCCGCTCGAGCGGCCGGGCCGGTACTCGGCGTGCGTGAGCTCGCAGGTCGGCTGCGCGCTCGCGTGCGCCTTCTGCGCCACCGGGCGCATGGGCCTCACGCGCAACCTGGAAGCCTGGGAGATCGTCGAGCAGGTGCGGCTCATCCGCCGCGATCTCGACGCCACCGTCGGCGGCGGCGCGCGCGTCCACGGCGTGCTGTTCCAGGGCATGGGCGAGCCGCTCGCCAACGCCGATCGGGTCATCCAGGCGATCCGGGTGCTCTCCGAGCCGAGCGCGCAGGCCATCGACATGCGCAACATCACCGTCTGCACGGCGGGGCTCCCGTCCGGCATCCGGCGGCTCGCGGCCGAGGTCCCCGCGGTCCGGCTCGGCCTGTCGCTCGGCTCGGTGCGCCCCGGCAAGCGGCGCCTGCTCATGCCGATCGACGGCGCGCACCCGCTCGAGGAGGTGCTCGCGGCCGTGGGCGAGCACGCGCGCGCGAGCGGGCACGCGCCGATGTGGGCGTACACGCTCCTCGCGGACCAGAACGACACGGACGAGGACGCCGCGTGCCTGGCCGCGCTCGCCCGCGGCTTCGCGGCGCAGCACGGCATCTCTCCCCGGCTCAGCCTCATCCCCTACAACGCGATCGGCGCGCCCGGCGATCCCCTGCCCTCGCCGGACGGCGGCGATGAACGCGGCGCGTCGGCCGATCCGTTCGTGCGCTCGGCGCGGCTCGACGCCTTCCGCGCGGTCCTCTCCGCCGCTGGCGTCGGCTCGATCGTGCGCTACTCGGGCGGGGGCGACGTCGGCGCGGCGTGCGGGCAGCTCGCGCGGCCTTCGGCGGAGGCGCAGCGGCCGGGCGGCCGCCGGGCGCCGCCCCGCCCCGGGGCGACCGCGGGCGCGGCCGACGTCGGGCCGAGCGCGCCGCCCAGGCCAGCGTGAGCGTCGCTATGGATCCCTGCTCCCACGCGCGCTAGCTTGCGCGCGTGTTCGGCTTCAGCTTCGGCGAAATCATGGTGCTCGCCATCGTGGGCATCATCGTGGTCGGTCCCCGGCGGTTGCCTGCGATGATGCGGTCGGCGGGGAGCTGGATCGCCAAGCTCCGCCGCTTGAGCACGGAGCTCCGGACGCAGAGCGGCATCGACGATCTGATCCGCCAGGAGGGGCTCGAGCGTGAGCTCCGCGAGCTCCGCGCCCTGTCGCGGGTCAACGTGATCGAGACGCTGGTGAACCCCGTCGTCGGCGCCGTGACGGCCGGTACGATCGCCTCGTCCACGCCGCGCGTGAGGCCGCCGGATCCCGAGCCGCCGCCGCCCGTCGTGAACCCGCCCCGCGAGCGCGAGTACCCCGTCCTCGGCTGCGACGCCTACGGAGTGACGCTGGACGGGGCCCCGGACGGCGCCGCCGGCCTGCCGGTCGCTCCGGAAAGCGCGGCCCCCACGGAGACCGCGAACGCTGCGGACGCCACGGTCGGCGTCGAGCCCGCCGCGGCCACAGCGACCGCGATCGCAGAGACCGCCGCGGCGACAGCGCCCGCGACCGCAGAGACCACCGCGGCGACAGCGCTCGTCGCCGCAGAGACCACCGCGGCAGCGCCCGCGGCCGCAGAGATCACCGCGGCGACAGCGCCCGCGGCTGCAGAGACCGCCGCGGCGACGCAGGGCGTGGCGACCGGAAACGGAGCGACGTCATGAGCCAGGAGCAGGCGGCGGTGAAGAGCGGCTCCCCGGGGGCGGAGGGCGCGCCGAGCGACGCCGCGGAGGATCCGGGCGAAGACAAGCCGATGTCGTTCTGGGAGCACCTCGACGAGCTGAGAAAGCGGCTCGTCCGGAGCCTCCTTGTCTTCTTCGCGGCCTGCGTCGTGGGGTGGGAGGTGCGCGAGGAGCTCTTGCACTTCCTGACCGTCCCGTTCGTGCAGGCGTGGCGGGAGCAGAGCCTGGCGGGCAACCCCTCGCTCCACTTCGGCGCGCCCGCGGCCGCGTTCGTCGCCTACTTCAAGCTGTCGATGATCGGCGGCGCGGCGATGGCCTCGCCGTTCATCTTCTACCAGCTGTGGGCGTTCGTCGCGCCCGGCCTCTACGCCAAAGAGAAGCGCTACGTCATCCCGTTCGTCCTGTTCTCGACGATCCTGTTCGTCGGCGGCGGCTGGTTCGGCTGGCGAGCGGCCTTCCCGATCTCGTTCGGTTACTTCCTCAGCATGGCCGGCACGGTCGGCGGCGACGGGGTGACGATCACGCCGACCGTGATGATGGGCGACTACCTCGACTTCGTCGCCCAGCTCCTGCTCGGCTTCGGGATCATCTTCGAGATCCCGCTCATCGTGCTCTTTCTCTCCATCGCCGGCATCGTCAACTACATCCAGCTCATCCTGTTCGGCCGCTGGTTCGTGTTCGGCGCCTTCGTCTTGGCCGCCGTCCTGACGCCGCCGGACATCACGAGCCAGCTCGTCATGGCCGTGCCGATGTGCCTGCTCTACGTGCTCTCGATCGGCCTCGCGTACGTCTTCGGCAAGCCGCCGACCGACGCCCAGCGCGCGGCGTACAAGGCGCGCAAGGAGAAGGAAGTCACCAAGGGCTGACGGGCGGCGCAGCGCCGGCCGGGCCGCCTGCGCTGCTCCTGCCGCGGGCCGTCCTCCGCGGCGCGCAGGTCAGGCGGCGGGCGCGGCCGCCGCGGGCGCTGCCTTCCGGCTCCGCGCCACGTGGATCGCGACCGCGGCGCCGGCCATCGCGAGCCCGATGAGCTGCGACGTGGACAGGCCAACGAAGCCCCCGCGGTCGTCGGCCCGCGCGAACTCGAGCACGAAGCGCCCGAGCGCATAGAGGCCGAGGAACGTCGCGAAGACCTGCCCGTCGTACCGCTTCCGCCCGTGCACGTAGAGCAGGCAGATCGCCGCGATGGCGAACGACATCGCCGACTCGTAGATCTGCGTCGGGTGTACCGGGTGCGACGGCAGGCGCGGGCTCGTGAGCTCGAGCAGCTTGAACTGCGCCTCGCTCGCGGGGCTGTTCGGCGGGAACGAGAGCCCGAACGCCCCGTCGGTGCGCAGGCCGAAGCAGCAGCCGGCGAGCAGGCAGCCCATCCGGCCGAACCCGAGGCCCAGCGGGACGGCGAAGCCCGCCATGTCCGCCGCCTTCCAGAACGGGAACCGATCGCGCTTGAGCAGCCAGTACGCCATCGCCGACGCGCCGACGAAGCCGCCGTAGTACGTCAGGCCGCCCGCCCAGAACTTCGCCCACGCCAGGCAATCGCGCTCGACCGGGTGGCAGACCCCCTTCGCCGCGTCCCATACGCCGTGGTACCGCGACGCGCAGAGCGCCTGCTCGACCTTCCAGTCGACGAGCGACGGATCGGTGCACAGGTGCACGTAATCCCATAAGTATCCGTCGGCGACGACGTGGAGGAGCCTGCCGCCGACGACGCCCGCGAGCAGGCAGGCGAGCCCCAGGTCGACGATCACATCCGGGTTCTCGCCGATCCGCCGCGCCCACAGCGCGCCGATGGCCGTCGCGAAGAGGAAGCCGGTCAGCAGCAGCAGGAAGTAGGCAGGAAACGCGACGTCGAGCAGGCGGAACAGCTCGGGCCGCATGGTCAGCCCGCCGACGCCTTCGCGCCCGACGCCTTCCCTGCGAGCTCGGGGCGGTGGGGGGAGAACATGTCGATCGCCATCAGCCCGACGCCCACGACGATCGCGATGTCGGCCACGTTGAACGTCGGCCACACGAACGTCGAGGTCAGCCGGACCTGGATGAAGTCGATGACGTACCCGTAACGGATGCGGTCGACCAGGTTCCCGAGCGCACCGCCGAGCACGAGCGGCAGCCCCCACCTGAGCGCGGTCTGGGAGGGGTGGAGCTTGCGGTACAGCGAGACGATGAAGACGATCGCCGCGAGCGAGACCACCAGGAAGAACGGGCGGCGGATCGCCTCGCTCTCGTCGCCCAGGATGCCCCACGCCCCGCCGTGGTTCTTCGCGAAGATCATGTTCAGGTGATCCTTGATCACCTCGATCTTCCGGAACGAGAGCGGCCGCGGCGCGGCGGTGAGATCCGTGAGCGCCTGCGGCTCCAGCCGGTCCTTGGCCCACCATTTCGTGCCGAGATCGGCGGCCAGGGTGATGGCCGAGACGACGATCAGGAACACGTACGACGGCCGGTAGGCGGGCTTCGCCGGCGCGACCACGTCGTCGGCGTCCCCCTCCTGCGAGGAGCCGCGCCCCTCGTGGTCGTGTTCGCCGGCGGAGGCCGGCGGCTCGCCGGCCGGCGCGTTCACGGGCGCGGAGCGATGCGACTCCGCGTGGGCACCTTCGGTCTCAACGGGAGCGTCTCGCGGCGTCGCGTCTTCAGTCATGCGGAGCGCGTTCCTCTACGACAAACCGAGCGCTCCGGCAAAGGCTTCCCTCCGCAGGCGCCGCCGCGCGCGTCTTTCACGCCTCGCGCGTGTCACGTGACGCGCGTGACTTGCGCGCGCCGCGCCCCGGGATCGCGCGCCGCGCCGCGCGCCGTCTGCTCCGGCCAAGCCGCCCGCTCGCGTCCTTCAGCTGGCCGGCGGCACAGGCGGAGGCGCTTCCGTCGACAGCGGAGGGGTGGGGTCGCCGCCCGCCGGGCCCCCCGAGGCGCCGCGCGCGTCTGGAGACGGCGCGCTCGCGCTGCGGGTCGCGACGATCATGTCCTTGGACATCAGGATGACCCCCGCGACGATCGCGATGTCCGCCACGTTGAACGTCGGCCAGTGAAACTCCCGACCGCCGCGGATGACGTAGACGTCGATGAAGTCGATGACCCAGCCGTAGCGGATCCGGTCGACGAGGTTGCCCATCGCGCCGCCGAGCGCCAGCGCGAGCCCCCACTTCATCCCCGTCTGGTCCCTGTGGACGCGCCGGTAGATCGAGAAGATGAAGACCATCGCCGCGGCGGAGACGAACAGGAAGAACGGCCGCCGCAGGCCGTCCGGGAGGCTGCGCAGGAAGCTCCAGGCGCCGCCGGGGTTCTGCGCGAAGATGAAATCGAGGTGGTCCGGGATGATCGTGAGGACCTTCGCGCCCGACCGCTTCGGGTCGAACCCGGCGAGGCGCGCGTGCGCCCACCCCTTCGTCACCAGGTCGGCGGCGCACGAGACGAGCGCCACGACGGCCAAGAAGCGGAGCGAGGCGCGCTCCTCGCCGGGGAGGTCGTCGGGAAGGTGCGCGACGGGCGACGCTTGCGGTGCGTCCGAGGACATCATCCTCGCTTCTACGCGATGGCGTGGCACGGAGCAAACAGCCTCGAGCAGAGCGACGCCCGGCGGCGGTCGCCTTCCATGCTTCTGCTCTTCCGTTCGTCCGTTCGTCCGTTCGTCGGTTCGTTCGCTTTCCCCCTCGCGCCTTCCGGTTCCGTCTTCCGCTCTCGCCCGCGCCTCCTCCGCCGACCGCCGCGCCGGTTCACCGCTGGTTCAGGATCACCACCGGACGCTCCGGGGCGCGCGAGCGCACCGGCGCCTTTTCCCGTGCGGGAGGATCGGTCGGACCGGCCGGGTCGACCGCCGGCGCCCCCCTCCTTCGCAGCGCGAGGTGCACCTCGCCGTACGCCTGGAGGGCCGCGCGGCGCTGCCGCTCCGTGGCCGCCGCGCGCCCCAGCGACTCGGCCAGCTGCGCCCGGCGCCCCGCGAGGTACGCGAGATCCCTCGCCTCGGCGAGCTCGCTCCCCCCGGCGAACGCCTGCTCCGCGCGCTCCATCGCCTCGGTGGCGCCGCGCAGATCCGCGGGCGCGAGCTCCGCCGCCGCGCTCGCCCGGGCGCGCTCGTAGCTCTTCCTCGCCTCGATGAGCTCCTTCGGCGGGAGCGGGGCGCTCGCGCACCCCAGGAGACCGCCGACGAGAAGAATGGCCACCGTCCCGTGATTGGTTCGCATGATTCCGCGCCTCCTGTCCGCGAGCTCTAGCGGAGCTGCCGCTGGATGGATCCGACCGCCTCGAGCGCCTCGCGCGTGCGAGCCTGGGCCTGCGCCTCGCGCGTGAGGGCGAGCGCGAGCTCCGCGTCCGCCTGCGCGCGCAGGAGCATGCGCTGCGCCCGATCGGGCACGCCGTCGGCCGACAGCCTCGTCGCCCGCTGCACCTGCTCCCGGGCGAGGCGGAGGTGGGCTTCCGCCCGCGGGTCCTCGTCGGCTCCGACCTCCTCGGCGGCTCGGATCATCGCCTCCGACGCGCCGAGCCGCTCGCCGAAGCTTGGAGCGTACGCGGCGCACCCCGCCACCGACGCGCCGAAGAGCGTCAAGAACACTGCGTTTTTCATGTGCGACACCTCGTTGCCAGCCCCGGACGAGAGGTCGCCCGGAGAAGGCGGGTGAAAGAGCAGATGGGATCATCGACACCGGATCTCCGTCGTCGATCGGCTCGTCCTCAGGCAACCAGCACACCAGGGCCGACGGCCTCGGGGCGGCGCCTGAACGCGCACGCGAGAAGCGCCGCCCTGCGTCCGTCGGTGCAGAAGGAATCACGACGACGCTGAGACATCGCCTCACGCGCCGTATCCGCGCTTCCCATCCGTTGCGCGCAAACGAGCCATTCGCCGGAGCTCCCGTGTGCGTCGCTTGCGGCGACTGGCCCCCAGGAGAGCCCCAGACACCGGATCTCGCTCGAGGACGGGAGAGGCCCCCTCTCCGCTGTACGCCCGCCTGCCGCGGCAGCCCGCCGCGACGGCGTTCCGCGCCGGCCTGCCGCGCCGATCCGCCGCGCCTGCCGCGCCCGCCTGCCGCGCCGATCCGCCGCGCCTGCCGCGCCGGCCCTTCACCCGCGCGCCGCCCTCACCTCACCCGCGCGCCGCCCTCCGAGATCCCGGCCGCGCAGGCCAGCGCAGCGGCGGCCGACGTGGGCGTCACGCCCGATCCGGTTGAGTGACACGGCGCATCTGTTTAGTATACCTGCGTCATGCCGTCGCCCCCCTGGAAGATCGAGACCGGCGTCGAGACCGTCATCTCGTCGTGGCTTGCCTCCGGCTACGTCCGCCCTTGTTTCACCGCGGATCGCGAGCTTCCGCCGGCCGACGCGCGCACCGCGCCGATGCCCGACGCGCTCTCGCCGGCGCTCCGCGGCGCCCTGGAGCGCCGCGGCATCGATCGGCTCTACGACCACCAGGCGCGGGCCTTCGCGGCCGCCCGCGCGAAGCCCACGGGCCCGAGCGCCGCGGCGGAGCCGGCGCGGGCGGGGCGGCACGTGGTCGTCGCGACGCCCACCGCCAGCGGCAAGAGCCTCTGCTTCCATCTCCCGGTGCTCGACGCGCTCGCCGAGGGCGCCGCGTCGGGCCAGGGCGGCAGCGCGATCTACCTGTACCCCACCAAGGCGCTCGCCCGGGACCAGGAGGCCGGCCTGCACGCGCTCATCCGCGAGGCGGGGCTCACGATCCCGGCGATCGTGTACGACGGGGACACGCCGGGCGACGCCCGGCGGGCGGCGCGCGAGCGCAGCCCCATCGTGATGACCAACCCCGACATGCTCCACGCGGGGATCCTGCCGCACCACGCGCACTGGGCGCGGACGTTCCAGCGCCTGCGCTACGTCGTGCTGGACGAGCTCCACACCTACCGCGGCGTGTTCGGGTCGCACGTCGCCCACGTCCTCGCCCGGCTGCGCCGGGTGGCCGCGTTCCACGGATCGAGCCCGACCTTCCTCTGCGCGACGGCGACGATCGGCAACCCGCGGGCGCACGCCGCCCGCCTCTTGGGCATCGCCGAGGACGAGCTCGAGCTCATCGACGAGTCAGGCGCCCCGCGGGGGCCGAGGCGCTTCTTCCTGTACAACCCGCCGGTGGTGAACGCGGAGCTCGGGGTGCGCGCCAGCACCCTGAAGAGCGCGGTGCGCCTCGCCGGGGATCTCGCCCGCGCCCGCGTGCCGACGCTGGTGTTCGGCCAGTCGCGCAACTCGGTCGAGATCATGCTGAAGTACCTGCGCGAGGGCGTCGGCAAGGAGATCGGGGCGGAGGACGCGATCATGGCGTACCGCGGCGGCTACCTCCCGGAGACGCGCCGGCGGGTCGAGCGGGGGCTGCGCGAGGGCGAGATCCTGTGCGTCGTGGCGACGAACGCCCTCGAGCTCGGCATCGACATCGGCGAGCTCGACGCGGTGATCTGCGCCGGCTACCCCGGGTCGGTCGCCGAGACGTGGCAGCGCTTCGGCCGGGCGGGCCGGCGCGGCAAGACGAGCATCGCGGTCCTGTGCGCCACCAGCGCGGCGCTCGACCAGTACCTCGCGAGGAACCCGGGTTACCTGCTGGAGCGCGGGGCCGAGTCGGCCCGGATCGATCCGCAGAACACCGAGATCCTCGTGCAGCACCTCAAGTGCGCGGCGTTCGAGCTGCCGTTCCTCAAGGGGGAGCCCTACGCGGCGATGGCGCCGGACGACACCGTGGCGGCGCTCCGCTTCCTGCAGGACAACGGGGTCGTGCACGAGTCGAACGATCGCTTCCACTGGGCGACCGACGCGTATCCGGCGAACCACGTGAGCCTGCGCTCGGTGGGCTGGGACAACTTCGTCATCATCGACAAGGCCCTTGGCAAGACGCTCGCGGAGCTCGACTGGCGCGCGGCGCCGACGATGCTCCACGAACAGGCCATCTACCAGCACGACGGCGAGCAGTACCAGGTCGAGCGGCTCGATTACGAGAACCACAAGGCCTTCGTGACGAAGGTCGTCCCCGACTATTTCACGACCGCGCTCACCCACCGGAAGGTGAGCATCCTCGACGAGAGCGCGGCCGCCCCGCTCGGCCGGGCCACCGCCGCCTTCGGCGAGGTGAGCATCGTGGAGAAGGTGGTCGGGTACAAGAAGATCAAGTTCTACACGCACGAGAACACGGGATACGGCGACGTGCGGTTGCCCGACATCCAGATGCACACGACCTCGTTCTGGCTCACCGTGCCCGAGCCGCTCTGCGAGGAGCTCGGCCTCGGCCGCGCGACCGCCATCGACGGCCTGCGCGGGATCGCGCGGGCGCTGGAGACGGTCGCGACGCTCTCGCTCATGTGCGATCCGCGCGACATCGGCCAGACGCTCGAGGACGGGAGCGAGGCGCGCGAGGTCCCGGCCGGCGGAGAGGCGGCCGGGGTCTTCGATCCCACGCTGTTCCTGTTCGACAACGTGCCAGGCGGCGTCGGGCTCTCCGAGCGCATCTACGAGCAGCGCGACGAGCTCCTCGCGCGCACGCGGCAGCTCATCGCCGGCTGCGGCTGCGACGAGGCCGGCTGTCCGCTCTGCGTCGGCGCCACGGAGACCATCGACGCGAAGCGCAAGCGCGCGTCGCTCGGGCTCCTCGCGATCTTGCTCCACCAGGCGTGAGCCCGGCGGCGAGCGCCTCCGGGCGCTCGCAGCGGCGCGCCCGCAAGGAATGTCCTGAGCGGACGGATACCAGACCCACGCAGATCCAGCGACATCCACCTCGCTCTGCGCCCCTGAGCCCCCTACCACGCTCGCGACGGGCGCTCGTCGTGGACGTGTCGCCGCCGCCCCTGCTGGCGATGTGACAGCCATGTTTCGGCGCAGAGGGGAACACCACGAGTCGATTTGTGCAATCGACCGCAGCATCTCTGGAGATCGAGCGCTGTCGCCCCTTTACCCCGCCCCTCGGTGCAATCTAGAGTCGGGGTACCGTGGAGAGCGCGCCATCGAGGGGGGTTGTTCTGGGGCGTTACGCCATTGGACCGCGGATGGCGCGCGGCGGGATGGGCGAGGTGTTTCGCGCGGTCGCGCTCGGGCCGGACGGCGAGGAGGTCCCGGTCGCCATCAAGCGAATCGTCCCGATGCACGCCGGCAGCGACGATCTCAGGCAGCTCTTCATCGCCGAGGCGAGCATGATGACCCGCCTCAAGCACCCCAACATCGATGAGGTGCTCGACTTCGGCGTCGACGAAGCGGGCGACTTCTACCTCGTGCTCGAGCTCGTGTCCGGGACGGATCTCGGGCGACTCTGCAAGGGGCTCTGGGCGCGCGGGGAGTCCGTCCCGGTGCCGATCGCGCTCTTCGTCGCCGCCCAGGTGCTCGAGGGGCTGGGCTACGCGCACGAGCGCTCGGCCGCCGAGGGGCGGCTGATGGTGCACCGCGACGTGAGCCCTGGAAACGTGCTCATCTCGCTGAGCGGCGTCGTGAAGATCGCGGACTTCGGCGTGGCGATCGCCACGCGGGGCGACGTGGGGGACGCCGCCAGGCGCGACCTGGTCGGCAAGCCGAGCTACATGCCGCCCGAGCAGTTCGACGGCGAGCGCGTCGACGCGCGCGCCGACGTGTTCGCCCTCGGGGTGGTCCTGTTCCAGATGCTCACCGGGACGCGGCCCTTCCCCGGGAGCAGCGCCGCCTCGCGGATGGCGGCGGCGCGCGAGGGGCAGATGTTGCGGGCGAGCGAGCTGCGCCCCGAGGTGAGCCCCGCGCTGGAGGCGATCCTCTCGCGCGCGCTCGCGCCGCGCCGGGACGACCGCTTCCCCGACGCGCGCGCGATGCTGGAGGCGATCGAGGCGCTGCGCGAGGCAGGCCACGAGATCGGCACGCCGGAGGACCTCGGGGCGCTCGTGAGCGCGGCGCTGAAGGAGTCGCCGGAGTCGCGTCCGCCGGGCCCCCACACGCCCGAGCTCCCCGAGGACGAAGACGACCTGGAGGGGGGCGAGCTGACGCGCGCCGACGCGGACAGCCCCTTCACCCTGCGCGCGACGCGACGCCCCGGTCCATCGTCGCAGGTGCTGGGCGGCGAGGCCGAGGCGCTCGGTGCGCTCGACGCGCTCGATGGCATCGACGCGGCGCTCCCGGCGCCGTCGAGCGCCCCGGTGAGCGGCGGGTTCCACGCCGTGGCGCCGGCGTCCGGCGAGGAAAGCTCGATCGAGCCGCTCCAGGCGTCGAGCCTGAGGGGGGCGGTCTCCTTGACGCCGAGGCCGCGCGACGAGGCGCGGCCGCCGTCCTCGGCGCCGGGCGCGGTCCTCCCGCCGGCCGGGGCGACGCGGCAGCGCCTGCTCGCGGCGGCGATCGCCTGCGCCGCGCTGGCGGGGATCGCGGTCGCCAGCGTGCGCGTCGGCCGCGGCGGACCGAGCGCGGCCTCCCCGGCGGCCGTGCAGCGCGCCGTTCGGGCCGTGCAGCCGCAGATCACCGCCGCCGTGCAGGCCGCGCTGTTGCCCCTGCGAAGAGCGCCTTCCCCTGCGAGCCCCGCCGGGGGCGCCGCACCGGCCGCGGGCTCTACCGCAGGTGCCGCACCGGCCGCGGGCTCTACCGCAGGTGCCGCGCCGGCCGCGGGCGCCACGGCGGGCGCCGCGCCGGCCGCGGTCACCGCCCCCGCCGCGGACCCCCCGTGAGCCGCATCGCTTGCGGCGCTCGGTCCGCTCGGTTAGCAGCGCGGCATGCGACGCCCTCACGTCCTCCTCGCCCTCGCCCTGACCGCGCTCGCCGGCTGTAGCGCCTCGCCGCCCGCAGCTCCGCCGCCTCCGACGGCTGCGCCCCCGGCTCAGCCCGACGCGCCGCCCGCTGCGGCGGCCTCCGCCCCACCGGGCGACGCTGTCGCCCCGGCGCCCTTGTCGGTCGCCTCGGTCGAGGTGCCTGCTGCCCTGCGCGCCGTCGTCGACGCCGCCGATCGCGCGGACGCCGACCGGGCGCTCGACGCCGGCCGTAAGCCTGCGGAGACGCTCGCATTTTTCGGCATTCAGCCGGGGATGAAGGTCGCGGAGCTCGCGGCGGGGGGCGGCTACTCGGCCGAGCTCCTGGCGCGGGCGGTCGGGCCGGGAGGGGTCGTCTATGCGCAGAACAACCGCTTCGTCCTCGAGCGCTTCGCCGAGAAGCCGTGGAGCGAGCGGCTCAAGAAGCCCGTGATGAAGCCGGTGGTCCGGGTCGATCGCGAGCTCGACGACCCGCTGCCGCCCGAGGCGCGGGATCTCGACGCCGTGCTCCTCGTGCTCTTCTACCACGACACGGTGTGGATGGAGGCGGACCGGGCCGCGATGAACCGCGCGGTCTTCCGCGCGCTCAAGCCCGGCGGCGTGTTCGCGATCGTCGATCACGCCGGGCGCGCCGGGACGGGCGTCACCGAGGTGAAGACGCTCCACCGCATCGAGGAGAAGATCGTGCGCGAGGAGATCGAGCGGGCCGGCTTCCGGCTCGCGGCCGAGGCGACCTTCCTCCGGAGCCCCGCGGACACGCGCGACTGGAACGCCTCGCCGATGGTGGCGGGCGACAAGCGGGGCACGAGCGACCGCTTCGTCCTGAAGTTCGTCAAGCCCGGGGGCTGAGCCGCCGCGGCGGCCTGGGCTCATCGCGGGCAGCGGGTGGGCGGCGGCGGATGCCATCCGCCATCGGAGCCGCCCCTCGGCGCATGGCGGCGCTCACCCGTCGGAGCGAACGCAGCGCACGAGCCGCCGATCGCGGACCGTGTGGCCCTGCGATGCGCCGTTCGTGAAGTTGACGAGGACGGCCTTCTCCGCGCTGCCGATGGCGGGCGTCGACGACCAGAAGACGTCGGACGGCGTCCCCGGGAAGGCCTCCAGGTCGATCGCCGGCCCGGATCGCCGATCATCGACGATCGAGAGCAGCTCCTTCGCGCTCGGCAGCCGCCAGTCGCTCTTCGCGGCGAGGTCGAGGTCCTCGCAGTGCGCGAGCGCGTCGCTCCAGATGAACCGGGTCTGGGAGGCGTGGCGCTGCCAGACGAGCCCCGTCGAGCGATCGAGCACCCAGTCCTCGCCGGGCGAGAGATCGGCCGGCGCGATCCCCTTCACACCTCCGACGCACAGCGCCCGCGCGCCGGCCGTGTCGTCCTTCGAGAAGAAGCCGAGGGACGCATCGCTGGCCAGCACCCCCCAGGCGAACGAGCTGTCCGCGGCGACGTCGGTCGCGGACCAGTAGAAGCTGTCCTGGGTGGACGTGAAGAAGATATCGGGAAACGCCGTGGCATGGCCGAAATCCAGGATGGAGACGAGCTCGATCCGCGTCGGCAGGCGCCAGTCCGACAGGCCGCCTATGCCCTGCGCGCTGAGCGCCGCGCAGTGCTCCTGCGCGCCGACCAGCGTGAACGCCCCGTTCTCCACCACCTTTTCCCAGGTGAGCCCGGTCACCGAGTCTTCCACCGCGCCGTCGGCTTCTGTGTAGGAGGGGACGGCGATCTGGTAGTTCCCGTCCTGTCCGAAGAAGGGCGCCGAGGGCCCCGGGCACGCCTCCAGCACGGTGGTCCCGTTCGAGCAACGCGTCGTCGGCGAGTCCGGCCATGTCACCGGCACGGGCGGCGACCCTCCGCCGCCCGTCCCTCCCTCGCCGCCCCCGCCGCCGATCGGCTCGCTGCCGCCGCCGCCGATCGGCTCGCTGCCGCCGCCGCCGATCGGTTCGCCGCCGCCGCTGCTGCTGCCGAGCTGAAAGGGCTCTCCGATGCATCCGGCGAGCGTGACGGACTCCACGAGCAGCGCGGCCAACAGCCAGGTGAAGCGAAGGGCGTGAGGGGTCTCGTTCGGCATGGGCAAGCGGCGGCGCCAGGAGAGGATCCGGGCCAGCAGCCTATCATCCACCGGGGCGCGGGGGTCGACTTCCTCGCAGCGCCTCGCGCCGCAGGCTCGCATCATCATCGCCGCCCGCCCGCCGCCCGCCCGCCGCTTCGCTCCCCCGCGCCCGCGGCGTTCGCGCCGCCCGCGCGGGCCGGTCGGCCCAGGAGAGGCGAAGCGAGCATGATGGAAGAACGACGCGCGGCGGAGAGTGGGGTTGAGCCCGTGCACCTCGGTGCCTCTCCGCCGCGTCGACCTCTTCTACGCAGGTTGCGTCTACGCAGGTTGCGTCTGGCGCCCTCTCCGCCTGTGCGGGCCGAGGATCCGCCGCGTCACGGCGTCGTGTAGTCGACCTTCACCGTGTACGTGCTCTCCGCGTACCCCTGCACGAGGAGGAAGGCCTCCGACTGCCCTTCCGGGACCGTCAGCTCGCACGTCTCGTCCGCGCCGTCGAGGTAAGGCCGGCAGTCGAAGGTGCTCAGGGTGGGCTGCTCGCCGAACCGCACGTAGAGATCGGGGTCCCCGGTGCCGCTCATCACGGCCCGGAAGGTCGTGCCAGCGACCACCGAGATGGGCCCGTGGGACGCCGTCTCGCGCCGCGAGACGCTGCCGTCGAAGCTCGTCGACGTCTCCGTGCCGCCGCCTCCGGGCTCGCCTCCGGGCGCCTTCGGCGCGGAGTAGCGCACCTCGATGTCGTAGGTCGAGGCCGTGAAGCCGTGCACCTTGACGAAGGCCCTCGTCTGGCCCGCGGGCACATCGAGCGTGCAGGTCTCGTTGGCGTCGCTGAGGTAGGGCCGGCAATCGAACGATCTCGCCGTCGGCGCATCACCGAACTTCACGAAGAGATCGGGGTCTCCGGTCCCGGTCATGACGACGGTGAGGGTCGTCCCGGCCACGACCTCGAACCCCTCGGCGGGCCCGACCGCTTCGAAGGCTCCGCGGGCGAGGCGGCCGCTGAAGTTCTCGGTGGTCGGCTCCCCGGCCGGCGGCTCCCCGGTCGGCGGCTCCCCGCCGCCTCCGCCGCCTCCATCACCTCCGCCGTCTCCGCTCGGCGTGCCATAGAGCGCCTGGACGCCCGCGATGTCCTTCTGCGTGAGGACGAGCGTGCTGTCGCCCGTGCCGTTGCACTGGGGATAGTGCATGACGGACGCGCCGTCGTACTCGGTGAGGGCACGCCAGTTGTCGTCCTCGAAGCAGGTGCCCGACTCAGGACGGGTGTGCTCGTGACGGAAGCCAAGGGTGTGGCCCAGCTCGTGGCGGAGAATGCCCGTCATCGTGGGCCGCGTGCTGCCGAAAGCGGTCCTGTCGATCAGCACGTTCCGCGAGTACCTCGACTGGCCGGGGAAGAAGGCGCGCGCCAGGTACTGGCCGCCGGCGTTGACGGGGTTCACGTCGAACAGGACGTCGCTGGTGCTCGATGTGCAGCGCGAGTCGGCAGACTCCACATGGATGAAGTCGACGTCCGCGACGTCCTCCCATGCCTTGACGGCATCCGCCATCGCCGTCACGACCTGCTCGTACTTGTCCCCGAATCTCGTGCTCACGCAGTACGAGAGGTTGTGCCGCTGCTCCGCCGTCCAGATGACGTCTTGCCCGCCTTCCTGGTTGACGATCAGCGCACCATCGCGCACATGCGCCTCCCAGAACTCGCGCAGATGCTTGAGATCTACGACCGGCGTGTCCCCGTTAACAATGTAGATGCCGGTGTCAGGCTCCCGGAACACCGTCCGCTCGAATCGCTCAAATCCCAGCTGATTCGCGCCGACTTCCTCGGTGTCGGCGCCGCCGACGTCTGCCGAGCAACCGGCCGCGGCGGCGGTCAAACCAGCGATCACCAGAACGAGCTTACGGGCGATCACATTGCTCTCTTGCGGCTTTGCAGGATGCATTTGGAGCTCCTTTCGGGGGAGGCGAATCACGCTGTCCACGCGAACTCGATGAGACCCAAATGCCTTAACCCGATTTGACCCTCAGTCGGATAGCCAAATCTGACCGCCGTTCATAAAAAGGGTTCAGGATTGTAAAAAATTTCGAAGAGAGCGGACATGGTTCTCTTGTCACAGTAAAATTCCCGTAACACGCGAAGCGAACAGATCTGGTCGGACAGACACACTGGAAAACAACACATCTTGAGATCGGGCGACGCGTACTTGCACCGGGACAGGCATCGGGATCCTCCTGCCTCCGTTGCGCCGATGAAAGGCGCGGAACGCACGCATGCAACGCGACGGCTGCAACGCGGCGCGCGCGGGCGCAGCGGCGCGCGCCGCGGCAGCCAACGGCGCGCGGGCACCTCCGCGGGCGCCGAGCGCGGCGCGATGCTTCAGGGCAGCGTCGGGGCGGCGCGCAGCGCTCGTCGCGCGGGACGACGGCGGGCGCTCACCCGCGCGCCGACAGGATCCGGCTGAAGGCCTCGCCGACGGCGCGCGCGAGCTCGACCATCCGGCGCGAGCCGCTCGAGGTGTCGAGGATCCGATCGGCGACCAGGATCATCGCGGGCCGGCCGACGACCTGCACGGCGACGGCGGCGACGTCGAGGCTCGGGTTGACCATGACGTCGAGCAGCGGCGCGTGGGTGGGGGTGCCGGGGATCGGGCCGACGTAGAGGTGGGTCGCCACGGCCGTGGCAAGCACGCTCGGCTGATCCATCGGGAGGGAGAGCTTGCGCAGCGCCTCCTGGTCGCCGAACTCCGCGTTGCACGCGAACCCACGGAAGACCCCGCGGTGCGCGGCGAAGATGGCGACACGCCCGGCGAACAGCCGCATCCCCCGGAGCGCGAGCCGGACGACGTCGTCGCGCGTGCGCGCGAGGTACAGCGCGTCGATGACGTCGCTCAGATCGACGAAGGGCTGCGGCGGCGGATCGTCGTCGAGGGGATCGCCGAGCTCCGGCTCGGGCGCGGGGGGCAGCGCCGGGAGCCGCCCGGCGCGCCTGCTCGACGGCGGCGCGGCGCTCTCCGGGCGAGCCCTGCCGCTTCCAGGCGGCGGGGCCTCCGCATCGGCGGAGCGGCGGCGCGAGCGCGACGCGAGGCCGGAGGGCGCGTCGAGCGGCAGCCGGCCGAGGCGCCGCGTCGAGGGGGCCGGCTCCCGCCCGGCGCTGTCCGGCGCGCGGTCGAGGCCAGGCGAGGCCTGGGGCAGGATCGAGGCGAGCAGCTTGAAGGGCGGCGAGATCTCCACGGGCGGAGGCGGCGGAAACGAGACGGCCGGCGGCTCGACCGCCGGCGCGCGAAGGGCCGCCTGACGCCCGGTCGCCCTCCCGCCGGCGCCGCGCTCGGCGTCCGCTGAGCGGCGAGCGCTCGCGGGAGAGCCGCGCGCGCCGGGGGCCGCCTTGGCGTGGCGGAGCGGCAGGATCGCGTCCTCGTGCGCCGCCGGCGTGTCCCCGCGCTGAGCGTGACCGTTGTGCGCCGCTCCGCGGTGGCCCTGCTTGCCGCTCGGCGCCTCGACCAGGCTCACCTCGTCGAACGAGGGTACCGAGGCGCGGCGGATCAGCGGGATGGGCACCTCGGACGACGGCGGCGGCGGGATGGTCGACTGGGGCGCGCCGTGCGGAAACGCCGGGGTCGCGCGCCGCGCGCGGGAGGGGACCTGCTCCCGCTCGTCGAGATCGAGGGCGCGGATGGCCTCCTCGATCGCCGTGATCGGCGCGCGGAAGATGCGCACCGGCGCGCCGAGGTGGAAGCTGAACTCGTCGGCGATGTGGCGATCGAGCGGATCGGCCGCCGCGACGTCGATGGTGCCGACGCCGGGATCGATGCGGATCGGGACGGCGCCGAGGCGGCGGCACATGGCGCGCGGCAAGCGCGCGACGAGATCGCGGGCGCCGACGACCTGCCGGAGCGCGAGGCCGCCGTGGCGATCGAGCTCCTCCTCCAGGGCGCGCTCGCTGAGGGCCGCGCGGTCGATGAGGGCGCGAGGGAACGGGATGCCCCGCAGGACCGCCACGAAGAGGGCGGCTTCGACCTCAGCCTTGGAGACGGCGCCGGCGGCGATGAGGAGGCGGCCCAGGTCTAGCGACACTCGCTGCACAATACCAGAAAGGACGCTGCCAGCGTGCAGCGCCCCGCATCCGATCACGACGGACGTTGCTCCTTCTGGACGGGCGGCGAGCGGGCAGCGGGCCCGCTCCCTCGCCACCCCAGGCGGGGGGTGGCGCGCGCTGGGCGAGGGAGAGAGCCAGGCGAGCTCATGCGCTCGCCGAGCGCTGGCTCACGTCCTGGCGCCGAGCGCGGCCCACGCCCTCACGTCGAGCGCGGCCCACGCCCTCACGTCGAGCGCTTCCGCGGCGGAGCCGTGGGGCCGACAGGTCAACAGGCCTGGGGAGGGCCGAGAGACCCGGAGTCCTCAGCGGGAGAACTGAAAGACCACCTCGCTCTGCCGCACGAAACCCAGGTTGTCGCGCGCGATCCTCTCCACGGCGGTCGGGTCGTCGCGCAGGCGCGCCACCTTGCCGCGGAGCGCCTCGATTTGCCGCCCGAGCTCGGCATTCTCCTCCTCGACGTCGGCGAGCTCCCTCTCGAGCTCCCGCAGGCGGGGCAGCCCCTGCGGCGAGAAGATCATGATCGGTGCGCCCACGACGGCGACGATGAGCACCGCGATGGGGAGGGTCCGCTCCAGGAACTGCGCTATTCGACGCACAGACATCCGCTCGCACGTCCTCCGCGCTCCTGTCAACTTTCCTCCAGGGTTCCTGCAACTCCGCGTTGTCTTTTGCCGGGTTACCGGGTTACCGGGCTACCACGCTACCCGGCCTCTCGGCGGCGCAGGCGCGGTGAGCACGACCCCGCGCGCCACGTCGATCGACGTCGATTGCGCCCACGTCGAGCGCCGCCGTCGCGCCGTGCGCCGCCGAATCGCCCTGCAAAACACGCGCTCGTCGGATGTCGCATGGAGCCCCAAGCTTCGCTAGCATGACCCACGTCCCCCGCCGTCCGGCAGGTTCGCTGCGCGCGCAACGCCGGCACGAGGGCTCGGCCCGAGGAGTCCCATGTCGATTGATATCGTCCGAGGCGAGCTCGAGCGCCTCTTTTCGCTCGATGAACTGATGGCCCTGTCGTCCGACCTCCTCGGCTTCAGCCCGGCCGAGATCGGGGGCAGCGCCTCCAAGGCCTCCTTCGCGCGCGCCCTCACGGATCATTGCGTGGAGCTCGACGCCATCGATGCGTTGATCGATGCCGTCATCGCCTCGCGCGCAGAGGTCGACGCGCGCATCCGCGCGCTCGGCGTCCATGGGCTCGGCCTGCCCGAGGAGATCGGGCCCGGCGAGGCGTTCGGCGAGTACATCGTCACGAGAAAGATCGGCGAGGGCCCCCGGGGCCTCGTCTACGCGGCGACCCGGGGGACCGAGCCGCGGACGCTCAAGGTGCTCCGGCGCGAGGCGACCCGGGACAGCCGGGCGGTGCGCAGGTACCTCACCCACGTCCGCCTGGCCGCGCAGGTGCACCACGAGAACCTGGCGAGCGGCGTCGACGCGGGGATCGTGGGCGGCCGGGCGTTCGTGGCGTACACGCACGTCGACGGGCTGCCGCTCTCGGCGCGCCTCGCGCGCTCGGGGCCGCTCCACATCAACGAGGCGAAGCCGCTGCTCCGCGGGATCCTCGGCGGGCTCGCCGCGCTCCACGAGCAGCGCCTGGTCCACGGCGCGCTCAAGCTCGAGAACGTCGTCGTGGCCCGCGGCGAGGACGGGGAGCCGCTCCCGATCCTCGTCGACGTCGGCGGCGATCGGCTCGGCGCCGGGTGGTCCAGCCCGGAGCTCGTCGAGGCGGCCAGCCCCGAGCAGCTGCGCGGCGAGAGCGTCGGCCCCGCGAGCGATCTCTACGCCTTCGGCGCGCTGCTCTTCGAGCTCCTCACGGGCAAGCCCGTGTTCTCGGGCGCCGCCGCGGTCGACATCGCCGTCGCCCATCTCGTCGAGCCGCCGCCGCCGCCGAGCGCGGTCGCGCCGCGCGGCTGGGTGGGCAAGGACATCGACGAGCTCTCGGGGCGCCTTCTCGCGAAAGCGCAGGACGCCCGGCCGAGGGGGACGCGCGCGGTGCTCGACGCGATCGAGTCGCTCGGCAGGCCGCAGCAGCAGGAGGCGGCGATCGAGGGCGCGCAGCTGAACGACCTCATCGATCGGCTCGTCGCGAGCCCCACGGACACGGAGCTCGCGCTCGCCGTCGAGGCGGCCGTCGATCGGGGAGCGGACCCGGGGCGCGTGGCCGAGGCGCTCGTGATGGCCTCGGAGCAGATCGACGCGGGCTCGGCGCCCGGCCAGGGCGACGACCAGGCGGTCGCGGCGAAGAAGCTCCTGCACTTCCGGGCGGCCAGGATCTACGAGAAGGGGAGGCTGCACGACAAGGCGGAGGCGGTCTACCTGCGCCTCCTCGAGCTCGCCCCGGGCGACGACATCGCCTTCAGCGCGCTCGA
The DNA here is from genome assembly GCF_000067165.1 of Sorangium cellulosum So ce56. Classification (GTDB taxonomy): domain Bacteria; phylum Myxococcota_A; class Polyangia; order Polyangiales; family Polyangiaceae; genus Sorangium; species Sorangium cellulosum_B. Next base: position 5,444,242 of record NC_010162.1, read on the forward strand.
GGAGCTCCGCAAGGCGCTGGGAAAGCACGAGGAGCTCGTGGAGATGCTCCTCCAGCGGAGCGAGCGCGCCGAGACCGCCGGCGAGCGCGCCCGGGCGCTCAACGAGATCGGGCACCTCTACGTGCGGGAGCTCGACGACAAGGACCAGGGGGTGTTCGCCTTCGCCCAGGCGCTCGCCCAGGATCCGGAGCAGGACGCGTACGCCGTCGACCTGGAGCGCGCGGCCGGCAACGACATGAAGATCTGGTCCGAGGCGCTCCAGATCCTGAGCCAGGCGAGCACCGACGAGGCGATGCCGGCTGAGGCCAAGCTCGCGCTCTTCAACCGGCTCGGGCCCTGGTATGCGGAGAAGGTCGCGCGGGCAGACCTCGGGATCCCGTGCTTCCAGTTCGTGCTCGGGCTCGACCCCGCGAACGAGGAGGCGCTGGAGGGGCTCTCGCAGGTCTACCGCCGCGCCCAGCAGTGGCAGGAGCTCGTCCAGGTGCTGCTCTCGCGGGCCGATCGCGCCGCGACCCCGGGGGAGGCGCGCGACCTCCGCGCCGCGGCGGCCGAGCTCCTCGAGACGAAGCTGAGCGACGCGGGCCGCGCGCGCGACCTCTACGAGCAGATCTTCGCCGAGGACCCCGGGCACACGAGGACGTGCGAGGCGCTGCTCAGGATCTACCGGCGCGCCGAGGATCACGCGGGCTACGCCAAGATCCTCGAGCGGCGCGCGGAGGCGCTGCGGGGCGAGGAGCGCGTCGACACGATCTGCAAGCTCGCCGAGCTCTACGAGGACCGGCTCGGCGACCTGGGCGAGGCGACGCGCCGCTACGAGGCGGCGCTCGAGCTCGATCCGGCCAGCCTGACCGCCCTGCGCGGGCTCGATCGCATCCACAGCCGCGCCGGCAGCTACGCGGCGCTCCTCCAGAACCTGGCGCGGCAGATCGACGTCAGCGCGACGCCGCGCCAGAAGATCAACCTCTACGAGCGGATCGCCGGCATCCACGACGAGGAGTTCCTCGATCACGCGAAGGCGGCCGAGGCCCTCGAGGCGATCCTCGGGATCGACAGCGCGCACGAGGGCTCGCTCGCCGCGCTCGGGCGGCACTACCGCGCCCTCGAGCGCTGGGAGGACGTGGTGTCGCTCTACGAGCGGCAGCTCGGCATCGTGCCCGACGACAAGCGCCGGGAGGAGCTGCTGCTCGCGATGGGGCGCGTGCTCCTCGATCAGATCGGCTCGCCCGAGCGCGCCCGCAAGGCTTACGAGCGGGTGCTCGCGATCGATCCCCACCACGCCGGGGCCCTGGAGTCGCTCGCTCATGTGCGGGCCGCGACGGGCGACGCCGCGGCGGCGCTGAGCGCGATCGAGTCGCTCGCGGCGACGGCCAAGACGGCGGAGAGCAAGGCCGATCTCTGGATCCGCGCGGCGAGGCTGCTCGAGGAGAAGGGCGATCGGGACGGGGCGATCGAGCGCTACAAGATGGCCCTCGACGCGCAGCCGCAGAACGCGGGCGCGTCCTCGGCGCTGCGCGCGGCCTACCTCGCCCGGGGCGACGCGACGAGCGCCGTCGAGCTCATCGCGCGCGAGGCCGAGGTCGCGGAGGGCAACCTCGCCAAGGGCCGCCTGTACGGCGAGATGGCGCTGCTCCTCCGGGAGCGCCTCAAGGACGACGGGCGCGCCGCGGAGGCGGCGACGAGGGCGGTCGACCTCGATCCGACGGGCGCGCTCGGGCTCATGATCTCGGGCGATCTCGCGTTCGAGGCGGGCCGCTTCCTCGAGGCGGCGCGGCACTACGAGCTCCTGGCGAGCCGGGTCGACGTCCTGCCGAAGGAGCAGGGGCTCAAGCTGCTGCTCCGCTATGTCGACGCGCTCGGCAAGAGCGGATCGAGCGGCAAGGCGATCGGCACGGTGAAGGCGCTGCTCGCGCTCGCGCCGGACGATCCGGCGGCGCTCTCGCGGGCCGCCAGGGTCAACCTCGACGCGGGCAAGGCGAAGGAGGCCGCGGAGCTCTACGGCCGCCTCGTGGACCGGTTCGGCGCCGGCCTGCCGGAGCGCGATCGGGCGGAGGCGCTCCTCGGGCTCGGCGAGGCGAGGCTCGCGGCCGGCGACCCGGACGGCGCGGTGGCCGCGCTGAACGGCGCCGCCGATCTCCTCCCGGAGTCCCCTACCCCGCTCGCCCTGCTCTCCAGGGTCTTCGAGGCCAAGGGGGACTGGGAGGAGGTCGTGCGCCTCAAGCACCGGCGGCTCGACGTCGTGACCGGCGAGGAGCGGAGCGCGCTCCTGCTCGAGATCGGCGACCTGCTCGCGGCGCACCTCCACGACCGGGCGCGGGCGGCGAAGAGCTACGTGGCGGCGCTGGACGAGCGCCCGGACGACCGGAAGATCCTCACCAAGCTGATGCAGCTCTACAGCGAGGAGAAGGACTGGTCGAAGCTCGTCGACATCGTCCTCAAGCTCGCCGCCAAGATCGACGACAGCCGGCAGAAGGCGAAGTACCTGCACACGGCGGCGATCGTCAGCGCGCGGCAGCTCGGCGATCTCGACCGGGCCGCCACGTTCTACGACGAGGTGCTGGCGCTCGACCCGTCCCTCACGCGGGCGCTCGCGGAGGCGATCGAGCTCCGTGGCGAGAAGGGCGACCACGAGGAGGTGGAGCGCCTGCTCAAGGTCGAGCTCGACCGGGCGACCGAGGAGAACGACACGGCGAAGATGCTCGAGACGTTCGACCGGCTGGGCGCCGTCTACAAGGACAAGCTCGGCTGGATGAGCGAGGCGATCGACGCCTACGAGGCGGCGCAGACGCTCGATCCGGACAGCGAGGCGCGGAACGAGCTCCTGGCGAACCTCTACGCGAGCAACCCGGCGGAGTACCTGGACAAGGCGGTGGCCGCGCAGGCCCCGATCCTGCGGCGCAACCCGTACAAGCCGGACGCGTACCGGCTGCTCCGGAAGATGTACACCGAAGCGAAGCGCGCCGACGCGGCCTTCTGCCTGTGCCAGGTGCTCTGCTGCCTCAGCGCCGCCGAGCCGGACGAGGAGCGCTTCTTCCGGCGCCTGCGCCCCGACACGGCCGCGGCGGCGCAGCAGCCGCTCGACGACCACGCGTGGGCGACCGCGCTCGTCCACCCCGACGCGGATCCGCTCCTGACCGCGGTCTTCGGCGTCATCGAGCCGGCCGTGCTCAGGAAGAACGGGCAGCCGCTGGAGGCGCTCGGCTACCAGCTCGCCTACCAGCTCGATCTCTCGCGCCACCCCTACCCGATGTCGCAGACGCTCTACTACGCGGCGGGTGTCCTGGGCCTCGCGCCGCCGCTCACGTTCCAGGATCCGAACGACGGGGGCGGCGTCTCGTTCCTCCACGCGCACGTCCCGGCGATCGTGCTCGGCGCCGCGGCGCTCCAGATGGACCTGCCCACGCAGGCCGCCGCGTTCATCGCGGCCCGCCACCTCACCTACTACCGGCCGGGCATGTACCTCCGGCACCTGGTGCCGACGGGCACCGGCCTACGCGCCTGGCTGTTCGCGGCGATCAAGCTGATCTCGCCCGCGTTCCCGATCACGAAGGAGCTGGAGGGGCCGGTGATGGAGGACCTGGCGGTCCTGGAGCCCATCCTCGTCGGGCCGGCGCGCGATCAGCTCGCGAGCGCCGTGACGAAGCTGCTCCAGGCCGGCGCCATCGACCTGAAGCGCTGGGTGTCCGGCGTCGACCTGACGGCCGACCGCGCGGGCTTCCTCCTCGCCAACGACCTCGAGCTGGCGCAGGAGATGATCAAGGCGACCGACGAGGCGAGCGCCGCCCTCCCCCACAAGGAGAGGCTCAAGGAGCTCACGCTCTACGCGGCCAGCGAGGAGTATTTCGCCATCCGGCAGCGGCTCGGTATCAACATCGACAGCTGAGGGCCGGCCCCTCGGTCGCGGAGCGCTCGCGCCCGGCCTCGATCTACGCCTGCCCTTACGCCCGCCAGGACCGCCGCGGGTGCAATGTGGCAGGGCGGGTCAACTGGATCATCGACGATCCAGCTGCGGGATGTCGCTTCCTGCCCACTTCCGCACCGGACTGGTTGACGGATAAATCCTCAAATTGCTAGGCTGCTGGCCGGCATTAGGCCCTTTTCGATCGTATGTTAGCTCGCCGCAGGTGGCAGCGGGCAGCCTGAGCGATTGTGTGAAAGCACGCCCATGGCGGCAAAGAAGACCCGAAAAACTTCGAAAAAAGACCGGAAGAGAGCGACCAAGGCCAGCGCGGCGAGCTCGAGGCGAGCAGCCTCGACAGCGCGGACGCGGAAGGCAAAACCTGCCGCCCGCTCAGCCGCGCGCAAGCCGAAGCGGAAGGCCGCGTCCTCTCGTCCTGCTGCGCGACGCACCGCTGCCGTGAAGGCGGCAAAGCGCCGAAAAACCACGACAAAACGGGCGACCGCCCGCAAGTCGGCGGCCCCGGCGCGGCGCAAGGCGGCGCGCGCACCGGCGCGGGCAACCCGTACGGGCGCGAGGAAGAAAGCGGCGGTCGGGAGGGCGAAGAAGGCCACCCGCGCGGCCGCGAAGCGAACGAGCGCTTCCAAGGCGAAGAAGGCCGCGGCCAGGACGAAGGCCAGGTCGACGCGCACCGCCGCCAAGCTCAGGACGACCAAGGCCAGGGCGAAGGCCAGGGCGACGAAGGTCAAGGCGAGGGCGGCCAAGGCCAAGGCGACGCGGGCGAAGACGGCGAGGGCCAAGGCCACGAAGGCCAGGGTGACCCGCGCCAGGGTCGCAAAGCCGAGGGCCGCGAAGGCCAGGACCGCGAAGACCAGGGCGGTCGCCGGACGGGCGCGGAAGGCGAAGGCCGCGAAGACGAAGGTCGCGCGGGTCAAGGCCACCAAGCCGAGGCTCGTGCGGGTCAAGGCGGCCAAGCCGAGGCTCGTCAGGAGAAAGATCGCGGCGCGGTCCGAGCGGGCGATCGCGGCGCCGGCGGCGGAGCCGACGAAGCTCCGCAAGAAGCTGAAGCTGAGGCTCGACGATCAGCCGAAGCCCAAGGAGAAGCTGAAGCTCAAGGAGAAGCTGAAGCTCAAGGACGTCGTGGAGCAGGCCGCGCCGAGCGAGGCCGAGCGACCGCGCCGGGCGAGCGACAGGCCGTCGCGCACGAGCGACAGGCCGTCACGCACGAGCGACAGACCGTCACGCACGAGCGACAAGCCGGTCGTCGACAAGAAGAGCGCGCGGCCGGGCGTGGCGAAGGGGAAGAGCGCGGGGGCGTCGATCGAGCGCCGTCCGGGTCGCGTCCCGCTCCGGGAGGCGCCGCGGGTGGTCACCCTGCCGCTGCCGATGCTGCCGCCGCCTCGGCGCGCCACCATCGAGGAGCGCAGCGCGATCATCGAGCAGCGGTTGAGCGCGCAGTCGGAGGACTTCCGGCGGCGCTACATCGACAGCCTCGATATGTCGTGGATTTACCACGACAGCGCGCTCGAAGGGGTGGTCTACACGTTCGACGAGTTGCGCGCGGCCCTCGCCGGGCCGGCGCCGCTCGTGACGGACTCGAGCCTTCAGCCGACGTACGATGACATCCGGCGGCACAAGGAGGCCATCGCGTACGTGCGCGAGCAGGGCGAGAACAAGCGGGCCCCGCTCACGCTCGACTGCATGAAGAAGCTGTACCTGATCCTCCATCCGGAGGAGGGGGATCTCAAGACGGTGAAATACCGCAAGGACATCCCCCAGCACCGGCTCTACTTCCACGAGTACGCTCCGCCGGACAAGATCGCCTACAAGGTGCGTCAGATCATCGACTGGCTGAACGACCCCGAGACGCGGAAGACGCGGAACGGCATCCGGATCGCTGCGCGCGCGCACTACGATCTGCTGCGGGTCTACCCGTTCCCGAACGACAGCGGCAAGGTCGCGAGGCTGTTCATGAACATGCTGCTGCTCCGCACGGGCCTGCCTCCGTCGATCATCCACTCGACCGAGCGGCAGCGCTACTACGAGGCGCTGAAGGGCTCGGCGACGACGGTGCTGCAGATGGTGCAGGAGTCGGTGGAAAACGCGCTCGCGAGCGTCGAGAAGCTCCTCGATGAGCATGAGACGCGGAAGCGCGCCTTCGTCAGCTGAAACGGCTGAGGGCGGTCGCGCGCGAGACCTCGTCCCGGCTGGGCGAGGCGCGCGCCGACCGCCCGCGTCCGTCGCTGTCGCTCCCGCAGACCGACATCGAGACGAGGGCGTCGCGCCGCCGGTGAAGCGGCCGGACAAGGCGGCTCGCAAGGGAGCCTCCATGGCGGCGAAGACGCGCGAGCCGAGGCCCAGGAAGGCGGCAGCGGTCGCCGACGCGACTCGTCCGACGGCGGCACGCGCAGCGACGAGCACGCCTCCGGCCACCTTCGCGCGGCTGCGCGCGTTGCACCCGGACGCCCACTGCGAGCTGGATCATCGATCCTCGTTCGAGCTCCTCGTCGCGACGGTGCTCAGCGCCCAGACGACGGACGTGCTGGTCAACAAGGTGACCCCCCACCTGTTCGGCGCGTATCCCGACGCCCGCGCCCTCGCCAGCGCCGATGCCGCCGAGGTGGGCGCGCTCCTCAAGCGGCTCGGGATGGGCATGTTCAACCAGAAGGGGAAGAACATCGTGGGGCTCGCGCGAGGCCTCATCGAGCGGCACGGCGGCGAGGTGCCGAGGACGCTCGCCGAGCTCGTGAAGCTACCCGGAGTCGGGCGCAAGACGGCGAATGTGGTGCTCGGCGTCGCCTTCGGAGCGCCGGAGGGAGTCGTCGTCGATACCCACGTGCAGCGCCTGTCGCAGCGGCTCGGGTGGACGACCAGCGACAAGCCAGAGCAGATCGAGCGCGACCTCGTGGCGCTCTTCCCGCGACGCGACTGGGACATGCTGTCCCACACGCTGATCTTCCACGGCCGCCGGATCTGCTTCGCGAGGAAGCCCGCGTGCGGAGGCTGCGGGATCAGCGACGCGTGCCCGAGCGCATTCCGCGCAGAGAACGTGGGGCGCAAGCCGCCACGGCGCCGCGGCGCCGCGCCGTGAGCGCCAGCCGCCGTGCGCGCAACGTGGGTGTCGCGCGCACCGGCGGAAGGTGGGAAGCGGGCGAACGCGGCTCATCGTCGCTCGGCGCCCAGCGAGCTGTTTATCGCGCTGGAGCAGAGGACGCGGGATAACCTTGGGCCAATGAAGGCTTCGCACATGATCCTCGCCCTTGCCTGCCTCTTCACCGCGGCGTGCAGCCCTCTGGAGGACGATCTCTGCGACTACAAGTGCGACTGCGAGGGGTGCAGCGACCGCGAGTACGGCGACTGCCTCGATCGCTACGATGACAGGTACGTAGACGCCGACCGCCGCGGCTGCGTCGATCAGTACGACGCTCTCCTGGCGTGCGAGGACGACACCGGGATCTGCAACCGCGACGACAAGTGGAGTACGTCCTGTAAACCCGAGAAAGACGCGCTGGATCGCTGCATCGACTAGCGCCGCCGCGCGGTCGACCTGAGCCGGCCGCCCGGCCTCCTGGCCGCCGCTCAGGTCCCGCCGCCGGGCGCGACGGCGGCGCCAGGCGTGACCGCGCCTGCGCTGCGGAAGGCCGCGACGAGCCGCTCCGACGCCGTGTAGGGGTCGACCTCGCGCCGCGCGACGGCGTGCACCGCGGCCTCGAGCGCGGGACCGAGCGCGGCGACCGCGGCGTCGGTGAGCGCGTCGCGGAGCTGCACGTGCATCGCCTCGCGCAGGCGCTCCTCTCGGCGCGCAGCGCCGGCCTCGGTCCCGAACAGCCACGCCCGGTGCCCCTCCAGCTTGTCCACGAGCGCCGCCACGCCCTCGTTGCGTGTGGCCACGGTCCGCGCGATCACGGGCTCCCACGGACCTTCGACGGGCTCGCCACCTGCAGAGGGCGCCCTCTGCGCGCGGGCGTGGTGCGCCGCGGCGCTGTGCCCGCGCGCCCGTCCGGAGGCCGCGGCCACCTCGCCGCCGAGCGCGATCATGAGCTCCAGATCGCGCACCGCCGCGTCGGCCCCGTCCCGGTCGGCCTTGTTCACGGCGAAGACGTCGGCGCACTCCAGGATGCCTGCCTTGATCGCCTGCACCTCGTCGCCCATCCCCGGCGCGGCGACGACCAGGGTTGTGTGCGCCATCCGGGTGATCTCGAGCTCGTCCTGCCCGACGCCGACGGTCTCGACCACCACGACGTCCGCGCCCCAGGCGTCGAGCACCCGCACGACGTCCACCACCGAGCGCGACAGCCCGCCGAGCGCGCCCCGGGTCGCCAGCGACCGGATGAACACGTCGGGATCGCCGAAATGGGCCTGCATGCGGATGCGGTCGCCGAGGATCGCGCCGCCGGTGAACGGGCTCGTGGGATCGACCGCCACCACGGCGACCCGGCGACCCTGCCCCCGGAACACGCCGATCAGCCGATCGGTGAGCGTGCTCTTGCCTGCCCCCGGGTTCCCCGTCACGCCGAGGACCCAGGCGCGGCCGGTATGGGGGAAGAGATCCTTCAGGATCGCTGCATAGTCGCCGACGCGGTCGTCGACGAGCCGGCAGGCCCGCGCCGTCGCGCGCATGTCGCGGGCGAGGACCTTGTCTGCGATCGGATGCACGCGAGCGGCTTAGGCCCGGCGATGCCGGAACACAACCGGCCCGCGGGCAACGCGGCGCCGGGCTACCTACCCCGCCCCGCCGCCCGCGGTGCCGCCGCCGCCACCGGTACCGCCACCGGTGCCGCCACCGCCGGCCGTACCGTCGCCGCCGGTGCCGCCGCCGCCGGCCGTACCGTCGCCGCCGGCCGCGCCGCCGCCGGCCTCACCGCCGCCTGCTCCGCCCTCCCCGCCTGCCGACGAGCCGGCGCCCCCGGCGCCGCCGGCGGCGGTGTCGAAGATCGGCCTCGTGTCGCCGCACGCGACGACGAAGAGAGCCCAGAGCACAGCGCACGAGGTGAAAGCGAGAGCGCGATTCCACATGGGTACGTCCTTGCCACGAGACACCGAGCGGCGCGCTCGCGAAATCCAGCGGCGTGCTCCAGTCATGGCGCCGCAGGCGGCTGCCGCTCGAATCGCCGCCAGCGGCCATCGATGAGCCGCTCGTGCGGCAGGTACTGGGCCTTGTAGACCAGCCGCGAGCAGCGCTCGACGTAAAGGCCGAGGTACAGGTACCGGAGGCCCCAGGAACGGCACAGCTCGAGCTGCTTCAGGATCGAGAAGACACCGGGGCTCAGCGGCTCCAGCTCGGGCTCATAGAAGGAGTAGACCGCGGACAGCGAATCCTGCCCCCGATCCACGACGGCGACCCCGACGAGACGGCCGCCGACGCGATAGCGCATCTCGAACGTCTCGCAGCAGCTGTCCACGAGGAACGCCTCGTACCCCTCGGCGCCGAGCGGACCGTCATCGCGCATCAACCCCCGGCCGTGCTTGTGCCGGTTGTACAGGATGATCTTCTCGCGCGTGGTCACGGGCGGGCCGATCTCGACGTCCACCACCTGCTCTCCACGGCGGAGCACCCGGCGTTGCGTGCGGCCGGGGACGAAGTCACGAACGACGATCCGGATCGGCTCGCACGCGCGGCAGGAGGGGCACTGGGTGCGGTAGAGCAGCTTGCCATGGCGGCGGTTGCCCGCGACGAGCCGCTGGTCGAACTCCGCACGCGTGAGCGGACGGATGGGCACGCGCAGCGGCATCCGCGCCTCGGCTTCAGGCAGGTACGGACAGGGGCTCACCTCGTCATGGACCGTGAGCTCGATCGGGTCCGCCCCCTCATCCAGCCGAGGGAGCTCGGCGTCCTGCCCCGCTACCGCATCTCGCTCGCTCGATGAGCCCATGTCGGTGTCGATCCGAGCGCTCGAGCCCCCCGTCGAGCCGCCGGCCGCTAGATCAAGGGGATGCCTGTTGCACGGCCACGTCAAGCAAAACCCAGAACGCCCGGGCCCTCTGTGAGCTCCGCCCGCTTGCGCCGCGCTGGCCCCTATCGCACATCTACCCATGCAAACCCACGTACACCCCATACATGCTGCATGCTCCGGTTCACCGGCGCTGGAGCTTGAGCGATTCACGCGTCGTGCGAAGAGCCCGAGCGGCGCGCCCTTTTCGCTTGGCCCGGAGGCCGGTATGACCGCGCGCGCGACCGCGACAGGGACGTCCCTCGACCATCGAGCGCCCGAATCGCGCGACCGCCTCAAGAAAGGCCGAACGCTTTGGATCTGACAGGAAAGCAGCGCCGCCACCTCCGCGCGCTGGGGCATCACCTCGACCCGGTCGTGCAGCTCGGCAAGGCCGGCCTGACCGACGGCGTCGTCGCGGCGGTCGACGCCGCCCTGGAGCGGCACGAGCTCGTGAAGGTACGCCTGGGCACCGAGTGCCCGGACGAGCTGGACGACGTCGCCGACACCCTCTCCGAGCGGCTCCGCGCCGCCGTGGCGCAGACGCTGGGGCGGACGATCCTGCTGTACCGGCGCCACCCCAAGGAGCCGAAGATCAAACTGCCCGCGGGCAGCTGACCGCGAACGGCCGCGCGTGGCCGCGCCCCCCCACCCTGCGCGGCCTCGGGCGCCTCGAGTCGACGAGGCGCCGCCGAGGCGGCCCTCCCACGTGCCGCGGCGGCGAGGCCTCGGATCGCCGAGGCCCGCGCCAGCGTCACACGTGCCGGAGCGTGGGGCGCTCGGCCAGCAGGTGATCGAGCCAGGCGTTCGACAGCTTCTCCTGCACCGTGTTGGCCCGGAGCCTCGCGGCGAGGTTCTTGAAGTCGACGTGGTCGATGAGCTGGTCCTGGTTGAAGCACGAGAAGACCAGCGTCTCCTTGCCCGTCTCCGGGTCCACGTGCCGCTGGAGGCACTGCGCGCAGACCTCCTTCATCATGCACTGCATCGGCGAATTGATGCTCGCGATGCCCACGTGCTTCGGATCCAGGTGCGGCGCCAGCACGCCGTGCCGCGCCTCGCGCACGGCGTTCATCATCTTGTCCGAGCCGATCGCGATGATGCGACGGACCTCCGAGAGGGCCGCCAGCTCGCCGCCGAGCTGGCGCTCGGCGTAGGCCCTCATCGCCTGGACGATGTTGCCGCGGAAGTGGCGGTCGGTCGCGCGCCGCGGGGGGATCTCGGCGCCGCCATCCGTGCACCAGACGACCTGGTCGGTCGCCACCTCGATGTCGTCCTGCTTGAAGAGATCCTCGCCCCGCCGGTAGCCGGCGAAGTAAATCACGCGGTCGCCGCGCGCCTTCAGGGCCTTCGCGATCGAGAACAGGACGGCGTTGCCGAGCCCGCCGCCGGCGAGCAGCACGGTCTCCCCCTCGGGGATGTCCGTGGGCGTCCCGGTCGGCCCCATCACGACGACCTCCTCGCCCGGGCGCAGCGCGGCGAGCAGGCGGGAGGACGCGCCCATCTCGAGCGCGATGAGCGAGAGCAGCCCCTTCTCCTTGTCGACCCACGCGCCCGTGAGCGCGAGGCCCTCCATCGCGAGCCGCGTGCCGCGGATCACGGGCGAGCGCACCTCGTAGTTCTGCAGCCGGTAGAACTGCCCTGGCTCGAACTTCCGCGCCGCCGCGGGCGCGCGCACGACGACCTCGACGATCGTCGGCGTGAGCCGCTCGACCCGCTCGACCACCGCGCCGAGGTCATGATCGAGGCGGGCGAAGAGGTCGCGCCGCCGCGCGTCGCGCGCGGCCTGCGGCTCCTCGCCGAGCCGGGCGATGTCGCGGCGGAACAGCGCGACGACGGACGGGTACGCGTCCTTGGCGCTCGCCATCGCCTTCACGACGCTCCCCGCGTAGTGGGGGTGGTTGTCGCCGTAGAAGCTCACCGCGTGCTCGCCGTCGTTGTAGCTCGTGAAGAAGCCCTCCCGCGGCTTGGCCGGCTCCACCTTGAGCGCGCCGCCCTCGTCGACGTAGGCGCGGTGCGGCTGGAAGAACTGCCGCCATTTGTCGAACACGAACGAGCCCGGGCGCTCCTTCTCGTACGTAACGTTGGGGCTCGTCCCGGCCGCGACGCACACGGTGCGGGCGGGGATCGAGACCGCCTGCCCCGCGCTCCGCCACTTCCCGTCCACGATCTCCTGCCGATCGAAGACGAGCGAGGAGACGCACCCGCGCTCGTCGAGCACCGCCTCGACCGGGGCGAGGTTCTCGACGTAGCGGATCCCCTCCTCGAGCGACTTGGCGACCTCCTCGTGGTTCAGCCGGTACGCCGGCGAGTCGATGAGGCGCTTTCGATAGACCAGCGAGACGCCTCCCCAGGCGTCGATCAGGCCCTGGAAGCGCGGCGGGCGCCCCTCGCGCGCGGCGCGCGCGCGCTCGTCGCGGATCTCCTCCGCGTGGCGCCGCTGCTCGGCCAGGAACTCCCGCTCCTCCTCGTCGAACATCGCGAGGACGGCGGCCTCTCCGCGCTCCGCGACCAGCGCGTCGAGCCGGTCGGCCGTCTTCTCGACCTGCACGACGTAGTACGCGGCGAGCTCCGTCGCGGTGTCGATCGCCGTGAGGCCGCCGCCGATCACCACCGCCGGCAGGCGCACCTGGAGGTTCGCGAGCGCCGAGCGCTTGTAGGCCCCGGCCAGCTGGAGCGCCATCAGGAAGTCCGACGCCTTGCGGATGCCGCGCGCGAGGTTGTTCTTGAGCGGGATGATCGTCGGGCGCCCCGCGCCCGCCGCGATCGCGACGTGGTGGAACCCGAGCCGGAAGGCGTCGTCGAGATCGATCGTCCCGCCGAACCGCACGCCGCCGTAGATCCGGAGCAGCCGCTGCCGGGCCAGCGTGACGTACAGGACGGTGAGGAAGTTCTTGTCCCACCGCACCGTGATCCCGTACTCGCTCACCCCGCCGAAGCCGAGGAGGACGCGCTCGTCGAGCTCCGTGTAGAGCTGCTTGAAATCCTTGACCGGACGCGGCGGGCGCGACTCGTCGCCCGTGAGCTCGACCGGCAGCGGCTCGATCTTCAGCCCGTCGATCGCCACGCACGCGAAGCCCTGCCGCGTGAGGTGGTGCGACAGCGTGTAGCCGGCCGGGCCGAGGCCGACGACGAGCACGTTCTTGCCGTTGTACGGGAGCGCGTGCGGCCGCAGCGCGTCGAGCGGGTTCCAGCGCGTGAGGAGCCCGTAGATCTCGAGGCCCCACGGGAGCGACAGCACGTCCGTGAGCGCCGCGGTCTCGATCTGCGGGATGTCCACCGGCTCCTGCTTCTGGAAGACGCACGCCTTCATGCAGTCGTTGCAGATGCGGTGACCGGTGCCGGGGCACATCGGGTTGTCGACGCAGACGAGCGCGAGCGCGGCGATCGACTCGCCCCGCCCTCGCATGGTGTGCATCTCGCTGATCTTCTCGTCGAGCGGGCAGCCGTTCAGCTCGACGCCGAGCGGGTTCGCCTTGATCGCCCCGGTCTTGTTGTCGCGCAGGCCCTTCGAGCACGAGTCCTTGTCGCGATCGTGGCAGAAGAGGCAGTAGTCGACCTGGCTCTCGACCTCGCGGGGCGGCGCGCGGCGGTCCGTCAGCGCGAAGCCGTCGCGATCCCTCCGCTCGTGCTCGGGGCCGACGAGGAGCTCGGCGGAGCCCGGGCTGCCGTTCGCGCCCTTCCTCTGCAGCTGGACGAGCTCCTGGTAGTCGAGCGTGCGCGGCGCCTTCAGCGTGGGCCACCGCCGCGCCGGATCGTGCTCGTCCGCGCGGCGCGCCGCGAGCCACGCCTCGACGGCGTCGAGCGCGAGCGCCACGACCACCCCGTCCTCGGCCTCCGTCGGCTCCGCGCCAGCGACCGTCGCCGCCGCCGCCACCCCGTCGGCGAGCGCCGGGTCCTCCCGCAGCGCCGCGCGCACCTTCGCCGCCCGCTCGCGGAGCTCGTCCGTCCACTTCGCGCCGCCGGCCTTCGCGGCCTTGCGCGCGATCTCGTCGACCTCGATCAGGGCGAGCGTCGCGCGCGCGATCGCGAGCTCCTCCGCGGCGGAGCCGCTGTCGAGCGCGCTCGCAGGCGCGCCCATGGCCGCGAGCGACCGCCGCGCCGCGTGCGCCGCCTCGACGTGCGTGCCCCGCCACGCCTTCCCCGGGTTCGGCTTGAACAGGCGCTTCTTCGAGAACTCGCGCTTGAAGTCCCAGAGCGCGCTCCGCTCGAGGGTCGCGTCGATCTGCGCCTGCGTTTCCCGCTCGACCCGGAAGAGCATCGCCACGAAGCGGCCGACGTGGGGCGCCGCCGCGAGGAGCGCCTCGGAGATCTGCTCCGGCGTGAGCGCGGGCCGGCCCGCGCCGGCGCCGGCGGCGTCCGCCTGCGCCGCGCGCAGCGAGGTCCGGTACGCGTCGAAGCGCGCGTAGGCACCTTCGTCTGCTGCGTGGAAATACTCCTCGAACCGCTCCGTCAGCTCGGCGAGCCTCGCGGGGTCGAAGAGATCGGCGTAGCCGAAACCAGGGAGCCCGAGCTCTAGCTCGGAGGCATCGGAGGTCGCCTGCACCCACGAAGAGAAGTCAGCCTGCACTCCAGCGTTCGCTTCCATACCCGCGGCAAATGCTTTCTAGTTCAAGGGGTTCGCTCACCTGACGAGGGCTTGCCCACGCAGCCTCGAGAGCGGCGTAAAATAGCACCAGGTCGCACTTTCGACCTGGTGCTCGAGCAACATTCAATCGAGCTCGCCCTGCGCTGGTCAGCGCGTCGAGCACTCGAGCACGCAACCGCTGCGCGCTCATCGACACGTCAACCGCGCCGGTGCGTCGCGTCAGAACCCCTGCGAGACGACGCGCTCGATCGTATGCGTGGAGATGTTGCCGGCGACGACCTCTGGATCTCGCAGCAGCGCCTGGTGCAGCGGGATGTTCGTGCGGATGCCGCCGATGATGAACTCGTCGAGCGCGCACCGGAGCCTGGCGATCGCCTCGGCCCGGTTCGCGCCGTGCGCGATCACCTTGGCCACCAGCGAATCGTAGGAGCTTGGAACGCGGAAACCGCCGTACACGCCGGAATCGACGCGGATCCCGACGCCGCCCGGCGAGTGGTACTCCGTGATGAGGCCCGGCCACGGCACGAACGAGCGCGCATCCTCGGCGTTGATCCGGCACTCGATGGCGTGGCCCCGGAAGCTCCACGGCCGCGTGTCGGGCAGCGAGAGGCGCTCGCCTGCAGCGGCGAGGATCTGCTGCGCGACAAGATCGACGCCGGTCACCATCTCGGTGACCGGGTGCTCGACCTGGACGCGGGTGTTCATCTCCATGAAGAAGAGCTCGCCTCGCTCATCCATCAGGAACTCGAGCGTGCCCAGGCCGGTGTAGCCGGTCTCGAGGATCGCAGCCCGGAGGATGTCGCCCATCCGGGAGCGCTTCTCGTTGTCCATCGCCGGGCTGGGCGACTCCTCCATCACCTTCTGGTGCCGGCGCTGGAGCGAGCACTCGCGCTCGCCGAGCGTCCACACGCCCCCGTGCTGATCCGCGAGCACCTGGAACTCGATGTGGCGCGGCGCCTCGACGTAGCGCTCGAGGTAGACGTCCGGGTTCTTGAAGCCGCTCAGGGCCTCCTGCGTCGCGATCTCGAACGAGCGCTGCACCTCGCTGGCCTCGCGGACGATGCGCATGCCCCTGCCGCCGCCGCCGCCGGAGGCCTTCAGGATCACCGGATAACCGACGCGGTCGGCCTGCTCGGCCGCGTCCGCGGCGCTCTTGAGCACGCCCGTGCCGCTGAGCATGGGGATGCCGAAGCGCTTGGCGACCTCGCGCGCGGACACCTTGTCGCCCCAGGTCCGCATCGCCTCCGCGGTCGGCCCGATGAAGGTGAGGCGGCACTTCTTGCAAAGCTCGGCGAACTTCGCGTTCTCCGAGAGGAACCCGTAGCCCGGGTGGATCGCGTCGGCGCCCGTGACCTCCGCCGCCGCGATGATCTGCGGGATGTTGAGGTAGCTCTTCGACGCCTCGGCCGGACCGACGCACACGGCCTCGTCTGCGAACCGGACGTGCAGCGCCGCGGCGTCCGCCTCGGAGTGGATGGCTACCGTGCGGATGCCGAGCAGGCGGCAGGCGCGGATGACACGCATCGCGATCTCGCCGCGATTGGCGATCAGGATCTTCTGGAACACGGCACCCTCGCCCGGGCAGCGCTAGCTGCGCCGCACCTTGAAGAGACGCTGCCCGAACTCGACCGGCTTGCCGTTGTCGACGAGGATCTCGACGATCGTGCCCGGAGAGTCCGCCTCGATCTCGTTCATCAGCTTCATCGCCTCGATGATGCAGAGCGCCTGACCCACGCGGATCGCGCTGCCCACATCGACGAACGGGGGCGCATCGGGCGACGGCGATCGGTAGAACGTGCCGACGAACGGCGACGTCACATAGGAGATCCCCTCGTCGCTCGCCGCCGCCGCGGCAGGGGCCGCCGGCGCGGGCGCTGCGGCCGGCGCGGGTGCCGCCGCGGGCGGCGCCGCCGGCGGCGCGACCGGCGCGCTGTGGATCTGGAAGGCGGCGGGCGCGAGGTGCGGCGCCGCGCCCTGCGGGATGACGCCTCCGCGCGTGAGGCGAATGCGAACGTGTTCGTCCTCGAACTCGAAGTCGCTCACGTTGCGCTTCTCTAAGATGCGTACCAGCGCCCGCAACTGCTTGAGGTTGATGTTCATGGAAGGACGTTCGGCCATCGATGTTTGCCGCCTTTCAACCAGAGTGACGGCGCATGTTCAACCTCTTTCGTCGGATCGCAGCTTCTCCAGATGCCCGAGCAGCCCGATCAGCCCGAGGACGTACGAGCTCGGACCGAAGCCCGCGACGCGCGCCATGCACGCAGGCGCGATGCGGGAGCGACGGCGGAACGGCTCACGCCCGTCCGGGTTGGAGATGTGCACCTCGACGGTAGGAAGCGCGCTCGCGCGGATCGCGTCATAGAGCGCGATGGAGGTGTGCGTGTAGGCACCGGCGTTGAGGAGGATGCCGTGGAAGCCGCGATCGCCGGCGTGGCTGATCGCGGTCACGAGCTCTCCCTCGCAGTTCGATTGCATGCACGACACCGAGGCGCCGCGGGCCTTCGCGGCCTCCTCGACGGCGCGGTGAACGTCATCCAGCGTGGCCGTGCCGTAGATCGCTGGCTCGCGCTTGCCCAGTCGATCGAGGTTCGGCCCGGAGATGACCGAGATGTTGAAGCCGCTCAGGCGAGCTCCTTCAGCAGCACCGGCACCTTGGTGCGCAGGAGGTACCGGGCCTTGCCGATGTTCGCGTCGGGCGTCATCGAGAAGGCCACGAAGTACGAGTTGTTCACGACGCGGATCAGGGTGGTGACCTTCTCCGCCTGGATCGCGATCTCGGCGGCGTTGCCCGCGTCGAGCATCTCGGCGGCGCGCTGGATCGACTTCAACACGACGCTGAACTCCGCGCCGATGGTGGTGATGTCGAACGCGGCCCCCGGCTTGGAGTAGCTGTCGACCGGGATCCCCTCGAAATCCATGAGAAGGGTCGCGATGCCGCCCTCGGTGTTCTCTACGACTTCCTTCAGCACGGCCTGGAACATGCGCCGAGATTACCCAAGCGCGGCACGATCGGGAAAACAAACGAACCTGGCCCGGCATCTCGCGCCGTATGCCGGCAGAGCCGGCTCGTCATCGTCGCCCGACCCGCTCGGGCGCGCGCGGCCAGGCCGATGGCGACCGGGCGCGCGCGGCCAGGCCGATGGCAGACGGCCGCGCGCGGCGTTGACGAGAGATGGCGCCGCGCGGCAGCGCCGCGACAGCTCGTGCCGGCCGCCTGCCATCGTGGACCAGCGCAACAGACGCGACAGACGCAACCCGACGCAACAGACGCAACCCGACGTAGACGTAACAGACGCAACCCGACGCAACAGACGCAACCGGACGCGACAGACGAAGCGCGGCGAAACGTTGGACCGGGCGGGCGCTTTGCCTCTTGCATCCTGGTCCCAGCCGGGCGATTCCCGCCCCTGGGGGCCCGCTCCAAAGCTCGCCTTGACCCTCGTCCAGGCGAGCGGCTAACGTGCGGCCGTTCTTTCGCCTCGCGGCAAGGTCCGGAGGCGGATCCCACCGGCGCGTCTCGCCGGGGGGCCGACGTCAAACGTGGTCGGGCGCGGCGTGCGCCGCATCCGCCATCTCATCAAGAAAAACAAGGACGGCCCAACATCTATGCGTGCTCGAGCCGGGGATCCCCCCCGCACGATGCCCCAGAAGATCCTCGCCGGGCGGGCGACGGATCCTCAGCTGCGCGGTGATCTCGTCCAGGTCAAGGTCGACCAGGTGATCCTCTCCAGGGCGCCGTCGCGCGCGCTGGCCGAGGCCATCGCCACGGGCATGAAGAAGACGCCGGTCGAAGTCGCCGTCGCCTACGACGGCACCTGCGTGGCCGACGCGAGCTCGCTCGCGGATATCGACGAGGGCAGCCCGCACTCGGTGTCGCCCGAGTTCCCGACCTACAACATCCCGATCGCGCGGCCCGGCATCGGCTTCCCCGCGCCCGTCCACCTGGAGCGCTTCGCGGCGCCGGCGCGGCTCGCCCTCACGGACGACCCGCGCCTCACGACCGTCGGCGGCATCGGCATGCTGTCGCTCGTCGTCTCGCCGAGCCAGCTCGGGCAGGCGCTCGCCACGGGCTCGGTCTGGCTCCGGCCGCCGCGCAGCGTGCAGATCCACCTCTCGGGCAGGGTGCGGCCCTTCGTCTGCGCGCGGGACGTCGCCCTCGAGCTGCTCCGCAGGAACCTCGACGAGGTGGTGCGCCGCATCGAAGGCGAGCACCACGCGCCGGTGATCCTCGAGTTCGCCGGGCCGAGCGCGCGGCTCCTCTCCGTGGGCGACCGCGCGGTGCTCTGCGGCATCGCGCCGCAGGTCGGCGCGGCGGCGGCGCTGTTCGTGAGCGACGAGAAGACGGAGGTCTTCCTCCGCGATCAGCGAAGGTCGAAGGCCCACCGCGCGCTCGTACCGGACCCGGGCGCGCCGTGCGAGGAGGTCGTCTCGATCGATCTCGGCACGGTCGATCCGCTCCTCATGGACGAGGAGGGCGTGGTCCGGCCCGTCCGCGATCTCGCCGGCAAGCCCGTGGCGCAGGTCGTCCTCGGGGGCGACTCCGGCGTGACGTTGCGCGACATGCTCGCGGCGGCGCTGCTGCTCAAGTCGAAGCGCGTCCCGTCGCGGCTCGACCTGCTCGTCGCCCCGCCGTCGCGGCAGGTGCTCGAGGTGCTCGCGCAGTCGGGCGCGCTCGTGGATCTCGTCGCGACGGGCGCGCGCATCGTCGAGCCGGACCGGCGCGTCGTCACGTCGGAGATCTACCCGCCGCCGCCCGGCAGCCTGTCGCTGCGCACCGCGGATCCGGAGCCGCGCATCGCCGGGGCGCCGTCGTTCGTCGTGGCCTCGGCGGAGACCCTGGCCTACGCGGTGGCCACGGGCGCGGTCGGCGATCCGCGGTCGTTCAAGCGGCCGGTGCGGGTGACCGTGCCGCGGGCGCTGCCGACCGACGACGTGCTGATCCTCCGCGACAAGAAGGGGGAGCAGGTGAGCACGAAGAAGCCGCCGCCGGCGCCCGCGGCGGTGCCGTGGAAGGGGCCGCTGACGCTCGACGTGCTCGCCGGCGTGCCGAAGGTGAACGGGCACGCGGCGGTCGGGGCGCGCGGGCGCGCCGCCCCTGCGCCGGCCGAGGCGCCCGCGGCGGCCGCCGCAGAGCAGGGACAGGCCGCGCCGGCGGAGGGCAATCCGGCCGGCGGCGTGGCGCTCGTCCTGTCGACGCTCGACGAGGTGCGCGCGGTCGCAGAGCGCGCGACCGATCTCTCGACGGTGCGCGCGGTGGTCGCGCCCTTCGTCCCGAGCACCGCGGTGTCGGCGTTCGCGAGCGAGGGGATCGCCACGTTCCTCGTCGGCACGGAGGCCCTCGGCAGCATCAAGGACCAGAAGAGCGTTGAGCTCCCCGCCCCCGCGCAGTGGGGCGATCGCGTCGCGGCGATCTTCGGGAGCGAGCGCGTCGAGGTCGCCTGGCTCGCGACCGGCATGGAGCGGAGCTGGACCCACGCGGGCACCGTGCGGCAGCCGCCCAGCGCGGGCAAACCAGCGAGGTAGCCGGGCCGAGATCCCGGTGGCGAGGCCGCCTCCCACAGGAGCGGAGGCGCCTTCCACCGGGAGCCCGGGAGCCGGACAGCGGCGCTCAGGGAGCCGCGCGCACGGGGGCCAGCGGGGCGAGGAGCTTGATCTCGTTCGTGAGATCGCGGAAGCGGATCTGCTGCTCGTTGATCTGCATCTCGAGGACGATGACGCGCTTCGTGATCTCGTCGAGGCGCGCCGACGCCTTCGCGAGCCGATCCGTGAGGTCGCGGCGGAGCTCGTCGGCGGTCTTGTTCTTCTCGATGGCCCTGAGGTTCTGGCGGAGCTCGTGGCTCTGCTGCTCGAGGCGCTGCTGCTCGGCGAGGATCCTGTCGCGCTCGTCGATCGCCGGGCGGAGCTTGCCCCGGATGTCCCAGGCCTGACCGAGCTGCTTGGCCACGGCCGCGTCGGCGCGCGGGTCCTTCAGGTAGCCTTGCACCGCGTCGTCGGCGAGCTGGTCGAGCCAGTCGATCTGCTGCCGGAAGAGCCGCCGCTCGTCGACGTCGAGCACCGCCGTCCCCCGGCGCGGCACGTCGATCGGCACGAGCGCGCTGCCCGTGCCGACGTTGTCCTCCGTGCCCTTCGGGGGCGCGTGCAGGCGCGTCCCGTGCAAGCGGGGGTGCTTCACGAGCGTCCTCGCCGCGAGGTCGCCGCCGTTGCGGACGGCGTACTTCGTGTGCGTGACCCAGTCGCGCTCGATCTCGAGCGCGCCGCCCTCGATCTTCGCGAGGCGCGCGCCCTCCGCGTTCTCCTCGCGCGTCGTGTCGACGGCGAGGCCCCGCTCCAGCGCGAACGGCACCGTCGTCGTGGCCCCCGGCGGCAGCGGCTCGACCATGCCCTGGCCCAGGAACGCGCCGTTCTCGAAGACGGCGATGGGGCCGCGCTCCAGCAGCCCCTTCGTGTCGTTCGTGAAGCGCGCCACCCGGAACGGGTGTGAGCTCGACGCGGGCACGCCGCCGTCGGGCGCGAACAGGAAGATCGACTCGCCGGGGACCTGCCGGGCCAGGAGCAGGACCATCGTCGCGCTCTTGTCGGGGATGTCGACAGGGAACGGGATGTCGTAGCGGGTCGTGCCCGCCTCCATCGCGACCGCGGCGAGGGCGCTCATGTTGCGCGGCGGCGAGGGGTTCATCGCCATGGGCGGCGGCGCCGGCGCCGCCGCTGACCGCTTCAACTGCGGCCCCGCGTGTTGCCCGCCGGCGCGCGCTTCTTCGCGGTCGCTCAGCTTCGGCATCGGCTTCGCGGCGGGCGCCGTGGCAGCCGCGCTCCGCCTCGCGGACCGCAGGCTGCCGCCGCCCTTATCCATGTCGGGCTCGGCCTCTTCTATGAACGCGTATCCCTCGCCGGCGTCGCCCGGCGCCGCGGGCGCCGGCGCGACGGGCGGCGGTGGCGCGGCCTCGGCGGCCAGCGTCGTCTCGCTCGTCGGCACGGACGCGATCACCTCGCCCTGGTCGCTGACGACAGGGCGCGGCGGGATCGCCGCCTGGTCGAGCGTCGCCTGGAACGCGAGCGGCGCGCCCGCCACGAGCGACAGCTTCACCCCCTTCCAGTCCTCGCCCGAGAGGTTCTGCACGATGCCCCACGCCTGGAGGTGCGCCTGCTTCGAGTCCGCGCGCGGCGCGGCGCCCTGCGCCCCGCCCGCCCCCATCACGAGCCGGTACGACGGCCTCCACACCGGCGTCTCCGCCACGTAGCCGACCACGAGATCGTGCTCCCGCCCGTCGAGGGTGAGCTTCACCTTCTCGTGCTCGTCGTCGCGCCGCTTCTCCCCCGCCGCCGCGCCCTTGTCCTTCGGCGTCGGCGTCACCTCGGGCCCGAGCTCATCCGGCGCCTCGTCCTCGCCGGATCCGTCGTCGACCTCGACAGGGAACGACGCGCTCCGGACGCTGCTGCCGCCGGCCTCGATGACCGCGAGCGTCGCGAGGAAGTCGCCGACCTTCTCCTTGCGGACCCGGAAGGTCACCTGATCGGCGTCGACGAGCCCCCGGCGCTCGAAATACGCGACGCCGTTCCTGTAGATGACCACGCGCCGCAGCGCGAGCCCCGAGGCGTCCACATCGGGGCCGCGCGCGCAGCCGGCGAGCAGCGTGAGAGCGAGGAGCAGGCCGGAGCCCGCCCGCGCGACGTCGTTCCGTCTCATGAATGTCCCTGGGTTTCGCTTGCGTCAGCTGTCGGAGGGCGCCGTCGAGGCGCGGCGCCAGTCGGGCGGCAGGTCGAGAAAACCCTCGTTGCAGAGGAACTCGTAGAGCCCCTCGCAGACCTCGCCGCAGATCATGCTGAAGAGGTGGGGATCGGTGATGAAGAGGATCGTCTCGTCGCGCTCGGCGCCCGCGGTGTCGGCGAGCTGGGCGACCAGCTCGTCCTCGGCGAAGCCGACGAGCATCACCATGAGGTGGCGCTCGAACGCGGCGCGGAAGCGGGGGAACGCCTCGCTCGTCAGCTTGTACGAGTACGCCCTGCCCTCGAACGTCCGCGCGTCCTGCACGACCCGCGCGGAGATCTCGCCGAGGCTCTGGGCGAGCTGCACGCTGAAGAAGTCGACGAGCACGGCGTGGACGACCGACACGATGCGCCTGAGCTCGCTGGATCGGCGCGCGAGGAAGGCGTCCTGCATGTCCTTCGTCAGCTTCGCGAGCAGCTCGAACGACTGCTCCCGCGCGTCCTCCGACGCGAACTCGAAGCCGTCGAGCTCGGCCTCGATCCGGTTCTTGTAGCGGGTCAGCACGTAGAAGAGCGCCTGCTCGCCGTGGTGGATCACCTTCGGCGCGCCGTCGCGGCCGCGCGTCTTCTCGTGGAGCTCGGACTGGAAGAACAGGCGGGCGAGGTTCCTGTGGATCTTCTTGAGCCGCCGCTCGACGAGCAGCGAGATGCCGTCCTCGCGGATGACCCGCTCGAGCAGGGCGCAGAGCGTCTTCTCGTGCGCGTCGCGGATGGCGTCGCGGTTCTTCGCCCCGCGATCCGCGGTGCCCGCCGACGCCTGGATCACCTTCAGCTGGGCAACGACCTGCGCGGTGACCGCGTCGAGCTCGGGGTTGGTCTCGAGATCGGCGCGGTAGTGGACGATGCGGGCCTGCATCTGCTCCTCGAGCAGGCCGAGCGCCATCTCGGTGATGTGGTCCTTCAGCGCCTGGCTGACGTGCTCGCCGACGCGCCGCGGCGCGTCGGGCGGGAGCGGCCTCGGCGGGTCGTGCGCCGGCCTCCCCGCCGGTTGCGATCGGCCCGAGGGCGGCAGCGGCGGAGGGTTCCGAGGGACCGGGGCCATGACCCGACAGCATAGCGGAACTCGCCGGTGGTGTGCGGCTTTGGCGGAGCGGCGCGAGTCGGAGTAAGACGCGGCCATGCACACGCTCGCTTCACCGATGTGCGCCTGGGGACCGGAAGGCCCACGGGCGCCCTCCTCGCCGGCCCTCTCGTCCACGGCGCCCCCGCGCCTGGATCACCGGCGCCTCGCGGCGGCGCGCCTCGCGGCGGCGCTCGCGCTCGCGCTCGCCAGCGCCGGTGCGGGCTGCTCTCGCGACGGCGACGGCCAGCCGCCGCCCGCGCGCACGCCGGAGCCCGCGGCACGGCAGGAGCCCGCCGCGGCGGCGCCGGCCGCCACGGCAGAGAGCGCCGCGACGACCGCCGCGACGGACAGGAAGGACGGCGCCGCCGGGGCGCCGGCAGGGCAGCGCGAGAGGTTGAACGTCCTCGTGGTCTCGATCGACAGCCTGCGCGCGGACATGCCGTGGAACGGTTACGAGCGCGACATCGCGCCCGTGCTCACCGCGTTCGAGAAGAAGTCCGTCAGCTACACGCGCCACTACGCGATCTCGTCGTACACCTCGATGAGCGTCGGCGGCTTCCTCGCCGGCCGGTACCCGAGCGAGGTCGATCGCAGCGGCTACTTCTTCGGCAACTACCCCGACAGCGTCGTCATGTTCCCGGAGCTCCTGCAGAAGGCCGGGGTGCGGACGATGAGCGCGCACGCGCACTTCTACTTCGACCAGAAGGCGGGCTTCCGTCAGGGCTTCGACGTCTACGAGATCGTGCCGGGGCTCTCGGCCGACAACACGACCGACCGGAACGTCACGAGCCCGGGGCACCTCGAGCTCGCGATGAAGATGCTCTCCGACAAGGCGAACACCTCGGGCACCTTCTTCGCGTACTTCCATTTCCTCGATCCGCACGACGTGTACATGACGCACGAGGGGATCCCGTCGTTCGGCAAGCGCGCCCGCGACAAGTACGACGGGGAGATCAGGTTCACCGACATGCACGTGGGCAAGCTGCTGGACTTCGTCGCGCAGCAGCCGTGGGCCAAGGACACGGCGATCATCGTGACCGCGGACCACGGCGAGGCGTTCGGCGAGCACAAGATGTTCCGCCACGGCTTCGAGGTGTGGGACGTGCTCACCCACGTGCCGCTGATGATCCAGGCGCCCGGGATCACCCCGCGCCGTATCGACGTGCCTCGCAGCTCGATCGACCTGGCGCCGACGATCCTGGAGCTGACCGGCGCGCCGGCAGAGCCGTCCTTCCCGGGCAAGAGCCTCGTGCCCGAGCTCCACGGCGCGACGCCGGAGCCGCGCGACGTCATCGTCGATCTTCCGCGTACGAGCGACAACGACCGGCGCAGGGCGCTCATCCACGGGCAGTACAAGCTCATCGCGTACGGCGACGACGACGCGTTCGACCTCTTCGACCTCGTCGCGGATCCGGGGGAGACGAAGGATCTCAAGCGAACGCAGGCGCCGGTCTTCGAGGAGATGAAGGCGCTCTACAAGGAGCGCTCCGCGGCCATCAAGGACGTGTGCCCGAAGAACACGGCGAAGCTCAAGGGGAAGAAGCGCAACAAGCGGTGCTAGCGCGCGGAGCGGAGCGCGCTGCCACCGCCGAGGATCAGCGCTAGCGCGCCGGCGGGGTGACGGTGAGCGTCAGGACGTCGTCCTCGCCGGCCTCGATCCCGGCGCGCGCCACGAGGCGGGCGCCTTCGCACTCGAGGTGGAGCACGACGGGCGCCACCGCCTGGCGGCCGCACGACGGATCGCCCGAGACGCGCGCCGCGAAGGCGCTGCGCGCGAGCTCGACCGCCAGGGCGATGCCCCCGATGCGGCCCGTCGCGTCGTCCGGGGCGACCTCGCGCGCCGAGCGCGCCTCCTCGAGGCGCGTGAAGAGCGCAGGCCCGCGGATCGCGACCTCGATCGGGCGGCCCGCCGCGTCCTCGAGGACGGCGACCTCGATCTCCGCCTGACGGGGCGCGCTCTCACCCTCGGCCGTCACGACGAACCAGAGCGGGATCCGCTTCGCGCAGACCGCTGCGCCCGGGCCCGCGCGCTCGTCGGCGGGCGCGCAGCGGGGGGGCGGGAGCGCCAGGCTGAACGGGACGATCACCTCCGCCGGCGCCTCCGCGAGGGGCCGCCCCCACGCCCCCCTGTCCAGGAACCGGCGCAGCCATGCGGTGACCTCCTCGCCGACCCGCGCGCGATCCGCGCGCTGCGTCGCGAGCTGCGCCTCCGTCTCCTGAGCGGCGCGCGAGAGGACGTCGCCGGCGCTGCGCTCGCGGACGAGCTCGCGCAGCCGGTGGGTCGCCTCATCGCGGAACGCGCCCCTGGGCAGCGTCGCGAGGTACGCGGTGAGGCCCGCGGCCGTCCTGCGCTTCGCCGCGTAATAGATCGGCTCGGCCCGCGTGAGGTACGCGCGCACCTCGCCGGCGAAGGCCCCGCGCGGATGGCGCTCCAGGTAGGCCGACGCCGCCGAGAGCCGCCCCTCGAAGGTCCTCGACACGCGCGTCGCCCGGTACGCCGCGTAGTCGTCGTAGCTCGCCAGGAGCGCCGGCTTCGAGGCGCACCCGGACAGGACCGCGACGAGCGCCGCGAACGAGAGGTTCCGAGCGGAAGTCGCAAGGCGTCGGCGGGATGCGACTGCGCCACGCCCGCTCATGGCGCCTCTTCCAGTGGGCAAAAATTGCACTCGGTCGGGGTCGACGCGCCTTCGTCGGCCATGTGGCCGCGGTACTCGTCGCAGCTCGCGAACTTGAGCTTGTGCAGGCACACCTCGCCGTCGTGGACCAGCGGATAGCAGCCGGCCGGGAGCTCCGGCGCGGCCTTGAAGGCGCAGGCGGCGTCGCAGGCGCGCGTGCGCAGGCCGCACTCGTCGCACCGGGCGCAGTCGATCTGCGCCTTCAGGGCGAAGAACTTGTACGGGTCGAGCTCCTCCGGCGCCTGCCCGCAGCTGCCGATGTCGCCGACCACCGGCGCGATGCCCACGAAGAGCAGCAGCGCCGCCACGCCGGCGATCTCCTTCGCCCGGGGGCGCCCGCCTCGACGCTCGCGCTCCGGCAAGCTCATGGCAGGAGCTCGTGATCGATCATGAGCCCGATCTGCGCCGAGACGACGGGGTAGACGGTGTACGCCGCGTCGTAGGTCGCGGCGCCATAGAAGAGATCCCCGACGATCTCGCCCGAGAGCGCGACGCCCGCGAGCAGGGAATACCCGAGCCCCAGGGCGAGCTCGCCTCCCACGTTCACGTCGGGCTCGATCAGGATCGCCGCGCCGAGCCGCCCGTACCCGAGCACGCGCGTGAGGCCGCGGTAAGCGACGAAGTAGCTCGGCGTGAGCGACTCCTGGGGGACGCCGCCGACGGCGACCGAGAAGCGCAGCGCTCCGCCGTGCTGAACGCCGTCGGCCGGCCCCAGCGCGAGCGCGACCCCGAGATCGAGGTACCCCGCGGTGAGCGAGAGCGACTCCGCCGTCTCGCCGAGCTGCGTCTGCAGGCGGTAGGGGTTGTTGAACCGGATCCCCTTCCCCATCGCGACGGTCGACACGATCCGCCCCGCCGTCCCCGGTGGCCGCGCGAGCGCGCGGTACGCATCGAGCTCGGCGCCGCCGCGATCCTCGCCGGGCAACGGCGCCACGTCCCCGTCGGCGCCGCGGTCTGCGGCGGGCTGGGCCGCGGCAGCGCGCCCGGAGGATGCCCCGAGCAGAACCGCCACCAGCGCAAGCCCGGTCCGGAGTTCCAGCATGGCCACGAGCCTTCTACCCCGAGGCAGCGCCCGCTGGCACGCTCAATTGCGTCCCGGCCGCGCGCCGCGCGAGCCTCTCCGCGGCATCGCCGGCCGGCGACGGCGCCGCGCGCCCCCGGCACGGCGCTCGCCACCGCTGCGTATCCGCCCGCTTCACCTGCGGACCGGACCCTGCATGGTGAGACCACCGTGAGCAATTCAAGCACCCGAGGCAGGCAGGGCACCGCCGCACAGCCGTCGGCGCTGCGCGCGCCGCGCGCCAGCGCGACGCGGCGTCGAGAACGAGAAGATCGCAGCGAACCGGGAAGGCCCCGCAAGCCGGCCCATGAAGCCGCGACGTGGGCCGGCGCGAGCGAGCTGGACGAGCCGTTCGTCGACATGCTCGACGCCGCGGCGGCGCCCCCGCTGCGGGGCAAGGTGAACCCGCGCAGCGAGATCAGCGACGTGATCCCGACGCTCGACGACGAGGTCCGCGGCTACCACCACCACCCGAACGACGCCGGCAGCACCGAGTTCGAGGTGAACCCGGACGCCGCCGACGCCGCCGCCGACTTGGCGAGCGACCTCGGAGCGGAGTTCCTGGAAGGCGCGACGAGGGGCCAGGACATCAGCGACGTCGTGATGTCGCACGACGACGACGACGGCGATCTGCCCTACCTCCTGGAAGACGAGGACGTCGAGTCCGTAGAGCCGGACGCCGAAGGAGAGGACGAGCAACCGGTGACCCAGCGGATGCGGCGGCACGCGGGCTGACAGGCAGCGCGCGCCGCGCGTGACGGCCCGAGGTCGCGGCGCGCCGTCACGCACGGCGCGCGACGAGGTCTGGCCCGGTCACGCCTGACCGAGCACGGGCAGCTCCGCCACCACCTCTCCGTCGATGCGGATGAAGGCCAGCAGGCCTTCGTCCTCGTAGGCCAGCACATCGAGCACGATCCGCTCGCACAGCGGCAGCACGTACAGCGCTCCGTCGTCCGCCATCACCGTCATGGATCGCACAGGTACGCTCGCCGTGGGCAGCGCCTCTGTGGTCCGTCGTCGCGCATCCATGTCGCTTGAGCTCCCAGGCTTGAGTCGAGCTCCGGCCACCGCCGGCGCCTCGAGGCTAGAGGGCCTGCCCGTCATCTCACCAAGCGCCTTCCATGCCACGACGTTGGCGCAGCAGCGCCGGAGCCCGCGGCGTTCCACGGCGACATATGGCTTTCGCCCTGGCCCGCGCCGCTGCGTCGCTGCGGCTCAGCAGCAAGCCGCGCCGCTCCCCGCCCGCAGCGGAGCGCGGCGCGCCCGGAGCGCCGCAACACCGCGATTTCGAGCCGCCTCCGGCCTCGCTGGCGGCCGAGGCGCGCAGGCGTTCAGCCCGCACGCGCGCGGTCATCGCGGTCTTCGCGCCGTTCCGGCGTCCGGCGCCGATGCCGCGGACAGGACCTTTCGCGCGAGCTTGGAAACGCCGATATCCAGCGCGCCCGGATCGAGCCACGCCGCCTTCTCGTAGGGGGAGGCAAGCTTTGCCCGGAAGCGCCAGGGGGCCGCCACCTCGGCGCGCGCCACCGTCACGTCGAGGCGCCGGTGCGTGAGGATGTGGCGCACGCGGCCGACCTCGCGGAGCGCCGCGTCACGCGCGACGCCCACGAGCTCGAGGAGCGCGCGGGCGTCCGCGAGCGAGCGCGCCTCGACCATGGGCGGCTCCCAGAGCCCGCCGAAGAGACCTCCCTCGGCGCGCCGGACGAAGAGCACGCGATCGCCTGACCGCACCACGGCGGCGACCATCGCGACCGCCGGGACGTCGCGTTTCGGGGCGATCACCGGCAGCTCCGCCTGCCGCCCCGTGGCGCGCGCGACGCACGCGCCGTCGACGGGGCAGGCATCGCAGCGGGGATTCCGGGGCGTGCACACGGTGGCGCCGAGCTCCATCAAGGCCTGGTTGAAGCGTCCGGGATGGACGCTGTCCGCCGAGCCCCGCACGAGGCGTTCGGCCGTGGACCAGAGCTTGCGCGTGCCCGAGGCGCTGCGGATGTCGTCGTCGATGCCCTCGATGCGGGAGAGCACCCGGGCGACGTTGCCGTCGACGAGCGGCACCGGCTGATCGTACGCGATGCTCGCGATCGCGCCCGCGGTGTACGCGCCGACGCCGGGCAGGGCGAGCAGCGCGGAGACGTCGCGAGGCAGCGCGCCGTCGTGGCGCGCGGTCACCTCGCGCGCGGCGAGGTGGAGCACGCGGGCGCGGCGGTAGTAACCGAGGCCGCTCCAGAGCGAGAGCACGTCGTCGATCTCGGCGGAGGCCAGGGCGAAGACCGTCGGGTAGCGGGCGAGGAAGCGCTCGTAGTACGGGATCACCGTCTCGACGCGGGTCTGCTGGAGCATCACCTCGCTCAGCCAGATCGCGTAGGGGTCGCGCGTCCTCCGCCACGGCAGGTCGCGCGCGACGCGGCCGAACCAGGCCTCGAGGGCGGCCGCGATCTCCCGGTCGCGCTCGCCCGGGTCCGGCGCTGCGGGCGGAGTGGCGCCGGCGCCCTGCTCACCGGACGAGGCGCGGCGGCGCGGCGGGCGAGACGTCGTCCTCACGCGCGAAGGGCCCTGCCTCTGCGCTGTCGACGCGGATCGCCGAGGTCGCACGGATCGCTGAGGTTGCGCGGCTGCCGCTCGCGGTGCTCAGAAAACGCTTCCATCGCGCGGGACTCTAGCGCAAGAGCCGACCGCGGTGTCGTCCCGGCGCCCCTGCCCACCCCGGCTGCTCCCTCGGGCAGCGCGCCTCTGCGCCGCGCTGATCCTCGGGCTCGTCGCGCCTGGGTGCCGCGACGAGCCGCGCCCCTGGGAGGGCAAGCCAGGCCCCGCGGTCGTGCTCTCGGCGGCGCCGACGCACCCGACCGCGACGATCGGGACCGGCGGGCTCGCGGACGTCGACGCGGGACAGGGCGAGGGCGACGCCGGAGCGCGCACGGATCTCGATCTGCCGGTCCTCCCGGTGCGCGTCGGCGGTCCCTGGGTGCGCTGCTATGGGAACTTCAGGATCAGCGGCGATCCGCTGAAGGACGTGACGCGCCTGTCGCTGCTCTGCGGCCCGGAGAACGGCATGCGCCGGATCTCGCCGAAGCCGATCGAAGGGCAGGTGGCCGAAGGCGGCGCGATCGTCACGGAGAAGCTGCAGGCGGTCCGGGGCGCGTGTTACCGGGTGTTCGCCGTCGGCGGACCGGGGGTCCTCAACCTGGACGTCGCCGTGCGGAGCAGCCGCGGGGCGATGATCGCCAGCGACGGCACCGAGGACGCATGGCCGATCGTCCAGCCGGATCGGCCCTTCTGCCCGCTCGAGGACGACAACGCCATCGTGGAGATCAGCGCCCGCCGCGGCAGTGGCCGGTTCGCAGCGGAGGTCTGGATGCTGAAATCCTACAAACGCGCGCGCCAAGGCGATGCCGGCATGGAAGCGGAAGCTGGAGCGGACGAGACGTACGAAATGAACAACGAGACGGACGCCTACGAGGAGCTCTGAGCTGGCGCCGCCTCGACCATCGCCCGATCCACGGACATCGCGGGCGCCACGGTTTCCGTCCGGGTCACTGCAGTGTCCGCTGCGAGAGCTCGAAGGCAGAGCTCTCTCGTCTGCCGCACGCGCGCGAAAGGCTCCCCATCGTCGTCAAAATCCGGCAGATCCATGGACCATGGCGCGACGCCGGCACCCTGCACGCACCCCTGCATTGACGTGGCCGCCCCGTCCCGCTAGGGGAGCCCGAGCCATGGCCGACGACACCGAGCCGCTCCGCGAGGACGAAGGGGACAAGGTGGAAGGCGAAGGCGAGAAGAAACGCCTCTTCGAGCGCGCTATCCCGGAGATCTTCAAGCGCGTGGTCGAGCGGGCCGTCGAGAGCGGCATCGACAAGCTCAGCGAGGGGCCCGAGAACCTCCGACACTTCGTGGGCGACCTCAAGCTGCCCAAAGAGGTCCTCCACTACCTCTATACCCAGATCGACGAGACCAAGAACGGTCTCTACCGCGTCGTCGCGAAGGAGATCCGGGATGTGCTCGAGCACACCCAGTTCGCGGACGAGATCACGAAGGTGCTGACGAAGCTCTCCTTCGAGATCAAGACCGAGATCCGCTTCATTCCCAACGAAGCGGCCAAGAGAGACGACAGCCAGGACGAGCCGAGGACCGGGTTGCCGAAGCCGGAGGTCACCGCTCAGGTGAACGTCAAAGACCGAAGCAAAGAGACCGGGCGAGACCGGCGCCGTGAGGAGAAGTGACGACGAAAAAGCTTAGGACGGGCGGCGAAGTCGACGCCTGGTGCACCAAGTGCCGCCTCGATCTTACCCATCGGATCATCGCGATGGTCGGCGACGTGGTGAAGAAGGTCGAGTGCAAGACCTGCATGTCGCACCACCTCTACCGCCAGCCGAAGAGCGAGCGGGAGAACCGCGCGGCGGCGCGCGCCTCCGCTCGGAGCAGCAGCGAGCCGCGGGCGGCGTCGAGCTCGCCGCGCGGCGGCGGCGCGGAGCGCCTCACGGCCGCCCAGCGCGCCGAGCGCGATCAGACGCTCGCGTGGGAACGCGCCATCGCGGGGCAGCCGTCCGGGGCGTTCAAGCCGTACCGCGTCACGCTGACCTTCGGCGAGGGCGAGCTGATCCACCACAGCAAGTTCGGCGACGGCGTGGTCGCGAAGGTCATCGATCGGGGCAAGATCGAGATCCTGTTCAAGGATGGCCCTCGGACGATGGCGCACGGGCAGCCGTAACGAGCGCCGCCGCGCTCGCTCGAAGCCCGAAACTTGGGGCTGCCCGCGCGATCGGGTAGCCTCGGTATCGCCTTGGACAACCCTTCGCCCCCTTCTGCGAGCGGGTCCCTGCGCGGGCGGCGATCCCGCGCTCGCTGGCCCGAGCGCGCGCTGCGTTGCGTGGCGCTCTGCGCGATCGCCGTCGAGGCGCTCTGGTACGGCATCCACGAGGTCCGCGGCTTCGGCCCGGCCCTCGCCGACGGCGTGCGCGCCGTGGTCGGTCCTGCGCCTGTCGCGTGGGCCGAGGACGTGGCGTACGGCGTCGCCGATCGGCTGAACCGGACCCTCTACCGCGACGCGGCCCCGAAGACGTTCTGGGAGCCCCCGCCCGCCGCCGCCGCCGCGGAGGCCGTGGAGAGCGCCGAGGGCCCGGAGGCGGAGACGGTCACGTCGCCCGCCTCGTTCCAGCCGCCCTTCCCCGAGGTCGCGGCCACGGGTGACGGCGTCTGGACGCCGATCGGCGACAGCGCCGCCCGGCCCGGCGAGGCGCAGGTGCTCTGGAAGAGCGTCGTGCACCCCGACCCGAAGCGCGTGTTCGCGGCCATCGCCGTGGTGGCGATCGATCTCGGGCGCGTCGACCTCCGGCTGGTCGCGGGCACGAAGGAGCCGTTCTCGCCGGACATCCCGGCAGAGCGGCGCCCTGGCCTCGTCCCAGGAGGCCACGCCGCGGAGCTCGTCGCCGCCTTCAACGGGGGCTTCAAGGCGATGCACGGCCACTACGGGATGATGCTCGACGGCGACACGTTCCTGCCGCCGCGCGACAGGGCGTGCACGATCGCGCTCTACCGCAGCGGCGCGGTGCGGATCCGGACCTGGCCCGAGCTGCGCGACGGCGAGGCCCGCATGGCCGCGTACCGGCAGACGCCGCCTTGCCTGGTCGAGCAGGGCGAGCTCCACCACGCGCTGTACGACTCGAACCGGGACTGGGGCGCGACGGTGAGCGGCGAGACGGTGATCCGGCGCTCGGCGCTCGGCGTCGACGCGACGGGCAAGCTGCTCTTTTACGGGCTCGGCGAGGCCGTCACGGCCCGCAGCCTCGCCCGCGGGATGAAGGCCGCGGGCGCGCACGACGTGGCGGAGCTCGACGTCAACCACGCCTACCCGCGCTTCCTCCTGTACGATCGCGGCGCGGACGGCGCGGGTCCGCGCGCCAGCTCGGCGCTGATCCCGGACGTGCAGTTCAAGCCCGAGGAGTACGTCGCGGAGCCGGCGCAGCGCGACTTCTTCTACCTGCGACGCCGTCGGCCGTCGGCGCCGCTCGGGATCGCCGATCCGGCGCCCGAAAGCGACGCCCTCGAGCGCGGCGGCCGGTGACCACCGGCCCTCGCCGCGCCCGGAAGAGCTCGCCTCGCTAACGGCGATCGAGCAGGTCGCGCAGGCGCTGCGCGAGGGTCTCGGGGGTGAACGGCTTCTGCAGCAGCGCGAGCTCGCGATCGGGCTCGGCGCCCGCGAGGACGTCCTCGGCGTAGCCGGAGATGTACAGCACGCGGGCGCGCGGGTGGATCGCGACGGCGCGCTCGGCGAGCTCGCGGCCGTTCATGCCCGGCATCACGAGATCGGTGAGCAGGAGATCCACCGCGTCTTCCCCCTCCCGCGCGAGTATCGCCAGCGCTTCCTCGCCGCTCGCGGCCGAGAGCACGCCGTAGCCGCGCCGCTCGAGCACATCGACGATGAGCTTGCGGACGGCGTCATCGTCCTCGACGACGAGCACCGTCTCGTCGCCGCCCGCCGGCGACGGCCGCGCGCGAGCGGGCGCCACCTCGGCGCGCTCCTCGACGCGCGGGAGGTAGACGCGGAACGTCGTGCCGCGCCCGAGCTCGCTCTCGACCTCGATGAGCCCGCCGCTCTGGCTCACGATCCCGTACACCGTGGCGAGGCCCAGCCCCGTGCCCTTGCCTCGCGCCTTCGTCGTGAAGAACGGCTCGAACAGGTGCGAGAGCGTGTCGTGATCCATCCCGTTGCCGCTGTCGGTCACCGAGAGCACGACGTAGGGGGGCCCTCCAGCGGCGGGCGCGTCGTCGTCGTCGCGCTCCGCTGGCGCGAACGACCTCGCCGCTGGGCTCTCGCCAGGCTCGCCCAGGGAGGTCTCGACGACGAGCTTGCCGCCCCTCGGCATCGCGTCGCGCGCGTTCACGACGAGGTTCAGGACGACCTGCTCCAGCTGGCTCTTGTCGACCCTGATCGAGCCGAGATCCCGGCCGACGTTCGTCTGCAGGTCGATGTCCTCGCCGATGAGGCGCTGGAGCATCGTCTGCATGTCGAGCACCACCGCGTTGATGTCGAGCACCTCGCGCTGAAGCGCCTTGCGGCGGCTCATCGCGAGGAGCTGCCGCGTGAGCGCCGCGGCGCGCTCCCCGGCCTTCGTGACCTGGAGGGCGTCGCGCCGCAGCGCGCTGTCGGGCCCGAGGCGGCGGATGAGGAGCTCGCCGTAGCCGAGCATCACCATGAGCATGTTGTTGAAGTCGTGCGCGATGCCGCCGGCCAGCCGGCCGAGCGCCTCCATCTTCTGCGACTCGCGCGAGCGCTCCTCGCGCTGCCGGAGCGCCTCCTCCGTGCGCCGCCGCTCGGTGATGTCGCGGACGAGGACGAGGACGTGCCCCTCGAGGAACGGCATCACCCGCGCCTCGACGTGGCGCTCTCCGCCGGCGCTCGCGACGGCGTGCTCGAGCGCGACCACGGCGCCCGCCTCGTGAGCCTCCCGGCTCGCGCGCTCGAGCCGCTCCCCGAGCTCCAGGGGGAGCACCTCGGTCATGCGCTTGCCCGACAGCGCCTCCGCCGCGACGTGGAGCTCGGAGAGCCGCGGCTGGTTGTGGTCGACGATCTGCAGCTCGGCGTCGAGGCGGAAGCAGAGATCGGGGATGGCGTGAAACAGCGCGCGGAGCTCGCCCGCGGCGCGCGCGCCCTCCCGCTCGGCGCGCCACCGCGCGATGCTCTGCCCGATCTGGCTGCCCACGGACGCAAGGACGCGGAGCAGCTGCTCGTCGCCGGGGTGCGGGGCGCGGCTCCTCAGCTCGATCACCCCGGCGACGCGGGGGCCGCACGGGATCGGGACGGCGCACGCCGCGCGCTCCCAGCCCGGCGCGCGCGCGGCATGCTCGACGGCGTCGACGACGCTGGCGCGGAACACCGGCGCGCCGCGCAGGAAGGCCTCGCCGACGAGATCGGACTCGGCGGCGACGGTCGGCCCCTGGCGGAGCACCTCCGCGAGCGCCTCGCCATCGCCGTGCGCCGCCGACCGGGCCTCGACGCAGCGGAGCGCGCTCGGTCTCGCCGCGGACCGCGGCGCGTCGCCCGCGGCGCTCGGCTCCGGCTCCGCGAGCCAGAGCGCGGCGACGTCCCAGCCGAGGTGGTCGATCAGCGCGGCGAGCACGCGCGGAGCAGCCTCCGCGAGCGAGGCCGCCTCGCGCAGCGCGCTCGTCGTCGCGAGGTGCGCGGCCAGCCGGGCCTCGGCCTGATGGACCTCGGCCAGGCCGCCTGGCGCTGCGCCGGCGTGGGCCTGTCCCCCGGGATCGGGATCGTCGTGTGGCACGTGAAGCCGCGGAGCCCCCATGCGCTCAGCCGCCGGTCTTCTCTGCGGCGCCGCTCTCGAGGTGGACCGTCCAGCAGACGGCGCCGGAGGCCGGCTCACCGCCGGGCGGCCCCACGCTGATCTCCGCGCGGGCCGGCCCGACGGCACGGACATAGAGCCGCTGTCCGACGGCGCCGCGCCCGAGCGCGCAGACCGCGCGGCGCACGCGCGGATCGTCCGCCGCGACCTCCCCCTCGTCGTCGGCGGCCATGAACAGGAGCTCGACCTCGGGCTTCAAGCAAGCGCCGACCTCCCGCCAGACGTCGTAGTCGACGGACGGATCCAGGACGTCGGCGAGCTGCCCGTGGCGGGCGCGCCCGACGCGGTAGCGGAACGCGTCGCGCTTCTCCGCGCGGAGCGTGGCCCCGATCCGATCGAACCGGAGCGACAGCGCGCCGAGCGCGGCCGCCATCTTCACGGTGGGCGCGCCCAGGTTGGCCTTGTCCGGCTCCTTGAAGCGGTGCACCTGCACGCCCGCCGGCAGCACGCCGGCGAGCAGCTCCGCGAAGCGCTGGTTCATCCCGAGGCGCCCGCCGAGCAGGATCCTGAGCCCCTGGTAAGGATCCGGCTCCCGCCCGATCTTCGCCACCGCGCCCTCGAGGTGCCGGCGGACCACCTCGACCCCGTCGCGGAACCACGCGTCGATCGCGCCGCCCAGCGCGCCGCGGTCGATCGAGAGCGGCACGACGGCCGGCGCCCCGTCGAGCCCGACCAGCGAGATCCGCTCCGCGACCGGCGCGCTCGGCCCCCCCTCGAGGAGAGGCCGCAGCAGCTCCTTGAGCGCCCACGCGTTGGCGCGCCCATCGGGGGACGGAGCGAGCAGATCCTCCGCGCCCTCGATCGGCTCCTCCTCGGGCGGGCGCTCGAAGGGGATCCGGCGATCGCGCATCGCGGCCTGGCTGGACGAGTACACCCTGTAGGCGATCCGGTGGAGGAGCCGCTCGCCCCCGAGCCAGGGGATCGCCGTGGGCTCGAGGTACTCGACCATCCGCTCCAGCCCCTCTGCGGCCTCGTGCGCCTTCGCGCT
Source organism: Sorangium cellulosum So ce56 (assembly GCF_000067165.1). Taxonomy (GTDB): domain Bacteria; phylum Myxococcota_A; class Polyangia; order Polyangiales; family Polyangiaceae; genus Sorangium; species Sorangium cellulosum_B. The sequence continues at coordinate 5,480,553 of NC_010162.1, forward strand.
CCGCAGGATGCCGAAGGCGAGCCCCGCCTCGCTGGCCCCGGCGTCGATGACGCAGAACGGGACGCCGCCGTCCCGCGGCTGGATCCCGAACATCCGGAACGCCTGGACGGCATAGGCGATCGCGGATGGCCCTGCGTCGACGACCTGCAGGCCGTCGAGGTCGTGGTACTCGCAGAGGCCCGCGGGCAGGCTCCGGAACATGCCGCGGCGGAAGGCGACGAGCACGCTCTCGCGGCGCTCGGGCGACCAGCCCGTCGGCAGCGTGATCGCGTAGCGCGTGGAGAGCCCCCGCGAGCGCTGGTTCAGGTGCAGGCCGACGTAGTACGCGTAGAGCTCCAGCGGATCGAACGGGTCGTGCGCGCCGATCCCTTCCTCGTCGATGATGGGCGGCGCCGGCTTCTTCAGCGCCTCGGTCGTGTCGGGGTCGCTCCTGCCCCGGAGGCGGAACGGCTCGCCGCGCTCGGTCCGCTCGCGCAGGAGCGGGAGGGCCGGCAGGGAGGCCGCGGCGCGCTCGTGGACGTCGGCGCCCGGCCGGAGGCGCATGTCGCGCGCCGCGTGCCCGACGAGCACGTCGCCCCAGCGCGTCATGGGCAGGATCACCCGATCGCGCCACGCCTTCGTCGTCCGGGCCAGCGCCTCGAACGCCACCTCGCTCGGGTTCTCGTTGTCGGCGGACACCCGGAGCGGCGCGTCGGCGCCGATCCGGACGAACTCGGCGCCCCCTCGCTCGCCCCGGACGGCGACGACCGTCGACGCCGCGCCGACGTCCACGGCGACCCAGTCGGCGCGCACGTCGAGCCGCGGATCGCGCCGCTTCACCTCGGGCGGGATCGGGTCCTTGTCGGTCTTTCCAGTGCGGCGGTGCAGCCCGACCACGCGCCCCTGTCGGAGGATGGCGATGGACGTCGCGCCGAGGAAGCGCGCGCCGGTCCAGAAGCCCTGCGCTGGATCGACCAGCGTCGTCCCCTTCACCGGATCGAGGTTCGCGACGACCTTCGGGAAGAAGTCCGCGATGTGCTCCGGCGAGGCCACCCCGTCGTAGCGCTCGACCTTGATCGGCGGCGAGTAGTAGTTCTGGAGCCCTTCACCGTAGATGCGCGGACTGACCTGGATCAGCTTCAGATAGGGGATCGGGCAAGCCTGCTCGTCCAGGCGGAACTCCTGGTAGAGCGCGGTCGGGGCGATCGTGTTCTCCATCTCGGGCGCGATCCGAGGCACGCTCGCGCTCATCTCGGTGCCGAAGTACATGAACTTCGTGCCGGCGCCGCCGGTGAAGGCGGCAATCCTGACCTCGTTGAACGTCGCCTGCCCGACGATGAGCGGCGGTAACGCGATCACGTAATCGAGCACCAGCGTCGTGAGCCAAGGTTGGTCGAAGAGGCGCGATTCCCAGCGCATGACGAGCGTCGGGAACGCGCGGCCCTCGAGGGAGACGATCTTCTCCGCCTCGCGAACCAGCGCACCATCGACGGACAGCTCGTAAACCGGCATACGTGGGCGACGTTATCACGAAGATCCCCTGCGCCGGCCCGGGGATCGCGGGAGCGGGGCGTTCGTTCGTTGTCAGGCGCTCAGGCGCTCAGGCGCTCAGGCGCTCGGGCGGCCGCGCGCCCACGCCATCGATCCTCGTGTGGGGCCTCGTGTGGGGCGTCCACGCCGCACGGCGGCGGGTGAGGGCGACGCCCGTCGTCGCTCTGCGAGGGCGTAGGCCGGCCTCGGGCGACCGTGCTAGCCTGGCGGCGTGATTTGCTTCTCCGGACCGGGAACGCTGTCATGAATCCGTTGGTCGGCGAGATCATCGACGGCAAGTACCGGATCGTCCGGCTGCTCGGCCAGGGGGGCATGGGCGCGGTCTTCGAAGGCGAGAACGTGCGCATCCGGCGCCGCGTCGCCATCAAGCTGCTGCACGCGAACATCTCGAGCCAGGCCGAGTCCGTCGCGCGCTTCGAGCGCGAAGCCCAGGCCGCGGCGCGCATCGGCTCCGATCACATCTGCGAGGTGCTCGACCTCGGCGTGCTGCCGGACGGCACGAGGTACATGGTCATGGAGTACCTCGAGGGAGAGACCCTCGGGGCCAAGATCGAGCGGATGGGGCGGCTCGGGCCGGAGATCACCGTGCCGATCATGGTGCAGGTGCTCGAGGCGCTCGGCGCCGCGCACGCCGCGGGGATCATCCACCGCGATCTCAAGCCCGACAACATCTTCGTCGTCCCCTCGAAGGCCGGCCTCAGCAACTTCGTGAAGGTGCTCGATTTCGGCGTCTCGAAGTTCTCGCCGCTCGCCGGCGCGGAGATGAGCATGACGCGCACGGGCGCGGTGGTCGGGACGCCGTACTACATGTCGCCCGAGCAAGCGCGCGGCTCCAGCCCCGTGGATCAGCGGACCGACATCTACGCCATGGGCGTCCTGCTCTTTCAGGCGACGACCGGTCAGGTGCCGTTCGATGCGGCGACCTTCAACGAGCTGCTCTTCAAGATCGTGCTCGAGCCGGCCCCCCTGCCCCAGCAGCTCGTGCCCGACCTCGACGCCGAGTTCTCCGGGATCATCCAGAAGGCGATGGCGCGCGAGCCGGGGGGCCGCTTCCAGAGCTGCGCGGAGTTCAAGAACGCGCTCCTCGCCTGGGCCGCAGCGCGGCCCAGCCTGGCCTTGCTGACCACGGGGCGGACGACCTTCCCCCGGCTGTCGCTGCCGTCCCAGCCCGAGACGGCCACCCCTCCGCCCACCCGCACCGAGCCGCCGTGGGGTGTCCAGAATGCGCCGGCCGTGCCCGGCATGGGCCAGACGCCGCAGCTGACCGCGAACTCGTGGGGCGCCTCGTCAGGGGTCACGGGCCGCTCGACGCGCCCGCCGTCCAGGATGCCGCTCCTCGCCGCGATCGCCGGGGCGGCCAGCTTGTTCGGCGCGGGCGTCGCCGTCTGGCTCGCCTTCGGACACAGCGCGACGACGGGCGCGGCGAGCGCGGATCCGAGCGCGGTCAGCGCGACGGCCATCCCGGCGCCCTCGCCCCCTCCGCCCGCGCCGACCCCCCCGCCGTCCGAGCCGATCGTCACCGCGAGCGCGACGGCCGCAGAGCCCGCGCCGCCCGTCACCGCCGAGCCCGTCGCGGCGCCGACCGCCTCCTCGGCCCAGGTGAAGCCGCCCCCGCCGCGCCCACAGCCTCCTCAGACGAAGCCGTTGCCCGTCACGAAGCCGCCGCAGACGACGCCGTCGACGAAGCCGAGCACGTCGCCCCAGAAGCCGCAGAAGCCGGGGGTGCCGGGCGACTTCGGCTACTGACGCCCGCGCCACGCAGAGCGCTCGGATCAGAACGCGCCGCGCACCCCGAGCCCGGTCGGCGTTACGTAGGGGGCGATCCAGGCGGAGCTCGAGGGCTCCGGCTTGGACGTCAGCTCCAGTACGAGCAGCGTCACGCCGCCGGCGAGCAGCACGCCGCCCCCGATGAGACCGGCCGCGCCGATCGTCTGCTGTGACGCAGCATCGGCGTCGAGCGATGTGATCTGAGCCCGGATCGCCGGGCCGCACTCCGCGCCGGCACTGCCCTGCGATTCGCACCCGCGCGAGGCGCTGAGGTCGTTCGCTTCTTTCTGCGTCCCGCTGCTCTTGGCCAGGAACACCGAGCCCACCACGACACCGCCGAGCCCGAGCGCCGTGGCCGCGATGCCTCCGCCCAGCATCGCCGCGTTCGTCTTTCGCTCCGGGGTGCCAGGCGGGGCGACAGGGGGGACCTCGGCCTGCCCGCCGCCCCAGGTGCCCTGCCCTTCGACCGAGCCTCCCGGCGGAGGGACCACGGCCGGGCCTTCCGGGACCGGGATCTTCAGCTCCTTCCGCTCGCCGTCGCCGATGGTGACCCCCTGCTCGATCGGCGCGAGGCCCGGTGGAACCACGGTGACCACGTGATTGCCCGGATCGATCGGGCGATGCACGCCGAGCAGCGCGTCCGCGACCGGCTGGCCGTCCAGCTTCACGCCGATCTTCCGGCCGGCGGCGCCCTCCAGCGCGATGCGCAGCGACGCGATCCTGGGCTCGATCGCGGCGAGCTCCTCCCGCGCGTCCTGCTGCGCCCTCTTGAAGGGAGACGGCGCGGTGGGCGGGAGCTCCTCGCGGACGATCCTCAGGTAGGTCTCCTTCGCGGCGACGAGCCGGCCGAGGCGCACCTGTGCGCGCGCGATCAGCAGGAGGTGCGTCGGAGCGTGCACGAGCGCCTCGGCGCGACCCAGCAGATCGATCGCCTCCTCGAAGCGGCCGGACGTGAACGATTCGGCGCCCTGCGTGGCCAGCGACCGGGCCGCTGCTCTGTCCTGGTCCGACTGCGCAAGTGCGTCGCCTGTCGGGAGCAGCAGGAACAGCGCCGCAGCGAACGGAACGCATCGTCTCAAGAGCACTCAGGCCTCCTCGCGCGCCACGCTATCACACGCCGTCGACAACGGAACAAATCAGCCCTCGCGGCGCCGCTGCCCGGGCGGAGGCGGTGTTTTCCCGGGCGAAATGCGCGCGGCGCGCGGGAGGCTCGGAGCCGCGCCGCGAGCGCCGGCGCAGGGCGCCCGCGGCGCGGCCGCGCCCGACGCTCCGCCTCGCGGCCGCTGTGAACCGTCCGCACAGCGCGATGGCACCCATTCTGCTGCGTGGAACACGCCATGGATTGCCTCCGCGCCTCCGCGCCCCTCGACGCGGGACTCCCGTCCTCGGAGCGATTCCTCAGGGGACGCCTTCTCGGGGGGCGGTACCTCGTCGAGCAGATGATCGGCGCCGGCGCGATGGGGCGCGTCTACCGCGCGCGGCACCTCGGGCTCGGGCGCGCGTGCGCGGTGAAGGTCATCCACGAGCGCGTCGCCGCGCCGCGCGTGGGCGGCGGAGCCAGCCGCCGCGTCTGCACGACGCGCGTCGCCGCGTCGCCGCGCGGAGAGGGCGCCGCCCACCGAGGATCGAGCGGCGTGAGCGAGAGGTCGCGCTCCGACGAGAGGTCGCGCTCCGGCGGCGTCCACGCCGGAGACGCGGTGCTGAGGTTCCATGTCGAAGCGCTGGCGGCGAGCCGGCTCGATCACCCGAACATCGTGCGCGTCCTCGACTTCGGCTGCGAGCCGGTGAGCCTGCACGGCGCGCTCGGCGCGAGCGCCGACGGGCACGAGGCGGCCCCGCCCAGCCTCTGGTACCTGGTCACCGAGCACCTCGACGGCGAGGACCTCATCGACCTCCTGAACGCCGCGCCGATCCTGCCCCCGGAGCGCATCGTCTCGATCATGCGCCAGCTGTGCTCCGCGCTGCAGCACGCCCACGACGCGGGCGTCATCCACCGCGACGTCAAGCCCGAGAACATCCGCCTGGTGCCCCGCGTCGACGACGACGGGGCGCCGTTCGAGCAGGTGAAGCTCCTCGACTTCGGGACGGCAAAGCTGCTCCACGACGACCGCTCCGGCGCGCTCGGCGGCTCGCCCCTGCTCCCCGTGCCCGACGAGGACGGCGGCAGGCTCGTCATCGGAACCCCCGCCTACATGAGCCCGGAGCAAGCCGCAGGGCAGCGTGTCGACGCGCGGAGCGACGTCTACGCGTGCGGCGTGCTGCTCTTCGAGATGGCGACGGGGCGGCTCCCCTTCGAGCGCCCGACGGCCGTCGCGCTCGCCGCCGCGCACGTCGAGTCCCCGCCGCCCCGACCGAGCGCGCTCCATCCGGCGTTCGATCCGGATCTGGAGGCGCTGATCCTCCAGTGCCTGCGCAAAAATCCAGAGGATCGCCCGCAGAGCGCGCGCGCGCTGCGCGAGGCGCTCGGGCACATCGCGCTGCGCCGGGCGCGCTCCGCCGCCGACGAGCACGCCGCGCTCAGCCGCTCTCCGCGCCCCTCGGAGAGCGCGCGCCCAGCGACGGCGTCCTCGTCGCGCTGGAGGTCCTCCGCGGAGGACGCCGCCACGGCGCGCTCCGCGGGAGCCTCGACATGGGTGGGCTATCGCTCGCCGTCTCTGCCGGAGAGCGCGCACCTCGATCGGCCCTGCTCTCCGCCGGCCGCGCGGCGAGACGACTCGTCCGCTCCGACGTGGGTCGGCCATCGCTCCACGCCTTGCCCCCCGGCTGCGCTCGTCGAGGCGGCCTCACCCCCGGCGCCGGATGGCGCGCCGCCGGTGGACGCGGCCCCGGACGCGGCCCCCCCGCCCGCCGAGGCGTCGCCCCCCGCGCACGCTCCGGCCAGCGCCCAGCGCGCTCCGGCGATCGAGCCGCTCTTGTTGCTTCGAGCGCACCGATCCAGCGGATCGCGGAGCCTTGTCGCGCTGCGCCGACGTCGGCGCGGGCGCCTCGCTCCGGTCGTGATCGGCACCGTCGCCGCCACGGTGCTCGGCGGATCGCTGTGCCTGCTCTTCGACGCTGCAAGCGCCGCGCTCGCCACGCTCACCTCGCCATCGCCGGAGCGCGACGGCGAGGCGCCCCCGACCGCCGAGGGGCGCGCGTGGCCGGCGCGCGCCCCGGAGCCGGACCCCACCTGCCCTTCCGGACCACCACGGTGAACGCCCCAGCCGGGCCGCACGCCGGGTCCGCGGCGCTGCTCGTGTGCGCGCGTCGCGGGCGCGGGTACCCACCGGGACACGGCGGACCAACGGGCCCGGGCGACGCGCCAGCGCCTGCCCACGCGACGCCCGGATCGAGCTCGGGGCGATCGAGGAACGACAACAAAACGACAACAAGCAGACCGACGGCGAGGGCTGAGCCGCGCGCGGTGCGAACGAAGCGCTCACCCCGCGCCCCGAGCGCGCCGAGCGCGCCGCGATCCTCGATCTCGCGCGCGCCGCTGCGCGCCGATGTACAGCCGATGCCCAGCGCAGCGCGCCCGATGGCGACGCAGTTCACGCTGGCCACCGGGTCTCCGCTTCATGGCGGTGCGAACGGAGCTCACCGCGCGCGGCACGTCGTCTGCAGACGCTGAGCCGGACGAAACGCTGGACGCTGGCCTCCACGTCGACGCGGGAGGACGGGCCTCGGCGTCACGCGGTGTCGAGAGGAGCGAACCATGTCCGTGCTGTTGTGGATCCTGTTTGGCCTCATCGTCGGCATCATCGCCAAGCTGCTGACCCCTGGCCGCGACCCGGGCGGCTTCGTGGTCACGGCGCTGCTGGGCGTGGCCGGCTCCTTGCTCGGCGGCTTCATCGGCCGGGCGCTGGGGCTCTATCCGTCGTATCAGTCGAGCGGCGGCTTCTTCACGTCGATCCTGGGCGCCATCATCCTCCTCGCCATCTACAACGCGACGATCGGCCGGCGAACGACGAGGCCCTGAGCGCTCCCGCCATCGACGGGCTCGCCCCGCCGCGAGGCAGAGAGCTGCCCGAGCAGCGCGGCGGCAGGCACCACGCGGGCCGGCGCGGCGCGCCGATCCAGGCGGAAATCCAGCGCGACGTCCGGCGGCAGCGGCCGGATGGCGCCCGCGCCGAAGCAGCGGCGATAGGCGAGATCGCCCGGCCCCGCGCCCCGCCCGCCGAGCTGGTGGCTCCACCACCGCGAGTAGACGGTGGGGCGTTCGGGATCGATCGAGAGCAGATCCGAGCGCTCGAGCTGCACCTCCCCGTGATCACCGCGGTCCGCTGCGCCGCGCTCGGCGGTGAGCCGCCCCCCCTCGCCGACGCTGTAGACGATCCTGAACCCCTCGACGTCGCCCTTGCCGTAGACGGCGCGCTGGACCCCCGGAGCGAAGAGCAGCGCGTGCGTGTAGACGAGGTCCACCGCGAGCGCGGGCAGCACGGTCCAGGTCAGCCAGTTGTTGCCCCACGGCCGTTCCTCCGAGAAGAACGCGTAATAACCGACGGAGACCTCGCCGTCCTCTCCGACCGAGCTGCGGTAGTACAGGACGTCGCCGAGCTCGCCCGCGCTCGCGACCGTCGATCCGACACAGATCGGCTGCCGCTCGATGGCTGCGCCGAGCTCCGTCGGCTCCGCCGGCGCACCGGCGACCGGGCACGGCAGCGCGCTCCTGCTCGTGAAGCTCGCGAGGGTGAAGCTCGCGAGGAGGGGGACAGCCAGCGCAGCGATCGGGAGGGAACGGCTCAGGAGATTCCGGACGGGCATCAGGCCGGACAAGGCTAGCGAGCCCGTCGCTATCCGCGCCAACACCAACGGCCGCTCGCGTTCGACGCCTCACGACCGCGGCGCCGAATGGAGATCTCCCAGGTCTCGCGGCTCTCCGCGCCGCGGCGCCGGCGCTGGAGCTGGAGCGCTCGTCAGTCGCGGGGCGCGCCGCGGCTCGCCGGCGCAGCGCCGCCGTCGAACGCGCCGATCGCCCTGCCGGCGAGCGCCCCTGCGGCGAAGGTCACCGCCGCGATCACGAGCCAGGGCAGGAGTCGAGCGCGCCGCAGCGGGCGCGCGTCCCTCCAGTCCGGCGTGACGGCGCTCCTGGCCTCGCTGCGCTCGCTCCCTTCCTCCGGCGCAGAGGCGCGCGCGTCCGTCCCGCGCAGCGTTGGCGTCACCTCGCCGCGATCGTCCCCTGAGCGGCCCGCGGCGATCCGCCGCGCGCCCGTGCGCCCGCGAGACCCGGCGGCTCTCCGGCAGCCCCGCACGAGCAGCGACCGGTGCCGATCGCGCCCGCTCGCGACCTCGCGCACGAGCGCGGCGATCTCCTGGCCCGCGAGCAGCCCGCGATCGCTCGAGCTCGGCTCGTCGCCGCCGCTCGGCGCTCGGCGCAGCGAGGCGAGCACCTCGGCGAGCGCCTCTTCCATCTGCGCCGCGGTCTCGAAGCGGCCCTCGGGATCGCGCGCGAGCGCGCGCCGGATCGCCCCCTCGAGCAGCGCCGGGCACGCGGGGCGGAGCGGCGCGATCGCCGGCACCTCGCCGGAGAGCACCGCGCCCATCGTCGCGCCGTCGTCCTTGCGGTGGAACAGGCGACGCGCCGTCAGCAGCTCGAAGAGGATCACGCCGACCGCGAAGAGATCGGCCCGCGCGTCGACCCTCTGCCCGCGCAGCTGCTCGGGCGCCACATAGCCGAGCTTTCCCTTCACCGTGCCGCCGCCGCTCGACGGGGCCGCGTCGTCGGACGAGCACGGGGAGCCGAAGGGGCCGGCCTCCTCCGTGCCGCTCATCCCCGTCATCTGCGCCACGCCGAAGTCGATGAGCTTGATCTCCCCCTCGAGCGAGAGGAGCACGTTCTGCGGGCTCACGTCGCGGTGCACGAGGCCGACGAGCTTCCCGCCGTCGTCGCGGAGCCCGTGCGCGTGCCCGAGCGCCCGCAGCACGCCCAGGCCGATCTCGATGGCCGCCTCGAGCGGGAACGGCCGCCCCTCCGCGAAGAGAGCGCGCGCGGCGGCGGCCAGATCGCAGCCCGGGACGTACTCGATCACGAGGTGATGGCGTCCTTCGTGAACGACGAAGTCGTGGAACCGGATCACGTTGGGGTGCTGGAGCCGGGCGCTGATCCAGGCCTCCCAGAGGAACATCCGCACGATCGACGGATCTCGCCTCGCCTCGGGGCGAAGCCGCTTCACGACGACGGGGTGGGCGATACCTGCCGGCCCGCGCCGGCACGCGAGGAACAGCTCCGCCATGCCGCCCGCCGACAGGCGCGCGAGCAACGCATAGCCGCCGTCGCCCATGGGCAGGTCCATCTCTCGATATCTCCACGGCAGCCCAGCCGCGCCCCCCTCGCTTCGCGCCGGCATCCCGAACGCGCGAAGCGAGGACGGCCGCCGCGCCATCCACTGCCGGAGTCGCCCCACCCCGGCCAGCCCCCGGACTTGCCCGCGCCGCCACATCGCGCCTTCGCTATTCACGCTGCATGCCACGGAAAGTGCCGCGGCAGCGTCACCTCCGAGCCATGGCCATCGCGCGGTCCTGCGTGGATCCCGCCGGATGAGAGCGCATGTCGGCAGCCGCAGAGACCCACGGCGAGCGCTGCTCCCGGCGGAAAATGCGGAAAACTCGACGGCCCCGTGCTCCACACAGCGGCGCAGCGGGGCGCGCGCAGCGTCGGGCCCGCCCGCAATGGAACGCAGGTCAGGCCACGGTGGCGGGTGAGGCGCGGACGCGGCGCGCGAGCAGCGCGCGCAGCTCGCGGAGGGAGACGACGCGCAACGCGACGAGGAGGACGGCGTAGACGGCGACGCCCACCGCGATCGACGCCCACATGCCGGCGAGGACGCGCGCGACGTAGGCCGCGGTGGCCATGACCGCCGTCGCGGCGAGGACCGCGAGGATGCGGCCGAGCTCCACGACGTGGGCCCAGCGCGCGGAGATGCCCCACGACGCGATCAGCGCGCCGGCGCTCACGGCCAGCGTCGCGCACGCCGCGCCCATGGCGCGGTAGCGCGGCAAGAGGAGCAGGTTCAGCGCGACGTCGGCGACGAGCGCCAGCGCGAGCAGCTTCACCATCGCGACCTCGCGCTTCGCCGCGAGCAGCGGCAGCGTCACGACCTGGAACGCGAACGTCACGGGGACGCTGCACGCGAGGATCCGGAGGACGTCGGCCGCCGGGGCGTAGTCGCCCGTCCCTCCGTAGACGAGCTGGATGACGTCTGGCGCGAGCAGGAAGACGCCGGCGGCGACGGGCAGCCCGAAGAGCGCGGCGACGAGCATGCAACCGCCGTAGAGGCGCCCGAACGCGTCGCGATCCTGGACGTAGAGGCGCATGCCCGCCGCGAAGGCGGCCCCGAGCAGGACGTCGGGGAGCATCCTGAAGTTCTCGCTCAGCACCCAGGCCGCGCTGAAGACGCCGACGGCTTCCTCGTCGCAGAGCGCGCGGAGCATGACGCGGTCGATCTGGAGCAGCGCGCTCGAGAGCGCCCCGAGCGCGCCGATCGGCAGGCTGCGCTTCGCGATCTGCCAGAGCTCGGCGGGCGGCGTCGTGAGCTCGGGCCGGTAGAGGCGGGCGCGGAGGTAATGCGAGGTGATGGCGAGCTCCAGCACGTTGCCGAGCAGGAACGCCACGGCCGCGGCGACGACGCCGAAGCCGAGCGCGAGCAAGGCCGCCGAGAGCGCGATGACGAACAGCCGCGCACCGAGCTCCGCGTACAGGATGTACTGGAACCGCTCGTGGGCCTCGAACGAGAGCCACATGGTCGAGTAGAGCAGCGTCGCCAGCTGGGAAGCTGCGGCGAGCACGATGAGCTGCGCGCCGAGCCCCGAGCGCGTCGCCAGCACGACGGCCACGGTCGCGCCGAGCACCACCGTCCCGGTCACGCCCCGGATGGCGAGCGCCGCGCCGAGGTGACGCGGCCCGAGCTCGGGCTTCACGGCGACCTCCCGGGCCAGGTATCCCCTCACCCCGACGCCTGCGGCGATCGTGACGATCCCCGCGATCGCGAGCGACGCCTGGAACTCCCCCCAGGCGGCGACCCCCACCTTCCGCGCGAGATAGCCGACGAACACGACGCCAAGGACGGCCATGATCGCCTGCTTCAGGAGCATCAGCGCCGCGTTCAGCGCGATGCGCCGGCCATCCTTCATGAACACCTCCCGGTGTCCCCATGCTGTCGGGCACCGCTGTGCGCGCAGCGGGACCGGCCCCGATTCGAGCGTCGTGCGCCCCCAGAGCGCGTCCGTCTCGCGCAGCGAGCGCTGCCCGGTGGCGCGAGCGCAGGTGCTCGCTCAGCGAGCGCCGTCGCCCGAGCTCAGTACGAGGCGCCGTCCGAGACGCGGCTCGATCACGAAGCGCCGCTTGAAACGACGCTCCAGCGCGAGGGGTCCCTCAACCTCGAAGCACCCGAGGTGCAGGAGGATCGCCAGCGCAAAAGGGGGTCGGCGATCCTCGGAGCGGGACACGGGATTCGAACCCGCGACCCTCAGCTTGGGAAGCTGATGCTCTACCAACTGAGCTAGTCCCGCGCGAGGTGGAGGAAGCTTCTACCGAATCCGGGGCCGCTTAGCAACCCCTTCATTTCGTTTTCGATCCCGACCAAGCCGCGCCGCGACCGGCGCCTACCGGCGCGCGCGAGCGCGGAGCGTGGGCGCGCCGAGCGTCTCGCCCGGCAACGGCGAGCGCGCGCGGATGGCGCTGTCGCAGTCGCTCGTCGCCGCCGCGATCGCGCTGGAGATCTCGATCGTGCCCGCGTCCGGCGGGATCCAGGGCAGCTGGTGCAGGATGGGCCTGTCCGGCGGCAGCCAGCGCAGGCTCCGCGTGACGAGCACGACCGGGTGGTTGCTGTCCACGAGCTCGCTCGCGAGGCGCGCACCGCCGAGCGGGGCCGGCGGCAGATCCAGGCAGACGAGGCACGCGTCGAACCGTTCGGTCGCCGACGCGAGCAGGGCGTCGTCGATCGACGAGGCGTCCACGATCTCGACGTTCGTCACCGCCCCCTCGATCGCGCGGGCGAGCGCGTCGCAGGTCGCGGCGCGGGCGTCGTGCGCAAGCAGGATCCTGAAGCCGCGCACCGAGCGCGGCCCAGGCCGGCGGGCCTCGACGACCTGCAACCTGCCCGAGGGCGGCGTCTCGCGCTCACGAGGTGCACGTCGAACGGTCATGGACTCCCCTTCCTCAGCTACACCAGGGCAACCGTGCCCCAGGCTAACACCCCTTGAGCTCAAACTGACCAACCTTTATATGAGGGCGCGCTTCTTTCCTCGTCGCCGGTTCTCGGGTTTCGTTCGTCTTGGTTCTCGTTCGTCTTGGTTCTCGTTCGTCTCGGTTCTCGTTCGTCTCGGTTCTCGTTCGTCTCGGTTCGCAGCCGCGGCGCCCGCAAGCACGCCGCGGCGCGGCATGCCAGCAAGGTCTACGGAAACATCTACGAAGGACGGTCACGCATGAGTCGGTTTCTCATCTCCACTCCTTGCGAGTGCCAGGCAAGCCTGTCAGCCACCCTGGACGAGCACCGGCACGTCACCGCCGGGTGGGCCACCCGGAGCCCACGCGGCCGGTCGGCCGCCGGTGAAGCCGACAAGGAGCTCGCGCCGGCGCACAGCATCAACGCTCACCTCGACCGGTTCGACGTGGCGTGGTTGTGCCCCTACTGCGGACGCAACACGCTCCGCACCTTCGATGCGGGCGCCATGAGGCGGCTGCCTGCGGCGAGCGCGTCGCCTGCGGCAGGGCTCGTTCCTCCCGGCACCACCTCCTCGCCGTGAGGCCCCCGATGCGCCGCGACCTCCTCGGTCCGCGCGTCGAGCCGATCCATCCGCTGCGCGCCTGAGCCTGGGCAGGCGCCGTGCGATCGCGGCCGCGCGGCCCCGCGCGGCGCCGCTGCGCAGCATCTCCCGCGCAGGCACGAGCGTCCGGGCGCGACCGCTTCATGGCCCCTCAACCCGCCGCGCTCCGGGCCCATTCCCACCCTGTCGACGATCAGCGCCGGCGCGCTCCGGAGCGCGCCGCTGGCCCGCTCAGCTGCCTTTTCCCGCCTGCGACGTGCCCATCGTGCCGAAGACCCAGTCCCAGAGCGGCGACGACACGCCCCACCGGGCATTCTCTCCCGTGTGGTGATGGACCATGTGATGGCGCTTGATCCACTTCCCCCAGCGCGAGCTCATCCGGAAGTGATGAATGGCATAGTGCGTACCGTCGTACACCAGGTATCCGAGGCCGAAGCCGATGAACAGCGGATCCGCCGGAACAGGGCCAAAGACGACGCGAAACAGCGTGTAGAACGCGATGCCGAGGGGGATGCTCGCGCCGAGCGGCATCACCAGCCGGTCGGCATCTTGCGGGAAATCATGGTGCACCCCGTGGAGAACGAAATGCATCCGGCGCTGCCATAGGCGCGGTCCGACGTAGTGAAACACGTATCGGTGCAGGACATACTCGGCGAACGTCCATAGAAACAAGCCCACCAGCACGAGCCCGAGCCCGGTCAGGAGGCCGACATCATGCCGGGCGGCGCGCACGCCCAGATAGCCGTAGACCGGCAGCCAGAAGACGAACGGTGTGATCGGATGGATCCGCGAAAACCGCTCGATGAGCGGCGTCTCGAACATTTGGCATGTCGCTGGACGCGCGGTGCGCTCGGTGGAGGTGACGGTCATCGTGCACCCCTGGTACCGCATTTATCCATTGTCGGCCAGCGGTAGGGCCGGCGCCCAACGGCCCGCTGGACACCGGGAAATGACCATGATCCCGTCACGGCAGGCGCTCGCCGGCGCGATCCTTCCGCGGCGGCGCCGCGTTCGCGTCGGCCCGGCGTCCGCCGCGAGCCGCGCCCGGCCCGGGACAGGCGCGCGCGATCAGCTCGCGAAGGACGCCTCGTAGAGATGGCGGAGATCGTCGCGCGAGCAGGGGCGCGGGTTGCTCGTGTGGCACGCGTCCTGGGCGGCGAGGTCGGCCAGCGCGTCGAGCTTGTCGCGGGGAACGCCTGCCTTCTCGAGGCCGGCCGCGAGCCCGATCCGGGCGCGCAGGGCGCGGATGGCGTCGGCGCACGCGGCGGCGTCCTCGGGAGCGCCGAGCAGGGCGGCGACACGCGCGAGGCGCGGCGCGGCCGCGGCGACGTTGAACTCGACGACCGGCGGGAGGCAGAGGGCGTTCGCGAGGCCGTGGTGCAGGCCGCACTCGCTCGAGAGCGGGTGCGCGAGCGAGTGGCACGCGCCGAGCCCCTTCTGGAACGCGACCGCGCCCATCATCGCCGCCTTCATCATGCCGCCGCGCGCCTCGAGATCGTCGCCGTGCGTGACCGCCCGCGAGAGGTGCGCGGCGGCGAGGCGGATCCCCTCGAGCGCGATGCCGTCGGCCATCGGGTGATCGCCCTTCGCGACGTACGCCTCGATACAGTGGGTGAGCGCGTCGAAGCCCGTCGCCGCCGTGAGGAAGGCCGGCATCGACCGCGTCATCACCGGATCGAGCAGCGCGGCGTTCGCGAGCAGGTGCGGCGAGAAGATCACCGTCTTCCGGTGGTTCACGTCGAGCGTCACGACGCCCGAGCGGCCGACCTCGCTGCCGGTCCCGGCCGTCGTGGGGATCGCGAGCATCGGCGGAACGTCGGGCGTGATGAAGCGATCGCCGCCCGTGGCGTCGTCGTAGTCGACGAGCGGCCGATCGTGGTTCACGCCGAGGCGCACGAGCTTGCCGACGTCGAGCGGCGAGCCGCCCCCGAGGGCGACGACGAGATCGGCGCGGGCCGCGCGGAACGCGGCGACGCCGTCGTGCACGTTCTTCTCGATGGGGTTGCCGAGCACGTCGTCGAAGACGGCCACCTCGAGGCCCTCCTTCCGCAGCGACGCGGCGACGGGCTCGAGCAGCCCCGAGCGGACGACGCCCTTGTCCGTGACGACGAGCGCCCTCGCCGCGCCGAGCCGGCGCGCCTCGGCGCCTGTCTGCTCGACGACGCCGGCGCCGAAGAGGATGCGTGTGGGAAAGCTCCAAACCGTGAACTGGCTCATGATCACACCGCCTCGAAGTAACGCTTCAGCTCCCAATCCGTGACCGCGCGCTCGTACTGCCGCACCTCCCAGTCGCGCGTCAGGACATAGTGTTCGACGAACCTCTCGCCGAGGATCTCGCGCGCCATCTTGCTGCCCGCGAGCATCCGGGTCGCGTCGGAGAGCGTACGGGGAAGCGACAGGCGCGAGGACTCGGCGGACGACGCGTCCCCGGCGGCCTGCACCGGCGGCTCGACGCCGTTCTCGATGCCGTAGAGCCCCGCGCCGAGGCACGCGGCCATGGCGGTGTACGGGTTGATGTCCGCCGCCGTCTGCCGGTACTCGACGCGCGCGCCGGGCGTGCCGAGGCCGATGAGGCGGATCGCGGCCGTGCGGTTCTCGACGCCCCAGCTGGCGGTGAGCGGGGCCCAGACGCCGGGCACGTACCGCTTGTAGGCGTTGATCGTCGGCGAGTAGATCGCCGTGAGCTCGGGCATCAGGGCGATCTGGCCGCCGACGTAGTGGCGCAGCGCCGCCGGGATCCGATCGGGCGACGACGCGTCCTCGAAGACGTTGCGGCCGTCCTTCCAGAGGCTCTGGTGCAGGTGGCCGCTCGATCCGGGGAGATCGGCGTTCCACTTCGCCATGAACGTGACCGACAGGCCGTGCTCGTGGGCGATCTGCTTCATGGCGACCTTGAAGAGCGCGGCCTTGTCCGCGGCGCGGAGCGCGTCGTCGTAGCGGATCGCCGCCTCGTACACGCCCGGGCCGGTCTCGGTGTGCAGGCCCTCGATCTCGACGTCGAAGGCCTGCATCTGATCGAGGATGGCGGCCATGAGCTTCTTGTTCTGCCCCTCGCGGACCCACGAGTAGCCGAACATGCCGGGGCTGAGCGGCGTCAGGCCGGCGAAACGCTTCTCGTGCAGCGAGCGCGGCGTCTCCTCGAAGAGGAAGAACTCGAACTCGCACGAGAACTTCGCCGAGAACCCCATCCGCTCGCCCTTCGCGATGACGCTCCGGAGGAGCGAGCGCGGGCACGCGGCGTGCGGGCCGCCGCGCTCGTCGCGGAAGTCGGCGAGCATCGCGACCGTCCCCGGCTCCCACGGGATGTCGCGCAGCGTGCTCGCATCGAGGACGGCGTGCGCGTCCGGGTAGCCGGTGTGCCAGCCGGTCACCTTGGCGTTGTCGTAGAGCACGTCGGCGATGTCCCAGCCGAAGATGACGTCGCAGAAGCCGAAGCCGCTCTTGAGCGCGCTCTTCAGCTTCTCGATGGAGACGTATTTCCCGCGGAGGATGCCGTCGATGTCAAAGCCGCCGATCTTGGCGCGGGTGATGCCCCGCGCTTCCAGATCGGAGAGGAGCTTCTCGGGGGTCGAGGCGGTCATGGGCCGCGACGATAGCAGGGGAACGGGGCGACATGGCAAGCGCCCGCGCGGGGCGCGCGACGACCGCAAGGCGCCCCGCCGTATGGATGCGCGCGCCCGGCGCGCGCTCACTTCACCCGGACGACCTGGATCGGATAGCGCTCCGCGAGCGGCACGAGCACGCGCTCGACGAGCTCGCGGACGCGCGCGTAGCGCTGGTGGTTCGTCGCGGCCGGATTGCGCTTCGAGTCGACGACGCCGATGCGGATGTCCAGCGTGCGCGCGTCCTCGACGCCCCCCGTCACGAACGCGTCCGGGTGCACCTTGTCGAGCTCGACGTTGAGCTCCTTCGCCTCCGGCGCCGCGCCGACGAAGGTGACCTCCAGCGCCTCGCCCAGGCCGTTCAGCACGGCGTTCAGGTTCTCCACCGGGAACGGCTGGCGCGCGAGCCACGCGACGACGGCGCGACGCGCGCCGCGCAGCGCCACGCTGACGACGAGCGCGACCGAGATCGGCGCGAACACGAGGACGCCGAGCGCGCGCGCGACCTCGGGGCCCGCGTCGCGGCCGAGCGCCCCGAGGAAGACGAGCAGGAAGACGCCGGAGGCGAGCGCCACGAGCGGGGGATCGGTGAGCACGCCCCACCGCGAGGTCGACGCGTTCATCAGCCGCGTGAAGCGGGCCGACACGCTCTGATCGGCGCGCTCGCCCGCGGCGGCGCTCCCGTGCGTCGGATCAGGCATCTCCAGCATCTCCGAGCATGCGCCAGAAGAACAGCCCGACGCCGAACAGGAGCAGCACGCCGGCGACCCAGAACGAGCGCACCGGACCGAAGCTCAGCGCCTCACCCGATTGCTTCATGATGAGGTCGGCCACCGTGACCACGCACGCGAACACGATGCAGGCCACGGGCAGCCCGAGCTGCTGGAGGAGCGTCGGCCCGCCGAGCGGCTTCGGGTCCGGCGGGCGCGGCCGCACGTCCGCCGGCGGACGCGCCGTCGGCCGGTACCTGCTCGACGGCATGTCCGACAGCGCGCGCACCGCGGCCGGCGCGACCGACGTCGTGCGCGGCGCGACGCTGAGCGCCATCTCCAGCGGCGGCGTGCTCTCGATCATCCCGCCCATCCCGCCCCCGCGCGCGAGCATGCTCGGCGCGGCGCTCTCCATCCCGCCGCCGCGCGGGAGCGCGCCCACGGGCGTCGCCTCCGCGAGGCCGCCGCGGCCTCGCGCGCTCGTCGGCATGCTCTCCGGGACGAGCGCGCCCATGCCTCTGCTGTGCGGGCTCTGCGGCGCCTCGGGGAGATCCATCTCGAGCCCAGCCGAATCCGAGGGCGGCGGCGGGCGCACGCTGCTCGCGGGACCTTCGCGGCGCCCTCCCCTCGGCGAGCGCATCGACGCCGGGGCCACGTCGAGATCGAGCTCGAGCGACCCGGCGTCGCTGGGCGTGTCGAGCCACACGTGCGCGGCGCGCTTGACCTGCGGGGCCGCGCGCATCGACGACGACGGAGGCGGCGGGACGGAGTACGCGTCGTCCTGCGCGGAGGTCCGCCCGAAGGTGGCCGGGAGCCCCATCGCCGCCTCCAGCTCCGTCCAGAAGGCCTCGATGTCGCGCGTCCGGTCGCGCGGGCTCACCGCGAGCGCGCGCTCGAACACCGCGTCGACCTCCGGCGGGACGTTGGCGCCCTCGGTCCGGGGCGTGGGCCGGCGCTTCACGTCGAGCGCCGTCCCCATCATCGCCTGCGCCTCGCCGTCGATCACCTGCCGCCCTACGAGCGCCTCGACCATGGTGAGCGCGAGACCCCAGACGTCGGTCCAAGTTCCCGCCTGCCCGAACCGCTTCGGCGCCCACTGCTCCGGGGCGCCGTACGCCGGGGAGAACGCGTTGAGCGGGTCGCCGTTCGTCACCCGTCCGACCGCCTGCTCGGCCAGCGTCTTCGCCTGCGCGATGCCGTAGTCGAGGATCTTGAGGCGCTCCGTCCCCTCCTGCGTCGTGATGAAGATGTTCTCGGGCTTGAGGTCGCGGTGGATGATCGACACCGTCCCGTTCGGGCTCGGGAAGCGGTGCGCGCGCGCGATCGCCTGCGCGATGGGGCGCATCATCTTCATCAGCCTGTGGAGCGGGATCGGCGGCTCTCCCTTGAGCCTCCGTCGATCGATGACCTTGTCGAGCGACTCGCCCTCCAGCCACTCGAGGGCCAGGAAGGGGACGAACTCCCCTCGCTTCAGGTGCAGCACATCGACGTGGAGCGGGCGGACGACCTCCGGGATCGAGGCCGAGAGCCGGAAGAGCAGCTGGGCCTCCTCGCGGAACTTCTCGAGGAAGAGCTGCCGCTCGCGCGGGGTCTTCGCCTCGGACACCTTCAGGCATTTCAACGCGACAGGCGCGCGGAAGCCGGCGTGGAGCGCGCGGTACACCACGCCGAACCCTCCCTCCGCGACCACCTGCTCGACGTGGAAATTACCCGCCTGCGTGGTCCCGACGATGCCGAAGACGTCGTCCGCCATGCTCCCTGAGCCATAGCGCACGGGGCCGCTGGACCGAAGGGTGAAACCTAATTTTCCTGTTCGATCGTCCCAGGTCCACCGGGCCATCGGCCATCGGGGGGGCGCCGAGGTGATCAGATGGGCGTAGAGGACGGAGAAGGGGGCGAGGTCGACCGTTCAACGTGACCGCACTTCGCCGCGAGGCGGCCGCGCGGCCGGGAGGCGCCGGCTCAGCTCCGGAGGTGCGAGGAGGCGTCGCGGTGGGCCCGGTCCTCCTCCTGGAGGATCGAGAACACAAGCCCGGCGCCGATGATCGGCAGGAGCCAGACGAGCTGCGCTTGCCAGACCTTCTGCTTGGGCTCGTAGACGCGGCTCCGGAAGACGCGCACGGTGACGTAGACCTGGAAAGCAAGGACCGCCGCGAGCGCGGCGCCGACGAGGATATCGAAGTTCGTCATGGGTGGGCCGCGGACCAGCCTAGCCACGAAGGGCCTCCCCGCAAGGCAGCGGGACCTGCCGTCGCGATTTCGTCCCCGGCGGGCACGGAGCCGACGCACCGGCGGGCGGGCAGCCGAGCGAGACCGGCGGCGGCAGCGTCACGTCGGCGGGCACGGGCCTGGTGGTTCGCGAGCAGGCCGGGATCGCGCTCGCCACGCGCTCCATCGACTTGAAACGCCGCCTGGGAGCGCCTCGCCGCATTCCAGCTCGCGCCGATCGCCTCCCGGCGGCGCTTCAGAGTAAGGCCTCTTACTTCGATCGCCTCCCGGGGACGCCTCGCCGCATTCCAACTCGCGCCGATCGCCTCCCGGCGGCGCTTCAGAGTAAGGCCTCTTACTTCGATCGCCTCCCGGGGGCGCCTCGCCGCATTCCAGCTCGCGCCGATCGCCTCCCGGCGGCGCCTCAAAGTAAGGCATCTTACTTCGATCGCCTCCCGGGGGCGCCTCGACGCATTCCAACTCGCACCGATCGCCTCCCGGCGGCATTTCAAAGTAAGACATCTTACTTCGATCGCCTCCCGGAGGCGCCTCGCCGCATTCCAACTCGCGCCGATCGCCTCCGGTGGCACTTCCTGCCTCCCCTGCGACCCGCCGCCTGCCCTTTCTGACCGTATCCAGACAAGGGGCCAATCTGCCGGACCTGCTACCCTCGTCGGAGCGAACATGGCCCATGAGCGCGAGCATAGGTTGCGCATCCTGCACATCTCGGATCTCCACGTGCGCGGACCGCGCGAAACGGAGGGCTGGCGCCGGCGGCGCGTGCTCAGTGACCCGTGGGAGAGAAACCTCGATGATCTCGTCAAGGATGGGATACCGATCGATCTCGTCTGCTTCACTGGTGATGTCGCCGACCACGGGACCCAGGAGGAGTACGGCCCAGCGACGGAGTTCGTGGAAGCGACGCTCGCGCGGCTCCACGTGCCGAAAGAGCGGTTCTTCGTGGTGCCAGGGAACCACGACATCCATCGCACGACGAGCCAGGCTGCGTGGAAGCACGCTGCGCTCTCTGCTTGCCCGATGTACCGGCGATCGAGAGGTCACGCTGGCTACGGGGCGGCGCGACGCCCCGCGGATTGCGGGACAAGCAGCGCGAGCAAATCCCCGATGCCCGCAACGCCCATCTTCGGAATGGAAGCGGCTATCGAACCCAGCTGAGCCGCAGGAGCGTTTGGGGGATCAGAGGCACGCCTCTTCAACGCGCACCGCGCTCGGCTCGCTGCCAGCGGGACATCTGACCATAGGGCTGCGAACAGGTGGAAATCGCGAGGCCGCTCACTGGCTCGACGGTCGCATCCAGTACCTGGGCCGCCGCTTCGCGTGAGCGAACGCGACGTTCTGGATCCCAGCGCCTTCGGCCGTGAAGAACACGACAAAAGGGAAACGGCGCAGAACATACATTCGGTAGGGGTAGGCTGCCTGCCATCGAGGCCATGACTCGGGCCCCTCGGCGATCGCGTCGAGGGCCACCTCGATGGCTCTCACGAGCTCGATCCCGAGCCCAGGACGGCGCCGCTCCTACCAGCCCGCAGCTTCTTCCAGCTCCGCCTACGCGCCGACGCGAACGATGCTCGGCCGGGTCAAGGAGCGCCCAGTCGCGCGAGGACCCGCGCCCGAACCTCGGCCCACGCGTCCCCCGCGCTCCGCCCATCGCGCACCGCCTGCTCTCTGCGCTCGAGCTCCCCGATCCACGCAGCGTTCCAGGAGTCGTCGTGCGGCTCCTCGACGCTGGCGAGCAGCTCGGACGCGAGCCTGAGGCGTTCTCCTTCGGGGAGGGACAGAGCGGCAGCGAGGATGTCCTCGGTAGGATGGGCCATGGGCGCGTCCAGCGACGCGTTCCATACCGGAGACCTGGCCGCCGGCAAGCCGCCGCTGTGCCCCGAGGGGCCGTGGTATGCTCCGGCGAAGGGATCGCCATGCATGCATACAAGCTCAACGTGAACGTGGCGGATGACCACCGGATAGCCGTCGAGCTTCCAGAAGACTTCCCTCCGGGGCCGGCTGAGGTGATCGTCCTCGCCGTGACGCCCACGGAGCGGAGGCTTGTGCGGGTGCTCGGGTCGCTCGGCGGCGCGGCCCCAGCATCGGTCGAGGATGACCCGGTCGCCGGAGCGCTCGCCGAGCTTCGCAGCGAGCGCGCTCGGCGATTCGATGCGGCCGAGGAGCCCGAGACAGAGACGTGATCGCTGAGCATGTGACCGACACCCACGCGCTCGTATGGAGCATGTACGCCCCTTCCCGCCTCGGAAGCGCGGCGACCGACGCCGGCTCCGCGCGCATCTACGTGCCCGCCGTGGTGATCGCCGAGACGATCATGGTGGTCGAACGTGGACGCCTGCCGGGAATCGCGCTGGCGCACCTGCTGCCGCGCCTGGAGGCGATGCGTACCAGCGACAACTACAGATTGACGTCGTTGCTTCCGGAGGTCGTCCTTGCGAGCCACACGTTGAGCGCGATCCCGGACATCTTCGATCGGCTGATCGTCGCCGAGGCGATCCATCGAGGGACACCGCTCATCTCGAAAGATTCGGTGATCCGGCAGTCAGCGCTCGTCACCACCCTCTGGGACTCCTAGCCGTTCGGGGCTGCCGAGGGACGCCACTGCCGCACGCGCGGGATCGACTCGCTGCCAGCGGGACAGCCGAGCCCGCCGCCGGCAGCGGGCAGCACCTCGTCGCCGGCAGCGCCGCGGCGCATCGTGCAAGCGCGATCCCGGAGCTCACCGGCGGTCTCCAAGGAGAAATCCCGGGCGGAGCTCCGCCGACGTCGTACTAGAGTGCGCGCGTGCCTCGACCTCGACCCGGCACCCGCCCGCGACGCACCTCGACGCCCGACCTCCCCGTCCCTCTGCGCGGCCGGGTCCTCCTCGCCGCGGCGCTCACCGCCGCCGCGGCGTGGCTCGCGGCAGCGTGCTCCACGCCGTCGTCGGGGGTCGACGGCGGCGACCTGCTCGGCGTCTTCGAGCAGGACGCCGGCGCCCGCGCGGCCGACGGCGGGCAGCCGCGGCCTTCGGCGGCCCGGCAGGACGCGGGCGCCCGCGCGGCCGGTCCGGCCAGCGCGGCCGCGCCGCCGGCGAAGCCGCCCGAGGCGAGGCTTCCCAGCGAAGGGAGCTGCGTCGCCGAGCAGGGGCGCCCCGGGCGGGAGCTCCGCAAGACGCTCGGCAGGCCGCCGTGCCGCGGCGCCCAGGTGCTGGAGACGCGCGACGCCGAGGGGTCGCCGCGCTACGCCTGCGTGATCGCGCCGAGCGGCGTGGAGACGCGCGCGCCGCTGCCGCTCATCGTCTTCTTCCACGCCGACGGCGACAACCCGACGAGCGTCGACAAGGAGACGGGCCTGCGCAAGCTCGGCGCCACCTGGAACCTGACCGGCGACCCGGCCCACGCGGGCTTCATCATCCTCGCGCCCCAGGGCCGCGCCTTCAAGACGCCGAGCCAGGCCGAGCGCGAGCGCGGCACGAAGATGTACACGCCGATCGCGCCGTTCGACGTCGAGTTCACCGGCGAGGGCAACGTCGACGTCGCGACCACCGACGCCTTCGTCGACCAGCTGCTCGAGAAGAAGCTCGTCGACCGGCGGCGCATCTACGCGCTCGGCGGCTCCTACGGCGGCCACATGGCGGCGACGTACGCCATGATGCGCGCGGACCGCGTCGCGGCGTTCGCCACCTTCGGCAGCAACGCGCCGCCCGCCGAGTGGGCGTGCCCCGGCCCTCCCCCGCCCGCGATGGCGGTCTACCGCGCGTGCGACGACATGTTCCCGTGCGAGTCCGTGGAGCGCTGGCTGCGCGCGCGCGACGCGCTCTCCGCGCACACCTCGTTCCTGCGCCTCGACGAGGCCGGCAGGGACGAGCCCCACTGCGCGCTCCGGAACCGCTGCTCCGCCAAGAAGGGCGCCATCAACCACGCCCGCTGGCCGAAGTCGCGTGAGGCCGACCTGCTCCGCTTCTTCGCGGGCCACGTCCTGGCGCTCGACGCGAACGCCGCCGCGGCCGAGACCCCTGAGCGACCGCGGACGCAGACCGGCACCAACACGCGCTGACCGACGCCGGCCGGCGCATCCCGGCGCAGACCAGCGCGAACGCGCGCTGACCGACGCGCACGGACGCAGACCGACACCAGGGGGCGCAGACCAGCGCAAACGCGCTGAAGGCGCGCGGACGAACGCTGAAGGCGCGCGGACGAACGCTGAAGGCGCGCGGACGAACGCCGAAGGCGCGCGGACGAACGCTGAAGGCGCGCGGACGAACGCTGAAGGCGCGCGGACGAACGCTGACGCAGCAAGCGCACGCCCGCACTGCTCGTCCCACGTGTGCACCTGGCTTCGCCGCACGTCGACACTGCAACGTTGCGGTGCGGCGTTGAGCGGACCCGGCGTGTTGTCGTAGTGTTCGTCCCCGATGTCCGCTCAGGTCCAGCCCCTGCTCACCCCCTTGCCGGCCGGCATGTCCATCCCCGCCGGCACGCTCCGCGCCGAGATGGAGTCGCGCCGCGCGACCGGTCGCCGCTTCGACATCCGTGAGGCCATCGGCCTCGCCGTGCCGCTCTGCACCCAGCTGCACGAGCTGCACGCGCAGGGGCGGACCATGTTCGTGCACCCCTCGTGCCTCGGTCACGGCGCGAACGGCACCATCCAGCTGATCGAGGAGCTCGCCCACACCCCTCCTCTGCTGCCGCGCGACCGCGCCTGCCTGGCGCCCGAGGAGCGCAAGGGCAACGAAGGCGACGCGCGCGCGAGCGTCTTCGCGGTGGGGGCCATCCTCTACGAGATGCTCACGAACAGCAGCGTCGGCCCCGGGATGCGGCGTCCGGCGGACGTGATCCCGGACCTGCCGCCCGCGCTGGAAACGGTGCTCGGCAAGTCGCTCGTGGCCGATCCGAAGCACCGCCCGGCGGATCTCGCCGCCCTCGCGCAGGCGCTCTACCAGATCGTCCCGAGCGCCTCGTCGATGCCGCCGAGCGCCGACACGTCGCACCTCGATGCCGACGGCGAGTTCGAGGTCGACGTCAACCTCTCGATGATGCCGCCGACCGGGCACCAGGAGGAAACGCGCGTCCCGTCGGCGCCGTCCGTGCCGAGGATCCAGGCGGTCTCCGGGGACGGACCGTTCGCGGTCGCCATCCCGGTCAACCAGCCGCAGCGCCTTCACGGCAACGATCCGACCCGCAAGCTCGCGGATCTCAAGGCCGCGCTCGAGTCCGATCCGCGGCCGCGGTACGTCGTCATCAAGGACGGCATGGACCATGGGCCGTTCTCGTCCGTGGAGTTGCTCCAGCAGATCGCGTCCGGCTCCTTCACAGGCGATCAGGTGCTGCGCGACACGTTCTCCGCGGAGGAGCGCGCGATCCAAGACTGGGAGGAGTTCGCCCCGTTCGCCGAGCAGGCGAAGCTGAACCGGGACATCGTGCAGGAGAAGCGCGCGCTCGACGCCGTCGTGTCCGCCGAGAAGCAGGGCACGCAGTACAAGGCGCTGATCGGCCTCGCCCTGATGGGCGTCATCCTCGCCGCGGGCGCGGGCTGGTGGTACCGCGAGCGCAGCCACAAGGAGCAGGAGCTCGCGGTGCAGGGCGCCACCGACCGCGTCGCGATCGAGGTCGACGCCGGCCTCGGCAGCGGCAAGACCGCGCGCGCCGGGGGCGGGGCGCGGCCGAGCGGCGGCGGCAGCTACCCGACGCTCGGCGGTGGCCTGAGCTGTGAGGCGGCGCAGGCGCGCTACGTCGAGGAGTACAAGATGGGCAACAACGGCCCGGCCGATCTCACGGCGGGCGCCTACGGCAACGTGCTGAACCGCGGCACGTACCTGAATGCGTGCAACGTGCCCTCGAGCATGGAGGTGAACGTCTGCGCCGCGGTGCAGAACGGCCGCGCCGTCGGGGTCACCGTCACGACGAGCCCGTCGAACCCGAGCGTCGCCTCGTGCATCTCCGGGCAAATCCGCGGGATGTCGTTCCCGTCCCACCCGCGGCTCGACGTCGCCCGGACGACGTTCAAGTAAAGGAGGCCGGCGCGCCCCTCCCTGCCGAGCAACGAGGCCGGCGCGCCCCTCCGCGGCGACCGTGTCCACGAGACCGATGATCCAGATCGAACAGCTGACGAAGAGCTTCGGGGGCATGCCAGTACTCCGGGGCGTCGACCTCGACGTGCCTGCCGGCTGCCTGTACGGGCTCATCGGGCCGGGCGCCTCGGGCAAGAGCGTGCTGCTCAAGATGATCACGGGGCTCCTGCGGCCGGATCGCGGGCGCGTGCTCGTCGACGGGAAGGACGTCCACGCGCTCAGCGAGCTCGAGCTCCAGACGTTCCGCCTCAAGTTCGGGATGCTGTTCCAGAACAACGCGCTGTTCGACTACATGACCGTCGGGGAGAACATCGCGTTCCCGCTGCGCCGGCTCTACGATCTCGGCGAGGAAGAGATCGAGGAGCGGGTCGCGGAGCGGCTCCGCGCGGTGTCTCTTGCGGGCTTCGAGGGACGGACGCCGGCGGGGCTGTCCGGCGGCCAGAAGAAGCGCGTGGGCGTCGCCCGCGCCACGATCGCGCGCGGCGAGATCGTCCTCTACGACGAGCCCGCGGCCGGCCTCGACCCGGTCACGTCGCAGCGCATCTTCGACCTGCTCCGCGCCGAGCAGCGGGCGATGAACGCGACCGTGGTGATGGTCTCGAGCGATCTCGACCGGCTGCTCACGGTCACCGACCGGGTGGGGATGCTCTACCGCGGACGGCTCATCTTCGACGGCACCACCGCAGAAGCGAAGGCGAGCGACGACCCGCGCGTGAGGCAATTCGTCCACGGGCTGACCGAAGGGCCGCTGTAGAGCGGCGCCGCGCCGCGCAAGGCGCCCTGGAACAAGAACAGAGACATGAAGAGGACACGAGAGAGATCTCTACGCTCGATGTGTCTGGCGTTCTTTCGGCTCGCCTCCGTCTCTCCGCCTTTGCGCTGATCGGCCCACTCGCGGTCTTCTCCGCTGTTCAGCTCAACCCGTCCCGTCCTCCGCCGGCGCGACCGGGCCGTCGCCGGTGAAGTGGAACCACTGTGTCGGGTGAGCCCGGACGAAGCGCTCCAGGGCGCCCATCATCTCGGCCGCGGCCGCGTCCCGCTCCTCCTCGGTCGCCCGGCGGGCGAGCCGGATCGGCGGCGCCACGACCGCCTCGTAGTCGAGGAAGCCCAGGCGGTGCGTGAACACGGGCAAGATCGGCGCGCCGCTCATCGCGGCGAGCGCGATCGGCCCCTCGGGCGCCCGCCAGCGGCCGCCGAGGAAGGTGACCTCCCGGCTGCGCATCCCGGGCGGCGCGCGATCGATCTGCATCGCGACCGCGCCGCCTCGCTGCAGGTGCTTGAGGAGCGGCAGGGCGTCCAGCGGCCCGTCGCCGATGTGCACCACCTGGACACCGGCGCGCTGCCGCGCCGCATCCTGGATCGCGCGCGCCTCGGCGTCCCGTTCCCGCTGCATCGCCAGCATGACGCCCGCCGGATGCACCGCGCCGAGGATCTGGCCGGCGATGTCCCAGCCCCCGGTGTGCGCGGTGACGATGATGACCCCCCGGCCCGCTGCAGCGCACGCGTGGTAGTGCTCGACGCCCCGGGAGCGCCGCGCCACCGTGTACCCGCGATCGCTCGCGAGCAGCAGCGCCTCGGCGATGCAGCTTCCGTAAGCGGCGAACACCGCGCTGCTGTCGAGCAGGTCGACGAGGCGCGACCGCGGCCCGCGGACGCGGCGGAGGTTCTGCTCGACGCGCCGGCGCACCTCGGGGAGCGCGGCCGCGAAGAGCACGCCGAAGACCGGAGGGCTATGGCGCACCCAGGGCTCCGGCCCGCGCCTGACCCCCGCGGCGAGGGCGCGGCGCCAGAAGGCCGAGTCATGGCGTAGACCGGAGAAGAGCGCTCCGCGCGGGCGAGGCATGCGGCAGCCTATCTACCGCAAACATAACGGCCACGGGAGAGCCCTCGAGCGCGCGCCCCGCGCCGCCCTGGCGAAGCCCGCCGCGGGCTCGTCACGAGACGCGCGGGCTGCGGCTGCGGCTCCTGGAGCGCATGCGCCCCCACCGAGGCACAACGCCCCGCCCGGATGAAACGACGTTCAAGCGCCGTCGCCCCGGCGCCGAGTTCTCTCCTGCGCTCGTCCAAGGCGCTCTGCGAGGAGCCCAGTCCAGCATCACAGGAACCGAATCGCCGTCGCCAGGCGAATCCTTACCGAGAAAACAGGTTCATGGAGCTCAAAGCAGTCTGTTACAAGGCCCTTTGATAAGGGGGGCCTTCGACATGAATATCCTGCTCGTCGATGACCAGAACGTCGTCCGGGAAGCGCTGGCGTACGCGCTGACGTCGCAGCCGGGGGTGAGCGAGGTCGTTCAGGCTGGAAGCGGGCAGGAGGCGCTCCGAGCGCAGGAGATCCACCGCTGTCAGGTGGCGGTGATAGAGCTCGGCCTCGCGGACCGCAGCGGCGTCGACCTCATCCGGGAGCTCAAGGGCATCGCGGAGCTCCGCGTCATCGTGCTCTCGATGCACCGCGACGAGTTCCGGGTGGCCGAGGCGATGCGGGCCGGCGCCGATGGATATCTGTCGAAGCAGAGCCGGCTCGCCGATCTCCTGGAGGCGCTGCGCACCGTCGTCCGGGGGCGCACGGCCGTATCGCCGGACGTGAGCGCCGCGATGGTGCGCGCGCTCCAGCGGCGCGACGCCGCCGCCAGGGGCGACATGGTGGCCGCGCTGAGCGACCGGGAGCGGCAGGTGCTCCGGCTGCTCGCGATGGGCCTCTCGGCCAAGGAGGTCGCCGCCCAGCTCTCGATCAGCGTGAAGACGGTCGAGACGCACCGGGCGCGCCTCTGCGCGAAGGTGGCGACGCACAGCGTGGCCGACCTGACCCGCCTCGCGGTGCGAGCGGGCCTCGTCGAGGCCTAGGCGGCGTCGCGCGCGAGCTCCTGGCGAGCGCTGAAAGCTCGCGCGCCGCCCTCACCGCGCGCGGCGTGCGGCGCGGCGCTGGCTCACGCCGCCGCGGTGGAAGCCCGCGGAGCGGCCCGGAGCGCCGGCAGCGTCTTTCCGATGAGCGCCGAGCCGATGGCGAACCCGGAGAGCGTGAGTCGCATGTGGAGCACGTCCAGCATGCCTTGGCGGTGGAGCAGGGTCAGCGTGCCGCGGATATCCCGGCGGCGGACGCGCAGCTTCTCGACCAGCGAGTCGAGCGTCTCGGAGCGTCCTTCGCGTTGCGCCATGGCCAGAGCCTGCAGGAGAGTTGCGGCTAAAATTTTCTTGTCCATGAGAGCACCCTACGAAGGGTTCCCTTGAGGTGCCCAGTTTTCGGCGACGATTTTTTTGAGAAATGTCGCTCGCAGAGTGGACGATGGGCTCTCCGTACTCTGCTCATCCTGCGCCTGATACCCACCTCCCCGTATCGAGGGTTCGTCAGCGGTGGTGTCCAGGTCGCCGCGAGCGGGGCGCGTCGCGTCACGCCGAAATGACGCCCTCGATGGGCGCGAACACACCCGGTTGGGCGACCCTTCGGCCAATCCATTCCCTCGGATGGCTCGGCGCGTCAGCGGGGCCCCGCTCCAACTAAGGGGCCGTGTAGGTCGCGCTCAGCTGATATGTGCTGTCCGCGAAGCCGTTCACCGAGAGGAAGGCCTGCGTCTGCCCCGCCGGGACCGTCAGAGTGCAGGTCTCCGCGGCGCCGTCCAGATACGGACGGCAGTCGTACGAGGTCCGGGTCGGCGCGGCGCCGAACCTCACGTAGAGATCAGGGTCGCCGGTGCCGGTCATCACGAGCCGGAGGCTCGTGCCAGGAACCACCGAGAGGGGCCCGTGCGACGCCGATGCGCCCGCCGCGAGGCTGCCGCTGAAGGTGGCCGACGTGGCCGTGCCGCCGCCGCTGCTCGTGCCGCTCGGTCGGGTATAGGTCACCGCCACGTTGCAGGTGGCCGCGGTGTACCCTCTGACCTTGACGTACGCCCTGGTTTGCCCTGTCGGCACGGTCAACGTGCACGTCTCGGATGCCCCGGAGAGGTACGGGCGGCAGCTGTACGAGGCCGTCGTCGGCGCCGATCCGAACTTCACGTAGAGGTCGGGATCGCCGGTGCCGGTCATCACCACAGTGAGGCCCGTCCCCGGCGTGACGGCGAAACCGGCGCTCGATCCGATGTCCACGAACGCACCTGCGTTGACGCTGCTGCTGAAGTTCTCTGTCACGGTCGTGCTGCCGCCGCTGCCGCCACCAGCGCCGCCGCTGCCGCCGCTACCGCCAGCGCCGCCGCTGCCGCCGCTACCGCCACCAGCGCCGCCGCTGCCGCCGGCGCCGCCAGGCGGGCCGTAGAGCGCCTGGGCGCCCTGGATGTCTCTTGCGGTCAGCACGAAGTTCCAGTCGCCGGTGCCGTTGCACTGGGGATAGTGCATGACGGAATCCGAGTCATACGTGGTCAGCGCGCGCCACGCGTTGTCCTCGAAGCAGACGCCCGCCTCGGGGCGCGTGTGCTCGTGCCGAAAGCCGAGCGTGTGGCCGAGCTCGTGCCGCAGGGCTGCCTCGAGCGCGACGCCGGATACCTCGAGCTCCTTGAAGTCGATCAGCACGTTCCGCACCGATCGCGCATCGTTGGGGAAGAACGCCCGCGCGATGTACTGGCCGCCGGAGTTCGTCGGCCTCACGTCGAAGACGACGTTGCTGTTGCCAGCAGTGCAGCTCGCGTCCTGAGCGCTCTGGTAGATGTAATCGACGTCCGAGGCGCTCTCCCAGGAAGCCGTGGCGGCGGCCATGGCCGCCACGACGGCGGCATGGCGCGCGCCGAAGGTCGTGCTCACGCAGTAGGTGATGCTCTTCTTCTGGGCCGCCGACCAGACGACATCGCTGCCGCCGCTGCGTTGCACGATGAGGGCGCCATCTCGTACGTAGGTCTCCCAGAACTCCTGGAGATGCTTGATGTCGGCGACGGGCGTGTCCCCATCGACGATGTAGACACCAGAGCCAGGCTCGCGGAACGCGGCCCTCTCGAACGCCTCGAAGCTTTCCTGGCTACCGCCGACGTCCTCGACCGGCTCGTCCTCGAGATCCGAAACGCAGGCCGTAAGCGCGAACACACCCGCGGTCATTACGCCAAGTTTGAAGCTGGCCGAGCCGCGGACACGCGATCTACGCGATCTCACAGAGCGCATGGAGAGCTCCTTCCGCTCGAAAAAATGATTCTTTGTTCCAGCGAAGAGTCGTTCGGCCAGCCGGGAGGATATATAACCTGATCTGAGCGGGGCAGGATCACCAAATCGTCATGAATCAATAAAAATGACGACGATACTCAAGCGCTGCAGCCATTCAGCGCATCCGACGACCTTTCGTCGCTGCGAGAATTTTCCAGTATGACAGCAGCCGACCCCCTCGTCGGTGCCGGCTGGCGATTGCGCTCGATGGTGTCCGATCAGCAGGCCCCGCCGCGCATGGCCGTCGGCGAGCGCCTCGACGCTCCCGGACAGGCCCGGGAGCGCATCCAAGGGCGGTTTTACAGCTTGCCCCTGACGTAGGCTCGCTGGATCGTCAGCTTGGGAGGACCGGCGGAGATCTCGAACGCTTCCGGACGGCCGTCCGGAGCGAGGCTGCCCACGAGGCGCATCGTCTTCAGAGAGACCGTGACGGCGCCCGAGGCGTCGCGGAGGTACTGGACGTCGACGGGCTTCGTCGGATCGACGCTGGGCATGTACTCCTGCTGCTTCAGGTCGAAGGAGCCTTTCTTCTTGAGGAGCCGGGCGAGCGCCGAGGCGGTGGCGACCGGCGAGGCGAGCCACGCCTTGGCCGCCGGCGTGAACGTCCCCTGGACCTTCTTGCCCTCGACCTCTCCCGAGTACTCGTACTCGAAGTTCTTCTTCTGGGACAGCTCGATACGGTGGTTCGCCTTGCCTCCCGACGTCTCGATCCAGACGCCTTCCTTGATCTGCCCCTGAGGATCGATGAGCACGTTCGACGCCTCATCCTCGATGTGAAGAGATCTGGGGTCACGCGGAATGAAGGTGGCCGAGCGGGAGAACCATCGCCGCTGGCCGCCCTCGTCCTTGAGCAGATCGCTCGTCTCGAAGCCGATAGGAACCTTGTCGAGGCGCAGGATGACGGTGTCCGTGTACTCGGGCTTCGGCGCGGCGCTCTTCGACTCGAACGAGTCGAATAGCCCCTTGGCGAGCCGCTCGAACGTGCGGACATACCCGACCTCGTCATGCAGGCAAGCGATGGGGCGCGCCCTGTCCGCGTGCAGCGCGATCTTGAGCAGACCGGCCGCCTTCCCGCCGGCCGTCGGGACGAGGTAGAGGGCCTGCACGAACACCGCGGGGCTCTCCCGGTGCACGCTCACCTCCCAGGGAACGATGCGGGCGACCTCCACCTTCGCCGGGTCGAGCAGCTCGATGAAGTTCCTTATCACCTCGCCCGAGTCGAGCATCGTGTTGTAGACGAAGCACTCGACATGGGTGTCCGTGCCGAGGGGGATGGATATCGCGACGAGCTTCTCCTTCGGCTCGATCTTCGCCTCCCCTGCCCCGAACGCGCGCGCCGACCAGTCCGCGGCGCGGAGCTCCCGGGCGGGCAGCTCGCCTGTCTCGCGGGCGAGCGCCTCCTCGATGTCGAAAGGCTCCTTCGCCGCGGGCGCTGGCGCGGGCGCAGGGCTCTCCGCGGGCGCGGCGCCGCCGGTGCCGCCGCAGCCCGCGAGGAGCGCCAGCGAGAGCGCGACCAGGCCCGCGCCACGCGCATAGCCCGGAGCGCAGCCGCGCGCGCGGCGCGGCCATGATGTCACGTTCGGTGAGCAGAGCTGGTCCCCATCGAGACGAGCCCCCTGGATCGCAAGCGCCATGTGAATCTCCTGCAATGCCGTCACCCCGGCCGCCCGGAAGCCTCGTCGTCGGGCCGGGCGCCGAGGGTGATGATGCAGTGCAACGAGAGCGGCAGCGGCATCGTGTTGTCAAGACGCGACGCGCCAGCGCCGCAGGCCTTCGACGGCCCGCCTGATTCGATCAGAGGAGAGAGACAGAAGACGGTCCGGACGACCGGCTGCGTCCAGTGAGCCTGTCACGACGGAGCCCGCAGACTGGGGCGACCAGACACGGCGGAGCGCACAGTGAGGCAATTTGCCACAGCGCGCCCTCGAGGCGGCGCCCTGGGGACCGGATGGTCATCAATTGTCCGGCCTCGACGCATCGGCGGATTCGTCCGAGCTCCCCGGCCTGGCACCCGCGTTGCAGCATGGCCCCGGCGTCGCCGGCACCGCCGGCCTGATGTGGCCAAGCAGCAGGTAGCCACGGTCGTCGAGTGGCGTTCACGAGGCAATCCATCCGAGGAGTGATTCATGGGACAGACCAGCGAGAGCAAGCGAGGCTTCGCAGCGATGAACGCGGAGCAGCAGCGCCAGATCGCGAGTCAGGGCGGCAAGGCAGCTCATGAGAAGGGCACGGCGCACGAGTTCACGTCCGAGGAGGCGCGCGCAGCGGGCCGCAAGGGCGGAGAGGCGGTGAGTCAGAACCGCGAACACATGGCCGAGATCGGGCGCAAGGGCGCCGAGGCGCGGAGCCTGGCGACGAACGGCGAGGGCCGGAGCCGGAAGGGCCGCGGCGGAAGCCATGAGCAACATGTGAAGGCGGACGAGCACACCCAGCAGGGCTGAACCGTCCCCGCGCGCCGCTCGGCATCCCCGAGGGCGCGAGGACCACGAAGAGCCGCCGAGGAACCACGAAAGGGATCGCCCTTTCACGGTTGCTCGGCGGTCCTTCTTGGCGCTGTCGACACGCGCGACGCCGCAGCGCTCCCTCCGCCGCGCCCGCCGCGCCCGCCGCGCGGGCGACGGTGGGTGATGGCTGGAACGCAGACGCCAGGACCTGGAATCACCGGTTCGGAGCGGGCCACTCCAGCCCCCGACCGATGGCTACGCCGAGCCGTCGTCGATCCCCGCGCCGTCCTCGAACATCGCCGGGTCGTCGTCGTCGAGGTCGCTCTCGTCCGGCGCGCCGCCGTCCGCCGCCTGCGCGCCGCCCTCGGTCGCGCCGGCTGGCGACATCCTCCATCCTCCGGTCGGAGGCCCGGAGGGCCACGAGCGCAGCCCGGGCGGCGGCCTGAAGCCATCTGCCTCGTCCTCCGGCGCATCGAGGCCCGCCGCCGCCGCGCGGCGAGCCCAGTCGGGCGCGTTCGCGGGCGGCGCGTGCCGCGGCCGCCACCCGCCCCCCTCGGGCGTGATGGCCCGCTTGAGGTAGCCGTG
Organism: Sorangium cellulosum So ce56; assembly: GCF_000067165.1. Lineage (GTDB taxonomy): Bacteria > Myxococcota_A > Polyangia > Polyangiales > Polyangiaceae > Sorangium > Sorangium cellulosum_B. The sequence goes on from NC_010162.1 coordinate 5,514,331, forward strand.
CGCTCCGGAGGTGAAGCCCACGTCGGAAAGCGCGCGCGCGAGAGGAGAGCCGTGCGCGGGCTCGCCGTCGATCGTGGCCACGAGCACGGCGCGCCGCCGCCCCTCGTCGACGAGCGCCCCGAGCGCCGACGCGATGGCCCGGATCGCGTCGCCGCGCTCCGGCTCGGCCTCGGGCAGGAACGTGGTGAGGCTCCGCTCGGTGCGGCCCATCCAGGCGAGCAGCCGGCCGTCGTGCAGGATCACCAGGGCGCCCGCGGCCCGCTGCGGCCGGACCGGGCCGCGGACGGCGCCTTCGGCGCCGCCGCCGGCAGGCGCGGGGAGCTCGGGCCAGCGGACGGCGGCGCCCCAGGGGCTCGCCGGATCCGTGGCCGCGAGGACGAGCGTCCGGGGATCGTCGGACGGCTCGCGGCAGGCCCGGAGGCGATCGTCGGCGCCGGGCACCGCGAACTGCGCGGCGCCCAGCCCGGCGACGAAATAGCCGCGCCGCGCCTGACCGGCCTCCTCCATGGCGCGGAGCACGTCGTAGACGGCGGAGAAGCCGCCGGCGAGCCCCTCGACCGCCGCCGCCTCGCGCGTGAGCACCCCGTGGCGCTCGAGCAGCGCGCGGGCGAGCGCCGCGCGTCGCTCGGTCTCGCCAGGCGCGCCGGAGGACGCGCCGCCAGCAGCGCCGGACGCGCCGGGAGACGACAGCAGCGACCAGCGCCCTTCGCTCCCCGGCGGGCCGATCCGGCGCGCCCGCAGCGCCGCGAGGCCGCGGCTGGACGCAGCGCGCTCGCGGTCGCGCCGGCGGCCGCTGGAGGCGGACGCGCGGCCAAGGGCGCGCAGCGGGGCGAGCGTGTCGTTCGTGACCTCGCCGGCCCACACGAGGTCCCAGAGCGCGGCGAGCAGGTCGGCGCCGAAGGCGCCCGTCTCGCGCGACAGGTCGGAGAAGAAGAGCGCGCCGCGGCGCGAGAGCGCGGCGCGGATGCCCTCGGCGAGCGCCCCCTCGGCGCGGCCAGGCGGCGGGGCGAGGTACGGAAAGGCCTCGGCGAGGTAGAGCGCGACGCGGCCGTCGCCGTCGCCGACCGGCTCGACGCCGCGCCAGAGGACCTCGCCGGCCGCGCAGAGCGCGTCGAGATCGCCGGGCCGGTAGCCCTCGACGCGGGCGGGCAGGATCTCGGACTCCAGGGCGGAGGCCGAGAGGGGCGCGCCCTGGAGCTGCTCGAGCGCCGCGAGCAAGCCGTCGAGGCCGCGCCGGCGGCGGTGCAGGCCGTGCCAGTCGGCGAGGAAGCGGGCGTAGGCTTCCGGCGGGACCGGCTCGACCTCGGCGCGCAGCCGGGCCAGCGAGCGGCGCTTCAGCGAGCGCAGCACCTCGGCGTCGCAGAACTCCCGGCCGCGGCCGCCGGGGAGGAACTCGCCCTCGACCACGCGGCCTCGCTCGGCGAGGCGCGCGAGCGCGGCCAGCACCGGCGCAGGGCCGAGGCCGAAGCGCCGGGCCACGTCGTCGGCGCGGAAGGGCCCGTGGGTGCGCGCGTAGCGGGCGACCAGCTCGCCGAGCGGGTCCGCGGCGGGCTCGAGGAACGCGATCGGGAGGCCGAGCGGCGGCACCACGCCGAGGGCGTCGCGCAGCCGGCCCGCGTCCTCGGCGGCGGCGACGCGGCGCTCGCCGCCGATCTGGACCTCGATGGCGCGCCGATCCCGGACGAGCTCGTCGATCCACGCGGCGGCGCGCTCGTGGGCCGCTTCGGGCGGCGCGTCGTGAGCGACCGCGCGCCGGGCGATCTCCTCGCGCGTGAGATCGCCGAGCGAGAGCAGGAGATCGTGCGCCTGGTCCTCGTGCTTGAGCGGCGCTCGGCCGTCGAGGCGCTGGAGCGACGCCTCGAGGGCCAGCACGGCGTCCGCGTCGAACAGCTCGCGCAGCTCGGCCTCGCCGAGCAGCTCGCGCAGGCGGCTGTGATCGATGGTGAGCACCTGCGCCCTTCGCTCGGCGAGCGGCAGATCGCCCTCGTAGATGAAGTTGCCGGCGTAGGTGAAGAGCAGCGTGGCCGCGAACGGCGACGGCGCGCGGACGTCGACCGTGACCACGCGGACCTTTCGGGCGGCGATCTGCCGGAGGAGATCCTCGAGCGCCGTGAGGTCGAAGACGTCGCGAAGGCACTCGCGGTAGGTCTCGAGCAGGATGGGGAACGAGCCGTAGCGCGACGCGACGGCGAGCAGGTCGGCGGCGCGCTTGCGCTGGGCCCAGAGCGGCGAGCGCTTGCCGGGGAACTTGCGCGGAAGGAGCAGCGCCCGGCCCGCGCACTCGCGGAAGCGCGAGGCGAAGAGGGCGGTGTCGCCGAGGCCGCGGACGAGCAGATCCTCCACCTGGTCGGCCTGCGGCAGGAGCTGCTTCGCGTCGGGGGGCGACTCCGACTCGGGCAGCCGCAGGACGATGCCGTCGTCGGTCCACACGGTGTCGACCGCGAGGCCGAGCTCGAGGCGGCACCGCTCGGCGATGCAGGTCGCGAGCGGCGCGTGGACGCGGCCGCCGAACGGCGAGAGGAGGCAGATGCGGTGGTCGCCGACCTCGTCGATGAACCGCTCGATCACGAGGGTGCGGTCGCTCGGGACGTCGCCGGTGGCCGCGGCCTGATCGCGCACGTACCGGACGAGGTTCGAGGCCGCGCGCTCGTCGAGGCCGTGCTCGTCCGCGAGCGTGCGCTCGGCCTCGCCGTCGGGCAGCGCGGCGAGGCGCCGCGCGAGGGCGCCGATGGAGGCGCCCAGCTCGGCGTTGCGCCCGGCCTGGTCGCCGCGCCAGAACGGCATCTTTCCCGGCTCGCCCGGGGCGGGGACGACGAGGACGCGGTCATGGGTGATGTCGGTGATCCGCCACGACGAGGCGCCGAGGAGGAAGACCTCGCCCTCGCGGGCCTCGAAGACCATCTCCTCGTCGAGCTCCCCGACGCGCCGGCCGGGGCGCGCGGCGTCGCCGCCGGTGTCGAGGAAGACGCCGTAGAGGCCGCGGTCGGGGATGGTGCCGGCGTTGACGACGGCGAGGCGCTTCGCGCCCTTCCTGGCGCGCACGGCGCCGCCCACCCGGTCCCAGACGATGCGGGGCCGGAGCTCGGCGAACTCGTCGGAGGGGTAGCGGCCGGAGAGCATGTCGAGCACGCCCTCGAAGCTCGCGCGGGGCAGCTCGGCGAAGGGCGCCGCCCGGCGGACGAGCGAGAAGAGCGCGTCGACGTGGAGGGTGTCCATCGAGGCGATGGCGACGATCTGCTGGGCGAGGACGTCGAGCGGGTTCCTCGGGTACAGGGTCGCCTCGACCTTGCCTTCGCGCATGCGGGACGCGGCCGCGGCGCACGCGAGCAGATCGCCGCGGTGCTTCGGGAAGACGACGCCGCGCGACGTGCCGGAGACCTCGTGCCCCGCGCGCCCGACGCGCTGGAGCCCGGCGGCGACCGAGGGCGGCGCCTCGAGCTGGATCACGAGGTCGACGGAGCCGAGATCGAGGCCGAGCTCGAGCGACGAGGTCGCGACGATGCACGGCAGGAGGCCCGCCTTGAGCCGCTCCTCGATCTGCTGCCGCTGCTCGCGGGCGATCGATCCGTGGTGCGCGAGCGCGATCTCGGCGCCGGCGGTGTCGTTGAGCGCCGCGGCGAGGCGCTCGGCGAGGCGCCGGCTGTTCACGAAGATCATCGTGGTGCGGTGGGCGCGGACGAGCTCGACGAGGCGCGGGTGGATGCTCGGCCAGATCGAGCGCTGCGCCGGCTCGGCGGGCGCCCCCCTCGGGCCCTCGCCCGCGCGGGCGGCCTCGCCGAGCTTGGTCATGTCCTCGACGGGCACCTCGATGCGGAGCTCCAGGGCCTTCGGGGCGCTCGCGTCGACGAGGGTCACCGGCCTCGGCGCGAAGCGCCCGCCGGCGCCGTCGGTCTCGCCGCCGCCGAGCAGCCGCGCGACCTCGTCGAGCGGTCGCTGCGTGGCGGAGAGGCCGATGCGCTGCATCGGCCGCGGCGCGGATCGCAGCGCCTCGAGCCGCTCGAGGGACAGGGCCAGGTGCGCCCCGCGCTTCGTCGCGACGAGCGCGTGGATCTCGTCGATGATGACGGTCTCGACGGCGCGCAGCCGATCGCGCGCGGCCGCGGTGAGCAGGAGGTAGAGCGACTCCGGGGTGGTGATGAGGATGTCCGGCGGCTTCTTGGCGAGCCGGGCGCGTTCCTCGGGCGCGGTATCGCCGGAGCGCACGCCGACCTGAGGGACGCGGTAGGGCAGGCCGAGGCGCTCGGCGGCGGCGGCGATGCCGGCGAGCGGCGCGCGCAGGTTGCGCTCGACGTCGATCGCGAGCGCCTTGAGGGGCGATACGTAGACGACGCGGCAGCGCTCGGCGGCCTCGGGCTCGGGCGACGCCATGAGCCGGTCGATGGCCGCAAGGAAGGCGGCGAGCGTCTTGCCCGAGCCGGTCGGGGCGAGCAGCAGGGTGGAGGCGCCGTCGAGGATGGGCGGGAAGCCCTGCACCTGGGCGGGGGTGGGCGCGGCGAACGTTGCGCGGAACCACGCCTGGGTGGCGGGGTGGAAGCGGTCGAGCGGATCGGATGCGGGGGGGCGTCTCTTGGCCATCGGCGGCGCTTGCGCGGTCCCTGCCGGAGCGGGGGCTGCTGGGTAGGCAAGAGCCATCCCTCGCGGGGGGAGGCGGCGCAACCGATCGTTCCAGCCGCCGCGCCGGCGGGTGGGTCCACGCGGCGGGGGCGGGCGGGCGCTGGCCATCCGCCAAGACGGGGACCTGGAGCTTGCGCATGGAACACCGCCCGGCATGTCTCCCTTCGGGCCATGCCAGCTGGGACGTCATGTTGCGCGCCACACAAGGCGCGCCTGAGACCTCGAGCCTCCTGGCGGCCTCATGGCACCTCGGTCGGTGCTCCAGCGCGCCCGCCCGCCCCCGCCGCGTGGACCCACCCGCCGGCGCTCACCGAAGTTTGAAGGCGACCCAGGCGGCCACGGCCGATCCGATGGAGGCGAGGGGTGCTTCTTGGCGGCCCGCCGATCCGGCCCTCGAACGCGCCGGTAGGCCGGACCAAGCGCCGGATGGAAGACAAAAAAAAAGAACCTGCGCACAGAGACTCTGTGCGCAGGTTCGAAGAAACCCCGGCGGCGTCCTACTCTCCCACCAGGTTGCCCTGGCAGTACCATCGGCTCCAAGAAGCTTAACTTCCGAGTTCGGTATGGGATCGGGTGTGACCTTCTCGATATCACCACCGGAAACTTGCGGGCGCGTCCATTCCGGTCGGACGCTCGGCGGAGCCCGCTTCTCGCGGCGCCCAACGCCTTGCCAGCCGTGCTGGCGTGCTCGTCGCCCTGGCTTCAGGCGCGACGCGATCGCTGCTTGCCCTTGGAGCAGCGACCAGCCGCGGTCTCGCGGCCAATAAAGCCTGCGCGTCGATGTCAGCGCGCAGGCTCAGAAAAAAATCCCGGCGGCGTCCTACTCTCCCACCAGGTTGCCCTGGCAGTACCATCGGCTCCAAGAAGCTTAACTTCCGAGTTCGGTATGGGATCGGGTGTGACCTTCTCGATATCACCACCGGAAACTTGTGGGTGCGTCCAATCGGAACCCGGCGGAGCCCGCTCCTCGCGGTGCTCTGTTCCATGTTTACTCCATGTTTACGCCAGGCCAGCTGTGTCACGCTGCTCGTCACCCGAACTCCGGGCGCGACGCTT
>NC_010162.1:10342500-13033779 GCF_000067165.1 Sorangium cellulosum So ce56
GACCGCCCGGTGACCGGAGGCGTCCTTCGGGACGAAGAAGCTGTGGCCCGCCATCTTGATGTGGGCGCTGCCCGACTCGTCGGCGATCTCCATCCAGCAGCCCATCGACTTGCACACGGCCGAGACGACCCCCTCGGTCCGGACGGTCTTTCCGCTGAACTTGCCCGGCTCCTGCAGGAGCACCGGCAGCGGCGTCGTCGCGCTCTCCGTGATGGGCGCGCCAAACTGCTTCTTCTCGAGCCGCGCGATCCCGGAAGCCGACGCCTGCATCGGCGATGCGCCCTCGGCGGCCGGGGGGGGAGGCGCGGCCCCAGGGACCGGCGCGGCGTCGGGCTTGCGCTCGACGGAACAGCCGAGCTGCGCAAGGACCAGGAAGAACAGGGAGGCGATGGGCTTTGCACGCATGAAGACGAGTTTGCCCGACCCGGCGGGCCCCTGCCACCGGCCCGGGAAGAGCACCTCGGCGGCGGCGGAGCGCGCCCGGCGGCCCCGCGGCGGGCGGCGGGGGCGCGAGCGCAGCTGGCGGCTCGGCCACACACAAAAGCCTGCTACAAGGGCGGGCATGCGAACCGCTCGCGCCCGCGTCGGACGAGGCACGGCGGCGTGCGCGGTCGCGCTCGCCTGCGCCTCGACCGCGCACGCCGAGGAGCCCTCGAGCACCGCGACCTCCAAGGATGCCGCTTCCGCCGAGCAGCCGCCGGGACCTCCGCGGCCGCCGCTGCCGCCCGCGCCCCCCCGGACCCGCTTGCCTTGGGCCAGGCACATCGAGGTCGGCGCGGACATCGCCCTCGTCAACCGGTTCGGCTCGAGCGACGCCGCCGGCCAGCCGACGGGGATTCGCCTGAAGCCCGCGATCGGCGTCGGGGCCCACGCGCGCTGGCAGATCTTCGACTACCTGCGCTTCTCCGCCTTCTTCGTGCACGCCAAGCACGAGCTCTCGCTCCAGGCGGGCGCGCTCGCGCAGCCCGGCCCGATCACGGCAGAGCCGCGCGAGGACGGCGCGCCCGCGGTGCGCACCCTCGCGCTCGGCGCGCGCCTCGCGCCCACGCTTCCGCTCGGCGAGCGCGCCCGCTCGTGGCTGTCGGTCGGCGTCGGCTACGACAGGTTCGACTTCAACCGCATGCGGGTCTCCGACCCCGGGGGGGAGTTCACGATCCGCGAGCGCGGCGCGTCGTACGTCGAGATCCCGCTGGGGCTCGGGGTGTCGTTCGACATCATCCGCCGCTGGCTCACGATCGAGCTGGAGACCTCGGGCGCCTTCCTGCTCGGCCGGGGCGGCGACGCCACCCGGGAAGGCCAGGCCATCGACGCCCAGGGGCGGCGGCGCAACGTCGGCGCGCTGCCGCAGGCCCGGGGCTCGTTCGTCCAGACGCTCGGCCTCTCCCTCGTGCTGTGATCGCCGCGTCGCGCGGCGAGCTCAGCTGAGGGCCAGCATGCGATCGATCGGGACGCGCGCGCGCTCGCGCAGCTCGGGCGCCATCTCGAGGCGCGGGGCGAGATCGCGCAGCGCGAGATAGACCTTCTCGAGCGTGTTGAGCCGCATGAAGGGGCACTCGTTGCAAGCGCAGTTGCCCTCCGGCGGCCCCTCGATGAACTCCTTGTGCGGCGACGCCTTGCGCATCTGGTGCACGATGCCGCTCTCCGTCGCGACGATGTACTTCAGGGCGTCGTCCGCTGTCGTGTACTTGAGCAGCGCGGTCGTCGAGCCGATGTAGTCGGACATCCGCAGGATCGGCTCCTCGCACTCCGGGTGCGCGATGAGCTTCGCGTCCGGGTGGCGCTCGCGCAGCGCGACGATCTTGCGCAGGCTGAAGGTCTCGTGAACGACGCAGCTGCCCTGCCACAGGCGCATCGGGCGGCCCGTCCGCTCGACGAGCCAGCGCCCGAGGTTCTTGTCGGGCGCGAAGAGGATCTCCTGCCCCTCCGGGATCGCGCGGACGATCTTCTCCGCGTTCGACGACGTGCAGATGTAGTCGCTCTCGGCCTTCACCTCGGCGGAGCAGTTGATGTACGAGATCGCGGCCGCGCCGGGGTACCGGGCGCGCCAGGCGCGGAAGCGGTCGACGGGGCAGCCGTCGGCGAGCGAGCAGCCGGCCGCGAGGTCGGGGACAACGACGATGCGCTCGGGGTTCAGGATCTTCGCCGTCTCGGCCATGAAATGCACGCCGGCGAACAGGATGACGTCCGCGGTCGTCTTCTTCGCCTGCTGGGCGAGCTGCAGCGAGTCGCCGAGGAAGTCTGCGAGATCCTGGATGTCGCCGTCCTGGTAGTAGTGGGCGAGGAGGACGGCGTTCCTCTCCCGCTTCAGGCGGCTGATCTCGTCGTGCAGATCCAGGCGTGGATCGATGGCGGCAGGCTGGGGCGCGGCGCTCGTCATGGCCCCCTAAGGTAGGCACCGCGCGGCGCGCTGGCCAGGCCCCCGAGCCGCGCGGCGCGCTCCGGCGCGCTCCAGCCACGGCCACGCAGCCGGTGCGGCGGTTGCCGGCGCCCGAGCCGCGCAGCGCGCTCCAGCCGCGCAGCCGGCCGCGTCTCCCTCGTTGACAACGGCCGGCACCGGTTCACGATCGAGGCCCGCGGTGGGCCTGGGGAGGAGCTCTCGTCGTGGGCGGCCACCCATGTCCTTCCTGATCCCCGTCGCGCTGCTCGCCCTCGTCGTACCGCTCGTCGTGGCGCTCCTGCGCGCAAATGAGCTATTTTGCGTGCGCGTCGAGGGGCGCAACGTCCGGCTGCTCCGGGGCCGGATGCCGCAGCGGTTGCTCGACGACATCACGGACGTCCTCCGCGCGGCGCCGGTCGGGCGGGGCGCGGTGCGGGTCGTGGTCGAGGACCGGCGCGCCCGGGTCCACGTGGAAGGGGATATCTCTCCCGAGCAGGCTCAGCAGCTGAGGAACACCGTCTCCATGTGGCCGGTTCCGAAGATCCGCGCGGCCCCGAAGCGCCGCGCGGGCGCATGACCCCGCCGCCGACATTTCCACCCTAGCGAGTCAGTCCCGCATGGCCGACGACAAACCCCGAGACAATCCGCCGACCTCCAAGCTGGGGCGCCTCGCGCGCCTCGCCGGCCTCGCGCCCCGCACGATCCCGTTCGCCATCGAGGGCGCGAAGCGCGTCCTCGGCGCGACCCGGACCGAGGAGGAGGAGGCCGAAGCGCGGCGGAGGATGGCCCAGGAGGTCAAGAAGACCGCCGAGGCGATGCTGAAGACGCTCGGCGAGATGAAGGGCCTGCCGCTCAAGTTCGGCCAGATGGCGAGCTACATCGACGGGCTCGCGCCGCCGGGATACGAGGAGAAGTTCCAGGCCACGCTGAAGAAGCTGCTCGACAAGGCGCCGCCCCTGTCGCCGGAGGCCGCGGAGCAGATGATCCGCGAGGAGCTCGGCGCCCCGCCCGAGCACGTGTTCGCGGCCTGGGAGCGCGAGCCGTTCGCGGCGGCGAGCATCGGACAGGTGCACCGGGCCACGACGAGGTCGGGGGAGCGGGTCGCGGTGAAGGTGCAGTACCCCGGCATGGACAGGGCCATCGAGAACGACCTGAAGAGCGTCTCGATGCTCGAGGCGATGATGGCGCCCCTCGCCAAGAAGCTGCACGCCCGGCAGACCGTCGACGAGCTCCGCAAGGTCTTCCTGTCCGAGCTCGACTATGCGCGCGAGGCCGAGATGGCGGACCTGTTCCGCCGCATGAACGCAGGGGACGAGGACGTCTCTATCCCGCGCATCCACCACAGCCTCACCACGAGGCGCGTCCTCACGCTCGAGTTCGTCGACGGCATGAGCTACGCCGAGTTCTGCGAGCGCGGCAGCCAGGAGGCGAAGAACCGCGCGGGCCTCTCCATCTGGCGCTTCACCTTCCGCTCGATGCTCCGGTACGGCTGGCTCTACGCCGACCCGCACCCGGGCAACTACCGCTTCCACGAGGACGGCCGCGTCACGATCCTCGATTTCGGCTGCGTGAAGCAGCTCCCGCCCGACCTCGTGGCGGGCATGAAGCGCTACATGCGCGCCGCCATGGACGCGGACTGGAAGGAGTTCGACCGGGCGTGCGTGGAGGTGCTCGGCTACGACCCGGCCGACGAGAGCTGGGATCTCTACCGGAGCTACACGATGGAGCTCATGGTCCCGCTGTGCACGCACGGGACCTGGAAGTGCTCCCCGGAGAAGGCGCGCGAGACGGTGGCGTACCTGACCCGCGGTATCCGGGGGCTCGCCCTCAAGGAGGGAGAGAAGATGCCCACCATCCCCCACGTGCCGAAGATGCCGCAGGACTTCACGTTCGTGAATCGCCTGCAGTGGGGGCTCGCGTCCGTGCTGGCGGGGCTCCGGACCGAGGCGGCGTTCCGGCGGACCATCGATCCCTGGGTGCGCGACGGGGTGCACCCCGTCCCCGATTGAGCGAGGATCGCTGGTAGGCTCGTCGGCGCGGAGAGGCGCGCCGAGGTCGCTTCCGCCGCGGCTCTCACCTTGACCTCGATCCCGCACGCTGTGACATTCGATCGGGGCATGGACGACGAGAGGGCGGCCTGCGAAAGGCGCGTAGGAACGACCCTGCGGGGCAAATGGACGATCGATCGCCTCGTCGGGATCGGCGGGATGGCCGCCGTCTATGCCGCGACCCACAAGATCGGGCGGCGCGAGGCGATCAAGATCCTCCACCCCGAGGTGGCGCGCTCGAAGGACCTGCGCGCCCGGTTCGAGCGCGAGGCGCAGGCCGTCAATCGCTTCCAGCACCCCGGCGTGGTCGAGATCCGCGACATCGACGTGACCGAGGACGGCGCGCCGTTCCTCGTGATGGAGCTCCTCGACGGCGAGTCGCTCGCCGACCGGATCCAGCGGCTCGGCAGCATCGAACCGGGCGAGATGCTGCGGCTCATGGATGAGCTGCTCGACGTGCTCGGCGCCGCGCACGGGCAGGGGATCATCCACCGCGACATCAAGCTCGACAACCTCTTCGTCGAGAAGACCGGGCGCCTCAAGGTGCTCGACTTCGGCATCGCGCGCATGCGCGACGGCGTGAAGACGGCGATGCGGACCCGCACGGGCGCGACGCTCGGGACGGTGTCGTACATGGCCCCGGAGCAGGTGCGCGGCATCTCGGTCGACCACAGGGCGGACCTGTTCGCCGTCGGCGCGACCATGTTCCGGGTGATCGCGAAGCGGCGCATCCACGAGGCGCGCACGGAGTCCGAGCTGCTCGTGAAGATGGCGACCATGGCGGCGCCGCCGCTCGCGAGCGTCGCGCCGGAGACGCCGCACGGGCTGTGCCTCGTCGTGGACAGGGCGCTCGCGTTCGATCGCGACCGGCGCTACCCGGACGCCCGCACGATGCAGGCCGACGTGCGCGCGCTGCTGCATGGAGCGGCGCCGCCGCACGCGTCGGCGCGCCTCGCGGCGGGCGACGTGCCGTCGGCGGGCGCGCCGCCGCTCTCCCCGATGCTCCTGTCGGCGGCCGCCTCGGCGGACGCGCAGGCCGAGCCTCCGCCGCGGCCCGCGGCCCCGTCGGGCGCGAGATGGAACGAGATGGGCTCGGCGCCCGCGATCGGGTCGGAGCTCGGCCCGGGCAGCAGCGGGGCGTCCTCGTGGGAGGCCGCCACGATGGCGGCGCACGGAGCTCCGCGCGGGAGCGCCATGGATGCGGCCCAGGCGCACGGAGGCCACCCCGGCATGGCGCAGGCCGCCCCCGGCGCTCCGAATGGACCGCCGTCGGCCCTGCACAACACCGGCGCCGGCCACGCCGGAGCGCACGGCGCGCCCCCATCGTGGCAGGGCGCCGGCGCGCCCCACAGCGCCCCCGTCTCGCTCCACAACACAGGCTCGGGCCTGCACAACACCGGTCCGGCCTACGGCGCGCCCGCCCCGGCGCACGGCCCCAGCGCGCCCCACGGCGCTCCGGCGCACGGCCCCAGCGCGCCCCACAGCGCGCCCGTCTCGCTCCACAACACGGGCTCCGGCCTGCACAACGCCGGCCCGGCCTACGGCGCGCTCGCCCCGGCGCACGGCCCCAGCGCGCCCCACGGCGCCCCCGTCTCGCTCCACAACACAGGCTCCGGCCTGCACAACGCCGGCCCGGCCTACGGCGCGCCGGCCCCGCGGCACAGCGCCGGCGTACCGCACGGCGCGCCCGCCTCGCTCCACAACACCGGCTCGTCGCTGCACGCCACCGGCTCGGCCTACGGCGCGCCCGCGCCGCCGCACGGCGCCAGCGCGCCCTACGGCGAGCAGCCGGCCGCCGCGTGGGCGCCGCGCCACGCTCAGCCGAGGCTGCCGCCGAAGCTCGTGATCCCGCTCGCGCTCGGCGGCGTGGCGCTCATGATCGTGAGCGTGCTCGCGGTCTGGATGGCGCTCCGCGACGAACCCCAGAGCGACGCGGTCCAGCACGATCTGCTGCCGGCCCAGAGCGCGAGCGCCGGACCGACCCAGCTCTCCCCATCCTCGGAGAGCACCGACGAAGCGCGGAGCAACGTGAACGAGCCAGGATCGCGGAGCAACGTGAACGAGCCAGGATCGCGGAGCAACGTGAACGAGCCAGGATCGCGGAGCAACGTGAACGAGCCAGCGACGAGGCGCCCGGACGCGCCGAACGCTCCGGCGAGCGCGCCGCCCGCGAGCACGTTCATCATCGACTTGACCAAGAAGAAGCAGCTGACGAGAAAATCACGCCAGGACTGAAGCCAGATCGCCGAACATGGAGCTCCGCCCCCTCATGGTGACGAGGACAACCCCGCGCGCTCGATCGATGCTCGTCGGGTCTGCGCTGGCGCTCACGCTCTCGGGAGCGTGCTCGGACCCGGTGCCGATCGGCCCACGTCCCGACGCCGGCGGCGACGGTGGAGGCGGCAGCGGAGGCGCGCCGCCGCTCTGCAGCTCCGGCGACGTGCAACCCTGCTATCCCGGTCCGGCAGACACCGAGGGTGTCGGCGTGTGCGCGGCGGGCGTGCGGAGGTGCCAGCCAGACGGCCAGAGCTTCGGCGAGTGCGAAGGCGCCGTGGTCCCGAGGCCCGAGGACTGCAGCACCACCGTGGACGACGACTGCGACGGCGCGACGAACGAGCCCGACGCAGGGTGCGTGTGTACCCCGGGCCAGATCAAGACGTGCTACAGCGGCCCCGAGGGGACGAGCGGCGTGGGGCTCTGCGCGGTGGGGCTGCAGATGTGCGATCTCTCAGGCACGTCGTGGCGGCCATGCGGCGGCGAGGTCACCCCGCAACGAGAGACGTGCACGGACGACACCGACGAGGACTGCGACGGCTTCGCCTGCAGCACGCCGCTCTGGGCCGCCGTCTACGGTGATCAGAACACCCAGAGCGCGACCAGCGTCGGCGTCGACGCGCAGGGAAACGTCTATATCGGCGGCACCTTCTCGGGGACCATCAACCTGACCGGCAAGGAGACGGGCGCCCTCGTCAGCATCGGCACCTCCGACGTGTACGTCGCGAGCTTCGACCCCTCCGGGCAGCACCGCTGGAGCGCGAGGTTCGGCGGCAGCGGCGCCGAGACGCTCAACGGGCTCGCGGTGACGCCCGAAGGCAACCTCGTGCTCGGCGGGACGTTCTACGGCTCGTTCACGTTCGGCGGCACGACGCTGAGCAGCGTCAACGCGCTCGACACCTTCGTGGTCACGATGACCGGAGAGAAGGGCGAGCAAGGCTGGGCACGCCAGCTCGGCGACGCGGCCGATCAGACGCTGCGCTCGATCGCGGTGGACCCCGCCGGAAACATCGTGATCGCCGGCTACTTCAGCGGCTCGCTGCTCTGCTCGTCGCCGCCCGTCCCGGTCTGCGCCACCAGCGCAGGCGGCACCGACGTCTTCGTGCGGAAGTACGATCCGCTCGGCGCCGTCCTGTGGACCAGGATCTACGGAGACGACAAGAACCAGTTCGCCACCGGCGTCGCCGTCGGCAACGACGGCAGCGTGCTCGTCACCGGCCGGTACAACGGCACCCTGACCGTCGGCCCCCGGCAGGTGAAGAACACCGGGCTCGGGCCGAACCTGTTCGTGCTGAAGCTCGACAGCAGCGGGAACGGCGTCTGGCTCTCGGACTATGGAGACACGGCGTCGCAGGCAGGCACCGGGATCGCCGTCGCTCCCTCGGGCGCGGTGCTCGTGACCGGGACGTACATGGGCACGCTCAACTTCGGAGCGGCCGGCACGCTCCCCGCCAACGATGTGCAGACGGCGTTCGTGGCGTCGATCGCCCCCGACGGCGTGCCCGTGTGGGCGCGGTGGTTCGCCGGAGACGGCACCCAGGAGAGCACGTCGATCGTCGCGGACGCGGAGAACGGCGTGGTGGTGACCGGCTCGGTCCAGGGCGTGGTCGACCTCGGCGGCGGGCCGCTGCCCAGCGGCGGCGGCTTCGACGCCTTCGTGGCGAAGCTCGACGCCGACGGCAACCACCTCTGGGGGAAGGTGCTCGGCGCCGCCGGCAACCAGAAGTCGAACGCGGCGGCCATCGCGCCGAGCACGGGGGTCATCGCGCTCTCCGGCACCGCCGAGGGGAAGATCGACTTCGGCTTCGGCGAGCGCGAGGCGAACGGCACCGACGCGTTCGTCGTGCTCCTGTCGCCGTAGACCGCAGCCGCGGCCCCGGTCACGGGGCGCCGCGTGCGCCCGCAGGGACGAGGTCGACGCGGCCGAGCTCCTCGTTGGTCGCCGCGATGGCGGCGCGGATCGGCTCGCCGACGCCGTAGCGACGGCTCGCGCCGACCAGCGCCTGGGCGGCGGCGTCGATGCGATACGGGCCGCCCGGCAGCGCCTCCAGCGCGATCGTGCCCGTCGCGCCGGACTCGACCATCTGGACGACGAGGCCGAACGGCTTGATGGATACGATGTAGCCCTCGATCTCCTCGCCGACGCGGGAGGCGAAGAGGCGCGCCACGAGCATGCGGTGCCGCTCCGTCTCGGCCTTGGCGGCGCTGCGCGCGCGCGCGTTCAGGTGGTGGGCGAGCGACGCGAGCGCCTCGGCCTCGACGCGCTGGTCGCGGCGGCCCTGGAGATAGCGCTTGACCACGCGGTGCACCGCGAGGTCGGCGTAGCGGCGGATCGGGGACGTGAAGTGCAGGTACAGCGGGGCGCCCAGGCCGAAATGCAGGCCTCCGGCGCCCGTGTACCGGGCAGGGCCGAGCGCCTTGCCGACCACGGTGCGGATGGCCGGCGCGAGCTCGGAGCCCCTGTACTGCGCCTCGAACGCCGCGAGGCCGAGGGGGCTCAGGCGCGCGCCGAAGCCGGCCTCGACGCCGAAGTTGTGCGCGAACTGCTCGAGCGCGCGGACGCGCTCCTCGGTCGGCTCGTCATGGACACGAAAGACGCAGGGGAGCCCGCGCGCCACGAGCCAGCTGGCCACCGCCTCGTTCGCCGCCACCATCAGCCGCTCGATGAGGCGGTGCGCGCCCGTGTCGGAGCGCGGCGAGACGGCGGTCGGCTCGCGCGTCTCGGCGTCCAGCGTCACGTACGCCTCCTCGCGATCGAGCTCGACGCCGCCGCGCGCCGCGC
Source organism: Sorangium cellulosum So ce56 (assembly GCF_000067165.1). Taxonomy (GTDB): domain Bacteria; phylum Myxococcota_A; class Polyangia; order Polyangiales; family Polyangiaceae; genus Sorangium; species Sorangium cellulosum_B. The sequence continues at coordinate 10,351,982 of NC_010162.1, forward strand.
GGACCGTCGACAGCCGCGCGGCCGCGGTGCGGAGCCAGCGCACGACCGGCCGGGCGGCCTCGGGGATGCCGGCGGAGCGGCCCGTCGTCAGGAACTCCTCGACGGCGTCGTACGAGAGGCGGGCGTGCGAGCGGATCACGCTCTCGTGCAGGTCGATCGACGTGATGCCCCCCTCGGGGTCGATGCGCAGCTCGACCGTGACCGCGAGCCGATCGACCCCCGGCAGCAGGCTCGCCGCCTCGCTGGAGATCGCGTCGGGGAGCATCGGGATGACGCGGCCAGCCAGGTAGACGCTCGTGCCCCGGGCGCGGGCCTCGAGATCGAGCGGCGAGCCCTCGGGGACGAACGCGTCCACGTCGGCGATCGAGACGAGGACGCGGAGCGCCCCGTCGGGCCCGGCCGGCAGCACGGAGACGGCGTCGTCGATGTCCGTGGTGACGGGCGCGTCGATCGTGACGGTGATGACGTCGCGCAGGTCGCGGCGGCCGCGCGCGAGCTCGCGCTCGACCGACACCGCCGCCACCGCCGCGCGCGACGCCTCGAGGACCTCGCCCGAGAACACGGCGCGCACGCCGTTGCGGGCGAGGCACCGCTCGATGCCGAGGTCGGCGCCCGACGCGACGACGCGCGCCGGGACGACCGCCGCGCCCTCGATGGTGGCGACCACCGCGGCGCCCTCGGGGAGGTCGTCGGCGCTGCCCGGCTTGAACGGCCAGTCCGTGTTGGAGACGAGGCGATCGACCCGGAGGTGCGGCCGCTTCGCGTGCGATACGACCGTCCCGAAGAGCTCGGAGCGATCACGCTGGACGAGGGCGAGCTGCGACGCGCTGAAGCGACCCGGCTCCGCCTCGACGACCACCGCGTCGACGACGTCGCCGTCGAGGAACGGGTTCAGATCGGGCGGCGCGATGAAGGCGGTCGCCGAGCCGAGGGCAGCCCAGCCCGGCCTGCCCGGCCCCCCCGCCTTCTCCGGAGAGGCCTCGATGTTCAGGAACCCGAAGCCACGGGGGTTGACCGAGATGCGTCCACGAACGGGTGCGTGCATAGGCGCGGAAGGTACGCCAGATCCCGGCGCTTTCGAGCACAAGCTGCCCGTTGAGCTCGCATCGACGCCAGAGAATTACTGCAACACGGTAAACAAGCAGCGCGTGACGTCGCGGCATCGCGCGCTGCATGCCGAGATGCGCTCGGGGGGCCCGGGGTGCCTCGCGCTGCGCCGCGATGACGTGCGGGCGGCATCGCGGTTCCACGTGCGCCGGGGACCCCGTGCGTGGGCGGGACGCGACGGCAAAAGTGCCTCCCTGGACGGTTCGCGGCGCCGGATCGGCTTATACTCGACGCATCGTGGAAGACTCAGGGGACATCATCGAGCTAGCGCGTGTGATGCCTCGGGACCGCTTCGTCCGCCAGGTGACGAACCTGCTCCTCGTGGTGTCCGAGGCTGGTCCGGACAACCAGCAGATCGCGTTCCGGACGGTCGCCGCGTCGCCGGCGGCGCACCGGAAACCGCCGCCTCCGCCCGGCCCAGCGAGCGAGGTGTTCCAGCTCGTCAAGGCGAAGGGCAATCCCTATCTCGACCAGATCTCGGTGGGCCGCACGCGCAATTGCGACGTGGTGCTGCGCCACCCCTCGGTGTCCAAGCTGCACGCGCACTTCCGGCGGAATGAGCAGGGGCAGCTCGTGCTCATCGACAACGGCTCGCAGAACGGGACCCGCGTGAACGGCAAGCTGCTCTCCGAGAGCGAGCCTCAGGAGGTCTCGGTGGGCGACGTGATCCAGTTCGGCCGGCTCACGACGTCGCTGCTCGACGCGGCGGCCCTCTTCGACCTCGTGCGCGAGCAGGCGCGCCTCGCGAGGGACCAGGCGAACCGGTGAGCGCCGCGCGCGGCGGCGCTCAGAACCGGTATCCCGCGGAGACGTTCGGAAAGAACATCGTGAACGTGCCGTGGGCGAGCTCCTCGAACACGACCTTCTTGCCCGGCGCGCAGTCGACCGTGGGGTGCGCCTCGTCGCACTCGGCCCCGACCACGTAGGTGTTGCCCGTCTCGAGCGGCGGGCCGTCGACGAGGAAGAAACCGACGCCGAGGCCCGCGCTGGCGCTGAAGCGCCCGAGCTTCAGCCGGAGCCTCAGCTCGGGCATCGCGAACGGGGCGGCGGCGCGGACGGCCCTGCCCGCGTTCTGCACGGCCACGCTGACGGTCCTCTCCGCGTCGGACGCCGTGCCGGTCACCTCGTCGCTCATCTCGGCCAGCACCACGCCGAGCCCGAGCGCGCCGCCGACGTCGAGCCATGACGACAGCCCGTAATGATAGCTGCCGCCGACGATCACCGTCACGCCGGCCATGCCGATGTCGTCGTGGAAGCTGTAGCGGATGGGGAGCCTCTCGTCGCCCCCGCGCGGAGCGGCGTACGTCGCGTCGAGCGAGCGATCGAGCGTCGTGTGGAGGCTCAGGTACCCGGCCGTGAGCTCGATGGCGGCGCCGATCGGGAACTCGTAGCTGCCGCGCACGCCGGCCAGGACGCCGGACGGGCGCGAGACGCCCGAGCAGCTGTAGCTGCCGCAGCTCCGCTCGGCGTCGCTCTCGAGCGACGACGCGAAGGCATAGCCGCCGGTCGCCTCCAGCCGGAACACGCCGACCCTCCGACCCCAGCGCGGGTGCGCGTCGTCGATGGCGAGCGGCAGGACGATGTCGCCCCTCGTCGTCTTGTCGACGGTCGCGCGCAGCGTGCGCGCGAAGTAGCCCGGCTCGTGCGCCTCGAAGGTGTGGCGCCCGAGCGGCAGCGCCCCGCGCCACTGCCCCTTGCCGACCGGGACGCCGTTGATGGTCAGATCCGCGCTCAGCGGCTGGGCGACGACGCGGACCTCCTCGCCGAGCGGCCCCGCCTCGACCGTGGCGACGGCGAGCTGCCCCGCGATGACGCTCGCCTCGCGGGGCGCAGAGCCGAAATTGCCCTTGCGCACCGAGTAGAAATGCGGGCCAGGCGCGAGCGCGCCCTCCCACGGCAGCTGGCCGATCAGCGCGCCGTCGATGGTGAGATCGGCGCCGACGAGCCGCTCGTCCTCGACCTTCAGCCGGCCCGTGCTGGCGAGCGGATCGAGCTTCGCGTCCACCGACCTGGTCTCGGCGACCCCGACGGTCACGATCCGCTCGAACGTGTGCCAGCCGTCCTTGACCACGCGGAGCGTGTGATCCCCGGGGAGCAGCCGGATCGGGCCGGCGAGGGGGAGCCGGCCGCGCTGCCTCCCGTCGATGAGCACCAGGCCATCGACGTTCGACGAGACGACGACGCTGCCGATCCGCGCTCGCAGCGTGGCGATCGCGGACGCGACGCTCCGGCGCTCCGGCTCGCCGAGCTCCGCGCGGAGCTCCGTGAGCAGCGCCTCGTAGAGCTCGAGCGCCTCGTCGTAACGCCCGAGCTGATCGAGGCAGAACGCGGCGTTGAGGGTGTTGGGCACCGACGCGACGATCTGACGCGACCTCAGGTAGAGCTCGAGCGCGCGCTGGAAGTCGCCGATCTTGCGCAGCTCGTTCCCTTCCTGAAAGAGCGCCTTGGCCCGGGCGAGCGCCTCGTCCGTCGACGCGGGCGACGCGGGCGACGCGGGCGCCGACGCAGGCGGCTCGGGCGGCGCGCCCGGGACAGCCGCCGCCGGCGGGGGCTGCGCGCGGACCGGAGGCGCAGGCGCCGCGCTCGCCACGGCGAGCGCGCACGCCGACAGGCAGCGCCGCAGGGCGCGACGGGCGCGCGGCATCGGTCTCACCACCGGTCGACCGGCACCACCGCGGTCGGAGCCACCGGAGCCACGGGCGCCCCCGTGGCGGCGGGCGCGGCAGGCTCGGCCACGGGAAGAGCGCCGCGCGGGGCGCGGCTCTTCCTGTCACGACGCGGGGCAGGCTCGGAGGCCGCGACCGACGCAGAGGCCGGCGCGGGCGGCTGGAGATCGATGCGATCGGGGCGGATCGTGCCGTCGCTCAGCAGGAACACCGTCTCCTTCGTGGTCGCGCCGCCGCGGGTCACCTCGATCTCGAACGTGTCGCCGGCCTTGCCCGTGAGGTCGAGCTTGCCGTCGCTCACCGGACGCGCCGCGCCGTTGACCCGCACCGTCGCCTCCTTCGGGAGCGTCACGACGGCGGTGAAGGACGCAGGCGCAGGTGCAGGTGCGGGCGCGGGCGCGACGGGCAGCGCGGGCTCGCTCGGCGCTGCGGGCGACGCGAGCGGCTCGTTGCCCGTCGAGGCGCGCAGCGCGAGACCGCCGCCGATCGCGGCGAGGGCGACCACCGTGACCGCCGCCCCGACGAAGCGCCGCCGTGCCGCGCCGGAAGGCTCCTTCACCGCGGTGAAGGAGCTGCCGCCGATGGATCGCTCCTCCCCCTCGGCCGATCGCGAGAGCCTGGACTCGCGCAGCGCGGAGATCGGGGTGGCGCCGGCGCGCCGCTCGGGGTCGATGCCGCGCAGCTGATCCAGCGTGACGACGCCGGTGCCGTCCGCGTGCGGCTCGAGCGCGGCGATGAGCTCCTCCATGCTCTGCCAGCGCTCCGCGGGATCCCGCAGGAGGCCGCGGTGCACGACGGCCGCGAGCGCCGGGGAGACCCACGGCGCGGCCCCGGAGAGCGGCGGCACGCGCTCGGTGCAGATCGCGAGCAGGAGCTCGGCGAGCGAGGCGTCGGGATCCCAGGGGCAGCTCCCGCAGAGCGCCTGGTAGAGCGAGACCGAGAGGCTCCAGATGTCGGAGCGGTGATCGACGTCCTTCGCCATCTTCGCCTGCTCGGGAGACATGTAGATGGGCGACCCGAGCACGCCGCCGGCGCGCGTGAGCTCGTGCGAGACGCCATCGCCCGTGCGCTTCGCGATGCCGAAATCGCACACCTTGACCACGATCCTGCGATCGCTCGACGACGGCGGGCGGATGGAGCCGGACGGGCGCCGCCCCGAGGGCGGCGGGCGGACCGAGCCGGACGAGCGCCGCACCGACGGCGGCCCCGCCGCGAGCGCGCCGCGCTGGGTGGACGGCGGCGCCGAAGCGAGCGCGCCGCGCCGGGTGGACGGCGGCCCCGAAGCGAGCGCGCCGCGCCGGGTGGACGGCGGCGCGATCGAGGTCGGCGGCCTCTGGGCCGCGCCCTCGAACGGCGCGTGCAGGAAGAGGTTCGCCGGCTTGATGTCGCGGTGCACGATCCCCTCGGCGTGCGCCGCCGCGAGCCCGCGCGCCGCCTGGATGAACACGCGCACGACGGGCTCCGGCTCCAGCGGCCCGCGCATCCTGAGGAGCTTGGCGAGGTCGACGCCGTGCAGGAGCTCCATGATGATGAACGGCGTCGCGAGCGTGAGATCCGTGCCCAGCTCGAACGTCTTGACCACGTGCGGGCTCTGGATCGCGGTCACCGCGCGCGCCTCGCGGATGAAGCGGCGCACGGCGTGGTCGTCCTGCCCGACGGCGCTCTTGAAGATGACCTTGGCCGCCACCCGCCGCCCTTCGGGCGACTCCGCCTCGTAGACGGCGCCCATCCCGCCGCGCCCGATCAGCCGGCGCACCGCGTACCGGCCGCCGAGCTCGCGGCCGACCAGCGGATCAGTCTCGGCGCCGGCGCGCTCGGCGATGGCCTCGCGCAGCTCGGGATCGAGCGGCCTCAGCATGTCGATGGTGATGCGCTCCTCGCTGCCCGACGCGGCGCGCAGCGCCTCGGCGAACGCCTCGATCGACGGATAGCGCCGGTCCACGTCGCTGTGCAGCGCGAGCGAGAGCGCTGTCGCGAGGCGCGCCCCGATCCACGGGGCGCGATCCTGGATCGACGGGAACTGCGCAAGATGCGCAAGAGACGATGCCGGCGCGTCCGCCGCCGTGTCCGCGGGGCCGAGCTCGGCCGTGTCCGCCGTGACGTCGAGCTCGGCCCACGGCGAGGCGCCGCAGAGCATCTCGTAGAGCGTCGCCGCCAGGCCGAACACGTCACCCCGCACGTCCGCGGTGCGGTCCCGCGGCCCCGACTCGTCGCGCAGAGGACCGGTGCTCCTCGCCGCCTTGCCAGGGGCGGAGGTGGCCGTGTCACAGCCCTTCGAGAGCCCGAAGCCGAAGACGCGGACGAGGATCTCTCCGCTCGCGAGGTGCTCCAGGAAGATGCGCGGCGGCCGCACGTCGCGGTAGACGAGGCCCGCGGCGTGCACCGCCGAGAGCCCCGCGGCGGCCTGGAGCGCGATCCGCACGGCGACCTCGGGCGCGAGCGGCCCCGTCTCGGCGAGCAGGGCGGCGACGTCGGTCCCGTCGAGCAGCGGCATCACGAGGTAGGCGAGATCGCGCTCGAGGTCGTGGCCGGCATCGACGATCGGGACGACATGCGCGTTGTCGAGCTTCGCGGTGACGCTCGCCTCGCGGGTGAGCCGTGACAGCGTGTCCTCGGTGACGACCTCGGGCCGCAAGACCTTGAGCGCGACGCGGCGCCCCGAGGGGCCGCGGGCCTCGAACACGACACCGAAGCCCTGCGCGGAGAGGACGCGGACGATCCGATATCCGCCGGTGAGCGCGCCCCCCACGAGCGCCGTCGGATCCGCCAGAGGTGCTGTCCGGCCCATGTCCTCAAGCATACGACGGCCCATCGCGCCCCACAAAGCATGAGTGTCACGCGACCTCGGAGGCGCGCTGCGCGCGGGCGCCGCACGGACGCGGAGCGCCGGCCACGCACCTACAACGACGCCACGCCCGCCGCACCGCGGCGCGCCCGCCGAATGTAGGCGCGACAACCGCAGATAACGCGATGAACGGACCGCCGTATACGCAAGAGCACGCGGGGATACGCGAGGACACGCAAGAGCACGCGGGGATACGCGAGGACACGCAAGAGCACGCGGGGACACGCATGGATACGCAAGGACACGTAGTAAGCCCTTTGAATCATGGAATATTTGTCTAATTTGCCTTGCCGATCGAAAGCTCACGACGTTAGATTCCCATCATCCCATTCACCGCCGCTCGGTCAGGATCTGGGCAGGACTGGTTGATCTCAAGCGCGCACCCCGATGTGCGCCTCCCCCGCCGGGGGACCTGGAGGCACCATGACCCTGCGATCCCTCGGGCGCGCGCTCGCCGCCCTGACGGCCTTTCTCGTCCTCACGCTCGTCCTGGCGCGACCGGCGCGCGCCAAGGGCTCTTCCGTCGATGAGCGGCTCGCCAAGGTGCTCGCCCGACACGGGTTCACCGGAGAGATCGAGTCGACGCTGGAGTCGCGGCTCGGGCGGAAGCTCGACAAGAAGCTCGCGAAGCTCGGGCGTGACCTCTTCTTCGACAGCCTCCTCGGCCTGAACGACGACAACTCGTGCTCAGGCTGCCACGCGCCGACCGCGGGCTTCGCCGACACGCAGTCGATCGCCATCGGCATCGACAGCAACGGCGTCGTCGGGCCGCACCGCACAGGGCCGCGCAACCAGCGCCGCACGCCCACCATCATCAACACGGCCTTCTATCCCGCGCTGATGTGGAACTCGCGGTTCTTCGCCGTGTCCGGCGACCCCTTCGACAACAGCCGGGGGTTCTCGTTCACCGCGCCGGAGGGGACGTCGCTCTCTTCCCTGCCGCACCTGCTCAACGCCCAGGCGTTCATCCCGCCGACCGAGGTCGCCGAGATGACCGGGTACGAGGGGCCGCCATCGCACGATGTCGTGCGCGAGGAGGTCACCGAGCGCGTGAACGACGTGAAGGCGTACCGGAAGCGGTTCGCCAAGAGCTTCCAGGCGGTGAAGCGAGGGGACGACATCACTTACGAGATGATCGCGGCCGCCATCGCCGAGTTCGAGATGTCGCTCACGTTCGCCGACGCGCCCATCGACAGGTTCGCCCGCGGCCGCCGGCACGCGATGACGCTGGAGCAGAAGCGCGGCGCGCTGCTCTTCTTCGGCGAGGCGGGGTGCGTCAGGTGCCACGCGGTGTCGGGGGAGTCGAACGAGATGTTCAGCGACTTCCAGCAGCACGCGATCGGCGTGCCGCAGATCGCGCCGACCGACGACCCGGCGCACTCGAACGTGGTCTTCGACGGCCCGAACGCCGATGAGGACTTCGGCCTGGAGCAGGTCACGGGGGATCCGGCCGATCGGTACAAGTTCAGGACCTCGCCGCTGCGCAACGTCGCCCTCCAGCCCACGTTCTTCCACAACGGCTCGTTCACGTCGCTGGAAGGCGCCATCCGCCACCACCTCGACGTCTACACGTCGGCCACGGAGTACACGAACAAGCACCTCGATCGCGATCTGCGGGGTGAGATGGGCCCGCTCGCGCCGGTCCTCGCCGCCGTCGACCCGCTGCTGCAGGAGCCGATCGACCTCACGGAGGAGGAGATCAGCTGGCTCTGCGCCTTCGTGGGAGAGGCGCTGCTCGACCCGCGCGCGACGCCGAAGCGGCTCGAGGCGCTCATCCCGGAGGAGCTCCCGAGCGGGCGCGAGGTCCACCGCTTCGAGTAGCCGCGGACCGGGCAGGCGGCGCTCACCCGGTCGAGCGCCCGCCGGCACCCCGGCTCAGCTGCGATCCAGGCAGCTGCTCAGCGAGTCTTTCTGGATGCTGCACTCCTCGTCGTACTTCGCAGGATCGCAGTGGTCCTCGGCGTGGCTCCGACACTCGAGATACGACTCCCGGGCGTCGTGGCAGCCTGCCTCCTCGGCGGCCTCCGTATCGGCGCTGCACATCGCGAGGCAGCTCTGCTCCGTCATGGCGTCCCCCGGGCACTCCACGGCTTGCTCACAGAGCTCAGGGCACCCCTCCTCGCCGTGCTCGTCGCTGCAGCCCACGGCGACGAGGGCGAGCACCAACATGGTCATTACCTTCATCGGCCCACCGTATCACGAGCGCGACGCCGCGCGCTGGCGCGGCCCAGGTGGGCGCCAGTGGGCAGCAGCCAGAGCGGCGCGCCGGCTCTCTCCGGCGACAGCGCCCGGGAGGGCGCAGCTCAAGGCAGCAGCCGGGAGAGGAGGCTCCACTTCGCCGAACGACCGGACTTCATGGCGAGGACCGTGGTCACGCCGATCACCCCCGCCGTGAGGGCGATGTTGAGCGGCCCCATGACGCCGAGGAGCCGGTGCAGCGCCGCGGCCTTCGCGGGCGGGCGAGGCGCCGGCGCTTCACCCTCGTTGAGGAGGTGCACCCCGCCGTCGGGCGCCTCTTCGCGCATCTGCTGTCCGCCCAGCATGCTGGCGACGCTCGTGGCGAGCGTCGCGCCCAGGAGGACGTCCTTCAAGCGCACCAGATCGCGGGTCTCACGGTCGATCGATCGCCCCGAGATCACCGTCCGCCCGATGAACCAGGTGGCCGCGGCGGTGCCGAGCGAGATCGCGCTGACGAGGTTGTACCGCTGCCATGCGTCAGAGAGCACCTTGCCCCGCTCGGCCTCGGAATGGATGTCCTTGACCGCCTGGCGCAACGCCAGCCGGCCGAAGAGGGGGCCGCCGAACCCCGCGGCCAGACCGAGCTCATGCAGCACCCATGCGGACGTCGAGAGTGTAGCCATGTCGTTCCACCTCGTCGCGACGCACAAGCAAGATCGTGCCCAGGGCTTGACTGCGCGCCAGGATCCAGGCCGTCGCCGGCGCGCCGCCTCGGCAGCGCGCCGGCGTCCGCGAGGTCGAGGCCGGCGCGGACCCGGCGAGGACGGCGCTCGCCCGGCGCCAGGTCACGTCGACAGGTACGTCGCGCCGCCGCGCAGCACGGCATTCCCGCGAGCGCCGCTGAACTCTCGTCCGGCGGATGAACCACGCTCGTCGACGAGCGCGGCGGCGGCGGGACGGAGCACGTCGGCCACGGCCTGCCGCCGCAGCCGGCGGAGCTCGTCGGCCGCGAGGAACCCGTGGGAGGGCGGGAGATCGCGGTCGGCCAAGTCCGGCGCCCCGGTGCCCACCTGCTCGAGCGCGCGCGCGAAGGCCGCGGCGACGCGCTCTCGAAGGCGCGCGCCGCCCGTCGTGACGGCCCAGCGGACGAACGCCCAGGCGAGCTCCGCGTGGCGGGCCTCGTCGCGCGCGATCGCCTGGAGCGCCATGCGCACCGCCGGCGGCTCTGCCGCCTGCGCGGCGACCTCCGCCTCGATGGCCGAGAGGGTCTCTCCGACGCAGCCCTCCACGACGGTCGCCAGGGTGAGGGCCTCGAGCGAGCCGAGGTCGTCGAGCGCGCCGTGCAGGGGCAGCGGGCCCACGCCCACCGGCTCCCCCGCGTACGCCGAGGCGATCGCGAGCGCGACGCGCGCGTGCCGCACCTCGTCGAGCGCCGCGCGGTGCGCCGCTTCGAGCAGCTGGGGAGGCGCGCCCTGCGCCATCAGCGCGAGCGCGAAGCGGCCGAAGGAGGCGACCGAGGCGTGCTCGTTCTGGCCACGCTCGGCCCAGCGCCGGGCGAGCTCACGGCGCGCCGCGGGCGCGAGCGCGCTCAGGTCGGTGTCGGCGAGCGCGCGCTCGAAGCGCCGCAAGTCGGTCTGCGACCACGCGCTCGGAGCGCGCGAGAGCGGCGCGACGCGGGCCTCGCCCCGGACCAGGAGGGGGCGCCCTTCACAGGAGATGGAACCGACGAGGTAGCAGCAGCGCGCCGGATCCGACGCCGTCCGGTTCGCGTAGGGGCCCTGGATCCACCCGGCCGCGCCCTCGCCCTCGGCGCTGCACGTACACGTCCCCGAGCCGGGCGGCAGGTCGTCGAGGTGCGGCGCGGCCTCGGAGGACGCAGGGCAGGCGCCGCCAACCGGCGCCGTGCAGTGCACCTCGTAGCAACACTGGCCGTAATAGCCGCCGTCATGAAATGGCCCGACGCAGGTCGGATCCGGATAGGGATCGAGCGGCGCCGAGGCGTCAGGAGGATCGACCTCGCCGCCTCCTCCGGCCCCCGATGTCGCGCCTGCCGTCGAGCTCGAGCTGGATGTCGCGCCTTCAGGCGAGCTCGAGCCGGAGCTCGGCCCCGACGTCGCGCCTCCAGGCGAGCTCGAGCTGGCGCCGGACTCGATGTGCGTGCCGCAGCCCGACACCAGCGCAAGGCTCGCGCCCCACTGGGATGCGACCAGGATTCGAAGCAGGAAGTTTCGCATGGACGGCGACAAGCAAGGCATGTACCGGGCGAACAACCGTGTCTCCGGCCGCCGGGAGAGCACCGCCGTGCCAGCATGTGCCATCGCCCTGTACCCTCCACGCGGCCTCGGCCCATGCTGCCGGTGGACCTTCCATCCGGCCGCGGCCCTGGATACCGGGTCTCGATGTCACCAGACCACCCGGACGGCCGGGCAGATCTGGAGCGGCGCGATGGTGCGTCCGTCTCGAGGAGGCTTCATGCAGATCGTTCTCGATAGCTCCGTCGCCATCGCCTCGATGAAGCCCAGAGAGCCCGGGCACGCGGACGCGCTCGGGTTTCTCGAGCGCGCCCGCGCCGCCGTGGCCGCGGGCGCGGCGCGCGTGCTCGCGCCGCCCGAGCTATGGCTGGAGGTGTACGTCGCCGAGCAGCGGCTCGCGGCGTCGCGGCGGGCCGCGCCCGCGGCCGCGAGCCCGCTGGGAGGCCTCGCGATCGAGCTGGTCGCGCCGGTGGACGCGGGCGCCATCACGGAGTTCCTCGACCAGCTGACGAGGCGCATGCGCGGCCGCAGGCCCTTCGCCAACGCGACCGACCTCGTGTATCTGTGGGCCGCCCGCCGCGCGGATGCGACCGTCGTGACGCTCGACGAAGGGCTCCTCAAGTACCACGGTGTCGTCTGCGATGTGACAAGGCCGCAGCACGTTCGGCTCGAATCCGGATAACGCGTCGCAGCGAGCGGCAATGCACGTCGCGACAACCGCCGTCCGAGAAACGTCGAAAACAGCATCTCTGGATGGTCACGGCGCAAGTTTACACTCCGCACAAATGCACTTGTCGCACCCGGCGAGGGCAGCTATCCCTGAGCGTCGCAGCGGAGCGCGCGGAGCTCGCGAGCCTGGGCTGCGCGGCGAGGCGCATGCGAAGTACATCGCTTATTTCACCGGTCCTCCCGGTGAGCTTGGCCCTTTTGACCACCCTGGCTGCGCCGCAGGCCCACGCCCGCCGCAACGGGCTTGCGGTGGAGGGGTGCAACGGCTGCCACACCGGCGGCACGGTGCCGGACATCACCATCGACTATAGCCCCAAGAACCCGGCGGCCGGCGAGACGGTGACTCTGCAGGTGCAGATCCGTTCTGCCAACATCAACGCCGGGGGCATCTATCTCCTGACCGAAACAGGTCGGCTCTCCCCCATCAACGGTCAAGGCACCAAGCTCATCGACGAGCACCAGCTCGTCCACGACGCGCCGAAGCGGGCGAGCGGCGGGGTCGTCCGCTTCGACGCGCAGTGGATCGCGCCGGGCGCGCCGGGCGGGGTCGTCGTCCAGGTGTGGGCCCTCGCGGCCAACGGCGACAACGGCCCGCGCGGAGACGGCGCTTCGTCCGCCGACACCGCGTTTGCCTACGGGTGCACCGGGACGACGTATTACCTCGATCGCGACGGCGACGGCTACGGCGACTCCAGCGTGCCCAGGGTCGATTGCACCCGGCCGGCCGATCACGCCGACCGCGGCGGCGATTGCGACGACTACAGCGTCAACATCCATCCCGATCAGGATGAGGCCTGCAACGAGATCGACGACGACTGCGATGGAGAGATCGACGAGGAGCTCGAGGTCACCACGCAGTATGAAGACGCCGACGGCGACGGCTACGGCTCGTTCTTCGGCGCGACGGTCACGGCGAAGTGCCCCCCCGAGGGGTACGCGCCGAGCTCCAACGACTGCAACGACAGGGCCCCTGACGTCCACCCGGACGCGACCGAGACATGCAATCTCGCCGACGACGACTGCGATGGCCGCATCGACGAGGGCGTGCGCGAGGTGTGCGGCGTCGGGATGTGCGCGCGGGAAGCGACCGCGTGCACGCCCGGGTCATGCACGCCCGGCGAACCGAGCGCCGAGGTGTGCAACGCGCTCGACGACGACTGCGACGGCGAGGTCGACGAGGACCCAGGCCTCTGCGCGCCCGGCGAGGGCTGCCCGAGCGGCACGTGCAGCAGCGGGACCGGCGCCGGCACGGCCGTGAGCGCTGGCAGCGCGGGAAGCGCGGGAAGCGCCGGCGGCGCCGTTGCCTCCGCGGGCTCCGCGGGCGGCGGCGCGCCGGACGAGGGAGGAGCGGACAGCGGCGGTTGCGCCATCGACGCCGGCGACCTCCGCGGCGGGTCTCCGTGGCGGCTGCTGGCGCTCGCCTCGCCGCTCGCCCTCCTCGCGTTGCGGCGGCTGCGGAAGAGCGGCACGCTACGGTAAGCCTTCCTTCCGAGCCCGAGATCGACACGCAGGCTCTACCGCCGCTTCGGTCGCGCCGAGATCAAGATGCCTGTCCTTGCTGCTCGCAGGGCAAGAGGTGAGGCGCCTCGGCAAACACTGAGTCTGGGCCTCGCGCCGGCCCGGCGAGCGCGGCGCCGCCCAGGAGCAGCACGATGCCCGTCACGAGGGCGAAAGACGCCAGCGCGGGACGTGGAGACATGCCGCCCAGGATACCCGAGGAGCGAGCACCCGCGTCGCAAAAGCGGAGACGGCCGACAGCGCACGGTTCTTGCCGCCTCCTGCCCTTGTTCGACATGCTGCCCTGGTCGGTCAGGGACAGTCGTTCCAAGGAGGTCTCTCATGCGCATTCACGGTACAGGGACGATGGCGCTCCTCTGCGCGCTCGCGTTCGCCGCAGCGGCAGGCTGCAATTCGGGCGGAGGGGACAGCGGAAACGGCGGAGCGAGCTCCGGCACCGGCGGAGCGAACGCGGGCAGCGGCGGCGCGGGCGCCGGCAGCGGCGGCGCGGGCGCTGGCACCGGCGGCGCGGGCGCCGGCAGCGGCGGCGCGGGGGATGGCGCCGGCGGCGCAGGCGCTGGCGCAGGCGGCGGGGCGGAGGAGCTGAGATGGTATCTCACGTGCGGCGATCCGGTATGCAGCGGGCACCGGCCCCGCGACGGGGTGAAGCCATGCACCGACGAGAAGGAGGGGGAGCCGTGCGCCGCACCGGACGCGACATGCGATCCCGCGAACGACTGCAACGCCCAGCTGCTCTGCACGAGCGACGATCCGAGGCAGCAGCCGGAGGGCTGCCCCAGATCCCGCGCCCGGTACAAGCACGATATCCGGTACCTGCAGGAGACCGAGCTCGCGCGCGTGCGCGACGAGCTCGTCGCCACGCCGCTCGCAACCTGGCGTTACAACCACGAGGGCGGGCACGGCCGCGAGCGACTCGGGTTCATCATCGACGACAATCCGGCGAGCCCGGCGGTCGCGAGCGACGGCGACCACGTCGACCTGTATGGGTACACGAGCATGGCCGTGGCAGCGATCCAGATGCAGCAGAAGCAGATCGCCGCCCTCGAGCGTGAGCTCGCGGCGCTCCGCAAGGAGCTCGACTCGGCGCGGCAGGCGGCGCGCCCGCCGGTGTCCAGGGCGGCCGGTCGGGCCACACGATAGAACAGCCGCAGGCGTCGAGCGCCGGGGTCATCCGTCGTCGAAGGCGTGCCGCCGGAGCTCCGCGTCGATCCGCGCCACCGACCGGGCATGCGCGCGGCGCGCGTCGGCAAACAGGGCCGGGTGAGCGCAGGCCGCGAGGATCTCGAGCGACTCCACGATGCGGGGACCAGGGCGATTGAAGAAGGCGTTGCCGTCAGCGATGTACACGCGACCTTGCGCCACGGCCCGATACGTCGCCCAGGGCAGCACACGGGGGAGGAGATCGAGCTCATCGAGCGTGCGCTCGAGGGTGAAGCCGCACGGCTTGATCATCACCACGTCGGGATCGAGCGCGGCGAGCGCGGCCGGTGAGAGCGTGGGCGCGTGCTCGCCGGGTCGCGTCACGAGGGGTTCCCCGCCCGCGAGGGTGATGAGCTCCGGCATCCACGTGCCGCCGATCATGACAGGCTCGATCCACTCGACCGCGAGCACGCGCGGCCTGCCCGGCGCCGCGGCCGCGCGCGCGGCGACGGCGGCGACGCGCGCGCGCAGCCGCTCGACGAGCGCCTCGCCGCCTGCCGCGCGGCCGATCCCCTCGGCGACGCGGCGAATGTCGGCCCAGATATCGTCGAGCCGCGTCGGGCGCAGGTTGATGATGCGCACGTCCCGCCGCGCAAGGCGGGCGACGGCCGCGCGGACGTCATCGAACGAGACCGCGCAGACGTCGCAGAGGTCCTGCGTCACGATCACGTCCGGCCGCGCCTCCCGGAGGGCGTCCAGATCGATGTCGTAGACCGCGAGCGCGTCCCGGAGGACGTCGCGGACCGCGGCGTCGATCTCCCGGCTGGAGCGCGCCGGCCTGAGCCGCGGGCGCGTGAGCACCGGGAGGCCGGTCAGCCCCTCGGGGAAGTCGCACTCGTGAGAGACACCGACGAGCTCGCTCTGCGCGCCCAGCGCGCAGACGATCTCGGTCGCGGACGGCAGCAGGGAGGCGATGCGCATGCGCTGTATTCTATCTCCTGGCGATCCCCGCGGGGCGCGGCGGGCACAATGCTCGTGAAGACAGGAGGTTCCATGAGACTGCAAGGCAAGATCGCGCTGGTCACAGGGAGCAGCCGGGGCATTGGCCGCAGCATCGCTGTCCGGTTCGCCCGGGAAGGCGCCGACGTGGCGCTCACGTACCACAAGAGCAAGGAGGGCGCCGAGGAGGCCCTCGCCGAGGTCGAGGCCGCTGGGAGGCGAGGTCATCTGTTCGCCGTCGACGTCGCCTCCGTCCAGAGCGTGCAAGGGCTCATCCAGGAGGCCGTAGCGCGCTTCGGCCGGCTGGACGTGCTTGTCAACAATGCCGGGCTGGAGAAGCGGGCGCCGTTCTGGGAGGTGACCGAGGAGGACTACGATGCGGTCATGAACACCAACCTCAAAGCGATGTTCTTCGGGAGCCAGGCGATGGTCCGTCACCTGCGCGAGTCGGGGCGCCCCGGCAAGATCATCAACATCAGCTCGGTCCACGAGGATCTTCCGTTTCCCCACTTCGCGTCGTACTGCGCCAGCAAGGGCGGCGTCCGCATGCTCACGCGCACGCTCGCCGTGGAGCTGCGCGGCACCGGGATCACCGTGAACGCCATCGCGCCGGGCGCGATCGAGACGGCGATCAACGCCGCTCTGCTCAAGGATCGCGAGAAGCTGAGCACGCTGCTCGACCAGATCCCGCTGGGCCGCCTGGGAAAGCCAGAGGACGTGGCCGGGCTCGCCGTGTTCCTCGCCTCGGCGGACGCCGATTACGTGACCGGCTCGACGTACTTCGTCGATGGCGGGCTGACGTGGAACTACGAGGAGCAGTAGGCGGGGCACAGCCCCTCGTCGAGGAAGGGCGTCGTTAGACCACCTGAGTCGAGAAAAGTTTCCGACAGGATGCAATGCAGCGCGGCCGAGACCGGCGGACACATCGCGTTTTTGCGTCACGCAGCCAGATCCTTGTGGCACCATGCGCGCATGACGGAGCTCAAGACCTATACAGGTGGCTGTCACTGCGGGAAGGTTCGCTACGAGGTCAAGGTGGACCTGAGCAATCCCGTGGTCATGTGCAACTGCTCGCGCTGTTCGAAGCTGGGCGCGATGCTGGCCTTCGCGCCGGTGGACCAGCTCACGCTGAAGGAGGGTGGCGACGTTCTCACGGACTACCAGTTCAACAAGAAGGTCATTCACCATGTGTTCTGCTCGGTCTGCGGCATCGAGTCGTTCGCGCGGGGAGTCGGTCCCAACGGACAGGAGATGTGCGCCATCAACGTCCGATGTCTCGACGACGTCGATATCGACGCGCTCAAGACCATGAAAGTCGACGGGAAGAGCCTGTAGACGCGCCCGGGCTGGCCGGGTCCGCGGCGAACGCGGGCGCGCCGGCGCAACGGGCCGCGGGCCCGGAGGCCGGTGCCGCACCACCGCCGGCCCTGCGCCCGCGCTTGCGCAGCTCGTGCTCGCGCCCCTGACCATTCGCAGGCGCGAGCCCGGGCGACGCGGGTAAACTGCCCGCGCGATGTCGATCGAACGAGCAAGCGCGCTCCTGGCCTCGGCCCGCTCAGCCCTCTTCATCACCGGCGCGGGGGTCTCCGCGGCCTCTGGCATCCCCACCTACCGCGGGATCGGAGGGCTCTACAGCGACAAGGCGACCGACGAGGGGCTCGCCATCGAGGAGGCGCTCTCGGGCGAGATGTTCCAGCGGCGCCCCGAGGTCACGTGGAAGTACGTCCACCAGATCGAGCGCGCGTGCCGCGGCGCGCGGCTCAACGCAGCGCACGCGGCGATCGCCCGGATCGAGCGCCGCCTCGAGCGCTGCTGGGTGCTCACCCAGAACGTCGACGGGTTCCACCGTGGCGCCGGCTCCACGAACGTCATCGACATCCACGGAGATCTCCACCGCATCCTCTGCACGCGCTGCCCGTACGAGGCGCACGTCGACGATTACGCGGAGCTCGCCCCGTGCCCGCGCTGCCCGGCGTGCGCCGCCGTGCTCAGGCCCGATGTCGTCCTCTTCGGGGAGATGCTCCCGCTGGAGAAGGTCGAGATCCTCCGGCGGGAGCTCGCGCGGGGCTTCGACGTGGTCGTCTCGATCGGAACGTCGAGCCTGTTCCCCTACATCACGAGGCCGGTCCTGGAGGCCGCGCACTCCGGGGTTCCGACCATCGAGATCAACCCGGCGCTCACCGCGATCTCCACCGCCGTTTCGGTGCGGCTCCCGATGCGCGCCGTCGAGGCGCTGGAGGGGATCCTCTCCCGCATCGAGCCCGGCGGCTGACCTCTCCGCGCGCTGCGTGGCAGCTGCTCGGCCTGCCGCCAGACGACGGCAAGGACCGCATTGTTCAGCGATGGCTGCCCGTCGAGTCGATATTCCGCCCGAGCTCGTCCCTGGTTCGTGGAACGACCCGGCCGGTGGCTGAGGAGGAGAAGGTTACTCGGCCGGCTCCTCGTCCCCCAGCCGGTCGAGCTCGCCCCAGAGCTCGTCCAGGTCGACGACCAGCCCGTCGCACCCTGGCACTGCCTCGACGCGCCCGCCCGCGGCTCCCTGCGCCCACACGTAGCGCCCGTCCGGCCCGAGCTCGTAGATCTCCAGCATCCTCGTCGCCGGATCGAGCAGCCAGTACCAGCGCACGCCGAACGCCGCATACTCGCGCAGCTTCTCGATGCGGTCGCGGTGGACATCGCGCGGCCGCGGCGAGACCACCTCGATCATCACGTCCGGTGGGCGCCGCATGGGTCCGCGCCGCGGCGGGGGCCTCTGCCCGGGCAGCACCATGGAGACGTCCGGCTTGCGCCCGCTGCCCTTGCGGAGGAGGTACTTGAGCTCCGAGCCGGCCACGAAGCCTCCCCGGGCCGCCGCCCACGCGCCGAGCACCCGGATGAGCCACATGACGGAAGTCTCGTGGATCCAGTCCGGCGCCTCTTCCTCCACGAGCACGCCACCGACGAGCTCGCCCGGCTCGTCCTCGGCGAGCTCCAGCCAGGCCTCATCGCTGAGGCGGTCCGAGCTGTCCCGAGCAACGGCGGCGCCAGCCATCACGGCTTGCGAGGATAGCACGCTTCCACCTCACGGCGCCGCCCTGCTCCTTGGCCGCGCGCACCACGGCGAGCGCCTCGCGGAGAGCGAGAATGCGCCCGGCGCCTCTCGAGGCACACCGCTCAATCGCTCGCGGAAGGCGCGAGCGGCACCTTGAGATAAACGCGATCGACGTCGATGACGACGCCGACCGACTCGAGCTCGAGCTGCGTGCCGGGGCCCAAGATGGACAGCAGCCACCGGCCGTCCGGCTGCCGCTGGAAGTGCTCGATGCGCACCTCCTTCTGGGCGACGAGCACATACTCCGCGATCGAGGGGACGCTCCGGTACTGCGCGAACTTGTCGCCGCGATCGTAGGCCTCGGACGAGTCGGAGAGCACCTCGACGATGACGTTCGGGTTGAGGAGCGTGTCGATCTCCGCGTCCTCGAACACGGGATCGCCACAGACGACGGAGGCGTCGGGATACACATAGCGCCCCGTGGGCGTGATCTTGACGCGCATGTCGGAGGTGTGGACCTCGCAGGCGCGCTCGATCAGCGCATTGCCGAGCTCGCGCTGGATGTTCCCGGCCAGCAGGCTGTGCGCCCGGGTGCAGCCCGACATCGCGAAGATCGCTCCGTTCGCGTACTCGTGCTTCTGCTCGGAAGCCCGCTCGAACGCGAGGTATTCCGCGGGCGAGAGGCCGGTGCGCCTGGCAGCATGTCCCATCTCACGGACAGCTTAGGGCATCCGCCCCTCGGGGGCGAGGCACCCCGCCTGCCGCCCGCAACGCGCCCCCCGGCGCGCCCTCCCCTGCTCCCCCTACGCCCCCTACCCTGATTCCGCCGCCGCCCCCGGCGGCGCGGCCGGCTCGGCCTTCTTCGGCTGCTTCTTCCGGCGGCTCTCCAGCCACGCCCTGCGCTTCTCCACCCACTTGGCGAGATCCTTCGCCAGCCAGCCGCCCTTCTGCCGCCCCACGATCTCCCGCAGCAGCAGCGCGGCCTGGCCGTGGCCGATGCGCATCGCGAACAGATCGTCCATCACGATCTTCGCCCACCGCGTCCGGCGCACCGAGTCCATGTGATCGACGAACTGCTCTACCCGGAGCAGCACCTTCGTCCCGACCCCCGTCTTGCCCGTCACCACGAGCGCCGCCGTCTTCTCCTTGTCGAGCGCCTCGAGCCTGCGGATCGCCCCGTCGATCAGGTTCGCGTGCTCCGCCCACCCGGCGCCGCCCTGCTCCTTCGCCGCGCGCGTCGCGGCGAGCGCCTCGCGCAGATCGATCAGGCCGAAATCCGAGTACGACAGGAAGAACGTCAGCACCTCGCGCCGCGCCGACGCGTTGCTCTGCATCCGCTCGATCGCGGTCCTCACGCGATCCATCGAGAGCCACCGGTAGACGAAGTCGAGCCCGGTCCCCTTGATGTTCTGCGACCCCATCAGCCGCGCGTCGAACCCCGGCGGGATCTCGCGCGTGATGAAGTCGATCACCTTGTCCCCCTTCGCGTCGGCGTTCCACAGGACCGCGATGCGCTCGAGGCACAGCTCGCGGAACGCCGCGCGGAACGCCTGGTTGGCCTCGGCGTCCGCGCCCCGCGACAGCGCCGCCTCCACCTCCGCGCGCGCCTTGTCGCGGCGGGCGAGGCGGCGCGACAGCCGCGCCGCGTGGTGGACGATGTCCGGGCGGATGTCGTCCTCGCCCGCCGGCGGCGCGTGCGCCTCCAGCGCCTGCTTCACCGCCGCCTCGATCGCCTCGGGCTCCCCCTTCTTCCCCAGAACCCCGGGGCCGCCCACGATCGCCGCCGCCGCCGCCTCGTCGATCGCCGGCAGCGCGCGCAGCATCCGGGTGAGATCCTCCTCGAAGGCGCCCGCCCGCGCCGGGACGCCCACCTTCTTCATCTGCTCGTCGAAGCGCTCGAGCGCGCGCTCCTTGCCCCCGTCGCCCGTGATCACCATGTCCCGGAGCCGCGCGTCGAGCCCCTCCGTGATGAACTGCATCATCCCGCCGAGGTTCGAGTTGATCAGCACCACGTGATCGACCCCGATGTCCTCCACGATGATCTGCGCGAAAACGCGCGACCGCGCGACCCGGTCCGCGCGGTTGTTCACCACCATCACCGTCGCCTTGCCGGGCGTCGCGTCCATGTCGTGCTTGTCGAACGCGAGCCGCGTCCAGTTCGACATGAAGCCGGCGCGCTCGTTCGCGCTCATCCCGTTCGAGAACGTCAGCTTCCGCCCCCGGTACTGCACCGTCGGGTACGTCTTCAGGACGCCGAGATCGAGGATCACGTGATCCGCGATCTCGACCAGCGCGAACTCGCGGTCGACGCCGAAATGGTCCGCGAGCGCCAGCACCAGCGCCACGTTGCGCGGGTGCTCCTGGTACGGGAGCCGATCCAGGAGGTCGACCGGCAGGAGGTCCGCGTCGATCGGCGGGATCGCGACGAGGTTCGTCCCCTTGCGCTGCGCCTGGTCCTTGAGCAGCGGGAGCATCTGCTCCTCCGTCGTGAACGACAGCCCGTCCGTGGGCATGAAGCGCGCGATCACCCGGGCGACGTCCTCGCCCCCGGGGCCCTGGATGTCCTCGTGATCCGGGTAGGCGTTCGTCAGCGTCGTGATCTCGTCGCGCATCCACTCGGAGCAGAGCGTGTCCACGAAGAGCGGCTGGAGCGCCATGCACTCCCACAGGAACACCTGGGCGCGGAGGTTCCGCCCGGCCGTGAGGATGTTCCGCTGCTCCCAGATCGTGGCCTTGTCGTACGGGCGGTAGATGAAGATCTCCTGCGCCGGCAGGTCGCGCATGGCGTGGATGAACATCGCCTCGCAGCCGGTCGTCTTCACGACGACGTCGTAGCGGAGCGCGTGGAACAGCGCGGCCTTGAGCCGCTCCGAGCCGCTCTTGCCGCGCGTCCCCCAGCCGCCGATCGTGAGCGGGATGCCCCGGCGGGCGCGCTCGATCTGCGCCGCGATCCACGCGGCCCGCAGCACCATGTACGCGAGGACGAGGAACACGATCCACGCGAGCTGCGTCGGGACGTTGCCCGCCGGCGAGACGAGGTACGAGAAGAAGCCGTCGATCCAGACCGGCACCGACGGGCCGGCCAGCCAGTCGCGGCCGCTCTGGAGCAAAGGCGCCAGCGCGACCGCGAGGTACTTGCCCGGCAGGTGCGGCTCGATCGCGTACGGGCGGCCCTCGACCTCGCCCCCGGTGTCGCCGAGCGCGACCGTGAAGCCGAGCTCGCCCGTCATCAGCGTGAACTTCTTCTGCTCGGCCGGCTCCTGCGCCACGAGCGCGCGCATGCGGGCCTGGGCGTAGCGGTCGTAGCGCAGCGTGAGCAGGGCGCGGGCGCGCAGCCGGTGCGCGAGCTTGGCCGGGCCGCGCACCGTGACCGTGCCGCGCGCCGTGATGAGGCGGATCTCGCGCTGGGTCAGGCTGGCGGCGGCGAGCAGGTCGTCGATGCGGGGGACGAACGGCCCCCAGCCGCCGACGGGCGGGTAGACGTGGCGCTCGCCCGGCACGCGCGTCGGCGTGACCTCCGCCATGCCGACCGGCGGCGCGACGAGCTCGCCCGCGAACAGGCGGCCGTTCGTGTGGATCCACCCCTTGCGCTTGTCCGGCATCGGCGTGCGCATCTCGTGGATGAGCCGCCAGAGGCGGAAGCCGCGCGGCTCGCCGCGCGTGAGCAGGTACCGTCCCCGGCCGCGGCGCCGCAGCGTGTACGTCATGTCGCCGCGCGACGCGACGACGAGCGCGCGCTCGACGTCCCTGGGCTCGGCGTCGGCCGGGAGCTCGACCGGCGCGCTCTCGCCCTCCAGCAGCTCCGACGCCGCGGCGAGGAGCGTCTGGCGGATGTGCTCGGCGACCGGGCGGCTCTCGACGTCGAGCAGCCGCAGCGTGGCGGCGGCATCGTCCGACAGGTCCGGCGAGATCGCCGGGCGGCTCGCGAACTCGGCGAGCAGCTCGACGAAGGTCCCCGGAGACAGCGGGGCGTAGGGCCCGGCGCAGAGCGTGCGCACCGCCTCGAGGGCCGCGCGGGAGGCGAGCGGCGGGCCTGGCTTCGCGAGGGCGAACCGGACGGCGCGCTCGGCGAACGGGGCGGCGTCCGCGTGGTCGGTCGCGTGCCGCGAGAGCTCCCGCAGCGCGTACCCGCGGACGCGAGGCGACCCGTCCCCCTCGGCGAGCTCGACGAGCGCCGTCAGGGCCTCCGCGCCGCCGAGCTCGACGAGCTGGCGCACGAGCTCCTGCCGGACGTGCTCGCTCGGATCGTCCCGGGCGAGCAGCGCGATGGCGAGCGGGTCCGCGCTCGCGGGCGCCACGCGGGCGGGCGGCGCGCCGGCCGCGGGATCGGCGCTGAGCCGGGGCGCCGAGTCGGGCGCGGGCGTGTCGGGCGGCCCTTCGCCCTCGAGGGCGCCTCCGGAGGCGGCGGCGTCGTCCGGCGCGATGCTCGACCGGCTGGCGCGGCTGGCCTGCGCGCCGTCCCTGCGGCGCGGGTCCCGCGGGGCGCCGGCGAGGCGCGCCGCGCGGTCGAGCGGGATCACCGAGGCGGACGGACGCGCCGCCGCGCCGAGGAGGCGCAGGGCGTTGCGGCGGAGGATGGGGCCGTCCTTGTCGGCGGCGTCGCGCGCGCGGAGGCGCTCGGCCAGCAGGGAGAACGCCTCGTCGGGGAACAGGAGGACACCGATCTCGAGGGCGGCGATCTGCACCCAGCGGGACGCGTTGACCCCGCGCGACCACGCCAGCACGGAGCGGGCCGCGTCGAGCCCGAGGTGGCCGAGGCGCTCGCGCGCCGGGAGGCGGTGCAGGAGGGCGACGGCGGCGAGCAGCGCGGCCCGGCGGACGGGCGCGGGGCGGCTCGGCTCGGCGTGCGCCATGGCGAGCCGGAGGACGCCGCCGTCGCGGGCGACGTGCACCGCGTCGGACGGGTCGTCGAGGTGCTTCGCGAGGTGGGTGAGGGCGTGGTAAGCGACCTCGATCTCGTCGAGGCGGTCGGCGATGGCGGTGGCGAAGCGCTCCTGGGCCGCCTCGAGGTCGAGGTTGCGGCCGAGCGCCGACAGGTCTCCGGCCTGCTCGACGCGCGCGGCGACCCAGCCGAGCAGGGAGGCGGCGCCGCGGCTCTCGCGCTGCTCGCGCTCTCGCGCCCAGACGCGGAGCTGCCGGGCGAGGAGCTCGCGCCGCTCGGCGGGGGTGGCGGCCGACTGGTAGGCCAGCACGAGCGCGGACTCGGCGCTGCGCAGCCGGTCGACCTCGGCGGCCGCGCCGTCGGCGCACCGGGCGAGCGCGGCGAGCAGCGCGGGCCTCGGGTGCTCCTCGTCGCCCAGGTCGGCCGTGACGCGCGCGACGACCGTGGCGATGGCGCGCGGGCGCAGGCGCACCTCGATCTGGGGGAGGCTGTCCTCGATGACCTCCGCGATCGATCGTGGCGCGGCGGTCCAGGAGTCAGGCGCCTCGCGCGAGCTCACGGCGCCTCCGCGAGCGCGCGAGGGCGGAGGGGACGCGCACGAGGGCGGAGGCGGCCTTGCGTCGGGGAGCGAGGGGCACCGTGCGGCGAGACCATCGGCGGGCGAGCAGCGTACACCGTCGCGCGGAGCTGTCGCGAGCCGCCGCTCGTGTGATCTGCGCTCCCCTCGCCTTCCCGCGCGCGGGCGGACGGCGCCTGTTCAGGGCGAACCTTCGGCGAACGTGTCGCAGTCCTCGACGCGGCCGCCCTGCATGCCGCGCTTGAACCAGGCGACCCGCTGCGCCGACGAGCCGTGCGTCCACGTCTCCGGGTTGACCCTGCCGGTCGCGGCCTTCTGCAGCCGGTCGTCGCCGATCGCGGACGCGGCCCGGAGGGCCTCCTCGACGTCGCCCGCCTCGAGCAGGTCGCGCTTCTGCGTGGAGTGGGCCCACACGCCGGCGAAGCAGTCCGCCTGGAGCTCCATCTTCACGGAGAGCGCGTTCTTCTCGCCCGGGCGCGCGGCCTGCAGCTGGCGCAGGCGGCGCTCGGTCCCGAGCACGTTCTGCACGTGGTGGCCGATCTCGTGGGCGAGCACGTACGCCTGGGCGAAGTCGCCCGGCGCGCCGAACCGCGCCTTGAGCTCACGGTAGAAGCCGAGGTCGATGTACGCCGTCCGGTCCGCCGGGCAGTAGAACGGGCCCATCGCCGACTCGCCGACTCCGCAGCCCGACCGCACGGAGTCGGTGAACACCGTCAACACGGGCGCCGGATAGCGCTGCCCCGTCCGGCTGAACACCTGCGTCCACACGGCCTCGGTGTCATCGAGGACGAAGGAGACGAAATCGACGAGCCGCTCCTCTTCGGGCGAGCTCGATCGCCCGCTCTGCGCGCCGGGGATCGCGGAGCCCTGACCGAGCCCCGACAGGAGATCCTTCCCGAAGACCAGCGAGAGCACGAGCAGGATCACCGTCCCGCCCACACCGAGCTTCGCTCCGCCGGATGCGCCGCGGAGGTCTCGGAGGTTTTCACTGCGTTTCCCAGGTGTCCAGCGCATGGCCAGCGCATGTATAGCGTGGACTGCGCATCGGGTGGTACCTTAGCTTTCGGTCGGGACGTGCGGGTATTGCGCGCCTGGTGGTGGCGCCGGCCTGGTCGCGCGGCGCGCGACCGAATCGCCGCCTGCGCCTCGCCACGAAGGACACGAGGTCTCTCTCGGCGTCGTCGGAGAAGACCTCTCTCTCCGTCTCCAGGCGTCCTGGCCGTGCCTCTCCTCGACCCGCGTCTTCGCGGCGAGGCGCTGAGCGCATCCAGGGTCGCCAGGATGCCTGGCAGGCTGAAAGCGTCTGGAACACCCGATCACGTCATTCAATCGAGAACAAACCGCCAAGACGCCATAAGACGCCAAGGGAAAATTCAATACAAATACATTGGCGTCTTATGGCGTTCTTGGCGGTTCAAGATTCTGCGCGTTTCAGGCGATTTCAACCCGTTTGTCGCTCTAGTACTACAGCCGTACTTGCGGTCCATTTGCGGCTGTAGACGGGCGGACGGGCACGGATTTCTCGACGATTTTGATGTCTACAGCCGCACCTCGGACCAAGTACGGCTGTAGTACTAGGCGCTCGCCGCCGGCCGAGCCGCTCCCGCGGGCTTCCAGAGCCCCAGGGCGCGCGCGCACGGCAGCACCACCTGGGCGAGCGCCGCGCCCTGCAGCGCGCGCATCTCGGCCACGGCGAGGTGCCCGTGCGTCGCGAGCGCCGCGGCGCGGCCGCCGCCCGGCTCGGCCCCCGGCGGGGGCGGACGCCCGAGCGACGCCGCGGCGGCCTCGAAGACCTCGGCCACGGCCCGGCGGACCGGCTCGCCGCCCGCCCCGATCGCCCACGCCACCGTCAGCCAGGCGAGCTCGGCGTGCCGCGCCTCGTCCTCCGCGATCACCTCGAGCGCCGCCCGCACCGCGGGGTCCTCGGCGCGGGCGCGCTTCTCCGCCGCGATCATCGCGGCCACCGTCTCGCCGACGCAGCCCTCCTCCGCGACGGCGCGCGCCAGCGCCGCGAGATCCGCGGCGATCGGCACCGCCGGCGACATCGGGAAGGCGGCCGGGCCGACAGGGCCGCCCCCATACGCGGTCGCGAGCGAGAACCCGAGGCGGGCGTGACCGACCTCGTCGAGCGCGGCGATGTGGGCCGCCTCGACGAGCGACGACGGCGCGCCGTGCGCCATGAGATCCAGCGCGAAGCGCGCGAACGACGCCACCGACGCGTGCTCCTCCAGCGCGCTCCGGAGCCATCCCCCGGCGAGCGTCTCCCGCTCCTCGTCCGTCAGATCCGCCAGCGAAGGCTGCTGCCCGCCGGCGCCGCTCGCCGTCGCACGCGCGAGCCACCCCGCCTCGGCCGGCCGCGGCGCCGCCGTGAGGTGGTGCCCGTCCAGGGAAAAGGGCCGCCCCACCGCGGCGCAGTCGATGGTGTTCTCCTCGACGATCACCTCGTAACAGCACGCGCCGTCACGGCGGGTCGCGTCGCTCTCCACCGACACGATCGTGTCTTTCTCCAGCTCCCTGTCCTTGCCGTCGCAGGGCCGGTAGATGGTGCGGAACTCCTCCAGCGCCGCGTCGCGGTCCAGGCAAGCCCCGAGCTCGTCGAACCAATCGAAGCAACGGAGCTGCTGGGCGCTCTCGGCCTCGGCCGCGGGCTCCCCGCAGCCCGGCGCTGCGACGAGGAGCGCTGCGGCCGCCGAGGGGCCGGCGCTCAGCAGGAGGCGGGCGAGGAGCGTTCGTCGAAAGGATCGGTCGAGCAGCATGACGTGCACCTCCAGCCCATGCCCGCTGCCTCATGCGCGCGGCGAGGAGCTCGGAACAGGGCGGCTTGTACCTGACGCTCCAGCCCTCATCGCAAGACATGGTCCACCGCCGCGCGGGGCTCGATCGCGCCGAGGCCAGCGGTTTTCGCGGGGAGCGCAGCGGCCCCCCTCGATCGTCGCGCCGCAGCGCTGACACACTCCGGCACTCCCCGGCCCGGGCGCGGGCATGACTGCGTCCGGATCTGCGCGACGGCGCCGCCTACAGGGGGCTGACGTTGGTCGTGAACGACGCGTTCCGCAGGATGCGCCGCTGGCCGAGCGGCGTCGCGAAGCCGTTCTCTTTGTGGAAGGTCGAGGTGCTCCCGCCGCAGCTCGGATCGTCCCCGGCCCAACGTTCCGGGCAATGCGCCAGGATGTAGTCGCGATCCGGGTTGCTGCTGCCGAGGCCGTTCCACCGGGTGTGCTTGACGCAGGCGGCGCCGTCCACCGTCCACTCGGCCTCGAGGCTCATGCCAGAGCCCACCGTCTCGGTCTGGATGCCGAGCGCATCCCAGACGTCGATCGCCGTCCCGGTCTGGGTGTGCGGCACGCCGTCGCCGCAGTAGTCCGCGCGCACCATACGGATGCACGCTTGATGGAAGTACGAGAGATCCCTGTCCTCGCAGCCGCTCGCGTTGCACTCCGCCTCGGCCATCCATTCCCTGTAGCCCCACTCGGCGCACTTCCCGATCGCCGCGCCCTGACAGGCGAACGTGAACATGCCCCCGTCGTCCGAGTGGGCACCCGTCACCGCGTCCCACGTCCCCTTCACCGGGATCGCGTCGAGGCCCTCGCCGCAGATGTTCACCCAGACCCCGAGGCCGGCGTTGTACTTGACCGTGTAGTACTGGAGCCCGTCGCGCTCGACGACGTTCGTGACGCGGACGGCCACCGACGACCCATCGTCCAGGACCGCCTCGACGTCCGCGCCGATGAAGTCGGCCCCGGCGACCGGCGCGCCGTCGCCCTCGCGCGTGCCGACCAGCGTGGTCGCGTCCAGCGAGACGCCGTTGAAGCGGACCCCGTTGAAGCGGACCCCGTTGAAGCGAACCCCGTTGAAGCGAACCCCGTTGAGGTTCATGCCGTTGAGCCTGCTCATCGCGAACGAGCTCTCCGCCAGCGCTTCCTCGTCCTCGCCGCCGTCGATCTCCGCGGCGCAACCGGCGCCGAGGGATATGAGCCCGACCATCGCCCCTGCCAGGAACCCTCGCTTCAACATGATCTCCTCCGGACGCTGCCGCTAAAGCCGTGACGCCTTGCGCATCGACGGTCTTCCCTCGGGCGGTCGGGGCCCGATCACGCGAGCGATGGAGCCCGCGTCGGCTCGAGCGCCGCAGGCCTCGCCGCCTTCACGGTGGTGGAGGGAACGAGGCGCAGATGCGGAGCCCGATCACCGGGTCGAGGAAGGTGCCATCAACGACGGTCCGGTTGTCACTTCGGACCGAGGTTTGATCATAGATATAAGCACCACCTCGCAACAGCACTTTGTCGGGCTCGATCGAAGAAATGGCCCACTCCAGCACGTTTCCCGCCATGTCGTCGACCCCGAACGGACTACGTGAGGCGGGGTGCGAGCCCACCTCATCCGGCCCCATCGTGGAGCTCTCCTTGCCGTAGGTCTCATCGAAGTTGGCGTCGCCGGGAGCCAGCCTGTCCCCGTGCGGGAAGATGCGGCTGTCGGCGCCCCGCGCCGCGCGCTCCCACTCGTAGTCGGTGCAGAGGCGGGCTCCGCGGACGCGGCCTGTCCTGTGGAGCCACGCGGCATACTCGGTGGCCTGAGCGAAGGAGATGCCCGTGACGGGGAAACGAAGCCAGTCCTGCTGCGCGCGGACCGCCCGCGATGGGTACACGAGCGGCTCCCCCGCCCGCGCGGTATACGCCTGGATCGTGGGCTGAATCGTGAGCTGCCACACACCGCTTGGCAGGCGGCGCAGCCCCAGGGCGCCTGTCATGGCGCCGTTGCCCGCCTGGATGGACCAGCTGCCGCGGGACTCCTTCGGGAGCTCCTGGATGTAGTCGAGCCACTCCTGGAACGTCGTCTCGTGTCGCGCAATCAGGTACGCGCCTGTGCGGATCTCGTGGAGAGGAACGGTGGAGAGGAACGCCCACCGGTACATGTCGTCGAGGGCGGCGCCGAAGAGGAACCGGCCCGGCGGGATGTAGATGTACCCGGGAGGAACGTCCCCGGCGTGCGGCAGCGGGATGGAGAGCTTCAATGACTCTCCGCGTTGGACCAGGAACGGATAACGCACGATGGTGCGATTCCGCGCCTCGCAGGTGAGCAGGTAGGAGCCCTGCGCGAGCGCGATGCTCGCGAAGGGCGTCGTCCCGAGGAGGCGCTGGCCGGTCAGCTGCCGGTGCCCCTCCGCGTCGCTCTCGTACCGCTCCAGCGTGATGTCCGCGCCGGGGGGATCGGTCTCGATGGCGACCTCGGCGGGCGCGTTCCATCGCTGCCGGCGCTCGCCGTCGGGATCGTACGTGGTCATGCGCTGGAGCAGCTCGTCGCGCAGCGAGGCGTGGCCGCGCGCGTCCGCGGCGAGCGCGCGCTCGTAGAGCACGTCGCCGAGCCGCGCGCGCGCGTCGTTGCGGGCGCCGTCGAGCGTGAGCGCCGCCTCCAGCTTCTGGCTCACCTGCAGCTGCAGCCGCTCGGCCTCGGCGGCGCGCCCCTGCGCGCGCTCCCAGAGCGCCTCCCCCTCGTCGCGGCGCCGGCGATCGAACGCCGAGAGCGCCTCCGCGCGGATCGCCTCGGCCTGGGCGCCCTCGATCGCCGCGGCGGCCGAGGTGAGCGCGGCCTCGTGGATCTTCCTGTCCGCCCGCGCGGCGAGCTGGCGCGCCGCCCTGAGCTCCAGCGTGCCGTAGAGCAGCGCGGCGACGAGCGGGACGCCCACGGCGAGGGCCCACCGGACCGCGCGCTGCGTCAGGACGGCGCGCCGCGACGCCCTCAGGAACGCCGCCTCGCGCGGCGGCAGGTCGGCCGGGTCGAGGCCCTTCGCCTCCTTGAGCTGGCGCGCGCTGAAGAGCGCGTCGCGGCGCCGGCCGAGCCGCTCCCACTCGGCGGCCGAGGCGTCGAGGCGCTGGCGCGTCGCGCGCTGCTCGCGCTGCTCCTCGAGCCAGTGGCGCAGCGTCCCCCAGCCGTGGATCAGGGCCTCGTGGGCGATCTCGTAGACCGTCCCCTGCTCGCCTTCGCGGGCGAACAGGAGGCGGCCCTGCACGAGCGCGTCGAGCGCCGCGCGCGCCGCCCCGTCACCGCCCTTCTCCGCGAGCTCGCCCTCGGCGCGCCGCGCGCGCGTGCCCTGCGGGGTGATGAGCGCGCCGAGCAGCCGCCGCGCGGCCGCGTGGACCTCGGGCGGCATGCGGCCGAGCACGCGATCGGCGTGGCGGGCGAGCGCGCCCTCGACCCCGCCGATCTGCGCGAGATCGGCGCTGCTGAGCGGCGCGTCGGGCGCGGCGCGGGCGTCCCAGAGCTCGGCGAGCGCGAACTGGAGGAGCGGCAGCCCGCCCTCGGCGCGCGCGGTGGACTCGACGAGCGCGTCGACGACCGCGTCGGACTCGAACGCGACGCCCTTGGCCAGCGCCGGCCCGGTGATGGCCTCGCGGAGCTTGTCCGCCGACATCGGGCGGAGCAGGTAGAGCGCGCGCTCGATGTCGTCGCCCAGGCCGGAGATGCCGGCGACGCGCGCGAGGAAGTCGCCGCGCACCGTGGCGAGCAGGCGCAGGGAGGGCGAGCGCGCCGCGAAGGCGCTGAGCACCTCGCCGACGAGCGCCGCCTCGCCCGGGCTGCTCAGCGTCGCGAGCTCCTCCATCTGGTCGATGAACAGCACGAGCCCGCCGCGCTCGCCAAGCCGCGCGCGGAGATCGCGGGCGAGGGAGCCCGGCGCGGCGCGCACGGCCTCGGCGATGCGCTCGGCGGGCGCGCCGAGGACCGGCTCGAGCGCGGCGGCCAGCGCGGCGAGCGGGTGCCGGCCCGGCACCATCATGGCCGCCTGGAAGGCGCGCCCGCCGCCGAGGGCGCCCTCGAGCACGAGCGAGAGCACGCCGGCCCGGCAGAGCGAGGACTTGCCCGAGCCCGAGTCGCCGGCCACGACGATCATGGGCTCGGAGCGGAGCCGATCGAGGATCGTCCCCGTCTCGGAGCTGCGCCCGTAGAACACCGCGCGGTGCTCGAGATCGAAGACGAGGAGCCCGCGGTACGGGTTGCCCTCGGGAGCGACGGAGGCGTGGCGGCTCCTGGCGAGCAGCTGCTCGAGCGCGTCGCGCAGCTCGTCGCCCGAGGCGAAGCGGTCGGCCGGATCGATCTCGAGGCACCGCTCGATGACGGCCGCGAGCCGCGGGTCGGCGCCAGGCGCGAGGGCGGCGAGGGGCCGCGGCGCCTCGGTCTGGACGACGAGCGGGAGCTCGGTCATCGGCACGTCGTGGTGCGGCGGGACGCCGGCGCAGAGCTCGAAGAGCAGCGCGCCGAGCGAGTACACGTCGGAGCGGCGCGTCGCGAGCTCGTCGCGCCACAGCTCGGGCGGCAGGTAGTGGGGCGTGCCGCCGCCGACGCTCGTCGTCACGTCGAGCAGGCGCGCCGCCATCTCGGCCGCCTCGCGGAACTCGCCCTCGAGCGGCTCATCGCCGGGCGCGATCGCCGCGTCGACGTCGCACGGAGCTCCTCGCAGGGCCTCGCCGCCCGAGAGCGCGTCCGCGCCGAGCGCGTCGAATCGCCTTCCGGGCATGTCCGATCGCCCTCCGGGCATGTCCGATCGCCCTCCGGGCATGTCCGATCGGACCCCGGGCATGTCCGATCGCCCTCCGGGCATGTCCGATCGCCCTCCAGGGACGTCGAATCGCCCTCCAGGGGCGTCGGATCGCGCTCCGCGCGTGTCGGGCCGCGCGGCCGGATCGAGGAGCTTTGCGAGGCCGAAGTCGAGGAGCTTCGCCTCGCCTTCCGCGGTGAGGACCGCGTTGGCCGGCTTGATGTCGAGGTGCAGCACCCCCCGGCGGTGGGCGGCCGCGAGGCCCCGCGCGAGGCCCGCGCCGAGCTCGAGCACGCGGCGCGAGGGCATCGGTATGTCGACGCGATCGAGGCTCTGGCCGCGGACGAACTCCGAGACGACGAACAGCCGCCCCCGGAGCTCGCCCACGCGGAAGACGGCGACGACGTTCGGGTGCTGGATGCGGGCGGCCGCGCGCGCCTCGGCGAGCAGCCGCGCGCGCACCTCGGCGTCCGCGGTCGCCGCGCGGATGAACTTCACCGCGACCATGCGGTCGAGCAGCGTGTCGTGCGCGAGGTAGACGTCGCCCATGCCGCCGCTGCCGAGCTTCTGGAGGAGCCGGTACTCCTCGAACCGCCTCGGCGGGTGGAAGCTCGACGGGCCGGGGCTCTCCGGGCCGAAGCTCGACGGGGCGAGGCTCTCCGGGCCCAAGCTCGGCGGCGGCAGGGCGTCGCCCGCTCGCGACTGCGTCTCCGCGCCGCCGGGGCGCAGGATGGCCTGCGAGAGGGTTGAAGCAATCTTCTCTTTCACGAGGGCCCGCCTCGCGCCAAGCGCCCGGGGACTATACCCGAGCCGAGCGTTCCCTGTGGGGTCCGCCGCCCGACGCCGCGCAGTCCACCCGCGCTCACCCCTGATCCAGGCCCGTCGACTGGCCCGCTATGTAGCGCCACACGCCCTCGCGGCGCGCGTAGACCTGCGTGGAGCGGAACCGCGCGCTGAACGGCTCGCCATGCCAGGTCCCCTCGTCGCGCACCACGCAGGTCACCACGGCGAGGTCGCCGTAGCCGCGCACACCGACCTCCTCCGCGGTCTGCGCGCTCCAGCGCAGCGCGCCCCCGTCGACCGCCGTCAGGTACTCGGCCTTGCCCCAGAGGGTCCCCTGGGAATTGACGTACGAGAAGTCGTCCGCGAGGAGGAGCGCGAGCTCGGCGAGGTCGCGCGTCACCAGGGCGCGGGCGCGGCGTTCCATGACGTCGCGGATGGCTTGCCCGAAGGCGGGGTGTTCGTCGGTCATGGAGGTCCGCGGCGCCACGCAGTGTTACCCGTGCGCCCTGACGCCGTCGACGGTGAAGTCACGCCGCGACCAGGTGTGGCGTGGCGGACCGCGTCAACCGCGTGGCCATCGGCCCGATCATGAATCAACGATTTTGTTCCGCAAGGCCCGTAAACCGCGGAGAACCCTCTTGCGGTTCCTGGCGAGGCACATCCACCGGGGCAGCGTGGCCAGGTAATCGCGATCGGCCCAATGCATCCGCAGGCGCTCGCGCAGGGGACAGGCGATGTAGAGCTCCAGGAACGCGAGGTGGTGGCTGTCGACCGCATAGAGGGTGTGGCCGCAGCACGCGACCCGAAGCCAGTACCGATATCCGCTCGGGTTCTGCTCGACGTGCCCGCATCGCGAGCAGCTCAGCACCTCCTGGGGCGGCTCGTGGCGGCGAGCCAGCTCGGCCCGTTCGCAGCAGCGCGGACAAGCGACGAGGAGGATCGACACCGAACCCGGAGCGATGGGTCTCGGGCTGTCATCGTATTCCTCCCGAAACCGTCGCTTCATTGGTGCCTCTGCCCGCCGAACCATCCCCCGCTCACCCCGGGTCTACCTGCCGTCTTGAGTCACTACCCCCGCGAGAACATAGCTCTTGTCGGCCGCGAGCGCGACGACCGCCGCCCCCGGCGGCACTCGGTTTCCAGCTCGCCCCTCCGTCGTGGCTGATCGCGACACCTTCCGGTGACGTTCCCACGAGGACATTCGGGCCCGCGCCGCCGAGCACCCAGGTCGGTGAGCGATCCGTCAGACCGTCAGCGAGACGCCACGTCAGTCCCTCGTCGATGGACCGGTATACCCCTCCCGGGTTGTGCCCGGTGAGGAGGGACTCGCCATGCACGTGAAATCGAAGCGGCTCCACGTCTCCCACTCTCCGCCAGCTCCCGCCACCGGCGGCAAGTCGATAGAGACCCCTGCTGTACAGAGCGGCGTAGGTCCACGTGTTCTTGACCCAAGTGCCCCATGGTCTGGCGTGCGAGCGTCGGCACGGGCCCCAGTCCGTGGACCCCACGTTGTGCCACACCATGCCGCGGGGGTGACGGCAGGCGGGCGGCTGCTGCGACGCGTCGCGATCTACTTCAGCGCTTCCTCAGCGCCGGCCGCGGTCACGGCCTGCTCAAGCCATCGGTGCAACGTGGGCATGTCGACGCAGCCGTCGATCTGCGCCTCCAGCGCGGGACTGAGCGCGAGCCCACGCCGCGCCAGCACCGTGCGTAGCGCGGCGCGCGCCTCGGTCAGCTGGCCTTCCTCGATGAGCTCCTCCTTCACCTCCGGGCTATCCGCGAGCAAGGTGCGCAGGATCCCCTGCCGGCGCGCCTCGATCTCCGGATCATCGGAGCGAGCGAACCGCCGCTTCAATTCCTCCTGGGTCCACGGTGACATCGACATGTACTGTAGCATGGAGAGCACCCATTCCACTTCCCGCCGCGGTGCGACCCACCGGGCGAAATCGTCCAGGCGTTTCCTCATGTCCCCGAGCCTCCGGCCATGGCGCAGCCAGGGGAGCCAGGCCGTCGGGCTGCAGCACCCGTAGGTAGCCGTCGGCCTGCACCCGATCGAGGCGAACCTCGGGCGCCTCCTGCCACGCGGCGGCGCCGCCCGTGACCCGCGCCGCTTCCTCCGCGAACGTCTGCTTCGCGAACCGGTCCAGCTTTCCCACACGGCTCTGATATCGATGCTCGGGCACAGGCGCACTTGAAATAACCACTCTGCTCGGCAGAAATAGAGAGATGATTCCGGCAGAACACGCGTAATTGCGTGAGCCTGGGTGCGCTGGGGACCCAGAGACTCACGACGGCCGGCGGGCATGGTCGTGCTGCCCTTCGAGGACGAGCCCCGCGTGCCTCCTCGAACCGATCCGAGCGTTCCCCGGGCGGTCCGCCTCCCGACGCCGCGCGACGGGCTGGCCAACGGGCGTGCAGATCTGCTCTGTTACGGTGTTGCGGCTCTTGTCTACACCGGCCACGGCGACCTCGCGTGGCCAGGAGCGATCTCGAGGTGGCAGCGAACATGCGCAGATCTTCGCGGAACGACGCCGGCCTCCCCCGTGGCTCACGGACCTGGGAGCCATGAGCGACGTCGACGTCCGGCTCGCCTGCGGGCCGCTCGGTGAGTGCGTCGTGCTGGAGCTCGCGGGGCGCGAGGCCATGGACGCCCTCTCGTCCTGGGAGGTGCGCGTCGCCGTCCCCGGCGAGGTGGATCTCGCGGCGCTCCTTCGCGCCCCGGCGACGCTCGCGCTCGTCGACCCCGCCGAGGGCTCCGAGCGGCTCGTCCGCCTCCTCGTCGTCGAGGCGAGCTGCGCTCTCCGCCGTGGCCGGGAGCGGATCTACGCGCTCCGCCTCTCGGATCCGCCATGGCTCCTCACGCTGCGCGGCGGCTACCGGGTCTTCCTCGAGAAGACGACCGAGCAGATCGTGGCCGAGGTGCTGGCGGGCGCGGGCATCCCCGCGGCGGCGATCGCGCCGCGGCTCGCGGGCGCGTACCCGGTGCGGCCCCAGTGCGTCCAGTACGCCGAGGCGGAGTGGGCGTTCATCGAGCGCCTGCTGGCCGACGAGGGGATCTCGTACTGGTTCGACACGACGGCCGAGGGCGAGCACCGCATCGTCCTCGGCGACGGCAGGGGCTCGCACGACGGGATCGAGGGCGGCGCGGCGCTCCCCTACGCCGGGGCCCGCGGGGCGAAGCTCGGCGCGCGCGCCCTCTCGTCGCTCGAGTGGGAGGAGCAGGCCGTGGCCGATCGGGTCACGGTGCGTGACTTCGACGTGCAGCACCCGGACGTCTACGTCGACGGCCACGCCGGCGAGGGCGAGCTCGCGTGGCTCGAGGTCCCGGCCGGCGTCCCCACGGCCGAGGCCGCGAAGGCGCGGGCCAGGCGGCGGCTGGAGCAGCTGCAGCGCGACAAGGTCGCCGTCACGGGGGAGAGCGACTGCATCCGCCTCGGGCCAGGGCGCCTCGTGGAGATCACGGGCGCGGGCGCGGACCTCTTCGAGCAGCGGATGCTCGTCGCCGAGCTCTCCCACCGCTACGCGCGGCCGAGCCGCGACGGCGGCGCGGCCACGCCCTACGGAAACCGGATCGCGCTCAGGCCGACGAAGGCCGCGGACGGCGGAGATCACCCGCCCTTCCGGCCCGCGATCCGCCCGGCGCCCGCGGTGGAGCACATCGACGGCGCGGTGATCACGGGGCCGCCCGGCGAGGAGATCCACGTCGACGATCTCGGCCGGATCAAGCTGCGCTTCCTCTGGGATCGCTCCGGGATCGCCGACGACCGCGCCTCGCACTGGATCCGCTGCCTCCAGCACCCGCTCGGCGCCTCGATGTTCCTGCCCCGCGTCGGCTGGGAGGTCCACGTCGGCTACCTCGACGGCTCGCCGGATCGCCCCTTCGTCCTCGGCCGCGCCTACAACGCGACCGCCGTCGCGCCGTTCCCGCTCCCCGCGGCGTCGGCGACGACCGCGCTCCAGTCGTGGACCACGCCGAGGAGCGGCGAGACCCAGGGGATCACGATGGTCGACGACGCGGGCGCGGAGGCGCTCTCGATCCACGCCTCGCGGGATCTCTCGGTCAAGGTCGGCGGCCCGGAGGCGACGCGGATCGACGGCGACGACGCGCAGGTCGTCGGCCTGTCGCTCACCAGCAACGTGCTCGGGAGCCACGCCGCGCGCGTCGGGGCGACCCAGCGCGTCGACGTGGGGCAGGAGATGCTCCTCTCGGTCGAGGGGGCGAGCTCCGAGCTCGTCGGCGGGGCGGAGCTCGTCGACGTCACCGGCAACCGCGCCGTGCTGGCCAGCGGGTCGTGCGTCGAGGTCGTGGGCGGCGGCTACGCGCTGCTCTGCAACCAGTCCAACGTCAACGTGAGCGGCGGCTGCGCCCGGGTGGTGCTCGGGACGACGTCGATCGCGAGCGGCCTCGGCGTCACGGAGTCGGTCGCGGGGGCGCGCACCTACGCCTGCCGCGGCTCCCGGACGATCCGCTGCAGCAGCTACGCCGAGTCGATCAACGGCGGCAAGCGGAGCCAGGCGGGCGCGGTGCACGAGCGGGCCGCGGGGAACGTCGGCCTCAAGGCATCGATGGGCACGATCACGGCCGGGAAGGTCTCGATCGGCGCAGGCGGGAAGGTCTCGATCAGCGCGCCGGTGGTGACGATCCAGGCCAGCGGCAGCATCGCGGCGGGCACGATGACGCTGGGCGGCGGCAAGCTGAAGACGACCGGCGGCGTCACCCACGTGGACGGCGGCACGACCCGGCGCGCCAGCGGAAAGGCGGGCAAGTGAGCGAGCGACCCATCCTGCTCGAGATCCCCGGCGTGGACGCCGAGCTCCGCGTCCACGCGTGCCAGGTCGAGGAGCGCGCCTGCGCCCCGACGGTGGCCCACGCGCGCTGCGCCGCCTTCGTGGGCGGCGAGCCCGCCGAGCTCGCGGCGCTCGATCTGATCGGGCGCGCCGCGACGCTCACGCTGCGCTTCCACGGCGTCGAGCGGCGCTTCGCGCTCGCGGTGGAGGCCGTCGAGGAGCGCGACGCCCACGCGCGCGTGACCCTCGCCTCGCCGGTCGCCCGGCTCGACGGGACGCGCGACTACCGGGTCTTCGTCGACGAGAGCGCCACCGAGATCGCGGCGCGCGTCCTCGGCGATCACGGCGTCCGCCTCGACCTCCGCGCCCGCCGCGCGGCGGCGAAGCGGCCCCACTGCGCGCAGGTCTTCGAGAGCGACCTCGGCTTCTGCGCCCGCCTCCTCGCCGAGGAGGGCATGAGCTGGTTCCCGGACGAGGGCGATCCCGCGCTCCTCCACGTCGCCGACGCGCCCGAGACGTTCCTCGACACGGGCGCGGCGATCCCGTGGCGCGACGAGGCCGGGCTCGTCCCCGGGCGAGCCCTGTACGCGGCGCGGGTCCGGAGGCGGGTGGCGGTCGAGAAGGTCGCGCTCAAGGCGTACGATTTCACCCGGCCGATGCTCGATCTGAGCGGCGCCTCGGGCGAGGGCGCGCTCGAGTGGTACGAGGTCCCGGGCGGCCTCGACGATCCGGGCGCGGGCCGCGAGCTCGCGGCGATCCGCCTCGCCGAGCGCCGGGCCGGGGCGACCTCGCTCGAGGGCGAGGCCACGGCGCCGGAGCTCCGCGCCGGCGAGATCGTCGAGGTGACCGACCCGCCCGAGGAGCTCGGCGACGCGCGCTGGCTCGTGCTCGCCGTCGTGCACGAGGCGAGGGCGCAGGGGGGTCCGGAGGAGCTCGCTTACCGCGCTCGCTTCGAGGCGGTCCCGGCGCGCGACGGCTTCCGCCCGGCGCGCCGGGCCCCCGAGCCTCGCGGCGGCGCCGGGACCGCGGTGGTCACCGGGCCGCCGGGCAAGGAGATCGCCCTCGACGAGCACGGCCGCAGCCGCCTCCGGCTCCGCTGGGATCGCCAGGGCACGTGCGAGACGTGCGATACGTGCGAGACGTCAGATAACCGGAGCTCCGGCTTCGCCCGCGTGACCCAGCCGCAGCTCTCGGGCGCGATGCTGAACCCGCGGGTCGGCTGGGAGGAGCTCGTCGGCTTCAGCGACCGGGGCGGGGAGATCCCGGTGATCCTCGGCCGGTTGTACAACGCCGTCCAGGCGCCGCCGGCCGCGCTGCCCGCGAAGAAGGTCGAGACCCGCCTCGGCACGCGGGCGACCCCCGGCGGCTCGGGCGGCAGCGGCGTCGGGATCAGCGACGAGGCCGGGAACGAGCGCCTCGGGCTCGACACGTCGGGCGACTACCGGGAGCGGACCGAGAACGACAAGCGGACCGAGATCGCCGGGCGCTCCGAGCGCGTGGTCGGCGGCGCCCGGACGGTCGAGGTCAAGGAGCGGCGGGTCGAGAAGGTGGCGGGCGCGCTGTCGCTCGAGGTGGGCGGCGAGCGCAAGGTGGCGGTCGACTCGAACTACGGGCTGAAGGCGGCCTCCGAGGCGATCACCGTGGGGGGCGCCCGCGTGATCCGCGCCGGCGGCGACTACCTCACCGTGACGCCGAGCTTCGTCCGGATGGTGGGCGGCGCGAAGCAGGAGGTCGGCGTCGAGCACCAGAGCGTCTTCGCCAAGGGCGCCTCGACGCTGCTCGTCGGCGGCTCGGTGAGCACCACCGCCGGCCCGTCGGAGTCGGTGGGCGTGGCCGGCGCGGCGATCGTGAAGGTCTCGGGCGCGCAGACCATCGACGCCGGCTCCTACGGCCTCACCGTGCGGGGGCTCTACGCCGAGAGCTTCGGCTCGCGCAGCGTCGCCGCGGGAGGCGACGTCGCGGAGAGCTTCGGCAAGGTCACGACCACCTCGCGGGGCGCCGCCGACATCGCCGGCGCCGAGATCGCCGTCGAGGCGGCCGCGAAGCTCACGATCAAGGCGCAGGGGGTGACGATCACCATGACCCCCGGGTCCATCACCATCTCGGGCAAGCTCGAGGGCCCGACGTCGAGCGTCGAGGAAGGGGTTCATCACTATGGCTAGGTCGCGCACGGTCCAGCAATCGACCGCCCGCCCCGCGCGGGGCGAGGCGAAGCCCCTCGGCCCCGGGTTCCACCCGGGAATCGTGGAGATGATCGCCGCGCGCGGCGAGGAGAAGAGCGACGCGCGCCCCGCGTTCCAGGTGCGCTCGAGCGACGGGCGCCGGCTCCTCGCGACGCTCGCCGCCGGCGTCTCGCCCGCGTTCATCGAGGAGTGCATGCGCGAGGGCCGCACCGTCGTGCTCGCGGACGCGCCCGGGGGCGTCGCCATCCTGGGCGCGCTCCAGACGGCCTCGGCGCCGGCGCCGGACGCGCACGGGACGCTGGCGCTCGACGCCCGCCACCTCCGGCTGCGCGCCAGGGAGACGCTGGAGCTCGAGGTGCCGGGATCGAGCCTCCGGATCGAGCCCGGCGGCGCGGTGCGGATCGAGGGCGACCGGCTGGTGATCGACATGGCGGCGCTCGTGCGGATCTTCTCGGCGCGGGTGGAGCTGCCGTGAGCGGCGTCGCGCTGACGATCGAGGGCGATCCGGATCTCTCGCCGTCGCGCGTCCGCGGCGCGGAGCGGCTCGGGGAGGCCTCGGCGTTCGAGATCGATCTCCATGGCCCGAGGGACGCGCTCGTCGCGCCCAGGAGCGTGCTCCGCAAGGCGGGGCGGCTCGCCCTGGACGCCCCCACGGGGAGCAGGACGTTCCTCGGCGTCGTCACCCGGTTCGCCGTGATCGCGAGCGATCACGAGCACCTGCGGGCTTACCGGCTCACGCTCGCGTCGCGCTTCGCCTTGCTCGCGCTCACCCGGAGGGCGCGCACGTTCCAGGAGATGACGGCGCCGGAGATCGTCGAGCAGGTGGCGCGAGGGGGCGGCTACAGGGCCGTGCGCAAGCGGCTCGCGGCGTCCTACCCGAAGCGCCGCTACGTCGTGCAGTACCAGGAGAGCGACGCGGCGTTCGTCCGGCGGATCTGCGAGGAGCACGGGCTGTATTTCCGGTTCGAGGACGACGGCGAGGGCGAGGTGTTCGTCCTCGAGGACGACTCCGCCTCCGCCGAGGACGCCTACCCGGGCGGCGTCGCGCTGGTCACCCGCAGCACGCTGGACGAGCCGGGGCCCGTCGCGGTGGACGCGGCGCGGCGGCTCCGGCGCGCGGCCGGCAAGGTCGTCCTCCGCGATCACAGCCCCGATCAGCCCCGGCTCTCGCTCGAGGCCGAGGCCTCGGGGGGCGTCGAGGCGGAGCGGGACGTGGAGGTCTACGAGGCGCCCGGCGGCTTCGCCTCGCCGGCGGAGGGCGCGGCGCGCGCGCGGATCCGGCTCGAGTCGCTGCGCGCCGAGGCCGCGCGCCTGTCGTTCGACAGCAACGCGCTCGCGCTCTCGCCCGGCGCGCGCTGCCGCCTCGTGGAGGCGCCGGACCACCACGGCGTCGTCCAGGCGGCGGGCGAATGCGTGGTGACCGACGTCGCGCTGCGCTGGGACGCGGGCGACGGGGTCCTCCGCGCCAGCGTCGGGGCGATCCCGGCCAGCGTGCCGTTCCGCCTGCCGAAGGTCACGCCGAGGCCGCGCATCGCCGGGGTGCAGTCGGCCTGGGTCACCGGGGAGCGGGGGCAGGAGATCCACCCCGACGCGCTCGGCCGCGTCCACCTCCGCTTCCACTGGGATCTGCACGGCGAGGGCGACCAGCGGAGCAGCCTGCCCGTGCGGGTGGCGCAGCCGCACCTGCCGGATCCGATGCTCCTGCCGCGCGTGGGCTGGGAGGTCTTCGTGATGTTCGAGGACGGCGATCCGGATCGCCCCGTGGTGCTCGGGCGCTCGTACAACGAGAAGCAGCGGCCGCCCCTCGCGCTGCCCGCGAACAAGACGGTGACGTCGATCGCGACCGACAGCTCGCCCGGCGGGGGGGCGCGGACGGCGATCCAGATGGACGACGCGGCCGGCCGCGAGCACGTCCTCGTGCACGCGCCCTTCGCCAAGGAGACGACGGTCGGGGGGGACCACGAGGCGCAGACGCTGAAGAACGAGGATCTCCAGGTCGGCGCCGCCCTGCAGGCCGAGGTCGGGGGCGACGAGTCGACCTCGGTGCACCTCGGGTACATCGGCGGCTACGGCTCCCGGAGCGTGACGGTGGGCGGCGCGCAGCGCCAGAGCGCGGGGGGCAACTTCGTGAGCGAGGTCGGCGCCGAGACGGCCGTGGTGGGGGGGATGCTCGTGGAGCAGGCCGGCAACCCCGTGAAGGGCGCAGCCAACCTCGCCGCGTCCGCGCTGCTGTCGAAGGTGAGCGCGCGGGGCGCCGCCGGGCAGATCGCGGCGTCGGCGATGGGCGCGTCGCGCGCGGCCTACGAGGGCTACCAGGCGAAGGGCGCGGAGGGCGCGCTCGCCGCGATCAAGGACAGCGCGGCGGGCAGCGCGATGTCGCTGCTGCCGGGGGGCGAGGCGCTCCTTGCGGCGGTGAAGGGGTCGTCGAGCCCGATGCCGTGGGATCATGGACGGCCCGCGCAGGGCGAGGCGGCGCCGGGCGGCGGGGCCGCGGGGGCGAGCGGCGCGGGCGGCGGGCCGGCGGGCCCCGGGCCGGGCCACCGCAGCGTCGTCGCGAGCGGCTCGTACACCGAGGCGGTGGGCGCCCTCTACACGCTGACCACGCCGGGCCCCGTCTCGTGGGTGACCGCCGGCCCCGCGACGACCGTGATCAACGGGAGCCACACGAGCAGCGCGGCGAGCGCCGGCCTCACGGTGGGCGGCGGCCTCGGCGAGTGGCTCGGCTCGCTGAACATCGGCAGCCGGGGGGCGATCACCCGGAGCGTCGCGGGGGCCATGACCTCGGACGTGAAGGGCGCGCTGAAGATCAGCGCGGGCGGCTCGTACACGCTCACCGCGAAGAGCGCGCTGACGCTCGAGGTGAGCGGGAACCTGAAGCTCGGCGGCAGCCCGATCACCTTCCGGTGCGGCGCGTCCGAGATCTCGGCGACGCCGGCGGGCGTCACGATCAAGTCCCCCTCGATCACCATCACCGGGAGCTCGAAGCAGTCGGGCTCGCTCACGCACCGATGAAGCTCACCGTGCTCGGCCTCGGCCTGATCTCGCCCGCCGGCGCCTCGGCGCGCGATCACGTCTTCTTCCCGCGCGCCGGGGCGCCGCCGCCTCCGCCGTCGCCGTTCGTCGGGCCCGACGGGCGCCGGATCGACGCGCGCTACTGCCCGTGGATCAGGCCCTCGCAGGCCGACGCGGGCCGCCTCCTCGCGCTCGCCCGGGGCGCCGTGGCCGAGGCCCTCGCTGTGGTGCCCGCGGACGAGGCGGCGGGGATCCCGAGGTTCGTCGTGACGCCGGCGCCACGGCCGGGGCTGCCCGAGGGAGCGCTCTCGGAGCTGGCGCGCGCGCTCGGCCCCGCGGCGCAGCGCTTCGCCGGGGCGGCGGGCGCGTTCGCGGCGCTGGCGCGGATCGCGGAGCTGCTCGCGGGCGGCGCGGGCGGCGCCGCGCTCCTCGTCGGCGTCGACTCGTACGCCGGGGTGGACGCGCTCGCCGAGCGGCGGCGGAGGCCGGAGAGCCCGTGGCTGCTCGCGCCGCCGCCGCCGTCGGAGGGCGCGGGGGCGCTGCTCGTGGCCTCCGCGGAGCAGGCGTCGCGGTGGGGGGCGGCGGCCGTGGGAGAGATCGTCGCGAGCCGGCACGCGCCGGGGCGCGCGACCGACGAGGACGACGAGCCCGTCGACGCGGTGGCGATGACGGCGCTCCTGCGCGGTTTGCCCGCCGCTGCCGGGCCGATCCAGGCCGTCTTCGGGCAGGGGCGTGCTGGCGCGCTCCGGTGCCGAGAGTGGCAGTTCACGACGGCGCGGTGCGCGGAGCGGCTCTCGCCGAGTTATTTCGATCGCTGCCTCGAGGCGGAGATCGGCGAGCTCGGCGCCGCGGCGGGCGTGATGGGCCTCGCGTGTGCATTCGCGACGCTCCGGCACGGCGCGGCGCCGGCCGAGGCCGGGAGGTCGTTCGTGGCCTGGGCGATCTCCCGCGATGGCACCCGCGGGATCGCGCTCGGGGCCGCGGCGCGCACGGGAGCGGGCAAGGTCGCGGCGGGAGCGGAGGGGGCGCTTCCGGTGATGATGCCGCTCTCGGGGGCGGTGATCGCGCGGCAGGTGGAGCGCGAGGCGTTCGTCCCGCCGCCGGTCGAGGCGGAGGAGCCGGGAGACGAGGCGTGGCTCGAGGAGGGCGCCGGGGAGGTGGGCGCGGCGGCGGCGACCATCGGGGCGGCGGCCGTCGCGGCGGCGGCCGTCGCGGCGGCGAACGACGTGGCGCCGGCGCTCCCGGAGCTGCCGCGCGAGAGCGCGCCCGCACCGGCGGTGCGGCTCGATGCGGGGCGCGTGACCGAGGTCACGCTGGCGGGGTTCTACGCGTCGGTCGTCGATCACTGCGCGGAGCTCGTGGCCGCGCTCGCTCGGGATCGCGTCGAGGGGCGGCGCTCGTGGCTGCCGGAGGCGGAGCCGCGGATGCTCCGGCAGATCGACGCGATCGTGGCCGCGGGGCCGCGGGCCCTGATCGAGGTCGCCGCGTTCTGGGAGCGCTGGATGGACGACCCGTGGAAGTCGTTCGCGGGCGCGATCTCGCTCGCCGCCTTCGCGGGGGACGACGCGCTCGCCGCGATCCACCGGGCGGCGCACCTGCTCCCGCAGGACGCCGAGGACCATGCGATCGCCGTGGCCGAGGCGCTCGCGCTGGTCGAGCGGCCCGGGCTCGCGGGGCTGGCGCGGGCGCTGTCGGCGTCGGCGCACCCGATCGCGCGGGCTGCCGGCGTGAACCTGCGCTCGATGCGCGGCGAGCTGCCGGTCGAAGGGATCGGCGCCGCGCT
The DNA here is from genome assembly GCF_000067165.1 of Sorangium cellulosum So ce56. Lineage (GTDB taxonomy): Bacteria > Myxococcota_A > Polyangia > Polyangiales > Polyangiaceae > Sorangium > Sorangium cellulosum_B. Next base: position 10,395,986 of record NC_010162.1, read on the forward strand.
CGCCGACGAGCACGACGCGGTGGTGCGCGCCGGGATCTGGGCCTGTGAGCGGCTGCCGTCGGCGCAGCGTGCGCGCTTCGTCGAGCGCTTGCGGGAGCTGTGTGGAGGGGCATCCCCCGCCGTGGCCTGGTCGGCGGCGCGGGTGCTCGTGATCGGCGGCGAGGTGGAACTCGTGCGCGACGAGGCGCTGAGCGCTCGGCTCGGGTTGTACGCGACGGAGCTGTTCGCGCTGGCCGGGGAGCCGGGCGACTGGCCCCGGCTCGAGAGCCTGCTCGGCCGCCATCGGCCGACGCGCGCGGCCCTCTCCGCCGTGGCGCGCTTCGGCTGCCCGGCGAGCGCCGGGTGGATGATCCAGCGGCTCGACGACGAGGCGCTCGCGGACGATGCGGCGGAAGCGCTGCGCACGCTGTTCGGGCCGGTCGTCGAGGAGGCGCGGGAGCTGGAGGCCGGGGCGTGGCGGGAGGCGATCGCGGCGCAGCGGCTCGATCCGAGGGGGCGTTACCGTGGGGGGCGAGCGCTCTCGACCGCGGTGGCGGCGGAGGAGTGCGCGTCGGGAAGGCTGTCGCGCGTCGCCGTGGAGGCGCGGGTCGATGAGCTGCGCGCACGGCTGAGGCTGCCCGATGCGGTCGACGTGAGCGGCTTCTGGGCGAGGGCGGAGGCGAACCTGGCGGCGTTCCTGAAAATGGCGCGGAGCCGGGGCTGAGCGCTGGGGCAGCAGGGGGACGAGAGATCACTGTGGCGACGATCAATTACAAACACATCGCGACGACACGGAGCAATCACTTCTGTCCCGGCCCCCTTCCGGCCATCAGCACGGCGCCACCGCCGGCTCCGACCGGGCCAGTGCCAAGCCCGTTTGCGTACGTTGCGCTCTCGTCAAGTGCGACGGATACAGGCGAGCGGATCGAGATTGGCGGCGCGCCGGTGCTCCTGGAGGGCAGCTCGATGGACATCGAGTTACCAGGCAACATCCCTTGCCAAGGGACCGGGGGCGACGCTGTGACGCACGTCGTGAATAAGGCGTGTTTCGTCAAGAGTGCATCGTCCAAGATCATGTCCGGCGACCGCGGACTCGTCTGTACCGGCGACTACGTAATTCTTAACGTCGCCGGAAGTAAGGCACAGGTGGCCCAGATCGGCGGGGTGCTCTTGGCGGCGGGCATCGTCCAAACCGCCACGGTCGACAACACCATCGTGAATATGACGGTCGTGCTCGATCCAATCTCCGTCGCGTCTGGCGCCATGGTCGACGAGACCACGGATCTCTCGATGCCGGGCCTCATCCCCATCGAGTGGAAGCGCCTCTATAGCTCTATGCGAACCCGCGAGCACACCCCGCTCGGGCGCGGCGGTTGGACGCACGCATACCACCAGTGGATTGAGATCGACGGTGACGTGCTGCGCCTCCGCGACGCGGACGGCGCGACCATCACCGTGCGCGACACGAAGCCGCGCGAGCCAGCGTTCCACCGCGGCAAGCGCCTCGTGATCACCCGTGACCTCCACGGCGGCGCCACCGCGTTCTCACTGGACACGCGCCTCACCCGCACCTTTCTTCCCGCCGGCGGCGGACGCACGTTCCTCCGCGAGATCTCCAACGAGTCCGGGCATAAGGTCGTCCTGGAGTACGATGCGGAACGGCTCGTGCGAATCGTCGATACCGCGCGCCGCACGGTCGTCCTCACCCACGACGGCGACGGCCACATCGTGCGCCTCCAGGTTTTCCCTCCCGGTGGCGAGGGCCGCACTCCGGTCCACGCCGTCTCGTTCGCGTACAGCGACGGCGGCGAGCTTGTGAAGGTCACCGATGCGCTCGGCCACGCGGAAACGTACGGCTACGACGAACAGCGCCGCATGAATCACAGGACGCTGCCGACTGGCCTCTCGTTCCACTACGTCTATGATCCCGAGTCAGGCCGGTGCGTCCGCTCCTGGGGAGACGGCGATCTCCACGCCGGCGATCTCACCTACGATCTTCAGCAAGGCATCACTCACCTGACCGGCAACCCGGAACCCCGCGTCTTCACATGGCGGCCCGAGGACGGATCGGTGGTGCGCGAGGCCTCGCCCGACGGCCTCTCCGTGCGCGATCTCGAGTTCGATGCCGATGGCCTGCTCCTCAAAACGAAGAACGCGGCGGGAGATACCCTGACGTTCACCCGCGACGGGCGGGGCAACCTCACGCGCATCACCGATTCCATCGGCCGAGTGGTCGAGCTCGAGTACTCGGACGATCTCCTGGTGCGGCGCCACGCTGGAGGCCTGACCACCGAGTACGGCTACGACCACCGAAACCGGCTTACCTGGGTGAGATACACGTCCGGCGCATTCCTGACGCTGACGTACGACGAGCAGGGACGCCTCGCCGCGGTGCACGGGCCGGACGGGCTCCGTGGCGGCTTCACCTACGACGAGCAGCACAACGCCGCCGAGGAGCGCACTCCTCGCGACGGATTGCGTCGCTGGCGCCACGACGCGCTCGGCCGGCCCATAGTGTACGTCGATCCGCTCGGACGGGTGACGCGCCGCGAGCTCGACGCTCTCGGCCGGCCGACCGCACTCCACTTGCCCGACGGGACCTCGCTGCGCTTCGAGCACGACGCTCTCGGACGCCTCACCCGCCGCACCGATACGCTCGGGCGGGTCGAAACATTCCGCTACACGGGCCTGAAATCACCGGTCGAAGTGACCCAGCCCGACGGTGCAATCTGGTCCTTGTCGTTCGATCTCAATGAGCGCCTCCAGCAGGTGAAGAATCCGAAGGGCGAGACCTTCGATCTCCGATATGACCGCGCCGGCAACCTCCGCGAGTACCGCTCATATGACGGCCGCATCTCCCGCGCACAGCACGGCAAGAATGGTCGTCTGGCGCGCGTGGATCATGCCGACGGCACCTTCCGCGCACTCCGGCACGACGGCGCGGGGAGAATCCTCGCCGAGGAGACACCACATGGAGTCGTAAAGATCGAGACGCCCGAGGACCTCGTCGTCGAGTACATCTTCGAGGATCCGGCCGGGGAGATCCGCCTGCGCGTCGAGCGCGATCCGCTCGGGCGCGTGGTTGCCGAGACGCAGAACGGCAGGATGATCCGCTATGAGTACGACGCGCAGAACCGCTGCACCGCTCGCCACCTCCCGACGGGGCACATAACACGTTATACGTACGATGAGGAGGGGAACGTCTCGTCGCTCGATCACGACGGCTACCGCGTGGAGATCCAGCGCGATCTGGCCGGCTCGGTGGTCCGCAAGGTCTTCGCGAGCGCCGGCGTGGAGGCGCGGCGCGAGGTCGACCCGATCGCGCGCCCCACCCGCGACTGGGTCGGTGCCGCCGGGCGCACGCTCGTGGATCGCCTCTACGCTTACGATGCCGCCGGCGCACTCGTCGAGCGCAACGACAGGCGCTGGGGCATCTCGCGCTACAGCTACGATCGGCTTGGCATGCTGCTTGCGGCCAGCTCTCCGAAGGGGCGCGAGACCTTCGAGTATGACGTGGGAGGCTCGCTGAAGCCCGCGGGCTCGGCCTGGGAAACGGGGCCGGGCGGGCTCTTGCTCCGCACCGAGAAAGCCGCGTATGCCTACGACGCTGCGAACCGGCGCACGCGCGAGACGCGGTCGGACGGAGCGACGGAGTACCTCTGGGACTGCCGCGGGCAGCTCCGCGAGGTCCGGCGCCCCGACGGCACACGCGTACTCTTCGCTTACGATGCCTTCAGCCGTCGGGTCAGGAAGGAGATCGTCCCGCCCGCCGTCCCGAGCGCGTTCGACTCTGCAGACGCGCGGAAGCCCCGGGTCGTCGAGTACGTGTGGGACGGCCTCTGCCTCGCCGCCGAGATCGACTCGGAGCGCGGCACACGCGTGTTCGTGCACGAGCCGGGCACGATGAGCCCGCTCCTCCAGCAGGACAGCACCGCAATCTATGCAGTGGTCACCGATCACGTCGGCACCACGACCGAGCTCATCGGCCCCGAGGGCGAGGTCGCCTGGTCAGCGCACCACTCGGCTTTCGGCATCATTACCGAGGCCGCACGGCCGAAGGGTGGGCCGCTCGTGGCATCGCCGTTCCGGCTGCTCGGGCAGTACCACGACGAGGAGACGGAGCTCTGCTACGTTCGCTACCGCTACTTCGATCCGAAGACGGCACGCTTTTTGAGCCCGGATCCGCTCGAGCTTTTCGGCAGCCGCAACCTATTCGCGTTCGATGGCAGCCCTACTACCCATGCGGACCCGCTGGGCCTTTCCTGCCTCATCATCGGCAATCCGCTACACGACAATCTCGTCCGCTATTGCATACGACACATATCACCGAACCCGGATAATTACCGCATCATGATCCACGGGGAACCCGGTCACGTCACGTCGACGGACGTGACCGGAATGAGCACCACGCATACACCTGACCAGCTCTTGCAAATGATCCACGCCGCGGGGAACTACAACGGCGCACAGCTCATCACCCTAAACTCATGCAACACGGGTCGGACGGTGGACGGCGTGGCCTCGAAGGTCTCCGCCGCCTTCCCCAACCGCGACGTCCGCGGTCCGAACGACCTCGTTTGGGGCGTCGGCCAGTACATTGCACCTCCCGTCGGGGTAGCCAACAGCGTGACGTGGACCCCTACGCCGGACGAGCTTGGCAAATCCATGCCGGATTTGACGCGCCCCGGGCAGTGGAATTATTTCAGGGATGGTAACCCGCACGAGCGTAGCCAGAACGTGTACAAGGACGCGCCGCTGACCAAGACGCAACCTATCAATGTACCGCCACAGAAAGGTCCGCTGCCCTTCCAATGACCCCTTCGAGTTGAACCAGCGTCCACGGAGGCTCGCACGCCGAGCACGCGGGAGGCATCCTCTCAGCTGCACGCGTGATAAAGAACGGCTTCATGCTGCGTCGAATTGCCGAAGTCGATGGCGAGCCACAGCTCATCGTCCTCACTGGCCACGAAGCTGCGTTCGTGCCCAACCTGCAGGGTCGTGTGAAAGGGGATGGGAATGCGCTCCCATTCCCCGCCTCGCGCCAGCCTGTGAATGTAGAGCGCTGACGAGTCATTCTCTGAAAAGAGGAAAAGCTCGCCCCTGGGCGTAGCCGCCAGGCTTATCACCCGAAACTCCCGTGAGACGGGCGGCAACGGGAGCCACCTCCCCTGGGCGCGGTACGCCAGGAAGGGCTCCCCGGACTCCAGTTTTCCGATGGCCATGGACTCATAGGGTGGATGCCCGGCAACCATTTCGATGCCCCTCTCATCCACCCCGGGCGGCCATTCGAGCCTTTCACCATGCTCCTCTCCTCGCGGAAACATCCACCATTCAGGCTGGTGATGGCGCGCTCGCACGATGTGAACAGCGACATCGCCTGCGGTCGTCCTATGAAAATGCGCAGGTGGGTACCAACCATCCCAGACGATCTTCTTGGCGAGCACGGGAGGGATCGGCTTATCAGAGCTGTCCAGCCATCTCAGGGTGCCATCGGCTTCCAAGCCGAGCACCCCGCCCGCCCACTGGAGCACCCATAGGACATCGGGATGCTCCACCCATCGCGCGTGCCGCTCGTCCCAGCGGACCACGGCGCCCCTCGGCTTCTTCAGCTCCTCCGCCAGCACAATCGCCTCTGCCGGACGCAGCCGCCGGGAGCCCATGCGGATCGTCCACCCCACACCGATGGCAGAAGCCCAGGTGCAGTCAGGCCATCGACCGACCATGCCAACAATCTCGTCCGGGACGATCGCCTCCGGAACCACCCCCTGGGCGTTCGATGCCCTCACTACCTCCGTCTTCCGCTGGTCATGGAGCTGCCCTCCCTGGGCCCGCGCGATGTAGGGACCGGTAGACGCGATGATCGCTCCCTGGAGCCGGTGCAACCGAATGGGCTGCTGTGACGATGCGATGGCCGTAAACATGCCGCGATCCACCTTCCGTCTTATCGCTTCCCGCGACGCCACTCGCCTGGCTCGAATAGCCCCCGCGTCCCCTTCATGCGCGGCGTCCGAGACACACACCGGCCTCGCGGGCGGCATCCGCTCAGCTGCACGCGTGCTTTAGCCGCGCGCATGGTAAAGGACGGCGCGATGCATGTCTGATTCGCCGAAGTCGGCGGCGAGCCAGAGCTCATCGTTCTCGCTGGCCATGATCTGATACGGAGGACAGCCACCGACCCTCGCAGCATCAAGCTCAAACAGAGAAGCGCCGCTGCACCTCGTATGAAACGGCACCGAAACACTCTCCCAGTCCCCTCCCGCCGTCAGACGGTAAATGCGCACTGGCATGGAGTGCGCCCGTGCACACAGAAAGACTTGCCCCGAGGATGTCGTCAAGATGCCCTGCACTTCGTGGCTCTCGCGGAAGGGCGGCAATAGCTTCCACTCCCCCTGAACACGATGTGCGACAAATTTCTCCGCCGACGTCAGCATACCTGAGGCGAAGAGCCCGTTCGACCGATAGTCGATGAAGATCGCCGCGCTCTGCTCATCCACTCCGGGTGGCCACTCGAACCGCTCCGGCTCGCGCTCTCCTCGCCGAAAGATCCACCAGCCAGGCTCATACTGCGGGGATTGTATGACGCGAAGGATGACCTCGCCGACCCTGGTCACATAAGGGTTGTATGCAAAAATACCCTGAGTGAGCACGGGATCGATCGGTGTGTCCGCGCCGTCCGCCCATCTGAACCTGCCGTCGGATCCCGTGACGATCACCCCGTCAGCCCACTCACCAACCCACTCGTTCTCGGGGTGTTCCACCCAGCAACCAGAGGCGTCGTCCCAACGAACCACGACATTCCTGCTGACTTGGACCCAGAGCGCGGCACCAGGCATCGGCCCCTCGATGGCGCGCATCCCCTGCCCTGCATAGACAAGAGCCCAGACCTGGTCAGGCCACCGGCCCACCATGCTGGTAATCTGCGGCGGGACATGCCGCGCGAACTGCGGCTGAGCGTCCGGAGCCCCCGGCAACTCCAGCTTCCGCATCTCGTGGAGCTGGCCGCCCTGGGCCCGCGCGACGTGAAACCCGGTAGAGGCGAGGATCGCCCCACGCAGCCTGTGCAACCGGATGGGCTGCGGCGATGATGCGATGGCCCTGAACATACCGTGCTCGGCTCCTCTCCCTCGCTCCCTCATCGCTTCCCGCGGATCCGCTCGCCCGCCTCGACCAGCGCCCGCATCCACTTCGTCCGCAGCCCCGGCTCCGCCGCGAACCTCGCCTGCCACGCCGCGTCCTCGGCGCCCTTCGCCTCGCGGGTGAGCCCGTAGCGCACGATCGCCGCCGTCGTCGTCGCGGGGCTCGCCGCGATCTCCGCGAGCATCGCGGCGTAATCCTCGAGCGAGAGCCGGGGACCATCGGCCGCCGGCGAGCGCGCGCTGCCGCCCGACGACGGCCCCCCGGGCGACGGGACGAACGGAAGCGCCGGCTTCGCGGCCTCGAACATCACAGGCGCCGTCCCGACGCCGGGCGTCCCGGCAATCGACTCCTCCAACGCCCCTTCATGCAACGGCGGCAGCCCCGCGGCCGGCAGCCCGGAGCGCGGCGCGTCCCGCTCCCCCGCGCGCGACCCAAACGGCAGCGCCGGCCGGCTCGGCGCCGGAAACACCGGCGCCGTCTCGGCGATCTCCTTCGGCGCGAGCACCGGCTTCGGGAGCTCCGGCGCGGCCAGCGACGGCAAAAGCCCGGGCCCCGACCTCGCCGCCGGCACAGGCGGCTCCGCCCTCTCCGCGCCCCCCGGCTGCTTCACGAACGGCAAGATCAGCTTCGATAGATCCCGCGGCAAATCCGCCGTCTCGCCCCGCACCGCCACAACCGCCCGCCCCTTCTTCACGGCCGCCGCCGCGCCGCCACGCAGCCTCCGCGTCGCCGCCCTCAGCACGGGCGCCTCAGGCCGCACCTCCGGCACCGGCCCGGGCGCGGCGGCGAGGATCGCCGTCGCCTCGGCGCGCACGCCCCCCTCCGCCACGATCCGCTCCTGCCATGCGCGCAGCAGCCGGAACACGTCGCCCTCGCCGAGCCTGCGCGCCTCGAGGAAGCCGAGCGGATCCTCCGACGCCGTGAACGCACGGAAGAAATCGAACCAGGCGCGCAGGTCCGTGTCGAGCGGAGGCACCTTGCGCTCCACGTGCGCCTGCGCCGCAAGGCGGTGCTCGTCGCACGCCGCGAGCAGCGCCCCGTCCCCCATCGCGCTCTCGGCGAGGCGCGCGGACCAGGCCTCCTCCGCCGGCGGCCAGGCTCCGGCGGCGATCGCGGCGTGCTCCAGGCTCGCCTCGAGCGAGACGCCCTCCGCCGTGTACGCCAGCACCGCCGCATAGGCCGAGAGCGGCACGCCCGCGATCTCGGGATCCACGGGCTCCCCAGCGCCGCCCGCCGCGTCACCCATCGCCACGCACCACGACCTCGCGCAGCACCCGCCGGCCCCTGCCTATCGGGAAGACGGCGCGCGCCACGAGCTCCACCCGCCGCGCCTCGGGCTGGATCAGCACCGTGTCGATCGGCGGCCGCACGACCACGCGCTCCCCCGTGTCGTAACGCGCGCTCGCCACCACCGGAAACCCCGGTAGCGCGAAGACGACCGGCTCGAGCGACATGCCGACGATGCCCACCGGATCCCCGGGCGCGAGGTGCTCCTCGAACTGGAGCGAAGGGTGGGCGACGTTGCCAAAGCGGATGTCCTGATCCTCCGGCGGGAGCGGCATCCGCGTCGCCTTCCACCGCTCGTCGAACGTGCCAGCGTGCTCGAGGCGCGGCGACCAGTGCATCATGATCGCGCCGAAGCCCACCGGCGCATGGCGATCCGACGCAGAGGCGTGGGGCCGCTCCGGGTGCTCGATCTGCGGAGCTTGCGTGTCCACGAGGTCCGCCGCGCTCCTCGCCGCGCCGACGCCGGACGGGTTCCGGAGATCGACCACCGAGAGATCCTCCGACATGCCGCCATACGCCCGCTCGTAGACGATCGGCACCCGCTCGAACGGCGCAGCAGGCCCGATCCCGACGCCGAGGACGCCCTTGAAGAAGAAGCGCTGCCCGTGGACGCGCAGGGGCGTCAGCCGCTGCCTGACCCGCACCGCGACGTCGAGCACCCTCACCTTCTCGGGGGCGATCGCGTCGCCGGTCACCACCACGTCCGTGCCCAGCTTGGCGACGCCGAGATCCGACGGGAAACGGAGGCTGCTCCGCGGACTCTCGGGCTCCCAGGGCTCGTCGGCGACACGGACCGGCGCGGGGTCATCGGCGAGCCGCGCGCCCCCGCTCCTATCGACGACGAACGTGGCCTTGACGATGGCGACCAGGACATCGTTGCCCTCGCGATCGAGGAGCGGCACCGGCTGGACGGCGAAGGGGGTCTGGTTCGCGATGCTCACGGACGAGGATCCAACGGTGGGTCTTGCATCCTATACGCAGGCACGCCGCGATCCCCGAAGATCGCTTCAGGCAAGCCCGCGCTCAGCGCCCGGTCATGTAGAACGTGCCGAGGCACATCTCGTCGGTCGTGCCCTCTCCCCAGACGACATCCCCGGGGACCCGCGGCTGTCCGTCGATGATCGGCTGCTTCTCGGGCGTGTTGTCCCAGTGGCACTCGATCGACAGCTTGTCGCCCGGCTCGAGCACCTTGGGCTCGGCGAGCTTGTAGTTTCCCTGCCAGTGGAAGTCCCAGCGCGGGATATCGAGCACACACTCCGAGCCGCCGCCCGCGCGCTCGATCTCGAGGCGCGCGCGCGTGCCGAGCGTGTGCATGTGGAGGCCCACCCAGTGGATCTCGATCGGCTCGCTGCCCGCGAGCGCCCGCGAGGGATCGGCCCCCCAGCGGTGGACGACGTCGCTCTCCAGGGCAGGGATCAGCATGGAGTCGCCGGTGAGCCAGGCCGGGTTCGCCCACGGCTGCATCGTGCCTTCCCGCTCGACCGAGCTCTCCAGCGTCACGTCGATCGCGGTGCGATCCGGCAGCTTGCCCGCCGTCAGCGTGTTGTAGTGGACCTGCATGATCAGCCTGGAGCCAGGCTCGATCCGGGTGCCCGCGCCCTGCGGGAAGATCATGCTCCCGCCGCCGGGCACCCAGCCGCCGAGCCAGCGCGGCTTGAGCCCAGGGCCGCCGTAGCAGGGATAACCCGGGCCCGGGTCGGCCGCGTCGAGGGCGTCGAGCTCGGCGAGCTGGTCCGGCGCCGCGATGAAGGCGATCACGTGGTGGACGACGCGCTGCTCGCCGGGCCTGATCCCGAAGCCGGTGACGTACCGCACGGCATCCTCCGGCCAGTCGATCACGAAGCAGCGGTACTCGTCGGGCCCCGTCTGCGGGGTGTACTCGACCGGCATCTCGAGCGTCCGGTCCACACGAGCGAGCGCGGCGCTCGCCGGCGGGTCGATCGGCGGGCCCTCGTCCGCCGGATCGCCCACGGCCGCGCCGCCGTCGACCCACGCGGCGATGGTCTGGATCTGCTGCTCGGACAGGGAGCGGTCGCCCACGTACTCGGCGCAGCGGTTGTCGGCCGGCCAGGGGGGCATCGTGCGCTCGACGACGGCCCGCTTGATGGGCGCGGCCCAGGACGCCGCGGTCTCGTGGCCCTCGAGCGAGAACGGCGCGACGCCGCCGTCGCTGTGGCACCCCGCGCACCGCGCGTCGAAGATGGGTTTGACGTCCCGGTAGTACGAGACGGCGGCCTGGACGCCGCCGCCCGCCGCGGCCCCGGCGTCATCGCCGCCGCAGGCAGAGAGGACGGCCAGCGCCGCCGCAAGCCATGCCCATGAGCCCGTGGTCCCCACGCACCTCGTCATAGAACACCTACCTCGTGTCAGCGGCGCTCGTTGCCCCCGCCGCTCGCGGGCTCGCGCCGGAGGAAGAACGCGATGACCTCGGTGAGCTCGTCGCGCGCGGCCACGAGGAGCACCGTGGCGCCCCCCGCGACGACGGACGAGCCGCGCGGCGCCTCGACGCGGCCATCCGGGCGGTAGACGCCGGCGAAGACGCACGACGAAGGGAAGCTGGCGCTGCCCGCGATGGTGCTCACCGTGCGGCCCGCGATCACCGAGTCGACCGGGACGTCGAGCTCGAACGCGACCGACTCGCCGGCGCCGAGCACCATGGCGTGGCGGACGCCCGGGTGCTCGATGGCGGTGGCCATCGCGCCGATGAAGACGTCGATCTCGGAGAGGATCTGGTCCACGCCCGCGCGGACGTACACGCTCCGGTAGGCGGGGTCCCGCATGCGCACCATGACGCGCTTGGCCCCCCCGGCCTGCGCGAGGAGCGCCACCGCGAGGTTGTCGGCGTCGCGGCGGAGCATCGCCACCACCACGTCGGCGCGCGCCACCTCGGCCTCCTGGAGGAGCCCGGCGTCGGTCGCGTCGCCCACGAGCGAGACGAGGCCGTGCCGCTCGAACGCGCTGTTGGCGATCGACTCGTCGCGATCGACGGTCGTCACGTCGTGGCCCATCTTCGCGAGGTGGACCGCGACGCTGAGCCCCGCGCGCCCGGCGCCCGCGATGAGAACGCGCATGTCAGCTCTCTCCTTCGTGCTCGTGAGGGTTCGCGCCGGGCGCCGCGTGTCCGCCGGGGAGCTCGACCATGGCCCTGTCGATCCGGTTCACGTGGGCGTGCGCGGTCTCGGCGGCGATGAGGCCGCGCCTCGCCGCGTCGAGCACCGCCGCCTTCTGCGCCGAGAGGAGGGCGAGATCGGTGAGGTGGTCGCGGACCACCTCGCCCTGCGGCGTCTGGAGCGCCACCTCCGCCTGGATGACCTGCCGCTGGAACGCGGCGCGGCGCTCGGCGTGCTCCTTGCGGGACACGAGGCCCGACGCGAGCAGATCGTCGAGCTCGGACTGGCCGCGCCGCGCCGCGATGAGCGTGGCCTTCGCGGCGTCGAGCGCGCTGTCCGCCGTCGGGATCGCGACCCGCAGGAACTTGAGCAGCCGGGCGAACGGCAGCGCCTGCGCGACCAGCGTGACGAAGGTCACGCCGAAGACGATCGTGATCAGGCGGTCGCGGTACGGCAGGCCGCTCGGGAGGCTGAGGACCGCCGCCATCGACAGCGCGCCCTTGATGTTGCCGACCAGCATCACGTGCTGCCAGCGGAAGGGCACGAGCTCGCCCGTGAGCGCCCGGAGCACGCCGAAGCAGCCGTAGACGGCCACCGCCCTGCCCCCGTGCAGGGCGATCAGCGCGAGGCCGATGGACGCCGCCTCGCGCACGAGCATGTCCGCCTGGATCTGCATGCCGACGAGCTCGAAGAGCACCACGTTGAGGCAGAAGCCGCTCGTCTCCCAGAAGCCCTGGAGCGCGAGCACGCGCGAGGGCTCGAGGATGCGGCGCGCGGCCTTGCCGACGATCACCCCGAGGACCACGACGGCGATGACCGGCGAGGCGTGGAGCCGCTCGGCGAGCAGGGCCGTGGCGAAGACGAGCACGATGGAGGCGAGGATCGCGGTCAGGTGATCCGGCGTGCGGCGGAGGAGGGACGCGCCGACGGCGCCGAACGCGCCCCCGACGGCCGCGCCGCCGACCATGGCCAGGGCGAGCGCGCGGAAGGTCTCGGCGCCGTCGAAGGTGCCGCTCGCGAGGACCTGCGACGCGAGCACCACGAGCACGAGCGCCGTGCCGTCGTTGAAGAGGCTCTCGCCTTCCATGATGGCCGCGAGCCGGTGCGGCACGCGGACGCTGCGGAAGGCGAGCAGCACGCTCACGGTGTCGGTGATCGAGAGCAGCGCGCCGAGGAGGAGCGCCGCCGCGAACGGGAGCGCGAGCAGCTGCGTCGCCACCGCGGCGGTGCCGAGCAGCGAGATGAGCACGCCCGGCACGGCGAGCGCGAGGATCGGCCGGCTCGCGCTCCTCAGGCTGTCCGCGTCGGCGAACAGGGCGCCCTCGAACACGAGCACCGGGAGGAACGCGATGAGGATGACCTCCGGGTCCATCGGCGCCTTCGGGAGCACGTCGACGACGACGAGCAGCAGCCCCACGAGCACGAGCGCGACGTTGTAGGGAATCGCGATGCGCTTCGCCCCAATCGCGACCGCCGAGCCGACGGCCAGGACGAGGAGCAAGCTCTCGAGCCGCTCCCTCATGAGGCACCTCGCGGCCGCGGCACGAGCCCGAGGGGGGGCGCCCGCGGCGGGCGCGTCGCGATGTGCACGGGGTCTGCGAGAGAGCTCACCGTGGATCCTGCGCTACATGATCGCCTCCGGAATCGCAAGACGCGAGAGGCATCGCCGGGCGGCCGAGCGAGAGGCGCGCGGCCTCGCGTGCGCGCGCCTGCGCGCCTCTCGCTCGGCCGCCAGGGAAGAGGTGCGATATCGATAGATCACATCACACGACATCGACGACGGCACCACTTCCTCGTCGTGGAGCGATCCCCGCATCTTGCTCACCTTTCTTGGCGGGAATTTTGAGCAGGGAGACGGGGAGATCGGTTGGATTCTCCTCCCCGCCTCCCGGTGAATTCGTGAGGTCGCGGGCGGCCCGATCGACAATCCGCATGATCGCCCGGAGGTCGCGGGCCAGCGAGAGGCCCTGCACGACGCTGATGAGGCGCTCGCAAGGATGGAGTCGTCGGAAACTCGGGTCCGAGTCAGCGAGTCACTCGTGGCCTTCGGGTTCCATTCGGCAGGTCTCTAGCAACGCGCGCTGGCGCGCACGACAAGGCGAGCGCGACGCGTTAAACGACCTCCGCCAGCGCACGTCACCGCCAGTGTCCGCGCGTCCGTCTCGCGCTCGGCGGCCATGCAGCGGCGGCCGCTCTCCCTCTCCACGCGGCGAGCTCCAGGCCGACCTCTCGGCGGATGTACGTGCGCCCCCCGAGCGCCGCGCCGGGCCTCGATCCGCCGCGGCGCGTCTAGCGATGAGGCTGGCGTCTCGGCGCCCTCAAATGATATCACCACGTTACGGTTCGCCATGGTGCCAGGCTCGATGACCCCAGCGCCGAGAATCCGAGCAGCATCCCACCTCTTCACACCCGGTGTCGTGACGGCGCCCACAGCGCGTTTGTTCACCCACCGTGAGAGGCCTGGGGCTGGCGCGCCGAGGGTCGTCGCTTCTGGCCTCCTGCAAGGATTCAATGGACGACAGGCTCGCTTCGCTCTCGTGTAAGACACTGCTCGACGGCACACCCACACCGCTGGCGTTGCTCTCCAGCGCGGGGGAGGTGGTGGCGTGCAACGCGGCCTGGGAGCGCTGCGTTGGCCCGTCCGGGCGGCTCCTCGAGCGCGTTCACGAGGACGATCGGGGCGAGCTGTCAGCCCGGATCACCGGCGCGCTCGCCGCCGCGGGCAGCGTCTCCGCCGCGGCGCGCGTCGTGGGCGCCCGCGGGGAGAGCGTCCCGCTGCACTGGACGCTGTGGCGAGCCGACGACACGGCGCTCTGGGCCGCCGTGAAGCCCGATCGCCGGGAGTGGGAGGACCAGGCGCGCATCCTCGTCGACGTGTTCCAGACGATGGATGCGATCGTCTGGTGGTGCGATCGGGCAGGCACGCTCCGTGTCTCCGACGGCAACGGGCTCGAGAGCATGGGGCTCAAGCGACATCAGCTCGTCGGAATGAACATGTTCGATCTCTACGGCGCGGACGCGGAGATCATGGGCCTGTGCAAGCGCGTCCTCGAGGGGGAGCCGGTCCGCACGGACACCGTGGCCGGGGGCGTGCACTGGATCGTGCACTACGCGCCCCGCCGGGACGATGACGGCGAGATCGTGGGCGTCCAGACGTTCGGCATCAACCTGGCCGACGATGTCAGGCTCGCCGTGAAGGGGGAGCTGCTCCGCGCTTGCATCGACAGCATGCCCATCGCCATCCTGGCGTTCGACAGGGCCGGCCTCTGCGTGATCGCGCAGGGCGGGGCGCTCGCGCAGATCGGTTGTACGGAGCGAGGCGAGCTGGGCAAGCACATGCGCGAGCTGTGCGGCGACACCGAGGACGTGCGCGCGGCCTTCGAGCACGCCCTCTCCGGGGAGATCGCGCAGGTCGAGCAGGTCCGGCGAGACAGGATCTGGCGGACGAGGTTCGTTCCGCAGAAGGACGTCCTCGGGGAGACGACCGGCGTCGGCGCCATCTGCGAGGACATCACGCAGCAGCTCCGCGTCGAGCAGCAGCTGCGGGAGCAGCTGCGGTTGACGCAGGATCAGCAGGAGTCGATCGCGCGGCTGTCGAGCCCCATCATCGAGGTCTGGCAGGACGTGCTCATCGTCCCCTTGATCGGCTCGGTCGACGCGGATCGCGCGGCGATGGTGATGGAGTCGCTGCTCGCGAGCGTGGTGGAGAAGCAATCCGCCTTCGCCATCCTCGACCTCACCGGGCTCGACTCGGTCGACACGACGACGGCGCAGCACCTCATCAAGATCATCAATGGATTGACGCTGCTCGGCTGCAAGGGCGTGGTCACCGGCATCCGCCCGCCGGTCGCGCAGACGATGGTCGGCCTCGGCTTCGATCTCTCGCAGGTCAAGACGCTGCGCAGCCTGAAGGAAGCGCTGCGCTGGTGCATGGGCGCGCGTCGCCGCTGAGGCGAGGCGCCGCGCCGTGTGGAGCGCGGCTGGGGCGCCGCGCCGGCCGCGCCGCGTGGAGCGCGGCGCGGCGCTGGCTCGAGTCAGCCGACTCAGTGGCTCGTCGGATCCGCGGGATCCGTGCCCGCGTCGCACTCATCGCCGTCGAGGAACCCGTCGCCGTCGCGGTCGATGCCGATGCGCGTGCCCGAGCCCGGCGGCACGCAGGTGTACGTCACCGGGTGCCCGGTGAGCACGGCGAGCGAGCGCAGGACGAGATCGCTCAAGGGCGGGGCCGCGGCCCGCGCCGTGGTGAACTGGCCACCTCCGATATAGAGGAGGCCGGTCTCCTCGAGGAGGAACGGGAGCTTCGCCACGAGGTCGCACTCCCCGACCTCGGCGCGCTGGCGGAGCAGGTCGATGCGCGGCCAGGCCGCCGTGGCGTTGTGCGAGCCGAGCGTGACCTGCTGCCCGACGATGGGGGCGAGGTTCGTGTCGAACGCGAGCATGTACTCCACGGCCTGCTCGCGGAGGAGCTCGCCGGGCGCGCCGGGCGGGAAGCCGTTCGGCGAGAACTCGCTCTGCTCGAACCCGATCGCCTGGTGGAAGCGGAAGAGCGTGTCCATCACGCCATCGTGCATGAACCCGAAGCCGCGGATCTGGTCGCCCTTGAAGTCGTTGTCTCCCAGGTGGAAGAGGCTCGGGACGGGGGCCATGCCGAACATGCCGACCTTCTGGTACATGTTGCGCAGGTGGGGGATCTTGAAGCTCTGGCCGTTCTCCTGGCCGATGCTCGCGCCGTCCGTCCCGAAGAAGCCAGGGAATTCGCTGCTACCGGCGTTCCCATCCGGGTCCAGGGTATGGCAGGAATTGCACGAGAAGGTCCCGGCGCCGCCTTCGCGGAAGAAGTGATCGCGCCCGGCCTGTTGATCGGTGTTCAGCGAGTTGTCCAGGTTCCGGATCGGGTTCGGCGGATACGAGAGCTGGAGGATGAAGTCCGTGAACGCCTCCATGTCCTCGTCGGGGATGGGCGCGTGCCGGCCGAGCAGGTTGGTGAAGCCGCCCTGGAATTTCTCGAATGCCGCGCGCTCGTCGAAGGCCCCGCTGTCCGGCTGCGCGGTGGACGCGTCGTTGCCGCCCGTGCGGTCGCCGCGCCAGTGCATCGGGCCGTGGTTGGCCATGCCGCGCAGGCTCTGGGTCGTCATCGGCCCTTTCATGGGCTTCAGCGAGGTGTCGGCGGGGAACGGCGGGTTGATGTTCGTGAACGGCCCAGGGTTCGTCACGGTGTCCCCGTCGGGGTTGCCGAGGTCCCATGCCAGGCTATCGACGTCGCCGAAGACGTGGCAGCTCGCGCACGACGAGTCGCCGTGAGCCGACGAGAAGCTCGCGTCATGGAGGAACCGCCGCCCGCGGACCACGCTCTCCGGCTCGGGGTTGTGGAGGGGGATGTGCGCCGTCTCGGCGTTCGTGGACGTGTTGACGATCGAGATGGAGTTGTCGAAGCGCGTGAGCACGTACAGGCGGCCGCGCGGCTGATCGAGCGCTAGCCCGCTCGGCCCGCCGCCGGTGACCTGGATCTGGCTCGCGAGGCTCGGCGTGAAGGTGTCATTCTCGATCTGGGCCGTCTGGAAGACCCCGACCTTGCTCGACCCGAACGCCGCGACGTAGAGCTTCGATCCGTCGCTCGTCACCGCCATGTCGACCGGCGTGGCCAGGCTCTTCGCGTTCTCGGCGTTGGGCACCGGAGCGCAGCACGTCGAGTAATCGATGTGTTTGTTCAGGTGCCGCGGCAGGACCGAGCCGCCGCTGCCGAGCACGGAGATCCGGCTCTCGTGCAGGTGTCCCCGGACGCTCGTGCCGGCGAAGGTGCCCGGGCCCTCGAAGCGATCGAGGTTGAACGCCTCGGTGTTGGAGACGTAGACCTTCCCGTTCGCCGGGTTGACGACCATGTTGTAGAGGACGGTCCCGACGCCGGTGAAGTAGCCGGCGCTGCCAGGCCGCTGGACAGGGGGATTGGCCGTGGCGTCGATGACGAAGACGTCCTTGTCGGGCAGCGAGAACATGACCGAGTCGTCCCAGGGGTTGCCCCCGGCGTCGACCCAGTGGGTCCCGTCGTGCTGGACGATGAGCGACGTCGTCAGCTGCGGCTCCCCGAGGTAATTCGTGAACGGCGGCAGCATCCCACCTTCGTCCTCCACGATCGCGCGGTGCACGGCGGTCGTGCGGTTGCCGGTGTGGAAGCCGGCGGCGTACACCGAGGTCCCGTCCGGGCTGACCGCGAGCGCCCTCGGCGTGTCGGTGAAGAAGGAGAGGATCGTGAGGGGCGTGCCTCCGAGCGATGACTGGGTCGCGACGGCGCTCGCGTTGAACACCCACACGTCGGCGCGGCCGACCCCGGGCGTCGTCAGCTGCGGATCGAACGGCGCGTTCTGGCCGCGGTGGGCGGCGGTGATGAACGCGCGCGACCGCCCGGGACCGCCGAAGACGATGTCCCGCGGCTCGTCCCCGACGAGGAGCGTGCGCACGACCCGCGGCCGCAAGGGAAACGAGACGTCGACGACGCTGACGCTATCGGAGAGGTGATTGACGACCCACACCTCGCCGTCGTTCCGCGCGGCGACAGCGACGGGCTCCAGGCCGACGGTCACGGATGAAATGTGTGTCAGACCACCCGACGAGACGTAGAATATCTCCAGACGATTGTCGGGTGTATTGGCCGCGAAGAGCAGGTTTCGGCTTGGTGACAGCGCGAGCGGTCGGACCTGACCGCTCTCGAAGAGGGTGTACGACGGAGCCGCCTCCGCGCTTGCTCCGACAGCGAGGCAAACGAGCGTGGCGGCGGTGGAGAGCAGGCGATTCTGGGAGCGCAGTGCACGATGTGGGCGCATACCGACCTCCTTGCCAGGGGGCTTTGGCAAAAGGACTCCTCAGTGTAGAAGTGCACGGTTATCCTTGAGGAATCAAGAACTTCCTGATGCCGCTGGTGTGCTCCCTGTTGGGCAGCCAACAAGGGTGATGTCGTGATGCGGCCGTGTCGCTTTTGTCGAGTGTCTCGCCGCGTATCTCGCCGCGATCTCGCCGCGTGTCTCGTCGTGTGTCTCGCCGCGTGTATGCGCGAACTGCCTACACGGTGGCCGCGTCAACGACTGTGGTGTGCGCCAGCGGAGGCGCTGGCGCGCCGCGAGAGCAGCTCGCCGCCAGGGCCGATAGAGACCCATAGGAGAAGGAGAGCGGCGCCGCGCACGCCGCGCGCGTGGCGTGGAGGACGTCTCGCGTGGATCGAAGGGCCGTTGGATTCTTGTTGCTGGCAGGCGTCCCCGTGCTCATCGCCGCCGCGCGGAGCGCCTGGACCGCCGGCGCGGCTCGAGACTAGGATCGTCCCCCGTACACATCGAGCCTCGGGAGATCGCCATGTGCCGGAACATCAGGACGCTGTTCAACTTCGAGCCGCCGGCGACGGAGGAGGAGATCCGGGCGGCGTCGCTGCAGTTCGTGCGGAAGCTGAGCGGCTTCAACCGGCCGTCGCAGGCCAACGAAGCGGCGTTCGCGCAGGCCGTGGAGGACGTCGCGGCCGCGGCGCGCGTGCTGATGGCGTCGCTGTCCACGACCGCCGCGCCGCGGGACCGCGAGATCGAGGCGACCAAGGCGCGCGAGCGCTCGCGGCTGCGCTTCAGCCGCGGCTGAGGCGCGGGGCCGCCGCGCCGAGCTCGGCTGACCCTCCGGCTATCGCGCCGTGCCGCGCGCCTTGCGCGCCGCGCTGCCGTGCCCCTTGCCCTCGCGGCGAGGGCCCGGCGCGGACGGCTCTCCTTGCCGTGATGGCGCCGCCTGCGGTGATTGCCCCGCCCTCGCCTCCCGGGCGCGCCGCTCCGGCAAGCACACAACGCGCGCGGCGATGGCCATGCCCTCGAGGAAGGCCTCGCGCGTCGCGGCGCCGTGCTTCAGGCCGCGCGCCGAGGAAACCAGGGTGTCCGCGAGCTGGCGCCCGGTGACCCCCGCGGGCTCGTAGGCGGCCGCGAGCCCGGAGGCGCGCAAGGCCTCGGCCACGGCCTCGACGAACCGCCCCTCGTGCTCGGCGACGAGGGGGCCGACGAGCTCGCTCGCGGCGGTCGAGAGATCCGCCGCGTCGGCCCCGAGCGCGCCGACGAACCGGCCGACCCACGCGTCGAACGCGGCCACGAGCCGCTCCTCCAGGGGGCGCTCCGCGTCGGCGAGCGCGGCCGCGGCCGCGGCGAGCGCGGTGTCGAAGAAGTGCCCCACGGACGCGCGGAAGAGCTCCTCCTTCGTGGCGAAGTGGAGGTAGAGGCCCTGCCGCGAGACGCCCGCCGCGCGCGCGACCTCGTCCATCGACGTCTTCCGGAAGCCGAAGCGCAGGAACACCGTGAACGCCGCGTCCATCAGCTTGCGGCGGCGCAGATCCTCGGCGGGTCTGTCGGTGGAGCTCGGGCCGCCCTCGTTCACGATGGTCAATATTGACAATAGTAGACCAAATTGTCAACAGGAGCCTTGACGGTGCGCAGGTGGGCTGTCAGGTACGTCGGGTGCGCCAGCCCGCCTCCCCGGCCGATCCCGCGCGCTCTCCCTCCCGCGCCCGCCGGGGGGTGAAGATCGGCGTGGTCGCCGCGGCCGCCGTGCTCCTCGTCGTCGCGCAGCGCATGGGGCTGTTCGAGATCTTCGGCGAGCCGGCGCGCATCAAGCAGGCGCTCCTCTCGCTCGGGCCGTGGGGGTATGTCGCGTTCGTCCTGGCGTACGCCGCGCTCCAGCCGTTCGGCGTGCCGGGCACGGTGTTCATCCTGGCGGCGCCGCTCATCTGGCCCTGGCCGGTGGCGTTCGCGCTCTCGATGGCGGGCACCATGGCGGCGAGCGTCGTGGGCTTCTCGTTCGCGCGCTTCGTCGCCCGCGACTGGGTCGCAGCGCGTGTGCCGGCGCGCTTTCGCGCCTACGACGAGGCCCTGAAGCGGCGGGCGTTCCTGACGGTGTTCGTGCTCCGCCTTGTCCTCTGGATGCCGCCCATGCTCCACGTCTTCTTCGGCGTCTCCGGGGTGCGCTTCTGGACGCATTTCTGGGGCTCGCTGGCCGGGTACGCCCTGCCGCTCCTGGCGACTGCCTATTTCGGCCAACGGGTCTTCGACGCCCTGCGCGACGCGCCCCCGTCGGCGTGGGCGGGAATGGGCGCCGCCGCGGTGGCCGTCATGGTCCTTTCATGGCTGGCCAGGCGCTGCTCCAGGCGCGGCGCCGTCCCCTCCTGACACTCTTGGCATCACGAGAGGCCCTGTCTCCCGCGAAATTGCGTCGCGAGCGGGTCGAGCAGCGCAACCGCGAGAAGGGCGAGACGTTTTCCATGGTGGTTCCACCGGACATGTTCGAGCTGGCGAGCGACATGTGGGAGCCGCCCGAGGAGCCCGAGCGCAGCGGGCGCGACATGCGGTTCATCGACACCACGGGCGGCTGATCCGAGCACGGGAGTCCCGACCGCCACGGACGGCGCGAGCGAGGGCGGCCGCTCGACCGGAGGCGAGCCAGCCTCGCGGCCCGACCGCTGGGCCGCCCCTCGCGTGGTAGCTTTCGCCCGTGAAGCTCTCGTTCAACATCGCTGGCCCCTGCATCCCCGGCGAGCACTACATGCTGCCGCCCGAGCGCCGGCTCGGGCCGGTGCTCGATGCGATCGAGGAACGCAGGTACTTCACGCTCCACGCCGGCCGCCAGACGGGCAAGACCACCAGCGCCCGCTGGCTCGCCGAGCACCTGAACCACAAGGGCGACCTCGGCGCCGTCTGGGTCGACGTCCAGATCGCCCGCGAAGAGCCCGATCCGGCGAAGGCCTTCGAGGCCGTCCTCTACGCGCTCGACACCGCGGTCGACCGCGACCTGCCCGACCTCGGCCGCCCCGCGGACGACGTCCGCCGCGTCGATCCGGCGAGCACCTTCGTCCTGCGCTACCTGCGCGATCTCGCGGCGCGCAGTGACAGGCCGCTGGTCGTGCTCTTCGACGAGGCGGATGGGCTCGTGGGGGCGACGATGGTCTCGTTCCTAACCCAGCTCCGGCAGGGCTACCTCGACCGGAGCCGGATCCCGTTCCCCTCCAGCGTGGCCCTCATCGGCCAGCGCCAGGTGCGCGACTACGCGCTCGCCCTGGAGGAGCGGCGCGCGGTCGCGTGGCTGGGCACGACGTCGCCGTTCAACATCACCGCCGAGGCGACGACGCTCGGCCCCTTCACCGAGGCCGAGGTCGCCGAGCTGCTCGCGCAGCACACCGCCGCGACCGGACAGCGCTTCGAGCCCGAGGCGGTGCGGCGGATCTGGGAGCTGGGACAGGGCCACCCATGGCTGACCAGCGCGATGGCCGACCAGATCGTCCGCCGCGACGTGGAGGACCGCGCCGTCCCGATCACGACAGCCCACGTCGAGGCGGCCAAGGAGACGCTCATCCTGGAGCGCCGCTCGCACATCGACTCGCTCATCGCCCGGCTGCGCGAGCCCCGGGTGCGGCGCGTGCTCGATCCCATGCTGGCCGGCACGCAAACGGACAGCGATGTGCTCGATGACGATTTCTCCTACGTCCTCGGCCTGGGCCTGATCCGCTTCCATGGCGGGCGCTTCGAGATCGCGAATCCGATCTATCGCGAGGTCGTCCCTCGGGCGCTCACGTTCATTCGCCAGGCGCAGATCCCGGCCGAGCCCGCCGCTTACGTCCACCCGGACGGCTCGCTCGACATGGGCAAGCTCTTCACCGACTGGCAAGCGTTCTGGCGCAAGGACGGCCACCTCGCCGCCGAGGGGTTCGGCTACCGCGAGGCCGGGCCGCACCTGATGCTGATGGCCTTCTTGCAGCGGGTCGTGAACGGCGGTGGACGGGTGGAGCGCGAGTACGGGCTCGGGCGCGGCGCGCTCGACCTGATGATCTGCTGGCGCGAGGAGCGCCACGCCATCGAGGTGAAGGTCCGCCGCGACACCGAGACCGAGGCCGAGGCGCTCGATCAGGTGGCGCGGTACCTGGAGCACGCGGGGCTCGGCGAGGGGTGGCTCGTGATGTTCGACCTGCGCAAGGAGCGATCGTGGGCAGAGAAGCTGTTCGTGCGCGAGGTGGCGCACGGGGGAAAGACGGTCCGCCTCGTGGGGTGTTGAGGCCGCGCTGGGGCGATGACCACCGAGCCGCTCCGCCCCGTGTCCGGCCTGGACGGCGACGGCGCCGCTCGGAGCTGCCGGGTCGGGATCGATGAACCGGAATCGACGAAATTTCCTCGCGTCACCGCGCCGCGGGGCCGCGGCCCAGGGCCTCGCGCGTTGAAAGCCCGCCGCCGGAGGCTATGCACGAGGCATGCGTGAGCGTCGCCCCAGCCAGACGGCATTCATCGTCGCCCTCATCCGGGCGCTCGCGGACCAGGGCCTGACCGACGTCCCGGGCTTCGAGGATCCGGTCGTCCACCGGCTGCTGTCGCGCCGGTGGAGCGCCGCGCTGGCGCTGTTCGCGCGCCGGCTCCGGCGCCTGGACCCCGCGAAGCGCGCGCGCGCCCTGGGCCGGCTCTCCGCGGTCCCGCTGCGCGTGATGGCCATCGACATCGAGCTCGAGCGCGCGGTGGCGCTCGGGTGCCGCCAGGTCGCGAGCCTGGGGGCGGGGCTCGACACGCGCGCTTTCCGGATGAAGGCGCTCTCGGCGACCCGGTTCTTCGAGATCGATCACCCGGCGACGCAGGCCTTCAAGCGGCGCAAGGCGGCGGGACTGCCGCCGCTCGTGGAGCAGCTGACCTACGTGCCCGTCAACTTCGAGCGCGACGCGCTCGCCGCGTGCCTCTCGGCCGCCGGCCATCGATCCGACGAGCCGACCGCGTGGGTCTGGGAGGGGGTGGTGATGTACCTGTCGGACGAGGCGCTGCGGTCCACGCTGCGGGCGCTCGCCGACGCCTCGGCGCCGGGCAGCGTCCTCCTCGTGTACTACATGGAACCCCCCGAATCGCGCCGGCCGCAGCGCATCCTCCGCCTGCTCACGTGGCTCTGGAGCGAGCCGCTCATCGGCCTGCGCCGGCGCGAGGTGATGCTCGCGGAGGTCGAGCGGGCCGGGTTCCGGGCGCTGCGCGACACGGGCCCAGCGGACTGGGCCCGGCAGTTCGGAGCCCCGTTCGCGCCGTCCAACCCGGCCACGAACACCCGGCTCCTCGTCGCCGAGCGGCCCGGCCCGGGCGCTGCCCCGCCGCCCGCGCGCCCGCCGGCCTGACCCGGCCGGCGCCGCGCCTCAGCTCCACGTCGCGGAGCGCCGCGGGTGGCGGGTCTCGATGGCCTCGGCGTGCCC
This sequence comes from Sorangium cellulosum So ce56, assembly GCF_000067165.1. Lineage (GTDB taxonomy): Bacteria > Myxococcota_A > Polyangia > Polyangiales > Polyangiaceae > Sorangium > Sorangium cellulosum_B. The sequence goes on from NC_010162.1 coordinate 10,419,713, forward strand.
CCGCAGCCCGCGCGCGGCCGGGAGGTTGCCGTGCTCCTCGAAGACGTCGGCAAGGGAGAGCCCGAGCACGACGATCTGCTGGGGCTTCTCCAGCGCGCCGACCATCGGGGCCACGGAGCCGAGCAGCTCGAAGGCCCGCCGCCACGCCGTCGCCGCGGCGTCCGGCATGTCGGCGTTGAGCGCCGCGTGGCCGGAGCAGCGGTGCATGTCCGCCGCGAACTCGTGGCTCCCGCGGCGGTTCGCGAGCTCTCCCGCGCGCGCGTACGCCTCCGACGCGTCCAGGAAGCGGCGCTGCTTGCTGTGCAGGCTGCCGAGCGAGGCGTAGGCCTCGGGGACGATCGCGAACAGGCCGCGCCGCTCCGCCTCCTTCAGCGCGGCGACGAACACCCGATGCCCCTCCTCGACCACGCCCGCCGCGATCAGCGAGCGCGCGCGCTGCATGGCGATGTGGACGGCCTCCTCGGCCAGCCCCCGGCTCGCCAGCATCTCCTCGGCTTGCTGCTGGAGCTGCGCGGCGTCGGCGTGCCGCCCCGCGTGAAAACACGTGTCGGCCTCGTGCAGGAGGCGCCGCGCGGGGAGGAGCTCCGGCGCGCGGAGGGGCGACTCGGCGGCGATGCGCAGCTCCAGATCGGCGGGGAGGCGCCGCCCGCGCGCCGAGAGATCGGTGATCACGCGCTCGAGATCGGCGATGGCCGCGCCGTCGGCCTCCGGCCACACGACGCGGGACGCGCCCTCGCCGAGGCGCGCGAGCAGATCGCCGACGCTCGAGTGGGCAGGATCGACGAGGACCCAGCGCACGAGCGCGAGGTCGGGGCAATGCGCGAGCCAGAAGAGGTCGCGGGCATAGGCGCGCGGGTCGTCGATGTGCTGCGGCGCCAGCACGACGACCGCGGTCCCGTCCGGGGCGCTGGCGGCGACGTGCGCCGCGAGGGCGCTGGCGAAGGCGTCGAGCGGCTCGCGCAGCGGGCCGTCCTCGGGCGTCGCGAGCGCCGCCGGGGCGCCGAGCTCGCGCGACAGCGAGCGCTCTCGGGCCGCCCAGCCGCGGCTGGGCCCGTAGACAGGATCGGCCAGGACCCAGACGGGACGGGGCGCCGGGCCTGCTTCACCGAGCGCCCGCAGCAGCGCCAGCGTGTGGCCGTGGACGTGTGCCGGCACGATCACGTGCAGCAGGCGGGCTCGCTCGCCCGTGAAGATGGCGCTGAGCGCGCTGGCGAAGTCGTGGGTCATGTCGCGGTTCCGGGCGGATTCTTGCTCCGATCGCCGCGGAGGCCAAGCGGAGGCGCCCGCGCTGCGGTGCTGGGCCTCCCCTGCCCCTGCGCCAAGAGCGCCCGCCTCCCGGATCCTGGGCGGGCGGCCATTGCGCGTCGCAGGACGCCACGGTCGAGGCGATGTGTCTCAGGGGCGCGATCCCCGGATCCGAGGGTGTGGTGACGAGGAGCACGCGCGGGCGCTCGGCGCGGTTTGGCCCAGGCATTGCTGACATGGTCGAGCGCGGAGGAGAGGATACCGTGAAAACAGGGATTCGATCGCTGCTCCTGGGCAGCATGGTCATCGGTTGCGTCGGTGTGATCGGTTGCGGAGGCAGCAAGCCTCAGCCGGAGGGACCTGCCGAGAAGGCGGGCGAGGCCGTGGACGACGCCGCGCGCGACGTCAAGGACGAGGCGAAGGACGCCGCGGAGTCGACGGGCGACGCGGCCGAGAAGGCGGGGGACAAGATCGAGGAGAAGACCGACTAGCGGCCCCGAGCGATCTCGGGCCGTTCGCGCAGCGAGGGGCGAGCCGGTGCGCTCGCCCCTCGCTGCGCCTCGTGAGCAAGGCTGGCCGGAGCGCCTCGCGCGCGAGATCGCCCCGGCCGGCGATGAACCCCGAACAACCCCGGCCGCGCCGAGGCGCGGCGCACCATGGAGGCAGGAAGATGAAAGCGACGTCATTGCTCGAGAAGCAGCATCGCAAGGTGGAGTCCCTCTTCAAGCAGCTCGAGAGCGGCAGATCGGATCCGGCGCCCGTGCTCGCCGAGCTCGCCAACGAGCTCGCCGCGCACATGGCGATCGAGCAGGAGACGTTCTATCCCGCGGTGCAGCAGATCAAGGAGGACGTGATCCTCGAGAGCTTCGAGGAGCACGCCATCGCCGAGCTCGCGCTGAAGCGGCTGCTCTCGACCTCCCCGGACGATCTCTCGTTCAAGGCGCGCGTGACGACGCTGAAGGAGCTCATCCAGCACCACGTCGAGGAGGAGGAAAAGGAGCTCTTCCCGGCGGTCGAGAAGGCCGTGGACGAGAAGCGCCTCAGCGAGCTCGGCAGGTCGATGAAGGCGGAGTTCGAGCAGCGGCTGGCCGAGGGCTACGAGACGCTCCTGCCGGCGGGCTACAAGAAGACGTCCGCGGACCAGGCGAGCCGCGCGATCCACGAGAGCCACGCGAACGGCGCGGCCCGGGCCTGACGAGGCCCGCTCGAGGAGAGAGGTCGCGCGGCGGTCCGGCGGTGAGACATGAAAGACGCGATCGGCTGGGTCAGCTCTGGCATCCTCGTGCTGACCATCGGCAATCAGGTCTACAAGCAATGGAGGAGCAAGACGAGCCAGGGCATCTCCAGGTGGCTCTTCATCGGCCAGCTGGCCGCGTCGATCGGGTTCGTCATCTACAGCTGGATGCTCGACAGCTGGGTCTTCGTGGCGACGAACTCGCTCATGGTCGCGAACGCGCTCGCCGGCGCGACGATCGTCTATCTCCAGCGGAGGCGCCGCGCGCCTCGCTCGGCAGAAGATGAGGCCAGGGCCCGGCGAGCGTTCAAGTTTCCCCGGGCCGCCGGCCCGCGCGGGCGACATTTGAGAGCCGGTCGCGGTGCGCTGGCTGTCCTGTCTCGCACGAGTGGAATTCGAAGCAAACGAACACACATTCATGCGACACGCGCGCTTCTCTCCGCACAGACACGCGGGAAGCCCGCCAATCGAGCCTGAACCGATCAAGCATGCAAAAGTGAAGCAGGATCGGTCGATGTTGAGCATGCGTCGAATACCCCATAGACTCGACGGATGCTTAACCCTCGGACTCCTTCATGCGCCGTCGCGCTCGCCGCGACGTTCATCGGTGCTGTGCTGTCGGGCTGCGTCGGTGAGGTGGGCGACGGGTCGCTCGATGGCGAAGGCGGCGGGCCGTCGAGCGGCGCCGGCGCCGTGATCCACCCGGGAGACTCCGGCAGCGGACCGAGCACCAGCAGCGGCGGCTCGACCGCGGCGGGCACGGGCGGCTCGTCCGGCGCGGCGACCGGGGGCACCGGCGGCTCGTCTGCCCAGGGAACCGGCGGCTCGGCCACGGCAGGCGCGGGCGGCTCGAGCGGCGAGGGCGCCGGCGGCGCCAGCAGCTCGGCCGCGCAGGGCACAGGCGGCGCTGGGGGCTCGGCCACGGCGGGCGCCGGCGGCTCGTCGGCCGAGGGCGCCGGCGGCTCCTCCGCGCAGGGCGGCGGGGGCTCGGCCACGGCCTCGACCACGGCCGGCACCGGAGGCTCGAGCGGCGAGGGCTCCGGGAGCGGCGCTGGCGGCTCGGGCGGCGCCACCGGCGCGGCGCAGCTGTGCGTCGATACGATCAACCAGCACCGCGCCACGCTCGGCTTGCCGCCCCTCGCGCGCTGGGTCGAGGCGGAGTCGTGCTCCGATGAAGAGGCGGAGTCCGACGGGAACACCGGCGAGTTTCACGGCGCGTTCGGCGCTTGCAAGGAGAACGCCCAGAACGAGTGCCCCGGGTGGGATGGCCCGCCGGAATCGATGATCGTCCCGTGTTTGCAGGTCATGTGGGACGAGGGGCCGGGCGAGGATTTCGAGAAGCACGGCCACTTCATCAACATGAGCAGCACCCGCTTCACGAAGGTGGCTTGCGGGTTCCACACCTTCCCGGACGGCAGCGTCTGGGCGGTGCAGAACTTCCGGTGACGGGCGCGGCGAGCGCTCACGGGCCTCATCCGTCGGGCGCCGTGCCCCCGCGGGCACCGGCGGATTCATCTTCTCCCAGGACCGCAGGGCCCTCCTCGAGCTTGCCGGTGAGCCGCACGCGCGTCGCGCGGTGCACCCACACGTCGAACGCCTCCATCATGCGCCGCTCGATGGCCGCGCCCTCCAGCAGGCCGAGCGCGCGCGCGACGGCCTCCAGCGTCGACAGGGCGCCCTCGTGCGGCGCGCGGCGCAAGCCATAGCGGCTCGGCGCGCCCTCGGGCAGCGTGACCGGCTCGGCGCCGCGCGCGTCGGCGTCCCGGTGGACCGCATGGCGCGCCTGGTTCCAGTTGCCGTCAGGAACGAGCAGCACCACCGGCTCGCCGCTCGCGTCGTCTGGCGTGAGGCCGCGCGCCTCGGGCGACGGGAAGAGCACGAGCCGGCGGCCCTCCGGCAGCGGCGGGCGCGGCCGCGGCGCGATCTCGCCGCGCACGCGCACCTCCGCGCCCTCGAGCAGGCGCGCGACGAGCCGGCCCGTGTTGGTGCTCCTCGTGCGCTCGATCCGGTGGGTGAGCAGCACGACGCGCGTGCGCACGGAGAGCCGGGGCAGCGCGCCGCAGAGGCACATCGCCTGCGGCAAGCCGCAGCCGCGGCAGCGCGGCGTCCCGCGCGCGCGGATGGGGGGCAGATCGGGCGGCTGGAGCGGGAGGAACGTCATCGCGTCCGGGCCGGGCGTTCTCCCACGCGCCGGCCGCCCCCGTCAAACGGCCCCGCACCCGGACAGCGCCGAGGGTGATCGCGGGGCCCCGGCGTCGCGCCGCGCGACGATCCTCGGCCCCGGGCTGCGCGCCGTAGTACATAGCCACGTGCACATCCCTGGGTGGCCGCCTCCGTGTCAAGGAAGCGAATGCCGCTTCAGCGTGGCCCACCCGATCTCGGGGCTCCCCCAGGTCATGCCGCCGCCCTCCGCGGTGCACAGCGTCACCTCCGCGCCGCTTGCGCAGCTCGAGTACGTCGAGCAACCGTCGCTGTCCGCCGCGCTCGGTGATCCCGTGCACCGGTTCAGCTCGGCCCACCTCTCGAAGGTGCCGGCGGCTCCGAGGAAGGTGATGTTCGCACCGTTCGGCGCCTGCTGAGGCCCGCCTTCGTAAGGCACCAGCAAGTCCGCGGTACCCCGGAACGAGATCTCGGTCACAGGCCGCGACGGCTGGCAGGGCTGCTCCGACTCCGCCAGAAGGTCGAACGCGCTGGGAGCGACCGCGGCAAAGACGTCCGCGGCGTTGCAGGCCAGGTGGTAGGCCATCCCGCCGCCGTTCGCGACGCCGACGGCATAGACCCGCTTGACATCGACGCACGCCTCCTTCTGGACCTCCTGGACCAGGGCGCGCGCGAACCCCACGTCGTCGACGTCGCGCGACGTCGTGCAACACGGACCGATGTTCCACGCGCCGTCGATGCCCTGCGGCCACGCGACGATGAACCCCTCGGCCTCGGCGAGCTCGCGGTACCCCGAGGCCTCGGCCTCCTCCGCCGGGGTCCCGCCCAGCGTATGGTAATCGAGCACCAGCGGCATGGGGCTCGCGCCCGTGTAGCTCGCGGGGAGGCGAACGACGTAGCTTCGGGTGGTGTCCCCGACCGTCACCGTGCGCTCGTTGTCGCCGGGCGAAAGCGTCGTCGCCGGGCACGCGGTCGCCGTCTCGCCCTCGCCGGGCGTCCGGCAGAAGCCGCCCTGACAGCGGAACGGCGCGCCGAGCGGCTCGCAGTCGGCGTCGCCGCTGCAGGAGATATCGCAGAACGCGGCGCTCTCGGCCGCGTCGCAGGCCGCCTCGGCAGGCCGCTCCGCCACGGCCACACACTCGGCGCCGAAGACGAGCGCCGTACACTCGCGGGCGACAGAGCAGGCGCGCGTGCAGACGCCGCAGATGCAGGAGAGGCCGTCTGCGCAGCTGGCATCACAGCTCCTGAGGAAGTTGGTCTCGCTCCCCGTTTGAGGCCCGATGTCCCTGCAGGCCGAGCCGAGGAGCGCGCCGCCCGTCACGCCCGCGATGAGGCACGCCGTCACGACCACCCTAGATCTCATCGCCGCCCCCGCTGTCCTGCTGGATCAAGCACTGTCCGATGTACAGAACGACCTGCGTGTACCTGTCCGGCCTCTCGTGCGCCGCGTTGAAGGCCTCGACCTGCTCGCGCAGCTCGACCAGCTGGGCACGCAGGCGCCCCAGCGTCTCGTACGCCCGCTGTTCGTGCGGATGGCCGGGCCACAGGTCGAGGGTATAGGTGCTCCCCCCGACGCGATCGCCGAGGCCGGGCGCGGAGCGATCCTCGCGCAGCCGGCACAGGATGGTCTTCACCATCGCCTGGAAGTGATCGAAGATCGCCGCCTCCCACCCCACGGGCGAGCCCAGCAGCACATAGAGGCTCCCGGCGCTGTACGTCGCCCCGGCGCCCTCCCCGCTCCGCTCGACACGCGCCGATTCCACGAGGCGCCCCAGGGCGGCGTCGAGCTCCGCGCGCTCGATGTGCGTCCGCTGAAGCAGCTCGTCGCGCGCGAGCGGGCCTTCCCGGTAGATGATCGCCCAGACGAGCTCGTCGACGCCTTCGCCGGAGCGGAGCGCGCGCAGCGCGCCCAGCTCGTCGTCGGACACCGCGCGATACACCACCTGAGCCCCCTGCCCCGCCTGGAAGATCAGGCGGCTCTCGCAGAGGTCGAAGAGCACCCCGCGGAGCAGGACGTCATCCTCGCCGGCGAACGCCCTCAAGATCTCGGCCCGCGGCGTGATCCCCCGGCGGCGGATGTGGTCCAGCACGGCCTCCCAGAGCGAACGGCCGCGCTCGACCGAGCTCTCCGTGATCCGCCGGACGCGGCGCTGATAGGTCCGGAGCCCCATGCCGAACATGTCGGCGCTCACCTTACGGCTGACGCCTTGCCGCTCGAGCTCGGTGACCAGGTCCTGGAACACCTGGTCTGCGAGCTGGGCCAGGGGTGCGCGCCAGCCGCCCGAGGTCGCCAGCTGGGCGATGAGGACGGTGGTCTGACGAACGATGGCATGAATCAGCTCTACCGTCATAAATTGATAAGTATCGACGAGAAGCCTCGTTGCGCGCCACAGAGTAACGCCGCACAGGCCAGCGGGGGGAGTGACAAACCCGACACCCCCCGGGCGTGGGGAGGGCCGACGAGCGGCAGAAGACCAAGGGGGGGCTCGCAGGGGGCTGTGGTGTGACGGAAGCCGCTTCCCTACGTGGAGGATGGACCCGAGATAACGTTGCTTTCCATGTGAAGCGGATCACGCAAGGCACGATCTCTCCCAGACCGCCTCCTCGGCCCGCTCTGTCACACGCTGTTCGTCATGATGACGCTGCCGCCGCCCGCCGTCGGCGGCGGCCGGCGCCGCGGCCTCATCGAGCCGCTCGGCCTCGAGTCTCCCTCAGCGCACGCACCGCCAGCACCAGCTCCTCCAGCGTGTCGACGATGCGGTCGGCGCCCGCAGTCTCCAGCTCCGCGCGCGACCCGTAGCCCCAGGTCACCCCGATCGCCACGAGGCCGTGCGCCTTGGCGCCGAGGACATCGTGTTCGCGGTCGCCGATCATGCACGCGTCGGCGGGGGTGAGCGACTCGCGCTCCAGGGCGTGCGCGATGAGCTCGGCCTTGGTCGAGCGCTCGCCCGACAGCTCGGCGCCATAGACCCGGGGCACGTGCGAGCGAAGGCCGAAGTGGTCGATGATGCGCTCGGCATAGACGGCCGCCTTGCTGGTGACGAGGCAGAGGCCGTGGCCCGCCTGGCGGAGCTGCGCGAGCGCCTCTGGCACACCGGGATACACGCTGTTCTCGAACAGGCCGAGCGTGCCGAAGCGCTCGCGATAGACGCGCACGGCCTCCTCGATACGAACGCTGTCGCGCGTCGCCAGGATCTCGGCGAACGCCTCGCGCAGCGGCGGACCGATGAAGCGGCGCACCTCGGCGAGGCCGATCGAGCCGTGCCCGAGCACATGGGCCGCGTGCACGAAGCAGGCGGCAATGCCAGGGGCCGGATCCGTCAAGGTGCCGTCGAGATCGAGAAACAACGTGCGCATGGCGGCGCACGTAGGGCACCGAAGGGCGCGACGGCAAGGGTCGCGAACTGGTACAGACGCGAGGTCAGACCGAACGGAACTTTTCGGTGACGCTCCCCTCGGAGAGTGGGCATCGTGACGGCTCTCCAGGTCGACGAGCGGGGGATGACAGATCTGTCCAAGGGGGGCGACGGCGATCTCGCCGTCTATTCACGCGAGTCGCAGCGGCAATAGAACAAGGAGGGTCGGACGCGAGCCGAGAGTCTCCGCAGGTCCTGACCAGCGCCCCCTAACAGAAGGTGACGACGATGAACTATCCTGTTCTTTCCTCCCGATTGGTGGTCCGTTGCGCTCTTGGGATGGCCGTGCTCAGCCTCGGAGCTTGCGCTTCAGAAGTCGACCCGAACGAGGGTTCGGAGTCGGAGAGCGCAGCAACCGGAGGGACGACGGGCACCAGCGCTTCCACGACCGGAAGCTCGACGAGCGGGGGGACAGGCGCTGGAAGCTCCAGCTCTGCCGGAGCGACAATGGGGACGACCGGCGCGGGAGGAGCCCCGAGCGGCGCTACCAGCGGCGCTTCCGGCACCGGCGGGGGCGGCACCGGCGGCGCAGACCCGAGCGGACCAGCGTCGGTGAGCAGCACGAGCACGGGCGGCGACCCCGGGACGGGCGGCGGGGATGACGGCCTGCCTCCGACAGGCGAGAACTCGGTTGCGTACACCGGCTGCTCGATGGCCAACAACATCGGCACTGGCTACAAGCGCGTCGGCGGCAAGGTCATGTGGAACGCGGACAACTATCAAACGGGCGCCATGGTGGTCCAGAACTGGACCAACCCGAACAGCTCTTCCTGGCAGCTCTTCGACCGGAAGATGGAGTCGATCGGCGGAAAAGACGTCGTCAAGGCCATCATGGTCCAGATCTGCATCCTGTCGCAGCGGGCGACCGACAAGGAGCTCCGTGACATGGTCAAGGCGGCGCGCCAGCACGTCAACCCGGGCACGCATATCTACATCGTGGGCCAGCCGGTCTACAACGCTGGGCACGATTGCTTCATCGCGGGAGCCGGAGGCGCCGACTGGACGGACATGAAGGCGCAAGAGCTGGCCAAGGACTCGACCATCAACGAGAACATGAGCTACCTCGGGAAGTTCATCCTCAACAACGACGCCGGCGAGGTCAGCGACGGCTGCCACGCCAGCAGCCCGAAGGGCGAGAACGTGCTGGGAGAGCAGGCGAAGGCGTTCTTCGGGGGCTGATCGGAGCACAGGCCCAGCGAGACTGAGCTGCGATGTCGACGGGCGCGCGCCACGCGTGGTGGCGCGCGCTCCGGAGGAGAGCAGGATCTGACCATCGTGGGTGACCTATGATTTCGCTTGCCCCTCCTTGCCACACCGTTTGCATCGCATTCTTCGGGCTGCTGCTCTCGGCAGGTTGCACCTGCGGAAACGAGGAGATGATCGCAGCGGACGAGACGATCGCCGGGGATCGAAGCAGCGGCCACGCGGGCGCTTGGGCTGGAACGGCGCCAAGTTGCACCGGGCTGCCGGCGACCTGCGGGCCATCGGAGAACGAGGACTGCTGCGACAGCTTGCTGGTCTCCGGCGGAACCTTCGCTCGAAGCTACGACGGCGTGGACTATCTGGACCGGAGCTACACGGCGACGGTGAGCGACTTCTACCTCGACAAGTACGAGATCACCGTGGGCCGGTTCCGGGCGTTCGTCAACGCAGGCATGGGCACGCAGGCCAGCCCGCCTGGGGATGGCGCGGGCGCACATCCAAAGATCCCAGGCTCTGGCTGGAGCTCGGCGTGGAACACCAAGCTGCCGCCGAACACGGCTGCCCTGAAAGACGCCCTGAATTGCTTTGTGCACCAGAGCTGGACGGACACGGCGGGGAGCGACGAAAATAAGCCCATCAACTGCCTGGACTGGTACACGGCGTTCGCTTTCTGTGCGTGGGACAGGGGACGGCTGGCGACAGAGGCGGAGTGGAACTACGCGGCCTCCGGGGGCAGCGAGCACAGGTACTATCCGTGGTCGAAACCAGCGACCTCTACGGCAATCGATGACAGCTACGCGGCCTACTGCGGCGGCACCTGCAGCCTGCGGAACGTCGGCTCGACGTCGCCCAAAGGCGACGGGAAGTGGGGGCAGTCCGACCTGGGCGGGAACGCGTGGGAATGGACGCTGGACTGGGACCCGGTCCAGTACCCGATGCCATGCCATGACTGCGCCGCCGTGACAGCAGGCTCCTACCGGGCTTTCCGGAGCGGCAGCAACGACGACCTCGCCCCGACCCTTCGGTCAGCCACCCGCCACGTCTACTACCCCGAGCTCCGAAGCAACATCGGGTCGCGTTGCGCCAGAAACCCTTAGCCAGCCTGTCGGTCACCGGCCTGTTGCCGTTTCTCTCGAGCAGGATCTTCAGCTCGTAGGAGGTCGGAGCTCCGGCCGTGACGCCGCGCACCGCCGGGGCCGCCTGCGCTACGCGGGGTCGAGGCTGGGCCGGGCGGCTGGGCGCTCCGGGTCGCATCGCACGTGCTAAGAAATTAGCATGCGATGCTTGCTAAATTCTTAGCACCAGGCTACGGATGGACGTCATGCCGAAGCCGCCGCTCACGCGTCGAGAGCGCGAGATCATGGACATTTTGTACCGCCTGCGGCGCGCGACCGCGCACGAGGTGAAGGACAACCTCGAGGATCCGCCGAGCTACTCCGCGGTCCGCGCGCTGCTGCGCCTGCTGGAGGAGCGCGGGCACGTGAAGCACGTGGAGGAAGGGCAACGCTACGTCTACACGCCGGTCGCGGCCCCGAGCGAGGCTCGCAGGAGCGCGCTGGCGCAGGTCGTGCGGACGTTCTTTGGAGGCTCGGTCGAGCAAGCGGTCACCGCGCTGGTCGACACGTCGAAGTCCAAGCTATCGCGGGAAGAGCTGGATCGCATCGCTCAGGTGATCGAGCGCGCCAAGAAAGAAGGGGGTTGAGATGAACCCGATCGAGATGAGCCCGCTGCCGTTCCTCGTCGATGCCGCGCGGGGCGCCGTGCTCCTCGGGCTCGCCCTCGCGGTGATGCCGCTGCTCCGCCGCGCGCCGGCCTCCACGCGCCGGCTCGTGCTGGTGCTCGGGCTCGCGGCCGCGGCGCTGGTGCCGGTCGCCTCGCGGCTCGTTCCGGCGTGGCGCGTGCTGCCAGTGGCCGAGCTTGGCGTCGCGGACGCGGGTAGACCATTCGCCGAGCCCATCGGGGATGCCATTGCCCCGCCCTCCGTCGAGCCTGTCTCCCATGCCGTAATGCAGGCTCCGTTCACGCCTGTCGCGCCGGCAAAACAGTCCTTTCCGTGGGGCCCGGTGCTCCTTGCCGTGTGGGCGCTCGGGGCATTTGCGGTGCTCGCTCGCCTCGCCCATGGCCTCGCCAAGGCGCGTGGGATCGCCCGGCGCGCAACCCCGCTCTCGTTTCCCGGGATCACGGCGACCCTCGGCGAAGCGCGCATGAACGCCCGCGTGTGCGTCAGCTCCGAGATCGATGTGCCGGCGGTGACCGGGGTCTTTTCGGCGGTGGTGCTGGTGCCGCGGGAGGCGCTCGAGTGGAGCCAGGCGCGCTGGCGGGCCGTGCTGTTGCACGAGCTGGCGCACGTTCGGCAGCGCGATTGTCTTGCGCAGATCGTGGGGCAGCTCGCCTGTGCAATGCACTGGTTCAACCCGCTTGTGTGGCTCGCGGCGCGCAGGCTTCGCATGGAGCGCGAGCTCTCGGCGGACGAGCGGGTCCTGGCGAGCGGGGCCCGGCCGACCGAATATGCCGAGCACCTGCTGGCCATCGCGACGAGCGCCGCGCGGCTCCGTGAGGTGCCGGGCGGAGCGCTCGGAATGGCGGAGCCCTCGCAGCTCTTGGCGCGGGTCGAGGCCATCGTGCGACCGCGGGCGGGGTCTCTGCGCACGTCGGCGGCGCGGGGCGTTGCAATCACCACGTCGGCCGCGGCGCTGCTCGGGGTGGTGGCGTGCGTCACCGCCGGCAAGGAAGGACCTGCCGCGGCTGTGGCGGCCAATCCGGCCAATCCGTCCGGGAAGTCGGCGCCGGTCGCTCCTGCACCGGCGGACTCGTCCGTTCCGACCTCCACCTCCGCCGTTGCTGGCTCCACGCCGGCCTCTCTGGCCCACCTGACCGCGGAGGTCGCCTCTGTACTGGGCGCCCCGGCCGATCGCCTGGAGCTCACGATCGATCGCGACATCCAGGCGATCGTCGAGGAAGAGATGAAGCGGATGGAGGACGAATGGCGCCCTGTCGCCGCCACGGCGATCGTGCTCGATCCAAGGACCGGCGAGGTCCTGGCCATCCATGATCCGAGCACCGCCGCGGCGCCGCGCGTCAGCGGCTCGACCATCAAGTCGCTCACCATCGCGGCCGCGCTCGACGAGGGGGCCATCGCGGTGACCGACCGGTTCTTCTGCGACAAGGGCGCGCGGAGCTATGGCAAGGAAGTCCTCCGCGACGCGAGCCCGAACGAGTGGCTCGACGTGCCGCAGATCCTCGTGCGCTCGTCGAACATCGGGGCCTCGCGGATCTTCGACAAGCTGGGCGGCGCGGCGCTCGGGCGCTGGCTCCGGCGCTTTCATTTCGGCGAGGCGATGCGCATCCAGCTCCGCGGCGCGCCGGTCGGCGAGATCCCTCCGGTCATCGCGGACGGCTCGCTCCTCGGCGTGTTCCTGGCATCGGGCCATGGCGGCGCGATGGCCAGCCCGCTGCAGATGGCCGCCGCGTATGCCGCGATCGCCAATGACGGCGTGTTCAATGCGCCGACGCTCGCCCGGCGCGCGCGGGGCGCGGACGGCGGCGTCCGCTTCGAGCACCACCCGGAGAACGAGCGCCTGCTCCGCCCGGAGACGGCGCGGGCGGTGATGGGCATGCTGGAGCGCGCCGTGAGCGACGAGCAGGCGACGGGCAAAGCGGCGCGTGTGCAAGGCGTGCGGGTCGCCGGAAAGACCGGCACCACGGACGAGCGATCGGCGGCGGGCGAGCCGCGCAATTACGCGAGCTTCATCGGGGTCGCGCCGGCCGAGCAGCCGCGCTTCGTCATCCTCGTCGGCGCGGTGGTCACCGCGGAGGACGCGACGGGCGGCAAGGTGGCGGGGCCGGTGTTCGCGCGCATCGCCGCGCGGGCGCTCGGGCGCTGATTGGTGTTGCAAAGGTCCCGGGTGCGGCCGCTCTCCGGTTGCCGGTGCCAAGGTTCCGGGTGACGGATCCGAGGTGACCCGGAGCGAGCACGAGCTTGCCGGTCCCCTACATCCACCTCGCCCACATCGACCGGGATCCACGCTGGGCCGTCCCGAACGATTCCGGCGTGATCTTGCAGAAGCACAGCATCGCCGATCCGGAGAATTCGGGGCTGGCTACCACCTCCAGGCGCGCTGCGCGTTGTCTGGCTGCTCGTCATGTCGGCGGGCCCGACGAGGAGGTAGCGCCGAGGTCAGCCTGATACGAGCCTCATTTGCGTCGCGCGGCGATCCCGATCGCCCAGGGCGCCCCCTGCTCTTCCCAGAGCGCCTCGCAGCGCTCGATCGCGAAGCCGGCCTCCGGGAGCAGTTGCTTGAGGTCGGCCATGGAGAAATAGACCCGCCGGGAGAGCCGCCTGAGCACGGGGATCCGCTGCCAGTCCGCGTAGAGCAGGACCGCGCCGCCCAGGCGCTCGCGCATCAGGTGAATGCGACGAATGGGATCGCCCAGCCTCCATTTGTAGCGCCAGAACCCCTCGCCTTCCACGCTGGCGATGAGCTGACCGCCGGGCTGGATGACGCGCGCGAGTTCCCGGAGCGACGCGCGCACCGGCAGGTGATTCAGGGTGACGAAGGAGAGCCCGTGCGTGAACTCGCCATCGCCGAAGGGCAGGCGTACAGCGTTCGCGCACCACCACTCCGGCTCCCGCGCCGACAGCGGCCCGCTCTTGCTGAGCGCTGCGACGTGGAGCGCGAACAGATCATTGTCGACGCCGACCGCGCGGAGCGGCCGCCGCGCCGCGACGCTCCGCAGGATGTGCCCCATAGAGCAGCCCACGTCGAGCACGCGGCTGTTCGCGTCGATGGTGGCGTGCTGGTGGAGGAACCGCACCGTCTCGCTCGTCCTGTCCGCGCCGATCGTGCGGGACAGCACATCGAGCGCGTTGCTCCCATCCCAGGTCAGCCGCGGACGATCACTGGCCGTGATCCAGCCGTACGCGCGCAGATCGTCATGGAAGCAGATCTCCGCGCGCCGCTTCTGCCCGGGGTACTTTTTGAGCCAGCTGAGCGTGGCCTGGACCCCGACCGCGTCGCGCATGGCCCAGCCCGCGGCGGCGGCCACCGCGGCGTCATCGCCAGCCACGCCCCTCAGCTCGCGCGTGGTGTTCGGTTTGTGAACGTACCTGACGGCCTGGACATCCGCTTGCCCAACCCGTATCGCACAATTCTCATTGCTCATTGATGTACCCCCGGCACGCCTGTGCGGTCTGTATCGCACTGCGACGCGCCCCCCGCCAGACTGCCCCTCCCCCCGAGAAGCCCACATCCGACGTTCCGAGGAATAGCTGTCATACCCAACGGCATGACGCAAATCACCCTCGACAGGCTTGATATTGACGCCCGTGGCGGTCGAAAATTGTTATGATTTGACCGTCGGTGACGCTCGGGAGCGCTCGGGAGCACGTCCATCACGCATCTCGCGCGTTTTGAGGAGCGTCCCGTTTTCGACGGCGACGGCCGATTGTTTGCGGGACGAAGGCGCGCCGCGCGGACGCCCTCGGCGTTCCGGGAGCTCGTCATCACCGCGCTCCGCGACGGCCCGCGCGCGCGGCGGCGCGGCGGAGGGCACCAGGAAGAAGCCCGGTGGACCTCGAGATTCCAGGCCTACGTCCAGCTCACCAGCAAGGCGATGATGCGGGTGCTCGGAAGGCCGCGGGTCACCGGCAGGGCCACCGGCCGCCGTCGAGGTCGAGCGGCATCTCCATGCTGTTGAAGCCCCAGGCGTTCGCCTGTTCGCAGAAGAGCGACCTGTCGGTCATGTGACCGGAGAACGGATCGTCGTACTCCACCTCGAACACGGCCTTGCCGTTCGCCAGGAAGGTATCGACGAGGATCTCGCACTCTTCATACTCGAAGCACTGCTCGTTCAGCGTCCAGTCGAAGTACGGCCACAGGTCCTCCGCCTGCTCGATGTCGCCCTTGAGCCCCACGGACATGCCCATCGAGTGGGCGAGATCCGCGATGAACACGTTGTAGGCGATCTGGTCTTCATAGCGGAGGGGGAACCCGGAGTCGTTGGCGTAACCGTCGACCTCGTCGGGCTCGATGGCGTCGAAGCCCTTGTCCTTGCAGACCTGGAACCGGGCCTGCATGATCGGCCCGAGGACATCGATCTGCCGGATGTCGAGCCAGAACGAGCCCTCCCAGTGGTAGTCCGGGTTGCCTTTGACCGACGCCGGGAAGTCGCCGGCGTCCGGCCGATAGTCCTCGAACGCGCCGACGTCGACGTAGCAGATGACCTTGGCGCCCTTCGCGTGCAGCGCGGCCACCGTCTCGGCCGGCGTGAACTCCCAGTCGAGGTCGTAGACCGTGGGAGGCGGCGACTCGATGGGCGCTCCCGTGGGATCGACCAGGCCCATGTCCCTGGGGTCGTCCAGGTCCAGGGGATGGTCGATCATCCAGTGCCACGACGTCTCGAGCGCCGGGATCCAGACGCCGGGGCCCCCGCCGGCGGACGTCGATGAGGCGGACGCCGATGAGGTGGACGTCGACGCCGGCGTGCCCGAGCTGCCGGGCGAGCCCCCTGCCCCGCCCGGATCCACGCCGGCGTCGCCGCACGCGACGTGCGCTGCCGCGAGGACGACGATCAACGACTTGACCACCGCGGGCCACGATCGATTCATGAGGGCGCTCCTCCGTCGCTCCGGAGCTCGCGGCACCTTGCGCGCGCGCGCTGGTACTCCGGCCGCGCGGCGATCCGCTCCTGGTAGGCGACGAGCTCGTCGGGCAGCGTCTTGCCGAGCGCGCCGCGATAGATTCCGATCGCGGTGCTCACGGAGATGTCGGCGAGCGTGAGGCCCTCGCCGGCGAGAAAAGGCATGTCGCCGAGCATGTCGGCCGTGAAGCGCAAGGCCTTCTCGACGCTCGCCTCGTGCGCGCGGACCGACCAGTTGCGCTTGTCCGCCTCCGGCGCGCCGAAATGTGCTGTCAGCAGCGCATTGACGGCTGCCCCGAGGGTCGCTTCGCCGAACACGGCCATTTGCAGCACGCGCGCGAGCGCCGGATCGCCCTTGCCGGGCAAGAGGGGCGTGGGCCCGTAGTGCTGCGCCACGTAGAGCATCATCGCGACAGACTCGTGGATTGCCACGCCGCCCTCATCCTCGAGGAACGGCACGGTGCCGAGCGGGTGCAGGGCGAGGTACGCTTCGCTCGGCGGAAACGAGACCATCTCGACCTGGTAGGGCACACCCATCTCCTCGCACTGCCACATCACGCGCAGGCCGCGGGCCCCGCGCGCGAAGTTGTAGACCTTGATCATCGATGGTCTCCTTGCTCGCGATCCATGGTTCGAGAGGCGGGCAGGCCGCGGCCCGATCTGACCATGAAGGCGGGGAGGCGGGAAGCCCATGTGAAGCTCATCGGTCGAGCGACGCCGGGCTCGCGAGCAGCGCGCGCGCGCGGCGGTCGCGCAGCCAGAGCCCCGCCCAGAGGAGCGCGGCGATGTAGATCGGAAAGAGCGTGTGGCTGAAGAGCGGGCTCCCGACCCGCACGTGGATCGCGATCGCGCCGCCCAGGTAACCGGTCCACAGAACCGCGCCGAGCACCGCGGTGCGCGGGATCAGGTACGTCACCAGACAAGCGATCTGAAGGTAGCCCAGGGTGGGGACGAGGCTGGCCGGGAATCCGAGCTGGGCCGTGGCTGCGTCCGCGGGGAACAGCTGCAGCACCTTCACCGCGGCATCGAACGTCAAGAACAGCACGCCCAGCCCGCTCAGGACGCGTCCCGCCCACAGCGCTCGCCTGGACGGCGCCGCGCCGGGGGCCGCGGCGCTGGTCGGCGCCTCGGCCCGGGGCCCGGTGGTGAGATCCTGGTCACGATGATGGATGCTGGTGGAGATCGCGGTCATGGGTGCCTCCGTGCTGGGATTCACCCCGTAGACCCCCGGCCCCGCCAGGAATCATCGGTCGCCGGAAAAAAATCGCCGCGCCGCCCCTGACCGGGCGCCCGGCCCGGTGGCCGCCCTCCGGCGCGGGGCGACACCGCGCGAACGCGGGCGCGCCGCTCGCCGCCCTCGGCACGAGCCCCGCCTTCGCCCGGTGGAGCGCCCGCACGGTCCGGCGCTGGTCTCCTTGACAAGATGGTGCAGCCGCCGGATACGCTAATTTTCCACGATACGTGGCGGCGATCGGGCACGACGGTTCGCAGCCTACATGCAAAAACGCGAGGATATGCCGCGCAGCACAGCTGATTGCGACGTTGGGCGACGGACGTAGACGCGGAGGATGCCATGCGGACGGGATACGCTCGGCCCAAGGAGGGACAGGATCGACCGCGCTGGCGGGCCAAGCTACGCCACCGATACGATCGCGTTCGTCCGCCTCTGTCAGATCCACACGACCAACTCAACGCCTGGATCGATGAGCGCGGATGGGAGAAACTCGGCACGGCGGAGCTAGAAGCGCTCGACCTTACCGCCTACCTGCGCAAAACTGCCCACATCGATCTTGCACCGACCGAGCGGCTTCGAAGGCTGGCCATCGCGCTGGAGTACCAGTTGACCCTGAGCGAGCAACCGCGAGGGTGGCTTGCCCTGGAACGGATCTATACTGCGGGGAGAGCGCTCGATCCGGATGATGCGGAGATCGAAGTCTCCCGAGCCGTCACGGCCGAACTCTGTGCGTCTTGCGTAGACGACCGCCCTGAAGTCCGACGCCGAATGATCTTCGCAGGCCGAACGGCGGCGGAGCGCGCCGTCCAGCTCCGACCGAACGACGCGGGCGCACAGGTTGCCCTCGGGATGCTCCATTATTCGTTCCAATACGGCTCGATCGAGTCGGCGCTGGCCTGCTTCGAGGCTGCGGCCGTCCTCGACCCGAGCTCTGGCTGGGCCCGGTTGTACCGCGCGCACTGTCTGCACGATCTCGGCAGGTGGTCCGAGGCTGCCCAGGCCTACTTCGAAGTCGATCCGTCGTTCTTCGTCGGCCCCAACGCCTGGCGGTACGACTTGCTCCGGGAGCAACGCGCATGGTGCCTCCTGCAAGCGGGAGAGAGGGACCAGGCACTCGCGGAGTTTCTCGGCATCATGCAGCGGTACGAGCTTCAGCCCGGGCTCGCGAGATACCAACGTCTGAAAGAGCTGACGGCCGCTGCGGAAGGGCCACTTCAGACCGATTTATCGGACCGTCTCGCGCAGCTGCGCCGCAAGATCGACGCTGACGAATCGGAGGACCAGTGAACCCGCACGGCAATTCTGACGTGCAGCGCGGCCCAACGGAACGGAGAAGCGCCAGTGCGGACTGTCGGAGCGTCGGTGGGATGACGTCCTCCGACGCACGATTCGCCGTGAGCGTGGGCGGAACGGGTCTGATCCTTGCCGGGGCCGCTTCCGCGGCGTTTGCGCTCGCAGGTGTCAAAGCTTACGGCAGGAAGGGCATCCTGGTTCCAGCACTCGTCGGATTGATGCTCAATGGTGCATTCATTGCCATGGCCGTGCTGGACTGACATGCCTCGACCTGCGAATAACCGTTTCGCGAACGCCGCTGGATTCTCCCCACGCGTACCGTGTCGAGCGAAGCTGCGGCAGGCAGGGACAGTTCCATGACGACCTGGATCAGCGTAGTCTGCGAAACGAACGGCATCACCATCCACTACCTCCGGACGGGAGGCGCCAAGGTTCCCGTCGTCCTGCTCCATGGATTGATGGGGAGCGGCGCCTGCTGGACTCCCCTGGCGCGGGCGCTCGAAGGGGAGTTCGACGTCGTCATGCCCGACGCCCGAGGGCACGGCGGATCGAGCGCGCCGCCCCACGGATACCGGTACGACGATCACGCGAGCGACGTCGTGGGCCTCATCCGCGGCCTTTCGCTCTCTCGTCCGGTCCTGCTCGGCCACTCGATGGGCGGCATGACCGCCGCGGTGGTGGCGAGCCGAGGGGCGGGGGTCCTCCGCGGCCTCATCCTTGTCGACCCGACGTTCTTGAGCCCCGAGCGCCAGCGCGAGGTGCACGCGAGCGACGTCGCCGAGCAACACCGCCAGGCCCTCGCCTTGCAGAAGTCGGACCTCGTTGCGAAGGCCCGAGCCCGAGACCCGCGTCGCTCGCTCGAGCTCATCGAGCTGCAAGCCGAGGCGAGGCTGAAGACCCGCATGGACGCGCTCGACGTTCTCACGCCGCCCAACCCCGCGTACCGCGACGTGGTGAGCGCGATTGACGTCCCGAGCCTGCTCGTCATCGGTGACGACAGCCCCGTCGTCACGCTCGAGATGGCAACGGAGCTGCGGGGTCTCAACCCACGCGTACGGATCGAACAGGTACACGACGCCGGCCACGGCCTTCCGTTTCAACGACCCGAGCGCCTGGGAGAGGTGGTCCTGTCGTTCTTGCGCGAGCTGGCGTAGCTGCTGCGGTCACTCCGGCTCGCCCTCGGCGAGCGCGACGGGCTGGGCGTTCTCGGTCAGGACGCCGCGCCCGTGCCACACCATCAGCACCGCATAGAGCGCCGCGAGCACGCGAAAGCCGCTGAACAGGCCGAAGCGCTGGCCGAGCGAGCCGCCCGCCACCGCGCCGATCAGGCCCCCGGCCGGTCCCGAGAGGGAGAACAGGCCGCCCACCCGGCCGCGGCCGAGCTCGGCGGTGAGCGCCGCGAAGCGATTGACGCTCGTGAGGTGCTGCACGCCCAGCCCGAGCCCGAGCAAGACCGCCCCGATCCACAGCGACGCGACGCCGAGGGGGAAAGCCAGCAGGAGCTCGGTCGCGAGCAGCAGCGAGAAGGCGATCGCGTAGCGGGCAGCGTCGCGCAGCGGCGCCAGGGCGCCCCCGGCGAGGAGCAAGGTCAGCACGAACACGGCGCCCTGGAGGGTCACGAGGGTCGCGGCCTGGGGCACCGAGAGGTGAAACTCGCGGATCCCGATCAACACGACGAACACGGCGAAGTAGGACATCGCCATCTGACCACACAGCTCGATGAGCATGCTCTGGCGCAGCTCGCGGCGAGACAGGATGATCCCGACCTGCCCGCGCAGGCGCTCGAGGAGCGGCGTGGCCGAGCGCCCGCGGCCGGGGGGAGCGCCGGAGAGCACGCGATCGCCGACGAAGACCGTCGCCAGCAGCCCGAGGCCGGTCACCACGAACACGCCGGTGTAGCCGAGCAGGCCGAGGAGCTGCGCGCCGAGCATCGGGCCCACGAAGAACATGCCGAGCGAGTGGGACGCGCGCTGCCAGCCTGCCTTGCGCGGGCCGAGGCGAGGAAGCAGGTGAAGAAACTCGGTCTGGGTCGCGACCATGCGAAACGGGTTGAGCAGCCCGAAGAGGACCACGCCCGCGATGAGCTGCCAGGGCCGATCCATGTGGGTGAAGCCGATCAGGTACAGCGCCGCGCCCGCGAGGCCGCCGAAGCGGAACAGCGGCCGGCTGCCGTGGCGGTCGATCAAGCCTCCGACAGGCATCGAGAGCAGCAGCATGCCGGTGAACTGCAGGCCGCCGACCAGGCCGATCTGCCAGGGGGAGGCGTGGAGCGAGGCGGCATACAGCGGCAGGACCACCTTGGCCACGCCGTTGCTCGAGCCCGCGAGCAGGCCGAGCACCATGAAGCCGAGGAGATAACGCTGGGGGAGAGGCGGCGAAGATGTCATCACGCGAACCGAGGCGAGCGACCGGTCGATCGGCGCGCTCGTCCGCTGAACCGAACCGAGGGTTGCTGCCGCGCGGGCGCCTTGCAAGCCACGCTCCCGAGCCGGAGCAGGGCCATGGCGACCCCCTCGTCGCCGCGCCTCCCGCTGCCTGCTGCTCCAGCAGCACACGCGCAGCACACGCCCGCTGCTGGCGCAGCAAGGGCAACATCCGTCATCAAGGACACGCGTATGTCAAAACGGACGTCGAGGGCGGGCTCGGCTGACGGGCATCGGCGAGGGCGGGCTGAGCACGCCGAGAGGGTCGCGGTCGACGATGTAGGTGTAGATCATCGTGGTCCGCACATCCTTGTGGCCGAGCAATGTCTGAATCGTCCGGATATCGGTGCCCGCCTCGTGCAGGTGGGTTGGACCGCCGAGGTGACGTCGCCCTCGGCCGGCAGGCTCCCCTCGGCCGCGGGCCTCAGTCGACTATCTGCGGCTGAGGTCCCGGGACGATGCCCGCGAGATCCGGATCTTCTCCCGGCGCCAGGGCGACGCTGGACGGCTTGTCATTGCGGCGCTCGAGGCGGCTCGCCGTCTTCTCGCGCTGCTTCTCGATACGAGCGCGCTCTTTCTGTCGCTTCAACGCGGTCTGTCGTTGCATGATGACTCCATCTCAGGACGCCTCTGGACGGGCGTGTTGGTTGACGCGAGCTCCGCGGTCGCCGGGAGCTCCACCTGGGCCGGTTCGGTGCGCGAAGCGCATCCGCTCACGGTCCAGGGAGAGACTCGACAACAAGCGTGAACCCTCACCGGAAAAACCCATTGATTCCGGACGTGCGAGCACGCAAGGTCGCCCTCTGCAACGCGCTCGGCGATCTGCCTGAATCCGGCGACTGGCTCACCCGCGAGCTCTATCGATAAGCCCAAAAAAAAGCGGCGGACCTTCGGGGGTCCGCCGCCCTATGTCGATCGAACGAACGGAGCGATTCAGTAACGATCGCGGCCGCCGCCGCGCCCGCCGCCACCGCCGAAGCCGCGCCCGCCGCCGCCGCCGCCGCCGGCCGGGCGCTCCTGCGCCTCGTTCACCTTGAGCGAGCGCCCATCGAGCATCATGCCGTTGAGCTGCGAGATCGCGCTGTTCGCCTCCTGGGCCGAGCCCATCGTGACGAACGCGAACCCGCGCGGCTGGCCGGTCTCGCGGTCGGTCGGCATCGCGACCTCCCGGACCTCACCGCTGCCGGCGAACGCGGCCTCGAGGGACTCGCGCGAGGTGTTGTACGAAAGATTGCCGACGTAAAGACGATTACCCATGACACGTTGCTTTCACGGCTTCTAGACGCGCTCGCGAGCGCTCTTCCGCCTGCCATTCGATGAAGCCGCTACGGATCGAACGGTAAGGTGCCGCGCAGCGAAACCTGCGCAAGCACACGGTGCGTCGTCCAGTCATCCGCGCGAGCAATAGCCTCCCTCATGAAAGGGAGAGAGAAAGCATCGTGTCGAGAGCCAGTGACGTCGTGAGGAAACGGCACTCTACTCCGCTACAACGCGATATGCAAGCGGAACAGCATCTTTTTCGTTTCCCCCCCCCCGCAGCGGCTCGCGGCGAACCTGCGACCCTCAGCGCGGAGGGGCCGCGCAGCGCCGCGCCGGCTCATCAGCGATGAGCCGGCCGCTGTGCCCCAGCGCAACCCGCCGATGATCCCGCCGCGACGCGGCGGGCAGTGCGGCCGGAGACCGTGCGAGGCGGCTGTCCGCGGACAAGCTAGCGAGCTCTGCGCGCGACCTCGACGAGCCCATCCGTCTGTCGCAGCTCCCCTTCCCCGGCGCCCCGTCGCGCGTCGCGCGTCGCGCGTCGCGCGCGTCGCCCAAGTCACATCTTGGCCGGGTCGAGGGCTGCATTGTACTGCTCGCCAGGCATCGCACTCAGTTCCACCCACCTGTTCACGACGCGTTGACGCTCCGAAATCCGCCACGATTCGCCCAGAGCCGAGCTGTGCCGCCCGGGTCAACGACGAGGCTCACGCGGGCGTTGCGGATCATCGGCGAGCAGCTCGTCATGGCGCGCGAGCTCTGCTTCGGGCTGGTGGCTCTTCGCGAGTGCCAGAGCCGGGCAGGCCGAGCACCATCTCAGCACCATCTCGAGGAGGGCGGCTCCGGTCGCGGTCGGCAGCTCGGCCGCCGTCTCGGCGGGGCGCGGCTCATCGGGCTCATCGGGGCCACCTCCGAGAGCGGGTGAGGGCGCGGGCGAAGTGGAGTCTGCGAAACGAACGGCATCAGCCTCCACTACCTCCGAGCTGGAGGCGCCAAGGTTCCCCTCGTTCTGCTCCATGGATGGATGGGGAGGTCCGCGGACGCGGTCACTCCGACTCGCCCTCGGCGAGCGCCACCGGGGCAGCCATCACGGACGCGGATCGACGGGAGAGGACGCGCCGCGTTTGGCTGCCCATCGCAGCAGCGTGTCCAGCGCCGGGCAGAGCGATTGTCCCCACTCGGTGAGCCCGTACTCGACCCGGGGCGGCACCTCGGGATGCGTGACGCGCCAGATCATCCCGTCGCGCTCCATCTGCCGGAGCTGCTGGATCAGCATCTTCTGCGAGATGCCAGGGATGGCGCGCTCGAGCTCCGAGAAGCGCTGCACCTTCCCTCCGAAGAGGCGGAAGAGGATCACCAGCTTCCAGCGCCCCTTGAGGAGCTCGAGGGCCTGCTCGACACGCTCGGCGGCGATCTCGGGAGTCGCCGGCTCGTCGTACTCACCTTCAGGTGCGTACCCCACCTTTTCGTGCGTTCTTGCCACGCGATGAGCCTAGCCCAACTTTGCGCGCGAGGGGGCCCGCGCGCCGGGCCGCGAGTCATCGTCCCTCAGGAGGAATCACCGCCCATGCAAGTACCTGAACCGCTCGCAGGAGACGTCGCCGCGCAGAACGCGCGGAGCGTCGATGCCATGCTCGATCGAGCTCGGATCGCCCGCCCGGAGATCGACGGATGAACACGCCCCGAAGATTCTCGATCGATCCCGAGGAGTTCGCCGGCAAGCGCGTGCTCGTCACAGGCGGCACCAAGGGGGCGGGCGAGGCCATCGTCCGCCGCCTCGGCGCGGCGGGCGCCGTGACGGCGACCACGGCGCGCTCCGCGCTCCCGGCAGGCCAGTCGCCGAACGTCTTCGTACAGGCCGACCTCGCCACGGTGGCAGGGGTGGACGCCGTCGTCCGCGCGGTCCTGGGCGAGCTTGGCGGGATCGACATCCTGGTCCACAGCGTCGGCGGCTCCTCTGCGCCGGGCGGCGGCTTCGCGTCGCTCACCGAGGACATCTGGCACGACGAGCTGTCGCTCAACCTCATGGCCGCCGTGCGTCTCGATCGCGCGCTCCTCCCGCACATGATCGCGCGAGGCGCGGGGGTCGTCCTCCACGTTTCGTCCATCCAGCGCCGGCTCCCTCTCCACGACGCGACGATCGCGTACGCGTCGGCGAAAGCCGCGTTGTCCACGTACAGCAAGGCGCTCTCCAAGGAGCTGGGACCGAAGGGCGTCCGCGTGAACTCGATCGCCCCGGGATGGATCCGCACGACGGCAGCCGACGCCCTGGTGAAGCGCCTTGCCGACGGCGCCGGTACGGATGAAGACACGGCCCGGCAGGGCATCATGAACGCGCTCGGTGGTATCCCCATCGGGCGTCCCGCATGGCCCGAAGAGGTCGCGGAGCTCGTCGCATTCCTCGCCTCCGACAGGGCGGCGTCCATCCATGGGAGCGAGTACCTGATCGACGGAGGCACTGTGCCCACCGTTTGACGGCAAACACCGGACCCACTCGGCACGATGCCCACCCGCCGAGCAGCCGCTGAGCCCGATCGGGCCTGGGTGCAGGCCGAGGGTCGTGCCCGCGAGCGGCGCGCGTGCGGGCTCAGGGAGCAGCCTCGAGCCGCTTTTCCGGAAGCATGCGCCGGAGCAGCTCGTGGTAGCGTGCGTCCGCTTGCGGCGAGGTGTCGACCATCGACATGCACTATGCGTCTAGCAGAAACCGCTCGCACGGGAAGGGCTCGCCGCCGGTCCCCCGCGAGGCGGGGTGTCGTTCCGGCGGGGTGCCCTCCCTCGCCCGACGCTCGCTCCCGGCCGACATCCTAGCTCCTTGCCAGATCCAGCGGAGCCGACCTCCGATCCTCCTGCCGTGCCTCCTGCCGTGCAGGAGCGCACGCATCGCTCGAAGTCCGCCTTGAATTACCCGCGAGCCCGTCGATGCTCACGAAATCGACACGCTCACCGATGAGCGCTTCAACGACGCGCCGGAAGTTGGTGACCATGGGCTGCCTTCGCCTCCTCGATGAACGCCAGTGCCTTCCGCATCCGCTCGACTCTCTCGGTGGGAGTCAAGCGCAGGTTCTCGGCGATGAGCGATGCATCAACGCCGGAGGGGACTCGTTCGAGTATCCGCTGATCCCAGCTCTTCTCGGCGTCGGACGGTTCAGCCGCTGTTCGTTCGGCTTGGCGATCACGCATCGGCGTCGGGCTCCTGACCGACTGTACCACCGAGGTGATCCCCGAGGATAGCGAGCGAGCATGGCTCCCGAGGCCGGCCGGCTGTCGTCTCCCTGAGCGCGTACGCGAGTCACAGTCCTCCCGCCTTGGACGTCGCAGCGGTCGGGTGGCGCCCACCGCCCGAACTCGCGAGCGCCTTTCTCGCGTGCCATCACGTCGAGGTCGCACGTCGGGCGCGCGACTTCCTTCCTAGCTGCGGGGATGGCATCCTGCCGGGCATGACCGTCGAGCAGATCGTCGCCGCCATCCGCGCCCTCCCTGTCACCGATCGGCTTCGCGTGATCGAGCTGGTCGCGCACGAGGCCGCCAGCGACGTCCCTGCTGCAGATCATCCAGCTCGACGTGAGGGCGTCACCTTGACCGAGCGGCACGGCCTGCTGCTCGTCGACGCTGACACCACCATGCCGGCCGAAGTGTTCGACCATCGCCCCGATCGCGATGCACGAGCGAACCGGATCCAGGGAGACTCGTGAAGCTCGCCTTCGATACGAGCGTGCTGGTCGCCGGACTGCACCGGGCGCATCCGCTCCACGGTCACGCCATCGTCTGAATCGACGCGGTGGCCGAGGGACGGGTGAGCGGCCTGGCCACCTGGCACGCCCTCGCGGAGCTCTGGTCCGTGCTCACCCGCCTGCCGAAGCCGGCGCGAGCGAGCCCGGAGCAGGCGTTGCAAGTCGTCCGTCGGGTCCGGAGTGTGTACGACGTCCGCCCTGTGGATCCGGCCGTGTACGACGAGGCACTACAACGCTGCACCGATCGCCTGCTCTCTTCCGGCGTCCTCTTCGATGCCCTGCACCTCGTGGCTGCCGAGCATGCCGGCGCGGATGCGCTCGTGACGTTCAACGGCTCGGACTTCCTCCGGCTTACCGCTCCGAGCTCGCCGCGCATCGTGATCCCTCCATATCCACCCGAAGTCACTCTTTGACCCCTGACAGGGCTTCGTCCGGCGTGAGCTCTGTCCGCGCGACCACGCCTTTCTTGCCGGACGATCCGCTCGAAGCGCGCTTGGACGCGCCGCTCGTCGTGAGAGGCGACGGTCCCCGGCCACGAGGCGGAGTGACCCGACTGAGGTTTGGAGAACCAAGCCACGGCCTTTCGCTCCGCGTGCTCCAGCTTATTGTGCGGCTGCCGGAGGCTACGGAGATGCGGGCGGGGGTAGAGCGCTGGAGGTGGCGGGCTGGATGCGCAGGGGCGCAGCGCACCGCGAGGGTCTACTCGTGGACGGCGGCGTAGCGGCCGCTGGGGGTGACGATGACGTGGGCCGTGAGCGGGACGTGCAGCTCCGCGGAGAGGTGGCGCAGCTCCAGGGTCATCGCTTCGTCCTCGCGGGTTGGCGTCGGGTCGCCGCTCGGGTGGTTGTGGGCCAGGACGAAACTGTGGGCGGCCATGTCCAGCGCCGTGCGCAGGACGGTGGAGCGGCCGACGTGGAGGGCGTCGTCGGAACCGCGGGCGAGCAGGCGCCGAGCCGGATTGCTGGCGCCCGCGCCAGGTGAAGGGCCGCCGCTTCTGATGTGCAATCGCGAGAATACGAATGTGATCGTCGCGTACCCGGTACAGCACGCTGTAGGGGAATCGCCGCACGAGCCACCAGCGAACATCGTTCTCCACAGCCCTCCCCGCGAGCGGTGACGCAGCCAGGGCATCGACTGCGCCTTGAACCTCGGTGACGAAGGTGTCACCAAGGCCAGGACGCGCCCGAGCGTCGTAGGCGGCGGCCTCGTTCAGCTCGACTCAGCCCGGTCGTGAAAGATGACCGGGAGCGTCACCGGAGCCGCGCGCGGGCGTCACGAAAGACGTCCTCGGCCGGTCGCCCCCGGGACGGATCCGCGTCGAGCTCTGCGTCCCGGCGCGTCGCTTCCTCGGTCCAGAGGCGCCTGTGCTCCTCCTCGGAGAGCTCATCCAGGCTTGCCAGAAGCGCCTCTGCGAGACGTGCGCGCTCCGCGACGGGCAGCTTCAGGGCTTCGGCCTCCAGCTCGGGAAGGTTCACGGGGGGATTGTACCGCGCGGCTCGGAGGCTGCGCAGGCGCGCTTCCCCCATCGGCGAGGAGATGCTGCGACGACGGCGATGACCGACGTCGACTGGCGCGGCGCAGGCACGGAGCGACCTGACCGAGCTCGGGCTAGCCAAGCGACGGTCGGTTGCTCCACGAGTTCCAGCGCCTCTGCCGCTGCCCGGGCTCGCGGAGCTCCCGGCCGGGGCGGTGCGCGGGAGGCTTTCGGCTGGATGCGCAGGGGCGCAGCGCGCCGCCGCAGGGTCGCAGCGCGCCGCCGCAGGGGCGCAGCGCGCCGCGAGGGCCTACTCGTGGACGGCGGCGTAGCGACCGCTGGGCGTGACGATGACGTGGGCCGTGAGCGGGACGAGCAACTCCGCGGAGAGGTGGCGCAGCTCCAGGGTCATCGCTTCGTCCTCGCGGGTCGGCGTCGGGTCGCCGCTCGGGTGGTTATGGGCCAGGACGAAGCTGTGGGCGGCCATGTCCAGCGCCGTGCGCAGGACGGTTGCGCGGCCGACGTGGAGGGCGTCGTCGGAACCGCGGGCGAGCAGGCGCGTCTCGCGTACGCGGCCGTGGGTGTCGAGCGCGGCGATCCAGAGCTCCTCGTGGACCAGGGACGCCAGCCTCGGGCCGAAGTACCGCGCCACGCGGGCAGCGTCGGTGAGGAGCGCGCCCCGGCGCGCGCGGGCGGCGTGGTAGCGGCGGCCGAGCTCGAAGGCGGCGGCGAGCCGGGTCGCGTCGAAGAGGGCGATCTGGGTGCGCTCGGCGAGCGCCGCGGGCGAGAGGCGACCGAGCGAGGGGAGAGCGGCCGTGCCGAGGATGCGCGGGCCGACGCCGGGCAGGCCGAGCACCATCTCGAGGAGGGCGGCCTCGGTCGCGGTCGGCAGCTCGGCCGCCGTCTCGGCGGGGGCGTCGACGGGGGCGCGGCTCATCGGGATCATCGGGGCCACCTCTGAGAGCGGGTGAGGGCGCGGGCGAACAGGCGGCGCGCGAGGCGGAGGCGGGTGGCGACCGTGGGGCGCGGGAGCGAGAGGGAGGCGGCGATCTCGTGCGAGGAAAGGCCGGTGGCGGCGAGCGACAGGATCTCACGCAGCTCCGGGCGGAGACGGTGGAAGGCGCGGAGGAGGCCGCGGGCGACGAGGCGGGCCCCTGGAGACGGGGCGGCGAAGGCGGAGAGGCGGTCAGGGTCGACCTGTACGAGCCGTCGGACCTGCATGTGGCTGAGGATGCGGAGCCCGTGGAGCTGAGGTAACATGCCCGAAGCTACGTATGAGTTCTCAAGCATACACGCGCTCCGGTGCACGTCGCGCGGGCGACGAATACCAGGACATTGTCGCCCTCGAGCTGCTCGTGGAGTGGCTCGAACACCCGGACCGGTTTTCTTGGTTTGCGCTCGAAGCTGCTGACACAGGCGCTCTCGATGACGTCGTCGCACTCCGTGCCGACGGCGTTCTCGTTACGCGGCAAGTCAAATTCTCGACGAACCCCGCGGACGCGGATGACGCATGGAGTTGGGCCGAACTCACGGACCAGAAGAAAGCCAAAAACGGTGCTGCGCTCCCGTCTCTCCTCCAACGATGGGCCACATCGCTAGAGAAGCTCGTTGCCCAAGGCGTGGCCCGCGTTGACGCAGCCATGGTTACAAACCGCATGGCCCAAGCGGATATCGCGAATGCGCTCGATATCGACAGTCGTGTCGACCCGGCGAAGCTACCGGCATCCACTCGCACGCTGATTGAAACGCAGCTCGGCGGAGCTGTAGCCGCGGGCAAGTTCTTTACGAGCTTTCAATTCCGATTCGACGGACCGGGGCTCGAGACTCTCGAGCAGGCGGTTCGCCGTCGGTTCAGTGCCCTTGGAGGAACCGACACAAACTGGTTCCGACTGTGCAGTGAGGTCCGACGCTGGGCGCGTTTCAAGAATGTGCCAGCCCCTGACGGCCGCATCACGCTCACTCATCTGCGCAACGCAGCCGGTTGGACATCGCTGCGCTCGCTGCCGCAAGACTTTGCGGTCCCGAAGGATTACGTGCTCCCATCGAAAGAGTTTCACGCGAGCGTTATGCAGGATGCTCTTACCCGGACGAGCGGAACGATCGTTCTTGTCGCTCCGCCGGGCGTAGGAAAGAGCACGTACGCGAGCTACCTGTTTCGTCGTCTCCGTGCTAAGCGAGCCGTCCTTCGACACCACTACTATATTTCAGTGCGTGATCGCGACTCAGCATTGCGCCTCGATCACATCCGCGCCGCTGAATCACTCATGCACGACCTCGCCGAGGACTACGCGGAGGCGCTCGGGGAACTCACCGAAAAAAAAACCCGAATCCCCACGACCTCCGAAAGTGGATTGAGGCGTGTGGTGAGTATTATGCGAAGCGCAACGAGGCACTCGTTGTCATCATCGACGGGCTCGACCACGTCTGGCGCGAGAGGCGCTCCGTCGACGAACTGGCCCAGCTCTTCCAGTTCCTCCTACCCGCCCCCGATGGCGTTGTGATTATCGTCGCGACGCAGCCAGTTGATGACCATCAACTGCCTCCGGCACTTCATCGCGCCGCGCCGCGCGAGAAATGGCGCAGGCTCCCCCATCTTGATCGAACCGCGACAATGAGGTGGCTGCATCGTCATCGCAAAGACGTCCTCGCGCTGAATCGCGATGCGTCCGCCAAGGTGGTCTTTGATGATCTGGCGGAGGCGCTCTTTGGAAGAAGTCAGGGGCATCCGCTGCACCTTCACTACACGCTCCATGCACTGCATGAGCAGCGTCTCCCGTTCACAGCAGCGGCTTTGCGCGCGCTCCCCCCGTGCAGCCACGAAGATATTCGGAGCTACTACCGCGAGCTGATTCAGGGATTGCCGGAGGCCGGACGGGAAGTGCTTCATCTACTCGCGGCGTGCCCGTTTCCCTGGCCCATCGACGGCCTCGTCGCCTGCTTGGCCGGAGGCGGGCGTCCGGAGTCCGAGATCGTCGACGCACGCCGCCAAGTTCGGCACCTTCTCGTAGACGACGGCCTCGGGCTACGTCCGTTCCACAGCAGTATTCTCGCGTTCGTCGAGGGGCTCGATGACCATACCGCATACGCGACTCGGATGCGCGGTCGAGCATTGGAATGGCTGCGCGGCCCCGCGCCCGAGTACTGGCGCTGGGCGTTTTGCTGGTTCGTGGAGGCGAAACTCGGCGACGACCGCGGCCTACGCGACGGCCCCACGCGAGAGTGGGCGGTCGAAGCCCTCGCAGTTCGGCGGTCGAAGGCGGAGCTCGACGAGATATTGCGTCGAAGCACATGGGCCAATCTGACACCCGCATGCCTTCCTCGCGCGGCCCGCGTAGGACTGCTCAGAGACTATTGCGTTACGAGCTTCGATCAACCTGGCCGCGAGGTGCTCGAGCGCCTACTGCCTAGCCAGCTTGAACTCGGCGAGGATGCGCACCTCGCGGCGCGCTTGTGGACATCATCCGACTCGTTGTCGGCCCGTGAGCTCTGCGCCATCGGAACCTGGATGTCAGGCCGCGGAACGGCGCCGCTGGTGCAAGCATGCGTCCGGCAGCTGCGCGAGCGCGCGTTGCGTCGGGTGCGTGGCGACGAAGGACACGAAAGTTTCGAGTGCTACATCGAGTGCGCTGCGTTGCCCGGTGGACCGCCGAAAGAACACCTTGCGGCTCTCGCCCGTGCCAATGCATCGAACATATACGCTCGCTTAACGCTCGACGCTTGGATGCGGGTCATTGGTCGGCGTCGCGACGTTGGTGGTGCGCGCTTCGTCCTAAGTTTTCTTAAGGAATTCAACCCGTCCATCGGTCGAGGAGCCATTCGTCGGGCCATCCTGCTTGCGCTTGATGAAGGCGTAGACATCAGCAAGTTGGTAGAGGAATCGAACGCCTCGACGCCCTTCTCAAAGGTCTACTGCCATCTTTTCAAAAGCGCCCACGCAGTCGCGGATGTTACCCATTTTCCGGCGACCAGTCCATTCGAGGCCGGGCACCGCATTGATTACGATGCGCGCGACAGAGTCCTCGGGGCAGTTTTTGAGGACACGTTCTTCACATTGCTATTGAACCATCTACGCGGCCGCACCAGCGAAAACACTGCATGGATTTCCGGACTCCCGACCGACCGGTGGTGGGCCCGCGCAATCTGCGTGCTCGCCGAGTTGGCGGCGCTCGCCGCTCCCACGCTAACTGGAACGACGACAGCCGACACGGCCGCGATCTTTGAATGTTTGCGAGCGCTATTATCACCTGAATTCGGAGTCGACGACGGCCGCGACGCGTTCATGGAAGGGCATGCCCGTGCGGCATGTCTCACGATCTGTTTCATCTCGGTGAGCCTCGCGAGGTTCCTCGTTGCATCGGGACGTATCTCGCGACTGGGGCGGGAAGCTGTGCGGACGCTCGTCTCCTCGTGGTGCGTTCCGGCGCATGACTGGATCGAAGAGTATCTCGATCAGGGTGCGGTTGCTCTCGACGACGAGGCACTCGAGTGGCTGCTCTCTTACGAAGAGAACGCCATCCGTCGGAGCAGCGATGGCCTGAGCGAACGCGCAAAGCGATTCGCCTCGCTCGCAGCACTTGCGCTTCGCCATGGCCGGCATGCCGAATCGAAGCGGTACGTTCGTCAGTCGTGCGAACGGCTACTCGCCCACGGCTACCACAAGGACATGCTCATCTCCTGCGCGCTCGATGTTATCGAAAGCTGCGGCAAGATCGGGATTGGTTCCGGCCGTGCATGGGCACTCTCCCTCGCGCCGGCAGTTGACGGCATCCGGGACTTCACCGATGGAGACGAAACCAGGCACCTGCCGGCAAGCATGGCCGAGACGCTTGCAATCGTCGCGCCCGACATGCTGGGCCCGTACTACGAGTGGCAGTGTCAGGTCGAGGACCACCACTACGCTACGGCGACCCGTGCATCCGTGCTTCGCACCGTAGACTTGCAGAAGCCGATGTACCAAGCGTTCGCAAGAACGGTCGTCGACAAGGACTGCCTCACAGCGCTCGAGGAGCGTGCTGCGAAGGGCGAGCAGGGTGCGCGAAGCGCCGTCGGGGTGCTGAAGGAGTACCTCGGACCGCACGCGACGTCCTGGCCACCGGAGGAGAAGTCGAGTTCGTCGTACTCGGAGCGCACACCTATGGTTCCGCCGGAGCCGAAGGAATATCCGCCAGAGAGATTCGATGAGTACATGAACGCTGTGGGGTTCTCTATAGAATCGGACCGCGAGACCATGGCCCGAACGTGGCTGTCGCACTGGTCATCGAGCCCGGGCAACGCCGCCGAGACGTTCCGCGTCGTTTCGGAAGCGGCGGAGAGGAACCCATGGCGCGGCTACTCGGCGGCGCTCTACGAGCACGTGAAGGCTGTCGACGGCAAGTCGGCGGCATTCCGCTGGCTGGTTCGTGCACAGGCTGAGGATCGGGGCTGGGAACGATATTGGTCTGTACGGCAGAGGTTCGAGAGCCGCGCGGCGGAAGTGCTGAGGTTCTTCCCGGAGCGGTGGTTCGACTTCCTTCGGGAAAGTCTCGACACTGAGACTGGCGGTGAGCTGCGGAGCGGATATCTAAGCTATATGCGGTTTCCGCGGATTGTGGACTACCTGATCTCGATAGGGCAGACG
The DNA here is from genome assembly GCF_000067165.1 of Sorangium cellulosum So ce56. Taxonomy (GTDB): domain Bacteria; phylum Myxococcota_A; class Polyangia; order Polyangiales; family Polyangiaceae; genus Sorangium; species Sorangium cellulosum_B. The sequence continues at coordinate 10,452,639 of NC_010162.1, forward strand.
GACCTTGCGGCGCGTGTCGCCGAGGAGGTTATGGCGGGTACTCTTGAGCTTGTCGGCCCTGCCGAATTGCCTCCAGCGCCCTGGACCAAGGATGTACGCGACGAGGCTGAACGCGCTCGTTCAATGGTGCTGTCGCAACTCACCTGGCCGTCAGTGATGGTTCGCGAGCGTGCGTGTGTGGTTATCAGCGAGATCCTGATGTCCGAAGAGGACGGCGGGATGCAGGACGCCGTAGTTGACTGGATCGAGAAGCAAGCGCTAGCAACGCTGCGGGCCAACGGGCTACTCGCCCTCGTTCGTGCAGGAAGAGCTTGGCCACCTTCGCGACGGCTCCCTGCCGGGGACCTTCTCTCGTGCTTGCTGCTTCAGGAGCTTGGCGCGAGCGGGTGGTCTGAGGGTACTCTAGAATACTCGCAGACCGTGCCGGCAAATTTTGCGCCTGAGCGCTTCTTCCGAAGGTACGTTCAGAATTTCCTTCCTTCTTCATACACGATGCGTGCCGACAGGATTGAGAAAATGGTTGCACGTGGTTTCTGGCGGCAATGGGGGTACGAATGGAGCCTACTCTGCGAACGGACATCGGTGGAGGTATCTGAGGAGTCGCTCACGTATTGGTCGCGGAGAGAATCGGGTCATGTAATCGCCGATGTTGCGCTGAGCGACGTCTACCGCTCGTCGTTCTTGCGAGCCATCGCGTGGGCGCTCTCGTCGAAGCGCATCAAACCTGACGATGGGAGGTACTTCGCCTTTTTAGCGTGCCCCGTCGACTTGGGGCTCTGGCGTGTCCGGCCCGGTCGGATGCCTGCATGGTGGCCGCACACTACTGTAGACGAAGGACCGATCGATACGACGGTCGCGAGAGTCTGGCGTGATGTGGAGGACTTGTGGAAGGCGCAGCAGAGCGTGGCCGGGACCTCGTACATCGCACACGCGAGCGGCTTCATTGCTGAGTCCGCGAACGGGAGGATTGTCTACCAGATTGAGATTCACGGCTTCTTTCAGAAGTGCTACGGTACCGATACACCTGAGCCAGCGGACGTTGTCGATGCGGTCTCCAGGGCAACCGGTCGGGTGGCCGGGGAGCCGTCATTCTTACACTTCGCGGGGCCGGTGGCCGATGATGGCTTCGGGGGGCTCGCGGACCGTATCGCGGATTGGGGAGTCGCGCCCGCAGCTATTCAGGTAGATGGTCTTCCGATCCAGCGCTGGCAGTTTTGGCGCGCCATGCGCGGAGTATGGCTGCCCCCGACCTACATGTCGGACGAGCCGGCGATTGCGACGTGCCATGAGACGGGGGTAGAAAGCCGGGCTGGCGACGAGCTACTCGGTCGCTGGTTTGACTGGACCGACGCGTTGCGGGAGCACATTGGGGAGTCTGACGTCAAACCGCGTACTGGCGAGATCCTCGAGGCGCCGAAGACGGTCGTAGATCGGTTCGCATCTCGTTCTCGAAGTATGTTCTGTTGGGCCGTTCGCCTGACGTGCATTCACCGGGAGCGATCGTATCAGAAGCGCGAGGTGGCGACCACAGAGCGTGTATTCGGCGTAACATCGCTCATCACGTGAGCCCGTTCCATGGGATGCCGAACAAACGGCTGCTGCCGACCCCGGTTTGGGCGGCGGCAGAGCCGCAGGGCGTTGCGCGGCTCGCTGGGCGAGCTCCAGTCCAGCTATTCAGGAAACCGGAGCGTCTCCACGGCGACACCGTTCTCGCCCGAGATCATCTTGCCTTGGTCGTCCCAGCTGATGCCGCCCTTGCCCGTCGCCCCCCGGGGCCCCCGTTGCAGGAGCAGACCGAGCGGTCCTCCAGCACGCCGCCCGGTGCGCCGCGGCCGCCTCGTCCGCCTCGCTGGGGCTCGCCGCCGTCGCCGCCCTGGCCGCCGTCGAGCGTCTCGAGCTCGCTGTCGTGCACGGTCACTCTGGCGTGCAGCGCGACGATGCCGATGCTCGGGTAGCCGTTCTCGCCCCCTTGCCGCCTCGACCACCGCAGCCGCCGGCCCCGCCCGTGCCTCCCCCGGCGCCCCCTTGGACGCCGCGCCGCACACGCCGAGCCCGCCCCGGCGGCGGTCGCCGCCGGGGCCGCCCTGGCCCGGCGTGCCCCAGCCGCCGTCGCCGGCCCAGTCCTAGCTTCCCCCGGCGCCCCCCCTGGACGCCGCGCCGCACACCTCGAGCCCGCCCTGCGGCCGCCGCCGCCGCCCTGGCCCGGCGTGCCCCAGCCGCCGTCGCCGTCCCAGTCCGCTTCCCGGCCGGCCTCGCTGATGCGTCCGATGCCCTGGCCGGAGGCGCCGACGGTGCCGCGCGCGCCTTCGTCCGGTGTAGCGCCCGCTCGGTCCTGCGCTGGTCTCCTTGACAAGGTGGGGCAGCCGTCCGATACGCTAACTTCCCACGATGCGTGGGGGTGGCACGAGGGGGTGAGGGTGTGGGGTCGGGGTTCAAGGCGCTCGACGCGGAAGCGGCGGTCAGCGTTCGAGAGGGCTGATCACGCCGAGAGGGCCGCGGTCGACGATGTGGGTGTAAATCATCGTGGTTCGCACATGCCTGTGGCCGAGCAATCTCTGAATCGTCCGGATGTCTGTGCCCGCCTCGAGCAGGTGGGTCGCGAAGCTGTGGCTCGCCCGAGGCAATCAATTACAAGCACGCATCTTGCTTCGCGGTACGCCGTCGCCGTCCGAAGCCCATCAACGGGGATACATAGTTATACAGCGGCGGCCTATCTCCGGAGATGCGCAGATAGCCTGCGAAAAATCGCGACCTATCCGCGAGAATAAGAAGATATGCTGCGGGGCGCCGCGACTCATCCGCGATGAATACGGGGATCGGGCACCACGGTTCGCAGCCTACATGCGAAAACGCGAAGATATGTCGCGCAGCACAGCTGATTGCGACGTTTGGCGGGCTTGCCGCATGGCCACCCCGGCTTGATAGGGCCTTCCAGACGTCCGACACGGGTACGAGGCGCAGACATGCAATTCCTCTTGCCTTCGGTCGCTCCCCCTGTTGTGCTTCGCCGCATCATGTCCACCGCAAAAAAACTTGCAGCGAAGCTCCGTGAGTTCCGGACCGAGCAGGGTGCCGAGCACTTTTCCGAACTTGCTCAGCGGGCGCAGCAGCTTGAGACGGCGCTTCTCTCCCGGCAGGAGATCCTCGACAACCCCGAACCACGGATCGCGTTCGTCGCCCACAAGGGCGTCGGGAAATCCACGCTGATCAACGCCCTAGCGGGCCTCTGGCTCGATGAAGCGCCTCCACCAGCGGACGCAACATCACGACAGCTCAACCAGCGTGCGATACTGCCGCTCGGGAACGGCGGAACCACGCCCTGCGAAATACGAGTCGAGGCGGGGCACTGGGAGGTTCGTGTCGAGCGGGAGGAGGTCGATCAATCCCGTGCTCGATTGCGGCAATTTGCGGAATGGGCATGGCACAAGGCGAACGATCCCAAGCGACAGCCTGTTGAGCCCCACCCACCTTCCGACCAGGGGAATGAAGAACCTCCGGCGGGTGGTCGCCCACCGCGCCTGCAGCCGGACATCGAGCGTGTCGTCCGCGGAATTGCCGGGTTACCGGAGCATTCGGTCTCGTCGCCGACCACTGGCGCGAGCGGGAAGAAGGCGGTACCTCCGAAGCACGACAGGGCCGAGGAACTCGCCAAGGGCTTTCCCGAGAAGAGCGCGTTTGTGGCCGAAATCGAGAAGCTCGCCCGCCTCCCCGAGCGACAACGCCTCCAGTGGCTCCCTACCGGCGACGTTCGGCGCTGGCTGCGAGAGACGCTTCTCAACCTGATCGAAGGAAAGTTCGAGGACCAGCCGTTTCCCGCGAGCATAACGATTCGAGTTCCATCGACCGGGGTTCGTTGGAACGACCGCGACGTCCCCCTCATTGACACGCTCGGGCTCCCCGCGGTGGGTTCCGGGGACAGCGGGTCACGGCCCCTTCATCCACTCGCGGAGCGCGAGGATCTTCGCCTCTTGCTCAAATCGCCTTGGACCGTCATCGTTGTCGGTGCTCAGTTCAACGAACCGCCGGCTCCGTCCGTCGAGCTGCTTCAGCAGATGATGGACGAAGCGATCTTCTTCGGCGAAACGCTTGAGGATCGAACGGTCCTGGCCATTGTCGATCCGGGAAAGGCGGGCGCGGGCAACTTCGCAGATGCCGAGACCGAGCGCAACCAGAAGGAAGACCGCTGCGCGGAGAACCTTGCAAGTCTTGGTTGTCCGCGAGGACTCGGACATGTCAACCGCTGGAGCGTCGACGACGCAAGAAGCCGCGTACGTTGCGTCAACATTCTCGAGGGCGGCTGCGAGCCCCTGCAAGAGCTCCTTCAGAAGGCCGTGGAGCGCATGACCTCCGCCCACGAGGCAAGGCTTTCTCTTGCGGTCAAGGATGCGGAGGACTTCTTTCGAAGCCTTGGCGATGCCAAACGACAGGCCAAGCGGCGAGCCGTGGTTTCCGCTTTTAAGCAGCATCTCTCTCCGGTAGTCCAGAAGCAACTTGGCAAGGCCCGGGTATTCCGCTCCAATCTTCTCAAGCCCTTCGCCGACGAGTGCCGTGCGCTTCATCCTTCAACGTTGCGCTCGGTAATCGTTAACCGGGGCCAGGGTCGGTCGCAGAATGCTTGGGCCATGCTGGAGTCGGCAACTACGCGGGAGCTCAACCGCATCCTCGCACCATTTACGGATCAGGTAGACAACACGTCAAAGGCACTGCTTTCGGATCCATGGTATCAGGACGACGACGGTCGTAGCGTGATCGCTGAAGAAGCCGATCGACGGCAACGAACGGTCGAGGCGTTCTTGAGGATTCACGTCGCTGCAATTGTTGAGAGCGCCAGGGATCACCTGCTCAAGGACGGCAACATCTGGTCCGCCTGCGACAACGAATGGGGGCGGGGAATCAAGGATCCTGGTTACAAGGAGAGAGTCGCGAAACATTTCGAGCAGTGGGCCGTGGATTGGTCTCCGGCGCTGCTTCCGGAGCTGAATGCTGCCGAGGACGAGGCCAAAGCGGACGACTCGGGCATGCTTCGCAGCCTGATCGAAGGGTGACTGGGAACGGGCCTCTGAATAATGGCTTGCAGGCGACGGCTCTTAGCGCCGCGCCTGAAGCCCAGGTCGTTGCGCGGGCGCGGGCGAGCGCAATCCAGCGATTCAGCAAACCGACGCGTCTCCACAGCGACGCCGTCCTCGCCCGAGATCATCTTGCCCTGGTCGTCCCAGCTGATGCCGCCCTTGCCCGGCGGCCCCGGCGTGAAGGTGACGCCCTCGACCGTAAACCGGTCCTCGTCGAGGTAGGCGATGCCGATCGAGTCGCCGCCGCGCCCCGGGCCGCCATAACCGCCCTCACCGCCTTCGCCCCCGGGACCCCCGTTACAGGAACAGGCCGACCGGTCCTCCAGCACGCCGCCCGGTGCGCCCGGGCCGCCTCGTCCGCCTCGCTGGAACTCGCCGCCGTCGCCGCCCTCGCCGCCCTCGGACGTCTCGATCTCGCTGTCGCGCACGGTCACTCTGGCGTGCAACGCGACGATGCCGATGCTCGGGTAGCCGTTCTCGCCCCCCTTGCCGCCTCGGGCTCCGCAGCCGCCGGCCCCGCCAGATCCTCCCCCCCGGCGCCCCCCTTAGACGCCGCGCCGTACACGCCGAGCCCGCCCCTGCGGCCGCCGCCTCCGCCGCCTCCCTGGCCCAGCGTGCCCCAGCCGCCGTCGCCGGCCCAGTCCGCTTCCCAGCCGGCCTCGCCGACGCGCCCGATGCCCTGGCCAGGGACGCCGGCGGTGCCTCGCGCGCCGTAGATCCCGTAGTCGCCGTCCGTGCAGCCCACGTCGGCCACGTCCCCGCGTCCTCGCCGTCCGTCGTTGCTGAGGTGCGGCATCGGGGTCGGCGACTTCTGGCGGTCGCCAGGCCTGCCCTCGACGACTTGCCCAGCAGATGCCGTCTTCGCGCTGCGGCCTGCAGGCGGGTCTAGACGCGGAAGGCTCCCACCTGTACGTCGCGTTCGGGAGGGGCGCATGAATTCGTAGATCCTGGGGCGGCGCTGGAACGATCGCGCTTGATGCCGCGCTGCCGACGCCGGTGCCGTCCGGCTGCTTCGCGCGTGCGAGTCAGGAGCGATCCGGGGACGCCGAGGTGATCTGCCACCTCGGCGAGGAGAACACGACTGGCCGTGACGCCTCGGGAGAAGCTTGCGTTCCGTCCTGAACTGGAGGCGGCCATGTCGAAGAAGCTCTTCTCGCGCATCGCAGCACTGTCATTCGTTGGCACTCTCGGCGGGCTGGTGGTCCCCGCATGCACGATCCACATCGGACCAGGGAGCGGTGATGGGACCGACGATACGCAGGCCGATCTTGGTAGCGGTGAGGAGGTCGCTGGCGACCAGGACCACAACGGCGGAGACTCCGAAGTCCCGGCCGTGGAGGATGAAGAGGCGACCACCGCGCTGGAGGAGGCGCTGGCGATCGCCGATCCCTACGAGCTCGCTCTCGTGGATCTCAAGACGCAGTACTCCAGCTACGCGCTCGCCGCGATGATCGAGTCGCAAGGCAGCGATCCTGAGGCAATCGACCCGGCGCTCTTGCAACAGATGATCGATGAGTACGCGCCCATCGTCTGGGAGCAAGCGCAGCAGTGGGTCGAGGGGCTCGATCCGTCGGCGGTCGAGCTGGCGAAGATCAACATCAAGGAAGAATGCGTCGACAAATGGGACTTCGGCTGCAGGCGTAAGCAGTACTGTGACTTCGAGGACGGCAAGGGTTATGGGAGCTGCGCGGTCACGGGATGTGGCAAGGGAAGGTGCTCGCTGTGCCCGAGCTTTATTGATATCTCAACATTCATCAACAAGGGCTGGTGCACGTACACCTGTGTTCGCGACAAGCAAATCGTGGGCATCAAGATGATCTGGTACGTTTTCATAGACAAGAAAATCGAAGAATGTATGCTGCTCGAGCATCCGGTCCCCTTCGAATGAGGGTTCCATGGCACACGATGACGACATCGTTGATACCGACATGATCCTCCAGATGGCATTCGAGGATGCCGCGAAGCGCAGGCCCGATGGAAGCTCTGCGCTCTCCGACTTCGAGCAAGCCGCTGCGGCCATCCTGTGGGTTCACGCCCTCGCCGTTCCGCGGCTTTTCCTCGGGATGACCCGCATGCCTCCGCGCGAGCACCTGCTGCGAATAGTGGACTGGTACCTCGCGTACGTTCGTCGCGGTAAGCGCCACGTGTCCCCGGAATTCAGCCCCGTGCCCTACGAAGAGCGCGAGCCTCTGGCCATGCGGCTCCATGCGCTCATCGAAGCGTGGTCGCCTCCTGGACTGCCGGCGGAGATCACGGAGGTCGCGCGCGCCGTCCTTCACGCCGAGGGAATGTTGGCGCCGCCGGGCGGGTGGGACAACTCGCCTGAGCCGGAGATGCCACCGGAGGAGTTCCTCTACTGGCCGGAAGGCGTACCTGCTCTGCTGAAATCGAAGAGGCAAGGCCCTGGAGACCGCGAGCGCGGGCACTCCTGACCCGGTGGACAAGAATCCTTTGGCGAGCCCGGTCTATCGAGGAAACCGGAGCGTCTCCACGGCGACGCCGTCCTCGCCCAACATCATCTCGCCCTGGTCGTCCCAGCGGATGCCGCCCTTGCCCGGCGGCCCCTGCGTGAAGGTGACGCCCTCGACCGTGAGCCGGTCCTCGTCGAGGGTTGCGATGTCTATCGAGTCGCCGCCGCGCCCCGGGCCGCCATAACCGCCGTCGCCCCCGGGGCCCCGTTGCAAGAATAGGCCGAGCGGTCCTCCAGCACGCCGCCCGGTGCGCCTCGGCCGCCTCGCCGAGGCTCGCCGCCGTCGCCGCCCTGGCCGCCGTCGATCGTCTCGATCTCGCTGTCGCGCACGGTCACTCTGGCGTGCAACGCGACGATGCCTGCGCCCGATGCCCTGGCCGGGCGCGCCGACCGTGCCGCGCGCGCCGTAGATCCCGTAGCTCCCGTCCGTGCAGCCCACGTCGGCCACGTCCCCCCGTCCTCGCCGCAAGACCTGCTGGCCATCTCGCCGTGCCGTGCCCCTACCCGCGCGCGTTGCCTTGCTCGCAACCCGGCGCCTTCCCACGCGGCGCCATGGCGTGAAGGACCCACTGCGCCCAGGCGGCATGGCACTCGCGGTCGAGCCTTGGCGCATCGGCAATGGACACCCGCTGCAGCATGCGGAGGTCAGCGCGTTCATCGCGACCTTGGGCAGCGGGCGCCGTAGCGGTCGGTGTCGCGGGCGACGATGTCCGAGACCTCCTGGAACTCGCGCTCATGAACGCACGCGCGCAGATCTCGGGTATACCTCCCCCATGAGCAACCTGGCCGCCATCGGCTTCGCTGTTTCCTCCGAGGACGATTTCCAGCGTACGGTCGGCGCCGCGCTCGAGCGCGCCGCTCCGCCGCCGGACCTCGGCGCGTCCGCGGCGCACTACCTCTGGTTCCGCGACGCCAGCGGCGCCGCGCTCGCTGCCCGGCTCGACGCCCGAAAGGCGATCGAGTGCATCACCCCTTTCTTCGCCGCGCCCGACGGCGGCACGCGCTGGCGAGTGCACACGAGCGCGCCGCACCTCGATCGGGAGTGCCTGCATTGTAGCGGCGCGGATTGCGACGTGCTCGACCCCTCGTCCGGCGAGATGTGCACGCGGACCGCGCTGCAATTCCTGTTCTTCGAGCCCTATCAGGCCTGGCTCGCTGACGAGCGTACGTTCGACGTCGTGATCGTCGGCTTCGCCTCGTGCCTTTCACTCTGCACCACGGCCGACGACCTCGAGCGCGCGCAGGCGGCGCTCTTCGGCGATGCAGAGCCCGGTGTCCCGCGCGAGCCCGGCAAGCCCATGCGCCTCGCGGCCGAGGCATTCCTGCCGCACGGCATGTTCGGCGCCGAGGGCCAGCTCGGCGCGCGCGCCCGCGCCCTGCTCACGGGGAACGTCGAGTCGGTCACCCTTGCGCGCAACGAGATCACTGGGAGCAGGTTCGTACACACGCGCGTCCGTACCCTCGGCGGTCCCATCGACATCGTCGCGCCGGCCGACGCCGTGGAGGTCCCGGAGCGCGCGACGCTCGCGGTCGCCGACTGCTGGCTGGTCGGGCGACCCGTCGAGGCGTGAGGCAGCATGGGATCGTTCAACCTCGAAATCTCGGACGACATCCTCGACGAGGCACGCATTCCGCCAGTCGAGCGGGAGGCCGTGCTCAAGCGGGAGCTGGCCGTGCAGCTGTACGCTCGCGAGCTCTTGCCCAAGGCCGCCGCTCGCCGGCTGTCGGGGATGGATCGGGTTGCCTTCGACGACCTCCTCGGGCAGCGCGGGATCCCGTCACGGCTCACGGTCGAGGACTTCGATGAGGATCTCGCCGACCTCGCTGCATTCCGGCGAGCCGCGGGCAGTGGAGGGCTCCCATGACGACGCCGCTGGTGGTGACGAACAACACGCCCGTGTCGCACCTCCTCCGGATCGGACAGCTTCCGTTGCTCGGGCTTCTGTTCGGGCGCGTGCTCGTTCCCGCCCAGATGGTCGACGAGCTCGATTGAGGCCGGCACGCCCTCGGCGCTTGGCGTGAGGCGCCAGCCCGCGGAGCGTGCAGTTCTCCTGCATCGCGGACGGCGCCGCCGCGGCCACGGGCGCGAGACGACACCGGGGCTGCCCAGGAGACTCACCGGGGCTGCCCAGGAGCCGTACAATGGTGACAAAGGACACCAACGGGGGCGCGCAGGAGGGGCGCGGAGGCCGCGCAGGACAGCGGCGAATGTTGCGCAGGACACCAACGGGGCTGCACAGGAAGGCGCCCAGGCCGCGCTGGAGACCCCCCGGGGCTGCGAAGGAGCGTCGACGGGGCCGCACAGGACGGCGCCGGGTCTTGTGCAGGAAGGCCAATGGGCTGCGCAGGACGGCCGGCGGCGCTGCGCAGGAGGCCGCCGCGCTGCCGCTCTGCCTGGTCCCCCCGCCCCGCGATCACCTCACTGCCGTGCGCGCCACGCGCCACGCGCCACGCGCCCCGCAGGCCGCCTCCGCCGCCGCCCCGGCCCTGCGTGCCCCAGCCGCCATCGCCGGCCCAGTCCGCTTCCTGGACGGCCTCGCTGATCGCTCCCCCCGGGGATTGCTTCGTGCGCAACACTGCACCCGCAAGGCTGCTGCCTGCGGAACAGGCGCGGCGGCACATCACGCTTCCGCCACCTCGCCGTGCATCGTCGCGAGCACCCCCTTGCTCCACGCGCGCTCGGCGCGACGGACCGCGCGACCGCGTCGCCACAGCGGGGTGGGGCCATGCCCCGAGCTGTGCGGCCCTACAAGAATTTCTCGAATCACCGGACTGGAACGCCGCGTGCTCAGGGCGAGCCGCGAGCTGGCGTCCAGGCTCGTTCATCGTTCAAGACTGCGAGAAGAGTGCCATGTCCGCCCTCATTGCCGAACAACAGACCCACCCTCTGCGGCTCGATGTACGACCGCTGACGCCCGTGATCGGGGCGGAGATCCACGGCGTCGACCTGCGCAAGCCGCTGGCCCCTGCCACGGTGCAGGCAATCGAGCAAACCCTGCTCCAATGGAAGGTGATCTTCTTCCGCGAGCAGGACATCTCCAACGAACAGCTGCTCACCTTCGGCCGCACCTTCGGCCCGCTGACGCCGGCCCACCCGATCGCGCTGGGGCTCCCTGAGCACCCGGAGATCTGGGAACGAAAGGCCGCCGAGTACAAGGAGAACCACCGGTCGGACCTCTCCATCCCCACCGCCAAGCCGCCGCGCGACTACAAGGGCTGGCACATCGACATCACCTTCGTCGCCAACCCGAACAGGTACTCCATCCTGCGCGGCGTGGAGATCCCGCCGTACGGCGGCGACACGCTCTGGAGCAACCTCGAGTGCGCCTACGACGGCCTGTCGCCCACGATCAAGGCGCTCGTCGACGGGCTCCAGGCCGTCCACCGCACGAGCAGCTACGATAGCGGAGAGCCCAGGCCTGGCCGCAAGGCCACAGGCCCGTTCGCCGCGCTTCACCCGCTCGTGCGCGTGCACCCGCGGACCGGCCGCAAATCGCTGTTCGTCAACCCGGGGACGACGAGCCACATCGTGGGCCTGCGGGAGCGCGAGAGCCAGGCGCTGCTCGACATGCTGGCCGACGAGGTGACGCGGCCCGAGTACGCGGTGCGCTTCCGCTGGACGCCCAACGCGATCGCCGTATGGGACAACCAGGCCACCGCCCACGCCGGCCCCATCGACTACGCCCACTTCGACCTGCCGCGCGTCGTTCGCCGCATCACCGTCGCAGGTGAGCTGCCCCAGGGGCCCGACGGGTTCCGCTCGCGGCCGCTCGAAGGCGAGCTGTTCGGCGTGCTCGGTTGACACCGCGCCGCCACGCCGTCTCCGCGCCGGCGCCCCGGCTGGTCGGGTGGCCCCGCCCTCCGAAGACCGTGCCGACGATGGCCGCCTGTCAAGGCGGATCGAGTTCTCCGTGAAGCCCGGACGGGTGGCTCGCCGGCGGCGAGGAACCCTTCAGCTCGGGTACGAGCGGCCTCTGGTCGGGAAGGAGCCAGGCTCCGTTCTTCGTGGCCTGCAGGCCGGCCCTCGCCGGGCAGCGGACCAAGGACCACGGCCGCCGCGAGTCACGGCCCCTCGCCCAGGACCCGCGCCGGGGCGGGCCCGGCTCGTGACCCTGCCGAACTTGCGGTAAGCTCCCTGCATCATGAGCGACGTCGAGAATGTCCTGGTCGCCGCGCTGCGCCTGTCGGCGGAGGACCGAGCGGCCGTGGCGGCCGCGCTGATCCAGAGCCTCGACGAGACCGAGCAAACGACCGAGAAGGTCGAGGCTGCGTGGGCCGAGGAGATCCAGCGACGTCTCGCCGACGTCGACGCCGGGGTCGTCACGCCGGTCCCTTGGCCGGAAGCCAGGCGCCGCATCCTGGCGGCTGCAGACGGACGTCGTGAAGCTCCTTGAGGTCCTGCCAGCCGCACTCGCGGAAGCCGAGTAGGCTGCGGCGTGGTACGCGGAACGGGATCCACGCGTAGCGGCACGGTTCGCCGAAGAGATCGAGGCGGCATTCAACCGAATTGCGGAGGCGCCGGACAGCTGGCCCTCCACCCGTTACGGGACGCGTCGGGTGCGTTTGACACGGTTTCCCTATCTCGTCGTGTACCGAGACGAGCCAACGCGCATTCTTGTCGTGGCCATCGCACACGCAAAGCAGAGGCCGGGCTACTGGAGGAAGAGGTGATGGGAGCGCCGCATGCGGTCCCACCAGGCCCTTGGACGCCGCGCCGCACACGCCGAGCCCGCCCCTGCGGCCGCCGCCTCCGCCGCCGCCCTGGCCCGGCGTGCCCCGGCCGCCGTCGCCGGCCCAGTCTGCTTCCCAGCCGGCCTCGCTGATGCGCCCGTCCTCCGCGCCGCCGGGTAATCCGTCACCGCCCTTGCCGCCGACGCTCGGGAGCCCGCCCTCGCACGGGTTCACCACGGCAGGCCCGCCCGCCACGGTCGCCGCCGAGCACGCATCCCCTCCGTACCTCCCATCGGCGCCGTCGGCTGCGTCGCTCGACCTGGGCAAATACTCGCCGTCATGGCCCCCCCAACCATAGGAGGGGCGAAACCTGCCTCGGAGGCTCTCGGCCTCGGTGTTCGACTGGACGAGCATCGTGATCGGGCCAAATGAAGTGAGGATCATGTCAACGATTCTCGATACCCCGTCCGCGGCGCCCGTGTCCTCGGCGGTCGCCGGCACGACGGTCAGCGGAAAATCCGAGAAGCTCGGGGCGGTGCGGTCGGCATCGTGGGTCCAGGCGCAGCTTGGCTGCCTCATCCCATCGAAGGGCCGCCTTCGCTCCACAGCCTGCGGGTGAGGCGGCGCTGAGGGGCGGGAGCGCGGGGGCGGAGACGGGGGGCGGGGCGGACGCGGATAAAGCTGCATTGGCGGAGCCCATGACGCGCGCCATAGCGGCGGAATACCTCCCGGCCGCGAGCCCCCTGCCGCGCGCCGCGTGATTGACGGCTTCTGGCGGGAGCACCAGTGAATGTACAAGGCTGGCGTCGGTCGCCCCCGTCGAGGGCACGAATGCGCCAGCCGCCGGTCGCGGCACCGCGGCGCCGAGGAGGAGGACCTCGCCATGAATCCACTGTTTTCCACGGGCCGCGCCCTGGCGATTGCCATCGCCCTCGCCCTCCCCGCTGCCGCCTTTGCGGAAGAGCGCCGCCCCCCGCAGTTCGTCGTGTTCTCCTTCGATGGGTCGCTCGCGCTGGACCGCTGGGAAGACACCCTCCGCTTCGCGCGCGAGCTCAGGGCGAGACAGGCGCCGGGCTTCGGCTTCACCTACTTCATCAGCGGGGTCTATTTCCTCGCGCCCGAGAACAAGACGATCTACCACGGGCCCAGGCACCGCCCCGGCCAATCGGACATCGGCTTCAGCGGCAGCAGGGCCGACATCCTCGAGCGCATCGATTACGTCAATCAGGCCGACGCGGAGGGAAACGAGATCGCCTCGCACGCCAACGGGCATTTCCAGGCCACGGAGGAGGGCTGGACAGAGGAGGACTGGGGGAGTGAGCTCAGGCAGTTCAACCTGCTCACCTTCGATGAGGTCTTCAGGAACAACGGCTTCACGGCCGCCGAGGCGGCCGAGCATGCCTGGCTCCCCGGGATCAAGCCGGGCGTGATCGGCTTCCGCGCTCCCTACCTCGCGGTCACCCCCGGTCTCTGGCCTGCGCTGAGGAAGTTCGGCTTCAAGTACGACGCGAGCCGCACGGCGCCGGCGGATTACTGGCCAGAGAAGCTCGATGGCGTGTGGAACTTCCCCCTGGCCGAGCTGAGGATCGCGGGCACCGGCAAGAAGACCCTCTCGATGGATTACAACTTCTACGACGCCCAGTCCAGCGCGCGGCCGGTGAGCGATCCCGTCAAGTGCAAGCAGTTCGAGGATCAGACCTACGAGACGTACCTCGACTACTTCCAGGGCAATTACAGCGACAACCGGGCGCCTCTTCACATCGGCCACCATTTCTCGCTCTGGAACCAGGGCGCCTACTGGAACGCCCTCAAGCGCTTCGCCAGCGAGGTCTGCGGGAGGCCCGAGGTGCGATGCGTGACCTACCGCGAGCTCCAGGAGAGCCTGGAGGCCTTCGGCGAGGAGCGGATCGCCGAGTTCCAGAGGGGAAACTTCCCGCGGCTGGATCTCGACAATCCGCGGATTGCCGCCTCTCCCGAGGGAGGCGATCGAGCAGCGGCACCCCCGCCCAGCCCGGCGGCGCCGCCGCGAGCGCGGGGTCGCGTCCGGCGACCCGCATGCTGTCTTGGAGCCTCTGCGCTGCGTAGCGTTCCGCGCCGGAGGTGTGGATGGACGAAAGCAGACGCAGCTGGCGTGACCGGGTGGCGCACTGGCACAAGAGCGGGCACTCTGCCCGCGTGTTCGCGGAGCAGGAGGGGGTCAGCGCAGGCACGCTCTACTCCTGGAGCCGCCTGCTGGGGATGAAGCGAAGCGAGTACCGGCAGCGGTCGGAGAAGGAAGGGCCGGCCTCGGCCGGCTCGACCAGGCACACCTTGACAAGGTGGGGCAGCCGTCGGATACGCTATCTTTCCACGATGTATGGAAGCGACACGAGGGGGTGGGGTCGGACAGATGCCCGGATCCAGAGGACATACGCCTCTTCGGGTCGCGCGGCACAGTTGATTGCGATGCTGGCCAGAGACCCTGAAAGCCCGTTCCTTCATCTACCCAATCTTCAATGACGCCCATCTGGACTACCGAACTTCCGTACTCGCTGACCGGCTCGATGGCACCTGTCTTTGATCCCATGACGGGATCTGTGCTGGTCTCGGATGGCTGGGGCACTCCTTTCGCGTCGTTGTCGCTTCGGCGCTTGTCATTGTCGGATGGCGAGGTCACCGGCACCGCTCGCGTCCGGTCCGCCGTGTATTCGACGGCTTTGAGCCCCTCGTCAGAATCCCTCCTTATCGCATCCGGCAAGCGCCTTCTTGAGCTTGAGCGAGCGACTCTGCGCGAAATAAGGCGTTGGGACAAGGGTGTACCACAGTACGCTCACCACTCTGTGCGCATTGGCGAGCTCGCTGTGTGCATGTCCTCGCGAGGACCGACGGTAGGGCTCTTCAATCTCGATGACGGCTCCTGTCGCCGCAAGACAGTCGGTTCCTGCCAGGGGCTCTATCGTCACGACGCTCGAAGCGCGCTGATCTGTTCAGGCAGCGAGGGCGTCGTTGCGATGCTCGATGCCGCCAAAGTGACCCTCACGACGATCGCAGCGCCGGGCCCTTTCATTCATGCAGCGTACGCGGACCAAGCAGCTGTGGTTCTCCTTGGTCTCGGCGTTCCGTTTGACGTGACCAGTCAGAGCGTGACCCACAATCGCATGTCAGGACGCTTGGCATTCGTGCGAGCTCAGCCTGGCGCCAAGGTGGTCGCGATGGATGCCCCCGTCCCGTTCTCCTGGCTGAGCCTGAGTCCTGACGGCCGGCAACTCGTTCTTGCTGATGGGCAGGATGTCTATGTGTGCACGTGCGACGGAACCTCCGTGGACGTCGCGGCGCAGCATAAGCTCCCTGCCTCGCTCGAGGTCGCGCTGGTCGTTCACGATCGTGAGCTTCTGATTGCAATCGACACGCAATCCAAGCAAGGAGCTGTGTCTGCGTGGCGTATCGGGCTCCAACGGTCGCCATCGTTATCCTGGCTAACGAGCGCATGAAGCCGGCGGCTTGGTTCCCTGAAGAGGGCATCGCCGCTGGGCGCCGTGGCGCGTCGAAGGCCCAGCAGTCATACGGCGCCCAGCTGTCTTGCCACCCGGCGCGTTGCGGTGCTATTTTCCGAGCTGCGGGTCATGCACAGCCGTCAGGCCGACCTGCGTGACCGCTTCCTGCGCGCTTCCATGAACCTGATTCAGCTGGCCGACGCCCTGACCGCATGCGCCGTCGCTGATCCTTGGGCGTTCGACGGCGGCGACTTCCTGGAGACGCTCTCCCGGATCGAAATGACGGCCGGCATTCTTCAGCCGCCGTTTTCCACGGAGCTCGAGCTGAACGATCGCTTCATCGTCGTCGATCACGAGGCCCACGTGCCAGCGTCCTCTGTCTGGGGCTTCGCCGCTCGTGCGGAGCTTGAAGCGTTCATCCTTGGCCCCGCGGGGCTGACGAATCCGTTCACGACCTTCTGCGTCGCCTTCGTGGACGGCAGCTGCTGCCCGTTTCGGCTGCTCTACGTCGATGGCGCACGAGATGTCGAGTTCAGCAAAGCCGCGCAGCTGGAGCGCGACCCCTTTGGGCATGAGTATCCGGAGCTCCGGCTCGAATGGTCGCCGACCGCGCAACGTCGCTCGTGACGCGTCCGTGCAGAAAGAGGCCCAGAGGCGGCCTGACTGGCTAGCTCCGAGCACCGCGGTGCCAAGGTCGTTCGGATGGTCGGTCGACTCGCCCTGCGCGAAGGCGAGCGTCCCCCGTGGCGTCAGAGCGACTCGAGGTACGCCACGAGCCTTCTCGCATGGCCGCCCTCGGTCACCTTTCTCTGCCCATCGAGCAACGGCACACCCTCCAGGTCGCCGGACTTCCCCTGCATCACAAGGATCCATTGAATCGGATCCTGGTCGCGCAGGCCCAGGTCGAGGATATCCAGCTCGTCACCGCCGATCGGCTCATGGCGCCCGACGATGTCCGTGTGATCTGGGCAGATGCATGAGCGTGCAGCGCGACGATGCCGATGCTCGGGTAGCCGTTCTCGCCCCCTTGCCACCTCGTCCGCCCAGCCGCCGGCTCCTCCCGATCCTCCCCCGGCGCCCCCCCTTGGACGCCGCGCCGCACACGCCGAACCCGCCCCTGTGGCCGCCGCCTCCGTCGCCGCCCTGGCCCCGCGTGCCCCAGCCCGCCATCGCCGGCCCAGTCCGCTTCCCAGCCGGAGGCCGCATCGCCGTGGGTGGCGGACCCGAGCCATGCTACAGTTCCCCTATGTCCACCGAGGAACTTCTCGCGCAGGTGCTGCTGTTGCCCCGCCACGAGCGGGCCCGGCTGGCAGAAGAGGTGCTTTCCAGCCTTGAGGAGCCCGACGCCGAGGAGGTCGCAGCAGCGTGGACGGATGAGCTGACGCGCCGGGCGCGCGAGCTCGCGGAGAGTAAGGTCCAGACGGTCGACTGGGGCACGGCGCGGGCGGAGATCCTGAAGGAGCTCGAGGACCGGCGTGCGGGTCGAGCTTCATCCTGAAGCGCGCGCTGAGCTTCGTGCGGCGGCCATCGGTACGACGAGAGGCGCCCCGGGCTGGGCGACGAGTTCATCGCCGAGGTCTCGTCGATGCTCGATAAGATCGGAGAGGCCCCGACATCTTTTCGGATCTGGCCAGGGACTTCACCTGTACCACGGAGCATTCGCAGAGCGACCGTCGACCGTTTTCCGTACGTCATTGCGTTCGAGATGCACCCCGAGCACACGCTCGTGCTCGCCATCGCGCATGCAAAGCGACGTCCGCTGTACTGGCTCACTCGTGCCTTGTGAATGGCCCGCCCAATACGGCAATGCACGCGACGCCGCTTTGCGCTGCGGGTAGATCAATGACGACCGTCGAGAGGCGAACGCGCGCACGCAGCTGCCTCCTCGCTGGTGCGCTCGGCGACGCATGGGGCGGTCCGTATGAGGGCCTTGCCGGGCCGGTACAGCCCGTCTTCCGAGAGGCTCCGCGGCTCTCCGATGACACCTGGCTGACCCTCGCCACGTGCGAGGCCATCGTGCTGAGCCGAGGACGCGTACAGCCGGAGCGGATCGCCGAGCGCTTTCGTCACTGGTTCGAGACTGGCCGCATCTCCGGAGTAGGCTCTGCGACGCTCAAGGCGCTTCGCGATCTCGCCGCTGGTGCCCACTGGGCTCTTGCTGGAGCTCGCGGTGAGTTCGCCTCAGGCTCGGGTGCTGCCATGCGCGCAGCGCCGTTGTCGTTCTTCCTGGACCCGAGCGTCGAGGCGGACCGTCGAACGATTCGGCAGGCGAAATAGGCCGCTTGAAGGGGGGAGACAATAGCCGGCGCGCGATGGGCGTGTCACCTTCTGCCGGGAGGCCCATCAGACAAGTGAAGGCATCGAAGGAGCCAGGTGCGATGGGAAAACCGGAGCTGGTGAGGTTCGAGATCGAAGGTGCCGAAATGGCGGTCCGCCTGGCGGGCGATCGGGAGAAGCCGGCGATTCTCCTGATCCACGGCTTTCCAAGCTCCTCGGAATCGTTCCGGAACGTGATCGACACCCTCGCGCGGGACTGCTTCGTGATCACCCCGGACCTTCCGGGGTTCGGCGGCTCCGAGCCGGTCGAGCGCCCCTCATTCTCGCGTTTCGCGGACAGGATCGACGGACTGCTCGCGCGGCTCGGAGCCGGGTCCTTCCACCTCTACCTCCACGATTATGGAACGGCGGTAGGACTTCATCTCGCCACGCGCGCGCCGCGCAGGATACGCAGCCTCATCGTCCAGAATGCCAATGCTCATGAGAGCGGGATGGGGCCGCAATGGTCGGCGACCAGGGCCTACTGGGACGATCCCACGCCGGAGCGGGAAGCCGAGGCGACCGCGCACCTGACCTTCGAGGGGACGCGCGACCAATATCTGGGTGGCGTGCCCCGGGACATCGTCGAGCGCATCGATCCCAGGCTGTGGGAGGAGGACTGGCGGATCATGTCGCTCCCCGGCCGGCTCGAGACGCAGCGTGCGCTGGTGCTCGACTATCGCAGCCATGTCGCGAGGTTCGGGGAGATCGCCGATTATCTCGATCGCTGGCAACCCCCGGCGCTGATGCTGTGGGGGCGGCACGATATCTTCTTCGATCTCGAGGAGACCCTCTCCTGGATGAAGGCGCTCCCGCGCATGGAGGCGCACATCCTCGACGGCCCGCATTTCCTGCTGGAGACCCATCCGGCCGAATGCGCCGCGTTGATGAGCGCCTTCGTATCGTTCGTCGACTCGCGCATCATGTACGGCGGCTAACTGGCGCTTACAGCGGACGAGCTTGCGCTCGCCGCCGAAGCGCCGGTATCTTCGGCGAGCGGAGGCGGTAGGGGCGCGATGCGATCGGTCGTTGTTTTCCTGCGGGACACGATGGAGTCTGCGGTCACGGCGTACCTCGACGCCGCCTACCCGGAGCAGCGGGACCCGTGGGTCGTGTTCGTGGCCGGTGACGCCTGCCTGTACATCAACCTGTACCGGCACGGCCCTCTTGAGCACGAGCCGGAGGACTGGGCCGACATCGTCCAGAGGTTCGGGGGCGAGCCGGCGGTCTGCGTGATCGCCGACGTGTCCGGGCGGCACCCCGGCGACGCGCAGGTGGCCGGGTTCGTGGCCGGGCTGCTGTCCCGGTTCAGCGGGGCCGCGATGGACGACTACACCGCGCACCTGTGGTCGCTGGACGAGCTGCGGGGCGGGCACCGGGTTCGGGGGCACCCTTTCTTCGACTACAACGGCTGGTTCGCGGAGAAGAGCCGGTAGGGCCGAACGAAGGCGCTGCACCTGCGCTCGCGGGTTTGTGGGCTTTTGCGCTGGAGAGCAGCGGATTGTCCGTCAGCTTGAGCGCCGCGCCATGAACATCGAACACGGCTCGGTCTCGGAGAGTGGCCATGTCCCCGGGCATTGCTGCGAAGGAGTCGAAGCGCTAGAGCTTGCCGGTCGGCAAGAGGCGCCTGACCGGCGCTCGCAGCCGACGGCGCTGACGCGCCCCGGCTGGAGCGCAACATGTTGGCTATCATCAGGTGCATTCGTGTCGAAGATTGATCTCAAGAGGGAGCTCAAACATCTCTACCAGGCATCCGCGAAGGAGGTGGTTCAGGTTGACGTGCCGGCATTTCGGTTCCTCATGATCGACGGCGAGGGCGACCCCAACACATCACAGGCGTATGCCGCGGCAGTGGAAGCGCTGTTCTCCGTTTCTTACACGACGAAGTTCATGATAAAGAAGGGGGCGCAAGGAATCGACTATGCGGTCATGCCTCTCGAAGGCCTCTGGTGGTCGGATGACATGTCCGCCTTCACCTCCAACGACAGGTCGAGGTGGAAATGGACGATGATGATCATGCAGCCTCACTTCGTGGAGGAAGCGGTGATTCAGGCGGCCATGGCGGAGGTGAGGCGAAAGAAGGCGCTCCCCGCGGTTGACGCGCTCAGACTGGAGAACTTCACGGAAGGGTCATGCGCTCAGATACTTCATATTGGCCCCTTCACTGAAGAAGGGCCGACCATTCAGCGAGTCCATGACTTTATCGTTGCGCGCTCGGCGCTTGCAGGAAAGCACCATGAGGTGTATCTGAGCGACATCCGCCGCGCCGATCCGGCCAAGTGGAAGACCATCATCCGCCAACCTATGATGCGATAGCCGACAGTTCGTTCGAGCCGGCGCCGCTTCGCGGCGCGGCTCGACTCAGCCGCCTGCCGGCCAATGACCAGGGCGATCGGCCTCAGCGGCCCTCTCGCGCCGCAGCCCTCGCCGCGCCGAGCCCCATTCCGAAGAGGGCCGCGATGATCCGGCCCAGCGCCGCCCCGAGGCCAGGTGAAGGCTCGTCGCACAGCGTCGGTGCGACCGAGAGTCGCAGCCGGTCCCGGAGGATCTCCTGAGCGCGGCGAATGGATTGCGGATCCCGGCGGTCGAACCAGATGGCTTCGCCAGATGACTCGCTGGCCTCGGGGCCTTCGTCCTCCACCGGCCCGAGGTACAGGGTCACGGTGTGTCGTCCCAGTGTGGCAGGCGGGTCGCTCCGCATGTTCCTGGGAAACAGCGTGCTCCGCGCTCGTGACAGCTCTGTGGCGCAGGCGAAGACTCTCCGTTGCAGCGCGGCGCTCACCCCGCGGGCGGTGGAGCGGACGCGGCCCCGTCGATGCATGGATAAGTTGCTGAACCAGCATCACTTTTCCGGGAGGGATGCGGATCGCGGAAGGTCCTACATGTCCACCAGCGCGTGCAGCGTGGCTGTACGGTGGGATGGCCACGGCGAGGACCAAGCGGAGGCGCGCGGCCCCTGGACGCGTTGTGGACACCTGGATACGCTCGTCGAATGAACGACTTGTTCGACGGTGACTCGAACGATCTGTTCCCGCCCGCCGACCGGGCGAAGATCGAGGCGCTCACGGAGGATCCGGACGCGACGGTCGGCTACGAGCTGAGCAAGGGGATGCTGGTCTGGTCGGATGAGATACCGCGCGACATCGATATGTCCACGTTCAAGAAGATCGTGATGCTCCTTGCCTATCGATCCATGATGTACCGGCCCGAAGAGTTCCGAGATAGCCAGAACGAGCTCGTTCGTGACTGGTTCCCGACATGCCGCGCGACATGGGAGAGGGCGAGGGCCAGCGGCCTCCGGTGGATCGGCTTCGCGCCGTCGCGCACCGATCCCGCGAACCTCGCGCGGCTCCTCGAGCTCGAGAAGAGCGAGTTCTCGGACATGTAGCCTGCGGGTGATCCCGAGGGCGTCCTGCTCGACGACCTTCAGGACCGGATCGGGAGGAGACGACCAGCTGCTCGGATCGAGCACGGTGCTGGACGCCAGGTACGTGCTGTCCTCGAGCGACGGCGAGGCCATCGTGGTATGGAACCGTGGACCGCTCGGCGCGCTCATTGCAGTACACGGCGGCCGCGATGATGACCCTCCGCGGCCGCCGCGCCGGCGATCGGCGGCGGCTTCAACGAGGGGCGGCGTCGAGCCGCATGTCGACGGGAGGACTTATGCAGGTGATCGTCGCGGGCGGTGGGATCGGCGGCCTGGCCGCGGCTCTGGCGCTGCACGGCTCGGGTCATGAGGTGACGGTGTTCGAGGCGGCGCCCACCATCCTGCCGCTCGGGGTCGGCATCAACCTCCTGCCCCACGCCGCCGAGGTGCTGGGCGAGCTGGGTCTTTTCGATGCCCTGTCGGCCCAGAGCGTGGCGACCCGCGAGCTCATCTATTTCAACCGCTTCGGCCAGCGCATCTGGGGCGAGCCCCGCGGCCGCTTCGCGGGTCATGCCACCCCGCAGCTCTCGCTCCACCGCGGCGCCCTCCAAGGCGTGCTGTTCGACGCCGCCGTCGAGCGGCTGGGCACAGGCCGGGTGCTCTGCGATCGGCGCCTCGCGGGCCACGAGCAGGGCGGGGGCCGCGTCGAGGCGCTCTTCCTCGATCGCGCGGGCGCGGCGTGGAAGGTCTCCGCCGATCTCCTGATCTGCGCCGACGGCATCCACTCGGCGGCGCGCGCCGGCCTCTATCCGGACGAGGGGCCGCCGATCTACGGCGGTCGCATCCTCTGGCGGGGGACCAGCCTGGCGGCGCCCTTCCTCACCGGCGCCAGCATGATCATCGCCGGGCACCAGGACCAGAAGTTCGTCGTCTATCCGATTTCCCCACCGGGGCCGGACGGCCGCCAGAGGATCAACTGGGCCGCCGATCTCGCGATCGCCAGGAGCCTGCGACGGGAGGACTGGAACCGGCGGGGCGACCCCGCCGACTTCCTGCCCAGGTTCGAGGACTGGCGCTTCGGCTGGCTGGATGTGCCCGGCCTGGTCCGGAGCGCCGAGGCGATCTACGAGTTCCCGCTGGTCGACCGCGATCCGCTGCCGCGCTGGAGCCATGGGCGCATGACGCTGCTGGGCGACGCAGCCCATCCCATGTATCCGAACGGCTCCAACGGGGCGAGCCAGGCCATCCTGGACGCCCAGGCCCTGGTCCGCGCGCTCGCCGCCCATGCCGATCCGGTGGAAGCGCTGGCCGCCTACGAGGCCGAGCGCCTGCCCGCCACCGCCGCCATCGTCGCGGCCAATCGCCGCAACGGTCCGGAGCAGTGCTTGCAGATCGCCTATGAGCGCGCGCCCAACGGCTTCGACCGCATCGAGGACGTCTTCGCCCCCGGCGAGCTGGAGGCCATCGCCGCCCGCTACAGGGTGCTGACCGGCCTGAAGCACGCCTCGGAGCCCCCCGTGCGCTGACGAGAGCGCTGACGAGAGCCCCCGGCACGCCCGAGATCCGCGAGAAGCCGGCATAACATTCCAGCCCGTTGTCAGCGGCAACTCATCGGCCCCAATGAGGGCGCACGCTCCCACCGAATCAACCTACCTCGACGCAACGCGGCTGCGGAGGTGGTAGCGGAAGCGGGAACGGGCACGGGAACGGGCGTGGGAAGGCTTGGGTCCTGAGAACATCGGGGCTCTGCGTGGGGCTGCGTCTTGCCTGCCGGCCTTTGAAACCAATTGACGCGCGGCGAGCCCGGGAGTACGCCAAGCACGCCATGCCGTCTGTCCACCTGACGCGCCACCTCTACACCTTCTTTCCGCACCTCGAAGGTCAACACCTCATCGTCGAGGCGTCGACAGCAGGTGAGGTCGTCGCGGCCCTGGAGAAGCTCGCGCCCGGCATCGGCTTCTACATCTGCGACGAGCGCGGCCGCTTGCGGACGCACGTCAACATCTTCGTCGGCAAGCAGATGATCCGCGACCGCAAGGGACTCACGGACGCAGTCGCTGCCGACGACGAGGTCCATATTCTGCAGGCGTTGAGCGGAGGGTGAAATGGCAAGCCGTATCCTGGTAGGCACGCGAAAAGGCACGTTTATCGTCGAGAAAAAGAACGGCTCGTGGAAGCCGCGCCTCGCGGGCCACGCCGGCGGCGGCGTCAACTATGTCGCGCGCGATCCCTACACGGGCAAGCTCTGGGCGCTGCTCGGCTTCGGCCATTGGGGGGCCAAGCTGTCCGTCTCGACGGACGAAGGCGAGACCTGGAATGACAACCCCGCCCAGATCAAATATCCCGAGGGCGCTCGCTACATCGGCCAGGACATGTACGAAGACGCCGGCAGCGACTTCGGCGTCGGCATCAAGATCGTCACGCGCCCGGCCACGGTGCAAAAGCTCTGGATCATCGGCTTCGGCCCGGGCGGCGCGGTCTACGTGGGCACCATTCCGGGTGGCTTGTTCGTCAGCCGCGACGGCGGCGGCTCCTTCGAGCTCAACCGGCCGCTCTGGAACCACGAGTCACGCGGCGGCGACCTGTTCACAGGCGAGGGCAAAGGCGAGACGAAATGGTTTGGCACGCCGGCCTCCGAGGGTGGCGAGTTCGCCCCGGGCATTCACTCCATCGTGGTGGACCCGCGTGACCCGAAGCGAATGCTCGTCGCCGTGTCCACGGCGGGCGTCATCGAAACAGCGGACGGCGGAGAGACCTGGCAACCGCGCAACAACGGCATGCGGCTCGATCACACGCCCGAACCAGACGCCGAGTGGGGCCACGATACGCATTACATCGAGCAATGCGAGGGCGATCCCGACCATGTCTGGCAGCAGAATCACGTCGGGATCTACTACAGCAGCGACGGCGCCAAGAGCTGGCGCAAGGTGAGCCGTCCAGAGCAAGGCGTGCATTTCGGCTTCCCCATCACAGCGGACGCGAGGGACGGGCGCACGGCGTGGGTCGTCCCCGGCAAGTCGGACCAGCAGCGAATCACCGTCGACGGCGCGCTCTTCGTGGCTCGCACGAAGGACGGCGGTGAGACCTGGGAGCAGCTCCGCAGGGGTTTGCCGCAAGAGCAAGCCTACGACGTCATCTACCGCCACGCGCTCGCCAACAAGGACGGCACCGTGGCATTCGGCACCACGACGGGCAATCTCTACGTGAGCGATGACGGCGGAGAGGGCTGGACGACCGTCGCCAATAACCTGCCGCCGATCTATTCAGTACGCATGGCTTGATAGATCACAACATCAGCGCGAGCGCTTGCATCGATCCGCGGACCTGGCTACGTCATCGTCTCCGTGACCCCCGCCCCCTCGCCCTACGGTGTCCTAGGCCACCTCGACGTCCCCCTCGGCCTCGGCCTGCTCCGGCTGGCCACGGAGGGGCGCCCCTCAGAAGAGGACGCGACCGCCGTCATCCACGTTGCCCTCGATCGAGGCATACGCCTCCTCGACACCGCCGATTCTTACTGCCTCACCGACCGCGAGGCCCACTACGGCGAGCGCCTCGTCCGCAAGGCGCTCGACGCGTGGTCCGGCCCGCGCGACGACGTGCGCGTCATCACCAAGGCGGGCCTCACCCGACCCAAAGGGCGATGGGTCCCGGACGGCAGCCGCGACCACCTGCGCCGCACGGTCGAGGGCAGCCTGAAGGCGCTCGGCGTCTCGCGGATTTTCATGCTCCTCCTCCACGTGACCGACCCCAAGACCCCCCTCGAAGAGAGCCTCGCCGCTCTCGCCGAGCTCCAGAGAGAGGGCCTCGTCGAGCACCTCGGCCTCAGCAACACCTCCATCGCAGAGGTCCGCCAGGCCCAGCGGCACTTTCCGGTGCGGGCCATCCAGGAGGAGCTGAGCGTCCTCGATCGCGGCAGCGCAGCCCGAGGCCTCTTCGAGCTCGCCAAGCAAATGGGCATCCCGTTCCTCGCCCACCGGCCGCTCGGCGGTCACGCCAAGGTCGATAACCTCCTCAAGAACCGCGCGATCAAGCCCATCGCCGCGCGGCACAGCGTCACGTCCCAGGAGGCGGCCCTCGCGGCCCTGCTCGATCTCGGTCCCCCGGTCCTTCCCCTGTTCGGGGCGACCAGGCGGGAGAGCGTCGAGTCCTGCTTGCGCGCGCTCCGGATCCCCTTTGGCGCGCGCGATCGCGCCGACCTCTCGAAGACCAGCTTCGCGCCCACGGCCGATGTGCTGGCCTCGGTCGCGCCGCCCGTCATCCCCGCCGGCCTGCGCAAGCTCGAGCCCGGAGAGGGCCCCGGCGATGCGCCCGAGGTGGTCGTGATCATGGGAATTCAAGGGGCAGGCAAATCGTCGGAGGTCGCCCGCTACACGGCCAAAGGGTACGCGCGCCTGAACCGCGATGAGCTCGGCGGCACGCTCGACGGCGTGGTCAAGAAGCTCGGAGAGCTGCTCTCCTCGGGGCAGACGCGGGTGGTCCTCGACAATACGTACGGCACGCGCGCGTCGCGCTATGCGGTGCTCCGGATGGCGCACGCGCACGGCGTGCCGGTCCGGTGCCGGTACCTGGCCACGCCCATCAACGAGGCCTACGCGAACGTCGTCCTCCGCGTCCTCGAGCGCTACGGCAAGCTGCTCGGGCCGGAGGACATGAAAGCGCTCGGCAAAGAGGATCCCAACCTGCCGCCGCCGCAGGCGCTCTCGCGGTGGGCTGCGAATTTCGAGGCGCCGCACGTGGATGAGGGCTTCTCGGTGGTCGAGGAGATCCCGTTTGCCCGGCGCGTCGATCCGCTCTTCACGGGCAAGGGCCTGCTCCTCGACGTAGACGGTACGCTGCGAACGACGAAGAGCGGCGAAATCTACCCGCGCGATCCCGACGACGTCGAGCTCCTGCCCGGTCGGCGCGCGGCCCTGGAGCGCTGGGTCAACGACGGATACACGCTCTTCTTCGTGTCGAACCAGAGCGGCATCTCGAAAGGATCGGTGACCGAAGAGGCTGTCATGGCCGCGTTCTCGAGGACGATCGAGCTCCTCGGCCTGCCCGTGGCCGAGGTCGTGTACTGCCCGCACCCGGCGTTTCCGGTCGGCTGCTTCTGCCGCAAGCCCCTGCCGGGGCTCGGGATATCGCTGATCCAGCGCCACAAGCTCGCGCGCGAGCACCTGGTCATGGTCGGCGATATGGAGAGCGACCGGGAGTTCGCGCGAGCGCTCGGGGCGAAGTACATGACGGCCGAGGAGCTCTTCCCGGGCAAGTGAGCGCCCGCGATGAGCCGACTTCACGGCTCTTCCCAGGAGCGCTCGACCGCAGGCCGCTCCCGCTCGACGCGCCCGCTCCCCTCCTCCTGCCGGTCGCGGAACGGCGTCGACGCCGGCGGGAAGTCGCGGAGGCCGCGGCGGGCGGTGTAGTCGTAGCGGAGGAAGACCAGCCCCGAGGCGCGCGGCGAGGTCTCGGCCAGGCTCGGGACGTCGAACAGGAACGTCCCTTCCACGCCGAGCGAGGCGCGGTGCCCGCGCGCGAGCCAGCTCCAGAACGTGAGCCCCGCGGTGAACGCGTCGCGCAGGAAGGCCTCGTCGCGCGTCTCGTTCACCGGCCGGTAGCTCGCGAGCCAGCCGAGCTGGATCCACGGCCACAGCCCCCGGCCGGGGAGCAGGTCGAGGTCGAGCGTCGCGTCGATGCGGTCGAGCTCCGACGGCGCCGGGCTCAGGCGCAGCGACGTGCCCGCCGTGACGAGCGCGTCGACGAACGGCCGGTACCGCAGGCGCGCCCCGAGCGAGGCCTGCGTGTCGTGCGTGGCGCCGTACGGCGTGTAGACGTCCTTGTCGGCGCCGATGAAGCCCCGCAGCGACTCGTCCACCATGAGCCACGTGAAGCCCGCCCACGGCGAGAGCGTGAGCCCGCCGAGCGGGATGGACCAGAACGCGGTCGCGCTCGCCCTGGCGCCCATGGCGTCGCTGGCGTCCGGCTGGAACACCACGCGGCCGCTCAGCGAGCCGCCGGGAACCCAGCCGCTCGAGCTCAGGTCGAAGCGCGCCTCCGCGCCGAAGCTCTCCGGCCCGTCGCGCAGGCGGCCGAACCCCGCGGCCGCGATCCAGGCGCGCCGCTCGATCAGCTCGCGGTGCACGTCGACGCCGAGCTCGAGGAAGCGGACCGGAAGACGGTGGTCCTCCTCGGCGAGCTCGCTGTCGGCGAGGCGCGCGTAGCCGCCGACGGAGAGGGGCCCCGGGTCCGGGTCCTCTCCCACCGGGGGTGCCGGACGAAGCAGCTCGTCCGCGGGCGCGATCGGCGCAGGGGGCGGCGGCGGCGCGGGCGGCGGCACGCGCGGGCGGGGCGCGCCGTTCGCGACGGCGAGCTCGACGCGGAGCAGCGCCCGGCCGCCGGGCGAGGCGACGCGCAGCACGTGCGGGCCCTCGGGGAGGACGGCGACGCGGGACTCGACCTCGCCGCCGAGCCAGAAGAACGGCTCGCGCGTGACGCCCAGGCGGCGCGCGGCGCGGTCCTCGGAGGCGTCGAGCGCGAGGGTGCCCTCCTCCACCGCGCCGCCGCTCGACTCGCCGCCGGCACCGTCGAGCGGCGCCACCGAGAAGCGCAGCTGGCCGGAGGGCGCGGCCGCGGCGACCTCGGGATGGCAAGCCGGATCCCCGCCGTCCGCGGGCGCGGCGCGCGCGCGGGGCGACGCGCACTCGTAGGCGGCGCGGGCGCGGATGCGCACCACGGTCGGGCCGACGAACGCGAGCTCCAGGGGGCGCGCGGGGTCGATGTCGTTCCAGGTCGACAGGACGCGGCCGGAGAAGGGCTGCGCCGCGCCGGCCGCGGTCGCGCGGATCCAGCCGAGGACGCTGCGGTCCGCCGGAGGCCGCGCCTCGATGCGGTGGCTGCCCCGCGGCACCTGCACGACGCAGCGGTCCGCCATCGGCGCGGGCGCCGCGGAGCACGCGACGGGCTCGCCGTCGAGCGCGATCGAGAACGCGCAGGGGGTCTCCTCGCGGTCGAGCGCCCGGCAGACGCCGTCGAGCACGATCGCGCCCGGCGCGGCGCGGTCGAGCCGGAACTCGGCGCGCGCGCCGTCGGTGATGAGGAGCGACGCCTCCGGCGCATCGACGAGCGCACGCCGCACCCGGACGCGGAGCGGCAGATCGCGATCGGCCCTGGCCCGGATCTCGAGCGTGGCCGTGCCGGCCGTGGCGTCGGCGCGCGGCGGCACGGCCCAGCCGGTCACCGGGGCCAGCCGCGCGAGGGAGGCCGGCGGGAGCTGGACAGGCGGAGGCGCGGCGCCGGCGGGAGGAGCCACGGCCGGGCCCTGCGCGGCGCTCCCCGAGGCCGCGGGCGCGGCGCCTCGCTGACCGGCGGAGGCCTCGCGGGCGGCCTCCTGGACGGCGAGCTCGGCGAGCACGAGGGCGCGCAGCGTGAGCCGTCGATCGGGCGCCGGGGCGGCGGAAGCCACGTCGGTGGCCAGGTTCGCGGCCCGGGCGAGCGCCGCGGAGGAGCGGTGGGCGAGCCCGATCCGGGTGAAGGCGTCGGCGGCGAGCTGCACCTCGCCGGAGCGCTCGGCAAGGAGGCCGAGCAGCAGCGCGTCCGCGCCCGAGCTGTCGCCCGCAGGACCCGCGAGCAGCGCGACGCCGCGCCGCGGATCGATGCTGGCGCGCGCGTCGCGCGCGGCCGCGAGGGGCGCGCGGTCGTCGGGCAGCGGGAGCGGCGGCACGCGCGCGGGCAGGCCGAGCGGGACCGCCACCGGGCTGCCCGGCGGCAGGGTCAAGGCGGTGCTCGGCGGCGCGCCCGCGGTCGACGCGCCGGGCAGATGCGCCGCGTCCCAGGGATCCTCCTCGGCGGGGCGGTCGAGCGCGGCGAGGGCCGGGAAGCCGAGGGCGTCGAGCGCCGCGGCGCGCTGCGCGTGGAGCGCGGCGCGGGCAGGTGAGGGCGCGGCGCGGAGGGCGCGCGTGGCGCCCCGGATCTGCTCGAGGGTGCCGTCGACGGGCGCGCCGTCCGGCGGGCGCACCGGCGTGACGGCGCGCGGGGCGCCGGGCGCGGCGGGGTGCAGGCGCACCGAGGCGCGGAGCAGCGTCGGCGCATCGGTCTCGACGCGCAGCTCGTGCGCGCCGGCGGGGACCGGGACCTCGATCGAGCCCGTGGCGCCGGCGCGCACCCAGGCCTCGTGGACGGCGGCGCCAGCGCGCACGCGGAGCACGCGCGCGGGGCCGTCGGCCGGGGGCGGCGCGCCTTGCGCTCCGGGCGCCAGCGCCGCTGCTCCGGGCGCCGGCGCAGCGGCGCCTTGCGCTCCAGGCGACGGCGCAGCGGCGCCTTGCGCTCCGGGCCCCAGCGCCGCCTCGCCCGCCACGGCGGGCGGCGCGAGGACGACGCGGGCCAGCGTGGCGCGCTCCGGGTCGGGGAGCGCGAAGGTCGCGGAGCCGTCGACCCAGGCCCACTGCACGATCTCGCGCAGCGAAGCGCACGGCGCGCGCCCGCTGCGCGGGATGCGCGCGAGCACCGGCGGAGCGCCCGCCGGCCGCTGGAACGTGCGCGCCCCGGGCGCCACGGCGACGACCGACGTGAGCCCGGCGCCGCCGTGCACCGCGGCCGGCGCGCCGTCGATGAGCACCGGCGACTCGGGGACCACCTGGCTCGAGGCGCTCCGCAGGAGCACCCGCGCGTGGGCCCCCGGCGGCGCTTCGACGTCGATCTGCGCGCGCGCGGCGTCGAGGAGCGTCCAGCGGAGCCCGGACTCCGCGTCCACCTCGCAGAAGCCGTCCGCGGCGGCGCGCCCCGGTGCGCCGTCTTCCGCCGGCGGCAGCGCGTCGCGAGGCGGCGCGATCGCGCTCCACGCGGCCACGCCGTCGGGGATATCGAGCGCGTCCCACGGGGCCTCGCGCGCCCAGGCGGCGCGCGCGAGCGGCGCCGCGCTATCGACGTCGCCATGGCCGAGCGCGTAACGCTCCGCGAGCGGCGCCCCCGCTGGCCGGCGGCCGTCGCGCGGCGGCGACAGCGCCGCGCCCAGCGCGGACACGGCCGCGATGTCGTCCGGGTGCGCGCGGCCTCCGGCGGGCTCGCGCGGCGCCGCGGCCCCGGGCCGAGCAGGCTCGGACCAGGGCGCATCCGCGGCGCCCGGCTCCGCGTGCGCCGCGGCGAGCCGCGCGAGGATGGCGCGCTGGAGCGACGTGGCGCCCGCCGCCCCGCGGCCCTGCGCCGCCGCATCACCACCTTGCGCCGCGACCCAGGCCTGCGCCGCCGTGTAGGCTTGCGCCGCGCGCGCGAACGCCGCGCCGGAGGAGGGCGCCCACCGCACCGACTCGGCGAGGAGGAGCGCCCGGAGCGGCGGCGGCACGGCCGGCCGCGCGGCGAGGTCGAGCGCGGCCTTCGCGGCGTCCGGCGCGGCGGCCCGGTCTGCGGCGGCGAGGAGCCGCGGCGCCTCGGCGTGGACCGGCGCGCGATCGCCGTCGCCGGCCTGATCGCGCCGCGCCGCGCGATCGAGCAGGGCGGCGCGGTCGCGCTGCGGCGTGAGGAGCTCGGCGACGCTGGCGCGTTGCTGGTAGCCGCTGGCGGCGACGGCGAGCTCCCCCTCGACGACGTCGATGGTCGCCGCGCGCGCATCGACCGGCAGCGGCACCCGGATCCACCGCGGCTCGCTCCAGCGCGCGGCGTCCGCGAGGCGCGACCCGGTGCGAACGACGAGCTCCCGGACGACGGCGCCGCCGGCGCGCACCACGACGCGCGTGGTCCCGTAGGTGCGCGCCCGGAGGGCGATGCGCAGCACGTCCGCGCCGGGCGCGCGGAGCTCGAGCCGCGCCCCGGCGCCGAGCGAGCGCCATGGCGTGGCGCGCTCGACGGTCGGGAGATCGGAGCCTTCGCGGCCTCCGCGCAGCTCGACGCCGCGCGCCACGAAGTACGGCTCGACGAGCGGCCGGAGGAGCAGGGACTCCTCGAGATAGCGCGCGGTGAGCCATGCGGCCGCGGCCGGGGCGAGGCGCGCGGCGGCCGGGGCGAGGCGCGCGGAGGGCGCGCCCGCCGCGGCCGGGGCGGAGAGCGCCGCGCGCGCGGCGTCGACCCAGCGGAGCAGCGCGGCCGCCTCGCCCGGCGCGGTGGCCGGCGCGGGCGCGCGGCCGCCGAGCCATGCGGCGACGTCCTCGTCGAGGCGGTACCAGGCCAGCGGCGCGCGCTCCCGTGCGGCGACCCGCACGGCGACCGGCGTGCCCCCGGCGCCGCGCGCGGCGGCCGCGCGCACGACGACGAAGCGCGCGCTCGACCACGTCGGGACCGCGAAATCGCGCGCGCCGGCCCTGGCGGGAGGCAGCGGCATCCAGGTGATCACATCGGGCACGCTCCCGACGCCGGAGCCGAGGCCGATCCCCGCGACGTCGCCCCGCACTTCCAGCCGGTCGCCTGGCTCCACGGGCACGAGGAGCAGCTGCCCCGCGGCGAGCGCGACGGGCGCGGTGGGGTCGGCTACGACGGGGGCGGCGCGCGCCTCGTCCGGAGCGGGAGCGCCTTGCTGCGGGCCGCTGCTCCACGGCGCGACGCGGACGCTCTCGGGCGCTACCCAGGCGAGCGGCTCGGCGGCGGCGGCTTCGCGGGCGCCAGAGGCGCCGAAGGCGAGCACGAGCGCCGCGGCGAGCAGCGCGCGGCGGGCGGCGGCCCCGAGGAAGGCGTCGAGATCCACGGCGATTACCCTTGCACCATGCCCGCTTACGCCCCGCGCCGTGATCTACCGGGCTACCCGATTTCCGGGTTCGAGCGCAAGCGCGCGATCGGCGAGGGGGCCCGCGTTCCCGGGCACCGGTCCGACCGCCCACAGGACACCGGAAACGCCCCCGGCCGACCGGTCCTACCGCCTCCGGGACACCGGAAACGCTCCCGGCCGGCCGGTCTTACCGCCCCGGGCGCACCGGAAACGCTTCCTGAAAGCCACCGAGTCGACGGCACCACAGGCCTCGGTGCCGCCGTCGTGTCGCCGCCCCTACTCGTCCCGCGCGCAGCGGAAACCGTAGAAAGACAGCGCCCTCTCCGGAAGCTCGCCGATACGGTACGTCGGACTGAGCGTCTCCTCGGTGTGCGAGAACGCCCCTCCGCGGGAGCCCCTCCCGAAGCCTCCGTCGGTCAGCGCCGCGCAGTTGGTGCACGTCCCCGTCAGATCGGCGTGGTAATCGAGGACCCACTCGAACAAGCTGCCCGCCAGATCCGCCTGCTCCCATCTCCCGTCGCCTGCAGGGGATTTCGACCCGACGGACGGGATCGGGCACACCGTCGTCGTGGTATCGCAGTCGAACACCGCCAGATCCTGGCTCGGGGCCTCGTCTCCCCACGGATAGGCGCGGTGATCGTTCCCCCCGACAGCGGCGTAGTTCCACTCCGCCTCCGTGGGCAGCCGGCCCTCGTCCCAAGCACAGAACGCGAACGCGAGATACCAGCTCACGCAGTTGATCGGCGCGGCCTCATTGCCGGCGGGCTCATCGGTCCACGTCCGGAAGTTGGAGTCGCATTGCAGCGAGGCCCGCAGCTCGTCCTGCCCCGCGGGCAGGCTCGCATCCCACGCCGGGTCCCAGCCGCTGCCCTGGATGAGCGGATGAGCGCCCACTCCCGCCTTCGGCCTGGTCGCCGGATAGCCCGCGACGAACTGCCGGAACCGGCCTACCGTCGCCTCGAAGCGATCGAGCTGGAAATCGGCGACCGTGGCAGGATAACGCACGTCGTTCAGGCGGTTGAACTGGCCGCCCACCACCTCGCCCGCCGCGCAGCAGCTCTCGTCGGCCGCCGGACCGCAGGTGGGCGCGACCTGCTCGCAGCGCGGCACGACGAAGACGTCGGGCTCCACGTCAGGGATGCACGCGCCCGCCGCGGCCAGCGGGATCGCCAGCGCGGCAAGAGGCCTGAAGACCACCACGCGGTTGCTCTCGCCCATGCGCATCAGAAGCTCCCGGAGATGCTGGCGCCAGCGCCGGACGGCGCGATCCAGGGGACCGCGACGGCCGCCGGCGCGGGCGCCGCCTCGTCGCCCGGCCGGACGATCCCATAGACCGCCACCCCCATCGCGACGAGCCCCGCGGCGCCCAGGCCGACGAAGAGCCCGAAATCGCGGTTCTTGCGCGCATTGTCGGCCGCGAAGTCATAGCCGGGGTCGCAGTACGTCCCGCCCGGGACCTCGCGGCAGTTCTCGCGCAATGCGCTGATCGCGGAGAGGTCGTCGATCAGGAACCCGACCGACGCGCCGGCGAGCGCGATCCCGGCGGCTCCGGAGATCCAGGCCCAGGCCGGGGTGCCCCCGCCTCGCGCTTCGTCCGCCTTGGCGGGCGGCGTCGCGGCGCTGGCCGCGGCCGCGGCCGCGGGTCGCAGCGTGAGCTCGACCGTCGTCGTCTCGCCCTCCGCGAGCGTGATCGAGCGGGTCTCTGCCTCGTGCCCGGGCGCGCTCGCGCGGATCTCGTGCGGGCCGGGATCCACCGGCAGGGGCTCTCCGAGCGCCGCTACCGGGAGCGCCGTGCCGTCGCGCAGCACCTCCATGCCGGCGGGCGCGCCCTTGACCACGATCACGAGCTTCGGTACGCGCGGCTCGAGGGCCGCGATCCCCTTGTTCGCGACCTCCTCCAGGCTCCGCCGCCGCTGCTCCCCGGCCGTCTCGCGGTTCAGGACGAGGGCCCGATGGTAATCGTGCCAGGCCGTCGCGAGCTTGCCCTCGCGCTCGCGGCAACGCGCGATGTTGATCTGGGTGCTCGCCGAGGGGTTGAGCGCGAGGCTCGCCTCGAACTTCGGGCACCCCGCCGCGTCGTCCCCCTTGTCGACGAGCGCGCGCGCGGCCTTGAAGAGCGCCTCCGCGGCCACCGGGTCGCGCGGCGGCTCCTGCGCGTGCGCCGCCGCGCCCCCGAGCGCGACCGCGACGGCAGACGCGAGGCCGGCGAAGGCGCGCGCGACTCGCGCGCGGCTGGCACCGCGGCGGGTGTCGGCGAGGCGAAGGATGGGCACCGCAACAAGGCATTTCCCGAGCGGGCTCGTCGTCGTTTCCGCCATGTGTGCTCGTTCCGCTGCTGCGAGCCGCGGGGGCGCGCGGGGAGACCCTACAACAAAAAAGGCGCACGACCAACCCATCAATGAGCGAGCGCATGGTTCGGCTTGACCAGGAGAGCCCCTTCCAATGCGATCCGCACCGCTCGACGTAGCTCCCACGTGGCTGTGCGGCGCGCGGTGCGTGCACACCGAGACCGGGCGGACTTCGGCAGCTGCGACCATCGCGACAACGGAGGCGTGCGCGAGCCGCGCACCGTGCCATTTCGTTCCCGTCGGCGATAAACGCTTTCAGATAACCCACTTGGCTCCGCACCTGCATGGATTACCGGGCCCGAGGGCCTCCCGCTGCGCTATCAGGCGAGCTCTTCCGCCGGAAGAACGCCTGGCCATCTGCTGCGAGCAGCCGCCGGCCGAGCGCTCAGCCGACGCGGTTGCTCTCGGCAGGCCGGTCGCACGTCCTTGAGCCGGGTGCCGGCTCAGTTTGACTTCGGCGACACCGCACCGGCAAGAGCCGCTGGCGCCGCCCGCTTCGCATGGCCGGCTCAGCTCCGAGAACCGCTGGCCCGCGGGACTCATGTGCTGTAGGCTCTGCCACAAGGGCGCCGGAATGATCACCCGCATCGAGATAGACGGGTTCAAGTCTTTTCAGGGCTTCGCCCTCGATCTCGAGCCGTTCTCCGTTCTGATCGGCCCGAACGGAGCCGGAAAATCGAACCTGCTCGACGCGCTCTCGCTGCTTGCGCGGCTCGCGGGCAGCCCGCTCGCCGCAGCCGTCGGAGAGGGGAGAGGGCGGATCCGCGAGCAGTTCCGTCGCCGGGACGAAGAGCCGACCACGACGGTCGAACGCGGCTTCGGTGCCCTCGCCAGCATGGCGCTCGCGATCGAGGTGATCCTGCCGCGTTCCGCGGTGAGGGTCGGCCTGCGCGACGTACCGCTCCAGGCGACGCGGCTCCGTTATGAGGTGAACATCGAGCTTCAGCAGCTCAGCTCCATGAGAGAGCGTCTGACGGTCGTTCGCGAGGTGCTGCGGTCGATGACGTCGGATGAGGATGCATGGCTGAGGCGCCATCCAGCCTTTGCGTCGCGCCTACGCCATGGAGATGGCGGCGCGCTCGTGGAGTACGAGCGGGCTCTGACCGTGGCGGATCCGAGCGCGTCCCAGTTCTCGATGACAGCGACCGTGCAGTACGTTCCCGAGGCAACGTTTCTCTCGGAGCCGGAGATGCAGGCTCGCTCGCCGCACCTGCGCGCCGTCGCCGAGGAGCTCAGCGGCCTGCGCGTCCTGCACCTGGAAGCCCAACGGATCCGCGAGCCGAGCGAGCCTGGCGCACCAGCGAGGCTCTCAACGGACGGCGCCAACCTGGCGGCTACGCTGGCGGCGCAGAGCCCCGGCGCGATCGCCGAGATCCGGGCGGACGTTGCGAGCCTCGTACCTGGAGTCCGCACCTTCGAGGTCGTCGTCGAGGGCGACACGCTCGTCGTGCAGATGGAAACGTCCGATGGCCAGCGCCTCCCCTCGCGTGTCCTCTCCGACGGGACGCTGCGCATCCTGGCGCTCTCGACAGCGCTCCGTGCAGACGCATCGAGCGCGTTGATCGCGATCGAAGAGCCGGAGAACGGGCTCCACCCTGCGCGCGTACGGACGCTCATCGAGCGGATCCTGGAGGCGACGCAGCGCCCCGTCGCCAGCGACACCGAATCGGCTGCCGCTGGCACTGCGCAGGTGCTGATCACCAGCCACTCTCCAGTCGTCCTCGCGGCCCTGATGGATCACCCGGAGTGCATCATGGCGCTCGACCTGGTACGGCTGGGCAGCGGGCTCCGGCATACACGGGTACGCAGGGTTGCGCCTGTCGGTGTCATCGATCGCGAACAGTACATCTCCACAGCAGAGCTCCGGCGCATTTTGGAGACAGCCAGCCCCGCGGAGCTCGCGGAGGCATGACGTATCTGTGTGCAGGGCTCTTCGCCGAGGGGAAAACCGACTATGCGTTGCTACTGCCGCTCCTCGATCAGCTGATCCCCGCGCTCGCCGCCAAGGTGCTTCCCGAGGTTCCCATGATCGGCCCGAGCGTGGGCATCGACGCCCCGGCCCGCACGTCACGGCGGCGCGACGTCCGGATCGCGGCCTCCATTCGCGCGTATTGGGAGCAATGTACGCTCTTCGTCATCCACTCGGATGGATCGGGCGATTCCGAGCGGACACAGCGCGAGCAGATCGAGCCGGGGCTGGAGCTGGCCCGGGCAGAGTTTGCCGATCTGGCGGCCGCAGCGTGCGTTCCTGTGCGCGAGATCGAGGCATGGCTCCTCGTCGACGCGCTGCCGTTCCAGAAGCTGCTGCCGCCGATGTCGCCGCTTCTGCTACCGGCGGATCCAGAGAGCGTGCTCGATCCAAAGCGTGCGCTGGAAGAGGTCCTCACAGCGAGCGGCGGCGGTCGCCTCTGCGGTGCCGATCTCTACGATTTCTTCGGCGCCAACATCGACCCTCGGACGCTACGCCGACTGCCCGCGTTCCGCCGGTTCGAGGAGCAGCTCGCCGAGGCGATTCTCGCGGCTGCGCGGCCTCGATTCGCGCACACCTGATCGAGCCACGAGCGGTACGACAGCCACTGCCGACGTCCCTGGAAGACGCACTCTCCAGATCGCCTTGAACGTAACGCCCCAATACGCAGCGTCTCACGGGGTGCGGCAGCCGAGCGCTACGGCGCCGCCCGCTCCTCCTCACGGATCGTCCTCCACCCACAGCCGCGGCCCGTCGTCCCGCCCCGGCGCCTTCTGCCCGACCAGCACCGCCCCCACCCAGACCGCCTTCGCCGGCTCCCCCGTATCGCCCGGCTGCGGCCCCAGCAGCGACAGCCTCACCACCCGCTCCCCCGGCGAAAGGTCGTCGCCCAGCCGGATCACCGCGCGCCCCACCCCGTCCGTGCCGCGCTTCTCCGTCGCCGCCTCCCACAGCGTCGCGCGCGTCAGGTCGCCGCCCCGGCCCGCCAGCACGCCTTCCGGGATCGTCACTCGCCGGAAGAACGCCGCCTCCCGCGACGCCGGCTTCGCTCCCTCGAGCCGGTACCGGATCCGGTAGTCCGCGTTCTCCCCGGGCGTCACCACGAACAGCACCAGGTGCAGCGTCTCGCCCGCCTCCTGCTCGAACTCGTACGTCATCGGCCGGCCGCGCGTCAGCTCGAACACGTCGCGCCGGCGCACGATCGCCCCGCCGTTCGCCGGCGGCGCGTCCGTGTACGCCACCCCCGTCTCGCCCAGCCCCTCGACCTCGATCCGCCGCGCGCCCGCGGGCGCCGCCACCCGGAGCGACCCCGACAGCGCCACGATCGGCTCCTTCAGCGCCACCTCGCCGTCCACGCGCACCGCCACCTCCTTGCCCAGCGACGCGCGCGCGGCCCGGTAGATCACCGACAGCCGCCCGGCCCGCGCCCCCGCCCCGTCCACCCGCACGTCCTTCGCCACGAGCAGCGGCGTCCACGCGTCACCCGGCGACGGCTCCCCCGCCGACTGCCACGCCGGCATCAGCAGCCGACGGCGCACCGGCGCGTGCTCCGGGACGAGCACCCGCTCCGGCCGATCCGCGTTCGACCTCCCGCCCTCCCCCGCCCGCTCGATCCGCACCTGCTCGCGCAGATCCGAGAAGCGCTCCTTCCGCTCCAGATCGTCGAGGTTGAGCGCCCGCACGTCCGTCCACGTGCTCACGTCGAACGGCGCGTAGCGCCACGTCTCGTCCTCGGCCAGCGTGACCCGGTACGGCAGCCGGTACAGCGTCTCGTTCACGCCCGGCTCGATCGCGCGCAGCCGCAGGCGCGTCCTCGCGTCGCCCGTGATCTCGATCCGCTCCACCCCCGCCGGCGGCCGGAGGATCGCGAGCCGCGGCTCGGACGCGTCGAACCCCTCGTTCCACCACTCGAACCGCGATCGCGGGAGCGTCACCTTGAGCTCGGCCCGCTCCGACGGCCCAGGACCCCACCGCGCCACCACCGTCGCGTCGCCCTGGTTCGCGCCCCCGCTCGCGTCGATCTCGGTCCGGATCAGCAGCCCGAGGAGCTCTTGCCCGGGCGCCATCCGCGCGATCACCGGGTCGCTCGGATCCAGCGCCAGGTAGCGCACGATCCGCACGTCCGGCGGCGTCTGCAGCCGCGCCGGAGCCGCCTCCGCTCGCGCCGCGGGCGGCTCCGCGGCAGTCCCCGGCGGGAGCGCCTCCGGCGCGGCGCCGGGGCCGCCCGCGCCCGCGGGCGAGGGCATCGCCGGGTGGACGATCTCGCCGATCTGCTGCATCGCCTGCGCCTCCGGCGCGCCGAACCGCACGCCGAAATCCGGGCCGACGCCGTCGATCACCACCGTCCGGATGTCCTCCCGCAGGAGCCGCACGGTGGCCCTCCCGAGCGGGCCGAGCTCGACGCTCGCGGACCCGCTCGCGCCATCGGCGACCCGCACCGCGCGGCCCGGCGGGCCCTCGATGTCGAGCGACAGCGGGCCGCGGAAGTTCAGCGCGGCCGCGCGGCGCTCGCCGATCACGAACTCGGACGCGCCGCGCCCCTCGGCGCGCGGGTAAGGCATCCGGAACCGCCGCAAGAGAAGGCGCGACATGTCGTAGTCGATCCCCTCGCGGCCCCCCGCCTCGAGCCGCCGCGCCCAGCCACGGAGCAGCTCCTTGCGCGCCGGCTCCGGCAGGTCGGCGAAGCCGAGCGCCGACGTCCGGAGCCCGAGCTGCCGCCGCTCCTCCGCGTCGAGGCTCTGCTCGTAGACCGCGCGCGACGCCTCGCTGCGCTGGTAGCGCCCCTCCAGCCGGGACAGGATCGTCAGCTCGCTCGGCACGGGCGCGCCGTCGCCGCCGTCGCTCCCCGCCGCGGGCTTCGCCCGGAGCCGCACCTGCCCGCCCTGCGGGAGCACGTCGTGCGTGATGAGCAGCGTCGAGCGCGGATCCGTCACCGCGCCCCCGCCGCTCGCGAGCCGCGCCGCGTACTCGCCCTCGCCGAGCGGGCGATCCGGATCGCAGCTGACCCGGCTCTCCAGATCGATCGCGTGCCGCGCGACCTCCTCCCCGCGCTCGTTCACGAACGCCGCGACGAACCCGTACGGGTAACGCCGCGCCGAGTCGCAGGCGTCGGTCCTCACGCTCCCCCAGGTCGTCACCTCCACCGCGTCGATCTCGGCCGGGACCTTGATCACGAGGTCCCGCTCCGGCTCGATGTGGTAGGCGAGGATCTCGTCCTCGGCCGGCAGCGCGCTTCCCAGCGGCGGCGCGCTCGACAGCTGCGAGAGCGCGAACGCCGTCACCCCGAGCAGCGCCATCGCGATCAGCCACCGCGGGTTCAGCGCCCTGCGCGGCGCGCCGTCGCGGGCACGGAACCCCGCCGTCGCCAGGCGCGCCCGCGACGGCGGCCGCGCCGCCGCGCTCCCACGCGGCGCGGCCGCCTCGTGGCCCCCCGGCGCGCGGCGCTTCGCCGGGGCGGTCACGGGGCCCCCTGCTGCGGCGCCGCCCCGGGCCCGGCCGCCTCGACCCGGAGCGCGCTCGTGCCGACGGTGACCGCGCGCCGCAGCCGCGAACCGCCGGGCACGGCCGCGCCCGGCACCGCGACGAGCGCGCCGTCGATCGGCAGCAGCTGCGCCTCCCCCGGCCGCGCCGCGATGACCCACGGGCGCCCCGTGATCACGTCGCGCCCGATCTCCACATGGCACTGCGCCTCGCGCCGCGGCGCGGCCGGCGCGCTCCCGCGCAGCGCGGCCGCCGCCACGGCGCGCGCCGCGGCCGCCAGCCCTGCCCGAGGCGCCAACGCCACCGCTGCCCGCGACGCGTCCGACCCGGCCCGCGACGCGTCCGCCACCGCCGCCCGCGTCGCGTCCGCCTTCGCCGGCCCGGCCGTCGGCGCCGCCTGCGTCGCGAAGTGCGCCCTCAGGTAATACGGGTTCCGCTCGGTCGTGTAGCGCCGGAAGGGCTCCATCGCAGCGGAGAGATCGCACGCCGCTGTCACACCCCGGGTCGGGCAGAGCTCGTCCCCGCTCGCGCCTGCGCCGGCGCTCCCCGCGCACGACGCGAGCGCCTGAGCGCGCGCGGCCACGTCGAGCGGCTCGGGCGTCACGCCGAGCCGCGCGAGCCGCGCCTCGAGGCGCGTCTCCCCCTGCCCCGGCTCGACGAAGCGCCGGAGCTCGAAGAAGCGCCGGACCGCGCTGCCCATGTACACGATCGCGAACCGCCCCTCGGCGAACCGCTTCGCGTAGGCCATCGCCATGTCCGTCGCGCCGCTGAACGGCACCTGCTCGCGCGTGCCGTCGAAGATCCCCACGCGCAGCTCGAGATCGCGCAGCGTCTCCAGCAGCGGCCCCGCGAACGTCGGTACGTGCCCCGGCCGCACGACCTCGTACCCGAACGAGACCACCGCGTCCCGCTCGTAGGTCCGATCCGCCTCGATCGCCTGCACCGACAGCGCGTTGCCGCCGTCCCCGACCCAGACCTCGTGCGCCCGCTGAAAGTAGCTGCGCAGCCCCTCGGCGCGCCGCACGTCGGCGGCCCCGCCCGGCTCCGCCGTGGGCACCGCCCCGGCGAGCAGCAGCGACTGCGCCGAGAGCGCGTCGGCGAGCGCGAGCCCCGCGCCGAACACCCCGATCTGCCACCGCGGCGCGGGCACCTCGACGAGCATCGCGCCCGTCAGCGGCGACCTGACCGCCTCCGTCGAGGGCGGCGCGGGCAAGATGGCGCTTGTCGACGCCGCAGGCGGCGACGCCGACGCATGCGCCAGCACGAGCCACGCCGGGTTCCCGCGCCGCTCCGGGCCGCCCTCGGCCGGCCCGGGCTCCGCGATGCCCCACGCCGCCGGCGCCGCGTCGGTGCCGCCGATGCGCACCTCGCGGAAGCCGAGGCGCCCGAGGATCGCCCGCTCCCACGCGGTCGGCGGCGCCGCGCCGGATGCGCCGCCGGGGCGCGTCGCCGCCGCGATCAGCCGCGGCGCCACCACGGCGTCGAACAGCCTGAGCTCCTCGAGCGACGGCGGGCGGAAGCGGCCCGGCTGGACCTCCGTCAAGGACACCATCCGCTTCGCGAGCTCCTCCTCCAGCGTCCCGGTCCAGCGCACGGCCTCCGGCGCGCCGAGCGAGCGCGCGCCGACCGCCTCGGCGACCTCGCGCGGCACGTGCAAGCGCGGCGCGTCGCCGAGGGGCGTGGACGGCTCCGCCGCCGGGCGGAACGTCATCGCCGTCTCGGCGCCGAGCCCCAGGCCGATCGACACGACGGGCAGCCCCGCCGGCGAGCCGACCACGCTGAGCTCCGGCCCGTCGCCGCCGCCCGGCTCGACGAGCAGCACCTGGGGGCTCTCCATCGCGTCGATCATCGCGGCCACGAACGCCTCGTCGTGGCGGCGGATCGCCCCGTGGCGCGACAGGAGCACGACCCCGGCCGCGTCGAGCAGCTCCGCGACCCGGAGCGCCACCGCCGGCAGCGCCGAGCCGAGCTCGGTGGGCGCGGCCAGCACCAGCCACTCGGGCGCGGACGTCGGGCTCCGGCCGACGCGCTTGCGGATCGCCGCCCGCGGCGCGCTCGGCGTGTCGTCCGGATCGTCGAACCGCGGGCTCAGCACGTACCACGGCCGCTCGCCGTCGCCCTCTCGCGCCACCGACACCCGCGCGCGCTCCGCCGCGCCGAGCAGCTCGTCCGGCGGCCGCCCGTCGCGCAGCACGCCGCGCGCGAGCCGGTGGGCGATCCGCCGCGACTCGATGTCGGCGGCGATCGCGGCCGCCCTCGGGCGCGGGCCGGGCCGGGGCGCCGTGTCCGCCAGCACGAGCGACAGCGCGGCGCTCTCGATGCGCGGCAGCGGCCTCGCCGCGGCCGCGGGCGGCGGCGGCGCGCCGCCCCAGCCGAGCGCCACGAGCGCGTAACCGACGCCGTTGCCGACGAGGAACGCGGTGAACGACACCTGGATCGTCGGCATGATCACGATGCCGACGTGCTCCTTGTTCCACATCTTCACGGCGAGCAGGCTCGGGAGCAGGTAACCGAAGCCGAAGTAGTCGACCATCTGCAGCCCCGGCGCGTACCGCACCATGGCGAAGCCGATCGCCATCTTCACGAGGAAGCCGAGCACGTACACGAAGATCATCCGCCGCGGCCCCACGAGCAGCATCCGGGAGAACGGGCGGACCGAGGTGATCCAGCGCGAGAGGTAGAAGACGACCAGCGCCTCGATCGTCGTCGTGAGCAGCTTCGTCGGCTCGTACCACGCCACGGCGAGCAGGCCGGGCACGAGGATGCCGTTGTAGTCCCACCCGTAGCGGACGTTGTTGCGCGCGCCGAGCAGCGCGCCGATGACGAGGATGATGTGGGCCTTCGGCAGCTCGAGGAACTCGAGCGACAGGCTCTCGTTGAGCACCTGGAAGCGCGAGACCGAGAGGTTCGTCGTCCGGAGCAGCACGCCGAGCACGAGCGCCGTCAGCGCCGTGACGACCGCGAGCCGCGGCGCCGCGCGCAAGAAGCCGCTGTTCCAGAAGGCGTTCGCGATGAGCGGCACCAGCACGAGCCCGATGCTGTAGAGCTCCCGCGAGTGCACGAAGTCGTAGCGCGCCGAGACCTCGGGCACGACGAAGCCCTCGACGAAGAGCCGCACGATCACCGCGCCGACGATGAACAGGTAGAACCGCTCGCGCCCGAACGCCGTGGACCACGCGCCCGTCCGGGTGATCCAGCGGCCGATCAGCGCGACGAAGAGGTACGTCACGATCGACTCCGCGACGATGAACACCGCGGTGACCGGGGCCGCGAAGAACACCGTCGCGAGGTAGCCGGGCACGACGAGCCCCGCGTACGTCCAGCCGAGCGTCTCGGTGAAGAACGTCCCGAAGACGAGGCCGATCAGGACCGCGGTGTGGAGGCTCCGATCGAGCCCGTTCGGTGGAAAGAGCGGCAGGTTCTCGAGCATGCGGCGGGGCGGCGGCGGCGGGGCGGGTCGGCGCGCGCCGCCGCCCGGCGCGGTTGCCAGGGCGGGCGCGCTACGGCAGCGTGGTGGCCAGGCCGATCGCGCTCGGCGCGCCCCAGCCCGTCGGGTAGTCCCAGCCGGGCCCCGCGGCAAAGAACTCCGTCTGGCCGCGCACGATGTCGCGGAACGTCGCCTGCACCGCGGGGGTCGTATAGAGGATCGAGTTGAGGAACCCGGCGCGCGGCAGGCCCTGCGCGGCGCGGTAGCTGTTCACCACGGCGATGAGCCCCGCGAACGCGGGCGCCGAGAACGATGTCCCCCCGTACGTCCGCCACTCGCCGAGGTAGTAGACCCAGTACGGCCTCGGCGAGGGCGCGGCGTGCATGGCGACGTCCGCGACCGCCCGCTTGCCGCCGGACCCCTCGAC
Source organism: Sorangium cellulosum So ce56 (assembly GCF_000067165.1). Lineage (GTDB taxonomy): Bacteria > Myxococcota_A > Polyangia > Polyangiales > Polyangiaceae > Sorangium > Sorangium cellulosum_B. The sequence continues at coordinate 10,496,325 of NC_010162.1, forward strand.
GACCCCGACCTGCCAGGAGGGGATCGGGAACGAGAGCGTCGGGCCGGAGCCGGAGCCGGACCAGGCGAGCTCGTCCTCGACCTCGCCGTCGTCGTCGAGCCAGAGCGACGTCCCGCCGACCCCGGTCACGTACGGGCTCGCCGAGGGCGTGTCGGTCTGCGCCGAGTCGCCGGTCGCCGCGACCACGGTGATCCCGAGCGCCGCGGCCATCTGCGCCGAGCGGTGGTACTGGAGCCGCACGGCCGGCGGCTCGGAGTCCTCGCGGTGGGCGAACGAGTCCGTGATGACCGACACCTCGCCGCGGCCGATGGCCTCGTTGAACGTGTAGACCATCGATGTGTTGCGCGCGTCGGGGCCCTGGTACACCACGAGGTCCGCGCCCGGCGCGAGGCCGCCCGACCACGCCACGTCGAGCGTCGACTCCACGTAGCGCGTCGCGACCGGCTCCATCGTCTGGACGACCTCGGGGTTCGCCCGCTCCACGCCGAGCGCCCGCCAGAACGACTGCAGGTCCTTGTACTTGAAGGTCGCGCCGATCGTGACCCCGAGCTTCACGCCCTCGCCGGTGAACCCGAGCTCGTAGAGATCGTCGACGTCGTACGCGCCCGCGATCAGCGCCGGGGTCAGCCCCCCCTCGACGCCGGCCGGCGGATCCGGCTCGATCTCCCCGGCCTCGCCCGGGAGCGCCCGGGTGCTCGCCGCGAGATCCGCGGTGATGATGCCGGTCGTGCGAACGGACACCCACGTCGGCACGGTGAGCTGGCCGAGGGAGCCGTAGACGTCGAAGGGCGGATTCCCCGCCTGAGGGTTCTCTCGCTCGAAGACCCGGAGCTCCGTGTCGAAGGCCTCGTTGAACTGGCTCACCGTGCCGGTGAACTGGATCAGCAGCCGGTTCGTGGCCGTGAAGTTCACCTGCATCCCCTGCTCCTCGAGCCAGAGCTTCACGAGGTGCACGTCGCGCTCCCGCGGCGCGTACGCCGCGATCCACTCGTCCCGGGTGAGATACTGGCGGAACCGCGGGCCCGTCGGGTCGTAGATCTCGGCGATCCGCTGCTCGAGCAGCCCCGAGTTGCGGATGGGGAAGCCCATCAGCGCGCGGACCACCTCGTCGCCCCCGGCCACGCCCTTGTCGGTGTACACGCCCGGCAGCGGGCTCGGGATGCCGTCCGTGGCCTCGGTGGGCTCGCGCTCCTCCTCGGTGAAGTCGGGCAGCTCGTCCGGCAGCTCCTCCCCACCGGCGCCGCCCGCCCCACCGCCGCCGGCCTCGGCCGCGCCGCCGCCGCCGCTCCCGGCCGCGCCGCCGCCGCCGCTCCCGGTCGCGCTGCTGGCGCCCCCGCCGCCTCCCGCGCCCCCGCTGCCCGAAGAGTCTGCGATTTGCACATCCGACTCGCAGCCACAGCTGGAGGCCGAGAAGGCCACGCTGCTGACCAAGCTGAGCAGACCAAGGACGGGCGCGGCACGAAGCACAGGTGAAGCACGGCGCATACGCACCAAGGATTCAAACCCCTTCCGACAGGCCGATCCAGCCGAATCGTCACAGCGCGCTGACGTCGCATCACACGTGCGCCGCCCGCAACACAACGCGCGTCGGCGGAGCGTTGGGAGCACCACGTCGCACCCTGTCGCGAACCGCTACGCCGCGGAGCCGCGGCCAGGTCGGAGATCGCGGCGCCGCGTCCAGGTCGGAGATCGCGGCGCGCCGGAGGACGAGAGAGGCGGGCGCAACGGCTGCGCCTGGGGCCCCAGGGAGCGACCTTCTCGTCGCACAGCCGATGTTTTTGGCGCGGCGGCCCCGGGTGGACAATTGTATTGATTCGACCACGATGCGACGCTCAGGCTGCTCGGGGCGTCCCGCGACCCCCTCGATGGCCGCGGCCTTCAGCGATTATGGCGAAGACTTACCGTCCGCGGATCCCCAAGCCCTTTCGCATCCCGCGCCCGATGGCCGCGCAGGCGGAGGCGACGCGCTTCGGGTGGCTCACGCCTGACGTGCTCTCGATCGTCGCGGGGGCGCTGATCGCCGCCGTGGCGCCGCTCGATCGGCTCGACTACGTGGCGCGCGGCCTCACCGCGTCCGCGCTCGCCGACGCCGCGCCGTCCGCGCAGGTGCTGCTCGTCACGGCCTCGCCCGAGGCGCTGCGCGAAGGGCTCTGCGAGCGCTCGCTCCCCGGGCTGCTCGAGCGCGGGCGCGCGCGCGGCGCGCTGCTGATCCCCCCGGCCGACGCGTTCTGCGGCGGCGGCGCCGCCGCGAGCCGCGCGGGCGCCGCGGGCGCCGCGCCGATCGTCCGGATGCCGCCCGAGCTGCTCCGCCTGAGCGCCGGCGATGTCGTCGGCTTCTTCCCGCTCGCGGCGGGGGAGCGCGCGCCGGAGCTCGGCGCGCTCGGCGTCTCGGCGGCGCCCTGGGTGCTCAAGAAGGCGCCGCAGAGCGTCCCGGCGGTCAGCCTGCGCGATCTCGCGGACGGCCAGGTCCCCGCGAGCGCGCTCGAGGGCCGCATCGCCGTGGTCGCGGCGGGCGCCGGCGGCGTTGCGCCCCAGGCGGTCGCGACGTCGGCGCTGCCGCCGGCGAGGGGCGTCGCCGCGGTGCTCGGCGGGCTGCTCGACGGCGGCCGGCGCGCCTCGGCGCCGGCGTGGGTGCCGGCGCTGTTCGTGCTGCTCGCGGGCGGGCTCGTGAGGAGCGCGCGCCGCCGTTACGGGAGCCTGGTCGCCACGGCCGCGCTGTTCCTCTGCGTGTTCGCGCTCGCGGCGGGGCAGGGCGTGCTCGCCGCGCGGGCCGAGGCGAGCCTCATCGCGCTGCCGAGCGCGCTGTTCGGCCTCGCGGTCGCGTTCACGGGGGTCATGATCGTGCGCGGGCTCGTCGTCCAGCGCTCCGTCGATCGCGCCGCGGAGCTCATCCAGCGCGCCGCGCTGTTCCGCATGCAGGGCGTCCACACGCTGCCGGACGAGGAGTTCTGGCCGCGCGTGGCGCGCCTCGCGGAGCAGGCGCACCCGGCCGATCTCGTGCTCGTCGCGGAGCTGCCCGCGGGGAGCTGGCACCTCCGGTTCTGGAACGACAGGCAGGGCGGCGGCGAGAGCCTCGTCGCCGAGCTCCGCCGCGACGTCCGCCGCCCGCCGTACAGCAGCGAGCAGGGCGTGCCGGCGATCCGCCTCTCGCGCCGGTTCCTGGCGAAGCAGGACATGCCGGCGGTCGTGGTCCCGCTCATCGCGTTCGGCGAGATCGAGGGGTACGTGTTCTTCTGCGGCCCGGTCGCCGAGTCGACGTTCTCACGCGAGCCGGAGCGCGCCGAGCACGTCGGCCGCGAGCTCGCGCTGCTCCTGCGCAGGAAGCGCCTCGCGCGCACGGCGCAGGCCGGCGCGGGCGAGGCGCGCGGCGGCGGCTCGCCGGAGGACGATCTCGTCGAGGGCGCGCGCGTCGCGCTCGACGACCTCCAGCTCTTCGGCTCGATGCTGCGCAGCGCGCCCGTAGGGCTGCTGTACGCCGACGCCTTCGGCGACGTCCGCTTCGTCGCGCCCGAGTTCGCGAAGTGGCTGCGGGCGCGCGACGTCACGGTGCCCGCGGAGAGCGCGAGCGCGGCGCTCCCGCCCGGCTCGCTCACCCTGGGCGACGTCCTCGGCGCCACGTCCGCGAGCGACGCTGCCGTGTCGCTCTCCAGCGTGATGGCGAGCGACGACGGCATCGAGCTCAGCGTCAGCGCGCCCGAGCCGGCCGTGCTCTCGGTGCGCCCGCTGCGGCGCGAGTCGGACGGCTCCTCGTGGATCGCGGGCTACGTCGCCGCGCTGATCCCCGTCCAGCAGGCGGCCCCGGTGTCCGACAACGTGCGGCCGCTCGCGGTGCGCGACGCCGCCGACCCGCTCTGCGCCTTCCAGCTCGGCGACGTCGTGGCCGATGCCGTCGCGAGCGCCGCCCGCGCGACGGGCAGGGCCGTGCGGCTCGAGCCCATCCGCGGCGCCACCCACGCCCTCGGCCACCGCGGCGAGCTCGGGCAGGTGCTCGAGGCGTTCCTCACCGACGTCGCGGGCCGCGGGCTCCCTGGCCACGGCCCCGTGGTGTCGGTGCGCGAGGCGCCCCAGGGCGTGCAGCTGTCGATCCTCGACGTCGGCTTCGGTCTGGGGCTGCCGGAGTCCGCGCTCCAGCGCGTGCTCACCGCCCCTGGCTCCGCCCCGGCCGGTCTAGAGCCGCTCGGCCGGCTGATCGTGGCGGTCGAGGACAGCCACGGTCACGCCGAGCTCAAGACCAACGACGGCTGGGGCATCACGCTCACGGTGACGCTCCTCAGGGCGCACCCGCGCGCGTTCGTTTCCGCCAACGAGGGCGGCAAGCCGGCCGCGCAGCAGAACGTCATCGCGATCGGCAGGGCGGGGCCGAAGTAGGCGCGGGCGCCGGGGCGTGGCGTGATCAGGTCGCGGGCACGACGGTGATCTCGCCGGTGGTGTAGAGCGCCGAGGTGTCCCAGGCGAGGCCTGGGGCGAGCGGCACGGTGATGTTCACGGCGGCGAACGTCCCCGCGAGGTCACCGCCCCAGCCCAGCAGGGCGATGGTGTCCCCGACCTGAAACGACACGGAGCTGTCGGCCGGCACGACCTCCAGCGCCCCATCGACGAGGAGGTCCCCGTCGACCTCGAGAAGCGGCGAGGGGCTCGATCCCCCGACGACGATCCTCAGGGTGGCCCCCGGCCCCTGGCTGTAGTTGCCGACGATGGCCGTCGCCGGGTGAGCCTCTCCGACCGAGAGCTCGCCCGACTGCGTGTTGGCGAGATCTCCCACGAAGCTGCCGGTTTCGAGGCGCCCGCCGGCGAAGTCGAGGTCTCCCTCCTCGATCTCCATGGCGCCCGCGATGAGGTCGCCGTCCTCGAGGCGCACGGAGGGCCCCAGGTAGGGATAGAGGCCGACGGCCTTCGGCGCGGTCCGGAGGAGGCCGTCGATGCTCACGAAGGCGTCCTTGCCGACCACGATCGACGGAGACCGATTGCCGCTGGCAAAGACGGTGACGTCGCCGCTGTTGAGCCATGACGCGTAGACGTCATTCACCTTGATGAAGGCCCCGCCGAGCTCGGAATGGATCTCGGTATCTTCCGTCACGAGGGTCCCGTACGCCCCGATGGTGAGCTCGCCATTCCCTTGCACCGTCCCCACACGAAAGAGCCCCTGGTTGGTCCACGTACCACCCCACCCGCGCACGCTGGCCGCGGGGCGCATCAGAGCGTCTCGGTAGCCGATCCTGGCATTGATCGTGGAGACCTCGGCCCGGTCGATGTCCAGCGTGCCGAGGCTGTACATCCCCACGACGAACTCTCCTGTGCTCACCCACTTCGTCGCGGAGCCTGCCGCGGTCACGTGGCCGTTGCAGCTCGAGCAGCCCGACGCACCGCCGATGTAGACATTGTTCGAGAAGAAGCTCGCCCCTTGCTTGAGCTCGACGCTGCCCTGCGCCCTGAGGCCGACGTACGTATCCCCCAGGCTCGTCACGGTGGCGTCATACCCTTCGACGCGCAGGACCCCATGGTTCTGCGAGGAGCGATCGCCCACCACGAGATCCTCGGTGAGCACCTCGGCGCCGCTCTGGACGACGAGCAGCCCATGACACTCATCGCCGCTGACGCAGATCTGGATGGATCCGCTGTTGGTCCACTTCGAGCCGTACCCGATGACCTGAACCGTGCCGTTGCGATCATTCCCCACCAATGCGCCCGCGCTGAACAGCTGCCCGCCGCTCGCGACGATCACCTCCCCGCTGGTGAAGGTGGGCTCCCAGGGGTTGCTCGCGCCGCCCACGCGGAGGGTGCCCGACCCCAGATCCCACGGGTCGCTTGGGTTCTGGGGCGACACATCCCCCGTGATGGTCACGTATGCATGAGCTGTTCCCGCCGTGCCCAGCGACGCAGCCGCGAGCAGGGTCGATAGAGCATATCGAATGTGCTTGTCCATAGATCGTACCCTCCGCCAATGGTCCAATGGCCATGAGAGCCCACCATCGCCCTGATGCCCCCGCGACGCGGGAGCGTCATGCGCGCGCAGTCCCCCACGATTAACTCTATAGGTGGGTCAGTCGACCATGGCAACACAATTTAGTAATTTAGTTGCATTTGGTCATTTGTGCGTTCTGGCGTGCATTTGGCGTGCATTTTGGTCCGGACGAGATGGTCCAGGCCGCAGAGAGCAGGCCGCGAAACTCCGCGGCTCCCACTGCCGGGAACCGCAGAATCAAGCGCGGCTGGACTCCGAGCGACTCGGTCGATGGTCGATGGTCGATGGTCGATGGTCATGAGAGCCCGCCGTCGCCCTGACACCCCCGCGACGCGGGAGCGTCATGCACGCGCGGTCTCCCACGGTTGACTCTATAGATGGGCCAGTCGACTATGGCAACACAATTTAGTAAGCCGCCGCATCTTCGCGTTTGTGGCGTTTGCGGCGTTTGGAGCGTTTGGGTCCGGACGGGACGGTCCAGGCCGCAGAGAGCAGGCCAGGAGCTCCCGCGGTTTTCCTGGCCGGGCACCGCGGGATCGCCGGAATGAGGGGACCGCCAAGACGCCATAAGACGCCAAGATTCTTGTGTTTTTCTTGGCGTTTCTGGCGCGCTTGGCGCGCTTGGCGGCTCCAAGGACCCCACCTTCGGCCAAAGTACCCCACCACCCATCGCATCGTAGCCGGGGCGAAGCCCCCCGGACGTCCCACCGGGCGCCACGCGCCCCCGCCCTGCTCCCGTCTAGCAACGGCGCTTCCAGCGCGAACCGGCTGGCCCGATCGATCGCACCACCAGCGGAGTCGGCTGCGGCTCATCGCGCTCTCCTCGAACGCAGGTGATGCCCGATGGTCCCCACCGGTCACCGCGAATCCACACGGCGTACGCCCCTCCGATGCCGCGCGCGGCCGAGACATTCACGCCGAGAAGCGACGACGCGCTCTCCAGAGGAGGCTCGCCGCGCGGCAGCGACCGACGCGGGACCCGTCAGCCGCTCCCTGCAGACGCGCTCTCTGCTCTGCGCGCGGGACGCGATGATGCCGAGACATGGAGCGCCGCATCACGCCCGGCGCTCCTCGATGTCCGGGAGCGAACGCGATCCATGGAACGCGACGCAGCCGATCCGCTCTGCGCCTTCCAGCTCGGCGACGTCGTGGCCGACGCCGTCGCGAGCGCCGCCCGCGCGACGGACCGGGCCGTGCGGCTCGAGCCCATCCGCGGCGCCACCCACGCCCTCGCCACCGCGGCGAGCTCGGGCAGGTGCTCGAGGCATTCCTCACCGACGTCGCGGGCCGCGGGCTTCCTGGCCACGGCCCCGTGGTGTCGGTGCGCGAGGCACCCCAGGGCGTGCAGCTGTCGATCCTCGAACCCTCGCGAAGACACTCGCTCGTGACAAGGATCGACGGAGCCCCGGCGCTGCCGCGTCGACCAGCTCCCGCAGCAGCGCGAGACCGTGATGTACGCCTTCTCAGAACGCACCGACTACAGAGTTGAGTGCTGCGGGCGAGTTTTGCGCAACACATCCTACAGAGCTGAGCGCTGCGGGGCGGGCTCCGTGGAGCACATCCTCTAGAGTTGAGTACGCGACCGGGATCTACCGCGCTGCGCGCGGCTCGGCAGCGCGCTGGGCCGCTCCGGCCCCCAGCCTGTCGATCCAGGTCGCCGCCTCGTCCACGGCCGATCTCGCGAGCGCCGCATCGAGCGTCACGCCCGCGCGCGCGAGGGTGCCGAGGTCGTGGAGCCGCGCGAGCACGGCGTGGGCCTCGACGGGAAGCCCGCCGCTCGGCACCAGCTCCCGGTACACCACCGCGACGAGGGCCGCGTGCGACTCGGGCGCCGGCCCTTCCAACAGGCCCGTGATGGCCCCGGCGAGCGCCTCGTAAGCCGCTCGGGCAGCGTCCGCGGCGAAGCCCGCGTCCAGGACCACCTGCGCGAGCCGCAGCCGGTCCTGCGCGGCCCTCTGCGCGGCCTCTACTCGCGGGCAATGCGCGCGCGGGCGATCTCCGCCCGCCTCCGCGGCCTCCTCGCCGCCCGCCTCCGCGGCCTCCCCGCCGCCCGCCTCCGCAGCGCCGGCGAGCAGCGCCGCCGGCGCGGCCCCCTCCTCGGCGACCTGCGCCACGGAGGCTCGCGCCACGGCGCCGCTCGCCGGCGCGGCCTCGCTCGCCGACCATCCGGCAAGCAGCGCCGGCGCGGCCTCGCTCGCCGGCCATCCGGCAAGCAGCGCCGGCGCGCCCCGTCCTCCGCCAGCGTCTCCCTCCGCGGGCAAGGCCGCATGCACCTCCTCCGCTACCCCCTCCGCCGCCGCGCCCATCGCTCCCTCCTCGGCCGCCGCCAGCACCTGCCGCATCTCGCGCAGCACCACCGAGAAGCTCGGCGCCGAGAGCTCCTCCACCGTGGAGTCGGCGCGGAGCGACGCCACCAGCACCTTGCGCTTCTCGCTCAGGATGCCCTCGATGCCTCGCTCGATGCCTTCCTCGGCGCAGAGGTAGGTCACGCTCACGCTGCGCCCCTGGCCCAGGCGGTGCGCGCGGGCCGTGCGCTGGTCGAGCCGCGCCGGGTTCCACGGCAGATCCAGGTGCACGACGTAGCTCGCCGCCTGCAGGTTGAGGCCGACGCCTCCGGCGTCCGTGCTCAGGAGCACCCGCACCGCCGGGTCGTCCCGGAACCGGTCGAGCAGCGCCGGGCGTCGGTCCGTCGGCACGTCGCCGTGGAGCATGGCGTGACCGACGCGCAGCCGGTCGAGCCGCTCGCTGGCCAGCTCGAGCATCCCCACCCACTCGGAGAACACGATGACCTTGTTCCGGGGCTGCGCCGTCACCTCGGCGATGAGCGCCTCCAGCTCGTCGAGCTTCGGCGACGCCTTCTTGCGGCGCCTCGGATCGCACAGCTCCAGCGCGTTGCACGCCTGCCGCGCCTTCATGAGCATCATCATGAGCCGGTCCAGCTCCTCCTTGCGCAGCGCCCGGCGCTCCGCGATCGCGAGCAGCCGGGCCGCCTGCGCGCGGTAGTCCGCCTCGAGCTCGCGCTGCTCCCGCGTGAGCGGCGTGTACCGCGTCTGCTCGAGGAGCGGCGGCAGATCGAGCAGCACCTCGGCCCGCTCGCGCCGGAGCGCGACCGGCGCGACGCGGCGGCGCAGCTCGCCGAGGTTCCGGTAACCGACGATCCTGCCGCGCTCGTCCTGGCGGTGGAAGTCGGCGTTGAACCGCCAGAGCGGCCCGAGCAGCGCGGGGTCGACGAGCTGCAGCAGCGCATACAGGTCGTCGAGGCGGTTCTCGACCGGCGTCCCGGTCAGGACGAACAGGAAGCGCGACGGGATCGCGCGCAGCGTCGCGGCCGTCTTCGTGCGGAAGTTCTTCGCGCGCTGGGCCTCGTCGAGCACCAGCACGTCCGCCGCGAGCGCCTTGAGCCGCGAGAGCTCGCGCCAGGTGAGCTCGTAGCTCAGCACCGTGTACGCCGCCTCCATCGCGAGCGCCCCCGTGCGCTGCGCGGGAGAGCCGCCGAGCACCGCGGCGCGCTCGCCCGTCCACCGCGCGATCTCCTGCGCCCACTGGTGCTTGAGCGACGCCGCCGTGACGATGAGGACCCGCCGCGCCTCCCCGCGCCGCCGCAGGAGCTCGCACGCCGCGATCGCCTGGAGGGTCTTGCCGAGGCCCATGTCGTCGGCGAGCAGCGCCCGCCCGTTGCGGAAGAGGTGGAGCACGCCCTCGCGCTGGTACGGGAAGAGCGGCAGCCCGAGAGCCTCCAGCGCGCCCTGCTCGCGGCCCGCCCGCGCATCGAGCGAGCGCCGGCGGCGCTTGCGCCAGATCGCCCCAGCGAGCCGCTCCGCCGCCGGCAACGCCGCGTGGACGATCCTGGACGCGGGCGCGTGATTCCCGAGACCTCCCTCCGACGCCATCCTCAGGAGGCCGCCGGCCTGCACGAGGCGCGCGCGCTCCTCGCGGAGCGACGCGGGCCATGCGCCGACCGCGAGCAGGCGCAGGCCGTCCTGCGCGTCGACCGTGAGCGTGGGCCGCGCCGGTGCGTCGATCCGGGCGAGCGCGCGGCGCCACGCCGGACGCTCCGCGACCGCGCGGCGCACGGCCTCGAGGTGCTTGCACGTGCCGAGCTCGTTGCCCAGGAAATCAGGGCAAGAGCAGGTGTCGTGGCGCGCGCCGGCGTCCACGAGATCGACGACGTACCGCCCCCCGCTCCCGCTCGCCACGGCGTAGTCGCCGTCGACTCGACCGCTGAGCGGCGTGACGGAGAAAGGCTCGCTGTGCGCTCGATAGACACGCACCTCACGCTCGTACCGGCGGACCGCGTCGGTGTCCTCGTAGTCATCACATCGCGGGGAATCCCAGCGGGTCGGCTCGATCGAGACAGGGCGCACGGCGCAGCTTTGCCGCAGCCGCCGGGTTATCGCAACAGCACAGAGGAGCGAACCGAGCATTGCATTTGGAGCCAGCTATTTCTCACCAGATCGACCGCGCCCACGGCCCAGCCCCCTCGCACGGGACGGAGGACGCGCGTGCTCGAGCATGAACGGGACTACTTGATCCGACTCCCAAACTCTTGCCGCAAACCGACCCGGAGGTTCCGCAAGCGGCGGTGTCGTCGAAGAGGGGGGTGAGCGCCATCGGCGTCAGCTCCACGCCGATGCGGCTTTGCCCAGAGAGAGCCCACATGAAGGCGGGAAGATCATCAAGGTCTTCTTCCCGCCTTCCCGCCTCCATGTTCAAATTTGACCACTACCCGAGGGCGACGTTCTCTATTCGATCGAGAGGATGACGGCATCGTCCGTCACATGGGCCACGTCGAGCGTTCCGGTGAAGAGCTCCTCGAACGTGAAGTTGCGGAGGACGAGCGTGTAGCTCCCCTCGCCGATCGCCGCCGCCGCGTCCGAGAACGAGTGCTCCAGGCTGTCGATATCGATGTCCCCCTCGAACCCGCGCGACGCGATCCAATAGGGATTTCCCTCGACCAGCACGGGCACCAGGGCGCACTCGTCGTTCGTGGGTTCGCCGCCGATGAAGTCGGTTTCCCCGACGCCCCAGGCCCCGTCCACGAACGTCGCGCAGCCCGCCGTGGCGGCGTCGTCGGGGGCGATCGCGAGCTCCGTCCTGTCGAGGCTGGTGCCGCCCGAGCCGCCGCCCTCCGCATTGCCGCCCGTGCCCGCGCCACCTCCGCCTTCGGCGCTGCCGCCCGTGCCCGCGCCACCGCCGCCTTCGGCGCTGCCGCCCGTGCCCGCGCCGCCGCCTTCGGCATTGCCGCCCGTGCCCGCGCCGCCTCCGCCTTCGGCGCTGCCGCCCGCGCCCGCGCCGCCGCCGCCTTCGGCACTGCCGCCCGCCCCCGCGCCGCCTCCGCCTTCGGCACCGCCGCCCGCGCCCGCGCCACCGCCGCCTTCGGCACTGCCGCCCGCCCCCCCGCCGCCGCTACCAAAGCTGACCTCATCATCCCCGCAGGCGACCAGCATGCACCCAAGAAAGACGATCGAACTCCACTTCATGCGCACCTCGGCTCTCTGTGACGCGCGGCAGCGTAACATGAGCTACAGATGCGCAAAAATACCGGCCCTGGCGGCTGCACCCGCGATCGCGCAGCGCGCGCTGCCCCGCGGCCCACGCGTGCCGGCGTGAGCGACGCCGCCCCCACCGCTCCGTCAGGGAGCCTTCGTCAGCTGTCGAAGGAAGGATGCTCGCCGACGCGGAATGACGCTCGATGCATCGCCAGCGCCGCGGCGCGTCCGGCGAGGACGGCCGCCGCTCCCCCGCCCTCCTACCGCGCTTCTTCTCAGTTCTCGGCCCCTCAGGACCCGATCCGGATCCGCTTCTTCAGCGCGGCGAGCTCGTCGTCGACCGCCGACCCGCCCGGCTTGTCCGCGCTGCCGGCGCCGGCGCCGCCGCGGCCGTGCTCGAGCTGGGCGAACTTCGCCTCCAGCTCGGCCGCCGACAGCCCGCCGCCGGAGATCGCCTCCTCGATCTCGCGCGACGCCGCGACCTGCGCCACCTGCCCCTCGACCTGCTCCTCCATGCGCCGGAACTCGGAGAAGGCGCTCTGGCCGCCCCTCGCCCCGAGCCCCTCGGCCCCGCCGCCGGCGCGCTGCTGCTGGATCTGCGCCGCGAGCGTGCCCTTCCGCGCCTGGAACTCCTCCTGCTTGGCCTCCATGCGCTCGAGCTCGGTCTTCATCGAGAGCACCGCCGAGCGCTGCTCCGCGCGCATCGCCTCGGCGCGGTCGCGCTCGCCCACCACCCGCTTCTTCTGCACGAGCGCCTCGCGCGCGAGCTTCTCGTCGTTCGCCTTCAGCGCGAGCTCGGCGCGCTTCTCCCACTTCTCCGCCTCGGCGTCGAGCTCGTCGACCTTCTTGCGCAGCACCTTCTCGGCCGCCACCGCGTCGACCAGCTCCTTCCGCGCCGCGCGGACCTGGTCCTTCATCTCCTCGACGATGAGATCCAGCGACTTTTTCGGATCTTCCGCCTTGTCGAGGAGCGCGTTGACGTTGCTCGAGATGACCTTTCCCATCCGGTCGAAGATGCCCATGCCGCTAGCGTGCACCGCCCCGCCGCCCCTGTAAAGCGCCCGCGCGCGGGGCCGCGGGCGCCCCCCCGCGGCCCCGGGGAGACCGGCGATCAGGGAGGCGGCGGGTACGCCGGACCGAAGCTCGACTCCACCGACGACCGCGTCGTCAGCAGCGGCGTCTTCAGCGTCTCGTCCTCGTACAGCGGCCTCACCACGCAGGTGTCCTCCCCGCACTCCCCCCCCTCGACGAACGCGACGTCGGCGACCAGCCAGTACCGGGTGCTCCCGTCGGCCGGCGCGAACGTGACGGGCGCCTCCGGGTCGTAGAACCCCGTCGGGCCGAGATCCGCCCCGAGGGAGCCATTGCAGAAGATCTTGATCCGCGGGTGAACCGCGTAGTTCCGGCCATGCGCCGAGTAGTAATGGACGCCGATCCGCGTCCACTGCCCGAACGGCGGAAAATCCACGTTGATGTTCTCGGGCGCGCAAAAATCATCGCTGTCCGGGTCCGTGACGTCGGGGTCGCACGTGATGTTGTCGATATCGAGCCGCGGGTTGTAGCAACCCTTGCCGAGATCACGCCACGCCTGCCCGGCGCCGCGAGGGGCGTAATAACACGTGTTCTTGGCCTCCTCCGGATCCGCATACCAGCTCACCGGCTCCGGCGGCGACGCGACGTCGCTGAACCACCGCAGCTCCGGATCCGACCCCAGCGTGTCCACGGTGCAGTTGTTGTAACCGCAGTCGTCCGGCGAGCCCGCGACCGCCCACGGCCGCGTGTCGCCCGGCTTGTGCAGGTGCAGATCGAGATCCACCCCTTCGCCGCCGAGGTCGTGCTCCCACTCGAGCTCGACCCGGAGGCCGGGCGCGCCGACGTAAAGGGCGTACTCGCACGAGTCGGTCGCGCCGTCGGCGAGGCGCTTCGTGTAGATGACCGTGTACTCCCCCGACTGGAGCGGCTTGTAATCATCCGCCGGGCTCGCCCCGGAGACCGCCGGACACGGGTCGATGCCCGCGGGGCAAACCACGCTCCACGTCTCCGAGCCAGGCTCGGCGTCCACGCTGAACGTGCCTGTCCCCTCCTTCAGATCCACGTTCGCGAACGGAGGCACCCTCAGCGCGTGGCACCCCGCGGGGTTCTCGCTGAAGCACGCCTCGGTCGCGTGGCTGCCGCCGACGCAGGGCCCCCAGACGCCCACCTCGTTGCAAAGCTCGGTGCCCGGAAAACACCCCTCCGCCCCGCGGTACGACGGATCACCCATGAAGCACGCGTGCGCCTGCCCCGCGACGCAGGAGCACGTCTCGTCGACCTGACCGTCGCAGTCGTCGTCGAGGCCGAGATGGTTGAGATCGCAGAGCTCCTCGGGACCGCACTGGGTCCCGCACGGGTTCACGGCAGCGTCGCCGGCGCCTGCGTCGTCGTCGCCAGGGGCAGACCCGCCAAGGCCGTTATCCGGAACGAAATCACCGCTGCCGCTGCCGCCCCCGGACGCGCCGCCGCCGCCCGCGCCGCCGCCGCCGTCGCCGGGCGCACCGCCGCTCGCGCCGATCTCGACGTGCGGACCCGAGGCGTGGCAGCCGACCGCGACGAACGCACCCGATGTCGCGGCCCCGAGAAATGCGAGGAGCGCAGAGGAGACGCCGAGATGACGCATGAAACCTCCATGTCTCGCCAGCGCGCGGTGGAGCCGCTCGGGCAGGCAGGCGCGCCCGGCGAGACACCGGCGATGAACAGCGAGGTTCCTGGTTTAGCAGACCTGGCGCGATACCAAAGCTCGCACGAGCATAATCAAAGCACGCTCGTGAGAACGGATGTCCCGGCGCCCTGTCCGGGCGTATGTCGCCGGAGGGTGGGTGTCAGTCCGTCGCGCGCGGACCCCTCGCGGCCTCGGCCGCGAGCGCCGCTTGCGCCGCGGCGAGGCGGGCGATGGGGACGCGGAACGGGGAGCAAGACACGTAATCGAGCCCCGCCCGCTCGAAGAACGCAATCGAGCTCGGGTCGCCGCCGTGCTCGCCGCAGACACCGAGCTTCAGCCCGGGCCGCGCCGCGCGCCCTCGATCCCGCCCGATCTCCACGAGCTCTCCGACGCCGGGCACGTCCAGCGACTGGAACGGATCCTTCGCGAAGATGCCGGCCTCGACGTACGCGCCGAGGAACCGGCCCGCGTCGTCGCGCGAGATGCCCAGGCTCGTCTGCGTGAGATCGTTCGTGCCGAAGCTGAAGAACTCGGCCTCCTCGGCCAGCTCGCCGGCCCTGAGCGCGGCGCGCGGGAGCTCGATCATCGTCCCGAACCGGACGTCGACCCGCCGCCCCTTCTCGGCGAAGACCTTCTCGGCGACCCCCTCGACGAGCGCGCGCGTGAGGGCGAGCTCGCGCCGGGTCATGCTGAGCGGGATCATGATCTCCGGCTCCACCTCGATGCCCGCCGCCGCGACCTCGCACGCCGCCTCGAGGATGGCGCGCGCCTGCATCTCGTAGATCTCCGGCGACGTGATCGCCAGCCGGCAGCCGCGGTGGCCGAGCATGGGGTTGTACTCGGCGAGCTCCTCGCTCTTGCGCTGGAGATCCTCCGCGGAGACGCCCGTCGCCCTCGAGAGCTGCTGGAGCTGCGCCTCGTCCTGCGGCAAGAACTCGTGCAGCGGCGGATCGAGCAGCCGGATCGTCACCGGCAGGCCCGCCATCTCCCGGAAGACGCCCACGAAATCGCTGCGCTGGAACGGGAGCAACTTCGCGAGCGCGCGCCGCCGCCCGAGCTCGCCGTCCGCGAGGATCATCTCGCGCACCGCCTGGATGCGCTCCTCGTCGAAGAACATGTGCTCGGTGCGGCAGAGCCCGATGCCCTCGGCGCCGAAGTTGCGCGCCGTCCTCGCGTCGTGCGGCGTGTCCGCGTTCGACCGCACCCGGAGGCGCCGGACCGCGTCGGCCCAGGCCATGAGCTCCTCGAACTCGCCGCTCAGCGCCGCCGGGATGGTCGGCACCGCGCCGAGGTAGACCGTGCCGGTGCCGCCGTCGAGCGTGATGAGATCGCCGTCCTTCACCGTGATCGAACCGGTCGCGCGCCCGTGATCGTCGTAGATCGTCACCGCCATCCGGCCCTGGCTCACGCTGATGGCCGAGCAGCCGGCGACGCAGCTCTTGCCCATCCCCCGCGCCACCACGGCCGCGTGGCTCGTCATGCCGCCGCGGGCCGTCAGGATGCCGCGCGCCGCCTTCATGCCGTGGATGTCCTCCGGCGACGTCTCGGACCGCACGAGGATCACCGCCCTGCCCTGCCCCGCGCGCCGCTCCGCCTCGTCCGCGCTGAACACCACCTGCCCCGTCGCCGCCCCGGGGCTCGCCGGCAGGCCGCGCGCGAGCAGCGACTTCGGCGCGCTCGGGTCGATGCTCGGGTGCAGCAGCTGATCGATCGAGCCCGGATCCACCCGCAGGATGGCCTCCCGCTGGCTGATCAGGCCCTCCTTGGCCATCTCGACCGCGATGCGCACGGCCGCGCGGCCCGTGCGCTTGGCGGTGCGGCACTGGAGCAGGAAGAGCTCGTTCTGCTGGATCGTGAACTCCAGGTCCTGCACGTCGCGGAAGTGCTGCTCGAGCTTGCCCTGCACCTCCACCAGCGCCGCGTACGCCGCGGGCATCCGCGCCTCGAGCGAGCTCTCGTCGTCTGCACCGCCGCCCTCGCCGGGCCTCGACAGCGGGTGCGGCGTGCGCACCCCCGCGACGACGTCCTCGCCCTGCGCGTTGGGGAGCCACTCGCCATAAAAGCGCCGCTCTCCCGTCGACGGATCGCGCGTGAACGCGACCCCCGTGCCGGAGTCGTCGCCCAGGTTGCCGAACACCATCGCCTGGACGGTGCAAGCTGTCCCCCAGGCCTCCGGGATGTCGTGCATCTTCCGGTACACCTGGGCCCGGTGGTTCTTCCAGCTATCGAATACGGCGCCGATCGCCCCCCAGAGCTGCGCGTAGGGATCGTCGGGGAACGGGCGGCCCGTCGCCCCGAGGACGATGTCCTTCTGGCGCTGGATCAAGGCCGCGAGCGACTCCGGATCGAGCTGGGAGTCGGGCACCTTGCGCTCGAGCTCGGCGGAGTTCAGGCGCGTCGCGTCGACGCCGAGCTTCGCGGCGGCCTGCCTGCGCGCGCGGCCGAGCGCCTCCTCGAAGCGGTCGCGGGGCACGCCGAGCACGATATCGGCATACGCCAGGATGAACCGCCGATAGGCGTCGAGCGCGAATCGCTCGCTGCCCGTGCGCCGCGCGAGCCCCCGCGCGATCTCGTCGTTCAGGCCGAGGTTCAGGATGGTATCCATCATTCCCGGCATGGACGCGCGCGCGCCCGAGCGGACGGACACGAGCAGCGGCGCCTCGGGGCTGCCGAACCCCGCGCCGCGCAGCGACTCCAGCCGGCCGATCGCTGCCTTGATCTCGTCCTCGACGCCGGCGGGGAGCGCCTTGCCCGAGGCGTAATAGGCGTTGCAGACCTCGGTGGTGACCGTGAAGCCCGGCGGCACCGGGATGCCGAGGCGGGTCATCTCGGCGAGCCCCGCGCCCTTTCCGCCGAGCAGATCCTTCTGCTGTGCGTCCCCGTCCGCCTGCCCCGCGCCGAAGAAATATATCGATCTCCCCATGGCGGGCGCACGCTAGACCGTCCTCGCAGTCAGGTCGAGAGCCGTCGAACGGCGGAATGGAGGTGCGACGGACGGACGGCCGCCGACGGCCCCACTCCGATCCAGAGCCGTCGGAACCGCGGCGTGCGCCTCACGCGTGCAGCTCACAAAAATACCGGCTCTCGACGGCGGACGAGCTATGAAGCCGCGCATGAAGCGCTTCTCTCTCGTCCTCGTTGCGATGTTCGCCGTCCCCCTCACCGCGTGCGACCAGAAGCCCGCCTCACAGGCGATCGCCGACGCGCCGGTGAGCGCCTCGGTCAAGCCCGCCCCGCCGCCGGCGCCCACCCCCGAGCCCGCCGCCTCGCCGCAGCCGCCGCCCGAGCCCGCCGGCCTGCCCGCGCCGCCGGACGTCGCGGCCCCGCCCGCCGACGCGCAGAAGACGGCATCGGGCCTCGCGTCCAAGGTGCTGGCGCCGGGCAAGGACACGGCGCATCCCGGCCCGGACGACAAGGTGACGGTCCACTACACGGGGTGGACCACGGACGGGAAGATGTTCGACAGCTCCATCGTCCGCAACGAGCCGGCCACCTTCCCGGTGGGCGGCGTGATCAAGGGGTGGACGGAGGCGCTCCAGCTCATGAGCAAGGGCGAGAAGCGCCGGCTCTGGATCCCCGGGGCCCTCGCCTATGGCGACACGCCGGCCCAGCCGGGCGCCCCGGCCGGAATGCTGGTGTTCGACGTCGAGCTGCTCGACTTCGCCCCCGCGCCGAAGCCGCCGCCCGCGCCGAAGGACGTGAAGGCCGCGCCGAAGACCGCGAAGAAGACCGCCTCCGGGCTCGCCTACCAGGTCCTGCAGAAGGGCACGGGCACCGAGCACCCGAAGCCGACGAGCCGCGTCGTCGTCCACTACACGGGCTGGACGACCGACGGGAAGATGTTCGACAGCTCCATCGTCCGCGACGAGCCGGCCACCTTCCCGGTGGGTGGCGTGATCAAGGGGTGGACGGAGGGCTTACAGCTGATGGTGAAAGGCGAGAAGGCGCGATTCTGGATACCGGCCGACCTCGCTTACGGCGACAAACCCACACGGCCCGGCGCGCCCGCCGGCATGCTGGTGTTCGACGTCGAGCTCATCGACTTTCGCTGAGCCGTCGGCCGGCGCTTTACATCCGGCCGACTGCCTGGTCACATGATGGCTGCGAGCGGCCAGGCATGCTGACATCCATCCGACTCAGGAACTTCAAGAGCTTCGCCGATCAAACGGTGGAGCTGTCCCCCTTCACGCTGCTGCTCGGGGCCAACGGCTCCGGGAAGAGCAACTTCCTCGACGCCCTGCGCTTCCTGCAGGGCGTCGGGCTGGATCTACCCCTGTGCGACATCTTCCGCGGCCGCGTCGACGGCAGGCGCGAGGTGTGGCCGGGCCTGCGCGGCGGCACGCAAGGGGCCACGCACAGGGGCGCCAAATCGTTCACCATCGAGAGCCGATGGGCGATCGGGAAGGAGGAGCTCACACACAAGATCACCTGTCAGGTCGAGCCTGACGTGATCGTGGAGCACGAGTCGCTCGAGGCGAAGTCGGCCGGGGGCCCGCTCTTCGACACGCCGGCGTCGGCGCTGAAGGGGCTGGAGGGGTTCGCCTCGGGCGGAGCGATGAAGGCGGCGTCGAAGAAGGGCCGCTCGATGCGGATCGCATCCATGGATCGCAACCCCGCCCGGCGCAGCCTGCTCGGCCAGATAGAGCACCACCGCGGGCGCGGCGAGGACGTGAGCCTCGCGGACGTCATCGCGCTCTGCAACGCGCTGCAGGTCGCGATGCGGAGCACGCTGTCGCTCGACATCGATCCTTCGCGGATGAGGGGTTATGTGCCGCACGAGATAGAGAACCTCGGCGCCGGCGGGCAGAACCTCTCCGCCGTGCTCCGCTGGCTCTGCCAGGAGGCCGAGCACAAGGCCGACGTGCTCGGCTGGGTGCGCTCGATCTTCGCGCCCGAGATCGAAGATATCGAGTTCGCCGAGACGGGCCTCGGCGACGTCATGATGGTGCTCGTCGAGAAGGGCGGCGCCCGCGTCCCGGCGCCGAGCCTCCCGGACGGCGCGCTGCGCGCGCTCGGCAAGATCGCCGGCGTGCTCACCGCGCCGGAGGGGTCGCTCCTGCTCATGGAGGACCCGGACGCCGGCTTGCACCCCGAGCGCGCCGCCGTGCTCGCGCAGCTCCTCGAGGGGGCGGCGCGGCCCTCCGTCTGCCAGATCGTGGCGACGACGCACTCGCCCGCGCTGCTCAGGGGGGTGTCGAAGCAGGGCCTCAGCCGCGCGATCGCGTTCCAGCGCGACCCCGAGACCTCCGCCACGACGACGCGCCGCCTCGCCGACCTCCCGCGCTTCGAGGACCTGGCCGAGCGCGATCCCGGAGAGCTGCTCTCCTCGAAGGCGCTCTCCGCGTAGACGCGACGAGCCGATCCCGGTACAGCACCATCATTTCATTGCAGTGTCGCAAGCTCGCGATAACGATAACTATTTTCACTTCATGAAATGCATTGTGGATGCGCACAATGCCATCTAGGGTCCTCCGCGAGTTGACGGCGCGGCGCTCGCCGCGCGAACACAGCGTCAAAGAGGGTCCTCACATGCTTTCCCAGAAAACTGCACTTCAACTGGTCCTCTGTCTGACCATCGGGTTCTCGGCCGCTGCCTGCTCTGACGACGGTGGCGAGACCGACAACAGCACCAGCACCAGCAGCTCGACCAGCAGCAGCGCCACCAGCAGCAGCAGCGCGGGCCAGGGCGGCGGCACCGGCGGGACCGACGGCCAGGGCGGCGGCACCGGCGGGACCGACGGCCAGGGCGGCGGCACCGGCGGTTCGGATGTCGGCACGGGCGGCCAGGGCGGCGGCACCGGCGGCGCCGGCACCGGCGGCGAAGGCGGCGAAGGCGGCGAAGGCGGCTCCGCCCCCGCCGGCGACCCCCTCTGCGGCGCGGGCACCGCGACCTTCGCTGATGTGCGGCCGATCCTGACGACGACCTGCGCGGGCTGCCACGGCAACGCCGGCCCCGCGGCCGCCGGCCTCGATCTCCGCGCGAACGCGGCCCATGGCGAGCTCGTCAACGGGAACAGCTCGGAATGCACCGGCCGGAAGCTCGTCGTGCCGGGCAAGCCGAGCGAGAGCTACATCATCAACAAGGTGCGCGGCTCCGGCCTCTGCGGCGACGACACGCGCATGCCCCCCCCGGACTCGGGCAATGCCCTGCCCGAGGCCAGCATCAAGAAGATCAACGACTGGATCTGCGCCGGCGCTCCCCAGCAGTGAGCCCGTCTGCCCGGCTCAGCGCCTGTCCCTGCAGCGCGGGCGCTCAGTAGACCTTGCAGCGCGCGCCGCCCGCGGCGCGCGCATACGGGATCTTCGCGCTGCGCCCCTTCACGTAGATCGCCCCGCCCGGAGCGGGCCTCGGGATCACGGCGCCCGTCGCGAGCGGCCGTCCTGTGGGCAGCTCCTCGACCTCGATGACGATATCGTTCCCTTCCTGATCGACCGCCGAGATCGAGGGTCGCCGGCTCTCCTCGTCGGGAGCGCCGCCAGGGCAGGGCACCCCGCGCGCGCTCAGCGCGATGGCCAGCGTGTTGGCCGAGGTCTCCGGCGCGCCGGCCGCCCACTGGAACCTGGGATCGCGCGCCTCCCCCACCTCCACGGCCAGGCAGCTGCAGCGCTCCTTGCGCGAGTCGGCGCGCGCGAGCGAGAGATCGTGCCGCACGCCCACCCACGCCGAGGGCGCCCGCTCCTCGGGCGTCGACGGGGCGCCGCCGAAATCGTCGGGCACGCCGAAAGCCCTGCGCGGCGCCTTCTTCTTCGCGCCCGCCTGATCCGCCGGCGCGACGGGATCGACGGTGCCGCCCTCCCAGAACGCCGCGGCGCCCGCGTGCTGGTTGCCGCCGCAGGCGGCGAGGAAGACTCCGGAGAGGAGCGCAGCGAAGCGCGCAATCTGGACGCCCGAGGGGAGCATGCAGCGCGATCTTCGCACCGGCGCCGCCGGCGGCCAAGGTTTGTGCTGGGTCGGAGAGAAAAGAGAGAGAAACGCTGCTAGGCGAGAACACACGCGCTGCGCGCCGGACGCCCGGCGCGCAACGCAGGAGCCGTCACTTCGGCTTGATCTCGGTCAGGACGAGCAGGTAGTCCGGCGAGTTGTTCGGCGACAGCTTCGCGTACGGGTTCTCCTTGCTGGGCCACCCGACGAAGCGCTTCGTGCTGTACTCGCCCCAGGACGGGTTCTTGAACAGCGGGATGACCGGCACCTGCGTGGCGTAGATCATCTGCAGGTCCTCGACGATGCTCTTCTGCTCCGCCGGATCCGTCGCGGCCGCGAACTTCTTGAACAGCGGCTCGGCCTCCTTGGCGGCGAAGCGGTGCCAGTTGCGGTTCGAGACCTCGCCGACGGCCTTCACGAACTCCGGCGCCATGAGATCGCGGTAGTAGTTGAACGGCGTGGGCTCGGTGTTGGTCCAGCCCATCGACATGTCGAACGTGCCCTTCTGGAGCGCCTCGAAGAACGCGCTGAAGTCGTACGTCTTCAGCGTGGCCTCGATGCCGACGGCCTTCAGGCTCTGCGTGGTGATCTGGACCGCGCGCACCCAGTCGGACCAGCCGGTCACGACGTTGATGTCGAACTTCAGCGGCTTGCCGTCCTTCGCGCGGATCCCGTCGGCGCCCTTGGCGTAGCCGGCCTCGTCGAGGAGGGCGTTCGCCTTGGCCACGTCGAAGGTCGTCCAGTCGCCGGCCGCGGCGGCCTTGTCGCTGCGCCAGCGCCCGTAGGCGTCGTCGAGCCCGGTCCCGTCCGCGCCGACCGTGTAGCCGTTGACCGCGACCTTCGCGATCTGGGCGCGGTCGATGGCCATGCTGATGGCCTTGCGCAGCTTGATGTCGTTGAACGGCTTCTTCGTGGCGTTCGGGTAGAGCGTCACGGTGCCGCCGACGAGCGGGAACCAGTAGTGGTTGTTCTCCGGGTCCTTGGCGACGTAGGTCTTGTCGATGTCGGGCACGAAGTTGCCGGCCCAGTCGACCTCGCCGTTGATGAGCGCCAGGTTCGCCTGGTCGTTGCCCGGGTACGCCGGGAAGCGCAGGCCCTCGACCGCCGGCTTACCCTTCTGCCAGTAGTTCGGGTTCTTGCCGAGCTCGTAGATCTGGTTCTGGAAGGTCTTCACCTCGGTGAAGGGCCCCGTCGCGACCGGGTTCTCGTTCGTGAACGTGACCGGGTCGGCGACGTCCTTCCACTTGTGCTCCGGCACGATCGGCTGATGGCCGATGTAGGTGAGGCCGGGGACGAACGCCTCCTTGAAGACGAACTCGACCGTGGTGTCGTTCTTGGCCTCGACCGAGTCGACGAGCTTCCACACGCCCGTGAGATCGAGCGCCGGGAACTTCTTGAGGAGCCCGAACGTGAACGCGACGTCCTTCGCCGAGAAGGGTTGTCCGTCAGACCACTTGACTTCGGTGCGGGTCGTGAAGGTGAGCTTCTTGTTCGCGTCGCTCCACTCGTACTTCGTGGCGAGCCAGGGGACGTACTCGCCCTTCATCGTGTTGTACACGATCATGGGCTCGTAGATGCCCGCGACGGTGGGGAAGCGCGTGGCCCCCTCGCCGAGAAGGGGGTTGAAGTTACGAACCCAGGACGCCTGCTGCTCCCTGGAGATGGTGACGAACTTCGCGCCGCCCTTCGCATCGCCCTTCGCAGCCGGCCCGGCCGCGGCACCGGCCGAGCCCGCGGGCGCCGTGCCACCGGACTCGGACTTGTTGTCGCAGGCCGCCGTGGCGCCGACAGATAGGACGAGCGCCGAAAGGGCAAAAATGCGGCGCGACATGGATCGACTCTTCATAAGCTTGCTCCTACGCGGCGACCTCGGTCGCCCACGACGATCCTCTCACTCGACCGACAGCTCGCAGCGCCGCAGCGCAGCGACAACAGCAGACCGTACGGCGGCGCCACGGATGAGCCGCGACTGCGGCAACCTGACGCCGGCGCACTCTACCGGCCGACGTAGAGAAGTGTCAACCTGACGAATCGAGGGATTCCCCGGCCACCGCGCCGCCCGCGACCTGATCGGATGCGCACGCCGGGGCCGCGGCGCACCGCAGCAAGCCGCGCGCGCTCCTACCTGCGCGATTACCCGCGCGATTCCCCGCGCGTTCCGGCGCGCTCAGAACTCGGCCGGATCGCTGTAGGTCCCCAGGACGTCGCGCAGCACGTCGCAGATCTCCTGCTCGGTCGCGTAGGCGCTGGCCGCCGCGATGAGGGGCGGCATCAGGTTGTCACGGCCGCGCGCGGCGCTCCTCACGTCGGCCAGGGCGCGCCGCACCCGGTCCTGGTCGCGCTGGGCCTTGACCCGGGCCAGGTTCTCGCACTGAACGCGCTGCACCTCCTCGTCGATCCGGAGGAGGGGGATCGTCTTCTCGCCCACCGCGGCGTAGCGGTTGACGCCCACCATGATCCGCTCGTTCGATTCCAGCTCTCGTTGAAACCTGTAGGCCGAGGCGGCGATCTCGCGCTGCGGATACCCCTTCTCGATGGCGGCCACCATCCCGCCCATCTCGTCGATCCGCTGGATGTACTCGAGGGCCTCCTTCTCCAGGCGGTCCGTGAGCCACTCCACATAGTAGCTCCCGCCGAGCGGATCGATGGTGTTCGCGACCCCGCTCTCGTGGGCGATGATCTGCTGGGTCCGGAGGGCGATGGTCACGCTCTCCTCGGTCGGGAGCGCGTACGTCTCGTCGAGCGAGTTCGTGTGGAGCGACTGGGTGCCGCCGAGCACGGCGGCGAGCGCCTGGAGCGAGACGCGGACCACGTTGTTGTACGGCTGCTGCGCCGTCAGCGACACGCCGGCCGTCTGCGCGTGCGTCCGGAGCTTCATGCTCTCGGCCTTCTTCGCCCCGTACCGCACCTTGAGGAACCGCGCCCACATGCGGCGCGCGGCGCGGAATTTCGCGATCTCCTCGAAGAAGTCGCTGTGGACGTCGAAGAAGAACGACAGGCGCGGCGCGAAGGCGTCGACGTCGAGGCCGCGGGCGACGCAGCTCTCGACGTAGGCGAGCCCGTCCGCGAGCGTGAACGCGAGCTCCTGCGCGGCGGTCGAGCCCGCCTCCCGGATGTGGTAGCCGCTGATCGACACCGAGTTCCACCGCGGCACCTCGCGCGCGCAGAACTCGATCATGTCGGTCACGATCCGCATCGCCGGGCGCGGCGGGACGAGCCAGGCGTGCTGGGCGATGAACTCCTTCAGGCAGTCGTTCTGCACGGTGCCGCCGATGCGGCTCCGCGGGATCCCGCGCTTGTCGGCGAGCGCGATATAGAACGCGAGCAGCACGGCGGCGGGGCCGTTGATGGTCATCGACGTCGTCACCTGGTCGAGCGGGATGCCGTCGAAGAGCACCTCCATGTCGCGGAGCGTGTCGACCGCGACACCGCACATCCCCACCTCGCCGAGCGACCGCGGAGAGTCGGAGTCGTAGCCCATGAGGGTCGGGAAATCGAAGGCGGTCGACAGGCCCGTCTGGCCCTCTGCGAGCAGGTATTTGAACCGCGCGTTCGTCTGCTCCGGCGTGCCGAAGCCCGCGAACATCCGCATCGTCCAGAGCCTGCCGCGGTACATCGTCGGCTGGACGCCCCGGGTGAACGGGTACTCCCCGGGCAGCCCGAGATCCGCCGCGTGGTCGACCGGCGCGTCGGCCGGGGTCGCGAGGTCGGGGACGTCGATGCCGCTCCACGTGGTGAAGCGCTCGCTCCGCGGCGGAAAGCGCGCCGACGCCTCGGCGACCGGGCCCGCGCGCCACGCGGCCACCGCGCGCCGGAGCGCCGCGAGCCCTGCCTCGTCGAGCGCGAGCCCCTCTCCGCCCCCGCCGTTCGTGGAGCGGAGCGCGTCGCCGCCGCGCTCGCCGGCGTTTTCCGGGGACCCGACCGCTCGGTCCGCCGCGGTCTCCGGAGGGGGGGTGATCTCTCGAGGCGCCATGGCCGGCATTTTAGCGCGGCGCGCGCGCGACGACGCCGGACAATGCCGGCGAGCGCGCCGGGGCGGCGGGCGTGCGCCGCATCACGGGCACACCGCGTGGAACACCGCGGAGGCGACCGGCGTCGCCCCGTCCTCCAGCGAGTCCTCGATCGCGCCCGTGATGCGGATCCCCTCCGGGGCGCAGAGCGCCGCCGCGACCTCGGCCGGGAGCGTCCCGCCCTGAGCGCCGGTATCGACGTTGAACGCCACGGTGACATCGCTGTCCGGAGCGACCTCGACCGGCAGCGCCGCCGTGGTCTCGACGGGGAGCGGCTCGACGATCGAGGTCTTCTGATCGGCGCTCGTGATCGCGAAGGTGCGCACCGCGACGCGGCTGGGCCCGCTGGCCCGCGCGCTCAGGTGGAGCTCCAGCGCGAAGCTCGCGGTCAGGCCGGTCCCCAGCGCATTCGAGGAGACGGTCGCCTCAGGCGCCGCAATCGACGGCTCGACGAACACGGCCGCGTCGGTGTTGATGCAGCCGCTCGCCATCACGGCGAGCGCCGCGGCGGCGAGCGTGGTGGCGGCGGAGCGCCTGGCGCGGGCCTTCATGGGCTCACTCTCTCCCGGCCCGACCGGTCCTGTCCAGATCGGCGGCGCCGCGGTTCTGCTCCGGGCGGCGCCGCGTCTCCGCTCAGGGCGGCGGCGGGATGACGCCCTTGGAGCGGGCCAGGGCGCAGCCGAGCTCCACGTTGGTCGGCCCCTTGTCGGTCCGCACGACCTTGAACTCGACGCGCCGGTTCTTCTCCCAGGCGGCCGCGTTGTGGGCCGGATCGATCGGGCAGTACTCGCCGTAGCCCATCGAGCGAACGCTGTTCTTGTTGACGCCGCGCTGCGCCAGCGCCGCGGCGACCGCGTCCGCGCGGGCCTGGGTCAGCTTGAGGTTGTACGCGTCGGCCGAGCGCTCGTCGGCGTGCCCCTGCACCTCGATCATCGTGAACTCCGGGTGGTGCTTCAGCGTCTCGGCCACCGCCTGCACGATGCCGAACGACTCCGGGAGGATCTCGGCGCTGCCGGTCGCGAACTGGATCTTCTCGAGGATGACGATGTTGTTCTCCTCGATCACGACGCTGCCCTTGTCCGGGCACCCGTCCTCGTCCTCGAGGCCGTTGAACGTCTCCGGATCGTTCGGGCACTTGTCGACCACGTCCGGGATGCCGTCCCTGTCGTTGTCGGGCTCCGGGCACCCGTCCTCGTCCTCGAAGTCGTCCCTGTCCTCGGGGTCGTTCGGGCACTGGTCGGACTTGTCGGGGATGCCGTCCTTGTCGTTGTCCGGATCCGGGCAGCCGTCCTTGTCCTGGAAGCCGTCGCGGTCCTCAGGGTCGTCCGGGCACTTGTCGCGCGAGTCGAGGATGCCGTCGCCGTCGCGATCGCCGTCGCTCCCCTCCGGGCAGCCGTCGTCGTCCTCGTCGCCGTCGCGGTCCTCCGGGTTGTTCGGGCAGCGGTCGTCGACGTCGAGGATGCCGTCCTCGTCGTTGTCCGGATCCGGGCAGCCGTACTTCCCGGGGGGCGAGTCCGCCTTCGTGTCCTGGAAGCCGTCGTAGTCCTCGGGCTCGTCGGGGCAGTCGTCCTGGTCGTCCTTGATGCCGTCGCCGTCCCGATCGCCGATCGACGGCTCGAAGACGAACCCGATGGTCGCGCGCTGCGCCGCGGACTGGAACCCGGGCGTGTACCCGACGCCGGCGCCGAGCATGAGGAAGCTGTTCCGCTCGATGAAGAGCTTGATGCCCCCGATCGCCTCGGCCGACAGCTTCTGCTTGGCGCTGTCGCCGCCGCCGACCTGCTGGGTCAGGTAGGTCTCGACCACGAGGTCGAGCGGCGTGAGGACGCGGTAGCTCATGCCGGCCCCGGCGGTGATCAGGTCGGAGTACTCGAGGTCCCCGTGCTCCAGCTGGAAGGTCGCGCCGTCCTGGCGCAGGCCGAACACCGGGTTCTTCCCGGCGTGGCCGCGGTAGCCGACGTTCGCCGCGATCCGGAACGGGTTGGTCGTCCCGAGCCGCTTCTCCAGCACGAGCTGCGGCCAGAAGAAGAACCCCGGATCCGACGCGAAGTCCTGGCTCCCGCCGACCCCGATCCCTGCCTGGGCGATCACCGCGAGCCCGATCACGTCCTGATCGGGGCGGAGGATGCGCGCCTTCGCGTGCACGGCCAGGTTGCCGAGCGCCTGCGCGTCGAGCGAGTCGTCGTTGTAGTTGGCGCTGCCGCCCGGGCCGATGTCGTCGACCGGCTTGCCCCCGTTGAGCACCACCGGGACCGAGAGCCCGACGACCAGGAAGTTGGCGATGCCGTAATCGAACTGGAACGTCCCCTGGAACGCGTGATTGAGCATCACCTCCGTTCCCCGGTCGTTCTTGGTGAGCGGCAGGATGTTGTGCCCGTAATCGAGCACGAGCCCCAGGCTGATGTCGTTCGCGCCGAGGATGTCCGCCCCGTTGACGGAGAAGAGCCCCTTGGAGTCGACCGCCGGCCGGAACAGGTGCAGGTCCATGCCGTCGCCGTTGGCGCCGTCTCCCGTGCGCGTCTGGGCCGCGGCGTCGCCCGCGGCGGCGGCGGTCATCGCTGCGCCGAGGACGAAGGAGAGCAGCCCGGCGCCCAGGCGGGAGGCTCGGCCGGGGCGCGCCTGGGCCGGGAGCCGGGCGTCGTTCGCCCCAGGAGCGCCTGGGAGCGGCGGTTCGGCGGGGAGCAGCGGGGAACGAGGCGTCATGGGAGGGTCCTCGGGATCGTGTGAGGTCGCTATCAGGCCAGCGCGTGGGGCGCCCGGCGCCACGTACCATCGCGCGAATTCCGGTGTCAAACAGACGACGCGGCGAGCGCGCGGCGCGAGCGAGCGCGGCGCCCATTTCGACGTGCCACGCGGCTGCCACGCGACCCGCCGCGCGCCCGGCGCCGGGCGCTCAGCTCGGGCGCGGCGCGCGCCCGCCGCCCCCTCGCGAGGGCCCGCGATCCGCCGGAATCATGAGTTGATGCGCGCGGATGCGCGCCGGCGGGGCGCGCGGCCGAACGCCGGGACGTCCGGGTAGGGCGAAGTTGTCCGGACGATCGGAGCGGAGTATTCCGTGGAAGGTTGGGGCAACACGTGCTCGGCGCGCGCTCGAGGGTCGAGGGGAGGCCCCCGTCGCTCGCGGACCTCGCTCCTGGAGGAACAGATGCTGTTGACGAGATGGACTGGGGCGGCCGCGGTGATCGCGGCCACGGCGCTGCTCTCGTGCGAACGGGAAGGCGCGAGCGACGGCGACGGCGGGGCCGGCGGTTCCGGATCGAGCACGAGCGGGTCGAGCGCCGCGTCGAGCGCGACGACGGCGGGCTCCGGCGGGGCCACGGGCCAGGGCGGCGCAGGCGACGGCGGCCAGGGCGGCGCGGGCGACGGGGGCCAGGGCGGCGCAGGCGACGGCGGCGCCGGAGGCGGCGTGTGCGGCGACGGCGCGGTGGGCGGCGCCGAGGGCTGCGACGACGGCGGCACCGCGGCAGGAGACGGCTGCGACGCGGGCTGCGCCGTCGAGCCCGGCTACACCTGCGCCGGCGCGCCGAGCATCTGCTCGACGATGTGCGGCGACCGCCTGGTGCGGGGCGCCGAGGCCTGCGACGACGGCAACGTCCGGAACGAGGACGGCTGCAACGCCGTCTGCGTGATCGAGGCGGGCTACGAGTGCAACGGCGAGCCCAGCGCCTGCGGCCCGCTCTGCGGCGACGGCCTGCTCATCGGCAACGAGGGCTGCGACGACGGCAACACCGTCGACGGCGACGGCTGCAGCCCCGATTGCGACGTCGATCACGGCTACCTCTGCACCGGCGAGCCCAGCGTCTGCGCCCCCGTCTGCGGCGACAGCATCGAGGCGGGCCTGGAGGAGTGCGACGACGGCAACACCGCCGACGGCGACGGCTGCAGCAGCACCTGCCAGGTCGAGAACGACTGATCCGCGCCGCCGAGCGGCGCCCCTCTCAAGGCGTACGCGTCTTGAGGCTGTCGATCGCGTGGACGGGCGCCTGGTCGCCGGCCATGAGGTGGGCGATCGCCCCGTAGACCAGCCGCTGGCTCTCCAGCATGCTCTTGCCGGCGAACACCGGCGAGGTCACGACCAGGTTGAAGTGGCCCCCGCCGCCGGTCACCTCGGCGGTGGAGCCCTCGATCTTCGCTTCGATGGCCTGCTTCAGGGCCTCGGGGATCGACCCCTGAAAGGTCGTCAGGTGGCTCGGCATGGGCGATCTATAGGCGATCGCCCCGCCGCGGGAAAGCCGGAGCGCGGGGCTCGGGCCGCGGCGGGGCGCGCTGTCGACGTGGCCGACGCGACGGGATGGGAGAGGCGGGATCGGCGCGGTGGGATCAGGCGCGCGCGGTCGCGCCGGCCAGCTCGATGAGGCCGGCCGCGCCCATGCCGCCGCCGATGCACATCGTCACGATGGCGTACCGGCCGCCGCGCCGGCGCAGCTCGTAGAGCGCGGTCGCGGTGAGCTTCGCGCCGGTGCACCCGAGCGGGTGGCCGAGCGCGATCGCGCCGCCGTTCACGTTGAGCTTCTCCTCGGGGATCTCGAGCGTCCGCTGCACGTAGACGGCCTGCGAGGCGAACGCCTCGTTGACCTCGAAGAGGTCGATGTCGGCCATCTTCAGCCCCGTCCTCGCGAGCAGCTTGCGCACCGCGGGCACCGGGCCGATGCCCATGATGGCGGGGTCGACGCCGACGGTCACGAACGCCCGGAAGTACCCGAGCGGCTTCACCCCGAGCGCGTCCGCCTTCGCCTTGCTCATCACGAGCGCCGCGGCGGCGCCGTCCGACAGCGGCGAGCTGTTGCCCGGCGTGACGCTCCCCTTCGCCGAGAACGCCGGCTTCAGCCCCGCGAGCGCCTCCGCCGTCGTCTCCTTGCGGATCAGCTCATCGGTGCGGAAGTCGAAGAACGCGCGCTTGCCGTTCTCGAAGCGCACCCCCTTCACGGTGACGATCTCGTCCTCGAAGCGCCCGGCCGCGCGCGCCGCCGCCGCCTTCTGGTGGCTCTTCAGCGCGAACGCGTCCTGGTCGGCGCGGCTCACCTGGAAGCGGTTCGCCACGTTCTCCGCGGTGATGCCCATCGGCGTGTACACCGTCGGACACCGCTCCATCGCCTCCGGCGACGCGCTCAGCTTGTTGCCGGTCATCGGCACCATCGTCATCGACTCGACACCGCCGGCGATGGCGATGTCGAGCGATCCCATCGCGATGCTGCCCGCCGCGCTCGCGATCGCCTGGAGCCCGCTCGAGCAGAAGCGGTTGATGGTGATCGCCGACCCTTCCTGCGCCATCCCGCCGAGGAGCGAGACGACGCGCGCGATGTTGAGCCCCTGCTCACCTTCCGGCATGGCGCAGCCGAGGACGAGGTCCTCGACGTCCTCCGGCTTCACCTGGGGGACGCGCTGGAGCAGCGCGGCGACGACCTCGCCGGCGAGCTCGTCGGGGCGCTTCAGCGCGAGCGACCCTTTGTGGGCCCGGCCAACGGCCGAGCGGACGGCCTCTGCAATTACGACGTCGACCATGGCGTTCACCTAGTTCCGGAGGGGCTTGTTGTTCATCAGCATGTACTGCATTCGCTCGGCGCTCTTGGGCTCGCCGCACAGGCTGACGAACGCCTCGCGCTCGAGCTCGAGGATCTCGTCCTCGGTCACCTCGCGCGCCCCGCCGCCGGCGCCGCCGCAGAGCACCTCGGCGAGCTTGCGCGCGATCTTCGCGTCGTGCTCGCTGGCGTGGCCGCCGGCGACGAGCGTGTCGATCATCATCTGCAGCGTCGCGATCCCGCTCTCGCCCGGCAGCTTGTACGCGCGCGGCACGGGCGCGTGGTAGCCGGCCTCGGCCAGCCCGATCGCCCGCGCCTTCACCTCGTACAGCTGGCGCGCGCGGTCGAACGAGACGCCGTCCGTCTTGCGGAAGAAGCCGAGCGCCTTCGCCTCGTCCGCGCTGGTGGCGACCTTGGCGAGGGCGATGTTCTTGAAGACCTGCGTCACGATGTCGTACGTCGGCACCGTCACGCCCTCGGGGATCCCCTCGAGCGCGCGCCAGAGCATGTTGAGCGTCCCCGCGCCGCCCGGGATCAGGCCGACGCCGACCTCGACGAGCCCCGCGTACGTCTCGGCCGCGGCCTGCACCGCGTCGCAGGCGAAGCAGAGCTCGAGGCCGCCGCCGAGGGTCATCCCGTAGGGCGCGGCCACGACCGGCACGCTCGCGTACTTCAGCCGCTGGGTCGCGTCCTGGTACGCCTTCACCATCTTCCGGATCGCGTCCCAGTCCTTGTTGCCCGCGGCCATGGCCACGAGGAACAGGTTGGCGCCGACGCAGAAGTGCTCGCCCTGGTTGAAGACCACGAGCGCGCGGAAGTCCTGCTCGGCCTTCTCGGCGGCGAGCGAGAGCATCCCGATCGAGTCCGGATCGAGGCTGTTCGCCTTGGTCTTGAAGGTGACGCCGAGCACGCCGTCGCCGAGGTCCCAGGCCTCCGCGCCGTCGTTGGCGAGCACGGCCTTCGCGCCCCTCGCGGCCGCGCGCGCGCCGGCCAGCGTCACGTTGCGCGGATCGACCGGCCGGGCGACGTACTCTCCCTTGAGCAGATCGAACACCGCCCCATCGGCGCGGTAGAACGACGTCGCGCCGCTCTGCTTCATGCGGAGGATCGACTCGGGCAGCTGGATGCCGTCCTTCTGCATGCGCTCGACGGTCTCGGCGAAGCCGAGCGCGTCCCAGGTCTGGAACGGCCCGAGCTCCCAGTTGTACCCCCAGCGCATGGCGTCATCGATCGCCACGATGCTGTCGGCGATCTCGCCGACGCGCCGCGCCGTGTACGCGAGCGATCGGGAGAGCACCTTCCAGGCGAACTGCCCGGCCTTGCCGGGGTCGCTGGCGAGCTTCTTCACGCGCGCGGCGGGGTCCTCGATCTTCTCGCACGACCTCGTGGCCTTCTTGATCGCCTCGTCGCCGCCGTGGGGGCGGTACTCGAGCTTGGCCGGGTCGAGCGTCTCCAGGCCTTCCTTGGCCTTGCGGTAGAAGCCGCCCTTGGTCTTGTCGCCGAGGAGCTTCGCCTCGATCATCTTCCGGATGTAGGCGGGCACCTTGAAGACGTCGCGGTCCTCGTCGCGCTCGAGCGCCGAGTAACAGTTGTCGGCGACGTGGGCGAAGGTGTCGAGCCCGACGATATCGCCTGTCCTGAAGCTCGCGCTCTTCGGGTGGGCCATGGCGATGCCGGTGATGGCGTCGACGTCTTCCGGCGCGAGGCCGTCCTCGATCATGAGGTGGATGGCGGTCAGCATCGCGTGGGTGCCGATGCGATTGCCGACGAAGTTCGGGGTGTCCTTGCCGAAGACGAGGCCCTTTCCGAGCACGTCCTCGCCGAGCTTCCGCACGCGGGCGACGACGGCGGGATCGGTGTCGGGCCCGACGACGAGCTCGAGGAGCTTCATGTACCGGACCGGGTTGAAGAAGTGCATGACGAGGAATCGCTTGCGGAAGTCCGCGGAGCGCCCTTGCATCATCTCCTCGATGCGCAGCCCGGACGTATTCGACGCCACGACCGCGTCGGGCCGCAAGACCTCTTCGAGCCGCGCGAAGAGGGCGCGCTTCGGCTCCATCTTCTCGATGATGGCCTCGATAACGAGGTCGCATTGGGCGAGCTCGGCGAAGTGGTCTTCGGTGTTGCCGGTGCGCACGAGGCGGGCGTTCGACGGGTGGAAGAACGCGGCGGGCCTGGCCTTGAGGGCCTTCTCGAGCCCGCCTGCGGCGAACCTGCTGCGGGCGGCCGGGTCCTTCTTCTCGGCGTCGGTGAGGTTCGGGGGCACGATATCGAGGAGCAGGACCTCGATGCCGGCGTTCGCGAGGTGGGCGGCGATGCCGCTGCCCATGACGCCCGCGCCGATGACGCCCGCGCGGCGGATTGGTTTCGTCATGCAGATCCTCCGAGAGAGATGAATGGGGCGCAAACCATTGACGGAAAGGGCCCCGAGCGCAAGCGTATCCGGGGTGGACGGCCGCGCGGGAGAGCGAGCAAGGTTACGCGTCGCCGTCGAGGGCGCGCGCTGATCGGCGAGGCGCCGCGGGACGCCGGGCGGACAAGGGCGGGTGTGCGACACCGAGCGACAGCTGCAATGAGAGGCGGCGCACGGCGTCCCCTGGATTACCGATGCCCCGTGCGTTCCGGAGATCGACCGTCCTCAGAGCACTTCCGTTTCCGGGAGAAGCGCGGGGAGATGAGATGTGGGTTTCTGGGATGGACTGAGCATGGCGCCCGGTGCGAGCGTGCTCAGGCGAGGCCGCGCGGGCGGGCCGGCTGGGGTCGGCCGCTCAGTGCCATGCCTGAGCGGACTGAACTGGCTGTCCGGTGCGGTCGTGCTCGGCGAGGAGGCGCTTCGAGATCTCGACGCACTCGGTGCAGGTGGCGAAGCGCGACTTGTGCAGGCACTGGATCCAGGTCGCCGACCCTTGCGCCAGGAACTCCTCCGGATCGAGGTGCTTGCCGCAGGCGACGCAGTGGATGTGCTTGTGCTCGTGAGGCTGCGCCGGGCGCGCGGGCGCAAGCGCCTTCCGCTCGCGCTTGGTGAGTCGCTTCTCTCGCTTCATGGTCTCCTCGATGGCGGGTGGCCGCACGGCCTCGTGCGGGCGCCGGTGAAGCTACCACGCGCCGCTCGGCGAGAGTTCCGGACGGCGGCGCGGCGGCGCGGGACGGACCTGCGCGACGTCGCCCGCGGATGGCGGCGGCGTGTGGGCGTGTGGGTTGACTTCGTCCAGGGGGTGTGCGTACCCGGCGAAGCGACCGCGCCTCCCCGGGCCCGCGCTGCGCTCGGACGGCGTTGCGAGAGCGGCGCGGAAAGTGGGCGCGGTGGGCCCGCGCGCGTTACCCCTCGCCGTCCTCGCAGCCACGGAGCGCCTCCTCTTCGTCCATCTCGGCGACCTCGGTCGCGTAGTACCGAAGGGAGTGATAGGTTCGTCGCAAGGCCTTCAGGAAATCGAGCCCATCCTCGAGGTTGTAAACGCGCTCGTAGCTAGGCAGCCCTTGCTCGAGGATGTCGCCGACCGCGTTCATGCAATTCGGGTGGAGCTTCACGATCTGCACGGGGGGCCCGCCGACCCGAGGACGAAGCGAGCCAGCGGGACGACCACCTGGCGCGCCCTGACGAGGTGGAGCTCCACGACTTTGACCTTGGCCATCTTGCTCTCCCTCTATCTGGGTTTTCAGCTCTTCGTCGAAGTTCGGGCCGGCGTATTTACGCGGCAGCACGTGGGGGAGCCACCACCGCTCTTCACGCGCCGCCTCGCGTCTCCTGCTTCAATGCGACTCTACGAAGATGACGGAGGTAGCCTGCTCGATCTCCGGTTTGTCGTAGACGATCCCCCCCGCGTCATTCTTGCGATAGATCTGGAACACCTGGACCGCTTCGCCAGAGGCTAGCTCCACGACGGCATGGATGGCGTCCACGTCCTCCGATGCGCCTCGTTCGCGGACGCGCACGTCTCGATAGAGCACGACCGCTCGGAGCTCCTCGGCCGCCGCGCGCTGCCGGAACGCGGTCGTGAGGAGCGTCCAGCCGTTGACACCGCCGTGCGGCGCCACGCCGATGGCATACTTCCCGGCGGCGTCGACCGCGATGGAACCGGGGAGAAATGTCCCCTGTTCCTCCAGAGCACTCTTTGCGACGTCGAGCACCAGCGCAACGAGACGCGAGAGCTCGCCCATCCTTTCGTGACGTTCGTTATTCATAGACGGTAGGATCGACTCTGATGGTTGATGGAGGTCTCGATGAAATACAGTGAGCCGCAAGGCGGGACGAACATGTCCTCCGTCATGACGTGATGCCGAGCAAGAAGAGGGCGTCCGCCCACAGCGGCCAGAGCGTGCGGAACGGGTGGGTCGCCAGCACGACGCCGCCGCGTGGAAGGCGCCGCACGTGGTAGGGGGGCGTGGCGCTCGATGAACTGGACGTGCTTGCGCGAGGTGACGTCCGCCTCGTAGGTGGGCGCGCCAGCTTTCGTTTCATTGACGTTCATCCGTCCTCAACGCACGAACCATCGCCGGGCTGCTCCGTGGCAGCGCGCCGCGCGTGCTTCGTGCCGTGAGGGGCCGCCCGCGCGTCCGACGGAGTCCGCGATTGTCCCCAAGGACGCCAAGTCTACGGAGCGCCGCTCGCACCAGACCGATAGAGCAAAAAACCGACGGTCTCTCACTCCCGCGCGCGCAACAATCCTCTTTCAACCGTCGAAACACCCATTGTAGCTTCTGCTCTCATTGCCGCCGTCCGGATCCCCCGGTCGGCAGGGAGGAACTCAGCATGGATTATTCGGACGAAGTCCTCGAGGCCACGCCTGAGCGCGTCACCAAGTTCTTGACGGGGATGGGCGCTGTCGCCGCGATCCGCACGTCGATGGCCGAGGCGGGGATGACGGATGACGACATCCTGGAGGGCCGCGCGCTGCTCCTCGACGTCCTCGCCGCTCCCCGCAAGATGGGCGCGCCGCCCGATACCGACGATGCCAGGGCGCAGCGCGCCGCGACGACGGAGCTCGACCAGTGGGACGAGCCCAATTTCACCCGTCATGGCGCCGCGCTCCGCCGGCGTTTCCCCGACGTGAACGCTTATGTCTTCAAGGACCTCGCGCCCTCCACCGGCACCGCCGCCGTCCAGGGAGTGGCCACCTTCCTCGCGCGGCTCGATGCCCTCGAGAATGGCACCGACCCGGGCCGCGCTGGAACGAAGCAGGGCGACAAGAAGGCCGTTGCTTTCCTCGCGACGCGCAGCCTCGACAAGGCCGAGCGCAAGCGCCTCCAGGGGCTCGTCGACGTCGCGCTCGGCCCGACATCCCCTTTGCCCGAGCAGGCCGAGCTCCCGGAGACGGCGCGCCGGCGCGAAGCGCTCGTGAAGCTGCGCTCCTGGTTCGACGAGTGGTCGACCACGGCCCGCGCCGTCATCAAGAAGCGCGGTTACCTCATCCGCCTCGGCCTCGCGAGCCGCAAGGCGCGCCAGCGCAAGCCCACCGCCGCGCCGCCCAAGCCGGGCAAGCCCACGGCCATGCCATCCCAGCCGACCTCGCCGGGCGAAGCGACCCACGAGACGCACATCGAGTAACCCGGCTCACAAACCAATGCCTCCGGCGCGCCGATGAGACCTTCCGACGCGCTCCGGAAGCTTCCGACGCGTTCTGAAAGCTTCCGACGCGCTCCGGAGCACGAAATTTCGCGTACTTAGCAGCGTCCGTTGCGCCCCCGGCGCCGTCCGACACGCGCTGGAGGACGAATTTCCCGGTAAATTCCGCATCTCGCCTCCACGCCGGAAGCTTCCGGAGCGCGTCGGAAACCTCCGGAGCGCGTCGGAAGCCTTCGACCCGCGTCCTCAGCGTCCCGCCGCCGACTCGAACCTGGGCGCCGCGTCGAACGTCTCCGCCAGCGTCCTCCGGTACTCGTCGGCCATCTGCACGAGCCCATCGATGAGCAGCGCCACGTCGTGGTCCGCGCACCCCTCCAGCGACGCCACGCACGACGCCGACACCTCGTCGCCCGTGAGCGACACGCGGAACTCCCCCGTCGTCTGGTCGTTCATCGTGAGCAGGAACCGGTAGAACGGCTCGTGGTTCGCCGCAGGCAGCCCCACGACCGGCGCGCGCAGCGTCAGCAGGCGCCCCGCCTCGTCGATCTCGATGTCCACCTGCGTCGCCGCCTCCGCCGTGGGGTACGGCCGCTGCGCGATGCGCCACGCCCTCGGACCGACACGCACCCGGTTGGCGATGAGCCCGAGCGTCGACAGGCCCTGCCGGATCACCCGCTCGACGCCCGCGCGCGCCGGGCACGGCGGGTACGCGTGCGGCAGCAGGCGGCCGCAGCCCAGGCACCTGTCGCACTCGACGTCGAACGGCTCCTCGCACGCCGGGCAGCGGTACACCGGCGCCCGGTCCCTGAGCTCCGCGAGCGGCCGATCCCCGAGGGCGAGCAGCGGCTGGAACGCGCCCGCCGGGACCACCACGCAATGACCCGCGAGCTCCCCGGCCGCGCCGGACGGCGCCGCGACCACGCCGATCACCCGCCCCTCGGGATCGAGCACCGGCGCGCCGAGGGGCGCCGCCACGTCGAGCTCGAATACCGGGAGCTGCCCGTCGACCTTGCGCGCCACGTGGCAGACCCGCGCGACCGCGAGGCGCAGGCTCTGCCCCGGGAGGCAGCTCAGCACCGCGGCGCGCTCGCCGAGCCGCGGCTCGGCCGCGGCTCGCGCGGCGAGCGCCGCGACGCCGGGCGGATCGGCCGGCGCGACGAGCGCAACGTCGCGGCCCACGTCAGCGGCGATCACCCGCCCCGCCATGCCCCGCCCGTCCTCGAACGCCAGCGCGACCTCCGTCGGGTAGCCGAGCCCGCGCCGGCTCGCCACCACGACGCCGTTGCCGAGCGCAACCCAGCCGGTCGTCACGAGCGCGCCGGCGCGGATCGCCACCACCGAGCGGCGGGCGCGGGCGACGCGCTCGTGGAGCAGCGCGAGATCGCCGTCGCCGTGCGCCGCCAGCTGCGACGTCATTGCGCGACGATCCTCGAGAGCGCCGTCATCAGGAGCTCTATCGTGCCGGGTTTGGCGCCGTCCCGCTGCGCGTAGGCGACGATGTCGCGCAGCCGCTGCTCGGTCTTGGCGGGCAGCTTCGTGCGCACGAGGAGCTCGGACAGGGCCCCGATCGCGAGGAAGTGGCGGAGCATCGGGTCGGCCGGCGCGCGCTCGATCTCGCGCAGGTAGCGGCCGAGGTGCTCGCGCGCGAGCGCCGCCGTGGTGAGCGGATCGATGTGCAGCGGCTTCTCCTCGGGCACCTGGCCGCGCACCGCCACGAGCCGCTCCATCGCGAGGAGCGCCGGCTCCGCGACGCCGGCGGTGTTCCCGCGGCGCGCGCCGCCCTCGGCCTGGATGAGCTCGCGGGTCGCGGCCGCCGTGCAGCGGTAGAGGTGCGCCACCGCGTCGGGCATC
Organism: Sorangium cellulosum So ce56; assembly: GCF_000067165.1. Lineage (GTDB taxonomy): Bacteria > Myxococcota_A > Polyangia > Polyangiales > Polyangiaceae > Sorangium > Sorangium cellulosum_B. The sequence goes on from NC_010162.1 coordinate 10,534,339, forward strand.
GCCTCGCCGTGCTCGTAGATCGCGCGGAAGACCGTGCACCGGATGAGGAGCACCATCACGCCCGGCCGCTCCTGGAAGCTGAGCGCCGCGCCGAGCACCTGCGCGTCCCGGAGCAGCTGGCAGAACCGATCGGCCGCCGCGTTCGCCGACTCCGGGCGGGACGGGATGCTCCGGCGCGACGGAGGCTCGATCTCCACCTCCGGCAGCGCGGGCGGGCGCACCGACAGCGGCGTCGCCGCCATGGAGGACGCGCGACGAAAGGGCACGGTGCGCGCGCTGCGGCGATCGCTGACCTGCGCCGGCGTCTCCGCGGCCGCCGCCTGCTCACCGGGCAGCGGCGCCGCCGTCACCGCGCTCCCCGGGGCCGGCTTCGCGGCGCCGCCCTCGGACCCCGGCATCGCGGCGCCGCCGCTCGCCTTCGACGCCGCGACGGCGTCGTGCGCCGGCGGGAGGATGCCAGCCTTGGGCGCGGGCGCGCCGCCGTTCTTCGACGACGCGGCGCTCGGCGCCGGCATCGGCGCCGACGCCAGCGACGGGGACAGGATGTCGGGGATCGCGTCCGCGTCGCGGATGGGACGCGCGACCGACTCGGGCAGGCGCGGCAAGGGGGGCGCCGCCCACGCCGCCAGCTCCTCGAGCGGCGTCCGCGCCCCCGAGACCGGCGTCGCCGGCGCGCCGGCCCGCACCGACGGAGCGCTCTGCGGGCGGGCAGGCGCGGGCGGGACCGTGAGGTTCTTGAGCGGCCGGGCGCGGCCGGCGGAGGCCCACGTGAGGCTCGCTCGCTGCTCCTCGGAGAACGGCGGCCGCGCGTCGAACCACGCGCCCATCGTCTCCCCGAGCCGCTGCGCCGCCTCGCCGCTCTCGCGCAGCGCCTGGCGCAGCGCCTCCGGCGTGAAGGCGGCGACGCGGCCGACGCGGCGGAGCAGCAGCAGATCCTCCCGCATGCACAGCCGGAACGGCTCGGGGCCGCTCGACAGCTCCAGCGCCGTCCTGAGCAGCGGCACCCGGTGCCGCTCCGCGACGCGCACGACGGGGACGTCGATCGACACCCGCTCGTTCGCCGCGTCGAGCGAGACGAAGAGCGTCATCGCCCCGAGCGGAACGATCCACCCCACGCCCTCCTGCAGCGTCGTCGCCTGGAGGCTCGCCCCGGCCTCCGCGGAGGCGCAGTGCGCGACGAAGCGCACCGGGTCGCGCGTGCGAAAGGCGTCGATCGAGCTCCCGTCCCAGTCCGCGTCCGCGGGCGGCTTGCGCGAGGCGGAGAGCACCGGCGACCGGTCCACCCCGCACGCCTCGCACCGCGGCCCACGCAGCGGGAACCCGCACGCGGAGCAGAAGTCGGAGGCCGGGCTCGAGGGGACCGCCACGCCGACAGCATACCTCAGCGCAAGGCCGAGGTGGCACCGCGGTTGCGCTCAGAGGAACGGATTCAGGTGGAGCGCAACCTTGGCCTCCCGCAGGTTGTGCTGGACCCTTCGGATGAAGTGGATGAACAGGTACGCCCAGACGGCGAAGGTGACGACGCTGATGACGAGCTGGACCGTCTTGCTGACGCCGATCACCATCCAGAGCGCCGTCAGAAGGAAGGCCGCGAACGACAGCGGGACGAACCACTTCCAGCAGAGGTTCATCATCTGGTCGATGCGGACGCGCGGCAGCGTCCAGCGGATCCAGATGACCACGAAGACGAGGGCCCAGCTCTTCAGCAGGAAGAGGAAGACGCCGACGAGCTGGAGCCCGAAGCTCGCCTCCTGCTGGGCCGGCGAGACGCCGGGGATCTGCCAGCCCCCGAGGAAGAGCGCGCTCGCGATGCCGCACATCACGAAGACGTTCGCCCACTCGGCGAAGAAGAAGAAGAGGTACCGCATGCCGGAGTACTCGGTCGAGTAGCCGGCCACGAGCTCGCTCTCCGCCTCGGGCAGGTCGAACGGCGCGCGGTTGCCCTCCGCGAGCGCCGTCGTGAAATACAGGAAGAACAGCGCGAACGTGATCGGGTTGCGGAAGACGAACCAGTGCCAGGGCCAGCCGCCCACGTCGAGGAGCGAGGGCCCGGCGCCGCCCTGGGCGCCGATGATGTCCTGGAGCCGCAGCGAGCCCGTCATCATGACGATGCACACGATCGCGACCGCGCCGGGGATCTCGTAGCTGATGATCTGCGCCGCCGAGCGGATCCCGCCGAGGAGCGACCACTTGTTGTTCGACGCCCAGCCGCCGGTCATGAGGCCGATGGTGACCAGCGACGTCACGGCGATCACGAAGAGGATCCCGATGTCGAGGTCGGCCGCGATGAGGTACTGGCCGAACGGCATGACGACGAACGTGGCCGACACGCCGACGAACACGAGGTAGGGCGCGAGCCGGAAGAGCGCCTTGTCGCTCTCGGCCGGGATGACGTCCTCCTTCATGATCGACTTGATCCCGTCGGCGACCCACACGAGCAGGCCCTGCGGCCCGGCGCGGTTCGGCCCGATGCGGGACTGCATGCGCGCCGAGACGCGGCGCTCGACCCAGGTGATGATCCCCGCGGTCGGCGCCATGAAGAGCAGGATGATCGCGGCGGCCACGCCGAGGAGGATCCCGGCGCCGAGCAGATCGGTCGGGGCGCTCGCGTGGAACCCCTCGGTCGAGAGCTGGATCTCGGACGGGGTCGCGCCGCCCCGGCGGATCCCGACCGCCGACCGCCGCTCGTGGCCGCTCGGGATCACGTCGGCCTTCGAGAGGACCTTCACGCCCTCGAAGCGCGTGATGACGTCGCCGGGCTGGAGCCCCGCCTGGCTCGCCGGGCTCCCGTCGCGCACGCCCGTCACGACGAGCCCGCCGGCGGGCGGCGACTCGGCCGCGACCTCGACGCCGAAGAACGCGAGCGCGCGCGCCCCCTCCTTCACGCGCGCCTCGATGACCGCGCGGCGCGGGGTCGGCGGGAGGAAGTCCATCGTGACGCCCCTCACCGTGCCGTTCACGGGGAGCGCCCCCTGCGCGGTCGCGGGGATCTCGACGACCACGTCGCCGTGGAAGGTCGTGTGCACCGCGTCGTCGCCGCGGCCGGCGAAGCGGGACTGCAGGCCCTCGGAGAAGACCAGCGAGATCTTCGTGCTGCTGACCTGCGCGCCCTCGATCTCGATGCTCTGGCCGGTGAGCGGCGCCTGGCCGGGGCGGCGGAGGGTGCCGCGGAACGTGACGACCGCCTCCTTCGCCTCGGCGGTGGGCAGGTTGGTCCCGAGGATCTCGATGCGGTCGCCGAGGTCGACCTCGCGCGGCACGACGTCGACGACGCTCAGGAGCTCGGGCGCCGTCCTGCTCTCGGCGCAGCCGGCCGCGCCGAGCAGCGCGAGGAGGGCCAGGAGGCACGGCAAGAAGCCTCGAGAGAGAGCTCTCCAGGGAGGAGATCCGCGCATGGTGCCGCTTATAAACCGCGCCGCTCGCGCGGTCGAGAATGCGGAGAAAAGCGCTCCTGCTCGCGCTGTCTGTTTACCTACCGGCTACCGGCCCCGGACGGGGAGGAAGTACCGGCTGCCGTCGAGCTCGTTCACGCCCACGTAGAGCTCTGCCTCGAACACGTCCTTGAGCCGGCGGTAGGTCATCACCTCCTCGACGGTGCCGTGGGCGACCAGCCGCCCGGCCTTGAGGAGCGCCACGCGGTCGGCGTACTGGGCGGCCGCGTTGAGATCGTGCAGCACCGCGACGCAGGCGAGGCGCCGCTCGGCCACCTCCCTGCGCACGACCTCGTGGACCTCGATCGAGTGGCGGATGTCGAGGTGCGCCCCGGGCTCGTCGAGGATCAGCACCTGCGCCTCCTGCGCGAGCGCGCGGGCGATGGCCACCCGCTTCTGCTCGCCGCCGGAGAGCTCGGCCACCGGCCTCCCCGCGAGCCCCACGAGATCGCAGGCGTCGAGGGCGCGGGCGACCGCCTCCTCGTCCCGGCCGGCGGCGAGCATCCACGCGCCCTGGTGGGGCGCGCGGCCCATCATGACGACCTCGCGCACCGTGAAGCCGGGCGCCGAGGCGATCCCCTGCGGCACGACCGCCACGCACCGCGCGATCGCCCGCCGGTCCATGCCGGCGAGCGGCCTCCCCAGCAGGGTCGCCTCGCCCCGCGCCGGCCGCAGGGACCCCGAGAGGACCCGGACCAGCGTCGATTTTCCCGCGCCGTTCGGCCCCAGGACGGCGCAGAGCTCGCCCGCGCGCACATCCAGGCTGATCCCCTCCAGCGCCAGCCTCCCGGTGGGATAGCTCGCGGCCACGTCACGCAGATCGATCGCCGGCCCCTGCACGCGGTCTCTTTTGTCGAATGATTTGAGTGATATCGAGTGATCTTCCCTTGCGCGAGGTTTCTTGCGGTGGTCCAATCGACTCGAGGCGTAGAGGAGATGGAAACGGCGAAGGAGACTCTGGGAGGCGGCGAGGTACCGCGTCGCGTTATTAAGCGCTACTCCAATCGGAAGCTCTACGACACGAAGGACAGTCGTTACGTCACCCTGCAGCAGATAGGGGAGATGGTCCGGGCTGGCGAAGAGGTCCAGATCATCGACAACGCGACCAAGGAGGACAAGACCGAGGTCACGCTGGCGCTGATCATCTCGGAAGATCTCAAATCGCAGCCGCGCTCGGTCCCGCTCGGCACGCTGAGAGATCTGATCCAGGAGCGGGGCGAGCGGCTGCTCTCGCAGCTGCGCGAGGGCCCGATCGGCCGGCTCATCCCCGGCGCGGTCCCTGGCGAGGGCGGCGTGGCGGCGCCAGGAACGGCGCCCGCCCCGGGGACGGAGCAGGCGACGCCCGCGTCGCCCTCGTCCCATCCGCCCCCGCCGCTCGACGCGGACAGGTCGAGCCACGCGAAGGGGCGCCTGAGCGGGATCGTCGAGAGCTCGAAGCAGACGCTCGATCAGTGGCAGCAGGCCGTCGACGAGCGCATCCGGGCCATCCTCCCGGGCCTCGGGCTGGTCCGCGATCTCCAGTCCGATGTCAAGCGCCTGTCGCAGCGCATTGACGAGCTGGAGGCGAAGCTCCAGGGACGCGCGGGTGAACCCATCGAGGGCGCGGCTCCGCACCAGGCGGGCTCCGGCGCGGACGAACCCGCGGGCGAGGGCCGCGAGGGTCAAGGGAGCGAGAGCAGGCTGGAATAGCCCTGGGCGCTCCTCTGTTCCCCCGGGCGAGCCCATGCCGTTCTTCTTCAGCAAGAAACCTGCGTCCGTAGCGCAGGACCTGTCGTTGGCCAGCGCCGACGGTGGCCGCGCCGACGCCTTCGAGATCGAGCTGCTGGGTCATCTGGACACGCTCTACGGCGTGAGCTGCCGGATGACGAAGAGCTCGACGGAGGCGGAGGATCTGGTCCAGGACACCATCGTCAAGGCGATGCGCGCCCGGGCTCAGTTCGAGCCGGGCACCAACCTCAAGGCCTGGCTGCTTCGGATCCTGACGAACACGTTCATCAACCGGTACCGTCGCGGGGGCCTCGAGCGAGGCATCTTCGACGGTCCCGACGCCGAGCCGCTCACCGATGCGTGGGTCGGCGCGACGACGATGCGTGCGATGCGCGATCCGGAGACCCAGGCGCTCACGCCGCTGGTGGAGGCGGAGGTGCAGCGCGCCCTCGACGCGCTGCCCGAGGAGTTCCGGCTGGCCGTGGTGCTGTCGGACATCGAGGAGCTCTCCTACAAGGAGATCGCCGAGGCGATGGGCTGCCCCATCGGCACGGTGATGTCGCGCTTGCACAGGGGCCGCAAGCTCCTCCAGAAGACGCTGCGCGAGCACGCGGTCCTGATGGGCATCGTCAGCGACGACGCGGCGAAGGACGCGCCCGCCGACCTGGACGCGTACCGCAAGCGGAAGCGGGGTGCCGCATGAGCGCTGCGAAATCGATCGAGAGCTGTTCGCGGTTCGACTACGCGCTGTCCGCCTACGTCGACTGCGAGCTGGATCCTGACCACGCCGTCGATCTCGAGTCCCACCTCGTCCAGTGCCCTCCGTGCTTCGAGCAGGTGAGGCTCTTGCGCTCGCTGCGGGCGAGCCTGAAGCGGGCGCGACCGTCGGGGTGCCCGGACGCGCTGCGGGCGCGCGTCGCCGCGGCGGTGGCGCACGAACAGGCGCGCGACGCGGCGCAATCGGCCGAGGCGAGGCCGCGCCTCGTGCACAGGGGGTACGCGATCGCGCTCGCCGCGGCGGCGGGCGTCGTCTTCGTCGTGGGCGTGGCGCGGCGGCCGGACGCGTCGGCGGAGGCCGTGAAGGCGGACGCCGCGAGGGCGGCGTTCGATCGCGCGGCGTCCACCGAGAGCGTCGAGGTCCTGCTCGACGATCTCGTCACCCAGCACGCGCAGCCGCTGCCGCCGGAGACGACCAACCCGGAGGACCTCCCGCGCTTCGATCCGTTCGTCGGCGTCCCGGTCCGCAGGCCGCACTTCCAGTCGATACCGGCGAACTTCATGGGCGCCCGCGTGCACACGATGCGCGATCGGCGCGCCGCGCTGCTCCAGTTCGTGGTGCGGGGCAACCACCGCGTGACGGTCTACATGTTCAACTCGCGCGCGGTCCCGGTGCAGAAGGCGCAGCCGATCCTGCAGCCGCGCGTCGTGCGCGAGCGCCCCGTCTACGTGGGCAACATCAACGGCTACTCGGTCGCCGCCGCCGAGCGCAGCGGCGTCGGCTACGCGCTCGCCTCGGATCTCGGCGACGACGTCAGCACGCAGCTCGTCCTCGCTGCGATGCAGTGAGCGCGCCGGCGCCCACTCCATGGCGGGGTGCAGACGCCGTTCTCTCCCCTCCCTCGATCATCCCACCCCGACCAACCCCTACCGCGAGAGACCGCATGCGCTTCGTCTTCGTCATGGATCCGCTGAGCCGCGTGACGCACGACAAGGACACGTCGTTCGCCTTCATCCGAGCGGCGCAGGCGCGCGGCCACGAGAGCTTCCACTGCTTGCCGCGCGACCTCTCGATCGAGGGCGGCGAGGCGCACGCCTCGGCCTCGCCGGTGCTCATCGGCGACGCGCCCCCGTTCATCTCGCTCGCGGCGGGCCCCGAGCGGCTCCGGCTCGCGGACGTGGACGCCATCTTCATCCGCAAGGACCCGCCGTTCGATCGCAGCTACCTGTACGCGACGCTGATCCTGGAGCGCGCGCGGCGCTGCCCGCTCATCGTGAACGACCCCCGCGGGCTGCGCGACGCCAACGAGAAGCTCTACGCGCTGAACTTCCCCGAGTGGACGCCGAGGACGCTGGTCACCGCGGACCGCGAGCAGATCCACGCGTTCGTGCGCGCCCTCGGCGGCACGGCGGTGATCAAGCCGCTCGACGGCGCGGGCGGCCTCGGCGTGCTGCAGATCAACGAGCGCGACAAGAACGCGCGCGCCATCGCGGACATGATGACGAACGAGGGGCACCGCCTCGCGATGGTCCAGGAGTACCTGCCCGCCGTCGTCCACGGTGACAAGCGCGTCCTCTTGCTCGACGGCGAGCTGCTCGGCGCCATCCTCCGGGTGCCCCGCGACGACGATCACCGCTCGAACATCCACGTCGGCGGGCGCGTGGTCTCGACGGAGCTCTCGCCGCGCGAGCTCGATCTCGTCCGCGCGGTCGCGCCTCGCCTCCGCGCCGACGGCCTCTTCTTCGTGGGCCTCGACGTCATCGGCGAGCGCCTGACCGAGGTGAACGTCACGAGCCCGACGGGCATCCAGGAGCTCGGGCGCTTCACCGGCGCGGATCCGGCGGCCAGGGTGATCGCCTGGGCCGAGGAGCGGGCGCGCGGCCAGGCCGCGCGCGCGTGAGCCACGTCGCTCCGGAAAGTTGGCCCGGAGCGCCCGCTTCTGCGAAGGCTCCCCCATGGGCGACTCATTCGAGCGGTGTGCCGTCTGCAGCGACGGCGAGCAGGGCGATCGGGACGGCGGTGCGCCCGGGGATCCTCGCGCGAGGACGCGGATGGCGCGCGTGGTCATCCAGGGGCGCTCGCTGAGCCTGTGCCGGACGCACGCGGCGACCGTGGCCGTCGCCATGCCGGAGACGTTCGAGGAGATGCGCGCGCTGTTCGTGGGGCTCCAGCGCGGCGCGCAGCCGGCGCAGCGTGGCGCGCAGCCGGCGCAGCGCGATCCGTCCGTCGAGCGCCGCTCCCCCATCCCGCGCCGCAGCCCCGAGGATCGGCGCGTCTTCCCCCCGCGGCCGGAGGGCCGGCGGATCGGCGCAGGACGCCGCGCCAGCGATCCGGGGGAGTGATCGCGACCGCCGCGCCGGCGCCCTCCTCGCGCCGATCTCCGGAGCGGCGCCCGCTCTCCGCGCGGAGCGCCGCGGGCTGCCGGATGCGCGCGGCGCGTGGTAGGTTCTCGCCATGAGATCCCGCCGGCATGTCGTCATCGGGCTCGGGTCGAGCGTGGGCGATCGCCTGGCGACCCTCCGCGCCGCCATCGCGGCGCTCGGCGCTGATCCCGATCTCGACGTCGTCCTCGAGTCGTCGCGCTACGAGTCCCCGCCCGCAGGCGGCCCTCCGCAGGGCGACTACGTGAACGCCGCGGTGCTCGTCGCCACGTCGCTGCCCGCGCGCCAGATCCTCGATCGCACCCTCGCCGTGGAGCGCTCGCTCGGGCGGACGCGCCCCGATCCGGTGCGATGGGGGCCGCGCACGATCGATCTGGACCTGCTCTGGATCGAGGGCGAGGTCGTCGCGGAGCCGGATCTCGAGGTGCCTCACCCGCGGCTCTGCGACCGTGTGTTCGCGCTCAGGCCGCTGCTCGACGTCGCCCCCGACGCGCGCGACCCTCGCACGGCCGTCGCGTACGCCGCGCTCCCCGAGGCGAGCGCGCCCATTCGCAAGCTCGCTCCGATCTGATCGGCGCGGCAGCCGCCCGCGGGCGCGGCTGCCACGCGCGGGCGCGGCGCTCAGCGCGAGCGCGGCGGGCCGGAAGCGGCGCGGGAGCGGAGGCCGGCGCTGCCGCCCGCGTACGACGCCGCGCTGCCGATCGTGACCACCACGACCAGCAGCAGCGCCCACCCCAGCGCGCCCGCCGGCGCGCCCTCGGCGAGGGCGAGCGCCCACGCGAGCGCGGCGACGACGGCGCCGCTCGCGGCGGCCTCGCGCCGCCCGGCGCGCCCGCCGAACCGCCCCACGAGGTAGCCGCCGGCGACCCCGGCGAGCGCGAACGCGATCACGTTGAGCCCCACCATCGCGAGCCGCACCGAGCCCTGTGCCCCGGCGTCCCCCGCCCGCTCGATCATCCGGCGCAGCAGCGTGTTGACGAGGCCCGCGAGCGGCAGCCACGCGATGAAGATCGCCACCGTCCCGAGCGCGATCCAGTGCCACGGCGGCCGGTCCTCGCCCTCGTCGTCGCCGCCGCTCTGCAGCACGGGGAGCTTGCGCTTCTCCGGCGCTGCCACGCCGCCCCGAGGAGGCGCCGCGCCTGCCGCGCCGCTGCCGATGACCGGGAGGCGTCGCTTCGGCGCGTCCCCCATGGCGTCAGCTGGGCTTCGAGGTCGGGGGCGGCGCGGCGGCAGGAGCCTTCCGCCAGAACTTGCGCGCTTCGTCCTGCTGGCGGACCAGCCGCCGCTGCTCCTGGATCAGGCCGCCGTAGGCGCGAGGCACCCGCGGATCCTTCGCGAGCGCGTACAGGACCTGGAGCGCCGCCTCGGCGTCGTCCGTCGCGCGGTGCGCCTTCTCGAGCGAGATCCCGAGCCGAGCGGCCATGTCGCCGAGGGCGCGGCTCTCCTCGTTCTTGTAGAGCTCGCGGGCGAACGTGAGCGGATCGACCCAGTCGACCTCGCGCCGCATGGCGGGCGGCGGCTCGCGCGGGCGCATGCCCACGCGCTCGAGCTCGGCGAGCAGGAACGAGCGGTCGAAGGTGGCGTTGTACGCCGCGGGGATCGCCCCCTTGAAGCAGCCGAGGATCTCCTCCGCGACCTCGGCGAACGACGGCTTGCCTTCGACGTCCGCGTCCTTGATCCCGTGGATGGCGGTGCTCTCCGCGGGGATGGGCCGCCCCGGGTGGATGAGCCAGTTGTAGCGCGTCAGGATCTCCCCGGAGCGGCCGATGACGATGCCGAGCTCGATGATCCGATCGCCCGCAGGATCGCGCCCCGTGGTCTCGACGTCGACGAAGGCGATCGGCTGGTCGATCCAGGCGCTGCCCGCGTCGATCTCGGACGCAACACCGACGGCGCGCACCTTGAGGAGGTGCGCGATCCCAGGGTAGTGCCGGCCCGTCGGGAAGCAGCCGCACGGGTCGGCGACCTTCACGGCGTCCTCGGCTTGGCGGGCTGGACGGGCTGGACGGGCGCAGCCGAGATCGCGGGGCGCGCCGCGCCGCCCGCCGGCGCGCTGGTGCCGGCGGCGGGGGTGGCGCTGGCCGCCGGGGTGGCGCTGGCCGCGGGGATCGCGCTGCCGGAGGGCGACGCGTCGCCTGGCTTCGGGGGCGCAGGCCGCGGCGTTTTGCCGAGGAGCTCCAGCTCGAGCTTGACCCACGCCTCGAGATCCTGGCCGGGGTTCGAGAGGAGCTGGAGGTTGACCTCGCGGCCGTTGATGAAGACGAGGGGCGTCCCCTCGAGCCCGACCCCGTCGGCCTGCAGCTTGTCCTTGTCGATGCGCGCCTTGGTGTCGGTCGAGACGAGATCGGCGCGGAACTTCACCATATCGAGCTTGAGCCGCTGCGCGTAGCGCTCGAGGTCGGCCTGCTCCAGCTTGTCCTGGTTCTCGAAGAGGAGGTGGTGCATCTCCCAGAACTTGCCCTGGTTGAGCGCGGCGGTCGCCGCGCGCGCGGCGGGCTCGCCGTGGACGTGCGCCGAGAGCGGGTAGAACTTGAAGACGAGGCGCACCTGCCCGTCGAAGCGCTTCACGAGCCCCTCGAGCAGCGGCGCCATCAGCCTGCAGAACGGGCACTCGAAGTCGGCCCACTCGACGATCGTGATCGGCGCGTCGGGCGGCCCCATCTCCGGCGAGCCGTCGGTGGCGAGCGTCTTCACCTTGTTCGCGTCGAAGCGCATGTGGAACGCGTCGTCGCGCTCCTTCTTCGACCGGCCGTCCTTGACCAGATCGAGCAGGAGCAGCGCGGCGGGGAGGCACGCCTTGCACGGGCGCTGCTCCTTCACGCACTGCGCGATGCTCACCGGCGTGTCCGGGCAAGGGGAGAGGAGCTCGGAGACCTGTGCCCCCCACTCCCGGCGCTCGCGGGGAGTCAGCGAGGAGGTGTCCACGCCCGGCAGCGAGACCGACACCTCCGGGTTCGCGGCCGGTTTGGGCTCGTTCGAGCTAGGGTTCCCAGGACAGCCCGTGGCGCCGATCGCGAGCAACGGCAACGCGAGGAGCGGCGGCATCCAGCGCAGGAATGACATCGCGGCGCGAGCTTAGTCGGACCCCTTGCGAGATGCTAGCGCGGGTGTAGCGTCAAGAGGTGCGGAGCGTCCTCTACCGCTTCCCGGATCTGCAGCAGTTCGAGCAAATCGTGTGCGATCCGGAGGAGCGTGACCTCGAGCTCGGACTGCCCGCGGGGGAGGTCGTGGCCGATGGCGAGTGGGTGCTCGCCATCTTCGAGCTGGGCGAAAACCGCCGCGCGACGTCGGCCGCGGCGTGCGCGTCGGTCTCACCGGAGGGGGCGCGGCTCACGTTCGAGCCGCGCGACTGGCATCGCCTCGCCCACTTCGCGCGGACGGAGGCGCCCCGCCCCGGATCCGTGCCCGACACCGACGCCGCGGCGCTCCTCCGCGCCGCGGACGGGGCCGGGCCCGCCGCGTCATCCGGCGTCCAGGGCGCCGGCCCGGCGGGCCGGGCGCCGACGCCCCCTGCGCCGCCTCGGCTGAAGGGCAAAGGCTCGCGGGTCCTCGTTGTCGACGACGACCCCCACATCCGCGAGCTCCTGTCGGCGATGCTCGAGGCGGTCGAGCTCGCCGTCGTCGCCGTCGCCAGCGCGGAAGAGGCGCTGGCGCAGGTCCGCGGCGCACCGTTTCACCTCGTGGTCCTCGACTGGAACCTCCCGAAGATGACCGGCATCGACCTGTGCCGGACGCTGCGGCAGGAGCCCGGGCTCCGCGATCTTCCGGTCCTCTTCCTGACGGCGCACGCCTCCTCGCAGGACATGGTCGAGGCCTTCGCCAGCGGCGCCGACGACTACATGGTGAAGCCATTCCGCGCCCCCGAGCTGGGCGCTCGCATCTTCAGCCTGCTCCGCCGGACCCGGCGAGGCACCCCCTGAGGCGCCTCGCCGCGGCGCGGCGGCCCCGCCGTGACGCGGGCTCGCGCTCGGGCGCCGCGCTCAGGTTCCGCGCTCAGAAGGCGACATCGACGTTGAGGTTGATCACCCCGATGCTCTGCGCGTAGTGCCCGCCGGAGTCGGGAGCCCTCGAGTTGGGGTGCAGGCCGGCGGTGATGCTGTCCCCCGTGGTGTCGCGGCTGACGTAGAACAGGTGGGTATACGACGCGGCGAGGTGCAGCTGCTTCGCGACATGGAAGCGCCCGCCGAGGGCGAACGAGACGTCGTGGAAATCGACGCCCGATGGATCCAGGGTCTCGTCCGGAACCGCGTTGGAGTCGTACCCGACGCCGCCGAAGACCTCGATCGCAGGCCGCGGCCAGTGGCTCCAGCCTGCCCGCACGCCGAACGTGTCGTTCCAGCGGCGAGGGATGTTCTGCACCACGCGGGCGCCCTCTCCGGCGAAGCCGTCGCGGTCGATCTCGCACGCCGCGCCGACCTGGGTGAGGCACTGGTTTTCCATCGAGCTCCACCGCGTCCAGTCGCCGAAGAGCCGGATCTCGAAGCGCTCCGCCGGGACGAAGCGGGCGCCGAGCCGCACGATGTCCGGCAGGCCCTGGTGCAGCTCCACGTCGCTCGGGGAGCTCGACACGCCGCTGAAGCGGTTGGTGAGCGTGCCCTCGAGCGACTCTCCCCCCGTGACGTTCGGCCGCGACTGGTACGACGCGCCGATCCAGAGCTGCTCCGGCACCGCCTCGACCAGCGCGCCGACGCCGAAGCTCGCGTGGAAGCCGCTCACCTCGAGCAGCGAGCGCCCCTCGGTCGCAAGGAGGTTGTCGCCGGAGGCGTTGCGGGCGCGCACGGTGTTCACCTGGGTTCGAATCAGGTTGCCGGAGAGGCCGAGGCTGAGGCGGAGCGCCGGGATCTCGTAGGCGGCGGCGAGGGTGAAGAACATCGCCTGGAGCGAAGACTCGATGGAGTGCCAGCGCTGCACGCCGTCCACCGGCCCGGCGAGCTCGCGATTGCCCTCGAACGCCGCGTTCGTGTCCCAGGACGCGGCGCCGCCGAAGGGCACATAGACGCCGGCGCCCAGCGCCAGATCGCCGAGCCTGGCCGACGCGCCGAGCATCGGCGAGGCAGCCACGTTGAACAGGCTCGCCGCCCCCGTGTTCGCCCCCGGCACCGTCACGTCATCGGTCGCCGCCGCCGAGTGCGTGTAGGACGCGGCGCGCAGCGCGATGTTTCCGTCCAGGAACAGATGAATCCCCTCGCTCTCGGCGAGGCCTGCGGGGTTGTAGTAGACCGCGGTCGGATTGCTCGTGATCGGGTTGCCGTGCTCGCCGCCAAACCGCGCGGTCGCGAACCCGCCGGCGAGCGCGGATCCGGTCCAGGCGAGACCGCCGAGGAGGCCGACGGAGATCGCGAAACAGGGACGGTTGATGGACATATCCGGTGTTCTCGATTCTGAGGCGGAGGAATGCGGCGCCTGCGGCGGACCCTGCATGGTAGGGTTGCAACACCTGCCACGTCGGGGAAGGTTCTACCCGATCAAGTCAAATGTCACCTTTCGCACGGTGTCAAATGCTTTTCTCCCGCACCATCCGGACAACGCTCGCCTCAGCTGCCTTCACCACCACGGCGCTCCTCATCGGCTGCGCCGACCCGGCAGGCAGATACGATGACTTCGAAGCTCGCGATACGACGATCCGCGAAGACCAGAGCAGCGGCGAGGGTGGTGGTGGCGGCGCTGGAGGCGGCGGGGACAACTGCCTGCCGGAAGCGGGCGCCGTCGATGGCGATTTCCTCTTCAGCCTCTCGGCCTATCTCAACCCGCGGGCCCCTATCCTCTTCGTGGCCAGCCTGACCACCCAGGCCAGCGACGGCGGCCTGAGCTTCTCGCTGACCTTCCAGCCGCTCGTGGCCGCCGATCGCAAGACGCCCACGGGCGAGCCGTTCGACGTGGGTCCCTTCGAGCTGTCCGCCGATGGGACGTTCACCGCGCAGCTGCCCACGCTCGTCGTGCCGGGCGACGCCAACCCCATCTCCGGCAGCGAGCTCGAGGCCACCATCACGCTGACCGGCGGCTCCCTCTGCGCGCCCGCCGACTTCATCTGTGGCATTGTCACCGGCACGACGGCGAGGCCGCTCCCCCTGAATCTCAAGGGCTCTGCCTTCGCCATGGAGCGAATCGCCGATCCGAGCAGCTACCCGGCGCCGGTCATCAACTGCAAGAGAGACCCGGCGAACCCGCTCCCGTGAGCGCCCGGTCGGGTCACGCCACGGCCTCCGCCGCGGCGGCGCCTTCGAGCTCGATCAGCGAGATCTCGGACGGCGCGCCGACGCGCATCGGCGGCCCCCAGTAGCCCGTGCCGCGGCTCACGTAGATCTGGCTCTCGCCGTGCGAGGACAGCCCGGCAACGTAGGGCTGGTCGAGCCGCACGAAGAAGTTCCACGGGAAGATCTGACCACCGTGGGTGTGGCCGCTGAGCTGCAGGCCCACGCCCCGCTCCGCGGCCTCCAGGATCTGCTTGGGCTGGTGCGCGAGCAGCACGAGCTCGCGAGAAGGGTCCCGCCCCGCGAGCGCGCGCGCGAGGTCGGGGCCGTGGCCGCGGCCCATGCCGCGGGAGCTCCAGTCGTCCACGCCGGCCAGGTCGAAGCCGTGCTCGCCGTCGCCGATCGAGACCCGCTCGTTGCGCAGCACCGTCACGCCGAGCCGGCGGAGCTCCGCGATCCACGCCTCGGCGCCGGAGTAGTACTCATGGTTGCCCGTCACGAAGAAGACCCCGTGCTTGGCGCGCAGATCGGCGAGCGGCGCGGTGTGCTCGCGGAGCTCTTCCACGGAGCCGTCGACGAGATCGCCCGTGATCGCGATGAGGTCCGGATCGAGCGCGTTCACGCGCGCGACGACGCGCTCGAGCCAGGCCCGGCCGATCGTCGGGCCGATGTGGAGGTCGGTCAGCTGAACCACGCGAAAGCCCGACATGGCCGCGGGGAGGCGGCGCAGGCGGACGCGCACCGGGCGGACGGCGACCTCGCCGAGGGCGCTCGCGGCGCCGGCGACGCCGAAGCCCATGGCGAGCGCCCCGGCCGCGCCCGCGAGGGCGCGCGAGAGGAAGGTGCGGCGCTCGCCGTCGAGCGGCTGGTTCAGGAGCGCGGTGACGCCGTGGGCGCCGAGGCGGACGAACTCGGAGGTCAGCAGGAGGAAGAAGAGCAGGACGGCGAGCCCGACCCACGTGTAGACGATGCCCGCGACGACGCCGGCGATGTGCCGGGGCAGCGCGCGGGTGAGCAAGAGGCCGAGGGGCACCAGCGAGGCGAGCACCACGAGGGCCACGCTGCCGGCGCGGTGCCAGAGCGGGCCGAGCTCGGGCGCGCGGATCAGGCGCTGCCAGAGGTAGTAGTGGACGCCTGCCACGATGGCGCTGAAGACAGCGATGAAGACGACGAAGGAGAGGAGAGGCCGCTGCACGCGTCCAGCATGACCACGGCGGCGCGCGCCCGCCGCTCCGTTCCGCGCCGGAGCCGGGCTCGACAACACTTCTTAACGGAGCGACGCGGCGGGCGGCGGCTACGACGTGCTCACGCACACGCCGAACCCGGCGGGGTAGATCGCGCTGCCGCCCTGGCACTTGGCGCCTGCGCCGCACTCGGGCGCCCTGCTGTCGATCCGGCAGAGCTGCTTGCACTGGTCCGTCAGCATCGAGCACACGAAGCCGGGCGCGCACGGGCAACGCTCGTCGGCCCGCCCCTCGCCGGGCACCACGCAGCTCGTCGTCCCATCCTCGCGGACGATCGTGCAGGTGAGGCCCGTCGGGCACACGCTGTCGTTCAAGAGCTCGCAGTTCGTCGCGGGAACACAGACGGGTATCGGGACCGGAGCCCTCGCGCTCGCCTCGACGACCGACTCGGCCATCGGCCGCTCGTCGCAGTACGTCCCCGCCGCGCAGCTCTCGACGTGACCACAGCAGTACTGCCGGCACACGCCGCCCTCCCCGTCGGCTGCCACGCACCCCAGGCCAGCCGCGCAATCGGCGGCGCTGTGACAAGGGCCACCTGCCTCGAAGCGGCCCGCCGGCTGGCAGCTCGGGATCGCATCACCGTCGTCGAGCACGAGCTGGCAGTGCAGCGTCTGCGCGGCAGGGAGCCCCGTCCCTGTGCCCGCGTCGCCGTCCGACGAGCACTCGGCCGGCTCCCCGCCTGGGGTGCAGCCATCGCCGCACAGGTAAGCGAAGCGGGTGTAGGGGTCCTGCGCCTCCGGAGCGGCCGGGATGTTGAGGTCCTCGTTCACGACGCCGCCGGCACCACCGTTGCCGCTGGCGCTGCCGCTCGCGGGCGGTGGGCTGCCGCCCGATTGGGTCGACTCGCCCACGCCTCCCCCACTCCCGAACGCCGCCCCGCCGTCTTCGTACCCACCCGCCGAGGCGTCGTCCACCGAGCACGCGGAGAGCGCGAAAACCCAGGTCGCCATGAGGCCAGAAAGCAGACGGGCGTGGTGTGAGCTCATTCCAGGACCACCAGAAAAGCACAAGCGGAATGAGCGTATCATGTCGCCTCCTGCATTCACAGAATGTGCCGATTCCGTGTGTCGTCGCCAGGGCGCCGAGCGCAACCTGGGTGAGGACGCCGCCCTGTGCGCTGGGGTGAGGACGCCGCCCTGTGCGCCGCGCGCACGGGGGCACCTCGCCAGCGGGCATCCCTGGCGCAAGCATGACGCCCGTGTCGCGCCGCGCGCCGGGCCCCGCGCGAGGGGTGTGACGGCGCCTACCGCGCCTCGATGTCGCGGGTGACCACGTTGCCCGCGCTGTCGTAGGCGCGCACCGCGAGCAGGTGCGCGCCCGGCGGCACGATCGCGCCGAGATCCGCCTCGAACGGCTCGACGGCCTCGTCGAAGACGCCGTCGCTCGGGAAGATGGGCCGCCACTCCTCCAGGCCCGCGATCGAGACCTCGACGCGCGCGACCGGACCGAGGCCGTCCGCGACCTCGCCCGTGAGCCGGCGCCCCTGCAGCGCGAGCGCCCGGAACACCGGCGGCGTGCTGTCGACGAGGACGGTGCCGGACTCGAGGCTGTGGCGCAGCGTGCGCTCGGGCGGGTTCGCCAGCTCGTCGCTCGCCTCGACGAGGATGCGGTACTCGCCTTCGGGAAGCGCGGTCGTGTCCCATACGTGCTCGGCGCGCGTCACCTTCTCGCCCGGCTTCAGCAGGCTGCGCCAGGTCGACTGCCCCTCCATCCGGTAGGAGAGGCGGTAGCGGAGGTCGTCCTGGTCTGGATTGTCGACCTTCCATGTCAGCTGGAGCGCGCTCACGGGCTTCGGCGCCTCCCCGCCCGATGGCGGGAGGCTCGAGCGAGAGGGCTTCGTCTGCCCCTTCGGCGCGGCCTCGATCGACGTGACCACGGCGCGGGCGTTGTCGGTGACGAACGAGAGCTTCACCTCGCGGAGCACCGCGCCCGGATCGCGGCGCCAGCGCGCGCGGATCTGCGCGAAGCGCGCCGGCGGGCTCTTCACGTCGCCCGGCGCGGCGAGCGCCGTGGACCACGGGCTCCAGGTGCCGTCCGGCGCGTCGGTGTTTCCGCTCCGGGTCTCGAGCTCCAGCGCGCCGTCGGAGCGCCACGAAAGGCGCCCGAACGTGGCCCGCAGCCCGGCGTCGAGCACCTTGCTCGTCCACACCGCGTCGGCGCCGCCGACGCCCTTCACCTCGTGGAAGACCGCGGGGTCGGTGGTCGCGACGAACCTGCGCCGCCCGGCCATCATGAAGGCGCCGACCTGGCGCTCGTCGGTGTCGGCGACGAGCCGCGCGACGTGGTTGTCGCTCACGGTGTAGAGCTGGCCTTCCGCGCCGGTCCCGACGTACGGCGTGAAGTCGTCGCCGAGGCCGAGCGAGACGTAGTGGGTGTCGTCGTCGCTCATCATCTTCTCGGCGACGCCGCTCCGATCGAAGCGCATGAGCACGCCCTTGCCGGGCTTCGGCGCGCGCGCCGGCTGCGGCGACGGCGGCCCGCTCCGGTTGCGCTTCGGGGGGGCGAACGCCTCGGCGTACTTGTTGGCGATCGCGTAGATCGCGCCGCCCTTCGCGCCCGGCGCGATCGCGATGGCCTTCACGTCGTCGGCGTCGAAGTCGTAGAGCACGGTCGCGCGCCCGGGCGCCGTGACTTTGTAGAGGAGCGCCTTGCCGTTCGAGCCGGCGTAGACGGCGCCGTCGTCCCCGACGGCGACGCACATGAGGTGCGGCTCGTCGCTGTCGAAGTACACCTGGGCCTTGCCCGCGGCGTCGACGCGGAACAGCTTCCCCCCCGAGCCGGTCGCCGCGTAGAGCGCCTTCGCCCGGGGATCGTACGCGAGGCCCCACACGTCCTCGGTGTCGGGGAGCTCGGCGAAGACCTTCGCCGGACCGCCGTTGCCGGCGCCGCGCGGCAGGCGGAAGAGCTTGCCCTCGGGGAAGGTCCCCGCGATGACGTCGCCGCCTTCCGCGAGCGCGAGCGCGCTGACCGCCATCTGCCCGGTCGTGGCCACGAGCGCGACCCGGCCGCCCGAGACGCTGTAGATCTTCCCCTCGTTGCCGGTGCCGAGCAGCACCGTCCCGTCCGGCAGCACCACGGAGCTCCAGATGGACGTCGCGTCCGGCAGCGGCGTCGCGCCGAGCGTCAGCCCGGCGCGCACGGCGCCGTTCGAGTCCACGCTGACGCCGGTGAGATCCCCGCCCTTCAGGTCCTCGAGCGATCGGAGCTCGAAGCTGCGTGTGCCCACCGCGTGGGCCGGCAGCGCCACGAGCCCCACGGCGGCGGCGGCGGCGGCGAGGAGCCTGCGCGGAGAGGGGACGGCGCGAGGGTGAGGCGATCGGGAATGGGCAGAAGAGCGCTCTGTGCTCATGGGTCGCAAGATGGAGGGGGTCAGGGAGAGGGGGATCAGGAAAGAGAGGGAGGCGGGAGACCGGCGGGCTCAGCGGAGGATAGGCCGGACCGTGACGCTCACGGAGTCTTTCCCGACGAGGAAGCGCTTGAGGGACACCGGCACCTGCACCTGCGCGCCGAAGGTCTCGGGCGCGTCGGACGCGGAGCTCGGGCGCAGCGTGTCCATCGCGCCCGGGGGGAGCCGCGAGGCGACCTTGCCGCGGTACGCCGCGCCGTTCTCCCGGAGCCGGAACGTCGCGACGACGCTCTCCGCGTCGTGGGTCTGGCTCGGCAGCATCGCCACGAGCTCTGCGACGTTGTTCGGGGTCGCCATCGGGCGCTCCACCTCGTAGCCGGGCGCGAGATCGATGTCCACCCGGCCGCCGGCGAGCTCGCGCGGCACCGGCACCTCGATGACGCGCGACTCGACGAGGCCCTGGTGGGGCTGGAGATCCAGGCGGATCCGCGCGGGCGCGCCCGCCTCGATCTCCGGCTCGAGCACCTTCGCGCCGCGCAGCAGCACGACCTCGCGATCGAAGGTGACCTTCACGCGGGTGTCGACGCGCTCGATCGAGACGTCCTCCCAGGGGTTGTTGAGCAGGGCCCCCATCGCCCGGACGAGTCGGCTGCGGACGAAATCGTCGCTGCTGAGCGGGGTGCCGTTGCCGGCGCCGAAATCGACCAGCGAGATGGTGCCGTAGCGCCCGATCTTCACCTGGCTCACCGCCCGCCAGGTCATGTCCCGCCGCTCGGCCGTCGTCGCCTCGACGGCGTTGCCGACGGCCATCGAGACGAAGGCGGGCGCGAGGAACTGATCGTGCGCGACCTCGACGTTCCACGTCGGGTGCGGCGCGCCCTCCACGCCGTCGATCTGGACGCGCATCGGGAAGACCGGCGCCTTCGCCGAGCTGTCGACGACGATCGCGGCCTGCCGATCGTTCACCAGCGTGCCCAGGGGCCGCACCGCCTCGCCGATCTTGAAGCTCCGGTTCTGGCTCGCGAGGATCCAGTGGACCCGCGCGATCGCGGCGGGGAGGTTCGTGACGCCGCCGTTCATCATCGGGTGGCCGAACGCGACGAGCTTGTCGCCCGACACGCGCGTGACCGTGCCGATGCCCATCGCGGAGATGTCGCCGCGCACGAGCTCGACGCCGATCGCCCCCCCGTCGACGTACCTGGTCGGCGCGCCCGGCTCCGGGCTCGCGGACGAGCCGCCGCCGGCCTGCATCGGATCGAGCCCCATGGGGCCGAGCAGATCGCTCGCGATGCGCAGCGACGTCCCGCCGAGCCCGCCGAGCATCACCGGCGTCGAGGCGCGCGCGAGGCCCGTCGACTCGGGCGGGGCGAGCGACGGCGCGACGCGCGCGGCGATCTGGCTGGCGTGGCCGGCGAGGTCGTAGGCGTCGACGGCCCCCAGGAAGCCGCGGCTCCCGTGCAGGCGGGCCGGCGCGGCGGCGCGCGGCGGCGGCGTCGCGCCACCGGCGCGGCTCACCGGGGCGGGCAGCGGGCCGCCGACCTTCGGGGCGATCCCGCGCGGGAGCGGCCGCGCGAGCTCGTCGAGCATCGACTTGATCGGGGTGACGCCGGCGATCGCCTCCGCGCCGAAGAGCCAGCCGTACGCGTAGGCGCCGATCATCTTGCCGTTCAGGTAGATCGGGCTGCCGCTCATCCCCGCCACGGTGCGCGCGACCTCGAGGCGCGGGTGCTGCGTCTTGACGAGGACGAGGTCCTGGTTCGGCCGGAAATTGCGGAGCGTCGAGATGACCTCGACGTCGAACTTCTCGGGCGTGGTGCCGGAGAAGACGGTGAGGCCGTACCCCTTCATGCCCGGCTTCACCTCGGAGAGCGGCAACGTATCGGGCGGAGCGGAGATCGCCTGGGCCGCGCCGACGCCGACGGCGACGCTGCACGCCGCGCCGGCGAGCAGGCTCAGGGGGATGAGGCGGCCGTCGCGATCGACGAAGGCGCGGGCGGCGCCCGCGATCGCCCTCGCGCTGCGGGTCGCGAGCGGGGCGGCGCGCGCTGTGAGGAAGGAATCCGGACGAAACCACGGCATGTTGCGCAGAGGCACGGGCCAAGCTTAGCCCGGATTTGGTAGCGCGACAGAGCGGGGGCTCGGGCCGCGCCGGGAGGTCGCCGCGCTGCCCAGGGTCGCCGTTTTCCAGAGGCGGAGCCCGCCGGCGACGCTAGGCTTCGCCCCGTGAAGGATATCGCGGCGACCGCGACGCTCGTCCTTTCGTTCGCCGCCTGGGTGACCACCCACGTCGCGCTGGCCGCGCGGCTCGCGCTCCGGAGCCAGCCGCGCTGGCGCGGGCTCGTCGCGCTGGTGGTGCCGCCGCTCGCGCCGATGTACGGCTTCCGGCTGGGGTGGCGGCGGACGAGCACCCTGTGGCTCGTGTGGCTGATCGTGTACGTGCTCGCGCTCCTCGTCGCGCGGGCGTGAGGAGCAGCGCGTGGCGCCTGACGTGAAGGCTGACGGCATGAGGGCTGACGGCGTGAAGGGGGAGATGACGGCGAAGCGGCGCCCGGGCGCGCCGCCCGCGATCCTCGTCGGCACGATGAACTTCGGCGGCCGCACGCCGCTCGAGGAGGCCGAGCGCATCACCCTGCGCGCGCTCGAGCGAGGGATCACCGCGTTCGACACGGCGAACCTCTACCAGGACGGCGCGTCCGAGCGGATCCTCGGCCGGGCGCTCCGGGGCCGCCGGGCCGAGGCGCAGATCGCCACCAAGGTCGGCCTGCGCCGCGTCGGGGGCAGGCCCGAGGGCCTCGGGCGCGAGCGCGTGATCCGCGCCGTCGAAGAGAGCCTCGCGCGCCTCGGCACCGACCGCGTCGACGTCTGCTATCTCCACGCGCCGGACCCGGAGACGCCCATCGAGGAGACGCTGTCGGCGATCGACGCCCTGCTCGAGCAGGGGAAGATCCTGCAGTACGGGGTCAGCAACTTCGCGTCGTGGCAGATCCTGGAGATCATCGCGCGCCGCGACGCCGTCGGGAAGCCGCGCCCCGCCGCCTCTCAGGTGCTCTACAACGCGCTGATCCGCCAGCTCGACGTCGAGTACGCCGCCTTCGCGCGGCGGTACGCGCTGGCCACCGCGGTGTACAACCCGCTCGCCGGCGGGCTCTTGACGGGGCGGCACGCGGGGCCGGAGGCGACGCAGGCGGGCTCGCGCTTCGAGCGCAACGGCGTCTACCAGCGCCGGTACTGGAGCAGGCGCATGTTCGACCTCGCGGCCGGCTACGCCGCGGTGGCGGCGGACGAAGGAATGAGCCTGCTCTCGCTGTCGTACGCCTGGCTCGCGGGGCGGGACGTCGTCGATTCCATCCTGGTCGGCCCGGTCCGGGCAGAGCACCTCGACGCGGCGGCCGACGCCGTCGGGCGCCCGCTCTCGGAGGAGGCGGCGCGGCGCATGGACGCGCTCTACCGCGATCACCTGGGCACCGACGCGAGCTACGCGCGATGATCGAGCTCCTGCTGCCCGGGGCCAGGGACCTCGATCTCGCGGGCCCCCTGGCCGACTACGCCGCCCGCGGCCACGCCCGCCTCGGGCGCGTGATGACCGACGCGGGGCTCGCGGCGCTGCGCGCGCGCTCGGATGACCTGATGCTCGGGCGCGTCACGTACCCCGGGCTCTTCTTCCAGCACGACGCGGCGTCGGGCCGCTACGAGGATCTGCCGTACGGCAAGGGCTACCAGGGGCCGAGCACGTCGTACCGGAAGCTCGAGAAGCTCGAGAAGGACCCGCTGTTCCTCGCCTGGATCGAGAACGCGCTCTTCGAGCGGATCGCGCGCGCGATCATCGGCGGAGAGGTCTCCATCTACCGGGCCGTGCTCTTCAACAAGGCCGCGTCCGGAGGGACGCCGCTGCCCTGGCACCAGGACGGCGGCAGCTACTGGGGGCTGGATCGCGACCCCGAGCTGCAGATCTGGACCGCGCTCGACGACGCCCCCGCCGACGGCGGCTGCGTGGAGGTGCTGGAAGGCAGCCACATCGACGGGCTCGCGACGCCGCTCGGCGGCGTCGTTCCGAGCGACCGCGTGCGCGCGGCCGACGCGGACGCCCGCAAGATCGCGCTGCCGGCGCGCGCGGGCGAGGCCCTGCTGATCCACAACTACCTCTGGCATTGCTCCGCCGTGAACCGGAGCGGCCAGCCGAGGCGAGCGTTCACCGTCTGCTACATGAGCAGGGCGACCCGCTGCCTCCGGAAGAAGAAGGCCCCACGCACGTTCACGCCGGTGTTCTGAGCTCCCCCCGGGCAGGCGGCCTCGGCGCGGTCGGCGGCCCCTCGCTCGCCAGCCCCCCCTTCCCCTGGCTCGCACCGGCTTCCCCGGGGCGTTCTCCGGCCGGCGTCGACGTTTCGAGAATTTTTCGATCCGGCGTCGCATCCAGTTCGCCCCCGTGTCGTAAGGACGGACGCCTGCGCCCGCGGCAACTTGCCGCGCCCCCGCGGCGACCTGCCGCGGCGTGGAGCCTCAATTACCCACAGCGGCAATCTGCCGCAGTCACGCGGCACTTTGCCGTCTTGTCGCACCCCGCCAGCAAGCCATAACTGCGCCCGCGCGTCCCTCCGACGCCCACCACAACCCTATGGCTCGGTTCCTGTTCCCACGATGGGCCAACAAAGTGGTTCCGCTGGGGCTGCTCTTCGGAGTTCTGCCCCTCGGCGCCGCTGTGATCGGCGGATTCTGGTACTACGGTACCAACAAACATCTCGAGGTCGGGTATCAGCCGGATCAACCGGTTGACTATTCCCACAAGCTGCACGCCGGCGACCTCGGCATCGACTGCCGCTACTGTCACAGCACAGTAGAGGTATCCAGCTTCGCCGCAGTTCCCCCCACCGAGACGTGCATGAACTGTCATGCCAAGGTGCGGCGGGACAGCGAAAAGCTCCTCCTCGTGCAGGAGAGCTGGGCGACGGATCAACCCATTCCCTGGGTGCGCGTCCACAACCTTCCGGACTACGCCTATTTCGACCACTCGGCCCACCTGGCCGCAGGGGTCGGCTGCGTGAGCTGCCACGGACGCGTGGACCAGATGCACAAGGTCCGGCAGGTCCAGCCGCTCACCATGGGATGGTGTCTGGACTGCCACCGCGATCCAGGTCCCAACCTCCGCAATCCCGCCGACGTCACCAAGATGGATATGGCGCCCGCGACGGCCGCCATGGCGGGCGCCGGCATCCCCGCGAGCCACGAGCCTTACCAAGATCGCGTGCCAGCGGTCACTTCCTCCGGGCGGCAGGTGCAGGCGCCGCTCCACTGCTCGGGGTGCCACCGATGAGTAAACGAACTCCCCTCCCCCTCGCCCAGGACCTCTCCGGAAAGACCTACTGGCGCAGCTTGGACGAGCTCTCCGGCTCGCCCGACTTCGTCGACGCGCTCGGGCGCGAGTTCCCGCCGGCCGCGTTCGAGCCGCCGGAGGGCGTCGGGCGGCGCACGTTCCTGAGCCTCATGGGCGCGTCGCTCGCGCTCGGCGGCCTCGTGGGCTGCCGCCGGCCTGTCGAGCAGATCCTTCCGTACTCGCGGTCCCCGGAGGAGGTCATCCCGGGCAAGCCGCTGTTCTTCGCGACGGCGCTCCCGATGATGGGCACGGCCTTCGGCGTCATCGTCGAGAGCCACGAGGGGCGGCCCACCAAGATCGAGGGCAACCCGAAGCACCCGGAGAGCCTCGGCGGGACCACCCTCTATACCCAGGCCGCGGTCCTCGACCTCTACGATCCCGATCGCAGCAAGTCGCCGCGCGAGGGCGCGAACGAAAAGTCCTGGGACGACGCCGCGGCGTTCCTCCGCACCGAGGGCGACAAGCTCCGCGGCCGCGGCGGCAAGGGGCTCACGATCCTGACCGAGGCGCACCGGTCGCCGACGCTGGCCGCGCGCCTCGCCGATCTCCGCAAGACGCTGCCCGAGGCGCGCGTCGTCCGGTACGAGCCCTTCTCGCGCGACGCCGCGCGTGAGGGCGCGCGGCTCGCGTTCGGCAAGCCGCTCGAGACGACGCTCGACCTGACGAAGGCGCGCGTGATCGTCGCGCTCGACGCCGACCTGTTCGCCTCCGACGGCAGCCCGCTCAAGCAGGGGCGCGCGTTCACGGCGGGCCGCGCGGTCGACAAGGACCCGAAGGCGATGAACCGCCTCTACGCCGTCGAGAGCACCTTCACGATCACCGGCGCGGCCGCGGATCACCGGCTCCGCATCCAGAGCCGCAAGATCCCCGCCTTCGTCTTCGCCCTCGCGACCGAGCTCGGCAAGCGCGGGGTCGCGCTCGACCCGCAGCTGCTCAGCGCGCTCGAGGGCAAATCGGAAGGGCTCGACGCCAAGGCGACCCGGCACGTCGCCGCCATCGCCGCCGACCTCGCCGCCAACCGCGGCCAGGGCGCGGTCGTGGCCGGGCGCTCGCTGCCGAAGGAGGTCCACGGGCTCGTGCACCTCATCAACCTCGCGCTCGACAACACGGGCAAGGCGGTCCGGCTCGTCGCGCCCTTCGACGACTCGCGCGAGGGCCCCGAGGCGCTCGTCGAGCTCGCGCGCTCCATCGAGAAGGGCGAGGTCGAGACGCTGATCGTCCTGGGCGGCAACCCGGCCTTCGACGCGCCCGCGGACGCGCGCTTCGCCGACGCGCTCGCCAAGGTGCCCGCGAGCGTGCACGTCTCGACGCACGTCGACGAGACGAGCGAGCGCACCAAATGGCACCTGAACCGCGCCCACCCGCTGGAGTCGTGGAGCGACGTGCGGGCGGAGGACGGGACGGCCAGCATCGCGCAGCCGCTCATCGCGCCGCTCTTCGGCGGCAGGACCGACGCCGAGGTCATCGAGCTCCTGCTCGGCGGCTCGCGGACGGCGTACGACCTGGTGCGGGCGACCTGGCTGACCGCCGAGGGCGCGAAGCGCACCGAGGACGACTTCCGCCGCGCGCTGCACGACGGGCTCGTCGCGGGGAGTCAGTTCGCGGACGAGCAGGTGGCCGCCGCGGCGCAGGGCGCGATCGAGGCGCTGCGCGCGTTCGCGCCCGCCGTGGGCGAGGGCCTGGAGGTGACCTTCCGGCCCGACGTGCACGCGTGGGACGGCCGGTTCGCGAACAACGGGTGGCTCCAGGAGCTGCCCGACCCGATGACGAAGCTCACCTGGGGCAGCGCCGCGAACCTCTCGCCCTCGACGGCGGCGCGGCTCGGCCTGAAGGACGGCGACGTCGTGACGCTGACCGGCAGCGGCGCGTCGGTGCGGATCCCCGTCCTCGTCGCGCCGGGGCAGGCGGACGACTCGGTGGGCATCACCGTCGGCCAGGGGCGGCGCGCGAAGCTCCGGGTCGGCCATGGCGTCGGCGTCGACACGACCCCGCTGCGGAAGAGCGACGCCTTCGAGCTCGCCGGCGGCTTCTCGCTCGAGAAGACCGGCGAGGTCGTCGAGCTCGCGCGCACCCAGGAGCACTTCGTGATGGAGGGCCGCCCGCTCGCGCGGGAGGGGACGCTCGCCGAGTTCCAGAAGGACGCGGCGTTCGCCCAGAAGCAGGTCCACGTGCCGCCGCTCCTCAGCCTGTTCAAGGAGCCGAACCGGCGGCAGGGGCACGCCTGGGGCATGACCATCGACCTCAACGCCTGCCTCGGCTGCAACGCGTGCGTCGTCGCCTGCCAGGCCGAGAACAACATCCCGGTCGTCGGCGCCGACGGCGTGCGGCAGACCCGCGAGATGCACTGGCTCCGGATCGACCGCTACTTCCAGGGCACGGACCCGAACGAGCCGGAGAGCATCTCGCAGCCGCTCCCCTGCCAGCACTGCGAGAACGCGCCGTGCGAGCAGGTCTGCCCGGTCGCCGCCACGACGCACAGCCCCGAGGGGCTGAACGACATGGCGTACAACCGGTGCGTCGGCACGAAGTACTGCGCCAACAACTGCCCTTACAAGGTCCGTCGCTTCAACTTCCTCGAGTACGGCCAGCCGGACTCGGAGGAGCGGAAGATGCAGTTCAACCCCAACGTCACCGTCCGATCGCGGGGCGTCATGGAGAAGTGCACCTTCTGCGTGCAGCGGATCAACCACGCCAAGATCGACGCCAAGCGAGAGGGGCGGGAGCACATCAAGGACGGCGAGATCGTGACCGCGTGCCAGGGCGCTTGCCCGACGCAGGCCATCGTCTTCGGCGACCTCGACGACCCCAAGAGCCAGGTGGCCGCGGCGGCCGCTAGCCCGCGCGGTTACCGATTGCTGGACGAGATCAACACCAAGCCGCGGGTCACGTACCTCGCCAAGATCCGCAACAAGAACCCGGAGCTCGCCGACGCATGAGCGCCACAGCACCCCTCCAGGTCGATCACCCCCGGCTCTCGGACCGCGCCGCCCTCTTGGACGAGGCGCCGCTCGTGCAGGGGAAGGACGACTTCCGCTCTCTCACCGACAAAGTCGCGGGCATCGTCCTCAGCAAGCGCCCCCCCGGGTGGCTCGTCCTGCTGTGCCTTGCCATCAGCATCCTCTTCATCCTCGCCGGCTCGCTCGTTCACCTCGTCGGGACCGGTATCGGTATCTGGGGGCTGAACACCACGGTCAACTGGGCGTGGGACATCACCGGCTTCGTGTTCTGGGTCGGTATCGGCCACGCCGGCACGCTGATCAGCGCCATCCTCTTCCTCTTCCGCCAGAAGTGGAGGACGAGCATCAACCGCGCCGCGGAGGCGATGACGATCTTCGCGGTCGCGTGCGCCGCCATCTACCCGGTGGCCCACCTGGGCCGGATCTGGTTCGCCCACTGGCTGTTCCCGATCCCGAACCAGATGAGCCTCTGGCCGAACTTCAAGAGCCCGCTGCTCTGGGACGTGTTCGCCGTCTCGACGTACGCGACGGTCTCGACCCTCTTCTGGTTCGTCGGGCTCATCCCCGATCTCGCCACGATCCGCGACCGGGCCACGACCCGGACGAAGCAGATCGTCTTCGGGATCCTCAGCCTCGGCTGGCGCGGCTCGCACCGCCACTGGCTCCACTACGAGAAGGCCTACCTGATCTTCGCCGGGCTCTCGACGCCGCTCGTGCTCAGCGTGCACACGATCGTGTCGTTCGACTTCGCCGTCTCGATCGTCCCCGGCTGGCACACGACGATCTTCCCGCCGTACTTCGTCGCCGGCGCCATCTTCAGCGGGTTCGCGATGGTCGTCACGCTGATGGTCTTCGCGCGCAAGGCGTTCGGTCTCGAGGGGCTCATCACGATGCGGCACCTCGAGAACATGAACAAGGTCATCGTCGCGACCGGCACCATGGTCGGTTACGCGTACGGGATGGAGCTCTTCATCGCCTGGTACAGCGGCAACGGCTACGAGCAGTTCGCCTTCCGGAACCGCATCCTCGGCCCGTACGCCTGGGCCTACTGGACCATGGTGAGCTGCAACGTGATCTTCCCGCAGCTCTTCTGGTTCAAGAAGGTGCGCACCAGCATCCCGGCGATGTTCATCATCTCGATCCTGGTCAACATCGGGATGTGGTTCGAGCGCTTCGTCATCATCGTGACGAGCCTCCACCGCGACTTCCTGCCCTCGAGCTGGACCTACTTCCGCCCGACCATCTGGGACATCTCGACGTTCTTCGGTTCGTTCGGCCTCTTCTTCACGCTCTTCCTGCTGTTCGTCCGCTACCTGCCGATGGTCGCGATCAGCGAGGTGAAGGGGGTCACGGCGGCGGCCGATCCTCACGGCTCGCACAGCAACGACGAGGCTCATCATGCAGCGTAACAGCGATGCTCGACGCCAGAAGCGCTCCGGGAAGCCCGCCTCGGCCGAGGAGGCACGAGCGCTCAAGGACGCCGCGCGCGACAGCCAGCCCGACATCAAGCCGCAGGGCCACGTGCCCGAGGACGACGCGGAGTACGACGAGCCCCGCGAGAGCGGGCCGCACGGTCAGGCCGCGCTCGCGATCGAGCGCAAGCAGGAGCGCAAGGCCGAGCAGGAGGCGGACGGCGAGTCGACCCTGTTCGGGGTGATGGGCTACTTCACGACCCCGAAGGACATCTTCCACGCGTGCGAGGCGCTCCGGGACGCCGGCTACAGCCGCTTCGACGCGCACACGCCGTTCCCCGTTCACGGGCTGGAGAAGGCGATGGGGCTCAAGCCGTCTCCGCTGCCGTGGCTCGTGCTCGGCGGCGGCACGGCGGGGCTCGCCAGCGCCATCGCGCTCGCCTGGTACACGCAGTACTACGACTATCCGCTCATCATCAGCGGCAAGCCGTCGTTCTCGTACCAGGCCTTCATCCCCATCTTCTTCGAGCTCACGGTCCTCTTCGCGGCGCTCACGTGCTTCTTCGGGCTCTTCGCGCTCGGGCGCCTGCCCACCTTGTTCCACCCCACCATGACGCACCCCTCGTTCCCGCGGGCGACCGACGACGCCTTCTTCATCAGCGTCGAGGCGAGCGACCCGAAGTTCGATTCCACGGAGACGCGCAACCTCCTCCAGCGCCTCGGCGCCCAGGGCATCCGGGAGGTCTCCTCGTGAAGCGCTGGTGCATTCCCCTCCTCGTCGTCCTGGCGGGCTGCCGCGGACAGGCGAGCAGCGATCCGCCGATCCACCTCTTCGGAGACATGGACTGGCAGCCCAAGTTCCAGCCCGAGGAGGGCACCCGCCTGTTCCCCGACGGGCGGGCGATGCGGCCGATCGTCGAAGGCACGGTGGCCCAGGGAGCGCTCGACGAGAGCGAGGCCTACCGCACCGGCAAGGACGGCGAGACGTTCCTGGCGTTCGCGCCCATCACCGTCGATGAGGCGGTGATCCGGCGCGGCCAGGATCGCTTCAACATCTACTGTGCGCCGTGCCACGACCAGAGCGGGAGCGGCCAGGGCATGGTGGTGAAGCGCGGGTACCCGCCCCCCATCGACCTCGCGTCCGAGCGGGCCCTCGGCCTGCCCGACGGCGAGATCTTCAACGTCATCACGAACGGCGTGCGCAACATGCCGTCCTATCGGAAGCAGATCCCGGTCAAGGACCGGTGGGCGATCGTCACGTGGGTGCGCGTGCTGCAGCACAGCCAGCACGCGCGCATCGACGACGTGCCCGAGGCCCAGCGGGGCAACATCGCGAAGGAGAGCGGAACTCCATGAAGTCCCACGGAAGTGCTCTGGCCGAGGACGCGAAGGTCCTCGATCCGGCGGTCGCGAAGCGGCTCGTCTCGGGGAGCATGGTGCTGGCGATCGTCGGCGTGGTGCTCTCGGCGGCGGCGGCGGTCTCCGACGCGAAGCGCTTTGCGTTCTCGTACCTCACCGGCTTCACGTGGCTCGTGACGATCGGGCTCGGCGCGCTGTTCTTCGTGATCATCCAGCACCTGACCCGCGCGCGCTGGTCGGCGGCCGCGCGCCGCCACATGGAGTGGATGAGCGGCATCCTGCCCGCCTGCATCGTGCTCTTCCTCCCGGTCGCGGTGCTCGCCCACGACATCTACCATCACTGGATGGGGCCCGACGCGGCGAACGATCATGTGCTCCACCAGAAGGCGCCCTACCTGAACCCGACGTTCTTCTACATCCGCGCCGTGGTGTTCCTCGCGGCGTGGGCGGGCCTCGCGCTCTGGTTCATCAAGACCTCCCGCGCGCAGGACAAGAGCGCCGATTTCCGGCCCACCGCGAGGATGCGCGCCGGCGCGGCCCCGGCCGTCATCGTCTTCGCCCTGACCATCTCGTTCGCGGCGTTCGACTGGCTGATGAGCATCGACCCGCACTGGTACTCGACGATCTTCGGCGTCTACGTGTTCGCCGGCTCGGCCACGAGCTCCCTCTCGGCGCTCGCGCTGATCACGATCGCGCTCCACAAGGCGGGGCTCCTGCGCAAGGTGAGCAACGTCGAGCGCCAGCACGACATCGGCAAGCTGCTCTTCGGTTTCACGATCTTCTGGGCCTACATCGCGTTCTCGCAGTTCATCCTGATCTGGTACGCGAACATCCCGGAGGAGACGATCTTCTACCAGCACCGCTGGGAAGGCTCGTGGAAGGTCGTGAGCCTGGCCTTGCTGTTCGGGCACTTCGTCGTTCCGTTCCTCGTCCTCCTGTCGCGGCACGCGAAGCGGAGCCCGCTCGTGCTCGGCGCGGCGTCGGTGCTCCTCCTCGTGATGCACTACGTCGACCTCTACTGGCTCGTCATGCCGAACGTGGATCACCACGGCGCGCACCTGAGCTGGATCGACCTCGCCGGCTTGCTCGGCCCGCTGGGCGTGGGAGCCTGGATGCTCGCGCTCCAGGCGGCCAAGAGCCCGCTGTATCCCCTGAACGACCCTCACCTTGCCGAAGCGGCTCGGATCGACAACCCGTAAGGAGCCGGCCATGAGCGAAGCGACCGACAACACAGCGACCGATCACGCCGAGGCCCAGGCCGAGGTGGATCGACCGAACAACTCGCTCATCTTCGTGATCGTGATCGCCACGCTGCTCTCGATCGTGGTGACCGTGCTCTTCGTCAACGAGATCTTCAAGGCGACGATGGAGCGGGAGATCTCGACCAAGGTGCTGGAGCCGCCGAGCAGCGGGGTCCGCAGCCTGCGGGCCTGGGAGAAGGAGCGGCTCAGCCACTACCAGTGGGCTGACGAGAAGAAGGGCGTCGTCCGCATCCCGGTCGATCAGGCCGTCGCGCTCACCCTGAAGGACTACCAGGAGAAGCGCGTGAGGACCGCGGCCGCTCCCGCCGCGACGACCGAGCCCGCGCAGCCCGCGGACGGCGCGGCGAAGCCCGCCGAGGGCGCCGCCGCCGGCGAGCCGTCGAAGGGCGAGGACGCGGCGAAGCCGGGCGACAAGGACGCGGCGAAGCCGTCGGACGCCGCCAAGCCCGCCGAGACGGCCACGCCCGCGAAGCCCGCCGAGACGGCCAAGCCCGCCGACGCCGTGAAGCCCGAAAAGCCCGCGGACGGCGCGGTGAAGCCCGCCGCGCCTGCAGGCGCGGCGCCCAAGCCCGCAGCCCCGGCGACCCCCGCTCCGGAGCAGTGATGTCCCGCCCGCTGTCTGCCCTGCTCGCCGTTCTCGCGCTCGTGGTGGCCACGGTCACCCCGGCGCGGAGCGCGCGAGCCGCGGACACGACCATTCCGACGGAGCTCGCCGGCATCGACATCGAGGAGCGGCCGGGAGCCCTGCTCCCGCAGAAGCTCCGGCTCCGCGACCAGTCGGGGCAAGAGGTCGAGCTCGCCAAATATGCGGCGGGCGACAAGCCCCTCGTCCTGGTGCTCGGTTATTTCGAGTGCCCGATGCTGTGCTCGCTGGTCCTGAACGGCGTGCTCCAGGCCATGAAGGAGAGCGCCTGGACCGCGGGCCAGGAGTACCGCGCCCTCGTCGTCAGCTTCGACCCCCGCGACACGCCCGAGGCCGCGCGCAAGAAGCGAGCGAACTACATCGAGGCGTACGGCAAGCCGGTCACCGGCGACGGCTTCGACTTCCTCGTCGGAGACGAGGCGTCGGTGCGCGCGCTCGCCGACGCGGTGGGCTTCCACTACCGGTGGGACGAGACGACCGAGCAGTACGCGCACGCGGCGGGCGCGTTCGTCTTCACGCCCGACGGGCGCCTGTCGCGCACGCTGTACGGCATCTCCTTCCCACAGAAGAACTTCGGCCTCGCGCTGCGCGAAGCGGGCAGCGGGCAGGTCGGGAGCGCCTGGGATCGGGTGCTCTTGTTCTGTTTCCATTACGATCCCAACGCCCGCGGGTACGTCCTGGCGACGAGGCGGTTGATGATGGCGTCAGGCGTCGTCACCGTCGTGCTCATCGGGCTCTGGCTCATTCGCTTCTGGCGGACTGAACGCTCCCGCACGAGGGCGCGTGTAAACGAGGCTTCCTAGATACAAGGTGGCGGAGCCACAACTATGGTGATGAAAAACCCGATCGAACTCGGCTCCTTCTGGCTGCCCCGCCAGGGCTCGACGCTCGCTGAGCACATCGACGCCGGCTGGGACGCGGCCTACTGGACCGCCGTCATCTTCTTCATCCTGGTCACCGGGGCGGTCGTGCTGTTCGCCCTCAAGTACCGGCGGCGCAGCGAGCGCGACAAGACGAGCCCCATCGATCACAGCACGACGGTCGAGGTCGTGTGGACGCTGATCCCGCTCGCCATCGTGATCGCGCTCTTCTTCGTGGGCTTGCGCGGCTACGTGCACGCCTCCGTGGCGCCGGCCGAGTCGTACGAGATCAACGTCACGGGCGAGATGTACATGTGGACGTTCACCTACCCCGACGGCACGACGACGGTGAACG
Organism: Sorangium cellulosum So ce56; assembly: GCF_000067165.1. Lineage (GTDB taxonomy): Bacteria > Myxococcota_A > Polyangia > Polyangiales > Polyangiaceae > Sorangium > Sorangium cellulosum_B. The sequence continues at coordinate 10,567,573 of NC_010162.1, forward strand.
AGCTCGCCGTGCCGCGGGGGCGCCCGGTGCGGCTCATCATGAGCTCGAAGGACATCCTCCACAGCTTCTACATCCCGGAGTTCCGCGTGAAGCAGGACGTGGTCCCGGGGTCGTACACGTCGCTGTGGTTCGAGGCGACGGAGACGCGGGAGACGGTGCTCCTGTGCACCGAGTACTGCGGCTCCGGTCACTCCGACATGCTGGCGACCGTCAAGGTGCTGGAGCAGTCGGACTTCGAGAAGTGGCTCGAGGGCAACAACAACAGCGACCTGCCGCCCGAGGAGCTCGGCAAGCTGCTCTTCGCCAAGCGGAGCTGCGCGACCTGCCACTCGCTCGACGGGACGCGCATCCAGGGCCCGTCGCTCAAGGGGCTCTTCGGCCGCGAGGAGGAGCTCGCGGACGGGGCCAAGGTCATCGCGGACGAGAACTACTTCCGCGAGAGCCTGTTCAACCCCGGCGGGCAGGTCGTTCGCGGCTATCCGCCGGTGATGCCGTCGTTCAAGGGGCTCCTCAAGGACAAAGAAGTGGACGCGCTCATCGCTTATCTGAAGTCGGTGAAGTGAGCGCCGGGGAGAAGCAGTCATGTCGCAGACCGTAACAACCCTCGACGTCAATACGGCACCCGCCGGCGGCCACGGAGCGGACTACATCCGGGCCCAGAGCGGGATCATGTCGTGGCTCACCACGGTCGATCACAAGCGGATCGGCCTGATGTACCTCATCAGCACGTTCATCGCGTTCGGCATGGGCGGGCTCTTCGCGCTGATCCTCCGGCTCGAGCTCCTGACGCCGAAGGAGACGCTCATGAGCGCGAACACCTACAACCAGATGTTCACGCTCCACGGCGCGGTGATGACGTTCCTGTTCATCATCCCGAGCATCCCCGGCGCGCTCGGCAACTTCCTCCTGCCGATCATGATCGGCGCGAAGGACGTCGCCTTCCCCAAGCTGAACCTCCTCAGCCTGTACCTCTACTGGATCGGCGCCCTCTTCACGCTGTCGTCGCTCGTCACGGGCGGCATCGACACCGGCTGGACGTTCTACGTGCCGTACTCGAGCACGGTGACCACGACGTCGGTCCTGAGCGTCACGTTCGGCGTGTTCATCCTCGGCTTCTCCAGCGTGCTCACGGGGCTGAACTTCATCGTCACGATGCACAAGCTCCGGGCGCCCGGGATGGGCTGGTACAAGATGCCGCTCATGCTCTGGGCGATCTACGCGACGAGCATCGTCCAGATCCTCGCCACGCCGGTCCTCGGCATCACGCTCCTGCTGCTCATCGCGGAGCGCGCGTTCAACATCGGCATCTTCGATCCGGCGCTCGGCGGCGACCCGGTGCTCTACCAGCACTTCTTCTGGTTCTACAGCCACCCGGCCGTCTACATCATGATCCTGCCGGGGATGGGCATCATCAGCGAGCTCATCGCCGTCCACGCGCGGCGCAGGATCTTCGGCTACAAGGCGATCGCGTTCTCCAGCATCGCCATCGCGCTGGTCGGCTTCCTCGTGTGGGGCCACCACATGTTCACCTCCGGCCAGAGCGAGTTCGCGGCGATCATGTTCTCGTTCTTGACCTTCCTCGTCGCCATCCCCAGCGGCGTCAAGGTCTTCAACTGGACCGCCACGCTGTGGCGCGGCTCGATCAGCTTCAACGCGCCGATGCTCTACGCGCTGTCGTTCCTCATCCTCTTCTCGATCGGCGGGCTCACCGGCGTCTTCCTCGGGATGCTCAGCGTCGACCTGCACCTGCACGACACGTACTTCGTGGTCGCGCACTTCCACTACGTGATGGTGGGCGGCACCGTCATCGCCTTCATGGGCGGGCTCCACCACTGGTGGCCCAAGATGACGGGGAAGATGTACTCCGAGAAGCTCGCCGCCGTCGCCTGCGTGCTCATCTTCATCGGCTTCAACGTCACGTTCTTCTCGCAGTTCGTCCTCGGCAGCCGCGGGATGCCGCGCCGCTACTACAACTACCTGGACCAGTTCCAGCCGCTGCACGCGTTCTCGACCGTGGGCTCGTGGATCCTGGGCACCGGCTTCCTCGTGATGACCATCTGCTTCATCCGCTCGCTGCGCTCCGGCGCGCCGGCGCCGGCGAACCCCTGGGGCGGGCTCAGCCTCGAGTGGACCACCGCTTCCCCGCCCATCACCGAGAACTTCGTCCGCACCCCGGTCGTGACCAAGGGCGCCTACGATTTCAACACGGAGAACGCATGAGCGCGCACGCCGAGGCCGCCGACCGGCCGAACAAGGCAGGCCCGATCCTGTCCCCCAACTTCCACGTCGCCCATCATTTCGATTCCGCCGACACGCAGTTCGACGCCGGCAGGATGGGCATCTGGCTCTTCCTGGTCACGGAGATCCTGCTCTTCGGCGGGCTGTTCTGCGCGTTCGCCATCTTCCGGGGCTGGTTCTTCGACTCGTTCGTGGAGGCCCACCATCACCTCGACAAGGTGATGGGCGGCATCAACACGATCGTGCTCATCTGTTCCAGCCTCACGATGGCGCTCGCCGTCCGGTCCGCGCAGAAGAGCGACCAGAAGACCACCACCCGGCTGCTCGTGGTGACCCTGCTCTGCGCGGCCGTGTTCCTTGTGATCAAGTACTTCGAGTACCAGCACAAGTTCCACGACGGCCTCCTGCCCGGGAAGTACTTCACCGCCCAGGGCTTCACCACGGCCCACGCGGGGATCTTCTTCGCCATCTACTTCATGATGACGGGCATCCACGGGCTGCACGTCGTCATCGGGATGGGGCTCATCACGTGGATCCTCATCCGCAACCTGCGCGGTGAGTTCTCGAGCCGTTACTACTCGCCGGTCGAAGGGGTGGGGCTGTACTGGCACCTCGTCGACCTCATCTGGATCTATCTCTTCCCCCTGCTCTACCTGGTGGGCTGAGGCCTAGAGGACAGCATGTCGACACACGCAGAAGCAGCTGGCGCGCACGGGCACGGGCACGGCCATGGCCACGGCGCAGACCACGTGCCTCACGTCCTGCCGCTCAAGGTCTACATCGCCACGTGGCTCGCGCTGCTCGTGCTCACGGTCGTCACCGTGGGCGCGAGCTACGTCGACCTCGGCGCGGCCAACCTGGCGATCGCGGTCCTCATCGCGACGACGAAGGCGGGCGTCGTGGCGCTCATCTTCATGCACCTCAAGTGGGACCATAAGTTCCACACCCTGATCTTCGCGTCGTCGCTCATCTTCCTGGCGATCTTCATCGGCTTCACGATGTTCGACACGGCCAACCGGGGCCGGGCCGAGGGGATCGAGGCCGAGCGGCCGGCGGACATCAAGGCGCCGTTCGACGGCAAGCGCGCCGCCGACGACTGGAGGATGAAGCGGGCGCACAAGGCGCCGCCGCCGCCCGCGCAGGGCGCGCACGGCAACGGAGCCGAACAGGCCAAGTGACCGGCCCGGGGCCGAGCGCCCCGCTGGCGCGAGGCCGAATGTAATCCAGCCAACAATTCTAACCCACGGTATTCGCTGGGTTTTTTCCTGACACCCCCCGGATGTGGGCCGGGGCGCACCTCGCGCGTGCTCGCGGCTTTCGTGCGCGGTACAAGGGAGCGGATGCAAGGCCACGTCGGAAGGTTGCTCCGGGATGGACGCCGGACGCCTCGACCGCGCCCTGGAAAGCCCCCCTGTCCGCGCGCGGATGCACTCCTCCTTCCAGCCATGGTCGCTTGACGCAGGGCACGACCCCGCCAAGAGCAGCGCGCCCCCTGCAGCGCGCCGGCGGCTCGCGGTCCTGCTCTCCGGGCCGAAGCCCCCTTCCTGGGACACCGCCGACAGGTGGCTGATCCAGCTGCGGTGGGGGGCGATCGCGGGGATGATCGCGACGACGGTCGCGGGCAGGAAGCTCGTCCCCGACCTCGGGCTCGCTCCGCTGATCGTCGGCATCGCCGCGATCGCGGCGGCCAACGTCGCCTGGACCTTCCGGGTCCGGCGCGCGCGCCGGCCGGACGGGGGCGAGCCCTCGGCGCGCGAGCCCGCGCAGGATCACGCGCGCGCCCAGCTCGTGGGCGACGTGATCGCGAACGCCTGGATGCTCTGGTTCTCGGGCGGGCTGGCGAACCCCTTCGCCGTCTTCCTCGCCTTCCACATCGCGCTCTCCGGCCTCCTCTGCCCGCGGCGCACGACCGTGCTCGTGGGCCTGTTGACGCTGGCCGCCATCGCCGTGCTCACGTACGCGACGCCGCTGCCGCTCGACGCGGCGCCGCTCGGCGGCGAGCGCATCCGGCGGCTCGGCGACCTCGTGTCGCTGACGTCGCTGACGCTGTTCCTCGGCTTCTTCGTCGTCGTCTACGCGCACAGGCTCGAGGAGCTCCGGCAGCAGAGCCAGCGGAACGAGCGGCTGGCGATGCTCGGGCGCATGGTCGGCGGGATGTCGCACGAGCTCAGCACGCCGCTCGCGACGATCCTCCTCGCGAGCAAGGACCTCGTCGACGTGGCCCGCGAGACGGGCTCCGAGGACGCCGCGCGCATGGCCGAGACCGTGGCCGGCGAGGCGCGGCGCGCGAGCGACATCATCGGGCTGATGCGCGGCCAGATCCGGCTCGATCAGCGGATGGAGCCGCTGGAGCTCACCCGCTTCGTGCGCGACCTGGCGAAGGTCGAGCTCGCGCGGCTCGGCTACCGCGGCGAGCTCGCGTTCGACACGCCGCGGCCGGTGCAGGCGGACGTGCTGCGGCCGGCGCTCTGCCAGGTGCTCGTCAACCTGCTCGCCAACGCCGCCGAGGCGACGGCCGACTCGGCCGAGCAGCGGATCGAGGTGAGCGTCGTCGAGCGCGGCGACCTCTGCGAGATCGCGGTCTCCGACAGCGGGCCGGGGCTCAACCCCGACATCGCCGGGCGGCTCGGGGAGCCGTTCCAGACGACGAAGATGGAGCAGGGAGGCATGGGGCTCGGGCTCTACATCAGCTCGATGATGGCCTCCCGCATGAACGCGGTGCTGCGCATGGAGAGCGTCGAGACCGGCGGCGCGAAGGCGACCTTGCGCCTCCGCCTCGACGGGGGCACGGGCCCCATGGACGCGGATCTCCCCGGCGCGCTGAAGCGCTCCGGGGCCGCCTGAGGTGAAGATGACGCGACGGATCGAGACGGCGCTCCTCGTGGACGACGACGACGCGTTCCGCACGACCCTGCAGGGCGCGCTGCGTCGCCGCGGGGTCGTGGCGAGGACGGCGGCGACGATCGACGAGGGGCTCGTGGCGCTCGAGTACGAGCCGGTGGACCTCGTGGTCATCGACTACCGCATGCCGCGCGGCGACGGGCTCAGCGCGCTCGCCCACTACCGCAAGCTGCAGCCCGACGCGGCGATCGTGATGCTGACCGGGTTCGGGGACATCCCGCTCGCGGTGGCGGCGATGCGCGAGGGCGCCGACACGCTGCTCAGCAAGCCCGTCGACGCGGACAAGCTGCTGCGCGAGGCCGCGAGCCTCCGGGACCGCCAGCGGCCCCCGCCCTCGGCGGCGACGACGCCGCCGCCGGGGAGCCTGAAGCTCGACGATCTCGAGCGCGAGGCGATCCGCGCCGCGCTCCGGGAGTCGGGCGGCGTGGTGGCCACCGCGGCGAAGCTGCTCGGGATCGACCGGCGGACGCTGCAGCGGAAGCTGAAGAAGCTCGGGGGCTAGGCCCCGCCGAGCGCGTCGAGCGCGCCAAGGACGTCCCTCACGACGTCCTCGGTCTCCTCGATGCCGACCGACAGGCGGATCAGCGCGGGGGAGATGCCGATCGCCGCGAGCTGCTCGTCGCTGAGCTCGTGGAAGCTCATGATGCAGGGCTGCTCGATGAGCGTCTCCACGCCGCCGAAGCTCGGGGCGATCGCGGCGACGCGCGTGCCGTCCACGACGCGCGACGCCGCCTCTCGCCCGCCGCGCACGGTGAAGCTCACGACGCCGCCGAAGCCGCGCATCTGCTCGGCCGCGACCTTGTGATCCGGGTGCGACGGGAGCCCCGGGTAGAACACCCGCTCCACCGCGGGGTGCGCCTCGAGCGCGCGCGCCACGGCGAGCCCGGTCGCGTTCTGCCGCTCGATGCGGAGCGCGAGCGTCTTCATCCCGCGTCCGATCAGCGCCGCGGCGTGGGGATCCATGATGCCCCCAAGGACGCTCCGCAGGTCGCGGATCAGCGAGATCAGCGCGCTCGATCCGGAGACCGCGCCGCCCAGGACGTCGTTGTGGCCGGACAGGTACTTGCTGGCGCTGTGGACCACGAGGTCGATGCCGCGGCCGATCGGGTCGGAGTTGCAAGGGGTCGCGAACGTCGCGTCGACGACCGTCTTCACCCGCGCCTTCTTGCAGATCTCGGCGAAGCGGGACAGGTCGATACAGTGGAGGTAGGGGTTCGTCGGCGACTCGCTGAGCGCGAAGCGGGTGCGCGGCCGGATGGCCGCCTCGAGCTGATCGAACGCACCCGGGTCGATCAGCGTGTGCTCGACGCCGAGCCGGGAGAGCACGTTGATCACGAACTGCCGCGTGCGGCGGTACACGTCGCGGAACAGGATGACGTGGTCGCCCGCCTTGAGGAGCGCGAACGCCGTGGTCGTCACCGCCGCCATCCCGCTCGCGAAGAGCAGGGCGTCCTCGGCGCGATCGAGCGCCGCGATGCGCTGCTCGACCTCGCGCACGGTGGGGTTGCCGTAGCGGCCGTACTCCTGCCGCTCGGGATCCGCGTCGCCTCCGGCGAAATAGCGCTCGAGGTCCGCCGTGTTCGCAAAGGTGTAGGTCGCAGTCTGCGCGATCGCAGGCGCGAGGGTGTGGGAGGGGCGCTGGCGGAGTACGCCCGCATGCACAGCTTCGGTCGAGTTCGGCAGAGCGGTCTTCATGGTGCTGGGGGCTGGAACCCTCATGGAACCGGCCGCGATAATTGTCGCACTTGACGCGTCGGAAATATAGGGAATACCATCGGATATGTCGCAACGAGTCGAGCGCCTTGCGGCGGCCATCGACGTACACGCCGAGAACGTCGCCAAATTCAAACGTGGTGAGCTGACCCCCGACCAGTTCCGTCCTTTGCGGCTGGCCATGGGTGTCTACGCGCAGCTCGCGCACGTGAAGCACATGCAGCGGATCAAGATTCCGGGAGGGCAGCTCACGGCTGCGCAGCTGGAAGCCCTCGCGGAAGTCACGGAGCGGTGGGGTCGCGGGCTAGCGCACGTCACGACCCGCCAGGACATCCAGCTCCACTACCTGGAGATCGAGGAGACGATCGACCTGCAGCGCGTGCTCGCGCGCGCGGGGGTGACGACGGTCGGCGCGTGCGCGGACACGCTGCGCAACATCACCGCGTCCCACCTCGCTGGCGTGGTCGAGGACGAGGTGTTCGACGTGACGCCCTATGCGCTCGCGGTCACCGAGCATTTCCTCTTCCACGAGCACAACCGGCGGCTGCCGCGGAAGTTCAAGGTGGCCTTCTCGGGGAGCGCGCGCGATCACGCGCAGATCATGATCAACGACATCGGTCTGCTCGCGAAGATCGGCGACCGCGGGCGCGGCTTCACGGTCTACGTGGCCGGCTCGCTCGGCTCGACGCCCGAGATCGCGCACCTCTGGAAGGAGTTCATCCCGGAGTCCGATCTGCTGCCGATGTGCGAGGCCGTGGTGAGCGTGTTCCACCGGGACGGAGAGCGGAAGAACCGGAAGAAGGCGCGCCTCAAGTTCCTGCTGCGCAAGATCGGCGAGGCCGAGTTCCTGCGCAGGCTCGACGAGGAGTTCGCCCGCATCAAGGCGGAGCGCGGCGACGCGCTCGCGGCCGAGCTGACGGAGCAGGTGGCCGGGTACCGGGAGAGCGCTCCGCCCCCGCTCACGCCGCTGCGGGAGACGCTCGGCGACGGCGCGTTCGCGCGCTGGAAGCGGACCAACACGATCGCGCAGAAGCAGGCCGGCTACCGGGTGGCGACGGTCAAGCTGCCGCTCGGCGACATCACGAGCGAGCAGCTGAGGCGCCTGGCCGACCTCTCGCGGCGCTACGGCAACGGCGAGGTGCGGGCGACGAACACCCAGAACTTCGTGCTGCGCTGGGTGCCGGAGGGGCAGTTGCTCAACCTGCACCGCGAGCTCTCGCAGATCGGCCTCGCCGAGGCGGACTCGGGGCACATCACCGACGTGGTGACCTGCCCGGGCGGCGATTACTGCACGCTCGCCATCACGAAGAGCATGGAGGTCGGCGCGCGCATCCGGGATCACCTGGTGCCGAACGGCAGCCGCCAGGAGGCCGACGACTTCGTCAGCGCGCTCGGCGAGTTCGACATCAAGATCTCGGGGTGCCCGAACTCGTGCGGTCAGCACCACGTCGCGGACATCGGCATGACGGGCCTGATGGTGAAGGGCAAGGACGGCGTCGAGCGCCCGCACTACTCGCTCCGCGTGGGCGGCGGCTGCGGCCCGAGCGCGCGCATCGGCGAGCGCCTCGACGGCCGCATCCCCGAGGAGGAGACGCCCAAGGTCATCGCCGCGATCGCGCGCTTCTACATGGCCGGCCGCGCCGAGGGCGAGAGCTTCCGCGACTTCGTCACGCGCAAGGGCGTGCAGGAGATCACCCGCGCCGGCTTCGCCGCCGCCGAGGGCGCGCTCTGAGCCCCCCCTCCCCATCCCGCCGCACCTGACACCTCGCCACATCGCCAAAGCAGCCAGGACGCCGTCTCGTTTGGCGTCCTGACCCTACCGCTGCCGAGCGGGGCTCACCCGCACAGGAGACGGGCCCAGATCGGCGTTTTCGGCGCGCAGGCGTGCTCCAGCACGCCGAGCACCGAAGACGTCGAGGTGGGCCCGTATCCGCAGCGGGTGAGCCCCGCTCAGCGGCGGCGCGGGATGAGGGGGGGATCTCCAGCGAACGGGTTCATCGACAGCGCGGCCAGCACGCCGGCCGCCCCTGCCTTCACCTTCTCCATCCCCGGAGCGACCGGCGCGAGCTCCTCGCGCTCCTCGAGGAGCTCGGGGGGGATCTCGAGCATGAACCGGCTCGGCGTCCTCGGCACCATCTTGCCGCGCGAGCCGCGGTGCTTCGCCCGCGTGAGGTAGAGCCGATCGCGGGCCCGCGTGACCGCGACGTAGAAGAGCCGCCGCTCCTCCTCGATGCTGTGGCCGCCCGTGTCGCCGCCCTCCGCGCCGCTCGGCGCGGCGTCCGTGGCGCGCTCGTCGAGGCTGCGCTGGTGAGGCATCAGCCCCTCCTCCAGGCCGATCACGAACACGTACGGGAACTCGAGCCCCTTCGCGCCGTGCATCGTGGTGAGCGTCACCCGGTCGGTGGCCTCCTCTTCCTCGGAGTCCTGCCGCAGGGCGAGCAGCCGCAGGAACTCGGCGAAGCTCGCGCGGTCCCCCTTCCCCTTCTCGTCGCGGCGCGCGAAGACGTTGAGCAGGCCCTCGATGTTGCCCCAGCGGCGCGCCGCGGCGTTGGCCGTGGACGAGCCGGCCATGATGTCTTCCTTGAAGCCGGCGTCGGCGAGGAGCGCGCGGGCGACCTCCGCGGAGGGCTCGCCGCGCTCGAACCGCGCGCGCGTGGCCTCGATGATCCGGAGCAGCTGGCGGCAGCCCTCGATCGCGGCGGAGGTCAGCTCGTGGACGGCGTGCGGCCGCGACACCGCCGTCCAGAGCGACGCGTCGTGCGCCGTCGCGTAGGCGCCGAGCTTGGCCACCGCGGCGTCGCCGATGCCCCGCGCCGGGTAGTTCAGGATGCGCCGCAGGCACATCTCGTCGCCCGGGTTGAGCGCGACGCGGAGGTAGGCGATGAGGTCCTTGACCTCCTTGCGCTCGAAGAACTGCTGGCCGCCGATCATCCGGATCGGGATCTGCCGCTCCTTGAGGGCCGACTCGATCGCGGCCGCCTGGAGGTTCGAGCGGTACAGCACGGCGATGTCCTTCGGCCGCGCGGCCTCCCGCTCCAGGAGGCGCTGCGCCTCCGTGGCCACGAAGCTCGCCTCGACGTCGGGATCCACGCAGATGATGGACCGCACCTTGTCGCCCTCCACCCGGGTGGCGATGAGCGACTTCTTGTGCCGCCGGGCGCCGGACTTGGCGAGCACCGCGTTCGCGACGTCGAGGATCGGCTTGCGGGAGCGGTAGTTGTGCTCGAGCTTGACGACCTTCGCGCCGGAGAAGTGCTCCTCGAAATCGAGGATGTTGCGCACGTCGGCGCCGCGCCAGGCGTAGATCGACTGGTCGTCGTCGCCGACGACCACCACGTTGCGGTGCTCGCCGCAGAGCAGGCGCAGGAGCTCCAGCTGGGCGCGGTTCGTGTCCTGGTACTCATCGACGATCACGAAGCGGTAGCGCATCCGCCAGCGCTCGAGGACGTCGGCGCGCGTCTGCCAGAGGCGGACCACCTCGCAGATGAGATCGTCGAAGTCGAACGCCTGGAACGAGCGCAGCGCCGCCATGTAGCGCGGGTACACGAGCATCGAGATCTCGTCGTACTCGTCGATGCCCTTGCCCTGCCGCTGCGCCTCGGCCCAGCTCTCGGCGTCGAGGAACGCGTTCTTGGCGTTCGAGATGCGCGAGAGGATCGCGCTGACGTCGTAGCTCTTGCCGGCGCGGAGCTCGCGGAGGATCTCGCGGATGACCCCCAGGGCGTCGGACTGGTCGAAGATGGCGAAGGAGCCGCCGCGCAGGCCGAGGGCGCGGGTCTCCGCGCCGAGCACGTCGAGCCCGAAGCGGTGGAAGGTGCAGACCTTGAGCTCGCGCGCGACCTTGGAGCCGACGAGCTTGCCGACGCGCTCGTGCATCTCGGCGGCGGCCTTGTTGGTGAAGGTCATCGCCAACATGGAGCGCGCCGGGATGCCGCGATCGAGGAGGCGGGCGATCCGCGTGGTCACCACCCGGGTCTTGCCGGAGCCTGCGCCGGCGAGCACCAGCATTGGCCCGAGCTCGTGCTCGACGGCCGCACGTTGCGACGGGTTCAATAAGTCCGACACCGTGCCGTGGCCTAGCCCGGCGCGCGGCGGAGCGGGAGCTTGATTTTGTCGGAGCGCGGAGGAGGCGCGAGATGTCCGCTGGAAAGGCTCAGATGCCGGGCGGCGTGGCGAACTGCCCAGGGAACGGGTTCGCCTCCCGGCGGCGCTGGACCTCGTCGAACGTCCAGGGCGTCGTCCCGCGCTCGTTGAAGAGGGCCACGCCGATCACGCCGACGTTCCTCGTGTCGCCGTGCTTCTGGTTCGCATAGGAGCCGCGGACCGAGCCGAAGCGGAACGCGGCGACCGTGTCGACGGACTGGCGGAAGCCGTCGATCTCGAGCTCGCCGTGGGGCTCGATCAGGTAACCGCGCTTGCTGAACGTCGCGGCCTGGCCGTCCATGACGTCGAGGCCGTCGACGGAGACGACGCACTCGATCCGGGTCGGCGTGAGGTTGCGCAGCACGATGCTGTAGCGCTGGCCGGCCTCGCCGATGACGTGGCTCTTCTCGCCGGCGACGAAGCCGCTCAGGAAGCCGCCGCCGTCGCCGCGGAGCCCGACCGCGACGGCGCCGCCCGCCAAGGTGAACGCCTGCGGCGACGTGCGGCGGAAGCCGGACGCGCTCGCCATGGCGCGGGCGCCCTCGGCGTCGTTGTAGAACAGGCTCGCGACAACGAAGGGGCGGTTGACGTCGGCCCGGACGAACGGCGCGGTCGAGATGCGCGACACGCGCGTCTCCCCCCACTCGGTGCCGAGGCCCGGGCGATCGATGGGCTCCGGCGCGACCTGGCTGCTCGGCGCCTTGCGCGCGGCCCCCTCGGAGCGCGAGGCGCCGCCCGTGGCGGAGGGCCGCTCGATCTCGGCCGAAGGCGCCGCGGGCGAGGCGTCGATCGACGGCGGCGCGGCGGGCGCGCCCGGCTCGTCGAACGCGGCGCCGTCCTGGAACCCCTGTGCGCTGGAGGGCTCGGGAGCGCCCGTGATCGCGCGTCCCCCCTTTGCCGTGGAGTCCGCCGGCCGGGCCGCTGTGCTGCCGCCGCAGCCGGCGGCGCCCGCGAGGAGCGATATCGCCAAACAAGCCAGCCCGATTCGTCGCATCCGGTTCATGGTCCCTCCACTCCGCATTTGCGGTGTCGACCAGAGAACGGGCGCGGCGAGGCTACCTTACAGCCGAGCGCGCCTGCGCCCCGGCGTGCGCGGACGGCGGCGCGGGCGCGGGGTGCTCGCTGGCCGCGATCCAGCGCTGCGCCAGCGCGAGCCCGAGCGCGGCCGACGCGACGGCGAGCGCGCAGACGGCGAGCGCGGAGGCGCGCGACGCCGCACGGGCGACGGGCCGCGCCGGAGGTGCGCGCCGCGTCGAGCGCGCCCTCGGGCGGCGCGAGAGGCGCGCGGCGCCGGCCGACGCGGCGAGCAGCGGTCGGCGCTGCGCCTCGGCGGATGCCGAGTCGCACGCAGGCGTGCAGGCCGCGACGGCGTCGGCCGCGGTCGGGGTGAGCGCGGTCGCGCTGACCACCAGCCCGGCGCTCGACTGCGATCCGTCGTGCAACCGGACGTGCACTCGGCGCACAGCGGCTTCCATGTCGGCGGCCGTCTGGAAGCGATGCTCGGGCGCCTTCGCGATCGCGCGCAGGATCAGCCGCTCGAGCGCCGCCGGGATCGGCTGCGGCGCGAAGCGCGAGGGAGGAGGAGGCTCCTGCTCGCAGTGAGCGAAGCGGAGCGCGTCGCCCCGGCCGCGCAGCTCGTCGAAGGGGCCTCGCCCGGCGACGAGCTCGTAGAGGACGAGCCCCATCGCATAGATGTCCGCGCGCGGATCGATCGGCTGGGCGGCGCACTGCTCGGGCGCCATCGTCCTGGGTGTGCCGATGACGGCGTCCGGGGCGGTCAGCGAGGCGCTGGCGTGGAGGAGCTTCGCGACGCCGAAGTCGAGCACCTTGAGCGTGCCGTCGTCGCAGAGGAACAGGTTCTCGAGCTTGAGATCGCGGTGGACGATGCCCGCCGCGTGCGCGAGCGACAGCGCGGACAGGGCCTGCAGGACCAGGTCGAGCGCGGTCGGGACCGCGACCACGCCGAGGCGCGCGAGCTCGGTCCGGAGATCGCGCCCCTCGAGGAGCTCCATCGCAAAGTAGGGGCGGCCACCGTCGGTGACGCCGAGGTCGAACACGTCGGGGAGACCCGGGTGGCGCAGGCGGGCGATCGAGCGCGCCTCGGCGCGCAGGCGCGCCGAGAGATCGCTGCGGCCCGCGTGGCTGCGGTGCAGCACCTTCACCGCGAACCGGCGGCCGAGCGCCCGGTGCTCGACCTCGTACACCTCGCCCATGCCGCCCTGACCGAGCAGGCGCAGCACGACATACGGTGTGCCGGGGAGCGGCTCCCCCTCACCCGGCGCGCGGAGCGGCCACGCGCCTTCGGACGGCTCGCCCTCGCCCGGCGCGCGGAGCGACCGCGCGAAAGGCGCCCTCGGCGCGAGCGACACCCCGCGCGCGAAAGGCGCCCTCGGCGCGAGCGACACCCCGCGCGCGTAGAGCAGCGTGCGCGCCCCGGAGCACTCGGCGGACGCGCCGCTCATCGCGCCTCTCCGACCGCGAGGTGCGCCCGCGCGCTGCGCTCGCCGTCCGGCGGCGCGGCGCGCCCCGCCCCGCCGTGGGCCGGCGTCTCCCTGCCCCCACCTTCGCCCAGCGCCTCCGCGAGCGCGGCGGCCATCGCGTCCGCCGTCTGCCAGCGGAGCCCCGGATCCTTCTCGAGCGCGCGCGCGACGGCATGATCGAGCGCCGGAGGCACCCAGAGGAGCGAGCGAAGCCGCGGCGCCGGTGTGTTGAGGTGCGCCCGCATCACCGCCATCGAGTCGACCACCGGAAACGGGCCGCGCCCGGTGATCGCCTCGAAGAGCAGGAGGCCCACCGCGTACACGTCCGTGCGAGCGTCGACCTCCTCGCCGCGGATCTGCTCGGGCGACAGGTAGCGCGGCGTGCCGAGGACGTTCGAGCCCGTCGACGGCTCCAGCCCCTCGCGGCTCACCTTCGCGATGCCGAAGTCGATGAGCACGGCGTGCTCGGCCTCGGGCACACCGGGCGCGCTCTCCAGATCGGCAACGCCTTGCTCGGCGCAGCTCGCTTGCGCGAGGAAGACGTTCGCCGGCTTGATGTCGCGGTGGACGATGCCAGCGCGGTGCGTCGCCGCGAGCCCGCCGAGCACCTGGATGGCGATGTGCACGGCGGTGGGCGTCGCGAGCGGCCCGCGCGCGTCGAGCCGCTCGCGCATCGTCTCGCCGAAGAGGCGCGGCATGACGAGGAAGGGCCGGCCGTCGCTCGTCACGCCGACCTCCTCGACCTTCACGATGTGGGGATGGTTCAGCGCGGAGAGAGCGCGCCCCTCCTGGACCAGGCGCGCTCCGATCTCGCTCGACCCCTCGTGCATGGCGCGGAGCAGCTTGAGCGCGCGCAGCTGGCCGCGGCGCCCGGTCACCTCGAAGACCTCCGAGCACGAGCCTGCCCCGATCCGACGGAGCACGCGGTACGAAGTCCCCGGCAGCGGCTGTCCGTCTTTCTTTTGCACCATGTCCGTCGACCTCCCTCGCGGGGGCGCGCGGCGGAGCGCCGGCGCCTTCGTTCGGGAAGGGAATCGTCGCTCTCGTGGCGGAAGTTGCGCGAACAAACCGCTCAGACCATCAAAAAACGCGCAATCAACGGATGTGCAGTGGGGCGCGCTGCCAGCCGTTCAGGGCTGTACAAGGGGCGCGCGGCCTTCGCTCAGTGATAGAGGAACCACCGGACGCCCGGCTTGATCTCCATATGGTAATGGTCGGCGTGCGCCGCATTGAAATTGGGCGTCAGCACGTAGGTAAAAATCCCGAGGTCCGCCGCTTCGCACACGATGGACCGGAGCTCGCGCGCCTCGGGGAGCTCGGGCTGGGGCACCCCCTCACCGCAGGTCTTGTCCCCGATGCGGCCGTGGAAGTGGCGCGCGACGCTGATCCAGGTGCCGTCGCGCTTCTTGAGCGCACCGACGTCGATGGCCAGGCCGGCGGGGTGCCGCGTGCCCGGCGGAGCCCACGTGCCGCGGGGCTTCTGCCCTGCATCGCTGCGCAGCGCGACGTCGCCGCGGTGCTTGACCGGAGACGTTGTCGCCCGGGTCGGCCCCGCGGCTTTGCGCCGAGCAGCGCGGCGCGCTCCAGCCTTGCCGGCGTCCTTCTTGGCCGGCCCGCTGCGCGCAGCGATCGTCCGCGTCCGCTGGCCAGGAGCCTTGGAAGCGGCGCCTGGATCGGCTTCCAGGGCGGCCTTCTCCTTCGGCGCGACCCCCGCTGCGGCCTTCTCCTTCGGCGCCGCCCCCGCTGCGGCCTTCTCCTTCGGCGCCGCCCCCGCTGCGGCCTTCTCCTTCGGCGCCGCCCCCGCTGCGGCCTTCTCCTTCGGCGCCGCCCCCGCTGCGGCCCTCGCCTTCGGCGCGGCCTCCGCGGATCCCTTCTCCTTCGGCGTGGCCGCCGCTGCACCCTTCTCCTTCAGGCGTCGCGGCCGCTCCTCAGGTGCCTTGGACGTCCCATCGAGCGCGCCCTTCTTGCCGAGCTCCGCCGGCGGCGCAGGCTCGACCGGCGAGGCCTGCCTCGTCGATTCCTCGCGGGCAGCGCCGTCCGCGGCCGCTGCCCGTTGCACGGCGCTGTCAGCGGCCTTGGCATGAGCGATCGGGTGCCCGTGCTCTCCGTCGCCGTCCACACCCTCGCGGCCGCGCATCGGCACGTTGGGTCGATACATCGTGTAATGGACGACCTCGTCGATATCGTGCCTCGAGAGCACGGCCGCGAAATCGTCGAGGGCGAGCGCGAGGCGCGCGTCCAGGATCTCGAACATGCTCGTCACGCGCTGCTCGGGCGGGAGCACCGAATGAAAGTTCACGCCGTTCAGCCGACCCGTGAGCCGGATCGGAGCGCGCACCCCAGGCGCGTGGTCGACCTTGAGGTACAGGATCTTCCGCCGATCCAGCTCCGCCAGCGCCTCCTCGTTCGTCATGTTGGCGTAGCGGTACGCCGGAGACGCCTCGGCGACGCTCGCCTCCGGCGTCATGAGGAACGGCGACGCGGCCGACGCGGGCGCCGGAGCGAGCGTCGCGACGGACGCAAGCAGCGCGCAGGCCAACGGCTTCATCAGACAGCGAAGTCGGGAAAACGCCACAGCGGCCGCACTCTAACGTGGCCGGGCTGGAAGGCTAGAAAATGGGCGGTGGCTGGACCCGTGTGCAGCCCCCGAATCGCGCCGCCCCGAGCGCTGACCATCGCGGAGGGACATCGTGGCGGCTAGGCTGAGCGCGCGCGGCCGCGATCCCTGATCGCCGCGATCCCCGCGTACGCCCCCGCACCGCGCGCTCCCCTCCGCGACGAACACGCCTTGCAGCCGCCCACACCCATCGAACCGAGCCGAGACGCCAGCGCACCTGCCGGCGACGAGACACCTGGCGCGCCGGCAGACGCGAACGCCGCGAACGCCGCGCACGCGAGCGGCGAGGGGCGCGCGCGCCCGCGGCCGCCCGAGCCGACCGCGGCGCGCGCTCCTCGCCGCTGGCATCACGACCGCCGCCGTGACGGCGGTGTCCTACGCCGCGCCGAAGAGCTACGCCGGCACGCTCGTCGGCCTCACGTTCTTCGCGGCGACGTCCTGGCTCGTGCTGAGGTACGACGAGTCGACGATCCGCGCCCACGGCCTGTCCCTCGGAGGGCTCCTCGAGCCCGTGCCGCTGTCGGCGAGGCGCCTCGCCCGCGCCGCGCTCCACGCCGTCGCCTGGGCGACGCTGGTCGCCACGATCGTCTTCCCGCTCTTCTGGCTGGGCTACCGGCTGTACTGGGGCGCGACCTCGCCGTTCGTGCTGCGCCCGCCGCCCTCGCTCGCCGACGAGATCGCCGCGCAGCTGCTCGTTGTCGCGCTGCCCGAGGAGGCGTTCTTCCGGGGCTACCTCCAGAGCGCCCTCGACCGCGTCTTCCCGCCGCGATTCCGCGTCGCCGGCGCGACGCTCGGCCCGGCGTGGCTCCTCTCGTCGGCGATCTTCGCGATCGGCCACGTGCTCACGATCCAGCACCCGGCCCGGCTCGCCGTCTTCTTCCCCGCGCTCCTCTTCGGATGGCTGCGGGCGCGCACAGGCGGCATCGGGGCGCCGGTCGTGTTCCACGCGGCGTGCAACCTCCTCTCCCTCACCCTCGCCCGCGGCTACGGCCTGTCGCCGTGAGCGCCTCGCTCGAGGGCGCGGACCGCGCCTCTCGCGGCGCTCCGCCGCGCCGCCGCGTCACACCGGCGGTCGCGACGTCGGAGGCGGTCGCGAGGCCGGCGGCGGTCGCGATGTCATCGAGGGGGGCGGCTGCGACGTGTGCGGGCCCAGCGGGAGGCCCGAACCGGAGATGCCCGCGCGCGTGTCGACCGCCCAGAGGACGATCGCGGCGACGACCGGGCCGATGAAGATCCCCGCCGCGCCGAACAGCTCGAGCCCGCCGAAGATGGCGAGGAGCGCGATGAGGGGGTGCATCCCGCCGTGCGAGCTCTGGACCCACGGCCGGATCACGTTGTCCGAGAGCCCGATGAGGACCGCCGCGGCGCACATGCCGATGCCCGCCCCGATGCGCCCGACGACGAACAGGTAGACGGCGGCCCCCAGCGTGACCGGCGTGGTGCCGATCATGGGGACGAGCGAGAGCAGCGTGGCCAGGAGGCCGAGCAGGAACGCGCCCGGCACCTTGCAGGCAAACAGCGCGATCGTCGTCAGCGTCCCCTGGACGGCCGCCGTCGCGAGCAGGCCGAGGACGGCGCCGTGCACCGTGTCCTGGATCGACGCGAAGAGGACGTCCGTCTCCTCGTTCCTGAACGGCGACTGCGTGAGCAGCCAGCGCAGCAGCAGGCCCCCGTCGCGGAGCAGGTAGTAGAGCCCGACGATGAACAGGAACGCGTCGACGATCGTCTGCGGCACCGCGGCGACCATGCCGCCCGCGAAGCCGGCGATCGAGCTGCCCACCCGCTCGAACAGGTTGCTCACGTACGTGCGGACATCGTCCCCGGACAGGCCAGCCCTGTTGAGGAGCCCCGTTATCCTCCCGTCGTTCAGGAGGCCTTCGACCCGCTCGATCGTGTTCGACCAATCCCGCGCGAAGAAGCGGCTTATCGAGGCGGAGGCCTCGATGATGATCACCGCGAGCGGGATGCACACGAGGATGATCACGCCCACCGTCGAGATCGCGGGCGCGAACTGGCGGAAGCGGCCGAGTCGAGGCGCGAGGCGGCGCTGGAGCGGGGAGACGAGGAGCGCGACCAGACCGCCGAGCAGGACGGGGACGAGCAGCCCCTTCACCATCCAGAAGAACAGAGCGATGAGCCCCGCCCGGAGGGCGAACGACAGCCATCGATCGGACTGAAAATCTTGCTGCATCGCCGGGTGCGCTCGCTCCTGCGCCGCGCTCAGCGGCCCATCGTGGGTCAAGGTAGGGTGAGCCTCCGGCAACCACCAGCGATTTCCGCGTTGCGCAAGCGCGGCGCCGCGGTTCCAGGATACAGTCAGGCTCGGCTGACGACCGCGGGGCGCACGGCCGCCTCCACAGCCGCATCAGCCGGAAGGAACGAACATGAGCACGAGCGGAGGCGGAGTTCCGCCCGGAGGCGGAGGCTGGGGCAACGCAGGCGGCGGTTGGGGGAATGGCGGCTGGGGGTCGAGCCCGCCCGGCGGCCAGGGCGTGGCGCCGGGCGGCGGAGGCGGCGCGTCCTCGGCGGGCGGAACCCCGCCGCCCGGCGGATACCCGCCGCCGGGCGCAGGATACCCGCCGCCGGGCGCAGGATACCCGCCGCCGGGCGCAGGATGGGGCGCGCCCCCCGGCGGCTACGGCGCGCCGCCAGGAGGCGGCTGGGGCCCGCCGCCGGCTCACGGCGGCGGACCGCCTCACGGCGCCCCGGCACAGGCCTATTCCGACAAGGACCAGGCGACGGCGTTCATGCTCGCCGTGTTTCTCGGGACCTTCGGCGTCGATCGCTTCTACCTGGGTCAGACGGGGCTCGGGCTCCTCAAGCTGTTCACGTGTGGTGGCCTCGGCTTCTGGAGCCTCATCGACACGATCCTGATCGGCACCGGATCGATGCGAGACGCCCAGGGGCTCGTGCTCAGGCGCGACGCGCCCGTCGGCCACCCGACCAAGAGCCAGTCCACGCTGTTCTTGCTCTCCTATTTCCTCGGCTACTTTGGCGTAGATCGCTTTTATCTGGGACAGACCGGGCTCGGCATAGCGAAGCTCTTGACGTGCGGCGGGCTCGGCATCTGGTCGCTGATCGACATCCTCATGATCGGCATGGGCCGCTTCCGCGACGCAGAGGGCAACTCGCTGCGGTTCGAGCGCTGATCGAGGGGCACACCGGGTCAGGAGGGGAGCGAGCGGAGATACCGAGCCTCGCTGGCCGTCGCCGCGCGGCGCGCGGCGACGGGGCTACTCCAGCGCGAGCATCCGCACGGAGCGAGGCACGAGCCGCACCTCGAGCGCCCCGCGCCGCGCCTCGAAGTGCGCGTCGTCCAGCACATCGCGCGCGCGCTGGGCGCTCACGGTGACGCGCGCCACCACGTCGGCGTCTCCGGGGTTCAGCAAGAAGAGCACCCGCGGCGTGCCCGACGCGTCCTCGTGCAGCGTCGCAAAGACACTGTCGGGATCACACGCGAAGGCCGGCAGGCCGAGCGCGTCGATGGCGCGCGACACCGCGGCGTCGGCCGCGGCGGGGTCGTCCTGGAGGAGCGCCGGCAGGTTCTGCCCGGGGGCGAGGAGCCGCTTCAGATCGTAGGGCCGCGGCAGCTGGCGGAAGGCGCCGTCGAAGGTGGGCTCGCGGGGGCCGAGCGTGATCAGCGTCCCCTGCCGGGACGTCGCCTCCAGCCACGCGAACAGCTCCGGGCTCAGGCCGCCCGAGGTGGCGCAGATGACCCAGCGCGCCCCGGCGAGCGAGATGTCGCGATCCTCGCCGCCGACGTGGGCGTAGGGGACGCCGCGCGCGTCGAGCGCCTCCTCGAACGCACGCACGAATGTGTCGGACTCCACCGCGAGCGGGTAACCGAGCCCGAGGTCGTCCTCGAGGCAGCGATCGCGGGCGCCGAAGTTCATGATCGAGAAGAACGCCCCGGTGAGCGGGCCGAAGGCGTGCATCACGCGGGAGAGCCGGCGCTCCGTGCGCGGCGTGACGATGCGCACCGGCGCCGGGCGGCGGAGCTCGTGGAACCTCGTCGCCTCGAGGGCCGCGGAGAGCCTCCGCCAGAAGGCGGCGAAGGGGCGAGGGCGGCCGCGCGGATCGATCGGCGCGCCGATCCAGCGGTCGCGCTCGACCGCCATGTAGATGTTGTACCCGCGCAGCCCGTACGCGAGCGCGGCCATCATCACGAACACGCTGTCGCGCTCCTCGAGCGGCGGGAAGAACGGCGGGAAGCCGGCGCCCATCTCGCACGCGAACGGCGGCAGCGAGAGCGCCTCGCAGCGCACGGCGAGCTCGCTCGTCCGGCGGGCGAGGATCTGCCGGCTGCTCGGGCTCGCGATGCTGTAGTAGTCGAGGCCGACGAGGTCGACGACGCGCGAGATGCGCGCCGGGTTGAGCGGCGTCGCGTCCTGTCCCATCGGGAAATTGTGCATCGTGGGCAGGCCATCGACGCCCGCCGCGGAGAGCGCCCTCGCGAAGCGCCCCATGGCGGTCTCGAGGAGGTGCTCGTGGAACTCGCTCCAGTCGAGGTGGCGCGCGAGATCGGCCGGCGTCTCGGCGTCGAACGCGACCGGCGGCGTGATCGTGGCGAACCGCAGATCGCCCTCCTCGGCCTGCGCGCGCTCGCGGGCGATCGCGCGCACGAGCGCCGCGCCGACGTCCTCGGTCGCGTCGCCCTCCGGCGCGGGCTCCACCCTCCTCGGCGCATACGCGCGCTGGAGCGCCTCGATCGTCCGGTACTTCTCGCGCAAGAAGTCGCGGTACAGGGAGATCGCGTCCGGGTGGTAATCCTGGTCGTACGCCCCGTCGCGGAAGTAGAGCGCGCCCTCGTTGTCGATCTGCAAGAGCACGATGGGCCCGTCCGGGTAGAGGTGCGGCTTCAGGACCGGGGCGAGCGCGTTGAAATAGCGGGCGACCTCGTCGTGGAATGCGTTGCTCGCGTAGCTCGGGACCGGGAACCCGTACGGCAACATCGGGAGCACGACCGGGTTGTTGCGCGCCGAGCGGGCCTGGCAGCTCGGGTCCCAGATGACGCGCTCGGGGATGCCGAAGCAGGTGAGCTCCGCGTTGATGTGCGGGCCCGGGCGGGCGATGACGTAGAAGCCGAGCTCGTGCGCGAGGCGGAGAAAGGCGCCGACGTCGCGGCGCGGATCGAGCCGGCCGAAATCGAACTGCCCCGGGCCGGTCTCGTGAACGGCCCACGGCACATAGATGTCGATCAGGTGAACGCCGAGCGAGCGCGTGGCCTCGAGGCAAGCGCGCCAGTGCTGCGGGTCGAGCCGCCAGTAGTGCACGCTGCCGGCGTACAGCGGGACCAGCTTGCCGCCGATGTCCAGGCCGCCCGGGACAAGGCGTACCCCCCGCGCGAAATGTTCCTCTGGAGAGCCCGCGTCCTGGGTCGTGGCCACGCGCGCGCACACTAGCAAGGATCGCGGGGAGATCGATACCGCCGCGTTCGGCCCGGCGCGCGCTGGATTGGGACGGCGTCGGCGCCGTGGCGCAGCGCTCAGCGCAGCATCGACACCGAGCGCGCCACGAAGTCGTAAACTGGCCCCCAGTAGACCCCGAGCAGCACGGTCGGAATCGCGAGCGCGCACGCCGTCCCGCCGAGCAGCGGCCGCACCGGCGTGGGCTCGGTGCGATCGCTCCTGTCGAGATACATCGTGCGGAGCAGGCGCGCGTAATAGAAGAGCGAGATCACGCTGTTCAGCACGCCGACGACCGCGATAACCCAGCTCCACGCGCCCCCGGCGGCGAGCAGCGCCGAGAAGAGGTAGAATTTGCCGATGAAGCCCGCCGTCGGAGGCAGGCCGGTGAGCGAGACGAGGAACACGGCCATCGCCGCGGCGACGAGCGGGGCGCGGCGCCCGAGCCCCCGGAAGGCGGCGAACGTCTCGTCTCCGCCGCTCTCCTCGGCCACGGCCATCACCACCATGAACGCGCCGAGGTTCATGAAGCAGTAGGTGACGATGTAGAAGGCGATCGCGGCGACGCCGGCGCCGCTGAACACCGAGAAGCCGAGCAGCATGTACCCCGCGTGCGCGATGCTCGAGTAGGCGAGCATGCGCTTCACGTTCTCCTGCTCGAGCGCCGACAGGTTGCCGACGGTCATGGTCGCCATCGCGAGGCACCCGAAGAGCACCGGCCAGGGCGTCGCGACGCCGGGCGGCGCGCTCCCGGCGCCGAGCGCGTCCGAGAAGAAGCGGATCAGCACCGCGAAGCCGGCCGCCTTCGGCCCCACCGAGAGGAACGCGGTCACCGGGGTCGGCGCGCCCTCGTACACGTCGGGCGTCCACATGTGGAACGGGGCGGCGCTGATCTTGTAGCCGAAGCCCGCGAGCATGAAGGCCGTGCCGACGAACACGACCTCCGGCACCTTGCCCTGCTGCGCCGTGAGCGCGGCGATCCGCGCCGCGCACTCGTCGAGCCGCATCGACGCGGTGATGCCGAAGATCCAGCTCATCCCGTAGAGCATGATCCCCGACGCGACGCCGCCGAAGATGACGTACTTGAGCGCCGCCTCGCTCGATTTCGCGTCGTTGATCTTGAAGCCCGCCAGCACGAAGCTGATGACGCTGACGAGCTCGAGCGACAGGTAGATGAGCAGCAGGTGGCGGCTCGCCGCCATCAGGTTCATGCCCAGCGAGAGCACGAGGATCAGCGTGAAGAGCTCGCCCGAGTCGCGGCGGAGCTCGGGCTCGATCCCGGGGGCCCGCGGGGGCACCAAGAAGAGGACGATCGCCCCGGTGACGAGCGCGAAGATCACGCGGAAGAGGTTCGAGAAGCGATCGAACGCGAGCAGCCCGTGGAAGAGCGCGCGAGGGGCGGCGTCCGTCGCCAGGAAGTACGCGCCCAGCCCGCCAGAGCAGGCGAGCGCAGCGAGGCTGAGGATCACGAGGCCGGCGAGCTTGAGGCGCGCCGGGGACGCGAGGTCCCACACGACGAGCAGCAGGGCCGCCGCGATGAGGACGAGCTCCGGCGCGAAGTAGGCGAGGCTCGCGACGTTGTCGAGGGTGCGGGGTTCCACGGCTTACCTGGCGCTGGCGAGGGCGCCCTGGCCCGGCGAGGCGCCCTCCTCCGGGGCGCCCGCGCGGGCGTACGCGGCGCCGCCCACGCCGTCTGCGCCTGGCGCGCCGGCGATCTGGGACTGCCCCGGCCTGTCGACGAGGCGGTGCACGTCGAGGGCCCCGCGATCGATGAGGCTGAGCAGCGGGCGCGGCCAGAAGCCGAGGACGAGGACCAGCGCCGCGAGCGGCGCGATCGACGCGAGCTCTCGCCCGCTGATCTCCGGGAACTTCCCGCCGAACGGCTCGAGGTACTTGCTCTGCCGCCACGACGCGCGGAACGTGCCGAGGAACATCCGCTGGAGGGCCCAGAGGTGGTAGGCCGCGGTGAGGATGACGCCGACGGCGGCGAGGATCGTGAGGGCGCGGTAGCGCGGGAAGGCGCCGATGAACGTCATCGCCTCCCCCCAGAAGCCGGACAGGCCGGGCAGGCCGAGCGACGCCATGAACGCGAAGCCGACGAGCGCGGTGTAGAGCGGCATCTCCGAGGCGAGGCCGCCGAACCTGTCGATGTCGCGCGTGTGCACGCGGTCGTAGACCACGCCGACCAGGGTGAAGAGCATCCCGGTGATCAGGCCGTGGTTGAACATCTGGACGAGGCAGGCCTGGATGCCCTGCGGCGTCATCGCGCCGAGCGCCAGCAGCGTGAAGCCCATGTGGCTGACGGAGGAGTAGGCCACGAGCTTCTTCAGGTCGCTCTGCGCCATGGCGCAGAAGGCGCCGTAGAGGATGTTGACCACCCCGAACACCGCCATGGCCGGCGCGGCCCACTGCGTCGCCTCGGGCAGCAGGGTGAAGTTGATGCGGAGGATGCCGTAGGTGCCCATCTTGAGGAGCACCCCCGCGAGGATCACGCTGATCGCGGTCGGCGCCTCCACGTGGGCGTCCGGCAGCCAGGTGTGGAACGGGAACATCGGGATCTTGATGGCGAACCCGACGAAGAGCCAGATCCAGACCACCTTCACCGCGGCGACGCCGAGGATCGTGAGCCCCTGCGCCGCCCAGGCCACCCGCGAGAGCTCCGGGATCGAGAAGATGCGCTCGGTGGCCTGGCCGTCGACCAGGTAGGTGTGGCCGGCGTTCAGGTAGAACCAGATGAACGCGAGCAGCATGAAGACGCTGCCGGCCAGCGTGTAGAGGAAGAACTTGATCGCCGCGTACTCGCGCCGCGGTCCGCCCCAGATGCCGATGAGGAAGTACATCGGCAGGAGCATCACCTCCCAGAAGACGAAGAAGAGGAACAGGTCGAGCGCGATGAAGACGCCGAACATCCCCGTGACGAGGAGGTTGTACATCGCGAAGTAGCCCTTGAGCTGGTCGTGGACGCTGTAGCTCGCGAGGGCGCCCACGAACGAGATCAGCGCCGTGAGCAGGACCATCGAGATCGACACGCCGTCGACGCCGACGAAGTACTCGACGTTCAGCGAGCGGATCCACACGCCGTGCTCGATGAACTGGTAGCCGTCGTTCCCGTCGGCCCTGGTGAAGCCCCGATCGAACTGCGCGTAGAGCCACGCCGCGAGCACGAGGTTCACGCCCATCAGCACGACGGTCATCAGCCGGAGCTTCCTGTCGTCCCGGTAACGCAAGAGGTGCGCGAGGAAGACCGCGACCACGCCGAGCAGCGGCAGGAACGTCAGGATCGAGAGGATGTGGTCGCCGACGAAGCCAAGGCTGCTCCCGCGCTCCGCGTGGATGCCCATCGCGACGGTCCGCGCTACACCCAGCGCGCCGGCCGCGCCGGCCGACACCGCGTCCGACTCGACGACGACGTGCCCGTAGAGCTCCCGCGCGCGCACGCCCGCGGTCTTCCACCGAACCACGACCTTCCGGCTCGCGCCCGGCGGGAGGGTCGCCGAGGTGCCGCCGCCCTCGAGCTCCACGCTGACGCCCGGCGGGACGCGCGGGTCCTCGGGGGACGTCCGCACGATCACCCGCGTCACCTTCAAGGGGCCGTCGCCCTGGTTCTCGATCGTGAACGAGCCGACGTGATCCGGCCCGCTCGCGGCGAGCTCGACCGGCGCGCCGGGCGGCTCCGCGCGCAGCGCGATCTGGCCGCGCGGCCCGGGCGCCCTCGGCGCATCGAGCGCCTGCGCCAGCGCCGGCGGCGCCGCCCCGAGCACGACGGAGAGCGCGACCAGGAGGGGGATCAGGAGCTTCATCGAGGTGGACCTGGCCGATCTCGCGAGGGCGAATCCACGGCGCATGCTGACGAGGGAGAGGTTCGACATCGGCCGTTCACCGCAGGAAGTAATGAACGATGCTGAACAAGGCGACGCCGCCCAGGAGGAAATAGACGTAGCTCTGGATGCGCCCGGTCTGCAGAGAGCGGAGCTTCGCCCCGGCGCTCAGCGTGCCCTCGGCGACGAGGTTCACGACGCCGTCGACGAGGTACCGATCGATGGCGCCCGTGACCCAGGCGGCGGCCCGGGTCAGGACCGCGATCCCGTTGACGATGCCGTCGACGATCCAGCGGTCCATCTCGGCGAAGAAGAGGCGCAGCGAGAGGGCGGCGCGCACCACCGTCGCGTCGTAGATCTCGTCGACGTAGTACTTGTTCGAGAGGAGCTGGAAGCCCGGGAGCCGCCGCTCCTCCTCGGCCCAGCGCGGGGAGCGGCGCGCGCCGTAGCGGGCGCGCGCGAGCGAGAAGGAGACGATCGCGCCGCCGACGGAGAGCGCCATGAGCGCGAGCTCGAGCCCCAGCCCGTGGCGCCGGAACGAGACCTCCGCGTGAGCGAACACCGGATGGAGCCACGCCTCCAGCAGGGGCTCGCCGTGGCCGCCGACGAAGTGGCTGGAGAAGCCGAACACGACGCCCGCGCCCGCCGACAGGACCGCCAGCACCGCGAGCACCCAGGTGATCGCCGGCGGCGACTCGTGGACCTGGGTCTCGATCTCCTTGCGGGCGTGGGGCCCCTCGAACGTCAGGAAGTAGCTCCGCCACATGTAGAACGAGGTGCCGAGCGCCGCCGCGAGGCCCATCCCGTAGAGGAGCAGCCCCGGGATCGGGCCGGTGTTCTCGGTGCCGAACGCCTTCCAGAGGATCTCGTCCTTGGACCAGAAGCCCGCGAAGAACGGGATGGGCGCGGCGGTGATGGCGAGGCACGCCGCCTGGTACGTCCGCGCCGTGAGCGGCATGACGCGGCGGAGGCCGCCCATGTTGCGCATGTCCTGGGCCGCGGCCTCGTCGTGCTCCACCGCGTGCATCCCGTGGATCACCGAGCCGGAGCCGAGGAACAGGCACGCCTTGAAGAAGGCGTGCGTCATCAGGTGGAACACGGCGGCCCAGTACGCCCCGACGCCGACCCCGATGAACATGAAGCCGAGCTGGCTCACCGTGCTGTAGGCGAGCACCTTCTTGATGTCGTACTGGAAGAAGCCGATCGTCGCCGCGAGGAGCGCCGTCGAGGCCCCGATGAGCGCGATGACGCCGCCCGCGACCGGGCTCAGCGAGAACAGGAAGCTGAGGCGCGCGACCATGTAAACGCCGGCCGTGACCATGGTGGCGGCGTGGATCAGCGCGGAGACGGGGGTCGGGCCGGCCATCGCGTCCGGCAGCCAGACGTGGAGCGGGATCTGGGCGCTCTTGCCGGCGGCGCCGACGAAGAGGAAGAGGCAAGCCAGCGTGATCAGCGCGACGCCGCCCCACACCGTCTTCGACTCGAGGGCATCCTTGAGGAACGCCTTGCCGCTCGCGTCCTTGATGACGAGCTGATCGTGGATCTCGCGGAACGTGACCGTCGAGCCCACGGTCGCCACCACGATCTCCTTGCCCGGCTCGACGCGCATCCGCTCGATCGCGGCGATCTCGACGCCATCGCCCCCGATCACGGCGCCGTCGCCCGGCACGATCACAACGGAGTGCGCCCCGGCGTCGATCTCCTTGCGGATGAAGGGGGACACGCCGAACGGCCGCGGGCTCGAGGCGAGCTGAGCGGCGTCGGCGATACCGAGGTACACGCGCGCGCCGGGATGACCGGTGAAGGTGAGGTATCCCTTCGCCCCTGCGAGCGGCTGCGCCTTGCGCTCGCCCGCCTTGCCGCCGGCGCCGTCCTTCGCCCCGGCGGAGGCGCCGTGATCGCCGCGCGCCTCCGCGGCCACCGCGATGAAGCGCGCGCGGTAATCGGAGAGGAACCGGCCGTCGTCGAGCCACCTGGCGCCGAGACCCCAGAAGAGGAGCGCGAGGCCGCACACGAAGCCCCAGTCGCCGATCCGGTTCACGACGAAGGCCTTCATGCCGGCAGAGGCCTTCTTGTAGTCGCTGTACCAGAACCCGATGAGCAGATAGCTGCAGAGGCCGACGCCCTCCCAGCCGAAGAACATCACGATGAAGTTGTCCCCGAGGACGAGGAGCAACATCGAGAAGACGAAGAGGTTCAGGTAGGTAAAGAATCGCCAGTACGCCGGCTCGGCCTCCATGTACGAGGCGGCGTAAACATGGATGAGCGTGCCGACGCCGGTGATGATCAGCGTCATGAGGCAGCTCAGCGGATCCATCACGAACGCGAAGTTCGCGTCGAGCGATCCGATGCGGATCATCTGCCAGGCGAAGCTGTAGAGCGCGCGTTCCCCCGGAGCGAGCCCGATGAGCTGGACGAAGCTCGCGAGCCCGAGGGCGAAGGCGCCCAGCATGGCGCCCACGGCGACGAGCGTGACGCCGAGGCTCCCGATGTGGAGCCGCCTCGACACATCGCGACCGAACGCGCTCCGCTGCAACGCGCGGCCGAACAGCGCGTTGATCACCGCGCCGAGCATCGGCAGGAGCGGAATCCACCAGAGTGGCGTCAGCGCCGTGTGGACGTGCGTGACCTGGCCGGAGTAGTCGGGCATCGTTGGGGCAGCCGGTGAGAACATGGGCCGGCACGCGCGTCTTGCTCTGCAACCACCCCGCGACGTGTCAGTCGGCTCTGGTGACTCCCCCGCGGAACCGGAGGAGCCGCACGTTAATGGAGGGTCACAGGGCGGGTCAATACTTCCATCGGCCCTGTTCCACGGCGAGACGCGCTGTTCTTGCGCGCATCTCGCACCTCTGCGAGGTCAGCCGTCGGTCGTCCGCTGGTCATCGTCCTCGCGCGCGGCGCCGCCGCTCGATGACGGCGCCGCGCCGCCGAGCTGCGTCACGCGCCGGATCGCGAGCCACAGATCCCGCCTGCCCTCGCCGGTGATCGACGAGAACCCGATCGCGCGGCGGAGACCGCCGCCCGCCATGCGCGGGGCCGCCGCGGACAGCTGGTCCAGCGCGCGCCGGACCGACGAGCGCTGCACCTTGTCGACCTTCGTCGCGACGAGCAGCAGCTCCACCGGCCGTCGCGCGACGTCGCGGGACGCCTCGATGAAGCGGATGAGCTCGAGATCGTCCTCCTCGAGGCCCCGCCGCGCGTCGACCAGGAGCAGCACCGCGGCGAGCGTGACGCGCCCGCGCAGGTACCCCTCGATCAGCGACGCCCACGCCGCTTGCTCGGACTTCGAGCGCCGGGTGAAGCCGTACCCCGGCAGATCCACGAGCTGGAACACCGCGCCGTCGCGGGCCCGCGCCTCGTAGAGGTTGATCTGCCGCGTCGAGCCGGGGTTCGAGCTCGTCCGGACGAGCCCTTTGCGCTCGACGAGCGTGTTGATGAGGCTCGACTTGCCGACGTTCGAGCGCCCGGCAAACGCCACCTCCGCGCTGACGGGCGGAGGGAGCGACGCGAGCGAGCCCGCGCCGGCGACGAAGGACGAGTCGACGATCTGGAACGGATCGAGCTGCCGCTCGGCGCGCGCCGGCGGAGCAGCTTGAGGCTTGGGGGCGCGGCGGGAGGTGGTCACTTCGAGCGGGGCGGCTGGAACTGCGGCTTGCACTCGTCGCACTGGCAGAGCGAGCGCAGGTACCGGAAGGTGTAGATCCCCGAGTCGTGCCGATCGCCCCACGTGAACTGGAGCGCGTAGTTGCCGACCTGCTCGATCTCGCGGACGTTCAGGTCGCCGCCGGGCACGAAGTTGATCGTGCCGCCGTGCCCCTGGCAGTTCGCGCACGGGCAGTACCCGCGCAGGATCTCGTGCGGAAGGACGCTGCGATGGCCGTCGGCCCAGTGGATCTCCATCACCCGCGCGCCGTGCGGCGCCTTGACCTGAGTGGGAGTCAGCTTCGGATCCTGCGGCATCGTGCCCTTCCAGGCGACGGCAGTACCACGCCGATCCGGCGCTGCAAAGCGCCGCGGCGCGTCGGCCGCGCGCCGCTCCGCTTTTCTCGGATCCCGCGGTGCCTCCGGGGTTTCCAGGGCTCCCCCAGGGCTCGCCCGCGCCGGCGCTCTCCGCGCCCTCCCGGGCGCCTCGGGCCAGCACAGGAGCGGGAGCGGACCGCGGCTGCGCACGTCACGCGCGTTGCGCACGTCACGCACGTCACCCTGCGGCGACCACCCGCGCATCGACGGGGGCGAGCGTCGCCTCGACGCGCTCGAGGATCCGCACGACCGCGGCGCCCTCGTCGAGCGGCGTCAGCGGCGGCGCGCGGTCCTCGACGCAGCGGAGGAAATGCTCGATCTCCACGGAGAGCGGCTCGCGCCACGGCACCTCGAGCTCGCTCCCGGCCGGCGCGAGCTCGAGGTGCGCGGCGCGCTCGCCGGCCGGCGGGCCCGCCCCGGCGCCGCGCGCGTCCAGGAACACGATGCGGTCGGGCGCGCGCACGTCGTCGAAGACCGCGACGCCCGCGCTGCCGACGAGCCGCAGCCGCCGCTCCTTCGTCGGGCTCGACGAGCAGAGCTCGATCCGCGCCGCGAGGCCGCTCTCGAGGCGCGCCTCGAGCGTGACGAGCTCGCCGCACGGCGCGAGGTGGGCCCGCGCCTCGGCGAGCGGGCTCGAGTCGAGCGCCGAGAGCAACGAGAGATCGTGCGGCCCGAGCGTCCAGAGCGCCGACCGGGCCCCGCCGCCGGCGCCGGCGACGCCGGCGCTCATCGACAGGCGCGCCGCGCTGAAGCTCACGAGATCGCCGAGGCGCCGCTCGCGCGCGAGCGCGACGAGGCGCACCACGGAGGGGTGGTAGCGGAGCAGGTGGCCGACCATGCCGATCCGGCCGAGCGCAGCGGCGCGGGAAGCGCAGCGATCGGCCTGCGCGGCGGAGAGGGCCAGCGGCTTCTCCACGAAGACATCGGCGCCGGCCTCGAGGGCCCGCAGCGCGAGCTCGGCGTGGCTCGCCGCGGGGGTCGCGATGATCACCGCGTCCACGCGCGCGGCCAGCGCCTCGTCGATCGTGCGCACGAGCCGCGCCCGCGGGGCGAGCGCGCGCGCCCGCGAGAGGCGGCCGCGGTCGACGTCCGCCACCGCGATCACGCGCGCCCGCGCGTTCTCCGACAGCGCGCGGAGGAGCTTCTCCCCCCACCGCCCGCAGCCCACCAGCGCAACCCGGACGTTCGCGGCGCTCACGGCGCCCCCGGCGCCGCGGCGGACTCGGCCGGCCGGAGCGTGAGCTCGCCGAGGATCGCCTCGCCCTCGGCGTTGCCCGGGTGGATCGAGGGCCCGTTGATGTCGACGAGGAAGTCGTACCGCGCGCGCGCCTCGCCCTCGATCGTCGCGCGCACGCGGACGTGCTGGAAGCAGGCCGACTCGGTGGTGGCGCTCCAGGCGGGCGCCTTCCCCGGGTGCCGCGCGCCGATCGCCTCCAGCACGCTCCGGCCGCCCTCGGGGCGGTACTGCTGCACGATGCCGAGCGCCGCCCTGCGGTCCGAGGCGTTGAACCTCGATTGCGTCCAGAGGACCGCGCCGCCGGCGGCGGCGCTGGTGCCCACGAGCAGCAGCATCCGCACCGCCTTGCCGTAGTCCATCCGCGAGCCGTATAGCCCCGGCGCTCGAGGAGAGCCAGCCGGGGCGGCGCGCCGCCTAACCCACGAACGACCCGAGCCCGCGGAACCTGCGGTACCGATCGTCGACGAGCTCCTCCGGCCCGAGCCCGTCCATCGACGTGAGCGTCGCCCAGAGCGCCTTGTCGAGCCGCGCCGCGGCGTCGTCGTGATCCTGGTGCGCGCCGCCGGTCGGCTCCTCGACGATCGTGTCCACGACGCCGAGCTGCAGCAGATCCGGCGCGGTGATCTTGAGCCGGGCCGCGGCCTCGTCGGCGCGGGAGCCGTCCTTCCAGAGGATGGCCGCGCAGCCTTCCGGCGAGATGACCGAGTAGCAGCTGAACTCGAGCACCAGCACCCGGTTGGCGACGCCGAGCGCCAGCGCGCCGCCCGAGCCCCCCTCGCCGATGACGGTCGCCACGATCGGCACCCCGACCCGCGCCATCGCGGCGAGCGCGGCGCCGATCGCCTCGCTCTGGCCGCGCTCCTCCGCGCCGATGCCCGGGTAGGCGCCCATCGTGTCGATGAACGTCAGGATCGGCAGCCCGAACCTGTCGGCCATCTCGTAGAGCCGGATGGCCTTCCGGTAGCCCTCCGGGTGCGGCATCCCGAAGTTGCGCTTCACGTTCTCCTTCGCGCCGCGCCCCTTCTGGTGGCCCACCACCACCACGCTCCGCCCGTGGTACGTCGCGAGCCCGCCCACGATGGAGCAGTCGTCGGCGAAGCGCCGATCGCCCTTCAGCTCGACCCAGTCGGTGAACAGCCGCTTGATGTAATCGAGCGTGTACGGCCGGTTCGCGTGGCGCGAGAGCAGCACCTTCTGCATCGGCGTGAGGCCCGCGAAGATCTCGCGCGCCAGCCGGCCCGTGTTGTCCTCGAGCTGGGCGAGCTCCGGCTCGAACCGCGGGTCCGCCGCGGCGAGCGCGCGCAGCTCCCGCACCTTCTCGATGAGCTCTGCGACAGGTTTCTCAAAGGGTAGGATCGAAGCAGCCACGGCCCGGACCCTAACGCTGCAGCGGGCGGACGGCTACGGCGCTGTGGTGCCGCGCTGCATCGTCCACGGGATGACGCGCGCGCACGCCCCGGCCGATCGGCCGAGGCGCCGCGTCACCTCGGTCATTCGGGGAGGGCGTTGGTCGGCTCGGCGTGGATGAAGGCGTTCGCCGGGACCTGCGACATCGGCCGGCTCCGGATGACGTTGTAGATCGTGACCGGCTTGTCCTTGCCCTTCACCTTGGCGGGCTGGAGCTCCTCGGTCTCGAACCTTCCCCCGAGCTGCGCGTACGTGCTCTCGCTGATGACGATCTGCCCGGCCAGCGCGATGGAGCAGAGCCGCGCCGACGTGTTCGCCACGTCGCCGATCACCGTGTAGCTGAGCGCCTTCGAGCTCCCGATGTACCCGGCGACGAGCGGGCCGGTGTGGATCCCGATGCCGACCGCGAGCGGAAGCTCGCCCCTCTCGAGCCGCTCGCGGTTGAACTCGCCGAGCACCTCGCCCATCTTCAGGGCGCACTCCACGCTGCGGACCGCATCGTCCCGGTGGGCGACCGGCGCGCCCCAGAGCGCCATGATCCCGTCGCCCATGAACTTGTCGAGCGTGCCTTCGAACTGGAAGATCGTGTCGACCATCCGCTCGAAGTACAGGTTCAGCATCTCGACGAGCTCCTCGGGCCGCTTGCTCTCGGCCATGCGCGTGAAGCCGCGGATGTCGCTGTTGAAGACGGTGCACTCCTCGACGTGCTGGCCGCCCTGCTTCACGGCGAGCTGGCCGCTCAGCACGCGCTCGGCGATGTTCGGCGAGAGCAGCCGGCGCAGCTGCTCGCGCGTGACGATCTCGTTCTCGATCTTCTTCCCGAGGATGTTGATCTCGATGAACATCGCCGCCTGGTAGGCGATGGCCGTCACCAGCTCGAGGTCCTTGGGCTGGAACTGCGCGAGCGTCTCCGAGTCGAGCCAGAGCACGCCGAGCACCTCGCTGTTGTGCTGCAGCGGGGCGACGATCGCCGAGCTGATCCGGTTCAAGATCATGCTCTTGCCCTTCGACGCCGCGAAGTCCATCGCCGCGTCGTGGGTCAGCACCGCGGCCCGCTCGTGGACGACGTGGTTCAGGATCGTCGACGACACGCTGATCGGGGCCGTCGTCCCGTCGCGCCGCTGCATGGCCTGCGGGGTGAGCTCGCCGTTCTCGTTGCGCAGGAAGATCACCCCGCGGTCGGCGCGGATGAACTTGAACACGCTCGTGAGGATCTTCTCGAGCAGCTTCGTCGTGTCGCGCTCGGCGGCGATCTCGCGGGATAGCTCGTGCGACAGGCGCAGCCGCTCGTAGTCGGCGCGCAGCTGGTTCATGTCGTTGGCGATCCGATCGAACGCCAAGAACCCCTTGTCGACCGCGGCGATCTGCGTCCCGATCTGCCGGGCCTGATCGTTCACGTCGATGCGGGTGCCCTGCGCGACGAACGAGCCGCCGTGCGCCCCCGAGCGCCCCGGCAGCGGCGCGGTCCCGCCCGGCCCGGCGCCGAGCGGCGGCGGCGGCACGTACGGCTGCCGCGTCACCGGCGGCGCCACCGGCGTGCCCGGGAGCGGCGGCTGCGGCGGCTGGCGCTGGTACTGCGGCTGCTGCGGCGGGTACCCGTGGCCCGGCGGCTGCGCCGGCGCCGCGCCCTGGTGGTTGACCACGGGCGGCCAGCCCGGGACGAGGGGCGGCGCGACCGGGGCGGCCGGATCGTCGAAGCGGCCACGCGTCGACCCCAGGGCGATCTCGTCCCCGTGCTTCAGCGGCGCTTCGCCCCGGACACGCTCGCTGTTGATGAACGTGCCGTTCAGGCTCCCCAGATCGCGCAGGACGAAGTGATCGCCCCGCTGCTCGATGATGCAGTGCTCCTTGGAGACGATCTTGTCGAGCAGCTGGATGGAGTTGTTCGGGTGGCGCCCCAGCGAGTTCACGGGTCGCAGATCGATCGCCTGCTGGCCCTCGGCGGTCTGCAGGATGAGGCGGGCCATCGGTTCTGGCAGATTACCCAGCCGGGCACGGACCGACAATCTTTCCGGCCGAAGTCCAGCGCCGGCCGCGGGGAGCGACCGTGCCGGGCCGCGCAAAATGCGCCTCCGCCCCGCTGGAAACACCTGCGCCGAGCTCGACCGCCCGGGGCGGCTGTCGTCGGCTGTCGCACGGATACCTGACCGGATGATTAGCTTACCGGGCCCTGCGTCTCATGGAGGCGCCGCCTGGAACGGCTATGCGCCCACATGCCGCCGCGTTAGTCGGCCGCATGGATTCCGCGTACCTCCTCGCGATCGATCAGGGCACCACCGGAACGACGTCTCTCCTCATGGACACGTCGGGCGCGACGCTGGGCCGCGCGACGCGCGAATTTCGCCAGCACTTCCCGGAGCCGGGGCTCGTCGAGCACGACCCGGAGGAGATCTGGCAGAGCGTTCAGGACGCCGTGGGCGAGACGCTCAGGGCGGCGGGCGTGGCCGGCAGCGCGATCAAGGCCATCGGCATCACGAACCAGCGCGAGACGACGCTCGTCTGGGAGCGCGCGACCGGGCGCCCGATCCACCGCGCGATCGTGTGGCAGGACCGCCGCACGGCGGCGCGCTGCGCCGAGCTCCGCGCCGCGGGCCACGAGCAGGCGGTCGAGGAGACCACCGGCCTCGTGCTCGATCCGTACTTCAGCGGCACGAAGCTCGCGTGGATCCTCGACAACGTGCCCGGCGCGCGCGCGCGCGCCGAGCGCGGCGAGCTCTGCTTCGGCACCATCGACAGCTTCCTCGTCTGGCGGCTCTCGGGCGACGCGGCCGGCGGCTCGCCGGTGCACGCGACCGACGTCACCAACGCGTCGCGCACCCTGCTCATGGGCCTCGCGTCGCTGAGCTGGGACGACGCGATGCTCGCGATGCTCCAGATCCCGCGCTCGCTCTTGCCGCAGATCGTCGGCTCGGCGGGCCGCATCGCGGCGACTCGCGGCTTCCCGCACCTGCCCGACGGCATCCCGATCGCCGGCATCGCGGGCGACCAGCAGGCGGCCCTCTTCGGCCAGGCCTGCTTCGCGACGGGCGACGCGAAGTGCACCTATGGCACCGGCGCGTTCGTGCTGGCCAACATCGGCGATCGCCCGCTCAGGAGCCGCTTCGGCCTGCTCACCTCGGTCGGGTGGAAGATCGGCTCCGAGGTGGTCTTTGCGCTCGAGGGGAGCGCCTTTATCGCCGGCGCGGCGGTGCAGTGGCTCCGCGACGGCCTGGGCCTCATCAAGAGCGCGGCGGAGATCGAGGCGCTCGCCCGCAGCGTGCCCTCGAGCGAGGGCGTCACGTTCGTCCCGGCGCTCTCGGGCCTCGGCGCGCCCTACTGGGATCCGGACGCTCGCGGGATCATCTCCGGGGTGACGCGCGGCACGACCGCGGCGCACCTCGCCCGCGCGACGCTCGAGGGAATCGCGCTCTCCGTGACGGATCTCGTGCGGGCCATGGCCGACGACCTGGGCCACCCGCTGCGCCGGATGCGCGTGGACGGCGGCGCCGCCGCGAACGACCTGCTCATGCAGTTCCAGGCGGACGTGGCGAACGTCGCTATCGAGCGCCCCACCGACCTGGAGACGACGGCGCGAGGCGCGGCGATGCTCGCCGGGGTAGGCGCCGGCCTCTTCCTCACGAAGGAGGACGCGGCCCGCATGTCCCGTGTGGGGCAGAGCTTCCAGGTCGAGATGAGCGAAGCGGCTCGATCCGCCCACCTCCACCGCTGGGCCGACGCCGTCGCCCGCACGCGCGCGAAGCGCAGCTGAGCACTCGCCGATTCCCCTGAATTTCCACGCTGTTTTCCGCTTGAACCAGGTCTTCCGAAGCTCTCTCCCGAGCCGTCATCGCGCCGCGGCTCGGCGGCCGAACGGGCTTCCGGATCAAGGAATCAACCCTAGGTTGCGAGAGTTAGGCCCAGAAGCCCCCAACCAGCGTAGAGTGCTATGACGACGGCGCATTTCCGTTCAAACTTGGTGCACTTGAACCGAGGCGCGCGGCCAGCCCACCGCCGCCTCGCTGCTTTCGATGGAGACGAGGAGGACATGCCGACTACCGAGAATGCTTCAGCCGGCGGGACGGCCGTTCGCGACATCCCGATCGACTGGGAGGCGCTGGAGGACGCCTTCGAGAACAACGCCCCAGAGGTGCACTCGTACCTGCACCTCGGCACGGGCGACGTGCTGCGGGTGGTCGACGGCGTGGCGGATCCGCAGATGCACGCGCGCATCGCGGCAGACGCGAACTACCTCCGGATCGATCCCGTGAGCTCGCGCGAGCAGTACCGGTGGATGGAGCGCTACATCCCGATGGTGGAAGACATGGATCTCCAGGCGAAGCTCAGCCAGGCGATCGATGGCAAGGGCGCGTTCCGTCGCTTCAAGGATGTTTTGATGTCCTACGGTCCGGAGCGGGAGCGCTGGTTCGCGTTCCGCAGCGAGCGGCTGCGGATCTTCATGGAGGCGTGGCTCAGCGCCCACGCGCTGAACCCGGTCCCTCGCCCGCTCTGGGTGCCGGAGGTGCCGTCTCGTCCGGAGCCGATCGTCCCGGCGGCCCCTGCGGTGGAGCCGCCGGCGCGCGAGCGCGAGGAGACGCGAGAGCCCCGCCGCGGCAAGAGCGTGGAGAGCCTGCGCAAGAACCTCCGCGACATCGCCGAGGCGCTCGGTCCGCGGGATCTCGACACGCTGACGGCGTTCGCGGAGTTCCTGAAGGCGCGCCGCGCGGCGCGCTCGTTCGCGCACCACTACCACGAGGCCCAGGGGCCGGTGGACGACGACGCCGGGCCTGCTTCGCAGGAGATCGCGAGCGAGTCGCGCAGCGACACGGCGTGAGGGCGCGCCGCCGGCGCCGCGATCGCGGCGCCGGGGCGCTGGCCTGAGGGTGGGTGGGGGAACGGAGGGGAGCGACGGCTTCGAGCGCCGAGCGGTCTAGAAGTACCAGTCGGTGCGGGCACCGATGTACTGGCCGAGCTTCGAGCCGACGCCCGGACCGGCGCCCGTCCTCTGCAGGTAGCCGGACATCGCCTGATCCCTCGCGGCATCGTTGTAGATGGCCAGCGAGTAGATGAGCTTGAAGTGCGGCCGCGCGCCCGCGCTCAGCTCGCCCGTCGGCACGAGGGTCGGGACGACCGAGACCTTGACCGCGGTGCCCAGCTCGCCATCGCCGTCCTTACGGCCCTGGAACGAGGCCTCGACGACCGGGTGGAAGTTCTTGTGCGCGAAGATCGTGGCGTTCGCCTGGACCGAGAAGTCCATCTGCTTCTCGAGCTCCGTGGCGGGCGCGGCGCCCACGGCCTCGTACGCCGCCTTCGTGTAGTGGAAGGTGGCGAGGCCTTCCAGGGCGGCGGCGTCGCCGAGCCGGAAGCCGACGTGCTCGACCGCCTCGATGGCGAAGGAGCCCGCGTAGGTGCCGAACGAGTCCGAGTTGGGGTCCGAGTTCGGGGCGCCCCAGGTCTGGTACGTCTTCGCGCCGCCGGCGGCGCCGTTGGCGATGCCGGTGCCGAAGCGCACCGCCGTGTCGCTGAAGTTGCCCTGGCCGAGGCCGAGGTGCAGCTTCGCGCCGATGACGCCGCCGAAGTCCGCCGGCGCGTTCTCGGGCACCGCGTAGCCCTCGCCCAGCTTCGCGGCCGGCAGGACGTGGAACTCGCCGTGGACCTTGACGTGGTGCTTGGCCTCGCCGCCGAACTCCGCCTTGTAGTTGCCGGCGAAGATGGTGCGGAAGCGCTCGAGGTTCCCGCCGGGCGCGTCCCCGTTCACGTCGATGTTGTAGGGGGGCCTGGTGTCTCCGAAGCCGCGATACCCGAGGATCGCGAGCTGCAGGCCGCCGTACTTGATACCGCCGCCCTGGCCGCTGAGGTCGTCGAGGTAGAAGTAGTCGCCGATGGGCGCGTACTGCTCGCGGAAGAACTTCGCGCCGCCCCAGACGCTGAGGCCCGGGACGAGGAAGTTGCCGGCCTCGATGTACGCCTGGTTGAACTGCACCGTGATCGACTGGCCACCGTTCGAGGACGGCTGCATGAACGGCCCGCCGTACTGGTTCCAGATGGCGAAGGTCATCTCGGACTTGACGTAGAAGTCATCCGGCGTCGCGCCCTTCACCACGTGCGCGACGAACGACGGCTCGGAGTAATCGCCCTCTTCGTAGCGGCCGCCGATGCCGAACCCGAGCAGGTTCAGGGACGCGCCCTGGACGTTCTGCCCGTAGACCGGGGACCACGCCATGCCGAGGCGTGAGTACCAGTGCCACTCAAAGTTCTCGCTCCCCACCGCGTGAGCCGACCGCGGCGCCGCCGTGAGGCAAAGGGCGGAGACGGAAAGCAGCCCGAGGGCTCGGACAGCGGCGCGCCGACCCGCGATTCGCTTGCTGGGGACCGACGACCTGTCTCTCATAAGTGATGTCATCGAACGACGCTCCTATCCATTCTCTGGGAGTGTGCTTGGGGTGATGGGAGGTGATTCGGCCAGATGGCCAAGCGCGGCAGAGGAAGTGGCCTGTCAAGAGAATCTAAGTTGACTCTGTAGGAAAGAGCCACCCGCTGCCACACATGCGGGGCCCGCGGTGGGCACAGTTAACAGGAACGTTCTGTTCATGTCAAAGGTCTCCGAACACCCTTCGGCAGTTTGTCATCTTCTGCGGCGCGTTATTATTAAGTAATCGAAATCACTTGATTAAGCAGGACCCGCTCTCTTCCTCGGACCAGGAACGGGGGCCCGGAATGACGCATCGCACCAAAAACAGGCTCGCGCTGGCTCTCGCGCTGCCTGAAGTGTTGCAAGAAGAATTCACGGGTGCCCCTGGTGCGTTACTTGGTGCGCGCCGCGCACGTGAGACGGAAAGGAAGGCTGCATTGGCGAGCCCCGGCCAGCTGCGTTTTCGCACCGCGATGGCTCGCCGCGCGCGGCGGCGTGCCGCGTGTTTCGGGACCTCGAACCTGGCTTTTCATGTCGACACCCGGCCGGGGCGTCGCCGCGGTGCTCGTCTCTCTCCTGGGTTGAACCCAGGGCGAGCCGTCGGCCCCGCTGAGCGTCATTGACGCTCGCCGGCGCGCCGAACGCGTCGCGCCAGCGAGCGGATCCTGCGCGCGCGCGCAGGACCATGCCGCGGAACACAGGCCGCGCAGGCAGATCGCCCTTCGTCGACAGGATAACGCATTGCGTTGCAACAGCGCAACGACCGACGCAGATCCAGAGCGGGTCAGTCTCGATTGCAGTGCAGCGTGGGTGGACATGTTCTTGTCCAGGAAGGGCGGTGCGCTGTCGCCCCGAGACATCCCATCTGCTTCGGCGAGGCCGGCTGGTGCCTGGCGGGCCTCCGGGCGCGGTCGCGGCGCGCGCCGCGGTGCCACCGGCTCGCCGCACCGAACGCTTGAGTCGTTGAACGAGAGGCCTCCATCCTCTGCATGAGTAACGGCTCGTGAGCCCTCTTCACGATGTCTGGTGCTGTCCTTCGCTATCGAGAGGTCGAATCGACCCGCGAGATGGACTTCTGCTCTCCTGCCGCCCGGGCGTGCGGCTCGACGTGGCGCGCAGCTGGCCGGTCGCTCGGCGCGGCTCAGCGTGCGGGCGTGATGCTCAAGGAGACCCGGGCCCGCGCGTTCTGGTAGTACGCGTCGAGCGCCTGGGCGAGCCGCTGCCCCACAACCCAGCGCTTGAGCGCCGGGGCGACCTCCTCGTAGCGTTGATCCTTGAACGGCGTGGCGCCGGAGCGCAGGACGATCTTGAGCTCGAAATCGGTGGGCTCGAGCATCGGCGCGACCATGCGATCCAGGTACAAGCTCGCGCGCGCCTGGCGGCGCAGCAGCGCGTCGAGCTCGTCGGAGCTCATCCCCTCGGCGGCCGCCGCGGCGAGGAGGCGCGCGCGGCCGCGAGCGCGCTGCTCCAGCGCGATCCGGGCGGCCTCGGCCCGCTGCGCCACCTCGGCCGAGGTCGGCGCCGGCGAGATCGGCAGGCTGGCGAGCAGCGTCTCCGCGATGTGCCTGTCGAGCGCGGCGCGGACATGCCTGTCCCGGTACAGCCCGGGCTCCGCGTCGGGATCGGCGAGCGCCTCGAGGCGGGCCTCGAAGGCGAGCTCCCGCTCGAAGATGAACTGAGGCCGGCGCACGCCGCCCGTCTCCGGCGCATGCCAGCGCACGACGACGCGGTCGAGCGGCACCGGCGCCGCCGCCGACGGCGCGACCTGGCCGTGGGCGCTCGACGTCGGCGACGCGAACGCGAGCGACGCGAGCAGCGTCGTGAGGAGCCCGGAGCGGCGCACATCGGCAGGCTAGCGCAACCGCGCCGCGCATCCCATTCCGGGCAGCGCCGCGCTCGCGGAGCGCCCGGGGCGCGGGCGGCGGGTATAGAATGGCGCCACCATGTACAGGCAGTTCGCGCTCGAGGGCGAGGTCCACACCTCGCTCGACTGTGTGCCGCTCTCGGTGCGGCGGAAGCTGGACCTCGCCGAGATCAAGATCTCTCTCGCAGGGTGGCAGGCGCTGTCGCGCGCGGAGCGGCTCGCCCTGTGTCACCTGCCGGCCGACACCGACGAGGACGTCGCCGTCTACGCCGAGGTGCTCCGCGGCTTTGCCGAGCGCGCCGGGGTCGCCCTCGCCCCCCTCGCGGGCGCGCCGGTGCGCCGCGCGGCCTGGGATCGGGACAGCGTGAGCGCGCGGCTGCGCGAGCGGCTCGGCCCGGACGGCGCGCTCGACGAGGGCGCGCTCGGCCGCCTGGCGGAGCTGACCGAGGAGGAGCGCTACGCCATCGTCAAGCTCGCCGATCCGAAGCGCGGGCCCGAGAAGCTGCGCGCGCTGCTCGGCGAGCTCGGGCTGTCCCGGGACGCCGGCGCTGCGCGCTCGCCGTGAGCCAGGCCGCGGCGAGGATCCCGGGCGCAACGAAGGCGCGGGGCAGCACGCTGTCCGCGCGGCTCGCGCGGGGCGAGCTCGAGGTCCCCTCGCGCTGACGTCCGGCGGCGGAGCGTCAGCGCGCCGCGCTCACCACTTCACCATGACCTTCGACGGGTTGACCTCCGCGGTGACGCGCGGAACGTCGACGAGCACGTCGAGGAAGTCGCTGCCCGGCTGGCTCAGATCGAGGTTCGCCGCCTTGGGCTCCACGCGCGCCACGATCGCGTCGGCGTTGACGGCGCCCACGTCCTCCGGCGTCCCCGTGATCCTCACCTGCACCACGGCCGGCGCGACCGTCGCGCGCGGGATGCCGATCACCTCGACCTTGCGCTCGAACGTCCGCGTGGCGAGCTCGCGCCCGATCTCGAGCGTCGCCATCACGCTCTCGGAGCTGTACGTCACGAGCTTGGGCGGCCGATCGAGCGCCAGCTGCCGCTGGTAGGTGCCCTCCGTGAGCCCGCTGATGTCGAACGGCGCGGAGCGCGCGAGCTGCATCACGTCGACGACCGAGCGCGGGCCGCGGGCGCTGACCATCGGCGGCTCGACCGAGACCATCCCCTTCACGAGGAACCCCTGCGCGGTGTCCCCGGTGCGGGGGACGTGCACCGGGATGGCCCGGGTGACGACGTCGTCCCAGCCGAGCTCGATCGTCGACGGGTACATCTGCTCGACCATCAGCCCGGCCGGCACGTGGAACATCGACGCGTCGAGATCGATGTGCGTCACCGTGCCGTTGCGGAGATCGAGCCGCAGGGTTCCGAGGCTCTCGGCGCGCAGGTCGTCGAGCTGCGTCCGGGAGCCGCGCACCGTGACCGCCACCTCGTTCGGGATCTGGGTCATGAGCTGCCGGTTGCTCGACTCGGGCGGGAGGATCGAGACGACGCTGAGCATCAGCGTGCGCTGCGCGTTCTCCGCGCCGTGGATGAAGGCGTAGAGGCACAGCGCGAAGGTGATCGAGAGCAGCTTGAGGCCGAGGTTGTCGAGCAGCGCCGAGCGGAGCGCCTCGCGGATGCCGGCAAGCGTCATGGCTCATCTCGCGGGGGCATCCCCTCCGCGCTCCCCTTGGATGCGGCGGTCGCCGCGACCTGCCCGGTCGGGACGAAGGTGCGCTGTGACGGGACGGGGGAATCGGTCGCGGCCGCCGCGGGGACGTCGACCATGGCCGGCCGGCCGCGCTCGGACGGGCGATCTGCGTCCTGCGGCGCGGCCGTCCCACCGGCGCCGGCCCCGGCCGCGGCGCGCAGGTCGGCGCTGGATCCCGTCGCGGCGCGCGCCTCGGCGCCCGAGCGCATCGGCGTGGACGTCGACATCCGCGCCATCGGCCGCGCGTCGGGCTCCACGGCCGCCTTGATCATCGAGGACGTCTTCGAGACCGGCGCCGCGGGCTTGGCCTCGATCGGCGCGGGCTTCGCGGCGGCGGGCTTGCCGGGCTCGTGGGCCTGCCCGGCGCCTTGCGTCGCGCCCACGGCGGGGCCGCGCGCCGGCGTCGGGAGGCTCGCGCGGCCGACCTGGGCGACCTTCTTGGCGAAGCGCCGCCTGCGCGACGAGCGGCCGAAGAGCCCGAGCAGCGCGTGACGCAGCGACTGGCCGTCGAGGTTCGAGACGATGTTGCCGCTGAAGCAGAAGCTGATCGTGCCGCGCTCCTCGCTGACGACGACGACGACGGCGTCGGTCTCCTCGGTGATCCCGAGCGCGGCGCGGTGGCGGGAGCCGAGGCTGGCGTCGAGGATCTTGGTCTCCGGCATCGGGAAGAAGACGCCGGCGCGCGCGATCTTGAGATCGCGGATCAGCACCGCGCCGTCGTGCAGCTTGTTCACCGACTCGGGGACGAACAGCGAGACGAGCAGCTCTCGGGTCACGACCGAGTCGATGTGGATCCCCTCGCTCTTGACGAACTCCAGCACGTTGGCGTCCTGCTCGAAGGCGATGATCGCGCCCATGCGGTGGCGGGCGAGCTCGGTCGCGGCGGCCACCACCTCGTCGATGACGCGCGACTGCTGCTCGCGGCCGCTCGTGAACCAGTTGCTGCCGCCCACGCGGATGAGGGCGCGGCGGATGTCGTTCTGGAAGACGACGACCACGATGAGGATGATCGAGGAGAGGAGCCAGGAGAGGAGGTTGAGGAGCGTGGTCAGGCCGAAGATCTTCGCCCCGAGATAGATGAGGAAGACGATGCCGAGCCCGAGGCCCATCTGCATCGCGCGGGTGCCGCGCAGCACGAGGAGCGCGCGGTAGACGACGTAGGCGACGATGAAGATGTCGAAGAAGTCCCGGATGACCTGCGTCGCCGGCCTCACCGAGAAGAGGCGGAGGAACCCTTCAACCATCGGCTCGCGCCCCCTGGGCGACGGGGCCGTCCGGGCGCCGACGGTCGCCGGCGCCCGCGCGCTCGATCGCGCGCATCACGTCGAGGGCCTGGCGCACGGGGCGGACATCGTGGACACGGACGGCCGCGGCGCCGCGCGCGGCGCACGCGATCGCGGCGGCGACGGTGCCGCCGAGGCGGTCCGGGGGCGGCGCGAGCAGCGCTTCCTCGCCGCCGCCCCGCGCCGCGGCCTCCGAGGCCGCGGCGCGCGCCAGGAACGACTTGCGGCTCGGCCCGACGAGCACGGGAAAGCCGAGGGCGCAGAGCTCGTGCATCCTGGCGCACAGCTCGAGCGACTGCCGCGCGTTCTTCGCGAAGCCGAGGCCCGGATCGAGGACGAGCTCGCCCTCCGGCAAGCCTGCCTCGAGCGCCCGCGCGGCGGCGCTCGACCACTCGCGGGCCACGTCGGCCACGACGTCGTCGTAGGCGTCGTCGGGGTACGCGGAGAAGCCGGCCATCGCCGACATCGGGCCGCGGCTGTGCATGAGCACGAGCGACGCCCCGCGCCGAGCGCAGAGCGCGCCGAGCTCCGCCGCGCTGTCGAGCGAGATCGAGTTGACCACGGCCGCGCCATCGTCGAGCGCGCGCGCCGCGACGGCGGGAGAGGTCGTGTCGATGGAGACCACCGCTCCCCTCTTCACCGCGTCGCGCACGCTCCCGCCGATGCGCGCGATCTGCTCGTCATCCGGCACGGGCCGCGCGCCCGGCCGCGTCGACTCCGCGCCGATGTCGATCATGTCTGCCCCCTCGGAGAGCATCGCATCGATCTGCGCGAGAGCCGTATCTTCATCCGCAAAGCGACCGCCGTCGGAGAACGAGTCCGGCGTGCGGTTCAGGACCCCCATGATCACCACGCTCCTGCGGCGTTCGAGCAGCATGCGCAGCGGGGACATTTCCTGTGGGTAGCAACTTTTGCGCCGAACGGCAATTGTCTGCTCGAATCGATGTTTTCCAGGAGCAATTGGAACATCGCGAGGGGGGTCCGGCGCGTCGCGCTCTGCCAACCGCCGGCTGGGCCGGCGGGCGTGCCGGCGTTGGACGGCGCACCGGCGTCCACATTCTTCGGCGCCGGCTTCCCGGCGGCCGTCCCGCGCTCGGGCGGGCACTCAGCGCGAACCATGGGGAAGAAACGGCGCGGAGGGAACGGAGGGTACGCAGAGAACGGAGGCAATCAGGCAAGGGGATGCAAGGGAAGCAAGGGGATGCAGGGGGGCGCGGCGCCGGGGGCCCCCCCCCCAACGCTCCGCACGCCGCTGACTCGGCCTTGCTTCTTTGCTAGGGTCCCGCCTACACATTGACATCGGCGGCCCCTCGCGGTCGTCCGGTGGAGGCGGGGACACGCGCGAGCGTGCCCCGTCAACCGTTTCTCAGGCTGCATCAGCGGACGAGACCGAGCGGTTCCATGCTGCGCACGCGTATCCGGGCAGGTCCCCTCGCCGGCTTCGTCTTGAGCGCCCTCTTCGCGGCGTGCTTCGCCGTGCTCGGCGTGGGCGAGCTCTTCATCCCTGCGCTCACCCCCGAGATGGGCATGCCTGC
This sequence comes from Sorangium cellulosum So ce56, assembly GCF_000067165.1. GTDB lineage: Bacteria > Myxococcota_A > Polyangia > Polyangiales > Polyangiaceae > Sorangium > Sorangium cellulosum_B. Next base: position 10,612,312 of record NC_010162.1, read on the forward strand.
GCCCGTGACGCTGCGCGTCCCGTACGGTCCGCGGATCGTGCGCGACACGCACGACGGGAGCTTCACGCTCTCGTACGAGCACAGGCGCGTGATCGTGCCGCGCGGCACGGTGCTCTCGGAGCACAACGAGGATCACGACGCCGCGATGGCGTACGAGACGGTGCGGCGGATGCGGCGGCCCGGGCTCGGCGCGCGCCTCGCGAGCATGTACGCCATCTACCTCATCGTCTGCCTGATGCTGACGGTCTACCTGCGTCGCTTCGGGCAGAACCGCGTGCGGCTGCTCCGCACGCAGGTGGGCATGTTCGTCCTGATGACGGGCTCGCTCATCGTCGCGAAGCTCCTCCTGCTCTTCACGGCGCTGCCCGAGTTCTGGATGCCGGTCGCGGCGCTCCCGCTCTGGGTGGCGATCGCGTTCGATCGGCGGACCGCGTTCCTGGTCGAGGTCGGGGTCGCGTTCATCGCGTCGTCGCTGCTCCGGTTCGACGTCGTGCTCCTGTCGGTGCTGCTCGTGCGCGGCATCGCCGCGACGATGTTCTTCTTCAAGCGCAAGGGCTCGCGGCAGCTGCTCGTCGCGGGCAGCCTGGCGGGCATCGCCGGCGCGATCGGGTTCATCGCGCTGACCGTGCTGTTCGAGGGGAGCTTCGATCTCGGCGCCGATCTGAAGCGCTGGCTCGGCTCCAACGTGCTCGCCTGCATCGGCGGGGGGCTGCTCGTCGGCGTGCTCGGTCGGAGCCTGAGGGAGCCGGCCGAGCGGGCGATGGGGCACGTTCCCCGCGACAAGCTGCTCGACCTCACCGACCTGGAGCAGCCGCTGCTCAAGAAGATGGCGGCGGAGGCGCCGGGCAGCTGGGAGCACGCGCGCGCGATGGCGAACCTCGCCGAGGCCTCGGCCGCGGCGATAGGCGCCGACGCGCTGCTGACGCGCGTGGGCGCCTACTACCACGACCTCGGCAAGACGGTGCAGCCCAAGTACTTCATCGAGAACCTCCCGCCCGGCGAGCGATCGCCGCACGAGGAGCTCGATCCGGAGGTGAGCGCCGACGCGATCATGGCGCACGTCGTGATGGGCACGAAGATCCTGCGCGAGGGCAACATCCCCGAGCCGGTGGTCGAGTTCGCGTACACCCACCACGGCACGCAGGTCGTCGAGTATTTCTGGCACAAGTGCGTCGAGCAAGGGAACCCGAAGGACCTGACGCAGGAGCACTTCCGCTACCCCGGCATGAAGCCGCAGACGAAGGAGACGGCCATCCTGATGCTCGTCGACTCCATCGAGGCGGCCTCACGGACCATCTGGCCGCCCGAGCACAAGAAGTTCGAGGAGATGATCCAGCGGGTGATGTTCTCGAAGCTCGCGTCTGGCCAGCTCGATCAATCCGGGCTGACGATCGAGGACCTGCGCATCATGACGAGCCGGATGGCGTCGACGCTGGTCAACATGTACCACGGGCGCATCAAGTACCCGTGGCAGCGCGAGAGCGATCGCGCCGGGCACACGCCTGCGCCGCCGACGGTCACGCCGCACCCCACCCGCCCCGGCACGCCCACGCCCGTCCCCACGTCCAGCGCGCCGGGTCGGGACGGGAGCGCCGCCCCGCCGCCCTCCTCGAGCGTCAGGGGAGCTGCCCCGCCGCCCCCCGCGAGCCCCCGGGGCGCTGTCCCGCCGCCCCCCGCGAGCCCCCGGGGCGCCGTCCCGCCGCCCCCCGCGAGCACCCGGGGCGCTGTCGCGCCCGTCGTCGTGAGCGAAGCCGGAGGGCCCGTGAAGGACGAGGGCCCAGCGGAGTCCGTGCGAACGCCGAGGAAGACGCACTGAGCAGGCCGGGCGCGCCGCGCGCTCCCGCGGAGGCCGAGCGGCCTGCTCGAGGAAAGGACGGTCCGATGCCTCCCACGATCGAGCAGAGCTTCATGAAGGCCCTCTTCCACGGCATCATCGCCGAGGACATCATCTTCCCGTATCCCGAGATGCCCGCCGAGGACCGGGAGACGACGTCGATGATGCTCGACAGCGTGCGGCGGTTCTTCGCGTCGAGCGTCGACAGCGGCCGCATCGACCGGGAGCACGCCATCGATCCGGGCGTCCTGGACGAGATGAAGAGGCTCGGCCTGATGGGCCTGCAGATCCCTTCCGAGCACGGCGGCGTCAACCTCAGCAACATGGCGTATGCGCGCGTGATGCAGGAGATCGGCGGGCTCGACGCGTCGATCGCCGTCACCCTCGGCGCGCACCAGTCGATCGGCTTCAAGGCGATCCAGCTCTTCGGGACGGAGGAGCAGAAGCAGCGCTATCTCCCGAAGCTCGCGACCGGCGAGTGGATGGCGGCCTTCGCCCTGACGGAGCCGGGCGCCGGCTCCGACGCCGCGGCGATCAGGACGCGCGCCGAGCTGTCGGCCGACGGCTCGTACTACACCCTGAACGGGTCGAAGATCTGGATCACGAACGGCGGCTTCGCCGACGTCTTCACGGTGTTCGCCCGGACCTCGGCGCTCGAGGAGGGCAAGAAGCCGAAGCTCACCGCCTTCATCGTGGAGCGGAGCATGGGCGTGAAGAGCGGGCCGAACGAGCAGAAGCTCGGGATCCGCGGCTCGTCGACGACGGAGCTCTTCTTCGACGACGTGAAGGTCCCGCGCGAGAACGTGCTGGGCGAGGTCGGCAAGGGCTTCAAGGTCGCCGTCGAGGTGCTCAACAACGGGCGCCTCGGGCTGTCGGCGGGGTGCGTGGGCGCGTGCAACACGCTGATCCGGATGGCGCTCGACCGGGTCCAGGAGCGGCGCGCGTTCGGCCGGAGCATCGGCGACTTCGGGCTCATCAAGGACAAGATCGCGACGATGCTGGCGCACACGTACGCGCTCGAGTCCATCACGTACCTGACGGCGAGCCTCGTCGACGCCAAGGTCCCCGACTTCTCGATCGAGAGCGCGATCTGCAAGGTCATGGGGAGCGAGACCCTGTGGTTCGTGGTCAACGAGACGCTCCAGATCGCGGCCGGCATCGGCTACATGGAGGAGTACCCCTACGAGCGGCACCTGCGCGACGCGCGGATCAACATGATCTTCGAGGGGACGAACGAGATCCTGCGCTGTTTCATGGCGCTCTCCGGGATGAGCGGCCCGGGCAAGGCGCTCGCGGACGTCGCGAAGGCGATGCGAGAGCCCATCAAGGGCTTCGGGCTGCTCAGCGATTTCGCGCTCCGCAAGGCGCGCTCGGTGCTCGGGCGCGAGCGGATGTCGAAGGCGCACCCGCTGCTCAGCCGGGAGGCGGTGATCTTCGAGGACTGCACCGCCGAGCTCGCCACCCACAGCGAGGACATGCTCCGGAAGCACGGGCGAGAGATCGCGGAGATGCAGTACGCGCAGCGCCGCATCGCGGAGATGGCCATCGACCTCTACTGCATGGCCGCGTGCATCTCGCGCACGACCCGGGCCATCGAGCGGCGCGGGGAGGACGGGGCGCGGCGGGAGATCGATCTCACGACCGTGTTCACCGGCATGGCGCAGAAGCGGCTGAGGCAGCACGTCGCCGACTTCCAGAAGAACGACGACGAGCTGCGCAAGGCCATCGCGGTGCGAGCTTACGCGGATCGCGCCTACCCCTTCGACATCCTGTAATCGCAGGCTGCCGCACCTCGACGGACATCGATTCACCTCAAGTCACATCGAGTCACATCAATTCACACGGGCGCCACGCGCGCTTCGGCGCAGTACGCTCATTCATTGTGAGCTGCGCTCTGTTTCGGGACGTTTTCAGCTCACCGCCTGGACGGATTGCTCTATAGTTTGATCAGGCGTAGTATTGGCGGTGGGCCCTTCGACAGGAATCGGGTGATCACTTGTCCCAGGCTAGAGCATTGGGTGGCAGGTGCGGAGCCATGAAGGAGACTGCTGAAGGTCGTGCCGTCATGGACAAGTACCGTCTCGAGCGCAGGCTCGGAGGCGGTGGGATGGGAGATCTGTGGCTGGGCTTCGATATCAAGCTCAGGCGGCGGGTCGTCATCAAGTTCATCCGGAGCTTCGCGGCGACGGAGCCGGAGCTCGTCGCCCGCTTCGAGCGCGAGGCCCGCGCGTCCGCGCGTGTCCGGAGCCCCTATGTCATCGAGACCTATGATTACGGCGTCGATCGCGGGTGCGCGTTCATCGTCATGGAGTACCTCGAGGGAGAGGACCTGAATCGCCGCCTCGAGCGCGAGGAGCGGATCCCGCTCGCGCAGGCGACGGCCTTGTTCACGCAGCTCGGCAAGGCGCTCGACGCGATCCACGCCGCGGGGGTGATCCACCGGGATCTGAAGCCGGGGAACATCTTCATCACGTCTTCGGCGGGCGACGATCTGGTCAAGGTGCTCGATTTCGGCGTCGCGAAGTCGTCCTGCTCGCGCGATCGGATCACGAAGACGGGCATGGTCCTCGGGACGCCCAGGTACATGAGCCCCGAGCAGACCATGGCGCCCAGGCAGGTCGATTACAGGAGCGATCTCTGGTCGATGGCGGTGATCCTCTACCGCGCGATCACCGGCCAGTGTCCCTTCGCGGGCGCCAACATCAATGAGCTGGTCAGGCACATCTGCCAGACGTCGTTCCCGAAGGCGTCCAAGCTCGCGCCGGAGCTCCCGCCCGGGATCGACGCGTTCTTCGCCCGGACGTTCGAGTTCGATCCGGAGGCGCGGTTCCAGTCGGGCAAGGAGATGATGGAAGCGTTCTCCGCGATCGTGCAGGTGCCGGCCTCCCCGCCGTCGTCGGAGTCGCTGCGCGCGATCCCCGTCCCGCCGCCGTCCGAGCGGAGCGCCATCGTGAAGCGGAGCGCGGTGGGCGCGGTCGTGGCCCCGCTTCGCTGCGCGGTGGATGATCAGACGACCATGGCCGCCATGCTGGCAGCGCCGGCGAACGACCTCGGCAGCCCCACGGCGACGGACGCGGCCGTCGAGCCCGCCTCCGCCTCGTGCGACCGGCACAGCGAGGTCGTTCTGGACAGCCGCGTCCTGCCGCCGCTCCGGGTCCCCTGGATGGTCGCCGTCGGCCTGCTCATCGCGGCCGCCTGCGTTGTCTTCCACAGCGTGGCTGAGGGCGCGCCGTGGTCGCTCGAGGCCGCGGAGAGCCCGGCGGCCGGAGGACCGTGATCTCGCGGGGCGTCGCGACGCCGCCCTGACGCTCGTATCGCCGGCCATCGCCGGGGCGCGGCGGCGCCGTTACCGCGCGCTGGTCGTGGGCGCGTCGGTGATGCCGGACGTCCACTTGAGCTTCGGGGCGCCCTCGTCGATCCAGCGGTCGCGCACCCGGCGCGCGAGCTCGGGGTGCTGGGTCGACTTCACGGCCATCGCGGCCACGAGGCATGTCCCCGGCCACGACTCGTAGACGGCGATCGCGCCGACGTACTCGTCGCTCGCGAGCACCGAGTCGACGCTGCCCTGGAGGACCTTGAACACGAGCGGCCGCACCTCACCGTCGATCTCCTGCGTCGTGCGGATGATCTGCGCCTCCCCGAGCCGCACGCCATAACCGTCGGCGAGCGGCGCATTCTTCGCCCAGAACTCGTCGAGGCAGCTGTCGGGGTCGCTCGGCCCCGTGGTGGTCGTGTAGACGACCGACAGGGCGGCGTAGTGCTCGTCGCCGTACCGGAAGGTCGCGCGCGTCGGGTAGGTCAAGATCCGCACCCTGCGCCAGCTCTTCCAGTCGACCAGGGGTACGTCGAGCGTGTTGAACCGGTCCTGCCGCCTCCCCCACGGCTCGGCCAGCAGCCGCTCCAGCGCGGCCCGCTCGGGGTCTGCCGCGTCGCCCCCCGGGTTCTCGCGGGTGACCGACGCCGGCGTCGGAGGCAACCCCGGCGGCCTCGTCGGGGGGGTGCTGCTGCAGGCGACGAGCGCGAGGGACGCGAGGACCGGGACCACCGGCGCGGCCCTCCGGCGGGTGGACGAGCGCGCAGTCGACCTGGAGCAGGACATGAGCAACACGAGCCTCGGCGAGCGGCCTCATCGACGGCGGTCACGCGGGCGGATCCCGCGGCGCCGCTACAATCCGACCTCGCGCATCGCGATTTTATTCTTGTCGAAGACGCCCAGACCGAGCTCGCCCGCGATGCGAATGTACGAAGGTTCACGGCTCGCCTCTTTCAGCGTGGGCAACCCGTTCTCCTTGCGCCACGTCTCGACGACGCCCCAGCCGATCACGTCCATCGCGACCGGATCGGTCGTGGCGTAGACCGACTCGTGGAGGACGCGCCGCTTCGGGTTCTTGTCGAGCGGGCCCTGGTCGTAGATGAGCTTGAAGCCGTCCGTGATGTGCAGGCGGACACGGCTCTTCACGATGTCCTGCCCGTAGAGCTCCGCGATCTGAGGGCTCGCGGTGTGCTCGTGGAAGGAGTGCGGGTTGATGGTCGCGCCGTGGGTGATGTTCTTGAGGCAGCCGGTATAGCCGCAGATCGAGTGGTCCTTGATCAGCGAGACGTTGATCACCGCCGTCGCCTGGGTGAACGGGCGCACGAACTTGGTGGGGATGCCGCAGACCGAGATGCTCGGCATCACCGCGTCCTTGTTCTCGTGAACCGCGGCGCGGATCCCGGCCGGGAACTCGGCCGCCGGCTTGGCGCTGCGGTCGGCGCAGCGGGTGCCGGCGAGGAAGGACGGGTACTGCTCGAAGATCTCCACGTTCTCCGCGGGGACGCCGGCCGCGATCACCCCGCGCACGATCTCGAGCACGAGCTCCTTGTTGGTGGCCATGGTCGCCCCCTTCTGGCCGGCGATCCCGTTGGTCTTGATCGCCACGCGGTCGTCCTTGTGGACGAACCGCGCGAAGGCGGCCCCGAGATCGGCCTTCCCGGTGAGCTCGGCCATCGCCCGCTCGAGCATCACCTTCGCCGCGGACGCGTCGGGCCAGAGGCCGTTCGGCTGCATCGAGTTCGACTTGGTGACCTTCACGATCTTCCCCGGAATGGAGAGCGGCGTGAAGCCGGGGGGCGGCGAGGCCGCGAGGCTCAGGGGCGCCTCCGCGAACGCCGCGCGCGGGCCGAGGAGCGCGGCGCCCGCGGCGCCGGCGACGAGCCCGCCGAGGAAGCCTCGGCGCGAGCGCCCCGCGGGGCCGGGATCAACGAAGCGACGGGGATCGTGGGGCATAAGACCTCGTGGTGAGCGCCTCGCGGCGGTGGTGGATGCCGCCGGTCGCGGGGCGCCCGGGGCGGTGATGGTAGCCGAGCTTCTCGCTCGAGACACGGCGCTCGGCCGCCCGGCGGCGAGGTCGACCGCGCCGCGCCGACCGCGCCGCGCGCCTCCGCCATGGCGGCGCCAGGCCCCGGAGCGCCCCCCACCCGGGATTTGCTCGGGTTTCCAGGCAATCGCGCGCCGGCACGCCGCTCGCTTGGTGGTGGCGACGCCGAGGAGATGAACGCCGCTCACGGGTGCGCGGAGGACGACGTCCTTGGCACGAGACGGGAAGACCGGAAGGAGACGCGGCACGATGCAAGCGACATCGAAGGGGACAGGCTCGCCCGCCGGGCCGGCCGATGCAGCGCAGGACGACGAGGTGATTCGCCCGTGGCGAGAGCGGGCGCTGGCGGCGCTGAGGGACTCGGCGTGGACCGCGCTGGGCGGCAAGGTCGCGGCCTACATTGCGGGGTTCTTCGCGCTGGCGCTCGTGGGCTCCGGGCACGCGCTGAGCCTGCTCCCGGCAAACCCGGCCCGCCCGGCAGACCCGACCGCAGAGCTGGCGATGGTCGCCGGCGATCCAGCGCCGCCCCAGGCCGGAAGCCCGCCGCCCCAGGCCGGAAGCCCGCCGCCCCAGGCCACCTCCGAGCCCGGCGCCGACGCGGGGGCTGCAGCGGTAGAGCCGCCGCCCAGCGATGGCGGGGCCGGCGCTCCCGCGGGCGGCGGCGTGACCGCCGACGGAAAGGTCGTGCTGAACCTCGCGACCGAGGCGGACCTCCGGCGCCTTCCCGGCGTCGGCCCGGCGAAGGCGGCCGCGATCCTGGCGCTGCGAGCCAAGCTCAAGCGCTTCCGGAAGGTCGATGACCTGCTCCGGGTCAAGGGGCTGGGCCGGCGATCGCTGAAGCGGCTGAGGCCGCTCGTGCTCGTCGATCCGCCTTGACGCTGGACGCGAGCCGCTGCGCCAGCTCGCCGCCTCGGTCGAGCCGTCCAGACAGGGAGTCTGCCAGGACCGGTCAACGCGCGGTGCGTGAGATGTCGAGTCGAGGCGCGCTCGTTCTCTTCGGTATCCCCGCGACGAGATCGCGCGCGCGACTCCAGACATCGCGGACGCGGCGCGCGGCGACTCCCCGGGATCGGCGCGGTCTGGCGAGCTCTCGCGCGGATGCCCCCTTGCCCCCCCGGGGCGCTCGGGCACACTGCGCCGCGATGCACGTCCACTTCGTCGCCGTCGCGGGCACCGGCATGGGTGCGCTGGCGGGGCTCTTCAAGGCCGCGGGGCACGACGTCTCGGGCTCCGACGTCTCGTTCTACCCGCCGATGGGGCCGGCCCTCGCGCGGTGGGGCGTCCGCCTCTTGACCGGGTTCGATCCCGCGCACCTCGACCCCCGGCCCGATCTCGTCGTGATCGGCAACGTCTGCCGCCCGACGAACCCCGAGGCCCGCGCCGCGATCGACGGAGGCATGCGGGTGACCACGATGGCGCACGCGCTCGCGGATCACATGCTCGCCGGCCGCTCCCCGCTCGTCGTGGCCGGCACGCACGGCAAGACGACGACGAGCTCGATGTGCGCGTGGATCCTTCACGAGGCGGGCAGGGACCCTGGCTTCCTCATCGGCGGCCTGCCGAAGAACTTCGAGGCGAGCTTCCGCCTGCCCCGGAGCGCCTCGTCGGCGAGCGACCGCCGCGGTCTGCCGCTCCTCGGCGAGGCGGGCGCCGGGCGCCGCAGGACGCCGTTCGTCGTCGAAGGCGACGAGTACGACACCGCCTTCTTCGAGAAGACGCCGAAGTTCTGGCACTACCAGCCCGAGGTGGGCGTCGTCACGTCGATGGAGCACGATCACATCGACATCTACCCCGACGCCGCGTCCTACGAGGCGGCGTTCCGCGGGTTCGTCGAGCGGATCCCGGAGACCGAGCTCGTCGTGGCGGCCGCGCACGATCCGCGGGTCGTCGAGCTGGTGTCGCGATCGGCGCGCGCCGAGGTCGCGTGGTTCGCGCTCGAGGGCGACGACACGCACGGGCGGCCGCCGCACTGGCTCGCCGCGCCCGCGGAGGCCGGCGAGAGCGGCCAGTCGTTCGATCTGTACGCCGGCGGCGTCCTGGCCGGGCGCTTCGCCCTGCAGATGCCGGGGCACCACAACGTGCGCAACGCCATCGCCGCGATCGCGGCCGCGGCGCAGGGCTTCGGCGTGCCGCTCTCGACCGCGACCACGGCGCTCGCCGGCTTCGCGGGCGTCCGGCGCCGGCAGGACCTCCTCTTCGAGGCGCGCGGGGTCCGCGTCTATGACGACTTCGCGCACCACCCGACCGCGGTGGACGAGACGCTGCGCGCGCTCCGGTCCAGGCACCCGGCAGGCGCGCTGTGGGCGGTGTTCGAGCCGCGCAGCGCGACCGCGTGCCGCGCCCTCCACCAGGAGCCTTACGCGCGCGCGTTCGAGGCGGCCGACCGCGTCGTGCTGGCGCCGCTCGGGCGCCCGGACATCGCCGCCGGCGAGCGGCTCGATCTCGACAGGCTGGTGCGCGACATCGAGCGCGGGGGCAAGCGCGCGGAGGCGGCGGCCTCGGTGGACGCGATCGTCACCGCCATCGCGCGCGACGCGCGGGAGGGCGACACGATCGCGCTCCTGTCCAACGGGGCGTTCGGCGGCATCTACGAGAAGCTCCGCGGCGCGCTGTCGGCGGGGGCGCGATGAGCGCGCGCGGCTCAGCCGAGCTGCTCGATCTCGCCGAGATCGCGCTGCGCGTCGCCGAGGAGGCGGCGGCGCTCGTCCAGGCCGGGTTCCGGGCAGGGCCGCGCGGCCTGCGCGTGGAGGAGAAGGGGCCGCGCGATCTCGTGACCGAGTTCGATCGGGCGAGCGAGGACCTGCTCGTGGCGCGGCTCGACGCGCTCACGCCCAGCGTCGCCGTCGTCGGCGAGGAGCAGAGCGCCGCGCGCCGCGCGGAGCCGCGCGGCGGGCTCGTCTGGTACGTGGATCCGCTCGACGGCACGACGAACTTCGTCCACGGCCATCCGTTCTGGTGCGTGTCCGTCGGCCTGATGGAGGACGACGTGCCCGTGGCCGGCGCCGTCGTCGCGCCCGCGCTCGGGCTCCGCTGGACGGGCTTCCGGCCGCGCGAGGCCGCTCGCGCGCCGGTGAGCACGGCCGCGATCGACGGAGAGGCGCGCCGCAACGGCGAGCGATGCGCGGTCAGCGCCACGGCGTCGCTGGAGCGCGCGATGGTGGCGACCGGCTTCCCGCCGATCCGCGACCGGGCGCCGGACAACAACTTCGACGCCTTCATGACCGTCAAGCGCAACGCGCAGGCCGTGCGTCGTTGCGGCAGCGCGGCCATCGATCTCTGCATGGTCGCGGACGGAACCTACGATGCGTACTGGGAGCGCCGGCTGCATGCATGGGACGTCGCCGCCGGAAGCGCGATCGTGCGCGGCGCGGGCGGCGTCATCACCGCGCTCGACGGCGGTCCGCCGAACTACCACACAGGCAACATCGTGGCGTCGAACGGCCTCGTCCATGCCCCCATCGTCGCGCTGTTCTCTCACCCGGGCTCGCCGACCTGCTAGGCGCCGGCGACCGGCGAACGCGGCCATCAAAACATGAGAACCTGCGGAAGAGCTGTTGACGGAGCCGCCCAGTGAACTATCCTATGGTTGTTCCCTCTGCCGACTTCGTGAGGCGCTGGACGATTGAATCCCGAGTAAGCAAGAACCAGGGAGCCAGCAACGATACCGTGGTGAGCTAGGCCCGGAACCATTCACCGGGAAGCCTGAAGCGGTACTTAGGCTCCCACCTAGCAGCTATGCTAGGGGTTCAAGTCCTTCGGCCCACGTCCTCGGCGGTACGGAACATCTCTCCCCTGCGGGCCGTCCAAGCGGCCCGCAGTTTTTTGATGCCCTCGACATGCGCCCGGCGACCGGCGCACCGCGGCATCACGTGACGGCGGGGGGTACCCCCGCCTGGGCGCGGCGCCGCGGCGCTCGCGGCACCGGACAAGGCCAAGCACACCGCACGAGAAACGGGAGCCCGGAGGGCGGCGCAGGCGGGGCACGCGGCGCGCGGCCCGGCTTTTGTTTCCGTTCTCATCCCCCTTCCGGTAGCTTCGGGCCTGCGATGGATACGAGATCCCCTCGATCTGCAGGTGCGCAGCACGACGAGCAGCGCCTGCTCGTTGGCGCAGCGCGGTTTGGGTCGTTAGGCCTCCTCGCGCGCCGCCTCCCCGGCAGCTCGCGCTTCGTCCGGCGCCTGGCCTTGACGCTCGCGATCCTCACCGTGCCCGGGGCCGCCCTGGCGGCGGTGACGATCAAGGGCCGGGCCACGGGCATGCCCAAGCTCCTGAACCCGGTCTGGAACGAGGCCAAGGACCCGAAGGCGAACCGGTACACCTTCCGCGAGCCGTCCCCGACCGTCCGCGCCGATGTCCGCGCGCTCTTCGGCTACGCGCCGAAGGAGCTGTGCATCGCCGCGCTCGGCGAGAAGGGCGCGCCGCTCAAGACGCCGCGCTCGATCGTCATCGCGGGCGGCCGCACCTCCCCGGTGACGATCGTCGTCGCCGAGGGCCAGCAGATCCAGTTCGAGAACCAGGACCCGTTCCCGCACAAGATCTACGACGTCGGCAACAAGGGGCTCCAGCCGGTCGAGATCGCCGCGGCCAAGACCCGCGCCTGGACACCGCCAGGCCCCGGCAAGTACGAGCTCCGCGACCAGCTCGCCCCGAGCGTCCGGTCGTGGATCGTCGTCGAGCCGAGGGCGGTGGCCGTCGCCTACCCGGATCGTCAGGGCAACTTCGCCATGGAGATCGAGGCCGGCACGTACACGCTGCAGGGCTACTTCAACGGCGAGCCGGTCGGGAAGGCCATCGCGGCGATCGTGAAGCCCGGGCCGGACGAGCAGTTCATCAGGGAGCCGGTCGTCGTGGGTGAGGCCGGCGGACCGAGCGCGGAGGCTGGAAAGTAGGCCATGCTGCTGTCGCGTTTCTGGTACGGGGTGCTCGCGCTCGCGCTCGGCGCCGCGGTCTTCGTCCTCTTCGTCGCCGCGCAGCTCTACAACCGCTCGAGCCACCGCGCGATGAGCGAGGCGCTCAGCGCCGACTCCAGCGCTGTCGAGTGGTTCCTCAACGACGACGCCCGGAAGCGCTCGAGCGCGCTCATCCGGGTCGCGCTGAACCCGGCCCTGCGGACCGCGCTCGCCAAGTCGTCGGCCGAGGCCAAGCCCGGCGCCGAGGTGCGCGAGAAGGCCCGCACCGCGCTGCGCACCGCGACCGCGGAGGTGCCCCCGGAGCTCAAGTTCGATCACGTGTGGGCCGTCGACGCGGCGGGGCGGGTGGTGGCGTCGGTGGACTTCGAGCACCGCGAGGACTGGGAGCTCGGCGGCTACCCGCTGGTCGCCGACGCCCTCCACGGCTGGATCCGCGATGACGCGTGGGTCTGGAAGGGCCGCATCCTCCGCGTCGTGGCGCGCCCCGTCGAGCAGGACGTCAACGGCGAGCCGGTCGGCGCCGTGATCGGCGCCAAGCTCATCGACGACACCTTCGCCCGCGCCGTCACGAAGCGCACCGGCGCCGCCGTCGGCTTCTACGCCGAGGGGGCGCGCGTCGCCTCCGGCGCGCCCGAGGGGTTCGACAAGGCGAACCTCGACCAGATCACGCAGGATCTGAAGCTGCTCGACGACAACAAGGACTACATCGAGAAGGGGCGCTCGGAGGTCCGCGTCATCGGCCAGCACCTCGGCGTGGTCTACGCGCGGCTGCCCGGCGAGGCGTGGGAGCTCGGCGCGGGCTACGCGGTCGGCCGCCTCGCGGCGTCGGTCGACTCGCCGCTCAACTTCCTCGACAAGGCGAACAACGACGACAAGAGCGAGGTGCCCACGGTGCTGATCCTGGCCGGCGTCCTCGCCATGGCCGCGATCGGGCTGGTGCTCTCGTTCCTGGAGCACACGCGGCCACTCCATGTCTTCCGCGGCGAGGCGGCGCGCTTCTCCAAGGGCGAGGTCGACGTGCTGGCGCCGAGCCGCTTCCGCGGCGCCTACCGGAAGATCGCGGCCGACATCAACGACGGCGTCGAGAAGGTGGCCGCGAAGGGCGGCGCGCCCCGGAAGGCCGCGGACCTCGAGCAGGTGCTCGGCCCGATCCCGACGCAGCCGGCGATGAGCGCGTTCTCGGTGCCGCTCGGCCCCGGCGAGCCGCGCCCTGACTCGCGCCCCTCGTACCCGAAGCCCATGGTGAGCCCGCGCGGCCCCACGCGGCGGCCCGGCTCGCACCCGCTCAGCGGCCCGCCGCCGGCCCGCGACTCCGTGGAGCCGGTCGAGGCGATCGAGGAGGTCTCGGACGCGGGGATGGCGATCTCCGCCCTCGATCCCGCGGGCGCTCCCGGGCGCCCGCCGCCGCGGCGCCCGCCGCCGCCGCCGCCGCCCAGGGCGCCGGGGGCGCCCGCCGCGCCGAACCCGCTCCCCGAGCCGATGAGCGCGCCGGCCGCGCAGGCCGCGCCAGCCGCGCCGGCCGCGCAGGCCGCGCCAGCCGCGCCGGCCGCGCCGGCCGCGCCGCAGGACGGCGCGGGAGAGCCGGACGAGCTCACCGAATGGAACGCCGTCTACGAGGAGTTCCTGTCGGTCAAGCAGCAGTGCGGGGAGCCCACGAACGCGCTCACCTTCGAGAAGTTCAAGGGGACCCTGCAGCGCAACAAGGACGCGCTCGTGGCTCGCCACAACTGCTCGCGTGTTCGCTTCACGGTCTACGTGAAGGACGGCAAGGCGGCGCTCAAGGCGTCTCCGGTGAAGTGAGGCCGCGCGGCGGGGATCGCCGCGCGGCGGGGACGGGGGGGTCATGAAACGAGGATCTGCCGGCGCCGCGGGCGCCGCGTTCGCTGCGATGGTGGCCGCCGGCGCCGCGCGCGCGTCGTCGGGGCTCGACTCGCCCGACATCGGGGTGCTCCAGCTCGGCCGCGGCGGGGCGTGGGTCGCGCGGGCGGACGATCCGCTCGCCGCCTACTTCAACCCGGCGGGGCTCGCCTCACAGCGGAGCGGCGCCCACGGCGGCGTCCACTTCATCCAGCTGGCCCAGTGCTTCACGAGGCTCGGCCCCGGCGGCCGCCCCGTCCCGCCGAGCGCCACGACGGCGATCCCGGCGCCCGGCAGCGACGGGGGCCCCGACCCCGAGGTGTGCGCCGAGGGCGGCCTGTTCCCGAACCCGCAGCTCGCGGCGACCCTGCGCTTGAGCGACGCGCTCGCGCTCGGCGTCGCGGTGCTCGGCCCGCACGGCGTCGGCGAGCGGGCATGGCCCGAGTCGCTCCAGTACACGCACCCGAGCTTCGGCGACATGACGCAGCCGTCGCCCCAGCGGTACCTGCTCACGTCGCTCGACGCCCTGATGTTGATGCCGACGCTCTCGGTCGGCTTCACCCCCGCGGAGGGGGTCTCGCTCGGCGCCGGCTTCATCTGGGGCACGGCGGCGATCGATTTCGTCAACTTCAGCGAGGCGCTCTCGGGCGAAGGGGGCGACGACTTCAAGGCGCACGGCGATCTGCGCACGCGCGCGGAGGCGACCGACCTCTTCATCCCAGGCTTCGTCCTCGGCGCGCGCTGGGCGGCGGCGGCTCACCTCGACCTGGGCGCATGGTTCAAGTGGCAGGACGCCGTGCGCGCGAAGACCGATCTCACCATCGAGTCCCGCTACTGGACGCCGGCAGGGGCGAAGGACGAGGACCCCTGCAAGGGCGAGGCGCCGGAGTGCAACGTCACCGAGGAGCAGGGCGCCGGCGATCTCACGATGCGGATCCCCATGGAGGCGAAGCTCGGGCTCCGGTACCACATGCCCCGCGCCGGCGCGCGGCGTGCGGCGAACGCACGCCGCGCCTCCGCCGCCGAGCCCCGCGTCCGCGACCCGATGGCGGATGACCTCTTCGACGTGGAGCTCGACTTCACCTGGGCGAACAACAGCGCGGTCGACGCGATCGAGGTCCGGTTCCGCGAGGGCATCCCCGTGCGCGGCACGACCGTGGGCACGGTGCCGCCCAACGCCGACGTCCCGCACCGCTGGCGAGACGTCCTGGGAGTCCGGCTCGGCGGCGATTTCGTCGTGCTCCCGAGCCTCCTCGCGCTGCGCGCAGGCGGCTTCTTCGAGACCAAGGGGCAGGACGACGCCGATCTGAACCTCGACTTCCACCTCGGCTACCGGATCGGCGTCGGGGCCGGCGTGACCGCGCGCGTCGGCCCGGTCGACATTTCAGCCGCGTTTCAGCACACGTCCTTCGGTGCGCTGGACAACGGCGGGAACGGGCGCCTCAAGGCCGTATCCGGCGCTGCGCTGAGCGGCTACCGCAGCATCCAGAGCGTCAACGGCGGCCGCTTCGAGAGCAGCCTGGACGAGTTCGGTCTGAGCGGAACCATGCGCTTCTGAGCGGGCGGCTGCTCGGACGTGGCTCCGGCGTGCCTTCGGCGTGCCTCCGGCGTGCCTCCGGCGTAGTGGAGCGGAGCGCAGGACGCGCGGAGCCGCGGTGCAGCGGAGGCGCGCCGGACCGCCGGGGCGGTCGACGCGGAAGGCGGTCGCGCCTATAAGATGCCTCCACCATGAGTGAATCGAACGTCCGCAACCTGGTCATCATCGGCTCCGGCCCCGCCGGGCTCACCGCCGCCATCTACGCGGCGCGCGCCAACCTGAAGCCGCTCCTCATCGAGGGCTTCAGCGCCGGCGGCCTGATCCCGGGGGGCCAGCTCATGTTCACGACCGACGTCGAGAACTACCCCGGCTTCCCCGAGAAGATCACCGGCCAGGAGCTGATGCAGCGCTTTCGCGATCAGGCCGCCCATCAGGGCACGGAGATCGTGACGGCGGACGTGACCAAGGTCGAGCTGACGGGCCACCCCTTCAAGGTGTGGGTGGAGGACACGCTCTACCTGGCGAAGGCGGTGGTGATCGCGACGGGCGCGCGCGCCAACTACCTCGGCCTCGATAGCGAGGACAAGCTCAAGAACAAGGGCGTCAGCGCCTGCGCGGTCTGCGACGGCGCGCTCTTCCGCGGCCAGGACGTCGTGGTCGTCGGCGGCGGTGACACGGCGATGGAGGAGGCCACCTACCTGTCCGGGCTCTGCAGCAGCGTCACGCTGGTGCACCGCCGCGACGAGTTCCGGGCGTCGAAGGCGATGATCCAGCGCGTGGTCGAGAACCCGAAGATCAAGATCCTCTACAGCCACGTGGTGGAGGAGGTGCTCGACGTGAAGGCCGACATGGTGACGGGCGTCCGCGTGAAGAGCACGAAGACGGGCGACAGCCACCTCGTGCCGGCGGCGGCGATGTTCGTCGCGATCGGCCACACGCCGATGACCGATCTCTTCGTCGGGCAGCTCGACACGCACCCGAACGGCTACCTGAAGACGGTGCCGGGCTCGACGCGCACCAACATCCCGGGCGTCTTCGCCGCGGGCGACGTGCAGGACTGGAACTACCGCCAGGCCGTCACGGCCGCTGGCACGGGCTGCATGGCGGCCCTCGACGCGGAGCGCTGGCTCGCGCAGCAGGGCGGCCACTGAGGGGACGACCATGGTCGAAGCGCTGCGCGAAGAGCTCGCCGATCTGACCGCCTCGGTCCGGGCGTTCCTGGAATGGCACGCAATGACCGGCGCGGACGGAATGCCGGGCCACCCAGCAGCGCTCCACGAGGCGCTGGGCGCGGCTTCTTCGGACGGCGCTACGCCGGCGCCTCGGCGGCCGGAGCGCGGCTTCTCCGGGCAGGATGCGCCGTCGCCGCCGGTGGCGCGAGGGGGCAGCGGCGCGGCGTTCTCGCCGCCGCCGCCGCGCGGTGGCGCCGCGGGCGCCCCGCTGCCGCCTCCGGAGCAGCGCGAAGCCGCCGCGAGCGCCTCCCTGCCGCATCCGGAGCAGCGCGGTGGCGCTGCAGGCGCCTCCCCGCGGCCGGAGCAGCGCGGCGGCCTCGAGTCGCAGGGGGCCTGGTCGCCGACGCAGGCGCAGCGAGGTCCCGAGCCGTCGCCCCGGCCTGCCGTGGGCGCCGCACCGGCACATCGCGCGGATACGGCTGCACGCGCGAGCGCAACGCTGCCGGACACGAAGGAGGAGCGCGCGGCGCGGCTCTCGCTCCTCGCGGAGGAGGTCCGCACCTGCCAGAAGTGTCCGCTCCACGAGGGCCGCACCCACACCGTGTTCTCGCGCGGCGACCCGAGCTCCGAGGTGGTGTTCGTCGGCGAGGGGCCAGGGGCGGAAGAGGACCTGCAGGGGCAGCCGTTCGTCGGCGCGGCCGGGCAGCTGCTCGACAAGATGATCGCGGCGATGGGGTACCACCGCGACGAGGTCTACATCTGCAACATCGTGAAGTGCCGGCCGCCGAAGAACCGGAAGCCAGAGCCGGCCGAGATGGCGGCCTGCAGCCCGTACCTCACGGCTCAGCTCGCGCTGATCAAGCCGAAGGTGATCGTGGCGCTCGGCGCCACCGCGGTGCAGGGGCTGATCGGCACGAGCGAGGGGATCACGAAGCTCCGTGGCACGTGGAAGCTCTACAAGGGCTCGATCCCGATCATGCCCACGTTCCACCCGGCCTACCTGCTGCGCCAGCCGAGCGCGAAGCGCGAGGTCTGGAGCGACCTGAAAGAGGTGATGCGCCACCTCGGCAAGAGCGCGCCCGACAGAGGCTGAGGTGGCCGCGTGCGCTTCCGGGCGCGGGCAGCCAGCGGCTCAGGTACCCGCCGTCCGCGCAGGCGCGGAGCCGCAGGCGCTCGCCGCTGTCGGCGCAGGCGCCGAGCCGCACGCGCCCGGCGAATCGAGCCCGGCCGAGCGGCCCTCGCTGCTGTCGATCGTGCGCTGCGCGCTGGTCCTCCTCGGCGCCCTGCCCTGGTGCCTCCCCCTCGCGCGGAGCCGCGCGCCGCTCGGAGAGCTCGGCGCAGCGCTCGATCGTGTCTTCGCGCCGATGTGCCACCGGATGCCCGAGCGATCCATCGCGCTCGACGGCGTCGTCATGCCGCTCTGCAGTCGCTGCGCTGGCATCTTCGCCGGGATCGCGGCGGGCGCCGCGATCGCGCGCCCTCGCCTGGCGATGGCGGCGTGGCGCCCGATCCTCATCGCCCTCGCCGCGCTGATGGCGGTCGACGTGCGACCCAGGACCTCGGGCTGCGCCCCGTCTGGCATGCGAGCCGCCTCGCCACGGGCGTTGCCTTCGGTTATGCCGCGGCCGCGGCGTTCCTCGCGCAGATCGCTCGCCGCCCGCTCTAGGCGCTACTTGCGGCCGCCCATGGCCCTGCACTCGTGGACGGGGCCCTTCGTGGCGTTGCGAACGCAATCGCTGTACGCGGCGAGGCCGTCCTTCCACTTGCCCGTGTCCTGGAGCGCCGAGCCCAGATAGAGATAGGGGAGCGCGTCGCTCGGATCGGCCGCGATGGCCGCGCGAGATGCCTCGATCGCGTCCTTGTACCTGCCGCGGTTGAGGAAGCTCAGCGCCTCCTTCTTCAGCTTGCCCGCGTCCTCCGCGCTGGCCGCCGGCGCCGCGGCCTTTTCCGCGTCAGCCTTCTCCGCCGCATCAGCCTTCTCCGCAGCGGCCTTTTCCGCGTCAGCCTTCTCCGCAGCGGCCTTTTCCGCGTCAGCCTTCTCCGCCGCAGCCTTCTCCGCGTCGGCCTTCTCCGCGTCGGCCGCCGCCTTCACCGGATCGGGAACGGCGCCGGCCCCTTTTGCAGAGGACTCCGTCAGCGCCGACTCGGTTTGCGCAGGCGTCTTCGCCCGTGCCGGAGAGGGAGCGCCCGCCGCGGCCAGGAGCTTCGTCTCGACGGGCGCTGGCTTCGGAGCCGGCGCGGCCATCGCGACCGGCGCCGGTGAGGACGGCTTGCTCGAGAACACCGCCTTGGTGACGACCGCCACGGAGATCACCCCGGCGAGCCCCGCGACCGCCGCGACGATCCGACGAAGGCGCGCCCGCCGGGCGAGGGTCTCGGGCGACAGCTGATGAACCACGACGAGGCGCTCGTCAGCGTGATCGTCGGGGCCGCTGGCCACCTCGGCGAGCGGCGGGAACGACTCCTCCTCCTCGCGCCGAAAGAACGCTGCCGTGGGCGAGGAAGGGTCTATCAGATCGAGCGCATCCTCGTCGGACGCCAGCTCATCGGGCGGGGACGCAAGGGCACCCGGCTGGCTCGGGGCGCCGGCTTGTGGAGCCATGATCAACGGGTCGTGCTCCAGCGCCTTGTCAGGGTCCGCGCCGTCCGTGTCGCCTGGAACGGCGCGCTGCGCGGCGAACGCCTCGGACGCCGGCGCGAGCGCGGCCACCGGTGCAGCCGCAACGACCGGCGCAGCCGCGGCCACCGGTGCAGCCGCAGCGACCGGCGCAGCCGCGGCCACCGGCGCAGCCGCAACGACCGGCGCAGCCGCGGCCACCGGCGCAGCCGCAACGACCGGCGCAGCCGCGGCCACCGGCGCAGCCGCAGCGACCGGCGCAGCCGCGGCCACCTCCGCGACGATCGGCGCGGCGGGCGCCTCGAGAGCCGGCGACACAGCGGGAACGTCGTCCGCGGCGCTGGCCGCCAGCGCGGGAGCGGCGGAACACTCGGCTACCTCGGCGACGACGTCCGAGCCGCTCGCGACCGGCCTCGCGGAGTCCCTGGTCGCGACGGCCGGCCCCTCAGGCGCCGCCGACGCCCGCGGCTGGGAGGCCCGGGGACGGAGACTTCGGCCCCTGTTCGCGCGGGCCGATCCAAGAAGTCGCTTCGACATGTCCGAACCATCCTCCCGTGATTGTCACGCCCCCGATGGCGCAGGGGACCGGCGACTCGCCCTATTCATGATCCAGGCCGACCCCAACGGCGAGCGCTCGCCCGTGCATTTCCGTGCCTTCGCAGCGCCATCGCGTGTGCCGGATCGTGCCGCGGTCACCCCAGCCAACCCTACCCGCGCTCGAACGAGCACACACGCGATCTCGCCCCACCGCGTTCGACAGCCCCTCCGCAAAAATGCGCACCGAGCGCACCCGCTGCCCCCTGCGGCCGGTCCGCCCTGAAGGCACGGCGATCCAGGTGATGGAGCCCCCCGGCGCCGCGCACGTCAGCCTCCACCGAGCTGCACCGGCCGCCCCGCGACCGGGGCAGCGCGGAGCAGGACGAGCGTGTCGAGCTTCTTCTTCGCGTCGGAAGCCATGACCGTGCCCGCCAGGTTGTGCGCCATCTCCCAGGGCACCTCGTCGTCCGCCGAGAAGAAGGCCACCGTCGCGCTGCACGCGGCGATGTCCTTCGTGAGCTGCTCGCCGGTGTTCGACAGATCCGGGCCGGCGAGCCCCTTGCGCTGCTTCTTGCCCATGCCGCCGCCGAACGGCCAGATCGCCGTCGCGAGGTCCTTCAGCACCATCGTGCTGACGGCGCAGGGGGGCGGCTTCGACGCGCGCCCCTCGGGGACCACCGTGATCTCCTTCGGGAGGTCGTCTCGCCCGTCGGTCTTGATGACGACCTTCGGCGCGCCGGCCGCGCCGAGCTCGGTCACGACGGCGGCGACGGCGCTCGGCTTCGCCCTCTTGTCGGCCAGCAGCGTCACGGGCTTGCCCTCGATCGGCAGCTCGCGGATCACCTTCGTCAGCTTCTCGGGCCCCTCCTTCTGCGCCAGATCCACGCGCTGGCCGCCGATGTAGGGGCCCATGGAGTCGACGAGCAGCTCGGGCATGCCCTTCGGCTTCGGCGGCGCGACGGGCGCCTCGACGCTCGGGGCCACCGTGGCGGCCGCGCCAGGCTCGGAGGGCTTCGGCGCGCTCTCGCACGCCGCCGCGGCCAGGAGCAGGCCGGCGGCGAGCGCGAGGCGCGGCGAGGCGCTGACAAGGAGGCAGGAAGCTCTCATGACGCGGCAGTGTAACCAACCGGCCTGGCTCCGCGCACCTCCGCTGTGCGAGAGTTCGCGCGATGGCTTCTCCGCTCGTCGAACGGCTCGCGCAGCTCGGCTCGTCCGCCCGAACCGCGGTCGAGGACGAGCGGGGGCAGACCACCTTCGCGGCGCTCCTGGAGCGAGCCCTCCGCGTCCGCGGCGCGCTGCTCGCCGGCGGCTCGCGGCGCGGCGCGGGTGAGGCCGAGCGCCCGAGCTCCCTCGAGGGGGAGCGCATCCTGCTCCTCGTGTCGCCCGGCGCGGCGTGGGTCTCGGCCTTCCTCGGCACGCTCCTCGCCGGGGGGATCGTGCTGCCGCTGTCGGCGCTCTATCCGCCGGCAGAGCTCGAGTGGCTCGCGAGCGACGCCGGCGTGCGGCGGATCGTCACCGACGGCGAGCTCGCCGCCGTGGCCGCCCCGATCGCGCAGGGCCGCGCCGTGCTCCGCGTGGAGGATCTCGAGCGCGCCGCACCCGGGCGAGACGCGGCGATCTCCGACATCGCAGCGGGCGATCCGGCGCTCCTGCTCTACACGAGCGGCACGACCGGCAAGCCGAAGGGGGCGCTGCTCACGCACCGCAACCTGGCCGTGCAGGCGGAGCTCCTGCGCGCGGCCTGGGGCTTCTCGGATCATGACCTCTTGCTGCACGCGCTGCCGCTGCACCACCTCCACGGCGTCGTCATCGCGCTCATGACGTCGCTGCTCGCGGGCAGCGCGACCAGGATGCTGCCGCGCTTCGACGCCCAGCGCGTCGCCGCCGAGATCGCGCGCCGCTCGGTGACGTCGTTCATGGCGGTGCCGACCATGTACCAGCGGCTGTTCGAGCACGTCGACCGGGGCGGCGCGCCCGGCTTCGCCGCGGGGGCGCAGGCCCTGCGGCTCGCGACGAGCGGCTCCGCGGCGCTGCCGGTGACGCTCGCCGAGCGCTGGCGCGACCTCACCGGCACGATCCCGCTCGAGCGCTTCGGGATGACCGAGATCGGCGTCGGCATGAGCAACCCGCTCGATCCAGGCGCGCGGCGGGCAGGCTGGGTCGGCTTCCCGCTGCCGACCGTCGAGGCCCGCATCACGGACGACGCGGGCAACGCGTGGGCGGCGGGTGAACGACCGCCGGGGGAACGGCCGGCGGCCGACCCGCCAGCGCCGGGCGACGCCGCGGTCGCGCGAGGCGAGCTCTGGATCCGCGGGCCCAGCGTCTTCAAGGGGTACCTCGGGCGCGAGGACGCCACCGCCGCGGCCTTCCAGGACGGCTGGTTCCGCACCGGCGACGTCGCGGAGCGCTCCAGCGACGGGCGCTTCCGGCTCCTCGGGCGGACCTCGGTCGATATCCTCAAGAGCGGCGGATACAAGCTGTCCGCCCTCGAGATCGAAGAGGCGCTGCGGGAGCACGGCGCGATCGCCGAGGTCGCGGTGATCGGCGTCCCTGACGAGGCGTGGGGAGAGCGCGTCGTCGCGGTCGTCGTCGCCGCGCCCGGGCGAGAGGCGGAGTGCGCCACCGGACCGCTCCGCGCCTGGGCGAAGGAGCGCCTCGCGCCCTACAAGGTGCCACGCGAGTCGATCGTCGTGCGGGCCCTGCCGCGCAACGCGATGGGCAAGGTCGTCAAACCAGAGCTCGTGAAGACCATCGCAGCGGGCATTGCCGTGGAGGAGCGCGGTCCTCTCACGCGGTAGACGCGCGGTCGTCGCTGCTTGACCGACGCGCTCGGCTCCGGCCTACTCGACGCCAATGCAGCCTGCCAGCCCCATGGTCCAAGCCCAAGCCGCGTACGGCGGCCTCGCGGTTCAACCGTTCTCGCACCCCACGTACACGATCAAGCGGCCTTTCTGGTCGCTGCTCGGCCGCAAGTTCCACGTCTATGCGCCCGACGGCTCCCTCGTCTGCTTCGTCAAGCACCCGCTGCTCAAGCTGCGTGAGGAGTTCACCCTCTTCGCGGACGAGTCGGAGTCGCAGCCGCTGCTCACGATCCGCTCGCGGCAGGTCATCGCCCTCAACCGGTGCCTCGACGTCCTCGACGCACGCACCGGCGAGCGCGTCGGCACCATCCGCTCGCGCGGGCTCAAATCGATCGTCCGCGACACCTGGGACATCCTCGACCCCGGGGATCAGCCGGTCGGGCTGATGCAGGAGGACGGCGCCGCGCTGCTCCGCCGCATGTTCCCGCTCCTCATCGGGAAGTGGCACATCGAGCTCCACCAGCAGGAGGTCGCGAAGGTGAAGCAGGTGTTCCGGTGGTTCGTGAAGGAGTTCACGCTCGACCTGTCGATGAACCAGGGGCGAATCGACGCCCGGTTCGCCATCGCCTGCTCCCTGCTCGCCCTCATGGCCGAGACCGCGCGCGAGTCCCGCTAGGCGGCCCCCACCCGAGACCCGCGGCGGCCTCGCGAGAGGCCCTCGGATGCTGCAGCCGGCGCGGCCTTCGGTCGCGCGCACTGGCCCGCTCGCCGAAACTTGGCCCATTTCCGCGAGCTCTGCGAGGGTCCCGCGCGATGCGCCTCGATCCTGTCTCCCGCCTCGACTCCGCCTCCGAGGAGGGCCGACCGACGTCCCCCCCTGCGCCCCCGTGCGGCACGGCCCGCTTCGCCCCGAGCGAGCAGGGCGCCGACTCCGAGCGCGAGCTCAGGTCGCAGCGCTTCCTCTGGGCGAGCGCCCCGGCGGCGCCGGACGGGCAGCTCCGCGCGACGATCGAGGAGGCCGTCGAGCTCGCGCTGGCCCTGCGCGGCGCGCTGCCGCCGCGGGTCCAGGCAGGCGCGCCGCTCGAGGTGGTGATCGCCGACCAGATCTTCCGGGCCAGGGCGCTCGGCGCCGCGGGCCTCGCCGTCGCCCTTCCGCGCCTCGCGGGCGGGCGCTCGGCCTCGCCGCGCGCGCTCCACCCGGACGACAGCGCGACGCTCCTCGCCTGGCTCGGCGCGGCGCGCGAGGCGCCCGTCGCCCTCGTCTTCGACGAAGACGACAGGTCCGCGCAGGTGCTCGCGCCGGTGCCCCTCGCGGACCTCGTCGAGAGGAGCACGCGCGACGGGTACGGCGCCGTCTCCTCCATGTCCCTGCGCGGGCAGCCGCGGAGCCTCGCGGCGCGCGGGGAGGAGCGCCCCGCCGGGCCGGCGCAGCCGAGCGCCGGAGCGAGAGCCCCGGTCGAGGCGCTCCCGGCGGGGCCGACAGCCGTGAACGAGGCGCTCCAGGCCGGACCGACAGCCCCGGACGAGGCGCTCGAGGCCAAGCCGACGGCCCCCGAAGCGCACGGAGCGCCGGCGTCGCCCGCCTCCGCCGAAGGGCGGACGGACGGGCGGCTGCGCGGCGTGCTGCCCCCCCGCTCCTCGAGGATCCGCCGCGCGGACGCGCCGGCGGCCGTCGCCGCGAGAAGCGCCGTCGCGGCGCGGGCGCCGGGCGCGAGCACGCCGCCGGCCACGGACGAGACGGCCGCGGTGGCGCCCGCCAGCGCCGAGCCGGGCGCGCCGGCCGCCGAGCCGGGCGCGCCGCACGAGGAGCGCGGCGCAGCGATGACGCTCCGGCCGCCGCGAGGGGCGCACGAGGCCGCGCCGAACGCGCCGAGCGCGCCGAGCGCGCCGGACGCCGACGGAGCCCACGCGGACGCCGACGCGCCCCCGCAGGCGCGGCGGGAGCGGAAGGCGCCGCGCGACCGGGTCCTCAGCGCGGCGGAGTGGCGCGCGCTGGCCGTCGAGCTCGACAACGCCCGCGGCCCGAAGCCGGTCCGGGTCATCGAGCAGCTGTTCGCGACCCACTACACGCCGCTGCTCGGCGCGACGCTCGCCGGCGAGACGGACGCTGCCGTGCGCGGCGTTGTCGACAGCTGGAGGAGCAGCTTCGAGCACAGCTACCGGGAGGCGTTCTCGGCGCTGCGCGTGACCGGCAAGCGGCCGCCCATGGTGTTCGATGCGCCGGACATCGCCGCCCGCATCGCCCGGCTCAACGGGGCCCGCGGGGTGAAGCTCCTGCTCGTGGACGCGATGCGCTTCGATCTCGGCGAGCGGGTCGCCGCGCACCTGAAGGAGATCCTTGTGGATCGGGCCATCCTGGTGGAGCGATCGCTCCTCTGGGCGGCGCTGCCGCCGACGACGACCGCGCAGCTCTCGCTGCTCGCCCGAGGGCCGGACGGGCTCCGCGAGACGATGCCCCCGAGCGAGGCGGAGCCCGCCATCGCCCGCGGGCGCGCGGTGGCGACGCTGCGGCGCGAGCGGGTCGGGTCGCGCGAGCTGATGAAGCTCGACCTCGTGGAGGCGCGCCTGCGCGCCGCTGGGCCGCCGTTCGCCGAGCGGATCGAGGCCATCGCGGAGGAGGTCGCCGACGTGATCGCGCGGTTCATGGCCAGCCTGCCGCCGCGGACGCTGCTGCTCGTGTTCGGCGACCACGGGTTCCGCATGACGCCGATGGGAGACGGCAGCGCGACCGGCCCGGCGTCGCAGGGCGGAGGCTCGCCCGAAGAGGTGCTCGTCCCGGCGCAGGCGTGGCTCGTCGGCGGCGTGCACTGAGGCCCTCGACGGCGATCCTCCCCTCCCGGACCGCGATCCTCCCCTCCCGGACCACGATCCTCCCCTCCCGGACCGCGATCCTCCCCTCCCGGACCACGATCCTCCCCTCCCGGACCGCGATCCTCCCCTCCTGAACGGCACGGCGATGTCGTGCCGTCGCATGAGGGCTACAGGGAGGGAGCTGCTCCGGCCGAAAGGAAGGCCGTGAGCGCCGGGAGGACGAGCGCGGGATCCTCCAGGTGGGGCGCGTGCCCGAGCGACACCATGTGCAGCGTGGCGCGGGGGATCGCCGCGGCCGCGGCGATGCCGATCGGCGCCGGGAACACGTCGTCGCGCTCGCCCCAGAGCACCAGCGTCTCCGCGTCGATCTCGCCGAGCCGCGGGAGGCGATGGGGCACGGCGCCGAGGGCGGGGAACAGCGCGTTGAACGCGGCGACGGGCGCGACCCGGCCGTCCGGCACGGCGTAAAACTCGCCGTGCAAGGCGGCCAGACGCTCGCCGAGCGGGGTGGGCCGCGGCGGACGGAGGCGCCGGAAGAGCGCGGGGCCGAGCACCCGCATAAGGCGCTCCGGCGGGGCGCGGAAATAGGCGCGGCTCCACGCGGTCATGACGGGACCGACCCCCATCGCGCCGATGAGCACGAGCTTCCGCGGGCGCGCGCGCTTGCGGAGCGCGATCTCCGCCGCGACCAGCCCGCCCAGGGAGTGGCCGACGAGGGCGGCGCCGCCGAGATCCAGCTCGAGGAGGAGCTCCTCCACGGGATCGGCGAAGAAGCGGAGGCCTTCCTCGAAGCCCCCGCCCTCGAAGGGCGGAGACGACGCGTGGCCGAAGCCGGGGAGATCCACCGCGACGACGCGGTGGCGCCGCGCGAGCTCGGGGAGCAGCGGGAACCACGTCGTCGCGGCGTTCCCGCGGCCGTGCAGGAGGACCACCGGCGAGCCGCCGCCGCCCTCCAGGTAGCGGAGCGTCGAGCTCAGCGCGGCGCGGCGGTGCACGGCGAACGGCGGCGCGCCCGCGGTGAGCTCCGCTAGGATCGCGCTCTCGACCGGGCCCAGGCGGGAGACGACGGCGTGGACGTTCGTCACAGGCGCATTCCGTAGCGCGATCGAAACGGCGCGGGAATGCCCAGCCCAGAAGCAGCCCAGAACCAGAAGAACCAGCGAGAGAGGGCCGCCGCCGCGCCCCCTCCTTCAGTCCCTGCCGTGCCCGGGCCCGAGGATGAGCTGCATCTTGGCCACGGGATCGAAGCCCTCCACGTGCGGCGGGTGGTGGCACTGCGTGACGCAGCTCTGGGGCGGGGGCGACAGCACGATGAGCCCCTTCTTCTCGGGATCCTTCGCGTGAAGCGACCCGGGACCGTGGCACTCCTCGCACTGCACGTTCTGCAGCGACGCGTTGTGCGTCACCGTGGAGCCGCCCGGCTTGCCGTACCCGGTCACGTGACAGCTCACGCAGTCCAGGTTGAACTCCTTGAAATCCTGCTCCAGCGTGGCGTAGGCCCGCGCGTGCGCGGTGCCGTCGAAGACCTTGCGCTCCTCGTCGTGGCAGTTCGTGCAGGCGTCGATGCCGATGTAGCCGGCCTCGCCCTTCGCCGGCTTCTCGGGGACGCGATCCGCGAAGGCCTGCTTGTTGTGGTCGTTGACCCGCTTGTAATAGGCGAGGAGCTGCCCGGCGACGTCCTTGTCGGCCCCGAGCTTCTCGCGCACCTCGACCGAGCTGTAGCGGAAGAAGCTGCCGGTCACCTTCGTCTCCGCCGCCTCGAGCTGCGCCTTCTCGGCCCGGAGCTTCTCGAGATCCGCCTTCCGCGCCTCGACGTCCTTCGCCGACACCCGCTTGTCGCCCTCCCAGCCGTTGAGGCGGATCTCGAGCTCCCGGATGCGCTCCGACAGGCTGATGAGCTCCCCGGCCTTCGCGACGCCGCCCGCGTCGGCGAACACGAGCGGGCCGCTGCCGCCGCCTCGAACGAAGAGGTCCACGACCGCCACCGACTGGAGGTGGTTCGGCGTCTCCACGACCAGCGTCGACCCGATGATCTCCGGCGGCTTCGGGCCGTCGTTGCCGTCGCCGCGCTCGCTCGGCTTGCCGAGCACCAGCACGTGCAGCTCCGGCACGCTGTCCGCGAGCCGCAGCGCCTCGCCCCTGGGCAGCGCCGCGAGCCCCACGAAGACGCTCGCGCCCTGCTTCTTCGCCTCCTCGACGCCCGCCTTCATCGCGTCGATCGCCGGGCCGGCCTTGACGCCCTCGGGGTAGGCGCCGGCGCGGCCCTTCGGGTCGCTCACGCCGATGAGGCCCACCTTCACGCCGGAGACGTCGCGCACGACGACGCCCTGGACGCCCTTCGCGCCCTCGAGGTTCTTGCCGAGCAGCGCCGCCCCGGACTGCTCCTGGTACTTGCCGAGCGCCTCCGCGCCGAGCGCCCAGTCGTTCTCGCCAGGCGCCCACGCCGTCAGCCCGATCTCCTTCGCCGCCAGCGCCATCGCCTCGGCCTTCCACGCGTCCTGCGAGGAGCGCTCCGGCTTCACCTCGGGGTCCGTGAAGAGCATCGGCCCCGCGCCGACCACGAGCCGATCCGGGGCCTCGCCGCGCTGGGCCTCGATCAAGGCGGCGAGGTGGTCGATGCCTCCCAGCTGATCCTTCGTGCAGCCGCACGGCTCCAGCGCGCCAGCGACGGTGCTGAGCACGTAGAGCCGCACCGTCGGCTTGCTCGCGTTCGCGTCCACGTCCGCGTCCGCGCTCACGGCGGCCGTCGCGGGGACCTTGCACCCCTGACAGGCCGAAGCGAAGGCCGCCGCGGAGATCGCGACGAAGGGGATCAAGAGCGCGTATCCGCGACGCACTCCGCGAAGAAGCGAGCGCTTCATGCTCGCGCTATAGCACAGGGGCCCGGGCGCACCGCCGGGGCCGCGCCGAGAGGGCGGGGGCGCGCTCAGAAGCTCGACGGCGCGAAGGGCAGGACCGTCTTCAGGTCCGCGTCGTTGAACCGGAGCTGCAGGCCGATGAAGTAATCCCGGCGATCGCCGTTCAGGATGTCGTCCATCCCGCCGAGCAGCCACAGCTTCCGGATGAACTCGTACGCGAGCGCGACGCGCCAGCGCGGCGACAGCTCCTCGCCGAAGCCGAAGAGGTCCTGGCGGAGCTCGAACCTGTCGTCGAGCAGGTGGAGATCGAGGCCGAGGCCGCCCGTCGACTCCTTGATGCCGAACCGGCCCGTGAAGGGGCCGAGCCGCTTCGCGAACTGGAACGAGAACCGGAAGGCGTTCGTCGTGATCGTGCGGACCTCGCGGTAGTGCGCGGGCTCGTTCGGGTTGGTCGTGTCGACGTCGATCTGCTGGAAGTCCGTCTTGCCGCGCGGGTCGTTCACCAGCTCGACGACGTAGTACTTGTCCTCCGTCGGCTGGAGCCTGAGCTCGACGTAGCTCTTGATGGTGTTCGCCAGGAAGTTGTAATCGGTCCGCAGCCCGACCACCGTCTGGAACCGGCTGAGGCCGCCGACGAGCTCGCCGACGTTCTCGACGACCGTCTCGACCTCGTTGATCAGCGTCTCGTCCCGGGTGATGCGGCCGAGCGTCCCCTCCCCGCGGTCGACGCGCGCGGCGACGCTGTCGACGTGCTTCAGCGCCGACTCGAGGCTCTCGGTCGCGCGGCCCACGCGCTCCGCGGCGCTCCGGAGCTCCCCGGGCTGCCCGTTCCGGCCGGGCACCTCGGCCGCGGCCGTCATCATGCGGATGTCGCGGCTCACCTGCTCGACGTTGCGCAGGATCTCCCGCAGGCGCGGGCCCGAGTCGCCCGTGATCTGGTTGATGTTGTTGATGGTCTCGGTGACGCCCGCGCGGTTCTCGCGCACGGTCGCGTTCATCTGCTCGGTGACCTCGGCGAGGTTCTCGAGGATCTGCGCGAGCCGCTCCTGCCCGCCCTCGGAGCCGACGGTGTTCCTCAGCGTCTCGGTGACGGTCTTGACGTCCTTCAGGATCTCGGAGACCTGCCCCTGCATCGACTGGATCGTCGGCTCGTCGATGTAATAGAGGACCCTCCCCTCGTCGGGGATGCGCGGCTTGCCCTCGGTGCCGGGCGAGAGCACGACGAACGACTCGCCGATGAGGCTCGTCGCGCGCTTGCCGATGGCCGCGTCCTCGTAGAGCGGGACATCGGGGCTCATCTTGATGTCGATGCGCGCCTGGCCGTTGTAGAGCGAGATCTTGTCGACGACGCCGACCTGGATGCCCGAGATCATCACCCGCGACTGCGGCGATACGCCGATCGCGTCGGGCAGCGTGGCCCAGACGCGGTAGCCGTTCCCGCCGCCGACGTCGCGCGAGACGAAGCGGTACCCGCCGTAGGCCGCGCCCGCGAGCACGATCGTCATCACGCCGACCTTCGCGGCCTTGGAGACCTCAGCCATGCTGCGCGACGGCCACGGTAGCACGAGCCGCCCGCGGGACCGCGCGGCTTTCGCGGCGGCGCAGGGGAACGAGGGGAACGAGCGCCGGGGCGGGAAACCTGCTAGCCGAGTCGAATGCGGTCATGGTGGGCCAGCGGGGTGCTCGGCGCGGCGCTCGCCTCCGCGGGCGCGGCGGCCGCGGAGCCGCCGGCGCTCACGTGGGAGGCGACGACGCGCTCGCCACAACCCCCCAAGGCGGTCTCGCCGGAGATCGCCGCGCTCGCGGCGCGCTGCGGCAGCGCGGACGCGGCGCTCGCCGCCGTCGCCCAACGCAACGTCGAGCGGCAGCTCCAGGGCGGGGAGATCATGCCGCCCGACGAGCTTTCGTTCACGCTGCGCGCCGCCGGCGCGCCGCACGCCTGGCCGAGGGGATGGTCGATCTCCGGCCGAGGGCTCGGGCCGGCGGAGATCGGGGCGCGGATCGACGGCTGGCTCTCGGGGTGGACCACCCTCGGGGTGCGGCGATGTGGGGTGGCCCAGGCGAAGAAGCCGGACGGGACGGTCATCGTGTCCGCGATCGGGGTGGACGCGCTCGCGGATCTGTCGCCGCTGCCGACGACCGCGCGGGTAGGGCAATGGGTGACCCTCGAAGGGACGATGCGGGTCCCGGCGACCGCGGCGAAGGTGGTGCTGCTGGGGCCGCGGGGCGCGCCCAAGACGGTGCTGAGCTCCCTGTCGGGCGCGCGGCTCCGCTCGAGCTTCGCGGTCGATCAGCCGGGGAGCTGGCTCGTGCAGGTGCTGGCCACGGTGTCGACCGGGCCGAGGCCCGTGCTGGAGGCGATGATCTTCGCGGGGAGCGCTCCGCCGGGCCGGTTCGTCCGCGCGGCGGCGCCGGGCGAGGAGGCCGCGAAGGGGGCGCAGGGCGACGAGGACGCGATGCTGCGGATGATGAACGCCGCGCGGGCGTCGGAGCGCCTGCCCGCGCTCGCGCGCGACGCGGCGCTCGCGGCGCTGGCGCGGGCGCACTCCGAGGAGATGATCAAGGCGAAGATGGTGGGCCACGACGTGGGCTCGGGCGATCCGGCGGCGCGCCTCAGGGCGGCCGGGTACGAGGCGACGATCGCGGGGGAGAACGTGGCCAGCTCGGGCACGACCGAGGGCGCGCACCGCGCGATCTGGGCGAGCCCGTCGCACCGGGGCAACCTGCTCGACCGGCGCTACCGGAGGACCGGCGTGGCGGTCGTGCGCGACCCGAGCGGCCGGGTCTGGGTGACGCAGCTGCTCGCAGGGTGACCGCGGGCGCCGCGGCGCTGCGCTGACGTACGCTGTTCCCGTACCCCGAGGGCGGACGCGCCTTGCGGCGGGCGGGCGGGCGCCAGCCGCGCGCCAGCCGCGCGCCAGCGGCTTCGCCGTGCGTGTTCCCTGCCTCGCCGGGCGGCTGCCGTGCCGCGCGTGTATCCTTGCGAGCGATGGCTGCACGCCCGCTTTACGTCGGCATCGACCTCGGCACCACGAACTCGACCGCGGCCGCCTTCGACGGCGAGAAGGTCACCCTCGTCAGGAACTCCCAGGGCGCGACGCTCACCCCGAGCGTGGTGCGGATCGACGCGCGCGGGACGGTCACGGTCGGCGCGCGCGCGCGGCGGTTCCTCGAGGGCGATCCGCAGAACACCCGCGCGGAGTTCAAGCGGCTGATGGGCACGGCCCAGCCGATCGAGTTCGCGGCGGCGAAGGTCGCGAAGAAGCCCGAGGAGCTCGCCGCCGAGGTGCTGCGCTCCCTGCGCGCCGACGTCGCGGAGCACCTCGGGGTCCTGCCGGCCTCGGCAGTGATCTCCGTGCCCGCGCTCTTCGAGCTGCCCCAGAGCGCGGCGACGTCGGAGGCGGCGCGGCGCGCGGGGTTCGAGCGCGTCGAGCTGATCCAGGAGCCGGTGGCGTCGGCGCTGGCCGCCGGCTGGACGGTCGAGGAGTCGACGGGCAGCTGGCTCGTCTACGATCTCGGCGGCGGGACGTTCGACGTCTCCCTGCTCGAGACGCGCGACGGGCTGCTGCGCGTCGTCGGGCACGACGGCGACAACTTCCTCGGCGGGCGCGATTTCGACTGGGCGATCGTCGACTGGGCGCTCGCCGAGATCGCGCGCACCCAGGGCGTCACCGTGAGCCGCGCCGACCCGCGGCACGCCGCCGCGCTCCGCAAGCTCAAGCTCGCGGTCGAGGAGATCAAGATCGAGCTCACCCGCGCCGACGAGGCGGCGCTCGCGGTGCCCGCGGCGTTCGAGGTGGACGGCGCGCCGGTCGACGTCGACCTGGTCCTGCAGAGGTCCACGCTCGACGCGCTCTGCGCGCCGATCATCGACCGCTCGGTCGAGGTCTGCCGCCGGCTGCTCGCGGCGCACGGGCTCGACGCGTCGCAGCTCGCGCGCGTCGTGCTCGTGGGCGGGCCGACGGTGATGCCGGCGCTGCGCGAGCGCGTCCGGGGCGCGCTCGGGGCGCCCTTCGGCGAGGGGCTCGATCCGATGACGCTCGTCGCGCAGGGGGCCGCGATCTACGCGGCGACGGCGGGGCTCGACGCGCGGGCCTCCTCCTCGAGCGCGCGGCCCAAGGAGGAGGGGCGCCGGCTGTGGCTCCAGTACCCGGCCATGTCGAGCGATCTCACGCCCCACGTGGTCGGCCGCGTCATGGAGGGGCCAGGGGCCGCGCCCGAGCGGATCCGGCTCGCGCGCGAGGGCGACGGGTGGACGAGCGCCGAGGCGCCGCTCGACGCCGAGGGGGCGTTCGTGGTGACCGTCGACCTGCTGCCGCGCCGGCCGAACGTGTTCAACATCGAGGCGAGCGCGGCCGGCGGCGCGCGGGTGCCGGTGCACCCGCAGGCGATCACGATCGTCCAGGGGCTCACGATCGGCGATCCGCCGCTGTCGCGCACGATCGGGGTCGCGCTCGCGGACAACTCCGTGCGCGTCTACTTCGAGCGGGGCGCGCCGCTGCCGGCCCGGCGGACGTTCGTGCACCACAGCGTGGAGAGCGTCCCGAAGGGCTCCGGCGCGTGCGTTCTGAAGATCCCCGTCGTGCAGGGCGAGCTCGACGTCGCCCACCTCTGCCGCGTGGTCGGGACGCTCGAGATCGACGGGAGCGGGCTCACCGCGACCCTGCCTGCGGGCTCGGCGATCGAGCTGACGCTCGAGCTCGATCGGGGCGGGCACCTCTCGGCGCGCGCGCTGATCCCGTCGCAGGGGCTCGTGTTCGAGCGCGTCGCGCACCTCCTCGTCCCCGAGGCGGCGCCGGAGGTGCTCGACGCCTCGATCGCCGCCATGCGCGAGCGGCTCGCGGCGGTGCGCGGGGCCGCCCTGCGCAGCGACGCGCCGCACGCGCTCGGCAAGGTCACCTACGTGGAGTGCGCGCTCGCCGAGGTGGAGCGCGACGCCGCCGCGGCGCGCGGCGGCGACGCCGACGCGGGGCAGAAGGCGCGGCGCGCGCTGCTCGATCTCGACGTCCTGCTCGAGCAGGCCGAGGCCGACAAGCGCTGGCCGGAGCTCGACGCCGAGGCGCAGGCCGCCGTCGCGAGCGCGTCGACGTGGATCTCGCAGCTCGGATCGAGCACCGAGAAGGCGCTCCTCGAGGAGGCCGCGCAGGGCGTGGCGCGGGCGCGCGCCGAGAAGAACCAGGTCGAGCTGCAGCGGCAGCTCCGCCTTGTCCGCAACCTGAGCAGCGCGGCGTTCCAGCGCCACCCGAAGGCGTGGGTGTGGATGTTCGAGGACGCCGCCTCCGAGGCGCACCAGGCCTCGGATCTGGTCCGCGCGCAGCGGCTCGTGCGCGACGGGCGCGGCGCGGCGGAGCGCGGCGACACGGCGGCGCTCAGGACGATCACCGAGGAGCTCTGGCGCCTCTTGCCGGTCGACGCGCAGAAGCGCAGGCTCGGCCACGAGTCAGGGGTGCGGTGATGGACGACGCGCTCGGCCGCATCCGCGACAACCCGTTCTACGTGCTCGGCCTGCGCCCGAGCGCGAGCCGCGCGGAGATCGAGCGCGAGGGGCAGAAGCTGCTCGGGATGCTCGAGCTCAAGCTGGCGAGCGCCGCGACGTACCCGACGCCCGTCGGCCCCGGCGCGCGGACGGCCGACAAGGTGCGGCAGGCGATGGCGGCGCTGCGGGACCCGGAGCGCCGCCTGGCGCACGAGGTCTGGGCGCGGCTCGACCCGAGGCCGCCGCCGAAGGACGATCTCGACGACGACCTCGGCGAGCTGCCGCCGCCGGAGCCGCCCGGGGAGGATCCGCGGGCGCCGTGGCCCGAGGCGCTGTCCGCGCTCGGCTGGAGGGCGAGATGAGCTGGGGCGGCCTCCTGGTGCTCGCCATCGTCGTGCGGGTGATCATCGAGGCGGCCGCGCGGAAGGCCTCGCCCGGGGCTGCGCCGCGCCCCCAGATGCTCGGCGTGGGCCTCTGGAACGTCGTCGTGCTGTTCGTCTTCGTGCCGATCGCGATCCTCCTCGCGCTCGCGCTCGCCGGGGGTCAGCTCTGGTGCGCGGTGCCGCTCGCGCCGCTCGCGCTGCTCATGGCGCCCTGGTCCTTCGCTCGCCTCGCGCTCATCCCGCTCGGGCTGCCGCGCGCCGCGTACTTCGTCGCGTCGCTGTCGGACGGGGCCTTTCGCGCCGACCGGCGCGGCGGCGCGGCGCTCGCGGCCGCGTGGGCGCTCTGCCGCGCGCGGAAGCCGGCCGCCGCGGTGGAGGCCTGGGTCAGCGAGCGGATCGAGCGCACCGGCGCGGCGCCCGCGCCGTCCTCGGCGAGCACCGCTCCGCTGCGCGGCGCGGGGATCGCCGCGGGCGCGATGCTCGCCGCGTACCGCGGCGACGTGGAGGGCGCGCGGGCGCTCTTCGACAGCGTCGCCGGCCTGGACGAGCGCGCCTGCCCCGACGAGGCCCGCCGCATCGCCGCGGGCTGGCTCGCAGCCGAGGCGGCCTCCCGCGGCGACTGGGGGGCCGTGAGCGGATACGCGTGTGTGAGCGGCGGCCGGGCGATGTGGTTGCTCGGCGCCGTCGCCGCGCGGCTCGTCGGCGAGGCGCCCGCGCCGGGGGCGCTCGGGCTCTGGCTGCGATGGCTCATCGCGCCCCGCCGCCGCGCCACGCTCCCGCTCGTGCGCCGGGCCCTGGCAGCGGGCGCGGGCGTGCCGCGCCCGGAGCCGGAGGCGCCCGAGCCCTGCGCCGCGAAGGTCGCCGAGGGCGATCTGTGGAGCCGGGCGGTGCTGCTCCACGCCGCGCTGCTGCTCCGGCCCCGGGGCCAGGTCTCGGGCGACGACCTCAGGCGGCTCGGCGGCGCGTGGGACGCGGCGCTCGACGACGAGCGCGCGCAGGCCGAGCTCCGCGAGCGGGCGGCGTCGCTCGGCGCCTCGGGGGCGCAGGCGGCGCTCGGCCCGCTGGCGCGCGCGGTCGAGGAGGACCTCGCCGCGACGCTGCGCGCGGCGCGCGTGCCGCGCGCGGCGTGGGACGACCTCGGCGCGACCATCGGCCGCACGCGCCGGCGCCTCCGCGACGAGCTCCTGTCCGAGGTGGAGATCGCGTGCGACGCCCTGCGCCGCCGCGTCGACGAGCGGCGCGAGCTCCCGGCGCTCTCGGAGTGGCGCGAGTGGACGTCGCTGCGCGCGCAGTACGAAACCGCGGCGGTGCTCGTCGGCGTCGAGTTCCGCCGCCTCGCGTTCCCCAAGCTGCACGCCGACGTGTGCCACGCGGCCGTCTGGCTGTTCAACACGCGCAAGGAGCGGGTGATCGCGAACGCGATGTTCCGCTGGCTCCTCGCCGAGGCCGAGGCGCTCGGCGACTCGCGCCTCACGGCGCTCCAGCGCGGCAACGTCGAGTGCGGGGTCTGACGCGGGGCGGAGAGCCGGATCTAGAGCGGCGCTCAGCCCCCCCTGATACACGCGCCCCCGCCAGAGCGGCGGTCACCCGCACAGGAGACGGGCCCAGATCGGCGTTTTCGGCGCGGAAGCGCACTCCAGTGCGCTGAGCACCGAAAACGTCGAGATGGGCCCGTATCCGACGCGGGTGACCGCCGCTCTAAGCGCCGCTCCGGTTGCCCGCGGGTCCGTCCCCGCCCGGCGCCCCGGCGCCCGGCCGCCTGAGCGTCACCAGGAGCTCTTCCTGGAGCGGCTCCGGCTGGATCGTGCAGTGGGTGAGCGCGTGCTTCTCGCGCAGCCGCCGGGCCACCGCGGCGGCCACGTTCGTGCCGTGGTGCCCCTTGGCGAGGACGACGTGCACGGTGAGCACGTTGAAGCCGTCGGAGATCGACCAGACGTGCAGATCGTGGAGGTCGACGACGCCGGGCACGCTCCGGATGGTGTCCTCGACGTGGGCGAGATCGATCTCGATCGGGCTGCCCTCCATGAGCACGCGGGACGTGTCGCGCACGAGCCGCCAGCCGCCCCAGAGCACGAGGGCGCCGATGGCGGCGCTGATCACCGGATCGGCCCGCGTCCAGCCGAAGGCGAGGATGAGCACGCCCGCCGTGATGGCGCCGACCGAGCCGAGCGCGTCCGACAGCACGTGCGCCAGCGCCGCCCGCGTGTTGATGTTGTGCCCGTGCTCGCCGGTCGAGAGCAGCAGCGCCGCGACCACGTTCACGAGCAGCCCCAGCGCCGCGGTGATCGCCAGCGCCTCAGCGTGCACCGCCTGGGGCGCGCGCCAGCGGTGGGCCGCCTCGATGAAGATCCAGATCGCCGTCAGCGCCAGCGCGACGCCGTTGGCGAAGGCCGCGAGCACCTCCGCGCGCCGGAAGCCGTACGTCCGCTCGCGCGTCCGCGCCTGCGCCGCGATGCGCTGGGCGATGATGGCCAGGCCGAGCGCCGCAGCGTCCGCGAGCATGTGGCCCGCGTCGGCCAGCAAGGCGAGGCTCTTCGACCACCACCCGACCGCCGCCTCGACGACCAGGAACGACGTCGTGAGCGCGAACGCCGCGATCAGCCGGCGGAGCGGCGCGCGCCGGAGATCGTGGCTGTGGTCGTGGCGCTGCGGGTCGCCGTGGTCATGGCCGTGATCGTGGTCGTGACCCGGGGCATGGTGATGCCGGTGATCGTGCCCCTCGCCGCGTCGAGCGCCGCGGCCGTGCTGGTGCTCGTCAGAGGCGCTCCCGTGATCGTCGCGCACCCCCATCGCCGCGCCGGAGCGGCTCACACCCGCTCGAGGATGGTCGCCACGCCCATCCCTCCGCCGATGCACAGCGTGATCAGCGCGGTCGCCTTGCCGGCGCGCTCGAGCTCGTCGAGCGCCGTCCCGATCAGGCAGGCCCCGGTCGCGCCGAGCGGGTGCCCGAGCGCGATCGCGCCGCCGTTCACGTTGACGCGGTCGAGGTCGATGTCGAGCTTGCGCGCCGTCTGCAGCGGCACCGCCGCGAACGCCTCGTTGATCTCCCAGAGATCGACGTCGCGCGCCTGCATGCCCGCCTTCTTGAGGGCGCGCTCCGACGCGGGCGCGGGGGCCGTCAGCATGATCACCGGCTCGGCGCCGACCGTCGCCGTGGCGCGGATCCTCGCGCGCGGGGCGAGCCCGTGCGCCTTCACGTAGTCGCCGGACGCGAGCAGCACGACGGCCGCCCCGTCCACGATGCCGCTCGAGTTGCCCGCCGTGTGGACGTGCCGGATCGACGCCACCTGCGGATAGCGCGCCAGCGCCAGCGCATCCACGGTCTCACCTGCGGGGCCCATCGGCGTCGACCCGAGGCTTCCGAACGCGGGCTCGAGCTTCGCGAGGGCCTCCATCGTCGCCCCGGCCCGCGGGTGCTCGTCCCTGTCGAGCAGCGGCTTGCCGTCGAGATCGACGACCGTGAAGAGGCTCTTCGCGAAGCGCCCCTCGCCCGCGGCCCGCTCGGCCTTGCGCTGGCTCTCCAGCGCGAAGCGGTCGACGTCCTCGCGCGAGAAGCCCTCGATCGTGGCGATGAGGTCCGCCGAGATGCCCTGCGGGACCATCGCGAGCTTCTTGCGGAGGGCGAGGTTGTTCCCGTCGAGGGGCGCGCCGTCCGAGCCCATCGGCACGCGCGACATGCTCTCGACGCCGCCGCCGATGGCGACCTCCTGCTGGCCGGACATGACCCCCATCGCCGCGAAGTTCACCGCCTGCGCGCCCGAGCCGCAGAAGCGGTTGACGGTCACGCCGGTCACGACGTCCGGCCAGCCGGCCGCGAGGATGGCGGTGCGCGCGATGCACGCGCCCTGCTCGCCCGCCTGGGTCACGCACCCGACGACCACATCCTCGACGTCCTGCTTGCGGATCCCGGTCTTCTCGGCGAGGCGATTGAGCGTTTGCGCGAGGAGCTCTTGAGGGTGCACGCCCGAGAGCGCTCCCTTGCCCGCCTTGCCGCGCCCGCGCGGCGTGCGAACGGCATCCACGATGAAGACGTCTCGCATGACAGGCCTCCGAGCCCGGTGTCCGGCCCGTGCTTAGCACAGCGCCCGTTCCCGGGGCAGCCTGGTCGCGCCGGGTCTCGGTGGACCTGAGCCGGCGCGGATCGGCTATGCTCGCCGCCGATGACGGACCGGTCGCAGCGCATGGTGTGGGTCGATCTCGAGATGACGGGGCTCGACGAGAGCTCGTGTGCGATCGTGGAAATCGCGACCATCGTCACGGAGCCCGACCTGACCGTGGTCGCCGAGGGGCCGTGCCTCGTCATCCACCAGCCGGAGAGCGTCCTCGCGGGAATGAGCGACTTCGTCCGCGATCTCCACGAGCGCTCGGGGCTCCTCGAGCGCATCCGCGCGTCCACGCTCTCGGTCGGCGACGCGGAGTCCGAGACGCGCGCGTTCCTCGAGGCGCACTGCGACAAGGGGACGGCCGTGCTGTGCGGCAACTCCGTGTGGAAGGACCGCGCCTTCCTGCAGCGCTACATGCCGGAGCTCCTCTCCTTCCTGCACTACCGCATCGTGGACGTCTCGACGCTCAAGGAGCTCGTGCGCCGCTGGTATCCGCTGCGCGCCGCGCCCAAGAAGCGCGAGATCCACCGCGCGCTCGACGACATCCGCGAGTCGATCGAGGAGCTCAGGTGGTACCGGGCAAACGTGTTCCAGCCGCTCCCGGGGAACGAGCTCCGCTGAGCGATCGCGGTGAGGCGAGGGGAGCCTGAGGGCCGACCGCGTCCTCGGCATCCTCAACCTCGGTCGGCGCCCCGGTCCGCGTCCCCGCCCTCCACCTCGGCATCCTCAACCTCGGTCGGTGTCCCCGCCCTCAACCTCGGTCGGCGCCTCGCCCTCAACCTCGGTCGGCGCCTCGCCCTCAACCTCGGTCGGCGCCTCGCCCTCAACCTCGGTCGGCGCCTCGCCCTCAACCTCGGTCGGCGGGTCCACGTCCCCGCCCAGCCCGCCGTCCGCCCCAAATCCGGCCGAAAAACCGGCTCTGCTGGCAATCGAACAAAAATGTGTCTGCTACGTGAGAAAATTCGATCGATCGAGGCAATGCATTGAGTAGGCTAGCCATGCGTCCAGGCCTCCGGCACGAGGTCTGCGGCGTAGACACCCCGGCGGCCCCAATCCGCCGGGGTGTCGTTTGCTACCGGGCCTGCGGGATTGCCTTAGAACAGCTGGTCGCCGTACCACGGTTGCCCGGGGCTACCCTTGGCTTCCACGGCGGGAGTCGCGACCAGCGGGAGCGGGGCGGGCTCAACAGGGCGCGTCACCCCGGCCTTCGTCGCCGGCGCCTCGACAACAGGAGCCACCGCCCCGGAGGCGCCGGGGTCGCACTGTACCGGGGAGGCTGTCGGCTCATTGTGATGTGAATCACTCACGTGAGCCGGCGGCCCGGCGGGTGGGGGCGGCATCCCACGTCGGGCGATGTACGAGCTCAACGGCACCGCGACGGCGGCGCTCGTCAGCGCGACGAGCAGCAGCGCTCCGCCGGCCAGCAGGACGTTGCTGCGCGAGCGCGGCGCGGCGATCTCGACGACGGGGTGCCGCATGGCCTCCGGAGGCAGGGTCCCGGTGGGCAGCGTGTTGCGGGACGCCGGAGCGGGCACGCTCCGCTCCGTATCCGGCGCCGACTCCTGCGGCGACGGGGCGGCCGCTCCTTGCGGGCGCGGCCCCCTCGGCGGCGGAGCGCCCCCCGCGAGCGGCGCCGCGCCCACGAGCAGCGGCCGCACGGCGGCCATGAGCTCGTGGACCGTCTGGAACCGCGCGTCAGGGTCCTTCGCGAGCGCCCGGGTCAGCGCCTCGTTCACCTGGGACGACACCCCCTCGAGCGGCGGCGGCACCTCGTCGAGCGCGCACATATCCAGATCGTCGCGGCCGTCGAACGGGCGCTGACCCCCGAGGAGGCAATACAGCAGCATCCCGAGCCCGTAGACGTCGGTTCGCGCATCGATCGCGCGAGCATGCGGGTCGTTGAAGAGCTCCGGCGCCCGGTACCGCGCCGCATCCGCCATGGCGTCGTCGGGCGCCCCGAACGGCAGGTGCAGCCCGAACGCCCTCAGGACAGCGGCGCCCTGGCCGGTGATCACCACCGTGTGCGGGCCGAGATCCCCGTGCGCGAGCCCCAGCGCGTGCGCGGCGCCGAGCGTCCGCGCGACGTCGACGACGAGCTCGTACGCGACGGAGCGAAGCCGGGGCAGCAGATCCTCCACCGAGGGATCGTCGCTCTGCCGGGCGGCGACCCACCCCGCGTCTCCCTCCATCCCGCCCGCGATCACAGGCACGATGCCGTGCACCCGCGCAGACAGCGAGAGGAGCCTCTCCAGCGCGCCGTGGAACGCATCGGCGTCGACGCCCATGCCCTCCCGGACATAGAGCGTCACCTCGCGGCCATCGGCGTCGAGCGCGCGATACGCCTCCGCCGGAGCGGGAGAATCGAGGCTCGCGACGATGGTGTACCCCGCGAACTCCTGTCCGAGGATCACCATGGCCCCTCCGCCTCGATCCGCGCGGCGGGCACGGAGGATTCAGGCCTCGCGCGCTGGAAGGAGAGGACGGCGCGGCGCGCGTTCTTCAATGCTGGCTGCGGTGTTGGATCAGCCCAAAAGATTCTGCTCACTGCGTCGGACCTCCGGCACGAGGTTCGAGTCCATGACTCCCCCGGACACGGCGCGGGGAACATCGGTTGGCGGAGACAGTAACAGAGGTCTCACGCGCGCGGAAGCCGTCGCCAGCGCGGACCGGGGCCACGGAGCGCGCGAGGCGGGTCTATCACTTTCCGGAACGACGGCTCGACGGCGGAGTAATACGCCCTGAAAAAGCGCGCTCCGGGCGGGGCGACTTGGGCGGAGCCGCCGGGCGTGCGCGCTCCGGATCTTCGCTGGCGAGGGCGAGCATTGCTTGCTTTCTCGGTGAGTCGTCAGGCTCCATGAGCAGAAAGAGGATCGCGCCCTGGAGCGTCTCCTCGGCCTGGTCAAAGCGCTCTGCCACGATGGACGCGACAGGGCTGCGCCCGTCGCCGGGGAGCAGGAGGCGCGGCTCGCACTGGAGCCCCTGGGCGATCAGGCCGAGGGCGCCGAGCCCGAGATCCCGCTCGCCGCGCTCGACCTGCCGCAGGTACGTGGCCGAGAGCTGCGCCCGCTCCGCGAACTCCTGCATGCTGAGCC
The DNA here is from genome assembly GCF_000067165.1 of Sorangium cellulosum So ce56. Taxonomy (GTDB): domain Bacteria; phylum Myxococcota_A; class Polyangia; order Polyangiales; family Polyangiaceae; genus Sorangium; species Sorangium cellulosum_B. Next base: position 10,653,657 of record NC_010162.1, read on the forward strand.
CACGGAGCAACCGGAGGATGTGGACCGCCTGGCCGACCTCCTTGGGGAGCGTGTCGCGCATGAGCGCGAGCCTAGCAGGCAGAGCTCGCCCGAGCCCCCGAGAAGGCAGGCCGCCCCGCGTGAGGAGCGCGCCCGCTCGCCGGCGCACCGAGCGCGCCGCGCGGCGGCGCTACAGGTACCCTTCGGCCTGCAGCGCGAACATGCGGGCATAGCGCTGGCCACGGGCGACGAGCTCGTCGTGGGTGCCCTCCTCGACGATGCGCCCGCCGTCGAGCACGACGATGCGGTCGGCCATGCGCACGGTCGGGAAGCGGTGAGAGATGACGATGGTCGTCCGCCCCTTGGACAGGGACCGGAACCGCTGGAAGACCGCGTGCTCGGCCTCGGCGTCGAGCGCCGCGGTCGGCTCGTCGAGCACGAGGATGTCGGCCTGCTCGCGCATGAACGCGCGCGCGAGCGCCACCTTCTGCCACTGCCCGCCGCTCAGCTCGACGCCGCCCTTGAACCAGCGCCCGAGCTGCGCGTCGAGGCCCCCGGGCACGACCGTCACGACCTCGTCGGCGCCGCCCTCGGCGACCGCGCGCGCGACGCGCGGCTCGTCCGCGAGGTGCTCGACGCTGCCCAGCCCGACGTTCTCGCGCAGCGTGAGCTGGTATTGGTTGAAGTCCTGAAAGACGACACCGATCCTCCGGCGGAGCGCGTCGGGCTCCCAGGCGCGGAGATCCTTGCCGTCGAGCAGGATTCGCCCCTCGGTGGGCTCGTACAGCCGCGCGAGCAGCTTGATGAACGTGGTCTTTCCGGCGCCGTTGTGCCCGACGAGCGCCAGGCTCTGACCGCTCGGGATGTGGAGATCGATCCCCCGGAGCGCCCAGCGCGACTGGCCAGGATACCGGTAGCCGACCCCCTCGAACCGCACGCCCCGGTCGCGCGCGCCGTCGGCCGAAAGGGGCGCAGGCGCGTCTCCGCGGCCAGCCGGCGGCGCGGGCGGCTCGCCGGTCGGGATGGACAAATACTGAAAGAGGTTCGACATGTAGAGGTTGTGCTCGTACATGCCGCCGACGCCGGCGAGGACGGCCTGGAACGCCTGCTGGCCTTGCCGGAAGGCGGCGACGTAAAGGACCATCTCGCCGAGCGAGAGGCGCCCCGCCGCGGCGCCGGCCGCCATGGCGCCATAGCAGCCGTAGAACGCGGCGGTGCCGAGGAGCGACAGGCCATAGGACCACCCGGCGCGGCGGACCGCGAGGGCGCTGTCCTCCCGGTAGAACGACGCCGCGAGCGCCTTGTACCGCTCGAGGAACGTCGGCCCGAGCCCGAAGAGCTTCACCTCCTTGGCGTGGCCGTCGTTGGCGAGCACGTACTCCAGGTAATTGAGCCGGCGGGCCTCGGGAGAGCGCCAGTTCCGGAGGCGGAACGCCGCGCCGGAGAAGCGCGCCTCGGCGATCGTGGCGGGGACGGCCGCGAGCACGAGCGCGAGCACCGCGAGGGCGCTGAACCCGACGAGCAGCGCCGCGTACCCCGCGAGCGTGATCAGGTTCTGCACGAGGGAGAAGCTCTCGGTCACGACGGCGGCGGGGCGAGACGACGCCTCGCGGCGCGCGCGGGTGAGCTGGTCGTAGAACTCGGGGTCTTCGAAATGGACCAGCGAGAGCGAGAGCGCCTTCTCGAGGATCATCCCGTGGATGTCGATCGAGAGCCGCGCGCCGAGCAGCTGCCGCGTCAGCGAGAGCCCGCGCTGCGCGAGCGCGAGCGCGGCCACGAGGCCGAGCTCGACCGAGACCCACACGAGCGCCGCGCGCTCGTCGCGGGCGACCACCGCGTCCGTGATCGCCTTTCCCACGTAGGCCACCCCGAGCGGCAGCGCCGCCGCGGCGAGCGTGAGCGCGCCGAGGGCGACGCTCGCCGCCTTCGACGAGCGCCAGACGAGCTGGAGCGTCCGTGGTGTGTAGGCAAAGCTGTCCCGCAGGCGGGAGAGGCCGAGCATGGACGGCGGATTCTAACCACGCCGCGGCGCTCCGCCCGCGAAGACCCGCGAGGGCGCGAGGGCTGAGGGCTGAGGGATGCGAGCGCGGCGACCACGGGCGGTCGCGGTCGCGGTCGCGGTCGGGCGGCGGGCGGGCGGGCGGGCGGGCGGATGCGGTGGCGGACGCGCGCCCGGCGCGGTATCCCGGGCCTCCGAAAGAAAAGGAGGCTCTTCATGTCGAGCATGTCCACGTTGACCATGGGCTACGGAGCGCTGCTCACAGCGCTCGGCGTCGGCGGATTCGCTGCGACGAGCGCGCGGACGGCGCTCATCCCGGCCGGCTTCGGGGTCGTCGCGATCGGGCTCGGCCTGCTCGCGCGACAGGAGAGGTACCGCATGCACGCCATGCACGCGTCGGCCATGGTCGGCGTCCTCGGCTTCCTCGGCTCCGCCCGCGGCCTGACGCAGCTGCCGACGCTGCTCTCCGGCGGCGACGTGGCGCGCCCCCCGGCCGTCATCGCCCAGTCCGTGATGGCCGTCCTCTCGGCGGGCTACGTCGCCCTCTGCGTGCGATCCTTCATCACGGCGCGCCGCGCCGCCGCCCGCACCTGAGCGCGGCGCGCGCCGCCTCGCGCTCCGAGCGCGCCGCCCCGTCAAGGAGCCCAGGCGCGTTCACGGCCCCCTCTTCCCATCACCGTCCAGCCGGCGCGCTCGGTGCGGTCCTGTCGGGCGCGAGAGCCATCGAGCGGCGCGCTCCCGCCGATCCGTAGAGAACGGCCGCTGCGGCCCCTCTCGCGTGGCGCGTGGTGGATGAGCCCCCTCCCCTCTCCTCACCCGCCTTACTCTGCACGTCCCGTCTCTGCGTGTCCGATCTCCGGGCGTCGGATCAGGGAGCTCGCACGCCGAGGACCTCTTCATGTCGATTATTTGACAATCCGGACCACCAGTCCGGAATGCTATAAATCCGCGCGCAAAAAGCCAGATCGGTGCCCTCGATGCCCGTGCATGATGTACTGTCATCGTCACCAAACCATCAACTACGAGAAGAGCGAGCACCATGCTTCGACGCGTCATTGCATTGGGGCTGACGGCGCCTTTTTTCCTTTCCTGCGAGGGGAGTGGTGGTGTCATCCAGATCTGGAATTGCGAGGAGTGTCTCAAGGGCTGGACCTGCACGGCGGACGCCTGCATCCCCCCGCACTGCAGCAATGACGTCACGGATGAGGACGAAGGAGAGACCGACCGCGACTGCGGCGGCTCGTGCAAGCCTTGCGGCTTCGGCGCCTCCTGCGAGACGGGCATCGACTGCAAGGAGGGCGTGTGTCGCCTGGGGGTTTGCCAGGCTCCGACCTGCGTCGACGGCGTGGCGAACGGCTTCGAGACCGGCGTCGACTGCGGCACGCGCTCGTGCCCGCTCTGCCCCGCGGGCGAGGCGTGCCTCACCGGCGAGAACTGCGGGTCCGGCGTGTGCAGGGAGCGTGTCTGCCAGGCGCCCTCGTGCGACGACGGGGTCCTGAATGGAAGCGAGCTCGCCGTGGATTGCGGGGGGGACTGCCGGGCATGCCGGTAGCCCGGAGCGCCCGGCGAGGCGACCAGGCCTCGCGACCGCACGCCGACGAGGCGTCGGCGCGGGGAGGAGCGCCCCTCGCCTCAGAGGAACTGGACCGCGGGCACCGTCTCCAGGCTGACCGTGCCGCCGGTCGCGATCCAGCGGAAGCCATCGATGAGCGCGGTCGAGTCGAAGCGATCGTCGCCGGTGTCGAACAGGATGAACCGGAGCGAGATCTCCTCGCCTCCATGCACCGGCGCGCGGGTCTTGAGCCACCGGGTGCCGCCGTCGCGGCGCGGGCTGAACCCCGTCCCCACGAGCTCGTCCGAGCCGAGCGGACATCCGTCGCAGACATCGAAGAACGCGATATTGACGCTGACCGGCCTTCCCTCCCCGTCGAACGAGAGATTGCCGTTGTACGACCCGGGAGGCGCGGGCGTCGCCAGCGCGATGAATTGATCGTTGAAGTCCTCGCAGACCCACTCCGGGTATTCGAACGTATAGAACTTGAAGAGGAACTCGTAGCCGGTCGCGTTCGTCGGCGCGCGGAGGACGACCTCGAGGCCGACGTCGTCGTTGATGAAGCTGGACGGAGGACAGGAAGGGTTGTCCTGAGGGAACCCGGGCGGCGCGGTGCCGGGGCCATAACTCGAGCAGCTCCCGGACCAGCAGGCGTCGGGGTGACCAGGCAGGCGCGCGCTCCCCGTCGAGAGCGCGAGCAGGCGCGCGCCGCCCTGCACGTGCACGTTGGGGCCGAACCCATCGAAGAGGCCCACCGCGGGCGACCGCTCTGCAGGCGAGCCGTCCCCGCGGACATACCTCGCGGAGAGCACGCCCCACCGCCTGTCCTCGCGAGACGCCACGGCACACAGGTCGATCGCCCTGGCCCCGTTCGCCGGATCGAAGTCCTCCAGCGAGAGGCCCTCGTCGCACGGCGGCGGCACGTCGTCGATCACACCGTTGCAATCCTCGTCCGCCGGCGCGGGGATCTGGCCGTTCGCGTCAGGCTCGGTGACCTCGACCTCGATCGCGCCTGGATTCACATTTCCATCAACATCGTTGCAGTCGCCCTCCGCGGGCGTGAACCCGTCCCCGTCGCCATCCACGTTGGGATCGGTGATGGGGATTGCGTCACCGGGGCCGAGCCCTGGCTCGCCCGGCTCATCGAGCCCGCCGGGGCCGTCCTCGCCGATGGTTTCCGAGGGCTCCTCGCGCCCGTCGCCCCCACCCCCCGGCGCGGACGCGCCGCCCACCGCGGAGCACCCGAATGCGACGGCGAGCACCGCCATCACGGCCATGCCGGCGCAAGGGAGAGCCAACCGTTGTTCGATCATGCTGCACTTTGCCAGAGGGAACGGACCGACGTCGCGCGCAACCTCGAGCGGGCGAGCGCAACCTCGGTTCGAATGCGCGGGCAGGCACGCGCAGCTCAGGCAGATGCGCATCCTCGGGCGGATGCGCGATCGCCGGACGCGGGCAGGGTCGGGCGCCGCTGCCGGACGCGCTACATCCGCTCCGGCGCCTCGATCCCGAGCAGGCCGAGGCCCTTCGCCAGCACCTCCGCCGTCAGATCGCAGAGCGCGAGGCGCGAGCGGCGCACGTCGTCGCTCTCGGCCCGGAGCACCGGGCAGCGCTCGTAGAAGCTCGTGAACGATCCCGCGAGCTCGAACAGGTAACCGCACAGGCGGTGCGGCTCGAGCGTGGCCGCCACGTCCTCCAGCACGGCCCCGAACCGGAGCAGCTCCAGCGCGAGCGCCCGCTCCGCCGGCTCGCTCAGCACGATCCCGGCCTCGCGCGGCGACTCCACGCCGGCCTTCCGGAAGATCGACCGGATGCGGGCGTGCGCGTACATCAGGTAGGGCGCCGTGTTCCCCTCGAACGCCAGCATGCGATCCCAGTCGAACACGTAGTCCTTGATCCGGTCGCTCGAGAGATCGGCGTACTTCACCGCGCCCACGCCGACCGACCGCGCCACCGCGTCAGCGGCCTCGGCGTCGAGGTCGGGGTTCTTCTCCCGCACCACCTTCGCCGCGCGCTCCGTGGCCTCGTCGATCAGGTCCGAGAGCTTCACGGTGTCGCCGCTCCTCGTCTTGAACATCTTCTTGTCGGCCCCGAGCACCGAGCCGAACGCCACGTGCTCGGCCCGGGCCGGCGGGGTGAGCCAGCCCGCCTCGCGCGCGGTCGCGAAGACCATCGCGAAGTGCTGGCTCTGCGGCGCGCCGACGACATAGACGATCCGGCGCGCGCCGACCGTCGTGAGGCGGTGGCGGATCGCCGCGAGATCCGTCGTGGCGTAGCCGTAGCCGCCGTCCTGCTTGCGCACGATGAGCGGCAGCGGCTCGCCGCCCTTGCCGGTGAAGCCGGCCGGGAAGACGCAGAGGGCTCCCTCGCTCTCGCGCGCCAGCCCCTTGCGACCGAGCTCCTCGACGACGTCGGGCAGCATCGGGTTGTAGAAGCTCTCGCCGGCGAAATCCGCGTCGGTCAAGGTCACGCCGAGGCGGCGGTAGACCGAGTCGAAGTAGCGCGTCGACTCGCGCACGAGCTGCCGCCAGAGCGCGAGGGTCTGCTCGTCGCCGCCCTGGAGCCGCACGACCCGCCGGCGCGAGCGCTCGGCGAACGCCGCGTCGCCGTCGAACTTGGCGCGCGCCTGCCGGTAGAACGCGTTGAGATCGCCGACCGAGAGCTCCTGCGAGGCCGCGGCCTCGCCGAGGTCGAGCATGTGCTCGATCAGCATGCCGAACGGCGTGCCCCAGTCGCCGAGGTGGTTCTGGCGGATCACGCGGTGGCCGAGCGCCTCGAGCACGCGCGCGAGGGCGTCGCCGATGATCGTGCTGCGGAGGTGGCCGACGTGCATCTCCTTCGCGGCGTTGGGGCCCGAGTAGTCGACGATCACCGTCTCGGGCTCGGCCGCGGGCGCGATCCCGAGCCGCCCGCCGCCCGCCGTCTCGGCGAGCTCGCGCGTGAGGTACGCGTCTTCGAGCGTCAGGTTCACGAACCCGGGGCCCGCGATCTCGACCTTCCGGCAGATCCCGTCGAGCTCCAGGGCCGCCACGATCGCCGCCGCGACCTCGCGCGGCGGCCTGCCGAGGCGCTTGCCGAGCGCCATGGCGGCGTTCGCCTGGTAGTCGGCGTGGGTGGAGCGGCGGAGGGAAGGATCAACCGCGGCGTGCTCGGCGCCGAACGCGGTGGTGATCGCCGCCTGGAATGCGCGGGCGAGGGCGTGGACGGGATCGGCCATGGCGCATCCTTTGGCCCGGGCGCCCGGCCAATTCAATAGGCAAGCCGGCGCGGCCACGCCACATCAGCGCACCTTTGACAAAAATCGGGGTAGGCCGGACAGTTCACGCCTCACGTGAGCGCTTCCCCGCCCCCTGCCCCCGGCGATCCGCCGCCCGCCGCGAGCAACGCGCTCGCGGAGAACGCGGCGGCCCAGCTGGTCGGGACGGTCCTCTCGGACCGGTACCGGATCGTGGAGCTCGTGGCGACGGGCGGGATGGGCGCGGTCTACAAGGCCGAGCACCTGCTCCTGCGCAAGTGGCTGGCGGTGAAGCTCCTCCTGCCCGCGGCGAAGGGCTCCCCGGAGCTCACGGCGCGCTTCGAGCGCGAGGCGATCGCGGGCGCGCACATCCAGCACCCGAACATCGCCTCGGCGACCGACTTCGGCACGCTCCCCGACGGCTCCCGGTTCCTCGTCTTGGAGCACGTCCGCGGCACGACGCTCGATCGCATCATCAAGAAGGGCCCGTTGCCCGCCCCGCGCGCCGCGGAGATCGCGCGGCAGATCGCGGCGGCGCTCGCCGCGGCGCACGAGCGCGGCGTCATCCACCGCGATCTGAAGCCGCGCAACGTCATGGTCGAGGACGGCACCGACGCCGTGAAGCTCATCGATTTCGGCCTGGCGAAGGTGCCGATCGAGCGCCTCTCCACGACGGACGCGCACAGCAGCGAGGCGCGGCCCGACGCCGGCCGGATCACGCTGAGCGGCATGGTCTTCGGCACGCTCGCGTACATGGCGCCCGAGGCGGCGCAGGGCATGGATCACGTCGACGAGCGCTCCGATCTCTACGCGCTCGGGCTCATCCTCTACGAGATGCTCGCCGGGAAGCACCCGTTCGACGCGATCCTGCCCGTCGAGATCTTTCGCGAGCAGCTCCACACGGCGCCGCCGCCGCTCCGTCTGCGCGCCCCGGGCACGGCGGCGCCGCGCGAGCTCGAGGCGCTCGTGATGCGCATCCTGCGCAAGGACCCTGCGGAGCGCCCCGCGAACGCCCGCGCGCTGCTCGCGGCGCTCGACGCGGCCGTGCCGAGGTCCGAGGCGCTCGGCCTCCTCCCCTGGAAGGAGCCGCTCTCGAGCGGGGCGTGGCGGCTCAGCGATCCGCTGCGCGCGATCCCGCACGCCATGCCGCCCGAGCTGCCGGCAGGGCAAGACCGCGCGGGCGCGGCCGGCGGCGCTGCGGCGAGGGGCGGCGCGGCTGGCGGGGCGGCGACCGGCAGCGCCGAGGCCGACGCGTCCGGCCTGCAGCTCGGGGCCGCCGGGGCTGACGGCGAGGCGCCCGGGAAGGCAGCGCGCGGAGCGGCAGGAGGCCGGCCACGAGCGAGGAGGCGCGCGTGGGGCTGGATGCTCGGGGTGGCCGCCGTGGCCGCGATGGGCGCGGCGGGCGCGCTGCTCCTCGGCCGGCTGCCCGCGGGCGCAGACTGGCTGCGCGAAGGCGCCCCGGCGGCCGCCGGCCCGGAGCTCCAGGCGGCGCCCGCAGCGGCGCAGACGGCCCCTGCCGGGGCGCCGGCCGTCCAGGGGCAGGGGGCGCCGGCCGCCCAGGCGCAGGATGCCCTCGGCGCCCCGCTGCAAGCCCCCTCCGAGGCGCCCGTCGCGAGCGCCTCGGCCCCTGGCTCGGCCGACGTCGCGGCGGCGCTGGACGCGGGCGCGGCGGCGCCGGACGCGGGCGCGCCGGACGCGGGCGCGGCGCTCGCCGGCCCGGAGCCGATCGACGCCGCCGGCCTCCCGGCCGAGCGCGAGCGCCTCGTGGCGGCGGTCCGGGCGAAGCGGTGGGGCGACGCGGAGAGCGCGCTGCTCACGCTGCTCGAGAAGGATCGCGCCGCCTTCGAGCAACGCGACGTGATGACGGCCGCGGCCGCCGTCGCCGTGAAGAGCTCGTACCGGACCGGCGGCCGCGCGGACGCGATCTTCGACGCGCTGGAGAGCCGCCTGGGCCCGGAGGGCCTCGACATCGCCTACGAGATCTGGAGCGGCTACGGGGGCACGCAGGGCGGAAAGCGCGCGGCCGCGCTGCTCCGCCGCCCCGAGGTGCTGAAGCGCGCGAGCGTCCCGCTGCGCATCGCCGTGGCGCTGCGCGAGGCCCCCTGCCGGCGCAAGGAGGCGCTCTTCGAGCGCGCGGCGCTCGAGGGGGACGCGCGCGCGCTCGTGTTCCTGGAGATGCTCCGCTCGTCGCAGTGCCAGCCGCGCATCGGGCAGTGCTGCTTCCACCACCACGAGGGGCTCGAGCGCGCGGTGCGCGCCCTGCGGGACCGGCTGCGCTACTGAGCCGACCGCGCCCGCGTGGCGCGGGCTCCCGGCGCGACGCGGCCCCGAGGGCCGCCGAGATGGGCTAGGCTCGCGCCCCCGGGTTCCACGGCGCCCAGGAGGCCAGAGCACGGCGACGGGGCGACCGGCGGCGCGCGGACGACAAGGACGAAGGATCAGGAATGAGCGACAAAACGAATGAGGAGATCTACAGGGCGTATCTGCTGGCTTACGCGTGCAGCGGCGACGCCTCGAAGGTCGCGGTGCTCCAGGACGCGCGCCCGCTGACGGCGGTGGTCGCCGCCGCGCTCGCCCTCGCCGAGCGCGACCGTCAGGCGAGCGAGCCGCCGGACACGTGGGATTCCCTGAGCGAGCGCCTGCAGGCCATGTTCGATGAGTTCGATCCGCACGGGTACGACCTGGCGGGCGGAGGCGACGAGTCGCTCGAAGACGACGAAGACGACGACGAGGACGAAGACGGCGACGAGCCGATCGCCTCCTGAGAGCGGTCCGAGACGCTTTATCGAGGAGCGGGCGCCGGCGACACGGCCGTTCGCCCGGCGATCACGGGCGAATGGCCTTTCCTCACACCGCCTTCGCTCTGCGGTCGGCGGAGCTCACGACCACCCCATCATCCCCTCGGCGTTAACCAAGCTTCGCGCCGAGTTCTCCTATATCCGAACGTTTACGTGGACGTGGACGTGGACGTGGACGTGGACGTTTACGTAGTCGTGGTCGTGGTCGTGGTCGTGGTCGTCAACGATAGGCCGTGAACGACCACGACCACGACCACGTAAACGTAAACGTAAACGTCCACGTAAACGTAAACGTCCACGTAAACGTAAACGTAAACGTAAACGTAAACCTAAACGTTCACGTTGGTGAGCGGGGGCGGGCTTCGTGTCCTGAGCGTGAGCGAGCCTGGTTAACGCCGCGGATTATCGAGTCGCGGCGCGCGACGAGGCCCCCTCACCCCCCGAGGGTCGCGCCGTTCGAGGCGATGAGCTCACGATACCAGTGCGCCGAATCCTTGAGGACGCGCCGGCCCGTCGGGTAGTCGACGAAGACGAGGCCGAAGCGGTGTTTGTAGCCGTGAGCCCACTCGAAGTTGTCCAGGATCGACCAGTGGAAGTAGCCGTTCACGACCGCGCCCTCGGCGATCGCCCGGCGCAGCTCGATCAGGTGGCGCGCCATGAAATCGATGCGCTGGGGATCGTGCACCTTCCCGTCGAGCGAGATCCAGTCCCGGGTCGACAGGCCGTTCTCGGTGATCACGATCGGCCGCTTGTACCGCTCATAGAAGAACCTGGGCCCCCAGTAGAGGCACTCGGGGGTGACCGACCACTCGAACGCGGTGATCGGGTGTCCCACCGGGTGGGGCACCACCTCGGCCGCGCCGTTCGCCCCGGCGCGCACCGGGACTCCCCAGTAGACGTTCACGCCGCAGAAATCGACCGGCTGCGCGATGATCTCCATGTCGCCGCTCCGGACCTCGGGCAGCTCGTTCGCGAACAGGCGGAGCCCGTCCTCGGGGTACCTGCCGAAGAACACGGGATCCATCCACCACGTGTTGGTCCACGTGGTCCGCGCGTTCACCGACCACGTGGCCGCGCGCGCCGCCTCCAGATCCTCCGGCGACGAGGTCGCGGGGTATTTCACCTGCGCGACGGGCGCATAATAGACGTTGCTCCTCCCGGGGCTCGCCGCGCGGATGGCCTGCACCGACTTGCCGTGCGCGAGCAAGACGTGGTGGCAGACCCGGAGCACCTCGGCGAAGCGCAGCCGGTCGCCGGGGGCGTGGCGCCCCTCGTAGTGGCCAGCGCCGGCGAACACCTGAGGCTCGTTGAGCGTCATCCAGTCCTTCACCCGATCGCCGAGCTTCCTGACCACGACGCTCGTGTACTCGGCGAACCAGTCGGCGCTGTCGCGGTTCAGCCACCCGCCCTTGTGGTAGAGCGCGAGAGGAAAGTCCCAGTGGAACAGCGTGATGTGGGGCTCGACGCCCGCCTCGAGCAGCGCGTCCACGAGGCGATCGTAGAAAGCGAGCCCGCGCTCGTTGACGGCGCCCGTGCCCTCCGGGAGGACGCGCGGCCACGAGGTGCTGAGTCGATAGGCGCGGAGGCCGATGTCGCGCATGAGGGCGACGTCCTCCTGGTACCGGTGGTAGTGGTCGCACGCGACGTCGCCCGTCTGGCCGTTCCACACGGCGTCCGGCTTCCTACAAAACATGTCCCACACGGACGGCCCCTTGCCGTCCTCGCGCGCGGCGCCCTCGATCTGGTACGACGCCGCGGCGGCGCCCCACAGGAACCCTTCCGGAAAGCCCTCTTCGCTCTGCTGTCGCGTCATGGTGGCCGCCACCATACCAAAGGCGGCCGAGCTCCGGCACCGCAGCGCACCGCGGCGTCAGCCAGCGTCGCGCGCCTCGTAGCCGGCCTCGCGCACGGCCGCGAGGAGGGCCTCCGCCGCCGCGCTCCCCTCGACGAGCGCCTCTCCGCGCTCGAGGCTCACCTCGCTCACCCGCGTCACGCCAGGGACCTTCGCGAGGGCCTTCGAGACCGCCTGGACGCAGTGGCCGCAGGTCATCCCTTCGATAGCGATTCTGCGCATCTCCCCCTTATGCCCGCTCGATGCAGCAGCGTCAACGAGGGCACGGTGGTTGCGCCGGTTGCGCCGGTTGCGCCGGTCGCGCCCGCGTGATGTGCTCTCCAGCGTGACGGCTCTCGAGCACACGGCGCTTGTCGGCCACGGCGGCGTGCACATCATCGAGGGCGCCGGGGGGACGCGCCGCCATGCGCTCCACCTGGTCAAGCTGGTGGTGCCGGTCGAGGGGCCTCTCGAGATCGAGGCCGAGGTCGGGCGGCCGTTCGAGGTGAGCGCGCCCGTGCTCACCGGCGCCGGGGTCGCCCATTCCATCGGCTCTCCCGGCGCGACGGTGACGACCTTTCTTGCGCCCGAGGGGCTCGGCGCCGGCGCGCAGGCGGCCGCCCGCGGGCGGGTGCTCGTCCTCGAAGGCGCGCAGGCCGATCGGGCCCGCGCGGCGGCGCGCGACGTGCTCCGGGGCGGGCTCGATCACGCGGCGACGCACGCGCTCATGAAGGCGTGCGCCGGTGCGTTCGCGGGCGGCCCGCCGGTCGATCGCCGCGTGCTCCGCGCCATGCGCCGCCTGGCGGAGCAGGCGCCGGGCCGCCCCGCGCTGGGGCCGCTCGCCGCCGCGGAGGGCCTCTCTCGCTCGCGGCTCTCCCACCTGTTTCACGGCGCCTTCGGCCACCCGCTGCGCGATTACGTGACCTTCCTGCGCGTGCGGACGGCCATCGGCGCGCTCATGGACGGCGCCCCGCTGGCGCAGGCGGCGCTCGCCGGCGGCTTCCACGACCAGGCCCACCTGGCCCGCGCGATCGTCGCCACGCTGGGCCGCACACCGGGCTCGATCGCTCGCAGCCGCTTCGTACAAGCCGAGGCCACGGCCGGAGCCATGGTGATCCCCTGAACCCAAGGAGGATCCATGCCCCCCCGCGCTGTCGGCGCAGCCCGCGTCGCCCTCGGCCTCATCGTCCTGCTCGGCGGCATCAACGGATTCGTGCGCATCGTGCCGGTCCCCGAGCCGCTCCACCCGTTCATCCAGCTGCTTGTCGACAGCGGCTACATCCTCGCCGTCAAGGTCGTCGAGATCGCCGCCGCGGTCCTGCTCCTCCTCGACCGCCGCCGCCCCCTCGCGCTCGCGCTGTTATGGCCGGTCGTGGTGAACATCGCCCTGTTCCACCTGCTGCTCGACCCCCGCGCCGGCATCAACGCCGTCGTCCTCCTCGGACTGCTCGGCGCCCTCACCTGGCATGATCGCCACGCGTTCGCGCCGCTCCTCGCCGAGGGGCGATCCGGATCGCCCGCCCCGAAGGGCGACCCGGCGCGCGGAGAGCGCGCCTCGCTCGCCTAGAGCCCGATCACCTACGGTGCGATGTCCTGGAGCACGCCGTCGGGCACGAGGCGGAGCGAGCGAACCGCGCCCTCGCGCGCGAGCAGGAGGGCGCCGAGCACGCCGGCCTCGCTGCCCAGCGGAGAGGCGACGACCGGCACGTCCGCGCCGCGGACGGCGTGGCGCGGCAGCCCGTCGCGCACGCCTGCAAGGAGGATGTCGGGCGCGGCCAGCAGCTCGCCGCCCAGCACGATGAGCTGGGGGTTGAGCAGGTTCAGCAAGACCGCGATGCCGCGCGCGAGCTGCGCGCCCGCGTCGTGGAAGATCGCGCGGGCGCTCTCGTCGCCGGCGAGCGCCGCGCTCGCGACGGCGCTGACCGCGTGCGGGCGAGCGAGCGCGGCGAGCTGGGGTGAACGCGCCGACGCCGCCTCGGCGGCGCGCCGGAGCGCCATGACCGAGGCGAACGTCTCCAGGCATCCGCGGCGCCCGCAGCCGCAAGGAGGGCCGTCGTCCGCAACGCGGCAGTGGCCGATCTCCCCGCTGTACCCCTGCATCCCGAAGAACAGGCGTCCATCGGCGACGAGGCCCGCGCCGACGCCGAGCCCGACGTAGATCCACACATACGACGCGTGCCCCCGCGCCGCGCCGAGCTCCCCTTCCGCCACCGCCGCTGCCTGAGGCAGGTTGTACACAGGCACCTGCATGCGAAGCGCGCGGCTGAGCTCCGCGCGCACAGGGAACCGCTCCCAGCCCAGGTTGGGCGCAAGCACGCAGACGCCGCTCGGTCGCTCGATGAGCCCGGGCAAGACCGCGCAGGCGCCGCGCAGCCGCTTCCGCGGCACCCCACTCAGCTGCAGCACCTTCGGCAAGAGCTCGACGATATCGCGGACCGTCCGGTGCGGATCGCGCAGGACGGTGGGCTGCTCCAGCCGCGCCCGCAGCCGCCCGCGGGCGTCGGCCACGGCCACGGCCGTCTGCTCGACACCGATCTCGATACCGAGGAAGGCCGCGCTGTCGTCGTTGAACTCGAGGAGCCGCGCTGGGCGCCCGCCGCGCGATTCGGTCCCGACATCGCGGACGCTGCCGCTGTCGAGGAGCTCCTCGATGATGGCCGAGACCGTCGGCTTGGTGAGCCCGCTCAACCGCGCGAGGTTCGTGCGGGAGATCGGGCCGTGCTCTTGCACGAGGTCGAGGACGAGGGAGCGGTTGAGCTCCCGAGGGGTGCGGTTGTTCGCCGTCTTGTCGTTGGCACGGACCATTCGAGCAAAACCAGACTTAGCCGTCCTCCCGCAGCAAAAGCAAGGGGGGTCGCAACCGAGCTGTCACGAAAGCGCGCGCGGCGAGCGTGGTCTCCCGCGCGTCTCCGCGTCTCACCCGTGGTTCCCGGCGCTTCCACCCTCTCCCCGCACGTCTTCCCGCTTCCTCTCGTCCACCCTGCGCGTCGCTGCCTCGACGCCGCTCCACCCCGCGGCGCGTCGGCTGCTTATGTCAGCATCACAATCGTCGCTGCCCGGACGGCCGCCGGCGCAGCGCCCCTCCGGCCTTCCACGTAGCAAACTGCCCCGCTTCGGGGGATGGGCTCCTACAGCCCGCACCCCCGTGTGGCGGAACGCCGCATCGCCGCATGTGAGGTGGAAACAGGGAGCACGCGGTCCTCTCGGCGTCCGACCCGCCCGGACCTGGCGATCGCCCCGCTCCCGCTCCCGCGACGCCGCGAAGCTCCGCGGCGGGCGGGCTCATCTCTTCTCCAAGGGAACACCGATTGCAGACGGCAACGAACGAGAAGCGGTGGATGACAGACGGCAGGCGCTCATCGGCAATCGACGCTCAATGAACGACAAACGGCAAACGCGGAAAGCGAGCAAACACCGGGTCGATGAGCGCAGACGCCGTGGGGTATGAAGGGGAGCGATCGTCAAGGCGCTGGAGTCCTGACATGCCCGACGCACTGTCACCCCAGGTCGAGCCAAGGCTCGACGCGTTGGAAGACACGGCGACATCGCGCAGCGACGCGTTGCCCAGCTCGCGCGCGATGCGCATGGCCGAGGAGACGCCCGGAGCGCCGGGCCGCTTCCTCACGCTCACGAGGAGTTTTCACGATCATGAAGATGACACATGTTCTGGGTGCCGTGTTCGCTGTGACGCTCGCCGCCTGCACGGCGACATACGATGATGCCGAGGTCACGGATGCGGAGGAGACCGGGGCCGCCGAGGGCGCGCTCGCGGTGAGCGACGTGGCGGCAGCACCGGCGTATTTCGATCACGAGAGGGGCTTCACCCGCGCGCGGCCCGGCGGCATGTGCGGGGGCATCGCCGGTATACGCTGCGCGGCGGGCCTATATTGCGACTTCGCCCCCGAGGCGAGCTGCGGCGCGTACGACCGGAGCGGCACGTGCGAGCTCAAGCCCGACGCGTGCCCGCAGCAGTACGATCCGGTGTGCGGCTGCGATGGCCGCACGTACAGCAACGGCTGCGTCGCGGCCACGGCCGGCGTCTCGGTGAGGAGCGCGGGGGAGTGCGGCCCCACGATCGTTGGGATCGGCGAGAGCTGTGGCGGCTTCACCCTCGGCGGGCCGCGCGTGTGCGGCGAGGGGCTCTACTGCAAGTACGCGCCCTCCGCGATCTGCGGGCGCGCGGACGCCTCCGGCACCTGCGCCGAGAAGCCCGAGGTGTGCACGAAGGAGCTCGCGCCCGTGTGCGGCTGTGACGGCCAGACGTACGCCAACGCTTGCACGGCGGCCGCGAGCGGCACCTCCGTCGACGCGCGGGGCGCGTGCGCGGACGCGCCGATCGAGTGAGCGAGATCGCCGCCCCGCTCCGCGGCGGCTCGGGCGCGAGGAGCGCGGGCGGCGCGGCGCGCGCTCACGGCTTCTTCTCGACGGACTGCACGTCGAGCTGGATGAATTGACCGACGTACGGCTCGGGCGCCGGGGGGACGCCGTCCACGACCAGATGCTTGAAGTTGGCGATGCTGATGTGATTCGGATCCTCGCCCTTGAAGGACACCTTGGCTCCGCCCCGGATCGGAATGGTCTTCGTGTGGTCGATCTTGAACGTATCGTGCCCCACGGTGGGGCTATCGTTGAGCCAGTAGACCTCGGCCGGGTCGGAGACAGAGATGCTGTAGCGGTTGTACGTCGCGTTGTCGGGTGTACCGCCCACGCGGAAGTGCATGCCGTCGGAGGTGCCGCCCTTGTAGGTCTCCGGCTCGACGACGCCGCGGAGCCGGACGGTCACCAGATAGACCGTGTCGGGCGAGCCGCCGAACGTCTTGGTCTCGTCGACAAGCGCCGAACACGCACACTCGTCGCTGTTGCCCGGGTCCTTGTCGCACGGCATCTCCCAGCGGAAGCCGTCGATGCTCTCGGCCGCGGCGAGCAGGTTTTCTTCTTGACCGCCGCTGCCGCCGGCGCCGCCGCTGCCGCCGGCCCCGCCGCTGCCGCCGGCCCCGCCGCTGCTGCTGGAGCTCGCGCTGCTGGAGGCGGTCGTGCTGGCGGCCGTCGAGGCTCCCCCGCCTGAACCCGCAGCGCTCGTCGTGCTGGCGCTGGCCTGGTCGTCCGCAGGCGGGTCGGCGTCGGAGCCGCAGGCAAGAAGGACCAACATCGCAGGAACAACGATCAGAGAGACTCTCATTTTACACCAGTCCGGCGAGGGCGCCGGCAGTTAAGGCTGGGGAGGCGAAACGTGGTTGCCCAGGTATCGCGCCTCGTTCGCGTGGCCAGTTCAGGTTCGTGAGCGGCCCGGTACCCTACCGGACGAAGCCAAAGGAGGATGTGCGCGACCCCAAATGTGAACGTTCACATGCCGGGCGTCAATTCCAATCGACCGACCCGCGGGGTTCCTCGATCGTGCGCGGGGCGCGGGACCGATGCCACGGTCCTGCGCCCGGGGTAGGATGCCGGCATCCTCGGGCGCCGCGCTCCGCCGCGCCGCCTTCACGCTTTGCAGCGAGGTCTGACGAGAGATCCTGGATCTCTGCCCGTCGAATCCTGTGGCCCGGAGGGGTGGAAGCGCGGCGCCGGCCTCAAGCTCCACGTCGGCGGCTCGTGGCAAGGCTTCTATTGCGTCGCCATGTAGGGAGCGAGCTTCGGCGCCGCCCTCGGAGGCACGGGCAAGCACATCGCGTTCTGGGGAGGGGTCGATGGCTTCGTCGGCGTCACCGAGTTTGGCCTCCGCACGCTCATGATGCGCCCGAACTTCGCGATGGCTGGCAGGATCTCTGACCTGCGCAACCAGGGACGGCCTTTGGCGCCGCGGCGCTACGCCTCTCCGCCGCCGGCGCTCCCCTCGCCGTGCCGGTGCACCCGCGCCCGCCGCTCCCGGTTCCTCGCCACCTTCGCCGCGCGGCTCGCCATGAGCTCCGGAGACGGCTTGCGCCCGAGGTGCGGCACCTGCTCCGCGTGGTGCTCGTCGAACGACCCCGGCTCGCTGCCGAGCTCGAAGATCGCGACCTCCCGCTGGCCTCGCTCGCCGAGGCGCAACGGCATCACCGCCGCGCCGATCCCCGCCCCGACGTAGACCGCCCCCTGGCCAGGCTCCCCCCGCTTGCGCGTGCCGTAGAGCCCGTGAATGTAGCGGTGCCCCGCGATCTTGCCGATCGAGAGCTCGTTCAGGCGCGCGACCGTCACCTGGCCCGCGTGCGTGTGGCCCGACAGCACCAGCGGGATGCCATGGCGCCAGAGCCCGTCCGCTTCCTCGGCGATGTGCGAGAGGCCCAGCGTCGGCAGATCGCGCCGCATCCCCTTCACCGCCTTCTCGAGCGACGCGTGGCCCGTATACGCGTCGTCGAGCCCCACCACCTGGAGCCGCTCATGGCCCAGCGTGACGACCGTGCTCGCGTTGCAGAGCACCGCGGCGCCGCCCCGCTCGAGCGCGCGCTTCACCGCGTCGGCGCCCGACCAGTGATCGTGATTCCCCAGCACGGCGATCACCGGCGCCTCGAAGCCGCGCACCACCTCCTCCAGCTGATCGAGGTAGAGCTGGCTGTGACACACGAAATCGCCCGTGAGCACGACGAGGTCGGGCCGCTGCAGGTTCGTCAGCGCGACGGCCGCGCGCTGCACCCGCACCGACGTCACGCGACCGACATGCTGATCGGTCAGGTGGGCAATCCGGAGCGACGACATCTGATCCAGGTAGGCCGCCGGCCCCGCAAAACGCCGGAGCCGAATCCCCATGGCCGGGTCCGCTCCCTCGGGCGCGGGCTCCCCCCCGGAGGCGCCAGCGCCTCGCGTGAAGAGCCTCCGCCACCGCTCCCTCGCAGGTACTGCGCTGCTCACGATGGCCGAGTGTACGGGTGAGGCTGAATGGCCGCCACCTTTTCTTTCGTCGAAGACGCCTTGACACCTCGGTTCAGCGGAGCGCAGCAATTGGTCGACATGCGCACATGGGCGAGGTGCGCGTCGCGCTCGCCGCCGTCCGCCAGGCTGTACCCGAGACAGCGCCGATCTTGGAAAACTCCGCGCTCGTGCGACTCAGGCATCCATCATCGCGCATGAGCTCGTCGGATCAGGTCGCGATCGATGGATGCCAGGGTAGGACAGCCGGCGAGCGCCATGGCGATCGAGAGCTCATCGCGCAACCCCGCGAGCACGCGCGCGACGCCCTCGCCGCCGAGCGCGGCGAGCCCCCACAGGACTGGGCGTCCGATCAGCACCGCGCGGGCGCCGAGCGCGATCGCCTTCAGCACGTCGGTACCCCACCGGATCCCGCCGTCCATCAGCACCAGGCACCTCCCGGCGACCGCGTCGGCGATCGCCGGGAGGGCCTCGATCGTCGCGGGGGCGCCGTCGAGCTGCCGCGCGCCGTGGTTGGAGACGACGACGCCGGCGGCGCCCGCCTCGAGCGCGCGGAGCGCGTCGTCCGGCCTGACGATGCCCTTGAGCAGGAGGGGGAGCCTCGTGAGCGAGGCGAGCCACCCGACGTCGCGCCACGTCAGCGAGGCGTCATGTCGGGTGGCGACGTAGGACGCGAGCAGAGAGCCCCGCTCCTCGGCCGGCGCGGCCGTCGCGGCGTCGGCGAGGTTCGCCATCACGAGCCCCTCGGGCAGCGCGAAGCCGTTGCGCACGTCCGCTATCCGGCGGCCGAGGACCGGTGTGTCGACGGTCAGCATCAGCGCCCGGTAGCCGGAGGACTCGGCCCGCTCGACGAGGGCGCGCGTGAGGCCGCGATCCTTGTGGACGTAGAGCTGGAACCACTTCGGCCCTGGAGACGCGCCCGCGACCGCCTCGAGGCTCGTCGTCGAGAGGGTGGAGAGCGTGAAGATGGTGCCGAGCTCGGAGGCCGCCCGCGAGGAGGCGATCTCCCCGTCGGGGTGCGCGAGGCGCTGATAGGCCGTCGGCGCCACGAGGATGGGGAACGGCACCCTCGTGCCGAGCACCGTCGTGCTCATGTCCCGCTCGGCCACGTCGACGAGGACGCGGTAATGGATCTCGAGGCGGCGGAAGGCGCGCCGGTTCTCGCGGAGCGTGCGGCCCTCGTCGGCGCCTGATCGGTAGTAGTCATAGGCCATCTTCGACAGCCGGGCGCGCGCTGCGCGCTCGAAGTCGTCGACGGTGAGCAGCGACGGAGCGGGGCGAGGGTCTTGCACGGTGTTCTCCTGGAGATCCCGGCGGCGCGTCCCGACCGCAGGGGGCGCCCATCCTACCAGCTGACCCCTCGACCAGCCGGCTGGCGAGCGCGCTTCCCCGCAGCCCGGCGCGGCCGCGGCGCCCGTGGGAGCTCGGCCGCGCCGCGCGAGGGGCGCGTCCACCACCGGACCTCCGGGCGGCCGCCCTCGAGCAGGGGCGCAGGCCTCGGTCTCAGTTGCAGGCGGCGAACTGCCCGCTCGCGGGCTGGTTTCCGGCCTTGAGCTCCAGCATCGCTTCCACGGTGGAACCGTTGATATCGGTCGCGCGGACGTGGTACGGCGCATTCCCCATGTTCCCGTCGCCGACGGTGAAATAGTTGTACGACTGCCGCGTGGCCGTCTGCCACGTGCCGTTGATCTCCACCTCCAGCTTCTCGATCGGGTGCGCGTGCCCCTCGACGAGGATCTCGTTCCAGTACTTGTTGCTCGCGTCCTTGAGGCGGAAGGAGACGGCGCTCGTCGTCGGACAGGGGATGTACCGCCAGGAGATCTTCCCCGCCGCGCCGCCGTTCGTGGTCCCCAGATACCCCTCGCGCTCTTCGCCGATCTGGAGAAAGGCGTTCTTGCTGAGATCGATGTGGCCCGCCTTGCACTTCGGGTTCGTGGCGATCGGGCACTGGTCCACGACCATGGCCTGCACCTTCTTGCGCCCGTCGTCCCGGGAGACCTCGACGCACGCGCCGCACATCGCCGCCGCGTTGTAGTCGGCGGTGTTCATGGCGGCGAAGTACTGGCCTCCGCCGAACGGGACGTGCCCGACGACGTCCGGGTTGCGCCCGACGATCGGGTAGCTGCAGTTCACCTCGGTCGAGCCCATGTCGAGCGTGTAGAAGGTGATGGATCCGTTCGCGTACTCCGCGGGATAATCGCAGCTCACCGGCTGGCTGCCCGTTCCCGTCGAAGTGCTCGCGCCCGTGCTCGTGGCGCTGGGATCGCCGCCGCCGCCGCTCGTCGAGGAGGTGGAGCCGGCCGTCGTGGAGCTGCCCGGACCAGCGCCCGCGCCCGTCGTGACGCCGTCCCCGCCCCCTGCGCCTGTGCCGGCGCTGGCGCTGGCGCCGACCGCGCCCGCGCCCCCCGGCCCGCCGGCGGCGGACGAGGCGCTCTCCGCGCTGCCGGCGTCACCGCCGCCGCCGTCGCTGCAGCCAGCCACGCCGAGCGCGATCAGCGACACGAGCGGCCATGAAATGCCCCTGGGCATAGAACCTAGCTTCATCTCGACTCCTTAAGATTTACGATAGGAATGGATTCGCGAATCCACGCGGTTGGCTTATCACGGCCCCGCGGCGCGCTGCTCGATGAAGGTGCCGGCCGCCGTCGTGTACGCGATCCACAGCGAGCCGCCGCGATCCGCCTCGATCGCCACGTGCTTGAACGACTTGCCCTCCACCGCGACGCAGCGCGCGTGAAACCGCCCTTCGCCGTCGAGCTGCCCGAGCTCGAGCGCGTGGCGCGCCCCGGGCTCGCGCGACACCGGCCGGACCCGGGCCACGTGGATCGGCGAGACGCCCTGCGTGGCCGCGATCGGCGCGGGGCTGAGCCCGTTCGGGTAGAGCGACCAGACCGCGGGCATGTCGTCGCGCGGCGCCTCGTCGACGCGGATCGCCGCCATGCCGAACGCCGAGATGTCCTTCGCCGCCGGCAGGAGCACGTACGCAGGCCCCGAGGCGCCGATGGCGAGCGCGCCGCCCATCCGCGATTCCCCCGCGTCGCCGACGAAGACGACCGCGTCAGGGCCGAGCTCGAGCTTGCCTTCCGCCGTGAGCCCCAGCGTGCGGGCGTGCACCGGCGTCAGCGCCGAGCGCGCGTCGATGTACATCGCGAGCGCGCCTCCCTTCCAGGGCGACAGCGCGACGAAGGTGGCGCCGCTGCCCTCCTCGGAGAGCGGCACGGCGGCCCCGTCGTCGAGCACAGCGAAGGCCTGCGTCACGGCGCCCTCGCTCGTCTTCCGGTCCGAGAGAAAGGCGAGCAGCGTGTGCCCTCCAGGCAGCGCGACGGCGGAGATCCCCGTGCCGCGGCGCCCGGCGCCGATGGGCGGCCCCTCGCCGCCGCCGAGCGGGGTCCTCCGGATCGTGCCGCCGTGATCCATGCAGTACACGAACCGGGAGGCCACCACGCACGCCGGCCACGAGGCGCGCGCAGGATCGCCGGCGCCCTCCCCGGCGTCGGGCGCGGCCTCCGCGGGCGGAGAGCCTGGCGCGGTGAGCCCACCGAACGACGGCGCGACGTGCTGCGCCACGCCGTCGCGGTTGAAGATCA
Organism: Sorangium cellulosum So ce56; assembly: GCF_000067165.1. Classification (GTDB taxonomy): domain Bacteria; phylum Myxococcota_A; class Polyangia; order Polyangiales; family Polyangiaceae; genus Sorangium; species Sorangium cellulosum_B. Next base: position 10,675,481 of record NC_010162.1, read on the forward strand.
CCCGGAAGTCGGCGCGCTCCGCCTCGTCGGGAGACCACAGCAGCGCCGGCCCACGGAGCGAGAGCGAGAGCGGCCCTCGGCGCAGCTTGCAGCCTGCGCCCAGCGCGGCGGCGTCCGGAGCTGCCGCGTCTGGCGCGGCGGCGTCCGGAGCTGCCGCATCTGCCGCTGCCGCATCTGCCGTTGCCGCGTCCGCCACCCCGGCGTCCAGCGACAGTGCGCTCGCGGCGCTGGCCGCGCTCGCGGTGGGCGCAACGGAGGGCGCCGGCGCCACAACACCCGCGTCGGGCGCCGGCCCGGCGCCCGACGTACCCGAGCCGTCACGGCAGGCGGCGAGCGCCGCCAGCGTGACCACGCAGGCGCGGAGGGGCGAGCAGCTCACAAGCGCGGCTGGACTCCGAGGAGGATCAGGATGTTCCCCGTTCGCATGCCGCACGTATCCGGCGGACGTGCCGCAACGTCAACCCGGGGTCACCCCCTCCCAGTGGTGGGGGCATTTGCCCAGAGAGATGTCCCATGAAGGCGGGAAGGCGGGAAGATCATTGATGATTTTCTTCCCGCCTTCCCGCCCTCATGTTCCAATGACCCCACCACCCCCCGGAGTCCCCCCATGGCCACGCCCACCCCTTCCCAAGTCGAGAGCTTCTACCGCGCCGGCGTCCTCGGTCTCCGCGCGCTGGAGGCCCGCGAAGGGCGCGGCCGCCGCCTGGGACCCGCAGCGGACGCCACCTGGCGCGCCTTCCGCGGCGATCCCGGAGAGCTGGATGATCGCGATCGCCTCGACCTCCTCCTCCGCGACGCCGCCGCCACCTACCCGCTAGCCTTCGCGCCGCGCCGGATCTTCGCGCTCGCCGGGCTCGCCGACGATGAGCCGTTCGGCCACGAATGGCCCGGTCTTCCCGTCAACCTCGCCCGATCGCTCCTCCGCGATGCCGCCGGCGACCTCTCGCCGCGGCCCGCCCGCGGGGTCCTCGCCGAGGTCGCCTCCGCGTGGGGCTTCGCACCCAGCGCGACACTCGCGGGCGACGGCGGCGCCGAGCTCGCAGGCCTCGGACCGGCCTCGCGCGTCACCGCCTCCGGCGCCGGCTCCGTCCTGATCCTCGCCGAGCACTTCGCCAGCCGACGGGATCTCGATCTCGGCGACCAGGTGCTGTTCGTCACCGATCGGCCCGGCGAGCGGCAGCTCTTCGGGCTCGCCGTCGCCCTGCTCGGCAGCGCCACCGCGCCGCGCGTCGCCCTCCCGGCTGCGGCACACCCGGAGGGAGCGCGCGCTCTCGGGTTCGATCGCCTCACCGCCGCGATCGTCTCCGACGACGCCGACGCTGGCGCGCGCGGCGCCGCGCTCGAGCTGCGGCACGGCGGCGACGCGGGGCGCCGGAGCTAGCCGTGGCGCTCTCGCGTGGGAGGGTCCTCGCCCAGGGCACGACGCCGCATCGCCACGAGCAGGAGGCGCTCGAGTTCGTCAAATCGGTCCTGCCTGACACCGACCCGTACCGCGTCTGGGCGCTCGTCGACCTCGTCGACTCGAGCGGGCGCCGGTACGAGCTCGACCTCGTCGTGCTCGGCTACCACGCCCTCTATCTGATCGAGATCAAGAGTCATCCGGGCGCCGTCTCCGGGGATGTCGTCGACTGGCGCTTTCGTTCTCCCGAAGGGCACGTCTCCATCAAGGAAAACCCTCTCCGGCTGACCGCGCTCAAGGCCCGCGTCCTCGGGAGCCTCCTCGAAAAGCAGATGGGGAGAAAGCGGCCGTACGTCGAGCCGCTCGTCTTCCTCTCCGACCCGAACATCCATGTCACGCTCGAGGGCAATGCGAAGGCCCGCGTCGTCACCCGGCGCGGCTTCCTCGCCGCCATGCAGCACGGCGACTACCCGGGCTCCGAGGCGCGCCCGCTCGGCTCCCCGATCGACCGGCCGATGGGGCAAGCGATCGATGTGGCGCTCAAGGCGCTCGGGCTTCGCGAGAGCAAGGGCGCGATGAAGGTCGGCGATCTCGCGCTCGGCGAGCTCATCGAGGAGGGGCCGGGCTACCAGGATCGCGAAGCCCAGCACGAGCGCATGGCGACGTTGAAGCGTCGCGTCCGCAGCTACCTCGTCCCCCAGAGCCCCGGTCAGGAGCGGCGGGACCAGCTCCGGCGCGCCGCCGACCGCGAGGCCGAGGTGCTCTCGGTCCTGAGCGATCACCCCGCGATCCTGCGCTTCACCGACTACATCGCCGAAGGCCCGATGGGCGGGCCCTGCATCGTCTTCGAGGACTTCGCGGGCGGGCTCCCCCTCGACGCCTACCTCCGCCGGCACCCGGATCTGTCGTTCGATCACCGGATCCACATGGTCCAGCAGCTCGCCGATGCGCTCGACTACTGCCACCGGAAGAAGGTCCTGCACCGCGGGCTGCACCCCGGCGCCGTGCTCGTCCGCGAGCGGCAGGACAACAAACCTCCCGAGGTTCGCCTCTACAACTTCCAGCTTGCCAGTCGGGAAGACGGCAGCTCTGGCACCGTCCACCTCTCGGCGCTCGCGCCCGATCGCGCCGTCGTCTACCGCGCGCCCGAGGTCATCGAGGAGCCCTCCGCAGCCAAGCCGGAGAGCGACGTCTTCTCGCTCGGCGCCATCGCCTACCAGATCTTCACAAGGACCGCGCCCGGGGCGACCCTCCTCGAGCGGGAGATGCTCTTGCAGGCGGGCGGAGGCCACCTGTCGATCGCGGCGGTGCGCGACGACCTCGCCGGCGGGGCCACGCCGCTGGGCGAGACCGAGCGCAAGTCCCTCGACGAAGTCGTCGGGTTCGCCACCGAGGCCAACCCCGTCCAGCGCGCTGACAACGCGCTCGATTGGCTCGATCTGCTGCTCCAGGCGGTCACCGCGCCCGCGACCGGGCCAGTCCCGGGCCTCGACCCGCTCGAGGCGCGCCCCGGCGATCTCCTCGGCGGAAAGCTCTCGGTGGCGCGCCTCCTCGGCACGGGGGCCACCGCGCGCGTGCTCGCCGTCGAGCGCGAGGGGTCGCTGCTCGCCCTCAAGGTGCCGCTCGCCCCCGAGTTCGAGGATCGCCTGCGCGCCGAGGCCGAGGTGCTGGGCGCGCTCCGGAGCGAGCGCATCGTCCGGCTCGAGGGCACGCCGACGCTGGGGGGCCGCTTCTGCCTGCTCACCTCGTACGGCGGCGAGACGCTCGCCGATCTCCTCACGCGGGAAGGCCCGCCGAGCCTCGATTACGCGCGCCGCTGGGGCGAGGACCTGCTCCGGGCCCTCGAGTTCCTCGAGGACGAGGGCGTACAGCACCGCGACATCAAGCCCGCGAACGTCGGCGTCCTCCCGAGCCAGTCGAAGAAGCAACGGCACCTCTACCTGTTCGACTTCTCCCTCTCGATGCTCGACAGCGCCCAGACCCTCGTCGGCACCCCCGCCTACCGCGATCCGTTCGTCCCGCTGCGCGGCCGCTGGGACGAGGCCGCCGATCGCTTCTCCGCTGCGGTCACGCTCTACGAGCTGCTCACCGGCACCCGGCCCCGCTGGGGTCGAGGCGACGTGCCCGCCACCGCCGGCCAGGAGGAGATGTCGCTCGACGCCGAGCGCTTCGATACGGCCGTGCGCGGGCGCCTCGTGCCGTTCTTCCGTCGCGCGTTCGCCCGGGAGGCGGGCCAGCGCCACGAGACCGCCGAGCAGATGCGAACCGAGTGGATCGCCTGCTTCGCCGCCGCGCCCAGCGAGGCCGGCGCCGACGAGGCGGACGGCGCGCCTCCCGTCGCGGCGGATCTCTCGATCTTTACCGAGGCCACGCCCGTCGAGGCCCTCCCGCTCGGCGCGCGCGAGAAGAACGCCCTCGACCGCTCCGGCATCGTCACCGTGCGCGAGCTCCTCGCGCTCCCGCAGAACCAGCTCTCCGCGATCCGCGGCGTCGGCCGGGAGACGGCGCGCGCCATCCAGGACTTCGTCGAGCGCTGGCGCGCGGCGCGCGCCACAGCAGGCGTGGCCTCGTCGGTCCCCGAAGGCGGCGCGCCAGGCCGACCGCGATCGGCCCCCCCGCTCCCCGCCCCGTTCTACCCGGGCTTTCAGGGCGAGGACGCCGCCGTCGCCTATCTCCCCGGGGTGCCGCGCGAGCTCACCACGGCCCTCGCCGACGCCGGCCTCGCCCGCGCCTCCCACGTGGCCGCGGCCTCGCCGCGACGCATCCTCCACGTCCTCGGCGATCGGCCTGACGCCGCCGAGGCGGTGCGCGCTGCCCTCGCCAAGCTCGCGGAGGGCGCCACCGACGACGCGCCCGCGACCCTCGCCGCATGGCTCGATCTGCTGCTGCCCGGCAAGGCGGCGGGCTCCGGCAGGGCGCGCGTCAACGCGGGCCGGGGCCCGGGGTCCGCCGTCCCGTTCAAGCACGTCCGCGAGCTGTTCGGCCTCGATCCCGTGGAGGGCGAGCGGATCACCGAGGCCTCGCTCCTCGCGAAGAAGCACCGTATCTCGCCTCAGGCCGTCTACCTCCAGCTCTCCAAGGCCCGGGAGCACTGGCGCGGCTTCCCCCGGCTCCAGGTGCTCCACGACCTCGTGCACGGCGCGCTCGCGGGCCTCGGCGGCGTCGCCTCGGTGGCCAGCGTCGGCGCCGCCCTCGCCTCCGCCGTCCCCGCGGGGCCCGCGGCGGCGGACGCCTCGTCCGACGCGGCCGCGCGCCTCGCGGAGGCCCTGGTCCGCGTCGTCGTCGAGACCAGCGAGCACCTCGTCGTCGGGCCCGTCCGCGGCCTGTGGATCGCCCCTTCGTACGAGCACCTCCGCGTCGCGCGCGCGCTCGGCGACGAGGCCGACGCCCTCGCGGCGCGCGAGCCGCTCCCGGCCTCGGAGGAGGCGCGCGCGGCGCTGGCGGCGCGCGTGAAGGACACCGAGCTCGCGGCGCTGCCCCCCGAGCGGCTCGTCTCCCTCGCCGCCGAGGCCAGCCGCACCGCCGCGAAGAGCGCCAGGCTCGAGCTCTATCCGCGCGCGATGTCGCCCGCGCGTGCCCTCAAGCTCTCCGCCGGGGCGATGGCGCACCTCGAGCTCCAGCCCGAGGAGATCCTCAAGGCCGTCGCCGCGCGCTACCCCGAGGCCGAGCGCCCGCCGCCCCGCCCGGCGCTCGATGCGCTGGTCCGGCCGCTCGGCCTCGAGTGGAGCGACGAAAAAAACGCGTACATCCGCCCCGGCGCGCTCCCGACGAGCACGGTGCACACCCAGGTCCCGCCCCCCCCGCTGCCGACCCACCATGGGTCCCGCCGGCCCACGCGCGACCCGCTCGTCCAGGAAGCGCGCGAGTTCGACGAGCGCCTGCGCCTCGCCGCGAGCCGCAAGCTCTTCCGCGTCATCGAGGTCAACTGCGCCTTCGCCGACGAGGCCGCGAACCGGCTCTCGCGGGACCTCGGGATCGAGCCTGTCTCCCTCGATCGCGCCATCTTGCGCGCCGCCGACGCGGTGGCCCTGGAGTGGGAGATCCCCGACCGCGGCGTCCTCGACGACGCCGATCGCGCGGGCCCGACCGGCCCGGACTGGGCCAACCTCCGCGACCTGATGCGCGAGAGCGCCGAGCGCGTCGTGCGCGACCTCGTGGCGAGGAACGCGTCGGTGCTCCTGACCCAGCCGGGGCTCCTTGCCCGCTATCGCCTCGACGGCGTCCTGGCCACGCTGATCGAGGCGACGCAGAAGGACGACGGGCCCGCCGTCTTCCTCCTGGTCCCGGCCTACGACGACCTCGGCCCGGCGCCGATCGACGCCGTTCCGGCGCCGATGCCGATCCCGCAGAGCTCGCCGGCGCAGCGGCTGCGCGTGCCCGAGTCGTGGATCGAGAACCGACACCGGGCGATGCCCTGAGCCGCGCGCACGCCGCGCCGCCAGCCCGGCGCGCGCGTCCACGGATCGGAAATCGGCGCCGCGCGTGCGCGTGGTACCGTCGGCGCCGATCCGGCCGAAGCAGCCGAGGCGCGAGGTAGACGATGGCAGGCAAGCGCAAGAAGGGAGCGGACGAGAGCCTCACGACGGCGCTCGCGCGGCTCCTCGAGAAGACCCTCCTCCCGGACCTCACGGCCCGGGCGAAGACCCCGGCGGTGGCCGCGGTGCTCGCCGAGCAGCACGCCCGCGAGAAGGCCGAGTCGCGCACCGCCGACCCGCTGGCCGAGTGGACGCCGCGCTGGCTCGAGCAGATCGGCGTGGCCTGGGTGCTCTCCTGCGTGTTCCTCCGGACGCTAGAGGACCGCGGCTTGGTCCGCCACCGGCGCATCGCGGGCGAGGGCGCCGCCGATGCCGAGCAACTGTTCTTCGAGCTCGCCCCGTCGCTCACCGCCCGCGACTACCTGCTCACCGCCTTCCGCGAGGTCGCCCGCCACCCCAGCGCCGAGGATCTCCTCGGCCCGACCCGGAACCCGGCGTTCCGACTCTCACCGTCGAACGAAGGCGCCCGTGCGCTGCTCGATTTCTTCCGCCAGCCGGACAAGACTGGTGGCGGCCTGTGCTGGCGCTTCGAGGGGAGCGACACGCGGTTTCTCGGAGATCTGTACCAGGATCTATCGCCCAGCGTTCGCGAGCGCTACGCGCTTCTGCAGACGCCGGACTTCGTCGGAGCGTTTATCCTCGATTTGACCCTCGATCCAGCGATCGCGACCTTCGGTCTTGAGGAAACGCACCTTATTGACGCGACGTGCGGGTCGGGACACTTCCTGCTCGATGCTTTCGAACGCATCTGCGAACACCGGATGCGTACGGCGCCAGGGATCGATGTTAGGGAACATGCAGCGGCGGCACTGGGGCAGGTCCATGGGGTGGACATCAACCCCTATGCTGTGGCGATTGCGAAGTTTCGATTGATGCTGGCATATATGGCGAAGGCGGAGCTCGGGACCTTGGCGGAGGTGCCGCAGCGGCTGCCGATCGAGGTGGTTGTGGCCGATTCGCTGCTTCATGGCGTGGTGGGGACGACGCGGCGGTTTGCCGAGCTGGAAGGGCAGAGAGCAGAGGCGTGGGGGCAGCCGATGTTCGAGCTCGAGGACCAGGATGCGTCGGATCGGGTGTTCGGGCGGAAGTACCAGGCGGTGGTGGGGAATCCGCCGTACATCGTGCCGAGGGATGATGGTCCACGCGACGAATACCGGAAACACTACCGCTCTTGCCATCGAGGATACTCGCTGTCCGCGCCCTTCACGGAGCGTTTGTTTCAGCTCGCGGAGGGTGGTGGTTATGTCGGATTGATCAACGCAAACAGCTTCATGAAGCGCGAGTTCGGCAAGAAGCTCATCGAAGAGGTGCTCGCTCACCTCGATTTGACGCGCATCATTGATACCTCTGGTGCCTATGTCCCTGGCCATGGAACTCCGACCGTAATTTTGTTTGGCCGGAATCAAAGGCCGGTGGCTACAACCATCCGTGCTGTATTGGGAAAACGCGGGGAACCCAACACGCCCGAACTACCGGAGCAAGGCGTCGTCTGGCGCTCGATCGCTACGCGCAACGACGATACAGGCTTCGAGAACGAGTTCATCTCGGTAGTCGACGCCAACCGGGCGAAATTCGCTCAGCACCCATGGACGCTGGGCGGTGGTGGCGCAGCAGATGTCAAGGTCTTGATCGAGGCACGCGGCACAAGTCGTCTCGGTGAGTTGGTCGACAGCATTGGCCGGTCAACGCACACGGGTGAGGACTCGTTCTTTTTCATGCTCCCGAGCGCAGCCGAGCGTGCCGGTGTGGCGCGCGATGGCTTCGTTCCCCTTGTGAAGGGGGAGCAGGTTCGAGACTGGGGCATCGCCGAAGATGAGGCGACTCTTTTCCCCTACGACATCAAGACTGCCGAGCCGCGCCCTCCCATAGGTCGAGCCGCGCCAATCTACTGGCCATATCGAACGATACTGCGAAACCGCCAGGACTATGGTGAAAAAATCGAGCAGCGGTCCCAGGGCGGGCGACGTCTTCAGTGGTTTGAGCATTCGATGTTCTTTCCCGAGAGATACCGCAACCCTCTCTCGATCACCTTCGCCTTCGTCGCCACCCACAACCACTTCGTCCTCGACCGGGGCGGAAAAGTGTTCAACCGCACGGCCCCCATCATCAAGCTGCCGGAAGGGGCCACGGAGGAAGACCACCTCGCGCTGCTCGGGTACCTGAATAGCTCGACCGCGTGCTTCTGGATGAAGCAGGTGTTTCACGATAAAGGATCAGGAACGGACACGGGTAAGTGGCAATCAGAACCTGCGAAGATCGCCTATGAATTTACTGGAACAGGCTTGCTTCCGTTGCCGATTCCGTCCATTCCGCAGCCCAAGCCTCTCGCGGAGCTTGCGTCAGCTATCGAGCTAGTAGCGCGGAAACGGTCCGAGCTTCTGGGCGAGCTAATTAATGGACTCACCGAAGACCAGTCACGGCATGATTTCCAGGGGCGCATAGCGAAGGCCGCCGATTTAGACGGGCAGTTGCTTGCTCATGGAGTATACCTCCAGGAATGGATGGATTGGCTCGTCTATGGATCGCTGGGTCTGGCACCTGTCAGTCTCGTTGCTCGATTTGAAACCGATTCGAACGTCCGGACTGGAGTTCCTCTTGGGGGGCGACCGTTTGAGCTGCTCTTGGCACGCAATGGACAAGCTATCGGAATTGATGGGCAACCTCTCTTGACCCAGTTGCCACCGTCTTGCTCGCCAGAGACCGCCGCACTCTGGGAGGACCTCATCAGTACGATAGCGGCGAGCCCGGAGCTCAGTGTCCTCGAAACCCCCGACTATAAGAGGCGCTGGTGCATCACTCCCAAAGACATGGGAGGTCGTGTCCTCACGTTCGAGGACCGCATGCGCGACCGACTTCAGTCCTGGCTGGCCGACAGGATCGAGGCCATATTCCGCGAAGGTCAAGCGCGGTTTTCGCTACGTCAACTGCTTGAGCGCCTGAGCCTCGACGTATCTTTCGGAGTCGCAGCGCAGCACTGGTCCGGCGCAACGGATCTGGATGCTGTCATCGCAGCTTTCGTCGCGGCCGATGCAGTCCCCTACCTCGCCGCCCTCCGCTACACCCCCGAAGGCCTCGAAACCCGCGCCGCCTGGGAGCACACCTGGGCCCTCCAGCGCCGCGAGGACGCCGGCGAGAAGCTCTCCGCGCCCATCCCCGTCCCGCCGAAATACGACGCCAAGGACTTCCGCGACCCCAACTACTTCCGCATCCGCGGCAAGCTCGACGTCCCGAAGGAGCGCTTCATCTCCTATCCCGGCGCCGAGAAGGACGACGACCCGAGCCCGCTCTTCGGCTGGGCCGGGTGGAACCACCTCGAGCGTGCCACCGCCCTCGCCGGCCTCTACCAGGAGCGCAAGACCGAGGACGGCTGGGGCGCCGATCGCCTCACCCCCCTCCTCGCGGGCCTCCTCGAGCTCGTCCCCTGGCTCAAGCAGTGGCACAACGAGATGAACGAGGAGTTCGGCGAGCGCCTCGGCGACTACTACGAGCGCTACGTCGACACCGAGGCCCGCGCCCTCGGCCTCTCCCTCGACGCCCTCCGCGCCTGGCGCCCCGAGGCCAGGGGACGCAAGGGCAAGGCGAAGCGAGCCGCGCCGTGAGCGCCCCGACGAGCCGATTCCGTCCGGGGACGATATCGAGCTGGCCTGGAGAGCCGAAGGGAACACGCCGGAAAGGCTTGCAGCACCGAATTCGATCGCATGCAATCAGTGGCAGCGCGCGTTTTCGACGATGTCCAGGCGATTCGGGGCGAGTAGTTCGAAGTAATTGGTTCGCGCTTCCGGGGACCAGCCAGGTAGCAGAAAGTGGCTCGATCGCCGCGAAACCAGCTCGTCCCAGAAGAGCCGCACCCATGGCCATTCCTTACCCCTGCGATTCCTCCGCAGACCGGATTAGGTTCGTCAATCGAATCTCAACGGCGCCTGCTCCCATCATTCGATCGTAGGGGTACCGAGATGCCGTATCGATATCGATTTCTGTCTCCTTGACGCAGTTGAACGAGTCGTCGTAGGTCGACAACCAGGCCCGACCAGCAGCCTCGTCGATGCGTGCCATGGGCAACATGGGCCAATCCGAGGGTGTCCAATCCTTAAGGGCGTCAACCAGCGGCCAGTTCTTGCGAAGGAGCTCGAGATCTCCGAACTTTCCAATGAGCAAAGCGTTCTCCGGGACCAGTTTTGCCATGTCCACGTCGCTTGCCTTCGAAACCCTTGGGCCAAAAAAATAGCCCAATGCATGGCCCTCCCCAGTGGCGCGGGCGAGCACCCCTGTCGCATATCCGCCATCGCGCAGGGGCACAAGAAATACGGTCCCATTGGGCGCAGGTATCCGACGATTCATAGTTTGTCTCCCTCTCGTAGGTACTCGTCTCGGCGAGCATTGGTTGGCGAAATCGGTCTCCTGCGGTTTAGGTCTGCTTCGGGATGCTGGTCATAGATACGCTGCTCGCGACCGCGCTGTGCCGGATAGTTGTCTGTTCGTCGATCAATTTCAAACTCGAGATCTTTCGTCTCAGGGTTCCGGCCATGCTCCGCCTCTCGCCGCCGAAGGTCGCTGGTGCGACCAGTCCGACGGACCTGACCGGTTTCTGGATCGCGCAACTTGTACGTTCCTCCCCTTGCGGTGGGTGCCGTCTCCTGCGGCCCCGAACTGCCCGACCCGCTCGACATCAGCGCCTGCGTCAGCCCATGAATCCCCGCCGCGATGTTCCCGACCCCACCGACGACCAGCCCGGCCGAGACGGCGATCGCTGGCACGCCGATCGCCGCGCCAATGCCGGTGGCGCTCGTGACGCCACCGAAGACCTCCCCCGTCACGCCCCCGAGCGTGAGCGCGATCCCGCCCACGATCTGCCCGATGGCCAGGCCCGTCCTGGCTTCCGGTGTCCCATGCGCCAGCACGCCCCCGGCGTCCAGGAGCTCGTGACCCACCCCGGCGAAAGGAACGGCCCCGAGCAGCAACCCGGCGACGAACCCTCCCTCGATCTGGACATAGGGGTTCTGCGACCAGTCGATCGGCGCCGTGGTCATTGGCTGGGGCACATACCCGGACGAGCTTCCGGTCGTGCTGACATCGACAGGCGGGGCCGCCGCGCCGACCTCCGCAGCTTCCCGCGGACCTTCTACCAGGTTGGGAACCGTCTTGAGGCATTCGAGGCCCATGCAACCGGACTCGATGATGCGCTGTACTTCGGGATCCTTGGTATACTCCGGATCGACCGGAACCGGGGGACCCGGTTCGAACCCGCTCGGATCCACGAAGTTGAGCGGGCTGTTCAGCACATAGCTGTATGGATTCCAGCTCTGCCCGGAGGACGGAATCGAAACGATCGGGTCCGTCGTCAAGAACCGCCCGATCCTGGGATCGTAGATCCTGCCCTTCATGTTCACGAGCCCGAGCTCGTCGTCGCTCTCGTGCCCGGTGAACCCCTGCGTCGTCTCGCTCGGGAACGACGCCGGCGGGCGCTCGCCCCACACGGGGTTCCTGCGCTGCCCGAACGGGTCGTAGCTCCGCCGCTCGATCACGTCGCCGTCCTCGTCGGTGAGCGCATCGATCGAGCCGAGGTGATCGACATGCACGTAGCGCGTGCCGCCGGCCGAGCCGCCCCGGGTCACGATCGCCACCACGCGCTCCGGCGAGTGGACGTGGTACCGGTGCTCCACGGCGCCCGACGCCGCGTCGGTGACCCGCTCGTACAGATCGCCGAAGTAGAGTGTCTCCTTTTCCGGCGTGGTCTTGCGGATCCTCTGCTGGTCGCCGTCGTAGCCGAACGTGATGGTGCTCGCGCCCTGCGTGATGCGCTCCGGCAGGTCGAACGGCGTATAGCGCACCGTCGTGCCGCCGGGCCGCGCCGTCTGATTGCCGACAGCGTCATGCGCGAAGGTGTCCGTGCCCGCGCCGGTGATCGCATGCGGGTGCAGCGGGTCGTCATACGAGAGATCACCGACGTCCGATTTGAAGGTGAGATTGCCGTTCGGGTGGTAGTCGTAGCGGAGCGCGCAGGGCGCCGTCGCGCTCTCGATATCACCGAAGTACGCGCACGTCAGCCGATGGAGCGAATCGTACCGGAAGCGCTCCGTCGTGTTCTCTGGCTGGAGCGCGTCCGTGCGGCCCGTGAGATTCAGGAGATCGTCGAACCCGTAGTCCAGGTCTTGCACCTCGCCCGCGCCGCTCTGCGTCGCCATGTGCCTCAGGCGCTGCTTGTCCGCGAAGTAGCTCCGCTCCGTGACGGCGCCGTTGCCGAACACCTCCTCCCGGAAGCGCCCCGCGTCGTCCACGTCCGTCAAGCGCCAGTAGGCGAGGTTCGTTCCGCTGTCGCGCACGGCGAGCACATGGCCGTGCGCGTCGCGGTCCTGGGCCACGACGAACGGCGCCGCGCCGGCAGGCACCGGGTACGTGATCGTCTCGACGCGGCCGAGCTCGTCGTAACCCAGCCTGACCTCCAGCGGAGAGCGCTGGCCGTCGATGCGGAGCGCGATCGTGTCGAGCTGGCCACGGCCCGTGTACCCGTACCTCTTCTCCCCGTCGGGGCTCGCGAGCGTGTGCAGCTTCCCGACGCCATGCGCCGCGGTGTCCCAGGTCCACGTGGTCGTCAGGCTCTCCGTGCCGTCCTGGTCCACGCGTGAGCGGGGTCGACCGAGCGCGTCGTACGCCCACGTGACCTTTCGCTCGAGCGCATCGGTCGACGAAATCAGCTCGCCGAAGCCGTCATGGATCGAGACCGTCGTGCCCCGATCGGGATCGTCGAGCTGCCGGACGCGGCCGAAAGCGTCGCGCGTCGTGCGCGTCACCGCCTCGCCCGGATCGGTGACCGTGTGCAGCAATCCGAAGGGACCGTACGCGTAACGGGTGATCCCGTCGGCGGCGTCGGTGATGGTCTTGATGCGCCCCAGCGGGTCCTGCTCGGTCACCGTCACATGATCGAGCGGGTCGGTGACGCGCACCTGCAGGCCATCGTACGCCGTCGTCGTGACCGCGTTCCACGGCGTCGTATGGCGCACTTCGCGGCCCGCCGCATCGTACTCGTAGCGATCGTACAGGATCGCGCTCTCGGGCGTGTCCTCCCTGACCGGCACCGAGCGCCGCGCGATGTGCTCGCCCAGCGCGTCGTACCCGATCTCCTGCATGATGCGCGTCGCGTCGCCCGAGCCGTCCGACGGCTGCGGTTCGGGCCCGTATCCCAGCCATCGGATCGGGCGGCCGAGGCTGTCGAACTCCACCGTATCGTCGGCCCCACCGGTCGTGATGCTCTGCTGCCTCACCCGCCACGCATCCTGCTCCGGGCCACCCTCCTTGCTGCGAGCGAGGGAGACGGCCGTCGTCGTGCCGTCCGGGCGCCTCTCGACGCCGAGCCGCCCGAAGCCGTCGTGCGCCCATGTCGTCACGAGCTGATTCGGATCGACCCACTTGAGGAGCACGCCGAGCGCGTCGTCGAACTCCACGAGCGTGGCGTGCCCGGCCGCGTTCACGTGCTTCTCGGGGAACATGCCCTGCTCGTCGAAGTCCGTGCTGGATGTCCGCTTGTGCCCGAAGGCGTCCTCCGCCGTGACGCCGGTGATGTTCCCGAAGTCGTCGCGCGCGTAGGTGAGCTTCAGCTTCGTGTCCGGCAGGCCGTCGTCGCTCTCGGTGGACTCGGTCTCCACCTCCCCGTGGATCGTTGTCGTTCGCGTGAGGGTCCGGCACTGCGACATCCCCGCCGCCGCGCTGCACTCCTTCTGCGTCTCCAGCTGGCCGAGGACCCAGCGCTCGGTGTCGTTCTTGAACGACCGCGTGACCTCGAGCGTCAGGTCGACGCCCTCCGTCGAGACCTCCTCGGCGCGCACGTTGCCGAACGTGTCGAAGTCCGTCACCTTCGATACCGAGTCGCGCAGCAGCGTCGCGCCGTCGCCTCCGCGCCCGATCTCCCGCACGTACACATCGATCGATGTCGCGTCCCCGCTCGGGGGCGGATAGACCCCTTGAGCTCGCCTCACCCGGCGCTCGGTGGGCAGCGTGAAGTATGTGGCGCCGTCGTTGGTCGGCACGAGCGTCCGCGTCACGTCGCGGAACGAGAGCTCGATCTGCTCCGGCCTCGGCTGGCTCGCGAGCCCCGGAGCGCCGTGCCACGTCCGCTGGACGCTCCCCGCGAAGGGAAAGACCTGGAGCTCATCGTCGAAGGTGACGTGGTCGTAGACGTCGATCGTCACGGCACCGGTATCCAGATCGGTGACGATCCGCTCGCCGAACCCGAGGAATCCGCGACCCAGCCGATGATAACGCCCATCTCGGTAGCCGACCTCGAAGCGCCTTGCTCGATCCGCGCCGTTGTTGAGCGCGTACGCGCTGACCACCCGGCGAGGGCCCACGACGCAGCGCCGCGGATAGCCGCAGTCGTCCGCCGCGCCCGAACGCGCGACGTAGAGCGCGCTCCTCCGGTCCGGATCCTCCGCGCCTCCGCTCGTGAACGGCGCATCGGTCAGGTGGCCGTACGAGATGCTCACGTTGGGCACGAAGCCCGGCTCGGCCGGCTCGTGCGCGTTCATCCCGTCGGAGACCGCGACCAGGAGATCCTGGTCGGCCGAGAGGTTCTGGAAGACGTTGAACACGCGGCCGAGCGACAGGATCACGTCCTGGGCCCCGTCCCCGTTGAGATCACCGGTGCGCGGCCCGCGCGGATCGGCGAGCGTGATCGCGTCACCGAGGCTGGCCTCGAAAGGAACCCCTGCGTCGACGAGCTTGAACGGCGGCCCCGCCAGGTCGCCCGTCGCTTGCAGGACGGCCCAGGAGGGGAGGACATCGGAGCCGCCCAGCAGCATGCCTGGTGGGACGGGCATGAGCAGATCCTGCCGTCCATCGCCGTTGAAGTCGAGCGGCACGGCGAGGCGGAAAAGCGCGTCCTGGTCCGGGACCCCCAGCACATCGCCGAAGCTGAACGCGTTGACGGTCCGGAAGGGCGACATCACGAACGTCGGCCCCGTGTTGAGGTAGGTGGTGAGCTGGCCGCCACCGAGGCCGGATTCGACGGCATCGGGCAGGCCGTCGCCGTTGACGTCGAGAAAGACGACGCGGCCCACGCCCCACACGACAGGGAGCTTGGTGTCGATGAGCTCCCAGCGTCCCTCGCTCCGGCGCATGATCGCCTCGTAGCTTTCTCCGATGAGGGCCGTTCCGTCATTCCACAACTTCAGGGAAGGCACGATGAGATCGATCGTGCTGTCGGCGTCGACGTCGAGCGTATGGAGCTCGATTGCGCAGGGATAGCCGGTGAGCAGCTCGATCGACTCGCCCGTGGGGTCGAACCCCGCGGGCGTCGCGCCGCGCGCGGGCCGCCAGAGGTGGACCGTCCACACGGCGGAGAGCGGGTTCGGTACGAGCTCCTCGGCGTGGTCCTGGCACTGGATCAGATCCGGCACCGCGTCGCCGTCGAGATCGGCGAGGTGCACCGAGGCGCCGGGGCGTCTCAGGCTCGGCGGCGCGGGCGTGGCCCCGAGCGGGAACGGCCGGCGGATGCCCGTGTCATGCAGCGCGAAGGTACGGTCCGGCTGTGACAGGAGCACGTGCCATGTGGTCTTGGTGTCGAAGACGTCGTGGAGAAAGACGTCCATGTGCCCATCGTCGTTGTAATCGAGCACCGTCCCGAGCTCGGGCTGAAGAAGGGCCGGATCGGACGGTCCATCCGGATCGGCGACGAACAGCCAATCCTGGAGGAAGGCGAGCTCCGGCTCCGCGAGAAAGGACGGCGAGGCGCGGGGCCCGAGGTTGCGCGCCACCCCCCACGCGGTGATCGGATGCGACGGCGTGCTGGACCCCGCGACGATGTCCGGAATTACGAGATCGTCGAGGCCGTCGGCGTCGATGTCGAACGCCATCGGGCTCGCCTTCTCGGAGACCGGCTCGTCGATGTCCGTCGTGAGCCGCTCGAATCCGGGCTTTCCGCGGCTGTACTGAAACCGTGTCGGAGGCTTGCAGACCCCGTCGCTCGCGCACTCCTCGACCTGGGTGAGGAGCGTCCGGCTCGTCGTCGGGCTCAGCTCGTAGCGGAAACCGTAGCTGCGGACCAGCGCGTCGCCCGGACCGAGCATCTGGATCTCCTCCAGTCGAAGCGAGCGCTGGAGCGCCATGCCGCCCGAGTAGCCCGTACGAACCGCGGCCGAGTCCTTGGTCCCGTACACGAAGCGCACCGCCCGGGAAGCCTCGAGCGACGGCGCGCCCTCGAAGCTCGTGTAGCGGATCTCGTCGATCGCGTACTCGGCGACATGACCGTCCTCGGCCTCGGCGAGGCAGTACGCGTACGACATGGCGTTGCCGCGACCGTCACGGGCCTCGTTCGCGAGCCACGCGCGCGGGACGCCGCCTCGCGCGAGCGGCTTGCTGCCCTCGGCGCGCCCGTACTCGACGAGGCGGCCGGAGGGCAGATGGGCCTCGAAGAAGAGCGCCTCGGCGGGCGCGCCGCCGTCCGGAGGGTAGTGCCCGACCACCTTGACGAAGGTATCCGGGAACGTGCGGTACTCGATGGTTCCCGGCCCCTCTCCCACGGGGACGAGGCGCTGGCCGTCGAGGCAGAGCGCGTCGTCGCCGTCGTACCGCACGCCGCGGATCTCCCCGTCTTGCGCGAGGCTCTTCGGACATCGCGTGATCGCGGACAGCCCGGTGATGGAGAAGCCGTTGCCGAGCACGCCGTCGCCGCCGTCGCTGCGATAGACGAGCTGGATCCGAGGACCCATGCCCGCACGCGAGGGCGGAGAGGCCAGGTCCATGGTGTACACGGCCTCACCGGTGCTCGTGATGGAAAACGCCCCGGGGATGGTGCCGGCGGCGACGGTCTCGACCTCCGGCGCGGGACGGGACGTGGCAGGGCCATGCGCGCGCTGCGTCCGGCAGGCGACGAGGCCATGCGGCTCCGGAAGCGGCTCGCCGAAGGCGCACTGGCACCCGCCCGACGCGAGCACGCAAGCCAGAAACATCCAGAGCGGGATCAACGCCCGGAGCGACCAACGTGGAACTGGCGACATCGCAGCCTCCCCGGTGGACAGCCGTGCCACGGTGCTGCATCGCGCGTCAAGCGATGCGCTCCTGCCGAACCGCGCCATCCATGCCGAGGTCGAGGCATTCGTGACTGCATCCGTGCCGGTTCGGTGTGCGCATGGCGGGCGACGGATGCCTCTCGTCGAGGCGCGATTGGCCGTCCATGATGAAGTCGCGGCGAGGAGAGAGCGAGCCGGGTGGGAGAGCGCTCGGCCCGGGCGGCGTGCGCAGCGCCTCCTGAGCGCGGAGTTCGGCTGAGCCTGGTACAGCTCGATCTTGAATGGATTGAGCCGGTACGGGAGGTCAGCACGCACGACGGCGTGATCGGGACGCTCCACGGCAGCCCAGGCGCGGCGGCGATCCGATCGGCATTGGCTACCTCGATGAGGACCAGCGCACGCGGGAGGGGTACCGACCGCCTTCCACAAGCACGCTTTGGAACGCGCTCTGCGAAGGCGGGGCTCGGGAGCCTGGCGGAGATACCGAAGCGGCTGCCGATCGAGGTGGCGGTGGCCGATTCGCTGCTCCATGGGGCCAAGGAGACGACGCTGCGGCTGTCCGACCTGACGGAGGAGAAGGCGGCGTTGGGGGGACTCCCTCTACGAGCTCGAGGATCCCGAGGCGGCCAGAAAACTGTTCAGCAGGAAGTATCAAGCCGTGGTGGGGAATCCACCGTACATTGTCCCCCGGGACAAGGCACCTCGGGACAAGTACCGCGAGTTCTATACGTCCTGTCATCGCGAGTACGCGCTCGCCGCTCCGTTTACCGGAAGGTTTTTTTCAGCTTGCGCGGGACGGCGGCTTTGTTGGCCTCATCAACGCCAACAGCTTCATGAAGCGCGAGCCAGCGTCGCGAGGACGCTAGCGAGAAGCTCTCCGCCCCCATCCCCGTCTCGCCGAAATTCGACGCCAAGGACTTCCGCGACCCCAACTACTTCCGCCTCCGCGGCAAGCTCGACGTCCCTCACGAGCGCTTCATCTCCTATCCCGGCGCCGAGAAGGACGACGATCCGAGCCCGCTCTTCGGCTGGGCCGGGTGGAACCACCTCGAGCGCGCCACCGCCCTCGCCGGCCTCTACCAGGAGCGCAAGACCGAGGACGGCTGGGGCGCCGATCGCCTCACCCCCCTCCTCGCGGGCCTCCTCGAGCTCGTCCCCTGGCTCAAGCAGTGGCACAACGAGATGAACGAGGAGTTCGGCGAGCGCCTCGGCGACTACTACGAGCGCTACGTCGACACCGAGGCCCGCGCCCTCGGCCTCTCCCTCGACGCCCTCCGCGCCTGGCGCCCCGAGGCCAGGGGACGCAAGGGCAAGGCGAAGCGAGCCGCGCCGTGAGCGCCCCGACGAGCGAAGGCCCGCCGCCGCCCTACCTCGCGCCGCCGAAATGGTTCACGATCTGCTGCGCGATCTGCCGCAGGACCGGCCCGCCTGCGCCGCTCACGAGCAGCTCCAGGCCGGGCACGAGGACGATCCGCTCCCACGGCTCGGCCGCGTAGGTCGGCTCGGGCGGCGGCTCCCTTCGCGGAGCGGGCGGCGGCGCGAGCAGCGCCTCCATCTCGTCGAGCGACATGGCCGCGAGCTGCCGCTTGATCGCGGGCAGCTTGAGCCCCTTCTCGCGCAGCTTCTGGATGGTGAGGATGCGAAGCCGATGCTCGCGCAGGTACCGCGTCCCGGGCCCGGCGAAGGGCGGCGGGACGAAGAGGCCCTGCGTGTACCAGTAGCGGATGGTCCGCTCGCTCACCCCGGCCTCGCGCGCGATCTCCCCGATCGTCGTTCCGTCGTTCGGCATGCTCTTCCTCCTGCGGCCGTGAAGAATAGGCCGCGCAGGCGGCAAACGATCGGAAATCTTGACAAAATTTCTCGCCGATTCGCCCGTGAGTCGGCTCTCTTGAGAAGTTTACATCTCAGGAACGGGTCACGGCGGTCACCATCGAGAAGTTGACCTCTCCATCGTGGCTGCTGACAGCCTCCGCCGAGAAGTTGACCTCTCCATCGTGGCTGCCGACAACCTCCGCCGAGAAGTTAACTTCTCCATCCTGGCCGATCCCAGGCTCTTCTGACAAGTTAACCTCTCAAGATCGCCCGGCTTCGGGCCGCTCGCGCCGCCCGGACGACGCTTCCGCGCGCGGGAGCGCCCTCGCGCCTGATACTACTCCCGGCGAGCCGCCATGACCGTCCTCCACGACCTCCTCGACCTCCCCGCCCAGGTCACCAAGAGCGCCTTCGTCGTCCGTCTCGTCGAGGGCGTCTCGCACCCCGACGCGCTCCTCGACAGCTACGCGATCACCCCCGACCTGCACGGCTCGTTCGATCGTGGCCTCGGGCTCGTGGGCGCGGCGCTCCGTGACCGGCGCAACATCGCCGCCTTCGTCCACGGGAGCTTCGGGTCCGGCAAGAGCCATTTCATGGGCGTCCTCAGCCTCCTGCTCGCGAACGACGCCCGCGCCTGGGGCGAGCCCGCGCTCCACGACCTCCTCGGCAAGTACGAGTGGGTGAAGACCCGCAAGGTCCTCCGCCTCCACTTCAACCTGATGGGCGCGCGCTCGCTGGACGAGAAGGTCTTCGCCGAGTACCTCGTGCGCGTCCGCGAGCTCCACCCCGACGCGCCGATCGCGCCGCTCTTCGAGGACCAGGCGCTCTTCGACAACGCCCAGGGGGTGCGCGAGACGCTCGGCGACGCGGCGTTCTTCGACCGGCTCGGCGCGTCCGCCGGCGCCGACGCGCGCTGGGGGAAGAAGGGCGCGGCGGCCGCCTGGGACGCGGCACGGTTCGACGCCGCGCGCGAGAGCGTCGACCCGGAGGAGCGGGCGCGGCTCTTCTCGGCGCTGGTGAAGACGCTCTTCCCCGCCTTCGCGGCGCAGAAGTCCCAGTACGTGAGCTTCGACAGCGGCCTGCCGCGCCTCGCCCAGCACGCGGCGGCGCTCGGCTATGACGCGGTGGTCGTCTTCCTCGACGAGCTCATCCTCTGGCTCGCGAGCGGCGCCTCGAACCGCGAGTGGCTGAACCTCGAGATCGGCAAGCTCGCGAAGATGGTCGAGGGGCAGAGCGACGACCAGAAGATCCCCATCGTGACCTTCGCCGCGCGCCAGCGCGACATCGGCGAGATGGTGGGCGAGCAGTACGCCGGGGCAGACGCCGAGGCGGTCAAGGCGGCGCTGAAGTGGTGGGAAGGGCGCTTCGACGTGCTCAAGCTCGAGGACCGCAACCTGCCCGCGATCGTCGAGAAGCGCGTGGTCCGGGCGAAGTCGGACGCCGCGAAGCGCGCGCTCGACACCGCGTTCGACCGGCTCCGCGCCTCGCTCGGGAACGTCGCCTGGGGCACGCTGCTCGGCGAGATCGGCGACGAGAAGGGGTTCCGGCGGGTCTATCCGTTCAGCCCGGCGCTTGTCGAGGCGCTGGTGGCGATGTCCCACTACCTCCAGCGCGAGCGCACCGCGCTCAAGGTGCTGGTGGAGCTGCTCGTCGAGCACCTCGACGACTTCGAGATCGGCAAGGTCGTGCCGGCCGGGGACCTCTACGACGTGCTCGCCGGAGGCGAGGAGCCGATGGACGGCACCATGCGGGAGCGCTTCGCGGCGGCGAAGCGGCTCTACCTGAACGAGCTCCTGCCGGTGATCCAGCGCGCGAACGAGACAGGGAGCAAGGAGCGCTGCCAGCGGGAGCGGAGCGACCACCCCGTCACCCTCGGCTGCTCGAACTGCCGTGAGGCCCGCTGCCGCGCCGACAACCGGCTCGCCAAGACGCTGCTCCTCGCGGCCCTCGTCCCGAACAGCGCGGTCTTCCGGGGCCTCACGGCGTCGCGCCTGGTGCAGCTCAACCACGGGACCCTGAAGTCGCCGGTGCCGGGCGCCGAGGCGCAGCAGGCGCTCGGGCGGATCCGGGCGTGGGCGGCCGAGTGCGGCAAGGTCCGGATCGGCGAGCAGCCGACGGACCCGACCGTGAGCATCGTGCTCGAGGGCGTCGATCTGAAGCCGATCATCGACGCCGCGCGCGGCTACGACAGCAGCGGGACGCGGCGGGCCAAGCTCCGGGAGATCCTGTTCACGGCGATCGGGATCGAGCTGGGCGCCGGGCCGATCGTGCACACCGTCCCGTGGCGCGGGACCGACCGGATCGGCGCCGTCCATTACGGCAACGTGCGCGAGATGGACGACGGGACGCTGCGCGCCGAGTCGGGGCACGATTTCAAGCTGATCATCGATTACCCGTTCGACGATCCGGGGCGCACGCCGGCCGAGGACGAGGCGCGGCTGCGCGCCTACACGGAGCGCTACCCGGAGACGCCGACGATCGTCTGGCTGCCGAGCTTCTTCGCGGAGACGCCGCAGCGGGACCTCGCGGATCTCGTGGTGATCGAGCGGATCCTCGAGGGCGACAACTGGAAGACGCACCTCCAGAACCTGCGCCCCGACGACCAGTCGCGCGCCCGGGCGGAGCTCTCGAGCCTGGCCGCGCAGAAGCGCGAGCGGGTGAAGCGCGCGCTCAACGCGGCGTACGGCCTGGCCCGGGTCGAGCCGGGCATGCTCGACGCGGGCCGGACGGTCGACCAGCACTTCCACGTGCTCATGCAGGGTTTCCGGATCTCGACGCTCGTCGTGGCGACGATGAAGGACGGCGTGATCGAGGTCGTGGGCCAGCTCCTGCACGAGCTCCACCCGCGCCATCCGCACTTCGACATCCGGGTCACGAAGGGCAAGCTCACGGCGAACCTGGAGCAGCTCCAGAGGCTCTACGAGGCGGAGGGGCAGCGCCTGCTGCTCGCAAAGACCGAGCGCGACGTCCTCTACTTCGCGGAGAAGCTCGGGCTCGTGAACGTGAACGACGGCCAGGCGACCTTGCAGCCGCTGCGGTTCCAGGAGGCGGAGAACGCGCTCCGCGCGCAGGGGATCGACACGCCGACCGTGGCGCAGGTGCAGCGGGTGTTCGACACGAAGGGCGTGCTCGGCCTCACGCGCGAGGTGGAGGACTTCCTGGTCCTAGCCCACGGGATCGCGACGGGACGCGAGCTCATGCGGCTGGGGACGCCGGTGCGGGACCCGGTGCTCGGCAAGCTCGGCGAGGATCTGGAGCTGCCGAAGCCGCCGATGCCGGATCCGGTGAGCTTCCAGAGGGCGCTCGAGCGCGCCGGGGTGATCTTCGGCGTGAGCCTGGGCGGCCGGGCGCTCCACGCGCGGAACCTGCGCGCGCTCGGCGACAAGCTCGGCGCGGCGGTGGCGAAGGCGACCGCGGATCGCGCGACCGAGGTGGCGGGCCTCCTGGAGCGACGGAGCGCGGCCTTCTTCGATGAACCGCACGGGCCGCCGCCGCGGCTCTTGACGGCGCGCAAGGTGGCGGAGCTGCTCGGCGGGCTCGGCGGCGATCCGTTGAAGCAGGTGACGGCGCTGGCCGCGCTGGAGGTGGCGCCCACGTCGGAGACGGCGATGCAGCGGCACCTCCTGGCCGCGCGGGCGACCGCGGAGTGCCTCGCCGACGACCTCGTGTTCCAGAGCCTGGAGGCGTTGCGCGGGCACGACGAGCCGGAGGCGCAGGCGATGCTCGCCGAGGTCCGGGAGACGCTCGAGAAGGACGAGCTCCAGAAGGCGCTGGCGACGCCGCTGCGGGCGCTGGCCTTGAAGGCGCAGCAGTGGGCGCGGAAGACGCGGCGGGCCTCGTCGGTCCCGCCGCCCACCGGCGAGGTGGTGGGCACCGGCTCGGCGACGACGCTCGACGAGCTTGAGGCAGAGCGGGCGCGGATGCTCGAGGCGCTGAAGAACGCCGGGCCCGGGGGGCGGCTGGTGCTCAGCTGCTCGTGGAAAGTGGTGCGGGAGAAGCCGTGAAGGAGCCAGCCGGCGCCGGGTTGCTGCTGCTCGCTTTGCCACGCCAGGCTCCCCTGGCTGGTGACGCCGAGGGCACCTTGGCTATCATGGCGCTCGGCACGAAAGAGACGCGATGCGGATAAGCTCCATCAGGCTCCAGAACTTCCGCGGATTCGCGGCATGCACGCTGTCGCTCGATCGTCCGCTCACCGTGCTGGTCGGGGTCAACGGGGCCGGGAAGACCTCGACGCTCGATGCCATCGTTCGCCTCCTCGGGGTCACCAACCGGGTACCCGGCCGCGCGAAGAGGCTGCTGGTCGACGCGGACATCCGGCGCGACGCTGCCGGGTGTGAAATCGACATGGTGGGGACGACGAACGGCGCGACATTCCATACCGGGATCCAGCTCGCACGGGGCGGTAGACAGGTCGTGAACACGACGTTGCCGAGGCGCGCCGGAGCCGGTGAGGCCGACGCAGGCTCCGGCGAGGCCGACGCAGGCTCCGGCGAGCGCCTGCCCACGGCGCTTCCCGCTGCCTACTACCCCGCATCGCGCATGGTGTCTGACCAGCGTTACCTACGGGCGCACGGGGCCCCGCCGTCGCTCTTCGGGCGAGGCCTCGACGCGATCGAATCGCTCGACCGCCTCTCGCTGCGCGCGAACTTGAGCTTCGACGACTTCTTCCAGTGGTTCCGGCTGCGCGAGGACCTCGAGAACGAGCAGCGCACGCGGGGCGCCCCCGAGTACGAGGACCGACCGCTGAAGGCCGTGCGCGACGCGATAGAGCGCGTCGTGCCGGGGATCTCGCGGCTCCGGGTGCAGCGCCTCCCCTTCCGGCTCGTCGCACTGAAAAACGGCGCCGAGTACGAGCTCGATCAGCTCTCGGACGGAGAGCGCGGCCTGCTGGCGATGGTCGGAGACCTCGCGTTCCGCCTCACGATCACGCACCGCGAGCTCCCCGATCCCCTCCAGGGAGAGGCGCTGGTGCTGATCGACGAGATCGAGCAGCACCTTCACCCCTCGTGGCAGCGCCTCGTCGTGAACTCCCTCCTGCGAGCATTTCCAAACTGCCAGTTCATCGTGACGACGCACTCCCCGCAGGTGCTGAGCGAGGTGCCGAACGACGCCGTGCTGCTGCTGGACGATTTTCAGTTCTTCCGCCCTGCGGCGCCGACGCAAGGACGCGACACGAACTCGATCCTCTGGGAGGTGCTTGGGGTAGCAGCGCGCCCGCAGGCGATCGTCAAAGAGCTCGACGAGATCACGGGCCTGCTCGACGATGGCAGGCACGACGAGGCGCGTGACCGCCTCGACCGCCTCGCCCAGTCGCTGACCGAACGAGATCCGGAGGTGGCCCGCCTGCGGGGCCTGCTCGACCTGGTGGAGCGCATCGATGCGAGCGATCGCGAAGAGGCATGAACCCCCTGAGCTGAAGGCGTACCGGGCGGTGCCCGGCGCGGCCTACGACGGCAAGGACTTCACCCCTGTCAAGGGCAAGATCCGGACGGCGCTGCTCCGCGATCAGCTCGCGCTGTGCTGCTACTGCATGCGCAGGATCTCCAGCGATGCACGCCCGCATCCGACGAACCCCGACGCACCGCCGGTCGTCCAGATGAAGGTCGAGCACTGGAAATCACAAACTGCCTTCCCGTCCCTTCAATTGGCCTGGACGAACATGCTCGGGGCTTGCCTTGGCAACGAGGGCCGTCGACCTGCGGATCAGACCTGCGATACCCGCAAGGGCGAGGATGCGATCCTGCTCAACCCTCTGGATCCCGCGCATGTATCGACCCTGAGCTGCACGAGCGCGGGGCGCCTTCAATCCACGGATCCGCGGTTCCAGAAGGACATCGATGACCATCTGGGCTTGAATCACGCCGTCCTCGTCGCAACCCGCAAGGTGAGGCTCGATCGCGATCTCAAGCGGATTCTGATCAAGTACCGGACATCGCCTATCCCAGAGAGCGCGATCCGAGCGCTGGTGGCCGAGCTGGAGACCCCGACGGAGACCCCCACGGAGACCCCGACGGAGACCTCGACGGGAGGAAAGCTGCCCGAGCTCTGCAGCGTCGTCCGGCTATGGGCGCGAAAGCGATTTGGTGCCCAGTGGTAGCCCCTTCCCTGCACCTTCGACGGGGCCGCGCCGCGGCGCCGAACAGCCCATGAGCCTCGATCTGCCGACGCTTTCGACGAGCGACCTCCAGGAGGAGCTCCGTCAGATCCATCGACACACGCGCCGCTCGTATACGGCCGCCGTCGCCTGCCGGGGTGAGCCGGGCAGGGTCAGCGTGGATCTCGACGACAAGAAGGTCCTGTTCCGCGTCGCGCCGGTGCGATCCGAGCTGGAGATGCGGCGGGTGCTCGCCGAGGGCGGGGAGGACCCGGTGGTGCTCCTCGTCGACTTCGAGCAGCGGCTACCCGCGGATCTCGCGGGGCGCCTCGCTGGAGGCAAGGTGCACCCGGTCGATCGCGGGCGTCAGCTCGCGCGGATGTTCGGCGCCACGGCCACCAGCGCCGAGCTGCAGGCGTGCCGGCCGCTCTGCGACGCGCTGCGCGCGCGGGCGGTCCCGTCGTGGCGCATGCAGGGCAGCACCGTCGATCTCGAGACGGCGTGGCGCGCGCTCCTCGCGCGGGACGCGGGCATCCCGTTCGAGGGCGCGCTGACCGAGGAGCGCGTCGTCGACTTCTGCGCGTCGTCCCCGGTCGCGCCGGCGTTCGTGAAGGCGCTCGCGGACAACGGCCCCCTCCGGGCGGCGCTGCTCCAGCACCTCGGCGAGGCCAGCGGGCCGGTGGCGGCGATCGCCTGGCGCGCCTGGGAGCGCGGCGAAGGGCGCGCCGTGGCGGCGCTGGCGCTGGTTCTCGAGGTCGCCGCGAAGAAGCTGTCGGGGCACGCCTACCTGCTCGGCCAGGTGCGGACCGCCATGGCCCGCCTGGATCCAGAGCTGCGGAAGCTGTCGCCCGACGCGCCGCTGTTCGCGCGCTGGGGCGAGCTCGGCCCGGTGATGGCCCGGCGGCTCGCGCCCCCGGTGCTCGACCGCGCGCTGGCGGACGCGGATGCCATCCTCCAGGACGAGCCGGTGGCCGATGTGCTCGTCGAGAGCCGCTGGCTCCCTGGGGCGTTCGAGCTCTCCGCGAAGGCGCTCGGCGACGCCCTCGTCGCGGCGACGGCGAGCCCCACGCCGGACGCGATCGAGCGCGCGGACGAGGCGAGCAAGCGGCTCCAGAACCACCGCCGCGCGCGGGTGGACGACTCGAACGAGAAGCGGCTCGCGGCGCGCGCCGAGATGGCTCTCAAGCTGGTGGCCTACCTCGGGACGCGCCCGCAGCTCGAGGCCGAGCTCCGGGAGCTCGGCGACCACGATCGGATGCGCTCCCTCGCGGAGCACTACGCCGAGCACGGGGCCTATGTCGACGCGGCCAGGGCCGTCGCGCGCGGCGAGGAGACGGCGGGCGCGCTCGCGCAGGGCATCCAGGCGGTGCTGACGGCCGTGGACGCGGCCCGCGACCTCGACGACGAGCGGTTCGCGAGCGGGCTCGCTTCCTGGGTGCAGGCGGGCTCGCCGGGCTCGTCGCGGGTGGTGCCGATCGAGCGGGCGCTCGACGAGTTCGGGGTCGGCTTCCTGAAAGAGAAGCGGCATCGGAAGCTCCTCGTGGTGCTGCTCGACGGCATGGCGTGGGCGAACGCCGTGGAGCTCTTGACGAGCCTGGAGGAGGCCCATGTCGCGCCGATCCGGTGGAAGCGCGGCAGGCTGCCGCCGGTGCTGGCGGCGCTGCCGACGGTCACGACGGTGAGCCGCGCGGCCCTGTTCAAGGGCAAGCGCCTCGATCCGGGCGAGGCCGAAGATACAGGGAAGGATCCGGCGCGCTTCGCCGGGCACAAGGGGCTGACGAAGCTGCTCGATCAGGCGCCGCAGCTCTACCTGCGCCCCGACGTGGAGACGACGACGGGGGAGCTGTCGAAGAAGGCGGCCGCGCTGGTGCAGTCGAAGGACCGCGTCGTCGCCGTGGTGGTCAACGCCATCGACGACCAGCTCAAAGGCAGCCGGCAGATGCGTGTACCGTGCGATCTCGCGCACATCAAGCCGCTCGGCCCGCTGCTGCAGGAGGCGACCGACGCGGGCCGCGCCGTGCTCCTCATCGCGGACCACGGGCACGTGCTCGGCGCCCGGCTCGCCTCGGTGAGCGCTCCCGAGGCCGGCGCCAAGCGCTGGCGACCTCTCGGCGTGAACGACGCGCCCGGACCGAACGAGGTCTGCGTGTCCGCGGACAGCACCTGGCGCCCGCGCGGCAAGGCGAAGGTGGCGCTGCTGTACCGTGAGACGGAGGCCTATGGCGGGAGCGCGCACGTGGGCGAGCACGGGGGCGCGTCGCTGGCGGAGGCCGTGAGCCCGGCGATCCTCGTGGCTTCCGACCGGCTGCGACAGCGCATCCAGATCGAAGAGGGAGAGGACGACGAAGCGCTCGAGGTGACGCCGTTCCAGAGCCCGCCGTGGTGGGACCTGCGCGTCCGGAAGCCCGCCGTACGGACGGCCCCCGCCGACGCAGTGGTCGTGGCGGAGCCGTCTCCAGCGCCGGCCAGGCAGCTCTCGATTCCGCTGATCGACGTGGCGGCGCCGAAGCCGATCAAGGAGCGCAAAGACGCCGCCAGGCCGGCGGCGGCCGCCTCCGGGGCGCCCGCCGCAGCGCGGAAGCCGGGCCCGAGCGCGACGCTGGCGAAGTCGAAGCTCCTGAAAGAGCGGCAGCGCGAGCGCGGCGCCGAGCCCCGCGCCGTGATGATGGCGTGGATCGATGTCCTGGCGGCGCACCAGGGCCGGATGGCGGCCAGGCTCTTCACGCACGAGGTGGGCCTGCTCGCGCACCAGGCCGGAGGAGCGGTGTCCGAGATGGGCGAGTGGCTCAACGTCGATACGTACCAGGTGGTGTCCTACGATCGCGTGGCGCAGGAGGTCCTGCTGGATCTGGACCTGTTGCAGGGGCTGTTCGGAGCGGATTGATGGCGCCGCCGAGCCTGATCCGACGCCGCGAGATCATCGCGGCCCTCCGTAACGGGACGGTCCCGCGCCGCGGGCTCGAGCTCTTCGCCGTGGGTCTCGGGCGGTTCGACGCGGCGATCGAGGAGGAGCTGGGGCGGGCCGCGCTCGGCGAGGGCGTATTCAAGGCGGTGCGGGGCGAGTACGGGACGGGAAAGACGTTCTTCTCGCGCTGGGTGCAGCACCGGGCGCAGCAGGCGGGATTCGCGACGTCGGATGTGCAGATCTCCGAGACGGAGACGCCGCTCTACCGGATGGAGACCCTTTATCGGCGCGCCCTCGAGAACCTGCGGACGCGCGAGTGGGAGAGCGGGGCGTTCAGGTCGCTGATCGACAAGTGGTTCTTCACGCTGGAGGAGGAGGTCGCCGGGAGGCCTGGCTTCGATCCGGAAGCCGAAGGCGGGATGTCCGAGGCGGTGGGCGAGCTCCTCGAAGCGAGGCTGTCCGAGATCAAGGCGACGCACCCGCAGTTCGCCTCGGTCCTGCGGGCCTGTCATCGCGCGCGGGTGGAAGGGGATGACGCGACGTCCGAGGGGCTGCTCGGCTGGCTGATGGGCCAGCCCAACGTGGGCGCGGAGCCGAAGCGCGCCGCGGGGATCAAGGGCGAGATCGATCACTTCGCCGCCTCGGGCTTCCTCCGCGGGCTGCTCGTCGTGCTCCGCGAGACGGGGCGAAAGGGGCTGCTCCTGGTGCTCGACGAGGTCGAGACCGTGCAGCGGATGCGCGCCGACTCCCGCGAGAAGAGCCTGAACGCGCTGCGCCAGCTCATCGACGAGCTCGACGGAGGCCGCTACCCGGGGCTTTACGTGATGATCACCGGGACGCCCGCCTTTTATGACGGCCCGCAGGGGGTGAGGCGCCTCGCGCCGCTGGAGCAGCGGCTTCACGTCGACTTCACCGGCGACCCGCGGTGGGAGTCCGCGAAAGCGACGCAGATCCGGCTGCACCCGTTCGATGTCGACCGGCTCGTGGAGGTGGGGCGGCTGGTGCGGGACCTCTATCCGGCCCATGCGCCCGAGCGGGTCTCCGCGCGGGTGACGGACGAGGTGGTCCGCGACCTCGCCGTGGGCGTGACCGGCTACTTTGGCGGCAAGGTCGGCGTCGCGCCGCGGATCTACCTGCGAAAGCTGATCGGCGAGCTTCTGGACAAGGTCGACGAGCACCCCGAGTACGACCCGGCGAAGCACTTCAAGCTGGTGGTCGACGCGCGCGAGATGACCGCGGAGGAACGCGCCGCGGCGGGCGTCGAGTCGTCCGTCGGCGACCTGCCGCTGGAGGCGGGTGACGGCTCGTCGGGCGGCGCGGGGAGCCACGAGCTCGAGTGAGCCGACCATGACGGGCTTCGACAGGCTCACCCCGGCGCTCCAGTACCAGATCGTCAATACGCTGGGGTACGCCAGGCTGCGGCCGGTGCAGGAGCTGACGATCGGTCCTGTGCTCGACGGGAAGAACTGCGTCGTCCTCGCCCCGACCGCCGGCGGCAAGACGGAGGCGGCGTTCTTTCCGTTGCTCTCGGCGATGGACGCCGCCGACTGGCGTCCTACGTCGGTAATCTACCTGTCCCCGATCCGGGCGCTGCTGAACAACCAGGAAGAGCGAGTGACCCGGTTCGCGACGACGCTTGGCCGGCGGGTCGCGAAGTGGCATGGCGACACGGGGCAGGGCGCGCGCAAGGCGTTCTTGAGCGATTCGACGGACATCTTGCTCACGACGCCGGAGTCGCTCGAGGCGATGATGATGAGCCCACGGGTCCCGGCGAAGCGGGTCTTCGCGGGCCTGCGCGCGGTGATCATCGATGAGGTGCACGCGTTCGCCGGCGATGATCGGGGTGCGCACCTCGCGGCCTTGCTGGAGCGCCTGTCCCGCTTTTGCGGCAACGACGTGCAGCGGATCGGGCTGTCCGCGACCGTGGGCAACCCAGAGCAGATCCTGGCCTGGCTGCAGGGGCGGTCGCGGCGACCCGGAACCGTGATCTCGCCGCCGAGGGAGGCGAGCGCCCCGCGGCTCGAGCTCGATTCGGTCGAGACGATGGAGAACGCGGCGTCGATCGTGCGCAGGTTCCACGCCGGGAGCAAGCGGCTGGTCTTCGTGGACTCGCGGCGTGGGGTCGAGGAGATCGGCACCCGCCTGCGCCGCGACGGCGTCGACGTGTACATGGTTCACGGCTCCCTCTCTGCGCCGGAGCGCCGCGACGCCGAGCGTGCCTTCGCCGAGCGAACCGATTGCGTGATCGTATCGACGAGCGCCCTGGAGCTCGGGATCGACATCGGCGATCTCGACCACGTCATCCAGATCGACAGCCCTTCCACGGTGGCGAGCTTCCTCCAGCGCCTCGGCCGCACGGGGAGGCGCGCCGGCGCCCAGGCCAACTGCACGTTCCTGGCGGTCAAACCCGCTGCCGCTTTGCAGGCCGCCGCCCTGATGCGGCTGCACCGCCAGGGTTACGTGGAGGATGTCCGCGCCGAGCGTCGCGCGGCGCATATCCTGGCGCATCAGCTCCTCGCGCTCTGCATCGAACACGGCGGCATCGGTCGCGGCGACTGGTTCGCCTGGCTCGACGGGGCGACCTCCTTCGCGGATATCGGCCCCGAGGAGCGCAGCGCCCTCGTGGACCACATGCTCGAGGAAGGCATCCTCTCCGACCAGGAAGGCCGCCTGTGGCTCGGCCCGGAGGGCGAGAAGCTGTATGGGCGTCGCAATTTCGCCGAGCTCTACGCGGTCTTCTCCACCCCGCGGCTCATCCGCGTGCAGCACGACACGCACGACGTCGGCACCGTCGACGCGTCGTTTCTAGAGGCCCTTGACAGCGATGCCCGTCGGGCCGCCTTCTCGCTCGGCGGCCGCGCCTGGCAGGTGGTCCATATCGCGTGGGGCCGCGGCCTGTGCCACGTGAAGCCGGCCGACGCCGCGCCGAGCGCCCGATGGAGCGGCAGCCCGACCTTTCTGGGCTACCGGCTCTGCCAGGCGATGCGCGAGGTGCTCGTGCAGGAGGGGTATGATCCGGGCTGGTCGGCGCGCGCGCGGCTCTTGATAGACAGCTTGAGGGTCGAGCACGCTTTTCTCCGCGAAGCGGACGAGTGTAATGGCCCCTCGCCGATGGTGGACGACGGCGGGGACACCGTGGTCTGGTGGACCTTCGCTGGCGGGAGGGCGAACCTCTTGCTGGCGCGCATGATCGAGGCGGAGCTCGGGGGGAAGTGCGTCTCGAGGAACACCTCGATCACGTGCAAGGAAGAGGCAGGGAAGAGCCAGGCGGCGCTTCGGCAGGTCGTGCGCCAGCTCGCGGCGGAGGGGAGGCCGAACGACGCGGACGCGCGCCGCTGGGCCGACGCCGCGGCAGGGAGAGGCAGGGTGTCCAAGTTCGCGCCGTGCCTGACGGAAGAGGCGCTGACGGCGTACCTGGTGGAGCGGATGATGGATGTGGAGGGGGCGAGAGAGGCGGTGAAGGGAGGCGCGGGGTCTCGGGAGATGTGAAGGAGCGCCCTCCTATCGAATCGATCCTATCGAATCGTTCGAGAAGACCGGCGCGCGCGGCGACACCGGCGGTCCGGCGCCGGGGAGCTCGACGGTGAACGTGGCGCCGGCGCCGGGCGCGCTCTCGACACGGATCGAGCCGCCGTGCGCCTGCGCGATCTGGCGGCTGATGTACAGGCCGAGCCCCAGCCCGCCGTAGTGCCGTTCGGACACGGCGCGCTCGAAGCGATCGAAGATCCGCTCCTGGCGCGCCGGGTCGACGCCGATCCCGTGATCCTTCACCGAGAGCCGCGTCGTCCCGGCCTCCTCGCCGAGGACGATCTCGATGGGCTTGCCCGGGCCGAACTTGATCGCGTTGGCCACGAGGTTCGTGACGATCTGGTCGACGCGGGAGCGATCCCAGGAGCCCACGTTCCGGCCGCTGATCCTCAGTGAGACCGAGCAGCCGGCGCGCGCCAGATCCAGCTCGAACCGCGCGATCACGTCGCGCACGACCACGCCGAGGTCGACCTCCGCGAGGTCGAGCGAGGCCCGATCCGTGTCGATCCTCGAGACCTCGAGGAGCTCGCGGTTCAGGCGGGCCAGGCGCATCACCTGCCGCAGCGCGCGCTCGACCTGCCTGCCCATCGCCGGCGGATCGCAGGGCCGACCCGAGCGAAGGCTCCTGTCCATGGCCTCGAGCGAGAGCGTGAGCGACGTCATCGGCGTATTGAGCTCGTGCGTCGCCACGGTGAGGAACTCGTCCCGCATGCGGATGGCCTCCTGGGTGGCGCGGTACAGCCGCGCATTGTCGATCGCGAGCGCGGCCCTGTGCGCCACGTGCTGGACGATCTCCAGGTCGGCCTCCCCGTAGCAGCGCCCCGGCGCGGACGAGACGACGCTCAGCGCCCCGATCGGCCGCCCCCGCGCCATGAGCGGCACCACGATGAGGCTCTGCACCCCGAGCTCGTGGATGAGCCTCGCATGCTCGTCGTCCTCGCAGTATTGCCGGAGCTCTTCCTCGGAGCACCCGGAGACCAGCAACGGCTCACCACGCCGCAGCGCCCTGGCCGCCGGATGGGGAGAGTCCAGGGCAGAAGAATACCGACGCCGCAGCTGCTCGATCAGCGACTCCTTGGCGGAATCCCTGTGCGCCCAGAGGCTTCGCCGGATCTGCTCGCCTTCGACGACATCGGTGATGCACCAGTCGCAGAGCGATTGCACCGCGAGCCGCGCGACGCGCCCCAGCGTCTCCTCGTAATCGAGCGATCCGGAGAGGATCTCCCCGGCCTCGGCCAGGAAGGCCGCGCGCCGCTCCGCCGCCTCGGCCCCCGTCCTCGCGGCCTGCTCCTTGGAGAGGAGCCGCGCGTTCTCCAGGGAGATCGCGGCCTGCGCGGCGAGCAGGGACAGGGCGGTGAGCCGCTCCGGCGGGAACGCGCCGGCGAGGAGGTCGTTCTCGAGATAGAGCAGGCCCGCCACCTCCGCCTGCCTCAGGATGGGCATGCAGAGGACCGACCTGGGCTTGCGCCGCGCGAAGTACGCGTCGCCGGAGAACTTGCCGTCGAGAGCCTCGGTAGGGCTCAGGATGACGCGCTCCTTCGTCCTTTGCACGTAGCGGACGAGCGACATGGGGACGCGCTGTGAAGCGCCCTCCCCAGAGCGCGGGAGGAGGGTCTTCACCTCCCCGCTCTCCTCCAGGATGGCCTCGGCTCCGACGGAGAGGCGCTCGTCCTGGTGCAGGACGAGACAAGCTCGCTGCGCGCCGCCCTGCTCGAGGACGACCGTGAGCAGCGTCCGCAGGAGCTTGTCGAGGACGATCTCGCTCGAGAGCGTCTGCGACGCCTTGATCACCGAGAGCTGGTCGAGCTGCTCGAACCGCGCCGCGAAGGAGGCGGTCGGGGCGAGCGGCCTCGCGTCCCAGAGACGCGGATTCCGCTGATCGATGTGCCGGACCTTGCCGTCCGCCCCCCAGCGGACATAGCAGGCGCGGGCCTCGCGGAGGTAGGTGTCGGCGATCAGCTCGAACCCTCGCTCCCGATAGAACCCCGACGCGATCTCGTAGGCCAGCGCCTCGTGGTGGACGAAGCCGCTCGCGCGCCCGGCGCGGATCGCCTGCTCGTAGAGCTGGGCAGCGTCGTCCCATGCGCCGCGGAGACGCGCGATCTCGGCGCCGATCAACGCCGCCCGGTCGCGGAAGTTCTCGGGGCAGCTCTCCGCCCAGGTGTCGATCTGCCTCTGGTGGGCGGCGAGCGCCTCGAGGTGCCGGCGCCGCTCGGCGGCGTCCGCCGCGCGGCAGCGCGCCGCCCGCGCGAGCGCTCCATAGAAATGGTACTCGGCCACCTCGAAGAACGAGCCCGACGTCCAGAGGAGCGGCCGCGCCTTCTCCGCGGCCTCGAGCGAGCCGTCGAGATCGCCCGCGAGGAAGCGCGCTTGCAGCTTGCGTATCCAGTACCAGCAGGTCGCGATCGCGAGGCGCGGATCGCCCTCCAGGCGCCGCTCGAACCGGCGCTCGTCGAAGTCGGCGTCGCTGAACGAGGAGAGATCGGGCAAGAGGCCCCGGAGGGCCCGGATGAGCCTGAGCTGCGCGGTGACGATGTCGACCTCGAGGCCGAACCGCGCCCGCTGCACGACGAACCAGGTGTAGGCGATGCACGATGCATCGCAGTTGCCGCGCTCGAGGCAGAGGGTCGTCATTCGCGTCACGACGAGGCAATTCAGGTTCGCGTCGGTGAACAGCGCCGGCGACTGCGCGTGGGTCAGGACATCGAGGGTCGCGCGGCACTCCGGGTCCGTCATCTGGGGTGAGTCGATGAGGTCCTCGACCGAACGGCTCCCGAGCAGCTCCCAGACGCGCTCGTATTCCTTCCGTACCTCCTCGTCCGTGGGGTGCGGCGACCACGTGACGCCGACGCGGCGGAGGTAGTCGAGGCCCACGTCGACGCCGCGATCGCTGCGGTCCATGGTCGTGTAGAGGCCGAGGCGCACGCACGTGACGGCGGCCAGATCGACGAGGCTCGCGGCGCGGCGCGAGAGCGCCGAGAGCCGCTCCTCGGCCGCCGAGAGATCGCCGGTGAGGTACTCGCACTCGGCCCGATGGAGCTCGAGCTCGAAGGTGAGCTCGTACCGTCGCTCCCAGCCATCCTCCGGGAGCAGCGCCCTGCCGACGGCCAGATACCTCAGCGCCAGGACGCAGGCGTTCGACCCCCTGGCGCGCTTGCCCGCGATGAGGTTGAGCTCAGCCACCCGCTCGCGCTCCGCCCGTGATGTGATCAGCGGAGCGCCTCGGTCGAGCTGATTGACGATCTCGAAGATCTTCTCCTCGAGCGCCTCCGGCGCCGCGCGCGACGCGAGCAGCCGGCCGATCCCGAGGTGCACCGCCGGCCGCTCGCCTTCGGGGATGAGCGAATAGGCGGCCTCCTGGACCCGGTCATGGACGAACCTGTACGAGGCGCCCCTGCGCAGGACCAGCCCCGCGCGGACGGCATCCCAGAGGTCCGCGTGTGTCTCCTCCACCGAGCTGCCGCGGACCATCGCGAGGAGGTCGACGCCGGCGGCGCTCCCGAGACAGGCGAGGTGCTTCAGCGCCTCCTGGGCGCCCGGAGGGAGCCGCACGAGCTTGCCGACCATCAGGTCGATCACGTTGTCCGTGAAGCCCTTGTCGCGGATCTTCGCGACGTCCCACCGGAAGCGCTCGGCGCGCTCGTCGAGCTCGATGAGCCGCTCCTCGTGCAGCGCGGTGAGGAACTGGATCGCGAAGAAGGGGTTGCCGGCCGTCTTCTCGTGGACGAGGGCCGAGAGCTGCGCGGCGTCCTCGCTGCGGCAGCGGAGCGCGTCGCCGACGAGCGCGCCGAGGTGCTCCCGGGAGAGCGGGCCGAGCACGATGTCCGAGACGCGCGCGCCGTCCTTTCGCACCTTGTCGAGCGCCATCATGAGCGGGTGCGAGGGCGTCACCTCGTTGTCGCGGTACGCGCCGACGAAGAGGAGGTGGCGCGCCTCGGGGTGGGTCATCAGATCATGAAGGAGCCCGAGGCTCGCGGGGTTGGTCCACTGGAGATCGTCGAGGAAGAGCACGAGCGGGTGCTCCTTCCGGGCGAACGCCCCGATGAACCTCCGGAACACGACGCGGAACCGGTGCTGCGCCTCGGCCAGCGGGAGCTCAGGGACCTGCGGTTGCCGGCCGATGACGAGCTCGACCTGCGGGATGACGTCCACGATGAGCTGTCCGTTGGGCCCGAGCGCGTCGAGCAGCCGCTGCCGGAGCGCCGCGATCCGATCCTCGGGCTCGGCGAGGATCTCGCATACGACGTCCCGGAAGGCCTGGACGAGCGTGAAGTGAGGGACGCCGCGCCTGGATCGTTCGAACTTCCCCGAGAGAAACAGGGCCCGTTCCCGGACGATCGATCTGTAGAGCTCGTGAACGAGGGCCGACTTTCCGCTGCCGGAATAGCCGGAGACCAGGACGAGCTCGGGGACTCCCGTGTCCACGACGCGCTCGAACGTGCGCCGCAAGGCGCTCACCTCGCGCTCGCGGCCATAGAGCTTCTGCGGGAGCTGGACCCGGCCGGAGATGTCGCGCTCGCCCAGGGAGAACGGCTCGATCCTGCCACACGCCCGGTGCTGCGAGAGGCACCGATCGAGGTCGTGCCTGAGGCCGCGGGCGGTCTGGTAGCGATCCTCCGCCATCTTGGCGAGGAGCTTCACGACGATCGCCGAGAGGACCTCGGGCACCCCGGGGACGACCGCGGAGGGCGGCGGCGGGGCGAGGGCGACGTGGCAGTGCACCCACTCGAGCGGATCCCGCGCCTCGAACGGCAGGCGCCCCGTGAGCATCTGGTAGAAGGTGACGCCGACCGCATAGAGGTCTGCGCGGCCGTCGATCGCCCTATTCATTCGCCCCGTCTGCTCCGGAGACAGGTACGGCAAGGAGCCTTCGATGAGCCGGGGAGTCCCCACCGGGGGCTGCTCGCGGGGGAGGCGGGAGGCAAGGCCGAAGTCGGCGAGCTTCACCTCGCCCGTCGTCGCGTTGACGAGGATGTTCTGGGGCTTGAGATCCTTGTGGAGGACGTCCCGCTGGTGGAGCTCCGCCACGCAGGTGACGAGACGCACCGCGAGATCGAGGAACCGCCCGGCGCTCATGGGCGCGTCGAGGAGGATGAGGTGATCGAGCGACTCGCCGCCGAAATCCTCCATCACGAGCGCCGGCAGCCCCTCGAACGTCTCGAGGGCGAGCGGTTCGACGAAGGCCTCGTGGCGGAGAGCCTTGCCCATCATGTACTCGCGCCGGAGTCGCTCGATGTCCTGCGAGCAACCGCTCCTCGGGTCGATGACCTTCAAGATCACCGGGCGGCCATCGGCGCTCCGGACCGCGCGAAGCAGGCGGGTTCTTCCGCCCTCGTGGAGGGTCCCGGTGATCGTGTACGGGGAGGGAGCGCCCATCTCCCTGGGCAGCCTCACGAGGACGACACGCCTCGAATCGCTGGCGCCGGTCGGCCGGGCGGAACATCGGGATCGTCGGCGACCCCGGAGCTGCCGAGCCCGTGTGCCGCCTCGAGGGGGCTCAGCCACACAACCGGCGCGCACACACGGCTCCCGCCGGACACCGCGCCGCCCGCCCCGTGCTCCCGCGATCGTGACATCGTCAGACCCCTCCCGTATCGATATACTATCGATACCACGAGGATCCCGCTGCGCCCGCCCCTGGACGGACGGCGACTGCAGGAGGGGATTCACGAAGCGATCGCTCGGCTGCTCGGGCCGCCGGTCGCACCGGACGGGCGAGCCAGCCTGGGTCGATGGTCGGATCAGGATCGGGAATCTAGAAGGCGAACGGCACGTCGATCTGCAAGATCTTGTGCTCTGACGCCTTCATCGGATCATCGAGCCCCATCGCGAACGCGACCCCGGGGCGCAACCACATCTTCTCTCCCAGCTTGAAGTGGCCGCGCGGCCCCACGGCCACCGTCGTCGTCTCGCGCGTCGCGCGGGAGGCGTCCTTCTGCACGGAGACCGGCGTCGAGAGCCAGCGCTGGTGCCGGAGCTCGGCGCCGATCGACAGCATCGGGACGACGAAGTAGCCGAGGTGCACGCCGGCGGTGAAGTTCGTCTTCGACGAGTCCGGCTGCGCGTCCTCCCCGCGGACCCGCAGGAGCTGGAGCACCGTGGCCTCGACCTGCGCGGTGAAGCCGTGCGCGACATAGGCGAACCCGACGCCCGGGAAGACCGTGAGGTCGTTGACGGCGAACATCGCGTTATCCATCGCCGAGCGGGCGTGGATCCCGGCCGTCCTCGCGGGGCCCATCTCCGGGCTCGGCGTGTTGCCGCCGCCGGAGCCCACGGGCACCGTGAGGCCAAGGAACAGGGCGAGTCGCAGCTCCGGCGTGAGCTTCAGCGCGTAGGTGGCGCCGACGACAGGGTTCATGAACCCGAAGCCCGAGTCGCCCGCAGGCGGGGAGTTCGAGACGACGCCGAGCCGCACGAGCGGGGCCAGATCGTCGGTCACCTTGTAGCTGAAGAGCAGCGTGGACGCGACGGTCGAGCCGGAGGAGCTCGCGGAAGGAGCCCTGTAGAAGGCGATCGCGGTGTCGGAGCGCACGACGGACACGGCGACCACCGGACGGAGCTGAAACGGCAACGAATACGGAGGCGGCTTGGGCTTGTCCGCCGGCGGCTCCGCGGCGGCGGGCTCCGTCGCGGGCTGAGCCGACGCCTGAAACGCGGGCAGGCAAAGGAGGCTCGCGCCGAAGAACACACGGAACAACGGACGACATGGATGCTTGTTGGTCATGGGCAGCGCAGGGGGGTTGGGCTTCAGGACAACCGCTGTGGCCTCGTCGCCGACGCAACGAGACGGCCTTCGGAACTGCCGTCGGCTCTGCTGAGCCTGCTCCCACTCTCTGCGCAGAGAGGTTTCGCAAAGATGACAGGGACGAAATGATGGCGCCTGTTCGACACCTCTGTTCGCCGGAGATGTCGTTACCTGCGCGCCGCGGAACCTCGGAGAAACCTGCCGGCCATCAAGACGAGCCGCGGGCGAGCGATGCGCGGAGCGCCGATCCGCCGCCGCGGCCGGGCCTCACCGCTCGAGCACCGTGATCGACCGATCCCAGTACGACGCGACCACCGCCCGCGCGCCGTCCTTCGAGACCGCCACGGCGCACGCGCCCTTGCCCGTGGGCAGCGACGCGACGACCCTCGGCGGGTCGCCCGCGATGACCGCGACGCCGCTGCCGACCGGCGGCCACTGGGTCCCGCCGAGCGCCACGAAGAGCGTCTTCCGGTCGGGCGACGTCACGCCCGTCAGCGGCACCCCGCGGAGCGGGAGCGTGCTCTTCACCTGCATCGTCGACAGGTCGATGACGCTCGCGGTCCGCGCCTCGGCGTTGAGCGTGATGCCGTACCGGTCCTCATCGAGCAAGAAGCCCGCGGTCGGCCCGACGCCGACGGGCGTCTTCCTCGTCTCGGTCACCCCGGCGACGCTCAGCAGGATCGCCGTGTTGGACAGCCGATCCGGGAAGAACACGGCGCCGCCGTCCCGCGTGATGTCGCCCTCGCGCGGCTCGCGCCCGACCGCGAT
Source organism: Sorangium cellulosum So ce56 (assembly GCF_000067165.1). Classification (GTDB taxonomy): domain Bacteria; phylum Myxococcota_A; class Polyangia; order Polyangiales; family Polyangiaceae; genus Sorangium; species Sorangium cellulosum_B. The sequence goes on from NC_010162.1 coordinate 10,714,267, forward strand.
GCTCCGCCGGGTCGCGCCGAACGGCGACTCGCTCGGGTCGAACAGGTCGATCCACGCGCCCGCCGGCCGGCCCGCGTGCGTCAGCGCGCCGAGCGCCGCGATGTAGGGGCGCCCCTCGGCCTGCACGAGGAACAGCTGCCCCGTGGCGTGCGGGAGCGTGATGTTCGCGAGCCGCACCCCCGTCGGCAGCTCGAACTTCGTCACGCGCTTCGTGTCCGTCGTCGCCGCGACCACCGTCCTGCCGTCCGGCAGCGCCACGATGTCGCCCGGCGTCCGGCCGACGTCGAGCAGGACCGGATCGCGATCCCACGCGGTCGTGTCCATCACCGGGATCCGCGCGGCGTCCTGGTGCCGCAGCACCGCGACGTAGCGGTCGAACAGGAGCCGGATGTGGTCGCCCTGCGCCGGCATCGACGCCTTGTGGATGAGCTCGCCGCTCTGGAGCTTGTACTCGCGCAGCGAGGCGTCGTCGGCGCTGACGTAGATCGACGCGCCGCTCGGGTTGAAGACCACGTCGAGCGGGTGCACGTCCCCGATCCGGAACTCGCGGGCGCGCCAGGGGCCCTTCGGCTCCGCCGGGGGCGGCGCGGGCTCGGCGGCGTCGGGGCCGAACGCCGCGGGGTCCGGCGCGTCGTCCGCCGTGTCGCGCGCGGCGCGCGAGGCGGCGCCCTCCGGCGCGAGCGCGGTCAGCGGGGGCGCCTCGCCGACGGGCGACTTCAGGCTGGTCAGGGTGGCGATGATCACGGCCGCGACGCCGCTCGCGACGGTCACCGCGGCCCGCGCCAGGCGCGGCTCGCGGCCGGAGAGCGACCCCACGGAGCCGCGGTGGCGCTCGCCGAGCCACCCCTTGCAGGCGCGGCACTTGCGCGCCCCCTCGACGATCCGCGCGCCGCATCTCGGGCACGGGACGCGACGCTCGCTCATTGCAGCACCCATGCGACCTTGGCGCGATCGCCGAGCGCGAGCGCCGAGCCGCCGTCCGGGGCGAGCCGCACCCGCGTCGGCTCGCCGCCGAGCGGGTGGACCTTCGCCGCGTAGCTCTTCAGATCGACAAGGGCCACCGAGCCCGCCCCGTCGCCGCTCAGCGCGACGACCGCCTGCGCCCCGTCGGGAGCGACGGCCATGTCGAGCGCGCGGCCGGGGAACGTGACGGCGCGGAGCAGCTCGCGCTTCGACAGATCGAAGACCTGGATCGCCCGCCCCTCGTTGCACCGCACGATCGCGCGCCGGTCGCTCCGGACGAGCGCGATCTGCTCCGGCTCCCGGCACGTCGTGATGCGCGCCTCCTGCCGGACCGCGCCCGACGGGAGCCAGGTGAGCGGCACCAGCGTGTTCTCGGCCCGGAGGGCCACGAAGCCCGCCGAGCCGTCGGGGATCATGAGCGCGCTGGCCGGATTGCCCACCATCGAGGTGCGCACGCGATCCTGCTCCGAGCCGAGCCGGCTCGGGTCGAACGGATAGGCGACGCCGCCCGACGGCTCGCGCTGGCCGGGCAGCGGGACCTGGCCCGTCGTCGTGATCGCCCGGCTGCCGCTGTCGTCCACGGCCACGGGGCCCACGGCGTCGTCGCCGAACTGGATGCGCTCGATCTCGGCGTGGTACTCGGTCGCGAGGATCGCCACCGCGTGCGCCGCCGGCAGCGAGGCGAGCGCGCGCCGGCCCGAGGCGCCGACCTGGATGTCACCCACGGCCTCGCCGAGCTCGATCGTCTTGAGCAGCCGCGTCGTGGCGGCGTCGACCACGTAGATGCGCGAGGACGCGGTCGCGTAGACCACGTCGCCCACGCGGTGCAGGCGCCGGACGTGGGGCGCCTCGGAGACGAGGCTCAGCGCCTGGCCGGTCCGGGAGCTGCGCACCTCCAGGCCGGCGGAGAGCGCGACAACGAAGCGGTCGCGGTCGAGCGGGAGCGCGTCGAGCGCGTCCTTGGGGAGCGAGAAGGGCCCGGCGATCGAGGGCGCCTCGGCCAGGTGGCCGACGTCGTTCGGGCGCTGCCAGACGCAGCGGCCGAGCTGGCACGACTCGCCGCTCCAGCACGGCGCCCCGCACACCGGGACCGGGGGAGCGACCGGCGACGCGGCCCGGGACGGCGCGAACCGGTGGGGCGCCAGGTAACGGAGCGCGCCGCCGGTGCTGATGAGCCCCAGGATCGCGCCGATCGTGACGAGCGGGCGCCAGTGGAGGGCGAGCCAGCTCGCGTCCTTGGGGGCATCGGGGATCGAAGGCGCCGTCGCCGGCCGCCTGGGCGCGTCGGCCGGCTCCCCGCACTCGGGGCAGAGGGCGACCCCGGCGGCGATGCGCTCGAGGCAGACAGGACAGGTCGCCTCGCCGGGGCCGGTCGATCGCCGGGGCGGCGGCTCCGGCTCCGCCCACGGGACGGGCACCGGGCTCGCCTCGGCGGCGTGGCGAGCCTCCCGCGCCTCAGCGGCGCTGGAGCCGGGCTCGGTATCGCTCCGCGTCTCGTGATCCACCGCGCACCTGCGTCTCTTCCGTGTCCGTGACGAGCGGACCTCGCGTAACCCGAGCGTGCCCGGAAGTCGAGCCCCTCGTGCCGGCGCGGCGGCCCCGGCGGCGTGGCCCAAGCCACGCGCGGCCCGCGCCGTGGCCGAAACGACGCGGCAGGAGATCGCACCGCCACGAAAGACGCCTCGCGCGGCGGGGCGAGGGCCGCCGGCGCAGCAGAGGGGAACATGGTTGTGACCGTCAGCTCGGCAGTCGGCCGCTGGGCGTCAGCTCGGGAGTCGGCCGGCGGCCGCCGGGTGGCCGAAGCGTCGATATCACCGAATTGACGTGCTCCCTGCTCCCGGCGCGCTTGCGCGCCATGATTCGCCCAGCGAACACCATCAAAAGAAAATCCCAGCACCATCAAAACAATAGGCCCATTTGCCGGGTGCAATTCCACCAGATAACGCGCCACGTCAGCACGCCGGGGGGACACTATCATGCTAATTTACCGGCGGGGTCTTGGGACGGCATCTTAAAACGAGGTTGGCGATGAAAAAGACGGCTGGGTGCGTGGCGGCGCTTGCGCTTGTGGGCGTGCTGGGTGGTTGTAGCGCGGAGAATCAGGGGAGCAGCAGCAGCGGGGGCGACACGTCATCGCAGGGGCAGGGCGCGGGCGGGCCCGGCGGGACCACCGGCGGGCCCAGCGGGACGGGCGGCTACGATGACAGCTTCGGCTCGGTCAATCCCAGCGTCGGCAGCAGCGGTGTCGGCGGGAACCCCGAGGGGGACCAGGGAACCGGCAAATCGTGCGACGGCAAGTTCACCGGCCGGGTGCGCGACTTCTTGGAGGCGCACCCCGACATGGAGCCGCAGGACGAGGGCAAGTGCGTCAACTGCGACGATCACATGATCGTCACGGACACCCTCGGAGAGGACCTGAAGCCCGTCTATGCCGGCGGGGCCGAGGGCACCACGACCACGACCGGCAAGGAGAACTTCGACGTGTGGTTCCGCGACACCGAGGGCGTGAACATGCCGATGAACCTCACGCTGCAGTTCGAGGACCCCGAAGGCGACGGCGTGTGGACGTACAACAACCGGGCGTTCTTCCCGATCGACGAGGCGCTGTTCGGCAACGAGGGGCGGCCGCACAACTACCATTTCACCTTCGAGATGCACATGGGCTTCCAGTACAAGGGCGGCGAGCAGTTCACGTTCGCCGGCGACGACGACGTCTTCACGTACATCAACGGGAAGAAGGTGGTCGACCTCGGGGGCATCCACGTCGAGCAGACCGAGGTCGTCGACCTCGACGACCTCGGGCTCGAGATCGGGAAGACGTATCAGCTCGACTTCTTCTTCGCCGAGCGCCACGTGACCGACTCTCACTTCCGGATCGACACCTCGATCGAGTTCCTCAACTGCGGCATCCAGGTCAACTGACGCCGGCGACGGGCGAGGCCGCGCGCCTGGCCCTCCCGTGGCGCCTCGTCGGGGTGCCCCCTCCCCGCGACGCTCGCGCGCGCGCGGTGATCCGTCAGAGCAGGCCAGGGCAGGCGAACTGCGGCGGAGCGCTCTCGAGCACGGCGCAGCGCGAACCGCACTCCTGGTAACAGTCCATGCAGTCGGCGTATGAGGCGGCCAGCCCGTGCGAGGTGACCTCGCCGACCTGCTCGGCGCACGCCTTCCTCGCCTTCTCCGCGTCGTAGCCGCCGCAGCCGGACACGGCGCCCGCGACCGCGACGAGGGCGGCGACGAACAGCGAGCTCTTCCTCTCCTTGCTCATGCGGCTCCCTCTCATTCTGCGCAGGTGAACGTCTGCGGGCACGCCCCCGACGGCTCGCAGGCGTCGCCGCACTCCTCGTAGCAGCGCACGCACGCCTCGTGGCTCTCGTCGGTGGAGCAGGACGGCACCGCGCCGCGCAGCTGGGCACAGCGCTGCTGCGCCTCCTCCGTCGAGAGCCCCCCGCAGCCGACCGCGAGCGCGACCAGCGAGAGCAGCGCCGCGCCAGTACCCAGCCTTCGAGCCATCCAAGCCTCCCTTCGAGCCATCCAAGCCTATCCGAAGCGCCGCGGCAGAGCGCGGCTTTCCGCCGCGCGCGCTCAGCCGTCCGCCGGCCTCGGCACCGTGACGAGCCCGTACGTCCCCGCGCCGCTCACCTGGATCCACGCGCGAAGCACCTGGATCGGCCGCCCCGCCCGCGCCACGGCGGCCGCCGCGTCGCCGAGGTCGCGCGCGCACGCGGCGTGCAGGTCGTCGGTCGTCTCGTGGTCCTCCGCGGAGCGGCGGATCCAGACCGCGGTCGACGGCATCGCCGCGCCCTCGTGCCTGTCCTGCCAGCGCCTGCCGACGAGGTGCGCGCGGAGGAGCTTCCTCGCTTCCGGGGGCGTGTCCGGGTGGAGCTCATACACCATCGTCGCGATGAACGACCTCATGCGCCCGAGCCTGCCGGAGCAGCGCGGGCCCGTCCAGCGCCGCGCGCCGGAAGTCCGGCCATGGATGCCAGGCTCCTGCGCCGCTCCGGGGCGGCTTCGCGCGGGCGTCCCCAGCCGACGGGCGCGGTCTCGGATCAGCTTGGGTCCTCGACGCCGAGGCGCGCGGGCACAGCCGTCGAACCCGCGTTCCTGTACAATGCGCGAACGGGCATGACATCTTCCACCCTCGTTGCCGTCGTCGGCGACGTGCATGGCGCCATGCACTCCATGGTCGAGCTGCTCGACGCCTGGGAGCACCGCCATCGCCGTCACATCGATTTCGTGCTGCAGGTCGGGGACTTCGAGCCACACCGCCACGAGGACGATCTGGCCACGGCCTCGCTCCCGCAGAAGTACCGGGATCTCGGTGATTTCTGGGCCTTCGACCAGGGCATGGCGAGCTTCGAGTGGCCGATCTACTTCATCGGCGGCAACCACGAGCCCTACGGGTTCCTCGACCAGTTCCCCAGAGGCGGCGAGATCGCGCCGAACTGCTACTACCTCGGCCGCGTCGGTCGCGTCGAGGTCGCGGGCCTCAGGGTGGTGGGCCTGAGCGGCATCTACTCGGAAGGCGCGCTCGCCTGGCGGCCGCCGCTGCGCGAGATCAAAAGTCAGAAGAAGAAGCTCTTCGCTTACTACACCGAAGACGAGGTGATGAAGGCCGCGAGCTACGGCAGCTGCGACATCCTCGTGCTGCACGAGTGGCCGCGCGGAGCGATCGAGCCCGAGCAGGAAGCGGAGCTCGCGGGCATGCGCCGCGCGCACCGCCCCGAGGAGGTGGGCAGTGAGCTCGCGCGGCTGGTCGTCGATTCGCTGCGGCCCAAGCTCGTTGTCGCGGGTCACATGCACTGGCGGCACCGCTCGCGGATCGGCCCGAGCGCCTTCGCCGCGATGGGACACATCGACACGGGCAAGGACGCGCTCGGCGTGTTCGAGGCACGCGCCGACGGCTCGATCGTGGAGATCGAGTGAAGCGCGATGGGCTCACGAGCAGAGCCCAGCGCTCAGCATGCCAGTCGGACGAGCGAGCGGGCTCGCGCGGAATTCCCGCACGCCCAGGCGGCGAAACGGTGGAATAGTGTCCTACCCATGCCTCCGAGCGACCTCGACCCCAGGCGTATCCTGCCCATCGCGGACCGGTTGCACGCGGACCCCGGCTACGCCGGCCGCGGCGTCACCATCGCCTTCCTCGACTCCGGCTTTTACGCCCACCCGGACCTCACCACGCCCAGGAACCGCGTCCTCGCCTACCACGACCTCTTCGCGCCCGAGGCGGGCCCCTCGGCGCTCGAGCGCGGGGACGCCTCGTCGTGGCACGGCATGATGACCTCGGTGGTCGCCGCCGGGAACGGCGCGCTCTCCGACGGGCGCTTCCGCGGCCTCGCCTGGGAGGCGAACCTCGTGCTGGTCAAGGTCGGCTTCGCCCACCGCATCGTCCACGACGACATCCGGCGGGGCATCGAGTGGGTGATCGCGCACCACGAGCAGCACGGAATCCGTGTGCTCAACATCTCCTGCGGAGGCGATTACGAGGAGTCGTACCTGACCGGGAGCCTGTCGCGCGCCGCCGACGACGCGACCCGGCACGGCATCGTTGTCGTGGCGGCCGCGGGCAACGCAGGGCACGACCCGGGGCACCGCGTCCTGCCGCCGGCCAGCGCGCCGAGCGTCATCGCCGTCGGGGGGCTCGACGACGGCGGCGCAGGAGAGCAGACGTGGAATTACCACTCTTCGTACGGCCTCACCCTCGACGGGCTGCAGAAGCCGGAGCTCATCGCGCCGGCGATCTGGCTGGCGGCGCCCATCCTGCCGGGGACGCCGACCGCGGCGCAGGCGCAGCTCCTCTCGCTGCTCGACCGCGCCCGGGACGAGGAGCTACCCCGGCTGCTCGTCGAGCACGCGTGCGTCGATCCGGACCTCGACGCCATCGCCGGCCGCGAGCCGTACCTCGTGCGCCAGCTCGCGGCGGCCAAGCTGCGCGACCAGAAGGTGATCTCCGGCCATTACAAACACGTGGACGGGACGAGCTTCGCCGCGCCGATCGTGAGCAGCGTCGTGGCGCAGATGCTCGAGGCGAACCCGCGCCTTTCCCCGCAGCAATGCCGGCGCATCCTGATGAAGACGGCGCGCGGGCTGCCCGGCATCGCGCCGGAGCGGCAGGGCTTCGGCGTCGTGCAGCCCCGCGCCGCGGTGGCCGCCGCGCGCGCCGCCGCGTGAGCTCGCCCGCCTCCACGCGGCGAAGAGGTCGCTGGCGCTCAAGCTGACCTGCCCGACCTGCGCCGTGACGCCGCGCCCGGGGCCGTCCTGGAAGCGGCCGATCGCCGCGAGCTGCACGGCGGCGGGCTCGCCGCGGGCGAGCGCGACGGACCTCCAAGGCGAGCTCCGGACAGGCCGGGTACCACGCCGGTCTGACGGCCGGTTCGCCGGGACTTCGAGCACGAACGGCGCGAGGAGGCCCGGAGCCCGTTCGTCCACATCGCACCGAGCACCGCGGCACGAGGCGCGCGCCGTATCCAACGGGGGTGCGCGCCGCCGCCGCCGTCCGACGCGCCGCGCGCCGCGGCGGTCAGGAACAGGCAGACGCGGCCAGCCTGGGGGAATACCTTGCGTACCCCGCCGCCGGCCGGTAGCTTCCGGAGCGCCTCAAGGCTCGTTCGTCCTCGACCTCTGATCCGGCCGCCTGCTGCAACGTGGTTGCCTCGTCCGAACGTGGGGTGACGGCCGGTCGTCGGGGAGCGTTTTCGCGTGCGGCCCGCGGCACGATCCGGGCCGTCCGCGAGGGAAGCGGGGATCGTGCAACGGGATTGGCGGCAGACATGAGCAAGCGGCTTTATGTGGGGAACCTGGCGTTCCATTCGACGGAAGACAGCCTGCGCACCGCGTTCGAAGGGGCCGGCGTCGAGGTGCTCTCGATTCAGTTGATGACGGACAGGATGACCGGGCAGTCGCGCGGGTTCGGGTTCGTCGAGGTGAGCGATGCCCAGGCGCAGGCGGCCATCAATGCGCTGCACGGCAAGGACCTCGACGGCCGTACCCTGACGGTCAACGAGGCGCGCGAGCGCACCGGCGGCCCCGGCGGCGGCGGCGGCGGTGGCGGCTTCCGCGGGGGTGGCGGCGGCGGCGGCCGTGGAGGTGGCGGCGGCGGGCGCGGCGGTGGCCGCGGCGGTGGTGGGCGCGACCGCTGGTAGCGCCGCAAGGTCGACCCCGACGGCGCGCTCAGCGCCGCGCGGGGCGTCTCGCCCGCTCGACCACGGGCGCCGGGGCGCGGAGCGCAGGGGGATCCCCCAGGAAATAAAGCAAGGAACGCCAGCGCGAAGGCGCGGCGACCCGCGCAGGAGCCCGGCCATCGCTGGCCGGACTCCTGGCCGGGTAGAGCGGAGCTAGCTGGAGCGCTTCGCCCCGGGGCGGCGGAACGGCGCGCGGCCGGCGAAGACCTGGCCGTCGCCGAGCGCGTAGGAGATCCGGAGCAGCTGGTTGTACTTCGCGACGCGATCCGAGCGGGACGCGGAGCCGGTCTTGATCTGGCCCGCGTTCGTCGCGACCGCGAGGTCGGCGATGAACGTGTCCTCGGTCTCGCCCGAGCGGTGCGAGATGATCGACCGGTAGCCGCCCTCGGCCGCCTGGCGGATGCACTCGAGCGTCTCGGTGACCGTGCCGATCTGGTTCAGCTTGATGAGGATGGCGTTGGCGAGGCCGTCCTCGATGCCCTTCGCGAGGCGCGCGGGGTTCGTCACGAAGAGGTCGTCGCCGACGAGCTGGACCTTCTTGCCGAGCCGCTCCGTGAGCAGGCGCCAGCCCTTCTCGTCGTTCTCGGCGACGCCATCCTCGATGGACACGATCGGGAACGCCTTGGCGAGCTCGTCGTAGATGGCGACGATCTCCTCGCGGGTCTTCTGCTGCTTGTCGAAGGTGTACCGCTCGGTCTTCGCGTCGTAGAACTCGCTGAGCGCCGAGTCGAGCGCGACGCCGACGTCCTCGCCCGGGCGGTGGCCGGCGGCCTCGATGGCGCGCACGACGTACTCGAGCGCCGCCCGGTTCGACGGCAGGCGCGGGGCGAAGCCGCCCTCGTCGCCGACGGCCGTGACCATGCCGTCCTTCTTCAGCAGGCCCCTCAGGGTGTGGAAGATCTCGGCGCCCGTGCGCAGCGCCTCGGCGAACGACTCGGCGCCGTAGGGGACGATCATGAACTCCTGGATCTCGAGGCCGTTGTCGGCGTGCACGCCGCCGTTCAGGATGTTCATGAGCGGCGTCGGAAGGACGCGCGCCGCGGCGCCGCCGAGGTAGCGCCAGAGCGGCAGGTCGACCGTGTCCGCGGCGGCGCGGGCGGCGGCCATCGAGACGGCGAGGATGGCGTTGGCGCCGAGCTTCGACTTGTTGGGGGAGCCGTCGGCCTGGATGAGCACCTTGTCGAGCTCGGCCTGATCGAGCGCATCCATCCCGAGGACGGCCGGACCGAGGACGGTCTCGATGTTCTTCACCGCGGTGAGCACGCCCTTGCCGAGGAAGCGCTTCTTGTCGCCGTCCCTGAGTTCGACGGCCTCGTGCTCGCCGGTCGACGCGCCGCTCGGCACGGCCGCGCGGCCCGTGCCGCTCAGCGTGGTGACCTCGGCCTCGACGGTGGGGTTGCCGCGCGAATCGATGACTTCGCGCGCGATGACGCTCTGGATCTCCGACATGACCTCTCCTCAAGGGGACCGCCTTCGCGCGACCCCGGCAGCTCTCGAAGGGGGCTCGAGAAGCGGCCGGAGCATAGGCACGGCCCCCCCCGGATGTCGACGCTCCGGTGCACCCGCGGCGCGCGGCGCGGGATCCGGCGCGGACCGGCGCGGACCGACCCGTCGACCTACGCGCGGCGCGCGAGGTGGACGCGCGCCCGGGTCGACGGTCGGTGCGCGCCTGGCGTAAGCTCGCGCCCGCGTGGAAACGTCCATCGGCGTCTTCGGTGAGGAGATGCTCCTCTGGCTCTGCATGCTCCGCCAGTCCCCGCGGCGGCCGCCGGCCGATCACGTGCTGCGGCAGGCGAACCTGCTGCTCGAGGAGCTGAAGGGGTCCAGGCTCGCGCAGGGGATGCCGATCGCGTCGGTCGACGACGGGATGTTCGCGATCGCCGCGTGCGCGGACGAGTTCGCGATGTCGCTGCCGGACCTGCGGCCGGTCTGGGCGCAGCGCCCGCTCCAGGCGTCGCGGTGGACGACCAACAACGCGGGCGTCGAGTTCTTCGAGCGGCTCGAGCGCGTCCGGAAGGGCCCGCTCCCGGTGATGGCGACGTACGCGTGCGTGCTCGGGCTCGGCTTCCGCGGGCGCTACGGGCTGCCGGGGCAGAACCCCGACGATCTGCTGCGGATCCGCCGCGAGCTGTCGCTCAAGCTCGGCGTGGATCCGGATCGGGACTGGAAGGGCGGGGTGCTCAAGCCGGTGCAGGTCGAGGGCGTCGCGGTGCAGCACCTCCCCACCCAGTCGTTCTGGCGGTCCGTGCTCGTCGGGCGGGTGCTGGCGTCGCTCGTCGCGATCGCCGGCGCGCTCGCGCTCGCGTGGACGATCGCCCAAAGGGTCCGATGAGCGGCTCCTTCGTTTACGAGCTGGCGAGCGTCCACACGCTGGTCGAGCAGGCGAACCTGGGCAACGACCAGGGGATCTACGCGGTCCCCTGCTACCTGGTGCTCGGCGAGCCCGGGTCGGGCCGCTCCACGGTGATCCGCTCGATGAACCTGACGTGGCCCGTGAGCGGCGGGCAGCTCCCGATCGGCGTGCCCGGGGCGCGGTGCTCGTACTGGCTGGCGAAGGAGGCGCTCTTCATCGAGCCGGAGGCGTCGGTGCTCGGCCCGCGGCGGGAGCCGGCCGAGCTCTCGCGGCTCTGCGACGAGCTGCGCCGCGCGCGGGAGCGCGAGCCGATCGACGGCATCCTGCTCGTCCTGAGCATCGCGGAGTTCGTCGAGCTCGACGAGCAGGGGCTCGACGCCTACGCGAACCGCATCCGCGCGTACCTCGTCGAGGTCGGCCGGGCGCTGCACGCCGACGTGCCGACGTACGTGGTGCTGTCGCGCTACGACACGCTCTGGGGCTTCGCCGAGGTGTTCCAGTGGACCGCCGAGCGCGGGCGCGAGGAGCCCTGGGGCTTCACGCTCCCGCTCGAGACGAGCCCGGACAACGCCGGGCCGCGGATCCTCCAGGAGCTCGAGGGGCTGAACGCGCGGCTGGAGTCGACCTGCCTCGCGCGGGTGAGCTCGGAGGACGCGCCCGAGGCGCGGACGCGGGCGTTCCAGCACCTGGCCGAGGTGCGGGCGCTGATGCCGCGGCTGCGGCAGCTGTTCGGGGTGATCGCGATGGCGAACGCGTTCGAGCGGGCGCCGTGGCTCCGCGCGGTGGCGATCGGCAGCGCGATGCCCGGCATGGGGGACCGGCTCCGCGCGGGGGTGACGCGGTTCATCAACATGGGGTTGGCGCAGCCGCCGAACGTGGCGGTCGCGATGCGGCCGGGGGGGCTGCCGATCCACGCGACCCTGAGGGCCGTCGTGCTGCCGGAGCGGGACATCGTGCCGCTCCGGCAGCGGTGGCGGGACGACCGGTTCACGCTGTTCTGCTTCGTGGGCGGGCTCTTGCTGCTGCTCGCGGCGGGGCTCACCGAGATCATCCTGCGGTACGCGATGTGAGCGGGCGCCGAGGGCGGCCCCGCCGGCCCCGGCCGTCCAGTTGACATGGCAACTCGTGGGCTCAAACGCCCCCGAGATGCGGAGCACGTCGGAGGCATGGAATCGACCTGCTGTCCAGGAGGCTCGCTCCGTCGAGCCTGGGCGCGCGCCCTCGGTGCGACCAGGCACAGCCCAGCTCAAGGGGTATCACGTCACCGCGAAGATCGGCGAGGGCCCGGGCTCCACCACGTATCGAGCCCGTCGGGACGCCGACGGCATCGACGTGGCGATCAGGATGCTGCACACCGATGACGCCCGAGCCGGCGATGTCATGCGCCTCAGGCACGCCTACCGCGCGATACGGCAGCTCGACTCGGAGAGGGTCGTCAAGGTGTACGCCGTCGAGGAGCACGAGGACGGCCTGGCGCTCGTCACCGAGGCTTTCCCGGGCGCCCCGCTGTCCGCGAAGGCGGCCTGCAAGCTGGGCGTCCGCGCGTCGCTGGACGTCTTGATCCCCGTGGCCGAGGCCCTGGCCGACATCCATCGTCATGGCCTCATCCATGGCGACGTGAGGCCTACGAACATCCTGCTCGGAGAGGACGGTCAGGTGAAGCTCACGGGCTTCGGCGTGGAGTCCATCGTGACGCGCGAGAAGGAGGAGATCTATTGCCGCCGCGTCCTCTCGAAGGTGCTCCCCTATACATCGCCGGAGCAGACCGGCCGCATGAACCGGAGCGTGGACTACCGCACCGACATGTACTCGTTCGGCGTCGTCCTCTACGAGATGCTCGCGGGGCGGAGGCCGTTCGAGGCGCTCGACCCCCTCGAGCTGATGCACGCCCACATCGCCGTGACGCCCGTCGCCCCCTCGGAGATCGACCCGGAGGTGCCCGACGCGCTCTCCGCCGTCACGATGAAGCTGCTCAGCAAGAACGCCGAGGACCGCTACCAGTGCGCCGAGGGGCTGAGGGCCGATCTGGAGGAGATCCGAGCGCGATGGCAGCGCGGCGGCCAGATAGGAGCGTTCAGCCCTGGCCGCCACGACAGGAGAGACCTCTTCCGGCTCCCCCAGAAGCTCTACGGCCGCGAAGGAGACATCCGGAAGCTCGTCGGCGCGTTCGACGACGTGCTGCGGGGCAAGCGGACGATCGTCCTCGTCTCGGGCTATTCGGGCATCGGCAAGTCGTCCCTCGTCCAGGAGATCTTGAAGCCGCTGGTGCGCGAGAAGGGCTATTACATCAGCGGGAAGTACGATCAGGTCAACCGCGACACGCCCTACAGCGCCATCGTCCACGCGTTCGACACGCTCGTCAGGCAGCTCCTCTCCGAGAGCGAGGAGCGGATCACACGGTGGCGGGACGCCATCCTGGGCGCGCTCGGGACCAACGGACAGGTGATCTGCGACGTCCTCCCGTCGCTCGAGCACCTCCTCGGCGAGCAGCCGCCCGTCCCCGCGCTCGGCCCGGTCGAGGCCCAGAACCGCTTCATCCTCTACTTCCACAACTTCGTGTCCGTCTTCGCCCGGCACGCCCACCCGCTGGCCCTCTTCCTCGACGATCTCCAGTGGGTGGACTCGGCCAGCCTGAGCCTGCTCACGAGCGTCCTCGCGAGAGAGGACCTGGAGTCGCTCTTCTTCTGCGGCGCTTACCGCGACAACGAGGTGAGCCCGACCCACCCCTTCCTCGTCGCGCTGGAGCAGCTCACGAAGGGCGGCCTCGAGGCGCGCGACATCGTCCTCGCGCCCCTCGGCCTGGCGCACCTGACAGAGCTCATCAACGACAGCCTGCAGACAGGCGGCGGAGAGGCGCTCGCGGGCGCGATCATGAAGAAGACCGGGGGCAACCCGTTCTTCGTGAAGCAGTTCATGCGGCACCTCTACGACACGAAGGCGCTGGTCTTCGATCCGCCGGCGGGCTGGCGCTGGGACCTGCGCCAGATCGAGCGGCTGGAGTGCACCGATAACGTCCTGAGCCTCATGGCGGAGACCATCCGGCGCCTGCCGCAGGCGACGCAGCGGGTGCTCCGGCTGGCCTCGGCGATCGGCAACACGTTCGAGATGGATGTCCTGAACACCGTCAGCGAGCGGCCCCCCGACGAGACGTACGCGAGCCTCGACCACGCCGTCGCCGAAGGCCTGATCGTGAGCGCGGACGAGCAGGTTCGATTCGCGCACGACAAGATCCAGGAGGCCGCATATTCGCTGATCCCGGAGGGAGACAGGCCGGCGTTTCACTACCGGATCGGGAAGCTCCTGCTCGGCAAGCCGCGCTCCGACGAGGGGCGCGATCTGTTCGACGTCGTCAATCACCTGAACAGCGCCGGCGATCTGATCCGCGCGCCGGAAGAGCGCATGGAATCGGCCAGGCTCAACCTCCAGGCGGCCGGGCGCGCCCAGGAGTCGTCGGCCTTCACCGCGGCCCTCAGGTACCTGGAACATGGCATCTCCATGCTGCCCGGAGACGCGTGGACCTCCAGCTACGAGCTGACCTTCACCTACCACACGAAGAAGGGGCTCCTGGAGTCGCTCTGCGGACGCCACGACGACGCGCTCTCCACCCTCTCGGGGACCTTCGAAAGAGCGGTGGGGCGCCTCCACAAGACGGAGGTGCGCCGCCTGAAGATGAACGTGGAGATCCTGAAGAACGATCTGCCCGCCGCCATGGAAGAGGGGCTCGCCGCGCTCGGGGCGTACGACATCCACCTGCCGCCTTATCCGGACGACGGCGCGCTCATGGCCGAGATGGAGCGGACCATCGCGATGATCGGCGACCGCCCGATCGCGTCGCTCGTCGATCTGCCCGCGCTCGACGATCCCGAGATCGCCGCCCTGCAGGACGTGCTCCAGGAGATGTTCTCGCCGACCTACCAGCTCGGCACGAACAACTTCGGCATCACGGTGATGAAGGCGCTCCAGAACTCGCTGGCCCATGGCATCTCGCGGAACTCGATCTACGCCTACGTGAACTTCGGGACGCTCCTGTGCGCCAGGCTCGACATCGAGAAGGGGTACGAGTTCGGGCGGGCGGCGGTCCGCCTGAACGAGCGCCGCCCGGACGCGAAGTCCGAGTCCATGCTGTGCAACATGTGGGGAGCGTGGGTCCAGCACTGGATGGATCCCTACGAGAGCTCGAAGGCGTCCCTGCGCAAGGGCGTCCACGCCGGCATGGAGACGGGGCAGTACATCTGGGCCTTCTACAACGCGTGCAACGCGAGCATGAACGGCCTCCTCCGGGGGGAGCACCTCCACGACGTCATCGAGGAGGCGAGGCAGTATCTGCCGCTCTGCAAGCTCGACAAGTTCAACGCGATCACGTGGATCGTCGGGGCCGTCGGGCAGCTCTGCGAGTACCTGAGCACGCCGGACGAGGGCGACTGGAAGCGCGGGGCGTGGGTCGACATCGACGCGGTCACCGAGGCCGCCCGCAGCATCGACAACCGGGCGTCGCTCTACTTCGTGAACGTCTTCAAGGTCCACGCCGGCGTGTTCCAGGGCGCGTACGAGGAGGTGGCCGAGATCTGGGGCTCGACCGATCCGGCCCGCCTCGGCATGCTCGCCGCGTGGCACGCGAGCCCTTGTTATCACTTCTACGGCGGGCTGGCCTTCTCGCGGGCCGCGGGCGCCGCCGCCCCCGCGCTCAGGGCGGCGTACCTCGCGAGGCTCGCGGAGTGCGCGCGCAAGGTGGAGTCGTGGGCGGCGCTCGGCCCGGAGAGCCACCGCCACCGCAGCTTGATCCTGAAGGCCGAGGTCGCCCGGAGCGAGCGCCGAGAGGGCGCGGGCGCCCTCTACGATCAGGGGATCGCGGCCGCGCGGGAGGGCCATTTCCTGCACGACGAGGCGCTGGCCAACGAGCTCTGCGCTCGACACTACCTCGACCTGGGCAGGGCGTTCGTCGCGCGCGCCTACATGACCGAGGCGCACAGGCTCTATGCGCGCTGGGGCGCCGTGCGGCCGATGCTGCGCCTCGAGAGGGACTTTCCGCACGCGCTCGGGCCGGAGGCGCTGCGCAGGCGGACCGACCTCGCGCGGGACGGGGGCGCCGACGTCCGCGGCGCCGCCGTGGGTCACGGCGCTCGCCCGGGGCTCGACTTCATGACCATGCTCAGGGCCTCGCAGGCGGTCTCTGGCGAGCTGAACCTCGACCGGGTGATCGAGGCCCTGCTGACGATCGCGGTCGAGCACGCGGGCGCCGAGCGGGGGCTGCTGATCCGCGCGTCCTGTGGCTCGCACGCCGCGCACGACGTCGAGGCCGAGGTCGTCACCCGGCGCGGCCGGGTCGAGGTCACCCTTCGCCAGACGCCCGTCACCTCGAGCGATCTCCCCACCGCCATCCTCCAGTACGTCATCCGCACGCGAGAGAGCGTGATCCTGGACGACGCCGCCGTGCCCAACCTGTACTCGGAAGACGCCTACGTGCGCGGGCGGCGCCCCCGCTCCGTGCTCTGCCTCCCCCTGGTGAAGCAGGGCGCGCTCGTCGGCGTGCTCTATCTGGAGAACAACCTGACCCCGCGCGCCTTCACCGCGGATCGGATCGAGGTGCTGGAGCTCCTGGCCTCCCAGTCCGCCATCTCGCTGGAGAACGCGCGCCTCTACACCCAGCTCCAGCAGGAGAACGGCGAGCGCAGGCGGGCGGAGCTGGCGCTGCGGGAGAGAGAGGCGCGCATCCGGCGCCTCGTGGACTCCAACATCATCGGGATCGCCGTCTGGGACCTCGACGGCAGGGTCATCGACGCGAACGACGCGCTCCTGTGCATGCTCGGCTACAGCCGTGAAGATCTGACCTCGGGGAACATCCGCTGGGCAGATCTCACGCCGCCGGAGTTCAAGGAGGCGACCCGGCGGACGCTCGAGCAGGTCCGCGTGACGGGTGAGTTCGGGCCGCTGGAGAAGGAGTATTTCCGAAAGGACGGCGGCCGCGTCCCGGTGGTGATCGGCGGCGCGCGGTTCGAGGGGTCGGAGAGCCAGGGGGTGGCGTTCTTCCTCGACGTGACCGAGCGCAAGCAGGCGGAGGAGCGCCAGAAGCTCCTGATGAACGAGCTGAACCACCGGGTGAAGAACACGCTGGCGATCGTCCAGGCGATCGCCGTGCAGACGCTCCGCATGGCGGACTCGCCCAAGGCCTTCACGAGCGCCTTCCTCGCCCGGTTGCTCGCCCTGTCCCAGACCCACAACCTCCTGAACCAGACGGCGTGGCAGGGCGCCGACCTCCACGACGTCGTCCGCGCCGAGCTGGCGCCGCACGCCAGCGGCGACGCCGAGCGCGTCCGCCTGGTGGGCCAGGACGTCCGCCTCCTCCCGGAGGCGGCGGTGACGCTCGGCATGGTCTTTCACGAGCTGGCGAGCAACGCGACCAAGTACGGAGCGCTATCGCAGCCGTCCGGCCGCGTCGCGGTCACATGGGACGTGATCACCCAGGCGCACGGGCGCCTGCTCCACCTGGAATGGCAGGAG
Source organism: Sorangium cellulosum So ce56 (assembly GCF_000067165.1). Taxonomy (GTDB): domain Bacteria; phylum Myxococcota_A; class Polyangia; order Polyangiales; family Polyangiaceae; genus Sorangium; species Sorangium cellulosum_B. The sequence continues at coordinate 10,731,262 of NC_010162.1, forward strand.
ACGGGCGGGCCGCCTGTCCGGCCGCCGCGCCGCAAGGGCTTCGGCTCACGCCTGATCGAGCGCGATCTCGGCCGCCAGCTCGCCACGGAGGTGCGCCTCGACTACCTGCCTGGCGGCGTACATTGCGTGATGGATCTGCCCTTCGAGCGCGTGGGCGTAGGATGAAGCCGGTCCCAGGAGGCGAACGTGGGCTGGAGGGGCTGCGTGTCCTCATCGTCGAGGACGAGCCCATGATCGCCTCGTCCCTCGAAGACGCCCTGACCGACCTCGGCTGTGTGGTGATCGGCCCGGCGCTGAACATGAAGGACGCGACGCGCCTGGCCCGCGCGGCCGAGATCGACGGGGCGAGCCTGGACGTCAACATCGCCGGCGAGAAGGTCTATCCGGTGGCCGACATCCTGAGCGAGCGAGGCATCCCGTTCGTCTTCCTGACCGGATATGGCAAAGCTGGGTTGCGCGAGTCCGATCTCAGCCATCCGGTGCTGCAGAAGCCGTGCAGTCTGGACCGCTTCGAGGAGATCCTGGCGGGGTGGCGGTGAGCGATCCCACCGGGCTCCCGGGCGCAGCGGCGCCTGCGCGCGCTCGGCCCCGGCGCGCTCTGCCGAGGACGGCGCGCCCGTGTGGCGCTCCGCGCCGGCCTGCGCGGCGCGCCACGGCGGACACGGCCAGCGGGCGCGGCGTCGACAGGCCACGTCATCTACGTTGGTTCACGCTCGCGACACGGCACCACACTTGCAAGTCCGACGTCGGCAACGTTCGCAAGAGAGGAGGTTCTTATGGCGGAACAGCAGCGTCAGCCGACAGGCCAGGACGTGTCCGTGAGCAAGTCGCAGCAAGGCAAGCCCGGCAGCCAGGCGACAGGTCAGACCCCTTCCCAGGGGGCCGGCGGTCAGTCCACCGGGCTGCAGCGTCAGCAGGGCGGCGGCCAGATGGGGCGGTACGCCGCGGCAGGCGGCGTCTTCAACCCGTTCGCGATGATGAGCCGGATGATGGAGGACATGGATCGCATGTTCGACGACTTCGGCTTCGGAGGGTTGCTCTCGCCGTTCAGGCAGGGCCGCGCGATGGGTGAGCCTGGTGGCGGCCGGGGTCTCTCGTCCCTCGGGGGCGGCCTCTGGTCGCCGCGCATCGAGCTGGGCGAGCGCAACGGTCAGCTCGTGGTCAAGGCCGATCTCCCCGGCGTCACCAAGGACGACATCCGGGTGGAGCTCCGCGACGACACCCTGATCATCGAGGGCGAGCGCCGGCAGGAGCAGCAGGAGCAGCGCGAGGGGGTGAGCTACACCGAGCGCAGCTACGGGTCGTTCACGCGCGCCATCCCGCTGCCCGAGGGCGTGCAGGCCGACGACGTGGACGCGAGGTTCGAGAACGGCGTCCTCGAGGTCTGTCTGAAGCTGCCGCAGCAGCAGCAGCGCGGCCGCTCGGTCGAGATCAAGAGCGGCGGGCCCTCGCAGGGGACGAGCGCTGGCGGCGGCCAGATGTCCGAGAAGAACCGGCCCAGCTAGCCGATCTCGGCCTGAGCACCACCGGGGCGGCGGCGCGCCGTCGCCCCGGTGGTGCCTGGCGGAGGGTGTCAATCGTCAACCGAGCGCGCCCCCCAGGCGCGCGACCCGGCAGTGCCGCTCAAAGCGTGCCGCCTCCGGGCGCCGCCTCGCGCCCTCCGAGGATCGCGAGCTCGGTCTCGATCCACCGGTCGAGCTCGCCCTGCAGGCTGAACAGCGCCAGATCGAACTCCCGCCCGTTGATGACGATGAACGGCGTCCCCGAGAGCCCGGCGCGGTCGGCCTCGGCCTTGTCGCGCGCGACCACCCGGGCGGCGGGCTCGCCCGCCATGTCGGCGCGGAACCGGGCCATGTCGAGGCCGACCTTCTGCGCGTAGCCGAGCAGGTCCTTCTCCTCGAGCCGCTGCTGGTTCTCGAACAGGAGGCGCTCCATCGGCCAGTAGCGGCCCTGGCGGTGCGCCGCGATGGCCGCGCGCGCCGCGGCGTCGGCGTGCGGGTGCGATCGCAGCGGATACACCTTGTGGATCAGCCTGACGTGGGGCGCGTGGCGCTCGACCACCTCGTCGAGGTGCGGGACCGCGCGCCCGCAGGAAGGACACTCGAAGTCCGACCACACGACGATCTGGATCGACGCGCGCTCCGGCCCGCGAGAGGGCGAGTCGGCGAGGTCGATCTGCTTCACGTTCGGACCGAACCTCACGCCGTACGCGGCCTGCGCCTCCGCGCCGCTCGCGCCGCCGCGGATCTTGTCGGCGAGGAGCTGCGCGGCCGGCGCGCAGGCCGCGCAGGCGCGCGACTCGCGGACGCACTGCGCGAGCGACACCGCCTGTTCGGGGCACGGCGCGTAGAGCTGCGAGACGAGCTGCCACCAGGTATCGCGCTCGCGGCGGACGAGCTCGGCCGTGTCCACGCCGGGCAGCTCTTCCGGCGCGCCGCCGGGCGCGTCGAGCAGCGGCGCGCCGGAGGAGCTGCCCGGAGGCCCGGGGAGCGGGACCGCGGGGGAATCGGCGAACTGGGGTTCCTGCCGCTCCGCGCCGCCGCAACCCGGGAGCGCGGCGAGCGCGAGGAGCGCGGCGAGCGCGGGCCGTCGTGCACCTGATCTCGGAATGAACACGCGCGGATGCTACACCCCTGCCGCGGCCGGGCCAGGCCGAAGCGCCGCCCGAGGCGCGCGGCCGGCGCCGCGGCTCCTCAGAAGACGCCGCCGAGACCGAAGGTGGCGCGGCCGGGCGCGAGGGCGACGTGCGGCGCGCGCCGTCAGACCCGGCGGCCCTCGTTCCGCCCGCGGGCGTCGAGCGATGTGCGTGCGACAACTTGCCACATGTTCCGCGCGCCACAGCCGTGGCTATACGTCCCGCGCCGGACGACCGGCAGGCGCGCGCGCAGCGCGGCCCTTCGGAGACAGGACGACTCCCATGAAGACATCGCCGGGATCCACGTTGTTCGCGCTGGCGCTCGCCAGCTTCGCCGCCTTCGCGCCCGCGTGCGGCGACGACGAAGGCGTATCACCCGTGGACACCGAGCCCCCCGCCGGGACCGGCGGCGCAGGCGGCGACGAGCCCGTCGGGACAGGCGGCTCCGGCGCGACGGGCGCGGGTGGCCAGCCCGTGGACGACGAGGACAGCGACCACGACAGGGACGGCTTGACCCCGCGCGCGGGCGACTGCGACGACTTCAACAACACCGTCCATCCCGGCGCCGAGGACCGGAATTTCGATGCCATCGACTCGGACTGCGACGGGGCCGACGCGCCGGCCAAGACGCTGGTGTGGAGCGCTGCCGCGCAGCCCGATCAGCCCGATCAGGTCGACGCGCTGGCCCTCATGGACGCGGACGGCGACGGGCAGATCTCCCTCGACGAGTTCTCCGCGAGGTGCGCCGAGTCCGCCATGCTGGTGGGCACCGCGCGCCCCGGCGTGGTCCAGGTCCACGCGGTCTGCGGCGGCACGAACAGCTGCCGCGGCATGGTCTATCAGACATGGAACGAGATTTATGAGCACGCCTGCCGCGCCGTGAACAGCTGCGCGGGCTGGAGCTGCGTCGAGACCGCCGAGGACCAGGAGCGAGACGGGCCCGCCGCGTTCGCAGGCGCGAGGTGCAACCACTGCCACGCCGGCGCGGAAGGCAAGTTCAACGTGCAGGTGCCGCCCGGCGAGGACGTGAGCGCCTTCATCGCCGATTTCTGGGAACGTCGCTCGGACGCGTACCTGCAATCCGTCATCGCGTTCGGGATCCAGGGCGCCACCGCCGAGGGCCAGGCCTACTCGAACATGCCTGGCTCCTATCGCCTGCTCTCGCGCGCCGAGATAAACCGGCTGATCGCCCACCTGCGCACCCTGACGCCCGAAGGCGAGAGCTTCGAGCAGCTGCCGCCGGCAGACCCGATCGACCCGGGCAACTAGCCGGCGATGGGCGCGCCGAGAGACCCTGCCGGCGGCCTCGCGAGCGGAGCGCGGGCCCCCTCGCGAGACGCGCTCGGCCTCGGGCTGCGCCCGCCGCACTACGAGGCGATCGAGCGGACCAGGCCCGAGCTCGGCTTCTTCGAGATCATCGCGGAGAACTACCTCGGCGCGTCTCCCCTGCCCCGGGAGCGGCTCCGGCGCATCGCCGAGCGGACTCCGATCGTCGCCCACGGCGTCTCCGTCAACCTGCTGGGCGAGGCCCCCCTCGATCGCGATTACCTGTCCCGCCTCAGGGATCTGATCCAGGAGCTCCGCATCCCCTATTTCACGGATCACCTCTGCTGGACGGCGTTCGAGGGCGTCACGCACCACGACCTCCTGCCGGCGCCCTACGATCCGGAGCTCATCCCCTACGCCGCGGGCCGGGCGTTCGAGGTCCAGGAGGCGCTCGGCGTCCCGTTCGGGATCGAAAACCTGTCTTCCTATGTCGCCTGGGAGCGCGACGTGTTGCCTGAGTGGGAGTTCTACCGCCGCGTGGTGGAGGAGTCCGGCTGCTGGGCCATGCTGGATCTCAACAACGTGTTCGTCTCCAGCGACAATCACGGGTTCGATCCGCGCGAGTACCTCGACAGCGTGCCATGGCACCGGGTCCTGCAGGTCCACCTGGCGGGCCACCAGACATTGCCCTCCGGCTTGCGGCACGACACGCACGATCGCCCGGTGTGCGACGAGGTATGGTCTCTTTACGAAGACGCATGGCGCCGGGGCGGTCCTTTCCCGACGCTCCTCGAGTGGGACGCGGAGATCCCGCCCTTGCACGTGGCGCTCGCCGAGCTCGGCAAGGCGCGGCGGGTGCGGCCTTCATGAGCCCGAGGGGCGGGGCTCCTCCGGGCTGGCTGCGAGAGCTCCAGCGCGACTTCACCGCCGTCCTCCGCGCGCCGCTCGACTCGAGCGCGGGCCGCTTCCGGGAGCGGCAGGAGCGGTATCCCGCGGGGCTCGTGGCGCAGGTGAAGGGCGGCCTCGGGGGCCTCGCGCCCGCGGAGCGGCTCGCTGTCTATCACCGCCAGTACTGGATGCGCCTGTTCACCGCCCTGCAGACGAGCTTCCCGCGCGTGTCGCGGGCGATCGGCTGCTGGCACTTCAATCACCTGGCCGCGCTGCACCTCGAGGCGCGCCCGCCCCGTCACTTCGACATCGACGAGAGCACGCGCGGGTTCGCCGAGCGGCTCCGCGGCGCGCTGCGCGGCCCTGACGGCGCGCGCCTCGATCGCCCGCCGGGGCGCCCGGCGCGCGGGCACGACGACGCGTGGCGCCGGCGGATCGAGCTCTCCAGGGCGCCGCTCGCGATGGTCCGCCAGGCGCTGCGCATGGACGAGGCGGAGCGGCGCGCCTGCGAGTCGCCGTTCGAGGGCCTCTGGCGGCCGACGCCGGAGGAGCTCGCCACGCTGGCCGAGGCGCGGCTGCGCTTCGCTGTGTCCTTCACGCTCACCCACGAGGACTGGGACCTCGCGCGCTTCTCGCGGCTCGCGGGAGGCGATCCGGGAGAGGGCCCCCTCGACGCGAGGCGTCGCCACGCGTCGACCCGCGCGTGGGTCTTCGCCCGGAGCGCCGCCGGCACGACCACGACCTCGGTGGATCCGCTGTTCGCCCGCCTGCTCGAGCGCTGCCGGGAGCTGCCGTTCGGGCAGGCCCTTGCCGCCGTCGAGCAGGGCTGCACGGCGGCGGAGGCAGCGCAGCTGCACGCCAATCTGCAGGGCTGGATCGCGCTCGCCCTCTCGAACGGCTGGTGGACGGGCCTCTAGGCGGCCGCGCTCCTGCGGCCGGCTGCGCCGTTTCCCCCGTCGTTGAGCTTCGCTTCGTGCTTTGCGACCCACTTGCGGAGCCGCTGCGACAGAGGCGACCGCCCGTTTTCGTAGTTGGCGACCGAGCTGCGCGCGAGGCCGAGCTTTTCGCCGAGCTCGGCCTGCGAGAGCCCGAGCTTCTCGCGAAGCACCTTCAGCGTCGTCGAGTCCGCCGCCGCTTGCGTGCGCGCCGGTGCGCTCGGACGGGTGGGTGGCACGGCCTCGACCGCGCGCCCGGCCCGCTGTGTGCGCTCGGCCGCCGCCGGCTGCGACTCGGCGCGGGGAGCTTCCGGAGCGGTGCGCCGCGCGACCGGCGCTCGGACGCTGTTCGTGCTCCCCGCGAGCTTCTCGCCGCAAAACGGGCAGTAGTCGAACGCGAGGACCTTGCCCGAGTCGGTGCGGAACTCGACTCCCTGGATCGACGCGGGAATCCCCTGCGCGCGGCGCTCTTCGCTCGCCCACCCGTACACGAGCGTGAGCCCGCGCTCCTCTTGATTCACCGGTAGCCCGGTCTGACTCATCCGAAGGCAGACCGTCCTGCCGTCGCGCGTGCACTGTCGTCCGATCATGGGCATCGTCATCTCCTCTTTTCCGTGCGGGCGCAGGCGTACCCGGTCGAACTTTTGCGCAGTACTGCTCACCTGTCAAGGTGGACACACGCCAGGTCGAACTTTTGCGGGATACTGTGCATTTGTCAAGGCAGAACAGCGGGAAGCCTGGGCGTGGAAGAGGCGATGATGTAGGGATCGCCCACGAGCTCGTCCTCGTCCTCGTCCTTTTCATTTTCGCTTGTTCACTTTTCATTTTCAGCTCCAGCGTGGAACCCACGCGTGGAGTGTCCACGTGCCGTCGCGTTCCTGGGGGAGCTTGCTGCCGATGAGCCCCGTCAACGTTTACCACTGCCAGCGATGCATCGCGCCGCTGGAGGTTCCGCCGGGCAGCCGCACGATCGTGTGCCGTTACTGCGGAACACACAACGAGCTGCAGCGCGCAGTCTCGCCCGGCCCGTCCGGCGCCGCGCCTCGCCCCGCAGCGGCGCCGACACGCACGTCCGCGGCCATCCTCCTCGGGGTCGCCATCGCGATCGCCATGCTCGTGAGCATCGCCATGCTCGCCTCGCGGGGCGCACGGGTCCCCAAACCGTTCCGCGGCCCGCTCGAGCTCGAGTGGTCGAACGAGCGGAAATTCGTCGTCAAGTCCGACGATGCGCTCCACGGCGACGTCGCCATCTTCGAGGGCACTTACCAGATCACCTTCCACGGCTTCCCGGAAGGCACCCGGTGGAAGGTCGGGGAGAAGAGCGGGCGTATCGAGAGCGCTATCTATGACATCATCAAGCTCGACAATGTCGAGGGCCAGCTCGGGAGAGTTCCAGTCGCCAGGTACCGCGATACCCTGCTAGGGCCCAAGGCGAAGCTCGAGATCGAGCTCCCCTCCGGACAGGCAGCTTCCATCGAGCTGCGCCAGGTCGACGCCGCCATGTCCGTCCTGTCGGTGCTCGATCGGGTCAAGAATGGTCCGGTCCTCTTCGAAGGCGAGCCGAAGCAGGAGAACGATCTGAGCAGCGTGCTCCTCCTCGAGACGGCTTCCATGAAGCTCTTCGGCCAGGCGGTCCTGCTGCAAGACGTCGATCTGGTGGCCATCACGCGCCGGCTCCCGGAGATCAAGGGCCGAAAGACGTGCACCGGGTACAAGGACCGCGGGGGCGAGCCGCTCGCCGACCTGACGATCCGGTTCAAGGAGACCGAGGCCACCGTGCTCGATAGGCGGACCGGGGCCGTCGTGCAGAAGAAGGTCTTTCCGCCGGATGAAGAGTGCCCGATGTTCAGATTTTCGATCGGCGACGATCGCGAGCGAGAGCAAGACAGCTACCCGCCGACGCGGGACATCGAGTCATGGCTGAGCTCCTTGGTCCAGCGTTAGCCGGCCGAGACGACGGGCCATGTACCGCGCCGGCGACGCGCCGAGCGCCTTGCGGAACATGGTGACGAAGCTGCTCGCGCTCTCGTAGCCGAGGTCGCTCGCGACGCTCTGCACGCTCGCTCCGCGCGAGAGCCGCTGGAGCGCCAGAACGATGTGGAGCTGCTGGCGCCAGCGACCGAAGCTGAGGCCGGTCTCCCGGACGAGCAGCCGGTTGAGGGTCCGCTCGCCGACGCCGATCCGGCGCGCCCACGAGCCCATCGTCGCGCCGTCGGCGGGGTTCTCCGCCATCGCATCGACCAGCTTTCGGAGGCGCGGGTCGGCCGGCATCGGCAGGCGATGTTTCTCGATCGTCGCCGCCGCCAGCTCGTCGAAAAGGACGGCCACGAGCCGCGCATCCGGCCCGTCGAGGTCGTACAGCGCGGGGCGCGCCGCGAGACGGACGAGCAGCTCGCGAAAGAGCGGCGTGACCGAGACGGCGCAGCACTCGGCCGGCAGGCTCGGAGCCACGTCCGGCTCCATGAAGACGCCGTAGCCCTCGAGCGGCGCGCGCCCTCGTATCTTGTGGAGCACTCCGGCGGGGATCCACAGCGCCGAGCGCGGCGGGACGATCCACAGCGCGTTCGACGCCTCGCACGTGACCTCACCGCGCTCGAGGAAGAACAGCTGTGACTCGCGATGGCTGTGGAACTCGCTCTCCAGCCCGCCGGTGAGCATGCTCAGGCCGACGGCGTTGGCGGGCCGCGCGAGCGTGCTTCGCCACTGGCCACGATCCTCGCGCGCGAAGCGACGCGAGAGCGACTCCATCGCCTCGGCCGCCGATGCGCGCGGCTCGTTCGCGATCTGGACGTCGCCATGAAAGGTCCAGTCGGGGGAGCCGATCGACGGCGACGCGGGCGGGGCCGACGAACCTCTCGTGGTGGAGCCGGCGGAGGGCGAGGCCGATGCCGTCGCCGGCGATGCCGTTGATGCCACGGGCGACGCGGGACGCCTCCTTCGCTTCGAACCCATGGCCGGATTGCAAAACAAAATGTCCTCATTTCGGAATGCGGTCAAGTTCACCGGCTGCGATGGTTCCTCTGCGCGCTCCGGCGGCCGTGCCGGAGCCCGCGAGACCGCTCTTCGGCGGACAGGAACGCGGAGGCTCTTCGATGCGGAAGGTGATGACCGCGCAGCAGGTCGAGGCGATCGTCGGCGCCCCGATCCCGGCCGTGCGCATGAAGCAGATCGGCGCCCTGGACGAGGGATGTCGGCGCGTCCTCGCCAATGCTCCGATCGCCGGCTTCGGTTTTCGTGACGAACAGGGAGGCTGGCGCAGCACCTTCGTCGGAGGCGCCCGCGGCTTCGCGCACGTGGAGTCGCCGAAGCGCGTCCGGTTCGAGCTACCGGCGAGGCACCCGGCGCCAAAGTCCGGCAGCGGCGCCTCGTTCGTCTTCCTCGTGCCGGGGATCGGCGAGACCCTTCGGCTCAACGGCTCCGTGGCCGAGCGGCGCGGCGGCCGGATCGTCGTCACCGTCGAGGAGGCCTTCGTGCACTGCGCGAGGAGCATCCTCCGATCCCGCCTCTGGCAGGGACCGCGCGCTCGCGCCGCCGCCGCCGTCGAGCCGCCGTCGCCGCGTGATGGCGCGCGCCACGAAAGGGAAGGCGGACCCCTCGGCGATCCGAGCGTCGCTCGCTTCCTCGCATCGAGCCCCTTCGCCGTCCTCTCGTCGTGGGACGCCGCGGGCTCGGGCGATACGAGCCCGCGAGGAGATTTCCCGGGCTTCTTGCGGATCCTCGACCACGAGACGCTCGTCATCCCCGATCGCCGGGGAAACCGGCGGACCGATACGTTCCACAACGTCGTGACGTGCGACGAGGTCTCCCTCGCGGCCGTGGTTCCAGGGCGCGACGACGTCCTCCACGTCAGCGGCACGGCGTACGTCACCGACGAGCCGGCGCTCCTGTCGACCATGGCCCTCGCCGGAAAACCGCCGCAGGCCGCGCTCGTCCTCCGCGTGGCGCGCGCGGAGCTCCTGGCGAACGAGGCCCTTCAGCGGTCGACGATCTGGCAACGCTCCGCCGGCGCCGACGCGGGCGCCGTCCCCGATCTGATGGCGCTGGCGACTCAGCACCTCGCGCTCAACGAGGACGGCGGCGCGAAGGCGGCGATGATTCGCCTCCTCGGCAGCGGCGCCGGCGCTTTCCCGAGGCTCCTGCGCTGGCTCATCGATCTCGGTTACCGCAAGGGGCTGACGGACGAGGGCTACGACCGCGGCGCGACGAGGACGGACGACCCGGAGAGCCAGCGCGAAGGTCGCCTGCGATGACGATCGGCCCGGACAGCGAGGCGATCCGGTTCAATCCACGCGAACCACGGCGACCTGCGCTACCTTGCCGGGGGGCTCGACGTCGACCGTCACGAAATGGCGCCCGATGCCGTCGAGCCGCTCGGGGATCGCGCCGCCGCCGCCCGAGATGTACGCGGGGATCCCCGCGTTCTCGAACGCATAGAACGAGTGGATGTGGCCGTAGAACGTGAGATCCACGCGCCCGCCCGCGAGCATCGTGAGGAGCTTGTTCGCCTCGGCGCGGCTCGCGAATGCGCCGTTGCGGGAGCCCACCGGGTCGAGGGGCGCGAGGTGCATCGTGACCACGTGCAAGAGATCCTGCCCCTCGGTGAGCCAGCCGTCGAGCCACCCGTAGGCGAGCGGATCGATCGTCGCGCTCGCCGAGTCGAGCATCGTGAACTGCACACCTCGGAACGCGAAGCGGTAATTCCCGCGGCCAAACCACTCGTGGTAGAGGTCGTCCCGCGTGCCGAGCTCGTGGTTGCCGAGCGTCGCATAGCAAGGAAAACGGAGCGTCTTCATCTCGCGCTGGAATCGCTCGAGCTGCTCGGGCGAGCCCCGCGACGTGAGATCGCCGCTGATGAGCGCGAAGCGGACACCCTCCGCCTCGTTCATCCTCGCGTAGATGTCCTGAACGCGGTCGATGTCCTCCTGGACGTCGGCGAAGACCGCGAACCTCCACGGCTCGCGCCGCGCCTCGTCCGGCGGGCGCAGCGAGAGGGCCGCCTCGGCGCCGGGCGGCAGGGAGAGGCGGAAGGTGCGCTGGGTCGGAAACGGCGCCTCGAGGAGCTCCACGGGCACACGTTTGTCCCCGACGCGCGCCGAGAGCTCGGCGTCGGCGAGCATGTTCTCGATCGTGATCGTCCATGGTCCGCCCGCCTCGTCGGTGAGGCGGATCGAGAGCGCGGGCGCGCTCGCCCAGAGCGCGAGCTCGCCCGCGTCGAGGCGGCGGACCGCCGCGAGCCCCTCGTCCACGGTGACGCGCGCCTTTCCCCGTGAGGCCTTTCCCACCTCCAGGTCGCGGCGCGCGCGGCCCTCGGCCACGTCCAGGCAGGAGAGGGCGAGCGGCGCGGTGAGGGCGATGAGCGCGAGGAGAGCGTCTCTCAGGATCATGGCGAGTCTCCAGGGCGGAAGAGCAGCGCGAGGCGCCCGACGTACGCGGAGCCCGCCTTCACGTCGGCGAGCAGGCCCCAGCGCGGCGAGGCATGGATCCGGCCCTCCAGGCCGAAATGACCCGGGACGCCGCTGCCGAGGCCGGGGAGCTTCGCGCCGCCGACATACCCGTCGTGCCGGTGGTCGTAAACCACCTTGGCCTCGCCGCGCGGATACCCCGCGTGCCCGAGGTACGCGCCGAAGGCGAAGCGGGGAATCAAGAGCTCGTTCCCCTCGAGCGGGCGGCGGCCGTGGCGGTAGCCCTCGACAGCGATCCCCCAGCCCATCTCCGCGAACGAGCCCCGCAGCGTGCGCCCGAGGTGGGCGAGATCGAGCCGGCCCTCGAGGCTGACCTCGCCGGTGGTGATCGAGAAGTCGTCGGAGGTGTAGCGGTGATGGGTGAGCGCGCCCTCGATCTCGAGGAACGAGCCGTCCGCCGCGCGCGGGCCGTCCGGCGTGCCGGGGCCGAGGAAGCGATGCGCGGCCTCGACGCGGAGGCGCGCATTGTCGTCGTTCAAGGCAAACCAGCCGGAGCCCGAGACGCGGAGGGAGCTCAGGCGCAGATCCATGCCGGGCACGAGGAACGTGCGGTACGCGAACGTGGGGTCGTGGACGTAGGCGAATCCGAGCTGCGTCTCGACCCAGGGCAGCGACGAAGGAGGGCTGCCGGTGCCGCCCTCCGGGGCGAGCACGCCATAGAGGTCCGCCAGAAGGGAGATCCCGAACAGGCCCACACCCGTCACGGTGGTGAGCACGATCGGCGCGATGACGCGCCGCGAGGCCCCTGAGGCCGCCGCGCCCGCGAGCCCGCCCACGGCGAGGCCGGCGCCCGCGCCCTCGAGCGCCAGGAGGGTCCAGCCCGTGCCCGGCTCACCCAGGATCAGGTGCCCGGTGCCGTGCGCGATGACCCCGGGGAACACCGCGCCGGCCGCGGCGACGGCGCGGCGCCCGGCGGAGACATCCTTCGTCGGCGGCGCCGCGGTCGCTGGCGCCTCACCTGGCGCGGCGGTGGCCGGAGGGATTGGCGCGCCATCACCCGCCTCGACCTGGGCCGGCGCGAGCACGAGGAGGAGCGCCAGGGTGAGGACGTGGCCTGTGGTGCGCGGGGGCCTCAGCATCGAGCTCTGCGTGGCGGGCGCCTAACGTGGCACGGCCGTGCCGGCTTTGCACGCGTCGAGAGCCCCCTACCCTCGCCGCCCTCGACCGGGCAGCTCCTCCAGCGCGCGGGCGCGTGAGGCTGTAGCCGGCGCCGCAGGTCGGATAGTGTTGTCCGGCAACCAAGGAGAAGCCGCGAAGATGATCCGATCCTCACGCGCCGCGACGGCGGCCATGACAAGCCTGTTCCTGCTCCCGCTCGGAGCGTGCGTCGCGGAGTCGGGGGCTCGGCCTCCCGCCGCGGCCGCCGCCCCATCACCCAGCCCGGAGCCCGCGGCCGCTGCGACGAGCCCCGCTCCGGCCGCGACCGCGCCGGCGACGGCCGCGACTGCGCCAGCGACAGGCGCGCCCGACCCGGCGGCCCCCGCGGTGGTGGATCTCGATGCGCTCTACAGCGAGGCGATCTTCAAGTCCGCCGTGGTCACGCCCGCTGCCGCGCGCAAGCTCGTGCCGCTCAAGCCCGACGCGAACGGCACCTACACCGTGACCACCTGGGCCGGCTGCCGGGGCGACGGCGGACCGAACAAGTGCGGCGCCTACGTGGCTCAGCAGCCCGTGAACGTGAAGTGGGACGTGTGGGTCACGAGCAACGGCGAGCTCCAGAACAAGTGCAAGACGTGGACAGGCGATGTGGTGCTCCAGATCCACCAGGTCCTCGGCCTGTCGGCCCCGCAGCCGTCGCTCCCCGCGGACACGACGGAGCGGCAGTTCGTCACGTTCTCGGGGGTGCCGGCCGCGAGCATCTTCCGCCCGTGCACGGACGCCCGCGTCGACACCGATTCCTGCGACGGGACGAAGCTGCCTGAAAAGCAGCCTTCACTGGCGCCGGCCGATTACTACAGGTGGTTCACGAACCACGCGATGTCGTCGTGGCAAGTGCCGGAGAAGGGCCAGACGCCCACGGGCTTCCCCTGGACCAGGCTGGGCTACTCGTACAACTGGGCGCCGGGCGCGGACATCTACGGCGCGTCCGAGTACGTCATCTCCGGCGGCGCGAAGGCGGTGAAGCTCACCGTCGCCGCCGTCCAGACGGCCAAAGATTACTGCAAGCCCTGAGCAGCGGGTTATGCCTGAAGCCCGGGGGCGTCCTGGCTCTTCTTGTCGGGCACGAGATAGATGCCCGGCAGGCTTATCAGGGTCATGGCGAATTTGGTCGCCAGATTGATGGCGAAGATCTGCCGGATCACCTCGAACGGCAGGACAAAGGCGAAGGCGCCGAAGCAAAACAGCAGGTTGTCGACCGGGACGCTGACCGCGTTGCTCGCGAGGACCGCGAGCCACTGGCGCCTGGGGCCCGCTTTCCTCAAATAGGCCTCGCGGACCCGATGGAAAACCTCGGTGTCCAGCAGCTCGCTCACGACCTCCGCGACGATGCTCGCGAACACGATGCGCCACACCGGGCTCAGGATCGCCGAGAACTGATCGCCGAGCCCCCAGGACGGATCAGACGGCACTTGCGCGGCCCAGAGCAGATAGAGGGCCATCAGGAGGTTGGCCCCGCCGGCGCAAAAGATCAGCGTCTGGGCGCCGCGCTTGCCGATGGTCTTGTGGACCATGTCCCGCAAGGTGAAGGTGAGGGGATAGATGAAGGTCCCCATATCCACGGCCAGCGAGAAGACGACGCCGATCTTGAGGCTCGCGATCTGACTGATGAGCGGCGCCGCGATATAGAACGAGATGACGACGATGGCCGCCGGCCTGATGGCGCTCGTCAGCTCCTGGCTCGCGCTCCTGGACGACAATTCGGACATGAGAATCGCCTCATTTCACGGCGGATTCGTGGACCGCCGAAGCTTCGAGTCTGGATGCCCATGATGTTCATGCGTCCCTGGTGACTCGCGCCGCTGAGCCTCCCTGCGGGACGAGGGGCCTCGCTTCGCTGGATCACGGTAACCGGGTGCAGCGGCCGCGCAGGTGTGGACCCGGGGGCGCTCCGCTTCTGCAGCGCCCAACGCGCAGGCGCTGCGCGCAGCGCGGCTCCAGCCCGACGAAGGCGCCCGCGCAGCGGGGGCGACGCGCCTGGAGGCGCGCGAGCACGATGCAATATGTGCGCGTCGCGTGTCGACACAATTCTACAGACTGCTCGACGCGCACGGCGCTGCCGCTCCACCGGAGCGCGCTCGTCGGCGGCGGTCGGGTTTGCACTTTTCGGTCTGATGATTCCATAGAGTTGCGAGCCAAAGACCGAACACGACCCGCGCGTCGAGATGCTTGACGTCGCGCACATCAGCATGCGAGCATACTTCCACGGTCGGCGTCTATGTAGATCAGCACGGTGCCGCAGGCGATGAAGTTACACGATGATGACCCAACCTCGTGGAGATCCATGGCGCCATAGTCGCCACGATCCCCGACGCGGTCATCGGTCTGTGTCGTCGACGAGGAACTGCGCGCAGCAGCCCCGGCGAACGTGAACGCCTTGCTGATGCCTTATCATAACTGATCTGTTGTTCTATTCGCTACACCTATTCGAGATGAAGTTTTGTGGGCGTGGCACAAGCACGCTGACCACCGCTCCTTGCCGCATCACGCTCAGAAAAGCCGGAGGGTGGCGAAGCTGGAGGGCGGCGAAGAGGGCCGCGCCAATGCAGGCGCTTGCGCGCCACCACAAGCGCTTGCGCAGCAGCGCAACCGCCAGCGCAAAGCCATCAGCGCACGAACCTGGCAACTAGGCTTCTCGCCGCCCCTCGATCGCGGGATTTCCGCCAGGATTTAGAGACCGCAGCGCTCGTTCGACCTCATGGAACAGCGATTGCTTATGCCCGGACGCGGCGGAGGACCGCTCGAAGGCTGAGTGACGGCGAGAGGCTCGCGGCACAGCAGCCCGACGGCGGAGCTCTCGCCGCTTGCACCGCGGCAATAGAACGCGGGCACTTACTGCAAATCAACATTGCCTTGTGGGCACGTGTCCACAAGGCTCACACCCATCTTTGGGAGCATTGATGAAGCGAAACAAGCTGATGTGGTTCGGGATGGCTCTCCTCGTCTCTGCGTGCGCCGCCATGGGCTGCGCCGCGCCGGACGCGCCGGCCGGCAATCTGCTGGACGGCGGCGACGATGTGCCGGCGTCGGTGGTCGAGGCCGCCCAGCAAGGGACCATCTACGAGGTGAGCGTCACGTTCGAGGGCGAGACGACGACCGTTCAGGCGCAGGCGACGGTCGAGCTGCGCGCGCACCTCCTCGATGCGGGGTTCAGAGATCTCCACGGCGAGGAGGCGGTCACTGCGTTCCTCACCGCGATGGCCCAGCATACGGTCGATGAGACCGGAGAGCTCCCGGAGGGGATCCTGACCGTGGGTGACCACGAGGGCGATCCGAGCGAGCTCGCGCCGAACGATGTGTGCTTATACGCCATCCAACACGACGTCTACGTGTGCACGGCCGTCTGCGCCAATTGCCCTCCCCACTGCGTCTACAGCCACACGTGGTACTCCTACACCATCAACACCTGTAACTGAATGTGACGAGCGCTGGTCACCCGCGCCGCCCAGCCGGCGGCGCGGGTCGCTATCGATCGATTATTCTGGCGTGACTGTTGTTCGCGCTCGCGCGGCCTGGGTCACCCAGCGGCGTCGCTGCGCGACGCCTCCCGCAGCGCGTTCGAGCGTTGCGCGACATCGCCAGTCGGTCTACCTTTGTGAAGGTCACACTTGAGTAGCATTCTGACCCGCCACGCCAGCCGGCGGCCTCCGGCAGCGGCTGAATGTCAACGTGGGGCGGGTCCAAGGGCTGGAGCTTGAGATGCCGCGGAAGCAAACAGTCAAGCACACTCGCGACGATGTTCAGCGGACTTACGTCCTGTGGTACACGGACGACGCTCCCGCACGAAGGGAATCCGTGGCGTTCTTCCAGGCGGCTGGCCGCCTGTTCCCGGCGATCAACATCCCACGAGAAGTACGTGACATGTCGGTCGAAGAGGCCAACGAGTACCTGAGAATCCATCCGACACAAGAGCAGTGGGAGGGGCTCACGCTTGTCAGGCCGATCGCGGAGAGCGATCTGTCGAGGTTCGAGCACGTCAATGAGCTCCAAAGAGTATGCCTCATGGGCGGCGACGTGTCGGATCGAGGTCTGAAGCATCTGCTGTGGCTGAAGCAGCTCGAATGCCTCGTGCTGTACTCGAATCAGCTCACGGATGCGTGCCTCGAGACCATCCGGCAGATGCCCTCGTTGCGCACGCTCGACATGCAGGACTCTCGCCGCGTCTCCCGTTCCGCGTTTGAAGACGCCGTCCGGTCGTTGCCCCAGATCGAAACATCGTATGCGCCTTTGCCCCCATGACGTCGTCCGGAGACGTCGACACAGGGACGCCCCTCTCCCCTACCCCAGCAGCGACGCCGCCACTTTCGGCGCCTCCCGCGCGGGGCACCCCATCCAGCCCGAGAGCCGCTCCGCCGGCTCGCCGCTCGCGAGCGCCCGGAGCACCCGCTCCGCCACGTCCGCGCGGAGCGCCCGCGTCCCGAACACCGGGTAGCCGATCGCCGCGTACGCCTTCGGATCCACGCCCCGCGCGACCGCCATCGACACCGCGCCGGGCGCCGGGCACGCGGGCACCCGGCCGCGGTCGAACCAGGCGGCGCACAGCGCGAGGCGGCGCTCGAGCGCGCCGCGCCGGAGCAGCGGCTGCACGTAGAGCACGCGCTCGCCCACCTCGATGCCGCGCGCCGCGAGCAGCGCCCGGCCCTCCGGCGCGAGCTCCGCGACCTGCTCCTCCGCGTCGCGCGCCGCCGCCGTCCCGAGCCCCTGCTCCAGCTGGTAGACGATCCCCCGCGCCGCGGCCGGGAGCGCGCGCACCTCGGGCGAGCGCAGCGGCGCGAGCAGCACCTCGACGAGATCGCGCGCGAACGCCACGAGCCGCCGGAGCACGCGCGATCGCGCCCCCGCCCCGAGGTCCTCGAGCGCGGCGAGCCGCACGTCGGGCAGGAGCAGCGTCGGGCCACGCGCGAGCTGCCCGAGCAGCCGCTCGCCGTCGAAGATCCGCCCGCCCACGTCGACCGAGAACCGCTCGTGCGGCGCCTCCACGAGCGCCTCTACCCAGCGCGCCCGGTCGTCCTCGGGCGCCGGCGCCGCGGGCCCCGGCGCGAGCCGGGCCCGGAGCGCCGCGATCCGCGCGAACGGGTGCCCCTCCGGCACCGCCGGCGGCTCGGCCTCCGCGCGCCGCTGCGTCGGGGGCGCGCCCGGCGACGATCGCGCGCTCGACGCCGCCCGCGCGCTCGACGCCGCCCGCAAGCGGCGCCCCGCCCCGCCGCCCCGCTCGACGAAGCGCTGCACCAGCCGCTCGTGGAGCGCGTCGCTCAGGCGATCCTCGATCGCCCGCGTGCGCTCCTGCCACGCCGCCGCGTCGCGGACCCAGCGCGCGTGGTTCGAGATGTACGTCCACGTCCTGATCGACGCGATCCGCGTGATCAGCGTGTCGATGTCGCCGCCCACCTCGTCGATCTCGGCCACCCGGGCGGCCATCCAGCCGGCGTCGAGTGCCGCGCTCGGGCCCGAGAGCTGCCCGTAGATCTCGGCGAGGAGCGCGACGTGCGACTCGAACAGGAGCTTGCGGAAGTCGGGGATGCGGCAGACCTCCCAGAGGAGCCCCACCGCCTCTTCACCCCGCGCGCGCGCTCGCACCTCCGGGTCCTCGGCGAGCCTCGCCAGCGCGGCCGTGTCCTCCGCGTCGTCGACGAGCCTCAGCGAGCGGGCGCGCGGGCGCGCCCTGAGCGACGCGAGGAGCGCGTCGATCGAGCTCATGTCGAGCTCGCTGCTCCGCCAGAGCAGCCGCCGCACCGGGGGGAACCGGTGCGCCTCGATCGCGGCGGCCACGCCGTCGGGGAGCGAGAGCGGCGCGACGGTGCCGAAGGTCCCGTCCGCGAGGTGCCTGCCCGCGCGGCCGGCGATCTGCGCGAGCTCGGCGGGGTCGAGGTCGCGCACGGCGCGCCCGTCGAACTTGCGGAGCGCCGCGAACGCGACGTGGCGCACGTCGAGGTTGAGCCCCATGCCGATCGCGTCGGTGGCGACGAGGTAGTCGACCTCGCCCGACTGGAAGAGGGCGACCTGCGCGTTGCGGGTGCGCGGCGAGAGCGCGCCGAGCACCACGGCCGCGCCGCCCCGCTGCGCGCGCAGCCGCTCGGCGATCTCGTAGACCTGCGGGGTCGAGAACGCGACGACGGCGCTGCGCGGCGGCAAGCGCGAGAGCTTGCCGGCCCCGGCGCTCGCGAGCCGCGAGAGGCGCGGGTGCTGGACGATGCTTGCGGTCGGGACGAGCTCGGCCATGAGCGGCCGCATCGTGTCGGCGCCGAGGAACCAGGTCTCGCGCCGGCCGCGCGAGAGGAGCAGGCGCTCGGTGAACACGTGGCCGCGCTGGTCGTGCGCGGCGAGCTGGATCTCGTCGATGGCCAGGAAGTCGACCTCCAGATCGACAGGCATCGCCTCGACGGTGCACACCCAGTAGTCCGGCCGCCTCGGGAC
Source organism: Sorangium cellulosum So ce56 (assembly GCF_000067165.1). Classification (GTDB taxonomy): domain Bacteria; phylum Myxococcota_A; class Polyangia; order Polyangiales; family Polyangiaceae; genus Sorangium; species Sorangium cellulosum_B. The sequence goes on from NC_010162.1 coordinate 10,750,020, forward strand.
GCGCTTCTCCTCGCCGGTCACGAGCGCGACGCGGGCCTCGCCGACCTGGGTGCTCACCCGGTCGTAGACCTCGCGCGCGAGCAGGCGCAGCGGCAGGCCGATCATGCCCGAGTCGTGCGAGAGCATGCGCTCGATGGCGCGGTGGGTCTTGCCGGTGTTGGTCGGGCCCAGGACGGCGGTGATGGGGGAAGCGTCGACCATGGCGCACGCAGCTTAGTACCGGACGCCGCAGCTACGCCCCCGCGCGACGCGCCGAGGGCGTGCGCCTCGGGTTCCGTGCCCGGAAGCGAGCAGGCGGGTCTGCGTCAACCCCGCCCAGCGCCGTCGTGCGCCGGGAGAGGGCAACTGCACGCCGCGCGCTGCGAGCCGGACGCGCCCGCGACGGAAGCGCAGGCACCGCCTGCGAACGACGAATCTCTCTCAGCGCGCCATCGGGTCCGCGAGCCAGGCGGCGAGCGCATCGGACGGGAGCGCCAGCTTGGCGTCGTCGAGGCGATCAGCGCCGAGGCGCTCGAACCGTTCAGCCAAAACGGAGTGCTCCATCTCGGTCAGGGGTCGGCCCAGCTTCTTCTCGAACTGCCTCGCCAGCACCCGGAGCTACCCCTCCTTGAGGCCCTCCTGGAGGCCCTCCTTGCGGCCCTCCTGGAGGCCCTCCTTGCGGCCCTCCAGAAGCGCCTCCCTCCGCGCCTCGTCGCGGAGCGACTGCTTGAGCTGCTCGAACCACTGCTGAACTTCCGTCACGATCTCCTCCTCTTCCACGTCTTCCGCAGTGCGCGCCGAGGGCTCGGCCGGGACCTCGAAGCGCAATCGTAACAGCCAAGGCAGGGCGATGCCCCTCTCCCAAGCGTCGTCGGGCAGGGCGACGAGCTCATGGATGGCATCGCGGAGCACGGCGCCTGCGCCGAGCAGGCGCAGGAGCAGGGTGTCTCGGGTGCGCGGCAGCTCGGCGATGACGACGACGTCGATCCGCCATCCCGGCGCGGCCTGGTAGAGGCCGGCGCGCCCGGGCACCGGGGCGAAGCCGAACGCGTCGAGCACGGTGGCAGGCCGGCCGCTGCTGAGGACGCACAGCCGCGGGAAGAGCACGGCGCCCCCGGCGCGGCGCTCGAGCTCGTGGTGCCAGTGGAGCTGCTTGCGGACACAGCCGCGCAGCTCGGCCGGACCGGGTGTGTCGTGGAAGAGCTCGAACTGGCAAGGCTCCGCCGCGAGCTCGCCGAGCAGTCCGAGCTCCGCGCGCAACGCGGCGCGGGCAGGATCGGGCACGTACCAGATGTCCATGGTCTGGGAAGTTGCGATGACCTCGACCTCAGTGTCGGCGCCGCCGGTGAGAGCGAGGGTCTCGCGCAGGACGTTCTTGCCGAAGGCGTCGAATCTGCTGCGCATCGTGCGGTGGCGAGAATGGGATTTATCGAACGTACCAGCAAGCCAATTTTCGCGTGGATCATGCTGTTTTTTTTTGCGAAGCGATGGAGAGCGGCGTCGCGTATGAGGAGAAGGCTCGGGCCATTACACGTGCCGCATCGACGTCATTTAGAAATCGTGCCTTCAGCGCTTTACGGCTACGGCGTTGGAGGGGGGCGACTCGATGGACAGGAGAGAGGTAGTTCGTCAAGCGCATGTTCGGGGTATGCATGCGCGTACCGAGAGAGAGCGCGAAGGACGCGGCGGTCGAAGGCGTGGGCCTCGACGCTGGGGATCGGGCTCCTGCGCACGCAGCGCGCTGGCCCATGTCACGGACGAGCGCGGCAGCTCGCTCCTCTCTCTGCTGGGCTGCATCGACGTCGGCGATCGGCGGGCGCCGAACGCCTGAACAGTCAGAAAATTTCACTATCATTGCATGCGCGGAGCGAAGCCTGGGCCACCTGGGGGGAGAGAGGCTCCTCCCTCTTCAGCGACATCGACCCCTCGCCTCCAGGTCGCGGAGCGCCCATGGGGTCGGGGGAGCGCAGCCTGCCGATGCGGGGAAGGAGAAGATGCGACAGCTGCCCGCTCGCGCTCGGCCTTCGTCGCGTCGCCGCGCCCATGGCATGATGAGGCGAGATGCCGGCCGCTGTAAGGAGCGCGACATGGGGCCCGGCCTCTGCTAGACCGCGGAGGCCCGAACGGAAGGACGCTGGGACGCGGAAGGCTCGATCGCATGCTGTCGCTTGAAGCGGGGAGCGTCGTCGGAGGGAAATATCGCCTGGAGCGGCCGCTGGCGGGCGGCGCCATGGGCTTTCTCTGGGTGGCCCGGCACCTCCAGCTGGACGTCGAGGTCGCGCTCAAGTTCATGATGCCGCAGCACGCCGACTCCCCCGTGGCGCGCGCGCGGTTCGAGCGGGAGGCGAAGGCCTCGGCCCAGCTCCGGACCCCCAACGTGGTCCACGTCTACGACTACGGCCTCGAGGGCGACACGCCCTACCTCGCGATGGAGCTGCTCGAGGGAGAGGACCTCGCGGCGTACCTCGCGCGCCACGGGCGCCTCGAGCCGGAGGAGCTGCTCGGCATCGTGAGCCAGGTGTGCAAGGCGCTCCGCCGCGCGCACGAGGTGGGGCTCATCCACCGCGACCTCAAGCCGGCGAACATCTTCCTCGCGCGGCAGGGCGAGGAGGTCGTCAAGATCCTCGACTTCGGGGTCGCCAAGGCGATCGGCACCGGGCTGGCCGCCGACGCGACGAAGACCGGCACGCTCATCGGCTCGCCGCACTACATGAGCCCCGAGCAGGTGCGCCGGAGCAAGACGATCGACTTCCGCAGCGATCTCTGGTCGCTCGGCGTGATCATCTTCCAGTGCCTCACGGGCCAGCTGCCCTTCCCCGGCGAAGAGCTCGGCGACGTGCTCGTGGAGATCTGCACGGGCGACATCCCGGTCGCCTCGCAGCTCGCGCCGAATCTCTGGCCCGAGCTGGATCGTTTCCTGGAGCGCGCGCTCAAGCGCGAGCCCGCGGAGCGCTTCCAGAGCGCGAGCGAGCTCGCCCGCGCGTTCGCCGCGGCGGTGCAGCGCACGGCGGTGCCGGACTCGCGCGACTCGCTGGACTCGACCGAGGCGCTGGCTCACGGCGGCGCGCCGGCTCATGGTGTCGCGCCGGCTCTCGGCGGCGCGCAGGCTCACGGCATCGCGCAGGCTCACGGCGTCGCGCAGGCTCTCGGCATCCCGCCGGCGCATGGTGTCGCGCCGGCTCTCGGCAGCGCGCCGGCTCACGGCGTCGCGCCAGCTCACGGCATCGCACAGGCTCTCGGCATCCCGCCGGCTCACGGCGTCGCGCACGCTCACGGCGTCGCGCCAGCCGGGGGTGGCACCGTGGCCCTGGACGACGCGGTGACCGCCGGCGGCACGCTGGCGGCGGGCGGGACGGTCGTCGAGGACCGCACGCGGGTCCCGGGTGGCGTGGTGGGCGCGAGCGACACGCTGGCCGCGGGCGGCACGCTGAGCGCCAGCGGCACGCTCGAGGCCGTGGGAGGCGCGCTGCCCCCGCCCGTGGATCGTCGCGCCCCGTCGCGGGCGGTGCTCGCCGTGGCTGCCAGCGTGCTCGTGGTCGGCCTGGGGATCGCCGCCGTCGTCCTGCTTCGCTCGCCTGCTCCGGACGCCACCGCTGCCCCCGCGGCGACGTCTCCGCCGGACGCTCCCGCGTCCGCTGCACCGCCGACACGGGTGGAGGAGGTGCCTGCCCCGCCTCCCGCGAGCGCGAGCGCCGTCCCCGCCACGCCGGCTTCGTCGGCCCCGACCAGCGCGGCCTCCGCCTCGGCGCCCACCCCATCGGCCGTGCCCCCACCTGGCGCCGTAAAGGCCTCGCCAAGGCCTGCGCGCCCGCAGGCGCCTCCCCCGGCCAGGCGGCCTTCTCAGGGGGCGCCCTCCAGCAAGGGCGCTTCCGAGAAGGATCCGACCTTCGGCTTCTAGTATCCCGTCTCTGAAGAGCGCGAACCAAAACCGTCGATGAACTTGACCGTCTCGTCGAGCGGCGCCCGGCCCGTACGGGTGTAACCGACCGTGGGGTCCTCGTGGCCGATCGACATGCCGCAGAAGAGGATGAGCCCGTCCGGGGGTGACAGGACCTGCGCGACGGTCTTGCGAACCTGCGACCACGCCATCTGCGGGCAACTGTGCAGCGCTTCGGCGCGCAGCAGCAGCATGACGGTCTGCAGATACATCCCGGTGTCGGCCCACTGGGCCGGGCCCAGGTCACGGTCGATGTAGCAGAACAGGGCGGCGGGCGCGCCGAAACAGTCCCAGTTGGCGATCGCGGCCCTCTGCCGCGCCTCCCAGTCCTCGCGAGCAATGCCGAGCGAGGCGTAGCGCTCCCTGCCGAAGGCGGCTCGGCGCTCTCTGTACGGGGACTTCATTCCCGGCGGGTACATTTCGTACTCCCGCTCGTCCCAGGGGTCGCCTGCAGCCACGCGCTCAACGGCGAGCTTCTTGAGCTCAGCCAGCGGCGCGCCGGTCACCACGTAGGTGTTCCACGGCTGGAGGTTCGACCCGGATGGCGACCAAGCCGCCGCGGATAACACGCGCTCCAGCACCTCCCTCGAGACGGGCTGGTCGGTGAATCCGCGCACCGCCCGTCGGCTCCTGACTGCCTCATAGACGTCCATGACCGCCTGCCTCTCCAGATCTTCTCATTGAAATCACAATCCTATTCGGCGACCTGGCCAGGGTCGAATCGCCGCGTGGGGGAGCGAGACCGACTCGGGTGGACCACGCTCATCGCCTCCACGGACGTCGCCGCTCATGTCGTCAGGCACTTTGCGCCCGCGCGCGAGGACGAGGACGAGGACTTCGGGCACGGCGACATCCTCTACGCCGCGGACGCCGTCGACCAGGCCTGGGCGCCGCTCGCCCGGCGGCTCCTCCACCACGGAAGCCCCGCGGGGAGCGCGCCGGATCCTCCGAACCGGCGCGCTCCGGGCTGCACGACGAGCGAGTTACCCCGGGCTCGACACGCCCGGTGATGGTTGGGGGCGGCGCGTCAGCCCCTCGAAACTCCAGCCCTTCGGAGGCCCGCCCCGCCACCACGCCAGCAGCCGGCCCTCCGTTCGCCACCTCCGGGCTGTTCGGTCCGAGCACGGCCGACGTGCTGCGCGCGCCCTATCCTATGCGGACGAGGCGGAGGCGGCGCTCTCGATAGCCCGCGCCCGCGCCCCGGTACGGCGCCCGCGCCGGGCCCCGAAGCCCCGGCCACGCCGCAGGAGCCGGCGAACCCCGACATGTAGGAGCCCCAACGCCCGGACGACATGGCCGGCGCGTGCTCGACCAGGCACCCCGGCATATCGGACATGGCCGGCGCGTGCTCGACCAGGCACCCCGGCATATCGGACATGGGCTCGCGCCTGGGCGGCGGGTAATGGTCAATTTTGACCAACCGCCCCCGAGCGCCCTTGACCGACGCTCGGGGGCGACGCGAGCGACTATCGGCCGGACTTTTCCCGTGTCCGATGAAAGGTCAAAGTGTAAGGCGAAAACGTCCACACCCACACATACTCACCATCTCCTTCGACTTCGACGCCGATCACCATCACCCCGCACTGCTTACGATCACCTGGTTTCCACATAACAGACTCCTGCGCGTGGGGCGTCTCCCCATGCGCCAGTTAAGCTGCTCGATGCGCGGCCGATGTATCGCGGGCGCGTTCAGTTCAGATCGACCGATCCGTCCTCGTCCTGCCGCTCGATCCGGTGCGTGAGCCACGCGCGCAGCGTCGGCTCGTCCTCCACATCCCAGCCGTCCCGCTTCATCCAGTCGACGTGCGCAAGGTGCGCCGCCGGCGCAAGCAGCGAACGCAAAGGTCGGGCGGGGGTGGTCGAGTTCGTCGATCACCCCCGCCCACGGGTCAGGGTCAGGTTTCGAACCGATAGCGACCAGCGCCCCGGGCCGAGCGGGAGCGCGGCCGGCGGGGCGGTCCTCGCCTGCTACGGACCACGGCGATGAGTGCGAGTACGACCACGAGCGCCGCCGGCCCTGTGATGCGCACATCGATCCCCGACGGCAGCTCGAAGCTGTCGGTGTGAATGGTCACCTTCAAGAATCTGTACGATTGCATACATCCTCCAGGCGCCCGGCGATCCCGGCCGGGCCCCCACATGTCTTGGGCGGCGATGGGTTTCATTCGGCGGCGACAGATGTGATTGAAATCACATCTCAGTCGCGTCGCCTGTCGAAGTACTGGCTCCGTTGCGACCCAGCAGCGAACGCCACTCGAGCCGCGCGCGGGAGCTAGGAGGCCGATCTAGGCACCGCCGCCAGGCAGGGGCCACCATTGCGCGCTCCGTCGGCGCTCGCCACCGCCGACGCAAAAGAGCCGTCAAACAGGCTGTAAACGCGCATGCGGGCTAGGACAACCCGTGTCCTACCTGCTCAGAAACCCCGGGGAATAAGGCGTTTCGTTGCTATCTTGCAGGGTACTTAGCAAAGCGCCCTGCCCCCGGCTGGTCCCCGGAGACAGGGCTGCGGAACGCCGAGCGGTTGGGCCGCCCTGCGCACGACGCATGTGCAGCATGGGCCCCCGCTTGGGGAGAGGCAAGGCCCTGCGATGGCACACGTGCTGCCCATGGCGAAGCGCGTCGAGGTCGTGTCGCATCTCGTCGAGGGGGCGGGCATCCGTCCGACGACGCGGCTTACAGAGGTGAGCAAGCCGGCGATCCTGTCGCTGCTGCTCCGCATGGGGGAAGGCTGCGAGCGGCTGCACAACCGGCTCGTGCGCGATGTCGACTGCCGGACGGTGCAGGTGGACGAGATCTGGAGCTACGTCCAGAAGAAGCAGGCGCGCGTCCTGCCGGGCGACTCGCCCGAGTTCGGGGAGGCGTACACGTTCGTCGGCATGGCGAGCGCGTCGAAGCTCGTCATCGCCTACCGGGTCGGCAAGCGGGACGAGGCGAACACCGCTGCGTTCATCGCCGACCTGCGGGCTCGGCTGGTGACGATCCCGCAGCTCTACAGCGACGGCTGGGCGCCCTACGTAGCCGCGGTCGGTGGCGCGTTCACGCTCGCGGGCTCGGTCGACTACGCCCAGGTGGTGAAGAACTACCGCCGGAAGGGTCGCAAGGACGACGATCACCGCTACGAGCCGCCGCGCGAGCCGTTCATCACGAAGACGCCCGTGTTCGGCGTGCCCGACATGAAGGCCGCCAGCACGAGCCACGTCGAGCGGCAGAACCTCACGATCCGCATGCACATCCGCCGGTTCACCCGGCTCTGCAACGGGTTCAGCAGGCGCCTCCCGCACCACAAGGCGGCCGTCGCGCTGCACATGATGTTCTACAACTTCTGCCGCCCGCACGAGGCGCACCGCGTGACGCCCGCGATGGAGGCCGGGCTGACCGATCACGTGTGGAGCATCGAGGAGCTCGTCGGCTTGGCGCTCGCTGAGGCGCCAGGGGAGCCGCCGAAGCCGAAGGCGCTCAAGCTGCCCGCCGGGACGCCGACGACACCTGCCAAGGCCCTGCCGAACGGGCGCGGGTTCCTCCGGCTGGTCGGCAGCGCGCCGGCTGCGCCGGTGGCGCCTACGCCGCCGCCGGGACCGGAGCCCTCGCATGCGCCGAAGCCGTGGGAACAGTTGAGCCTGTTTGATCGATAGATGCGATCAGACAATCGCAGCCATCAGCTCCAAGTGATGCCGGATGGACAGGTTCTTGACGGATCCTAGGCCATGGAACTCCCCGAGCGAATGATACTGTAACAATTCCTTACAGGCCGCAGAAAAGTCTAATTTCCCAGGGTTCGCTCGGCAGTACGCCGCAAGGGCAGTGAGAGCCTCGCCGAACTTCCCAGCAGGATCGGTGGGCGTCTGGTTGCTAGTTGAAAGAAAGTGATTGCAGTAGATCCCTTGCCCCGCAACGTCTTCGACCATGTGGATCGCTACTGCGTACGCAGGTCCTCCACTGTCACTATACCGGAATCCAATGGTTGAAAAATCGCCGAACCCGCTAAACCCAAGTCCGCCGTAGTTGAGGTGCAGATCACTGAAGAAGCTACGATTCGGATAGGCGGCGTTCTTCGGCTTTGCCTGAAATCCGTCGCGAAGAAGAACGCGGCTAGCAGCCGGGAACATCTGCTGGTACGCCGAGCTCGTTGCAACATCTTGAAATATGTGCGTAGCCGCCTTCGCGGCCAAGAGAGCGGGCACCACCTGACTCAGGTTGGCCGGGACTCCCCAGTGGACATACACAGTCTGCCCAGCGAACTGCGACTGGAATGTGGCGATGTCTTGCGGCTGCGTTATCGTTGTCACCGAATAGACTGGCACGACCGTTGCGCCTGCCGATTGCATATCGCGCATGAGCTTGATCGTCTTCGTCTGACTTCCGATTAAATTGCCAACGATAGGGTTGATGACCAGCCCAATCGACAGGCCCGCCTTCCCGAACGAAGACGCTTGCCTGCGCAGCGTAGTACTTGGATCTCGAACCGGCTCAAAAATCGGTAATATCTTCCCGTTGGCCGCTATAACAGAAGCAGAGTGTGCCACCGCAGTAACGTCAAACGTCTTGGCGCGAAGGTACGGATAATACTTTAATGTCATGTGTCCATGATCTCCCCAATGCAAGTGCCAGACAATCGATCGGTTATAGCCGACCATTCAGAGACGCTTACGCCGCTTTCCAAATACGCCGGAACCAACTCTTCTGGAACTGATCGAAAATCATCGCGCATGAAAGCGCGACGCTTCTTCAGCAGTCTCACCATCTCGCGATGCACACTGCGCGCCTGATGCTGTGAGAGAAGCTGCCTACATTCGGCCACAAGGCGTACGCTGGGAACCTGTGGGACCGACCCGCAAAGAGCGCGGGTCATCTCCACAAGCTCCGACCGACGTAGCGCATCGACAACAGTCAAGATATCGATGTTGTCTGCATTGGATGACGCTTCACGGACGACTTGCAAAGTGAACGACTTTGAGAGTACGATCACTCCCACGTGGCTAGGTAGCACTGATTGTAACGGCTGTGCTTGGCCATCGTGGGTAACAACGTAAGTTCGATCGAACATTCGAGAATAATCGGCTAATTGCGAGGAGAGCCGGTCGAGATTGTCTAGCTCTGTCTTTATTTCGTAGACAGTCGATGTGCCGTTCAGCATCGCCAGATCCGCCTTCGAACGCCACACGCGCAGCTCTGAAAGCAGAGTGGTCGTCGCTGGAGAGTGCCGGCCTAGAAATATCTTGTTCGCGATCGCGGCTCGATATACGTAGTCGGAACGATAGCGGCGACGCATCAGATCGAAGATGGCCTGCACCGCAGTGAGAAGCGTTGTGCTGCGCCCAAACAGCTCATCCGCGCGAGCTTCACGGAAGGCCGCGGACAGATACGTCGACTGTCCCGTATGGTGAATGTTCCGGATCACCGGCCCAGAAAGGCAGCGGGCAAGCAGAGGCAGGTTCCTCGAAGCTACTGCTGCGAATGAGCATTCGCATTCGTGGGTCATGGAGCCAGAGCCCGTCCGGGGCAGGACTGCGCCGCCCCCGCTAACCGCGGGGTCTAGTTGGGGTGGTACCCGGACGCAAGAGGGGCAGCGCGGCACGTGGGGCATTTTGCCGTGGAAGGGAAGATGTTGCAAAGAGGAAACGATGGCGTACTCAGGTCGGATCGCCGCGCAAGCTCTTGCGGTTCGGGCGTTGGAGCGCTCTCGGAGCCGCCGAGCTCTGCCTCGTCGGGGGAAAGTAGCGCCTGCAGATGGGTGAGGGGTGCATGCGCGCTCGCGTCACACGTCGCGCCGCTCGACGCCTTGCGCGCCCTCAGCGCCGCCACCGCTTGAGGCGCAGCGCCAGCGCCTCGCGGGCGATCCGAAGCCTGGACGCCGCCGTGCTCGGGTTCATGCGGCGCCGCTTCGCGTACTCGACGAGCGACTCTGGAGAGTCGACGGAGAGCAGCGCCTCGCGTTGCCAGTCCGGCAGGCTGGCCACGGCGTCGAGCACTTCGCGAGCGGCGACCTGCGCCTCCAGATCGGGCCCCACGAGATCGCGGAGCAGACCAAGGGGCTGCTCGGTCAGGACGACGCGCCGCGTGTACGCGCTGTTGATGTGATGCGCAGCCGTACGCCATGCGACCCCATGCATGAACTTGCGGATCGCGACGCGGGGCGTGTCCCGCGGGTCCGGTCTGAACATGCCGCGCCTGATGGCGTTCCACACCGCGACGACGGCGGTCTGCTCGACGTCCTCGCGATCGCGCAGAGGGATGCCTGCGATCGTGGCGCGCACGATGTCGCGCTCGGCCATGATCGCCTCGATGCTCGGCTTCTTCTTGGGGAAGCGTGCGGCAGGCGGGTGCTTGACCCCCTTCCGCCGGGGCTTCACCCGCTCCTCCCGCACGTGGGGCAGCGCTGGACGGAGGCGAGCTCTCCGAGCAGCTGGTCGACCGAGACGCCGGCCGCCTTGGCGGCACGCAGCGCGGTCGCTGGCGAGCCGTTGGCCCGTCCGTTCGCGATGCTCTCGACCGCGATGACGGACATGTCCATCACGTCGGCCAAGCAGGACCACGAGCCGTACGCGGCGCGGAGGTGGCGCAGGGCTGCCCGGAGGCGCTTGCGCTGGGTTGGCGTGAGGGAGAGGCAGGCGGAAACACGGCGTCGGCGCTTGGGCGCACCTTCGCCTTGCCCTCCGTCGGGAGGGATCAGGTACAACTGCATCGTCGGACCTCGCTGTAACGGGGTTCGGCCACGCAGCCCGGGCGACGGCAATCGCCGCGGGCTGCACTTCTTCCGGCCGAACCTACGCGGCGAGATCCCTAGTCGCCACGGTCATCGGGCAAAGTTGACCACTCGGGGGCAAAACTGACCATTACCGGGCGGCGAGGCGGCCGGCCATGTCGGACATGGGCCCGCGCCTGGGCAGCGAGGCGGCCGGCCATGTCGGACATGGGACCGCGCCTGGGCGGCCAGGCAATCCGGCATGTCGGACATAGGCCCGCGCCTGGGCGGCTAGGCGGCCGGGCCATGTCGAACATGCAACCCTGATTCATTCACTCTCCCGGGAAAGCGACGGCAGTTCAACAATCGCTCGATGCCGTCGGCGGCGCTCTCTCTTGTGGGGCCAGCCGCCGCACGCTCGGGCACGTGCGGCGGCTGGCGCGCGCGGGGCGTCGGCGGAGGAGCAGGGCGCCTGCTCGGCGACGTCCGTGGCGAGGCTTGCCCCCCTTGCGTTGGGAGCCACCGCCGGGCTCCCGCTCAGAGGTTCGCGGTCGTCAGCCAGTGGGGGTTCTTCGTCGTGCCGTCGAAGCGCTCCGTGGTCTTGAACTGCTCGTGTTCCCCTCTGGCCCCGAGCTCGGCGGTCCGCGCCAGGATCGCCGAGACGCGCTCGCTGCCGAGCGGCTGGAACGTGTAAGCCGCCTTGAGCGCCTGCTTGAGGACACCCAGGCTGTCGCAGCCGGTGATGACCACCGACGTCGGCAAGCTCATGGGATAGTGCAGGCAGGTGATCGGCGAGACAACGCCCGCCTTCGCGATCTCCCCGCCGGCGAACGGCTTCATCCCCAGCACCCCGATGCCCTGCTGCGTCAGCACCGGGAGCACCGCCTTCTCGAAGCTCCGGTAATGGGGATCCAGGACGTTGAGAGGCATCTGCACGGTGTCGAGCGGGACGCCCTGCCGCTCGGCCATCTTCAGCATGGCGAGGTGGATGTCCGGGTCCTTGTGCCCCGTGAAGCCGATGAACCGGATCTTGCCGGCCTTCTTCGCGGCCACGAGCGCCTCCATCGCGCCGCCGGGCCCGTAGATCTGCTCGGGATCGCCCATCCGGATGATCTCGTGCATCTGCACGAGATCGATGACGTCGGTGCGCAGCCGCCGGAGCGACTGCTCGAGCTGCGCCTCGGCCGTCGCCCGGGTGCGGCCGTCGAGCTTGGTCATCAGGAAGACCTTGCCGCGGTATCCGTCCTGGAGCGCCTTGCCCATGCGCTCCTCGCTCCTGCCGTCGTGGTAATCCCAGCAGTTGTCGAGAAAGGTGACCCCGTGATCGATCGCGAAACGAACGAGCCGGATGCTCTCCTGCTCGCCCTTGGGAACCGCCATGTGGTAGCCGCCGAGGCCGAGGAGGCTGACCTTCACGCCGGTCCGCCCGAGAGTCCTCGTCGGCATCACGCCGCCCGCCGGTAGCGCGACGTCCTCTTCCTCTGGCGCCCCGGAGGAAGGCCCCTCGGGAGGCTCCGGAGCGCCCGCGCCCGGGGATGTAGCGTTTTGCCGCAGCTGCGCGCTCCCCGCACACGCGCCGAGCGCGAGGCTGGCGCCCGCGGCGTGGAGGAAGGTCCGCCGAGAAGGTCGCTTCGTCATGACAGGGCAACGCTCCTTTTCAGGGCGAAGCCCGACTGCAGGGGACATGCCATGCGAACACAGGCACGAGCCCACGTTCACGACCAACGGAGTGACCGCTTGGGGGTGAAGGAGCTCATGGCCGTCCGAGACGCGACTGGGCGTGAGCAGCCTGGGGGGAGGACCGCATGGCGGCCAGCGCGGCCTGGTAGACGGTCTGGAAGCGAGCCTGCTCGGGCGCGAGCGCGGCGGCGCGTTTCAGCGGCTCGAGCGCCTGCTCCTGGTGGCCTTGCCGGACCAGGGCGAGGCCCAGCGAGTGGAGCAGCTCGGCCTGCTCGGGAAGGCGGGTGATTCCGCGCCGGAGCAGCGCGACGCCGTCCGCGTCGCGGCCGAGCCCGCGATAGAGGTCGGCGAGGTTCACGTAGGTGGGGACGTAGCCGGGCTCGATGCGAAGCGCGGCGAGGTAGGCGTGCTCGGCGTCGCGCGGCTTGCCCGTGCGGGTGAAGATCACACCCAGGTTGTTCTGGGCCTCGGCCCGATCGGCGTGGAGGGTCTGCGTGGCGATGTACTCGCGCAACGCGCCGTCCAGCTCCTGCGCGGCGCGCTCGGGCAAGGCGCCGAGGTCGACGCCCGCGAGCACGCGCGCGGCTTCGACGCGCACGCCACGTACGGGATCGGCGAGGAGCGGCGCGGCGACGGCCGCGGCGTGGCGTGGGTCGTAGCCCTCCAGCGCGCTGAGCGCAGCGCGCCGGAGCAACGGGTCGGGATCGGCGAGCGCCGCGCGTAGAACGGCGAGCGACGCGGCCGTCGGGGCGGCGCGCAGCGAAGCGAGCGCGGTGGCGCGCGCGATGGCGGGGAGGGCGCCGTCGGCCGCGAGCCGCTGGAGCTCAGCGGCGACGGCCGGGTCGCCGGGCGCGGTGCGCGCGAGAACGAAGATCTCGGTATAGGTCTGGTAGCCCTGCGCGGGGCGGCCGAGCCAGGCGCGCACGGCGTCGGCGGGCCAGCTCGCCGGCTTCTGCGCGTGGCAGTCGGTGCATGGGTTCGGGATCCCGAGGCGGACCGAGAGATCCGGCCGAGGCACCCGGAAGCCATGATCGTGACGGACGTCGACACCCATGTACGTGCGCGCCGGCATGTGGCAATCGACGCAGCGCGGAGCGGCGGGCGTGACGCCGGCGTTCGCGGCGGCGGCGCCGTCCGCGGCGGCGGCGCCGTCCGCGGCAGCGGCGTTCGCGGCGTGGTGGTGATGCGCGGGGACATCGAAGCGCGCCGGATCGTGGCAGGACGCGCACACGCCGCTGCCCTCGGCGCGCAGACGGCCGGAGTGCGGCTCGTGGCAGTCGCTGCACGTCACGCCGGCATTCGCCATCTTGCTCTGCTGGAAGGAGCCGTAAGTGAAGACCTCGTCGCTCATCACGCCGTCGGGCGTGTAGAAGGGCGCGGTCAGCAGCTCGAGCGCCACGCTGTCGAGCAGCGGAGCGCCGTGCCGGAACGGCTGCGAGAGCGTCTCGCGGCGGCTGTGGCAGAACGCGCACGTGGCGCTCTCGGTGCCGCTCGAGGCGCTCTTGGCGCGCTGCGCGGTGCCGCTGGGCAGCCGCGTCCACGTGGCGTCCTTGCGCTCGTCGAAGCGCACGTCGAGGCCCTTCGAGGGGTCCGGCGTCCTCGCCTTGGTCCAGTCGAGGTGGCGCGCGCCGCCGCCGTGGCAGCCTTCGCAACCGACGCTGATCTCGGACCAGGTGGTGGTGAAGTGATCCGCGGCCGCGTCATACCCTTTCGTGACATGTGTCGAGTGGCACTCGGCGCACATGTGGTTCCAGTTCTGGCTGGCAGCGGTCCAGTGCAGCACGTCGCCGGCGCGCACGTCGTCGCGCTCGTGCAGGTGGTACCAGCGCTGCCCGCCACGTGGTCGAGGGCGCGCGTCCCACGCAAACGGCAGCGCTTGCAAGCGCCCGCCCGGGCCGGCGACGAGGTACTGCTGCAGCGGCTCGACGCCGAAGGTGTACAGCACCTCGTAGCGGTGCAGCTGGCCATCGGGGCCGTCCGTGGTGACCCAGTATTTCCCGCCCTGGCGATCGAAGCGGTGGACCTGCCCGGCGTAACGCAGGCGCGCCCCGTCGAAGTTCCCGAGCACGGTGGCGGCGGTCGCGTGCTGCATGGCCCGCGCGTGCTGCGAGCCCTGCCACGCGGCGTGCTCCTCGGCGTGGCACGGCGCGCAGCGGTCGCTGCCGACGAAGCCGGCCGCCGCGCGCTCCGGCGAGCGCTCCGCCGGGCCGACCAGCTTTGTGGCAGCCGGCGAGGCCTCCGCGGCGCCGCCTCGCGCCGCCCCGGGTTTCGCCCCCGAAGCGCTCGCGGTGGAGGCGTCGGCTGGCGCGCGCGAGGACGCGCTCGTGGGCGCGCGCCAGACCACGAGCCCGAGGAGCGCCAGGGTCAGGACAGCGATGGGCCACGAGCGAACGAGTCGGGAATCGGCCATGTGCAGAGCGGAGGCGAGCGCCGCCGCGAGACGCGGGTCGCGCAGAGACGCCCGGATCTCGCGTGCGGCAGGGTGCGCGTTTACTCGGTGAGGATGACGCCGCGGGCGGCGGCGTACTGCGACCACGCGGCGGCGAGCTCGGCCGCCACGTCCGGATGAGCCGCGGAAACGTCGTTGATCTCGCCGCGGTCGGTGGCCAGATCAAACAGGCTCCAGGCGCGCGGCGTCGGGCCATAGGGCGCGCTGAGCCACAAGAGCTTCCAGTTGTCGCGGATCACGTAGCGGTGGTTGCCGTGCTCCCAGATCAACGTCTCCCCGGGCGCGCGCAGGCCGGTCGCCCGATCTTCGAGCACCGGCAGGATCGAGCGCCCGCTGATCGGCTCGACTTCCCTGCCCTTGTAGGTGGTCCCCGGGTTGGGAACACCGGCCAGCTCGAGCACGGTCGGCAGAAAATCGATCACGTGCGTGGTCCCGTCGAACTGCGGCCTGCTCTGGTGCTGTCCCGGCAGCCGTGCGATGGCCGGAACGGCGATGCCGCCTTCGGTCGTGTAGCTCTTCCACAGCCGGAACGGCGTGGCGCTCACCTCGGCCCAGCGGGGTCCGACGCCGATGTACGAGCCCGGTCGACCCAGGTTCTCGAGCGAGTTCACCACCGCGCCGGAGCGGCTCGGGTCGGTGGCGGCGAAGCCCTCGCGATTGCCACCTTCCGCGCCGTTGTCGGACTGGAAGAAGATGAAGGTGTTCTCGTACTCGCCGACCCGCTTGAGGTACTGGATCAACCTGCCGATGTTGGCGTCGAGGTTCTCGACCATGGCGGCGTAGATCTCCATGCGCCGCGCCTCGTAGATCCGCTCCTCCGGCGTCAGCTCTTCCCAGGTCTTCGGGTTGCTGCCGCCGCTCGGCAAGCGGGGATTCGGCGTGAACGACTGGGGGATGACGCCGCGGCTCTTGAGCCGCTCGAGGCGCCGCTCGCGGATGGCGTCGTAGCCCGCGTCGTAGCGGCCGCGGTACCTGTCGATGTACTCCGGCGGCGCCTGGAGCGGCCAGTGCGGCGTGGTGTACGTCGCGAACGCGAAGAACGGCTTGCCATCGGCGCGGTTGCTCTCGATGTACTGAATGAGCTTGTCCGTGTAGAACTCGGTCGCATAGAAGTCGCGCGGCGGCTGCGTGTACACGCCGTCCTCGCGATAGAGCCGAGCCTGCGCGGTCGTCGGCGGGTCGGCGAACTCGTTGAAGAACGTCGCGACGCCGGGGAGCAGGACGTACGATTTCTCGAAGCCGCGCGCCGGAGGGCTCTGATCCTCCGTGTCGCCGAGGTGCCACTTGCCGGCGATGTACGTATGGTAGCCGGCGTCTCTCAGGATCTCGGCGACGGACAGCGCGTTGTCGGTCAGGTAGCCCTCGTAGCCGGGCTGCCCTGCTTGCCGTCCGGTGCCGCCGCCCATGCGGCCCAGTCCGACGGCGTGGCTGTCGGTGCCCGAGACCAGCATCGCGCGGGTCGGCGCGCACAGCGATCCGGAGCGGTGCCCGGTGAGGATGCGGCCTTCTGCGGCGAGCGTATCGAGGTTCGGTGTGGTGATCTCGCCGCCGAACGCGCCGAGGTCCGAGAAGCCGAGATCGTCGGCCACGATCGTGACGATGTTGGGCAACTCGACGATCGGACCGCCGCCGCCCGTGCCGCCGGCACCACCATCTCCGCCGCCCGTGCCGCCGGCACCACCATCTCCGCCGCCCGTGCCGCCGGCATCGCCATCTCCGCCGCTCGTGCCGCCGGCACCACCATCTCCGCCGCCCGCCCCGCCGGCGCCGCCGCCGCCCGTACCTCCGCTGCCGCCGGCACCGCCGGTACCTCCGCCGCCGCCCGTAGCTCCGCTGCCGCCCGTACCTCCGCTGCCGCCGGCACCGCCGGTACCTCCGCTGCCGCCGGCACCGCCGGTACCTCCGCCGCCGCCGCCCGAGCCCGCTGCACCGCTGCCGCCTTCGCCGGTCGTGCCAGCTTCACCCGAGTTGCCACCGCCGCCGGCACCGCCCGTGGCGCTGCCGGTGCCGCCCGTGGAACCGCCCGACCCGCCGCTCGCGCTGCCCGTCTGAGCGGCGCTGCCGCCGCTGCCCGAGTCATCGTCGCCCCCGCAGCCGATCGGGCCGAGCAGCGTGGCGAGCAACCAGGGCCCGGTCGCGAGCGCCGAGCCAATCCATCGATGACGTTCGAAGAACCGCTTCATACCTGTCTCCTTGGGAGTGCTGGAAGCGCCGCATGCCGGAGTCGAACGTCGTCGTAAGCGAGGTTCCGCCGTGATCCCGGAGGGACACCTCGGCTCGCACCCTGGCCAAACGTCAGCCGGACGCGCCACGAGAAGGGCGAACTCGGACGGTGACGAGCCGCGTGGCTCGGCCTTCACGACAAACGGCAGCGTGGCGCGTCACCGGGACGCCGGCGCGCTGCCTCGCTGTTCTCCTCGCCGCAGCTCGCGCCGCGGCGCATGCGGCTAACTACAGCAACAGCAATGAGCACCTGCTCGACGGCACGCGCCTGCGGTCCCCGAGTGCGCGCCGAACGTCCGCATGGCCACAAGGAAAGGAGACATACGTCCGTTATAACGGATCACATGACGTTATACAAGACAATTTTCGCGGCCGGCGGATCGTCCTCAACAGCGGCGAGCCGAGGCCCTACCCGTGTTCCAGGCGCAGCTCGGCGGCCAGCGTTCGTGGATCCTCGGGCACCGCCGCGCTTGACGCCGGCAGCCAGCGCTCCTATGACATTCGCGCATCTAGATACATGAATACATGAGTCTTTCCCAGTACATCGAGATGCTTAACCTCCTCGGGGACGAGAGCCGGATACGGCTCTGCGTGCTCCTCCGCGAGCGCGAGCTGCGGGTGACGGATCTGGTTCGCGTGACGGGCATCGCGCAGTCGCGCGTCTCGACGCACCTCGGGCGGCTCCGCGAGGCGGGGTTCGTCCGGGATCGGCGCCAGGGACCGCAGTCGTTCTATGCGCTCGCTGTCGACACCCTGCCCGGGACCGCGAAGGCCCTCCTCGATGAGGCAACGAAATCGCCCGACCCGACCCTGGAGGGCGACCAGCGGCGCCTCCTGGAGCTCGACGCCGAGCGGCGCGGCGGCCTCCCCGAGTCCTTCGCCGGCGAGATGGAGCGGCACTACTCCCCGGGCCGCACGTGGCAGTCGCTCGCGGTCGGCATCGCCGCGTTGCTCCGCCTCGGCGACGTCCTCGACGTCGGGTCGGGCGACGGCGCGGCGGCCAGCGCGCTCGCGCCTTACTGCCGCTCGCTCACCTGCGTCGACTCGAGCAGCCGGATGATCGAGGCCGCGAGAGAGCGGTTCTCGACCCAGCCCCACGTCCGCGCAGAGGTCGCCGATGTCCACGCGCTGCCGTTCGGAGACGCCTCCTTCGACTCCATCCTCGTGTTTCACACGCTGACCTACGCCGAGGACCCGCCGCGGGCGCTGGAAGAGTGCGCCCGCGTGCTCCGCCCGGGCGGTCGGGTGGTCATCCTGTCGCTCGACGCGCACCAGCAGCGGGAGATCACCGTGCCCTACGGCGAGCGCCACCCCGGCTTCTCGCCCGCCGACATCCGCGCCATGCTCACCCGCGTGAAGCTCGATGTCGCCGCGTCCGAAGTCGCCTGCCGCGAGACGAAGAAACCCCATTTCCAGGTCGTGCTCGCCATCGCCGACAAGCCGACCCCCGGTCCCTCCAAGAGCGCCAAGCGAGACTGATCATGCCGTCCAACAACACCACGCCTCCCCTTCATCCACTCCAGAAGCTCCTCCAGCGCCGCATCGTCATCATCGACGGGGCGATGGGGACGACCATCCGCACGTACGGGATGAAGGAAGCGGACATCCGGGGCCAGCGCTTCGCGGATTCGAAGAAAGACCTGCTGAACAACGGCGATCTGTTCTCGCTCACGCAGCCGGAGATGATCTGCGATATCCACCGGCGGTTCCTCGAGGCCGGCGCGGACATCATCGAGACGAACACCTTCGGCGCGACCAGCATCACCCAGAGCGAGTTCTTCGTCGACGACCCGCGCGAGCACGGCGGGCGGAAGGACCCGGCCTTCTATCAAGGGATCATCGACGACCCGTTCCTCAACGACCTCGCCTGGGAGATCAACGAGCAGTCCGCGCGGCAGTGCCGCGAGTGGGCCGATCGCGTGGCGAACGCCGACGGGCGGCAGCGGTTCGTCGCGGGCGCCATCGGCCCGCTCACCGTCTCCCTGTCCAACTCCCCGGACGCCGACGACCCCGGCTTCCGCGTCGTGACGTTCGATCAGGTGAAGCAGGCGTACGTCCACCAGATCCGCGCCTTGATCGCCGGCGGCTCCGACGTGCTCTTGGTCGAGACCATCTTCGACTCGCTCAACGCGAAGGCCGCGCTCGTCGCCATTCGAGAGGTCTTCGACAAGGACGGCAAGACCCTGCCGGTGATGATCTCGGCGGCGGTCGGGCGCGGCGGAGAGACGATGATCTCCGCGCAGACGGTCGAGGCGTTCTGGAACGCGGTGAAGCACGTGAACCCGCTCGCCATCGGGCTGAACTGCTCGCTCGGCCCGGACCTGATGTATCCGTTCCTGTCCGACCTCTCGGAGAAGTCCAGCGCCGCGATCTCCTGCTACCCGAACGCCGGCCTGCCTAACCCGCTCTCCCCCACGGGCTTCGATCTCGAGCCGCCGGACATGGCGCGCCACATCGGCGGCTTCGCGGACGCAGGCCTGCTCAACATCGCCGGCGGCTGCTGCGGCAACACGCCCGAGCACATCGCGGCCATCGCCAAGGCGCTCGCGGGCAAGCCCCCGCGCGCCCTCGAGCCCAGGACGCCCGCCGAGGCGCCGCCCGGCGGCGCGGTCTCTTCCGGTTCCGGCGCGCCGATCCCCCTGCGCCTGTCCGGCTCGCAGCCGTTCACGCAGCAGCCCGGCGTCTACATGATCCTGGGCGAGCGCACCAACGTCGCCGGATCGCCGAAGTTCGCGAAGCTCATCAAGGAAGGGAAGTTCGAGGAAGCGGTGGGCGTCGCGCGCCAGCAGGTCGAGAACGGCGCCAACGTCATCGATATCTGCATGGACGAGGGCATGATCGACGGCGTCTCCGCGATGACGCGCTTCCTGCTGCTCCTGGCCAGCGAGCCCGAAGTGGCGAAGGTCCCGTTCATGGTGGACTCGTCGAAATGGGAGGTCATCGAGGCGGGCCTCAGGTGCATGCAGGGCAAGGGCATCGTGAACTCCATCTCGCTCAAGGAGGGCGAGGCGAAGTTCCGCGAGAACGCGAGGACGATCCTCAAGTACGGCGCCGCCGTCGTGGTCATGGCCTTCGACGAGCAAGGGCAGGCCGCCACCTACGAGGACAAGATCCGGATCTGCAAGCGCGCGTACGGCATCCTCGTCGACGAGGTGGGGTTTCCTCCCGAGGACATCATCTTCGATCCGAACATCCTCACGGTCGCCACCGGCATGGAGGAGCACAACAATTACGCCGTCGACTTCATCGAGGCCACGCGCTGGATCAAGGCCAACCTGCCGCACGCCAAGGTCAGCGGCGGCGTGTCGAACATCTCGTTCAGCTTCCGCGGCAACAACCGGGTGCGCGAGGCCATGCACTCGGCGTTCCTCTACCATGCCATCCGGGCCGGCATGGACATGGGCATCGTCAACGCGGGCATGCTCGAGGTGTACGAGGAGATCGAGCCGGAGCTCCGCGAGCTCGTCGAGGATGTCCTGCTCAACCGGCGTCCGGACGCGACGGAGCGGCTCGTCGACTTCGGCGAAGCGCTGAAGGCCAGGAGCGCCGGCGCCGCCGAGGCCGAGAAGAAAGAAGAGGAGTGGCGCAAAGGCACCGTCGAGGAGCGGCTGTCGCACGCGCTGGTCAAGGGCATCGACACGTACATCGATATCGACACCGAGGAAGCGCGCGCCAAGCTCGGCCGCCCGCTCTCGGTGATCGAGGGCCCGCTGATGGATGGGATGAGCGTCGTCGGAGACCTCTTCGGCGCGGGCAAGATGTTCCTGCCGCAGGTGGTGAAATCGGCGCGCGTGATGAAGAAGGCCGTCGCGTACCTCACGCCGTTCATGGAGGCGGAGAAGGCCGCGATGGCCGCCGCTGGGCAGGAGGTGAAGACGCAGGGGAAGATCGTCCTCGCCACGGTGAAGGGCGATGTCCACGACATCGGCAAGAACATCGTGGGCGTCGTGCTCGCGTGCAACAATTACGAGGTGATCGACATGGGCGTCATGGTCCCGTGCGAGAAGATCCTCGAGCGCGCCAGGCAAGAGAAGGCGGATCTGATCGGCCTGAGCGGGCTGATCACGCCGTCGCTCGACGAGATGATCCACGTCGCCCGCGAGATGGAGCGGCAGAACTTCAAGCTGCCGCTCCTGATCGGCGGGGCGACGACCAGCAAGGCGCACACGGCCGTGAAGGTGGCCCCGCATTACAGCGAGCCGGTCGTGCATGTGGTCGACGCGAGCCGCGCCGTGCCTGTCACCACGAGCCTCCTGAGCGAGGAAGGCAAGGCGGCGTTCGTCGCCCAGCACCGCGCCGAGTACGAGAAGCTCCGCCGGCTCCACGCGGCGCCGAAGCACAAGCTCGTCTCCCTCGAGGCCGCGCGCGCGAACCGGACGCGGATCGCGTGGCGCGCCGAGGATCTGCCGGTGCCCGAGTTCACCGGCGCGCGCGTGCTCGAGGACTTCCCGCTCGCCGCCTTGCGCGAGTACATCGACTGGACGCCGTTCTTCCACACGTGGGAGCTGAAGGGCGTCTATCCGCGGATCCTGGAGCACGAGAAGTACGGCGAGCAAGCGCGCCAGCTCTTCTCCGAGGCGAACGCGCTGCTCGACACGATCATCGAGAAGAAGCTGCTGACGGCGCGCGGCGTGTATGGCTTCTTCCCCGCGAGCGCCGTGGGCGACGACGTGGAGGTGTACACGGACGGGACGCGCGCGAAGGTGCTCGAGCGGTTTCACTTCCTGCGCCAGCAGACGGCGAAGGAGGGCGGCGAGCCGAACCGGTCGCTCGCGGATTTCATCGCGCCCAGGGAGACCGGCCTCCGGGACCACATCGCCGGCTTCGCGGTGACCTCCGGGATCGGCCTGAAGGAGCTGTGCGAGCGGTTCAGGGCGGTGCACGACGACTACAACGCCATCATGGCCGAGGCGATCGCCGATCGCCTGGCCGAGGCGTTCGCCGAGTGCCTGCACAAGCGGGTGCGCGACGAGTGGGGCTATGGCCGGCAGGAGGACCTGACCAAGGCCGAGCTCATCGAGGAGAAGTACCGCGGCATCCGGCCCGCGGCGGGGTACCCCGCGTGCCCGGATCACACCGAGAAAGGCACGCTCTGGCGGCTGCTCGACGTCGAGAAGAGCACCGGCATCCAGATCACCGAGTCGTTCGCGATGTGGCCCGGATCGAGCGTGAGCGGCCTGTATTTCGCGCACCCGGAGGCCCGGTACTTCAGCCTGGGAAAGATCGATCGCGACCAGGTGGTCGACTACCACGCGCGCAAGGGCATGACCGTCGCGGAGGTCGAGCGCTGGCTCGGCCCGAACCTCAACTACGACGCTTCAAATTAGCAGAAAGAGACACCACCATGGCCATCGTTCTTTACCATCACCCGTTTTCGCGCGCCGCCAACACCGTGTGGATGCTCGAGGAAGTCGGCGTCGAGTACGAGCTCAAGTTCGTCGACATCATGGCCGGCGACCAGAAGAAGGAGGAAGTCACGAAGCTCAATCCGATGGGCAAGCTGCCCTTGCTCGTCGACGGCGACACCGTCGTCACCGAATCCGCGGCGATCGGCCTCTATCTCGCGGATCGTTATGCCTCGGGCCGCCTCGCGCCGAAGCTCGACGACGCGGCGCGCGGCACTTATTTTCGCTGGTCGCTCTTCGCCCCCTCGGTCATCGAGCCCGGCTCGATGGCCAAGGCCGGCAACTGGGAGTTCCGCGCCGGCTCCGCCGGTTGGGGCAACTACGACGACATGATCGCGACGATGGAGTCGGCCATCTCTGGCCGTGACTTCGTCCTCGGCAAGGAGTTCTCGATGGCCGACGTCATCTTCGGCGGCACCATCGCGTACATGCTCGACTTCAAGATGCTCGAGCCGCGCCCGAGCTTCACCGGATATGCCAAGCGGGTCAAAGCCCGCCCGGCGTACGCGAAGAGCGAGGCGCGCAACAAAGCCGTGATGGACGAGCGCGGCCTCAAGATGCCTGGGGCTTAGAGCGCCCTGAAGGATTGAAGCGGAGCGCCTCGGCGAGCGCCGTAGGAGCGCCGCGTCCTCTTCCTGCGCCGTGCGCGAGGTCGGAGCGTGGCGAGGCCGCAGCCAGGCCGAACGCGAACCACCCGCCCCTTGGACAGCGCGATCTCGAGCGGCTCCGCCACGACCGGCGAGGCGTCCGTCACCACTGCACCGGCAGGAAGCGCGGCGCCTCCGTCGAGGACCACGGCAGGGGCTGCGAAGGTCCGTAGGCCCGCAGCTTGCAGCGGCGCCAGTCCAGCTGGTAAAATTGCGAGTCGCTGGGAGAGCCCCTGGCCTTGCACAGGTCTGGAGAGTGAGGCAGGAGCAGAGCGTCGATTTGGGCCTTGCGCTGTATGAAGGGGATATATGCGTTTTCGGCGACATGGAACAGATGTTACGGCCGTGACTATTCACATATCGAGCACCGAAGGGAACTCTTCGGCCGGCATCGAGATCGCCGATGTTCCACGCTCGGATGGTTCTCCTAGAATAACCAGCAGCGATCCTGATGTGGTTAGCGTCGATGGCACACCTCGCATCCGCGCCGTTGGCAATTTTTCGTTTTATCTCAGCGCGCTTGCCACAACATCAGGCAGCGGCGCTGTAACGGTGACTGCGGCGACACGGTCCGGAATCCAGGCGACACTAAGGGTCGTGGTTGACGCTGCGATAGAGTTGCCGGATCCTGCCACTGAAGCTGGAGCCGTCGCCAGACTGTTGATGTCGGAGGCCCGCGGACCTTCCCACGCGGACTA
Source organism: Sorangium cellulosum So ce56 (assembly GCF_000067165.1). Lineage (GTDB taxonomy): Bacteria > Myxococcota_A > Polyangia > Polyangiales > Polyangiaceae > Sorangium > Sorangium cellulosum_B. Next base: position 10,773,720 of record NC_010162.1, read on the forward strand.
CCTGGCAGCAGACACATTGGATAGCATGGGGTGGATGCAACGGGTCCTGGAGAATCGATTGGCGAGCGACCCTTCTCGATTCGGGGCACGCGGGGCGAGAAATTTGATCGACATCATTCGCGCCGCCAATCAGTTCGATGGGTTCTCCGATTATCCGAACTACGATCAGGTGGTTCGTCGTCGACTGCAGCAGATGGTCAACATCGCGAACAATGACAATGACCGAATGCAGTCCGATTTTCGAAATTTTATACAGAATGCCATTGACGTGGCTCGGCTGCGGGTCGCCATCCGGGACCCAAGCTCAACAGGCTTGTTCGGGTGGAGAGCCGCAGGGACTGGAAGCCCAGGGCCGAGGTTCGCGAGATTTCGCACGTTGGCTGGAAATACGTTCTTCACGTTCCGGCCATGATGGAAACCTTGACATGGCGAGGCCGCTGAGCACCGCCACCCGATCGCGCGCCTCGTCGTAGGCCCGCCCTGCATGAACAGGCAGCTGTTGGCGTCGGCCACGTGGCTCCAATCGCGGCCATCCCCGCTGAGCACGCCGCGGTTGGGGCGACCGCTGACGAGCAGCACCCTCTCCATGCCCGCGTGGTAGACGAAGCGAGCGTGATCGTCGAACGAGACATCGGCGCGGTCGCGGATCTTCCAGGCACCCATGGGCGTCGGGTCGCGGGCCAAGGTGAGCGAAGCGACGTCGTCTCGAAGGGTTTGCGGCCGCGTGGAGCAGCCGATGAGCGCGAGGACGCGCGAACACAGGAGAGACACGCAGTCACGCAGGAAATCTGCAGCGCTGATGCGACCCGAAGCGGAGCCGATACCGGGAGACTCGAGCGCCTCTCACCCTGTAAGACTGGAGCCTTCCTGCAAGGTCGCCGCACCATCGGGCGCCTCGGAGCCCACGGGCGGGCTGATCACGGCGTCACCGAGCGCCTTGCGGTGCACAACGGTGCTTTTCCAGTACGGTGGTCCCCGGTTGGGAGAGCGTGCTGGAACATCGGTCGGCTCGCCGAGCGCGGAGAGGAAGCGGGCGACGTTCCGCGGCTCGGTGACCATGGCGGCACGGTTTCCGCATCGGCCGCGGCAACATGACACACTGGCAGTACGATTGTAGTCGGGCAGTCCGGCGATGGCCGCGGTCCGGCGTCCACCCCTCTTAACGCGGCGCTCCGAAGGAGCCCTGCCAGCCATGTCCTCCCTCGGGTCCGAAGATACCCAAGGGCCGGTCGATTGGAATTGACACCGGCAATGTGAGCGTTCACATTCCAGTCGAGGGCCATCCTTTTGTTTTGGCTCGCTCGGGTCCTCCTGAGTACCGAGCTCTTCGTCAATCTGAGCACTTTGCCAGGAGGCGGATCCCGTAAGGAACGCTCTGTCACCTGAGGTGACTGTGGCGAGTCGCCCTTGATACGCTCGAGTCGTTTTGTTTTCTTTTCACCTGATTCCGGTACGTAGGAGACCTGTGATGCAAGATCAAACGTTCAGCCGACTCGCCTTCTGTGTCACCCTTGCGAGTTGGGTCGCGATCTCGTGCGCCCCCGCCGAGTCCGACTCGAACGACGACGGAGGGGGCGGAGCGACGGCGACCAGTTCCGTCAGTAGCGGGAGCGGCAGCGGCGTTGCGACCTCCAGCAGCAGCGCGAGCGGCAGCGCGAGCAGCAGCGGCGCTGCGACCTCCAGCGGCACCACCGCGGCTGGGACCGGCGGTGACAACAGCGGCGGGAGCGGCGGGGCTGAGCCGACCGGCAGCGGCGGTAGTGGCACGGGTGGCTGGCCCGAAGGCGCCATTCCCATGGGGAACGCGCCTGTGCGGAGCGCGGGGTGCGGCAAGGCAACCACGCTGACGAGCAAGGAGTATACGATCTCGAGCTCGGGCCAGAATCGCGTGTACTACGTCGATATGCCCAAGAACTACGACATGAACAAGCCCTACCGGCTGTTCTACACCTCGCATTGGATCGGCAGCCGCTACCAAGACGTCAAGGGGCAAGATTTCTACTTTCTCAAGCCGCAGCTGGAGGCCGACGGAGAGCAAGCCATCTTCGTGGCCCCCTCCTCGGACGGTGCGACGTGGCAGGAGAAGGACCACGCGCTGTTCGACGACATCATGGCGCTCATGAACGAAAGTGTCTGCTACGACACGACCCGCGTGTTCGCGACCGGCTTCAGTTTCGGAGGGATGATCACCTATTCGCTGTCGACGAACCATCAAGCGGAGATCCGCGCGGCCGTGGGCATCGCCCCGGCCAACTACAACATCTGGTTGCCTGAAAAGACACGTAAGCCCATTGCCTGGATGCACACGACGGGCATGAGCGACGGGACTTGCCCCTGGGTGAACAACGAAGGTCAAAAGAGAGGGGCCAAGTTCATCGCCCTCGAAAAGGCCGAAGACAACGGCTGCACGATCCCGAACAACATCCCGACTTCAAACGGCGCGTACAGCTGCTACGATTTCCAGGATTGCAATCCGGAGCACCCGACGCGGGTGTGCACCTTCGGCGGCGGGCACACGAACATCGACGGCAATCCGAACTGGATCCCCATCGAGTCGTGGAAGTTCTTCAAGCAGTTCTGACCGGCGTCCTCGCCGCGGACAGGCCCCTCGCCCGCGCGTGGCGCCGCAGTCGGGGCGCCTCGCCTGCAGGAGACGAGGGGCCGCCTCCAAGCGCGTAGGCGAATCAAGCCGGATCGCAGCGCGAGGAGGTGTAGCGCGGCAGAGCGAGAGGGTCGGGGTACGCCCGAGCTCGGCGCGCGGCACCTCGACATGGCGCCCTTCCCCCCATGGGTTTCAGGGATTGAACGTCGCGACGAAGATGTCGGAGCCGCCGGCGTGGGGGATGGGGCCGGTCCCGAAGTCGACCGCCGCGCTCGCAGCCCCTGTGAGGGCGATCACGCCGCTCGGCGAGATCGCGATGCCATGTGCGCTGGCGCCGAAGCTGAGGGTCCAGAGCTCGGCGCCGCTCGGGTCGAGCTTGGCGAGCCCGTCTCCGGCGACGACGATGTTACCAGCGGAATCGAGCGCGAGCGCATCGCCGAAGGGGATCGAGTCGCTGAACACGTGGGCACCCGCGGCGTCCAGCTTGAGGAGCACGGGGCCGGCGGGCAGCACGCCGCCGCCGAGATCGACGGTCCCGTCCGTGGTGCCGACCACGAAGACCTCGTCAGCCGCATCGACGGCCACCGACCAGTCCGCCTTCCACGCGCCGCCAGGGGCGATCGACGGATCCGGCGCGAACGGGCGGCTCCAGAGCACGGCGCCGGTCGGGTCGAACTTGTTGACCGTGAGATACCCTGCGTCGGCCTGCGGTGCGGTCACGGTCAGCGCGTTGCCCGCGCTGTCGATCGCGAGATCGGCGTGGTATTCCAGGGTAGTGAAATAGTCCTCCTCGTCGGGAGGGGGCGTGATCCTGTGTTTCCAGAGAACATCGCCGCCAGGGCTCAGCTTCAACAGGTAGGCACCGTTCGCCCAGTGGTCGACGTAGACCAGGTAGGTGTTGCCGAGCGCATCGACGGCGATACGCTCGGGAACGCTGTAGCTCTCGAGCGCGTCCGACGTGTAGATGGGCGCTTGACTCCAGATGGCCTTGCCATCGCGGTCGAGCTTGGCCACGAAGCCCACGGTATTGTGGCCCGGTTCGAAGGGGGGGAGGCACTGGTTCAACACCCTGTCGGCGCCACCCGAGTATGTGCCGGCGAGCAGGAGGTCGCCGTTGCCATCGACGGCCATGACGAGCGGGTGGCCGCTCGTCAGGCGCTCGCTCCAGAGCGGCGCGCCCGATGGATCGAGCTTGAGCAGGAAGTGCCTTCCGGGCGGGGAGGTCAGAGGGCCCGCGCCGAAGTCGATGGTTCCTGTGAAGGTGCCGGTGACATAGTAGTTGCCTGCGGCATCGCTCGCGATGTTCAGGCCCTCGTCGGCGCCGGTGCTGCCGAACCCGCGCGCCCACGACAGCATGGGGCAATGGGGGTCGCCGTCGCAGCTCTCGTCCTCCGGCGTGGAGCAGAGCTCCTCGGCAGGCGTCACCTCGCCCACGCAGGCGCCGAAGCCAAGGCCGCTGGGCCGGCAGGTCTGCGTCCCCGCAGCGCAGGGTCCGACGCCCCTGGTCCCGGCAGGGCCGGAGTAGCACGCGATGACCGAGCCCGGCACGCACGTCTCGGACGGGTCTCCGCCGCCGCCGTCGCTGCCGCCGCTGCCTCCTCCCTCGCCGCCGTCGCCGCTCGACGGCGGATTGAACGTGGCAGCATAGATATCCCAGCCTGCTGTATACGCGATCGGGCCGGTCCCGAAGTCCACAGGGCCACTCACGACGCCGGTGACGGCGACCGCGCCGTTCGGGGAGATGGCCATGTCCGCTACCGAGGCCGCGAAGTCGCGCGTCCAGAGCTCGGTGCCGCTCGGGTCGAGCATCGTGAGCCCACGCCCGCCGAGGAAGATGTTGTCCGCAGGGTCGACCGCGATGTTGCCGGTGTGGCGGACGGGCTGGGTGAACACTTCCTCGCCGTCCTGATCCAGCTTGATGACAGCTCCCTCGACCAACACGAGGATCTCGCCCGCCGAGTTGGCAGCCACCTTGCCACGAAAGCCGTAGTCGTCCAATCTCCGGGACCAGAGCAAATTTCCATCCGGAGAGAGCTTCGAGACGTACGTGTAGAGGGCAATGTAGTCGCCGTCGATACCTGCTGAATTCACTGTCACCACGTTGCCGGCGCTGTCGAGCGCGAGGTTCATGTGGAAGCTCGGGCTGCCCGGAGTGCTACGCCTCCAGAGGACATTGCCCATCGCGTCCAGCTTCACCACCGCTGTCGCGTCCTCCAACCCGATGGCTAGGTATGCGTGGTCGAGCGCATCGATGGCCATCTTCGTGGCCCAGGTAGGATGCGAAGGGTAGAAGCGGAATCCATCGCTCCAGATGTGATTGCCGTCGGGGTCGAGCTTGGCCATGAATTGCCCGGAACGATCGGCCGGAGCCGGCAGGGCGCACCCGCCGAGGCTGAAATCATTGCCAATGCCAGAGAAGTCGTCCTCGTAGTTGCCGGCGATCAGGACGTTGCCGTTTCCATCGATGGCCAGGGCATCTCCTGTCTCGCGCAAGGGGGTGCCGAAGCGCTTGCTCCAGAGCGGCGCGCCCGAGGGGTCGAGCTTGAGAAGGAAGATGTCGCTGTCACCGGCGCTGGTCAGAGGGCCGGTGCCGAAGTCGACCGTTCCTTTGAAGCCGCCGAGGATGTAGTAATTCCCCATGGCGTCGACGGCGATGGTCGATGTGGGAATGGTGGGCTCGATGCCGAACCCGCGCGCCCAGGCGGCCGGTTGCGGGCAATGGGGGTCGCCGTCGCAGCTCTCGTCCTGCGGCGTGGCGCAGAGCTCCGCAGCAGGGGTGATCTCACCCGTGCAGGGCCCGTAGCCGAAGCCGTCAGGACGACAGGTCTGCGTCCCGGCCGTACAGCGCCCGACGCCGTTGGTCCCCTCGGGGCCGGAGTAGCACGCGACGATGGATCCCGGTACGCATGTTGCCGGCGATCCGCCGCTCCCGGTCGAGGTGCTCTCGTCGCCGCCGCCGTGGCCTGCGGAGCCGCCGCTGCCCGTGGCAGCGGAGCCGCCATCGCCGTGGCCCGCAGAGCCGCCGCTGCCCGTGGCAGCGGGGCCGCCATCGCCGTGGCCCGCAGAGCCGCCGCTGCCCGTCGCAGCGGGGCCGCCGTCGCCGTGGCCCGCGGAGCCGCCGCTGCCCGTGGCAGCGGAGCCGCCATCGCCGTGGCCCGCGGAGCCGCCGCTGCCCGTCGCAGCCGAGCCGCCGTCGCCGTGGCCTGCGGAGCCGCCGTCGCCGTGGCCTGCGGAGCCGCCGTCGCCGTGGCCTGCGGAGCCGCCGCTGCCCGTCGCAGCGGAGCCGCCGCCGTCTCCTGTGGTTGCGGAGATGTACCCGCCGCCGCCCGCGGCGCCGCCGCTGCTGCTGCTACCGGGCGCGCTCGGACCGCATTCATTCGTGCGGCCGAAGGCGACGAGGAGCAGGGCGGCGGAGGCACGCCGGTGAAGCCCGGAAGTCGAACCGATGGACTCGAACGGTCTTGCCATGCCGCTCTGATGCTCGAGGCAGACGCCGCATTCATGCCGCGCGATCGAGCATCAACCATCGTGAGCGTCAACAGCTTGCGGTACGGCCAGGTTCTTCTTCGCTTCGATCAGCGCGAGCTCGGCGCTGATCAGCATCACATTGATGATGGATACGATATGACCGGAAGTGCCGGTCAGGCCTTGAGATCGTCGAGCTCGCCGGGCTGGCCGAAGGAACCGAAGTTCGTGATCGGCCCCCCGCCCTCCTCGGTGCAGCCGACCGCGTTCGCGAGCGTCGTGAGCAGCTTGTTGTGGGGCGCGTCCTTGTCCTGCACCGTATTGGACTGCCGCGTCACCTTGATGTACTGCCCCGTCTTGAAGTAGCCGCCGCAGCCCCCCGCGATGATGTACGGCAGGTCGCGGAAATCGTGGCGCAGGCCGTCGGAGAGCTCGTTCATGAACACGACGGCGCTGTTGTCGAGCACCGTCGCCCCGCCCTCCTCGTAGCCCGCGAGCCGGTCGAGCAGATAGACATACTCGCCCACGAACCAGCGATCGATGTCGAAGAGCATCTCCTCGTAGCCGTCGACGGCGCTCCCGGTGTCGTCGTCCCTCGTGTTCCCGTGCGAGAGCTTGTGGTGGTTGTACTCGTGGGCCATCCCATCCCACTTGAAGATGGGCCCCGCCGCGCCCGAGCCCCATTGCAGCGTCGCCGACCGCGTCGCGCCGGTCGCGATCGCCAGCGCGAGGATGTCCATCTGCATCCGCCCGACCTTCTTGAACTCCGCGTCGAACGCCACGGTGTCCGGGTCGATCCCCTCGATCTCCGCCGCTCGCTCCGGCGAGAGCTCGCGCGGGATGATCCCCGAGCCGCCCATGCCCACCTCGAGGTCGCGCACGGTCTGGAAGTGCATGTCGAGCTTGTCGCGATCGGCCTTGCTGAGCTTCTTCTTGAGCAGGGCCTCGTACTCGACCGAGACCAGGTCGAGCACGCTCTCGCGGCGCTTCGTGAGCCGCACGATCGCCTCCTCTTCGAGGTCCGTCCCGCCGACCAGGTCCCGGTACGCGAGCCACGGGTTGTTCTCGCCGCTGACGGGCTGCTCGCTTCCGGTGTACGAGATGTGCCCGCGCACGTTCGGCGTCTTCGCCCCGACCATCAGCGTGAGCGCGGGCGTGCCCGGCGGGTTGATCTTGTTCGCGATGAACTGGTCGAGCGAGATCCCCGCCGCGTACTGGCTGCCCTGGACGAGCGGCTGCGCCGTGAGCTTGCAGCCCATCCCCTTCGCGTGGTCGTCGCCCGCGCTCGGGTCGAACCCGTAGCCGCGCGGCACCATGTGGATGCCCCGCGGGATCAGGAGCTTGTCCCGGTACGCGGCGAGGGGCGCTATCGCCCGCGTCGCTCCGAACGAGGCGGCCGTCAGCGCGCCGTACTGCGTGCTCGGGAAGAACTTGGCCATGTTCACGCCGTTGCACATGAAGAAGGCGATGAACCGGCGCGGCGCGCTCGCGTCGGCCTTGGCGTCGCGCGGGCGCAGCGACTCGAGGAGCGGGAGGCCGAGCATCACCCCGCACGCGCCCCGCAAGAACGTTCTGCGATTCATTGGTCCACCTCTTCCACGGCCCGATACCTGAACGTCTTCGTCTGCGTGAGCGCGACCAGCAGCTCCTTGATGTTGTACCCGGACGCGCCGAGCTTCTCGTCGAGCTCGGCGATCGTGCACGCGTCCTCGCGCGAGAGCTGGCGCGCATTGCCGTAACGGTACCAGTTCGTCAGATAACACCGCTGCGCGACGGGGCTCTCCGCGAGCTGCGTCGCGAGATCCACGGCGCCGTCGAAGCGGATCTCGGTCTTTCCGACGGCGATCGTGCCGGTCGCGTCGATGGTCTCGCCGTCCTCGTCGGCGCGGTAGCGCCCGACCGCGTCGAAGTGCTCCAGCGCGAAGCCCGGCGGGTTGATCACGCCGTGGCACTTGTTGCACGCGTCCGGCGACGTGTGCACCTCCACCTGGTCGCGCGTCGTCCTGATCTCGCCCTGAATGGGCGGCAGCGTCGTGTTGATGTCCGCCGGCGGGTCCGGGAGGTCGGTGCAGAGGATCTGGCGCTGGATGAACACGCCGCGGTGGATCGGCGAGCTCTTGTTGAAGAACGCGTGCGAGCTCAGGAAGCCGGCCTGCGTGAGCAGCCCCGCCCGCTCCGCCGGGTCGAGCGGCGTCTCCACGAGCTCGCTCGTGAACGACCCCTCCACGCCGTAGATCGGGGCGAGCCTGTCGTTCACGAAGCCGACGGGCGCCGTCATCAGCGTCCTGAAGTCGCCCTCCATCTCGAGGACGACGTGCCGGATGAACTGCCTTGTCTCGGCCGCCATGGCCGAGGACACGCTGGCGTCGAAGTCCTCGTAGAGCGCCGGATCCTTCGAGAGATCCGCGTAACGGCTCATGTGGAGCCACTGGGCGTGGAAGTCGTCCAGGGCGCTCGTGGCCCTGGGGTCGGCGAGCATGCGCCGCGCCTCGGCCTCGATGCCCTCGGGCGTGCCCAGCGCGCCGCCCTCCGCCGCTTCGAGGAGCGCGTCGTCGGGCAGGCTGTTCCAGAGCAGGTACGAGAGCCGCGTCGCGACCTCGTAGGCGTCGAGCGGGATGATCCCCGCGCCGTCGAGCTCCTCGCTGAGCTCGATGCGGTAGAGGAAGTGCGGCGACTGGAGCATCGCCTCGATGACGTGGCGCACGCCCTGCTCGAACGGCGTGCCCGCGTCGAAGAGGCCGTTGCCGCGGGCGTACGCGGCGGCGTACGCCTCCTCCTGCTCCGCCGAGAGCGGCCTCCTGTAGACGCGCTTGCCGAGCTCCCGGATGAGCTGCCGGGCGCAGGCCGCGCCGTCGCCCTCCGGCGCGCACGGCACGATCTTGCCGAGCACGGCCTGGTCGACGACGGCGTCGGCCGCGATGGTCTCCGCGGCGCGGCGGTAATCGCGGGCGAGGCGGTCGGAGACGAGGAGCCCCTTGGCGTTGTTGTTGAACCCCTCGAACGCCGGGTCCGCGAGGAACGCCGCCGAGGCCTTCATGTCCTTGCCGAAGAGGTCCCGGATGGTGTTGTCGTACTGCGCGTGCGTCAGCCGCGTCAGGCGCGGGGTGGGGCCTGGCGCTGTGACGCCAGGCTCGCACTGGGCGCCGGGACCGGGGCCGGGGCCGGGACCAGGGCCGGGACCGTCGCCCGGATTCGATCCGCCGTCTCCAGACGATCCCGAGCACGCGGCCGCGCTGGAGAGCGCGATGGCCGCGAGCAGCATCCTCGGGGTGCTTCGATTCACGGGCAGCTCCTTCGTGAATGAGCTCGAAGAAAGAAGAATCTACGAGCGCTCCATGGAACAGGCTATCGGGGCCAGGCGCCCAGCGTCAATGCGAGGCGGCGGTGGAGCGGTCGGTTCCGTCAGTTCCGCCGGTTCCGTCAGTTCCGCCGGTTCCGCCGGTCCCGCCCAATCCGCCGGAGCTGTTCACCGGAATCGGCGCAGCGCGGCGATGACGCGCCCAGACTGGAAAGGCGCCCAGGTGGGCGCAGGGAAGTGCGTTATCCACGATTCAGGAGACAGCGCCTGATCACGCACGCCGGGAGCGCTGGTCGCTCCTGGGCGTTCAAGGCGTCGCGGGCATCTGCGGCTGACACCTGCCCGACGAGCAGACCGCCGTCATCCCGTCCGGGAACACGGGCGCGCACGGCGGGCACGCGCCCATGCCGGCGGGACAGACGAGGGCATCGAGCTCCGCGCTCTGGTTGAGGGCGACGATGCCTGTCCCGTCGCACCCCTCGCAGCAGCCGAGGCCGTCGCGCAGGGCGCAGTCCGAGTCGACCGTGCACTCCGTCAGCGGCGACTCGCGCACGTCGAGGACGACGCAGCGCCCCGCCTCGCACGTGGCGGTGAAATACTGGGTCGTGCGCTCCGCCTCGGTGACCTCCGGGCACGCGCCGCACGCGACGCCCCCGCACCCCTGGATGATCTCGTTGAGCCTCGTCCCGGCGCGGTTGATGGCCCTGAAGTTCTCGGCATTGGCCGTGTCACAGGCGCCGCAGCAGCCCCGCGACACAAGGATGCAATCGCTCGGCGCGTTGCAGACGCCGATGTCGGGCAGCTCGCCCCGACAGGCCTCCTCGCACGCGGCGAGGGAATCGAAGCGGTTCTCGTTGCCCTCGCAGCCGCCGTAGGTGAACTCCCTGCACGCGCCGGCGGCCGGGTCGTACCGGTATTTCGGGAACGCGGCGTCACACCGGCCAGGATCCGCCGGGAGCAGGCACCGAACGGGCAACTCCCCGCCGCCGCCGCCGGTCTCCGCGGACGAACCGCCTCCGCCCGGGTCCCCGCCGCCCGAGCCCGCGGGGTCCACCTTCCCGGAGCAGCCTGCGGCGAGCAGAAGGGAGGTAAGCAAGCCAAGACCCAGGGATAAGCGCCGAGACATGCCGGGCGAGTTGCAACGCGCATGCCCTGGGCGTCCGGTCGGTGCGCCCGCCGATCTCGGCCCGGATCGCGCGGGCGCTGGGCCTCGGTGTGCCAGACGGCGCGGCACACCATGACGGCGTCGTCGAGGCGGCCGGTCCCCGAGCGGCTCGCCGTCAGGGGTCGCGCGTCAGCCGGACGTTGTACATGGTGCTCCCGAACACGATGCTGCCGTCTGCCCTCTGCTGGTCGACGACGAAATCGAAGGCGACCGCGTTGCGCACATCGATGGTGCACCCGGATGCATCACAATCGCAAACGCCTATTCTACACAGCGCGATGTATCCGCAGTCGGCGGGCTGCCCGTCCTGGGTACAGCCGGCGGCCCCTGTTCCCCACCCCCCGTTGGGCATGCAGAGGTAGGCGTCCGAGTCTGGCTGCATGAGGTACGACGTCTGAAGCTCGCACCAGCCCGTCCAGAGCTCTCGGGGATCGATGGTGAAACGCAGCCGGCGGTCGGTGAGCTGCGCATCGAGCATGGTGAAATCGAACCCCTCGTAGGGCAGGTCGGTATCGTAGTAGTCGCCCGGCGCGATCGACGTGGGATAGCCCACGTCCGGATCCACGGCCGGGGGGATGGCGGCTCCCGTGCCGAAGCGCACCTTCCCCTGGATCGATGCGCCCTCCACGGTGTCGATGTCGATCTGGATCACGTCCGATCCCGAGCGGAACTTGAAGTTCTCGACGTATCCATCCCAGTGCGCGATGAGCAGCGCGGCCGCGCTGGAGTCGGGGTTGGGCTCACCGCTGCCGATGGGCAGATCCTGCGACTGACAGCCGGTGTTCCCGAGCGAGGCAGCCGTGAAGAGCAACGCGAGCGCGACGCGGGTCGAACGATTCATGGTTCCTCCTGTCTCTTGCGGTCCATCGGTACATGGCCGGCGCGAGGAACATCCGTCTCTGTCAGTCGAGATTTTCTCGGAACGCGCACGAGGCGCGGACTCGGCCCATGTGCACCGAGCCCGGCGCTTCGCCGAGGAGCCGCTCGGCCTCCGCGCGCGCCTCCGGCGCCCGCCCTGCCGCGCAGAGGGCGAGCACGCGCGCGGCCATGCGCTCCTCGCGGAGCTGGCCCTCTGGGAACCGGGCGCCGAGGTCGTCGAGGCGATCGAGCGCGGCCGACGGATCGCCGTCCCGCACGGCGTCCTGCGCCTCGCGCAGCAAGGCCATCTCCGCGGCGAGCGTGCTCGGCGTCGCCGGCTGTCCGCCGCGCGGGCGCGCCGGCTCGCGTTCGCCGCCGCCTGTCGAGGGCGCTCGCGCGGCGTCCTCCGCGCCGGGGTCCAGCGGCCGCGGCGGTGCCGGCGCGACCGCGCGGGCGGCGCGCGACGGCGGGGGCGCCGCCGTCGGCTCCGGCGCGGCGTCCGGAGGCGCCGCGGGCGGCGTCACCGCGAGGGGCGTCACCGCGGGCGGAGGCGCCGCCCGCGGCGTCACCGCGGGCGCGCTCGCCGGCGGCGCTGCGCTGGCCGGCGGAGGGACGTCGACGGTCGCCCTGCCGGTGAAGAACCCGCCGGCGAAGGCGACGGCGCCGATCAGCGCGCCCGCCGCGATCACCTTGCCCGAGAGCACGCCGCCGGCCGCGTTGCCCGAGAGCACGCCGCCTTCCCCGCTGCCCGCGAGCGGCGGCGGGGGCGAGGTGGGCGCCTCCCCGGACGGCTCCTGCGGCGCGCCGACGGCCAGCTTGCCCGCGAGCGCCGCGCGGAGCCGCGCCTTGTCGGACGGCGCGAGCCCGTCCGCTCGGGCCGCCTTCAGGAGCGCGCGCGCCTTCTCGCCCGGATCGCTCATGGCCATCCGCCTCCGCTCCTCGCCAGCGCCAGCTCGAACTCGCGGCGCGCGGCGCGCAGCCGCGAGTAGACCGTGTTCAGCTTCAGGTCGAGCGCCGCGGCGATCTCCGGCGCGCTCAGCTCCTCGATCTCCGCCATCACGAGCACCGCGCGCTTGTCGTCGTCGAGCTCCGCGAGGAGCGCATCGACGAGCTTCAGCGCCTCGACCTGCTCGAGCCGCTCCGCCGGCCCCGGCGCGCGGTCCGCCACGCCGCCCGGCAGCTCCTCGAGCCCTCCCTTGCGCCGGACGAGGCGCCGGTGATCGCGCGCCACCCGGCAAAGGATCGCGAACAGCCACGCCTTCACGCTCGACCGCGGCTCGAACTCGCCGAGCCGCCGGTGGACGACGACGAAGACGTCCTGGAAGGCGTCGTCCAGGCTCGCCTCGCTGACGCCGAGCCGGCGCAGGTTTCGCCAGACGAAGTCGGCGTGCTCGTCGTAGACCGCGTCGAAGTCGAGGGAGGCGGGCCCGTCGTGGACGCCGAAATGCGGATCGAACACGGACCCCGCGAAGGGAAGCGCCGACGCGGGGGACGTCCTCGTCACGCGAAGTACATGGCCGGCGCCGTCCGGATCCGTCACGGAAATCGCACCTCGACCCCCAGCGAGGCGCGGAGCGTGGCGGCGGCGCTCCGGTGGACCGCGCCGATGCCGACGAGAACGAATTGATCGCGCCTCACCGGAACATGGACGTCGAGGACCAGCGGGACGCGGATCCGATCCGAGAGGGCAAAACTGGCGAGCGCTCCCGCGTACGGCGCGACCCAGAGCGCCCGGTTCGAGCCGGGCGACGCCGCGCCGAAGCTGGCCGCGCTCATGACGCCGACCTCGATGCCGGCGCAGGGCCCGAGCTCGAACGCGCGATAGCGCCCGGCATAACAGAGGCGCAGCCCGCCGGTGGTCAGGTGGACGGTGCCGCCCATCGTCGTCCCCGCGACGACCGCTCGCTGTGCGCCGAAGGTGGTGCCGGACAGCTCGGCGCGGAAGGCCTCGAGCAATACGCCCGCGGCGAGGCTGGCGCCCGGGGCGACCGCCGGGAGCGAGGCCGAATCGATGACGCCGGAGGCCCTGAGCGTGGCGCGCAGCTCTAGCGGGCGCGACGGGCGCGCCGCGCGCCGCTCCGGGGCCGCGGGGGCGCTGGCGTCCGGCGGGGGCGAGGCCGCGGGCGGCGCCTCGGCGGCGGTGCGCGCGTCCGGAGCTGCGTCCGCCTCCGGCTCCGCGCCGGCGCCCTGCTCCGCGCCGGCGGCGGCGTCCGGCGCCGCGCCTGCATCCGGATCCGCCTGCGCGGCGCCTCGGCTGGCCGCATCGGGATCGATGGCGAGCGCGATGATCAGCGCCGCTGCGTCGGCGAGCTCGGCGCAGGTCTCGCCGTGGAGCTCGCGCGACCGTGCCGTCTCGCCGAGCGTCATCGTGAGGCGGAGGTCCCACGACCCGCGCACGTTCCGGGACACCACCGCGCGCGCCTTGAGCGGCGGCTCGCCGCTCGCGCCCGCGGGCCGCCCGAGGCGCTGCTCGATCTCGGCCAGCACACGCCCTCGATCCGCGCACTCTCCGGGCGCGACCCAGTCGAGCGCGACGCCGTCCGCGTTCGCCGCGCCCTCTGCGGCGCTGGCGCGCGCCTCGGCCGCCGTCGCGGCGAGCGCGAGCGCGGCGAGCGCGGTGAAAGAAAGAGACGAAGCGGACATCGGCTGCGGCGATGACGTCCGACCCGCGGCGGTCGCGCGGGCCCATCACGTCCCGCGGATCGCGGACGACGATGGCGCCGGGCTCCTTCGCGATCCGCAGGAGGCCCTGCGCTCCGCTCGGGAGGCCGGCGCGGCTCGACGGCCAGCGAGCCTACCAGAGATCGCGGGGACACGTCCGCCAGCGCAGCCGCAGGCGGCGGGCGCGCGTGCCTCGCGGCGCCCTTCTGGCGCCACGCCCGCCCCCGTCGAGCGCCCGGCGCCGTGATCCGGCGGGCGCGCGGCGGCGCTCGCGGGTGCTAGCGTGAGGCCGTGCGCGAGCGCCTCGATGGGATAGTCGCCAAGCTGACCGCGGTCCGGGAGCGGGGCCTCTCGTGTTTTGGCAGCGACGCTCATCGCTTCGAGCTGAGGCCGCCGGCCACCGAGGCCGAGGTGGCGGCGTTCGAGGCCGCGCGGCGGGCGCGGCTGCCCGAGGACTACCGCGCGTTCCTCCTGCACGTGGGGCACGGCGGGGCCGGGCCGTTCTACGGGCTCCTGACGCTCGCGCAGTGCGACGAGGCGCGGTACGAGGCGATCGACGACCTCGACACCGCGTGCCCGCTGCACCCCGACACGCTGCCGCCCGGGAAGGACTGGCTCGATGTGCTCCTGCCCGGCGAGGGCGAGGCGATGGACCGCGCGCTGCGGGGCACGCTGAGCCTCGGCATGCAGGGCTGCAGCTACTTCAGCCAGCTCGTGGTCACCGGGCCGGCGCGCGGCCGGGTGGTGTACATCGACCTCGACGGCGGGCGCCCGTATTTCCCCGAGAACGAGGGCTTCCTCGACTGGTACGAGCGCTGGCTCGACGAGCTCCTCGCCGGGTACGAGTTCCACTGGTTCGGCACCGGCATGCCGGGCTTCGAGCCCGAGCTGGCCGGCGCGCTGCGCCGGGGCGAGCGCCTGGCGGCGGCGCTGGCGGCGATGTGCCAGCTGCCGCGGCTGGGCGGGGACACGCTCGAGCTGGTGATCGCGCGGCTCGATCACCCCGAGGCGGGCGTCCGGCAGCAGGCGCTCCAGGTGCTCGGCAAATTCGACGACGGCGCGGGGGCACGGGCGCGGCGGTTCCTGCGCGATCCGGAGCCGGGGCCGCGCCGGGCGGCGCTGAAGGTCGTGTGCAAGGGCGATCCCGCGCGCTGGGCCGCCGATGTCCGCGCCCTGCTCGACGACGCCGACGGCTCGATCGCGTCGGCGGCCCTCCGCGCCCTGGACGAGGCGAAGGTGATCATGCTGGCCGACCTCGCGCCGCGCGCCCGCGACCCGCGCAAGGGCGTGGCGACGGACGCGGGCTGGCGCCTCGCAGGCATGGCGAGCCGGGGCGTGCCGCCGTCGGAGGCCGCGGCGTTCGTCGCCGCCGCGACGGCGATGCTCGATCACGCCGAGCCGAGCGTGGCGATGTACGGCCTGCAGGTGCTCGTCCATGTGGACGCGCCGGCGCTCGTGGAGCGGCTGCGGGCGTTCGCGCTCGGCGAGGAGCGCTCCCACCGGATGAGCGCCTGCCGGGCGCTCGTCCGGCAGGACCGCGCCGCGGGCTTCGAGGTGCTGACCGAGCTGACGAGGCACGCCGATCCGTTCGTGCGCCAGGACGCCGCGCGCATGCTGGGCGACGTCGGCGACGCGCGGGTGCGGCCGGCGCTCGAGCGGCTGCTCGAGGATGAGACCAAGCCGTTCGAGCGCACCGCGACCGGCACCCGCAGCAACGTCTACCGCGTGTGCGACACGGCCCGGATGGCCATCGAGGCGATCGATCGCCGCGCGCTGCATTGAAGCGCGGCGACCGCGGCGCGGCCTCCGGAGGTCAGAACCGCTCGACAGCGAGCGTCCTGTGTCGGGATTGTGTTTGCGTCTCCGCGCTCTGCCGGCCCAACGACTGCCGTTCAGCGGCGCACCGCCCTGCTGAGCGGAGCGAAGTGGGGCGGTGCGTCCGATGCAACGGCCTGTTCGGCGCGCTCGTCGTCATCGCGCTTGCCTCGCACACGACTTCGAGCACATCTGTCCTCCACCCCAATGTCGAGCCCCGACGCAACAGGAAGCTCGATCGCGCGAGGCTCGGCGCGACTGGAGGCGCCGGCGACCTTCTTTGCACGGTTTCTCTCGCGGGCTCGATGTCGCCGCTCGCGGTTCTTTTGCTTCCTCGACCGCAGCGGCGATCTCTCGACCCTCGGCTCGCCTACGTTCGGCGTTCCGTTGCTCTTCTCGGAGATGGCGCTCCCCGCCTCCCGTCGACGTTTCTCGGCGACAGTGCGCTTCTCGCTTCCCTGCGCCACGCCGCGCGCCGCCCGCGCCAACTGATCGCACCGCGCATTCAGGTACGCCCGCACCGTGTTCGTACGCTGGTGCCCCTTCACCCAGCGAAGGTCCATCTCGATCCCGTGCTCGTTCGAGAACGTCCTGATCCTCTCGCGCAGCCTTGCAACCGCTGGAGCGTTCCGCTGGATGCGTGGTTTAAGCGCTCCATCGCTCAGAAAGCGAACAGCCGCCTGGCTGTCTGTGTACACGACGAGCCCGCGCACAGCCTCGCCCCACGCCTTCCGCGCCAGGTAGACCCCGGCGAAGATCGCCGCCAGTTCTGCCTCGTTGGCGCTGCTGACATACGGTGGACAGGCCCCGTGCCGCACGATCCTCCCGCGAGTCGACCTCAGCCAGACGCCCCAGCCGGCCACGATTGGTGAGAAGGACGCGTCCGTATAGCAGGTGACCCAGAAGCGCGATTCCCCGGCCCTTTCTCCCTGGCTGTTCATCCCAGTCGTGCCCCCAGGAAAGCGCTCTTGCCGTCGGCCCGCGCGGCGCTGCATGCGCCTCCGCTTGGCCGCGAGGCGGTGCCGTCGGCAACCGCAGAGTACGTAATCCTAGAACACCGATCACGTTGATCGAGCGAGAAGTGAACCGCCAAGGCGCCATAAGACGCCAAGATCTTTGTGATTTTCTTGGCGTCTTTGGCGCCTTGGCGGTTCGAATTCTGCTCTCTTCTGGCGGTTTCAACCCGTTTGTCGCTCTAGAGTGACGGCAGCTGCTCGCGGAAAAACGCGTTGTACTTGGGATCGTTGTACCGCTCGTACTCGATCGCGAACGGGGTCAGCTGGCTGACCCCGCCCTTGTACCGGATGGTGAGGGCCATCGGCGTGACCTCGCGGTAGTTGCTGGCCGCCGGCAGGTCGTCGTTGGTCTTCCCGCCCGCGGAGAACAGGGTCAGCAGCACGCCGTCGGGGTCGTCGTGCACGACGCGGAAGCCCTCCGGGACGCGCTCGTGGCCGCGGATCAGCGTGGTGCAGCCGAGCTTCTGCATGAAGCTCTTGAACTGCCGCTTGCCGAAGGGGAAGCGCGCCGTGGACTTCTGGAGCTCCGCGGGGATCGCGTCGACCTCGCTGGGGTCGCTCCAGAGCATCTGGAACCGGATCTCCGGGTCGTTGAGCGAGGACACCGACGTCCACCGGGCGGCGATGGTCTCGTCGCGCGGGATCCCCGCGTGGACGAAGAGGATCCTGTCGAAGACCAGCATGTTGGGGAGCGCCTCGAAGAGGCGCATGTAGGCGGCGAACACCTCGTTCGGCGCGATGGCCGCGAGCGAGCTCATCGCCTCGGAGGGCCGCACCGGCGCGAGGACGCGGCCGTTCAGCTCGACGTAGTACTCGTGATTGCCGCGCAGCACGAAGACGTTGTCGGGCGCGGCGAGGAAGAGCTGCATCACCGTGCGCAGGACGCCGTTGTAGCTGAACCTGCCGCGATCGATGTAGTCGCCCAGGAACACCAGCAGCATCCGCGGGTTGTGCGCGGGGTCGTCCCGGTGGGCCTGCACCTTGGCGAAGAAGTCGGCCTGCATCAGCGCCCCCTTGAGGCACGAGTAGCAGCCGTGCAGATCGCCGATGACCAGGAGCTCGACGTCCTCGGCGGGATCGGGCGAGGCGACGTAGACGTGGCCGTCGAGGAAGGGCGCCTGCCCGGCGAAGCCCGCGAGATCCGCGGCGCCGTCGAGCCGGCCCGCGCCGCGCGCGCGCTGCTCCTCGAGCTTCGCCTCGAACCGGCGCATCAGGTCCATGTCGACCTTGGCCTGCTCCGCGAACGTGGCGGGATCGCTCGCGTAGTCCCACTCGAACGCCTTGAAGAACGGGTGATCGACCTCGCGCGCCTGCTTGCGCGTGGCCGGATCGATCACCACCGCGCCCTGCTCGATCGTCTCGATGTCGACGTCGTCGATCTCGATCGGGGACGCCGACAGGAGCGACGAGAGCTCGTCGCGGAACCGCTGCTCGTTCGGGTGGACGACGCCGTCGGCGAGCATGAGCTCGTCGACGGTCGCGAGCAGCGCCTTCCGGTTGTCGTCGTCGAAGCCGTCGAGGAGCTCGAAGCAGCGGAGCTTGATCTTGGAGAGGACGAAGTCCCTCGGGTCCTCTCCCTCGGCGACGCTCTCGGTGAAATGGCTCTGGATCTGGTGGTCGATCTCGGAGAAGACTTCGTGGAAGTGGCTGGTCCACCGGCCGACGACGTCCGGGTTCTCCTGGGCCTCGCCGCCGAGGGCGTCGCGCGCGCGCTGCCGGACGAGGTCGTGGATGTAGCCGCGGATGAAGGACTTCTCGGTCGGATCGAGCTCGCCGTCGATGTACCCGAACCCCGTGAGGTAGTAGATGATGGCGTGCATCTGCTGCTCTGCGACGCGCGGATCCGGGCTGAACGACATCATCAGGCAGCTCTCCTCTTCGCGATGGTGCCCCAGGGTAGCGCAAGACGGGCGCGCGGCGGCGGCGAGCGCGCCTCACGGCCGCGCGGGCGAGCGCGCGTCGCGGCCACGGCGGCGATCCCACATCACCGCCGCGCGGGCGGCGCCGCGCGCCCGACGAAGGCGCGGATCCGCGCGCGGTCGGCCTCGGACAGCGCGTATCCCGGGGGCGGCATATTCCGCTCGTCCACGACCCGGCGCGCGATGGCCTCGCGGAGCGAAGCCCACGCCGCGGGCGTGGAGAGGTCGACGCCGCCCTCGCCGCGCGGGCGGTGGCAGCGCGCGCACGCGCGGGCGAACACGGGCGCGATCTCGCCCCAGGCGGGCCCGCCGCCGTCCTCTGCGGCGAAGCGCCGGAGGGCGCCCGACGCGAGCAGCCACACGTCGCCGCTCGGCGAGCCGACGAGCCTGCCGGCCCGCGGGAGGCGCGCGCCGCGGGTCTCGCGCACGCCGGCCTGCTCGAGCACGCCGAGCTCGTCGCCGTCGGCGAACCACGCGCGGTCGCCGGAGACGGCGAGGCCGTGGAGCGCGGCGCGCGCCCGGAACCGGAGGCGCAGGACGCCGGCGCCGTCCTCCGCGTAGAGCGCCGCGGGCGTCGCCGCGAGCAGCGCGCCCGCGCCGGTCAGGGCGAGCAGCGGCGCGGCGCCGTCCGCCGGGAGCGGGTACGATCGCAGCGCCCTCGTGGCGACATCGAGGGCGCCGAGCCCATCGCCCCCGGCCGCGAAGGCCACGCGCCCGGCCCCCGCCGCGAACGTCGCGAGCGGGCCCGCCGCGTAGCGCGTGACGGTCTCGCCGTCCGCCACCGCGATCTCGCGGTCCAGCGCGAAGGCGGCGCCGCCCTCGCCGAGGCCGATCGCGGACCGCACCGCGGCGCGCTCGAGGCCGTAGCGGTCGGAGACGGCCTCGAAGGCCCCCTGGCCCGGCAGCCGCAGCAGCCGGCCCTCGGCGTCGACGCCGACGATCCACGTGCCGTAGCCGTCGGGCGCGGGCAGGGCCGCGGCGCTCACCCAGCGGTGGGGCGCGCGCTCCACCCTCGCGAGGGCGCCGTTCACGAAGACGGCCGCGGCGCCGTCGTGGAACACCACGACGCGGCGCCCGTCGTCGGCGACCGCGCGCACCGGGCCGAGCTCCCCGGGGGACGGCCACGCGACCTCGCGCACGACGAGCGGCGGGAGGGGCGCCGCGGCCTGCGCCGCGCATCCGGCGAGCGAGAGCGCCAGCGCCGAGGACGAGAGCGCCAGCGCGGAGGACGAGAGCACCAGCGCGGCGGCGGACGCCGCTCGGCGGAGGAGCGTCACGGCGACCGGAGGAGCTCCGGCACCACCTCGCCGTCGCGCAGGTGCTCGCGCGGGGAGATGCCGAAGGCGAACAGGAAGGTGGCGAGCAGGTCGGGCGGGGCGATCGGCCGCGGCCCGCCCTGGAACGTCTTCGCCGGGGCCGGCAGGAGCTGCTCCGGGTCGGTCTTGCCGAACGCGAAGCTCCCGCGGAAGCGCGGGGAGATCACCATGGCGGAGTTGTTGGGGTAGTGGTCGCGGCCCATCGCCGTGTTGAGCTGAGGCGTGCGGCAGAAGTCGCTCGTCACGAGGATGTGGGTGTGATCCGAGAGCTTCTTGCCGGCCCGGGTCGGGTGCGGGGTCTTGTCGAGCGAGCCGAGGAGGGCGGCGATCAGATCGAACAGCTCCTGCTGGGTGGCCGCGTGCTGGCGGTAGGTGCTCGTGTGCGTGTCGAACCCGCTGCTCGAGAAGCTCACGCAGCGGACCACGTTCCGCCGCATGGCCTCGATCGCGAACGCGGCGTTGACGGCCGCTTGCCTGGCGAAGCGGGCCGCGTGGTTGAACTCCGGGTGCGCCTGGATGAGCTTGCCCCTGGAGAACACCTCCTGAAGGCCTGCACTCAGCATCTTGCCCAGCCCGTCCGCCTGGATGGCGAAGCCGCGCAGGGCGTCGGCGTGGCTGGATCGCGCGGCGAGGGCCCTGGCCTCCTCGGAGAGGAGCGCGGTCACCGCGGCGCGGTCCTCGTCGGTGTCGTAGTGGCGCGCGCGGGAGAGCGAGCGGCTGAGGGTGCCGATCTCCCCGACCATGAGCGGGACGGCGCGCCGATCGAGGCGGTCGCCGACGAACGCCGAGGGGAACTGGACCGAGACGACGGGGAAGGTCTGGCCCGCGCCGAGCTCGCTCCCGCAGATCGCGTCGACGCTGGAAGCCACGGTGCGGCCGCCGCTGAGGTGCCGTCCCGTGGTCGAGAACGCCGTGCCGTCGGGGTGGCTCACGGTGTTCATCGCCAGGCCGTTGAGGATGCACAGCCGGTCGTGCATGTCCGCGAGGGCGCCGATGCCGGGGCCGAACGCGAGGCTCGATCCCTTGGGCGTGACCGGCGCGAAGCTCTTCGCGCCTCCGGCCGCGGGCGCGTCGACCCAGAGGCGGAGCCCCGCGGTGTCGGTGTTGTCGGTCGTCGCGGGGCTCACGAGGCCCCTGGCCTCGTTCCGAGGATCGGCCCAGAGCGTCACGTCCCAGCCGCCCGACGCGTGGATGAAGAGGAAGAACTCGTCCTCCGCGGCCTTGCCCGGCGCGGCGAGCGCGCGCGCCGGCAGGCCGAGGACACCGGCGAGCGCCGCGCCCGCGGCGGCCTCGAGCAGCGCGCGGCGCGGGACGGCGAGGCGGCGGGGGCGGGGGGCGTGGCGAGGCATCGGGCGCGCTGCTCAGGATACCCTCCGCGGCCGCGCGCGCCCGCACGACCTTGCCGCCGAACGCGACCGCCATCGCGTGCATCGGCGCTACACGGACGAGCTCATCGGGGCTCTTAGATTCGACTCACGATTCTCCCCAGCTGTCGCGCTCCGCGCTCAGCGCGGCATCAACTTGCTCCTTCGACAAGAGTTGCTCCGGGTTCTCTTCGCGCCACGCGTCGACGGCACGGCAAGCGGCCAAGAGCCTTTCATGGCGTCCATCTTCCATGGAGTGCGCGTCTCGCTGTTCGCGAATCAGCACGATGATGTCGGCTTCTAACCCGGCGGTAGCGCGCTGTGACCTCCTTCGCACCGCCCGTCCAAGGGCCATCCTCCGCATGGGTGCGATCTCGGAAGGACGAGACGGCGATCGATGCGGATGGGATGAGAAATTTCGTCGCCAAAATGCAATGCAACGCCAGATGCCTCTCGGCATCGCTCACGCGCCGGGAACGCTGGCCAGGCACACACGGTGGATGGTAGAGAGCGAGCGTGACGCTGGCGCGCGGTCACGTGCGTTGGCGCGCCCGAGGTGGAGCGTGCGAGGTCCTCGATCAGCATCCTGGCTTCCGTCGTGGGCAGTGTTGTTCCTCGTGCTGCTCGCGGCTGCTCCTGCGCGTGCGGAGGCGCCTCCGAAGCGCTCGCGAGCCGTCAAGGAGCTCATTCGCGAGGCCGGGGCGGCGCTGGCTCGGCTCGACGTCGCGCGAGCCCGGGAGCTGTGGGGCGAGGTGTACGATATCGAGCGGTCGAACGTCGCGATGTGCAACATGGGGCAGCTCGACCTGCGGATGGGCCGCTGGGAGGAAGCCGTGGTGGAGCTCTCGCAGTGCGTCGAGCACATGCCGGCCCCGCGCACGGAGGTGGAGCGGCGCCTGTATGACCACCGGCACGCCGACCTCGCCCGGGCCCGGCGGCGCGTGGGCGAGGTGATCCTCATGCCGCCGCCAGGCGTCGTGGGCATGTTCGTGAACGGCCGGGGGCTGAAGGACGGCAGCCGCATCTACGTGAGGCCTGGCCAGCACGAGGTGATGGCCGTCGGGCAGGAGGGGCAGGTCGCGCGCGCGGGTGTGAAGGTGGAGGCGGGCGAGTCGAAGGAGGTGCCGCTCACGTTCGACAAGCCGGCACAAGCGCCGGAGGAGCGCGCGCTGCCGCCGAAGGATCACGCTCAGCCGCCGAAGGGGGCTTCCGGGCCTGGTGCGCCCGGGCCTGCGGCGCCAAAAGGGCCGCCGCAGGGCGCGGGCCGGCCCGGGCCGGACCTCCGGATCGTCACGACGGGCGCGGTGGCCTCGGTCGGGTTCTTGGTGGCGGGCGCCGTGTTCCTGCAGAGCGCGCAGGGGTACGTGCAGGAGGCGAAGGCGGGTTGGTATCACGCTCAGGCGATGAGCAAGCTCGATCCCACATTTCAGCCCGACTACAATAAAGTCATTGATCCTGCCGCCAGCGGGAAGCTGATGCATCTCCTGGGTACCAGCGCGTTGATCGCTGGGGCGGCAGCAGGCGCGGCCACCCTCGTGTACGTCTGGTTGCCGAACGACACGCAGATTCGAGTGGCGGCGCACGGCGCGGAGGTTCGCGTCCGATGGTGAGCGTCGGCGAGGTCGCTTTGGGCCGTCAGCGCGCGAGCATGGTGAAGCTGTCACGGAGGCCTTCCTGATGCGACGTCCGATGTTGCTGCTCGTCTCCGCGACGGCGCTGCTCGCGTGCCAAGACGAGTGGTACGTACCGCTGCTTCCGCCGCCTGCCGATTCGGGTCCAGTGCTGTGGATGTGGGTAGGTCCGGAGGACGATGCGCCTCCCTGTATCGACGGCCAGCCGCCGAAATGGGAAGGCTGGATGGCTGAAGCCCCTGAAGGGCTGCCGGACACGTGCCAAGCGTGCGAATGCGGCCCAGCGGCGTGCGAGCTGCCCTCCAGGGTCATGGCGAACGCGATGACCTGCGCAGGCGGAGGCACGTCGATCGCGCTCGATGCCGGAGCGGGATGGGATGGGACGTGCGCTGCGCTCCCGTCGCCCGTCCAGCCGGACGACTTCGCGTCCGTGGTCTACGAGCCGCCGACACTCTCGCCGTGCACCCCCTCGGCGACGCCCGAGCCGCCGCCCGTTCCGGCAAGGTTCGTCCGGGTGTGCGCCGGCAACACGGCGCAGGCCCCGCCGGGGTTCATCCCCTGCATGCAGGCCAGCAGCGAGGGGACCTGCAGGCGCGGCCTGACACGACACGAGTTCTTCGAACAGCTGATCGACAACCGCGCCTGCGCTCCGTGCGAGTGTGGTCCCCCAGCGGGGGGCAGGTGCGTCGCCGACGTCGGCTTGTATGGGGACAGCGCGTGCAGCGACCGCATGGACGCCGGGCTCGCCGTCGGCCTCGGGGAGATGCCCTGCGCGGACGTCACCTCGCCCCTCCCGCTCAGCGCGATCCGCGCCACCCTCGCGGAGGAAGAGCCAGGCGCCTGCTCCCCGAGCGTCGCTGCCGTGCTTGGCACCCTGGAGCGACGCGAGCCGCACGTCGTATGTTCCTATTCCGAGATCTGGTGGGACACCCCGTGAGGCGGATGACGATGTCCATGTCGAGCGCGCGGCTCACGCTCCTGGCCGTGCTGTCGCTGCCAGCGATGGCGTGCGTCAACAATCCGGACATCGCGGGGAAGGCGGTCGTCGCCCTCGACGGTGAAACCCTGAATTACGATACTGGCGATGATGGACGGAGGTTCGTGAAAACAGGGGAGAGGTGGTCGACGGGGTGCTTCCTGAAAGACTCCTTGCCGGAGATGGCCCTGGACCGCGCGCGCGACGACAACCCGCCGATCAGCGGAATTTCATTGGACGTCGAGCGGAAAGATGACGGCGGCGAGCCTCTACCGAACGTCACGATGGACATAGGAGAGGATTTCTACGATGGCTTTTGCCACGTCGTGGCGACGGTCGGCAGCGATCCGCGCGAGGTGGACTTCTCGACGGGCGATTGCGAGCTGCAGCGGGCCCTCGACGGCCATCCCGCGCTGCTCGTCTCCGCTCTGTTTCACGTCAAGGAGTGCGACGAGTAGGTCACGGCCGGCGCGGCCGGAGCCATGCACGGCGCCGGTCGCGTCGTGGGCCCGCTGATAGTACCCCTAATACAGGTGGAACTCCGGGTGCCGCACGAGGCCGTAACACACCGCGGCCCACCCCGCCTCCTCCGGCGAGAACCGCGACTTCGCCGCGCCCTTCGCGCGGTGCCGCGCGACCGTCCCCTCGTACAGCGCGAAGAACTTCCCCTGCCGGTCCGGCGGCGCGAGGCGCGCCGGGTAGCTCAGGAACGTCCGGTGCAGCACGTCGAAGCGCGGGGCGAACGCCGCCTCGTCCGGGTCCTGCGCGGGCAGATCGAACGCGAAGATCAGCCGCCGCTCGATGGGGACGCGCTCCTTCGCCTTGAGATCGTGCTCCAGGGCGCGGTCGCAGAGCGCGATCCCGAGCCGCTCGAACGCCGCCAGCATGAGCGCGTTGGTCTGCGTGGCGCGCGGGAGATCCAGGCCGTGATCCGGGAGCCCGAGCGCCGCGAGGTAGTCGCCCCAGGTGTCGAACAGCGCCGCCTTGTCGTCCCCCCGCGCGCGGCGCTCGAGCTCGGCGGGCGCGAGGCCGCCGAAGAGCCGGAGATAGGTCCTCAGGTACGCCTCGGCCGGGATGAGCCGCAGATCCTGCTTCGGAGCCCGGCTCTGCGCGACGCGCCCCGTCTCCCGGAGCGGCGCTGCAGGCCGCGGCGCGATCGCCTCCGGCGGGCCGCACGCGCCGGCCAGCGCGGCCACCGCGGCCACGCCAGCGAG
Source organism: Sorangium cellulosum So ce56 (assembly GCF_000067165.1). Classification (GTDB taxonomy): domain Bacteria; phylum Myxococcota_A; class Polyangia; order Polyangiales; family Polyangiaceae; genus Sorangium; species Sorangium cellulosum_B. Next base: position 10,799,020 of record NC_010162.1, read on the forward strand.
GGCGAAGGCCCCCGTCCGCCCGGGCGCCCTCCCCCGGCCCTGCATCACCGCGTCCCCTCGCCGCGCGTCGCGCCGCCCCGCTCCCCCGCCCCGCCCCGCTCCCCCGCTCCGCCCTTCGCCGCCCCGCCCCGCTCCGCCTCGCCCTTCGCCGCCCCGCCCCGCTCCAGCGCAGGCCGCACGTTGCTCGCGCGCGCATACGCCGGCGAGCGGACGATCGCCTCGACCAGCGGCCGCATCCGGTAGCCGCGCGACACGAACCGCTCGCGCAGCGCGCCGAGCAGCGCCTCGTCCTCCTCGCGCAGCGGCCGCCCCAGGAACGACTCGGTGACGCGCAGGGCCGCGCACGACGCGAACTCCGGCATGCGCGTGATATCGGCCGCGGCGCCGGCCGGACCGCGCTCGGCGTGATCCGCCGAGGCATAGGCGCCCCGCAGCACGCCGCGCTCCCGGCTCGAGAACACGGGGTCGTAGAAGCGCTCGCACGATTGCCCCGTCTTCCCGTCCGCGTTCAGCTTGCACACCGGGTTCTCGATCGGGAACCGCTCGGCGGGCAGATAGGTCCACGTCGTCTCCTCGACCCGCGTGAAATACGCCGCGAGCGGCTCCAGCGTCGCATGACAGCTCGCGCAGCCAGGCCGGACCATGAGGTCGGGCTCCTCCGACGGCGGGAGCTCCGCGTGCTCGGCCGTGAAGCTCTTGCACAGGAACGCGCTGTAGAGCGCCGCCGCCCGCGCGCGCCGCGAGGAATACTTCGTGAGGAACACCGGCGTCGTGAGGATCCCCGCCGCGCGCGGCCCGCGATCGGGGATGAACGTCCAGGCCGAGACGTCGTGCGGCGCGACGACCGGCGGCACCGCGCCCGGCAAGAACAGGGGCGCCTCGTCCTCGCGCATTCCAAACGACGGGTGCAGCGAGCAGCACGCCGCGGGCGCGCTCGACCGGTAAAACTGCGCGAGCGGCCCGTTGATGAACGTGTAGCGCCCGGTGAGGATCTCCCGGAAATCGCGATCCGCCGCGAAGACATGATTCATGAGATGAATCGCCTCCTGCGACCACCAGAACTTGTTCCAGCCGGTGATCGTGTGCGGCGCGGAGCCGATGGGATCGTCGATGCCGAGCGGGGTACTCGCCGGCAGCACGAAGGCGCGCGGATCCCTGCCCGCGCTGTCGGCGGGCAAGCAATGCTCGAGGCCGATGCCGCAGCCGCAGTCAACGCTCATCACGGGCGCGAGCGCGCTCCGGCACGAGATCGGCTCGCCCCGGTGCGCCTTCGCATAACGATCCTCGCGCACCGGCGGGCGAGCGCGGCCCGGCGGCGGCGGAGCCCCCTTCGGCGGCGGGGGGATGTCGCTCGCGTAGATGTGGCCGACCTCGGCGGTCTGCGCCTCTTCCTTGCAGACCCGGACCTCGACGGTCGGCGTCTTGCCGTCCGGCTCGACAAGGAGCTGCGGCAGCGGGACATACGCGCTGTCCGGGTCCTTCCACCCATCGCCATAACGCTGCGTCGGGACGACGGAGAGGTAATCGCGATAGAGCCAGTAGGGGCGCACGAGCGTCGTCCGCTCGTCGAGCAGCCGCTGGGAGATGCGGGCAGGCGTCCCCTTGATGGGCGCGTACGCCGCCACCGCGAGCCCGCTCTCGGCGTCGGAGAAGCAGAACTCGCCGTCGATCACCGGGTTCAGGCGGCGCTGGTTGACGCGGTAATAGACATAGAGCGGCTTGCCCTCCGGGCCGAGCACCTCCACCCGGCGGAGCGTCGTCGCAGACGGCGTGAACAGCCCCGCCGGGCCGAGCTCGAGCCGCAGGACATCCATGTAGATGCGCGTGAGCCGCTCGGCATACCCCGGGCCGTCGAGGTGGCGCTCTATCCAGGCGTCCAGATCGAAGCCCGGCGACTCGATCTCGGCGAGCTCCTCGCGCGTCGGGAGCCGCCCCTTCAGGTCGAGGGAGAGCGCCCGGAAATACCGGTACTGCTCCAGCGTCGGCGCGGCGGCGGACGGCGGCGCGAACGAGGCCGCGGCCGCCGCCGCGAGCGGCGCCGCCACGGCCAGCGCGCGCAGCGCGCGCCCCCTCATGCGTCGACCTCCTCGCCGGGCGGCGGGGCCTCCTCGCCGGGGAGCACCCCGGCCATCAGCATCCCGAGCTCCGTCCGCGATACCGCGCCCGCGTCCCGCGTCGCCACGATCTCGCCCCGGTACATGACCGCGATCCTGTCCGACAGCGACAGGATCTCGTCGAGCTCCGCCGACACGAGCAGCACCGCCGCCCCCGCGTCGCGCGCCGCCACGATCTCGCGGTGGATGTGCTCGATCGACCCGACGTCCACGCCCCGGGTCGGCTGGCTGGCCACGAGCAGCTCCACGGGGCGGCTCATCTCCCGGGCGAGGATCACCTTCTGCTGGTTGCCGCCCGACAGCGCGGAGGCGGGCGTCTCCGGGCCGGGCGCGCGGATGTCAAAGGTCTTTATCAACCGCCTCGCGTTCTCCTCGCGGGCGTCGTCGCGGAGCACGCCGCGCACGGCGAATGGAGCCTTGTAGTACGTGCACAGCACGAGGTTGTCCGCGATCGCGTACGAGAGCACGAGCCCGTGGCGCTGGCGGTCCTCGGGCACGTGCGAGACGCCGCGCTCGATGAGGGCGCGGGGCAGCGCGCCGGTGACGTCGCGGCCCCGGAGGAGCACGCGCCCGGCGCGGGGCGTCGAGAGGCCGGTGATGGCCTCGCAGAGCTCGGTCTGGCCGTTGCCCTGCACGCCGGCGATCCCCAGGATCTCGCCGGCGCGCACCGAGAAGCTCACCTCCCGCACCACGTCGGCGCCCGATCCGCGGCGGCCCGCGACGCCGAGGCGCTGGACGTCGAGCACGACGTCCCTGGGGCTCGCCGGGGCCTTGCTCACCTGGAGCGCCACCTCGCGGCCCACCATCATCGCCGCCAGGCCGCGCTCGTCCGTCTCCGCCGGGATCGCGGCGCCCACCACGCGCCCGGCGCGCATGACCGTCACCCGGTCCGCGACCGCGAGCACCTCCCTGAGCTTGTGCGTGATGAACAGGACCGAGACCCCCCGCGCCGTCAGCCCCCGCAGCACGCGGAACAGCTCGTCCGCCTCCTGGGGCGTGAGCACGGCCGTCGGCTCGTCGAGGATCAGGATCTCCGCCTTCCGGTAAAGAGCCTTGAGGATCTCCACCCGCTGCTGCACGCCGACCGGGAGGTCCTCCACCCGGGCGTCGGGATCGACGTCCAGCCCGTGGCGCGCCGAGAGCTCGCGGACCTCGGCGCTCGCGCGCCGGCGGTCGAGCAGGGCCCCGCGCACGGGCTCCGCGCCGAGCACGACGTTCTCGGCGACCGTGAACACCGGGATCAACATGAAGTGCTGGTGCACCATGCCGATCCCGAGCGCGATCGCGTCGCTCGGCGAGCGCAGCGCCACCGGGCGCCCGCTCCGGAGGAGCGCCCCCTCGTCCGGGCGCAAGAGCCCGTAGAGGATGTTCATCAGGGTCGATTTGCCGGCGCCGTTCTCCCCGAGCAGGGCGTGGATCTCGCCCTTTCGGAGATCGAGATCGACCTTGTCGTTCGCCAGGACGCCGGAGAACCGCTTCGTGATCCCCCGGGCCTCGAGGACGGCCGTCACCGCCGCCCCTCCCGCTCGTACGGCAGGCCGTCGGCGGCCGGCGGCGTGGTCTTGCCGATGACGCCGGTCAACAGCAGCAGCGTCAGGAGATAGGGCACCAGCCCGACGACCGACGATTGCTGCAGGAACGACCACGACGGCGGGATCTGGTCGCGGAAGAGCTGCAGGTTGATCTGGAACGCCTGCGCCGCGCCGAAGACGAGCGCCGCGGCCCACGAGCCGAACGGCGTCCAGTCGCCGAAGATCATCGCCGCGAGGGAGATGAAGCCGCGCCCGTTCGTCATCAGCGGCTCGAAGGACGGCACCGACTCCAGCGTGAAATACGCCCCGCCGAGCCCGGCGATCGCCCCGCCGATCACGACGTTCACGTAGCGCACGCGGGCCACGTCGATCCCGACCGTCGCGGCCGCGCGGGGGTGCTCGCCCACGGCCCGCGCGCGCAGGCCCCACCGCGTGCGGAAGAGCACGAGGTGCGTCAGCGCGACCAGCGCGACGGCGGCGACGGCGATCGGCTGCTGCTCGAACACGGGGCCCACGACCGGGATGTCCGAGAGCAGCGGGACGCCGAGGCGCGGAAGGACGCCCGGCGCGTGAGGCACCTGCCCGCCGAACACGCTGCCCGACCCGAAGAAGAGCTGGCGGTTGAAGAAGCCGGTGAGCCCCACGGCGAGCAAGTTGATCACCGTCCCCGCGAGGATCTGGTCCACCGAGAAGGTCACCGCAAGCGCGGCCAGCAAGAGCCCCAGCGCGGCGCCGGTGGCGACCGCGATCACGACGCCGATCAGCAGGCTCGGCAGCGGCGGGAAGCCCAGGATCGCGCTCGCGTAGATCGACCCGAACCAGCCCGAGAACGCCGCCGCGAGCATCATGCCCTCGATGCCGAGGTTGACGACCCCGGAGCGCTCGCAGAAGACGCCCGAGAGGGCGCCCAGGGTGAGCGGGGTGGCGACGGCGAGCGTCGTGGCCGCCATGCTGGCCACGATCGTCAGCGGCGGCACCTGCGACGCGCCGACAAGCGTCACGACGAGGACCAGCACGCCCACGACCACCGCGATGAATGCGTAGCGTCGATAGCCCATCTTCGTCCTTCCCTGCTCCCGTTCCCCGCTCCGGTCCCCGGCCCCTCGCTCGAGCCGGCGCGCTAGCCGCCCCACCCGCGCGTGAGCACGAGCCGCTCGCCCTCGCCCCGGACGCGGTAGATGCGCCGGACCAGGGCGTCCGCCGCGACGAAGAGCAGGATCAGCGCCTGGATGATGGAGATCACGTCGATCGGCACCTGCGTCAGGTACTGCATCCGGGTCGCGCCGCTGCGCATCACGCTGAACAGGAGGGCCGCGAGCACCGTCCCGCCGGGGTGCGTCTTGCCGAGCAGGGCGATGGCGATCGCGTCGAAGCCGTATCCCTGCGAGAACCCGAGCTCGTGCCGGTGGTGGAGCGCGCTCACCTCGATGGCGCCCGCCAGCCCGGCGAAGGAGCCCGAGAGCGCCATGGTCGCGATCACGGTGCGGCTCACCCGCACGCCGGCGTAGCGCGCGGCGTCGGGGCTCTGCCCGGCCGTGCGGATCTCGAAGCCGAACGTCGTCCGCCGGAGCGCCCACCCGACGAGCGCCGCCGCGAGCAGGGCGAGCGGGAAGCCCCAGTGCAGCCGGAAGCCGTCCACGAGCGCCGGGATGCGCGCGCTCTCGTCGATGAGCGGCGTGCGGGAGAGCACGTTGGACGCCTCGGGATCCTTCATCGGGCCGTTCAAGAGGAAGCTGACCGCGTTGAGGGCGACGTAGTTGAGCATGATCGTGCTGATCACCTCGTGCCCCCCGGCGCGCGCCTTGATCCAGCCGGGCACCGCGGCCCACAGCCCGCCCGCGAGCGCGCCGAGGAGCAGCGTCACGGGGACGTGCAGCGCCGCGGGCAGGCCGCCGCCCACGAGCTGCGGCAGCCAGTGGCCCGCCCAGGCCGCGGAGAGCGCCCCGAGCGCGAGCTGCCCCTCCGCGCCGATGTTGAAGAGGCCGCCCTTGAGCGCCAGCGAGACCGACAAGCCGGCCAGGATGTACGGCGTCGCCCACACGAGCGTCTCGCTGACCGCCCGCGGCGACCCGAGCGCGCCCTCGAGCATGCCGGCGTAGGCCTCGAGCGGGTTGCCCCCGGCCACGGCGATGAGGACGCCGCCCAGGACCATCGCGGTGAACACCGAGAGGGCCGGCAGGAGCAGCGGCCGGAGGCGCCGGAGCAGCGACTCGAGGCGCCGGATCAGCTTCTCTCGCATCCTCGGGGGCCCAGGGCGATCACGGCCCCTTGGCCGGCGGCACCGCCGTCTTGAGCGTCCCGTCGAGGAGCCCTTTCCGGAGCTCCTCCATCTTCGCCTTCACCTCGGCGGGGACCTTGGCGTCGAGATCGTGATACGGCGCATACCCCGACTTGCCCTGGAAGTTCCCCGCCGGCAGCTTCCCCTCCTTGGCCGACTTGATGAGGTCGAAGGTGCCGTCGGAGATGAGCTTGACGGCGCTGGAGAGGAGGACCTTCTGGGCCTCGGGCACCGTGAAGTACTGGTCTGTGTCGACGCCGATGGCGTAAACGCCCTTCGTGGCCGCGCCGAGCAGCGCGCCGTTGCCCGTCTTGCCGCCGCCGCCGAAGACGATATCGACCCCCTTGTCGATCATCGAGACGGCGGTCGTCTTCCCCCACTCGGGATCGGTAAACGTCTTATCGAAGCCGACGTCGTTGTGGTAGACGACGCTGAGCTCGATGTCGGGCTTGACGTGGCGCGCCCCGGCGCGGAAGCCCTCGCCGAACCGCCACACGGGCGGGACGGCGTCGGTGGCGAGCACGGCGCCGATCTTCCCCGTCTTGGTCATCATCGCGGCCAGCGCGCCGACGAGGAAGCCGCCGTGGTCCTCGGGGAAGACCAGGCCCACGACGTTCGGCTTGGTCGCGATCTGGAACTGGTCGATGCCGATGAACTTGACGCCGCTGAACTGATCCGCCGCGGCGCGCGTCGCCTCCGTGAGCCCGAAGCCCGACGTGACGACCACGTCGTACCGCTCCTCGGCGAACGTCCCGATGTTCTTGGGGTAGTCCTTCGGATCCGTCGTCTCGATGTACTGCGTCGTGGCGCCGAGCTCCTTCTGCGCCCGCTGGATCGCCTCCCAGGCCGACTGGTTGAACGACTTGTCGTCGATCTTGCCCATGTCGGTGACGAGGCCCACGCAGAACACCTCGGGGCTCGCGCAGTCGGCCTTCTTGCTGCTGTTACACCCCGCAAGCGCGCTGGCGAGGGCCAGCAGGACCGCGAGCGCGACGCGCCGCTTCTTCAACATGGCGGATCTCCTTGGAAGGCCCGCATTGGACACCGGGCCGCGCACCAAGGCAACCACCGCATCGCACTGGCGCATATTTACCCACACGGCGCTCACACGAGCGCTCTCATCTGCTGCGCGGGAGCACGACCGGCTGCGCGGGAGCACGGCGCGCCTCCCCTCGAGATCGCGATCGGGGGAGCAACATTTTTTCCTCGAGCGTTGTCACAGTCGATCGGCAGCGCCCGATGAGCGACGGGGCGCGCCGGCGCAGCCTTCCCGAGGAGGTCCTTCCATGAATGGTCCCGCCGTTCGATTCACGCTTTTTTGTGCTCTCATCGCGTCCGCCCTCGTCCCTTCGGCGGACGCGTCGGCCTGCGGTGGAGTCGAGATCATGCCCGCGATCGACCACCGCGTGATGGGGATCGCCCAGGCCGAGCGAGCGCTTCACGACGGCCGGTTCACCGCGGCGGCGGGGAGCGTGATCCGGATGTTCCCCGAGATCCGGCGGATCTCCTATGACAAGGACCCGCTGATCAACCGGGCCTTCCGCGTGCTCGCGGTGGCCACCGCGCGCGCGGACGGGGCGCTCCAGGTCGGACCGCAGCTGCCGCGCGAGCTGCTCGAGACGTGGGGCGGGGCGTCGGCCGAGGAGCGCAAGGGGAACATCGACTGGTCGATCCGCGCGCTGCGCCGGCTGAACGAGCAGCGGAAGAACGATCCGGCGCTCCAGACCGACCTGGGCGAGGCGCTCGCCAGGGCGCCCGAGCACCGCGGCGAGGCGCTCGAGCTGCTCGGCGATCTGGCGGAGAAGGACCTCGTGACGAGCCCCGAGGCGTACGCGACGCTGGCGCGGCTGCGCGCGCTCTCGGGGGACAACGCGGGGCACGACGCCGCGGCCACCCGGTGCGAGACGATGGCGCAGAACAAGGCGCTCTGCCGGACGAGCGGCGCGGTCGGTCCGCAGAGCTGACGCCGATGCGCGCCCGCCCGCTGCTCGCCCTGCTCGCGGCGCTCGCCTCCGGCGCCGCGGGGTGTACCTCCGAGGACGCGCGGGGATCTGCGCCTCCCGCGGCGCCGCGCGCGAGCGACCAGGGCGCCGGGGCGGCCGCCGTGGCCGCCGTGGCCGCGGCGCCGGCCGGCGATCCGGCGCGCGGGGAGCGGCTCGTCGCGGAGCTCCAGTGCAACCGCTGCCACGACGGGACCGGGCAGGCGCCCGCGGCGCGCGACGCCCACTGCGTCCAGTGCCACCAGGACATCGCGGCGGGGCGGTTCCAGGCGCCGGCCGCGGCCATGAAGCGGTGGAACGAGAACCTCGTGCAGCTGCGCGACGTGCCGTCGCTCGCCGCCGCCGGCGACAGGCTGCGCCGCGACTGGATCCGCGGCTTCTTGCTGTCGCCGCACGACGTGCGCCCGCGCCTGCACGCGACGATGCCGCGGCTCGCGATCGGGCCCGAGCAGGCGAGCGATATCGCGGCCTACCTCACGCGCGATCGGCGCGAGGGGCGCGAACGTCCGAGTGCGCCGCTGGAGGGCGCGAGCGCGGCACGGGGGCGCGAGCTCTACGAGGCCAAGGGGTGCGGGACGTGCCACGCCTTCTCCGGGGCGGCCGGGGTGACGGCGGTCGCGCCCGTGAAGGGGATGGAGAAGGAGACGCGGGCCGCGATCGCCCTGGCGCCGGATCTGCGGCACGCGCGCGACCGGATGGATCCCGCCGATCTCGTCGCGTGGGTGCTCGACCCCGCGGCGATCAAGCCGGGCACGCCGATGCCCCAGGTGCCGATGTCGCCCGCCGAGGCGCGGGACATCGCGGCCTTCGTCGTGACGGCGGAGCTGTCGCCGCGGGCGCCGGCGAGCGCGCCCGAGCGGCTGCCGCTGCTGTCGCGGCGGGTGACGTACGCCGAGGTGGATCGCCGGGTGTTCCGCGTCACGTGCAGGCACTGCCACTCCGAGCCGGATTACGCGCTCGGCGACGGCGGGCCCGGGAACACGGGCGGCTTCGGGTTCAAGCCGCGCGGGCTGAACCTCGCCACGTACGAGGGGATCGCCGCGGGCTACGTGGACGATCAGGGCGAGCGGCGGAGCGTGTTCTCGCGCGGGCCGGACGGCGCCCCTCGCCTCGTCGCCGCGCTGCTGGCGCGGCAGGCGGAGGAGGCGGGCCGCGCGGCTCCGGCGGTGCGCGGGATGCCGCTCGGGCTGCCCGCGGTCGGGCCGGAGGAGATCCAGCTCGTCGAGAGCTGGATCGCGCAGGGGCGGCCGCAATAGCGGACGAGCGGGAGGGGGCGATCGCCAGGGTCGCTCCGGCCTTGTCGTGGTGCCCCCCTTGCTTCCACGGCGACGCCGAGGAGGTGGCCGATGCCTCGGTGGTCTCAACGCGCTCAGCACGCGGGCTCGCCTCCGAGCGGCGGAGGCAACGGGTCTCCGGGGAGGATGTCCATAGGAAGGCGTCTTTCCTTGCTCGTGTTGAGTCAGCTGATCCTGGCCGCCCTGGGCATCACGATGTCCATTGTCGCGCTCAAGCGGCTGGCTATCGAGACATCCTACCTGCGTCACTATGTCTTTCAGCCGTTCGTCGTCATCAGCGGCGGCATCGAGTCGTCGAACGCTCTCTATACCCTGCTCGCTCGCCCGCCGTCGGACGTCGCGGTGGAGGTCCGGGAGCCGATGGCGCGGCTCCGCTCCTTCATCGATCGGTACCAGCGCGAGTGGTTGACGGCGACCTCGACCCTACCGGAGGCCATTCACCTCCGCGCTGCGCTCGCGCGGGCCGGTGAGCTCGCGCTCCTGGAGGAAGAGCGCGAGGCGGCGGACACCATCGCCGCTGCCGTTGCGCACATCGAGCGCACGACCGGGCTCGCGGGCCCGACGCCTGCCGCGCCGCACGTGCGGCACGCCGACGTGGAGAACCTCAGCGGCGCCCTCGTCAGGCTGCACAAGATCAACCTGCGCTACATGGAGGTCGCTTACGACGCGTTCGACCGCATCCGGCGGCGCATCTTCCTCGTCTTCATGACCGTCGGCCTCGGGGGCGTCACGGCGGCGTCGCTGTTCGGCCTCGCGGTGCGCCGCGCGATCGCGCCGCGCATCCACCGGATGGTGACCGCCGTCCGATGCTTTCGCGAGCTCGGCGTCTACGAGCCGCTCGAGGACCGGGGGGACGACGAGCTCGCCGTGCTCGCCCACACGCTGAACACGAGCTTCAAGGCCATCGCCGAGCGCGACAAGGATCGCGACCGGTTCCTCGCCGTCGCCGCGCACGAGCTGAAGACGCCGCTCACCACCATGAAGGGGTTCGCGCAGGTCGCGCTCACCCACCGGAACGACACGGCCATCCGCGAGCGCGCCCTCGCGATCATCGATCGCCAGGCGACGCGCCTCGGCCGCCTGGTCCAGGATCTCCTGTGGTCGGCGCGCATCTCCGGAGGCGAGCTCCCCTTCAGGCCCGAGGCGATCGACGTCGAGGAGCTCGCCCGCCGGGTGATCGGAGAGTTCGAGCTCGTGGCCAAAGATCACAGCATTCGCCTGGTGCCCAGGGGAGACGCGCACCTCCTTGGCGATCCAGAGCTCGTCGAGCAGGCGCTCTGGAGCCTGCTCGTCCAGGCCGTGTCCATCGCGCTGGAGCACGATCCGGTGCTCGTCACGATCGACGCCGACGCCGCCGCGCGCGTGCTCATCACGGTCGAGGTCCGGGGCGGGAAGGATCTCCCGGAGGACCTCGAGAAGCTGCTGGAGCCCTTCGCCGTCGTCGCGTTCGAGGGGCGGCGTGGCGAGCCGCGCAGCACGGGTGTCGGCCTCCACCTCGTCCAGGGGATCGCCCGGCTCCACGGCGCGAGGTTCTGGATCGAGCGGAGGCCCGGTGACCTCATGGTCTTTTCGCTGGAGCTAAGGCGCTAGGTGGCAGAGGGAACATGGTGCGAAACCTCGTGCTGGTCATCGACGATGACCCTGATTTCCGGGAGCTCGTCGTCCTCAGCCTGACCGAGTGGGGGCTCCAGTGCCTCCAGGTCTCCGCCTGCGCCGACGCGCTCCCGCTGCTCGAGCGCGAGCGCGACGGGCTGCGGGCGGTGCTGTGCGACTACTTCATGCCCGGGCTCTCCCCCAAGGATTGCGCGAAGGCGATCCGCGCTCGGGTCGATCCGGCGGTGCGCGTGGTGCTCGTGAGCGCGGCGGTGGACGTCTCGGAGCGGGCCGCGGAGCTCGGGCTCGCGCGGTTCCTCGCCAAACCCTTCGATCTCGACCAGCTCTACGACGCGGTGCTCGGTTCGCGCGAGCCCTCGGCGTGAGCGGGGGCGCCCCCGGACGCGGCGCGCTCCGTGGTAGCCTCCCGCCCCGCACCTGCGCGCGGGTGCGGCGCTCGGAGGTCTGCGTCATGACAGGACAGCTTCTGGAAGAGGTCTTTACGAACCCTGGGATCGATCCGCGGCTCACGTGGCGCAACCCGCCGGCGCGCTGGGCGGTGGAGCCGGAGAGGGGCGTGCTCGTCGTCGAGCCCGCCGCGAAGACGGACTACTGGCAGCGGACGCACTACGGCTTTCGCAACGACAACGGGCCTTTCCTCTTCACCCGCGCCGGCGGCGACTTCGTGATGACCTGCCATGTGCGGTTCCGGCCGGCGCACCAGTACGACCAGGCAGGGCTCATGGTGCGGATCGCGGAGTCGTGCTGGCTGAAGACGTCGGTCGAGTTCGAGCCGGACGGCCCGAGCCGGCTCGGCGCGGTGGTGACGAACGCGGGCTACAGCGACTGGTCGACCCAGCCATTTCCTTCGGATCGCCGCGAGATCTGGCTGCGCGTCCGGCGGGAGGGGCCGGATTACCTCGTCGACAGCTCGGACGACGGCGCGGCGTGGACGCAGATCCGCATGGCCCACCTGCACGAGGACGACGGCGCGCGCGAGGTGGAGTGCGGCCTCTACGCTTGCAGCCCGCTCGGCGAGGGCTTCGTGGCGGAGTTCGATCGGCTCCGGATCGCCCCGGGGCGCGTGGGTTAGTCTAGAGCGGTTCCCACCCGCCCCCGATACGAGCGTCGCAGAGCGGCGGTCACCCGCACAGGAGACGGGTCCAGATCGGCGTTTTCGGCGCGGAAGCGCACTCCTGTGCGCTGAGCACCGAAAACGTCGAGATGGGCCCGTATCCGAAGCGGGTGACCGCCGCTCTAGCGGTCGAGCGCCTCGAGGTGCGGAGAGAGGACCTCGGTGAGCCAGCTCATCACCGCGCGCACGCGGCGCGGCACGCTTCGACCGTGCGTGTGGAGGAGCGAGACGGGCATCGGCGCGCAGGTGAGGGAGGGTAAAACCTCGACGAGCTCGCCCGCGGTGATGCTGGGGAGCTTCCCGGCCCGCGGCGCCTGGATGATGCCGAGGCCCGCCACGCACGCGGCGAAATAGGCGTCAGCGCTGTTGACCGTCACCACGCTGCGCATCGGCCACTCGCGGTAACCGCCGTCGTGGGGGTACTCGAACGACGGCGCCTCGGCGCCGAGCGTCGTCGAGTAATGCACGAGGAGGTGCCGATCGAGATCCTCGATCCGGCGAGGCGTACCGTACTGGCGCAGATAGGAGGGGCTCGCGCAGTTCATCATGCGCAGGAGGCCGAGCCTGCGGCCGACGAGCCCGTCGCCCCCCGGGGCGCCGACGCGCAGGACGCAGTCGAAGCCCTCGCGGAGCGGCTCGACGCGCCGATCGGTCGTGCTGAGGAGCACCTCGAGCTCGGGGTGGCGCGCGAGCAGCTCGGGCAGGCGCGGGATGATGACGTCGCGCGCGAAGTTCACCGGCAGATCGATCCGCACCCGCCCGCGCAGGCCCCGCGCGGCCTGGAACATCGCGCCGAGCTCGTCGGCCTCGAGCGCGAGGCGCCGCGCCCGCGGGAGGAGCTCCTCCCCGTCCGGCGTGAGGCGCACGACGCGCGTCGACCGCTGGAGGAGCCGGGTGCCGAGCTCGGCCTCCAGGGCCTTCAGCCGCAGCGAGACGCGCGCCTTGGGCATGCCGAGGTGCTCGCCAGCGCGCGTGAAGCTGCCGAGCTCCGCCACCTTCACGAAGATTTTCAGCGATCCGACGTCGACGGTCATTGTTTCGACTGGCGAAACAGTGTGTCGGAGCCTCGGACCTTCCGCAACCGGGATCGGATCGCTATTCACAATCGCAGACAGCGGCGCGCAGCCGCCACGGACAGCGGCGAGCAGCCGCGTCGCCATCGAAAGGACCCGACCATGAGCACATCCAAGCGTAGCCCCGTCGCCCTCGTCACCGGCGGAAGCCGCGGACTGGGAAAGAGCATGGCGCTCCACCTCGCGGATCGCGGCGTGGACGTCATCATCACCTACCGCGGCGCCGCGGCCGAGGCGGCAGACGTGGTGAAGCAGATCGAGGCCAAGGGGAGGACGGCGGCGGCCATCGCGCTCGATCTGGGGAGCACCCGCGGATTCGACGCGTTCGCGGCCGCGGTGAAGGCGGAGCTCGCCGGTCGCTTCGGGCGCGATCGCTTCGATTACCTGGTGAACAACGCCGGCATGGGCGGCCAAGCGAGCTTCGCCGAGACGACCGAGGAGCAGTTCGACGCGCTCATGAACGTCCACTTCAAGGGCACGTTCTTCCTCACGCAGAAGCTCCTTCCGCTCATCGCGGACGGCGGGCGGATCCTCAACGTCTCGTCGGGGCTCACGCGGTTCAGCTTCCCCGGCTACGCCGCCTACGCCGCGATGAAGGGCGGCGTGGAGGTGCTCACCCGCTACCTGGCAAAGGAGCTCGGGCCGCGGAAGATCGCGGTGAACACGCTGGCGCCCGGCGCGATCGAGACCGACTTCGGGGGCGGCGTCGTGCGCGACAACGCCGAGCTGAACAAGATGATCGCCGGCCAGACCGCCCTCGGCCGGGTCGGCCTCCCCGATGACGTCGGCGGCGCGGTCGCCGTGCTGCTCTCGCCCGAGGGCCAGTGGATCAACGGCCAGCGCATCGAGGCGTCAGGCGGCATGAATCTCTGATGCGCTCCGCGCTCGCGGCAGGCGCGTGGTCGTCAGGCCCGCGCCTGCAACGGGAGCAGCGAACACCACGAGCATTCCGACACAGAACGGCACAGGTCATCGAGCGTAACCGGGGCTTTTGCGAAGGAGCTCGACTGGCACATTTGGTGCTGAGTGGCAGCGCATCGCAAGGAGGCGAGCGCTCATGAGCAGGGAATTGCCTAACCATATCTTTCGAATCCTCGGGATCGGCATGCTCGCCGGCCTGTCGCTGACACTCGGATGCCAGGGCAGCACCAGTGTGCCAGCTGGCACAGGAGGGGCCGGCGGCGCCGGGGGTGAAGGCGGCGCCGGGGGTGAAGGCGGCGCGGGCGGTCAGGGCGGCGCGGGCGGTCAGGGCGATGCGGGCGGCGCCCCGGAGACGTGCGATTCGCAGCGGGGCGACCATGACGACGCCTGTCCCGCGGACGCGCCTTGCGCGATCACGCTCGACGTGGAGGTGACGTGCACCGGGTACGACTTCGCAGCGGGCGGGGTGCGGGCCGTTCCGGCGGCGGGAGCGACGTACCTCGTGACGAGCAGCAACGCCCCGACGCGGCTGTTCGAGCTCGACGACGAGGGAGCGACGCAACGCGACTTCGACGCGCAGAGCACCACCGTGAGCGTGGCGCTCTCGCCGGACGGAAGGGCGTATGCCGCAATGGATGAGACGGACGGCGGCCCCAACAGCTATCCCGGCGGTGTCGTGTTCCTGCCGCTCGCCGGCAGCGCGACCGAGAAGCAGATGGTGTTCGATCGCGACGACAAATACGTGCCGGTCCTCGATGTCGCGATGGACTCCAGGGGCGAACCGCACATCTGGATCCTCACGGACGCGCCGGAGATCATCGAGCACGCGACGCGCACGTCCGGCGGCGCCTGGGACGTCGCGCCGGCGAGCCGGCTGGCCGACAGCGGTTGGCCCCGCTTCGTCCTCGCGCCCGACGACGCGCCGCTTTCGTTCGGCATGGTCCAGGCGGGCTCCGACAGCTGGCAGCTCCAGGTGCTCGACGGCGCCGCGAAGCGGAGCCTTGGCGCTCCGGTCCCCTCGGGCTCGCCGGTCCGTTACGAGCCCATCCCGCCGCCGAAGCCCGCCGGTCAAGCGACGATTCCGCGCTTCGCGGCGGTCGTGCAGCACCCCGACGGGCTGCGGCTGGAGAGCGCCGGCGAGGGCGACGGCGTCGACGAGGTAACGATCCCTGGCACAGCGACGCCGTCGTACAGCTGCCAGCGCGGCTTCGGCGACCCCGCGTTGCCGGACTGCCCGGCCGACTGCCACGAGGTGACCTCCGGGCTCGAATGGTCGGCCTTCGCGGCCGCGCGCACGAGCGATGGCGACGTGTGGATCGCGTTCCTGATCAGCCACATCGACTGGACGATCGCCTACGAGGTGCAGGACATCGACCTGCAGCCGACGTGCGTCGGAAACATCGCGGCGGACGAGAGCCGCGGCGAGCTGCGCCTCGTGCGCGTGCCTGCCGTCGGAGGGGCGCCGGAGGTCGCGGTGACGCTGCCGCTCCCCGCGATCGCAGGCGAGAGCCATTTCATCGATGTGTACCAGCGCCACCCGCTCGTCGATGTCTCCGCGTTCGGCACGGAGCTCACCGTGGCCATGCGCACGCAGGCGTCACGCCTGGGGCCCTTCACGGCCCGCGTGCTGCGCATCGACACCTCGCTCCTCGCGCCTGCCGCGCCAGGCGACTGAGACGCGCGCTGCACATCGACGCCTCGGTCCTGCGCCTCGGGCCGAATGCGCATTTTGACACAGAACGACACAAGCCATCGCGTGTGACATCGGCTTTTGCGCGAAAGATCGACTGGCACGTTTGATGTTAAGTGCCAGCGCATCGCAAGGAGGCGATCACTCATGCGCCAGGATTTGCAAACTCAGATCCTTCGAATGCTTGGGACCGGCATGCTCGCCGGCCTGTCGGTGACGCTCGGGTGCCAGGGCGATACCACCGTGCCAGCTGACACAGGAGGGGCCGATGACGCCGGGGATCAAGGCGGCGCGGGCGGTCAGGGCGGCGCCGGCGACGCCCCGGCGACGTGTGAATCGCGGCGAGGCGATCACGACGATGCCTGTCCCGCGGACGCGCCTTGCGCGATCACGCTCGACGTGGAGGTGACGTGCACCGATCCCACGTTTGCAGCGGGCGGGGTGCGGGCCGTGCCGGCGGCGGGCGCGACATACCTCGTGACGAGCAGCGACGACCCGACGCGGCTGTTCGAGCTCGACGACGGTGGGGCGACGCAACGCGACTTCGACGTGCAGTCCACCACCGTGAGCGTGGCGCTCTCGCCGGACGGAAGGGCGTACGCCGCGGTGGATGAGACGAACGGCAGCGGTGACGGTTATCCTGGCGGTGTCGTGTTCTTGCCGCTGGCCGGCAGCGCGGCCGACAAGCAGAGGGTGTTCGATCGCGACGGCGACTACGTGCCGGTCCTCGATGTCGCGGTGGACTCCCGGGGCGAGCCCCACATCTGGATCGACACGGGCGCGCCCGACAGTGTCGCGCACGCGACGCGCACGTCCGGCGGCGCCTGGGACGTCGCGCCGGCGAGCCTGCCGAGCGGCAGCAATTACACCCGCTTCACCCTCGCGCCCGACGACGCGCCGCTGGCGTTCGGGCTCGTCGAACCGCTCGCAGGGGTCCGGCAGCTCACGGTGCTCGACGGCACCACGGAGCGGAGCCTCGGCGCCCCGAAATCGGCGAGTTTTCTGCTCGACTACGAGCCCGTCCCGCCGCCGCAGCCCGCCGGACGAGCGACGTTTCCGCGCTTCGCGGCGGTCGTGCAGCACACCGACGGGCTGCGGCTGGCGAGCGCCGGCGAGGACGGCGGCTTCGACGAAGTCGCCATCCCCGGCACCGAGACGCCCACGTACCGCTGCCAGGACGGCGTCGACATCCCGCCTCCGGGCTCTGCGAGCTGCCCGGCCGAATGCCACATGGTGGCCTCCGGGCTCGCATGGTCGGCCTTCGCGGCCGCGCGCACGAGCGATGGCGACGCGTGGATCGCGCTCCTGATCAGCCACATCGACGAGACGCTCACGTACGAGCTGAAGGACACCGGTCTGGACCGGGTGTGCGTCGGCCACACCGTGGCGGACGAAAGCCGCGGCGAGCTACGCCTCGTGCGCGTGCCTGCCGAAGGAGGCGCGCCCGAGGTCGCTGTGACGCTGCCGCTCCCCGCGATCGCAGGAGGGAGCTACTTCAACGATCTGCACGAGCAGCACCCGCTCGTCGATGTCTCCGCGTTCGGCACGGAGCTCACCGTGGCCATGCGCACGCAGGCGTCACGCCTGGGGCCCTTCACGGCGCGCGTGCTGCGCATCGATACCTCGCTCCTCGCGCCTGCCGCGCCAGGCGGCTGAGACGCGCGCTGCACATCGGCGCTCCGGACCTGGACCGTGCCGCTCGGGTGATCGAGGTGCGCCGCTCCCCTCCACGCTCGCGCCGGGTCGGGCCAGAAGCGAATCGTGATCGCGACCATGCCCATCAGCACGATCACGCCGAGCCCGAGGAACATCAGCGTGAAGCGCTGCATTCAGAAGCCTCAGCGTCCGCCTGGGCATGGACGGCAGCGTCGCCCTCTGGTCGGGCGTCGTTCCGCTTGAGCTTGAGCACCTCGTCGCGTCCGCAGGAGCGAGCAGTGGCTGCTTCATCCCATCAAAGGGGTCGCCTTCACCTCACGGCCTGCGGGGTCGCCGCATGAGCGGTGCTCGCGGCCTCGCCGCGGGGCGCGGTCTCCGCTTCGTCGCACGCCGCGCTCGGCGCCTCGACCTGAGCCTCCGGGGCCCGCACCCCGCGCAAGAACCGCCGCACCTTCTCCCTCAGCGCGAAGCGATCGAGGCCCTTCCGGATGAGCGCAGCGCCGGACGAACAGGCCGTGTGCGTGACGTACGGGACGACCATGGCGGCCGATTTGCGGACCAGCCGGACGGTCAGCTCGTCATAGGACCGCGTGGAGAACAGCCGCTTGTACTCGCTGTCTCCGTAGCCGAAATCGAGCGTTCTCGGGACCCCGTCCGCGCACAGGTCTTCGAGGATCATGAGGAGCAGGACGCTGCCGGGATGATATGCCGCCCACGCGGGATCATAACCCACGCGCTCGTAATAATATGTGCTCTCATCCAGCATCCCGATCACGAAGGCGACAGGAGCGTCGCCGTTCAGCAAGAGGTAACCACGCAGCCAGCCGCGCTCCGCGAACGCCTCCAGCTTGCACCGCATCGCCTGCCCGTCGACCGATTGCCCGAGACATCTGCCCTGCCAGCTCCGCGCCGCGACGATCCCCGCCTGCTCGAGGAAGCGCGGCAGCTCTTCCTTCCGTGTGATGCGCTGGAGCCTCATGCCATTGGTCATGGCGCGCGTGAGGCGCTTCGCCTTGTACTTCAGCGTTCGGCGCGTGCGGCCGCTGAACTTCTCGAGGTACGCATCGAAGTTCCCCGGCAGGTCCACGAGGCGGCGCGGCGTCACCTCGGCCGGCGTGTCCACCCAGAACTCCCGGCGCACCAGCGGGGAGGTCCGGAGGAGGCGCAGGAGATCCGAGTCGACCGGTAATCCCTCGATGAAGAGCATCTGGTAGGGGACCTCCGCGGACAGGACCGCCTGGAGGAGCGCCTCCTGCTCCGCCGGGTCGTCCGGGGCGAGCCAGTCGGTCCCGCAGAGCACCGCCCGCCGGACCGGGAACGCGCCCATGGACACATAACCGAGGCGACAGCGCCAGGTCCAATCCTGGACCAGGAATGGCGCCGCGCCGACGAGCGTCCCGAGATCACGGTTGAAGAGGGCTGCGACCATCATGCCCTCATTCCCCGTCGACCCCGGGGAGCGCGTCCGGGTCATCTCTTCCGCCTCGATGGCGATGTGCTCCAGCCGATGATGCAGCTGGCGCGGCGCACGTCGGCGACGGCAGCGCTCCCAGGCGTGCGCGAGCTCGGTGAGCTCCGCCTTCCTGCACAGGATTTGCGTCTCATACTGCATGTGATACCCCCCCCTGAATCAACAGAGCACTCGACGCCGATGACGGCTTTCTTGCGCGTACCTTGATCGTGACGGCGAGAGCGATCGCGCATCGCTGACGCCCCCCTGCCATTCGGCAGATCACGGCGCGATCGAGCCCGCCGGGCACCCGCCGCCACCGCCCTCGATCCCGTTCTGGACACCGACAGCGCGAGCGACGAGCGCCGCCCCAACGCTGGCTCCGGGGCGAAGGAGCGCCGGGCCGGAGCGCCTCAACCCAGGATAGAACGCGCTGTGTACGGGTGCGTGACCGTGAAAGGACCTAGCGTCCGGCGTGGAACGTGAATGGCGAAGGTCCGATGTTTGTTGGAATGCGAGTATATGTGGGAGCAGGCATGGTGCAAGAGAAAGTTCGGCTCCCTGGTACGGGCCTGCTCACGGCGGCGGGGTATCCATCTGCGCTTGGCGTGCGTCAGCGCGTCACTGTGAGGTTTCTCGCTGGGCGAGCCAGGCGAACGTCCGTTCGTGGAACAGCGCGCGCCCGTGCTCACGTTGTTCGAGCGGCCGCTGTCCGGAACGATGTAATCGGCTTCTTGCGAGGCTGGAGGGCGGTCGTGCGCGATGCCGCTGATGATCGCCGCGCCGCACATCGCCGGACGAGCGCGCGATACGATGGGGGTGCTGCCCCGAGATCAATAGACAGATCGGCGTCCTCGTACGAGGCCCCCTCAGTTAGTCTATCTAATGAAGTCGCCTGTGCGCGCCCTGCACCACGCTCGACCTGCGCTCTCGACCCATGAGCCAGGCGTTGCGACGCTCGTGGTCCGCCTCTTCATCGCGCCACGCTTCTTCGCGCGGCGATCAACTGGAATCGTGCTGCGCTGGATGCCTCCTCGCTGCCGCTCCGGAAGGTCCGGCAGGAGTCCGAGGTCACGACGGCACAGTCATGTGCATGGCACCGGGTACTGGACCGGGGCCCAATCCAATGTCCATTCCCACGCGTTCCCGCCCAGGTCGGATTGCTCCCACTGCCCGTCGCCTTTGGGCGCTCGCGATCGCCACGCAGTACAACGACACCGCTGGCAACGAGCGCGCGTACGTCGACTACGTGCGCGCCACTGTCTTCCACTCGCCCGCGACCTGCGACTGACCCGCCCCGCCTTTCACGATGTCAGGCGCGCGATCTATGCTATCTTGCCTCATCATGACTGTCGCCGCCTGCAAGCGCGTGGAGCTCGCCTCCGCCGTCGAACGTTCCGAGGTCCGCCGGTGATCCGCCTGCTCAAGCGCGCGCAGAACACCCTGCATCGCTCGCTCGAGAACCACGGTGCGCTGGGGACGCTGAGGCTGGTGCCGCGCGCAGCGAAGTCGGCGGTGCTGCGCCGGGTGCGGCGGTTCTCCAGCAAGGCGCGCGAGGCGGGCGAGATCGAGGCGCGCTTCGATCGCGCCGCGGGGGTGGACACCGCCGCGACGATCGAGCTGGCGCAGCTGCAGTTCGATGGCCAGACCGACAAGGAGAGCATCAAGCACGGCCTTCGCTATCAGGCGACGCCGATCGAGGTCTTCGACGCGCTGCTGGCGCGGAGCGGGATCGATTGCTCGCGCTACGAGCTGGTCGACCTGGGCTCCGGCAAGGGGCGCGTGCTGTTCATGGCGGCGATGCACCCGTTCCGCCGCATCACCGGGGTCGAGTTCTCGCCGGAGCTGACCCGCATCGCGCAGGAGAACGCCGGCAAGTTCAAGGCGCCCCGGCAGGCCTGCCACGAGATCGTCACCGTCTGCGCCGACGCCACCCAGTACGCATTCCCGAACACGGCGACAGTCATCTATATGTACAACCCGTTCACCGCCCCGATCATGGAGCGCGTCGCCGCCAACCTCGAGCGCTCGCTCCGCGAGAACCCGCGCGACGTGGTGGTCATTTACTACAACGCCCGCTGCCCCGAGCCGCTCGACGCCTGTTCGCGCCTGCGCGAGGTCGCCTCGCAGCGCGCGCAGCAGGGGCGCGACGATCCCTGGGTGATCTACCGCTCGACCACCAGCAACTGACGGCCGCGCCGTCGACGCCTCGGGGGGCGCCCCGTGACCGCCGCATCTACGTCGGGGCCCGGTGCGCGAGGACACCGCAGCACACGGACGGGCTGCAACACCCCCTGTCAAGGCCCGCAGAGCGCGCGTCGCGGCCGCATCATGGGCCGGCCCAGGGGAGAGGCAAGGCCCGTCGTGCCCGCTGAAGACGCGTGTCCGCATCGCGTCCGCTCTCGTGGAAGGCGACTCGATCCGCGCCGTCGCGCGCATGATCGACGTCGACGAGGGGACCGTGATGGCCCTGGCGCTCCGCCTCGGAGAGGGCTGCATCCGGCTCCACAGCCGCAAGGCGCCACCGGTCCACCAGCGGCGCGTGATCGCCTGCCCGGAGCCGGGCGGACTATGGCTGGCGGAGCCGGCGCGAGGACAGGAGCTCGAGCCCTCCCGTGCGCTCCGCGATGCGCTGGAGCGACGCGAGCAGCGCGCCGGCCTGCTCCTCGCCGAGCAACGCGCGGAGCCGCCTGTTCACCGCGGCGCGCGCGGCGCGCCCCGCCTCGACCGCCGCCCACCCGCGGTCGGTGAGCTCCACGAGCCGGTTGCGCTGGTCGTCCTCGGCGACGCGCCGGCGCACATAGCCGAGCTGCTCCAGCTCCGCCACCGCCTTCGAGGCGCCCTGCGCCGTGATGCCGAGCCGCTCCGCGAGCTCCCTCACCTTCACCGGGCCCGGGACGAGGTGCTGGAACACGTATCCATGGCTCGGCCGGAGATCCCCGTGGCCGGCCCGCTCCACGCGGCGCATCACCTCGTCGCTGTTCGCGGCCGCGATGGCGGCGAAGAGCAGCACGAGGTCCTCGTCCGGGCGCGCGGGCTTCACGGCCGGAGCGTGTAACCCGCAACCGAGGTTGCGCAAATGACGTTGACGGCCGCGGGCGGCGGCCCTATTCATCAACCAAGGTTGCGCAACATGGGTTGCGTATCATCGGGGTCGGGCGCGAAGGGCCGGGCGGCTCGCCCGCGCGCGCCCGTGCCCGTGCTGCCCCGAGGAAGGGACGAAGGGACGAGCGATGCACCTCGCGATCCATGGCTCCTGTGACCCGGCGTTCGCGCCCGTGCGCGCGGCGTTCGCCTCGAATTTCGAGCGGTTTCCCGAGCTCGGGGCCGCCGTGTGCGCCGCCGTGCGCGGCCGCGTGGTCGTCGACCTCTGGGCCGGCTTCCGGGACGCGGCGAGGACCGCGCCGTGGCGCTTCGACACGATCGTGAACGTCTTCTCGGCGACGAAGGGCGCCGTGGCGCTGTGCGCCCACGCGCTCGCGGAGCGGCGCGCGCTCGACGTGGACGCGCCGGTCGCCGCCGCCTGGCCGGAGTTCGGCGCGGCCGGCAAGAGGCGCGTCCTCGTGGCCCAGCTGCTCGACCACAGCGCCGGCCTGCCGGCGCTCCGCGCCGAGCCGGAGGAGGGCGCGCTCTACGACTGGCAGGCCATGACCGCCGCCCTCGCCGCGGAGGAGCCGTTCTGGGAGCCGGGCGCCCGGCACGGCTACCACGCCGTCACGTTCGGCTTCCTCGTGGGCGAGGTGATCCGGCGCGCGAGCGGCCAGCGGGTCGGCGCGTTCCTCCGGGAGGCCGTCGCGGGCCCGCTCGGCCTGGACTTCCACATCGGGACAGGCGCCGAGCACGACGGGCGGATCGCCGAGGTGCCCCCGACCATCGCGAGCCCGAGCGGCCTGGGCGGCGCGTTCGGCGCGAGCTTGCGCGACCCGGCGTCGCTCACCTCGATGGCCTTCACCAGGCCGCGCGACCTCGTGACGCCGGGCCTCGTCAACGCCGCCCGCGCCCGGCGCGCGGAGATCCCCGCGCTGAACGGCCACGCGAACGCGCGCGCGCTCGCGCGGATGTACGGCGCGCTCGCGAACGGCGGGGCCCTCGCCGGCGCCGCGCGCGTGCTGTCGCCGGGGGCGGTCGAGGCCGCGCGGGTGGAGCGGTCGGCCGGGTTCGATGCCGTCCTCCTCGCGGAGAGCCGGTTCTCGCTCGGGTTCATGCTGCCGAGCGCCCTGCGCCCCTTCGGGCGCGGCCCGCGGACCTTCGGCCACCCCGGCGCGGGCGGCGCGCTCGGCTTCGCGGACCCCGACGCGGGGCTCGGGTTCGGCTACACGCCGAACCAGCCGATCGCGAGCGGCGAGGGCGGCGACCCGCGGTGGCCGGCGCTGATCGAGGCGGTGTACTCGTGTCTATGAGCGCATGTCCCGCGTCGCCGGGGCGCGTGCCTGGTTGCTGAGAAAAGGACCCCTGAAGGCAGAAAAGGCGCCGAGGAGAGGACGAGACCCATATCGCGGGTCAGGAGCCCTGCCGTCGCGGAGGACAGACACCGGCACACCGATGTGCCGCCAGGCACGTCGGTCGAGAACAGCCTCCCTGGCCCCGGCGTCAGCTTCAGCGTTCGTCAGGCGGCGACACCGTCACGGATCCGGCCGTCAGGCGATGCGCGCCGCGCCGCGCCTCGCGCCGCCAGGGCGGAGGCCTCCTGTCGTCAGCTCGTGGAGGGCTCCCGCCAGCGACGAGTACGTGGCCAGACTGCCCAGCTCCACGTCCACGAGGCTCCTGGCGAGCTCGGGGCGCACGCCGACCAGGAAGAGGCGCGCGCCGAGCAGGGCGACCGCGCGGCTCGTCTGGCCCAGCGCATGGGCGACCTGGGCGTCCACCGCCGGCACGCCGGTGATATCGAGCAGCACGAAGCGCGTTTCGTGCTGGCCCACCCCCTCGACCACGGCCGTGAGCACCTGGAGGGCGCGGTCCCGGTCGATCGCGCCGATGAGCGGCACGAGCAGCACGCCGGGCAGGAGCGGGATGAGCGGGCAGCCGAGCTCGCGCACCGTCTCCGAGAGCGTCCGCTCGCTCGCATAGGCCACCTGAAGCTCCGCGTTCTTCGTCGAGAGCGACTGGACGAGCTCGCCGCGCTCGAGGGCCGCGGCGAGCAGCGACGCCCAGACCCCGACGGTGCCCTCGTCGCCGGCCAGCTCGCGGAGGGTCGGCCCCATGAGCGCCACGACCCCCCAGTCGCGCCGCTCGGTGCGGATCGGCAGCAGCATCATCATGAGCGCGCCGCTCGCGGCCGCGGGCGGCAGCAGGTGCTCCGGCGGAAACGCCTCCAGCCGATGGCGGCTGCCGATCGGGGGCGTCGCGCTGCCGTCACGGCTGTAGGCGCCGGCGACGACGAGCGTCTTCGCGTCCTCCCGGAGCGCAAGGCAGGCCCAGATCGCGCTGGTCTTCGCGAGCCATGAGAGCGACATGGATTCCTCCTGGGAGCCGCTGACCAGCGCGAGGCCCACGTCGTGATTGGACCGCATGAGCATCCCGAGCTGCGCTACGAACTCGGCCTCGACGCTGAGCCGAGCCCGAGCGATCGAGAGGTGCGCGCCGTCCAGGAACGCCTCGACCCGCTGCGCCGACGCCGCATCCCCGCCCAGCCGCGCGCGGCGCCGCTCGTGGGACCGGCGGAGCAGGCGCACGATCGCCATCAAGGTGCCAATATCGGAGGAGATGTCGATGGCCTGTTTGTAGGCGCGCTCCAGCGCCTTCGCCGGAGGGGGCGCGGCGCCCTCGATCGCCGCCTCATACGCCTCGAGCACCAGGGCGACCCCCGGCCATACCGCGGCAGGCGACGTATCGGGCGGAAGGGGCCGGGGCGCGAGGAGCAGCTCGACCATCCGCCGATCCAGGTCGCCGCCGCCGTGCTCCCCGGACGCCGCGTCCTCGTCGAGGAAGCTCTGGACCACGTCGCATCCGCACGAGATCCGCTGGATCAACGTGTTCGGCGTGAGCACGAGCTCTGGCTGGGCCGTCTCGCCGGCGAGCATCGAGACGACGAGATCACACGCGGCGCTCCCCAGCATCTCGAACTGCTGGCGCACGGTGGTCAGCGGCGGGTCGGATGTTTGCGCCTCCGGCACATCGTCGAAGCCGACGATCGCCAGCTCCTCGGGGATGCGGACGCCCGCCGCCTTCAGCGACGGCATCATCCCGATCGCGTTCTTGTCCGTCCCGAAGACCGCCGCCGTGCACGCATTCCGCAGCGCGATGAGCCGCGGGGCGGCGTTCTCACCGCCGGTATACCAGTTGTCGTCGGTCCGGATGACCAGATCTGGATCGAGCGGTATCCCCGCCTCGGCGAGCGTCTCTCGGTAGGCGTCGAAGCGCTCGCGCACATCGGACTCGTGGAAGCAGCCGACGAACGCGATCCGCCGGTGCCCGTGTCCGATCAGATGGCGCACCGCGCCCCGGATCCCGCTGTGGTTGTCCGGGATCACGGACGGGCAGTCGCCCTTGTGGACATGGGTGCCGACGACGACGAGCGGGACCCGCTCGGCAGCGAGCCGCTCGATGCCGTCCACCCCGATCACGACGATCCATCCATCCACCTGCTCTCTGGCGAGCGAAGGGGCCTGGAGCGAGCCGGCCGTGCCGCGCATCACCAGCATGCGACAGCCGTGCTGCCGCGCCGCCTCGTGGATACCCGTCAGGACCGGGTTCCAGAACGAGCCGTCCAGATAGGGGGTGATGACGCCCACGGTCATCACACGTGGCATCCCATGAACGCCTGTACCGCGGCGAGGCGGCTCCGCAAGGCGATTCACGTCACGCGTCGAGCGTCCGGCATCTCCTCCCGCGGCCGGCTGCCCGTCCGCGCCATCTGTGGCCGGCTGCCCGTCCGCGCGATCTCCCTGGACCGAGCCGTCAGAGCTGCCGCCCCGCTGCTCCGGCAACTCGACTTCACTGCCCCGGCTACCCTGAACCATCGCCCCGGTCTCCCTGCTCCCCCGTCCCACGGCTGCGCTCGCGTGCCCACCTATATACCACGGTCCGGACGTATCCCTCTGCGACGGGGCGATGTCGAATTGCTCGCTCGATTACTCGCGCGATCACTCGCTCGATCACTCGCTCGATTACTCGCTCGATCACTCGCTCGCAAACCACTTCGGTCCATTCGTGCAGAACGCCAACGCGGCCAATCTTCCCATCGACACCCATGCGCTGGTCGCCATGATCGTGCCACGCGGCCTGCTCGTCCTCGACGACCCGCACCAACATCGGTTGAGCGCGCCAGCCGGCCACACGACCGTCCTGGCGATCGTCCTCGGCGGCTCGACACCGCGCCCACCCACGAGCTCTCCACGGGGCGGCGCGGGAGCCTACGGACCGCGCGGGGCGCCGGGCCCAGGCCATGCCCGCATCGCGGCCTCCACGGCCGCGCGGAGGCTCTCCCGGGACGCGCCGTCCCGCGCCTGGACCGACATCCCCAGCAAGACGGTCACGTAGAACGTGGCCAGCGCGGCGGCGTCCGTGTCGGACGCGAGCTCGCCGTCCTCGGTGCTCCGCAGGATCCGCGCCTGGAGCGAGGCATGCCAGGCCTCGCGGCACCCTCGCATCAGGTCCTGTACGGGCCGCGCGCCGGGGGAGCACTGGGTCCCGGCCAGCGCGATCATGCAGCCGGACGGCCGATCGGGCCGGGTGAACTCGTCGGCCGCCGTCTCGAGCAGCCGCTGCACCGCGCCGCGGGCCGTCGGCTCCTGGCCTACCTGGCCGGCCCCGAGGGCGCCTTCGTCACGGGCGCCAACCTCAAGATCGACGGCGGCTTCACCGCCCGATCTTCCCGGGCCGCGACCGGAGACCGCGTCAGCCGCCGTCCTCGCCCGGCTCGCCGCCGGCCCCCGGCGAGCGGCACCGCATCACCATGCGGATCTCGTTGCCCTTGTCGTTGTGCCGCACCTCGTCCATGAACGTGCGGATCAGCATCAGGCCGCGGCCGCTCGGCTTGTCCAGGTTGGCGAGGTCGGTCGGATCCGGCAGGTTGCGCGGGTCGAAGCCGGGCCCCTCGTCGCGCACCACGTACGTCGCCTCGGTGCGCGTCTCGCGCGCCACGACGATCACGCGCCGATCCCGGTACGGGGTCTCCGCCCGGCGGCGCTCGACGAGCGCGGAGAAGGCGCTCGGCTGCTCGTCGAGCAGCTTCGAGCTGACCTCGAGGTTGCCGTGCACGATGGCGTTCACGAGCGCCTCGCGCAGCGCCACCGCGACCTGGATCCGGCCCGTCTCGTCGCACAGCCGCATCCGCCCCAGGCTCTGCTCGACGTGGCCCACCAGCGCGGGGACCTTCGCCACGTCGTTGTCGAGCTCGAAATGGGACTCGGTCGCCGTCAGGCACGAGAGGAGCTGCTGCTCCCGCCGATCGAGCCGCGCCACCGCGAGGACGTTCTCGACCGTGTTCACGAGCTCCGCCGCGAGGTTCCGCTTCGCGACGTAGCTCGCGGCGCCGCGCCGCAGCGCCTGCACCGCGATCTCCTCGCTGCCGTGCGCCGTCATCAGGATCACCGGGAGGTACGGGTGCTCGCGGCGGATCGCCTCGACCAGCTCCAGGCCGTCCATCTCCGGCATCTGGAGATCGGTCAGCACGATCTCGGGCATCGACCTGGCGATCGTCTCGAGCGCCTCGACGCCGTTCTCGGCGTACACGGGCTCCATCCCGGCGCGCTTCTTGAGCAAGCTCCCGGAGAGGCGCCGATCCATCGGGGAGTCGTCCACCACGAGCACCCTCACCATCGCGTCACCTCGCTGTCAGAGCGCCGCTCTCCCTGCACCGGCGGCGCCGGGTCCGCCGGCGCGCCCTCGCGCACGAACGCGGCGAGCTCGGGGAGCAGGCGCTCGATCTGCGCCCGCAGCGCGAACTGCGCCTCGGCCAGGCTGCCGAGCTCGTTCGCGCGCGCCATCTTCTCCAGCGCGAAGGAGGCCTCGAACGCGCCCCGCGCGCCGAAGCTGTCGACCCCGCCCTTCAGGCTGTGCGCGGCTCGCTGGAGCTTGCGGGCGTCGCCGGCGGCCACCGCGTCGTCGATGTCGCTCATCCAGCGCGGGCACTCCTCCAGGAAGACCTCGGCGAGCTCGCGCAGGAGATCGGCGTCGCCGCCCGTCCGCTCCAGCGCCTTCGTGCGATCGAACATCGGCCGGGCCGTGATCGAGGAGGGCGAGGGCAGGAGCCGCTCCTCCGATCGGGTGCTCGGCGGGCCGCTGTCGGACGCCGGCGAGGGCACCGACGCGTACGAGCTCGGCGCGCCGAGCGACATGCGCGCCGGGTCCTCGATCTCCAGGGCGGAGGGCCCGGCGGCCAGCCGGTCGATCATGTCGTAGAGCTCCTCGACCTGCACCGGCTTCGACACGTAGCCGTCGAAGCCGGCCCGGAGGCAGCGCTCGCGGTCGCCCTTCATCGCGTACGCGGTCACGACGATGAGCGGCATGTGCCCGCCCTCGCGCCGCTCGCGGGCGCGGACGACCCGCGCGGCCTGGAGGCCGTCCATCTCGGGCATCTCCACGTCGAGCAGGGCCACGTCGTACTGCCCGCCCGCGATCTTCTCGACGGCGAGGCGGCCGTTCTCGACGATGTGCACGTGGTGGCCCTGCCGCTCCAGCCAGCGGCGCATCAGCTTCTGGTTGATCGCGTTGTCCTCGGCGACGAGCACGCGCAGGCCGCGGGCGCGCGGCCCGGGCGCGGCGCGGCGCGGGTCGGCCGACCGGAGCGAGGTCCGCGTCGGGACGCCGAAGGCGTGGAACACGGCCTCCTGGAGGTGGGACGTCTTCACGGGCTTCGTGACCATGGCGAAGACGCCGAGATCGCGGCAGCGCGCGACGTCCGCCTGCGCGGACGTCGAGCTGAGCAGCATGAGGACGCGCCCCTTCAAGATCTCGCGCTTCCGGCAGTGCTCGACCACGGCGAAGCCGTCGACCTTCGGCATGCGGGCGTCGACGATGGCGAGGCCGAACGAGCTGCTCGGCCCGACCGCGTTGCCCCCCGGCTTGCCCCAGGGCAGCGCCCAGACGCCCGAGTCCTCCGAGAGCGCCGCGATCGCCGCCGCCCCCGAGTCGACGGGGACCGCCTTCATCCCCCAGCCCTCGATGGTGTCCGCGAGGATGCGCCGCGCGGTCGCGTTGTCGTCGGCGATGAGGACCTTCGTGCCGAGGAGGTCCTTCGGGATCTCCAGGCGGCGCGACCGGGCGGCGCCCTCGAGCGCCCGGAGCTGGAGGGTGAAGTGGAACGTGCTGCCCTTGCCGGCCTCGCTCTCGATCCAGATCTTGCCGCCCATCATCTCGACGAGGCGGGCGCAGATCGTGAGGCCGAGCCCCGTGCCTCCGTACTTGCGGGTGGTCGAGCCGTCCGCCTGGGCGAACGCGTCGAAGACGACCCGCTGCTTCTCCGGGGCGATCCCGATGCCCGTGTCGATCACGCTCACGCGGAGCACCACGGCGTCGCCGAGCACCTCGCCCGCGTAGAGGCTCGGCGTGCCCTGGCTGTCCGCGCTGGCCTCCTCCTCGGGGGTGAGGGGCGCGCGCGAGTCGACCTCGGCGCGGACGACGACCTCGCCGGCGTCGGTGAACTTCACCGCGTTGCTCACGAGGTTGACGAGGACCTGGCGCAGGCGCAGCGGATCGCCGACCAGGGCCTCGGGCACGTCGGGGCCGACGTCGTAAGCGAGCTCGAGCCGCTTCTCGTGGGCGCGGAGCGCGAGCGTCTTCACGGCGTCGCCGATGATCTCGCTCGGGTCGAAGACGACGGGCTCGATCTCGAGCTTGCCGGCCTCGATCTTCGAGAAGTCGAGGACGTCGTTGATGATGGAGAGCAGCGCGTCGGCCGAGATCTTGACCATCTCGAGGTACTCGCGCTGCTCCTGGGTGAGCTCGGTCTGGAGCGCGAGCGACGTCATGCCGATGATGCCGTTCATCGGGGTGCGGATCTCGTGGCTCACGCTGGCGAGGAACTCGCTCTTCGCGCGGCTCGCCGCCTCGGCGGCCTCCTTGGCCTGCTGGAGCTCCTCCTCGACCGCCTGGCGCTGCATGAGCAGGGCGCGCAGGCTCGCGGAGTGCTCGCGCTCGTTCTCGAGCGAGGCCTCGCCCATGGCGTCCGCGCGGCGCTTGGCGATGCTCGCCATCACCGCCATGGCGGGGGTGGTGACGGCGTAGACGATGACCCGGAGGAGGTTGTCTTCGTCGTACGATAAAAGGACGCCATCCTTGGAGAAGTAGAGCGCGAAGAAGACGCACGAGATGAGCGCGGTGACGATGCCGCTCCAGAGGCCGCCGCTGAACGCCGCGAAGACGATGATCATCGAGAGGATCGCGGGCGGGTTCGGGACGGTCCAGTCGAGCGCGGCCTCGAGCGTGGCGACGGCGCCGATGACGAGCAGCGCGAGCAGGGGGCCGAGCAGCGGGAGCACGAACTTCTCCCACGAGGGCCGGCCGAGGCGCCGCTGCAGCGCGGAGGGGAGCGGCAAGAACGTGCGGCGGCCGTCGGCGTCGCCCACGCCCATGGATGCGCGGGGCTCGCCGCCCAGCGACGGGCGAGGCTCGCCGCCCACCGATGCGCGGGGCTCGCCGCCCAGCGACGGGCGAGGCTCGCCGCCCACCGATGCGCGGGGCTCGCCGCCCACGCCCACCGATGCGCGGGGGTCCGCGTGAGCGGTCCCCGGCGCGGCAGCGGGCGGGGGATCCTCGGCCTTCGGCATGGCTTCATGGAGATAGCGGGGTCGCGATCGGGCGTCCACGGCCGCGAGGGCCGGGTCCCATGGACGGGCGGCGCCGGGGCACAGCGGGCAAGTAGGAGGGACGCCCCTCGGCCCCGAGCAGCACGAGGCCGGGCAGCGCGGGTCGCGTCGCCGGCGGACGCGGCATTGACGGCCCGCGCCGCCGGCGCCCCGGCCGCCGCGCGCCGGGGCGCCCGCGGCCACGCTCACCGCGGCGCGCTCACCCCTTCACGCCGCCCGTCGTCAGCCCCGCGATCAGGTGGCGCTGCACCACATAGAACGCCGCCATGACCGGCAGCGACACGAGGAGCGCCCCCGCCGCGAACCGCTCCCACTGCGCGTCGTACTCGCCGATGTACCGCTGCAGCACCACCGGCAGCGTGAACATCTCCTCCTTGCCGAGCAGCGTCGCCGCGAGGATGAACTCGTTGTACGCCGTCATGATCGCGAACAGCGCCGTCACGGCGATCGCCGGCCGCGCCGCCGGGAGCACGACCCGGAGGAAAGCCTGGAAGCGCGTCGCCCCGTCGACCATCGCCGCCTCCTCCAGGTCGATCGGGATCGCCTCGAACGCCGCCCGGAGCTGGAAGATCGAGAACGGCACCGCCGTCGACGCGTAGCAGAGCACGAGCCCGGTCCGCGAGTTGAGCAGGCCGAGCGCGTCGAGCAGCAGGTACAGCGGGATCGCGCTCGCCACCGTGGGGAACATCTGCGTCGCGAGCAGCGCGCGCAGGCCGCGGTCCTTGCCGAGGAACTGGAAGCGCGCGAGCGCGTACGCCGCCGGGACCGCGACGGAGACGCCGGCGGCCGCCGTCGCGAGCGCGACGACGATCGAGTTGGCGAGCTGGCGAGGGAAGAGCCAGATCGGCTCGCCGCCGACCTTCTTCGACGTCGTGACCACCGCCACGATGTGCTCGAACGTCGGCTGGTTCGGGATGGGCAGCACCTCCGGCACCGGCGGGCGCGCCCCGGAGAAGGCGATCGAGGCGACCCAGAGCACCGGGTACAGCGCGAACGCGACCGCCGCGACCAGCGCGGCGTGCACCGCGATCGACTCGACAGGAGAGGGCCTCCGCGTCACGCGACCTCCGTCGCCGCCGCCGGCACGGGCGCCGAGCCAGCCTCGGCCCCGCCCTGCGGGATGGCGGAGACGGGCGTCCGCCGCCGCCGGAAGCGCCAATCCCGCGTCGCGAGCGTCAAGAGCAGGAAGATGAGCACCGAGTACGCCGCCGCGTAGCCGTACTGGGCCTCGCGGGTGAACGCCCACCGGTACGCCTCGGAGACGAGGATGTCCGTGGTGCCGTCCGGGTCGCCGCCGGACACGAGGAACACGACGTTGAACATGTTGAACGTCCAGATCGCGCCCAGCGTCACCGCGGGCGCGAGCACCGGCCTGATCAAAGGCAACGTAATTTTCCGCAGACGCTGCCACCGCGTGGCGCCGTCGACCTCGGCGGCCTCGAGCACGTCCTCCGGCACCGCGGTGAGCGCGCCCAGCGTGACCACCATCATGAACGGGAACCCGAGCCAGACGTTGGTCGCCACGTTGGCCGTGAACGCCGTCGTGAAGCTCGAGAACCAGGAGA
Source organism: Sorangium cellulosum So ce56 (assembly GCF_000067165.1). Taxonomy (GTDB): domain Bacteria; phylum Myxococcota_A; class Polyangia; order Polyangiales; family Polyangiaceae; genus Sorangium; species Sorangium cellulosum_B. The sequence goes on from NC_010162.1 coordinate 10,831,069, forward strand.
TGGGCTCGATGCTCGTCCCGAGCGCGGAGTTCACCGCCTCGATGAGGCCGGTGACGGCCCCGAACTGCCGGTGGAACATGCCCTTCCAGGACAGCGCGGTCACGTAGCTCGGCACGGCCCAGGGCACGATGAGGAGCACCCGGTAGAGCGCCCGGAGGCGCAGGGTCGGGCGGTGCAGGAGCAGCGCCAGCGAGACGCCGAGGAGGACGTGGAGGCAGAGGTTCACCGCGGTCCAGAGCACGGTCACCGCGAGCACGAGGTAGAACGAGCCGCTCGCGAAGAGCGGCCCGCCGCGGGCCGTGAGGATGCTGATGAAGTTGGCGAGGCCGACGTACCGGAGGTCCTCGCCCCTGCCGGCGAAGAGCGACGTCGCCGCGCCGATGACGAGCGGGATCACCACGAGCACGCCGATCGCGACGACCGCGTGCGCGACGTACTTGTAGGCAGGAATCGAGCGCCCGATCGAGCGTTTGAGCGACCGCCGGAACGAGCGCCAGCGCGCGGTGCCGGGCGCGGCGTCCCTCGCGGCGCGGACCCACCGGAGAGCGAGCAGCAGCGCGAGCGCGCCGAGCGCGACGAGGAGCGGCGCCGGCGAGGCGGGGGGCGGGAGCGGCCGGCGGACGTCGTCGAAGCGGCGCTTGGCCTCGGAGAGCGCGACGTCGGGGGGCGCGTCGCCCCGGAGCACCTTGCGGATCGCGCGCGTGGCCGGCTCCCAGGTCGAGCGCATCGCCGGCGAGGTCGGCATCGGGATCGCCGCCTTGGCCTGCTCGGTGAACGCCGCGATGAAGGCGTCGCCGGCCGGGGCCGCCACGTCGCTCCGCACCGGCGGCGTGCGCGCGACCTCGAGCCGCGTGGCCGCGGCAGCGGCGCCCGCGAGGTGGCGCGCGAGCGCCCGCGCCCCGGCGCGCCGCGCGCCCTGGGGCGAGAGCATCACCGCCTCGACGGTCAGGAACGGCCGCATCGGGAGGCCGGTCTCGCGCACCTTCGGGAGCGGGACGACGCGGGCGCGCCGCCGCGCCTCTTCCCCGAGGCCGCCCGCGAACCACGGCCCGCTGATCACGAACGCGGCGCGGCCCGCGTTGAACAGGTCGGTCACCAGCGCGCCGTTCGCGTCCTCCGGGACGACCCGCCGCTCGATCAGCGTGCGGACGAGCTCGAGCGAGCGCTCGGGGCCCGGGCCGACGAAGCCGAACTGGTCGTCCTCGCCCAGCATCGCGCCGCCGAACGCCGCGAGGATGGGCATGTGCGCGTAGGCGTTCGACGCCTCGTACGCGAGCGGGTACACGCCCTCGGGGAGCGAGCCGGCCAGCGCCGCGATGTCCTCGAGGGTCGCCGGGGCCTCCTTCACGAGCGCGGTGTTCATGTAGAGCGCCACGCACTTCTGGCTGATCGGCAGGCCGAGGATCTCGCCCCCCTGCCGGACCGCGGCGAGCGCCGGCCCCAGGAACACGGCCTCGCCGCCCGGCTCGAGCGCGTCGCCCACGGGCGCGACGAGGTGGCGCGCGCGGAAGTCGCCGAGCCGCTCGTGGGCGTCGATGAACAGGTCGGGCCCCTCCCCCATCGGGATCGCGGCCTGGAGCTTCGAGGCGTAGGCGTCGAACGGGACGGCGAGGACCTCGACCTCCTCGCCCTCGAAGGCCGCGACGATGGCGTCGAGCGCCCTGGCCTCGTCGTCGCGGTAGGCGTGCCACAGCCGGATCGGCGCCGCGGCCGCGAGCGCGGGCAAGAGGAGGATCAGCGCGGGCGCGGCGAACGCAGCGAGCGCGAGCGCGAGACGACAGCGACGGCTGGGCACGGTCGCCTCACGCTTCTCGCAGGCTCAGCCCGGAGTCCGCGTCGAACAGGTGCACCTGGCGGAGCGCGACCCGCACGGTGTCCCCCTTCGCGACGCGCGCGGCCGGGTCGAGGCGCGCCACGAACGGCGCCCCCGCGACGGTGCCGTGCGCGTACGACTCGGCCCCGAGGGCCTCGACGATCGCCACCTCGAACGGGGCGCCGCCGTCGCCCGACGCGAGGTCCACCTCGTGCGGGCGCACGCCGACCGTCACCTGCCGCCCGGACGAGAGCGCGCCCGGGAAGTCGGCCGCGTCGACGTCGATGGCGAGATCGCCCTGGGCCGCGACCCACCGGCCGCCCCGGCTCTCCAGGCGCGCCTCGACGAAGTTCATGGCCGGGCTGCCGAGGAAGCTCGCCACGAACCGGGTGCGTGGCCGGGCGAAGACCTCGAGGGGCGGCCCCGACTGCTCGACGACGCCCTTGTTGAGCACGAAGATCTCGTCGGCGAGCGTCATGGCCTCGACCTGATCGTGGGTGACGTAGACGCTGGTCGCGCCGAGCCGGTCGTGCAGCTTGCGGATGTCGACCCGCACCTGCGCGCGCAGGGCGGCGTCGAGGTTCGAGAGCGGCTCGTCGAACAGGAAGAGCTGCGCCCGCCGCACGATGGCCCTGCCCATGGCCACGCGCTGCCGCTGGCCGCCGGAGAGCGCCCGGGGGTGCCGGTCGAGGAGCGGGCCGAGCCCGAGCATCTCCGACGCCTCCTTCACGCGCGCCTCGATCTCGGCCGGCGGCGTCTTCCGGAGCTTCAGGCCGAAGGCGAGGTTCTCGCGCACCGTGAGGTGCGGGTAGAGGGCGTACGACTGGAACACCATCGCGATGTCGCGATCGCGCGGCTCGAGCCGCGTGACGTCCCGGTCGCCGAGCGCGATCGTGCCGTCGTCCGCCTCCTCGAGCCCGGCGAGCAGCCTCAGCAGCGTCGACTTGCCGCAGCCGCTCGGCCCCACGAGGACGGCGAACGAGCCGTCGGGCACGTCGACCGAGACGCCGCGCAGCACGTGGGTCTGGCCGAATCGCTTGTTGAGTCCGCGCACTTTGACAGACGCCATGTTGGAGACTCTCTTGGAAGGGAGGAGTGCCAGGCAGGATCAGAGACCATGGATGATCTGGTCTTCCGGGATGAGCAGCGCCCCGCTCACCGGAGGCAGCTTGACGGTGACAGCGCCGTTCGCGCCCGCCCTGTATGTCTTTTTTTCGGGCGAGAGCACGTCGACGAGCACGGTCCCCCGCGTCAGCCCCGTCTCCATCGCCGCCCCGTTGAAGCGCGTGGCGCTCTGCTTCCGGGGGTGCGTGTTGAGCACCACGAGCGCATAGTCGCCGTCCGGCTCCCCCCGCTCGAACGCGAAGATCCCCGCGTCCTCGTCCCCTTCGCCCGTCCGCTCCGTCGACCAGCGCACCCGCTGCTCGCCGACGGTGAGCGCCTGGTAGCCTTTGCGCAGCGCCGCGAGCCGCTGGATCCACCGGAAGAGCGGGTGCTCCGTGTCATAGCCGCTCTCCCAGAGATCTTCGCGGTTCGCCGGATCGTCGCCGCCGCTGAAGCCCTGCTCCGTGCCGTAGTACAGGCAAGGGATGCCTTCCTCCGTGAAGAGGAACAGGAGCGCATTCTTGAGCGCCGCCTCGGGATCGGCCTTGAAGGGCGAGGCGCCCGGGCCGACATGGAGGAAGCGCGGGACGTCGTGGTTGTCGATGAAGTTGACGAGCGCCTTCAGCGGCGGAACGCCGATGCCGTTCGCGTTCGGCTCGGCGCCGTAATTGAGCGCCCGCGCGTCCCAGAGCTCCTCGATCCGCCGCGTGGCCCGGGCGTCCCGGAAGACGTCGTGGAAGACCCGATAGAGCTGAGGGAAATACAGGACGGAGTCGACCGAGTCCCCCGTGATGGGCGCGGCGCCCGGGCAGCCCCCCTCCGCCTCGTCGCCGTTCTCGCGCTCGAGATCGCCGCCGAGCGCTTCGTCGTGCGGGTGGGCCGGGACCTCGTGCTTCGTGAAGCTGCCGACGAGGTCGTCCTTGCCGTCGAAGGCCTCTCCGAACATGAAGAAATCGGTCTTGCCCATCGCCGCCAGCTGCAGCCGGACGTTCTGCGTGAAATAGCGCCAGAACTCGTGCTCGACGTGCTTCAGCGTGTCGATGCGGAACCCGTCGACGTCGGTGAGCTCGACCCAGCGCACGAACACGTCGACCATCGCCCGCTTCACGTCGCAGCGGGAGGTGTCGATGTCCTTGAGGCCGCCCGGGAGATCGCCGTGCACGAGCTGGTCGACATCCTCGAAATCGAGGATGCGCCCCTTGCGGTTGTAGACGTCGGGGTCCTGGAAGAGCTCGGGCTGCGGCGGGAGGTGGTTGGTCGCGGGCTCGTGGCGGAAGACGATCGGCGCCGGCCTCGACTTGCCGAACGGCCTCCGCGCCTGGACGCCGCGGGGGTCGAACTCCGGATCGTACTCGTTCACGGCCTCGAGCTGGCGGCGCCCGTCCTCGCCGCTGCCGTGGACGCCCCCGTCGGGCTGCCCATTCTCGTTGATGTCATAATAGAACAGCTGGCCGACGTGGTTCGTCACGACATCGAGGATGACCTTCATGCCGCGATCGTGGGCCGACGCGACGAGGCGGCGCAGCGACGCGACGTCGCCGAAATGGGGGTTCAGCTCGGTGAAATCCTGCGTCCAGTAACCGTGGTATCCGTCGACGCCGGCGTCGGTGTCGACGTTCTTGACGATCGGCGAGATCCAGAGCGCTGTGACGCCGAGCGCCTCGAGGTAGGGCAGACCCTCCTCGAGCCCCTTCCAGTCGCCGCCGTGCCACCTGCCCGGCGCCGAGGACACCCGGTGGTTGTTCCCCGCGTCGCCGTCGGCGAAGCGGTCTATCAGCACCTGATAGATGATCTCCTCCCGCCAGTCGCTCGCGTGCGCCCCGAGCGAGGCCGACCGCGTGGGCTCCTCGTCGAGCTCGGCGCACGCCGCCGCGAGGAGCGCGAGCGAGGCGGCCCCGGCCGCCCGCGCGAGGGCGGCCGCGCGCGCCGTCCGCCAGAGAGAGAGTCTCGATCGCCGCCGGTCCATCGCGATCACCTTAGCTCGGCGCGTCGAGCCATCACGCATCCACGCGAGCCGACACACGCGCCGGACGAGAGCCCATCTCGACGGATGAGCCCGATGGGCAGCGGCGCGGCCGGCGCGAGCGCGTCCGGGTCAGGCCGCCCGCGCGCTCCGGCAGGAGCTTCTGGAGTGTCAGGCAAAGCCGTAGTGTCTGCAGGAGCCTTCCGAGCCGCGGAGCGCAATGCGCAGACGAGCAGCGGCACCGCGGCCGGCGCGGCCACGACGCGATTCTGCCCCACCCTCAACGCCCCTCGCACGGCGCGGACGCTACACCAGCAGCGGTGGCCCGGTCCACGATTTCTGGACGTAAAAAGCGGGTTTTCGCGGCGCGACACGATCGGCGCACACGCAATCGCGCCGCGCGCAACACGGGCGCGCAGGTGCGCAGGCGCGCAGGCGCACAGCCGGGGCCGGGGCGCGCGTCGCCAGCGCCTTCGCCGGCGAATCGCGAACGTGTGAGCGCCAGCCCATCCCGTCGACGCGACATTCGCGTGACATTCACCGCGCCATCGCGAGCCCTGTTGTTTCACCGCGGACGCCAGCGACACGGGCTGTCGTTCCGTTGACGGTCCTGGCGTCGCATGGCACCGTCAGATTCGTGACCTTCTCGGCGCCTCCCGACCTCGATCAGGCGAAGGCCAGTGCCGGAGATCACAGGCGCCGGTTCCAGGCGGGCGGGACCGTGGGCGAGGGCGTGATCTATATCGAGCGCCCCGCCGATAGAGAGCTCTTCGAGGCGCTCCTGCGCGGAGAGCTCTGCTATGTGCTCTCGACCCGGCACATCGGGAAGTCCAGCCTGCGACTCCAGGTCTCGACGCGGCTCCGCGCCGAGCAGGTGGAGTGCGCGAGCGTCGATCTCGGGGCGCTCGGCACCGACACCACCTCGCCGGTGAGCTGGTACCTCGGGATCGCGTCGGAGATCGCCGAGCAGCTCGGGCTGGAGCCGCCGGACGAGTTCTGGGATGCCCACTGGCACCTCGGGCCGGTGCACTGCTGGTTGCGCTGGCTCGAGGACGTCGTGCTCGTGGAGATCTCCTCCGCGATCGTCCTGTTCATCGACGAGGTCGACGCCACGCTGGCCCTCCCGTTCTCGCGGGACGATTTCTTCGCCATCCTCCGGGCCTTCGTGAACCGGCGCGCGGAGCGCCCCGCCAACGCCCGGCTGACCTTCTGCCTGCTCGGGGCGGCGGCGCCCTCGGAGCTCGTCGCGGATCCGGCGCGCGCGCCGTTCAACATCGGCCGCCCGATCCGGCTCGACGACTTCACCCGCGCCGAGGCGCGCGGCTTCCGCGCGGGCCTGGAGGGGCTCGTGGCCGACCCCGACGCGCTGCTCGACGCGGTCTTCGCGTGGACCTCGGGGCACCCCTACATGACGCAGCGGCTCTGCGCCGATCTCGCCGGAGAGCGGCGCGATCTCGACGTCGACGAGGCCGTGGCGCGGCGGTTCCTGGACCAGGGCCGGACCGAGGACCCGAACCTGCGCCACGCGGAGCGGTGCCTGGAGGCGCAGGGGCCCCGCTGCGGGCGGGCGCCGGCGCTCCTCCAGCTCTACAAGCAGCTGCTCGACGGCCACCGGGTGGGCGTCGACGCCGGGGACCCGGTCCAGCGCACGCTGCTGCTCTCGGGGCTCTCCGTGGAGCGGACGGCGCCCTCGGGCGCGCCGTACCTCGACGTGCGCAACCGCGTCGTCCGCGAGGTCTTCGACCGGGCGTGGGTCCTGTCGCGGGAGGCGGACCGAGCGACCAGGGAGCCGCTCGCGCGCTGGCTGGCGCACGGGCGGAGAGACGACTATCTCGTGGGCGGCGCGGCGCTCGCGGAGCTCACGTCGTGGTGCGATGGGCGAGCGGACCTCTCGGCGGAGGAGAGGGCGTTCCTCTCCGCCTGCGCGCGGGCGGAGAGCCAGAAGCGGTCGACGCGGCGGCTCGTCACCGTGCTCGCGGTCGCCGTCACGCTGCTCGGCGGCCTGACCCTCGTGCTCCTCTGGCAGATGGGCAAGGAGGAGCGGGCGCTGCTCCGCGCGCAGCAGGAGTCGCGCGAGAACGACGCCCGGCGGCTCGCGGCCCAGTCGGCGAAGGAGCGCGCCGAGGGCCTCTTGCCCCGCGCGCGCCTGCTCGCCGTGGAGGCGGCCCTCGCCGCCAGGGCGAGCGGCCGCCCCGCGGGCCCCGCCGTGGTGCAGGCGCTCGGCGACGCGGTCTGGGGCCCCGCCGTCGACCAGGAGGTGCTCGTCGGGCACGGCGGCGCGGTCCACCACGCGGCCTTCAGCCCCGACGGCCGCCTCGTCGCCACCGCCTCGGCCGACGGGGCCGCGAGGATCTTCCGCCTCGGCGGGCGCGACGAGCCGCTCGTGCTGCGCGCCGCCACCCCCGGCGGCGTCGTCGCCGTCGCCTTCAACCACGACGGGAGCCTCCTGGCGACCGCGTCGACCGACGGCGCGGTGCGCCTGTGGCGCCCCGACGGCCACGAGGTCCGCGCGCTCGGCACGAGGGACGCCGCGCCGACCAGCGTGGCGTTCAGCCCGGATGGCAGCCGCGTCGTCGCGGGGACGACGGGCGGCGCGATCTACGTGTGGCGCCCCGGCATGGAGGGCGAGCCGCCGCTCGTCGTGCCTTTGGGCGAGCGGCTCATCCGGCGCGCGGTGTTCAGCCACGACGGGGCCCGGATTTTCGCCACGGCCATCAGCGGGACGGTCCACGTCGTCCGCGCCGACGGGCACGGCGCCCCCGCGGCGCTGAAGGGGCACGGGCCGGGCGTCGAGAGCGCGGACACGAGCCCGGTGGACGACCGCATCGTCCTCGCGACGGGCGACGGAACGGCGCGCATCCTCGGCGCGGACCGGCGTGAGCCCGTCGTCCTCCGCGGGCACGAGGGCGCGGTGCGCGGCGCCGCGTTCAGCGCCGACGGCGGCGCGGTGGTCACGGCCTCCGCGGATGGGACCGCGCGCGTCTTCCGCGCGGACGGCAAGGGCGCGCCGGTGGTCCTCGAGGGCCACGAGGGGGTCGTGAACAGCGCCGCCTTCAGCCGCGACGGCGCGAGCGTCGTCACCGCGTCGGAGGACGGGACCGCGCGGGTGTGGCGGCTCGGCGGGCCGGGCGAGCCGCGGCTCCTGCGCGGCCACGAGGGGCCGCTGACCGGCATCGCCGTCAGCCACGACGGCAGCAGGATCGCCACCGCCGGGACCGACAAGACCGCGCGCGTCTTCCGGGCCGACGGCTCGGGCGAGCCCGTCGTCCTCCGCGGACACGCGGAGCACCTGCTCAGCGTCGACTTCAGCCCCGATGGGAGCCGCCTCGTCACCGGCTCGGCCGACAAGACGGCGCGGATCTGGCGCGCCGATGGGCGGGGCCAGCCGATCGTGCTCGGGGTCCACGACGACCGGGTGGTGGGCGTCGCCTTCAGCCCGGAGGGCACCCGGATCGTCACCACCTCGTGGAACGGCATCCTGCGCGTGTTCGAGGACGGCGTCCCGGGCGAGCCCGTCGTGCTGCGCGACGAGCGCGCGGGGCTGCTCCGGGCGGCGTTCAGCCCGGATGGTCAGCACATCGTGGCGACGTCGGGCCCCAACGTGAAGGTCTGGCCCGCGGACGGCCGCGGCGCCCCGCGCGTCCTCCCGTCGGGGTACGAGGACCGGGCGATCGCCGCGATCGCGGTGAGCCCGGACGGGAGCCACGTCGCGATCGCCGCGCTCGACGGCGGCGTGCGGCTGCTCCGCGTCGACGGCCAGGGCCAGCCCGTCCTCCTGAGCGGCCTCGGCGCGGCGGTCCGGACCGTCGCGTTCAGCAGCGACAGCGCGCGCCTCGTCGCGGTGTCGAGCGACGGCATCGCGCGGGTGCTCCCCGTCGACGGGCAGGGCGAGGCGATCACCCTCCGCGCCGAGGGCGTCACGCTGACGGACGCCGTGTTCAGCCCCGACGCCACCCGCGTCGTGACCGCCGCGAACGACGGCGCGGCGCGCGTCTTCTCGATCGCGGCCGAGTCCCTGATGGCGCGGGCGTGCGCCTACGCCGGGCGCAACTTCACGCGCGAGGAGTGGGCGCAGCTCATGCCCGGCATCGACTACCGCGCCACGTGCCCCGAGTGGCCAGGCGCCCCCGAGCAGGACGCCGGCGCAGCGCCGCGGCTGGACGTGCGCTGAAGCGGGGAATCGTCGGTGATTGTCCGGGCGTGTCGGCGCGCTCCGCGGCGGGCCGTGATCGTCGCTATCGGTTGCACGCGAAAACTGAACTCACGTGAACCCACGTGAACCCAGGTGAACCACGCGCTGCGCGCTACGAGGCGCCTGGTAGCAGCCCCAGAGGATGCTTCTCCCACCTTTATTCCGTGGGGGCGGACGTTCTTGTCATGGTTCGCGCTTCAGCGGGAACCATGTATGCTCGGCCAGGCTTGCTCGCCCTCTGCCGCGCACTGCGCGGCCCCTGATCGCTGCCCGGTCTATGGCCCCGCTCGACCCGCACGCCGAGGAGCCGAACCTCGTGGACACCGCCGCTGCGCGGATCGGGACAGCCCTGAACGCCAAGTGGCGGCTCGACGATCTGCTCGGCGTCGGCGGCATGGGCGCGGTGTTCGCGGCGACCCACCGCAGGGGGACGCGGGCGGCGGTCAAGGTCCTCCACATCGAGTTCGCGCGCAACGCCGAGCTGCGGGACCGCTTCCTGCGCGAGGGCAAGATCGCGAACCGGGTCGATCACCCGGCGCGCGTCGCCGTGGTCGAGGACGACCTCAGCGACCGCGGCGAGCCGTTCCTCGTCATGGAGCTGCTCTCCGGCACCACGCTCCAGCGGCTCGCGAGCAGCGCCGGCGGCACGCTCCCCCTCGCCCAGGTGCTGCCGGTCTTCGACGTCGTGCTCGATCTGCTCGAGAAGTGCCACTCGATCGGCATCGTCCACCGCGACATCAAGCCGGCGAACATCTTCGTCACGAGCACCGGCCACGTGAAGGTCCTCGACTTCGGCATCGCCCGGATGCGCGACCCCGAGCGGCAAGCCACGCGCGCGGGGCTCACGTTCGGCACGCCGGCCTTCATGTCGCCCGAGCAGGCGATGGGCGTGTCCGGCATCGACGGCCGGTCCGACCTCTGGTCGGTCGGCGCGAGCCTGTTCACCCTGCTGTCGGGCAAGCGGCTCAACCGCGGCCGGAGCGAGTCCGAGTCGTATTTCCTCGCCGCGACGCAGACCGCGCCGTCGATCGCGACCGAGGTCCCCGACCTGCCGGTCGAGATCGTGGCGTTCGTCGACAAGGCGCTCGCCTTCGAGCGCGGGGGCCGCTTCCAGAGCGCCGCCGCGATGCGCGGCGAGCTCCGCCGGCTGACAGCCGCGCACGCCGCCGGCCAGCTGACGCCCTCGCGCGAGAAGAAGGCGCCGCGCGTGCTCGTCCGCGGCAACGACACCATCGACGAGGACCAGGATCCGCCGTCGATCGTCGAGCAGACCTGCCAGCGGCTCGTCGGCGTCTGGAGGCAGCTCGCGCTCGTGCTCAGCAACATCCGCCAGTACGGGTGGAACCACCCCCACGTGAACAAGGGCATCCACTTCGCGTTCGACGAGATCACGCGGACGCTCTCGCAGAACCCCCTCGGCGTCCGCTGGGAGGTCACCCCGAGCGCGTTCACCTCGGGCGGCCAGCCGATCTGGCAGCCCGACAGGCCCCCGTTCGATCGCATCCCCTACCAGCTCTTCGCCGACGGCGTCCGGAAGATCCAGATCAAGGCCGGCATCACCGAGGCCGAGCTCCGCGATTTCGCGGCCATCCTGCTCCGCGACCAGAGCTTCGGCATGAGCGAGGACGACGACGCCGTGACCGCGCTCTGGGACCGGCGCTTCGAGCACATCGCGTACATGGCGATCGACCAGTTCGCCGAGGGCGACGCGGACCTGGAGGATTTCGAGGAGCAGTGCCGGGAGGTCGCGGTGGGGGCGCGCGCCCTCGCGCAGATCGAGAGCCTGTGGGACGAGAGCTCGCTCGCGGGCAGGGCGCTGCAGCGGAACGTCGAGGCCGCGCTCGCGGAGACGGGCGCGGCCGCCTCGGCGCTCGCCATCGACCCGCTGACCCGGAGCACCCTCGGCGCCCAGATCGCGCTGCCGTCGGAGCAGTGGAACGAGCGCTACATGGACGCGTTCGTCGACGGTTACGTGGACGCCGTCCGGCACGGCGACGAGGACCGCATGACGGGGGCGCTCACCGCGTGGACCGCCGACCAGATCGTCCTGCACAGCTACGAGCTCGCGTTCGAGGTGCAGACGATGCTCCGGCGCGCGTTCTTCGCGCGGCTCGACGGCATGCAGCGCGGCGCGGCGGGCGCGGCAGGTGCGGCGAGCGCGGCAGGTCGATCGAGCGCCGCGCTGCCGCAGCTCTCGCCGCGCGCCGTCGACCGGGCGCTCGCGCAGGCGATGTTCCCGGTCGAGGCGCTCAGGGCGATCCTCAACGACCTCGCGACGGCTCACCCGGAGGAGCCGGCAGCCACCGGCGCGGCGGCCACGGGAGCGTCGGCCACCGGCGCGGCGGGCCACGGCGCGGCGGCCGCGGGCGCTGCCCTCGGCGGCGCGGCGGCCGCAGGCGTGGCGGCGCAGGCCGGCGTGGGCCGGAGCGCGGCGCAGGCCGGCGTGGGCCGGAGCGCGGCGCAGGCCGGCGCAGGCCGGAGCGCGACACAGGTCGACGCGGGCCGGAGCACGGCGCAGGCCGACCCAGGGCGCAGCGCGGCGCAGGCCGGCGCAAGCCGGAACACGTTGCAGGCCGGCGCGAGCCGGAGCACGGCGCAGGCCGGCGTGAGCCGGAGCACGGCGCCGCTCGACCCGGCGATCGTCGAGGGGCTGGCCCACGCGCTCGACGCGCTCGAGGACGGCTCGCTCTTCAGCGCCGCATGCCAGTGCCACGGCGCCGTGCAGTCCGAGCGCCTGCGCGAGGTCCTGTTCGGTTACATGCGGCGGTGGGCGCCCGGCCGGGAGGCCGAGCTCGGGGACCTGCTCTCTCGCGCGCCGGCCCCCCTCGCCCTGACGCTCCTCCAGCTGCTCGCGCAGCTCAAGACGCCCGGCGCCCTCGCCGCGCTGGAGGCAGGCTTCGCGAGCCCGCACGTCGAGGTGCGCATCAACGCGCTCGCCGAGCTCCCCGACGCCGCCGCGGGCGAGGGCGGCTCCGCGGGCTCCGCGGCCGAGCGCGTCCGGGAGGAGCTCCAGAAGCTCCTCGACGACCCCGCGCCGCCGGTGCGCTGCGAGGCCCTGCGCCTCATCGGCAAGCTCGGCGTGCTCGCCGCGGGCCCGACGCTCGTGCGGCGGATCGTCGCGCCGTCGTTCCACGACCTCTCGGGGGCAGAGCGGCGGCAGTGGCTCGAGACCGTCGCGCAGCTGAACCCCACGCGCGCCGAGAAGCTCGCGATCGAGCTGCTCGAGAAGCGCCAGCTCATCCCGTCCGAGGCGATCGAGCAGACCCGCGAGCTGGCCGCGCACTTCCTCTGCCAGGCGCGGAGCTACGAGGCGCTCCGCGCGGTCAAGGAGGCGACCAAGCCGCGCTGGTGGAACACCCCGCCGGTGCGCGACGCCGCCGCGCGCGCCGCGGTCGCGATCGCCGCGCGCCTCGTCGCGCCGACCCGCCCGAGCGAGCGCCCGCCGGCGCAGGCGCACCCGGACGCGAGCGCGCCGCCCTCGCGCGCAAAGCGCTCGTACTCGCCCGTCTCGGTCCGGCGCGTGAGCCCGGGCGGGCCGCTCAGCCTGCCGGACCAGCTCGAGCCGTGGAGCACCCCGCGCCCCGGATCCATGGCCCCGAACGGCGGCGACGCCGGCCGATCCGCCTACAGGCCGCCGCTCGTGTCGCCGGTGCCCGCCTCGACGAGCGCCGCCTCGGCGCCTCCCACCTCCGTGCCGTTCAGCCGGCGTGGGCAGCCGCCTTCCTCGACGTCGGCGTCCACCCCGACGGCCGCGCCGCCGCCGATGCCGCCGTCGATGCCGCGCCCGGCCACGCCGCCGAGGTCCCCCGCCCCGCCCTCCAGCGCCAGCGCCGCGCCGTACAGCGCGCGGCAGGGCCCCGCCTCGTTGCCATTCGGCGCGCCGTCCCGCACGGCCCTCGAGCCTGCGCCCGGCAGCGCGGTGCCCTCGACGAAGCCGGCGCCGTCTCCGTCGCCCCGCGGCGGGAGGAAGCCGTGAGCGAGGAGAAAGCCAACCTCCACGAGAGCACCGGCGACACGGCGATCTCGGGCGTGAAGGCCGACGGGCGTCGCCGCGCGGCGCTCGGCCTGGTGCAGATGATCTACCGGCTCGCGAAGGCGTGCCTCCTGCACAGCGACTCGAACCAGGCGGTGCTGTCGCTCGTCCCGTCCGCGATCGACAGCATCGTCCAGTTCTGCGAGCTGTCGGGGAGCGAGGCCGCGACGATCGTGTTCGCGGGCAACACCCTCTTCATCAACGGCCAGATGCTCCGCGCCTCGCGCGAGACGTACGAGGTCGCCCTGGAGCTCGGCAGCTTCTTCGAGGCCTGCGACGTCTCCGAGCTCGTGCTCGACAAGGCGGTCCGTCGGGCCGAGCTCGCCGCCTTCGCCCGCCTCCTCGCCGACGCCCAGCGCGACCGCAGCATCGCCGCGCGGCTCCTCCAGTCGAGCCTGCGGGGCGTCCGCGTCCGCAAGCTCACGAACCCGTTCCCTGGCGGGGCCATCGACGGCGACGGCACCCGGATCGGCCGGATCAGCCGCACCTACGCGGCGGCGATCCTCGTGATGCGGTCGTTCTATGCGGCCCTGCGCTCGTCCCCGGCGATCCTGCCGCAGCGGGTGAAGCGCGTCGCGCAGAAGCTCGTCGCCGCGGCCGAGGAGGACGCGCGCCTCCTGCTCTCGGTCGCCGCGGGCAAGATCGCCGACCCGGACGAGGGGGGCCTCAGCGTGTCCACGGCGATCGTCGCGCTGGGCATCGCCCGGCAGCTCACGACCGACAGGAGGATGCTCGGGAGCCTCGTCACCGCGGCGCTGCTCTACGACGTGAGCCGGCTGCGGCTCACGGGGGTGCTCGCCGGCTCGGCCGACGGCGAGGAGCCTGTCGCGCGCTCTCTCCTCGAGCGCGGCCTGAGCGACGACGAGAAGGAGCGGCTGCCCGCGAGCGCGGCCGTCATGTTGACGGCGCTCGGCAAGCTGCACGCGCCCTCGATCACGCGCACGGTGATCGCCTACGAGGCGCTCGCGCTCCGGCAAGGCGGCCGGCAGGGCCCGCTCTACGGCGGCCGGCGCAGCCCCACGGTGCTCGCGCGGATCCTGGCGGCCGCCCGCCAGTTCACGGAGCTCCGGACGGCGCCGTTCCCGACGATCGACGCCGCGTCGGGCGGCGCCTCGTCGCTCGACGCCGTGCTCCAGCGCATGATCTCGGGCGCCGAGAGCGCGACCGACCGGGCGATCGGCAAGCTGCTCGTCGGCGCGCTCGGCATCATCCCGACGGGGACGTTCGTGCAGCTGAGCACCGGCGAGCTCGGGGTCGTCCTCTCGACGCCGCTGTCGCCCGCGCACTTCGCGCAGCCGCCGGTGCGCGTCCTGTTCGACGAGCAGGGCCACCTCCTCGGCGCGCCGTTCGACGTCGACCTCTCGCAGCGGGCGCCGGGCGCGGAGCCGTGCTTCATCGTCCGGCCCGTCGAGGTCGAGCCTCACCACGAGCGGGCGATCCGCGCCGCCTTCGGCTTCCGTTCCGGGAGGGGCGCCGCGGGGGTGGAGTCGCGCGTGACGGCCGCCGCGCCGGTGCTCTTCGGCGACGAGGTCCCGCCGACGGAGCCGGGCGACACGCTCGCGCCGCGCGCGGTCCGCTCGGAGGAAGGCGCGCGCTCCGCGCAGGCGCGCAAGGAGGCCGCGTGGCTCGGCAGGCCGCTCGCGGGCTCCGCGCAGGCCGGGCCGTCGCCGACCAGCGTGCAACCCCGGCAGCCGGCGCCGGCGGATCGCCCGGCGGCGGCCGAGCGGGGTCGCGACGAGAACCTCATCTCGACGCAGCCGCCTCCCTCGACGGCGGCGGCGCGCGCGGCGATGGCCGTCCCTCCTCCGCCGCGGTTGCCGCGGGACTCGCGGCCCTTCGGGCAGGTCGCGTCGACGAGGTACTCCGTGCCGGCGCCCGAGCCGACGCGCCCGTCGCGGCAGATCGAGCGCCGGGACGACGCGCCGGCGCGGGACCCGGGCGTGGGCCAGCTGCCGACGATCGGCCCTCCGGCAGGGTTCCCGGCGTCGCGGAGGTCGGGGGATCTCCGGCTCGGCGCGTCGTCGCGCCGGTCGGATTCCCGAGTTGATCCGGAGGATTGGGACTGGGACGACGAGCTCCCGACCATCGATCCACCGCCGCCTGGGCCGCCGCCCACCTCGCGGAGCCCTTCCTTCGCGTCCGAGCCTCCGCCCGCCAGCGCGCTCGATCACGCGCCCACGTACACCCCGCCCCGTCCTTCCACGCACGCGTCGGACCGCGTCCCTGCCCCTCGCCATCCATCGCCCCGTCCTTCCACGCACGCGTCGGACCGCGCCCCTGCCCCTCGCCATCCGTCGCCCCGTCCGCCCCGTCCTTCCACGCACGCGTCGGACCGTGCCCCTGCCCCTCGCCATCCGTCGCCCCGTCCGCCCCGTCCTTCCAGCCACGCGTCGGACCGCGCCCCTGGTTATCCGCCGCCCCGTCCTTCCAGCCACGCGTCGGACCGCGCTCCTGGCTACGCGGCGCCCCGTCCTTCCAGCCACGCGTCGGACCGCGCTCCTGGTTATCCGCCGCCCCGTCCTTCCAGCCACGCGTCGGACCGCGCCCCTGGCTACGCGGCGCCCCGCATCCCCAGCCCGGCGCCGGCCCGTGCCTCCAGCCATGCGCCGGGCGGTGCCCCGAGCTACGCCCCGGAGCCTGTCCCGACGGAGCGGAACGCGCCGCGCGCGTTCTCCAGCGCCGGGTCCGGATCGAGCCTGGACGACGCGGACCTGACGTGGACCGACGAGCTGCCGACGCTCGATCCTCCCCCGCCGCCGAGCACGGAAGAGCTCGAGCGCGATCGGTTGCTCGCGGCGTACCTGGCCGAGCGCACGCCCTTCCCGCAGGCTGGTTTTCATGAATGGAGCTCGGCGCCCAGCGAGGCGCCGGGGCGCGCCGAGGCGGACGTCGACGGCAGGTGGCGCGGCGACGCGCTGTCCCAGCGGCCGGCGCCCGACTCGCGGGCGATGGCGCCGATCACCATGGCGCCGACCAGCTCCAGCTCCTTCGGCGCGACGAGGCGCCCGCGCGCGCCCATCCCGCGGGAGGAGCCCGAGGACGACGGGGGTGATCCTCCGGCGCCGGAGGGGCGGGACCGCTGATGGCCTGCTCCGCTGCGGCGAGCCGTGCGCTCGCTGCGCTGCTGCTCGCCGCGCCGGCGTGCGCCGACGACGGCGGGGATCCTCCGCCGGTCGAGCACGCCTGCAAGCTCGGGTACCTGGGCGAGGAGGGCGCCGACATCCGCGTGGAGGTCATCGCGCTCGACTCGAGCGACGCGGCGCACCCGGTGAGCGACGGCGACGGGATCGACATCATCATGCCGCCGCAGGGCGGGCGGGTGCTCTTCCTGGGCGTCCGCGCGACGAACCTGAGCGCCTGCGGCGTCCAGCTGTCCGGCTCGCTCCGCGATCCCATGTCCGGGCGTGTGATGTCCGAGTCGAGGACGGTCAACCTCAGGCCGACCGGCGACGGCTGGGGAGCGAGCGTCGACGCCGACATCTCGACCTTCGCGAACGTGGGAGTCTGCCCGAACAACTGGTCGGGCAGCGACATCTTCGATCACGACTACGAGATCGAGGTGCAGGTGAAGGACAGGGAGGGCCGGACGGTGAAGCAGGTGCGGCAGGTCCGGCCGGCGTGCAACGAGCCCGAGTTCGAGGTCGAGTGCCGCTGCATCTGCAAGCACGGGTATGTCCTCGGCGAGGCGTGCGAGTAGGCCGGAGCGCTGCGAGTCCAGCAGCGGAGTGGCTGATCAAAAAAAAAACAAAACCTCGTTCGCAATGCGATCTCGTGATGCGCATGCACCAGCGCGCGTAAGAGACGAAGCGGCGAAAAACACGGCAAAACGCGCTGGTTCCTGTGGACACGCTCTGCTACTGCGCCGCGCGTGGGGCAGCCGGACCAGTTCGCCAAACGCACCTTTGCCGCGCAGACGGAGCGGATCACCGGCGGTGCTGTCACATGGCAGGATCCGCCCGAGATCGGCCTGGTGAAGGTGCAGAGCGATGGGCTCTTGCTCGTACGCCACCCCGACCGTATTGCAGCGCTGCCCGCCCCGTGGCCAGAGGCCGGGAGCCACGAGGAGGTCCTGGTCGAGCTGAAAATGCCAGGAGATCATCTCGATTTCCCGGCCGTCGAGCGCGCGCTGCTCCGGCGGCAGGCGAGGCAGGTGCAACGGGCGGAAGACAGCACGCATGCGTGGTCGGGCCAGGAGCCGCTCTGGCTCGTCGCGCCGCACGTGCCCGACTGGCTGCGGGCGCAACGCGCGCTCATCGCCGTCGGGCAAGCTTGTTACCGTGTGGAGCCGTCGAGCTTCCCCTTCCTGTGGATCGCAGCCAACGACCTTCCGCTGCGCAACGAGCTCGTGCCCTTCCTGGTCGCCCGCTCCGGACGGGCGCTCGACGAGTTTGCCCGGTGGGTCGCCTCGCGAATGCCCCTCGCATGGGTGCTCGGCATGGTAAGATTCACCGCGATGTCGTCGACCGTGCGCGAGGAGCTGTTGTGGTGGGTTGGCAAGGGTGAGGACCCCGAGGTCAAGGCGCGGGAACGAGAGATCCTTCAGGCTCTGCTCGGTGCAAACCCGGACGTGCAGCAGAAGCTGGTCGAGAAGGGCATCGAGCGGGGTCGCCTCTCCGAGGCCCGGACCGCGCTGCGCAGGGTGCTCGCGCAGCGGCAGCTCGCGCTGCGTCCTGAGGAGGACGCACGCATCGAGGGCTGCGCCGAGCTCGAGGTCCTGGAACGGTGGCTCGAACGCGCCGTCACCGCCACGACGGCGGCCGAAGCGTTGACGTAACCGCGAGCTGCCCTGCCTGGAGGCGCCGCTCGTGCGGCGACCGGCTACGCCGGCCGGCGCCACGCCCCCTCGCGCGCGGCCGCGCGCCCTACACGTCGAGGTCCTTCCACCGCCTCGAGCGCCGGGAGAAGATCAGCATCCCCACGAGCGAAGCGACGCCGATCGCCGCGAACGAATACCAGATCTCGTAAGGCCGGTACGTGTCCCAGAGCAGGCGCGTGGCCTCGGCGGCGTCGATGTGCAGCGTCTCCTGCAGCGTCCTGAAGGCCTGCTGGCGCGACACCCCGAGGAGCTCCGAGAGCGACGCCACATCGCCGTTCCAGGCCTTCCCCTTGGCGAGATCGGTCTTCTCGGCGAGGTAGCGCAGCGCCAGCGTGGCCTTCTCGCCCCGGGTCCCATAAAGGATCCCCGCCATCTGCGCGCCGATCGCGGGGCCGATCGCCGCCGGGATGTTGACGTAACCGAGATAAAGCGCCTTCTTTCCCTTCGGCGCGATGAGCGCGAAATACTCGCTCTTCTTCGGGCCGGTCAGCATCTCGCCGATGGAGAAGAGCAGGATGCCCACGAAGAGGACGTAGAGCGACGTCGTGGTCCCTGCGACGAGGATGCCGAAGATGGCGACGAGGATGCCCAGCGTCATCGCCGAGAGCACCTTCATCCTCGCCACCAGGTACGAGAAGGGCACGAGGAGCAGGACGATGCTCACCGAGTTCAGGTTGAGCACGTTCTCCTGCTTGAGCTGGACCCCGCGCGGATCCTTGATATCGAGCCACGACGCCGGGAGCCAGGGGTTGTTCTGCACGAAGGAGGTGCTGCTGATCCAGTCCGTGTAGAAGTTCGGCATCAGGTCCCAGAGCTGGTACATCATCAGCCAGAACCCCGAGAGCAGCAGGATCACGGTGATGAGCCGCGCGTCCCAGATGTTCTTGATCGTGTCCTTGAAGACCTTCCACGCCCCGGAGGTCTTGTCTGCGCCGGAGTCGACCTCCTTGTACGTGAACAGCATGAGGAAGTTCAGGGAGATGATGGCGGCGCAGCCGTAGAAGACCCACGACCAGCTCTTGCCGTGGAGGTAGCCGGCGAGCGGCGGGCCGATCGCCGCGCCCACGTTCACGAGCCAGTAGAAGAGGCCCCAGCCGACCGACGAGTTCGACTTGTCCATCGACTGGGCCAGGGTGCCCTGGATCCCGGGCTTGAAGAGGGCCGTGCCCGTCGCGAGGATGACCACGCCGAGCAGAAAGCCGGCGAAGCTCCGCTGCGTCGCCATCAGCAGATAACCGATGATCTTCAGCCACACCGTGATGAAGATCGTGCGCTTGTAGCCGTACCGGTCGGCGTAACCGCCGGTGACCATCGGGAGCAGCGACTGGATGAGGGCCCAGACCATGTAAATGGTGCCCTTGTCCTGCTGGCTGAAGTGGAGCCCTCCAGGCTCGTCGGCCTGGGCGATGTAAATGGGCATGACGACGCGCACACCGTAGTAAGCCAGCCGTTCCCACATTTCCATGGTGCAGCCCATCCAGAAGGAGCGCGGCAGGCTTTTCAGGGTCTGAGCAAAGGAAAGCTTCGTCGGCGCCTCGATGGCCGGCTCGCTCACGGCGGCGTTGGTCATTTCATGCTCCTCGTGCGCCCGGGCCCCGGGCAAGCCCTCGTACCACACCGAGAGCAGCGTACACACCTGGATCACAAGCGTGTCCCGCCGCGGTCCGTCAGGGGCAACTACGATTGATCAGCTCCTTCACAGCGAGCGAGCGGGCGCCTGTCTCACGCGCGTCGAAACAGCCGGTCTTCACCGCCGCGCTCTGCAGTCCGATTCACGCTTCGACAGCGCGGATCATGGATTCTCCTCGACAGCAGAGCCGGGAGCGCGCGGCGCTCGTGCCATGTCGCCCACCGGGTGGGTGGTTCGCTCGTGATCCGTGAGGGGCGTTTTCTTGTCAGGGCATGGCGAGACGCGCCCCGCGACCTCCACCTGCCTGCCGCGGGACGTGGCGACCGCGGTCCCCTCCGGCCAGCGCCCGCCTCCCCTGCCGCGCCGCGCAGCGGCGCCGGCCGAGCGGCGCTCCGCCTCGTCCGCCGGCGAGTCTTTGCCTGCGGCGCCGTCCTGATGGTAGGGCAAACCCCGTGATGCACGCGCGGCGGAGCGGCGATCGATCCGGCGGGACCACGCTGGAGCAGGCGATCGCGCGTTTCCTGACCTACCTTGCGGCCGAGCGGCGGGCCTCGCGCCACACCGTGGCTGCGTACCGGCGCGACCTCGAGCAGCTCGCGCGCTTCGCCCGCGAGAAGGCGGCCGCGAACGCCGATCACCGCCCTGCGCGAGCGCGCGGCAAGGCCCCGGCCACCGGCAAGACCCCGGCCACCGGCAAGGCCCCGGCCACCGGCGAGGCCCCCTCTCCGGACGAGGCCACGGCCGTGGATGGCCTCGACGTGCTCCTCCTGCGCAGCTGGCTGGGCTCGCTCGCGCGCACCCACGCGCCCGCCTCGATCGCGCGCAAGGTGGGCGCCGCCCGCGCCCTGCTCCGCTACCTGGAGCGGCGCGGCGAGGTCGACAAGAACGCGGCGGCCCAGCTCGCCCTGCCCAAGGTCCGGCGCCCGCTGCCCACCTTCCTGGACGTCGACGCCGCCGCCGAGGTCATGGAGATCCCCGGCGCCGAGACGGCCGAGGGGCTCCGCGACCGCGCCATGCTGGAGACCCTCTACGGCGCGGGCCTGCGCGTCTCCGAGCTCTGCGGGCTCGACCTCACCCACGTCGACCGGCGCCCGGCCGACAGGGCCGCGGTGCGCGTCGTCGGCAAGGGCGACAAGGAGCGGATCGTCCCGCTCGGCTCCCACGCCCTCGCCGCCATCGAGCGCTACCTCGAGCGGCGCGACGAGCTCGCCGATCCGACGACCGGCGCCCGCGACCCCCGCGCCCTCTTCCTGTCCCGCCGGGGCGCGCGCATCGGCGTGCGCCGCGTCCAGGCGCTGGTGCAGCGCTACGGCGCGCTCGGCGCCGGCCGGGCCGACCTGCACCCGCACGCGCTCCGGCACACCTGCGCGACCCACCTGCTCGACGGCGGCGCCGACCTCCGGGCCATCCAGAAGCTGCTCGGGCACGCCTCGCTCGCCACGACGCAGCGGTACACGCACGTCTCGATCGACCACCTGCTCAAGGTCTACGACGCCGCTCACCCCATGGCGCGGAAGCGGGGCCCGGCGTGAAGCGAGCCTCGAGCGCGCCGGGCCCCGCGGTCCCGACGCTGGCCCGCGCGTGGGCGGGGCGGCTCGCCAGGAGCGCGCTCGGCGCCAGCGTCTTCGGCGTCGTGGCCGCGTCGCTCGACGCCGGGTGGGCCACGGCGGGCGCCGGCGACGACGCCGCCTTCCAGCTCGCCACCTACCTCGCCGACATCGGGGTGTTCGCGCCCGTCGCGCTCGTCGTCGGCCTGCTCGCGGGCGCCTCCGCGATCGTGGTCGACCCGTCGGGCCCGCCGTCGCCGGCCACGCTCGTGAGCGCGCTGCGGGTGCGGGCGATCGGCCGGCCCGCCGACATCGCGGCGTTCGTGCCGCTCGCGGTGCTCGCGGCCTTCCTCTGGATGACCCTGTGCGCCCACCTCGCCCGCGCCCTGCTCGGCCTCGAGGCCGCGCCCCTCCTGGTCGGCACCGCGGTCGCCGCGGGCGCGCTCGGCCTCGGCCTCATCGCGGGCCTCGCCGTCCTCGCCCTGACGCCGCCGCTCCGGCGCGCGCTCGCCAAAGCCAGCGACGGCCGCCCCGCCTGCGTCGATCCGGCGGTCACGGGCGGCGTCGCGCTCGCGATCGCCGCGGCCCTGTTCGCGTTCGGGGTCGCCACGGGCGGCGTCTCGGGCGAGGGCGGCTTCCTCGGCGTCTACGGCATCTTCAAGCGCCCCGAGCTCGACCTGCGCGCCCCGGCGCTCCTCCTGGTCGTCGCGCTCGCCGCCTTCCTCGCGCCGGTCGCGGTCCGGACGGCGCGCGCGCCCGTCGCGCTCCTCGCCGCGCTCCTGCCGCTCGCGCTCACCGCGCGCGCCGCCTCCGCGCTCAACGCGGAGCCCGCGGTGGCGCAGGCGATCGAGCGCGGCGCGCCCGTCGGGGGCAAGAGCCTCGCGGTCCTGCGCCGCCTCGCCGATCGCGACGGCGACCGCGCGGCCGCCCTCTTCGGCGGCGGGGACTGCGACGACAGCGACGCGCGCGTCCACCCGCTGGCCGAGGAGATCCTCGACAACGGCGTCGACGACGACTGCTCCGGCGGCGATCTGACGGCCGCGGCGCTCGCCGCGCTCGCCCCCGCTCCGAAGGCGGCCCCGAGCGCCGACGCGCGCGGGTCGTACGCGGCGCGCCTGCCGGCGGACCTGAACGTCGTCCTCGTCACCGTCGACACGCTCCGCTGGGACCTCGGCTACGCGGGCAACCCGCGGCCCGTGTCGCCGAACCTCGACGGCCTCGCGGCCCGCTCCACGGTGTTCGAGCGCGCGTACTCGCTCGCGTCCTACACGGGCAAGAGCGTCGGCCCGATGCTCATCGGCAAGTACGGGAGCGAGACCCACAGGAACTGGGGGCATTTCAACAAGTTCAGCGAGGAGGACACGTTCGTCGCCGAGCGCCTGAAGCGCGCCGGGGTGCGCACGATGAGCGTGCACGGGCACCGCTACTTCGGCAGCTTCGGCGGGCTCGATCGCGGCTTCGACGTGGTGGACATGTCCGCGGCGCCGCCGGAGGGCGCGCCCTGGGACGTCGACAACAAGGCGACGAGCGCCGCGCTGACCGACGCCGCGCTGCGGCTGCTCGGGTCGGCCGACAACACGGGCGGGCGCTTCTTCCTGTGGGTCCACTACCTCGACCCGCACGCCGACTACCTCCGGCACGACGACGTGGCGGGCTTCGGCGCGGCCTCGCAGCGGGATCTCTACGACGGCGAGGTGGCCTTCACGGACCGGCACATCGGCCGGCTGCTCGACGCGATCGCGGCGGCGCCCTACGGCGGGCGCACGGCGATCGTCGTGACGAGCGATCACGGCGAGGCGTTCGGCGAGCACAAGATGTTCCGCCACGGCTTCGAGCTCTGGGAGGAGCTCGTGCGGGTGCCGCTGGTCGTCCACGTGCCGGGCGCGGCGCCGTCCCGGGTATCGGCCCGGCGCAGCCTGATCGATATCGCGCCGACGCTGCTCGATCTGATGCGGGTGCCCGGGCCTGCCGAGGGCGCGGCCGCGAGCGACTTCCTGTCGGGCGCGTCGCTCTTGCCCGACGTGTTCCTCGCCCCGGGCGAGCAGGCCCAGGCGCGCGACGTGCTGATCGACATGCCGGCAGGGCCGTACAACGACGCGCGGCGGTCGTTCCTCCGCGGCGACATGAAGCTGACGATCTCGGGCGGCGCCCGGTTCGAGCTCTACGACCTGGCGAGCGACCCGGAGGAGCGGAAGAATCTCTGGGGCACGCCGGCGGCGAAGGAGATCGAGCCGTACTACGCGGCGGCGCGGGCCCGCCTCCGCGAGGTCCACGTGACCGGCCCCCGCAAGTGACCGGCGCGCGGAGGTCATCGGCTCGCGGGGGTCACCGGCTCGCGGGGGTCACCGGCTCGCGGAACGTCTCGTGACGTCGCGGGTGCAGCTCGCTCACTCCGCGGACGGCGGGTTCCTCGCGCACCGGACCCCCATCCCGGGGTCATAGCGACCGGGGATGCGGTAAACGCCGCGGCTCGTCGTGTACAGAGACGCCTCGCTGTCGAGGGCGCTCCCGCCGCGGACGACCACGTAGTTGCCCATCGACGACGGATCCAGACGAGCACAGTCGACGCACGGGATCTGGAGCGGGTCCGAGGAGTCCCGAACGAACTCGCTCACGCCTCCGGCGAGATCCTGGTGGCCCCATCGCCCTGCTCCCATCGGCTTCGACCCGACAGGGGAGAAGTCGTCCAGCGAGCACGCCGGCGCGGCGTCCGCATCCCCGAGGCAACCGTAGCTCGCGCGGCTCAGGTCGATCCCCTCGCCCCACGGGTAGCTCCGCTGCTCGTCCCCGCCGGCTGCGGCGTAGTTCAGCTCCGCGTCCGTCGGGAGGCGCCCTCCATCCCACGCGCAGAACGCGAAGGCCTCGGGCCACGTGACGCAGTTCATGGGCAGATTCTCGTTCGGCCCGGCGTCATCGGTCCAGGTCGAGCGAGGTGGGTCGCAGTGCAGGGCAGCCTTGAGCGCCGCCGTGTCCTCCTCGAGCCAGCCTTTCCAGTCGGCAGACCAGCCGCTCCCCGGGATCTTCGAGTGCTCCCCTGCGCCGGCCTCGGGTGCGCTCGCCTGCGTGCCTCCTCCGGCATCGACGAACGCGCGAAACCGCCCCACTGTCACCTCGAACGTATCCAGGAGAAAGCCGCTCACCGTCGCGGGATAGGCGCCGTCGGCTTCGCGCGCACCAGCGAAGTTCCGGTCGAACGTGCCTCCCGGAACCAGCCTGCTGTCACAGCAGCTGATCTCCTCGGGACCGCACAGCAGCTCCGTCCCCAGCTCTCGTGAGCCGCAGCTCCGAGGAGCAGCCGCCTCCCCGGCGCCCGCGCCGCCGGCCCCGCCGCCGCCCGTCGCATCCCCGCCGGCCCCGCCGCCGCCCGTCGCATCCCCGCCGGCCCCGCCGCCCGTCGCACCCCCGCCGGCCCCGCCGCCTCCGCCTCCGCCCTCGCCGGGGGCGTCCTGTTCGGGATCGGCCCCGCGGAATTCCACGCAACCACCGGCGAGGACGAGCGCCGCGATGATCCAGATCCACGTGCCTCGACCACGGCTCTTGCTCTTCGCCATCGGCTGCCTCCGCTCCGTGCCACGCGCCTCGATTGCGGCCCTTCCGGTGGAGTCCGCGCGAGAATGGTAGGGTCTTCCGGGAGAAGAAGCCGCGTCAAGCCACGCTCGGGAAAAGCAGGTTATCGTCACCGGTACCGGCTTATCGTCACCGCGTCACCGGTGCCGGCCGGGCGTCCGCCGGCGGGCTCATGGCGATTGTTGGCGACGAGCAACCACGGCGGCCGGCGCGCAGAAGTGACCGGCGCCCGCAGGTAACCGCCACCCGGACGCGACCGCCCCACGAAGCGGCCGGCCCGCGTGGCTGACCGCCCGCGCCGGTCGATGGCCGGCCGCGCGGCGCGCTTGCCAGCCCTCCGCGGCGGACGGATCCGCGCGGTGATCGCGCGATCGCGCCAGCAACTACTTGCGAAAGAGCAACTAATGCGTAATAGATAATATTGTGAGTAAGCAAAAGGTCCTGGGCTCGCCGCTCGAGCGGTTCACGCGGATGATGTTCTCGCGCATCATCGCGGGGCTCGCGCGCGAGCTGCACGAGGAGGACTTCAGCGTGGCGCAGGTGGCCGCGCTGCACCTCGTCGATCACGGCGGCCCGATGCGCGTCACCGTCCTCGCCACGTCGCTCGGGCTCTCGGCCTCGGCTGGGAGCCGGCTCGCGGAGGGCCTCGTGCAGCGGGGGCTCCTCGCGCGGCAGGAGGATCCCGAGGACCGCCGCGCGAAGACGCTCGCGCTCACGCCCCTCGGTCGTCGGTTCGTCGATCGGGCGAGCGTGGAGCGGGTGCGGGTGATCATGGAAACGGCCGAGTCGCTGCCCAGGGAGATCTCGGCGGCGATGCTGGCGGCGATCGACGCGTACCAGCGCGGCTGAGCCCTTCGATGGAACGTCTCGCGTGAACCCCCTTGTGAGAAGAGGAGGTCGGTATGGATATCGTGGTTTTCAGCTGTGATGAGCTCCCGGCGGCGCTCGGCGCGCTCCGGGAGGTGGCCCTGGCCGACGGCGCGCTCGCGCGCTTCGACCCGGCGCAGCGCGCCGTCCTGGAGGAGCTCGCGGCCCTGCACGGCGCCCGCGCCGACGTCGACGGGCTGCCGCGCGTCGCGCCCGAGGCGGTGGCCAGCGCGATCCCGGATCCGCACCGGCGCAAGCGGCTCGTGCAGCTCGCGCTCGTGACCGCGATGGCCGACGGCGAGGTGACGGCGGCCGAGGTGGACGCGGTCGAGGCGCTCGCCCGGGCGCTCGGCGTGCGCGAGCAGGGCGTGGGCGTGCTCCGCCTCGTGGCGCGCGGCCACAGGGGGCTCGCCAAGGCCGCCGTGAGGCGCCGGCTCGTCGGCGCGTTCGCCGGCGAGGTCCTGAGGAAAGAGGGCCTGGCCGGCGTGCGCAGGCTCCTCGGGCCCTTCTTCCGCGCGGGCGTCGAGGATCGCTCGCGGGCCCTCCGCTACAAGCAGCTCGGGCTCCTGCCCGAGGGCACGTTCGGCCGGGTGTTCTGGGAGCACTGCACCGCGCGCGGCTTCCTGTTCCCCGGCGAGAGCCGGGACGCGATCCCGGAGCGCATGGTGTTCCACGATCTCGGCCACGTGCTCGCGGAGTACGACACCGATCCCGCGGGCGAGATCCAGGCCGGCTCCTTCCAGGCCGGGTTCATCCGGCGCGACGGGTTCGCCTTCCTGCTCTTCGTGATGCTGCAGTTCCACCTCGGGATCCAGATCACGCCCGTCGCCGCGCCGCAGGTCGGGCTCTTCGAGGCGCGCAAGGTGCTGCGCGCGGTGGCGCGCGGCGCGGCCTGCAAGGTCGATCTGAGCGATCGCTGGGACTTCTGGGGCGTCGTTCACCTGCCGCTCGGCGAGGTGCGCGAGCGCTTCGGGATACCGCCGCTCGCCGCGATGGCAGCGCGGCAAGAGGCCGCCTGAGCGGCGCGCCGCGGGCGCCGCCTCGCTGACAAGGCGCCCACGGCGCGTTCACCGCCGAGGCACGGTTGGCTCGATGCCCCAGCTGCGGTAACGACGTCATCGATGAGCCGGGCAGCGAGACTCGAGGCAGCCGCCCCGCCGCCGCTCCTCGACCGCGTCGACCTCCACCGCATCGAAGCCGCGCGGGCGCTCGATCCCCGCGCGCGGTCCGAGCTGGGTCAGTTCCTCACGCCGCCGCCGGTGGCGTCGTTCATGGCGTCGCTGTTCGAGCGGCCCTGCGAGGACATCCGCGTGCTGGACGCCGGCGCCGGCGTGGGCAGCCTCCTCGCCGCGTTCACGGCCAGCGCATGTGCCCGCCGGAAACGCCCCAGCGCGATCCGCGCGACTGGCTTCGAGATCGACCCGCGGCTCGCGGCGTACCTTCGTCGGACGGCGCGCGCGTGTCGCGACGAGTGCGCCGGCGCCGGGATCGACTTCGCTGCCCGCATCATCGAGGCCGACTTCATCCGGTCGGCCGTCGAGCAACTCGACGGCGGCCGACCTCGCCCGGGCATGCCGCGCTCGTTCACGCACGCGATCCTGAATCCACCCTACAAGAAGCTCAACTCGGACACCGAGGCCAGGGCGGCGCTGCGGCGCGTGGGCCTCGAGACAAGCAACCTGTACACGGCCTTTCTTGGTCTCGCGATCCTCCTGCTGGAGCCGGGCGGGGAGCTCGTCGCGATCACCCCCCGGAGCTTCTGCAATGGTCCTTACTTTCGACCGTTCCGGGAGCTGTTCTTCCGGGAGATGTCGCTGCGAAGGGTGCACGTCTTCGAATCGCGCAAAGCGGCGTTCGCGGAGGACGAGGTCCTTCAAGAGAACGTCATTCTTCATGCCGTCAGGGGCGGCCGGCGCGATCCTGTCGCCATCTCGTCGTCGCGCGGTCCCGAGGGCGAGCTGCTGTCGGTCCGCTCCGTGCCGTTCGAACACGTCGTCCGGCCCGGAGATGCCGAGCTGTTCATCCACGTGGTGCCGGACGACGCCGGGGAGAGGGTCGCTGCCACGTTCGCGCGCATGCCCTCCCGATTGACGGACTTGAACGTGGGCGTCTCGACGGGAAAGGTCGTCGACTTCCGAGCGCGCGAGTTCTTGCGGCAGGAGCCCGGCAGGGGCACCGGTCCGCTGATCTACCCGACGCACCTCGCGTCGGGCGTCGTTCGCTGGCCCAAACGCGGCAAGAAGCCGAACGCCCTCGTGGACGCGCCCGAGACGGCTGATCTCTGGATGCCCAGCGGGAACTACGTGCTCGTCAAGCGATTCTCGTCGAAGGAGGAGCGGCGGCGGGTCGTCGCCGCCCTCTTCACGCCCGAGAGCGCGCCGGGCGACAGGATCGGGTTCGAGAACCACCTCAACGTGCTTCACCGGAGCGGCAAGGGGCTGCCGGCCGTGATGGCGCGCGGCCTCGTGGCCTTCTTGAACTCGACGCTCGTGGATACACACGTTCGGCAGTTCAACGGGCACACCCAGGTGAACGCGACCGACCTGAGGAACCTCGGGGTCCCGACCGTCGAGCAGATCGAGCGGCTCGGGCGGCGCGCGCCTGATCCCGGCCTTCCACAGGAGGAGCTCGACCACATCGTCGAGCAGATGCTGTGATGGCGAGGAGCTCGAAAGCGCTCGCGCCGTTCTCCCCCCCTCTCTCCGCCCCGTTCTGCGGTAACCTCCTGCGCCACCCATGAGCGACCTCCGCCAGCCCGCCGAGACCAAGTACGAACACGAGCTCGCGGCCCTCGCCGCCAACGACACGGCGCCGAGGCCGCCCGGGTGGCGCCTCTCGCCGAGGGCCGTCGAGACCTACATCCTCGGCAGCGACAAACCCGTCGGCGGCGTCGCGATCACCCCCAAGTACATCGGTGATCGCGCCCTCGTGCAGGTCGCCCTCGCGACCCTCGCCTCCGACCGCGCCCTCATGCTCGTCGGCGAGCCGGGCACCGCCAAGAGCTGGCTCTCCGAGCACCTCTCCGCCGCCATCAGCGGCACGAGCGCCCTCGTCGTCCAGGGGACCGCGGGCACCAGCGAGGAGCACGTCAAATACGGCTGGAACTACGCGCTGCTCCTCGCCGAAGGGCCCTCGCAGAAGGCGCTCGTGCCCTCGCCCATCCTCCGCGCCATGCGCGACGGGCGCTTCGCGCGCTTCGAGGAGATCACCCGCACCTCGTCGGAGATCCAGGACGCGCTCATCTCCATCCTGTCCGAGAAGCAGATCGCCGTCCCGGAGCTCGACCAGGTCGTCCCCGCGCAGCGCGGCTTCAACCTCATCGCCACCGCCAACACCCGCGACCGCGGCGTCAACGAGATGAGCGCCGCCCTCAAGCGCCGCTTCAACTTCATCACCGTCCCCGTCGTCGACGATCTCGAGCAGGAGATCCGCATCGTGCAGAAGCGCGAGGCCGAGCTCCGCGGCGACTACCAGGTCGGCGTCGAGCCGCCCGCCGAGCTCGCCAAGCTGCTCGTCACGCTCTTCCAGGAGCTCCGCGCCGGCGTCACCAAGGACGGCAAGACCAAGGTGAAGACCCCGGGCTCCGTCCTGTCGACCGCGGAGGCCATCAGCGTGCTCTTCAACAGCGGCATCCTCGCGCAGCACTTCGGCACAGGGAAGGTGACCGCCGACGACCTCTCCCGCTCGCTGCTCGGCGCCGTGAGCAAGGAGGGCGGCGACGACCTCAAGGCCGTCCGCGAGTACTGCGAGACCGTGGCCAAGGGCCGCGCAGGGCTCTGGAAGGAGTTCTACGCCTCCGCCAAGAAGCGCCTCGCGACCTGAAGGGACCCGATGGACCTCGACCGGCTCGCCGCCGTCCACCTCTTCCCGGTGCGCCACCACTCGCCGCGCTCCAGCGCGACGCTGCGCGCCTACCTCGACGAGGTGCGCCCGAAGGCGATCTTCGTCGAGGGCCCGAGCGACGCCACCCCGCTCCTCGAGGCGCTCGTCGACCCGAAGACCGTCCCGCCCGTGGCGATCCTCGGCTACCGCACCGACGGGGAGCCCGCGTCGTCGCTGTGGCCGTTCGCCGCCTACTCGCCCGAGTACGTCGCGGTGAAATGGGCCTTCGAGCACGGCGTGCGCGTCGAGCTCATCGACATCCCCGTCGGCACGACGCTCGCGCCCTTCGACGGCGCCCTGGTCGGCCACGACGACGCCGACGATCCGGGAGGGCACGAGGACGCGCACGCGCACGCGCACGAGCACGAGCACGAGCACGAGCACGAGCACGAGCACGAGCACGGGGACGGGCCGGCCAGCGCGGAGGGGGAGCAGGAGAGCATCTATGCGGCGTGCGCGCGCGCCCGGGGCTTCCGCTCGTTCGAGGAGTTCTGGGAGGCCTCGTTCGAGGCGCCCCGCTACGATCCCGGGCCGTTCCGCGAGGCCCTGCTCGCGTACGCGGACCTCGTGCGCAGCGATGGAGACCGGCTGATCCACCGGGCGCGCGACGCGTACATGGCGCGGAGCATCCTCGAGCGCATGGGGCCTGACCTCGCCCCGAGCGAGGTCGCGGCCGTGCTCGGCGCGGCGCACGCGGCGGCGTTCGCTGCGCGCGACGTCGATCCGGCGCTGGAGGCGCGGCTGCCGGCGCCGATCCCGTGCGCCGTGACGCTCATCCCGTTCAGCTTTCCGCGGCTCTCTGAGCAGCTCGGCTACGGCGCGGGCAACCGGGCGCCGCAGTATTACCAGCGCGCGCACGACGCGGGCGGCGACTTCCGGCGCGCCACCCTCGAGGTGCTGATCGACTTCACCGAGCACCTCCGCCTCCGCGGCTTCATGGCCTCGCTCGCCGACACCATCGAGGCCTTCCGCCTCGCGGTCTCGCTCGCCGAGCTCCGCGGCAAGGCGGAGCCCGGCCTCGACGAGGTGCGCGAGGCGACGATCGCCACGATGTGCCGCGGCGACGCCACGCACGTCGACGGCTTCCTCTGGCCGGCCGTCATCGGGCGCAACGTGGGCCGCGTCGGCGGCGGCATCGGGAAGAACTCGCTCCAGGAGGAGTTCTGGCGCGAGGTGCGCGAGCGCAGGCTCCCCGCCACCGACGCGCCCGAGTCGTTCCGGCTGTCGCTCACGAACGAGGTCGAGGTCGGGACGAGCGTGCTCCTGCACCGGCTCCGCATCGCGAAGATCCCCTATGCGGCGTACGCCGGCACCCGGGCGGCCGGGCGGGGCGGCGCGGGCGCTCGCGGGCAGCGGCGCGGGCAGGCGGCGAGCGAGGTGCCGCCGGACGAGCTGCTCCGGCAGCTGAGCGAGACGTGGGAGGCGCAGTGGACGCCGGCGACCGACGTGGCGCTCGTCGAGAAGATCGTCCTCGGCGACACGCTGGAGCAGGTGGCGACGCGGCTGCTCGAGGAGGACCTCGCGGCGTGCCACACAACCGGCGAGGCCGCCGACGTGCTGCTGAACGCCGTGCTCGCGTCGAGCGCCCGCGCGGCGGCCTCGGCGCTCGACGCGTGCGACCGGTTCGCCGCGGGCGACAGCGATCTGCCGTCGCTCGCCCGGGCGTGCCGCGCCTTCGCGGGGCTCGCGTCGTTCGGGTCGTCGCGCTCGCTGTCGTCGCTCGGCGACGGGGTGATCGCGACGATGCTGGAGAAGACGTTCGCGCGCGCGGTCCTGCGCGTCCACGGCGGCTGCACGGGCAGCGACGAGGCGGTCGCCCCGGCCAAGGAGGCGCTGCGCACGCTGCACGACGTGGCCCTGTCGCAGCCGATCGTCGACCGCGCCGCGTGGTTCGAGGCGGCGCGGGCGCTCGTGGACAGCGACGCGGTGAACCCCACGGCGTCGGGCCTCGCGTGCGGGCTGCTCTACCTGGCGCAGGAGCTCGACGACCGAGGGGACCGCGAAGGCGGATCCCCGGACCACGATGACGCGGTGGCGCGGATCGTCGGCCTGCGGCTCGGGAGCGCGGCCCCGCCCGAGGCGGCGGCGTCGTTCCTGGCCGGCTTCCTCGAGGTGAACGCGCTCGTGCTCGTGAAGAGCCGCCCCGTTGTCGAGGCGCTCGACGCGTTCCTCGGCGGCATCCTTCCCGAGCGCTTCAAGGACACGCTCCCGGTCCTGCGGCGCGCGTTCGCGGCGCTCGGCGCGACCGAGCGGCGGTACCTGCTCGAGAACGTGCTCGCCGCGCGGAAGCTCGGGGACAAGGCGCGCGCGGCGCAGGCGGTGCTGCTCGAGAAGGACCGCGAGAAGCTGAAGGAGATGAGCGAGGACCTGTCGCAGGCCATGGACGACCTCGACGACCTGCTCTGACGCGGGGCCGTGAGGGGGCGGCGCGGCGCGCCGCCCTCACGGCTGACGGGGCCGGCGGGGCTCGCTCGCCTCACTCCTCCCGGCCGGACCGCGACCAGCCGCCGACGTTGAGGTCCGGGTGCGCCGCCAGGAAGCTCTGCATGCCGGGCGGCGGGGGCACCCACGCCGCGAGGCGCGCCGGCGCCTTCTTGGCGGGCACCACCGCCGAGCGCGTGTAGGAGCTCCACGCGCCGTCGCCGCAGGCATAACACGCGGCGCGCGCGAGCTTCGCGGTCACCCGGAGCGCCCCCCGCGCGTCGTAGGCCGGCGCGATCTGCACGAGCTCCGGCGCATTCTCCTCTTGCCGGGCGGCCTCGGGGTCGGCCTCGTCCTCGTCGAGGAGCGCCTTGGCCTCGCCCTGCAGCGCCGGCACGCCGGACACCTCGGCGAGCAGGTTGACGATCGCCCCCTTGTCGGCGTCCCACACCGTGAACTCCACGCCCACGAAGCCGTGTGCGCCGCACGCATAGCTGTACGTCCGCTCCTCGATGAACAGGTACGGCCCGACGCTCCCGATCACCTCCGCCTCGTGCTGGATCACGTTGCTGCCGTCCGCGTCCGGCGGCGCGATCACCTGCTGGCGCGCGCCCGTCCCGCGCAGCACGAGCTCCGCGCGGTTCGCGGTGCCCTCGCCCGGCTCGTGCGTCTCCTCGGGCCCGAACTCGCAGGCCGAGGTCTCCACCTTCACCTCGCGCACGTCCCAGCGCCACTCCCCTCGACCGGTCGCCACGACGATCCCCGGTTCCTCGCGGATCACCGCGCCGTCCTCGGTGAGGTGCCATGTCCGAGGCGGCCCATCGCCCGTGCGGCCCCAGACCAGGAGCGCCCCGCCGAGCGCGGCGCCCTCAGCGCCCTTGGACTCGAACGAACGCGGTGCAGGCGCAGGCGGGACCGCGAGGGCAACGGGAAGGGCCGACTGCGGGCGGGCGGCGCAGCCGGAGATCAGCGCAAGCAAAGCGATCGACGTGGCGAGTCGGGGGCGCGGCATGCCGGCCGGAAGAGCACGGCACATGCCGCGAAGCGCCCCCCGGAAAACCAACACCGCGCCGAGGATCGGTGTCGCCACGGGCCCACGCCGCGTGGCAGGCCAGCCCCATCGCGATCCGGTCTCGACCTGCGCCTCGCGGAGGAGCTCCCGCTCCGCGTCAGGAGCTGATCCTCAGCCGCCGTCGCCCAGGCCCGCGAGCGGCTCACACGCGACGGCGCGCTCGATGGCGGCGCGAAGCCAGCTGTGGCCCTCGTCGCCCTCGGAGCGTTCCGGCCAGACGAGCGTCAAGGTGTAGCCCCTCGCCTCGAGCGGACACGGCCGCACCACGAGATCGAGCTTCCGGGCCAGCGCCACGGCGACCCGCGCGGACACGGTGAGCAGCAGGTCAGAGCCGGAGAGGATGAACGGAGCGACAAGGAAATGCGACACGGTCAGGGTCACCCGACGACGCAGCCCCCGCGCCGCCAGCTCCTGATCGATGACGTTGTGGTCCTCTCCGTGCGGCGAGATCATCAGGTGCTCGCAGGCAGCGTAGCGCGCCGCCGTGAGCGCCTTCCGGGAGGCCGGGTGGCCCCGCCGCATCAGGCAGACGAGCTGCTCGGCCGCGAGCTGCGTGGACCGGCATCCGTCGGGCACCGGCCCGCCGCGCCCCAGCTTGGCGTCGAGCTCGCCGCGGCGCAGGAGCTCGGCGAAATCCGGCGGGATGTTGCGGCACCGCAGGTTCACGTGCGGCGCCTCGGCGGCGAGGATCCTGGTCAACGGCGGGAGCACGAGCAGCTCCAGGTTGTCGGTCGCGACGAGCCGGAACGTGCGGGTCGAGCGCCTCGGGTCGAACCGCTCGGCCTGGCCGAAGACCTGCTCGAGCCGCTCGACGGCCTCGGCTGCTCTCGGCAAGAGGTCCCGCGCGCGCTCGCTCAACGTCATCTGCCTGCCCACCTGGACGAGCAACGGATCCCCGAAATGGGCGCGCAGCCGTGAAAGCGCGTGGCTCATCGAGGGCTGCGTCACGCCCACCCGGCGCGCGGCGCGCGTGACGCTCCTCTCCTGGAGCAGAGCGTGCAAGGCCACGACAAGGTGGGTGTCCACCGACGGCAGACGCATGGTCGATGGATACCACGCCAACCCATAGACATCGTCTATGGATCGGTTCACCGGCTGTCGATTCGACGATCGATCCGCCAGCGCGTATCTCTGGTCTCCAGATGGCTCGTGCCGCCGCACGGCGCCCCCAGGTGCCGCCGCACGGAGCCCGAGCCCCCAGGGCGCCCCCAACCCAGGAAGCTGCCATGATCATCGAGTACATTCGCTACACGATCCCCGCAGAGCAGGAGCAGGCGTTCCTGTCGGCGTATCGCGCCGCAGCCACGGAGCTGCGCGGCTCCGTGCATTGCCTCGACTACGAGATCTCCCGATGCACCGAGGAGCCGGCGAGCTTCGTCGTCCGCATCCGCTGGGACTCGCCGGAAGGCCACCTCCAGGGGTTTCGCAAGGAGGCGTCGTTCCCGTCATTCTTCGCCAAGGTGAAGCCCTTCTACGGGTGCATCCAGGAGATGAGACACTATGCCTTGACCGACGTCGCCGGCGCGGGGGGCCGCCCTGGCGGCTGAACGAGCGCGCGTACGGCGCGGGCTCCCCTGGTTTCGCGCAGGCCATCGTGCGATGCTCCCTCGATGACGCGGAAGATCGCATCGTTCCAGGCGCTCGCTCTCGGACGGTCGCTCTCGCTTCTGCTGCTCCTCGTTCACTGCACGAGCACGCCGAGCCCGACGACCTCGGCCGCGACCCCGGACGCTCCGCCCGGCCGAGGGCCAGGCTCGCTCGCGGAGCGGGGGCCCGGCCCCGACACGGCCCCCGAGCAGGGGCCGGCCCGAGGGCCCGAGCCCGCGACCGACGGCGCGCCGGCGTCCGATCCCGCCCAGAGCCCTGCTTCCGATCACGCGCCCAGAGCGGACCTCCCGCCGCCCACCAGGCCGGCACGATGCGCTGCTCCGGCCCGACCTGCTCAGGACTTCGTCGACTGCGTCGCCCTGGAGGTCTTCGCTGCCGGCTGCTGCTACCCCAGCTTCGAAGCGGCCTGTGCTGGCCTCGGCTGCGCTCTTACGGCCTGCGAGCTCTTGAAATCGAGCCCCCCGCAGGCCGGATGCACCCGCTGATGTCCATGCACCCGGAGGGCGCGGCGATAGGTACCTCTCGACAACAGCCATGTCCGCGGCGACGGCCCGGTCGCTCGTCGCCGCGGGTGCATAGGCCCGTCGCGGCGCTCCTCCTGCTGCTCGTGGCGGGCGCCGCGCTCACGGCCTGCTCCAGGGTCACCGGCGCGCCGAAGGGCCGCGAGGCAGCGCCGGAGCGCGACAGCGCCTGCGCGGATCCATCGAAGCCCAAAGCGTACTTCTATCCTGCGGAGAACCGGACGGACTACGCGCCTGACGACCCCTGGAAAGACGGCTGCGCCATGCTGGTGCCAGATCACCTGTTCTGCTGCCCGGAGAAGGCGCCCGCCGAGTCGCGGTAACAGGTCCCACCGAAGCGGCCCGCCAGGCTCCGCAGGGAAGCGCTCTTGCGACCCGCGCGGCCCGCGCGCGGGCCATCGCCGGTGCCGCAAAATGCGGCATGTCGTACTTTGCGGCGGCGTCGAGCGGCGTTGGCTCGCCGCGCGCCACCTGCGCTACGACGTCGGGCATGAAGCTGGCGCGCAAGCTGACGCTCGCCCTTGTGTTCGGGGTCTTCCTTGTGCTCGCGCTGAGCGCCTACGTGCAGATCCGCAGAGAGTCCAAGATCTTCGAGAACGACGTCCAGCGGGACCATCACGCGATGGGCCGCGCGCTGGCCGCCGCCATCACGGGGGTGTGGCGCACGGAAGGGCCCGCGCGGGCGCTGCGCCTCGTCGAGGACGCCAACGAGCGCGAGAGGCAGGTGGACCTCCGGTGGGTCTGGCTCGACGCGCAGGCGGATGATGCCCATCGGCCCCGGCTCGCGCCGGAGCTGCTCGTCCCCGTCTCGCGAGGGCAGGCGGTCGTGCACAGGCTCCCTCGCGAAGACGCGGACCTGCTCGTCACGTGCGTGCCGGTGCCGGTGACCGGCGACCGCGTCGGCGCGCTGGAGCTCTCCGAGTCGCTGGCGGGAGCCCGCCGCACCATCCACGGCATGATCCTGAACACGGCGGTCACGACGGCCGCCCTGACGCTGGTATGCGGGTTGCTCGCGACGTCCCTCGGAGTCGGGCTGGTGGGACGCCCCATGCGCACGCTGATCGATCAGGCCCGGCGGATCGGCGCGGGCGATCTCTCCCGGCGCCTTTCGTTGCGCCAGGAGGACGAGATCGGCGAGCTCGGACGGGAGATGGACGCGATGTGTGATCGCCTCGCCGCGGCGAACCGGAAGCTCGAGTCCGAGGCGACCGCGCGGCTCGCCGCGCTCCAGCAGCTCCGCCACGCCGAGCGGCTCGCCACGGTCGGCAAGCTCGCGTCCGGGATCGCACACGAGCTGGGAGCGCCCCTCCAGGTCGTCGCGGGGCGCGCGCGGATGCTTGTGGACGGAGACGTCACGGGAGATGAGGTGCCGGCCAACGGGCAGATCATCCTCGAGCAGTCGCAGCGAATGACGCAGATCATCCGCCAGCTGCTCGATTTCGCCCGGCGCCGCAGCGCTGAGAAGCAGGAGACCCCGCTGAGGAGCGTTATTCACAGCACGTTCGTCATGCTGAGGCCGCTGGCCGAGAAGCAGGGCGTCACGATGGTCCAGGAAGGAGACACGCCGGAGCTGGTCATCCACGCCGACGCCGACCAGCTCCAGCAGGCGCTCACCAACGTGGTGGTCAACGCGATCCAGGCGATGCCGTCCGGCGGCACGTTGACCGTCGGCCTCCGGGCAGAGCGCGCCAGTCCCCCGGCCGACCAGGGAGGGGCCGAGGGCGATTATGTCGCGCTGTCCGTTCGTGACGAGGGACAAGGCATGCCGGCCGACGTCCTGGAGCACATCTTCGAGCCGTTCTTCACGACCAAGCCCGTGGGCGAAGGGACCGGGCTCGGCCTGTCGGTCGCCTACGGCATCATCAAGGAGCACGGCGGCTGGATCCACGTCGACAGCCGGGTCGGCTCCGGGAGTCGCTTCACGATGATGCTGCCGCGGGGGAACTCATGACAGGGCGCGTCCTGATCGTCGATGACGAGCGCGGCGTCTGCGAGCTCCTCGACGCCGGGCTCAAGAAGCGCGGGTTCCGGACGGCGTGGCGGACGTCGGCCGCCGAGGCGTTCGAGCTCCTCGGCGTGGAGGATTTCGACGTCGTGGTCACCGACATGACCATGCGCGGCATGAGCGGCCTCGATCTCTGCGAGCGGATCGTCCAGAACAGGCCCGATCTCCCGGTCATCGTCATCACCGCGTTCGGGAGCCTCGACACCGCCACGTCCGCCATCCGCGCCGGCGCGTACGACTTCGTGACCAAGCCGTTCGAGCTCGACGCGCTCCGGCTCACCGTCGAGCGCGCCCTGCGCCACCGCGCCCTCCGCGAGGAGGTGCGCCGCCTGCGGCGCGCCGTGGCCGACGCCCGCGGCTACGAGCAGATCCTCAGCGGCAGCCCGGTGATGAGGAGCGTGTTCGACCTGCTCGATCGCATCGCCGACTCGGACACGTCGATCCTCATCACGGGAGAGAGCGGGACCGGCAAGGAGCTCGTCGCCCGCGCCGTGCACCAGCGCAGCCGGCGGAGCGAGGGAGCGTTCGTGGCGGTCAATTGCGCCGCGGTCCCGGACGCCCTCCTCGAGAGCGAGCTCTTCGGCCACGCGCGGGGCGCGTTCACCGACGCCAAAGGGGCCAGGAGCGGCCTGTTCGCGCGGGCCCACGGCGGAACCCTGTTCCTCGACGAGATCGGCGAGCTGCCGATCGGGCTCCAGCCGAAGCTCCTGCGCGCCCTCCAGGAGCGCGTCGTCCGGCCCGTCGGCGCCGACGAGGAGCTCCCGGTGGACGTCCGGCTCATCGCCGCGACGAACCGCGACCTCGAGACAGCGATCGAAGAGCGCCGTTTCCGCGAGGATCTCTACTACCGGATCAACGTCGTTCACGTCGACCTGCCGCCGCTCCGCTCCCGCGGCGCCGACGTGCTGCTGCTTGCGCAGCATTTCCTCGAGCACTTCGCGACCGTCAAGGCGAGGCCCATCCAGGGCCTCTCGGCGCCCGCGGCGGAGAAGCTCATGGCCTATGCGTGGCCCGGCAACGTGCGCGAGCTCCAGAACTGCATCGAGCGGGCGGTCGCGCTCGCGCGGTACGATCACATCACCGTCGACGACCTGCCCGAGAAGATCCGCACGTACCGGCGCTCCCACGTCCTTGTCTCGAGCGACGACCCGACCGAGCTCGTCCCCATGGAGGAGGTCGAGCGGCGCTACATCCTGCGCGTCCTGGAGGTGGTCGGCGGGAACAAGAGCCAGGCGGCGCAGATCCTGGGCTTCGACAGGGCGACCCTCTACCGGAAGCTCGAGCGGTACGGCATGCGCGTAGGCCGCTCGAGCGACCCGAAGCCGTGATCCGCCCGGCGGCCCCGCAGCAGCGCCCGGCCGTGCGCCGCGCGCCGCGCCTGGTCGAGCGCGCGCCGCGGCTTCCCGGTGGGCGCGACTCCACTCCTCGTCGGCCTGTTGCACAACGCGACACCCGCGGCTGCTGGCGGAAAACACGCTTCCACGCGCGCCGCGCGGCCGCGCGCCTCCTGCGTGACTGGCATGCGAGCTGCCTGCGGGCCGGTCGCGCAGATGAGCACCACCACGCCGGAGTCCGCCGCTGCGAACCGGCGCATCCCTGTCGACTGGAACGCCCTCGCGAACGCCTTCGACAACACCGCTCAGCACATCCGCTATTTCCTTCACCTCGAGACAGGCGCGGTGATCCGGCTGGTCGACGGGCTCGCCGACCCGGACACGCGCGCGCGCGTCGAGGCGGATCCGGGCTGCGTGCGCGTCGACGCCATCGGCGCGCCGGAGCAGTACCGATGGCTTCAGGCGTTCATCCCGACGGTCGACGACCTCGAGCTCCAGCTGCTGCTCCTGCAGTGCCTCCAGGGGCGGGGATCGTTTCGGCGGTTCAAGGCCGTGCTCTCTGGCAGGCCAGAGCAGCTCCGACGCTGGCGCGTCTTCCGGCTCGCGCAAATCCGTGCCACCATCCTCGCGTGGTTTCACACCCGCGGCCTGATACCGGCTTCATTCGAGCATGCGTGGCCCAGCGAAAGCGCTGAGCCGAGGAGATCTCACGCCGCCGACTCGGCTCGCCAGCGGCTCCACGCGGCGGCGAGCGCCCTCGCGCCCGGCGATCTCCACGCGCTCACGTCGCTCGCGGAGTTCCTGCGCGCGACGCGCTCCGGCCTGCCGATTCCCGCGGTTTCATCGAGGGGCGACGCAGAGCGCCCCGGTGGCCTGGGCCCGTGACAGCGGGCCATGGAGACGCGATCATGAACGATATCGACGATAAACGAGATGTGACGAGCCGCCCGAGCCCCCGCCGCTGGCTCGTCGCGCGGCGAGCCACGGGCCTCGGCCCCTGGGTCGCCGGCGCCGTGCTCACGGCGATGGCCCTGGGCTCGATCGCCTGCGGCGGCGTCACCACGTTCGAAGGAGGGAAGGCGCTCGCCGTCGTGGGCCGGCCGCCCGCGCCGCCCCCGCCGCCTCCGCCGCCCCCGCCGGAGCGCGTGGTCGTGACGGACGACAAGATCATCATCAACGAGAAGATCCAGTTCGAGTACGACCAGGCGACGATCCGGACGGAGTCCCACAGCTTGCTGGACGAGGTCGTCGGCACGATCAAGAAGCACACGCACATCAAGAAGATCGCGATCGAGGGTCACGCGAGCGCCGAGGGGTCGGAGGATCACAACCTGAAGCTCTCGGACCGCCGCGCCAAAGCCGTGATGAAGTACCTCGTCGATCACGGGATCGCCGCCGGCATGCTCACCGCCAAGGGCTTCGGCAAATCGAAGCCCATCGCGGACAACGACACGCCGGAGGGGCGCGAGAAGAACCGCCGCGTCGAGTTCAACATCGTCGAGCAGGACACCGCGCAGAAGACCGCGGACGCCGAAAAATGAAGGCTGTTCCGAAGCCGCCCGCGAGCGGCGCTCCCCGCAAGGAGACGAGCATGAAGCAGTTGTTTTCGGGTCTCACCATGATGGTCCTGGCGATCGCGTGCGCGGGTTGCTCCTTCGCCGTGCGGAACGCCGAGATGTACCGCGACGATACGGCCGCGCTGCTCGAGACGAGGCGCGACGAGATCAGCGCTTGTTATGACGCGGAGCTCGCGCGGAACCCCCGCGCGCAGGGCAAGGTCACCGTCGCTTTCACGGTGCTCGAGGACAGCGGCCGCATCACGGACGTCGCCGTCGACCCCGCCGGCACCACCGCGTCGGACGATGTGGCGAGCTGCGTCGTGAAGTCGATCGACGGGCTCGTCCTCACCCCGCCTGACGAGCGGCAAGGAAAGGGGAAGTTCGTCTGGGAGTTCACCGTCGGGGCTCCGAAGGCGTAGCTCCGCCGCGCCGGCGGAGCCCGACAGCACCGCCGCGCTCCGCCGCGCCGTCCTCCTTGTGCCCGGCGGCCACGCCCCCTATCCTGCCGCTGTGCGGCACGCGCACGGCGCTTGCGGCCGCTCGCCGCTCGCGCCGCGGGGCGGCTCATCGGGCTCCCGCCAAACAGGCTCTCTGGAGAGCTCACGACCCCTCCGACACCCCACAGCGATGAGCGCCCGCACCTCCAAGAAAGCCCCTCCGCCTCCCCCCCTCGCCGGCGCGACGGATGACCTCACCGACGGCGACCGCGACGCCCTCCTGCGCTGGCGGCTCGCGCTGGGGCCGGAGGCAGAGCGCGTCGATCCTCGGCTCTCCCTCGGGGGGCTCGGCGGCGGGGCGTCCGCGCTTCACGTCGACCCGCGGCGGCTCGGCGATCTCGACAAGGCCCTCTCGTTCATCTACGACGAGCGCGCCGGCAACCTCGGCGGCTCGCGGCCGTACGTCCCCGAGTGGCTCTCCGCGGTGCGCGAGTTCTTCAGCCACGACATCGTCGCGCTCGTCCAGAAGGACGCCATCGAGAAACGAGGGCTGACGCAGCTCCTCTTCGAGCCCGAGACGCTGCCCTTCCTCGAGAAGAACGTCGAGCTCGTCGCCACCCTCATGAGCGCGAAGGGCCTCATCCCCGACGCCGCCCGGGAGACCGCCCGGCAGATCGTGCGCGAGGTCGTCGAGGAGGTGCGGCGCGCGCTGGAGTCCGAGATCCGCACCGCCGTCCTCGGCGCCCTGCGGCGGAACACGACGAGCCCGCTCCGCGTCCTCAGGAATCTCGACTGGAAGCGCACCATCCGCAAGAACCTCAGAGGATGGGACGCGGAGCGGCGCCGCCTCGTCCCGGACAAGCTCTATTTCTGGGCGAACCAGACGCGGAGACACGAGTGGGACGTCGCGATCCTCGTCGACCAGTCGGGCTCCATGGGCGAGAGCGTCGTCTACAGCTCCATCATGGCCGCGATCTTCGCGTCCCTCGACGTCCTCCGCACTCGGCTCCTCTTCTTCGACACCGAGGTCGTCGACGTGACTCCGATGCTCGTCGATCCGGTCGACGTGCTGTTCACGGCGCAGCTCGGCGGCGGCACCGACATCAACCGCGCCGTGGCCTACGCCCAGGCGAACTTCATCGAGCGCCCCGAGAAGACGCTGTTCATCCTGATCACCGACCTGTTCGAGGGCGGCAACGCCGAGGAGCTCCTCGCCCGCATGCGCCAGCTCGCCGACAGCAAGGTGAAGTCGATCTGCCTGCTCGCGCTGTCCGACAGCGGCAAACCCTCGTACGACCACGACATGGCGCAGAAGCTCGCCGCCCTCGGGACCCCGTGCTTCGGCTGCACCCCGAAGCTCCTCGTCAAGGTGGTAGAGCGGCTCATGCGAGGTCAGGACCTCGGCCCGCTGCTCGACGCCGAGGCGCGCTGAGCGCCCGGCGGGAGCACAAAGACGACGGAGGCACAGAGGACACAGAGGTTCTTTTCCTTCCTCTGCGTCGTCTGTGCCTCCGTGGCCCCTCGCGCCGTCAAGCGAGGGCGGCGTGCTCTCTCGACACGGCCGGCGCCAGCGGGAGCGTCCGCGACGCCCCGCGCCGGCCCTGTCACCGCGCGCGGCGGGTCGCCTTCGCCGAGCGCTCGTCCGTCCGACGGGCGGCGGCGCGCTTCCGGGACGTGGCGCCCCGGGCAGCGGTCGCAGAGACCCGCCGACGGGCCCCGGCCGCCCGAACCACCTCTTCGAGAGAGGGTGTCTTGACCAGGAGGGGACCCGCGCTGTTCACGGCGCTGATCGAGGGGCCAACTAGGCTGATAGAAAGTTTCACTTGAACTACCGATATGTGTGGCGGACTGATCACGTCGCTCAGCGAGGGCTCATCACCTATAAACCGTTTTGATCTTTTACGCAGCGTCGCAGTGCGGAGATC
This sequence comes from Sorangium cellulosum So ce56, assembly GCF_000067165.1. Lineage (GTDB taxonomy): Bacteria > Myxococcota_A > Polyangia > Polyangiales > Polyangiaceae > Sorangium > Sorangium cellulosum_B. The sequence continues at coordinate 10,873,365 of NC_010162.1, forward strand.
ACGAGCCCTGAGCGCCCGTCCGGACGTGAACTTGTCCACCCGGGAGATCCGCTCGCCTTCCGCCTCTCACGGCGGATGCACGCAGGCACCACGGAGGCACGAAGGCACGGGTCTGGGTTCGCTCCGTGCCTTCGTGTCTCCGTGGTGATCGGCGAGGGACTGCCCCCGGGTGTCGCACCGGGCGCTCTGTCACGAGCTTGTTGCACGATGCAGGCCAACGATGGCCGGATGCCGGCATGGCCGCTTTTCCCAGGGGGACCGTGAGGCGTCTTTCACGGTTGAAACCACCGGTTGCAACGGTGGCGCAGCGCGACCGCATCCCTGCTCCCACGAGCGCCAGGTGAGCTCAGGAGAGCGCCTCTCAGCCGGCGGGACCGGTCAACGACGATCCAGGGCGCTCGCCCAGGGGTCCGGACGGACCAGCCGCTCGAGGCGGGAGAGGCAACGCCACCTGGAACCTCGCCCCCATGCCCGGGGCGCTCTCCACCTGGATGCTGCCGCCGTGGGCCCTCAGGATCTGGTCCACGATGTACAGGCCGACACCCAGCCCGCCATACGAGCTGGTGGGCGCCGCCCGCTCGAAGCGCCCGAAGATCCGGGCGATGTACTCCTGTGCGATCCCGATGCCCTGATCTGCCACCTGGAGCACCGCGGACCGCCCATCCACCGAGATGCGCACCTGGATCGGCTTGCCCCGCCCGTATTTGATGGCGTTCATGAGCAGGTTGGTGATCACCTGATCGATGCGCAGGCGGTCCCACCGGCCGACCGCGGTCACCGGCATGTCCAGGTCGAGCGCACAGCCGGCCCGCTCCAGCTCGGCCTCGAGGCGGCCCGCCACGTCGCGCGCCACGTCGCACAGATCCACGTCGTCGAGGCTGAGCTCGAGGTGGCCGCTGTTGATGCGCGCCACGTCGAGCAGCGTGTCGATGAGCCGCGTGAGCCGGTCGATCTGCCCGCCGGCCTGGGAGAGCTTCGCCAGCACCTGCTCCGCCGGCAGCCCGCCGTCCGCGCGGTGGAGGGCGCGGGTGAGGCCCTGGACCTGGAGCACCAGCGCGCTGAGCGGCGTCCTCAGCTCGTGCGAGGCGACCGCCACGAAATCCTCGCGGATCTGCACGGCTTCGCGCGTCATCCGCAGCAGCCGGGCGTTCTCGAGGCAGAGCGCCGCACGCTGCGCGATGTCGAGGGCGACCGCGAAATCGGGCGGCTCGAAGCGCTCGCCCGGCTCGACCCACACCATGCTGAGCGCCCCGAGCACCTCGCCGCGCGTGACGAGCGGCACGCACAGGTAGCTGCTGGCGCCGATCTCCTGGATCACGGCGGGATCGTCGATGTCGAGCGCCGCCGCGACGTCGCGCGGGGCGCACTCGACGCGCAGGTCGGGGCGGCCGGTCGTGAGCACCGCGCCGATGCCGTCCGCCGTCAAGGCGAGCTCCCGCGGGCCGAACCGCGCCATGAACCGCGCCGCGTCGCGGGCCCTGTGCGCGGCCGCGAGCCGGCGCGCGCCGCCCTCCTCCCGCAGATCGAGCACGCACCAGGTGCAGACGCGCTCCGCGGAGATGCGCACGAGCGCCGCCGCGACGCTGTCCTCGTCGAGCGACGCCGAGAACGAGCTCGACGCCTCCGCGAGGATCTCCGAGCGGCGCACCGCGGCCTCGGCCTCCGCGCGGGCCGCCCGCTCGCGCGTCAGGAGGTGCAGGCGCTCCTGCTCGTGGCGCTTGCTGTCGTCGATGTCCGTGAAGCTGCCGAGCCAGGCGACCACCCGCTTCCAGACGTCCCGCTCCGGGACCGCCCGGCACAGGTGCCAGCGGTAGGCGCCGTGGATCGACCTGAGTCGACATTCGCCCTGAAAAGGCTCACCCGACTCCAGGCAGCGCCGCCACTTGCTGACGAACTGGTTCAGATCGTTCGGGTGCACGGCGGCCTGCCAGCCCCAGCCGCGGAGCGCCTCGAACGCGAGCCCCGTGTACTCCAGCCAGCGCGAGCTCACATAATCGATGCCGCCGTCGAGCTTCGCCGTGAAGACGCACTGCGGGATGGCGTCGGCCAGGTTCTGGTACCTCGCCTGCGCGGCGCGCCGGAGGTCCTCGACCTCGGCGTCGCGCCGCCGCTGCTCGGCCTGGCGCAGGAGCTCCGCCTGCTCCTTGATCTGCTCGCCGCGCCGGTGGAGCTCGACGAACACGGCGACCTTCGCCTGGACGACCTCCGGCTCGAGCGGCTTCAGGAGGTAGTCGACGCCGCCCACGGCGTACGCCCTGTAAATGGCCGCGAGATCGTCCGTCGCCCCCGTCAGGAAGATGATCGGCGTGTGGCGCGACCGCTCCCGCTGCTTCACGAGCGAGGCGACCTCGAAGCCGTCGATGTCGGGCAGCCGCACGTCGAGCAGGATGACCGCGAAATCCTCGGACAGGATCCTGAGGAGCGCGTCCTTCCCGCTCGCGGCGGTCACGAGCCGGTAGCTCTCGTCGGCCAGGATCGCCCTGAGCGCCGTCAGGTTCTCCGGCTGATCGTCGACAAGGAGAATGCTGGTCGTCGCGGGCGGGGTGGACACCGTACGGCTCCGTGGCTCAATCCGGCCGCACCCAGTGCAGGATGGCCGACATCAGCCGCCCCTCGTCCACCGGCTTGGCCACGAAATCGTTCAGCCCTGCGTCCAGGCACTTCTGTCGATCTTCCGGCATCGCCTTGGCCGTCACCGCGATGATCGGCAGCTCGTTGAAGCGAGGATCGCTCCGGATCTCCCGCGTCGCCTCGTAGCCGTCGAGCTCGGGCATCATGATGTCCATGAGGACAATATCGATGGGCGAATCGGCCTCGCGCAAGATCTCGATACCGTGCCTGGCGTTCTCGGCCAGGACCACGTGCGCCCCGCGCCGCTCGAGCAGGCTCGTGATGGCGAAGACGTTGCGCGCGTCATCGTCGATGACGAGCACGCTGCGCCCGGCGAGCGCGACCGAGGAGGCGCCGTTCGTGAGGAGCGGCGCGACCGGCTCGGGCAGCTCGGCGCGCGCCGGCCTCGTCGCCTTCAGCTCCGTCCGCTCCGCCGGCAGGTACAGGGTGAACTTGCTGCCGAGCCCGGGCGTGCTGTTCAGCGAGATCTCCCCGCCGAGCAGGCTGGCCAGCTCCCGGCTGATCGTCAGGCCGAGCCCCGTGCCGCCGTAGGTGCGGCTGGTCGACGCGTCCGCCTGCTGGAACGCGTCGAAGATGAGCGTCTGCTTCTCTGTCGGGATGCCGATACCCGTGTCCGTGACGGCGAACGCCAGGACGGTCTTCGCCTTGATGAGCGTCTCCCGCTTGAACGTGAGCCCCTTGCTGGCCACCTCGATCTCGAGCGAGATCCGCCCGGACGACGTGAACTTGAACGCGTTGGACAGCAGGTTCTTCAGGATCTGCTGGAGCCGCTGCAGATCCGTCATGATCCCCGCGGGGACGCCGGTCGCGACCCGCACCCAAAACTCGAGCTCCTTCTGCTCGGCGATCTGCCGGAAGCTCCGCTCGACGTACTCGGCCAGCTCGGAGAGCAGCACCCGCTGGGTCTTCACGTCGATCTTGCCGGCCTCGATCTTCGACAGGTCGAGGATCTCGTTGATGAGCTGCAGGAGGTCCTGCCCCGCCGCGGCGATCGTCTTCGCGTACTCGACCTGCTTCGGCGTGAGCGTGTGCTCCTCGTTGTCCGCGAGGATCCTGGCGAGGATGAGCAGGCTGTTCAGCGGCGTGCGCAGCTCGTGCGACATGTTCGCGAGGAACTCGGACTTGTACTTCGAGGTGCGCGACAGCTCCCTCGCCTTCTCCTCCAGGGAGGCGCTGGCGCGCGCGATCTCGCGGTTCTTGATCTCGAGCTCCGACGCCTTCTCCTCCAGCTCCTGCGAGCGCGAGCCGAGCTCGGTGTTGGACCTCTGGAGCTCCTGGAGCAGCTCCTCCGTCCTCATGCTGGCGCCGATCATGTTGAACACGACGCCGATCGACTGCGTGAGCTGCTCGAGGAACGTGAGGTGGATGGGCGTGAAGTTCTGGAAGCTCGCCAGCTCGATGACCGCCTTGAGGCCGCCCTCGAAGAGCACCGGCAGGACGCAGATGTTGCGCGGCGGCGCGTCGCCGAGGCCCGAGCTCACCCGGATGTAGTCGTCCGGGAGATCCGTGACGACGATGCTCTTCTTCTCCAGGCCGCACTGCCCGACGAGCCCCTCGCCCAGCGCGAACCGGTTGGAGATGCCCTTGCGCTTCTGGAACGCGTAGCTCGACGTGAGCTTGAGCGCCGGGTACTTCTCCTCGGACTCGAGCACGTAGAAGGCCCCGTGCTGCGCCGAGACGAGCGGCGTCACCTCGGACATGATGAGGCGGGAGAGCGCCTCGATCGTCCGCTGCCCGGCCATCATCCCGGAGAAGCGCGCCAGGTTCGTCTTCAGCCAGTCCTGCTCCTGGTTGGCGCGCGTCGTGTCCCGCAGGTTCGAGATCATCTGGTTGATGTTGTCCTTCAGCTGGAGGACCTCGCCCTGCGCCTCGACCGAGATGGCCCGCGTGAGGTCGCCCTTCGTCACGGCGGTGGCGACCTCGGCGATGGCGCGCACCTGCGTGGTGAGGTTGCCCGCGAGCTGGTTCACGTTGTCCGTGAGGTCCCTCCACGTGCCGGCCGCGCCGGGCACCTTGGCCTGGCCGCCGAGCTTGCCCTCGATGCCGACCTCGCGCGCGACCGTGGTCACCTGCTCGGCGAACACGCGGAGCGTGTAGGTCATGTCGTTGATGGTGTCCGCCAGCGACGCGATCTCGCCCTTGGCCTCCAGGGCGAGCTTCTGGCGGAGATCGCCGTTCGCGACCGCGGTCACGACCTTGGCGATGCCGCGCACCTGCGAGGTGAGGTTCGAGGCCATGACGTTGACGTTCTCGGTCAGGTCCTTCCACGTGCCGGAGACCCCGGGCACCTGCGCCTGGCCGCCGAGCTTGCCCTCGGTGCCTACCTCGCGCGCCACGCGCGTCACCTCCGCGGCGAACGCGCGCAGCTGATCGACCATCTTGTTGATGGTGTCCTTCAGCTCGAGGATCTCCCCCTTCGCCTCGACCGTGATCTTCTGGGACAGGTCGCCGCTCGCGACCGCCTTCGTGACGAGGGCGATGTTGCGCACCTGGTTCGTCAGGTTGCCGGCGAGCTGGTTCACGTTGTCGGTGAGGTCCTTCCACGTGCCGGCGACGCCCGGCACCTGCGCCTGGCCGCCGAGCTTGCCGTCCGTGCCTACCTCGCGCGCCACGCGCGTCACCTCCGCGGCGAAGGCGCGCAGCTGATCGACCATCTTGTTGATGGTGTCCTTCAGCTCGAGGATCTCCCCCTTCGCCTCGACCGCGATCTTCTGGGACAGGTCGCCGCTCGCGACCGCCTTCGTGACGAGGGCGATGTTGCGCACCTGGTTGGTCAGGTTGCCCGCGAGGACATTCACGTTGTCCGTGAGGTCCTTCCACGTCCCGCTGACGCCGCGCACCTCCGCCTGCGCGCCCAGCTTGCCCTCCGTGCCTACCTCGCGCGCCACGCGCGTCACCTCCGACGCGAACGCGCGCAGCTGCTCCACCATCTTGTTGATGGTGTCCTTCAGCTCGAGGATCTCCCCCTTCGCCTCGGCGGTGATCTTCTGAGAGAGATCGCCCTTGGCGACGGCCGTCGTGACGAGGGCGATGTTGCGCACCTGGTTCGTCAGGTTGCCGGCGAGCTGGTTCACGTTGTCGGTGAGGTCCTTCCACGTGCCGGCGACGCCCGGCACCTGCGCCTGGCCGCCGAGCTTGCCGTCCGTGCCTACCTCGCGCGCGACGCGCGTCACCTCCGCGGCGAACGTCCGAAGCTGCTCCACCATCTTGTTGATGGTGTTCTTCAGCTCGAGGATCTCCCCCTTCGCCTCGACCGTGATCTGCTTCGACAGGTCGCCGTTCGCCACCGCCGTCGTCACGACCGCGATGTTGCGCACCTGGTTCGTCAGGTTGCCCGCGAGGACATTCACGTTGTCCGTGAGGTCCTTCCACGTCCCGCTGACGCCGCGCACCTCCGCCTGCGCGCCCAGCTTGCCCTCCGTGCCTACCTCGCGCGCCACGCGCGTCACCTCCGACGCGAACGCGCGCAGCTGCTCCACCATCTTGTTGATGGTGTTCTTCAGCTCGAGGATCTCCCCCTTCGCCTCGACCGTGATCTGCTTCGACAGGTCGCCGTTCGCCACCGCCGTCGTCACGACCGCGATGTTGCGCACCTGGTTGGTCAGGTTGCCCGCAAGGACATTCACGTTGTCCGTGAGGTCCTTCCACGTCCCGCTGACGCCGCGCACCTCCGCCTGCGCGCCCAGCTTGCCCTCCGTGCCTACCTCGCGCGCCACGCGCGTCACCTCCGACGCGAACGCGCGCAGCTGCTCCACCATCTTGTTGATGGTGTTCTTCAGCTCGAGGATCTCCCCCTTCGCCTCGACCGTGATCTGCTTCGACAGGTCGCCGTTCGCCACCGCCGTCGTCACGACCGCGATGTTGCGCACCTGGTTGGTCAGGTTGCCCGCGAGGACATTCACGTTGTCCGTGAGGTCCTTCCACGTCCCGCTGACGCCCTGCACCTCCGCCTGCGCGCCGAGCTTGCCCTCGGTGCCGACCTCGCGCGCCACGCGCGTGATCTCGGAGCCGACGGTCTGCAGCTGCTGGACGACGTCGTTCACCTCATCGGCGATCTGACCGATCGTCCCGGGCACCTCGCCGATGCCGACGCGCGCGGAGAAGTTGCCGGCCTTCACCGCCTTGAGCACCTCCAGCACCGCCTGGAGCTGCATCTCCCGCACATCCAGGTGGCTCCCGTTGGCGCCGCGCTTGCGGGGCGGCGGCTTCTTCTTGCTCGCTCCGCTCCCGTGCTTGTCCTTCGAGGTCGCCGCGATGTTGTTCGATTGCATGACCACCTTCCTGACGACGATAGCGCGCCTGGAGTGCTAGTTCCCGTTTCAGGTGTTCAGACCTCGTCGACGCCGGGGGAGCTCGGCGTCATGAGACCCTGGAGGACCGCCGTCACGACTTGCCGCGGCGCAATACCTCCGCGACTTGCCGCTGGAGACGAGCATGCTCGATATCGCGAGCGCGGCGCTCGAGCGCGCGTCGCATGCGAGAGCTTAGCTCATCGGAGCGGAAAGGTTTGGAGAGGTAGTCGGAGGCGCCGACGCGGAGGGCGCGCATCCCGGTCTCGACGGAGCCGAACGCGGTGATCGCGATGATCGCCAGCGACGGGTCGTGCTCCTTGGCCCGCGCGATCAGCTCGATGCCATCCATCCCCGGCATGCGAATGTCGGTGATCAGCAGGTCGAAGCCCCCCGACGGCAGCAGACCGAGGCCCGACATCGCATCGGCCACGTGCGTCGCTTGGTAGCCGTGGTCCTTGGCGATGTCAACGACGAACCGGCCGAGATCATCGTCGTCTTCGACAACCAACACACTCGGTGAGCTCAAACTCATGCTTTCTGCCCTTCCTCTCTACCCCCCCTATTCGACTCCGAGCTCGCCTCTGAGCTCGCTTCCACGCTCGCCGGTGAACCGGACACGATCGCGGGTAGCGTGACACGGAAACACGCCCCGCCCGTCGACGAGGCGGTGGCCTCCACCGAGCCGCCGGCTTCCTCGACGATCCCACGGACGATCGCGAGCCCGAGCCCGCTGCCGCCGCCGGCCGCCTTCGTCGTGAAGAACGGGTCGAAGATCCGGCGCAGATCCTCGCCGGGGATCCCCGGCCCCGCGTCGGCGACCTCGAAGCACACGACGGAAGAGCCCGCTGGACCATCGCACTCGGGCAGGATGCGCACCTCGAGCTCGCCGCCGCGGCTCTGGGCCTCGACGGCGTTCAAGCACAGATTGAACACGACCTGAAACAGACGATCGGAGTCGAGCGCGACGCGCACCCTCGCGGCGCCCTCGCACACGACGCTCGGCTCGATGCCGCGCCTCCTGCACTCCGGGCCCAGGAAGGCGACCACATCGTCGATGACGCGCCTGAGATCGCTGTCCGCCTGCTGCGGTCTCGGCGGCCGAGCGAGGGAGACGAGGCGAGAGACGACGCGCGTGATCCGCTCGGACTGTCGCGCGATGGTCTCCAGCTCGGCGCGCAGGTGCTCCGGGCAGCCGGGCAGATCGGCCGCGCGGCGCGCGCGGCCATGGATCACGTTCAGCGGCGATCCGATCTCGTGGCCGAGCGAGGTCGCCACCTGCCCCGCGGCGGCGAGCGCCTGCGCCTGCTGCAGCTTGCGCTCCCCGTTCACCCGCGCCGCCTCCTCCCGCACGGCGCGCTCCCGCGCCTCGCGGAGAGAGCAGGTCATCGTGTTGAAGGCGCTCGCCAGGCGAGAGAGCTCCTCCGCGCCGCGCTCGGGCACGGCCGCGTCCAGATCGCCGCTCGCGACGCGCTCGGCCCCGGCGAGGATGGCCCGCGCCGGGAGCGCGACCGTGAAGCGCCCGACGAGCCCGGCGACGACCGCGCTGACCAGCAGCAGCACGACGCCGGTCACCGCGAGGCCGTGATTCAACGTCCTCTCCAGCACCTCGATATAGTGACGATCGCGCACCAGGACGGCGACCAGGGGCTGATTGGCGCTGCTCGGCCGGATGGAGACCGTGCGGAGCAGCACGGATTGCTCGGCCAGGCTGGCGGTCTCCTCGATGTCGCCGCCTTCACGGAACGCCCGGCGCGCGAGCTCCTCGAGGCGCGCTGCTTCGCGCTCGACTCCCTTCGTGATGAAGATCGCCTCACCTTCGCTGGTGAACGCGGCGATGCCAAGGATGCGCTCGGCGCTCGCGAAATCCTCTGCCCTCCGCCGGACGAGCGCGACGTCGCTGCGCTGCAGCGCGCTCTCGACGAACGCCTGAAGCAGGGTGGCGTAGTTGCGGAGCTCCGCCGTGGCCTCCTCCCGCAGGACCTGCTTGCGGTGCGCCGACGCGAAGATGCCATACAGCAGGATGGCCATCGCGATGGGGAGGACGAGAGACAACCAGAACTGGTGCGCGAGCCTCATCCCCCCCGGTCGGCGCTGGTGCTGCAGTACCATACGGCGATCCACCGCGACCCCCAGGGGACGCCCTCGCATTAACGCTCCGCGTCATAACGCGGCTGCATGTTCGTATTCGGGTATCTGGCGGGCTCATCCGCGTCGTTCGGCTCGTTGCCGCGTACTTTCGTACGCCTCACGCGCCTGCCTAACGGCTGAGCTCGTATCCCACGAATCTGCACCCCGCTTTGACAGCCACCGAGATGCGAAGCCCTCGAATTACATCACCATTCCACCTGAGCGGCAAGCGCAACCTCGAGCTCGACAGAGGCGCTCCTCTCACCACCTCGCCGCTACCTCGCCACACGAGCGCTCGGCGTCAGGTATTGCCTGAGCGCTGCTCAGGACCGGGCGGACTCCTTCGTGACATTCGTCACGCGACTGCGTGGAGGCTACGTAGATGACGTGGATGACGCCCGCGCGCGCTTCGCCGCCGGTGCGGCTCGTGCCGCCCGCGCGGCGCGCTTCGCCCCCCCGCCGCGCGCCGCGCTCACAACGAGCCGCTCTCCCCACCGCGAGATCGCCTGCGCCACCTCGCCGAATCCCCGCCCGGCGTCGGTCAGCTCGTACTCCACGCGCACGGGGGGCCCCGGCAGGACGCGCCGCACCACGAGGCCCAGCGCCTCGAGCTCCTTCAGCCGGCTGGAGAGCATCCGATCGCTGATCGCGTCGAGCCGCTCGCCGATCTCGCCGAAGCGCAGCGCCCCCTCCTCGAGCGTCGCAATGATGAGCCCGTTCCAGGGCTTTGCGAGCACATCCATCGCGACCTGAAACTTCTCGCAGAGGTGCTGGCACGCGTGCTTCATGTGTCGTCCCAGACACCAGCATGACCCATCCACTTCCAAAAGGGAAGTGACTTGACATCGCGCAGTGCAGATTCATGATGCTCGCCGAACGGATGCTACTTCCCTTTCGGAAGCTACATCTTCTTTGCAAGGAGCATCGATCGTGACCACCGCCAAAGACCTGCTCTTCAGCCCCTTCGCGCTCGGCCCCCTCTCGCTGCCGAACCGCCTCGTGATGGCGCCGCTGACGCGCTGCCGCGCCGGCGAGGGCAACGTGCCGACCGAGCTCAACGCGCGGTACTACGAGCAGCGCTCCTCTGCGGGCTTCATCATCACCGAGGCGACGCAGGTCACCCCGGAGGGCGTCGGATATCTCCGCACACCCGGCATCCACACGGACGCGCAGGTCGCCGGGTGGCGGCTCGTGACGGACGCGATCCACCGGGCGGGAGGGCGCGGCTTCCTTCAGCTCTGGCACGTCGGGCGGGCGTCGCACCCCTCGTTCCAGCCGAACCGGCAGGCGCCCGTCTCGTCCTCGGCCATCGCCATCCGCAACGGCCACGCGTACACGCCCGAGGGCCCGCAGCCGTACGCGACCCCGCGCGCCCTGGAGACGGGCGAGATCGCCGGCGTTGTCGCGCGGTTCGAGGACGGCGCGCGCCGGGCCAAGGCCGCCGGCTTCGATGGAGTCGAGATCCACGCGGCGAACGGCTACCTCATCGACCAGTTCCTCCGGGACGGCGTGAACCAGAGGACGGATCGGTACGGCGGCTCGGTCGAGAACCGGGCGCGGTTCCTGCTCGAGATCACCGAGGCCGTGACCGGGGTGTTCGGCGCCGACCGGGTCGGCGTGCGGGTCTCGCCGCTGGCCGACTTCAACGACATGAGCGACTCCGATCCGAGGGCGCTCTTCGGCCACGTCGCCGCCGAGCTCTCGGCGCGCAAGGTCGTCTATCTGCACGTCGTGGAGCCGCTCTCGGGGCAGGCGCTCGACGCCGCGGCGCGGGTGACGCCCCTCCTCCGCGAGCGGTTCCGCGGCGCCCTCGTCGTGAACGGCGGCTACACGCTGGAGACCGCGGAGGCAGCGCTGCGGACCGGCGCGGCGGATCTCGTCTCCTTCGGCGCGCCCTTCCTGGCCAACCCCGATCTTCCGGAGCGCCTGTTGCGCCGCGCGCCGCTCAACGCGCCCGACGTCGCGACCTTCTACTCCGAGGGCCCGCGCGGCTACATCGACTACCCGCGCCTCGGCGAGGCCGCGGTGGAGCGCGCCAGCGCCGGCGCGCAGGTGGCCTGACGGCCTGACGGCTCGAGGGCCCGAGGGCCTGATCTCATGATCCGATGGCCTGATCGGGCGGAGGCGGGCGGAGGTGGCGAGGAGCTCCCGCGCCGCCGCCCGTGATAGGCTCCCAGCCCGATGCCGGCCGCCCATCCGCTGCTCCCGAACGACGAGATCCCCACGGCGCCGCGCCCGGCGCGCTCGCCCGCGGAGGCGCCGTGAGCGCGGCCCCGGGCGACGTGAAGCGCATCGGGGCCGGCGAGCTCCGGGCGTTCATCCAGGACGCGGGAGAGCTCAAGAAGGGCACGCTGCTCTACGACGGCGGGCAGCTCCTGAACCTCGCGCGCTACGAGAACAAGCTGTTCTGCGACGCCAAGGGCTCCGGGGCCTCGCCTTACAAGGTGTCGCTCGTCTACAGCGACGCGCCGGCGCCCGCGTTCAAGGGGCGCTGCTCCTGCCCGGCGCGGACCTTCAACACCGCGTTCTGCAAGCACGCGGCGGCGCTGCTCGTCGCGTGGGCGCGCGCGCCCGAGTCGTTCGCCGTGAGCGAGGCGCCGCCGCCCGGCGCGCCGGGCGGGGACACCGCGCGCAAGAGCGTGAAGAAGGGCAGCGCGAACGCGCAGGCCATGATGAAGTCCGGGGTCGAGCAGGTCGGCACGCTCGTGCGCGAGCTCGGCGTGTCCGGCGTCGCGACGATCGGGGGCGACCGCATCGAGCAGATGGAGAAGCTCGCCGAGGCGCTCCGGGAGAACCGCCTCCGGCGCCTCTCGGCGCGCACGCTCGACCTCGCCGCGCTGCTCCGCGGGCAGGCCGCGGGGGGCCGGCAGGCCCGGGGCGCCCCCCGCGGCGCGCTGCCGGCGGTCGCCTACGCGAACGTGATGGCCGATCTCCTGCTCACCGCCCGCAAGCTCGAGAAGCACCTCGCGGGCGAGCCGCTCGACGACCGCCACGTCGAGGAGCTCGTCGGCAAGACGTGGAAGGCGTCCGACAGGAAGCCCGCCGGGGACCTCACGCTCGTCGAGTACGCCTTCTCGACGCGGACGACGAGCGACGATTTCGTCATCCGGGAGAGCCGCTTCATCGACCTCGAGTCGGGCCGCCACGTCAGCGAGAAGCAGATCCTCCCCGTGTTCCTGGCGAAGCGGACCGAGCCGAAGCGGAGCTTCGCCGGCGAGGTGCTCGCCGGGGCGCGGGCGACGACCTACCCGGGCTACCCGCCGCTCCGCGTCGACTTCAGCGATCTCGGCGACAAGCGCCCGCTCGACGCCGGCGCCCTCGAGGCCGTGCTCGCGCGGGCGCTGCCCGACGTCGGCGCGGCGCTCGCGGCGCTCCAGGAGCACCGCAAGGACGTCTTCGCGCCCGACCTCGTGCCCGTGGCGGTGCTCACCGACACGCTCTTCGCGCGCGGCGCGCGGCTCGCGGCGGTCGACGACAAGGGGGAGGCGCTCCACCTGCCCGACGACCCGGCGCTCGAGGAGCGGCTCGCCGGCGCGCTCCGCGACGCGCGGCTCCGCGCGCTGCTCGGGGACGTCGGCATCGACGCCGCGCTGCCCACGCTGTGGCCGCTCGCCGCCGTCGTCGAGGGGCCGCTCGGCCTGGAGCTGCGCGCTGTCCTCGATCAGGGCGCCGGGCAGGGGAGCGCGGCGCGGGGCGGGCCGCTCGAGGGCTCCGCGTGGAACGCCGCCGCCCGCGAGGCGGGCGCCTCGCCCGCGGCCATCGCGCTCGGCGAGGTCCGCGAGGAGCTCGCCGAGGCGCTCGTCACGGGCCTGACCGGGCTCAGCGCGCGCGCGACGGACCCGCTGGCCGCGCGGCTGCGCGACCTCCGCCTCGAGAAGCAGGCCGCGCTGCTCCAGGCGCTGCCGCAGCGGCCCGAGCCGGCCGATCGGCTCGACGACTTCATCAAGCTCTACCAGGTGCTCGAGATGGCGCTCGTCCGCCTGGCCGGCGCGACGCAGATCGACCGCGCCTCGACCGAGCGCGTGCCGACCTACGAGAGCGTCGCGGTGGCGCGGCCCGACGAGACGCTCTCCCCGGACGAGGTGGCGCGGCGGCGCGCGGCGGGCGCGATGAACCGCTACGTCGCCGCGGTCCACCACGCGCGCTACTACGCGTCGCTGCCGGCGAGCGAGCTCGTGGCGAGCATCTTCCCGATCTGGGCGGACGGCACCGCGACGCCGACCATCGCGAGGACGTTCGCGCCGCTCGGGGCCGAGGCGATCGCCGCCGCGGAGAAGGCGCTCACGGTGAAGGCGGGCCGCGTGGCGAAGCTGACGGCGGTGCGGGTGCTGCAGGCGATCGTGCTGCACGGCGGCCCGGCCCGCGCCGAGGCCACGGCGATGCTCGGCAAGGTCGCGGAGCACGCGAAGGACGCCGGCCTGCGGGCGCTCGCCCGCGACGCGCTGGACGTGATCGACGCTGCGCCGTCGGGCGGGCCGGGGAACGACGCGGTGCGCGCGCGGCGCGCCGCGCGGCTCGGGCGCGTGCACGAGCTCGCGAAGGCGCTGGGCGCCGCGCCGACCAAGGAGGAGCGGATCGAGGCGCTGAAGGCGCTCTCCGAGCTCGGCGATCTCGCCGCGCTGCCGGCCTTCCGCCGCGCGTTCTACGCCGACGCCTCCCGCGAGGTGCGCGAGGAGGCCGCCTACGCGCTCGCGCAGCTCGGCGACGTCGAGATGGTCGAGACCTTCGTGCGGATGCTGGCGAGCCGGGGCGTGGACGAGCGGGAGGCGAAGATCGCCGCGTACGCGCTCGGCTTCCTCGGCGATGTCCGCGGGCTGAGCGAGCTGCTCTCGGCCTACGCCGACGGATACAAGCCCGGCATCGTGGCGGACGCGATCCGCGCGTTCGGCCCCGTGGCGCTCACGCCGCTCGTGGACCTCATCGAGGCGCGGCCGGAGCTCGCGAAGCGCGCGGCGGCGCTCGACGCGCTGAAGAAGATGGACGACACCGCGGTGGCGGCCTGCCTCGTCGAGCGGATCGAGGCGCGGCGCGGCGACGCCGATCTCGCCGACAAGGCGCCGCTCTACCTCAAGCTCGCGGACGTGCACGCGCACAGCCGGCGCGAGGTCGCGACGGCGCTCATCTCGGCGCTCTCGAGCGCCCCCGGCAAGGAGGCGCAGGCGGCCGTCAAGGCGGCGCAGAAGGCGCTCGGCGTCGTCAAGCGCAGCAAGTAGCCGGACGTCGCCCGGCCGCCCCCGCGACACCGCGCCTGAAGGCCCGACGCGCGCTGTCTCTCGGAGAGCGTGAGTGCGCGCGCCGCGCGGGGCGCCCCTCGCCACGACAAGGACCGGAAAGCCGATGTGCTTCGCTACGGTAGCTCCACAAGTCTCCAGTACTTGTTGAGCGCCGCCATGAGCTCGACGAAGCTGAGGAACGTGACCGGCTTGAGGAGATAGCCAGCCACGTTGAGGTTGTAGGCTCCCACCTTGTCGCGATCGTCGTTCGATGTGGTCAACACCACGACCGACGTGGCCCCGAGCTCAGGATCGGCCCGCAGCTCGCGCAGGAACTCGATCCCGTTCATCTTGGGCATGTTCAGGTCGAGCAGGATGAGGCGCCGCTCGGCCGGGACGACGCCGCTGCGCAGCATCTCGAGGGCCTCGACGCCGTTCCCGGCGACCCAGAGGGGATTCGAGATGTTGTTCCGCTTGAACGCCCGGCGGACGTTCATCACGTCGACGTCGTCGTCTTCGACGAGGAGGATGTTCAAGAGTTTTTCTTCGACGTCCATTGTCTCCTAGGTTCTCATTGGCGAGATGGACGTGAACGTCAACTCCCGGCGAGGCGACCGCGCCAGTCAGGTGCGATAGGGGCGGAGTCGATGCGCGCCGGTCGGTCAGCTCGCCCGCGGCCGCTGGCGCCAGAGCGTCATCAGCACCCGTCCGACCTGGACCACGCGACCGACCCGCCCTTTCGGGCTGGTGTCCGCCGGACGGAACGGCTCGGTGCGGTAGCTCGCGCTCGGGGGCGGCGCCTCGCGGGGGACGGCGGACTCAGCCGGGGCCGCGGAGACGGACGCCGGCCCGAGGCGCTTGTCGAGGTGGACCTCGACCGCCTCGCCGACCAGGTTGCTCATGTCGCGGTCGTTTTCGATGCAATGGAGCAGCAGCCGATCCGCGAGCGGATCGGGCAGGTAGACGGTGACCGCGCGCCGGGAGCGGCCGTCGTTGCCGAGGAGCACCGGCGGGCCGGCGTGCGGCTCCGAGGTGGTGGCGAGCGCCTGGGGCGCGGCGGCGGCGCTGGCTGCCTGCGGCGCCGTCGCCGCGAGCGGCTCGGCGCCTGGCCGCGCCTCCGGCGCTCGCTCCTGCGGCGCCTCCGGCGCTCGCTCTCGCTCCTGCCGCGCCTCGACGGGCTTCTCGCCGTCGTGCGCGCGCTGATCGGCGGGCCTCGACCTCACGACGTCGACCGCCGCTTTGCCGCCTTCGCCCCCCGCGACGAACGCGTCGGCCTTTTCAGGCGACGGCGGCTTTCGTAGCGAGACCGCGACTTGCTTTTTGGCCATGATGAAGCTTCTCCAGTTCTTCGAGAAGGTGGGTGATCTCTCTGGCCGCGGCGTCCCGCGGCGCGTAGCCCGTCACCCCTTGCCCGCAGGCGAGGGACTCCTGGTAGGCGATGCGATAGCCGAGCTCCGTGGAGAGCACCGGCAGGCCCGACGTCTCGAGCACCGCGCGCGCCGATTTGCCGAGCGCCGTGCGGCCTTGCTTGCGCGTGATGAGGATGCAGCCCTTGAGCGCGCTCCGCAGCGCGGCGGCCTCGCGGAACACCTCGAGCGCGGCGGTGAGGGCCCAGGCGTCCGCGGCCGTGGGGCCGCAGGGGTAGACGGCGATGTCGGCGACCATCAGCGCCGATCGCGCGATCTCGCCGTGGCGTGGCGGACAGTCGATGATGGTGAGGTCGTACGCGGCGGCGACTTCCGGCAGCTGTCCCGGCTTGTGCATCGAGGCGCCCATGGCCATGACGGTCGGCGTATCGTGCCCCGCCTCGGCGGCCACGTCGCCCCACGTGCGGACGGTCCCCTGGGGATCGGCGTCGACGAGCAGCACACGCCGGCCGCTCGCCAGCGCGGCCACGGCGAGGCTCACGGCCGTGGTGCTCTTGCCGATCCCACCTTTCTGTCCGGTGAGCGCGATGATCATGATAGACCCCCCCTAGCAGAACCTTCGCCGGGCGGTCCACTTTCTTGCAAGCGCGGACAGGGCTTCTACCGAGCCGTCCTGGGGGGAATTCCCGACGGGGACGTTGATTTCTCGGTTCTGTCGGCGGGTTGGCCGGCACATCGCAAGAGGTGGTTCAGCTCTCTATCCGGCGGGAGCGTCTCGACGTGGCGGTGTCGTCGACGCGCAGGGTAGGATGCATCGATGTCAATCACCTTCGCCGTGTCCGATGTCGATCGGCCGCAGCAGCTCATGCAGGTGCTCGATCGCGCCAAGGCCATCCCGAGCCTGCTCGGCGGGGGTGAGCGAGCCGCGCCGGGGCAGCGGCGAATGCTCTGGGGCAGGCCGCGACCTCCCGTGGTGCGCGTCGAGGCGTTCTCGTCGAGCGACGCGCCGCTCGTCTCCGCGACCGACGCCCACGCGCTCGCGCAGGCGGCGCACGACGCGTTTTACCTTCACCACCCGCTGGTTCTGTCGCCGGATGCCGTGTGGCTCTGCCTCGCGCAGGGGTTCGCCCACCATGTCGCGCTGAACGCCGAAGCGCTGCGCGGGCGGTTCGTCCGTCATCAGGGGAAAGAGAAGCTCGTCATCGTTCGGCCCGACTTCTTCCTGGGCCAGCCCAATCCATGGCCCGAGGCGTTCACCGCGTTCTCGGAGCAGATCGCCGCGCACGTCGGCCGCCTGCGCGACCTGATCGTGGCCGACTTCTCGACGACCGGCGCCGTGGAGCGCGCCGCCTCGGAGGTCGTCCTCATGGACGCGTTTCAGCCTTACTTCGAGTACGAGATGCTCTGTGGTTGCGGCATCCCTGCGATCACGCTGCTGGGCAGCGCCGACGACTGGAAGAGCGTTCGCCGGCGCGCCGCGATGCTGTCCGAGTTCGGCCTCGAGGCCTGGACCGACGCGCTCCTCCCGGTGCTCGACGAGGTCGTCCGCACCGCCGAGGGGCACGTCGACCCAGGCTTCTGGCGCTCGTTCTTCCGCTACCAGAGCGGCTCCGGGCCGAGCGAGCTGACCGGCTGGATCCTCGTCCTCTTTCCGTACCTCAAGACGTTCGATCGGAACGGCGAGCGCATCGAGCCGAACCCGTACTTCGGCCGGTGGGAGCAGGCGCTGCGCGCCGCGGAGAAGCGCACGGACTGGAGTTTCAAGCCCGAGGGACCGAGCCTCCTGCAGATCCCGAGCTCGATCTCCAGCGCCCCCGTCAGGTTCGTCGATGTGCGCGACGGCACGGAGCACCCGTTGCGCTTCGTCGCAGGGCTCTTCGGCGTCACGCAGGAAGCCACGACCGGCGCGCTCGCACCCGAGTTCGGCTGGGCGATCGTCCATGACGACGGCGGATCGAGCGCCCCGGCTACAGGTTCTCCGGTTTGAAGAGCCTCCGGTAGCTGACATTGCGACCGGACACCATGAACACCCCGTCGCCGCGGTAGTGGACGGTCGTCGGATAGCGCGGCGATGTCGCGACGTGCGCCTTCACCACCTCGAAGACGAACAGGCTGAAGCGCTTGACGGCGCTCGTGTCGACGAGCTTGCACTCGAAGCTCGCATAACACTCGGCGATGAGGGGCGCGCCGACCTTCGTCGCCTCGACGGCGGTGAGCCCGAACTGCTCGAACTTGTCGACCTCGGACCCGTGGCTGTTCCCTATCCCGATGACGACGCGCACGAGATCGACGGTGGGCACGTTGATCACGCACTCTTTGCTGCGCCGGACCATCTCATGGCTATCGTTCTGGTCCCAGATGAAGCACCCCACGAGGGACGGCTCCTGCATCATCACCATGTGCCAGCCCATCGTCATGATGTTCCGCCGGCCCTTGTGCGCAGAACTCACCAGCACCACAGGACCCGGCTCCAGGAAGCGCCGGACGTTCGCGACCGGAAAATCAGCCTTCTTGTAGGTCTTCATGCGATCACCCATGCTGGCGAGATCAGAGCTTGCGGTACATCCACACGCTGGGGATCTCGATGTCGAACCCCGCCTTCCGGTACGCGCGTCGCGCCGGAGCGTGGCTCGGATCGCCGCCGGTGCCGACGGTGGCGACCTTCATCCCAGCCTGCTTCAGGCGCGCCGCCGCGAACTCGTACATCGCCGTGCCGATCCCCTTGCCGGCCTGCGCGGGGTCGACGGCATTGAGGCCGATCTCGCCGACAAGCGTCTCCGGAGCGAGCCGAAGCGCCACGAAGCCGACGACCTCGTCGCCGGATTGCGCGACGTACAGCTCCCAGCCCGAGTCGGCCGCCATCAGCGACGTCAGCAGCCCCTCGTGCGCTTCGTCGTCTCGCCGCTGCGCCAGCTCGTAGAGATCGTCGCCGAGAATCGAGCGGAACGACGCGAACACGGGCGCGAAGGCCGCGCGCCGGATGTCCTGAAGGCGAGCCGCGTCCTCGGAATGGGCACGGCGGAAATGGAGCTCATGCAATTGGCTTTCCTCCTGTAGGGCGCCACGCACGAGCATGGCGCTTGTGAAGCTTCATGCGGACTCACCCTCACGAGAATTCCGCGATTTGAACGCCGCGAAATATCCACGGAGCCACTTCATCCTCGAGCTCTCGGCCCATCCCATTGCGTCCATGGCGCGCTCGATGGCGTCGAATTGCGCTTGGTCGACCGGGAGATCGAGGTCGCCGACCCAGTCGATGACGAACTCCATGGCGAGCCCCCACTCCCCGTACCGGTGAACCCAGTCGTGCGCATCACGGAAGCGCTCTGGGGGGAGCACGCCCTTGAAGGACTCAAGCGCGAAAGCGCACAAGGCTTGGATTTCTTGTTTCGTGAGGTCGACTACCATGTGCTCCCCGAGTGCGTCACGTTCGCGGCGCCTCACTGGGCACACAGGCGCAGTTGGTGCCGTCCGTGAACGGGAACCTGAACCGCGGACCACCCCAGATCTGGCAGCTTCGTCGATCGGGGAACCATTTCTCGATCGCCATCACATGGCTGTCTTCGGTGCGTACGAGCTTCATCTGCTTGGCGTCGATCCCCGGCCCCCTCTCCGACGGGATCGGTCGCATCACCCGTGCGGTAGTCGATCGGTCTCATTGAAGACGCAGCGCCTCCTCGTCCTGTTGAATGTAACCGTTCACGGATGAGCACGCCAGGCTGGGTTCGCGAGGAGGACGGATGGATGGATGGACGTGGGGCGGCTCCTCGTCCCCGACCTCATCCGATGGAAAGGGCTCTTCACACCCAGCCGTCGTGATCCAGGACGTGCGTGCAGAGGATCGGCCTAGCGACGTGCCGGTGCCCGAGCAGCCCCTCGATCGTCCGCGACTCCTGACCAGCCTCGTGGAGGTGCGTGGCGAACCGATGCCGGAGGTCGTGGCCGTGGACCCGCTTCCAGAGCGTTGCCTCGAAGGGCTCGACCCCGCAGGGCGTCCCAACGAAGTTCATCTCACAAGCTCGGCTTACCCCTCGTCCGTCTTGCCCTCCTCCGGTCGGTCGTCCTCGACACCGACAGCCGGCCCAGTTTACCTTGCACGAAAGATGATGAGCACCGTGAACGCTCCCGGTTCCCCGGGCCTCGCCGCGAGCTACATGAGGGCTGTCCGGAGCGCGCCTTTCGCCGTGATCGAGTGCGCGGGGAACCTCGACGAGCTCGTGGTCGCCGAGTGGAACGCCGAGGCAGAACGCATCTTTGGATATACCGCTGACGAAGCGGTGGGCCGCCGCCTCGCGGACACGATCGTGAGCGAGCCGGACGCCAGGACCTTCGGGCGTTCGCTCGGGCAGGAGAGCGCCCCGCACCGCTTCACCCATGCCCGCAAGGACGGGCGCGCCGTCGTGTGCGAGTGGCGGTATGCGCCCGTGCTCGACGACGGCGGCGAGCCGATCCGGCTGCTCTGCTTCGGGCAGGACGTCACGGAGCAGGTCAAGGCCGTCGAGAAGTTCAAGGAGGGCGACATGATCCTCCGGGCCATCCTCGGCACCGTGGATACGGCCGTGACCCGGATGGATCGGGATGGAGTCACCACCTTCCACGAGGGCAAGACGCTCCAGTCCCTCGGCCTCAGGCCGGGCCAGTTCGTCGGACTGAACGTGTTCGACGAGCCTCCCGCGCCGATGGACATGGAGCCAATGCGAAGGGCGGTCCGGGGCGAGTTCGTCCGCACCCGCGTCGAGGCGTTCGGGATGGCCTGGGAGACGTGGCTCATCCCGCTGACCGACGAGCGCGGGGAGCGCAACGGCGCGGTCAGCTTCACGCTCGACGCCACGGAGGCGTTGCTCAGGGAAACCGAGCTGAGGGCGCGGCTCGAGCTCATCGAGCGCCAGCAACAGGTGATCCGCGATCTGTCGACGCCGATCATCGAGGTCTGGGACAGCGTGCTGACCCTCCCGATGGTAGGCGTCGTCGACAGCAGGAGGGCCGCCGACGTGATGGACGACCTCCTGGCCGCCATCGTGGACAAGCGGGCCCGCTTCGCGATCCTCGACCTCACCGGCGTCGAGGTCGTCGACACGAAAACAGCGAGTTATCTCGTCGAGCTCATCCGCGCCATCCGGCTCCTGGGCGCCGAGGGGGTCATCACGGGCATCCGGCCCAACGTGGCGCAGACGATGGTCTCGCTCGGGCTCGATCTGTCGGGCATCGCGACCGTCGGAAACCTCCGCGCGGGCCTGAAGCTCTGCATGCGGCGCGTGGCAGCGGACGGCGCGGCGCCGAACGGCGCGCCGCCGCGCGCCCCCGGGGGCGCGGCGCCGAGGCTCCCGGGAAGCGGCGGGCGCTGAGGCCCAGGACGCGAGGCGGGCCTCGGAGGTCGGGTAGATCGCGGTGGCCTGCGGAAGTTCACCTTTGCGTCGGCAATCCCAGGCCCGTAAGGAACGGCGGACAGGCACCGCGCGCGCGGCGCCGTGGAGACGCCGATCGTGACCACCCACCCCCGCAGCCCCAGGAGCGGCGGCGAGCGCCCCGGGAGCCCTCGCCTCGCCGAGCGCCCCCCCGTCGCTCGCCGCCGCCTCCTCGTCGCTCGCCGCGCCGCCCTGGCGCTCCCCCTCGCGCTCGCCGCCGCCGCGCCCGCCGCGTGCGCCCCTCGGGGCGCCGCATCGCCGCTCCCCGCCGACGCGCCGCTCCCCGCCGCGTTCTCCGCCGCGCTGGAGGCCGAGATCACGAGCTCCGCCGCGGCCGCGCCGTACCTCGACGCCCTCGACCGCGCCGTCGGGGCGCCGAGCGAAGGCGGCGCCCTCGCCACCGTGATCGCGTCGCTCGACGCGCTCGTCTTCGGCGCCGGCACCGCGGGCGGCCCCGATCCCGATGCCGCGGCCATCGCCTTCCGCTCGCGCGAGGCGCTCCCCGAGGTCGCCCGCCGGCTCCAGCGCGCCTGGGCATTCGCGGACGTCGACGGCCGCGGCGCGCCGGAGATGCCGTTCGTGCGCGGCGCGCTCGCGAGCGCCCTCCACCGCATCGCCCTGTTCGTCGGCGACGAGGCCGCGGCGGCGACCTGGAGCGCGCGCCGCGGCTGCGCGGGCGAGGCCGCCCTCGTCGGCCCGCTCGACGCGGCGCCCCTCCACGGCCTCGCCCGGCCGTCCCCCGTGAGCTCCGCGCCGGGCGCGCCGCTCGCCAGGGCCTACCCGGGGCTCGCGCCGTTCGCGCAGAGCGCCTCGCCCATCGTCGTCCGCGCCGACGCGTGCGCCATCGACATCGACGCGGTGAGCGCCCTCCAGGGGACGCGCGCCGTGGTCGTCGACCTCCACAACCCGATCGCCCAGCGGGTGAGCCTCGCGCTCGCCTCGTCGTCCGCCGCCGTGCTCGAGGTGGGCGGCGTGCCCGCCCTCCAGCGCGACTACGCGGCCGGCGGCGCGCAGGTCACGCGCCTCGCGACGGTCGAGGCCCAGCCGGGGACGCTGCGCGTCGTCGTGCGCGTGGCGCAGAAGGGCGACGGCGACGCCATCGAGCTCACCGCGTGGGGCGAGAACGGCCTGCCGCTCCGCGCCCGCGCGCCGCGCCCCGGCGCCGCCGCGACCGCGTCCGCGTCCCGCCCCGCCGCCGTCAGCCTGGCGCCGGCCCCGGCGTCGCGCGGCGCCGCGGACCAGCGCCCGGGCGCGGCGAGCGTCGAGGTCGCGGCCGCGGCCCTGCTCGCGCTCGGCGACGCGCGCGCGGCCGAGCACCTCCTCGACCCGGACGGCGACGGCGGCCTCCGCCAGAGCGACGCGCGCCCGCCGGCCTCCGCGCCGCCTCCGGCCACCGCCGCGCCGCGCTCGCCGCGCCTCGACCTGCTCTACGCGAGGGCCATCCGCCGCGTGGGCGATCTCCCCGAGGCCGAGGTCGTCGAGCGCACCCGCGCCGCCGTCGATCGCGTGCTCGCCGCGTGGCCCGCGTCCTGGGAGGCGCGCCTCTACAAGGCGGAGCTCGCCGAGCGCCGCGGCGGCCGGGGCGAGGGCACCATGGACGCCCTCCGCGAGCTCGGCGTCCGGGTCGCGCCACCGGGGCCGGCCGGCCCGAGCGCGCCCGCCGTCGCCGACGCCGATCGCATGGTCCTCGCGGAGCTCGCGGTGGTCGCCCGCCGCGCGAACGTCACCGACGTCGCCGAGGCCGCCTACGCGAAGCTCGCCGCGGCCGCGCCCGGCTCGACGCTGCTCGCCGTCGTCGACGACCGCATCCACGGCCGCGCCGGCGTCGACGCGGTGAAGGCCGCCTGCGAGGGCGGGCTCGATCGCTCGAGCGCCGCGTGCCTCGGCGCGCTCCTCGACGCGAGCGACCGCGACGCGGTCCTCGCCGAGATCAAGCGGCTGCGCCGGCTCCGCCGCGCGCCGGACGCCCTGCGCGAGGTCGAGCTCCGCGAGCGCGTCGCCCGCGGCGACCTGCGCGGCGCGCTCGCCGTCTACGATGCCATGCCGCCGGGGCAGCGGGCGATGCTCGAGGCGCTCGGCCTCGCCGCCGGCCGCGGCGACGCCCGCGCCGTGCGGGGCCGCCTCGCCCGCGACCGCGCGACGGCGCGCGACACCCCCGCCGGGATCGGCCCCATCACCCGCGCCCTCGGCCTCGCGCCGGACCCGGCGCCGGCGCTCGAAGCCGAGGGCCGCAAGCTCGTGCTGGAGGACCAGAAGAAGGCGTTCCTCCCCGGCGCCGCGACCCGCGGTGCTCCGCCACGTCGAGCGGTTCACGATCTCGCCCGACGGGCTCGTCCACTACGTCACATACGACCTCCGCCGCGTCTCCGGCACCACGGACGTGGCCCAGGGCGCGGCCACCTACGGCCCGCTCATCGAGGGCCGCGCCATGCCGCGCCTCCTGCGCCGCCGCATCCACAAGCGCGACGGCCGCATCCTCGCGCCCGACGCGGCGTCGAACGCCGCGCAGGACCAGAGCGACCTCTCCCAGCTCGAGCAGGGCGACTACATCGAGCAGGTCACCGAGGGCCACGCGCTGCCGGGCGACGGCGGCCAGCTCGTCATCGACACGTGGGACCTGCTCCCCGAGCGCACGAGCGTCCGCGAGGCGACGATCGAGGTCAGCCGCCCGACGTCGCTCCGGCTCGCGCTCTGGTCGCACCCGCTGCTCGGCGCCGCGGAGCAGCGCGCCGAGGGCGCCTCCACCGTCAGCGTCTGGCGCATCAAGGACCAGC
The DNA here is from genome assembly GCF_000067165.1 of Sorangium cellulosum So ce56. GTDB lineage: Bacteria > Myxococcota_A > Polyangia > Polyangiales > Polyangiaceae > Sorangium > Sorangium cellulosum_B. Next base: position 10,897,174 of record NC_010162.1, read on the forward strand.
CGCCGCGGCGCATGGAGGACGGCGTGCCTCGCGTGGAGATGGGCGTCGGCGTCAGCCTGGGGACGCAGACCTGGGACCACGTGGCCGCGGCGCTCGACGAGAACATCCGCGCGCTCGAGGACCGCGATCCGTACATGACCCGCTGGGCGCGGGAGGCCGCGGGCGCCGACCGCACGCCGTCGCCCGCGCTGCTCGAGCGCGTCGTCGCGGCCGCGGGCAAGGCGATCAAGGTCGCCGGCGGCGCCGAGCTCTCGGACATGGCGGCGCTCCTCGGCGGCGGCCCGCAGCGCACGACGGCGCGCGCGATGATCGAGCTCGGCCAGGGCAGCCGCTCGTGGGTCGTCTACCGCGCGCTGCGCGAGCTCGGCGTGCGCGCCGATCTCGCCATCGCCGAGACCGAGCCGTTCAGCTCGTCGGCGGACTTCCCGCCGCACGCGGGGCGCTTCCGCCACCCGCTCGTGATCGCCCGCCTTCCGGGCGGCGACGTGTGGATCGACGCCGACGTCGAGGGCCCGCCGCTGCCCCCCGGCCGCATCAGCCCCGAGCTGCGCGGCCGCGCCGCCATGCTGCCGGGCGGCGAGCTCGTCACCGTGGCCGGGACGAGCGGCGAGACCGGCGACGAGGTCGACCTCCGGCTGGCGGTCGACGTGCAGGGTAACGCCACGGGAACGTTCACGATCCTGCTGCACGGGCGGGCGGCGCAGGCGCTCTCGGAGGCGTTCGAGACCGTGGTGGGCACGGCGCGGCGCGAGATGCTCCGGGGCGTCGTGCTCGGCTGGCTCCCGTGGGCCGACGTCGAGGACGTTGTCGTCTCGTCGACGGAGGGCTCGTGGGAGGTCGCGCTCCGCGCCGCCGTGACGATCCACGGCTTCGCGCAGCCGGTGGGCAAGGACGCCGCGGCGTGGACGCTGCCGGGGCTCGAGCCGGTGCACCTCGTGTTCCCGCGCGCGTACACGAGCACGCTCGGCGCCTCGTACGCCTCGCGGGGGGCCCGCAAGAGCGCGCTCGCGATCGAGACCGCGCTCCAGTACCACGTGCGCCGCAGGATCGAGCTGCCCGAGGGCTACGCGGTCACGCGCGCGCCCGAGGGCGTGCGCGTCGAGCACGCGGGGCTCGCGGCGTCGCGCAAGGGCAGCTACGGCGCGGCGATCGAGGAGGACTTCGCGCTGAGCTTGCCGACGGGGACGGTGTCGATCGACGAGTACAAGGCGTTCGTCGAGCGGGTGCAGGCGGTCGACAGCGGCTTCATGGCGGGCATCCGGGTGGCGCGGCCGGCGGCGCCGGCGCGGCAAGCCGGCGCCGCGCAGGGGCCGGGCGCTGCCGGCGGCGCGCGGCCGCAGGCGCCGGAGAAGCGGCCGCAGGCGCCGGAGAAGAAGCCGTGAGCCTCGACGTCCGCGAGTCGGTCCCGCTGGCCCCGCTCACGACGCTCGGCGTGGGCGGGCCGGCGCGCTACTTCGCCGAGGCCGACGGCGAGGCCGCGGTGGTCGAGGCGTTCCGCTTCGCCGAGGCCCGCGGCGTGCCGCTCTTCGTGCTAGGCGGCGGCTCGAACCTGCTGGTCGCCGACCGGGGCGTCGACGCGCTGGTGCTGCGCGTGCGCGTCCGCGGGATCGAGCTGCTGCGCGGGCGCGGGGAGGAGGGCGGCGGGGAGGCCAGCAGCGGGGAGATCGGCGGCGGTGCGGAGGCCGGGCGCGCCCTCGTGCGCGCGGGGGCGGGCGAGGCGTGGGACGACCTCGTGGCGCGCTCGGTCGCCGAGGGCTGGGCGGGCGTCGAGTGCCTGTCGGGCATCCCGGGCGACGTCGGCGCGACGCCGATCCAGAACGTGGGCGCGTACGGCCAGGAGGTCGCGGAGACGATCGTCGAGGTCCGGGCGATCGATCGCACGACGGGGGCGGCCGTGGTCATCGCCGGTGCCGAGTGCGGCTTCGGCTACCGTGACAGCCGGTTCAAGCGCGCGTGGCGCGGGCGGTACGTCATCACGGCCGTCACGTTCGCGCTGCGCCCGGGGGGCGCCGCGACGGTGCGCTACCCCGAGCTCCAGCGGGCGCTCGCCGCGCCTGCGGGGGGCGCCGCGCCGCCGCTCGGCGAGGTGCGGAGCGCGGTGATCGCGCTCCGCCGCGGCAAGTCGATGGTGCTCGATCCGGCGGACGAGAACGGCCGGAGCGCGGGGTCGTTCTTCATGAACCCGACGCTCGCTCCCGGCGCCGCCGCCGGCGTCCTCGCACGCATCGAGGCAGCGGGCGTGCTCGCGCCCGGCGAGGCGATCCCGCGGTATCCGGCGGACGGCGGCCGGGTGAAGCTGTCCGCTGCCTGGCTGATCGAGCGCGCCGGCTTCGCGAAGGGGACACGCCACGGCGCCGCGGGCATCTCGACGCGCCACACGCTCGCGCTGGTGAACCGCGGCGGCGCCACGGCGGAGGAGCTGCTCGGCCTGGCGCGGCGCGTGCGGCGCGGCGTGCTCGATCGGTTCGGCGTGGCGCTCTCGGCCGAGCCGGATCTGGTGGGATTTGCGCCCGGTGAGATCGACGATCTCGTCGGCGGCGCCCACCTGTAAGAGGGGCCCCGGGCGACCGAGGGCCCCTCCTCGACAGCTCACCGCCCGGCGTCGTGGAGCATGCCCTTGATCGCCCAGCCGCTGTCGACCTGGCGCGGGTACAGGTCGCCGACGAAGTGCGCGCCGTGCATCAGCCAGATGCCGACCTGGCCGTTCGTGTGCCGCCAGACGATGTCGTCGCGGCGATCGTGATCGAAGTCGCCGACGCCCTGCACCTGCCATGCGAGGTCGCCGGGCCCGTGCGCGTTGTTGTACGAGGGCGAGTCGAAGCCCTGCTCGCCGCCGAACCAGATGGCGAGCTGGCCACTTTCGTCCCGCCACAGGATGTCCGAGCGCAGGTTGCCGTCGAAGTCGCCGATGGCCTGCACCTTCCAGAAGAGGCTCGGGTCCTGGCCGCCGGGGTAGGCCTCGCCCACCCGCGTCCCGCCCGACATGAACCAGAGGGCGACCTGGCCGTTCGTGTTTCGCCACAGGATGTCCGAGCGCGCATCACCGTCGAAGTCGCCGATGCCCTGCACCTTCCACGCGTTGTCGACCGGCGCGGGCTGGTTGTTGTAGCCGGGATAGGCGGCCTGAGCGGCGTCGCCCTTGAACCAGATGGCGAGCTGGCCGTTGGCGTCGCGCCACAGGACGTCCGAGCGCCCGTCGCCGTCGAAATCGCCGACGCCAGCCACCTTCCAGAAGAGGCTCGGGTCCTGGCCGCCGGGGTACGCTTGACCGACGACGGCTCCGCCATCCATGAACCAGATGGCGACCTGACCATTGGTGTGTCGCCAGAGCACGTCGCTCTGGCCGTCGCCGTCGAAGTCTCCGGAGCCCTGGATCTTCCAGGAGAGGCTCGGGTCCTGGCCGCCGGGGTAGGCCTCGCCGACGATGTCGCCGCCCTCCATGAACCAGATGGCCACCTGGCCATTGGTGTGCCGCCACAGCAAGCTCGTGCTGGCCGAGCAGGAGCACGTGTCGCCGTGGCCGCTGCACTCGTTCGAGGGTGACGACGGGCACATGTGCGATTTGATCCAGTCGAACTCGGAGCCTGTCGTGACCCCCTTGCTGACCCAGCCGTGGCTCACCGTCCACGTGTTCATCGAGTGGACGGCGTAGAGCCGGCTCGCCTCGACGTTCAAGACGGCCCCGCCCGAGTCACCACCGCAAAGGACCTGGTCGTTGAAGCGCAGGATGTCGTGGCCGTCCTCGTACCCGCCGACCTCGGCGGCGTCGAAGTTCAGCGTGCCGAAGGGGGTGCTGCAATCGGCGCCCGTGCGCCCGAAGCCGGCGATCGTGACCCTCGAGCCCTCTGCGGGGTGATCGTTGGCCACGACGAAGGGCTTCACGTGCGCCGGCGCGACGCCATTCAGCTTGATGACCGCGACGTCATGCTCGATCTGCCTCTCGGTCCATGACGGGTTGTAGTCCGGCTGGATCTTGGCCACGCCGCTCAGCACGCGCGGGCGCGCGCCCGGGGTGGCCGGGTCGGGGCGAAAGGTCACCGTCGCGTCCGTGGAGCAGCCGTTGTCGCCGACGTAGCCCTCCTCGCAGAAGCAATGCGCGGCGGTGAGGACCGTGTCCGCGGCGATGACCATGCCCGAGCAGCTCCCCTGCGAGCTCGACACCTTCACCATCGCGAGCAGATCGCCGGGCCCCGCAGGCGTCGGGTCGACGATCGGCGATGCGACCTCAGCCGTCTCCTCGAAGTCGCCCGCCCCGCCGGGGTCGGCCGCGCAGGCGGCCAGCGACGCCGCCAGCAAGGGATACAGCAAGCGCCGTAGACGAACATGCTCTTGAGTCATCGATTCAATCATCATATCGCTACCCTCCTTTTCGCTTCGCCCGCCGCGGTGGCGCGCGAAGGGGACACGCATCGGTTGCTGCTCTGGTGCGCGCTCGCGCCCCCGGTCTTCGGAGGGCGTTCAGCGGGCCTCTTCAGCAACGCTTCGCTCTTCCGCCTTCAGCAACACACGTGCCGGGGCAGGGACGCGCCCGCCCTCGCGGTTCGTCGATGCGCAGGAGCGGGAAGTGCGCTTCTTCCGGCCCCCTCGCGAGCCCGTCGTCCCGAGCGAGGTGTCGCCCCGGGAGGACCAGGTGTCTCCTCGACAGAGACAGGGCGAGTGGGGCATCGCGCCAGGATGCGGAGCTCCAGCGCGACGGATCTCTGCTCTTCCAGCACGAACGCGCCGCGCCCACGCAGAGGCGAGGTTCGGATCGGGACCTCAGGCCGCCACGCCGAGGGCAGCCGGCGCCTGGGCGTGGTACGAGCGCCCCGTGATCGCGGGGGAGAGCGCGGTCGTTTTCCTGCGCTGCAGCGCGAACGACTCGCCGTTCAACCCGCGCTGCGCCCGCTGCGGGGAGCCGCTCTCGGAGGAGCCGGAGGCGCCAGCTGCGAGCAACCTGGATCTCTCGTACGAATCATCGCATACCAGGAAGCGCCCGACTGGGCATAACGCTCGACCAGCCAGCGGGTAGGTCGACGGCGCATGGACTGGGCGTTCGGCTGCGAGACGCCAAGGCTTCGAGATCAGGGAGTTGGTTGTCCGTGCTTTGGTCGATCGTCGAGCCACGGAGGTAGCGGGTGGCTTTCACGAAGAGGACATCGAGTGAGGCTAAAAAGTTTCACTGGGCTGTTACCGCCGGTCACGAAGGTGTCCGCGACGGTCCAGGCCCGGCGCTTGACGAACGCGAGGGTGTCGCACGCATGGGTCACTCCCTGTCTACTCCACCGGCGCTCCACTCTCGGAAGAGCTTCCACGCGAGCATGAACGCTTCCGGGTCCGGAGGTCCCTCGTTCGCACTGGGAGCGAGAACCCCTGCACGTGTCCTTGACAGCAGATGCTCCAGCCATGAAAAGAGCGCGAATACCTGCTGCCCACCCCACTCTGCTCCCATGCGGTAGTCGAACGCGATAGTGTCCTGAAAGACGTGAACGCCGAGACACGGAATGATGACTTCGCAAGCGCTAGCTCCCTCGATTGCGAAGTGGAAGGGTGATGCTTGGCCGGTGCTAACCAGCAGAGCGGCATTGGGCACCTCGTCCAGTCCACGTTCTGTTGTTGCCTGCGCGTCCCAGAATGTCGCATCTCGACTGACAACACGGGACCCGCGTCGAATCGACAAATACAGGTCCGCGACTTCACCGTTTGTTAGGTTCTGAAGCTCGACGGTTGGAAGAGAGCCATCATTGGTCTCAAAGCACTGCCGCACACGGTTCCAGAGCATCTCGGGTGACATCTGCCTCACCTAGTACTATTCCACGAAACCACCGAAGGAGCCGTCCGAATTGAACCGAGCACCTCTTCCATCAGGCGCGCTGACCTGCCAGCCTCCTCGACCGAGGGGCTTTGTTGTTGACCCTGGGCTGGTCAGTATGTCATCCAACTGATCCTGTCCAGCCTTGTTCCAGTTTTCGGGTGGCCCCTTGGCGCCAGGAAACTTCGTGCTCCCAGGCCTCCTGCCGGTCCGATGCTTTTGCAGTGCCCGCCCAGCCCTCGTCAGTAGTCCTGCCTTATCGGCCGGGTCTAACGCCTGCCCTGCTTTCGAGAGAGCGTCAACGGATGGTCCCCCGCTTGCGGCCGGCTTCTTCGGCGGCTCCGCCGCAGGCGGCGCAGGCGGCTTGGGAGGATCCTTCGCCCCGCCCCCTCCCGCAGCCGGCGGCGGCGCCGCGACGTCCTCGGGCGTGTCCTCGGGGATGGGGAACGACTCAGGTGGCTTGGGCGGCTCTCCATTCGCGGCAGCATCAAAGATCAGATAGCCCGCGTAGCCGATAGACCCTACAACGAACGCCCCCGCAACGACAATCTCTCCGACAGGCGTCGGCTCGGCCACGGCAGCGGCGGCGGGCACCGAGAGCGCCGTCCCGACGACCGCCGTGCTCTTCACAAACGCCTCGGCTATCGCTCGCGTCGTAAGGCGCCCGTCCGGGTCGATGAGGACGACGGGGTTGTTCCACGCGTACGTGTACAGACCCAGGTTGATCGGCCTGTACACACCGCCGTTGATCCGGCCGGCCATGTACTCCGCCAGCACCGGATCCGGGCTCATCCACACCCCGAGCCGTGGCTCATAGCTCCGCGCCCCGTAGTGGTAGAGCCCCGTCGACAGGTCGAGCTCCTTCCCGGTGAACAGGTACGGCTGCCGGTTCTGGAACCGCGAGTCCGTCTGGTCCGCCCACAGCTCCCCGCTCGGCAGGTACTCGACGTGCTGGCTCAGCGCCTGGTCCTGGTCGGTGACGTACTGCGTGCTCCCGAGGTGGTCCGGGTGGTAGTACAAGACCGGCGGCATCTGGTAGTAGTCCGCGTCAATCTTGCTCGCGATCCGCGTCTCCCCCGCGAACAGGTGCTTCGTCGCGATCACCCCGTTGCGCACCACGAGGTGCTGATCGACGTACGCCGTCTCCTCCTCCCCGGCGGCCCCGTGCCGATGCACCCGCCGCTCGCCCGCACCGTCGTACAGCGCCCGCGACATCTCCTGCCCGTTCTCGCTCACCGACACCAGCCGGTTGTCCTCGTCCCAGCTCAGCGTGCGCTGCAGGTTGCCCCGGTACTTCCACTGCTTGTGGTTGCCGTTCGCGTCGTAGAACAGCTCCCTCAGCCGCGGCTGCGACTCCGCCGGCACGTACTCGTCCACCTGGTTCGCTGCGTGTGGCCTCGGCCCGGTGTAACGGTAGTCGTTCCGGTACGTCCTCTCCCGGATCGGATACTGCATCTGCCAGTTGTCCGGCCCGACCCGCCCGTACCGGGCGACCTCCTGCCGCTTCGCCGTCGCGTTCCCGAGGACGTCGTAGTCGACGCCCAGCGTGTACCGCTGCTGCTCGTTTCCCCGCTCCTGGTAGATCCCCGACGCCTCCGTCAGCTGGTTCAGGTCGTCGTACGCGAACCGCTGCTGCGTCCGCGCCACCATGACGGCCCCGCCCAGCGACTCGTCGAAAGGCACCTCGTTGTTCAGCTCCCGGATGTTGCCGACGAGGTCATACCGGTAGCGCAGCCGCTGGAACGGCCTCGGCGATCGCCCCATCGACCGCATCTGCGCGCTCTGGTGGTCGGCGTTGACCTCCGTCATCCGCCGCGTCGACTCGTCGTACCGGTACTTCGTCTCGATCCCGTTGCCCGCCACCACACGCACCCGCTGCCCGAACTCATCGTACCCGATGTGCCTCAGGTACTCCGTCGTCCTCGGCTCGCTCGGGTGCTGCGGATTGACGCGCTGGTTCTCCCCGACCACCGACACCACCGCGCCGCCGCGGTCGTACCCGTAGCGCACGATCTCCTCGCCCGAGCCGGGGAAGTGGAGCTCCTGCATCCGTCCCAGCGCGTCGAACACGTACTTCATCGTCGCCTGGTACGGCCCCCTATGCGGCTCCCGCAGCCGCGGGAACTCCGAGGTCAGCTCCGCCGTGTTGCCGAACCGATCGTAACGGAAGCTCCGCTTGCCCGCCGCGCTCGTCTCCTCCACCAGCCGCGCCGCTCGGTTGCCTTGCTCATCCCCGGCGTCGTCCGGCTCGCCGTACGTGTAGACAACGTCCTGCGTCACCGGATAGTCGATCTTCCGCAGCCGGTTGAAGTCGTACTCGTACCGGATCAGCTGCCCCTGCGCCGCGAGCTCCGCCGTCTGCTTCGCCCGAAGGTTCCCGACCAGATCGTAGCGCCACTCCGTGCGGCCCGCGTCGGGGCTCACCAGCGTCACCATCCGGCCCACCGAGTCGTACGTCGCCGTCGTCGCGTTGTTGCGCGCGTCCGTCACCCGTACGAGCTCGCCGAGGGGGCTGTGCTGGTAACGCGTCACGATCCGCGTCTCCACCCCCTTGATCCGGTTGAACTCCTCCACCGTCGCGATCCGCCCACCCACGTCCCGGTAGGTGTTCCGCGACTTGCCGTTCGCGTCGATGAGCGTTCCCTGGAACCACAGCTGCCGTCGCGCTGCACCAGCTCGTGCTCGGTGCGCGCCTTGGCGTACCCGCCCGTCATCGTCGCCTTGGGGTCCAGCCCCTCGATCGGCCGCGTCCGCGACAGAACATCGTGCCCAAAGTGCTTGCTCCGATGCATCTCCACGGCCGTGAACGTCGTGTCCGGCTCCCTGCTGGCTTGCCCAGCTTCGGCACGGCCTCGACCGTGGCGGCACTGGCGGAGGGAGCGGCGCCACGCGCCGCTAGGATAAGGGTATGATGGTTCGAGCGGACATGGGAAGGCGTCGACATGGGTCGCGTCCATTCTCCGCCCTCGCTACACAGATTTCGAGAGGAAAGCGGTCTCACGCGTCATGGGCACAGGGCCTTGCGGCATGGGCTCATTCCGCTCCTGGCACGGACTTCCTGAACTCTTCCCATAGCGCAACAAAGGCTCGAAGCCCGCTGAGGTCAGCTCCCTCGAACACACGGATCATCGCGTACCAGGAAGCGCCCGACTGCGCGTAACGCTCAGCTAACCATTGTTCAAAGGCATCGAAGCGTTCTCGTTCCTGCAGAGCCGCAGTCGGGTCGACCTCATCCAGTCCTGCGAGGAAGCCTTTCCAGAAGTTCGCGCACCAATCAACGGTAGGCTCAGCGAACACCATTCCCGTTCGCCCACTCACGATAGGGTCGCGCACGAGCTCCATAAACCCGAGCTGCGTATTCGCCGGCCGACTACCCGCCAACGCCGGCTCTGCAGCAAGCATTGAGCCCAGAGCTTCTAGCACGCGTCGGAGGGCACGTTCGGTGTTCCGATCGCTCAGATACGCTCGAGTACATGCGTCTGCCTGATCGGCCCCTTCGAATCGCCGTGTCAGCTCGCGAAGAACAGGAGCGCAATTTTCGTTCACCATACGATACCCAAACAGAAAGGCTCCAAGGGCCAGCACGCACGCCTCGGTGAGGTACTCCCCCGGATCCCTTCGAATCGCGTCAATCACATTCACAAGTCCCATCACTTCTCCCTCCGAGTCAAAACCCAACAGCTTTGATTGCCACACCACCGATCGCGTGCAGCGAGTCTACGTAGGTCTGATATGGAACGCCTCCGGGAAAGAAGTTATCGAAAACGATGTCCCCGACGCGGACGGCCTCGTGGTAGCCGTTCCGGGTGATGCTGGTCGTGCCCGACTTGACGAGATCGCTAGCAATGAACTCGCCAGCCTTGGCACGAATTTGCAGTACCTGCCCCGGAATTCCTCGAGCTTTCAAGGCATTAGCCATCGCACTCGCGCACTGCACGCATTGTAAAGGCTTGAACAGGCTCCCGGAGACCGTCCCAATTGCCTGGCGCGCTGCGGCGTAAATGTCTGAGTTGTTGTGCACGAGCACACCACGCTCGCCCACGAAGTACGTGTGAAACTGCTCCACCTCGAAGTTGTAGACGGTGACACTCTCACCGGTCTCGCTGACGGTCACTACCCGCGACCACGTCCCCGAACGCTGAAGTACGCGATCGCGGCTAGTGAGCTGCCGTGCGCCTACCCAACCTCGCTGTGTCCAGAACGGGTGCTCGACTGTCGAGCGGATGCTCTCTGCCTGGCCGTCATCGTCTTCAAGTACGACTTCGACCACGGGTTGATCGGGCGTTACGAAAGTGCGCACGACCCGTCGTAGTGCTATCTCGCCAGTGACCTCGTCCTGGGCCCACACAACGTCTCCTGGCCGAACCTTCTCGATAGGCCTGAGCCCGTCTTCGGTCTGTACAGGTGTCCCGGCCGCGAAGCACAAACCGCCGGCTCCCCTTGCTGCCAGAGCTTCCGCTTTCGCTAAGGTCTGCCGCGTGGCCAATTTGGTGAGCGCCCTACTTCCTGCTTTCCAAAGTACTTTGATTCCGCCGCCAGCGCCCACGAGGTCAATCGGATCGACCAGCGAGGTCTCTATGGGCACATCTGCCCTGCTGATCTGTTCCGCGTGCGCCCTCGCAACCTGAGATCGGCTTATATCGTTCAGCTGAGCGATCGTAGGGCTCATGCTCATGCATCCGCCGGAGGTGCATTCGGTAGCGGCTGGATCGACACTCTGCGCCTCGGAGTCCAACGCTCCCGCATACGACTCGCAACCGCCACCGGCGCATGTCTCACTCATCCCGGTCGGGTCAACGAACCTCAGGGGATTGTTACGCGTGTACGTGTACAGCCCCAGGTGAATCGGCTCGTACACCCCACCGTTCGGCGCCCCTCGCATGTACTGGTCGAGGATCGGATCCGGGCTCATCCACACCCCGAGCCGTGGCTCATAGCTCCGCGCCCCGTAGTGGTAGAGCCCCGTCGACAGGTCGAGCTCCTTCCCGGTGAACAGGTACGGCTGCCTGTTCTGGTATCGCGAGTCCGTCTGATCCGCCCACAGCTCCCCGCTCGGCAGGTACTCCACGTGCTGGCTCAGCGCCTGGTCCTGGTCGGTGACGTACTGCGTGCTCCCGAGGTGGTCCGGGTGGTAGTACAAGACCGGCGGCCTCTGGTAGTAGTCCGCGTCGATCTTGCTCGCGATCCGCGTCTCCCCCGCGAACAGGTGCTTCGTCGCGATCACCCCGTTGCGCACCACGAGGTGCTGATCGACGTACGCCGTCTCCTCCTCCCCGGCGACCCGGTGCAGGTGGACCCGCCGCTCGCCCGCCCCGTCGTACAGCGCCCGCGACATCTCCTGCCCGTTCTCGCTCACCGACACCAGCCGGTTGTCCTCGTCCCAGCTCAGCGTGCGCTGCAGGTTGCCCCGGTACTTCCACTGCTTGTGGTTGCCGTTCGCGTCGTAGAACAGCTCCCTCAGCCGCGGCTGCGACTCCGCCGGCACGTACTCGTCCACCTGGTTCGCTGCGTGTGGCCTCGGCCCGGTGTAACGGTAGTCGTTCCGGTACGTCCTCTCCCGGATCGGATACTGCATCTGCCAGTTGTTACCCCCGACCCGCCCGTACTGGGCGACCTCCTGCCGCTTCGCCGTCGCGTTCCCGAGGACGTCGTAGTCGACGCCCAGCGTGTACCGCTGCTGCTCGTTTCCCCGCTCCTGGTAGATCCCCGACGCCTCCGTCAGCTGGTTCAGGTCGTCGTACGCGAACCGCTGCTGCGTCCGCGCCACCATGACGGCCCCGCCCAGCGACTCGTCGAAAGGCACCTCGTTGTTCAGCTCCCGGATGTTGCCGACGAGGTCATACCGGTAGCGCAGCCGCTGGAACGGCCTCGGCGATCGCCCCATCGACCGCATCTGCGCGCTCTGGTGGTCGGCGTTGACCTCCGTCATCCGCCGCGTCGACTCGTCGTACCGGTACTTCGTCTCGATCCCGTTGCCCGCCACCACACGCACCCGCTGCCCGAACTCATCGTACCCGATGTGCCTCAGGTACTCCGTCGTCCTCGGCTCGCTCGGGTGCTGCGGATTGACGCGCTGGTTCTCCCCGACCACCGACACCACCGCGCCGCCGCGGTCGTACCCGTAGCGCACGATCTCCTCGCCCGAGCCGGGGAAGTGGAGCTCCTGCATCCGTCCCAGCGCGTCGAACACGTACTTCATCGTCGCCTGGTACGGCCCCCTATGCGGCTCCCGCAGCCGCGGGAACTCCGAGGTCAGCTCCGCCGTGTTGCCGAACCGATCGTAACGGAAGCTCCGCTTGCCCGCCGCGCTCGTCTCCTCCACCAGCCGCGCCGCTCGGTTGCCTTGCTCATCCCCGGCGTCGTCCGGCTCGCCGTACGTGTAGACAACGTCCTGCGTCACCGGATAGTCGATCTTCCGCAGCCGGTTGAAGTCGTACTCGTACCGGATCAGCTGCCCCTGCGCCGCGAGCTCCGCCGTCTGCTTCGCCCGAAGGTTCCCGACCAGATCGTAGCGCCACTCCGTGCGGCCCGCGTCGGGGCTCACCAGCGTCACCATCCGGCCCACCGAGTCGTACGTCGCCGTTGTCGCGTTGTTCCGCGCGTCCGTCACCCGCACGAGCTCCCCGAGGGGGCTGTGCTGGTAACGCGTCACGATCCGCGTCTCCACCCCCTGGATCCGGTTGAACTCCTCCACCGCCGCGATCCGCCCACCCACGTCCCGGTACGTGTTCCGCATCTTCGCGTTGGCGTCGATCACCATCTCCTGAAAGAGCAGCCGTCCTTCCAGCGCCACCAGGTCGTGCTCGATCGCCGTCCGCGCGTAACCGTCCAGCGCGCTCGTGTCCGGCATGGCGACCTCCCGCACACGCGAGACCGCGTCGTAACGCGTGAGCGTCGGCCGCAGCAGCGCCAGGCTCACGAACGCCGTGTCCGGCTCCGCGCTGAAGCCCGGCTGCCCCTGCTCCACCACGCGGCCGAGCGCGTCGAACGCCACCGCCCCGCTGACCGTCATCCCGACCTCGGTGCCCGTGCCCGTGTCCCGCTCGTGGTCCTTCTTGGTCTGCAGCACGCGCCCCAGCCCATCCGCGAACGTCATCGTCACGATCGGATCGCCCGGGTGCTCCACGTCCTTGTGGCTCGTCTTCGCCCACGCCGGCAGCGCGGCGGTCTGGTCGGGCTGGAGCGCGTACTCGAACCCGATCGTCGGCTCGCCCTCGCCCACGAGCGCTTCCGGATCGTACACCGTCGTTGGCGTGCACCCGACCGGCCCGGCGTCCTCGCCGTCCTCCGCCAGGTCGCTCGGCGCCCAGACCTCGGTGAGCCGCCCGAAGTCGTCCACCCGGTGCACCATCGTGTGCCCGTTGACGTCGGTCTCCTGCGCCACCGTGCCATACAGCAGATTCGGCACGCTGTTCGAACGGTAGCCGAAGCTATCGCTCGCGCACGTGCGGTAGCTGTGCGTCACCTCATCATAGCTGTACGTCAGCTTGTAATTGTTCGGGTCGGTCGATGTCTCGAGGTTGCCGAAATCGTCGAACACATAGCTCCACGTGGCCTCCGCGTTCGCGTAAGTCGTCCCATCCGCCCGTTTGCCGCCGGAGATGACGTTCGTGACCGTCCGCAGCGCGCCCGTCCCCGGCCAGTACGTCGCCGTTCGCCGGCGCAGCACGCGACCCTGCTCATCGGTCGTCTCGACGAGCTCCGGCTTCACGATGTAAGCCGAGCCAGGCTCCGTGTACTCCACCCGCTGATGCACGTTGTCGTCCGGCGTATCGGCCTCGCCGTCGGCGTGCAGCGCGATCAGGTTGCCGAGCTCGTCGAAGACCCTTGTCTCGCGCGTGCTCTTGTGCGGCGCGCTCGGGTCGTCGGTCGTCCCCTCGTAGAACGCGCTCCTCCTCTCCGTCTCCCTGGGGAAGAACCAGCCCATCCCGGGCTCCAGCCCCTGGGGCGGCGGCGCGTAGTCGACCTCGTTCACCGTATAGAGCAGCCCGTCGCCGTCGCGCAGCGTCGAGCGCGCGACCAACCCGCGGCGGTAGACGTCGTGGTTCAGATGCTCGACGTCCTCGCTCGACATCGCCGTGACGCCATCCTCGCCGAGCGCCGTCGTCGTCACGAGCCCGTACCCGAGCTCGACCCGCTCCTCCCGGTCGTAGACCCCATCCGCGTGCGTCGCGAAGCTCGTCCGGTACGCATGCACCCCGTACACCCCCGGCGCTCCCTCCACGCCGTCGTGCACCGTCACCTCGCTCAGCACCCACTGGCTCGACGGCATGTCGACCTGAGGTGCCCTATCCATCTCCCCGAGCGCCCCTTCGCTCGGCACGACCAGGTTGCCCTCGCGCCGGTAGTCCAGCTCGATGCCCCCGCCGAGCGGCCGGCTCACCCGCCGCAAGAGGTTCGTCTTGCCGAGCGCGTTCACCCGCGCGTACACCGTCGCGTCGCCGTCCCGCTTGAGCACGTGATCTTGAAGCCCATCGCCGTCGATGTCCTCGAACGCGAGGTGCGATGAGCCGGCGCCTTCCGAGTAGAACACCGACCCGCCGACGCACACGAAGTAGCAGACATCGACCTTGAAGCTGCCCTCGTAGCTCTCCGACCTGCGGAAGCTCACCGCGTCGCCCCCGCCCATGAACGCGTACTCCGGCGGATCGATCGACACGCCCCACGCCCCCGCGGGCCAGGACTCCTCCGGCGCGAACCGGCTCCCGAGGTTGAGCTGCACCCGGAACCACGGCTCTTCCGGGTCCTTCATCACCTTGTCCGGCAGCCCGTCGCCGTTCACGTCCGCGAAGTCCACCACCGTCCGCGCCGTCGTGTACGTGTACCCCGCGCCGGCGGCGGCCACGGTCGCGTCCACGCCGACGCCGACGCTGTTCGCGCCCGTGTCCTCCAGCCGCACAGCGTCCACCCCGGCCGCGTCCGTGAACTCGCTCAAGATGTCGCCGAGCGTCTCGCGCAGCGTCCCCGCGTTGAAGTCGCTCTTTTCGAAGCGCGCCCGCTCCAGCGGCGCCGGCCCCGAGAACCGATGCCCCAGGTTGAACGCCACCTTCATCACCCCGCTCTGGGGATCCTGCGTCACCTGGTCCACCAGACCGTCGCCGTTGACGTCCACAAGATCCACGTGCGTGGCAGACAGGCCGTAGCTCGTCCCAACGCGGAATTGCGTGTGCAGGTACCCCTCGAAGCGCCCCTCGCTCGTGGTCTTGGAGATCGTCTGGATCTCGCTGTCGACAGTGACCGATGCGCTCCCTTCCAGCCGGATCGCACGGTGCTCGATCCGCCGCAGCGCCTCCGGCAGCGACCAGCTGTCCCGCGGCCCGAACCCTCGCCCCGTATTGAGCACCGCGCCCTCGCGCGTCACGCTGTCGGGCAATCGATCGCCGTTGATGTCGATGAGGTCCAGGTCCGACGTGGTGCTGCCGAAGCTGTAGCCCGCCCCCAGTGGCCCGAGGTTGGCGCTGATCTCCGCGTTCCACGTCTCCGCGCTGCGCAGCCGGCCGAGCTGACCGTCTCCCCGCCTCACCTTGCCCACGATCGACGGTTTGACCGAACTGCCCCCGACGAACGCCTCCGACGCGGCCGCGCCCCACACCGGCGCGCTCCCCTGTGGCAGCGGCACCGCGAGCGTGAAGCCGCGCTCCGGGTGGAGCGTCGGAAAGGCGATGTCCGCCTCCGAGAACGCGCGATCTCCATCGAGGAAGCCGACCGACCAGCCATGGAACCCGCCGGCCATCGGGTCCTCTGACCCGGCGCTCGCCGCCGCCTCGGGCGCGAAGACGCCGAGCGACACCGGCTCCCCGTCGATCGTCGCGTTCAGCGCGGCGCCCGTGGGCGGCACCTGCGCGAAGGCCGTGACGAAGATCGGCTCGCCGGCCTGGACCTCCAGGTCGATGTCCACGGGGAATGCCGTCCCGGCAGCGCTCGGCGCGGAATACGCCTGCTTGAAGAGCAGCCGATGCACGCCCTGCACGACCAGGGTCAACGGCTGAGTGAATGTATAGGTCCCCGGCACGAGCAGCAATCCCTCGAGCCGCGCCGTCCCCGTGCTCGGCGCGATCCACGGCCGCGGGCGCGTCGCATGCGACCACCTCGCGACAGGCATCGACACATGCGCCCGCTGCTCGATGAGCGCGAGCGGCAGCGGCCCGTCCCCGGGTCCATCGTTGTGCAGCGTGCAGCCGGTACGGCCATTCGGCTGCGCGCTGCACTGCACTTGCCCGCGCCGCGGCGCGCCCGTCGCCCGGTCCACGCGTGTGTACTCCTCGTAGCGAACCACCGGGCTCCATGCGATGCGCGCCGGGTCATCGGGCAGCTCCGCCTTCACCCGGAACCGGAGGCGATCGCCCGCGAGCACCGGGATCGCCTCGGGAAGCAGCGCGCCCAGCCCGAGCCCGCCGGCGCCCGCGCCGACGTGCTGCGGCGCCAGGATCGACTCCGCCGCGGCGCTGCCGCGCTCCCGCACGATCTCCACCCACAGCTCATCGCTCGTCGCCCACTTCGTGAGGTCGCCCGTGATCCGGACGCTGCCGTCGGCCGGCGCCACCCACGGCACGTCTGGGCGCCCCGCGAGCCGGTGGTCGTGGCTGTACTCGAAGCGGTGGATCGGCGCCCCGTCCGGCCCCGCCTGCGCGAGCTGCGCCTCGCTCACGTCGTAGGTGATCGACGGGCTCCACGAGATCAGGTCAGCCGCCGTGTCCACGCGCCGCTCGGGGTCGATCGCCGGCGCCGCGCTCACCCGGAAGTAGATCCGGTCGCCCGCGGCCACATGTGTCGTGAGGACATCGCCGCCGCACCGATGCGCGCCAAGGAGGCACGGAGTCAGCTCGTCCCCGTCGAGCACATCGTCGAAGAGCGGCTCTTCCTCTCCGCTCCGCACGATCTGCACCCGCACCCCATCGCCGCCCGCCTCCTGCTTCTGCAGCGCTCCGCCGATGCGGATGTCTCCCTCGAACGGCGCGATCCAGCGCAGCAGCGGATCGGCCGGATGCAGGTCCTTGCGCGCCGCCTGGGCCAGGTCGGGACGGCCGGACGGCGCGCCGCTCGTGTCGAGCGCGCCCCACGGCTGCTTGCTCCCGAAGCGGCCTCGCCGGTCGTTGAGCGCGGCGTAGACGCCCCCGAGCGGGCCGCCCGACACCAGATCGGGGTAGCCGTCGCCGTTGATGTCCGTGACGATCTGCTCGTCCTCCGTGCTGCTCCGCGTGTACCCCACCGAGCCGCTCAGCGCCGCGACGTTCAGCCCCGCATAGACGCTCCATCCCGAGCGGTCCGTCAGGCCGAGATCCCTGTCGAACAAGCCCAGCGCGCTCGCCGCCGTCACATGGTTCCCGGACGCCGCGCGAAGCAGGTTGAGCCCGACATCGCCGCTGTCCTCCAGGAAGTCGGGCATCCCATCGCCGTTGAGGTCGAACACGCTCTTGCGCACCGTCTCGTCGCCGAAGAAGCCGCCCCCGCCGACCGAGATCGAGAACATGCCGATGCCGAGCCCCACCGACGCGCTGCCGCCCGCGGTCGAGTCCTCCGTGCGCGACAGGCCGCTTCTCGCCTTGGCCTGTCCCCATACCTCGGCCGCCTGCGCGAACGCCGCCACCTCGCCGGACGCGGTGCGAGGCGCCGTGAAGTACTCGAACGTATGCCGGTACAGCTCCTCGCCGACCGTCACCTGCCCGCCCGCCTGCCGCGCGCCTCGCCCGTGGAACGCGATGGCCTGCAGCAGGCGCTTGCCGAAATCGCCGTCGATGTAATGGAGCGCGTAGCTGCGGACCACGACGTCGCCGAACCGCACGTCCACACGCGAGAGCTGCTTTTCGGTCTGCTCGAGAAAGCCGGGCCTGCCGCTGAGCATGACGTCGGGCCGCCCGCCCTCGGACACGAAGTCCACGGCATAGGCCGCTTCGACCCCTCGTGACGCGTTCGCCGTGTACTCGATGCGCTCGGGGTGCACCTCGATGCGCGGCGGCGGACCGGGCTCGATCTCCCGATCGTAGCGGACCCGCATCTGGTTGCCGAACGTGTCGCGCACCTCGTCGAGGTACCAGCGGAACACGTTGCGCGGCTGGCCCGGTGCCGGCTCGGGATCGTCGAGCCGCGCGTTCGCGTCGCGGCCATAGACAGCCGTTGTCCCGTCCTTGTCCGTCACCTCCCAGAAGTAGCTGGCCGCCCCGGTGCCGTGCCGCACGATGCGGTCGAACCGCCCTTCCACCCGCCGCCGGAACAGGCACGGGTCGCCGCAGGCGCCGCCTTCGACTTGCACGAGCTCGCTCCCGTCGAGCAGGTAGCGCGGCGCCTCACCCGCCGCGTACGCCGGCACCCCGAAGCGCGTGTCGATCTCGATGCTCGACAGCCTCAGATCCCACCCCACGCCGAGCCAACCGTTGCGGTGCTCGCTGTCGTACGCGATCGCGAGCGCCGGCTCGATCCCGTTGCGCCCCGGCGGCACCTCGATCGCATGACTCAGCCGCGCAGCGCCGCTGGAGCTCGCCTCCGGCGGCGCGACCACCGTCACCGCGGCGAACGGGCTCCCCAGCGCGAGCCCCTTGATGCTGTTCGGATCGAAGCTGCGCGTGCCCGGCGCGTCCGGCATCGCGAGCGTGGCATTCACGAAGTCGGTGAAGTTGTCGGTCAGGCTCGCCAGCTTGCCCTTTGCGGCCTCGCCGTCCCGCGCGACGCGCTCCCACTGGCCCAGCGCCTCGTCGAAGTAGAAGCCCGTCACGTGCTGCGCTGTCATCCCCGGGGGGATCGCGTGCTCGTCGTAAGGCAACGTCAGCCGCACCGGCTTCTTGAATCTGAGCCCGTGCGGCCCGAACCGGTACGCCCTCGCCCCAGGCGTGACGTTGACCATCGCGCGCCCCATCGGACGCACCTCGCCCTGGTCGAGCGGGCGAATCGTGATCCGCACCGGCTCGTCCACCGCGCCTCGAGGGATCTCCAGCACGGCCCCCTCGAACGCCACCACCCGCGCCTCGTCGGGCACCACCATCTCGCCGAACGGCGCCCCCACGTCCTCGACCGGCGGCGCATCGACCCGAGGCCCCAGGGACAGCCCCCCGACACCGTCGCTCGGCAACTGGAAGGGAATCGAAGAGAGCGCTGCCCCGCCGCCTGGTGGCGACAGCGGCATGAGCTGCGGCTCCGGAGGTCCTGCCAGCGCCAGGCCTTCGTGCCCCCGCCCGATCAGCAGCACCACCGCACAGAACAAAACGGCACAACCAGCCCGCGTGTCGCATTCGAGACACTCCCGACGCAAGGTCTGTTGAATTCGCGGCCCCCTATGTCCCGCATGACCCGCGGTGTCAACACCACCTCGATTACAACCGATTACAGCGGGCCGCCCTCTCCTCGCCTCGCCGGCCGCAAAGCCCCTCGATCCGACCAGCGACGAGGCGCTCCTCGCGCTGGACTCGGCCTACGCCTCCGCCCCCGACATGTCCGCGAGCGTCGCGGAGCGCGAGCTCACCTCGCTGGCGCGCCTCGCGCACGCGCAGCAATCACGCATGGCGAGGATCGGTATCACCTCCGACAGGGTGGATCTCCTCGCGCGCTTCGCGCGGCGCCTCGGCGCCCTCGAGAAGGGGTGGCAGAAGGCGCGCGGCGCCGTGACGCTCACGTCCGCGCAGCGCAAGCTCCGCGACGAGGCCGAGGCGCTCGACGCGAAGCCCGTGGCCGGCGGCCGCTCGGGCCGCCGCGACGCCGCCGCCCAGGAGGTGCGCTCGTTCAGTGATTTCCGCCGCAGGAGAGATGATGATGGCGTCGACGAGGTGACCGGCGCGCCTCGGGTGCGGAACCGCGCCCTCGGACCTCAGCATGCGAATCGGCGCAGCAGCGTTCCGGCGCCGGGTCGCGCGGAGTGCCATCGACAACTCTCCCCTGTTCGCAGCCTTTGCACGGTTACGCTGAGCCAGGAGATCCGCACGCTCTGCGCGACGCCTTCGCGAGCCAGGTTGCCGAGACGGCGCTCGCGCTGCTCGACCCCGATCGCATCGAGGCGATCGGCGAGGACATGGGCATCGTCCTCCAGCACCGCACCCACCACGCCGGGTTGCACCTCCGCCTCTGCGCCGCGGCGAGGCCCTCGATCCGACGATCCCCGGGCGGCGGCGCGCACACGCTCCGATGCGCCCAGAAGCGGTCCCACCGCCGAATGGGACGCAGATCTCCCGCTCCCTCGACGGGTCACCCGCCGCTCCAGGCGCAGATCTGTAATCCAACCAGCGCCACCCCCGCCGAGCGGCCGACAGATCTGTAACAGATATTACGCTCCACCCGTCGCCTCGCGCTCGGGGCGCGGCAGGCGGCAGACCCCTTCGGTCCGGCAGCATCGCGGCGGCCGCGCGCAGCCGGGCAGCACGGTCTCGGCGGCGCTTGCCCTCCGAACGACCGGGCGAATTGAACAGGATGCTGGTTTCATGACAGCGTCCGCTCGGCGAGTCGCCCCACGCGATCCGCTGGGCGAGTCGCCTCCACGTGAAGGGAGACCCATGGGCGGGAACAAGGGAAAAAAGGCGAGCAAGGTCGACAAGGCAAGCAAGGCCGACAAGGCGAGCAAGGTCGACAAGGCGAGCAAGGCCGGCAAGAAGGACGCGCGGCGCCTGCGCAAAGGCAAGCCCAGCGACGCCGATCCGGCTTCGCTCATCGCGGCGGCGCGGCGGGGCGCGTTCGTCGACGAGATGCCCGAGCGCGCCTTCGCGCACTTCCGGCCGCTCGCGGAGCAGGTGCCGACAGCGGACCTGCCGATCTTCACGGGCCAGCCGCTCCTCATGCGCGCGAACGTGAAGATCGCGCTCGCCGCCGTCGAGCCGCACCTGCCCGCGGCGGTCAGCGCGCTGCGTGAGCCCAGGCTGAAGGACGTCTTCGAGCTGCCCTCCCTGGTCATGGCGCTCGACTTCGCCACGGCGCGGGTGCCTGTCGCGAAGCTCAGCGCGGGCGAGATCGAGAAGATGCTCGCAGAAGGCGCCCCGTGGCGCGAGCTGATGCTGACCTTCCTCGAGGTCGCGTCGCACCCGCTGCTCGGCCTCCTGCCGCGCGAGCGCGTCGCCGCGGTGCGCGCGGGCTCGGGCAAGCTCGACAAGGCACGCGATTTCGTCGCCCTTCCAGGGCTCTTCGCCGAGTTCTCCAGCGCGCTCGAGGGGAAGCACCCGTTCCCGGCCGACAAGCTCGATCTGCTCGCCACCCTCGGCGGCGCGCTCGTGCAGCAGGTGCGACCCGGCAACGCCGCGGCGACGGTGGCGAAGCGTACCCCCGAGTCGATCCTGCGCGACCAGCTCGCGTCGCTCGTCGCCGACCGCTACGACCAGCTCCAGGTGCTCGCGGCCGTCGCGCTCGGCAAGCGCAAGGCGGACGAGCTCCTCCCCGCGCTCCGTTCGGCGGTCTCGTTCGGCTCCACGGAAACCGCCGATGCACCAGAGTCCCCGCCAGCAAGCGGAACGGCGGAGAGGCCAGGGGCAAACGGAACGGCGGAGAGGCCAGGGGCAAACGGAACGGCGGAGATGCCAGAGGGGTGACACCCGTCCGGGCTGGGGCCGCTCACGCGCTCTTCCCGCAGCACCGCTTGTACTTCTCGCCGCTCCCGCACGGGCACGGGCCCTTGCGGGACGGTCCTTCCCGCCGGGGCGCCTGGGCCTTCTTCGGGTGGTAGTGCTCGCGCAGCGGCGCGAGCAGCTGCATCGTGGCCTCCGGCGTCCAGCGGGTATGGACGACACGGATGAGCTCGCGCGGAAGATAGAGCTGCTCCGGCTCGGCGCGCACCGCCCACGGGACGAAGAGCATCGTCAACGCCATCACCTCCGCGTCGTCAACGAACGACTGCCGGGTGTTCACCGCGAGGGTCATCGCGAGCGCCTCGGGCACGTCCTCCTCGCGCTCGAAGCGCAGCGGGTCGCCCGCGGCGAGCCGGCGGGTGAGCGCGACGGCCATGTGCGACCCGAGCTCCCGCTGCACGGCGGCCGCCGACTCGGGCTCGTCGAACACCACGTCGGCGGTGGTCCGGAAGAGGGTGAGGAGCGACTCGTGGAAATGGGCCCCGGAGAGATCCCGCGGCGCCGACAGCACCTTTCGCACCTCGGCGCGGAGCCTGGCGTGGCCCACGCCGAGCGCGATGAGGCTCCCGACGCTGGTCACGAGCCGGAGCGGCGACGCGGCCTCGTCGAACGCCGTCTTGCAGGCGCGGAGCTGCGCCTTGCCGATCTTTGCGACGCCGCGGAAGCCGCGCAGGGCGAGGGCGACGCTCCCCTGGCGCGAGGCCCCCCACGCGAGGCAGCTGGTCGAGAGATCCAGCTCCTCCGGGAGCGACTCGATGAGCGCGCGACCGTCCATGAACGCGAGGGCCGCGAGGTGCCCGACGGCCCAGAACAGGTCCCAGTACCGCCGGAGCACGGGCGTCAGCGTTCGCTTCGGGTGCTCGATGCGGAGGAGCGCGCCGCGCAGCTCGTCGAGCTCGGTCACCGAGCCGAAGAAGGCGCGCAGGAACTCGAAGCCGAAGAGCGGCCGGAACGCCGAGATGCCCACGAACTCTTCGCGCGACAGGTCCGGGCCGGCGTGGAAGATGCGGTCGAGGAGCTGCGCAGTGTGCCCCCTCGGCCCGGCGAGCGCGTTCGCCGCGGCCATACGCGCGCGCAGATCCGCGACCTTCGCGGTGAGCCCGTCGAGCTGCCCGCGGGTGATGACCGGGAGGTCGCCCGTGCGCATCCCGGCGCCGAGGCAGGTCACGAAGCGACCCTCGCGCGTGACGACGAGGAACGGCCCGCGCTCGGGATCGTCGAGCGCGATCGCGACCCGCTCGGCGCCGTCGGGGAGCTTGACGCAGCCGAGGAGGTACTGGACGAGGCCGTGATCGCGGTAGAGCGTGAGCGCGAGCTCGACGTGAGGGAGCGAGACGCGATCGAGCCTGGACAGGAAGTGATGTTGATGCCCCACGTTGCGGGCGGATTCTAGCTGTTCCTCTGCGCCCTTACCTGCTCTCTCTCACCCATCCGCTCCACGCGTCGAGCCCGCACGGGTGCCGCTTCGCCCCTGACGTGCGCCTCCGTCGCGCGCGTTCCGCGCCGCACGCGCGTTCCGCGCCGCATTCCCTGCGCCGAGGCGAGCCTTGCGCTGCGGCGCACCCTGCGCTTTGATGCCCGCCCTTCCCCATCCGAGGTGGAACGAACCATGGCGACCCTGGGCGACCTTCGCGAGCGCATCGACAGCATCGACGACCGGATCCTCGATCTCCTCGCCGAGCGGGCCGAGGTGGCCGTCGAGGTCGCGCACGCGAAGCGCGCCGCGAACGCCACGCAGTTTCACGACCCGGAGCGGGAGCGGCGCGTGCTCACCCGCCTGCAGGCGAAGGGCGCGGGGCGCTTCCCGCGCGACGCCATCCGGGTCGTCTTCCGGGAGGTGATGAGCGCCTGCCTGTCGCTGGAGGAGCCCATGAAGGTGGCCTTTCCGGGGACGGAGGGCGCCTTCGCGGAGGTCGCGGCGCGGCACCTGTTCGGGCTGGCCGCGCGCTACCGGGAGACGGGCACCATCGAGGGCGTCTTCGACGCCGTGCGCGCGGGCGAGGCGGCCTGCGGCGTCGTCCCCGTCGAGAGCTCGACCGACGGCTCGGTGACCCTGACGGCGGACGCCCTGATCGAGAGCGACCTCCAGATCCGGCAGGAGCTCGTGCTCGACGTCGCCTATTGCCTGTTCAGCAAGGCGGAGGGGCTGAGCGGCGTCGCGCGCGTCCACGGGCACCCGCACGCGCTCTCGCAGTGCCGCCTCTGGCTCGCGAAGCACCTCCCCGGCGCGCAGATCGTCCAGACCGTCTCCGCGGCCGCGGCGGCGCACGAGGCCCTCGGCGACCCCTCCGCGGCGGCGATCGGCAGCCGCGGGGCGGGCGAGCTCTACGGGCTTCCGCTCCTGCGGGAGCGCATCCACGACCGCGCCGAGAACGCAACCCGCTTCATCGTCATCGCCCCGGCCGACGCGCCCGCCACCGGTGCGGACAAGACCTCGATCGTCTTCTCCGTGCAGGAGGAGCCCGGCGCGCTCCGCCGGGTCCTCGCCATCTTCGACGACGCGGGCATCAACCTGACCCGGATCGAGTCGAGGCCGAGCCGGCAGAAGCACTGGGACTACGTCTTTCTGGTCGATCTGGAGGGCCACCGGAGCGATCCGCGCGTCGCCGACGCGATCGAGCGGCTCCGCGCGCGCTGCGAGATGGTGAAGGTGCTCGGGAGCTACCCGCGGTCGACCGGCGCGCGCTGAGGCGCGCGGCCATCCCGCCGGGCCCGGGCAAGGGCAGAGGCGTCAACGAAGCCTCGCGCCGCGTTCTCCTACAGCCGAACGTTTACGTGGTCGTGGTCGTGGTCGTGCGCGTGGTCGTGCGCGTGCACGTGCACGTGCACGACCACGACCACGTGCACGCGCACGCGCACGTGCACGTGCACGACCACGAGCACGACCACGTAAACGTAAACGTCCACGTAAACGTTGGTAATCGATACGTGGGAACGCCTATGCCCGACGGGGGATGGTGCCCCGCGGGGAACGATGATAATTTTCCGCGCCCGTGCCGGCTGCGTCGCTCGCGCTCGCCCTCCGCGCTGCCCGAACGGCCGCGAGCGCGGTCGCCGGCACCCTGCTGGCCGCCGTCGCCCTGCCCGCCGCGGCGGGCGAGCCTCGCGGCGCCGGCGAGCCGTTGCTCGTCCTCGCCGCCTTCCCGGGCGCCGGCGGCATCGACAAGCGCGCCCTCGACCTCGTCGTCGCCCATATCCGCCCCGTCGGCGTCCGCCTTCAGATCGTCCGCCCCGGCACTCCGAGGCCCGTGCTGCAGACGCTCCTCCCCGAAGCCAACGCGCTCGCCGACACGTGGGACGCGCGGGGAGTTCTCTGGATCGACGCCGGGGCGAGCGACGAGCTCGCCTTGTACGTGGTCGAGCGCAACGGCGAACAGATCTACGGCCGCCGCATCCCGGTCTTGCCCGGGCAGACCGCCACCGCCCTCGAGTCGCTCGCCAACATCGCCGGCGCGGTCGCCGAAGAGCTCCGCGAGGGCCACGTCGCCGGCCTGGCCGAGGTGAAGGTCGCCCCTGTCGCGCCGGCTCCAGCGGCTCCGCCCGAGCCCTACGGTGCCCCCGCGCTCGCCGCGTCCCCCGCGGCGCCCGCGGCCACCGCGCCCGCGGACGCCGCGCCGGACCTGCAGCCGCCCGCGGGCCCACCGTCGGCATCCACGGGCGCCCGCCGCGAAGCGAGCCCGCTGCCCACGTTCGCCGTCCTCGCCGGCTACTCCGGCGCGAGCTTCAGCAGCGCCGCGCCCTGGCAGAGCGCCGCCGCGCTGCGCGCCTCCTGGGCGCCGGTGGACTACGCCGTCCTCGGCCTGGGGTACGAGCTCATCCCCTCGACCTCCCTCGGCAACGAGCAGTCCACGTTCGAGCTCTCGCGCCACCCGGTGATCACGACCGGCCAGGTCCGCCTCAGGCTCCCCCTCGGCCTCGACCTGCAGCTCGGCGCGCGCGCCACCGTCGATATCGTCGAGCGCGTCCCCGAGGAAGGCACGACCCAGCAGGCGCTCCGGGAGCCACCCCCGTTCCCGCCTCCTCCCGGTCATGTCCCGCCACCGCCGCCCCCGTGGCGGTGGCCACGGATGTTTCCCCAGCAACTGCCGCCGCCGGAGGCCCGCACCGACGTGCTCGTGAGCGTCGCGCCGGTCGCGGAGCTCGGGGTCCCGCTCACCGGGTGGCTCCGCCTCAAGACGACGCTGGGTGTGGACGTGCTCCTGACGGAGCCTGACGCCACCGTACACCCGGCCCTCGCGCTTTCAGCCAATCCGGTGCGGATCCTCGCCGGCGTCGGGCTGGAGCTCGGCCTCGACCTGACGGCCCCGCCAGCCCCCGCGGGCATGGTCAGGAAATGACCACCCGCGCCGCATGACCCGACACGAAAGGAAAATTGACCCGCTTCGGGCCGTGCGACGCACCAGGTCGAAGCGATGGACGCTGAGCACGCGCGAGCTCTCTCCAGGAGCCTCGGCCCCCTGCCCGAGCCGCTCCTGGCCAGCGCCATGACGCGCCCCGTCCCCGCCCCGCCGCCTGCCCCGTCGGCCGCCGTGTCCTCGCCGTCTGACCTCGAACGGATGCGCCACGCCGGCGCGGGTGACCCGGAGGCCCAGGCCTGGCTCATGACGCACGTGATCTCGCGGGTCCGCCGGATCGCGCGGACGTTCCTCCGCAGCGCGGCCGACGCCGACGACGCCGCGCAGCTCGCCCTGCTCGCGATCCTCGAGAGCGCGTCGAGCTACCGCGGCGACGCCGCCGTCGAGGCCTGGGCCAGGCGCGTCGCCGTCCGGACGATCCTCCGGTACGCAAGGCAGCAGCGCAGGGAAGGCGCGCCCGTGGCCCCGGAGAGCGCGATCGACGAGGAGATCGCCCAGGCGCCATACCAACCCCCGTTCGAGGCCCTCCCGCGCGAGGCGCGCGCGTACCTCGACGAGCTGCCGGAGGCGCAGCGCCATGTGATCCTCCTGCACCACGCGCTCGATTACTCCATCGAGGAGATCGCCGGAATGACCGAGGTCAGCGCCGATACGGTGAAGAGCCGGCTGCGCCTCGGGATCGGCGCGCTCCGCAAGCAGGTGCGACAGGACCTCGCCGTCGGCCGGAAGAGAGCATCATGACAGGGACGCAGAAGTCCGAGATCGATCTGGACCTCCTGCCCGCGATCCTCGCCGCGGAGGCGCGCGGCGAGCCGATCCGCCCCCGAGGACGCGGAGCTCCTCCGCCGCGCCGAGCAGGACGACCCCGAGCTCCGCGGGGAGGCGCCGCTCTGGGCCGCCATCGGCCGGCTCGGCGACGCGCACGGCGACGGCCGCGAGCTCAGCGACGCCGCCATGCTGCAGCAGGTGCTCGCGCGCGCCCGCCTCGGGCCCGGGGGCGCCCGCGTCGAGCCCCGCGCCGCTCGCCTCGACCCGAGGGGCGCCCGCGTCGAGGCCGCGCCCGAGAGCACGGCGCGGCTGCGCGCAGCGCCTCGGCCGATGCTGCGGCGCGGGATCGCCGGGTCGCTCGCGGGCGTCGCCGTCGCGGCGACGCTCCTGGCCGCGCTCGCGGCGGAGCTGTTCGACGGGCCCGCGCAGGCGCCCCCGCCGGCGCCGAGCGAGACGCTCGATCCGAGCGGCGCGCGGCGCACGGTCCTGAGCCTCCCCACGCTCTCGGTTCCGGAAGCGCCTCCGCCAGGCGCCGGCGCGCCCACCGGCGCGCCCTCGCCCGGCGCCGGTGAGCCCTCGCCGGGCGCCGGCGCGCCCTCGCCCGGCGCCGGCACGCCCAGCGACGAGCCGCCGCCCGGCGCGAGCCCGCCCGCCGCCGAGCCCTCGCCCGGCGCCGGCGCGCGCACCGGCGAGCCCGCGACCGCCAGCGCCGTCGGGGCCCGGGATCGCGCGCAGCAGCCGCCCAGGCCGCGGGCGGAGGAGCCCGCGGCGGGCCCGCAAGCGCTGCTCCTGCGCGCGCAGACCCAGCTCGGCCAGGGGAAGAGCGCCGAGGCGAACGCCTCCTACCGCGCCCTGCTCGCGCAGTACCCGGCGAGCCCCGAGGCGCGGGCGGCCCTCGTGTCGCTCGGGCAGATCGCGCTCCACCAGGGCAAGGCGGCGGAGGCGCTCGGCTATTTCGATCGCTACCTCGCCGGCGCCGGCGGCCCCCTCGCCGCCGAGGCCCGGGTCGGCCGGGTGCAGAGCCTGCGCCGGCTCGGACGGGCGGCCGACGAGCGCGCGGCCATCGCCGATTTCCTCGCGCGTCACGGCGAGAGCGTCCACGCGCCGCGGCTGCGCGCGCGCCTGTCCGAGCTCGGCGGCGGCTGAGCACAGGGGCCTGACGCCGGATCGCCGGCGTCCGCGCGGTGGGGCTTCTTCAAAAAAGATTGACCCCTGATCCCGTCGCGTCGCCACCTGGCCATCGACATGTCGCAAAACCTTTGCCGAATTGAAAAATTCCCCTCGCGAGGCGGATGGCGCGCCGGCGTCCTTGGCGGGGTCGTGGCCCTCGTGTCGCTCGCCTGCTCGAGCTCCGGGGGTGGTACCAACGACCCGTCGGGCTCGGGGGGCTCGGCCGGCGGCTCCGGCGGCTCCGGCGGCTCCACAGGGTCGGGCGAACCGACCGGAGACCCCACGAAGCTCGTCGGCGCCTTCCAGGTGCGCTCGTTGCCTGCTGCCGAGCCGGGCGCGGCGGGCAGCACGGCGGTGATCGGGAAGATCTACGACGGCCCCACGCCCTCGCAGCTCATCTGGGAGGTGCAGGCCGAGGAGGAGGGCTGTCAGCTCCTCACGCCGCGCGTCCCGTTCTGCAACGAGCCCTGCGGGGGCAGCGCCGTCTGCGTGGAGGACGACACGTGCCAGCCCTACCCGGCCGCGCACAGCGCCGGCAACGTGACGGTGACCGGCTTGAACCTCGAGTCGGGCGCGGCGTCCCTCGTCATGAGCCCCACGGCGAACAACTACCAGCCTCCCGCCGGCGTGAAGCTCCTCTACCCGCCCGTCGACGAGGGCGAGGCGCTCCGCTTCGAGGCGAGCGGCGATTTCTTCAGCGCCTTCACGGTGGAGGCCAAGGGCGTGAGCCCCCTCGATCTCCTGAACGAGACGATAGAGCTAAAGCCCGATCAGCCCCTGCAGCTCGAGTGGACCCCGCCGGGGCAGGCCGACATCGCCAGGGTCCACGTGAAGCTCGACATCAGCCATCACGGGGGCACGAAGGGGATGATCGAGTGCAACGTCGACGACACCGGCTCGCTCGATGTCCCGGCATCACTCGTCAAGCAGCTCCTCGACCTCGGCGTCGCGGGCTTCCCGACGATCATCGTCACGCGCAGGTCCGTGGGCTCCACGACGATCCCGCCCGGCCGGGTCGATCTGGTCGTCTCGTCCCAGATCGAGCAGGCCGTGGTGATCGCGGGGCTCACGTCGTGCAACGACGACTCGCAGTGCCCCGAGGGCCAGACCTGCCAGAGCGATCTCACCTGCAAGTGAGCCTCGCCGATCCGCGGCGCGGCCGACCGTCTAGCTTAACAAGGAAAAGGACACAGAGACCATGACACGCACTTATCGCCCCTTGCTGCTGCCCCTCACCCTCGCGCTGCTCTGCCCTGTGGTCGGCGTCGGCTGCTCCAGCTCGGACCCGGAGGTGGGCGGCTCGAGCGACAGCTCGACAAGCACCTCGTCCAGCTCCGGCGGCAACACCTCCTCGTCCAGCTCCGGCGGCAACACCACTTCGTCCAGCTCCGGCGGCAACACCTCCTCGTCCAGCTCCGGCGGCAACACCACCTCGTCGAGCTCCGGCGGCAACACCACTTCGTCGAGCTCCGGCGGCGACAACACCACCTCGTCCAGCTCCGGCGGGACGACCGAGAAATTCAGCTTCTTCGTGACCAGCCTCGTCGCCCTGCAGGAGCTGTCGGGCTCCCAGGACGGCTTCGGCGGCGATCTCCGCTTCGGAGAGACGGGCCCCGGCGCCGGGCTCCGCGGCGCGGACAAGATCTGCGCGACCATCGCCGAGAGGAGCATGCCCGGCGCGGGGAGCAAGCAGTGGCGCGCCTTCCTGAGCGCCGTCGCAGGGGAGGACGGCAAGCAGGTCAACGCGATCGATCGGATCGGCGAGGGTCCCTGGTACGACCGGCTAGGCCGGCTGCTCGCCAACAACAAAGAAGAGCTGCTCAACGACCGCCCCTCCGCGGCCGACCCTGCGATCATCGACGATTTTCCGAACGAGGACGGCGTCCCCAACCACCAGCCCGATCCGAGCCAGCCCGAGGTGGACAACCACGACATGCTGACGGGGACGAACGACAAGGGAGAGCTCTACAGCGCGACCGCGACCTGCAAGGACTGGACGGCCAAGTCGGGCGACACGAGCGAGGGGCGGCCGCGCGTCGGTCACTCGTGGCCCAGGAACTTCGGAGGTGGCGGCTTCCCGACCGGCGGCAGCAGCGGGGCCGGCTTCCCCGGCGGCAGCACCGGCGCCGGCCCCGGCGGCAGCACCGGCGCCGGCCCCGGCGGCAACATCAACATGGCCAACTGGATGTCGTCGCTCGACGAGGCGGGGTGCGCGCCGGGCATCAACCTCCTGGAGCAGGGGGGGCCGCTGCCCGGCACGGTCACCGTCGGGTCCGGCGGCGGTTACGGCGGGTTCTACTGCTTCGCGCTGACGCCCTGACGCCTCGACGCCCTGATACCTTGACGCCTTGACGCGGGATCACCGGCGCGCGCCGCTCCTCGGTCAGCATCCTTATCTCAGGAGGAATCATGTACAAAGGCACTCGCATCACGTCGATCGTCGCGCTCGCCTTGCTCGCCTCGGCGCTCCCGGGCGCGTGCGGCGGCGGCGGCGGCGGCACGGACGACCCCGGCGTGACCGAAGAGGTCTGCGAACGCACGGACCCCGGTGAATCCACGGAGTTCCTGAAGCGCGTCGGGTGCGCCGCGGACTTCGAGGCGCTCGCCTCGGTGCCCATCGACGCCAGCCTGCCCGGCGCGCGGTCGGTCAAGGTCGTGCTGGATCAAGCCGATCAGAACGCGCTGTATTTCCAGAACAGCGTCCTCTACCTGATCCACTACGACTTCGTGTCATCGCACCTCTCCGGCGACGCGCTGCCCCTCGTCCCGCCGCTCGCCGAGTTCAACGCGACCGAGTACTTCACGCCGGATCGCCGCTTCGTCCTCGGCGCGGTGA
Organism: Sorangium cellulosum So ce56; assembly: GCF_000067165.1. Taxonomy (GTDB): domain Bacteria; phylum Myxococcota_A; class Polyangia; order Polyangiales; family Polyangiaceae; genus Sorangium; species Sorangium cellulosum_B. The sequence continues at coordinate 10,927,627 of NC_010162.1, forward strand.
CGCATTACGAGGGCCCCGGCGTGTGGGCCGTCGAGCTCTCCCCCTACGACACCGCGTCCGCGGACATGATCGCCACCCTGTTCAGGGCGGTCAAGGCGGCCTCCTTCTTCGGGTCGAAGCTCGCCTTCCACCCGACGTCGGAGGCCGTCGCGGCCGAGGCGAAGAAGCTCCCCGCCGACATCCCCGTCGTCAGCACCGGCGATCTCTACGCCGGGATCGACTACCAGCCGCTCTCGCTGGGCACGGCGGTGGGCCGGCTCCACTTCGCGAAGGCGGCGGATCTCGACTCGGAGTACCTGTCCCACCAGGACATCGTCGTCCTCGACGAGGCGCCCAACGACATCTCGGTCGTCCAGGGGATCATCACCGAGGAGTTCCAGACGCCGCTCTCGCACGTCAACGTGCTCTCGCAGAACCGGCGCACCCCCAACATGGGGCTGCGCAACGCCATGACCCACCCCGACCTGCTCGCGCTGAAGGACAAGCTCGTCGAGCTCACCGCGGGGCCGACGTCCTGGAGCGTCCGCGAGGTCACCGAGGCGGAGGCCGAGGCGTTCTGGGAGGCGCACAAACCCACGCCCGTCACGCTCCCCGAGATGGATCTGACGGTCACCGATCTGCGCGACCTCGAGGAGGTGACCTCCGATCCACCGGAGGGCGAGACGCTCCGGGACGCGATCAAGAAGGCCGTGCTCGCCTTCGGCGGCAAGTCGGCCCACTACTCCATCCTGGCCAGGATCCCCGAGGTCCCGATCCAGAAGGCCTTCTCGATCCCGATGTACTACTATGACCAGTTCATGAAGCAGAACGGGTTCTACGAGCAGATCGACGCGATGCTCGCCGACCCGAAGTTCGCCACCGACGCCGCGGCCCGCGACAAGCAGCTGAAGGCGCTCCGCGACGCCATGAAGACCGGGCCCGTCGACGCCGAGCTCCAGGAGCTCCTCAGGGCGAAGATCGAGGCGGAGTACGCCGGGCACCCGATCCGCTTCCGCACCAGCACGAACAGCGAGGATCTCGACGGGTTCCCGTGCGCCGGCTGCTACGACTCGAACACGGGCGATCCGACGGACTGGGAGGACGTCCTCGACGCCATCCGCAAGACGTACGCGAGCGCCTGGAAGCTCCGCACCTTCGACGAGCGCACCTATTACGGCATCGACCACCGGACCATCGGGATGGCCTTGCTCGTGCACCACAACTTCCCGGACGAGGAGGCGAACGGCGTGGCCATCACCAACAACCCGTTCGACACGGCCGGGGTCCAGCCCGCCTTCTACGTCAACGTGCAGTTCGGCGGTGACGTGGAGGTGGTCGCCCCGCCCGCGGGCGTGACGAACGACGCGTTCCTCTACTTCTTCAACCAGCCGAACCAGCCGGTCACCTACCTGACGCACTCGAGCCTCATGCCCGAGGGCCAGACGGTCCTCTCGACGGCGCAGGTCCACCAGCTCGGCGTGGCGCTCGACGCCATCCACGAGCGGTTCTCCCCCGCGTACGGGCCGGCGAGCGGCAACGACGGCTGGTATGCGATGGACGTGGAGTTCAAGTTCGACGACGACGCGAACCCCGACGAGCCGCCGACGCTCTACATCAAGCAAGCGCGCCCCTACCCTGGCCGCGGCGCCGCCTCCGGGGCGCCGTGACGCGGACGCGCGTGGATCGCGTGAATCGCGTGAATCGCGTGAATCGCGTGGAGCGCGTGGATCGCGTGGATCGCGTGGATGACGTGGATGGCGCCGGGCGCGCGCCGCGGCCGGCGATCACCCCGGGAAAGAGCGGCTCGCCGTGATAGACTGGCTCGGATGGGTCACCCAGGGGAGCGCCATGGACTTCCGCAGGGCGGTCGTGGCGCTCCTGCTGGCGTTCGGGCTCGGCCAGGGGGTCGCGCTCGTCTACATGGCCACATTTCGCGGGCTGTCCTACTCCCGCTCGTCCGTGCACAGCATGGCGATGGGCAGCGTCATCACCTGCATGCTGATGCTCTCCGTGGGCAGCAGCATCGCCGCCGGCATCGGCGTCGCCGTGGGCCTGAGCGCTGTCCGGTTCCGCACGACCATGCGCGATCCGCGCGACGTCATGTTCGTCTTCGCGGCCCTCGGCGTCGGCATCGCCTGCGGGCTCCAGGCGATCGGCGCGGCCCTCGGCGGGACGGCGATCTTCGCCGCCGGGACCTTGCTCCTCCATTTCACCGGCTGGGGCTCGCGACGACAGCCGGATGGCCTGCTCCGCTTCACCGCGCCCGCCGCGGCCGAGGTGGAGGACGCGCTCGCGAGGGTGCTCCGCGCGCACTGCCGGACCTTCTCGCTGGTGACGCTCCGGGAGGCTGCGCAGGGGACCGTGATGGAGCATGCTTACCAGCTCACCATCCTCGCGCCCGAGCTCCGCTCGGCGCTCGTCGCGAAGCTCCAGGCGATCCCGGGCGTGCAGGATGTCTCTCTCATGCTTCAGGAGCCGACGCTGGATCTCTAGCGGCCGAGGTCCATCGCGGAGGATGCCTGTCGGTCACGCCCTCGTGGGCCATCTCGCTTCGTTGACGCAGCCGCCGCCGTCATCACCGCGCAAGGATCATCGATGTACAGCTACCAGCGACTCCGCTCGGCGCTCCAGGACGCCGCCCCCGCGATCACCTTCGTGCTCACGCTCGGCGCCGCCCTGTGGCTCCACGTGGGCAGCGGCCCGCGCGGGCGGGTCTTCGGCTACGCGGAGGCGCTGCCCGAGGTGCTCTCGCCGGTCGAGACGGCCCGGGTGGCCTCCATCGAGGTGACCGTCGGCGAGGAGGTCGAGGCCGGGCAGATCATCGCGACGCTGGACACGTCGGTGATCGACGCCGAGATCGCCGTCGCCAAGGCGGAGAAGACCCAGGTCGAGGCCGATCTGAACATGGAGCTCGCCCTCCTCGAGCAGGAGCTCGACACGAACCGCGAGACGGTCGAGCGCCACCTCGCGGTGCACCGCGAGGAGCAGCGCCGGGCGGCCGCCGAGGCGAAGGTGCTGGACAGCGAGATCTCGCGGATGAAGCAGCTCGTCGAGAACCGGCAGGCGGTCCTCGAGGACCTGACGAAGCTCGACCTGGCGCACGCGACGGTCACGGCGATCGCCAGCGAGAAGCCGCGGACGCTGAGCGTCCTCACGGAGCAGCTCAAGGCGACGGAGCGGCGGCGGAACGGCCTCCGGGATCGGACGTCGGGGCTGGCGGCGAAGCTCGACGCCGACGTGCGCGTCGCGACCGAGAACATCGCGATGCTCGAGCAGCGGCGCGCGAGCTACGTGCTGCGCGCCGCGAACGCGGGGCGCGTCATCTCCATCGACAGGCAGCCCGGCGACGTGGTCCCGGCCGGGATGCCCCTGGTGCAGCTCCTGAGCGCGCGCACGGGCGCGCGCGCGATCGCCTGCGTCCCCGAGCGCTTCGCCCTCGGCGTCAGCGACGGGGACGCCGCCGAGCTCTACGTCCGGGGCCAGCTCGGCGACGCGATCCCGGGCACGGTCATCGCGGTGGGGCCGCTCGTCTCCCAGCTCCCCCCGCGCTGCTGGCTCACGCCGGAGCTGCCGGCGTGGGGCCGCGTCGTCACCATCTCGCTGGACGCGCCGATGGCGCTCGTCCCCGGCCAGGCCTTCGACATCACGTTCGACGCGCGCCGCGGCGCGGCCCCCGCCCAGCCGCCGCCGAAGCCCACCACGACCGCGCCGAAGGCCGGCGGCACGCCGAAGGCCGGGGCGGTCGCGTCGCAGTCCCCCATGAAGGTGCCCCCGACCCTGGCGAGCCGGACGCGCTTCGAGCCGTCCGGCGTCCTCGCGCGCCCCGGCGAGTCCCGGTACCTCCTCGTCAGCGACGACACGGGCCACGAGCAGAACAACGAGGGCGCGCCGTGGCTCTTCGCGATGTCCCCGGGCGGCGCCGTCGCCGCGGATCCGGTGCCGGTGAGCGGCGTCGACGAGCTGAGCGACGTCGAGGGGATCGCGGCCGGCGACGCGGGCGAGATCTACCTCCTGTCGTCGCAGAGCTACAGCAAGAAGGGGAAGCGCAAGTCGGAGCGGACCGCGCTCCTCCGCCTCCGCCAGGACGGCCAGGGCTTCCGCGTCGACGGCGGGATCCACCTGGCCGAGGTCCTCGACGCGGACCCCACGCGCGCCGCGGCGCTCGGCCTCCCCGACGGGACGCGGGCGCTCGACATCGAGGGCCTCGCCTTCCGGCAGGGCGCCCTGTACCTCGGGCTGAAGGCGCCGCTCGACGCGCAGGGCAACGCGATGATCTGGCGGATCGGCTCCCCGAGCGCGCTGTTCGGCGGCCTCCCCGGCGAACAGCGGGCCGCGGCGGTCGAGGCCGCGAGCGCGAAGAAGAAGCATCGTATCACGGCCGAGGCGGCGCGCTTCGACGCGGCCCGCGTCTCGCTGTGGGCGCGCGCGCGCGTCGACGTGGAGGTCGCCGGGAAGCCCACGCCGGGCGGCATCTCGGAGCTCGTGTTCATGCCGGACGGCGCGCTCGCCATCACGTCCACGCCCTCGACGGCGGACGGCGACGCCGGCGCGCTGTGGCGGGTGGATCGCCCCGAGGGCGGCGTCCTCTCGCCGCGCCTCGTCCAGCGATTCCCGGGGCTCAAGCCCGAGGGGATCACGCCGTCGCTCACGCCGGGCTCGCTGACGATCGTGTTCGACGCCGGCAGCGGCACGCCCTCGTTCGAGGAGCTCTCGTGGGGCCCGTGAGCCAGCGCCGCCGCCGCGCGGCGATCCCCGTCATGGTGCTCTGCGCGGCCCTCTCGGGCTGCGCTTCCCCGCCGAGGCCGGCGGCGTCCGACCGCGCGATCGCCCTCTACCGCGAGGGCCGCGCGCCCGCCGGCGCGCCGGCGCTCCGCCGCGCGGGCCCGGGCGCGCGCCCGGGAGGCGCGGCCAGCGCGGCGCCGCTCGCGATGACGGTGGAGGACGCCGTCGCCTGGGCGAGAGACCACAGCGCCGAGCTCGCCGCGCAGAACGCCCGCGCCGAGGCGGCCGCGGCGCAGGTCGAGGCGGAGGACCACCTCGAGAACCCGGAGCTCCGCATCACGAACATCGAGCTCCAGCGCATCCGCGAGCGCGAGCCGCGCGTGAGCACCGCGCTCCGCTTCCCGGTGACCCGCCCTGGCGAGGTCGACGCGAACGTCGCGGAGGCGCGCGTGGACGAGGCCAAGGCGCTCGCCGATGCGCGCGAGATCGAGATCGCCCTCGAGGCCGACGTCCGGTCGCTGTTCGACGAGGTGCTGCTCTTCGACGCCGAGATCGAGGCCGCCGACGCGGTGGCCGAGGCGCGAAGATCGCTCGCCACCTGGATGAAGGGGCAGCTCGCCGCCGCGCGAACGACGGCGGTCGACGAGGCGATGACGGAGCTCACCGCCGTCGACGCGGAGCAGGACGGCGTGGATCTGCGCGCGCAGCGGAGCGCGGCGCTCGCCGCGCTCCTGTCGCGCATGGGGCTCGATCCCGCGGTGCCCGTGCGCCTCCTCGGCACACCGAAGAGCGCGTGGCCTCCCCCGGAGCTCCCCACGGAGGAGCAGGCCGTCGAGCTCGCGCTCAAGCGCCGCCCCGAGATCGAGCTCGCGGCCGCGCAGGGCGACGCGGCGGACGCGGCGCTCCACGCCGAGCGCGCCGCGCGGTGGCCCTGGCTCTCCTTCGTCGAGGTCGGCTACGACTTCCGGCGAGAGAACGACCTCGGCCTCGGGTGGACGTTCGGGCTCGGCATCGAGCTGCCGCTGTTCGACACGCACCGCCCGGCCGTCGCCGCGGCGGACGCGGCGCGCAAGGCGGAGCAGCGCTCGCTCGGCGCCGCGGTCGAGCTCGTGACACGCGAGGTGCGGACGAGCCTGGCCGAGGCCCAGGCCACCCGGGCCCTCGTGACCGAGCTACGGCGCCGGATGACCCCTGCCGCCGAGCGCGCGGGCGCCGAGGCGCAGCGGGCGATCGAGGGCCGCAACGTCGACGTGGGGCGGGCGCTCGAGGTCGACGAGCGCCGCGTGCGCCTGGAGCTCCGGCTGCTGCGCTTCGTGCGCCGCTACTGGACCGCGGTCGGCGAGCTCCGGCACGCGGTCGGCGGCCGGCTCCCCGCCGAGGCGGGCGACCATCACCGGAAGACGGAGAGCAGGCGAGATCCCCAACAGTAGGGCGGGAACGATGAGATCCCTTCATGCATCCGCGGTCCTCGCGCTCGTCGCGGCGAGCCAGGGTGGCTGTGTGCCCCTCGACCCGGGCAGCGACGTGGTCTTCGATCGGACGGCGCTGCACGAGATCGCGATCACCGTCGACGAGGCCCACCTGGGGCAGCTCCGCACGGACCTCGACAACCGCGTCCCGTGCACCATCGTCTACGACGGCGACGTCGTCAGCGGCGCTGGCATCCGGCAGAAGGGCAACTCGGCCGTGGATCTGTCCGAGAAGCCGAGCTTCAGCATCAAGTTCGACGAGTTCGATGAAGAGGCGAACCTGCACGGGGTGAAGAAGCTCCTGCTGAACAACTCCAAGCAGGACCCGAGCTTCCTTCGCGAGCAGATCGGCGAGGTTCTGCACGACCGCGCCGGCGTGCCCGCGGCGCGCACCGCGCACGCGGTGGTGAGCGTCAACGGCGTGGACAGGGGGATCTACGTCGTCACCGAGGCCATCGACAAGCGGTTCCTGCGGCGGCACTTCGGCGAGGTGAACGACGAGGGCGCGCTCTACGAGGGCCCGTGCTGCGGCGACTTCGCCGAGGACATCGACGCCGTGGAGCTCGACGGCGGCGACGACGGCGGCGGGGCAGAGCTCCGCTCTCTCGCCGCCGCCATCCAGGACGCGCCGGACGAGCAGCTCGCCGCGGAGGTGAGCAAGCGCCTCGACCTGAGTCGGTTCCTCACGACCTACGCCCTCGAGGCGCTGCTCGGCCACTGGGACGGCTACGCCTACCGGGCGAACAACTACTACCTCTACGAGAACCCGGCCGACGGGCGCTTCGTGTTCATCCCCCACGGGATGGACCGCATCCTGGACGACCCGCACTTCGACACCGAGACGGAGCCCGTCGCCGTGCTCCCGCGCCGGATCCGGGAGATGCCGGCGCTCGACGAGCGGTATCGCGCCGAGCTCGCCCGTATCGTGAGCGCGGCGTGGGACGAGGGCGCCGTGCTCGCGGCCATCGATCGGGCGGAGCAGGTGCTCGGCGAGGCCGCCGCCGGCGACGCGACTCGCGGCGACCTGAGCGAGTTCAAGGCGCACGTGGGCGCCCTGCGCAGCGATCTGAAGCTGCGCCGCACGCTGGTCGATCCCGCGATCGTCTGCGGCGACGGCGAGGTCACGGGGCTCGAGACGTGCGATGACGGCAACACGGCGGCTGGCGACGGGTGCAGCGCGAGGTGCCGCGTCGAGCCTTGATGGCGACGAGGCGCGCCAGCGCATTCAGCGCCGACGACGTACGGCCGGCTCAAGCCGATTGGACGCGCGGCGGCCCATCTCATGCCTCAGCTCTTCGACCGCGCCGAGGCAAATCCTCGGATCCAGGGGCGCGCCCGGGGCCGTCAAGTGCTTCGACAAGAACTCGACCGAATCGGCCACGCGGCCGCAGGGTCGAAATGGGATGCGCGTGTTCGCCAGCATCATGATGCCAGTCGCGACGCTGCGCACGGCGGACGCGAAGAAGCCTTGTCCTTCGAACGCGACCGATACCGCGCTCACCGCCGTGGGATGCTCCTCGAAGACGCGGACGATGATCTTCCGTAGATCCGGTGTCGGGAGCGGGGTATGTGGCTCGATGACGGCGAGGTGACCGACCCCCGAGTAGCGTGTACGAGAGATGGCAGCCGAGCCACGCGGCGCCGATCGACGGCCTCTTGCGGGCCGCTCCGGATGAACAGGGCCGCCTGGTGGGCGAGGTGACGACGCGCGACCGGTCGGCCGCGTGCCGCGCAGCATGGTCGCCGGGGTGAGGCTCCGCCTGCCCCGTGCTATGGGGCCGGCATGCCGAACGCCGCCGGCGACAACGACGTGGAGGCGCTGAACGACCGCCTCGCCCGGGAGCACCCGATCGACGACTACTACGAGCGCTCCCCGCTGCCGATCCGGCTCATCGAACGAAAGCGGCTCGCCATCCTCCGCGACATGCTCGGCGACTGCGCCGGCCTCGATCTCGCCGAGGTCGGCTCGGGCGGCGGGCACGTGCTGCGCCTGTTTCCGCGGGCGTGCATCACGGCCATCGACGTCTCCGACGTCTACCTCGACACGGCCCGCAGGAACCTCGCGGGCTACGACGCTCGCTTCCTCAAGGGCGAGGTCGACAAGCTCGACCTGCCGGCTGCGAGCTTCGACCGCATCGTCTGCACCGAGGTCCTGGAGCACACGGTGGATCCCGCCGCCGTCCTCGCGGCGATCGCGCGCCTCCTGCGCCCCGGCGGCGTGGCCGCGATCACGGTGCCGAACGACCCGCTCATCACGCGGCTGAAGGGCATCGTCCGCCGCACGCCCGTCGGCTACCTCCTGCGCGACCGGATCCAGTGGGGCGGCGACGTCTACCACCTGCACCAGTGGACGCCCGAGGAGTTCGGCCGCCTGCTGGCGCGCCATCTGCGCGTGACCGAGCGCCGCGCCGCGCCGCACGACGCGCTGCCGATCCGCGCGTGCTTCCGTTGCGTGCCCCTGTGACTCCGGCCCTGTTTCCGGGCCGCGCGGCGCGCCGCGCGCCCGCGAACCGCCGCGCGCTCCGCTTCCAGGTAAACTAGGGAAACACGCCATGACCGACGCCCATCATGAGCTTGCTCCGGAGACGCCGATCGAGCTCTCCGTCCTCGTGCCCTGCCTCAACGAGGAGCTGAACATCCCCGAGCTCACCGACCGCATCCTCGGCGTCTTCCGCGCAGGGGCGCTCACGGGCGAGCTCATCCTCGTCGACGACGGCTCGACCGACGGCACCGCCACGACGATCCGCGCGCTCATGGCCGCGCACCCGGGGCTCGTCGTGGGGTGCTTCCACCCGCAGAACCGCGGCATCACGGCGGCGTGGCGCACCGGCGCCGCCGCCGCGCGCGGCAAGCTCGTCGCCACCATCGACGCCGATCTCCAGTACCAGCCCGAGGACCTCCTGCGCCTCCGGCGCGAGCTCTACGAGCACAGCGTCGATGTCGTCCAGGGCTGGAGGAGCGCCGTCGGGCGCCGCAGGGACCGCCGGTACCACCTGAGCCGCGGGCTCAACCACCTCTTGAACACCACCTTCGGCATGTCGCTCCACGACAACAAGAGCGGCTTCGTGATGTGCGCACGGGAGGTGTTCCAGGATCTCTTGACGTACAAGGGCAGCTATTTTTACTGGCAGTCTTTCATCCTGGTCGCCGCCCACGCCAAGGGCTACTCGTACAAGGAGGTCGAGACGCTCTTCGAGCAGCGGCGGCAGGGCGTCTCCTTCCTCGACCAGGCCGCGGCGCGCGCGGTGGTCAAATCGTTCTACGACCTCGGCAAGGCCGCGTGGGAGTACCGCGTGGACCGGATCCCGCCGGACGTGGCGACTCAGTACCTCCGCCGCAACCCGGTGGTCGACCGCTCGCCGGAGCGCGACCCGCTCTCCACGGCGAGGTGGCGCGCGTACCTGGCCGCGTTCAACCACACCCACTGGATGATCACGCGCGACGTCGAGCACTACTACGAGACGCTGCGCAGGACGCAGTGGCTCACGCCGTCGCAGACCCGCGAGCTCCAGGACGAGAAGCTCAGGCGGCTGCTCCGCCACTGCTACCGCAACGTGCCCTACTACCGCGCTCGCATGCAGGAGCTCAAGCTCCGGCCCGAGGACATCCGCGGCCAGGAGGACCTCCACAAGCTGCCGTTCCTCACCAAGGCGGATATCCGGCGCCACCTCTACTTCGACATCATGTCGGAGAACCACGACAAGTCGCAGGTCCTCAAGATCACGACGAGCGGCTCCACCGGCGAGCCCTTCGTCTGCTACGCGGACCGGGCTCAGCTCGAGTTCCGCTGGGCGGCGACGCTCCGGGCGCAGGAGTGGACGGGCTACCGCTTCGGCGACCCCACGGTGCGCCTCTGGCACCAGACGATCGGCATGACGAAGTGGCAGGCCGCCCGCGAGCGCGCGGACGCCGTCCTGTCGAACCGGACGTTCATCCCGATCTTCGAGCTGTCCGACGACAACCTGGGAGAGATGATCGCGAGGATCGCCGGCGCGCGGCCGGTGCTCATGGATGGCTACGCCGAGGCGCTCGATTTCCTCGCCCATTACGTCAAGAGCACCGGAAAGGTCGCGGCACGGCCGCGCGCGATCATGTCGAGCGCGCAAACGCTGCCGCTGCCGAGCCGCCGGCTCATCGAGGAGGCGTTCGGCTGCAAGGTCTTCGACAAGTACGGCAGCCGCGAGTTCTCGGGCATCGCGTACGAGTGCGACGCGCACGAGGGCCACCACGTGGTGGCCGAGGGGTACATCGTCGAGGTCCTGCGCGACGGGCGCCCCGCCGAGCCGGGGGAGATCGGAGAGGTCGTGATCACCGATCTCAACAACTTCTGCATGCCGTTCGTCCGCTACCGCATCGGCGATCTCGCCGAGGCGATGTCCCCGTCCTTGCCGTGCCCCTGCGGCCGCGGGGCGCCGCGCGTCGGCCGCATCGAGGGGCGCGTCCAGTCCATCATCCGCGGGACGGACGGGCGCTATCTGCCCGGCACGTTCTTCGCGCACTACCTCAAGGAGTTCGATTACGCGATCAAGCGCTTCCAGGTGGTGCAGGAGGAGCGCGACGCCATCACCTTCCGCGTGGTCAAGGGCGGGCGCTTCTCGCAGCAGGTCCTGGACGAGGTGCTCGCGACGTTCCGCCGTCACCTCGGCGAGCGGATGCGCGTCGACGTCGAGTTCGCCGACGACATCGCGCTCGTCCGCACGGGCAAGCACCTCGCGAGCGTCTCGCGCCTCAACGTCGATTTCCAGCGCGCCGCGCCGGCGGAGATCCTCGCGTCCGGCCTGAGCGGCCCGGGCGCTTGACCGGGGGCTCCCGATGACAGCGACGAGCCGCCGCGTGGTGACGGTCTCTCGGCCGGGCGTGAGCTACGGGGGCAGCGCGCCCTATGGCCCGCCGAGCCCGGTCTACGAGGCCGTCGAGGCGCTCTTCCGCGGGCTCGGCCTCGACGCGGCCCGCGCCGGCACGCCCGCGTGGAACCCGCTCGGCGACCTGATCGCGCCGGGGGACCGCGTCGTCGTCAAGCCGAACCTCGTCTCCTCGAAGAACCTCCACCAGAAGATCACGGGCGAGCGGCTCGCCGCCTCCAGCACGCACGGCTCGCTGCTCCGGCCCGTGCTCGACTATGCGCTCCGCGCCGCCGGCCCGCGCGGGAGCGTGCGCGTCGTCGACTCCCCGGTCGAGGGCTGCGAGATCGAGAAGGTCGCCGGCCCGCTCGGCATCTTCGACGTCATCGATCACCTGAAGGGCCAGGGGCATGACATTGATTTCATCGACCTGCGGTATTTCCGGATCGCGCCGGTGTTCGCGCTCGACGACGTGCGCCGCTTCGGCCGCTCCTGGAACCTCGGCCTGCTCCTCCGCCGCCGACTGCCCGGCGATCCGCGGGGCTACCGGGTCGTCGATCTCGGATCGAGCAGCTTCTTCGCCGGCGCGGGCGCCCCGCGCAGCGCCGCGCTCCGCTTCCACCGCAGCCATTACGCGACGCCGGTGCCGCACCACACGGGGCAACGGCACGAGTACAGCGTTCCCCAGACGCTCCTCGACGCGGATGTCGTCATCAACCTCCCCAAGCTGAAGACGCACAAGAAGACGGGTATCACGCTCTCGCTGAAGAGCGTCATCGGCCTGACGAACGAGAAGTACTGGCTCCCGCACTTCACCGAGGGCGATCCATCGGTCGGCGGCGACGAGTTCGATCGGCCTCAGGGCCTCGGAGACGCGGTGGAGAACAAGCTCAGCCGGCTCCCGCTCCCCGGCGATCACTCGCTCGTCGCGCGCGCGCCGCGGCTCGGGGCGCCGCCGAAGGTCATCGATGGCAGCTGGGAGGGGAACAACACGCTCTGGCGGACCATCCTGGATCTCAACCGCATCCTGTTCTTCGCGGACCGCGGCGGCGCGCTGCGCGGGGAGCCGCAGCGGCGGTACCTGACGATCGTGGACGGCATCGTCGCGGGTGAGGGCGAAGGGCCGCTCGGGGCGACGCCCGTGCGCGCGGGGCTCCTGCTCGGCGGGTTCGATCCGGGCCTCGTCGACGCGATCGCCTCGCAGGTGATGGGCTTCGATCCGGCGCGGATACCGCTCGTGCGGGAGTCGCTGGGCGGGGTGTTGCTCCCTGGCAGTCACCTCGACGAGGTCGAGCACATCGTCGACGGGCCCGCGCCGACCCACCGGTTCAAGCCGCCGCGGAGCTGGCCGTCGCTGCTGCCGGGCGCGGGCGGCGCGGCGGCGTGACGGGGCCGCGCGTCACGGTCGCTCCGCCGCGGGCGCGAGCGTCCGGTGAATCGCGTCGATCGCGAACGTGACGTAGGCCTGGCCCTCGGACCGATCGAACCCCTGGTTCGAGAGGTGCTGGTGGAACGGCCGGAAGTGCAGCGCGCCGAGGAAGAGGTCGGCCGCGTGCTCCGGGCGGACCGGGCGCAGGAGGCCGCGGTCGATCGCTCGCGAGAACCACGCGACCACCTCGCGCCGCGCGCGGACCGGCGGCAGGTCCTCGCGCTGCTCGGCCATGCACTCGACGTGCATGCCGGCCGAGCGGAGCACCGCGAGGCACGGCACGATGCGCTCGAGGTAGGCGGAGAGCTCCTCTGCGAGCTCGAGGAGCTGGATCCGCGCGTCGCGGTCGTCCGGGCCCGCCCGCGCGCGCGCCATCCACGGCGGCTCGAACGGCGGCAGCAGCGCGGCGCGCAGGAGCTGCTCCTTGGTGCCGAAGCGCTGGAACAGCACCCCGTGCGAGACGCCGAGCCGCTCCGCGATGAGCGTCGTCGAGACGCCCGCGCCGTGCTCCAGAAAGCACGCGCGTGCCTCGTCGAGGATCTGCGCGTCGGTGATGTTACGCGGCCTTGCCATTTATAAGTATCATGATACTTACTTCGTGACGTCACAACGACTTTCGGGTGACGGTCGAGCGGACGCTGTCGGCGCGAGTGAGGCGCTGCGCGCTGCCCGAAGCGCGGGCGAGCGCCGGGGAGCGCGCGGCGCGGCGGAAGCAGCCTTTCTTTGCCGAAGGAGATGCATGATGCTTGTTCATCGCTTGAGCCAGCTATCCCGAGCCGACCTCGCCAGGGCGGGCGGCAAGGGCGCCAACCTCGGTGAGCTGATCCAGCTCGGGCTGGCCGTGCCGCCCGGGTTCGTGGTGAGCGCCGACGCGTACGCGGAGCAGGCGCGCGCATGGGGGCTCGCCGAGCGGCTCTCGGCGCACCTCGCCGCGAGCCGCTGGGAGGCGGCGGCCTCGGAGGCGGCGGAGCTCTTCGAGCGGGGCGCGATGCTGCCCGGGATGGAGAGCGCGGTCCGGGACGCGTACCGCGAGCTCGGCGCGCCGCCGGTCGCGGTTCGCTCCTCGGCGACGGCGGAGGACCTCGCCGACGCCTCGTTCGCGGGCCAGCACGAGACGTACCTCGACGTGGCGGGAGAGGACGGGCTGCTCCTCGCGCTGCGGCGGTGCTGGGCGTCCCTCTGGAGCCCGAGGGCCCTCGGCTACCGGGCGGCGCGGGGCATCGATCACCTGGGGGTCCACATCGCCGTGGTGGTGCAGCGCATGGTCCCGGCCGAGTTCGCCGGCGTCCTGTTCACCGTCGACCCGGTGGCCCAGCGCGCCGACCGCATGCTCCTGGAGGTCGCCCCGGGCCTCGGCGAGGCCGTGGTGTCAGGACACACGACCGGCGACGTGTACCGCCTGCGGCGCGCGCCGTTCGCCGGGGCCGCGGCGCCCGGCCCGGACCAGCCGAACGGGGCCGCGGGCCCCGGGACGAACGACCTCGCGATCGACGACCGCGACCGCCGGGAGGCCGGCCGCCCCGCGCCGAGCGACGCGCTGGTGCTCGATCTGGGCCGCATCGGGCTCCGCCTCGAGGCCCACTTCGGCTGCCCGCAGGACGTGGAGTTCGCCTTCGCCGGGGGCTCCATCCACCTCCTCCAGTCGCGCCCGATCACCACGCTCGGCACGGCCGAGATCGAGCCCCTCCCTCCGCCCCCGCGGCTCAACCGCATGCAGCGAAGGATGCTCGAGGCCAACGACAACGACAGGTTCCCCGTCGCCCCCAGGCCGCTCGATCAATGGGGCTTCCGGGCGACGCTCCCCGCGCTCGTGCGCATGGTGCGCTTCCTGGGGCTCGACGTGGACGAGGCCGAGGAGCGCGCGTGGGTCGACCAGGTGTGGCGCCCGATGTTCGTCCCACCGCGGGCGCGACCCACCCTCCGGTTGCTCCGGCTGCCGCAGAAGGTCGCGGCCAGCCTGCGCGACGACCCGATGGCGTGGTGGGAGGGCGACGGGTTCAAGCGGCTCCAGGAGGCCTGCGCGCCGGTCGATCTCCGCGCGCTGGACGACGCCGCGCTCCTCCGCCGCGCCGACCGGATCACGGAGACGACGACCGCGGTCCTGGGCGAGCGGTTCGAGAGGAGCGCCAGCCAGCTGGCCGCGATCGCCCTCCGCGTCCCGATCGCCCTCGCCGTGGGGCCGAAGCGGACGGCGACCGTCATGCGCGACCTCGTCTCGGGCCTGCGCACCCGGACGTCCGACGTGAACCTCGCGCTCTTCCACCTCGCGCGCAGGGCGGTCAGCGCCGGGCCTGAGGTCGCCGGCGCGATCCGGGCGGGGCGCCCGGAGGCCCTCCGCGGATCGGAGGCCGGCCGGGCCTACCTGGCCGAGGTCGACGCGTTCCTGGACGAGCATGGGCACCGGGAGAGCACCGGTTTGTACCTCTCGGCGCCGACGTGGCGGCAGGATCCCGCGCCGCTGTGGGGGCTCCTTCGCGGCCTGCTCGACGTCGCCGAGCCGCCGTCCGAGGAGGCCGGGCTCGCGCGTTACCGGGCGGCGCTCGAGGAGGTCACCCGCGCGCTTCGCCTCGTGCCCGGTCTGCCCGACGCGTTCCGCCGCACCCTCGAGCGGCTGCGGAGCGCGATCGTGTTCCGGGAGCGCACGCACTACGATCTGGTGCGCTCGTTCTCCGCGCTGCAGGCGATCGTCGCCGAGATCGCGCGTCGCCTCTGCGAGCGCGGGCGCCTGCCGCGCCCCGACGACGTCTTCTACCTGACGGAAGCCGAGCTCCGGGGGTGGCTGGAGGGGCCGGCGCCGCCGCTCGACGAGGTGGAGCGGCTCCTTCGACGGCGGCGCGCGACGTACGGGGTGGTCAACGCGACGTGGCAGAAGGTGTCGTTCGGGGCGGGCGCGGGAGGCGCCTCGGGCGACGAGCTCCGCGGCATCGGGGCGTCGTCCGGGGTGGTCCGCGGCAAGGCGCGCATCGTGCGGGACGAGCGGGAGTTCGAGCGGCTGAAGGCGGGGGAGATCCTGGTCTGCCGCTACACGAACCCCGCGTGGACGCCGCTCTTCACGCTGGCCGCGGGCGTCGTGACGAACGTCGGCGGCGCGGTCTCCCACGCGGCCATCGTCGCGCGGGAGTACGGGATCCCGGCGGTGCTGGGGGCCGCCGGGGCGACCGAGCGCATCACGGATGGCCAGGAGATCCTCGTGGACGGGACGGAGGGCCGGGTGGTGCTCCTGCGCCGGGGCGACCTTCAGGACGGCGCGGGCGAGCTCGCCCGTGCCTGAGCCCTCGTCGCGCCTGCCGGTGCGGCTCCTCGCCGCCATCGCCCTCTCCACGGCGCTCACGCCGCTCAACTCCACGATGGTCGCCGTGGCGCTGCCGGAGATGTCGCGCGCGCTCCGGGTCGACTCCGGCGCGCTCCGGCAGGCGCTCGTGACGAGCTACCTGCTCACGAACGTCGTCCTGCAGAGCCCCGGTGGGAAGCTCGGAGATCGCCTCGGCCACCGGCGCGCGCTCGGGCTGGGCCAGCTCCTCCTGGCGGTCGGGGCCGCGCTCGCCTACCTCTGGCCGGTGGTCCCGGTGCTCGCGGCGTCGCGCGTCGTGATGGCCGCGGGCGGCGCGATCGTGGTCCCGAGCGCGACGGCCATGCTCCGCACGGAGCTGCCGCCCGAGGTGCGCGGGCGCGCCTTCGGCGCCTTCGGGGCGGTGATGGGGCTGTCGGCGGGCACCGGGCCGACGATCGGGGCGCTGCTCGTGGGGACCTTCGGGTGGACGTCGATCTTCCTCGCGAACGTCCCGGTGCTGCTCCTCTCCGCCGCGCTCGCGCACATCGGCGCGCCGCCGCGCCCCGCGGCCGCGACGCCCGCCGCGCCGCGACCGCGGTTCGACGTCGTGGGCTCGGTGCTGCTGGGCGGGTCGCTCATCGGGCTCGTCCTTGGCCTCGAGTCCGCGCACCTCCGCTGGGCCGCGGCGCTCGGCGCGCTGGGCCTCGTGCCCTTCGTGCTCTGGGAGCGGCGCGCGGCGGACCCCGTCATCGACTTCTCCCTGTTCAGGCGGCGCGCGTTCCTCGGCGGCAGCCTGCTCATCGCGCTCCAGAACTTCGCCATGTACGCGACGATCTTCGAGCTGCCGCAGGTGGCGGGGCGGCTGTTCCACGTCGGGCCGCGCGACGTCGGCACGACGCTGCTGGCCATGATGGGGACAATGGTCGTCGTCTCGCCCCTCGCGGGGCGCGGCACCGATCGCTTCGGGCCGCGCGCGCTGGCGCTCGCCGGCTGCTCGCTCGCCCTGGCCGGCATGCTCCTGCTGGCGATGCGGCCTCTGGGCGCGCTCACGGACGCGATCCCCGCGCTCGTGATGCTCGGCGCCGGCCTCGGCCTGACGTCCCCGCCGTCGCAGTCCGCGGCGATGAGCGATGTCCCGCGCGAGAAGAGCGGAATGGCGGCGGGCCTCACATCGACGATGCGTTACATGGGGGGCATCGTCGGCCTCACCGTGCTCGGCCTCGTCCTCACCGACCACCCGGCGGCCGACGTGGTGAACCGCGAGCACACGATGGCCACGTCCATCTTCGGCGCGGCGCTGCTCCTGACGATCGGCTGCGCTTTCCTCCTTCCCGGCCGGGCCGCCGCGCCGGTGGCAGCCGCGGGATCACGGTAGTCAGTCCACGGCCTACGGGGCGCCGACGGAGGGCTCCGGCGCTCTCGCTCCGATCAGGATGCGCAAGTCGTCGAGGTACTCCGCGTCGTCACCGCCGCAGAGGTCCGGGTCCCCTCCCATGGAGCGATCCACGCTCGCGCCCACGATCACACGATAGGCCCCGCTCGCGCCCACCTCACCTTCGTGCCCGTCGAGGATCGAGCCGGCTGGCAGCTCGTCGATCCAGAAATCGATCCGACCTCTGCGGTGGGCCACGCACATCTTTCGAAGTTCTTCGGGACACCCTTCCTCGGGGCTCATCGCCATTCTGATCGGCGCGAAATAAGGTTCAACGTCCGTGTCGGGCCACGGGTTGGAACCTCGGACGCCTCCCGCGAGCAGCGCGCCGGTGATGTCGGAGCCGGCGCGCACCTCGAACCATTGATGGTCGATGACAGGAACGATATCCGTGTAGTGCACAACCCGCAGGAACACGGGACCGCTCTCGGGAACGGCGCCCAGGATGTCGGAATCCTGGACAGCGATCGTCACGCCATGCGCGACGCCGTCCTTGTCCGTGCAGGCAAGGGAGCGTGATGTCGAGCTGGCCGCCTCCACCTGGCATGGCGCGGCCATGTTCACTTCGTAGGAATCGAACCCCTCGTCCGGCCAAGCCTCGACGGTGACCTCGAATTCAGCCGATATCCCGGCCTGCCGGGGCTCGCAGGCGGACGTCTGCTCTGGTCCCGTCGACTCGCCGCTGCTCGTGGTGCCAGGTGACGAGGTCTCTGTGGGACCACACGCGGGCGTCATGCAGAGGGGGACGAGAGACATCACCGAAAGAGCAACCACGGAGGATGTGCGCTTCATGCCGTCACGTACAAGCAACGCGTGCGCCAGTGCGGAGATGCACGAGCTCTCTGGACCTCGCGCCTGGCGCACAGGCACAGCGGCACAATTCGTCTCGAATTTGTGCCAAAATGCGCCGCGCACACCGTGCTCCGCGCCGGTGTGCGCGAGCCGCCAGGGGGAGGTTCGCGCGCCGGTTTTTGATTGACGCCGGCAATGTGAACGTTCACAATTTGGTCTCCGGGTATCCTTCTGCTTTGCCCTGGGTGGGCCGTCATGCGCCCCGGCTTCTCGTCCTCATGCGCGTTCACCCTGGCGGTCGGGCTCTGAGGAGCTCGCTGGCCCGATTGGGCATCCCTCTGGAGACTAGCATGATCACTCACCTCGATTTGCCCTCCCACGCTCTGGCTCCGTGCCGTTCCCTCCTTCGTCTCTCTGCTCTCGGCTGTGTGCTCGCGGCGCTCGCCGGCTGCAGCGGCGGCACGACCGACGACCAGCCCTCCCCTGATGGGACGGGTGGCTCGGAGAATCCGGTGACGGGCGCCAGCAGCGCCAGCAGTACGACGGGCACCGGCGGGAGCACTGGTACGTCGAGCTCCGTCGGGAGCGGGGGAAGCGGTACGACGGGTACCGGCGGGAGCACGTCGGCCTCGGGGAGCGGCGGCGATCCAGGGGACGGTGGTGGAGGCGCAGGCGGCTCCCCGCCGACCTGCGACTTGCCCACCACGTTCAAGTGGAAGGCGGGGCCTCCGGTGATCAGCCCCAAGCCGCCTGCCGGCCGCAGCTGGGCATCCGTCAAGGACCCGACGATCGTGTTCTTCGAAAACAAGTACCACGTGTTTGCCACCGTGTTCGACACCACGTCGGGCAATGGCGGATGGCAGTCCATGTACTCGAACTTCACGGACATCCCTCAGGCGAACGCCGCTGAGCAGCACTACATGGCGAACTGGCCCACCGGCAGCACGGTCGCGCCCCAGGTCTTCTTTTTCCAGCCGCACAACAAGTGGTACCTCATCTACCAGTGGAACGGCCGGTACTCGACCAACGATGACATCAACAACATGAACGGCTGGAGTCGGCCCCAAGGGCTGCTCCGAGGCGAGCCGAACGGCGCGCTGGACTTCTGGAACATCTGCGACGACAAAAACTGCCACCTCTTCTTCTCGCGGGACGACGGAAAGCTCTACCGCTCCAAGGTCAGCATCGATAAGTTCCCGGCTTTCGACGGTTACGAAACCGTCATGTCGGCCCCCAGCGCGAGTCTCCTGTTCGAAGCCAGCAACGTCTACAAGGTGGATGGGTCGAACAAGTACCTGCTCATGGTGGAGGCGTACGACAACAGCCCTCGCTTCTTCAGGTCGTGGACGTCCGAGAGCCTCGACGGCCCCTGGGCTCCCCTGGCGGACACCAAGCAGAACCCTTTCGCCGGCCCTGCCAACGTGACCTACGAAGGCCAGGACTGGAGCGACGACATCAGCCACGGCGAGCTGATCCGCTCCGGGCACGACGAGAAGATGACCATCGACCCGTGCGACCTGCGGTTCCTCTACCAGGGCAGAGATCCGAAAGTCGGGGGTGATTACGGCAAGTTGCCCTACAGGCTCGGGATGTTGACGCTCCAGAAGTAGCTCCGCTCCCCTCCAGTTGTGGTTTTACGACCTCCGTGGGCTGGCTCGGCTATCCGGACGAGAAGATCCGGCGCGCGTGCCGCGAAGGTGTCGAGCAGGGGTTTTCGCGCTTCGAGCTCAAGGTCGGCCTGGATCTCGGGGACGACCTGCGGCGTACGGCGCTCGTGCGCGACATGATCGGGCCGGAGCACACGCTGATGATCGACGGCGCGGCGGGCGCTACCTCGCCCCCACGGCGCCAGGCACATCGATCACCATGAAGGCCGACTCGCTCGCGGCGCACACGTTCCCCGGCGGGCAGGTCTGGCAGGACCGCTGCGCTCGAGCACGTGCTCGGTTACACGTGCGCGAACGATGTGTCGGCTCGCGACTGGCAGCTCCGGCGCGGCGGCGGGCAGTGGTGTCGCGGCAAGACGTTCGACACGTTCGCCCCGCTCGGCCCCCGCCTCGTCACCGCGGACGAGGTCGGAGATCCAGGAGCGCTCCGCATCGCCACCCTCCTGAACGGCGAGCGCGTGCAAGACTGGACGACCGGCGACATGATCTTCGGCGTGCCCGAGCTCATCGAGTTCTTGAGCGGCAGCACGACGCTGCTGCCGGGCACCGTGATCCTCACGGGGACGCCGCATGGCGTCGGATTTCCTCAGCCGGCCGACCGTGTGGCGCGCGGCGCTCGCGCTCGGAGGTCGGGTCCAGATCCTGCCGGAACGGCTCGCGCCCGCGGCGGCTCGCGCCTGGCGCCAAGGTCACGCATGGCCCGCGTGGCGCGGGGGAGCCTCCCGCCGCTGGCTCGCCGAGCGCCGCGGTCAGGAGAGGTGAGCTGGAGCACGGGCCGCGATCGCGAGCGTGTGATGGACCGGGTGCGCGGGGCGCTCGCGGCGTTGCCGGAGCGGACGCCGCTGCCCGACATCTCCGAGGCCACGCTGCGGCCCCGCGTTCCCCCCGGCGACGTCGACCCGGTGGCCACGTTCGCCGCGGAGATCGAGAGAGCAGGCGGGCGGGCGTTTTCAGGGCGTGCACGGACCGGGCGAGCCAATCGCCCTGATCGTCGATGCCTGGTGGAGCGACGCCGGGAGCGCGTTCTGAGGAGTTTCCGGCGATCGGCATCGTGGCCGGCGAGTCCCGCGCGCCGGTTTTCAATTGACGCCGCAGATGTGAGCGCTCACAATTTGGCTCGCAGATTGCTCCGCTTTGCCCTCGGTAGGCCGCCATGCGGCACCGGGCCCTTCGTCCTCGTGCGCGTCAACCTTGACAGTCGGGCTCTGAGGAGCTCGCTGCCCGCTCGGGCATCCCTCTGGAGACCAGCATGATCACTCCCTTCGATTTGCACCGTCAGACCCTGACTCCTTCCCGTTCCCTCCTTCGTCTCTCTGCCCTCGGCTGTGTGCTCGCCGCGCTCGCCGGTTGCGCCAGCGACACGGGGGACGACCAGCCGTCCAGTGGTGGTACGGGTGGCTCGGAGAACCCGACGACGAGCGCCAGCAGCACGACAGGCGCGGGCGCGGGCGCGAGCACGAGCGCAAGCGGCACGGGTGGATCAGGCCCCGGCACGAGCACGAGCACGAGCACGAGCAGCGGAAGCGACACGGGCACGGGCGGCGACCCGACGTCCGGGGCCGGGGGGAGCGGCGGCGATCCGGGGGACGGCGGCGGCGGCGCGGGCGCGGGCACAGGCGCGGGCGGCTCGCCCGTGACATGCGACCTGGCCACCTCGTTCAAGTGGAAGTCGGGGCCTCCGGTGATCAACCCCAAGTCGGCTGCCGGTCGCAACTTCGTCTCCATCAAGGACCCGACGATCGTGTTCCACGACGGCAAGTACCACGTATTTGCCACCGTGTACGACACGGCGGGCAACGGGGGGTGGAGTTCCGTGTATTTGAACTTCACCGACTTCTCTCAGGCGGCCTCCGCGCAGCAGCATCACATGGCGAACTGGCCCACCGGCGGCACGGTCGCGCCCCAGGTCTTCTTTTTCCGGCCGCACAACAAGTGGTACCTCATCTACCAGTGGAACGGCAGGTACTCGACCAACGACGACATCAGCAACGTCAACGGCTGGAGCCGGCCCCAGGCGCTGCTCAAGGGCGAGCCAGGCCAGATGGGGAACACCCTTGGCGCGCTGGACTTCTGGAACATCTGCGACGACAAGAACTGCCATCTGTTCTTCTCGCGGGACGACGGGAAGCTCTACCGCTCCAAGGTCAGCATCGATAAATTCCCGGCTTTCGACGGTTACGAAACCGTCATGACGGCCCCCAGCGCGGGGCTCCTGTTCGAGGCCAGCAACGTCTACAAGGTGGATGGCACGAACAAGTACCTGCTCCTGGTCGAGGCGTTCGACAACAGCCCTCGCTTCTTCAGGTCGTGGACCTCCGAGAGCATCGACGGCCCCTGGGCTCCCCTGGCGGACACCAAGCAGAAGCCCTTCGCCGGCCCTGCCAACGTGACGTTCGAAGGCGGAAAGTGGAGCGACGACATCAGCCATGGTGAGATGGTCCGCTCCGGGAGCGACGAGCGAATGACCATCAACGCGTGCAACATGCAGTTCCTCTACCAGGGCAGGGATCCGAACGCCGGAGGGGCTTACGAAAGATTGCCGTACAAGCTGGGTCTGATCACGCTCGAGAAGTGACGCCGCGCCCCTCCTCGATCTCTCGGGAGGGACGTCCAGGCAGAAGCGCCGATCTCCCGATCGGCGCCTCCCCGGCGAGCCCGGGCCGACATCGGCCAGGGTCGTGATCGGGGCAAACCATCGATGCGTCCGGGGCGCCGCGCGCGCAGGATCCGCGGCCTGAATCCAGGGGATCGCTGGACGAACGGCATTCTCCGTCTATCCTTGAGCGGTGCGCTCGGGGGAGCTCTTGGGGGGGCGCTTCCGCGTCGAAGCGCTCGCGGAGAGCGGAGGCATGGGCGCGGTCTACCGCGCCTGGGACGTCACCACCGGAAGGCGGGTCGCCGCCAAGGTGCTGCACGATCCGTCGCCGCACCACCTCGCGCGCTTCGCGCGGGAGGCCGAGCTCCTTGCCCGTCTCGCACACCCCGGGATCGTCCGGTACGTCGCCTACAGCGCCGCGCGCGAGAGCACGCCCTTCCTGGTCATGGAATGGCTGGAGGGAGAGGACCTCTGCCGGCTCCTCGCGCGCCGGCGGCTCTCGGTCGCCGAGACCGTGGAGCTCGGGGCGCGCGTCGCCGCGGCCCTGGGCGCCGCGCACGCGCTGGGGATCGTCCACCGCGATCTCAAGCCGGCCAACATCTTCCTCGTCGGCGGCCGGATCGAGGAGCCCAGGCTCCTCGATTTCGGGGTCGCCCGCCTCCCGGACATGGCGCCGATCACCGGCGCCGGGATGCTCGTCGGCACGCCCGATTACATGGCCCCGGAGCAGGCGCGCAGCGGCGATGAGGTCGGCGCGCCCGCCGACATCTTCTCGCTCGGCTGCGTGCTCTTCCAGTGCGTCACCGGCGCGCCGCCGTTTCAGGCCGATCACCTGGTCGCCCTCCTCGCCAGGATCATCTTCGACGATCCGCCGCGCCTGTCCGGGCGCTGCCCCGGCGCGCCCCCGTGGCTCGACGCGCTGGTCTCGCAGATGCTCGAGAAGGATCCGGCGCGGCGCCCGCGCGACGGGGCCGCGGCCCACGCCGCGCTCGCGGCGCAGGAGGTCCACGGCGGGTCGATCCCGGCGCCGGCGAGCTCCGCCCTCACCAGCAGCGAGCGCCGCTTCCACGGCGTCGCGGTGATCGGCCGCGCGCCGGCGTCCGCGCTGGACGCCACCCTCTCGATCTGCGAGGCGGACCCGGACGCCGGCGCGCTCCGGGAGGTCGCCGCCCGCTTCGAGGGGCGCCTGGAGCTGCTCGCCGACGGTACGGCGGTGCTCATCGTCGGCCGCCCGCACGTGCCCACCGACGTCGCCGCGCAGCTCGCGCGCTGCGCGCTGGCGCTGCGGGAGCGCGTCCCCGATCGCCCGATCGCGATCACGGTCGGCTGGGGTGAGCTCGGGCGCGGCCTGCCGGTCGGCGACGCCATCCAGCGCGCGGCGGGGCTGCTCCGGAGCGCGGGCCGCGCGGGCGCGCCGCGGATCCTCCTCGACAAGACCACCGCCGGGCTGCTCGAGGCCCGCTTCGAGGCCGCGCTCACCGCGTCCGGCGCCGTCGAGCTGCGCGGCGAGCGCAGCGCCGCCGAGCCGTGGCGCCCGCTCCTCGGCAGGCCCACGCCCTGCGTCGGCCGCGATCACGAGCTCCGCCTGCTGGAGCAGACCTTCGCCGCCTGCGCCGGCGAGCCCGCCGCCCGGGCGGTGCTCGTCATCGGCGCCGCGGGCATGGGCAAGTCCCGCCTGCTCCAGGAGCACCTCGCGGCCCTCCGGCGCGCCGGCGCGCCCGCGGAGATCTGGGCGGGGCACGGGGATCCGCTGCGCGCGGGCTCCATCGGCGGCCTGCTCGCGGAGGTGATCCGGGGCGCGGCGGGGATCCAGGGCGGCGAGCCCATCGAGGAGCGGCGCGCGCTCCTCCGGGCCCGCGTCGCCCGCCGCGCGCCCGAGGCGGAGCGGCGCCGGATCGAGGAGTTCCTCGGAGAGCTCGCCGGCGTCCCCTTCCCCGACGAGGACAGCCTCCCGCTCCGCGCCGCCCGGCAGGATCCCGAGCTGCTCGGCGAGCAGATGCAGCGCGCGCTGCGCGATTTTCTGCGCGCCGAGTGCGCGGCCCAGCCGGTGGTGCTCGCGCTGGAGGACGTGCACTGGGCCGATCGCGCCTCGGTCGCGGCCATCGACGCGGCGCTGCGCGAGCTCGCGGACCAGCCGCTCGTCGTGCTCGCCACGGCGCGCCCCGAGATCAAGCAAGCCTACCCCGATCTCTGGGGCGAGCGCGGGCGGCAGGAGATCTGGCTCAGGCAGCTCTCGCCGAAGGCGTGCGCGCAGCTCACGCGGGAGGCGCTGGGCGGCGCGGCCGACAGCGCGCTCGTCGATCGTCTTGTCACCCAGTCCGAGGGCCAGCCCTTCTTCCTCGAGGAGCTGATCCGCGCGACGGCGGAGGGCCGGGGCGAAGCGATGCCCGACACCGTGGTGGCGATGGTGCAGGTCCGGCTGGAGGCGCTCCCGCCGCCTGCGCGCCGGATCCTGCGCGCCGCCAGCGTGCTCGGCGAGGTGTTCTGGCGAGGCGCCGTCGCCCACCTGCTCGGCGGCGACGCCGCGCCGCTCGCGGATCACCTCTCCGCGCTCGTCACCGGGGAGCTCTGCGTCCGCCGACGCGAGGGCCGCTTCCCCGGCGAGGAGGAGTACTGCTTCCGCCAGGCGCTCCTGCGCGAGGGCGCTTACGCGCAGCTCACCGAGGACGATCGAGCGCTCGGCCACCGCCTCGCCGCCGAGTGGCTCGAGGGCGCGGGCGAGGCCGATCCGCTGGTGCTCGCGGCGCACTGCGAGCGCGGCGGCATGACCGCCCGGGCGGCGTCGCTGCTCGTCCGAGGCGCCGAGCTCGCGGCCGCGCGCCGGGCCTACCTCGACGCCGAGGGCTGCTACGGGCGCGCCGAGGCGCTGGTCGGCGCGCTGCTCCCCGCGGCGCGCCACGCGCGGGGCCTCGCTCGCTTCCGGCTCGGGCGCCACACCGAGGCTCTCGCCGACCTCGCCGCGGCGCGCGAGGAGGCGGCCGAGGCGGCGGAGCCAGGGGCGGAGATCGAGCTCCTCCTCGATGAGGCCATGATCCTCGACTGGACAGGCGAGTACCGGGCCGCGAGCGAGCGGGTCGAGGCCGCCGAGCGCCTCGCCGACTGGGTGGACTCCCCCCTGCTCAACGCCCGCCTGCTCCTCGGCGTGGGCCGCTCGCTCCACCGGGACGACCGCGAGGACGAGGCCGCCATGGTGCTGTCGCGCGCCGCGGAGCAAGCCGCGCGGCTCGGGGACGAGGGCTACGAGACGCACATCATCGCCCGGCTGATGCTCGGCTTCATCCTGGCCAGCCTCGGCCGGATCGACGAGGCGGTGCGGGATCTCGACGCGGTGATCCTCAGCTGCGAGGAGCGCAGCGATCTCATGCACCTCGGCGCAGCGCGGAACAACCGCGCGCTCGCGCGGGCCCTCCAGGGCGACCGCGCCGGGATGATCGCCGACCTCGAGCGCACCATCGCGCTCGGGCGCGACCTCGGCCAGCCCGCGTTCGAGCTCGTCGGCCGCTACAACCTCGCCGAGCACCTGTATCTGATGGACGATCTCGAGGCCGCGGCGCCCCACGCGCGCGCCGTCCAGGCGATGGAGCCGCGCTGCGACGACCACCACGCGCCGATCGCCGTGGCGCTCCTGACCGCGCGCCTGCGCCTCTACCAGGGCGACGAGGCGGGCGCTCGCGGCATCGCCCTGCGGCTGCGCGCGGCGCAAGAGGGAGCCGGCGGCGACGCGCTGAAGCCCTCGGAGGACGTGCTCTGCTCGATGATCGAGCTCGCGACGCGCGACGACGACGGCGCCGCGTGGGCCGCGCTCGAGGAGCGCTCCGCGCGCTGCTCGGTAGGGCAGGAGCGGATCGAGGTGCTCGAGGCGCGGGCCCTCGCCGCCTTCCGTCGCGGCCGGTACGTCGATGCACGGCTGCAGATCGAGCGCGCCCTCGCGGCCGCCTCCACCACGCCGACCGTCATGGGCAGTCGCCTCCGCCGCTGGCACGCGGAGCTGACGGCGCAGACAGAATCGGAGGCCCCGGACACCCACCCTCGTCGCCGCTGAATCACCTTGCACGGGCGCGATAATGCGAAAAGATAGAATATTGAACCCATAGTCAACCTATGGGCGATGTTGGTGAGCCCGCGCTCGCGCGCCGCGCGCAGGGAGCCGCCGGGTATACGCCAGAATGGGGGGGGGAACCCATGTCGCTCAAGGAGACATTCATCGTGCTTGTCTGGGCCGGGGTGCTGTCGGGCTGCGCCGCGGAGGTGGGGGACACCGAGGCGCTGGAGGAGCTCGTGGGGGAATCCCAGGGAGCCCTTCTGGGCGGCAATGCGCTCACCGCGAACGCCCTGAACCTCAATGCCTTGAACCTCAACGCCTTGAACCTCAACGCCCTGAACCTCAACGGTCTCAGCGCGCAAAACCTCGCCGCGATCCGGGATCCCGGCCCGAGCGGGGCGCTGGCGCGCGAGTTCATGAAGTATGCGACGAGCTGCGCCCTGAAAAGCACGGCGTCGTTCAACTTCTCGTGGACGGACGCCAGCGGCACCGTCCACAACGAGCGCTACCCAGGGCTGCTCGGCGCCGCGCCGACCTGGGCGAACGGGCCGCTCGACGAGCTCGGGCAGCGCATGGTCTCCAGCTGCGTGGCGGCGCGCGTGAACTACTATCAAGTGCCGGTCCTCCTCTCCGCCCGCTCGCTGCGGGATCCGCTGAAGACGCTCTCCTCGAGCCAGGAGCTCATCGATTATCCGGACGTCGAGGGGGCCTTCTGGGGCAACCTGTTCGCGGCGCAGCCCTACGTCAACGCTTGCTACAACAGCGCGACGGTCGACAACTCGCGCGCCTACCAGCGCGACTGCGCCGCGGGCCACCTGATGTCCGACGGCCAGCTCGTGGGGTGCGGGGTGATCCGCATGGTCGGACCCTGCAGCCAGGTCTGCCAGGCCCTCAACGGGGCCGGCCAGTACTACCCGTCCTGTGTCGACCGCCCCGGCCAGAGCACCGCGACCGTCAAGGAGGTGATCACCACCGCCTTGCCCTGACCGCGTGCCCTCAGAAGGCGCCGACCTCGCCGAGCAGCGTCCCATTCTCGATCAGGTCCACATGGCCCCGAGGGGTCGACTCGCCCGCCGCCCAGCGCGATTCGACGGAGAGCTCGAATGCGCCGCCGCACCCGGCGCAGCTGTCCCCCGATCCGCGGCCGGCGTACACGTCCGGGAACGGGTTCTCGTCGAAGAGGAAGGACAGGCGAAGGTGCGCGGCCCCGTCGTCGCCCCGGTAGAGCGCCCCGCGCTGCTCGTGGTCGAGGATGCCGTCGCTGCTCGATAGATGCCCGAGCACGAGGATCTGCAGATACGCGTCGGAACACTCGCTGCTACGGTCGATGTACGCCACGACCGGCGAGCTCTCGGTGTCGGCGACGAGGGACCAGCTCACGGCGCTCGTCGTCCCGTTGGCCCATGTCACGTCGAAGCTTCCGGCCCCCCCGGTCGCGTCGATGGCCTCCTGACCGCTCACACCGAGGGGCGTCGGGTCGGAGAGGGCATGCTCCACGGCCTGACCCGTTGACTGCGGGAGGAAGTCGCAGGGATCGGCGGCGACCTCTCCCGTCTGTCCCCCGCGCGTGCACCCCATGAGCAGCCCCGCCACGAGCCAGCAAGCAAGCCGTACGTTCATCGCAGCCTCCATCGACATCCACTTGCCGCAGCGCAGGAGCCCCCGCAAGCGCCGCATAGCGCAGTTACGCATTATCTATCGCTCCGATGTGCTAGTATCGATGCATAAATGCGATACAAACCATCGCAATACGATGAAATCGCGAGGGATTTCTGCCGGGCGCTCCGCGGCCGGCGTTCGCAGCGGCAGCTGAGCGTCCGGCTCGGCTACGGAACGAACGTCGCCTTCGGCTGGGAGTCCGGGCGGCGTTTTCCCACGTTCCCCACGGTGCTGCGCGTCGCGGCGTACAACGGCGTTGACGTCCATCGTGTGCTCTCGGACTTCGTGCGCCAGGAGTCGGCCTTCGGCGCGGGCGTCGCCGTCTCCGACCCGGCCCTCACGGCCATCCTCCTTCAGGTCGTCAAGGGCGGGCTGAGCAACGCCGAGATCGGCGCTCGCATCGGGCGCAGCGCGTCCCAGGTGTCGCGCTTCATCGCGGGCACCTCCCAGCCGCGGCTGCCCGACGTGCTGGCCCTCGTCGACGCGACCACCGACCGGCTGCTCGACTTCCTCGCGCTCTTCGTCCCTCCGGGGCAGCTGCCCTCGGTGGCGCGCGACTTCGGTGTGCTCGAGGAGCGCCGGCGGATAGCGACGGAGCTCCCCTGGTCTCACGCGGTCCTGCGCGTCCTCGAGCTCGCGGGCTACGCTGCCCTCCCCTGCCATGACGACGCGTGGGTCGCCGCTCGCCTCGCGCTCCCGCGCGACGAGGTGCGCGCGTGCCTCGAGGCCCTGTCGCGGGCAGGCCTGATCCGGTGGCGCGGAGGGCGGTACGCCGCCACGGCCGAGACGGTCGACATGACCCGCGGCGCGGCCGAGCCGCGACAGCGATTGAAAGCGCACTGGCTCGACGTCGCCGCGAGCCGGCAGCGCCGCGGCGATCCGGGGCTGTACTCCTACAACCTCGTCAGCGTCGCGCGCGGCGACCTCGCGCGGCTGCGGGCCTTGCACGTGCGGTATTTTCACGAGCTCCGGCAGATCGTGTCGGACTCGCGCGAGCCCGATTGCGTCGCGCTGGTCGCGATGCAGCTCTTCGAGCTGGGCGCGTGAGGCGCGAACCGGGCAGAGAAGGACGTTCTGTCAACCCGGGGCAGGCCCGCAGCCGTGCCTACGAGCGCCTCGCGGGGAGGCCGTACTTTACCCCAGCGTTGCATAAGTACACCTCCCCACAAGGGAAAGGGGCAGGCCATCACACGGCACGAACCCGTGGTCGTGGTCGTGGTCGTGGTCGTGGTCGTGGTCGTGGTCGTGCGCGTGGTCGTGCGCGTGCGCGTGCGCGACACACGTGGCCATCGGCACATCCTTGTCAGCATGGCGGCGAGGCGTGACAGAAGGCGCTTGCCTTGCTCGACGTCCTTGCTCTGGACGACGCCCATGATGCGGCTGACGTCGAGCAGGCCCGCGCACTCCATCGCCGAGCCCCTGGCGATCCCGTGGTAACGCGCCCTGTCGGCTGGGCTCGGCTTGCCGGCACCCTCGGCGATGTTGAGCGGGATCGACATCGCGGCGCGCTCGAGCTGGAGCCGGAGCTCGCGCCGTTCCTTCGGGATCTCCTCGAGCAGCTGCACGGAGAGCGCGAGGAATTCGATGGCAACGCGGTAGGCGTCAAGGTTTTCGTGGTCCAGGAGTGGACGGTCGGTGTTGGACATGCCCGTTGCATCGACGGGAAGGTCTCGCGCGTTGCGCGCCTTCGCGCACGTGCACGCGCACGTGCACGCGCACGCGCACGCGCACGCGCACGCGCACGCGCACGTGCACGCGCACGACCACGACCACGCGGGACCGGGAGTCTGTGCGGCTTACGCCCCGGGTCGTACCTGCTTTCTGGTGAGTCTCACCTCGGGTGCCTTTCTTTGTTCGTCGGAGACACCTGATCTTGCAACCACTTCGACGCACGAGAAGGGCACCTTCGCTCATTCTTTTTCGGAAAGAGCGTCTATTTTATGCAACCTGGGGGTTTACCGACGCGAAGGCCCCTTGCGCCCGCCCCTCGCGGTCGAGCCGCCTCCGCCCTAGATTCGGTGCGCTGACAGCCAAGTCGACTGCCAGGGCAGACGATCCGCTCGAAGGAGGAGAATCGCGATGCGTCCTACTATGCCGACCCTCACGGGAAGCCTGATCGCAGGGCTCGCGCTCGGCGTCATGACCTGCATTTCGTCGACCGCGCTGGCCGGGCGCCCCGTCGCCGAGGCCCTCGCGGCGGATCGCCTCGCAGCCAAGGAACCCGGGGCCACGGCGAAGAATCACGAGAACCGGACCATCACGATCGGCGGCATCGGCGAGGTCTCGAGGCCTGCGGATTCGATGCGCACGAGCATCGGCGTGGAGGTGCGCGAAAAGACGCTCTGGGCCGCGCGCGACAAGGCCGCGGGCAGGTCGCAGGCAGTGCTCGCCGCCCTGCGTGGCCTCGCCATCCCCGGGCTGGAGATCCGCACGGTCGACATCTCGCTCTCGCCGATCCGAGAGGCGCACGTGGGGCATGAGGAGATCACCGAGCCCAGGATCATCGGCTATTCGGCGTCCAGCCAGCTCTCCGTCGCGCTGCGGGGCGCGTCGCCGGCCGAGCTCCAGGCCGCAGGCTCGAGGATCCTCCACGCCGCGCTCGCCTCGGGCGCCAATGACGTCGGCGGGCTCGAGTTCTTCTTGAGCGACCGCACCGAGGCGCGCCGCAGCGCCATCGCCGCTGCCGT
Source organism: Sorangium cellulosum So ce56 (assembly GCF_000067165.1). Lineage (GTDB taxonomy): Bacteria > Myxococcota_A > Polyangia > Polyangiales > Polyangiaceae > Sorangium > Sorangium cellulosum_B. Next base: position 10,958,213 of record NC_010162.1, read on the forward strand.
GCAGGACGCGCAGGCGAACGCCAAGGTGGTGGCCAAGGCGGCGAACGTCAGGCTCGTCGACCTGCAGTCGATCTCGGTCGTCCAGCAGGAGCGTTATGGATTTGCGCAGCAGATGAAGGGGTTCGGAAGCGCGGACGGGTTCCCCGTCGAGCCTGGCAACATCCGTGTCACCGCCGCGGTGACGGTCCGCGTGGCGTTTGCACCGAACCCGTGAGCTCAGGGCGGCGGCCCGCAGGCCGCGCTCGCGATCGCGGCCCGGGGCGTCCTCACGGCATGCCCGTGAAGAAGTCGTACATCGCCTCGATGGCAAAACACGGCACGCCGTGGCTCGTGTTGCTGTACGCGGGATCGTCGTGGGAGCACCAGATCGTCGGCTCCGAACAGCCGATGTAGGAGACGCAGCCGGGGTTCACCGTCTTGCCGCTGCTCTGGCAGCCCATCACCTGGGAATACGGCGTCGAGCCCCTCTCGCACATGTTGGCGGAGGAGAACCTCGCGACCGTGCTCGCCCCGTCTCCCCCGCGGACGGTGTCGTTCTTGCCCTGGATGTACATCACGGGCGTGGGCACCTGGAGCGCGCCGTAATCGGAGGCCGCGACGGGCGCGACCGCCTTGAAGTTCATGTGCTCGGCATCGGACTTGTGCGTCAAGATCTGCACGATCATCTGCGCGCCGGAGCTGTGGCCGGTGGCGAACACGCGGTCCATGTCGATGCAGTAGCTGTCCATGAGGTCGTCGTAGATTCGCAGGACCTTGGCGATGTCGTTGTTGTAGTTCCAGCATCCACCCCCGTCCGACGACCTCCCCACGGCGCGCACGTACTCCGTCTCGAAGGCCGACCCTCGCGTGAGGTTGATGAACTGGTCGATCGGGTTGCCGCAGGCGTGGAAGCCCATCAAGAGGGGGAGCGGGGTGTCGCCATCGTAGCTTTCCGGGAACGTGTAGATGTGATCGCCGTCGACCTTCACCGTTCCGCTCTCGGGCCGCCCCGACTTGCCGCAGCCCGGGCTCGGGTTGCCCGCCGGCGATTCCGTGCCGCCGGTCCCCATACCACCGCTCCCGGCCTGCGGTCCGCCCCCGGTCGACCCACCTGTCGTGCCGCTGGTGGAGGAGCTGGCGTCATCGCTCGTTCCCCCTGTCGAGGAGGTCTCCCCGCCGCTCGCAGACGTGTGGGCCCCGCCCGCGCCGCCCGTGGCCTGACCGGCTCCGCCGCCTCCCGTGCCGGGCGAGCCTGTCTCGGACGAGCCTGTCTCGGACGAGCAAGCGAGGAACATCAAAGCGACGGCAGGAAAAGAGGAATAAGCACCTGATCTCGGCATCGTCTAGACCCTCTCGTGATCGCCCGATTCGCCTATCCGCGCTCGCCGCGTGCCGATCCCGCGATGATCTCGGGCGAGGAAACGCCTCACCTGGAGGCACCAGCCCGACCGTCACGGCCGACGCGCAGAAGTGACGAGAGGCCCGGTGCGCATGGCACGCCTATCCGTGGCAAAGCGGAAGAAGGATCGACGAGTCGACTGTGAGCGTTCACATGGTCGGCGTCAATCAAATTGGACCGGCGCGACGCGCACCTTGATCCCGGCGGGCGCGCGGCGGCGGCCGCCGCGGCACCCGCGTGAGCTGTCATCGGAGCTCGGCTCGCGCGAGCTCGTCGTGGCCGGCTCAGTTGGCAATGAACGCGCAGCACCCGACGACGCAGATGTAGCCGTCGGCGCAGCCGTCGCTGCAAGGATCCGCGCATGTCGGAGCCGACCCGCCTTCGCCACCGCCGGGATCGGAGCTGCCGCCGGGGTCGGAGCCGCCGCCGCCATCGCTCTCACCCGTGCTTCCGTCGTCGGGGCAATCGTGCCCGCCGTCGTCGCTGCCGCCCGGATCGCCGGAGCCGCTGCTGTCCCCGGGGTCGCCGGAGCCGCTGCCGGGGCCGCCGTCGCAATGGCCAGGGCCGATGCCACCCTCGTTGAAGTCCGCAAGCGCACCGGACAGCGCGACGGCATCCTCGGCCGCGTCGCCTCGCTTGATGCCGTACGGGAGCCGGCCATCGGCGTCCTTGTTGTCGGCCATCCACGCCTCGGCTTCCGCGAGCGCCCCGCCCAGGGCCGCGTCGCTCGCGCCGCTCCCCACGTTCAGCAGCGCGGCGATCAGCTGGTGGCCCAGGATGAGGCTGGTGTCGCCCCGCGGCGGCGTCTCGAAGAGATCCAGCAGCTCGGCCTGGGAGTACTCGACTCCTCCGATGGTGAGCTTCGAGGTCGGCCAGCTCTCCTCGTGGTTCTTCCAGTAGCCCTGGGTGAGCGTACAGCCGTCGCCCTCGGACGGGGGCGGAGTCTCGACCACGTTGCCCCTCCCCTCGCCGAAGCGATCCGGGTCGCCGTTCCCACAGGCGACGAGAGCGGAGCCAACCAGCGACAGACACCCCACGAGCACCAACCTGCCAAGCGTCATGATTCCTCCTGAAGTTGCGCATCGCGCGATGGGCGCTCCTCGCGAGGAGCGAGCGGCATCGCGCGTGTCAGGCGGCGGGCATCGCGCCGGCTCGGGGCACACAGGCGACCCCGAGCCGGCGGGATCATGTTCTCGATCCACCCGCCCCAGCTGCAGCCCATGAGGAGCCGCGCTCTCGGTTCCTTCAGTGCCGGCCTGCGCTCGGCGCGGCTCATGTTTTTGTGGGCGCTTTCCGATCCCGTGTCGTTCTCGATCGAGTGAACTTTTCCTTCACCAGCACACGAGTGACCGAGAGCACCTCAGCTCATGAGATCCCGTGTCATTCTCGTTTGATCAAATTCTTCCTTCACAGCACACGAGCGACCGAGATCACTTCAGCCCGTGACGATCCATCTTGTTGAGCAGCCCCTGCCGCGACAGCCCGAGCCGCGCTGCTGCCTGGCTCCTGTTGCCCTGGGTCGCCCGGAGCGCGGCGGCGATCTCGCGCCGCTCCAGCGCCGCGATCTTCTCTTCCAGCGTCGCCCCCTCGGCCGGCTCGTCGCCTGCCGGCGCCGCGGGCGCGCTGCCTCGCCGCGCCGGCGAGAGGTCCTCCTCGAGGATCTCTCCCCTGCCCCCGGCCATCACGAGCGCGCGCTGCATCTCGTGCCGGAGCTCTCGCAGGTTGCCGGGCCAGTCGCAGGCCTCGAGCCGGCGCATCGCGCCGGGCGAGATCGCGGTCGCCGGCGCGCGCGGCACGAGGGCCCGCGACAGGTTCAGGAAGTGCTGCGCGAGGAGCGGCAGATCGCCCACGCGATCCGCGAGCCGGGGCAAGGCGATCTCGATGCCGCGCACGCGCCAGTAGAGGTCGTCGCGAAAGGTCCTGTCCGCCACCATCGACTCGAGCGCTCTGTGGGTGGCCGACACGACACGGACGTCCACGGTCAGCGGGCGCGCCGCGCCGACCGGCAGGATCTCGCCCGTCTCGAGCACGCGCAGGAGCTTCACTTGCAGCGCCGGCTCCATGTCGCCGATCTCGTCGAGGAACAGGGTCCCTCCGTCCGCCTCGACGAACAGGCCGGGAGCGTCCTTGATCGCGCTCGTGAAGGCGCCTTTCCGGTGGCCGAACAGCGTCGATTCCAGAAGGGTCGGCGCGAGCGCGCCGCAGTTGACCGCGATGAAGGCCTTGTCCTTCCGGCGGCTCCTTGCGTGCAGGTAGCGGGCGAACACCTCCTTGCCCGTGCCCGAGTCGCCGGTGATGAGCACCGGCACGTCGGTCGGCGCCGCGCGCTCGCACAGCGTCCTCGCCTCGAGGAAGGCCGGCGACTGGCCGAGCATCGCCGAGGCGTCGCCCTCGCGCGCAGCGAGCGAGCGCTCGAGCTCCGCCACCCGATCTTCCAGCGCGAGGCGCGCGGCCGCGCGAGCGACCACGGAGAGCAGCACGTCCGGGTCGACGGGCTTGGCCAGGAAGTCGTACGCGCCGCGCTCGACGAGGCGCAACGCGAGCGGGGTCTCGCCTGCGCCCGAGACGACGATCACCTTGGCCGCGGGCCGCTCGGCGAGGAGCCTGTCCGCGAGCGCCGCGCCCTCCTCGGCGCGGCCCGTCGGCGGGAGCATCAGGTCGAGCACGACGAGGCGCGCGCTCGTGCGGCGGAGCTCCGAGAGCGCCTTCGGGGCGGCCCCGGCCTCGGCGACGGCGTACCCCTCCAGCGCGAGCAGCTCGCGGTAGGCGTCGCGGAACCCCGGATCGTCGTCGATGAGCAGGACGGTCTCGGTCACGGGTGACCGTACCGCGTTGCCAGGGCGCGGATCCAGGGTCGCGCGGGGCGGGGGCGCGGCGCGCTCCCTGCTTCACCCGGTTTCGTCCGGTACCTCGTGCCTGGAGGACGAACGGCCGGAGGGTCCGTATGCGAGGCTGGACGACTCCGGCCGACCTCAGCAGACTACCGCATGACCGAGAACGTCAAGACGTGGTTCGAGGACGGCTCCTACCCGGCCGACCTCGGGGTGAAGATCGTGGCCGCCGACGACGCGCAATCGCGCCTCTTCCTGCCCTACGAAGAGCGGAATACCATGTTCGGGCTGGTCCACGGCGGCGCGCTCGCGTCGCTCGTGCCGATCTCCGCGCACGCCATCTCGCGTGATCCCTCTCGCGCGGTCACGAAGCCACTCCGCACCGTCTCGATGCACGTGGGCTACGTGCGCGCGGCGCGCAAGGCGGTGACGGTCGAGACGCGCGCGTTGCGCCGCGTGCGTGAGCTGGGCTTCTTCGAGACGCTCATCACGGACGTGGACGGGAATGCGGTCGCACACGCCTCGTCGACCGTGAGCGAGGCTGGGCCGGACAGCGCGCCGGCGGCATTCCCTCCCCTTACCGATCTTCCCGAGGGAGAGCGCGCCGGCGTCGCTCCCTCGGACGACGCGGAGGGCGGCGGCGCGGGAGCGATCCGCGCGGCGACGGCGGCCAGTCCATTCCTGTCGCGAAGGCAGCTGCGCCTCCTGGGCATGCGCCGCGGGGCGGTCGAGATGGCGATGGATGCAGCTGCGACGAACCTCGACGGCAACGGCGCCACCCACGAAGGGGCCGTCCTGACGCTCATCGATGCCGCAGGCGCCACCTGCCCGTGGACGGTCGTCCCGCCGTCGCCGGGGGCGTCGGGGGCGACGATCGCCCTGAGCGCGCAGGTCCTCGGGCCGTTGCCCCGAGCAGGGCTCGTCGCGCGCGCCGTCGTGCGTGCGCGCGATGCGCGGATCTGCTGGACCGACGTCGCCATCGTCGACGGCGCCTCCCGGATCACGCACGCCTTCGGAACGGTCGTGTACCGCTTCAGCGAGAAGAGCTGGTCATGATCGTTCAGCCGAGCGAGCGCCGAAGCGCCTCGAGCGGCGCCTCGGGTGCGCGGGACCGCCGCGACCTTGGGCGCCGCCGCATGCGGCTCGGCGCGCCGCGCAACCTGGCGGGGCGCGCCCACCGGAACGGCATCGATTTCACGTTCACGCCGCTGACCCAGTTCGAGCGGAGCCGGCGAGCACCATTCAGCTGGCCAGGCGGGATGGCCCGGACCGGTGCGCAGCCAGCGAGCTCAGCAACAGATGGAAGTACAACATCCCGCGATAGGGACCGAGCGCCTCGACGAGCTCGCCCCCGTGTTCGCCGGCGATGGCGCCGAGGCCGCGAGCGGCCGCCACGTCTCCGCCCGGAAAGACATCGAGCCGGCGAAAGCCACGAAGCAGGATGACCGAAGCGGTCCAGGGCCCGATGCCCGGAAGCTCGCGCAGGCGCCGCTCGATTTCACCATTGGCCAGCGCTTCGAGCTCCTCCTCCCGCAGCTCGCCCGCCGCGATCATCCGCGCGCATGTCCGCAGCGCGTCCGCCTTCGCTCCGCTCAGCCCGAGGGTGCGCAGATCGTGCGGGGTCGAGCTCGCCACGACCTCGGGCGGAGGGAACGGGAACAGCCGCTGCCCCGCGACGTCGACGGGGCTCGCGAACCGAAGCACGAGGCGTCGCACCGCCGCCATCGCCGCTGCCAGGCTGAGCTGCTGGAAGACCACCGAGTTCACGATCGCCTCCCAGAGCGAGGCAAAGCGTGGAGGCTTGACCCCGCGGAACCGCGCCGCGAGCGCGGCGAAGGCGGGCAGCCGCTCCGCTCGCGCGTAGAATGGCGCCAGATCGATGTCGGTCCCGAGCAGCCGGGTGACCAGGCCGCGCCACATCCTCGGATCGTCGACGTCCCCGAAGACCTCGACCCGGAGCTGCGTCCCGCCTGGCTCCTCGGTCACCGCCCAGACCACCGGACCGCGCGCGGTGTCGAACGCCCGCAGGTAGCGGCGATCCGCGGACCACGTGTCGACCGGGTTCTCGGGGCGCCTCTGGAGCGCGGCAACGGTGAGCGCGAGGCGGAAGGGCGCCCTCACCGGAACGGTGATCCTCGTCGTTCGGGCCGCGGTTCGGTGCGACATCGTGCCGAGCTCAATGCGAGCGCACGCGTGGGCCGGTGCGCCGCGCGGGCGACACACGCGCCTTCGTGGCGCCCAGGGCCCGCCCCCTCGACGAGGTAGGGTGTGGCGCCGCGAGGGCTCGATCTCGCGCCCGCGGGGCGGCCTCTGCAGGGACGCGGGCGGCCGGTGCACGGGGGCGAGCCCTGCGCAACCGCTGCTCGATCCTCTCGCGGAGGACGACAGCCTGGTTGTGGAGCTCGTCCTTTGCTCCGTACACGAGCGTGAGCGTCCCGCGCTTCGCCTGCGCGACGAGCTCGTCCACGAGCCCCGAGGCCGGCTGACGGCGGAGCTCCTCGCGATAGCGCGCCGCGAACTCCTCCCACCGGGCAGGGTCGTGACCGAACGAGCGGCGGAGCTCGTCACTCGGCCCGATCTCCTTCATCCAGGCGTCGATCGCGAGCGTGTCCTTGCGCACGCCTCGCGGCCACAGCCGGTCCACGAGCACACGGTACCCGTCGGCCGCTTCGGGCTGCTCGTAAGCCCTCTTGAGGAGCACCGCGTCCGCCGTCCCGGCACCGGCGCGCGCAGTCCGCGCCCTCCCCGTCGCCGTTCGTCGCCTCACGCTGGCCATGCACCCTTCTTCCCTTCTCGTTGCAAACCCTGCGAGGCGAGACGCGCTCTGACCACGACGAGCGCAAGAGCCTCCAGGCCCTCGCGCTGCACGACGGTCTCCCGGCCAATCTACCGGTGATTCGTGGGCTCCGCCTTCCCGGTGCTCATGGCCCGCCTGCTTCGCACATGGGCCTGGACGCCGGCCTATCGGGTCGGCGGCTCCCCCATCGCGGCGATCGCGATGGCCGAGTGCGCGAACGCGCCGCCCGCGCGCATCTCGGCGGCGACCCAGATGGCCTCCATGATCTCCTGCTCACTCGCTCCGTGTCGAAGCGCGCCCTGGGTGTGGCCGCGGATGCAATACGGGCACTGCGTGACGTGCGCCACGGCGACGGCGATGAGCTGCTTCACCTTCGCCGGCAGGGCGCCCTCGGCAAACACGCGCTTGCTGAACTCGCGGAAGGCCTCGTCCGGCTCGGGCGCCAGATCGTGCCGTTTCTGCGAGGTCTCCTTCGATTGCAGCGGGTACACCTGGTCTCCCATCGGCTTCTCCTCATGGCTGGCCCAGGGGCTCTTTCGATGCGGCGGCCGCGCCGCACAAGCAAGGAAGCCTCTCCCTTCTGCGTCCGGCGCAACGGGTGCCGGCTACGGCGTTCGGCCGACCGCCCGCCCTGGCATTCCCCGACGCGCCGTTCGCGGAAACGTGCGCGGTCGCCGTCGCTCGTGCCCATTCCCAGCACGGGATGCCTATTTCTCGCCGCCGCGGGCTACCTGGCGGGGCGCGCGCACCGGACCGGCATCGATTTCACGCCGCTCACCCAGTTCGAGCGGAGCCGCACCGCCGGCCCGGCGAGCTCGAGATCGGGGAGCCTGCGCAGGAGCTCCTCGAAGGCGACCCGCGCTTCCAGGCGCGCGAGCACGAGGCCCAGGCACACGTGGGGGCCGATGCCGAAGGAGAGGTGCTCGTTGGGCGTCCGGCCGACATCGAATCTGTGAGGATCGCTGAAGACCGTCTCATCGCGGTTGGCCGAGACGTACCACAGCACCACCTTGTCGCCGGCCGCGATCCGCTGCCCGTGGAGCTCGATGTCCCGCACCGCGGAGCGCCGGAAGTAATAGACCGGCGGCGTGAAGCGCAGCATCTCCTCGATGGCGGTCGGGAGGAGCGAGGGATCGTCGAGCAGGCGCCGGCGCTGGTCGGGGTGCTCGAGGAGCGCGAGCATCCCGTTGGAGATGAGGTTCTTCGTGGTGTCGTGGCCGGCGGTGAGCAGCAGGTTGAAGAAGCCGCCGAACTCCGTATAGGAGAGCTTCTCGCCGTCCACCTCGGCGGCCATGAGCAGGCTCAGCATGTCGTCCTTGGGCTCCTTCCGCCGCTGCTCGGCCAGCTGGTGCGCATAGGCGTTCATGTTGTGGAGCACGGCGTTCAGCTCCTCGGGCGTGACGCCATAGGCGGGATCGCTGGCCCCGAAGAACCGCGTCGTCCAGTCGAGCATCTGCTCCTGATCCTCGCGGGGGACGCCGATCACCTCGAGGATCACGGAGAGCGGCAGCTTGCCCGCGATGTCGCTGGCGAAGTCGCACCCGCCGCGCTCGCAGGCGTCGTCGATGAGCCTCGTCACGAGCTCCCGAACGTGGCTCTCGAGGCGCTGGATGACACGGGGCGTGAACCCCTTGCTGACCAGCGCCCGGAACCGGGCGTGCCGGGGCGGATCCATCATGATCATGACATCGGGGTTGTCGCGCATGTCCCCCGGCGGGAGATCCTCGATGAAGAGGCCGCGCCCCGAGCAGAACGCGGCCGGATCGCGCGAGATGCGGGCGACGTCGGCGTGCCGCGTGATCGCCCAGAACCCCCTGCCCGCCGGCTCGGGGTGCCAGTGGACGGGCGCCTCCCGGCGGAGGAGCTCGAAGCGATCGTGCGGCGCGCCCGCGAGGTAGAGGTCGGGATCGAGGATATCGACGGTTTGAGGGGTCATCTGGGGAGGATCTCCTCAGGGGCTTCGTGAGCGCAACCGCCTGCGATGCATTCTGAGCAGCGCGATGAGCGCGAGCGCCGCGGGCCATGGCCAGGGGGCTCGTCACCGCCAGCGAAGCGGCACCCGCAGCCGCCCGTCGTGTCGCTGCTGGCGGGCGGGTCGCCGTTCGGGCTGGCGCCCGTGGTGCTGCCCGCCGTGGCGGTGCCGGTCCCCGCGCCGCCAGCGCCGCTGCCTGTCGCGCCGCCTTCGCCGGTGGTGCTGCCGCCGCTCGTGACTGCGCCGCTGGCCGCCGTGGCGGTGCCGGTCCCCGCGCCGCCGGCGCCGCTGGCCGTCGCGCCGCCTTCGCCCGTGCCCGTGGTGCTGCCCCCGCTCGCGCCCGTGCCGCTGGCCGCCGAGGCGCCGCCGGTCCCTGCGCCGCCACCGCCACTGCCCGTCGCGCCGCCCTCACCCGTGGTGCTTGCGCCGCTCGTGACGGCGCCGCTGGTCGCCGTGGCGCCGCCGGTCCCCGCGCCGCCAGCGCCGCTGCCCGTCGCGCCGCCCTCACCCGTGGTGCTTCCGCCACCGGTACCGCCGCCTTCGCCCGTGCTGCTGCGTGGGCAGCCCAGGACCGACACGTCGTCGATCGCGAGGCCGGCAAGCTGGACGCTCGCGTCGCTGTCGAGGTGGAACACCACCTCCACGCGCTTTCCGGCGTATCCGCTGATGTCGGCGTAGTGCGTGCCCCATCCCGCGCTCTCCTGAAGCACCAGGTTGGAGCTACCGACGGTCGTGGTCATCGATGCGTCAAGGAACTCCCAGAGGCGCCTGGCGTTCGCACCCCCGACCTCTCGGATCTCCACCCACCCGTGATCCGAGGACGCGTTGTCGAGCTGGTACTTCATCGCCCAGCGGAGCTGGATGGGCGCCTGCACCCCGGACAGGTCGATCGGCGGGGAGACGAGGTCCTGATTCGAGCTCGCGTTGTACACGCCCGAGAGGTTCGTCTTCCAGCATTGCGTCCCGCCGTTGCACGTCGCGATCGGCGCGGCGCTCGGCGTGCCGAGCGCCCACGCGTCGGCTGTGCCTGCGTGCGTGAAGCCCTGCGCGCCGCCCTCGAAGTCCGCCGACAGCAGGGCGGCCGGGGCGTCGCCGCTCGAGCACGAGAGCGCGGGGATCGGCGCGTCGCAGATCGTGAGGCTCCACGCGGACAACACGCCGAGGTTGTTCGAGTTGTCCGTGTCGTCCCGGAGCGTGAGCGTCCACCGGCCCCCGCCGTTCTCCCCGTCGAACCAGTGCAAGCGGTAGTCGAGCTCCGGCTGCACCATCATGCCGTTCAGCAGGGTGAAGTGTCCGGCCGGGAACGCAGCCTCGTCGTCGAGCGTGATATCGAGGTTCGGGTAGGTCCTGCTGCCGATATCGGTGAATAGAGCGTTGGTGTTGCCGGCCGGCGAGACGAGGTACACGTCCACATCGGGGGGCATGGGATGGCTGAGCCGGACGCTCACGTTCAGATCACCGATACGGGGCGCGCCCGGGACGTCGATGAACGACGTCGTGGGCGCGCCGAAGAGGATCTCCCTGGGCACGTTCGCGCTGTCGTACGTGGTGCACCCCACGCTCGGCGCCGCCGGATGCACGCTGACGCTGAGCCCGTAATCCCCCGCCGTCACCGAGCCGGTCACGGTCACCCGGTAGGTGCCCGCTGCCTTCACCGTCGCGAAGATAGCGTCCGAGTACGGTGTCTCGACAGGCCCGGATTGATTGTCCACCTGGATGTCGAACCCGGACCCGAAGGGACCGATCGCGAGCGCGGCGGCAAACTGCGTGAGGTCGCGCGTCGGGTCCTGATCGAGGCTCGCGAAGAGGGTATCGCCGGCGTTGAGGGAGAGCGAGTAGCTGTCGACATCGCTCGCGTTGGTGTGCGTGCCAGCGATCCAGCCGGTCGCGGGGAGCGCCTGCGGCGTCGTGTCGTTCGGCTCGACCTCCGCCGTGGGCGCGCCGCTCTGCACCTTGAGGTGGAGGTCGTAGGGGCGCACCTGGACGGTCGCGGAGGGCACGCGCACGCGCGCGTAATAGGTTCCCGCGGTCGCGAGGGGCGTGCCCGCGATGCTCGGCGACAAGCCCCCGAACGACCCGTTGAAGACGTCGGTCTCCAGCACGGTCGTGCCATCCTGATCGAGGATGTCGAGGTCGGCGTCCTGCGATGCGGTGGAAGACGCTGTCATCACGGCGGCGTAGACACGGCTCCCGGCGGGCGCCTGGAACGAGAAGAGATCCGTGTCGCCGTCCGGAACGAGGCTGGCGCGCACGACCGTGTCGCTGGAGAGGGCGTTCGCCTGCAACGCCGTCCCGTTGGGCTCCGCCTCCGAGGCGAGCTCCTGTCCGACGGCCAGTTGTGCCCTGCCAAGGCCGTCGCCTTCGCTCGCGCCGCAGCCGGCGAGGATCAACGCCACCGCGCCCTGCGCGACGGACCAGCTGATGACATCCCTGCTTCTCACGTCGTTTCCCTTCCGTTCAGCTGCCCCACAGCGCCCAGGCGCCGTGATGGGGCAACATCATAGCTGGCGCCTCGGCACCGTGGGTGCCGACCTCTGAAGCGGGACGCCTGAGGTACGTCGCTGTGCGCCCCGCAGGCTGTCGAGTGAAGGCGGCTTCTTCGATACATGGATAAGCGTTTGATATAGCGTCGCGTTTCCAGGGATAGCGGGATGACGAGATCGGGCAGGTTTGCGCGGGTTTCGAAAAGGTCGAGGCCGACGTGAACACGCCGACCGCGGGCGCTAACCCCGCGATCTCTGGTTGGCCGGACGCTTCCGTAACGCTGCCGGTGGTGCCCTCGGCGGCCGCGCATGAGACAGCGTCGGCGATCCCTCCCCGACCCGACGCAGCCCTGGCCATGCCTCCGAGGAGCAGCCCACGCCAGGTGCTCGTCGCGACCATCACCGCTGCCCATGCAGCGGGCGACCTCGCGACCGCGCAGATCGTCGCTGGCCCCCTCACGAAGCGCCTCAACGTCCCGGAGCAGGCGCTACACGTCGCGCCAGTGGTCGACCTCGCCAGCGTGTGCCACGCCCGCTCGTAGCCATGTCTGAATGCCATCCCGTGGCCGTCCTCTCCGCCGCCGGCCCCGACCATTATCGAGACCGCGGCACCGGACCCCGCAGGCTGCCGCATGCCGCGTTCTCGTGATCGCCCATCCGAGAGCAAGGCGCGTACTCATTAGGAGTTCTGAATGCTGTGACTACCCACTCTACCGAGTCTACTCCGGAATATAAAAGTCATTATGAGTCACCAGGCAGGCAAACTCAATAACACCAGATTCCATTCTCCAGATATGAAGATGAAATTCATAATCCACATCATGGCGCCACGCCCGATCTTTCCCTCGCAGGCGCGGAGGATCGTTTCCGCCAGCCCCTGTGCGAAGCGCATGTCCACGGCTTTCATTTCTTGACAGTAGTAGGTCCACCAGTGCTGACAGAAGCCGTTTCACTCTCGACGGTTCACGCATAAACCCATAGCGTCCACAACTATCCAAAAATTGCTGGCGAATTCGAAAATGAGGCACACCTGTCCACTGCACAGACTTGTCAACCACAAATGCCTCCTTAAGGTATGCAAGTCGAATAATCATATCCGCTTCTTCAACTGTTTCCACGGCGCACCAAAGCCTTACATTATCGAGATGTTGTGCCGCGGACACAACATCAAAGCCAACGCAAACACACGCCGACATCGGGACAGGGTAAGCAAAGCATGCAACACGTCCGTCGTTGACCGCCTTAGGTTCAACAATGTCAATCATGGAAGTCACATGAGCAACCGATGAACATTGTTGTGCCACAATGAGCACAGAAGCAGCGAAGACGTCTGGGGCGATGCGACCCAGCAATGTCATCAGCGCCAAGAGCCGTTCGATGTCACGTCGCAAGTCTGGAACACAGCAATCAGCAGTCAGATCGGGGACAGAGGTCACGCTAATCCATGACACGTCGCTTATGCCCCAATCATCCTCAATGTACACGCCTCGGCCCAAGAGATCATTGGCAACTCGGAGAATGTCGTTTACTGAGATCTCTTCCAAGCCGCACGATTCGATCATTTGGCGAAGATGAGGACCAAACGGGTAGAGCCCTGCTGCCAGTAACACCTCAGCGGTGCGCTCCGAAATTACTGTGGTTACAAGTCTACTGCTTGCGACATTCTGCCATCCAAGAAGACGGTCCACGTAGGCTTCGAACACATCGCTCTGGGTCGTGCGGGTGGGAACAGCGAGCGCATCTGCACTGAGGATCATGTTATACATTCTTGACCCTCCGAGTTCTTCTCTTTTCGATTGCTGCTCGAAGTATGCGCTCGGCCTCCTGCGGCGCTTGGTCAAAAAAACCTTCCGGCCAATCGCCTATCGCGCCGAACTCATTTATATTGACCATGCGATAGCGTGACTTTGCCCCTTCCTTCTCTACAAAATACAGCGCAAGAAGCGCCTGTATGCTGTCAGCCGGATCCTCAGCAGCACGCAGCCGGAGACGATTAATAATGTATTCGCTGTGCGTTTCGATGATACATTGCTTCCCAAGAAGCGCCATCGAAAGAACGAAGTCGGCCAACAGCGTTTGCACCTTGGGATGAAGGTGCAACTCAGGCTGCTCAAACACCAAGATCGACCCAGTTTCTGCCATTAGCGACATCACTAATATCGGAAGAACCTGACTTACGCCGACTCCCACGTGAACCAAGTTGTGGAGAGTATCGGTGTTTCCGGTAGCGACACGCAGCTCGTGACCAAAGATGCCTCTGTCTCTGGTCTCCACTTTGCGAACAACTCCAAGGTAGTTCAACCAATCCAGGACAGCATCCTGAAGGCTCATCTCCTTCCGAACAATTTGAGACTGCGACAGCGCGAAACAACTTGATGGAATCGAGACAATCCTTCGGTGCTTGTGCAGATCAAGAACGGCCGCAGTGAATTCGCCGCGAAGACCAACATCTGATGGATCAACGGCTCCTTCCATAGGATACACTGGCTTCGGCTCGTCTCGCAGCGGACCGAGATACTTGAACAGTTGCGTGAATACGACTTGCACCACCCTAGTGACTTCCGGAGCTGGCGGCAGATGAATGAATTGTCGTACGCTTGGACGTCCATCTCGCGCCAAATCTACCAATTCCTGAAACTTCTCCCCATAGGCAACAGCCAGCGCCGGCGAACCCAATGAACGCTGGAGACGCTGGAGGCTTTCCATGGTCAGATGGTGACTGGCCTCCTTGTATGCCTCATCGATTTCGAGCTGTCTGCGCCTACTCACTATCGTGCGTCTAGCGGCCTCAATAGATCTCTTTGTTGGCTCGACGAAACCTCTTGCGATTTCGAACACGCGCTTCATTAGGGATGAAGTAATGTACGATGCATCCAAGTTCTGTGCGCGCGCAGACTGGCCTGATCCGTATGATGGCTGAATCAAGCGGCGAACCGCCACAGTCGCCAGATGCTCCGTAAGATCGAAAGCAAATGCAAAATCGCTGGGGAGGAAATGGAACAATCGCGCGCCTACCAGTGTTGCGCCAGTTGGCAGCTCATTTGCAAGATAGCGTCCACTTCGCGCAGGAAGTGTAGTTGGCGACACGACCTCATACTCTAGTGAATCAACATCGTCGACCGATGCGCGGTTCGGGTCTAGGGCGCTCCGTCGACTTTGAGCCAATGTGCTAGAGTATCGATAATGTATTAATTCGTCTTGTTCGGCTCCCTTGCGAATGCTCCAGAGCTTGCCACGGATCAACCTCGGTTGAAGCCTGGCCAATTCACGCGATGGAGAGTCGCAACCTGGAGAGAAGGCAAATTCGCACCCTACTTCGGCAAGGTCCTCCGTTTCGTAAAAGTAGCGCAGTCGCCTTACTCCTGACTCTCGGCCATCGCCCGGCACACGAATCGTAAATCCGATTGATATCTCATCCTGCTCGCTGTTTGTGGATGCGACGTCATCGAAGCTGCCAAGCCTCGCAATGTGGCCATTGAGAACAATTGGACGACTGTAAACGCGGCTGCTTAGGCTTTGAGCGACCAGCAATATCGACTGAATGAATGTGCTTTTTCCCGAGCTATTAGCGCCAGCGAATATCGTAATTGGCCGCAGCGCTAGCTCGGTCGTGTCGTACGCGGACTTGAAGTTTGATATCTGCCAACGGGTAATCACTTCTTCTTGTCCTTTGGTCTATCGTTTAGTTTTGCGCCCGGAGACTTTGGTGCGCGCGGGTGGCCAGTAGTGGTCAGGCGGCGCTGAGTCGCGGAGCGGACTTGTCGTGGCCAGCCGCCGCACTTCCGGAGGCTCAGCGCAGAACTCCCGGACAGGCAACAGGTTACACGCGAGACTTTCTAGCTCGTCGTTCGGCGCCGGCATGGCGGCGATGGTACCGGACGCCCACCGCGCATGCCAAGCCCGCCGCTGCGGCGTAGGAAATGCTTGAGGGCATCGGCCGGAGATCGTTGGGCGATCCCGCGGACAGGCGGAGCGGCGTGAGGGCGTGTTGACGCTCCCGGTAGATAATGGGCGGGGACCGCTTTCCGCTCACGCTGGATGATGGTTCGCTCACGCGCGCGATGGCCATCGCCCCCCCATCCCGTGCCCGGAGCCCCCGCCGGGAGGCTCCGTCCGCCCGTCGTCTGCGCGACGCGGTCGCCGGGGCGCGCAAGGAGTGTCAAGGGCGGCGCAGCCTCCGAGCCCTGCGAGGGACCCCTTGACGCCTCCGAGCACCCCGGCGCTCTCAAGACGAGATGAGCCGACCATCACGCCCGTGACCGAGGCCCGCTCACCGTCGCGATGGCCATCAGTCAGCCCGAGCGAGAGAGCATCAACCAGCTTGATTCTTAACACGTGCTCGATGTGTGGACGCATCGCTATCGCAGCAAGACGGCGCCACAAGCGGTGATCGCGAGCGCGCTCGCGCTCGAGCAGGACTACGGAATCGGCACGACGTGGGCAGGCTCGCGCGACTTCGCCGAGAAGATTGCCGCGCTTATTCTCTCGCGATTTTGCCGGAAGCGCGTGGAGGTGAGGAATGCACGCTGACCCGACCTCGGCGCAGCCGTCGACGGCCGGACCGGAGGGGCACCAGGACGACGAGGCCCACGCGGCGAACGACGTTAAGCCGAGCGATCACGGCGACGCGAAGGCAGACGCCGACGAGACCGGCGACGACGAGCCGATCTCGCGCGGCGATGGGCTCTAGCTCGATGCATGAGGCACGTCGATGCTGCCCGCGGGGGCGTCCGCCGGAGGCGGTGCCGCGAACGGCAACGGGTCGCCGCAGCTCGTTCTGGTGCCGCCGAGGCAGGGCACCGCGCCGGACAGCGACCTCGCGAACGCGGAGCGCCTTGTTGCCCTGTACGGTTGCGATCTGCGCCATGTCGGTGCGCTCGGGGGCTGGCACGCCTGGACCGGCTTGCGATCGTGCTGCGATCGAGGCACGGCGGCAGAGTGCGCGAAGGAGACGACGCGCCGCTTGCTGACGAATGCCGAGTTCGCGATGAGCGAGGCCGCGAAGCGGGTGAAACGCGCGCACGACGACGACGTGGCGAAGGCGAAGGCGCAGCACAAGGAAGCTGGTCGCGGTCGGAGCGGCGGCAGAGGCGAAGTTGGATGCGGGAGCGAGAGCAAAGCGCGAGGCGGTAGGCGGACGAAGGCGACAGGCTCCATGCCGCCGCTTTCTGGACCTCGAGCCCGGCTTGGGATGAGGGTAGGGACCTCCGACAAGGCGGGGTTCCAGAAGGCCCGAGGGTGGCAGCCCTCGGGCCTTCGACTTCTCGCTGCGCGCACCGTCTACTCCGCGGAGGCGAGGGCGGCCCAGATCCGCGTAGGTGCTGGCGGTGAACGGTGAACGCTGGCGCTCACGTGGCCGCAATCTTCACCCATCGTCGCCTCCTGAAAAGACACGATCATACATGTTCCAGCCGGTGCCGACATTGCGCCCGCCGTTCCCCGCAGTCCAGTCGGAGCTACCGGTTTCCCGACCGTTGTGCCGAGACCACTGGAGCTTACCGTCAGACGTGACACCATAAACGATGCCATCGCCTCAGAATACGCCTTCCTGGGCGGCCATGGCTTCCCGGACAGGAGAGAGGGCCGATAATCCCACGGCTGCGGCAAACACTCCCCCAACAAACACGGAACACTTCATGGCGACCTCCTTGTGTCCCCAAGATTCATAAGGATCGAAGCGGTCGCCTGGAAGCCTCTACGGCAAGACTTGGTTTAAATGGGATGTGGGCGAGCAGCAGGCGTCATCGAGCCGTGCGCGCGCATCATGAGAGACGTCTCGGCAGGTCGCCCCCGGGGCGGATCGACGTCGAGCTCCGCGCCTCGTCGCACGGCCATCTCGGCCCACAGGCGCTGCTCCTCCGCCTTCGAGAGCACATCCAGGCTTTCCACCGGAATCTCCGCAAGGCGCGTGTTCGACCACGCCTCTGCCGCGGCCGACCTCTTCTCGCTCGTGGCGAGCTGCAAGCTCCCCGGTCTCGATCCCGAGACCTACCCAGCCGCGGTCATCCGCGTCACCTCACCCCGCCGCCTCCGCCGCCCTCTCGGGCCACCGCGCCTCGAAGCGCGCGCCGCCCCCCGGGGCGCGCTCATAGCGCAGCGCTCCCCCGTGCCGCTCCAGCCAGCGCGCCGCGACGGCCAGGCCGAGGCCCGTGCCCGGGTGCTTCGCGTCTCGCCCCCGACCCGTCACGAACGGCTGGAACAGCATCGCCTCGATCTCGGCCGGCACCCCCGGGCCGTTGTCCTCCACGCGCACGACAACGAAGCCGCCCTCGCCCCGCGCGACCACCGCCCGGATCCGCCCCCCGCGGCTCCCGTCGAGCGCGATGGCCGCGTTCTGCAGGAGCGCCGTGGCGACGTCGAGGAACGCCCCGCGGTCGGCCTCGACGAAGATCGACCCGCCTGCCTCGGGCGCCACCTCGATGGGCGGCGCGCCCTCGCCGACGATCTGCCGGACCTGGCTCGCGGCGAGCCGCAGCGTGGAGAGCACGTCGACCTCGCTCACCTCGAGCGGCCTCGGGCGGCTGTAGCGGAGGAGATCGTCGAGGAAGCGCCTCGCCCGGTCGACCTGGGCGCGCAGCGACGCCACGGTCTCGGGCTTCGCGCCCTGCCGCTCGAGCAGCTTCGCCTGCGCGGCGATGACCCCGAGCGGATTGCGGATCTCGTGCGCGACCGCGCTCGCGAGGCGGCCGAGCTCGGCGAGCCGCTCGGCCTGGTCGGCGCGCACCTCGACGCGCTCGATCTCGTCGGCGAGGTCACGGACGCCGATGGGCCTCGAGAACAGCCGGCGACCGAGGTGCTCCACGACGAGCATGCGCAGCGGATCGGACGGGAGCGCGGCGAGGAAGACGACGAAGGCGAGCCAGCCGAGCGACGCGCCGCCGCCCGGCGCGAGCGCGGGCAGGACCTTGAAGAAGACAACGAGACCGAGCGTCGAGAGGAGCGCCGTCAGGCCGGCGTAGGCGAGCCCCTGCGCGAAGACGCGGCGGGAGCGGCCCAGCTCGCCGATGAGCACGGCGTAGGCCACGAGCAGGATGGCGAGGAGCACGAGCGGCGCGCCGAGGAGCACGTCGCCGAGCCGGAGCACACGCAGCACCACGACGAAGCCGCCCCCGAGCGTCGCGAGCACGCTGCCGAAGAAGAGCGCGGCGATGCGCCGCCGCTGGAGCCCCCGGGCCGCGAGCGCCGCGCGCCCGAGGCGAACGCCGACAACGACCCAGGCGACGCCCATCACGACCGAGAGCGGGAAGAACAGCGGTCCCGGCGAGCGGGCGCCAGGACCGTAGAGGAGGCGCGGGTCGACGGCCCCGAGCAGCGCGACCGCGGCGCTCACGGCGTAGGCGAAGACGACGGGGCGGCGCGAGGCGCCGGCGATGTCGGCGTAGGCGTGGGCGAGCCCCGCGGAGACGATGATCCCGCTCGGAATGACGTGCTCGGCGAGGACGAGCGTGCCGTCCGTCTCGAGCAGGATGAGCCCTGTGACCCAGAAGGCGAGAAAGAAGCAGAGCGCGACGAGGCCGCGGCCGACGTTGCGCCCGAGCCGCAGCGCGGTGACCGCGACGGTCACGGCAGCGGCCCAGAGCGGGTAGTACGCGAGAGCGACCAGGGGTCTCACACGGCCTCGGAGGGGTAGGAAGCCCCGACGATAGCGCCAGAGGCCCCGCAGGCGCGAGGTGTCCACGGCGTGGACAGCGACCTGCCCATGGCCTGGGCACCGCGGCCCGCCGCCGCGCCTCGATCCGGTCGATCAGCGCGGATCCCGCGGATGGCACGGGCGCTGCTGAGAGGCCTGTCGAGGAGACGAACCATGGCAGACGCGGTCGAAAGCTATCTCATCGCGGTGTACGGGGCCTATGCGGTCATCAGCGTCGGACTGACGATCTGGATCGCCCGCACGCTGTTCAAGAATGGATCGGTGTTCCTGGAGGAGGTGTTCGCCGACAGCCCGAGGATGGCCGAGGCGGTGAACCGCCTGCTCGTGGTGGGGTTCTACCTGGTGAACCTGG
This sequence comes from Sorangium cellulosum So ce56, assembly GCF_000067165.1. Lineage (GTDB taxonomy): Bacteria > Myxococcota_A > Polyangia > Polyangiales > Polyangiaceae > Sorangium > Sorangium cellulosum_B. Next base: position 10,977,677 of record NC_010162.1, read on the forward strand.
GGTATGCGTCGCTGATCCTGAAGGCGGAAGGCTCGGCGACGATGACGGAGGCGGTCGAGGTGCTGTCGTCGAAGCTGGGCCTGCTCTTGCTCTCGCTCGCCCTGATGCACTTCACGAACCTCCTCGTGTTCCACCGCATCCGCCGCCGCGCGAAGCTCGCGGTCCTGCCGCCGCCGGTCGCGCCGCAGATGCACATCGATCCGCGCACGGCGCGCGCGGAAGAGGAGATGGCCGCGCAGCGAGAGCGCCGGCGGGCCGTCGCGGAGGTCTCGGCGTGACGAGCGCAGGCGCGGGCGTGAGGCGCCGTGGCGCCTCGCGCCGGCGGCGCGGCCAGGCGCCCTGGCCTCCGCGCTGCGAGGAGAGCGGGCCATGATCGAGCGAATCACCGTGCTCTATGACGCCGAGTGCGCGCTGTGCGCGCGGTGCCGCCACTGGATGGAGCACCAGACGGCGCTTGTCGAGATGGAGTTCCTGCCCGCCGGCTCGCCCGAGGCGGCGGAGCGGTACGGGGCCGTTCCCTGGCTCGGGGAGGAGCTCGTCGTGATCAGCGATCGCGGCGAGGTCTGGGCCGGCCCCGCGGCCTTCATCGTGGCGCTCTGGGCGCTCGAGGGGTATCGCGAGTGGTCGTACCGGCTGAGCGGCGACACGCTCTCGAAGATGGCGGAGCGCTTCTTCCACGCGCTGTCGGGCAACAGGAAGTGGCTCGCGGGCTGGTTCGGCCACCCGTCCTGCGCGAGCGGCTCCTGCCGGCTGCCGGGAGCGCCGGCGGCAGGGCCTTATCGGTGAAGAGAAGCAGTTCCGCCCGGTGGCAGCCATTTCCCGCTCGCTCTCATCGGACGTGCGCTTCTCTGTCGCGCCCGTCGCAGACCCGCCGCCGCAACGCTCAGCTGAACGCGGCGAGATGGTTTGAGACGGCCGAGGCGTCACCGGCGTCGGAGATCAGCGCTACGTAGCCGTCGGGACGGATGAGCACGAGGGTGCGCTCCGTCGCGCCGTAGGCGCGGGCGAGATGGCCAGCGGTGTCGGCGAGGTCGTCGGGGCCCGCCGGTTGTCCGACGACATGGAGCGTCCTCAGGTCGGAAGCTGAGGCGCCTATCGCAGGCGCGGGCCCGAAGCTCAGCAACGTGAAGCGCCCGCCGCGCGTCAGCTCGAACAGCCGGCGTTCACCATCCACCGTGGTCAGCTTCGTCGCGTCGGGGGCGCGGTCGCCGGCGCGGAGCAGGGCAGCCTCGTCGCGGTCGTCGCGCGCCAGGGAAGAGCCGCGGTAGTGGATGTCGAGCTGGCTGATGCTCGCATCGCGGCGGAGGGCGACGTCCTTCCGCTCGAGCACCTGCTGGAGGCGCGTGTTCGAGAGCGCGAGCACGCCGGCCGCGATCGGTCGCCGCTCGGCCTCGTAGCTGTCGAGCAATGCCGGCGAGGCGCCCTTCGCGACCGCCGAGAGCTTCCAGCCGAGGTTGTGCGCGTCCTGGATGCCCGTGTTCATTCCCTGGCCGCCGGCGGGCGAGTGGATGTGCGCCGCGTCGCCGGCGAGGAACACGCGACCCGCGCGATACCTGTCGACGAGGCGGACGTTCGCGCGCCACAGCGACGACCACGTCGGCTCGTGGAGCCGGAGCTCGGTGCGGCCGCTCCGCCGCTCGAGGATCGCCTGCAAGTTCGCGAGGCTGAGCTCGGGGTCCTGTTGCGGCGCGACGACGGCGTGAACCTGGAAGAGGTCGGTCGAGGGCAGCGGGCAGAGGCCGACGGCGCCCTCCTCGTGCCACCAGATGCGCCAGGCGTCGCGGTCGAGGCCGTCGACGCCGGCGTCGGCGACGATCATCCGCACTTCCTCGCGGGTCTCACCCTCGAACGCGATGCCGGCCTGCTTGCGGACGATGCTGTGGCCGCCGTCGCAGCCGACCAGCCAGCGCGCGGCGACCGTCTCCGCCTCACCGTCTTTGACGACCACCGCCGACACGCCTTCGTCGGACTGCTCGAAGCTCGCGAGCGCAGCACCGAACTCGACCGCGCCGCCGAGCTCCAGGAGCCGCAGCCGCAGCGCTTCCTCGGTGCGCCACTGGGGCGTGATCAGGCTCGCCGGATAGGGGATGTCGGAGCGACCCTTCAACGCCTCGGGGACGGCGCCGCCCAGCGTCTCCCGGCCGTCGGGAGCCGTGGAGAGGATCGGCATCGCCATCCGGCCGTGGGCGATCACGCGATCGACGATGCCGAGATCGTCGAAGACCTCGAGCGTGCGCGGCTGGATGCCCTTGCCGCGCGAGCCGGGCCGCGGGCCTGGGGCGGCCTCGATCAGGCGGAAGGACACGCCGCTGCGGGCGAGCTCGCAGGCCAGCGTCAGCCCGGTCGGGCCGGCGCCGACGATCAGCACTGCGCACGCCTCGGGATTTGCCATCGGCAGCCTCCGGTCGAAGAGAGTGATCCATCTCTTATCATCCGCGGCGTTGATAAGAAATGAAAATATCTCTAAACGATCGGGGCCATGACGACAGGAACAGGAACGCGAGCGCGCCGCAGGCGACGCGGCGCGCAGCTCGAGGCCGATCTGCTCGACGCGACCTGGGAGGAGTTGGTCGAGGTCGGCTTCGCGAACCTGACCATGGAATCGGTCGCCGCGCGCGCTCGCACGGGGATCGCGGTCCTGTACCGTCGCTGGGCGAACAAGGACGAGCTGGTGTTCGCCGCCCTCCAGCACCGCCGGGACGTGAGCCCGGTCGCGGTCCCCGACACCGGCGCCCTGCGCAGCGACCTGCTCGCCCATCTGACGGCCCTGAGCGACGCCCTTGCCGGCTTCTTCGCCATCGCCGCAGCCGCCGCCTTCTCGGGGTTGCTGGCCGGCACCGGCCTGACCCCCTCGCAGGTGCGCGACAAGGTCATGGACACCCGGAAGCCGCGTGTCCGCATCCCCTACCAGCGCGCCCACGACCGCGGCGAGATCGACCTCGAGCGCATTCCCTCCGCCGTGCTCGCCATGCCGTACGACCTCGTGCGGCACGACCTGCTCATGGATCTCAGGCCGCTGAAACCCGCACGCATCCAGTCCATCGTGGACGAGCTCTTCCTGCCCCTCGTACAGAGCTTTGGAGCGCGCGAAGGCAATGCAGCACGTGCAGCACGTCGCGTTCGGCGTCGATGACGTCCTGACGGGTCCACGAGAGCGCGGCGCGTGGAGCTCGTCGAGAACGCGGCTCTCGCTCGTACGGATCTCGATCAGCTCGCCGTCATCGACCGGTGTTTCTGGCGGGATTTGTGGCACGCGGAGCTACGGGAGCCATCGGCCCACCTCGGCGATGGCACGGGCGACCCCAACGACAGCCGCCGTCCCGCCCAGCCGCAGCAAGAGCGGAGAGAGCTCGGTGAGGCTGCCGAAGCCCACCAACATCCCGGGGAAGTCGCTCGTCCAGTCGCCCCCGAGCTCGCTGCACACGACCGTGGCGGCGTCGGCAAGGGCCATCCAGGGCGCGCACGCCGAAAGGACCCGCAGCGCCACCCGGTCGCCGTGGGCCCAGTACGCGGTCATGACCTCTCGTACGGCCTTCTCGCGCATGTCCTCGGGAAGATCGGGCAAGATGCCCGCGAAGCTGACCATCCGTGATTCCCCTTCTCGGCTCTCCGCGAGGCGCCAAGCTTCGTCGGGCGAGAGGTCCGTGGGTCGAACCACCATGTCCCTCGACAGGTAGGCATCGACTTCGTCGTATGTCGCGCCCGCGCGGATCCGGCGCGTGCGTTCGGGGTCGGCCGCGCTCCGGTCCGTCGTCACGTGCGGGATGGACCGGGGAAGGATCTCATCGAGACCTGCGCACGCATCCGTTGCCCATGCCTGAACCAGCTGCCGCTCCGAGCCTGTCACCAGGGAGACAAGCGTCACCAGCGCCTCGGCGCGCTCGCGCGCGGCGCCCGTCGGTCGGGTAAGGTCCACGGCGGGTTCGGTGTAGGGCTCGGCAGGGTCGCGCTCTTCATCGCGACTGCCCTCCTTCGCGCAGAGCGCCCCATCCACGAGCGCACACCGGACGACATCGCACACACGAGCGGCCCTCTCCGCGCTGGCACCTGGATCGCTCTCGGTCCCGAAGCGACAGGCCAGGAGGAGCGCATCCGTCGCAGCGCGACGAGCTCGCTGGACGTCCGCCAGAAATCCCACGAGGCCTCCCGGCCTGTCCATCCAGGCCCTGAGCCACGCCGGCGAGACAAGAGCCATGCAATCGGTCACTCCAGCGCTTCGCCGCGTCATGTGAGCGCCGAGGTACTCCACGAGGTACGGAGGCCACGCGACGTGAGGCTCGGAAGCCGCGTTGCACGCACGCAGCGTCGATAACCCGCGCTCGACGATGGCATCCTCGATGGCCGCGACGCGATCGGACGCGCCCCAGCGGGCGCGCCCCGCGTCGTCTCGGAACCGGTAGGCTCCCCCGTCGTCCGTGACGACGAGCCGGCGAGCTGGATCCGGGGCGCGCTCGAGCGCCTCGAGCTCGGCTGGGTCGACGCCCACCGCCCGCACGAGATCGTCACGCGACACGGGAGCAAGGCTCGCGGCGAGCGCGTCGAAGGCACGCGCGGCGAGCGCTCCCTCCTCGCCCAGGGACTCCAGAGCGCTCCGTGCCCTGGCAGGCTCGTCGAGCGATGGACGAGCCGCGGAGCATGATATTGGCGTCATCTCCTCCGCCACCCACGCGAGCCTGTCGCGCCATGGCACACCACTCGGCGCGTGCTCCTCGGCGTCGACGGACACGACGATATGCGCGCCGTCACCGGGGTCGCGCAGGAGAGGAATTCGTGGATCCGGCCACCCGTCGGCGGCGCGCTCGAGGCCGTCGAGGATCACGAGCAGCTGGGGGTTCTCGTCGTCAGGCACAGAGGAGACCCATCCGACACCCCCCAGGGCCAGACGGATGGCAGCCACCAGCTCCCCCGGGCTCCGCGGGCGGCTGAACATGGCGGTCGCCGATCCCTTGAACAGGCCGAAGAACAGCTTCAGCATGTCGCGCTCGACCGCGGTCCCGAAGCAAGCGCTGACAGGCACGAAGATCACCTCCGCGGCGCGGCGCTCGGCCACCGACAGGGCCCAGCGCGCCAGGAGGGCGGAGCGGAAGCTCGGGTCCGCGCCCGCGACGAGCGCGCAGGTGGGCCCCGCCGTGAACCACTCATCGAGCGCGGCGAGCAGCGCACGGCTTTCCTGCGGCGCAGGGTCGAGGAGGACGTCCTCGGCGACGGACCGCCAGAACGCGGCGAGCCCTCCATGCGACCGCGCAAGACCGCCCTCCGGGCCGCGCAGGGATGACAGCGCGGCCAGCTGCTCGGAAGGGCCGTTCATCAACGTCTTCCCGCGTTCATGAAAATCTTCCGTGTACCCGGGTTGTAGGTCGACTCTCCATTCCAGGGCCCGGTCTTCGTCAGGTTCTTTGGCGAGTGTCCCTGGACGGAGGTATGAGGGATCCCCATATCTTTCAGCATTTCCTTGCAGACAGGGCAGGGGTTGGCCGCGACTCGCCTATTTCTCTTGTAGTCGTCAGCGTTGCCTTCGTACGTCTCCAGCGTGTAGCCCTCTTCCTGGAACATCCTGGCAACATCCGCCTTCGTGGCGCCGGGACCGAGTCGATGCGCCAGGTTGGTGAGCGCCGAGCGCTCGGCGCAGGGCTTGCCATTCGGCACCGCACTGTGAGACGCCGGGAGAGGCCGACCTGTGTCCTGACTATGACCATCAGCGACGATGTTGCCCGCCCTGTCCTTGATGATCGAGTACATCAGCCCCTCGACGTCGACCGCCGAGGTCGGGCAGTTGGCCGCGTAGGCGAAGACGTTGAGGCCGCCCTCGATCCCCAAGGGATCGGCGCTGATGTACCGGCCGAGCTCGGGATCGTAATAGCGATATCTGTTGTACGAGAGCCCGGTCTCCTCGTCCGCGTATTGCCCCCGGAAGCGCAGCGGCGTGCTCGTCTGCGCGCCTTCCGCCGACGTCGCCGATCCCCACGGGTCGCGGGCGAGCTCGCAGCCGATCTGCCCGTCAGGTCCGACGAGCATCTCGGGCGCGCCCGAGTCGTCGGTCAGATAATGCCACCACGCCGACACGGTGCGCGCCCCGCCCTGGGCGCGGGCTTCTCGGTGCGCGACGGGGACGGTCCTGTCGTGCTCGAACACGTACGTTCGCTCGTCCACGATGGGGTCGCCTCCGGCGTCGGTCTTGCGGCGAATCTCGTGCACGAGCGCCCCACCATCCCAGACGAAGCGCGTCGCCTCGACCAGCCGCTCGGAGCCGTCCGCCGTGCGGGCGAGGAGCCGCTTCGCGACACGCCTGCCGAACGGATCGTACTCGAACGCGACGATCTCGCCATCGGGGCGTTCGACCCTCGCCAGCATGCCTGACGCCGACCAGAGATAACGCGTGAGCTCCTCCTCGCCTGCCGTGCGGCGTATGCGCTTCGTGACGAGGCGACCGTCTTCGTCCCAAGTGTATTCAGTATCTCCAGCACGCTGGATCCGACCGCCGACCGCGTACGAGCGCGGCGGAGCTCCGGGCGTGGCGTCGTGCAGGTTGCCCGCGAGATCGTACCGGAACGAGGCTACCTCGCCCCCGTGGCGACGCACCCCGGCAAGCTGGCCGGCAGGATCGTAGCCGTACTGCGTGACCCCACCGCGAGCGCTCCAGTGTTCCTCGAGGAGGCCGGCGGGCGTGTAGCGACGCCACTCGGCGTGCACCGTCCCGGGCGGCAAGCGCCCGACCCAGGCGGGCTGCACGGAGAGATCCCTGCCCCTCACGCCGGAGGTGCTCGAGACGATCCGCCGCTCGGAGAGGCGCCCCAATGCATCGTACGCCATGTCGATCCGCGCTCCGCCCTTGAGCGAGCGTGTCAGCTCACGCCCCCAGGGATCGCGCGTCGACACAGCCTCGGCCTGGCCGTCGAGGAACAGCGCTACTTGCTGCCGCGCGAAGTCGTGGGACCACTGCGCCGTATGCCCGAGCGAGGTGCGGCGGGCGGCGACCTCCCCGGTGATCCGATACTCGGTCTGCACCGTGACAGGAGCCCCGGCGACCTCCTGCGTCTCGGCGACGATCCATCCCTTCTCGTTTCTGTCGAACGCGAAGCGGCCCGCGGCGTTCTCGGCGAAGATGATCTCGCCTCGCCCATTGTACTCGAACGACTCCTCGGTTCCATCGTCGAAGATCCGCCTGGTCATCTGGCCTGCGAGATCGCGCTTGTACTCGGAGCGTTGTCCCAGCCCGTTCTCGGACCACACCACCCTGCCCATCGCGTCGTACCCGTACCGCAGGACCCGTCCATCGAACGTGCGCTCGGCGATGACGAGCCCGGCGAGGTTCCTCTCATAGCTGTGCACCTCGCCCCGGCCGTTCGTGACGCGCATGAGCCACCCTTCGCGGTTGTACTTCAGCTCGGTCACTTCACCGTTTGGCCTCTCGACGCGAACGGGTTTGTGAAGTCCTCCATAGGTGATTCGCGTCGTCTGACCATCGGGTTCGGTGAGGCTGATGAGGTTGCCCGCTCCGTCGTACTCGTAGCGCTCGACCGACCCATCCGGCGAGATCACGGACAGGACGCGACCCCCCGTGGAGTACGTGAACGCCGTCCGTCCACCCCGCGCGTCCCAGAGCTCGACGCACCGGCCCCACGCATCGTAGCGCGCTCGTGTTTGCGCTCCGGCCTGGTCGATGTGCTCGATGACGTTGCCCTGCACATCGCGGCGGAAGACGAGCGTCCTGCCGTCGGGCCAGCGGACCTCGATGGGCAGACCTCGCGCATCGAAGCGCGCCGAGCAGACGGCGCCGATCGGATCGGTCCAGAACAGGCTGTCGCCCGCGCGATCGACGCGGGTCGTCTCCCCGTCCGGCCCGATGACAGCGGTGATCTCTCCCGATGCGTCGCGCTCGATCACGGTGCGCCGGCCGAGCGGGTCCACCACCTCCGTCTCGCGCCCCATGGCATCACGCTTCCAGGTCGTCCGCGCCCCGAGCGGATCGGTGAACGAGGCAAGAAAGCCCCGCTTGTCGTAGGTGCGGCCGAAGACGCCGAGCGGCGTCACCGCCTTGTCGACCAACCCATGCGCGTTGCCGAAGTACCGATGGAGCGCCACCGAGTCGACGGCCTCGGAGTAGCCGTCTCCTGAGTACTCGAGCTTCGTGTGGAGGATCCCCCTGGCCCGGGTGACATGATCGGCGAGCATCTCGGGGACGTCGTCCGTCAGGCTCGGATCCGCCTTGCCGAGGTACTCACCCCACGTCTCGACGCACCGGCCTTGGTCGTCGTATCGGAAGGAGAACATGAGGCCCGTCGGGCCCGTGATGGACGTCAACCGATGGCTCGCGTCGTACTCGTACCGCGTCACGTACCCGTCGGCGTCAGCTGCCTCGACGAGCCTGCCCCCTGCGTCGTAGGCGTAGCGGGCGAACGCGACCCACCTCCCCTGGGCGACGGTGTTCTTCGCCTCGAAGGCGGCGATGCGGCGGTCCCGCCCGCGCAGCACGCGGACGATACGCCCGGAGGCGTCCGTCACCTCAGCGAGGGCGCCACGATCGTAGGCGAGGACGATCCGGTTCTGGGCTCGGTCGCCGATGACGGTCGGCAGGTAGCGCTCGCCCTCGTCGGAGAGGACCTGCTCGCCGAAGAACAGGTACTGCCCATCCACGAGATCGAGCCGGAACCCGTCGCCTTCGCGGTGAACGATCCAGCCGTGGGGGCCGATGACCCCCGTCCCTGGCAGCACCTTGCCGAGGTCGTGCTCGACGCCGTCGAACGAGAGGATGTGCAACGAGCCGCGGCGCTGGAGGAGCTGCCAGGCGAGCGAGTGGGTCCACCCGAACCCGAGGCCGACATCGCGGTCGCGCGCGCTGCTCGAATACGTGCGCTCGATGACGAGCGGCAGAGGGCCGGGAAAGCAGACATCGACGGCGGGTACCGTGAAGACGCGTCCGGTCACCACGTCGACGGGATCGCCGCGCGACATCTTGCCGCTCGAGCCGGAGCCATGGTGGTTCGGGCAGCCGCCGCCGTCCGTCGAGCCGGTGCCGCATGAGCCGGCGCCCTTGCCGCCGCCGCCCGCGCCGTCGCCCCCGTTGCTGCCGTTGCCGCCCTGGCCGTCGCCCGCGCCATTGCCTCCACGACCGCCGGAGCCACCACCACCGCCGCCGCCCCCCATCACGAAGACGCCGGGGTTCATGCCAGGGATGGCAGGGATGTTCGGGACCGGGGCGGTACGGGCCATGCGCCAAGGATACTTTGGCGAGCCGATATCCGGGCGACGATCGACACCCGCTCGTTATCCGGCAGCTCTCACGTCGACGGGGCCGTCCTCGCGGGCGGCACGCGACCGCCGGCGAGGACCTCCGTGAGTTCCCTCAGTGCACCCGCATCCCCGGCTTCGCCCCCGAGTCCGGCGACAGGAGATGCACCGTCTCGTCCCCCGCCGCGAGCACCATCCCCTCGCTGAGGCCGAACTTCATCTTCCGCGGCGCCAGGTTGGCACACACGATGACGAGCCTGCCAATCAGGTCTTCCGGCTTGTAATACGCCTTGATCCCGGCGAACACCGTCCTCCGCGCCTCCCCGCCGAGCGAGACGGTCAGCTTGAGCAGCTTCTTCGCCTCGGGCACGTGCTCCGCCGCGACGATGCGCGCGACGCGCAGGTCGACCTTGCTGAAATCGTCGATCGTACACTCCGGCGCGAGCGGCTCCTTGGCGAGCGCCGCGCCGTCGTCCTCCGCGGCCGCGCCCCCGCCCGCCGCCTGGCCCGCCTCCGCGTTCGCCCCCGCCGCGCCGCCAGGCGCCGCCGCCTCCTCGGCAGGGCGGCCCTCCGCGATCATCTTCTCCACTGCACCCGGCTCGACCCGCTTCATGAGGTGCTCATACGCGGCCACAGGCGTGCCCACAAGCGGCGTCTTCGCGAGCGCCCACCGGTCCATGGGGCACCCGAGCAGCCGCGCGACGTCGTCGGCCAGCTTCGGGAGCACCGGCGCCAGGTAGAGCACGATCTGCCGGAACAGGTTGAGCGCCACGGTGCAGACGGCCTGCAGCTCCGCCTTCTTCTCCGGCTGCTTCGCCAGCGCCCACGGCTGCATCCGGTCGACATACTCGTTCGCCCGATCCGCCAGCGCGACGATGCTCCTCGTCGCCCGCGCATAGTCGAACGCCGCGTACGCCGCCCCGATCGCGTCGCCCTCCTCCGCCGCCGACGCGAACAGCCCCCCGTCCTCGGGGTAAACCGCCGACAGCCCTGTCTGCGCCACGAAGCGCGACGACCGGCTCGCCAGGTTCACGACCTTGTTCACGAGCTCGGCGTTCACCTTGTTCACGAGCTCTTCCAGGTTCAGATCGATGTCGTCGACCTTCGAGCTCAGCTTGCTCGCGTAGTAATAACGGAGGTACGCCGGATCGAGGTGTTTCAGGTACGTCGAGGCCAGCACGAACGTGCCCTTGCTCTTCGACATCTTCTCTCCGTTCACGGTGAGGAACCCGTGCACCTGCACGCGCGACGGCAGCGAGAAGCGCGCGCTCTTCAGCATCGCCGGCCAGAAGAGCGTGTGGAAATACACGATGTCCTTCCCGATGACGTGGACGATCTCCGTCTCCTCGGATCGCCACCAGTCGTCGAACGCCTCGCCTTCCCGGTCGCACCACTCCTTGCTCGCCGCCATGTACCCTATCGGCGCGTCGAACCAGACATACCAGTAGTTCCCCGGCGCGTCGGGGATCTCGAACCCGAAGTACGGCGCGGGGCGCGACACGTCCCAGTCGCGGAGCGGCTCCGACAGGAAATGCCCCGCGAGGTAGTTCGCGATCTCCTTCGGCATCCGCCCCTCGCCCTGCGTCCAGGTCGACAGGAACGGCCGCTCCGGCTCGATCGCCACCATGAGGTGCTGCGCGCTCCGCACCTCGGGCCGCGCGCCCGTGAGCGCGCTCCTCGGCTCGACCAGATCGGTCGCGGCGTAGGTCGAGCCGCACCGGTCGCAGCTATCACCGTACTGGTCCGGGGCCGCGCACTTCGGGCAGGTGCCCTTGACGAAGCGATCCGCCAGGAACATGCCCTCCTGCGGATCGAAGAGCTGCGTGACCTCCTTCGTGGTCACCATGCCGCGCTCGCGCAGCGACGCCCAGATCTCCTCGCACAGCGCGCGGTTCGCGGGGGAGTTCGTGCTGCCGTAGTGGTCGAACCGGATCTGGAACGCCGCGAAATCGCGCTGGTGCGCCGCGCTCATGTCCGCGATGACGTCGGCCTCGCTCCGCCCCTCTTGCCGAGCGCGGATCATGATGGCCGTGCCGTGGGTGTCGTCGGCGCACAGGGATATGCACCTCCGCCCGGTCATCCGCCAATAACGGGCAAAGATGTCGGTCTGGGTGTACTCGACGAGGTGGCCGATGTGGATGTGCCCGTTGGCGTAGGGCAGCGCGCTGGTGAGCAGGAGCCGTTTCATGCTGCGCTGGACTTTGCACGAAATCCCACCCGGATGCGAGCCGCGCGGTGGTGCGATGGCGCGCGGGCGCGCCTTCCAGCCGAGCGCCGCGCGGGCCCGCGTGGACACGACAGCGGACGTGCGGCCATGGACGGAGCGGGCTCGGGCTCTAGATACGTAGTGAACCGATCGACGTGGAGGGGACCATGGCAGTACAGAGGAAGCAACAGAGGAAACAGAGGCGTGGCGGCAAGGAAGGCGGAGCGCGGGCGCTGGAGGCCCAGCCCCTCCTCCGCCAGCGAGGCAAGGAGATCCAGCCTTTCGGGACGGTCGTGGACTATCCGCTGGCGCTCGCCGCGAAGTCGCGCGCGGAGAGCATCCGGGCGCTGAATCAGATCCTGTCGGACACGCTCGTCCTGCGCGACATGTACAAGAAGCACCACTGGCAGGTGTCCGGGGCGACCTTCTTCCAGCTCCACCTGCTCTTCGACAAGCACTTCAAGGAGCAAGCCGCGCTGATCGACATGCTCGCCGAGCGCGTCCAGATGCTGGGCGGCGTCGCGATCGCCATGGCGCACGACGTCGCGGAGATGACGAGGATCGAGCGGGCGCCCCGCGGCCGCGAGCAGGTGCCCGCCCAGCTCTCGCGCCTGCTCGACGCGCACGAGCTCATCCTCGCGGAGGCGCGCGAGGCGGTGAAGCTCACCTCCGAGAACCGCGACGACGGCACCGCCGACCTGCTCATGAGCGACGTCCTCCGCACGAACGAGATGCAGGTGTGGTTCCTGTCCGAGCACCTCGTCGACACGCCGCTCGTCCGCGCCACCTGAGCGCCGGCACGCCGCTTCCCCCTCGCCGTCCAGCCCCCTCGCCGTCCAGCCCTCCTCCCCGTCCCGCCGCGCTCCGAACATTCGACAGGGCGCGCGTAACCTTTCCGGCCCCCCGATCGTGGTACCGCCAGGAAAGGGGTCATGTGATGCGTACTACAAAAGACGTGGTGGTGATCGGCGGCGGGCTCGCGGGCCTGGCCGCGGCGGCGTACCTGGGCCGGGCGGGTCGGTCGGTCGCCCTCGTCGAGAAGGCGCACGCGCCGGGCGGCCGCGCCTCCACGCAGGAGAGCCACGGCTTCTCGCTGAACCTCGGCGCCCACGCGCTCTACCGCGGGGGCGCGGCGCACGAGGTGCTCCGCGAGCTCGGCGTCCGGTTCACCGGCGCGGCGCCGTCCCCGTCGGGCGCGCTCGCGCTCGATCGCGGCGCCCTCCACACCTTGCCGTCCGGCGCCCTGTCGCTGCTCACGACGGGCCTCTTCCCCCTCGCCGCGAAGATCGAGATGGGGCGCGTCCTCGGCAGCCTCGCCGCGACGAACCCCGCGCCGCTCGCGGCGGTCCCGGTCTCGGCCTGGCTCCGCGACGCCTTCCGGACGCCCGAGGCGCGCCGCTTCGTCGGCGCGCTCGTCCGGCTGTCGACCTACTGCGCCGACGACGATCGCCAGAGCGCCGGCGCGGCGCTCGCGCAGGTGCAGCTCGCCCTGAGCCACGGCGTGCTCTACCTCGACGGCGGCTGGAAGACCCTCGTCGCCGGCCTGCGCGACGCCGCCGTCGCGGCCGGCGTGGAGATCCTCACCGGCGCGCGCGCGGCGCAGATCGCGGCCGAGGGCGGCGCCGTCTCCGCCGTGGAGCTCGCGAACGGCGACCGCCTCGGCGCCGGCGCCGTGCTCGTCGCCGCGAGCCCGCGCGCCGCGGCCGCGCTCGTGCCCGCGAGCGCGGCGCTCGCCGCGCACGCCGAGCGCGCCGTCCCGGTCCGCGCCGCGTGCCTCGACGTCGCCCTGTCGAGGCTCCCTCGCCAGCGCCCGGGCTTCGTGCTCGGCATCGACCGCCCGCTCTACCTGTCGGTCCACACCGGCGCCGCGCGCCTCGCCCCCGCGGGCGGCGCCGTGATCCACACCGCCCAGTACAGCCCCGAGCTCGCCGGCGGCGACCCCGAGCGCGAGCTCGAGGATCTGCTCGAGCGCGCGCAGCCCGGCTACCGCGGCGCGATCGTCGAGCGCCGCTTCCTGCCCTCGCTCATCGTCTCCAACGCCGTGGTCACGGCGGAGGGCGGCGGCCCCGCAGGGCGCCCCGGCGCCCGCGTCCCGGATCTCGACGGCCTCTTCCTCGCGGGCGACTGGGTCGGGCCGACGGGCATGCTCGCCGACGCGAGCCTCACCAGCGCGCGGGACGCCGCGAGCGCCATCCTCTCGCGCCGCGCGCTCGACCGCGCGGCGTGACGGGGTTACCCGACGCTCCATGAGCAGCTCCACGGCCTCTCCTGCCCCGAGCGCCGGGCGCGCCGCCCCCGGCTTCGTCGCCGCGAGCTACCGCGAGCACGAGCGCTTCCTCTGGGCCCTCTCCTACCGGCTCACCGGCAGCGCCGCGGACGCGGACGACATCGTGCAGGAGACGTTCGTCCGCGCGCTGGAGCGCCCGCCCGCGCGCACCGAGGAGCCCGTCCGCCCCTGGCTCGCGCGCGTCGCGCTGAACCTCGGCCGCGACGCCCTCCGGCGCCGCAAGCGCCTCGCCTACGACGGACCGTGGCTCCCCTCCCCGATCGAGGCGGAGCCCGAGCCCCCGTCGTTCGAGATCCCGGGCAAGGAGGGCACCGAGGGCCGCTACGACCTCCTCGAGAGCGCGTCCTTCGCCTTCCTCATCGCGCTCGAGGCGCTGACCCCGCAGCAGCGCGCGGTGCTCCTGCTCCGCGACGTCTTCGACTACTCGGTGCAGGAGACGGCCGCCGCGCTCGACCTGTCGGAGGCCAGCGTGAAGACGACCCACCACCGCGCCCGCCGCGCCCTGGAGCCGTACGAGCGCGACCGCTGCCGCCCCTCACCCGAGCTCGTCGAGCGGTCGGGCGCGGCGCTCGTGCGCTTCCTGCAGACGCTGGCGACGCAGGACGTCGCCGCCATCGAGGCGCTCCTGAGCGAGGGTGTCCGGGTCATCAACGACGCGAACGGCGAGTTCAAGGCGGCGCGCCGGATCGTCGTCGGCCCGAACCGGGTCGCGCGGTTCTACGTCGGCCTGCTGAGGCTCGACGACCCCGGAGCGCTCCGCCACGAGCTGCGCCTCATCAACGGCCTCCCGGCGGTCGTCATCGAGCGCACGACCACCGTGGAGAAGCTGGCGCCGCGGTTCGTCATGCGCTGCGAGATCGACGCGCGCGGCCTCATCACCGCGATCCACTCCGTGCTGGCCTCGCACAAGCTGACGGCCGTGAAGGCGCTCGCTCCGTGAGCGCGACGGCGAGACCGGCAGGTGAGCAGCGAGGAGACAGCCCCCTGCCGGCCGAGCACTGGAGTGAGTCGTGTCGCGGGGCGTACTTCGGCCGGCGAAGTAGATACTGTTGGAGCAACATAGCGCCGGCTGGCGCTCATGTCCATAGCGGAACAGCCCGCTCGCTCAGGTGGCTTTGCCGCCTCCCTGGGCCCGTTCGCGGTGCGCCTCTGCGATGAAGTGACGAACCTCCTTGTCGATGGCGGCGATCGCTACCCCCTTGAAGGGGCGCATCAGGAGAGGCACGTCGAGATCCACGTCCACGGCGCCGGGGCGGAGCTCCATGCTGCCTTTCAGCTTGACGCCCTTCACCGAGAAGCCGAGCTCGGCGCGCTTCGCGTCGCGCCATACGAGGAAAGGCTCGTACTCGGCGTACCGCTCTCGGTATTGCGCGATCGCTCGTTCGGTCGCCAGCTTTGCCTCGCTGTCGCTCAGGTCGTGCTCAATCGTGTGCTTCATGATGGGACCTCGCAGTTCGTATCAGGGCACATCGCGAAAACCGGCCTGGGGACCGCGCGCCGTGAGGCGTCGCTCGCGGGCGCGGCGCCCGGCCGAGTTCCAACGGTGAGATATCACGGATGCGCGGGGCCTGCGGCCCTCTGGCGCTCGTCAGCGTCGCGCATCGCGCATGGCGCGCCGCGCTCTGTGACATTTCGCCACGCGGCGGAACCGCGGGTGTCAGTGGGCGGCCGACCGGGGCCATCGCGGTGAAGGCATCGTCACACCGGAGGGCGCCTTTCCACGGACCGGGGGCCGGCCCTGCGCCGGAGGCCGCCCTTCGGGCGCCCTGGCCCTGCGCCCCTCAGTGGCCAGTGGTCACCGAGCCCGGCCTCGCGTAAAGAGAGCCGCCGCCGTGGACCTCCTGTATTTCGCGCTGCTCTGCTCCGTGCTCATCTTCGTGCACGAGCTCGGCCACTTCGTGTGCGCGAAGATCTTCGGCGTGAAGGTCCTCACCTTCTCGATCGGCTTCGGCCCCCGGGTGCTGCGCCTGCGGGGCCGGGAGACGGAGTACTGCGTCGCGCTCCTGCCCCTCGGCGGCTTCGTGAAGATGCTCGAGGAGAACCGGCAGGAGGCCGTGCTCCCCGAGGATCGCAAGCGCACCTTCGAGTCCCAGGCGCTCTGGAAGCGCGTGATCATCGTCATGGCCGGCCCGGCGATGAACGTGCTCTTCCCGGTGCTGCTCTACTTCGCCGTCTTCATCGGGGAGACGCGCTTCGTCCCGCCGACGGTCGGCGTGGTCCTGCCGGGGCACCCGGCCGAGGGCCGGCTTGTCCCGGGCGATCGCATCCTCGAGGTCGACGGCGAGCGCGTCAGCACCTTCGCCGAGCTGCACCGGATCGTGGCGAAGAGCCCGAACCAGGAGCTCCGGCTCAAGGTGTTCCGCAACAAGACGCACGTCGAGGTCACGGTCGTCCCGGAGGAGAAGGTCGTCCAGAAGCCGCTCGAGATCGTGGACCGGGTGGGCGAGATCGGCATCCGGCCGAGCCGCCCCGCCGCCGTGGTGGGCGTCTCGCGGCCCGACTCGCCCGCGTTCCGGGCCGGGCTGCGCACGTTCGACGTCGTGACGGAGGTGCGCGGCACGCCCGTGAAGACGTTCGCCGACCTGGAGCTCGCGCTCGAGGAGAGCCGCGGCGCCACGGTGCCGGTCACGTACCTGCGGCCGGTCACGGTGCCGCGCGCGCTCGGCGGCCTGGCCGAGCTCGCCGTCTACGAGTCGGGCGTCGCCGCGCTGACGCCGGAGAGCGGCCACGGCGACCTGCTCGCGCGGACCGGCATCGAGCCGGCCGACCTCTACGTCGCCGAGGTCCCCGAGGGCTCGGCCGAGTGGGACGCCGAGCTCCGGCCGGGCGATCGCATCACGGAGGTCGACGGCGTCGAGGTCACCGCCTGGTCGACCTTCGTCGAGCGGCTCTTCGCGGCTCCGGACAGGCCGCACGTCATCACGTGGCAGCGCTCGGGCCAGCGCAAGAGCGGCACCATCGAGCTCCGCCGCGAGGACTGGATCGACGAGTACGGCCAGCACCGCCCGCGCTTCTACCTGCGCGCGTCGAACTGGTCGCCGATGGTGGCCGAGCCGTTCGTCGACAGCCCGTCGGCCTTCCAGTTCGCCCTGGAGAGCGCGATCGACGAGACGTACGACGTCATCCGGTTCATCGTGGTCGGGATCGTCCGCATCATGGAGGGCAAGGTCAGCATCTCCACGCTGGGCGGCCCCATCACGGTGTACGACGTGATCGGCGAGGAGGGCGCGAAGGGGGTCAGCTACTTCGTCTGGGCGATGGCGGTCATCTCGATCAACCTCGGGCTCATCAACCTGCTGCCCATCCCGGTGCTCGACGGCGGCCACCTCCTGTTCTTCACGTTCGAGGCCGTGCTGCGGCGCCCGCTGCCGCTGCGCGTCCGCGAGATCGCGAGCCTGGTCGGGCTCGTTGTGCTCATCGGCCTGATGGGCATCGCCTTCAAGAACGACGTCGAGCGCCGCTGGGACGTGATCCAGGGGCAATTCAAGGAGCTCGTTGGCTGACCGGGACCAAAGTGACGGGCGTGACGGGCGCGACGGCGGCCGCGGCGCGGCGCGCCCGCCGCCTCCGCCCGAGAGCGCGCCGCGCGCGGTCGCGGCGCGCGTGCTCGCGCGGGTGTGGGGCTCGGACGCCTTCGCCTCGGCGGCCCTCGACGCCGAGCTGCGCCGCGCGCCGGCGCTGGACCCGCGGGACATAGGCCTCGCGACGGAGCTCGTCTACGGCGTCCTGCGCGCGCAGGCGGCGCTCGAGGCGCGCATCGCCGAGTTCGCCGCGAAGAGCCGCTGGACGGCCGACCCGCTGGTGCGCGCCCACGTGCTGATGGGGGCGTACTCGCTCTGCTTCCTCGATCGCGTCCCCTCGTTCGCCGCGGTCTCGGAGGCGGTGGACGGCGCCCAGGCGGCCGGCGGGCCGCGGGTCGGCGCGTTCGCGAACGCCGTGCTGCGCCGGCTCGCGGCGGCCGTGGAGTCCGGCGGTCGCCCGCCGCTCGCGAGCGCGGTGGTCGCCTCCGCGCCGGGGTGGCTGCGGGGCGCCCTGCGCCGCTCGCTCGGCCGGGCCGCGGCCGAGGCGTTCCTGTCGGCCGGCCCGGTGCCGCCGCCGACCGGCCTCTGCCTCGCCCCCGGCGAGGACCGCGGCGCGTGGCTCGAGGCGCTGCGGGCCGCCGCGCCCACCGCGACCTTCGAGGCGGGGCACGTCTCACCGGCCGCGATCGTCGCGCGGGGGGCGGGTGATCTCCGGCGGCTCCCGGGCTTCGGCGCCGCGTGGATCGGCCAGGAGGAGGGGGCGCAGGCGCTCGCCTTCGCGCTCGGCGCGCGGCCCGGCGAGGCCGTGCTCGACGCCTGCTCCGGCCGGGGCAACAAGTCGTGGCTCCTGTCGCGCGCGGTGCTGCCTTCCGGCGCGGTGGACGCGGCGGACCTGTACCCCGCGAAGCTCTCGCAGCTCCGCGCGGCGCTCGGCGCGCCTCCGGCGAGCGCGGAGGGCGCGGGCGCGGAGGCCGGCGATGCGCAGGCCGGCGCGCGCGACGGGCTCGGGCGGGCCGCGGCCTCCGTGCGCGAGACCTACGCCGTCGACTGGACGGTGGGCGCGGGCGACGTCCCCGAGGGCTACGACCGGGTGCTCGTCGACGCGCCTTGCTCCGGCGTGGGCACGCTGCGGCGGCGCCCGGAGATCGCGCTCCGGCGCGAGGCGGACGATCTGCCGCGCCTGGCCGACCTCCAGGTCGCGATCGCGCGCCGCGCCGCGACCCGCGCCCGGGACGGCGGCCGGCTCGTGTTCGCTGTGTGCAGCGTGCTGCGCGAGGAGTGCGAGGCCGTGGCGGCGCGGCTCGCGGCCCCGGCGGACGACGACCTCGGCGTCCGGCTGGAGCCGGCGCCGTTCGACGCGGAGCTCGCGCGCGAGCTCGCGGGCGGCGGCGACGCGTTCCGGCTGCTGCCGCACGTGCACGGCACGGACGGGTATTTCGCCGCGATGTTCGTCGTGCGGCGGTGACGACGCGCCACGACACGTGACGGCGCGCCCGTCCGCCGTCCTTGTACGATGGTGGGTGGATAAGAGCAGCTTGACTTCCGGACAACGTTTGGACTTGCTAACGACGTTTTGGCGGCAGCTGCCCATCCACGAAGCGCCGCCGCGAGCTGTTGGCAGATGTAAGGAGGTGGGGTTATTGGTGCGATAGCCGCAATTTGTCTCCGCGGTGTTTCTTATCGCTGGGCACTCGCTTCGTGACACCGCACACTCGTACGGTCAGGGAACTTAACAAACCTTCTGAGTAGCGTGAATCCTGCGCCGAACCTCCTGCCCAACACCCCGTCCGATCTCGGGCCCGGGTCCGTGTTGGGTCGTTACGAGCTGCTGCTGCCGATCGCGGCGGGCGGCATGGCCATGGTGTGGGCGGCGCGGCTGAAGGGGACGCGCGGCTTCCAGAAGATCGTCGCAGTGAAGACGATGCTGCCGACGCTGTCCGAGGACGACCAGTTCGAGCGCATGTTCCTCTCGGAGGCGTCGCTCGCGTCCCAGATCCGGCACCCGAACGCCGTCGAGATCCTCGACCTCGGCGAGCAGGACGGCGTGCTGTTCCTGGCGATGGAGTGGATCGACGGCATTCCGCTCAACCAGGTGATGAAGGTCGCGAAGCGGCAGAGCGGCATGCCGATCCCGATCGCGGTGCGCATCGTGGCGCAGGCCTGCGCCGGCCTGCACGCCGCGCACGAGCTCAAGGACAAGAGCGGCAAGCTCGTCGGCCTGGTGCACCGCGACATCTCCCCGCAGAACATCCTGGTCACGTACAACGGCCTGGCCAAGGTGGTGGATTTCGGCGTGGCCAAGGCCACCGCGCTCAACGACAGCACGACGCAGGCCGGGCAGCTCAAGGGCAAGGTGAGCTACATGGCGCCGGAGCAGGTGCGCGGCGACGCGATCGACCGGCGCGTCGACGTGTTCGCGATGGGCATCGTGCTCTATACGCTCACCACCGGCAAACACCCGTTCCGCAGGGAATCCGAGGGCGCGACGCTGTTCGCCATCTCGTCCACGGACCCGGTGGAGGCGCCGCACGAGTTCCAGGCCGACTACCCGGCGTCGCTCGAGGCCGTGCTGATGCGCGCGCTCGAAAAGGAGCGCGACGAGCGCTACGCCACGGCCAACGAGCTGATGCGAGCGCTCGACAAGGCGCTTCCGCCGAGCCAGCGAGCCACCGACGAGGACGTCGCCAATTTCGTCCGCGAGCTGTTCGAGGACCAGCAGGAGCAAACGCGCGCGGCCCTCACCGAAGCGCTGGAGCGCGCCGACCGCAATCAGCTGAGCAACCACCCGGGCAGCTCCGACGTGACCGGCCGGAGCCCCTCGTCGGTGAGCGCCTTCAGGACCGTCAACCTCCGCGGCGCGGCCCGGGACGTGGCCGGACAGAGCGCGCTCGACGACGAGATCCCGCCGTTCGCGCGCCCCAGGAGCCGGGCGCTGCCCGCCGTCGTGATCCTCGGTCTCCTCGCCGCCGGCGGGCTCGCCGTACTGCTCCAGAGCGGCGACGCGCCGGCCCCTCTTCCTTCCGGCGCCGCGCCCGCCGCCCCGGCGTCCACCGCCCCGGCGCCCGCGCCTTCCAGGGCGGAGGCGCCCTCTGCGACCGAGCCCGGCGCGCCCCCGGGCGAGCCCTCTGCCACGGTCTCGGCCAGCGCTGCGCCGGCCCCGGCGCCGACTCCGGTCCCGGCGTCACCCGCGCGCGCGACGCCCCGCCGTCCGACCAAGCCCGCCGAGCAGAGCAGCTCGCCGACCCCCACGCCAACCCCCACGACACCGAAGTCGTGGAAGCACGATCCGGGGTTCTAGCACCCCGCTCTGGACGAGCTCGGCTCCCTCAGAATGTTCCTGAGAGACGCGCGCCGATCTCGGATCCGCCCGCGACGGGCACGAGCTCGAGCGAGGTTTTCTCGGGCTGCTTTGGCTTCCTGTTCTGAAGAAGCAAGATCGCGGTCGCGGTGCCGACCGCGACGACGCCGACGCCCAGCGCCACCTGCGCGCCGTAGTGATAGAATTTGAGGTCGTCGTAGCGCGACTGCATGGAGGGCGGGCACGACTTGCCGTCCGCACCGCAGGCGTCTTCCAGATCCTTGAGCGCTCCCTGGCGAAGCCCGAACAACACCCCGGAGCCGATCAGGCTCGCGGCGCCGACGCCCCCGATCACGTACGGCACCACCTTGGACGGCGGCCTCTCCCGCAAGGCGCCCGCCTGGATCAGCAGCTCTTGCGGCAATGCTTCGAGCGTCACCTCGACGCGCGCCACCCCCTCCTCCTTGAGCTCCACCGTTTGTTGAAACGGCCTGTAATTGGGGGCCTTGGCGGTGAGCGCGTGAGGCCCGGGATCGAGCGGCACCTCGACGCCGATGGACGTCGCGCCGAGGGCGACGCCGTCGAGCGCAATGGCCGCGGAGGCCGCCCCTTTGCCGCGCACGATGACGAGCTTCGGGATCCGGGCGCGCAGCCGGCCGATCGACTGCTCGACCTCGGCCCGAAAATCGGGCCCCACCGTGTCGGCCTCCGCGAGCGCCAGCTCGTAGCCACCGAGCGCGGTCACGAGCCGCCCCAGGTTCTCCTCGCACACGGCGATGTGGAAGCGCACCTGAGGCGTCATCCGCACCTGGCCGACCTCGCGGAACCGCTGCAGGGCCGCGGCCCAGTTGCCCGCTTGCTCGAGCTCGGTCGCCTGCTGAAACTGCGCGCGGGCTTGCTTGAGCGCGTCGGTGTCCTCGGCGAGCGCGGGCGCCTCGAGCAGCAGCAGCACCGCTGCGACGCGGAAAATTCGCGGGAAATTCCTCATGCGGCGCTTGCCATGGTGACTTGACGCCTCCGCTCCTGTCAACGTGGCGCCGCGGCCTTCGCCGCGCGTCGACGTGGCGCCGCGGCCTTCGCCGCGCGCGTCGACGTGGCGGCGCGGCCTTCGGCCGCGCACGACGCCGCACCGCGTCGTGGTCGAAGGTGCGCGCGCGCCGGCGGAGGTCCAACGCGCGGATCCTGACGCCGTCTTCTCGATTTCTGGCCGCGAAATCCGCTCGCGAATGGTACTTTTGTCGCTGGATGTCGACCCCTAGCTTTGGCTTTCTGCGTCGCTTCGCCCTGCTCCGCGCGTTCTCGGCCGCCGCGCTGACGGCGGGGATCTTCGCCGCCGCCGCTTCGTGCAGCGTGCCGGACTTCGAGTTCGCGTCGGTATCCGGCCCGCCGGCGCACTGTACAGACGACGTGCAGTCCGACGGCGAGACGGGCCTGAACTGCGGCGGCGAGTGCGACCCCTGCCCGCTCGGCTCCGGCTGCGCGGCGAGCCGCGACTGCGCCGAGGGCGAGTGCATCGACGGCGTCTGCCAGGAAGCGGGTTGCATGAACGACGCCCGCGACGGCTCGGAATCGGACATCGATTGCGGCGGCAGCTGCGACAAGAAGTGCACGACCGGCCAGAAGTGCAACCGGGCCAGCGACTGCGAGAGCGGCGTGTGCCAGGAGGGCCAATGCGTCGCGGCGACCTGCACCGACGGGGTGCCCAACGGCACCGAGAGCGACGTGGACTGCGGCGCCGACTGCGGGGGCTGCCAGGACGGCAAGAACTGCCGCTCGAGCGCGGACTGCCTCAGCGACGATTGCATCGACGGGGTGTGCGGCCCCACCTGCTCGGACGGCTACGCCAACTGCGATCGCCAGGCCGGGGGCGAATGCGAGGTGAACGTCCGCACCGACACGAACAACTGCGGCAGCTGCGGCCTGAAGTGCGCGTTGCCGAACGCGACCGCCGAGTGCCAGGGCGGCGCCTGCAAGGTCAAGGCGTGCGAAGCACCCTACGCCGACTGCGACGGCGATCCCGAGAACGGCTGTGAGGTGAACACCTCGACGGACTCGAGCCACTGCGGCGGGTGCGACGAGCTGTGCCCGGCCGCGAACGGCGACGCGTATTGCGAGGCGTCGGAGTGCAAGATCGCGTGCGACGCGGGCTTCACCGACTGCAACGACCAGGTCGTCGACGGGTGTGAGAGGGCGACTACCCGTGACGTGTTGCACTGCGGCGGGTGCGGCATCGAGTGCGTGCCCGAGGCGGGCGGCAGGCCCTGGTGCCGCGACGGCGTGTGCGGCGAGACGATTTGCCCGGCCGGCAGGGGCGACTGCAACGGCGACCCCGAGGACAGCTGCGAGGTGAATCTGGCCGCCGATCCGCAGAACTGCGGCACGTGCGGCGGCCTGTGCACGGTCGCCAACGGCACCGGCAAGTGCACGGCCACCGGCTGCGCCATCGGCAGCTGCGAGCCGGGCTTCGCCGACTGCGACGGCAGCTACGACAACGGCTGCGAGACGAGCACGGACACGAGCCTCAGCCACTGCGGCGCCTGCGGCGAGACCTGCACCATCGCCGGCGGCACCCCCAAGTGCGAGGGCGGCGACTGCAAGGTGCGGACGTGCAACAGCGGGATGGGCGACTGCGACGGCAATCCGGACAACGGCTGCGAGACGAACGTCAACTCGAACCAGACCCACTGCGGCGCCTGCGCGGCCGCCGGCGGCGTCAACTGCAACACGATCTACGCGAACGCCACCGCGACCTGCCAGGGCGGCGCGTGCTCCTTCGCCGGCTGCAAGGCGGACTACGGCAACTGCAACAGCTCGCTGACCGACGGCTGCGAGGCCAACATCAGGACCGACGAGGCGAACTGCGGCGCCTGCGGCACCCAGTGCAACATCATCCACACCACCAGCAACCAGTGCCTCGACGGCACCTGCAACCCGGTGTGCACGAGCGCGCAGTACGACGACTGCGGGGTACCGAGGAACGGCTGCAACATCGACCTGTGGGACGACGAGAACAACTGCCTCGGCTGCAACCTCGTGTGCCAGAGCGGGGCCAGCGCCCACGTCGCCAGCAATCAATGCAGCTCGTCGGGCTGCAACCCGGTGTGCAGCGGCCTGTGGCGCAACTGCGACGGCAACGGCATGAACGGCTGCGAGAAGGACGTCTCCGGCGACGTCAACGCCTGCGGCGCCTGCAACACCCAGTGCCTCCAGGCGCACGCGAGCGCCACCGCCTGCACGGCCGGCACCTGCGTGCCCACCTGCGACCCGGGCTGGAAGGCTTGCGGCGACCCCAGCGGCGGCTGCACGACCCAGCTCGGCACCGCCAGCAACTGCGGCGACTGCGGCCACGTGTGCTCGGGGACGAGGTCCATCTGCTCGAACGGCAACTGCGTCGTCTCGCCGGACATCGTCGTCGTCAACTCGGGCACGACCGGCACCTTGAGCACCATCGGGAACTCGGCGCCCACCATCAACGTGAGCCACGCCCTGCAGACACCGCGGGACAACGATCGCATGGTCCTTGTCGGGATCGTCGCCTCCGAGAACTCGCTCGTGCCGGTGAGCGTCACCTACGACGGCACGCCGATGACGCTCTTCAACACGCGGCAGGCCGACAACAACTCCGCCGCGCACATCTACTACCTCCTGGACAGCCAGCTTCCGGCCGCCACCGGCAACAAGCCCGTGGTGGTGCAGATGGCGAGCTCGAACACCTGGGGCGTGTACTTCGCCAACGTGGTGGAGCTGAAGGCCGTGCACCAGTCGAACCCGTTCGCGAGCGCCACCACGACCGGCATCCACACCAACGCGACGGACTGCAGCGGCACGGTGTCCCGAGGGGTCAGCACCAACTTCAGCGCGACCAACTCGTTCGTGTACACGGTGATGGCGGCGCGCAACGCCAACACCGGCGCCACCATCAGCCCCACCGCGGCGACCTCCACCATGAACCGGCGCCTGACCGATCCGACGACCATGGTCGCGCTGGCCGGCTATCTCGTGGCCAGCTCCAACACCACCATCTCCTGGATGGTGAGCGGCTGCTACAGCACCGCCGGCGTCGGCGTCGCCGTTCGGCGCGCCAGCGGCGGCTGAGCGCCTCGAGGCGAGTCAGCCGGAGACAGGCGAAACCGAGCCGACCTCCGCGCTCTCGTCGACAGCAGAGGAGGCTTTCAGCAAAGACCGCGGAATCGTCGACACGCCCACATGCGGCCAGCGCGAGCATGGCCGCGGCGATCGACGCCGAGAAGCCTGTCAGGCGTTTTTTCTGCGCGGCATCTCCTCCCTCAATTCACAGGAACTACGCCGAACTCTAGAGCGGTTCCCACCTGCCCCTCGTACGAGCGTCGCAGAGCGGCGGTCACCCGCACAGGAGACGGGTCCAGATCGACGTTTTCGGCGCGGAAGCGCACTCCAGTGCGCTGAGCACCGAAAACGTCGAGATGGGCCTGTATCCGAAGCGGGTGACCGCCGCTCTAAACGCCACCGGTCGGCGCCAGCTACCTGACCAACCGCACCACGACGAAGTCGCGCCGCCCGCGGACGGGTCCGAAGCCGAAGTCGCTGGAACCGTCAAGCTTGCCGGCGAGGTAGACGGAGTGCTCTCCTCCCGTGCAGACGGCGAAGAAGCGTCCGATAGCGTTGAAGACCTCCGGTTCGTCCGGCGTGCCGTCGGCGGCGAAGCGGACGAGCATCGGGTTGTCCGCAACGTGGAAAGCGCCGCCCGTGATGAACACGCTACCGTCAGCCGCGACGGCGGAGGCTCGTGCGTCATAGTCGTAGTCGGCCGCGTCGCCGAGGAGGGAGCTCCACAGCGGCTCGCCGCCGGGGCCGAAGCGAGCCGCGAAGAGCTTCGTGGAGTCGCCCGCGTTCCGCGGGCCTTCGCCGAAATCGGCCGTCCCGTTCATGTTACCGACGATCAGGGCGCCGCCGCCCCTCACGCCATTGATGTCGCTTGCCAGTGTGTAACCATCATCACCAAAAAATTTGCGGGTCAAGAGCTGTCCGGTCGGTGACACCTGCGTCAAGTACGAGCCGGAGCCCTCCGACAGACCGGCGTGTCCCGTGAGCCAAACGGTCCCATCCCTGCCGAGCGCCATTCCGGTTGCGTTCGTCATGGGCCAAGCGTCGAGGTCACCTCTCGGGGAGAACACCTGGCTGGCGACATAACCGCCGTCGGCGTCGAGCGTCAGTAAGAAGGCCGTGTCCTCACCGGCGGCGTGGACGCCGCCTCCGAAGTCGATCGCACTGCTGACATAACCCGAGACGTACACGTTGCCGTTCGGCGCCACGGCCGCGCTCTCCGCCCCGTCGTACCCGGCACCGCCGAAATGTCGCGCCCAGATTACCTCGCCGTTCGCCGCGACCTTCATCACGAACATGTCGGGGCCCCAGTTCTCGTTCGTGGGCACCCAGATCTCGTCGCGGACGACGACCGTCGTGCGGTACGTGCCGACCGCGATGATCGACCCGTCGGCGACCGGAGCAATCCCGTTCACCTGCGTCTCGTAAGCGGCGCTGCCGAAGCTCTTGGCCTGCACGAGCTCGCCGCTCGGCGAGAGCCACAGCAGCACGGCGCCGGCGTGGTCCTCGCCATTCAACGAGAGGGTGCCATCCGCACCGCCGCCGACCACGAGCCGCCCCTGTGCGTCGAGCGCCGCCGCATAGAGGCTCTCGTACTCGCCGTCTCCGCGGAACACGACGCTGTAACCGGGGCCGTCACCTCCCGCACCCGGGCCCCCCGAGCTACTGGCGCCGGCCGCGCCACCCGTGGCGCCGGTCGAGCCCACCTCTTCGCTGGAGCCGCTTGTTCCCGCGGCGTGACCGCCGCCAGCGCTTCCTTGCTCGCCGCCCTCGCCCGCGCCCGCGCTCGGAGACGAACCGTGCTCCCCTTCGCCGAGCACTCGCACGACCCTCCCATCGCACGCGACCGTCACCAGCGCCGCCGCGAGGAACCAACGCGCGGACAGCCCCCGCCGGTGCCAACGCCCACGCCCGTCGCCACTGCTCCGCCCGATGACCGATATCACCATGAAGCCAAATCTATCATGAATACCCGAGCGCCCTCTACGCTCCGCACCCATACGCCCCAGTTGCAACCATCACCGCTCCGGCATCCTTCGGCGCTCACCAGAAATGACCTACCTGCGCTCGCGGTGGCTCAGGCCCTCGCGGTGCTGGGCGTGGACCTCGGCCCGCTGCTCACGCTTCGCGACCTCCGGCATGGCCTGGAGACGTGCATCCGCCTGAGCAACATGGGTAGCACCAGCATTCAGCCCCGAAGCGATGAAGCGGTATCTGCGAGCTCTGCCGTACGGCAGTGACTCTGCTGTAGCTCGCCGCAGGCGAGGTCTCCGCCCCGCGCGTGGCGCCGCGACCCGGGCAGGCAAGCACGGTCGCTCGACGATCACGACGGTCTTCCCGCGCCAGCCATTGTCTCCCCGCTCTACCACCACTGCGTCACGCATATCGGGCAAATGCGCGATTTTGTTCAGGATCTACCGCTACGTCACGAGGTCAAGAAGTCGAATGATTCCAATGGATTACATGCGCGCGTGACACAGTAGTGCTAAGCGGCCCCCCTCGCCCCTTCCGCAAGCGCTCACCTCCCCCTTGGGAGAGGGCGCGCCCCTCTTCCGTGCCCCGCACCCGTCTCTCGCCGCCTCGGAGGCCGGTCGACTCGACGGTCGGGCGAACCCGACCCCGCCGTGTCGCCCGCCCTACAGCCGGCTGTACCGTGCCGCGCGCGTGTGAGAGGATCGCCCACGCCTATGAAGAGGATCAAGCTCAAGCTGCACAGCGATGAATACCATCTGAGCGCCGTCGGCTTCCTGTTCGAGGCCCCTGCGCCCGCCGCAGATCCGGAGGGAGTGAAGCCGTTCTCGATCCGCAACACGGTATTCCCGGAATTCGATCTCGAGCCCGGCAACTACGTTTTCCGCTTCAGGATCCGGAACGGCAGCGGCAAGTTCCAGCTCTTCGCCTTCGATCCCAAGACGAACCAGAGCACCCGCGCGGAATACGACACGGCGAGCGGCGCCGACGGCCTCACGTTCCGGTTCACGGTGGCGCCGTGAGGGGCGCTCTCCTGCTCCGGCGCGCCGCCGCGCTGCTCTCGCTCGCGCTGGCCGCGCCCGCGCCCGCGCTCGCCCAGGGCGCGGGGCAGCCGTCGGCTCCTGTGCCGCCGGGCGCTCCGCCCGCCGCGCCCGTCCGGCCGGCCGCCACTGCGCCCGGCGCCGCCACTGCGCCCATCCCGCCCGCCGCCGCGCCCCCTGCCGCTGCGCCCGGCGCCGCCACCGCGCCGAGTGCCCCCGCCACGCCGGTGCCAGGCGCCGGCGCGGCCGTGGCGCCCGCGCAGCCGGGCCGCGCGATTGCGCCGGTCGCCCCGGCCGCGTCGGGCGCTCCCATCGCCCCCATTGCGCCGCTCGCGCCTGCCGGGGGCGCGGCCATCGCGCCGGCCGCCACGGGCCGCGAGCTCGTCTACCTCGTTCCGGTCGGGGTCACGGGCAGCTCCGGGGGCGCGGCGCTCGCGCGGGCCGGCTTCGGCGTGCTCGCCGGGTTCGGCGAGGTGACGGATCCGACGGCATGGGATGTGAGCGCCGTGATCGAGGCCGAGGTGGCGGCCGAGGACGGGCTGGCCACGCTGATCGGGTCCTCCGGCACCGACGACGCGGCCCAGACGCCCACCGGCACCCTGCGCCTGTCCGCCTCGTTCGCGCGGCTCGACTTCGAGGGCGAGGGCAGCTCGGCCTATCCCCCGCTGATCCTCTACGTCGGCGGCGCGGTCGGCCGCACCCGGTTCAGCTACCTGGGTCCGGGCCCCGAGCGGCGCGACAAGAGCCTGCCGCCGACCTACGCGCCGCTCGAGCTCACCGCCGTCCCCTGGAGCGTCGGCGCGGCGGCGGTCTACGTCGGCGAGGGCGGGAAGAAGCTCGCGCCCACGCTCGAAGGGCAGATCAAGTTCGACTCGCGCTGGACCGCGTCGGCGGACACGCTCGAGTGGTGCGAGCCCGCGGGCGACGTCGTCCACGGCGTGGATCCGGTCACCCAGTCCCCCACCTTCGCCCCTGCCACGCGCTGCAGGCAGGAGGTGCTCGGCGCGCCGATGCAGAGCCAGGAGCTCACGATCGCGGCGCACGCCGGGCTCGTCGACAAGGTGGCGAACGCCACGTTCCGCGCGGCGCTCGGCGCGAGGGTGGCGGTCGCGCTCAACGACGAGGCGCCCGCCGATGTCCGCCTCAGCCTGCGCGCCCCGGTCCACGTGACGCTGGCGCGCGCGCCGGTGGGGACGGAGTACCGCGGGCTCATCCGGCTGATGCCAGCGCTCAACGTGATCCGTAGCTCGACCGGAGGCACGGACGTCAGCGGCACGATCGAGATCGCCTTCCTCGGCCAGCGCGCGATGTTCGCCGACAACTACACCGACCTCTGACGCAGGGCCGCGACGCGCCCTCGCGGCCGCCGCGCCATTCTCCCGCGTTGCGGCGCCATCTCCCCGCGCACGGCCGCCACGCCTCCGCCCCCGCGAGCCCTGCCGCCGGACGCAGCGCCCTCGGCCTGGGCGCCTGCCCCGCCCGGCACCTTTCTTGGCCCACTGCGCCAGCATCCGCTACCGACGCACGAGAGCAGCGGAGGTGCACCCGGAAGCAGCATCGGGTGGGCCGCCGCGGCTCGCTAGGGAGACAGCGATGGGCCCGAGCGCAGCGTACAAGGTGGAGGGGCTTGGCGACGGCGTGCCGGCGTCGGGCGGCGCGGAGGGGCGCGGGCAGGGGCAGCTGAGCAGCCTCTGCAGCGCCCCCACGATGCCGTTCACGTCGCACGCCGGCGGCGCGGAGGAGGCACCGGCGGAGTCGAAGCCCTGGTGCATCGACCGCGGCGACTTTCTGGAGGCGATGAGCACGGTCACGCTCTGGCGCGCGCTGGAGCTCGGGGAGCTCCCCCACAGCACGCGCGTCTGGCGCGAGGGCCTCGAGTGCTGGACGCCTGCCGGCGACGTGAAGGCGCTCGGCTGGACCATTTCCCAGCCGCCCCCGCGCGACGAGGCGCCTGCCCTCTCCGCCGCGGGCGAGGCGCCCGAGTCCACCGGCCCGCTCAGTTTCGCGCTGACGCCGGACGACCTCAGCTCCGTCGCGCCCCGCTTCCACCAGGACGCCCCCGCGAAGGCGCGCGGCGAGCGCGCCGAGGCCTTCACCCTCGGCCGGTTCCCGCTGGCCGAGGCCGTGCTGCGGCGGGACAGCCCCTCGCAGCCGATTTCTCTTGATATTCCGTCCTGTTTCCCTGCGGCCCCCTCGTCCCCGCCCGACACGCTCCCGAGCGCCGTGGCGCCGAGGCCCGGCGCCGCGAAACCCGGGCTCGGGCCGGCGCGTGGCGCGCGCGACGCGGATCCGACGCCGCGCGGGCGTGTGTCGGGCGCCTGGTCGCGGCTCGCACGGCGCGCCCGCGTCTCTCGCGGCGCCGCCGGAGCGGCCGCGGGCAGCGCGGCGCTCGTGCTCGTGCTGGGCCTTTCGGTGCTGAGCGTGGTCGCCCCTGGGGCCTCGCCTGCGAGGCCTGCGGCCGCGCAGGCTGCGCACCTCGGCGTGGCCCAGGGCGTCGCGACCGCCGCCGCGCAGGTCGCCGTACCTGCCCCGGACCTCGCCGCGAGCGCCGGCGCTGCGGCGCTTGCCGTGGCGGCCCCGGCGCGCGACGGCACGGCCGTGGCGGCCCCGGCGCGCGACGGCGCGGCCGTGGCGACCCCGGCGCGCGACGGCGCGACGGCCGAAGCGGCCCCGGCGCGCGACGGCGCGACGGCCGACGCGACGTTGGCGCGCGAGGAAGCGGCCGCGACCCCGGGCGAGGACACCGGCGCGCCCGCGCTGCCGCTCCACCGGGCGGAGAAGGCCTCGGCGTCCGGCGCGAAGCCGGCGCCGGCGGGTCGCCGCGAGCGCGGGCAGTTCCGCCTGAGGCGAGGCCGATCCGAGGCGGACGCCACGCGCGGCATCAGCTATCCGGCCCGCAGGGCCGACTCATGGCTCGGGACGGGTGCCATCCTGCGCGACTCGCGCTAAGGTGCGCGCCGCGCGGCGGTCGGCTCCGTCCCGCAGCACTCCGGCGTCGTTCAAGGGCAGGACGGGGGACTTTGAATCCCCTAATCGTGGTTCGAATCCACGCGCCGGAACCATCGAGCCCCCGCGCCCTCTGAGGGGGGTCATGGCGGCCGATCTTCATCGAGTGGGCGGGAGCGCCTCGGGTGAGGTCGCACCGCCTCGCGGGTGCGTCCTGCGCCGTCACCTGCTCGCTATTGTCTGGCGCGGTCGAGCCGGGGTTGTTTACCGTGGTCTCACCGAGGGCTCTGCGCCTGCCGCGCGGCGTGCGCGAGCCCCTGGCTCCTGGAGGACCGGACGGCGTGTCGAGCGATGAAGGGGCCCGCGGACGCGGAGCCCCTACCCATGTAGATACGGACCGCGGAGGCGGCTCTCCGCCCGCTGCGGGCGCGGAGCTCGGGCGCGCGTCGGCGGCGCCGCTCGAGGCGGGCGAGGCGCAGTTCATCGCGCGGCTCGTCGCGCGTGACGAGAGCGCGTTCAACGAGCTCGTGATCATGTACGAGCGCCGCGTGTTCGCGCTCGTCTACCGCATGCTTGGCCGGCGTGACGAGGCCGAGGACGTGTCCCAGGAAGTGTTCGTGCAGGTCTTCAAGGCGATCGATCAGTTCCGCGGCGAATCGAAGCTCTCGACGTGGATCTATCGGATCGCCGTGAATCTCTGCAAAAACCGGACGAAGTACCTCTCGCGGCGGCATGCTGGCGCCCAGGACGACGTCGACGCCATGGCCGAGCGGGTGCCGCTGTCCGCGGCCAAGGGCGTGAGCGTCGGCGACGTGAGCCGCCCTGACGAGCTGGTGGAGGGGATGCAGCTCGAGGCGGTCGTGAAGCGCGCCATCGGGCAGCTCGATCCCGAGTTCCGGGAGGCGCTCATCCTTCGCGACGTGGAGGACATGTCGTACGAAGAGATCGCCTCGGTCACGGGTTTGCCGGACGGGACGGTGAAGAGCCGGATCCATCGCGCGCGCGGCCAGCTCCGCGCGCTGGTCGAGAAGATGATGGGCGAGAAGGTGAGAGGCGGGAAATGAGCGGAGCGGACGACCCGAAGCGCACGGGGCGAGCCGAGGAGCCGGCCGCTTCGGGCGCGGAGAGCGGCGGCCGTCCTTCGGCTCCCCCCGTGGAGCGCCCGCCCGCCGCCGCCGCGCCCCTGAGCGACCTGCCCGAGGACGGCGACCTTCCCGAGGACGGCGACTTGCCGCTCGTCGACGAGCTGGATCTGCGCGAGCTGGTCCGAGGGGCGATGCGTCCGCCGCCCGCGGCGCCGCCGAGCCTTCTGCGCGGAGTGCAGCGCCGGATCCGGGTGCGCTCGCGGGGGAAGTTCTACGGCGACGGCTGGAGCACCGCGCGTTCGCCGCGCTCGACCTACCTGATGACGAGCCTCTTCATGCTCGCCCTCATCGCCTTCGTCTTCCTGGTGCTCATCCCCTGGAGCGGCGGCGCCCTGCCCTGATCACCGTCGCCGAGCGGCGGTCACTGGGTCCAGCGAACGAGGACGCACGTGACGTTGTCGGGCCCGCCGTTCTCGTTGGCGCGCTCGATCATCTTGGCGGTCGCGACCTGGATGTCCTGATGCTCCGTCAGGATCTGCGTCATCTCCAGATCGCTCACCGGCCCGGAGAGCCCGTCCGAGCAGAGGACGTACGTGTCGTTCAGCTGCGGCACCTCGAAGCGGGTGTCGACCTTGACCGTGTCCTTCATCCCGAGCGCGCGCACGATCACGTTCTTGTGCGGGAAGTTCGCGATCTCCTCGGGCGTGAGCCGCTTCATCTTGATGTAGTCGTTGAGGAGCGAGTGGTCCTCGGTGAGCATCTCGAGCCGGCCCTCGCGGAAGCGGTAGACCCGGCTGTCGCCGACGTGGGCGACGTAGACGCCGTCGTTCGCCGTGAAGATGCCGACGAACGTCGTCCCCATTCCCCGCTTCTTCGCCTCGCGCTGCGCGGTCTCGTAGATCCGCAGGTTGGCGAGCTTGATCCCCGTGATCAGCCGGTTCTCTTCGTAGCCCTTGGACCGGTCCATCTTGTAGGGCCAGGTCCGCTCCGGGTCGTCCTGCGTCTGGGCGAAGAAGTCCTGCATCGCGTCGACCGCCATCTTCGACGCGACCTCGCCCGACGCATGCCCCCCCATTCCATCGGCGACCATGAAGAGGCCGTACTCCACCATGATGCCGAAGTTGTCCTCGTTGTGGTTGCGCTTGCGCCCGACGTTCGTCTCGCCGGCCACTTCGATTCGAAACGTTTGGGACACGGATCACCCGATCGATGGCCCCGCGCGAGGCGCGGGGTTGAATGAGAACCGCGAGCGCGCCCGTCCGAGCCGCTCGAGCCCGATCCTGGAGGTTCGGTTGACGGAGTGTCAACCGGATCGGGCCCGAGCGCCGAGCTTATAGAATCCGCGCGCGGCCCCGCATCATTTTTTGCTTACTTGCGGTACTCCTCGGTCGCCTTGCCGCTCGAGCTCGGCGGCGGGAGCTCGGCCTCCGGCCGCCTCGCCGCGGCGGCCGACGGATCCGGCGCGGCGCGGAGCACGACCGTGACCTGCCGGTACTTCCCGCGGCTCAGCAAGGTGAGCGGGACCTTCTCGCCGACCGCATGCGTCCGGATGGCGTCGGAGAGCGCCTCGGGGCTCGTGACGGGCACGCCGTCGACGGCGAGGATCATGTCGCTCTCCGCGCGATCGCCGCCCGTCAAGCGGGCCTCGTCCGCAGGGCTCTCGGGGTGCACCACGGTGACCCGGACCCCCTTCGCGACCGGCGCCACCTCGCTGACCCCCTGGATCCCGAGCCACGCCGCGGGCGGCACGGCATCCTTGGGCACCGCGCGAAGGAACGCCCTGACCGCGCTGATCGGCACGCCGAACGCGACGGGCGTGCAGGGCTTGCCCTCGTTCGGGGCGCAGCCGCGGCCCAGGACCGCGACCACGCGGCCGTCCTCGTCGATGATGGGCGCGCCCAGATCGAGCGGCGAGACGCGCGACCCGAGCTCGATCGCGCGCTCGAGCGGCCGGTCGTCGCCGCCGATCAGCGTCTTGTGCGATCGCAGCACGAGCGCGGTGGCCGCGACCTTGCCGCGCGCCGCCGAGAACGAGCGGATCTGCGCGTCCGGCCGCACCGGATCGCGCGACGAGGCGGTGAGCCCCTCGGCCCACTTGCCGGTCTGCGGCACGAGCAGCGCGAGATCCCACACGCGGTCGTGGTGGCCGAGCTTCACCCGCACGGTGGTCCCGTCGGCGAGGCGCGCCGTGAGGTCGTTGCCCGCGCCGAGCGGCGAGAGCGCCGTCAGGATGCGCCCATCGCCGGCGAGCGCCGCGCCGAGGCCGAGGACCTGCCCGCCGCGCTCGATGACCACCACGCCGCGCGCGGCGCGCTCCTCGACCGGCGGCTCCGCCTTGTCCTTCTCGGCCGGGCCCCCCTTCGGCTCGGCGGCGGCCGCCTTCTTCTCCTTCCCGCCCCCGCTGGCCCGGGTCGGGAGCACCACCCGCTTGCCGGACGGCGGGGCGTCACCCTCCCCCCGAGCCTGCGCCTCGCCCGGCGCGCCCTGCGCGAGCGCCGCGGGGGCGGCGAGCGCTGCGGCGGCGGACACGGCAGCGGCGAGCGCCAGCGACCGTCTCCATCGCTTCACACGCGACATGTCAACGGGATCGCTCGGCGCCGCGCCGCGGGGCGCGGCGGCGTGTGTGACACCAGGCGGGCTTGTCTCGTTCATAAGCGCGGCTCCTGAGGCGACGGCCGATTCTGCTGCGGCGGAGATCGCATTGCAAAAGGCAAAGGCCGGACCGCGCTGTACCGTGGGATCGGGCACCGGAGTCCGCCGGGGGCGGGGGTCGAAAAAAATCCGGTCACGAACTCGGGGGACGGGGACACATGGCCGGCGATGAGGCAGCGATGGCAGCTGGGTTAGCGCTCGTTGGGTCGGAGGGCGACGCGCGGGCCGACGAGGCGCGCGTGATCGAGGGGCTGATCGGGACAGGCGACTTCCGGGAAGCGCTGGCGCGGTGTGCGAAGGCCTACGCCATGCCGCTGGGCCGGCTGTGCATGGCGTTCACGGGGTCGCAGGCCGAGAGCGAGGAGCTGGTGCAGGAGACGCTGCTCGCGGCGTTCGATGCGTTCCCGCAGTACCGCGCCGAGGGGAGCGTGCGGGCCTGGCTCTTCGGGATCGCGCGGCGCCTCTGCGGGCGGCACACCGAGCTCAGGGCGCGGCGCGAGGCGCGGCTGCGCCTCGTCCACGACACCCGGCCGCGGCCCGACGCGAGCGAGCTCGCCGCGGAGCGCGAGCGGGCCGAGCGCGCCCGCGCCGCGCTCTCGCGGCTCAAGCCGAGCGAGCGCGAGGCGGTGGTGCTGCGCTTCGAGGCGGGCCTCTCCTTCAAGGAGGTGGCCATCGCGTGCGGGATCGACGAGGCGGCGGCGCGGAAGCGGGTGAGCCGCGCGCTTTCGCGGCTCAGGGCCGAGCTGGGCGAGGAGTGAGGGCGATGGGCGCGACAGAGACGGGTTCGGTTGGGCTTTGCGGCGAGGTCGAGGAGCAGCTCGCGGAGGTGCTCGACGGGACGGCGCGGCCGGCGCTGTACGAGCACATCGCCGGCTGCGACGCGTGCCGCGATCTCCGCCACGACGCGGCGCGCGCCGCGGAGGTCGCCGCGGCGGCCGGCGCGGACTTCCGGCCGGCAGACGGATTCGCGGACGCGCTGCTCCGGCGGATCGAGGCGGCGCGCCCCTCGGACGGCGCGACGAGCGGCGCGGTCCTGAAGGTGGCGGCCGAGGAGCAACACGACGCCGCTCGCGCGGGATCCGGCGTGACCGAGGGGCGATCGGACACCGCCGAAGGGCGATCGGACACCGCCGAAGGGCGATCGGACATCACCGAAGGGCGATCGGACACCGCTGAAGGGCGATCGGACACCGCCGAAGGGCGATCGGACACCGCTGAAGGGCGATCGGACACCGCCGAAGGGCGATCGGACACCGCCGAAGGGCGATCGGACATCGCCGAGCGGCGATCCGACACCGCTGAAGCCCGATCCGACATCGCCGAGCGGCGATCCGACACCGCTGAAGCCCGATCCGATACGGCCGACGTCCGATCCGGCACCACCGAAGAGCGCTCCCCTACCCCCAGGCCGCGTTCCGACACCTCCGGAGCGCGATCCGGCGCGGCCGAGGCGCGCACGGGCGGACCGCGCTCCACGATGCCGGAGCGAACCGCGCCGGCAGCGCGCCGCACGGCCCTCGGGCGGCGCTCGGCCTTCGCCGCCGCCGCCCTGGCCGCGGCGGCGGCGGTAGCGGCCGGTGTCGCCCTGCGGCGCGGCGGCGAAACGACGGCGGCGTCCGTCGCCGCCGCGGCCGGGGCGCCATGGTCCGGCAAGGTCGCCTCGGTGTCGCGCGCGTCGGCCGACAGATCGGGCGGCCTCGAGGCGTGCGACGCCGCGGGCGCCTGCGCGCCGCTCGCCGCGGGCGCCCCGCTCCCGGAGGGCGCGACCCTGCGCACCGACGCGCGGACGCGCGCCCACCTGTCGCTCGCGGACGGCTCCGCGCTCGCCATCGACCGCGGCTCCCGCGTGTGGATCGCCGGCGACGGCCGCCGCGCGCGCGTCGACGAGGGCGCCGTCGTCCTCGACGTCACCCCGGCCCCCGGCGCGCCGCCCGCGCGCATCGAGGTGCCGCACGGCCAGATCGAGGTGCTCGGGACCAAGCTCGCGATCACCGCGAGCGCCGCGCGCGCCTCGGTCGAGGTGGCCCGCGGCGCCGTGCGCGTCACCGGCGAGCGCGGCGAGCCCGTCGAGGTGCGCGCCGGCGAGGAGGCGACGCTCGCGAAGGGCGCCGCGCCCGAGGTCGCGAGCGCGACGTCGCTCGCCGACACGCTCGAGTGGAGCGACCGCTCCGCCGAGGAGGCCGACGCCCCGGCGCTCCGCGGCCTCGGCGAGCTCAGGGCGCGCAAGCCGGGCGCGACGCAGGAGAAAGAGCGGGCCGTCCGGCTCGCCAGGCACGCCGTCAAGGTGCGGATCGTCGACGTCGTCGCCAGGACCGAGATCGACGAGACCTTCGCCAACGACACCGACGAGGAGCTCGAGGGCATCTTCAGGTTCCCGCTCCCGCCGGGCGCGCAGATCGAGCGGCTCGCGCTCGAGGTGGACGGCAAGCTCATCGAGGGCGCGTTCGTCGATCGCGATCGCGGGGCCGCGATCTGGCGCGGCGTCCTCCAGAACGCCGCCCCCAAGGCGCCCAAGCCGCGCGAGGAGATCATCTGGGTCCCGGGCCCGTGGCGCGACCCCGCGCTGCTCGAGTGGCAGCGGGGCGGCCGGTTCGAGCTGCGCATCTTCCCCATCCCGAAGCGCGGCGCGCGGCGCGTCGTGCTCACCTACACGCAGCTCGTCGAGCAGGCCGGCGGCGTCCGGCGCTTCACCTACCCGCTCGCGCACGACCAGAGCGGCACGACGAACATCGGCGACTTCTCGCTCGACGTGCAGGTGCTCGGCCACGACCGGGAGTTCGGCGTCGCGACGCGCGGCTACGATCTCGCCGCCGCGCCCGCGGACGGCGCGGCCGACCGACGCACGCTGGAGGCCCGCGGGTTCACGCCGGCCGGCGACCTCACGGTCGAGTACGCGCTCCCCGATCGCGACCGGCCCGTCACCGCCTGGGCCTACCGGATGCCCCCCGCCCCGGCGCCGGCCACGCCGCCCGCGACGTCCCAGGCGCGGCGCGGCGCGGCCGGCACGTCGAAGCGCGACGGCGCGGAGCACGAGGCCTCCCTCGCCGCGGCGCAGGCCATCGCGAGCGACACGTCGCCCTACGTCGCGATCGCGATCCGGCCCCGGCTCCCCCGGTGGCAGGAGTCGACCTCGCGGCGCCACGCGATCGTCGTCGACTCGAGCCGATCCATGGTCGGCGAGCGGTTCGCCCGCGCGACGCGGCTCGCCTCGTCGCTCGTCCGCGAGATGGACCGGCGCGACGAGGTCGTCGTGCTCGCGTGCGACACCCTCTGCCGCTCGCTCGGCGACGCCGGCCAGGGCGGCGCCGCGCGCCCCATGGCCCCCGGCGCCGCCTCGGCGGGCGAGGTCGAGCGCTTCCTCGGCGGCATCGAGCCCGACGGCGGCAGCGATCTCGCCGCGGCGATGATCGCGGCGCGCGCGGCCGCCGGCCCGCTCGACGGCAAGGAGCTCCGGATCATCTACCTCGGCGACGGCACGCCCTCGGTCGGCCCGACGCGCCCCGCCCACATCGAGGCCGCGGTGCGCGGCGCGGTCCCCGCGGACGGCGCCGCCGCGGTGGTCGCGGTCGCGCTCGGGAGCGACGCGGACACCACGTCGCTCAGGGCGCTCGCGCGGGGCGGCGGCGGGGTGATGGTCCCCTACGTGCCCGGCCAGAAGGTCGCGAGCGCGGCGCAGTCGGTCCTCGGCGCGG
Organism: Sorangium cellulosum So ce56; assembly: GCF_000067165.1. GTDB lineage: Bacteria > Myxococcota_A > Polyangia > Polyangiales > Polyangiaceae > Sorangium > Sorangium cellulosum_B. Next base: position 11,015,686 of record NC_010162.1, read on the forward strand.
CGTACGGCCTCGCGCTGCGCGATCCCGAGATCGAGCTCCCGCCCGGCCTGACCCAGGTCACGCCGGCGCGGCTCGATCCGATCCGCGCCGGCGGCGAGGCGCTCGTCGTGGCGCGGATGAGCTCCGGGGCCGACGTGAGCGGCGCGATCCGCCTCCGCGGCCGCGTCTCGGGCGAGCGCTTCGAGCAGACCTACCCCGTCAACATCGTCGCCACGACCGGCGCGGGCAACGCCTTCGTCCCGCGCCTCTACGCCGCGGCGAAGATCGCGGAGCTCGAGGAGACGGGCGGCGACGCGCAGAAGCCCGCCATCATCGAGCTGTCGCGGCGCTTCTCGGTGGCGAGCCGGTTCACCTCGCTGCTCGTCCTGGAGAGCGAGGCGATGTTCAAGGCGTTCGGCCTCGATCGAGACGGCATCACCTCCGCCTTCACGGGCGAGGAGCAGGCCGAGCGGGTGAGCGCGAGCGCCGAGGGGGAGGAGCCCGGCAACGCGGCGGACGAGGGCGCCGAGGAGAAGGGCGACGCGCTCGGGGCGGGCCTCGGCCTGTCAGGCAGCGGCAGGGGCGGCGGCGGCTCCGGCTGGCCGGACGCCGCGCCGGCCGCGAAGGCGGAGTCTCGCTCGTCGGCCGGCGCCCGCCCGGCGTCGCCCGCCAAGCGACGACTCCAAAAGCTCGATCCCCTCTCGGGCTCGCTCGACGACATGCCGGCGCCGGCGCCGGCGCCGACGGCCGCCGCGCCCGCGGAGCCGAAGCCGGCGCCCCCGCTGGACGAGCGCGCCCGGAGATCGCGCGACGACGACCTCTTCGCCGCCGAGGAGTGGTCGCGCCCGCGCCCGCGGCGGATGATCCCGATGCGCCGGGTGTTCGATCGCAAGGTGAGCTTCGACGCGACGAACACGCTCGCGCCCGAGAGCGCCGCGAAGACCGCGGCCGCCGAGGCGGCGCTCGCGGCGGCCCCGGACAGCCGCGACAGGACGGTGGGCCTCTACGCGCTCTACGCCACGACCGGCCGCCTCGGCGAGGCCCAGGAGCTGACCGCGCGCTGGAGCGGGCGCGACGCGCTCGATCCCGACGCGCTCATCGCCCGCGCCGACCTCGCGGCGCGGCAGGGCCAGCGCGACCGCGCCGCGCGCATCCTCGGCGGCCTCGCCGACGTGCGCCCGGGCGACCGGGCCACCCAGGCGCGGCTCGCCGAGCTCTGGGACGCCGCGGGGCGGCCCGCGTTCGCGTGCCAGCACCGGGTGGCGCTCGCCGACCTCGCGCCCGCCGACGCGAAGCTCGTCGCCGCCGCGATCCGGTGCGCCGGCGAGGGCGGCATGAGCGAGCTCGCGAGCCAGCTCCGCCTCGACGCGACCTCCGCGATCCGCGCGGAGATCGACCGGCGGCTCGCGCAGCCGGACCCGGCGCCGGCCGCCGACCTGCCCGGCGACGTGCGGCTCAGCGCCGAATGGACCGGCGGGGCCGACCTCGACCTCTCCCTCATCGACGCGCAGGGGCGGCGCGTCTCGTGGATGGGCGCGACCCTCCCGTCGGTGGGTGTGCGCTCGCGCGACGCGACGAGCACGCGCTCGGAGTCCCTCGCGCTGCGGAGCCTCCCCAAGGGGAGCTACGTCGTCGAGATCGCGCGCGCGTCGGCCGAGGAGGGCGCCGGCGCCGCGAGCCCCGGGGCCAGCGCGCCGGGCCCGATCCGCGGCGAGCTGACCCTGCGCCTCGCGGGAGAGACCCGCAAGGTGCCCTTCACGCTCGACGGCGCGCGCCTCGAGCTCGGCACGGTGCGCGTCTTCTTCACCTCCCGCCTGGTGCCGGTCGACGGCCCGGCGGCCCCGCGGTTCTGAGGAAACTGACGAAACCGAAGGAACGGACGAAGACGAACCCGACGGGAACGACCTCCGCCCACGCGCGGCGGCTCTCTCTTGCGCACCCCTCCCTTCACATGTCCTGAACGACCCTCGCAGCGCGCTTCCGTAACAACCGCTTCATCGCCCCCCGGGCGCGCTCGCCCGGGGATCGAGCGGCCCTCCCGCCGCGCTCGTGTCGGGCGGAGATACCCGATACAGTTTCGACATGAATCCGCTCGTCCCGGACTTCATCCTCGAACAGGACGCCGAAGGGCAATACGCGGGAGCGATCGACGCGGCTGTCCTGCACGTCTCGCTGCCGGCGATCGTGGAGCTCGCCGAGCAGATGATCGCGCGCCAGGCGCTCGATCCGGACGCGCTGCGCTCGTTCTTCGATCCGCTGTTCGAGGCCGTGCACCAGTCGGGCGGGTTCGTCGTGACGCTGTCGCCCGCCGGCGGGTTCACCGCGCTGTTCCCCGATCGGCCAGGGCGCAACGTCACCCGGCACGCCCGCAGCGCGGCGCTCGCGATGCGGCGCAGCCTCCTGGAGCTCGCGGCGCGGCGCACGCTGGGCGCCGGAGGCGCGCAGACGCCGTTCAGGATCGGGCTCGCCTGGGGCACGGTCCACTGGACGATCGTGCGCATCGCCCCGGATCGCGCGTACTTCCTGATCTACGGCCCCGCGATGGAGGCTTGCCAGGCGACCGACCGCGGGGTCGACGACAGCGAGCTCCACCTCGATCGCAGCTTCCGCGAGCGGCTCCCCGCGGCGAGCGCGCGGGAGAGCGTGGCCGAGCTCGACGAGGCCGATCTCCTGAGCGGGCCCCCCTCGCTGACGATCACGTCGGCCCCGACGGACGCGGACGTCGAGGCGTTCCTGCCGCCGGGCGCGGGCGATCTCGCGCCGGAGGGCGAGATCCGCGAGGTGACGACGGTGTCGGTCTCGCTCGATCGGGTGGAGAGCCCGACGGAGCTCCTCCAGCAGCTGCACGAGATCTCGGCGATGTACGGCGCGACGTTCGCCGGCATGACCGTGACCGAGCGCGGCTTCGGCGCGCAGTTCTACTTCGGCGCGCCCGTCGCGCACGAGAGCGACCACGATCGCGCCCTCGACTTCGCGCTCGAGCTGAAGAGCAACGGCCTCGGCGTGCCCCGGCTCGCGGTGGGCGTCACCCGCGCGCGCTGCCTCGTCGGCTTCTTCGGCGCCGTGGGCCGCCGCGAGTTCGCGTGCGTCGGCCGCGCCATCCACCTCGCCGCGCAGATCGCGCGGAAGGCCGCGCCGTCGTCGATCTGGGCGGACGAGCGGGCGTTCCGCGCGGGCGAGGCGAGCCACCAGTGGTCGACGGAGAACATCTTCCGGTTCGACGGGTTCGATCTGCCGATCCTCGTCTACTCGCTCGAGCGGCGGCGCATCGCGGTGCAGGAGGAGTTCTACGACCTCGGCCCCATCGGCCGCGAGGTCGAGCTCGGGCGGCTCACGCAGGCGCTCGAGCCCCTGTTCACCGGGCGCTCCGCGGGCGTCGTGTACATCCTCGGCGAGGCGGGCATCGGCAAGAGCTACCTCGTGCACAGCTACCGCCACCAGCGCGCGCAGCTCATGGACATGCGGCCGCTCCTGTGGATCGAGGCCCGCTGCGATCAGACGCTGAGGACCCCGCTCTACGCGTTCGAGTTCGCGCTCAAGGAGTACCTCGGGATCTCGTCGGAGCTCGGCCAGCGGGCCAAGCAGGCGGGGCTCGATCTGGCGCTGGAGCTGCTCCTGGAGCGGCTGCCCGAGAGCTGGACCGAGGCGCGGGCCGGGATCGACAGGTCGCGCGAGGCGCTCGCGCGGCTGCTCAGGCTGCGCGGCCAGGAGGCGGGGGCCGAGGCCGAGGAGCGCGACGAGGTCCTCGGGGCGCTCGCGGCGCTGCTCGTCGCGGAGAGCTCGCTGCAGCCGGTGGTGGTGCACCTCGACGACGCGCAGTGGGCCGATCGGACCTCGCTCGACGCGGTGCGCGCGATCACGGCCGCCTGCAGGGACCTGCCGCTGGCGGTGATCTGCTCGGCGCGGCCGGCGGCGTCGTCGGGGGAGGGGGTGGACGCCCGCATCCCGCTCGACGCCGGCATCCCGTCGCACGCGATCGAGCTCGCGCCGCTCCCGGCGGAGCGGCTGCTCACGCTCGCGGAGCCGTTCTTCGGCGGCCCGCTCCCCACGATGCTCGGGTCGCTGCTCGGCCAGACCGCGGGGGGGAACCCGTTCTTCGCGCAGGAGATCCTCGCGTACTGGCTGGAGGACGGGCGGTACGGGTCGGCCCACGACGCCGCGCGCTCGAGCCGGTTCATGCCGCCGCGGACCGTGAACAGCCTGCTCGTCGCGCGGCTCGAGCGGCTCGAGCCGCGGACGCGGCAGACGGTGATCTCCGCCGCGGTGCTGGGGCGCGAGTTCGACACGCGCGTGCTCGCCCGGATGATCCCGGACGCCTCGGCGCTCGTGGATCACCTGCGCTTCGGCGAGGCGCAGCGGATCTGGTCGCGGATGGGGGAGCACCGCTTCGAGTTCTGCACGGTGCTGATCCGCGACGCCGCGTACGGGATGCAGCCGAAGGAGACGGCGGAGCGGCAGCACCGCCTCGCGGCGGAGGCGATCGAGGCCGTCTACGGCGACGATCTCGAGGATCAGCGCGCGGCGCTCGACAGCCACCGGCGGCTCGCGGGCTGAGCGCGCCCGGCCGTTCTGGCCGGCGGGGCGCGGGTGGGACGTCGGGGCGGTACGTGGAAGCGCGTGGAACCCCCTCGACGCCGCTTTCGAAGTGCGGCAACTGTCCGCGCATGAGCACGGCCCATCACGAGGCTCACGCGGCCCCGGCGCACGACGTGAGCGATCACCATGGCTTCGACGGGGAGCCCGCCCGCGCGCTGCCGGCGGACGAGCCGCCCACCCCGAACTGGGTCCCTGCGCTGGGGCTCGCGGTCTTCGTGGTGGCTGGCGTCACGTTTCTCGCGCTGCACAGCGGCGACGACGGCGCCGTGGGGCAGGCCGCGCCGGCGGGCGCGCGCCCGGCTGCGGCCGAGGTTCGCCCGGCGGCGGCCGGCGCTCGCCCCGCCCCGGCTGGCGCCCGACCGGCGACCGCCGAGGCTCGCCCCGCGGCTCAGCCCGGCGCGCGCCCGGCGGCGCCGACCGGGCCCGCGGCGGGGGCAGCCGCGGAGGCCCTGCGCGCCGGCGCGGCCGGCACCGCCGCGCCGGGCCCGGCGAACCTGCGCAAGCTGACGCCGCAGGAGGTGGATCTGGTGCGCAAGCGCATGGAGGCGCGGCAGAAGGACGGCGCCCCGGCTCCGTCGAAGTGAGCGAGATGGCGGTGGACCCCGCCGCGGCGCGCATGCGCACGGTGCTGGTGCTCGGCGCGGGCACGATGGGCCAGGGGATCGCGCAGGTCACGGCGGTCGCCGGCTACGTGACGCGCCTCTACGACATCGACGCCGCGCGGATCGGCGCGGCGATCGAGGACACCAAGCGCACGACCGATCGCCTTGTCCAGAAGGGCAAGATGCTCAACGAGGCGCGCAGCGAGATGATCGGGATGCTCGTGGCGTCGCCGGATCTCGAGCGCGCGGCGGCGGACGCCGATCTCGTGATCGAGGCGGTGCCCGAGCGGATGGATCTCAAGGTCGAGGTGCTCGGCCGGGTGAAGGCGGCGGCGCCGGAGCGAGCGCTGCTCTGCACGAACACGTCGAGCCTGAGCGTCACCGAGCTCGGGCGCCGGCTCGGCGCGGGCGGGCGCACGATCGGCCTGCACTTCTTCAACCCGCCGCCGGTGATGGAGCTGCTCGAGGTGGTGCGGGGGCTCGAGACCGACGAGGCGACGGTGACGGCGGCGCTCTCGGTGGCGAGGCGCCTGGACAAGACGCCGATCGTGGTGAACGACACGCCCGGCTTCGCGACGAGCCGGCTCGGCGTGGCGCTCGGCGCCGAGGCGATGCGGATGCTGGAGGCCGGGGTGGCGTCGGCGGTCGACATCGATCGGGCGATGGAGCTCGGGTACCGGCACCCGATGGGGCCGCTCAAGCTGACGGATCTCGTGGGGCTCGACGTGCGGCTCGCCATCCTGGAGCACCTCCACCGCGAGGTGGGGGAGCAGTTCCGGCCGCCGGTGATCCTGCGGCAGATGGTGCGGGCGGGGAAGCTCGGGAAGAAGACGGGCGAAGGGTTCTACCGGTGGACGGAGGCGGGGGCCCAGCCCAGCGACGGCTGGCGTCGCGGGTAGGGAGCGCGGCGGGCGCCGCGCGCGGCCGAGGGCGCGCTACCGGTTCAGCTTGTCCTTCTTGGCGTTCTCTTCGGCTTCCTTCTGACGCTCGGCCTCGCGCTGGACGATGCGCTCCTTGACCGCGGCGTAGTCCTTCTCGTCCTTCATGCGCCGGTCGAGCTGCTTCTGCCGCTCCGCCGCGGTCGCCGGATAGCCGGTCGCCTTGGGGTTGCTCGTCAGGAACGTGCTGTAGGCCCCCCACGCCTCCTTCGCCGCCTGCCAGTTCTTCTGACGCTCGCGCAGATCGGCGAGGCAGAAGAGCACCTTGGCGTGGAGCTCCTCCGTTCCCTTCTTGCCGATCGCCGTGTTCCAGGCCGTCTCGGCCTCCGCCGTGTTGCCGGACTCCAGCATCGCCTCGCCCAGCAGGTAGAAGCCGAGCATCTTCGAGGAATCCAGCTTGATCGCATCCTGGAACGCCGCGATCGCGCCGGGGATGTCGCGCGCCACGAACGACGCCTGGCCCTTCAGGACCTGCTCCGTGTAGGGGCTGATGCCGGTGTGCCCGTTGGGATCTTTGCGCTGCGACGGAGCAGCGTCGGGCGCGGCCGCCGCCTGCGGCTTCTCCGTGCCCGCAGGCGGCTGGGCGGCGACCGGCGCCGCGGAGAAGACGACAGCGAGAGCGAGCGATGCGACGACAGCGAGCGAGCGGTCCTGCATGCCCGCCAAGGTACCGCAGTCGCGGCCCGGAGGGGAACGTTGCTGCACAGGGCAACGACGGTCGCCGCCGCGCGGCGGTCGCCGCCGCTCTGGGGGCGGGAACGAACCGCAGCGGCCCCCTGGCACAACACGCCGCCGGCCCGCAGCGGGCCGAGCGCCCGCGACCTCGGTCGCTGAGGGGGCTTCGCGTCCCGGCTCGCCCGCGACCACATCGCGTTCTGGTCCCCTCGCCTGCCGGCTCGCCCGTGACCACGACGCGCTCTGGTCCCTTCGCGTCCGGGCTCGCCCGCGACCACATCGCGTTCTGGTCCCCTCGCCTGCCGGCTCGCCCGCGACCACATCGCGTTCTGGTCCCCTCGCCTGCCGGCTCGCCCGCGACCACATCGCGTTCTGGTCCCCTCGCCTGCCGGCTCGCCCGCGACCACATCGCGTTCTGGTCCCCTCGCCTGCCGGCTCGCCCGCGACCCCATCGCGTTCTGGTTGTCCCAGCAAGCAAGTGCTTGAAAGCAGACGCTTTTCTTGGGATTACGTGACCCAGTTCACAACTGCGCCAGCCGGCCCGGCAAACGCTCCGGTCCCGGAAGCCCAACCAGGGCAGGCTACTTTCGCCGCGGTCTGAACGGATCCGGCGGCAACCCGGCATCCGGAGGCCGACCCGCATCCACCGGCGGCCAGCCCGCATCCGGCCAGCCCGCGTCCACCGGCAGCCTCCCCGCGTCCTGCCACCCCGCGTCCACCGGCGGAAAGCCCCCATCGGGGCCAGCGTCCGGCAAGCCCGCGTCCGCCGATCCCCCGGCGTCCGCCGGCAGCTTCCCCGCATCCCCCGGCGCGCCCCCGTCGACCGCCACCCCGCCCTGCGCGCTCAGCGACACCAGGCGGCCGTCCGGCTCCGGCGGCCAGAGGAAGCGCTCCTCCGCGCCCGTCTTCCGGTCCACCAGCTTGGCCCAGCTCGCGCGCGGGTTGTCCGCCATCTGCACGCGCAGCCGCGCCGTCACGCCGTTGTCGAACGTCGGACGGCGGAGCAGGGCGCCCGGCGGACGCTCCGGCGCGTCCCCCGTCAGCGGCACGTCGAAGCGGACCCGATCGAGCAGCTCCTGGCCCACGTACAGCTCGATCGCGAACCGGCCCATCACACGCGCCGTCGCCAGGGGCCGGTCGAGCGCCACCGGTCGCACCCGCACGATCGAGCCCTTCCCCTTCGCGTACTGCACGTCGAAGACCCACTGCTTCGCGCTGGGCCGCGGGGCAGGGTCCGGCGCATACCCCGCGCGGGACGGCGGAGCTTGCGGCTCGGCGACGGCGACCACGCCGGCGGCGGCGAGCGCAAGGCCAGCGAGGAGCCCCAGGGCGGCGCGGGTGAGAGGGCGAGGCGAGGTCATCGGGTACCGGAAGAAGGCCCGAGCGGCAGGGCCGCCTCGAGCGTCGCGGAGAGCACCTCTTCCCACGCCGAGCCGCCGCCGTCGAGCGCTACCCAGAGCTCGCGGAGCTCGTCCGGCACCGGCGCGATCGCCGCGCAGAGCTCGCCGCGCTCGTCCGGCACCGTGACGCGCAAGGCGTGCAGCGCGACGCGCGAGAGCGGGATCACCCGGCCCCTCGCCGTGGTCACGGACCGGGCCCCGCCATGGTCGCGATCGCCGAGGAGCGGCGCCCCCGCGTGCGCCGCGTGCACCCGGAGCTGGTGCGTGCGGCCCGTCACCGGGTCCAGGCGCAGCAGCGTGGCCGGCGCCGCGCCGCCGCCCGCCGAGGCGACCGCGCGGTAATGCGTCGACGCGTCTTTCGCGTCCGCGCCGCCCACCGCGGGCAGGCTGCGACCGCCCCGCGCCCGCGCCGCGCCGATGGGCGCATCCCACGTGCCCGACCCCTCGACGCGACCCCCGGCGACGCCGACGTACACCCGCGCGATGCGCCCCGCCTCGCGCATCGCAACCACGTGTCGCCGGCCCCGCGCGCCCGTCGCGCACAGCACCGCGCCGCTCACGCCGACGTCGAGCCGCGAGGCGGCGTGCGGCAGGTCGCGCAGCCCGAGCAGCTCCGCGACCTCCGTGACCAGCGACCGCGTGCCCCGGCGCTCCGGCTCCGTCGGCAGCGCCGCAGGCTTCGACGCGACGAGGAGCTCCCCCCAGCGCGCCAGCACCTCCACCGGCGGCGCCCCCGGCGCGTCGCGCCGCGCCGGCCACACCGCGAGCTCGTCGCCGAGGGCCACCGCGTCGCCGGGCCGCGCGCGCCGGCCGTTCAGGAACGCGCGCCCCTCCGCCGCCGCGCCCGCGAGGCCCCGCGACGCGCCGCCCGCGCGCTCGAGGACGTCGGCCACCGTGGGGCCGTCCGAGGGCCCGACGCGGAAGCGCGCGGCCGTCATCCGGGCGTCGCCGCGCGCGGGGCAGCGCCGCCGCCAGGAGCTCCCCCGGCGACGACGCCCGGCGACGACGGCGAGGCGCGCTCGTCCAGGCGCTCGACCACGCCGCGATCGCCGTCGATGCGGAGCCGATCGCCCGTCTTGATCGCCAGCGTCACGCCGGGGACGTTCACCACCGCGGGGATGCCGTACTCCCGCGCGACGATCGAGGCGTGCGACATGGGGCCGCCGAGCTCGGTCACGACCGCGGCGGCCACCAGGAACAGCGGCGAGAGGCCGACGTCGGTCGTGCGCGCGACCAGCACCTCCCCCGGCGCCACCGCGTCGAGCGCCGAGGCGCCCGGCTCGAGCACGCGGGCCCGCCCCTCGACGACCCCAGGGCTCGCCGGCAGCCCGAGCAGGCGCTCCCCGGACGCGGGCGGCAGCACGACCGGCGGCGGCCGGCCGATGAAGGTGGCCGGCGGATCGGGGCGCGCGGCGTCGCGGAGGTGCTCGGCGCGCCGCAGCCGGACGAGGTGGCCCACGTCGGCGCGGCCGCTGGAGAGCGCCGTCGCGAGCTCCTCGTAGGTGCAGAAGAAGACGCTCCCGGGCTCCAGCGAGGGATCGAGGCGCCGGAGGCGCCGGTCGATGTCGAGCGCGACCCTGCGCAGCATGCCGAGGACGCGCGTCACCCACGTGCGCATGCGCTCCCGCAGGCGCACGTAGCGCTGCGCGCGGCCGACGAGGGTGCGCAGGAGCGCGAGCTCCAGCCGCGGCACGCGCGTCTCGAGCATCGCCATCTCCCGATCGGCGAGCGCCCGGGCGCGCGCCAGCGCGCGCTCCGGATCGCCCGGCGCGCCGCGCAGCGACGCCGTGAGCATCGCGACGACCGGCGACGGGTCCTCCCGCCAGCGCGGCGTCGCGAGCTCCGCCTCGCGCACGGCGCGATCGCCGTAGGCGTCGAGGAACCGCGCGTACGCGTCGCGCGCCGGCCCCTCGGGCAGGTCGCGCGGCCACAGGACCCCGCCGGCGAGGAGCCGCTCGCGCGCCGTCCGATCCTGCAGGACGAGCTCGGCGACCCGCGCGAGCTCGATGCCCGGCCCCGCGCTGTCGAGCTCGCGCACGCCGCCCGCGAGCACCTGCGCCAGGTGCTCGACGTTCGTCTCGGCGCGCCCGGCCGGCGCGTCGAGGTGCGCTTCCCCGGAGGCGGAGCGCGCGGAGGCGCGGCGGCCCGCGATGCGCTCGAGCGCCTTGCACAGCGCGAGGTGGCTCGCGAGCGACGCCGACGCGCAGTGCAGCATCCGCGTGCCGGTCCGCTCGAGCAGCAGGAAGACGCTCCGGAGCGTGGTGCCGATGGCGTCGTCCGGCAGGAGCGTCATGTCGAGCTCGGAGAGGGCGCGCTGCGCCCAGAGCGCCTCGCCCTCGTAGGCCGCCACCTCGCGCTCGAGCCGCGCCTGCCGGAGGAGGAGCCGCGGCCCCGTGAGCGGCAGCCGCGCATAGAAGCCGCGCCGCGAGACGCCCTCGCTCTGCTCGGCGAGCCGCGCGATGAGCGCCTCGCTCGCCCCGCCGCTCATGCCGAGCAGCGCGCGCGGCGAGAGCCCCGGGACCTGCGCCGCGATCCGCATGAAGGCGGTGAGGTTGAGGTAGAAGCGCCCGTGCACGTTGGCCACGAGGCGCGCGCCCCGCGGCACGCGGCAGCCGAGCGCGGCGAACGCCTCGCGGAAGCCCCGGTCGGAGAACGCCCGCGCAACCGACCAGGTGAGCGGCGTCGCCGCGCCGGGGAGCGCCTCGCCCACGTTGGCGCGCGACCAGATCGTGTCGGCGTCGCCGCCCTCGGGGAAGCCGCCGCCGCTCACCGGGCGCACCTGGAGCAGCCACACGCGCCGCGCCGGGGAGGGCGCGCCTTCGCCGGCCTCTCGCGCCGCCGGGGAGGGCGCGCCTTCGCCGGCTTCCCGCGCCGCCGGAGCGGACGCGCCCGCCGCGGCGGCGGCCTCCGGCCGGTCGGACGGCGCTTCCCCGTCGACCACGAGCCCCGCGCCGGGCGGGCCCTCGCCGCGCTCCTCGACCACCTCGACAGCGAACTCCACGTCGAACGGGCCCTTGCCGCCCTGCTCGAGCCGCTCGGCGAGCTCGGCGAGCTGCCGCAGCGCGGCCTCGCCGAGCGCCGGCTGCTCGGCGCTCGCCTCGGGCACCGGGACCTCCTCGAGCCCGGCCGCGCCCACGACGAGCGCGCGCCGCTTCTGCGCGACCGCCGACGCGACGACCCTGCCGCCGTCGCGCGCCAGCCGGATCGTGTCGGCCGCCGCGGCGCCGTCGACGACCGGCGCGCCGAGCCCGAGCGTGGCGTTCACGAGCCGCTCGCCGGCGTGCCAGTGCTCGCCCTCGAGCCCCGGCGGGGGCGAGGTGAACAGCACGCCCGCGGCCTCGGCGCGCACCATCACCTGCAGCACGACGCCCATCGCGACGTCGCGGACGCCGGCGTGCGCGAGGTACGCGAGCGCGCGCGGCAGGAAGGCGCTCGCCCAGACCTGCCGGATCGCGGCGTCGAGCCCGGCCTCGCCGCGCACGCCGAGCACGGTCGTCGCGAGCCCCGCCATCGACGTCTCCTCGCTGTCCTCGCACGTGGCGCTGGACCGCACCGCGAGGCCCCACGGCGCCTCCTGCTCGACGGCCTGCCAGAGCGCCCGCAGCGCGGTCGAGAGCGCCTCGGGCAGCGGCTCGCTCAGGATGCGGTCGCGCGCGCGCGCCGCCCGGTCGACGCCCGCCCTCGTGCCCGAGAGCCGGATCAGCGTGGCGAGGTCGTGCCCCGGCGGCAGCTGCCGGTCGACGAGCTCCGTGAAGCACCGCGCGTCGAGCACCCACCCCCGCGGCACCGGGAAGCCGTCGCGGAGCAGGCGGCCGAGCGAGGCCGCCTTGCCGCCGACGCGCTTCGCGCTCGTGTGGCGGCGCAGGCCGGCGCTCTCGAGCGGCTTGAGCCACTCGCGCACGGTGGGCGGGTCGGTCGCGCCGTCGGCGCGGGCGGTGCGTGTGGGGTCGGCCACGTCGATGCCGAGGGAGTAACACGGTTCGTCGGCCTGGGTCAGGGGCATGTGACGGCCGGGCCGCCGCGATCACGGCGGCGGCAAACCGCGCTGGATCCGCTCGTGCCAGAGCACCATTTCAACGCCGCCCGGCCCCCGATTCCAGGCGTAGTCGTGCGGGCCGGGCACGACGAGCAGGGTGTGGGTCACGCCGTCCTGCCGCAGCCGATCGCTGAGCGCCTGGATGGCGGGCAAGAAGGGGTCGGCCTCGCTCGACACGAGCCGGAGCGCGACCGCGCGGCGCTCCATGGCCCGGCGCGCGAGCGCGGAGAACATCTCCGCTTCGCCCGCCCGCACCGCGGGCTGCAGGGCGCCGACCGCGCCGAAGACGTCGGGGAACGACAGGCCGACGAGCAGCGCGAGGCGGCCGCCGAGGCTCACGCCGTCGATGCCGGTGGCCTCGCGCGCCGCCTGGCAGCCGCCCTCGGCGCGCGCCCGCGGCAGGAGCCGCTCGACGAGGAAGCGGCCGAAGCCCGCGGCCCCCTCGACGGAGCGGTCGCGGAGGTCGGGCGTGAACGGCGTGGCGATGCACAGCCCGCGGTAGGGGTGCTCCTTCAGCGAGGCGTTGAGCTGCGCGAGCCGCTCGGGCGTCACCATCTGCCCGAGATCGTCCGGCGTGAGCGGCGGCGAGCGGAGCCGCCGGAGGGCCGCGTCGAGGCCGTAGTCGTCGCGCCAGCCGCGCGCGCCGACCTCGAGGCCTCGCACCGCCTCGCCGCGCCCGTGCAGCGCGACGAGGAGCGGCGGCGCCGGCGCGGCCTCGGGCGCGAGGAGCAGCGCGCGCTGCGGGCCTTCGCCCTCGGAGGCGGGCTCGAACGGGAGATCCTTCCAGGCCGAGGGGGCCGCCTCCTCCGGCGCCGGCGGTGAGGTGCCTCGCCGGCACGAGGGCGCGGCGAGCGCGGCGAGGCCGAGCAGCGCGCGCCTGCGCGAGAGCGGGGGGATCGTCGTGGCGGCCATCGGCGGCGAGGGTAGCAGCGGGGCGCGGGCGCAGCCCTGGGCAGGCCCCTTTGCCTCTCCTGCTCCCCTGGTTTCTTGGCGCCCTTGGCGTCATGGCGGTTCACGTCGTCGCCCGCCTGGCCGCGGCAGAGAGAGGACCTGGCTGAAGCGCCGGATCAGCCGCCAGAGGGGCTGAAGAGGAGAGGATAGGTCACGGTCACGATGCCGGCGTCCGGCGGCGGGAACGACAGCCCGTAGAACGAGCGCACCACGCAGGAGACCACGCCGGCGTCCGGCAGATCGGAGCCGCCGTTGTGGACGCTCGACACCGCCCCGTCGCGGCCGATCACGAAGCCGACCGACACGCGCCCGGTGAGGTTCGGGCTGCTGCGCAGCCCGTTCTCGTAGCAGAGCCGGAAGCGGCCGAAGTTCTGGCGCACGATGCGCTGGATGACCTCCGGCGGGATCCGGCCCGACACCGTGGTCGTGCCGACCCCCATGCGCGGCGCGCGCGTCTTGTGGCCAGGGCCGTTGGCGAAGCGCGACGCGCCGCCGCCAGGGCCGAAGCCCGGCCCATCGCCGACGCCGCTCCCGTGGTTGATGGTGCCGATCGACCCGATCCCGATGCCCACGAAGCGCCCGCCGCCGCCCTCGCCGACGCCCGTCAGCCCGAGCCCGCCCACGCCGCCCGACTCGTCGATCGTCTCACCCCACATGTTGGCGATCACGCTCCTTTCGCCGTTGCCGAGCGTGTCGTCGCCGCCCCAGGGCGCCGAGAGCGCGTTGGGATCGCCGCCGGACCCCGCGTGGAGCACGCCGATCATGCCGAAGCGCGCCGCGTCGTCGAGCGCCTGGGCCCGCGAGATCCGCACGTCGCGGTTGTCCTTCGGCCCCTGGATCTCGAAGCGCCCGCCCGTCTTCCGGCTCGTCTCGCTCCCGGCCTTGCCCGACTCGCCCATCGCGGCCGCGCCGGAGCCGCCGTCACGCTCGGTCCGGCCGCTCGCGTCGGTGACGTCCTTCGCCTCGGGCAGCTCCTTCTCGGCGATCGCGCCGATCGCCTGCGCCATGAGGTACGCCTGCTCCGCGCTCACGCCGCCGTCGTCGGCCATGGCGAGCGGGGGCATGAACGCGGCCATGGCCCCGAGCAGGCCGACGTGGAGCAGCGTCGAGAGCGCGGCGAACGGCAGGTTGCGGCGGTCCATGCCGGCCTTGCCCGCGACGCGGCGGCCCGCCCTGCCCACCGCCACCTCGAACCCGAAATCGCCGAGCTCGAGCCTCGCGCGAGCGCCGGGCGGCAGCGCGATCCGCCGCGCCCCGTCGAGCTCCGCGCACGGCGCCGCGCGGCCGGTAGCGATCGCCTGCGCGATCGTCATCCTGCAGCTGCCGAACTCGATGGATCCCGACGCGCCCGGCGGGATGACGGCGCTCACCTCCCCGCCCTCGCCGACGAGCACGAGCGGCGCGCGCGCCGCGCCGAGGCGCTCCGCAGGTAGGAAGAGATCGCACCCGCCCCCGGGGCCCTCCGCCTCGCCGACATGAAAGGCGCGCGGCGGCGTCAGGTGCGCCACGTGAAGCGGGGTGTTCCCCCACCGGATGATCACCTCGAGCGACAGCGCGTCGGTCTCGCACTCGTCGGCGGGGACGTCCGGCGCGCTCTTGACGAGCGCGTACGTATAGGAGCCCTCCGGCGCGTCCGCGGGCACGTCGGCCTCGATGGCCGGATACGGGCTGAAGGGCAGGTTGCTGAGGAACGGATTCGAGGGTGCGATGCCCGGAGCCATCTTGAACGTGTCCATCGGAGAACAGCCCTTTCCCTGCTCGCGCTCGCGCGCATGTCCGCGCGGCGAGCGGTCTGAATGGAGCGAGCCCTCGAGGGCCCGCCTCTCTCGGCGCGCCCCGGCGCACGCGCGGCGAGCTTCACCGCTCTCTGCGTGCGCCGCGGAGCACCGCGTCCACGCCAGGGATCGACAGCGCCGCCCGCCCCAGGTTCCGGAGCCGCGCCGCGATTTTCAGCGGCGCATCCGCGCGTCCGGGGGTTCCAGTTTCTGGACCGCCGCCCGGCGCCTCGAGGTGGTTTGGTGGTGGCCCGCGCCATCACCCCGCGGGATCGCGCCGCCACCTCGAGCGGAACCGCGGGGCGGCCGACGGCGGCCGACGGCGCCCGCGCGGGCACGATCCCCGCGCATCCCGGGGAGATCGCTGAAGTCCCGGGTGGCGCGACGCCCCCGTTGAAGGACGCCAGGCGATGGCACGGAAGCTGCGAATAACGCTGGGTGCGTTGGCGACGTCGTCGAGGTCGACGCCGTTGTCGACGTCAACGACGCGCGACCGCGCTGAACGGAGCGCGGCGCGCTGACGCCCGCGCCCGTCGACGCTGCCCGGCGCCGGTCCACGCCCGTGGTCCAGCGGCGGCGCGCCCGTGGAGCGCGCGCCGGGCGGCGGGCCGCGGCGAACATCCACCGATCGAGACAACGAAGGAGTCGAGCGTATGAGCAACAGGCGATCGTTCCATGTCCTCGCAGGGGTTCCGGTGCTCGGGTGCCTCCTTGCGATGCCGTCGTCGGCGCGCGCGCAGCACGAGACGCACGTCTACGGGGTCGCGAACTTCGGACACACGGGGGAGTGCGAGGACGACACCAGCCTGTCGCACTCGGTGCACACGAGCACCGCCGCCGCCTTCGCGAGCACGTTCAACCTCCTCCGCATGGTGTCCCTCTGGGACGAGGTCTCGACGCGCAACAACACGAGCGCCCGGGGGAGCTACTGGACCGACTCGAGCCAGGCGGCGTCCTGCGCCTGCTCGGCGAACGACATGGCGTCCGGCTCGGGCGCGGACGAGGCCGATGTCGTCTTCATCCACACGCACGGCTGGCACGACGCCGGGAGCTCGTCGACGCCCGCTTACAGCGGCCTGGTCATGGGCAACGGCAGCTACGACTGCCGCGTCCTGACGAACGAGAACATGCTCTTCGGCAACCCGGGCACGGGCGGGGACCTGGAGATCGCCGTCGTCAAAGCGTGCCAGTCGGGCGACTACGACGTGTGGAAGAACGGGGGATACCGGCAGCAGATCACGACCTCGGACAGCACCATGACGATGTGGAACGCGTTCCACGGCGACTCGTCGTGCGGCAATCACGTGAAGGACTACGTGGGCGACTACTCGATCAGCTCCATCTCCAACGGGGTGGGAGAGAACTGGATCGACGAGGCCTACGACGACAGCCAGTTCAGCAACGACGACGACTGCCCCGTCTCGATCGTGTTCGGCGCGTCGTTCGCGTCGCGGGAGCTCATGTACGAGTACGGCGGGTGGCGCGACCGGAAGAACACCGGACTGAAGACCGGCTCGACCATCTATTACATCGCCGGCTGCGACCCATCGAACGGGCGCGTGCTGCCCGGCGGATGAACGACGAACGCCGCGTGTTGCCCGAGGGATTCGAACGACAGGAGACATGACGATGACGACGCGAACGATTGGTTTCTGGGCCGCGCTCTCGATGACCCTCATCGCCTGCGGGGCGCCGGAGGTAGCGACCGAAGGGGGCGGCGACGACGGCGAGATCGCCACGGCCGCGCAGGAGATCGAGGGGTTCACGTTCGACGCGCGGGAGCTCGCCACGGCGCCCGCCGCGAGGCTCCCGGCGGCCCGGCTGACGCTGCGTTCATTCGATGACGCGCTCATCCAGCGCTCGCTCATCGGGGCCGATCAGCAGTTCACGCCGCTCAGCGAGCTGGGGCGCCGGACGGAGCACGAGTCGGCGGACTGGACCTACGAGAAGGACCCGTCGAACGGTCAGGTGCTCGTCCTGCGAAAGACGCCGAGCGGGCCGCGGATCTCGCCGGACGAGGCGCTCCTCCAGCGGAACGCGCTGGCGCGCCTGAACAGCTGGGGCATACCGAACGACGAGATCGGGGCCGTGGTGCAGCGGAGGACGCTGCGCGAGGATCAGGACGGAACGGCGGCTTCCGCCCCGGAGGTCCATCGTTACAAGACGTTCGTGTTCCGGGCCGTGAACGGCGTCCGGGTCCAGGGGCACCGCGCGGTCGTGACCCACACGCTCGATGGGACCTTCAACCGCGCCCTCATCCGCTGGCCCGCCATCGCCTCGACGGGCCACCGGCTCCGCACCGCGCTCACGGCGCCGGAGATCGAGCGGCGCGCCGTGGAGGCGCTCTCGGCAGAGGGGGAGAGAGGCGGCAGCGTGCGGCTGCGCTGGAAGTACGTCGCCACGCCCCTCACGAGCGGAGAGGTGACCCTGACCCTGACCGTGGGCGCGATCCTGGGCACCGGGGCCACGCCCAGCGGCGTCACCGAGGAGCCGCGCGAGGTCGACATCGATGTCGCCGCGCCGTGACGGGCGCGCCGGAGGAGAGGCGCCCCGCCCTGGACAGCGCGCGGGCGCGGGCCGCGCGAAACCGGATCGCAATGATTCGGCGCTCGCTGGGTAACGCGGCGGACCCGTGGGACGAGGCCGTCAGGAAAACGTGTCGGCAACTCGCCGCGTCGCTCGCGCTCCACCGCCGTGCGATCCAAGCCGCATCGTTGATTCAGAGCCGCGCAGTCGGCCAGAACACACGAGTTGCGGTGGCGGTGCGCCCGTCATCGCGCATATAGTGAAGACCATGGGCGCGGCCAGGAGCAGCGGTCAAGACCCCCTCATCGGCGCGACGATCGCCGATCGATACCGGATCATCTCGCTCATCGCGCGAGGGGGGATGGGCAGGGTCTACAGGGCAGAGCAGTTCGCGCTGGGCCGGATCTGCGCCCTCAAGCTGCTCCTCCCCGATGAGCGCCTCGAGCAAGATCCGGAGTTCTTTCGACGCTTTTCGCGCGAGGCCGCGACCGCGGCGAGGCTCACCCACCCGAACTCCGTCACGGTCTTCGATTACGGCCGGGACGATCCGCGAGGGATCTACTTTATCGCCATGGAGTATATCGCCGGGCGCACGCTCCACCGCGTGCTCCACGACGAGGGCGCGCTCCCGGAGGCGCGCGCGGGCCGGATCGCGCGGCAGATCTGCCGCGCGCTCGCCGAGGCGCACGGCCTCGGCCTCGTGCACCGGGATCTCAAGCCGGGCAATGTGCTCCTCGTCGACCAGGAGGACGAGAAGGACTTCGTCAAGGTGCTCGACTTCGGCCTGGTCAAGGACGTCTCTGGGCGGCAGCTGGACGAGCTGACGCAGAGGGGCGTGTTCATCGGCTCTCCCAAGTACACCGCTCCGGAGCAGGCGATGGGCCACGAGCTCTCGCCACGCGCGGACATCTATGCGCTCGGCGTCCTGCTCTACGAGATGCTCTGCGGCAGGGCGCCGTTCGACAGGAAGGTGGCCTCGGCGACGCTCATGGCGCACGTCAGCGAGCCGCCGCCGCCGCTCGCCGATCACGCCCAGGGCGCGCTCGTGTCGCCGGCGATGACGGCCATCGTGATGCGGTGTCTCGAGAAGTGCCCTGACAGGCGCTTCCAGTCGATGAGGGAGTGCCTCACCGCGCTGAAGAGCGCGGCGGGCGAGCCGAGCGACGTCTCGCACGCCTCGCGGGCCTCGACCCCGGATCGCCTGTCCCTGGCGCAGCCCCGGGGCACGCTGCCCTCCGCGTCGTCGATCTCGGAGCTCCGCATCTCGGCCTTCTCGCCCTCTCCCAGCGAGCCGCTCGTGTCGCTTCGCCCGGCGCAGCTCGACTCGCTCTCTCCGCCGCAGGCCCCCGCGACCTTCAGCGGCTCCGTCGCCCCACCCCGTCACGCGACCGTGTCGCTCTACCTTGTCGCGCTGGTGGCGGCGATCGTCGGCGGGGGCCTGGTGCTGGCGCTCGGCTGGCGCGTGCCGGACGCCACGAGCACCCCAGCCGCCGTCCAGGCCGCCCCCATGCCGGTCGAGGCGTCAACGTCGACTACGGGTTCTCGCTCAAGCTCGTGCTCGTGCTGCCCTGATCGCTGGCAGCGCGGCCGGCCCTGAGCAAAGACCGTGGTCGAGAGGCCAATGACGACGTGAACGGTCATCGCAGAAAGGGGTCGGTTTGCGCTGGGCTGTTCCTCTGTCTCGCGGCGCTGCTCGGCTGCTCGCGGGAAGAGACCTCCCAGCCAACCGCCGGGAGCGGGGCCACGCGGCCGGCGGCGCTGCGGGCCGAGCTCGAGCCGGCGCCGGAGGGCGGCGAGCTCGCCGCGCTGGTGCAGCAGGCGCGGGAGCGCGCGCGGCGGGAGGGCCGCGAGCTCGTCGTCTACGTGGGCGCGCCCTGGTGCGAGCCGTGCACGAGGTTTCACGACGCGGTGAAGGCCGGCCAGCTCGACGCGGTCCTGCCTGCCCTGCGCCTGCTGGAGTTCGACCTCGACAGCGATCGGGAGCGGCTCGCCGAGGCCGGCTACGCGTCGGAGATGATCCCGCTCTTCGTCGTGCCCGGCGAGGACGGCCGGGGAACGCCCCTCCGCGTCGAGGGATCCGTGAAGGGCGAGCGCGCGGTGGACGAGATCGTGCCCCGGCTCGCGGCCATCCTGAGCCGAGCGCGGGCCTCGGCGCGGTGATCCTCGAGGCGCGCCGGCCGCCCCGCCCGCGCGAGCGCCGCCGCGTCGCGGTGCGCGTCGGCGTCTCGGTGGACGCGCGGAGGCCGCGGCACCATGGAAGGAACCTCATGAAGACCGCCGCCCTGCTGCTCGCAGCCGCCGCCGTGTCGCTCGCCGCGGGCTGCCGCAACGGCGCCGGCAGCGAGCCTGCCCAGCCCATGCCGAACGTCACGCCGATCGACACGCGCGCCTCCGCCGAGCCGGCGATCGACGACGAGCCGCCCACGCCGCGGCCGCCGAAGGAGGCCGATCCCACGAGCACCGACGCGTTCGAGGGCACCGCGGGCGCCACCGACAAGCCGCGCGCCGGCGCGAAGGTCGCGGTCCTGCGCGACGTGCGAACGGCCCGGCACGAGCACTACGACCGCGTCGTGTTCGAGTTCGAGGGGGACGCGGTGCCGGGCTACCACATCGATTACATCGACAAACCGGTGCGCCAGTGCGGCTCGGGAGAAGCGACGGAGATCGCGGGCGACGCATGGCTCGCGGTGCGGATGACCCCCGCGGCGGCGCACAACGACGCGGGGAACGCCACGGTCCCGTTCCGCGAGCGGAAGCTCGCGCTCGGCGTGGCGCGCGAGATCGAGCGGACGTGCGACTTCGAGGCCGAGGTGACCTGGGTGCTCGGGGTCTCGTCGCCGAACCGGTACCGCGTCCTCGAGCTGACCAAGCCGGCGCGGCTCGTCGTCGACGTGAAGCACTGAGGCCGCGTCCACGGCACCCCTGCGGCTCCCCGCGCCGCGGGCGGGCCGCAGGGCGCGGCGCGCCCCGCCCCTCAGCCGTCCAGCGCGGGCCCGGGCTCGCCGTGGCGCGCCGGCGGCGGAGGCGCGTCGGCCGCCTTCGGCGGGGGCAGCCTCCGGGGCGGCACGACGATCTGCTTCGGCGGCGCGGCGGGGCCGCTGGACGGCCGCGGGATGTTGTAGACGCGCTTCGCCTGGATCGCCGTGGATCGAAGGCCGTTGGCCCGCTTGATCGCCTCCACGGTGGTGCCGTACTGCCGGGCCAGCGAGCCCAGGGTCTGCCCCTTCTTCGCGGTGTGGCGCACGTACTGCGACGTGGGCTTGATGGCCCCGCGCTTCACCAGCAGCGGATACGCGCGCGCGGCCGACTCCTGGGCGACCGGGCTGTAGAACCGGACGTGGATGTGGTTCGCGTGCCCCCGGGCGTGGCGGATGAGCGGGCGCGGCTTCCTCGACCCGAGCTGGAAGACCTCGTCGAGCCAGTCCTTGTCCTCCCCGATCTTCAGCGCGTGCTCCTTGAGCAGCCGCTGCACGCTGCTGTCGATGAGGATGAGCTCCACGTCGGTCTCGGTGACGAGCGCCCGGACGAAGGCCCAGGTGCGCTCCCGATCGAGGTTCGCCGCCGTGGCCCGCTGGTACCAGCGGTGCCGGGCATCGAGGAAATAGCTGATGTCGACGTCGCGCCCGGCCTGGTGGCTCTTGTGCGGCGAGAGGCGGCCGCCCTCCCGGGCGCTGATGTGCCCGATGTAGAGCTTCGGGCTCCCCGGGAACTGCCGGTGCACCTCGGCGATCGCCCGGTCGAGCGCGTCGATCGTCTCGCGCGTCCCCCAGGCGTGGGCCGGATCGACGAGCTCCCACCGATCGCCCTCGGGCATCCGGACGCCGTTGAACAGCGCGCCCGCGTTGGTCGCGCCCAGCGACATCGGCCCGAGCGCCGCGGGGTCCTTCGAGAAAAGCTCCTCGATCTGGGCCTCGGTCATCGCCGAGAGCGGCGAGTGCGCCCGCGCACCGGTGCCCGGATCCGCCGGCGGCTCCAGGCCGTCGTCGACCTCACCGTCGTCGTCGTCGACCTCGGCATCGTGGTCGTCCGCGAGCGCGGCCTCCTCCGCCGCCGTCCCGGGCGCGGGCGAGGCGCCGCGCTGCTCCGAGGACACCCCGGAGGCCACGCGCAGCAGGCTGTCCTTGGACCGCGCCGCCTCCGGCGCCCTCCCGGCGCAGCCCGCGAGGAGGAGGGCGCAGAGGACGGAAACCAAGCTGCTGCGCCCCATCGCGGGCCACTATACCGACGCGAGGGAGCGACGCCAACCGCGGCCCCGCACTCGAGTGCGGCGCGCTCCACGCGACGCGCGTTCAGCGTGAGCCCAGGTTACGGGGCGCCATGCGGCGTTGCGCGATGTTTTGCAGCGGCGCTCGCGTCCGCGCACGAGGGCGTTGCCGCCGCCGCGCCGGCGGCTACATGCTGCCCTCGTGCAACCGTCCCAGCGGAGCGGCCGCCCCGATCGAGCGGCCCGGGGGGCAGCCGCGCCGGCGCCGACGCCGGGGCCGGACAACGCGCCGCGCCACGACGATCGCGGCGAGCGCACGGGCGGGACGGGCGGGACCGGTGAGCGGCAGCCGGGCGGTGGGGGCCAGCAGAAGCTCTTCTCGGCCCGGGAGGTGGCGGGCAACGGGGCGGCGACGGTCGAGGGAGAGGTCGTCCGCGTCACGTACGAGAGCGAGTCGAGCGGCTTCCGGGTGCTGCGGGTGGAGGTTACCCCCGGCGCCCCGCCGGAGGTCTGGGTCGGCGTGTTCCCGCAGGTCGGGCCGGGCACGCGCGTGCGCGCGACGGGGCGCTACGAGCGCGATCCCAAGCACGGCGAGCAACTCAAGGTCGAGACCCTGCTGCCGATCGCCCCCGCCACGCTCGATGGGCTCGAGCGCTACCTCGGGTCCGGCATGGTGCAGGGCATCGGCCCGGCGTACGCGAAGCGGATCGTGGAGGCGTTCGGCACGGAGACGCTGGAGATCCTCGACCGGTCGCCGGAGCGGCTCGCCGAGGTCCCCGGGCTCGGCCAGCGGCGCGCGCAGGCGGTCGCGAAGGCGTGGGCGGCGCAGCGGGCGATCGGGGCCATCATGATCTTCCTCCAGGCGCACGGCGCCTCCCCGGCGCTGGCGAGCCGCATCTACAAGCGGTTCGGCCCCCACGCGATCGACATCGTCTCCCGCTCCCCGTACCGGCTCGCGCTCGACGTGTGGGGCATCGGCTTCAAGACCGCCGACCGGATCGCGCGCTCGATCGGCGTCCGGGCCGACTCGCCGGAGCGGGCGCAAGCGGGCGTGCTGCAGACGCTGGTCGATCTGTCGACGCGCGGCCACACGCTGGCGGCGCGGCCGGAGCTCGCGGAGCTCGCGGCGGCGATGCTCGAGCGCGACGCCGCCGAGGTCGACAGCGCGATCGACGCGCTCGTGGCGAGCGGCCATGTGCGGGTCGAGACGCTCGAGACCGGCGAGGTGGCCGTCTACCCGAAGGACCTCCACGAGGCCGAGGTGCGGCTCGCGCGCCGGATGCGCTCCTTGCTGGGCGACGACGAGGACGACGCGGCGCCCGAGGCGCGCCTCGTGGAGGGCGTCGACGCGGCGATCGCCGCGTTCGAGGCGAAGACGCAGGTCTCGCTGGCGCCTGCCCAGCGGGACGCCGTGGCGCAGGCGGCGCGGAACAAGGTGCTGGTCATCACGGGCGGCCCTGGCGTGGGCAAGACGACCATCGTCCGGGCCATCCTGGCGCTCTTCGACCGCGCCCGGCTCCCGGTGCGGCTCGCCGCGCCCACGGGCCGCGCCGCGAAGCGGATGAGCGAGGCGACGGGGCGGGAGGCCGTCACGCTCCACCGCCTGCTGGAGTTCGATCCCAAGCAGCGCAAGTTCGGCCGCCAGCGGGGCCGGCCGATCGAGGCGGGGGCCATCGTGGTCGACGAGGCGTCGATGCTCGACCTGGCGCTCGCCGACGCGCTCCTGCAGGCGACGTCCGACGGCGCGCGCCTCGTGCTGGTGGGCGACGTCGATCAGCTCCCGTCGGTGGGGCCGGGCGCGGTGCTGCGGGACGTGATCGCCTCCGGCGAGGTGCCCACGGTGCGGCTCACGCAGATCTTCCGCCAGGCCGAGGGCAGCCTCATCGTCCGGAACGCGCACCGCATCCACGACGGCGAGCCGCCGGAGGGCGCGCGCGGGCCCGGCGGCGAGTTCTACGTGATCGAGCGGATCGAGGCCGAGGCGGCGGCGGATCTGATCCTCCACCTCGTGACGGAGCGCATCGGCAAGGGGTTCGGGCTGGATCCGCGGCGCGACGTCCAGGTCCTGACGCCGATGCACAAGGGCGAGGCGGGGGCGATCACGCTGAACGCGCGGCTGCAGGCGGCGCTGAACCCCGAGGGTCCGAGCGTCACGCGCGGCGCGAGGACGTTACGGCTCGGCGACAAGGTGATGCAGCTCCGCAACGACTACGACCGTGAGGTGTACAACGGCGACGTCGGCTTCATCACGGACGTGAACACCGAGGAGCGGAAGCTCCAGGTGCGCTTCGACGATCGCGAGGTCAGCTACGAGGAAGCGGAGATCGACGAGCTGACGCTCGCGTACGCGACGAGCATCCACAAGAGCCAGGGGAGCGAGTATCCGGCGGTGATCGTGCCGATCCTCACCCAGCATTTCGTGATGCTGTCGCGCAACCTCATCTACACGGCGGTGACGCGCGGCAAGCGGCTCGTGGTGCTCGTGGCGGATCCGCGGGCGGTGTCGCTGGCGCTGGCGGAGACCCGCCGTGAGGAGCGCCGCACCCACCTCGCGGAGCGGCTGCGCGGCGGCGCGCCGGCGCGCGCTGGCTCGGCGCGCATGCTCGAGGCCCCCCTCGCCGCCGGCCCACGACTCGACTAGGACGGCGCGCGGCGAGGGAGAGGGCGAGCGAGATGGGCGTCCGAGACGGCGATAGCGACGGCGAGCACGACAGGGATCACACGAGCGACCGCGAGGCGGCGGCGGCGACGCGAGCCGCAGCGGCGCAGCCGGCTTCGAGCGCGGGGACCGCGGCGAGGTTCACGGTCGCGACGCGCGGATTCACGGGAGGAAGCGGTGGAAGCGGCGGAGGCGGCGGAAGCGCGTCTGACCCGAACGCGATGGCCGCGATGAGGCCGCGCGCGCTCCGAGCTCCCCCGTTGCCCGGCTGGGCCCTCCCTGCTAGCGTTCGCGCCCCTTCTACACGAACTACTGCCCCCATCATGACGGCGCGCAGGGTACCGGGGCGAGGCTGGGTGATGCCTGCGCCTCGGCGCGCGTGGGGGAGAGATCTCGGAGCATCGACGATGACGACCAACGGACAGCAGCAGGCGGGTGGGCTCAACATCACCGGAGGGGCGGCGATCGTCGCGCCCGTGAGCGCGTTTCCGAACGGCGTGCCGGGGAACGCGCTCATCGTCATCCCGATGAACAAGCCGACCGACGAGCTGAAAGGCCTGCTCGAGCAGGGTCCCGCGGCGGTGACCCTCGAGCAGATGTGGCAGCTCCTCGGCTTCAATGGGCCGGCGGTGCAGGTGCAGGACGATCAGGGGCGCCCGATCGCGATCGGCCTGGAGGACCTGCTCGCGGGGCTCGAGAAGCACTGGACCGAGCAGCCGGACGACCTGAACCGCGGGCGCATCTACGCGCAGGAGCTCCTCAAGCACAACCGGCTGGCGCGCGCCGAGCAGGTGCTCTCGAAGGTGGTCGCGAAGGGCGGCACGGGCGACGACTGGCTCGCGCTCGGCATCGCGCAGCTCTCGCAGGACAAGCACGACAAGGCCGAGGGGACGCTGAAGGGCGCGCAGAACCTGCTCAAGGACAACCCCTACCCCTCGCTGCACCTCGCGAAGCTCTACCAGGCGAAGAAGGACGACGCGAAGGAGCGCGAGTTCATCGAGAAGGCGCTCTCGATCGACGTGGACTGTATCGACGCGTGGGCCTACCTCTTCCAGTACGAGAAGCAGCGCGGCGACGAGGCGAGCGCGGTCGCCGCGATCGAGAAGTTCTCGGCCGACAAGAAGACGGCCGCGCCGTACATCGCGATCCAGGGCTTCTACGCGGCCAACGAGGAGACGCGGGACAAGGCGGTCGAGTACGCCAAGAAGGCGGTCGCGCAGAACCCGGACAACCCGCTGGCGCTGCTCTGCCTCTCGGCGCTCTACGGGCAGAAGAACGACCTCGAGGCGGTGGTCCGCCTGCTCCAGCCGCACGAGGCGAAGATGAGCCGCGACGTGCGCCTGGCGAACAACTACTTCGAGGCGCTGTTCCAGTCGCGCCAGCTCGAGAAGGTGACCAAGCTGCTGAACGCTCTCGCGGGCTCTCCGAACAAGGAGGTCAAGCAGTTCGCCATCGAGCGGTCGCGCGCCGTCGCTCAGTACCTGCAGCAGCAGCAGCAGCAGCTCGCCGCGGCGGCCCAGCCGGCGCAGCGCAAGGCCTGACGCGCACGAACGCGTGGGGGAGCGCTGAGCGGCGCTCCTCCGCTGCCTCCGTTACCCCCAGCGCTCGCCGTCTGCCGGCGCTCAGTGACCGAAGGCGCGGCGGATGGCTTCGGCGATGCCGCCGCCCACCAGGCCGTCGGCCTTCAGGCGGTCCGTCGCCGCCTGCTTCACCTGCTCGGGCGCCTGCGCCATCGCGAACGATCGCCCCGCCACCTCGAACATCGGCACGTCGTTGAGCCAGTCGCCGACGACGACCACGTCCGACAGCTCGCAGCCGTGGTGCTCCGCGAGCCACGCGATCGCCGTGCCCTTCGTCGGCCCAGCGGCCCGGACCATCATCGCGAAGAGGCTCGCGTGGCCGTCCCGCAGGAGGGGGAACGAGACGACGAAGGCCGCTTCACCGAGCTCGGACCGGACCTCCTCGACGGCCGCCGCGACCTGGAGCTCGGTCCCGAGCGCGACCAGCGCGAGCAGGCCGTGCTCGTGCTCCCAGTACGGGTGCGACGAGACGCGCTCGACCTCGGCGATGGCGTGCGACCAGCCCCGGACATAGTGGACGTGCGGCGCGCCGGTCGCGTCGTGGACGATGCTGTCCTGCGCGAAGAGGAACGACGCCGTCGCGTGCCGCTCGGTGATCGAGCGCAGGAGGGACGCCTCGGCGCCGGAGATCGTGCGCGAGTACAGGTGCGCGTCGCCCTCGGTGTGCACGATGTGGCTGCCGTCGACGCAAGCGATGGGGCCGAGCACGCCGATCCGCCGCGCGACCTCGCGCGTCCCCGAGTACAGGCGCCCGGTCGCGATCGAGACCGGGACGCCGGCATCCTGGAGCCGCTGGATGGCGCGGAAGTCCTCGTCGTGGATGGACCCATCACGACGGACGAGGGTCCCGTCGACGTCGAGGGCGAGGAGTTTGTAGGTCGTCACCGCGCTTGAGTAGCTCGGAAGCGCGTGGAGCGCAGCAGGCGGGACGGGATGGGATGGATCAGGGCGCCCTCCCGGTGAGGAAGGCTCAGGAAGCCGGGTAGACCGACACCTGCTTCTTGGTGTTGGACTTCCACTCGTACGTGACGACGCCGTCGACGAGGGCGAAGAGCGTGAAGTCGCGGCCGGTGCCGACGTTGTGGCCAGCGTGGATCGAGGAGCCGACCTGCCGGACCAGGATGTTGCCAGCGCGCACGGGCGCCCCGGCGTACACCTTCACCCCACGGCGCTGCGCGTTCGAGTCACGGCCGTTCCTGGAGGAGCCGCCGCCTTTTTTGTGAGCCATCTCTACTTCTCCTGCTAGGCGGTGATGCCGGTGATCTTGAGCTCGGTGTACGGCTGGCGATGGCCGTTCTTGCGGCGGTAGTTCTTCCGCCGCCTGAACTTGAAGACCACGATCTTCTTGCCGCGGTCCTGCCCGGTGATCTCGGCGGCGACGGAGGCGCCGCTCACGAGGGGCTTGCCAATCTTGGGAGAGTCACCGCCGACGAGGAGCACCTCGCTGAAGGTGACCTTGTCACCGGCATTGCCGACAAGCTTCTCAACCCGGAGCTTCTGACCTTCGGCGACCCGATACTGCTTGCCGCCCGTCTTGATGACCGCGTACATGGTGCGTCTTCCTCAACCTGGGGACCGCGATCCCTCGCCATACGCCACGCAAATGGCCCTCGATCGGAGGACCCGGTGAGCGAGGGAGCGGCAGTATACGGACCTTCTCCGGCTTGGCAAGTGCTTCGCAGCGGCGTCGCCCAGGTTCTTCGCCGGAGCGACGCCCGCGGCCTCCGGGCGTGGGCAAGGCCCTGGAAAGCCCCTGCAACGCGCAGCCCGGGCCGCGCGCCCGGTCGCGGCGGGTCGCGCTCGCCGCTCATCGCGTATCGCGCACCGCGCGCCTGTTTCGCCCTCACGCCTTGGTGAAGACGAACTTCTCGTCGACCACGTCGACCTGCATCGTCTGGCCGGGCTGGTACCCGCCGGCGAGAATCGTCTCGGCGAGCGGGTTCTGGAGCTCGCGCAGGATCGCCCGCTTCAGCGGGCGAGCGCCGAGGCTCGGCTCGTAGCCGAGCTCGACGAGCCGGGCCTTCGCGGCGTCCGTGAGGGCGAGGCGGATGTCCTTGTCCGTGAGCAGCTGCTCCAGCCGGCGGAGCTGGATGTCGACGATGCCCCGGAGGTCCTCCTTGCTGAGCGCCTTGAACACGACGATGTCGTCGACCCGGTTCAGGAACTCGGGGCGGAAGAACCCGCGCAGCTCCTCGAGCAGGACGTCGCGGATCGCCTCGCGCCCGTCCTCCGTGGTCCAGAGCTTGGCGTCGGTCTCGAGCACGCGCTTCGACCCGATGTTCGAGGTCATGATGACGACCGTGTTCGAGAAGTCGGCGAGCCGCCCGCGGCCGTCGGTGAGCCGGCCGTCGTCGAGGATCTGGAGCAGCAGGTTGAACACGTCCGCGTGCGCCTTCTCGACCTCGTCGAACAGGAGCACGCTGTACGGCCGGCGCCGGGCGGCCTCGGTGAGGAAGCCGCCCTGCTCGCTGTCCGCGTAGCCCGGGGGCGCCCCGATCAGGCGCTGGGCCATGTGGCGCTCCATGAACTCGCTCATGTCCATGCGCGTCAGCGCCTGCTCGTCGTCGAACAGGAACTCGGCGAGCGCCTTCGCGAGCTCCGTCTTGCCGACGCCGCTCGGGCCGAGGAACAGGAACGAGCCGATCGGCTTGCCCGGATCGCGCAGGCCGACGCGCCCGCGGCGCACCGCCTTCGCGATCGCGCGCACCGCCTCGTCCTGACCCACCACCCGCTGCGCGAGCCGCGCCTCCATCTTGAGGAGCTTCTCGGCCTCGCCCTCGAGCATCTTGGCCACCGGGATGCCGGTCCAGTCGTTGAGCGTCGCCGCCACGTCCGACTCGGCGACGACGTTCGAGGTCGGCGCGACCCCCTCCCGCTGCGCGGCCTCCTCCGCGGCCTGGAGCCGCCGCCTGATCTCCGGGAGCGTGACGTGCTCGAGCTCGCCGATCTTGGCGAACGCCTTGTCGCGCTGGGCAGCCTTCAAGGCCTCCGTCGCGGCGACGAGCTCCCGGCGGATGGCCTGGCACGCCGCGATGACGCCGCGGCGCGACGCGTTACGGCTGCGCATCGACGACGCCTTCGGCTCGATCTCCGCGAGCTCCGCCTCCAGGCGCGTGCGGGTCTGGACGCTGAGCTTGTCGTCGTCGTCCGCGAGCGCGGCGATCTGGGCGCGGAGCGCGTCGACACGCCGGGTCAGCGTGTCGAGCTCGGCCGGCACGCCGTCGACCTCCACCCGCTTGCGGGCGGACGTCTCGTCGAGCAGGTCCACCGCCGTGTCGGGGAGCGCGCGGTCCGAGATGTACCGCTTGGCCAGCGCGACCGCCGAGGTGATGGCGCTCTCCCCCACCCGGACGCGGTGGTGGGCCTCGTACTTCGTGGCGATCCCGCGCAGGATCTCCGTCGCCTGATCGATGCTCGGCGCCTCCAGCGTGATCGTCGAGAACCGCCGGATGATCCCGGGATCGCGCTCGTTGATCTTGCGCACGCCCTCGGGCGTCGTCGTGGCGATGATCCGGATCTCCCCGCGCGACAGGAGCGGCTTCAGGAGCTCGCCCACGCCGGCGCCCTGCACCCCCTGGCCGAAGAGCGCGTCGAGATCCTCGACGACGAGGATGCTCTCCGCGTCCTGCTCGCCGCGCAGCCGATCGACCAGGACCTTGAGGCGCTGCTCGATCTCCCCGCGGAGCTTCGCCCCGGCGACGAGCGCGCCGGTGTCGAGCTCGTAGAGGTGGGCGCCCGCGAGGTTCGTGGGCACGTCGCCGTGCGCGATCCGGTCGGCCAGGCCCCGGATGAGCGCTGTCTTGCCCACGCCGGGCTCGCCGACGATGAGGGGGTGGTTCTTGAACCGCCGCTCGAGGATCTGCAGCAAGCGGCGCGCCTCGACGTCACGGCCGATGACCGGGTCGAACCGCCCCTCGCGCGCGTCCGCGACGAGGTCCCGCGTGTAGGGCGCGGGTTGACCCGGCTCGGCCGCGTTGGCCGGCGCAGGCGAGGGCTCCCGCGAGGCCGCCTCCAGCGCCCCGAGGTGCGGCCGGAACGCGCCCGGACCGATGCCGAACGAAGAGAGGATTTCCCCGGCAGGCCCGCGGATCTCCTGGGCGAGCGCGTGCAACAGGTGCTCGATGCCCACGTTCTGCGACTTGTCCCGGGTCGCCTCCCGCTCGGCGCGCCCGAGCAGATCGAGCAAGCGAGGGCTCACGTAGGCAACACCGCTGCTGCCCGCCCTGGACAGTTTCTTCAGGGCGTTCTCGGCGAGCTGGAGCACCTCGTTCGGGTCGGCACCCGCCCGCCGAAAGACCTCGGACACGCCCCGGTCGCGCTCCAGCAACCTCATGAGCAGGTGCAGCGGCGTGACCTCGGCGTGCTGGCGCTCGTCCGCGATCTGCTGTGCACCGGCGACGACCTGCTTCGCGTCGCCGGTATAGCGATCGAGGTGAATCGTGCCCTCTTTCTCGGCCATGCGCGCAGCCTACCGCAAGGTGGAGCCCTGTGCGCTTGCATCTTTGGCCTGCCCGGGAAAGGAAAGAGGACGAGATGCCCATGCAAGCAGCCGAAGTCACCATCTACGTCACCGACTACTGCCCATACTGCGCCATGGCGAAGCGCCTGCTGACGCAGAAGCAGGCGCGCTTCACGGAGATCAACGTGGAGAACCGCGATGACCTCCGCGCCTGGCTGGTCAAGGCCTCCGGGCAGCGGACGGTCCCTCAGATCTTCATCAATGGAGCCAGCATCGGCGGATTCAGCGACCTCTCGGCCCTGGACAAGGAGGGGGGGCTCGATCCGCGCCTCGGTGAGGCGCCGAGCGCGGACGCACCTCCCATGCCGCGCTGAGGCGGATGAGGGTGGCTGAGGTACGACGGAGAATCCTCGTCGGACGCACCCCTGGGGCCCCGCCGGCGAAGGTGCACCCCGGCGTGGGGAGGTGATAAGCTGCCGCGCGGGGACGGGGCGCAGCTTTCTTTGATGCGGTTCGTCCAAAGGGCTTCACGGGCTTCGTCCGCTTCCCCCACGTCGAACCGCCATGCCTAGCAGCACCGACACCACCGCCGCAGCGACCCAGCCGGTCGAGGGGGCGCTCGTCGGAAAGCGGGTTCAGAAGTACGAAATCGTACGGACGATCGGGCGTGGCGGGATGGGCACGGTCTACGAGGCGGTGAATACCGCCATCGGCAAGCGCGTCGCGATGAAGTTCGTCGACGGCGATCTCGCGCAGAACAAGGACGCGGTGGCGCGGTTCCACCGCGAGGCGCAGGCGGCCAGCGCCGTCGAGAGCGCGCACATCGTCGAGATCTTCGACGCCGGCTTCGCCGACGACACCCCCTTCCTCGTCATGGAGCTGCTCCGGGGCGAGGACCTGGGCCACCGCATCCGGCGCTGCGGCAGGCTCGACCTCGGCGAGGCGCTCCACGTGACCGCGCAGCTGCTCCGCGGCCTTCACCGCGCCCACGAGGCGGGCATCGTCCACCGCGACCTCAAGCCGGACAACGTCTTCCTTGTCGACCGCGACGACGACCCGAACTTCGCCAAGATCCTGGACTTCGGCATCTCGAAGATGCGCCGCGCCGACGGCGCTCCGGCCCACACGTTGACCCGGCAGGGCACGGTGCTCGGAACGCCGTTCTACATGTCGCCGGAGCAGGCGCAGGCGATGCCCGACGTGGACGGCAGGACCGATCTCTGGGCCGCCGGCGCGATCCTCTACGAGTGCCTCACGGGACACCCGCCGCACAGCGGCAGCTCGTACGAGCAGGTGATCGTCAACATCTGCATGAAGGACGCCCTCGACGTGCGGATGAGCAACCCGGCCGTCCCCGAGCCGATCGCGCGTGTGATCGCCAAGGCGCTCACGCGGGACAGGGACGCGAGGTTCTCCTCCGCGCGAGATTTCCTGGACGCCCTGGTCGTCGGCGCCGGCGGGCTCCTCGCGTCACGGCGCAGCTCGAGCGACGAGCTCGGAGCGCACACGACGAGCGCTCCTGGCGCCCTCGGGCAGACGCCGGCGAAGCAGACGCCGGGTGATCCGAACATCGGGCTGGATCCGACGCTCGAGGTGCACGGGAGCGGCTCGAAGGTGGGCTGGTCGAGCAGCGGGCCCACGGGCGCGCGCGGCCCGCGGCGGCTCGCGTTCGCCGCGGTGGCGCTGGTCGCGCTGGTTGGCGGACTCGCCGGCGCGGTCCTCCACGCGCGCCGCGCGCCGGAGGCGAGCACGGTGGCCACCGCGCCTGCGCTGCCCGCCCAGGTCTCGGTCGAGCTCCGGACGAACGCCGAGGGCGCCCTCTTCACCATCGACGGCGTGGCGCTGGCCGACCGCACGCTGCGCGGCCGCACGGGCGAGACGAAGCGCGTGCGGATCGAGGCCTCCGGCTACACGCCCGTGGACAAGGAGGTGACGCTCCAGGACGGCAACTCCCCGATCGAGGTCCTGCTCCACCCGCTGCCGGCGGCCGTGACACCGGCGCCGCCCCCGGCCGAGGCCGCGACCGCGGCGCCCGTCGCGCCCGCGGCGCCCGTCGCGCCCGCCCCGGCGCCCAAGGCCGAGCCGATCCCGAAGAAGGCGACGGCGCTCCCCCTCGCGGCGCGCCCCAGGGGCACGGGCGCCGGGGCGAAGGCCGCCGGTCCGGCGCAGGCCACCCCGGCGGTGGCGACGCCGAAGCCGGCGGGGGTCGCGGCTGGTTTGCAGCTCAAGGTCGACTGAGGCGGGTTTGCGCAGATCACACGGACGACTCACGCTGGCGCTCTGCGCGGCGACGCTCGGCCTGGCCGTGCAGCTCTCGCCGGCGCTCGCGCAGGTCGAGCCGTACCGGCAGCACATGGAGAACGGCATCAAGCTGTTCCAGGACAGGAACTACCGGGCCGCGGTCGTCGAGTTCGAGGCGGCCTACAAGGAGAAGCCGAAGGCCAGCCCGCTGTTCAACATCGCGCTCGCCGAGAAGGCCCTCTTCAACTACCCGAGGGCCATCGCGGCGCTCGAGCGCGCGCTCGCGCAGCACCGCGACACGATGGATGAGGGCGACGAGAAGACGGCGCGCAGCGCCATCGAGGAGATGCGCGCGCTCCTCGCCCATCTCACGATCGAGCTCAGCCCACAGACCGCCACGCTGATCATCGACGGCGAGGAGCAGCCCCCCTCGTCCTCGGGGACGCGGGTCGTGGAGCTCGGGCCGGGGGTGCACCGCATCGGCGCGCGCGCCGAGGGGCACGCGAGCGCCGACGAGAGCGTCACCGTGGTGAGCGGCGAGCGCGACAAGAAGGTGAAGCTCGCGCTGGTCCCGGACAGAGCCCCCGCGACCCCGGCGGCGCAGCCGTTCACGCCGCCCCTGCCCCCTCCGCCGAAGCCGGTGCCCCTCTCGCTCCCGCCGCAGGGCTACTATGTGATCGGCGCCGCGTCGCTGCTCTGGCCGCTCGGCCACCCGCGAGCCTTCCCGGCGCCGGAGGCGAACAGCGGCGGGGCTGGCTCGATCCGGGTGGGATACCGCGTGAACACCCCCGCGGCGTTCGACGTGATGCTCCAGTACGCGAACATCGCGACCGGCTCGGACGACCCCGCGTACCCGAATGCCAGTTACACGCTCGGCTCGACGCGCCTCGGGCTGAACGTCCGCCTGATGACCCCTGGGCAGACCTGGCGGTTCGTGGGCTCGATCGGGGGCGGTCTCACCTACGATTCGGTGAAGTTCGACAGCATCAAGACGCAGGACGGAGACATCTGCGATGGCCTGTGCCAGAAGGCCGCCGGGGTGAACGCGTTCGTGTTCTCCGAGGTGGGCGTCGAGCTGGACCTCGGGGGCGTGCTCCTCGGGTTCTCACTCGACAGCTACTTCCAGTCGTCGCGCGGCATCAGCTACAAGAACAGCGATCAGGACGACGTCACGCTCTACTCGGCCGTGCTGCTGCAGCTGGGGGGCAGCTTGCACGCCGGCTATGCGTTCTGGTGATCGGCCTCTGCCGATCCCGGGCGCTCGTTCCATCCTTGTTCTGCCGCTTGACGGATGTATCCTCGCACGCCCTCGCGGTGAGCCGTAGAGGGTTCGCCGCGCTCTCCAGCGGGAGCATGGGCCGGGGATCGGCTGCTGCCGTCCTCTTCAATCACGTCAGCCGGGGATCGGCTGCCGCCGTTCCCTTCAACGTCAGCCGGGGATCGGCTGCCGCCGTCCCCTTCAACGTCGGCCGGGGATCGGCTGCCGCCGTCCCCTCAAGGGGTGACCATGTCGCAGGATGCCATCACGTCGTTGCTCAAGGAGACGCGCCGGTTCGAGCCGCCGGCCGAGTTCTCGCGTCGTGCGCGCGTCGGCGCGCAGGCGACCTACGAGGCGCTCTACCGCGAGAGCATCGAGCAGCCGGACGCGTTCTGGCGCCGGGAGACGAGCGACCTCGTGTTCCGCACGCCGTGGACCACGATCAGCGACTGGTCCCTGCCGCACGCCAAGTGGTTCCTCGGCGCCACCCTCAACGTCACGGAGAGCTGCCTCGATCGACACCTGACGACGGCCACCAAGAACAAGGCCGCCATCATCTGGGAGGGCGAGCACGGCGCCACGCGCACGTTGACCTACGCCCAGCTCCACCGCGAGACGCTGCTGCTCGCCGACGCGCTCAAGCGGCTGGGCATCGAGAAGGGGGACCGGGTCGCGATCTACATGGGCATGGTCCCCGAGGTCGCCGTGGCGATGCTCGCCTGCGCGCGCCTCGGCGCGGTGCACACCGTCGTGTTCGGCGGCTTCGCCGCGGACGCGCTCCGCGACCGCATCCACGACAGCCAGGCCAAGCTCGTCATCACGCAGGACGGCGCGTACCGGCGCGGGCAGGTCGTGCCGCTGAAGGCGACCGTCGACAAGGCGCTCGCGCAGCCGGAGGCGAAGAGCGCGACCCGCGTCGTCGTGTACCAGCACCTCGGCAAGGAGCGCTGCGAGGTGCAGATGACGGAGGGCCGCGACGTCTTCTGGCACGACCTGCTCGCCGGGGCCGCCCCGGCCTGCGAGCCGACGGTCGTCGACGCCGAGCACCCGCTCTTCATCCTCTACACGAGCGGCTCGACCGGGAAGCCCAAGGGGGTGCTCCACACGACCGCCGGCTACCTGGTCGGCGCGCACGTCACGACGAAGTACGTCTTCGATCTGCGCGACGACGACGTCTACTGGTGCACCGCCGACGTCGGCTGGGTGACGGGCCACAGCTACATCGTGTACGGCCCGCTCTCGAACGGCGCGACGTGCCTCATGTACGAAGGCGCCCCGAACTTCCCCGACTGGGGCCGCTTCTGGAGGCTGATCGAGAAGCACGGGGTCACCATCCTCTACACCGCCCCCACGGCCATCCGCGCCTTCATGCGGCAGGGCGACGAGTGGCCCGCGAAGAGCGATCTGTCGAGCCTCAGGCTCCTCGGCTCGGTCGGCGAGCCGATCAACCCCGAGGCGTGGATCTGGTACCACCGGACCATCGGCGGCGGCCGCTGCCCGATCGTCGACACCTGGTGGCAGACGGAGACGGGCTCGATCATGATGACCACGCTGCCCGGCGCGTCGTTCTCGAAGCCGGGATCGACCGGGCTGCCGATGTTCGGCGTCGTGCCCGAGGTCGTGACGAAGGACGGCAAGCCCGTCGCGGCGGGCGAGGGCGGGCTGCTCGTCCTGAAGCAGGCGTGGCCGTCGATGCTGCGCACGGTGTGGGGCGACGACGATCGCTTCCGTAAGCAGTACTTCAGCGACGTCGAGGGCTGCTACTTCACCGGCGACGGCGCGCGCCGCGACGAGGACGGCTACTTCTGGGTCGTCGGCCGCATCGACGACGTGCTGAACGTGGCCGGCCACCGCATCGGGACGGCCGAGATCGAGAGCGCGCTCGTGTCTCACCCCTCCGTCGCGGAGGCGGCCGCGGTCGGCCGTCCGGACGACCTCAAGGGACAGGCGCTCGTGGTGTTCGTCTCGCTCCGGCCGGGGGTGAAGGCCGGGCCGGAGCTCCAGGCAAAGCTCGCCGAGCACGTCGCCAAGGAGATCGGCAAGTTCGCGCGCCCCGACGCCATCCGCTTCGCGGACGCCCTGCCGAAGACCCGCAGCGGCAAGATCATGCGCCGGCTCCTGAAGGACGTCGCCGCTGGTCGAGAGCTGACCGGCGACACCTCGACGCTCGAGGACCTGACCGTCATGGCGAAGCTCCGCCAGCAAGAAGAGGAGTGAGCCCCGCGGCGGCGCAGGGGCGCGGCCGTGCCCCTGCGACCGACGCGAGGACACCGCGCACGACGGCGCAGCGCCTGCTCCTCGGCGAAGGGGAGGAGAACCCACGGAAGAGCTCGATCCTGCGGCTCTTCCGCCGCGCTCGGCCCTGGGAAGAGCGACGGCGGCCCGCGACCGGCATCCCGCGGCTTACGGTCGGATCACCTCGTTCGCGCCGGAGAATTTGATCCTCCGCATCGGCGCGGAGGATACTCTGGGGCGAGGGCGCGCTTGGAGCTCGAAGCTGGAACCGTCGTTGCGAACCGGTATCGCATCATCCGCCAGCTCGGCCGCGGCGGCATGGGCGAGGTGTTCGCCGCGGAGAACATCCGCACCGGCCGCCAGGTGGCGATCAAGCTCCTGCGCGCCGAGTCGAAGGCCAAGTCGTCCGCGGCCGAGCGGTTCCGGCGCGAGGCGCGCGCCGCCGGCTCCATCAACAGCGATCACGTCACCGAGATCCTCGATGTCGAGGAGGACCCCGAGCACGGCATCGTCCTCGTGTTCGAGCTGCTCGAGGGCGAGTCGCTGATCGATCGACTGAAGCGGACGGGGCCGATCGATTTCGAGGAGCTTCACCCGATCATCGAGCAGGTCTGGATGGGGCTCGCCGACGCGCACCGCGCGGGGATCATCCACCGCGATCTGAAGCCGTCGAACGTGTACATCGAGGCGCGCCCCGACGGGTCGAAGCGGGTCAAGATCCTCGACTTCGGCATCTCCAAGCTGCCAAAGGAGATGGGAGCGGAGACGCTGACCGAGATGGGCCAGAGCCTGGGCACGTTCTCGTTCATGCCGCCCGAGCAGATCGGCAAGGCGAAGACGGTCGACCACCGCGCGGACATCTACGCCTGCGCCACGATGATCTACCAGTCGATGAGCGGCCAGCTGCCTTACCAGGCGCGCAACCTGCTCATCATGGTCGAGATGAAGCAGAAGACCGACGCGCGGACGCTGGCCGAGGCGATGGACGGGCCCGTCGACCCGCGGCTCGAGGCGTTCCTCGCGAAGGGGCTGGCGCGGGAGCCCGCGGACCGCTTCCAGAGCGCGCTCGAGGGGCTCACCGCCTGGCGGGAGCTGCGGCCGGCGAGGAGCTCCAGCCATCCGGTCAGCGGCTCACCCATCTCCACGCTGCCGGCGAGCAGCGGCTCCGGCCATGCGCGCAGCTCGCCCATCCCGGCAGCGCACCAGAGCTACAAGCCCCCGTCCTCCGGCGCGGTCAAGCTCCCGGTGCCGCCGATCGACCCCATCTTGATCCGCACGGCGACCGACCCGGGGGCGCAACCGCGGGTCGAGACCGGGGTGCGCTCGCACGGCGAGCCTGAGCGGCCGGCCCACCCTGTCGGGGAGCCGCCGCTCACGCAGAACGAGGGCCAGCTCCCGCCGTACATGCCTGGCGGGCGCGCGCCGGGCGTACAGACGGCGGCGGCGCCCGTCCAATGGACCGGCCCGAACGGCACCATGGTGCTCAACAACGCGGCCCGAGAGCTCGTGCCCCCGCTCGTGTCCCACCCCGTGACGCCGCGGACGCTCCCGGATTTCTCCGAGGACAGCTCGGGCGGGTCGACGACCGGCCAGGGTCCGACGCTCGTCTACAAACCCGTTCGGCCAAGCATGGGCTCGGCGAGCCTGGGGCCCACCACCGCCGGTGAGCCAGAGCCGCTCGAGCAGCGGCCTCCGGCGCCGCCGCCGGCGCGGACGCTCCGAACCATCGTCTATGTGCTCGCGGCGATCCTGTTCGCCGTCGTGGGCTTCCTCCTCATGGGGTATGCCCTCGAGTACCTGGACATGCCGAAATAGGCCGCGCGCAGCGGCTCCGCGTCGGACGTGCCGCTCTCCGCCGGGCAAGCGCGCAGCGGCCGGCGCGGCTCACAGCGCCGCGTCCGTGGCGCGGCCCTGGGCCGGTGAGCGCCCGGCGGGCAGCGCGATCCGGAACCGCGTTCCCCCCGCCTCACGCGGCTCGCACGAGATCGTGCCGCCGTGCGCCTCGATGATGTCCCGCGTGACCGCGAGCCCGAGCCCCGTGCCGCGCTGCTTCGTCGTGAAGAAGGGGTCGAAGATCGACGCGCGCAGCTCCTCCGGCACGCCGGGGCCCGTGTCGTCGACCGCGATGGTCGCGGCGCCGCTCGAGAAGCTGACGCTCACGACGATCTCGCCGCCCTTCGGCATCGCCTCGCGCGCGTTGCGGAGCAGATTCAGGAGCGCCTGACGGATCTGCGACTCGTCGAGGAGGAGCTCGGGCCCCGCCTCCTCCACCTCGACGCGAACCGCGACGCCGGCGCGGTCGAGCTCGGGCCTCACGAACGCCACCAGCTCCTGCACCAGGTCGTCCACCCGCTCCGGCTCCAGGCGCGGGCGGGGGCGGCGGGCGACGCTGAGGTACTGCTCGGCGATGCGAGACAGGCGGTCCACCTCGGCCCGGATGGCGGTGACGAGCTGCGCCGACTCCTTCATCACCGGCCTGAGCTCCGCGTCAGGGGTGTCCGCGGCGGAGGCGCGCGCCACCTCCTCCTCGAGCAGCTCGAGGTTCAGCCCGATCGACGACAGCGGGTTCCTGATCTCGTGCGTGACGTGCGCGGCCATCTTCCCGATCGCCGCCAGCCGCTCGGCGTTCACGAGCTCGGCGCGCGCGCGGCGGATCGCGGCGACCATGTCCTCGAACGTCGTCGCGAGCTCGCCGATCTCGTCGTTCGTCGCGAGCGCCTGCTTCGGGGTGAGGTCGCCGCGCGCGACGGCGTTGGCCCGCTCGGTGACCGCGGTCAGCGGGGCGAGCACGCGCCGCGCGTACAGCGACATCATCACGCCGACGAGGAGCGTCAGCACGCCCAGCCCGACGAGCAGGTGCATCGAGCGCTCCTCGCGCAGCTCCGCCTCGTCGGTGAGGCTCTGCATTTGCCCCTCGACGCGGCTCCTTATCACCCGCAGCCGCTGCGCGCCCTCGACCTCTCGCTTGACCAGCTCGTCGCGCGTGCGCTCGGCGAGGTCGCGGTCACCGACGGCGAGCGCCTGGAAGAGCTGGGCGAACCGCTCCGGGCTGGCGCCGACGAGCCGCTCGATCGCCGCCACCTCGGCCGCCACCTCGTCGCTGAACCGGCGGACGCCGGACGACGCGGCCGCCTGCCCCACGCGGGCGTCCCCGCCGGTCGCCTTCTCATCGGCGCCGGCGAGCGCCCGGGCGGCGTCCTTGACGTTCGAGAACGCGAGCGGACGGGTCCGCCTCGCGGTCTCGATCCACTCGCGCACGTCCCCCGGGTTCTTCGCGGCGGTGATGTGGTTGAGCTGGGCGTTGAAGACGTTCTGCTCGGCCAGGACCTCGCCGATGCGGAGCAGCAGCGGGACGTACCCGGCGCGCAGCAGCTGGGCGTCGCGCGAGGCCGCCCGCAGCGCCTGGACGCTCCAGCCGACGGTCAGCGCGAAGGCGGCGAGCACCACGAGGTAGCTCGCGAGGAGCCTCCCCGCGACCGTGCGCCGCTTCTGGGGCGCGCGCTCCTCCGGCCCCGCGGCGCCGCCGCGCGCCTCGTCCGCGGCTGGCGGCGGCGCGGTCATCGCGGCGCGACGGCCCGCGCGACGAGGCTCGCGAGGTCCTCCGCCGGCTCGCCCCGCGTCCTGAACCGCTGGAGGCTCTGCGCGCAGTGCGTCACGAGCAGCCCGCCGCCGAGCGCGCGGTGCTCCGCGATCCTGGCGTCGGCGATGGCGGCGGACGACGTGGGGCGCGTGGCGGGCAGGAGGCCGCCGCCTCCGCTGCAGTCGGCGTGCTCGCGGCGGTGGATGAACTCCTCCGGCGGCCGCCCCGTGATGCGGGCGAGGATCTCCCGGGGCGCGTCGTAGCGATCGAGGCCGCGCCCGAGCTGGCAGGGATCGTGGTAGCGCACCCGCCGCTCCGACGCCGATCGCTGCAGCCTGTCGAGCGACGAGCGCGCGAGATCGACGAACAGCTCCGGGGCCTTCACGCTCACCCCCGCGCGCGGGTACTCGACGCGCACGGCGCGCGCGCACCCGGGATCGACGGCGACGAAGCGCCCCCCGGGCGCGACCTCCGCGGCGAGCCGCCGCGCGGCGGCCTCGAAGCCCGGGCGATCGCCGGCGTACAGGAGCGGCAACCCGCAGCAGGCGCGCACCGGGCGGGTCGGGGCGCCCGCCAGCGCCTCGGTCGCGTCGAGCGCGTCGCGGGCGACGTCCGGCGCGTGACGTTCATAGCCGCAGCCGAGCAGCACGTGGACCGCGTCGGGCGCGGCCGCGGCCGATCGAGAGCGCGCGTCGAGCTCACCGGCGCGGCCCGCCTCGCGGGCCGAGAAGCGCTCCGCCACGCGCCTGGCCCCCTCCGGCGCGAGATCGCGCGCGAAGAGCTCCGCGCGCGCGTCCGTCAGCACCGTGGCCACCTCGTTCTTGTGATCGCAGCGCTCGCGGCACCCGAAGCACGCGGAGCACGCCCAGGCCGGATCCGCGTGGCCTGCGTCGAGCGGCACGTCGCCGCGCGCGGCGAAGTACGCCATCGACATCTTCCCCCACGGCGTCACCGTCTCGTTCGCCTCGACGTTCGACACGGGGCAGGCGGCGCGGGAGAGCTTGGGGCAGTAGACGCACTTCTCGAGCGACGTCCGGTGCGGCTCGAGGAGCTTCAGGCGGAGCTGGGACACCGTTCGAGTCTCTCCATCGGATGCGCCTCGCGCAAGCGGCGGGAGCGCGTCAGGCGCCCGAGCCGTTGCTGGACGAGCGTCGGCCCCGCTCGTTCGCGGGGGTGACGGAGGGAGCTGAGCCCGCCGGCCTGCGGCGGGGGATGCCCTCGTGGACGACCGGCGCGACGCTCGCGCCCGCCTTGGTCGCCGGGCTGCCGTCCCTCGACACAAGCTGGGGCTGCCCCCCTGCGGTCCCGGGAGACCGCGACGGCGCGCTCTCCTGGGGCAGGCGGATGGTGAACTTCGCGCCCTTGTCGGACGACGCGACCGTGATCGTCCCGGCGTGCTCGTCGACGATCTTCTTCACGATCGCGAGCCCGAGGCCGGTGCCGCCGCGCTTGCCGGAGGTGACGAACGACTGGAAGAGGCGGCCCTGGATCTCCTTGGGGATCCCCTTCCCGGTGTCCGCGACGCAGATCGCGAGGTCGCCCCCGTCGCGGTAGGCGCGGATCGTCACCGTGCCCCCGCCTGGCCGCATCGCCTCGACCGCGTTGCGGACCAGGTTGTGCAGGAGCCGCGTCATCTTCGCCTCGTCGAACCGCGCGGTCCCTCGGTCCTCGAGCTCCAGGGAGAGCGAGACGCCGGTCCCGGCGAGCTCGTGCTCCAGCTGCTTCTCGATGTCGCCGAAGAACTTGGTCAAGTAGACCTTGCGCACGAGGATGCTCCGCTCGCCACGCGCGAACTCCAGCACCTCGCGCTGCATCGCGCTGATGACGTCGAACTGCTTGAGGATCAGCCGCGCGTGGTCCTCCCGCGTCGCCGCGTCGGGAGCGCCGGCCATGAGCTGGACGTAACCGCTGATCACCGTGAGCGGCGTGCGCATGTCGTGCATCACGCCCGAGAGCAGGCGCCCGATCGTGGTGAGCCGCTCGCTCTGCTCCCGCTCGAGGCGCGACCGGAACAGGCGCAGCGCGGTCGACGCGTTCGCCGACACGAGCCGCAGCAGCGCGCGATCGTCCTTCGAGAAGCCGTGGGGGTTCCTGGAGTTGTAGAGGGCCATGGAGCCGATCGGCACCGCGTCCTCGCCCTCGAGCGGCACGGCGATCGCCGTCCTGAGCTCCGCGCCGACGAGCTGGGCGAGCCGCGGCGACACGAGCGTATCGTCCGGATCCCGACTTCCGCCCTCGCGCGAGAAGCACACAGCCTCGTTGTTCACCATGGCGCGCCCGACCACCCCTTCGCCGCGGCGCATCGCGATGCGCTTCACCGCCGGCCTCGGGGCGGCCCCGACCACGACGCCCTCCGGCTCCTCTCCGAGGGCGGGCGCGCGGGGCGGCGCGCTGCCCCCGTCGAACGCCGTGAGATCGAAGAAGTAGAGGAACAGCCCGCCCTCGATCTCGTCGACGAGCATCCCCCCCGCCCGCGCCTCGCACGCCCTGCCGGCCTCCGTGATGACCGCGCGCGCGAGGTCCTCCATCGTGGTCGCGCGGCCCATCGCGCTCTCGAGGTCGAAGAGCAG
Organism: Sorangium cellulosum So ce56; assembly: GCF_000067165.1. GTDB lineage: Bacteria > Myxococcota_A > Polyangia > Polyangiales > Polyangiaceae > Sorangium > Sorangium cellulosum_B. The sequence continues at coordinate 11,057,950 of NC_010162.1, forward strand.
CTTGAGATCGCTCACGCGGTGCTCGAGCTGCTCCTTCGTCTCCACGAGCTGCGTGTTCTTCTGGATCACCGAGAGGAACAGCCGCGAGTTGTCGATCGAGACGGCCGCCTGCGTCGCCAGCGCGCTCAGGAGCTCCTCGTCGTGGACCGAGAACTCCCCCTCCCCGTGCTTGTTCAGGACCTGGATGACCCCGATGGTCCGGCCGACGTGGTTCTTCATCGGCGCGGCGAGGATCGAGCGGGTGCGGTACCCCGTGACCTCGTCCCAGTCGCGCTGGAACCGGCGATCCCGGTAGGCGTCCTTGACGCGGACGGTGCGCCCCATCTTGGCGACATGGCCCGCGATCCCCGCGCCGACGGGCAGCTCGATCGCGCGCGCCTCCTCGCCGATGACGATGCGCGACAGAAGCCGCTGCCGCTGCTCGTCGAGCAGGTAGAGGGTGGCTCGGTCCGCGTCGAGCAGCTCGGTGATCTTGTTCAGGATCAGCGCGAGGAGCTGGTCGAGATCCAGGGTGCTGCCAAGGGCCAGCCCGACATCCCGGAGCGCCCGCACCGTCTTGTCGGCGTGGGCGAGGCGCGCCTCGAGCTCCTGTACGCGAGCCTGCAGCGCCTTCGTGCGTTGTTCCGCCTTCGCGGTCACCAGAAGACGCTAACACGACTTCGCCCGGAGGAGCGCGCGCGCGGGCCCCTGCGCGGACCGTTCGCGCGACAGAGAGCGCTCCCGACGACCGCCAGGAGCGCCCCTAGGACGCGCCGTTACTGGTTCATGCTCTCGAGGAATTCCTGATTGGTCTCGGTGCGGCTCACCTTGTCCAGGAGGAATTCCATCGAGTCGATGACGTTGAGGGGGTGCAGCAGCTGGCGGAGCAGCCACACGCGCTGGAGGATCCACTCCGGCAGCAGCAGCTCTTCCTTGCGGGTCGCGCTCTTGTTGATGTCGAGGCAGGGGAAGATCCGCTTCTCCATCAGCTTGCGATCCAGGTGGATCTCGCTGTTACCCGTGCCCTTGAACTCCTCGAAGATGACCTCGTCCATGCGCGAGCCCGTGTCGACGAGCGCGGTGGCGACGATCGTCAGCGAGCCGCCCTCCTCGACGTTGCGCGCGGCGCCGAAGAACCGCTTCGGCTTGTGCAGCGCGTTCGAGTCGACGCCGCCGGAGAGGATCTTGCCGCTCGGCGGGACGACCGTGTTGTACGCGCGCGCCAGGCGGGTGATCGAGTCCAGCAAGATCACGACGTCGTGCTTGTGCTCGACAAGGCGCTTCGCCTTCTCGATCACCATCTCGGCGACCTGCACGTGCCGCGTCGGGGGCTCGTCGAAGGTCGAGCTGATCACCTCGCCCTTCACGGTGCGCTGCATGTCGGTCACCTCCTCCGGGCGCTCGTCGATGAGCAGCACGATCAGCGTCGTGTCCGGGTGGTTCGCGGAGATCGCGTTGGCGATCTGCTGGAGCAGCACCGTCTTGCCCGCGCGGGGCGGCGAGACGATGAGGCAGCGCTGCCCCTTCCCGATGGGGCAGAGCATGTCGATGATGCGGGTCGAGAAGCTCTTCGTCCCGTTCTCGATGTTGAACTTCTGCTGCGGGTAGAGGGGCGTGAGGTTGTCGAACAGGATCTTGTCGCGGGCGACCTCGGGGGGCTCGCCGTTGATCTTGTCGACCTTGAGCAGCGCGAAGTACGCCTCGCGCTCCTTGGGCGGCCGGATGGAGCCGCTCACGCTGTCGCCGGTGCGGAGGTTGAAGCGCCGGATCTGGGACGGCGAGACGTAGATGTCGTCCGGACCCGGCAGGTAGTTGTAGTCCGGCGCCCGGAGGAAGCCGAAGCCGTCGGGCAGGCATTCGAGCACGCCCTCGCCGTAGACCGGCTGGTCCTGCGCCGCGTGGGCCTGCAGGAGAGCGAAGATGACCTCCTGCTTGCGCAGCCCGGCAGCGCCCTCGATGTTGAGCCCCTTCGCCATCTGGACGAGCTCGGCCATCGGTTTCTGCTTCAGTTCCCTGAGGTGCATGAGTCGGAAAGCTCCAGGATGCGACGGCGGGTACCCTGTCAAGGGCGTGGAGGCCGTCGGTCGTTGGTTTTTTGGTTGGGGGGGTCTAGCGGGTCGGACCCGAGGCGGGGCCGAGCATGTCGTCGATGTCGGCGGGTCGCCAGAGGGAAGAGGGCTCGCCTCGCAACCGGCGCCCCTCACGTTCATGTCGCTCGATCGGCGGGCTGTGCTTGCCGATCGGGCGGCGACTCTATCAAGCGCGTCTGCTCTGTCAATGCGCGGCGGGAGGCACGGACGACGCGCGCGCGTCGTCGGGCGCGGCACGGACACAGGTCGCCCGCGCCGTCCGTACGAAGAACGGCGCGGGCGAACTGCCCGTGGCTCCCAGGTGCTGCCTGAAGTTGCCTCCCCCGGAACGCGCGGCTAAGTCAAGCTGGTTCCATGGGGCTCAAACAGGTTCAGCTGTTCGTCCGCGGTCGCGTCCAGGGCGTCTTCTTTCGTGCCTCCACGCAGCGCGAGGCCAAGCGGCTCGGCCTCACCGGCTGGGTGAAAAACCGCTCCGACGGCAGCGTCGAGGTCCTCGCCGAGGGGGAGGAGGACGAGCTGAAGGAGCTCATCGCCTGGGCGAACCGCGGCCCGAGCGCCGCGCGGGTCGAGCGCGTCGACGTCCGGTGGCGGGGCTTCTCCGGCGATTTCTTCGACTTTCGCATCACGGATTGAGGCGCTTGGCACGCCACACGTCGAATCCGAGGGGCGCAGGGGCGCGATCGGCGCGGAGACGCGCGCGGCTCGTCCTGATCGGCCTGCTCGCAGCGGCGCCGCTCGCGACGCCTCCGGCGCGCGCCGCCGGCGAGCGCGACGCCGGCGCTTCCGCGCCGGCCTCCTCCGCGCTCCCTGAGCTCCCGCGCCTCGCCCCGATCGTCCGCCCGGAGCCGGACATCACCGCGGTCCGCGAGCTCGACCGGATACTCGACCAGATCACGTCGGAGGACGCGCGCTCGCGGGAGAACGCCCGCGCGGCCCTCGATGAGCCGATCCCCGGCATCGTCGATGCGGTGCGGCTGCGCGTTCAGGACATCCGCGGCTCGCTCGATCGGACCGCGGCGCCTCGCGTGCTCGCGGACGCGCGCAGAGAAGGCCGCAAGGCGATGAAGGGCGAGAAGGGGGAGGACGAGCGCGACGGCAACAAGAAGAAGACTGCAGACGCGAAGGCCGACAAGGGCGCGAAGAAGGGCGCTGGCGACGCAAAGAAGGGCGCCGGCGACGCAAAGAAGAGCGCCGGTGACGCGAAGAAGGACGCGAAGGCCGACCAGGGCGCAAAGAAGGATGCCGGCGACGCGAAGGTCGCAAAGAAGGACGCGAAGGCCGACCAGAGCGCCAAGAAGGGCGCTGACGACGAGAAGGACGAGGGGGACTGGCTGGATTTCATGCTGGCCGTGGCGCGGCCGCGGGACAGCGCGTGGCGCGATGTCGTCAAGCTGCTCGCGATGGAGCGGATGCTCGTCGCTGCAGGGACGACGCCTGCGGTCCGCGAGCTCATCGCGCTGCACGCCTATTTCGGCGAGCTGCTCCGCATCGATCTCCAGCGGCAGGTGGCCAAGCTGCGCGACAAGGCGGTCCCCGCGCTGATCGAGGCGCGCCAGCACGACGCCAAGATCGTCCAGCGGTGGGCCAACAAGCAGCTCGACCTGCTCGGCCGGGCGATCCCCGGCGAGGCGATCGCGTCGAATGACACGCAGATCCTGGCCGACGTCCTCCGCGCCTACGGCCGCGTCCGGGACGTGGACGCCATGCGTGTGATCCTGAGCTTCTGCAACAGCGACCGCGCGCGGCTGCGCGACGCCGCGCGGGAGGCGATCTCCGCGATCGGCGAGCCCGGCATCTGGCAGCTCCGCGACGCCTACCTGGACCTCACCGGCGTGAAGCCGCCGCGCGAGTGGTCGTGGGACCGTGTCGCGCGCGAGCTCTTCGGGACGTACGATCGCGCGCGCCTCGCGGAGGTGTACAAGCTGATGGACGAGGGCGTCGCCGCGGCGAGCGCGGGCAAGCCCGCCGAGGCGACCGACGCGTTCGACAAGGTGCTCGCCCGCGCGCCGCTCTTCGAGCGCCGCAAGGAGATGGTGGACGCCTACGTGGAGCGGGCGCGATCGCTGTCTGCCGACCGGCGCGACGACGCGCTCGCCATGCTGCGCAAGGCGCTGCGCCTCGACGCGCCAGGCGAGCGCGCGAAGAAGATCGAAGCGGAGATCGCCTACCTCGAGGGCGCGCTCCTCATCGAGCGCGGCACGCCGGACAAGTTCGTGCTGGAGCGCGCGATCGAGCTCGACCCCTCCCACGACGGCGCGAGGGCGGCGCTCACCTCCCTCGGGGACAAGGTCGCGGAGCGGAAGAGCCAGACGAACCGCCACATCGCCGCGGGAGCGGTAGGTCTCGCCGCGGTGCTCTCGATGTTCTTCATCGCCCGGCGACGGAGCGCTCCGTCGCCCGCTCGAGCGCAAGCCGGCACCGTTCCTCCGCCCCCGCCGGCGTCTCCTGCCTCGGCGCTGCCCCCTTCGCCCCCACCGGCGTCTCCTACCTCGGCGCCGTCCCCTTCGCCCCCACCGGCATCTCCTGCCTCGGCGCCGCCCCCTCCGCAGCCGACCGCATCTCCTGCCTCGGCGCCGTCCCCTTCGCCCCCACCGGCATCTCCTGCCTCGGCGCCGCCCCCTCCGCAGCCGACCGCATCTCCTGCCTCGGCGCCGCCCCCTCCGCAGCCGGCCGCATCACCTGCCTCGGCGCCGCCCGGGAGGCAGGACAGCGCCGCTCCTCCGCAGCCCCAGACGTCTCCCGAGCCGGCCCCGGCCTCCGCCTCGAGGGCGGACCCCGACCTGCCTGCACAGCCTATCGAGGAGGCGGAACCGCGGAGCGACGACGCCCCTGGAGCCGGCGCGCGCGACCGCTGAGCCGGCGCGCGCACCAGGCCCACGCATCGGTCGGCCCCTGAGCGCCGGCCAGGCTCACAACGCAGAAACGCCGGGCGAGCTTGAGCGCTCTCCCGGCGTGCTGTCTGCGACTGCGCCGGCGCCACGCGGCGCCGGCCTGGTTCCGGCTCAGCCGGCGGTCGTCGCCGGGGTGGCCGGCTCCGCCGCGGCGACCGGCTCGGCGGCCTGCGCAGGCGCGTCCGCGACCGGCGGCGCGTCGATGAACTCGATGAGGCTCATCTGCGCGCAGTCACCGCGGCGCGGACCGAGCTTGATGATCCGCGTGTAGCCGCCCGGCCGCCCCTCGAAGCGCTTCGAGAGATCGATCATCACCTTCGCGATGATGTCGACCTTCTTGCCGTCGGTCGCGACCCCCCAGCGAGGGATGTAGCTGCCCACGAGCCGCTCGGCGTGGAGCCGGCGCGCTCTGTCGCCGGGGCTGAGCTCCCCGTGCGCGGTGTACGCGACCTTGCCGAGCCGCGTCGCCTTGGTGATGAGCCGCTCGGCCACGCGCCGCAGCTCCTTCGCCTTGGCGTCGGTCGTCTCGATCCGCTCGTGGGTGATCAGGTTCGCCGTCAGGTTGCGAAGCATCGCCCTGCGGCTGGAGGTATCCCGACCAAACTGCCTGCCCGCTTTCTTGTGACGCATGACGTTCCCTCAGTACCGACTCACGCCTGCGCCTGCTGCGCCTTCCAGCGCTCGAGGAGCTGCGGCCAGTTGTCGATCTTCATCCCGAGCGAGAGCCCCATGTTCGCGAGGATCTCTTTGATTTCCTTCAGCGACTTGCGACCGAAGTTCTTGGTCTTGAGCATGTCCTGCTCGGTCCGCTGCACGAGCTCGCCGATGAGCGTGATGTTCGCGTTCTGCAAGCAGTTCGCGGAGCGGACGCTCAGCTCGAGCTCCTCGACGGAGCGGAACAGGTTCTCGTTGAGCGGCTCGTCGTCGCTCATCACCGCCTGGTAGCTCGTCTCCTCGCTCTCCTCGAAGTTGACCCAGATGGAGAGCTGCTCCTTGAGGATCTTCGCGGCGAAGGCGACCGCGTCCGCCGGCGAGACGGACCCGTTGGTCCAGACCTCGAGCGTGAGCTTGTCGTAATCGGTCACCTGCCCGACGCGGGCGTTCTGCACGGTGTAGTTCACCTTGCGGATCGGCGAGAACAGCGCGTCGATCGGGATCGTCCCGATCGGCATGGTCGGCGTCTTGTTGCGCTCGGCGGGCACGTAGCCGCGGCCCACGTTGACCGTGAGCTCCATCGAGAGCGGGCCCTTCTTGTCGAGCACGGCGATGAGGTGGTCGGGGTTGAGCACCGACAGGCCCTCGACCAGCTGGATGTCGCGCGCGTACACGGGCCCGGGCCCCTCCCGATCGATGCGCACCGAGTACGTCTTCGGGGTGGCCGCCTTGAAGACGACCTCCTTCACGTTGAGGATGATGTCGCTGACGTCCTCGACCACGTCCGGCACGGTGGTGAACTCGTGCAGCGCGCCCTCGATGCGGATGGCCGTCGCGGCCGCCCCCTGGAGGGAGGAGAGCAGCACGCGGCGCAGCGAGTTGCCGATCGTGATCCCGAAGCCGCGCTCCAGGGGCTCACACGTGAACTTGGCGTAGAACTGGGTCCCGCTCTCCGCGTCGATCGAGATGCCCTTGGGCCGGATCAGATCGCGCCAGTTACGGGCGATCATCGTGAGGTTCGGGTTGTTCATCGTCATGGCGATCTCCTTCCTTCATGAGGTTTGCGCGGAGGTCTCACGCCGCGGCCGCACTCGACCGATCGGCGCCGCCTCCTGCCCGCATCCTAGGCTCCATGCCCCCGCGCGCGAGCGCGGGACGGCGGCGCCGAGGGGAGCCCGCGGCGAGCGAGCGCCCCCTGCAAGGTGCGCTCGCGACGCCGCCCTCCTCCGCGCCGCCCTCGCGCGATCAGCGCGAGTAGTACTCGACGACGAGCTGCTCGCGGATCTCCGGCTCGTTGAGATCCTCGCGGATCGGTGCGCCCTTGATCGCGCCGGTGAACGCCGCGCGGTCCACGTCGATCCAGCTCGCGACCGGGCGCTTGTCCGCGCCGCCGATGGAGGCGAGGACGCTCTTGAACTTGCGCGCCCCCTCGGTGAGCTCGACCCGATCACCCGCCCGAACGACGTAGCTCGGGATGTCCAGCCGCTTGCCGTTCACGTGCACGTGCCCGTGCCGGACGAGCTGGCGCGCCTCGGCGCGGGACGAGCCGAAGCCCATCCGGTGCACCACGTTGTCGAGCCGCCGCTCCAGCAGCCCGAGCATCTCCTCGCCCGTCCGGCCCTTGCGCCGGTTGGCCTCCTGGAAATACCCGCTGAACTGCCGCTCGAGCACGCCGTAGATGCGACGCACCTTTTGCTTCTCGCGCAGGCGCACCGCGTACTCGCTCAGCTTGATGCGCCCCTGGCCGTGCTGGCCGGGGGGATACGGGCGCCGCGTGTACGCGCACTTCTCGGAGTAGCACCGCTCGCCCTTGAGGTAGAGCTTCATCCCCTCGCGGCGGCAGAGCTTGCAGACCGGACCAATGTAGCGAGCCATCGTGAATTACCTCAAACCCTGCGCCGCTTGGGCGGCCGGCAACCGTTGTGGGGGATCGGCGTGACGTCGCGGATCAGCGTCACCTTGAAGCCAGCGGTCTGGAGCGCGCGGAGCGCGCTCTCGCGCCCGGCCCCCGGCCCCTTCACGAACACGGCGACCGAACGCATCCCGTGCTCCTGCGCCCGGCGCGCCGCCTCTTCCGCCGCGAGCTGCGCGGCGAACGGCGTCGACTTGCGCGATCCCTTGAAGCCGCGAGCGCCAGCGGACGACCACGCAATCGCGTTGCCGTTGATGTCCGTGATCGTCACGACCGTGTTGTTGAAGGTCGACTGAATGTGCGCGATGCCCGCGGAGACATTCTTCTTGACCTTCTTCTTCTGCTTGGCCTTCGTGGTAGTGGCAGCCGTCTTCGCTTGCGCCATGGCGTCCTAATCCCCGCTCGTCACTTGGTCGCGGCAGGACGCCGCTGCAACATGCCCTTGCGCGGTCCCTTCCGGGTGCGCGCGTTCGTATGCGTCCTCTGCCCGTTCGCCGGGAGCCCGCGCCGGTGGCGGAGCCCCCGGTAGCAGCCGAGGTCCATGAGCCGCTTGATGTTGAGCTGCACCTCGCGCCGGAGGTCGCCCTCGACCTTGTACTCGGCGTCCAGGAGGTCGCGGATCGCCTTCACCTCAGCATCGCTGAGCTCCTCGACCCGCTTGTTCTGCGGAATGTTGGTCTTCTCGCAGATTTGCAAGGCGAGAGTCCGCCCGATGCCGAACAGGTACGGCAGGGCGTAGGCGACATGCTTCCGACGCGGGAGATCGACACCAGCGATACGAGCCATGGTTACTCCAAACCGAAACGGGGGCGGGCTTCCGCCGAAAGAGCTAGTTCCCCTGGCGCTGCTTGTGGCGGGGGTTCTCGCAGATGATCCGAACGACACCACGCCGCCGGACCACCTTGCACTTGTCGCAAATCTTCTTGACGCTCGGGCGCACCTTCACGGGGAGCCTCCAGATTCCTCAAAAAACTACGTTACTTATGCCGGTACGTGATCCGGCCTCGGCTCGGGTCATACGGCGAGACCTCGACGGTCACGCGGTCGCCCGGCAGGATCTTGATGTAGTACTGCCGCATCCGGCCGCTGATGGTCGCGAGGACGCCGAGGCCGTTGTCCGCCTTCACGCGAAACATGGCGTTCGGCAGGGCCTCCTGAACCACGCCGTCGAACTCGAGCTTGTCGCCCTTCGGTTCCTTCGGCGGTCTGGTCTGATTCTTACGCCTCATTCTCCACCCGAGCCCGGCCGGCCAATGGCCGACAGCACCCTGTGCGTCACTTCCTCAGGCTTCCCGACGCCATCGACGCGATGCAGCAGCTTCTTCTGCTCGTAGAACGGAAGAAGGGCGGCCGTCATCGCCTCGTAGGCGTCGAGACGCTTTGCAACAGCCTCGGGCCGATCATCGGCCCGATGCTCTAGCTCCGCACCGGGGGGCGGCGGATTATAGACGAGATGATATATCTGTCCACTGCGTTTGTCGGTTCGGCGATGGATCAGCCGTTCCTCGAGCAGGGGACGCGCCACGTCCAGCTGGATCACCGCATCAATCCGCTTGCCGCCCTGGTTGGCGCTGGCCAGCAGCTCGTCGAGCGCGTCCGCCTGGGGCACAGTCCTGGGAAATCCGTCCAGCAGGAAGCCGTTGCTGCAGTCGGGCTCGACCGTCCTGCGCGCGATGAGGCCGATGACGGCCTCATCCGGCAGGAGTCCGCCAGAGTCCATGATGTCCAGATAGCGCTTCTCCAGGGTCCCCGACCGCTTTGCCTCGCGCAGCATGTCGCCGGTCGAGATTTGCGGGATGCCGAAGCGCGCGCACAGCAGCTTCGCCTGCGTACCCTTCCCAGCTCCAGGAGGCCCCACCAGAACCAAGATCATTTGCCCTCCATCACGCTTCCGGGAGCCTGCGGCCCCGGATGCGGGTGGCACCGGGGCCCGTCAGCCCCTCGTAGCTCCGCGTGATCAGGTGCGCCTCCAGCTGGTTCACGGTGTCGAGCGCGACGCCGACGACGATCATGAGCGACGTGCCTCCGAAGCCGAAGGGGACGCGCAGCAGGTTGCCGACGATCGAGGGCACCACGCACACCGCGGCGACATAGAGCGCGCCGCCCACGGTGATCCGCTGGATCACGCGGTGAATGTAGTCCGCCGTCTGCTTGCCTGGCCTGATCCCGGGGATGTTTGCCTGTTGCTTCTTCAGGTTCTCCGCGACGTCCACCGGCTGGAACGTGACGTTCGTGTAGAAGAAGCAGAAGAAGATGATGAGCAGCGCGTAGCCGGTGTTGAAGACCCAGTCCCCCCGGTTGATGATCGCCTGAATCTGCTCGGCCCCGGGGACGTTCATGTTCGCGAGCGTCTGCGGGAACATCAGCAGCGACGACGCGAAGATGGGGGGAATGGTCCCGGACGTGTTCACCTTCAGCGGCAGGTGCGCCGTCTGCCCGCCGTAGACGCGGCGACCGACCTGGCGCCGCGAGTACACGATCGGGATCTGACGCCTGCCGTTCTCGAAGAACGCGATGACGGCGATGACGAACACGATGAACGCGACGATCGCGGCCATCGTCAGGGGCTGGAGATCGCCCGCGTTCTGGGCGAAGTAGTTGCCGATCTCCTCCGGGATGCGCGTGACGATGCTCGCGAAGATCAGGAGCGAGACGCCGTTCGAGACGCCGCGCTCCGTGATCTGCTCGCCGATCCACATCAGGAACGCGGTCCCGGTCGTCAGCGTGATGACCGTCATCAGCTGAAAGCCGATGCCGGGGTGGTTCACGATCCCGGCCCCGGTCTCGCTGCTCGACAGGCCCTCGAGCATCTTCGCGATCGAGAAGGCCTGGAACAGCGAGAGCGCGACCGTGCCGTACCGCGTGTACTGATCGATCCGCCGGCGACCCTGCTCGCCCTCTTTCCGCAGCTCGTCGATGGGCTTGTAGACCATGCCCATGAGCTGCATGATGATCGAGGCCGAGATGTACGGCATGATCCCGAGCGCGAAGATCGACAGGTTCTCGAGCGCGCCGCCCGAGAACATGTTGAAGAAGCTCAGGAGCCCGCCGGACTGCTTCGCGACGTACTGCCGCATCGCGTTCCGGTCGACGCCGGGCGTCGTCACGAAGACGCCGACCCGGTAGACCGCGAGCATCACCAGGGTGAAGATCACGCGTCGCCTGAGCTCGGGGATCTTGTGGAAGTTGGTGATTCCCGCGAGGCTGGCCATAGGCGATCCTGGACTCCGGCTTGGTGGGTGCGCGTGCGCGCTGACTACGAGGACGAGGAGTCCGTCGAGTTGCCCTGGGGTGCAGGCGCCGCGAGCACGACCGCCTTGCCCCCCGCCTTCTCGATCTTCTCGACCGCTCCCTTGGAGAAGCGGTGCGCCGTCACCGTGAGCTTCTTCGTGAGCTCACCGTCGCCGAGGATCTTCAGCACGTCGAACCGCCCCTGCACGAGGCGGCGCTCGTGGAGCGCGATCAGATCGACCTGGGCGCCATCGTCGAACGCCTCGAGGTCGCCGACGTTGACGTTGACGACGATGTCCGCGAGCGGGTTGCGGAAGCCACGCTTCGGGAGGCGACGCTGGATCGGCGTCTGCCCGCCCTGAAAGTGCTTCTTGTTGATGTTGCCGCCGGCCCGCGCCTTCTGCCCTTTTTGTCCGCGGCCAGACGTCTTGCCGACGCCCGACCCCACGCCACGGCCAACGCGGAGCCTCTTGGTTACGGCGCCCTCAGGGGCTTGGAGCTTAGAAAGAATGTCCATGTTTCACACTTCCGTACGCGGCGACTCCGCTGGAATGACGATCTCGCTTCTCAGGCCTTCGACGAGGTCGCTCCGTCGGCGACCTCCTCGACCTCGACGAGGTGGAGGACCTTCTTCACCATGCCACGGAACGAGGGCGTGTTCGCGACGACCACCTCGGACCCCGGCCCACGCAGGCCGAGCCCCTTGATGATCTTGCGGGTGTGCTCGACCTGGCCGATGTTGCTGGCCTTCTGACGTACCCGGAGCTTCACTGCGAGCCTCCTTCACCGCCGCCGCTCGGTGCACCACCGCCGCCCGGCTTCCCGGGGGGCGGCGCCACGCTCGCGCGCCGTCGACCCGCGGTGTTCGTGCTGCCGCGGCGCTGGTAGTCGAGCGAGTCGAGCTGCATCGACCGCTTGCCGGCGACGCTCTCCGGGCTCTTGAGCCCCCGGAGCGCCGCGACGGTCGCGTGCACGACGTTGTGCGGGTTGCTCGTGCCGAGCGACTTCGACAGCACGTCGTGGATCCCCGCCGACTCGACGACGGCGCGCACCGCGCCGCCGGCGATGACGCCCGTCCCGGGGCTGGCCGGCTTCAGCAGGACCTTGCCCGCCCCGACGTGGCCGAACGAATCGTGCGGGATGGTCACGCCGTCCAGGGGAATGCGGAACAGGTTCTTGCGAGCCTGATCGTTCCCCTTGCGGATGGCCTCCGGCACCTCGTTGGCCTTGCCCAGGCCGATGCCCACGTGCCCCGCTTCGTCGCCCACCACGACCAGCGCCGAGAAGCTGAAGCGCCGGCCGCCCTTGACGACCTTGGCGACGCGGTTGATGTGGATGACTCGCTCTTTCAGCTTCTCTTCGTCGACATGATCGAACGCCATAACCGTCCTCTATCACGTTCTCCGCCGCGGCAGTTGACCGCGCCCGCCGCCCTCACCATCAGGGCAGCGGCTGTGGGAGTCAGAAATCGAGACCTGCCTCGCGCGCCGCCTGGGCGAGGGCGCTGACGCGCCCATGATACAGATAGCCGTTGCGGTCGAAGACGACCTTGTCGATCTGCCTCTCCTTGCAGATCCTCGCGATCAGAGCCCCGACCTTCTTCGCCGCCTCGACCTTGTTGTCCTCGTCGAGGGAGCCCTTGAGGTCCTTCGACAGCGTCGAAGCGTGGGCGAGGGTCTTGCCGCTCACGTCGTCGATGACCTGCGCGTAAATGTGCTTCGAGCTGCGGAAGACGCTGAGGCGCGGGCGCTCCGGCGTCCCCTCGACCTTCTTGCGGATGCGGAGCTTCCGGCGCTCCCGACCGACGATTTTCATGCCCATGACCGTCTCGTCCCTCGGTGCAGCGGCGAACACGCCGCCGCTCGCCTTTACTTCTTGCCGCCCTTGCCGGCCTTGCCAGCCTTCTCCCGCACGCGCTCGCCGCGGTAACGGACGCCCTTGCCGCCGTACGGCTCCGGCGGCCTGAAGCCACGGATCGTCGCGGCCGTCTGCCCGATGAGCTCCTTGTCCGCGCCCGTCAGGACCAGGACGGTGCCCTTCGAGTCCGCCGGGATCGTCGCCGTGAGCCCCGTGGGCACCGGGAAGGTCACCGGGTGGGAGAAGCCGAGGGCGAAGTTCAGCGTCGTGCCCTTGAGCTCGACGCGATAGCCGGTCCCCTTGAGCTCGAGCGTCCGCTCGTAGCCCTCGGCGACGCCCTTCACCATCGCGGCCACGAGCGCCCGCGTGAGGCCCTGGAGGCGCGACGCGTCGCGCCCCGGCGCCACCGAGCTCACGTGCAGCTTGCTGCCCTCGAGCTTGATGTCCACCTTGTCGGTGATCGCGCGCGAGAGCTGGCCCTTCGGGCCCTTGACGTCGATCTTCCGGCCGTTGACGGTCGCGGTGACCCCCTTCGGCAGGTCGATCGGGCGCTTGCCAACGCGCGACGTCTTCGGAGCGAGCCGGCTGTCACCGTTCGCGGGCTGGGCTGCGTTCGCCTGAGCTTCCATCACCACACCTCGCAGATCAGCTCGCCACCCATCTTGAGGCGGCGCGCATCCCTGTCGCTCATGAGCCCGCGGGACGTGCTCAGGATCGAGATCCCGAGCCCGCTGAACACGCGCGGGATCCTGTCGTGACGCACGTACACGCGGCGCCCGGGGCGGGAGACGCGGCGCACGCCGTCGATCGCGCTCTGTCGATCGCGCCCGTACTTGAGCACGATCGTGAGCTTCTTGGGACCCTCGCCCTCGGTCTCGCGCACGTCGGCGATGAAGCCCTCGGACTTGAGGATCTCCGCGACCGCGGCCTTGATGCGGCTCGCGGGGACCTCGGTCCTGTCGTGCCGCGCGAGCGCCGCGTTGCGAATGCGGGTCAGCATGTCGGCGATGGGATCGGTCATCATAGAATCACCAGCTGGCCTTGATCACACCAGGGAGCTCACCACGGAGCGCGAACAACCGAAGGCAGACGCGGCAGAGCTCGAAGTCGCGGTAGTAAGCGCGCGCGCGCCCGCACACCTTGCAACGGTTCTTGTGCCGCGTAGAAAACTTCGGCGGACGGTTCAGCTTCGCAAACTCTTTTGCACGGGCCATCGAAAATCCCTCAATGCCGGAACGGGATGCCAAGCTCGGTCAGGAGCGCGCGTCCTTCTTCGTCCGTCTTCGCCGTCGTCACGAACGAGATGTTGAGCCCCTTCACGACATCGATCTTGTCGTAGTCGATCTCGGGGAAGATGATCTGCTCGCGCAGGCCCATCGTGAAGTTGCCCTTGCCGTCGAACCCCTTCGGGCTGACGCCCTTGAAGTCGCGAACGCGCGGGAGGGAGAACGCGATCAGGCGATCCACGAACTCCCACATCCGCTCGGCACGCAGGGTCACCATCACCCCGATGGGCAGGTTCTCGCGCAGCTTGAAGGTCGCGATCGACTTCCGGGCCCGGGTCACCACCGGCTTCTGGCCGGAGATCGCCCGCATGTCCTCGACGGCGGAGTCGATGATCTTCGGGTTCTGCACCGCGGCGCCGAGCCCCATGTTGATGACCACCTTCTGCAGGCGGGGCACCATCATCGGGTTCTTGTAGCCGAACTTCTTCGCGAGCGCGGCCGTCACGCTCTTCCTGTAGTGCGTGCGGAGCCGCGGCGCGTAGTTCGGGTCGCGCGGGCGCTCCTCGACCGGCCCGGAGGCCTCGGCCTCGGCGCCCTTGGCCTTCGCGCCCTTGGCTTCCTTGCTCTTGGCGGGCGCCTGCGGCTTGGCCTGCTGCGGCTTGGGCTTGTCCTTGTCCTTGCCCTTGCCGGCGTCCTTGGCCGCCTTGTCCTTGTCCTTCTTGTCCGCCATGGCTAGCCCACACCGATCGCGCTGCCGCTCTTGCCGACGCGCGTCTTCTTGCCGTCCTCACCGACGCGGACCTTCACGCGCGTCGGCTTGCCCGTCGCCGGATCGACCGGCATGACCTTCGAGGCGTGAATCGGCGCCTCCTTGGTGATCTTCCCGCCCTCCTGATTGCGCGGCGTGGGCCGCTGGTGGCGGGTCACCGTGTTCAGGCCTTCCACGACCACGCGATCCTCGTCAGCGAGGATCTTGGTGATCCGGCCCTGCTTCCCCTCCTCCTTGCCGCTGATGACCTGCACGAGGTCACCGACCCTGAGGCGCTTCATCAGAGGACCTCCGGAGCGAGAGAGATGATCTTCATGAACTTCTTCGCGCGGAGCTCACGAGCGACCGGCCCGAAGATACGGGTACCGATCGGCTCCTTCTCCTTGTTGATGAGGACCGCGCTGTTCCCGTCGAACTTGATGTAGCTGCCGTCCGAGCGCTGGTACTCCCGGGCGGTGCGGACGACGACGGCGCGCGCCGTCTCGCCCTTCTTCACCTTGGTGCCCGGCAACGCCTCCTTGATCGAGACGACGATGACGTCGCCGAGGGCGGCGTACTTGCGGCGCGAGCCGCCGAGCACCTTGATGCACTTCACGATTCGGGCGCCGGAGTTGTCCGCGACCTCGAGATGCGTCGACACCTGGATCATGGCGCTACTCCTCCACCGGGCGGGCAACGAGCTTGGTCACGAGCCACCGCTTGTCGCGGGAGATCGGCCTGTGCTCCGTGATCTCGACGCGATCGCCGACCTTGTACTGGTTCGTCTCGTCGTGCGCCTTGTAGCGCTCCCGCTGACGGACGTACTTCTTGTACACAGGGTCGAGCGCGTTCCGGATGACCTCGACGGTGACCGTCTTGTTCATCTTGTTGCTAGTCACCTTGCCGACCAGCTTGCGCCGGAAGCCGTGCGCCTTCGCCTCGGTCTCGGCCTGCGCAGGCGCCGCGGCTGCCAGCTCGGGCGCCGCAGCGGCCGGCTGCTGGATCTCTGCCTTCTTCTTCGCCATGGCTACGCCTTCTCCTCGGCACGCGCGCGCTGCGTGAGGATCGTCTTCACCCGCGCGAGATCCCGCTTCGCCTTGCGGATCGTCGCCGTGTCGTTCAGCCGGTTCGTGAAATTCTTGAACCGCGCCTCGAACAGGCCCGCCGCCAGAGACTTCTCGAGCTCGCGCAGGTGCTCGGTGGTGCGTTCACGCAAATCCTTCGCCTTCATCGCCTACCTCACGTCAGCCCGCGGGCGAGGAACTTGCACTGCATCGGGAGCTTGTGCGACGCGAGGCGGAACGCCTCCTTCGCAGTCTCCTCGCTCACGCCGCTGATCTCGTACATCACGCGGCCCGGCTGCACGAGCGCGCACCACTCCTCGGGCGCGCCCTTGCCCCCACCCATGCGGACCTCGAGCGGCTTCTTCGTCACCGGGCGGTCCGGGAAGATGCGGATCCAGAGCTTGCCCGCGCGCTTCACGTGCCGCTGGATCGCCATACGAGCCGCCTCGATCTGCCGCGAGGTCACGCGGGCAGGCTCGACGCACTGGAGCGCAAAGTCGCCGAAGGAGACGTCGCTGCCCGTCATGGCGAGGCCGCGGTTGTTCCCCTTCTGCATCTTGCGGAACTTGGTTCGCTTCGGAGACAGCATTCTGCAATCCCTCTACTGGATCCGGCGCGCCTTACGCTGCAGGACCTCGCCCTTGAACATCCAGACCTTCACGCCGATGATGCCGACCTTCGTCCGCGCCTCGGCCAGGCCGAACTCGATGTCGGCGCGGAGCGTGTGCAGCGGCACCCGGCCCTCGCGGTAGGTCTCGACGCGGCTCATCTCGCTGCCACCGAGCCTGCCGGCGCAGCGCACGCGGATGCCCTTCGCGCCGAACTTCATCGCGGTGGAGACCGCCTTCTTCATCGCCCGGCGGAACGCGATCCGGCGCTCGAGCTGCGTCGCGATGTTCTCGGCGACGAGCTGCGCGTTGGTCTCGGCCTTCCGGACCTCCTGCACGTCGATGAACACCTCGTTGTCGGTGAACGACGACACGCCGGGGAAGAGCGTCTCACCCTTGGACGCGGTGCCGACGTTCCCGCTCTTCAGCGTCTCGATGCCCTTGCCGCCCTTGCCGATCACCATGCCGGGGCGGGCGGTGAAGACGATCACCTTCGCGCGGTTGGCGGCGCGCTCGATCTCCACGCCGGCGATGTTGGCGTTGTAGAGGTACTGCTTGATCGCGCGCTTGATGCGGATGTCCTGGTGGAGCCACTTCTGATACGCAGCGCCGTCCTCGTACCACTTGCTGCTCCACGTCTTGATGACACCGACGCGGAAGCCATACGGATGGGTCTTCTGTCCCATATCGGCAGGTCCTCTACTTACTTTCTCTCGTCGACTTCGATGACGATGTGCGACACGCCCTTGGTGATCCGGGTCGCACGGCCCATCGCGCGCGGCCGCCAGCGGCGGTTGAACTTGTTCGGCCCCTTGTCGACGGTGGCCTTGCTGATGAAGAGCGCGTCGATGTCGGCGCCCGCCTGCTGGGCGTTCGCGACCGCGCTCTCGATGATCTTCCGCAGGACGGGGGCTCCGCTCTTCTGCGTGAACGAGAGCAGCTGGATCGCCTCGTCCGCGTCGCGACCTCGAACGAGATCGGCGATCATGCGAGCCTTGCGCGGGGCGATCCGCGAAAACATCGCACTGGCTTTGCTTACCATTCGAGACACCTCGCGACACCGGCGGGCGGAGTTACTCCGTACCGGGTTTCGGTTCGCTGCGAACCGGTTGCACCGTCGTACGCTTCCGGTCCCAGCCCGACGTCCATCGACGTGGGCCCCCTTCGCGTCACCGGGGGGGTTCCCACGGCGGCCGAAGGGGCGGAGCTGGGATCGAAGCGCCGTTACGGCTCTTCTACTGGGAGACCGGGAGGACACCCGATCGCCCGGGAAAACGGAGCGCGGTGATTACCAGCGGGAGGGGCGGTACGCAAGGGCGATCCTTCCGCTCCCTTTCAGTTTGTTTCACGCGTCCCCGCGGGCTGAGCAGCTTTTCAGATCCTCCTGAACGGACGTCGGGAGGCTCCAGGCACGCCGAGCCTGGTGCCCGGGCAGGCGGACGGACGAACGCGAGGTTAAAATCTGTTCTTGACACGGACGAAATGCAACTGAAACAAGCTGTCGACGGCGGCCTGAGCCGTCGACGGCGGAGGTGCACCCCCGGGGCGCCGGCGTCGGACGGCTGGACCAGGCCGAAGAGCAGGATTGCGAGGGGAATAGGGGAGCCCCAGGTTCAGTCGAACGCACCAGGCCGTGGAACTCTTCCCTGACATTGTAGGAGGCAACGTGACCATGCTTGCTCGCCATCGCCATTCTTTCCTCGCGCTTACCTTCATCTTGCCCGCCATCTACACGGGCTGCGTCGTGACCACGGCGGACACCGACAACGACGTGGACCAGACGGTCGGCCCCGGCGTCACCCACGGGTCCACGACCAGCGGCGGCCAGGGCGGCGACGGCGGCCAGGGCGGCGACGGTGGCGCCGGCGGCGACGGCGGCCAGGGCGGCGCCGGCGGCGATGGCGGCCAGGGCGGCGACGGAGGCAGCGACGCCTGCATCGAGGCGTCGGACGGCGACCTCACGGTCGCGGCCTGTGACGAGCTCAACATCTCGCCTGCGCAGGGGGCGACGAGCCAGTGCGGCGCGACCCGCGACGAGGACCCGATCGGCTACGGGCTCTGCAAGCACGGCTTCGCCATCTTCTCCCCGGGTCACGCCGCGGACCTCGTGGACTGCCTGAGCGACATCGGCGTGGAGCGGGCGTGCGACGTGGATCCCGTTCAAGCGTGCATGAACCGCACGTACGCCAACGCGTGCCCGCACCAGGCCGACGAGATCTGCGACACCATCTCCGACTTCTGCGACGCCGGCACGTTCGACCCCGCCAAGTGCGCGGCTCAGATGAACCCCCTCAACCGAGATGCAGCGGACGATCTCGTCGCGTGCATGAACGACAACCCGAATGTCTCCTGCCAGGAGGCATACGACACGTGCTACGCGGAGATCATGGCCTTCGAGTGACCAGGCCGCCGCCACGGGGGCACGGCCTGCGCGCCCACCGTGCGCGCTCTGCTCTCGCCGTTCTTTTCCCCTGGCATTCGACGCACACCAGATGACCTCTGGGCCTCTCACCAGCTCACACCCACCTTAGCGCCCCGGCGCGCGCACCCTCTCATGTAGGCCCGTTCGGGGAGCCCCCGAGCGCGGTATTCGGTTGCAAAAAAGATCGCGGGAAGGGATCCTCGGCTCCTCCGTGGCCAAGGACTCCTCCCGCCCGCGCCTGGCAGCCCCCGTTCCGCGATCGCCGGGGGCGCGTCCATTCCGCGGTGGAGCGCTGCTCGGCGTGCTCGTCGCGTCGGCCTGTGCTCCCGGGTCGACGACAGCGGAGCAGATCACGCCGCGCCTGATGGTGCGCGCCTCGCTCGAGGGGACCGCCGCCGTCCCGACGGAACGGCGCATCAAGGCCAAGGAGAGCGCGCTCGCAGCCGTCAAGGACAGCGCAACGCTCGCGTCGGGGATGGAGTCCGAGATCGGCGCCGTCCCGATGTCCTCCTCGACGGCCAGCGCGCGCTGCCCCGCGGAGATGGCCCTCGTCGACGATCGCGTGTGCGTCGACCGCTGGGAGGGCGCGCTGGTCGAGGTGACGCCCAGCGGTGAGCGCCCCTGGTCGCCCTACGATCCGATTGACGGGAACGAGCGCCGCGTCCGCGCCGTGTCCTGGCAGGGGGTCATCCCCCAAGGCTACATCAGCGGGCGGCAGGCCAAGCTGGCGTGCGCGGCATCGGGCAAGCGCCTGTGCACCTCGGAGGAGTGGGTGAGCGCCTGCCGAGGGCCGGACGACACGACGTTCCCCTACGGCGCGCTCCGCCAGCAGGGCGTGTGCAACGATGACGAGCGGCGGGTTCACCCCGTCGCCGAGATCGCGGCGCTGCTCGACATCAAGCCCGAGGAGCGCTGGACGACGGCGATGAACAACCCGCTCATCAACCAGCTGTCCCAGGCGCTGCTCCCGACGGGCGAGCGCGCGGGATGCACCAACGCCTACGGCGTATTCGACATGGTGGGCAACCTCCACGAGTGGGTCGATGATCCGAGCGGCACCTTCCGTGGCGGCTATTTCATGGACACGGCGCGCAACGGCGAGGGCTGCAAATATGCCACGACCGCCCACTCCTTCGGCTACCACGACTACTCGACGGGCTTCCGGTGCTGCATGGATCCGGAGCAGGCCGACTAGTGCTGGCCGCGCGGCGTGCGGCCGGCGGTAGCGCAGACGCGAATCGAACGCGAAGCTCGGGGCGATTCAGCGGGGAGACAGGGCGATCGCCGCGCGCGCATCTTTCCGTGACACGACGGGCGCTCCCACACGACGGCTCGGGCGCTGCGCGAGCGAGCGTGCGAGTCGTGGAGGAGCCAGGGCCGCCGCGCAGCAAGCCAGGGCGACACCAACGAAGAGATTGCCGATGCTCGACTCCATAGTGAGCGCGCCCACGCGGCGCCGCGCCGCTGCGACCGCCCTTGCCGCCCTGACGGCCCTCCTGGCGCTCGGTTGCGGGAAGAAGGAAAAGGCAGCGCCCATCACCGTCCCGCCGCCCCCGGGCGCGGCGTCCTCGGATGAGCTCACCACCGCCATTGGCCAGGCGCGTGGCATCGATTCGGCGCTCGCGCCGTCGTC
The DNA here is from genome assembly GCF_000067165.1 of Sorangium cellulosum So ce56. Classification (GTDB taxonomy): domain Bacteria; phylum Myxococcota_A; class Polyangia; order Polyangiales; family Polyangiaceae; genus Sorangium; species Sorangium cellulosum_B. Next base: position 11,078,265 of record NC_010162.1, read on the forward strand.
GACCCGATGGCGACGGGCGTTCGTGCTCGATGAGAGGCGAGCCGTGGTGACAGGAGAGATCGAGAACGAGGCGATCGCGCTGGTGACCGAGAACGCAGGCCGGACCTGGCGATCTCTGCGGCGCGTCCGCGAGGGGTGGTCGACCTGGTCGGTCGGCGGAGACGGCGCCACGGTGCTCACCACCGGTCCGCGTGGCCCAGCTCTCCCGACGGAGACACGCGGGAATCGAGGGACGCCGTCCGCGCTGGACCCGCCGAGCCTCTTCTTCGCTCCGTTCGAGGCGACCGACCTCTCGGCGCCTTCACCGGTCACGCTACCCGCGCTGAGCCGCGGAGCGCGGCCGCTGGTGAACGCTGTGCCCGCGGTGCTCTCCGCCGAGAGCGCCGCGCTGCTCGTGGAGCCCAAGCCTCGGCACGCGACCCTCGTCTATGCGGGGCCGGCGGGCGCCGAGCCGGTGCCTCCCGTCCCGCTCCCCACGCAGGAACAAGCGCTGCCCGTGCCTTATGGCCGCCCACCGATGCTCCTGTCGGTGCGCGGGCGCAACCTCCTCGTGCGGCCCGTCCCCGCGCCGGGGAAGCCGCTCGACGCACCGAAGAGCGTCGAGGGACTCACGATCAGCCCAGCGGCCATCGCCGCGCTCTCCACGACACCAGCATGCGACTTCGCCGGCTGGTCGATCCAGCTCGTTCCTCAGCCGCCCGACAAGACCGCCGTGATCGCCGTCTCCGCTGCCCAGACAACCGTGCTGAAGCTCCCGGCGAAAGCCCCGCCTGGAGCGTCGGTCGGCTGCGCAGCCGACCGGATCATGGTCGAAGTCATGACGCCCACAACCGGAGAGCCGACGCTCGCGACGTGCACCCTCCAAGGCACCTGCGTCATCGCGGAGAAACCGCCCTTTCGACCCTGGCTGGAGCCGCATGAACGGTCTGTCGCCCTGGCGCCCACACGCGAAGGCGTCACCGCAGTGCTGACCTCCCGCGCTGCAGCGCGATGGGGGCTCTATATCGCGCTATCGCCGGAAGTGGGTAAGATCTACGACGTCCCCAGGGTAATCGGAGAAGCCGCGGGCGAGCGCGGCCGTATCGAGCTCGGAACCCTCCTCTCGTTCGGAAATCGACTCTTGATGCTCCTCCAAGCGGACGTCACCGGGACATCGCGCCGCGGCTGGTACGTCGCGGCCTCCGATGATGGCGGGCTCACCTGGAGCCCGCCCTGAGCTCCGTCTCGAACGGGACAGTCATTCCAAACGCGGCGCGTCAGCACAGCTTGCATTCCATCTGATGCTGACGTGCGCGGTGGTCCCCAGACCTACTTCGGAGGAGCGGCAGCCGGAGCGACGCGCTTGCGGCCCTTGGCGCTCGGCTTCTTCACGACAGGCGCAGGCCCAGCCGCGGTCTTGCGCGCGTTCGCGCTCGCCTGCTCGGCGGTCTTCGCGTCGCCTGCATAACGGGCGAAGCGACGGTCGCCACCCTGGAAAATCCGCTTCTCCAGCTTCAGCTCCTTCAGCGCGGCGGCGGCGCGGGTCTGCGGGATACCCGCCTGCTTCGCCACCTCGCTCGCGCTCACGCCAGAGCTCGCTTTGACGACGCGCTCGACGGCATCCAGCGTCTCCTGACGCTCCGCCGAGGCGGCCGGCGACTTGCGCGGGCGGCCAGGCCGGCGCTTCGGCGCGGCGCCGCGCTTGGCCGCGACGGAAGACGTTTTGGACTGGACCGCTCCAGCAGCGCGGGCGCGCGCGCGGCTGCGGCGCGGCGCCGCAGGAGGAACCAACGGCGCTTCCCCTGTCACGGCGCCCAGCTGATTCTTGACGAGCGCGAGGATCGCCTCGTCCGGCATTTTCCGCACGAGGTTTACAATCTGCTGTGAAAAGGCGTCCGTTGCCATGTGCTCTCCCTCGTCGCCGAATCCAGCTCGGCGGTTGGATACGACTATGCCGTTGCCACTTGCCTGGTCAAGCGAATTGAGGATAGAGGGCCGTCTTTTCTTTCAATAGGCGCTGCGGGCGGGCTCAATCGGAGAGCTCATTGGACGGGACGGCCCCGAACGGCTGGGCTGCTTTGCTCGACTGGCGCCGAGCGATGAAACCACCGCCAGCGTCGATTGATGGCCGAGACCCCTCCCCCGCGCAGGACGGCCTCGAGGCCGCGCCAATCCTCTCTCGGCCCCCTTGACGATGCACCGCGGCATTGCCTGTCTCGGGTGCTCGGGTCCGGTCAGGTAAGCACCGTCCGAGAACCGAGCAACCCGCGCCTCGGGGGCGCGCCCGTCACGGGCGGCAATGCGGGCGCGCGCACATCCGCGAGGTGCAGCGGCCCGGCGCGAGCCTCCCCACCCCCAATCATTGAAGCGTCTCACGCAGGGTGCGACCGCCTGGCGACCACACACAGGCGGCCGGCGCGTGGCTACATTGCACGCCCCGGGCACACGACTGACCTATGCGGAGGCGTGATAGGATGCCCTGCTCGGCGGGTGGGGCGCAGCACGGACGCTTCGCTATGAGCGCCGGCGGGGCGAGAGTCCGGGTCGAGCTCTCGACACGACATCCGCTCATCACGCCGGGGATTGCGCGGACCCACGCTGACCGCTCGATCGCGCGCCAACCCGCCGAGCTCTTCGAAATGACGACTCTGCGCCGGTCCCGCCGCCGGAGGCGCGCTCGGGCCGCGCAGTGCCGCTCTCAACATCACGCGCGGCCGCCGCCCGCGGCTCCCGCGGGGTAGGTGCCTGAAGGCCGTCGTGTCCGGCGGACCGGTGTGTACGCGCGGCTCAGGCTCATCCCGCAAGACACCTCGTTACATAGCGGAGCGCGGAGGCGCGCTCATCGTCGTCTTCGGCCTCTCCGATCGAGCCTTTCCGAGAGAGCTCAGCCTTCGGCCCCGGCGCTCGCGAGCGCGAGTCCGCGCGTCCGCGCGTCCACCCTGGGGGCACGTCCTCTACGACATTGGCGCCTGCTCCAATGGGCTGAGGACGAGGCGGGGAGCCGGCCGGCTCCGCCTCGACTTCTTCAAACGCCTTCCTGTCCATATCTACGACGCCCAGGATCCACCCCGCCCCCGCTCGAGCTCCGCCCGACCGGCGGCCGAGATTGACCAGCCGCCGACAATCGGTTGACACGCGCTTCGGCCGCGGAGAAGGATGCGCGCATGTCACTGGTGCGCGTGCTCGAGCCAGAGGTCATGGATACCGACGAGGACGCGCGGGCCTACGACAGCATGGACCACGCCGCCGTGAACGCGGCGTTCTGCGACGCGCTCCTCTCCCACAACCCCGGTCTCGCATACGCCCTCGACGTCGGCACAGGGACGTGCCTGTTGCCCATCGAGCTTTGCAGGCGCGCCCCCGCCGCGCGGATCAAGGCGATCGATCTCTCCGCGGCGATGCTCGATCTCGGGCGCCGCCATGTCGAGCAGGCCGGGCTCACCGAGGCCATCGCGCTCGCGCTCGTGGATGCCAAGGCGCTGCCCGAACCGGATGAGACATTTTCAGCCGTGCTCTCGAACAGCATCGTCCACCACGTCCCGGAGCCAGCGCAGGTGCTGCGCGAGATGCTCCGCGTCCTCCAGCCCGGCGGGCTCCTGTTCGTGCGGGACCTGGTCCGTCCGGAAGACGAGGCGTCGATCGCCGCCCTCGTCGACACGTACGCGGCGAACGACACCGCGTACCAGCGAGCCCTCTTCGACGCGTCGCTGCGCGCGGCGCTCTCGCTCGACGAGGTGCGTGAGCTGCTGCGCTCGCTCCGGATTCCCCCCGAATGCGCGCAGATGACGAGCGACCGGCACTGGACCCTCGCGTTCCGCAGGGCCTCCTGATCCGAGGGCGCCGCGCGCTGGTCCGGGCCGCGGCGCGGGCACGTCAAATCGACGCGACGGCCAGCCCGGCTCGTAATAAAAGCGTCCACGTGAACGCCACCGGAACACGAGCTCGCCGGGCGCGCGGCGTTGCCCCCGCGCTCTTCCTGTCCTTCGCCATCGTCCTCGCGGCATGCGAGGAGGGCCCGCCTCGCCCGAGCGAGCCGGAGCGGCCCGCGCCCCCGCCGCCTCAGCCGAGCGCAGGGCTCGCGCCGCCCGCGGCCAGCTCGGCCGCAGCAGAGCCCCCGAGCGCAGGCGCGCCGGGAGACGCGGGCGAGCCGAAGGGCACGCCCGCATGGCAAGGGACATGGGAGGGGCGCTACGACGCCAAGAAAGGCAGCGTCGTGATGCCCCCGAAGGTCAAGGACGCCGCGCGCCAGAAGGACGACGGGAAGCAGGTCACAGGCCCTGGGACGGTGACGCTGACCATCGAGCCGAGCGGTGAGCTGAAGGGCACCGCGAAGGGAGCGCTCGGCGACGCGACGCTCGTGGGAAAGGCCGAGGACGGCATGGTCCGCGCATCGGTCTTCCCCGACGATCCGCGGGCCCCGAACGCGATGACCGGCGTCCTGGTCGGCGAGCTGAAGGAGAACGTCATCCACGGCAGGATCCGGGTGACCGGGCCCGATGCCCTCCTGGTGCGCGAGTCCCCCATCGAGCTGAAGAAGAAATGATCAGCGCAGCCGTGCGAGACGTCGACGCCGGCGTCTCGCACGGCTGGGTCGCGCGTCAGCTCGCCGCGCCGGCTCCTCCCGGCTCGCCTGCTGGCGCGCGGCCCTGCGGCTCCTGCGGCGCAGCCCCGGCCTCTGCCGCTGCGCCGCCGCGCGCGCCGCCGCGACCCGCCTCCGCCCGCCGCTCCTCGCGCTGGCGCGCCACCTCGGCGTCCCGTTGCTCGTACGCCACGATGATCCGCTGCACGAGCGGGTGGCGCACGACGTCGACCTCGGTGAACGAGCAGATCGCAATCCCCTCGATCCCCGCGAGCAGCTCGCGCGCCTCCGCGAGGCCGCTGCGCGCGCCGTGCGGGAGATCGACCTGCGTGACGTCGCCCGTCACCACGGCGCGGGAGGCGTAGCCGAGGCGGGTGAGGAACATGCGCATCTGGTCGCTCGTCGCGTTCTGCGCCTCGTCGAGGATGACGAAGCAATCGTTGAGCGTGCGGCCGCGCATGAAGGCCAGCGGCGCGACCTCGATCTGACCGCGCGTCACGAGGCCTTGCGCCTTGTCCGCATCCATCATGTCATGGAGCGCGTCGTAGAGCGGGCGCAGGTAAGGATTCACCTTCTCGGCGAGATCGCCGGGGAGGAAGCCGAGCCGCTCTCCCGCCTCGACGGCAGGACGGGTCAGGATGATCCGCTTCACGCGGCGCTCGAGCAGCGCGTGCACCGCCATGGCCATCGCGAGGTAGGTCTTGCCCGTCCCCGCCGGCCCGATGCCGAACGTCATGTCGTTCGATCGGATCGCCTGGATGTAGCGCTTCTGCGCCAGCCCCTTCGCCGAGATAGGCCGGCGGCGCGCCGAGATGAGGACGACGTCCTCGAACAGCTCCCGCAAGGTCATCCCCGGGTCGTCCCGGAGCGCCTGCACTCCGCGCACGTAGTCCTGGGGATCGAGGACCACGCCGCTCCTCAACATCTGCGCGGCCTCTGCCAGGCACCGCTCGGCGAGCGCGACCTTGTCGGCGTCCCCGGCGAGCCGGATCGTGTTGCCTCGAACGCCCGACTCGATGCCAAGAGTGCGCGCGATGAGCTTGAGATGCTCGTTCCCCGGCCCGGCGAGGGCCACCAAGGTGCTGTTGTCGAGCACCTCGACATCCGCCGTGATCCGCACGCTGGTCGTCATCCCGTGATCCTTCCCCGCCTCTGCCCCGGCGCTCCGCCGCCGGCACGTGCCGCCACTCCATGAGCAGGACCTTGACGCGGCTCACCTCTCGCTCGAATGTCGCGCTCGCTCGCCGTATGGCTTACACAGAATCGTAACGTCCTGGTCATAATTTCGCGTCGCAGTGCATGCGAGATCCGGCGAGCGGGCGAGCCGCACACAGGGAGAACTGCATGAGGTTAGCTACATCGGCGCTGCTGGGCATGACTGTTACGCTGTCGGGCCTTTCGGCGCTAGCACAGCCTGGACCCCAGGGCCCAGCGCAACCTGCCCCGCCGCCGCCTCCAGCCGCTGCCCCGGCGGCTCCTGCCGGCGCTGTTCCGCCCGCTGCCGCTGCCGCTCCGACGCCCGCACCGCCGCCCGACGCAGCGCCGCCCGCAGAGGAGCTGCCGCCGCCCCCGCCTCCTGGAGCGGCGCCGACCGCCGCGCCGCCGCCTCCTCCGCCTGCGCAGGTGTTCGCGCCGACCGCCGGTGTCGCCATCGTGAAAGAAGAGCGGCAGCCGCTCGCCGGCTGGCACGGCGGCTTCTTCCTCCGGGACGCGAACGACACCTTTCGGCTCTACCCGAAGGGCAGGCTGAACTTCGACTTCGCCAGCAGCTTCGGCGCCGGCGTGTCGGATGTGTCGGCGGCGGGCGGCGGGAGCGCGCTCAAGCCGCGCCTCTTCATCCGCCGCGCGCGGCTCGAGGTGGCCGGCGAGTTCCTGAAGAGGTTTTCCTTCGATCTCGACGTCGACTTCGGCGGCCAGGGGCTCGCGAACGCCAACGGCCGGACCGAGAACGCCGCCGCCGCGGCCGGGCAAACGCCGACGGCCGAGAGCGCGCGCTTCGCGCCCGTCGAGAGCACCACCGCGAACGCCGTGCTCGCCGACGCCTGGATCAACTACTCGGTCATGCCCGCGCTCAACTTCCTGTTCGGGCAACACCAGGCGTTCTTCTCGATGGATAACCAGACGAGCGACAACAGCACGACGTTCATGGAGCGCAACATCGCGACCCGGAGCTTCGCCTACCCCGAGGGCAAGGACATCGGCCTGACGATCTGGGGCGACGTCGCCGACAGGATGGTCGTCTACGGCGTCAGCGTGGTCGGCGGCGACGGGCAGAACCGGCCGGGCGTCGACAGCCAGTTCGATTTCATCGGCCGCGTGGTCGCGCGCCCGTTCGCCAGCGACAAGAAGGGGCTGCTCGCGAAGGCGCAGATCGGCGTCAGCGCGCGCTACGGCGACCGCGATCAGGAGTACGTGGGCTACGACCATGCGCCCATCAGGACGGCGCAGGGCTACACGCTCTGGGGCGCCGGCTACACGGACTCGCTGAAGCGCCCGATCCACGTCATCCCGTCGGCCTCGCAGGCCGCGATCGGCGGCGAGCTCCGGCTGCCCATCAAGATGGTCGAGCTCCGGGCCGAGGCGTACTACGTCGCGAACGAGACGCGCGAGGCGGTGGAGGGCTTTCAGCTCACCAACACCGAACGGCTCGGGCAGGTGAAGGGGCTCGGCTGGTACGTGCAGCTCTCGGCGTGGCCGGTCGGCGACGCCTTCGTCAGCGGCGATCCAGGGTTCAGCCCGCGCCCCACGAAGGTCGATCTGTCGAAGGAGATCGAGAAGCCGAAGTCGGGGCTCGAGGTGGCGGCGCTCCTCGCGGGGATCAACGCGACGTACGACGGCGCGTCCCGCGGGGGTGCGTACGACGAGAATACGCCGGGCGCCGAGGGGGGGCCGGGCACCGACCTCGACGTCATGCAGATCGGCCTCGCCGCGAACTACTGGTACACGAAAAACATACGGCTCGGCGTGAATTACAGCGCCTACCTGACGCCCGGCAGCGGCTCCAGCGAGAACCTCCTCCGGGTGCCCGGCAATACGGTGACGCCCGCCGATCCGGACGCGCACGCGCTGCACGAGCTCGGCGCCAGGCTCAGCATGTCGTTCTGACGCGCCCCGTCCCGCCGCGGCCGGCGTCCCGGCCGCGCCCCTCATCCGCCCCTCATCCTTTTGCCCTCCAACGATCCGCGCCGCGGGCGCTCCGCGCGGCGCGCCGGCAGCGCGGGAGCCCCGCCGGCGAGGTCGCGCGCCTCAATTTTGGCCCAGGACAGCGCGGCGGGGTACCCGTCGGGCCATGCGCGACATGCGTCAGTGGATCGCCGTCGGTGCAGCCGTGGGGCTCGTGGCCGTGACCCTCCCCATGCTGCGCGAGCACGACGTCCAGCTCGGGGGGCTGCTCGCCAAGAAGACGACCGCCGGGGGCCCGACGATCACGCGGACGGTGACGCCGCCGCCGCTCACGGACCTCGATCTGACGCGCATCGACGACCGGAGGACCCCGCCCACGGCGCCGGCGCACGGCGACCGCGTCGCGGAGCTGACCATCGACCCGATGTACCAGCGGGCGGCGATCGGCTTCCTGCGGGCAGGCCAGGTCCCGGAGGGCGCGGTCGTCATGACCGATATCCGCACCGGGAAGGTGCTGGTCTGGGCGAGCTACGTGAACGAGGGGGCGATGCACGACGTCGCTGCAGAGGCCACCGCGCCGTCAGCGAGCGTCTTCAAGGTCGTGACCGGCACCGCCCTCGTCGAGGCGGGCCTGAGCCCGAACACCAAGCAGTGTTATTCGGGCGGCGAGCACTCGATCCGGCCGGCGGACATGGTCGACAACAAGCGCCGCGACAAGTACTGCGCGACGCTCGCGCAGGCGATGGGCCGGAGCATCAACACGGTGTTCGCGCGGCTCGCCGCGAAGAACCTCGACCACGAGAAGCTCGGCGCCGTGGCCGAGAAGCTCGGCTGGGGTCAGGACACGCCGTTCGACGTGAAGGTCGCGACGAGCACGATCTCGCTCCCGGAAGACGATCTCGGCTTCGCGCGGACCGCGGCGGGCTTCTGGAACACGACGCTGTCGCCGTTCCAGGGGGCGAACCTGGCGACCACGCTCGCCAATGGCGGCGAGATGATCCGGCTCCACGTCGTGTCGAGCGTCAAGGACGAGATCGGCGACATCTACAAGGGCCCGAGCGAGCGCCAGGTGCTCAAGCGGGTGATGGACGAGAGCACGGCCAACGCGGTGACCGCGATGATGGAGGCGACGGTGGATAACGGCACGAGCTACCGTTCGTTCCATGATCGCAACGGCCGCGCCTACCTCCCGGATATCCGCGTCGCGGGCAAGACGGGGACGCTCACGAAGCCGACGCCCGAGGGGCCCTTCTACACCTGGTTCGTCGGGTTCGCGCCGAGCCGCAAGCCCGAGGTCGCCATCTCCGTGATGGTCGCCAACGGCGCCAAATGGCGGGTGAAGGCGACGAACGTCGCCTGCGACATGCTCCGCACCTACTTCGCCGACAAGGGCGCGCCCGGCGTGAGCGATCCGAACAACCGGACAGGCGCGACAGCCCACCGCCGCTGACGCGGGGCCGACGAGCCGCCGACCCGCGGCGCGCCAGGCCGATCGCGGCGCCGCGCTGCGCAGATGCACCTGAACGCGGCACCGTGCCCCCGGCGAGGTCCCCTGGGCCGACGACGCCAGCGCATTGTCGGCCGGTCAGGAAGACCACCGCGCAACCTTCACGAGGCCCCCATAAGGCCGAAATCGTTCGATTCCGCCCTCACCAGGATCCGGCGATGACGGTGCGTCACGGACCGGTGTGCCTGCCTGGTGGCCGACAGGAGTGCAGGCTCATCGTAAACGCCGCGGCGGCGATCGATTCATGGAAACTTTCCGCCCGGGGGGGCGACCCCTCCCGCCGGCTCGCCGTCCGCGGCGCGAAGGTCCGGACCGCTCCGATGCAGCCGGACACCCTGGGCCAGGGTGGGACCTAGTTGCGAGAGGTGCTGCTTGTGCAGCTTGTGCTCGGCCGAGATCCGCGTGCTAGCATCTCTGTTGTGCAGGTTGTGCTCCGCAAGCTCGGCCGGGGATCACGCGCAGTCGTTGGCCGGCTCGTCCGTGCACCACGGAAAGGCTCGGTCATCGTCATCGAGTTCTCCGACGGAATGCATGAATATGTCACGACGCCGGTCAAGCGCGTGTTGCGCCTCGCCGGGCGCGAAGTCTTCTACATAGAGACCGTGAACTCCCGGTACCGCCTCGAGGTGCGCGGCCGCGAAGTCGCGCTGGACGGCGCGGTCGGCGGCTGAGCCCTGCCAGGTGCGGCCCAGGCGGCGCGGATCCTCCGGCTCCTTCAGAACGAGCGCGCGCCTCTGATGTGACCGCGCGGCGAGGCGGAGGTCAACGCCTCACGGCGGCGCGATGCACTGCACACTCGTCTAGCACGGGAACTGCATCTCCGCGCGCATTGCCCCTTGCGCTTCCATTCGCTCTTGGGCACAGTCCCGCTCCCTTTGAGGGGCCCCGCGGTAGGCCATCCACCGGTGCAGGATGGGGCTCGCCTGGCGAGCTGTCGTCATGATGCCGCGCCCCCGACCGTGAGGAGATTGAAGCAGATGGGCAAGCGCGATCGCCGCCAGTCGATGAAGATGAGGCGCCGCAAGGCGCAGGCTGCCAAGAAGGAGCGCGCCAAGCGCAGCAAGCTGGCGAAGGCCCCGGCGGAGGTCGCTGGCAAGGCCAAGAAGCCCCGCGCTCCCAAGAGCGCCGCTCCTGCGAGCCCTTCGCCGGCTGCTTGATGGGGTGCGAGGCGCGGTCGGTCGGCCGCGCACCACGCGCCACCCGTCGCATCGCCGCGCTGTTGCGATCCCGTCGCTCACCCAGGCCTCGCACGCCGGCGTTGTGCTCGGCCCGGCGCGCCCCCCGGCGCGCGGCCGCACACCTCGCCAGCGGCGGCGCTCACTCGTCGCGAATCACACGCGTGTGGAGGCTCAGGCCGGGCTGCCGACCCATGTCGGCCGCGCTCGCCGAATCGCCAGCCCCATTCTGCGTGGGCTCGGGCTCCTTGGGCGGGGGCTCGCCGAGGAGCCCCGTGTCGCCCTCCCTTCGCTCCTCGCCGATGAGCTCCCAATGGCCCCGCTCGTCGCGCCAGCGCTGCGCGATCCGGGTGCTGCGGACCGTGGCCTCGTCGTTCCGCAGCCAGAGGACGTCGAGGTAGACCTCGGCTTCCTCGCGCTGGGTCATCTCGAAGCCGCCGAACTCCACGTCGACGACCCGGAGGCGGGTGCCCCACCCGGCGTGACGATTCATGAAATCCTGGCGCGCGTTCGAGCCGACGCGCTCGAGCGCGACATCCATGCGGCCGAACCGGGCAGCCGTGTTCATCTCGAGCGCCGCTTCGGTGAGGCGCTGGGACGTGCTCGGGGCGATGCCGCAGCCGGCGAGGGGCAAGAGGCTCAGGGCGAGGAGGATGCGGCGCATGCCGAGCACCCTGGGCGAAGGGGTCGGCGCGGGCAAAATTTCCAGCAGGCGCGCGGCGCTCAGAACGAGTTCGTCGCGACGAAGTAGAGCTGACCGCCGGGGATCGCGAGATCGCTCAGGCCATAGGCGTACCCGAAGCGCAGCTGCGAGGAGAGGACGTACCCGAGGCTCAAGCTCAGCCACAGCTCGCCGCCGACCGAGGCGTGCAGCTGGGGCGAGTAGAGCAGGCTCTTCCGCGTGAAGAGGGCGAGGTCGTCCATCTCGAAGCGGTTGAATGCGCCGCCGTGGTCGAGGAAGAGGCTCGCGTCGACGCGGCGCAGGTAGATCGGCAGCGTCACGAGGCCGCGGTCGGGTTGCAGGACGGGCACGCGGTACTCGAACGTCTGCGAGAAATAGGAGCGGCCGAACATCGCGCCCGGCGCGTAGCCGCGGAGCGTGAACGAGCTATTCGTGACCCCGGTGAGCAAGGTGTCGACGAGGGTGAGGTTCTCGAGATCGTACCCGCCCACGCCATAGCTGGCGCCCCGGGGGAAGTTGCCGCCAGACACCGCCCCGGCGACGCGATACGCGAGGGTGTGATCGCCTGGCCAGGGCATGGCGACGTAGGCGGTGAGGCCCGTCGAGAACGCGTAGGTCGTATAGCTGCTGCCCGTCTCCGGGCCGGCGTAATCGAGGCCGGCGCTCAGCGACACCCCGCGCGGCGCGCCGGCGGCGTCGAGCGAGCCCTCGGCGTTCGAGAATGCGTAGCCGAGGTGCGCGAGGTTCAGCGTGCCCCGCGGCGGGAGGATGGTCCGGGGCGCGTACGGGTCGAGCTTGTCGCCGATGGGGAGCTGCCCCTTGAACGCGGCGCTGCCGAACGACGCGCTCAGGGTGTGCCGCGAGAACTCGCCGCGGATCGGATAGCTGATGCCGGAGGAGATCCCGATCGTTCGCTCGTCGTAGACGACGTTTCGGCCGTTGAGGCGGTAGCCGCCGCGCGGCGAGATGTTGTGGTACACGCGGACGCCGAGATCGACAGGCAGCCGGCCGTAGTTGTACCCGAGCAGGACGTTCGGGGCCGGCGCGTCCGGCTGCACGGTGAGCTCGCCGAAGATCGTGTGGCGACCGACGATGTCGGTGCCGGTCACGCTCACCGTGAGCGCGTTCGAGCCATAGCTCCCGGGCGCGTAGTCGAGCGTGATCGCGCGCGGCGCGAGCGTGCGAAGCGGGTTGTAAGGGACGCGCTCGAGCCGCGCCGCCGAAGGCTCGGCGGCGGGATCGGGGCGATCGCCCGAGGGCGGCGGCGCCGGGAGGAAGCGCGCCGGATCGAGCGGCATGGCGAAGAGGTCGTGGCCCCGAGAGGTATATCCGACATAGACAAGCGTCTTGCCATCGGGGCTGATCGCCGGGTGCAAGGCGCCGAGTCTCACGTTCGTGACCTGGCGCAGCGCGCCGGACGAGACGTCGTAGGCGTAGACGTTGTGGATGCCGGTGCGATCGGAGGTGAAATAGAGCGTCTCGCCGTCGGGCGACCAGACGGGGTTCATGTCGGTCGCGCGATCGCGGGTCACCTGTCGGAAGCCGCCGGTGGCGACGTCCACCACGCGGATGTCGCGATAGCCGCCCGCGGTCCAGACGCTGTACGCGAGGCGCTTGCCGTCGGGCGAGAACGACGGGGAGTAGGCCTGCTCGAAGCGGGCGCTCGGGACGAGATCGCGCCGCTCGGACAGGGCGCCATCCCTGGAGAGCCGCGCGATCTCCAGGTAGCGGGTGCCCTTGCTGTTGAGGGAGAAGGCGACGAGATCTCCGGTCGGGCTCACGTCCGGGGCCGCGGATCGGAGGCCGTGCGTCAACCGGCGCCGCCATGGCTCGTCGCCGTCGGGCGCCGCCTCGCCGCGCGGGAGCATGACCAGATCGTTTCGGTAGTAGTGGTTGCGCCACGGCAGGAGCGCCGTGAAGACGAGGTCACCCGCCGGCGTGAACGCCGGTCGCGAGGGCGCGTTGGTGCGCGCGACCAGCGCTTCGTGGCGCTCGCTCCCGGGCGCGGGCGCGGCGAGGGAGACGCGGTAGATGCCGGGGCGCTCCCTGCCGTCGTCGCGGAAGTAGACGATCTCGTCTGCAGCGGTCCGGCGCGCGGCCGGCGGGACGAACCGCGGGTAGAGCACGTTGCGCCCGTGGTAGGTGAGGCGCGCGCCCTCGCGGAGCCCGCGCGCCTCGACGGCCGCCATCTGCTCTCGGTAGAGCCGGCGGAGGTGGTCCTTCCAGCCCTCGTACAGCTCGACGTAGGTCCTGCCGGTCACGCGGCGGATGGCGCGGTTGATCCCCCACGGGAGGAGCGACGCCCCGTAGTCGGCGGAGACGGCGCGCATCGTGTTGGGCCCGTAGACGTCGATGATCCAGCCCAGGAACCTCGATCCGTAGAGATACCAGAGGTTGCCCTGCGGCCAGCGGTACGCGGAGCTCGAGATCTGATCGAGCCGCGCGATGTTGTCCTCGAGCACGTCGGCGCGCAGGTACATGTCGAACATGCTCGAGCGCATCCGGCCACCACTCGAGTGGTGGCTCTCGCTCACCACGGCGAGCCCCTCGATGATCCACCGCGGCTGCACCTGGTTCGGCGAGAACGTCTTGCCCACGATCGCGTTCAGGATCGCCGGGATCCCCGAGGTGTTATCGATGTGCGCGATGTGCGTGAACTCGTGCGTGAGGAGATCGAGGTACCAGTCGTCGTAGTCGCCGAGCGTCGACAGGTCGTCCGGACCGGATACGAGGAGGTGGATCGAGTTGTAGGGGAGCGTGCCGGCCGACCCGTTCGCTATCTCGGAGTCGTCGGTGATCAGGATCTCCGTGCGGCCCTGCGGGGCGTAGCCGAGCGCATCCTCGACGCGCCCGTAGATCGTCTCGGCGAGCGAGGCGATGCGCGCCGCGATGGGCTCGAGGCCCTGCGGATGGTGCACGCGGAAGTGGGCGGTCTCGAACGTCCAGAAGGCGAGATCGGGATCGCCCGTCGCCCGGGCCGGCCGCGGCGCGAGGAGCAGCAGCGCCGCGAGGGCGACGGCAGAGAGGACGGACGCTGCGCGGTGGAGCGGCCGGCTCGCTCGCGAGCCGGCGCGCGCGGAAGAAGAGTTCACCACGATCGAGGCGGCGTGGCGACCTCAGAGGTCGTCGTAGAAGAGCGGCTCCCTGTTGCGCGTGAACCGGGACACGAGCTGCCGGCCTTCCGCCGAGATCTGCGTGATCCGGGCGCCGAAGCCTGGCTCGGCCGAGTCCCTCGAGCCGCCGGCCTCGCGCGTCCACCGGACCGCGGCCTGCGCGGTGAACTCGTAGTTGCCCGGCAGGCGGACACGCAGGGTCACGACGGAGCCCGTCGGCGGGATCTTGTAGGTCGCGACGAAGATGCCCCCGTGCTCGATGACGTCGTTGCCTGCCAGTCCCTTGTAAAAATTCGACGGCGTCAGAGCGCCGAGCTCGACATCGACGACCGCCGCGTGCGCGCGGTGGTCGACGGGCTGCGGCACGGCCTGGGGCGGCGGAGCGCCGCGTGGGTCCGCGGCCGGGTGCGACGCGGCGGGGTAAGCGGGCGCTGGCGCACGCCGCGGCTGCTGCGGCGAGGGGAGCGTGTGCTGGACGGGCGCAGACACGGCCACCGCGGGCACAGGCGCGACCGGCGCGGGCGCGGCCACCGCTGCAGGTGCATGCGCTACCTGCGCGGGCGCGGCCACCGCTACAGGCGCAGGCGCGATCGGCGCTGGCGCGGCCACCGCTACAGGCGCTGGCGCGACCACCGCTACAGGCGCTGGCGCTACCTGCGCAGGCGCGGCCGCCGCCACGGGCGCACGCGCCTGCGCGGAGGCGCCGGCGGCCTGCGCCCTGCTCAGCGCGTTGACCTTGCTCAGCGAGGAGGCGACGTGCTCCATCAGCACGTCCACCACCGGATCGGCCGCGGTGATCCTCTGCAGGCGGTTCAGGACGTCGCGCACATGGCCGAGCGCGATCTCGCTGCCGTCGAGGGCCTGACCCCCGGAGCGCTCGATGCGGTGCATGACGCCCATCGCCTGCGCTATCGGCTCGGCGAGCGCCTCGATCTCAGGCGACACCCCCCCGTTCGACTGGAGCGCATTGAGCGCCGCGGCGAGCAGTTCGCGGGCGCTTTTCGCAAGCTGCGCGGGTTCCGACATGAATCCTCCGAAGGGCGCATCCTACGCGGTCGCGCGCGCATAGGTTCAGGATTCGATGGCCGCGAGCCGGCCAGGCGACCCCGCCGGCGACGCGGCCGGCCGCCAAGCGCCCCCTGCCGGCGGTCACCCGCGCGACGCCCCCGACGCCACGAGGGCCGCGAGCTCATCCACCGACGCCGGCTCTCCGTCGATCTCCCCCTCCAGCAGCGCGACGGCCGTGTCGCCGGTCCGCACCAGGACCACCCCGCCCTCGACCACCGCCTCGCCGGGCGCGAGCGCTTCGGGGAAGCTCGCCGCCGGCGCGGCCCGCAGGACGATGACGCAGGCGCCCTCGATCTCGGTCCACGCGCCCGGCGCCGGCGCGAGGGCGCGGACGTGCCGGAGGACGCGCTCCGTCGGCCAGGACCAGCAGATGGCGCACGCCTCGTCGTCCGGCGCAGGCGCCTGCGTCGCGAGCGCCGGATCCTGCGCGACGCCCGCCACCTCCTCGCCGCGCGCGAACCGGCCGACCGTGCGCCGCAGGACCCGTAGGCTCGGCCGGTCGAGCGCCCGGGCGAGCTGCCACGCGGTCCACCCCGGATCGATGGGGAGCCTCTCCTGCTCCAGGATCTCGCCGGTGTCGTACTCCGCCGCGATCCGGTGCGCCGTGACGCCGCTCTCGGCGTCCCCCGAGGCGATCGCCCAGTACGTTGGGTCCGGCCCGCGATGACGGGGGAGCAGCGAGGGGTGCACGCCGATCCCGCCGAGCCGCGCCGCCCTCACGAGCGACATCGGCAGGCGCGTGGTCCAGAACCAGCTCACCAGGAGATCGGGCGCGAGCGCCTCGACGCGCGACGCGAGCTCCGGGCGATCGACGTCGGGGCGCAGCAGGAGGCGCGAGCCGAAGAGCCGGCGGGCCCGGCGGAGCCCCACCGCGTCGGCGCGGCTGATCGCGGCGAGGGCGATCTCGTGACCGTCGCCGTGGAGCAGCAACGCCGCCAGCGGGAGGCCAAAAAAGGCGACCCGCAGAGGGCGCTCGCCCGAGCGTCGGCCGAAAAGTTTTCCGTGTGCGAGCAGGCTGATAGGTGAAGGCTCCGATGGCGGCGCCCCCTCTGCAAGGCTCATTTCGTCCGGCGCTCCGGCCCGGCCACCGCTACGACGCGTCCGCCGCGCGCCGGCCGATCCTCGTCTTCGAGGACGTCTACAAGTCGTACCGCGCCGATCAGCCGGTGCTGCGCGGAATGTCGCTCTCGATCGAGCGCGGCGAGTTCGTGTTCATCACGGGCCCGAGCGGCTCGGGCAAGAGCACGCTCCTCCGCCTCGTGCACCGCACCGAGCGCGTCGACGATGGCCGGATCCTCTTCCTCGGCCGGGACATCGCGCGCCTGACCGACGCGTCGATCCCCGCGCTCCGGCGCAACATCGGCTTCGTCTTCCAGGATTTCAAGCTGGTCCCGAGCTGGACCGTGTTCGACAACGTGGCCATCACGCTGGAGGTGCTCGGCCTCCCGTCGCGCCTGCTCCGGACCCGGGTCGGCG
Source organism: Sorangium cellulosum So ce56 (assembly GCF_000067165.1). GTDB lineage: Bacteria > Myxococcota_A > Polyangia > Polyangiales > Polyangiaceae > Sorangium > Sorangium cellulosum_B. The sequence goes on from NC_010162.1 coordinate 11,094,967, forward strand.
AGGCGCTCGAGCGCGTCGGCCTGGCAGGGCGCGGCGGCGACCGAGCGCAGGTGCTGAGCGGCGGCGAGCAGCAGCGCGTCTCGATCGCGCGGGCGATCGTCGGGGAGCCGACGCTGATCCTCGCGGACGAGCCGACGGGCAACCTCGACCCGCAGCTCGCGATCGATCTGCTCGGGCTGTTCGAGGACATCCACGAGACCGGCACGACCGTGCTGTTCGCGACGCACGATCGGACGCTGCTCGACGTGCGCCCCCGGCGCGTGGTCGTGCTCGACGACGGGAAGGCGACCGACGTACCGCACGGCCTCGGGTCCGGCGGCGAGCTCGCGGACGGCGACGAGGACGAAATGGACAGCGGCGTGCGCGGCGCGGCGTAGCGCCGAGGGCTCCGCCTCACGAGACGGATAGAGGGAACCGGATGCAGACCAGCGAGCGTGACGATCGGCGGAGATGGCTTCGCACCTGGCGGGCAGGGAGGAGCGATTGGCGGCTGCAGGCGCTGTCGATCTTCTCGCTCGCGGTCGCGTTCGTCTGCCTTGCGTCGGCCCTCCTCGTGGTCACGAACCTCATGGCGGTGCGCGATCGCTGGTCGCGCGCCGGCCGCGCCACGGTCTACCTGCGCGACAGCGCGACCGAGGCGCAGACCGCGGAGCTCACCCGCGCGCTCGAGGGCACCGAGGGCGTCAAGAAGGTGCGGCTCGTGACGAGCGCCGAGGCGCGCCGCGAGGTGGTGCACGACGACGGCGACAAGGCCCTCGCCGCGCTCCCGCCGAGCGCGTTCCCCGCGTCGCTCGAGGTCGGCTTCACCGAGGAGGTCTCCGACGAGGCGCTCGCCTCGATGACGGTGAAGCTGCGCGCCCTGCCGGCCGTGGACACGGTGGAGACGTACCAGCGCTGGACGGAGCGGCTGTCGTCCCTCCTCAGCGGCGGCGTCGCCGCGAGCGCGTGCCTCGCCGCGATCGTCCTCTGCGCCGTCGTGAGCGTCATCGGCTCGACGATGCGCTTGCTCCTGCATCGCCGGAAGATCGAGGTCGAGGTGCTGAAGCTGGTCGGCGCGACCGACGGCTTCGTGCGCCGGCCGTTCATCGTCGAGGGCGCCACGCAGGGCGCCGCGGGCGCGGCCGGCGCGCTGCTCGTGCTGGGCGCCCTGTTCATGATGGTGCGCGGCCGCTTCGATCACGAGCTCGCCAACCTGCTCGGCGTCTCGCCGTCGTTCCTCCCCTGGGAGGTCGCGTTCGGGATGGTCACCCTCGGGGCCGCGCTCGGCGCCACGACCGCGCTGCTCACGCTGCGCAAGATGGTGGCCGTGTGAGGCGCCGCATCCGGCTCGCGCCGCTCGCGCTGGCGCTCCTGACCGGCGCCGCGACGAGCGGCGCCGAGGTGCCGGCGCCGGGCGCCCCGGCGCCCACGTCCGCCTGGGCGGCCAGGGCCCCGGCCCCGGCGGCGCGCCCGGGCTCCGCGCTGGCCGAGAACGATCTCGATCGCCTGCTCGCCAAGCTCGACGCCGAGGAGAAGGCGCTGCGCGCGGAGCTCGACGCGATCGGCCCCGCGCTGGAGCTCACCCGCCGGCGGATGATCGCGCGCGGGCGGGCGTACTACCGCCACGTCCGCGCCGGCTTCCTCCCGGTGGGCGGCGGGTTCGACGCGCTGGTGGACCACGCGGCCCGCGTGGAGCGCACCCGGCTCGCCCTCGAGCGCGATCTCGCCCGCGAGGCGGAGCTGACCCGGCGCAGCGCCGAGCTCGCGGACCGGCTCACGCACCTCGGAGCGGAGCGCGCGCCCCTCGAGGTGCACCGCGAGGCGATGAACCGCGCCCGGGTCGCGCTGGCCCAGGAGGAGGAGCGCCGCGCCGCGTTCTCGCGCGCGTTCGAGACGAGCGTGCGCCCCGACTACCTCGCGATCTACGGCGCGGACACCGGGCCCGCCGAGCTCGATCGCCGCGCTGGTTTCCGCGCGCTCATGGGGCGGCTCCCCTTCCCGATCGCCGGCCGCGCGGAGGTGCGCAAGGTGTCGCGCCGCGGCGTCGGCGGCCCCGGCGTCGAGCTCACCGCGCTGGACGGCGCGCCGGTCCGCAGCGTGGCCGCGGGGCGGGTGGCCTTCGCCGACACGTACGCGGACTACGGGCTCACCGTGATCGTCGATCACGGCGAGCGCCTCTACTCGGTGTACGCGAACCTCGGCGCCGCGGACGTGCGCGCCGGCGATCAGCTCCAGGGCGGGGCGCGGGTGGGCACGGTCGCGAGCGGATCGAACGGCGCGAAGCTCTACTTCGAGCTGAGGCGCGGCGCCGAGGTGATCGACCCGGGTCCCTGGTTCGGGATGTAGCGGCGCGAGCCCGCGGCGCGCCGCCGCGAGGCGCGCCCGCGCGACGCGCGAAGTGTGCTAAGGCGGCCCCGTGAATCGCCCTGACGGCCGCGCCCTCGATGTTCACCGCCCCGTGGAGATGATCCTCGGGTTCCACCGCAACGCAGAGGGATCCGTCCTCTACCGCGCCGGGAGGACGGTCGTGCTCTGCACGGCCTCGGTCGAGCCCACCGTGCCCGCCTGGATGATGGGCAAGGGCGCGGGCTGGCTCACGGCCGAGTACCAGATGCACCCGCGATCGAGCCCGGCCCGCAGGGAGCCGCGCGACGGGCGGGGCAAGGCCCCGAGCGGGCGCACGCAGGAGATCCAGCGGCTCATCGGCCGCGCGCTCCGGGCGGCGATCGATCTCAAGCATCTCGGCGAGCAGACGATCGCGATCGACTGCGACGTCCTCGAGGCGGACGGGGGCACGAGGACCGCGTCGATCACCGCGGGCTTCGTGGCGCTCGCGCTGGCGCTCGACCGGATGCGCGCGGCCGGATCGCTCGAGGCGCCGGTGCTCCGCGATCAGGTGGCGGCGATCAGCGTGGGCCACCTCCCGGGCGGGCTCGCGCTCGACCTCGTCTACACCGAGGACAGCTCGGCGCGCGTCGACATGAACGTCGTGGCGACGGCGGTCGGCTCGATCGTCGAGGTCCAGGCGACGGCCGAGGACGAGGCCATCCCTCGGGCGGAGCTCGATCGCATGACCGACCTCGCGCTCGCGGGCGTGGCGTCGCTCGCGAGCGCGCAGCACCGGGCGCTGTCGAGCGCCGGCGTCGACCTCTCCGCGCTCTTCCAGACGGATCGCTGGAGGGTCGCGTGAGCCGAGAGCCGCTGCGCCTGCTCGCCGCGACCTCGAACCGAGGAAAGCTCGTGGAGCTGCGCTCGCTGCTCTCCGATCTCCCGATCGAGGTGCTCTCGCTGGCGGAGGTGCTGCCGGGCGCGCCGCCGGTGGTCGAGGACGGCGCGACGTTCCTGGACAACGCGCTCCTCAAGGTGCGCGCCGGGGCGCTCCGATCGGCGATGGTGACGCTCGCCGAGGACTCGGGGCTCGAGGTGGACGCGCTCGACGGACGACCGGGCGTCCGGTCCGCCCGCTTCGCGAGGGAGGGCGCGACCGACGCGGAGAACAACGAGGCCCTGCTCGCGGCGCTCGCGGACGTCGCGGACGACCGGCGCCGAGCGCGCTTCCGCTGCGTGATGGTGCTGCTCGATCCGCGATCCGAGGCGCAGCCCATCGTGACCGAAGGGCGCTGCGAGGGGTGGATCGGCAGGCAGCCCAGGGGCGCGGGCGGCTTCGGATATGATCCGCTGTTCGTCGTGGAGGGCTACGGACGGACGATGGCCGAGCTCGGCGAGGCCGAGAAGAACCTCGTGAGCCACCGCGGCAAGGCCGCGCGGGAGATGCGTGCCTCGCTCGAGGCGCTGGTCGCGCGACGGTAAGCGACGGTAAACGGCAAGACGACAGGCGGCGCGCGGTGGGTGCCGATCGAGCGGCGACGCCGGACGGCGGTTGACCCCGTCCGGGACCGCTTGTAATCGCGACCGGAGGCACCCACGTACTGCCCGGTGATCGGATCCCCTGATGAAGCAGGACTGGAAGGCCGTCGGAAGCTACGGGACCGTCGGTCTCGAGGTGGTGCTGTGCATGCTGGTCGGCCTGTTCATCGGCCGCTGGCTCGACGGGAAGCTCGGGACCGATCCGTACCTCTCGGTGCTCTGGTTCTTCTTCGGGCTCGGCGCCGCCGGCAAGGCGGTCTTCCGGGCGTGGAAGGAAATGCAGGCCGTGGCCGAGCGCGAGGAGCGCGAGCAGGGGAACCCTGCGCCGAGGTTCGACGACCGGAAGGCACGGCAGGACGAGCGCGCGCCGGACGACGACCGCCGGACAGGCTCGAGCGGCGAGGTCCGCGATCCCGGCGGCCTGCAGGACGCGAAGGGGAACGATGAGCGCTGAGCGAAGGCCGGGGGCGCCCGGCAGCGACCCGCCGCACGAGGAGCCCGACGCGGAGGAGCGGCCCGGCGTCGGGGACGCCACCATGCGGTCCGTGCTCCGCTGGGTCGCCGGCACGGCCGCGGTCCTGTCCGTGGCCGCGCTGCTCGCGTACGGCGCGCGCGCGGCGCTCGGCGTGTGCATCGGAGGCGCCATCGCGACGGTGAACCTGTACGTCTTCGCGCGCATCGTCGACGCGTTCCTCTCGCGCCGGGGCCACACGGTGTCGTGGACGCTGATCGCGATGATCAAGCTGCTCGGCCTGATGGGCGGCGTGTGGCTCCTCCTGAAGAGCGAGGTGGTCTCGGGCATCGCCTTGATGGTCGGCTACGCCTCGCTCGTCGTCGGCATCACCCTGGGGACGCTGTTCGGACCGAAGCCCCCGGCGGACGGGAGCCCGCCGGGCGCTCACGGCTGAGCTCCCGCCGGAACCGGCCTCCGGGAGCGACCCGCGCGGCGCGAGGCGACTTGGAGCGCTCCAGGGTGCCCACCGTAAACGAGTTGTGGTAGAGGCGAGGCCCCTCGATCGAGGGCGAACTCCCACAAGGCGCGCCAGCGCTCGCGGCCGTGCCGGCACAGCCGCGCGGCTGCCGGCGCGGCGCATCGACGACGAAAGCCATGCCTGAGCACACAGGGTTCCTCACGTACCTCCTGGCGCAGCTCCCCGGACTCCGGGAGAACGCTCGCAACATCGGCAAGACGTTCATCGGTCACCACACCGTGGACTACCGCGGGACCGAGCCGATCTTCATGAGCCTTCTGATCATGGTGCTGTTCGTGCTCCTCGCCAGCGAGGTCCGCGGCCAGTACCGGCGCCTGAACGAGTCCGTGATCCCGGAGGACAAGCTCACGCTGCGCACGTTCTTCGAGGCGTTCTTCGGCTACTTCTACGGGATGGCCCGGGACGTGATGGGGCCCGCGAACGCGAAGCGGTACTTCCCGCTCATCGGGGGCTCGGCCGCGTTCATCTTCTTCTCGAACGCGTCGGCGCTCATCCCGGGGGTGAACCCGCCGACCTCGAACCTGAACATCACGATCGGGTGCGCGGTCGTGGTGTTCGTCCTGTTCAATTACTACGGGCTGAAGGAGAACGGCTGGAGCTACGTCGCTCACCTCGCCGGGCCGAAGTGGTACCTGGCGCCGCTCATCTTCCCCATCGAGGTCATCTCCACCTGCGTCCGCCCGGTCACGCTCTCGATCCGGCTCATGCTCAACATCGGCGTCGATCACCTCGTGGCGAGCATCTTCCTGGGGCTCGTCGCGCTGTTCGTCCCGGTGCCCCTGATGTTCCTGGCGATCATCGTCATCGTCGTGCAGACGCTGGTGTTCTGCCTGCTGAGCTGCATCTACATCGGGCTCGCGACCGAGAAGGCAGACCACCACTGACCGCTTCGCCTGACCGCCTGGTCAGTCGCCCACCGGCGCCGCGGAGAATGGCGCTGGAGGTGAAGAGAAGGCTAGCCAGCCCTCGAAAATCGGATTAGAGGGGCCCCGCTGTCGATGGGTTGCCCCGCAGCGGTGGTGGATCGCGGAAGCGCGGCCCCTGCCGAGCAGTAGCAGAGGTCCCTGGAGCGATCCCCGGATCTCGATGGGGGACCGCCCCGCGGCCCCCCGACCCAAGCAGATGTTTCGCATGCAGCCCCGCGGGCTGTGTGGCTTGAAAGGAGCAGATTCGGATGTCGCTGAAGAGCAAGCTGTCGCTGTCCGCCGTTGTCGGCACTGCGCTGGTACTGGTTCCCGCTATGGCGCTGGCGCAGGATGGCGCGGCGTCGAACAAGTACGACGCGAACTCGTGGCTCGCCGTCGCTGCCGGATTCGCGATCGGCATCGCTGCCCTCGGCGGCACCATGGGCCAGGGGCGCGCGGCGGCCGCCGCCCTGGAGGGCATCTCGCGGAACCCGGGCGCCGCTGCCCGGATCCAGACCCCGATGATCCTCGGCCTGGCGCTCATCGAGTCGCTCGTGCTCCTCTCCTGGGTCATCGCGTTCTTCCTCCAGGGCAAGATCGCCCCCTGAGCGAGCGCTCGCCGCGCCTCTACCGGGCCCGGCTCCGCTGCTCCTCCCCGCCCCCCCTCCCTGCTACCCCGACGGGCCTCGCGCCTGCCGCTACCTCACGCGCACGACGGTGCCCGGCTCGTGCGCCGTGGGGAGCACGGCCGTCCAGCCGGCGGGGAGCCGGGGCGACGTCCACCAGAACAGCCGCTGCGCATCGAGCGGAGCCAGGTTCACGCAGCCGTGGCTCCGCACCTGGCCGAACGAGCGGTGCCAGAACGCGCCGTGCAGCCCGACGCCCTTCGAGAAGTACTGGACGTAGGGGACGTCCTCCATCCGGTAGTACCGCTCGGCGGCCTCGTCCTCGAGGTTGTCCATGTCCGAGGTGAGCAGCTTGGCCCAGATCCGGAAGGTGCCGGCGGGCGTGGCGCGCTGCGACCCGGGCGCGCCCTTGCCGGTCGAGACGAGCGTCGCGAACACGGGGCGAGGCCCTTCGTAGGCCACCAGCGTCTGCGTCGAGCGCTCGACGTCGATCCAGCGCTCACCCGCCTCGACGTCGACCTCGGGCGGCGGCGCCACCGAGGGGCGCCGGAGATCGCGGGTCGAGATCCACGCCGCGACGTCGCCCTCCGCGATGCGCGCGAGCTTCCCCGAGGCGCCCTGCGCCTCCTCCAGGTAGGGGACCACCTCGAACCGCACCTTGCTCTCCTCGGTCCGCGTGAAGCCCGCCCCCGTCCGCGTGTAGAGCGGAGCCCGCTCCGACACGACCCACGCGGTCGCGATCTGCGCGGCGCCCGGCGCGACCTCCACCCCGTGGAACGCGATCGCGCGCACTGGACCGAGATCTCGCATCGGCAACCAGAAGCCGCTGTTCGTGCGGCCGTACCGGGCGCCTCCCTCGATCCGCTCCTCGACGATCGCCACCGCGAAGCCGGGCTCGAGCTGCGCGTCCGGCGCGTCGATGTCGGCCGCCTCGGCCCGCCGGTAGCCGAAGGTCCCGTCGGGGCCGACGAAGTAGTAGCGGTAAGGCAGCCCATCGGGCATCTCGCGCCACGTCCGCACCAGCGGGCTGATCGGACCCGCGGCGGACAGCTCGACGGCGTCGTCGCAGACCCAGGCCGCGGCGCCCACCTCGAGCCAGCGCCCGAGGCATCCGCCGGCGCGCCTGGCCGCGAAAACGGGCAGCTGCACGTTGCGATCGACGGAGCCGCGCCGGCGCGCGCCCTCGCCGGGGGCGTCGAACAGCGGCTGGTCGCGCTTGAGCACGCGCGCGCTCCTGACCCACGCCGGCAGCGGCGTGTCGCCCGCGGAGACCCACGGCGGCAGCTGCGAAGCGAGGACCGCTCCGCCCCAGATCGCCACGCCCAGACCGATCGCCGCGGCGCCGCCGCGCAGCGCGCCCCGGCGCGCTCGTCGCGGCGCGCCGCGCCGCCGTTCCTGCGAGCCGGCCTCGGCGCCTCCACGCTTCGTCATCCTGCGGCGAGATCCTAAGCCTTCGCCTGCGCTCCAGCCAAACTCCCGCCTGCGCGCCCGCGGTCGGCGGGTTCAGCGGTAGGAGAAGCGCACTTCGTGATCGCAGATCCGGAAGAGATCACCCTCGACGATGGCCTTCCGGGCGATGCGCTGGCCGTTGTACTCGACGCCGTTCGTCGAGCCCATGTCGACCATGTAGTACTGGCCGTTCAGGAACTCGACCATGGCGTGCTGGCGCGACACGTTCGGGTCCTTGATCGTCAGGTCGCTCGACTGCTTGCCGCGCCCGATGATGAACCGATCCTTGTTCACCACGAACCGTTGCCCCGCGTAGAACGCGGCGAGCGTCGGGCCGACGGGGACCTGATTCGGCATCCCCATGGCCATCGGCGGCGGACCCGGCACGCTGCTGGAGGCCTGCGGCGGAGCGACATACGGCGGCGGCGACAGCGGGGGCGCGAGGGGCGGCGCCACCGGCGGCCCCATGGGCGAGGCGTAACCGGCGGCGTTGCTCAGCGGCGGCGGCGGCGGCCCCGAGCGGCTCACCGAGGCGCCCGGGAGGCTCTGGCGCCCGCCGGGGTTCGTCACCTGCGACGGGAGCGGCGGCGGCGCGCCGAGGCGCGTCACGCTGGTCGGCGGAGGCGGCGGGCCGCCGACGCGACCCGGAATGGGCGGCGGCACGGGCAGGCTGGGCCGCTTGCCGCCCGCGTTGCTGCTGCCGGGGGGAGGCGGCGGCGGCGGCGGCGCGCCCGGACGGACCTGCCCCGGAGGCGGAGGAGGCGGCGTGATCGCCGGGACCGGCGTCGGCCCTGGCCCGACGGGCGCCACGCCGTACTGAGGCGACGGCGCGCCATACGCAGGCGCCGAGGCGCCGTAGGGCATCCCGGCTGCCGGCTGCTGCTGCAAGCCTCCCAGGGGCGGCGCCGAGCCGGACGTCGCCAGCCCGGGCGGCTGGGGCGTCGCGAGGGGAGGTGGCGCGCTGGCCTGATGAGCGTGCGGGACCGCCATGTGCCCGGAGGGGGGCACCGCGTCGCCCCTGGCGGGCGGCGGGAACGGCGTGCGCGGGCTGTAGCTTCGCTGCCGCGCGTACTGCTTCATCGACTCGTTGATGAGGTAGTCGATGGAGCACTCGAGCTCGCGCGCCATCTGCTCGAACGTCTCCCAAAGGACATCGCGACACTGGAACGTCCGTGCGCTTTTCTTGTTCGGATCCGCGCTCATCTCTACCCAACGATAATGGAGGATGAATTGCGCTGGGAAGCCTCCTCCCGGCCTCTTCCCTGCAAGCAACTGACGGCTCTGGGCCGCGCGTGACGCGCGCGGCGGACGAAGAAGCGCGTCACTTCTTCTCGCCCTTCTCGAGCTCCGGCTTCCTGTCCTGCATGGCCGGCTCGATGCAGTACTGAACGAACTCGCCGACGGTCTTCACGTCCCTGAGCTCGCGCTCGGTCGATCCCTCTTTCTGCACCTCGCACGCCCACTTGCAGTCCGGGTCGGCCTCGCAGACCGGCACGCGCGTGGTGTCGCCCTCGAGCGGCTTGACCGCCGGGAGATCGGCCGCCGTGCCGAACGTGAAGTAGTAGGCGATCGCGCTCGTCCGCGCCGCCGCCGGACCCGCGGTGAAGTGCTTCTTCAGCGCCTCGACGGGCGAGCCCTCCTTCAGGTCGCCGAGCGCGGCGCCGTACGTGAGCGCCTCCGGCATGGCGAACCCCTTGCTGTCCTTGCCGTCGGGGAGCCTGCTCATGAACTCGTCGACGTGCTTCGCCGTCGACATCTTCAGGATGGTCGCGGCGGCGGCGCGGCGGATCTTCCACTTGTCGGTCTTGAAGAGGCCGTAGAGCTTCTCGACGACGAGCTCGCGCGGCATCTCGCCGACGCGGCGGAAGGCCTGGTCGAGCACCGCGTCGGGCGCGTCCGCGGTCGCGATCTCGAGGATGCGCTGGATGTCGCTCGGGTTGTTGCGATCGAGCCGGCCTTCGAGCGCGGCGAGGGCGGCCTGGCGGCGCTTCTCCGGCTGCTCCTTGTTCGCCGCGAAACCGAGGAGGAAGTCCACCGACGGCCGGCCGCCGAGCTTCTTCATCGACCCGAAGACCCGGAACAGCTCCTCCTCCTGGTACTGCGCGAGCTGCGCCTCGAACTGCTTCTCGGTCGGCGCGAGCTTGGACGCGGCGTTCGCCGCCTGGAGCTCGGGCTTCTTGACGGCGGTCCACTCGCCGGAGGTGACGAACTTGGCGATGGCGACCAGGTTCGCCGAGGCGGCCTCCTTCGTCGGCGGGTCGCCGTACTCGGCCACGAGCGACGCCAGCTGGTCGAGCCGCTTCGCCTCGCGGGTCATCAGCTTCGGCAGGCCGGCCACCGCGGCGGGGCCGATGAAGCGCAGGAGCTGCTCCATCCCGTAGGCCTGGGAGCGGTCCTCGATCCGGTGCTCGAAGTCCGCCATCGCCCAGTCGATGAGGGCGGCCTTGAGCCCCTCCTTCAGCCCCTCGTCCGCGATGATCACGGTCCGATCCGACGTGAGCATCGCGTACGCCGCGTCCTTGTAAGGGAACGACGTGTCCTGCGGGAGCGGCTGCCCTGGCTGCGCGACGGGCGGCGGCTTCCTCAGCTCGGCGATGATCGACGGCACGAGCGCCGCCACGATGGCTTGCCGGGCCTCCGGCGCCATGGTCGCGAGGGTCTCGACCATGATGCCGATGCCCACGCGCCGGCCCTGCCGCGGCTTCATGCGGATGAGCGAGGTGGCCGCCTCGACGCGGAGCGAGCTGTCGTACTTATCGTGAAACAGCACCGCCCTGAGCTTGTCCGGGCCGTGCGCCGTGGTCTCCCACCGGTGGATGTCGTTCTCGTTGACGCGGCACCCGCTCGTCGCGAGCCCTGCGCCCGCGGTCGCGAGGCACAGCAAAAGAAGGCCCGCAGCGCCGACGCGCCGCCCTGCTCGTTCGACAGTTTCCATGCACGTCCCAGGAGGGTCGGGATGGTACCGCCCGCAGCGCTCTGTTTGAAAGAATTTCAAGGCCGGGATAGAGAGGATCCTTTCCAAAGTCTGCGCGAAATCTGGCCAGAACTCCAGCGCGCCGGCGGCCGGCGATCCTCTCCCTCCCGGCTCCCTCCCCCTGGCCTACGCTGCCCGGAAGCGGCGGCGTTTCGCCCTTCCCGGCGAGCTCGGGCGCACGCGCATGGCAGCGCTCGCGCCGCCTCGCCCCTTCCTTGTCCGTCCCGCCTCTTCCGGTCTCTTCCACATCTTGCAGCCCTCCCATACTTCTTGCCCCCGGAGCGAAGTGCGCATATGTGAGCAAAGTAGGTACAGGTAGGTATGCACGTCCCCTTGTTCGCTCCTCGCCGTGCCCAGCCCGCCGCCGGCCTTGGCGAGCCCTTGCGGTCCGGGGCGCGCGGCGCCGCGCGGACCAGCCCAGCAGGGATCGCGGGTCCTGCTGCGCCGCCGGGCCATGGCTATACCCGGGATGCGGCGGCGCTGGTTCTGCTGGTCTCCGCCCTGTACAGCGCGCTGGCGCTCGCGTCCTTTCGCGGGGATCCGCTGCGTCCGGAGGTCTCCGGCGACGACTGGGTAGGCCCCGTGGGGGCTGCGCTCGCGGGGACGTCGATCGAGGCGATCGGCGTCATCGCGTGGTTCGTCCCGCTCGAGCTCGCGCTGCTCGCGATGCCGCTCCTGGGGGCGAAGCGCTCGATCGCCAGCCTGTTCCGGCTGAGCGGCGACGTCGTGGTGGTCATCGTGCTCGCGGCGCTCGCGCACGTCGCGTTCCCGAGCGCGGTCGCGTTCGGCGCGATGCCGCTCGGCGGGGCCGTGGGCGAGCTGTTCGGGGAGGTGCTGCGCGCGCTCTTCTCGAACATCGGGTCGTACATCATCGGGCTCACCATCGTCGCGCTCATCCTGATGGGCCGCGCGACGTTCTCGTTCATCGAGCTCGCGCACAGGGTCGAGCAGCTCGCGATCGCCATCGCCGTGCGCGTCGCCGGCTGGGCGCGCGCGCTCTTCGGGGCGTGGGCCGCGGCGCGCGACCTGGAGCGGCAGACCGAGGCCAAGACGCAGAACGCGCCGCCGATCATCGCGCGCAACTCGAGTCCGGACGCGATCATCGCCGCGCTGGCCGACGACACCGACGAGCGGCCCTCCGATCCCGCCGCCAGGGCGACGCCCGTCGAGCCGGCCCCCGTCGAGGCGCCGGCGCTCGATCTCTGGAAGAGCGCGCCGTTCGACGCGTCCCCCGAGGAGCCGGCCGCCCCGGCCAAGCCCCGGCGCGGGCGGAAGGCGCAGGCCAAGGAGCCGCGCGAAGCGGCGCAGCAGGGCGCAGAGCCGCACGACGCCGAGCCGCGCGAGGTGGAGATCCACGGAGGTGAGGCGCACGAGGTGGTGACCCACGGCGCCGAGCCGCACGAGCTGGTGATCCACGGCGGTGAGACGCACGAGGTGGTGACCCGCGGCGCCGAGCCCAGCGAGGCAGCGCAGCGGGACGACGAGCCGCGCGAGGCCGTGTCGCACGGCGCCGAGCCGCGCGGCCGGGCGCAGCGCGCTGCCGAGCCGCGCGAAGGAACGCAGCGCCGAGCAGCACGGCGTCGCGCCGCGTCTCCCGCGGCGCCGCGCGGCGCCGCCGCCCAGGAGGACAGCGAAGAGCCGCCGTTCGGAGGCGAGGCGCACATCGACGAGGAGCAGGGCGACCTCGACGAGGAGCGGGGCGACCTCGACGAGGACGAGCCGGTGGCGGTCGCGGCGCCCGACCCGGGCGACGACGACATGGTGACCGCTCTCGGAGAACCGGACGAGGTCGACGTGCCGACACCGTCGCCCATCCTGCCCGTGCACCAGCGGCGCGAGCCGCCGGTGCGCGAGCTGCCGGTGCGCGAGCCGCACGCCGCGGTGGCTCATCGCGAGCTGCCGGTGCGCGAGCCGCACGCCGCGGACGCTCATCGCGAGCTGCCGGTGCGCGAGCCGCACGCCGCGGACGCTCATCGCGAGCCGCCGGTGCGCGAGCCGCACGCCGCGGCGGCTCATCGCGAGCTGCCCGCGCGCGCGCCGGAGCCGCCCGCGCGCGCGCCGGACGCCGCGGTGGCCCACCGCGAGCCCTCGCCCACCATCGGCCCGGAGCGGGCTCGCGGGGTCGCGCCGCGCGACCCGACCATCGTCGATACGAGCCGCGAGCTCGTCAGCGAGAAGCCGGCCGTGGTGAAGGTCGTCCCGGCGGCCGGAGCGGGCTTCCGCCTGCCGCTGACGGACATGCTCGAGGCGGCCGCGGGCGGGCGCCTGCAGCTCGACGCGGATCAGCTGAAGGCGACCGCGCAGCTCCTCGAGAAGACGCTCGCCGACTACGGCGTCAGCGGGAAGGTCGAGGAGATCCACCCGGGGCCGACCGTCACGACGTTCGAGGTCTCGCCCGCCGCCGGCACCAAGGTGTCGAAGGTCGCAGGCCTCGCGGACGACCTCGCGCTCGGCCTCTCGCGCAAGGTCCGCATCGTCGCCCCCATCCCCGGCAAGAACCGGATCGGCTTCGAGATCCCGAACGAGCACCGCCTGCCCGTCAACCTGCGCGAGCTCGTCGAGGATCGCCGCTTCGTCGAGATGAAGGCGCCGCTGCCGTGCGTGCTCGGCCGCGACATCATCGGGACGCCGTACTTCGCCGACCTCGCGTCGATGCCGCACGTCATCGTCGCGGGCGCGACCGGCGCCGGCAAGAGCGTCGGCCTCAACGTGATGCTGGTGAGCCTGCTCTTCCGCAAGACGCCGGAGGAGCTCAGGCTGCTGATGATCGATCCCAAGGTCGTCGAGCTCGCGCCCTTCGACCGCATCCCGCACCTGCTCCTGCCGGTCGTGACGGACATGAAGCAGGCGGCGAACGCGCTCAAGTGGGCCGTCGACGAGATGGAGCGCCGGTACCAGCTGTTCGCGAACGCGGGGACGAAGAACATCACGACCTACAACGCCTGGGTCGAGCGCGTGCAGCGCGGCGAGGCGCGCCCGCCGAAGCCCCCGGCCAAGGTGAGCGCCGTCGGCGCCGACGGGCTCGAGGTGGAGATCGACGCGGCGAAGGACGGATCGGACGCGGCGCTGCCGGAGAAGATCCCGTTCATCGTGATCGTGGTCGACGAGTTCGCCGACCTCATGATGCAGCAGGGCAAGGACGTGGAGGCGAGCGTGGCCCGCCTCGCGCAGAAGGCGCGCGCCGCCGGCATGCACGTGATCCTCGCGACGCAGCGGCCGAGCGTCGACGTGATCACCGGCATGATCAAGGCGAACTTCCCGACGCGCATCGCCTTCCGTGTCGCGCAGAAGGTGGATAGCCGGACGATCCTCGACGAGCAGGGCGCCGAGCACCTGCTCGGCCGCGGCGACATGCTGATCAAGATGAACGGCTCGAACGATACGCGCCGCGTCCAGTGCCCGTTCTGCTCGGAGGAGGAGGTCCAGAGGATCACCGACTTCCTCCGGCTCCAGGGCGAGCCCGTCTACGACGAGGCGATCCTCCGGCCCCGAGACGAGGAGGGCGAGGAGCCCGACACGTCGGACGCGGAGGCCGATCCGATGTACGACGCCGCGGTTCGCATCGTGGCCGACACCCGGCGCTGCTCGACCTCGTGGCTGCAGCGCAAGCTCGGCGTCGGCTACAACCGCGCGGCCAAGCTGGTCGAGGCGATGGAGAAGCGCGGGCTCGTCGGGCCCGCGAACGGCGCCAAGGATCGCGAGGTGCTGATCGCGCCGATTTGACCCTATGTGATTTATCTTGACGCCACTGCACAGAGGGTGTTGGCACGCCGCCGACCCAGGCAAGCGGGACAGACGGGATGTCGAGGAGCACACAGCGTCGAGGTGCCCGCCGACGGGGCTGCGCGCCGGCATGGCGGTTCTTTTGACTTTCCCGTTCGAATGCTTCATGGAGCAACCCAGGATGGCGCCCGAGGAAACGCGCACGCGTCTGATCGCCCAGATCGCGAGCCTCCTGAACGACGGGACGATGCCCGCAGACGCCCGCGCAGCGGGGCTGACGCTCATCGGATGGCTCGCGAGACGCATGCCCGGAGAGGCCGCATCGCGGGATGGTGTCGAGGAGATGTGCCGTCGCGCGGCGGTCCTGGGCTGCCGGCCGCGGCGCATCGGTGGACGGCGCTCCACCTGACCCGGCGGCATTGCACAGGCCGCGGACGCACCCGCTTGTGTGCCAGCACCGGGTTCTGACCGGCACCTGATGGGCAACGACGGCGAGGCGAGCGCTAAAAGCGACATCCGTACCGTAATTTGTACGTGCCGTAGCGAGCGCGGCTAAGCTCCTGGGTGGCGCGGCTTTCCGCGCCGCGGGGCTCGCGCGACGCCCGACCCGGGACGTCGGCTCGCTCGGTACCATGGGGTAAACGGCCGCAGTGGGGCCTGTGATAGGTGGTGTTGCTCATGGCGAACCGCGTGGTCGCCCTCCCCGAACCTCACCCGAATGACGATGAAGATGTCGTGTGGGGGATCTCCACGGCAAGCGCGCTGTGGGCGCGCGGCGAGCGGCGCGACGCCATCGTGTGGCTGCGACGCGCGGCCGACGCCGCCGGGGCGGCCGGGCAGCCGTTCCGCGCCTCGGAGCTCGGGCTGTGCGTGACGGCGCTCGAGGAGGTCATGGCCTCGGAGGTCGGGCAGCCGAGCGATCCCGATCTCCTGGAGACCATCGACAGCGAAGGTGACGCGCCGCCCCCGTCCTCTGACGAGGCGCCGCCGTCGGACGAGCAGACCTGGCGCCGCCGCATGTCGCTCACCCAGGAGCTGCGCGCCTCGATGCCCTCGATCGAGATCGACATGTTCGAACCGCTCTCGCAGCCGGAGCTGGCGGCCGAAGCAGAGCGACTGGCGGGATCGTCCCCGCCGTCGCCGCCGCTCAGCCCGGGTGCAGAGGGCGGGCAGGGCGCCGGAGCACGACCGATCGCGCCGTTCTCCCCCGCGCCGCCCGGCCATGCGCAAGGCAGCATGTCGCCCACCGCGCCGCCGATGGCGCAGCGGCCGACGCAGCAGCCTCCCGGCGGTGCCTTGCGGCAGGCTGCGCCTCCCGTTCAGCCGCCGCCGCCGTTCGCGCCGGCGGCCCCGCCTGGCGTGTCGCGCTCGCAGCCGCCGCCCTTCGCGCCGGCGGCCCCGCCTGGCGTGTCGCGCTCGCAGCCGCCGCCCATGTCGCGCTCGCAGCCGCCGCCCTTCGCGCCGGCGGCTCCGCCCGTGTCGCGCTCGCAGCCGCCGCCCGCCGCGTCCCCGCAGCGGCTCGACCCACCGCACGCGCAACCGCCGGCGCCGTCGGCCGCGCCCTCCGCACCGCCGACGGCTGGGCCCAACGTCCAGGCCGGCGCGATGTACCGGAGTCAGCCACCGCCCGCGGCTCCGCTGCCCGCCCCCACGGCGAACGCCATTCCGCCGCTGCCTCCCGCGCCGGGGGTTCCGTCGTTCCGGCAGCAGCTCACCACGGACCCGCTCCTGGTGACAGCGCAGGCGAAGACACCGAGCGCGCGGCCGCCCGCCCCGATACCGCCGCCGGCCGTACCCGCGGGGAGCGTCGCGGCGGCCGTCATCGATCCCCCCTCGCCCTGCCTCCGTGCCCACGCCGCAGGAGCTGCAGTCTGCCCTACCGCCATCGCCGGAGCGCGGCCGGTCCGACCCCGCGATGAGCCCCCTGCAGCCCCCGCGCCCCGCCGGGACACGCTCCACGAGCGAGCCGCCGCCCGCGGCACCGCGACCTCCGTCGGCGCTTCCGGCGGTACCTGTACCCGCTCCACCGCTGCCGAGCCTCATCGCGGAGCCGCAGCCGCCGGCGACGGGAGGCGCCGCGCCCGCGTCGCGCCCGCCGTCGTTCAGACCTCCGCCAGCGCCGCATCCGGCGTCCCTCGGACTTCCGCCCGCGTCGCGCCCGCCGTCGTTCAGACCTCCGCCAGCGCCGCATCCGGCGCCCCTCGGACTTCCGCCAGCGCCGCACCCGCCGTCGTTCGGACCTCCGCCAGCGCCGCACCCGCCGTCCTTCGGGCCTCCACCAGCGCCGCCTCCGCCCACGTTCGGGTCTCCACCCGCGTCGCACCCGCCGCCGCCTTTTGCGCCCCCGCGCCCGCAGGCTGCGCCAGTACCGCATCCGCCGTCTTTTCAACCTCCGCGCCCGCAACCTCCGCCTCCGCCCGCCGTGCCGACACCCGCTGCGCCGTCAGCTGGCGTGCTTGCACCTCCGCAGGTGCTCCCGCCGCCGGTGTCGCCGCCGTCTTTCGCGCCGCCGCAGCCGCCGAGCACGCCGCCACACCCGCAGGCTCTGCCTCCCCCGACGCCGCCGCCGCCCACGCTGACCTCCGCGACACCGCCGCCCGGCGCGCTTCCGCCGCCCGCGGCGCCGCCGCTGGCCTCGTCGATGCCGATCGCGCCGCCTGCTGCGCCTCCCGATGCGCCCTCTGGGGCCGCCGCGCCACCGCCGTCACCTGCCGCGCCGCCGCTCGCCGCGCCACCGCCGTCACCTGCCGCGCCGCCGCTCGCCGCGCCGCCGCCATCGCCTGCTGCGCCAGCGCTCTCCGTCTCGGCGTCCGCCACGCCGTCACCCGCCGGCCCGCCGCCCGCCGCGCCATCGCCGGCGTCCGTGCCGCCGCCCGCGCAGCCCGCCGCGCCGTCGTTGCCGGTATCCACCGCACCTCTGGCCGCAGCGGCTTCGCTCCAGACATCGGCGTCGCACCAGGCCCCGAGCCCTCCTGCCCCCGCCGACGAGCAGGCGCCCGGCGACGACATCGGCGAGATCGTCGTCGAGGCTGAGGCCCCTACGCCCACCCCGGCCCGCACAGGCGCGGCCGCGCCCGCACAGGGAGCGATCAGCTCCAAACGCAGGCCGCGCGAGCCCATCCTCGACCCCTGGTCCGAGGACGCGGAGCCAGCCGCGCCGCCGCGGCCTCCCCAGGAGATCATCACGTCGAACGGCGACACGTACCTCGTGGCCCGCAGGCATCCCTCGACGCCACAGCCGGGCGACGAAGAGGAAGACGAGGTCGTCACCTCGGCAGCGCCGCTCGATCTGACGCTCAAGCGGAAGCCGATCTCCGCGCGACCTCCCGCGCCCCCGGCGCCTGCGGCGGCGCGCACCCGCCCGGCGACGCCCACCGGGAACGAACCCCCAGGACACCTCGGGGCCTCGGCCGACAGCGTTCCCGCGAAGGGCGCCGCGAATTCCGCGAGCGACAGCGCGAAGATCGACCCCCCTGCGAGCGCAGACGCGTCGCCCGCGGAGTCGACGATCGAGGGGACGATCGTCATCGAGCTCTCCGACAGCGACCTCGAAGCGCCGATGTCGAGCCGGCTCGCCGCCCCTCCGCCTTCGCCGCAGGCAGCGGAGCAGGACGACGACCTGCAGACGAAGGCCACCCCGTCCCGCGGCGAGCCCGCGCCCCACGGCGACGAGGTCCAGGCGCCGCGCCCGCGCGCGCTCGATGAAGCCTCGGGCGAGCCCGCGCCGGAACCCGTGGAAGAGCTGCTCGACGACGCGGACCTCGCGCTCGTCGAGGAGCCCCCGGCCCAGGCGCCCGCCGCCGCGCCGCGGCCCGCGTCCGCCACCGACGCCCGCGCGCCGGCCTCGGTCGAGGCCCTCGCCGATCTCGCCGCGGCGCCGCGCGTGGGTGCGCCCGCTGTCGAGGGGCGGCGGTCGGCCGCAGGCGAGAGCGCCGACCTCGCCGCGATGGCGCTCGACGCGCCGCCCAGCGCGCCACCGGAGACGGAGGCGCTCGCGGCCCTCGACCTCGCGCCGGAGATCGCGCCGGATCTGCCGGGGCCCGGCGCGGCCAGCGCCGCGCCAGCCGCCGACGCCGCGGCCCTCACCGGCCGCGACCTGGAGCAGATCGAGGCGTTCGCTGACCTGCCCGAGGAGATGCACGACGAGCTCGCGCTCGCAGCGCGCGTGGAAGACCTCTCGTCCGACGAGGAGCTCGCCGTCGACGGGGCGGCGCTGGTCCTGCGCGGGGACGCCGCCGTGTGCGCGAACATCGTCGATATCCCCGCCGAGCGCGCCGCGACGCGGACGCTCGTGCCGTCCCGAGGGACGCTCGAGGAAGGGATCCCGCTGCGCGTCGTCGCCGGCGCGGAGGGCGCGCGGGTGGCGGTCTGGGGCCAGGCGACCATCGATCACGCGCTCCGCAGCTGCCCCTGGGTGCTCGACGAGCTGCGCACCGTCGCGGACCGGATCCAGTCGCTCGCAGGCGCCACGATGGGGCCGCTGGGCGAGCTCGAAGACACGCTGCTGCGCCGCGTCCTCGGCCGGCTCCGGCTGCGCGGCCTGGCGCCCGGCGAGCACTTCATCCACGCCGGCAACCCCATCCCCGGGCTCGTGATCATCGGCGCCGGCGCGCTGGAGCTGGTCGCGGAGCGATCGCAGGCGATCGCAGGCACCGCGAGGCCCGGCGACCTCCTGTTCGCCTCGGAGCTGCTCGGAGGCCAGCCGGCGCCGTCGATCGCTCGCGCCGCCGGGGGCGGCGCGCTCGTGCTCCTCGCCGACCACCCCACGCTGCGCGAGCTGTTCGAGAGCACGCCCGAGCTGCTCTCCATCCTGGCGCAGTCGGTCTCGATGAACGCTCAGCGCGGCTGAGGCTGCGCGCGGAGCCAGAGCCGCGCGGGGCTCGGCTGGCTCCGCGCGTCAGCGAGCGCTGGCGGGATGCCCGGCGCGCAGAGCTAGAGCTGGCCGCTGTTCGGCCGCAGCGGCCGCGCGGCCCCCTGCTCCAGCTCGGCGGGATCGACGGGCTCCGCTTCCTCGTTGACCTGCCAGACGAGCTCGCTGTTGCCCTGCGCCCCGGCGAAGCGGAGCCCGAACCACCTCGCGCTCGGCGAGATCGTCGGCTTCCCGTCCGCGGTCGCGCGCGGGAAGCGGATGCGGAACGCCTGGCGCCACACCGTGTTGTACGGGAAGTACGTCCGCTCGAGCGCGTTCGGCTTGGCGATCGCGACGATCTCCTCGGGCGCCGTCTCGTTCCCGGTGTCGTCGATCAGCCGCACGATCCACGCGCTGTCCGGCGTCGAGAGGTCGTTGTACTTGCGCTCGCCCCCGAAGATCGCGACGAAGAACTGATGGCGCTGGCGCGTCTCCTCGAGCGTCTTCTCGAGCAGCTTCTGCCGCTGCTCGATCGTGAGCCGGTAGTCCTGCGCGTAGCGGACCACGTAGGCCCAGCGGAAGTCCCACGACTCGAAGGTCGCGGTGGCGGTGAGGAAGTTGTCGAGCTCGGAGAGCGCGAACAGGTGCTCCGTGCGCGTCCAGCTGCGCAGCACGTTCTCGTAGTCCGTCGCGACGTACTCGCGAGGCCCCTCGTTCAGGCTCACGAGCTGGGTCGAGCAGCCGGCCGGGCCGAGTAGCGCCGCGAGAACCAGACCGCGCCGGAGCCATCCTGCGTTGACCACGCGGCCAGGGTACCGAGCGCCCGCGCTGGATGCACGCACACTCGAAGCCGATCCCGCCCCTCCGGCGCCTTTGGCCAGAAGCGCGCCCGGCGAGCGCGCCCGGCGCGCCCGCCGCGCCCGCCGCGCTCACCGGCGCGCCCGCCGAGCGCCTGTCGGGAAGGTGAACCCGACGCTGAACCGCGCGGCGTAATACGAGGCGACGTCGCCGCGCAGCGGGGTCGTGACCGGCAAGAGCACGCTCAGCGCCGGCTGCACGTTCGACAGGATGAAGCGGACGCTCGGCGAGATTGCGAACGTCGCGCGCCGGTCGTCCGGCAGGTCCTGGGTCAGCTGGTAGACCTCCCACAGCTCCAGACCCACCCCGACCGGCCTCGCGAGCCGGTAGCCGAAGTAGAACGCCGTGTGCGCCGTGATGTCGGTGCGGCGCTCCCCGGACCGCGTGCGGCGCACGACCAGCGACCAGTCGAGGCCCTGCCTGAGCTGGAAGATGAACGGCCCGGTGATGTGCCGCATGTCGAACCAGGGGCGGAACGTGAGCGTGAGCTCCCGGAAGCGCGTCTCGTCCCACGGCCGCACCACGCGCGCCGTCCGGAGCACCTCGGCCTGGTCGCGCGAGACGTCGCGCGGGACCGGGAGGACGAGGCCGAAGCCTCCGCCGGAGGCGAGCCCGCGCACGCTCGACCAGACGCCGCGCCCGTACAGCTCGGGGCTCCCGAGCAGGATCGACCGCTCGACCCCCGGAACGCTCGCCGCGGCGCTGTCATGCACGGCGCCGACGAACCACTTGCGCGGGACGAGCGGCACCTCCATCTCGCCGTGCGAGTACCAGGCGAAGGCGAGCTTGCCGCCCGCCCGGCTCGCCGCGTCGGGCTCGATCACGGCCGCCGTGTACTCGAAGGTGAAGGTCGGATCGCGCAGCGTGAGCCCGGGGAGCGTCGGGGGCGCGGGGACGTCGAAGACGGCCTCGTCTTCCTCGTCGGACCACGCGCCCGGCGCCGCGGCCAGCGCGGACGCCGGCCGCGCGCACGGCCAGAGCAAGAGCAGCGGCAGGCAGCGCAGCAGGAGCCGCATCACCGCGCGGGCGAGGCGCCCGTCGGGCGCTGGAACCCGCGCGGGCGGCCTCGTCGTCACGCAGGGAGTGCTACTTCGACCCGAGGCCGAAGTCGTTCGCGGTGACGTAGAGCATCAGCCCGAGCAGCATAAACACGCCGACCAGGTGGATGTGCGCCTCGACGCGCGCGTTCGGCCGGCGCCGCGTGGCGGCCTCGTAAAACAGGAACATCAGGCGGCCGCCGTCCAGGGCGGGGAACGGGATCAGGTTGAACGCGCCGAGGTAGGCCGAGAGCACCCCGAGGAACTCGAGCCCGTGCGGCAAGCCGCGCTTGGCCGCGTGCGCGGTCTCCCCGATCATCCGCGCCGGGCCCCCGAGCTCGCCCTCGATCTTGCCCGTGAGGACCTGGCCGAGCCCGACGACCAGGTCCTGCACGACCTTCGGCGGCATCTTCAGCGCGAGCAGCGCGGCCTCCCCCGCGGTCACCGGCACCCGCTGGACCGGCCCGACGGGGATCACGCCGATCTTGCCCGATCCGCCCTCGTTCGCGGGCGTGACCTTGGCCTCGACGCGCTCGCCCGCGCGCTCCACCACGAGGTCGAGCGGGCGGCCGGGGCTCTTGGAGATGATCTCCGCCATCTTCTCCCAGTCGTGGACCGGGGTCCCGTCGATCTCGACGATGCGATCGCCGTCCTTCAGGCTGGCCGCCGCCGGCATCCCGGCGACCACGCCGATGTCGGTCAGGCGGTGGGGCTTGCCGCCCACCATCAGGCTCGCGAAGAAGAGGACCGACGCGAACAGGTAATTGGCGAGCGGACCGGCGAAGATCGCGGCGATCCGGCCCATCAGGCTCGCGTTCGCGTAGCTGCCCTTGTCCTCGGGATCGACCTCCTCGAGGGGGTTCATCCCCGCGATCTGCACGTACGCCAGGAAGGGGATCATGGCGACCTGGAACACGGTGGGGCCGTGCTTCACCGGGTCGTGGCGAAAGAGCCGCACGCGGACCTTGTCCGCGGCGGTCGTGAACCAGTAGTACCCGTCCTTCGGGACAACCTTGAAGAAGGTGGGGCCGAAGCCGATCGAGAACTTCAAGACGCGCATGCCGTACGCGCGCGCGGCGAGATAGTGCCCTCCCTCGTGGACCACCATCAGCAGGGCGAGACCGAGGATGCCTACGAAATACCAGCCGACCATCTCCGGCTAGTCTAACCAGGGCGGGCCCTGTCCGCACGCGCCCGATGTCCGCGCCGTACGCCCGCCCCGGCGAGATGCCGCCCGCGGCGGAGGCCGTGCGCTCCCGCCGGCCCCGGATGCGCCGGGAGAGCGCGACAGCAGGGCGGCGCCCGGGGCGGCTCAGCCCGCCAGAGGGCCAGAGCCGGCGGGGAGCGGCTCAGCCGACGAAGAACGAGACGCCGACGCTGAAGAAGGGATACCCGATCCGCATCGTGAGCGACATGTTGTCGTTGAAGTGGTAGCGGCCGCCGACCATGGTGACGAAGTCGAGCCACACGTCGTTGTAGAACCCGTCGGTGCGGACGACAGCGCCGAGATCGGCGAACGCGCTCCACTGATCGGTGAAGAAGAAGTTCCACTGCATGGTGACCGGACTCCAGATGGTGAAGTCGCGGCGGCAGTACCTGCAGTTGGTGAGATCCAGCCCGAACGAGATGGCGACAGTGTTGTTGAGCTTCGGGATGAACGCCGGGTCGGCGAGCTCGATGCTCGCCCTGAAGCCGACGCCGAACTCGGGGTCGCCGAAGTCGTTGTAGCGCCTGGGCCCGTACCGCCCCAGGCCGTAGTCGCGGTGCAGGAAGACGAAGTTCCCGTGCGGCTCGAGCTCGGCGAAGTAGCGGGGGTGATCGTTCGGATTCTTGATGTTCGCCTGCGCTTCGGGCGCGAGCGTGAGGAGGGTGGCGCCGGCAAGAGCGACGCTCACGAGCGAGGGCAGCGCTTTCATGAGCTCTTCGTACCAAAGGAAGGGCAGCGACGGAAGCAAACGGGCACGTGTCGGCTGCATGACGGCCGCCGCTGGAAGGCGATGTCGCACCTCGCTCGGCCCGCCGCGCGCGGCGCGGGCGGGGCGCGCGCGGGTCCTGGCCGAGGCGCGGGCTCGTCTGGCTGAAGCGCGCGCTTTGGGGTAAGCCGGGGTAGCCAGAGCCGAGCGCCGCACGCGCGGCGCAGCTCGGAGGGGCCGCCTTCCCCGGAGCGTGGAGATGAGAGGATCGACAAGCGTCATCCAGCTGGCCCGCGGCTGCGCGCGCATCGGCGGCGGGCTCGTCGCGGTCGCCGCGCTCGCGTGCAGCGGCACGATCCAGGTCGCGGGGCCGCCGCCCGAGGACGCGGCGCCCCCGCCGGCGCAGGCGAAGAAGCCGCCCGCGCCGGCGGAGGCCCCCGAGGCGCCAGAGCCGCCGGCGCCCGCGGCAGCCGAGCCGTTCGTGACCACGCGGGACTCCGACGAGTGGGTGCGCCAAACGCTGAAGCTGCAGGCGCGCTACGAGCGCGTCCTCGTCGTCGGCGCGCCGGCCCCCGCCGCGATCCGCGTGGCCGCGCTCGATCTGAACGCGCGGGGCGCTGCGGCCGAGCCGCGGGACCTCCCTGTCACACGCGCGTTCGCCACGCTCCAGGAGGCGGCGGACGCGGCGCGCGGCGGCGACATCATCGCCGTGTTGCCCGGGACGTACGCGGGGTTCTCGGTTGGCGACAAGCCGAGCGCCGGCCAGGAGCGGTACATCCATTTCAAGGCGATGGGGAGCCCGGGCGAGGTCGTGATCCACCGGGGGTGCGCCGCCGACCCGAACTGGATGATTTACCTGAAGGCAGCGCACCACGTCGTGATCGAGGGCTTCCGTCTCGCTGGCAGCAGCGCGCCTGGCAGGCAGAGCGCGGCTGATCCGAAGGCGGGGATCATGATCGACGGCGCCTTCGGCGAGACCAGCAGGCTCGCGCACCACATCGCCATCGTCGGCAACTTCGCTCATCACCATCGGACGTGGGGGGTTCACTCCACCGACAGCCACACGGTCCTCCTGCAGGACAACCTGTTCGCCTTCTCGGCGGGCGAGCACGGCGCCTACATATCCGACGGATCGGACAACTACGTGGTCCGTCGCAACGTGTTCTTCGGCAACAACGCGAGCGGGTTCCAGGCGAACCTCGATCCGGAGGCCTCGCTCGACGCGGTGCTGGAGCACCCGTCGTTCCGGGATCATCCGCGGAGGGAGCCGACCCGCGCCTGGGCCACGGAGCTGATGAAGCGCGCGACGGAGCGGTTCGGCGAGCACGGCTTTCCGGACGGCCGCGGCGTGAACTTCATCATCGAGCAGAACGTCATCAACGGCAACGGGCGCAGCGGCGGGGGGGCGATCAACCTCGCGGGCGTGTCGGACTCGGTCGTCCAGAACAACCTCATCTATGGCAACCTCGCCAGCGGGATCGCGCAGTGGGACAACGCGAACCCGTTCGACCGGGCCTATGTGGAGCCCGGCCCGCGCGCTCCGGAGCAGGTGACAGGACCTGACGCGCTGCCGCTCTGGGGCTGCCGCAACAACCTGATCCGCAACAACACCGTGGTGCTGAGCGCGAGGGGCCGGCCCGCGCTCCAGTGCGGCAACGGGAGCTGGGGTTGCCGCCTGCGGAACAACATCCTCGTGAGCGACGCCTCGCCGTCGATCGAGGTGCTGAGCACGAGCATCTACCGGTTCGACGCCGGCCACAACGTGGTGACCCAGGTGAGCTACGGCGGCATGCCGGAGGGGCTGAAGCGCCTCGCGGCGGCGCTGCCGGAGACGCGGGCGATCACGGGCATCACGCGCGCGCGGTTCGCGACGGAGGTGGTGCGCGCGAGCGAGGAGCCGTGGGTGATCCTCGAGGGGGGCTGGTGGAAGCTCAACCCGAACCGGCCGGATTTCAGGCCGAAGCGGTCGTCGAAGATGCTGATCGGGCAGGGCGACGCGCGCGAGGTGCCCGCGCGGGATCTGCTCGGCGTCGAGCGCAGCGGCGCGGAGCTCGGGGCCCTGTCGCCGGGGCCGGGCTGAGGGAGGCGGCGGCGAGGGATCGTCGAGCGCGGCGTGGCGAGCCGGGGGGGCGCGCAGAGCGCGGCCGCAGCGCGGAGGGCGACGTCGGGGCCCGGGAGCTGGTCGCGGGGATGCGCGCGCCCGGGCATGGGCTCCTCGGCGAAAAACCTTGCCGGGGGAATGAAGCAGGCGAACGATCCCGCGCCGTCGGGGCAATCACGTGGAACACCCGCGGCGTGCCCAAGGAGAACGGCGATGCGCAGCAGGACTTCTTCTTTGGTGTTCATATTCTGTCTCGCGGCGGGCGCCGCGTTCGCAGCGTGCTCGGGCGAGACGACGGAGAACCCTGGCGGCGACGGGGGGAGCGGAGCGAGCGGCAGCGCGGGAACGACGAGCAGCACGACAGGGGCGAGCACGACGGGGGCGAGCACCAGCTCGACGACGGCCGCGACGTCGAGCGGAGCTGGCGGGGACGGCGGCGGCGCCACCGTGTGCGAGCAGGCCTGCGACAAGGCAGACGAATGCGGCTTGCCCGTGTGTGACGCCCTTCCGTTCGACTGCGCAGATCCAGCAGCGGAGTGCAGCGCTCAGTGCGTGGTCGGCGCGACGTGCGAGCAGCTCGAGTCGCTGGAAGAGGGCCCCGCGGATCAGGAGCTCACCGACTGCCTGAACGAGTGCCAGGGTAGCGAAGGGGGCAGCGCCGTGGCGTGCCTGAGTTGCGCGAACCAAAACGGCTGCATGGATGCCTGCAGCGACGACATTTCATGTCAGCTCTGGCTACTGTGTGCGCTGGGGTGCATGAGAAACGATCCGCAGCCCCAGTGCTTCAGCGGCTGCAACGCAGACTACGTTGGCACACCGACGGAAGAGTTGATTGACGCCGTTTACGCATGCACCTGCACAGATTGCAACGAGAGCTGCAATACCGCGGTGGATCCGTGCAATCAGTAGGCGATTCAGCACTACTGCTAGAAGTCTGAGGGGGAAGCAAACCGCCATGACGCCAAGAAACCAGGGGAATGGGGGGGGAATGCCGGGACGGCACTTCTTCTTATCCCGTGGCGACCTTGGCGCCATGGCGGTTTTTCTGCCGATCCGGGGCAACTTCCCGCAGTGGTGTTAGCGCTCGCGGGCTCTGATCGAGCGACCGATCGTCTCGCCCCGGCGAGCTGGCACGCCATTGCAGGATCGCCGGCGAACGCACCACGTGCCCATCAGGCTCGCAGGCGGGGCTACGGCGAGAGCTTCGCGACGAACACGTCTGCACCGCCGTTCGTCGCGAGCGCGCCGCCACCGAAGTCGACGGACTCTCATGCCGTCCCCACGAGCAAAGGATTCCCAGAAGGATCACTCTTGACGGCGATCGCGGCATCACCCTCAGGACTACCGAATCGTCGGCTCCACAGCGGCACCCCAGCCGCCGTGAGATTCACCACAAACACATCGCCCGCGTCTCCTGACGCAGACAGCTCATCAACACCGATCGATATGACCCCATCGAAAGCCCCAGAATAGTACCGGTTGCCAGCGCTATCGTAAGCAAGCTCTCCACTCCTCACATCGCCCGTGCCACCAAACCACTGCGGGCAAGATGGAAGGGCGCACCGCAATCTCACGCCGCCGCGCGAGACGCGTGTACACTCCGTCCCGTGCCGTCTGCGCCGCCCCGCGACCGCCCCCGGGCTCGCCTGTCGAAGAGATCCTCGCCGCCCCGACACCGCCCGTCACGTCCCGCAGGCTCCGCCTTGCTCGCCGCGCTGGTAGGGCTCACCGCGTGCCCCGTTCCGAACGACGGCGGCGCCGGCCCGGCGAAGAAAGCGGACGCCCCCGGCGCCCCCGCCATGTCGGACGCCGCCGAGGGGACGGCTCCCGCCGCGGCTCCCGCGCTCATAACGCCGGCGTCCGCCGGCAGCGCGCACGCCGGCGCCGCCATCCCGGGCGGCGCAGCGCCCGATGCCACGTCCACCGCGGTCAGCCCGGGCGCCGCCCCCGCAGAGGCGCCCCCGCTCGGCTCGACCGGCGCCCCGCCGCTCGCCCCTCCCGCCCCGCTGCCCGGCCCCTGCCCCGCCGACATGGTCCTCGTCGGCGGCTTCTGCATCGATCGCTACGAGGCGCACCTGGTCATCGACGCCGGCGGGGAGCTCGCCGTCCATCCGCACTTCAAGCGCCCCGAGCCGGGCGTCCGCTACCTCGCCCGCAGCGCGGCCGGCGTCTTTCCGCAGGCGTACATCAGCCGCGTCGAGGCCAAGGCCGCCTGCGTCGCCGCCGGCAAGCGCCTCTGCACGCGGCGGGAATGGCAGCGCGCCTGCCGCGGCAACGGCGCCCACCGCTACCCCTACGGCCCGCGCGGCGAGCGCGGGCGGTGCAACACCGGCAAACCCCATCTCCTGCGGGAGGTCTTCGGCGAGCACCCGCCGGGCGGGTGGAGCTACGAGCGACACTTCAACAGCCCTGACCTCGACCAGAAACCAGGTTTCCTGGCGAGGAGCGGCGAACACGCCGGCTGCGCCAGCGAGCTCGGCGTCCACGACATGGTCGGGAACCTGCACGAGTGGGTCGGCGACATGGTCGATGGCGAGCTCGTGATGCGGATGAGCACCGAAGGCGTCGAGCGCCGCGACCAGCCGTGGCACGAGGGCAACGGCGTGTTCATGGGCGGCTTCTTCAGCACGACAAGCGAGCTCGGCCCCGGCTGCTACTTCACCACCATCGCCCACGAGCCGGCCTATCACGACTACTCCACGGGATTCCGCTGCTGCGACAGCGTCGACCCGCCCGCCGCGCCGGCGGCGACCGACGCGAGCCAGCGAGACGGCGGCTGACGTCGCGGCCGGCCGCGACGCGCGGGCCGGCGCCGAGATCGCCCAGCGCCCGCCGGCCCCGGCGCCCGCTGGCCCCGGCGAGTTCGCCCGCGGCGGCGCCCCCAGCGACGCTGCGCCCCGGAGACGGCCGCGGCGTGCTCGTCGCGATCGGCCGTCTCGGAGGATCGCCCGTCGATTCCTGCCCGCGCCAGGAACAGGGCGCCTCCCCCAGATGTCCTCCCCTCGCGATGAGCACGGGCGCAGCGACGACCACGGAAGGCGCTCGCGCGATCACGAGGCTTCGCCCCCGCTACGGCCGGTGGGCCGCGGCAGCCGCGGCGCTGCTCCTCTCCAGCCTCGCGGCCATCGGAGCCTGCGTCAGCCAGCCCCTCGTGGCGGCGCTCCCGCCGCCCGCTCCGGCGCTCTTCGCGGACCCCGCGCGCATGGAGCGCGACGTCCGGAGGCTCGTGGAGGAGTTCCGCCCGCGGGGCTATCGGCAAATCGAGCAGCTGGACCGCGCCGCGGCGTACCTGCGCGCCGAGCTCAGCGCCGCCGGAGGACGCGTGGCCGAGCAGCTGTACGATGTCGAGGGGCGGACGTACCGCAACGTGCTCGCCCGGTTCGGCCCGGACTCGCCGGCGCGCGTCGTGGTCGGCGCCCACTACGACGCGGCGAACGACTTGCCGGGCGCCGACGACAACGCGAGCGGCGTGGCAGGGCTGCTCGAGCTCGGGCGGATGCTCGGCCGGACGCCCCTCCGGGGCGAGGTCGAGCTCGTGGCGTTCACGCTGGAGGAGCCTCCCTATTTCCGATCTGAGCACATGGGAAGCGTCCATCATGCGAGCGCGATGCGCGCAGCTGGCGTGAAGGTCCGGGCGATGATCAGCCTGGAGATGATCGGGTATTTCACCGACGAGGAGGACAGCCAGGCGTTCCCGCTGGCGCCGCTCGCCATGCTCTATCCCACGAAGGGGAACTTCGTGGCCGTGGTCGGCAACCTGGAAGGGTTCTCGCTCGTTCGCACCGTCAAGGGGGCGATGCGCGGCGCGACCGATCTGCCCGCCTATTCCCTGAGCGCTCCGGCGCTCGTTCAGGGCGTGGACTGGTCCGACCACCGGAGCTACTGGGAAGCGGGTTATCCAGCGATCATGATCACGGACACGGCGTTTCTGCGCAACCGGCGTTACCACACCGACAAGGACACGCCGGATACGCTCGACTACCCGCGCGCTGCAAAGGTCGTCACCGGCGTGGCGCAGGCCGTCCTCGCGCTCGCGAACGAGTGAGCGCGCTGCCGTCGCCATGCCTCACGCCGCGAACATCCGATCGAGCACCGCCCTCGGCGCGCCGCCCTTCAGGATCGTCTCGAGCGCCTCGAACACCCCCGCATCCACCTTCCGCGCCTTCGCGAACGCCACGACGCGCGGGATCAGCGGGATCGCCTCCACCCGCAGCCTGGCCTCCGCGACCGCCTCGTCGAGCGTCCGCCCGCGCGCGAGCGCCTTGCCGAGCACCACCTCGGGACGGCTCTCGAGCCGGATCGAGGCGAGCAGGTCGCCATAGCCGCCGAGCCCCAGCATCGTCCGCTCCTCCGCGCCCGCCGCGGCGGCGATGCGGGCCGCGCTGTCGACCGCCCTCGAGATGAGCGCGGCGAGCAACCCCGGCCCCGCGCCCGCCTGCTCGGCGAAGCCGACGCCGACGGCGAGGCAGCCGACCAGCGCCGACGCCCACTCCAGGCCCTGGAGATCCGGCGTCGTGTAGACGCGGAGCGCCTCCGACTGGAACGCCGCGGTCACCGCGGCGTGGACCTCCGGGAAGCGCGAGCCGCACACCATCGCCGAGGGGCGCCCCTCCCGGAGCTCGTCCTCCTGCACCGGGCCGCCCAGCGCGCCCACCCGGCGCGCCGGGGTCTCCTCGCGCACCAGGTCCGAGACGGTCTTCAGCGCCTCACCCTCGAGGCCGCGCACGCCGTGGATCACGAGGTGCGAGCCGTCCATGTGATCGCCGAGCGAGCGCAGCGCCGTCCGGGCCGCGTTCGACGGCACCGCGATCACGAGCAGCCGCGCCCGGGCGACCTCCGCGTGGTCCCGCACGATCCGCGGGCCGCCTTTGATCCGCGGCTGCTCGCGGCGCGAGTACAGGAGGACCTCCGCGCCGGTGCGGCTGGCCGCGAGCGCCAGCGCCACACCCCAGAAACCGCCGCCGATGACCCCCACCGAAGGCGCCGGAAGCGCGCTCCCCGGGGCGCTCACTGGCCACCCCCGGCGCCGTTCATCGAGCCCACGTGCGCGTCCGCCTCGCCCGCGCGGGACGAGGACGACGGGGACGACGAAGCGGACGAGGCCGAGCCCCGCGGCTCATCCAGAGGCGGCGGCGACGAGGCGGACTCGAGCGGCGGGAGCGGCGGCTGGACCTGCAGGCCGGAAGGGACGCCGGGCGGGGCGATGACGTCCCACGCCACCCCGTGGGCGGCGAGGCGGTTCTGGTAGTAAAAGAGCAGGTTGGTGTCGCAGAGCGCGATGCCGTCGGGCCGCGAGTCGAGCACCGGCGACGAGTGGTAGCCCGCGAAGGCGCGCAGCGCGCGCTCGACGATGTCCCCGCCCGAGCCGAGCCGGACGTCCTCCCCCAGCACGATGCACCCCCGCTGCTCGAGCGCGCGCAGCCGATCGCAGAGCGCCACCACGTCGGCCGCGAGGTCGTCGCGCGGCACCGTGATCACGTCGCGCTGCCGGAGCACCGTGAAGAGATCCGCGGCGGGCGCCTGGCTGCGGAGCCGGGCGAAGCTCGCCGCCGCGACGACGTGCGTCGCCATCACGACCGTGTCGCGCGCGTACGCCCGGCAGATCTCCTCGCCGAGCTCGCGCGCGTACTGGGCGTCGCGCGCCGCGTCGATGACCGCCTTGCCGCCCTGATCCTTCACGTAGCTCGCCGGATCGACCTCGCGACCGCGGGCGTCGAACGAGCGGCCCAGCTCGTCGACCCGGTTGCCGAACGGATCGAGCGGCTCGGAGAAGCGGATGACCACCGCGGCGTTCATCGCGAGGAGCTTGCGCAGGAACGAGGCGATCCGGCCGATGCGGCTCGACTCGTCGTCCTCGATGATGAAGCGGCCCTTGCCGGCCTCGGAGAGGAAATCGGCGATCAGCGTCTCGGCCTCGAGCGTGATGAGGTAGTTGATCGTGGCCGGGACGAAGAAGACGCGGCGCTCGCGGCCGCTCTGCAGCGTCCGCGTGTAGGCCTCGAACGCGCTGCCGACCAGGCCCAGCTTGAGCTTCCGCTCCACGCCGCCCGAGCGGGACCGCGTGCCGCCCGGGAAGAACAGCGAGTGGTAGCCGCGCTCGAGGAGCACGCCCGAGTACGTCTTCAGCACGTCCTTGTAGAGGTTGTGCCGGATGCGCCGGTCGACGCGGTAGGCGCCGAGGTTGTGCATGAAGAACGAGAGGACCGGGTTCGTGAACAGGTTCTTGCCGGCGCCGTACGTGGCGGGCGGCAGGCCGGCGCGCTCGAGGGCATAGCCGAACACGATCGAGTCCATGTTCGACAGGTGGGTCGGGACGTAGACGGCCGTGCCGCGCTGCACGAGCGAGCGGAGCTTCGCGAGCGGGCCCTCCACGAGCACCCGGTCGGCCAGGAGCTCGAGGCTGACGAGCTTGAGCGGGTCGCGGACCACGGTCATGAGCTTCCGCGGCGCGAGCAGCGCGCTCACGACCGGCGGCAGGAGCCGCGACGACAGCTGGTAGACGCGCCGGTCGAAGTTCCCCGCGATGTCCCACGCGTACTCCTCCGACAGCTCCCGCAGGCGGCGGCGGCGCTCGGCGTCGTGCATGCGGCCGAGCGAGCGGGCGAGCCGCTGCCACTCGGCGAGCTCGCGGACGTCCTGCGGCTTGCGGGACCCCTCGAGCCGCTTCGACTCCTGATACGCCGCCTCGTTCATGGCGAGCAGCGGATCCCTCGTGGAGCCGACGACCCGGTCGACCACGGTGCGCACGATCTCGTCGCGCGCGTCGTTGAACCCGAAGATGGGAGCGCGGGAGTCCATGGGCCTAGTCGTATAGAAATCGGACGGCGGGCGCGAGCGGAATACGGCCGCGCGCGACGCCGAAAGTCAGCGGTAATCGTCCTTCGCGCGACGCACGGCGGCGAACACGTCGGACGGCGCGGCCCCCGGGAAGCGCGCCCTCAAACTCGGCTCGCCACAGCGCAGGAACGGGTTCGTCGCGAGCTCGTCGGCCATCGTGCTCCCGACCGTGGGCTCGCCGCGCTCCCGGGCCGCGCGGGCGGCCGCGAGCTTCTTGCGGACAGCCTCGTTCTCGGGCTCGACCGCCTCGGCGAAACGCAGGTTGTTCACGGTGTACTCATGACCGCAGAAGACGCGCGTGTGCGCCGGGAGCGCGGCGAGCTTGGAGAGCGAGGCGTGCATCACCTCCGGCGTCCCCTCGAACATGCGGCCACATCCGGCGATGAAGAGCGTGTCTCCGGTGAACACAACGTCCTCGACACAATACGAGACGGCGCCGAGCGTGTGGCCGGGGACGTGCAACGGCTGGAGCGTGAGGCCGGCGACCTGGACCGGCGTGCCCTCCTCGACCCGCTCCGTCTGCGCGGGAACGCGCCCGACGTCGCTCGAGTGCGCATAGACCGGGAGGTCGCCGTAACGCTCGCGGAGCGCCTCGTTGCCGCCGACGTGATCGTGGTGATGGTGCGTGTTGACGATGGCGACCAGACCGAGCTTCTCGCGCTCGAGCGCCGCGATGATCGGCTGGGCCTCCGAGGGATCGATGACGATCGCCTCGCGCCGCCCGTCCGCGGCCACGAGGTACGCGTAGTTGTCGCTGAGGCAGGGCACGGGGAGGATGCGCATGAGGCGTCGACTATAGCGGCGCTCCCGGCGAGAGCCGGGGAAAAGGTGCGCGTGGCGCGGTGGATCGCGCATGAGCTCGAGAAAGTTTGAGAATTTTGCGACCGAACCGGCAAGTGGTCCCGAGCGGGACGGCGGGCGGCCTGGCGGAGATCCGCGCGGTGACGCGGGCGCGATGGTGTGGCAGAGGGGCCGGCATGACGTCCGCCGAGCCTTCCGTCCGCTACCGCATCGGCGTCGATGAGAACGGGCTGGGCCCGCGGCTCGGCCCGATGGTGGTGACGGCGGTCCTCACGCGCGTCACGGAGGCGGGCTGGCAGGTCGCCGGCCGCGCCCCTCGCGGCGCCCTCGCCCAGCGGCTCGGCGACTCGAAGCAGCTCGTGGCGCACGGGGATGTCTCGCTCGGCGAGGCCTGGGCTCGCGCGCTGGTCGCGCGCGGCTGCGGCCGCGGCCGTGAGAAGACGGCCAGCGGCGCGTCGTCGGTGGACGAGCTGCTCCACGCCGTCGCGCTCGAGGATCGCCCCGCGCTCCGCGCGCTCTGCCCGAGCCACGTCGAGGAGCAGTGCTGGTCGGCGGAGGGCGAGGCGTTCACCGCGCCCGACGAGCTGGTCTGCGCGATCGGCAAGGACCTCGACAAGCTCTCGGAGAAGGGGGTCGAGGTCGTCGCCGTGCGCTCGGTGCTGCTCTGCGCGAAGCGGATGAACGACGGGGCGCGCGCCGGGAAGAACAGGTTCGTGCTCGATCTCCACGCGATGGAGCGCCTCGTCCTGGAGCTCCGCGGCCTCGCCGGCGCGGAGGTCTTCGCGGTGTGCGGCAAGGTCGGCGGCTTCGGCAAGTATGGCGCCGTGTTCGGCCCGCTCGCGGGGAGGATGCACGCCGTGCTCGAGGAGGGCCGCGCCCGCAGCGCCTACCGCTTCCCCGGCCTCGGCGAGATCGCGTTCGTCCGCGACAGCGACGCCTCGGATCTGTGCGTCGCGATGGCGTCGATGGTGGGCAAGTACGTCCGCGAGGCGCTCATGGAGCGGGTCGCGCGCCATTACCAGCGCGCGGTCCCGGGCCTGCACGGGGCGAGCGGCTACTACGATCCGGTCACGTCGGCGTTCATCGGGGCGACCCGCCTCGTCCGCCGCGCGCGCGAGATCCCCGCCGAGTGCTTCGAGCGGGGCGCCGGCGAGAGCGACGGCGAAAGCGACGCCTCACTCGAGAGCGGCGGCCCGTAGCGCCGAGGCCGGCGCCGCGCGGCCGCGCTCGCCGGGCGAAACCGGCGGCGCCGCGGGGCGTAGGAGGGTTAGGTGCGCTACCCTCGACAGGCCAGGTGGATGATGAAACGGCTCCGCGCTGCTGGTCTTCTCTTCGCGCTCGTCCTCATTGCGTGCGCCGCCGTGTTCGCGTGCTTTCGCGCTGGCGATGCAGGGAGGGCGAGCAAGGTGATTCCGGGGTCCAAGGAGGCTGTGACGATGTCGGACAGAAGCTATCGCAAACCGTCGGATGAGGAGCTGCGCAAGCAGCTCACGCCGCTCGCATACGAGGTCACCCAGCGCGACGCGACCGAGCCGCCGTTCCGCAACGCCTTCTGGGACAACCACGAGGCGGGCCTCTACGTGGATGTCGCGAGCGGCGAGCCGCTCTTCACGTCGCTCGACAAGTTCGACTCGGGCACCGGCTGGCCGAGCTTCACGCGCCCCGTCGAGCCGGAGCGGGTCGTGGAGCGCTCGGACAGGACCCACGGGATGGTCCGAACGGAGGTGCGCTCCAAGGCTGGCAACTCCCACCTCGGGCACGTCTTCGAGGACGGGCCCGGGCCCGACGGGCTGCGCTATTGCATCAACTCGGCGTCCCTCCGGTTCATCCCGCTGGCTCGCCTCGAGGCGGAGGGTTACGGCGCTTATCGGGCGCTGTTCGAGGGCCGCGGCGGGGCGCCTCGGCAGCAAGCGAGCGCGAACGCCTGCGCGGTGCCGGCGCCGGGGGAGGCGCCTGGGTGCCAGACGACGCTGGAGACGGCCGTCCTGGCGGGCGGCTGCTTCTGGGGGATGGAAGAGCTCCTCCGGCAGATCCCCGGTGTCCTCGAGACGGAGGTCGGTTATGCCGGCGGCCGGACGAAGGCGCCGACCTATGAAGACGTGAAGACCGGATCGACGGGCCACGCCGAGTCGGTGCGCATCGTCTTCGATCCCGCGAAGCTGTCCTATGCCGAGCTGCTCGAGAAGTGGTTCTTCCGCATGCACGATCCCACGACGCGGAACCGCCAGGGCAACGACGTCGGGACGCAGTACCGCTCAGCGATCTTCGTCACGACGCCCGAGCAGCGCCGCATCGCCGAGGAGGTGAAGGCGCGCGTCGACAAGAGCGGCAAGTGGCGCGCCCCGCTCGTCACCGAGATCGTGGAGGCCGGGCCGTTCACGCGCGCCGAGGAGTATCACCAGAAGTACCTGGAGAAGTACCCGAGCGGGTATACGTGCCACTTCATGCGCGACTGATGAGGGCGGTGGCCCGCGCCGTCGACTCGATGGTTTCGTCGACGGCGCAGGCTGGTGATGCTCGAGAGCGGGCGGGTCAGCGGTTGGCGATGTGGATCGCCGCGCCCATGGCGTGGGCGGCGGCTTCCATCAGCGACTCGCCGAGGGTCGGGTGGGGGTGGATCGTGAGCGAGAGATCCTCGAGGAAGGCCGCCATCTCGAGCGAGAGGGACGCCTCGCTGATCATGGTGCTGGCCTCCGGTCCGACGATGTGGACGCCGAGCACCTGCTTCGTCTTCTTGTCGGCGACGATCTTCACGAAGCCCTCGGTCTCGTTCATGGCCATGGCCTTGCCGAGCACCGAGAACGGGAACTTGCCGATGCTGACCTCGAGGCCCTTCGCCTTCGCCTCCGCCTCGGTGAGCCCCACCGTGGCGATCTCCGGATCGGTGAAGATCGCGCCCGGGATCGCGACCCAGTCCTTCTCGGCCTTGTGCCCCGCGATGACCTCGGCGGCGATCTCGCCCTCCTTCGTCGCCTTGTGCGCGAGCAGCGGCGGCCCGCTGACGTCGCCGATGGCGTAGATCGACGGCACGTTGGTGCGGCAGAACTTGTCCGTGGGGACGAACCCGCGCTGATCGACCGTCACGCCGACCTTCTCGAGGCCGAGCCCCTTGCTGCTCGGCCGCATGCCGACGGCGACGAGCACGGTGTCGACGACGATCGTCTGCTCCTTGCCGTCGGCCAGGATCTTCACCCCGACCGAGCCGTCCTTCTGCTTCTCGTACCCGAGCGCCTTGGCGTTCTTGTGGATCGTGCCGCCGCGCTTCAGGATCTTGCGCTCGACGATCTTGGTGCAGTCGGGGTCGACGCCCGTGAGCAGCTCCGGCAGCGCCTCGACGACGATGAGCTCGGCGCCGAACGCCTGGTAGACCATGCCGAGCTCGAGGCCGATGACGCCGCCGCCGATCACCATCAGCCGCTTCGGGATGCGGCGCAGGCTGACCGCCTCCTTCGCGCCGATGATCGTGTCGCCGTCGAACTTGAACGTCGGGATCTCGATGGTCGTCGAGCCGGTCGCGATCACGATCGCCTTGGTCGCCTCGAACTGCTCCACGGAGCCGTCCGCCCGCGTCACGTCCACGCGCTTCGGCCCCACGACCGTGGCGGTGCCGTTCACGACGTCGGCGCCGTTGCCCTTGAGCAGCGACCCGACGCCGCCGGTGAGCTTCTTGACGATGCCTTCCTTCCAGTCCTGCATCTTGTTGGCGTCGAGCTCGACGCCGCTGACCTTGATGCCCATCGCGGCGCCGGCCTGCGACTTCTCGTAGAGGTGGGCGGCGGAGATCAACGCCTTGGAGGGGATACACCCCCAGTTGAGGCAGACGCCGCCGACGTTCTCCTTCTCGATGCAGAGCACCTTCTGCTTGAGCTGAGCGAGCCGGATGGCGCAGGGGTAACCGCCGGGGCCGGCTCCGATCACGATTGCGTCGTAGGTCTTCATCCTTGTCCTTTTGTGCGCTTCGAAGACTGGAACTAGGGGCGCCGGGGTTCGTCAGGCAAGCCCCTCGCCGACAGCCCTGAGGCCGCGCCCGCCACCGCGAGCCGTCCCTGGGTGCCCGGGGCTTACACGACCTCGCAGCGAGGGGAAATCCCTCCCCGAGGTCAGCGCCCGCCGCCGTGCGGCGGCGCTTTCGGGGAGCGCAGGAGCTCTGCGCGCTGGTCGCGCAGGTGCCAGGGCAGCTCCGCGTAGACGTCGTCGAACAGCGTCTCTCGGGCAGGCGGGCCCATCGCCTCGACCTCGGCGACGGCGGCGGCGATCTCGGCGTTGAGCTCCGCCTCGAGGGAGGACTCCGCGGCGTCGTCGAGGAGCCCGCGGCCGGCGAGGTGGCGCCCGAGGCGCAGCAGCGGGTCGCGCTGCGTCCAGCGATCGACCTCCTCCTGCGACCGGTAGCGGCTCGGGTCGTCGCTCGAGGAGTGCGCGCCGACGCG
This sequence comes from Sorangium cellulosum So ce56, assembly GCF_000067165.1. GTDB lineage: Bacteria > Myxococcota_A > Polyangia > Polyangiales > Polyangiaceae > Sorangium > Sorangium cellulosum_B. Next base: position 11,132,305 of record NC_010162.1, read on the forward strand.
GTAGGTGAGCGCCTCGATGAAGGTGGGGCCGCCGCCGCCACGAGCCCGCGCGACCGCCTCGGAGACGGCGCGGTAGACGGCGATGACGTCGTTGCCGTCGACCCGCACCGACGGCACGCCGTAGGCGCGACCCTTGACGGCGATCGTCCTCGAGGCCGTCTGCCGGTCCGTCGGCACGCTGATGGCCCAGTGGTTGTTCTGGCAGATCAGGACGCACGGCGCCCTGAAGACCGCCGCGAAGTTCATCGCGCTGTGGAAATCGGGCTCGCTCGTCGCGCCGTCGCCCATGAACCCCACCACCACGGTGCTGTCGCGCCGCAGCTTCGCGGCCCACGCGGCGCCGACCGCCTGCGGGAGCTGCGGGCCGATGCAGCTCGACCAGGACACCTGGTTCACCTGCCGCCCGCTCATGTGCGACGGCATCTGGCGCCCCTGGAGGAGGTCGCCCGCGTTGCCGAACACCTGGGCCACATAGGTGCGGAGCGGGAAGCCGCGCACCAGCATCATCACGCTCTCGCGCAGCGCGGGGAAGATCCAGTCCGTGGGCTCGACCGCGAGCGCCGTGGCGATCGGCGTCGCCTCCTGGCCGGTGCACGCGCCGTAGAAGCCGACCCGCCCCTGCCGCTGGAGCAGGAGCATGCGCGCGTCGAGCAGCCTGAGGCGCTTGATCTCGCGGTACGCGCGCAGCAGCAGCGCGTCGCTGAGGCAGGGGTCGGTCGCGGGATCCAGGGATCCATCGTCCCGGAGGACGCTGAGCAAGCCCTCGTCGGCCCCCTCCCCTGGCCGGGACGTGGGCGCGTGAGGTGGAGGGGCGTCGGCGGCGGACCTCGCGGAGGCGCCGGGCGGCGTGGCTTCCAGCTCGCTCATGACCGGACCATACCGCGAAACGACCGCGCTCGCGGCCCCTTCGGCCCGCGGGGACGCCCCTCCCGCCCCCGCGGCGCGCCGGAGCGAAGCGGCTCACATCGCTCGCGCACGAGCTCAGCCGAGCAGGACGCGGAACATCCGCTTGCTGTCCGAGAGGTAGTAGTAAGCGGCGCGGTCCGCGTCGCCCATCAGATCGAGGATGGCGCGCTCCATCTGATCGGGGCTCAGCGTGTTGGACACTTCCCACGTGTCGGGCGTGACCTCGTCGCCCTGCCACGGTCCGGCGCAGAGCGCGACGAGGCGCGACCGGTTCGCCTCGTCGGCGATCGAGAAGGTGAGGATGTAGTCGTGGTTGACGAAGCCGCTATAGAGCTTGTTGTCACGCGGCATCGGATCCCTCCGTGTCGTGGGCGCGACGCGCGGCGTCCTCACCGCGGGCCGGGCGGCAGCGGGGCGGCCGCTTCCTCGTCGTCGTCCTGCTCGGGGCGGCGCGCGCCGAGCGTGAAGACGTGCAAGAGGACCAGGCTCGCGCCGAGGAACACCTCCGACTTGCTCACGAGCTCGGCGCGGCGATGGACGCGCTCGAGCTCCATGCCGAGCTCCCCCTCGCCGCGCCGGACGCCCTCGCGGTGGAGCGCCGCGATGCGGGGGGTGAGCGCCAGGCCGACGTACGCGGCGCACCCGGCCAACACCATGGCGACGAGCCGGCGCACGCGCGCCGCGCGGCCGGCGCCCTGACGGTACGCGGCCCAGGTGCGCGCCACCTCCGCGCCGAGGAGGATCACCGCGGCGCCGAGCGCGAATTGATCGAAGCGCGCGAACGCCGCGCTCATCGCGTCACCGGAGAAGGGGGCCGGGGCGAGCCGGAAGACGAACGGGGCGGCGCAGGCGCCCAGCGCCACGATGCCGCCGACCCAGGCCCCCGCCGCGAGCGCGGCCACGCTCGCGGCCACGCGATCGATGAGGGAGCGGCGCGACGCGGCGCGCTCCTCGGGGCTCGGGGCGAGGTCCGCCTCGCTGAACTGGGCTCCATCGTTCATGCATCCACCTCCGCAGCGATGGCGGCGAGCGCCTCCTCGACGGCCCCCTGATCGGCCTTCCGCTCGTCTCCCCGCATCGCCGCGATCGCGGCGCGGGCGGCCGAGAGGCGGGCGCGACCGGCGGCCGCGACGGCGAGCGTGCGCTTGTGGCGGTCCCACGCGCCGAGCTCGCTGAGGATGTCGCGGATGGCCCGCTCGTGGCCCATCCGCGCGAGCGCGACGCGCGCGTGCCAGCGCAGCGGATCGCGGCCGAAGCCGAGCCTGAGCCCGAACGCGCGCCGCTCCAGGGCGCTCCGCGAAGCGGCGAGGCCGAGCTCGCCGCAGAGCTCGATGGCCGCGGCCTCGTCCTCGCGATCGACCCCGTCGAGCTTTCCTCCCACGATCTCGGCGAGCACGGGGTGGCCCACCGGATCGCCGAAGCGCGCGGTGACGACCGCCGCCGCCGCCCGGACGAGCGGGGACGCGTGGCCGAGCAGCGCGCGGGCCCGCTCCATGGCCGACGGAGGCAGCTCGCCGCTGGACTCACCCAGCTCCTCGAACATCCGCAGCGCGATGTGGCAGACGAGCGGGTCGTCGTCGTGGGTGGCCTGCATGACGGCCTCGATCGCGTCGGCCTGCTGGGCGCAGACGCGCGGGAACGCGATCACCGCCTGGAACCGCACCTCGGGCCGCTCGTCCGAGAGGGCGCGCCGGAGCCGGCCCGTGGCCCGCATGTCGCCGATCTCCCCGAGCGCCGTGATCGCCATCTGCCGGACGTAGGGATCCGCGTCCTCGACGGCGAGGAGCAGGGCCGGGAGCGCCTCGACGGCCTTCGTGTCGGCGAGGCCGATGGCCGCCGCCGCGCGGACCGCCGCGTGCTCATCGACGCGCAGCACGCCCTCGATCGCGCGCACGACCTGCTCCCGTGCCGTCGCGGCGTACGGGACGAGGTCGCTCACGGCCTCCGCGCGCACGGCGGGCTTCTGCGAAGCGACGTCGCGCAGCGCAGCCTCGAGCGTCCTTTTCGCGGGGGCCGGTCCGAACACGCGGCCAACGCTAGCACGGTCGATGCGCAAAGCCGGGCCGCACGGAGCGGCGCTCAGCCGCCGCCCGAGCCGCCAGCGCCGCCCGAGCCGCCACCTTCGCCGCCCGAGCCGCCGCCGCCAGCGCCACCCGAACCGCCAGCGCCGCCCGAGCCGCCACCTTCGCCGCCCGAGCCGCCTTCGCCCTCCGAGCCGCCGGCGCCTCCCGCACCACCCGACCCTCCAGCGCCGCCGGCGCCTCCTGCGCCCGAGGCCTCCGGCGTGTAGGGGGTCCATTCCTCCGTCTGTTCAGGAGCGGCCCTGCACACGCCAGGCTCGCTCTCGACGCCGCCCGGCGGCTCGCTGGCGACGCTCGACGCAGACGGCGGGTTCGGCAGGCAAGCCCTCGAGCCGTCCGGCCTGGCGTCGACGATCGCGGCGTTGCGCTCGCCCGGCGCTATCCCGGCGGCCTCCTGGATGTTGCCCAGCGCGACGCACGAGTAGCCCTTGCGGCAGTCGTCGTCCTCATCGCAGGTGGCCATGCAGAAGGTCCGCTCGAAGCGCGGCCAGCGGACGTTCTCGAGCTCGCTGCACGCCGGATCGATCACCGGGTTGAACGCGACGCAGACGCTGCTCCCGGAGCAGCTGTCCGGCTCGCAGTTGAAGACCGTGCAGTAGCCGCCAGGCTGCGTCCCATCGCAGAGGAGCTGCTGCTCTGCCTGCACGCAATCGAGCGACGAGGTGCACGGATCGCCGATCTGGGGGCCACATCCGGCGAGCAGCGAGGAGGCGCCAAGGACGACGAGCAGGAGGGCGGGCTCGGTGAGGCGGAGCATCGAGGAGGGCGCTTAGTACCGGCGGGGGCGCCCGCGCGCAAGCGCAGGCCCACGACGCCCACGATGCCGTCCCGGAACCGGCGCTGGCTTCCGCCCGAATTGACACCTTGCGGTCAGGCCTCTACAAACGAGCGGACCGGGGTGACCCCGGAGAACGAAGCGAAGGCCATGGCGACTTACATCACCGAAGACTGCATCAACTGCGGCGCCTGCGAGCCCGAATGCCCGAACGAAGCCATCAGCGAGGGCGACGAGATCTATGTGATCGATCCGGAGCTCTGCACCGAATGCGTCGGCTTCTATGATCACGAAGCGTGCCAGGCCGTATGCCCGGTCGAGTGCTGCCTGCCCAACCCGCAGATCGTGGAAACCGAGGAGGTCCTCATCGCGCGCGCCGTCAGGCTGCACCCCGACGATGGGGAGCTGAAGAAGCGGGCCGCCGCCAACGACTACCCCTCGCGCTTCCGCAAGTAGCGCGCCTCTTCGCGCACGATCGCGTCGCCTCTGCGGCCGCGCTTCCCATGCCTCCGCCGGCACCGTCGGTTCGATGCGGCGCCCGGGTCACACCGTGATCCGGCGCTGGGCCGCAGTGGTCCTCGCGGGTGCCTGCGCGGGCTGCCATGGCAGCGGTCCGCTGCTCCACCCGGCCCACGTCCTCCGTCCGGGCGCCGTGCGCCTCGGCGGCGGCCTGTCGGGTGACATGGTCGTCGCCGGAGCGGCGGACGCAGGGGCGAGCGCCACAGGCCCGGCGACGGCGGAGGGCGCCGCGCGGCGAAAGCTCTCCGAGATCACCGTGTCGCCCGGCGTCGCGCCCTGGGCCAGCGCCCGCGTCGGGATCGCGGGCGAGAACGAAGCGGGGCTGACGTACACGGGGCGAGCCATCCGGCTCGACGGGCGCCACGCATTCCCGCTCGGCGACGCGGCCCTGTCGATCGGCCTCGGCGCCTCGGCGCTGCTCGCGGGCGGGCCGGGCCCCACCGCAGAGGGGATCGACGTCCACGGCGCAGGGCTCGACGTCCCTCTCCTGCTCGGCTTCCGGTCGGACGCGGATCTCTACGCGCTCTGGTTCGGTCCCCGGCTCGGCTTCGAGCTCCTCGGCGGCGAGGTGCGGCTGCCCGCCGCCGGAGCGGCGCTCCGAGGACCGCTCGTCGACGCGTCGGGCCAGCATCTCCAGCTCGGGTTCGTGCTGGGCATCCGCGCGGGCTTCCGCCATGTGCACGTCGCGATCGAGGCCAGCGCGACCTACCACCACGCCGAGGGCGAGATCGCCGGCGATCCGGTCGCGATCGATCAGGGCACCGTCGCCCCGGGCGGCGGCCTCACGGTCACCTTCTGACACGGTCGAAACAAACGCAACGACGTTGCAACGTCGTCAAGCACGACGTCGGAGCGTAACCACGCGTAACCACGCGTGACAAGCCGCGGCAAAGCGCGCAAAACGTAGCAAAACGCAAGGATACGGATTCCCTGCCATTTCCGGTGGCAAGCACAGGCGCTTGCCCGGCCGGAGGACCCGTCTTAGACTCGGATCTATGCGTCCCCACGGCGCCCTCGCCACCTCATGCCTGCTCGCCGGTGCGGCTCTCGTCGGCTGTTCGGCGCCTGTCGCGGGCGATGCGACGGAGGTCAACGGGGTGGTCACCCAGGGGGTCGTGCGCGTCGAGCGCGCGATCAACCTGAGCCGGGACGCCGCCGCGGCCACCACATCCGGTGAGCTCGACGAGGCCGCGCTGCCGAGCGCGGGCGCCGAGGGCGCGGGGGCGGTCACGAACGTGCTGGCGAAGTTCATGCGGCTCTCGTCCGCGATGGATCCCGAGCTCGCCGAGGGGGCCGTCGGGAAGCCGTTCGTCCTCCCCTCCGCCGGCAGCTGCATGGTCCTCTCGCCCGCCGCCGACGACGAGGCGAGCAGCTTCAGCTCGCTCAGCCCCATCGAGCTCCTCGACGCGGGCGACGTGACGATGAAGACCGAGAGCACCGAGATGCCCCTCGCCGCCCGCGCGTTCCCGGACGTGGGCGCCCTGGTCTTCGGCGTGTTCTACACGTCGCGCGACGCCACCAGCGATCTTCCTGCGCCGGCGCGGTACGTGTTCGAGAGCTCCGGCTCCGGGCAGCTCGACCGGTTCGCGTTCGAGGCCGATGCCCCCGCGGGTCCCGAGGAGGTGCGCATCGGCGACGCCGAGCTGGCCGACGGCGTCGATCTCGACGCAGGGGTCGGCGCGGTCGTGCAGTGGCGCGCGGACGAGGGCGGCGGGGCCGGACGGACGCGGGACATCATCTACGTCGACGTGACCTCGGCCCACGGCGCGACCGTGCGGTGCGCGTTCAAGGACACCGGGCGGGGCGTGATCCCGGGCTCCTTGCTGGATCCATCGACGCTCGGGCCTCTGCCGGCGAACGCGACGCTCGCCGTTCACCGGACGCGGCAGGTGCCGATCAACACGTCGGGGATCGACCTCGGCGAGGTGCGCTTCGACCTCTCCGTGAACGGCCGAGCGCGCATCGCCGCGCGCTGACGGCGCTCCGACCGACATCGGCGTGGCGTACGAGGATCTGCGACGTCGCGCGGCCGAGCTCGCCGCGATCGGGCAGCGCGACCGCGGCGCCGCGCTCCTCGCGGCGGCCGGCGATCACGCGGGCGCCTCCGAGCTGCTCGAGCGCGTCTGCGACTTCGCCGGCGCGGCCCGGGAGGCGCTGGCAGCCGGGGACCCGGCCCGCGCCGCGCTGATGGCCGCGCTCGGCGGCGACGAGGCGCTCGCGCGCGAGGCGCTCGAGCGGATCGCCGCCACGTCGCCCCGGGACGCCGCGCTGCGCGCCGCCGCCGACCTCGCGGCGCGCGGGTTCTCGCGCCACGCGGGCGCGCTGTTCGCGGCGCTCGGCGCTCACGCGGCGGCCGCGGAGGCGTTCACCGCGGCCCACGACGCGTGCCGCGCCGCCGAGAGCTTCGAGCTCGCCGGCCGCCCCGCCGACGGCGCGCGGGTGCTCGAGGCCGCGCTCCGCCGCCGCCCGGGCGACGCGGCGGCGTGGCTCGCGCTGGGCGAGCTGCTCGCGCGCCACGGCCGCACCGAGGCCGCCGTGCGGGCGCTGCAGCAGCTGCCGCCCGCCGCCGCCGAGCGGGCCCGCGCGCTGCCGCTGCTCGGCCGCTGCCTGAGCGAGCTCGGGCTCGAGGACGCCGCGCGGACCGTCCGCGACGAGCTCGCCCGGCTCGATCCGCCCGGCCAGGAGGCGCTCTCGTCGCGAGGCGCCGCTCCCGGCAGCGCCGCCGCGGGCGCTCCTCCCGCGGGCCCCGCGCCCGTCGGGCCGCTCCTCTTCGGGCGCTATGAGACCCTGCGCGAGGTCACGGCCACGCCCCACGCGCGCGTGGTGGAGGCGCGCGACCGGATCACGGCGGAGCGCGTCGCCGTGAAGATCTTCGCGGGCGCGGCGTTCGGAGCGGGCCGCGACGCGCTCCTCCGGTTCGAGCGCGAGGCGCGCGCCCTCGCCCAGCTCCGGCACCCGAACGTCGTCGCGCTCCGCGCGTACCACCCCGAAGGGCCGGCCATGGTGCTCGCCTGGATGACGGGCGGGTCCCTGATCGAGCGGCTGCGGGGAGAGCCGGTCACGCCAGCGCGCGCCGTCGAGATCGCGGGCGCGCTCCTCTCCGCGCTCGGCGAGGCGCACCGCCTCGGCATCCTCCACCGCGACGTGAAGCCGAGCAACGTGCTCTTCGACGAGATCGGGACGGCTCACCTCGCGGATTTCGGCGCGGCGCACCTCGGCGATCTCTCGTCCACCGCCACGGCGGGCGCGATCGGGACGTTCGCGTACATGTCGCCGGAGCAGCGCATGGGCCGACCGGCGACGCTGGCGAGCGATCTGTACGGCGTCGGCGCGGTGCTCGCCGAGCTGCTCACCGGAGAGCCGCCCGCCCCCGCCGTGCGCGGGCGGCTCGATCCCGCGCCGAGCGAGGTCCATCCGGACCTCACGGCGGCCCACGACGCGGCCGTGGCGGCGCTGCTCGCGGAGGACCCCGCCGCGCGCCCGGCCGACGCGTTCGAGGCGCGGCGCGCGATCACCGCGATGGCCTGGCCAGAGCGCCCGCGGCCGCGGCGGTCGCGCGGGAGCGGCCGGCCCCGATCGAGCGACGCGCCGCCGGCGACGGCGGCCCGGCTCGCGGCGACCCTGGAGGTCGGCGACAGCCGGGACACGGAGGGGCGCTGGCACGACGCCTGGCTCGATCGCGACGTCCTCGTGCTCCAGCTCGACGACGCGACCCTCGCCCGGGCCCGGGCCTTCGCGCGCGCCGGCCACGCGGCCTTGACGTCCGTCCTCCGGGTCGATCTCGCGAGCGGCGAGGTCTGGGTGGCGCTGCCCCAGGGCCGCGCGCTCGCCGACGAGGCGCGCGCGCTGACCAGGGCCCAGCGCGCGCGCCTCGGCGAGGCCATCGCGGCGCTCCACGCGGCCGGAGGCGCGCACGGGTGCATCGACAGCCAGCACCTTTACGTCCACGACGGCGAGCTCACGCTGGCCTATCCGCGCGAGGCTCCCGGCGACGTGGAGGAGCTCGCGTCGCGGGATCTCGCGGCGCTCCAGGAGCTCGACAGGAACGCGCTGGACGAGCTCTAGAGGAGCTCGACAGGAACGCGCTGGACGAGCTCTAGACCGATGAACGAGGGCGGAGGCGGCGCCACGCGAGGCCCGCGATGCGCGGGCGCGGGGGGTGTCCGGAGCGCCGGCTCAGTTCGGCGGAGACGGGGCGGGCGCCGGCTGCGGCGGCGAGATGCGCCCGCCAGGCGAGGTGCAGGTGCCCCCGTACTCGTCGCGCTTGGTGATGTCGTAGCAGCAGTAATCGCCGTCGTACTCGGCCTCGCTGTCGACCGACGCGACCTCGCCGCCGCACGAGTCGCTTCCGAAATAGGCGAGCGCCTCGTCCTGGGAGGGGCATGCCCGCCCGTTCTCGGTCCACTCGATCTCGGTGTATTCGAAGCACCCGACCTTGTCGCACCCCGTTGTCGCGAGGGTGAGCGCCAGGGCTGCGAGCTGGAGGGCCCGGACCGGGCAACGCGCGAGGGCCGAACGGATCGTCGAGATCATGGATTCTCCCGGACACACGGGCGCTGCGCGCGCCCCGAGCAAGCATACTCCGGTTCGGACGAAGCCGGCTGCCCCGGAGAGGATCGAGCAGGGTCGCGTCGCGCGGCGGCGTGCGCCTCGCCGCGCGGCGCGGCGCACGCCGCGCCTCCTGGTCGATCAGGACCGGGTGGAGTACACGACAGCATGACGACCGGAGAGCAGGGGGCCCGGGTGGTGCGCGCGCCGCGGGGAAGCGAGCGGAGCTGCAAGGGGTGGATCCAGGAGGCCGCGCTCCGGATGCTCCACAACAACCTCGATCCGGAGGTCGCGGAGCGCCCCGACGATCTCGTCGTCTACGGCGGCACCGGGAAGGCGGCGCGATCGTGGGAGGCGTTCGACGTGATCGTCCGCGAGCTCCGGGAGCTCGCGGACGACGAGACGCTCCTCGTGCAGTCGGGCAAGGCGGTGGGCCGCTTCCGCACGCACCCGGACGCGCCCCGCGTGCTGCTCGCGAACTCGAACCTCGTGGGCCGGTGGGCGACGTGGGACGAGTTCCGCCGGCTCGAGGCGCTCGGCCTGACCATGTACGGGCAGATGACCGCGGGCTCCTGGATCTACATCGGCTCGCAGGGCATCGTGCAGGGCACCTACGAGACGTTCGTCGCGGCGCGGAAGGCGCACGCGGCGCGCGCCCCGGGCGGCGGGCGCTGGGTGCTCACCGCGGGGCTCGGCGGCATGGGCGGCGCGCAGCCGCTCGCCGCGACCATGGCGGGCATGGCCTGCCTCGGCGTCGAGATCGACCCGGCGCGCATCGAGAAGCGGCTCCGCACCCGCTACGTCGACGAGCGCATCGACGATCTCGACCGCGCCCTCGACGCCGTCCTCGAGAGCGTCCAGCGCGGGGCGCCGCGCTCGATCGCCCTCTGCGGCAACGCCGCCGACGTCTACCCGGAGCTCGTGCGCCGCGGCGTCACGCCCGACCTCGTCACCGAGCAGACCGCGGCGCACGATCCGCTCGTCGGCTACGTCCCGCCGGGGCTCACGCTCGAGCAGGCGGCGGAGCTCCGCGCCCGCGATCCCGTGGAGTACGTCGCGCGCGCGAAGGCGGGGATGCGGAGGGAGGTCGAGGCGATGCTCGCGATGCAGCGGCGCGGGGCCGAGGTCTTCGACTACGGCAACAACATCCGCACCTGCGCGATGGAGGCGGGCGCCGAGGACGCGTTCGCGATCCCCGGCTTCGTGCCGGCGTACGTGCGCGAGCTGTTCTGCCAGGGCAAGGGCCCGTTCCGGTGGGTCGCGCTCTCGGGCGATCCCGAGGACATCCTCGCCACCGACCGCGCGGTGCTCGAGGCGGTCCCGGGCGACGCCGATCTCCGCCGCTGGATCGAGCTCGCGGAGCAGAAGATCGCGTTCCAGGGGCTCCCGTCGCGGATCTGCTGGCTCGGCTACGGCGATCGCGCGAAGGTCGGGCTCGCCTTCAACGAGCTCGTCCGCGCCGGCCGGGTGAAGGCGCCGATCGTGATCGGGCGCGACCACCTCGACTGCGGGTCGGTCGCGTCGCCGTTCCGCGAGACGGAGGCGATGAAGGACGGCTCCGACGCGATCGCCGACTGGGCGATCCTCAACGCGCTCGCGAACACGGCGGGCGGCGCGTCGTGGGTGAGCTTCCACCACGGCGGCGGCGTCGGGATCGGCAACTCGCTGCACGCCGGGATGGTGATCGTCGCCGACGGCACCGAGGCCGCTCGGCAGAGGCTCGAGCGGGTGCTCACCATCGATCCGGGGATGGGGATCATCCGGCACGCCGACGCGGGCTACGAGACGGCGTGCCGCGTGGCGGAGGAGAAGGGCGTCCGGGTGCCGCACCGGGCAGGGTGACCGGCTCCGCCGCGCCCTCGAGGGCGCGCAGCCGCGCGATCTCCTCCAGGTAGCCGCGCCGCTCCTTCGAGAGCGGCGGCAGCTCGATCACCGCCGGGACGCGCGCGAGCCGCGCGTCGTTCGCGAGGCGCCAGAACGGCGCGAGCCCCATCTCCCCGTCGCCGACGCGCTCGTGCCGATCGACCCGCTGGCCGAGCGCCGCCTTCGAGTCGTTCACGTGCATGCACTGCAGCCGATGAAGCCCGAGCAGCCGGCCGAAGTCGCTCCAGAACCGCTCGTAGCCGGCCTCGCTCCGGAGGTCGTGCCCCGCCGCGAAGGCGTGCTGCGTGTCGATGCAGACCCCGAGCCGCGACCCCTCCGGCCCGGCGCGCTCGATCATCGCGGCGATCTGATCGACGCGGTCGCCGAGGGTCGACCCCTGCCCGGCCGTGTTCTCGATGCACAGCCGCGCGCGGAGCCCCTTCCCGCGAGAGAGCACGATCGACAGGCTCTCGCCGATGCGGTCGAGGCCGGCCTCCTCGCCGAGGCTGCGGTGCGCGCCCGGATGGAACACCACGAAGTCGATCCCGAGCGCGTCGCACCGCGCGAGCTCCTGGAACAGCGCTTCCCGCGAGCGCTCGAGGATCGCGGCGTCGTCAGCGCACAGGTTGATGAGGTAGCTCGCGTGGGCGAGTGTTCGGCCCACGCCCGCGCCCGCGCCGGCCCACGCCGCGCGCGCGGCGCGAAACGCGGCGATCTGCTCCGCGCTCAGCGCCGGCTCCCGCCACTGGCCCGAGACCTTGGTGAAGATCTGCACCACCTCGCAGCGGTCCTCCCCCGCCAGCGCGATCGCGCGGTGAAGGCCGCCAGCCACGGACTCGTGCGCGCCGAAGATCATGGGCCGCACTGCTTGGGGCGCTTCCCCGCCGCCGGCAAGGCATTGCCCCGAGCCCACCGGATCTGCCACGGCCCCCGCCATCCGCGCGCACCCGGGCGCCCTCACGCAGAAGGGCAACGCCCGGGCCGCCTCGTCCGTCCCCCTGCGATGACCCCGATTCCGCGAGCAAATCGAGCAAACCGCATGCCGGCAGGGCGCGAACCCCGGTTCGCGGCACCTCACCCTTGACGCGTTCCTGCCCAGGCGCGAATTGAGCGGCCTTCCTGGAGTCTCGATGAGCCATATGGGTGTTACGAACGGGGCCGGCGCCGGAGAGGCAGCGCCGGGGTCGCCGGGTGGGGCCAAGGGCGAGGAAACCGCGGCGGCCCCGCCGCTGGTGCCGTCGCACGTGCTCTCGGGCAAGCGGCTCGTGGTGGTCGGAGGGACCGGCTTCCTCGGCAAGGTCTGGCTGGCCATGCTGCTCGCGAGGTTCCCGGAGATCGCCCACATCTACCTGCTCGTCCGGGCCAAGGAGAACCAGTCGCCGGAGGAGCGCTTCTGGTCGCAGATCGTGACCTCGCCGGTCTTCGACCCGATCCGCGAGCAGTACCCCGGGCCCGCCTTCGAGGAGTACCTGCGGCAGAAGATCACGCCCATGAACGGCAACGTCGGCCTGCCGCTGCTCGGGCTGGGCGACCGCGTGGGTGAGCTCACGGGCAACATCGCCGCGGTCGTGAACGTGGCCGGCGTCGTCGACTTCAACCCGCCGCTCGACGAGGCGCTCGAGGTCAACGCGTTCGGCATCAGCAACCTCGTCGAGCTCGCGCGGACCCTCGGGGCCAAGGTGATGCACACGAGCACCTGCTTCGTCGCAGGCTACCGCTCCGGGCTCATCGAGGAGAACCACCCGTCCGAGATCCCCTTCCCCCGCGCCGCGGGCGAGACGTGGTTCGGCGCCGCCTGCCCGAAGCGGACCCTCGATCGGTCGCACTGGGATCCGCAGCGCGAGATCAGCGAGTGCCTCGACCTCGTGCAGCAGGCGCGCCAGCGGTGCGAGGACGCCTTCCGGCAGAGCGCCTTCCTCGACGAGGCCAAGGCCAACCTGGCCGCGCGCAGCGAGCCGTGCCGGGGCAGCGCGCTCGAGAACGAGCTCGCCAGGGTGAAGCGCAAGTTCATCAAGGACCGGCTCATCGAGGCCGGCAAGGAGCGCGCGCTCTTCTGGGGGTGGACCAACATCTACACCTACACGAAGAGCATCGGCGAGCAGGTCCTCGCGAGCTCCGGGCTGCCCTTCACCATCGTCCGCCCCGCCGTCGTCGAGACCGCCGTCGAGTTCCCGTTCACCGGCTGGAACGAGGGGATCAACACCTCGGCGCCGTACCTCTACCTCGCCTCGAAGGGGCAGGTGCAGTTCCCGGGCGACCACGACGTGCGGCTCGACCTCATCCCGGTCGACATGACCGCGAGCGGCATGATCGCCTCGCTCTGCGAGCTCATCGAGGGCCGCGCGCCCGCGGTGTACCAGTACGGATCGACCGACACGAACGGCTGCCGCGTGACGCGCTACCTGGAGCTCGCCGGGCTCTACAAGCGGCGGCAGGTGTTCGAGGGGAAGAAGACCTCGCTCTTCGACGTCGTGTCATCCCGGTTCGAGCCGCGCGGGCTGACCCGGCAGCAGTACGGCGCGCACGGCGCGCGCGCCATCGAGGGCGCGCTCCGCGGCCTGGGCGGCCTGCTCAAGACGGCGAGCGTCGGCCCCGCCGCGGCCCTCCTCAAGCCGGCGGCTGCCGCGCTCGAGAACGCCGCCAGGACCGAGCAGAAGACGGCCACGCTCCTCGAGGTCTTCATGCCGTTCGTCGCCGAGGGCGACTGGGTCTACTCCTGCGCCAACACGCGCGCGGCGATGGCCCGCATGCCCCCCGAGGAGCGGGCGCGCTTCGTCTGGGCCCCCGAGAAGATCGACTGGCGTGACTACATCTGGAACGTCCACCTCCCCGGCCTGGAGAAGTGGGCCTTCCCGCTCATGGAGGAGATGCTCCGCCGGGAGATCAAGCCGCTCCGGCCCTACGACAGCCTGGTCGACCTGCTCGACGAGGTCGCCGAGCGCTTCGATCACGCGCTCTCGGTGCAGCGGTTCGAGCAGGACGGGCTCTCGCGCACGAGCTACCGCGAGCTCCGCGACGCGGCCTGCATGACCGCCGCGCGCCTCGCCGCGCTCGGCGTCCGCCGCGGCGATCGCGTGGCGCTCTCCGGCGCGAACCAGCCGGCGTGGCCCGTCGCCTACTTCGGCATCCTCCGCGCAGGCGCCGTCGCCGTCCCGATCGATCCCGGGCTCGACGCGAAGGCGTTCGCGGACGTCCTCCGCTCGTCGACGGCGAAGGTCGTCCTCTGGGACGGCGGCGTGGCGGAGAGGCTCGGCGCCGACGTGCGCGCGGCGCTGCCGAACCTTCACGCCTTCGACATGGTCGGGTTCGCCGAGGGCCAGGTGCCCGACCTGGGCCCGGCCTCCGGCGACGGGCTCGCGCCCCCGGACGTGCGCGTGGGCAGCCAGGACGTCGCGAGCGTCGTCTACACGAGCGGCACGACCGGGGAGCCGAAGGGCGTGCTGCTGACGCACGGCAACTTCACGGCGCTGCTGGCCTCGCTGGCGCCGCTGTTCCCGCTCAAGGCGAGCGACCGCGTGCTCAGCGTGCTGCCGCTCCACCAGACCTTCGAGGTCACCTGCGGCCTGCTCCTGCCGCTGTCGCAGGGCGCGCGGATCATCTACCTCGACGAGGTCTCGGCCGATCGGGTGAGCGACGGGCTGAAGAAGGCGCGCGTCACGGCGATGGTCGGCGTGCCCGCGCTCTGGCAGATGCTGGAGCGCCAGATCGTCGCCAGGGTGAAGGAGCAGGGGCCCGCCGCGGCCACCGCGTTCAGCTGGGCCATGGAGCTGAACCGCATGCTCGGCAAGCGCCTGGGCCTGAACGCGGGGCGCCTCTTCTTCGGCAGCGTCCACGACGCGCTCGGCGGCAACGTCCGCTTCCTCATCTCGGGCGGCGCGGCGCTCCCCAGGGACACGGCCGCCGTGTTCAAGGGGCTCGGCCTGCCGCTCGCCGAGGGCTACGGCCTGACCGAGGCGGCGCCGCTCCTGACCGTCACCAAGCCCTCGCCGGCGGCGAGCCCGGGGAACGTCGGCAAGCCGATCCCCGGGGTGAAGATCAAGATCGCGAACCCGGACGCGAACGGCGTCGGCGAGGTGCTCGCGCGCGGCCCCAACGTCATGAAGGGCTACGCCGACGACCCGGACGCGACCCAGGCGGCCCTCGACGCGGACGGGTGGCTCCGCACGGGCGATCTCGGCAAGCTCGACAAGCAAGGGCGGCTCGTCCTCGTCGGCCGGCAGAGCGAGGTCATCAGCGCGGCGAAGGGCGAGAGCCTGTACCCGGCCGACATCGAGCGAATGCTCGGCAAGATCGAGCACGTCAAGGAGCTCGCCATCGTCGGGATCGACAACGGCCGCGGCGGCGAGCAGGTCGCCTGCCTCGCCGTCCCCACCGCGCCGGGCGCGAAGGACGGCGAGGGCGACCCGGCGCTCGCGCGGGCCGCGCAGCACGAGCGCGCGCTCGACGCGCTCCGGACGGCGATCCAGGCGCTGCCCAAGCCGTGCCACCCCATGGCCGTCCACCTCGACGACGCCGACCTGCCCCGCACCGCGTCCGGCCAGGTGAAGCGCTCCGAGGTGAAGGCGATCGTCACGCGCCTCGCCGCCGAGGCCGCCGCGGCCGGCGCGGGCGCGGCGGCCGTCGCGCAGGACGCCGGCGCGGCGACCGCGGAGCCGAAGGCGCACAGCGCGGGCGACGAGCCGATCCACATCCCCCGCCCGGTGGCCGACTTCGCCAAGCACTGGATGAACAAGGTCCAGTCCGGCTTCTACGGGAACGTCATGCGCCCGAAGGTCTACGGGCGCGCGTTCATCCCGCACAACCGCAACACGATCGTCGTCTCGAACCACGCGAGCCACCTCGACATGGGCCTCGTGAAGTTCGCGCTGGGCAGCTACGGGGACGGCCTCGTCTCGCTGGCCGCGCAGGACTACTTCTTCGAGGGCAACCGCTGGCGGCGCGCCTACTTCGAGAACCTCACGAACCTCGCGCCCTTCGACCGCAAGGGCGGCCTCCGCACGGCGCTGCGCCAGACCGGCGAGATCCTGGACCGCGGGCGGACGGTGCTCCTCTTCCCGGAGGGCACGCGCAGCCCCGACGGCGGCATCCTCGAGTTCAAGCCGGCGATCGGGCACCTCGCGCTCACCCACAACGTCGACATCCTGCCCCTCTACCTGGGCGGCACCTTCGAGGCGCTCCCCAAGGGGCGCACCGTCCCGATCCGCCGCGACCTCGTCGCGCGCATCGGGCCGCCGCTCGCGATCGGCGACCTCCGGCGGCTCACCGCCGGGATGAAGTACGCGGTGGCCTGCCGCAAGGTCGCGGAGCTCACGCAGCTCGCCGTCATCAAGCTCAAGGAGGGCGGCGCCCTGGATCTGAGCCGGGTCGAGAGCATCGATCAGGCCGCCACCACCGCCAAGGAGCACCCGCTCACGCTCCTGTTCCGCGAGCTCGAGTCGAAATACGTGGCGGGGCGGGTCGCCCAGCCGATCACCTACTACGTGACGCTCGGCACGGAGGACGAGGCGAAGTGGACGCTGCGGATCGACGCGGCCAGCTGCGAGGCGCGGATCGGTAAGCCAAGCCAGCAAGCGGACTGTGTCCTCAAGACCACGCCCGAGATATTCACCAAGATCGTCCGCGAGGCCTACACGCCGAGCCCGATGGAGTTCATGACGGGCCTCGTGAAATCGAACGACATCTCCCTCCTGCAGACCTTCCAGAAGGTTTTCGACCTCGCATGAGCCGCTATCTCGTCACCGGCGCGACCGGTTTCCTGGGATCGCACCTCGTCACGGCGCTCCGTGGGGGTGGCCATGACGTGGTGGCGCTCTGCCGGGCAGAGGCGCCCGCGCTCGCCGCGCAGGGCGTGGAGCTCCGCCGCGGAGACATCCTCGACGCGGCGTCGGTGCGCGGCGCCGCCGAGGGCTGCGACGGGGTCTTCCACTGCGCCGGGCGCGTCTCGCGGCGCCGCGAGGACGCCGAGGCGCTCTACCGGACGCACGTCGAGGGGACCAAGATCACCCTCGACGCCTGCCGCGACGCGGGGGTGAAGCGCGCGGTGATCGCGAGCACGAGCGGCGTCGTCGCGGTCAGCAAGGACCCGAACGACGTCCGCGACGAGGCGGCGGCGACGCCGATCGACCTCATCGCCGGCTGGCCCTACTACCGCTCGAAGCTGTACGCCGAGCGCGCGGCGCTCGATCGCAGCGGGCCCGGCTTCGAGGTCGTCGCCGTCAACCCGAGCATCCTGCTCGGCCCGGGCGACGTCCACGGCGCCTCGACCGGCGACATCGTGAGCTTCCTCGAGCGCCGGCTCCCGTTCACCCCCGCGGGCGGCCTCTCCTTCGTCGACGCCCGCGACGCGGCCCAGGGCATGGCGCTGGCGATGGACAAGGGCCGCCCGGGCGAGCGCTACCTGCTCGGCGCCGCCAACATGAGCCTGGAGGTCTTCTTCCGCCGCCTCGCGCGCATCTCGGGCGTCCCGGCCCCCGCCCTGCGGCTGCCGCGGAGCATCGCGCTCGCGAAGGCGGGCGCGCACCTCATCGAGCAGGCGCGGAAGCGGCTGCCGTTCGATCTGCCGGTCGATCCCGTGTCGGCCGAGATGGGCCAGCACTTCTGGTACCTCGACGCGACGAAGGCCCGGCGCGAGCTCGGCTGGACGCCGCGCGACCCGCTCGAGACCCTCGCGGACACGGTCGCCGATCTGCGCGCCCGCGGCGTGGTCTGGCCGCAAGCGTAGGTGGAGCGCGGCGCGCGGCCTCGTCGCGCCGGGCCGATCCCCGCTCAGACGGCCCGGCGGAGCGGGGTCGGCGGGAACAGGTCCTTCATGTCGAGCGGGAGCTGACCGCGGAACCCCTCGATCTCCCCCGCGGACACGCTGTCCGCGACGGCCTCGCAGATCGCCTGCAGCACGAAGCCGGCGGCCTCGCGGTCCATGCGCAGCTCGCGCGCGACGTCGGCCTCGATGGTCGCCGTCGTGATGCGCTTGTCCGGCCCGTCGAGGAACGGATCGAGCGACGGGTGGAGCTTCGAGGGCAGCTGCGCGACGAGGTGCCGCGCCTCCTGGGGCGTCACCCTGCGGCAGAGGCAGCCGAGGACGATCTGCAGCGCGAGCTCCGCGCGGTCGCGCTGCTGGAGGCCGCTGTGGCGCTCGACGGCGTGGATCAGCCGTCCGTAAGCGCTGTCGGCGCGCGCCTTGCGCCGGGTGAGGGCGCGCACGCGGCCGTGCGAGCGCTCCGGGCGCGCGGTCCCCTCGGGGTGCAGCGCGCCTTCCGGCTTGAACCGGGCGGCCACCTCGAGCTGCGCCTTCACGACGGAGCCGGCGGCCTCCGCGTCGATGACCCCATCGGCGAGCAGATCGTCGAGGGTCACGAGGCCGACGGGCCGCCCTTGCTCGGTCACCGGCACGCGCCGACACGCATGATCGCGCATGGTGCGCACGGCGTCGTCGATCGACGCGTCGAGCTCGAGCGTCGCGATCTCGTCCGACATGATGTCGCGCAGCATCGTGCTGCGCGCGTCGAGGTCGCCTGCCACGATCTCCAGCGCGATATCGCGGTCGGTCACGATGCCGGCGAGGCGCTGGCCGTCGTGGACCAGGACCGCGCCGACGTGGTTGTCCATCATCGCCCTCACGGCGTCATAAGCGGTCGAGCGCGGGCTAAGAACGATCATTCGCGGGCGTCGGTACTCTTCGAGCGACATGGCGAGTCCCTCCCCTGGGCAGCGCGTTCGGGGTTGTGCGTGCGTACGCCAGGGCGCGGGTAGCCAGAACGGTACCAACCGAGACGGCGCGCGTGGCCGGCGGGTGGACGCGGCGCGCGGGATCGCCGATCGCCGCCGCGAGCGGACGAGCAAGCGCCTGGCGTGCCGCCGGCGCGAGAGGGGCGAAGCCGCTCGTCAGCGGATCGCGCCGCGCGCCCGCGGCGGCGCGCCGGCGCCGCCGCCCGCCCCGGTGTCCGGCGCGCTGCGCGCCTGCTTGCTCGCGGGCGCGACCGGCGCGAGCCGCACCATCCGGTGCAGGAGCCCGTCGACCCGCTGCAGCCAGCCGCGCCAGGCGGCGTACTGCGCCACCGGGATGGTTGACTGATCGAGGATCACGCGCTCCTTCACCACCACGGCGTTCTTGCCGGGCACCTTCGCGAAGGAGATCGTCGCCCGCCCGAACGCGCCGCCGTTCTCGTCGCCGCCCGGCGGGAGCTCGGCGAATGCGTACCCGGGCGGGGCGGTGATCGTGATCGTCCGGCTGTGGTGCCGCGGCGCGAAGCTCGGCGGCAGGACCACCGGCAGCGTGCGCTTCACGAGCGGCGCGAGCTGCGACGTCATCGTGGACGCGCCCGAGAGCGGCACGGAGAGCTCGGCGCCCTCGCGGCGGGCGAGCCCCTCGGAGCGCGCCTCGTACTCGAGCGTCGCCGCGCCGTGCGGGAGATCGGCCTGGAACGCCACCTTGGGCTTCACGTCGACCGTCGGGAACCAGCCGTAGGCGAGGTACTGCTCGACCCACTGCGCGCGCGCGTCGGCCTCCGCCAGGTTCGACCGGAGCTCGAACGCCGCGTCGCCGATGTGCCGCTCCTTCGCCGCGAGCTCGCCCGCGCCGGAGGGGAGCAGCGCGATCGTCCACTCGGCGTCGACGCCGTGATCGGCGGGCGAGCTCGCCGGCGTCTCCACGATCTTCGGCGGCCCCTCGTCGACGAACAGCGCCAGCGTGCGCGCGTCCATCGCCGGCAGCGGCCCCAGGCGGCTCTGCGGGCTCGTCGCGTCGAGCCACAGGCCCGGCGCGCCGCCCGCGCCCGGGAGGTAGGCGATGCCGTGATCGAACACCGGGATCGCCGCCACCTCGCTCCGGAGCAGCGAGGGCTGGCCCGTGTAGCGCGTCTGCACCAGCACCTCCGTCGCCTCGATGCCGATCGACTTGAGCAGCGTGATGAGCAGCATCGCCTTGTCGTCGCAGTCACCCTGGCGCCGCGCGAGGAGCTCCTGCGGGCGGTTCGGCAGCCACCACTCGCCCGACACGAAGTTCACGTACCGGATGTCGTCCGCCACGAAGTCGAAGAGCGCCCGCAGCTTTGCCTCGCGCGTGGCCTTGCCCTTGGTGAGCTCCGCGGCGAGCCGGCGGACCTGATCGTCGGGCTCCATGAAGCCGGCGACCGCGCCCCGGTACCACTCCCGGAAGTCGTGCCAGCCGTGGAACGTCGAGCCCACGACGACCGGCAGCACCTCCGCGAGGTGCGGGGCGAGCGGCTCCTCGGGCACCTCGGGCGGGTCGTCCCAGATGTACCGCGTCACCTGGCGGCCGTCCTTCTCGGACCTGAGCACCCGCTCGGCCTTGCCGTTCAGGACGTCGATCGCCAGGGGATCGCTCGCCGGCGAGTCGACGACGACCTCGTTGTAGAGGATCGGCCGCGTGTCGGTCGAGCCGACGTAGTCGATGAAGTAGAACGGCGCGTCGCCCCGGCGGCCGACGGGGCCCCGGGTCCACGAGCGCACCGCGACCTCCACCACGTCCCCCGCCTTGAGCTCGGGCCAGCGCACGAACGGCTTCTGCCCGCCCGCGCCCTGCTCGTCCGGCTGCGCCACCGTGCCGTCCTTGCGGTGGACCCGCGCGAGCAGGAGCTCCGTGTCCTCCCCCTCGGCGGGGATGTCGCGCTCGTAGAGATCCTGATCGGTGCGCGGCTCGATGACGATCTCGCGCGCGTAGTGCATGAGCTGCGAGACGCGCTTGTCCGGGTGGTACGTCACGACGCGCACCCAGTGGAGCTGCCGGTCGGCCACCTCCCCCTTCTTCGCCGGGGTCTGCCGGGCGCGCGCGAGGAAGACGCCGGGCGCGACGAGGTGCTGCTCGTCGCGCATGCGCTGCCGGCCCGGCGCGCCAGCCGAGCCCTCGCCGAGGCGGAGCGCGAGCTCGGCCTTGAGGTACGGATCGCCGGGCGTGAGGTCGCGCGCCCGCGCGAGCGCGGCCGTGGCCACGCGCGACGCGGCGGCGTTGGCCTGCTGCCGCGCGCCCGCGCCGCCCGCGCCGACCTCCCGCACCGCCGCGAGCGCCTGGAACGCGGCGGGCTGGTTCGGCGCGACCTGCGTCGCGTACGACAGCACCTCGCGCGCCCACGCGACGCGGCCCGCGTCGTGGAGCGCGCGGCCGATCCGGATGACGTCCTCGGCCGACGTCTGCTGCGCGAGCGCCCCGGCGGCCGCCACCTCCAGCGCGGCGCCGCCGTCGGGCTCGAACGCGAGCACGTAGGGCGCGCCCCGCGACTCGGGCGCGATCTCGGCGAGCCTGCGCGCGGCCCGCAGCTCGAGCGCCGGGTCCAGCCGGGCCGCGGCCGCGATCTCCTGCCAGACGACGACCGGCGTCCGGTCCTTCTGCTCGCGCTCGACCGCGAGCAGCTCCTCGAGCCCGGCCCGCGTGAGCCCCGCCGTCGCGAGCTTCTTCTTGACGAGCGCCCTGAGGACGCGCGCCTCGGGATCGCGCGCCGCGCGCAGCGGCTCCTCGCGGAGCGCGGCCGCGGCCCAGTCGACCCGCTCCGAGGCGAGGTGGGCGGCGACCAGCCGGCGCTGCGCGAACGCCGCGGTGGCCCGGTCCTTCTCGGCGAGGCCCCGGGCGCGCGCGGCCTCGAGCCAGCCGCTGCGGTTCGCGCCGAAGGGCGACACCCACCCCGCCAGCGCGAGCGCGTCGGCGGAGATCCCGGGCGACCGCGTCACGCGATCGAGCAGCCCGGGCGCGCGGGGCGACCGCTGGTCGTCGGCGCCCCCGAGCGTGCGCGCCGCGACGGCCGTGAGGATCTGATCGAGCGACTGCGACGCGCCCGCGTCGAGCGCCCTGTCGAGCGCCGTCGCGACGGCGGTCGCGGCGCGCGCGCCTGGCGGCAGCTTGAGCGGCGTGAGGTCCGACGAGGTCGCGAGCGCCACGGCCCGGCGGTCCTCGTCGGTGAAGCGCACGCGGACGCGCCCCTCGTCGGCGATGGCCCCGGTGCACACCTTGAGGGCGAGCAGGTGATCGCCGGCGGGCGCCTCGATGCGCGCGGCGATGCGGTCGAGCACGAGGCGCTCGTGCGCCGCGTCGCTCGCGGCGACGTCGGCGCCGTCCCACAGGAGCCGCACGGCGCCGGTCGCGGCGACGTGGGCGAGGATCGGCTTGCGATCGAGCGCGGCCGGGACGGTGACGCGCGAGGCGAGGTACGTGCAGGTCTCGGTGCGCGGATGGATGTAAAGATCGAGCGGCACGCCGCGCGCCGTCGACGCGGCGGGCAGCACCCTGCGCCACGCCACGTCGTACACCCCCCAGGCGTAGCGGGCGCTCATGTCCGAGAAGCGCTGGCCTTCGGCCTCGGGCCCCTCGCGAAGCGCGAGCCCGCCGCCCGAGTTGTCCTGGAACGGGCCGAGGACGGCGAACGCCTTGACGAGCCCGGACGGGTCCGGGGGCGCATCGTACGAGACGGCGCGCGCGCCGGGCCACGTCGCCGCCGGCGGCTCCGGGGCGAGCGAGGCGGCGAGCCAGCGCGCCTCGTCGGCGAGCGGCGAGGAGGACGCCCCGATCTGCGCGAGGCCTTCCCGTGCGCGGCCCTGCGCGGCGCGGTCCGCGAGCGCCGCCGCGATCACGAGCCCGGCGAGCGCGTCGTCGCCGCCCCGCCGGGCCCGGGTCAGCGCCGCGCCGAGCATCTCGTCGGGCGTCGCGGCGGTCCACCGCAGCGGCAGCACGATGGGCGCGCGCTTCTCGGACGCCGGCGCGCTGCCCGCCGCGGGAGCGCTCGCCCCCGCCTTCGCGCCTCCCGGACGCAGCGTCGGCGCGCCGCCCGCCGCGGGCGCGCTCGCGCCTCCCGGACGCAGCGTCGGCGCGCTGCCCGCCGCGGGCGCGCTCGCGCCTCCCGGACGGGGCGACTGTGCGTTGCCCGCCGTGGGCGCGGCGGCGATCGCGAGCAGCGCGGCGAGCCACCCGCCCCCGCGGAGCGCGCGGGCGCGCGCGCGTCGATCTCGTCCTCGTCGATCCCGTCGATCTCCCCCCGGCGAGCTGCGCTCCATCGAACCTCGCTTCCCCGCCACGGCATAGCGCGGGCCCGATCGCGGCGCGAGCGCGGCGATCGCGCGCGGGTGCGGCCGCCGCGCGCGCCGTGCGCGAACTTGGCCGGCGAGCCCGCGGCCCCCTACCCTGCGCTCATGCGCCGCGCGTCACGATGGCTGCTCTCTGCGGTGATGGCCCTGACCACGCTCACGGCCTCGCCAGCATCGACCTTCGCCCGCGACACCAAGGTCGAATGGAAGAGCGTCGACGTCCCCGCGGGCGAGGGCCAGGCCCAGCGGGCTCGGGCGCTGCGCGGCATGCTCTCCAGCGCCGCGAAGAAGGCGGACTTCGGCAAGGCGAAATCGGTCGTGCTGAGCGCGCGTGTCGTCGAGTTCACCTCGGCCACGCGGGGCGACGTCCACCGCGTGAGCTGCACCGTCGTCGGTCGCGTCGTCGGCGGCCCCACCGCCCGGTCGCGCATCTCGTTCGGCGGCAGGCCGAGCGAGCGACAGGCGCTGGAGAAGCAGGTGCTCACCATGGTCGCGAACGGCGTCGTCGGCCGGCTCGCCGCGATCGTCCGCGCCCGCGCGCACGACTGATGCGCACGACGGACCTGCGCCGCCGCGGGATCGCGCCGCGCCCCGCTCGACCCTCGACGGGATCTGGACTACGACGGCCCGCACCTCATGGAACTGGACCGGATGGTGAGCGAGCTCTTCCAGGAGGAAGAGCTCGCTCGCGCCACGGCGAAGAAGCTGATCGAGCTGGCGCAGCGCTCCGCGGACGAGGCGCGCGCCGAGCGCGCGAGCCTGCTCGCGTTCCTGCGTGGGCCGATGGAGCGGCACATGCGCTACGAAGAGACCGCCATCTTCCCGCATTTCCAGGCGCGCGGGCTCGCCGAGGAGGTCCAGGTGGCGCTGAAGCAGCACGCCGCCGTGCGTGAAGCAACCGACGCCCTGGCGGGCGTTGCGCAGGGCGGCGACGTCGCGCGGGCCATCGTCGATGTCGCCCGGTTGCTCCTGCACCATACAAATTTCGAGGGCGACTACATTTATCCAGAGCTCACCCACGACGAATGGCGCGAGCTGATGAAGGAAACCGTTCCGCAGGGCATCTGAGGTGGTACGCATGAACTCGACACGGATGTTGTCCTCGACGTAGGCTTTTGCCGCCGTGTCTATTGCAGCTGGTCAGGTGCTGAGCGAGCGCTACCGCCTCATCCGACCCGTGGGGCAGGGCGCGCAAGCGGCGGTGTGGGTCGCCGAGCACCTGGCGCTCGGCACCCATGTCGCGGTCAAGCTGATCGATCCGGAGCTCGCGAAGCAGGAGGACGCGCGCGAGCGGTTCCGCCGCGAGGCGACGGCCGCCGCGCAGCTGCGCAGCGCGCACGTCGTGCAGATCATCGATCACGGCATCGACGGCGAGCAGCCGTTCATCGTGATGGAGCTGCTCGAGGGCGAGGACCTCTTCGATCGGCTCGCGCGCCGGCGCCGCCTCTCGCTCCAGGAGACGTCGAAGATCGTGACGCAGGTCGCGCGCGCGCTCACCCGCGCGCACGGGGCCGGCATCGTGCACCGCGACCTCAAGCCGGAGAATTTTTTCCTCTGCGCGAACGAGGACGACGAGATCGTCAAGATCCTCGACTTCGGCATCGCCAAGGTGAAGGGGCAGGGGAAGCGGGTCGCCCAGCGCACCAGCGTCGGCACGCTCATGGGCACGCCGCACTACATGAGCCCGGAGCAGGTGAAGGGGCTCCGGGAGGTCGACTACCGCGCGGATCTCTGGGCGCTCGGCGTGATCGCGTACCAGTGCGTGACGGGCGAGCTCCCGTTCGACAGCGAGGGGGTCGGCGACCTGCTGATCAAGATCTCGCTCGGCGAGATCCCGGTCCCGTCGAGGGTGAACCCGGAGCTGCCGGCGAGCTTCGACGGGTGGTTCGCGCGCGCCTGCGACCGCGACCCGTCGCGGCGCTTCAGCAGCGCGCGCGATCTCGCGGAGTCGCTCGCCCGCGTCGCCGACCTGTCGACCGAGGCCCCGAGCAGCATCCGATCGCCGCAGCCGCCGCCGCCGCCGCTGCCGCCCCGGGCCTCGCCCACGCGCCCGCCGGCGGCCCCGCCGCGGCCGGCGACAGGCTCGGTGATCCCGAAGGCGCCGCCGCTCCCCCGGGTGGCCGACCCCACGGGCGCCGCCTCGACGCGATCGCCCGAGCGAGGATCGGGCGAGCCGCCGGCGGACATGGCGGCCGCTCCGTCGTCGGCCAGGCCGAGCGCGAGGATCCCCGCCGTGCCAAGCGAGCGGCCGCAGACGCCATCGCGGCTCACCGAGCGGCCTCCGCTCAGCGAGCGCCCGCCGCTGTCGTCTCGGCTCGGCGAGCGGCCTCTCGCGCCGCCGCGGGCCACCGAGCGACCTCCGGCGCCGCCTCGGCCCACGGCGCGGCCTCAGACGCCGTCGCTGGCGCAGATCGGCGAGCAGACGATGGGCTCGTCCGAGCTCGGCGAACGGCCGCCGCTGAGTCAGCGGCCGCCGCTCTCGGCTCGGCCCGGCGATCGACCTCCGGCGCCGCCGCAGCACAGCGATGGCGCATCGCAGAAGCCGCCGGTCGCTGCCGAAACGCTGGTCGCCACCGGGACGCCGGTCGCTGCCGGGACGCCGGTCGCTGCCGGGACGCCGGTCGCTGCCGGGACGCCGGTCGCTGCCGGGACGCCGGTCGCTGCCGGGGCACCGGTCGCTGCCGGGACGCCGGTCGCTGCCGGGACGCCGGTCTCCGCGCAGCCGAGCAGCGCATCGTCCGCGACGACAGACGGCGCAGACGCCCCACCCGACGCGCCTGCACCGGCGCTGGCGCCCAGCGACACGTTCCGGAAGGCCGCCGACAGCGCGTCCTCGCTCGTCGACGTCGACATCGACGAGTTCGAAGAGGACGCGATCGACACCGACGTGGACGAGCCCTGGAGGGCGCCGGCCACATCCGCAGCGCTCGCTCCGCGCGCAGACGCAACGCCGGCCGAGCCCGCGGCCAATGTGCCGGCCGAGCCTGCGAGCCATGCGCCGGCCGAGCCTGCGGCCAACGTGCCGGCCGAGCCCGCGGCCACAGCCCATTCGCCGGCCGAGCCCGCGGCCCACGTGCCGGCCGAGCCCGCGATGGCTGCGCCCCAGAGCGGCGTACCCGTCGCGCCAGGCGCCACGGCCGAGCCGCCGCTCTCCTCGAAGACGCCACACGTCCTCTCGCCACAAGCGGCCGATCCACACGCGATCGCCCCCGAGCACGAGGCGCCGCCGAGCCAGGATCCGTCGTCGGAGAAGCTCCGCGACAACGTCAGGCGGGCGGTCGCGGCTGCCGCGCCCCCCGCCTCGCTGCGCGAGCCGTCCCCGCTCGATCCACCGCTCGCCCCTCGGGCTCGCGCGTTGCCCTCCGGCCAGCCGCCGGATCAATGGATGAAAGGGTCCAGCGTGAGCGGGGTGGCGCACGAGGCGCGCGAGAGCGTGCTCCCGGAGTTCGACCCCGGCTCACGTCGGCGCCGACGCGCCCGCCTGGTAGCCCTCGCGCTGGTGGCCCTGGCCGGCATCGCCGCATGGCAGATGATCGTCCGCTCGCAGCGCCTGCCGCAGAGCACGCCGGCGGCCGAGAGCGAGGCCCCGCCGCCGCCCGCCGTCACGGCAGAGCCCGCACCGCCGCAAGAGCCCGCGCCCCAGCCGACCGTGACGGCGAAGGCCGTGGAAACGGCCACGGTGACGTCCGCGCAGCCGTCGGCCAGGGCCGCCACGACGACGCCGCCGCGGAAGCGGCGCCCGCCGCCGCCGCCACCGCCGAAGAAGCCGCGGAAAGAGCCGGGCAAGGTGGACGACCTGACGATCGAGATCCCGACCCCCCCGGAGCCGGCCGAGGCGGAACCGACCTCACCAGCAGAGTCGCCGCCCCCGGCCGGATCGCCCCAGGGCGATCCGGCCCCGCATGCAGAGTGAAGCGTGGAAACGACTGCGTATCAGCAATATTCTGAGGAATCCGGCGACTGGTTGAGAAAGGGGAGGGCCCGGCTGCTGGCCCATCTGGTGCGCGAGTTCGGCCCGGAGCGGCGGCCGCTCGAGCTGCTGGAGGTCGGCGCCGGGGTCGGCCAGAACCTGAGTGTCCTCGCGGAGTTCGGGGCCGTCGACGCCAACGAGGTGAGCCCCCTCGGACAGGAGGCCATCGCGAAGGCCGGCGCGGCGAGGACGCTCTACGGCACATCCCTCCCGTTCCAGCTCGACCGGCGCTATGACGTGATCTGCGCGCTCGATGTCATCGAGCACATCGAGGACGACCGCGCCGCTCTCCGGTGGATCCACGACCACCTGAGCCCTGGCGGAATCTTCGTCGCCACAGTGCCCGCGTATCCGTGGCTGTTCAGCGACCACGACCGCGCGTTGCAGCATTTCCGCCGGTACACGGCTGGCAGCTTCCGCGCCGCGCTGCCGGACGAGCTCCACGTGGAAGCCTGTGCCTACTTCAACCAGCTCCTCTTCCCTGCCGCGGTCGGCTCGCGCGCCGTCTGGAGCGCCGCGCGCAAGCTGCGCCCTCGCAAGACCAGCATGAAGCAGCCCTCGCCGAAGTCGGGCCTCGCTTCCTCCGCGCTCGAAGCCGTCCTCCGCGCCGAGGTCGACCTCATCGCGCGCGGCTACCGGCCGAGCTTCGGCCTGTCGGTCTTCTGCGTGGCGAAGCGCCGGGCCGCATGAAGGACAGATCCGCGTCGCTCGCCGATCTCCCCAGCACCCCGCCCACCGGCGCCCCGCCCGCCCCCCCGAGGATCTCGGCGGATCCGCCCGACCCCGCGCCCGGCCCGCCGCAGCGATCGGAGGTCCGCTCGCCAGGGTGCGCACGGCGCTGCGCCCGATCATGGTCGTCGTCGCTGCCCTGTTCATCGGGCTCGCCGCGCGGGACCTCGCTCGCAGGTGGGAGAGCGGCGCGCCGATCGACATCCGTCCCGCGTTCGTGGCGCTCTCGGTGCTGCCCCTCGCGCTCGGCCTCGTCGTGCTGGGGCTCGCCTGGGCCTTCATCCTGGAAGAGCTGACCGGCCGGCCCATCCCTCGCTGGCCGGCGATCGCGCTGCACATCGAGTCGCAGGCGGCGCGGTACATCCCAGGCAAGGTCGGCGTGCCGCTGTTCCGCATGCTGGGCGCCCCGCGCATCGGGGCGACCAGCGCGGAGGTGGGGTCGTCCTTCGCGATCGAGTTCACCAGCTTCATCGCGGTCGGCGCCATGGTGGGGTTCGGCCTGCTCGCGGCGGGCGGCGAGCAGTTCGCGGGCGCGAACGCGCTCATCGGTCGATGGAGGCTGCCCGTGCTCCTCGCCCTGGGCGCGGTCCTCGTAGCGCTCATGACCGTGGATCGTGCCCGCGCGCCCGAGCGCGTGCGCAAGCTCCTCGCGCCCGAGGGGCGCGGGCCGCTCATGCCGGCGCGATTGCCGCTCGTGCACGCGGTGTACTCGCTGACCTGGGCCGCGCACGGCGCGTGCGCCGCGCTCGCCGTCGGCGCGACGCCGGGCGCGGCGATCGGCGGCTCGGGCCTGTTCGTGCTGGCGCCCATCGCCGGTTTCCTCGCGATGGCCACGCCGGGCGGCATCGGCGTGCGCGAGGCGCTGCTCTCCGTGGGCCTCGCCCCCGCCGTCGGACCCGCCGCGGCGCTGGGCGCCGCGCTCATCTCGCGCGCCACCTCGCTCGCCGTGGACGTCGGCGGCTTGCTCATCGCGCGGCTGCTTTGCCGACGCGCCGCGCCTCGCTAGGATGCGCCCCCTCTCATGCTGGCCCGCCTGCGTGCTGCCCTGAACTCCGACTCCCCCCTGGCCCGCTTCTGTGCCGCCCTGACCTCCGGCTCGCCCCGAGAAAGGCTGCTGCGCAACGTCTTCGCGGCCGTCGCATGCCTCACGGGCCTCGTCGGCTACGCGCTCGTGGTCCACGCGCACATTCCAGTCCAGCACTGGCTCCTGTGGCGGCTCGTGCCGCTCTGGGGCTATTCGCTGCTGTTCCTGCTCTCCAGCCTCGGCATCGGCCTCGTGCTGTTGCGCCGGGTGCTCCGCCTCACGCACTTGCCGCCGGTCGAAGAGGGCCTGTTCGGCATGACGCTCGGCTCCATCGCCTTCGTGTTCGGCATGTACCTCGCCGGCGTGGTCGGGTGGATCCGCCCCTGGTACGGGCTCGTGATGCCGGCGGCCCTCTTCGCGGGCGGTCTCCTGGAGCTGCCACGCTGGCTATCGCGGCTGAAGCACGATCTCGACGCCTCAACGACGCCGAAAGGGGCGATGCGCTGGCTGTGGCTCACGGCCACGGGCGTCGGCGCCGTGTGCATCGTGCTCCTCTACCTGTTGTCGCTGACCCCGGATTCCATCAGCTTCGACGCGACCTGGTATCACGTGCCGATCGGGCAGGACTATGCGCGCGCCGGCCGCATCGTGCCGTTCTACGGCGACGTGAACCGCTCGTTCCCCCACTTCGCGAGCATGCTCTACGCGTGGGGTTTCAGCGTCCCCGGGATGCTCGTGGAGCAACGGTGGATGATGGCGCTCCACCTGGAGTTCGTGTTCGTCCTGGGGAAGGTGGTCGGCGTCGCGGCGCTGGCGCGGTACCTGCTCCAGGGCGAACGCGTCCCTGGCCTCTGGGCGGCGTTCTTCCTGTTCCCGTCGCTGTTCCTCCAGGACCAGAACCCCGGCGCTTCGGCGGACCATTTCCTGGGCTTCTTCGCGGCGCCGGTCCTGCTCGCGTCCATGCGCTTCGCGGAGCGCTTCGACAGGCGGTATGCCGTCCTGCTCGGCGCGTCGCTCGGGGGCGCGATGCTGGCGAAGTACCAGGCGGTCTATCACCTGGCCATGGCGGCGGCGGTCGTCGTGCCGCGCGCCGCGTACCTGCTCGCGCGCGCGGCCTCCCGCGCCCTGAAGAGGCGCAAGCGGCCGCTGCTCTCGGCGCGCCGCGTCCTCGTGGCGGGGCTCATCGCGTCGGGCGTGGCGCTCGGCACGGCCGCGCCGCACTTCATCAAGAACACCATCTACCATAACAACCCCGTTTATCCGCTGGCCCAGCGCGTGTTCACGCGGTCGTACCCGCAGCACGCGCGCTCCGCGGAGTTCATGGAGAAGGCGTATCCCAACGCGCCTTACCTGCCCAAGGGGAAGGGGCTCGAGCGGCAGCTCATCGCGGCCGGCAACTTCTTCACGTTCTCGTTCTCCCCGCACTACTCGTTCACTCGCTACGTCCCCTCGATGGGCTCGCTCTTCACGCTGCTCCTGCCGATGCTGCTGGTCATCCGCGGCCGTCGCAGGCCGGCGCTCGCGGCCTGGGCGACGTTCGCCGGCGTCTGGATGTGGAGCAACACGTACACCGCGGACCGGTACCTGCAGGGCATGCTCGCGGTGCCGATCGCCGCCGCCGCGGCGCTGCTCGTCCGCACATGGCAGCTCGGGACGGTCGCGCGGCTCGGCCTCGTGCCGCTCGTGGTGTTCCAGATCGTGTGGAGCGGCGATGTGCCCTTCTACTCCGGCCCCCGCCGGCTGGAGAGCGCGCTCTCGCTGATCCGCTCCACCTACGAGAAGCGATGGAGCGACGCGCAGCGGTTCAAGTTTCGCGCGGATCACCGCGCGATCAACCAGGCTACCCCGCCCGACGCGCGCATCCTCGCGCGCAACTACCGCACGACGCTCGGTATCGAGCGCGAGATCATCTTCGATATCCAGGCCTGGCAATCGCTCATCTTCTACGAGCCCGTGCGAGGGCCGGCCGAGCTCTACGCGCATTACCGGAGCGTCGGCATCACCCACATCCTGTACCCGCCGAACCAGCGCCCGCCGGACACGCTCCAGGCCGCCGTGCTGTTCAACGAGCTCGTGCACCGCTACGCGACCGAGAAGCGCCGCTTCGGCGGCCTTCAGCTCGTGACCATGCCGAAGGAGCCGCCGCCGGCCGACGAGCTGCCTTATCAGGTGCTCGCGCTCGGCGCGCCGGGCTACACGGACGGGCTCTACCCGGTCGAGGCGCTCCACATCCTCCCCAAGCTCCAGCCGCCCAAGGGCCAGGAGCCCAAGCCCGCGCGGGCGTGGCCCAGGGATACGAACGCGCAGGCCGCGCTCCTCGACGCCGCGGACGCGGTGGTGCTCGGCAAGAAGGCCGCGCGGGGCAGCCGGAACGTGAAGCTGGACGGCGTGTTCTTCGCGGCGGAGCGCTTCAAGAACTACACGGTCTACCTGCGGCAGCAGCGCGACACCCCCCGGGCGGAGCCGCCGCCCGAGCCCGCGGCCGCGGGCGCGCCGCCGGAGCCCCCGGCCGCGGACACGCCGCCCGAGCCGGAGCCGACCGACCCTGGGGCTCCCCCGGAGGACGACGATCCGGAGGACCCGGACGGCTGAGCTCCGGCCCGGGGTTACGAGCGCTGTTCGACCAGCGGCCCGGTCCAGGGGACCGGGCTCTTCACCTCGCGCTCGCCCGCGCCGGTTGCACCTGCTGGTTGTGCCACGGCTTCGCGCCCGTGGACTGGATCCCCTCCAGCCGGAGGGCCGGCTCCCGCTCGGCGAGCTCGGTCTCGATCCGGCGCACGCGCATCAGCACCTCCTCGACGAGGCGGCGGTTCGTCGCGATGAGCTCCGCGAGCAGCGCCACGGCCACCAGGATGCACGCCATCACGACGGCGCCCGTGCCGACGATGAGCGACTGGATGTAACCGCTGTAGTCCGGATTCCGCAGGTAGAAGTAGAGGAACCGGACGCCGATCGCGACGCCGAACACGAGCAGGACCGTCGCGACCCAGCCCACGAGCTGCACAGGGCGGTACATCGCATAAGCCCGGAACATGACGGGACCGGCGCGGCGCAGGTAGTCGGGGATCGAACGAAAGAGCCGCGACTCGCGCGTCTTCGGGTTGGTCGTGATCTTCACGTTCTCCAGCGCGAGGCCGCGGCGGCCTGCCTGGATCACGGTCTCCAGCGTGTAGGTAAAGCGGTTGTGCACGAAGAGCTGCAGCGCCGCCTTCCGGCTCACCGCGCGGAAGCCGCTCGGTGAGTCGGCCACCTCCGTGGCGGACAGGCGCCGGATGAGCCGCGAGCCCCACCGCTGCAAGACCTTCTTGAGCGGCGAGAAGTGCTCGATCCTGTCTGTCTGCCGATCGCCGATCACCAGGTCGGCCCGGCCGTCGAGGATGGGAGCGACGAGCCTCGGGATCTCCGCGCCGCGATACTGGTTGTCCGCGTCGGTGTTCACGATGATATCGGCGCCGAGCCGCAGGCACGCGTCGATGCCGGCCATGAACCCGGCGGCGAGGCCTCGATTCTTGGCGAAGCGGACGATGTGGTGGATCCCGAGCTGCTCGGCGAGCGAGCTCGTCCCGTCCGTGCTGCCGTCGTCAATGATGAGGACCTCGATCTCGTCCACGCCGTCGATCGACCGCGGCAGGTCCGCGAATGTCTGCGCGAGCGTGTCGCGCTCGTTCAAGCAAGGGATTTGGATGATGAGCTTCACGGGCGATTTCGCGGCGCAGCGTAGCACGACGTGCGTCGAGAAATTCACCTCGGAGCGCAGCGGGCTCCCCCGCGACGCGAGGCTCCAGCGCGGGCCGGAACGCCGCCCCGCTCGCGCTGAGCGCCGGGCGGCCAGCAGAAACCTGTCCACACCGCTCCGCCGGTGCCCCGGGGCACCGTACATCGCGGAACATCACGGAACATCGCGGGGACGATGGCCCGCAGCCCTGCGCCGGGCCAGCGGGACCATCGCTCCGCTCTAGTTGAGCAACTTCTTCGAGAGGTGCTTGACCGCCTCCTGCGCCGCGTTTCGCAGCGCGACCTCGACCGCCTTCGAGGACGTGTCGCCTCGCACGAGGATGGCGCAATTGTCCCCTTCAGCCTCGAAGGATGCGAGCGGTAGCTCTGTCGCCGCCGCTGCGGCGCGGATCGGCACCTGCACAGCAAGCGAACCGACCTCGAGCTCCACGAACCCCACCAGCTCCGTCTTGGATAGGTTCTGCATGCCTTCGAACGTGGGTCGTCCGCTGGGGCTTAGCAAGGTCAGGTTTTTCCTGCTTGTCGCTGGGATTGAGCTCCACGTGAAGAGGCAGAGCGCGGGAGCGTCGAGCACATCGCCTGGTCGGCGGTCGGCGGTCGGCGGTCGGCGGTCGGCGGTCGGCGGTCGGCGGTCGGCGGTCGGCGGTCGGCGGTCGACGATCGGCATCGGCGTGGGGCGCGCGACGCGGCGGCCGCCGGTCCGAACGTCGCGCGCGTCACGCCCATCCCGCCCATCCCGCGCGGCACGTCGACCGCGCGCTTCCGCACGGATGACCGCTCTCGCGTCAGTTCTTCAGGGAGGTCAGCTGGTCGGCCATGATGCTCCGGTGATTGCGGTAGACCTGAAGCACGATGGCCAGCGCGATCGCCGCCTCGCTCGCCGCGAGGACGATGATGAAGACCGTGAACACCTGGCCAGCCACGCCGCCGGCGACGAAGTGGTCGAACGCGATGAAGTTGAGCGCGGCGGCGTTGAGGATGAGCTCGACGCCGAGGAGGATGCCCACCGCGTTCTTCCGCGTCATGACGGTGAACAGCCCGAGCCCGAAGAGCACCGCGGCGACGGTGAGGTAGTGGATGAGACCGACCTCCATCGCCTACTCCCTCTCCCAGGCGCGCCTGACGGCTCGACGCGCGAGCACGACCGCGCCGATCATCGCGGCGAGCAGCACGACCGAGCCGAGCTCGAACGGGAGCAGGTACTCTCCGAGGAACGCGTGCCCGAGCTTGGCGGTGGACGGCATCGCCGGCTTGGCCTCGGCGGGCCAAGGGGTCTGGGTCGCCACCCTGCCGAGCAGGAGCAGCACCGCCGTGACCAGACCGAACGCCACGGCCGGCCCGCCGCGCGGGTTCGAGATCTTCATCTCCGCGATGCGGCTCGTGAGCATCACGGCGAAGAGGATGAGCACGAGCGTGCCGCCGACATAGACGAGCACCTGCGTCGCCGCGATGAAATCGGCCGAGAGCGAGACGTACAGCCCGGCGATGCCGAGGAACGTGCCGAGCAAGGCCAGCGCGGAGTGGATGATGTTCCTGGAGAACGCCACGAGCCCGGCCGAGCCGAGTGTCAGCGCGGCAAGCCCGAGGAAGACGAGTGCGCTCAGGGAGGGCATGGGGTGAGGGCCGCGACGTTAGACCGCTGCCCACCGCCCATCAAGGGCGACCCCCGCGCGTCGCTCGCGGCGCGCTCCTGCGCCGTACTGCGCCCCTCTTGCTCGCCGCGCGCCCTCGCTCGCCCCCGCTCCTACGCCCCTCCGGCCCCCCCGCCCGCGGGCTCCGCGCCCTCGGCGCCTTGCTGCTTCTCGCGCTCCTTGCGCCAGATGGCGCGCAGCTCCTCCAGCGCGGCCGGGTTGTCGCGCATGGCGCGCTCGCGGGCCTCCCGGGCGTGCGGCCCGTACTCGCCGACGGGCACCTCGCCGAGGTCCTTCGGCGCCTTGTACAGCGGCACGAGGCCCTCCGGGATGAAGCGGAACGTGAGGTGGTCGAGCGTCGGCGCCGCCCCCTCGAACTCGCGGGTGTGGCGGATCGCGCCGGTCGACTCCGTCTTGCACGCCTCGACGCACAGGCCGCAGTACATGCACTTGCCCATGTCGATGTCGAAGCGGCTCATCGCCTGCTTCTTCGTCGCCGGGTCCTTCTCCAGATCGATGGCGATGCACTCGATGGGGCACGCGCGCTCGCAGCGCTTGCAGCCGGTGCAGATGTCCATCTGCACCTCGAGGAAGCCGCGGTACCGCGGGGGGAGCATCTCGCTGACGGGGCGGTCCGTCTTGTCGGGGTACTGGACGGTGATGGGCTCCCGGAACAGATGGGAGAAGGTGACCGCCATCCCCTCCAGGATGGTATTGGCCGCGCTGGAGATGCTCTTGATGTACTGGGCGAGATCCATGGCCGGTGCCTCTCAGGGACCTGACGCGCCCGGGCAAATCCCCCGAGGGAGCGAGGCGCTACACCGCAGACGATAGCAGACGCGGACCTGCCCTGGAGCGTCCAGCCCGCTCCCCGCGGGTCCCGCCAGCCCGCGCCGTACAAGCCCCGCGGGCTCCCGCCAGCCCGCCCACAACGCCGCGTCCGTTCGGCGTCTCCCCGCGCGGGAACCAGCGGAGAGCGGGGACTCCGCGGGGAACCTGTCCTCTCCTGTTGACGCGCACCCGGGGTGGCGATCATGGTCGTCTGATGTCGCAGCTCCCCTTGTCGGGAACGTTCACCGCCCTCGTCACGCCATTCACGCCCGATGGCGAAGCCGTCGATTTCGACGCGCTCGACGCGCTCGTCGAGGCGCAGATCGCGGGCGGCGTCAGCGGGCTCGTGCCGTGCGGGACCACGGGCGAGTCGCCGACCCTCAGCGAAGCCGAGACGACCGCGGTCATCCGGCGCGTCGTCGAGGCGGCGCGCGGCCGCGTGCCGGTGATCGCGGGGACGGGCTCGTTCTCCACGAAGAAGACGATCGAGGCCTCGCGCGCCGCGCTCGCCGCTGGCGCGGCGGGCGTGATGATCGTGATGCCGTACTACAGCAAGCCCTCGCAGGACGGGCTCCGCGAGCACACGCTGGCCGTGGCCAGGGCCGTCCCGGCGCCGATCGTGCTCTACAACATCCCGGGGCGGACGGTGGTCGACCTCTCCGCCGAGACGACCGAGCGCATCTGCGCCGCCGCGCCGAACGTCGTCGCCATCAAGGACGCCTCGGGCAACGTGTTCCGCTGCCAGGAGCTCGTGCGGCGCCTCGGCGACCGGCTCACGATCCTGAGCGGCGACGACGCGCTGACGCTCGCGATGATGGCGCTCGGCGCGCAGGGCGTCATCAGCGTCACGTCGAACGTGCTGCCGCGCGAGACCAGCGCGGTGACCCGGCGGTTCCTGGCCGGCGACCTCGCGGGCGCGCGCGCGGCCCACCTCGCGCTCCTCGAGCTGCACGGGCTCCTGTTCGTCGAGCCGAACCCCGCCCCCGCGAAGGCCGCGCTCGCTGCCCTGGGCCGCATGAGCGCCGCCGTCCGGCTGCCCCTCGTGCCGGCCGGAGAGGCGACCCGGCAGCAGATCGCCGAGGCGATGAGGCGGCTCGAGGCGAGGCGCGAGGCGTCGTGAAATCGAACGGAGATCATCGAGGCGTGCCGGTGAGCGCGCTCATGGGGACCCCCCAGGGGGACGACGCCCGGCTGCTGAAGGTCGCGATCCACGGCGCGAGCGGCAAGATGGGGCAGGCCATCGTCCGGCTCGCGGCGAACGAGCGAGCCCAGGTCGTGGGCGCGATCGTGTCGCGCGGCTCCTCCCGCATCGGCCGTGACGTCGGCGAGCTCGCGGGGACAGGCACCATCGGCGTCGCGATGAGCGACGACACCAGCGCCGGGCTGCTCGGCGCGGACGTGGTCATCGACTTCTCGCGGCCCGAGGCGCTCCCCCGCCTCCTGCACCTCGCGATGCGCGCCAAGGTCGCCGTGGTCAGCGGCACGACGCGCCTCGACGGCACGTGCGAGCGGCTGCTCGACGAGACGGCGCAGCACGTCCCGGTCCTCTGGTCGCCGAACACGAGCATCGGCATCCACGTGCTCGCGGAGATCGCGGCGAGCGCGGCGCAGCGGCTCGGGCCCGGCTACGACGTCGAGATCGTGGAGGTGCACCACCGCGCCAAGGTGGACGCGCCGAGCGGCACGGCCGTGCGGCTCGCCGACGCGGTTCGCGCGGCCCGCGAGCCGGCCGGGACGCTCGACGACGTGCACGGCCGCGAAGGCAACGTCGGCCCGCGCAAGGCGAACGAGCTCGGGATCTTCGCCGTGCGCGGCGGCGACGTCATCGGCGACCACACGGTCCACCTGCTCGGCCCCGGCGAGCGCCTCGAGCTCACGCACCGCGCGACCAGCCGCGATCTCTTCGCGCGCGGGGCGCTGCGCGCGGCGTGGCACCTGCACGGGAAGCCGCCGGGCCGATACACGATGGCCGACGTGATCGGCGGCTGACCGCGGCGCTCCAGGGCCAGACGCGGGCGATCCGCGATCCGGCGTGCCGCGGGAGAGCCACAATGTGGTCAGCGGCGGTTCGCCGCACTACGCTGCGGCGCTCGTATGGAGACGCTCGCTGCGAGGATCGCACGCGCCGGTCCGTTGCCGGACAGGGACGCGGTCGGCTGGGTCGTCCGCCTGGCGAAGCGCGTCGAGAGCCTGCACGCGCGCGGGACGGTGCACGGCCGCCTGTCGGCCGCGTGCGTGGTCATCGAGGGCGAGCCGTGCACGTCGACGGGGTGGCTCTCGGACCCGCTCGCCACGCCCGCCTTCGTGGGTTACCGCTCGCCGGAGCGGGCCGCGGGCGAGGGGCCGTCGCGCCGGGACGACACGTGGGCGCTCGCGGTCACCCTGTACACGGCGCTCTCGGGAGCGCTCCCGTTCCCTGCCGAGAGCGACCAGGAGCTCCGCCGCAAGCAAGGCGCCGGCGCCGCGCCGCGGGTGACGCCGCCCGGCGCGGCGGGCGACGCGCTGTGGCGCGTGCTGGAGCAGGCGCTCGCGCGCCGCGCCGAGCAGCGGATCACCGAGGTCGCGGCGCTCCGTCGCGCGCTGGAGGCCGCGCGGCCGGGCGAAGGCCTGGAGGAGCTGCCGCCGCTCGATGAGCACGCGCTCGCGGCGCCGGCGAGGACCATTCCAGCGCCGCGCCCGTCGAGCAGCGGGGTGCGGGGGACGTCGAGCTCGCAGCCGCCTCGCAAGAGCGCGCCGCCGCGCGAGGGCACCGGCTCGCAGCCGCCCCGCAAGAGCGCGCCGCCGCGCGAGGGCACCGGCTCGCAGCCGCCCCGCAAGAGCGCGCCGCCGCGCGAGAGCACCGGCTCGCAGCCGCCCCGCAAGAGCGCGCCGCCGCATGGCCACTCGAGCTCGCAGCCGCCGCCCATCGCGAGCGCCTCGGCCCGCCGGACGCCGTTGCCCCTCCACGGGCTCGCGAGCCTGGGGCTCCGGTCGACGCTCAGCGTTCCGACCACCCCGGCTCCGGAGGCGCCAGACCGTCCGTCGAAGGCGCAGACCGCGTTGCCTGCCGCATCGCCGCGGCTCGCCGGCGCAACGACGGGGGACGGCTCGCGCGCGGACGCAGGGGCTGCCCCGACCGCGCACGTGCAGCCACCGCCGCGGCCGCCCGTCGCGCCCGCAGCGACGGCGCAGCCGCCCGTCGCGCCCGCAGCGATAGCACAGGTGCCCATCGCGCCCGCAGCGACGGCGCAGCCGCCCGTCGCGCCCGCAGCGATAGCACAGCTGCCCATCGCGCCCGCAGCGACGGCGCAACCGCCCTTCTCGCCCACCGCGGTGCCCCTCTTCGACGCGGATGCCCCGGCGAGCCCGCGAACGATCGACGATCTCCCCTTTCTGGGCGAAGACGACAGGCATGAGCCGTCGCACCCCTTCCCGATGGCGCCCGGCAGCGTCGCTGCGCGCCTCGGCGCGCCCGGGCCCGGCGCGCCGACGCCCCACGTCCCGGCCGTCGATCTCCCCTTTCTGGGCGAAGACGACAGGCATGAGCCGTCGCACCCGTTCCCGGTGGCGCCCGGCAGCGTCGCCGTGCGCTTCGGCGCGCCCGGGCTCGGCGCGCCGAGGCCCCATGTCCCGGCCGTCGATCTCCCCTGGCTGGGCGAAGACGACGCGCATCGGCCGTCGCACCCGTTCCCGATGGCGCCCGGCGGCGTCGCCGTGCGCGGCGGCGCGTCCGGGCTCGGCGCACCGCCGCTCCGCGCACCGGCGCCAGCGCCCGGAGCGGGCCGCGAGACGCCGTCCCCGGCGCGCCGGTGGGTCACGCTCGCCCTGGGGATCGTCGCCATCGCGGGCGCCGCGGGGGGAGCCTGGTTCTGGCTTCGCCACCGCGACGCCGCGCCGCCGTCCCTCCCGGCGCCGCCGCCTGCGGAGGCTGCGCCCGCCGCATCCGCCGCGCCCGTGGAGCCGAGCGCCCCGGCACCCGGTGACGCGGGCGCGGAACAGGCAGGCACGGCGGCGCCGGCGGACGCGGGCAGCGCGAGCGCAGCGCCGGATCCTGCGGCCACGGCGGACTTCGCCGCATGCGCGATGCCGCTCTTTCCCGGCAAGAGCGTCGACGCCGCCATCGCGGGCCAGCTGTCGTTCGTCTGCGCCGAGACCGACCCGATGAAGGGCGTCGCGGCGCTCAAGAGCCACCTCGCCCAGGCAGCTGGGCCCAAGGGAGTCTCGGACGCCACGAAGGAATGGGCCGTGCTCGGCTGGCACGACATGGCGACCGTCGCGACCCTGCGCGCCCGCTGCTGCCACGCCCCGCCCCCCCTCCAGCTGCCCCCCACGCCCGAGGGCTGCGCGCCGCTCGACGAGGCCCTGAACGAGCTCGGCGCGGCCGTCGCGTCGGCGTCTGCTCCGGGCGATCGGGCGGTCGCGAAGGCGGCGCGGCGGTACATGCGCGCAGCCCAGTGCGTCGCCCGGGTCGGCGCGGCGACCCGTTACGGGCGCAAGAGCAAGCCGAATGGAGGCGAGGCCAGCGCCTTCAAGAAGGTGCTCTCGCGCGCGCTCCGAAGCGCGGCGCAGGATCGCTGAGCGCGACCACCTCGCCGAACGAGCGGTTCTGGGGTAGCGTCCGCGGTCCCATGTCCAACGAAGCGAGCGATCTCCTGCTCGAAATCGGCGTCGAGGAGCTCCCCTCGTCGTTTGTCGAGGCCGCGCTCCGCGCGCTCCCGGATCTCGCAACGAAGCGCCTCGCGGAGCTCAGGCTCCGCCACGGCGCGGTGCGCGCGCTCGGCACCCCGCGCCGGCTCGCGCTGCTCGTCTCCGGGGTCGCGGCGCGCCAGCCGGACCTCGAGGAGGAGGTCACCGGCCCGCCGGTCAAGGCGGCCTTCAAGGACGGCGCGCCCACGAAGGCGGCCGAGGCGTTCGCGCAGAAGCTCGGCTGTACCGTCGCGGATCTGCGCCGCGTCGAGGGGCCGAAGGGCGAGTACCTCGCGGGCACCCGCCGCGAGGCCGGCAGGCCCGCGGCCGAGCTCCTCCCGGAGGTCCTGGCGTCGCTCGTCGCGGCCATCCCCTTCCGCAAGTCGATGCGCTGGGGGCAGGGAGATTTCGCGTTCGGCCGCCCCATCCAGTGGCTGGTCGCGCTCTCCGGCGGCGAGGTCATCCCCGTCGAGATCGCCGGCATCCGCAGCGGGCGCACGAGCCGCGGCCACCGCTTCCTCGCGCCGGGCGAGATCGCGATCGGCGCCGCGAAGGACTACGTCGAGGCGATGCGCGCGGCCCACGTGCTCGTCGACCCCGAGGCGCGCGCGCAGCTCATGCGCGAGCGCCTGCTCGCCGCGGCGCGGGACGCGGGCGGCGCGCTGATCGAGGACGACTTCCTGATCGGCGAGAACCTCTCCCTCGTGGAGGAGCCGCACGTCATCGTCGGCAGCTTCGAGGAGCGGTTCCTCGAGCTGCCGGAGCGGGTGATCCTCGAGGTCGCGCGCGGCCACCAGCGCTACTTCGGCGTCCGCGACGCGAGGACGGGGGCGCTGCTCCCGAGGTACCTGGCGGTCGTGAACACCGCGGAGGCGCCCGAGAAGATCAAGCGCGGCAACGACAACACGATGCGCTCGCGCCTGTCGGACGCGCAGTTCTTCTACCGGGAGGACGTCAAGATCCCGCTCGCGAACCGCCGCGAGAAGCTCGGCGGGATCGTGTTCCAGAAGCGGCTCGGCAGCGTGCTGGCGAAGGCCGAGCGCGTCGAGCGGCTCGCCCGCGAGCTCGGCCTGCTCCTGATGCTGCCCGAGCAGACGCTGGTGGCGGCGGCCTCGGGGGCGCACCTCGCGAAGTGCGATCTCGTCGCGCTGATGGTGGGCGAGTTCCCCGAGCTCCAGGGCGAGATGGGGCGGGCGTACGCGCTCGCCCAGGGGGTCAGCCCGGAGGTGGCCGACGTCGTCCGCGATCACTACCTGCCCAAGGGCGCCGCGGACGCGACGGCGCCGACGAACGCCGGCGCGCTGGTCGCGATGGCCGATCGGCTCGACACGCTGGTCGGCTGCTTCGCGATCGGGCTCGTCCCCACGAGCACCGCCGACCCGTACGGGCTGCGCCGCGCGTGCCTCGGCGTGCTGCGCACGCTCCTGGATCGCGATCTCGATCTGCGCCTCGGCGCCGCGTTCGGCGCCGCCTACGACGGCTACGCCGGGGTGGAGCTCAACGTCGCGCGCGAGGAGCTCGCGACCCGCCTCGGCGAGTTCTTCTCCGAGCGGCTGCGGGGCCTGCTCTCCGACCGGCTCCCGCAGGACGCGGTCCTCGCGTGCCTGCGCGTCGCCGCGGATCGCCCGCTCGATCTCCGGGCCCGCGTGCGCGCGATCGACGCGCTGAGCCCGGAGGTGCGCGCGCGGGTGGGCGAGGTCTTCAAGCGGGCCACGAACATCGCCGACAAGGCGCCTGCCGGCGAGCCGGTGGCGCCGTTCGGGCAGGACGTGCACCCGAGCGAGACGGCGCTCTTCGCGGGGTACCTCACGCTGCGCGAGCAGATCGCGTCGGACGTCCGGAGCGGCTCGTACGACACCGCGTTCAGGGCGGTGGCGGACTTCGCCCCGCTCTTGCACCAGTACTTCATCGACGTGTTCGTGATGACCGACGACGCGGCCGTGCGGGACAACCGCCTGCGGCTGATGCGCGCCCTGTCGGAGACCTGCGGGAGCCTGGCCAGGCTGGAGCTCCTCGGCGAGGCGCCGCGCGCGGCGTCGTAGCGAGGAAGCGGCGACGCCAAAAGCGCCGTGAAACCACGTCCATACACCTCGCTTCGCGGAACCAGTAAACAACCCGTAAGCCCACTGTGGACGATGAGCAGCGCCTCTGGCGCCTCGTCGAGCCGCCGGGCGTCTGGACATGCACGCTGGCGAGGCGCCGGAAGGTGGTGGGAGACCCTCGTACAATCGGCTTGACACATCGCGGCGGGCTCCGGTCTCCTAGCCAGTCGCCTCATGCATCTGGTCAACGCAACCGCCGTCCCTGCCAGGCTGATGACGTCGCGCCTCTTCGGCGCGACCCACCGAATCGGCATGGTGGTGGCGAAGGCGACGTTCCGCATCGGGCCGCGGGGGACTGAGCTCGATACGCAGGATCCGTGGCCGCTGCTCGACGAAGATCGCGAGACGGAGCTCGGTCTCGTGCCGCGCGACGACCTGCCGCGGCGCGACGACGCCTTCGAGGTTGTCCTGCTCGGCGCGGCGCACACGATCGACGGCAGGCCGGTCGACCGGAGGACGGTGTCCCTCGCTGTCGGCGACGAGCGGCGCGAGCTCCTGGTCTCCGGAGATCGCACCTGGGAGCGCGGCGGCAGCCCGCGGATCAGCGCGCCGGTGCCGTTCACCCGGATGCCTCTGACCCACGAGCGCGCCTTCGGTGGAACCGTGGAGGTCGAGGTCGACCGGGAGGCGTTCGTCGAGGCGATGGACGCCCGCAACCGCGCCGGGCGCGGCTTCGATCCAGCACCCGCCGTGAGGTCGCTGGTGGAGATGCTGAATCCGCCCGAGGGTTACCCGCGCTACGACGAGATCCGCCGGCTACCCAACATCGAAGATCCCAGGGCGCCGATCAGCCGCCCGGAGGACTCGCCGGATCCGGCGTACTGGGGCGCGGTGCCGGTGGACTCCGCCATCCAGGCGGCGCGCACCGTGGCGCCGCCGCCCGCGGGAGCCGCGCCGGGGCTGCCCGAGTTCGGCGAAGGCGCGTATCACCGGGCGCACCCGCAATGGATCATCGCGCTCCCGCCGGCGAGGAGTACGGTGATCATGACGGGGCTGACGCCGGGGCCGGAGCCGCTCTCGTTCGCGCTTCCGGCGGTGCGGGTCGTCATCGACTACGTGTCCGGCGTCCGCACCGGTACGCGCGAGCTGCGGCCCCACGCGCTCGTCCTGCTCCCGGAGGAGCGACGCTTCTACGTCGTGTTCCGCCACGCCTTCACCTACGAATACCTCAGCGCGGAGCGCTCGATGCGGCTGCGCGTCGAGCGGGGCGGCTGGTACGAGCCGTCCGGCCGAGGAGGTTGAGCGATGCGCGTTGCAGTTCCCATCACCCGGTCGAACGACCTCAGCGCGGGCTCCTCGAGCCACCTCTTCCTGGCGATCCCACCCGCGCCGCCGCCGACGTTCGTGCCGGCGATCGAGATCCCGATCCCGCACGGGTGGCCGCCGGGTGAGAGCGCGGGGAAGGTCCAGAAGACGACCACCGTGTTCGCCAACGGCAGGAACGTGATGCTCGATCAGCACGACTGCGGGCCCCTCGTATCGCAGATCACGATCCCGCCGGCGAACTCGTTCATCCCGATACAGCTCTTGCAGTCGAAGCGCGCGGTGATCGTGACCTGCTTCTCCGTCCGGATGAACGGGAAGACGACGGCGTGCACGAGCCACTGGCCGCCGCTGCCGCTGCTCACCTGCGGTCAGCCGATGTCGATGCCCGCGACGTTCACGTTCACCAACGTATGCACGAACGTCCACGTCGGCATGTCAGGGACCGACCTGATCGGCGGGATCGTCCGGACAGCCGCCACGATGGCTATCGAGCGCTACTACGTCAGGACGCCTGGGGTGAGCCTGACGGCGCAGGAGGAGTCCGAGAAGAGCCTCGCCGGAGCCGCCGCGAGCCTCCTCGCGAGCGTCGTTCAACACGCGCTCGATCCGCGGTATCCGATGCGCGTCGATGCCGCGACGAAGGGTCCCTTCGGCACCGAGATCAAGATGAGCGTCTCTACGGGATCTGCGGACACGCGCAATAATCCACAGAAGTTCTCGATCAGCATCGAGAGGAAGTGGGAAGATCCATTCAAGAGCAGCGCGGCGAGCATCGGCGCCTCCGGCGAGTACACGTGGGACGCCGGCGGCGACACGACCAAGGAGGGGTACAAGGGCCAGGTCGGCGTAGCGACGGCGGCTCCTGGCCTCGGCGGCAAGGCGACCGCCGGCGGCGAGTACCACCCCGACGCTCCCGAGGGACAGCGTGGCAAAGCGACGTTCAAGACAGAAGCGGCGACGCCCTTCTGGTCGGAGTCCGAGCAGAAGGACATCAACCCCGGAGCCCCTGACGGACAACGGACATCGAGCCAAACGGAGACGGTGGCGAAGACCTGGAGCGGCGATCGGCGGACGACCACGGTGAACAACCCCGACGGAAGCAGGACGACCACGGTCGTCGAGAACAGCGACGGCAAGATC
The DNA here is from genome assembly GCF_000067165.1 of Sorangium cellulosum So ce56. GTDB lineage: Bacteria > Myxococcota_A > Polyangia > Polyangiales > Polyangiaceae > Sorangium > Sorangium cellulosum_B. Next base: position 11,176,117 of record NC_010162.1, read on the forward strand.
ACCCTGACGACCCGTAAAGAGCCGGGTGAATCCGTGGCGCTCCCGGAGCAGGCTGGCCGCGGCGGCAGCCCGCCCCGTGCCGTGGGCACACCGGCATCCGACATCTGGGGTCCTCCGCTGTGAGCATCGAACGCACCCCCGCGCGCGAGGCCTATGACGCCGTCCTCGAGCTCGGCCCCTGGGAGGGGGTTCGACCGACGGCGTACGTGCTGGTGAAGAAGACGTTCACGATCGCCGGGCGGAGATGCATGCCCGCGCCGCCGCGACCTCTGCTCAACGATCCCCGGGACGAGCGGCTCGCCCCGCGCCTCCCTGCCCGCGTCGAGTTCTGGCCCAGCAAGGCGGCGACCGACTTCGTCGTCCGCGGCGCCGCGTACGCGCCCTCTGGCCGGCCGGCGGCGCAGATGCTCGTGGAGGCCGCCATCGGCGCCACGTCGAAGCGCATCGCGGTCTTCGGCCGGCGAGAGATCCGCTGGACCGCGGCAGGTAGGCCGGTCATCGATGACCCGGAGCCGTTCACCGTCATGCCGGTGATCTGGGAGCTCGCCTACGGCGGCACCGATACGCGCGTGGAGCTCCGGGGCGAGGTGTCCCTGTCGCAGATCGCGCTGGCGTCGATGGGCGCGGATCACCCGGGCACGTACCCGCGGAATCCGCTCGGCAAGGGCTACCTCGTCGATCCCGCGCCGCTCCATGGAGCCGAGATGCCGAACCTCGAAGATCCGCTCGATCGGCTCACGCCCGAGCGGCTCGTGACCGGCGACCCGGCGCTCTGGTACCGGCAGCCGCTCCCCGCGTGCTTCGACTTCGTGCCTCCGCTCGCGTTCCCGCGCCACCTTGGCTTCGGGCCCTCGGTCGAGCCGTGGTTCCCCGCGCCGGACGACGAGCGCTTGCCCGAGGTGCGCCTCGGCGTGCTCCCGGCAGGCTACCGTGCTGCGCGCGAGCCCGGGGTCTCGCGCCGGTTGTTCCAGGAGGCGCCGCAGGGCTTCGTGCTCGACGCGGTGCGCGGCGACGAGGTCGTCCGCGTCGACGGCATGCACGCGGAGCGGCCCTCTGTCGAGTTCACATTGCCCGGCTCACCGTCGATCGAGTTCACGCTGGAGGGCCGCCGCGTGCCCGCCGCCCCCCGCACCCATACGATCGTCGTCGAGCCCGCTGTCGAGCGCGTCTCCATCGTCTACGGGGCCACGGTGGATCTGCCGCGCACCTTCATCCCGGGCATCCACAAGTACATTCCGATCGCCGTGACGATCGACGGCGATCGACCCATCGAGTACCAGCCGCCGCCCACGCACCGCGCGAGGACGCCTGCGACGGTCGGCCGCGGAGGCCGACCGTGAACGCCGCAGCCCCCTCCTCGCACCTCGATGACATCGCCTGGAACCGCGCGGGACGGCTCTCCGCGGCGCAACGAGCCACGCTCCAGGAGATCCTATCCATCCACCCGAATGAAATGATGGCGTGGTTGTTCTCCACGACGCTCGTTGGCGTCGCCGCGCTCATCGTGGTGCAGAAGGATGGAAGCCAGAGCCGCTTTCATTGGGGCATGTGCGCGCTCATGGCAGCGGGCGGCCTTGCAGCGGCGTGGATGCCCCTGCGCCGCATCTGGCTCCGCGCCCGTCTCCGTGCTGACATCGCCGCCGGCGACGTCGCCATGTTTCCCGGTCGTGTCGTCTGGCGCGTGCGCCGCCTTTACGGCGATTACGTGATGGAGCCGGCGGACGGGTCGGCGCCGGTCCGTGCCGCCGCGGCGCCGCTCCCGCCCGGACCGTACCGCGGTTATCTCCTCCCCCGCTCCCGGCTGCTGATCGCCGCCGAATCGACCGTTGTTCCAGGGGGCGCCTGGTCCATCTCGCTCGGCGTCCCCGACGTCGAAGGAGGGGTCTTCGCCGGACGCCCTGGCCGAACCGCGCTCGCGCAGCCTTTCTCCATGGCGCCGCACGTCGGCGACCGCATCGAGCTGTTCCGCGCGCTCGCCAGCGCGCTCAGATTCAACGCCGAGGATCTCGGACACAACCGCCGAGGGAGGATATCCTTGCGACAGGTAGGGCATCGCCTCACCTCATCGGCCGGATTCCTGGCCATGACCCTGTGCGTCTCGGCAAGTGGGGCGCTGTTCGCGTTCTTCGCGGGATTCAATGACTCTTCCACCTTCATAAGCCCTATCGTCGTGGTCGCCGCCCTCCATTACCTCTGGAGCATCCGCGACGTGTTCACGCGGCGCGTCGTGACCGTGGACGGGATCGTGAAGCGTCACCTATGGGTCACGCCGGGCTCCAACGTGTCGGATCAGTCGACAACTACGTATTACTTCGTCGTCCAGCATCAAAAGTTCGTGGTGAAGAAGCGAGCCTATCGCGCCCTGGTGCCCGAGCTCCCTTACCGGCTCTACTTCACCAAGCACACGCGTGCCCTCCTGAGCGTCGATCCCCTGGACACGTCATCGAGCCACCCCCGCGGCGCCCCGCGCGCCGGAGCGGCCTGGGAGGCGACGTGACCACGCAGCGCATCTCCGACCCTGGATCCGCCGTGCTCTGCGAGGAGCGCTCCCCCGTGGTCCCGGTGACCATCGACGGCGCTCGGCCCATCCACCACGAGGCTCCGCCCACGATGCGCGAACGGATCTTGTCGAGGGATGAGCCGCGGGAGCGGGCGTGAGCCAACGAGCCGCCGCTTCCTCGCTGGCCCATGATCTCGCATGGAACCAGCGGGGGTGTATCTCGCCGGCGCAGCGGGCCGCGCTCGTTCAGGCGGCCTCGGTCCGGATTACCTCAGGCCCAGTGCGGCAGGCCATCGTCGGCTGCCTCGTCGGCGTGGTCATAACGGCTGAGGCCATGCTGTGGGATTTCGGGTCCGGCGAAATGTTCACGGAGGAACGTCTGCTAGGCATGGCCATCCTCCTGGCATGCGCTCTCGCGTGGGCATTGGTGCTGCTGCGCGCAGTGGCGCGCCGCGCAGCGCTTCGCTCCGACATCGTCGCTGACCAAGTGGTACCATTCGCCGGCCGGGTCGTCTGGCGACCCGGCATCTCTCGTAACGACTACGCCCTCGAGCCAACGGATGGAGCGTCGCCCGTCCTCGCCGGATGGGCACCGCTCCCGCCTGGTCCGTACCGCGCCTACTGCCTGCCTCGCTCCCGGGTCGTTACCGCCGCCGAGTCGACCGTCGTCCCCGGAGGCGTCTGGTCCATCTCGCTCGCTGATGCCAACCAGACGGGGCTCAGCTTTCACTTCACGCGGGACGCGGGTAGGGTGCTCGCTGAGCCGTTCCCCGCAGCGCCGCACATCGGAGATCCTGCCGAGCTGCTCCGCGCTATGGCGGCGGGGCTCGATTTCGATGCCGAGGATCTCGGACACAACCGGCGGGGCACCGTGTCGCCACGGCAGGTGCGTCGACGCCTCGCCTCCGCGGCCATTCCCTTCGTCCTCATCACCAGCTGCGGGATGCTCCCGGCAATGTACGCGACGCTCGCGCTCCGCCTTTACCCGTCGATTCTCGCTATACCTTTCCTCCTCGCCGCGCTCATCTGCCTCCGGCTGCGTCGTGATGTATTCACGAGACGCGTTCGTTGCGTGGAAGGCATCGTGGAGCGCGATGTTCTCAGCAACAGGTCGAGCTGGACGGTGACCAGGAATCCAGATGACCCATATCACCTTCTCGTCCAGGGACGCAGAATTCCTGTCGGCAAGCCCATCTTTCGTGGCATCGTGCCCAAGCTGCGGTATCGGATCTATCTGGCCGAGAGCACGGGAAGGGTGCTCAGCGCGGAGCCCCTGGATACCTCATCGGCCCCTCACCTCGGCGCCCCGCGCCCGCAAGCAGCCTGAAAGGCAGTGTGACCCATGCAGCGCAGCTCTGACCGCGAAACCGCCGTCCTCTACGAAGCGCCCTCCTCGGTCGACGAGCTCGTCGCCGCCTCCCCGCCGCGCCCCGACGATGCGCCGCCCGAGCCGATCACGGGCCTGCGCCCGGGCGAGGTGCTCGTCGGCGAGTGCCTCGACGCGCGGCACCCCACGCTGGCCGGCCGGCTCCTCGTCCGCTGGACGACCTCCCGCGGCGCACTCGAGCGCTGGTTGCCGTCGCTCCACGGCCTCGCCGTGCGCGCGCAGGATCGCGTGCTCGTCTCCCAGCCATCCAACTGGCCCGAGCCCCTCGTGACCGGCGTCGTCGACGGCTTCGCCTTGCGGCCAGAGCCCCCGCTCGCCGAGGCCGCGCGCCTCACCCTCCACGGCGACGAGGCGCTGCGGGTCGCCGCCGCCGACGGCAAGCCGCTCGTCGAGGTGTTCGCCTCCGAGACAGGCCCCGTGATCCGGCTCATGACCGAGGACGCCGACATCGAGCTGAAGGGCGCGCTCCGCATCAGCGCCAGGAGCATCGATCTCGTCGCGCGGCAAGGCGAGGTGCGGGTGAACGCGGCTGACGACGTGATCGTGCAAGGCGAGAACATCCACCTCAACTGACACCGGAGACGGCGGGAGAACAACCAGCATGGCCAGCGACTTCACCTTCGCCTGGGAAGGGGCGAACCTCTCCGACGACGGCCCGTGGCACCACCTCCGCGTGCTGGAGATCCGCGGGCGCGAGGCGATCAGCGCGCTCTATTCGTTCGAGATCGATCTCGTGCGCCCGCACCACACGCCGGACGTCGACGTGACCGATCTCGTGGGGAAACCCGCCTCGCTGCGGATCGCGACGAAAGACAACCCGCCTTTCCGGCTCGTCCACGGGCAGATCGCGGCCGCCGAGGAGCTCGGCGAGGTCCAGCTGGGCACGCGGTACCGCGTCACCCTCGCGCCGCCGCTCTGGCGCGCGACGATGCTGAAGAAGAGCATCATCTACCTGGACAAGACGATTCAACAGATCGTCGAGCAAGCGCTCACCCGCACCTCGTGGGGCGCCGGGCTCGTCGCCTCGTCGTGCCAGCCGGCCGAGGACGACGGCGACGAGAGCGCGTTCCGCCCGGCCAAGGCGACCTTCGCCTGGCGCGTCATCGACATGGGCCGGATCGCCGACGTGGCGGCGCGGCCGTACTGCGTGCAATACCAGGAGAGCGACCTCGACTTCGTCTCTCGCCTCCTCGAGGAGGAGGGTATCTCGTACCACTTCGAGCACACGAAGGCCGAGTGCATCCTGGTGCTCATCGACAGCGACGGGGGCCGCCCGCGGCTCGATCCTGCGCGGCCGCTCGGCCCAGGCCTGCTCGGGCGGGAGGTGAGCGACGTCCGGATGGGGAGCCGGGTGCGTCCGACGTCGGTCGTCCTGAGCGACTACAGCTGGCGCAAACCGAAGCTCGATCTCCTCGCGTCCGCGCCGGCCGGCGCCACCGATGCCGCCGTGTACGAGCACCCGGGCCGCTACGAGGAGTCGAAGGAGACGGGCGAGCGCCTCGCCGAGCAGCGGGCCCAGCGCCTCGCCGCCGAGCGGGCGTGGGCGACGGCGAGCGGGGCGTGCCGGCTGCTGGGCGCCGGGGCGCTGTTCACGCTCGAGCACCCGACCTCGAAATGGAACGGGTCCTACCTCGTCACCGCGATCGAGCACCTGGCGCACGAGCGCGGCTACTTCGCGGCTGGAGGCGGCGAGCTGGAGCCGTACCGGTGCCGCTTCGAGGCCATCCGCTGCGGCCAGGACGGGGAAGAGGCCGCGTCGCGCTTCGTCCCTGCCCGGATCACGCCCCGGCCGCGGATCCACGGCAGCCAGACGGCGATCGTCACCGCGGAGCCGTCCGATCCGGAGGCCGAGATCAACGTCGGAGGGCCCTCGGCCATCGGCTGCGTGCGCGTGCGCTTCCACTGGGACATCGACGTGGGCCGCCACGAGAGGGAGGCGACGTCGTGCTGGGTGCGCGTCAGCCAGATGTTCGCCGGCGGGCGCGGGCACGGCGCGGTCTGGCACCCGCGCGTCGGCGACGAGGTGGTCGTCGACTTCCTCGAAGGCGACCCCGATCGACCGCTGATCACGGGGCGCGTGTACAACGGGATCAACCTCTCGCCGGAAAACGCGACGAAGCGCCCGACGTACAGCGCCATCAAGAGCTACACGAGCCCGTTCGACGGCAACTACAACCTGCTGTCGTTCGAGGACGCCCGGGGCGAGGAGGAGATCCGCCTGCACGCGGCGCGCGATCTCACGACGGAGATCACCCGCAACGCGAGCCGGACCGTCGGGGTCGACGACGCGACCGAGGTGGGCGGGGACCAGAGCACCCGCGTGGCCGGATCCCAGTCGACGAGCGCGGGATCCATCACGCAGAGCGCCGGGACCACGGTCGGCGTCCACTCCGGCGCCGGGATGACGCTCTCGGCCGGGACGACTTTCGTCGGCTCGGCCGGAGACAACATGTCGCTCGGCGCGAGCGGCAACAACACCCTCACGGCCGGATCCCACCTGTCGCTGGGCGCGCCGATCATCGAGATCACGGGCGAAGGGAACATCGACGTGGGCGCCCCCTGGATCGACATCAAGGGAGGCCCGAAGCTCCGGGCCGGCGCCGCGCTCGTCGAGGTCAATGGCGGCGCGACCGTCCTGATCAACGGCGGAAGCTCGATCTCGATCAAGGGCGGCACGATCAACGTCTCCGGAGGGACGGTCAACGTCACCGGAGAGGGGACCGTGACGATCAAGGGCGCGGTCGTGAACCTCAACAGCTGATCGGCTCGACCGGAGAGGACACGCGCCGCGGTGGGGGCGCGCCGGAGGAACCAGGAAGATGGCGAGAGACGCAACGAAGGCGTCCGGAACGACCCCGGCCGATCCCCCCGAGACGACGCACGGCGGGCTGACCATCGAGCGGTATGGCGAGATCTCCGCGCACCTGCGCCGCTTCCCGCGATCCGCCAAGGCGGAGGTCCTCGCCCGCCTGAACGTCGCGGACGCGGACTGGGACGCCGCGGTGTGCGGGTGGACCGACGCGCTCGCCGACGAGAGCGCCGACGGCGGCGAGGCCCTCTCGAACCGCTTCTGCCGGGCCTTCGCCGGCGCCGAGGCGCGCCTTCAGCGCGAGCAGCCGGCGCTCGCGTCGCTCGGCGCGCTGCCGGCGGCGATCGCGCCGGGGCTGGCGGCGGTCCCGCCGGGCATGCGGCACTTCACGAGCCTGCGGGAGACCGTGGAGGCCTCGGCCGACGCGCTGCGCAGACCGGCGCTCCCGTTCGCGCCCCGCGCGCCCGGAGGACCTGGCGAGGGCGACGCGCGCGCGACATCCGTCGCGGATCGCGCTCGGTCGTCGACGTCGCCCGCCCGAGCTGCGGCCCCGCCCGGGGGCGAGACCGCCGACCTGTCGACCGCCGTTGCCTCGGCGCTCGGCCAGCAGAATCCGCTGCCCTTCCCCAGAGCGCCCGCCGGCGCTGCACCCCCCGCCGCGGTGCTGTCGCTCCAGCGGCATGCGGCGATGTGCGCGGAGATCGCGATAGCCCCCGACAAAGCGGCGGAGATCATCGCGCGTTACGGGCTGACGGAGGCGACACGAGCGCAGGCCGATGAGCACTGGCGAGCGCGGATCGCGGCGGAGGCAGCGACGGGCGAGGCATGGCGGCGGGCCTATATGCTCCACCGGGACTGGCTGCTGGGCCGCTCCTCCTGAGAGGGCCCGTATCGACGCCGGCGGCGCGCCTGACGCCTGCACGCTCGCCAGGAGCTGCGGTACCGTCCGCCCCCATGCCGGGATCTCCGCCCTATCCGTTTGCGTTCTTCGGGGCAGCGCCGAGCGACTGGTTCGATCTCGAAGGGGACCTGTTCTCCTATGAGCTCTGCTTCGTGGCGCCCCCGGACGCGGCCGCGCGGCGCGCCGTCGGCGAGGCGTGGGAGCGGGCGCTCGACGCGCGCGCGGTGGAGCACTGCGAGCCCTTCCAGTGGGCCGATCGCTGGGCGCTCGTGCGGGTGCGGCCGGCGGGGTGGAGCAAGGCGTGCGTCGACGACATGGCGCGCGCGGTCCAGCAGGCCCTCACCGCGGTGCACGGCGCGCACCCGATCGAGGTGGCCTCCCTGGCCGAGGCGATCGAGAGCGACGGCGACTGGGACGCCTGGTCCGCCGAGCAACGACCCGAGCCCCCGACGGGCCCGAGGTGGCCCGTCGAGCTGCCCCGCTTCGGCGGAGGTAAGCGCTTCGAGGCCGCGTGCGCGGTCGATCCGGCGGTCGAAGCCGCGCGCGAGGCGGCGCGCGCCGCGCCCCCCGAAGAGGAGCGCTCGTCGGCGAGCACGGCGGGCGACGACCACGAGGCGGACGAGGCGGACGCCAGCGACGACGACGACAAGCCCAGGGTCATCTCCGGCGGGCTCCGGCTGGAGCGCGTGCCGGGGTACAAGGCGCCCGAGCCTCCCGACGAGCAACGGAAGCTCTTCGGGCGGAGCGGCGAGGTGCAGATTGCGCCGAACGGCCTCGTCTTCGGCGTCGCCAAGCCGAAGCGAAAGCCGCCTGTCGCCGCGTGGATCGAGCACGGCGAGCTCCGCACCGCTCAGGGCGATCCGCTTGCTACCACGACCGGCGCTCACGTCGCCGCACGCGACGACGGCGGCGCGGCGCTGATCGGGGAGGATTCGGAGGCCGTATGGGAGGTCGTTTTCGCGGAGGGCTCCGTGCGGCGCCTCTTCGAGCACGACGAGCCCCTCTCCGACGTCGCCTACGGCCCCGAGGGCCGGGTGCTCGTGCTCGCGGGCTCGATCGACGCCTACCGGCGGGAGGGTTCGGACGTCGCGCTCGAGGGGCGCTGGGACCTCGACGGCTACGGGATGCACTCGGTGTTCGGCGGACGCCTGCTCCTCGTGAAGTGCTTCGACGACGAGGACGAGAGCGCGGACGGCGTAACGATCCTCGGTTACGACGGATCCACGATGCGCCGGCTGGCCCGCGTGCGCATCTCGATCGGCGACATCGTGATCGAAGGCGCCCGCGTCATCGTGGAGGACGGCAGCGAGTACTACGCGCTGCTCGGCCTGGAGGAGCTCGCCGCGCGCTTCGCCGCGCAGCCGGACGCCTTCCCCGAGCTGAAGAAGCGCAAACCTGGCGACGAGGACGAGGACGGAGACGAGGACGAGAGCGCCCGCGGCGAGGGCGACGACGAGGACGGGAGCGCGTCCGGCGAGGGCGACGAGGACGAGGAATCCCGGCCAGAGGTGCTGGAGGGCGCGCTCCGCCTGGAGCGGCGGAGGTCGCGCGAGGTGCCCCCCGAGCCCGAGATCGAGCGCGCGGAGCGCGATCTGTTCGGGTCGAGCTCCTGCGTCGCGGTGGCGCCCGGCGACCGCGTCTACGGCATCGCGAAGCTCCGGCGCAAGCCGGCGGCGGCCGCCTGGATCGAGGGCGGGGAGCTCAAGCGCGCCGAGGGCGACGCGCTGCCCAGCCCCCACGGCTACATCGCGGCGCGAGAGGACGGCGGCGCGGTGCTGTACGGGTTCGACTACAAGCTCGTCGCCGAGCTCTCCTTCGCGGACGGCAAGCTGCGCCGCCTCTTCGAGCACGAGGCGTCGATCTCCGACATCACCTACGGCCCGGAGGACCGCGTCATCCTCGCCACGGGCGAGTCCCTCGACGTCTACCGCCGCGAGGGAGAGGGCGCCGTCCTCGAGCAACGCTGGGACGTGGGCGGCTACGGCCTGACCCCCGCCCTCGGCGGCCGGCTGCTCCTCGTCAAGAGCTACGAGGGCGAGGACTCCGAGGACGGGTTGACCTTCGTCGGCTTCGACGGGAGCAAGCTGCGCCGCGTGGGCCGCGTGAAGGCCTCCGTGGGTGAGGTCCGGATCGCCGAGGGCCGGGCCTTCATGGATCACATCGGCGACACCTACGAGCTGCTCGGCCTCGACACGCTGATCGAGCGGCTCGCCACGAGCCCCGACGCGTTCCCCGAGGTCGCCGTGTACGCGCCGTCCGAGGAGGAGGACGACGACGAGGCGCCGGAGTCGGGCCCGAAGAGGGCGCCCGAGGAGTACGCCATCGAGCCCGCCCCGGGCCGCGTCGGCCTGCGTTACCTGGGCAAGCAGCGCCCGCTGCCGGAGGACGAGGAGGACGTCCCGAAGGACGTGCGCGCGCGTTTCGGAGCGGGCGCGCGGGAACTCGAGCGCTACCGCCCCGCCGACGTGTACATCGGGTGGAAGAAGGAAGCCCGGCGCTCCTTCGTCTTCGCCGTGCTGAAGGACGGGGAGCTCATCGAGACCGCGGTCAAGGCGAGCTCGCCCTCGTCGATGGGCCTGGTGAACGCGGATCGGAGCGCCGCCCTCGTGGCGACCGACGGCGACGCCAAGCTCTGGTGGGTCGACCTCCCGCACGGCAAGCCGATCCTCGTGCACGACTTCAGCAAGGAGGAGAGCGAGGACGAGATCTACACGCTCGATGCGCTCGCCTCCGGGCGGGTGATCGTCGGCACCTCGTCGGAGACCTGGATCTTCTCGGTCAGCGGCGGCGCCTCCAGGCTGGAGGCGCGCGGCGACCTGGATCTGCGCGTCGTGGAGAGCGCCGCGGGGGGCCGCGTGGCCGTGCTGGAGGTCTCCGAGGGCAAGCCCATCCGGGTCTGGGGCGTCTACGACGACGGCGTCCGCACGCTCGCCGAGCTCGAGCCGGAGCCCCTCAGCTTCGAGCCGAGCGCTGACGGCAGGTTCTTCTTCGAGGCCGTGAATCGCCTGGGCTGGTATGAGCTCGTCAACCTCGAGGACGCCTGGGAGGCCGGGCGCCGTGACACCTCTGGCGAGCACTACCCGCGCGTGGCGCTCGCGCCGAAGCCCCCCGAGCAGGACGAGGACGACGGCGAGGACAGCGACAGCGACGACGGTGAGGACGGCGACAGCGACGACGGCGAGGAACCGGAGTCCGTGGAGTGAAGGCGGCCGCTGCCCTTCGTCAGGCCATCACGCTGGAAAACCCCCGCGCCGTCCGGCCGCTCGACGCCATCGAGAGCAGCCGGCTCACGCGCTCCTCGGTCGTCGGGTGCGTCGAGAACCACTTCAGCACCGAGCCAGCCCCGGCGAGCGGGTTGACGATGAAGAGGCTGGCCGTCGCCGGGCGCGCCGCCTCGGGGGGCACGAGCGCCACGCCGTGCTCCAGCTTGGACAGGGCGCTGGCGAGCGCCTCCGGGTCCCCGGACAGCCTCGCGCCGAGCTCATCCGCCATGTACTCGCGCGACCGCGAGATGCCGAGTTGCACGAGGGTCGCCGCGATCGGCGCCACGATCGCGAGGGCCAGCCCGCCGAGCGGGCTCGTGCCCTCCTCGTCGTCCGACGATCCGCCGAATATCCCGGCGAAGCTCACGGCATGGGCCACCCACGTGATGCCCGAGGCGAACGCCGCCGCGATCGTCGATACCAGGATATCGCGGTTCTTGATGTGCGCGATCTCGTGCGCCAGCACGCCGCGCAGCTCACGCTCGCTCAGGATCTGCATGATGCCCTCGGTCACCGCCACGACGCCGTGCTCCGGGTTGCGCCCCGTGGCGAAGGCGTTCGGCTGCGCGTCCGGGATGACATAGACGCGGGGCTTCGGGATCCCCGCCCGACTCGAGAGCTCCTCCACCATCCGGTGCAGCCCCGGGGCCTCGAAGGGCGAGACCTCGGCGGCCCGGTGCACCGCGAGCACGATGCGGTCGGACATGAAATACGCACCCAGGTTCATCGCGAGCGCGAGCACGCCGAACAAGACGAGGTACCCGGGCCCCAGTGCCCCGCCGATGGACACCAGGATTGCCGACATGACGCCGAGCAACAGGATCGTCTTGATCTGATTCTTCATGAACTTCGTATCCTCCTCGGAACGGAGCGCTGCAAGAGCCGCTCCCCCGAGATCGATGTGTCGCGCGCGTCGCATTGCAATACCGCGCGCCCCCGATCAGCAGACGTCGTGTCCTGCGGATTCCCGCCTGTGGCTCTGCTGACCGCCACCCCTGCTGGCCCGCCCCGTTTCGCCCCGCCGCCCCATTTCGCCTCGCGGTCCATTCCACCTCTGGCACCGCGATGCGCGGGCTCAGCGTGGAATGCGCCCGCCAGCGCGCCTCACGCCTGCCAGATCGCGAGGAGCCACACCGCGACGCCCGCCGCGCACACCGCGAGCCCCGGCGCCGCCCGCGGCCACACCCACTGCCCCGTCACCGTGACCCCGCGCCGCACCACCCAGACGGCGCCCGCGACCCACGCCGCGAACGCCCCGACGAGGGCGACCACCCAGCCGACCCGCGGCGCCTCGTCGCGCGCGAGCGCCGCGAGGTGCTGCCGCTCGACCGCCGCGGCGGGCTCCGTCCGGGTGCCCGGCGGGCGCGGCGCGGCCGCCGAGAGGCGGGCGATGGCCGCGTTGGCCAGCTCCAGGTCCTCCGCGTGCGGCGTCGTGAGCCACCGCGTCTCCAGGGCGGCCGTGCGCACCGCGCGCCACGCGAAGAGCGCCGTGTCGGCCCGACCGAGGCCCTCCGCGGCCGTCGCGAGCGCGATCAGCCGCTCGTACGCCACGCGGACGTGCGGCGCCCCGGGGGCGTACCAGCCCGCCGCCCGCCGCGCGTGGAGCGCCGCCGCGTGCGCGTCGCCGGCGCGCAGGGCGTCCGTGCTCTCCGCGATCTCCCGCTCGCCCGCGGCCACCACCCGCAGCGACACCGCGCCGACGAGGAAGCCGGCGACCGCGAGGCCGCGCAGCACGCCGAGCACGACCGAGAGCCTCACAGAAAGTCGCGTCTCTTGAAGACGAACGCCGCCACGAGCAGGAGGATGAGCGCCCACCCGGCGCACGTGATCGCCGCCCAGCCCAGGTACACGAGGAGGTTCGCGTCGGCGACCTCGCCCGCGAGCAACGGGCGCGGCGGCACGTAGATCTGAAGGTTCGGGATCACCTTGGAGAAGGCGCGCGCCGCGGCGCTGATCTGGGGGCCGAAGTACTTCACCGGCAGCCGGGCGAGCGAGTCGGCGTTGCGCCCGATGAGGAAGACGCCCAGCGTGAGCAGCGAGGACAGGAACGGCGTCGAGAACGACGAGAACAGCGTCGCCACCGCGGCGACGATGCCGACCTCGAGGAACGCGAGCGCGCTGCCCGCGAGCACGACGCGCCGCTCCGTCGGCGCGCCGTCCGAGAAGAGCGCGCCGAGCACGAGGAAGACCGCCGCCCAGGGGATGAACCCGTACGTGCGCGCCAGCGGCGAGCGCCACGCCGCGAGCCCGAGCGCCGCGAGCGAGGCGGCCCCGGCGCCCGCCACGAGGGCCAGCGAGCGGCCGGCCAGCACGGCGCTGATCTGCAGCACGAGCCCGGCGTCGGCCAGGATGAACACCCCGAGCGTGAGCAGCGTGCCGAGGTACTTGCCGACGAGGTACTCGCCGCGGCGCACCGGGCGGGCCAGGATCGGGAAGATCGTCTTCTGCTCGAGCTCGCGGTACAGCGACGTCGCGCCGATGATGACCGCGACCGCGATGCTGAAGAGCGAGATCGACGCGACGCCGAGGTCGCTCACGACGCGCGCCCCGTTGCGGAGCGTGTAAGCGCCGACGATGATCGAGTAGAACGCGACCGCGAACGCGACGCCCGCGAGGCCGATGAGGATGCGCGCCCGAAGCGATTCCCGGTAGGTGTTGAGGGCGATCGCAGAGATGCGGCCGAACATCGGGGCGACGTTAGCAAGGGACGGGGGCAGCTTGAAAGGGCCGCCGGTCAGGGGCCGGCGCCGTCCCCGGGGTCGACGACCCGCACGTCCAGGAACCAGAGGCCGTGCGCGAGCGCGTGGCCGTCGATCTGGAGGTAATACACGCCAGGATCGAGCACGAGATCGAGGAAGCTCCGCTGGGGATCCGTACCGATCGTGCAGGAAAGCGGCATTTCGACGCCGGGACAGCCCGGGCCGCGGCGGACCGAGAGCAGCGTGTCGTAGCTCGAGCCGGCCATGTCGAGCACGACCCGCCTGCGCGCGGTGAGCGTGAGCCGGAGGAGCTGGTCCCGGGCGCCCCCCTCCGCCGTGCCGGCGCGGTCGCAGCCGGCGTTGAAGTCCGCGGCGGCGTTGGCCGTGTTGCCCTGGAAGAAGCCGCCGCTCTCCGGGATCTCCAGCGCCCCCTCGCACGCGTCGGAGAAGGGCACCAGCGTGGGCGGCACCGCCGGCCGGACGAACGCCGTCACGCTCACGGGCTGGCCGAGCTGCGCCTCGGCCACGACCCGGTACGACCCCGGCGCGACGTTGCGCCGCGCGCTCCGGAGCGGCGTGACGTTCCCCTCGCCGCACGCGAGCCGATCGCCCTCGCCGCCGCACGCCGGCGCGGACAGGGCGATCGCGCCGGAGTCGCCGGCCGACAGCTTCTCGACGAGCAGCACGTCGGACGCGACCGGCAGCTCGAGCGCGTACACGGCGTCGACGGCCGCCGGGCCGCAGCCGAGATCCACGTCGTCCTGGTGGCCGAGCAGCGACACCGAGACCGTCCGGTTCGGCGCGAGCTCGGCCGCCCCTTCGCACGCCTCGTCCGGCGGCGGCTCGGTCGGCGGCGAGAGCTCCAGCGTGACGAGCACCGAGGTCGGCGCCGTCGCGGAGACCGCCACGGCGTACACCCCCGCGGGCAGCGCGCGCCGGAAGAGGTGCGGCGCCGGCGCCGTCTGGCAGGCGAGCTCGTCCTCCGGCAGCGCGCACGCGGCGCTCCGCAGCGAGAGCGAGGGATCGCCGTCGCCGTCGGTCGAGATCGCGTAGAGGTCGACGTCCTGGGGCTCGGCGAGCTCGAACGTGTACACGAGCTCCCCGAGCCCGGTCTCGCACGCGGTCCCGAGATCCAGGGCGGCGTCGAGGATCGTCGCCAGCGCCGGCGCGCCCGGCGAGAGGGGCGCCGCCGTGCCGCACGTCTCGTTCTCCGGCGCCGGCGCCGGCGGCAGGAACGCCACGTCGACGATGACCGGCGCGCCCGCCTTCGTCGTCACGTAGAGCGGCAGCGCCGTCGCCCGCTCCGGATCACCGAGACCGCGGGCCCGGAGCTTCGCGAGCTTGCCGCCGTCCGCCGTCTCGTGAGGCCCCCCGCACGCGAGCTCGGTCGCGGCGTCGCCGCACTGGCCGGCGAGCGTCACGGCGACGTCGGTGGCCTCCGTCTCCGCATCGGGGGCCTCCGTCCGCGCGGTCACCTCCACGTCGACCGGCGGCCCCGGCGGCAAGATCACCGCGGCCACGACGTCGTGCGTGCTCGCGGGGCGGGGCAGGCCGCACGAGCTCGCGTAGTGGAAGCCCGCGCCCGCCGTCGTCATCGCGTACGAGCCCGGCGCGGAGATCTCCAGCGCGTCCAGGCACGTGTCGTGCTCCGGGGACACGCAGTCGCCCTCGTCGGTGCGCCCGTCGCAGTCGTCGTCCCGATCGTTGCCGCAGACCTCGGGCTGCGCCGACGACACCGTAGGATCGGCGTCGTCGCAGTCGCCCCCGCCGCAGTGCTCGTCGGGATCGCCGTCGAGATCGGCGTCGCGCGGCGCGCTCGAGCACGTCCTGGTCGCCTCGTCGCAGGCGTCGATCGTGCAGGTGCTCTGATCGTCGCACGCGACCGGCGCGCCGGTCACGCAGCCGAGCCGCGGGTTGCAGCGCTCGACGCCGTCGCAGTAGACGTCGTTCTGGCAGGCGCTGTCGTCCGGCGTGAAACGGCACCGCCCGAGGGCGGTGTCGCACGCATCGAAGGTGCAGGGAAATCCGTCCTCGCACTGATCGTCGTCGACGCACGGGCCGCCCAGCGTCGGGTCCGCTGGAGCCTGCTCGCCGCCGGCGCCGCCCTCGCCGCCCTCGCCGCCCGCCCCGCCGGCCGACGGGAAGGGGCTCGGGGCGCTCGAGGCGCAGGCGGCGCCGGAGAGCGCCGCCGCGGCGGCCGCTCCGCAGAGGAGAGCGAGACGCGTCAAGGAGGAAGGCGTCAAGAAGGAGGAAGTGTGAGTCCGCATCGAACGAGGTGAGCGGCAATGAGCGTAGCAGGGCACCGCCACGTCTGGCATCATGGCGCGCGATTCCGCCGAGCGTCGCGGATAGAGGGAAAAACAGGGTGACCAGCGACAGATTGACCCGACCCGAGCTGACGTGGCTGCTGGCGCAGGAGGCGCGGAGCGCCGCCCAGAAGCTCCGCCAGGGCGTGGGGATGATCGCGACCGAGAGCGCGCCGCCGCCGACGCCGTCGCCCGACGACGGCTCGGGCGGCGTCGAGAGCACGCTCAACCGGCTCGACGAGGCGGTGAGCATGCTCGCGTCGCTCCACGGCCGCCCCCTGCCGCGCGGGCGGCGCGGCCGCGTCGACCTGACCGCCCTCCTCTGGGAGGTCGCGCCCGAGGCGCGGGTGCAGATCGAGATGGGCGAAGGGACCACCGTGTTCGGCGACGAGACCGAGCTCCGGCGGATGCTCCAGGTGCTCATCGCGCAGGGCGGCGACCCCACGAGCCTGACCGGGGCGCCCGACGTGAGCATCCACCGCGTCGGCGACGAGGTCAGCGTCCGGGTCAACCTCGGCCCGGAGACGCCCGTGAACTTCGAGACCGAGCGGGTGTGGCTGTCGCGCATGGCGCTGCGCTACGGAGGCCGGCTCGAGCTCGACGGCCAGATGCAGACGCTGACGCTGCCCGCCGAGGTCGATCTCCAGCGCCTCGAGGTCGAGAGCCTCAGGAAGGAGCTCGCCGCGGCGCAGGCCCAGGGCGAGGCGTACGCGCGCGAGCTCGCCGCGGTCTTCTCGCGGGTCGAGGGCGAGCGCGAGCGCGGGTCGCTGTCCGGCGTCATCTCGCGGCTCGGCGGCAGCGAGCCGGTGTCGCACCTGCCGCCGAGCGGCGACAGCCTCGCGGTGCTCGTCGCCGCGGTGCGCGTGCTCGGCACGCAGCTGCGCGGCATCCTGTCGGCGATCGGCCGCGACATCGCGCCGCTCCGGACCCACGGCGGCGACGCGGGCGAGACGGCCTCGTCGGTGGGGCGCCACGTGACCGCGGCGTCAGAGATCGTCAGCGATCTCGCCAGGTTGGGGGCATGTCCGCTCCACGAGTTCCCGCGCCACTGCGACGTCGCCGACGTGCTGCGCGACGTCGTGAAGGACGATCTCGCGCGCGCGGCCCGCCACGACGTGCGCGTGGTGGTCGAGGCGCCGGAGGCCACGCAGGAGGTGGTGCCGCAGGGCGCGCTGACGGTGCTGCTGCACGCGCTGCTCGATCACGCCATCAGCGCGTCGCCGCCGGGCAGCGAGGTGCTCGTCTCCCTCTCCGAGGGCCCGAGCGGGGTCGAGATCACCTTCGACGACGCCGGTCCGCCGCTCCCGGCCGCGGCGCGGAGCGTCGTGCTGAGCCGCGACTTCGAGGCGGTCGCGCAGGGCCGCCCGCCGGCGCTGCCGCTCATCGCGGCGCACGCGATCGCCGCCCACACGAACTACGGTATTGCCATCGAGGACGGGCCGCGCGGCGAGACGCGGGTGCGGCTCACGATCCCGCGATCGGGCTGACGCCTCGCCTTCCACATCCAATCGAGCGATCTGCTATCGCAGGAACGAGCTCGGCGGGAAATCGACGTCGAGGTTGAGCGTGGCGCCGCGCACGATGTGGATGTCCTCCACCTGCAGCGTCGTGGTGACGGGGCGGTCGTTGCCGCGCTCCACCAGCGTCGCCGTGGCCGTGTACTCATCGGGCGGGAGATCCACGGTGATGCTGAAGTCGTCGCAGCGCGCGTAGTCTCTCGCCACCTCGCGGCTGCCCCGGTAAACGATCAGCTCGAAATCCGCTCCTCCGCGGCTGTGCTGGGAGCACGCCCGCGAATCGATCCGGCTCGCCACGGTCCACTCCATCGTCAGGCTCCCGACGGCCTGCACGGGCCGCGGCCGGCGCTGGGAGCTGGGCTCCACGTCGACGATGCACCCCAGGGCCAGGAAGCTCGATAACGCGAGGCCGCAGAGGGGAAAGACGCTCTTGTCCTGATTCATCCTCGTACCCGTCCTTTCGCTGCTGCCCCGCTGTCAACGCGGTGTGTAGTAACGGCGCCCCCGCTCGCGCGGATAGCTCAGCTCGCGCTCCGGCACGTACCGCGGCGACGTCCGGTACGTCTGCCTGTAGTGCTGGAGCTCCGTGGGCTCCTCCTCGAAGATGACCCAGCCCCGGTTCGTCGGGTAATACCAGCGGCCGTCGACCAGGTACGCATACGTCCCGCGGAAGAAGACGCGCGGATACGCGGCGATCTCCACCGGGACGATCTCGGCGCGCACCGCCGGAACGCCGGACACGACGAACCCCCCCTCGGTCCCGACCGTGCCCATACACCCCATCAGCAGCGAGGCGCCGGCCGCGAGCGCAGCCGCGGCGAGCGAGGCCCTCGTCACACCGAGAGATCTGGACCGCCCTCGCACGGGCGGAGTCACGCTGTTGCTCTGCTTCACGTCATTGCTCCTCGGAGCGCAACTCAGCAACGCGAGTGCCAGCGCGGCGCGACTCGAGATCTCCGGATCTCCGCCGGCGCGGCGCTCACCGGGCCGCGCGGAGCGCGCCGGCGAGCGCGAGCGCGCGCTGGATCTCCGCCGACGTCACCAGGCCGATCACGCGCTCGCCCTCGTCGAGCACCGCGATCACGCTCGCCTCGCCGCTCGCCAGCGCGTCGAACGAGCGGGACGCGTCGTCGTCCGCGTGCGCCCTCGGCACATCCACGGGCATCACCGCGCCGACCGTCGCCGGCGCGGCGCCGCCCTGCAGCTGGCGCGCGAGATCCCAGACCGTGACGACGCCGATCTCGCGGCGCCCCGCGCCGTCCCGGGGATCGTCGATGACCCGCGCGCCGACCAGGTTGTGGCGCAGGAGCCGCTCGGCCACCGCGCGAGGGCTCTCGTCCGCATACGCCTCGCCGAGCCGATCGGTCATGAGCCGCGCGACCGGGATGCCGCGGAGGAGCTCGTTCGTGTTGGTGCGCGCCTGCTCGGCCGACGCCCCCATGTAGACGAACATCGCGATGAGCACCAGGATCAGGTTCCACGAGAGCAAGCCGAAGAGCCCGAAGGCCACCGCCATCACCTTGCCCGTCGTCGTGGCGATGCGCGTCGCGCGGGTCCGCCCGAGACGGCGCAGGAGCAGCCCGCGCAGCACCCGGCCGCCGTCCATCGGGAAGGCCGGCAGCAGGTTGAACGCGCCGAGGAGAGCGTTCGTGATCGCGAAGGCCACGAGCGCGGCGCCGATCTCCGCCGGCGCCGGGAGCAGCCGATACGCGACGTAGCTGGCGAGCGCGATACCGAAGCTCATGAGCGGCCCGGCGAACGCCATCCACGCCTCGTGCTCGGGATCGTCGCGCTCCATCTGCGAGACGCCGCCCAGCATCATCAGCGTGATCGCGCGGACCCGGATCCCGTTCTTGAGCGCGACGAACGAGTGGGCC
Organism: Sorangium cellulosum So ce56; assembly: GCF_000067165.1. Lineage (GTDB taxonomy): Bacteria > Myxococcota_A > Polyangia > Polyangiales > Polyangiaceae > Sorangium > Sorangium cellulosum_B. Next base: position 11,195,376 of record NC_010162.1, read on the forward strand.
AGCTCGTGCACGAGCACCGCCACGAACAGCCCGACAGCCAGGATCGCCCCCCAGGCGAGCGGCGGCAGGTGCATCTCCTCGCGCGGAATCCCGAGCGACGACGCGATCAACGAGAACTGCGACGACGCCACATAGGCCACGTACGGCAGGAAAATCAGCAATGTGATGTGCAGCCGTACCGGGATTCCGCGGATCCGCAGGACTGTCAGCCCCTGGTCGAACATGTGCCTCCTGATCCACAGGAACAGATGGGGCCGACAAGCACCTTCGCAAGCCGCCGAGACAGCGCCAATCGCGGAGGACCAGGTCAGCCGCGCGGCGCCGCCGCGCAATGCAGAGAGGCGCGCGGCGCTGCGAGGGCGCCAGCGCGCGTCCGTCCCAGGCGGGAGTCACGGGGAGGGGAGTGAGTTCGGAGGCGCGCGGCGCTGCGCGGCGCCCACGCGGCGCGCGGATTGGCGTAGCTTGGTGTGACCGAGGTCGTCATGCGCCAGCGCGTCCCCGATGCATTGATGGCAGCGAGCACGGAAGAGCTGACGAAGGTCGAGCTCGTGGTCCTGGAGTCATCCCACTCGGGCGGCGTGCCGAGGGACCTCACGGGCCACGTGTTCGCGATCGGGCCCGTCGGCTCGGTGGACGGCGACCTGCCCAGAGCGGACGGCGCGCCGATCCTCAATGGCAATGGGATGATCTACCGGCTCGACTTCGGCCGCGGCGGGGCGGTCCGGCTGACCTCGAAGATCGCGCGCACGCCCTGTTATCACGCGGACGCCGCCTCGCGCCCCGGCACGCGCTTCGAGGCGCTGGGCTTCCGCGACGCAGGGCTGCTCCGCTTCTCACCGCACCTCGGCCTGCGGAACCACCTCAACACCGCGTTCGTGCCCATGCACGCGCCGCGCGCGCCGGCGCGCCTGCTCGTCACGAGCGACACGGGCAGGCCCTACGAGATCGACCCGGCCACGCTGGAGCTCGTCACGCCGGTCGGGCGCAACAGCACGTGGTACCCGGCCGCGCCCGTCGATCACCCCTTTCCGATGACGCTCTCGAGCGCGCACCCATGCTTCGACGCGGAGCGGGGCGAGCTCCTCACCGTCAACTACGGCCGCTCGCTCCTCCACCTGTTCGTCGCGTCGCTGCCGCGGCTCGACGAGCTCGGCGCGCTCCCGCGCTCGTGGGATCGGCTCGCCGCGGCGGCCGCGTCGATGATCGAGCAGCAGCTCGTCCGCCCGAGGGCGGACCGGATCGAGGCGTTCGCCAAGCGGGCGCTCGAGCTCCTGCCAGCGCGCCTCCGCCCGAGCGCGCCGCCTGGGCCGGGCGACCTGCTCGCGCGGCAGGCGGCGCGCTTCGGCGGCGTGGCGCTCGACGAGCCGGCGGGCGACTTCGTGCATCTCTTGCGGTGGGACGGCCACAACGAGCCCGAGCGGCACGCGCTGGTCCTGCCGAGCGGCGCGCCGGTGCGCATCGAGCAGAGCGTGCACCAGATCGGCCTGACGCGGCGCTGGGTCGTGCTCGCGGACACGGCGTTCAGGATCGGCCTGGAGAGCGTGGCGTTCCGGGGCTCCAAGGAGAGCCCCGGGGTCGAGCGCCTCGTCCGGTCGCTCCTCACGATGCCCCACGAGCCGAGCACGACGTTCTACCTGGTCCGGAGGGACGCGCTGCGGCCGGGCGGCGGGCCTGTCGTGGTGAAGCGGGTCGCCGTCCCGCTGGAGACTCTCCATTTCCTCGTCGATTACGAGGACGCGGGGGACCGCATCACCGTGCACGCGGCGCACAACTGCGCGACCGATCATGGGGAGTGGCTCCGGCCCTGCGATCGGCACGCCGCCGACAAGACGCCGGCGCCGCCGCGCCTGCGCGGCCTGTTCCCGCTCGGGCAGGCGGACGTGAACCGGATCGGCCGGTATACCCTCGACGCGGCGGCCGAGCGCGTCGTGGACCAGGCGGTGTTCGCCGATCCCGCGCGGGCGCTCGGCGTCGGCCTCTATGCGTACCGGGAGACGGGCGCGTCGTGGATGCCGCCCGATCGCCTCGTGAACGTCTACTGGCGCGGCGGCGGGATATGGGATGAGCTGTCGACCGAGTTCATCGACAGGCTCTATGCGGCGCACCCGCACAGGTCGCTCCCCCTCCCGGCGCTCCGCCGGATGCGCGCGGAGGGCGGCCACCCGGACAGCCTGTTCCGGTTCAACCACCGCGCGATGCGGATCGAGGATCGCTACGAGTTCCCGCGGCGCGCCGTGGGGTCCTGGCTCAGCTCGCTGCAGTTCGTCCCGCGGCGCGGCGGCAGCGGGGCCGACACGGACGGGTACGTCGTGGCGATCGTCGCGACGCCGTGCCGCGCGGAGGTCTGGATCTTCGACGCGACGAACCTGGCGCGAGGGCCGCTCTGCAAGCTGGGACACCCGACGTTCCGGCCGGGGCTGACCCTCCACACGGCGTGGCTCAACTCGGTCGCGCCGTGGAGGGGTGGATACAGGGTGCCGGTGCGGGAGGATTACGAGGAGTTCGTGGCAGAGGCCCCCGGCGATCAGGTGAAGGCGCTCTTCGAGGAGGAGGTCTATCCGCGGTTCGCGTGAGCCGCGGAGAGGAAAGGCTGGGAGCCGCGCGACGACGAGGGCGGCTCGGCGCAGCGCGGGGGGACCTCGGCCCCGAGGCCGTCGACCCGCTCGAGCAGCACGCCCGTGGCGCCGTCTCCCAGGATCTCCGTGATCTGGTGGTTGCCCCACGGCTGCCCCTCGCGCAGGCGCCGCGAGCGCACGTCGCTCGCCACGATGAGCACGCGCCGACACCCCCTGTCGAGGTGCCGATTCGCCAGCTCGACGGCCGCGGCAAAACCGCCCTGAGCGGGCGTGAGATCGATCGTCAGCGCGGGCACGAGGCCGGCCATGCACGCGGCGAAGGCCGCCCCGCCGCCGTCCCCGCCGTCGTCGCCCGTCATGATGAGGACATCGACGAAGGGATCGCGGAGCCGCCCCGCCTCGATGAGCTCCCGCAGCACCGCCGCGGCCATGGAAAGCGTGGTCTCCGTCGGGCCGGCGAAGCGACGCTCCGCGACCCCCGTCGCCTCGTGCAGCCAGTCCGCAGCGTGAGGGAGACCGTAGCTGGTGATGAGCTCCTGGTTCGTGACGACGCGCTCCGGCAGATAGGCGGCGACGGCCGCGATGCGACGCTGGACCATGTTTCTGCTCTGTTACGGCGCCGCGACCGACGCGCGCCGATCCTGCAAACCTTGGCCAGGGCAGCTCGATCCGGCGCTCCACCACCGCCGTTCGGCCAACGCCGAGCACGCTGGGGAGCCAGCGTCCTGGACGACATGAGACAACCCACCACCGGGTCGCCGAGAGCCGTGGGGCAAACTACACAATCAGATGCTCCCTCCCCGTCACCGACATCCTCCACTGGACCATTTACAGAACGTCCTGCGCAAGTGGGAATAACAGCCGATTCGACTCCGTCCGCCGCCGGAGCAGGAAAGCGGCGCAGCGGGAGTGGCTTGTTGCGACGCGGGCGGTCCCGTCGTCCGCTCGCCGCGTCGCGTCGCGCCCCAGCGGACAATTCCGGCCGGAAGCGATAATTCCGCTCTCACGGGCAGAGGGATGCACAAACGTGTCGGAACGCGAGGCGCTGAGCAGGCAGGGCGCAGGGCGCATGTCTCGCCTGGACGGCGCCATCGAATTCGCCCGATCACGTCCGGTTGTGTCCGATCCCATCCGCCTGCGTCCGATCACGTCCGATCACGTCCGATCACGTCCGTTTGGGTTCGATCACGTCCGTTTGCGTCCCGTGATGTCGACGCGTCGTGAGCCCGCTCTTTTCTGGATCCGGAGGGAGGTTCACCCTGTCTTGAAGACACCCCCGCTCGCCACGGCCATCGCGCGGGAGCGCGCGATCCGCGCCGCGGGGCCGCGCTCGCGTCTTCCTTCTTCCCGCGCGGCCCCGCGGCGCGCGGCGGGGCGCCTTCTATCCTATCCATCGTCATCGCGACGCCGCTCCAGCGAGCGCCGCGCTCGCCCGGATCCATCGCGATTGAATCGCGGAGAAATCCCAGGGGAGCGCAGATGCGAGGAGCGCCTGATTCGCGGGCGCCATCCCGCGAATCCATGCTGTGCGAAGCGGCAGCCTCTGCACAGAAGAGCGAGGCACACAGCCTGCTCTTGGGTGCACCAAGGTGTTCGGGGGCCGCAAGGCTCATCAGGAACACCGGGGAGGACCAATGATCTCGATGCACAAGACGATGGGTTTCGCGATGATGCTGGCGCTCGGTGCCGGGTGCGCGGTCGGCGCGGACGACGACTTCGATATGGATGACGAGAGCGTCGACTCCGCGAACAGCGCGCTGGAGGCGGACGAGCGCGGTGGGTACGCGACCCAGTCCCAGGCTCAGGCTCAGATCGGCCAGATGGGGCCCAGCAAGCTCGGTCTGCCCCCCAGCAAGGGTCTGCCCTCGAAGGGCGTTCCGATGCTCCCCGGCAAGGGCGGGCTGCTTCCCAGCAAGGGTGAGTTTCCGACCAAGGGCCTCCCGACCAAGGGCGGCTACCCGACCAAGGGCGGATACACGCATCAAGGCCCGGCGCAGCTCGGCCAGGCGTCCGACCTCTCGCAGGCGCAGATCGGCCAGGCGGGACAGGCGCAGATCGGCCAGGCGGGACAGGCGCAGATCGGCCAGGCCGGCCTGGGGCAGGTGGGCGTGGTCGGGCAGGAGACCGGGCAGCGTGACGGCGAGCGCTGCTTCGGCGGCTTCGGCGGCTTCGGCGGCTGGGGCGGCTTCGGCTGGGGCGGCTTCGGCGGCCTCGGCTGCGGCTTCGGCGGCGGCGCCATCGTGTCGTCGTTCACGAACTGCACGACGGCCATCGTGCCGTTCGGCGGCTTCGGCGGCTTCGGCGGCTGCGGCGGCTTCGGCGGCTTCTGGTGATCTGATCCCCGTCACGCTGGCCGGCGCCAGGGGCTCCACGTCGCAGGATCCCTCGGCGCCGCGCCAGCCCCTCCTTTGACGAGGCTCGCGCGCGCCGGCCGCCCGGGGTTGGATATCCCGAGCTGCCGGTAGCCGCCCGCTCCCCTCCACCGCTCGCGCATACGCCAGGCCCCGCCGCTCGCCGGCGGGGAGCGCGCGAGGACCCAGATCCGACCTTCAGCCGCCCTGACCGAGCGCGCGATCCAGGTAGAACGCCGCGCTGACCAGGCCGAGGTGGGTGAACGCCTGGGGGAAGTTGCCGAGCAGCTCTCCGCTCGGCCCGATCTGCTCGGAGTAGAGCCCGAGGTGGTTGGCGTACGTGAGCATCTTCTCGAAGATGAAGCGCGCGTCGTCGAGGCGGCCAGCGCGCGCCAGGGCCTCGACGAGCCAGAAGGTGCAGATGCTGAACGTGCCCTCCTTGCCGGTCAGGCCGTCGCCCGCGCCCTTGCCGAGCTCGTAGCGGTGGACGAGCGTGTCGCTCGCGAGCTCCTCGAGCGTGCGGTCGAGCGTGCCGAGCATGCGCGGATCGGTGGGGGAGATGAAGCGCATGAGCGGCATGAGCAGGTTGCTCGCGTCGAGCGCGGCCCCGCCGAAGGCCTGCACGAACGTCCTCCGCTGCGCGTCCCAGCCGCGCGCCATGATCGCCTCGTAGATGTCGTCGCGCGCGCACGCGACGCGCTGCCGGTCGAGCGGCAGAGAGCGCTTGTCGCTGAGCCGCAGCGTCCGGTCGAGCGCGACCCAGCACTGGAGCTTCGAGTAGACGAACTGCTGCTTGCCGCCGCGCACCTCCCAGATGCTCTCGTCCGCCTGCTCCCAGCTCTGACACACCCAGGTTGCCATGCGCCGGAGCTCGCGCCAGAACTCATAAGAGATGGGAGATCCGTATTTGTCGAAGAGATATACCGAGTCGATGAGCTCGCCGTAGATGTCGAGCTGGAGCTGGGTCGTCGCCCCGTTGCCGACGCGGACCGGCCGCGACCCGCGGTAGCCGTCGAGGTGGGTGAGCGCGACCTCGGGCAGCTCGTGGCGCCCGTCGATGCCGTACATGAGCTGCAGCGGCCCGGTGGGGCCGTCCTCCTCGGAGACGCGGGCGCTCAGCCATTCCATGAAGCGCGCGGCCTCCTCGGTGTAACCGAGCCGGAGGAAGCCGTAGAGCGTGAACGCGGCGTCGCGCACCCAGACGTAGCGATAATCCCAGTTGCGGATCCCGCCGATCTCCTCGGGCAGGCTGCTCGTCGCCGCGGCGACGATCGCGCCGGTCGGCTCGAACGTGAGCAGCTTGAGGACGAGCGCCGATCGGTCGACCATCTCGCGCCAGCGCCCCTTGTAGCGCGAGCGGGCGAGCCACGACCGCCAGAAGGCGACCGTGCGCCGGAGGGCGTCCTCGCCGTCGATCGGCGTGGCGAGCAGATCGGCGCTGGCCGTCCAGTCCTCGACCTGGCGCAGCGAGAACGTGGCCGACTCGCCGGGCTGGAGCACGAAGTCGGCGGTGACGCCGCCGGCGCCGTCGCTCGACAGGGGGACCGGGCTGATGAGCGCCAGGTCGACTCCATCGGAGTCGAAGACGGCGCCGCGCGGGTCGTCGAGGATCAGGCGGTGGGGGCGGCGGGCGAAGTCGATCGCGGGGCGGCAGGCGAGCCGGAAGCGCACGGCGCCGCGGACGGCCCGCGCGACGCGGACGATCTGGTGCATCCCGCGGCGGTAGGCGCCGTACGTGTCCCGGTGGATGGGCATGAGATCGCAGACCTCGCCGACGCCGTCCACGTCGAGGAAACGCGTGAGCAGGACGTTCGTGTCGGGCATGTACATCTGCTTGTTGCGCGACGTGCCGTTCGCCGCCGAGAGCGCGAAGCGGCCGCCGCGCTCGTCGTCCAGGATGGCCGCGAACACGCTCGGGGAGTCGAAATGGGGGAGGCAGCACCAGTCGATGGATCCATCCATCCCGACCAGCGCGACGGAGTGCATGTCGCCGATGACGCCGTAGGACTCGATCGGTTTGTAGGGCATGGCCTCTCCATAGGGCCCGCTCGGCCGAGCGGAACCGCCTCTCGTCGATCCTCCCCGCCCCGCCCTCACGATCTCGGCGGCAGGCGCGAGAGCTTCCGCTGGAGCGAGCGTCGGTGCATCCTGAGCTTGCGCGCCGCCTCCGAGATGTTCCCCTCGCAGTCCGCGAGCACGCGCTGGAGGTACTCCCACTCCACCCGATCGAGCGACGGCAGGTCCTCGTCGCCATCGCCGCGCGCGGCCGGGGCGACGCCGAGCAGCGACCGCGCGCACTGGGCGGCGTCCACCGGCTTGGTCAGGTAGTCGACGGCCCCAGCGCGGATCGCCGCCACCGCGTTCGCGATGGTGCCGTATCCGGTGAACACCACGATACGGATGCCGTCATCCATGCTCCGCAGCGTCCCCACGAGGTCGATCCCGCTCTGCCCTGGCATCCGGACGTCCACGAGCGCGTACTCGAACACGTGCCCTCGCGCCATCGCCGCGGCCTCCTCGGCGCTTTCGGCGAGGGACACCGCGAACCCGCTCTTGGCGAGCGCCTGCCCGAGCGCGGTCCGGAAGGTCGCGTCGTCGTCGACGATGAGCAGCGTCGGCTCGCCGGCGGCCTCGGAGCTCATGAGTCCACCGGCGCGAGGCGCAGGGCGACGCGCGTGCCGCGCGCGCCGCGCTCGCCAGACCCCTGCCTCGGCGACACCGTGAGGCAGCCGCCGACCTGCTCGATGAGCGTCCGCACGAGGTAGAGCCCGAGGCCCATGCCCTCGCCGGGCGCCTTGGTGGTCACGAACGGCTCGCCGAGCCGCCCTTCCAGGCCCGGCGCGATGCCCGCGCCGCTGTCCTCGACGCTGATCACCGGCGCGCCGCCCTCGTCCCCGACGGTGACCACGATCGGCTCCGCGGCCGCGGGGCTCGGCCCGAGCGCCTCGAGCGCGTTGTCGAGCAGCGCGAACAGGGCCGCCTCGACGTCGGCCGCGTCGAGCGGCACCGTGCGGCGCGGCGCGAGATCGCCGCGCACCTCGACCGCGACGCCGGGGTGCGCCGCCTGCCAGGCCTGCACGCCCCGCCGGGCCGCCTCGCCGACCTCGACCCCGGCGCGCAGGTCGCTCGCCCGGACGTCGGCCCGCATGCGCGCGATCACCACGCGGCAGCGCTCGACCTGCTCCGCGATCGTCCGGGCGCGGCGCCGCGCGGCGTCGCTCGATCCGGGGTCGCAGAGGCTCTCCCCGGCCAGCACCGCGATCGTGCCGAGCGGGGTGCCGAGCTCGTGGGCGGTGCCGGCCGCGAGCGCGCCGAGCGCCTGGAAGCGGGACGCCTCCTCCGCGCGCCGGCGCAGCGCCGCGTTCTCGGCCGCGCTCTCGTCGAGCGCGCGGCGGATCTTCAGGAGGACGTGGGCGACGAGCGCCGCGCTCAGCACGAAGGCGAGGAGCATCCCGTAGAGGTGGGTGGAGAACGCGCCGTGCTCCGGGTGGCTCGGGCAACACGCGCCGGCGGGGAGCGCGAAGAGCGCGGCGAAGAGGCAGGCCGCGAGCGCCGCGAGCGCGAAGGTCGTCCGTGGCGGCAGGAGCGCGGCGGCGAGGGCGACGTGCACGAAGAAGAGGGCGCTGAACGGGTTGCCCGCGCCGCCCGACGCGGCGAGGACCCCGGCGATCGCGACGAGATCGAGCGCCACGACGCCGGCGACGAGGGCCGTCTGCGCGCCCCGCTCCGAGCGCACCCGCCGGTCGAGGGCGAGGTTGAGCCCGGCGGCCAGCGCCAGGATGGGCACGGCGATGGCGTACCGGACATGATAGCCGAACAGCGCCTCGTCGACGGCCAGGGTCGCCGCGAGCAGCGCGAACACCGCCCAGCGCAGCCCGACGAGCCACCGGAGGACGATCCCGCCCGCCGGCGCCCGCTCCAGGGAAGCTTCGTGCGTCACGGCGGGATCATAGCGCGAACGCGGAGGGGGCCGCGCTCACCGCGGCGAGGACGCGGCACGAACACGGGCGATCCTCCCGTGCGACGGCGCGCCATCCGGCCCGCGCCGGTCCGCGCCGAGCGGCGGATTGCGATGCCGAGCCCCGCGTCATCGTATAGGAAAGGGAGCCCATGGCGACGTGTCCCCACCTCCGCCACCTCCGACGCCCACGCGCGTTCGCGCTGCCGGCGCTCCTTGGCCTGAGCCTGCTCCCCGCGGCCGCCGCGGCGCAGCCGGCGGCGTCCGGAGAGACGCCCGCCGCCGACCCGCTGTTCGCGCCCAGATCAGCCGTGCGCCGCGGCGGGCTCGCCGCGGGCATCGCCGGAGGCCTGGCGCTCGGGAGCGCCGCCGGCTTCCCGAACGACGTCCAGAAGATCGGATTCCAGCGTCATTACACCGAGACCGGCGTCGGGGTCGGCGGCGGAGGCTACGTCTGGATCGGCGGCGCGCTCGCGGACTGGCTCACGTTCGGCGCGGCCTTCGGCGGACACGGCCTGAGCGCGGCGGACCACACCTCCCTCGCCGGCGGGTTCATGCTCCACACCGAGGTCTTCCCGCTCTTCTCGCTCGCGGATCGGTGGAGGGACGTCGGCGTCACCTTCGACGCCGGCACGGGCGTCGCGGACACGACCGCCGACGCCGACGGCGCCGAGGTCATCGACGGCGCCCTGCCGGCCCGCATCGGAGGCGGCGTGTTCTACGAGGGGATCCGGCTGTGGAAGGTGGCGATGGGCCCGTGGCTCTACGCCGACTACACCTGGAGCACGTCCGTCCGGCAGCCAGGGTTCTACCTGGGGTGGCGCACCGCCCTTTACACCGGGCCCTGACCGGACGGCGGCCTGGTCCTCGACGCCGCGGCGCCGAGCGCGAGCGGGCTCCGCCGCGCCTGCGCGTCCCCCTCCGGGAGCGCCAGCGTGAGCCGGACGCCGCGCCGGATGAGCTGCATCGCCACGTACGACGCCATGCCCACCAGGATCCTCCGGCCGATCTCGCGGGACACGCTCGGCTTGCCGGGCGGCGCCACCCGCTCCGGGTGACGCCAGAAGCGCACGAGCGCGCGGAGGTGCTCGGCGCCCGGCCGCTCGTCACGCGCGCGCGCCTGTCTGATCAGCGCGATCGCCGCCGCGCCGCCCGCGATCGCGAGCAGGAGCCCGCCGGCGAGCACCTCGGGGCCGTGCCGGCGCACCCGGGAGCGCACGTCGACGAGCGCGTGGCGCCGCCGATCGAGCGCCTCGATCGTGTGCATCAGCCGGTCGCGCAGCTCGTCCGCCCTGCGCTCGAAGTCCGCGCGTTGACCGTTCAGCCCCTTCATACGAGCTCCCGGACCAGCCGGACGTCCGCCCCGAGGCGGCCCCGGGTCCTCTCGAGCGGCCTCCTCGGCACGCGCTTGTAGCCGACCACGCCCACCACGATCGCCAGCGCAATGAACGCGAGCCCGATCAGCAGCGCCGGCAGCGGCTCCGGCGCGATCGCCAGCGCGATCGCGACGAGCACCAGCGCGACCCCGAGGAGCGCCGCGGCCGCCGCGGCGCCGAGAGCGACACACGACGCCTTCGCCCGCGAGATCTCCTCGTTCATCTCGTCGCGCGCCAGCGCGACCTCGACCTGCATCAGCTCCCTGGCCTCGGTGATCGCCTCCTTCACGAGATCTGCCGTCGAGCTCTCCGGCCTGGGATCCACCTGCCTCATGGGACACCTCTTCGCCTCGCGGCGTGAACGCGCTCGGGGGCGGCGCAGGCAGCGGCGCGCGGGTCACCACCGAGCCCCCGCCACCGACTGCGCCACGCCACCCTCGCCGTGCGTCGCTGTGCATACGGCGCGCCAGCCCCATCCTCGCGGAGGCACGGGCGCTGCGCGGCCCCCGCGGAGGCGCGCGCCGCCCGCCCACCGGGCGGCGGGCGATCAGGGCAGGACGCCGGAGACCACGCGCTCGTGCCCGCCGTAGTCGAGGTGCCTCGAGACGCCGCCGAACCCCGCTGCGGTGAAGAGCTCTGCCACCGCGCCCGCCTTGCCGGCCTCGACCTCCATGGCCAGCACCCCGCCGGCGGCGAGCAAGGCCGGCGCGCCCGCGACGATCCGGCGCGTGAAGACGAGGCCGTCCGGGCCCCCCGCGAGCGCGAGGTGGGGCTCGTAGCCGCGGATGTCGATCTGCAGCGCGGCGACGTCCTCGTCCGGAATGTACGGTGGGTTCGCGGTGATCAGGTCGTAGCGAAGGCCGGACGGCACGCCGGCGAAGAGATCCGAGCGCAGGAACCCCGCGTTGACCGCGCCGAGGCGGAGCGCGTTCTCGCGGGCGACGGCGAGCGCGCCGTCCGAGATGTCGACGCCGAGGACGCGGCTGGTCGGCCGCTCGCACGCGAGGCTGATAGCGACGCAGCCGGACCCGGTGCACAGGTCGAGCACGCGCGCGGAGAGGGCGAGGTGCCTCGTCCGGGCGAGGGCGACCTCGACGAGGATCTCGGTGTCGGGGCGGGGGATGAGCACGCGCGGATCGACGCGGAACGGGCGGCCGTAGAACTCCCGCACACCGAGGAGATAGGCGACCGGCTCTCCGGCGCGGCGGCGCTGGTGCAGCTCGCGGTAGGCGGCGAGCTCGGCCCGGTCGAGCGGCCGCTCGGCGTCGATGAGCAGCCCGACGCGATCGATGCCCAGCACCTTGCCGAGCAGGAGCTCGGCGTCGAGGCGCGCCGAGGACGCGCCGCGCTTCTTCAGGTCGCCCGTGGCCCAGGTGATCACGCGCCGGATCGTCCAGGCCTCGCTCTGCTGCTCGCCTTCGGACATGGTCACGGGAGCGGGGCGGCGCCGACGGCGTCGCGGACGGCGGCGGTGACGACGGCCTCGACCTCGGCGCGGGCCGCGTCGCGGTCCGCGACGGACCGCCCCTCGAACCGCAGCACCAGGATCGGGCCGGTGTTGGAGGCGCGGCAGAGGCCCCAGGCCCCGCCGCCGAAGTCGATGCGCGCGCCGTCGATGTCCACGACCGGACGGGCGCGGCGGAAGTGCTCGGTCACGCGGCGGACGACCGCGAACTTCACGGCGTCGGGGCAGTCGACGCGGATCTCGGGGGTGGCGAAGGTCTCCGGCACGTCGGCGAGCAGCTCGCCGAGGGGCCGCCGCGCCCGGGCGACGATCTCGAGCAGGCGGACCGTCGCGTAGATCGCGTCGTCGAACCCGAACCACCGATCGGCGAAGAACATGTGCCCGCTCATCTCGCCGGCGAGCAGGGCGCCCTCCTCTTTCATCTTGGTCTTGATGAGCGAGTGGCCCGTCTTCCAGAGGATGGGGCGCCCGCCGCGCGCGGCGATGTCGGCGTAGAGCGTCTCGGAGCACTTCACCTCCCCGAGCACGGCCGAGCCGGGGCGCTCCGCGAGGAGCGAGCGCGCGAAAAGGAGCAGCAGCTTGTCCCCCCAGAGCACCTCGCCGCGCTCGTCGACAACGCCGATCCGATCGCCGTCGCCGTCCCACGCGACGCCGAGCGCGGCGCCGATCGCGAGCACGCGGGCGCGGAGCGCCTCGAGGTTCTCGGGCACGGTCGGGTCCGGGTGGTGGTTCGGGAAGAGGCCGTCGATGTCGCAGAAGAGCGCGTCCGGCGCGAAGCCGAGCGCCTCGAGCGTCCGGACGCCGAGCGGGCCGGCCGCGCCGTTGCCGGCGTCGATCACGAAGCGGACGTCGGTGCCGGACAGGCGGGCCGCGGCGCGCACCGCCGCGATGTAGTCCTCCGCGAGATCGACCTCGGTGAGCGCGCCCCGCCCCGCCGCGGCGCTCCGGCCGTCGGCGCCCCCCTGCTCGATGAGGTCGGCGAGCGCCTGGATGTCCTCGCCGAAGAACGAGGCCTTGCCGCGCATGAGCTTGAACCCGTTGTCCGGCGCCGGGTTGTGGCTCGCCGTGATCATGATCGCGCCGTCGGCGTGGAGGTGGTGCGCCGCGAAGTAGAGCAGCGGCGTCGGCCCGACCCCCGCCGAGATGACGTCGGCGCCGCCCGCGAGCAGGCCGTCCGTGAGGGCGGAGAACAGCCGGTCGCTCGAGAGGCGGCCGTCCCGGCAGACCGCCACCTCCGGCCGAGCCCGGCGAGGAGGCGCCCCCGCGGCGAGCTCGCGGCCGAGGCGCAGGGCGAACGCGGCGCCGAGCTCGCGCGCCAGCTCGCTCGTGAGGTCGCGCTCGGCGGCGCCGCGGATGTCGTACTCGCGGAAGATGTGTCGGGGGACCTTCATGGACCAGGCAGAGGAGCGCGCGGCGCCCGCGCCTACGACGCTCTGACACGGCGCAATCGTGGGCGAAACGAAAAACGCCGCCCGCGCAGCGTGGGCTCGCCGGCTCGTCGTCGCGCTCGCCGCCGCCTCGCCGCGCCGTCACCGCGATCGCGCCGCCTCGCCTCGCCGTCACCGCGATCGCGCCGCCGCGCCGCCTCGCCGGCTCACGGATTGCCTTCCTGGCCGCCGGGCGGGTAACTTGGGCGCGTGGAGCCCAGGACCACATGATGACGCGCGCCCAGAGGACCGGTCTCGCTGCCGTGGTGGCCCTCCTCGCCTGCAGCAACGCCGCCCTTGCGGCGGAGCCGTCGCCCACCGCCCTACCGATCACCGTCGTCGTCCTCCGGACAGACGACGCCTACGACCAGGCCGGCGCGCTGACCCAGGCGCTCCGCTCCGCCATCAAGGAGGCCCCGGGGTGGTCGGTCCGCGAGGAGGATTTCTCGCTCGAGGTCCTGACGCTCTCCCTCCAGTGCGACGATCGTCCGGACGCGGGCTGCCAGGCCCGCATCGCCGATCAGATCAAGAGCGACCGCTACATCTGGGGCATGCTCCGCAAGAGCGACACCGAGGTCGAGGGCGAGCTGCACCTCTGGACCCGCGGCAAGCCCGAATCGAGCGTGCCGGTGAAGTACAGCGCGAACCTCACCGAGGCCAACGACGAGCCGCTCCGCAAGATCGCCGCGGAGGCGATCGCGAAGCTGACCGGCGGACCGCCGAGCGGGGCTCTCCGCGTGAGGACGGGCGCCGCGCAGGCGAGCGTCTTCATCGACGGAAAGCCCGCCGGCAACGTGCACAACGGCGAGGCGACCTTCACGGTCGCCGCCGGGCCGCACGACGTGCGCGTGAAGTCGGCCGGCTTCCTCGACTCCCAGGCGTCGGTCGTCGTCCTGCCCGTCGCCACGACGGACGTCGCGCTCAGCCAGATGCCAGCCGAATCGACGCGGACCAACTGGAAGCGCATGGGCGGGTTCATCGGCCTCGGCGCGGGGGCGGTGTTCGGCTCCGTCGCCGTCATCAGCTCCGTCCAGGTCGCGAGCATCCAGAGCGACGCGCGGTACGTGGCCTATCGAGGGCTGTTCACGGAGAACGTCGAGGACGTCTGCGCGCTCGAGAACCGCAGGGCCATCCAGGACGACTTCACCGCCGACGCGAAGACGGCCCGCAAGGGCATCGAGCTCTGCGAGAGGGCCGACACGTTCATGGCGCTCCAGTACGTCTTCTACCCGCTGGCGGTGGCGTCCGCGGGCGTCGGCGCGTACCTGCTCGTGACGAGCGACGGCCAGACCGCGGAGCGCGCCGGCTGGAGCGTGCAGCCCAGCGTCGGCCTCGGCGGCGGCGGCGTCGACCTGACGTACCGCTGGTGAGCGCTGCCTCGCTGCCCGCGATGACGGGGGGACGACCGTGCGGGTGATCGCCGGCCGGCTCGGCGGCCGGAGGCTCGCCGCGCCGCGCGGCGAGGGCACGCGGCCGACGGCCGACCGCGTGCGCGAGGCGCTCTTCTCCTCGCTCGGCGACGTCACCGGCGCGCTCGTCTGCGACCTGTACGCCGGCACCGGCGCGCTCGGCATCGAGGCGCTCTCGCGCGGCGCGCGGCGCGCGGTCTTCGTCGAGAGCGGCCGCCCCGCGCTCTCCGTGCTCCGCGAGAACCTCGCCGCGCTCGGCCTCGACGAGGCGGCGCGGGTCGTCCCGCTCCCCGTCGAGCGCGCGCTCGAGCTGCTCCGCGGCGAGGGCCCCTTCGACCTCGCTTTGCTCGATCCGCCCTACGCCGTCCTGGCCAAGGCCGCCGCCGCGGCCGCGCGCCTCGCCGGCCCGCTCGGCTTGCTCGCCCCGGAGGGGCGCCTCGTCCTCGAGCACGCGCGCCGCGATCCCTCCCCGGAGATCGCCGGGCTCACCTGCGCCGCGAGCCGCGCCTACGGTGACACCGCGGTGTCGTTCTACACGCGCTGAGCCGCCTGCGCGCGCCAGCCACGCGCGCTGAGCCGCCTGCGCGCGCCAGCCACGCGCGCTGAGCCGCCTGCGCGCGCCAGCCACGCGCGCTGAGCCGCCTGCGCGCGCCGGCCACGCGCGCTGAGCCGCCTGCGCGCGCCGGCCACGCGCGAGCAGCCCACCGCGCGGCGCTGTCGTGTTCATCCGGGGCGCATCCAGTTTCCTGGCGCGCTTCCCTGCCCGCCCTTGTAGACTCGCCCCCGCCGGACGCGCCCGCGTCTCGGCTCCGGCGCACGACGGTCCCGCCGACGCGGCCGGACCTCGCGCGTCTCTCCGGGAGGACTTCTCAACGTGTCCGCATCGATGCCTCCGTCGTCCCAGCAGATCCCGGGAAAATCCGGCGGCCCTGGGCCTTACATCGCAGGAATGGTCGTCCTTGCTGCGCTCATGGCGGGCCTGCTCTACTGGAAGCTCCGCCCGGAGCCGGCCGCGCCGCCGGCCGCGCCGACCGTCGCTGTCCCCGCCGAGACGAAGCCCGCGGAGCCTCCGCCGCTGTTCGCGCCCCCGCCGCCGCCGCCCGTCGAGGAGGTCGAGGACGCCGGCGTGGACGCCGGCAAGGTCGCGTCGGGGCAGGGCCCGGCCACCACCGGCAAGTCGCCTTGCTCCGGCAAGTGCGGCGACGGCGCGACCTCGCCCGAGCTCGACTCCGCCGTCCTGGGGCTCGCTCGCTCGGCGCAGGGTTGTTATAACCGCGCGCTGCGCACCTCGGAGGTCTCCGGCAAGCTGACGGTGAGCGTGCAGGTCGCCTCCAACGGCGCGGTGTGCAGCGCCTCGATCCTCAACGACACGGTGGGCTCGGGCGAGATTGCGTCTTGCGTCCTGGGACGTTTCCGCGGCAAATCACTGCCTCCGCCGCAGAGCGGATGCGTCGTGGTGAACGTTCCGATCAACTTCACCATCAAGCAATAGGAAGCAGCCGATGCGAACGCTCCCCCCCCGGATGGCCAGCTTGCTCCTCCTCGCGCTCGCGCTCGCGCCGCTCGCCGTGCAGAGCGCCGCGTGCCACGTCGATGAAGGAACCACGGCGCTCTGTGACAACAACCTCAACGCCGACCAGGGAATCGAGAACGATCCGGCCGGTTGCTATCAGCTCCCGTCCTGCGTGGTGAATGGCCAGCTGGCGGCCCCGGAGGAGTGCTGCAAGAACGCGGAGGGCCTCGTCAACCTGGAGTGCGTCAAGGGGTATGCGTCGCGGACCTCCTCGGCCAGCACGGGCGGCGACGGTGGCTCGGACGGCGATGGGGGAAGCGGCGGCTCGGACGGCGACGGGGGAAGCGGCGGCTCGGGTGGAGCGGGCGGCTCGGGCGGCGCGGGCGGCGCCGGGGGGAGCGGCGGCTAGGCCGCGCGCGTCGATCGCGCCGTGGCGAGGAGCGCCGCTTCGAGCCGGGGGATCCTGCTCTCGGTCGCCTACGATGGGCGCCCGTTCGCGGGCTTCGCTCGCCAGCGCGACCAGCGCACGGTCTCGGGAGAGCTGCTCGGCGCGCTGCGCGTCATCGACCCCGGCATCCGCGAGATCCGCGGCGCGAGCCGCACCGACGCGGGCGTCCACGCGCGCGACCAGCGGGTCGCCTTCGACACGACGGCGCCGCTGCCGCCGCGCGGCTGGGTCCTCGCGACGGCGCGCCACCTCCCGGACGAGATCGTGATCCGGCGCGCGGCCGTGGTGCGCCTCGGCTTCTCGCCGCGCTTCGAGAGCCTCCGCAAGCGCTACCGCTACCTGATCCTCCGGGATCTGGTCCGCGACCCGTTCCTCAGCCGTCGCGCCTGGCGGGTCGAGGGCATCACGGACGAGGCGATCGAGCGGGCGCGCGCCGAGGCGCTCGCGGCGAAGGGCACCCACGACTTCGCCGCGTTCCGGACGAGCGCGGACGAGCGGACGACCACCGTGCGGACGCTGTACGGCGTCGAGCTGTCGCTCGATCCCGCGGACCCGCGCGTCGTGCGGATCGACGTCGAGGGGAACGCGTTCCTGCACAACATGGTGCGCATCCTGGTCGGCACCTTGATGGACGTGGCGCGCGGCCACCTCGCGCCCGGCGCGATCGCGCGCGCGCTCTCGTCGCTGGACCGGCGCGACGCAGGGATCACGGCGCCGCCGGACGGGCTCTACCTCGAGCGCATCCACCTGCGCGACGACGGGCAGGAGGCCTGGCCGGCGGGGCCTTCCGACGGAGGCTCGGCGGACGACGCCGCACCGGTGGACCTCGGCGCGCCGGCGGAGCGCGCCCCCGAGGAGTGACGCCGCCCGTCGCCGCGCGTCACACAGAATCCACCGCGGACACATGGACGGCCCGCGCTCGCCTTGGTAGCACAGCGACGTGCACGTCGGACTGGACCGCCTCCCGGATCTTCCGCAGCTCCAGCGCCTCCGTTCGACTCGCCTGGGGGTCCTTGCGCACCCGGCGAGCGTCGATCGCGAGCTGACCCACATCGCCTTCGTCCTCGAGCGCCTCGGCGTGCGCCCGCGCCTCTTCTTCGGCCCGGAGCACGGCTATGGCGGCGAGGCGCAGGACATGGCGACGGTGATGAGCAGCGTCGACGCGCGCTCCGGCGCGGGCATCGTCAGCCTGTACGGCGACAGCTTCGAGGATCTCTCGCCTTCCGCGGCGGATCTCGCGCAGATCGACGTGCTCCTCATCGATCTCGCCGACGTCGGCGCGCGGTACTACACGTTCGTCTGGACGGCGCTCCTCGCGCTGCGGGCGGCCCACGCGGCGGGCGTGCACGTCGTGCTGCTCGACCGGCCGAACCCCCTCGGGGGCGCGGCGGAGAGCGTCGAGGGCGCGACGCAGGCGCCGGGGTTCCTGTCGTTCGTCGGCCTGGAGCCGGTGCCCATCCGCCACTCGCTCACGGTGGGCGAGCTGGTCGCGCTCTTCGCGCGGCGCGAGGGCATCCCGCTCGGCGACGTCGCCTGCGGGCTGCAGGTCGTGGCGGTCGAGGGTCATCGCCGGGAGGCGCTCGCGTCCGGGTGGGATCGCCCGTTCGTCTTGCCGTCGCCCAACATGCCGACGGCGGACACCGCGCTCGTCTACCCGGGCGGCTGCCTGCTGGAGGGGACGAACCTGTCGGAGGGCCGCGGCACGACGCGCCCGTTCGAGATCGTGGGCGCCCCCTGGCTCGACGGCCGCGATCTCGCCGCGCGCCTCGCGTCCACGGCGCTGCCGGGCTTCGTCGCGCGGCCGCTCACCTTCCGCCCCACCTTCCAGAAGCACGCGGGCAAGATCTGCGGCGGCGTCCAGATCCACGTCACCGATCCGCGCGCCTTCCGCCCGGTCGCGACGTACGTCGCGCTCATCGCGTTCGCCTGCAGGCAGCAGCCCGAGCAGTTCCGCTTCCGCACCGAGCGGTACGAGTACGTCGACACGATCCCGGCCTTCGATCTGCTCACCGGCTCCGCTGCCGCGCGCCTCGCCATCGCGGCCGGCGAGGATCCGCTGGCGATCGCCATGGACGTGTCGCGCGCGGATCCGGCCTGGCCCGAGGTGATGCGGGAGGCGCAGGCAGCCGTCTCCGCCTGCTGAGCGCCGCCCGCGCGGCTCAGCGATCGTAGCGGTCGTACGGCTCCTGCCGGGAGGCGGCGCCGGTCGAGTACCTCGTGCCGAGGGCGACGAGCACGATGGCGAGCCCGGTGACCACGAAGAAGGTCCGCGCCGGGAGCTCGGCGGAGAACCCGAACAGCCAGGGCGACGCGAGGAGCGCGGCGGCGAGGGAGGTCTCCAGCGCGCCGTGCACCGAAAACGGGATCATCCTGGCGGCGCCGAGCGGCTGATCGGACAGCAGCGTCACGACGAGCTGCGCCACGGCGGCGACGTAGCAGACCGCCGTGGGCACCGGATCGAGGCGGAGCGCGAGCGGCGCGAGCGCGAGCAGGACGACGACCGCGTAATCGACGTATCCATGGTGGCGGGGAGATAGAAGCTTCATCGGTGCCTCCTTGGAGGAGCTCCCCTCACCCGGTGCATCGCATGTGCCGGTGAGCGGCTGTCGGCGCGCGCGCCCCGGCCGCTCCGGAACGCAGGGCCGGCCACGATCAGCGTGGTTGTCGCTCGCCCGGGACGGGCAGGAGGGGTGCTCGTCGTGCTCACACGAAGGGAGTGGAGGGCGCGAGTGAACCCGATCCGGCACGAAGCGGGGCAGGGTGGCTCACCGGAGCTCTGGACCTTCACGCTTTCTCTCGCCGAGCGCGCAGCCCCGAGAGGGCCTCTCCGGGGTCCAGCGCGCGTCGCCGTCACCTCGCGCACGTTCGAGACACACGGTGTCTCCGAGGCCTGGGTCTTCAGGATCTCCTGGCCGCGGGCGGAGCTCCGCTCGCCGCCGAGCCCGTGGCCCCGGAGCGCGTCGCCGAGCCCCCCGCGGATCCGGCGCTCAGCCCGTCGACAGCAGCTCGTCGAGCACGGCCCCGTACTCGTCGAGCAGCGGGTGCGGCGGCAGGCCGCGGCACATCGCGCGCAGCTCTTCGAACCTCGCGATCTGCATGTCCCTGCCGCGCTTGAACATCGACCACGGATCGCCGTGCTCGCGCGCGCAGACGATGATCGACTGGAAGTTGTCTATCTTGTCAGCCAGCGTGATCGCTTGCGCGTCCCAGGGCTTCTTCGGGAACGCCTCGAGATAGAGCCGCTTGCGGTCTTCCCAGGGCAGCGCCCTGTCCTGCTCGGTCACGTGGCGGACGAGCGTGGCGACGCGATCGCCGAAGCGCTGGCTCAGCTCGTCGAACGTGACGCCCTGGTCCTCCATGGCGTCGTGCAGCGCGCCGGCCGCGACGACCTCCTCGTCGAAGCCGTGGCGCGCGAGCAGGACCGCCACGCCGGCGAGGTGGCTGATGTAGGGGACGTCGGCGTTCGGATACTTGCGCTTCTGGGCTCGATGCCAGACCGCCGCCTGGTCGAGCGCGCGCTTGAGGAGGGTGCCCATCGCGATGTCCCGCCAACCATAGCCGCTCGGCGTCCAGAGCGCCCCCTGTCCCGTCCAGCAGGTCCTCCGTCCGGGGATCGGAGCCCGCGGCCTTCGAGGCTCGCCCTTGAAGGCCGCGGCGGTTCGAGCGCCCCGCGTGCCATGCGCTCGGTGAGCGGCGTGCGCCGAGCGCGCTCGCTGCGCGGCGGGCAGGCGCCACGAGGGGCGCGCCGGGCAGGCGCCACGAGGGGCGCGCCGGGCGAGGTGTGCGGCGCGCCGGGGCCGCCGCGACGACAGCGGCTCTCCCGGCCCTCTCTGCGGCTCGACGGTCCCTCTCGTTCAGTCGTCCGGCGCGCAGCGCGGGATATCCGCTCTTCGACGAGGTCGACTTCGCCCGCGCGGCACAGCCCGCTCGCGGCGGCGTCGCTGCGATGAAGCGCGCGCCGCCTGCGCGCGATCGCCTCTCGTTCGTTCAGCGGATCGGGGAATGCGCTGGGGGTGGCGCGGAATACTCGGGGAATGGTCCGGGGAATGGTCCGGGGAGGTACGCGCAAGTCCTACGAACATGCGGACGACGTCGCTCGTTGCTCAAGACTCCGCACTTGCCGACCTGTATACTCATCCGCGACAGCGTCTTATATCGTCATGCGAAACCCGCCGATGCAGGGTGCCACCTCATGAGACTTTGGCCTCTCCGTTCGCTTGCCGCCGCGCTGGCCGCCCTCGTCGTCGTCCCTCTCCTTCCCGCGCCCGCGCACGGGCAGGACGCGCCGGTCAACCCCGGAGGCATGGCCCTGAGCCGCTTCGTGCCGGCGCCGGCCGGGGACCGCATGTTCAGCGTGCCGTCGCCGTTCGTGGCAGGGCACCTCACACCGCATGTGATGCTGCTCGCCGATTACGCGAGCAACCCGCTCGTCCTGCGCCGCGAGCGCGACGGCGCGGAGATCGGCGCGGTCGTCAGCGATCAGCTCACGTTCCACCTCGGCGCGTCGCTCCCGCTCTGGAACAAGCTGAGCGTCGACCTCGATGCGCCGCTCACCGCGCTGCAGTCCGGCGACAGCCCGAGCGGCGGCGGCCAGCAGTTCCCGTCGCCGAGCGGCGCGGCGCTCGGCGACGTGCGGCTCGGCGCGCGCCTGCAGCTCCATGGCGCGTACCATGACCCGTTCCAGCTCGCCGTCGGCGCCTACGTCTGGTTGCCGACCGGCGCGGACGACTCGTTCGTGAGCGACGGGAGCGTCCGGGCGATGCCGTACGTCGCGGCCGGCGGCCGCATGGATCGGCTCGTCTGGTCGACCGCGCTGGGCACCGAGGTCCGGCGCTCCCAGTCGTTCGGCGGCGTGGCGCAGGGGACGATGCTCACGCTGGGCGGCGGCGTCGGGTTCCTCGCGATGGACGGCCGGCTCCAGGTGGGGCCGGAGCTCAGCGCCGCGATGGTGCTCGAGGACATCAGCAGTCGCTCGACCAACGCGGAGCTCCTCCTCGACGCGAGGTATCGATTCCTGCCCTTCATGGAGGCGGGCATCGGCGTCGGGCCGGGGATCACCTCGGGCATCGGGACGCCGGACGTGCGCGCCGTCGCGATGGCCGCCTTCACGCCGGAGCAGCCGACCGATCAGGACAGGGACGGCATCGGCGACCTCGAGGACGCGTGCCCGAGCGTGCCGGGCGTGCGCAGCGGCGACCCGAAGAAGAACGGCTGCCCGCCGCCGCCGGACCGCGACGCCGACGGCATCGTCGACGCCGAGGACGCCTGCCCCGCCGTCGCCGGCGTGCGCAGCGACGACCCGAAGAAGAACGGCTGCCCGCCGCCGCCGGACCGCGACGCCGACGGCATCGTCGACGCCGAGGACGCCTGCCCCGCCGTCGCCGGCGTGCGCAGCGACGACCCGAAGAAGAACGGCTGCCCGCCGGACCGGGACGACGACGGCGTGGCCGACGCCGAGGACGCGTGCCCCGACGTCAAGGGGGTCCGCTCGAAGGATCCGGCGAAGAACGGCTGCCCGCGCGACACCGACGGCGACACGTTCCGCGACGACGTGGACGCCTGCCCGAGGGAGAAGGGCTTCGCGGATCCGGATCCGGAGAAGAACGGCTGCCCGAAGGCGGTCCGCGTGACCGAGAAGCACGTGGTGATCCTCCAGCAGGTGCAGTTCGACACGGACAAGGCCACCATCAAGCCGGTGAGCGATCCGCTGCTCGACGAGGTCGCCGAGGTGCTGAAGGAGCACCCGGAGATCGTGCTCATCGAGATCCAGGGTCACACCGACAACCGGGGCACGGTGGAGCACAACAGGATCCTGTCGCAGAACCGCGCCAACTCCGTCATGGCCGCGCTGGTCCGCCGCGGCATCGATTCGACGCGGCTGACGGCCCAGGGCTACGGCCGGGAGCAGCCCATCGACGACAACGCGACGGAAGCCGGGAGGCAGCGGAACCGGCGAGTCCAGTTCAACATCATCAAAAAGGCCGCGTACAAGCCGCAGGCTGATGAGACCGGAGAGGATCGATGAGAAAGCAGTTGAGCATCACGGGGCTCGCGTCCCTCACGCTGATCGGGCTCACGACCGCCAGCGCGACGGCCGAGCCCAAGCTGCGCATACAGGTCGATCAGCAGGGCGACTTCGCTCTCATCGGGAGCTCGATCGGGCAGGAGTGCCGCTCCGCGACGCCGAGGCCCACGGAGGGCACGATGGGCGCATGCGGCCAGTCGACCGTCGAGTCGGGGCCCGATCTCTTCTGGAGGTCCGACTCGCCTGCTGACGGCATGGCGGAGGCGAACCTCGATATCACCCCGGAGATGGCGCGCACGACCGCGGTGCTGACGCTGCCCGACGGGGCGACGGTGACGCACGCGTTCCTGTACTGGGCCGCGCGCAACACCGCCGGCGCCGATCTGGAGGTGGAGCTCCACCACGCGGGCGGCTACGACGGCACCGTGACCGCCATCGACTCGGTCGAGACGGTGATCAACCAGGGGAAACCCAACGAGTCGCACAACTACCAGTCGGTCGCCGACATCACCTCGATCGTGAAGGAGAGCGGCGCCGGGGCTTACCGGGTGGGCGGCGTGGACGTCGTCGACGTGAGGGACAGCGACGACGACGTTGTCTTCGTGGCGTGGTGGATGGTGGTGTTTTACGAGGCGCCGAGATCGCCGATGCGCAACCTCGCGCTGTTCGACGGGCTCGACCGGGTCTCCGACGTGGGGTGGCAGCAGGTCGAGCTCTCGGGCTTCAAGGTGCCCGACGCCGGCTTCGTGGCGAAGCTGGGCATCGTCGCGTTCGAGGGCGACAACTCGAACACCGGTGACAGCGTGTTCTTCAACCCCAAGAACCCGGGGAAGCCCGATCTGGCCGAGGCGCTGAGCGACGAGCTGAACCCCGCCGACAACTTCTTCAACAGCACCCGTTCGGCGCTCGGAAAGGCGGTGTCGGTGGAGGGCGATCTCCCGAGGATCCCGGGCACGCCTCAGAGCATGTCGGGGGTCGACATCGACATCGTGGATGTCAGCGCGAAGCTCAAGCCGGGGGACGATCGGGCCACGCTCGTCGCCACGAGCAAGGACGAGCTCTATTTCCTCGCGGGGTGGGTGACGTCGATCTCCAACTATGGGCCTGATTTCAGCAAATCGAGCAAGGTGGCCACGGATCTCGGCGGGCTGCCGACCTACCGCGGGGACACCGTCGAATACCGCATCACGGCGACGAACACGGGCAATGACGAGGCCGTGGGCGCGGTGCTGACGGACGCGCTGCCTGCCGGGGTGACGTTCGTCCCTGGCTCGCTGTCGATCGTCGATGGGCCGAACGCCGGTCCCCAGACGGACGCGCCTGGTGACGACCTCGGGCAGTACGATCCCGCGACGCGGACCGTCACGTTCTGGCTCGGGGATGGGGCGGACGGCGCGAAGGGCGGGAGCATCCCTGTCGACGGCAGCGTGACGGTGCGCTTCGAGGTGACGGTCGACGCGGACGCGCCGGACCTCATCAAGAACCAGGCGAAGATCGCCGCGGCGGGCGCGTTCGGCGCGCCGGTCAGCGACGATCCGACGGACGGCAACGGCGACGCTCCGGGCGCGCCGCCGACCGAGGTCGCCGTGGAGCCGGAGTCTTTCTACGCCGCCGGCAGCGGCATGCTCGGCCCCTGCGCGGCCAGCCCGCGAGGCCGGGATGGGAGCGCCGGCTGGCTCGCGGGGCTCGCGCTGGCGGGTCTGCTCTGCCGGCGGCGCAGGGGGTAGACGATCACCGCCGCGTCAGCGCTCAGCCAAGGCGTCGTCGAGCGTGGGCGCGGTGAGCACACGCTCGGTCCAGCCTTCGATCTGCGCGGCGTCGGCGGCGCGGAGGCGCGCCTCGATCGGCTCCGGCAGCTCGCCGAAGCGCAGCCGGAGCTGCTTCAGCAACGTGCTCCGCTGCCCCTCGAGCCGGCCCTCTCGCTCGCCTGCGAGCCGGCCCTCCCGGCGCCCCTCTTCGCGAAGGTAATCTGCGATGGTCACGATCTCCTCCTCGGCATCCGGTCCCGCCGCCACGAGCAGCCTCGACAGCAGCTTGTCGGGCTCGCGCGGGTCGGCGATGCTCAAGATATACCGCCACACGCGCACGAGCGCAGCCCCTCCGTGAGGCGCCCGACGCACCTCCCGGACCACGTCGCGCCACGCCGACAGGCGCTCCACCAGATCCTCGGGATCGCGCGCATGCCGGAAGCACCACAGCACCAGCCGCCCCAGCGCCGTCATCGCCCGCGCGCGCAGCGCCTCGTCCGTCTCCTGGCTGATGTCGTCCAGCACGAACCGGAACTGCGGCACATGCTCGGCCATCAGCCTCAGCGTTTCCGGTGGCACGTCCAGCAGATCCTGGAACGAAACCGCCGCGCTCCAGCCACCCTCGCTGTGATGCAGCACCACCGGCAGGATCGCCGGGAGGAGCGTGGCCCTCGGGTGGCGCTCCAGGTAACCCTGCCAGATCCGCACCATGTATGTGAGCAGCCGAAACGCCATCAGCGGATGCGTCGTGCTCTGGTGCTCGAAGAGCACGTAGACGAACAGCGGCGCTCGCTCCAGCCTGGCGGTGAAGAGCAGATCGCTATGGCTCGCGGCGAGCGCCTCATCGATGAAGCTGCCAGGTTGCAACGCCAGCGACGCGAAGTCGATGCGGGCCGCCAGGGCGGCAGGCAGCGCCTGGCGCAGCGCCCCAGCCGCGTGCTCCGGCTGTCCAAACGTGGACTTGAACAGAGCGTCATGAGGGGTAGGCGTCATCGTTCACCACCGCTGCCGGCGCGCACCTTGGCTGCGAGCTCGCCGAGCTCACACATCTCCCGCTGGTCACGGCGGCGCGCCGTCTCTGAGACCGATTCGCTAGCAAGTCGCAGACAGATTGGCCATGAAAAAGAAATTTATTTCTGGATACGATTCATGAGATGACATCGAGCGGTGTCGCCCAATTACGACAATACAAGCCATCTCGTCTCAAGATCGTCCCTCACACGCGCCCGTGCTGCTGGCGCAACCTGGCTCGGTTGCCTCAGGACAACGTTGCCGTCCCGCAGGCCAACAAGGAGAAGTGGGTGTCATCGAGTGCCCCCGAAGGCGCCGCGCACAGGCGACGTGGCGCCACCCATGAATTACGGGGATATCTGCCGAGTGATTTGGGATTGCGCTGAACAGGCGCTTTGCTCGCCATGCCCGGGGACCGTCCCCCTGGACGGCACCGTGGCTGCCCGCCCGAGCCGCTCTGCCCTGGTCACGAGCACCGCCATGTCGTCTCTTCTTCCCCGATGAGACGGGAGCTCCGGGCGCGCATCGGAGGCCGTACCGCGCCGCTGGCAGAGACCTTGGAGCGCGCGTCAGGAGCCTCCCGGCGCGCAACGCAGGCTCTTCGCGCGACAGGAGCGCCCCCGCTGCCGCGGGCGCTCGCGCCTGAAGAAAGCCCTCCAACACGCCGCGAGGGCCTCTCGCGGGAGCGCCCGCGCTCGGGCCGCGATCAGTTGATGGTGAAGGACTTGCTGACGGCGACCGAGCCCCCGCCGAAGGCAGGCACCCGCGCGCTGCGGAACAGCCTGGCGACGCAGGCGCCGACGCTGGTCCCGGCGAACGGCGCCCCCTGGACTTCAGCCGACGTGACGCTGCCGCTCGGCGCGAAGGTGACCTTGACCCTGCCGGTCCCGGTCGGTCCGCCGGCCTTCTTGCAGCTCTTGGCGGAGCCAGCGGCCGCGCCGAGCGCCGAGCTCGCGGCGCCACGGTTGAACTCGGCGCCTCCGGACGCCGCCGGCTCCGGCTTCGAGGCCGCCGGCCTCTCCGCCGCGGCGGCGGGCGCGGACGCCGGCTTCTCCGCAGCGGGCGTCGCCGCGGCGGGCGTCGCGGCCGCGGGCGTCGCGGCGCTCGGGGCCTCGGCGCTGGCGGTGGGCTCCGCGGACGGCGCCGCCGTCTCCGCCGTGGACGGCGTTGCGGCCGCAGCGGTCTCGGCAGGCGTCGGCGCCGGCGCCGCCGTCTCCGCAGGGGTCGGCACCTCGGCGGGGGCGGTGTTCGCCTGCTCCGGCGTGGCCGTCGACGCCTCCGGCGCCGGCGACTGCATGAAGAAGAAGGCGACGCCGCCAATCAGCACGACCGCGGCGATCGCGGCCGCGATCAGACCCGTGCGGCCCTTCTTGGTCGAGGCTTCCGGCGCCGTGAGCGGAGAGAGCGACGAGAGCGACGCGGGCGGCACCGACGCCTTGGACGGAAGCGACATCGAGGGAGGCGGCCGCGAGTCCGTCACCGGCGCCAGCAACGGCGGCGGCGCGAGCATCGGCGCGGAGGCGATGGGGCCGCCGCCGAGGTTCAGCAGGTCGTCATAGCCGGCTCGACCGTTGTTCTTCGAGGGGCGGTTCGAGGGACGCCGGCCCGACGGGAGCTCGTCTTCTTCCTTCTGCTTGGCCGCCGCCGCGTTCTCGGTCGCGGTGAGCGCCGAGAGCGAGAAGAGGACCGAGTTCTCGTTGCGCTCGCCCACCTGGCGATCGAGGCCCGGCGGCGGGGCGGACCCGGGTTCCTCGGCGCGCTCCGCGGCGCTGAAGACGTCGACCGCGGCCCCCCGGGCCGCGCGACGCGCAGCCGACGGCGCCGGTGCGCCGCCCGGGGCCGGCGCCGCGGCCGCTGGGCTCGCCGGCGCCGCAGCTTCCGGGGCCTTCGCCGATGCGACGGCTGCAGGCGCCGGAGTCGCGGCCCCCGCTTGGTTCAGGGCGCGCCGCGAGTCCTTCATGACCACGGTCCCCTCGGGCCCGAACCTGAGCCCAGCAGGCGCCGGAGCCGTGGGGACCGGCGCAGCGGCAGCGGCAGGCGCCGGAGCGGCGGCCGGCGCAGAGACCGCTGCGGGCGGAGCCGCCGCTGCGGCCGCCGGTGCCGCTGCAGCAGGGACGGCCGCGGCAGCGGGCATGGGCGTCGCGATCGCGGGCGCCGCCGCGGCAGCGGGCGCCGCCGCGGCGACGGCTGCCGCGGGCGCGGGCGCCGCGTCTTCCTGCGAGGAGAATCGCTCCTTGAGCTCCGGGACGCTGGCGATCGGCAGCCAGTCGCCCATCCCGTCCTTCCACACGTACGTGTCGTTGCTCAGGCCTCCGCGCGCGTACTCGGCCACGAGCTCGGCGGTCGTCATGGTCCGCTCGTCGCCCTCGGCGACGTTGACGGTCCACGTGTCGGGCGCCGCCGCGGGCGCGCCGCCCACGTCGGCCACGAGCTTCGCCTCGGCGTCATCCGACAGGTCGCCCTGCTGCTCCACGGTCGCGTCCTGCGGTGCGGCCGGGGCAGCCTCATTCGCGCCGTGGACCACCATGGAGTGGTTGCACTTCTTGCATTTGATCTTGACCGTCTTGCCGGCGACTTTCTCGTCGGCAATCGTGTACTTGGCCTGGCACGACTCACACGTAATCTTCATGCGACTGTCGCCCTTCCCGTTCCGGCATGCGGGCATGGGTTCAACGACCACACACGCGCACGATCACGCGGCCCGGTCGGTCGACGCAGAATAGCGGGACGGCGCGAGGCCGATCAAGGCGGCGACTTCTTTTATGATCGCCGCCGGCGCAGCGCCGCGCGATGACGCAGCGCGCGTCCACGTCCTCGCGCAGCGCGCGCAGTGTGGCGCGATCAATTGAGCAGCAGCAGCTGCGTGCCGTCCTTCCCGCAGAACATCGCCTCGCTCGGATAGCGGTCGCCGCAGGTAGGGCAGATCTTTCCACGAGCCCGCAGCGTCGGCCGGACCGGACCAGCGGCTGGCCCTGCGGCGCCCGCGAGCGCGGCCCCCGAGGGCGCCGGCGCGCCCTCGGCGCCTGCGCTGTCGCGCTCGCCGGCGGCGCCGGCCGTGGAGGCCGGGCCTTCCACTTCGCCTCCTGTCCGCCGGCGGCCTCGGCGGAGCAGGATCAACCCGGCAAATCCGAGGCAGGCCGCGACCCCGCCCACGATGGCCACGAACAGGTTCTTGCGCTGGCGTCCCAGATCCTCGCCCGAGGTCGTGCGCCCGCCGATGGTGCCGGCCGCGATCACCACGACGGCGGCCTGCTCGCTCTCGCCGGCCTCGTTGAGCCCGCTCGCCGCGAGGAGCGCGTCGTAACGATCGGGGCTCGTCACCTCGATCGCGACGGTCACCCCCTTGCCGGCGACGGACGCGACGAGGCCGAGCGCCCCCTCGCCCGCGCCCGCGCCGAGCGAGAGGGCGCCTGTCGCGTCGACCGTCGCGGCGGACGCGAGCGGCCCCGGCGCGATCGACCACGTGGGCCTCGTCGGGAGCGCGCACCCCTCCGCATCCATGACCAGCGCGCGGAACTGAAAGCGCTCGCCCGGCCGCATCAGCTTGCGCGACGGCGTGACCTCGAGGCGCGCCGGCTCGCCGGGGGCGTCGCAGGTCCGCGAGGCCGCGGGCTTCTTCTCGGCTGCGGCGGGCGCCGCGGGCGGAGCGCTCACGACCGGCGGCGGAGCGCTCGCCACCGGCGGCGGGGCGCTCGCCGCGGGGGGCGCTTCGCCGTCGCGCCGGACGAGCGTGTAGGTCCGCGTCCTCGTGACGGACGCGCTGCAGGTCGTGTCCTGGATGATGAACTGGTACTGCCCCGTCTCCACCATGTTGATGCTGGCGTCGGTCGCCTGGGTCGTGGTGGTGACCACGGCGCGGCGGGGATCGCTGGCCGGCGTCGTGCAGCGGGTCTGCCAGGAGCGCGCGTTGCCAGACGCCGAGTGCTTGCTCCGCGCGAGCCCGGGCATCTGCTCCCAGCACTCGGCGGTGCTCCACGACCGTCCGGCGCCCGAGATCGAGAGCTCCGAGCCGTGCTGCTGGATCTGCACGGCGCCGCCCGGGGCGCCCTGCGGGCGAGGCCTGGGCCCGCACGCCTGCCCCCAGGCGGAGACCGACCACTGTTCCGTGAGGGCGCTCGCGGTCCAGTACCCGCTCAGCGTCGGCGGGTCCTGCGCGGCGCCCGCGCGAGGGATGGCGACGGCGAGGGCAACGTACGCGAGCGACGCGAGCGACGCGAGCGACGCGAGTCGAAGCGCGTGGGTCAGGGCCGACGAGGCGAGCAGCGGGCGTCGCACAGGCGAACCGTAGCAGCGCCCGCGCGCGGGCGGCAGCCGGCAGGCCCGGAGCGCCGCCCGCGCGTTCAGCCACGGCGTCCCGCGCCCGACCATCGACCGACCACCGCGCCCAGGGCGGCGGGGCCCCGGCGGGCGTGAGCGACGAGCGACGCGTGACACGCAACCGCCGGGGGCCACCCTCACCAGCGCCCGAGAGCACCCGAGACCGAGAGCCGTACAAAAATGCTCACGCCGCGAAAAGGATCTAGACAGGCAAAATAAAGATTCGTTACATTGAAAAATGGTCCCGTGCGCATTCTGCATCAAATCTCGTCAGGCACTCCCGCGTACCTGATCCGATCCTGCTCGTCCCTCGCCCCCTGCGGAGGGTCGGAGAGGACTGCTGAGCGTAGCCGCACGCCGCCGCACGCCGCCGCACGCCCTCAGCGGACCGCGAGCTGCGCACCGACCGTCGAGCTGGCGAGTGATCTGGCCATCGAGCTCGACGCGCCAGACTGCGCACGTCTTCGCAGACCGCGAGCAGCCCAAAAGCGTCACCGCACGACCCAAAATTGTCACCGCGCAACTCGACACTTTTCTCGCACCTACCGCCAAAAAGATCTGGACATCTCCACTTCTGAGTTGCTAGCTTTCACACTGTTACCTTGCGCATCCGCTCTCCGATCGAAGCACAAGCACCCGCGTACTTGATCCGATCCTGATCAGCCCGCGGGGCTCATTCCGACCGGAGCCCGCGAAACCGACCTTGCCTGACCCGTGTGTCATGGCGCCTGCTATCCGGATGACGCTCCAGCAATGGTTCACCCGTGAGGACCTCGAGGAGCTACCAATGAAGCAGTTCGCACTCGCATCTTCTGTCGCGCTCGCCACGCTGTTCATCACCGCCACAAGCCTCGCCAACACGACCGCTCCGTCTCCCACGTGCACCGTGATCAAGCGGGGTGTCCTCGGCGACGTCTACAACGCGGAGATCTGGAGCCTCGCCCCGAGCTACCACGTCCCGACCCCGTTCGAGGTCAACACCGGGTACTCCAGCTCGGTCGGAGAGAAGCGCGCACTATTCCGCTTCGATCTCAGCCCCATCCCCGCCGGCTCTCTCGTCACGTCGGCCACGTTCTACGCCCAGACGTACACGAGCACCGCGCAGACCGTGTACGTCCACCAGGTGCTCGCCCCCTGGAGCGAGGAGCTCGTCACGTGGAACAACTTCGGCGGAATGGACCCCGCCGCGTTCACCTCGTTCGTGCCCAACGTCACCGGGTGGAGCTCGGTCGATCTCACCGGGATCGTGCAGGACTGGGTGAACGGGACGGCGCCGAGCCACGGGATCCTCCTCGAGGAGGGCGCCAGCGGCAAGACGTCGTACAAGGGCAGCGCCCACACCGATGAGTCTTACCGGCCTCTCCTCGAGGTCTGTTACACGGCGCCGAAGGGCTCGATCGGCGACAAGGTGTGGTTCGACGCCAACGCGGACGGCATCGAGGACCCCGAAGAGCTCGGCATCTCCGGCGTCGTCGTCGACCTCTTCGGCGACGCGAACTGCGACGGCGTCGCCGACGGCGCCCTGCTCCAGACGGCCGTGACCGGCGCGAACGGCGTCTACCGCTTCACCGAGCTCGAGGCGGGCTGTTACGTCGTCGACGTCGACGACACGACGCTCCCGCTCGGCCATGTCCTGACCAGCGACGACGAGCCGCTCGGCGTGTCCCTCGACGCGGGTGAGAACGTGGCCAACGCCGACTTCGGCTACGTGACGTACTCGTCGATCGGCGACACGGTGTGGCTCGACAGCGACGCCGACGGGCTCTACGAGCCGGAGACCGGCGAGCTCGGCGTCAACGGCGTCCGTGTCGAGCTGTTCCAGGGGGCACAGCTCATCGACTTCACGATCACCGGCACGAGCCCTTACACCGGCCAGCCCGGCTTCTACCTCTTCGACACGCTCCCGGCGGGCACCTACTCGGTGGTCGTCACGCCAGACAACTTCATGGCGAGCGGTCCGCTCGCTGGACAGGAGCCGACGGCCGACCCCGACGGCGGGCTCGACAACGTGGGCGTTGTCTCGCTCGGCTGGGCACAGGACCTGCTCGACGCGGACTTCGGTTACCAGCTCTCCTGCGGCAACGGCGTCTGCGGCGGTGACGAGAGCTGTTCCAGCTGCGCCGTCGATTGCGGCACCTGCCCGCCGGTCTGCGGCAATGGCACCTGCGAGGCCGGCGAGGACTGCGGGAGCTGCAGCGCCGATTGCGACGTCTGCCCGCCGGTCTGCGGCGACGGCACCTGCGACGCCAGCGAGAGCTGCAGCACCTGCGCGGACGACTGCGGCGCCTGCCCGCCGGTCTGCGGCAACGGCACCTGCGAGGCCGGCGAGGACTGCGGCACCTGCTCGGACGACTGCGGCGCCTGCCCCGCGGTCTGCGGCAACAACGTCTGCGAGAACGGCGAGGACTGCTCGAACTGCACCGGCGACTGCGGCGCTTGCCCCGCGGTCTGCGGCAACGGCGTCATCGAGCCCGGCGAGAACTGCCTCGAGTGCCCGAGCGACGTCGGCGTCTGCCCGCCGGTCTGCGGCAGCGGCGTCTGCGAGGCCGGTGAGACCTGCTCGAGCTGCGCCGCCGACTGCGGCGCCTGCCCGCCGGTCTGCGGCGACGGGGTCTGCAAGGCGGGCGTCGAGAACTGCTCGAGCTGCGCGGCCGACTGCGGCGTCTGCAAGTGCTCCTCCCCCGGCACCGGCTCCCCCGGCTACTGGAAGAACCACGCGAGCGCCTGGAAGATCACGAAGCTGACCATCGGCGGCAAGACCTATACGAAGTCGCAGCTCCTCGACATCATCAGCCGCCCCACCAAGGGTGACGTCACTTACATCATCGCGAAGCACCTCATCGTCGCCAAGCTCAACGTCGGTATCGGCAACCGGTCGAGCTGCATCGAGGACACCATCGCCAAGGCCGACGCCTGGCTCAAGAAGTACCCGCTCGGCAGCAACGTGAAGGACAACTGCAGCAGGAACGCGCCGTGGGTGACCGGCAAGCCCCTGTCCGAGATGCTCGACAAGTACAACAACGGCTATCTCTGCGCCCCCCACCGCGACGACCTTGACTGCGAGGACAACCGCAACGATCGCGACCATCACCGCGGCTGCGGCCGCTGAGACGTAGACGCGAGCGCCCCCGGGCCAGCGCCCGCTCCAAGCGACCAGCCTGGAGAGCCGCCGTGGCTGGCCCAGCCCCTCCCCGCCTCCCCCTCCCCTCCCTCCGCCGTCGCTCTCCTCACCCCTAGCAGGGGGGCCGCCTCGTACTCGGGACGGAACGTCCCTCGACGCCCGCAGGCCCCCCGCACACCCCCGCATGGGCGTGTTCTGCCCCTCCCGCGACAAATTGCCCCTGCCGCCCCGAACGGGGCCCCTGCAGGCGCCGCCTACGCCTCGAACAGCGCCCCGCCAAGGAGCGGGGTCGAGCCCGTCGAGGCCGCTCCGCCGCAAGATAGGACAGCATGGCACGGGCGCTGCAAATCCTGCGGGGCTGAGCTCCGAGGACCGCGTAAACGGTCCAATGACGCAGCGTTGGCGGGCCAGAAGAAGGAGAAGTTGCCATGAACCTGACGGAAAGCTGGATTGGCGATAAGCCCTTGGTCCCGCCTTGCGGCTTGTTCGGCAAAGGTCAGCATATCGTCCTGGCTGAAGACGACGACGATTTCCGGTCCACGATCGCCATGGCGCTCCGCAGCGACGGGTTCGAGGTGTCCGAGGCGCGCAACGGCCTCGAGCTGCTCGACAAAGTGGCGCCCTGCCTCGGTGGGAACGAGCCGCCGAAGCCGATCGACGCGATCGTCAGCGATATCCAGATGCCCTGCTTCTCAGGGATGGAGATCCTGGAGGGCCTCGCCGAGGTGAGGCGGCGGCCGCCGGTCATCCTGATCACGGCGTTCGGCCACCCGCACCTCCACGCGACAGCGCGCAGCCTGGGCGCCTCGGCCGTCTTCGAGAAGCCGTTCGATCTGGACGATCTCCGCAGCGTGCTGTTCAACCTGAAGGACGCGCCCGGCTTCGACGGCGGTTACTGACGAGGACTGACGAGGGCTGACGAGGACTGACGAGGAGCGCTCCTCCGCGTGCCCCGGCCGCCGCTCAGCCGTCCGGCCGCGGGAGGGGGGTCGCTGCGGCCCAGCGCGCGACACAGCCCCGCTCCTCCTCGGTCATCTCCAGCATGTCCGCCACCATCCCGTCCAGGTGGCGCCGGGCGTCGGCCGGCAGGCCCGCGTTCGCCGGGCCGAGCTCCCGTCCGAGCGCGTCGAGCGCCGCGATCAGGGCGGCTCCCGCCGGCGGGGGCGCAGGGATCGCACGCAGGTGCGCAATCTTCACCTGCGGCATGCCCTCGCGCGCGTCCCGGTGACGCGTGTAATGCCACCAGCGGACGGGAGAGGAGTTGAGGTAACAGAGCAGCGCGAACTCGCTCCAGGTGGCGTCGGAGAAGCCGGCCAGGATCGAGTTGCGGAACGGGAGGCCGTCGCTCAGCGCGGCGATCGGATAGCGGGCGGTCTGGCGGATGAGGAGCCGCACCGCCTTCCAGTCCTCGTCCTTCCGGAAGCGGCCCTTCACGCCGGCGCGATCGACGTGGTGGCGCGGCGCGCGCGCGATCAGCTCGCCCACGTCGGTGCCCTCCCGGATGGGGCAGGTGTACGGCGGCTCCGGGGCGTCCGCGCGCCGGATGCGCTCGGCGTCCTCGGCCGTCGTCTGAAACCCGCGCTCGCCGAACAGGGCCGCCGGCAGCGGGGGCAGCGCGCCGAGCCGCTCGAGGAGCCGGCGGGACACGACGTCGAGATCCGAACGCGCGAGCGGCCACGAGGCGGCCTCCGCCGCCCGCGGGGCGGCCAGGGCAAGGCGGGTCGAGAGGAGGCCCATGCACGGCTGGAACACACCGTCGAAGGCGTCGCTGCCGAAGCTCGGAAGATCGGAGTCCACGGCGCAGAGCGCGTCGTGCGCGCGCCGCGTCGGGCCGTATCCATCGAGATCCGACACCGACGTCGGGATGACGAGGCCGAGCCGCCCGCCCGGCCGCAGCAGGGACGCGGCCCTGTGCACGAACAGGCCGTGCAGCGATCGGTAGCCGTGGAACGCCGGGTTCCTCCGGAGGTGGAGGCGGAAGACCTCGGGCGCGATCGGCTGCGCCGCGCGGCCGACGTACGCGACCCAGGGCGGATTGCCGATCACGGCGTCGAAGCCCGGCTCGGGGCGATCGAAGACGCCGGGGAACGCGAGCTCCCAGTGCAGGAACCGGCGCTCCTCGGCGATGCGCCGCGACAGCGCCGCCCGCGGATCGGCCGGCTCGCGCGCGGCGGCCATGTAGCGCGCGAACGTGGCTGGCGCCGGCGCCAGGGCCGCGAGCTCGCCCGCCGGCGGCCAGAACCACAGGGCCATCCAGGCGTCGAGCGCCGCCTGATCCGCTCCCTCGGCGCCCTCGGGCCCGTCGCGGGGCGCTCCGTCGGCGCTCTCCGGCGGCGCACCCTCCCGCGGCGCACCCTCCGGCGGCGCGCCCTCCCGCGGCGCACCCTCCGGCGGCGCGCCCTCCGGCCGCGGGGGCGCAGGAGCCTGCCGCAGCAGGGCCCGCCGCGTTTGCCGCTCCCCGGGGCCTCCGGGCAGCCTCGCGGCGGACGGGAAGCCGCCGATCTCCGCGCGCTCGGCGCCGATGAGGCTATCGCCGCAGCGGAGCTTGCCGTCGAGGAAGCTCAGCGGGAAGCGCGCGTCCTGCACGACGAGCCACAGCGATAGCCTGGCGAGGTCGACCGCAAGCGGATCGAGGTCGACGCCGTGCAGGCAGCGCTCCGCCACGAGCGCCATGGCGCGAGGGAGCGGCGGCTCGCCGGGGGCGAGGGGCGGCGCCGCGCCGGCGCTCTGCCATGCGTCGACGAGGCGCGCGGCGAGCTGGCGGCATGCCTCCACCAGGAACGCGCCGGACCCCATCGCGGGATCACACACGGCGAGCGCGAGGACATCCGCGGGCGCAGCCGGCCGGCCGTCCCTGCCGAGCAGCGGCGACAGCGTGCGCTCGACGACATGCGACGTGATCTCCCGCGGCGTGTAGTACGAGCCCGCGCGCCGCCGGAGCTGCCCGGGCTGGAGGTAGAGCGCGCCCCGCGCGATCCGGTCTGGCTGCCGCGGGGACGCGCGGCGCGCGAGCGCCTGCGACAGCTCGTCCACGCTGCCAGCCGCGGCGACGCGCGCGGCAGGCCGCGCGCCGAGCTTCAGGTCCGCCACCTCCTCGAGCCGCGCGAGCCGGTCACGGCCGGGGAGGGCGAGGAGCGCCTCCAGATCCACGACGACGTGGGACGGCAAGAGCGCCATCGACTCGCCCTCGGCGACCTCGAGGTCGAACGCGAGGAGGCCCTCGTAAAGCGTGCCGAGGTGCTCGACCTCGAGCTCGCCGTAGCGCAACGGCACGCCGTCGTGCACGAGGAGCGCCGAGAGCAACCGGTGGAGCGCGCCGTCGCTGAGCCACGGTCTCCCCTCGAGGAAGGGATGGGCGTCCGGATCGCAGAGGCCGCCGCGCGCGCCCCCGGGGCCGCGATCGCGGAGCGCGCAGAAGAGCGCCGCGATCCTCGCCCACGCGCCGTGGCGGCGCTCGAGGTCACCTCCATGCCGTCGCCGTTCTTCCTGGAGATCCTCGAAGAGCCGTGCGAGCGGCGCGCCGCCGCCTTCCACGCCGGCGAGCAGGCCGCGCGCCTCGGCGTAGAGGAGGAAGATGAGCCGCATCAACGCGGACACGAGGCCGGCGCGGAGGCGCCGCCGCCCTTCGACGGAGCCGGCGCGCGCGACGTCGCCGCCCTGCGGATCCGCCGCCTGGAAGCCGCGGAGGACCTCGCCGAGCGCGCCCTGCGCCTGATCGCGGAGCTGCCGCGCCACGCCGTCGGCGGACGGCGCGGATCCA
The DNA here is from genome assembly GCF_000067165.1 of Sorangium cellulosum So ce56. GTDB lineage: Bacteria > Myxococcota_A > Polyangia > Polyangiales > Polyangiaceae > Sorangium > Sorangium cellulosum_B. Next base: position 11,231,881 of record NC_010162.1, read on the forward strand.
TCGAGGGGCGCGCCCGCTCGCTTCGCGGCGCCGCGCGGGGCGAAGGCGCCGCCCCGTTCACGGTCACGGCCCAGGGCGGCGCTGAGCTGAGGGCATTCCGAGGGCACGCAGGTTCCGCAACAGCATTGCGGATGGGACCGGGTGCAGGCAAGCGCCCTGGCGCGGTGTCGCGCCCGGCCCGCGCCGACCCGCGGCCGGGCGCGCCGCCGCGCGGACCGCCGCGCCGGGAAGAACGCCGAGAGAAGACCTCCATGTCCTGACCCCTTCCGGCGGTCTCGGCGCTTGCCGGTGTCGCTCCTCGCGCCGCGCGGCGCCGTGGAGAGGAGTCCTTCCTCGCCTGGAGGTCCTCCCCCAGCACGGTTTACCGAGATCCTCGTGAAAGCATCTCTCCCACGCGGCCCCATCGAGGTACGGTTCGTGCCGCACGCTCGAGAATGAATCCTGAGCTGTTCGAACGATACGCACTCGCTCATTCACGCAATTCACGCTCTGGCTCGGTCGCGCGGCGCGGCGCCCTGCTCGCCGCGCTCCTGCTCGGGATCTCGGCGTGCCACGACGCCGGCGAGACGCCGGTGCAGGAGCCCACCGGCGCGCTCACCGGCGGGATTGACCTCTATTCCGGCATTCCCCAGGACGGCATCGTCCTCGGGGACCCGAGCGCGCCGATAACGCTTGTCGAGTTCTCGGATCTGCGCTGCTCGCACTGCCGGGATTACGGGCTCGAGATCTTGCCGGTGATCCTCGAACGCCATGTGAGGACGAAGCAGGTGAAGCTCGTATTCCGGAATCTCGCGTTCCTCGGTCCGAGCTCCGTGCAGGCCGCGCGCATGGCGGCCGCGGTCGGGATGCAGGATCGGCTCTTTGATTTCGTCGACCGCTTCTTCCGGCTCCAGGCGCGCGAGCGCCCGGCGATCACGGACGAGCTCCTGTTGCGCGTCGCCTCCGAGGTGCCGGGCGTGGACGCGGACCAGGCGATGGCGCAGCGCGACAGCCCGGAGGTCCTGCAGCAGCTCGAGGCCGCGCGGGCCGAGGCGGCGGCTCTCCAGGTCCGTGGCGTGCCGGCGCTGTTCCTGATCCGGGAGGGCCAGGAGCCCCTCCGGCTCCGCCTCACCTCGATGTCGCCGGAGCCGATCTCCCGCGCGATAGAGCAGCTCATGCTCGAGCCGCGGCCGCCCGGGTGAACCGCCGCGACCGCCGCGATGCCGCAGGTGCACCGCCGCGACCGCCGCGACCGCCGCGACCGCCGCGACCGCCGCGACCGCCGCGACCGCCGCGCCGAGCGCCTCGCGCGCTTTTTGGTACGCTCGCGCGGGGATGACCGCATCGCCGCTCGTGTTCCCTCCCCGCCCCCCCTCGCTGCGCGGCCGTCGCCGCGAGCTCGCGACGCTCCTGGCGACGGTCCGCGCGTCGCGCCCGACCCGCGTCGCGCTCGTCGGCACCGGCGGCAGCGGCAAGTCGACGCTCGCGTGCGCGCTCGGGCACAAGCTCGCGCGCGAGCTCCCCGGCGGGATTCACTGGTTCCGGGTCGGCGCGTGGGACGCGCGCACGCTGCGCGGCATGCTGTCGCTCCGCTTCGGGGCAGGGCCGTCGCCGTCGCTGCCCGCGCTGCGGAGCCGCCTGCGGGCGCTCGGCGAGATGCTGATCGTGCTCGACAACCACGAGCACGACCGCGCCGTCGCCGAGCTGCTCGACGACCTCCGCGACGAGGCGGTGACCTGGGTCATCACGGCGCGGCGCTGCCTCGTCGCCGGCGTCTCCATCTTTCCGGTCATCGCGCCGCTCGTGACCTCGGGGCGGAGCCCCTTCCCTGCGGTCGCCTCGCTGACCCGCCTGCTCCGCTGGAACCCGGTCTCCCTGGAGCTCGCCGACGCGATCGTCGGGAGCGGCGCGGCCGACGTCGCCGAGCTCCACCGGTGGCTCGTGGCGGGCGGCGTCGACCGCGTGCGGGTCATCGATCACGAGGACGACCTCCCCGAGGTCGGCCTGCTCGTCGCGTGGGCTTTCCGCGGGCTCTCGCCGCCGGCGCGGCGGATGCTCGCGGTGCTGGCGCACTCGAACGGCGACCACATCGACGCGGGCTCCCTCGCCGAGCTCGCGCGGGCCGGGCGGCGCGCCGGCGACGCGCTGGCCTCGCTGCGGCGCTTCCGGCTGGTGCAGGAGCCGTTCGCAGGCCGCTTCGCGCTGCACGCGACGGTGCGCCACGCCGTGCTGAAGCGCACGCAGATGGATCAGCGCCGCTTCTTCGAGCACTACATGGCGCTCCTCGAGCGCTCTCCGGAGCGGCTCGACCTCGAGCAGACCCACCTGTTCGCGGCCATGGACTTCGCGCACGACGCCGGGAGCGTCGCGGCCGCGCTCCGCGTGAACGATCTGCTGTCGCGGCTCTCGCTCTGACACGCGCGCCGGCTCCGGGAGCCCGGCGCGAGCGCGAGCGTGGATGGGCGATGGGCGATGGGCGATGGGCGATGGGCGATGGGCGATGGGCGATGGGCGCGCGCTCGCCGCTCCTCCCTGCTCGCCCCCGCACGACGTCAGGTCACCGCGGCGCTCCCGGGCCCCCCACGTGCTGGCGGCAGAGCTCGACGAGGCGCTTCAGCATCCACTGCCCCGCGGGCCCCTGCACGAGGCCCGGCCTGTGGACCACGGCGAGCGGCAGGACGTGCTCGTCGTCCCCCCACGCCGCCGGCCAGATCCGCACCAGGCGCCCGGCGTTGAGGTCGTCGCGGATCATGTGCTCTGGCAGGTTCCCCCAGCCGAGCCCCGCGCACAGGAGCTCTCGCTTGGTCTCCAGATCCACGACGCGCCAGGTGCGGGGGGACAGGACGGCCTGCTCCGGCGAGCGCGCTCCGCCGCGCTCGCTCAGCACGATCTGCACGTGCTCCCGCAGCTGCTCGGTCGCGACGCGCGCGCCGCGCGGCGCCGCGGCGGCGAGCGGGTGAGCCTCGCCGACGACAGCGACCATGCGCACCGAGGTGAGGTGCTGGCGCTCGAGCCCCTGGGCCGTCGCCGCCGGCCCCACGACCCCGAGCTGGCATGTCCCGTCGAGGACGCGATCGGCGACGGCGGCCATGGTCTCGGTGTGGACGACGAGCTCCACGGTGGGGTAGGCGCGCGCGAACTCGACGCAGAGATCGACGAGCGCGGACAGCGGAAAGATGGCGTCGACGCACAGCGAGACGAGCGGGTCGAGGCCGCCGGCGAGCCGCTGCGCCGCGCTGCTGAGGGCGTCCGCGTCGGCGCACACCCGCCGCGCGGCGCCGAGCAGGACGCGACCGTGCTCCGTGAGCGCCGGGATCCTCGTCGACCGGTCCCAGAGGGCGATCCCGAGCTGGCTCTCCAGGTTGGCCATCGCGTGGCTCACGGCCGACTGGACGCGCCGGAGCTTCCTGGCCGCGGCCGAGAAGCTGCCCTCGTCGGCGACCGCGATGAACGTGCGCAGCTGTTCGAGCGTGATGGAGTCGTGCACCGCGCTTCACCATGCCACGGCGCGGCGCGGCGCGGCGCGGTCCGGTCGTAGGGGTGCGTGCGCGCGCGTGTGCGCGCGCCACAGGTCGCGGGTCCTCTGCGCTGCTGATGTCCCTGAAAGCGGCGCGGCGGCCAGGACAGGCGAGGAGCGTTTTCCCAAGGGGTCTACCTTCCAGCGGGCCCGCGTCGTCCGCGGGAAGGTAGACCCCTTTTTCTCACGCTCCTCGCCTGCCCCGGCCGCCGGCCGCGCGCTCAGCCGAGCGCGCTCGTCACAGCTTGAAGCAGACCGACCCGCCCGTCAAAGCGCCGGGTTGGCGTTCTTCACGCACTCCACGAAGTACTCGTGGAACCACTGCCCCGCCTGCGGCGCGCGCGTGTCCGCGTTCTCCTTGCCGCAGAACAGGTCGTAGCGCGGCTGACCCTCCTGGCCCACGCCGTCGGAGTCACCCGGCGGCTTGACCCACACGAAGGCGTCGAGGTTCGTCGCGCCGCCCGGGTTGGCCTTCGGCCGCTGGCCCATGCCCGCGCCCTTGTTGTTGCACCAGTAGCCCCAGTCCTCCCGGATGTTGCCGACGCCGTTGCGGCTCGTGTCGATGATGAAGTGCTTGTCGCCGAGGCCCTCGGCCGAGAGCGCCGAGGCCATGGCATCGACGTAGTCGAACTCGCCGAAGCAGGGATTGTCCTGCTGATCGTAGCTCTCCGCGGTGTAGCTGAGCTGCGTGTAGTTCGCGACGTTGGTCGCGAAGCCGCGGACGTTGGCCGGGCTGCCGGCGGCCTTGATGACCTCGGCGAAGATCTTGGCGCCCTTCTTCTGGTTGTCGGGCCACCCGAGCCAGCCCGAGTGCGCCGCGTCGATGTACTGGTACACGTGCGGCATGTTGAGCTCCTTGAGCGTGTGCGCGACGTTGTCCCGGTAGGACTGCGCCGTCGTCTCGTCGCATCGCTTCCCGCCCAGGTTCGTCGCGATGTTGGGGAGCGAGTCGGGCTCGATGACCGCGGCGATGCGCTGACCCGAGTGAGCGGCGAGGATCTGCTTGATCGGGGCGATGTACTCTTCCCGGTACCGCTGGGTGCCGTTTTGATCGAGGTGGAGCTCGCCGTTCGACGCCTCGGCGAAGCAATCGCGGTTCGGAAGGTCGTAGACGACGATGAGCGCAGTGACCGGCTCGCAGAGCTCGTTCTGGAGCTTGAGCGCCGCGTCGAGGTAGGCCGGGAGCTCCTTGATCGCCTCGATCCGGTCGAGCCAGAACGCCGTCTGGATCTGCTTGACCTTCTCCATCTTCGCCTTCAGGGCCGTATCGGTCACCTGCGCGATCGACGAGTCGACCTTCTTGACGTAACCGGGGTCCACGAACAGGTGCGCGTCCGCGAACGGGTTGCCGCTCGGCGCCGTGATGTCGACCGCGGGGGAGCAGTTGCCGCCGCCCGAAGCCGCGCTGGTCGTCGGGTCGACGTTGCCGCTGCTCGTCGTCGTCGGGTCGACGTTGCCGCTGCTCGTCGTCGTCGGGTCGACGTTGCCGCTGCTCGTCGTCGTCGGGTCGACGTTGCCGCTGCTCGTCGGGGTGCCCGCGCCCACGCCGCTGCTCGTCGGGTTGCCCGCGCCCACGCCGCTGCTGCCCCCGCCCGTCCCGCTGGTGTCACCGCCCCCGCCGTCCCCGCACGCCGCGAGCGCGAGGATGACCGCAACCGACGTTGCCAACCCCAGCTGATGCGCATTCCTTCTCAGCATATTAAGCCTTTCATTACTTCAATGAAGAAACCAGGCCAATTCAACGCGTCAAATAGCGGGCCGAATTTAGACCGAAGGCCTCTCTGGAGCAAGGACAAACGACGGCTATCCCACGCCAGAGCCGCTACATCGTAGTACGTTGTACGGGTATTTTTTCACGCAAGCTAGAACGCCACACACCTCTCGACGCGCGTCACGCGTGCGTTTGGCTACCCTTCCCCTGCCGTTCCCGCACCCGCGCGCGATCGCGATCGCGCGCGGTTGTGGCGGTTCTGCAAGGGGAGAACGCACCGGCCACGGGTTACGGGGCGTACGCCGTCCATCCAACGCAACGCGCAATCACCACGACTCCACAGCTCGGGTTGGGAGAACGGCTGGGTCCGGATGTGACACGGCAGACGAATAGAAGGGTTTCAGTTCTATTTCCAAGCTTGTCAGTGGCGACAAACTCCGCCTCTCCGAGCGATGACACACACCAGGGCTTCTGCTCGGAGCGCTGCGCCTGGCGTCATGCGAGGTGGCGACGCGCAGCGCCATGGCGCGCCCGATGTCGAGGTGCGGAGTGCGCCGCTCGCCGGCGTCTCGCGCCCGGACCTTCCCCCGGCCGAGACGCACGACGTGACAGCGGGTGAGATCGCAAGCCGCGTCCGGCGCGTGTCGCGGAGCGCCGTCGCGGCGCGTTGCCGCCATCGGGCCGTCACGGAGGGCTTTCTGGCCGACCGTCGCCGATCGGTTAGGCTTCCGTCCCCCTTCGTGCAGAGCTGCCCATGCGCTTCGCGGTCTTCTCGCTGATCCTCTCCATCGTCCTCGGCGTCCTGGGCCTGTACGTTCACCGGCGCGCCTCCAGGCTGCTCGGCCTGGGTGTGCGCGCCCGGCGCGCGCTGGCGTGCCTGCTGGCCGCCGGCATCATCGCCATGATCTCCGCGCGGTTCGGGCGCGGCGCGCTGCCCGACGGCGTGCTCCGCGGGATGGGGCTCGGCGGGAGCACGCTCTCGCTGGGCGTCTTGATCTCCGCGGTCCTGCTCGCCGTCGTGGATCTCGGCCGGCTGCTCGCGCGGCTCGGGCGCGCCGCGCTCGGGCGCGCGACGGCGACCGCGCTCGCGGACGGCGGGACCGCCCGCGCCGCCGGCTCGGCGCCCAGCCCCGCGGAGCGAGGGGCGCAGGAGGACGGCGGCCCCGCGGCCCTGCCGCTCCCGCCGCCGGTCGAGCGGCCGACGCTCGCCCGCCGCGACTTCCTCGCGACCGGGGCCGCTGGCTCCGCCTTCCTCATCGGCGGCGGCAGCGCGGTGTATGGCGCGCTGCTCGGGCGACACGACTACACCATCGAAGAGGTCGCCATCCCGATACCGGGCCTGCCGCGGAGCCTGGACGGGTTCGCCATCGTGCAGCTGTCCGACATCCATCTCGGGCTGTTCGTCGGCGAGCCGGAGATGCGCGCCGCCGAGGATCTCGTGCGCGAGGCCCGCGGCGATCTCGTCGTGATGACGGGTGATCTCGTCGATTTCGATCCGAGGTACGCCGAGCACCTCGGGCGCCTCACGCGGAGGCTCGGCCCGCTCGCCCGGCATGGCGTCGCGGCGATCCCGGGCAACCACGACCACTTCGCCGGCATCGACGCGGCGCTGGGCGCGCTGGAGCGCGGCGGCGCCCGGGTGCTGAGCAACCGCGGGTGCGTCGTGGGTGGGCCCGGCGGCGCCTTCGCGCTGCTCGGCGTCGACGATGTGTGGGCGCGAGGGCGGGTGCCCGGCGGCGGTCCGGACCTCGGCCGGGCGATCGCGGACGTGCCGCGCGATCTGCCGCGCGTGCTGCTCTGCCACAACCCCGTGTTCTTCCCGGACGCGGCCGGCGAGGTGGCCCTGCAGCTCAGCGGCCACACCCACGGAGGCCAGATCAACCTCGTCGTGCGGCCCGCCGATCTGGTGCTCCCCCACGGCTACGTCGCCGGGCTCTACCAGCGTGGCGGTTCGCATCTCTACATCAACCGCGGCTTCGGCACCGCCGGGCCGCCCGCCCGCGTCGGCGCGCCGCCCGAGGTGAGCCGCATCGTCCTCGTCGCCGCCTGACGTCACGCCCGACGCCGTCCCCGTCGAGCTCGCATGGCGCTGGCGAGCGGACGGCCGAGCCCGGCGTCGATCCGCGGAGAGCCGCCGCGATCTGCCAGGCGCTCGAGGGTCTCCGGGAGTGGCGTGTTCTCCGGTTCTTGATTCCCGTGCTGAGGGTGTTCACCCTCCGATGTGCGATGAGCGCAACACGTGCGGCCCGTACGACACGCGCGAACCGTGAGGCACGCGCGACACGTGCGGCACGTCGACACGCGCTGACCGCCCCGCGCCCCCGGCGGGCGCTCCTCCTCGGGATCGCGCTCGCGATCGGCGCCGAGGGGTGCGCGCGAGCGCCGCTCGCCGCGCCTCTCGGCCGTGTCGGCCGCAGCGATCCGCCCGCCGCCGAGCAGGAGCGCGGGCGCGGGTTGGAGAGCGCGCCTCCGCCTGCGCCGGAGCCTCCGCCGGCCGCGGACGAGCCCGAGCTCATCGCGCTCGAGGTCCCGGACTTCGGCCCCGCGGTGGTCGTGACGCCCCGAGGCAACGGGCCGCGGCCCCTGCTCGTCGTCGCGCACGGCGCGGGAGATCGGCCCGAATGGCACTGCGACATCTGGCGCGGGATCGTGAGGGGGGCCGGCTTCGTGCTCTGCCCGCGCGGCAAGCCGATCGACGTCCGGGCGCCGGACGCCGGGCGGATCTTCTACTACCCGGACCATCACGCGCTGAGCCGCGAGGTCGCCGCGGCGGTCTCGGCGCTGTCGGCGCGCTTCGGGGATCGGGTGGATCTCCGCGACCCGATCTATGCGGGGTACTCGCAGGGGGCGATCATGGGCGCGCTGCTCCTGCCCGGGCATCCCGCCCGCTTCGCGCGGGCGGCGCTGATCGAGGGTGGATACGGCAGCTTCGACGAGTGGACGCCCGGCGCCGCCCGGCGCTTTCGCGGCGGCGGCGGGGCGCGGGTGCTGCTCGCGTGCGGGCGAGCCGACTGCGCGGCGCAGGCGCGCAAGACGCGGGAGGTGCTCGAGCGCGGCGGCGTCGCGGCGCGCGTCGTCCACGCCGTGGGCGCCGGCCACAGCTACGGCGGCCTGATGGAACGCGCGCTCCACGAGGCGTACCCGTGGGTCGTCGAGGGCGATCCCCGCTGGCTCGACGGCAGCGCCGCGCCGACCGGCGAGGCCCCGCCGCCCGCGGACGCTGCCGCGCCGCCCGCGGACGCTGCCGCGCCGCCCGCGGACGCTGCCGCGCCGACCGGCGGGGCCGGCGCCCGCTCATCAGGACGCGGCGGCGATGCTGCGCGCGCGCTCGGCCAGCCCCTGGACGACGGAGTGGAAGCTCCGCAGCTGCCTCACCTTGCCCTCGCCGAAGCGCCGCTCGATGCCGCGCCGGAGCGCCGGCACCCTCGCGGTCCCGCCCGTGCAGCACACGACGTCGATGCCGTCGAACGACAGGCCCGCGTCCGCCACCGTCCGGTCGAGCGCGCCGAGGACGGCGTCGATCTGCCGCTCGCTCCCGGCCTCGAACTCCTCCCGGGCGATGCGTTCGCGGATGTGCATCGACGGGTAATCGAAGCGGAACTCCGTGGCCGCCTCGCCGGACAGCGCGCACTTGGCGCGCTCGATCTCCTCGAAGAGCCGGAACGCCAGCGAGTCCTCCACGAGGCAGAGCAGGTGGTCCATGCGCTGCCGATCCTCGGGCCCGAGGGACCACGCCTTCACGTCGCGGAGGAAGGCGAGGACGTCGCGGTGCTGGAGCACCGTCATGTCGGCCGGTGAGCAGAGCTTCTCGGCGATGGATCGCGGCATGGTCAGCTGGTTCGAGCCGAGCGGGACGCGGTAGGTGACCTCCGCGCCGAAGTGGCGGGCGATCTTGTGGCGCATGAGGCTGCCGTCGAGCGCGTCCCCCGCGACCGAGACGCCGCCGAGCGACAGCACGTCGGACGGGGAGAACCCCTCCGGCCGCATCCGGACGATCGTGTAATCCGACGTCCCGCCGCCGAAATCGGCGACGAGGACGACGGCCCCGCGGTCGAGCTCCAGGTGGAAGTCGTGCGCGGCGGCGACCGGCTCGGGGCAGAACGAGACCTCGCGGAAGCCCGCGATGCGCGCCGCCCGCTCGAGGCGCTCCTCGGCGAGGCGATCGTCGGCCGGTTCGGTCGAGAACTTCGCCGGCCTGCCCAGCACGACGCGCGCGACGTCGGCGTCGAAGTGGCGGTTCGCCTGCTCGCGCATCTCCCGGAGGAAGCGGCCGATCAGGTCCTCGATGGTCACGACCCGGTGCCCGATCTGCGTGCCGGAGAAGCTGCGATCGGGGAGGTATTTCTTGATCGAGCGGATGAAGCGGCCCTGCATGCCGTTCGCGACGAAGTCGCTGATCGCCGCCGCGCCGCAGGAGAACCGCTCCTGCCCGAAGAACAAGAGGCTCCGGAGGACGGTCGGATCGGCCGCCGCGGCGTCGAGCGGGATGGGCGGGCAGGTCGCCTCCGCGCTGGCCGCCGCGAGCAGCGAGTTGGAGGTACCGAAATCGACGGCATACACCTCGGGCCTGAATCGTGCGGACATGATCTCGCCTCCTCGTGGGGTGCTTTGCGAGCGCGCGGATCTCGCCGACATGGCCACTATTTACAAGCTATCGAATGCATGAGAGAATGGTGACGGGCTCGCGGGATGATCAGAATTTGAGAGCCCCGCCCGCGCCGCTACGACACGCGGGTCACGCGCCGCAGCGCCACGGTGAGCGCGACGAGCGCGATCAGGGTCGGCACGGCGATCACGCCGACGTCGATCCAGCCGAGCCACTCGGCCGGGTCGAGGCCCAGGGTGGGGATCGGCAGCGCGAACGCGTTGTAGGCGGCGGCGCCGAGCGCGAGGACGCCGCACGAGACGAACAGCCACACGAGCGCGCCCAGGAGGCCGTGGCCGAGGCGCTCCATGGCCGGCGCGCTCCGCCAGCGGCCGACGAGGACGCGGAGGGTGGCGACGAAGGCGATGATGGCCAGCGCTCCCGCGGCGCCCGCGGCGAGGAGGACCTCGCTCTCGCTGAGCGCCCGCCGCTCGGTGATGCCGTAGACCCTGCGGAGGACCATCGCGGCGCTGGTGAAGACGGCCGCGCCCGCGGCGAGGCTCACGGCGATGGCCAGCAGCGACGCGACGGGGCGAGCGCGCCGCGCCTTGCGCGTCACGTCGTCCGCGCTCTGGCCCTGGGCGTTCGGGATGACGACCGTGGCCCGCTCGTCGTTCGGTGCGCCGTCGGTCGCCGCGACGCCCACGCCGAGCGCGCGGGAAGGCGCGAGCGGATCCTGCAGATCGAAGTCCGCGAGCAGGCGATCGAGCTCCTGGGCGGACGGCGGCCGGTCCTCGCGCGCCCGGGCCATGGCGCGCTGGATCAGCGCCTCGAGCCCCTCGGGGATGGTCTTGTCGATGTCGCGCGGGCGCCGGGGATCCTCGGTGAGCAGGCGGAGCATGGTCCGCGTCGGCTCCTCCTCGGGGAAGGGGCGCTCGCCGGTCAGCATGCGGTACAGCACGGCGCCGACCGCGTAGATGTCGGCGCGCGAGTCGACGTCGGCCGAGCCGCGCGCCTGCTCCGGCGCCATGTACTGGGGCGTGCCGACCACCGAGCCGGTCCGCGTGAGGTCGGCGCCGTCGAGCACCTTGGCGACCCCGAAATCGAGGATCTTCACGTGGACGTTGCCCGCTTCGCGCCGGATGAGGAACAGGTTCGACGGCTTGAGGTCGCGGTGGACGACGCCGGTCGCGTGGGCCGCGGCCAGGCCGCGGCAGACCTGGCGCGAGATCGTGATCGCGGTGGGGAGCGGCAGCTTGCCGACCTGGTCGAGGAAGGCGCCGAGGTCCTCGCCCTTGAGCAGCTCGGTCACCATGCACGGGCGCCCGTCCTTGAGGCGGACGACGTCGACGACGTCGATCACGTGCTCGTTGCCGACGCGCGCGATCGTCTGCGCCTCGCGCTCGAAGCGCGCCATCGCCTCCCGGTGGCTGGCGAAGTGCTCGTGCGGCACCTTGACGGCGAAGCGCTTCGGCAGGCGGATGTGCTCGGCGACGTAGACGCGGCCCATGCCGCCCGCGCCGATCACGCCGGTGATGCAGAAGCTCCCCGCGAGCAGCTCGCCGACCATCGGGTCGGTCGCGGTCACGCCCTGGAGCTCCAGGGCCGTCGCGTCGATGGGGCAGACGAGGAAGTCGAGCGGGTACCGGACGCCGCACACGGGACAGCGTCGGGTGGGCCTCTCCGGGGGTACCTGCTGCCGTGCCTGGTCCGGGGCGGCTTGCCTGGCTAGGTCGGCCATCGACGGCGAGTCTAGACGAGAAGCGGGTTCCGGGCGCGACGGATCGGCCCCGCCGGGGCAGAAGCAGGGCGACGCCGGAGAGGCCCGCCGGCTGCCGCGCGGCGGCCCGGCGGCGTCCGCAGCGCATCCCGGTGTCACGCGGCTTCGCCGTGAGAGCGGAAGTCTTCAATAACCTCCCTTCTGTCCTCCGGGGCATCCTGGATCGCGGACACCGGTGGACACGCAACCTCACGACGTCCGTTCGAGCCGGCAAGGAGGGGAATCGCGACACGAAGGATGGGTATCGAGGAGGACGGACGCGACGAGGCTTGAGGCGCGCGTTGTGCTGATGGGCCCGCTGCGGTATAGCGAGCTTCGATGGCATCTTATCACGGCGCCCCGACCGACGTCGCATCGGTCATTCGCCAGGTTCGCAGGCCCAGGCGGGCGGTCGTCACCGCAGGCATGCCCTACGCCAACGGGATGTTGCACCTTGGGCACCTCGCGGGCGCGCACGTCCCTGCGGACATCCACGCGCGGTGGCTGGGCCTGGTCATCGGCCGCGAGAACGTCCTCTTCGTCTGCGGCACCGACGATCACGGCTCCGCCAGCCAGATCGCGGCGCGGCAGGCCGGGGTGTCGATACGCGAGTTCATCGACGGCATCCACGAGAAGCAGCACGCGAGCCTCCGGCGGTATGACATCGATCTCGACGTCTACTCGGGGACCTCGCGGCCGGAGTGCCTCCCGATTCAGCAGGAGCTCGCGCACCGCTTCCTCCGGCGCCTGCACGACAACGGCCTGCTCGAGAAGCGCACGAGCAGCCAGTGGTTCGATCCGGAGCTCCAGTGCTTCCTCCCCGACCGCTTCGTGCGCGGGCGCTGCCCCAACCCGAAGTGCGACAACGGAGACGCGTACAGCGACGAGTGTGATCGCTGCGGTCACCAGCACTCGCCCTCACAGCTCGGCAGCCCGCGCAGCGCGCTCAGCGACGCCACGCCGGTGATGCGCGACACAGCGCACTGGTGGCTCGACATGTGGGCCGTGTCCGAGACGCTCCGGGGCTGGATCCAGGGCAAGCAGGGCGCGTGGCGCCCGGCGGTGCTCGCGGACGTGCTGAACACCGTGATGCCTTCGCTCCGCTTCGAGGCCGACCTCGCCCCCACGTACAAGGAGATCAAGGCGTCGCTGCCGAAGCACAAGGCGAAGTTCACGCAGGATCGCAAGGTCCTGCTGCAGCTCGGCAGCAAGCCGGAGATGGAGGAGGCGCGCGCCGCCCTTTCGCGCCATGGCGTCCCCAGCGAGCCCGTCGAGGACTGGGCTCACCGCGCCATCACCCGCGACGTCGCCTGGGGGCTCTCCTTGCCGGCGGATCTCGATCCGGAGCTCTGCGGCAAGACGCTGTATGTCTGGCCCGACTCGCTGATCGCGCCCATCGCCTTCTCGCAGGTCGCGCTCGCCCGGAGGGGCGTCGATCCGGCCCGGTACGTGGACTTCTGGTGCGATCCGGAGGCCAGGATCTACCAGTTCCTCGGCCAGGACAACGTCTTCTTCTACGTGCTCATGCAGGGCGCCATGTGGCTCGGCGCGCAGCCCGATCCGCGCCGGCTGCCGGCGCCCGGCGAGCTGCAGCTCACCGACGTCCTCGGGTGCTTCCACCTGCTCGTCGGGGGCGACAAGATGAGCAAGTCGCGCGGAAACTTCTTCACCGCCGATCAGCTCCTCGACGAAAAGGGGTATTCAGCGGACCAGATCCGTTATTACCTGGCGCTGCTCGGCCTCGCGGAGAAGCCGTCGAACTTCGATTTCGAAAAGCTCGACGAGCGCAACCGGTTCCTCGCCGGGCCGCTCAACGCGGCGTTCGAGCGGCCGATCTCCGCGGCGCACTCGAAGTTCGATGGGCGCGTGCCCCACGGCGCGCTGCTCGACAAGGTCGCCGCGGACACCCTCCGCATCGTCCAGCGCTACGTGCGCGCGATGGATCGCGCCGACTACCCGACGCTGCTCTTCGAGATCGAGAACTACGCGCGCGTCATCAACAGCCTCTTCGCGCAGTTCAAGCCGCACGACGATCGGCACCCGGAGGAGGGCCGCCGCGACGCCCTCTTCTCCTCGTTCTACGTGCTCAAGAACCTGATGATCATGCTCTATCCGTTCGTCCCGACCACGATGGATCGGCTGCGGGAGTCGCTCCGTCTCCCGCCGGAGGTCTTCCGCCTCGACGAGCTCGGCACCCCCATCCCCGCCGGGCACGCCATCGGTCCCAAGCAGGTCTACTTCCCGCCGGTGCCGGAGGAGTAGCGGCGCGCGGGGTCAGGGAGCCGTCGCCACGCCTACCTGCACGATCCGGTCTCGATCGAGCGCGGGCGCACCGAGGTGTTCTGGATGCTGTTCGGGTCGGTCACCGCGACCTCGCGACCCCAGCCGGTGAGCCCCGCGAAGGTCCCGTTGGTCGTCATGTCGAACGGCCCGTCGCTCTGACAGTCGCTGTTCTTGACGGCGCCCCACGACCAGGCGAGCCACCCCACCTCGAGCTCGACGCTCCTGGCCAGGAGCGCCTTGTAATCGAACGGGTGCTTGCCACACTCGTACACGGCGTGCTGCGCGAACTCGCCGACCATCAAAGGCAGGTTCAGCGCCACGGACTCCTGCAGCTCTCTCGTGATCGTGGCCGCGCTGCCGTCCGTCCACCACATGTGGACGCTGAGCAGGATGTTCGGGTCGTGCTTGACGAGCGCGGGGCCGACGGCCTGGAGCTGGTCGATGTTCTGCCCCCACTTGGAGGCGTCGATCACGAGCGGGACCGTGATGCCGGCGCCGCGCATCCGGGTGATGGCCTGCTTGTAGCCCGCCTCCCACGCCGCGTTGTCGACCTGGTCCCCGACCTCGTTGCCGATGTTGACGAGCAAACTCTGCTCGTGCTTCTTGATCACGGCGACGACATCCGCTCTCGTCCAGTAGTCGACGAGGCTCGGCAGGAGATCCCATTTCCCCGTGGCGTCGTGGAGCTCGACGATCGGAATGAGCTTCTGCGCGAGCGCGTTCGTGATGGCCTGATCGAGGCCCGCCGCGGACTCCGTGGCGAGCCAGACGATCCGCACCGCGTTGGCGCCGGTCTTCGCGATCTCCGCGAACTCCGGCAGGCCGTCGGGCCCCGACGACAGCCACACGACCATCTCGTTGACGCCCCGGAGCAGCACCTTCTCTCCGCAGCGGTCGTAAAGGAAGCGGCCGCGCACCGAGAACCCCGTCGACTCCTGGTCACCCCCGCCGGCGCCCGCGCCCGAGGTGGCGCCGCCAGCGCCAGACGTGGCGCCGCTGCTCGAGGCGGCGCCGCCGGCGCCGGACGTGGCCCCGCTGCTCGAGCTGGCACCGCTGCCCGAGGCGGCGCCGCCGGCGCCGGACGTGGCGCCGCCGCTCGACGTGGTGCCATCGGCGCCGGACGTGGCTCCGGCGGCCCCCCCGCCCGCGCCCGATGCGCCGCCGCCCGCTCCGGTCGTCTCCTGCCCCGAGCCCTGCGGGTCGTCCGAGTCGTCTCCGCATCCCGCGGAGAGGCCCAGCGCCATGAGGGCTGCTCCGGTCCAACCAGCCACCGACCCGTGAAGAACGCGCATCGTGATCTCCTTCTGCCTCTCCCCCGATTGCACCTGGCGACGTCCGGCTTCGACCCTGCGTGACCGCACGGTGAACCCTTCTCGTTCTGCAGGTCGAACAGGTCCTGCACGCCGCGCAGCGGCGCCGGCAGCGCGCCAAGAACGCCCTGCATGGCCAGGCCTGGGAGGAACCCGCGGCGAGGAGAGGACCTATTCCGTCCGCGGGCCCACGAGAATGAAGAAACCAAGAAACCGCGGACCGGGGCTCACAAACGACGCCTGCGACATGGCCCGAGGCACGCGGGAAGCGCGGACAGGAAACCACTTAATCGGTTCATTGTCCAGCGCTTCGATGGGCGCCACGGGGCCGCGATGTCCGAGCGGGGCGAGCGCGCCTCGAAGCTCGCGGGGGCGGCCATATGCGTGCGCCGGCCCCCGCTTGGATTAACCGGTAAATGTTTCACTGCAGCGTCGAGCGCGGCGTGGGACACCTCATGGCGCGATGCGCTGTCACGAGACCACGCGCCGGGGGCGCTGCGCGCGCTCAGGCGGCGCGCGGGCGCACGCCGTAGCCGGCCCCGCGCACGGCCTCGACGAGGGCGGCAACGGGCGCGCTCTCCGGATCGTGCTGCACCACGACGGTGCCCTCGCGCAGGCGCACGTCGACCCTGGCCACGCCGCCGAGCTCGCGAAGCGCGCTGTCGATGTGGCGGACGCAGGACGGGCAGCTCATCCCGTCCACCTGGAGCATGGTCTCTTTCATGGCGTCTTCCTTTCGGCGACCCACGGGCCGCTCACCTTCGGAGACGCAGCCGTCGGGGTCCATTACACCCCGAGCAGCGGCGGGTCTGCGATGGAGGACCGCGGGCGCTCGCGCCGCGCACCCATGGTAAAAGGGGCCCCTGGAGGACAATCCGCGGACCGCCGTCGCTCTGACCGAGGCTCCGCCGCTGCCCGGTGAATCGGATGACTCGCCCGACCCGAACGCTTCGCGCGCTCCGCTCCGCGGCCTCGGCCGACGCGCGGCGACCGCTCGCCGGAGAGCGGATCCAGGGTGCGCCGGGCCCCGAAGCGAGGAGCGGCGCGGCTATCTCCAGGACCGGGAAGGGCTGGCCACCTGGGCGGGAACACGAGAACAGGCGCCGCCGCCACGCCGGAGCGGCCAGCCGCCACGGCAGCTGGTCGAGAGGCGCTCGACATCCCGGCCGAGACCGTTCACAATGCCAGTAGATTTGAAATTGATTTTCAAAATCTGACGGGGCCCATGGTTTCCAGCGTTCCTCCCCAACTTGACGTGAGCTTCGCCGATGTGGACTCGGCCGGCAGCGTGGCCGGCACGGAGGCGCGAGCGCACGACGCCAGCGCCGCAGCTCCTGCAGGTCCGCTCTCGGAGGTGCGCGCCGGTGAGCGCGTGATCGTGGTCGAGGTCGGCCTCGACGCCGAGCTCGCCGGGTGGCTCGGGGCGATGGGGCTCGGCCCCGGCCAGACGCTCACGTCGATCCGGCGCGCGGCGTTCGGCGGCCCGCTCCACGTGCGCACCGGGTCCGGCGGGGAGCTCGCGATCAACGCGTCGCTCGCGCGCTCGATCCTGGTGGCGCCCCTGCCCTCGCAGAGGCGGGTCGGATGACCGCCTGCCATGCAGGCACGGAGCGCCTCCCGACGTTGACAGAGCGGCCGCTCATCGCGCTGCTCGGGCGACCGAACTCCGGCAAATCGTCGCTGTTCAACCGGCTGACCGGCGGCAGCGCGCACGTCGGCAACTTCCCAGGGATCACGGTCGACATCCTCACGGCCGACGTCCGCCTCGCGGGCGGGGCCGTCGCGACGATCGCGGATCTCCCCGGGCTCTACTCGATCGAGGCCGTCGTCGATCCGGCGACGGACGAGGGCGTCGCGCGCCGCTTCCTCGACCGCACCGGCGAGGGCGAGCGGCCGCGCCTCGTCGTCCAGGTGGTGGACGCCACGCAGCTCGCGCTCGGCCTGCGGCTCACGCGTGAGCTCGTGCGGCGCGGGCTCGCCCCGCTCGTCGTCGCCACGCAGCGCGACGTGCTCGAGGGCGAGGGGCGCGGGCTCGACCTCGGCGCCCTCGAGCGCGCCATCGGCCTGCCCGTGCTGCTCGTGAGCGCGAGGGACCCGGCCGCGCGGGGCGTGGTGCTCGACGCGGCGGCCGCGCGGCTCGACGCGATCGCGTCCGGCGCCGTGGAGCCCCCCGGCGCCGCGGCGTGGGATCCGGATGAGGTGGCGCGCGCCGCGTACGTCGAGCCGCCGCGCCGCGACGCCGCCGCGGAGCGGCGGAGGACGTTCACCGCGCGCGCCGACGCCGTGCTGCTCCACCCGGCGGCCGGCCCGGTGCTGTTCCTCGGGCTCATGGCGCTCCTGTTCGCCGCCGTGTTCCTCGTGGCCACCCCGGTCACCGAGGCGCTCGACGCGGCGATCGGCGAGCTCGGCAGCCTCGCGTCCCGCGCCCTCGGCGGGGGGCTCGCCGCCTCGTTCGTCGTCGACGGCCTGCTCGGCGGGGCGGGGACGGTGCTCGCCTTCATGCCGCAGATCGTGATCCTCACGATCGCCATGGAGCTGCTCGAGGCGAGCGGGTACCTCGCGCGCGGCGCCTTCCTCGTCGACCGCCTGCTCCAGCTGATGGGGCTCAGCGGCCGGGCGTTCCTCCCGCTGCTGATGGGGCACGCGTGCGCGGTGCCCGCCGTGCACGCCACGCGCATCCTGCGCGACCCGCGCGAGCGGCTCACGGCGATCCTCGTCCTGCCGCTCATGGCCTGCTCGGCGCGGATCCCGACCTACGCGCTCCTCCTGACGACCTTCTTCGCGGCCCACGGCGCCTGGGTGCAGGCGCTGCTCTTCGTCGCGCTCTACGTCGCCGGCATCTTCTCCGGGCTCGTCGCCTCGCTCGTGCTGCGGCGCACGGCGACGCGCGGGCGCTCGCTCCCGATGGTGCTCGAGATGCCGGCGTACCGCAGCCCCGAGCCGCGGCTCGTGGTCCGCAAGGCGGGCCAGGCGGCGTGGCGGTTCACGCGCGACGTCGGGACCGTGATCCTGGCCGTCTCGGCCGTGCTGTGGGTGCTCTTGAAGGTCCCCATGCCGGGCGCCGCGCCCCACGAGCCGCCGGCCGCCGCGGCCGAGAGCGCGGCGGCGTCGCTCGAGGCGACGTCGCTCGAGTCGAGCATCGCCGGCAGCGTGGGGCGCGCGCTCGAGCCGGTGACCGCGCCGCTCGGGTTCGACTGGCGCATCAACGTCGGCCTCATCGGCTCGTTCGGCGCGCGCGAGGTCATGGTCGGGACGATGGGGGTCATCTTCGGCGTCGAGGACGCCGACGACGAGCCCGCGCCGCTCGCCGAGCAGATCCGCGAGGCGAGACGCCCGGACGGGTCGCTCGCGTACTCGTCGCGCACCGGGCTCGCGCTGCTCGCGTTCTTCGTCCTGGCGTGCCAGTGCATGAGCACCGTGGCGGCGATCCGGCGCGAGACGAAGTCGTGGCGCTGGCCCGCGTTCGTCCTCGCCTACACCTACGCGGCGGCGTACGTCGCGGCGCTCGTCGTCTACCAGGGGAGCGGGCTGCTCGGGATGCCGTGAGGCGGCGCCGCTCAGGGAGCGCGCGCGCCGGCGCTCCTGACCCTGGCGAGCAGGAACAGATCGGCATCCGAGGAAGCCATGCCGAGGGACCTGACCGCGTCGCCCCTTCAGGCAGCGCCGCTCTCGTGCAACAATCGGTCGATTCCGGTGGGGGCCACGTTATCGGCAGAAGAGATCGAGGCGTCGATCGGCCGCGATGAGGAGGTCGCCTGCGCGGCCTCTCTCAGCCCATGCGCTGGCCGCGAGGTTTACCCGTCGCCGGGCGAGCTCATGGCGCGCGCGGCGCCCCGCATCGCGCGCGTGGCCGATCTCGACGAGCTCGCTGCGCTCCTGCTGGACCAGGCGATGGAGCTCGGCGCTCGCGCTGCCTACCTGCTTCTGACCTCCGAGGACACCGGCGAGCTCGGGCTCCATTCCCACCGCCACGTGCCCGCCGACATCCGCCTCTGCCTCGCGCGGGTGGCGCGGGGCGCGCCGCTGCTCGATGAATGGGCGGCGAGCTCGGGTCGGGTTCAGGTGATGAGCGATGCGCGCTCGCTCGATCCGGATCCGTCCATGACGCGAGAGCTCTGCGCGCGGACCGGCGCGCAGAGCGCGGTCTCGATGCCCCTCCGCGTCCGCGATCGCTGCCTTGGCGTCCTCTCGTTTTGCCTGCCCCGCCCTTACCCCCGCGCCTGCGTCGATCTCGGCGCGCTCGCCGCGCTCTTCGCGATCGGCCTGGACAGCGCCCTCGCGCGCGGGGGGAGCGCACGGACCTCGGACCGCGTGGCCCAGGAGCTCCGACGCGCGAGTCACCTGGAGAGGGCGCTCCTGGAGAGAGAGGAGCGCTTTCGGGCGATCTTCGACGGGGCCCTCCAGTTCATCGGCCTGCTCTCGCCGGAGGGCATCGTCCTGGAGAACAACCGCGCCGCTCTCGAGTTCTGCAGGGCCACGGAGGCAGAGACGCTCGGCCGTCCGTTCTGGGAGCTGACGGGGTGGAGCCCGGAGCACAGGGAGCGCGTCCGCGCCGCCGTCGCCGAGGCCGCGGCGGGCCGGCTCGTGCGAGACGAGATCTGCGTGAACGGAGCGACCGGGCGGCGCTTCATCGATTTCTCCATCAAGCCCATCACCGACGACCGTGGCAGGGTCGTGATGCTCCTCCCCGAGGGGCACGACATCACCGAGCGCAGGCAGATGGAGCAGTCGCTCCGCGAGAGCGAGGAGGACTTCCGGCTCACCTTCGAGAACGCGCCCATCGGCATGGCCATCGTCGGGCTCGGCGGGGGGTTCATCCGCGTCAACCACGTCTACTGCGAGATCGTGGGCTACGCGGCCGACGAGCTCTCGCGGCTCCGCTTCCAGGACATCACCCACCCCGACGACGTGGACACCGACGTGGGCCTGGTCGAGCGGCTGCGCAGCGGTGAGATCCCGCGCTATCAGCTCGCCAAGCGATACATCCACAAGAACGGCACGACCATCCACGTCGTCCTCCATACGTCCGTGGTGCGCGACGAGAAGGGCGAGCCCCTCCACTACATCGCCCAGGTGGAGGACGTGACGGCGCGCAAGCAGGCCGAGGAAGAGCGGGAGCGCCTGCTCGCGCAGCTGGACGCCGAGCGGAGGACGCTGCGAACCGTCTTCGACAGCGCGCCCGTCCCGCTCCTGCTCGTCGATCGGAGCGGCGCAGAGCGGCTGATCGCCAACCCGCACGCGCGAGATCTCACCGGGGGCGCGGAGGAGCGGGAGCAGTGCGTCGGTCGCGTGCGGCGCCCGGACGGCACCGCCCTCCCGCTGGACGAGCTGCCGTCGAGCCGGGCGATGCGCGGCGAGACGATCCTCGGCGAAGAGCTCCTCGTGGCCAAGGCGGACGGCTCGTCCGGAACCTTCCTCATCGCCGCCGCGCCGATCCACGACAGCGCGGGGGAGATCACGGGCGCCATCGTCGCCGGCGAGGACATCAGCGCGTTGAAGGAGCTCGCGCGCATGCGCGAGGAGTGGACCAGCATCATCGCTCATGATCTGCGTCAGCCGATCACCACGATCCTCCTCAAGGCCTCTCGGCTCGCGACGGAGCCGCAGTCCAGCGACAGGGCGCAGCACATCCGGGCCAGCGCGATGCAGCTCAACCGGATGATCGACGATCTGCTCGACGTCTCCCGCCTCGAGTCGCATCGGCTGGATCTCAGGCATGCCGAGGTCGATCTGCCAGCGCTCATCCGCGCGACGGTGGAGCGGACGGCCGACGCGACGAGGGGACACCGGGTCGACGTCGAGGTGCAGGACGGGGTCCCGCCGCTCCTGGCCGATCCCGGGCGCCTGGAGCAGGTGCTCACCAACCTGCTGTCCAACGCGGCCAAGTACGGCGCGCCCGGGACGCCGATCAGGATCGCGGTGGAACGGCGGAGCGGCGAGGTGTCCGTGGCGGTCGAGAACGAGGGGAAGGGCATCGCGCCGGACGATGTGTCGAGGCTCTTCACCCGCTATTACCGGACGCGCGAGGCGAAGGCAGGAGGCGCCGCCGGACTCGGCCTCGGGCTCTACATCGTGCGGGGGCTCGTCGAGGCCCACGGGGGGCGGATCTGGGCGGAGAACGCGCCCGGGAAGACGACCTTCCAGTTCACGCTGCCGCTGCCCTAGCGACGAAGCGCGGACCTGACGCTCCGCCGTGCCGCTCGAGACAGCCGTCAGGAGAGATCGCGACTCGAGACAGCCGCGCCTCGCTGACACACGTCTCCTCTCGCCGGGCGGGCGCACATCACATCTCCTCGAGCTCCTTGCCCTTCGTCTCGGGGATGAAGGCGACGACGAACACCAGCGAGGCCGCCGCGGCGGCGGTGTAGAGCCCGTAGGCGATGCCCAGGCCGGCCGCCTTGAGCGCGGGGAAGGTCGCGCTCACGAGGAAGTTCGCCACCCATTGCGCGGCGGCCGCGATCGAGAGGGCGAGGGCGCGGATGCGGTTCTCGAACATCTCGCCGAGCAGCACCCAGGTCACCGGCCCCCAGGACGCCCCGAAGCAGAAGACATACAGGTTGGCGGCGAGCAGCGCGGCGGGGCCGGCGGCGCCCGTCAGGACGGGGTTGCCCGCGGCGTCCTCGCCCGCGGCGCCGAACACGGCCGCCATGGCGCCGAGCGTGAGCGTCATGCCGATGGATCCCGCGATGAGCAGCGGCCTGCGCCCGACGCGGTCGACGGTCGCGATGGCGACGAGCGTGGTCACGATGTTCGTGACGCCGGTGATGACCGTGATGGCGAGCGAGCTTCGCTCCGAGAACCCGACCGCCTGCCAGAGGACGCTCGAGTAATAGAAGATGACGTTGATGCCCACGAGCTGCTGGAACGCCGAGAGGCCGATGCCGATCCAGACGATGCGGAGCAGCCCAGCGCGCCCCCGCAGATCCGCGAGCCTGGGCCGGCGCTCGGACGAGAGCGTCCTCTGGATCTCGACGAGCTTCGCCTTCGCGGGCGCGCCGAGCAGGCCACGGAGCACGGCGAGCGCCTCGTCCACACGCCCCCTCGCCACGAGGTGGCGCGGGGACTCCGGGATCAGCAGCGCGCCGAGCCCGTAGAGGAGCGCGGGTGGGATGGCGCTCCAGAACATCCATCGCCAGGCCTGCGCCCCGAGCCAGAACGGGCTCGTCGCCGAGCCCGCGGACGTCGCGATGGCGTAATCGCCGATCAGGGCGGCGAAGATGCCGAGCACGATCGCGAGCTGCTGGAGCGATCCGAGGCGGCCGCGCAGGTGGGCCGGCGCGATCTCCGCGATGTAGGCGGGAGCGACGACGCTGGCCGCGCCGATGGCGATGCCGCCGAGCACCCTCCACGCGCTGAAGTCCCAGGGCGAGATCGCCGCCCCCGAGCCCGCCGCGCTGACGACGAACAGCAGGGAGGTCGCGATCATCGTCCGCGTCCGGCCGTAACGGTCGGCCAGCCTGCCCGCGAGCACCGCGCCGGCAGCCGCGCCGAGCAGCGCCGAGGACACGGACAGGCCGACGGTCCCCGGGTGCGCTGTGAATACCCTCTCCAGCGCGCCGACGGCGCCGTTGATCACGGCGGTGTCGAACCCGAACAGGAAGCCGCCCAGCGCGGCGACGGACGCGATCAGGGCGATCCGTACCGTCGAGAGGGGCTCTTCACCGCGTTCATCCCCCTGCCGCGCCGCGGGCTCTGCCATGCCCCCCGGTGAACCACGAACCGTGCCGCCGGCCGCCCCGGCGCGTCGATGAGCACGGGCATGACCAGCTACGGCGCCGCCGCCGGCGCCGCCACCATCGCTTCGAGGCGGCCGAGCACCACCTCGAGCCGCTCGATCGTGGCCTTCAGGTCCGCCCGGTACGCTCGATCGTCGGTGTGGACCAGCTCGTCCCGCATCCCCACGAGCCGGGTCGAGAGGGCCGTCCTTGTGTCATCCGCTTCGCGCTCGCTGAGCTCGAGATGCAGCATGCTCCTATCTCCTCCTGACGCTGGGCATGTCCCTCGGACGAGCGTCCGTTCACGGGCGCTCCACGCGGCTGTTCGGGCCGCCGGCCGGCGCCGCTCGCCTGCTCGCTCGCCTGGCGTTCGCTGCTGCTCCTTTCGACAGCGCATGAGGTCTGCGCTGGCCGAGGACCGCGAGGGAACATGGTGACGCGACGCCTCGCTGTCATCGGCCGCGGCGACGAGCAGCGCTCCGGCCCGTTCGACACGCGGCGAGAGACCGATGAGCCCGTGGACCCGGATCGCCGCGACGACCTGCAGCGGGGCGCAGAACATGCAAGCCAGAGGCGTGTAGCCGCGGCGAGGCCACGCCTCACGATGGGGGAATCATGCAGACGCTAGGACCCGAGGAACGTGAACGGTTTACACAGCAGGAGAGCCCGATCGCGCCGATATCGGGCGCGCGGCGCAGGCCGGAGGAGGAGAGGGAGGCGCCGCGGATCGTGCTCGGCGGCTCGCTCGCCGAGGTGGTGTGCGGCGCGGGGGCGATCGTCCTCGCCATCCTTGGACTGACCGGGGTCATGCCGCGAGAGCTCACCTCGATCGCCACGATCGTCTTCGGCGCCGCGCTGATCGCGCACGGCGGCGCGATCGCGTCGCGCTTCGGCGCCTTGACACGGACCACGGCCCCGGTCGAGTGGGACACGCGCGCCGAGCTCGGCGGCGGCATGGGCGCGGAGCTCGTCGGCGGCGCGGCGGGCATCGTGCTCGGCATCCTGGCGCTCCTCGGGCTCGCCCCCGGGACGCTGACGTCGGTCGCGGTGATCGTTTTTGGCGGCACGCTGCTGCTCAGCGGCGGTGCGACGGCGGACCTCGGCGCGCTCGACGCGCGCGGCGCGCACATGCACCTCGCCCACGTCGCTCGTCAGGCGGCGATGGCCGCCGCCGGCTTGCAGTCGCTCGTCGGCGCCGGAACGGTCGTGCTCGGCATCCTGGCGCTGGTCGGCATCTATCCCATGGTGCTCACGCTCGTCGCCCTGCTCGCGCTGGGGGCGGCGATCGTCACGAGCGGATCGGCCGTCTCCGGCCGCGCGGCCGCGGCGCTTCGGCGCTGAGCCGGGGCGACGCTCGCCGCGCGAGGCGGCTCACCCCACCACGCGCTGGGCGACGTCCTCGAGGTCCGATGCGATGCGCGCGGCGGATGGCTGTTCATGGGAACCCCCGATGAAGCATGTCGTGGGCTGGATCAGCTCCCTGTTGCTCCTCGTGACCTTCGGGTCACAGACCTACAGGGAGTGGAAGGGCGAGAAGGATAAATCGGAGAAGTACACCCTGGTCTTCTTCATCGCCGCGATCGCCGGGACGGCCGGAAACCTCGTCTACAGCCTGCTCGTGAAAAACTGGGTGTTCACCGCCCTGAACGCCGCGCTGGTGGTCAACAACGCCGCCGGGCTCTCGATCTCCCTCCGACACCGGAAGCAGGCGCGGCAGGCGGGGGCGACCTAGCGCTGCTGTGCGATGCGCCGGCGAGGAACGGTGGTTGCAGCGCGGGAGACATGGAACCACCCACTGCAATCCGATTCGATGAGGAGAGGGTCACCCGTCCCCTCAGCGAGCGAGGTCACGTCGGCGCCGGCGCAGGTTCCGCGGCGCCCGCGGGCTTGGCCGAGCAGATCGAGCACAGCAAGCAGCGGCTCGCGAACGACCTGGTCGCGGCGAGGGCGAGGCTCCGCGGCGCCAAGCGCGAGGCAGAGCACACGGCCTGGCGCGTCGCCGTCGTCGCGGCGGCCGTGCTCGCCCTGGGCGGTGTCGCGGCGGTGGCGGTGAGCTCACGCCGCAAACGCCGGCGCGTGTGGTGGTGACGCCGTGCCTCGCAGAGGAGGCTGCGAGCGGCCCCTCCACGGGCGCGTCATGGCCCTGCGCGCCTTGGGAATGACCTGGCCTCGACATAGATGTGCTTCACATCGGGTCGCTGGCTCCGTATCCGCGCCTCGATCCGCTCGATCGCCTCCGCCACCCCGGAGGCCGTCAGCGCGGGGTCGAACTCGATGCACAGCACGACCAGGACGTCGTGCGGACCGAAGTGCATCGTCATCGGTCGCCCCACCTCCGCCACGCCAGGATCCGCCTTGGCGAGCGCGCGGATCGCGGCAAGGAGATCCTTGTCCGCGCTCTCCCCCACGAGGAGCCCGCGGCTTTGCTGCGCGAGGAAGATCGCGACCGCCGCGAGCACGAGGCCGATGCCGATCGACGCCGCACCGTCGAAGTAGGGGTTTCCCAGGCGGTGCCCGAGCCAGACGCCGAGGAAGGCGATGGCGAGCCCGGCGAGCGCCGCGGAGTCCTCCAGGACGATGGTGAACGTCGTCGGGTCCTTGCTGGATCGCATCGCCGCGAGGTAGCCCTGTCCGTCCTTCTTCTTGAACTCGTGGACCGAGATGGCGAGCGACGTTCCCTCGAACATGGCCGCTGCGCCGAGGACAACGTAGTTCCACGTCGGATCCTCGATCGGGCGCGGGCGCGAGAGGTGCAAGATCCCTTCGTAGATCGAGACGCCGCCGCCCGCGGCGAAGATCATGAGGGCGACGATCAGCGTCCAGAAGTAAAGCTCCTTGCCGTGGCCGAACGGATGATCGGCGTCGGCCGGGCGGGCGCTCCGGCGCTTGCCGAGCAGGAGGAGGAGCCCGTCCGCGGTGTCGACGAGAGAGTGCACCCCCTCGGAGAGCATCGCCGAGCTGCCGGTCACCGCGGCGGCGATGAACTTGACCGCTGCGATTGCCACGTTGGCGCCGATGGCGCCATAGATGGCGATGGCGAGCCTCGACTCTTCCCTCATGCGGCGCCCATCCTTCCAGCGATGTGCAGGTCGCGCCAGGCGCCCTCCTATCGTGACGTCGTGAAGGTAGAGCGCTGCCGGCGCGGCGGCCGCACGGGCGCGACCGTCGCTGGAGGAGCGTGCAGGCTTGATGTAGAAGGCCGTCGGGGCAGGGGGCTACCCGACCGATGCCGGCCCGATGACGACGGCAGACGATGGGGATCGGGGGCTGCTCTGCTTCTCGACGGTGATGAGCAGCTCGAAGTCGGCATGCGGTACGCTCATCTGGGCCAGCTTGCCTCTTCGGCTGTCAGCATTGTAGTCGAGCACTCCGACCCGTTTCCACGGGGACTCGGGGCTCGGGCGCTGCCAGACGACGAAGTGGCTGCTGCCGGCCTCGATCCGCTCGGGCGGCGGGAGGTGAACGACGTCCACCAGCAGCCGTGTGGTCGCGGCGTCGGAGTCGATGTCGGCGGTGATGTGCGCATCGGCGCCGGGCGCGAGCCGCGTGCCCTGAATGGTCTGCTCGCTCGGGCCGCCACAGCCCGCGAGCGCCATGCTCGCGAGAAGACCGAGCGTGAGCCCTGGCCGGCCGCCGATCCGCCGTCCCATGTCAACGTGCTTCATATCGCCACCTCGATCGCCTCTCTGCTTCCCGGCGGCCCCGCTGTCCTCGTCGGGCGTCGCGTCCGGGCTGGCCGGTGTCACAGCCTCTCGGCCGCATCGTGATAATTCGAGCAAGCGTCGTGCCGAGGTGGGATGTGCATCGGCGGGTGGCGGAGAGACGAGCACATCCACGGCCGCGCGATCGCGCTGCTCCAGGAGGATGTCCGGCGGCCCGGACGCGCGGCACGAGGGCGCCGGAGGTCGCTCGGCGCGCGCACAGCTGATATAGCTCCGCCCAGGACATCGCAATGAGTGCCACCATGACGGCTCAGCCTCCCATCGTCTTCATCACCGGCGCCTCCTCCGGCTTCGGCGCCGCCATCGCCCGACGCTTCGCCGGCCTGGGCGCGCGCCTGGTCCTCGCCGCCCGCCGCTACGAGCGCCTGGAGGCGCTCGCCGCGGAGCTCTCGGACAGCCGCATCGCCGGCCCGGCTGGCGCGCGCGCGCCGGCGATCCACCTGATCCGGCTGGACGTCCGCGACCGCGGCGCGGTCGACAAGGCCATCGCCGAGCTCCCGCCCGAGTTCTCCGAGGTGACCGTGCTGGTCAACAACGCAGGCGGCGCGCTCGGGCTGTCGCCGGCGCACGAGGCCGATCTGAACGACTGGGAGGAGATGATCGACACCAACGTCAAAGGCTTGCTTTACTGCACCCGGGCGCTGCTGCCCGGCATGGTGGCGCGCGACCGCGGGCACATCATCAACATCGGCTCGGTCGCCGCGGAGACGCCGTACCCCGGGAGCAACGTCTACGGCGCGTGCAAGGCGTTCGTCGCGCAGTTCTCGCTGAACCTGCGCTCCGACATCCTCGGCAGTCGGGTGCGCGTCACAGACATCGAGCCCGGCATGGCGGAGACGGAGTTCTCGGTGGTGCGCTTCAAGGGAGACCAGGAGAAGGCCGCCGCCGTGTACCGCGGCGTGAAGCCGCTCTCGGCCGAGGACATCGCCGAGTCCGTCGTGTGGTGCGCGATGCTCCCGGAGCACGTCAACGTGAACCGGCTGGAGCTGATGCCCGTGATGCAGGCGTTCGCCGGCTTCGCCGTCAAGAGGAGCTGAGGCGCGCGGCGCACAGGCTCACGCCGGCTCGATCCACGCACGCGCCTGGCCAGGCTCGCCGCTGTCGCCACCCGGTAGCCACTCGCCGTAACCCTGTTTGCGAGCTGAGCGGGGCTGACCCTGCGCAAGCGCGAGGCAGCGCCGCGGCAAGGGCGGCCCGGCTGCTGGGCGCGCCGGAGCTCGCGACCTGACCTTCATCGGGCCACGAGCCCCGGGCACTGCGTCTGCGTCCGGCGCGTCGAGCGGGCCTTGCTCGCGATCCCGGGCGTCAGCGACGCGAAGGTCAACCTTGTGACCCGCACGACCACAGTCACGTTCGACCCGTCGGCCGCATCCACGGCGGGTCATCGTTCTGCCCGAGCTGAAGGCAGGGGAGCTCAAATTCGAGTGCGGCATGGGGATGTTCAAGGGCACCATCGCCGTCGCGCCGAGGAAGTGACCATCGGACGGAAGCGGCCCCTGGCTCACGGCGAGCGAGCCCTCCAGCGGGCGCGGGCCGCGTGCTCGCACCAGCGCACCGGCTGCGAACGGCGACTGCCTGGTCGCTCGGATAGATGAATGTGACCATGCAGGGCACACCGATCCCATCGCCCCCTCTCGAATCCCATCCGCCCAAACCTGTTCCAAGCAGCGCTCTGTGAGCAGCCTAGACGCATGGGCGCGCAGGATGGCACGAACACATCCGCGATATCAGATGCTTGTTCAGCCTTCTTCCGAGCCGCGTATGCGGAGCGCTCTGACATGACGAACCCGGTCGCTTCAGCAAGTCTGTCGCCTCGCCGGCCGGCCGCATGTCAGGCGAGCGCGCACGAGACGAGCCCACGAGGCACCGAGAAGCATCGTTGAATGAGGGGGGGACACATGGCACACCAGGGATTCACTCTGAGCACCGCTTTCGTGAACACGGCCAGCGAGACCCAGAGCTGCGAGTCGATCTGCGTCCAGACGATCCAGCACTGCCTCCAGATGGGAGGCTCGCACGCGGAGGCTTCCCACATCCAGCTCCTGCAGGATTGCGCCAAGATCTGCGAGACGACCGCGACGTTCCTGATGCGCGGCTCGCCGCAACACAACCAGGTCACGGCCGCGTGCGCGAGCATCTGCGAGCTCTGCGCCCAGAGCTGTGACAAGTTCACGGGTGACGCGCAGATGAAGGCCTGCGCCGACGAGTGCCGCCGCTGCGCCGCCGCGTGCAAGCAGGTCGCGCAGCTGCGGCCGGGCGGGGCAGCCGGCGCGGGACACCACAGCGTTCCCTGAGACCGACCAGGGCGCCGCGCGGGGCGGCGCTGAACGGAGCGACCTTGCGCAGCGCTGTCAACCCTGCGCGGCTTCCTCCGCCGCGGCCAGCGCTGGAGCCACAGCAGGCGGCGCCGCGGGCGTGGCCCGGCGGAGCTCGAGGCTCCTCCACACCACGTACATCGCGGGGATCACCAAGAGCGTCAGCAGCGTGAGCGAGACCAGGCCTCCCCACATGGGCGCGGCGATGCGCTTGGCCACGTCGGACCCGACGCCATCGTCGAGCAGCACGGGGAGCAGACCGAACACGTTGGTGAGCACCGTCATCAGGAGCGGGCGGACGCGCTTCGCGCCCGCCTCCAGCGAGACCTGGATGAGGTCGTCGACGCTTGCCAGCGTGCCGGCTTCACGCCCCCTGGTCCAGGCCTCGTCGAGGTAGACGATCATGACGCTCGCGGTCTCGGCGGCGACGCCGAGGAGCGCGATCATCCCGACCCACACGGCGATCGACGTGTTGAAGCCAGCGGCGTAGAGCGTCCAGATCGCGCCCACCGCGGCGAACGGCACGCCGGTCATCACGAGGAGCGTCTGCGCTGCGCCGTTGAAGTTCAGATAAAGGATCACGAAGACGATGCCGATCGTGAGCGGCAGGATGTACGCGAGGCGCTCTCGCACGCGCTCGAGCAGCTCGTACTGGCCGGTCCACTTGAGATAGTACCCCGCGGGGAGCTCGACATCTCGCGCGACGGCTACCTTTGCCGACTCCACGTAACCGCCGATGTCGCTCGTGGAGGTGTCGATGTAGATCCAGCCTGTGAGCGAGCCCATCTCGCTCTTGATCATCGGCGGCCCCATGACCGTATCGATCCTGGCGAGCTGCCCGAGCGGGACGAACGCCGCGCGCGCCGGCCCCTCTGCCTGGCCCCTCGCCACGGCGGCGCCCCCGCCCATCGCGCTCCCGCCCATCGAGCCGCCCCCGCCGGCAGCGAGGCCCGCAATCTCGGCCGGCGAGGGTGCGCCTCTCATCGCGTCGCCGCCCATGGAGCTCGCAGCCATCCCTCCTCCGGAGCTCATGGCCGCCGCGCCCCCCATCGGCGCCGGGGCGCTCCCGACCGGCAGTGGGCGCGGCGACAGCGGGGTGACCGGGACCGGCACATCGCGCAGCGCCTCGATGTTGTCCCGGAGCTCCCTCGGATAACGCACGCTCACCCGGTAGCGCTCGCGCCCTTCGAACGTGGTGTCGACATCCATCCCGCCGATCGTGCTCTCCACCACGTCGAGCACGTCGCGCACGCTGAGGCCGTACCGGGCGATGGCTTGTCGGTCGGGCGTGATGTCGAGAAAGAAGCCGCCGAGCTCGCGTTCCGCGTAGACGCTCCGCGTTCCGGGCACGTCCCTGAGCACGCGCTCCAGGTCGTCGTCGATCCTGCTGATGACCTCGAGGTCCGGCCCGAAGACCTTGACCCCGATCGGCGTCCGGATCCCCGTCGCGAGCATGTCGATCCGCGCCTTGATGGGCATCGTCCACGCGCCCTGCACGCCCGGGGTCGCCGTCTTCTGCTCGAGCTCGGCCACGAGCTTCTCCTGGGTCAAACCCGGCCGCCACGCGTTCTTGGGCTTGAGCCGCACGACGGTCTCGAACATCGAGAGCGGGGCCGGATCGAGCGCGGTCTCGGCGCGGCCCGCCTTGCCGAACACGCGCTCGACCTCGGGCACAGTCCGGATCTGCGCGTCCTGCCAGGCCAGGAGACGCCGGGCCTCGGCGATCGGGATGCCCGGCACCGTGACCGGCATGAAGAGCAGGTCGCCCTCCTCGAGCGGCGGCATGAACTCCGATCCCAGGCGCGACATCGGGTAGACCGTGGCGCCCATGAGCCCGACCGCGACCGCGATGACCATCCCACGGCGACGCAGGCACGCCCGCAGCACGGGTCGATAGGCCGCGATGCAGAGGCGGTTGATCGGGTTCCTCTGCTCCGGCGTGATCCGGCCCCGGAGGAACGTCACCATCAACGCAGGTACCAGCGTGACCGCGAAGAGCGACGCGAACGCCATCGAGAAGGTCTTGGCCAGGGCGAGCGGCCGGAAGAGCCGGCCCTCCTCGCCCTCGAGGGTGAAGACCGGCAAAAAGGCGATGGTGAGCACGAGCAGCGCCCCGAACATCGAGGGCCCGAGCTCGCGCGCGGCGCCGATGACGATCTCCGCGCGCGGGATCTTGCGCCCTTCCCGCTCCGCCGCCTCGATCTTCCGGTGCGCGTTCTCGACCAGCACGCAGGCGGAGTCGACCATGTCGCCCAGCGCCAGGATGATCCCGGCGAGCGACATGATGTTGATCGATAGATCCAGCACATAAAAAGCGATGAACGTCGCGGCCGTCGCGACCGGGAGCGCGATGGCGGCCACCAGGGCGGAGCGCAGATGGAAGAGGAAGACGAAGATGACCAGGATGACCACACCCAGGATCTGGACCAGGTTGGTCGAGAGCGTCTTCACCGAGCCGACGATGAGCTCGCTCCGGTCGTAGACGGGCACGATCTTCACGCCGGCCGGCAGCGAGCCCCTCACCTCCTCGAGCTTGCTCTTGACCCGATCGATGACGTGGAGCGCGTTCTCCCCGTGGCGCATCACCACGATGCCGCCCACGACCTCACCGCGCCCGTCGAGCTCGGCCACGCCGCGGCGGAGGTTGCCGCCCACGGTCACGTCGGCCACGTCGCGGACGCGGATCGGCGTGCCGCGCGTGTCGGTCGCGACCACCGCGTCATCGAGATCCTCCCTGGCGCGCACGTAGCCCCGGCCGCGGAGCACATACTCGTGCTGCGCCATCTCGATGACGCGCCCGCCCACCTCGGTGTTGGCCCCGCGGACGGCCGCGGCGACCTGCCCCACGGACACGCCCCTCGCCTTCATCCGCGCCGGGTCGACCTGGATCTGGTACTCCTTCTCGAAGCCGCCCACGCTCGCGACCTCGGCGACCCCTTCCAGGCCCTGGAGCCAGTAGCGAAGGTGCCAGTCCTGGAACGAGCGCAGCTCCTGCAGGTTGTGCGTCCCGCTCTCGTCGACGAGGGCATACTGGTAGACCCATCCCACGCTGGTCGCGTCCGGGCCGATCTGAGGCGTAACGCCCTCGGGCAGGCTGTCCTTCACCTTGGCGAGCTGCTCGACGACGCGGGATCGTGCCCAGTAGATGTCCGTCCCGTCCTTGAAGACGACATAGACGAAGCTCATCCCGAACATCGTGAAGCCGCGGACGGTCTTGACGCTGGGTGCGCCCAGGAAGGACGTGACGACGGGATAGGTGACCTGATCCTCGATGAGGGTCGGGCTGCGGCCCATCCACTCGGTCGCCACGATGACCTGGGTGTCAGAGAGATCCGGCAGCGCGTCAAGCTGGGTGCGCCGTGCGCTGAACAGCCCGAACAGGGTGAGCGCCGCGGCGACGAGGAAGATGAAGAATCGCTTCCGCGCGGAGAAGTCGATGAGGCGCGCGATGGCGCCGGTCGGCGCCGCCTCCGCGTCCTCCGGGCGCGGCTGCTCAGTGGACATGGCCGCCCTTCGGAGCGCTCGAGGCCTGGAGCCGGCTCTCGGAGTCGAGGAGGAACTGCGCCCCTGTCGCCACCCGCTCTCCCGCGGAGAGGCCTGCGTCGACCCGGTAGCGATCGCCGATCAGCGGGCCGAGCTTCACCTCGCGCGGTTCCGCCCGATCCCCCTGAACGACGAAGGCGATGGCGCGCGTGCCGGTCCGGATCACCGCGCTCTCTGGGACAGAGAGTCCCTCGCCGAGCGCCAGATCCATGTTCACGGAGACGAACGCGCCTGGCCGGAGCGAGCCGTCGCTGTTGTCGAGCTCGAACCGGATCTTCATCGTGCGCGTCGCCTCGTCCACCGTCGGCGGGACGAACGCGACCGGCGCATGGAGCGCCCCTTCGCGCCCCTCCACGCTGAGGTGCGCGTGATCCCCGGCGCGAACATACGGCACATCGCGCTCGTACACGTCGGCCAGCACCCAGACGCGGGACAGGTCCGAGATGGTGTAGAGCTCCAGCGAGGGCTCCACGAACATGCCGTCCACGGCCTGCTTCGCAACGACGACCCCGGCGCGGGGCGCGGTGAGGGCGAAGGTGCGCTGAGGCTGCCGGGTCGCCTCGAGCCGCGCGATCTCCGCCTTCGGCACGTCCCAGAGCGAGAGGCGCCGACGCGCGGCGCCGAGGAGCTGCTCCTGCGCGCGCCGCTCCGCGGCCCCGAACTCTCCCGCAGGCGTGGGACCTCCCGCGGCGCGCTCGAGCAGCGCGACGAACTCCAGCTCCGCCGCGAAGACCTCCTGGCTGTAGAGCGAGCAGAGCACCTGCCCGGCCGAGACCTTGCGGCCGACGAAGTCGACGGCGACGCGCTCGATGAAGCCCCGGACCTTCGCGTGCACGTGCGCCGAGCGCGTCTCGTCCAGCGCGACGACGCCCACCGTGCGCAGAGGCCTCTTGAGCTCCCGCGCCTCGACCGAGGCCGTGCTGAGCGAGAGGCCGCCGAGGCGCGCCGGATCCAGCGCGACCGGGGCGTAGCCCGCCGGAGTCATCGGCGTGCCCGGCCCCTCCTTGGCGCGGCCTTCGGCGGGCTCGGCCCCCTGCTGCGCCCCATGACCAGCGTGGGCGTCGCCTCCGGCGGGCTCGGCCCCCTGTGCCCTGTGACCAGCGTGGGGATCGATCGGCGCCGGTGCCGGCGCGGGGGTCGAGGCCGCGTGCGCGGCGTGGCCGTCATCGGTTGCGGGCGACGGAGCCTTGCAGCCGAGTAGCGCCACCGAGGCAGCGAGCAAGAGGGAATGAGTCCGCTTCATTGTCCATCTCCACCGAGCGGCTCGCCCACGGCCCGCTCGAGCTCTGCAAGGGCGATCTCGCGGCGCACCATCGCCTCGGCGACGGCGAGCTCCGCGCTCTGGAGGGCGCGCCGCGCGTCGAGCACAGCGACGAGATCCGCCGCCGCCGTGCCGTAGCCCGCGATCGCGGCCTCGAAGCTCTCGCGCGCCTTCGGCAGCGCCACCGCGCGCAGGAGATCCATCTGCCGGGTCGCGGCCTGCGCCCGGTGCCAGGCGCCGGCGACCTCGGACGCGATCATCGCGCGCATCTCCGCCTGGTCCTCCGCGGCGCCCTCCGCGCGCGCGTCGAAGGCGCGGGCGAGGTGTCCCTGCTTGGCGACGCCGAAGAGCGGGATCGTGGCCCCGATCATCGCGCCGAACGACGGCGCAGCGCCGATGTTCTGGTTGAGCCACACGCCGGTCATGAGGTCCGGATACGGCTCCTTGCGCGCCACCGCCGCCATCGCCTGCGCCTCGGCGCGCATCGCCGCCATCCCCTTGAGCTCGGGCCGCGCCGCACCGGCCCGTCCGGCGAGCGCCGCGAGCCCGCCCGAGGGCATCGGGGAGTGCGCTTCGCTCGGATCGGCGATCGCCGTGTCGACAGGCCGGTTCCTGAGCGCGTTCAGCATGGCCACCATGGCGGCGCGCTCGCCCTCCAGGTTGACGAGCTCCACGTCGATCGCCGCGACCTCCACCTGCGCGCGCGCCACGTCGTGGTGGCCGGTCTGGCCCGCGGCGTAACGCCCGAGCGCCGCGCCCGCGATCTGGACCGCGAGGCCGCGCCCGGCGCGGGTCACCTCACGGCGCTTCGCGTTGAGGAGAAGCATGAAATAGGCGCGCTTCGCCTCGAGACGCAGGTCGAGCCGGCGGACCGCGAGCTCCGCCGCGGCGCTCTTCTCCTGCTGCTCCACCGGCCGGCGCATCAGCTCGAGCTTCCCGGGCCAGGGGACCATCTGCGAGAGCTCGTACCGGATCATGGGCATCTCCGCGCCCATCGGGACGCGATCGACCATCACGCTGGCCGCGGGATCGGGCCACGCGCCCGCCGCCGCGGCCTCGTCCTGGAACGCGCGCCGGCGCAGCGTGCCCGCGCGCAGCGAGGGGCTGCGGGCGAGGACGTCGGCGACGATCGCGGCGAGCCCGGCATCCTCGGCCTGCGCGGCCTGCGCGGCCTGCGCGTCGCCAAGCGACGCCAGCGCGAGCACGGCGGCGAACAGTCGCGACTTCATGCCGGAGGCGACAGCACAGGGTGTGCCGCATGGCCTTCGCCGGTCCTCGCCGGTGCCCCTCGTGGGGGAGGCGCAGGGCTTGCGCGATGCGCGCGAGGTGCGCGCCTTATCCGGCGGTGACCCTCGGGCTCCGTGGGCGGCTGTGACCATCTCGGTCACGTTGCCCACCCTGATGTGGCCGTATCTGCTTCCCCTCGTCGAGGCTCGCCTCGGCCCGGCGTTACCGCTGCTCTGTCGAGAGCGCCGCCGGCGCGGCTGCTACTCTTCCGGGTACCACGCCGCGCGCCACGCCTTCATCTGGTCGATCTCCCGCTGCTGCGCCTCGATGATGCCGGAGGCGAGCGTCTTGATCTCGGCGTGCTCGGCCTTCTGCAGGGCCACCTCGGCGGCGTCGATCGCCATCTCGTGGTGCGGGATCATTGCGTCGATGAACGCCCTGTCGAACGGCTCCGCCGTCTTCAACTCCTCGTTGGCCTGCACCATGTCCATCATCGCGTCGTGCTCCATGCCAGGGAGCATGGGCATCTCGTCCACGGGCGGCGTCTCTGCGCTCCCGTACCACTGCTCGCGCCAGCTCTTCAGCTGACTGACTTCCTGGTTCTGGGCCGAGATGATGTCGTCGGCCATCGCCTTCAGCTCCGGGTGCTCGGCGCGCTCCTGAGCGGTCTCGGCCATCATCACGGCGCCCTCGTGGTGAGGCGTCATCATGTCGACGAACTGCCGATCGAACGGCGCCGCGGCCATCTCGCCGCCGCCCGCTGCCTGGTGCTCGCCGTGGCCGTCCGACGAGGACTTGCTGCACGCGCTCACGAGGACAGAGCTTCCAGCGATGAGGAGGACGGCGAGACCGGGGATCGCGCGTTGCCTCCGCCGCTCCGGCGCGCGTTGGCGCAAGGGAGAACCGGCGCGGCGTTCACGGGGAGCGGCGCGCGTCACATCGGACTGGACAGGTCGTTCGTAGGGACTCTGAGCCATGGGATCCTCCGTGGTTGGGGACGCCACCGCTGATCCACCTCTGATGCGAAAGCGGTGCCGCTCGCCCTGCCCTGGAACCAAGGTCTCCGCGAGCGTTCAGCCGCTCGCGGAGCGCGTCGTCACCGGGTCAAGGTGGCCTCACGTGTGGCGTAGATGCTCGTCGAAACAACGGTGTGGCCGCCCGGGTCACATGCGTTCACCCCGGATGGCACCGCCCGCCAGGGCTTTGACGCCCGCGCAGCTGGGCTGCTCGCCATGGGCTGTGCCAGGCCTCTCATGGACGTGGTGGTCCGAGCAGCGCGGACGCGAAGTCCAGGAAGACCCGCACCCTCGGGATGACGTGCCGCGGGCTCTGGTAGAGCGCGTGGATGGGACGCTCGTCCACGGCGAACTCATCGAGCACGGTGACCAGCGCCCCCGACGCGAGCTCGGGCGCGATCATGAAGTCGCCGAGGCGGTGATATGCAGCGACCGCGCCGCGCGGGTGATGCTCCCGAGCTCGGCGACCCGCACGAATGCCTCGATGTTCGCCAGGGAGTCCACGGCGCCGACGCTACCATGCCGCGAGGCGCCCTCGATTCGTGCGCGTCACGCACGAGTCCTGTTCACGGGATGCGATCGACCCGCCCCCGCGCGCCGGGTAATCCCTGCTCATGCCGCGGGCGCCCTTCGACCAGGTGAGGAAAGGCGCCCGCGCGACCTCAAGGCCTCAAGGCGCGGAGTCCTCAGGGCTCGACGTGGATCTCGCCCATCATGCCGCGCTCGGTGTGCTCGAGGATGTGACAGTGATACATCCACATGCCCGGCTCATCG
The DNA here is from genome assembly GCF_000067165.1 of Sorangium cellulosum So ce56. Classification (GTDB taxonomy): domain Bacteria; phylum Myxococcota_A; class Polyangia; order Polyangiales; family Polyangiaceae; genus Sorangium; species Sorangium cellulosum_B. The sequence goes on from NC_010162.1 coordinate 11,268,598, forward strand.
AAGCGCGTCACGATGCGCACGGTGGACCGCTGCGGCAGGATCACGGTGTCCTTGTTGGCGAGCTCCTCGTCGGCCACCGGCACATCGTCCCTGGCCAGGACCTGGAAGAAGAAGCCGTGCAGGTGGAACGGGTGGTCCATCTCCGCGTCGTTCTTCAGGTCATAGACATGGACCGATCCCTCCTGGACGTCGATCGGCGGCACGTCCGGAAACGCCTTGCCGTCGATCGTGAACGTCAGCTTGCCGTCGACATACCCCTCGTCGAACGTGATCGTCGCTTCCGCCGGCCCGCCCGGTAGCCGCTCGATGGCGGGGCCCGTCTCGGGGAGCGTGCGCCCGGACAGCCCGGGCCCCTCGCCGATCCGCACCCTGGCGAGCGGCATCGGCTCGGCCAGTCCGGTGTGGTGCCCGCGCTCGTAGGCTTCGTTCATCAGGGTGAGCTCCGTTCCCGGCTCGCCGTCGGCGATCAACAGCACGTCGTAGCGCTCGCCGGGAGAGACCAGGAGCCTCTCGGTGTCGTACGGCTGCGGGATCAGCCCGCCGTCGGTGCCGATGACGCGGAACGTGTGGCCCGGGAGCGCCAGGTTGAAGAAGCGCCCGTTCGCCACGTTGACGATCCGGAGACGCGTGAGCCCGCCCGGCTGCACGTCGAGCGCTGGCATCACCTCGCCGTTGACGAGCACGACGTTGCCCTCGCGGCCCATCATGATCGTGTCGTCGTCGAGCTCTTCATTGAAGGTCCCATCCTTGTTCAGGAACACGTCCCCGAGCACGGCGATCTTCTCGACATCGGCCTCCGGCTCGTTCGGTCCGCGCACGCGGATCAGGCCGAAGAGACCCTTCTGGATCTGCTCCGGCTCCATCACGTGCGGGTGGAACCAGTAAAACCCCGCGTCCCGCAGCGTGAACTGGTACGTAAACGTCTCGCCTGGCGCGATCGGCTCCTGCACGGCCATCACGCCGTCCATCTCGTTGGGCACCCGGACGCCGTGCCAGTGGATGGTCGTCTCTTCCGGCAGGCTGTTCTTGAAGTGGACGATCAGCGTGTCGCCCACGTTCGCCTCGATCAGCGGCCCGGGGACCGTACCGTTGTAGGCCCAGACCGTGGTGGTCGTGCCCTCCAGGTAGGCCTTCTCTGCCTCCCTGGCCTCGAGATCGACCTCGACGATCCTGGGATCGGGGTTCCTGTCGGGCACGACGGCGGGCTCGCCCCAGGCATCGGGCACGGGCGGCTCCTCTGCCTGCTCGGCGGCGCACCCGGCCGCGAGCAGCGATAGCAATGCGACGCCCGCAAGAGCACGCGAAAGCCGTATCATGGCGCGCTCTCCTCGTCGGTGGGGTTGCCGGACATCTCGTTCGAGTACTCGGAGTAGACCTCGCCCACCTTACAGCGGAGACGGTACGTGTACTCCGTGTCCTCCGTCGCCGCTGAGTCCATGTAGGCCTTCTTCGACCCTGCGACGGTGAAGGCGACGGCGTACTCGTTCGCCGGGTCCTTGCGCTCGGCCTCGATCTGATCGCACTCCGGCTGTGGCACCCACTCGACGTGAAGTACGTCGAGCATCGGCATCACGAACGACAGGACCGGCGCGTCGGGCGCCGTCACCGCAGGCCCGCCGCCGCTCCCGCCGCCTTCTCCAGTGCCGCCGTGTCCCCCCGTGCCGTCCGCCGCTCCCGCGCCGCCACCCCCGCCCGTACCGTGGGCATGAGGGCTTTCCGTCTCCGAGCCTCCGCACGCGGCAAGGGCGATGCTGACGGCGGCGAGGCCGATGAGGCGAGAGTAAGCCATGACTGAGTCTCCTTGTGGGTTCCTGGTGTCCTCTGAATGTAACCCATTTGGTCACAGCGGCGAGGTGCCGCAGGATGCCGCCGCTTGTTCTAGGCACCAGCGGGCCAACCGTGACGCGCGGACACATTTTTTGTCGCCCGCTGCCCCGGCGGCGATGCCCGCTCCGTTCTTCGATCCGTCCGCTCACCGGCGCGGCGCATGGCCGGGCTGGCCACCGAGCCTGTCGCGGTGGTCGTGGTGATCGCGCCCGAGGCAGACGAGCTGAGCCACCGCGCTCGCCTGTAATGCGGCGGAGGCACGCGCGTCGTCCACGCAGGACTGAAAGAAGAACCCTTCATGTGCTACGCGACCGACCGCTGGAACGCCCCCCGGGGTCGGCTTCCACGAGCATCATGGAACGTGAACGAAAGGACACGAGACGATGGCGACGGCATTGCGGCGGTATCCGCTGATCATCGGCGCCACGCTCGCCGCCGGGATCGCGGCGGCGTTGCTTCTCCGGCCCCATCCTCCCTGGCGCGCACCGGAGCGCGGCGCCGCGTCGGCCAGCGCCGTGCCCGCCGGCGGCAGCCCCCTGAGCGCGCAGGTGCGCGAGTTCGAGGGATCTTACCCGGAGGCGGCGTCGCCGACCGGCGTTGTCCGCGACGTCGCGCTCGAGGCCGCCCCGGCTACCCTGCCGCTGCTCGACGGGCAGCCCCTGGACGTCTGGGCCTACAACGTCCAGGTCCCCGGGCCGACAATCCGCGTCCGCCTCGGCGAGCGGCTCCGCGTGACGTTCACGAACCGGCTCGCGCGGCCGACCACCGTGCACTGGCACGGCGTGCGCCTCCCGAACGCGATGGACGGCGTGCCCGGCGTCACGCAGCCGGCCGTGCCGCCGGGAGGGACCTTCGTCTACGAGTTCGTCCCCAAGGACGCCGGAACGTTCTGGTTCCACCCGCATCTGAGGAGCAGCGAGCAGGTCGAACGCGGCCTGTACGGCGTCCTGGTGGTCGAGGACCCGGTGCCCCCGCCCTACTCGCGCGACATCGTCTGGGTGCTCGACGACTGGCGCATCCGAGAGGGCGCGATCGATCCGCAGTTCAACACGCCGCACGACCTCATGCACGACGGTCGCTGGGGCAACGTCATCACCGTCAACGGGAGCATCGACGAGCGCCTCACCGTCCGGCCCGGCGAGCGGATCCGCCTCCGGCTCCTCAACGCGGCGAACGGGCGGGTCTTCGCGCCGGACTTCTCCGGCCTCGACGCGCGGGTCATCTCGGTCGACGGGCTGTACACCGCCAAGCCGCTCGACCCCGCGGGGTTCGAGCTCGCGCCTGGCAACCGGATCGACCTCGACATCACCATCCCGGCGTCCGCGGCGGGCCGTCAGTTCAGCGTCGTCGACCGCTTCACCCGGCGCCCGAACGCGCTCGCCTCGATCGACGTGAGCCAGGGAGCAGCGGTGCGGACCCCCGCCTTCCCCTCGCCGGCAGCAGCCCACGTGGCCCCGTGGCGCGATACAGAGGCGATCGCGCCGCGACTGGAATACCGGCTGGCCGCGAGGAGAGGCGGTGAGTTCGGGATCGAATGGACGCTCAACGGTGCAGCGGCTCGCCATGCTCACGACACGGAGGCGTCGACCGCGGAAGGTGATGGGCACGAAGTCTCGGTGCTGCCGCGCCGGGAGTGGAGCAAGCTCCGGTTCGTCAACGACTCTGGCCGGCTCCACCCGATCCACCTTCACGGGATGTTCTTCAAGGTCCTGAGCCGCAACGGCCGACCCGCGGACGAGCCGTTCTTCCGCGACACCGTGCTGGTCCACGGGCGTGAGACCGTCGACGTCGGCGTGGTCCCTCTCGACGAGGGGCGCTGGATGCTCCATTGCCACATCCTGGAGCACGCCGAGGCCGGCATGATGTCGCTGCTCGACGTGAAGTCGATGTGAACGCGTCGCCAGCCTGAAAATCGACGCGCCGGTTGTCACGCTTCGCGCCGTCGCCGCTAGAAGGGGCAGGAGGTTCGACGATGATGGACCGGCTTCGGAGATCGTGGACGAGGCAAGCGGGTCTCGCGCGCCTATGCGCGTCTTCGACTCCTGCTAGGAGGGTCCGATGGGGAGTGACTTTGACGCAGCGCGCCGCGCGGCAAGGCGCGCGTACGAGCTCGGGCGATTGCGCAGCTCCGCCCTGCGAGCGGCGATGGTCGCCGCGGTATCTGCCGCGGCCGCAGTGGTCGCCGTCGGCCCCGACGCGCTCGCATGGGTGCCCGTCACCCTGCTCGTCTGGATCTTCATCGAGTGGCGCGGGACATGGCTCCTTCGCGGCGCACGGGGTGGGCTCCTCGCGGGGCTCACGACGCTCGCTCTTCCGCTCTCCATCCTGCGCCCGTGCTGCCGCCTGGACGCGGACATGAGCTCGGGGACGTGCTGCACGATGCCGGGGGCGTGCGTCGTCGTGGGCGCGATGCTCGGTCTGTCGCTGGCCTTGGTTGTGCCGCGCGTGCCAAGCGAGCGCCGCGCCACGACAGCCATCGGTATGGTGCTCGGCGTGGGCTCGGTCGCCGCGCTTCGATGCGGTGCGCTGCTGTTCGGTGAGGCGGCCGGGCTGATCGGCGGGCTCGTGGCAGGTGTCGTTGCGGCCAACCTGGCGCGTGCATGGATGGATCGGGGTGAGCTCGGGGCCCACAGCTAGTTCCACGCGTCAGGAATCCCGCCAGAAACACCGGTCGATAACGAACGATCGCCAGAAACACTATTGGCTACCATAGCTTCCGCCTGTTTCGCGGCGAAGGGTGGCTCCGGTGTGGCCCAACGGGGCGCCCTGCGCCGCCGCGTCGCCCGCGGTGAAGGGCCCGCGGCATCACCGGTCCTACCGTACAGGCACGCTGCATGCGCTGGTTGACATAAACCACCTACGCGATCCACTCCCCTCCCGTGGTGCCTGGACGTGCTCCTCGGCGCGGTTGCGCCTCACTCCTTCCGCGTCCGCCCGCTCGCCACGGCCTGCTCGTGCGCGAGGACCCGCTGCAGCAGCGCCGTGCTCTCCTCCGCCATCCGCTCCGGTGAGCACGGCATTCCCTTGTGGATCCAGCTCGTCATCAGCCGTACCAGCGCCGCCGCCGCCGCCTCGGAGCGGAGCACGAACAGGGCCCCCTCCTCCAGCGCCAGCCGCGGAGCGTACAGGCGGCAGATGCTGCCCTGAAGGATGTCCTCCAGGGAGCGCGTCAGCACCCGCTCGCTCTTCTCCGCGGACAGGAGCTCCTGCACCAGCTCGTGCATCTCGGCGAGGTGGCGGTAAAACGGCAGGAAGTCGAGCGGACGTCCCGCATCCCGCAGGAACAGCGCTCGCAGGTGCTCGTGTCCGAACAGCAGCAGCTGCTCCTTGTTCTCGTAGTGCGAGTAGAACGTGGACCGCCCGACGTTGGCTCGATCGATGATGTCCTGGATCGACACCTCGTCATAGCCCTTCTCCAGGATCAGCGAGACCAGGGCGTCCGAGAGCAGCTTCCGGGTCTTCTGCACGCGCCGATCCGCGATCTTGCCGGCGGCCCGCGTCCTGTCGCCGCCCCTGCCCCTGTCCTCGTTTCCGGACTTTTTCGAGCTCTTGTTCATTAACGTTCAATCCGCGGTCCGTGTCGCTGGGTGGAAGAGGCGCCCGACCTCAGCATCCATCCCATGCGAGGAACGCTGATCTGGATGACGAGCCGCCTGCTGTACCCGCTGCTGCTGGCGGTGACCTTGTACATCATCTACGCCGCCGTGACGCAGGGCTGGGACCTGAGGCGCGCCCTGTGGGGCTACCTCTTCGGCCTGATCGTCTTGCTCATCACCGTCGAGCGCCTGCTGCCGCTGTCGCCAGACTGGGGCATGACCCGCCAGAGCTTCTGGCGCGACCTCAAGTACCTGCTGGCTTCCGGCGTCACCATCGCGGTGGTGCGGACCGGCTTCGGCACCCTGGCCCTGTGGCTGAGCGAGCGGCATCAGGGCCCGCTCGCCGGTGCCTCCGTGCTCCCCAGCGTGGGGATCTTCCTCGTGGTCTTCGAGCTGCTTCAGTACTGGTTCCATCGCCTCAGCCACGACGGCAACGGAGCCCTGGGGCGCTTCCTGTGGAAGGTCCACCTAGCGCATCACCTTCCGGATCGCGTGTACGTGGTGATGCACGGCGTGTTTCACCCTCTCAACGCGCTCATCTCGGCGGTGCTGATCCAGTCGACCCTGCTGATCTTGGGACTGTCGCCGCAAGCCGTCTTCGCGGCGATGTTGCTCATCGATCTCCAGACGATGGTATCGCACTTCAATGTCGACATCCGCGCCGGATTCCTGAATTACGTGTTCATCGGCACCGAGCTGCACCGCTATCATCACAGCGCCGACGTCGACGAGGCCCGGAACTTCGGGACCGTACTTCCGCTGTGGGATCTGGTCTTCGGGACGTTCCTGTACCGGCCGGACACGGCCCCGCGCCGCCTGGGCGTCGACCGCTCCGCGGGCTATCCGCCGTCGCAGCAGTTCTGGCAGGTGCTGTCCCTGCCGTTCCGACGCTGACCGATTCGCGCCACCGGCGCCTCGATCAGAGCTCGGTCCGACGCAACCGGAGGGCGTTGCCGATGACAGACACCGAGCTCAGGCTCATCGCGGCGCTGGCGATCATGGGGCTAAGGAGCAGCCCGAGGACGGGATAGAGAACGCCCGCCGCGACCGGTACGCCGAGCGCGTTGTAGACGAACGCAAAGAACAGGTTCTGTCGGATGTTGCGCATCGTCGCCCGGCTGAGCTTCCGCGCGCGCAACAGCCCGCGGAGGTCGCCGCGCACGAGCGTGATCCCGGCGCTCTCGATGGCGACGTCGGTCCCGGTGCCCATGGCGACGCCGACGTGCGCCTGCGCGAGCGCGGGCGCATCGTTGATACCGTCGCCCGTCATCGCCACGATGCGGCCCTCGGCCTGGAGGCGCTTCACGACCGCGGCCTTCTGATCGGGCAACACCTCGGCCTCGACGTGCTCGATGCCGAGCTTCCGGGCGACCGCCTCCGCCGTCGTGCGGCTGTCGCCGGTGAGCATGATCAGGTGGATGCCCTCCTCGCGGAGGAGACGGACGGCCTCGCCGGTCGAGGCGCGCACCGGGTCGGCCACGCCGACGATGCCGGCCGCCTTGCCATCCACCGCCACGAGCATCGCTGTCTGGCCTTCTTGTCGGCGCTCCTCGGCTCGGCGCGGGAGATCGTCCGGCGGGATACCGAGCTCCTCGAAGAGCTTGAGGTTGCCGAGCGCGACCGAGCGCCCGGCCACCGTGCCCACCACGCCCTTGCCCGTGATCGACCGGAACCCTTCTGCCGGCAGGAGATCGAGCTCCTGCTCGAGGGCCCCGGCGACGATGGCGGTCGCGAGCGGGTGCTCGCTGCCGCGCTCCAGGCTCGCCGCGAGCCTGAGGATCTCGTTCGGCGGGAGGTCGCCCAGCGTCGCCATGGAGGCGAGCTTCGGCTTGCCCTCGGTGAGCGTGCCGGTCTTGTCGACGACAAGGGTGTCGACCTTCTCGAAGGTCTCGAGCGCCTCGGCGTTCTTGATCAGGATACCGGCCGTCGCGCCGCGCCCCGTCCCGACCATGATCGAGATGGGCGTGGCGAGGCCGAGCGCGCACGGGCACGCGATGATGAGCACAGCCACCGCGTTGACGAGCGCGTGGGAGAGCCTGGGCTCGGGCCCGACGAGCAGCCAGACCACGAAGGTCAGGGCCGCAATCGCGATCACGGCGGGCACGAAGTACGCGGCGACGGCATCGGCGAGGCGCTGGATGGGGGCGCGGCTGCGCTGGGCCTCGCCCACCATCTGGACGATCCGGGCGAGCAGGGTGTCGCGCCCGACGCGATCGGCCCGCATCACGAAGCCGCCCGTACCATTGACGGTGCCGCCGACCACTCGGGCGCCGGGCGTCTTCTCGACCGGGATGGGCTCGCCCGTGACCATCGACTCGTCGACCGCGCTGCTCCCCTCGAGGACCTCTCCGTCGACGGGCACCTTCTCGCCGGGCCGCACGCGCAGCCGGTCGCCGGGCTGCACGTGCTCGAGAGGGACGTCCTCCTCCTGCCCGTCCGGCGCGAGACGCCTGGCGGTCTTCGGGGCGAGGCCGAGGAGGGCCTTGAGCGCGCTGCTCGTCCGGCTGCGGGCGCGGAGCTCGAGGATCTGCCCGAGCAACACCAGCGAGATGATGACGCTGGCGGCCTCGAAGTAGACCGGGACCGCGCCGCCATGCCGGACGGAGTGGGGGAAGACGCCGGGCGCCAGCGTGGCCAGGACGCTGTACGCGTAGGCGGCGCCCGTGCCGATGGCGATCAGGGTGAACATGTTGAGGTGCCGAGTCCTGATCGAGGCCCAGCCGCGCTCGAAGAACGGAGCGCCGCACCAGAGCACCACGGGCGTGGTGAGGGCGAGCTCGATCCACACGAGCCAGTGGCCAAGGAGACGCTGCACCGGCTGGCCCGGGATCATCTCGGACATCCCCAGCACGAGGACAACGAGGCTCAGCGGGACGCTCACCCAGAAGCGCCGGGACATGTCCACGAGCTCCGGGCTCGGCGCGTCCTCGAGCGTCACCGTGCGCGGCTCGAGGGCCATCCCGCAGATCGGGCAGGAGCCCGGCTCCGTGCGGACGACCTCGGGGTGCATCGGGCAGACGTACTCGACGCGCGTCGCCGGCTGGACCGGCTGGACCGGCTCGAGGGCCATTCCGCACGAGGGGCACGTTCCCGGCCCGGTCTGTCGGACCTCGGGGTGCATCGGGCACGTGGTGATGCCCTGGTCCAGCGTGGGCTCTCCTTCGGTCCTCGCCTGGACTGGCGCGTACTTCTCGGGCTCAGCACGGAACTTGGCGAGGCAGCGCTCGCTGCAGAAGAAGTACGTCCGACCGCCGTGCTCATGCCGCCCAGCGACCGTCTCGGGCGAGACGGTCATCCCGCAGACCGGATCCTTCGCCCGCTCTCGGTCTCGGTCCGCGGGAGCAGGGTGGCCGTGCCCGTGAGCGTGGCCGTGCTCGTGGTGATGCGCGTGGTTCATGTCGTCTCCCTCCTCGCTGACGCTCATGGTTGCGCCGCCTTACATCCCAAGCACCGCGCGAGCGCCGCTCATCGCTCTGAGCGGCTGCCCGGCGCTCCCCGCAGGAGGCGGTGCCGCATGACGCCGGCGATCGCTGGCGAGCTGGTCAATGGTTTCCGTCGTTCGAGACGCCAGCTCGCCAATGCTTCGCGGTGAATGCCCGCTCAGTTCTTCGAGCCGTCCGTGCCCCGGCGCTCCTCGCGGAAGTCGTCGGCCGAGAGACCGCAGCGGCGGAGGAGCCGGTAGAAGCTCTCCCGCTCGACGCCCGCGTGGGCGGCGGCCTTCAGCACGTCGCCGCGGAAGCGGCGCATCACGGCCTCCAGGTAGCGCCGGTTCATCTCCTCGCGCGAGGCGTCGACCGCCTCGCGGTACGAGAGCTGAGCGAGGTCCACATCGCTCGAGCTCGTGAGCCGGAGCGGGCTCGCCCCCTGCACCTCGGGCGGCAGCGACTCGAGGCGTATCTCGCTCGTCGTCTCGATGACCAGCGCCCGCTCCACGGCGCTCTTGAGCTCGCGCACGTTGCCTGGCCACCGGTACATCTGGAGCGCGCTCATCGCCGCCGCCGAGAACCCGCTCGCGGACGAGCGTGACTGCGGCGCCCGCTCGGCGAGGAACCGCTGCGCCAGGGGCGGGATGTCCTCCGCGCGCTCGCGCAGCGGGGGCAGCTCGACGACGCAGACGTTGAGCCGGAACCACAGGTCCTCGCGGAAAGCGCCGGTCTTGACCATGGCCCGGAGGTCGCGGTGCGTCGCGCTGATGAGCCGCACGTCGACCTTGCGCTCACGCGACTCGCCGATGCGCCGCACCGCCCGCTCCTCGAGCACGCGCGTGAGCTTCGCCTGGACCGTGGGCCTCAGCTCGCCGATCTCGTCGAGGAACAGCGTGCTGGCGTGCGCCTCCTCGAAGAGGCCCGCGCGATCCGTGGCGGCGCCCGTGAACGAGCCGCGCGCGTGGCCGAAGAGCTCGCTCTCGATGAGCGAGCGGGGGATGGCGGCGCAGTTGACGGCAATGGGGCGGTGCGACGCGCGGGACGAATGCTCATGAATGGCGCGCGCCACGAGCTCCTTCCCGGTGCCCGTCTCGCCAAGGATGAGCACGGTCGCGTCCGTCGGCGCCACGCGCTCGATGAGCTGGTAGAGCGCCCGCATTGCGGGTGAGCGCCCCGTCATGCCCGCAAAGCCCTGCGCTTCCGGCGCGTCGTGCTCGCCCTTCAGCACCGCGGCCTGCGCCATGGCCCGCTCGACCAGCGCGCGCAGCTCGTCCGGGTCGAACGGCTTTGTCACGTAGTCGTAGGCGCCCTCGCGCATGGCCTGGACCGCGGTCGGGACCGACGCGTACGCGGTCATCAGGATGAAAGGCACTCCGGGCCAGCGCGCGCGCACTGCCCGGAGCACCTCGAGCCCGTCCCCGTCGTTCATGCGCAGATCGCAGACGACCGTTGTGACCGGCTCGGTCTCAAGCAGCTGGAGCGCCGTTCGTACGCCCCGCGCCGTCAGGACCTTGGCGCTCTTGCCGAGCACCTTCGAGAGCAGCGCCAGCATGTTCGCCTTGTCGTCGACGACGAGCACTGTCGGCTTCATGCGCGCTCCTGGCTCTCCCTGGCTTCTTCGGTGAGGACGCCCGGCAAGTCGATCACGAACAGGGACCCGCCCCCCGGCCTCGGCTCCGCCCGGATCGTCCCGCCGTGCGCGGTCACGAGACCATAGCAGACCGCGAGGCCGAGGCCGGTGCCGTCGCGTCGGGTGGTGAAGAACGGCTCGAAGAGGCGCTCGCGCGCCTCCGCGGGAATGCCGGCTCCCCGGTCCAGGACCTCGATGCGGTAACCATCGTCCTGCCGCCGTCCGCGCACGATGACCTCTTCACGTTCCGAGGTTCCAGAGGTCGCCTCGCGCGCATTGGCCACGAGGTTGACGATGACCTGCCGGATCCGGAGCGGATCCACGTTGATGAAGGACGGCTCGGCGTCCACGAGCGGGGCCTGGTCGCGCCGCCCCGGCCCGCCGTCGCAGTGCGAGGCCGCGTCCATGAGGAGCTCCTCCGCCTGCACGGGGCGCGGCGAGAGGATCGGAGAGCGCGCGTACATGAGCAGCTCCTCCGCAATCCGCTGGCAGGCCGCCGCTTCCTCATCGAGGATCGAGAGCTCCTCGCGGAGCTCGGGCTTCTCCGCCTCCTTCGCCATCGTCTTCACGTAGCCGCGGATCACGGCGATGGGGTTGTTGATCTCGTGCGCGACGCCCGCGGCGACGCGGCCGATCGCCGCCAGCCGCTCCGAGGCGACCAGGTCGGCTTCGGTGCGCGACAGTGCGTCCAGCATGCGGTTGAACGCGTCGGCCACCGCCGCGAGCTCCACGGCTGCGACCGGCTCGACACGGGCGCTGCGATCGCCCGCGGTGACGCGCTCGGCGACGCGCTCGAGCGACGAGAGCGGCGTGGAGAAGGAGCTCCAGAGCTTGCGCCCGGCGATCAAGGCGAGCGCCGCGGCGAGCGCACAGACGGCCGTCGCGAGGATCAAGGCGAACCGGATGAACTGCTCAGCCTGGCGCTCCGCGGCCATGGCGCGCTCGTCGAAATGACGCGCCAGGCTGTCCGCGTGCTCCGTCATCCGGTCGACGAGCGCGTTCGCGCGGTCATGCGCGTGGTGAACCTCGTGCCAGTCCTGCCGATCGATGGCGGGGAGGATGGCCGTGGAGAAGAGCTGGCTGAGCTCGCGGCTCGTCTTCCCGATGTCGTCGAGCATCGTGGCCGTCTCGGCGTCGAGGCCGGGCCGTAGCTCGGCGAGCTTCTCGCCGAGCTCGCTCACCCAGGCATCGTGGTGCTCGACGTGCGAGCGGTCGCGCAGGATGATCGTGTGCGCCTCGTGGATGTACTGCTCGCGCGCGGTGACGCTGAGCAGCGCAGCCCGGCGCGAGGCCACCTCGAGGTCGTGGGCCTCCAGGATCGCGCGACGGGACGCGAGGCCGGTGAGCACGGTGGAGATGCCGCTCACGACGACCAGGGCGACGAGGAGGCTGATGACCAGGCGCAGCCGGCGGCGGAGTCGATAGAGGCGCTGCGGAACGGGGGGCGGAGCCATGGACGGGGGCATCCTCGCAAGCCGCGTACCGGGGCCGCAATCGGAGCGCTGACTGCGCGCAGAGCCGCCGATCAGGCCCGACCGGCGTGGTTTCCGGCCCGGTGGAGGGACGGCCTGTGACCGAGCCGGTCACAAATTCGTGACCGTCAAGGTCACCGCGAGGACCGGACGCCGCGCAGAAGCCCGGGATTCCTGCGCGCGGCGGCTTGGCGCGCTCATTGCTCAGGGTCCTGCTCTCCAGGGCAAGAACCTCGGTTCCAGGAAAGCACGATGCGCCAAATCCTTCTCTCTTTGCTCGTCTCGATCCCGCTTGTGGCCTGCTCCACGAAGGAGACACCTGGCCATGACCGCGAAAAAGCCGCCTCGACACAGGCTCCGGCCGCGGCGCCGCCGCCCACGAAGGCGCCCCACGACCATGCCGCGAGCGCGCGCCCCCACGCGGATCACAACGCCCGTCACGGCGGCCTGGTCACGATGGAGGGCGACAACCACGTCGAGGTCGTGATCGGGGCCGACGGCGCCATCGACCTCTACGCCAGCGACGCAGTGAGGACGCCGATCCCGCCGAAGGACGTGACCGGCACCATCACGATCGAGCCCAAGGGCAAGGGCGAGAAGCAGACCCTGACGCTCGCGCCGAACGAGGCGAAGGGCTCGCTCTCGGCCAAAGGCCCGGCGCCGGACAACGCGGATTACACCTGGGACCTGAAGGTCCGCAACGCGCCGATGAAGATGACGCTCACGGTGCCGGCCGGGGGGACAGCGGCCTTCGCCAACGCACCCGCCGACCACCCGGCGGGCGACCACGCCCACGGCTCACCCCACGGCGGCGTCGTCCAGTCGCTCGCAGGCGGCCATGTCGAGGTGAAGCTCGAGAAGACCGGCGACATCACGGTCTGGATGCTGGACACGGCCGAGAAGCCTCGCTCCGCGAAGGGCGTCACGGCGAGCCTCCGCCCCGTCGTCGCAGGGGCGAAGGAGGTAGAGCTCGCCTATGACGAGAAGGCCGATGTCCTGCGGGGCAAGATCGACCCGTTCAAGCAGGACCACGTGGACGGGGTGCTCAGCATCACGCCGGCCGGAGGAACCGCGACCTCGCTCCGGTTCGCGTTCCACCTCGAGGGTCATCAGGGGGCGGGACATGACGCCCACACGGGACACGAGGGGCACTGAGATGGCGAGCGGGCGCCTGCACCGGAGCCGACGCGCGATGTTCGCGGCCCTGGCTGCCGCGCTGACGCTCGTGCCCGCGCCTTACGCCCGCAGCGAGACGCTGACGTGGGCCCAGGTGAAGGCGCGCGCCGCCGCGCGGTCGCCCGCGGCCGTGGAGGCGAAGCAGGGGACGCGCGCGGCACGCGCGGAGGCGGCCGGCGCAGGGCGCTGGCCCCGCACGAACCCCGTGCTCACGGGGGGCGTCGACCTCGGCGCCCCGTTCGGACACCCGGAGCAGCGGACGTTCTCGGTCGGCATCGAACAAGAGCTCGACGTCTTCGGGGTCGCGGCCACGGCGGCGGATGCCGGCCAGCAGAAGGTCGCCGTCGCTGAGCTTGAGGGGGCGGTGCTGAAGCTCGACGGGCTCGCCGAGACGGCCGAAGCGTTCATCGAGCTCGAGCGAGCGCAGCGCGAGCTCGCCGTCTGGACCGAGCTCGACCGGGTCTTCGAGCGCATCGCCGCTGGCACCGCGGCGGCCTCCCGCGCCGGTGAGCGGTCGGATCTGGAGGCGATCCTGGCCAGCGCCGAGAGCGCCGGTGCAATGACCGAGCTCGCCGGCGCGCAGGCCGAGCTCGCGCGGGCGCAGGCGCGGGTCGGGGTGATCATCGCCGCCGCGGATCCCTCGTCCCTCCGGGTCGCGGAGGAGCCCGTGCGGCCGCCAGACGGCCGTGGCCGCGACGCGCTCGTGGCCGCCGCGCTCCGCCGCCGGCCCGAGGTCGGGCTCTGGCGGGCTCGGCTGGGAGAGGCCGAGGCACGGCGCGCGTTCGCCGCACGCGCTGCCCTCCCAGAGCCCACCGTGGGCCTCGGGGTCGAGACGGAGCGGGAGGAGCGCGAGGCCTCGCCGGTCAGCCCGGACGGGGCGAGCGGCGCCCGGCACGAGCGCACGCAGCTTCAGATCACGCTGTCCGTGCCGCTGCCGTTCTTCGACCGGAACCAGGCCGAGCGAGCCCGCGCGCTCGCCGACGCGAGCTCCGCCAGCGAGCAGGGCGCGATCACTGCCCGACAGATCAGCGCAGCGGTCACACGCGCGAAGTCCGCGGCCGACGCGAGCTGGGCGGCCCTCGCGCGGTGGCAGGCCATCGCTCCCCGGCTCGACGAGGCGCAGGCGATGGTCGAGAAGGGCTACGCAGCAGGGCAGGTCGATCTGTTCGACACCCTCGCCAGCGCCGAGCGCGTCGCCCGGGCGCGCGTCCAGATCCTCGAGGCGCGCGCCGCCTACCTGAAAGCCCGCGCGGAGCTGTCCCGCGCGCTCGGAGAAGAACCATGATGCACAAGAAGCACCTCGCCTGTGCCGTGGCGCTCGCGATCGTTGCGTCGGTCCCGCGCGTCTCCGCGCACGGCGGCGAGGATCATGCGGCACCGGCCGCGCCGAGCGCCGCGAGCACCGGGACAGAGCACGTCGTGTCAGGGGAAACGGCGGTGTTCTCGGTCGTCATCAAATACCCGGCCAAGAAGGCGGAGGGACCGTTGCCCGCGCGCGTCTACGTCGCCCGGGCCGACTCCAGCGCGCCGGTCGAGGGCGCGCGTGTCCGCCTCGAGCTGAAGGGGGGGCTGACGTTCGCCGCGGACGCGGGGAAGACGGCGGCCGCCGGTGTTTATGAGGTCGCGCTCCCCGCGGCCCCGGAGGGAGCAACCGCCAACGGGGTCGTGTCGGTCGAGGCCGGGGACGCCTTCGACCTCGTGCTCGTCGGGGACCTGCGCTTCGGTGCCATCGAACCCGCCGCCGCGCCGACCGGGATGACGCCGGGCCGGGAGGTGCCCCTCGGCGGTCTGGCGGCGGCCGCGGGAGCGCTCGCCGCGCTCAGCGGCGGGATCGGGTATGCGCTCGGGCGGCGCTCGCGACGGAAACCGCCTGCCCCCACCCTTCGCCCCGAGGATCGTTCCGCGCTCCCGCAGGTGGCCTCGTGAGCCGCGCCCGTCCGCCCACCGTCAGCGCCATCACCGCCGCGCTCGCCATCGCCTCGGCCCTCGCGGTCACGGGCCTCGGGGAGCGCGCCGACGCGCACGGCGGCGAGGACCACAGCGCGCCCGCGAAGCCCGCAGCCAGCGCCGCGGCGGACCCGAACGTGGCCCGCGTGCCGATCGAGACCCAGTTCCTGCTCGGGCTGCGCACGGAGCGCGCCAAGCGCGGCGCGCTGGCCACGAGCCTCGGGCAGATCGGCACGGTGATCGCGCGCCCCGCCGGCGAGCTGGCCGTCGTGACCCCGACGTCCGGCCGCCTCTTCCCGCCCGAGGGCGGGTTCCTGCGGCTCGGCGACGAGGTGAAGAAAGGCCAGCTCCTCGGGACCTTCAGGCCGAGCCTGGGCGGCGCGGAGAGCGCGCAGCTCGGGCTGTCGCGCAGCGACGCCGCGTCCCGGGTGGCCGCAGCCGAGGCGCGGCTCGGGCTGGCAGAGCGCGAGGTCGCGCGACGCCGCGAGCTCAAGGGCATCGTCGCCGACAAGGACATCCAGGCCGCCGAGGCCGAGGTGGAGATCGCCCGGGCCGAGGTCGCGCGCGCCCGGGCGGACGTCGGGGTGCTCGCGGGCGGGGCGGGAGCACAGAAGCTCAGCGCGACGATCGACGGGACGGTGGTCTCCGGCCGGGTGAGCCCGGGCGCCCAGGTCGCGGAGGGGACCGAGCTTTGGCGCATCGTCGACCTCGCGACGCTCTGGGTCGACGCGCGCATCCCGGAGGCGGACGCGGCACGCCTCGCGGGCGATCGCGCCGAGGTGACGCTCGTCACCGATCCCGCAACGCGCTTCGAGGCCAGGCGCCTCGCGGTCGCGTCGCTCGTCGACCCGGCGACCCGCACCGTGCAGGCGCTCTTCGAGTTCGCCAACAAGGACCGGCGCGCGCGGGTCGGCGCGCTCGCCAACATCAGCATGTCGGGGAGCGCGTCCATCGAGAGCGTCGTGGTCCCGGTGCCGGCGCTGCTCGATCGCAGCGGCACGCCCACGGTCGTCGTGAAGACCGGCCCCGAGACGTTCGAGCTGCGCGCGGTCGCGATCGGGCCGAAATCCGCCGGCGCCGTGGGGATCACGGCGGGCGTGACGGCGGGAGAGCGCGTGGTCGTCGAGGGCGCCATGGCCGTCCTCCTCGCCGCGGGGGGCTAGCACGGACCATGTTCGACACCCTGATCCGCTTCTCCCTCAGGAACCGCCTCTTCGTCATCGCCGCGGCGGCGCTGGTGCTCGTCTACGGGACGTACTCGCTCCTGAAGCTCCCGATCGACGTCTTTCCTGACCTGAATCGGCCGACGGTCACGCTCATGACCGAGGCCCCGGGGCTGGCGCCCGAGGAGGTGGAGACGCTGGTCACGGTGCCCCTCGAGCGGGTGATGAACGGCGCCCCCGGCGTCGAGCGCGTGCGCTCCACGTCGGGCGTCGGGCTGAGCGTCGTGTACGTCGAGTTCGACTGGTCCACAGACATCTACCGCGACCGACAGCTCGTCGCCGAGCGCCTCGCCACGGTGACGGAGCAGCTCCCGGAAGGCGTCACGCCGCAGATGGGGCCCGTCGCCTCGATCATGGGGGAGATCCTGCTGATCGGGGTGCAGGGCGAGGGGGTCTCGCCCATGACCCTCCGGACCCAGGCCGACTGGGTGATCCGGCCGCGGCTGCTCACGATCCCGGGGGTCGCGCAGGTGATCCCCATCGGCGGCGAGGTGCGCCAGATCCAGGTCACGGTCGATCCGGCCAAGCTCGCGGCGGCGGCGGTGTCGCTCGACGAGATCTCCCGCGCCCTCACCGGCGCGAACGCCAACGCCACCGGCGGATACGTCGACCGGCGGGGGCTGGAGTTCCTCGTCCGCACGCTCGGCCGCGCCCGGACCGAAGCGGACATCGCCGCGACCGTCATCGCCATGCGGAACGGGACGCCGGTCACCCTGGCGCAGGTCGCCACGGTGCAAGAGGCCGCGCGCATCAAGCGCGGCGACGGGTCGATCGACGGCAAGCCCGCCGTGATCCTCTCGGTGCAGAAGCAGCCGGGCGCCGATACCGTCGCGCTCACCGGCAGCATCGACAGGGCCGTTGCCGAGCTGCAGAGGTCGATGCCCGCGGGCGTCACCATCAACCCGCGCCTCTTCCGGCAGGCGACCTTCATCCAGAGCGCGGTCCACAACGTGGTCGAGGCGCTGCGCGACGGCGCGATCCTGGTCACGATCGTCCTGTTCCTGTTCCTGCTCAACTTCCGGACGACCGCGATCACGCTGACCGCCATCCCGCTCTCGTTCATCGTGAGCGCGCTCGTCTTCCGGGCCTTCGGCCTGTCGGTCAACACGATGACGCTGGGCGGGCTCGCCGTGGCGATCGGCGAGCTCGTCGACGACGCCATCGTCGACGTGGAGAACGTGTTCCGGCGCCTGCGCGAGAACAGGGCGCTCGCCTCCCCGCGGCCCGCGATGGATGTCATCCGCGACGCGTCGAGCGAGGTCCGCAGCTCCATCGTCTTCGCGACGATCGTGGTGGTCCTGGTCTTCGTCCCCCTGTTCGCCATGAGCGGCATCGAGGGGCGGCTCTTCGCCCCGCTCGGGATCGCCTACATCGTGTCGATCCTCGCGTCGCTGGTTGTATCCCTGACGGTCACACCCGCGCTCTGCTCGTATCTGTTGCCTTCCATGAAGCGGATGAGTCACGAGGACGGATGGCTGGTGCGCAAGCTCAAGGCCGCGGACCGGCGCGTGCTCGGTGTGTCGCTGCGGCACCCCGGGGCTGTCATGGCGGCGGCGGGCGCGCTGGTCCTCGCCGCCGCGGCGACGGTACCGTTCCTCGGGGGCGAGTTCCTGCCACCGTTCAACGAGGGAACGCTCACCGTCAACGTGATCGCCAGGCCGGGCACGTCGCTCGCCGAGTCGAGCCGTCTCGGCACGCTCGCCGAGCAGCTGATTCATCAGGTTCCCGAGGTGGTGTCGACCGGGCGGCGGACCGGCAGGGCCGAGCTCGATGAGCACGCGGAGGGGGTCCACTACACGGAGATCGACGTCGACCTCCGGGCGTCCGAGCGGGAGCATGAGGTGATCCTCGGCAACATCCGCGACCAGCTCGACAAGATCCCGGGCGTCGCAATCAACGTGGGCCAGCCGATCTCGCACCGTCTAGACCACCTGCTCTCGGGCGTGCGCGCGCAGGTCGCCGTGAAGATCTTCGGCGAGGATCTCGGTGAGCTGCGGCGCCTCGGGAAGGCGGCGCGCGACGCCATGCAGGGCGTCGCGGGGGTGAAGGATCTGCAGATCGAGCAGCAGGTGCTCATCCCGCAGATCGCCATCAAGGTGAACCGAGAGCGCGCGGCGCAGCTCGGCGTCAACGCCGGCCAGCTCGCCGAGCTGCTCGAGCTCGCGCTCGCGGGCAGCACCGTCACGCAGATCCTGGAGGGCCAGCGGACCATCGATGTGGTGCTGCGGTACCCGCCGGAGCTCCGCGAGGACATCGACGTCCTGCGGCGCACGCTGGTCGATACGCCCAGCGGCGCAAAGGTGCCGCTGTCCGACCTCGCCAACGTGACGGAGAGCATGGGGCCGAACCAGATCAGCCGCGACGACACGCAGCGGCGGATCGTGGTCTCCGCCAACGTGGCTGGGCGCGATCTGGAGCAGGTCGTGAGCAATATCCAGCGCGCCGTGGACGCCATCCCCAAACCGCCGGGCTACTACGCGACCTACGGCGGGCAATTCGAGAGCCAACGCTCGGCGTCGCGGCTCATCGGGCTGCTCTCGATCGCGAGCCTCGCCGGGATGCTCGTGGTCCTGTACTCGCAGTTCCGCTCGTGGACGGTGGCGCTCCAGATCCTGCTGAACATCCCGCTCGCCTTGGTCGGCTCCGTGCTCGCCGTCGTTCTGACCGGCGGTGTCCTCTCGGTCGCGACCCTGGTCGGGTTCATCACGCTGTGCGGCATCGCGTCGCGCAACGGCATCATGATGATCTCCCACTACATCCACCTGATGAAGGAAGAGGGCGAGTCGTTCGGTGAGGCGATGATCGTCCGCGGCTCGCTCGAACGCCTCGTCCCGGTGCTGATGACCGCGCTCACCGCCGCGCTGGCGCTCGTGCCCATCGCGCTGTCGAAGGGCCAGCCGGGCAAGGAGATCCTCCAGCCCGTGGCGGTCGTGATCCTCGGCGGCCTGCTCTCGTCGACGCTGCTCGATATCGTGGTCACGCCGGCGGTGTTCCTGAAGTTCGGCCGCAGCTCTGCCGAGCGCCTGGCGCGCGCCCGGGACAGCGCGGCCGGCGAAGAGGTCAACCTCGCCGGCGTGGCGCCGCGTGAATGCGGAGGTGTCGCGGGAGAACGCGGAGTCTGCGCCGGAGCGCCTTGAGGCGCCCGCGTCGCGTAGCGTCGGTAGAAGATTCTCTGGAACCCGGCGCAGTCGGCGGATCGAGCCGGCGGTGGAATGCCGCCGGCTCCCCCGCGTCCGCGAGGTGCAGCCCGGAACAGAGCGCTCACGCCGTCCGCCTGGAACCAGGCGCGCGTTGGTATGTGCCCGCGTCCGCGCAGTACCCGGAGACCACCGTCCTGGTTCCAGTCGGCAGCACGCGGGTCATCGAGCTCGTCCCGGAGGAGCCTGGCGACTGGGCCGTGCACTGCCACATGACCCACCACGTGATGATGCAGATGGGTCACGGGCTGCCGAACATGGTCGGCGCGGGGGCGGCCCGCTCAAGCTCAAGAGCCGGGCCGGCCACACGTCGTTCACGACGACGGAGGGCTACCCCGGCAAGGCCGAGCAGGTACGCGACGGCTTCGGCCAGGTGCTTTCCAGATCACCGACCGGGCTGGTCCGTCCGCTCGACGAATCGTCCAGCGGAGCAGCTCGGTCTGGATGAGGATCGCGAAATCCTCATCGTATCCTTGGTGGGCCATGAAGGACTTGAACCTTCAGCCAATGGATTAAGAGTCCACTGCTCTACCAATTGAGCTAATGGCCCGAGTGAATTGTCAAACCGACTAAACCTGGAACGGCTCCCGGGATCTCGCCGGAACGCTTGAGTCGCCCGTTGAGCCCGGCACGCCCGGCCTGATTCGAACAGGCGACTTTCGGATTCGAAGTCCGACGCTCTATCCAGCTGAGCTACGGGCGCTCCTGCTCGCCCCTCGGCGGGGCTCGCGGAACGCTTCTAACCGCACCGGCGGCGATATGTCAAGGCGTTGTAGCGACATGATGCGCAATTTTTAGGCCGCCTCACTCCGCAGAGCCCGGACGGACGTGCGTGCCGGGTACATCGGGGCTCCTCCCCCGTGAGGCGCACCGTCGTCCACCGTCACCCGCCGCGCGGCCACGGCCAGCCAGCGGCACGCCCTCCCGGGCGCGCCTGGGCCGACGCGGCGGCGCCGGGCCCGGGGCGGCTGCCTCCTGCTCTCCTGCTCCCGGCGCGGCTGCGCCCTGCCCGGCCGGCTGTGAAAGAAGTTCTCTGTCCGCGGCGCCGCAAGGTAGGGTCCTGCCCCGTCATGCCGCTGCTCCGCCCGCTCTCTCGGCGCTGCCTCGCGTCGCGAGGCCCCCTCGCCGCGCTCCTCCTCGCCCTCTCGCTCGCCGCGCCGGCCCAGGGCGCCCCCGCCGCGGGCGCGCAGCCGGCCGCGGCCGAGCAGCAGCCGGGCAAGAGGCCGCAGAACAAGCGCCCCGCCGCGCGGCGGAGCTCGGCCGACGGCAAAGGCGAAACGCGGGCGGCGCGCAGCGCCCGAGCCAAGGAGAAGGCCAAGGAGCGCGCCGGCAAGAAGCGCGCGGCGAGACGCGACGAAGCGTCCCGCGCGGAGCGCGGCGGCACCGACGCCGGCGCCGACGAGCGGAAGCCGCTGTCGAAGGGCGCTCCCAACCGCGGGCGGCTGACCGGCGCCGTGCGGCTCCGATCGTCGAGGCACCTCAAGACGCGCGAGGGCGCCAGGACATGGGGGCTGCCCGTGCTCGTGAAGACCCTGCGGCGCGCCGCCTTCCAGGTGGCCAAGAAGCACGGCGACTCCGCGCTGCTCGTCGGCGACCTCTCGGCCAGGGCGGGCGGCGCGCTCGACGGGCACAACTCCCACCAGACGGGGCGCGACGCCGACGTCGGTTTCTACGTCGTCAACTCGAAGGGCAAGAACCTCCGCACGGACCGGTTCGTGGCGTTCGACGACGAGGGCAACGCCATCGGCCTCCCCGGCGCGCGGTTCGACGATGCCCGCAACTGGGCGCTCGTCCAGGCGCTGCTCGAGGATCGGCAGGCGGGCGTCAAATACCTCTTCGTGACCGACGCGCTGCGGGCGCGGCTGCTCGCCCACGCCGCGAAGAAGCGCGTCCCGGCAGACCTCCGGGCCCGGGCCGCGGCCGCGATGATGAGCCCGAGGGACGCCGACCTGCACAACGACCACTTCCACATCCGCGTGATGTGCCCCCCGTCGATGCGCGGCGCCTGCATCGAGGAGTCGCTGGCCCGCCCCGCGTGCGCCGCCGACGAACCGAAGAAGGCCCTCGACTCCGCGGCGCCCGCGGCGACGGAACCGGACATCTACGGCGTGCCTTCCCGCTGACGCCCTCCGGCGCTCAGGCCCCCGGCGCGACCCCGGGCGGCGCGTCGCCGTCCGCGATCTCCACAACGACCGGCGCGTGATCGGACGGGCGCTGGAGCTCCCGCGGGCGCGTGTCGATCGACACATCGGTGCACCGCGCGGCGAGCGGGCGCGTCACCAGCGCGAGATCGATGCGGAGGCCCTTGTTGCGCCTGAACGCGCCCATCCGGTAATCCCACCAGCTGTAGGCCTCCTTGGCGGGGTGGCAGGCGCGGAACGCGTCCACGAGCCCCCATTCCATCAGGCGGCCCAGCGCGGCCCGCTCGTCCGGATGAAAGAGCACCTGCCCCTCCCACTTCTTCGGCTCGGCAACGTCGATCGCCTCGGGCGCTACGTTGAAATCGCCGCAGATCATGATCTGCTGATCCGGGCGGTAGCGGGCCTCGAGCTCGCTCCGCAGCCGCTCCAGCCACGCGAGCTTGTACGCGAAGGCCGGCGTGCCCACCGCCTGGCCGTTGGGCACGTAGACGTTGATGACCCGGATCCCCTCGATCGTCGCCGCCAGCATCCGCCGGGCGACGTCCTGCTCGTCGCCGTCGAGGCCCTTCTTCACGTCGTCGACCGAGAGGCCGAAGCGCGTGGCGATCGCGACCCCGTTGTAGGACTTCTGGCCGAAGATGACCGAGCGATAGCCCACCTCGGAGAGCGCGGCCTCGGGGAAGCTGCCGTCCTCGACCTTCGTCTCCTGCATGCAAACGACGTCGGGCGCGGCGCGGACCAGCCAGCTCGTGAGCTGCTCGAGCCGCGTGCGGATGGAGTTCACGTTCCAGGACGCGATGCGCATAGGTCCTCCGGGCGATAGCGGATGAAAAGCCGGGCGGGAAGCCTGGTCCAGGGGCACGCGCGGGGTCCACGGCGCCCGATCACAGGGCCGCCCGGATCACGTCGAAGAGGCCCTCCGGATCGTCGACATGGAGCCAGTGGCCGGCGCGCGGCAGGACGTGGACCGAGAGCCAGGGCGCGCGCGCCGCGAGCGCCTCGAAGCGGCCGCGCGAGGCCGGCGAGATCGAGGCGGACCGGCCGCCGAGCACGACATGGATGCGCCGCGGTTCCACGCCCGGGCCGGCCGGCGCCGGCGGGTCCTCCAGGACGTGCCACAGATCGCGGGCGAAATAGTCGGTGAGCAGCGCGTCCAGGATGTCGAGGTCGAGCCGGATGCGAAAGCCGTCGCCCTCGCGGCGGACGTTCATCGCCAGCCAGTCCGCGATGCCGCGGCTGAACCCGGCGGCGTGCACCGCCTCGAGGAACGCCTCGCGCGACGGGATCGGCTGCGGGATCGCGCGGAGCATCTCGAGCACGCCGGGGCTCTCCGATCCGCTCTCGCCGGCGGGCCTGGCGCTCGGGTCGGCGTCGAGGATGAAGCCGCGCTCGATCCCCGTCGGCCGTCGCTCGAGGTAGGCGAGCGCCACCTTGCCGCCGAACGAATGGCCCATCACGCCGCGGATATCGAGGCCGAGGCGGTCGCCCAGCCGGAGCAGATCCTCCGCGGCCGCCGCGATGGTGTGGGGCGCAGGCGGGCTCTGCGACATGCCGTGGGCCCGCAGGTCGACAAGGATGAACCCCCACGGCCGGGCGGCTGCGTCAGGCGCGCCCCCGGCGGATTGCGCCTCGGCGAGGCGTCGGATGAAGGTGCGCCAGTTGGCGCCCGAGCCGAAGATGCCGTGCAGCACGAGCATCCAGCGGGCAGGCGCCGCGGAGGGGGCGGAGACGAGGGCGTGGTGGGGCACGAAGCCGTCGTGTGCGTTCATGGCTCTCCGGACCGCGCGAGCGCGCGGCCTGCGCCTAGCGCTAGCATGGACCCATGGCCAAGAAGCCCCCCATCGCGCCGCCGAGCGCGGACGCCACGGAAGACGAGCGCATCCAGCCGGCGAAGCCCGCGCGGTTTCACGGAGCGGCGCTCGCCGGGGCCAGCTTCGACGACGTCGACCTGCGCGACGCGCGACTGCACAACGTCTCGCTCGCGGGGGCCGAGCTCGACGACGTCGACCTGCACGACGCGCGCCTGCACAACGTCTCGCTCGCGGGGGCCGAGCTCGACGACGTCGACCTGCACGACGCGCGCCTGCACAACGCGACCCTCGCCGGCGCCTCGCTCGACGACATCTCGCTCGCCGGCGCGCGCATCGACAACGCCGACGCCGCCGCGACCCGCTGGTCCGACGCGAGCCTGCGCGGCGCTCGCTTCGAGGGGTCGGACCTCCGCGAGGTCGAGATCGTCGGCTGCGCGATCGACGGGCTCACCATCGACGGCGTGCGGATCGATCGCCTGCTCGAGGCGGCGAAGGATCGATCAGGCGCGAGCCAGGCCCCGAAGGCCACCGAGACCGAGAAGGAAGCGCAGACGAAGAAGCCGAGAAAGGGGCGGAAACCGTAGCGCCCCACCCGCGCAGCGAGCGGGCAGCGCCCCGCGCGACAGCGGGCGGTTACGCCTCGATGAGCCCGGTGCGGACCGCGATGCGGGTCAGCTCGACCGCGCTCTTGCACCCGAGCTTCGCGTAGATGCGCACGCGGTGGGTCTCCACCGTCTTCGGGCTGATCGTCAGCCGCGCGGCCGTCTCGCGCGTCGACACGCCGGCCGCGAGCAGCCGCAGGACCTGGCGCTCGCGCGGCGTCAGCGCGTCGAGACCACCGGAGCCCTCGCTCGCCGGCTTGCGCATCGCGCGCACCACGGCCCCCGCGATGCTCGAGGAGAGCGGCGCTCCCCCGGTCGCGATCCGGCGGATGCCCTCGATGACCTCCTCGAGCTTCGAGGTCTTCACGAGATACCCCTGCGCGCCCGCGCGGAGCGCCTCGGCGACGCGGAACTCGTCGTCATAGCCGCTCAACACGAGGAGCTTCGCCTGCGGCAGCTGCGCTCTCAGCGCCCCGAGGAGCTCGATGCCGTCCCGGTCGGGGATGTTGAGATCGACGAGCACGACGTCCGGCTTGCAGCTCGCCGTCTCGCGCAGGGCGTCGGCCGCCGTCCCGGCCTGGCCCACGACGACCATGTCGGGCTCGTCCGAGAGCGCTCGAGCGAAGCCTTCGCGAACGACGGGGTGATCGTCGATCAGATAGATGTGCAGCTTGCTAGCAGGGGTTTCCGCCATGATGACCACAGGGGGATTGGAGTGTCCTTCAGACCACAATTCGATACCCGTGAGCAGTTCAAGTCAAGCTGCTCGGGTCGTCCTGGGAGGAACCTTACAGGGGTATCAGGTGCTCAACGATCTGCAAGCAGCGGCGCGGCGGCAAGCCCAATTGGTGAGGAAAACTCCGTCCTGAGCGAGTTTCGGAGCTCGACGGAGATCCGCGCGGCGTGGAATGCGCAACGCAGGACGTGACGGAAGGTGCAACGATGCGCCCAGAGCGGCCTGCGCATGCGGTCGCGGCAACCGTCTGGTATCCTTCGCGCGCCTCATGCGCCGGAATGGCCAGCGATCCAGGGAAATACGATGAGCTCGCCGGTCCCCGCTCCCGGCCCGGCCGCCACCTCGCCCTCGCCGCGCGCGGCCGCGGAGATCTTCGTCGTCGATGACGACCCCGCCCTCGTCGAGTCGCTGCTCGACCTGCTCTCCGACGAGGGCTACCGCGTTCAGGGCTTCACGCGGCCGCTGGAAGCGCTCGATCGCCTCGCCCGCGGCGCGCGGCCACGGGCGGTCCTGCTCGACTACGTGATGCCCGAGATGACCGGCGAGGAGTTCCTCGCCGCGCTCGCCGCCGCGGGCGTCGAGGTGCCCGTCCTCCTGCTCTCCGGCGTGAACGAGCCCAACATCCGCGGCGCCGTGGCCGGCGTGCTGGCGAAGCCCTTCGACGTCGACCGGCTCCTCGTCGTGCTCGAGCGCCTGACCGGCGCCGTGCAACGCTAGCGCACCGGCGCCGCGGCCCCCCGATCCCGGCTCGCACAGGCGCGGCGGCACGCTCCTCGCGTCCCCTGGCCCCGAGGAGGAGCCGAGGATGTCGTCGCTGCGCGTAGAAGACAGCGCCACCGGGCCAGCCGTCCTCGTGCGAGGCGGATCGGGCAGCCCCGCCATCGCGAACGCGCCTGCGGCCGCGATCAAGCTGCCGGCCGAGCTGCACCACCGCTTCCGCTTCATCGCGATCGACGCGGGCCTCCTCGGGGAGGCGGCCGACGGCGCCGCGGCGCTGCTCGACGCGCTGCTCGCGATGGGGGTGCGCGTGGCGCTCTTCACCGACGATGCCATGCCCCACCTCGCGCGGCGGCTCGCTCGCGGCGTGCGCGCCGAGAACTGCAGGCGGCTCTTCCTCGGCTCGCTGGACGGCGCGGAGCTCCACGGCTTCGATCGCCGCGGCGCCGCGGTCGCGCTCGCCGCCCGCGCGGAGCCGGACGGGCGCTCCGCCGTCGCCGCGCTGCTCGCTCAGGTGATCGCGCCGCTCCGCATCGAGCCGCACGATCGGCTCGCGATCTCGCCGGAATCACTCGAATCACTCGAATCACTCGAATCACTCGAATCACTCGACGGTGCGGCGGCCTCCGCGGCGCGCGGCCTCCGCGGCGCGCCGGAGCTCGCGGGCGCCGTCCACGCGACGGCCGGCGCGCAGCGGCTCCACGAGATCCTCGCGCTCCAGCGGGATCTCGAGGGCGAGCTCGGGTCGCTCGCGGCGCCCCGAGACGCCGCGTGGCTCATCGAGGAGCCAGGGTTCGACGTCGCGCGCGAGCACGAGATCGAGTCGCTGCTCGCGATCGCCAACGGCTACCTCGGCTCGCGCGCGTCGCTGCCGGAGGGCTCGAGCGTGTCGCGGCCGGCGACGTTCATCGCCGGCGCCTTCGAGCCCTCGGCCGACGTGAGCCGCGTGCCGGAGCTCGTCATCGCCCCCGACTGGGGCCGGCTGAGCGTCGCCATCGAGGGCGAGTCGTTCTCCGCGGAGACGAGCGGCGTGCTGCACCACCGCCGCGCCCTCGACATGCGGCGGGGCGTGCTGCTGCGCGAGTGCCTGCGGCGCGGCGAGGGAGGCCACCTCACGCACCTGCACACGCTCCACGCGGCGTCGCTCGCGAACCGCCACGTCCTCATGGAAGCGCTCAGCATCACCCCCCTCAACTTCACCGGGACGATCCGCGTCGACGCGATCCTGAGCGGCGACGTGAAGAGCGCGAGCGGCGCGGCGCACTGGGCCGGCTTCGCGGCGGACGCGGGCGCGAAGAGCCTGCTGCTCGTCGGGCACACGCACGGCGGGCTCGTGACCGCGATGACCTCGCACCTGCGCGAGCTCCCGGAGCAGGCCGCGGAGAGCTCGCCCCCGCTCGAGGCCCTCGAGGGCGCGCGCTGCGAGCGCACGACGGGCGCGCGATCCATCGCCGAGCGGTGCGACGTCGGCGTCCGCGTCGCCGAGCCGCGCCGCCTCTTCCGGACGACGACGCTGCACACGTCGCGCGACACGCCCGCGCCGCGCGAGGCGGGCCAGGCGCTCCAGGACGAGCTGTCGCGCCGCGCCATGGCCGACGTGCTCGGCGAGCACACGCGGGCGTGGGCGGAGCGATGGCGCCACGCCGACGTCGAGATCGACGGCGCCCCCAGGATCGAGCGGGCGCTCCGGTTCGCCCTGTACCACCTCATCGGCGCCGTGAACCCGGACGACCCGCGCTGCTCGATCGGCGCGCGCGGGCTCAGCGGGGAGGCGTACCGCGGCCATGTCTTCTGGGATACCGAGACCTTCCTCGTCCCGTTCTACACGCACTGCTACCCCGAGGCCGCCCGCGCGCTGCTCCTCTACAGGCACCGCACCCTCGCCGGCGCGCGCCGCAAGGCGAAGGTGCTCGGCTACGAGGGCGCGCTCTACGCGTGGGAGTCGGCGGACACGGGCGACGAGACGACGCCGCCGCTCGTCGTCACGCCGTTCGGCGAGGTGGTCCGGGTGCTCTCCGGCGAGCAGGAGCACCACATCAGCGCCGACGTCGCGTACGCGGTGCACGCGTACGTCCGCGCGACCGGCGATCTCGACTTCCAGCGCGGCGAGGGGGCCGAGATCCTGATCGAGACGGCGCGCTTCTGGGCGAGCCGCGCCGAGCTCGGGCCGGATGGCCACGCCCACATCCGGCGGGTGATCGGGCCGGACGAGTACCACGAGACCGTGGACGACAACGCGTTCACGAACTGGATGGCGCGGCACAACCTCCGCGTCGCCGCCGCGCTCGTCCGGCGCGACGCCGCGCGCGCGGACGTGCTCGCGCGGCTCGACCTCCGGCCCGACGAGCCCGACCACTGGTGCGACGTCGCAGGCCGCCTGCTCCTCGGGATCGACCCGCAGACCGGCCTGATCGAGCAGTTCGCCGGCTACTTCGGCCTCGCGCCGTTCTCCATCGCCGACTACGCCGTGCGCAGCGCGCCGGTCGACGTCCTGCTCGGGCGCGAGCGGACGCAGGCCAGCCAGGTGGTGAAGCAAGCGGACGTCGTGCAGCTCATCGCGATGCTCTGGAGCGCGGTGCCCGCGAGCGCCCGGCGCGACAACTTCCTCTATTACGAGCCGCGCACCGCCCACGGCAGCTCGCTGAGCCCCAGCGCCCACGCGCTCGTCGCCGCCCGGCTCGATCTCCACGCGCACGCCGAGCGCTACTTCGAGCAGACCGCCGACATCGACCTCGGCAACACGATGGGCAACGCCGCGGGGGGCGTGCACATCGCCGCCATGGGCGGCCTCTGGCAAGCCGTCGCGTTCGGCGTGGCCGGCGTCACGCGCGTGCCGCGGAGCGCGCTCTCGGAGGCGCTCCCCCACGCGCCGCCGTGCCCCGACGAGGACGAGGCGATCGGGATCGAGCCGCACCTCCTGCCGGGCTGGCGGCACCTCAAGATCCCGATCGCCTGGCGAGGCCGCGCCCTCGAGATCCACGTGGAGGACGGCGCGGTCGAGGTCGCGCTGGAGGGGAGCGCGCCGCTGCCGATCTGCCTGCTCGACGCGGGCGCGCCCGCCTGCGCCGTGCTGGCGGAGCCGGGCCGCCGCTATGCGACGCGGCTGCTGGGCGGCCGCGTCACGCCATGGGAGGAGGTCACGCCATGCTGAGCGCCGTACGCGACGGGTCCCCGGTCGGGCTCGGGGCACCCCCGGCCGAGCTGCCCCACGAGGCGCTCGAGGGGGCCGACGAGCGCCCGCCGCAGAGCGGCCTGCAGCGCAGGAGCGTGGTCGTCGCGCTCCACGGCCGCCGCGCCCACCTCGGCGCCGTCGCGCTCGGGCGGCTCATCGCCCGCGGGCTCGAGGCCCCGCTGCGCGGGCTGTGCCTCTCCACGGAGCCGATCGACGCGAGCGAGGTGCCGGCCCACTTCGGGATCGCCCCGGAGGCGCTGCAGGGCATGGTGCTGGACGTCGAGGCGAGCGACGATCCGCCCGGTGCGCTCGCGTCCGCCATGGCGAGCTACGGGGCCGCGCTCGTGATCGTGGCCTCGCACGCCGACGATCCCACCGACGAGCGCTTCGGCGTCGGCCAGCTCGCGGCGCGCGCGCTGGAGTCCACCGCGCTCGGCGTCGTCGTCCTCCGCGAGGAGCCCTCCCCGCCGCGGCTCCAGCGCATCCTGCTGCCGCTCGACGGGAACCCCAGCACGGCCAGCGCGATCACGCCCGTCGGGGAGGTCGCCCGCAAGCTCGGCGCCGAGCTCGACATCGTGATGGTCGGCTGCGCCTCGCCGCGGGAGGCCGCGGACGACGGGCCGCCCGTGTCGACGCCCGTGCCCTCCGAGCCGGGCGCGATGGTGGCACCCCTCTACGTCGACCAGCCCCAGCACGAGTGGCCCGCGTTCACCGAGGAGTTCCTGGCCCGGTTCCTGAGCGCGATCGGGCACTGCCCCCACGGCGTCGCCACGCGGTTCTTCCTCGGCAAGGGCGAGCCGGCGGCGGAGATCGCGCGCCTCGCCTGGCAGCTGGCGAGCGACCTTGTAGTGCTGGTCTGGCACGGGCAGCTCGCCGATCACCATGGCGGCGTCATCCGCGACGTGCTCGCCCGGGCGCCGTGCCCCGTGCTGGTCCTGCGGCGCTAGCGCGGCCCCACGTGACGCGCGGCGCGCCCCGGCGGCGGCGAGGCGCTCCATCGGCCTTCGATCGGCGCGCGGGCGCCTCGCCGGGCGGGCTCCACGCCAACGACCGGCGAAAGGCGCTATGGTGCGCCGCCATGGTCTCCCGGAAGCTGCCCCCCAGCGAGTGTCGCAAGATCGTAGAGCCGCAGAGCTTCCGCTTCTCCACGACGGAGGAGGTCGCGCCGCTGTCGGCGGGCATCGGCTCGCAGGAGCGCGCCCTCGCCGCGCTCGCCTTCGGCCTCGACATCCGCCAGCCCCGCTTCCACGTCGTCGTCGTCGGCGCGCCCGGCACGGGCCGCACGTTCTGCGCGCGCGCCGTCGCGAAGCGCATCGCGGCGAGCCGCCCCACGCCCGACGACATCCTCCTCCTGCCGAACCCGCACCGCCCGAGCGAGCCGACGGTCCTGTCGCTGCCGCCGGGCGAGGGGCGCCCCTTCGTCGAGGCGATGGAGGAGCTCCACGAGAAGCTCGTCGACGCCCTGCGCGGCGCGACCGAGGGCGAGCGCTTCAAGCAGGCGCGCGGCAAGATCCAGCGCCGGGTGAACGCGGAGGAGCGGCGGCTCGAGGAGCAGCTCAAGTCCGCGGCGCGCGAGCTCGGCCTCGACCTCGTGCGCGGCGAGGACGAGGTGCAGATCACCTCGATCGAGGACGCCGCCAACGCGCCGGACGGCGAGGCGCTGCTCGCCATCGCCGGATCCATCGAGGAGTTCGAGATGCGGCTCGCCACCGTGCAGGACGAGGCCGACGTCGAGCTGCGCGGCGTCGTGAAGCAGCTGCTCAGCGACGGGGTGAAGGCCTGCTTCCAGCCCGTGCGCGCGCGCTTCGAGGGGCGCAATGACATCAGCGCCTTCCTCGCGGACGTCGAGACGGTCGTGTCGAAGGAGTTCCGCCTGCTCGTCGACGAGGCGCGCGGCGAGGAGGGCGGCGCCACCCTCCCGCGCGGCGTGGTCGTCCCGACGCTCCTCACGGAGCACACGCCCGACTCCGGCGCTCCGGTCGTCGACGTCCCCTACCCCACGCTGACCGCCCTGTTCGGCCGCACCCACGCGCCGCCCGACTCCGGCTTCCCGCCGGAGCCCGGCTTCGCCGTCGCGGGCGCCCTCCACGAGGCGGCCGGCGGCTTCCTCATCCTGCCCGCGGGCGCGCTCCTCAAGAACGAGGCGCTCTACGAGCAGCTCAAGGCCTGCCTCCTCGCGGGCAAGTTCATCGTGCCCGAGCACAACCCGTCGTACTTCCGCGGCACGGCGGAGGAGCTGCTCTTCCCGCCGATCCCCATCGACGTGAAGGTCGTCCTCGTCACGAACCCGCAGCTCTACCAGGACCTGCACGACGCCGATCCGGAGTTCTCGCAGCTCTTCAAGGTGCAGGCGCGCTTCGAGACGACGATCTCGCTCGATCAGGCGCTGCTCACGTACCCCGCGTTCCTCGCCGGCTTCGCGCACGATCGCGGCCTCCCGCCGATCACGGCCGACGGCGTGACCGCGCTCCTCTTCCACGGCGGCCGCCTCGCGGAGAGCCAGACCAAGGTGAGCGCGCAGGTCGGGCTCATCGCCGAGGTCGCGACCGAGGCCGGCTACCGGGCCCAGCGCCGCGGCCGCAAGGTGGTCGACGGCCCCGAGGTCAACGAGGCGCTCGAGGCGGCGCGGCGCCGCGGGAGCCATTTCCGCGACCACGTGCACGAGCTGCTCTCGGACGGGACGATCCGCATCGACGTGACCGGCCGGCGCGTCGGGCAGGTCAACGCCATCTCGGTCCTGTCCGACGGCCCGCAGACGTTCGGCCGCCCCTGCCGGGTGACGGCGGTCGTCTACCCGGGCCGCGAGGGCCCGGTGAACATCGCGCGCGAGGTCGAGATGTCCGGCCCGCTCCACAGCAAGGGCGTGCTCGTCCTCACGGGCTTCCTCGCGGCCCGGTTCGCCCAGCACCGCCCGCTCTCGTTCGGCGCCTCGCTCGTCTTCGAGCAGACCTACGAGCCCATCGAGGGCGACAGCGCCTCGTCGAGCGAGCTGTACGCGCTCCTGTCCGCGCTCTCCGGCGTCCCGATCCGGCAGGAGCTCGCCGTGACGGGCAGCATCGATCAGCAGGGGAGCATCCAGCCCGTGGGCGGCATCAACGAGAAGATCGAGGCCTTCTTCGATCTGTGCGCCGCCAAGGGCCTGACGGGCGAGCAGGGCGTGCTGATCCCGAGCGCGAACCGCGACGCGCTCATGCTGCGGGGCGACGTCGTGACGGCGATCGAGGCCGGCCGCTTCCACGTGTTCGAGGTGAGCTCCGTCGAGGAGGGCATCGAGATCATCACCGGCGTCCCCGCGGGCGTCGCCGACGCGGACGGAAGGTACCCGGAGGGGACCGTGTTCCACGCGGCGGACCAGCGGCTCGAGCGCTTCCACCAGGCGATCGCCGACACGCCGAAGGGCGCGACGAGCGCGGATCCTCGACGAATGCTCAGGGAGCGCTGAGGAGGACCCGTGGCAGCGAAGCGCGCGGCCGGACCCGCGCCGATCGGCGCCGGAGCCCACCGATGACGCGGCGGCTCCTCCTGCTCGCGGCGGCCGGCGCCGCGGCGGCGCTGCTGGCGTGGGGCGCGCTCGCGCGGTGGCGTGATGGATCGCCCTCGCTCGGCGCCGCCTGCGCGGCCGCCGCCGCGATCGCGCTGCTGGTCCTCCTCGGCGGCGCCGTCCGGCGGCGCTTCGCCGCGAGGCCCGGTCGATCCTGGCGCCAGGCGCCCGCAGCGCCTCGGCTCCCGCGGACGGGGCAGCCGGCCGCGCGCCCCGCGGAGCGCGCCCTGACGCCGCCGACCGAGCTCGACGACCCGCGGATCATCTACGCCTTTGCAGCCCAGGCCGTCGGTCAGTCGCTCGCCTGGGAGGGGAGCTACAAGGCGGCGGCCGCCTCGCTGCGCGACGTGCCTCGCGACTGGATACCTCCGCAGGTCCGGGTGCTCGTCATGAGCAACCTCGCCCAATGGCAGCTCTGCGCCGGCGACATCGAGTCCGCCCGGCGGCTCCTCCCGGACCTGGACGAGGAGCGCGCGCCGGCGTCGGTGCGGCCGCTCGTGCGGGGAGCGCGCGCCGCGGTGCTCGTGCGCACCGGCGACGTCGAGGGCGCGCTCTCCCTGATCGGCCTCCGCGATGGCGAGCGGGAAGAGCCGACCGAGGTGCGCCAGCGCTACCGCATCACCCGCGCGCATGCGCTCACCGCGCTCGGCGAGCCCGCCGCGGCGCGCGCGGAGCTCCGCCGGGTGGTCGATGACGTCGGCGTCGACGAGCTCTGCCGCTGGATTCCCGCGGGCGGGCCCGCCCGGGCCGCGATGATCGAGCTCATCGACGAGGGCTGACGGATCCGCGCCGCCGCGAGGCCGCGACTCGCCAAGCGCGGATCTCGGGTCGCTCGAGTCACGCGCAACTCGGATCGTCACGCCGCTTGTCAAGCGTCATTTCCCTGGTTTGTCGCGCGGGAAGCCCCCCTCTCCCGGCGCCGGGCGCTCGAAGCCCACAGAGCGCATCGTGTGCGCTTCCCCGGGGATTCCGGTTCGCGGTGGGGCGAGCCACGTTGCGAGCGCCTGGCGGCTGGTAGAAAAAGGATGCTGTACGCAAAGTGCATCGGGCCAGGTAGCCTTTTCGCGTCGACCGGGGGAGAACGCATGCCAACCTGTATGGGTGGCCAATGAGGGTGGAGGCGCCACGGGGGGTGATCGGCGGGTGTTGCACCGGTTCAACCAGCCCAACGCGCCCCATCGTGGCGACTCGCCTCGCTCACAGGAGCCCGCCCCGGAGGCTCCCGTGAACCGCCCAGCGGATACGCCGTCCCATCGCATCCTCATCGTGGACGACAGCCCCACGTACCTGAACCAGGTCGCGGCGGCGATGCGCGACGAAGGCTACTTGCCGGTGCTCGCCCACTCGGGGGAGGAGGCGCTCGCGCGGCTCACGGTGGCGCGCGTCGACGGCATTCTGCTCGACATGGTGATGCCGGGTCTGTCGGGCCCGGCCACGTGCCTCCGCATCAAGGCGAACGCCTCGTGGCGGCCGATCCCGCTGCTGATGCTCACCGGCCGCGACGACCACAAGGCGATCCTCGACGCCCTCTCGGCCGGCGCCGACGATTTCGTGACGAAGACGGGCGAGCTCACGGTGCTGAAGGCGCGCCTGCGCGCCCAGCTGCGCAGGAAGCATTACGAGGACGAGAACCGCAGGATGCGCGAGCTCCTCCTGCGCCGGGAGATGGAGGCGGCGGAGGCGCGCGCCGACCGGCGCCTCAAGCAGAGCGAGGAGCGGTTCCGACTCATCGTGGAGGGCGTCCAGGACTACGCCATCTTCATGCTCGACCCCGCCGGCCGCATCGCCAGCTGGAACCCGGGCGCCGAGCGCATCAACGGCTACCGGGCCGACGAGATCATCGGCTGCCACTGCTCGGTCCTCTTCCCGCCGGAGGACGTCGAGCTCGGCAGGCCCGCCGCGGAGCTCGAGTCCACCGTCGAGACCGGCCGCTCGATCCAGGAGGGTTACCGCGTCCGCAAGGACGGCACCCGCTACTGGGCGAACGAGGTGATCAGCGTGCTCTTCGACGAGGCCGGGCAGCTGCGCGGCTTCGCGAAGGTCACCCGCGACGTGACGGAGCGCCGCCGCGTCCACGAGGCGCAGCGCATCCTCGTCTCCGCCGGGCAGATCCTCGGCGAGTCGCTCGATTTCGAGGAGACGCTGCGGCGCGTGGTCCGCGTCGCGCTCCCCGACTTCGCGTCGATCTGCGTGCTCCTGCTGCAGGACGAGTCCGGCGCGATCGATCGGCAGGTGACCGCCCACGCGGATCCGTCGATGGCGATGGCGACCGAGCTGCTCGGCAGGATCACGGCCGACTCTGCCGGGCGGGGCATCGGCAGGGTCCTGCGCACGGCGCAGCCGGAGCTCATCCCCAAGGTGACCGACTCCTTCGTCCGCGCGATCTCGTTCGATCAGGCGCACTACGAGGCGCTGCGCTCGCTCTCGCTCGCCTCGCACCTCACGGTCCCGCTGACGGCGCGCGGCCGCACGCTGGGCACGCTCTCGTTCGCCTCGACGCACCGGCGCTACGACGCCGTCGATCTCGACCTCGCGCAGGATCTCGCGCGCCGCGCGGCGCTGGCCGTCGACAACGCCCGGCTCTACCGGGAGGCGCAGCTCGCGGTGCGCGCGCGCGACGATTTCCTCACGATCGCCTCGCACGAGCTCCGCACCCCGCTCACGCCCATGCAGCTGCAGGTCGACGGCCTCCTGCGCGCCGGCAAGCGCGGCGGCCTCACCGCCGAGCGCGCCACGCCGCGGCTCGAGATGATCAAGCGGCAGGTCGAGCGGCTCGCCCGGCTCATCACGAACCTGCTCGACATCTCGCGCATCTCCGCGGGCCGCCTGCAGATCGAGCTCGAGGACGTCGATCTCGCGGCCACGGTGAACGAGGCGCTGGAGCGGTTCCGTGAGGAGCTCTGCGCCGCCGGCTGCCCCGTCAACCTGTCGGCCCCCGCCTCGATCGTCGGCCGGTGGGATCGCCTCCGGCTCGATCAGATCGTCACGAACCTCCTGTCGAACGCCGTCAAGTACGGCGCCGGCAAGCCCATCGACGTCACGCTGGAGGACCTCGCGGACCGCGCCCGCCTGACGGTGCGGGATCGCGGCATCGGCATCGCCCCGGAGCAGCAGGCCCGCATCTTCGAGCGCTTCGAGCGCGCCGTCTCCAGCGAGAACTACAGCGGCTTCGGCATGGGGCTGTGGATCGTGCGGCAGATCGCCGACGCGCTCGGGGCGACGATCCAGGTCGACAGCCGGCCGGGCGAGGGGGCGACCTTCACCGTCGACCTGCCGAAGGAGCCCGCCTGACGCCCTCCACGCCGCGCGGCGCGCGCCGCGCGCTGCGCGACTAGAGCGCCCGCCGCACCCGGCGGCGCTGCTCGATCATGTGCTGGGTGATCTGCTGCCTGCCCTCGGCGCGCTCCACCAGCGTCCACACGTTGTCGCTGCGCTCCCTGCCCGCGCAGTCGAGGAGCGCGTCGGCCGCCTGCTCGGCGGGGATGAGCCCGTCGTGTCGCCCCGGGAGCTCCACCACGGCCGCGCGCGTGCAGAGCCCGCCCATCGTGGCGAGCATCCGGCGCACGATCTCGCGGAAGACCGCCTCGTCGAACGCGTCGCGCTCGCCGGCGCCGAACAGGACGAGCTTGTCGAACGCCATGCGCGGCTTGCACGGGATCATGACGACCTCGCCGAGCTCGCCGGTGATCAGGCCCTGCCGCCTCAGCTCGGAGATCCGGCCGCCGAGCCGCCAGTCGCAGAGGCCGGCCACGCCGTGGGCCGGCCGCGCGTCGCAGAACGGGGCGCACGCGAGCACCTCCGAGTCGAGCTCGTCGAGGCTCTGCAGGTCGGGGGAGATGAACCGTAATTCCACGTGGATCAGACGCTGATGGCGCCCTTGCGGAAGTCGCTCTTCGCGATCTTCACGTTGACGCAAGCGGGCCTGCCGCACCGGAACGCCTCGTCCAGCGCGGGCCCGAGCTCCTCGACGCGCTCCACGCAGGCCCCGAAGCCGCCGAGCGCCTCGACCACGCGGTCGTACCGGGTGAAGTCGAGCGACGTCGCCGGCGCGCGGCCCTCGCCGTAGAGCTCCACCTGCCCCCGGCGGATCTGCGTCCAGGCCGCGTCGTTCCCGATCACGCTCACGACGGGGATGCCCTGGCGCACCATCGCCTCGAACTCGAGCGCGTGGAAGCCGAACGATCCGTCGCCGTACACGAGGACCACGTTGGCCTCTGGCCGCGCCAGCTTGGCCGCCATCGCGTAGCCCGGTCCCACCCCGAGGGTCCCGAGCGGGCCGGGGTCCATCCAGAGCTGCGGCCACTCGAGCTTCAGCACGTTCGCGGCCGTGGCCACGAAGTCCCCTCCGTCGCCGATGACGATGTCGTCCTTGCCGAGGCGCTTGCCGATCTCCGCGCAGACGCGCAGCGGGTTCGGCGGATCGCCGTCGCTCGCGATCTCCGCCAGCATCTTCGCGCGCGATCGCTCCTCGGCCTCGCGCACGGCCGAGAGCCACGCCGCGGCCGTCTTGTCGGGCACCTCCGCGAGCAGCTGCTCCAGGACGACGCCGCTGTCCCCGTCGATCCCGACGTCGACGCGGCGGTTCTTGCCGAGCTCGCTCCCGTCGAGATCGATCTGGACGACCTTGGCCGTCGGGCTGATGGCGCGGCCGTACTCGAGGCGGAAGTCGAAGGGGGTCCCGAGCACCACGCAGAGGTCGGTCTGCGAGAGCGCGAAGCGGCGCGAGCGGCTCATGAGCCCTGGGTGCGCGTGGGGCAGGGCGCCGCGGGCCATGCCGTTCAGGTAGAAGGGCGCCCTCACCGCGTCGGCGAAGCGGCGCAGCGCGTCGCGCCGCGGCGACCACCGGAGCTGGCTCCCGACGATGAACATGGGCCGCTCGGCGTCCCTCAGCAGGGCCGCGGCCCGCGCGACGGCGGCCGGGTCGCCTCCGGGGCGAGGCGGGGCCGCGGGCGCGGTGGCGGGCGCGTCGTCGCCGGCGTAGTTCATCAGCAGGTCGAGCGGCATCTCGAGGAAGACCGGGCCTGGCACGTTCGCCTGGGCGACGCGGAAGGCCGAGTCCACGTACTCCTGGATGCGATCGGTCGAGGGGACGGAGACGCTCCACTTCGAGATGGGGCGCATCAGCTCGACGTGGTTCATGTCCTGGAGCGAGCCCATGTCGGCGAGGGCGCGCGGACCGGCGCCCCCGAGGACGACCATCGGGACGCCCGCGCGCTGGGCGTTGGCGACGGCCGTCACCACGTCCGTCACGCCCGGCCCCGCGGTGACGGCGCACACCCCCGGCCTCCCGGTCACCCGCGCGTACCCGTCGGCGGCGTGCCCGGCGGTCTGCTCGTGTCGCACGTCGACCACCCGGATGCCGTCATCCAGGCACCCGTCGTAGATCGCCTGGATGTGCCCGCCGCACAGGGTGAAGAGGTGCGTCACCCCGTGTCTCGCGAGGGCCTTCGAGACAAGCCTGCCGCCGTGCACCTGCGCCATGGGGCCGGCATATACCATGTGCGACCCAGCGTCCTGCCGGCGAGCGGTCGGCTCGCGCCGCCGCCCGGGCGCGAGCGCGCGCCGCCCCGGCCACGCCGCCGGCCCGGGCCGCCCGGCGCTCCGAGCCGGCGCTCCGGGGACGAGCCCCGGGGCCACGCCTCGACGGCGGCATGACCGTCGCGCTGGGGCGCCGCGTCGAGGTGTCCACTCCTCGAATCATCACCGGAGCTGGGGGGTCGTGTCCGCCTGAAACCCTCATTGTCCGGGTGGTAGGCAAGTGTTCTTCCTAACCTCCCGACCTCGTCTGAGCTCTCTCGGGATCAGAGCACCACCCGCTTTCTGGCGCGCGCCGCCTTCATGATGGGTGATCCACGCTATCGCCCGATCAGGTCGGCTATCCGACCGCCGAGAAGGATAACCCCCCTTCGCAGGGCGTTGCTGTAAAAATACAGCTCCGCTACAGCGCCGACTCCGACCTTGGACGCGAGGTCGTCGCCCAACCGCGACGGCCGACGCCTTTGCGATCACGACCCCGACGCTGTTCTCTTCTATCCGGGCCACGAGATGATATAGTTGGAACCTTATTGCAGGTGCCTGCTCGACACTGCCACCTCTCTCGACCTCTCCCCGGTGCTCCTTCCCTGCAGCCGCCGGCCTCGGAGAGGGTCCGGCTCTCTGCCGTCGGGGCCATCGCGCCGCCGGCGGTCGCCTCCATCGTCGGCGCTCCCCGTAACCTGGCGGAAACAATTCGGAGGGGGCTGGGTGGGTGGAGCCCCCGAGCTTCTGTGAGGAACGTAACCGGTTCAGAGCCGCCGCGGCGGTCGGCGGGCGCTGGGTGGTTGGCAACACAGGGCGTGTCGAGCTCGCCGAGCCCTCGCGGAGCGCGCGCGGCGCGTCCTGTGGCGGCGCCTGGCGCGCGGCGAGGGACGGCCGCGGCGACGGGACGGCGGGTCCGGCCGACGGCGGCGCTGGCGCGGCTCGCCTGCCGCGTGGCGACGACACACGATCTCCATGACGTGTGCTCGCCAACTCCTTTGCGGCGTACCGGCCTCGACGGGCTGGAGGCGTGGAGCCGCCGCGGCGATCTGGGCAGCGTCAGGGGTGGACACGAGCCATCTTGTGCGGCGCCCTCGTGGACGCTGCCTTCACAACCTACGTCCCGAGCGGCGTCTACCACGTGTGCGCCGACTTCACCCGTCCGGGCCTTCCTGACACCGGATCGCCGTGTTGCTTTCACACGTGTGCGCCGAGACCTTCTCCGTCCATGGCGCATCATTTCATCACCGCGCGATCGCTCAGGGCATCACGCACTCCTGTTGCAGCGCAAGAAAGGCCGAATTCTCGGCGATGTTGCGCGCGGCCCCGCGGGGTTCTCGTGCGCTGGCGCCTCGCCCTCTCCCAGCGTTCATTTCAAATATCCTGCGCTCACAGAACGTTACCCAATACACCAAAATCACGCGTGACTGCTTACATGAGCTGGCGAGCTTGTTGTTTTTTATTTCGGGAAGGCTCTGTATCGGTTATGCGGGATAAGAGGACGCGCAATCGCGCTTCGCTGGAGTAGCATCGTCCTATGTCGGAGCCCCCTAGTAGCAGTCAGTTGATCCGGATACCCATGGTGCTGGCGCTCGACTGCAGCCC
Organism: Sorangium cellulosum So ce56; assembly: GCF_000067165.1. Taxonomy (GTDB): domain Bacteria; phylum Myxococcota_A; class Polyangia; order Polyangiales; family Polyangiaceae; genus Sorangium; species Sorangium cellulosum_B. Next base: position 11,307,933 of record NC_010162.1, read on the forward strand.
CCATTTTCTGGCTCGTTGCCGGAGGGTTGCAGCGCGGGCTCGTTTCCTCGTCCGCTCCTGCGATGCGGGCTCGGCGTGGGGGGTGGCCGTCCGCCTCCGGCCGCTGGCCATCGTCTTGCCGAGCCACTTGCACGATCGTGCGCCGAAGACCTTCGAGTTGCTCGCGGAGGACGCGGGAGCGCGCCTCGTCGTCGTGGAGTCCGAGCAGCTGCCCTCGGGCGAGCTGGAGGGCCACATCACCTACGCGATCGGCGAAGCGAGCCGAGCGCGCGGCGCCTAGAGCGACGGTCACCCGCTCTGCTCTGCATGGTGCAGAGGTGGGCGGAAACCGCTGTAGAGCGGGGGTGCAGGTTCGTGCGCTGCGGGCTCGGCCGCCGGGCAGGCGCGGCCCGTCGACAGGCAGGCGGCCCGCCGCCGGGCGCCCCGGCCGCGCGACTCAGTCGACGCGGACGCCCGCGGTGAAGTGAAAGCCCCATGTGTGGTCGAGCGGCGGGCCGAGCTCCTCGTCGAAGGGCAGCAGCAGGCCCGTCCGGAGGAACGCAAGGTTGCGCTCGATCGCGAGGAAAGGCTCGACGGCCAGGACATAGAGATTGCGGGCGACGGCGTGCCGGATGCTCACGTTGTCGAACGTGGGCAGCGCCATCCCTTGCACGCGCACGCCGCCGCCGATCCCGTGACCGATCTGGAGCTCGACGGCGTGCTGGATCGCGACCTCGTACTCCTTGTTGCGAGCGAGCGGGATGTAGAGCACCGGCTCGATCTGGAAACGCCCGATCATCAGTGAGCCGACGTGGGCCTCGGCGCCGAGGCGCGCGTGGATGGGGAGGATGCTCGGGAAGTACTCGTGGAGATCCCAGTACGCCCGGCTGGCGCTGACGGGCTCGTAGCTGGCGTGGTGGTGGGTCTTGCCCGAGAGCGTCGCCAGCCCGACGTCGCCGCCCACCGTGAGCCAGAACGTCCGGCCGACGCGGGCGACGTGATGGGCGCCGAGCGTCACGTTGCCGAGCACGGCGTCGGTGCGCTCGGCCATCGCGAGCCCGAACGGGAGTCGGACATCGAGGAACGTGTGCTGGGCGAACGGCATGCGGGCGAAGAGGGCGACCGCGAGCCCGGAGACCTCGCCGTCGCCGCCGGTGAACGAGGAGGTCTCCAGGCCGATCGCGCCACGCCGGCTCAGCGGGACGGCCCCCTCGTCGATGGTTCTGCCGCCCGACCCGCGCGCGGGCGGCGGCCCAAGCTCGGTGTCCGAGAGAGACAGCGCCCAGTGCGCCGGCGTGCTGCCCTTGCGGCCCGCCTCCACCCCGCCCGGCTTCCGGTCAGGCGGCGCCGAGTCCGGGGGCGGCCCGGCAGTTCCCGGCGCGGTGTGCGCCGCTTCCGGCGCGGCGTCTGGCTCAGGTGCGCCTGCTCCGGGCGCGCCGAGCGCCGGGGGCTGCGGCGGCCCGCCGGGCAACGGCGCCGCGGGCGGCTGCGGTGTGCCTGAGGCCGGGGGCTGCGGCGCGCCGGGCGCCGATGTCGCGGGCGACGGCGGTGTGCCCGGCGCCGGCGTCACGGGCGGCTGCGGCGTCGCTGGCGGCTGCGGCGTGCCCGGCGCCGGAGGCGGTCCCGCCGACGCGGAGGGCGCAGGGCCAGGCGCCGGGCGAGGCGCCGCGGGCTGCGCAGCGGACGACGCGACCGCGAGGGTCGCCGCCAGCCAGGAAAGCGAGGACAAGACCAGGATTCGACGTGGCATCGTGTCTCCTTGGAGCGCGCATCCTATCGTCTCGGCGGGCGCGCGCGGTCTGCTCCGGCGAGCGCTGGACGCGCCTCCGGTGGCGCCACCGCCGCCCCGCAGCGCCAGCGCCATCCGTCGCAGCGACACGGGCACGGGGCGACCCGGAGGCAGAGCCGAGCGCCGCGCGGCGCCCGGCCGCGGAGCGGCGGCGCGGGGCCGGGCCCTGCCGCGCGCCGCTACAGCAGCGCGGCGAGGGCGGCCGCGAGCCGCTCGTAGTGCGGCCTGTCGTTGTAGATCTGGGCCGAGATCCGGAGGTGCCGCCGGGGCGACGCGGGCCAGGCGAACACCGGCACCTCGATCCCCCACCGCTCGAGCAGCGCGTCCTGGAGCGGATCGAGGCACAGCCGGGACGACGGCGCGTCGGGGAGCGGCACCGTCGCGAGCGCGCCGATCATCGCGTCGGGGCTCGGCGGCATGCAGCCGAGCGCCTCGCACAGGAGATCGCGCGCGGCGAGCGCCGTCGCCCGGTTGTGCGCCTGGAGCGCGGGCCAGCCGCCGGGCACGAGCGCGGCCATGGCGCGGAGCGCGTCCGCGACGCAGAGCGCCGCGCTGGGGTCGGCCGTGCCGGTCCAGTCGAACTCGAGCAGGAAGCGCGACCTGTCGGTGCGCGGCGAGTTGGCGCCGTGGCTGATGGAGAGAGGGCGGACCGCGCCCTGCTTGTCCCGCCGCACGTGGAGGAACGCCGCGCCCTTCGGCGAACAGATCCATTTGTGGCAATTGCCGGTGTAATAGGCCGCCCCGAGGGCGCGGAGATCGAGCGGCACCATGCCGGGCGCGTGCGCGCCGTCGACCAGCACGTCGACGCCGCGCTCCGCGAGCGCGGCGATCAGCGAGGCGACCGGGAACACGAGCCCAGTCGGGCTCGTCACGTGATCGACGAGGACGAGCCGCGTCCGCGGCCCCACGCGCGCGAGCACCGCGTCGACCACCTGCTCGGGCGCCTCGATGGGGAACGGCACCGGCGCGACCACGACGCGCGCGCCAGCGCGGGCCGCGACCGCCTCGGCCGCGTTGTTGCAGGCGTTGTACCCGTGATCGGTGATGCAGAGCTCGTCGTCGGGTCGCAGCGAGAGCGACCGCAGCACCGTGTTGACCCCGACTGTCGCGTTGGGGACGAACACGAGGTCGTCGAGGTCAGCGCCGGCGAAGGAGGCGAGCGCGCCTCGGGCCGCGTCGAGCAGCGGCCCGAGCTCGCGAAGGAAGAACCGGACGGGCTCGCGCTCGAGCTGCTCGCGGTAGCGCTGCTGCGCATCGAGCACCGCGCGCGGGCAGGCGCCGTACGAGCCGTGGTTCAGGAAGGTGACGGCCGGGTCGAGCGACCAGAGCTCGCGCACCGCGGCGGCGCGCGACTCCGGGAAGGCGTTCGGGTTCATGGCGAGGAGCGGGCCCCGAGGAGGCGGCGTGCCGGAGGGCCCGGAACAATGTCGCGCGGGCTCCGACCCCTGTCGAGGGCCACGCGAGGAGCAGCTCCCAGTCCATGATGGATTGTATCGTCAATGTTGAATCATGGATCAACCATGACCGGGTGCCGCCGGTCGTGCAGAGCCGGTCAACCCGTCCATGATGGACATCGCGTCCGGTCGTCCCATGACGGACAGCGCATCTGCCTCTCATGATGGACACCGCACCTGCCATCCCACGATGGACATCCCATCTTCAATCCCATGATGGACACCGCACCTGCCCACCCTGACGGCCCGTCATCGACGGGCACGCATCAGCGGCGACACGCAGGCATCAGCAGCGGGCAGGCGTCAGCGGCGACATCAGCGGCGACAGGCAGGCATCAGCAACGGGCAGGCGCCAGAACGGGCAGGCGCCAGCGGCGCGCCTCGGCGGCGGCGCCGGATCAGCGGCCCGACCAGACCGGGGAGGCGCTGTTCATCTCGAGCGCCTCCATGCGCCGCGCCGCGGGTGAGGGCGGGGCCGCCGCGGCCGCGCGCGCGGTCTTCCGCGCGCTCGCCACCGCCGAGGCCGCCTGGACGGCGCGCTCCTTCTCCTTGTCCGACCGGGCGCGCGCCGCCTGCTGCCGGAGCCGGTCCTCCGCCGCCGCGAGCTTCGCCTCGGCGGCGCCGAAGTTGCCCGCGCTCACCTCCTGGGCCGCGTCGAGCTGCATCATGCCCGCCTCCATCACCGCGGCGATCGTCTGGGTCTTCTCGTTCTGGTGCGCGGCGACGAGGGCCGGATCGCTCGTCACATCGTAGCGGGCGACCACCTCCTGCACGCGCGGGAGATTGCCGCTCTCGGCGTCGCGGAAGTGGAGCCGCACGCTCGCCAGCGGGTGGGAGCCGGCCGCCGGCGCGGTGACCCGCGCCCGCACGAGCATCTCGCGGTGCTGCCCGCCGAACATCGTGCCGAGCAGCACCCGGAGCGCGTCCCCGGAGCGCTCGGTGCGCTCGTTGGGGACGTCGAGCAGCTCCACGCCGGGCGCCGGGACGATCTCGACGAACGCGCCCGTCGCCGCCGTCGTCTGGAGCAGGGCGAGCTCGCGCTCGAGGACGGAGGACATCTCCCGCGCCTCGGTGAGGTGGTACAGCCGGCCGCTGGAGCCGACGGCGAGCGCGTTGAGCGTGCGCTCGTCGTAGTCGGCCCCCACCCCGATCGACGTGATCTGCACCCCGTGCGCGGCGCCGCGCTGGGCGAGCGCCCCGAGGATGTCGGGAGAGGAAGGCCCGATGTTCGCCTGGCCGTCCGAGATGAGCACCACGCGCCGGACGGCGTGCGTCGACGGCGCGGCGAGCGCGTGCTGCTCCGCGAGCTTCAGGCCAGCGAAGAGGTTGGTGCTGCCGTCGGGGCCGAGCGCGGCGATGGCGCGCGCCACCGCGGGCCGCGTCGACCGGCCGAGCACCGTCGGCGCGACGCGCGCCTGCGCGGTGTCGGCGAACGACGCGACCGAGACGAGGTCGCCGTCGGGGAGCCTGTCGACGAACGCCTGCGCCGCCGCGCGGGCGTTCTCCATCTTGGGGCCTTGCATCGAGCCGGAGGCGTCCACGAGCAGCACGACCGCCGCCGGCGCGCGCGGCTGTCCGCGGGCCGCGCGCGCCGCCGGGACATCGATCCACACGCCGAGCTGCGTCTCGCGCGTCCCCGGCAGCGCGAAGGCGCTCGCGCCCGCGGCGCCGATCCAGACGCCCTGGTTCCCCGCGGGCGCCGGCTCCGGCCGGGACGACGGCACGCCGGCCGCCGCCGCAGAGGGCTCGTCCGGCTCCGCCGGGGCCGCGGCCACGGCGACCGGCTTCGCCGCCTCCTCCCGCGCCGCCGCGCCCGGCGCGGCCGCCGCCGCCGCGGCGCTCGTGCCCGGAGGCGCCGCCGCGCTGGCCGCGCAGCCCAGAGCCGCCCATCCCATCAGCAATCCAGCGAGCATCGTCCGCATCGAGGAGCTCCTTCCGCCGCAAGCCATGGCGCGGCCCACGGGGGGACCCGCGTCCCTCCGCCGCGATCTCTCGGACCCCGCAGCGCGCGGCTTCTACGGACCGGGCCGAGAAAAGATCTCCGGGAGAGCCGGCGCCCGCATCACCGCCGCCGGCCCTCGCACCGGCGAAAGGCCGCCGCTCCGCGCCGGGAGCCCCCGACGAGCACACATCCATGGGTCGTCCCTGCCTGACTCCAGGGCCCATCTCGAGATCTCGCGAGATCCGCGACTCCCGACGTCCCTCTGTCGGTGGTTCAGGTCTTGCTCACTCACGACCGTCGACGGGCGATCGCCGGAGCGCGGCGCCCGGACACGATGCGCCGCACGGAGCGGCGATGCCGGAGGAGGTCGATCCGATGCAACTCGCGCGAAGCAAATCTCCAGCTCTCCTCGCCGCGTTCGCGGCGGTCTTCCTCGCTGTCGGGAGCCTCCTTGCTTTGCCGGGCTACACGCTCACCGGCACGGGCGTCCGCGTGAGGACCATCGGCGTGCTCAACATCGATGTCTATCGGATCAGCCATTACATGGATCAGCTCCCTGCCACGAGGTCCAAGGAAGCCGTCATCGACATGGACACGGGGAAGAAGTTCGTCTGGACGATGCTTCGCGACGTCGACCGCGCGAGCATCGTCAAGGCGCTGCGGGAGGCCTATGCGTTGAACCAGTACACGGACACGCCGAAGATCGAGAGGTTCGTGGCGGCGTTCGAGGGAGACCTCAAGTCGGGAACGGAGGTCACCATCGCGTACGACCCGCGCGCGAAGGCGACCACCGTCACGGTCGCCGGCGGCGGGACGGCGACCGTGGCGGGCCTCGATTTCATGAAGGCCACCTGGCGGATCTGGCTGGGCAAGATCGATCAGCCCACGTTGAGCGACGAGCTCATCGCCAGGCTCCGCTGAGGCGGGCGAGCCGCTGTCAGTCCGACGGCTTGTCGCGCACCACGAGCACCGACCGGTTCGTGTGGTTCACGACCTTCGCCGCCGTCGTGCCGAGCACCTTGTCGATGCCCGAGTAGCCGTGCGACCCGATGACGATGAGATCCGCGTTCTCCTCGTCGGCCGTCCGGCAGATGACCTCCCAGGCGACGCCGACGTGGATCACGACCTTCGCGAGGAGCTCGGGCGGCACGTCGCGCGTGAGCTGCGAGAGCTCCTCGCGGTCGCTCCGCTCCAGGATCTCGGGGACGCGGGTGGGCGACTCGTTCAACGCTTCCGCGGGCAGGCTGTGGTGCAGCCCGATCGCGCGCACGAGCACGAGCTTGCCGCCGAGCTTCTGCGCGAGATCGACGCCCTCCGCGAGGACGAGCGACGCCTTGGGGGAGCTGTCCAGTGCAACGAGGATGGTCCGGGGGTGCTTGAGACTCATGGCGTCCGCCTTTCGTGCGGTGACGTTCCGCACCTTTTTAGCCGACCTGGCGCCGGACGCGCAGCGCATCGCTCGGCGGCGGCGCTCCACGCCTCCGCGCCGGCCCGGCCGCCCGCGCCGAGCGCCGCGGACGGTGCGTCCAGCGTGGATCAGGCGCGGATCGTCACGCCATGGCCCCGGTCGTCCGTGAGGATCTCGAACGCCGCCCGCCGCGCCGTCGTCAGGGTCTCGATGCCGACCTCGCGGCCCAGGCTCTTCCGCCGCAGGGTGACGGTGCAGGCCCCGATCTTGGTGTTCAGGCAATGCTTCACGCCGCCAGGAGGGTTCCTGTAGGCCAGGCCCACGAAATCGCCGGCCGACGCGGAGATCTCCCCCTCGACGCTCAGCCGATCGGTCTCCGTCCGGAAGCGCCAGGTGAAGTAGTCGAACGAGGCATCGGCGCGGACCGACTGGACGAGCGAGCTGAGCGCGATCTCCTCGCCGCCGTGCCGGAGGACCAGCGGCGTCATGTTCGGCGTCCAGAACGGTCCGACCTTCAGTCGGGCCGTGGCGACCTCGAGGAAGCTGTCCGGGTGGCTGTCGAACCCGGCGACCTGCCCCCAGGCGTACAGGTCCGTGTGCTTCGTCCCCCAGTTGTGGTTCTGGCTGCCCACCCAGCCCGAGACGTCCACCGCGCGCCCGGCCACGCGGAGGAGGCCGCTGTAGACGGCCATCGGCGCGCCGACCAGCGCCTTCGCCTTCGGCAGCGGGGCGCCGTAGAGGGCCTCCGGGAGCAGCAGGAGGGGCTCCCCGCCGCCCTCGTAGGCGAGGTCCCACGTGATGGCGTCCTCCCCCTCGCCCGCCGCGCCGGTGAGCCTGCCGAGGCTCAGCCGGGCGCCGTCGATGGCGACCGACAGGCTGTCGCGGGCGAACGAGCAGCGCCCGGCGAACGGGACCTCGCGCTTGGCGACCGCGTGGCGCCCCGACTCGCCGTCGAAGTAGACCGCCCAGAGCTCACCCTCCGCAGCCTCGGGCCGCCCGGCCGGGCTGAACAGCGTGTACCGGATCCAGAAGGCGAGCGGCCGCGTCGGGTGGTTCGCGCGCTGGAAGAAGCTCTCGTAGAAGCCGCCCCGCTGCCCCGGCCGGTAACGCGCGTGGTTCGCCCGCTCCCGGATCGTCTTCACCTTCGCGACCACCATCGAGCCCCCCGCTCCTCCAGCCTAGTGCCCCCGCTTCGACCCGCCGCTGAGAAGATCGCCGATCACCCGCTCCAGATCGTCGAGCGAGATCGGCTTCGCGATCTTCGGGTTGTCCACCCGCTCCACGAACTCCCGCGCGCTCGGCGTGAAGGCGCCGCCGGACATGAAGGCCATCTTCGGCAAGAGCTGCGGGAACCGCTCGCCGATCTCGTCGTACAGGGCCATCCCGCTCATCTGCGGCATCAGAAGGTCGCAGACGATCGCGTCGATCCGGCCGCCGCGGTCCCGCAGGAGGTCGAGCGCCTCGTGGCCGCTCTTCGCCACGAGCACCTCGTGCCGCTCCTCGAACGCGCGCGCGAAGGCGTTGAGCAGCATCGGCTCGTCGTCGACGAACAGGATCGTCCCGCGCGACGACGCGCGCGGCGGCTCCGGCGGCGGCCGCGGCGCGGGCAGATCCGTCGGGTTGAGGCCGGTCAGGCGGATCGTGAAGACGGTCCCGACGCCGGGCGTGCTCGACACCGTCATCGTGCCGTGCTGCTCCTCGACGATGTTGCGCGACACCCAGAGCCCGATGCCCGGGCGCGCGCTCTCCTCCTTCGTCGTGAAGAACGGGTCGAAGATCCGCTCGACGACCTCCGGGGTCATCCCGCGCGCGTTGTCCTCCACCTCGACGTGGTGGACGCCGGCGTCGAAGCGCGTCGTCACGCGCACCATGTTCTCGTCGCGGGGGCGGTTCGGCATCGCCTGCGCCGCGTTGATGAACAGGTTCACGAACACCTGCGAGAGCTTGCCCGGATAGCCGACGAACGGCGGCATCTCGCCGTAGCTGCGCTCGATGCGGCAGAGCTGGCTGAGCTGCGGGCCCGTCATGCGCAGCGCGAGCTCGATCACGTCGACGAGATCGACCCGCTCGGGCTTGCGCTCGCTGCTGCTCGAGAAGAGGTTGAGGTCCGTCACGATGTCGCGCATCCGCTCGACGCCGGCGAGCGCCTCGTGGCACGAGCGATCGATGAGGTCGATGGCGCGCAGCAGGTCCTCGTACGAGCCCGAGGCGACCGGGCGCGCCGCCGAGACGAGCTTGTGCGCCCCGCTCCGGATCTGCTCCAGGTTCGCCATCACCCACGCCATGGGGTTGTTGAGCTCGTGCGCGACGCTCGCCGCGACCTGGCCGATCGAGGAGAGCTTCTCGCTGTGGAGGATCTGCGCGCGGCGCGCGACCTCCTCGGTGACGTCGCGCATGAGCGCGAGCGAGGCGTCCTCGCCGTAGAGCCGCGTGATCCGGACCGTCATCACCTTGGTCAGGCCGGCGCGCGTCCCGCAGCGGATGGTGGCCTCCCTCGGCGCCTCGGCCCGCGACGCGGACAGCACGAGCGTGCGCAGGGCCGGCACGTCGGCCGCGACCGCGAGCGCGGTGATCGGCCGGCCGATCCACGCCTGCCGCGAGTGCCCGAAGAGCGCCTCGAACCGCACGTTCAGCCGCGTCAGCATGCCCTCCTGGTCGATCGTCGCGAGCACGTCGGACGAGAGCTCGACGATCTCGCGGTAGCGCTCCTCGGAGGCGAACAGCGAGCGCTGGGCGTACGCCTCGGCGAAGCGGTGCTCGAACTGGAGCAGCAGCGCGTCGACGGCGCGGAGCACGTCGATCGAGGACGAGCCGTCGGCCTCGGCGTCGTCGTGCGTCGTGTCGAGCACGCCCGCGACCGCGGTGCGGAACTCGGACGCGGCGATCAGCGGAGCGCTGATGGAGTACCCGGTCGCGTAGCGCTGCTCGACCAGGTGCGTGATGAACTCGTCGAGCAGCGTCTCGCTGCCGTCCTCGAGGATCCTGGTGAACGCGGCGAGCCAGGAGCGCACGTTCTCCGTGACCTCGCCCACGGGCCGGTCGGTGTACCGGCCCCGCTCCGGCGGCAGCGCCAGCACGTTCTCGATCCAGTCGTCGATGAGCTCGTCCTTGTGCCGCTTGCAGAGGTCGAGGAGCCGCCGGCGCGCGAGCGCCATCGACGTCTCCGCGTTGGTCGGCGGCCCGTGGACCTGCGAGCGCCGCTCGCCGTCCCCCCCGCCGCGCGCGCCCCGCGACTCCGGGACCTGCGAGCGCCGCTCGCCGTCCCCGACCTGCGAGCGCCGCTCGCCGTCCCCCCCGCCGCGCGCGCCCCGCGACTCCGGGACCTGCGAGCGCCGCTCGCCGTCCCCCCCGTTGTGCGCGCTCTTCGCTTCCGGAAGCTCACGCTTGGCTTCCTCGTCCGCTGCCATCGCTGTTACCTGCCGCGGAGGACCTCGCAGCCCATGAACGCACGGAGCGGCTCGGGCACGACCACCGTGCCGTCCGCCTGCTGGTACTGCTCGAGGATCGCGATGACCGTCCGCCCCACCGCGAGCGCCGACCCGTTCATCGTGTGGACGAGCCGCGGCTTCGCCTTCGGCTCCGGCCGGTAGCGGATCTGGGCGCGGCGCGCCTGGAAGTCGCCGAAGTTCGAGCAGCTCGAGATCTCGCGGTACACCCCCTGGCCGGGCAGCCACACCTCGAGATCGTACGTCTTCTGCGAGCCGAAGCCGAGATCGCCGGTGCAGAGCGCCGACACCCGGTAGTGCAGGCCGAGCCGCTTCAGGACCTCCTCCGCGTGCGAGGTGAGCAGCTCGTGCTGGCGGGCGGAGTCCTCCGGCGCCGAGAACCGCACGAGCTCGACCTTGTCGAACTGGTGCTGCCGGATGAGCCCGCGGACGTCGCGCCCGTGGCTGCCCGCCTCGCTGCGGAAGCACGGCGTGTAGGCCGCGTAGGCGATCGGGAGCGACGCGCCGTCCAGGATCTCGTCGGCGTGCAGGTTCGTGACAGGGACCTCGGCCGTCGGGATGAGGTAGAGGTCATACGCCCTCTCCGGGTCGCTCTTCTGCGTCTTGAACAGGTCCTCGGCGAACTTGGGCAGGTTGCCCGTGCCGAACAGCGCCGTGTCCTTGACGAGGAAGGGCGGCAGCACCTCGAGGTAGCCCTGCTCGCGCGTGTGCAGGTCGAGCATGAACGAGATGAGCGCCCGCTCGAGCCGGGCGGCGGCGCCCATCAGCACGGTGAAGCGCGCCCCCGAGAGCTTCGCCGCGCGCTCGAAGTCGAGGAGGCCGAGGGCCGTGCCGATGTCCCAGTGCGACTTCGGCGCGAACGAGAAGCTCGGCTTCTCGCCCCACGCCCGGACGACCACGTTGCCCTCCTCCCCCGCGCCCACGGGCACCGACGGGTCCGGCAGGTTGGGCACGACGGAGAGCAGCTCGGTCATCCGCTTCTCGAGCTCGGAGACGACCTGCTCGGCCTCCTTGATCCGCGTCGACAGGGCCTTCAGCTCGTCGCGCTTCTGCGCGAACTCGGGCGATTTCTTGTCGAGGCGCGCCATCGCTTCGTTCGCCGCGTTGCGCTCCGCCTGCCACCGCTCGAGCTCCTGGATGTTGGACCGCCTCGCGCTCACCGTGGAGGCGAAGTCGTCTCCGAGGCTGGCGGCGGCGGCGGGCGAGCGAAGGGCGAGCGCCGCGCGCACCTCATCGAGGTGCTCCGCGACGTGGCGAGGATCGAGCATACCCCAGGGTCTAGCCGAAGCCCGCACGCGCGTCAGCAGCCGCGACGCGCCGCTCCGCTCCCAGGATGGGCCCGCCCCCCGCGCTCCCCGCCAGAGGCCCGGCGGGGAGCGGCGCGCAGGAGCGCTAGGCGCTGGCGCCCAGGCTGCGCAGCACGAACTGGAGAATGCCCCCGTGCTGGTAGTAGTCGACCTCGTTCGGCGTATCGATGCGCGCGGTGACGGTGAAGGTCTTCTTCGCCCCGCCTTCCCCGGTCGCGACGACGTTGAGCTTCTTGCCCGGCGTGAGGTTGTCCGAGATGCCGTCGATCTCGAACACCTCGCGCCCGGTGAGCCCGAGGGTGGACGCGTCCTCGCCCGGCGCGAACTCGAGCGGGAGCACGCCCATGCCGACCAGGTTCGACCGGTGGATGCGCTCGAAGCTCTTCGCGATGACCGCGCGCACGCCGAGCAGCTTCGTCCCCTTGGCCGCCCAGTCGCGCGACGACCCTGTGCCGTACTCGGCGCCGGCGATCACGAGCAGCGGCACGCCCTCGGCCTTGTACTGCATGGCCGCGTCGTAGATCGTGGTCTTCTCGCCGTCGGGCAGGTGCACCGTGATCCCGCCTTCCTCGCCGGGGCGGAGGGCGTTCTTGAGGCGGATGTTCGCGAACGTGCCGCGCATCATCACCTCGTGGTTGCCGCGGCGGGCGCCGTACGAGTTGAAGTCCGCGGGCGCGACGCCGTGCTCGACCAGGTACTTCGCGGCGGGGCTGTTCTTGGCGATGTTGCCGGCCGGGGAGATGTGGTCGGTCGTCACCGAGTCGCCGAGCAGCGCGAGCACGCGCGCGGCCCGGATGTCGGTGAGCGGCGCCGGCTCCTTCGACAGCCCCTCGAAGAACGGCGGCCTGCGCACGTAGGTCGAGCCCTCGTCCCACACGAACGTCTGGCCGCCCGGGACCGAGAGCTTCTGCCACTCCTCGTCGCCCGCGAAGACGTTCTCGTACTGCACCTGGAACTGCTCGGGCCGCACGGCCGTCCGGATGGCCTCGCTGACCTCGGCCGAGCTCGGCCAGATGTCCTTGAGGTACACCGGATCGCCGTTGCGATCCGCGCCGACCGGCTCCTTGAAGAGGTCGGCGTCGACGTCGCCCCGCAGCGCGTACGCGACGACGAGCGGCGGAGAGGCGAGGAAGTTCATCCGCACGTGCTGGTTGATGCGGCCCTCGAAGTTGCGGTTGCCCGAGAGGACGCTCGCCACGACGAGATCGTTGTTGCGGATCGTGTCGCCGATCACGTCCGGCAGCGGCCCGGAGTTGCCGATGCAGGTCGTGCAACCGTAGCCGACCAGGTGGAAGCCGAGCGCCTCGAGGTACGGCAGGAGCCCCGCCTGGCGCAGGTAGTCGGTGACGACCTTCGACCCGGGGGCGAGCGACGTCTTCACCCACGGCTTCACCGTGAGCCCGCGCTCGACGGCCTTCTTCGCGAGCAGGCCCGCGCCCAGCATGACCGCCGGGTTCGACGTGTTGGTGCAGGACGTGATCGCGGCGATCACGACCGAGCCGTGGCGCAGCGTGTAGCGCGCGTCGCCCTCGGTGATCTCCGCGGGGCGCATGACCTTCTCGAGCGCGGGCGCGCGCGCGGCAGCATGGCCGGCCCCCTCCTCGAGGAACGCCTTGACCGCGGGCGCGTCGGCGGCGGCGAACTCCTTCTCGAGCATGCCCTGGAGCGAGGCGCGGAAGGTGCGCTTCGCGTCGCGCAGCGGGACGCGGTCCTGCGGCCGCTTCGGGCCGGCGATCGACGGCACCACGTCGCCGAGGTCGAGCGAGAGGGTGTCGCTGAAGACCGGGTCCGGGGTGCTGTCCGTGCGGAACAGCCCCTGCTCCTTGTAGTAGGCCTCGACGAGCGCGACGAGCTGCGCGGGCCGGCCGGTGAAGCGCAGGTACGCGATCGTCTCGTCGTCGACGGGGAAGAAGCCGATCGTGGCGCCGTACTCGGGCGCCATGTTGGCGATCGTGGCGCGGTCCGGGAGCGAGAGCGCGCTCAGGCCGGGGCCGTAGAACTCCACGAATTTCCCGACCACCTTCTTCTGCCGCAGCATCTGCGTCACCGTGAGGACGAGATCGGTCGCGGTCGCGCCCTCGGGCAGGCTGCCGTGGAGCTTGAAGCCCACGACCTCGGGGATGAGCATCGAGAGCGGCTGGCCGAGCATCGCCGCCTCGGCCTCGATGCCGCCGACGCCCCAGCCGACGACCCCGAGCCCGTTGATCATCGTGGTGTGCGAGTCGGTGCCGACGAGCGTGTCCGGGTAGACCAGCGAGCCCTGCCGCATCACGGCGCCCGCGAGGTACTCCAGGTTGATCTGGTGGCAGATGCCCTGGTCGGGCGGCACCACGCGGAAGTTCGTGAACGCCTGCGCTCCCCAGCGGAGGAACGCGTAGCGCTCCTCGTTGCGCTCGAACTCGAGCGCCGCGTTCACCTTCACGGCCGTCGAGGACGCAAACTTGTCGACCTGGACCGAGTGGTCGATCACGAGGTCGACGGGCTGGAGCGGGTTGATCTTGAGCGAGTCGCCGCCGAGCTTCGCGAGCGCCTCGCGCATGGCGGCGAGATCGACCACGGCGGGCACGCCGGTGAAGTCCTGGAGCAGCACGCGCGCGGGGTGGAACGCGATCTCCTGCGAGGGGCGGGCCTTCGGGTCCCAGTTGAGGACGGCCTCCACGTGGTCCTTGCGCACGACGCGCCCGTCCTCGTGGCGGAGGAGGTTCTCCAGGAGGATGCGGAGCGAGAAGGGGAGCTTGTCGATCGACGCGCCGCCTTGCGCCAGCGAGGTGAGCTTGTAGTAGGTGTATGTTTCGGCTTGAACCGTCAGCGTGCTCTTGGTGCCAAAGCTGTCGACCATGCGGCCTCCTCCAACGTCCGGAGCGCCCTTGTAGGCGCCCCGAAGCCGCTAATCTAGTCCTATGTGCGCGCGCTTCACCCTCGCCGTGCCGGACTTTGCGACCCTCCTGGCGATGCTCGAGCCGGCCTCTGGCGCGGGCCGAGCGCGTGGCGGTCCCGCTCGGTCGATTGCCGCTGATCCGGAGATTGCGGTGAGGTTTCGGCCTCGTTTCAACATCGCACCTGCGACCGTCCACCCGGTGCTGCGCGCGCGGGACGGCCGGCGCGCGCTGGTGGCGGCGACCTGGGGCTTCGTGGCGCGTTTCGCTAGGGACGGCGCCGGGCCTTCGCTCCTGGCCAACGCGCGCGCCGAGAGCGCGCGGGCGAAGCCGACGTTCCGCGAGGCGTTCGCGGCGCGCCGCTGTGTGGTGCCGGCGGACGGCTTCTACGAGTGGACCGGGCCCAAGGGCGCGCGGCGGCCCACCTGGTTCCACCCCGCGGAGGGCGGGCTGCTCCGCCTGGCGGGGCTGTACCAGCCGGCGAAGGACCCCGGCGCGGGCGAGCCCGACGTCCGGTTCACGATCCTGACCACCGAGGCGAACGCCGACGTCGCGCCGATCCACGACCGCATGCCGGTCCTGCTGGGCCCCGGGGACGTCGACCTCTGGCTCGGCCTCGGCGACGGCGCGGACGCGGATCGGGCCGAGGCGCTGCTCCGGCCGGCGCCTCGCGGCGCCCTCGCGGCGCGCGCCGTCTCGCCGCGGGTCAACTCGGTCGCGCACGACGACCCCGCCCTGCTGCAGGAGCTCGCGGCGGAGGCCGCTGCTCCGAGGGCCGCTGCCCCGAAGGCCGGCGGCACGCTGCCGCTGTTCGATCTCGACGGCGGCGCGAGGCCCGCCGTCCCCTCCGGCCGGACCTCGCGCCGCTGAGCTGCGGCAACGTGCGTCGATGTGCGCTGGCTGGCCTGCGACGCTCAGCGCGCGGAGGCGTTGCTCGCGCGACCGCCCTTGCGGCCCGTGCGGCTGGTCTTCGCCGGTCGGCTCGGCTTGCGCGCGGGCGCGGCTCGCCCGGTCTTCGCGGGCGCCGTGGCCGCTGCCTTCTTCCGTCCGGTCGTGGTGGTGCGGCGCCCCTTCTGCGCGCCCCGCGCCGGCTCGGCGCGCTGCGTCGACGCGCGCTTCGGCGCGCGCTTCGCGGGTGGACGCTTGGCCGCCGCCTTGCGCGCCGACGGCTTCGCCGTGCGCGCGCGGCGGCCGGTGGCGGCGGGCATGCTCTTCGCGACGTTCCGAGCGAGGAGCGCCTCCACGTCGCTCTTGCGCACCTGGCCGAAGCGCGCCTCCAGGCGGCTGCCGAGCTCCTCGAGGCGCGCGGCGCCCATGGCGCTCTCGACCTGGGGGAAGAGCTTCTTCTCCTCCTCCTCGACGTGGTGCTGCACGAGCTCCTTCAGCACGCCGAGCCTGGCGTGAAAGGTTTCGTCACCCGGCTCGGTGCTGAGCAATTTCTGCAACATGACGTCGACGAGCGCGTGCTCCTCGTACGAGGTCGGGATCAGGGGGGACGCGCCGAGCGCCTCCCGGCTCTCGGGGTAGAAGAGCTCCTCCTCGATGGCCGTGTGGCTCACGAGGGTCGCCACGAGCTCGTCGCGGAGCGCGCTGATCTCGTCGCTGTCAGCCTGCGACATGCGCTCGAAGAGCTCTTCGACTTCCTGGTGATGCTCCTTCAATAGGTCGGTCGCCTTCATGCGGGGACTCCTTCACGGAAAGATGAAGCGCCGTCGAGGCGCTTGGCCTGTGCGGTCTGCGGGTCTGCGCGAAGCATGCCAGGCGAGAGGGGCGCGCGAAGCGAGCGCACGACGCGCACGCGCGGGCGCGGGCGTACGTCGATCGGCCAACCCGCGCGGGGCCTCGCGGCGCGCGCGACGCGGGGCGTGCTGCCCCGCAGCGAGGCATCATGGCGCCGCTGGAGCGTGATCGCGCGCGGCGTGCGCGATGTCGCGGACGCCTCCGCCCGCGCAGGGCGCCGGCGCGCCGCCGGGCGCCGTCAGCGGGCTCTCCTCGGCTCGCAGGCGCGGGCGCAGGTCGATCGCGCGGGCCTCAGTTCGCGCCCCATACGTTGAGCACGGCCGCCGTTTCGGCGTCGATCGTGGCCGGCTCCCGTTGCGCCGCGGGCGCGCGCACGGACAGGTCGAACGTCACGGTGCGCCGGAAGAGCGACACGGTGGCGAGGGGCATCACCTCGCGACGGTTGAAGGCGCAGGTCGGGTCCACGTCGAGGTCGCAGAGAAAGGGGGGAACGCCGAGCCGACCCGAAAGCACGAGGTTGCCCCAGCGGGTGGAGTAACGATCGCCGAGGGCGGCGATCTGGGGGCCGCGCTCGACGCCCTCGAGGCCGGAGGCGACCGCCGCCAGATCCTTGCCGAGCGGCTTGCGGGCGAACGACAGGCCGAGGGCGGCGATCACCGTGCGCGCGACGTCGATGATCTCGGTCGGGGCGGCGACGCGCTGGCCGGCGTACAGATCACCGGGAAAGTGGACATAAAGCGGGAGCGTCAGGACGGGCTCCTGGAGGTCCATGCCCTCGCCGAAGAGCACGGCGTCGGAGCGCCCGCTGGCCAGATCGCCGGTCACGATGAAGAGGGTCTCGTCCCACAGGCCGGCGGACTTGAGGGTCCCGATGAGGTTGCCCAGGGCGCGGTCCTGGCCGGCGAGGGCGATGGAGAAGAGGTCGCGGATCCGGTCGCGATCCTCGGGGCTGAGCACATCGCGGCGCCGGTTCCTCAGCCTGGCCAGCACCTGCGCGGCGCGGCGCGGCTCGACGGGGCCGGCGTATTCGGCGGGCTTGAGGGCGTTCAGCTCCTTCGGGCTGACCTCCCAGGGCGGATGGCCGCCGCGCGCGTGGACGAACGCGAGGAGGCGGTTGGACGCGTCCTGGCGGACGGTCTCGCTGATCCAGGTGGCGGCGGCGTCGATCGGGGTGGTGGCGGGCTCGCCGCTCGTCGGGGGGTGCTCGAGGACCCGGGACCAGCCGGGTCCGAAGCCGAACGCCCGGAACGTGGTGGGGACGCCGGTGAAGAACCCGGTGCGGATGCTGCTGTCGCTCGCGATGGCGCCGATGGTTGTGATGCGGGCGGGGAGGCGGGCCCCGGCGTCGGCGACGGTATGGGCCGGCGGCGGGAGACCGGTGAGCAGCGACGCGGCCACGGCGGACACGACCGTGCTCGGCCCGCGGTGGTGATCGAACGTCGTCGCTGACGTCGCGAGCTCCGAGAGCGTGGCGAGGTGCGGCGCCGGGCGACCGCTCCAGGGGGGCAGATCGGGCCGCTCGACCCCGTTCAGGGCGACGATCACGACCGCGCGCGCTGCGGGCACGGACGGCGGCGGCTCCGGCGATCCGGCGAGGAGGGGGTCGCCGAAGAGGATGCGTCCGCCGCGGGCCGCGGCGGCGGCGCGGAGCTCGAGGGAGATGAGGGACCCGGCGAAGGGCGCGAGCGGCAGCTCGACGTCGGTCCAGGTCGCCTTGTCGCCGCCCTCGACGTGGACGCGATGGAGCACGAGGGGCTCCTGGCCGTCGCGGAGGACGCGGATCTCGGCGTCGCCTCCTTCCGAGCCCAGCGCGCCGATGGAGGTGTGGAGGCGGGTCACCCTGGAGGGGCGAAAGGCGCAGCGGACCGCGCCCGGCGCGCGCAGCGCGATGGACCGGTGGGGGACGCCCGACAGCGCGGCGGCGGGCGCGACGACGTCGCGCAGGGTCGGGGGGCCGTACGTGGCCGGGTCCTCGTCCGGGATGCCCACGCGCACCCAGTCGACGTCGGCGAACGACTCCCCCGCGCGGAGCCGGCCGGAGAACTGGAGCGTGAGGGTGTGCAGGCCGGGGTCGGCGGGGAGCGTGGTGGTCGGGGTCGAGGCGATGCGGATCTGGTCGCGCTGGAGGCGGAGCGTCCCGAGCAGCTGGTCGTCCAGGGAGACGGTGGCGTACCTGGAGGTGAGCCCGACGGCCCGGGCGGACACGAAGATGGGGCTCGCGGACGGCAGGACGAAGGTGAGCTTGATCTGCCGGTCCGAGATCCGCGCCCAGGTGGATCCGTTGTGCTCGACCGCCTGGATGCCGGTGGGCACGGTGCCTTGCCACGCGAAGCGGCCGATGAGCGCGCCTGCGCCGGTGTCGAACAGGAGCCCTCGGTGCTCGAGATCGCAGCTCGGCAGCTCGTCGATGAGGTGCACGGCGTCGCGCGCCGGCGGCGGAGGCGTCGCCTCCGGGCTCGCGGACGCCGCGGCCGGGGCGTCCGAAGGCAGCTCGCGGGTCGACGTCTCGCACCCGGTGCAACCGGAGAGGAGCGCGGCCGCGGCGGAGGCGAGCGCGAGCGCGGCGGAGCGAGGAGGGGCCTGGAGGACGCGGGCGCGCACGGGGCGTGCTCTACCACGAGCGGGAGTCCTGGGCGGCCGGTGTCATCGGGCCGCCGGTGGTGTCGTTCACACGGCCGATCGTGCGACCCTGCTGGGGATGCCCCAATCGGCATCGGCCCATCCCCACCCCGCGCGGCGAACACCCTTGGATCCTGAGCTGCGCCGGAGACGCTGCGGCGGAGGACGTGTACCGTTCTCCTCGCGAGGTGCGGCCGCACACCCTGCCGCCTGGCGCGCCGTCTGAGCGGCCGACGAGCGAGGAGAGCATGAGCGAAGTCGATTTCGCGTTCGCATGGGAAGGTGCCCTCGAGGCGATCGGCGCCTGGGCTCACCTCCAGGTCGTCGAGCTCTGCGGCACCGAGGCCCTCTCGCGCCCCTACCGCTATGAGATCATCCTCTTCGCGCGCGAGCCGGCGCCCGACGTCGATCCCGAGGAGCTCATCCAGGCGCGGGCCACCTTGCGCATCGTCACGGGCGCCGAGCCCCCCGTTCGCCTCGTCCATGGCATCGTCGCGGAGGCCGAGGAGCTCGGCTCGGTCCAGGACGGCACGCTCTACCGGGTCGTCCTCGTCCCCCCGCTCGCGCGCGCCGCGTACCGCACGCGCTGCCGCGTGTTCCTCGAGAAGACCACCCGTCAGATCATCGACGCTGTCCTCCAGGGCGACCCCCAGCTCCGCCGTGACGACGGCGCCACAGCGCCGGCCGCCGACGTCGAGCGCGTCTTCAGCCCGGCCCGCGAGCTCTTTGCCTGGCGCGTCGTAGACACCTCGCGCGTCGATCAGGTCGCGGCCCGCCCCTACTGCGTCCAGTACAACGAGAGCGATCTCGCCTTCGTCGCGCGCCTGCTCGAAGAGGAGGGTATCGCGTACCACTTCGAGCACGGCCATGGCGTCTGCCTCCTGGTCCTCTCCGACTCCGACGCGGGCCGCGCCCGCCTCGATCCGTTCGCTCCCCTCGGCCCCAACATCGCTGGCCGCGCCGTCACCGGCATGAAGCTCGGCGCCCGCCTCCGCCCCCGCAAGGTTTCGCTCGCCGATTACAACTGGAAGAACCCCGCCCTCGACATGGCCGTCGCCGCGCCCGCCAGGCCTGGCGCGGCCGAGCTCGTCGATCATGCGTATCCCGGCCGTTACCCCGACACCCCCGATCAAGGCCGCCCGCTCGCCGCCGCTCGCCTGGATCGCCTCGGTGTCGAGGCCAGCTACGGTGTCGGCGAGGGCCCCTGCCGCGTCCTCGCGGCCGGATCCATCTTTGCGCTGGAGAGCCTCAAGCCTCGCCATGCGGGGGAGTACCTCGTGACCCAGCTCGACGTCCGCGCCCGCCAGGAGGGCGTCCTGGCGCCCTCCGCGCGCTCTGCCCTCCCGCAGAACGCCGCGCTCGACGGGCCATATGCTGCCACGTTCGAGTGCGCCCGCCGCGGCAAGGAGGGCGCCGTCGCCGAGTCCCGCTTCCGCCCGGCCCGCGTCACCCCGAAGCCCAGCATTCACGGCACCCAGACAGCCTTCGTTACGGCCGAGCCTGACGCCCAGGGCGCCGAGATCAACGTCGGCGGTCCTCCTGGGGCGGAGATCGGGTGCGTGCGGGTGAAGTTCCACTGGGATAACGAGACAGACCGTCACGCCAAGGAGCCGACGTCCTGCTGGGTCCGGGTCAGCCAGGTCTTCGCCGGCGCCGGGGAGGGCGGCGTCTGGCACCCGCGCGTGGGCGTGGAGGTGATCGTCGATTTCGACGAGGGCGACCCCGATCGGCCGATCGTCGTAGGGCGAGTCTACAACGGCAGGAACAAGCCGCCGGGCGGGGCGAAGACGGTGAGCACCTTCAAGACCATGTCGAGCCCGGCGACAGGGGCCTTCAACGAGCTCACGTTCGACGACACGGCGGGCAAGGAGCAGATCAAGATGCACACGCCGTACAACTGGAGCTCCCACGCGGGCAACGACAGGAGCGAGAAGGTCGACAACAACAGCGACTCCAAGGTCGGCACGGACCGCAGCGAGAGCACCGGCTCGAACCGCCGCACGACGGTCGGCGGCGACAACTCGGAGGTCGTGGCCGGGAGCGAGTCGGTCACCGTCGGCGCGAACCAGACGGTGAAGGTCGGCGGCAGCCAGACGGTGGACGCGACCGGGGCTCAAGCGCTCAACTCGTCGACGAGCCAGAAGATCACGGCGCCGGAGCAGGAGATCGGCGCGACGGGCAAGCAGTCGCTGAAGTCGGCGAACCTGGCGGTGAGCGCCAGCAGCGCGGCGACGATCGACACGCCGGCGTTCGAGCTGAACGGGACGAGCGTCAAGATCAACGCGAGCGAGATCGTGCTCTCGGCCGGCGGCGCCGAGATCAAGATCAGCGGAGGGGGGGTCGAGGTGAGCGGCCCGCTCATCAAGGTCTCGGGTGGCACCGTCACCATCACCGGCGACGTCGTGAAGGTCAACTGAGGGCTCGCGATGACCATGAACACCCGAGCTGGCGAGCTTGTGGCCAGGATCCATTACGGGCCGTTCGAGGGGCGTTTCCGGAACGTGCCCGTCGTGCTGAGCTTCGCGCTGTTGACGTCCCTTCTGCTCGGGGTCGCCGTCCACGCGAATCGGACCAAGACGCTCGAGTGCGTGCGCCCGCCCGGCGAGGTGGCGACGTGCGAGACGCGGTTGATCGCCCCCCTGCTTCCGGCGCTCAGCGAGCGCTTCGATGCCGGCGCCGTGCGCGAGGCGAGATACCGTGACGTGTACGACAAGGGCTCCGTCGTCGGTGGGTACACGGTGCTCGTGGACGTGTTCGGGCACGAGACGGGCTTCGGCGGCACGACGGTCGAGCAAGCGCGGCTCAACACCGAGCGAATCCAGCGGTTCCTGCAGGGCCAGGACGGCTCCACCCTGCGGATCGAGGTGCTCCCTTCGTACTGGAAAGCAGCATGGATAGCGTTGTGGGGGGTTCTAGCGCTGGGTCTCGCGATAACCATCGTCGTCCACGACTGTCGCGATCTCGGGGGGTATCGCATCGAGGTTCGCGACGACCCGCGCGAGCAGCCCTGGACGAGCGCCGCCGCGCTCGCGACGGGCGCATATCGCCTCCAGGCTCAAGACAGCCCACGCGAGCGCTTGCGGTTGCGCGTGACGCGAACGGTCCTCGGCATTCCGCTGCGCGTACACGAGCTCGCGGTACCGCCCGACGTCACCGAGGTCGAGATTGAGCAGGGAACCGTGCCGGATTGGTTCCTCATGCGCGATCAGGCTCCGCCCAGAGGTGGGCGTCTCGTCCTGAGGACCGCGACGGGCGCCGCGCTGCCGGTCATCCCCGAGCTGCGCCGGGGTGGGGAGAGGGTGCACGAACGCGCGCGGCTCGCCCTCGCGAGGGCCCTCGGGCTGTCCATGTCGTGATAGGCTACGGGATCTCGACGCGAAGGGGCATCCGCTCCAGCTCGTCGGGCAGGTAGGGGTCGGGGTGAGCGGCCCGCTCATCAAGGTCTCGGGCGGCTCGGTCACCATCACCGGCGACGTCGTGAAGGTCAACTGAGGGCTCGCGATGACCATGAACACCCGAGCTGGCGAGCTTGTGGCCAAGATCCATTACGGGCCGTTCGAGGGGCGTTTCCGGAGCGTGCCCTTCGTGCTGGGCTTCGCGCTGTTGGCGTTCGCTATGCTCTGGGACGCCGTCTACGAGTCTCGAACCGAGACGCTCCAGTGCGTGCGTCCACCCGGCGAGGTGGCGACGTGCGAGAGGCGGTGGATCTCCCCCCTGCTTCCCCCGCGCAGCGAGCGCTTCGATGCAGATGCCGTGCGTGCGGTGAGATACCGTGACGTGCACGCCACGAAGGGCTCGGGCGTCGTCGGTGGATACACGGTGCTCGTGGACGTGCACGGGCAGGAGACGGGCTTCGGCAGCACGACGGTCGAGCAAGCGCGGCTCAACACCGAGCGAATCCAGCGGTTTCTGCAAGGCCAGGATGGCTCCACCCTGCTGATCGAGGTGCTCCCTTCGTACTGGAAAGTAGCATGGATAGCGTTGTGGGGGGTTCTAGCGCTGGGTCTCACGATAACCATCGTCGTCCACGACTGTCGCGATCTCGGGGGGTATCGCATCGAGGTTCGCGAGAACCCGAGCGAACAGCCCGGGACGAGCGCCGCCGCGCGCTCACCAGGCGCGTATCGGGTCCAAGCGTACGACAGCCCGAGCGAGGGCTTGCGGTTGCGCGTGACGCGAACGGTCCTCGGCCTCCCGCTGCGCGTGCACGAGCTAGAGGTTCCGCCCGACCTCACCGAGGTCGAGATCGAACAGAGACCTGCGCCGAATTGGTACGTCCCGCGCGCTCACGCTCAGCCAACGGGCAGACGTCTCGTCCTGCGGACCGCGACGGGCGCCGCGCTGCCGGTCATCGCCGAGCTGCGCCGGGGGGAGATGGAGCACGAACGCGCGCGGATCGCCCTCGCGAAGGCCCTCGGGCTGTCCATGTCGTGATAGGCTACGGGATCTCGACGCGAAGGGGCATCCGCTCCAGCTCGTCAGGCAGGTAGGGGCGAAGGGCGGGCGCCGAGCCCCTCCACAGCACCGAGACTCTCCCCTCATCCGGCTCGATGAGCACCGTGTGAATGACCGGGTTGGTCTCATTGAGCTTGCCTTTGCGACCATCCGTCCAGATCTTCGGGCGTTCCGCGGGAAGGCGAAACATGAGCCGCGGGCGTCTCGGATGGAGGTTGATGAGCTCGACCTGTTCTCCGCCCGTCAGGTATGGGAGCTGGAGGCCGAGCGAGGCTCCGCTGGCGCAGCGAAAATCGAACTTCTCGGCTATCGGCTTCTCCTGGAGGATGTCCGCGGGCGCGTATCCGCGAGCCGCCTCGGCGACGAGCCCGGCAAACGGCTTGTGCTCCGGGACGACGCCGAAGTAGGCGAGCCTGGGAAACCAGCCGAGGCCGACCCAGTCCATGGCCTGGGGCAGCGGCATGCTCGGCCAGTGTTCGACGTGTCCACACACCAGACGCTCCGGCGTGAGCGGATCGAGCGGGTCCTCCAGGTTGGGGAGCTCCAGCCGCTCGATCGCGGCGGGCGTCGGCTCGATAAGATACCCTCGGCCCGCCGGGTTCCGCGGGTAGTCGTAGGGATTCGCCTCCAGGGAGGCGAGCTCGCGCGAAAGGAAGGGTCGTAGCCCGTCAAAAGGGTTACCGTACCTTGCCGTCGCCGCCCGGTCCTGTCCCCCGTAGGCACGATCGTACCGCAGCGGGACTCGGGTCACCGGCTCAGGTGGGGAGAAGAGGATCTGCCCGGTGCTGCTCAGCGTGCATCGCCGGTCCCCGACGACACGGATGGTCTTGCGGACACCCTCGACGCCGAGCGAGACATCGAACGACCGGGGATCCTCGTAGGCGTACGCGTGTCCCTTGAGGACGACGTCGGTGGCGAGCTTGTGCGGGTACAGGTCGGTATCGGCGGCGAGCAGGCTCTTGTTCTCCGGGTCATTCACGACCGGCAGCGTCAGAGGAGCCTGCTCTCGGGCCCGATGGACGCGCCCCTCGCTCGTCAGGGTGTACGTCACCTTGAAGAGCACGGCGAGGATGTTGCGTCCTTCGGGATCGGTGCCCGACATCTGGCACACCACGGGTGACGGCGCGGTCACGACCTCCATCTATGCGGTCCTGGTGCCGTCGTCCGGCATGGTCGGGTCACCTGGAGTGGGGTAGTCCCCCGGCTCGGATGGCGATGGCTTGAGCGGTGCCTGCGCGGGGCCTGGCGGCTGAGCAGAGGCCGGGCCTTGAGACGGATGCTGCTCCACGGCCGGTGAATTGAAGTAGTTGTCCACCGCCTGCTGAACGGCGCTGTGTCCCGCATCCACCTTCCCCCCAAACCAGCCTCCGACAGGCGACCATCCAGGCGAGTACCCGAGCGGGCTGCCGATGCCCACCGCGACGAGGCTTCCTGGCAGGTTGAACAGAAACTCTTCGGCCGCCGAGCCGACGTACCTTCCCAGTCGGCCGAGCCCCGGAATCCCGTACTGGATGAGCGCCTGCACGCTCCCGTAGCCGAGCGCCCGCAGCCCCGGTCCGAGCGCTCTCTGCGCCACGTGCTCGAAAAGGTTGCTGATGCGGCTCCAGGAAAACAGCCGATTCAGGCCAAACTGGATCGCGGCGTCCACGAACATGTGAAGCGCGCCCGCGACGAGGTCGCCGACCGTGACGCCCACCGTGTGCGTGTTGAAGGCGGGGACGACGCCGGAAGGCAGCGGAGGCGAGGCAGGTCCCGCGCAGTTGAGGTTGAAATTGAGGACCTTCGCGCAAGCGAAGGCGACGGGCCCTTCGGGCGCGACGTGGCCATGCGCGCCGAAATGGGATTTCGAGCCGCTCGTCGGGATGATGACCACGAGGAGCGAATTGGGCGGTGCGGGCGGGGTGAGGTTGTAGTGAGGGATCAGGGGACCGATGTCGGTGCCCTGGCTCATCATCATCCCCCCGGAAGCGCTGACCTCGTTGTCGTTTCGCTTCCCCGTCAGCGCTCCCCACGGGCCCCAGCACAGGACGGCGGCGGCGACGTGAGGGACCTTCGGAACCGGGGCCATCACGGGAGGGAAGACGGCCTGATGCATCTCGAACCACGGGATGGCGATCATCGGGTGGTAATGCTTGAGGACATTGAACTGCATGGGCTCGCCTATCCCTTCGCGGTCACGGTGGATGGATGGCCGAAGAGCTCACAGCGACGGCGCTGCAGCGGGTGGATGACGTACCGGAACGGGTAGCGATACGCGATGAAGACCCGATAGCGATCCGCCTCGATGCCGATCTGATCGATCGCGAGCGGCCGCTCGATGACCTCGTCGCCGAAGGTGAGGCGGACGCGCGGCGCTGCGTCGGGGATCTGGAACGCGAGGGGACCTTCGCTGAGCACGCCGTCGACCCGCACGGGATCGCCGGGACGTGCGCCGGGGAGGATCATGCGCGGAAAGGCAGCGTTGAAGAGCGTGGGACGCAGCTCCGTGATCCTCCCTTCGTCGTCGAATCCCAGTCCGTTACGAAGACGCTGGCCGGACGTGATCGGGCACGCGCCCAGGCCGACGGGCTCGGGTCGATCGGTCCACGCCGCGATGAGCGCGTCCGGCTCCTCGAGGTTCGGGAGCGGCCCCCCTTCGGCGTGGTCCTCCTCCAGGTAATACCCCTTTCCTTGTTCGTTTTCGGGATATCCGACGCTCAATCCATCCCACTCGTCCTTGCCGCCGAACGCGTGCGCCAGCGTGAGGGGCATCTCGAGAAAAGGCATCGGGGCGCTGGGCCTGAGCTGGTCGCCGCTCCGACGCCACACCCGGTCGCCGATCACGCGGATGGTGCGGCTCCAGTCTCCGACGGCGATCTTCACCTCCATCTGGGAGACCTCCCGACCGCCCGGCGCCCGCGCGTGGCCGAAGAGAAAGACATCGACGCCGCCCTTGTAGAAGACTTCGTCGCTGTCCATCGGCCCACAGGGAGACTCCCAGGGTGGGCCCGACACGATCCAGCTTTGCTCTTCGCTCGGTGTCAGCGCGCCGCCCCTCCTCACGTCGAACGTGATGCGGGCCAGGACGGACGCCGCGAGCCGATCGTCGTCGATGACGGTCCGGAAGATCCCGGCCGGAAAGCCGGTGCGGTTGACGAGCTCCATCTCGGGTCGCGCTAGCAGTTCACCCGGACGCGTTCTCCGGACAGCTTGACATCGTCGTTGGCGCGCACGTTGACGTCGCCGAGGGTGGCAGTGACGTTCTGAATGCGCGCCTCGCTGTGGAGGTCTCCGGTGGCCTGCAAGGTCAGGTCCCCGTCCGTGCTGAGCGAGACACCGGCGCGCCCGTGGAGCTGCAGCTTTTCTGCTTCGATCGCGAGGCTGCCGGCCGCCTGCAGGACGAGCGACGCCCCCTCGAAGCGCAGCACCGGTCCGTCTTCGGTGAGAGAGACGGACAGCGTGACCGCGCCGCTCGGGCTCAGGAACCGGACGACGTCGCCGTCCGGTTGTCGCACGACGACCAGCCGCTGCCGCCCCGTGAGCTCGACGATCTCGCGTGTAGGCTCGTCAGGCCTGACTGCATCCATCAGGACATCCCCCTTGAGAGCTCGACCGCCGCGCCGGCGCGGCACGCCGGCGACGACGCTCGTGCGTCTCTAGCACAGTTCCTCGCCGTGGAGCCGGCGTTCGCAACGCTCGCAGCGCCGTTGCTCAGGGCGCGCGCGGGCACGACCCGTTCCGCGATCTGGCACTTCCGGCCCCTCGTGGTCCATCGCACGTCGATGACGCCTGCTGCTAGGCGCGCTGCGCCGCTCGCAACGCGTCCGAGACCGCGTCCGCGAGCGTCGCGTCCCTGGCCAGCGCCCTCGTCCACATCCGGACGATCGGCATCAACGCGGGACGCTGGATCTTGAGCGCATCCAGCGTCTCGTCCGTGCGCCGTCGATCGAGCGCGAGGAGGATCCTCGCGTACTCCTCCGGGGTGATCGCTCCTCGGAGCTGCTCCACCTGGGCCACGTACGCCGCGTCGTACGCCGCCCGCAGCGCGTGCGATCCGCGCGACGCCTGCTCCTCGATCGCCGCCGTCCAGCGCTGCTGGTTCTCGCTCCACGCGCGCTCGCGCAGTCCGTGCGCGTGCAGCACCACGGCCTGGTCCTGCCTGCGCTCGGCGATCTCCGCCGCTATCGCGGCGACCTGCTCGATCGACAGCTCGATCGGTGGCAGCTCCGGCGCAGCAGCCTCCCCGTCCTCCGCCACGGCCGCCGCGGGCTCCTCGGCGGCTGCCGCGGAGGGCACGCCGGCGGCCGCCTCGCCCGGAGCAGGTCTCGCCGGCACCAGCAGCGGGCCAAACATCGGCGGCGGAGGGATGTCGATGGGCGCTTCGCGCTCCACCTCCGCCTCGGGCGCAGCGGGGCGCGTCCGGGGGAGCTCCGGCTCGAGCTCGGGCGCCGCGACGGAGCTCAGCGACCCGGGAGAAGCAGGGGGCGTACCCGGTCTTTCCGGGACGGAGGGATGGAACGGCAGGGCGGCTCGGATGAGCGTCGGGCTCAGCGGACCCGTGCCCGTGCCTATGCGGCACATCACGGCAGGATCCTCGAGCGGCACCGTGGACCCCCGCTCGATCCCCGGCGCAGGCGCACCGGAGACGAACGGAACCGCCGGCTTCGCCGCTCCGACGAGCTGACTGGCCTTGAGGATCATCGTCCCTGGCTGCTCCTGGCTCGATCGGGCGTCGTTCGCGCGGGCGTCGATGTTCCCTTCCTCCTGGGGGTCCTTCTCCGCCTCCGTCGTGATGGTGACGAGCCCCGGCTCGTCTGGATGCGAGAGCGGCACCAGCCCGCGAAAGACCAGCGACGCGACGCCCCTGTCGCCGTCGATGCTCAACGTGTCGCAGCGCAACCGCACCAGCTCCAGGTCCCTGTTCTCCCGCTGCACGCTCGCTCGCGGGACGATCCTCGAAAGCCGCGTCACGAGCCGCGGATGGACGGGCGAGAGGTGCTCGAGCGCGATGATCTCGTCGCCTGTGAGCTCCGGGATCTGCTGGTCCACTGGCGCTGCGTTGAAGAACGCACCGTCGAAGTCATCCGGCAGCGGCCGTGTATTCCACGTCTGTGGATCCCATGCCTTCGCGTGTCGCCCGAGCAGCGCCGCGCGCAGGGGCGAGCTCGGTGCGACGGGCCTGAAGTCGACCACGGACCACCGCTGCTGTCCGTTCCATCCCCTGTCCGCATGGACCTCGATCGACTTGTCGAGCTTGCCGACGATGAGCCGCACGACGATCGAGGGGGCCTGGTGCCCGCTCGGCGCGTACGCGTGGCCGTTGAAGAGGACGTCCGCCCGCCGCTTGAAGGGGCACATGTCGCTCGCGGTGATCAGGATGGTGCGCGCATCGTCCGCGTAGGTATCGAGCGTCGACAGCGCATCCTGCTCTGCGGCCAGCCGCGATCTGCCTGGCCGGAGCTCAAAGGTCGCCTTGCAGAGGAGGGTCAGCGCGGTAGCCCCCGCCCGCGGATGCCACAGGAGGGAAGCGGCCTTCAGCGGACAGCGCGCCACGATCTGCATCCATGGGGAACATACCGGGGAGGGTCGCTCCCGTCAGCGCGACGTCGCCCCCGGCGCCGCGCCGAACCCCCGCGCAGCCGCCGACATCGCTTCCGACGCTCCGTCGGGTGCCCGCGCGGCCGCCGACATCGCTTCCGACGCCGCATCGGAAGCCCCCGCAGCCGCCGACACCGCCCCCGACGCCCCGCCGGAAGCCCGCCCAGCCGCCGGCATCGCCCCCGACGCCGCGTCGGAAGCTTGCTCGGCCGCCGACATCGGTCCCGACGCCGCCGCGCTCGATTGACGAGCCCGCTTGCTCCTCTCTAGCCTCCACGATCCTCGACGCTCACCGGCCCTTCACCGGCGGCGCTCGAAGGCTCGAAGGAACAACGAGAGGGGAACCATGGCCATCAACACCATTCATTACGACGACTCCCTCGATCTCATCTGGAGCGTCCTGGTCTACGAGGAAGCGCGGCTGCTCAAGGACAGGAACGCGAGCGACCTCGCCTCGGAGGCCGGCGCGCTCGTGGAGCGCTGGACTCAGGTGAACACCGGACAGCGGAGCGCATGGCGCGCCGAGATCGTCGCGCAGGCGGGCATCGACGCCGAGGACGACATGCTCGACGACACCGTCGACGAGCTCGACAACGAGCTGCTCCGGACCTTCCGCGATCGGGACGCGCCGCAGCGCAAGCGCTACTTCAAGAAGGCGCGCCACGAGATCGTGCGCCTCGGGCTGGAGAGCGAGATCGAGGTCGTGCGCGCGTGGCCGGCGTCGCTCAAGACCGAGGGCGAGCCCGCCCTCCAGGCGCTCGGCGCTCGGCTCGAAGGGGACATCGCCCGCGGCGACGCCGCGGTCGAGGAGCGGCAGCGCGCCGCCGCCGCCACCGCGGACCAACGCGTGCGCGAGATCGTCCGGTTCGTGGACGACATCAACGCCGCGCGGCGCACGCGCTACGGCCTGCTGATCCAGCGGGCGGAAGAGCGGAGGCTGCCGAAGGACTGGCCGGGGCGGTTCTTCAAGAAGAGCACGCAGGGGCCGAAGAAGGTCAAGTCCGCTCCCGCCGTCGAGAATCCGCCGGCGTAGCGCGGCGCCGCGGCGCCGCGGCGCTCAGCGGCGCCACGGCGGCGCGGCACGCAGCCCGCGCCGCGCACCGCTCAGCGGCGCCACGGCGGCGCGACGCGGAGCCGGGTGAGGCGGCCGGCCTTGACGACCGCGAAGCGCACGCGCTCCTCGTCCCGGAGCTTCGCCCGGATCTCGTAGACGCCGTCCTTGGGCGCCAGCGGGAGCTTGACGCTGCCGGTGCCGACCTTCCGCCCGTCCACGAAGAGCGTGTCGCCCGCGCCGGCGATCACCTCCAGCATGCCCTGCCCCTCGGGCACCTTGTGCCCGGCGGTCAGCGGCAGATCCTCGGGGAGCACGGGGTTCGACGTCGTCTCGCCGATCGGCCCGGCGGCAGCCGGGGCCGGCGCGGCGGCGACCGCCGCCGCCACGACCGCGCCCGACGAGCCGGCGGCGGCCGGCGCGGCAGCGCCGGGCGCGGCAGCGGCCGCGGACTCCGCGGCTGGCGGGCTCGGCTGCTCGGGGGGCGGCGGGGCGCCCTGCAGCTCGTGATCCCGCGACAGCCGCGCGGCCACCGCGAAGACGAACGCCGCCACCGCGAAGAGGACCCACATCGTCGTGCGGTTGTCGCGGGCGGGCGGCTGCGGCGTCGGCACGTAGGCCGACGGGCGGCGCACGCGGCGAGGCGTGGGCGACTCGTCGATCGCGGGCGCGGGCGCGGGGGCCGCGAGCCGCGCGGCGGGCGGCGCCGCTGGGACCTGGAGCGCCGCAGGCGCCGGCGCCGGCGCCTCGACGACGGGCGGCGGCGGGAGCGAGCCCAGCGTCAGCAGCCGCTCGGGCTTCGGGTACTCGAGCGCGGGCAGCGTGGCCTCCGGCCTGCGGGGCGCCGGGGCCACGCCAGGCACGGCCGGCGTCATGCCCGCCAGCACGGCGGCCTCGAGCTGGGAAGTCCACGGCGGGCGCGCGCTGCTCGCCTCGCCTCGCAGCTCGGCGAGATCGCTCGGAACTCGGGGGTTGACCAGCGCGCTGGCGAGCGCCCTCGCGTCTTCCTGGCGCGCGCTCGCGAACGCCGTGTCCTCGTCCTCGACGTCCACCACGGACAGCACGGAGACGGACGCCGACGACTCCGGCGCCGACGCCGCCGGGCCGGACACCGGCGCCGCCGAGCTCGGCGCAGCCGAGCCGCGCGCCGGCATGGCCGATCGCGGCGCCACCGAGCCGGGCACCACCGTGAGCTGATCGTCGGTGAGCTCGACCGAGGCGCGCGACGACGCGGCGGCGGCGTCGCCGGCGAGCTCCGGCGGCAGCGCCGCGACCGGGGCGGCCCGCTCCGGGAGGCGCCGCACGCCGCGGAGCGTCTCCTCCTCGTAGGCCACGGCGGGGGCGAGCAGGTCCTCTCCCTCGCGGCCGATCACCCGGCGCACGCCGCCGCGCGCCGCGACGTCGTTCAGCACGTCCTCGACGAGGCCCGCGGCGAACTCCCCCGAGGTGATGACCGATCGCGGCGACGTCCCCCGGGCGAGCGCCCTCAGGAGCGAGCGCGCCGGCTCGGGCGTCGCGTCGGCGGTCGCGCCCATCCCCTCCAGGTCGAGGACGACGCGCTCGACCTGCATCAGCGGCGGCCCGTGGAACAGCCGCTGGGCGGCCCGGGCCGCCGCGATCGCGGGCAGGAGCTGCTCGGCGAGCGTCCCCTCGAAGCCGGGGCGCGGCGGCGCCGCGAGCTCGCTCTCCGGCAGAGGCGCCACCACGAAGCGGCCGGAGCCGACGCCGAGCAGCGCCGCGAGCACGGAGGGGCCGCGGTGGAACGTCCCGTCCTGCGCCGTGCGGGTCGCGCCGGCGGGGCGGCCGTCCTTGAGCAGCACCTCGTACAGGAACGCGGCGTCCCGGACCGACACGAGCGCGTCGGGCCGGCGCGCGCACGAGAGCGACAGCAGCGTCCGCGTCGTCATGCCGTCGAGCCGCCCGCGGACCTCGCCGCCCGTCGCGATGCGCTCGGCGACGCGCCGCCTGCCCCGCAGGACCTCGTGCACCCGCTGCACGAAGGCCGCGGCGCTCTGCTCCTTGCGGAGGTAGCCGTCGGCCTGGGCGCCGAGCTCGCGGAGCCGCTGGAGCAGGTCCTCCTTCCAGGAGAGCAGGATGACCGGCACGTCGCGCAGCGCGACGTCGCGCTTGAGCGCGCGGCAGAGGGCGAAGCCGTCGAGCCGCGGCATCAGCACGTCGCTCACGACGAGGTCCGGCGTCGTCTGGTACGCGAGGTCGAGCGCCCGCGCGCCGTCGTGCGCCTCGTGCACGTTCGCGCCCGCGGCCCGGAGCACGCCGGCGAGGAACCACGTCACCGCCGGATCGTCGTCCGCCACCACGATGTCGATCGCGTCGAGCGCCACGTCGCCCGGCGCCGCGCTCGACGCGATCGGTGCGCTGATCGTGCGCGCCGGCGACCTCGCGCGGATCTCGCTGTGCAGCCGCGAGCGCTCGCCCTCGGGCGCGCTCGGCGCGCTCATCCACGGGGCGAGCGGCAGCGCGCCCTCCGGCCCGTTCGGCGAGAACCGCACGTCGCCCTGCGAGCGGATCGTCACGAGATCGCGGATGCGCGCCACCGCGCCCCAGAGCGCCGCGAGGACCTCGGCGCCGTCGCCCAGATCCACGTTCGCCCCGCGGCTCCTCGGCTCGGCGGCGTCGCAGAGGCCGCGGCGGAGCTCGTCCGCGAGGCGCGCCCCGAGCTCGTCGAGGCTGACGGCCCCGAACGGCCCGCGCACGGCGCGCGCGGTCTCGGCGCGCACGCCGGCCACCGCTGCCTCCGCGGCGGCGCGCCGGAGCGCGTCCGGCGACACGGGCTTCGGCAGCGCGCGCGCGGCGCCGAGCGCCACGTAGGGGGCCGCGTCCTCGGGCCGCGCGAAGCGGCCGACGGCGACGACGGGGACCAGGTCGGTCAGCGGATCGGCGGCCAGCGCCTCCGCCAGCCCGCGCGCGCCCGGCATGTCCGCGTCGAGCAGGACCAGATCCGGAGCGAAGGCCCGCGCGAGATCGATCGCCGTCTCCACGTCGTCGGTCCGCTCGACCTCGAACGACGGCCCGGCGTCGGCGCCCGCCGGGTCGAGCGCCTCGGCGAGCGGCGCGGCGCCCACGACGAGGACCGTGATCGGCGCGTCGATCGACGCGGCCGGCGCGGCGTCGGGCGCCTCGGCGGGGGGCGCCTGCTCCACGCCGCGCGTCGAGGACGCGCGCGCTTCCTCTTCCTCCTCGAGCGAGAGCGGCTCGGCGGCGAGCGCGCGGCCGTTGCTCACGCCCGCGATCCACGTCGTGGCCTGGCCCTTGGCCGCACCCGCGCCTTCCGGCCGCGCGCTGGCGCTGCGCGCGTTCGGCGGCTCCGCGGCGGCGCGCGCGCGGGGCGGCGCCGGCGCCGGCTCGAGCGGCGCGGCGGCGCGCGCGGGCGCCGGCGCCTGCTCACCCATGGCCGACTGCCCCCAGGCCAGGGCGGGCAGCTCCTCGAGCAGCTTCCGCAGGGCCGCCGCGGCCTCGCCGCTGAGCCGCGCGCCGTTCGCGGCGGCGAGCTGCGACTCCCCTTCGGCGAGCCGCTCGGCGACGCGCACGAAGCGCAGGAGGCGCGCCCCCGCGCCGAGCGAGTGCACGCGCCGCTTCAGCTCCTCGACGAGCCGCGGCGCATCGCCCTCTGCCTCGATCCGCCGGACCATCTCGCGGAGCTCCGCCACGCGGCGACCCAGGTTCGCCACGAACTCGGCGCGCGCTCCGCCCAGCCGCTCGTGCCGAGCCTCGCTCGCTGGATTGCTGCGCGGCCCCGCGTGCTCCACTGCCCTCGATCCTACGCCCATTGGCGGTCCCGTATCACAGGAGGATCGGACACCCGAACTTCTCGGCGATCGCGCCCCGGCGCCCGTGGCTCCCGGCCGCGCGCCCGCGCCCCCAGGTCACCTCACGGCGGCCCCAGCTCGGCGGCGATCTGCTCCCGGACCCAGGCGCCGGCGGCGCGCGTGCCGAGCGTGCCGCCCACATCGACCGTGCACATCCCCTGGTCGAGCGCCTGGGAGACCCAGCGCTCGATGCGGCGCTCTTCCTCGGGCCACCCGAGGTGAGCGAGCAGCAGCCCCGCGGTGAGCATCGCCGCGAACGGGTTCGCGATGTCCTTGCCGGCGAGCGGCGGCGCCGACCCGTGCACCGGCTCGAACAGCGCGACCCGCGCCGGATCGGACGCGTGCACGTTCGCGCTCGCCGCCATGCCGAGCCCCCCCTGCAGCGCCGCGCCGAGATCGGTCACGATGTCGCCGAACAGGTTGTTCGTCACGATCACCTGGAATTGCCCGGGATCCTGGATGACGTACAGGCAGAGGGCGTCCACGTAGACGTGGTTCGACTGGATCTCCGGATACTGGGCGCGCACCTCGTGGAAGACGCGCAGCCAGAGCTCGTGCGCGTGCCGCATCGCGTTCGACTTGTCCGCCATCGTGACCCGCGTCCGGCCGTTAGCGCGCGCGTAGTCGAACGCCGCGCGGATGATCCGCTCGACGCCCTTCCTCGTATTCACGTCCTCGTTGATCGCGACCTCGTCGGGGGTGCCGCGTTTGAACTGCCCGCCCATCCCGACGTAGATGCCCTCGGTGTTCTCGCGGAACACCACGAAGTCGATGTCCTTCGCCGTGCGGCCCTTGAGCGGCACCAGCCGGTCCGACAGCGCGCGGACGGGCCTCACATTGGCGTAGAGGTCGTAGCCGAAGCGCATGCCGAAGAGGATGTCGCGCGCGTGCTCCAGGTTGGGCACGCGGGGATCACCCAGGGCGCCGAGCAGCACCGCCGAGCACTCGCGCTGGATGGCGATCTGGATCTGGTTGGGGAAGGTCGTCCCGTCGCGCAGGTACCGGTCGGCGCCGAGATCGAGCTCCCAGAGGTCGATCGGCAGCCCTGCCCGCTCCTGATAGAGCTCGAGCAAGAGCTTCGCCTCGGCGATGACGGACGGGCCGATGCCGTCACCGCCGATGATCGCGATTTTCTTCTTCTTTTTGGTTGCCACGAGGTCGCGCTCCCGGTCAGCCGAGCGCGCGTTCGACCGGCACGTACTCCAGCCGGTGGGCCGCCGCGACGGGGCCGTACGTCACGTGGCCGCCGTGGGTGTTGATGCCGAGGGCGACGGACCTGTCGGCCTTGGCCGCGGCGACGATGCCCTGGTTGGCGATCGCCACCGCGTAGCCGATCGTCGTGTTCGTGAGCGCCCAGGTGCTCGTGTGCGAGACCGCGCCCGGCATGTTGGTGACGCAGTAGTGGACGACCCCGTGCACCTCGTAGGTCGGGTTGTCGTGGGTCGTCGGGCGGCAAGTCGCGATGCACCCGCCCTGATCCACGGCGACGTCGACGACGACCGTCCCTCTCTCCATGCGGCGGATGTGCTCCTCGGTCACGAGCTGGGGCGCCTTGGCGCCGGGCACGAGCACCGCGCCGACCACGAGATCGGCGCGCTCGCACATCATCTCGATGTTCTCTGCGTTGGAGTAGAGCGTCTCGATCGCGCCCCCGAACACGTCTTCGAGGTAGCTCATCGTCTCGGCGCGGACATCGAGCACGGTGACCTGCGCCCCCATCCCGACCGCGATGGTCGCCGCGTTCCGGCCGACCACGCCGCCGCCGAGGATCGCCACGCGGCCGCGCCGCGTCCCCGGCACGCCGCCGAGGAGCACGCCCTTGCCGCCCCGCTCTTTCTCCAGGCACGAGGCGCCGACCTGAACGGCCATCCTGCCGGCCACCTCGCTCATGGGCCGCAGCAGCGGCAGCGAGCCGTCCTCGTGCTGGATGGTCTCGTACGCGACGCCGGTCACGCCTCGCCTGGCGAGCTCCCGCGTGAGATCCGGCTCGGCGGCCAGGTGCAGGTAGGTATAGAGGAGGAGACCCTGGCGAAAGTGGCCGTACTCGGCGGGGAGCGGCTCTTTCACCTTCACGACCATGTCGGCGCTCCACGCTTCCGCCGCCGACCGCGCGATGAGGGCGCCCGCGCGTCCGTACGCTTCATCGGAGATCCCGCTGCCTTCGCCGGCGCCGGACTCCACGAGGACCTTGTGCCCGTGCCCGACCAGGGCCCGGACTCCCGCGGGCGTCATGCCGACGCGGTACTCACGTGTCTTGATCTCCTTGGGGACTCCGATAAGCACGATCGCGCTCCTCTCCTCGCCGAACTGCTGAAGCGAGGCGTGTGCGACGATAGCAGAAACCTGCCCACGCAAAGCCGTGAGCCACCGAGTCAAACACCGGTTTCCGAGGCGAGAAACCCGGAAGATCCGTTCTGAATCTACGTTTTTGTCGGCCGGTCACACGCCCGCGGCGGCCTCGAGCGCGGCGCGGACAAGCAGCGTGATCTGTCCCGGCGAGGCGAGATCGAGCGGCCCCATCATGGCCTCTGCGTCGAGCAGCAGGAGCTCCAGGGCCTCGCAGTGCGCCGCCAGCGCGTCCTCACCGCCGTCGCCGAGCCGGACGACCGCGGCCGCGCCGTGCAGGGCGAGCGGCCAGGCTGGCGCGAAGCTCTCCTCGATGGGGAGGCCGACCAGCGCGAGCTCGACGCCGTCCCCGAGCCGGATCACGCCGAGCGGCCTCGGGATCGCCGCCTGCGGCGGAGGCTCGGCGGGGACGATGGCGTCCCCGATGCGGCGGACCGCATGAGACAGCGTCGCCATGCGGCGCGCGCTCGCGGCGATGACGAGGTGGGGCGGCGGCGCGAAGCCGGGCCGGGCCAGGCGGGTCACCAGGGACCGGAGGACCGGAAGGTGCTCCGACGGCGCGAACGGCGTCGTGAGGTCGGCGAGCGAGATGCGGCGGATCTTTCCGGAGGCCGTGAGCTCCATCAGGACCTCGAGGATCAGGAGATCCGGCCCGCTGATCTCGTCGAGCAGCTCGTCGAGGTTGTGCGGCATCTGGAGCAGCGCCGTCAGCTTCTCGGCCACGGCCGCGCGCTCCGCCGGCTCCCCGAGGGGCGCCGGCGGCGACGTCGTCGGGGTGCGCAGCGCCTCGAGCCGGAACGCGGCCGGCTCCGCGGCGCGGAGGGTGGGCGGCGGCGGCATCGACCCGCCGCGGCTGCCCTTCACGTCGCTGGCCGGCGTCGGCGCGGCGGTGAAGTCGGGCAGCGAGGACATGGCGCTCGCCAGGGGCGCGGCGCTCGCTCGGTCCGCCGCGGCGCTGTCGCCGAAGGTCGCGTCGACGCTGAACGGCTCGTGGTCCGGGAGCGGGGACAGGTCGAGATCGTCGCTCGCGGGCTCGGTCACCAGGAAGGCCTCACCGGCCGGCGCGAGCTCGGATCGCCGGCGCTGGACCTCGTCGACCTGGCGGAGCGCTTCCATCAGGAGGCGGGAGGTCGGCGCCATGATGCGGCGCACGCTCGCCGGTTCGCCGGGTGAGAACGCGAAGTGCCCGTCCCGCTCGCCGAGCAGCCGGTAGAGCGCCTTCTCCCCCTCGAGGCGGCGGTAGACGGCATCGATCACCTCCCCTGCCAGGAGCCGCAGCTCCCCTGCCCCGGTCGGCGTGGTGATGCCGAGGGTGCCGCTCCGGCGGTTCATCGCGAGCAGCTGGAGCAGGTCGACGAGCGGGACCTGCTGGAGGTCGCCGCGGATCTCCTGCGGCACCGTCGGCTTGGAGCCGCGCGGCGACGCCTCGGTGATCCGCGAGACGATGTGATCGACGTCGCCCCGCAGGACCTCGTCGAAGCCCAGATCGCCCTCGGCGCCGTCGACGAGGAAGAGGATCGGGGTATCGGCGAGGTCGGGGACGGCGGCGAACGCGTCCGCGAGCGCGTTGTCCTCGTCGAGCGCCCTGGCGGCGAGCACGACGTCGGGCCGGCGCTTGAACGCCTGCTCCACGGCTTCGAACGCGCCGTTCGCGTTGGTCACGGTGAGACCACGCGCCCTGAGCGCCGACGCGAGCGCGCCGAGCGCGTCCACGTCCGAATCAACCAACAGCACCCTGCGAGACACTGGATCGGCGCCCTCCGAGTCAGCCGAAGACCCGCAGCCCGGCCGCGCGGCCGAGCCGCTCGGCGAGGAAGTCCGCGAGCAGCGGATCGGCGGCGTGGATACCCTTCACGAACCCCCCCTGATTGCGCCCTACCAGGGCATACGCGCCGTGCTCCGCGAGGACACAGAGCGCCTCGATGTCGTCGCACCCTGGCGAGGAGCGGAGGTCGACGGTGTGCACCACCACGTCGTCGCGCGGCGAGGCCAGCTGCGCCTTGACCTGCGCTCCCAGGCTCAGCCCGTCGTGGTGAGCGACCAGCAGGAACACGGCGCCCCCGCGGAGCGCGTTCCTGACGACCGACGTCGCGAGCAGGATCGTATCGGACACCGACAGATCGAGCGCGCGGGGCGCCGAGATGGCGGAAGCTCCGCCGGGCGCGGGGGGCTCCCGGACGAGGAGGCTGACGATCTCGCCGATGCTCCGCCGGTCCTGAGGGACGCGGTGGACGATCGAGGACTTGGTAGCGTCGGCGCGCCGCCGGGCGATGCGGAGCAGCTGAGCGAGGCTCTGGCCGTCATGGGGGAAGGTGGCGACCCCGACGAGCAGCCCCTTCGGCAGGTACCCGGCCCGCTTCTCGCTCTCGGCGACGTGCGAGAGCATCCGCCGGTGGCAGGCGTGGGCCTCCAGGGCGGCCGTCTCGGGCATGAGCAGGTGGAACTCGTTCTCGTCGACGCGGGCCAGGATGTCGGTGTCGCGCACGGCGCGGAGCAGGTGCTCGACGACCTGACCCGGGTTGTGCGTGGTCGCCGGGGGCGCCGGCGTGGTCCTCCAGAAGGCGAGGTCGCCTGGGCGCTCCGGTGCGGCCGCCGCATCCGGCTCGATCACGATGGTCGCGATCGTGAACCGGCGGCCGTACCGCCTGGCCTTGTCGATCTCCCGGCCGGCGACGTCGACGTAGTAGGCGAACGAGTAGGCGCTCGACGCCGGATCCTTCATCGCGGCGCCGCCCGCCGAGCGTTCGCGCTCGCCGAGGAGGGCGAGCGCCGTCGTCGCCTGCGTGGCGAGCAGCTTGACGAGGCCGTCGAGGAGCGGGGCGCGCCGCGGGGTCGAGGCCGCGCTGTCCGGGCGCCTGACCGAAGGGAACGCGGAGCTGCGGCCGGGCTCCTTCTGGAGAAGGAGATGCCCCGCGGCGAGCTTGCGGAGCGCCAGCGGGACGACGATGAGCTGCTCGCGCCGGGCGAAATCGAGGATGTCGGTCTCGGTCCCGTAGGCGGGCGCGCGATCGAGCGGCCGCATCGCCGCGGAGCGGACCAGCTCGCTGGAGCGCTCTCCGGCGGCCAGGTAGACGGCGGCCGCCGCCGCGCCCGTCGCCTCGACGAACACCTCGGCGAGCTGCTGGGCCGCCGCGTTGCGGTCGCGCGCATCGGCGAGCTCGGCCACGCGGGCGATCCACCCGGCAGCGCGCGCGCTGCGCGCGGCTTCCTGCTCGAGCTGCATCCGGAGCGCCCGCTCGGCGAAGCGCAGGCGCACCGAGCCGACCGCGTTCAGCACCTCGTCCCCGCCGAGCGGCAGCAGGAAGAGCCCGGCGCCGCCGAGCGCGACCGCATGGGCGCCCGCCTCGAGCTCCGCCCTCGTCGCCAGCGCGAAGACGGTGGCCTCGGAGGCGAGGGCTTTCAGGTGGTGGACCATGGCGAGGCCGGCTCCCTCCCCGAGCCCGACGTCGATGAAGGCGACGTCGGGCGCGGCGGTCTCGGCGAGGACGATCCCCTCGGCGAGATCGCCGGCGAGCATCAGCTCATCGGACGTGATGACCCGCGAGAACAGCGTGCGGGTCGCCTCGTCGGCGATGACGGCGAGCACCTTGAGCGAGAACTCGTGGGCCGGCGCCCGGCCAGGACTCCAGACCCCCTCGAGCGAGGCGGTCACGCGATCACCACCTCGCCCGAGAACGCCCGGCGCGCCGGGCCTTGCATGAGCAGCTCCAGGGATCCGGGGGCGACGGTGATGCGCAGCGAGCCGCCCGGCAGCGCCACGCGGAGAGGCGCCCCGTACGGCGCGCGGCCCTGCGCGCACGCCGCGGCCGCCACGGCGCAGGCGCCCGTGCCGCACGCCAGCGTGCGGCCCACCCCGCGCTCCCAGACGGTCACGTCGATGCGCGCGGCCTCACCGTGCTCGGCCGGTCGAACGCGGCAGAACTCGACGTTGATGCCCTCGGCCGGCGTGGTCGCGACGATCGGCCCGAGCTCGTCGATCGCGTCCTCCGTGTAGGGATCGAACGTCACCGCGTGCGGGTTGCCGACGTCGACGCAGGCGAACCGGTGCTCCGCGCCGAGCGCCGTGACGACGAGCGTCTCGCCCATGCGGGCCCGGCCCATGCCGACGAGCACGTCGAAGCGATCGCCCGCCCGTGTGACCTCGCACCGCTTGTCGCCGGCGTCGGTCGCGATGGTGACCGCCTTCTGAGGGGTCCCGCGGGAGACGAGGTAGGCCGCGACGCAGCGGATCCCGTTGCCGCACATCTCGGGGCGGCTCCCGTCGGCGTTCCAGACCTGCATGCGCGGCTGCTCGCGCTCGATCACGAGCACGCCGTCCGCGCCGATGCCGAACCGCCTGTCGCAGAGGCGCCGCGCCGCCTCGGCGGTCATCGGGACCGCCTCGACCAGGATGAAGTCGTTGCCAAGACCTTCCCACTTCTCGAACCGGACGACGTTTTCCTTCATCGCTTCGCCCCGGCGAGCCGCTTTCGCGCCTCGGCTTCCTTGAGCCCGCGGACGGCGACGACCTTGCTCCTGCCGCTCGCGCCGAGGGCGATCTGGACATCGCTCTTGCGCACGTCGAGCGCGCGCGAGAGCAGCTTGACGAGCTCCGCGTTGGCGGCGCCCTCCACGGGCGGCGCGGTCAGCGACACGTCGAGCGCGCCCTCGCGCACCCCGACGATGGCCGAGCGCGACGACTTCGGGCGCACCTGGACCGAGATGCGGACGCCTTCGGCGCGCTCGGTGATCGCGAGGCGACTCCACTCGCCGACGGCGCCGCTCTCCTCGGGTTTGCTCATCTGGCCGGCGGCATCGTAGCGTATCTGGGGCTCACGCGTGGTTCCCGCGACGCGCGGTGACGTCGCTCGCCGGGCGGCCATCGCGAATTTGCCGCTCTGCGGCCCGACCCGCTACTCTTTTCGCCCCGGCCGTGGATCGGCTCGCGCAGTACGATCCAGCAGGGCGACTTGCGCCAGCGGCTGTCGTTGTTCGTCGCTGATGCTCATTTCCGCGGTGGAGGCGTTTGCCATGACTGATGAAGGAGAAGGATCCGTGAACGCAGCGCCCGGCCTTGCGAGGAGGTTGTGGGCGCTCGCGCTGCTCGCGACGTCGGGTGGGCTGCTCGGGTCTGCATGCGCCGACAACGAGAGCAGCCTGTTCATTCGCATGCGGATGGCGGAGAAGTCAGAAGAGGGGCGGTGCAACGCGACCTGCAGCCCCAGCGAAGCGTTCTGGACCGAGGACGCGGTGGACGCCGCGTTCCAGAGCAGCCACTCCGCGATGCTCCTGGTGGGCAACCAGATCGTGCAGCGCGGCGACTCGGACGTCCTCCGCACGGAGACGTCGCGCGTCCAGCTCTACGAGGCCGAGGTCCGTGTCGTTGACATCGAGGGCAACGATGTGACGCCGGGGTACGTCGTTCCGATCACGGGCACCGTCGACCCGGGTGCATCCAGCGAGCCCGGCTACAACTGCGCCGATGTCCTTCTGCTCGACGGCGCCACGATGGACACCCTGCGTGGGCAGGCCGCGCAGCGCGGTAGCGACGTGCAGGTGTGGGCGACCGTGGTGGTGCGCGGCAGGACGCTGGGCGGCCAGGAGGTCGAGACCACGGAGTGGACGTACCCCATCCGGGTCTGCTTCGGCTGCTCGTGTGTCGACACGGCGCCGTCGGAGTGCTGCGAGAACCCTGCGGGTGAGGACTGCGAGGAGGCCGACAAAGCCGAGGCGACCTGTCCTGGCGCGCTGGGCCCTGTGGACTGCCGCGCCGTCAGCACGACCTGCGCGAACTACCTCCAAAGCTTCGGCTTGTAGCGCGCTCTCCGGAGGCGCTGGCGCGAGGCGCGGTCAGCGCGCCGGTTTGGTGCGACGCACCGGGGCCGCTTCGGATGACGGCCCTTTCGCAGCCTCGAACAAGTAGACGAACGGGAGGCTGAGCAGCGCGAGATCGAGCTGGGCCGCAAGGACGACCGCGGTCTCCTTCGAGGGTCCGAGCCCGAACCGCAGCTGCGCGAGCAGCCCTGTGCTCATCCCGTAGCGCGAGTGGAAGTTGTAGCTGCGCGCCCCCCAGAAGACAGCGGCGGCGATCCCTGGCTCCACGGCGTCGGCGTCCTCGCTCCACCGGCCGTAGACGCCGGTGGAGAGGACGAGCGGGAACGAGTCGTGGACGGGCGCGAGCACGGAGACGCCCGCGCCGGTCTGGAGCTCGTCGAACGCGTGGGTGAGCACCTCGACGTAGGGGCCGACGCCGAAGTCGTCGTTGGCAGCGCGGCCGAAGAGGACATCCCCGCGGAGCCCCAGGTGGAAGACCGTGGAGTCCCACAGCTGGCGCTCGAGGCCGACGCCGGCAAGGCCAACGGTGACGCCGGCGCTCGCCTGGGGCTCGGCGCGGGCTGTGCCGTGGAGGAGAACGGCTCCGAGGAGCGAGGCAACCAAGGCAGCTGGGCGGCCCGCGGTGGCCATGATGGATCGATGCTACAGGGCGCTGGCAGGGAGCGCGCCTGAATTCGGCTGCACGGAGCTTCTGCCCTGCGTGAGGCTCTCCGGAGCCCTCCGGAGCTCGCCTTCGCGTCGCGTCCGTCGCCGGTGAGTCCCGCCGTTCGCACCGCGCACCCCGCCCTGCGCGCCCGCTAGCGTTCATGGTAGCGTCCGGGGGCAATGGCGCGACGCACAGTGCAGCTACGGGTAGGAGGTCAGACCTACCGCGTGGTGACGTCCGCGAGCGACGAGGAGCTCCAGCGGCTCGCCGCGGTCGTCGATCAGAAGCTCGCCACCGTTGTGCCCGCCGGCCGCGCCGTGACCCCCCAGGCCATGTTGCTCGCCGCCATCGCGCTCGCGCACGATCTCGAGCAGGAGCGGACCCGGGCGTCGGTCATCGCGGGGCGCGCGCGGGACGCATTTGGCCGTATCCTGCAGCGGGTCGACGCGGTCCTCGGCGCCGGTCCCGAGTCGCCCTCCTCCAGCGGAGCGAACGACAGCACGCGCTGAGCTGGAGTGCCCGTACCTGGCGGGGTCCCGCTGAGCGGCCCTGCCGCTGACTGGAGATGGCATGCCTGCACCCACGGATGAAGCTTTCCAGGCCCTCGACCCCACGCCTGGAGGCGTGGACGCCCTTCGCCATCTCCAGGACGAGCTCTCCGAGATGGAGCGCGCCGGCTTGCTGCGCACGCCCCCTGCTGCCCCGGCTTCCGACCGGCTGCTGGTCCTGTGCTCCAACGACTACCTCGGCTACGCCGGGCTCGCCTTGCCTTCCGAGGTCGGGACCGCGAGCGGTGCGGGGGCGTCCCGCCTGGTGAGCGGGACCCACGAGGCCCACCTGATGGCCGAGAGGGAGCTCGCCGCCTGGCTGAGCGTGGAAGCGACGCTGCTGTTCTCCTCGGGGTATGCGGCGAACGTCGGCACCGTCGCTGCGCTGGCCAGACCGGGAGACGTCGTCGTGTCGGACGCGCTGAACCACGCGTCGCTCATCGACGGCTGTCGTCTCTCGGGAGCGACGGTCGAGGTGGTGGGCCATGTCGACGTGGAGGCGGTGGAGGGCGCCCTCGTGCGGGCCAGGGGCGCGCGCCGCCGGTGGGTGGTGACCGAATCGCTCTTCAGCATGGATGGCGACACCCCCGACCTCCCCCGCCTCCGTGAGCTCTGCGATCGTCACGATGCCGCGTTGATCGTGGACGAGGCGCACGCCCTCGGTGTCTTCGGACCGCGCGGGGCCGGCCTCTGCGCCGAGGCCGGGGTTCGCCCCGACGTGCTCATCGGCACGCTCGGCAAGTCGCTCGGGCTCCACGGCGCCTTCGTCGCGGGCTCGTCGACCTTGCGAACCTACCTGTGGAACCGCGCCAGGAGCTTCGTTTACTCGACCGGCATCAGCCCCGTGGTGGCGCTCGCTGCGGTGGAGCGGGTCCGCCGCGCCGCCGCGGACGACCCGGCTCGGGCGCGCCTGACGATGATCACCCGCCGGCTTCGCTCCGGTCTGCTGGCGCTGGGAGCCGAGCTGCTCCCTGGCTCCTCGGGCCCGATCCTCCCCTGGCTTCTGAAGTCGCCGGGGGCCGCGGTGGAGATGTCTCGGCGCCTCGCGAGCGAGGGCGTCCTCGTCCAGGCGATCCGGCCGCCGACGGTGCCTGCAGGTACGTCGCGGCTTCGCATCGTGGCGAACGCGTCGCTCTCCGAGTCGGATGTCGAGCGTGCCCTCGCAGGATTCCGGGAGGCGATGCGATGAGAGGAGTTCCTGTTTCACGTGAAACAGGACGGATCCGGGTCGCGGTGGTCGGAACCGGGACCGGGGTGGGCAAGACGCACGTGTCGGTCGCGCTGGTCGCAGCGCTGGCGGCTCGCGGCGACAAGGTCTGCGGCTTGAAGCCCATCGAATCGGGCATCGACGGCACCTCGACGACCGACGCCGAGCAGCTGGCGCTCGTCAGCTCGGTCCAGCCCGAGCCAGCACCCTACCGCTTCGCTGAACCGCTCTCCCCTCACCTGGCAGCGCGCCGTTGCGGATGCGCCATCTCGCTGGACGTCGTCACCGCGTGGGTCGACAGGCAGTCCGCTCCCGTCGCGATCGTGGAGAGCGCCGGCGCGCTCCTC
This sequence comes from Sorangium cellulosum So ce56, assembly GCF_000067165.1. GTDB lineage: Bacteria > Myxococcota_A > Polyangia > Polyangiales > Polyangiaceae > Sorangium > Sorangium cellulosum_B. Next base: position 11,352,311 of record NC_010162.1, read on the forward strand.
TCCCCGCTCGGACCAGGACTGACGAACGCAGACCTCGTACGCGCGCTCTCTCCCGATGCCGTCGTCCTGGTCGGCCTGGACCGGCTGGGCATCCTTCACGAGGTCGCCTGCTGCACGCTCGCCCTCCGGGCGCTCGCGCCTGGTCTTCCGCCAGCCGTGATCGTGCTGAACCCGCCGGCAGTCCCCGACGCATCGACCGGCACGAACGCGGGGGAGCTGGCCGCGCTCGGCATTGCTTCCGGCGCTGTCGTGATGCCGCGCGCCGCTCCAACCGCGCCGGCATCGCTGTCAGCGGCGCAGGTCGCCCTGGCGCGTCTCGCGCTGTCGTAGCGAGACGTCGTCACGTTCGAGGGGTGGACAGCCCCGAGGTCGTGAGAAATCGAGCCGAGCTACCGGACCCGAGTACCCGGTCCTGAGCTCTGGCCCGAGACCCCGCTCGGGGGTGGTGGGGTTCTTTGGGCGAAAGGAGGGTCTTTTGAACCGCCAAGACGCCAGAAGACGCCAAGAAAAACACAAAAATCTTGGCGTCTTCTGGCGTCTTGGCGGTTCCCGCATTCTGGCAAGGTGGGGCAACTACCCCACCACCCCGCTCGGCGTGGTTCGCAGGACTTCCGAAGGACCGGCCCGCCTCGTCAGGAAGCGCTGGTGACGACGCGGCCCCGTTCCAGCACCAGACGGGCGGCCGCTCGCTCCCGGAAGACCTCCGGCTCGTGGGACACCACGACCACCGCGGCGCCTCGCTCCACCTCCGCGTCCACGACCGCGAGCAGCCGCGCCACCCCTGCGCGGTCGAGGCCCGTGGTCGGCTCATCCAGCAGCACCAGCGAAGGCTGGTGCACCAGGGCTCTCGCGAGCGCGATTCGTTGTCGCTGGCCGCGCGAACACGTGCGGAGCGGCCTCAGCGCAAAGCTCCCGAGCTCGAAGCGCTCCTCCGCATGACGCCACGCCTCGTGCGCGTCGAGCCCGTGGAAGCCGGCCGCCAGCTCGACGTTCTGCCGACCGGAGAGGTCCGGGTACGCCAGCGACTCGTGGGACAGCCAGCCGATGGTGCCGCGCGCCGTCCCGACATCGTCGCCGAGCGGCTCGTAGTCCAGCGAGCCCGACGTGGGTCGGATCACGGTCCCGAGGATCCCGAGCAGCGTCGACTTGCCCGACCCGTTCGCCCCCTCGATGAGCGTCAATCGCCCCGCCTCGATCGTCGCGTTCACCCCACGCAACGCCGCCGTCGCTCCGTAGGTCTTCACGACGCCACGGGCCACCACGCGCTCGATCGTCCTCACAGCGCTCACCTCGCTCCTGCGCTCGCGTTCCCGTCAGCCCTTGTCGCCGCCTCGAGCGCGACCTTCGCCCTGGACGACCGTGGTGATGTCCTCCGGGAACGCTGGCGGATCAACGACAGTCGCCTCGGAATCGTCGGAGAGCTCCGCTTCCGCTTCGAGCGGGCTCAATGACGGAATCGTCGGTCGATCTTCCGACTCATCGTCCCGAGGCTGCCCGTCATCCGTCTCCGCGACCGGCTCGCTCGGCCTGCGCACAGCGCCGCCGCCGGACCGTTCGTCGACGACATGCTGAACGGCAGCGCGCTCCAGTCGGCGCTTCTGTGCCACAGGCACCTGGTTCTTGAATCGCCGCAGCCCTTCCAGGAACTCCCGCGCGCTCTGGAATCGTTCATCCCGCGCCTTCGCCAGGGCGCGATCCACGAGGCGCGAGAGGCCGGGCGGAATCGTCGGATCGAGCTCCGTCACCGGCCGGTGCCACAGCGTGAGGATCTGGACGAGCAACGCATTGTGATTGCGGGCCACGAACGGGCGCTGGCCCGTCAGCGCCTCGTACAGGATCACGCCCGCAGCCCACAGATCGAGCCGGCGGTCAAGCTCCACGTCCCCCCGTGCCTGCTCGGGCGCCATGTAGTACGGCGTGCCCATCACCATGCCGGTGCGGATCGGATCCACCACCGACCCATCCATGCCCGAGGCCTGGGAGATGCCGAAATCGAGCAGCTTGGCCACCGGCAACATGCCGGCGCGCTCCGAGAGGAAGATGTTCTCTGGCTTCAGATCACGGTGGACGACCCCGCGATCATGTGCCGTCACCAGCGCCGAGAGCACCTGAAGCATGATGTCGACGAGCTCGTTCGGCGGAATGACACCACAGCGCTCGATCCGCTGCGCCAGCGTCTCCCCGTGGAGACGTTCCATCACGAGGTAGGGGCTGCCGTCAGGGAGCCACCCCATGTCGTACACTTCGCAGATGTTGGGATGACCGATCCGCCCGGCGACCCGCGCCTCGTGCTCCAGCCTCGAGATGGCCTCGCGCTTCTGGGTCTCCCGCGGATGCATCACCTTGACAGCGACCAGCCGCCCGATCTGGAGGTGCTCCGCCTCGTACACCGCGCCCATGCCGCCCTCCCCGATGATGGCGGTGACCGCGTACTTGTCGCCGATCACGTGGCCGAGCAGCGAGCGCCCGGAAGAGGTCGGGCTCACGCCGCGGCTCCCGGGCCACGCCGGTGTCCGCGAGCCCGCCACGGCAGACGACGGCGCGCGTGACGCGAAGGCCCGCTGCTCCGCGCCTGGCGCCAGCGCGCCGCGCACCGATGAGCTCGGCGCCATGCCCGCCGGCCACCTCAGCAGCGGCGGCGCCACCCTCGACGGAGGATGCGCCGGTGGCCGATGGATCGGCTGCGACGGAGCCACGCCAGCGCGAGCGCCCGCGCGGGAGGACGGCGGATCGCTCGGAGCCACGACCAGCCCGGTCGCGGGACATACGACCACCGCGAGATCGTGGTGGCTACCGCAGTGGATGCAGCGCACCGAACTCAAGTCCGTACAATTTGAAAACCTCCATCCAGGTGCTGCTCGAAACTGCACAGCGTATCGGGGAAGAGCGCGCAGGCAACGCTCGGTTCCACATCACCCCGCACGCCCCCTGGGGGATCCTTGGGGATAACCCCGCCGGCAACCCTGGGGGCAAAACGGGGGAGATCGGCCATCCGCCAGCTCTCCCCTGTCCACCTACCCCTGAGGACGGTCCATTTACCCCAGGGCGTCCGCTTCTAACTCATTGGATTCGTTGCGCATTCTGAGTTATCCCCGCCCTCCACAGCGCCTACGACGAAGACGATGTCTTTATCTATCTATTTCATGGAAAGAAGAGGCGTTGCGCAAGGTCACGCGAGCGCTCATTTCCAGCGCACCCCCGGGCGATAACCCTGCTAAAGGGAGCAGCTCCGGAGTCGGCTATGGACCTTGTGATCCCCAAGAAAGATCTGCTTCGCCTCGTCGCGCGCTGCCAAGGCGTGGCGGACAAGAAGAGCGCGATGCCCGCGCTCGCCAACGTCCTGCTCGCCGCCGAGGGCAACGCGGTCCGCGTCGCCGCGACCGACCTGTACCTCGGCGTGACCGGCCAAACCCACGCGGACATCAAGACCGGCGGCACCGTCGCCGTCCCGGCCAGGGACCTGCTGGAGCGCGTGAAGGCCATGCCCGATGGCCCGATCCAGATCACCACCACCGAGGGCGCGCACACGTCGCTCAAGGCCGTGGGATCACCCCGGCGCTACACGCTCCCCGGGCTCCCCGGCTCGGAGTTCCCGCAGCTGCCCGCTCCGGCCGTGGACGCGCCCTCGCTGGAGCTCCCCGTCGAGCAGCTCGCGCTCCTGATCACCCGGACCCACTTCTCGATCTCCACCGACGAGACCCGCGCCCACGTGAACAGCGCTCTGTTCGAGTGGGCCGGCGATCGGGTCAGGATGGTGACCACCGACGGCCATCGCCTCTCCAAGATGGAGGCGACCGTGTCGGGGAGCTCCGCGACGGCCACCATGCTCATCCCGCTCAAGGCGATCACGGAGCTCCGCCGCCTCGCCGAGGAGGCGCGCGCCGAGAAGGAGACCCCGATGGTCGCCATCACCCAGAGCGGGCCGAACGCCTTCTTCAACATCGCCGGGATGCAGTTCTCGGTGAAGCTCGTCGACGCGCAGTTCCCGCCCTACCAGCAGGTCATCCCGTCCGTCACCGAGCGCTCGGTCCGCGCCCCCCGCGTGGCGTTCGCCGAGGCCCTGCGCGCCATCGCGCTCGCCGCCAACGACCGCACCGGCGGCGTCAAGCTGTCGATCGCGCCGGGGACGCTCCGGATCACCAGCGAGAGCCCCGACACCGGCGCCGGCTTCGACGAGGTGGCCGTCGACTACAGCGGACCCGAGGTCACCATCGGCTTCAACGCGAAGTACTTCCTCGACGTGCTCGCCTCGATCGACGACGAGGAGGTCATCCTCGGCATCTCCGGCGAGCTCGACCCCGCCGTGATCCGACCCGGCAGCGAGTCGAACCAGCAGAGCTACGTCGCCGTCATCATGCCGATGCGGATTTGAGCGCGCCCTCCGACGAGCCCGAGAGGTCCTCCCCGAGCCTCCTCCTCGAGCGGCTCCACATCCGCGAGTTCCGGAACCTCGGCCGCGTCGACGTCGAGCCCGCGCCCCGCATCAACGTGATCGCAGGCAACAACGGGCAGGGCAAGACGAGCCTGCTCGAGGCGATCTACTTCGCCGCGACCTCGAGGAGCTTCCGCACCCACCGGCTGGCCGAGCTGGTCCGCCACGGCGCCCCCATCGCGAGCGCGCGGGCGCGCTTCGTGGAGCGCCGGGACGCGCTGCAGCCGCTCGCGCGCGAGCAGACGGCCGCCGTGGAGCACAAGCGGTGCGTCGTGCGCATCGACGGCAACCGGCCCCCGAGCCTGGCGAGCTTCGCGACGCGATCGCCGGTCGTCGCCTTCCACGCGGAGGAGCTCGCGCTGTCCACCGGGCCCGCGAGCGCGCGGCGCACGCTGCTCGATCGCCTGGCGCTCTTCATGGACCCGCAGAGCGCCGACCACCGGGCCCGCTACGCGCAGGCGCTCCGCGCGCGCCACGAGCTGCTCCACCGCGGCGGGGGCGCGCAGGCCCAGGCGAGCGCCGAGCTCGACGCGTTCGAGGCGCTCTGCGCCCTCCATGGCGCGGCGCTGACCCGCGCCCGCGAGGCCGCCGTCCAGGCGCTGGCGCCGGAGCTCACGCACGCCTTCGCCCGCATCGCCGCGCCCGACCTGACGCTGGCCGCGCGGTACGCGCCGGGCGGCGGCGGCGACGCCGAGCAGGCGCGCGAGGCCTTGCGCGAGCAGCGCCGCCGCGACGCGCACCGGCCGAGCGCGGGCTACGGCCCCCACCGAGACGACCTGCTGCTCGAGCTCGACGGCCACCCCGCCCGCGTGGTCGCCTCCCAGGGCCAGCACAGAGCCCTCACGCTCGCGCTCAAAGCGGCAGAGACCGCCGCCATCGCTTCCGTCCGGGGCGTAGAGCCCATCCTTTTGCTCGACGACGTGTCGAGCGAGCTCGATCCCGACCGGACCGCGGCGCTGTTCATGTTCCTCGGAATGGCGCGCGGACAGGTATTCCTGACGACCACGCGGCGCGATCTCATCGTCACGCCGGGCGTACCTTCCTCGGAGCGGCGCGATTTCCACGTCGAAGGCGGCGCGGTCGGCTGACATTCGTCGCGGGCGCGCCGGCTGCCGGACGCTGCGGCGCGCCGGCCGCGGACGCCGCGGCGCGCGCGATGGACGAACGTCCGCCGACCGCGCCGCGACCGCCCTCAAACGCGTTGAGCCCGGCCCCGGAGCGCGCGAGTTGGGATGCTCCGGACGCGCCCGCGACGGGCGCCGAAAATACGGTGTTACGAGCCTTCCGGACCCGGCGAAACGCTTGCCCGAGCCCCTGATTTCGGCTACATTTCCGCAGTCTTTACGGGGCATCGACGAGCGGTCCGCGCGTGAACGCTCATGGCCCCGGAATCGATCCGGCGCCGCGGCCGCGGCGCCCGGGTCTCACCAGACGAGCTGCCATCGAGCCGGCCCCTCCACTGCAAGAACTCCGGCAATCCGAGCGGCCTCCGCCGCTCTGCGCCCCCGGTGAGAGGCGGCGGGCGCGCCACCAGGACCGAGATGACGGAACCCACCCTGAGCCAGCCGACCGACCTCACCAAGGCGTCGTATGACGCCCACAGCATCACGGCGCTCGAAGGCCTTGAAGCGGTGCGAAAGCGACCCGGCATGTACATCGGCGATGTGCACGACGGATCGGGGCTCCACCACCTGGTCTGGGAGGCCGTCGACAACGCGGTCGACGAGCACCTCGCCGGCGCCTGCACGGAGATCAGGGTCACCGTCCACTTCGACGGCTCGGTGTCGATCGAGGACAACGGCCGCGGGATCCCGGTCGGAATGCACGCCAAGGGCGTGAGCGCGGCAGAGGTCGTCATGACCGTCCTCCACGCCGGCGGCAAGTTCGACAACTCCAGCTACAAGGTCTCTGCGGGCTTGCACGGCGTCGGCGTGAGCGCCGTGAACGCCGTCTCCGAGTGGCTGAAGCTCGAGATCAAGCGCGAAGGGAAGCTCTGGTTTCAGGAGTACGCCCGGGGCGTGCCGAAGGCGCCGCTCAAGGGGATCGGCGTGACGGACAAGACGGGGACGAAGCTCACCTTCAAGCCCGATCCGGTCGTCTTCAGCACGGTCGAGTTCAGCTTCGACGTGCTCGCGAGCCGCCTGCGCGAACTCGCGTTCCTGAACGCCGGGCTCATCATCCACCTCCACGACCAGCGCCCCGACGGGAGAGCGGAGATCTACGAGTACAAGGGGGGCATCTCCGAGTTCGTGTCGCTGCTCAACAAGACCAAGGAGCCGATTCACGACGACGTGATCAGCTTCGTGTCGCAGCACGAGGTCGGCGCCGCAGGCGACGGCGCGAACGGCCGCGGCAGCGCCGCGACTCCGCCGGTCGGCGTGGAGGTCGCGCTGCAGTGGAATGGCTCCTATACGGAAGCCATCTTCTGTTACACGAACAACGTCCACAACAAGGATGGCGGCACCCACCTCACCGGGCTCCGCGCCGCGCTCACGAAGACGATCAACAACTACGGGAGCGCGCACAACCTCTTCAAGGAGCTGAAGCAGGGCCTGCAGGGCGAGGACGCGCGTGAGGGCCTGACGTGCGTGCTCAGCATCAAGCACCCGGACCCGTCGTTCGACTCGCAGACGAAATCCAAGCTCGTGTCGAGCGAGGTCAAGGGCATCGTCGAGGCCGCCGTCAGCGACAAGCTCGGGCAGTACTTCGAGGAGAACCCCCAGAGCGCGAAGAAGATCATCGAGAAGGCGGTCGTCGCGGCGAAGGCGCGCGAGGCGGCCCGCAAGGCCCGCGAGGTGATCCGCAAGGGCTCGCTCGACGTGACCTCGCTCTCCGGCAAGCTCGCCGACTGCCAGTCCAAGGACCCGGAGAAGAGCGAGATCTACATCGTCGAGGGCGAGAGCGCCGGCGGCAGCGCCAAGATGGGGCGCGACCGGCACTTCCAGGCGATCCTCCCGCTGAAGGGGAAGATCCTGAACGTCGAGCGTGCGCGGCTCGACCGCATGCTGAGCTCCGCCGAGGTCGGCACGCTGATCACCGCCCTCGGCTGCGGGATCAACGACGCCGGCGGCTTCGAGATCGACAAGCTCCGCTACCAGAAGATCATCCTGATGACGGACGCCGACGTCGACGGCTCCCACATCCGCACGCTGCTGCTGACCTTCTTCTTCCGGCAGATGCCGGAGATCATGGAGAAGGGGTACCTGTTCATCGCGCAGCCGCCGCTCTACCGCGTGCGCAAGGGCAAGCGGGACCTGTACCTGAAGGACCAGGGCGCCCTGGACGAGTTCCTCGTGGGCAACGCCGTGGACGGGCTCGAGATCGTCGCCAGCGGCGCCCAGTCGGGCATCGCGGGCCAGCCGCTCTACCGGCTGGCGCAGCGGCTGAAGCGGTTCCGCGCCGTGCTCTCCAACATCGACAAGCGCTGTGACGCGCGGATCGTGGCGGCGCTGCTGCGGTCCAGCGGGCTCGGGCGCGACGACTTGCGCGAGACCAAGAAGGTCGCCGCGGCCGCCGACGAGCTCCGCGCCTACCTGAAGCAGCGCTATCCGGACCTGTTCCCGCTCACGCTGTCGACGCCGCGGGACACGGAGCACGGGACGAGCCGGATCGAGGTCGTGCCGCGCCCGGGCGCGAGCGCGCGAAAGAGCGTCATCGACTGGGATCTCGTGAACTCGCCGGAGTACCAGGAAGCCTGGTCGATCGAGCAGGACCTCCGGTCCATCGGCGCGCCCCCGTACCGGGCGCGCACCTCGAGCGGCGAGGAGACCATCGAGAACGGAGAGTCGCTCGTCGATTACATCGAGGAGCGCGGCAAGAAGGGCATCTCGATCAGCCGCTACAAGGGCCTCGGCGAGATGAACGCCGACGAGCTCTGGGAGACGACGATGAACCCGGACGCTCGGACTCTCCTCCAGGTCCGCATCGACGATGCGGTGAAGACGGACGAGCTCTTCACGATCCTGATGGGGGATCAGGTCGAGCCGCGGCGCAACTTCATCGAGCAGAACGCGCTCAACGTGAAGAACCTCGATATCTGAGCCCGCGTCGCCCCGTCGCCGGCGCGCGGCTCCTGCGCGCCCGGCGCGGCTCCTGCGCCCGGGGGCGCGGCGCCCCGGCTCCGCGCCCGGGCGTGCGGTGCGTCGAGCTCCCCGCTCGAGGCGCACGGTCGGGGGTTGACACGGCGCTGCCGCTGCATCGCTCACCTGCCCTGTTCGCTCGGCACCCCTTCAGCGCCTCTTCGACGTCCCTTCAGCGCCCTTCAGCGCCCTTCAGCGCCCTTCTGCATTTTTGGCAAGCCGCTTGCCTGGCTGTCCCCTTGCTAGGCGGGTCACCCGCCTTAGCTTCGAGGGGCCATGAAAATCGAGCGAATGACGACGAAGGCCCAAGAGGCCATACGAGACGCTGTCGATTTCGGCAGCCGTCGGGGAAACCCCGAGCTCTATCCCGAGCACCTTGTGCGGGCGATCGTCAGCCAGGACGGCGGCGTCGGCGCGCCTCTGGTGCAGAAGGCAGGCGCCGATCCGGCGGGCGTGCTGCGCCTCCTCGACGCGAAGATCGACACCTATCCTCGCGTCAGCGGCGGCGCCGAGCCGAACCTGTCGAGGCGCGCGCTCACCGTCCTGCAGAAGGCCGAAGACGAGGCGAAGGCGCTCAAGGACGAGTACATCTCGACAGAGCACGTCCTGCTCGCCGGCATCAAGGCCGACAAGGAGATCCAATCGATCTTCGAGCGAGCGGGGCTCTCGTACGACAAGCTCCTCTCGTCGCTCGCGGCCGTGCGCGGCAATCAGCGCGTGACGGACCGGGACCCCGAGGGGAAGTTCCAGGCGCTCGAGAAGTACACACGAGATCTCACGAAGCTCGCTCGACAGGGCAAGATCGATCCGGTGATCGGCCGAGACGAGGAGATCCGGCGCGTCATCCAGGTGCTCTCGCGGCGCACCAAGAACAACCCGGTGCTCATCGGCGAGCCCGGCGTCGGCAAGACGGCGATCGTCGAGGGCATCGCGCAGCGCATCGTCGCGGGCGACGTGCCGGAGTCGCTCAAGGACAAGACCATCGCGGCGCTCGATCTCGCCGCCATGGTCGCAGGATCGAAGTTCCGCGGGGAGTTCGAGGACCGGCTGAAGGCCGTGCTCAAGGAGATCGAGGGCTCGAACGGCCGCATCATCCTGTTCATCGACGAGCTCCACACGCTGGTGGGCGCCGGCGCGGCCGAGGGCGCCATGGACGCGGCCAACATGCTGAAGCCGGCGCTCGCGCGCGGCGAGCTCCGGTGCATCGGCGCGACCACGCTCGACGAGTACCGCAAGCGGATCGAGAAGGACGCGGCGCTGGAGCGGCGGTTCCAGCAGGTGCTCGTCACGCAGCCCAGCGTCGAGGACACGATCGCCATCCTGCGAGGCCTCAAGGAGAAGTACGAGGTCCACCACGGGATCCGCATCCAGGACGCGGCGCTCGTCGGGGCCGCCGTCCTGTCGAACCGGTACATCACCGAGCGGTTCTTGCCCGACAAGGCGATCGATCTGGTCGACGAGGCGGCGTCGAAGATCCGCATGGAGATCGACAGCCTGCCCACGCCGATCGATCAGGTCGAGCGCGATCTGCTCAAGCTGCAGATGGAAGAGCAGGCGCTCAAGCGCGAGAGCGACAAGGCGAGCAAGGTCCGCCTCGACGAGGTGCGGCGCGAGATCGCCGACCTCCAGGGGCAGCGCGACGCGATGCGGGCGCAGTGGATGCGCGAGAAGGAGCTGATCTCCGAGCTGCGCCGGCTCAAGCCGCAGATCGAGGAGCTCCGGCTCGAGGAGGAGCGGCTGAAGCGCGCCGGCGATCTCGGGCGCGCCGCGGAGATCCATTACGGCAAGATCCCGGAGATCGAGAAGAAGCTCGAGTCGATCCGCGCCACCCTCTCCCAGGTGCAGTCGAAGCAGAGCTACCTGAAGGAGGAGGTCACCGACGAGGACATCGCCGCGGTCGTCTCGAAATGGACCGGGATCCCCGTCTCCAAGATGCTCGAGAGCGAGATGCAGAAGCTGCTGCGCCTCGAGGAGGAGCTGCGCCGGCGCGTCGTCGGGCAGGAGGACGCGCTCCGCGCGGTGTCGAACGCCATCCGGCGCTCGAGGGCCGGGCTCGGCGACGAGCGCAGGCCGATCGGATCGTTCCTGTTCCTCGGGCCGACCGGCGTCGGCAAGACCGAGCTCGCGCGCGCGCTCGCCGAGATCCTCTTCGACGACGAGCGGGCCATGGTGCGGCTCGACATGAGCGAGTACGGGGAGCGCCACGCGGTGGCCCGGCTGATCGGCGCGCCGCCCGGGTACGTCGGCTACGAGGAGGGAGGCCAGCTCACGGAGCCGGTGCGCCGGCGGCCGTACAGCGTGGTGCTGTTCGACGAGATCGAGAAGGCCCACCCGGACATCTGGAACACGCTCCTCCAGGTGCTCGATGACGGACGCCTGACCGACGGCCAGGGGCACACGGTCGATTTCAAGAACACGATCATCATCCTGACGTCGAACCTCGGGACGCCGGCGGCCGCGGCGATCGAGGAGCGAGCGAACCTGCCGGCGGACGAGAAGGCCGAGCTCGTGAGGAGGGCCGTCATCGAGGAGGTGCGGAAGCACTTCCGCCCGGAGTTCTTGAATCGCCTCGACGATCTCATCGTGTTCCGGCGGCTGGCGCGCGAGCAGATGGAGCAGATCGTCGATATCCAGCTCGATCTGCTGCGAAAGCGCCTGGATCGACGCGGGCTGCTCTTCACCATCTCGTCGGAGGCGAAGGGCTACCTCATCGAGCAGGGGTGGGATCCGCAGTACGGCGCGAGGCCGCTGAAGCGCGCCATCCAGCGGAGCATCGAGGACGAGCTCGCGAAGCGGATCCTCGCCGGCGAGTTCAAGCAGGGAGACACGGTGCGGATCGAGCGCGGGGCCGGAGGGCTCACCTTCACGCGCGCAGCGCCGAACTGACGCTCGCCAGCCCGCGTCAGCGCTCGGCCTGCGTCAGCGCTCGGCCTGCGTCAGCGCTCAGGGAGATTGCCGGCGATGCGGCGGAGGAGGTCCAGGACGGCGTAGGCGGCGCCGAGCTGGACCTCCTCGCGATCCCCCGAGAACACCCGGTCGCGCACGACGAGGCCGCCGGGGTGCGACACAGCCCAGTAGCAGAGGCCCACCGGCTTGGTCGCCGTGCCGCCCGTCGGGCCGGCGATGCCCGTCACGGAGATGGCGACGTCGACCTCGCAGAGGCGGCGGACGCCCTGCGCCATCTCGGCGGCGACCTCGGCCGATACGGCGCCGTGGCCGCGCAAGGTGTCCTCCGCGACGCCGAGCAGCCGCGTCTTGGCGCTGTTCGCGTAGGTGACCGCGGCGCCAACCAGGTAGTCGCTCGCCGGATAACTGGTGAGCAGGTGGGAGATCAGACCGCCGGTGCACGACTCCGACACGGCGAGCCTCCAGCCACGGGCGCGCACGGAACGCCCGACCATCTCCGGGAAGGCGTCGCCCCCCTCCCCGTACACGGCGGTGCCGAGCCGCTCACGGACATCGGCCGTCGCCTTCAAGGCCAGATCGTGCGCCATCGACTGCGTGGCGGCGCGGGCGTGGACCTTCAGGTCGACCTCCGGGTAGTGCACCCGGTAGCCGAGCGTGATGCCGGGATGGGCCTCCTCCACGCCCTTCAGGAGCTCGCCCAGCGTGGACTCGGGAAGACCGTAGGTGCGGAGGCGGACCTGAAAGGTGTTGTTCGGCGCAGCCGGCCGCACGCGCGGCAGCACCTGCTCGGCGAACATGCTCTTCATCTCCCGCGGCACACCCGGGAGGAAGAACACGGTGGACTCGCCCAGGTGGATGCCGAAGCCGGGCGCGCTGCCGGAGGAGTTCGGGAGGATCTCCGACCCGGCGGGGACCTCGGCCTGCTTCTCGTGGCCCGCGTTCATCGTCTTGCCCCGGCTCTCGACGCGCCGGCGAATGGCGAGCAGCGTGCTCTCGTCGCGCACGAGGTCGGTGCCCATCGCACGGGCCGCGGCCTTCGCGGTGAGGTCGTCGGTCGTGGGGCCGAGGCCGCCGGTGGCGATCACCAGGCGGTGCGCGCTCGCGAGCTGGCGGACCGCGGCGACGATGCGATCGACGTCATCGTCGACGGTGCTGGATTCGCTGACCGTGAAGCCCGCTGCGGTGAGCTCGGCAGCGAGCCAGGCCTCGTTGGTGTTGATGATCTCGCCGCGGGTGAGCTCGGTCCCGATCGAGAGAAGCGCGACAGCCATTGGGACTTGGGACTCTAACTCCATCCGGCGCCGCCGGAGCGCGTTTCCGGATTGTTTTGCGGTCGGAAAGCGGGGTGGTTTTGTCCCCCTACCCCGTTTGTCCCCTCACGCCATTTGTCTCCCCATGCCATCCCTTCCCCCACCCGACCGCCCGCCGCCGAGCGGGGCGCGCTCGCGAGCGCTACGGTGGATAGACACACCGGAAGCCGAGATCCGGCGCTCGGGTGGAACCCGGGACAAGGCGACGATTCCAGGTGCGGAGCGCCGCCGCGGCCCCATCCGTCCAGGATCCGCCGTGAGTTCCCGAGAGCTCGCCCTCGAGCGGATCAGGGGCCGCCCACTCGGCAACATTGCCGGCCAGATCGAACACCCGACCGCCCGCGTGCACGGCGGCGCCGTCGGGGCGCGAGCCGGCGAGCTCGGGGCCCGTCGCGCCCCAGCCGCACGGGCCCGCTCGCAAACCAAAGGCGGCGCGCCGGCAGACCGCGCCGGTGTCTCCCCACGGGTACCGCCGGCCCGCGTCGCCCGCCGCGGCGAAGGCGAGCTGATCGCGCGAGGGGAGCGCCCCGCCCGCGAAGGCGCAATACCGAGCCGACTCGGCCAGGGTGACGCCCGTGACGGGGACGCCGGGCTCGCCGCGCAGCGGGAGCGGGGCGCACGCGCCGGCCTCGACGCAAGCGGCGTAGCGCTGCTCGGTGATCTCGAACGCGTCGAGCGAGAACGCCGGGACGAACACCGCGCGCGGGTCGACGATGCCCTGCGCCTCCCAGTCGCTTGGCCCGAGGCGCAGCGTCCCGGAGGTGATGCGGACGGCCGCGCCCGGCGCGACACAGCCAGCGGCGGTCACCGTGAGGCCGGCGCTGCATCGCCTCGGCGCGCCTGCGCAGCGGCCGGCGTCATCGAGGCGCTGGCCTTCGCCGCAACACCTCGGGCCGAGCGCGACCATCCCCGGCGCGCAGCGCGCCGGCGGCTCCGCGCGATGGAGCGCGAGCGCGACGATGGCGCCGATCAGGAGGGCCGCGCCCGCGGCGAGGCCGGCCTTCCACAGCGGCATCCGCCCGACGTCCGGTGCCGCCGCCACCCCTCAGGAGCGCGGCGATCCAGCGGCGTCGGCCTTGAGCGCGCCGGCCGCCTCGCGCGCGCCAGCGGCCTTCCCGCGCGCCGGCCTGGCCTCGATCATGGCCACGATGCGCGCGAGCGCGTCGAGGAGCGCCGCACGGACGCGATCGTACGTCTTCGGGCCGACGTCGCCCCGCTTCCGCGCGCGCTCGAGCTCGACGAACTCGTCGAGGAGCGCGTTCCGCGCCTCGAGCAGCTCCCGCCGCTCCTCGTCGTCGGGCCCACGGTCCTGGTCGCGCCGCCGGACCAGGTTCAGCGCGGCCCCGCCGATCACGGTCGCGCCGGCCAGCACCAGCGCGATCCACCGGCCCACGCCGGGCGTGGGTAGACCGCCGAGCGTGATCTCGATGACCTTCATCCCGCCCTCCGTGCGGGTGCCCTGCATCTCGGTGATCAGGATCTTCTTCCCGTCCCGGTTCTGGGTGCGCTGGGCCGCGGGGAAGCCGGCGACGTTCAGCGTCATCGACTTCGACGCTTCGGCCATCACCCGCATCTGGGCGATGCGCGGCGGCAGCTCGATGCGGATCGTCTGGCGCTCTTCGTTATGGAGCGGGACCTGCCAGCGGAACTGCCCTTCGTGCCGGCCAGGGCTCACGGTGCCGCGCAGCGCCACGCCGGTGCCCTTGACCTCGTCGAAGCGCATCTCCTCGCCCATGCCTTCGGTCTTGTTGAAGGCCTTGTAGTCGCGCGGGAGCGCGAACGTCTCGTTGGGCAGCCAGGCGACGCGGCCGAGGTTGAAGACCTGGAACAGCTGCTCCACCGAGATCGAGTCTTGCTTGAGCTGGAGGTAGACGATGCCCTGCGTCCCGACCATCAGGCCGCTCACGTTCGGCGTGGCGTCGTAGATGTGGAGCACGGCCCGCTTCCCGGCCTCGGCGCTGAGCCCGAAATGCGGGATCGAGAACGTTCCGCCGTCGCGCTTGACCGAGATGCCGTAGCTCGTGCCGCCGGCGATCGCGAGGTTCTCGAGCCGGACGGTGCCCGCGTCGTCCGTCTCTCGGCTGATGCGCTCGCGCGAGTCGCCCTTCGCCACCGAGCTCTGCACGATGTCGACGTCGACGGAGATGCGAGGGACGGGGTTCCCATCCGCGTCCTGCACGGTGAGCACGAGGACGCCGGGCGGGAGCCCTCTGTCTTCCTGGACGGTGTCATCGGGCGCGTCGAACAGGCCCGTCAGCTGCTCCGAGGCGCGCCGGGAGGCCGCATCTGCCGCGGGAGGCTTCCCCACCGGCGGATGGCCCGAAGGCAGCCCCTGCCCCACCTCGGGATGCCCCGGCGGAAGCTCGCTCGCAGCGTCGGGCGCGCCCGCGTCCGCCGCCCCCGCGGCGGGCTGCGCCGGAGCGGCCTTGTCCGCCGTGGGCTGCGCCGACGCCGCCGGCTGCGCCTGCACCGCCTGCGCGGCGGTGATGCTCAGCGAGGCGATCGCGGCGAGCGCGGTACACCCGGTCCAGCGCATCACGAGGCCCTCCTGCGGTCGTTCTCATCCTCATCGACGGTGGCCGCGGCGTCGTCCGTCGCAGCCGGGTCGTCCTGAGGCGCGGCGAGCGCGCGCTTCGTCCCGCACTTCTTGCAAAACACCGCGTCTTCGTCGTTCAGCGTGCCGCACTCCCCGCACGCCACGCCCTGCGTCGCCGCGGGCTCCGCCGTCGCCGCGGGTTCCGCCGTCGCCGCGGGCTCCGCCGTCGCCGCGGCCTCGTCCGGCTCCCTGGGCGCGCCGTCGTCCTGGAGCCCGGCGCGCCGGAGGTGCCTCGCCACGAGCGCCGCGACCTGCTCGCGCCGCGGCTGCGCGTCGGCGTCCAGCAGGCGGAGAAGCCGCTTCGCCTCGGCGCGGTACTTCGCGACGAGCTCGGCGTAGTCCTCGTCGCTGATCTTCCCGACGCTCCGCTCGAACTCGAGGTCCTTGAGCGCGCGCAGGACGGCCTGCTTCTGCTCCTCCTCCGCGCGCGGCGCGCCGATCGCGTACGCGTCGGCGCCGCTCAGCGGCGTCTCCCCGATCAGCACGCGGAGGCTCGCCCAGAAGATGGCGATGACGGCGACGAGCGCGCCGCCCGCGAGCACGAGGATCGCCGCGGGTGGCCCGGCGACGAGCCCCGCGACGCCGGCGCCGACGAGCGCCGCGAGCGGCGCCCCGAAGCGGGCGTAGTGCACGATCTGCCGCTCCAGCGGCGAGTCAGTACCCCGGGTCACGGTCTCGTCGGCCGTGGCCGAGGTGGCGCTTTTGGCGGGCTGTTCGGCGCTCATTCGCGGTCTTCGCGGTCCAGGCTCTTGAGCTCCTCGTCGAGCTTGTCGTCGTAATCGTCACGGGCGCCGGGGACAACGCCCTTCGGGGATGGCTGCTGGCCGGCGGCGCCCGCCTCGTCGCTGCGCCGCTTCCATCGGCGGAGCGTCGCGACGACGATGCCCGCGCCGACCACGATGGCGCCGAGCGGGAGGAGGTAGAGCAGCCGCTGGCTCCCCTTGTTCGGCGGCACGGCCAGCGCCTCCGCCCCGTAGCGCTCGGCGTAGGCGGCCTGGATGGCCTCGATCGACAGCCCCGACGCGAGCGCCGCGCGGAGCTGGTCGCGGCGCTCGTGCGCGGTGCCGCACGTGCACGTCCCGAGGGTCTCGCGCGGGCAGCCGCACGTGCAGATCAGGCTCCAGAAGAGCTTGCGCTCGATGTCGTTCGCGATGCCGACGACGCCGGAGCGCTGCATCCCCTCGCCGAGCTGCTGCCCGTGGGCGAACTCCGGCGAGCGCAGCAGGACGACGAGGGCGAGGGCGCCCGCGACGAGGAGGGTGATGCCTTGGATGAGTCTTCGCGTGCGGCTCATTCGAACGCTGGCTGCCTCGATTCGGCAGCGGTCGGGAGGATGGCACCGATCGCGGGCGACCGCCCGGAATCAAGCGACGCGCCGGAGCCCGGGGCGCGGACGTCGCCGTCCGCCGCGCCGGGCGCGACCAAGACAGGCCGCCCGAGCCCCTCCTGGACGGGGTGCCCGTAGGCCTGCGACGGGCCGCCGGCGAGCAGGAAGGCGAACACGACCGACGCGGTGACGGACCCCGCCGCCCGCACATAACCGAACGCGCCGGCCTCCTCGAGCGCGATGTCGGGCCACATCGCGACGAGGGCCCCCAGGATGAGGATGCCCGCGCCGAACCACATGAACGAGATCAGGTTGTTCACGTGCATCTGGAACGAAGCGACCTTCGTCTGGGGGTTCGCCATCCCGATGATCACGTAGAGGTCGTTCTTCACGGTGATGTGCCGCGCGACCTCGGTCGAAGGCGCCTCCGGGGACGCCTTGTAGATGAACTTCGCCGGGCTGATCCGGCCGATCGGCGTGCCGTGGCGCTCGACGTCGAGGTCGGCGAAGACCATCCGCTTCTCGCTGTCGACCTCCATGCGCGGGCCCGCGTAGGTGAGGCGGTACTCCTCGATCTGCACGGACTCGCCCGGGTGGAGGCTTATCTCCTTGTCGACGCCCCACGCGCGGCCGGCGAACCCGAGGAACATCACCGAGATGCCGACGTGCACGATGTAGCCGCCGTAGCGGCGCCGCGACCTGGCGATCAGGTTGTAGAAGGAGGTGAAGAGCGGCTCTTTCCCGCGCTTCTGCCGCGCCGCGATGCCGCGGGCGAACTCCTGGACGACCACGGCGATGTTGAACGCGGCGATGGCCACCGTGAAGAAGGGGTA
The DNA here is from genome assembly GCF_000067165.1 of Sorangium cellulosum So ce56. Lineage (GTDB taxonomy): Bacteria > Myxococcota_A > Polyangia > Polyangiales > Polyangiaceae > Sorangium > Sorangium cellulosum_B. Next base: position 11,369,795 of record NC_010162.1, read on the forward strand.
GGTCGACGCGAGCTTCGCGAGCGCGTCGCCGAGCTGGCCGGGGTAGATCGGGTCCACGGCGACGAACGGGGCGAAGCCCACCCTCTTCCCGAGCGTCAGGTGGAGCGCCGCCGTGACGACCGTGACCAGCACCGGCCAGCGGAAGCTCTTCCGGAAGAGCTCCGGCGACGTCTTCCGCCACCCGAGCAGCGGCGCGACGCCCATGAGCAGGAAGACCACGAGCGCGACCGGGGGCAGCCACATGTTGTAGAAGGTCGGCCCGAGCGTCGACTTCTGGTCGAGCAGCCACTCGCTGATGCGCGGCCACACCGTCGCGACCGCGATGAAGATCATGATGCTGAAGAGGCCCCAGTTGTTGAAGAGGAACGCGGCCTCGCGCGACAGCATCGACTCGAACTGCCCGTCGCTGCGCAGCCGCGGCAGGCGGTAGACGATGAGCGCGGTGCACGTGGCCACGATCACGGCCATGAAGCCGACGAACCAGATGCCGATGCCGGACTGGGCGAACGAGTGGACGCTCGCGATGAGGCCGGACCGCGTGAGCCAGGTGCCGAAGATGGTGAGGAAGAACGTCCCGCAGATGAGCGAGACGTTCCACACCTTCAGCATGCCGCGGCGCTCCTGGATCATCGTCGAGTGGACGTAGGCGCTCGCGGTGAGCCACGGGAGGAACGCGGCGTTCTCGACCGGATCCCAGGCCCACGGGCCGCCCCAGCCGAGCTCCTCGTAAGCCCACAGCATGCCGAGCACGTTGCCGATGGAGAGGAACAGCCAGGAGAAGAGCATCCACTTGCGCGTCGCGACGATCCACTCGCTGTCGAGCCGGCCCGTGGCGAGCGCGGCGATCGCGAACGCGAACGGGACCGCCGCGCTCGTGAAGCCGATGTAGAGGCTCGGCGGGTGGATGATCATGTAGAAGTTGCGCAGCTGGTAGTTCAGCCCGTTGCCGTCGAGCGGGGCGCCCGCCACGCTCGTCCGGAACGGGTTCACCGCGAAGATCATCAGCGCGGCGAAGAAGATCAGGACGCTCATCAGCGTCGCGATGACGTAGGGCTGGAGCTCCAGGTACCGGCGCTGCAGCCAGACGACGCAGGCGCCCGAGAAGAGCGCGGTCAGGAACATCCACCAGAGCAGCGAGCCGTCCTGCCCGCCCCAGAGCGCCGCGATGAGGTACGGCGTGCTCATGGAGCGGTCGCTGTACTGCGCGACGTAGGCGATCCGGAAATCGTGGCTGACGAAGGCGTACGCGAGCACGAGCACCGCGAGGCCGACCAGCGCGATCGTGCCGTACGCGCCGAGCCGCGCGGCCTGGAGCAGCCGCGGCCGCCCGCGCGCCGACGCGAGCCCGACGGCGAACGTATACGCCGCGGTCACCAGAATGGCGTAAAGGACGCCGGTCCCGAACTCAGGTAGGGATTGCCACATCGTCGTGGGCGCAAGCTTAGGCTTGCCGGGCGCGCAGGGCCAGCGCACCGCAGCGCGCCACCGATCGCCCGCCTTCACCTGCGCCGTGCGTCATGTCGAGCGCCCCGGAAAAGCTTCGCCTGAGGCCCGGCGTCGAGCGCGGCGCACTATAATAATGCATGGCGATCGCTGCCTCCGGTAACCGCCCGACCGAGCTGATCTACGACTGGAACGAGGTGGGTCGCGTCGGGCGGGTCATCCCGGAGAACATCGGCTTCTTCGACGAGACCCTGCGCGACGGCCTGCAGAACCCCTCGGTCGCCGATCCGAACATCGAGAGCAAGCTCAAGCTGCTCCACCTGATGGCCAAGATCGGTATCCAGATCGCCGACGTCGGCCTGCCCGGCAGCTCGCAGCGGGCGTTCGAGGACGTGCTCCGGATGTGCAGGGAGGTGGCCGACAACAACCTGCCGCTCCGCATCGCCTGCGCAGGCCGCACGGTCGTCTCGGACATCACGCCCATGATCGAGATCTCCCAGCGCGCAGGGATCCCTGTGGAGATCTACGCCTTCATCGGATCGAGCCCGATCCGCCAGCTCGCGGAGGCGTGGGACGTCGAGCTCATCGCGCAGCGGAGCGCCGCGGCGATCGACGCGGGGGTGAAGGCCGGGCTCCCCGTCGCCTACGTCACGGAGGACACGACGCGCTCGCGCCCCGAGGTGCTGGCGACGCTCTTCAAGGTCGCCATCGATCACGGCGCGACCCGGCTGTGCCTGTGCGATACCGTCGGGCACGCGACGCCGGACGGGGTTCGCAACCTCATCAACTTCACGCGGGCCATCGTCGCGGGGGCCGGGGCGTCGGTCGGCATCGACTGGCACGGCCACAACGATCGCGGCCTCGCGCTCGAGAACGCGATCTGGGCGCTCCAGTTCGGCGCGGACCGGGTGCACGGCACCGCCCTCGGGATCGGCGAGCGGGTCGGCAACGCCGCGATGGAGCTCATCCTGCTCAACATGAAGCTCCTCGGCCTCCTCGAGCACCAGGACCTCACCCACCTCCTCGAGTACTGCACGACGGCGGCGCAGGCGGTCGGCTGGGAGGTGCCCATCAATTATCCCCTGGTCGGACGGGACGCCTTCCGCACGGCGACCGGCGTGCACGCCGCGGCCATCATCAAGGCCGAGTCGAAGGGCGACTCCTGGATGGCCGACCGGATCTACTCCGGCGTCCCCGCCGGCATGTTCGGGCGAAAGCAGGAGATCTGCGTGGGCTACATGTCCGGGGCCTCCAACGTGAACTACTGGCTCCGGCAGCGGAAGATCGAGCCCTCGAAGGAGCTCGTCGACGCCATCCTGGCGAAGGCCAAGGCCACGGATCACATCCTGTCCGAGGAGGAGATCCAGGCCGTGATCGAGCTGCACCGCGGCCGCCCGGCCTGATCTCGGGACGCCGGCGCGGCGCCGCGGGATCCGGGCACGGCTGCGGGAACGGCGGCGGGACGTTCGGCGTTTTCACGGATCCAGAGTAGAAATCCAGGCCGTGGCCGAGCAGGACAAGCAACCCGCAGCGGAACAGGACGAGCGACCCGCAGCGGAAGCCGACCGGGCCGATCGTCGGTCGCGGCTCGATGCCGTCCTGGCCGCGATCGCCGCGCTGGTCTGCTTCCTCGCCGCGACCACGCTGCGCGATCTGGGGCCGCGGTTCCTGCCGCGGGCGCCGATCCCGGCGCCGCCGGTGCCCGCGTGGGTGGAAGGGCGGGCGGCAGAGCTCACCGCCACCGTGCGCGACGAGCAGGGGCGCCCGCTGAAGGACGCCGCCGTGCGCGTCTTCGCCATGCGCGAGGACCGCGCCTACTTCGCGGGCGAGCTGAAGACCGATCCCTCGGGCGAGGCTCGCTTCGCCGGGCTGCCGTCCGGGGAGGCCTGGATCATGGCGTACGGCGCGGAGCGGGCCCGCGCCTCGACCCGCGTCGCGCTCGAGCCAGGCCCCCGCGCCGTCGAGCTCGTGCTGCGGCCCGCAAAGGTGCTGGACGTGCTGGTCGTCGACGAGGCCGAGCGCCCGATCGACGGCGCCGAGGTGACGGTCGCGACCGCCGATCCCCTCCCCTTCGTGGCGACCACCGCCGAAGGCGGCCGCGCGCGGTTCGATCGGCTCGGGGCGGCGCCCTACGTCGTCCGCGCGTCGGCGCTCGGCTTCGAGGACACCGTGCGGACGGGCATCGTGCCCGGGCCGGCGCCGCTCAGGCTCCGCATGGATCGGCTCGGCGCCCTCACGGTCCGCGTGGTGGACGCGGAGGGGCAGCCGGCCGACGGCGCGACCGTGCTCGCCGCCGGCACCGGGCTCTGGCCAGCGCGCAGCACGACCACCGACGCGACGGGCGCCGCGCGGATCGCCGGGCTCCGCGACGGGGTGTACGACCTCAAGGCCCGGCGCGGCGCCGCCGTGAGCGCGACCGCGCTGGCCGTGCCCGTGAGGCGCGGCGAGGGCAAGGAGGTGAAGCTCGTCCTCGGGCCCGGCCGCCACGTGCGGCTCCTCGTGACCGACGGCGACGGCGAGGACGCGCCGCCCGTGAAGGGCGCGAACGTCGTGCTCGTCGAGCAGGGCCTGTCGGCGTTCCCGCTGCACGGCCGCACGGGCGACGACGGGTCCGTGACGCTCGGGCCCATCGCGCCGGGATACGCGAGCGCCTCGGCCCTTTCGGCCGGCTTCGTGCCGAGGAACGCCGTGCAGGTCGACGCGGGCGCCACCGAGGTGCGCATCCCTCTGCTCCGCGGCGGCGCGCTCGTGGGTGAGGTCGTCGACGACCGCGGCTACCCGGTCCCGGGCGCGACGATCGAGGTCGTGGGCGCCGACGCCGAGGGGATGCCCATCGACGAGACCACCGCGATGTCCGAGTTCAGGGACGAGCACTTCGAGCGCGCCCTGCCCGGCCCGGCGCCGCTGATCCCCGCGGGCGAGCTCGGGGTCATGCCGGGCCCCATCCCGGACCTGCCGCGTGGCGACGCGGTCCTGCCGGCCGCCTCGGTGCGCTCGGGCGAGCCGTGGGTCACGCGCGCCGACGGCACGTTCCGGGCCGAGCCCGTCACCCCCGGGCGCGTCCACGCCATCGTGCGGCACCCGGAGTACGTCGAGACGCCCAGCGAGATCGTGACCCTGCAGCCGGGCGGCGAGGCCCACGTGCGCGTGGTGATGCGCCAGGGCGGCCTGCTCGAGGGCCGCGTCCTCGAGGAGGACCGCAAGCCGGTCGCCGGCGCGCGCGTGGAGCTGGCCGCGACCGCCGGCTCGCTCGAGCGGGTGACGTACTCCGCGGACGACGGCACGTTCGCCTTCGCCGCGGTCCCCGACGAGGTGCTCGTCTCGGTCTCCCGGGCCGAGTCGCCCGGCGACGTCGTGGCGCGGCTCGTCGTCGAGGTGCCGGAGCGCGATCGCAAGGAGATCGAGGTCGTCCTCCCGAAGGTGCGCGAGGCGGTGGCCATCCACGTCGCCGACGATCGCGGCTACCCGCTCGATCGCGTGGAGGTGCGCGTGCTCTCGCTCGACGTGGCCGTCCCGCTCCGCAAGACGCTGTTCACGGACGACGACGGCGACGCGCTGCTGCCCGACGCCGCCGGTTTGCCGCTCCGGCTCAGCCTCGTGCGCTCCGGCAAGTCCCCGCGCGTCGAGCAGGTCGGCGCCGCGCCGAAGGAGCTGCGGCTCGAGATGGGCGCCGCCCTCAAGGCGACCGGCACCGTGACCGGGCGCGGCGGGCGGGAGCGGCTCGAGGGCGCGCGGATCACGCTGTTCTCGACGACCGGGCCGCGCCGCGCCACGAGCGACGCGGAGGGCGCCTTCACGCTCAACGACCTCGCGCCGGGCCAGTTCCGCGTGACGCTGAGCCGCGACGGGTACGCGCCGGCGACGCTGCGGGTCACGATCGCCGGCGATCCCGATCGCCCGACGGACCTCGGGCGCATCGACCTGTCCGAGGCGGGAGAGGTCGCCGGCCAGGTCGTCGATCAGCGCGGGGACGCGGTGGCGGGGGCCCGCGTCGCGCGCGACCGCGTGCCGACGTACCTGCCGCTCGGCCCGCTGCCGCCGGGCGTGGTGACCACCGACCGCGACGGGCGGTTCCAGCTCGGCGGGCTGCCCGAGGGCACGGCGATCATCGAGGCGTACAGCGCGGATCTCGGGCGCGCCGAGTCGCAGCCGGTGCAGGTCCGGGCCGGCAGGACGACCGAGCGCGTGAGGATCGCGCTGCCAGGAGACGGCGCGCGGCAAGATCCGAAGGGCGCAGGGAGCCTGGCGGTGACGCTCGGCGAGGAGCGAAGGACCGTGACCGTGGTGTCGGTGCCCCCGGCGAGCGAGGCCGAGGAAGCCGGCATCGAGCCCGGCGATCGGCTCCTGTCCGTGAACGGCGTCGAGGTGCGCTCCATCGAGGAAGCGCGGCGGCGGCTCACCGGGCCGCTCTCGGAGGATGTCGTGGTGCTGCTCGCGCGGGACGGCGATCGCGGCGAGGCGCGGTGGCTCACGCGGGTGCGGAGGGAGCGGGTGCGGCGATAGACGGCCGGGCGCTCGCTCCAGCCGGGGCGCCGGCCGAGCTCAGTTCTTCGCCTTGGTCAGCACGATGGTGCGGCCGTCGCCGATCTCCCAGCGCAGCGTCTGATCCGAGGCGAAGCGAAACGCCGCCTCATCGAGCCCGCCCTCGGGGCGGAGGAACGCGACGGTCATCTGATCGCCGTCCGCCTTCGTCACCTTGAAGGTGCCGCTGCGCGGCGTCTCCGCGGGCACGGTCACCGTCACCTTGCTGCCGTTGAACTCGAGCGCCGTTCCCTTCACCCATCCGGTTGCCTTGGTGAGCTGATCCACAGGGGCGTTCTCGATGGCATCGCCATACCAGCGCCCCTGCAGGCGATCACGAGGGGTCTTCGAGCAACCCACCACGGCGGTCGTCGCCATCGCCAGGGCCAGAGCGGTCTTGATGCGGTTCTGCATGGGCCTTCCTTCGGAGCCTCGAGGGGTCCCGATTTGGAAAATCCTACGAAGAGCGGAACGAATAGGCCAACAATGTAGGATATTTCGGCACACTTACGCAGGATCGCAGGCTCCGGCGAGGGGGTTGGCGCCGCGGCTTCTGGGGAGGGCGAGTTCGCGCTACGGTTCCGGCCCGAGGAGCCGCGCGGACGGTGCGCGTTTCCGCGGCGCGACGACCTTGAGCACGCTGTTTCACGAGAAGCGCCTCGTCCCTCTCGAGCGGACGCGGCTCCTGAGATCCATCGTCGAGCGCGCGGCCGATCGGTCGGAGGGGCCCCCCGTGATCGTCTTCGATCTGGACGGCACCCTCATGGACAACCGGCCGCGGGTGGTCGCGATCCTCCATGAGCTGGCGGAGGAATGGCGCCGCAAGCACCCGCACGCCGCCGCCCTCCTCGAGTGCGCGTCGCCCGACGGCATCGTGTACGGGTTCCAGGACAACCTGCGGCGGCTCGGCATCGACGACGAGGCGCTCCACCTGCACGCGTTCGATTTCTGGAGGGCCCGCTTCTTCAACGATCCGCACATCCGGCACGACGTCGAGGTGCCGGGCGCGAGCCAGTACGCGCGCGACTGCCACGCGGCGGGGGCGACCCTCGTGTACCTCACCGGCCGCGACCTGCCGAAGATGGCGCTCGGCTCGTTCGCGAGCCTGCGCGACCTCGGCTTCCCCATCGGGGTCATCGGCACGGAGCTCGTCGTGAAGCCGAGGTTCGAGATGCCCGACACCGAGTTCAAGCGGAGCGTCGCGCCGCAGCTCACGCGGCTCGGGCGGGTCATCGCGGTGTTCGACAACGAGGCGGCCAACTGCAACCTGCTCCTCGGCTGCCACCCCCGCTGCACCGCGGTCTTCCTGGACACGCAGTGCGCACCCGACCCGCCGCCGCTCGACGCGCGCGTGCGCGTCATCCACACGTTCGAGCTGGAGCCGTGATCGCCGCGCGCGTCGCCGCGGCCTCCCTGCTGATCGCCGCCGCCGGGTGCGAGCCGTCGCGCCAAGCGCCCGTCGATCCCGTGGACGCCGGCGCGAGCCCGAACGCGAAGATCCTCCCCGCGCCGCTCGCGAACGAGACGCCGGACCTGCTCGACGCCTCCGCCGCCGAGGCGACCGCGAAGATCATCGCCGACGACTACGGCCGGCTCATCATGTCCGAGGCGAGCCCGCAGTCGCCGCTGCCGCTCTCGCCCGCCACCCCCCTGCCGGACGACGCGCTCTCGCCCCGCGAGCTCCCCGGCGTGATGCTCGAGGCGGCGTTTCGCTTCCGTGACGTGCCGCAGCCCCCCAAGGCGCCCGAGGTGGCGGCCTCCGGGATCCACGCGGCGCAGAAGCTCACCGAGCTGACGTGGAAGGTCGAGCTCGCGGAGACGGGCCGGATGCGGGTCCAGTTCACGTCGCGCGCGCTCCCGTTGCCCGCGGGCTCCGAGCTCCGCGCGCGCCACGACGTGTACGGCGAGGTGCTGCTCTGGCCGTCCCTGACCCAGTACCGGGTCGTGCCGCCGGGGGCGCTCCGCACGCTCCTCGGCGAGCGGCGCGTCGACGTGACGCCGCTGTCGACGGGCTCGGCGCGTCCTGTCGGAGACGGCAAGCGGCTCGGGACGGACGTCCGCAAGGTCGAGGTGCACGGCAGCCTCGGCGCGCTGTACGTCGAGCTCGGCAGGGTCCCCGAGGCCGGCGACGGGGGGCCGCTGCTCTGCCGGGCGCTGCTGGAGATCCTCGGCGTGGATCCGAAGTCGCCCGAGTGCGTGGCCGGCGAGGTGCCGCTCTACGCGAGTTATGCCTGGCAAGGCGGCGGCGGCGTCGCGCTCGAGGTCACGTCGATCGCCCGGCGAACGGACCTGATCTCGACCGACATGCTCATGCCGCCCCCGAGCGCCGCGTACGCCGCCGCCGGGCTCCCGTCGGCGCAGGGCGGCGTCTTCCTGACGCGCGACGAGCTCGCGGCCATCCGAGAAGAGCCGCTCCAGCTGCCCGCGAGCGTCGACCCGGGCGCGCCCGGCGAAGGGTTCGTCGCGGTGAACCAGACCGACGAGCTGCTCTACCTGCTCGTCGACGGGATCCCCGCGGTCGCCGTGCCTCCGGCGAGCGAGCGCTACGTGATCGGGCCCCTGCGCGGGCGCTACGTCGTCCAGTGGCGCACGTTCCTGGGCGAGCGCATCGAGCCGCCGCAGACGGTCGAGATGCCGGCGCGCATCGTGCGCAGCGGGGCCGAGGCCGGGACGGCGGACGGCGGCTGAAGCGGGGCGGCGGAAGCGAGGACGGTGTCCCCTGCCCTAGCGCTCGGCCGTCGTCTCGGGGCTCGCCAGGAGCTGGACGATGTCGTCCGGGATCCGCGTCAGCGTCAGGTTCGAGCCCAGGCACGCGAGGAGGATGTCGCCGTCGCAGATGACGTCCTCGCCCCGGAGGATCCGGTAGCTGAAGCGCGCGGTGACGCGCTGGACCTCGCGGCAGGTCGTCTCGACCACGAGGTCGTCGCCGAACCGCGCGGCCTGGCGGTACTTGATCCGCAGCTCCGCGACGGCGAGGTGAAGGTCGCGCCGCACCATCTCCTCGTAGGAGAGGCCGCGGCGCTTCAGCCAGTCGATGCGGCCGGCCTCCAGGTAGATGACGTAGTTCGCGTGGTGGACGATGCCCATGAGATCCGTCTCGCAGAAGCGGACGGCCAGGAGCGTGCGCGAGGTGAGGTGCGGGGGCGCGTCAGGCAGAGAAGGGAGCGGCATCGCGGGCGGCGCAGAGACTAACCCAGTTTCGACCCGGGCAGCAGCAGAGCGGCCGCGCGACATCAGCGGCATGACATGGGATCGCAGCGCGCGGCGACGGAGGGCCCGCCTGGGCGCTGGTGGCGCGGGCGCCGCGATGTTAGCGGGCACCATGGCGAATGTCCGGACGCTCCTGTCCGCCGAACAGATCGGCGCTCGCGTGCGCGACCTCGGCGCGCAGATCACCCGGGACTACGCGGAGCGCCGGCTCGTGCTCGTCTCCGTGCTCAAGGGGAGCTTCGTGTTCACCGCCGACATCGCGCGCCACATCGACCTGCCGGTGCGCATCGAGTTCCTCGGCGTGCGCAGCTACGGCGAGGGCACGGCCTCGACCGGCGTCGTCCAGATCACGCAGGACCTCACCCGCCCGATCGAGGGCGAGGACATCCTCCTCATCGAGGACATCGTGGATACGGGCCTCACGATCTCGCACCTGCTCCAGCTCTTCCGAACGAGGATGCCGAACAGCGTGAAGGTCTGCGCGCTCCTGCACAAGCCGGCGCGCGCGCGGGTCGAGGTGCCCATCGACTACCTGGGCTTCACGATCGAGGACAAATTCGTGGTCGGCTACGGGCTCGACTGGGCCGAGCGCTATCGGAACCTGCCGTTCATCGGGGTTGTGGAGGCGACGTGAGCAAGCGGCTGCTGATGCTCGAGAAGATGACCCGGGATGGGTCGAAGGATCCGTTCCACTGGTACGCGCTCGCGCTGGAATACGCGGGCCAGGGCCGCCACGACGACGCGCTCGCCACGTTCGGCGCGCTCCGGTCGATGGATCCGGCGTACGTGCCGATGTACCTCATGGCCGGGACGATGCTGGTGAAGGCAGGCCGCCTCGACGAGGGGCGCGCCTGGCTGGTCGACGGCATCGGGGCCGCGCGCAGCAAGGGAGATCAGCACGCGCTGAGCGAGCTCCAGCAGGCGCTCGCCGGCGCGGGCGGCGGCGACGACGACGACGCGTGACGCCGGTGACGGCTGGGCCGGCGCCGCGCCTCAGCCGCCCTCGCCCTCGCCGCGGATCCGGCGGAGGCGCTCGCCGATGGTCCGCTCGTAGCCGCGATCGGTCGGCTCGTAGAACCGGCTGCCGGCGAGCGGCTCCGGGAGGTAGGCCTCGCCCAGCGCGACGCCGCCCGGCTCGTCGTGCGCGTAGCGGTAGCCTTCGCCGTAGCCCTCGTCGCGCATCAGCCGCGTGACCGCGTTGCGCAGCGTGAGCGGGACCGGGAGCGCGCCGTGCTCGCGCACGGCGGCCTGCGCCGCGTGCCACGCGGTCTTGCAGGCGTTCGATTTCGGGGCCGTGGCGAGGTAGAGCGCCGCCTGCGTGAGCGGGTAGAGCCCCTCCGGCATCCCCATGCGCCGGAACGCGGCGTCCGCGGCGACGGCGATCTCCAGCGCGCGCGGGTCGGCGTTGCCGATGTCCTCGGACGCGAAGATCATCATCCGGCGCAGCAGGAAGAGCGGGTCGTCGCCGGCCTCGATCATGCGCATCAGCCAGTAGATGGCGGCGTCGGGATCGGAGCCGCGCATCGACTTGATGAAGGCGCTGATGACGTTGTAGTGCTCCTCGCCGGCCTTGTCGTAGAGCAGCGTCTTGTGCTCGCTCGCGCCGGCGATGAGCTCGCGCGTGATCGTGGGGGCGCCCGCGCGCCCCGCCTCGTCCGCGGCGATCTCCAGCGTGGTGAGCGCCCTGCGCGCGTCGCCCTGCGCGAGCGCCGCGATCGCGGAGAGCGCGTCGTCGTCGGCGGCGATCGCGCCGGCGAGCCCGGCGGGCGACTCGAGGGCGCGGCGCAGGAGCTCGACGAGCTCCGAGGCGCCGAGGCCCTGGAGCCGGAAGACCTTGCACCGGGAGAGCAGCGGCGCGTTGACAGCGAACGAGGGGTTCTCGGTGGTCGCCCCGATGAGCGTGATCGTCCCGTCCTCGACGTGCGGGAGGAAGGCGTCCTGCTGGGCCTTGTTGAAGCGGTGGATCTCGTCGACGAACAGGATCGTCCGCTTGCCCTCGTAGGAGCGCGCGGCGCGCGCCTGGGCGAGGATCTCGCGGAGCTCCGGCACGCCGCCCAGCACGGCGTTGAAGGGGACGAAGCGGGCGTTCGTCGTGTGCGCGACGACGCGCGCCAGCGTGGTCTTTCCGGCGCCCGGCGGGCCCCACAGGATCATGGAGGGGATCCGGTCGGCCGCGATCGCGCGCGCGAGCAGCTTGCCCTCGCCGAGGAGGTGGCCCTGGCCGATCATGTCCTCGAGCGAGCGCGGGCGCATGCGCTCGGCGAGGGGGACCGTGGCCTTGAGCTCCGGCTCCCGCTGCCGGGCGGCGTCGAAGAGCGTCGGCTCGTCGCCCGCGGGCCGCCGTCGCGCGCCGCCGCCGCCCCGGGTCGCGCTCATTCGAAGACCGACCGCGCGCCCGCGGGGCGCTCCGAGAGGAGGACCTCGACGGCGCGGCGCGCGCTCGCCGGATCGTGCCCGACCCAGCGCACGGTGCCCGCGCCGTCGACCACGAACGTGAGGGGGACCTGCGCGACGCCGTAGGTCCCGGAGAGCCGCTGATCGAGATCCGCGACGATGGGGAACGTCGCGCCGAGCTCGTGGGCGGCGGCCTCCGCGGCGGCCTCCGAGTCGTCGACGTTCACGCCGATCACGGCCACCCCGTCCGCCTTGCGGTCGCGCCAGAGCCGGTCGAGCGCCGGCATGGTCCGGCTGCACGACGCGCACCAGGACGCCCAGAAGTCGATCACGGTGACCCGCGTCCTGCGCGTGCCGGGCACGCCGACGGTGACCGCGGCCGTGGACTCCGCGTGGAACTCCGGCGCGGTGCTGCCGACGAGCGGGTGGCGCACCGACGCGGGCATCGCGCCCGGCCCGCACCCGAGCGCGAGCAGCGCGCACGCAGCCAGCGTGGCGCCGCGCGCGACGCCGCCGCCACGGAGGGCCGCGCCGAGGCGCGACGCGGCGGACGTCGCCGTCATCCGCGGGCTCCGAAGATGGCGGTGCCGACGCGGATCCACGTCGCGCCTTCCGCGATGGCCGCCTCGAAATCGTGCGACATGCCCATCGAGAGCTCGGGCAGCACGGCCCGGCCGCCGTGCGCGTCGCGCAGGGCGCGCAGCTGCGCGAAGAACGGCGCGACGTCGTTCGGGTCCTCGAGGAACGGCGCGATGGTCATGAGGCCGATCGGCCGAAGGTGAGCGCACCGGGCGATCGCGGCGAGGAGCGGCGCGAAATCGCCGGAGGCGCAGCCGCCCTTCGAGGCTTCGCCGCCGACGTTCACCTCGATCAGGACGTCGAGGGTGCGGTTGAGCGCGGCCGCGCGCCGATCGAGCTCCACGGCGAGCTCCTCCCGGTCGACCGACTGCACGACGTGCGCGACGCGCGCGACGAGCTTCGCCTTGTTCCTCTGGAGCTGGCCGATGGCGTGCCACACGAGCCCGTCGAGATCGGCGAGCGCCTCGGCCTTTTCGACGAGCTCCTGCGCGTAGTTCTCGCCGAAATCGCGCTGCCCGGCGGCGTAGGCGGCGCGGATGGCCTCCGCGGGCTTGCCCTTCGACACGGCGATGAGCCGGACCTCCTCTGGCCCGCGCCCTGCCCGCGCGGCGGCGCTCGCTATCCGGTGCCGCACCTCGTCGAGCCGCGGCGCGACGTTCCCCAGGTCTTCCGAAATCACGCCGCACGATACCGCGAGCTGCCGCCGTGGACACCAGGGGGACACCCGCAGCGGGCGGCCTGTGCAGGTCGTGGCGCGGGGGGAAGTGCCGGATCCAACCGCCCGAGCGGCGTGCCAGAGTGTGCCTGAGCACCGCGTCGACGGCGGACCGATCGAAGCGCTTTCAGGCTATTTTCACGTGGCATGTTGATTGCCATACTCGGCGTACCCGCCATGCGAAGCCTGCTGTTCCTCACCCTGCTCCTCGCGGTTGGATGCTCGTTCAACCCGCAGCCTGAACCGCCGTTCGATGACAGGGATCCGTATCCCTCCGGGTCGTCGTCGAGCGGTGCGGCGGTCGGCAGCTCAGGCTCGGGTGGCACGGGCGCCGGCAACACGGCGGCAGCGACCAGCGCTGGCAGCGGGGAGACCACGGGCGCGGGCGGCAGTGGCGATGGGGGCGCGGCGAGCGGCCAGGGTGGCGCGGGCGGCCAGGGCGGCGGGGGCGGCCCGGATGGCGCGGGCGGCCAGGGCGGCGCGGGCGGCGCGGATGGCGCGGGTGGCCAGGGCGGTGCGGGCGGCCAGGGCGGCGCGGGCGGCGCGGATGGCCAGGGCGGCCAGGGCGGCGCGGGCGGCGAGCCCTGCGGTGTGGGCGGCGCTGGAGGCGCTGGAACGGTGGAATGCGGCTGAAGGAGCACGCGGCCCGGGCCTGACGGCGGCGTCGACCCGGCGGTAAGAGCGAGCGAGAAGCAGCCGACGGATCGCGCTCGACGCAGCGCTCCCGCGGACGAGAGCGCCGCACAAGCGGGCAGGGAGGGGCGCAGGGTGCTATGAGGAGGGAGCTTATGCGCCAGCTTGTCGTCCTTGTGTTCGGGGTCGTCCTTGCGGGCTGTGTGTTCAATCCACAACCGGAGCCTCCCTCTGAGGGGGGCATCGGGTGCGGTGATTGCGACGACATGGGCGCGACCGGCGCAGGAGGGGGCGTCGCCGCCGGTGATCCCGGCGAAGACGACGGCGCGGGCGGCGGTGGCCTCCTGCCACCCGACGCGGCCGGTTCGAGCGGCGCCGTTTCGACTGGGGCCGGTAACAGCACCGGCACAACCAGCACCGGGGGCGAACAGGCGAACCCTGCCGGCGGTGGTGGTGCGGGCGGCGCGGGTGGCAAAGCCGACGACGGTGGTGCGGGCGCCGCAGGCGGCGAAGGCGGCGCCGGTGGCGACGCCGGCAGCGGTGGTGCAGGTGGCGCGGGTGGCGACGCCGGCGGCGCGGGCGGCGAAGCCGGCGCTGGTGGAGCGATCGGCCCAGACGGCGGATGAGGCGACCGGTGGACCCGGCGCCCGCGGGCAGAGCGCTCGGCGCCGACTGACGCGGCGGCGCCGGCTCAGATCCCGGGTCGCCGCGGCCGCGCGTACTCGTCGAGCATGTTCGCTACCAGCTCGGCGAGCAGGCTGTCCGCCACGCGAAGGCGGCGCGACATCTCGCGCGCGATGTTCAGCACCAGCAGCGTGTACGACTTGAGATCGCGCCGGTAGAGGGTGTCGAGATCGTGCGCGGTGACGCGCAGCAAGCGCGACGGGGCGATCGCCCGGACGGTCGCCGAGCGAGGCATCACGTCGAGGATCGACATCTCGCCGAACCAGTCGTTCGGCCCGAGGACCGCGACGCGCGCCTCGACGTCGCGCTTCGACCGCTTGAGCACTTCCATCTCCCCCGAGAGCAGCACGAACATCTCGCGGCCGCTGTCGCCCTCGCGAAAGGCGACGGCGCCCGGCTCCAGATCGAGCAGCTCCAGCGTGTCGGCGAGGCCCTGGAGGACGTGATCGCCCAGGCCTCCGAACAGCCCGATCTCGCGCAGCTGCGTGATCAGCGAAGGGTTAGGGCTCACCTGGATGCACCGAGGGCGCCCGCGGCGACCGTCCTGTCGGCTGACCCGACAACGCCTACCACCACGTCGCGAACATGCTCGCCTTCTCGCATCGCTCCACCTCGCGGTCCCGAGCAGATGTACCCCGTCGAGCGCGTACGCCGCAACACGCGCGTGCTCCGCGCGATCCGCGCTAGAGGTCCTTCGTGAACACGATCCGCGGACGCCCAGGCCCGGCGTAGTCCTCGACCTCGGCCGCCGACCAGCCGACCGCGGCGTGGAAGCGCACCGAGCCCTCGTTGCCCAGCGTCGTGATCGCCTTGAGCTGCCGGCAGCCCTCGCGGCGGCAGTCCTCCTCGAACGCCGCGTAGAGCATCCTGCCGACGCCGCGGCGGCGATAGTCCGGGTGAATGCCGACGAGGTGCACGTACCCGACCGCCGCGTCCGGGCACCTGAACCCGAGCAGGAAACCGACGAGCAGCCCGCGATCCTCGACGACGCGCGCGAGCCTGCCGAGCTCGTAGAAGAAGATCGGGTGCGCGAGCGCGCTGGTTGGGCCTGCCCACCACCGATCGATCTCACCCACGATCCGGTCGTAGTCGGGCTTCGTCAGCGGCCGTGTCTCCATGCATCACCTCACTCGAACGGTTCGGATCCCCAGCCTTCGATCTGCAGCGTCCGCGCGCACGACACGAACGCTTCGCGAAGACATGCGCAGCCTAGCAGCCGCGCCGGCCTCCCCGTAAGCGCGCTCGTGGGATGCTCGGCTAGCCGCCGCGCGTCACGCCTGCTAGCGCTACCCTGTGCGTCACGACAAAATCATCGTCGCTCCGTCGATCCTGTCGGCTGACTTCGGTCGTCTCGCGGAGGAAGTACGAGCCGCTGAGGCCGCTGGCGCCGACTGGATCCACGTCGACGTGATGGATGGCCGGTTTGTGCCAAACATCACGATCGGGCCGCTCGTCGTCCGCGCGGTTCGCGCCGCGACGCGTCTTCCCCTCGATGTCCACCTGATGATCGTCGAGCCCGAGCGCTACGTCGCGGAGTTCGCGGCCGCCGGCGCCGATCGCATCTCGGTCCACGTCGAGGCGTCGCCTCACCTGCACCGGACGCTCCAGCAGATCAGGGACGCAGGCGCGAGCCCCGGCGTCGTGCTGAACCCCCACACCCCGGAGGAGTCGATCCGGCACGTGATGGCGGACATCGATCTGGTGCTTGTGATGAGCGTCAACCCCGGGTTCGGCGGCCAGCGGTTCATCCCGGAGGCGCTCACCAAGCTGCGGACCCTGCGCCAGACGATCGACCAGGCAGGCCTGGACATCGCGCTCGAGGTCGACGGCGGCGTCGCCCCGTCGACCGCCGGGCAGGTCATCGCCGCCGGGGCGCGGGCGCTCGTCGCGGGCTCGGCGGTGTTCGGCGCGGTGGCGCGGGGCGAGGATCTGCCGTTCGACGTGCGCGTCGCGCGGTATGCCGAGGCGATCGGCGCGCTCCGCGCGCCCGCCAGGGAGCCGTCGTGACCCGGCGCGTCGAGGACGCTGCCGCGGCGGGTCGGGCGCGCTGTGCGATGGGAGCGATGGACGCGATGGGCGCGACGTTGAAGCGCGGCCGCTGGCGCGGTGCGGCGTTTGCGGCGGTGGCTGCGCTCGCGGCGGCGCCGGTTAGTGGGGTTGGGCTGGTCGGGTTGGTCGGGGCGGCTGTGCTCGCCGGGTGCGCACCGACGGCCGCGCCTGCGGCGCCGCCGCGAGCGCAGGCCTCGGCTGCGACGCTCCCTGCGGCGTCAGCCGCGCCTCGACCGGCCGGGGGCGCAGGCCCGGTGGATGCGGGCGAGCTCGACGAGGACGCGGCTCGCCTGACCGACGGCGAGATCGCGCGCGTGCTCGCCCGCGTGGCGAAGGCGCGGGGCCTGCCGGTGCGCCGCGAGGTGCGGAGCCGCGTGCTCGCCCGCGGGCAGATCCTGGAGCGGGTCCGCGCGCACGTGGAGCGAGAGATCCCCGAGGGCGTGCTCGATCACCAGCGCGAGGTGCTCGCGGCGCTCGAGCTCATCCCGGCCGACTACGACTTCACCGCCGGGATGTACCGCCTGCTCGAGGGCCGCATCGCGGGCTTCTACGAGCCGGAGGACGCGACGATGTACCTCGTCGACGATCTCAGCGAGGCCGAGGCCGAGGAGACGCTGGCGCACGAGCTCGTCCACGCGCTCCAGGACCAGAGCTTCTCGCTGGGGAGGCTGCTCGACTTCAAGCTCGGCGACAGCGATCGCCTGGCGGCCACACACGCGCTCGTCGAGGGCGAGGCGATGAGCGCGATGTTCGACGTGCTGGTCGGCTCGGCGTTCCAGGTCGACGAGTCGATGCTCCGGAGGCTCGTGGCGATGTCGACGGCGCTGTCGTCCGTGGGCGACACGCCGCTCGTGCTGCAGGAGTCGCTGGGGGCCCCGTACACGGACGGCTTCGCGTTCGTGCAGGCGCTGCGCCGGGACGGCGGGTGGGCGTCGGTGGATGCGGTCTGGCGCGCGCTGCCGGAGACCACCGAGCAGCTGCTCCATCCCGAGAAGCTCGCCGCGCGCGAGCCCGCCGTCGCGGTGGCGGTCCCGACCGCCGCGGCGCTCGGCCCGGGGTTCCGCGTCGTCTTCGACGACGTGATGGGCGAGCAGGCGCTGCGCATCGCGTTCGGGGCGTATGCCCACCGCGATGCGGCGATCGGCGCGGCGGCGGGGTGGGGCGGGGATCGGTTCGCGGTGGTGCGGCGGGACGACCCGGAGGACCCGTCGCGGAGAGAGTTCGCGCTCGCGTGGCGGCTGCGGTTCGACAGCGCCGCCGACGCGGCAGAGGCGGGGAAGCTGATCGAGCGGCGCTTCGGGAAGGCGTGCAGGCAGCGGCCGTCGCTCGGGCCGATCGCGTGGACGGCGCGAGGGAGCGACGTGGCGATCGTGGCAGGGCCTTACGCGAGGCGCGGGGGAGGCGGGGGAGGGGAGGTCAGCGCGACGGCGACGTGCGCAGGGGCGGGGAAGTGGCTGGCGGAGGTGATGAAGGGCGGGGCGGGGGGGCAGGGCGCCGGGACGGTGGCGGGGGCGGCGGTGGGGAGGGAGAAGTAAGGGGCGAAAGGCGGTGGGGGCGGAAGCGCCGGGGCCGGGGCTGGAGGGCGCAGGCGCTGCCCTGAGCAGGGCAGGGGTGCGGGTCTCAGGGCGGCGTTGACAGGGGGCGGCAGAAGAGGCAGAAAAGCGAGTCGTTCTGGATGTTTGGAGGAGTGGCCGAGCGGTCGAAGGCAGCGGTTTTGAAAACCGCCGTTGGGGCAACTCAACCAGGGGTTCGAATCCCTTCTCCTCCGCTGAATTTGCTGCGCTGACGCCAGCGTCGGGTGAGCGGCTAGGCGCTCGCCGGCGTCCTGGCTGATTCGCGATGGAGCGCAGCGGCCGTTGAGAGGCAAGCCTGCCGAACCGGGCTTGCTCACGGGACATCCGTGACGGTAGCGTACCGTAGGCCTCCATGGACAGGCGACCCCCCGCAGCCACCAGGACAGCGGCCGCCGCCCTACGCCGCGCGATCGCCGCGCGGAGCGCAGTCGCGCTCGACTCGCGCAGCCCACTCTATACCTACCGTTGCTGCGACGAGGACTTCACGGCCCTCGAGCAGCTCCTTTGCGAGTGTGCCCCTGCCAGAACCCTTGGCGATGAAGAGGCCGCCTGTTTCTGCCTCTACGTGGCGGAGTGGTGGCGCCGCCGTTACACGGGCGGCCCCTGGGCCTGGGAGCCAATCCTGCGGGATGCCGGCCATGGAGGCAAGCCCCACGCCTGGCGAGAGGACGTCATTCACCGCGGACTGAGGCAATGGCAACGCCCTCTCCTCCGCGTCGGCGATCGGACGGGCTATATCGTTACATTGGCGTGTGAGGGCGGTCTGCCCCTCAGCTTGATCCAGCGGCAAGGCGCCCACCTGCGCCGCTATTTCCGCGCCTTACTCCGCGATGCTCGCATCTTCCGCGACACTCCCCTGCGCGAGCTGGCGGAGCGCAATGCATATCATCTGCCTGCGAGCTACCGGCAGCCGTCGGTCTATGAGCTCGCCGCGCAGCTCGTGAAGGGCGTGGAGAAGCTGCAGGCGCTTGCGGTCGGCGCGGCTGACCCTGTAGCCCATCTGGACGCCCATCACCCCGACTGGCACAACTATATCCCCCTCAACGCGGGGAACGCGCTTGCGGCGGCCCTCGTGCGGGGCCTGATGGATGACATCGCGGCGGTCGAGAAGGAGCCGCAGCCGATCATCGCTGCGGAGACCCTGCTCACAGCGAGCAACGGGGGCTTGACGATCACGCGCACGCTGCGCATGCCGCGAATTGTGCGTACTCATGACGTCGCGGTCGCGCTCGAAAGGAGCTGGGACACGCTGCCCCGTACCTTTGAGCTCTGCGTCGAGGAGGCGGATGGCGTGCTCACCCCGACGGCGCTGGTCAGCCGTGCCAGCGAAGGCGAGCAGGGGGCGATGCACGTCGAGCCCCTGGTCGGCGCGTTCGAGCGAACCGGGTCGGCCGCGCGGGATGTCTTTCGGATCATCGCGGTGCGCCGGCGTGACATCTTGGCGGCGGCGGAGGTCGAAGGCGGAGCTGCCCTGGGTGAGGTTCCCTGGGTCTTCGTTCGCGCGGGGGAGGACCACGGTCAGGAAGGCCGCTGGCGCCTCGCCGGAACTGGCGCGGTAGCGCTCCGCACCGATGCCGCCCTGCTCGTCCTGCCACCCGACGCGCACGCGCGTCCTGACCCTGGGGGTGACCTGAGCCCAAGGGGTCGCGTACACGATGTCGGCTGGGACGCGTACGAGATCCGCGGCCGTGTCAGGATCGACATCGGCGATGGGACTCGATGCGTCGTCTCGCTGGCTCAGTCGAGAGACGACGCTCCCGAGTACCACACCCGAGGTAGCCGGCTGGGTCATCTCCTCTCTCCGGGCGACGTATGGCGAGGGCTTCCCAGGCTCATGGAGCGCCAGGCCCCCGACCAGCCCGTTCGCCCGATTTCGGCGGCCCACCTGGAGTGGCGCCCACGCAGCGTGGGCGCGTCGTGGCGACGGATGGACGAGAGATGCCTTGGGGACGTGGAGGTGCGCTATGCGCCTGACGGCGAGCAGCGATTCCGGGCCCGGTGGACCGTCTTGCCGGCGACAGCCGAGATCAGGCTCATCCCCGGGACGAACGGCCATGGCGAGCTCGTACTTCACGGATTCGGCGACTGCCGTGTGGGTGCAGTGCCGCTGAGCGCTGCGCAGCAGCGGGGCGGGAATGGCGAGCTCAAGCTTCGCTTCGAGAGTAGCGGCCCCGCCCCCACGAGTGTCCGGCTCTACATCGACTTTGGCGGGCACCGGAGCACCGCGGTCGACGTGCCTTATCCGAGGCGCGAGGCTCGATTCCTTGCGAGGAGCGGTCAAGACCTGCCGGACGAGGCGACGATCTGGGTCGAGCAGCTCGTCGGGGTGCGCGCGCAAGTGCTCGATGCCCAAGCCGGCGGTCGCTTCTATGTCGAGGGCGTCCTGCAAGCGCGCGACGCTGATCCCACCAAGCCGCTCACCGTCAAGGAAGAGCTCCTCGAGGTGGGCCCTGGCCGCCATGAGCTCGATCTTCGGGCTCTTGCCGGCAGCATCAAGGCTCTGCTCAGCGCCTCCCAGGAGCTGGACGCGAAGGCCAAGCTCACGCTGCAGGCACACGGAGGCCGGCAGCTTGCACAGCGTCGATTGCTGGTCGCGCATTACGACGGAGCGCTGGATCGTTCAGCGGAGGAGCTACGGCTCGAACCAAGGAGCCTCGCCCGCCTTGGCACGACCGTCGAGTCGCTCCGGCTGGAGGCTCGCCCGCTCGAGGATCCTGTCGCGCCGGCGGTGCAGGTCCCGAGGATCGAGGCAGGTCGGTGGCGGTTCGTCCCGCCGCCAGATGCCCGCGGTCCCTGGCTCATCACCGGCTGGGAGGGCCGGCTGTCTCGGCTCAGGCCGCTCCGTGTGACGCTCGGCGATCGGCCGCCGGTCGGCGCGCGGACGCCAAGCGCTGCGAGAACGCTCTCCCTTCGTGAGATCACGTACCTGTCCGAGCGATCCGCTCGGTTGGTCGCCTTCCGAGAGCTCATCGACCAGCTCGCCCGCGATCCTGATGCATCGGACTGGAGCGCGCTCGATGCGCTGCTCGATACACTGGGCGTCCTGCCAGCAGCAACGTTCGAGGTGATGCCACGCATCACGGAGGCTCCGGAAGCAGTGGCGCTGGCCCTCCTGAGGTGCCCCAGCGCAGTTGCGCTGGAGAGCCGTTGGCGTGGATTGGAGACGCTTCCCTTCCCGGTATGGCTGGTACCGGTCCGCGTCTGGATTCGCGCCACCAGGCGATTTCACAAATCCTACCATCGCGCGTGCGGCGGGAAGGACCTCGACCCGATGGACATGTTCGCGCAGACGCTCCGGCCATTCGTCGACAAGGCGCCCGTTCTCGCTCCCGTCCTCGGTGTGGTCGTGGACGCCATGACGCTGACATTCCGGGGAATTCCAGCGCCCAGGGATCGACCTCTGTGGCTTGCCAGCAACCCCGGCGGACAGCGAGTGCTCCGCGAGCGGCTCGAGCAGTGCCGGCAAGCGCTCCTCCAGGAGCACGCTGGCAGCGACTCGCGCTCCGATCCGGTGTGGCCTACCGGAAATCTCCCGTACGCCGTCGCGAGCAGCGCGCTCACCCGCCTCCGGCTCTGGCCGGAGACCGACGGGATCGCCGAGCGGAAGGACGTGCTCAGCGCGCCGGCGCTCGCCGCATGCGCCACGGTCGACGATACGTTCCGCTTCAGCTCCCATCAGCAGTTCGAGCTCAGCCGGCTGCGCTGGTTCGACCCGACCTGGTTCGACGAGGCGCACGCCTTAATAGCCAGCATTCTCCTCGCGGATACGCTCTCACGGAACAGCGGATACCTCGATGACCCCTACGCATGATCCCCGCCTATTCACTTCGTTGACCCGGGAGCTGACCCTGCGCGCCGCGCGCGCGGCCGTCAGCCAGCTGGGGCTCGCCTCGGAGCCGCTCCTCCGCCACCTCCAAGCAACCCTCCAGCGTCGGGCCGGCGAGCCTGGCAGCTTTCTCGCCGAGCCGGTGTTCGAGGCCACCTTCGGATGGCAGGAGGATCCGCGCACCATGGCGGCGCTCTCCGGGGCGCTCCTCCACCCTCACGTCGTTCGGGCGTTGGACCAGGCCCAGGAGTCCAGATTCCCGGCGACGGCGCACCCGTACGTGCATCAGGTGAACGCCTGGAGCCTGCTGTGTGGCCCCGATCCACGATCCGTCATCGTGAGCACTGGCACGGGCAGCGGGAAGACCGAGTGTTTTCTCGTGCCGATTCTTCATGATCTGGCACGCGAGACCGCGGCCACCGGGCGGTTGTCCGGCGTCCGGGCGCTCTTTCTTTATCCGCTCAATGCGCTCATTAACAGTCAGCGCGACCGCCTCCGCGCGTGGTGCAAAGAATTGCCGGGGCCCGTGCGGTTCTGCCTTTATAACGGCTACACCCGCGATCAGGTGCCCAGGCAAGAGGAGCAGAAGCACCCCGAGGAGGTGCTCTCCCGCAAGACCCTCCGCTCCGATCCGCCGCCGATTCTCGTCACCAACGCAACGATGCTCGAGTACATGCTGGTCCGCGGCGCCGATGCATCGATCATCGAGGCTTCGCGCGGCCTCCTCCGCTGGGTCGTCCTCGACGAGGCGCACACGTACGTCGGCTCGCAGGCCGCCGAGATTGCCCTGCTGCTCCGCCGAGTCCTGCACGCGTTCGGCTGCAGGGCCGAGGACGTGCGCTTCGTAGCGACGTCGGCGACCATCGGGGATGGTGACGAGGCGAGGCACGAGCTGAAGCGCTACCTCGCAGACCTCGCGGGCGTCAGCCCCGAGCGGGTGGAGGTGATCCCGGGCCGCAGGGCAACCCCCACGTTACCGGAGGCGCTCGAGCAACGCGACGAGGCGCTCGGGCCGATCGAGGCGCTGGAAGGCATTCAGGATCCACGCGCTCGCTTCGAACGCATTGCATCGGCGCCAGGCGCGCGGAGAGTGCGCGCGGCCCTGGCCGAGCGGCAAGGTGCCATGTCGCTCCGCGAGATCGCGACCAGCGCCACCGGGCGCGACGCCGTGATCGATGCGGAAGCGATGCATCAGACCCTGCGGATCCTGGATCTCTGCGCCTCGGCGGCCCGGCGCGCCGAGGAGCATCAGAAGGATCCAGCCGTGGATCCCGAGATCTTCCTCCCGCTGCGCTGCCACGTCTTCCACCGGACCCTCGCCGGCCTGTGGGCGTGCTCGTCCCCCGTCTGTCCCGGCCGCCTCGGACCACTCGACAGCGCGGCGTGGAAGTTCGGGAAGGTGTTCGACGCGCGACGTGAAGAATGCGACGCGCTCCACCGAGACGGCGAGACGCGGTGCAAAAGCGCGGTCTTCGAGCTGGTCGTCTGCCGGGGTTGCGGCGCCGACTATCTATGGGTCAGTCGCCGTCGAGAGTCCGGCGGGATGTACACCCTTGTCCCCGCGAAGCGTCCGGGCGACGAGAACGGCGACGATGGGTTGCTCTCCGATCTCGAGGACCGGGAGAGCGAGGGCGACGAGAGCCGCGCGGTGCGTCCCGGAGGCAGGTTAGGTCCCTGCCTGATTGGGCACTGGGAGCCCCCGGAAAATGTCGAGCCTGACGCGTTTCAGCGTAGCTTCCGCTACGATCCGAGCACTGGCGAGGTGGATCCCGACAGCGGCGGCGTGAGGTGCGTGATGTCGGGCGACAGCGCGAACCTCCGCTGCGCGCGCTGTGGCGAGCGGCAGCAGAGCCCGGGGGAGCTCTTCCGGCCCGTCCTGCTGGGGGCGCCCTTCTTCCTGAGCACGGCCATTCCGACGGTGCTGGAGGCCGTGCCGCCGACGAAGGACATCGACCTGCCATTCCAGGGCAGGCGGGTGATCACGTTCAGCGACAGCCGGCAGGGGACGGCCCGCTTCGCCGCGCGGACGCAGCTCGAGGCGGAGTTGAACTACGCACGCAGCCACATCTACCATCTGCTCTGGCGCGAAGCGAAGCAGCCGAGCGCGGAGGAGATCGAGACGGCAAGAACGGCGATCGAAGCGCTCGCAGACGCCGCTATCTCGCGCCCGGCACTCAAGGGCACGCTCGCCGCCAAGCGAGACGAGCTGGAGCGCCTGGAGAGCCAGTCGCGGCGCCCGATCGGACGCGTGCCGTGGCGATATGCTGTCCAGTCGCTGCTGCAGGAGGATGCGGTCCGTCTATGGATGCCAAGGCAGCTCCGCGACCGCTACCTTCCCGCCCAGCTCACGCCGGAGCAGCTCGCGGAGCTGTGCATTTACCGCGAGTTCGTCAGGCGCCCCCGCCGGCAGAACTCCCTCGAGACGATGGGCCTTGCCGCGCTCCATTATTCCTTCCTGGACAACATCACGGACGCTGACGTGCCGCCGGAATGGCGCCGCCGCGAGCTCTCCCTTCGGGCGTGGCGAGACTTCTTGAAGATCACCGTCGACTACCTCGTGCGTGGCCGCACGGCGGTGCTCGTCAACAATGACTACCTCCGGTGGATGGGCGCCCCGGTCCGCCCGAAGAATCTCGCGGTACCCGACGCGGAGCCGATCGACCCGCGCAGGACCGTGCTGTGGCCAGCCATCCGCGGCACGAACCGCCCGCCCAGGCTGGCGCGCATGCTGATGATCGCACTGCGGCTCGACGAGGACGACGCGGAGGCGCGCGGTGAGGTGAACGCGCTCCTCGATGCGGCCTGGCGCGCCGTCGTTCGGGAGCTGACGCGGATCGAGGGAGGCTACTACAAGCTCGATCTCAGCAAGGTGGATATCGTTTCTGTCCCATCCGCGTGGATCTGCCCCGTGACCCGGCGCCTGCTGGACACGACGTTAGACGCGATCTCGCCCTACCAGACCGAACGCTGGGCCCAGAGCGATCCATGCGAGCAGGTAGAGATGCCTCGGCTGCCGTTCCCCTTCGGCAGGGACGCGCTGGGGCGAGCTTACGGCCCGGAGGACGCCCGGGCCTGGCTCGAGGAGGATCCGCGGGTGATCGCGCTCCGGGAGCGCGGTTTCTGGAGCGAGCGTTGCGACCGCATCGCCGCCTTCGCCCCGTACTTTCAGGTCGCGGAGCACTCGGCCCAGCAGGCCCCAGGCCGCCTTCGCAGGCTGGAGGAGGACTTCAAGCAGGGCGCGATCAACCTGATGAGCTGTTCGACCACGATGGAGATGGGTGTGGACATCGGCGGGATCACTGCGGTGGCCATGAACAACGCCCCGCCCAGCCCGGCGAACTACCTGCAGCGCGCCGGCCGCGCCGGTCGGCGCCGGGAGCCCGCGGCCATCACGTTGACCCTCTGCCAGAACGCGCCGCACGGCCAGGCGATCTTTCAGAACCCGCTCTGGCCATTCCGCACGACGATACACGTGCCCCGGGTGTCGCTGGAGAGCGAGAGGATCGTGCAGCGTCATATCAACGCACTCGCGCTCACCCGCTATCTCTCGCGGCTCGGCGCCGAGCAGGTGGATCTGGAGGCTTCATGGTTCTTCGACGAGGTCGGTGACAGCGCGGCGCATGCGGATGCCTTTGCCGGCTGGGCGCGGGGAACCGCCGCGGAAGACGCGTGGCTCATCGATGGAATCAAGGCAATCATCAGGCGCTCTGACCTGGAGGGCGTCGACCCACGCGCGCTCCTGGCCGAGTCGGCCGACGCCGTGCTCGCGATGGCCGAGCGCTGGCGCGCCGAGCACCACGCCCTGCGCCGGATGCTCGAGGAGGTCGGCGGTGAGCCGACCGAGAAGACGCAGAATCCGGCGCAGCGAGCGATCTGGAACCAGCTCAAGAGATACCGCGGTGAGTACCTACTGCGCGAGCTTGCGGAGCAAGCATTCCTGCCAGCCTATGGCTTTCCGGTGGGCGTGGTGCCGTTCGTTAACACGACGAAGGAGCTGCTCGACGCCGAGGCGAAGGAGCGTGCCCAGGCCAAGGCCGACGGCACCAAGGAGGATCGCCTCGGCCGACGCCGCGGCTATGCGACCCGCGAGCTGCCGCTCGCCATCCGGGAGTACGCGCCGGGAGCGCGTGTGGTGATGAACGGTGTGGTCTACGAGTCCTCCGGCGTGACGCTCAACTGGCATA
Source organism: Sorangium cellulosum So ce56 (assembly GCF_000067165.1). GTDB lineage: Bacteria > Myxococcota_A > Polyangia > Polyangiales > Polyangiaceae > Sorangium > Sorangium cellulosum_B. The sequence goes on from NC_010162.1 coordinate 11,395,607, forward strand.
TCGAGCCCGGGGACCGCCAGATCCCGGAGCTACAGGCATTGCGCTGGGCATGGCGCTGCAAGGGCTGCGGGGCTGCAGGATCTCGTCAGCTCATGCCCGAGCGGTGCCCCTGCGGGTCCGCCGACCTAACCCGTGTGCAGTATCTTCAGCCGGCTGGCTTCGCGGTCGATCTCTTCAGCCGGCCCGACAACGATCTGTCTTCACGGGCCTACCTCGTGCCGCTGGACCCGTGGATCTCGGCGGGGAGCGGCCCCTGGCTGGCGCTGCCGCGACCGGAGGTGGGACGCTTCCGTTACACGGGCGAAGGGCAGGTCATCTACCGCCACGGCGGGTTGCATCAGAAGGGCTACGCCGTGTGCCTCCGCTGCGGCCGCGCGGCATCGTATGACGGCGAGAACATACCGGCAGACCTCAAGGAGCACTGGCGCTTGCGCGGGGGCAAGAGCAAGGACGGCGAGGCTCTCTGCGATGGGAATCGGAAGGACTGGGCGATCAAGACGGGCCTGTGGCTCGGCGGGAGCGAGATCACGAACGTGTTCGAGCTCGAGCTGTTCAACCCCGCGAGCCGCGTGCCGATCCATGACGAGATAGCCACCACCTCCATCGCCGTCGCGCTGCGGCACGCGCTCGCCGAGATGCTCGGTGTCGAGGATCGAGAGATCGGCTGGGCGGTGACGCCCTCCAAGCCGGTGGGAGCACCCCGCCGTTGCACCATCGCTCTCTATGACACTGCATCAGGCGGTGCGGGGTATGTGGCGCGGGCCGCAGAGTCGCTGTGCGAGCTCCTCAAGCGCGCGCAGGAGCTCTTGAGGTGCAGCCAGGGCTGCGATAAGGCGTGCCACGGGTGTCTGTTGGCGTATGACACCCAGCACGACGCCGACCGGCTCGACCGCCGGAAGGCTCTCGAGGTGCTCACCGACGAGCTACTCGATGCCTTCCGACTACCCGATGAGCTCAAGATATTCGGCGAGTCGACGACGCTCGAATACCAGCCGCTCCTCGACGCCGTGGTCCGCGAAGCGCAGCGGATCGACGTCCAGCGGATTCAGCTGCACCTGGGTGACGACGTCAAGGAATGGGACCTGTTCAGCTGGCCCCTCTACCGCCACATCCTGCGGTGGACGTCCACCAGCAAGCAGGTCGTCCTGATCGTGCCGCGCAAGGCGATCGCGGCGCTCGAGTGGGACGAGAGCGGGACCTGGGCCAGCATCATGGAGGGGACCGGGGCAACCCTGCGGATCGTCGACCAGCTCCCGCCGGCCAGTAGCTCGCCCCGGATTGCGGTCGAGATCGCCGGTTCGAGCTGGAGCAGCAGCTGGGCCGTCACGTCGGAGACAGCCCTGGATCCGGGCGAGGCATGGGGCCTCGCCGGCGATGGCGCGCGCTGCGTCATCGGCAGGGCGACCGTCGCCCTCGCCGCCGCGCCAGGCGCAGCGCTCACGCCCGCACAGGTGCGTAAGCCGCGGCCCGGCACGTACGTCGAGGTCAAGATCAACAACGAGCTGGACGGGCCCGTCGGTGACTTCGGACACCGTTTCTGGGCGCTGCTCGAGCGCCGCTTCCCGGAGCTCATGGAGCGGCTCGACGCCGCCGAGCCCTTGGCCTCCGTCGAGTACGGCGAGCGTTACCTCAAGTCACCCCTTGCCACCCGCTTGCTGTACGAGGTGCTCAAAGCCCTGCAGAGGCGCCCGGGTGGCATCAGACCAGCGACGCTCGTGAGCGTCGACGCGACAAGCTCGTTCAGGCCAAACAGGCCTCCGACGAAGGTCGATCACGACTGGCGCGACCCGGCCACGAGGAACACCATGATGGAGGCGACGCTGAGGCATCTCGGGATCAACCTCCGCTTCACGGCTGGCACGGACATCCACAGAGTCGCCCACTATCGGCAGATGCTCCTGCGCTGGCCCGAGGCGACCCTGTGTCTCCGGCTGGACCAGGGGCTCTCGTTCTGCCAGGCGGACCCTCCGCCGCCCTTCCCCTTCGAGAAAGCGTGCGACGAGCAGCAGAAGGCGCTGCTCGCCACGAAGTACAGCGTGCAGAAGCGGGACGCCATGCCAGCGGTCGTCTACGTGAACAGCTGACCATCCCTGCAATCCAGCATCCTCGCGTCACGGCGGAGGTAGCCCTGTCGCCGCAATTGTCTTGATCGACTCGAAATCTACTAGCTCGATATGCGCCAGCGCATTGCGCGCTTTCGCCAGGCACTCGAGGAGCCGTACGTGCTCGGATCGGACCCCATGGCGCCCGTGCAGTTGCTTGAGCAGGTGCCCGAGCTCAAGATCATGGACGTCATGGATTTCCCCGAAGGCGGTCCGCCACGGTAACCGCACGAACGCACCGTAGCGTCGCAGCAGCCGTATCCGCTGCTCCTCGATCGCCGGAAACAGGATCGATACTTGAGCTCGCCATAATCTCTGCTCGATCGCCCTGGCCTCGCGGCCGTTCACAAGGTCCGCGCAGACGTGTGGGATCGGTTGCCCGTCGACGATCGCCTCCGCTCCGGACGCCCAGCCTTGGCCCCAGGTAGTCTCGTGCCAGCCACGAGAGGCGGCGTAGTCCTCGAGCAGGGCCTCTGGATCGAGGAGCTCTGCCGTCGTGCACTCCGCGAGCCTCGCTGCGAGGATGCCGTCGAACACCGCGAGCTCCGAGACGAGCGCCGCGTGCAACCGCTGGAGCAGCGGCCGTTCCCCGACGGTTTGCAGAGAGCTCAGCTGAAGCGAGAACAAGAAGAGATCGAGCTGCGTCACGACGTCACGCCACAGCTCGATGCCCAGGGCGACGTCTTGTCTGGGCAGGCTTCCTGCTACCGCTGGTGGAGCCTGGACGCAGAAAATGGATCGCTCGTGCTCCCCCCTCGAGCGAGACGCGTTCGCGTATTCTTCGAGGAAAACGCTCCAACGACTCCAATCACCGGGCGGAATCCCGTCAACCCACACGAGATATCCGATGAAAGCAGCGGATCGAGCGACGTCGACCGCAGACACGATGCTCGGCTCGAGGCGCAATCGCTCGCGGATCAACCCCGCAGGCGCCCCGCCGTGGAGCGCAGCGGGATCGAGATCCACCCACTCGGCGATCTCATGGTCCTGCACGATCCTTCGCACTGCATCTCTGAGCCTGCATGGGATCACATCCGGAACCAGCACGACGCTGCTCCGGCCGCTCCGGAACGTACGGCACAACCGATCGATGAAGCGCGAAGGTCCAGGGAGGGACCACCAGAGTCGGGCGATCTCGTCCATACAAGCCTGTCCGGCGCGCTAGCTCTGAAGAAGCACCGCGCGGAACGCCGGATCGACCTCGTGCGTGTCGCCCGAGGCCACGCGGAGGATTCCCACACGCTGCGCCCAGCGGAGCACCTGCTCCAGGACCACAGGGTTCCTCTGGTCGGCGTCGAGGAGCTCCAGGAGCTCTGCCGTGGTGAGCGGCTCCCCATAGCTCGCCATCGCCTTCATGGCGGGTAATGCCCGGCTGCAGAGATCGCGGAGGACAATCTCCTTCCACAGCGGTCCGAGCGAGGCACAGACCTCCTCCACGCGGGCAGTTCCGCCGGGAGCACCCGTCTTCAGCTCGTCGGCCACCTTGCCCACGTACCAGCTCCAGCCCCCTGTGGCGTCGGCGATCACCTTCCATGCAACCTCGCTGACGTGCAGATCGGAGAGCAGCCGCCGGATGGCCACCGGTGCCCAGGGCCCGAGAGACAGGTGACCGAAATCGATGTCGGGGGCGATCTCCGGCTCCTTGTACGACCACGCGCGCTCGCTGTCTGCGAGGAACGCGACCCGGATGAAGTTGCGACGCGAGCGCGCGCGGCCAAGCTTCTCAGCAGCTGCCTGGATCCACCCCTCATTCCATGGCGTGTTCTGTGGCACGCAGACGACCAGCAACTCGTTTTCGCGCCGGTCGGTGAGGCGATCCAATTTCACCCGAAAATCTGTCTGCGACCGCACGTCGCGAAGCATGTATCCCTCTGCTCCGGGCACAGGTAGCTCGATGAACCGCTGGATGTCCTGAATGCTGGAGGCGGTGAGACCGAACACCACGCGGATGCCGTGGGCCCGCGCCAGGAGGTCGGACTCCTGGCTCGCCGTGAGCGGGCTCCTCTGCCAGACCATGCCAGGCACGGCTCGTCTGAACGTGGCCGGCTCGTATTCGGCGGCCGGCTCCTGGGTGATGGCGTCCACGAGATCGCGGTCGATCTCCTCGTGGGTACCGAGCAGATTGAGGACGTTCGGGTTGCGCAGGGCGTATCGATCACGCGATGTCGTGCGGAGCACCCCGAGCCCGACCATCTCGTCGAGCAGGGAACGGAAAGCCTCGTTCGTCCGCGACTCCTGAAAGCCTTGCTCCCACCAGTACAGGCAATGCGACCGGATCCAGTCGAGCGAGAACCCCGCGCTGATCCCCGATACTCGGTCACGCACCGTCTCGGCGGCGATGCACAGCGCGATCACGCGGTAGCGCCGGTCGAGGTCGAGCGTGATGCGAAACCGCTCCAGGATCTCCTTGCGTAGATTCTGTCCTCTGTACGCCTCCTCGATGTCCTTCGCCGTGATGGCGTAGGGAGGCCCCTGCCGTACGCGGGATGCGTCCGACCTGGTGCGTACCATGTGCTCGAGCAGCTCCCGGCAGAAGAGCTGCGTCAAGCTCGGGTACCAGTTCGTGTGCGCCAGGATGCGGAGCGGCAGGTCCTGGGACTCGAACCGGAACCCGAGCGCCTCCATGGGATCTCGGACCAGACTCAGCGCGGCCCTGGCTTCCCCGGTCGGAGCGTCGCTGCCGCCGAAGAGCGGACCGATGCAGATTGGCTCGCCGAGGTGCGCGAGCGGGCTGTTGACGTTCCGGGCCGTCCGCTGGACATTGTGGAGCCCTGCGAAGACGACCTTGAAACGACCGCCTGTATCATCCATGAGCGCCTTGAGACGCGATACGCGCTCGAAACCCTCTCCGTACTCCAACGCCCTTGAGGTCGCGTCGGCGCGCAGGAAGGCGTCCGCTTCGTCGAGCAGCAGGAGGATTCGCCGCCCGGGATCCCGCCCCAGCCACTCGTGGATCTGCGCACGCAGCCCTTCGTACCCGGATGAGCTTCGACTGCAGATGCTGAACTGCCGGAGCCGCGACGCGATGAGCAGCCATATATCGTCGATGCTGCGTGCGTGGCCGATGCCCTCTTCCTTCAGATCGATCCACTGAACGATGATGCCCTTTGCTTCATTGTGGCGCTCTCGCTCGATGGCTCGCAGCAGCGCGGTCTTCCCGAGCTGCCGCCCGCCGTAGAGCAGATGCGCACCTCGCGTGTCCCAGATCAGCTCGCGCTCGCGCAGCCGACCGAAGAACATCTCACGATCGACGAGCCCGGCCGTCGTGGTGTAGGGGCTCATCGTCGTGAACGGGGTCGCGCAGGCGAGGAATGTCGGCAGCCGCATCCCTGGCTCGCCGGTGAGGAAGGCCAGCAGCACATCGTCGAGCACCAGGACCGTCCGGCGCTGCTCCCGGGAGAGCCGGGCCAGCGTGCGGCGCTTGGCCTCGCCGAGCCTGCCGAGGAAGAATGCCATGACGGGAGCGTTCGGCTCCTCGGTGTTGCTCGATACAAGATGCAGGAGAGTCTCCTCGGGGGGACGGTTCCAGGCGCACAGGATGCGGTAGCGCCCGCCGGCGCGGGACCCGTAGTGTGGAACGACGAACCGGGGGAGATCCTGGACTGGGTCGGTGATGGCGGTCAACCAGGCACTATTATCGCGCTTCGTGGCACTGGTGACGAGCACCTCACGCACACGCCAGCCGAGCTCCTGCAGGATGGTTCGAACTGACTCGCTGAAACGCGCGCCCGTGTCACGCGAAGCCGAGATTGTGCCCGGATCGAGTCGTTTCACGGCCCGCCAGGCGTCGATAAGCTTGCCAGTTGACGCCCTCCGGACCTTATCGTCGATGGTGCTGAGATCGATGACGGAGGTGGTGGCGGGGGCGTCTTCCCGCAACGCGTTGCGAAGCAGCGTCCAACCATCGGACTGCTCGAGCCAGGTCTGAATTTCCTGGCAACGCTGCGGAAAGAACTCGAGGAACGGGTCTCGACGGCCGCTGTCCGACGACAGCGAGTCTCCGCGCTCGGCCGCAGCGACCAGCTCCTCTGCGACCTGCAGATCTCTCCGCTGGATGGCCTCCATGATCCGGCCATGAAGAGAGGAGCTGATCTCGAGGCGCAGCAACCGCTCGTTTAGCTCTCTCGCTCGCTGGGTCCGGCGCTCTTCCAGGTCTTTCTCAATGTCGTCAAGGATGGCGCGGATCTCGTCGAGCTCGATGTCCTCCCCCGCGGCGTTGCGGATCGCCTCCACGCGCGCCCGAAACTCGACGATATGGCCCTCGGGGACAAGGTTCTCGACGAGCGCGCGCTCTAGGTTCGATTCCACCTCGTGCGCGCGGACGTCGCGCTGGCGAGCGGCGCGCTCCCGCGTCTGGTCGTGGCGCTCCATGGGTCCTTGCCAGTCGACGTCGGCTGGCCGGCGTCGCTCGGTGACGGCTAGCGCCTGGCGCAACGTGCGGATATTGCAGCGCGCCTCAGCGACGCGGATCACGTCGCTGAGGGGCGAGAGCCCGCCGCCTGCGGCATCGCCCACGAGCTGACAGAGCTTGGAGAGCGGCGGCGGGTTGATCGCGTTCCAGCTCCGGTCGAGCCGGAGGCCGGGGATGCGCAGGAAATCGCCGGCCAGCACTTCCTGAGGGTTGAGCTGTTGCTCAATGACGCCTGACTCCACCTGCAAGAAGCGCTCTATCCAGTCGACTTGACGGCTGACCGAGGTGGCAGCAGCCCGGAGCCGGGCGGTCGGTGCTTCCGCCCGGATCTGATCGAGGCGCGGACGGATGTCGCGCAGCGCGTCTCGCAGCCTCCGCCGGAACTCCTCAAGATGGAATTGCAGCTGCTCGCTGCCCTGAGGGGCCACAAGCCGATCGCAAACGGCGACGAGCCGGCCGCCGAGCTGATTCAGCTCCCGCAGCTTCGCCGGGAAGTCGTGACGAACCACCGCACCCTCGATCGGGGATCTCGCGCCGGGCCCGTTGAGCCGCTCGTCAGTACGCCGCAGCTGCTCTTTCCAGTGGTTGCCACTCGGGGCCCACTGCTCGCAGAAGGCGCGCAAGCGCTGGATGTCGCCTCGCTGCGCGGCCTCGATTGTCATCCCGATGGCACCGTCGTCTCGCAGCCAGGCGCGCCAGACGTTGGTGGCCCTGGCGAACCGCATCAGCGCGCCACGATTGGTCTCGCGCCACGCAACTAGATCCTCGAGCGCACGCCGCCGTTCCGTCTCCACCGCCTCCAGCGTCCGGACGCCGCGGAGGAGCTCGGGTGTGAGCGCGATGCCGAACCGCTGGAATGCGACGATGGCGTCGCAGAGCTCGGCCATGATCCCTGCGCGTCCCTGAAACTCGATCTGGCCGAGGAGCGCCGAGACCTCCCCCCCGGTGGCCAGCAGCGCGCGCGCGGCCAGGGCGCCTGCCGCGTAGAGGGCGACGGCCTCCTCGTCCACTTCTAGGCTCTGCTCGACGAGCACGGACTCCCGCTGCTGGAAGGCGGTCAGGAGCTCCTGGCGATCGGCGCCGCAGCGCGTGAGGATGGCGATCTCGATCAGCTCGGCCCTCGGGACAGGAAGCAGGGGACGTTCTCCTTGCCCCGCGAGCTGCCGCGTGAGCAGCAGCGCAAGACTCTCCTCGTCCCGTTCGATCATCTCCCATATACGCGACTCGACCTCGGCCACAGGCTCGGTCGCGAGCCGCGGCACTGCCGCGTGGATCGCGGGGGCCGCCGCGGATGTCTGGAGCTCCCCCTCGCCTATCGTTCCGTCGCGTGCTGTCTCCTCCGGCCTGGGCACCGCGTTCGGGCTGCCTGCGGGGTTCACCTCAATCGCCGGGTGGGCACCTACTTCCTCGGCAGGCTGCCTTCCGAGCGTGCGGGGAGCGCCCTCGGACCATGAGGCTGCCGGCGCTTTCGCCTCGACTCCCTGGACGACGCCGGTCTCGCGCCGCAGCGCGCGCGCGCTGGCGAGGGAGGGCGAGCCGCTCGACGCTGGAGCACTTCGCGCCGCAGGGGGCGCGCTGTGCGTCATCCGCTTCGGCGCAGGGGCGGCCGCGGCAGCGGAGCGCGGTTTGCGCCGGCGCTCCCCCTCCGCGATGCTCTCGACAGGGGGGCGCGCATCATCCGGAAAAGCCGAGGCAAGTTCATCGTGCGACAGGGACAGACTTCCCAGGGCCGTATGTCGTCGCGTCCTCGAAATCGCCGGAGCATCTGGCTCAGCGTTGCCGATGGCAAGGATGGCGGAAGGGGCGGACATGGAGGCCTTCGCGGAGCCAGGATGCGACGGCGGCGCTGCCTGCCTGAATTCGGCCCCTGCGGACGCCGCGGCGGGTTCCGGCGTCGGAGCTGCTGGGGCACCGACGTCGGACGACTCCAGCTGCTCTGTAACGACTGCTTCAGCGCCGGTGCACGGAGGCTCCTGCTCCTCGCCGTCAGGCTCTAGAGGAGCTACTTCAGCACCGGCGCACGGAGGCCCTTGCGCCTCGCCGTCAGGCTCTAGAGGAGCTACTTCAGCACCGGCGCACGGAGGCTCGTGCGCCTCGCCGTGAGGCGCTGCGCCCGGTCCGGCGATCGACCGCACGAGCTCGAGCTTCTTTGCCTGAGCCGCCATCGCGATCTGGAGCGCCGAGAAAAGGTCATCGGGAAACGACGAGCAGATTCGCTCGGTCAGCGCCGCGCACTCCGAGAGGTCGCTGCAGTCCATGAGCCGCAGGATGTCGTCGAGGGGCGACCGCAACCCCAGGTCCTCCCATCGTCCTACCGTCACGGCCTCTTCGAGGCGGGCGGCGTGTGTGGCGACGAGCCCGAGAGGCGGCCACGAGGGAATTTCCCGGTGTTTCACGGCCCTCGCGGCGGCGCAGAGCCGGAGGATTTCCTCCCGCTGACGGCGCCGGGCCGCCTCGCGGTCTCTCGCGCGCAGCAGCGCACCGCGCAGCTCACTTGCGACGGGACGCGTGAGATCGAGCCCGTGAAGATCCTCCGGTTCGGTCAATGCCTCGATGCGCTCGACGATCCCACTCGTCGTGGATGATACTGCGGTGAGCAGCGATGCCACCGATGCATCGGGCACGCGCCCGATGCGCGCGTCTCGAGCGGCTGCTTCCAGCGCTGCCACGAGCTTCTCGAGGTCCGAAGAGAGAGCGTCGATGGTCGAGAGCAGCTTCGCGTGATTGTCGTGCATGCCAGCCTTCAACCCGAGGAGATAGCAGGCTATCATGGTTGCAGGAGATTTGTACCCCTCTCCTGGAGTACGCTCCGCATCGGAGCAGCACGTCTGCTGCTCCCGACCTCTGTCTCCTCCGCCGCCTCCACCTCGTCCACCTCACCGAGCAGGCTCGTCTGCCGTTCCTCGGGACCGAACAGCGGCGCCTGCCCGAGCGAGGTCAGCGGGGGCTACTGGCTGAACGGCACGGCTGGAGCGGCGGGCGACGTGGCGCTGGCGGTGGCTGGGGGACCGCGCTGGCCGCGGGCGTGGGCCCGCCTTGGCGATCCTCCCTTTCGGAAGGTCACGTCGTGCTTATGCTGTGCTTTCGCCGCGAAGTCACCGCTGATGGGGTGGCCATGAACGAGCTTCTCGGGAAGTAACACGCGGCGACGACCGGACGACACCTCGCGCCCGCTTCGAAGTACCATCCGCCGGCCGGTGACTTCCCCGTTCCTCGAGGCCCCCGAGTCCGCCTGGGTGGCGAGCAACGCGCTCGCCTTTGCGCTGCGCGACCGCTTCCCGGTCAGCCCCGGCCACACGCTCGTCGTCCCGCGCCGCCTCGTCCCGACCTGGTTCGACGCCACTTCCGAGGAGCGCGCCGCGATCTTCGAGCTTGTCGACACGGTCAAGCGGCACCTCGACGCAGAGCTCCACCCGGACGGCTACAACATCGGGATCAACGCCGGCGAGGCCGCAGGGCAGACCGTGATGCACCTGCACGTCCACGTGATCCCACGCTTCCGCGGCGACGTGGACGACCCGCGCGGCGGCGTGCGCCACGTCATCCCGGGCCGGGGGAACTACCTCGCCGGGCGAGCCCCGCCGCTCGCAACGGGGGGCGCCGACGACCCCTTCGTGCGCCACCTCGCGCCGGCCTTCGCGCGCGCGACGGACGTGGCCATCCTCTCGGCCTTCGTCCAGGAGAGCGGCCTCGACGTCCTGGAGAGCCACGTGTTCGCAGCCCTCGGCCGCGGCGCTCGGGTCCGGCTCGTCACCGGCGATTACCTCCACGTCACGCAGGCCACGGCGCTCGCCGAGCTGCTCGACTGGGCCGGCGGCAACGCCGCGCTGACGGGCGCTGAATGCACCCGGGGCAGCTTCGAGGCGCGCGTGGTCGAGGTCGACGCGCTCACCGGCAAGATCCGCTCGTTCCACCCCAAGTCGTGGCGCTTCGAGGGCGCGGGCTTCGGCGCCGCGTTCGTCGGATCGAGCAATATCTCCCGCGCCGCGCTCGGTCCCGGCATCGAGTGGAACCTCCGCGTCGACCGCCACCGCGATCCGGACGCCTACCGGGCCGTCGCCTGCGCCTTCGAGCGCTGGTGGTCCCGCGCCCGGCCGCTCACGGCCGACTGGGTCGAGAGCTACGCTCGTCGCGCGCGGCAGGTCGCGGTGGGCCTGCCGCCGGGTGAGGAGGACGCCGAGCCCATCGATCCCCCGCCTCCCCCGCACCGCATCCAGCGCGAGGCGCTCGCCGCGCTGCAGCGGAGCCGCGCGGAGGAGGGGCGCCGCCGCGCGCTCGTGGTGCTCGCCACCGGCCTCGGCATAACGTACCTCGCCGCGCTCGACGTAGAGGCCTGGGCCGAGCACCACGGCCGCCGTCCGCGCGTCCTCGTGCTCGCCCACCGCGAGGAGCTCCTCGTCCAGGCCGCCCGGACCTTCCGCCGCCTCCTGCGGGACCTCACCGCGCGCTTCGGCTGGTGCGCTGGGAGCGCCAATGAGCTGGACGGCGATGTGGTCTTCGCCTCGGTGCAGAAGCTGTCCCGTCCCGAGCACCTCGCGCGCCTCGCCCCGGGGAGCTTCGACTACGCCATCGTGGACGAGGTTCACCACGGCACCGCGCCGAGCTATCGCTCCATCCTGGACCGGCTCGATCCGGGCTTCTTGCTCGGCCTGACCGCCACGCCCGAGCGCGCCGACGGCGCGGATGTCGCCGGGCTGTTCGACGATCACGTCGCCTACCGGGCGGACATCGGCGCCGGAATCGAGCGGAGCTTGCTCGTCCCCTTTGCGTATTTCGGCCTGAGGGACGAGACCGATTACCGCGCTGTCACCTTCCACAACCGGCGGTTCGATCCAGGAGCGCTGGAGAAGGCCATCGACACGGATCGGCGCCTCGAGCAGATGTGGCGCGCGTGGCAGGAGCACCCGGGGGAGCGCACGCTCGTGTTCTGCTGCTCGATCCGGCACGCGCACCATGCCTGCGACTTCCTTGCCGCACGAGGTGTTCGCATCGCCGCGGTCCATTCCGGTCCGGAGTCGGCGCCGCGCGAGGAGGCGCTGGCGGACCTCGTCGCCGGCAAGCTCGACGCGCTGTGCGCTGTCGATCTCTTCAATGAGGGCATCGATCTGCCGAACGTCGATCGCGTGGTGATGCTCCGTCCCACGGAGTCTCCTGTCGTCTTCTTGCAGCAGCTCGGCCGCGGCCTGCGCGTCGCGGACGGGAAGGCGCGCCTCACCGTGCTCGACTTCGTGGGCAATCACCGCGTGTTCATCGACCGCGTGCGGACGCTGGTCTCGCTCGGCTCCGAGCCGTCCGATCTGCGCGACTTCCTCGGCGGCATCCGCGCCGCGCGCCTGCCGCCAGGCTGCACGGTGGACCTCGATCTCGAGGCCAAAGATCTCTTGCTCAGCCTGCTTCCTGCCCGCGGGAAGAGCGAAGTGGAGCGCGCGTACCGCGATCTGCGCGACGCGCGCGGCGAGCGCCCGACGGCCGGCGAGCTGTTCCGGATGGGCTACCGGCCTGCCACGCTGCGGCCGGCTCACCAGGGCTGGTTCGATTTCGTCGCTTCCGAGGGCGATCTGAGCCCGCCGGAGCTCCAGGTCCTTCGCTTCCCGGCGGACCGCGAGAACGACGTCCGAGCGTAGCATGGCGTCGGTGCGCCGCCGTGCACCGACGGCGCTGCGAGCGGATGTAACCAGCGTGCTGGAACCAACCTTCGGCGTCCTTTTCGGTCACCTGCCCGATGGCACGCCCCATGGCCTGGTAGACTTGGCGCGCCGAGCGCGGCGCGGCGGTACGGATGGCCTCCTTGTTTTCCCGCCGCAGCTTTCGACGGGCGACAAGTCGGGCGAATAAGGCAGCAAAAACCAGTACTGTGCGCCTCGCTCCTCCACTGCCGCGCGAGCTCCGGGTGTGCGGTGCGCCCCCAATCCGTCTTTTCTTCCCTCACCTTCGCCGATGCGACCTGCCGTGGGAGGCCGGCGCGTGAGAAAGATGCTGGCGCCGGGAGGGACGACTCTCGGTCGTGATATAGGGATCGCTCCATGTCGAATGGGGCGCCTCATCCATCCACCTTCGAGCTTCGCGCTGGCTCTCTCGCCGCGCGAGACCTCACAGTGCTCGCGTTTCGCGGTCGCGAGTCCATCTCGCGCGGCTACCGGGTCGACATCGATGTTGCCGCGCCGTTCGCCGATCCGGCAGCCTTCGAGCCGCAGATCCTCGAGCAGCCGATGCATCTCGCGCTCCAGGGCGAGGGCGCTCCGCTCCGCGTGTTTCATGGCGTCTGTACCCACGTGGCGTGGAGCGCGGCGCTCGACGACGGCCGGAGCGCGTACCGGCTCCGCCTCGCCTCGCGCCTGTCGTTGCTCGGCAGGCGCCGCGCTAGCCGCATCTTCCAGGACAGGACCGTCGACGCGATCGTCGACCTCGTCCTGGAGGAATGGCGCATCCCCCGCCGCTTCGCACGGGTCCGCGCCGCTCCGAAGCGCGCCTATTGCGTGCAGTACCGCGAGACCGACCGCGACTTCGTGACGCGCCTCCTCGCGGAGGAAGGGCTCTTCTACTACTTCGAGCACGACCCCAGCGCCGACGCCGAGCGGATGGTGATCGGCGACGACGCGAGCATCTATCCGCCGATCACCGGCGCCCCGCGGCTCTTCCATAGGAGCGCGCCGGCAGGAACCGGCGCCCTCACGCCCGGCGAGGACCACGTCCAGCGGTTCGTCGCGGCGCGCTCGGTCCGGCCGACGGCATCCGTCGTCCGCGACTACGACTTCGAACGTCCGCTGTTCCACCCCTCCTCATCGGCGAGGACGGCGCAGCTCGACGGCGGCGCGGAGGACGGCCGGTACGAGCACTACGAGCACCATGGCGACTACGAGAAGGTGGAGGTCGCTCGCGAGGACGCGACGATCCGGCTTGAGCAGCTGCGCCGGAAGGCCGTGGTCGCCCGCGGGGAGACCGCGTGCCGGCGGCTCGTGCCCGGCCGCCGCTTCTTCCTGGAAGAGCACGACGTCGCGGCGTACGACCGAGGCTGGGTCGTGACGCGCGTCGACCACGAGGGTGAGGCGCCGCAGATCTCGGGCGCTTCGCCCACCTACCGCGCCCGCTTCGCCTGCGCGCCGGATACGGTTTGCGTCCGGCCGCGCCCCGCGCCGCGGCGCATCCAGCAGGTCGTCGAGACTGCGACCGTCGTGGGCCCGCCGGGCGAGGAGGTGCACACCGACGCGTTCGGTCGCATCAAGGTCCAGTTCCACTGGGACCGCGAGGGCCAGGGGGACGATCGGAGCTCGTGCTGGATCCGCCACGCCGAGCTCTGGGCGGGGCGCGGCTTCGGCACCCAGTTCGTTCCGCGCGTCGGCATGGAGGTGGTCGTCTCGTTCCTCGGCGGCGACGTCGATCGCCCGATCGTGACCGGCTGCGTCGCCAACGCGGTGAACCGCGCGCCGTTCCAGCTCCCGGACGCCAGGACCCGGAGCGGCGTGAAGACGCGGAGCAGTCCGAACGGCGGCGGCCACAACGAGCTCAGCTTCGAGGACCGGAAGGGCAGTGAGCTCGTCCACCTGCGCGCCGAGCGCGAGCTCGACGTCCGTGTCGGGACCGATCAGCGGGTCGGTGTCGGAGGCGACCGCTCTGTCGCGGTGGCCGGCCGCGACGCACTCGACACGGGCGATCGGCTCACGAAGGTTCGCCGCGACGACGACCTCGAGGTCGAGGGCCGGAGGAGCGTCCGCGTCTTCGGCGAGAGCGAGGAGCACGTGCTCGGCGACCGCGCGCTGCGCGTCGACGGGATTGACAAGACCAACCTCCTCGGCGGCTCGGTCCTCACCGTCGAGGGGCCGTCCATCCTCCGCGTCACGGGCGAGTACAGCATCGATGTCGGCACGGGCGACGACGCCGGCGCGGCGCAGATCAACGTCTCGGGCTCGCTGGTGCTCGGCGGCTCGAAGTCGCTGCGCCTCATCACGCAGGGGAGCCTCACCCTCTCCGCGGGCGAGAGCTCCCTCGAGATCAGCCCGGAGGGGATCCGGATCATGGCCGGCAGGGTGGAGATCGCCGGCGCGCAAGCGCTCTCGCTGGCGGGCAAGGGACCGACCCTGTCGCTCGGGGAAGAGGCGGAGCTCGCCGCCAAGAAGATCCGCATGTTCTCCACCGACGCGGCGCTGGAGCTCGACGAGGACGCCGCGCTGTGGGGCAAGCTAGTGAAGCTCAACTGCTCGCGCGACGAGCCGCCGCCCGGCGGCGACGAGGACGAGGAGAAGACGAAGCCGTTCAACGTGCAGCTCACGGACGAGGAGCTCGAGCCGTACGGAGGCAAGCGCTACCAGCTCGTCGCCGAGGGCCGGCGGTTCGAGGGCGAGACGGACGTGGACGGGGCGATCGCGGTGGAGATCCCGGAGACGGCGCAGCTCGTCGAGATCACGATGTGGCCAGGGAAGTACCCGACGGGCCCCAGGAAGAAGTGGACAGTGCGCGTCGCCGCGCTGCCCGAGGCGACGACGGTGGAGGGGGCGCTGCGACGGCTGAAGAACCTCGGTTACTACGAGGGGGCGATCAAGGAGGACCCTCCGGCGGACAAGGGGTTCCGCGCGGCGCTCGCGTGGTTCCAGAAGGACCACGAGCTCGGGGAGTCAGGGGAGCTCGACGCGCAGACGGCGGGCGAGCTCGTGCGCGTACACGGCAGCTGAGGAGCATCGAGATGGCCGACGGGAACCAGGGCGGTGGTGGGCCGGCGCAAGCGCCGGCTGGGGATTTCCTGACGAAGCTCTCCGAGGCGTACCCCTACGGGGACGAACCGCCGCGGCTGACGGTCGCGATCAACGACATGGCCGCGGGGGCGCCGGACGGCGCCGAGTTCGGCGACGACGGGGTACGCCCGGTGCGCCACGAGGTGCCGGAGGGCGCGATCTACCAGCCGGAGACGATCGGCGATGTGCTCGCGTGGATCGACCAGCGGATCCACGCCTTTCCGATGGATCAGGTGTGGCTCACGCAGGCCGGGCCGCTCATGAACTGGTGCGCGGACCCGAAGGAGGAGCAATGGGCCCAGGCGGTCACGGAGATCCTCTTCGGCGCCACGTATGGCAATCTCGGAGGCTCCTACGACATGGGGACGAGGAAGAAAGCGTCTCCGTTCCCGGCGTCCGAGAACTGGGAGTCGTACATCTTCAGCCGGATCCAGCGGCGGTACCGGAGCAAGCTGGCGCGGCCCACGAAGAACCAGAAGCACATCTACGGGTGCTACAATGTTGCTTCCTGGCTGCACCCGGATCCGATTCAGGACGATCTGGGCGAACCTGCGCCTTCGGGTGACGCGTCGCTCAGCCCCTCCGGTGGCTCGGAGGCGCCCGAGGACAAGCCGCCGGTCGTGGGCCCGCTCGTCGGCGGCGAGCTACTCGCGAACCCGGTGGGACCCCGCTGGAAGGAGCAGGAGAACACCGATCCGGCCGTGCCCATCGTCGTCGCCTGCCAGCACCTCGCGACCTACGGAGCCCTGACACGAGGTTTTCGCATCGAGCACCTGGACAGCATCGGCTACGCGGCCCAGTTCGCAACCGGTGGCTTCGCCATCTTCTCGGGAAAGCCAGCGGCGCCCGGTGATGAACCACCTCCGCAGGGCGGGCGCTGGTACACGCTCCAGCCCGCAGCCGGCGATGAAGACAAGGCGAGCGCGGGGCAGGCGAATGGTGGTTCGCCCCCGCCCGTCCCCTACGAGGACCTGCTCCAGGTCGAGCGCGCCAGGCGTCTCTCGCCGCCGCTCGCGCCAGGGACCATCTTCGTGTTCGATCCCGACGCCGGAGCCCAGAAGGTCACGCTCTATCTGAGCAGGTATGAGGACGAATGCATTCGAGAGAAGGTCCTCATGAAACACTTCGCGGCGCGCAAGACGCCCGGCGTACAGGAGGTCGAGAGCGCCTACTCGCAGAAAGGCAGGGTCGCCCCCGATTATCAGCGAGAGCTGGACCTCGCCAAGCCGACGGAAGACGCCGGGCTTCTTAGGGACATCCGGATCCTCGAGAAAGGTGGACAGACGGTGCTTGCGGAGCAAAAGCGCGCTCAGATGCAAGAAAAACTGAAGAAGGACCTCGGCGAATGGGAGCACCAGAAGACGCTGGCGCTCGACACCAGCACGAAGGCCGTCGTGATCGATCTCAAAAAGCAGCTCGACGGATCACACATCCACTACGTCCTCCGGGTACACAAGGACAAGCCGCTCGTGCAGCTCATGGACACCGGCAACGGCTCCAACTTCTGGGCGAAGATCAAGGCGGAGAGCCGAGAGAGCCCTGGGCGCGGAGCGCTCATCGCCTTCATGCAGGCCGGCATCGTCGACGGCAGCGCGCAGAGCAAGGTCGGCCCCGGGCAGATGCTCGGCTTCTGCGGCACGGGCGTCACGCCACCTCCTCCCGAGGACCTCGGCGAGATGGCCGCCTTCATCAAGAAGGCGCGCCCGGTCGGCCTGTTTCGCCTTGTCCTCACGCGGCGGCCCAGCAAGGCGGCCATGACACCGGACGACGTGCTCTATGTGAGCCGACTCGCGCGCATGTACGGAGGCTCGCCGGAGCAGAACTACACGATCGCACAGATGCTCTGGGGAATCCGGAACACCCCCGGCTTCACGAACCTGCAGCCGTGGGTGATCTTCTTCATTCCGCGCGGGGTCCTCGCCCGATCCATGTGGGCGCACGGCGGGCGCGAAATGACGCTGAGCATGTTCATGTCGGACGTGGCCCCCAACTACAAGGACGAGCTCGGCAAGACGGGAGGCCTGAACCTGAACAAGCAGTACTTGCCCGCCGTCGCGATCACGAATAGCGGGATGCCGGACCCGGAGTACGCGGGCAAGTCGCAGCTCCAGTGCCGATGGAAGTACATGTCCGGGGGCTCAGGCAAAGCAGAGCCCGGCGGCGCGTGGCCTCCGGCGATCGAGAACAAGCTCAAAGAGACCGCCTGGAATAAGATCTTTGTGCACCCGAGCTTCGGCAAAGGGCTCGAGGAGCGGATCGACGCGCTCACGCCCTCGATGTTCCTGGACGGCGCGGCCCCACCCAAGGCAGATGACGATGCTCATGCGCTTTCATGAAGGTTCGGCCCTCGCCATGACGGCCCTCTCCGTCCTGCTCGCCGGCTGCGGCGCATCGAGCGGGCGCTCGAAGCCGTCGGAGGTGCGGCAGGTCCTCGTACCACCTCCGGTGGCGCCGCGCGCCGCGCTCCCCGGGCCCGAGAAGGCCCCGGCCATCGAGCTCTTCTCCATGCCGCCGGCAGAGGATCCCGCGCCCGACCTCTCGCGGTGCGAACGGGGGGACCTGGACGGCTGCCGCGCGGCCGGCGCCCTCTTCCTCCACGGCTTCGGCGTCGCGGAGGACGCGTCCCGCGCGGATGCTCTGTATACGAAGGCATGCCAAGGCAAGAACACCAAGGCGTGCATGGATTTCGCGGGCGAGTCCTACCACCTTCACGACTGGCCGATCAAGGCGACGGAAGCGCTGGTGGAGGCCGTTCACCACAAGATGGCCTGCGAGCACGGCGAACAGCAGGGCTGCCTCGCCCTCGCCCTGGATGTGCTCCGCCATCCGGAGGAGCTCAACATCTTTCGGGACACCGTGGGCAAGACCGCGCAAAAGACGGCGGAAGATGCCTGCGCGGCGTCCAACGTCGCTGCGTGCTCCACGTTGATGGGGATCGCTCAGCGGGGCGAAGACAAATCCCGAGCGGAGGCCATCGCGGCGAGGCTCCTCGCGCTGTGCGACGCCGGTGAGATGAGCGCGTGTTGGCCTGTGCTCCGCTATCCCTGGAAGGACAAGTCGCCTGCTGAAAAGAGCCGTATGACGAAAGAGCTCGGCGTCAAGCTGTGCAAATTCTCTCAGGCCGAGTGCCGCGATGGCCATGGGGAGAGGTGCTCGTGGGCCATGGGCTGTGTCGACAAGAACGGCTTCGATCCGCAAGGACCGGAGGCCGTGGCCGAGTTCACCTACCGCGCATGCGTCGTCGGTCGCGAATTCAAGCGATGCGAGGAGCTCGCGGACCTGTTCGAGCGCGGCAACGGCGTGCCGAAGGACCCCGAGAAGGCGGCCTTCTTCGACATGGCCGCCTGCCAGCACGGCCGCGATTTCTCGTGCTGGAACACGGTGAACCGCCTCAGGAAGCAGGGCAGCGGGCCCGAGATCGACAAGAAGATCTTCGAGGTCCTGCAGATAAATTGCCGCATTGACATGCGTGTCGTGGGTTGGCTGAGGAGCTGCGAGCGGCTCGCGGAGATGTACGAGACCGGCCGCGGGACGCAGAAGGACGTCGAGAAGGCGGTGGAGCTCTTCAAGGCGGTGTGCCCCTATCGAGAAGAGTCGTGCGACAACCTGCGCCGCCTGAAGAGGCCCGTCCCGCCCGACGCGGACGCGCCGTGACGAGGGAGGGCAAACGTGAGCGAAAAGGACGGGAGCGTCATGCGGCTTGAGCGGTATGCCGAGGTCCTGGCCCATGTGGTCTATTTCCGCGGCGCGGACCTCTACGAGGTGCTCGCGCGCCTCGGCGTCGCGCCGGAGGACTGGGAGCAGGCCGACGCCGAGCACACGGCGGAGCTCGCGCTCTCGGCGAAGCGCAACCAGGGCATCCAGGCGCTCCGCTTCAGCTCGGCCTTCGCGAGGACCCGGCGCAGCCTCGAGGCGAAGCGGCCGTCGCTCGCGTCGCTCGGGCCGATGCAGCGCCCGGCGGCGGAGGGCGCCGCGCCGGTGCCCGTCCCGCCGCCTCCAGCTCCAGCGCCGCCGGCGCTCGCGCCCCCTCAGGGGCCGGCGTTCGTCTCGTCGCGCTCGCCAACCGAACGCGACGAGGTCTCGCCCTGGGCCGCCAACGCGCACGCCCGGCCCGCCAGCGACGGCAGCCGGCCCCCGGCACCGCCCCGCTCCGAGGGGGTCGCCATGCGGCCAAGCCCGCCAGCGCCCCTCCGGCGCGGCGGCCCGCCGAGCCCATTGGAAGAGGCGGCCATCCCTCAGGGCACGGCCGATATCAAGGAGTTTGTTCCGCGACGCGACATGCCGTTCCAGCCCGGCCAGGCGCGGGCCGCCGGGCAGAGCGCACAGGAGGGAAAGCGGCTCCAGCGGTTCGACCCGCAGACGGGCAGGCCCCTCGATCCACCCCTCGGGGTGGACGCACCGAAGCCGGGTGACGAGGGGAGCGGCTGACGCCGATCGACGCCCGCGCGCCCGACAGGAGCAACATCGCCCGATGACCCGAGCAGCACGACGACGCATGGCGCCTTCACCTGTCCTGAAGGACGCAGACAGCTGCCGGAGTGCCGTCGGTCCGATCGAGTCCACTCGAGCAGGAGACACGCGCGGTGCATCGCCCCGGTAGCCAGCACAGGAGAGCACGGAGGAACATGCGATCGCGATCCCCCAGGCCAGGAAAGCCAGCGGCGAAACAAGGCGACAAGATCGTCGGCATCGACACGCATGTGCTGATGGTCCCGTCGCCGGGAGGGCCTGTGCCCACGCCGACGCCGATGCCGTTCAGCGGGAACCTGTCCGGCGATCTGAGCGCAGACGTTCTCGTCGAGGGCAAGCCAGCAGCGATCCAGGGCAGCACCGCGACGAACACGCCCGCGCATGTGCCCGCGGGGGGCACCTTCCAGCGTCCTCCGTCAAACCAGGCCAGGGTGCATACGGGCAGCAAGACGGTGCTCATCAACAACAAGCCCGCCGCGCACCTCGGAGATCCGGCGCTGACCTGCAACGACCCGGCCGATGCCCCGAATGGGAGCGTGATCGCCGCCGGGACGGTGCTGGTCGGCGACTAGGGACCAAGAGTATGGCGGCAGCCACGAAGCCCGCAGCGGGGGCGCTGGAAGCGAGCGAAGGGATCTCGCTGGCGCAGTATGCGGCCGTCAGGGCGGCGGTGGCGGAGGGGTTCCCTCTCGCAGACGTGCTCACGGTCGAGGGGCTGAAGCCGCGTACGTTTGCGCGGGCCGATCTTGCCTGGAAGCAGCGGCTGGCCGCCGAGCAGGAGCTGCTCGCGGCGTACGAGCAGGAGCTGGCGCAGGCGGAGGACTGGCTGGATCGGCAGGTCGAACCGCTTGCGGAGGACCCGACCGCCTGGGCGAGCTTTCTTGCAGCCTTCGGGGCGCACCCGGCCCCGTTCGATCTGCTGCAGGAGAACGACCTGGGCATGAACGACGTTGCGCGGCTCCGCCGCCGATGGGCGCGGCGCGCCGCAGAGAACGCGAAGGTCGGCGAACTCCTCGAGGAGCTGCACGCGAAGCCCGGGAAGCTAGGGCCGCTCCGGATCGCCCCTCAGGTGCTGCGACCGTCGAGGGTAGCCGAGGTGCGGGGATCGGCGAAGGGGCCTGCAGACGAACATTCTGCGGCGGTACCGCTCGGCGAGCCCGGGCTGGGCCTGGCCGAGTACGCTGCACTCTGCGCGGAGCTCGATGCGCTGCCGGAGCAACGTGAACGGGTGCTGCGACGCCACGGCCTGGCCGATGAGGAGCTGCGCGCCGCGCTGGATCAGCGGTGGCAGGCAGCGCTGGAGCGTGACGCGGCGCTGGCGAAAGACTTCGAGCGGCTCCAGGCGCATCACGCGCGGCGGCTGGAAATGCTCCTCGCCCGAGCGCGGGAGGCTGGCAATGTCGAGCGCTCGCCCGCATCTACCGCCGCCTCATCTGCGCCTGCCGCGCCGTCCTCCGAGGCGATCGTCGGTCCTGCGGCGTCGGCCATGACCCCAGCGGCGCTGCAGCGCACGGGGCCCCTGCTGGATGTCCCCCGAGACGCGGTGGTCCCCTTCGTGCCAGTGCAAGGCGAGCTCACGACCACGACGGCCGAGCCGAAGCCTCCTCGCGCTGAGGAGTCGCTCACCGGCACCGCCGCCGTGCGCGACATTCCGCGAGGGCCGGAGCTGCCGCTCCCTCAATCCGGTGCGGCGATGGCGGTGAAGCGCCCGCTTCCTGTGATCGCGGAAACCGCACCGCTCTCGGACATTCCCCGCGGCCCCGCGCTCCCGTTCGCCACCGGAGCATCGGGGACTCCCGTGCCGTCCACACCGACAGCTCGGTCGCAGCAGCCGCGAGCCCCCCGGGAGGTTGCAGAGACGTCACCGTTGCAGGCTCCCCCTCGCGGCCCGGTGAGCCCCTTCGCGGCAGCAGACCCCACGAGGCGTGCCGGCGCTCTGGCGGCATCGAGGCCCGCTCCTCACGCGGCAGCAAACCTCCGGGAGACGTCGCTGCACGTCGCGATCCCCCGTGAGCTGCTGACGCAAACCGCGTCCTCGCCGGCTCCTGTGACCGGAGCAGCCTCCCAGACCTCCAAGGCATCGCCGCCTTCCACGCCGTCGAGCACGGCCGGGGAGGGCGGTATGGTGCCCCTCCCAGAGCCGCTGGAGACGATCCTGCCGCTCGCGCAGTATGCCGCGCTCTGCGCGGAGCTGGCCCTGGCCCCCGCCATGGCCGAGTCGATCTTCCAGCGCTACGGCCTGGGTTTCAGCGAGGTCCGGTCAGTGGTCGATGCGGCCTGGAAAGAGCGGCTCCGCGGATCCTCGGCGGAGTACGCGAGGTGGCAGGACATGTACCAGCGCTACTATGCGCACTTCGCCAGGCGAGGTGCGCCCGCTCGGTGAACCGTCTCGATCTCGCCATGCCGGGGTTCGACGAAGCGTACCCTGCACGCGGTATGCACCGGCGCCGCCTCGGTCTTGGGAAGCTCGCCGAACGCCAGCGCCTATGGCTCCCGGTTGCTCCGGCCCCTTCTGACCAGCCTCCTCGAGTGGCTCACGCCGTAGCCTCTTCGGGCGTTCGGCCCATGCCAGCCTTCAGCGCCTCCCCGAGGCGCTCCAGCTCCCGTCGACCATTGCTCGCCACCGCGACGAGATCCACCTCGTGGAGGCGCACCTCCCACTCTGGCGCCCCGGGCGCGGACCAGAACCTCTCGCCACGCAGCTCGGCCCCCTTCGGGTACACCAGCGCACCGCGCCGTGCGCCGAGCATCTTCATGTAGGCCAGCACCTGGTACAAGTGGCTCTTGGAGAACGCCTTACTGTACTTGGCGTCGATCACGAGGGCCTCTCCACGAGCGCGCACCAGCACGTCGATGCGGCTCTCCTCGCCCGCAACGTCGGCCTCGTACGGCGGCTGATACTGAATCGCCACCTTGCCGTCCCACGCCTGCGTTCGCGCTGCGGCCTCGACGGTCATCTCGAACAGCCGCGCCAGATCCACGTGGAATGCCAGCGCCCGCTGCGCGCCGCCGTGGGAAATGCCGAACGCTTGCAGGATGGTGATGGCGAGGCTCCGCGCGGCCTCGAAGTCGGCCTCCAGTCGGGGCAGCGGGCGCGTACGGTCGAGGATCCAGGCCGGCGGCAGGCGCGGGACGTGCCCGAAGATGCCATGGAGTCGATCGAGGGGCATGCCACCCGCCTCGCGGAGGCTGTCGTGCGCGGACGCTGCATGGACTGCCGCGGCGAATAGGCGATTGAGCGGCGTGTCGATGTTGCGCTCCCAGTAGCGGCACGGCACCGGGACAGGCGACGTCCGGCGGGCCAACTCCGCCCAGCGGATGGTGCCGCGAAGCACGCTCGCGTCGTCCTCTCGCCGCTGGTAGTCGCGGCGCGGCCCAGCGCGCGAGAGGTCCTCCTCGAGGATCTGGGCGAAAGCGCGCACCGCGATCGACGCCACGCCGTGCTGTCCGTCGGCACCCTCGGGCGCGGTCCCTCGCCACTTCACCGGTCGGAAGCGCGGATCCACCGCGCACATCCAGGCGAACACTTCAGCGCCGTTTCCCTTCTCGGGCTGCACGACCAGCGTCTCTCCAGAAGGCAGGGCCCATAGGCCGGCGACGCGGCGGATGAGCGTGCGAAAGGCCCCACTGCCCTGCCGCTCGAAGCTTGAGGCTAGGCCAAGGAGCGGCCGCAGATAGGCGACGTCGCCCGGCGCCAGGTCAAGGTCGACAGCCACCCCCTCCCGCACCTCCTTCACGACGCCGCGGCCTCCTCTTGCTCTTCGGCCTCTTCGGCGAGTGTCTCGTCCACGTGCTGAACCCAGACCCTGTAAAGGTCCTTC
Organism: Sorangium cellulosum So ce56; assembly: GCF_000067165.1. Classification (GTDB taxonomy): domain Bacteria; phylum Myxococcota_A; class Polyangia; order Polyangiales; family Polyangiaceae; genus Sorangium; species Sorangium cellulosum_B. Next base: position 11,419,137 of record NC_010162.1, read on the forward strand.
ACGCGATCGGCCTGACCATGAAACAGCTCGGTGAGCTGGGGCTCGAGCTCCATCTCCCAGATCAGTGCTAGATCCGCTCGCTCGGCGAGCAGACGGCCAGCCGAGAGGAAGTAGCTGTGCCCGAGCTGGTGATCGGGGTCCGCGACGGCGCAGATCTGCTTGTTGAGCGCCCCCAACGCGCGAGCTGCTGCTCGACCGGCCGGCGTCGGGTGCACGTCGGCGACCAGCTCGGGATCGGGATCGACGCGCAGAAACGCGAACCGACGGCGAAGCGCATAGTCGACCAGCGCGACCGAGCGGTCGACGCTGTTCATGGTGCCGAGCACCACCAGGTTCGGTGGCACGACGAGCGTGCCTCCGCTAGCGAGCGCGACCGAGCGGTTCCTGTACTCGAGGGCGTAGAGCAGCTCGCCGAAGATCCGCGCGGGATCGCCGCGATTGATCTCGTCGATGATGAGCACGAAGAAGCGATCCTGCTCTTCGTTCGCGTCCTCGCAGATCTCCAGGAACGGCCCGCGGTGCTCCTTGAACCCCGTGCGTTTGTCGCTCAGGACCGGCCGGATCCCCCAGATGAAGTCCTCGTAGCCGTAGCTCGGGTGGAACTGGACCAGACGAATCCGCCCCTCCTCGGAGGGCCCCTCCTCGCCCGTCAGCGCGCGGGCTACGGCCTCCGCGAGCCAAGTCTTCCCCGTGCCCGGCGGTCCGCTGAAGATGATGTTTCGCGGCACCGCCCGGCTCGGGGCGGCTCCGAGATCCACGCGCAGGACGTGGTGCAGCTTGCGCAGGATCTCGGGGGAGACGACGTCCTTGAGTGCCGTATCGAACTGCTGGATCTGCTCGGCCCGCGCGGCCGCCTCATCGTCGGACGTCTCGACGCCGTCCGCGCCCGCTACGGAGCCTCCGCCGATCGGCACGCTGGTGCGTGAGGTCTGGTACTTCGGGAGGGAGAAGTGCTTCTTCTCCTCCTCCAGCCGCTGGCGTCCCGCCTCGGTGATGGCCCACTGGCCCCGGCTCGGGTTCTGCGCTTGCCCGCGCTTCTTCAGGTAGGAGAGGGCCCACGATGCGGTGTACTGCCAGAGCACCTTGCCGTTGAAACCAAGTCGGCGATCACCCGGCGTGAGCTTCCTTCCGTACTGCTTCTCGATGAATGCCTCGATCTTGCTGTGATCGTCAGCGCCGGCGGCCAGCGCCTCGAGGGCAGGTATCTCGAAACCGCTGACGCTGGTCCGGAGGACCGTTTCGCCGGGCACCCTGGTCGGCTCCACCTCTGGAGCTCTCTCTCCGCCTTCCGCCGATCCGGGCGGACGCTCCCCACTCAGGTCCACGCTGTCGTCCTCGCATTCGGCGAGCGCTCGACGCCCGCGGTCGGTGAGCTTCCAGATCCCGTGGCCACCGCTCGTCAGCAACTCCTCGTCTCGCAGAGCCATGCGGGTCCACTCGATCCGGTGGCTCTTGAGGATCCACGTCCAGGTCGCCTCGGGAAGGAGCGCGCGGTGCTCGGCGTGAATGCGCTCGACGACCTCCTTGCGCCGGCCGGCCCCTCCGAGCGCCGCGATCGTTCGCAGTATGGGCAGGGCCCACCGCCGGTCCTTCGGGGAGAGCTCGTCGAGGATCTTGGCTCCGTCGTCAGCCATGGGTCATCCCTTGTCCTTCACCATCAGATCCTTCTGCCCCGGCGCCACGATCCGCAGGCTCGCTACCCGCGGCTTCCCGCCTGCCTCGCGCACGGCCTGGATCCGCTCCAAGAGCCCCGCCATGTGCGGTTTCAGCCAGGACTGCGGGTTGTCGCTCCACAGCGTGACGGTCCAGTTGTAGTAGCCGTCGCCCTTCTGCCCGATGGCGACGTCAGCAACTGCTGCGCACTGGTAGAAGAAGTTGATCGATCGGCGGAGGAACCGCCCCCAGGCTTCCGCGTTCGCGGCGTCCGCCGACGCAGGCGCTCGGGTGTCTGGCAGTGCCGCGGCCGGCTGTACGAGGGATGTCCGCGCGACCCGGAAGCGGATGTGCTGTTTGGCCTTGAGGATGTTGCACTGCCGGCAGAGCGTCTGGAGGTTGCCTACCTCGTTCGAGCCGCCGACGTAGACTGCGACGACGTGGTCGGCATTCAGGTTTCGCGTGGTCCCGCAGGCCAGGCAGGCGTGCCCGTCACGCGCCAGCACTTCCGCCTTCGTAGCCTCGTCGACCTCGTTGGGCGGCGGCGCCTTCTTCGTGTCGCTGGGATCCGGCGCCGGACCAGCTGGGCCAGCGATGATGCGCTGAAAGCAGCCATCGTAGAAGTTGCGGAACTGCTCGTAGCGGTAGAACAACGTTCGCCAGAACCGATCCTCCCTGGCGAACTCCCGCCGGAGCTCGTCGTTGGCTCCAACCACGTCGATGCGATTCTTGATGTGCCGCGTCGCGATCGCATCCAGGTCGTGGTCTGCACGCACCTCGAACGCGAAGAACTGCGGAGCCGAGCCGCGCTGGGCGATATGACGAGCGAGCTGAAGGATCTCGACTTCCAGGTCCGTGGCGCTGCGGCCCACTTTCCCGAGGAACTTCTCGCGCCAGCCTCGTACGCGCGCCTCATGCGCTTCGAGCGTGGCGCTCTCGTCGGCGAGAGCTTCGGGCACCTCCGCGAGGAGATAGTCGATGAGCTTCTCGAAGCCCGCGCGCTCGTCTTCGTAGACCATGACCAGCAGATCCGCCGGCTCAACGGCGTCGCTCTCGGGCAGTCGAGCGTCGAACATCGTTCGATACCAGCCCACGGGGAGGTGCGACTGGAAAGGCACGGATGCCACGTTGCTGCCACCGGCCATCTGGCGAGCTAACCTCTGCACGAGCTCGATCGAGATGAGCTGGAGCGGCGGGCGAGCCTGCCGCTTCCCGGGTTCACCGGGCCCGGCGCTGCCGTCGCTCAGGTCGAAGCCCGCCCACTGAATCTGCTGGCGCCAGTCGTCCTCGAACGAGACGATGTACGCATCCGCGGTTCCGCCGAACTTCGGACCGCGCAGCGCACGTCCAACCATCTGGGTGAGCAGAATACGGCTCGTCGTCTGCCGCGTGATGAAGACCGTCTGGGCGTCGGGAATGTCGGTGCCCTCTGTCAGCATGCGGACGTTGATCAGGACGTCGAGATCGTCGTTGCGGAAGCGAGCGAGCACCTTGGCGTTCTCGTTGGCATCACGCTTCTGCCGCTGTGCGGCCGGTACGCTGGCGTCGACGTGCGAGTACACCGAGCCGGCCTTGACCCCGTGCTTGCGGAGGGCTTCAGCGATGGCCTCGCACTGGTACCAACGGTCGGTGAAGAAGATGGTCTTCCTGAACTTCTCCCGGTTGTCGGCATACGTCTGAGCGATGAAGGCATTGCGCTCCTTGCTGTTTGCGAGCTCGTCGACCAGCTGCTCGGGGATGTCCTTGAAGGTCCCGAGCCACTTCTGGTAGTCGCGGGCGTCGAAGCGCGGCGTGAATCTGGTCTTCATCGGAACCGCATGCGGACGGGCGAGGACGCCTGCAGCCATCAGCTCATTGGCGCGGGATTGGGCGATGATCCCGCTGGGGAAGAGCTTCTTCAGCCAGCCTTGCTTGCTCTCGTCGCTGTATATCGGGGTTGCGGTGAGGCCGAGGACGGGCGCGCCCTCCGCCTGCAGTCCCTGGAGGAGCTTCCGGTAGCTTGGAGCAGGCGCGTGGTGCGCCTCATCGAACACGACGAAGAGCTTCTTACCGGCGGCCTTGAGGAACTCTTTCATGTTGGGCAGCCCGTCGCGGACTGCGATGGCGATCGTCTGGAGCGTGCCGATCACCACGTCGTCGGTGGGCTCGACGTACCGCGGGGGGAAATGACCTTCGGTGCCCGAGACGACGCGGAGCCGGAGCTCGCAGCGAGGCTCGCGGATGGCCCCGATCCTCCCGGGACGAAAGCAGTGAAACGCTTGCTCGAGGAGGTGATGCGTATGGGCGAGCCACAGGACCTTGTACCCGTCCGAGAGCGGACCTTCAGCCAGGAACCGGACAGCGGTGAACGTCTTTCCACCGCCCGTCGGGAGCACCAGGATGCCGGCGCCTGCGCTCTTCCCCTGCTTCGCGTACCACTTGCCCAGCTCACCCAACGCCTTGGCCTGATGGGCGGCAGGAGGTTCCTGCGGGTAGTCGCGGCACTCGGGGAGCGACCACTTCTTGTAGAACTCACGCTTGTCCTCGCCCATCATCGCTCCTTGGCACTCGATTACGGCCGACGCTGCCGCGCCCCGCTTTCACCGAGGGTGACTGGAGCGTCTCCAAAGTGGGTCATTCCGCACCTCAGGCCAGCTTGACCGCCAGCCCACGCCACGGTGAGCTGCACGGCACGGCTGTCGTCGGGGATGCTCGCGGCGACGAGGATCGACATGGGCTCGGTCTCGGGGCTCGGCATGCGGGTCGTCGCGTAGGAGGCGGAAGTTGTAACGCTCCGCCAAACGCGTGGGAAGAGCAACCCGTGTGGCTCGGTCGCGCATTGTCGACGGCCGCTTGTTCCGCGGCTCCGGGAGGAGCGTTCCTTGCGCTCGCCAGACGGCGCTCCAGCACCGCCTCTTCGACGAGGAGGACGGGCGAGGATGGCGCAGCAGAAGCTCGCCGACTTGAACGGGTCGCTGTCGCTGCTCTACGACCACTGCGACGAGTTCGTGAACCTGGCGAAGGCGGGGGTGCATAAGGGTGCCGTTCTTCGCGTCCGGCGTTGCGGTCGCGGGCGGCCGGCTGGTGGCTCCGGAACGGCCCTCGCGGGGCAGAAACGCCGCTCACCCTCCGAGAGCCGCAACGAGCGCATCGATCACGCGCTCGACGTCGGATGCCGAACCGATCAGTGAGAGCGGCACGCGCTCGAGCGCCACGCGAATCTCCGGGTGGTCCTCGTTTGGCGCGGCCCTGGACCACGCGAGGCCATCGAGAGCGACGACCGGATCGGGCACGCCGGGCAGCTTGGGCGGGTCGATGAGCCCATAGAACCACGGGAGCTCGGGCTCGAGGGTGCCTTTCGGCGCGTAACCCTCTACCCAACCGAGCCAGAGCTCGGGGATCGTCTCCCGGAGGGCCACACCGACGAATGCGACGCGAGCCGCCTTGGCCGCGCTCACGCCGTACGACTTCCCGTGGAACGCCTTCGCCGGCGCGTAGAAGGCATGCAGCCAGTCGACCAGCCACGCATCGGCATCCGCCGTGGTGTCGAGGTTCCCGATGTACCGCTCGCCATTGTGGCGGAGGAAGCGCCACGAGGCGCTCTCGAGGCGAGCCGTGGCGTCGCGGAGCATCCGTTCCACGTGCGCCAGGTAGCCGCGAACGAAGCTCTGGGCCTGGTGGAACGCGTGATGGACCGTCTCGTTCGTTTCGCTCATCGGGTCACCCAGGAAAAAAAGGAGGTTGGGTCCAGAGGACGTCGCCAAGCGGCGGGGGCTGCGGCAGCGAGGCCCGTCCAGTATCTTCGATCTTCCCCTGCGTACCAGGTGGGCGCACGCTCCAGGGCGAGGCTCGGTGCCGTGAGGTTCCAGCCATCGAAGGGCTCTCGAAGCGCCCCGCAGCTCTCGAAGACCCAGCGAAGGTCCGCGATGATGGCGGCCTCATGAGGCGCGTCGGTGACAGTGTTGAGCGCAACCGTCGCGAGGCTCGTCCAAGTGAGCACGCCGATCTGACTGGGCTCTGGGACCAGCTCGGGCACCCCGAGCGCTCGGAGGTCCTTCTCCAGCAAGTGGAAGACCTCGCCCGACGATACGCGATAACGCGTCACGATCAGCATCGTTCGAAAAAGCTTGGGCTGCTCTTTGCGCAGCCACAGCCATTCGCGACCGAGCTGCTGGGGACCGAAGGGCGCCTCCCACTTCGCCTCGACGACACACGCAAAAGCGTCGGCGAGCAAGAGAGCGTCCGGCTCGACGTCGCCATCGGGCGGCCAGGCGGAGACCTCGATCGACCGAGAGAGCGGGAGCACCGGCAACGCCGACTGCAACACCCTCGACAGACCACGATCGGCGGGCAGGTAACGAAGGAGCCCGAAGACATACGATGTGATGAGGTCCTCGTTCCACGCGACAATGTCGCGCACTGCTCCGTCTTCGTCAGCGCGGCGAAGCTTTCGTCGTCGGTGCGCGAGCAACATCCCCCAACGATAGGGCCGCGACGGAACGCTGGCAACGTTGCGGCGACGCGCGGCTCCCCGTGCCGAGGTGCGCCGCGAGGTGCGATGGCGTGCCAGGGTGCATGACGTGTGAGGCTCGAACTATCGGCCTATTCCTTCTCTTTCTTTGCGTGCTCCCGGAGCATCCGCTCGCTGACGCCGAGCGCCTTCGCGGCAGCGACGTAGGATCCGTGCTCCCGCCGGGCCGCTCGAGCCAGCCTCCGCTTGAATGCCCGGACGCGGCCGTCCCACGCACCCGTCCCGAGACCGTTGGTGGCAGTCGCTCCCTTCCGCTCCGCGGCATGGAACCGCGCCTGCAACGCCGTCCACTCGAGCAGCCCCTCCTCCGCCCCCGAAACGCTTGGCGCCGTGGAGCCGCGCGCCATGAGGATCAGCGCGAGGCGCTGCAGATCCCGCAGGTTGCCCGGCAGCGGGTCACCTTTCAAGGCGCGCTCTATTGCTGCGCTCCAGGGTGCCTCCGGCGAGAGCTCCTCGAGCGAGCGGGCCTCGGCCCATACACGCGTCCAGTCGTCTCGTAGATCTTCGCGGCAATCGCGCAGCGGAGGGATCTCCACAAGGAGCAGGCTCAGGCGATCGAACAGGTCGGGGTCCAGCCGCTTGCGGAGCGCCTCGAATGACAGATGCGAGGCGCACACGACCTCGACGTCAGCGTTTCGCTCTTGTGCCTCTCCCACGCGGCGAAAGCGGCGCTCCGGATCCTGGAGCGTGCGCACGAGCTGCCGCTGCACGGGGCGCTCGAGGTCCTGCACCTCATCGAGAAACAGAACGCCGCCGGCCGCCTCCTCGATGAAGCCCTTGCGGTCGCGCTCCGCGCCGGTGAACGCGCCTCGCACGTGCCCGAAGAGCATGCTCATGGCCAGGTGGGGATCGAGCGTGCCGCAGGTCACGGTGATCACCTTCGGCCGGTTCTTCAGCGGCCCCACGAAGGTCTCGACCAGCCTCGTCTTCCCCGTCCCTCGCTCCCCGAGCACAAGCAGCGGCGCCCGCGGGAGCCGGGCGTAGCGGGCGAGGGTATCGAGCGCCTGTCGCCGCCGAGCGGAGCGGGACGCGGGGTCGAAGTGCGCCTCTTTGGGACGGGCCGTGGCGCCACGGCGGATCTCGGCGAGGTACGTGTCGATCGGGAAGTCGACCGGATCGATGCGCGTCTGGCCCGTCCTCAGGCGCTGCGCCGACCACAGCAGCGTGCCCATGGGCAGCGCGCCTCCGGCATGGAGCACGAGCCAGACGGCGTGCATTGCCGGCGTGCCCGAGGACACGTTCACGTGCAACACCCCGTCCAGTGATCGCAGCCGCGGTAGGATGCGATCGCGAACGGCATCGTGGATGACGCGATGATGAGTCGGATCGGCGAGCGGAACGAGGATTCGCTCGAGCGTGATAGCGCCCAGGTCCGACTCGGTCGGCAGCGGCATGTCCTCGGATTGCATCAGGTAGAGCACCCGGGTGATCCGCACTTTCCTCGTGCGGAGCAAGCGCAGCACGTCACCGAGCACCGCCGGTCCGCCGCCGAGCGATGCCCAGGTGAGCAGGCTCCCGTTCGTCACGCCGCCGCTCATGTTTAGCCCTCTAGCACGATGGCTCCGACGCCGAATGCAGCCATGGCTGCCTGCGCAGCCTCGACGTCGCCGAGGCCGGTGATCGCGAAGACACGCCGACCGCCGGGCTCCTCGTGGATGGGGAACGGCGGACCAGGGCCCTCGGCGTCCTTCGGCGTAGAGATGGCGCGCCCGCCCTTCGCGAGCACCGGCAACGCGATCGACCACGTGTGCCTAATGCGGTGATAGAGCCTGCCGGCCGGCGCGCGGGCCGGGGCTGGACGCGTAGCGGTGCGGATCCGGGTACAGCAGTCGACTTTGGTGACGCCGTCATCGACGCGCCCCTCCGGCTCGACGCTGAGCTCGCGGTAGCCCTTGCCGTTCATCACCTGCAACGAGCCGTGGATCTCGCCAAGGCGCACGGAGGCGCGGAGCAGCGATCGTGCCCCCGTCTGCCAGGACGCGAGCATCCGCCCGAGCGCCGCCGCATCGTCGCCCGTGAGCTGCACGCCTACCTCGAAGCCCCTGTCGAGCCCGTGCTCCTGGAGGTTCGCCGTCATCACGAGGCCGCGCGTGCCGTCGGCGAGGATCGCCTTGGCGTGGAGAAACTCGCTCGCTCCCAGGACATGCACGTTCGCGTGCACGAGCCGGCGCAGGGTCTCGAACATCGTGGCACGCGGGTGCCGCACCAGGACCGTGACCGCGACGCCCCTCCGGGCGCGCTCCGCGAGCGCCTCAATCACCTCTTGGTCGTCGATGCCGAACGTCGCGACGATGAGCATGCGCTGGGCAGCGCGAATGGTTTGGAGCACCGCCTCACGAAGATCCCTCCTCGCTGCCGCTGTCGCCACAATGCTCGCCGAGGGGGCCGGGAGCGACATCCGCCCCGCCGCCGCCACCGGCGGCAAGCTCCCCGCCGCGAGCAGCTCGCGCTGCGCCGACTCCCAGAACGCCCACGTGAACAGCGACGTAAGCGCCCGAACCTCGTCGGGATCGAGCCGCACGCCAAGCTCGTGGTTGCGCGTCATCGCCTCGCGCGTGAGATTGGCGGTGAGCAGGATGCCACGCGGCTGGCGCTTCGGATCGGCAATCACGAACTTCGCATGAAAGTGCTCCGCCGAGCGCACGTAGACCCAGCCAGCCAGCCGATCGAGGAGCCTCTTGTGCTCCTCGAGCGTCTTCTGGCCGAAGCTGTCGTCGCTGCGGACCTCCTTGTCGAGCCGCGCCTCCGTGGCGACCAGGAGGTAGACGCGTACGCCACCCTTCGCCGCCTCGAGCAGCGCTCGCTCCGTCGCTGTGTCCGCGAAGAGGAAGCTCGAAACCAGCAGGACCTCGCGAGCGCCCTGGATGACCTCCGTCACGGCTCGCCCCAGCGCGCCGCTCTCCTCCGCCTGGAGGATGCGTCCGATCTCCGGCACGCGCGCCGCGCTGGGGGCGCTCGTCAATGTCCATGCATCCTCGATCCTGTCGTCGGACCGATCTTCGATCCAGGATTCGCCCGGTACGGTGCGGCTCATCAGGCGACCCCTCCCTCAAGATCCATCGGTGCCTGAAGGTTCCAGTACGCGGGGCGCGGGCGCTCCGTTCCCCGCAAGCCCTGCGCGAATTCTCTCTGGATCGGCGGGCGAAGGCTGAACCCCGGAAAGAGCGCCTGCAACTCCGCGACGTTGGTCGCGAAGACGTCAGGCCACTGCGTGCGCTCGGAGCGAAGCGCAAGGAGCCAATCGAACCACCGCTGCGCGTCACCCGCGCTTACCGGCTCGAGCGGAACCCCGTCCACGGAAGTGTCGTCGAAGCGCCCGAGCCCCGGGATCTCCGGCGTCTTGAAGGGCATCCGCAGCCGGAAGCTCGTGCGAGCATCGTCGCTCAGGGCCTTGAACGACATGCGCAGCTTCCCCGAGCGCGGGTTCCACCAGTCCTCGGCTCCGTTCGATCGCAGCAGGGAGAGCCAGACGCTGGCGTGATCGTGGCCGCTCGGCGCCGGCAGGGCGCGGTCGATGCCCTTGCCCGCGAGGGTACCCTGCAGCCGCAGCGAGGCCGCGGCGACCTCCGGCTCGAATGACAGCTCCAGCGAGAGCACGCCCTCCACACCGAGGGGCTGCACCTTGCGCTCGATCGCGACGATCCGGATCGGCGCCCCGTCCTTCGCCGCCGGTAGCTCCAGCGGAGGGCGCTCGCCCCGCTCGTCGCATGTCTTCGCGATCACCTCCGGCACCATCTCGAAGCGTCGCTTTCCCTCCCCGTTCCGGGCGCCGCCGGCCTGACGCTCCTCGTGGGCCGACAGCTCCTTGCCCGGCTCGACGCGCAGCAGTGGCTGCGGCAGCAGCGGATCCTCCGACCAGAAGAGCAGCCAAGCGCCGAGCTGGGGGACGAAGACGCGCGGCTCGGTGCTCGCCGCCACGCGCTCTCCCTCGTTCGTGAGCTGGACGATGCGGTTTTTCTCGAGGCGGAGCAGGCCGAGCTCCTCGCAGATGCGGCCGAGCCTCCGGCCCACGACCGGGGACAAGCCGAGCAACGGCCCCTGCGCCGACGCATCGCACAGTTGCTCGGTTTGCGCCTCAAGCCCGGCGCGCAGCCGGTCCGCGGCCCACACCACCGCCGCGTGCTCTGCCACCCGCTTCTCGGCGAACGCCACCTTTCCTTCCACGAGGACACACCGGACTCGCAAGCTCTTTTGCAAGACGATCTTCATGGCTCATCCCTCCCGATAGCGGTATTCTACGCAGCCGCGGCGCTTCATGTCCTCGACGAGCAAGGCGCACAGCGGGGCCTTCCGGGTCTGCCGGGCGAGAAACGCCGCATGTCCGATGAGCACGAGCTGGTAGCGCGCCCTCGTTATCGCGACGTTCAGCCGGTTGGGGCTGTTGAGGAATCCTGGGGTTTCCGTGCGCACGAACGAGAGGAGGACGATGTCCGCCTCATGGCCCTGGTAGCGATCCACCGTGCAGAGCTCGATGGTCAGAACCGGGGCGTCCCCGTCGCGGAACGTGAAGTACCGACGCTGGCCACGCTGGCCGGTCACGTCGCGAAGAAGGTCGCGGATCCGACGCTCCTGGCCGCGGTAGAAGGTCAGCACTGCGGCGGACCAGGGAGGCCGCCGGAGCGTGCTTTTGGCCCATGCCGAGAGCGCTTGTAGCTCCTCGACGATAACCCGCGCCTCGGCCTCGTTGCTGATCGGGCTCCTCGTCTCCTGCCCACGCACGTCGAGCAGCGCCACGCGCGTGCGGTACCTCGGGCACGGGAACAGTCGCTCTTGTGCCATGTTGTCCGGGGTGTCGAGTAGCTTCCCGCCGTAGATCCGCGCGTGGGGGAAGCTCGCGATGTCCGGGTGCATACGGTGCTGGTAGCGGAGCGGGACGAGGCGCTCGGCTTTCGCGCTGGACGGCAACCCGAGGGCGAGAGCGTTGTCCCAGAAGCGCCGGCCACGACTGTCGCGCCTCGGGTCGAAGCCGACCTGGAGAGACTCGAGGATCGAGGGGAGCGCGACCCGGCGCACGCGATCGATGTCGTCACGCACTCGCGGGAGCGCAGGCACCTTGCCCTCGCAAGGCTGGAGTGCATCGATCTCCCGCGCGTATGTGCCGGCGCTCGGGAGGCCGTCACCATCGGCGAGCAGCTCGGGCAACAAGCGCAGCTCGTAGTCGCGCACCAGCCGCCAGGCCACGGCCTTGGCCCAGGGCTCCTCGTCCTTCGGGTGGCGCTGCGAGCGCGCATCGTGCCGCCGCCGCGCGGCGAGGAGCTCACCGGTCGGGAGGCGGACGATGCGCGTTGCGAGCGGGAGCGCCCCCTCGACCGCGGCGAGCTGGGCGGGCGTGCCGATGACCGCGCGGGCTGCGCCGAGGAGGAGCGGACTCGGCGCGTCGTCAGCGTCGAGGCGAACGATCGGCTCCTCGGGGAAGAGCCCGGCGAGCTGCGCTGCATAGATATCGCGGAGATCAGCGTTCTCGGAGGCCACGAGCAGCGCGCCATCGCTGCCCCGCCCGATTGTGAAGACATCCGCCAGCGCTTGGCTCGCGTCCTCGCGCGAGACCACGCCGTCCGGGATGGCAGCCTCGATGTTGGTCTCGATCCACCCCTCCTCGACGTACGGCGAGAGCTGGCGCCTGTCGCCGACGATGATCCAGCGCTTCGCGAGCAGCGCCGGCACGAGGAACTCCGCGAAGGGTGTCTTGCTCGCCTCGTCGAGGATGAGCGTGTCGAAGGTGGGCTCCCACGGGCCGCCGCTCCGCACCTGCACGCGGATGTCGGGGTGCTGGAGGATCCCGATCGTCGTGCCGCAGACCACCTCCGCACAGTCGAGCAGTACCCGCTGGAGCGTCGCTTGACCATCCTCGGCGCGCAGCGCTTCGAGCATGTGCGCTTGCGCCCGGTTGCGCCCCTTTGCTCCTTGCAGCGCAGCACGGGTGTTGCGAAGCTCGGTGTCGACCATCCGGTGCAGGCAGTAGCCCTTGATGCCCTCGGCGACGCGCCGTTCGTCCCCGATGCGCACGAGCAGCACCGGGTCCCCGTTGCGCTTCATGTCCTTGAGGCGCTCGACGACGTTGTCGACGGCGACGTGCGTCGAGGCGCAGAGCAGCACGCGGCGATTACGCGCGGCGAGCTGGAGGACGAGCTCCACGATCGCCGTCGTCTTGCCGGAGCCAGGGGGTCCTTCGAGCAGCATGAAGTCCCGCGTCCGGAGCGCGCGGTCGACGAACTCCCGCTGCTCGCTGGTGCCGGGCCGGTCGTCGTCGGTGAGCACCTGCCAGATGAGCGGATCGAGGCGCGGCAGAAGCTCGGGCCAGGTGACTTCGGCTTGATTCTCGAAGAGCCGGATCAGCGGACGGTGCCCGGCGACCGGCTGGTCTTCGAGCGCCCGGATGGCACGCAGCTCGCAATCGACGACATACGTGTTCGGGCGGACACAGATCGCCTGTGTCTGCGGCAGCCGGTCCAGCAGGAGCGCGAGGCGGTCGCGGTCTTGATCGAGCACACGGATCCGGCGCGCGGCCGTGTAGTCGTTGCGTTCTCGCACGCCGGGCGAGACCTCGTAAACCGCGCCTAAGTCCTCGTCGAAGAACGCTTCCACGGTGTCATCGCGGCCATCGCCCTCGGGCTCGTCGAGCTCGATCCACACCGGACCGGCCTGACCGAGCGCCTTGCGGATGTCGTCCTGGGAGCCGAGGACGACGGCCACCAAGGGGAGCGCCGGGCCAGCCTCCTTCGCGTGGAGCTCGACCTCGGCACCCGGCGCTGGCGCTGCATCGAGTTGGACGACTCCGGCGCCTGCGTGGGCACCGATCACCTGGATCTCCGGGCCACGCGTCACCTGCAGCCAGAGGTGGCGGGCAGTAAGAAGCTGCCCGAGTTCCGCGCGCCATCGTTTGGCGTCGCGTACATTGCGTGGCGGATCCAGCCGCACCACGGTGCCGAGCGGCGCCCACGCGAGTTCGAAGCGGCTTCGTTCGAGGTAGCGCTTGGCCCGGTCCAGGTACTGGTAGAAGGCCTGCAAGTTGTTGTAGGTCGCCTTCTGCGCGATGTCGGGGCGACGGTCGACGATGTTCTGGAAGAAGAGCTCGGCCACGGTTACGTCCTCCGGGCTGCGGCAGGAGCACGAGGGATGCCAGCTTCGCGGCGACTACGGAAGGCGCCGCTTTTCCTTGGCGACGCGCACCACGGCAAGAGCCAGCCGGCAGGTAGGATCCGATGGACGGAAGAAACGTTCCGTGCGCGCCGCTGGGATCTGCGCGGGACCGCTGCAGGCGCCGGACAGGGGCGGCCGTCACGGAATCCATCAAGGCAGCGCTGATCACGATCGGCCGGCAACTGGCCGGCAACTGATCGCGATCACGACACGCGCGGCGCTGGCGACGATGCGACGCGTCGACAGCTCCTGAACGCGAGCCTTCCTGCGACCGGCGTCGGGCCAGCTCCCGCGCCCGAACGGCTGCGCCAGCCGACGCAGGCGGAGAAGAACGCGAACAAGGCCCAGCGGCAGCCCAGTGGATATACAAGATCCTGCAAGGGGTGAGGCGAGAGCCATCGCGTGAAACCGCCGTATTCCGCAGCCTTTCGAGAGGAGATGGCGCAACGTGCGCCCGGACCGCCCGTTGCCACGGCCGCCGCGGGGTGGCAGCCTCGGCGCATGTCCATCCGTCCCGCCGCCGACGTCGACGCCGCGGCGATCGCCGTCGTGCATGTCGCCGCGTGGAAGGCCGCCTACCGCGGCCTGATGCCCGACACCGTGCTCGACGGGCTCACCATCGAGGCTCGGACGCAACGCTGGCAACGAAACTTCGCCGAGCCCTTGCCCGGATCACGCACCACCGTGCTCGAGCGCGACGCTCGCGTCGTGGCCTTCGCCAGCGCCGGGCCAAGCCGCGACGACCCGCGCCACGGCGAGCTCTACGCCCTCTATGCGCACCCCGACGCCTGGGGGACCGGCGCCGGGCGCACGCTCATCGTCGACGCGCTCGCCTGGCTCTCGGCGGGAGGCTTCCCGCGGGCGGAGCTCTGGGTCCTGCGCGGCAACGTGCGCGCGATCCGGTTCTACGAGCGCGCGGGCTTCGCGCTCGACGGCGGCGCGAAGACCAGCGACGGCCTCGACGAGCTCCGGATGTCCCGCGCGCTCGCCTGAACGGCTCCCCACGCCTGAACGGCTCGCCACGCCTGAACGGCTCCCCACCCGGCTCCGGTGACTCGATGGGAGGGTACGCTCCCTAGGCCCGCCGCTCGAAGTCGTCCTCGCGGGTGTAGTCGACGGAGGGCAGCCCTGCGCGCAGCTCGGCGTGAACGGTCCGCTCCAGGCCCTCCGGCGCCGTGACCGGCTCGATGAAGCCCAGCTCCCGCCGGATCCGGCCGCTGTCGAGGCGTACGTGGTGCTCGAAGCGGGCCTCGGGGGGCAATTCCTCGATGGCGGGGCGCGCCCAGGCCTGCTCGCTCGCCGGAGCCACGGCGACCTCGCCCCTCCAACCGACGACGCGCGCGATCCGCTCGATCCACACGCGCTCCGAGCAGTCCTCGGGCTCGGCCACGTTGTACACGCGCCCGGGCGCGCCCCGCAGGACCACGCACGCGATCGCCTCGGCGACGTTCTCCACGTACGACCTCGAGTTCATCCAGGCCGCGCCGGCCGCGTGCAGCCAGATCGCTCGGCGCCCGTCCACCATCCGCCGCAGGTAGCCGGCGAGCCGCCGGTCCGGATCGCCCGGGCCGTAGACCATCGGCAGCCGCACCACGCTCGCCCCGGCGGCGAGGTAGGCCTCCTCGGCCGGGATCTTGTCGTAGTCGTCGAGCCAACAGCGAGGGTCGGAGGCGGGTCGAGGCGAGGCGCCGCGGTAGGGGAACAGGCATGTTCGCAGAGGGGCTTGCTCGTCGCAGAGCGTATGTTCTGGCGGCCCGGCCTCCCGGCCGAGCAGGCGGCCGAAGACCCGGTACACGCTGCCGCTGCTCACCGCCACGAGGCGCGGGGCGACGCTCCTCAGGACATCGAGCACGCCGCGCGCGTCCGCGCCGTTGCGGGGCATCATGTCGAGTGCCACGTCGACCCCGAGTCGCTCGAGCCGATCGCGGTGCCGGGCGATCTCGGCGCGGTCACCGCGCAACGTAGTCGGTGAGACGCCTCCGGTCTGCCCGCGCTCGTAGGTCCAGACGTCGTGCCCGCGCAGGGCGTGCACGACGCGAGCCCCAATGAAGCCGGTGCCTCCGAGGATCAAGACCCGCACGTTAACCCTCCTGCCGCCTTGGATGAGCCCAGAATCCGGATCCCCGAGCGGCCACGCCACATCGATCGTCGAGGTACCCTGGAAGACGCTGAAGACGCCGCCGGAGCGTAGCACGGCGCTCGGCCCCGCCGACCGGTCGTCGGGCCCGCAGGCGGGGCCGGCCCTGGACTTCGGGGCTCGCGACGTCTAGGCTGGCGGCCGATCGGCGATGAACATCCGGCGGACGACGATCGGCACCACCGCGGGGCACGCCGGGCAAGGCCCCACCCGCGTCGATGCGTACTCGCTCGACACGGAGAAGGGGCTCGCCGTGACCGTGTGGACCTACGGGGCGACGCTCGTCGAGCTGCTCGTCCCCGATCGCGACGGCCGGGTCGACAACGTCGTCGTTCGCCTCCCGGACCTCGAGAGCTACGAGGATCGATCGAAGAACCCTTACATCGGGTCCACGCTCGGCCGCTTCGCGCGCGCCGTCGCGGGGGGGCGGTTCGAGCTCGACGGGGTCGAGCACCAGCTCGATCGCAACTACGGCCGGCATCACTTCCACGGGGGAAGCATCGGGTTCGATCGATTCGTGTGGAGCGCCGACGCCGAGCGCCGCCAGGGCGAGCTCGCGCTCCGGCTCCGGCTCGAGCGCCCCGACGGCGACCAGGGTTACCCCGGCGCGCTGTCGGCCGAGGTCACCTATCGAGTCGACGGCGACGGTCGGCTCACGCTCGACTATCGGGCGACCACCACGGCGAGCACCATCGTGGCGTTCACCAATCACGCCTTCTGGAACCTCGCCGGCTCGGGCACCATCGACGATCACCGGCTCGCGCTCAACGCGGCGCGCGTCCTCGCGTGCGACGAAGAGCTGATCCCGCGGGGCCCGCCCGCCGGCGTCGCCGGTACGCGGCTCGATTACCGGGCGCCGCGGCAGATCGGCGATGCGCGGATCGACGACTGCTTCGTGCTCGACGATCCGACGTGGGCCGCGGAGCTCTTCGAGCCCTCGACCGGCCGGCGAATGCGGGTCGTCACCGATCAGCCGGGGCTCGCGGTCTACTCGGGCGACGGCCTCGCCGGGCCACGCGCGGGGCTGTGCCTGCAGACAGGCGCCTTCCCCGACGCGCCCAACCGCGCTGATTTCCCCTCGGCGCGGCTCGATCCCGGGATGACCCATCGCCACTCCACGACCCACGCGTTCTCGAGGTGAACGGCCATCATGCGGACCTTCGCGACCCTCGGACGACGGAAGGCCGTGCTGGGCATGATCCACCTGGCCCCGCTGCCCGGCACGCCCTTCCACGAGAAAGGCAGCTTCGAGCGGACGCTCGATGTCGCGGTCCAGTCGGCGATCGCCCTGAGCGAGGGCGGCGCGGACGGGTGCCTGGTGCAGACCGTCGAGCGCGTCTACGGCGTCAAGGACGAGTCCGATCCGGCGCGCACGACCGCGATGGGGCTGATCGTCGACGCGATCGGGCGCGCCACGGGCGACGATTTCCAGATCGGCGTGCAGCTGATGCGGAACGCGATCCGGGCGTCGCTCGCGGTGGCGAAGGTGGCGCGGGGGAGCTTCGTCCGCGCCGGAGCGCTGGTGGGCGCCACGCTCACCGAGCACGGCCTTGTCGAGGCCAACCCGCTCGAGGTGATGGAGTACCGCGACAAGATCGACGCGTGGGGCGTGAAGATCATCGCCGACGTGGCGTCGACGCAGTTCACGTGGCTCGGCGGGGCGAAGCCCGTTGCAGAGGTGGCGAGGCGCGCGAAGCACGTCGGCGCGGACGCCGTGTCGCTGGGCGACCCGGACGAGGCGAAGACGCTCGCGATGATCGCGTCCGTGCGGGCGGCCGCGCCCGATCTGCCGATCCTCCTCGCGGGCCACACGAACCACGCGAACGCGGCGAGGTTGATGGCGGCGGCCGACGGGGCCTTCGTGGGGGCCTGCCTCGAGCAGGGCGGGTGGGGCGGCCGGATCGATCGGGACCGGGTCGCGGCGTACGTGGAGATCGTCCGCGGGCTGGAGCGTTGATGGGAACGGCGGCGCAGGCGACGACGAGGGAGATCGAGCCGGCCGTGATGGCCCGCGAGATCCAGGCGCTGGCGAGCGATCTGCGCGCCCTCGCGGGCCCGCTCGAAGAGCAGGTGCGCGCCCTGCTCTCGCCCCCGGCGTGGGCGTCGATCGACGAGGTTTACCTCGTGGGGAGCGGGGACTCCCACCACGCCGCGTGCGCCGCCGAGATGGCCTTCGAGGAGATCGGCGGGGTCGCCTGCGCGGCGATGAGCTCGCAGCGCTTCCTGGAGTACGGCGGCGCGCGGATGCGCCGGCGCTCGCCGCAGAGAGCGCTGGTGATCGCGACCTCCGCCTCGGGGGGCACCCCGCGCGTGATCCAGGCCGTGGAGCGCGCCAGGGAGGGCGGGGCGGCGACGATCGCGCTGACCTGCACGGCGGACAGCGCCGTGACCCGGGCCGCCGATCGCGCCGTCGTGGCCACGCTGCCGGAAAAGGAGCGCTCGCCGGGGATTCGCACGTACCAGGCCAGCCTGCTCGGGATGCTGCTGGTCGCGATCCGGCTGTCCGAGGCGCGGGGCGCCGCCGACGCGGGCGCCCTCCGCCAGGAGATCGTCGCGCTTGCCGACGCCGTGGACGCCACGCGTCGCGCCGTCGAAGGACGGTGTCGCGAGGCCGCCGAGAGGGTCGCCGACGCCCCTGCCATGGTGATGCTGGGAAGCGGGCCGAGCCACGGCACCGCGCGCTTCGGCGCCGCGAAGATGGTGGAGGCGACCGGCCTCCTCACCGTCGGGGAAGACGTGGAGGAGTGGTGGCACGTCGAGCGGTTTGCCTATCCCGTCGACATGCCCCTCTTCGTCATCGCCCCTCCGGGGCGCGCCCACCGCCGGGCGAGCGAGATCGCGGAGGCGGCGCGAGGCCTCGGGAGGCGGGTGTTCGCGGTCGTGCACGAGGCCGACACCGAGGTGTCGAGGCACGCGATCCTCACGTTGCCCGTGGCGGGCGAGGCGCGCGAGGCGTTCTCGCCGCTGCTCTATCACCTCTTCGCCGGCTACGTGGCCTCCCATGTCGCGGAGCGGCTGGGTCGATTGCCGTTCCAGAAGAAGCGGTGAACGAGGGACATGCAGTGACCGAGAACGCGTCTCCGCAGGGATCGTGGGAGGTCGCCTCGAACGCGGAGGAGGTCCACGCGCTCCTCTGCGCCAGCGACGCCCACCACGCGACGCCCGAGAACCCGGCGCCCGCGCGGCGCGTGGAGACGACGCGGCGGCGCGTGCAGGCAGGCTCGGTGCACCTCCTGCGGCAGGGGGCGGAGGCGATCGCCATGTTCACGCTGACGTGGGAGCCGCCGTTCGAGGCCGACCTCGCGATCTTCCCGCCCGCGGGGAAGCCCGCGTATCTATCGCGCCTCGTCGTCCACCCCGCGGGGCTGGCGAAAGGCTCCCTCGCCGGCGCCCGCTGCCTCCGGAGGGCGGTCGAGCTGGCGGCGGCGGGCGGGGCCGACGTGCTGCGCTCGGAGGCGAACCCGGATCTGGCGCAGGTGCGGGCGTTGCTCGGGATGTTCGGCTTCGAGGAGCACGGCCGGGCGCAGTCGGAGGACGGGCGGCGCCGCGTGTACCTGCAAAAGGTCCTGCGCTGAGCGGGCGCGCCCCGCGCTCAACGCCAGCTCCGCCCGCACACCGCCCGCAGATCCCAGGCCGCCGGCGAGTCGAGCGCGGCGAGCGGCGACGAAGGATCCAGGACCCCGGTCGAGCGCAGGATGAGGCTCGGCAACTGCCAGTCACGAGTGACCTGTCCCGTGGGCTCTTTCACCTCGAAGCCGACCGAGCCCAGTCCGCCGCGGCGCCCGGGGGAGATGTCGCGCGCCCACAGGAGCACCGTGGATCCCGGCAGGTGGGTCAACGCCGTCTCCAGCAGATCCAGCCAGACCTCGTCGCTCCTCGCCTCGCAGTCGAGGATCGTCGTCGGGGTCGGGTGGTCGTCCGGGTCCAGCGAGCGGTGGCCGACCAGATACCCGCACGGCGCCCCCTCCGCCTCCGCGGTGAGATAGAAATAGCGAGCCAAGGGGTTCTGGTGCCACCACGTGATGTACTCCAGATCGCGCACATGACGCCGCACGCCGTCCGGTAACGGGACCTCCGCCGCGAGCGCGGCGATCGTCGGCGGGTGAGGCGCGCGGCTGGCGCGGATGGAGACGCCGGACCGCGAACCCTGGAGGCCGCCCCCCTCCGCTTCCGGCCAGGAGCGAGCGTCGACGACGCGCCCTCCTCGCCTGGCGCTCGCGAGCGGCCACGGGCCGATGGCCTTCCACCCCTGCATCAGCAGGGCAGGGACCGCGAGGCCGTTCCCGAAATCCAGGAGCCACGGGATCCCGTCGGCGCGGAGCCGCGCGACCAGCTCATCGAGCATGCGCCCGAACAGGGGCCCGCCTCGCTGGTCGGGCGCCACCACGGCGTCGGCGAGGCAGGGCAGCACCACGCGATCGCCGCCGTTCGCCTCCCAGCAGGCCCCGAAGGCGCCGACCATCCCGGCCAGCTCGTCGCCGTCCCAGGCAAGCATGAGATAGCGATGATCGAGGTAGGGATTGCGGCCGTACTTCCAGTCCAGGTAGGCGGCGTTGAGGCTCGGCCCCCCGTTCCAGAGCAGCCGCTGGAAGTGGACGACGGCATCCCGGTCGCCCGGACGATAGGCCGTGATCCGACAGGGGCTCCGAGCGCCGCTCATCGCCCCGGAGGACCCGCCTGCTTGCCCGCCACGAACGCCGCCATCCGGGCGGCCGTGCGGAAGTGCTCGAGATCCATGTCGCCGGCCTCGATCCTGATCCCGAAGCGATCTTCCAGGAGGACGAAGAGATCCATGAAAGCGGCGGAGTCGATCAGGCCGCTCTCGACGAGATCGACGTCCTCGCCCACGGGCCCGAGGTGAAGCGACTCGCGGAGGATCTGCTGGACGGCGGCGATCGACGGGGTTCGTTCCGACATGCGCGCTACCTCTCCTCGAGAAACCGCCGCTCGAGCGCCCGATGATCGATCTTTCCGTTCGGGTTCTTGGGCAGCCCGTCGAGCGCGAGCCAGCGCGCCGGCAGCATGTACGGGGGCAGGCAGCTCGAGAGCTCCGCGCGGAGCTCCGCCGGGCTGCGCGTGGCCCCGGGCATCGGGACGTACGCGGCGCAGATCCGCGCGCCCTCGAAGCCGTCGACGGGGACGGCGACGACCGCGCTCTCCGCGAGCCCGGCGATGCGCCCCAGCGCGACGGCGATCTCGTCGAGCTCGATGCGGCACCCGCGCGACTTGATCTGCCGGTCGGCGCGGCCGTGGAAGTGGACGATCCCCGCCTCGTCGATCCTCGCGAGATCGCCTGTCCGGTAGAGGCGCTCGCCGGAGCCGGGGGGCGCCTCGACGAACGCCGATGCGGTCTTGTCCGGATCGCGGAAGTAGCCCGGGCTCAGGCCGACGCCGCCGATGTAGAGATCGCCGATCACCCCGGGCGCCACGGGGCGGCGATCCGCGTCGAGCACCGAGAGCCGCTTGCCGGGGACCGCCTCGCCGATGGGGATGGGCGCGTCGTCGTCGGGGACGCGCGGCACCGTGTACTGGCTGGCGGTGATCGTCGTCTCGGTGGGGCCGTACGTGTTCGTGAACGTCACGTGGGGCAGGCGCTCCATCCAGTAGCGAAGGGCCTTGGTCGGGAACACCTCACCATACCAGATCAGCCTTCGAAGCTCGGGGAAGTCGCCGTGGGCCACCACGTCTCTGCTCGCCATGCCGACAAGGACCGAAGGCACGGAGTCCCACTGCGTCAGCCTCGCGTCGCGGATGAACTCCGCCAGCGATCGCGGCAGGAGGTTGGCGCGCGCAGGGACGAGATGCAGCTCCGCGCCCGCGTGGAACGCGCGGAAGATGTCCCAGAGCGCGGCGTCGAAATGCAGTGGTGAATGGCAGGAGACGCGATCGTCGGAGCCGACTCCGAAATGGGCAGTGGACCACGAGACGAAGTGGAGCACCGCCTCGTGGGTGAGGGGGACACCCTTCGGCTCCCCGGTCGAGCCCGACGTGAAGAGGATGACCGCCAGATCGTCCGGAGCAGCCCCCGGCGCCGGCCGCTCGGCGCGCGCAGCCGCGATGTCCTCGCCGAGGCGTATGACCTCGGAGACGGAGGCGTCCCCGAGCTCGTCGAGGCACCGCGCGGCGAGGCCGCCGCTCTCGGGGTGGATCACGAGCCGACAGGGCGCGAGCGTCCGGAGCATCCGGACCAGACGAGGGGCAGGGCTCGTCACGTCGAGCGGCGCGCAGACGGCCGCGGCCTTCAGGGTGCCGACGAGGGCGACGATCGCCTCGGCCGACTTGGGCGCGAGGAGCGCCACGCGGTCGCCCGGCCGCACGCCGCGGGCCACGAGCGCGCGCGCGAGCTCGTCGCTCCGGCGATCGAGCTCTCCATACGAGAGCCGCGCCGAGCCGTCGACGAGCGCAGTGGCGTCGGGGTGGTGCAGGTCCTCTTTCGACACCAGCTCTTCGAGACGTCGGATCGCGCCATTGGCCACCACGGCGCGATTCAATCAGGTCCAAAAGTGGCCGTCAACGCCGGGCAACAGCCCCGGATCAGCGGCGCGGGGCCCGGGGCGCGAGCGTTGACGACCCCCAGGGGATGTGCTCCACTCAGCGCGCGAAGGGCGAGGGGCCATGATCCTTCTCATGGGAAACTGCGGTGCTTTCCGCGTCGCGCCGGCGCTCCGCCAGCTCACCGGCGCCGAGGTGAAGGTCCTCGGGTGGACGCAGGTGGACGCGGCTCTCCGCCTCGATCCGACGCTCGTTTACGTCGATCTCTTCGGCTTCGACGTGATCGCGCCGATCTGCGTCGCCGCGATCGCCGGCCGCCCCATTCCCCGCTTCGATCTCGACCCGCTCCGGGCGGTCGTCGCCGCGCTGAGCGAGACACCCGTCGTCTACAGGGGAGTGCGCCGCCCCTCTGCAGGTGCGTTTGGGCTGCTCGGCGGAGACGCGGAGATCGACGCTGCCTTCGACGAGCTCGCGTCGGTGATACGCGGGCACCGCGTCCTCGACGTGCAGGGCCTCTGGGCCCGCCACGGGATCCCGATGGATGACGTCCTCGGCGGCCTCGGCCACGGCGAGGCCCTGGGGGCGGGCGCGGGCAAGGAGGCCGGCCCGAACGCCGTCGCCGAGGCGGTGTTCCACGAGGCGCAGTGGATCGCGAGCCTGTGGGCCGCCCGCGCGCTCCCGCCCATCGAGTGCGTCGTCGTGGATCTCGACCTGTTGATCCGGGGAGATCTCCTCGCGGACGACTTCCACGCTCGCAACCCCGCCTGGCTCCCGCCGGATCGAGCGCCCGCGGCCACCGTCCTCGAGGCGTGGTGGTCCATGGAGCGAGGCCTCCACGAGGCGCTCCGGATCGTCGCGAGGCGAGGAGTCGCGCTCGCGCTGACGACACGCAACGATCGCGACGCGACCCTGCGCCGGTTCCGGAAGCGCGCTCCGGTCGCCGACGGCGATCCGGGGCCGTTCGCGTGGATGTACGAGGGGATCCCGGAGCAGGTACGGAGCTCGATCTTCTCCGCGCACCCTGCCTTGGTGGACGGCCTCGCGCTCGACGTCGCCGACTTCGCGGCGGTCGAGGCCGACCCTCGACGCCCCGCGTCCGAGGCGTGCCGGCGCGTCGCCGAGCGCCTGGGGCTCGAGCTCCACGCGCTGGCGTTCCTCGGCGCCACCGAGGCCGATCGCGAGGAGGTCCGAGCGAACGCGCCCGAGATCACCGTGCCGGAGGGGCCGGCGCATCGATACCGAGAGCTCCTCCTCCACGGTCCTCGGCTGGTCCGCTGGGAGAGCCCGGCCCCGAGGCCCGCGTCGATCGCCGGCTCCCCTCCGGCGGTCGCGCCGGCGGGATCGGGCGCCGCCGCCGAGCGCGTCGAGGCCTTCCTGCGCGGATTGAACATCGTCGTCGACGTCCGGGCGGCCACGCCCGCGGAGTATCCGCGCGTGGAGGAGCTGCTCGTCCTGTGCACCGAGATGAACCTGACCGGCGATCGGCCCGAGCTCGACACGCTCGACGCCATCTACGTGGGGAGGTGCCGCGCCTCGACCAGCGATTACGGGATCGTGGCGGCAGGTCTGGTCAAGGACGGGCGGCTCGTGAACTGGGTTTGCTCCTGCCAGGTCCTGCCGTACCGGGTCGCCGGCACGCTCCTGCACCTGACCCTCCAGACGACCCCGGGGATGGAGACGGAGTTCGTCGACGTCGGGAGCAACGCCGCGGCCCTCGACGTCATCCGGGAGGCGCGCTCCGGCTGCGCGAGCTGGGTCTCGGTGGGCGCCTGCGCGTGAAGACGTTCGACGAGCTCCGGAGGCTGGCGAAGAGGCCCTCTCCGGAGTTCCGCCGAGTCCGCCTGGCCGTCCTCGCCGACTCCGCGGCTCAGCTCTACGCCCTGGCGCTCCGGGGCGAGGCCGCCGATCGCCGCCTCTCGCTCGCGGTGCTCGAGGGCGAGTTCGATCAGATCGATCAGGCGATCCTCGATCCCTCCTCCGAGCTGCGCCGCTCTCGACCGGAGTTCGTCGTCGTCTGGCGATCTGCCGAGCGGCTGCTCTCGGCGTTCCGAGCGCTGCCCTCGACGGAGCGCGCCTCCTTCGCGGATCGGCACGTCGCGCACGTCCGGCGCCTCGCGGACGCGCTCGCGGAGAGCACCTCGGCCCGGATCCTCCACGTCAACGTCCCGGAGATCGACGACGGGGTGTTCGGCAGCTTCGCCAACAAGATCCCTTCGTCCTGGGTCCATCAGCTCCGCCGGATCAACGTCCTTCTCATGGAGCTCGCGAGCTCGCGCGACGATTTCTTCCTCCTCGATCTCGCCCTCCTCTTCGCGGAGCACGGCAGGGCGGCCGCGGAGGACCGGCGGCTCGCCGTCACCGCGAGGATGGCGCTCGGCGTCGATTTCCTCCCGGTCTTCGCCGAGAGGACGCTGGACGTCGTGGACGCGATCCTCGGGCGCGCCCGGAAGTGCCTGGTCCTCGATCTCGACAACACGCTCTGGGGCGGGATCGCGGCGGAGGACGGCCTGCCGGGCATCGAGCTCGGCGAGCTCGGCCTCGGGCCCGCGTTCACGGAGATCCAGTGTTGGGCGAAGGAGCTCGAGCGGCGCGGCGTCGTCCTCGCGGTGTCCAGCAAGAACGAAGAGCGCGTCGCGAGGGAGGTGTTCGACCGCCACCCGGACATGGTGCTGCGGCTCGAGGACATCGCGGTCTTCTGCGCCGGCTGGGAGAGCAAGGTCGACCACCTCCGGCACATCCAGAGCGTCATCGGGATCGGGTTCGACGGCATGGTCTTCCTCGACGACAGCGCCGTCGAGCGGGCGGCCGTGCGCGCGGCGCTGCCCGAGGTGTGCGTGCCCGAGCTGCCCGCCGATCCTGTCGAGGTGATGCCCTTCCTCCGGCGGCTGAACCTCTTCGAGGCGGCGTCCTTCACCGGCGAGGACGCGCGGCGCACCGCGTATTACCGGGAGGAGAGCCAGAGGCGCGCCCTCCAGGGCCCGTCCGGAGCTCCGGAGGACTTCCTCCGGGGCCTCGAAATGACGGCGAAGGTCGAGGGCTTCACGCCCTTCAACCTCCCCCGCGTCGCGCAGCTCACGCAGCGATCCAACCAGTTCAACCTGCGGACGGTGCGCCACGCGGAGGGTGATCTGCGGCGGATCAGCGGCTCGGCGGGGCACCTCCCGTTCGCGTTCAGCCTGGAGGACCGGTTCGGCGCCTACGGTCTTGTGAGCGTGGTCATCCTCGAGGCGCAAGGAGAGGCCATGTTCGTCGACACCTGGCTGATGAGCTGCCGGGTGCTGAAGCGCGGGCTGGAGAACTTCGTGCTCGACGTGCTCGTCGAGGCGGCGCGCGGGCGAGGGGCGCGCGGGATCATCGGCGAGCACCTGCCCACGCCGAAGAACGCGCTCGTGAGGGACCACTACGCGACGCTCGGCTTCGAGCGCCGCGGCGACCTCTGGTATCTCGATCTGGAGACCTACCGGCCTCGCGAGCATTTCATCCGGAGGGCATGACATGGAAGGGGACGACATCCTCGCCCAGCTGACCAGGATCGTCGCCGGCATCCTGGACGCGGACAGCCTCGAGCTCCGCGAGGAGACGGTCGCGCGAGACGTGCCCGGGTGGGACTCGCTCTCGAACGTGCAAATCCTCCTGGCCATCGAGAAGCACTTCCGGGTCCGGTTCACGACCCGGGAGATTCGAGGTCTGGAGAACGTCGGGGCGATCTGCGCTCTGCTCCGGGCGCGGCGGGAAGGGCAGGCGCGATGATCCGGAGGGACGACGAGATCGAGGGGGCGCTGCGGGTGATCGCCGATCACTTCGGGGCGCCTCCGTGGCTGCTCCGCCGCGTGCTGGAGGGATACGGCCGCTCCTCCGCGGGCGACTCCGTGGCGGGCGCCGCCGAGCCCGGGAAGATCGCGCTCCGGACGGCGCTGGCCGGATCGAGCCTCCGCGCGCTGTCGGAGCAGCTGATTCGCCGGGATCTCGGGCCCTACGCCAGGGATCGAATCACGAAGCGCCTCTCCGAGACGCTCGCCCCCTTCTTCGGGCCGGGCGTGTGGCTCCCTTGCCCCTCGGCGACCGCGGCGGGCGCCGTCGCGGCGCGCTTCCTCGCGGGGAGCGGGCCGGGCGCGCTGTTCGCCGAGGACGTCGGACATGCGATGATCCTCGAGGCGGGCGCCGTCACGGTCATGAGCGGCGGGCAGCTCTTCCCCGTCGCGATCCGGACGGACGCCCGGGGGACGATACGCCTCGAAGACCTCGAAGACGCGCTCCTCGCCCATTGCCCACGAGCGGCGGAGACGACCCTCGGGCGGGATCACTTCCCCACGCCCCGTGTGCTCCTCCTCTCGTGGCCGTCGCTGTTCGGCTTCGCGCCGTCCATCGACGAGCTCCGGGCCCTCCGCGCCGCCTGCGACAGGGAGGGGATGAAGCTCGCGCTCGATCTCGTCTGGGGCCCGCACAAGCTCGCGGAGGACTCCGATCCTCACCCTCGGCTCCTCGATCTGATGGGGCTCGCCGACGCGGTGACGTTCTCGCTCCCCAAGATCGACTGTGGGCCGGGCGCGTTCGTCTTCTTCCCCCGCGCTGAGGAGGGGAGCCTCGACCGACTCCGGGCCTCGGTGAAGCCCATCGGGCTCGCGGAGTTCGAGGCCTGGGAGACGTCGGCGCGGTGGGAGGCGGCGTGGACGTCGCACCGCGCCTTGCTCTGGGAGACGCTCCGGAGCCACGTCGATCGCGCCGCGCGCATCCGCGCCGAGCTCGGATCACGAGGCTTCGTGATGAGCCCGGAGAGCGCCGGCAACGTGGTGTTTCTCTCCACGCCGCCCGAGACGGCGGAGGTCTTCCTGCGCCACGGAGCGGGCCGATGGCCCCTCCGGTGCGCGGATCGAGGCCACGTGATGCTGCGATTGATGATCGCCTCGTGGTACCCCCCCGGGTGGGAGGACCGGCTCTTCGACGGGCTCGCGGGGCTGCCCGTCGGGCGGTGATCCGGCGGCGCGGCAGGCGCTCGTCAGCGCGGGCGCACGCGGCATCGGAGCGGGATCACCCGCGGGCCGGGCGACCCCTCGCGCGCCGTCCGCACCACGACCGGGCTGGCGAGCGCCGCCTCCGTGAGGCGCCGGGTCAGGATCGGCACCGCCTCCTGCAGCTCGGCGCGCGCCAGGTAGGCGCCCAGGCAGTGGTGGGGGCCGGCGCCCAGCGAGAGCGGGGCGGCGCCTCGCCGGGTGATATCGAACGTCTCCGGCGCCTCGAACACCCTGGGATCGCGGTTCGCCGCGCCCGTCGCGGCGATCACCATCTCGCCGGCCCGGATCGGGACTCCGTGGAGCTCGAGATCGCAGGTAGCGACCCGGACCGCGACGCGCGTCCCCGGGGCGTAGCGGAGGATCTCCTCCGCCGCCGGCTCCGCCAGATCGGGCCGCTCCTGCAGGAGCCGCCGCTGGTCCGGGTGCTCCAGCATCACCAGGAATGCCTTGCCGATCGTGCGCCGGGTGGTGTCGAGGCCGCCGAAGAGGAGCGCCACGATCTGACACACGAGCTCCTCCTCGCTGAACCGATCCCCGTTCTGCTCGGCGGCGGCGAGCGTCGAGATCAGGTCGCCCCTCGGCTCGGCCCTGCGCGCCGCGATCGTCGGCTCGATGTACCCGCGGAGGCCCTCGAACGCGGCCTCGAGCCGGGGCAGGTGCTTCTTCACCTCGAGCCCGACGATGTAGCCGAGATCCGAGCACCACCGCCGGAAATCGGGATCTTCGAAGGAGACCGGCAGCCCGAGCAGCTCGATGATGACCTGGCCGGGAAACCGCTCGGCGACCGCGGTGACGAAATCGAACTCGGTTCGATCGCCGATCTCGTCCAGCAGCGCGTGCATCCTCTCCCGCATCCGCGGGCGGAGCGCGTCGACGGCGTCGGGCGTGAAACCCTTCTTGAGCAGGCCCCGGAGGCGCGCGTGCGCGGCGCCCTCCGTGCTCAGGAGGAACCCCTCGTACATCCGCCGGACGAGGCCCTCGGTGACTCCTTGTCTCGTGAGCACGTCGGTGCCCATGTTACGGAACCGAGCGTCGCGGAGGAGATCGTGGACCTCGCGATACCGCAGCACCGCCTTCCCCATCGAGGTCTCGGCATACCAGCAGGCCTCCTGCGCGCGCCGGACGACGTCGCCGCCTTCTTCCATGAGATCGTCCGGCTGCAGCGTGTGAGGAGTCGACATGGGGAGCGTCTCCGTGCTATCGCGTGGATGGAAAAGACGGTATCTCGGGAGCGGGGATGAGAGCGACGATCGCACCCTCGTGGCGGGCTGTCAACCAGCGCTCCACGGCGGGAGTCGCGCGCTCGCGTCGACGCCGAAGAGACCTCGAACTAGGTGAGGCAGCGCGGCGGTCATGAGATGACGACTTTGTACACGGCCACATTCGCGACCTTCTACGATCGTTATTACACGGGTTGGGTCCGCGAGTTCGCCCCCCGGCTCGCGGCGTACCTGACCGAGACCGGGGTCGTCGATCGCTCGATCGTCGACCTGTGCTGTGGGACGGGCGTGTCCGCCGCGATCTTCTGCGACGCGGGCTTCCAGGTCACCGGCGTGGATCTGTCGGCCGGCATGCTCGCCCTCGCGAGGGAACGGCTCGCGGCCAGGATCGACGCCGGCGCGGTCCGCCTCGTCGAGGCCGACGCCGCCGACTTCGCCCTTCCGGCCCCCGCGGGCGCCTGCGTCTCCCTGGACGGCGCGCTGAACCACCTGGACTCGACCGCGGAGCTCGAGCGCTGCTTCCACGCGGTGAGCGCCGCGCTCCTCGAAGGGGGGCAGTTCATCTTCGATCTCTTCGAGCCGGCCCACTTCCGCCACTGGCACCACGTCACCGTGATCGACGAGCCCGACGCGGTGATCGCGAAGCGCGGCGTGTGGGACGAGGGCACGCGGCGAGGGATGCTGCGCGTCTCGGGGGCGTTCGGCGGCGGCCCCACGTGCTCGCGCGTGGAGCAGACCCTCGTCAGCCGCGCGTTCGCGCCGCAGGAGGTCACGGCGGCGCTCGCGTCGGCGGGGCTCACGCCCGTCGCGTGCGACCTCGACCCCACGACGGCCGGCATGCGGCCGGAGGCGCTGCGCGTGGGCGGCCCGAACAGGACCGTGTACCGGGCGCTGAAGCGCGGCTGATCAGCGCTCCGGAGCGGCCCCGACGAGCGCGGCGAGCCTCCGCGCGAGATCCGCGCGGAGGAGCTTCCCCGTCGGCGTCCGCGGGATCGCCTCGAGCCTCACCAGGCGGCGGGGCAGCACCGCCGGGGCGAAGACGGCGCGGAGGTGGGCCAGGATCTCCGCGTCGCCGACGGCGGCCTGCGAGCCCGCGATCGCGGCGACGATCTCCTCTCCCAGCAGGGGGTGCTGGAGCGCGACGCACGCGGCGTCCTCGACGCGCGGGAGCGCGCGGAGGACGCGGTCCATCTCGTCGAGAGACACCGACTCTCCCCGCACCTTCGCGATGTTCTTGCTCCGCCCCGTGATGGTGAAATAGCGCCGGCCGTCCCTTCGATCGTCGATCTCGTAGCCCAGATCCCCGGAGTGGAACCACCCGCCCCGGAAGGCCTCGGCCGTCGCCTCGTCGTTGCCGGCGTAGCGCGTCATCACGTTGTGCCCGCGCATGCAGATCTCCCCGATCTCGCCGGGCGCCGCGCGCTCGCCGCCGCGGTCGAGCACCGCCACCTCGTTGCCGTACAGGGCCGCGCCGATCGAGGGGATCTCCACGTCGAGCATGTGCGCCCGATACGCGTCCTCGGAGAGGTCCGCCGGCATCGTCGTCGAGAAATTGGTGGTCTCCGTGAGCCCGTAGCCCTGGAGGATCCGCGCGCCGAGCTTCTCGCGGACGGCGCGGGCCGTGCGCGCGGTCAGCGGCGCGGCGGCCGAGACGAAGTACTCGAAATCGCCCGGCAGCGCGGGCTGCCGCCACACCCCGAGCAGCGCCTCGAGGATGCTGGGCACGACGCTGGCGATGCGCGGGCGGAACCGCTCGACGAGCCGCGGGTAGCCGAACGGATCGAAGGCGTGCGCGAGGACGGCGTGCGCGCCCGCGGCGAGCGTCGCGAAGATGGTGAAATGAAGGCAGTTCACGTGATGAATGGGGAGGCAGCCGAGGAGGCGGTCCCCGCGCTTCAGCCCGTGGTGACGGCGGAGCGCCTCCGCGTTCACGGCCGCGGCGTAGTGCGACTGCGCGACGAGCTTCGACGTCGCGGTCGACCCCGACGTCCCGAAGAACAGGGCGTCTGCCCGGGGCTCGACGGCGGGATCGGGATCGGAGGCCGCGCCGTCCTCGAGCGAGGCGGCCTCGGGGACCGGGATCGCCTCCGGGAGGACGTCGGCCGCGACGTCGGGGGAGCGGAGGACCGCCTTCGCCCCGAGCGCCTCGGCGAGCTGTCGGAGCCGCCCGGCGGGGTCCGCCGGGCTGAGGAGGAGGAGCGCGCAGCCGGCGCGCAACGCGCCGAAGAGGGTGACGACCGAGCTCGCCTCGTTCGTCGGGACGAGCGCCAGGACGTCGCCGGAGCCGGCCCCGAGCCGCCGGCGGACCCACGACGACACCCGGCGGCTCAGGGCCTCGAGATCACGGTAGGTGAGCGTCACGACCCCACCGTCGGCCCGCGCCGCCGTGAGGAAGGGATCGTCGCCTTGCGACAGCGCGCGAGCGGCGATGTGCGCGATGATCGTCGGCTCGATCGGGAGCGTTCGATCGAAGGGGACGCCGCCGTAGCTGTGGGCGAGATCGAAGTCGGTCGACATGGGGTCACCCGGGCCCGCGCAGCGCGCGCACGTGGCCGGCGATGGTCCGCGCGTCGCGGAACGTGGCGGGATCGATGAGGTCCGCGGGGAACTGGACCGCGAGGCCCCGCTCGAGATCGAGGATGAAGCCGACCATCTCGAGCGACGCGAGCCCGAGCGCCGAGAGATCCGTGTCGGGGCCCATGGCGGAGGCCCTCTCCGCGTCGACGTGGCGCGCCGCGATGTCCAACACCGCTCGTAGGAGGTCATCCATCGTCCGGAGACTACCTCTCCGACGAGGGGTGGAGCTGCACGTTTTTTCTCCCTGCCCGAGCTGCCGGCGAAGGGGCGCCGACGCGACGGAGAGCCGTCGACGAGTGCACCGAGACAGCCGCGGCGGCCGCCGATTGATCCCCTGAGAGGTCCTTGATAGGCTCCGCGTGAGCCGATGGAGCGACTGCTCGCCTTGCCGGTGGCGCAGGCCGGGGACGATCCGCTGTTGAGCGACGAGCAGGGAGCTCCGGTGTGGCCCTACGCCGGCCCCGACGAGAGGGCGCTGCTCGCGCGGGTCGCGACGCTGTTCGGGCGGGAGATCACCGACGTCCAGCCGGCCTCGCGGGGCCCACGCGACCGCGGCGAACGGCTCGTCGCGGGGTACGACGAGGGCGCCGAGAGGGCAGGCCGCCTGTATGCCCATCTCACCGGGCGCCGCTACGTTCATGTGGGCTCGCCGCGGGAGGCGACGGCGATGGACGCGGTCGACGTCGTCGCCTGCGTCGCCCCGTCGGCGCCGCACGATCTCCTCGACGAGATCACGCGCGCGCGCAGGAATGCTCGTCTGGGGATCCTCTGGGCGGCCGACGCGGGCTCCCTCTCGCGACAGGCCCGGATCCGCGCCGCCGCCGCGCGGCTCGATCCCGCGCCGCTCGATCGGGCCACCGTGCTGAGCCCGATGACAGGGCACTTCGAGCCCGTCCGCGTCGGCGCCGTCGAGCTCCGGGGGGCGCTGGAGACGCCCGGCGATCTCGAGGCGGGGCCGCACGCCGTCATGGCGCTGACGACGCACTCCGACGGGATCGACGCCTTGCTCGGCGAGCGGGCGACGCTCTGCGCCCTCGT
Source organism: Sorangium cellulosum So ce56 (assembly GCF_000067165.1). GTDB lineage: Bacteria > Myxococcota_A > Polyangia > Polyangiales > Polyangiaceae > Sorangium > Sorangium cellulosum_B. Next base: position 11,450,916 of record NC_010162.1, read on the forward strand.
GGACCTCGACCCGAGCTCCGTCCCCGGAGGTCCGTCGCCGAAGTGCGTGATCACCGGCCAATGCCACCGGCAGAAGATGCCGGTGGCGGAGGCGCTGGCGTCCGGCCGGCTCGTGCCGGCGCGCGCGCTGTCGAGCCGGGTCCTCATGTGGAACAGCTGCTTCGGGATCATGGGGCGGCGCTGGAGCGTGGTCGACGCCTGGGGGCTCATGCCCCAGCTCCTCGGCTCGGCCGAGGTCGGTTGCCTCGTCGCGCTGCGCGCGATCGTGAACACCGGGCCGGTGCAGGTCATCCCCCTCGTCGCCACGCTGCATGAAGGGGTGAGCGTGGGTGACGCGCTCGCGGCGTGGCGAGAGACGCTCGGGAGACAGGCCCACGCGATGATCCGAGATCGCCTCTTCCTGTTCGGCGATCCCGCGGTCGTCGCAAACCCAGCGCGCGAGGCCGCCCCCGACGAGGCCGCCCCCGACGAGGCAGCCCTCGACGAGGCAGCCCCCGACGAGGCAGCCCTCGACATGACGGCGCCCTCGGCCCCCGTCGAGGCAACCGAGGCGCCGCTCATCCTGCGCTTCCTCGAGAACGTGAGGGCGTGGCAGCCCGACCTCTCCCCGGCGGTCGATGCGTGTCGGGCGGCGGTCGAGGCGAGCGAGCTCGCGCGCTCGAGCACGGCGCCGGGGCCGCGCGCCGAGCTGGAGGCCGCGTTACGACGAACGCTCCTCGGGGTGCTGACGAGGACGATGTGGTCGAGCTGGCTGGACTCGTGGCTTCCGACGGCCACTCTCCGCGAGGAGCTGGCCGGCAGGACGTGCGGCGACTGCGGCGCCGACCTCTGGGCGGGAGTCTACGACGTGAGCGCGCCCGGCGGCGCCCCCCGCTATTTCGCCAGCTGCGCCAGCTGCGGCGCCGTCGACGACCGCCCGGCGAGCTGCGAGGCCGTGATCGAGCGCGCCGAGCACGGCCTCGGGCTCTCGCGGGGGGGGCCCAAGGGCGATTGGATCGGCGCCCTCGTGTCGGCGCCGATCGGCCCCGATCTCGTGTCGACCGAGTGGCCGCGAGGTGAAGACGATCTGCCCCTACCGGAATGCCGCCTGACGGGAACATCGCAGGTGGGCCCGATATTCAGGCTGGCGATGTTCATCGAAGCTTCGCGTGTGTCGATTCATATGCGGCGCGCATTCCTCGCGACCTCCGATACGCCATGACGCAGCGCTCGCGAGAAATCGCCCGAGGCACGGTCCCCCATCGCCCTTGACAGTCCGCCGATCGATCCCATAGCCTCTTCGATTGCTGCGATCAATCGCAGGTAATTGGGAGGAATCAGCCATGGCGGAACGTGATCTCAAGGATCTCGCGCACAACCTCAATCAAGATCAGCTGAAGCTCTACAGCGAAAAGCTGAAGGCGCTCGCGGAGTACCGTAAGGCGCAGGCGCGCCTCAACGAGGTGAACCTCGAGCTCATCAAGGCCGGCCTGCGGGTCAACCCGGGCTCCGTCGCCTGCTGGTAGTCGAGGCGGCTCGCTCTTAGGAGGGCTCGCGACACGAGCCCTCGACTCCACGCCCCTCCACGCCCCCGCGAAGCCTCCCGACATTCAGCGCGGCCCGACATTCAGCGCGGATCACCGGCGCCTCGCCCCCGACTCCCTCCGCCCCACGACACCGCGCCGCCGCTGGCCAGCGCTCACCACGTGGCGAACGAGCAGCATCGTCCGCGGCTCCCTCTGGAGCGATCGACCTGCGAGTCCGCGCCGATCCGGCCGTGGAAATCCGGTCAAAACGGGTGACGCGCGCTCTCGCCGCTCCGGCGGGTCCGCCCTTTGCGGTTGTCAGGGGAGGGGCTTCGGGCTAAAGGAAACCCTGGATTTACCAATGGAAACGCGTAAAGGCCCTCCCTCCGACGTCGCTTCGATCATCGGGCAGCTCCGCAGGCCCAAGCGGATGGTGGTGACCGCGGGCATGCCGTACGCGAATGGCCCGTTGCACCTCGGGCACCTCGCTGGAGCCCAGCTGCCCGCCGACATCTACGCTCGGTGGTGTCGAATGCTCATCGGGGCAGAGAACGTGCTGTACGTGTGCGGCACCGACGAGCACGGGTCGACCAGCGAGATCGCCGCGGTCCAGGCCGGGCTCCCCATCCGCGAGTACATCGATCGCATCCAGCAGGCGCAGAAGAAGACGCTCGAGCGGTATTGCATCAGCCTGGACGCCTTCACGGGCACCTCGCAGCCGGAGACCTTTCCGCTCCAGCGAGAGCTCGCGCACGAGTTCCTGACGCGGTTCTCGAGGAACGGCCTCCTCGAGAAGCGCGCCACGCGCCAGTGGTTCGATCCGAAGATGGGGCGATTCCTCCCCGACCGCTACGTGCGCGGTCGCTGCCCCAACCCGCAGTGCGACAACGAGGACGCCTACAGCGACGAGTGCGACCGCTGCGGCCAGCAGCACGCCCCCGCCGCGCTCCTCAACCCGCGCAGCACGCTGAGCGACGCGGTTCCCGAGCTCCGCGAGACGGTTCACTGGTGGCTCGACATGTGGTCCGTGTCCGAGACGCTGCGCGAGTGGATCAGCGGCAAAGAGAAGACGTGGCGGCGCGCCATGCTGTCCGAGGTCCTGGAGACGGTGATGCCCTCGGTGCGCCTCGACCGGGCGCACGAGGCCACCTACAAGGAGATCAAGGCGAGCCTCCCCAAGCACAAGAGCAAGCTCGCCCGCGGGAAGGAGCTCGTTGTCCAGTTCGGCAACAAGGCCGATCTGGAGAGCGGCCGCGCGATCCTCGAGCAGCACGGCGTCCGCGTCGAGCTCGTCGACGAGTGGGCGCACCGGTCGATCACGCGCGACATCGGCTGGGGGATCCCGATCACCGAGGATCCGGACCTCGCGGGCAAGACGCTCTATGTCTGGCCCGACTCGCTCATCGCGCCCATCTCGTTCTCGAAGGTGGCCCTCCGCGACAAGGGGGTCGATCCGGCGCGTTATGCGGACTTCTGGCGCGATCCCGAGGCCCGCGTGGTCCAGTTCCTGGGGCAGGACAACGTCTATTTCTACGTGCTCATGCAGGGGGCCATGTGGCTCGGGACGCAGGAGGACCCGCGCCGGCTGCCGGCGGCGGGCGAGCTCCAGCTCACCGACGTCTTCGGCTGCTTCCACCTCCTCGTCGGCGGCGAGAAGATGAGCAAGAGCCGCGGCAACTTCTTCACCGGCGATCAGCTCCTCGACGAGAAGGGCTACTCCGTCGATCAGATCCGGTATTACCTCGCGCTCCTCTCGCTCGCGGAAAAACCCTCGGATTTCGACTTCGAGAAGCTCGACGAGCGCAACAAGTTCCTCGCCGGGCCGATGAACGCCGCGTTCGAGCGCCCCATCTCGGCGGTGCACTCCAAGTTCGGCGGCAAGGTCCCCGAGGGCGCCCTGCTCGACAAGGTGGTCGCCGACACGGTGCGCATCGTCCAGCGCTACGTGCGCGCCATGGATCGGGCCGACTACCCGAACCTCCTCTTCGAGATCGAGAACTACGCCCGCACGATCAACAGCCTCTTCACGCAGTACAAACCGCACGACGATCGGCACCCGGAGCAGGGGCGCCGCGACGCCCTCTACACGTCGTTCTACGTGCTGAAGACCCTGATGATCATGCTTTACCCGTTCGTCCCCGAGACGATGGATCGCCTCCGCGCGTCGCTCCGGCTGCCGCCCGAGGTGTTCCGCCTGGAAGAGCTCGGCACGCCCATCCCGGCGGGCCACGAGATCGGCGCCAAGCAGCCGTATTTCCCGGCGCCGTCGAGGGAGGGCGAGACCTGATCGAGGGCGCCTTCACCGAGCGCGCGGGCGACGCCCACGTCGGGCGGAGGCGAGATCTGCTCGAGGGCGGCGCCGCCCTGCCGCCGTGCGGAGACGTCCTCCGCGCGTCGGCCGCGGAGTTCCCGGACGCGGTCCGCGAGGGCCTCCTCCGCGAGCTCGGCCAGCGCGGCCTCGCCGCCGTCCAGCTCGACGAGCCGCTCTCGAACGATCGATTCACCACCCTGGGATCGCTCCTCGGCATCGCCTCTCCGGAGACGGATCCAGCGGTGCTCCCGTACGTGGAGCGGGGCGTGATCCTCAACCTCGTGGCCGAGCACGGGCGCACGGAGGACGTCTCTCTCCAGCCCTTCGCGACGAACCCGCTGACGCTCCACAGCGAGGGCAGCGGCCGGCGGGCCGAGGAGCAGCCTCGGTACATCGTCCTGATGTGCCGCGATCCAGGCGACGAAGGGACCGCGGCCCAGACCGTCCTCGTCCCGATGGCGGCCGTCGCAGAGGGGCTGTCGCCAGACGCGCTGGCGACGCTGGAGCAGACGCGATATCGAAGGAGCCCCGACGGTCCATGGATAGCGCGGCGCGTCGACGGTCGGTGGGTGTTCTCGTTCCGCGACTTCCTCTCGCAGCCGCTCGAGTGGACACACGCGGGGCACGCCCCCTCCGCGGACGCCATCAACGGCGCGCTTCGCGACCTGCTGGCGTCGATGTACGCTCCCGGCGCTGCAATCCGCGTCCATTGGACGCGCGGAAAGCTCGTCATCATCGACAACACGTTCTTTTTCCATGGGCGGACGGCCGGGCGAAGCGCCGGATCGAGCCGGCGCCGCCATCTCCAGCGCCTGCGGATCCTCGCCGGCCCCTCCGCCTGAGGGGCCAAGGCGGCCGGAGAGCTCCACGACGTCACGAGAGGCGACAATCGACCAGGACGCCTGGTAGGCTGAGCCCATGGCGGGGATGGATCCAGCGACGGATTTTACGGTTCACCGGATCGCGTGCGGCAGCCTGAAGAGGCTCCCGCACCCGACGTGGCCTTGCGAGCTCTGGAGCTATCGCCCGGGGCCGTGGCAACCTCCTGCGGAGGGGACTCACTACGGCGCCGTCTTCTCGGGGAGGCTGACCCTCCGTTGCCGCTCGGGGGTCTTCGAGATCGGCGCGGGGATGGTGTTCTGCGTCCCGGGAGAGCTGGCGTTGCACGGCGAGGGGGAGGCGTTCGGGATCACCCACCTTCGGAGCAAAGGGTTCTTCCAGATCGCCGGGCCGATCGAGGCGTCCGGGCGGCTCCGCTACATCGACGGTTGCACCGACTCCCTGCTCATCGCCCCTCAGGTCCGGGGCGATCCGTGCCTCAACCACCTGCATTTCCCCCCTCGTACGGACCAGACGCTCCACACCCATCCTTCGCTCCGCGCGGGGCTCATCGCGCGAGGGCGCGGCGTCTGCAGGCTGGGCGACCGGCGGGTGCCGCTCTCGCCCGGGCTGGTGTTCCACCTGCCGCCGGGCTCGAAGCACGCGTTCCAGACCGAGGCGGAGAGCATGGATGTCGTCGCCTTCCACCCCGACAGCGATTTCGGCCCCGTTCACGACGATCACCCGATGATCAACCGGACCATCGTGGACGGCATCTCCGCGCGGCACGTGGAGCGGATTCGCACGGCCGAGCAGCCCAATGAGTGAGGAGCGAACCAGGGCTCAGCGGCCCCTGGCGCCGGCGGAGCTCGCCGGGCAAGCGCCCCAGCTCTTCGCCAGGGCCCCGCGCGCGCGCGCCTTCGATCTGCCCGACGAGGCGCACGAGGCCGCGCGGCGCGCCCGCTCCCTCGGGGATTTCGACGATACGTTCGTGCCGACCGTCGACGAGCGCATGCTCGACGTGTACGCGCGGGCGAAGAACCCCGATGATCCGATCGAGCTGCGGGACCTCTGGCTCGGGCGCGTCGAGCACGAGCTCGGCAGGCACGCGCACCGGCCATCGCTCGCCGAGCGCTGGCGCGCCGCGACGCTGCGGAGGCAGGTCCACCCGAGCGAGGTGCTCACCTCGCGCGCGACCGTGCGCTTCATCAAGGAGCTCTTCAACTGGTTCTTCCGCGACGACCTCTACGGGGAGCTCCGGTCCGACGATCACATCATCCTCTCGAGCGGGTCCGTCGACGAGCAGGCGTGGGGCCTCCCGGAGGCGTTGAAGGACTGCGTCCGCTTCGCGCTCGAGCGGGACTGGTACGGCTACTCCGACTCGTGCGGGCGCCGCCCGGCGCGCGAGGCCGTCGCCATGTACGAGAACGCTCGGATCGACGGGGCGGTCTACACGGCCGATAACGTCGCGCTGACGATGGGCGGGACGTTCGCGATCAGCGCGCTCGCGGACTTCATCCTCTCGGGCGCGCCGAGGGAGGGGGCGCCCGTGCTGTGCGGGATCCCCAACTATCCCCCGCTCGTGGAGTCGATAGCCCGCCGGCGCAACGTCGAGCTCGTCCCCCTCCCGTCGAGGGCCGGCCACACGTCGCTCGAGCCGCTGATCGCCGCGCTCACGCCGCGCACCCCGCTCGTCCTCCTGCAGACGGTCGCGAACCCGACGGGGGCGGCGGTCTCCGACGCCGATCTCGGGCGGCTGATCAACGCCGCGTCTCCGTCGACGATGATCGTGCTCGACGAGTGCCACGAGTGGCTCGGCCCGCTCGGGCGGTGCTCGCAGCGGCGCGCGGCCACCAACGTGATCCGCGTCTTCAGCGCCTCGAAGACATGGTCGGCGCCGGGGCTGAAGATAGGTTGGTTCCTCGCCGACGCCGGGTTCATGGCCGACTACTACGAATACGCCTCGACGACCTTCGGTGGGCCGCCCTCCTTCTTCTACACGCTGGTGGAGGTGCTGGCGCGGATGGAGCGCTGGCTCATCACCGGCGTCACGGAGCCGGGGGCGGCCGAGGTCGACGAGTTCGAGCGCTCCTACGGGCTTGATCGCGCGCAGCTCTCGACAGCTTATGACAGATATCGCACCGAGCGGCGCGCGCGGCAGGACGCGTTGCAGACGCTGCGCGACGCCTCCATCGGCGGGCTCGCGCGGGCGTCCGCGCGCGTCATCTCGCCGCGCTGCTCGATCAACCTCGCCTTCGAGCTGCCGGGGTGGAACGACTCGTATCGGTGCTTCCGCGATCTCCTGCGGCAGAGCCGCGTGGCGGTCTTTCCAGGCATCCTGACGTTCTGCTTCTCGGGCGGGATCGTCAGGGTCACGACGGCGCGCCAATGGCACGATCTCTCGTCGGCGATCGCGCGGCTGGAGGCCCAGCTCGGCCTCCCGCGGGGCCGCTGAGCGGAAGGCGCTGCCGCCGTGGTTCACGAGCGTGAAGGCGTCTCGCATCTTCTGCTGCACGGTGCCATCGGCTTCCAACACACGCGCTGATCGCCGCCTCCACAGCCGCGATGACCGCGTGGACGGATGATCCACGGCGTCGACCCGACTCGACGGACGCGCCGCCCTGCGATAGCAATTGAGCTACCCCGGGGATCACGTCGCCCGGGCGGCGCGACATGAGCGTAAGGGCGCGCACGCAGGGCACGGCTCTTGGACACGAGGCCGCGCTCCGCGCGTGCGGGGGAGGTGGGAGCCTATGTTGAGCGGTGCTGATGTTTCCGTCCACCAGGGAAGTATTCAGTGGGACGCGTTCGCCTCACGGCTCGATTTCGTCTTCATCCGGGCGACGTACGGGATCGAGGGGGTCGACAGGAAGTTCGCGACCAACCGCGCCGAGGCCGCGCGCTGCGGGCTCCTCCGGGGGTATTACCATTACGCGTTACCGCGTCTGGACGCCGCCGAGCAGGCGCAGAGGCTCTGCAGCGCGGTCGGCGACCTCGAGCCGGGGGAGCTCGACATGGTGCTCGACCTCGAGGAGACGCAGCACGCGGGCGACAACGGCCATGTCTGGACGTCGCAGGACACCCTGGCTCTCCAGGTGTGGACCCGCCGCTTCGTCCAGGAGGTGAAGTCGCGCTACCCGGGCCGCTCGGTCATCCTCTATACCCGCCACAACTTCTGGCACGATCACCTCGGCGGCAGCTCCGAGTTCGTCGACTGCCCGCTCTGGATCGCGAACTACACCTATGGCCTCGACTCGGTGCGGGCGAGGCCCCCGGCCAACCCGAAGGACTGGGCGGACTGGGCGCGCAGGAAGCCGCTCAGGGCCTGGGACCCCTGGTCTGCGTGGTCGTTCTGGCAGATCACCGCCAAGGCCGTGATGCCGGGCGTCCGGACCAACACGGTGGACGCCAACCTGTTCAATGGAACGGTGAGCGATCTGCGGCGCCTCGCCCGGCTCGAGGCCGGGTCCGTGACGTCCGAGCCGCTGCCCACGGCCGACGCGCTCTGCCAGAAGCTGCTCTCGCAAGCGGACGACAGATACATCTTCGGGCACGAGGTGCGCCTGACCGACCCCAACCCCTCCGCGTTCGATTGCTCCGAGCTCATCGAGTGGGGCTGCGCCCAGCTCGCCGTCGAGCCCACGATGCCTGACGGCTCCTGGATGCAGGCGCGCCACGTGAAGGCGGCGCGGCTGCTCATGCCGGTGGACACGGCGATCGCGACCCGCGGCGCCCTCCTGTTCCGCTTCTCGGCGGATCCGTTCACGGGCGGGCGCCCCGAGCACGCCCACGTGGCGATGAGCCTGGGCGACGGCCGCACCATCGAGGCGCGCGACACAGCGCATGGAGTCGGCGTGTTCCCGGCGCTGGAGCGCGGCTGGACACACGCGGGCCGGATCCCGGGCCTCGACTACGGCGCCACGCCGCCCGGCGGCGGGCTCGCGCGCGGCGCCAAGGGGCCCGAGGTGAAGGCCTGGCAACAGCACCTGTTGACGTGGCGCGCCGGGCTCCTGCCGCGGTTCGGCGCGGACGGCGAGTTCGGCGCGGAAACCGAGGCGGCCACGCGGATCTTCCAGCAGGAGATGGGGTTGCCCGTGACCGGCGCGGTCGGGCCCGAGACGCGCGAGGCCATGCAGCGCGCGCTGCCGCGCCCGCCCTGCGCGCTCGAGCTGCCGCGCGCGCTGGGCCGCGCGCTCATGGGCATCGTCGGCCAGGGGGCGGCCGCGGGAGGCGCGGCGCGCGCGGCGGGGCCGCAGGCAGAGCTCCAGGGAGCGGCGAGCGGGTCGATGGCCGTGGCGACGCCGGGCCACGACGCGGCCGGCGTCCGCAGCTACACGTTCGCGGAGAGCGGCTTCCGGTTCACGGTGACCGCCACCCCCGAGCCGGTCGCTGCGGCCCGGGCGAACGACGCCGGGGGCGCCGTGGCGTTCTTCGCGTCGAGCCAGGCGCAGCCCGGGTCCGCGCGTCTGGCGCCCGTGTTCGACGGGACGGGCCTCGACTGGCTGCCGCCGCGCGATCCGGGCGCGCTCACCGGCACGAGGTTCTACGAGCAGGTCCGGGGCCTGTCGCTCGCGGCGCGGGAGGAGCTCTTCCTCCAGGAGGTGCTGCGGGGGAACGTGCCCAGCTTCCTGCGCCGCTTCCATCGCGTCACGGTCGAGGCGCCCGACGGAAAGCGGGGCGTCGCGTACGTGTGCGCCGACTACCTGGCGATCGGCCCGGACACCGATTTCCTGCGCATGCCGCTCACCGGCGTCACCGCCCAGCGCGTCGCGGATGCGTGCGGCTGCGTGCTGCCGACGAAGAAGCTCGTGAAGGACATCTATGCCGCCTCGCGGAAGCAGACGGCCATCCCGTTCAATCCCCAGGACGGCACCAAGGTGGAGCGCTTTCGTGACCACCACCTGGCCATCGAGCAGCACCGGGTCGGCGAGCTCGGCGAGCTGCTCGCGGGGCACAAGAAGGACGTCGTGGTGACCAACCGGCTGCACCACCACGCGCGCCGGCTGGCGATCTTCGGCTTCTACAAGGCGGACGGCAAGCCGTGGCAGCCGCTGGACACGTCGCTGCGGCGGCGGCTGCCGCACGAGGACACCTACGCCGACTACAGCCACGGGGTGCGGCTGATCGGCGGCCTGATGGCCCTCGGGTCGGAGCAGCGCTGCGTGGCCGACGTCCTGCTCGACCCGGCGCTGTGCGGGCTCGTGAGCGACGAGGGGATCATCAGCGTTCCGAGGTACGAAGTGCACCCGCTCGGGTGATCCATGCGGTCGGTTTGCCGCGGCCGAACCTCGGGGTGAGGGGAGGGGTGGGGCTCGGCTACACTCCGCCGGTAGCAGGAGGAGCCCCCGCGATGGAGCTGAGACGCACGAAGGCCATGGGCGATCACGGCAGCCTGATCGACGCGCTCGCGTCGGTCAGCGAGGCCGAGCTGCTCGACGCGATCGTCGCGCTCGCGAGGCCGCGGCACATGTTCCGCCAGCGCGCGGAGAACCGCCGCGCGGCGCGGTACGTCGCCGCCGCGCTGGAGGAGCGGGGCTACGCCGTCGAGATCGAGGGCGAGCTCGGAAACGTGGTCGCGACGCCCAGGGCCGCTGTCGATCGCCCGATGATCCTCGTCGGGGCGCACTACGACAGCGTGCCCGACACGCCCGGCGCCGACGACAACGCGAGCGGGATCGCCGCGATGCTCGCCTGCGCGCGGGCGCTCTCGCGCTTCGAGCCGGCCCTGCCGGTGGGCTTCGTGGCCTGGAACGGCGAGGAGGACGGGCTGCTCGGCAGCGTCGAGTTCGTGGCGCGCCATCGATCGCAGGGCGGAGCGCCGATCGCCGCCGTGCACGTGCTGGAGATGGTCGGCTACGCGAGCCACGAGCCGGGATCCCAGCGGATGCCGGTCCCGGTCCCCGGCGCGCCGGACGTCGGCGACTTCATCGGGCTGCTCACGAACCACCGCTCGAACCACCTCGTGGAGCTCGCCGCGAAGCAGGCAGAGGCGCTGGTGCCCGAGCTGCCGGTCGTGGGCCTCAAGGTCTACCTCGGCCTCGAAGAGTGGCTTCCCGTGCTCCACCGGAGCGATCACGCGCCGTTCTGGAAGGCGAAGATCCCCGCCATGCTCTGGACCGACACGGCGGAGTTCCGCAACCCGAACTACCACCGCCCGACGGACACCCCCGAGACGCTCGACTATGGCTTCATGCGCCGCGTGACGCAGCTCGTCCTCGCGACGGTGACGCGGCAGGTCCGGACCGGCTAGAAGGAGAACCCATGGTCATCGAGCTGACCCCGAGCTTCAAGGTGATTGACGCGCGCTTCCGCAAGCTCGCGTTCCCGCACGTGCACGTCGAGAAGCTGTACACGGGCTGCCGCTGGGCGGAGGGGCCGGCGTGGTTCCCGGCCGGGCGCTACCTCGTCTGGTCGGACATCCCGAACGACCGCATGCTGCGCTGGGACGAGACCGACGGCTCGGTCTCGGTGTTCCGCCAGCCCGCGATGAACACCAACGGCCACACGGTCGACCTGCAGGGCCGCCTCGTGTCCTGCGAGCACCGCGGCCGCTGCGTCTCGCGCACCGAGCACGACGGCTCGCGCACGGTGCTCGCGTCGCACTTCGAGGGAAAGCGGCTGAACTCGCCGAACGACGTGGTCGTGAAGTCCGACGGCAGCGTCTGGTTCAGCGATCCGAGCTACGGCATCGACAGCGACTACGAAGGCGACGCGTCGCCGAGCGAGCAGGGCGCGCAGCGCGTCTACCGCCTCGACCCGGCCTCCGGTGCGCTGACGGTCGCCGCGGACGACTTCGTGCAGCCCAACGGCCTCGCCTTCTCGCCGGACGAGTCGCTGCTGTACATCGCCGACACCGGCGTGACGCACGTGAAGGACGGCCCGCGCCACGTGCGCAAGTTCCGCGTCGACGCGAAGGGCACGCTGACCGGCGGCGAGGTGTTCGCGACCTGCCCCGCGGGCGTGTACGACGGCTTCCGCGTCGACGTGCACGGCAACCTGTGGCTGTCGGCGGGCGACGGCGTGCACTGCCACGCGAGCGACGGCGCCCTTCTCGGAAAGGTGCTGATCCCGGAGACGGTGTCCAACGTCTGCTTCGGCGGCGCCAAGCGCAACCGCCTGTTCATCTGCGGCACGACGTCGCTGTACGCCGTGTACCTGAACACCCGCGGCGCCGGGCGCTAGCTGTTGCCTGCAAAGCGCAGAATTTCGAACCGCCAAGACACCAAGGACGCCAAGAAGAGAATCTTATCTTGGCGTCCTTGGTGTCTTGGCGGTTTATTTCTCGCTTGATCGACGTGATCGCGATTCCAGGGCGACGCGTGTGACGATTCGCCGCTGGATGCGCCTGGCGCCCCGCCCGGAGGCGTCTTGGCTGGAGGCGTCTTGGAACGGGTCAGCGTCCCTCTTGATGCTGTCGGCCGTAGACCAGCAGCATGGCGATGATCACGGCGCCGTAGATGATCTGGCGGCCGGCCTCGGGCATCTGCAGCACGCTGAGCATGCTCTGGAGCAGCACGATCAGGATGGTGCCGAGGACGGTGCCGAGGTACGTCCCGCGCCCGCCCATGATGTTGGTTCCGCCGATCACCACCGCGGCGATGGCCGGCATGAGGTAGTCGTTGCCCATGGCCTGGTAGGCCTTGTGCGAGAAACCCGCCAGCAGCATACCGGTCATGGCGGAGCACACGCCGCACATCACGAAGGCGCCGATCAGCACAAGGTGCGTTCTGACGCCGGAGAGATAGACGGCCTGCTCCTGGTTGCCCACGGCATAGATGTAGCGACCGAGCGCCGTCTTCTTCAGCACGAAGGTGGCGACGCCGCCGACCAGGATCCACACGAACAGCGAGTTCGGGATGGAGAGCGTCCTGCCCACGGCCAGGACCTCCATCCACTCCGGCGCCTCGCTGCGCGGAGCGAAGCCGCCGGTGTAGAGCACCATCAGCCCCTGAAGCACGGTGTTCGTGCCCAGCGTGAAGATCATCGAGGGCACGCGCAGATAGGCGACGCCAAGGCCGTTCACCAGACCCGCGGCGGCGCCGACGGCCAGGCCGCAGGGCAACGCGGCCCAGCCGCCGATCCCCGCGGCCAGCATGGCGCTCGAGGTGAGCACCCACGGCAGCGAGAGATCGATGTGACCGAGCAGGATCACGATCATCATGCCCGTGGCGGCCACGCCCAGGAAAGCCGCGATCTGCAGCTGTTGCAGGATGTAGTACGGGCTCAGGAAGCTCAGCGTGCCCTGGGTGACCAGCGTGCCGATCGAGCCGCTCACGAGGACGACGCCGATCGACAGCAGCGCGTACCAGGTCGGCTTGTCGATCTCGCCGAGACGGCTCTTGAGGGAGAGAGGCTGTTGCATCGAGCTCACCTGAAGATCTGCAGCCGGTTCTTGACGCGGATGACCCAGAGCGCGCCGAGGCAGACGGCCGCGAGCAGGATGAGGCCCTCGAACAGCGGCTGGTAGAGCGGGTTGGCGAGGAGGCCGAGCGCCGAGCCCTCGTCGAAGACGCGGAAGTTGAAGGCGACGGAGCGGAGCACCAGCGCGCCGAAGAGCGATCCGATGGCGCCGCCGATCCCCCCGTACAGCGAGGTGCCCCCGATCACGACGCTGGCGATGGAGTTCAGCGTGTAGGAGCCGGCCTGCGGGATGTCGGCGTTGCCCGACGTCGTCTGCAGCGCGAGGTAGAGGCCGCCGACGCTGGCGAAGAACCCCGACAGCGTGTACGCGGCCAGCTTGACGCGCTTGATGCGGACGCCCGACATGTACGCCGCCTCCTGGGACGCGCCGACGGCGTAAGCGCCGAGGCCGTAGCGGGTGCGGCGGTAGTAGGCCCAGAGCAGCGCGAGCAGCGCCATCCAGATCGCGGGCGACGGGATCTGGCCGACGAAGCCCAGCGCGCCGTCGAGGGGTGCGGCGCCCGCGGCCTGCAGCAGCTCGTTCAGATCGAAGGTGGCCGCGAACGCCAGATCGCCGTCGACCTGGCCGCCGGGCGTCGGTCTCAGGAACAGCGCGACGCCGAGGAAGATCGTGCCCGAGGCCAGGGTGGCGATGATCGGTTGCAGGCGGCCATAGACCACGAGGCAGCCGTTGAGCAGGCCCGCCGCCATGCCCACGGCCAGGCACAGCAGGATGCCCAGGAACATCGTGAGCGCGCTGCCGGCAAGGACGTGCGAGGCCACGCAGTTGACGAGCGTGATCACCGCGCCCACGGACAGATCCAGGCCGCCGGTCAGCACGGGGATCGTCTGGGCCATGGCCGCCGCCACCAGCACGAACGACTCGTTGGCGTTCTGCCCCACCAGCGACGCGCTGAAGCCCTTGGGGTGGGACAGCGAGTAGAGCCCGTAGAACACGATGCACAGACCGACGGCCACGAGCAGGCCCTGGTTCTGGCGCAGGCGGAGCTTCCAGTCCTTCATCGTGCCTCCGATGGCGCGTGTTCGTCTTCGCGCCTCGCGCGCTCAGGCCCGCCGCGCAGACCGAGGGCCAGGTCCAGGATGTTCTTCTCGGTGATGTCGGGCCCAACGAGCTCGCCCTGCACGCGGTTCCGATAAAGGACGAGCACGCGGTCACAGCAGCCGATCAGCTCGTCGTAGTCCGTGGTGTAGAAGAGGATGGACGTGCCGGCGTCCGAAAGCTCGCGGAGCAGCTGGTAGATCTCCTGCTTCGTGCCGACGTCGATGCCGCGGGTGGGATCGTTGAGCATCAGCAGCCGCGGCTCCGTCATCAGCCACTTGGCCAGCACGACCTTCTGCTGGTTGCCCCCGGACAGCGACGAGACCGGGTGGTCGAGCGAGCCGATCTTGATCTGGATGCGGCGCACCATCTCGTCGATGCGCGCGGCCTCGCGCCGGCGGTCGAGCACCACGCCGCTCGTGAACTTGTCGAGCGACGCCAGCGACAGGTTCGTGGCGATGGACATCGGCAACATCAGGCCTTCGGTCTTCCTGTCCTCGGGCACGAGGGCGATGCCGTGCGCGCGGTCCTTGGCCTTTCGCGGGCTCGCCAGCTTGACCGGCTTGCCGTCGATCTTGATCTCGCCGCGCACATCCCTGAGCACACCGAACAGGCCGAGCAACAGCTCGCGCTGGCCCTGGCCGTCGAGCCCGCCGATGCCGAGGATCTCGCCCTTGCCGAGCTTGAACGACACGTCCTCGAGCTGCCGCTCCCAGCTCAGGCCGCTCACCTCGAGCAGCGTCGCCGGGAAGCCGCGGGCCGCCGGCTTCGGCGGGAAGACGTGACCCATGTCACGGCCGATCATGAGCTCCACGATCTGGTCGTCGCTGCGCCGGCCCTTGGCGAAGGTCTCGATGTGCCGGCCGTTGCGGAAGACCGACATCACGTCGGCGAGCTCCTTGATCTCGTGCATGCGGTGCGAGATGTAGAGCATGCCGACGCCCTGAGCCTTGAGCTCGGCCAGGAGCTCGTAGACCTTCTTGACGTCGCTGTTGGTCAGCGCGGAAGTGGCCTCGTCCAGGATCAGCAGCCGCGGGTTCTTGCCGAGCGCCTTCGCGATCTCGACCATCTGGCGGCGCGAGAGCGGCAGGTCGCTCACCCAGGCGTTCGGGTTCACGCCCTCGCAGCCGACGCGCGCCAGGAGCTCCTCGGCCCTGCGGACCTGCGCCTTGCGATCGAAGAGCCCCAGGCGGTTCGTCGGCATGGTGATGCCGATGTTCTCGGCCACGGTCAGCGTCGGCATCAGGGACAGCTCCTGAAAGACGCAGACGATGCCGGCGGCGTTCGCCTCGATCGGGTGGTCGAACCGGACCGGCTTGCCCTGGAGCAAGAGCTCCCCGGCGCTCGGCTTGACCACGCCGCCGATGATCTTGATGAGGGTGCTCTTGCCCGCGCCGTTCTCGCCGAGGATGGCGTGCACCTTCCCCGGCTCGCAGGCGAAGTCGACGCCGCTGAGGGCGGTGACTCCGCCATAGTGCTTGGAGACGGCCCGGAGCTCGAGGAGCGGAGGGCTCACCGGTTCGATCATGATGCTGGGGCGCCCGCGGGGCGCTACTTCACGTCTACTTCACGTTTCACGTCTACTTCACGTTTCACGTCTACTTCACGTCGGATTCCGACTCGTTCATGATCTTCACACCCGAGATGTTGACCCCGCAGGGCGGGAACTCGTTGGGCGTGAAGAAGTTGTCGGAGAGCTGGGAGAAGAAGCTCTCGCCGTCCTTCAGCGTCGTGTGATCGGCGGCGGGGATCGGCACGGAGATCATCTGCGGCATCACCTTGCCTTGCAGGCCCTCGAGCGCCGCCTTCATCGCGATGGCGGCGAGCCCCGGCGACTGGCCGAGCGACAGGCCCTTCATGCCCTGTTCGTGGTGCTTCGCGATCAGCTTGCGCACGCCGTTCTCGGCCTCCGTGGCGACCGGGATCGGCTTGTGTCCGGCGTCGAGCAGCGCGCGGACGGCGCCCGTCGAGCCGCCCTGCGCGAAGAGCGCGTCGAACTGGCGGTGCACGGCCAGCGCGTCGGCCACCGCCTTCTGCGCCTTGCCGTCGTCCCAGCTGCCCACCACCTCGACGATGGTGTAGCTCTTCCCCGGCGCTTCCATGACCTGGCGGAAGCCGACGTGGCGGTCGCGATCGACGGAGTTGCCCTGCAGGCCGCGGACCTCGAGCACCTTGCCCTTGCCGCCGAGCTGCTTGTCGAGGAACTCGCCCCACTGGCGCCCCATCGCCAGCTGGTCCTCGTTGACCTGCATCACCTTGTCCGTGTCGAGCACGTTGTCGAACGGAACCAGGATGACGTCCTTCTTGTCAGCGAGCCGGATCACGCGATCGAAGCCGTCGGGGCTGACGGCGAGCGTGACGATGCCGTCGAAGCCCTGGTTGATGAAGTCCTCGATCGCGCCGAGCTGGGCCGCGACGTCGGTGCCTGTCGACACCACCTTGAACTCCTTGATCAGCGGCGCGATGGCCGGATCCTTGGCGAAGGCCTTGGCCGTCTTGACCATCTGGATGCGCCAGGCGTTGCCGACGTAGCCGTTGACGAGCGCGAGGCGGAACGGCGGCTTTCGCGCCGTCCACTGCAGATACTTGGTGTCCTGCTTCCACGGCGCGAAGCACTCGGGGTTATGGCCGGGCCCTGGCACGACCTTGGGCCCTTGTCCGCTCGGCGCCTGCGCCTGCGCCTGCTCGGCCGCGGCGCTGGCGGAGCCGGAGCCTGCTGCGGCCGGAGCGCTGTCGGGCTTGTCTTTGCAAGCAGACAGCCCAGACAGACCCAAGAGCCCGAGCGCGCAGCTCAACACCGCCGCTGCGCGCCGCGCCGATCCACGTGACTTCAACTGGCCAATCGACATCGTGCCGCTACCTTTCGAGCAAAGAGACGTGGTCGGACAGAGGCCTCCACGGCCCATCCCACATCGTCACGTTCTCGCCCTCACGAACCACGAGGGCAATGTCTGCGTGCCGCCGCGTTGCTCACGGCAAAAGCACTGGGGTACAAACGACTCACGTTTGGCGAGCGACGGTGTCGCGCGTCATTCCCGGGGCACCACGCGGATTTCGCGGGCGCCCCCACAATTCAATGACGCGATCGGCGACGCTCGTGGGGCCTACCACGAGAGATCTTCTGGTTTCGGGGCTTAGGAAATCCAAACGCGATCCGGAAGTCAAGCTCTTCGTTGTGACCGTTCACATCGTACAGCCACGCTGCACACGTTGGCTGAATGATGAAACCTCGCACGATGCGCCTTCCTCCTGGAAAAATAACGCTACATCAAAAGCCTATGTGCCAGAGGAGCTCCGCTCCGCGGCGATGGCGCGACCGAGGAGCCCGATGATGCGCTCGGCATCATAGACGCAACCACCCCAGCTGCCGCCGCTGGCATCCTGAAGCGCAGCCCACAACCGCGTATCCGGGTTCACTCGGCCGTCCGGTTGAAGGGCTGGATTGGGCGAGCGGGCGGCAACACCGCCGTCCTCCACACCCACGACGTCCACCGTCCCCTCCAGCCTGCGCGTGTCGATCCGCAGCCTGATGCGGTCGCCGTCGCGCACGCGGCCGATGGGCCCACCCGCCCACGCCTCCGGGCTGACGTGGCCGATGCACGCCCCGGTGGACACGCCGGAGAAACGACCGTCCGTGACCAGGGCGATACGGTGCCCCTCCTTCACGTGCTTGAGCGCAGAGGTGATCTGGTACGTCTCCGGCATCCCGATACCGGGACCGATGCCGATCAGCACCATCACGTCGCCCGGCTGCACGGCGCCCGCCTTGATCGCCTCGATCGCCGCGTCCTCGCTGCCGAACACGCGCGCAGGCCCTTCGTGCAGATATACGCCGTCCGGTCCGATCACCTGGGGAGCGATCGCGGTGCTCTTCACGAGCGCTCCCTCCGGCGCGAGGTTGCCGCGCAGGAAGGTCACCGTGCTGGTGAGGCCGCGCTCGCGCGCCTTTCCGGCGGACATGATCACGTCGTCCGGGTCGATGCCGTCCAGCTGCCGTAGCTTGTCGCGCAGGCGCCGGCGCCGCTCGCTGCGCTCCCACCACTCGAGGTTCTCGCCCAGGGTCCGGCCGCTGACGGTGCGCGCGCCGAGCCGCAGCAGGCCGAGCTCGCGCAGGTGGAGCATGACCTCCGGGACGCCCCCCGCGAGGAAGACCTGAACCGTGGCGTGGTGTTTCGGCCCGTTGGGCAGCACGTCCACGAGCCGCGGAACGAGGGCGTTGACGCGCGCCCAGTCGTCCACCGTGGGGCGCCGGAGCCCGGCCGCGTGGGCGATCGCCGGCACATGGAGCACCAGGTTGGTCGACCCGCCGACGGCGGCATGCAGCACCATGGCGTTGTGGACCGAGTCGTCGGTGACGATGTCCCGCGTGGTCACGCCACGTCGCTCGAGGGCCATGAGCGCGTGCGCGGAGCGGCGGGCGAGGTCGCGCCAGATCTCGGCGCCCGACGGGCTGAGCGCGCCGTGCGGGAGGGCGAGGCCGAGCGCCTCCGCCACCACCTGGCTCGTCGCGGCCGTGCCCATGAACTGGCAGCCGCCGCCGGGGGAACCGCAGGCGCGGCAGCCCATCTCGGCGGCGTAATCGAGGCTCACCTCCCCGCGCGCGTAACGCGCCGCGAGCGTCTGGACCTTGGCGGTGTCCTCGGCCTCCTCCGCGAGGAGCGTGACGCCTCCCGGCACGAGCACCGCGGGGAGGTCGAGGGTGCCGGCGAGCGCCATCAACATGGCCGGCAGGCCCTTGTCGCAGGTGGCGACGCCGAGCACGCCCCGGCGGGTGGGCAGCGAGCGTATCAGCCGTCGAAAGACGATGGCGGCGTCGTTGCGGTAAGCGAGGCTGTCGAGCATGCCGACGGTGCCATTGGTCCGCCCGTCGCACGGGTCGCTGACATAGCCGGCGAACGGGATGGCCCCGCCGGCCGTGAACGTGCGGGCTGCCTCCTCCATGAGCAGCCCCACCTCCCAGTGCCCCGTGTGGTACCCGAGCGCGATCGGCGTGCCGTCGGGCGCGCGGATCCCCCCCTGCGTGCTGAGCACGAGGAACTGCTTCCCGTTCAGGCGCGCAGGATCCCACCCCATCCCGGCATTCTGGGTCCAGCCGAACAGCTCGCCGCTCGACATGGCGCGCAGCTGCTCGGCCCCGAGCGGGAGGCGCCCCGACGGTCCGGGCGCGGTCGTGCGCAGCGTGTAGATCGCCTCGCTGCCGGACTCGAATACCGGATCGTGGCTCATGCGCGGGGTGCGCCAGGTGCGATGGCGTCGCGGGTGGCCCGGCCGTCGACGAGACGCGATATCCCGAGCGGGTTCTCGTCGCGCAGCTCCGGCGGGAGCAGCGCGGGCGGACACGACTGGTAGCAAACGGGGCGCGCGAAGCGGAGGATGGCCGCGGTTCCAACCGACGTGAAGCGCACGTCGCTGCTCGCTGGATACGGCCCGCCGTGGTGCATGGCGGGCGACACCTCCACGCCCGTCGGGTAGCCGCCGAAGACGAGGCGGCCCGCGACCCGGCCGAGGACATCGACGAGGTCCTGGGCGGCGGCGAGGTCGTCGGCGGTCCCGTGAAGCGTGGCGGTGAGCTGGCCGTCGAGCGCGCCGAGGAGCTGGAGCAGCTCGCCGCGGGTCGAAGCGGTGACGAGCAGCGTGTACGGTCCGAAGATCTCGTGCGCGAGGTGCGGCTCCCGCGCGAAGTCGGCGGCGGAGACGCGAGCGACGCGCGCGCCGGTGTCGGTCAGCCACTCGACGCCTCTCAGCTCCCGCACGGAGCGGTCGAACGACGCCTGGATACCGGCGTGCAGCATCACACCGGGCGTGATGGCGCGGGCCCGGTCGGCGACCGACCGCGCGAACGCATCCCACTCGGGGGAGGCCAGCCCCAGGACGAGGCCGGGCTTGGTGCAGAACTGGCCGACGCCGAGCGTGCACGAGTTGATGAGCCCCTCGGCGATCGCGTCGCGGCGCTCGCGCAGCGCGCCGGGCAGCACGACGAGCGGGTTGATGCTGCTCATCTCGGCAAAAACGGGGATGGGCCGCGGGCGGGCCGCGGCGGCGTCACAGAGGGCGCGCCCCGCGCGGGTGGACCCGGTGAAGCCCACCGCCTGGATGGCCTCGTGGCGCACCAGCGCGAGCGAGACCTCGGGCGAGGCGCCGTGCACCATGCCGAACACACCCGCGGGAAGGCCCGCCTTCTGAACGGCGGAGCGCAGGGCCGAGGCCGCGAGCTCGGAGGTACCGGGGTGCGCCGGGTGGGCCTTGACCACGACCGGGTTGCCCGCGGCGAGGGCGGAGGCGGTGTCGCCGCCGGCGACAGAGAACGCGAGGGGGAAATTGCTCGCGCCGAAGACGGCGACCGGACCGAGCGGCCGCAGCATGCGGCGCACGTCGGGGCGCGGGAGCGGCTTGCGGTCGGGCAGCGCGGGATCGATCCGGGCATCGACCCAGGAGCCCTCGCGCACGACGGCGGCGAAGAGGCGCAGCTGGCCGGTGGTGCGGCCGCGTTCGCCTTCGAGGCGGGCGACGGGCAGCCCGGTTTCCCTGTGCGCGGTCTGGATCAGGGGGTCGCCGAGCGCCATGATCTCGTCGGCGGCGGTCTCCAGGAGCCGGGCGCGCATCTCGGGCGCGAGGCCGGCGAGGGCCGGCGCCGCAGCGACGGCGGCGCGGGCGGCGGCGTCGATCTCGTCGGCGGTGGCGTCACGGTAGGCGCCGAGTTTTTCCCCGGTCGCGGCGTTGTGGGCGAGAAATTCCATGGGGCGCCTTGTCAACGTGGAGATACGGGGTTCGCCAGCGTGCCGACGCCGTGGATCGTGATCTCCACGAGGTCGTCGGGCTCCAGGGTGAACGAGTCGGGCGGGACGATGCCGGTCCCGGTCATGAGGACGACGCCCGCCGGGAAGCTCAGCTCGCGCGTGAGGTAGGCGACGAGCTCCTCGGGCGAGCGCCGCATGCTCGCGGTCGAGGTCTTCCCCGTGAACACCGCCTCGCCCCTGCGCCGGATCGCGAGATCGATGGAGAGCGCGCGCAGGTTCAGCCCGGGCTCGTCCGCGAGCACGATGGCGGGGCCGAGCGCGCAGCAGCCGTCGTAGACCTTCGCCTGCGGCAGGTAGAGGGGGTTGTCGCCCTCGATGGACCGCGACGAGACGTCGTTGCCGGCCGTGTAGCCGACGATGCGGCCCGCCGCGGAGACGACGAGCGAGAGCTCCGGCTCGGGCACGTTCCAGCTCGAGTCGCGGCGGATGCGCACCGGCGCGCCCGGGCCGACGACCAGGCGGGGCGTCGCCTTGAAGAACAGCTCGGGGCGCTCGGCCTCGTACACGCGGTCGTAGAAGTCGCCGCCGCCGGCGCTCTCCTCTTTGCGCGCGGCGCGCGAGCGCTCGTAGGTGACGCCCGCCGCCCAGACCTCCTGCCCGTCGATCGGGGCGAGCAACGGGACGTCGGGCGGGAGGGGGTGGGCTTCGACATGCGCGCGCGCGCGCGCATCGCGCACCGCGCCGAGGGGATCCGGCAAGGCGAGCCACGAGGCGACGGACGCGAACGCCTCCGGGGATGCCGCCGTGAGGTCGTGGCGCGCTCCCCGCTCGTCCTCGAGCCCGAGCCGAGGACCGCCACCGCTCGCAAACCGAAACAGCTTCATGTCTGAACCTCCCTCCAGGGTCGCCCTGTCGATCGCGATGCCAGGGCCGCGCCGCCCTGCGCGTCCACCCACGCACTCTCGATGCAATCCTGGAATCGCGTCAACACTTCTCTCGTCGCTGCCTCCTCCGCGGGAACGCCCCGGGGCACCGTGGGTGCCGTGTTGAAGGCCATCCCGCAGTCGCGCAGCGTCGACCGCATGATTCACCATTCGCGCGCTCTGTAAAGCCACTATCCGCTCCATGATGCGCCGCGTGGCGCAGCGCGTCCTCGCGACGGTGATGCGGCAGGCTCGCGCCGGCTGAACCCGGGCCGTACGATCGGGCCGCTCGATGCGCTACGGCTCCTTGTTCATCGCGCTGAGCGCGTCGATCCTGTGGCTCGCCGTCGTGGCCGGCGGCGCCGGGCTCGCCCTGCTCTGGCCGGCGCTGAGCTTCGCCCTCGTCGGCGCTGCCTACCTGGCGCGCAAGCCCGCCCTGCTAGGAAAGCGGGTCGACGGCACGCTGGCGTGGTGGGCCTGCCTGCTGTTCGCGCCGTACTTCTTGCTCACGTGGTCGATATGGCACGGCGAGCGCCTGCTCGGGCGCGAGGACTGCGCGAACGAGGTCGTGCCGGGGCTCTGGGTCGGCCGGCGCCCCCGCGGCCAGGAGCTACCGGAGGGCGTGCGGATGATCGTGGACCTGACGGCGGAGTTTCCCGCCGCCGCCGCGATGCGCCGCCATCCAGGTTACCTGTGCGTGCCGGTGCTCGACGGCGCGGCTCCCGAAGCCGGCGCGCTGCGTGAGCTCATCCATCGACTGCACGGCAGGGAGGCGATCTACCTGCATTGCGCGTCCGGCCATGGTCGCTCGGCGACGATCGCGGCAGCCCTGCTGTTGAACCGGGGGCTCGCCGCGAGCGTGAGCGAGGCGGAGGCCCAGCTCCGGCTCCGGCGGCCGGGGATCCGGCTGAACGCCGCGCAGCGGCGATCTCTGGAGGGAATGCCGACTCGACGTGAAGGCGGGTGACCGTGTTCGCAGGGGCGCCTCGCTCCGGGGAGCCCGGTGCAATCGAAGCGCTGCCGCGATGAAGACCCATGGGACGAGATGCCATGAGTCTTCGTCGTTAATGCAATTTATTTGCATTATCAGCGGGGCCGAAGTAATGGTATTGCATCCAGCAGGTCAGGCGATCCGCTGCCGCGGAGCGCGGCCTGAGGCCGAACGGCGACAAGGAGGGCACCTCATGCGCGATGTCATCAAGCTCGTCTCGTCTGCGGGGACGGGTCACTGCTACTACACGACGAAGAACAAGCGGACGATGACGGAGAAGATGCAGATGAAGAAGTACGATCCGATCGCCCGCAAACACGTGATCTTCACGGAAGGGAAGATCTCGAAGGGAGGAGGCAAGTAGTCGCGACTCCACAGCTCGCGGCCATGCAGCCAGCGTGGGCGCGCCGCGCGGCAGCGCGCCCCGCCGAGGTTGCGTCAGCCGGCCTGCATGGAGCGCTTCACGATCGGAGCAGCTGCGCCGGCCCGGCCTCGCGCTCCTGTTCATCCGGCTCACTCGCGTCCTCCCACGCCGGGAAGGGATCCTGGAACCGGCTCCAGGCGGCAGGCCCCGCGGCCACCTCGTCCGGCGTGAGCAAGCAGGCGTCGAGCCCGCGCGTGAGCTCCTCCCGGACCATGTCGACGCCGATGAACACGATCTCCTGCCGCCGGTCGCCCCAGACCGGATGCCACGCGGCGCACGGCCGGTCGTCCTCCGGCCGCTCCTCTTCCGGTTCCGGCAAGGCGGCGTACCAGAGCCCGGCCGCCTCGAACGAGGCGGCGCCGCCCGCCTGCGACCAGGCGCCTGTGATGTCCATGCGCGTCGCCAGCCAGAAGAACCCCTTCGAGCGGAGCACTCCATCCCAGGCGGCCGCCCCGTGGAGGAAGGCCCAGAGACGCTCCGGGTGCATCGGGCGCTCGGCGCGGTAGACGAAGCTCTCGATCCCGTACGCCTCGGTCTCGGGGACGTGCTCCCCGCGCAGCTCCCGCATCCAGCCGGGCGAGCGCGCCGCCTCCTCGAAATCGAAGCGCCCGGTGCCGAGGATCTCGCGAGGATCGACCCGGCCGCGGCACGCCCTGACGATCCGGGCGCCGGGGTTCAGGTGCAGCAGCATCGCCGTGAGCCGCTCCACCTCGTCATCGCTCACCAGATCCGTCTTGTTGAGCACGAGCACGTTCGCGAACTCGATCTGCTCGACCAGCAGGTCCGCGACCGTGCGCTCGTCGTCGCCGTCCAGCGCGGCCTCGCGCGCGCGGAGATCGTCGGCGCTCGTCCAGTCGGCGAGGAACCGCTGCGCGTCGACGACGGTGACCAGCGTGTCGAGCCGGGCGACCTCCGAGAGGCGCTTGCCCGTCGCCGGATCGTCGAAGGTGAACGTCTCGGCGACAGGGAGCGGCTCGGAGATGCCCGTCGACTCGATCAGCAGGTAGTCGAAGCGCCCCTCGGCCGCCAGGCGGGCCACCTCGACCAGGAGATCCTCTCGGAGCGTGCAGCAGATGCAGCCGTTCGACATCTCGACGAGCCGCTCCTCCACGCGGCGCAGCGCCGCGCCCCCGCCCCGCACGAGCGCGGCGTCGACGTTGACCTCGCTCATGTCGTTGACGATCACCGCGACGCGCAGCGAATCGCGGTTCGCGAGGACATGGTTCAGCAGCGTGGTCTTGCCGGCGCCCAGGAAGCCGGACAGCACGGTCACAGGGAGCTTTTGCGTCACGTGGAGATCCTCTCTCGCCAGCGCCGGCGCGCTCCTGCGCGGGTCCGCGGCGCGCCTGCCGCGCGCGGCGCGGGGTGAACGAGGTGCATCCGCGGCCGCGGCGCGATCGGCCGGGCCAAGTCTGGCGTGGGCTCGAGATAGTGCAATCAAGTTGCATGTGCAATAAAATAACCTCTGTCGCCGAGAGGTACGCCGGACACCTCGCGCGCGGGCCGGCGCGCCGCGGACCCGCGCGCCGAGGCCTCGGTGATCGCAGCGCCTGGCGCAGGCCGCCGCGCCGCCCCGCGCCCCCGCGGCTCAGGCCCGCTTCCGCCTGTCCGGGCGCAGCACGCCGAGGAGGATCACGTCGACGACGTGCACGAGCTGGGCCTCGTCCACGATCGTGCGGTCCGCGAGCATCTTGTGCCGGAGATAGGCCGCGAGCAGCTCGCACGGCAGCATCGGATCCGCGCTCGGCGCGAGCTCGCCGCGCGCGACCGCGGCCTCGATGATGGCCCGCAGCCCCGCCTCCTGGACCGCGCGCAGCGAGCGGGCGATGGTCATGAGCTCCGAGTCGGGCCCCTCGGACAGGCACACGTGAAAGAGGCTCTGCCCCACCGGAGACGCCTGGATCTCGATGATCGCGCGCCCGAGCGCGACGAGATCCCCGCGGAGCGAGCCCGTGTTCGGCGGGATGATCTTCTCGTCCGTGACCGAAAGGAGCGCGGCCCGCACGAGGTCCTCCTTCGTCGGCCAGCGCCGGTAGACGGTGGTCTTGTTGACCCCCGCGCGCGTGGCCACGTCCTCGATCCGGAGCGCGCGGTACCCCGCGCTGGCGAGCTCCTCCAGCGTGGCGGCGAGGATGCCCCGCACGACAGGCTCGCCGCGCACGAGCGCGCGCGTCTTCGCGGAGCCTCGCTTCGCCGTGCGCTTCGCCGTCGTCGCCTGCATCAACCGTCATTGAAGTTCCGCCGCGCGGCACACGCCAGCCCAATTTCACGGCGTGGCCGGCTATCGCACCCTTTCGTTGCGATCATCGCAACCAGCGGTTGCGGTCAGCTTCGGCCGTGTTATACCCACCGCAACTGTCGGTTGCGATCGCCTGGGCGCCGGCGCGCCCGAGCGGTGGGGCCGGAGGCTGGGCGACGGGGGAACGAGCGGACGGCGCAGCGCACCGGTGCGTGCGCCGCCGCGCGCGGCGCCGTGCTCCGCCGAGGCCGCGCTCCGCCCGCATCAGGCCGTTCCGCGACCGACGCTGCCCCGAGGGACCCTTGAGCCACACCACGACGAAAGGCCGCGCCCAGAGCCTCTTCCTTCTCCTCGCGCTCGCCGCCGCAGCGGCGGGCTGCGGGACCAGGGCCAGCGCCTCCACCGCCGCCGAGACGAACGGGCCCAGGGCCCGCGTCGAGACCGCGGAGGTGCGCGAGCAACCCATGCCCCGCAGCATCGCGCTCACCGGCACGCTGCGCGGGGATCGGGAGACCGATCTCGCCGCGAACGCGGTCGGCCGCGTGGTGGAGACGTTCGTCGAGCGCGGCGCCGAGGTGAAGAAGGGCGACCTGCTCGCCCGCCTCGACGTCCGCGCCGCCGCGCTCTCCGCCGCGGAGGCGCAGGCGAACGCCGCGCTGACGCGCGCCCAGGAAGAGACGGCGAAGCGCGAGTGCGAGCGCTACAGGGCGCTGCTCGAGAGCGGCGCGATCTCCGGCGTCGAGCACGACCGGATCGCCGACCAGTGCCGGAGCGCCCCGCTCTCGGTCGCGGCCGCCTCCGCCCGCGCCCGCGCCGCCGCGCAGAGCGTCGGCGACGGCCAGATCCGCGCGCCGTTCGACGGGGTGGTCGCCGAGCGCTTCGTCGACGTCGGCGAGTACGTCCGCCAGGATTCCCGGGTCGTCGCGCTCGTCTCGAAGGGCGCGCCGCGCCTCCGGTTCACCGTGCCCGAGGCGAGCCTCGCGGCCGTAAAGACAGGCGGCGCGCTGACGTTCACCGTGCCGGCGTACCCGGGGCGGTCGTTCGCGGGCACGGTGCGCTGGGTAGGCGCCGCGGTCCGCGAGGCCACGCGCGACCTCGTCGCCGAGGCCGAGGTGCAGGACCCCGACGGCGCGCTGCGGCCGGGCATGTTCGCGTCCGTCGCGCTCGCCACGGCCGAGGCGCCTAGCCCGGTGGTGCCGAGATCCGCCATCGTCCCGCGGGACGGGCGCGCGCACCTGTTCGCCGTCGTCGACCACAGGCTCGAGGAGCGCGTCGTGCAGACCGGCGTGGAGAAGGGCGACGTCGTGGCCGTCCTCCGCGGCGTCCGCGCAGGGGAAGCGATCGTCATCAACCCGTCCGAGGCGCTCCAGAACGGCCAAGCCGTGGAGTGAGGTCGTCATGCAGTGGCTCGCTCGCGTCTGCGTCAAGAGGCCCGTCTTCGCGTCGGTCCTCATGCTCGTCATCGTGGTCCTCGGCGTCGCCGGCTACACGCGGCTCGGCCTCGACCAGTTCCCCGACATCGACGTCCCTTACGTCGTCGTCACGACGCGCCTCGACGGCGCGGCGCCCGAGGAGGTCGAGGCCGAGATCTCCGACCGGATCGAGGGCGCGGTGAACACCATCAGCGGGATCGAGGAGCTGCGCTCGACGTCGACCCAGGGCGTGAGCCAGGTCGTCGTCGGCTTCGTGCTGGAGAAGGACGCCGACGTCGCGGCCCAGGAGGTGCGCGACAAGATAAACGCCGTCCTGCCCAGCCTGCCCAAGGGCATCGATCCGCCGATCGTGAGCAGGATCGACCTTGGCGCGGCCCCGGTGATGCTCGTCTCCGTGGCGTCCGATCAGCCGATCCGCGAGCTCAGCGAGATCGCCGACAAGCGGGTGCGCCGGCAGATCGAGGGCATCTCCGGCGTCGGCCAGGTCAGCCTGATCGGCGCGCAAAGCCGGCAGATCAACGTCTGGCTCGATCCGTTCGCCCTGCGGGCGCAGGGGATCACCGCGGCCGAGGTGCAGCGGGCGATCGCGGCGCAGAACCTGATGACGCCGGGCGGCAGCGTCGAGACCGGCCCCGAGGACCTCACGCTCCGCGTGATGGGGCGCGTCGAGTCGCCCGAGGCCCTCGGCCGGATCGTCCTCCGGGAGCAGGACGGCCACGCCGTGCGCCTCTCGGATGTGGCCCGCGTCGAGGACGGCCGCGCGGAGGAGAAGACCTGGGCCCAGCTCGACGAGCGGCGCACCGTCCTCCTGTCGGTGGTCAAGCAGTCGGGCCAGAACACCGTCGCCGTCGTCGACGCCGTGAAGGCGCGCCTCGACGAGGTGCAGCGCTCGTTGCCCGAGGGGACGAAGATCGAGGTCGTGCGCGACGGCTCGCGCGTGATCCGCACGGGCATCGCGGCCGTGAAGGAGCACCTCGTCCTCGGCGCCCTGCTCGCCGCGGCGGTGGTGCTCCTCTTCCTCGGCAACGCCCGCAGCACGCTCATCGCGGCGCTCGCGATCCCGATCTCGGTCGTCGGCACGTTCGCGGTGATGTGGATTGCCGGGTTCACGCTGAATTTCCTCACGCTGCTCGCGCTCGCGCTCGCCGTGGGCATCGTCATCGACGACGCCATCGTCGTGCTCGAGAACATCGTCCGGTACATCGACGAGAAGGGCATGAAGCCGTTCCCGGCCGCCGTGCTCGCGACGAAGGAGATCGGGCTCGCGGTGCTCGCGACCACGCTGTCGCTCATGGCGGTCTTCATCCCGGTCGCGTTCATGCCCGGGATCGTGGGGCGCTTCCTCAAGAGCTTCGGCCTCACGATGGCGTTCGCGATCGGGGTCTCGCTGATCGTCAGCTTCTCGCTCACGCCGTCGCTCGCGGCGCGGTGGCTCTCGGGGCACGCGCGCAGCGGACGTGACGCGCGTGACGCGCGTGACGCGCACGACGGCGCGCCCGCGAAGCCGTCGGTCCTCGAGCGCGCCGTCGACGTCTTCTACCGGCCGATCGAGCGCGCCTACATGGCCGCGCTCTCGTGGGTGATGAAGCGACGCTGGGTGATCGTCGTCGCCTCGGCGGTCGCGCTCGGCTCGTGCGCGCCCATCGCGAAGACGCTGCCCGCCGGCTTCCTCCCGGAGGACGATCAGGCTCAGTTCGAGATCAACATGCGCGCGCCCGAGGGGACGAGCCTCACCTCGACCCGCCTCATCGCCGAGCGGATCGCCGGCGACGTGCGCCGGCTCCCGGGCGTCACCCGGACGCTCCTGACCGTGGGGGAGGGCGAGCAGCAGGCCGCGAACGTCGCCAAGGTCTACGTGATGCTCGTCGACCCGGAGCAGCGCGCGCTCGGGCAGCTCGCCATCATGCAGCGGGTGCGCGAGGAGATCCTCGCAAAGCTGCCGAAGGAGCTGCGCGTCACGGCCGGCGAGGTGCAGGCGGTCTCGTCCGGCGGCCAGTCGTCGGCGAGGATCCAGGTGGCGATCCAGGGGCCGGATCTCGACCGGCTGGGCGAGTACGCGGCGCGCATCACCGAGGAGCTGCGGAACGTCCCCGGCGCCGTGGACGTCGACAACAGCCTGGTCGTGGGCAAGCCCGAGCTCCGCGCGACCATCGACCGCGACCGCGCCGCGGATCTCGGCGTCCAGGTGGCCGACGTGGCCGGCGCGCTCCAGCTCTTCGTCGGCGGGCTCAAGGTGTCGACGTACTCGGAGGCGGGCGAGCAGTACGACGTCCGCGTGCGCGCCGACGCGAAGCACCGCGCCGACGCCGAGAGCCTCGCGTTCCTCACGGTGCCCTCGTCCAAGCACGGCGCCGTCCCGCTCCACAGCGTGGTCGCGATGGAGCCCGACAGCGGCCCCTCGTCGATCGGCCGCCTCGGCCGGCGCCGGCAGATCACGATCAGCGCGAACGCCGCCCCCGGCGTCGGCGACTCGGCGGTGCAGGCGGCGCTCGACAGGATCATCGCCGAACAGCGGATGCCGGCGGGCTACTCCGCGCAGCCGGTGGGCAGCTCCAAGAACACGGCGAGCACGGCGGCGAGCTTCGTCGTCGTCATCGGGCTCGCGTTCGTGTTCATGTACCTCATCCTCGCGGCGCAGTTCGAGTCGTGGCTCCACCCGATCACGATCCTGCTCTCGCTGCCGCTCACGGTGCCGTTCGCGCTGCTCTCGCTCAAGCTCTTCGGCCAGTCGCTGAACCTCTTCTCGGGGCTCGGGCTGCTCGTCCTCTTCGGCGTGGTGAAGAAGAACGCGATCCTCCAGATCGATCACACGAACCACCTGCGCGCGGAGGGAATGCCGCGGCTCCAGGCGATCCTGCAGGCGAACAAGGACCGGCTCCGCCCGATCCTCATGACGACGATCGCCTTCGTGGCCGGCATGATCCCGCTCGTGCTCTCGCACGGGGTCGGCTCGGGCCAGAACCGGACGACGGGGGCCATCGTGCTCGGCGGCCAGTCGCTCTCCCTGATCCTCACGCTGCTCGCGGTCCCGGTCGCCTACTCGCTCTTCGACGACGCGGCCGAGTGGATCCGCCGCCGCCGGCGCAGGGCGGCGGAGGACAAGGGCGAGGCCGAGCTGGACGCGCTGCTCGGCGGGCCGGAAGCGAGCGCGCCGGCGGGCGGCGAGTGATGGGCTAGTACTACAGCCGTACTTGGTCCGAGGTGCGGCTGTAGACATCAAAATCGTCGAGAAATCCGTGCCCGTCCGCCCGTCTACAGCCGCAAATGGACCGCAAGTACGGCTGTAGTACTAGAGCGACAAACGGGTTGAAACTGCCTGAAAAGCGCAGAATTTCGAACCGCCAAGTCGCCAAGGACGCCAAAAACGGAGAATTATCTTGGCGTCCTTGGTGTCTTGGCGGTTCATTTCTCGCTCGATCAACGTGATCGGTGTCCTGGGGGCGCCGCGCGGCCGCCTCAGAGGATGGGATCGATGCGGTAGACCCGGCTCGTCAGCGTGTCGACGAGGTAGAGCTTGCCGTCCGGCCCGAAGGTGATCCCCGCGAGCGAGCCCGCGGGCAGGCCCGTGTCCAGGGTGCGCACCACCTGCCCCGCCGTGTCGAAGGCGTAGATCCTGCTGGTCGCGTGATCCGTGACGTAGACGAGGCCCTCGTGGACCTCGAGGCCGCTCGGGGCCTCGAGCGTCCCCGGGGGGACGAACTCGATGAGCGTGGCGCCGTCCATGTGCCTGCGCACCTTGACCGGCTCTTGCCCGTCGAAGCTCGCGCCGGGGATGCCGCTCGTCGGATCCAGCTTGAGCAGCCGCTTGTGGCCCGTGTCGGCGACATAGAGGCGCTCTTCCCTGGCGCTGTAGAAGAGATGGCTCGGCGTGGCCTCGACCCCGAGCACCTCGCCGGCGGCATAGCGGTAGATCTCGCCGTCGGAGTGGTCGTCGTGGCCGGGGCCGTGATCGTGGGCGAAGTCGTACCGGTCGAGCGCCTTGTCGTTGCCGTTGAAGACCCAGTAGACGTTGGCCTGCTCGTGCGCGATGCCCTTGCAGAAGGAGCTCGAGTGGAGCATGTCGAGGTGCGACCCGAGGCCGTCGGGCGTCTCCGTGGCGAAGATCGAGAGATCCGAGGAGAAGAGCGACGGGCCCATGAAGTAGTTGCCGCCGTTGTCGTTGTCGCCGCAGACCCCGAACGTGCCTGGGTGGCCGAAGGCGATCGCGGGCGGCTGGTCCATGAAGTGCGCCGCGGCGGGGTCGCGGAGGCGGACCCACGAGCCGTCCGGCGCGCCGGGCTTCGTGATGATGATCACGCTGTCGTCCTTGCGGTTGACGACCCAGAGCTCTTCGGGCCGCTCCGGGTTGAAGGCGAGGTCGGTCGGCTCGCGCTGCCGGTTCGGCTCGAAGACGGACACGAGCGCGACCGAGGACGGACTGCCATCCTTCACGCCGATCGCAGATCCCGGCGGCAGCTCGACGCACGCGCCGAGCGCCTGGTCGCACAGCGGCGTGTCGGGCGTGGCGGCGCACTCCGGCGATGCGCTGCAGCGCGGCGCGGACGACAGCGGGGCATCGGCGTCTGCCCCCGAGCAGGCCGGCAGGAGCCCCACGCTGGCCAGGACGAGCACCCTCTGAAGCGTCATTCAAGCCTCCCGGTGAAGACGGTGAAGAGGGGGACATTCTGACCCGACCGGTCACGCCGGCCATCGCTTTGTGCCGTGGCGCGGTGGCGGAGGGCGGCCCTCGTGGGTAGCCTGGTGCGTCATGAGCGAGCGCGAGCCAGAGCGAAGCCCGGAGGGCGCGGAGCAGGCGAGGGGAGGCGCCGAGGACGCGCGGGCGGCGGGGGCGGTCGCGGCTCTCGTCGAGAGCCACCGCGAGTTTCTGCGCTTCCTGGAACGGAAGGTGGGCAATCGCGCCATCGCCGAGGACATCCTGCAGGACGCCTTCGTGCGGGGCATAGGGCGCATCGACAGCTTGCGCGACGAGGAGTCGGCCACGGCGTGGTTCTATCGGACCCTCCGGAACGCCGTGGTCGACCATTTCCGGCGAAAGGGCGCGTCGGAGCGGGCGATGGCCGCGCTGGCCGCCGAGCTCGACGAGGCGACCCAGCCCGAGGTGGAGCACCGCGCCGTCTGCCAGTGCGTCCGGGTGCTGGCCGGCACGCTGAAGCCCGAGTACGCCGCCGCGATCCAGCGCGTGGAGGTCGACGGCCTCTCGGTGCAGGCGTTCGCCGAGGAGGCGTCGATCACCGCGAACAACGCGGCGGTGCGTCTCTTCCGCGCCCGCGAGGCCCTCCGCAAGCAGGTGGTCGCGTCGTGCGGGAGCTGCGCGGAGCACGGGTGCCTCGACTGCACGTGCGCCCCGGTGCCCCCGCCGCAGGCGAAGGGCGAGCCCGAGCCGAAGCGAGGCTGCGGGCACGGGCACGGCGGAGCGGGCTGATCCGTCACGGGTTACGGGTCAAGGGGCGCGAGAGGGGAGCGGCCCGCATGGCGAGCGTCGTCCACGTGGTTTCCTTCGCGAGGTGTTCCCCATGATCGAGGTGCTGGCGCCGCGGCCGTTCGATGGATTGGCGGGTCCGAAGCTGTTCCTCGCCGGCTCCATCGACAACGGCCAGGCCGAGCTGTGGCAGGCGCGCGTCGCGGAGGAGCTCGCGGATCTCGAGGTGGTGATCCTCAACCCGCGGCGGGAGCGGTGGGAGCCGGGCTGGGCGCAGAGCCTCGAGAACCCGAGCTTCGTGGAGCAGGTGTTATGGGAGCTCCGCGGGCTCGAGGAGGCGGACGTCATCTTGATGTACTTCGCGCCGGGCTCGAAGGCGCCGATCAGCTTGCTGGAGCTCGGCCTGTTCGGGCGCTCCGGGAAGATGCACGTCGTCTGTCCAGAGGGGTTCTGGCGCAAGGGCAACGTGGATGTCGTGTGCGAGCGGTACGCGATCCCGCGTTATGCGAGCTTGGCCGAGGGGCTGCGGGCGGTGCGCGGCGCGCTCTTGCGCGGCTGCGGCGATTCAACTCGGTAGCCGCGGCGTGAACACCACCCATCGTCGGTAGCGTCTCGAAGCCGTCGAGGGCCCGATTCCGCTCATGTACGCCCGAGCCCTCCCGTGGAGCCCACGTGCCCTGACCGTCGGAGCACACGCAGGGCACTCGGCGTGACGAATCCGAGGAGCCACCCGGAATTCATGAGTGGAAGGACGCTGCTCGGCTCCTGCGGGCCCCACCGCATGACCCTGGCGCGTCACGCAAATCCAGCATGACTGCAACCACTCGTGAGACGACCGGGCTGCTGGTCGTGACCATCAACGCGGCGATGGCGCGGTGGAGCGCGCGGCCGATCGACACTGGCCACCCTGGCTGGACGCTGACGCCGCTGGTGCTCGGGCCCCAAGGCGTCCCGGTCGTCACCGACGCCGAGCAGGCGAAGGCGGCGCCCGAGGTGGCCGTGCTCTCGGCCATGGCGCATGGACAGAGCGAGGCGGCGGAGGCGATCGGCGTGGCTTTCTTGGCTGCGGCGGACGAGCTCGATGAGGAGCGCCGAGCCGTCTACGGGGACCTGGTGCTATCCTCGCTGAACGCAGCGGCGAGGCGGAAGTTGGAGGCGATGATGAAGAGCGGTTACCAGTTTCAGAGCGAATTCGCGCGCAGCTACGTGGCGAAGGGGCGAGAAGAAGGGATACGCGAGGGCACCCTGAAGACCAAGGCGCAGGCGGTCCTCGCCATCCTCGAGGCCCGCGGGCTCGAGGTCCTCGCCGAGGTGCGGGAGCGCGTCCTCGCGAGCACCGACATCGACGAGCTGGATCGCTGGATCCGCCGCGCTGCCGTGATCAGCGACGCCAGGGAGCTCCTCGCCACGACCGGCTCCTGAACACGGCGCCTCCGTGTCCCCGAGATCCCTCCCCCCGAGCGACAACTACAGAGAAGCCGCCGCCAGCGCCTGACCGAAGATCCTCGCCGCCTCGTCGATCTGCGCCGCCGTGATGATGAGCGGCGGCAGGAAGCGCACAACGCTGCCGTGGCGGCCGCCGAGCTCCACGATCATCCCCCGCCGCAGGCACTCGCGCTGCACGCGCCCGGCGAGGTCGCGGTGGGCAGGGCGCGCCCCGAGCGCGTCGGGCGCGGCCGCCGCGTCCACGAGCTCCACGCCGACCATCAGGCCGCGCCCGCGCACGTCGCCGATGCACGCGTGATCCCTGGCGAGCGCGGCGAGCTGCGCCGTGAGCCGCGCGCCGAGCTCCGCGGCCGCCGCGTCGAGGCGCTCCGCGCGCAGCACCGACAGCGTGACCGAGCCCGCCGCCATCGCGAGCTGGTTGCCGCGGAACGTGCCGGCGTGGGCGCCCGGACGCCAGGTGTCGAAGCGCTCGTGATACACCACCACCGAGAGCGGCAGTCCGCCGCCAAGCGCCTTCGACAGGACAAGCACGTCCGGCTCGATGCCGGCGTGCTCGAACGCGAACATGCGCCCGGTGCGGCCAAAGCCCGTCTGCACCTCGTCGAGGATCAGCGGGATATCGTGGCGCGTCGCCAGCTCCCGCAGCCCCTTCAGCCAGGAGACCGGCGCCGGGATCATGCCCCCCTCGCCCTGCACCGCCTCGACGATGATCGCAGCGGGCTTGGGCACGCCGCCCTCCGGATCGGACAGCAGGTTGTCGATGTACGCGAGCGAGGCCGCGATGCCGGCGGCGCCGCCGAGACCGAACGGGCAGCGGTACTCGTAGGGATACGGCAGGAACTGCACGCCGTTCAGGCTGGAGCCGAGCGCCGCCTTGGGCCCGAGATTGCCCATCAGGGTGAGCGCGCCCTGCGTCATGCCGTGGTACGCGCCCTGAAAGGCCAGCACCGTGCCGCGCCCCGTCGCGAGCTTGACCAGCTTCAGCGCGGCTTCCACGGCGTCCGCCCCGGTGGGGCCGCAGAACTGGACGCGCGCATGGCGGGCAAAGGCCGCCGGCAGCACGCCGAGCACGTCCTGCGTGAAGCGATCTTTGACAGGCGTGGTGAGATCGAGCGTGTGGAGCGGTAGACCGGAGTGCAGCGTCCGCACCAGGACGTCGGTGACCGCCGGGTGGTTGTGCCCGAGCGCCAGGGTGCCGGCCCCGGCCAGACAATCGAGGAACACGCGCCCCTCGACGTCCTCCACGTACACGCCTTGCGCGCGAGAGAGCGCCAGCGGCAGCCGCCGCGGGTACGAGCGGGCGTTCGACTCGCGCTGCCGCTGCCGCTCGAGCAAGGGGTGATCCCCGAGGTCGTACAGCGCGCGCCGCCGGTGGCGCTCGCCGAGCTCCGCGGCGAGGCCCGCGTGAAGGGGGGATCTGGAGGCCGACGGCACCTGGTCCGACACGGGCAAACTGGAAGCTGCGGATAGCGTCATGGGGTATTCCCTAGTGAGAGGGGTTGTTCCGCTCCGGGCGCTCCATGGCGCGCTCATCGAGGTCCAGGACCTCCAGGGCCGCGCGCACGTGCACATGCACGTCGGGCCCCTGCACGGCGGCGAGGTGATCGCCGGGAAGAATCGCCGAGCGCGCTGCTCCCGCCGTGAACTGCTGCCAGTCCATGGGCGGGCCGCCGTGGAGCTCGATCGTCTCGGTGCTCCACCACGCGTGGATCGGCGCGGCGACGGATCGCGGCGGCAGATCCTTCGCGAGCAGGGCCGCGCCTCGGAGCAGCGCGTACCGGTGGTGGTAGGCGGCGGGCGGGATGTCGCTCGACGCGAAGCCGCGGGCCTGCGCCCAGCGCACGGCCTCCGCCACGCGCTCGCCGTCGCTCAGCCCCGCGAGCCGCTCCCGCAGCGCGTCGCGCTCCGCCGGCGCGAGCGCGAGCAGCTCCGCGCTCCGGCCCTGATCGATGTACGCCGCCAGCTCCTCGACGACATCCGGCTCGCCCGCCGCGTAGAGCTGCGTGCGCGGCTGCGCGTCCAGCATGCCGAGGAAGGCGACCCGCTCGCCCTGCTGCTCCAGCGCCCGGGCGACGGCGAGCGCCAGCACGCCGCCCACGGACCACCCGAGGAGGCGGTACGGCCCGCGCGGCTGCCGCTCCCGGATCTCGCGCGACAGCCGCTCGACGATCCGAGGGAGCGAGAGCGCTGTGGCCTCACCCGCGAGCGACGGGCCCAGATCGAGCCCGAGCACCGGCTGCTCCTCGCTCATGGCCGCGGCGAGGCCGCGGTACACCATGACGTGCAGGCCCGTGGGATCCACGCAGAAGAGCGGCGGGCGCGACCCGCCGGCGCGGAGCTCGACGACGCTCGACGCAGGACCCCCGGCGTCGAGGAGCCGGGCCAGCCCCGCCACGGTCGGCGCCTCGAAGATCGCCATCAACGACAGCGCGCCGCCGAGCGCCTGCTGGATCCGGTGCATCAGCGGGATCGCCATCAGCGAGTGCCCGCCGAGGTCGAAGAAGTCGTCCTCGACGCCGACCTGCGGGCGCCCCAGGACGTCGGCCCAGATCGCCGCGAGCGCCTCCTCGACCGGCGTCCGCGGCGCGACGTACTCGCGCCGCCGGCGCGCGGCAGGGCTGGGCAGCGCCTTGCGATCCACCTTGCCGTTCGCGGTGAGCGGCAGCGCGTGCAGCACCACGAGGTCGCTCGGGTGCATGTACTCGGGCAGCCGGTCCTTGAGGAACCCGCGCAGCGCCGCCTCGTCGACCGCGCCCTCCCGGGGGACGACGTAGGCGACGATCGCGCGCCCGCCCGCGCCGTCCTCCCGCGCGACGACGACGGCCTGCCCGACCGCGGGGTGCTCGCGGACCCGCGCCTCGATCTCCCCGAGCTCCACGCGGAAGCCGCGGATCTTCACCTGGTGATCGCGCCGGCCCATGAACTCGATGGCGCCGTCGGGCCGGTACCGCGCCCGATCGCCCGTCCGGTAGAGCCGCGCGCCCACGCCGAAGGGGTGCGGCACGAACCGCTCCGCGGTCAGATCCGGCTGGCCGAGGTAGCCGCGCGCGAGGCCGGCCCCGCCCAGGTACAGCTCG
Organism: Sorangium cellulosum So ce56; assembly: GCF_000067165.1. Classification (GTDB taxonomy): domain Bacteria; phylum Myxococcota_A; class Polyangia; order Polyangiales; family Polyangiaceae; genus Sorangium; species Sorangium cellulosum_B. The sequence goes on from NC_010162.1 coordinate 11,487,700, forward strand.
CCCACCATGCCCGCAGGCGCCGGCTCCAGGCGCTCGTCGAGGACGTACGCCTCCGCGCTGGCGAGCGGGCGGCCGATCGGCACCGACGCGCAGCCGCGCCTGTCGCGCAGCGCGCGCAGCGGCAAGACCAGCGCGCCCACCGTCGTCTCGGTCGGCCCGTAGTGGTTCGCCACGGCGCAGCCGCTCGAGAGCGCCGCGATCCGCTCGGCGAGCGCGAGCGGCAGCGCCTCGCCGCCCAGCACCAGGAGCCGCCGCGGCAGCACCGCCGACCCCTCGCCCGTGTCGAGCAGCGCGCTCAGGTGCGAGGGCACGATCTTCAGCACGTCGATCGGCCAGCGCCGGTAGTACTCCGAGAAGAGCCGGCCGTCGGTCGCCGTCTCGTAGCCGATCACGTGGAGGCATCCGCCCGAGGCGAGCGCGCCGAAGATGCTCGTGTTGCCGAGATCGGCGCTCAGCGTCGAGACGGTCGCGAAGTGCAGCCCGGCCTCGGTGATCCCGAGCGCTTCGCACACCGAGCGGGTGTAGCTGGCGATCCCGCGGTGCGTGATGCCGACGCCCTTGGGCTCGCCGGTCGAGCCCGACGTGAAGACGACGGACGCGAGATCGTCGGGCAGCACCGGCACGGCCGGGTCGCCCTCGGGCTCGCCGTCGAGCAGCGCCGCGTCGTCCAGGGAGAGGACGGCGCAATCGGTGTCCGACAGGTCTGGCAGCCGGGCGCGGGCGGGCGCGTTCGTGAGCAGGACGGAGAAGCCCGCGCGCCGGATCTGCTGGGCGAGCCGCTGCACCGGGGCGTGCGGGTCGAGCGGCACGTAGGCGCCGCCGGCCTTCAGGACACCGAGGAGGCCCGCGATCATGTCCACGGACCGCTCGCCGCAGAGGCCGACAGGGCTGCCGCCGCCGACGCCGCGGCGGCGGAGGTGGTGGGCGAGCCGGTTGGCCTGCTGGTTGAGCTCGCGGTAGGTCAGCCGCCGGTCGCCCGCGACAACGGCCAGCGCGTCCGGCTGCCGCGCCGCGTGCTCCTCGAACGCCTCGTGCAGGCACCGCGGGGGCGCGGCGTCGTGCGCCGCCCCCCGGCCCTCGGAGAGCCGCCGCGCCCGCTCCGCGGGGCCGAGCAGGCCGAGGCGCGAGGCGGGCGCCGACCAGGCCTCGGCCGCGCTGCCGAGCAGCGCCCGGTACTGCTCGGCCATCGCGAGCACGCCCTCCGCCCCGCAGCGGCGCGCGTCGTGCCAGAGCGAGAGGCGCACGCGGCCCCGCCCGCGCTGCGCCGAGAGCGCGAGCTTGAGCCCGCCCGCGCCCGTGCACCGGCGCTCGACGTGCCACGCGACGCCGCCCGCCACCCTCGGCTCGGGGAGCGAGGAGAACTCGAAGCCGACGGTGCTCCCGGGCCCCCCGCCGTCCGCCGGCAGGTCGGGGTTCCAGTGCTCCTCCTCCTCGGTCGCCTCCTCGACGCCGGCCTGCGCCCGGCGCACCAGCTCGGCGAACCGCTGCGCCTCGTCCACGCGGCACGGGACCGGGAGCCACTTGGCCACCGGGCCCATGACCTCCTGGACGTCCTCGATCCGCCGCATGGCCGAGGCCACCGCGACGACGAGCTCCCGCGCGCCGGTGAGGCGCGCGAGGTGAACCTGGAAGGCCGCGAGCAGGACCGACGAGAGCGAGGCGCCCTCGCCGCGGGCCAGCGACTCGAGCCGGTCGAGCAGCGCCGCGTCGACCTCGATCTCGACCACCTCGCCGGAGGCGCCGCCCTCCTCGGCCGCGCCCTCGAACGGGAGGACGACGGGCACCCCCGAGGGGGCCGGCGCGCCCTCCGCCGGGTCGACGAGCTCGTTCTGCCACTCGGCGAACTGGGCGTACTGCACGGGCTCCGCACCGGCCTCCCGCCGATCGCCGGCGCCGGCGTAGGCCTCGGCCAGCTCGCGGAACAGGAGGTCCAGCGTCCACGCGTCGGCGGAGAGCGCGGGCGCCGCGACGAGCAGGTCGTGCAGCCGCTCGGCGCGGCGCACCAGCCACACGTGGAGCAGCGGCCCGCGCTCGAGGTCGACCTCGATCCGCGCGGCCTCGCGCCAGAGCGCCTCGACGTGCGCCTCCTGCTCGCCGGCCGCGCGGCCGCCCAGATCCACCCGGCGCCACGCGGCCGCCGCCCCGCCGACGGCCTGCAGCGGGAACTTGAGGCGCGGATCCCGGCGGAACGTCGTCCTCGGCATCTCGTGGCGCGCGACGACCTGGCCGAGGGCGCTGGCCAGCCGCGCGGCGTCGAGGTCTCCCTCCAGGCGGATCAACCCGCGCGCGAACACCGTGGTTCCGCTCCGGTGGAGCGCCCACAGGCGCCGCTGCTGCGGCGACAGGCGCACGCCCTGCACGCTCGGCCCGAGCTCGGTGGCCTGCGTCGTCATGACGCCACCGCGCCGTCCGACGCCCGCGACGCCTGCTCCGCCCGCTCGGCCGTGATCATCTCGCCCATGGCCACCACGATCTTCCGCGGGCCCGAGAACGGGTCGCGGCCGTGGGCCACGAGCATGTTGTCGAGCAGGATGATGTCGCCCTCCTGCCACGGGAACCGCACGGCGCAGCGCTCGTACGCCTCGCCGAGCGCGCGCGTCGTCTCGACCTCGATCGGCGCGCCGTCGCCGTAGGTCACGTTGCGGGGCAGCCACTGCTCGCCGACCATGGCCAGGAGCGACTCGCGCACCGGCGCCTCCAGGTACGCCGGGTGGTGCAGCTGGATCTGGTTGAAGAACACCCGCTCTCCCGTCTTCGGGTGCGAGAGCACGGCCGGCCCGCGCTGGCTGATGCGCAGCCGGCCGCCCGCGAGCCACTCGCACCGCATGCCGCCGGCGCGGCAGCGCTCCTCCACGACCGCGGGATCGGCGGTATGGAAGAAGTCTTGCCAATCCACGTCGAAGCCAGGCGTGAAGTTCCGCACGTAGAGCAGCCCCGACCGCCGGAAGCGCTCGCGGACGTCGGGCGCGAGGGCCTCGTGGAGCCTCCGGCAGTCCACGATCGGCGTCGCGCCGCCCTCCGGCGCGGCCTGCACGCAGAAGAACCACTGCTTGAGCGGCCAGCGCGGCAGGTGCGAGCTCTCGTTGTGGAACAGGATCGCCTTGTCGGCCGGGTAGGGCGTCGAGCCGTAGATGTGCTGTCCGGTCTTCTCCCGGGGAAGATCGCCGTACTCGCCGAACAGCTCGCCGCAGATGGCCTGCGCGACCTGCTCGAACTCCGGGGCCGACCGGATGGGGAAGCCGCGGAACAGCACGGCCCCGTGCCGCAGCAGCTGCGCCTCGACGAACGCCCGCTCCTCGCGGGCCCAGGCCGCGAGATCCACGTCGGCCACCGCCGGCTTCACGACGAGCGGCAGCGGCCCGTCGCCCAGCGTGCTGGTCGCGACAAGCGCGCTCGGGCCCACGTCCACCTTGCGGGGGGTGATGCGCTTGAGGCTCCGGAGCCGGCCCTCGTCGCGCGCGCGTCCTTCCACGGTGCGTTCCTTCCTCTCCGCTGCCGCGAGCGCCGTCACGCGGCGGTCGGGGTCGTCCACGATGGCCCGCAGCACGGCCATGAAGTGGGCCGCCATCGCCTCGATGGTGGGCGGCTCGAACAGATCGGCGCGGTACTTCCACGTGCACGCGAGCCCCTCGTCCGTCTCCTCGACGAACACGCCGAGGTCGAACCGCGACACCTCGCGGTCGAGCTCCATGGCGCTGAAGCGCACGCCGGGCAGCGAGATCTCGGACGCTGGCACGTTCTGCAGGACGAACAGCGTCTGCACGAGGGGGTGGCGGCCGGGCTCGCGGGCCGGCCGCACGGCGTCGACCACCTGCTCGAACGGCAGATCCTGGTGCGCGTACGCGTCGAGCGTGACCTCCCGGACGCGCTGAAGGAGCTCCCGGAACGTGGGCAGGCCGCCGAGATCCGTGCGCAGGACGAGCAGGTTCACGAAGAACCCGATGAGCCCCTCGGTCTCGGCGCGGTTGCGGCCCGCGACGTCGGTCCCGACGAGGACGTCGCTCTGGCCCGTGCGCCCGAGGAGCACGACCTTGAACGCCGCGAGCAGCGTCATGAAGAGCGTGGCGCCCTCGCGCCGGCCGAGCGCGCGCAGCGCCTCGGAGAGCGCGCGGTCCACCGCGATCGTGCGGCGCCCGCCGCGGTAGGTCGACGCGGCGGACCGGGGGTGATCCGGGCGCAGATCGAGCGCCGGCGGAGGCCCGGCGAGCCGCTCGCGCCAGGCGCCGAGCAGCGCCTCGCGGACCGGCCCCTGGATACACCGCCGCTGCCAGACCGCGAAGTCCGCGTACTGGACCGGCAGCGGCCGCAGCGCCGGCGGCCGCCCGGCCCTCGCCGCGGCGTACAGCTCGGCCAGGTCCGCGATCAGCACGTTCATGGTCCAGCCGTCCGCCACGATGTGGTGCACGACGACGACCAGCACGAGCTCGTCGCGGCGCAGCCGGATCGCGGTCAGCCGCAGGAGCGGCCCGCGACCGAGATCGAAGGGCCGCTCCGCGCGGTCCGTCGCCAGGCGCTGGACCGCCGCGCCGCGCTCCGCGTCGGGCGTCGCCGACAGGTCCACCACCTCGAACCCCGGCGCGCCCTCGGGGGCGATCACCTGCACCGGCTCGCCCGAGACCACGCCGAACGTGGTCCGCAGCGACTCGTGGCGCCGGACGAGCGCAGCGAGGCTCTCCTTCAGCACCGCGAGGTCGAGCTCCCCCTCGACGCGCACGGCCGCGGTCATGTTGTACCCGGCGCTGTCGGGCTCGAGCTGGGCCAAGAACCACAGGCGCTGCTGCGCGAACGAGAGCGGCAGCGGCCCCTGCCGCGGCACCGCCACGAGCGGCGGCGCCCCGGCCGCGGGCGCGCCGCCGGCCGGATCGCGGCGTCGATCGACGTCGCGGGCGAGCTCGGCCACCGTGGGGTGGTCGAACACGCTCCGGAGCGGCAGCTCGACGCCGAGCGCCTTGCGCACGCGCGACACCACCTGCGTGGCCAGCAGCGAGTGCCCGCCGAGCTCGAAGAAGCCCGCGTGGACAGGCGCCCGCTCGATCCCCAGCACCTCCGCCCAGATGCCCGCGAGGGCCTCCTCGGTCGGCGTCGTGGGGGCGCCGGCCGACGCGCCGTCCGGATCGGCCGCGGGCGCTTCCGGCGCGGGCAGCGCCTTGCGGTCCACCTTGCCGTTCGGGGTGAGCGGCAGCGCGGGCAGGGCGACGAAGACGGGCGGCACCATGTAGTCGGGCAGCGCCTCCTTCAGGAACTCGCGCAGGCGCTCGGGCGCGGGCGTCGCGCCGCCCTCGCCGACGACATAGGCCACGAGCCGCTTGCCCGAGGTGCGCTCCTCCCGGACCGTGACAACGGCCTCCCGGACCTCCGGGTGCCGCGCGAGGCGCGCCTCGATCTCCCCGAGCTCGATGCGAAAGCCGCGGATCTTCACCTGGTGATCCCGCCGCCCCGAGAACTCGAGGGTGCCGTCCGCGAGGCGCCGGCCGAGATCGCCGGTGCGGTACATGCGCGCGCCGGGCGCGCCGCCGAACGGGTCGGGAACGAAGACCTCCGCGGTCCGCGCGGGGTCGTTCAGGTAGCCGCGCCCCACGCCGACGCCAGCGACGCAGATCTCGCCGGTCACGCCGACGGGCGCGAGGTCGCCGCCCGTCACGACGTGGAGCCTCACGTTGGGCACGGGCCGGCCGATGGGCATGTGGACGACCTCGGGCCCCGGGGCCGCCGTGATCGTGTGCAGCGCCACGTCGTCGGCGCACTCGGCCGGGCCGTAGGCGTTCATCAGGGGGACGCGGGGGTACCGCGCGAACCACCGGCGGCAGAGGTCGGGCGTGAGCGCCTCGCCGGTGGGCAGCATCCACCGGAGGCGCGAGAGGCGCGGCGCGTCGGCGTCCGCCGAGACGAGCTCCGCGAGCAGCGACGGGACCAGCTCGAGGACCGTGATCCCCTGCGCCTCGGCCTCCTCCAGCAGGCGCCGCGGATCGCCCACGATCTCGTCGGGGACGATGTGGACGCGGCCGCCGCAGAGCAGCGCCGAGAGGAGCTGCCACACCGAGATGTCGAAGCACTGGGACGCGGTCTGGCCGATCACGTCCGAGGGGCCGAGCTCCAGCGCGGGGATCTTCCCCCGCACGTTGTTGAGCATCCCCGCGTGCTCGACCATCGCGCCCTTCGGCACGCCGGTCGATCCGCTCGTGTAGATGACGTACGCGAGGTGGCCAGGGCCGGCGAGCCGCGGCGGGTTTTCGACGGGCTCGGGCGCGGGCCCGCGCTGCGCGGCGAGGCGCTCGCGCGTCACGAACCGGGGCCGCGCGGGCTCCGGCAGGTGCGCGAGCGCCTTCGCGAGCCGCGGGACCCACGCCTCCGAGGTCACGACCACCGGCGCGCGGCTCGCCTCGACGACGCCGGCGATGCGCTGCTCGGGCTGGTGGGGATCGAGCGGGAGGTACGCGCCGCCGGCCTTGAGCACGCCGAGCAGCGCGACGACCAGCTCGATGTCGCGCGACTCCAGCACGGCGACGATCGTGTCCGGGCCGACCCCCTGCGCCCGCAGCGCGTGGGCCACGTGGTTCGCGGCGCGGTTCAGGGCCGCGTAGCTGAGCCGGCGCCCGCCGCACGTCACCGCGTCCGCGTCCGGCGTCCTCCGCGCCTGGGCCTCGAAGAGCGCCACATAACCCGGCGCGGCGGGGTCCGCGCTCCCGGTGGCGTTCCACTCCAGGAGGAGCTTCCGGCGCTCGCGCTCGCCGAGGAGCGAGAGGTCGCCGAGCCGCGCCCCAGGGCGGCTGGCCATCTCTTCCAGGAGCTGGACCAGGTGGCCCAGCATCCGCTGGACGGCGTCGCGCTCGAACCAGCGCAGGTCGTACGAGAGCCGGATCCCCAGCCGCTCGCCCGGGTACGCCACGACCGTCATCGGGTAGTTCGTGTGGACGCGGTCCTGCTCGGTGGAGAGCTGGACCTGGCTCACCTGCTTGCCGAGGTCGGGATCCTGCGGCGCGTTCTCGAAGACGAGGAGGCTGTTGAACAGCGCCTGCCCCTTCGGGAGCTCGCTCCACCGCTGGACGTTCACGAGCGGCGGATACTCGAACTCGCGGATCCGGTAGTTGTGCGAGAGGAGGCCCTCGAGCCACGCGACGAGCGGCTGCTCGGGCGACACGCGCACCCGGAGCGGCAGGCTGTTGATGAAGAGGCCGACGATCGTCTCCACGCCCGGCAGATCGGTCGGGCGGCCCGCCACGGTCACGCCGAACACGACGTCGCGCTGGCCGCTGTAGCGGCTCAGGAGCAGCGCCCACGCCCCCTGCACGAAGGTGTTGGGCGTCAGCGCGTGCTGGTGCGCGAGGCGGACGAGCGCCTCGGTGAGGGCCAGGGGGAGGAGGACCAGCTCGTCGCTCATCCCCGTCCCCGCGAGCGGCGCCGCGCCGTCGGGGGCGGGCCGCTCCACGCCGAGGGGCGTCGGCTCCTCGAAGCCGCGGAGCTCCTCGCGCCAGAACCGCTCGGCCGCCGCGAGGTCCTGCCGCGCGAGCCACGCGATGTAGTCCCGGTACGGGCGCGGCTCGGGCAGCTCCAGCGAGCGGCCCTCGCCCAGGGCCGCGTAGTACGACAGGCACTCGGTCATCATCACGGCGAAGCACCAGTCGTCCGTGAGGATGTGGTGGAAGCTCCGCACGATGCGGTAGCCGTCGTCCGCCATGCGGATCAGCCGGATCCGCATCAGCGGCGCGCGGGTCATGTCGAGCCCCGCGGCGAGCTCGTCCCGGAGCACCTCGGTCAGGCGCTGCTCTTGCTCGGCCGCTGTCTGGCCGCGCCAGTCGAGGACGTGGAGGATCTCGGAGAGATCGACCTGCCGGTGGACGATCTGGAGCGGCCGCTCGAGATCCTTCCACGCGAAGGACGTCCTCAGCATGGGGTGCCGCGCCACCACCCGCCGCCAGGCCTCGATGATGCGGCCGGTGTCGAGCGGGCCGTGCCACGCGTAGTGCTGCTGCATCAGGTAGATGCCGGAGCCCGGGTTCAGGAGGGTGTGGAAGAGCATGCCCTCCTGCATCGGCGAGAGCGGGTAGACGTCGTCGAGCCCCGACGGATCCGGCAGGTGGCGCGCGATCTCGTCCTGCGTGAGGCCGCTGAGCGGGAACAGGGACGCCGGCGGCGGCGTCGCGCCGGGCGGCTCTGCCCGCGGCGCCCCGGCCTGGTCCGGGCCCGCAGCGGAGGCGGCGGAGGCGGGGCCCGCGGCCGGGGTCGCCGGCGAGGAGACCGCGACCGCCGCGGCGCCGGCCACCGTCGGGTGGTCGAACAGAGCCTTCGGGCTCAGCTTGACGCCGCGCTGGTTGGCGCGCGCGATGACCTGGAGGCTCCGGATCGAGTCGCCGCCGAGGGCGAAGAAGTTGTCGTGGATGCCGACCCGCTCCACGCGCAGGATGTCGGCCCAGATCTTGGCCAGGATGGCCTCGACCTCGCTCCGGGGCGCGACGAAGCCGCCGGCCTCCGGCGCGCCCGCCCGCTCGGGCTCCGGCAGCGCCGCGCGGTCGATCTTGCCGTTCGCGGTGAGCGGCAGCGCCGGCAGCGCCACGATCACGGCGGGCACCATGAAGTCGGGCAGCTGCTCCGCGAGCCGCGCGCGGAGCGCCGCCGCGTCGAGCGCCGCCTCGCGGGCCACGACGTAGGCCACGAGGCGCGCGGCCCCGCCGTCGTCCCGCGCCGCCACGACCGCCTCGCGGACCTCGGGCTGCTCGCGCAGGCGCGCCTCGATCTCGCCCAGCTCCACGCGGTGGCCGCGCAGCTTGATCTGGTGGTCGGTGCGCCCGAGGAACTCGATCGCGCCGTCGGCCAGGACGCGCGCCCGATCCCCGGTGCGGTACAGCCGACCCCCGGGGACGCCCCCGAACGGATCCGGCACGAAGCGCTCCGCCGTCAGCTCGGGGCGCGCATGGTAGCCGCGGGTCACGCCAGCCCCGCCCAGGTAGAGCTCCCCGGGCACACCCACGGGCACCGGTTCGAAATTTACACCAAGGACATATGCCTGGGTGTTGGGGAGCGGCCGGCCGATGGGCACGGTTGCCCCGGAGCGGCCGCGCGCGGGGTCGATCTGCCATGTGAGCGAGCCTACGGTCGTCTCGGTGGGGCCGTAGTGGTTCACGACGGTGCAGCCCGGCGCGAGCGTCCGGATCCGCTCGATGAGCTCCCAGCTCGACGCCTCCCCGCCGACCACGAGGCAGCGCGCCGGCAGCACGCGCTCGGGGCGCGCGGCCTCGAGGAGCGCGCCGAGGTGGCTGGGGACGATCTTGAGCGCGTCGACCCCGTGGCGGCTCATGTACTCGGCGGTCGCGTCGGGATCGAAGATCCGCGCCTCGGACAGGACGTGCAGCGCGCGGCCCGAGCAGAGCGCCCCGAAGAGCGACGTGTGCCCGAGGTCCGCGGCCACGGTCGAGACGAGCGCCATGCCGCCGCCCTCGGCGAGGGGCAGCCGCGCGAGCACGCCGCGCACGTAGTTCACGAGGTGCCGGTGCTCGACGGCCACGCCCTTCGGGCGCCCGGTCGAGCCCGAGGTGTAGATGAGGTAGGCGAGGTTGTCGGTCCGGGCCGTCTGTCCAAGCGGCGCGCCGGGCTCGGCCGCGAGGGCGCCCGCGTCGCGGTCCAGGAAGAGCAGCGCGGGCCCCGGCCCGTCGAACGCGCCGGCCCACCGCTCCTGCGTGACAACGACGCGCGCGCCGCTGTCCTCGACGACGGCGCGGAGCCGATCGCGCGGGAACTTCGGGTCGACGGGCACGTACGCGGCGCCGGCCTTGAGCGCGCCGAGCAGCGCGAGGACCATCTCCGCCGAGCGCTCGATGCACAGGACGACCCGGTCCTCGGGCCCCACGCCGAGCGCCCGCAGCCTCCGCGCCAGCTGGTTCGCCTTCCGGTCGAGCTCCCCGTAGGTCAGCGCGGTCTCCTCGCAGGCGACCGCGAGCGCGCCGGGCCTCGCGGCGGCGTGCGCCTCGAAGAGCTCGTGGACGCAGGCGGTCGGCGGGGAGGCCGTGGCCGTCGCGTTCAGGTCGGTGACCAGGCGCCGCCGCTCGGCGGCGCCCACGAGGGGCAGCTCGGCCAGGCGGGCGTGCGGCCGCGCCACGATCGCCTCGAGCAGCGCGCGGCACTGGCCGAGCAGGCTGGCCGCGGCCTCGTGCGTGAGGCGGCGGCGCTCGTAGCACAGGATGAGCCCGAGCTCGCGCGACGGATCGACGATGAGCGACAGCGGGTAGTTGTTGCGCCCGACGGTGAGCAGGGCGCCGGCCTCACGCCCGCCGCTGGGCTGGGGCAGGGCGCGGACGCGCACGTCGCGCACGTCGCGCAGCGCGTCGCCCACGCCCCCCTCGGGATAGCTGTCGAACACCACGAGCGTCTCGAAGAGCGAGCGGCCGCCCGGCACCTCGCTCCAGCGCTGGACGAGCGACAGGGGGGCCCACTCGCGCTGGCGCAGCTCGCTGTTCCGGTCCTGCAGCCGCGAGAGCCACGCGGCGAGCGGCTCGTGCTCGTCCACGCGGACCCGCACCGGCAGGGTGTTGATCAGCAGGCCGACGATCGCTTCGGAGCCGGGGAGCTCCGGGGGGCGGCCCGAGACCGTGGAGCCGAAGACCACGTCGGGCTCGCCGCTGTGCCGCGACAGGAGGAGCGCCCACGCGCCCTGCACGAGCGTGTTCACCGTGACGCGCAGCCGGCGCGCGCAGGCCGCGAGCGCGTCGCCCTCGGCCCGCGAGAAGCGCAGCTCCTGCTCGCCGAAGGGGAACGCGCCGCCGCCCGCGGCGGCCGCCCCTGCCGCGGGCGCGGCCTCCAGGGGGAGCGGCGTCGGCGTCCGGAACCCGGCCAGCGCGCCGCGGAAGAACCGCTCGGCCGCCGCTTCGTCCTGGGCCTGCGCCCACGCGAGGTACTCCCGGTACGGGCGCGGCCGCGGCAGCTCGGGGGTCGTGCCCCTCACGAGCGCCCGGTAGATGACAAGGGCCTCTCTCAGCAGGAGGCCGAAGCTCCACCCGTCCAGCAGGAGGTGATGATGGCTGTTGATGAAATAGAACGCGTCCTCCTCGACCCGGACCAGCGTGAGCCGCATGAGCGGGGCCTTCAGCAGATCGAAGCCGCCGCGCCGGTCGGCGGCCAGGAGCTCGGCCAGCGCCGCCTCGCGGTCGCCCGCGGCGAGCCCGCGGAGGTCGTGGTGCGCCACCGGGATCGTCGCCCGCGGGCGGACGACCTGCACCGGCCTGGCGACGCCCTCCCAGACGAAGCCGGTGCGCAGGATCGGGTGCCGCTCCGCGAGCATCTGCCATGAGCGCTCGAAGGTGCCGACGTCGAGCCGCCCCTCCAGCACGAAGGACGTCTGGACGAAGTACGGGTCGGCGGACCGGTCCGAGACCGCGTGAAAGAGCAATCCCTGCTGGAGCGGGGAGAGGTAGTGAATCGACTCAACGTCTTTCTTGTTGTTCGCCATGGTCTCAGTCCAGTCGTTCGAGGATGGAGTCCAGCTCGTCCGCCGCGAGCGCGACATCGGTGAAGTCCGCCGGCGTGTAGCCGCCGGCGCCGGGTGACAGGCAGTGGGCGATCAGCCCTCTCAGCGCGTCGCGCCACATCGCGCCGACCGCCGCGATCGTCTCCTGCCGGTAGCGCGCGACGCTGTAGCGGAAGGTCGCCTCGAGGCGGCCGCCGTACACCGACGCGTCGATCTCGATCTCGTACGGGAGCAGGCTTCGCGGGTCGTGCTCGGGGCCGGACGACTCCGCGGCCACGGAGACGCGCGCGCCGGCGCCGACCACCTGGTCCCACTGGCCCAGGTAGTTGAAGCAGACGCCGGGCGTCGGCAGGCGGCGCAGCCGGTCCGCGAGCGCCCCCGCGCCGAGCTCCCGCACCGCGCCGTAGGGGAGGCCGCGCCGCGGGATGCGGCGGACCTGCTCCTTCACCGCCTTGAGCACGGCGCCCGGCGCCGCGTCCGGCGCGACCTCGAGCAGCACCGGATAGACGCTCGTGAACCAGCCGACGGTGCGCGACAGGTCGAGGTCCTCGCCGTCGAGCTCCTCGCGCCCGTGGCCCTCGACGTCGATCGCCACCGCGCCGCCGCCGGTCCATCGCGCGAGGGCCAGCGAGAGCGCCGTCAGCAAGACCTCCTCGATCCGCGTCCGGTACACCTCGGGGACGTCCTCGAGGAGCGCGCGCGTCTCCACGTCGCCGAGCGCGATCGCGACGCTGGACATGACCGCCTCGGACCGCTCGCCCGAAGGATCGTCCGGGACCGGCGAGGCCACGCGATCCCACGGCAGATCGAGCCAGAACGCCGCCTCGCGCTCGAGCGCCGGGCCCTTCGCCGCGGCCTCCAGGCGCTCGGCCCACCGCTTGTACGAGCTCGTCTTGGCGGGCAGCCGGATCGGCTCGCCTCGCCGCGCCTGCTCGCAGGCGGTCTCCAGATCCTGGAGGAGGATCCTCCACGAGACGCCGTCGACAACGAGGTGATGCGCGATGAGCAGCAGCCGCCCCGGGCGGCGGGGTCCAAGGTCGAACCCGATCACACGGAAGAGCGGGCCGCCCGTCAGGCTCAGGTCGGCCTGCCACCGGGCGGCGCGCTCCGCGATGGCCGCCGGCAGCTCCGCGTCGGGCACCGCGGAGAGGTCCTCGCGCTGCGCGACCTGGGCGAGCTCTTCAGGCGCATGGACCTGCCGCCACCCCGCCCCGTCCCGCAGGAAGCGCAGGCGGAGGGCGTCGTGGTGGTCGAGCAACGCCGGCACCGCCGCCGCCACGGGCGCCCAGTCGAGCGGCCCCAGCAGCGCGAGCAGGACGGACTGGTTCCAGTGGTGCGGGTTGGGGAACGGCTGCGCGAAGAACCAGCGCTGGATCGGCGTGAGCGGCGCCTGGCCGGTCACGCGCCCCTGCTCCGCCGTCGGGCCCGTGGCCGCGCGCCCCGCGACGGGGGCCAGCGCCGCGATGGTCTGGTGCAGGAAGATCTGCCGCGGGGTGATCTGCAGCCCGGCCTCGCGGGCGCGCGCCACGACCTGGAGGCTCAGGATGGAGTCGCCGCCGACCTCGAAGAAGTTGTCGTGGATGCCGACCGTGTCGTGCCCGAGCACGTCGGCCCAGATCTTCGCGAGCTCTGCCTCCACGGCCTCGCGGGGCGCGGCGCGCTCGGCCTCGTTGCGCGCCGGCGCCGGGAGCGCGCGCCGGTTCACCTTGCCGTTCGTCGTGTGGGGGAGCGCCGGCAAGAAGACGAAGGCCGACGGCACCATGTAGTCGGGCAGCCGCGCCTGCAGGAAGGCGCGCAGCTCGTCCGCGGCCGGGGCCGGATCGGAGGGGACGACGTAGGCCACGAGCCGCTTCGCGCCCGGCTCGTCCTCGCGGGCCAGCACCGCGACCTCGCTCGCCGCGGCGTGCTCCGCGAGCCGCGCCTCGATCTCGCCGAGCTCGATGCGGATGCCGCGCAGCTTGACCTGGTGATCGACGCGCCCGCCGAACTCGAGCTGGCCGTCGGCGCGCCAGCGGGCGAGGTCGCCGGTGCGGTAGAGCCGAGCGCCGGGGCGGTCCGAGAACGGATCGGGGACGAAGCGCTCCGCGGTCAGCTCCGGGCGCGCCCAGTACCCGCGCGCGAGCCCTTCGCCCCCGAGGTACAGCTCTCCGACCACGCCGGCCGGCGCCGGCTGCCCCGTGTGATCGAGCACGTACGCGCGCGTGTTCGCGAGCGGCCGGCCGATGGGGACCGCCCACGCGTCGCGCGGGTCCGCGGCGGCCGACAGGTCGCTGACCGTCGCGGTCACCGTGGTCTCGGTCGGGCCGTAGGCGTTCAGGAGGCGGACGCGCGAGGCCTCGGGCGACGCCCGCCAGGCGCTCACCCGCTCGGGCAAGGCCGCCTCGCCGGTGATGACGATCTGCCGGAGGCACGGCGGCAGGGCCGCGCCCGCGCCGAGCTCCGCGACGACGCGGTGCCAGTACATGGTCGGCAGCACCGCCGCGGTCACGCCCCACGCGCCGCACGACGCGAGGAACCCGGCCACGGACTCGAGCATCGCGTCGGTGCGCAGCACGAGCGTCGCGCCTCGGGCGAAGCACGGGAAGATCTCCTCCGCGCTCGCGTCGAAGCTCAGCGACGCGAACTGCAGCACCCGGTCGCTCGACGAGATCTCGTAATCGACCGCCGCGACGTCGACGAAGCTCGCGAGTGCCCGGTGCGGGATCACGACGCCCTTCGGCGTCCCCGTCGACCCGGAGGTGTAGAGGATGTAGGCCGTCTGCTCGGGCGCCGCCTCGCCCGGAGGCGGCGTCGCGGGCTCGCCCTCCAGGCATGCCCAGCCGGGATCGAGGCGGACGAGCTCCAGGCCGCCGGGCAGGTCGCCGGCCGTCTCCTGCCCGGCGAGGACGACGCGGATGCCCGCGTCGGCGACCATCACGGCGACGCGCTCGTCCGGGGTGCTGGGGTCGATCGGGACGTAGGCGCCGCCGGCCTTGAGCACCCCGAGGACGGCGGCGATCATCTCGGTCGAGCGCGGCAGGCACACGCCGACGCGGACCTCCGGCCCGACGCCGCGGCGCCGCAGGAGGTGCGCGAGCTGGTTGGCGCGCCGATCGAGCTCCGCGTACGAGAGGGACCGCTGCTCGTGGACGACGGCCACGGCCTCGGGCGCGCGCGCCGCCTGCTCCTCGAACCGCCGGTGCACGAGGCGCGGCGCCCGGTCCGGCGCCGCGGCGCTGCCCCACTCGAGCACGCGCGCGCGCTCCGCCGGCGCGAGCATCGACAGCTCGGAGAGGCGCGCCGCCGGGCGCGCGGCCGCCGCCGCGAGCAGCCGCTCGAGGTGCTGGGCCATCCGCTCGATCGTCGACCGATCGAACAGGTCCGTGCTGTACTCGAACGAGCCGCTCAGCTCGCCCGACGCCAGCGTCATGTCGAGCGAGAGATCGAACTGCGCGCTCCCGGGATCCACCTCGAGGGGCCGCACCTCGAGGCCGGCGATCGGCGCCGCCTGCGGCGGCGGCTGATGGAGCGTGAACATGACCTGGAACAGCGGGCTTCGGCCGAGATCCCGGGCCGGGCGCAGCGCCCTCACGAGGTGCTCGAACGGCAGGTCCTGGTGCGCCTGCGCGCCCAGCACCTCCTCGCGGACGCGCGGGAGCAGGTCCGTGAGCCGCGGGTCGTCGGACAGGTCGGCGCGCAGCACGAGCGTGTTGACGAAGAAGCCGATCAGGTCCTGGACCTCGAGGCGGGCGCGGTTGGCCACCGGCGTCCCGATCCACAGGTCGGTCCGACCGCTGTACTTCGCCAGCAGCGCCTGGAACACGGCCAGGAGCAGCACGAACGGCGTGACGCCTTGCTGCCGCGCGAGCGCGAGGAGCTGGGCCGAGAGCTCGGTGGGGAGCGCGAAGGCGTACCTGGCCCCCCGGTAGGACTGCGCCGCGGGCGGCGGCCGGTCGGTGGGGAGCGACAGCGCGGCCGGCTCGCTCCCGAGCCGCTGCAGGAAGTAGGCGAGCTGCTGGTCGAGCGCGGGCCCGTCGAGCCATTCGCGCTGCCAGCGCGTGTAGTCGCCGTACTGGACCGGGAGCTCCGGGAGCGCCGCGGCCCGGCCCTCCGCGTCGGCGGCGTAGAGCTCCATCACCTCGTCGACCAGGAGGCTCAAGGACCACCCGTCCGACACGATGTGGTGGAGGACGACGAGCAGCGTGTGCTCGCGCTCGCCGAGGCGGAGCAGCGTGATCCGGAACAGCGGCCCCTCGGTCAGGTCGAAGGCGCGGCTGGCTTCCGCCTCGAGCGCTCGCCGCGCCGCTGCGTCCCGCTCCTCGGCGGGCAGGGCGCGGAGGTCCGTGATCGAGAGCGCGACAGGCTGCTCCGCGTGGACGATCATCACGGGCCCGCCGTCGATCTCCGCGAACGTCGTGCGCATCGACGCGTGCCGGCGGACCACCGCCTCGAACCCGCGCCTCAGCCGGTCCACGTCGAGCGGGCCGGCGAGCCGCACGGCCGCCGGGATGTTGTACGAGGCCGCGGTCGGCTCGAGCTGGGCCAGGAACCACAGGCGCTGCTGGGCGAACGAGAGCGGCGGCGCGCTGTCATCCGTTTGCCCCGTGAGCTGCGCGGTGATCGGCGGCAGCGCCACGCCCTGCTGCTGCCGCACGGCCTCGTCCACCGCGCGGGCGAGCGCGGCGACAGTCGGGTGATCGAAGAGGGACCTGAGCGGCAGCTCGACCTCGAAAGCGGCGCGGACGCGGGAGATCACGCGCGTCGCGAGGAGCGAGTGCCCTCCGATCTCGAAGAAGCTCTCGTCCACGCCGGCGGCCTGCTGGCCGAGCACGTCGGCCCAGATCCCGGCGACGGCCTCCTCCGTCGCCGTGCGGGGCCGATCGCCCGCCGCGCGCGCGGCGGCCCCCGGCGCGGGCCCGGCGATCCGGCGCCGCTCGCCGTCCGGCGACAGCGCCGGATCGCCGGCCTGCGGCGCCGCGCGCCACGCTGCGGCGAGCCGCTCCCGCTCCCCGTCCCCGAGGGCCGCGACCTCCAGGAGCCGTGCCTCGGGGTGGCCGGCGATGCGCTCGAGCAGGCCGCACATGTCCGCGGCCAGGCGGGCGACGGTCCCCTCGTCGAGGCGCCGCGTGTCGAACGAGAGCGACAGCGCGAGCTCGTCGCCGGGGACGACGGCGACGGTGAGCGGGTAGTTCGTCCAGGCCTCCGCCGTGCTCACCTCGATCCCGAGGGCGCGCCGGTGCGCGTCGACGGCCTCGTCGATGGGGTAGTTCTGGAACACGAGCAGCGACTCGAAGAGCGGCGCGCCCCGCGCCACGTCGCTCCATTGCTGCACCTGCACGAGCGGGCTGTGCTCGTGCTGGCGCAGCTCGAGGTTGAGCTCCTGGATCCCGCGGAGCCACGGGGCGAGCCCCGCCTCCGGGTCGACGCGGAGGCGCAGGGGGAGCGAGTTGATGAACACGCCCATGATGGATCCGGCCTCGGGCAGATCGGCGGGGCGGCCGGCCACGGTGACGCCGAAGAGCACGTCCGGCGCGCCGCTCTCGCGGGCCAGGAGCAGCGCCCACGCGGCCTGTACGGCGGTGTTGAGCGTCACCCCCTGCGCCTGCGCGAGGCCCTGGAGCGCCCTCGTCGCGCCGGGCGTGAGCCGCGCGCGGTGCTCGCGGAACCCGGGCGCCGCGGCGTCGGCCCGCTCGACGTGACCCGCCGGCAGCGGGGTCGGCGCCGTCAGCCCCTTCAGGTGAGCCCGGAAGAAGGCCTCGGCGGCCGCCATGTCCTGCCGCTCGAGCCACGCGACGTAGCGCTTGTAGGGCGGCGCTTCCTCCCGCGCGCGGAGCGCGCCGCGGCGCGCCTCGTCGTAGCAGGTCAGCCACTCCTCGAGGATCAGCCCCTGACACCAGCCGTCGAGCAGCGCGTGGTGGACGCTCCAGACGATCTGGTCGACGCGCTCCGAGAGGCGCAGCACCGAGACCCGCAGGAGCGGCGGCTCCTCGAAGCAAAGGCCCCGCCGGCGATCGTCCCGGAGGAAGCGCTCGAGCGCCGCCGCCTGCTCGGCCTCCGGGATCTCGCGCCAGTCGAGGACCTCGAGGGGCAGGCGCGCGGCGCGCCGCACGACCTGGTGCGGCTCCTCGACGCCGGTGAGGAAGCCCGTCCGCAGGATGGCGTGGCGCGCGCCGAGGACCTCGAAGGCCCGCGAGAAGGCCTCGACGTCCAGGCCCTGCGTGAACCGGCAGACGATCTGGTTGAAGTACGGGCTGTCCTCCGGCGTGAGGAGCGAGTGGAAGAGCATGCCCTGCTGCACCGGGGACGCGGGGACCACGTCCTCGATGCCGTCGTCGGCCTGCAGCAAGGCGTCGAGCTGCGCCCGCTCCAGCCGGGCGAGGCTGAACGGCGCGATCTCGACGGGCGGGGCGGGCGGCAGGGGCGCGACCTGCGCCGCGGCGAGATCGCCGGCGAGCGCGGCGATCGTGCGGCGCGTGAAGATCTGCTTGGGCGTCAGCCGCAGCCCGCGCTGGGCGGCGCGCGCGATGATCTGCAGCGTGACGATGGAGTCCCCGCCGAGCTCGAAGAAGTCGTCTTCGACGCCGACCTGCTCGCGGCGCAGCACCTCGGCCCAGACCTCCGCGAGGAAGCGCTCCGGCTCGGTCCGCGGCGCGACGTGGGGGCGATGGGCCGGCGCGTCGAGCTGCTCGGGGGCGGGGAGGGCGCGGCGGTCGACCTTGCCGTTGGGCGACAGCGGCAGCCGCTCGAGCACGAGGATCGGCGCGGGCACCATGTAGGCCGGGAGGGCCTCGGCGAGCCAGGCCCGGAGCGACTTCGGATCGAGCGCCGCGCCGTCGCGGCCGGCGACGTAGGCGACGAGGCGCTTTCCGCCGTGGGCCTCGTCGCGGGCGAGGACGACGGCCTCGCCGACGCCGGGGTGCTGGAGCAGGCGCGCCTCGATCTCGCCGAGCTCGATGCGCAGGCCGCGGATCTTGACCTGGTGATCGAGGCGGCCGAGGAACTCGATGGCTCCGTCGGGCCTGTGGCGCGCGAGATCGCCAGTCCTGTACAGCCGCCCTCCGGGGGCGGAGCCGAACGGATCGGGCACGAAGCGCTCCGCGGTCAGGTCGGGCCGCCGGTGATAGCCGCGGGCGAGGCCGACGCCGCCGATGTGGAGCTCGCCGGCGACGCCCGCGGGCACGGGCTGGCCATGGCGGTCGAGCAGGTAAATCTGCGTGTTGGCGATGGGGTACCCGATGGGCACCGAGGCGGAGGTGTCCTCCCGCTGGCAGGCCCAGAAGGTGACATCGATGGACGCCTCGGTGGGCCCGTAGAGGTTGTGGATCTCGGCGTCCGGCAGTCGCTCGAAGCACCGCCGCGCGAGCTCCGCCGGCAGCGCCTCGCCGCTGCAGATGACCCGGCGCAGCGACCGGCACGAGGCCACGTCGGGCGTCTCCAGGAAGGCCTGGAGCATGGGCGGGACGAAGTGCAGCGTGGTGACGCCGTTCCGCGTGATCAGCTCGACGAGCCGCTCGCCGTCGCGGTGATCGCGGGGCTTCGCGACGACGAGGCCGGCGCCGATCATCAAGGGCCAGAAGAACTCCCAGACCGAGACATCGAAGCTGAAGGGCGTCTTCTGCAACACCCGATCTTGCGGGGTGAGGCCGTAACGCTCCTGCATCCAGTGCAGGCGGTTGAGCAGGCCACGGTGGCTGTTGCCGGCGCCCTTGGGCCTGCCGGTCGAGCCCGAGGTGTAGATGGTGTAAGCGAGGTTGTCCGGCGAGACGGCCACGGCGGGATTGGTGGCCGGCTCCTTGTCGATCTTGGCGCGATCCGCGTCCAGGCACAGCACCTGGGCGCGGTGGGGCGGCAGGCGCGAGGCGACGGGCCGCTGGCTCAGCAGGACCGGCGCGGCCGCGTCCTCGAGCATGTAGGCGATACGATCGGCCGGGTAATCGGGATCGATGGGCACGTAAGCCCCGCCGGCCTTCAGGATGCCGAGCAGCCCGACGACCAGCTCGACGGAGCGCTCCGCGGCGATGGCCACGAGCACGTCCGGCCCCACGCCGCGCTTCCCGAGCGCGTGCGCCACGCGGTTGGCGCGCGCGTTGAGCTCTCGGTAGCTGAGCCGCCGCTCGCCGAAGATCACGGCCGCCGCGTCGGGCGTCCGCGCCGCCTGCGCCTCGAAGAGCTCGTGGACGTGCCGCTCGCCCGGATACGCGCGCTCGGTCGCGTTCCATTCCGTCACGACGCGCCTCGACTCCAGCTCGCCGACGAGCGACAGCTCGCCGACCCGCGCCTCGGGGCGGCTGACGATCTGCCGGAGCGCCACCTCCACGAGGCCGAGGAGGCGTGAGGCGACCTCCTCGTCGAACCGCCGCCGATCGTAGGACAGGCGCAGCTGGAGCCGAGCCCCCGGCAAGGCGGCCAGGGTGAGCGGGTAGTTGGTCTGGTCCGCGAACGCGACGTCGCGGACCGCGAGCCCGGGCAACCCCTGCTGGGTCCGAGGATCGGTGGGATAGTTCTCGAAGACGACGAGGCTCTCGAAGAGCGGTTGTCCCGCCGGCACCGCGCTGAAGCCCCGCGCCTGGGCCAGCGGCGTGTGCTCGTGCGGGCCGAGATCGGTGGTCGTCCTCAGGAGATCGCGCAGCCAGTCGGCGACGGTCGCCGCCTGCGGCACCGCCACGCGCAGCGGCAGCGTGTTGATGAAGATCCCGACCATCGCGTCGATGCCGGCGAGCGGGGCCGACCGCCCTGCCACCGTGACGCCGAAGACAACGTCGTCGGTGCGGGCAGCTCGGCTGAGCAGGAGCGCCCAGGCGGCCTGGACCAGCGTGCTCAGCGTCACGCGGTGCTGCTGCGCGAAGCGCTGGAGGCGCGCCGTGACCGGCTCCGGCAGCGACACGATCGTCGCCCCGTGGCCGCTCGCCTCCTCGGCCTCCGGGACGCGCTCCAGGGGAAGCGGCGTCGCCGCGCTGAAGCCTGCGAGCGCGCCCCGCCAGAACCCCTCGTCGGCGCTCGCGTCCCGCTCGCGCAGCCAGCCGATGTACTCGCGGTAACGCGGGCGAGGCGACAGCGCGGCCGGCCGGCCGGCGCGCAGGGCCTCGTACGCGGCGAAGGCGTCCTGCAGGACGAGGGACGCCGCCCACCCGTCGAGGAGGAGGTGATGGTGGCTCCAGAGGAACTGGTAGGCCTCGTCGGCCACGCGCAGGAGCGCGACGCGCATCAGCGGGCCCCGGGCGAGATCGAAGCCCCTCGCGCGATCCGCTTCGATCCGGGCCTCCAGGCGCGCCCGCTGCGCCTCGGCTCCGACGTTACGCGCGCCGCGCCAGTCCTCGATCTCGACCGCCACCGCCGCCCCGCGCCGCACGACCTGGAGCGGCTCGTCGGCGCCTTCCCACGCGAAGGTCGTGCGCAGGACGCCGTGGTGCAGGGCCACGGCCTGCCAGGCCTCGCGGAACGCATCGACGTCGAGCGCCCCCTCCAGCCTGCACGTCACCTGCTCGACGTAGACGCCGGAGCCGGGCTCCCACAGGCTATGGAACAGCAGCCCTTGCTGGAGCGGGCTCAGGGGATAGACGTCCTCGACGTCGTGGCCAGGCCCCAGCAGGCGGTCCAGCCTGGCCTGATCGAGCCGCGCGAGGGGGAAGTCCGAGGGGCTATAGGCGCCGGCCTCGGGGGCGGCGCCGCGCGCGACGAGGGCGCGCAGCCGCGCCGCGAAGTCCTCGAAGAGGCGCGCCACCGTCTCGGGCCGGTAGCGGGCGCCGCTATGGCCCCACATCACCCGGAGGCACCCGCCGACGATGGCCGCGTCGACCTCCAGCTCGTAGCCCCGCGGCGCGCGCGGATCCTGGTTGCGCCCCACGTCGCCCTCCGCGTGCGCGAACAGCGGGCTCGACGCGAAGAGATCGTCCCACCGCCCGAGGTAGTTGAAGCGCACCTGCGCCGCGGCGCGCTCCCGGAGCGGCGCCGCCTGCGCGTCCTCGCTCAGGTACCGGAGCATCCCGTACGTGGCGCCGCCCTGCGGGGCCGCGCGGAGCTGCTCCTTCAGCGCCTCGAGCGCGCGCTCGGGCGCCGCGCCGGCCGGGATCTCCAGCCGGACGGGGAAGATGCTCGTGAACCACCCCACCGTGCGGGAGAGGTCCAGGTCGTCGAGCGCGTCGCGCCCGTGCCCCTCCAGATCGAGGAGCACCGCGGGATCACCCGTCCACTGCGCGAGCGCTCCGGCGAACGCCGCGAGCAGCACCTCGTCCACGCGGAGCCGGTACGCGGGCGCGGCTTGCAGCAGCGCGCGCGTGTCCTCGGCGTCGAGGAACCGGGTCAGCGAGACGGTGTCCGCTTCGAGCGACGCGCCGGCCGGATCGTCGGCGGGCAGCGCCCTCGCGGGGCGGCTCGCGGCGAGCCACGCCTGCGCCTGTCGGGTCACCTCCTCGGACTGGGCCTGCGTGAACAGGCGCCAGGCCCATTCACCGAACGAGACGACCTCCTCGGGGAGCCGGATCGCTTCGCCGCGCGCGTGCTGCTGGCAGGCGGTCTGGAGATCCTCGATCAGGATCCGCCAGGAGACCGCGTCGATCACGAGGTGATGGGCGACGAGGAGGAGCCGGCCGGGGCGCTCCGGGCCCAGATCGAACAGCACCGCGCGGAGGACCGGCCCGTCGGCCAGGTGGAGACGCGCCTGGTGCTCCGCTGCCGCGCGGGCCAGCGCCGCGGGTTGCGCCTCGGCGGGCAGGTCCGAGAGATCGACCCGCGCGACGGCCGCGGGGGGCGAGTCCGCGAAGTACTGGCTCCACCCGCCCTCCTCGCGCGTGAACCGCAGCCGGAGCGCGCCGTGATGCTCGACCGCCGCCTCGATCGCGGCCGTGAGCGCCTCGACGGAGACCCGCTGCCGCAGCTCGAGCAGCACCGTCTGGTTCCAGTGGTGCGGGTTCGGCCCGCCGAGCTCGAAAAACCAGCGCTGGACGGGCGTGAGCGGCGCGTCGCCGGGGAGCGGCGTCGCGGTCCGCGCGTCCGCGGCCGGCGCCGAGCCCGACGCCGCGGCAGCGGCCAGACCGGCGATCGTCTGGTGCTGGAAGACCTGCCGGGGCGTGAGCGAGAGGCCCGCGGCCCGCGCGCGCGAGACGACCTGGAGCGCGAGGATCGAGTCGCCGCCCAGCTCGAAGAAGTTCTCCTGGACCCCGACGGCCTGCTTCCCGAGGAGCTCCGCCCAGATCCCCGCGAGCGTCGCCTCGGCCTCCGTGCGCGGCGCCGTGGCCTCGCCGCTCGCCTCGATCGGCGCCGGCAGCGCGCGCCGGTCGATCTTGCCGCGCGGCGTGCGGGGCAGCTCCTTCAGCGCCACGAGCGCCGAGGGCGCCATGTAGTCCGGCAGCCGCTCCTTCAGCGCGCGCCGGAGCTCCTCCGGCGCCACGTCCGCGCCGGCCGTGACGTACGCCACGAGCCGCCGCTCCTCCGGCCGGTCCTGCCGCGCGATCACGACCGCCTCGCGCACCCCGGGCAGCTCGGCGAGGCGCGCCTCGACCTCCCCGGGGTCGATCCGGAAGCCGCGCAGGCTCACCTGGTGATCCACGCGGCCGGCGAGCTCGAGCTGCCCGTCGGCCCGCCACCGCGCCCGGTCCCCGGTCCGGTAGAGCCGCTCTCCCGGCTGATCCGCGAACGGATCGGGGACGAAGCGCTCCGCGGTGACATCCGGGCGCGCCCAGTACCCGCGCGCGAGCCCCTGGCCTCCGAGGTACAGCTCTCCGACGACGCCGGCCGGCACCGGCTGACCGGCGGGATCGAGCACGTGGGCTCGCACGCCCGCGAGCGGCCGGCCGACGGCGACCGCCCACCCGTCGCGCGGGTCCGCGGCCGTCAGCTCACACGCCGCCGCCGTCGCCGTGGTCTCGGCCGCGCCGTAGGCGTTCAAGAGCCGGACCCGCGCGGCCCCCGGCGACGCGCGGAAGGCGCGCACGCGCGCGGGCAAGGCCGCCTCGCCGGTGATGACGACCTGCCGGAGGCACGACGGCAGCGCCAGGCCCTCGTCGAGCCCCGCGACGACGCGGTGCCAGACAAGGGTCGGCAGCACCGCCACGGTCACGCGAGACGCTCCGCACGCCGCGAGGAGCCCGGCCGCGGACCCGAGCGCGGCCGCCGTGGGCAGCACGAGCGTCGCGCCCCGCGCGAGGCACGCAAACATCTCCACCGCGCTCGCGTCGAGGCTCGGCGACGCGAGCTCCAGCACGCGGTCGTCCTGCGAGATCTCGTAGGCCGCCGCCGCGGCATCGGCGAAGCCCGCGATCGCCCGGTGCGGCACCACGACGCTCTCGGGCGTTCCCGCCGCGCCGGAGGTCGCGCGCACGCACGCCGCCTGCTCGGGCGCCGGCTCGCCGGCCGGCGGCGTGGACGGCTCGTCGAGCACGCACGTCCAGGCCGCGTCCAGGTGGACGATGTCGACGCCGGGGGGCGGCTCGGCCGCCGCGTCGCCCTGCGCGATCACCACGCGGACCCCGGCGCTGCCGATCGCCTCGGCGATCCGCTCCCGGGGGAGGTCGGGGTCGAGCGGGACGAAGGCGCCGCCCGACTTCAGCGCGCCCAGCACGGCGGCGATCCTCCCGATCGAGCGCGGCAGGCAGATGCCCACGCGGACCTCCGGCCCCACCCCGCGCCGCCGGAGGAGCTGCGCCAGCTGGTTGGCCGTCCGATCGAGCTCGCCGTACGTGATCTGCTGCGCCTCGTGGACCACGGCCGTCGCCTCGGGCGCCCGCGCGGCCTGCTCCTCGAAGCTCCGGTGTGCAGCGTGTGCAGCGTGCGCGGCGCGCGCCGCCCGCGGGGTTTCGCCGGGCGCCCCCGCCGTGCCCCACTCGAGCACCTGCCGCCGCTCTTCGGTCGCGAGCAGCGGCAGCTCCGACAGGCGCGTCGCCGGGCTCGCCGCCGCGCCTGCGAGCAGGCGCAGCAGCTCATCGGCCATCCGCGCGATCGTGCCCGCGTCGAACAGGTCCGTGTCGTATTCGAGGGCGCCTGCCAGCCCATCCTCGTCGGGCGCGAGGTTGAGCGAGAGATCGAACTGGGCGCCGCCCACGTCCAGATCGAGCAGGCGCACCTCGAGGCCCGGTATCGCGAGGGGCTGCCTGAGCGCCGGCTGGAGCGCGAACATCACCTGGCAGAGCGGCGCGTGGCTCAGGTCCCGGACCGGGCTCACGGCCTCCACCACCTGATCGAACGGCACCTCCTGGTGCGCCTGCGCCTCGCGCACGGCCCCCGTGACCCGGGCGAGCAGCGCCGCGAACGGCGGATCCCCGGAGAGGTCGGCGCGGACCACGGCGGTGTTGGCGAAGCAGCCGACCAGCCCTTCCAGCTCGGCCCGGCTCCGGTTCGTCACCGGCGTGCCCACGCTGATATCGAACGTCCCCGCGCGGCGGGCGAGGAGGGCCTGGAACCCCGCCATCAGCACAGCGAACAGGGTCGTCTCCTCGCGCCGCGCGAGGGCGCCGAGCGCGGCGGCGAGCGCGCCCGGCACGCGGAAGAAGCGCCGCGCCCCCCGGAAGCGCTGGAGCGCGGGCCGCGGCCGATCCGCGGGCAGCGCCAGCAGCCCGGGCTGCCCCCCGAGCTGCCTCTTCCAGTAGGCGACCTGGGCCTCGAGCAGCCCGCCTTCCACGCGCTCGCGCTGCCAGTGCGCGAAGTCCGCGTACTGCAGCGGCAGGTCGCCGAGCGCGGCGGGCCGGCCCGCGGAGAACGCCGTGTACAGCGCGGCGAACTCCGCGAGGACGAGGCTCGTGGACCACCCGTCGAAGACGAGGTGGTGCACGACCCAGAGGAGGATGTGTTCTTCCGATCCGAGCCGCAGGAGCGTGAGCCGGAGGAGCGGGCCGCTCGCCGTGTCGAACGGCCGCCGCGCCTCGCGCTCGATCAGGCGCCGGACCTCGGCGTCCCGTTGCGCCGCGGGCAGGGCGCCGAGGTCGATCCGCTCGATCCGCGGCGCCCCGTCGGCGTGGACGATCTGCGAGGGCTGCCCGTCGACGACGTCGAACGTCGTGCGCAGGACCTCGTGCCGGCGCACGATCTCGGAGACGCACCGCTCTACCAGGGAGACGTCGAGCGACCCGGCGAGCCGCACGGCGGTGGCCAGGTTGTAAGAGGCGCTCTCCGGCTCGAGCTGGGCGAGAAACCACAGCCGCTCCTGGACGAAGCTCATCGGAAAAACGAAGACATCCTCACGCATGAAAGAACCTCAGGAGGCTTTGGCCCGGTACGGCTCGGCCATGGCTACAAGGACCTTGCGCGGGCCGCGGTAGGGCGCGCGCCCGTGGGCGACCAGCATGTTGTCCGCGAGGAGCACGTCCCCCTCTTGCCAGGCGAACTCCACGGCGAGCTGCCTGTACACCTCGCGGATCTCGTCGAGCGCGGCGCCCTCGATGGGCGATCCGTCTCCGTACATGGCGTTGCGGGGCAGGTCTTCCTCGGCGAAGATCGAGAGGAGCGCCTCCCGCGCGGCCGGGTCCAGGTTGGAGACGTGGAACAGGTGAGCCTGGTTGAACCACACCTGCTCTCCGGTGCGCGGGTGGGTGGCCACGGCCTGGCACACCTGGCGTGTGCGCAGCTCGCCGTCGGCCTTCCACACGCACTCGATGCCTGCCGCCTGGCAGAAGCGCTCGACCTCGGCCCGGTCGTCGGTGCCGAAGACCTTCTGCCACGGCAGGTCCAGGCCGTTTCCGTAGTTGCGGACGTACATCACCTTCTTCGCCGCGAACCGCTCCCGTATCCGGGGAGGGATGCGCCGGAAGACCTCGCGGCTGTCCGCGATCGGGGTGCTCCCCCCCTCGGGCGCGGCCTGCGCGCAGTGAAACCAGATCTTGAGCGGCCAATCGAGCGTGTACGACTGCTCGTTGTGGAGGGGGATGTGCTGGTGAGCCGGGTACTCCGTCGACGTGTAGATCCGGTCCTGCACGTGGGAGCGCGGCGTCGACCCGAACGTGTAATCGAGGAGCTCCGGCGTCACGATCCGGACGAAGGCGTGGAAATCGGCGAGCGACTGGACAGGGAAGCCGCGGAACAGCACAGCTCCGTGCCGGATCAGCTCCTCTTCCGCGCACGCCCGGATGGCCGCGGCCAGCGCGGGCACGCCCGCCGCGTCGCCGCGGCCGAGCGGGCCCACGACGAGCGGCAGGGCGTCGCCCGGGAAGAACGATCGCGACAGGCCTGCCGCATCGCTCCGCGCCGCGCCCTCGGGCGCCTCGCGCTGTGGCAGAGCGCTCGAGGCGGTCACGACGGCCGGCCCTCCTCCATCTGCTTGCGCAGGCTGAGCGGCCGCATGTCGGTCCAGACCTCCTTGATGTGCTCGAGGCACTCGGCCTTCGTGCCGGTCTTGCCCGCGTCGCGCCAGCCGAGGGGGTTTTCGCGGTACTCGGGCCATATCGAGTACTGCTCCTCGTGGTTCACGACGACTTTGTAAATGGTGTTGTCTTCGCGTTCATCGTTGGCCATGGACTCCTCCGTTTCGAGATGTGGTGATGACGTCAGCGTCGCTCGGGAACGAGCGTGATCGTGTGTTCGGCCGGCCCCGCCAGGAGCGGCAGCGGGCGCCCGTCGACCCAGGCGCGCTGCTGATCGCGGTAGTGGGGCGACAGCGGGTCGCCTGACTGGCCTGCTGGCATGTGCAGGATGCCGTCCTGCTCGTGGCCCGGCGAGACGACGAGCCGCTCGCTCGCGGCGACCGTGCGGCTCGAGAGGCGCACGCAGACGCTGCACCCCGGGAGCGGCTCGTCAGGCATGTTGAGGAGCGCGGCGAGCTCCGGGCTCGCGCCGAGCGGGTGCGCGATCCGCACCCGGCTCACCGCGCCCCACTCGATCTGGTCGAGGGGCAGCCCGCCGTTCTCCTGCTTCACCGCCATCATGGCCTTCTCCAGCGCCCCGAGGACGAACGCGTCCCAGCCGCCCGCCGGCGCAGGCACCAGATCCGCTGAACGCGCCTCGAGGGCGCGCTGGAGGGGCGTGTCGATGTCGGGCGGCGCGAGCGTGAGGTCCGGCTCGGCGGCGCGGCTCGCGCCGAGCCACGCGGCGAACACGTCGTCGGTCAGGACGCGCCGGAACCGCGCCAGGAGCGGCAGCCCGACGCTGGACGCGTCCGCCCGGCCGTCCCACGCGGCCGCCGCGCGCCGCGCCTCGGCGAGCGCCGGCCGCCTCGACACGGCCTCTTCGGTGAGCACGCGCAGCGCGAGGTCGCGGTAGAAGCCGAAGAACTCGGCCCGCGTATCGAGCTGCAGCTGGAACATGTCCGCCTCGGCGACCGGGTGCGTTTCGCGCAGGCGCTCGGTGATGCGGTAGGCGCGGTAGCCGTTCGCGTGGTCGCGAGCGAGCACCGGCGCGCCCTGGGCGAGCGGCATGCGGTGGTTGGCGTTGACGACGAACCCCGACGGCGGATCGACGATGCGCGGCAGCGCGGCGGGGGCCAGGTAGCCGTCCCAGCCGGCGCGCCCGTCCGCCCAGGAGACGCTGACCGAGCCGTCGAACCCGCTTCGCCGGGGCATGCGCCCCGTCACCGTCCACGCCACGCGGCCGTCCCGATCGGCCAAGAGGACGTTGCACCCGGGCCCGCCGGCGGCGCTCATCACGGCGACGGCCTCGTCGACGCTCCGGACCCGATCCATCTCGAGGATCCCGAGGTCGACGCCCTCGGGATCGAGCGCCGTCCAGCGGATCGCGACCGGCGCTCCGAGGAGCGGCCGCGCCGCGACAGGCCCCCAGATCGTCCTGCGGACGGTGACGCTCGCGTCGGGCTCGCCGCGGACCTTGATCGTCTCCTGCGCGACGTCGAACCGCTTCCACCCGGAGGGCGTCCGGTACTCGCCCGGGCGCTCGGGCACGGTCTCGAGCCGGACGAGGTCCATCACGTCGCCGAGGAGGCTGGTCAGCCCCCAGGCGACATGGCGGTTCGTCCCCACGATGACCACGGGCACGCCGGGCAGCACCACGCCCGCGACCTCGCGCTCGCCGTAACGGAGCTCGGCGCGGTACCAGATGTTGGGGACACCGAGCTCGAGGTGCATGTCGTTGGCGAGGATGGCGCGGCCGTCCCGCGTCCTCTGGCCGGCCACCGCCCAGCCGTTCGAGCCGATCGGCGCCTCGCCGGCGTCCTCGCCGAGCACGCGCTGGCTCGGCGAGCTCGGCGGGCGCTGATTCCGGCGCTGCGCCACCAGCGCTCGCAGCTCCTCGGCCGGCAGCGGCGGAGGCGCGGTGTCCTGCGCGCCGAGCAGCGCCCTCGTGTACGGATCGACGCTCTCGAGCAGGAAGGACATCACCCCTCTCGGGAGGCTGTGTGTCAGGACCGTTTGTGTCCGCTCGCTGTCCTCGCTCTCGCTGAGGGCGTTGAACATGCCCAGCACCACGAGGACGCTGTCCTCGGGGCGCCACGGCTCGGGCCGATAGCCCAGCTTCTGGAACTCGATCGGCAGCGCCTCCGCGCTCCGGAGGTACGCGTTGACGCCCTCGGCGTACGCGTCGAGCGCGGCGCGCTGGCTCTCCGGAAGGCGCGCGAGGATCGCCCTCGCGGCCTGCGGGACGCCGTGCTCGCGCTGCCGGGTATCGGCCTCCAGCAGGCCGCGCCCGAGGATCTCCGCGAGCCGTCCTCCGTTGCTGCGGCGGAGCAGGTCCAGCTGGAACATCCTGTCGCGCGCCGTGATCAGGCCGAGGGCGCGGAGGGCGTCCTGCCGCGAGGTGGCGCTGATCGTGGGGATCCCCAGCCGATCGGACGTGACCGTCACGGGACCCTCCAGGCCGGGCAACGTCGTCGCGTTGCCGGCGCGCGGCGCCGGGGCTCGGATCCCGCCCTGGGCTCCCTCCGCGCAGCCGGCGGCCGTCAGCGCGACGAGCGTCGAGAGGAGGAGTGATCGGATGTCCTGCTTCATGCCTCTTGCTCCGTTGCTCTGATCGCCTCGTGGCCGTGGGCGCCGGGCTCCAGCGCGGCCTGCCGCTCGACGGCGAGGCGGTGGACCTGCGCCGATCGAGCGCGACTGCCCTCATCGACACGGGCGCTCGCGCCGTTCTCTCTCGGCGCCGATCGCGGCTCGGCGGCGGTGGCGGGCAGCTGCGACAGGCGGCCGAAGTCGAGCCGCAGGCAGCGATCCGCGAGCGCGAAGTACTGGTCGTCGTGCGTGATGACGAGGGCTGTCTTGCCCCTCGCCCGGAGCTCGGGGAGCAGCTCCGTGTAGAAGAACCTCCGGAACTGCGGGTCCTGATCGGACGCCCACTCGTCGAACACGTAGAACGGCCGGTCCTCGAGGTAGGCGGTGATGAGGGCGAGGCGCTTGCGCTGCCCCTGCGACAGCCCGGTCACGTGGAGCGCGCCCTGCTCGACGCGCACCCGGTGATCGAGCTGCAGCCGCTCGAGGTAGCGCCGGGCGCGCTCGTCGAGGTCGGGGCCGTGCAGGCCGAGCAGGTGCTCGAAGAGGTGGAAGTCCGCGAAGACGACCGAGAAGAGCTGTCGATACCGCTCGCGGCTCGCGTCGTCGACGGCCGCGCCGTCGAGCCGGATCTCGCCGGACTCCGGCGCGTAGAGCCCGAGCAGCAGGAGCGACAGCGTCGTCTTGCCGCTGCCGTTGCCGCCGACGAGGTACACGATCTCGCCGGGCCGGAACGTCAGATCGATGGGCCCGAGCTGGAAGCTGCCCTCTTCCTTCTCGCGGTAATAGCGGTGCGTGACGCCGGCCAGCTCGATGCGCTCCCACGTCGCGCGCGCGCCCTCCGCGCCGGCTCCGCGCTGCGGCGCCTCGGCCTCGGGCGCCAGCGAGAGGCCGAGCTGGCTCGCCTTCTCGAGCGCGATGCTGGCCCGCCCGACCGACGGCATCAGCTCGACGAGCTGCGCGAACGGCGTCATCAGGAACAGCATCGCCAGCACCACCCCGGACCGCGCAGGCGTCGTCAGGCCCGCCCAGGCGGGGAGGGCGAACAGCGCGATCCCGAGGACGGCGTAGAAGAGCAGCGTGCCCCAGCCCATCGCGATGGCGTACTCGGTCGTGCCCGCCACGAACGCCCGCCGGTACGTCGTGACGCTGCCGCCGAGGACATCGGACACGAACGCCCTGCCGCGCCCGCTGTGCATCTTGAGCTCCTTGATCCCGCCCGTGAGCCCGCGGAAGTGCTTGAACAGGGCGTCGCTCGTCTCGCGGGCGCGCGTGAACGCGCGCATCGCGCGCCGCTGGTGCGTCCGGAAGAACAGGGCGCCGAGCGCCATCGCGCCCAGCACGATCGCCAGGGCCGACCACGCGATCCGCCCGATATAGGCCAGGCAACCGAGGACGGTGGCCAGGTTCACGCACAGGAGGGGCAAGTGGATGTAGGCCTCCGAGATGACGGCCGGATCGTCGTTGAGCGTCGCGAGCAGCCGGTGGGCGCCGAGCTGCTCGATGTGGCGCAGCGGCGCTTCGAGGATGCGCTGGCTGAGCTGCACGCGGAGCTCGGCGATCAGCGCCTGTCCCAGCCGGGTCAGGAGCACCTGGGAGACGGCCCTGCTCAGCACGCCGACGACGGCGAGCCCCGCGAAGGCCCACGCGATCTGCGCCGCGGGGCGGCCCTCCGCGGAGAGCGCCTCATGGACGAGCGCGATGACGCCGGCGGCCGTGAGGCCGCTGATCACGCCGGCGGCGATGGCGAGCAGGAGCGACCGGCGCGACCGGCGCACGAGGAAGCCGAGCACGCTCATTTTCGTTCCTTCGCCTTCGAGCCGCCCGGCTCGCCCGTGCGCGCCGGCGCCTCCGGGCCTCCGGCGCCGGGGAGCCGCCGCGCGGTCCGCGGCAGCGCGACCAGCGCCGGCTCGGGCCTCGGGCCCGCGGGCGCCTGGCCGCGCGCCTCGTGGATGCGCTCCGCGAGCGCGGCCACGGTCGGCCGCTCGAAGAACGCGCGGAGCGGCACCTCCACCTGGAACGCCTCGCGGACGCGGTTGAGGATCTGCAGGGCGAGGAGCGACTCGCCGCCGAGGGCGAAGAAGTCCTTCCTGGGATCGATGGGATCGATGCCGAACGCCCGCGCCCAGATCGCGGTCACCTGCGCTGTGATCGCCTCGGGCGACAGGCCCTCGGCTGCGCTGGCGGCCGCTGCCCCGGCGCGCCGGGGCGGCTCGTGGCTGCGGCCTGCCGCGGCGGCGCCGCCGGCGCCGAGCCGCCGCGCCAGGGCGGCGCCCTCGTCGTCGCTGGGCAGGCCGTGGAGCGGGCGTACCGAGACGATCACCTGCGGCAGCGCCGCCTGGCTCAGGACGCGGTGAAAGACCTGCAGGCCTTCTTCCGGGCTCATCCCGTTGCGGATCACGTCGTCGATCCCGAGGGCGAGGAGGCGCGCCTCGGCGCGGGCCGCCATGCCGACGTTGCGCCACCGATCGAGGTTGACGGAGACCGTGTACGGCCCGGCCCTGCGCGCGCAGGCCTGCGCGTACGCGTCGAGGAACGCGTTGGCGGCCGCGTAGCCTGCGTGGGCGAGGCCGCCGCTCAGCGCGGTGATCGAGGAGCAGAGCAGGACGAAATCCGGCTTGAGGGCGCGGGCGATCTCGTCGATCGCCAGCGCGCCGAGCGCCTTGGGGCTGAGCTCCGCGTCGAGCGCGTCCGCGGTCAGCCGGTCGATGAGCCCGCCGGCGGCGACCCCGGCCGCGTGGATCACGCCGTGCAGGGCGCCGAACCGGTCGATCGCCTCGCGCGCGGCGGCGCGCATCTGCGAGGCGTCGGCGGCGTCGGCGCGCAGCGCGATCACCTCGGCGCCGGCCTTCTCGAGCGCGAGGAGCCGCGCGCGTTGCTCGTCGGTCGGGGCCGAGCGACCCGTGAGGATGAGCCGCGCGCGCGCCGTGCGGGCGAGGTGGTCCGCGAGCCGGAGGCCGATGCCTCCCAGCCCACCCGTGATGAGGTAGACGCCACGCTCTCGCAGCAAGGGGGGAGCCGCCTGGGCTGGCCTCAGCGCGACCGGCTCGACGGCCGGCGCCCAGCGGTGGTGGCCGCGGTAGGCGGCGACGGTGTCGGCGGCGTCGGAGCGCGCCTCCGCGAGGATCCGCTCGACGACGCGATCGGCCTCGGAGGCGTCCGGGACGGGGGCCTCGAGGTCGATCACGCGGCAGCGCAGGTGGGGGTACTCCAGCGGGACGCTCCTGCAGACGCCGAGGAGCGGGGCGTGCTCGGGGCGCAGGGCTTCCCGGCCGGTCAGGTCATGCAGGCCGCTGGCGAGGGCGACGAGGTGGGCGGCTCCGGGCTGCTGGCCGAGCGCCCGTGCCAGCCAGAGCAGGCTGGCCGAGCCGCGGCGCTGCGCTTCGCGGAACGCGCCCGGGTCGAGCTGCGGCTCTCGCTTGGCGTCGTGGGGGCCGCGCGGATCGCCGAGGCTGAAGGCGTGCACGACGCGCGTGGGCGGCCCCGCGCTTGCGCCGAGGTCGCGGAGGAGCGCGGCGTAGTCCTCGGGCTGGTCCAGGCGGAGCGTGAAGGAGCGCTCCGCGGCGCGCTCGAAGCGCTCGCCGCTCCGGACACGGGTGACCCGCCGGCCGGCGCGCTCGATCCGCTCGACGAGCCGGGAGCCAATCGCCTCCTCGTCCGTGAAGACGAGCCAGTGCGCCTCGTCGGCGTCCGCCGCGGGTGCGAGCGGTTCCAGGGGGGAGCGCTTCCACGATGGGACGTAGAAAATTCCATCCAGATCGGACGATGCCCGCACCGAGGTTGAGGTCGAACCGACCGAGGTTGAGGTCGAACCGACCGGGGTTGAGGTCGAACCGACCGAGGTTGAGGTCGAATCGACCGAGGTTGAGGTCCCGACCGAGGTTGAGGTCCCGACCGAGGTTGAGGTCCCGACCGAGGTTGAGGTCGAACCGACCGGGGTTGAGGTCGAACCGACCGAGGTTGAGGTCGAACCGACCGAGGTTGAGGTCCCGACCGAGGTTGAGGTCCCGACCGAGGTTGAGGTCCCGACCGAGGTTGAGGTCGAACCGACCGAGGTTGAGGTCGCCCCCCTCCCCTCGGGCCGCTCCAGCCAGTACCGCTTTCGCTCGAACGGGGTCCCCGGCAGCGCGACGCGCCGCCGGCGTCGCCCCGCCTGCAGGCCTGCCCAGTCCACCGCAGCGCCGGCCGCCCAGACCTGCCCGACCGCGTCGAGCAGCGCCGCCCCCGCCGCGCCCTGGTTTGCAGGCTCGCGCCCCATGGGCATCGACGCGAGCGCCAGCGACTCCCCCGCGAGCTGCCGGCTCAGCGCTGTCAGCGTCTGCCCCGGCCCGACCTCCAGAAAGATCCGCTCCGACTGCTCCCGCAGGGCCCGCACGCCATCGGCGAAGCGGACCGTGCTGCGGAGGTGCCGGACCCAGTACGCGGGGTCCTGCGCCTCGGCCGCGGTGATCCAGCTCCCGCTGACGTTCGAGACCCACGGGATGCGCGGCGTCCTCAGCGTGACCCTGCCCACCGCCTCACGGAACGCCGCGAGGGCGCCGTCCATCAGGTGCGAGTGGAAGGCGCGCGCCGTGCGCAGCCGGCGCGCCTCGATCCCCCGGCCCGCGAGCTCCTGCTCGACCCGCTGGATCGCCGCAGCCCTCCCGGACAGCACGCACTGCCGCGGCCCGTTGACGGCGGCCAGCGCGACCTCGTCGCCGAGCCAGCCCGCGACCTCCGCCTCGGCCGCGGACACCGCGAGCATCGCCCCGTCCGGCGTCGCCTCCATCAGCCGCCCCCGCGCCGCCACCAGCGCCACGGCGTCCTCGAGCGACAGGCACCCCGCGAGGCAGGCGGCCACGTACTCGCCCACGCTGTGCCCGAGCATCGCGTCGGGCGTCACGCCCCACGCCATCCACAGCTTGGCGAGCGCGTACTCCACGACGAACAGCGCCGGCTGCGTCATCGACGTCCGATCGAGCCGCCTCGCCGCGCCCTCGACGTCCGCGGGCGCCGGGAACAGCAGCGCCCGCAGGTCGGCGCCCAGGTGGCGCTGGAGCAGCGCAGCGCAGGCGTCGACCTCGGCCCGGAACACGGGCTCGGTCTCGTAGAGATCGCGTCCCATGTTGGGCCGCTGGGTGCCTTGCCCGGGGAACAGGAACGCGACCGGCCGCGGCCCCGTCACCGGCCCGCCGGTGCGCACCGCGTCGCTGCGATCGCGCAGCGCGCGCGCCCCCTCCTCCCGCGAGCGGCACACCACCGCGCGGCGGTGGCCGAACGCCCGGCGCCCGAGCTGCTGCGTGAACGCCACGTCGCCGAGCTCGAGGTCGGCGCGGGTCTCCAGGTGCTCCGCCAGCGCGTCGGTCAGGCGCTCGAGCGACGCGCTCGACCGGGCCGACAGCACGAGCAGCTCGCACGGCCTGGGCGGGTCTGCCTCCGGCGGGGGCGGCGCCTCCTCGAGGACGACGTGCGCGTTCGTGCCGCCGATGCCGAAGGAGCTCACGCCGGCGCGGCGCGGCGCGCCGGGGGTCGACCACGCCTCGAGCTCGCCGGCCACGCGGAAGGGGCTGTTCTCGAGGTCGAGCGCCGGGTTCGGCGCGCGGAAGTGCAGGCTCGGCGGGATGTTCCCGTGGGCCACGGCGAGCGCCGCCTTGATCAGCCCGGTGACGCCCGCGGCCGCGTCCAGGTGCCCGACGTTGGTCTTCACCGAGCCGATCGCGCAGAAGCCCTTCCGGTCGGTCGTCGCGCGGAACACCTGGGTCAGCGCGGCGATCTCGATCGGATCGCCGAGCGGCGTCCCGGTGCCGTGCGCCTCCACGTACGTGATGGAGTCCGCGTCCACGCCCGCGGCCGCGTGCGCCGCGCGGATCGCGCGCGCCTGGCCGTCGACGCGCGGCGCGGTGTACCCGACCTTGGCCCGGCCGTCGTTGTTGATGGCCGATCCCTTGATGACCGCGATGATCGCGTCCCGATCCGCGATGGCGTCGTCGAGCCGCTTCAGGAGGACCACGCCGACGCCGCTGCCGCCGACGGTGCCGCGGGCGCCCGCGTCGAACGCGCGGCAGTGCCCGTCGGGCGACGCGATCGCGCCTTCCTGGTAGAGGTACCCGCTCTTCTGCGGGACGCTCACGGAGGCGCCGCCCGCCAGCGCCAGATCGCACTCGCCGCCGAGCAGCCCCTGGCAGGCCAGGTGCACGGCGACGAGCGACGTGGAGCACGCCGTCTGCACGGCGATGCTCGGCCCTTCCAGGTTCAGCTTGTACGACACGCGGGTCGTGAGGAAGTCCTTGTCGAGCGCGAGGAGCGCCGCGACGTCCGCCGCCGATTGCAGGCGCGGCCCGTCGGGGAAGAGGTGGGCCAGGTACCCGCTCAGGCTCGATCCGGCGTACACGCCGACAGGGCCGCCCGCGCGCTCGGGGTCGATCCCGGCGCTCTCGAACGCCTCCCACGCGCACTCCAGGAACAGCCGGTGCTGCGGATCCAGCGCCGCGGCCTCGCGCGGCGTGAACCCGAAGAGCTCCGCGTCGAACAGCTCGATGTCGTCGAGCACCCCGCGCGCCCGCACGTACTCGGGCCGCGCGATCAGCGCGGGGTCCACGCCCGCGCCGAGGAGCTCCTCGTCGGTGAGGATCGAGACGGACTCGACGCCCGCGCAGAGGTTTCGCCAGAACGTCGCCACGTCCGGCGCGCCAGGGAAGCGCCCGGCCATGCCGATGATCGCGATGTCCAGGCCCGGGCGGGGCTCGCCGCTGGTCGGTGTGGTCATTTCTTGGTCTCCAGTCCGCCGCGCCGGCGCGCGAAGATCTCTCCGCGCCGCTGCTGAGCGGCCCTCGCCCGCTCGCCCTCCGTCGCTCCGCCCTGCGGCGCCGTCTCGGCGCTGGGATCCCGGCTCAACGCCGCCGCGAGCGAGGCGATGGTCGGGTGCTGGAACAGGACAAGCAGCCGCAGATCACGGTCCACCGTGTCGCGCAGCCGGCTGTGGACCTTGGCCAGCGAGAGCGAGTGTCCGCCCAGATCGAAGAAGTTGTCGTGAATGCCGATCTGCGGGACCGACAGCACCTCTCGCCAGAGCGCCGCGATGGTGCGCTCGAGGTCGGTTCGCGGCGGCGTCACGGCCCTGGCGGGCGCGTCGAGCTGCTCGGGGGCGG
This sequence comes from Sorangium cellulosum So ce56, assembly GCF_000067165.1. Classification (GTDB taxonomy): domain Bacteria; phylum Myxococcota_A; class Polyangia; order Polyangiales; family Polyangiaceae; genus Sorangium; species Sorangium cellulosum_B. The sequence continues at coordinate 11,524,113 of NC_010162.1, forward strand.
GGAGGGCGCGGCGGTCGACCTTGCCGTTGGGCGACAGCGGCAGCCGCTCGAGCACGAGGATCGGCGCTGGCACCATGTAGGCCGGGAGCGCCTCGGCGAGCCAGGCGCGCAGCGCTTCGGGCTCCAGCGCCGCGCCGTCGCGGCCGGCGACGTAGGCGACGAGGCGCTTTCCGCCGTGGGCCTCGTCGCGGGCGAGGACGACGGCCTCGCCGACGCCGGGGTGCTGGAGCAGGCGCGCCTCGATCTCGCCGAGCTCGACGCGCAGGCCGCGGATCTTGACCTGGAAGTCGAGGCGGCCGAGGAACTCGATGGCTCCGTCGGGGCGATGGCGCGCCAGATCGCCAGTCCGGTACAGGCGCCCTCCCGGGGCGGAGCCGAACGGATCGGGCACGAAGCGCTCCGCTGTCAGGTCGGGCCGCCGGTGATAGCCGCGGGCGAGGCCGACGCCGCCGATGTGGAGCTCGCCGGCGACGCCGGCGGGCACGGGCTGGCCGTGGCGGTCGAGCAGGTAAATCTGCGTGTTGGCGATCGGGTACCCGATGGGCACCGAGGCGGAGGTGTCCCCTCGCTGGCAGGCCCAGTACGTCACATCGATGGACGCCTCGGTGGGCCCGTAGAGGTTGTGGATCTCGGCGTCCGGCAGCCGCTCGAAGCACCGCCGCGCGAGCTCCGCCGGCAGCGCCTCGCCGCTGCAGATGATCCTGCGCAGCGACGGGCACGAGGCCGCGCCCGGCGTCTCCAGGAAGGCCTGGAGCATGGGCGGGACGAAGTGCAGCGTGGTGACGCCGTTCCGCGTGATCAGCTCGACGAGCCGCTCGCCGTCGCGGTGATCGCCGGGCTTCGCGACGACGAGGCCAGCGCCGGTCATCAGGGGCCAGAAGAACTCCCAGACCGAGACATCGAAGCTGAAGGGGGTCTTCTGCAGCACGCGGTCTTCCGCGGTGAGCCCGTAGCGCTCCTGCATCCACTGAAGCCGGTTGAGCAGGCCCCGGTGGCTGTTGCCGGCGCCCTTGGGCCTGCCGGTCGAGCCCGAGGTGTAGATGGTATAAGCGAGGTTGTCCGGCGACAGCGGGGTCGCGAGGTTGCCAGTCGGCTCGCTGTCGATCTCGGCGCGATCCGCGTCCAGGCACAGCACCTGGGCGCGGTGGGGCGGCAGGCGCGAGGCCACGGGCCGCTGGCTCAGCAGGACCGGCGCTCCCGCGTCCTCGAGCATGAACGCGATGCGGTCCGCGGGATACTCCGGGTCGATCGGCACGTAGGCGCCGCCGGCCTTGAGGATGCCGAGCAGCCCGACGACCAGCTCGACGGAGCGCTCTGCGGCGACGGCCACGAGCACGTCCGGCCCCACGCCGCGCTTCCTGAGCGCGTGAGCCACCTGGTTGGCGCGCTCGTCGAGCTCTCGATAGCTCAGCCGCTCCTCATCGAAGATCACCGCCACGGCGTCCGGCGCCCGCTCCACCTGCGCCTCGAAGAGCTCGTGGACGCGCCGCTCGTCCGGAGTCGCGCGCTCGGTCGCGTTCCAGCCGGCGAGGACCTGCCTTCGTTCGGCCGCATCCATCATCGGCAGATCGGCCAGCCGGATCTCCGGCGTGGCGACGAAGCCCTCGAGGAGGGCGAGCAGGTGCCGTGTCATCCGCGCGACCGTCGCGCCGTCGAAGAGATCGGTGTTGTATTCCCAGGCGCCGCGCGCTCCCTGGCCGTCGGGGACCAGGTTGAGCGCCAGATCGAACTGGGCCGTCCCCGTGTCCACCCGCTGCGCGCCGATCGAGAGGCCGGGGATCTCCGGCGCCTTCTCGGGCGCGGGATCCATGGTGATCATCACGTTGAACAGGGGCGTGTGGCTGAGGTTCCGCTCGAGGGACAGCGCCTCGAGGACGCGCTCGAACGGCACCTCCTGGTGCGCCTGCCCCTCGAGGACCGCCGCGCGGACGCGGGCGAGGAGCTCGGTGACGCTGGGATTCCCCGAGAGGTCGACGCGCAGCGCCAGCGTGTTGAGCAGGCACCCGACGACGCCCTCCAGCGCCGCCCGCGGCCGCGCGGTCACCGGCGTCCCGATGCACACATCACTCTGGCCCGTGTACCGGTGCAGCAGCGAGAAGAGCCCCGCCGCCACGATCGTGAACAGCGTGGCGCCCGTCCGCCGCCCGAGCGCGCTCAGCCGCGCCACGAGCTCCGGCGGCAGCGCGAGCTCCTCGCGCGCCCCTGCGTAAGTCTGGACCGCGGGCCGCGGCCGATCGGTGGGGAGCTCGAGGGGAGGCACGGGCCCCTTCAGCCGGTCGCGCCAGTACGAGAGCTCCCGTTCGCGCGCCGCCGTCTGTTCGTTCCGGCGTTGCCACAGCGCGTGATCCGCCTGCTGCAGCGCGAGCGGCGCGAGCGCCGGGGGCTGCCCCGCGGCGAACGCGCCGTAGAGCAGCGAGAGCTCCCGCAGGAGCACGTTCATCGACCAGCCGTCCGCGATGAGGTGATGGCAAGTGACCGAGAGCACGTGCTCTCGCTCGCTCGTGCGCAAGAGCGTCCAGCGCACGGGCGGCGCCTCGGCGAGGTCGAACGCGCGCCGCGCCTCGTCGCGCAGGCGCGCTTGCAGGGCGGACTCCAGCGCTTCCTCTGCAAGAGCGCTCATGTCCTCCACCGGCAGCGCGACCGGCGCGGGCTGTGCGATCCGCTGGACGGGCCTCCCTTCGACGGCGGGAAAGCTCGTGCGCAGGGCCTCGTGGCGGGCCGCGAGCGCCGTCACCGCCTCCTCGAGCGCCCCCGCGTCGAGCGCCCCGGTGAGCCGCACGGCCGCCGCGATGTGATAGACCGGCGTCCCCGCGACCAGCTGCTCCAGGAACCAGAGGCGCTCCTGCACGAGGGACAGCGGCAGCCGCTCCGGCCGCTCCACCGGCGTGAGCGCCGCGGGGCCGCCCATCGATCCGCCCGTCGATCCGCCCGTCGATCCGCCCGTCGATCCGCCCGTCGACGCGCCGGCCTGCCTCGCCTCGATCCAGGCCGCGAGCGCCGCGACCGTCGTCGACTCGAAGAGCTGCGCCGGCCCCACGTCGACGCCGAGCGCCTCGCTCACCCGGCCGCTCACCTGCATGGCCCGCAGCGAATCGCCGCCCAGGCTCAGGAACTCCTCGCTCCGGCCGACCCGCCCGCGCCCCAGCACCTCGGCCCAGATGCCTGCCAGCGTGCTCTCCAGCGCCGTCTGCGGCGGCTCCGCGCTCTCGGCCTCCACGCGCGCGCCGGCCGCCGACTGCCACACCGCGTCCAGGGAGCCGTCCAGGAACCGGGCGCGGCACGCCCTCCGCTGCACCTTGCCGCTCGTGGTCCGAGGCAAGCTCCCCGGCTTGATGAGCACGACCGCGTGGACCGCGACCTCGTGCCGGTCGGCCACGGCGCGCTCGATCGCCGCCCCGAGCTCCGCCGGCTCCGACGCGGGCGCGCGCCGCCCGAGCTCCTGGACGATGACGATGCGCTCCTCGCCGTCGACGTCCACCGAGAACGCCGCGCCGCCGCCGGCGCGGAGGCCCGGGTGGCTCTCCTCCGAGGTGAGCTCGATGTCCTGCGGATAGAGGTTGCGCCCGCGGACGATGATCAGGTCCTTGAGCCGGCCCGTCACATACAGCTCGCCGCGCGAGGAGAACCCGAGATCGCCGGTCCGCAGGAACGGCCCTTCTCCCGTGGAGAGCCGGGCCTCGAACGTCAGCGCCGTCTCCTCCGGCCGCTCCCAGTAGCCCTGGGCCACGCTCGCTCCGGCGACCCAGATCTCCCCGACGCGCTCGTCCTTGCAGGGCCTCAGCGTCTCTGGATCGACGATCCGCACCTCGTCGCCCGCGGGTGATCCCCCGCAGCCCACGAGGGAGACGCCGTCCTCTGGCCTGCGCGGCTCGAACACCGCGTGTCCCTGGGCCAGACCCGCGCGGTCGACGGCGCGCACGACGGGCGGCGCGCCGGCCGCTCCGCCGGTCACGAGCAGCGTCGCCTCGGCCAGCCCGTAGCAGGGATAGAACGCGTCGCGCCGGAACCCCGCGGGCGCGAACGCCTCGGCGAAGCGGTCGAGCGTCGCCGCCCGGATCGGCTCGGCCCCGTTGAAGGCCACCCGCCATGAGCCGAGGTCGAGCCCTTCCCGCTGCTCCGGGGGGATCTTCCGGATGCACAGCTCGTAGGCGAAGTTCGGCCCGCCGCTCGTCGTGGCCCGGTAGCGCGAGATCGCCTCCAGCCAGCGCCGCGGCCTCATCAGGAAGTGCTCGGGCGCGAGCTGGATGCACGGCACGCCCACGTAGAGCGGCTGGAGGATGTTGCCGATGAGCCCCATGTCGTGGTGCGGCGGCAGCCACCCGACGATCACGCTCTCCTCGGTGTGCGCGAACGCGCGCTGGATCATGAGCTCGTTGCGCAGCAGGTTGCCGTGCGTGAGCACCACGCCCTTGGGCGTCCCGGTCGAGCCCGACGTGTACTGGAGGAACGCCACGGTCTCGGCGGTCACGCGCGGCGCTCGCCACGCGTCTTCCTGGCCGTCCCGGATCGTGTCGACGGCCATGCAGCGCAGGTGGCTCAGCTCGGCGAAGCTCGGGTCGTCGCGGAGCATCGTCACCGCGCCGAGGAACGCCTCGGTGGTGAGCACGACGCTCGGCCGGCAGTCGCGCACGATGGCCAGCACGCGCATCAGCCCGCTCTTGCGCTGCGGCAGCGGGACGGGCACCGCGACGAGCCCCGCGTAGAGGCAGCCGAAGAAGGCAGCGATGAAGTCGAGCCCCGGCGGCACCAGCAGGAGCGCGCGGTCACCCGCCCGCGCGCCGGCCTGGAGCTCCGCCGCGAGCGCGCGCGCCCGCCGATCGAGCTCGCCGTACGCCATCGAGCGGGCGTCCGCCTCCCCGTCGACCAGGAAGGTGTAGCCCTGCCCCGACGGGCGCTGCTCCGCGCGACGCCGGAGCAGCGCGACCAGCGTCGCAGGCTCGCCCGCGCCGCGATCGCTGATCGCACGCCCAGAGGATCGGTTCGACTCCATCGCCACCTCAGCTCCCGACGAAGAAAGCCCGACAAAAAGAGGTCCCGCTCACCAGGCTCTGGGCTCCGAGCCTGATGACGCAAAGCGTTGTGAGCGAAAACGCCGGACAGCTCCCTCGGCGACCGCGTCACGCGCCTGTCGTTGCAATATTGAAAATGAAAATGATGATCAACTTCTGAACGACGGTTCTATGGAATACAGATCCGAGTGCTGTCAAGGCAAAAACCGACACTGGTCCGCGAGGATGCGCGACGAGGGCGAGCGGAGCGGCGGGACGGGGGGCGCTGAGGGAGGTCTGGCGGGGCGTGGCCGGAGGGGGGAGCGGTCCGGTCAGCGAGGTGCTCCAGGTCCACGCTCGGGGGGACCAGGGCGCGGTTCAGAGGCGCGCGGACAATCCATCAAAGCTGGAATCTTGGGTTCTGGACGATGCGACCCATCGACGAATGAAATTGAATTCTGTTTTCATCTTGGGTACCGGAAGTTCTGGACATGTTTGTCAGTTCGGTTCCCCCGCAGCCGCGTCCCGACCCGCGGGCCGGGTCCAAGGTGGACGCGGCTGCGCGAGGTGCTCTCGCGCTTCGAGGCCCGCTTGCAGGCGTGTTGACCTTCCTGCTGCTTGGCCTGCAGGCACCAGCGCACGCGCAGGAAGAAGGCATGCCCGAGCGCGCCGCGGGGGACCGGGAGCCGACCGCGAGCGCGCCTGTCGCTGGCTCGCCGGGCCTCGATCGCTCACCGCCCGGCGCGGGAGGCCCCCGGATCGAGCCGCCGCAGCTCCTCGAGCGCGCCGAGGCCGAGTACCCGCAGGCGGCCCGAGCGGCACGACGGGAGGGCACGGTCGAGCTGAAGCTCCTGATCGACGCGGCGGGGCGCGTGACCGAGGCCGAGGTCACGCGCCCGCTGGGCGACGGCTTCGACGAGGCCGCCCGCGCGGCGGCGCTCCGCTCCCGCTTCACGCCGGCGCGCCGGGACGGCACGCCGATCGCTGCACGGATCCTCTACGGCTACGAGTTCCGGCTCCCCGAGGAGCCCCCGGCCGAGCCCACCTCCCCGGCGACGGGTGGAAGCGCGGTCGCGGCCACGGGCGCGGCGGCGACCACGCCCCCGCCGGTCAAGAGGTCTGACCAGGCCAACAACGCAGCTCCTCCGCCGGCGAAGGGGCCCGACCCGGCGAACGACGCAGCGCCTGCCGAGGTGACCGTGCGCGGCGCCGCGATGGCCGAGCGCCTCCGGCTATCCGCGCAGGCGATCACGGTCATCGAGACCGAGGAGGCGCAGCGCAGGACCGCCGACATGGGCGAGGTGCTCGCCCGCACCCAGGGCGTCGGCGTGCGGAAGAGCGCGGGGCTCGGCTCCTGGGCGCGCTTCTCGCTGAACGGCCTGACGGACGAACAGATCCGCTTCTTCGTCGACGGCGTGCCGCTCGATCTCGCGGGGTACCCGTTCGGCGTCTCGAACGTGCCCGTGAACCTGGTCGAGCGCGTCGAGATCTACCGCGGCGTGGTCCCGGTGCGCTTCGGCGCCGACGCGCTGGGCGGGGCCGTCAACCTGGTCACGAATCGGGACGTCCGCGGCACCCATGGCGCGGCGTCCTACGAGGTCGGCTCCTACGACACCCACCGGCTCACGCTCTCGGCGCGGCACCTGCACGAGCCGAGCGGCCTCTTCACCCGCGTGAGCGGCTTCTTCGACTACGCGAAGAACGACTATCCGGTGGATGTCCGGGTGGTGGACTTCAAGACCGGGCGCAAAGACTCCGAGTTCACCCGCGTCCGCCGCTTCCACGACGCCTACCGGGCGGCGGGCGGGAGCGCCGAGGTCGGCTTCGTGAATCGGCCCTGGGCGCGGCGGCTGCTCCTGCGCGCCTTCGTCACCGATTACGACAAGGAGCATCAGCACAAGTTCGGCGTCATGGAGACGCCTTATGGCGAGGTCACGAACGGCGAGACGGCGCCGGGGGCGACGCTCCAGTACGAGCAAGGGCTCGGCCGCGGCGTCGCGCTCGAAGCGCTCGTGGGGTACACGTACGGGCGCGCCACCTTCCTCGATGTCAGCGAGTGCATCTACGACTGGTTCGGTCGCTGCCGCAGCAAGCGCCCCAACCCAGGCGAGGACGAGACGTCCCCCCGGGATCGGGTGTTCCGGGAGCACAGCGGCCTGGGTCGCCTGAGCCTCCGCTACCGGCCTCACCCGGAGCACGCGCTGCAGCTCTCCGTGTCTCCCACGTTCATCACGCGCACGGCCGAAGAGCGCAGGCTGGACAATGACGCCCGCGAGCAGCTCAGGGGCGCGCACAGCCTGTTCACCTGGGTGCACGGCGTCGAGCATCAGCTCAACCTGTTCGACGATCGCCTGGAGAACAGCCTCTTCGTGAAGGACTACGTGCAGCTGCTCCGCATGAAGGGGCGCCTCCCGGGGCTCCACGGGTTCTTCGAGCAGCGGGAGCGCGACACCCATCGCCTCGGCGTCGGCGACGGGCTCCGCTATCGCTTCGCGGAGTGGCTCTACGCCAAGGCGTCGTACGAGTGGACGACGCGCCTCCCGCGGCCCGTCGAGGTGTTCGGCGACGGGGCGATGATCGTCGCCAACCTCGCGCTCAAACCCGAGACGAGCCACAACGGAAACGTCGGCTTCACGATCGACGCGCGCGACACCGCGTCGGGCGCGTGGCGGCTCGACGCGAACGGCTTCGTCCGCGCGGTCGAGCGGCTCATCGTGCTGAACAACCGCACGGACTCCATCCAGTACATCCATGTCTCGGGGGCACGGTCGCTGGGCATCGAGGCCGCCGCCGGCTGGACGTCGCCGGGGGAGCACCTCGCCCTCGACGGCAACATCACCTACGACGATTTTCGCAAGACGTCCGACGAAGGGAACTTCGCTGGCTCCAAGGGCCAACGGATGCCGAACCGGCCGTGGCTCTTCGCCAACGGTTCGGCGCGCGTGCAGCTCCAGGAGGTCGTCGCGCCGCGCGACGCGATCTCGCTCACCTGGGATACGCGCTACGTGCACGAGTTCTACCTCGGCTTCGAGAACTGGGGGCAGCTCGACTCCAAGGCCAAGGTGGACTCGCAGCTCCTGCACTCGCTCGCGCTCACCTATGTCGCGCGCGACGAGCCGCGCACGGTGAGCTTCACCATCGAGGCTCACAACCTCACCAACGAGCGGGCCTCCGATTTCTACGGTGTCCAGCGACCCGGGCGGACGCTGTTCTCCAAGGCGACGCTGGAGATGTGATGACGACGATGTCGAGGTGAGCCGCCTCGCTCGCACGACAGAAGGAGACGCAGATGAGTGTGATTGAGCGGAAGCAGCGGTCATCGAACCGAACGGGCGCGACGGCCTTTGCGCTCGCGCTCTTGACCGGCGTGCTCGGCAGCGGCTGCGGCGACGACGGGACGTCGAACCCCGCCGGTCAGAGCGGCGGCGCCGGGCAGGGCGGTGGTGGCGGCGGGCAGGACGGCGGCGACGCGTTCATCGTCGCCACGCGCGTCTGGGACGACACCGCGACCAACTCCTACTTTCACGTGCTGCCGTCGATCGAGCCAGGCACGGAGGTCGACCCGTCCCAGGCGCTCGAGATCCCCGGATCGGCGCGGCTGTTCGCGTTCGGGGGGCTGGGCTGGTTCGGCATCGGTGAGGCCGAGGCGCCGACGATCTCGCGTTACACGCTCGATGGCTCCAACAAGCTGGTCAAGGGAGACTCGATCAGCTTCCAGCCCTTCGGCGTGCAGTCCCTCTGGCCCACGAATTACATCATCTCGTCGACGAAGGTCTATCATCCGGATCGCGCGGGCGAGCAGATCGTCGTGTGGAACCCCACGACGATGGAGGTGGAAGGGACGATCCCGCTGCCGGACACGCACCGCGAGGGCTACCTGGCGCTGTACGCGTACGGGTCTGTTCTGCGCGGCAAGACGCTGCTCATCTCGGTGGGGTGGTTCGACTGGAAGACGACCGACACCATTCTTCCGGAGACCGGGCTCATCGCGATCGACACCGAGACGGACACCGTCGTGCGGTTCGACGTCGACGACCGGTGCGGCGGGATCACGCAGCCCGTCGAGACGGCCTCTGGCGACGCCTACTTCGTGAGCTCGGCGCTCGCGGGGGCGGCCTATCACCTCGATCGTCTGGAGTCCGAGCCCTGCGCGCTGCGCATCCTGAAGGACGCGGACGCCTTCGATCCGGACTTCCATCTGCTCCTGAGCGAGCTTTCGGACGGCGCGATCATGGGCGATCCCATCCCTGCGGGCGGGGACGGCCTCTTCCTCCGGGTGTTCGAACCGGATCTAGCCACGATCGAGGAGGAGACCAAGACGTCGGGCGTCACGAGCCAGCCGGCGTGGCACTGGTGGCGGTGGGACACCGCGACGAACGAGGCCGCGGCGATCGGGGAGCTGGCCCCCTCGCCGGCGAACGTCTCCTTCTTCGAGGTCGACGGCCGGGTCTTCACGATCGATGAGGGGAGCGGCTCCACGGAGAGCACGCTGATCGAGCTCACGGCCGAGGGGGGCCCGAAGCTCGGCCTGAAGACGCCGGGGTACCTGCACGGGCTGGCGAAGGTGAGATAGATTCGCGCGGCGCGCGGCGCTCCGCGCGAGGGGACAGGGTGACTCGCGATGGCCAAGAAGCTCTCCCGCCATGCCTTCACGACCTTCTGGAGCGTGCACGCATGGGCAGGCGTGATAGGTGGGCTCTTGCTCTACGTGATGTTCCTGTCCGGGGGAATCACGCTCTTCCGCAGGCAGCTCGCGGTGTGGGAGGAGCCCCTGACCCAGCAGCGCTCCTCCGTCGAGCAGGTGGGGCTCCAGGCCACGCTCGATGAGGGGCTCGCCGCCGCGGGGACGATGCCGGAGGAGCTCTGGTTCGACGTGCCGGAAGGTGGGCTGGGCGCCGCGCGGCTGCTCTACTACTCGCAGGGCGAGGCGGTCACGGCGTGGGTCCACGAGGGGCTCGTGCCCGAGCGAGAGCGGCTGTCCGACTTCCTCTACGACCTGCACTACCTCTGGCACCGAGCGACCGGAGTGTGGCTGTTCTACGTGGCCGGCCTCCTCTGCGTCGCGCTCCTGCTCGCGCTGGCGACCGGCGTGCTCATCCACCTGAAGGACATCGTCCGGCAGTTTCATCAGTTCCGGCCGGACAAGACGCGCCGTGTCCTGTGGTCGGACATGCACAAGGTGCTTGGCGTGATAGGCCTTCCGTTTCAGCTCCTGTACGCATACACCGGCGCGTTCATCGTGTTCCTGGGGGTGCTCGTCGGGGTGTTCACGGGCCCCGTGTTCGGCGGCGACGCCGCGCGGGCGGACCTCTCGGCCTGGGGGGCGTCCTTCGCGGACGAGCCGGCGCGGGGGACGCCCGCTCGCGGCCTGACGCTGGACGAGCTCATGGCCCGCGCCCGCGCCGCGGAGCCCCGGCTCGTGCCCGAGAGATTGCGTATCTCGCACCTCGGCCTCGACAGCGGGACCGTCGATATCCGCGGCTCGCTCGAGGGCGCCCCGTTCACGCGTGGCAGCGTGCGCATGCGGCTGCGGGCGATCGACGGCGCGGTCCTCTCGCTCGACGCGCCCGGCGCCGAGGGCGCGCGCAGCGACGCATTTCGCTGGATCTACGGCCTCCATTACGCTGATTTCGGCGGCGCCACGCTTCGTATCCTGTTCTTCGTGCTCGCCCTGGCGACGTGCGCCACGATCCTCACCGGCAACTGGATCTGGCTCGCTCGACGGGAGGCGCGGCAAGAGCGCCTCGGCAACCGCCTCCTCGCGCGGCTCACCGTGGGCTTCGGCGCGGGGACCGTCGTCGCGACCGCTGCGCTGTTCCTGGTGAGCCGGGCGTTTCCGTTCGACTGGGGCGGCCGCGGGGCGGCCGAGGAAATGACGTTCCTGGGGGTGCTCGTGCTCTGCATCGCCTGGGCGCTCGCCGCGCGTGACGGCGGGCGCCTCTGGTCGCGGCAGCTCGGGCTCGCCGGGCTCTTGCTGCTGCCGGTCCCCGCGCTCGCGGCGCGCTGGTCGGGGGCGGGGCTCTTCGGCGCGGGGCCGAAGCTCGGAGCCGTCGTCGCCGTCGACGTCGCGCTCCTGCTGGCGGCCGCGGCGCTCTGCGCCTCGGCCTGGGCGCTCCGCCGGGCGACCTCGCGACCCGAGGCGCGGCTCCTGATGGCGCGGCGCGCGCCGCCTTCGTTGGCTCACGGCGGGGCAGGGCTCGTGGCCCGGCGGCAGACGGCGTCCCATGGTTGAGACCGCGTCGGTCCTCTCGGCGTACCTCGCCTTCGCGCTGCTCCACGGGGCGCGGCCCGAGCGCCTGCCGTTCGGCGTCGCGGCGCGGCTGCGTGCGAGGCGCGGATGGCGCGCCTCGGCCCGGGTCCTCTCCATCGTCGTCTTCTCGCTGTCGGTGTGGCTGTGGAGCCGTGCCGAGGCCGGCGCGGCGGCGCTCCTCGTCCCCTTCGCGGCGCTCCTCTGCGCCGCGAGCGCGTTCGTCCTGCTCGCGCCGGTCTGGCCGCGCGCCGTCTGGGGCCTCGCCCTCCTGTGTCCGCCGGCCATCGCCGCGCTCTCGCTCCTCGGAGCGCGCCATGGCTAGCCACCGCCTCGCCCGGCTCGACGCCGCGCTGCGCGTGCTCGCGGCGCTCGTCGGGACCCTGCCGCTCGCCGTCTTGACGAGCGTGTGCCTCGCGCGATTCGCGCCGCTCGCGGAGAGCACGCGGTCCGCGCTCGGCTTTTCGCTCGTGGTACCGCTCTGGCTCGCGGCGATGTGCTTCGCCTTCCTGGCCCGCAGCGCGGCCCGCGCGTGGGGGGTCTGCGCGGCGCTCGGCGCCGTGTTGCTCGCCCTGGCCTACGTGGCGCCGCAATGACGGGCGCGCGGTCCTGGCGACCGGCGCTGGCCCGGCGCCTTCCGCGCTCCTCGTCCGTTCGACGGTGATCGGCCGATCCGAGCGCTCACGGACGAGCCTGTCAGCCCGCTTCCCGGGCCGTCCGTCCCGCCCCCTCGGGATCCGTCGCTACCGGCGTCCCCCTGCACGATCTTTTGTGCACGGCGACAACCTCTTTGGTATGTTGCCGCTCCCTCGCCGCCGCGACGAGCGTCGGACGAGCCAGCGTTCTTTCTATCGTCATGCATCGAGGTCCGCGCTGCTCCTGCGCCGAGCACGGGGCGGGTGGACCATCCTGGGTACCAGGAGAGGTGGCCGAGTGGCTGAAGGCACACGCTTGCTAAGCGTGCGATCGGGAAACTGATCCGCGGGTTCGAATCCCGCCCTCTCCGCCGCGAGAACGCTCAGCGCTACGCCCGTCGTGCGGCGGCCTGAGCACCGCGAACACGACGCGAGCACAACGCGAGCACAACCAGACGACCCGCTGGCTGTGCGGGCCGCGCTCGAGCGCGCCGCTGCGGCGAGCAGCGCGTGGGTGGTCATCGCGCCGTCGCGGCCTCACGCGGGACCGCGTGGCCGCGCCGCTCAGGCCGCCCTGGTCCTCAGCACCCGCGACTGGAGGAACTGGTAGATCGTCTTGATCGCGTCGAACGAGCCGACCGCGCTCTCCTTGATCACCTCGTTCACCGTGCGCGAGCCGTTGACCGCGCCGAGCACGAGCTGCTCGATGCGCGTCAGCTTGCCGGAGCCCACGCCGTCGAGCGCGACCTGGTCGACGACCACCACCTGGTCGAAGTTGATCGTCCCCTCCATGAGCCGCCACTCGTCGACGCGCCGGAACCCCTCGAGGACCAGCGCGGACACCGGGAGGCCGAGGTGCGCCTGCTCGACCTCGGGGCGGAACGGCTCGCGCGTGAACGAGAAGCGCCCGTACGGCCAGCGCAGCACCTCGTAGATGAGCTCGCTCGACTGCCGCTCCAGCACGGCGATGAGGTCGTCGTTCGTCGCGACGCCGGCCTCCACGAGCACCTGCCCGAGCAGGGCGTGCGGCCGCTTCGCGCGGAGCAGCGCCTCGAGCCGCTCCCGCGTCAGGAGCCCGCGCTCGATGAAGTAGCGGCCCAGCTTGAACTCGTCCGACGAGTTGCGCGCCTGCACCAGATCGATGAGCCCCTGGCGGAGCGAGATCGTGATCGACGCGCGGTTCGTGGTCACCCGGAGCACACCCGTCTGCCGCTGCATCTGGAGCAGCTGGAGGATCTCGGCGAGCGGGATCGCGGAGACGTCGCCGCTCATCACCTCCTTCGCGTCCGCGGGCGTATCGTCGAGGTCGCGGAGCGTCAGCGTCAGCTTGGAGACGACCTCGCTCGTCATCACGCGGGCGACCGCCTGCATCACCGCGGCCTCGTTGGTCCGCGCCTCGGGCGAGAGGCTCATGATCGCCGGCGTCATCACCGTCGACAGCTGCTGCGCGAACTCCGCGCCGGTGCGCTGGCGCATGTTCCTGGCGAGGAGGCTCGGCCGCACGCTCTCGGCGATCGTGTCCTCGTCGGGCATCTTCGCGCCCTCGGGCACGGGCCGCGCGCGCCCCTCCGCCGCCTTCGAGAGCGCGCCCTCGATCACCGCGACCAGCGCGCGCGCGTCGAACGGCTTGGTGATCGCGTCGACGGCGCCGGTCTGCTGGACGAACTGCCCCCTGAGCTTGTCGCCCTTGGCGCTCATCAGGACCACGGGCACGTTGCGGTGCGACGGGTTCGAGCGGAGCTCCCGGCAGAAGGCGTAGCCGTTCATCCTCGGCATCACGAAATCGAGGAGGACGAGGTCGTATTTCGGCCCCTTCTTGACCAGCTCGATCCCCGCGAGCCCGTCGCGCGCCACGGTCGGGTCGAACCCATTGCGAGCGAGGATGGCGCTGACGACCTTCAGGATGGTCGGGCTGTCATCGACAACGAGGACTCGCGCCGGGGAGGCCATGGCGAAGGATACAGGCCCTACCCTACCAGAAGTGCGCGGCCTGCAAACATAAAGGCCAACCCCAACGGCCACGCGCGGCGAGGCAGAGCACACCGAGCGCGGTCGCGGTCTCCGCCGCGCGCGCGGCGAGGGGCCCGCCGCGCCGCCTCACCGCCGCCGCCGGAGGTGCATCCGATCGCGCGCGCGCCCCCCGGGCTGGCATCAGGCGCCGGCGCTGCCGGTGCCCGTCGCGCCCTGCCGGGTGTCCGCGCCCGCGGCCGCCGTCTTCACGTGGAGCTCGGCGAGCTGCGCGGCGTCGACGAGCACGGGCGCGCCCGTCATCTGATCCGTGCCCTGGTTGGTCTTCGGGAACGGGATGACGTCCCTGAGCGTCGGCGCGCCGCTGAGCAGCATCGCGAGCCGGTCCATGCCGAGCGCGATGCCGCCGTGCGGGGGCGCCCCGCTGCGGAGCGCGTCCAGGAGGAACCCGAACTTGTCGCGCGCGTCGTTCTCGTCGATGCCCAGCGTCTTGAAGACGCGCGCCTGCACCTCGGGATCGTGAAGCCGGATCGAGCCGCCGCCGATCTCGAACCCGTTCAGCACGAGATCGTAACGGTAACACTCCACGCGCGCCGGATCGCTCTCGAGGAGCGCGACGTGCTCGTCGATCGGCCGGGTGAACGCGTGGTGCGCGGCGGCCCAGCGCCCCGTTTCCTCGTCGAACTCGAACAGAGGTGGGTTCGTCACCCAGAGGAACCTCCACTGGTCACCATGCCCGTACTCCGGGATGAGCCCCATCTTCTTCGCGACGTCGATGCGGAGCTTCGCCATCACGGTGTGCACAACGGCTTCCTTGCCGAACTGGAAGCAGAGGACGTCGCCCGGCTTGGCGCCGAGCGCCTCGTTCAGCTTCTGCCGGAGCTCCGGCGTAATCGACTTCGTGAGCGGCGACTGCGTCCAGGAGCCGTCCTCGGCGAGCTTGGCGCGCGCGAGGCCGCGGAAGCCCTTCACGTCGCGGAGCCCGCGCTCGAGGTCCTCGGTCTGCTGGCGGGACAGGTTGGCGCTCGCCGGGATCACGAGCCCCTTCACGATCTCGGCCGGCAGGTCGCGCCGCAGCTTGCCCGACTTGAACTTCTCGGCGAGCTCGACCCAGAACGGCACCCCGCCGCCGTTGTGCTCGACGATGAGGTCCGTGAGATCGGTGTGCTCGATCCCGAAGCGGAGGTCGGGCTTGTCGTTGCCGAAGCGGCGCATCGACTCGGCGTACGGCATGCGCGGGAAGCGGCCGGTCGGGTAGAGCTCGGTGAGGTCCTTGCCGAGGGCGGCCTTGAACACCGCGAAGACGAGCCCCTCCATCAGCCCGAAGACGTCGTCCTGGTTCACGAACGACAGCTCGACGTCGATCTGGGTGAACTCCGGCTGCCGGTCGATGCGCAGGTCCTCGTCCCGGAAGCACTTCACGATCTGGAAGTAGCGGTCGAAGCCCGCGACCATGAAGAGCTGCTTGTAGAGCTGCGGGCTCTCGGCGAGCGCGTAGAACTTGCCAGCCGAGATCCTCGAGGGGACGAGGAAGTTGCGCGCCCCGCCCGGCGTGTACTTCACGAGGAAGGGCGTCTCGAGCTCGAGGCAGCCCTTGTCCGACAGGTAATTCCGCGTCGCCCGGTTGATCTCGTGGCGCATCCGCAGCGCCCGCTGGAGCGGGGCGCGGCGCAGGTCGAGGTACCGGTGCTGCAGGCGGATCTCCTCGCGCGTCTCGATCTCGTCCGCGATCTCGAACGGCGGCGTCTCCGCCCTGTTGAAGATCGTCGCCTCGGCGACCCAGACCTCGATGGCCCCCGTGTCGATCTTGTCGTTCACGTTGCCTTCGCGGCTGACCACGACGCCCCGGACGCCGATGACCCACTCGGACCGGGCGCGCTCGGCGGCGGCGTGCGCGTCGACGAGATCCTTCTCCTCCACCTTCAGGCCGTGCTTCTTGATCGCCTCGAGGTAGCTGCGATCGAAGACGATCTGCGTCACGCCGGTGCGGTCGCGGAGGTCGATGAAGATGCAACCGCCGTGATCGCGGCGCCGCGCGACCCAGCCGAACAGCACGACCTCCTTGCCGATGTCCGCCTCGCGCAGATCGCCGCAGCGGTGCGTCCTCTTGAGCTCATCGATGAAACGGGACACGAGACGACCTCCGATTTTCCGTGGGAGGGGCGACTCTAGCCCAGGTCGCCGCCCACCGCCTCTCCGTATCCTCCGCGCCCCGCGCGCGGCTCGGCGGCGCATCGGCGCCGCGCGCGCCGCGCCGCCGCCGGACCGCGCGCGGCGCCGGGGTGCGCCGGAACTTGGCCCGGCCGCGGCCGATCTGGCATGGCCGCTCGGTGGGCTCCGGAGAGAAACGCTGCTGGCTCGATCGGTCGCTCGCCTTGCTGTCGGCCGCGCTGCCCTTCGGGCTGTCGCTGGCCCGCGCCGCCTCTTCCGGGCAATGGCGGGAAGATCTCACGGCCGTCCGGGATCTCGGCCTCGTCGCGGTCGGCGTGGGCGGCGGCCTGTCGACGGCGCTCTCGCAGGCGCTGAGCCTGCTCCCGCTGGGCTCCCGCACCTTCCGCACCGCCCTCGGATCGGCGCTCGCGCTCGCGCTCGCGTCGCGCCTGCTCTACGGGATGGTCCGCCGCCTCCTCCTGGAGTCCGCGCGGCCTGCGCCCCTCCCGGGGCTCTCGCTCTGGCGCAAGCTCCGCGGCGGCGCAGCCGAGCCGACCCCCGCCGGCGCGCGATCAACGCCCGCCGCGCCGGACGCGCCCGGCGGCGCCGTGAGCCCGCGGCTCGCCTCGGTGCTCTCCGCGATCGCCGTCCTCACGGCGGCCCTGTCGCCGACCTGGCAGCGCGAGGCGACGGTCGGCGGCGGCGCAATGATCGCCACCTGCTGCGCGCTCGTGACGCTCGCGCTCGCGTCGACGTGCGCCGAGCAGGCGCGGCACGCCGGGCGTGCGTGGATCGCGCTCGGCGCGCTCCTCGGGGCCACGTTCGCCGAGAGCCCCCCCGCCGGCCTCGCCGCTCTCGCGGCGTCGTACGCGATGTTCCTCGCGCGCGGCGGCGCCCAGCGCGCGGGCGGGCGCCCCGACGAGGCCTCGGTCGGCGGACCGCCCCGGCGCATGCTGGGCGCCGCCGCCGGCGCCGGGGCGCTCACGGCCGCGCTCCTGCTCGCGCCGCTCGTGCTCAGGCCGCTCGCGCCGCGCGCCTGGGCCGACATCGGCCGCGCGCTCACGGCCGGCAGCCTCGCCGCCCTCGACGTCGCGAGCGCCCGCACCACGGCGCTCGCCGCGTGGAGCCGCGAGATCGGCGTCGTCTCGCTGCTCATCGCCGCGGCAGGGCTCTCGCTCTCGCTCCTGCGCCCGCGCGCGCGGTGGCTCGTCGCGCCCTTCCTCGTCCTGCTCGCGCTCGACACCCTCCTGCCCGCGCGGGCCGCCGGCGTGCTCTCCGCGGATCCGCTCACCCCCCTGCGCTCGCTCGCGGTCGCGGCGATCGCCGTCGGCTCGGCGCTCGGGGCGCACGCCGCGGTGCGGGCGCTGCTCCACACGCGCGTGCCGTTCTCGCGGAGCGGCGCGGCGCTGCTCGTCGTCTTCCAGCTGACGCTCGTCGCGCTGACGAGCGAGGAGGCAGGCTTCGCCGCCGATCGGAGCGAGCAGACGGCCGCCGAGGTCTGGACGGACGAGGCGTACGGGAGCCTCGATCCCGGGTCCGCGATCCTCGTGCGATCCCCGGCGATCACATGGCGGGTGTGGGCGGCGCGGATCACGCGCGGCGAGCGGCCGGACGTCCTCGTGGTCCCGATCCCGCTGCTCGATCGCGGCCACGTCGCCGCGAGCCTGCTCGCCGACGAGCGCAAGCTCGCGCCGCTCTTGCGCGACTTCGCGCTCGCGGGCGAGCCCGGCGAGTTCGCCCTCTCCACGCTGGCCGACGTCCGGCCGCTCCACGTGGAGCTCGATCCGCGCTGGTCGAAGAAGCTGCTCAGCCACCTGAACGTCGCCGGCATCTGGCTCGAGTACGCCCCGCAGCCGCTCGGCGCCTCGGATCGCAAGCTCGCGACCGCGCAGTCGATCGTGCCGCTCCGGCGCGTGCTGGAGTCGCTCTCGATCGCCGCGGTGCCGGACACGTCGACGGCGGCCGTCCTCGCGTCCACGATGCGAAGCCAGTCGGACGTCGTGAGCCTGCTCGGCGAGCGCGTCGTGGCGCAGTCGTTCCTCGACCGGCTGGGCGAGCTCGCGCCCCAGGATCCGTTCATCTCCGGCGGCCCGAGCCGCCGCGCCGTCGCCGGCATCCGGCAGGCGTTCATCGCGAAGCGACCTCTGCGCCGCCGTTGATGCGGCCCGCGCGTCTTCCCCTCGTCTTCCCGCTCCCCGGCCGCGGTCAGGGCGACGCGGCCAGCCCGCTCTCGCTCGCGGCGCGCGCTCGCCGCTCCGCCCCGCGCAGCGCCTTGACCCGCCGCTCGAAGTCGCGGCTGTCGTCCTCCGAGAGCGTCGCCCCGCCGAAGCGGGCGCGCAGGTAGACCTGCGTGAGCGTCAGGATCTCGCGCGCCAGCGGGTGCTCCGCGAGCTCCAGCGCCTCGGCGTGGCGCAGCGGCGGCAGGCTGGGCGGGCGCGGCACGCCCTGGACGAGCATGGCGGCCTCCAGGCTCTCGTAGAGCGCCGTCGCCAGGATCGCGCTCGGGGTGCGCCCGGCGTCCGCGCGGCGCTCCTCGCGCCCGCGGCGCGTGCGGCGGAAGCGCCAGTAGAGCACGCCGCCGCCCAGCGCGAGCGCGACGGCGGCGACGGTGAGGATCCGCGGGCGCGACAGCGAGAGGTCGCCGCTCGATCCGGACCTCCGGTAGCGCGACGTCAGCGTCTGGAGCAGGCCCACCTGCTGGTTCAGGTCGTAGCCGACGACGTGCCTGTCCCAGCGCTGGCTCGTCGCCTCGATGAAATCGCGGAGGTACGCCCAGGCCCCGACCAGCTCGCTCTTCGGCGCCGCGTCGGCCGGCGGCGTCGGGTCGAACGTCATCCACCCCTCGCCGTCGAGGTACACCTCGACCCACGAGTGGGCGTCGCCCTGGCGCACCGCATAGAACCGGCCGAAGCGGTTGTAGGTGCCGCCGACGAAGCCGGTCACGTTGCGCGTCGGGACGTCCACCGCGCGCAGCAGGATGGCCATCGCGGTCGAGTAGAACTCGCAGTGCCCGCGCTTCGACTCGAACAGGAAATGATCGAGCGGCTGCGGGTCCGCGCCCGACGGCGACGCAAGGTCGTACCGGTACTCCGTGCGCAGGTGCTCCTGGATCACGCGCGCCCGATCGGCCGGGCGATCCACGCCTTGCGTCCACTGTTGCGCGAGATCGACGACGCGCGACGGCAGATCCCTCGGGAGCTCCAGGTAGCGCCTCCGCTCGGCGCCCGGGAGGCGCTGGAAGGTCGGCGCCCGCTTCCGCGACAGGAACACGTCGTAGACCAGCCCGCGCTCGTCCGTGGGCTGGTACCTGAGCTCCCCCTCCGGCCCGCGGTGGGCCATCGTGCCTGCGTCGACCCCGAGCTGCCCGCGGTGCTTGAGCCGGAGCCCCGTCGCGTTCGGCGGGAGGAAGATCACGGGCGGATCGATCGGCTCGAGATCGATGCGCATCACCGGGTCGACCGCCGGGTCCGGGTACCGCTCGATCGGCACGAGCCCCCCGTCGCTCTCCGTGGGGCGCTTGAACGTCTCGCTCTGGGTCCAGGTGCGGCCGTCGTACGCGTCGAGCGCGGTGCCGCGCAGGTGCATGGTGAGGCGCGGGGGCGGCGGATCCGGGAGCTCGGGGATCTCGACCCGCATCGCCAGCTTGGGGTCGCTGCGCAGCACGCCGACCGCGCCGAGGTCGACCTTGCCCGAGAAGCCGATCATCCGACCGGTGTGGCCGCGGTTGAGCAGGAGCAGCGAGAGGCCGACGCGCGGGAAGATCACGAACAGGAGCGCGGTGAAGGCGAAGATCGGGACCGAGAGCAGGCAGGTGACGGCCAGGAACGAGCGCCCGACGACCCGCCTCGAGCGCAGGATGCGCGGCACGTCCACGGGCAGCCCCGTCCGGTCGCGCGCCCCCTGCCGGTAGTTGCCCTCGACCTCGCGCCGCAGGTGGCTGAGCACGAGCGCGCCTGGGGCGACGACGAGCACCCCCAGGAAGCACAGCCCGTAGCCGATGCCGCCGCCGAGGACGGTCCCGGCGATGAGGTGCAGCAGCGCGAGCACGATGACCTGCTGGTCGTGCGCCGCCCCTTTGCGCGTCGCGAGCCGGATGATCTGCAGCGCGGCGGCGAACTCCACGAGCACGTCGAGCACGCTCGCGTCGGTGGCGACGATGCGGACCACCTGGACGGCGATGACGACCAGCAGGATGCCCGTGTCGAGGTGGCGGAGCGCCGGGTGCCGCTGCCACGACTCGCGCACGACGAGCGCGAGCCCGAGGCTGATGAGGATCGCCCAGCTCACGTAGCGGTTGAACTGCCCGCTCGCGACGAGGGCGATGACGCCGAGCGCCGCGAGCGCGTCGGTCATCACCCGGTGCACCATCCCGAACCTCACGACGCGCTCCTCGGCGCGCCGGCGCGGCGCTCACCGCTGCTCGGGCTCGGGCTCGATCCCTGGCGCAGCGGCGCGCGGGCGCCGCGCTCGGGCGCCCGGACGTCGTCGACCGCATCGAGCAGCGCCAGGAAGCGGAGGATCGCGTCGGATCCGATGTTGCGATCGCCGCGCACCCGCTCGCCCAGCGTCGTCGCGACGACCACGGCGTCGCCGCGCTTGATGTGGGCGACGGCGCGCGACGCCGCCTCGCGGATCCTGCGCTCGAAGGTCGGCGCGAACGCGTCGCCCT
This sequence comes from Sorangium cellulosum So ce56, assembly GCF_000067165.1. Taxonomy (GTDB): domain Bacteria; phylum Myxococcota_A; class Polyangia; order Polyangiales; family Polyangiaceae; genus Sorangium; species Sorangium cellulosum_B. Next base: position 11,544,771 of record NC_010162.1, read on the forward strand.
CCCCGGCGGGGCGCACCGTGTCGACGACGATCTGCACGTCCGGCCGCGTCTCGCGGGTGCGCTCGCGCAGCACCAGCTGATCGCGCATCGTGCTCTTCTTCCAGTAGATGTCGCGCGGATCGTCCCCGTCGCGCATCGGCCGGAGGCCGAAGGTCTCGTCGCCGCCCCCGCGCCCGCTGAGGCTCGCGCCGCCCTCGCGCCGGCCCGCGTCCTCGACGGGGAGCCGGACCGGATCGACCGCGGGGTAGATGATGAGGTCGCCCTCGGCCTCGACCTCCCTCGATTTCTCGAACAGCCCGAAGGGAAAGCGGGTCGCGATGCGGAACCCGGTGTGCCGGTCGCGGCCGCGCCTCGCCGGCGTCCGCCGGTACGCGGCCACCTGCGCGCTGGAGGGGCTGATCTTCAGGAAGAAGCAGCGCTTGTCGGCCGGCTGGCCGGCGCGCAGATCCTCGACCTCGATCGCGTACGACGGCACGCGCTTCTTGTGGTTGTAGACCTCGATCTCGACGAGGTGAGCCCGCCCCACCTGGGCGCGGGCCGGGAGCCGCCGGGTCACCGTGAGGTGCTGCAGCGACAGGTCGCTCATCACGCCGGAGACGACGATCAGCGACAGCAGCATCCCGAGCAGCAGGTAGAGGAGGTTGTTGCCCGTGTTGATCGCCGCGAAGCCGACGCCCAGCGTGATCCCGAGGTAGTACTTTCCTTCCCGGGTAAACTTGAGCTTCCGGGGCGGCCTCAGGAAGAGCAGGACCCTCGTCCAGAACGACGCCTTGTCCCCGCGCGGGGGCAGCAGCGGGCGCTGCTCGACCAGCGGCCTTTCACGCCTCGGCTTGCTCGGCCGGACGGCGCTCCGCGCCGCTGCGCCGGCGCGCTCGGCGCCGCGGGAGCTGCCGCTGAGAGATCCCCGCTCCCTGTCCTCTGCGCCCATCGCCCACCCCTCAGAGGGGCACCGGCACCCGCGCCACGAGGTCGCGCACCGCCGCCTCGCACTCGTCGCGGGTCGGCATGTAGCCCTCCGCGTGGGCCGAGAGCCGGACCCGGTGCGCCAGCACGGCCACCGCAAGGTTGTGGATGTCGTCCGCGATACAGTACGAGCGTCCGTAGAGGACCGCGCGCCCCCGGGCCGCGCGCGCCAGGTTCATGCCGGCGCGCGGCGATGCGCCCAGCGAGAGGGTCGGGCTCGAGCGCGTGGCCGTCAGCACCGCCTGCAGGTAGGTCGCGAGCGACGAGTCGAGCTCGACGCGATCGACCTCGCGCTGCAGGGCGACGAGCTGGGCCGGATCGATGATCTGCGGCACGTTCCGCGCCCGGTCGGGCTCGCCGCCCTGGAGGAGCAACCGCATCTCCACCTGCGGCGGCGGGTACCCGATCCGGATCCGCACCATGAACCGGTCGAGCTGCGACTCCGGCAGCGGGAACGTGCCCGCGAAATCCTGCGGGTTCTGGGTCGCGAGCACGAAGAACGGGTACGGCAGCGGCGTCGCCGTCCCCTCGATGGACACCTGCCCCTCGTTCATCGCCTCGAGCAGCGCCGACTGCGTCCGGGGGCTCGCCCGGTTGATCTCGTCGGCGAGCAGCACGTTCGCGAAGATCGGCCCCTGCCGGAAGACGAACTGCCCGAGCCGCTGGTCGAAGACGCTGACCCCGAGCACGTCGCTCGGCAGGAGATCGCTGGTGAACTGAACGCGACGGAGCTCGCCCCCCACGGCCTTGGCCAGCGCTCGGGCCAGCGTCGTCTTGCCGACGCCGGGGACGTCCTCGATGAGGACATGACCCCGGGCGAGCAGCGCGATGAGCGCCAGCTCGACCGCCTCTGGCTTCCCTTCGAGGGCCTGCTCGACGGCAGAGCGAAGCTTCAGGAGCAGAGGCGAAGCTTCACGCGCGACCGAGAGCGCTGATGTCATCGGGGGCGATGGTAGCACGAGGTCACGGCGCGCCTGCGGGGATGCGCATTTTGCGTTCCACGAGCCGGGCTGGCGGGTGCGAACCGAGATTCGCGACCTCACCGCGAGGCCGCCGGCCCGGGTGCGCTGCGCCACGTTCTTCCCGGTTCGTGGCCTGGAGGGGCTTCGGCGCTGCCGCTGGCGCTCGGTTTCGCCGGTTTCGTCGGTCTCGGGCGCCGGCGCCCCCCGTGCTTTTAACTTGCCGCGGAATGGCCGGGACCAGGGCGCCCGAGTATGCTCCGCGCGCCGTGACCGCCTCGGGGCCCCTTTTTCGCAACAGTGCCGCAGGCTTCCCTGATCAGGAGGCGCCCGGCGCCGAGGCTCGCCCCGACGCGGGCGCGCCGGACGCGCCGGCGCCTGCCGAGCAGGGCGGCTCGCCCGCTTCGGTGAGCTCCGTCCCCGCCGGCAAGCCTCCGTCGTCGCCGCCGCGGAGCGCCGGCGTGCCGAGCTCCCGTCCGCCGGAGAGCGGGCCCCCCTCGGGCGGCTTGATAGCGCAGCCGCCCCTGTTGCCCGACTCGCCGAGGGGGACGCTGCTCTGGCGTGTGCGCGGGATGGTCCGCGCGATGCGGCCCCACCAGTGGGTGAAGAACCTCTTCGTCCTCGCCCCCGTGGTGTTCGCCAAGCACCTGACCCACCCCTCGATCATCACGAGCGCGATCGGGGCCTTCGCGATCTTCTGCCTGCTCGCCGGCGCCGTCTACATCCTGAACGACATCGTCGACGTCGAGGCCGATCGGGTCCACCCGGTCAAGCGCTTCCGGCCGATCGCCTCGGGCCGCGTGCCGATCCCGGTCGCCAAGGCGATGGCGGTCGGCCTCGCGGTCATCGCGCTCGGCGCGAGCCTGCTCGGCCCGCCGCTCTTCGCGCTCGTCGCCGCCAGCTACTACGTCCTCAACGTCGCCTACTCGTTCCGGCTCAAGAAGATCGCCTACCTCGACGTCGGCTGCATCGCGATCTTCTTCGTGCTGCGCGTGCTCGCGGGCGGCTTCGCGACGAGGACGCCGCTCTCCGGCTTCATGATCGCCTGCACGGCGCTGCTCGCGCTCTTCCTCGGCTTCGGCAAGCGCCGCCACGAGCTCGCCTCGGTCAACGCCTCGAAGCAGCGCGCGGCGCTCGACGGCTACTCGCCTTCTGCCCTGACGGCGGCGCTCGCCGTGACGGGCCTCGCCACCTTCGCCACCTACCTGGCGTACACGCTCGATCACGACACGCAGCGGTTCTTCCAGAACCCGTACCTCTGGCTCACGGCGATCCACCCGCTCTTCGGCGGGATCCGGTTCCTCCAGCTCGTGGCCGGCAGCGCGAGGTCGGAGAGCCCCACCCAGGAGATCCTCCGGGACACGCCCTTCGTGCTGAACGTCGTCCTGTGGTCGGCCGAGGTGCTGGTGATCGTGTACCGCCTGAGGCCGTCCTGATGCTCGGCGCCGGACCGGAGCTCGCCCGGCCGGGGGCGGCCCCTGCCGGCGACAAGCCCACCGCGAAGAGCGACGCGCTGACCGATCTCGCGCTGACGATGCCGATCTTCGTCCTCTATCACCTCGGCGTCGCCTTCCTCCCCATCCGCAACGCGGCGGATCCGGTCACCGCCGAGCTCCGCGCGCTGGCCAAGCACAGCCTCCCGCTCTACGCGGGCCTCACCGTCGCCGTCGGGGCCGCGTTCGTCCTCGTCCTTTCCATCCTCGGCCGCGGCCACGCCCTCCAGACGAGGCGCTTCGCGCTGCTCGCCGCCGAGGGCGCGCTCTACGCCATCCTGATGCGCTTCGCCGGCGCCTACGTGGTCGGCTCCCTCCGGCTCGGCCCGCCCGCCGCGTCGAACGACATCTTCACCGGGGTCGTGATGTCGCTCGGCGCGGGCTTCTACGAGGAGATCGCCTTCCGCGTCGGCCTCTACGGGCTGGGCGCGCTCGGGATCAAGTTCTTCTTCGGCAGGGGGGTCCAGGGGGTGGTCCTGATGGTCGGCTGGGCGGTCGTGGCCGCCGCCGTCTTCTCCGGCTGGCACTATGTCGGGTCGCTGGGCGATCCCTGGAACCTCCCCTCCTTCGTTTTCCGCATGGTGTGCGGGCTCGTCCTCACGGCGATCTACGTCTTCCGCGGCTTCGCGCCGGCCGTCTGGACCCACGCGCTCTACGACGTCTGGGTCCTCGTGCTCCGCTGAGCCCGAGGCCGCTCCGGGCGCGGAGGCGAGCGCGGGGACGAGGCGCATCGCGATCGGCGGCCGTTTGGCGCTATGCTTTGCGCCTCGACGCATGCGGCTACCTCCCTTCCCGAAGCTCGCTCTCAAGCTGGTCCGGACGATCCCCTCGCTGGACGGCCCTGGTTTCCTCAACCTGCGACGCCAGGTGTTCCGCGTCGAATTCCCGGACGGCTCGCTGAGCGACCCGTTCACCTACGACAGCGTCGATCGCGCGCGCCTCGACGCGGTGGTGATCGCCCCGCACTACCGCGGCGCGGACGGGCGCCGTCGCGTCTTCCTCCGCTCGGCGTTCCGGCCTCCGGCCGCGACCCGCCCGCCCGAGGCGTGGCCCATCCCGGAGGCGCCGACGCTCGGCGCGATCTGGGAGCTGCCCGCCGGGCTCGTCGAGCTCGACGAGCGGAGCCCGGAGGGCCTGCAGCGCTCCGCCGCGCGCGAGCTGCTCGAGGAGGTCGGCTTCGACGTGCCGCCGTCGGACCTCCACCCGCTCGGCCCGTCGACGTTCCCGGCGCCGGGCATGGTGGGCGAGCGGCACTTCTTCTTTCATGTCGAGGTCGACCCGGCTCGCCAGGGGACGCCGCTCGAGGACGGCTCTCCCCTCGAGCGGTTCGCGGCCATCGCGGCGGTCCCGCTCGACGAGGCGATCGAGCTCACCCGGCGCGGCGTGATCGAGGACGCGAAGACGGAGGTGGCGCTCCGGCGCCTCGCGGAGCTCTGATGGCGGAACGATCCCCCGCGCCCGCGCCGCGGCGTCCACCCCGCGTCGCGCTCGTCGTGAAGCGCTCCGCCTGGAAGATTTACCGCGAGGAGCGGAAGGATCCGCGCATCACGCGGCTCATCGAGGCCGGCGACTCCGCGGTCGCGCGCCTCAAGGCGTCGCACGAGGCGCACGAGCAGACCGTGCGCGAGGTCAAGGCGGTGCTCGACGACCTCGGGGTCCAGATCGATGTCGTCGCCAGCGCGGCGCAGTCCTTCGACGCGGGCGAGCTCGACCTCGTGATCACGGTCGGCGGCGACGGGACGCTCCTCAGCGCGTCCCACAACGTCGGCGACGTGCCGATCCTCGGCATCAACAGCGCGCCGGGCCACTCCGTCGGCTTCTTCTGCGGCGCGACGAGCCGCGACGCGGCCGACGCCATCGCGGGGGCGCTGAGCGGCTCGCTCCGCAGCACCGTGCTCACCCGCATGCAGGTCACGGTGAACGACAAGCTCGCCACGGGGCGCGTCCTGAACGACGCGCTCTTCTGCCACGTCTCCCCCGCGGCCACGTCGCGTTACGTGCTCCGGCTCGGCCGGGCCGAGGAGGAGCAGAAGTCGAGCGGCTTCTGGATCGGCCCTGCGGCCGGGTCCACGGCCGCGCAGCGCTCGGCGGGCGGGCGCGTCCTGCCGCTCACGTCGAAGCGGCTCCAGCTCGTCGTCCGCGAGCCCTACACCCCTCACGGCGAGGAGTACCGCCTCCGCCACGCCCTGATCCAGCCGGGCGCCTCGCTCGTCGTGCGCAGCAAGACGCACGACGCGAAGCTCTTCTTCGACGGGCCGATCCACTCGGTCAGCGTCGGCTTCGGCGACGTCATCGAGTTCACGCAGGCGCCCCAGTCGCTGACGATCCTGGGCCTCTCCGCCAAGAGAAAGTGGGGCGCGGGCTCGGCGGCGAGCCGCCGCTAGGGCCGCCCGGGCGACCAGGATCGCCTTCAACGGAAGGGATTCGGGTGATCTCCTACGTCGAGCGCCCGGCGTGCGACCTCCCTCGCGGCGGGCGCGTGAGGCCTGACGAAGGGGCGATTTGGGCTGTTTTCCCGCGGATTTGACGGCCCGCGCCAGGGCCCCCCGGCCCTCCTCCCGGCGGAGCGGCGCGCCCCCCGGGGCATGAAACCCCTTCTTTTGTAGCTCCGATCGACGATTCGACACTGGATCTGCGGCGGCCGTTGTGGTTCCTTTGGCCCGCAAGAGGGCACAAACCTCAGGAGGAATGAACATGGCGGCCAAGAAGGCGGATGGGAAGAAGAGCACGTCGCTCAGCAAGAGCGCGCTGATCAACGCGGTGGTCGAGGCCAACGAGAACGAGATCTCGCGCAAGCAGGTCAAGGCGATCCTCGAGTCGCTGACCGACATCGCGTACAAGGAGCTCAAGAAGAACGGCATCTTCACGATGCCCGGCTTCGCGAAGTTCCGCGTCGTCAAGAAGCCCGCGACGAAGGCGCGCGAGGGGATCAACCCCTTCACGAAGCAGCCGATGACGTTCGCGGCCAAGCCGGCCAGCAAGTCCGTCCGCGCCCGCCCCATCAAGGCGATCAAGGACTCGCTCTCCTGAGCCTGCCCGGCTCGCCGGAGGGCTCCGCTGCGCGGCGGAGGTCCGCGGCGGCCCCCTCGCCGGGATTCACCCATCGCTGAAGGGCGAGGGCGAGGGCGAGCGCCGCTGGCCCCGCGCGGCCCCTGCGGTAGCATGGTGCGGCTGCTTTGCCGCACATGACGCTCGCCGTCCGACTCTTCCGCGCGCTGCTCGCGTTCTCGGTCATCCTGACGAGCTACCTCATCCAGCTGGGGCTCGTGCGGGTGTTCGTGAGGCGCCTCGGGCGCGGCTCGCCCGCGGGTGAGCCGCCTCGCTGGCTCGTCGCGCGCCGCGCCCGCGTCGATCAGAACAACGCCCGGCGCCTGCTGCGCGTCATGCTCCAGCTGCGGGGCGTCTTCATCAAGCTCGGCCAGGTGCTGTCCATCATGGGCGGCTTCTTGCCTCGCGCTTACGGCAAGGAGCTCGAGCAGCTCCAGGACCAGGTGCCGCCGCACCCGTTCAGCGATCTCGAGGCCGCGCTGCGCGCGAGCTTCGGCCGCTCCGCGGGCGAGCTGTTCGCGTCGATCGAGCGCGCGCCGCTCGCGGCCGCGTCGCTGGGGCAGGTCCACGTCGCGCGCCTCCGCGACGGCCGCAAGGTCGCGGTCAAGTTCCTCTACCCCGGCATCCGCGGGATCATCGCCGTCGACCTGCGCGTCCTGCGCCTCGCGATCCTCGTCTACAAGCGGTTCGTCCCGGTGGGGCACATCGAGCGCGTGCACGAGTCGCTGGTCGACCTGCTCCGCCGGGAGACCGACTACCTGCACGAGGCCGCTTGCATGGAGCGGATGGCGCAGAACTTCGAGGGGGACGCGGGCATCGCGTTCCCGGAGGTCGTCCACGAGCTCACGACGCGCGACGTGCTCACGATGACCTTCATGGAAGGCATCAAGATCACCCGCCTCGACGCGCTCCGGAGCGCGGGCGTCGAGCCCTCGGACGTCGCGCTCAGGCTCGTGCAGGCCTTCTACAAGATGCTCTTCGCGGATCGCTTCTTCCACGCCGATCCGCACCCGGGGAACTTCCTCGTCGCCGCGCGGAGCGCGGAGGAGGGCGGCGGCTTTCGCCTCGTCGTCCTCGACTTCGGCGCGAGCTGCGAGGCCCGGGACGAGCTCATCGACGGGCTGCTCGACATCCTGAAGGGCATCTTCGCGCAGGACGACGCGGCGGTCGTGCGCGGCTTCCGGAGGATGGGCTTCGTCGCGCCCGGGGGCAACGACGCGCTCCTCGAGAGGACCGTGAAGACCTACTTCGCGAAGCTGCTCAAGATCCGGGATCGCACGCCGGCGGCGCTGATGCGCGCCCGCCCCGAGCAGCTGGAGCGGCTCGCGGACCCCGAGCTGGAGCGCGGTGAGCTCCAGGAGCTGATGCGGTCGTTCGAGTACCCGGAGGACTGGTTCTATGTCGAGCGCGCTTGCGTGCTCCTCTTCTGGCTGGCCGCCCAGATCGATCCCCACCTCGATACGATGGCCGCGGGCTTCCCGTACCTGATGCCCCTGATGGCGCAGCGCGAGGCCAAGACCGGGGCCGGCTCCGACGGGTCGGACCCGGCGCCGCGACGCTCGCCTGCGGAGTGAGCCGAGGGCCATCACCACGCTCAACACGCGTTTCGCGCGCGTTTCGCGGGTGTTTCATTCGCGCTCTTCGCCCGTTCGCTACCGTGTTGGGAGCGGGCTGAAGCGCGGGCCGGGGCGGGTGAGCCCGAGCTGCGCGAGGAAGGGCGCATAACTCGAGTCCCGATCAGCCATGATCTCCGCGAGCCTCATCTTGACTGCGGCGATCCCTGCCCCTTCAAGGCGTCGGTAATTGTCCTCGGCGGGGTCGACCGCGGGCTCGACGCCTGCCCCCGCGAGGACGGTCCCAGTATGGTTCAGCCCCTCTGGAATCGTTTGTACAAACGGATCTGGCGCGTGTCGGAGGAGACCGACGAGCCTGTGCGAGTTCGTCTCGTCCCCCGCCATCTCGGGGTGGAACGCGGCCAGCACCGGCGCGGGGCTGAAGCGCCGCCGCAGCTGTTCACCCAGGCGCGACGCGAAGCGCTCGAACTGGGGCGACGGAGCATGGATGCACGGGAAAACCAGGTGCACCACCGCGGAGTCGGCCTCCTCCATGACCGCCAGCGCCGTCTCCAGGACCGGCTCGCGATCGAGCAGGACGTAAAAGCGTCCGAATCCGGTTGCGGCGTCGCGCATGAACGGGCAGAGCCGGTAGCGAGCGACAACCTCGTCGGCGTAACGCCCGTGGACTCGCCGCACCTCGGCCGCAAACCGAGGCGCCTCCGGGTGGTGGGCCAGCTCCCCCCGCACGACCGGCTCGCTCAAATGCATCACCTCATTTTCTCGGGGAAGCATTCTTCCCTCGGCCCGTGATAGCTTACGCCGCGCTGCGGCGGAAGGAGGAGGCGTGCAGGAGACCGCGAAGTTAACGCTGAAGAAGAACGGTGGGGAGCAGACGATCGAGTTGCCTGTGATCACGGGCACCGAGGGGGAGAAGGCGATCGACGTCGCGTCCCTTCGTTCGAAGACCGGGTACGTTTGCATCGACCCGGCCTTCGTCAACACGGCCTCGACCACGAGCTCCATCACGTTCCTCGATGGGGAGAAGGGCATCCTCCGCTACCGCGGCATCCCGATCGAGCAGCTCGGCGAGAAGTCGACCTTCGTGGAGACCTCGTACCTCCTGATCTACGGCAAGCTGCCGAGCAAGAGCGAGCTGTCCCGGTTCTCCACGCTGCTCACCCGGCACTCGCTGATCCACGAGGACATGAAGCGCTTCTTCGACGGCTACCCGTCGACGGCGCACCCCATGGCGATCCTGTCCGCGATGGTGCTCTCCCTGTCGAGCTACTACCCGGAAGCGATCGACGTGAAGAACACCGAGCACCTCGACATCACCATCGCGAGGCTGCTCTCCAAGGTGCGCACGATCGCGGCGTTCTCGTACAAGAAGTCGATCGGCCAGCCGTTCGTCTACCCGCACAACTCGCTCTCGTACTGTGCGAACTTCCTGAACATGATGTTCTCGGTCCCGGCGGAGCCGTACGAGATCGACGAGGACATCGTGAAGGTGCTGAACCTGCTCCTGATCCTGCACGCCGATCACGAGCAGAACTGCTCGACGTCGACGGTGCGCCTCGTCGGGAGCTCGAAGGCGAACCTCTTCGCCTCGGTCGCCGCCGGCATCTGCGCGCTCTGGGGCCCGCTCCACGGCGGCGCGAACCAGGAGGTCGTGACGATGCTCGAGGCGATCCGCTCGGACGGCGGCGACGTCTCGAAGTTCGTGAAGCTCGCGAAGGACAAGACCTCGAACTTCCGCCTGATGGGCTTCGGCCACCGCGTGTACAAGAACTACGATCCGCGCGCCGTCCTCATCAAGGCGGCCGCCGACAAGATCCTGGCGAAGCTCGGCATCAAGGATCCGCTGCTCGACATCGCGCAGCGCCTCGAGGAGACCGCGCTGAAGGATCCGTACTTCGTCGAGCGGAAGCTCTACCCGAACGTCGACTTCTACAGCGGCATCATCTACCGCGCGCTCGGCTTCCCCACGAACATGTTCACCGTCATGTTCGCGCTCGGGCGCCTCCCCGGCTGGATCGCCCACTGGAAGGAGATGAACGACGACCCGACCGGCAAGATCGGCCGTCCGCGGCAGATCTACACCGGCGAGAACGCCGTCGACTACACGCCGCTCGACGAGCGCGAGTGACCGCGGCGGGGCCCAGCGGCCCCGCCGGCGCCTTCCACCGACGATCCCCTCACACACCTGACGAGCGCGCCCCTGGCGGCGCGCTCGCGGCCCCTCAGCGGCTGAACACCAGCAGGACGACGATCACCGCCACGATGACGCCCGTGATGAGCGAGGCGCCGCCGACGAGCAGGAGCAGCTTGCCCGTCGACAGCTGCGAGAGCGACGCGCCGGCGCGGGAGGGCGCTGGCGGGTTGTCGTCGAGCGTCCGCTCCGGCCGGCTCATCGAGTGCGAATGGCGAGGGGCCGCGGCCGGCTCCACCACGGTCGGCTGCGGGCGCGCGCTCGGCGAGCCGCCGGCATGCAGCGGAGGCGCCGGCTGAGAGATCGGCTGGCCGGCGCGGATCCGCCCCTCGATGACGGCCTGCGCATAGGGAGGCAGCGCGCCTGCGCGTACAGCGCGGACGTCCGCGCGCATGGTCTCGGCGTTCGGGTAGCGATGGAACTTGATGAACGCCAGCGAGCGATCGACCACGGCCGCGACGGCGGGCGAGATCCCGGGCGCGACGGAGGCGAGCGGCGGCGCGGCCTCGGTCGCGGCGGCGATGACCTCCATGGCCTCCGTCACCTCGCCGTGCACCTGTCGGCCCGAGAGCAGCCGGAACATCGTCGCCCCGAGCCCGAAGAGGTCGGTGCGCCCGTCGATGTCGTGGATGAGCCCCGTCGCTTGCTCCGGTGCCATGTACGTCGCCGTGCCCATGATCATGCCCGTCTTTGTCGCGGTCTTCTCGGGCAGGCCGGTGAGCCCGTCGACGACGCGCGCGATGCCGAAGTCGAGCATGCGCACGCGCCCGTCGTTGCCGAGGTGGATGTTCTCGGGCTTGAGATCGCGGTGCACGACGCCGCGCGCGTGCGCGATCGCCAGCGTCTCGAGCACCTGGTCCGCGAGCGCGAGCACCTCGCCGGCCGGCATCGTCCCGGTGCGCGCCATCCGATCGAAGAGCGTCTCGCCCTGGAGCACCTCCATCGTCAGGTAGGCGAGGCCCTCCTGCGTCTCGCCGGAGCCGAGCACGCGCACCACGCCGGGCACCGCGTCCGCCCCGCCGAGCGAGTTGCCGATGAACCCCTCGCGCAGGAAGCGCTTCCGCACCTCGGCGATCGCGTTGAGCTCCGGGTGCAGCACCTTGAGCGCGACCTGAGAGCCGTCCGCCGCGCGCCCGAGCAGCACGCTCCCCATGCCGCCGGTGCCGAGCACGCGCTCGATCCACCACGTCCCGGCGAACGTCTTGCCGACCCAGTGCTCCGCGTCGTCGTCGTACACGAGAGGCGCCCTCTTTCGACCAGCGGCCATCCGAGGAGAGAGATCTCAGCGGCGAAGCCACTGGTAGGCCGCTCCGCTGCGGGCGCGCAAGCTAATTGATGGAGGTCGTGCCGAAACGGGGGTCGTCGTCAAGCCGCTCGGCCGCTGCCTTGAGCCCGGAGGCGACGCCCCGGAACGCGTCCGCTGGCATGCGAAACGTCACACCAGGGCCGATGAGTGTCACGTGCACGGTGCCACACCCGCACCGGGTGATGCGTGTCGCCTCGTTCGAGGCGAGCTCGGTGTGTGGACCGCAATTCTTGGGCGCCGCCATGGTTTGAACCTCTCCCACATCCTAGCAGCACCGGCCAGCGCTCGGCCACGACGCCCCGGAGCCCGACGGAACCCTGCCCGCCGCGTGACACGAACGCCCTGAAATCGTGCAGCCGTGTATATCTCTTCTCCTCATCGCTACGCGATTGCCTGGAGGGACTCATGGCGGTTCGATGCCTGACGCTTGGTTTGCTTCCCGTCGTGCTGGGGATCGTGGCCTGCGTTGACGGGGGCGGGGGCGGAGGCGGGACGCCCGCGCCGGTCGACGAGTCGCTGCTCGATGTGCCGCCGGTCGGCCAGGGCTTCCAGATGCAGACCGAGGAGACCGAGGTGCCGGCGGGGGTCGAGCAGCAGGACTGCTATTTCTTCAAGGTCAGCGAGCTCGCCGCGTCGAACGGGCTGGACCCGACCGCGCCCGTGAACCTCCACCGCGTGCAGATCGCGCAGCGCGACGGCTCGCACCACATGAACATCTTCCGCGTGAAGACCGTGAAGGGGCTGGGGCCGGAGGGCGGGCTCATCCAGAAGAACCAGAACGGGGTCGGGGAGTGCTTCAAGAGCCCCAACTGGGCCGACTGGCCGCTCATCGCGAACTCGCAGCAGAACGGCCAGGTCGACTGGGAGTTCCCCGAGGGCGTCGCGAACGTCCTCGCGCCCGACGAGTGGCTGATGCTGCAGACGCATTACGTGAATGCGACGTCGCAGAAGACCCCCGAGGCGGTCGGCCGCGTCCGGGTGAACTTCTGGGCGCTGCCCGCCGCCGAGGTCAAGGCCGAGATGGGCACCGTCTTCGCGACCAAGCAGTCGATCCGTGTCTGTCAGTCGAACCCGACACCCACGTTCGAGGGCTCGTGCCAGATCAACAGCCCCTCTCCCGTGAGGATCATCGGCGCCAACGGCCATTTCCACAGCCGAGGCACGCGGTTCGATATGTATACATGGGACGGCAAGACCATCGGCACGCCTCCGGCCTCGGATCGCTTCTACACATCGAATGCGTGGGACGACCCGCCGATGCTCATCTCGCCGGAGCTCGACAGGGAGCTCCCGACGAACGGCGGCGTCTGGTACGGATGCACCTACGAGTGGCAGCAGCCGGACCCGTCCGTGGGGTGCAAGGGCCTCGACGAGTACGACGTGTCCAAGAACGGGACCGCCGAAGAGTCGCTCGATTGCTGCTACACGTTCGGGCCGATCGTCGAGAAGAACGAGCACTGCAACATCTTCGTCTATTACTATCCGAAGCAGACCGACGTGTTCTGCAACTGAGCCCTCCATGGCGGCGCGCCGGCAGGACCTCTCCAGTCGGGTCTCCACTCCCATGCGCACCTGCTTTCACTCCATGGCCCTGGCGGCGCTCGGCGCGGTCGCCCTCGCCGGCTGCCCCGGCGATCCTGCGAGGCCGCCCGAGCAGGGGCCGCCGGCGTGGCGCGTGCTGCTCGACGAGGGCGATCTCGACCGCGCGGTCCTCTCGATCTGGGGGACGGCGCCCGACGACGTGTTCGCGGTCGGGGGGCCGCTCGGCAACACGGGCCTCCAGGCGCTCGCGCTGCACTACGACGGGGCGAGGTGGCGCGAGCTCCCGGCGGGCGAGGGGACGACCTTCTGGTGGGTGGCCGGCTCCGGTCCGCGGGACGTCTGGATGGTCGGCGAGCGCGGCCGCGCCGCGCGGTGGGACGGCGCGACGTTCACCGAGCACGCGACGGGGACGGAGGCGACGCTGTGGGGCGTGATCGCGTTTTCACCCGACGACGCCTGGGCGGTCGGCGGCATGCCCGGCAGCGGCGCGGACGCGGAGAAGGACATCGTCCTCCGCTGGGACGGCAGCGCATGGTCGCGAGAGCCGCTGCCGGCGGCGACCGGCCGGGCGCTCTACAAGGTGTGGGGCGAATCGTCCGAGGATCTCTACGCCGTCGGCGAGTTCGGCGTGATCTGGCACCGCTCGGGCTCGACCTGGGAAGTGCAATCCGATCCGCCGATCGCGCAGGGCACCCTGTTCACCGCCGCCGGCTGCAGCCGTGAAGAGGTGTACGCGGTCGGCGGGAGAGACGTGCTCCGCTCGGACGGCGCGTCGTGGCGCAGGCTCGAGATAGAGCTCACGAACGACGTGAACGGCGTCGCCTGCGGCCGCCCGGGGGAGGTCGCGATCGTCGGTTATGGAGGGCTCAAGCAGCGCCTCGTCGACGGGGCCTGGATCGATGAGTTCACCGACGAGCCCTACGCCGACCTCCACGCCGTCTGGGCCGACGGGGAAGGGGCCTTCTGGGCGGTCGGCGGGGACTTCCTTAGCCAGCCGACACCCGGCAGAGCCCGCAAGGGCGTGGTGGCGCGCTACGGAACAGGGCAAATCGCCGACACTGTGAGCCGCTGATCACCACGTCGCAGGTATCCTCACCTGCTCGGACATGCCCTTGGTGTGGCATGGTGCATCATGGGACCGTGAACTCGGAGATACGCTGTGGCCGAGCGGTCACGACCAGCGAGACTTTTTTCTTGGGAAATGCTTCAAAGGGGGGCGCTGGTCGTCCGATTGCAACACCTGCGGAGACCACACGCGGATCCCGCGCTCTGAACCCAGGAGAATTGGCATGCGACGGACCATTGCTCAGCTTTTTGTGAGTGCGTTTACTTTTGCGGTTCCTGTGCTGATCGCTTCCTCCGCATCAGCCCAGCCCAATCCATGTGGAAACCTCCAGCTCGCGGCGGCCGGCGAGTGTGAGATTCGAACGGAGGGCGGCTGTGAAGGCTATTGCGAGCCCGTCCGTTTCGAGGCGGAGTGCTCCGGACGGTGCACTGGCGGCGTGCAGGCGTCGTGTACGGGCCAGTGCCAGGCGGCATGCGAAGGGGAGTGCACCGCCGACCCGGGGAGCCTGGACTGCAAGGGGAGCTGCAAGGCGAGCTGCACGGGGAATTGCGAGGCGAGGTGCGAGGCGAAAGCGGGTAGCGACGCCGGCGCGCGGGCGGACTGCGAGGCGTCGTGCTCGTCGAGCTGCGAGGGCGAGTGCAGCGTGAGCTGCGAGGCGACGCCGCCGAGCGCCTCGTGCGAGGCGAAGTGCGAGGCGAGCTGCGAGGGGGAGTGCAAGGTCGACGCGAACTTCGACTGCAACTTCAACTGCACGTCCGAGCTCCGGGGCGGGTGTGAGGTGCAGTGCACCACGCCGGATGGCGCGCTGTTCTGCAACGGGCAGTACGTCGATATCGCCGGCAGCATGGAGGAGTGTAAGAACTGGCTGCTCTCGCAGGGCGTCGAGGTCGAATTCCACGCCGAGGCGGAGGCCGAGGCCAGCGTCTCCTGCGCCGCCGCGCCGGGGTCCTCCTCCGCGCCGTTCGCGGGCACGGGGCTCGCGGCGCTCGTCGCCGGCGTGGGCGTGGCCGCCGCGCGCCGCCGCAAGCGGTCCTGAGCGGGGCCCGGCGTTCCTGACGGCGCGCGCAGGAGGCGGCTCCGGCGCGCGCCGCAGCGCGTTCTCGCGTCCTGAACCGAATCCCCCAGGCCGGGTCGCCCCGCGCGGCCCGGCCCGGCTCTCTCCGGCACCGTAGTAGATTCGCGCCCACCTTGATGACCCTGCTCCGTCGTTCGAAGCCGCGCTGGGCGCTCGCCCTGGCGCTGCTCGCAGGCTGCGAGGCCCGCACGCCGCCCGCGCCGCACCCGGCGGCGCCCGCGGCGCTCGCGGCCGACACCGCGCCGGCCGTCGCCAGCGCGAGCGCCGCGCCGCGGGCCGCGAGCGCCGCGGCGGCGCCTACGGCCGATGCCGCGGCGCCGGAGCCGGCGCCGCCGGTGCCGCCGATCGCGCTCGCCTCGGGCGGCCCGCGGGCGGTGCGCGGCGACGCCGGGCTCGTGACCTCGGTCGAGGAGCACGCGACGCGCGCGGGCGCGGACGTGCTGCGGCGCGGCGGCAACGCGGTCGACGCCGCGGTCGCCGTGGCGTTCGCGCTGGCGGTGACCCACCCGAGCGCGGGCAACATCGGCGGCGGCGGCTTCATGCTGGTCCGCCTCGCGAACGGCGAGACGCAGGCGATCGACTTCCGCGAGGCCGCGCCCGCGTCGGTGACCACCGAGTCGAACATGGCGATGGTGCGCGCCGGCGGACACGGCTATGCGTCCGCCGGCGTGCCGGGCTCGGTCGCCGGCCTCGCCCTGGCCCACGAGCGGTTCGGCACCCGCCCGTTCGCCGAGCTGCTGGCCCCGGCGATCTCCCTCGCGCGCAAGGGGCACCGCCTCGGCGCGCGGCAGGCGCTGACGCTGCGCTGGGCGTGGCCGCGGCTGAGGGCCGATCGGGCCGCGAGCGCCATCTGGGGGCGGGGCAAGGCGCCGGTCGCCCAGGGCGAGCTGGTGCGGCAGCTCGATCTCGCCCGCACCCTCGAGACGCTCGCCGCGGAGGGGCCGCGCGCGTTCTACGAGGGCGCCATCGCCCGGCAGATCGCCGGCGCGATGCGCGAGCGCGGCGGCCACATCAGCGAGAGCGACCTGCGCGCCTACCAGGCGAAGTGGCGCGCGCCCCTCCGGTTCTCGTACCGCGGCTTCACCGTCGACACGATGCCGCCCCCCTCGATGGGCGGCGTCGCGCTCGCGGAGATGATGCTCACGCTCGAGCGGCTCAAGGCGCACGAGGCGCCCGCCGACTCGGGGCTGTCGCTGCACCTGTTCGTCGAGGCGGCGAAGCGGGCGTACGCCGATCGGCGCAAGGTGAGCGCCGACCCCGATTTCGTGGCGCCCGAGACGGCGCAGCTGCTCGCGCAGCTCCTCGACGGGGCCTACCTGATGCGCCGCAGGCCGCCCGTCGACCCGGAGCGGGCCACGCCGGCGGGCGACATCGCGGCGCCTCTGGGCGCCGTGGCGCAGGAGTCCCCGCAGACGACGCACTTCTCGGTGATCGACGCGCAGGGCAACGCGGTCTCGTGCACGACCACCCTGTCGGCGAGCTTCGGCGCGAGGATCGTGATCCCCGGCACGGGCATCCTGCTCGCCAACGCGATGGGCGCCTTCTCCGAGACGGGGATCAACGCGGTGGCGCCGGGCAAACGCATGGCGAGCTCGATGACGCCCACGGTCGTGAGCCGCGACGGCAAGGTCGCGCTCGTCCTCGGATCTCCCGGCGGCGACACGATCCCGAACACCGTCGCGCAGGTCCTCCGCAACCTGGTCGATCACGGGATGACCATCGACGAGGCGGTCCGCCACGCGCGCATCCACCACCAGTGGATGCCGGATCGCGTGCGCGTCGAGCGGCTGACGCCTCCGCCGAAGGCCGCCCTCGACGACCTCGCGCGGCGAGGGCACGTCCTCGTGATGGACCCGATGCCGATCGGCGACGCGAACAACCTCCTCGTCGACGCGGCCGGCGTCGCGTGGGGCTACGCGGACACGCGGGAAGGGGGCAAGGCCGAGGGCGTCAGCGCGCCGGACAAGCTCGACCCGGCGCCGCAGGCCGACGCGCAGTCAACGAGCGCGCGGTAGCCCGCGCGCGGGCAACGAGCGCGCGGTAGCCCGCGTGCGGGCAACGAGCGCGCGGTAGCCCGCGCCCGAG
This sequence comes from Sorangium cellulosum So ce56, assembly GCF_000067165.1. Classification (GTDB taxonomy): domain Bacteria; phylum Myxococcota_A; class Polyangia; order Polyangiales; family Polyangiaceae; genus Sorangium; species Sorangium cellulosum_B. The sequence continues at coordinate 11,562,073 of NC_010162.1, forward strand.
CGACACCGAGCGCGCTGATCGAGCGGATCGAGCGGATCGAGCGCTCGGTGGTCCGCCGCGCGCCTCCGCGTCAGCGCAGCCTGGGGTCGTAGTTGGCCGCGTCGGCGTCGTCGTCCTCCTTGGGGCGCACGACGACGACCGGGCACGGCGCGTTCCGCGCGATCCGATCGGCCGTCGAGCCGCCGAAGAGCCGCTGCAGGGGCGACTGCGGGTGCGTGGCCACGACGATGAGATCGGCGCTGAGCTCTCGGGCGAGCGAGACGATAGCCCGGTCCGGTCGGCCCGTGCGGAAGTGCATCGCCATCAGCCGGGCCTGGCCGTCCGCGAACCGGTGCTGGAGCACGCGGAGCGACGGCGGCGACGACGCGCCCGGCGTCGTCACGTCGCGCACTGCAGGGGCGACCTGCCGCGGGCCGATGACCACCGCGTGGATCTCCGTCTCGCCGCGGAGCGCCGCCAGATCGAAGGCGAAGCGCCACGCCCGCCCGCCCGGCTCGGACAGGTCCATCGCGACCACCACGATGTACGGCTTCACCCGGCGCCCCCCGCGCGCGCTCGCGCGGGTCTCGCTCGCGGGCGCCGGCTCGTTCACGACAGCCGGCGCGCTGGCAGCGGCGGCCGCGCCGCCAGCGCGCCCCGCCGGCTCGCGGCGCCCTGGCTCGGCCCGCGGGGGGAGCGGCGCCTGGCTGACGGCGCTCGCCTCGCTCGCCCCCGCGGGCAGCGTCTCTGGCGGCGCGTCGCCCGCCGCGTGGGGCGTGGGGGCGAACGACCTGCCCTGATCGGCGCGCGCAGGCGCCGGTGCTTCGGTTGGCATCGCGCCAACGTTTGCCGCGCGCCGCGCGTCCGCAAGCGCCCCGCCCGACGGCGCAGGTCGCGCGCGGCGCGGCGCGGCGTGGCGCGCGCAGGCGAGCAGCGCGAGCCGGCCCCCGCGCGCCCGGACCTCCCTGGGCCACTCCATCCTTGACGCACCCTCCAGACCTTCGCAGCGTCCCGCCCATGATCCCCCGCTACACTCCCGCTGAATTCGAAGAGCTCTGGTCGCCCGCCACCCGATTCTCGACCTGGCTCGAGGTGGAGCTCGCCGCTTGCGAGGCGATGGAGGCCGAAGGGCTCGTGCCCGCCGGCATCGCGAAGGGGATCCGCGCGAAGCAGCTCTCGCTCGATCCCGCGCGGATCGAGGCGATCGAGCGCACGGTCAAGCACGACGTCATCGCCTTCCTGACGCACGTCGAGGAGCTCGCGGGCGAGGGCGCGCGGTGGCTGCACCGGGGGATGACCTCGAGCGACGTGCTCGACACGAGCCTCGCGGTGCTGCTCGTCCGCGCGACGGACCTGCTCTCGGCGCGGCTCGACAAGCTCTGCGGCGCGCTCGCGCGGCGCGCGGACGAGCACCGGCGCACCCCGATGATCGGCAGGAGCCACGGCATCGCCGCCGAGCCGATCACGTTCGGCCTGGCGCTCGCCGGCCACCTCGCGGAGATGAAGCGCGGCAGGGCGCGCCTGCTCGCGGCGCGCCAGGCGATCGCGGTCGGGAAGATCGCCGGCGCGGTCGGGACGTACGCGCACCTGTCGCCGCGCATCGAGGAGCGCGCGCTCGCCGCCCTGGGCCTGCGCCCCGAGACGGTCTCGACGCAGGTCGTCGCGCGCGACCGCCATGCCGAGCTCTTCACCGCGCTCTCGCTCATCGCGGCGGGCATCGAGCGGCTCGCGACCAACGTGCGGCACTGGCAGCGCACCGAGGTCCGCGAGGCGGAGGAGCGCTTCACCGTGGGCCAGAAGGGCTCGAGCGCGATGCCGCACAAGCGCAACCCCATCCTCAGCGAGAACCTGTGCGGCCTCGCGCGCATCGTGCGCGCGGCCGTGATCCCGGCGCTCGAGAACGTGCCGCTGTGGCACGAGCGCGACATCTCGCACTCGTCGGTCGAGCGGATGATCGCGCCCGACGCGACCTCGACGCTCGGGTTCATGCTCGACCGCGCCGCCGGGCTCGTGGAGGGGCTGGTCGTCTACCCCGAGAAGCTCCGCCAGAACCTCGACAGCACGGGCGAGCTCTTCTTCAGCGAGGCGGTGCTCCTGGCGCTCGTCCAGAAGGGCAGGCCGCGGCAGGCGGCCTACGAGCTGGTGCAGCGCTGCGCGATGCGCGCGATCGCGGGCGAGGGGCGCTTCCGCGACAACCTCGCCGCCGACGCCGACGTCGTGGCGCTGCTCGCCCCGGACGAAATCGCGCGCTGCTTCGACCTCGACCACGCGCTCTCGCACGTGGACACGATCATCGATCGCGCGCTCCGCGACTGACCTGCGGCGTTGACCTGCGCGGGCCGGTTTGACAGGCTCGGCCCGCCATGGCCGCACCCACACCTGTCCGCTCGCGCTGGCGCCGGCTCGCGGCGCTCGCGCAGCTCGCGGCGCTCGCCGCCTGCAGCGGGAGCGCCTCGGCGCCGCCTCCGTCTCTCGGCGCGGCGCCCCCGCCGGCCGCGGCGCCCCCTCAGGCTGTGGCGAGCGCCGAGCCCGCGCGGCCGGCGGAGGCGCCGCGCGAGCCGTTCACCGCGCTGCGCGATCGGATCCTGCGCGAGTGGGTCGCGGACGAGCCGGCCTTCGCGCGCTCGCGCGGGCTGCACGAGCAGGACGGCAAGGTCTCCGACTACGCCGCCGCGGCGATGGAGCGGCGGCTCGCGCGCCTCGAGCGCGACCGCGCGGCGCTCGCCGCCGTCGACGCCGCGGCGCTCTCCGCGGACGAGGCGCTCGACCGCGCGCTGCTCCTCCAGCAGATCGACCTCAAGATCTTCAGCGGGAGGGACCTCGAGGAGTGGCGCCGGCGGCCGCAGTTCTACGGCGATCTGTTCGGCGTGAACCACTACCTCGATCGCGCCTACGCGCCGCTGCCCGAGCGCGCGCGGCGCCTCCTCGAGCACGAGAAGGCGGCGCTGGCCCAGGCGCCGCGCATCCTCGAGAACCTCGTGAGCCCGATGCCGAAGCCGGTCATCGAGGTGGCCGTGAAGATCTTCCGGGGCTACGCCGAGTACCTGCGCGGCGATGTCGTCAAGCTGCTCAAGGGCGTGGGCGACCCCGCGTTCCAGGCCGATTTCGAGAAGACGAACGCCGCGCTCGCCGACGCGGCGGAGAAGCTCGCCGAGCACCTCGCGAAGGTCGAGCTGCCGAAGGGCGACGCGAGCCATGTGCTCGGGGAGGCGCGGTACCGGAAGCTCCTCCTCGCGCAGGAGGGGCTCTCGATGCCGCTCGCCGAGTTCAAGAAGATGGGCGAGGACGACCTCGCGGCGAACAAGGTGGCGTACCAGGAGCTCGCCAGGAAGGTGAAGACCTCCCGGCCGAAGGCGGAGCAGCTCCTCGCCGAGGCGACGCGGATGATGGAGTCGGCGCGCAGGTTCCTCATCGACAAGGAGATCGTGAGCCTCCCGTCCGACGAGCGGGCGATCGTGAAGGAGACGCCGCCCTACATGCGCTGGAACGCCGCCTTCCTCGACGCGCCGGGGCCGTTCGAGCGGAAGGGGCTCGAGGCGTTCTACTACATCACGAAGCCGGATCCCTCGTGGCCCCGGAAGGAGCAGGAGGAGTACGTGATGCCGCGGGGCACGCTGCTCTCGACGACCGTGCACGAGGTCTACCCGGGGCACTTCGTCCAGTTCCTGTGGGAGAGCCGGGCGCCGACCGACGCGCAGAAGATGTTCGGGAGCTACTCGTTCGTGGAGGGCTGGGCCCACTACGCCGAGCAGGTGATGATCGAGCAAGGGTTCGGCAAGGAGGACCCGCAGAGCCGCCTCGGCCAGCTCGCGGACGCGCTGCTGCGCAACTGCCGGGTGGTCGTGTCGCTCGGGGTGCACGCGGAGGGCATGAGCCTCGACGAGGCCGAGCGCCGCTTCGTCGACGACTGCTTCCAGGACCGCGCGACGGCGCGGGAGCAGGCGGTGCGCGCGACGTTCGACCCCGGCTACTTCGCCTACACGCTCGGGAAGCTCCAGATCCTGAAGCTCCGCGAGGAGGCGAAGGCGGCCCTGGGCCCGGCGTTCTCGCTGCGCCGCTTCCACGACGCGCTCCTCTCGCACGGCTCGCCGCCGCTGCCGCTCGTCCGCGAGCGCGTGCTCGCCGAGCTCAAGGCGCCGATGAGGCCCTCGACGAACTAGCGCGCCGCGGAAGCCGCCATTTTCTTCCTGTTCCAGAGGAGTCAGCGATCGGTCGGAGCGGAGCGTCGACCGGTGGCGATGCCGCGCGCCCGCGGGACCAGGCTTGCCCGAAGCGAAGGCCTGAGGCGGGTATACTTGTCGTGTACGAACGCGCTACCGATCGGAAGAGCCCGCTGGAGCACGCATGATCAACCACCTGACCGTCTCGAACTACCGGAGCCTCGGCGAGAACGTCCGGATCCATTTCGGAAAGCTCACCGTGCTGGTCGGACCGAACGGATCCGGGAAGAGCAACGTCATGGACGCTTTGCGCTTCGTCGCGGACGCGATGCACATGGGCCTCTCGGGAGCGATCACCATGCGCCATGGGATCGGGGCGGTCCGTCGCTGGAGCGGCGGGCACCCGTTCAACGTTGTCCTCCGCGTGGGCCTCACGCTGCCCTCAGGGCACGCTGAATACGGTTTTGAGCTGACCGGATCGAGCGCGGAGGAGTACGAGGTCAAGTCGGAGGATGCCGAGGTCATCCGGTGCGACGAACGCTTCCGTTTCCGGGTCAGCGGCGGCAAGTGGCAGGACGGGCCGGAGGGGCTCCGGCCGCCGCTGGACAAAAAGAATCTGGCGTTGCAGCTGATCGGAGGCGACGAGCGTTTCGAGGAGCTCGTCCACGCGCTCCAGAACATCGCCGTGTACGCCATCTTCCCCGACACGCTGCGCGCTCCGCAGAAGTACAGCCCCAGCAAGCCGATGAGCCGACACGGAGACAACTGGGTCTCCGTCCTGAAGGACCAACCCGCCGCCACATGGAAGCCGGAGCTCATCGCAGCGCTCCACAAGCTCACGGGCGACACGCTGGACATCAAGGTGGCGCAGGCCGCGAGCTACCTCGTCGTCCAGTTCCAGCACGTCTCGCCGAACAAGAAGCCCAAGTGGTTCGACGCCACGCAGGAGTCGGACGGGACGCTGCGCGTCGCAGGCATCATCACTGCGCTCCTCCAGGAGCCGTCCGTCCCGGTGATCGGCGTCGAAGAGCCCGAACTCACCGTACATCCGGGCGCCATCCCGCTCCTCTATGACCACCTGAAGCAGGCGACGAAGCGGAGCCAGGTGATCGTTACCACGCACAGCCCGGAGCTCCTCGACCTCGTCGATCCCGAAGCTGTGCGCGTGGTGATGCGTGCCGAGGGGGAGACGGTGGTCGCGCCCATGCGCGCGAGCCAGCGGGAGGTGGTCAAGAGCGGGCTCATGACCCTCGGCGAGGTCATGCGCATGGAGGGACTGCAGCAGGAGCTGCCGTTCGCTGCCGCGGAATGAATCGATGAAGGGCTACATCCTCGTCGAGGGGGAAGGCGAGCTGGGCGCCGCGGACAATTTGATCACGCGGCTCTGGAAAGAGGCCGGTCACTGGCATCCCTGGGCGCGCGCCATCACGTGCAAGAACACGCATCAGCGCAGGGGGATCGAGAAGGGGATCGGCCTCATTCGCGCCAAGGGCGACGCTGGTGCTCTGCTCATCCTTCGAGATGAAGATGACGCCTGTCCCAGAGAACGAGGGCCGCAGCTAGCTTCATGGGCGCGCGAGCTCGATCCGCCCTTCCCCGTGGCGGTCGTGCTGATGCACCGGGAGTACGAGGTGCTCTTCTTGCCCTGCGTCGAGCTCATGGCAGGCCGCTCCCTCATTGGCCCGGACGGCCAAGAGCGACCCGGTCTCGTGCCGGGAACGCGCTGGGAGCACGGCGACAGCTGGGAGAGGACGCGCGACATCAAGGGGTGGCTCAGCGATCACTTCCCGCCCGGACGCGTCTACAAACCCACGTTCGATCAATGGCCCATGACGCGGATGATCGACGTGCCGACGCTACGGGCCGCCGGGGTGCCGTGCTTCGGAACGCTGGAGCGAGCGCTCGCCTTTCTCGCGTCCTCGTTCGGACAAGCAGGCGTTTACCCGCCGCCCGGCGGCTGACCGCACGGCGCAAGCGGCGGGCGCGGCGCGCCCCGCTCGGCTCACCGGCGGCTCACGCCCAGCGCGTCGGCCGCGTCTTGAGCGTGCGCACGTTCATTGCGTCGCACCACGCCTCGAAGCGGTCGCGCGGCACGCCGCGGAAGCGCAGGTCGTCGAGGCCCTCCGCGAGCGGCACGTCGATCCGGAGCGTCGCCAGCGTCCGGTAGAGCAGCGCGTCCTCCCGCTGCTCGACCAGCGCGCGCGCGATCCGGTCCGCGCCGCGCACCGCCACCGACCACGCGGCCGGGTCGTCCGGGATCTGCTCGATGTGCCCGAACCGCGCCGCCGCCGTCGCGAGGCGACGACGCCCACCGTCGCCTTCGCGTCCCAGCCGCCGGGCGCGCGGTGCTCGGGCCGCTTGGAGTAATGGGCGCGGAAGAGCTCGTACGTGCCGTCGATCACGTGCAGCCGCACGGGGGCTCCTCCCGCGGGCGCGCTAGGCCGTCACGTCGGCCATGAAGATCGGCGGGGTGTGCAGGGCCAGGATCTCCGGCGCGGGCGGGGCCGACTGCTTCGCCATCCGCAGCGCCTCGTCCATCGTGCGCGCCGTCTCCCAGCCGAGCAGCTGCGGGATGTACTCGTTGTCGGCGCCGACCACGATCATCCGGCCGATGTGCTGCCGCCCCGCCTCGCCCCAGTACCACATGAAGAACGGGTGGGTCGGGTGGTACGCGTGCCCGAAGCGGTACATCTCGATGTACGCCGGGTTCTCGGAGAACTTCTTCTCGTACCGCTTGTGCAGCTCCATCGCGTCCCGCGTCTCCGGCAGGAGCCGGTGCACGAACTCGATGTACGGGGCGTGGTGCTCGTTGTCGAACAGGTCGGTGCAGGGGTGGAGGATGATCATCGTCCCCCCCTTCTTGAGCATCGGCGCGCCGCGGTAGAGGTTGAACAGGTAGCCGTTCGCCATCACCTGCACGAGCAGCGGGTTCAGGAACGAGTTCACGTTGTACGGGCTGATGTACGGGATGCCCGTGATCAGGATGTCCGCCTGGCCCGAGACCGGGACGAGGTACTGGTCGAAGCTGCGCTTCAGCGTGTGCTCGTGGACGGCCTCGGTCTCGCCGGCGAACACCCCGGTCACCCCGAACGGCGAGGGGACGCGCTGGAAGATCGCCTGGCGCGCGGGCTGCGGCACCTTGGACAGCGTGAAGCGGAGGGCGCGCAGCGCGCTCTTCTCGCCCGCGCTCAGGTCGTCCTCGTTCTTCGCGAGGAACTCGAGCGGGCGATCGAACATGCGGTTGTTGATCGTCGTCTCGATCGTGAAGACGTTGAGCTTCTTGTTGGCCAGCCGGCCCATGCGCTCGACGCTCGTGTGCAGCGCGGAGCTCTTCGGATCCATGTACGAGTAGCAGTCGCGCATCACCCGCGGGTTGTGGTGCGCGCGCAGGCTCCGGTACCCGCACAGGCCGACGGCGACCGACTTGTGCCCGCCGTCCATCGGCACGAGGTTGAGGTTCACGTAGATCACGAGGTCGCTGTCGACCGCGCGCTTGTTGAGCTCGACCTCCTCGCCGACGTCGGTCGTGCCGACGTACTTCATGTTGGCGACGTTCTCGGCGTCGTGGTTGTAGAGCCGCTTCGGCCAGTAGGCGTTGAAGATCCGGTCGCCGACGATGTGGCGGACCTCCCAGTCCTTCATCCGCCGGTGGACGCTCGTCGCGATGATGATCTCGACGTCGTCGACGCCGTAGTCGGCGAGCAGGTCGAGCACGATCGTGAGCACCCGCTCGCGGATGTCGGGGCGCTTCATCTGCGGCAGCGGCAGCGAGATGTCGTCCACCGCGATCGTGACCTTCATCCCCGGGCGGAGCTTCGCGTAGAGCGGCTCCGAGTTGTACGGGTGGTTGATCGCGTAGCGGATCGCGGCGTCGACGTCCTTCAGCGGCTCGATGGGCGGCTTCGCGTAGAGCACCCGGGTGCCGGTGGGCAGGTCGACCTCGACCAGCTGGTCACCTGAGAAGAGCACCCGGGGGGCGCTGCGGCTGTCTAGCGTGACGACGCAAGGATGGCTCATGGGACCTTCAGAGCAGGGGGTGCGACGTGTTGGGCTGGGTGATGGCCTCCCGCCGCCGGCGGGGGGAGGCAGGGGTCATGCGGCGAGGTGGAGGATCGGCCAGTGGTACGCCTGCGCCAGCATCTTGAGCTTGCGGTCCGGGTTCACCGCCGCCGGGTAGCCGACGACCGAGAGCATCGGGACGTCCGAGTAGCTGTCCGAGTAGGCGAAGCACTCGTCGAGGTCGTGCCCGTGCGCGTGGGCGTGCTCGCGGATGAGCCGCGCCTTCTCGGGCCCGGCCACGACCGGGCGCAGGAGCTTGCCCGTCGCGAACCGATCCTTCACCTCGAGGCGGTTCGCGATGATGCCCGTCGCGCCGAGGTGATCGGCGAGCAGCTGCATCAGGAAATCCAGCGCGCCGGAGACGAGGACGACGTCGTGCCCCTTGTCGAGGCTGCACTTCACGAGGTCCCGCGCCTTGGCGTAGATCGCCGGCTTGAGCACCTTCGCGAACGCCTCCTCCGCGAGCGCCACGAGGCGATCCTCGGAGACGCCCTCGAACGAGCTGAAGAGCAGCTCGTTGAAGAGGCGCCGATCCTGCAGCTCCGCCATCGCCATCCACGGCGCCTTCACGATGGCGCGGCCGAGCTTCGCGAGGCTGTGCATCGGCGTCGGCTGGTTCAGCATGTAGAACACCGTCGGGTGCACGAGGTTGGTCGTGACCAGGGTGCCGTCTACGTCGAAGTAGCTCGCCGGCATGCGGGGCAAATCTCCCTGCATGCCGTTTGAGTCAAGATCGAGCTGCCGCGAACCGGTGTTCGCAGGCGATCGTCACGCCGCGTCGAGGTGCCACGCCGCGTCGATGGGCTCGCGCAGGTCGTCGGGCCGTCACGCGGCGAACAGGCGCTCGTACCGGTCGTCGAGGTCGACGCCGCCGTCGGTGTCTCCCCGGTCCACGGGGTTGATCCCGCAGTACTCGACGCTCGCCAGGTGGCGCCAGCGCCCGGCGCGCTCGGGCTCGTCGGGCAGCACCGGCGTCGTGCAGGGGAAGCAGCCGATGGTGCGGAAGCCCATCCCGTGCAGCGGGTTCTCGAGCGCGTCCTCGTGCGCGGCGAAGTACGCGTCGAGCTCTTCGCCGGTCAGCGACGCGAACGGGTGGACGCGGAGCGTGTTGTTCGCGGGGTCGAGGCCGAACGGCGCGACCTTGGCGCGGGCGCCGCCCTCGCCCCGCCGCAGCGCCGCGACGAGCGCGTCGTAGCGGCCCCGGATGGCGCTCAGCGGGGCCGATTTGCGGAGGTCGCAGCAGCGCTCCTGGCCCTCCTTCGAGAGGTAGAGCAGCCCTTCCTCGCGCGTCTGCTGCGCGAAGCTGCGCTCGGGCGACAGCGTGACGACGCGCAGGTTCGGGTGGGTCCGCGCGAGCTCGTCGCGCGTGGCGAGCGTCTCGGCGTGGAGCACGCCGGTGTCGACGAAGACCACGTCGAAGGAGAGCCCGGCGCGGTCGGCCATGTGGCAGAGCGCGGTCCCGGCGCGCTGCATGCTGCTCATGATGGCCGCGCGCGGGCCGAAGGACTCGCGGACGAAGCGGAGGAGCTCGACGGGGGGCGCGCCCTGGAAGCGTCGGTTCAGCGGTTCGAGGTGTCGCTCGGTGATGCGCATGAGCGATGCATAGCAGAGGCCGTTTCCTTGATCCGGGTTGCCTTCGCCTGAGCTTGCGCGTAACTCCGCTGGCGAGGAATGAGCAGCGTCTATCAAGCCTCAAAAGCGGGCGGGCTCGGCCAGGACCTGCCGGAGCTCGAGCGCCGGCGCTTCCTGTTCGTGACCGGCAAGGGAGGGGTCGGGAAGACGACGATCTCCGGCGCCCTCGCCCTCGCCTTCGCCGCCCGCGGCAAGCGCGTCCTGGTCGCGATGTGCCACACGAAGGAGCGGCTCTCCGCCATCCTCGGCTCGAGGCCGATCGGCCCGGAGGTCATCCAGGTCGCCGAGCGCGTGTCGGCGGTGAACATCGCGCCGGACAGGGCCCTCCGGGAGTACGGCGAGATGGTCCTGAAGATGCGCGCCGCGGCCGATCTCGTCTTCGACAACAAGTACACGCGCACCTTCTTCCGCGCGGTGCCCGGGCTGTTCGAGTGGGCGATGCTCGGCAAGGCGTGGTTCCACACGACGGAGCTGCTCCCGGACGGCTCGAACCGCTTCGACGTGGTCCTGCTCGACGCGCCCGCGACGGGGCACGGGGTCGACATGCTGCGGGTGCCGAAGGTGATCCTCGACGTGGCGCCGCCGGGCATCCTGCGCCGGGACGCCGAGGCGGCGTGGGCGATGTTCAGGGATCCCGCGCGGAGCGGGGTCGTCGTCGTGACGCTCCCGGAGGAGATGCCGGCGACCGAGACCGTCGAGCTCGTGGCGGAGGTCCGGGGCGACCTTGGCCTGCCCGTCCACCGGGTGATCATCAACGGCGTGCTGCCGGCGCTGTTCTCGCCCGAGGAGCAGCGGGCGCTCCTGGTCGACCCGGCGCGCCTCGACATCCAGGCGCCGGCGCGCGCCGCGGACACCGTCGAGAGCGCCTTCGTGGCCGGCGCGCGGCGGGCGATGCGCGAGTCGGTGCAGCGCGAGAGCCTGGCCCGCCTGCGCCGCGATCTCGACCTGCCCACCGTGATGCTGCCGTTCCTCTTCGACGAGGCCTCGACGGTCGCCGGCACGCGGATGCTGGCCGAGCGGCTCTGAGCGGGGGCGGATGCCGGCGGCCCTGCTGCGAGCGAGCCCGCTGCTCCGCGACGGACGCGCGCTGCTCGACGCCGATCGCCTCGTCCACGCGGGGGTCGCCGACCGGCGCGCGAGCTTCGAGCTCGCCTTCGCCGCGATGCCGCCCCACGCGGGTTTTCTCGTGGTCGCCGGCGTCGAGGCGGCGCTCGAGGCGCTCGCGGCCGACGGAGCGCGCTTCGACGCGGCGGCGGTCGCCGCGGCGCGCGCGGCGTGCGGCCTGAGCGACGCGCTCGAGGAGCGGCTCGCCGGCGCGACGCTGTCGGTCGACATCGACGCGATGCCCGACGGGACGATCGCCTTCCCGGGGACGCCCGTCGCCTCGGTGGAGGGGCCGTTCGTCGAGGCGCTGCTCGTGGGCGCGCTGCTCGCTCCGGCGCTCCGCCGCGGCACGGCCGCGGCGACGCGGGCCGCGCGGCTCCACATCGCGGCGGGCGGGGGCGACGTCATCGACGGGTCGTCGGCGAGCGTGCCGTTCGCCGACGAGGCGCTCGCGCTCGCCCGCGCGGCGCACGTGGGCGGCGCCGCGGCGACGACGAGCGCGCTCGCGGCCACGGCGCTCGGCATCCCGTTCCGCGGCGAGGCGGGGATCGACCTCGGCGAGCTCGCGCCGCCGCCGTCCCCGCTCGAGGGCCGCTGGCCCTGGTACGCCGATCGGATGATCGACCTCGGGGGCGACGACGAGGAGGCGCTGCTCCTCGAAGCGAGGCGCGTGGGCGCGAGCGCGGGCGGCTGGGTCGCGTCGGGGCTCGGGGAGGCCGTCGAGGGGCTGCCGGCGGCGCGCTGCGAGCTCGTGGCGCTCGAGGAGGCGGGCGCGTGGGCGCTCCGGCAGGGCACGAGCGATCGCGGGGACGTGATCGCGGGGCGGAAGATGGTGGCGCGCTACTACGACGAGGCGGGGCGCGCGGCCTTCGACGTGATCCACCTCGCGCACGAGCGGATGCTGGCGCCGCGCGCGCTCGGGGTCGCGAGGCTCGCCCCGCTCGCGCGCGCGGCGATGCGCGGCGGGCGCGCGCTCGAGTCGCCCGAGCCGGCGAGCGCCGGGCGCGAGCGCTCCCTGGCGGGGCGCCAGCAGCTGCCGGACGCGGTGGCGCACCTGCGCGCGCCGGCGAGGTACCCGGTGCAGTTCTCGCCGGCGCTGATCGCGCTGCGGGAGCCGGATCCGCCGGGCGTGCTGCGGTAGCTTCCCGGTGAGCTCGAGGTCTCGCCGAGCCGACCGGCTCGCCGGGACGGAGCTCGTCGCCGGAGGTGTGGATTGGTGTCCCGGCCATCAACGCGCAAATCGCGGCGACGGCGCCCATCCCCATCAGGAGCTTGGCTCTGGTGCTTCACCGCCCGTTCAAGGTGAGATGCTCGTCCACGGCTCCTGCGCCAGAGGATCACGCTCTTCACCACCATCCATGTGCCCTTCACGCACCCTATCGTCGCGGCCAAGCACGTCGACATGGGCGTCCGCCGGCCTGGCTGACTACTCGGAGACCTTGATCAGCAGCTTTCCGATCTTGTTCGGCTGAAAGAGCATCCCGAGCGCGTCCGGGGCGTTCTCGAGGCCCTCCACCACGCGCTCGCGCCATTTGATCCTGCCCTCCTTGATCCAGCCGTGGATCTTCTCGAAGGCCTCGGGGAAGCGCGCTTGATGATCGGTGATGACGAAGCCTTGCACCCGGAGCCGCTGCATCAGGATGAGCGGGAAGCGCACGGGGCCCGGGCGGGGCTGCTTGTCGTTGTACGTCGAGATGAGCCCGCAGATCGTGACCCTTCCGAAGAGGTTCATTTTGTCGAGCACGGTGTCGAGGATGTCGCCGCCCGCGTTCTCGAAATCGATGTCGACACCTTGCGGACAGGCGCGGTCGAGCGCCGCCGCGACATCCTCGGTGCGGTAATTGATGCAGGCGTCGAAGCCGAGCTCCTCGGTCACATAGCGGCACCCGGCGTCGCTGCCGGCGATGCCCACCACGCGACAGCCAGCGATCTTGCCCATCTGGCCGACCAGGGAGCCCACGGAGCCGGCGGCGCCGGACACGACGATGGTCTCGCCCGGCCTCGGCTGCGCGATATCGAAGAGGCCGACGTACGCGGTGAAGCCGCCGGTCACGTGAAGCGGGCAGAGGAAGGCGCCGAGCGGGACGTCCAGCGCGGGCAAGCGCGTGAGGGCGAGGTCGCCGGGAGCCGCGACGTTGTAGTCCTGCCAGCCGAGGAGGCCGGAGACGAGGTCTCCTGCGCCATAGTCGGGGTGACGGGAGCGCTCGACGACGCCGACGCCGAGCGCGCGCATCACCTCGCCCTGGTTCACGGGCGGCATGTACTGCTTCATGTCGCTCATCCAGATCCGGTTCGTCGGATCGACGGACAGGTAGCGCGTGCGAACGAGGACTTCGCCGTCGCCAGGCTCCCGGACCGGCGCCTCGCGGAGCTCGAAATGGCTGCGGTCCGGCGGGCCCTCGGGGCGCGCCTTCAGGATGTAGTGGCGGTTGGAGAGGGACGGGGTGCTCATGATGCGAAGCTAGACGCCCGGAGGTTCCACCGGAAGATGTAACCAGACCGGCGGCGCTGATCGAGCGGTTGCGGCCCGGGGATGGCGCCCGGTGGCGAAGCATCCGCTTGCAGGCGCTCGAGGAGGCCCCGCACGCGTTTGGCACGACGTACGGCGAGGCTGCGCAGTGGAACGCCGCTCGCTGGGAGGCGCAGGTGGTCGAGTTTGCGACGTTCGTCGCAGTTCTCGATGGCCGCGATGTCGGCGTGGTTCGGGGCGCGGCCCACCGGAGCAGCGACCTGTGCGAGCTGATCAGCATGTGGGTTGCCCCAACCGCGCGACGCCAGGGAATTGGCGCAGAGCTGATCGACCGTGTCGCGGCGTGGGCCAAGGCCGTCGGCGCCACCGCGCTGGTGCTCGACGTCGTCGCGGCCAACGCACCCGCCGTCGCCCTGTACGAGCGCACCGGCTTTCTACGGTTGGACGGCGCGTCGATGGGTGAGCTCGCCCCAAACGAGATCCGCCTTGTCCGGTCGCTGGTGACGTGGTCAGTGAGCTGAAGACGCTCGCGGCGCGCTGCCAACACACCTCTGCAGGTTGCCCTGGGACATCGAGGACCTTGCGTGGTGAGTACGTGACCTGTGAGCAAATGGACCGCCGCCCAACAAGGCGTTGCGGCTGTCGATCCCGTCGGTCGGCCTTCGGCCTCCCTCTGGCGCCCGCAGCTGAACGCCAGTACGTTGGGTGGGCAGGACGATGGACAGGTGCGCGTCGATGTTCCCCGCTGGTTGGTTCACGTCCGGTCCCGACGTGCTTTGGGGCATGTCTTCGACCTACGGGTTCGTCCCCTACGAGATCCTCCCAGTATTGCCTGATGTGCCGTTCGATGGCTCGTTCAGCTGGCTCCCGCCTCTCCCCGCTCGGAGGAGTCCGCTCACCTACGAGGAAGAGCACGGCGATGGCTCACTGGCGTCCTTACCCCGATTGCGTGCCGAAGCGCGAGGTCGGGGACTCGAAATACCCGAGGTGTTCATGCGATTCGTTGCGACGCCTGCCATCTACGAGCGGGTCCCCAGCATCACTGGCTGCTTCCTCGGGTTCTCGATGAGCGTGGTAAGGGACCCTTCCTCGTCACGCGGTGGGATGCTGCGGTTCTTGAATGATTCCCAGGGTTGCGCCTTCTGGTACCTCTACATGACCCCCAGCGGCGATCATTGTATCCTTGCGTCCGACCAATGGCTCGATGGCGGCGACGACGAACAGTCGGCGCTGGATCCGCAGCAGTGCTTCTGGTGTGCCCAAAGTCTTGAGCACTTTCTCTATCGGTTCTGGCTCGAGGACGAGATCTGGACGCGCGTGAAACGCAATCAGCCATTATCCCCTGAGCAACAGCAATACCTTGCTGACGCCATCGCGGCGCGTCATCGCCTTCCAGCGCCGTCGCAGCGTATCGACGGTAGCCACCCAACAAGGTGTTGAAGCAGGCGGCCGCGCCTCGTCTTGATCTCTCACCGTCCTTCCTCTCGACCGTGGTGAAGTACCAGGCGCAACGCTCGCTGAGCGCGCGATGAGAGGCGGCCCCTGGGCATCAGGGAGCCGACGGTCCGCCGTCGCGGCTCACATGTCAAGCAAGAGCTGCGTCAGGATGTAGTTCGTGACGAGCACGGTGACGCAGCTCTCGACGACCGCGCGCGTGGTGGCGACGCCGACGCCGCGCGCGCCGCCCGAGGCGTAGAAGCCGTGGCGGCACGAGATCGACGAGACGATGAAGCCGAAGACGCACGCCTTGATGAGCCCCATGGAGATGTCCTTGGGGAGGGCGAAGTCGCGGATGCTCTGGAAGAACGCGCCCTCGTCGCCGCCGAGCCAGAGCACGGCGACGAGGTACGAGCCGCACATGCCGACGCTCGTGTACAGGATGCAGAGCAGCGGCAGCATCACCGTCGCGGCGAAGAGCCGGGGCGAGAGCAGGTACTGCACGGGGCTCACGCCCATCGTCGCGATCGCGTCGATCTGCTCGGTGACGCGCATGTTGCCGAGCTCCGCGGCCATCGCGCTGCCGGCGCGGGCGGTGACCATGATCGCGGAGAAGACCGGCGCGAGCTCGCGGGCCAGCGAGACCGCGACGAGGCCGCCGACGCGGCCCTCGGCGCTGAACGCGCGCAGCGCGTAGGACGTCTGCAGCGTGACGACCATGCCGCTGAAGACGCCGGTCAGGCCGACGATGAAGACCGACTGCGCGCCCATGAAGTCCATCGCCGCGAGGAACTGGGCGGGGCGGAACGGCGGGCGCACGAGCCAGACGATCGTCTGGAAGGTGAGCGTGACGATGTTGCCGATGTTGTCGAGGAACGCGAGGACCGGCTCCAGCGCCCTGTCGAGCAGCTCGCTGCGGCTGGTCTCAGCGCCTTCCTTCACGGTGCGCTCTTGTACCACGCAACGCCGCCGCGCACGGGGCCCGGCTCGCGACGACCCCGCGCGCCCGCTCGCCCGCGCTGCGGCGCGCGCTTCGCGCCGGCGTACGGCCGGGGAAGGCCGCCCGGCGAGCGGACGCCCGGCCTGAGGGGCCCTCGCGGTGGCAAATGGGGGCGCAGGGGGAGGTGCCCGCGGCGGCGACTCCGGGAGGCCCACGGGGTAGAGGGCTGCACTGCGGTCGTGCCTTCGCACCATGCGGTGGCACCTGGCTGCGCCATGGTGGAGGCATGGCACCGGCAAGAGGCGCGGGAGGACGCGATCCTCTCGGCGCTCAACCTGCCCAAGACGGCGGCCGGCGGACCCGGCGATCCTGGCGAAAACCGCTAGCTCCCCAGGTTTCCAGCGCGTATCACCCATCGAGCCTCGATGCGAATCGACGAGATCCGGCTGATCAACTTCCGCGCCTTCGAGCGGTTCGCGCTGCATCTGGAGCCGCGGCTCACGGTGCTCGTCGGCCGCAACGGGACGGGCAAGACGACCGTGCTCGAAGGGCTGGCAGTGGCGCTGGGCGCGTGGTTGAGCTTCTTCAACGCGAGCCGGGACGACCGCCCGATCCCGAAGTCGGCGGCGCGCTTCGTTACCACGATGCACGGTGGCGTCCCGAGCATGGCGACGTGCTACCCGGTGCGCGTCGAAGCGAGCGGTGAAACCCCGCTGGGCCACGTGGCGTGGGCGAGGGAGCTTCGCGGCGCAGACAGCCGCACGACGACGGGCGTCACCAAGTCCGGTCGGGAAGGTCCGCTGGAGGCGACCCGGTTCATGCCTCATGGCATCGACGATGCGATATCGGGCGCCGAGCCCATCGCGCTCCCGGTGCTCGCCTATTACGGAACAGGTCGGCTGTGGCACCACAAGCGGGACAGGAACCCCGAGAGGGCGGGCTTGAAGTCGAGGCTGCAAGGCTACCGGGCTGCCCTCGAGGCCGCGTCCGACCAGAAGGGGTTCGAGGCCTGGATGGCCTGGCGTGAGGAGGATCGTGTCCAGCGCCTCGCTCGCGCCGCGGAGGAGGGGCGCCCGCTCACCGAGGTGCGGAGCCCCGAGCTGGAGGGGGTGAGCGCGGCGGCCTGCGCCTGCCTCGAGGGCGCTCGTCGGATCTATTACAGCGCCAACCACCAGGAGCTGCGCGTCGACTTCGTCGATGGCTCCTCCCTCCCGTTCGGCGCCCTCTCCGACGGCCAGCGGAACCTCATCGCGGTGGCGGCAGACATCGCGTGGCGTGCGACGCAGCTCAACCCATCCTTCGGGGCCGAGGCTCCGGCGCGGGCGGCGGGCGTCGTGCTCATCGACGAGGTGGACCTCCACCTCCACCCCGCGTGGCAATGGCGCGTGCTGGACGATCTCCTTCGCGCGTTCCCGGGCCTCCAGTTCGTCGTGACGACGCACTCGCCTCAGGTGATGTCCGCTGCCCCGCGCGGCTCGGTGCGTCTCCTCGACCCGGATCACCAGGCGCACCGGGTCGAGAGGATCGCGGGCAAGGACTCCAACACCGTCCTGGAGGACATCCTCGGCGCTCCTTCACGCTTGAAGGAGACACGGGAGAAGCTCGACATGCTGGCGCGGTTGATCGACGACGGCCAGCTCGTGGAGGCGAAGGCGCTGCTGGCGGAGCTGTCGGGCTTTCTCGGCGAGGACGACGCTCAGATCGTCGCCGCGCGATGGGAGCTCGCCATGGCGGAGACCGGCGATGCGTCGGATTGAGAAGGACCGCGAGCCTGCTTGCCTGGCGGACCTCCGGGGCACGCCGGGCGCGGCCTGGAGCTCGGTGCACGGGGCGCAGCGGCAGCAGATGCGGGAGCACGCGTTCAAGGAGCAGCACGGGCTTTGCGCGTACTGCATGTCCAGGCTGCCGGGACCGCCCAGCGCCGAGGGCATGAAGATCGAGCATTTCGAGACGCGCGCGCTGTCGCCGGAGCTGGTCTTCGACTGGGACAACCTCCTCGGGGTCTGCCTGGGCGACGTGGGCATCAGCGATGGCGGAGGACATCACCGCGACCGCTATCACTGCGACACTTACCGCGGACATCTCCCGAGGGAGGAGCAGCGGATCGAGCTGAACCCGGCGGCGTTTCCGCCCGACGTCAGCTCGATGTTTTCGTATACAAACCAGGGGGAGATGCGCGCCGCGCACGGTCTGGAGCCCACGATGCGCGCCAGCGCTGAGGCGCAGATCGAGCGTTTGAACCTCAACATCGCCCGCCATCAACGAAACCGGAGGACCGCGATCGACGTCCTCCGGTCCGAATTTCAGAGGAAAGCGCCGAGGGCCGCGCGCGTGAAGGCGCTGCTGGAGCTTTCGACGACTCCAGATGCAGCCGGCCTCTTGCCGCCCTACTGCCAAGCAGCCGCCTACTATCTGGAAAAGAAGCTCCGGCAGCTCGGCTGAAGCGGCAGATGAGGATCGCCGATGCGCCGAGGCGCATCGGGCCCATGCGGCAGCACCTCCACCGAACCGCTTGCCTGTGGCCACACCGCCACGATGAGCCGAGCTTACGAGAGCAGATCTCTCTCCAGCGCGGCGAGCACCTCGCCGCTCCGCGCGCCGGTCGCCCTGATCTCGGTGGCGCGGCCGGGCGCGGCCGGGTCCTCGGGGGCGGCGAGGTGGATCAGGAGCGCGTCGCCCCCGAGCGCCTCCACGAACGGCTCGCCCCACTCCACAACGACGAGCGCGCCCTCCGCGCGGCGCTCGCGCAGCCCGAGCTGGGCGAGCTCCGCGGCCGCGCCGTCGCGCGCGCCGTCCGCGGAGGACGCGCCCCCGAGGCGGTAGGCGTCGGCGTGCGCGATGGGGACCCGGCCCTCGTGCTCGTGGACCAGCGTGAACGTCGGGCTGGTGATCGGGAGCGCCGGCGGGACGCCGAGCGCCCGGCAGAGGGCGCGGGCGAAGAACGTCTTGCCGGCGCCGAGATCGCCGGCGAGGACGACCAGATCGCCGCCCGCGAGGCGCGCGGCCAGCGCGCGCGCGAGGCGGATGGTGCTGCGGCGGCTCGGCAGCTCGATGCGCATGCGTCAGAACCGGGCCCCGGCGCCGAGCGTCGCGCCGACCAGCAACAGGGAGCCGCCCCCCGTGGGAACCCACCGGAGGTTGCCGAGCTGGGCCTCGAGCTGCACCGAGGGGCTCAGCGCGAGCGCGACGTCGAGCGACGCCCCGAGCACCGGGTGGACCTCGAGATCGCCATGGTACGGCGTGAGATCGGGGCCCACGGCGCCGGGGGCGGACCTGAAGAACGCGCCCGCGCGGAGCGACGGGCCGAGGTGGAGCGGGAACGCGCGCCAGGCCCCGTCGTGCGGCGTCAGGCTGGGCGTCAGCAGCAGGCGCGCGCCGCCCTCGATCCAGCCGGCGAAGGGGCCGGCCAGGTTGCCGCCGCCGCCGGCGAACAGCTCGAGCCCGCGGTCGCCGGGCGCATAGGCCACGCGCGCCTCCCCGACCAGCGAGGCCGCGCTGCCGCTCGCGCCCGGGAGGCGCGCCGCCGCGACGGCCAGCCCGAGCGACGCGGACAGGGCGACCCGGCGCCCGCCCGAGTACGCCGGCCAGACGCGCTCCGGCCCGAGGGGATACGCCATCAGCACCTCCTTCGCGGGCGGCGCGGGCGGCGGCGCCGGCACCGGGGGCAGCACGATCGCCCCTCCCGCGGACGGAGGCGGGGGCGCGCTCGCCGGAGCGGAGCGCGCGGCGCGCTCCCAGGGAAGCTCGCCGGCGCCGACGCCCTCCGGGCGGAGCAGGACCGCCAGCATCTCCTGCGTCTGCTGGGCCGATCGATCCCGGTCGACCTCCCTGGCGACCGACTCGACCCGGCCCGTCGAGGCGAGGTACGCGGTGAGCTCGATCCGGGTGGTCGTGACCGCGGGATCGACGGTGCCGGTCAGGACCCAGTCCGCGCCCGTCCGCGCGCCCACCGCGCGGTACTCGTCCGCGCTGTCGGCGACGCCGTCGGCGACGTCCTTGAGCGCGGCAGCGACGGCGCCGTCCGGCGCCGTGGCGTGGCCGAGGGCGGCGAGCCCGCGCGCGACCTCGGCCTGGGCGGCGCTCCGGGCGGCCTCGTCGGTGCCGCCGCGCGTGGGGAGCAACGCCACCCGATCGGCGAGCGCGGCAGGGGCGATCGCCAGGAGCGCGGCGGCGGCGGCACAGGAGAGGGCTCGGCGGATCATGCGGCGCCATGCTACGCCCGCCGGCAGCCCGGAGCAGCCCCGGGGCGACGCGCCGGCACGGTCTCCACGCGCGGCCTCGCGCGTCGTTCCCCGCGCCGACACGGCGCCGGCCGCGTGAGCCGCGTCGTTCACCGCGTCGTTCACCGCGTCGTTCACCGCGCTTTCGCCCCGCTCATCGCGCTTTCCCGCTCTCGCGGTAGCCGATCACCCGCGGCAGCACGCGCCGCCCGCCGAAGCCGCCCGCCGCCGTCGTCCAGAGCTCCGCCGTCGCGGTGCTCATGGCGCTCGCCGCGGCGAGGCGCCGCGCCTTCACCTCCGCAGGGTCCTCGGTGCCCGTCTTCGGCAGCCGCTGCACGCCGGCCCAGGCGAGCACGCCGGCGTCGCGCCCGAGCGCCGCCCAGAAGCTCGGCGGCGACGGATGGGTCGCGAGCCACGCCGCGAGCGCGGCCGCCGCGCCCGAGGCAGGCGTCGCCCTGGGATCGCCCGCGCCCTGCGGAGGCAGCGCGCCGGAGGGCGCCGCGAGGAGCGGGAAGATTCCCGCCGTCGCGACGAGCGATCCCGGCGGCGGCGCGACGGCCGCCTCGAAGGCGAGCGCGATCGTCACCGAGCGGGGAGCGGCGCGGAGCGCCTGGTCCGCGCAGCGCGCGTCGCCCGCGAGGACCACCCCGCGGATGGCCGGGGGCCGGAGAGCGCGCGCGTCGAAGGTCCCGTCGCAGGGGAGCGCGAGCGCGATGCCATGCTCGGCCAGCGGCGCGGCGCCCGCGGCCCCCGCGGCGCCCGCCGGCGCGGCCCCGGTAGCGCCCGCCGTCGCGGCCCCGGCGGCGCCCGCCGTCGCGGGGGCCGCGTCCTTCTGGACATCGGCATCGCCGCCCACGAGCGCCACCGGCTTCGCGCCCCGCTCCGCGAGCGCGGCGGCGAGCACCTCGATGCTCCTCGCGGGCTCCTCGCCCACGACGAAGACGAACGCGCCGTCCAGCGCCGCCGGCTCCGGCGGGTGGACGAGCAGCACCGGGATCGCGTGCGTCCGCGCGAACTTCGCCGCCTCGGTCGCCTGCTCCCGATCGGAGCCGGCGATGAGCACCGCGGCGCCCTCGGCGGTGAGGCTGCTCAGCGCCTCGTCCACGCTGCCCTCGCCGCCGTCGTCGCGGCTCACGAGCCGCGCGTCCGAGCCCGGCCGGAGCAGCCCGAGCCCGTGCGCCACGCCGGTGGCGATCTCGACGCCCCGGCGGCGCGACGCGGCCGTGCGCGTCGACAGCAGCAGGCCGACCGTGGGCGGCTCGACGCGCGCGGCCCCCGCGCCGGCCGCGAGCTCGAAGATCGCGTCGCGCTGGGTGCCGAGCGCCGCGTCGGCCCGATCGAGCAGCTCCTTCGCGAGCGCCACGTCGCGGCGCTCGCGGGCGACGATCGCGAGGCGCTCGGCGACCAGCGAGCGCAGGTCGACCTCCGGGCTCACGACCTCGCCGGTCGCCCGCCCGTCGCGGAGCGCCCGGACGAGGTGATCGATCGGCACCTCGCGCAGCTGCGCCCCGATCTGCGCCCGGACGGCGGCGCGCCGGTCGTCGTCGGCCTCGCGCAGCCAGACGCTCATCAGCTCGATCGCCTGCGTCCACGCGCCCGCCTCCATCGCGGCGGCGGTGACCTCCTCGTTGAGGAGCGCGCGCACGTACGCGTCGACCATCTTGCTCACCAGCGGGCGCAGCACCCCGAAGGCGGGCCTCGGCTTGCCGGCTCGCCGGAGCGCCGCGCCGCGGATCACGCGCGCGAGATCTCCGACCGCGCTCCGCCCCGCCGCCTCGACCTCGGCCGCGAGCGCCTCGGCGCGGCGCAGGTCCCCGCGCTCCAGGGCGATCCACGCGAGGTGGACGGTCGCGACGCGCGCGAGGTCGTCGGAGGCGTGGCGCCCCCGGAAGGCGAGGAGCTCCGGCTCGAGCGCGACGCGCTCCGCGCGCGCGCCGTTCGCGAAGCGCGAGAGGAGGGGGCGCAGCTCGGCCTGGGCCGCGGGCGACCCGGCCAGCGCCGGGCTCACCTGCGGCGCTCCGCCGTCCTGCGCGCCGCAGCCGGCGCCGGCGGTCGCGGCGGCGAGCGCGAGCAGGGCCGCGGCCGCGATCGCGGCCACGCGGGCGTGACGTGGCCGACGTTGCCCGGCGGCGCCGCGGCGCGGGCGAGATGCCGCGCCGCCGCTCGACGCGCCAAAGGCAGCCGAAAACCGGCCGGAACTGTTGACTGCGTTCACCTTGACGTCACCCGGGGCATCCCATACACCCGCCGCGCCCGCCTTCCATCGAGGTCAGCGTGTCCGAGGCAACCCCCGCGAGATCGCTCTTTCACGAGAGCCGCCGGTCCTTTCTCCTGCGCAAGCTGCATTCTCTCACCGGCGCCCTCCCCGTGGGCGGTTTCCTGCTCTTCCATTTCTGGACGAACGCGAAGGCGCTCCAGGGGCAGGAGCGGTTCGACGCGGCCGTCGCCGAGATCTCGCACATGCCGTACCTGCCCGTGCTCGAGATCGGGCTCGTCGTGCTGCCGCTCGCGTTCCACGCCCTCTACGGGGTCAAGCTGGTGCTCGAAGGCAAGCCGAACGTCGGCAGCTACACGTTCTCGCGCAACTGGATGTACACGCTGCAGCGGGTCACGGGGGTGCTCGCCTTCGCGTTCATCGGCTTCCACCTCTGGTCGTACTGGGCGCAGAAGTGGCTGGGCCGGATGGCGCCCGAAGAGTTCTACCCGCGGCTGTGCGCCGACATGGCGTCGACCGTCGGCGGCGTCCCGGTGATCGCGCTCGTCTACCTCTTCGGCATCGCGGCGAGCGTGTTCCACTTCGCCAACGGCCTCTGGGGCTTCTGCTTCTCGTGGGGGATCACCGTGTCGCGCCGGGCGCAGCGGATGGCCGCGGTGGTCTTCGGCGCGGTGGGCCTCGTGGTCTTCCTGTTCGGCGCCAACACGGTGATCTATTTCGCCACCGGCGCGCCGTTCCCCGGGACGCCGGGCCCGGCGGCCGAGGGGGGCCGCACCTGCGCGGACATCGCGTCGACCTCGACCGGTTCCACCGTCCCCGCGCGCGCGTCTGTGGGCGGCGGCGCCGGCGCCGGCGTGGGCGCGCCGGCCTCGCACTGACCATCGTATCGGCCGCGCCCTTCCGGGGAGCGGCGCGGGAGCATCGGGATCGAACATGGCCGCGAAGAGCACGACGAGGAGCGAGGGGGGGAAGGTTCGGCGCGTGATCGTCGTCGGGGGCGGGCTCGCCGGCCTGATGACGGTGATCAAGCTGTGCGAGGCGAAGGTCCCTGTCGACCTGATCTCCCTCGTGCCGGTGAAGCGCTCGCACTCGGCGTGCGCGCAGGGCGGCATCAACGCCTCGGTGAACACGAAGGGCGAGGGCGACAGCCCCCAGGTGCACCTCGAGGAGACGGCCTACGGCGGCGATTTCCTCGCGAACCAGCCGCCCGTCAAGGGCATGGCCGAGGCCGCGCCGGGCATCGTGAACATGCTCGATCGCATGGGCGTGCCTTTCAACCGGACGCCCGAGGGCCTGCTCGACTTCCGCCGCTTCGGCGGCACGCTCTACCACCGCACGGCGTTCGCCGGCGCGACGACGGGGCAGCAGCTGCTCTACGCGCTCGACGAGCAGGTGCGGCGGTTCGAGCTCGCCGACGTGACCGACGAGCACGGCGTGGCGATCCCGGGCGAGAAGATGGTCCGGAAGTTCGAGTTCTGGGACTTCATCGAGGCGATCCTCGACGACTCCGGCACGTGCGTGGGCTGCGTCGCGCAGGACCTGAAATCGATGCAGATCCGCGCGTTCACGGGCGACGCGGTCGTGCTCGCGACGGGCGGCTGCGGCATCGTCTTCGGCCGCTCCACGCTGAGCGTCATCTGCACGGGGACGGCGGCGTCGGCGGTCTACCAGCAGGGCGCGGTGTACGCGAACGGCGAGTTCATCCAGGTGCACCCGACGGCGATCCCGGGCGCCGACAAGCTGCGGCTCATCTCGGAGAGCGCGCGCGGCGAGGGCGGCCGCGTCTGGGTGCCGAAGGACAAGACCGACGCGCGGAGCCCGCGGGACATCCCCGAGAAGGAGCGCGACTACCTCCTCGAGCGGATGTACCCCGGCTACGGCAACCTCGTCCCCCGCGACATCGCCGCGCGCGCGATCTTCAAGACGTGCTTCCACGAGGGGCGCGGCATCTGGAACGCCGCGACGGGCCGGAACGAGAACGAGGTCTACCTCGACCTGACCCACAAGGACGAGAAGTTCCTCCGGTCGAAGCTCGCGGGCATCCTCGAGATCTACGAGAAGTTCGCGGGCACCGACCCGTACAAGAACCCGATGAAGGTCTTCCCGGCGGTCCATTATTCGATGGGCGGCCTGTGGGTCGACTACGAGGCGGACGCGCGGGGCTCGCTCAAGGCCGGGTCGCCGCGCAACCACGCGACGAGCATCCCGGGCCTCTACGCGGTGGGCGAGGTGGACTACCAGTACCACGGGGCCAACCGGCTCGGCGCCAACTCGCTGCTCTCGTGCATCTACGCCGGCATGGTGTGCGGGCCGGCGGTGGCGACCTATCAGCGGAGCATCAAGCGGAGCGCGCTCGACCTGCCGCGCTCGATCTTCGACAAGGCCGAGAAGCGCGCGGAGTCGAGCTACCAGCGCATCCTGACGCAGAACCAGGACGCGAAGCAGCCGGAGAACGCGTACCGGCTGCACCAGGAGCTCGGCGAGACGATGCTGCGCGACTGCACGATCGAGCGCGACAACGCCACGCTCGACCGGGTGCTCGAGAAGCTCGGCGAGCTCGAGGAGCGGGCGGGGCGGATCAAGTGCACGGACACGGCCCCGCGGGTGAACCAGGGGGCGCAGTTCGTGCGCCACCTCGAGAACATGCTGGTGCTCGCGCGGGTCATCGCGCAGGGGGCGAGGAACCGCGACGAGTCGCGCGGGGCGCACTACAAGCCGGAGTTCCCGGCGCGGAACGACGCCGCGTGGATGCGCACGACGCTGGCGCGCCACGAGGAGAAGGGCGCGGTGCGGTTCGTCCGCGAGTTCGACTACGCGTGCGCCGGCCAGTCGATCCACGTGACGGACGCGGTGGACACGTCGCTCGTGACGCCGCGGGAGCGCAAGTACGAGCAGGCGGGCGCGGCGAGCGCGCAAGCGACAGGGAAGCTGTCGCAGAAGAGCGTGTAGGATGGCCAAGGCGAGCGGAGACGAGGCGAACGGGGCGGCGGCGCCGGCGCAGCCGAAGGGCGAGGGCCGGCTTGTGCACCTGCGCGTGCGGCGGCAGGACACCGCGGATCGGACGGAGTCGCGGCGCTGGGAGGAGTTCAAGGTCCCCTACCTGCCGCAGATGAACGTGATCAGCGCGCTGCAGCAGATCCAGAAGGACCCGCGGACCGTGGACGGCAAGGAGGTGGCTCCTGTCGTCTGGGAGGCGGTGTGTCTGGAGGAGGTGTGCGGCTCGTGCACGATGGTGATCAACGGTCGGGTCCGACAGGCCTGCTCGGCGCTCATCGACCAGCTCGCGCCGAAGGGCGAGGTGATCACGCTGGAGCCGATGTCCAAGTTCCCGCTCGTGCGCGACCTGCTCGTCGACCGGAGCCGGATGTTCGAGGACATGAAGCGCGTGCGGGCGTGGATTGACATCGACGGCACGCACGAGCTCGGCCCGGGCCCGCGCGAGTCGCCGGAGCGGCAGCAGGAGCGATATCCGCTCTCCCGCTGCATGACGTGCGGCTGCTGCGTCGAGGCGTGCCCGCAGTACAATGACGGGACGAAGTTCGTCGGCGCCTTCGCCATCAACCTGGTGCGGCTCTACAACATGCACCCTTCGGGGGCGATGCACGAGGGCGAGCGCCTCGAGTCGGTGATGAGCGAGGGGGGGATCACCGATTGCGGCAAGTCGCAGAACTGCGTCGAGGTGTGCCCGAAGGAGATCCCGCTCGTCGACTCGCTCGCGGCCGTCTCCCGCGACACGACGAAGCGGATGCTGTTCGGCTGGCTGCTGAAGTAGGCGCGCCGCCTCTAAGGAAACAGCGACCCCGTCCCGAGCCCGAGCCCGTTCCCGAGCCCCATCTGCAGCGCGTCCGGCGCGCGCGGCCGCGCCAGCTTGTCCATGCGCATTCCCAGCAGGTGCGTGACGAGCGTGCAGGCCTGGTGCGCCCGTGCCGTCGCCTCGCACCCCATCCAGGTGCCGAGCGGCTCCCGCTCGCCGTCCTCGGCGTAGCGGATCACCGCGCCGCCCTCGGCGACCGTGATCCAGGCGTTCGCCTGGCGCGGCAGCGAGGCGTGCAGCACGCCGACCTGGCCCAGCGGATCGTCGTTCGGGCCCGTGACCCGGCCGTCCGGCTCGAGCAGCGCCACCGGCTCGGCCTCCAGGCCGAACACGCGCCCGCCGCGATCGACGCTGAGCTGGTGCTCGCCGTTCACGAGGATCTTGCCGTCCGGCATGATGTCGATCGTGAGGTCGGCGAGCGCCCAGCGCGCGCGGGGGATGTCGAGCAGCGCGCCGCCGCGCACCCAGTTGGCGGGGGGCGTCGCGGCGCACGCCGCGAGCAGCGAGAGCGGTACGACGAGAGCGAGGCGTCGCATGCGCCGAGCATACCGCAAGGAGGCGCGGCGCGGGCCAGGGCGGGCTTACACCTTCTCGGTCCCGGTCGTGCCGAGCAGCCCCGTCGGCTTCACGAGGAGCACCCCGATCAGCACCGCGAACACAAGGACGTCCTGCAGGCCGGAGTAGGGCGTGAGCTTCGTCATCTCTCCGATGATCCCGATCAACATGCCCCCGAGCATGGCGCCCGTGATGTTGCCGATGCCGCCGATGACCGCCGCCACGAACGCGCGGTTGCCGATCACGACGCCCATCGTGGGGTACACCTGCGACTGATCGAGGCAGTAAAGCACCGCGCCCACCGCCGCGAGCATCGAGCCCGTGAGGAAGGTGAGCGCGATGATGCGGCTCGTGCGGACGCCCATCAGCCGGGCGGCCTCGACGTTCACGCTGAGCGCGCGCATCG
This sequence comes from Sorangium cellulosum So ce56, assembly GCF_000067165.1. GTDB lineage: Bacteria > Myxococcota_A > Polyangia > Polyangiales > Polyangiaceae > Sorangium > Sorangium cellulosum_B. The sequence goes on from NC_010162.1 coordinate 11,589,064, forward strand.
CCTTGCCCGTCCAGGTGCGCCGCACGAGCAGCTCCAGGCCGATCATCACGAGGATCGAGGTGACGAAGATCACCTGCCGCGTGTGCTCGATCGGCAGGAGCTGCGGATAGCCGCGGTAACGGGCGGTGAAGAGGAGCTGCGCCAGGTTCTGGAGGAGCACGCTCATCCCGAGCGCCGTGACCAGCGGCGTGATCCGGGTGTTCGCGAGGCCCCGCCCCCGCGAGCGGAGCGGCGCGTAAGCCACCTTCTCGACGACGACCCCGAGGACGCCCGCGAAGGCCATCGCGCAGAGGGTGCCGGCCACGCCCGCGAACAGCGGCGCGCTGTCGCCGCCGAACGCCGCGATACCGAAGAGCCCGGCGAAGGCGCCCATCATGAAGATCTCGCTATGAGCGAAGTTGATGAGCTTGAGGATGCCGTAAACCATCGTGTAGCCGAGGGCGACGAGCGCGATCATCGACCCCTGGGCGAGCCCCGTGATCAGGGCATTCACGATCTTCTCCATGGATACCTCTTCAACGCACGTTCCGCGCGCTCTTCACGTCCGAGCCAGCGCGCGGGAACGACCGCTATTACTTCGCAGCCTTCTCGTTGACCGTCGCGTAGTAAGTAAACTGCTTGTCCTTGATCCGGACGATCACGACCGGCTTGTTCGCGTTGCGCTCCGCATCGATGCTGATGACGCCCGTCGCGCCCTGGAACCCCTTGGTGTCCTGGATGGCCGCCCGGATGTCGTCCGGCGTCATCGCCTTCGCGCGGCCCATCGCGTCGGCCAGCAGCCTGGCCGCGTCGTAGGCCTGGGCCGCGATGCTCGACGGCGTGCGGTTGTACCGGTCCTTGTACTTCTTCACGAAGGCCTGCGAGTTGGGCCAGGGGACGTCCGGCGCGTAGTGGTTCGTGAAGTATGCGCCGTCGAGCTCCTCGGCGGCGTCGCGCAGGAGCTCGTTCGCGTCCCACCCGTCGCTGCCGACGAACATGCTCCCTGGTACGCCCGCGGCCTTGGCCTGCCGCGCGACCGGGGCCATGCTCGTGTAATAGATCGGCGCGTAGATCATCTCGGGGTTCGCCGATTTGAGCTCGTTGATGTACGTCGTGAAGTTGGTCTCCTTCTTGAGGAAGCTCTTCTCCATGACGATCTCGCCGCCTAGGCGCTTCACCTCGTCGCGGAACTCCTTGGCGAGGCCCGACGAGTAGAGGTCGTCGGAGGCGAAGAAGAGCCCCACCTTCTTCTTGCCGAGCGTGTTCACGATGAACTGCGCGCCCATCTGGCCCTGCACGTCGTCCGTGAAGCAGGCGCGGAAGACGAACGGGCCGACCTTCGTCACGTCCGGGTTCGTGGACGACGGCGTGATCATCGGCACCTTCTTCTTGTTGGCGACGATGCCGCCGGCGCGCGACCGCGACGAGGCGACCTCGCCGAGGAGGGCCAGCACGTGATCCCGATCGATGAGCTGCAGGACCTTGTTGGTCGCCTCCTCGGGCTTCGACTTGTTGTCCTCGTAGAGGACGTGGATCGGCTTGCCCTTGACCCCACCGGCCTTGTTGATCTCGTCGATCGCGAGATCGATAGCCTCCTTCGAGTCGACGCCGAACGCCGTCTCCTCGCCCGAGAGGCTGAAGTAAGCGCCGACCTTCCACTCGGCGTCGTCCTTGGCGTGCTCGGCCGCGTTGCCGGCCGAACCCTCGCTCTTCTTGTCGCAACCGAGCGTCATCGCGCTGAGCGCGAGCGCCCCGGCGATCATCTTCACCAAACCCCGTCGTCCGAGCATGTCGTCGTCCTCCCTGTCGCCGGGCTGCCTCGCGTGGGGTCGCCCGCGGTGGCCATGGCCGCCCACGGAGCGGCTCAGAGCGCGTGTACTCACCGCGTCTACCATTGTCTACGCGGCACGTCAGCATCGTCGGGTCGCGATGCGGTCGGCGCGGAGCATCTTAAGTGTTCGACTTTCCACGGATTCCGGCGACCGAGCCCGGCGTCGTGGCGCGCGGCGTAGCGCGCCGCGGCCAGCCAACGCGGTGCGCATGGCGGCTAACCGATGCGGCGGCTGGTCAACGGGGTGCACATGGCGGCTGGCCTACGCGGCGGCTGGTCAACGCGACGGCTGGCCGGTGCGGCGCGCATGGACGAAGTGCTCGACGTTCCCCTTCGGCCCGCGCACCGCGCTGTCGACCTGGCCGACGACCGAGAAGCCCGCGGCCTCGATGGCCTGGCGCCCGTCGGCGATCGCCGCGAGGCGGGTCGCCTCGTCGCGGATGACGCCGCGGCCGCGGGCGGCGGCCTCACGGCCCGCCTCGAACTGCGGCTTGATCAGCGCCACGAGATCCCCCGAGGGGGGGAGCAGGCGGGCGATCGCGTCGATGAGGCGGGAGATGCTGATGAACGACGCGTCGACGACGACGAGATCGATGGGGACGTCGAAGTCCTCTCGCTGGAGCTCGCGGGCGTTGACCCGATCGCGCACCTCGACGCGCGCATCGGCGCGGAGCTTGGCGGCGAGCTGGCCGTAGCCGACGTCGACGGCGAAGACCCGCGCCGCGCCGCGCTGGAGCAGGCAATCGGTGAAGCCGCCGGTCGAGGCGCCCACGTCGACGCACGTCTTCCCGGCGACGTCGAGGCCGTGCGCCGCGAAGGCCGCGAGCGCGTGCTCGAGCTTCTCGCCGCCGCGCGAGACGAACCGGGGGCCGGAGGCGACGTGGACCTCGGCGTCCTCGGGGAGCAGCGTGCCCGGCTTGTCGATGCGGCGCGGCCCCGAGGTGACCTTGCCGGCCATGATCAGCGCCTGCGCCTCGGTCCGCGAGCCGGCGAGCTTCCGGGCGACGAGCAGGGCGTCGGCGCGCACGCGGGTCATGGCGCCTCCGTCCCGGGCAGGGGCGCCGCGAGGCCTGCGCCGCCGGGGGAGGGAGGGACAACCGCGCCGTCGGAGAGCGCCAGCGCGTCGCCGTGGAGCGCCCGCGCCACGGCGGCGAGGCCGTCGCCGATGCGCGGACCCGGGCGCAGCACGACCTCGGTGTTCAGCGGGCGCAGGCGCCCCTCGCGCACGGCGCGCAGGGATCTCCAGCCGGGCGCGTCCCTGAGCGCCGCCAGCCTGGAGGCGCCCCGCATATCGCCGCCGCTGGACGTGCCGTCGAGCAGGACATCGGGATCCACCACGAGCAGCTGCTCGACGCTGATCGACGGGTAGGCGCCGCCGCGGGTGATCACGTTCTCGCCGCCGGCCAGACGGATGAGCTCATCGGGAAAGCTGCCGGGGCCCGCGACGAAGAGGGGCGAGGTATCGTAAAGCAGGGCGACCCGGACGCGCGGGGCGCCTCTTGCGGCGACCGCCTGCTCGACCGCGCGGCGCCGGGCGCGGATCCGGCCGATCGCCTGCTCCGCGCCCGGCGCCGCGTCGAGCCGCCGCCCGAGCTCCGCGAGCATGTCCTCGATCTGCGCGAGCGACTCGGTGTCGGGGAAATACGTCGCGATCCCGTGCGCGCGCAGCGACTCGTCGAGCGCGGGCCCCGCGGGGCCGCGGGCGCCGACGACGAGGGTCGGCGAGAGCGCGATGATCGCCTCGATGCTCGGGTCGGCGTAGCCGCCGACGCTCGGCAGGCCGAGCACCTCGGGCGGGTGGTCGCAGTAGCGGGACCGGCCGACGAGCGCCGCGCCGGCGCCGATCGCGCAGACCGCCTCGGTGGTGCTGGGCGACAGGGAGACGACGCGCGCACCCGCCGCGCGCGCCGGGGCGGTGCGCCCGCACGCCGCGAGCCCGAGCGCCGCGAGCCCGGCGAGCGCGGCCCGCCGCGAGAGCGCGCGGCCCGGCGCGCCCGGCAGGAGCGCAGCGCCGGGGGCGCTCCGCGTGGTGGAGCGCCGCCCGTCAGCCAAGCCGCTCCCGGCTGCGCCGCCGCCGCAGGCTCGCGAGAGCACCCAGGCTCGCCGCCCCGAGCACCCAGGGGACCGGCTGCGTCGGATCAGGCCGCGGGCTCACGCTGCAGGACCCGCTCGCCTCGTCGTCCGCGGGCGGCTCGGGGACCTTCGCGCAGAAGCCGGGCTCGCCGTTGCAGCTGTAGCCGTCAGGGCACGCCGCGGCCTCGTTGCAGGGCCGCGTGCAGGTGCCGTCGAGGCACGCGTTCGCGGGGCACTGCTCCGGCTGCTCGCACGTCGCGCCGACCTCCGCCGAATACGCGGGATCGGTGGGGTAGCCGGTCGTCCAGGGCGGCTCCTTGTATCCTCCGGCACGGGCGGCGCGCACGGTCGTCTCTTTAATCCATTCCGCCCAGCGGTACACATAGCCGTAGATCGGATACTCGCAGCCCGCGGCCCCGCGCGAGGTCACGCCGATCACGCGGTGCATCAGATCGAGGCTGGGTCCGCCCGAGTCTCCCTCGCAGATGCCGGTGTCCCCGACCCACTCCGTCGCCTTCACCAGGGACGACGGGCAGCCGTCAGCCACGCAGTCGATGAACAGCCTGTCGCGGCGCCGCCGCAGGCCCGCGCCCGCGCTCTCGTCGTTCGTCGCCCCGAAGCCGACCGCGTAGTACTCCTCGCCCTCCATGAGGGGCACGTCGACGCGCGGCACGAGCGGCACCGCCTCGCTCTCCGGGATCGGCTCGTCCAGGATCAGGATCGCCTGATCATTGCCGCAGAACGCGTCCGTCCCCTCGCCGGGGAGCAGCACGACCTCGCTGCCGCCGTAATAACGCGCGTACCTGCCGATCTCCGCGTCGGTCGTCACGAAGATCCGGCGCGCGAGGTGCGTGTCCGTGAACTTCGTGGATCGACAGGTGATCTGGCCGTCGAGCTCATTGGCCATGTCCGACACGCAATGACGGGCCGTCAGCACCACGTTCGGGGCGATCAAGCTGCCGGTGCAGATCGCGCCGATCTCGTCGTTGTAGATGCCCACGACAGCCCTGTCGCCGTCGTCGAGATATCCGTCCTGAATGGCATCCCGCGCCTCACCGATCTCGTCAGGAGGCGCCTCCAGGGCCGAGCTGCACGCCGTCGCAGCGAGTCCCAGGGCGAGAATCCAGGTGACTCTGGGCAAGCAAAACGACATTGAAAGCCTCCAGATACTGCAATGTCTGCGCGCCGCGGGGTGCCGCAAGGAGCAAAAGATTCTAGAGGCGAAGCCGCGTTCGTGCACGCGCGGCGGGTGCGATGACCGTGCGATGACCGACTCGGCGCGTTGCTCCCCCCACACAGTGGAGAGCTCTTGCAGGATCGTCCGGCGCGCCGCCGCGCCCGGCGCCGCCATGGCGGCGCCAGGGGCGCGGCGGCCGCTCTCCCGTGAAATTCCGCGGGAATGCGCGCGGCCCAGGTGTTGCGGGGCGGCGGGGCCGTGATCGATCCCGTCCTGCTCTTCGGCCTCGCGCTCGCCGCGGGCGCGCCGCTCGCCCTCTCTCCGCTGGCCACGGCGCTCGGCGCCGCGCTCGCCGCGGCGGCGCTCCACCGCCGGGCCGGCCGCGCCGCGCTCGCCGCCGCCGGGGTGGCGCTCGTCGTGAGCGGCCTCCGCGCCCGCGCGCTGCTCGACGGCGCGGGCGCCGCCTACGATGGCGCCCTCGCGCTGCTGCACCCGCCGGCGCGCTGCGAGGTGGCGTGCGCCGTCGTCGGCTCGCCGGTCGTCGTCGGGGCGGCGCAGCGGCGCTCCGCCGGGGCGCGTGGCGTGGACGACGAGCCGCCGGCCTCGCGCATCGACGTGGAGCTCTCCGGCGGGACGTGCGGCGGGCGAGCGCTGCAGGGGCCGCTCCGGGCGCGCCTCTACGGCGCGCCGATGGACCTCGCCCGGGGCGACCGGCTCGAGGTCACCGTGGACCTCGCGCCGATCCACCTGTTCCGGAACGAGGGGCTCCGGAACGCCACCGCCGCGATAGCGCGGAGCGGGATCGTCGCGAGCGGGACGATCGTCGAGGCGCGGCGGACGTCGGAGGGGCGCTCGTTCGACGCGCGCGCGGCCGTCGATCGCGCGCGGGCCTTCGTGCGCGGGCGCATCGAGGCGACGTTCCACCCCGACGCGGTGGCGCTCGGGCGCGCGCTCGTGCTCGGCGAGACCGACCTCGCGCCCGAGGACCAGGAGGCGTTCCGCGAGAGCGGCCTCGCGCACCTGCTCGCGGTCTCGGGGACGCACCTCGTGCTCGCGGTGGCGGGCTTCGCGGCGGCGCTCCGCGCGATCCTCGTCCGCGTCGGGCCGATCGCCGCCCGGTGGGACGCGGGCCGGATCACCGCGGCGCTGTGCGTGCCGGCCGCGTGGCTGTACGCCGACTTCGCCGGCGGCGGCGGCTCGGCGATGCGCGCCGCTGCGATGCTCAGCTGCGCGATGGGCGCCCGCCTCCTCGGCCTCCGTCCGGTGGGCGTCCGCTGCTTCGCCCTGTCGCTCGCGGGCGCCGCCGCCGTGGATCCGCTCGTCGCGTGGGATCTCTCGTTCGGCCTCTCCGCGGCCGCCACCGCCGGGCTGCTCTGGCTGCAGCGGCCGCTCGCCGCGCTGCTCGTGCCCGGCGAGGGGAAGCGCGGCGTCGAGCGCGGGCGCGGCGCCGAGGGCGGGCCGGGCGCGTCGCCGTCGCGGGAGCTCGCGCGCAAGGTCCTCGCGCCGCTGGCGACGACGCTCGCCGCCATGTTCGGGTGCGCGCCGCTGCTGCTCATGAACGGCGAGACGTTCCCGCTGCTCGGCGTGGCGGCGAACGTGGTCGCCGCGCCGATCGGCGAGCTGGCGGCGCTCCCGTTCTGCCTCGCGCACGCCGTGCTCTCGTGGGCGCCGCCGGTCGAGCGCGGCTGTGCGCTCGTCGGGTCGGGCGCGCTACTCGCCGTCCGCGCCGTGGCCCGCGCCTCGGCGGAGACCGGCGTGGTGCTGCGCCTGCCCGAGCCGTCGCCCGCCCAGCTGGCCGCGCTCGCCGCCGCCATCGCGCTCGCGTGGGCCGCGGAGCGCCGCGGCCGCCGGCTCGCCGCGCTCGCCGCCGGCGCCGCCGCGTGGCTGCTGCTCGAGGGCGTCGCCACGCGCGCAGGCGCGCCGCGCGGCGTGCTGCGCGTCAACGTCCTCGACGTGGGGCAGGGCGACGCCATCCTGATCGACCTGCCCGAGGGCGGCGCGATGCTCGTCGACGCGGGCGGCTTCGTGGGCAGCCCGGTCGACACGGGCGCGCGCGTGCTCCGGCCGCTCCTGCGGTCGCGCCGCCGCGCGCGCCTCGACGCCGTCGTCCTCTCGCACCCGCACCCAGATCACTTCGGCGGCCTGCCGGCCACGGTGGAGGGCGTCGAGGTCGGCGAGCTCTGGGACACCGGCCAGGGCGAGGCCGAGGGCGCGGGCCCGGTCTACCGGAAGCTCCTGTCGGACCTGCGCGGGCGCGGCGTGCCCATCGTGCGGCCCGACGCGCTCTGCGGCAGGCCGCGGGTCCTCTCGGGGGCGACGATCGAGGTGCTCGCGCCGTGCCCGGAGCTCCACCCCGACCGGGGCGCCAACGACAACTCGTTCGTCGTGCGCATCACCTACGGGGCTCGATCCGCGCTGCTCGTGGGCGACGCGGAGCACGAGGCCGAGGACGCGCTCGTGGCGCGCTACGGCCCCGCGCTCCGCGCCGATCTGCTCAAGGTGGGGCACCACGGCAGCCGGACGTCGACCGGCGCGGCGCTCCTCGCGGCCGTCGACCCCTCGATCGCCGCCGTCTCCTGCGGCGTCCGCAACCGCTTCGGGCACCCGAGCCCGGAGGTGCTCTCCCGCCTCTCGGCCGGCGGCGTCGCGATCGCGCGCACGGACCGCGGCGGCGCCCTGACCTGGGAGACCGACGGCGAGCGCGTCCTCTGGTCCCGCCCGGGCGAGCCGCCGCGCCCGGCCCCCGCTCCCCGCGACCGGAGGACCGCCGCCGGACACGTCCCGGAGAACGGTGGGCCGTGAGCTGGAAAAAATCGCCGCTCCGGGCGGCTGTCAGCCGGCCTCCCCATCCTTGCGCCTGGACGGCCCCTGAGGGACGCTGGGTCGATGTCTCGAAGCGCGATGACGACCACGATCCGCCGCCGCCTGGCGGGCGAGATCGGTCGTATCGACAAGCAGGCGCCCTTCCGCGTCGCGCTGTCTTACCCCTCGCCGTACCGGGCCGGAATGAGCTCGCTCGGCTTCCTCCAGATCTACAAGACCATCCAGGCCGAGCCCGGGATGGCGTGCGAGCGGGCCTTCCTGCCGGACGACGAGGGCCAGGGCGCGGACGGCCCCCCGATCACGTACGAAGGGCTCCGTCCCATCTCCGATTTCCCTGTCATCGCGCTCTCGGTGGCCTACGAGCTCGAGCTCGCCGGGGTCGTCCGCCTGCTCGAGCTGGCAGGGATACCGGCGCTCCGGGAGGAGCGCTCCTTTCGCGATCCGTTCGTCCTCGCGGGCGGTCCGCTCACGTTCTCGAACCCGCTGCCGCTCGCGGTGTTCGCCGACGCGATCATCATGGGCGAGGCCGACACCCTGGCCGTGGAGGCGCTCCGTGTGCTGCGGGACGCCCCGTCGCGGGAGGCGGCGCTCGACGCGCTGGCGGCCCTCCCCCACGTCTTCGTCCCCGCGCGCCACGGCGCGGAGATGCCCCCGGTCGCGCAGTGCGACAACGCGCTCCTCCCCGCCTGGTCGCCGATCCGCGCCGAGGAGACCGAGCTCTCGAACATGTTCCTCATCGAGGCGGAGCGGGGCTGCTCGCGCGGGTGCACCTACTGCGTGATGCGCCGCTCGACCAACGGCGGCATGCGCATCGTCCCGAAGGAGCGCCTCCTCGAGCTCATCCCCGAGGACGCGAGGCGCGTCGGCCTCGTCGGCGCCGCGGTCAGCGATCACCCGAAGATCGTCGAGGTGGTCCGGACGCTCGCCGAGCGGGGCTGCGAGGTCGGGCTGAGCAGCCTCCGGCCGGACCGGCTGACCGACGAGTTCGTCGGCGCGCTGCGGCTCGCGGGCTACAAGACGCTCACGACGGCGATGGACGGGACGAGCGAGCGGGTCCGCGAGACGCTCGAGCGGCGCGCCCGGCCCAGGCACCTCCAGCGGGCCGCGGAGCTCGCGCGGCAGCACGGGATGAATCGGCTCAAGCTGTACCTGATGGTCGGCGTCCCCGGCGAGACCGACGCCGACGTCGACGAGTGCGTCTCCTTCGTCACGGAGCTGTCCCGGATCGTGCCGGTCGCGCTCGGGATCGCGCCGTTCTGCCCGAAGCGCAACACGCCGCTCCACGGCGCGCGCTTCGCCGGGATCGACGTCGTGAACAAGCGGCTCGACCGGCTCCGCCGCGGGCTGCGGGGCCGCGCGGACGTGCGGGCCACGAGCGCGCGCTGGGCGTGGGTCGAGGCGGTGCTAGCCGCCGGCGGCGAGGCCGAGGGGCACGCCGTGCTGCAGGCCGTGCACGCGGGCGGCTCGTTCCGGGATTACGAGCGCGCGTTCGAGAAGATCAAGCGGCCGGAGCCGCCGCGCCGCCAGAGCCTGCCGCTGCTCGCGGCGGGGTGAGCGGGGCGGCTGCCAGGCCCGGAGGATCGGAGGATGCGATGACGACGCTGACCCTCTTCACGCGCGAGCGCTGCCACCTTTGCGAGGAGGCCCACGCCGCGCTCGAGCGCGTGCGCGCCCGGCTGCCGTTCGAGCTCGCCGTCGTCGACCTCGATCGGGAGGCCGGCCCGGAGAAGCGAGCGCTGTACGACTGGGAGGTCCCCGTGGTCGAGCTCGATGGGCGGAAGATCATGAAGTACCGCGTCGACGAGCGGCGGCTCGAGCGGCTGCTCTCCGGCCCGGAGTGAAGCACCGCGTCGAAGGGGTCAGGGCGTTTCGGCCCGCTTTCGCCCTGCGCCGCGCTACGCTATGCGAATCCCCGTGAAGTGGACGACCCTCGCGCAGCTCGCCTTCATCCTCGTCGCTGCCGTCGCCGTCTACGGCTTCGTGCACGCCGCGCAGAATGACCAGCGCACCACCGGCTGTGAGGCCATCTGCGCCCTGCGCCCCGCGTACGCCGGCCGGAACCGGCTCGCGCCGGACTTCGAGCTGCCGGACATGAACGGCAAGCCCGTCCGGCTGTCGTCGTTCCGGGGCAAGACGGTCTTCCTGAACTTCTGGACGAAGACCTGCGCTCCGTGCCTGCAAGAGATGCCGGCGCTCGCTGAGCTCGGCCGGATCGCCCAGTCGCGGAAAGACATCGTCGTCCTCACGGTCTCGACCGACGAGGGGCCGGACGACGTGCGCGACGCGCTCAAGGTGGCCCTGAACGGAGACCCGCCGTTCCCGGTCCTCTTCGACCCGGAGTCCAAGGTCGTGATGGACCAGTACGGCACGCAGCTCTACCCGGAGACGTGGATCATCGACCCGAACGGGATCATCCGGGCCCGCTTCGACGGCGCGCGGGACTGGTCGAGCAGCCTGGCCATCGAGGTGGGCGAGACGGTCTCGCGCTGGGGCAGCTGCCCGGCCGATATCTACAAGAGCAAGCCGCGCGCGGGGTCCGTCGACGTCTGCGCCGACGATTCCTGAGCGGACTTCCCGCGCCGGGGCGATGAGGCCGGGCATACGGGGAATGGGGCGCGCTGGCCGCTTGGCGCACCCGCGAAAGATCGTTATGTGAGTCACCCACCATGACCGCCCGGAGGCCGACGTCGCCGACAGCGCACCCGCCGCAGCCGCCCGCAACCGGCGAGGGGGGCGACGGGAGCGCCTCGGACGAGCGGGTCGCGGCGGCGCGGCAGGCGCTGCTCGAGGGGGTCGGCGCCGAGATCGCCGCGTCGTTCCCCGGCATCACCCGGCTGGGTGGGCAGGTCGTGGCGGCGCTCTACCTGGCGGACGAGCCGCGCTCGATGGACGAGCTCAGCCAGGAGCTCGGCCGCTCCAAGAGCAACATCTTCGCCAACCTGCGCGGCCTCGAGGCGGCCGGGATCATCGAGCGCCGGCGGGAGTCGGGCGCGCGGCACGACTCGTTCGCGCTGCGCGGCAAGTACCCCGACGTGATCGTCGGCGCGTACCTCGGCCGCCTGCGCCGCGTGGTGCAGGACAAGCGCGCCCTCGCGCGGCGCGCGCTCTCGCTGCTCGGCGACGCGCAGGGCGCGGAGGCGGACGCGATGCGCTCGCGGCTCGACGACCTGTCGCGCAAGTACGACCTGTTCGCCGACCTGATGGAGCAGCTCCTGCCGTCGATCGACGGCCCGGTCGATCTGGAGCGGCTGATCGCGCAGGTGCCCGAGGCGATGGTCCGCTCCCTGAACGCGGCGGCCCGCGTCGCCTGGGCGGCGGGCGACGCGATCAGCCGCCTGAGCGGCCGAGCGGGGCGCAAGAAGTAGCGGCGGCCCGCGTCACCCGCGCGGCGCGCAGTCCCGCATCTCGATGAGGATGCCGGTCGACGTCTCGATCCGGTGCATCAGGTTCACCTCCCGGGTCACCGGGGACGGCGTGATCGGGTTGGGCGCGGCGCCCACGATCATCGGCCGGTCGGGGTCGCCGTCGACGAAGACCATCAGCACCTCGATGCCGGGCTTGAGCGGGAAGTGGATCCCGTAGTTCGGCCCGGCGTGCGGCTGGATCATCCGCACGAGCCGCGAGGGGAAGGCGCGCGACGCGGGATCCCCCGCGTCGAAGTGGAAGCGCACCCGGTAGCGCCCCTGCTCGTCGATCGGCGAGACCTCCCCGATCTCGCCGTCCGGGAGCGGCTCCACCAGCGCCGTCACCACCCCGTGGATCTTCGGCCGCGGCGCCGTCCGCGGCGGGCGGTAGGCCTGCGCGGCGCGCACCAGGCGCGCGCGGTTGACGTACTCCTGCTCGCCGCCGGCCCCGCCCTCGACGGCCACCGGCTGCACCGCGCGGTGCTCGACCTCGACGGCCAGGAACCGCTCGCCGTCGAGCCGCGGGTGGCCCGCGAGCGCGAAGACGGCCCCCGGGATCAGCCGGAGCTCGTCGCTCTGGCACTCGAAATAGCGGCTCGACGAGGCCCGCTCCTCCGCGCGGATCCGCGCCAGCTGCTGGCCCTCCTCCGGCGTCTTGTGGTGGGCGCCGTACTCGACGACGCCGCCCCCGAGGCCCGCCGGCGACTCGTGCGCCGCCGTCATGTCGAGCCTTGGCGTCCGGTAATTGTACTCCTGCATGACGTACGTCGCGGGGAAGGCCCTGGCCTGCTCCCTGAGCTCGAACACGTCGCGCCGCTCGCCCCGCGGCCGGAACACCACAACGTCTCCCCCCGGCAGCGGCTGGAAGCCCGTCGGCTCGTCGGTGAACACCATCACGTCGCGGCCCGACTCGTGCTCGAAGAAGAACGAGATCCCGAGGTGCTCGGCGAGCCGCGAGATGAAGGCCAGATCCGTCTCCTTGTACTGGACGATCATCTCCCGCCGGGGGTGATCGCGGTAGAGGCGCATCACCATGTCTTCGGGCCCGAGCCCCACCATCGCGAGCTTGTGCTGGATGAGCTCTGGCACGCTGATGTCGAGGAAGACCTGCTGGAGCTCCACCAGCGTCGCGCGGAACGCCCGCGGCGCGAGCCGGAGCCTGTAGGAGCGGAAGGCGGTCTCCGTCTCGTGCCGGTCCTCCACCTCGGCGATCATGCCGTAGACGGTCCGCTCGTCCGCGCCCTCGACCTCGAACACGAGCGACGCCGCCGCCCCCAGCACCTGTTCGATCGAGAGCTCGGCGCCGTCGCTGCACACGACATCGATGTCGTACGAGAAGAGCTGGCCGATGGCCTCTCTGCCGTGCACCCCGCGCACCCGGAGGAGGTCGCAGGAGAAATCGCTGGAGTCGAGCCGCAGGATCGGCGCCCGCCGTGCCCGGTCCCGGAGCGCGGCCTTCGCCTCTTGAAGCGCTTCCATCGGCGCCGCGCGCGGCGGGCGCGGCGCTGATTCCGCTGCGCCGAGCCCGCGGAACGGCACATGATCGGGCGCCCCTGGGCCGCGCTGGGACGGCGGGAGCTCCCGCGGCCCTCCGGCGCTCGCCCGCAGCGGCGATGGCGGCACCTCGCGCGGCCCTCCGGCGCTCGCCCGCAGCGGCGATGGCGGCACCTCGCGCGGCCCTCCGGCGCTCGCTCGCACCGGCGGATCGAGGCGCTCTCGGTCGTCGTCCGGAGACGGCGCTGGCGGGGGATCGTCCACCGGTCCGGCCGCCTCCTCCGGGCTCTCGGCGCACGCCGCGCGCGCGATCGGCTCGCTGCACGGGGGCCCTGCGTCGGGGGTCTCGCGGATGCGCGCGGCGGCGGACGCCGTGGCCATCGTCACGGCGCTGGGCGCGCGGTGCGCCGTCGCGGCCGTGGGCTCACCGCACGGCGGGGCGGCGGGTGGGGACGGCTCGCTGCACCTCAGGGGTTCCGTCGGCTCTCGGTTCATCGTCGCGCCTCCTCCGCGGCTCGCCTGGTACTGTACCCGACGCGGAGGCACGCATGGGTACGCGCGAGGGTGAGGGCATCAACGGGAAATACCTCCTCATCGAAGTCCCGAATTTCAACGACGCCGCGTCCGAGGCCGAGGCGATGGGCTCGTATCTGCGCCTCGGCGCGGTCAAGGACCCGAGCCTCGCCGCCAATCCGGGCGCGCCGAGGGCGACCGGCGAGGACCTCGCCGCCCGGGTCACCTCGTTCATCGACGACACCCGCAAGCGCGACGGCTGCCCCGATTTCCTCCCCGAGGCCGAGCGGCAGGCCGAGACCGCAAAGCTCCACACCAAGGGCGGCTGGCGCGACCACTCCGACGGCAACCGCATCACCACCACGCGCGGCGACAAGGTCGAGGTCATCAAGGGCAATTACCGCATGCTCGTCCTCGGCCGGCAGGAGGACACCGCCGGCTGGGACGTCTCCGGGGGCCATATCCAGGACGCCACCGATCTCTGGACCGCCGCCACCACCATCGAATGGGTCCAGAACTACAACGGCACCTGGAAGGTCACCGAGAAGACCGAGAAGGGCGACGTCGATACCACCTATCACGGCGACACGTTCGATCGCTTTTACGGCAACAAGCAAACCAGCATCACCGGCTCCGAGGCGCCCACGGCCGAGCGACCGAACCCCACCTGCCTGAGCTCCACCTGGGCGCAGCGGATCGAGTCGTACACCGGCTCGGCGGCCTGCCCCGTGCCGCAGATCCTCGACGAGACGTGGGCCGATCGGATCGCCAGCAAGACGACGGCGACCGCGATCAGCGACGAGACCACCGCGCAGACCATCTCCAGCACAACGAGCGCCACGTCGATCAGCGACGAGACCGCCGCCAGCACCGTGTCCAGCACGACGACCGCCTCGCTCGTGTCGGATACCACCATCGGCGAGGTCCGGTCGGTGACCATCGGCAATACGAGCGACGTCACCATCGGCAATGCGGCGTCGATCACCGTCGGCGCCACCGAGGAGGTCACGATCGGCGGCCTGGTCGAGCTGACGATCGCGGCCATGCTCGAGGTCTCGCTCACGGCGGGGGTCTCGATCAACATGGGCCCCAAGGCCGAGCTCAACCTGACCAACCGGCAGGAGCTCTCCCAGTTCCGCACCAACGTGAAGAACATCTGCGCGAGCGTCTCGTCGGCCGAGTCGGTGAGCACCGGGGCGTACAACCTGATGTCCGGCGTCATCAACCTGTTCTGATGCAGACCCGGAACCTCACGCCCTTCCCCTTCGGCGCCAAGGTCTGCTCGCGCAGTCCGCCGCAGCCCGAGGTGGTCCTCGTCGTCCGCGGCCGGTTCTCGCTCCGCCTGGGCGAGCCGCTCGCGCCGCTGGAAGGGCAGCTCGCGCAGGGCGCGCTGACCGCCGAGACCTTCGAGGGGGGCGAGGGCGAGCGCGACGGCGAATGCACGTACCCCGGCGATTTCGCCGACTGGAAGCCGGCCGCGGATCTCCTGCTCCGCGGCGCCTGCCACCCGCCGCCAGGCGATCCGCTGCGCGAGCACCCCGTGGGGTTCGCGGTCGGGAGCTGGTCGAAATCGCTGCTCGTCCCGGCGCCGCGCGAGGGCCGCCAGGTGCCCGCGCCCTTCGGGCCGATCCACCCCGACTCGCCCGAGCACCGCCGGATGCTCGGCAAGGAGTACGGCCCCTCGTACCGGAAGGCCCGCGCCCCCTGGTACGCCGAGGACTTCGACTGGGCCTATTTCCAGGCCGCCCCGCCGGATCAGCGCCTCGCCGGCCACCTGCGCGGCGACGAGGAGGTCACGCTGCTGAACCTCCACCCCGCCGCGCAGACCGCCTCCTTCCGCCTGCCGGGCCTCCGGATCCGCGCGATCGTCGAGGACGCCCAGGGCCGCGTGCAGGACGCCCGCATGAGCCTCGACACCCTCTTCGTCGAGCCGGACGCGGGCCTCGTGACGCTGACCTGGCGCGGCCACGCCGAGGTGGCCGAGGACGATCTCGCCGACGTGCGCGCCGTCGTCATCGCGGCCGAGCCGCTGGACGCCGCGCCGCTCCCGCTCGACCACTACCGGGAGAAGCTCGCCCAGCTCGCCCGCGATCCGCGCGGCCTCGAGGACCTCCCGCCGGAGATGCGCGACGCCTACGACCTCGTCCGCGACGGCGCGCCGCGGCCGCCGCGCGCCGTCGCGGACGAGGAGGATCCGGTATCGAAGCTCCTCGCCGAGCGGCTCGGTGGTCTGCACGCGCCGGAGCAGGACCGCGTGCGGCAGCTCGTCGCGAAGCTCCGGGAACTGCGCACCCCCGAGGGCGTCGACCTCGAGCGCACCATCGCGCAGGCGCTCGCGCGGCTCCCGGCGCAGCGGCAGGCCGCGTACCTCCCGGCCACGCCTGCGGGCACGCCGCGCGTCCCCCTGGGCGGCGCGCTCGACGCGCTCGTGGCGCGCGTCGAGAAGCTCCGCCGGGACGCGGCCGCGCGTGGGACGGAGCTCCAGGGCGTCGACCGCCTCGACGAGCTGCTGCGCGATCCCCGCCTCCGCGAGATCGTCCCCGGCTACCGGCTCCCGGGGGAGGACGCGGCGCCGCCGCCCGAGCCCGGCCCCGGCGTCGACCTCTCGGGGCGGGATCTCTCGGGGCAGGACCTCTCGGGCCGCGACCTCTCCGGGGCGAAGCTCTCCGGCGCGCTCCTGTCGGGCGTGAACCTCTCGGGCGCGAACCTCTCGAAGGCGGATCTCTCGCGCGCCGTGCTGTTCGAGGCGAACCTCGAGGGCGCCGATCTCTCGGGCGCCGACCTCTCCCAGGCGAACCTCACCGGCGCGCGCGCCGCAAGGGCCGATCTGCGCGGCGCGACGCTCGACCAGGCTGTCTTCACGCGCGCCGATCTCGCCCGCGCACGCCTCGCCAGGGCGCGCGGGCGCGGCGCGCTGCTCGACGAGGCCGACCTGCGCGAGATCGAGGGGGAGGAGCTCCACCTCGACGGCGCCGTGCTCCAGGGAGCGAAGCTCGATAGCGCCTCCTTGCGGGGCGCGGCCCTCATCGGGTGCATGTGCGCGGGATCCTCCGCCACGGGCGCGGATCTCACGGGCGCGTCCCTGCCGCGCACGAGCTTCGCCGACGCCGATCTCGAGCGCGCGACGTTCGTGGAAGCGCGCGGCGAGGGCGCGGCGCTGCTCCGGGCGAAGCTCGACGGCGCCGACCTCCGGTACGCCTCGCTCCCGCGGGCGCACCTCTCCGGGGCCTCGGCCCGGGGCGCGCGCTTCGCGTGCGCCGTCCTGCGCGGGAGCCGCTTCTACCGCGCCTCGCTGGAGCGCGCCGACCTCGCGCAGGCCGACCTCTTCGGCGCCGACCTCTGCAAGGCGCGTCTCGACGGCGCCTCCTTCGCCGGGGCCAGCCTCTACGGCGCCCGCCTCGAGGGCGCGAGCGCCGCCGGCTGCGACTTCAAGGGGGCGAACCTGCGGCGTTCCAGCCTGGAGGGCGCGTGAAGAGCGTCGAGGAGCTCCTCGACCGCATCCGCGCCGGCGCGCCGCTCCACGGCGCCCGCCTCGACGGTCTCGACCTCTCGGGCCGGGATCTCACGAACCTCGATCTCTCCCGCGCCAAGTTCCTCCGCACCAGCCTGCGCGGCGCGCGGCTCGCGGGCAGCGCGCTCTCGGGCGCGCACTTCGTCGAGTGCGATCTCCGCGACGCGGACCTCGCGGGCTGCGCGCTGGACGGTGCGCTCGTGCTCGGCTCGAACCTCGAGGGCGCGCGCCTCGCCGGCGCGACGCTCACCCGCGCGAAGCTCTCGTACCAGCGCCTCGCCCGCGCCGATCTCTCCGGCGCGACGATCGTCGAGGTCGAGGCGGTGGGCTCGGACTGGTCCGGCGCCCGGCTCGCCGGCGCGACAATCGAGGGCTCGCGCCTCGACCTCGCGAACCTCGCGGGTGCGGATCTCACGGAGGCCCGCATCACGCGCGCCTCGTTCACCCGCGCCAACCTCCGCCGCGCGCGCCTCTGCCGCGCCCGCGTCGAGGCCGGCGCCTTCGTGGGGGCCGATCTCACCGGCGCGGACCTCGACGGCGCGGAGCTCGATCGCGCGGTCTTCGTCAAGGCGGACCTGCGCGGCGCCCGCTTCCCGAAGCGCATGCACGGCGTGGTCCTCGACGAGGCGAAGCTCGGCCGGCCCGAGCTCGCGGGCAAGGACCTCGCCGGGACCGACCTCACGGGCGCGGATCTCTCCGGCCTCGACCTCACGGGCGCGGACCTCTCCCTCTGCTCGCTGCGCGGCGCGGATCTCCGGGGCGCGAGCCTCCGCGGCGCCCGCCTCGAGCGCTCGATCCTCTCGGACTGCGATCTCACCGGCGCGGACCTCCGGGGCGCGAGCCTCCTCGGCTGCGACCTCTCGCGCTCGATCCTCCGCGGCGTGGACCTCTCGGGCCGCGATCTGGAGTCGGTGATCCTCATCGAGGCCGATCTCGAGGGCGCCGATCTCACGGCCGCGCGCCTCGTCCGCTGCATCCTCGACAGGGCGCGGCTCTGCCGCGCGAACCTGACGCGCGCGGTGCTCCAGCAGGCGCTCCTCCGCGGGGCCGCGCTGGAGGGCGCCGTGCTCGGCAAGACGATCTTCGATCGCGTCGATTTCACCGGCGTGGATCTGCGCGCCGTCTCCTTCGCTGGCCTCACGGTGCACCGCTGCGCCTTCATGGACGCGAACCTCGAGCGGATGAGCCTCCGCGACTGCGATTTCATGGGCAGCGATTTCTCGAAGGCGAACCTGCGCGGCGCCGATTTCGAGGGATCCATCCTGACGCAAGCCAGGCTCCGCGAGGCCGCGCTGGACGGCGCGAGCCTGCCGAACGTCGCGGCGAAGGCCGCCTATTTCGGCGGCGCCTCGCTGCGCGGGGCGAAGCTCTCGCGGGCGATGCTCCGGTACGCCACGTTCACCCGGGCGGACCTCGACGGCGCGAACCTCGCCGCCGCGGATCTGCGCGACGCCATGCTCGATCATGCCGAGGCCGGCGGCGCGCTCTTCCTCTCGGCGCGCCTCGAGCGCGCCGACCTGTCGCACGCGCGGGTCGAGGAGGCCGACTTCAGCGAGGCCGATCTCGGCGGCGCCAACCTGCACGCCCTCCACGACAAGGGCGCGCGCTTCGCCGGCGCGAGGCTGCTCGGCGCGCGCCGAACGGACGTCGATCGGCTGGAGGCGGAGGCGTACACGCCCCCGCGGCCGCCGCGATAAGAGCGGAAGGAGCGAACGGAATGCTGCCTGCGAGCAACAACGGCGCCGGGATGAGCATCGGGTTTCCGGACGTGTGCCTGACGCCGGTGGGGCCGGTGGTGGTGCCGATTCCGTACCCGAACTTCGCGCTCAACGCGATGGCGGTGAATTTCTCGGTGAAGGTGAAGGTGTCGATGATGAACGCGCTGAACCTCGGCACGACCATCCCGATGACCTTCGGGATGGAGCCCGGGGTGGCGCACCCGCTGTACATGGATTTCGGTGCGTACGTGGCGGGCAATCCCAAGGTGAACATCGAGGGGCTGCCGGCGATCAATCTCACCTGTCCGACGACCGGAAACGCCGGGAACAACGCGGTGGGCGCGGTGCTGGTGCCGAGCACGGTGAACGTGTTCTACACGTGCGCGGCGGCGCCGGAGGAGGTGATTCCCGGCGCAGGGAACGTGGCGCACGCGCTGATGAGCGATGGAATCGGGGTGATCCGGATCCGGGTGTTCTCGCTGGACGTGCCGGCGCTGGTGTACCGGGCGATGCGGGCGCTCGAGGCGGAGGGGATGCGGGAGCTGGTCATCGATTTACGGGACAACCCCGGAGGAGAGCTGCGGGCGTTCGTGGAGCTCGCGGGGGATTTCCTGCCGGCGGGGAGCGTCGTGGCGACGGTGACGGACGGCGACGGGGACGAGGTGGTCTATCGCTCGCGGCAGGAGGAGCCGTATTCGGTCCCGGTGACGATCCTGGTGAACCGCGGGACGGCCTCGGCGGCGGAGCTGTTCGCGGGGTGCCTGAAGGCGCACGGGCGGGCGGAGCTCGCGGGGGAGCGGACCTACGGCAAGGCGGCGGGGCAGGCGCTGTGCGCGGGCGAGGGGGGCGCGCGGATGGCGGCGGCGGTGCGGGTGACGCTGCCGGGCGGCGCGGAGGTGCAGGGGGCAGGGGTCGAACCGGACCTCGGGGCCGGCGCACCCGTCCGGCGCTTCACCGGAAGGCCGCATTCAGACGGTCGATGACGGTCGAGATGGGGGCATAGAAGGCGACATACTCCTCACGGCCCTTGACGCCGAAGGTCGACGGAAGAGGCACTCCCTGAGCCGTCCATACCGTCTGGGTGCTCTGCTCATTGTTCCAATCGAACATCACCGCGATATCGTTCAGCGACCAGGTTGGGTTGGTCTGGATGGCGCCAACCCTCCGGTCCCCGTTGTTGGAGCCCAGGACCATCCGGCCCTCGTACGTACGCACCATGTGGTACACTATCCAGCCCCCCTGCACCTCGGCATCGACCCTCGAGCCCACTCCGGGCAAGAAACGACGGTAGAAGGCGATGATCGAGTCACGAGGCAGATTGTCGGGGTCCCTGATGATCGGGTCGCGCGTCGGATCGACGATCAGATAGGTATTTGCCTTGGGAATGGCGTCCTTCCACCTCATGAAGACTTCCGGGGAGAGGCCATCCGTCAACGTCAAGCTGAATACGGCGGTGTCGTAACAGGTCTGCATCCTGCGCCCCTCGTTCAATGGGTGCGCTTCCGTCATCGCCTTGTAGGCGTCGGAGGTCTTGTCCGTGAGCGCCGACAGCGCGAATTGCGGCCGCGCCGGCCTGCTCTGCGACCACCAGTACGCCGCCAGGGCGCCTGTTGCGAGCGTCGTGATGGCGGTCCCGGCGAGGAGCACCGGGCTCCAGCCGCCGCCGCGTTCGCCGTGATCCACGGGCGATGCAGGGTCGTCCGCCATGGTCTGGCCGAACATGCTCGCGCTGAGCAGACCCGTGGCCATGGAGGAGAGCCAGCCTCCGGACGAGGATCCTGCCGGCGTGTTCCGGAGGGTCGCCGCGCTCCCTTCGTCCTGGGTCGCGGCCTGCAACCCCAGCTGGTTCCCCTTGGGGCTCCTCTTGCGCTTTCCCACGCCCTCGCGGCGAGTCCGCTTGCGTCGTCCCATGCCCTCGCTCCCGGCTAGCCCCTAGAACACCGATCACGTTGATCGAGCGAGAAGTGAACCGCCAAGGCGCCATAAGACGCCAAGATTTTTGTGATTCTCTTGGCGTCCTTGGCGCCTTGGCGGTTCGAATTCTGCTCTCTTCTGGCGGTTTCAACCCGTTTGTCACTTTAGCCCAGGTGGATCTCCTTCCCGTTGATCGTCATCGTCTCCTCGGTCAGCACGGTCGCGCTCTTCGCCTTCGTCGTCGCCGAGCCGTCCACCACGGTGTGGCTCTCGCGCGCGTGCAGGCTGAACAGGTCGGTCACGCGCTGGACCAGCGACGCCGCCTTCTGCACGAGCGCCCCCGCGAACACCCGCACCTTGTCGCCGTGCAGGTCCACCTCCGGGCCCCGGAGCTCCACGCCCCGGTCCCCGGACAGCCTGAGCGCCCCGCCCGCGGCCCGGACGTCGACGTCGCCCTGGAGCTCCAGCGTCACCTTGCCGGTCCCGTGCAGGACGCCGATGACATAGAGGCGCGCGCCCCGGCCGATCACGAGGAGCACGTCGCCCACCGCGGGCGCATAGGGCAGCGCCAGCGCCATCGTCGCCTCGGCGCTCTCCCCGTCCGGCAGCTCGATCACCACCGCCTGCCCGCGGGCTTCCAGCACGTGCGCCGGCCCCAGGTACTCCTCGGCGCGCACGGACGTGGTGCGCTCCCGAACCACGGCTCCCTCCGACATGGTGGTCCCTCCCTCCATTTTCGCTCCGGCTCAGTCCTTGCGGAAGCGCTTGTACAGGCTGCCGAGGAGATCGGGCCGCTCTCGCTTCGGCGCGGACGGCGCCGGGGCCGGCGCGCGCGGCTCGGGCGAACGCTCGACCTCGGGACCGCGCTCCGGCGCGGGCAGCGGCTCGGAGGCGCGCGCGGGCGCGGGTGTAGCGATCGGCGCAGGCGCGGCGGCTTGCGCGGGCGCGGGGGCAGGCGCGGCGATCTCCGCGGGCGCAGGCGCGATGTCTTGCGCGAGCGATGGTGCCGTCTGCGCGGGCGCAGGCGTGGCCTCCGGCTCGCCGAGATCGACCGTCCCTTCCAGCGGCGACGCGATCACCGGGATCGCCGCCGCGCCGCCCGCCGCCCACGGCGCGCTCGGGCGCTCGCCGCCCTCCCGCTCGCCGCGCATCCCCGCGGGCGCGATCGGAAACGGCGCGTGCACCGCGTCGTCCTGGCCCGGGCCTCGGACCCTCACGGGCGGCGGCAGGGGCACGGTGCGCGCCTCGCGCGGCCTCCGCTCGCTCCCCGCCGGGGGCAACGTGTCATCGAGCGGGAAGGTGCCCTCGAGCGGGTGCGCCGCCTCGCGCGCCGGCTCTCGCCCCGTCGCGACGCCCGCGACGCTCACCGGCGCATCCACGACGTCGCCCTCGCCGAGCCGCACCGTGGAGCTCCAGTCCGTCCGCTTCGCGCTCTCCCCCGCGGCCGCGCTCGCCGCGCTCGGCGCGCCTGCGGGCGCCTCGCTGAGGTCCGGCCACGGCACGGGCTCGTCCCCGACCTCCACGCCCACCGCGGCGCGCAGCGCGGAGAGCACCTCCTCCGAGGCCACCTGGAAGCTCCCGCGGAAGACCACCGCGCAGCGCTCGGCGTCGGGCTGCACGATCAGCGTGTCGCCAACGAGCGGCAGCCACCGCGCCGCGCCGTTCGGCAGGAGGATCGTCGCGAGCGCCCGCAGCGCCGGCAGCCGCGTCGCCAGCGTCGGGTGGTGCTGGCTCAGGCCCTCCAGCACGATCTCCTCGCCGCCGAGCACCCGATCGAACCGCTGGTCCGCCGGCGCGGACTGGAAGTACGACCAGTCGAAATCGTCCGGGATCGACGCGATCCCCTCCAGCTCGGCGCGCGCGAGCCCGCGGAGCAGCCGCGTCCGGCTCGGCACGATCGGCGGGATCGGCCCGAGGCCGACCGGCGCGCGCCCTCCGCCCGGCGGCAGCAGGTTGGGCAGCGCGCCGCCGCCGCCCTCGCCGGCCCCGACGCCGAGCGGGTTCTCCGGCTCCCCGGGGCCGCCGAAGGCGCGCTGGTACTCGATCGGCATCTTCACGAACGGCTCGGGCGGCGCGCCCGCCGCCGCGCCGCCCGCCCGATCGCCCACGACCTCGAGCCTCTTGTCCACGAGCGCCGCCCCCGCGCGCAGGAGCGCGAGCCGCACCGCCATCTGCCGGACCGGCGCCCCGCCCGGCGCCCACGCGTGCCCGGTGAGCACCACCTCGGCGCGCGCTAGCCAGGGCGCGAGCTCGCTCGCCGCGAGCAGCGGCTTCATCGGGTTGCCCCGCGTGTAGACCTCGCTCCGCACCAGCTCCAGCGGCTCGATCCGGCGCGCCTCGCCGCCGGGGACCAGCGCGAAGCTCGCCTTCGCGACGAGCGTCACGTGGAGCTGGCCGCGGCTGCGCCACAGCGTCGCGCCCGACGCGACCGGGCCGGCGCGGAGGACGTCGAGGGCAGGACGCGCGGTGGTCATGGGCGAGGGCGCCGCGCCCGCGGGCCAGCGTCAGTTCGTGTTGAGCTCGACGCGCAGGAGCTTGCGGCCGATGAAGAGGTAGTCGCCGTGCGCGAGCTCGCGCTCGCTCTTGATGCGCACGTAGGTGCCGTTGCGGCTGTTGAGATCGGTCAGCGTGAACTTGCCGTTGTGCTCCTCGAGGCGGCAGTGCGAGCCCGACATGTACAGGTCGACGGGGAAGTTCAGGTCGCCGCCCTCGCGCCCGATCTGAAGCGAGGTGCCGCGCGCGCAGACGGTCATGCCGACCGCGCCGCCCTGGAGCACCTGCGTCAGGCGGAACGGGCTCGGGTGCTTCGGCGAGGAGTAGAAGTAGGTCCCGTCCGGATCCTGGCCGTCGGAGGCGCGCGGCGTCGGATCGAGCCGGAAGAGCTGCTCGCCCGCGAGGAACGTGTCGCCCGGCGTGATGTCGATCGTGCCGCGCACGCGGATGTACACGCCGTTCAGCGAGCCCTCGTCGCGCACCACCAGCTTGCCGTCGCGGTAGAAGAAGTTCGCGTGCTTCGGCGAGACGAACGGGTCGTCCGGGAAGACGAGCTGCCCGTTGCGGCCGACGATGTGCTGCTCCGCCTTGAGGTGGAACGAGAGGCCGTCCATGCCCTCGCCGCGGATGAGGATCAGCTTCGCCTTCGCCGGGTTCTGCATGTCCCCGAAGAACAGCGTCTGCGCGTTGAGGATCTCGGGCGGGACCGCCGTTCCGCACCTCCCACAGAACTTGTGGCCCGAGGGGACACCGCTCGAGCAGGAACGGCAGACGTAGTTACGGGCTTGCTCCATCAGCTCCTCCTGGGAGAGTTCGGCGAATTCGCTCTTGGACGAGGTGGTCTTGGGGCCCCGGCCCTGACCGCGCGCGCTCGTCGGGTCGAGCCGGGCGCCCGCGCTGCCGGCCGCGGGCGTCGGGGAGCGCCGGGCCGGCGTGGTCGTCGAGCTCGCCCGGCGCGGCGTGAACAGGGCCAAGTCGTTCGCGCACTCAGGGCAACGCGCGGTGCCCATCGGGCTCCACAGGTCGCACTGGCCACAGACGATGCCAATCTCGTGCTGCTCGGTGTGCAAACGTCTCCTCGGTGCATTGGAGGACCGCGGGTCGCGGTGCTCCGACCCGCGCCAGTGGAAGGCCGCCGTGGCGGACCTCCGACCGATGAAGCGAGCCAGGACGGCGAACCCGGGCCGCTGCTCGCGCGGGGGTCCCCGACCCGGGTGGAGAGAGACACGGTTCTAGACGTCGATGCGCGGAGGGGTCAAGCTCGAGGTGACGCTGGCGGGGGCGACACGGCCGGCCCTGCTCAGCGCACGAAGGTGAAGCGGCGCCGGTCGTCGCTCCAGCCGGCGCCGCCCCAGAGCCGGAAGACGATCCGCTGGTTGCACGCGGAGCGCGGCTGCAGCCCGAAGTCGCGCGAGTCGTCGTGGTAGCTCCGGTTGTCGCTCAGCAGGAAGACCGTGTCGGGCCGCACCTCGACGTGGTGCCGGCGCTCGAGCGGGGGCTTGCGCCCCGTCGCCCGGGCGTGGAGGCCGGGGCCCATCATCACCATGTTGCAGGAGAGCTGCACCGGGTTGCCCGTGGCGGGGTCGGTGATGCTCACCTTGGGCTCGGCGCACGCCGTCTCGGCGTCGTAGCGCTGCCCGTTCACGAGGAGGACGGTGTGGTCGACGTCGACCGTGTCGCCCGGCAAGCCCGCGATCCGGCCGACGATGTGGCTGCCGGGCGCCTCGGGATCCGGGCACCGCACCAGCTCGCCGAAGCCGGGCGTGCCCCGCGTCAGCACGACGACCACGTCGCCCGGGGCGAGGCTCGGCGCGAGCGCGGCGCCGAGCATCGGGTCGTTCGGCACCTTCCAGACGTCGAGGACGAGCGCGCGGAGCACCACGCCGAGCAACAGCAGGGTTCCGAGGATCCAGAGCAGCCCGTTGAACAGCTTCCGCATGCGGCAGCGCAGCCTAGCGCAGCTCCGGCCGCGGGCGGCGGGCAAGCGAAGCTCGCTGACGCCGCCGCGCCGTCAACGCAGGCACCCCCGGTACGGCGGCAGCTCGCTCGGGCTCGCGCCCGCCGCGATCTCGCGGGCGGCGGAGAAGAGCTCGGGCCACACGTCGAGGCGGCTGAAATACGAGGTCCCGGTCGTGCGCTCGTCGCCGTCCATCACGCTCGACGAGATGACGCCGACGACGTCGCCCCCCCGATCGCTGCGCGCCGGCCCCCCCGAGTCGCCGGGGCAGATCGAGGCGATCGCGACGAAGTGCCCCGGGCTCACGGCGTCGATCGTGCCGCCCAGCCGCGGCGCGAGGTGGATCGGATCGCGCGAGAGCGCGCAGCGGCCGAAGCCGTAGGGCGTCACCTGCTCCTTCGAGGCCGGCTCGGCCTCGATCCGCGGCGGGAGGGTCGGGATCCCGACGAGGCGCCGCGACAGCACGAGGATGGCGATGTCGCCCTCGCCCGACGTGTACCCGCAGTCCGGCGACACCACCGCGCGGACCTTCACGTCGCCCCACGGCAGGTGGTCGCCCCCGAGCTCGATCGAGATCGCCTCGGCATCCTGATCGCGGCGCAGCGTCCTGCCGTTGTCGTCCCGCGCCGCGACGCAGTGGTGCGCGGTGAGCACCAGGTCCTCGGTGATGAGCGTCCCCGTGCACGTCACGTCGGTGACGATCCGGACGATCGCGTCCTCGTTCGTCGCCAGCTCGAACGGCGGCCGGAGCTCGAACGGGCGCTGCTCCATGCCCGGCTTCGCCGCGGGGATCGGCAGCCCCGCGTTGGTGATCGGCCGCGCACAGCCCGCGGCGACGGTGAGGGCGAGCGCGGCCGCCACGGCGGCGCCGCGTCGGTACAACCCTGTCCATGCGGTCGCCAGGGCGCCCAGCGTGCGAGCTTGCGGCTGTTCCACCTGAGGGAGACCCTCCCAAGCGCAACCGGTTGTTCTCTCGGACAGCGCCCCCGGTACGAACGCGCCGAGCAAAGCCAAAGACTACGACATAAGGCGGTGACCGTCATTCGACAACGACAGGGTTTCCAAGCTTGGATACGGCCTCGACGATCGCGGCTCGCGTCGCGCTGTCTCGTCGTCTCGTCGTCTCGCCGCCGCGTTTGTAGCTGCTCTGTACATTTACGCCTGCGCTCCGCTCGCGCGTGCGTCGATGTTCCCCGCGCCGCGCTAGCGCACCGCGACGAGGCGCACATCGCTCGCGCTGCGCGCGTAGGCGTCGAGCGCGGCGCGGGCTGCGGCCGCGTCGACCTGCGGATCCTCGACGCCCGCGGCGGCGAGCTGCTCGAGGAAGGCGCGCTGGTGCTCGGACTTCGCCGCGAGCCACGCGGGGCAGGCGCCGGCCGCGCAGGCCGCCGACGCCTGCTCGGACGCGGCGAGGGCGTCCCGGACGCGGCCTCGGCGGAGGAGCGCCCGCGCCGAGAGGAGCGCCGCCTCCGGGAGCGCGCGCACCTCGCCGGGCGCCGCGTCGAGGGCCGAGGAGGCGAGCCCTGGCTGATCGCGCTCCAGGTAGGCCGCGGCGAGCGCGGTGACGCTGGCCGGCGTCCTGCCCTCGGCGTAGCGGGCCTCGAGCGCCGCGAGCTCGTCGGCCCCCGCCGCGGCGCGCGACGGCAGCAGCTGCGACGCCCGGACGCTCGGCCCGAGCCCGATCGTCCAGACGACCCCCGCGAGAACCAAGCCGTTCGCGACGAACAACCCGAAGCGCATCACCCGACCTCCAGGAACCGGCAGGGACCCCCGGCCGTCGGCGGCGGCCGGCGGTGACGGGCAGTCGCGCGCGGTGACATGCGGTAAACCCAAGCGACAGCGGGGCGGCGCGAAGGTTCCCGCGAAGCGCGAGCGGCGCGCAATCAGGGGTTGGCCAGGGGTTGGCCAGGGGTTGGCCGGGTGGCTGGCGCACCTACGTACCCCCCGCCCGGCCGGGGCCGCGGGGCTACTCGCTCGGGAGCACCACCAGGTCGTCGCGGTGGACGACGACGTCGTCATCGCCTGCCTCCTCGCGCTTCTTCCGCGCGGTGCGCGCGGCGTCGCTCGCGGACATCCGCGCGAGCCCGCGCGCGATCTCGGTGCCGTCCGGGTCGACGACGGCCACGGCGTCGCCGGGGAGGAAGGTGCCGCGCACGCCGAGGACGCCGACGGCGAGGATGCTCCGGTTCTTCGAGCCGATCGCCTCGGCGGCGCCCCGGTCGACGAGGATGGCGCCGCGCGGGCGCAGCGTGTACGCGATCCAGTGCTTGCGCGCGCTGAGCCGCTGCGGGACGGCGGCGAAGAGGGTGCCGACGTCCTCGCCCGAGACGATGCGCGTGATGATGCCCGCCTCGCGGGCGGCGCCGATGACAACGTGCGAGCCCGCGAGCGTCGCGCGCCGGGCGGCCTCCACCTTGCTGGCCATGCCGCCGGTGCCGACGCCGGAGGTCGACGCGCCCGCGAGGTGCCGCGCCTCGCGGGCGACGCTGCGCACGAACGGCACCCGGCGCCCGTCGCCGTCGAGCAGGCCCTCGACGTCCGAGAGCAGGATGAGGAGATCGGCCTCGCAGAGCGGGGTCACCATCGCCGCGAGCTGGTCGTTGTCGCCGAACTTGATCTCCTCGACCGCGACGGCGTCGTTCTCGTTGATGATCGGGATGGCGCCCGCCTCGAGCAGCGCGGCCAGGGCGTTCCTCGCGTTGTTGGTGCGCGTGCGGTCCGCGAGGTCGGCGTGCGTGAGCAGCACCTGCGCGACGAGCAGGCCGACCTTGCCGAAGGCCTCCTCGTAGCGCTGCATCAGCACGCTCTGGCCGGCGGCGGCGGCGGCCTGGAGCCAGGCCATGTCCTTCGGGCGCGACTTCAGCCCGAGCTTCGCCACGCCGAGGGCGATGGCGCCGCTCGACACGATGACGAGGCTCCGGCCGGAGCGGCCGCGGAGCGCGGCCACCTCGGCGGCGAGCCGGTCCCAGGCGTCGCCGGAGAGGCTCTTCGAGCCGATCTTGACGATGATGCGGCGGCAGCGCCGGAGCGCGGCGCGCGCGGCCTGCGGATCGAGCTCCGGCGCGGCGTCGGCCGCGGCGCGGCCCGCGGCGCCGCCCTTCGTGGCGGTGCGGTCCTCGGTGTCAGTCATGGGGGATGCCGGCGGCGGCGATCTCGTCGAACGCCGCGTCGAGGCGGCGCTCGATGTACTCCGGGACCGAGGCGCCAGCGAGCAGGAAGGCGTCGATCCAGCGCGTGAACTCGTCGCGCAGGTCCTCGGTGCCGCTCGGCAGGACGGTGAAGCTCGCCTGGAGGGAGGGGGACAGCGCGCGGCGCACGGCGCGATCGACGGCGTCGCGGACCCAGCGCGCCTCCTCGGCGTGGACGCGCACGGCGGTGCTCCGGCGGAAGCGCGTGATGTAGCGGTCGAGGAGGTGGCCGAGGGCGTAGACTTCAAGGCCGCGCGCGGCCGCCGCGAGGGCCAGGGCCGGGTTGAGCCGCCGGAGGACCTCCTTCGTGACGAGCTGCGCGGCCTTGCGGAGCGGGGTCTGCTCCGACCCGGGCTCGATGAGCAGCGCGCGCGCGTCGGTGGTGAGGCTGAGGCCGTGGCGGGCGACCGTGTCCTGCACGATGGCCCCGCGGATGCGCAGCAGCATCCGCGCGGGGAGCACCGGGACCGGGATCCACGAGGCGCCCACCGCGAAGGCGGTGAGCACGGCGAGTCGACCTCCGGGCGGCGGGCCGCCCTGGGTGACCTGAGCGGCGGTCGGCTTGTTCGCGGCGGGTTCGGATGACATCGCGCGCACGGTACTACGGCGGGCGGCAGGTCAGAAGAGGGGGGTGAGCTCGACGATCGCGGCGCGGCAGCGCGTCGCGGCGAGGACGACGTCGCGGGTGGTCGCGCCCTCGGGCAGCGCGGCGGCGAAGCGCACAGGCCCGCCCCGCAGCGCGATCCCCCGGGCGGCGAGCTCCTCGCGGAGGAGCTCCGCGTTGGTGCGGACGGTGACGGCGTAGAGGCGGCTCCCGGCGGCGATCTCCGCGAACGTGCCCGAGAAGGCGAGCTCGCCGCCCGCGAGCACGAGGACGTCGGTGGCGCCGCGGACCAGGGCGCCGCGCGGGCCCTCGACGTCGAGCCGCGCGGCCGTGAGCAGCGCGCGGCGGCCCTCGGTGGCGCCCGCGAGCGCGGCCAGGACGAAGGCGGCCGCGGCGCCGTCGAGGCCGACGAGCGGATCCTCGGCGATCAGCACGGCGGGCGCGGTCACGATCGCCTGGGCGAGGACGAGCGCGCGGCGCTCGGGCAGCGCGAGCGCGCTCAGCGCGCGCTTCCGCGAGGCCGCGAGGCCGACCCGGGCCAGGGCGGGGGCCACCATCTCGGCCGCCGCGCGCGGCGAGGCGCCCGCGAGGCGCGCGCCCCAGCCGACGTAGGCGTCCGCGGTCCACGCGAGCGGCAGCGGCGGATCGAGCGGCGCCGCCCCGCTCGCCGCGCGGTGCGCGGAGCGCGCCACGTCGCGGCCCGCGACCTCGAGGCGCCCGGCGACGACGCGCGCCTCGCCGGGCGCCGCGTCGCCCGCGTCGTCCGCCGCGCCGGCCCGCGCCGGCCTCCGGAGGGCCGAGAACGGGACGCCCGTGATCGCCGCGAAGAGCGCGCCCGCGTCGCCGGCGCAGAGCACGCGATCGCCGCGCGTCGCCGCGGTGAGCGCGTCGATGGCGACAACGTCGTCCACCGCGATGCGCGCCGCGCGGGCGTGGAGCAGCGGCGGCGCGGCGGGCGCGGCCTGCTCCGCGGGCTCGGCGGTCCTGGGCGACGCGGGCTCGGCGGTCCTGGGCGACGCGGGCTCGAGCTGCTCCATGGGCTCAGCGTTCCTTCGACGCCGGCGACGCCGGCGGCGCGGATGCTCCGGGCTCGTCCTCGCGGGCCGTCGTCGGGACGCCGAACGAGATCTCCCCGGCGAACTCGCTGCGCGCGAGCGGCCTGTCCGCGCCGAACACGAAGAACGGCGAGAGGGCGCGCGCGGCGTCGAGCATCACGGGCGGGATGGTCGCCCTCGCCAGCTCGCCCTGGGCCTGCGCCGAGAAGCCGACCAGGCCGAGCGCGTAGCCGAGGAGCGACGTGTCCTCCTCGGGGAGCGACTGGATGGGCGCGTCGTCGGGCAGCTGGCCCAGCCGGCGCGCCTCGGCGATCGCCTGCCGGAGCCCGCCGAGGCGATCGATGAGCCGGCGCTCGAGGGCCTGGGCGCCGGTCCACACCTGCCCGCGCCCGAGCGCGTCGACCTCCTCGGCCTTCATGTGCCGGTTCTCGACGATGCGGGCGACGAACCGATCGTAGAACTGCTTCACCTTGACCCCGAGCTGCTCGCGCTCGTCGTCGGTGTACGGCCTGTAGAGCGACTCGGCGTCGGCGCGGGGCGACGAGCGGAACGTCTCGATGCTGACGCCGAGCTTCTGCAGGAGCCCCGTGACGTCGACCTTCCCGTAGAAGACGCCGATGGAGCCGGTGATCGACGAGCGGCTCGCGAAGATCGGGGCGCCGGCGACGGACGCATAATAGCCGCCGCTCGCGGCCGACGAGCCCATCGAGACGACGAGCGGCTTCACGCGCGCGGTGAGGATCGCCTCGCGCAGGATGACGTCCGCCGCGAGCGTCGAGCCGCCGCCGGTCTCGACCCGGAGCACGACGGCGCGGACGCTCTGGTCCTCGCGCGCGCGGCGCAGCGCGCCCGCGACGGTGTACGAGCCGGCGAGCTTGACGCCGACGAACGGGATCGACCGGCTCTCGCCGTCGATCATGTCGCCGTCGAGGTAGACGAGCGCGACCTTGGGCGAGCGGCCCCAGCGCTCGGGCGCCTCGTCGGGCGGGTCGTCGTCGACGACGCGGGAGGCGCGCCCCATCACCTCGTCGATGACGCGGCCGAGCTCGTCGTCGTAGGCGAGCATGTCGACGAGGCCGCTCTGCCGCGCCTCCTGGGCGAGGAACGGCCCGCGCGCGATCCGCCGCTCGAGCTCCGGGACGGGGATGCGGCGCCCGGCGCTCACCTCGGCGAGGAAGGCGTCGCTCAGCTGATCGAGCAGCGCCTGGTGGTCGTCCTTGCCGACCCGGGTGCTTGTCTCGCGCGCGAACTGCTCGGCGGCGAGCTTGTGCGCGCCGATGCGGACGATGTCGGCCTGCACGCCGAGCTTGTTCAGGAGGCCGCCGAAGTAGAAGTAGCTCGACGACATGCCGGCGAAGCGCAGCCCGCCCGCGGGGTTCATGGCGATGGCGTCGGCGCTCGAGCACACGTGGAGCGAGCGCCCGCCGGCGTCCTCGAGGTGGCAGAGGACCTTCTTGCCGTGGCTCCTCAGGTTGCGGATCGCGTCGGAGACCTCCTCGGCGTGGGCGAGCGAGCTGGCGGGCTCCGCGCGGAGCACGAGCGCGACGCCGGAGACCTCCGGGTCCTCGGCGAGGCGCCAGAGCTGCTGGAGGAGCCGCGTGTGCCTGCGGACGCCCGGGGTCGAGTCGAGGCGCACGCGGACGACGCGGGCGGGCAGCCGGACGCCCGGCTCGGAGAAGCTGCGGAGCGCGACGCCGGTGTAGAAGCCGGTGCCGCTCTTCGTGATGGCGTTGCCGAAGACGCCGCCGGCGGAGACCTGCAGCTCGTCGACGTTGACGTCGAGGCCGGCCATGGCGGCGATCTTCGGGCCGCCGTCGGCCGTGAGGTCGCGCAGCGCCACGTCGCCCCGGAGCGTGCCCACGTAGGGCACGCGCAGGCCGAGGGTCGCCCGGGGCGTCCAGGTGCCGCTCCCGTCGGGGTCGCTGTTCTCGACGTAGGAGGTCTCGAGCCCGATCTCGAGCGCGCGCCTGCCGCCCGCGGGCCGCACGGCGACGCCGAAGTCGTAGCTGCGCTCGATGGCCTCGCGGAGGCGGTTCTCGGGGCGGTTCCAGTCGCGCGCGACGGCCGAGAGCGAGAGCCAGGTGAAGGGCCGGAGCGTCACGCCGCTCGTCAGCGAGAAGTACCCGTCGAGCGCCGGCGCGTCGGAGCTGCCCCAGCCGAGCGTCGTGCCGAAGGCGAAGGTGGGGCCGGTGTCGAGGGCGAGCCCCCAGCGGATCCAGCGCGACGGGCTGTCGAACGGCGCCGGCGCGGCGTCGGGCGGGTCGAGGAAGTCGAACCGCAGGCCGGTCGACACGTACCAGAGCGGCACGCCGAGCGAGATCGAGTGGCCGCGGGCGGGCAGCGGCGAGGCGGAGCCCGTGTGGACCCAGGTCCACCGGAGCTCGGTGCCCGGGAGGAAGGAGAGGTTCGCGGGGTTCACCGCGATGGCCGAGGTGTCGTCGCTGCTGGCGACGGGCTTGCCAGGATCGGGGAGCGGCTGCGAGGGGCCGTCGGCCGGCGCGGCGCGCGCGGCGGTCGGGCCGGCGAGCGCGCAGAGGCCCGCGCACAGGCCGAGCAGCGCGGCGGCGACGCTGGCGGGGCGAGCGGCGCTGACGGGGCGAGCGGCGCTGGCGAGCCGACCCAGCGGGGCGGGGCGCGGGGAGCGGGCGGGGCTTTGGGGGCGGGGTAGGTGGTTCATGCGCGGATGAGCTCCCTGAGCGTATCTGCTTCCGCGTCGTACGTCCGCTGGACCTCGGCGAGGGCGAGGCGCTCGACGAGCGGGCCGAGCAGGTGCAGCCGGATCTGGATATCGCCGTCGACGCGGCGGCGGGTGCGGCCCTGCGGCAGGCGCTCGAGCCGGTACGTCCCCGCCGAGCGGAAGTAGCTGCGCCATTGCTCCTTCGGGCTGACCTGCCACGTGGAGGCGTGGTCCGAGAGCCGGTACGTCGAGCGCTCCTCCCAGGACATGGCGTCCTTCGCCACGGGGTAGCTCCGGAAGATCGGCAGCGGCGCGCTCGCCTGGAAGCGCAGGACGCGGAGCAGCTCGCCGTCGCGCAGCGCGTGCTCGACGGTCACGACGCTCTCGAGCGAGGCGACCCGCGTGGCGAGCCGAGGCCCGAGGTCCGGCGAGAGCACGGCGAGCTCCACGGCGTCGAGGGGCGCATCGAGCTCGTGGGAGATGGTGAAGTGCACGCGGCCCTTCTATCACGCGGCGAAGGCCGGTCGCGGGCAGGTTGGAACGGCGCGGATGAGGGCACAACGGTGTGGGGCGCCCGGCGCGATGGCGGCTGCGAGCCGCCTGGCGAGAGGATCGGGCGCGGGAGCGATCGGGACGGGCGCGGGGGCGATCGGGACGGGCGCGAGAGCGATCGGGACGGGCGCGGGAGCGATCGGGACGGGCGCGGGAGCGATCGGGACGGGCGCGGGAGCGATCGGGACGGGCGCGGGGGCGATCGGGACGGGCGCGGGAGCGATCGGGACGGGCGCGGGAGCGATCGGGGATGGGTGCGGAGGCGCCTCAGATCGGCGCTGTTTGCTCCGGGGCGGTTTCCACCTTCCGGCAATAGGTGGCCGTGAATTCCACATACCTTGCGTCGGCAACCAGGCGCACCTTGGCGCCAGGACTCGACCTCAGCGCCATCGTGACCACCACCGACCGACCTGCGGGCCGGCCTCACGCACTGCATGCAGCGGCCGAGCGCGCGTGGGGCCGCGCCGCGATCGAGCGCGTGACCGGCGCGCGCGTGGAGCGTGCCGTGACGTCGAGCCCGTGCCCGGCGTAAATGCCGGCCGAGCGGGCGCATCGAAGCGGCCGTATGCGTCGCTTCGATGACCTCACGCCCGCCGTGCGACCGTCTCCTTCTCCCACCGGCGGCCCGTCACCTGGCGGTGCGCGGCGCCCGCCCCGCTCCCGCGAGCCCGAGGCGCGCGCGCTGCGGCGGCCCTGCGCCGCGCCGGCTCGCCGCCGCGGCGCGGGGCTCTCGACCGCGCTCCGGCTCTGCCTCATGGCGTTCACCGCCGTGTTTTCCGCCGGTTGCGCGAGCGGCATGCAGGACGACCTCGACCCCGCCGAGGCCGAGCTGCGCGCCCTCTTCCCGGAGCAGGCCGGGCCGGTGCTCGCCGCCGAGGCCGTGCTCGTGGACCCGCTGTGGGTGGCGACCGGGAGGATGACCACGCCGCGCGCCGAGCACACCGCGACCTTGCTGGACGACGGCAGGGTCCTCATCGCGGGGGGGTTCCTGGGCTTGGACGAGGGGATGATTTGCGATCCGAAGTACTCGACGATGCCGCTCGGCAGCGCGGAGATCTACGATCCCGCGACGGGCGCGTTCCTGGCGGCCGCGCCGATGGCTGCTGTGCGCGGCGCTCACACCGCGACACGCCTCGCGGACGGGAGGGTGCTTGTCATCGGCGGAGAGGCCGGGGGCCCGGGCGTCGAGATCTACGCTCCCGCGCTCGATGCATGGCTTCCGGCCTCGTCGCCGTCGATGTCGAGGGCGAGCCACACGGCCACGCTGCTCGACGACGGGCGGGTCCTCCTCGCCGGCGGAAGGGCCGGGTCCGCGGCGACGGAGAGCACCGAGATCTACGACCCGGCGACCGACACGTGGGCCCCAGGACCTCCCATGCTGGGTGTCCGCGCCGGTCACCAGGCCACCCGGCTGCTCGATGGACGCGTGCTCGTCACGGGCGGCACGTTCGGGCCGGCCGCGGGCGCCGTCGAGATCTTCGACCCGGTGACGGCGACCTGGTCGGCTGCGGCGCCGCTCGACGGCATTCGCTGGCTGACGGCGACGCTGCTCCTCGGCGCGCGCCGCAGGCGGGCCCGCCGCGCGCCGCCCCCTTGCGACGCCGCATAGGAGCTCTCCACAGGGGCTTGCTCCCCTCCTCCTGGGCTCAACGCTCGGGCCTTTGCCGGCGCCACAACGGTCCTGCGAGCCCAGGAACGCCGCTACAACCGGTGCGAACGATGCTCTTCCACGCCCCCGACCTCCGCGCATGGACGAGCGTGACGGTCCCGTCACGACAACCCTGGTGGCTCTCGAGGGACCCTTGCCAGAGCTTCTCCAGGCTCGACATCAGCTCGTCGACCTCTTCTTTCGGCAGAACACGTCGCGCTTTGCCCATGCTCCGAACGGAGACGATTCCCTCGCGCACCTCGACGACGGCCTCTCGGGGGATGCCCATCCTCCACCCATACTCGATGATCCGATAGCGATCCGTGCTATCGCCTGGATCCACACACCACCGCGGCCATCGCCCATCGGTGCAGCTCGCCGCCGTCGCCGGCGGAAGGGGCAACACCACCTCGGCGGTCTCCATCCGGGGAGCGTCGGGGCATTGCTGCATGATCGGCATTGCAAGGCGCGTCCCCGGGGCGATCTCCCGCATGCTCCGACAGGAATCGTCCGCGCAGGGCCACTCGCGGATCTCCGGCTCGATCCCCCGCAGGGTCATCGGCGCGCGCGGCTCGGCGAGCGAAAACGCCATCGCTCCACGATACAGAAACGCGCCGGTATCACGCCGCTCCAAGATCACGCGCACGATCGACTCTCCCCCGGAGCATTCCGAGACGTCGAGCGGGATGCGCGTCCCGTCCGGTTCGATCAGGACGGCGCGACGAAGCTGGTCACAAACGGCGGCCTCGTGCTCCTGAGCCGTGCAGTACGGATAGCCCGGTGGCTCCGGCTCCGGTGGCGACGCGGCGGCGCACGCTGTCAGAATCGAGGACGCGACGACAGATAGAGCGGCGCGCGTGAAGAATGCGAACGTCATCATCGGCTTCGACCCACGGCAGCGCGCCGGATGGGTCCCCGGGGTCGAGGCCATCCACGATCCGCCCGCCGGCTCTCTCCAAATCTGCCTGGACTCCCTCCCTCGCCCGCTCGCGGAGCGGCCCGATGAGCAGCGATCCGCCGCGGAGCGGGGGGCATCCCTCGCAGCAACGCATGATACGCTCCACACCGAGCTTCACGCCATCTCATACGATCCGAGCACAGGGCTCTTGCACCTCGGCGGGAGGACGCGGGGAACGGACGGAGGAACGGCGCGGACCTGGCTGCTCTCCGTCGACACCGAGGGAGAGCTGCGCTGGGAGTTCGAAGGTGATGTCGGCACGCCGGGCCGGTTCAATGCGGTCATGTCGCTCCCCGGCGGTGGGTTCATGGCGGCCGGATTCCACGATTTCGTCTATGCGGTGGTCCGCCCGAAGGCGTGTCCATGAGCGGCGGCCGGGTCGACACGCCGACAAACTGTTGAGAGAGCGCATCACATGCGGAGCGTCCAACGTCCATTGGACGC
Source organism: Sorangium cellulosum So ce56 (assembly GCF_000067165.1). Lineage (GTDB taxonomy): Bacteria > Myxococcota_A > Polyangia > Polyangiales > Polyangiaceae > Sorangium > Sorangium cellulosum_B. The sequence continues at coordinate 11,625,077 of NC_010162.1, forward strand.
ACGGCGATCTCACCCACCTTCGATGCCTGATCGAGGCTGGAGAGCTCGCCGCGGTGATCCGCGGAAGTGGATCTATCGAGCCCCCTTCCGGGCCCCGGGCCGGTGCAAGATTTCCTTCGGGCGGTGTGTGCAGCCAGCCGGTCGAATCTTCCGTGACTCTCGCTGTACTGCGTCTGGTTGCCTGTGCTTGCAGCCGGCTCGCAACGGCGCGATCGGTGGCAGGTGCGGAACGGCGCCTAGCGCGGCGTGAGAGGAGGAGCAGATGGCGGATTCGTCGACGGAGGCTCGGGTCACCGAGGTAGCTGATGGCATTTACCAGCTCCACACCCCGGTGGGAACTGGCAAGGCTGGGTTCTCGTTCAACCAGTACCTCCTGGTCGACGACGCGCCACTGCTCTTCCACACCGGCTCGCGCCGCCTCTTCCCGTCGGTGCGCGCGGCGATAGCGCGGGTGATGCCGGTCGAGCGGCTGCGCTACGTGGCGTTCTCCCACTGCGAGTCCGACGAGTGCGGCGCCATGAACGAGCTGCTCGATGCCGCCCCCCAGGCGGTGCCGGTGTGCGGGCGGATCGCCGCGATGGTCGACGCGGACATGTTCGACCGCGCGCCACGGGCGCTCGAGGAGGGCGAGGTCCTCGAGCTGGGCGAGCGCCGGGTGCGCTGGCTCGACGCGCCCCACCTGCCGCACGGCTGGGAGTGCGGCTACCTGTTCGAAGAGTCCACCGCCACGCTGCTCTGCGGCGATCTCTTCACGCAGCCCGGCGCCGACCACCCCGCGCTCACGCGCGACGACATCCTCGCGCCGAGCGAGGCCATGCGCCGGTCGATGGATTACTATGCGCACGGCCGCGATGCACCCCAGCTCCTCGAGAAGCTCGCGGCCACGTCCCCTCGCATGGTCGCCTGCATGCATGGCCGGGCGTACGAGGGGGACGGGGCCGCGCTGCTGCGCGAGCTCGCGCGCGCGCTCGCTCGCACGGCGTGAGCGGCGTTCGCGGGCGCGCGCCGATGCTCGCTGCGCCCTCGGCAGATCGTCCGGCCAGGTGCCGGGCCGCAAGCCGCGAGGCGCGCCGTCCGGGTGAACCTGCAGAGCGCGGCCGCGATGGTCGCCGAGTTGCCTGACGGCGTCGGCGTCGCGATCTCTGCCATCGGCACCACGCTGAAGAACGCCGGCTCCCATGCGGCCTTCCGCTGAGTTCCTTTCGCTGACCGTGTGGATCAGGGGACGTCCGTCGGGTCCCAGCTCACGCGGAAGCCGGCATCGAGCCCGTCGAGCGTGCGCATCGTGTCGGCGTCGAGCGCGAAGTCGAAGATCGCGCCGTTCTCGGCGATACGCGCGGGCGTGACCGACTTCGGCAGGACGATCAAGCCGTGCTGCACGGCCCAGCGCAGCATCACTTGCGCTGGTGTGCGCCCGGCCTTTGCCGCCGCGGAGACGATGACTTTGTGCCGGAGCTTCACGCCCTGCGTGAGCGGGCTGTACGCCTGCACGAGGATCCGGTGCTTTGCGCAGAACGCGCGCAGCTCGGCCTGCCCGAGGAACGGGCTGAGCTCGACCTGGTTGATCGCCGGCACCACCGCGCTCTCGTCGAGGAGCTCCTCGAGGTGCCGCACGGTGTAGTTGCTGACGCCGATCGATTTCGCGAGGCCTTGCTTCTGCGCGTCGACGAGCGCGCGCCAGGTGTCGCTGCGCTTGCCGGTGACGGGAAAGTGGATCAACACGAGATCGTAAGCGTCGAACGCGGCTTCCTTCAGCGAGCGCTCGAGCGAGCGCAGCGTCGTGTCGCGCCCCTGGTTGAAATTCGCGATCTTCGTCGTGACGAACACCGCGTCGCGACCGAGGCCGCTCTTGCGCAGGGCGCTGCCGACGTCCGCCTCGTTGCCATAGAACTGAGCGGTGTCGACGTGGCGATAGCCGAGGCGCAACGCTTCGAGGACGGCGCCCTCGGTCTCCGCGCCGGGCGCCGATTGATACACCCCGAGCCCGAGCTGCGGAATGTAGTGACCGTCGATCATCTGCAGGCGTGGTGATTCGATCATGCGCGGGCCCCCGGTGTCGTTCATCGCTCGGCTCGGCCGAGCGCAAAGCGTGTGCTGACGAAGTCGACAAGCTAGTCAGGGTGAAGGTCGACGGCAAGAGCAAGAAAACTCCGCGGCGACTGTGCAGAGCGCGCGCCAGCTAGCCGATATCGCTGAAGAGAGCGAGCGCTTCGTGCAGAACAGGCAAATTCCCGTGCGCGTCCGCGGGGGGGAGCAGACGGTGACGGGCGAATGATGCGAGTGCAGCGAGACCTTATAAAATAAACCCCGGCAGATCGATTGAGCGATCCGATGCCGGCGGCGCAGGGCGCAGGCTGCATGGCAGAGAACGTGGGTTGATCCCCTCCACGTGACGACGCGACGAGGATGACGAGCGAAGGTCCAATTCGTGGGTATCCAGGGACTCACGCGGCACCTGGCTGCAAATCCCGGTCTCCTCGTCTCGACAGCCCAACGTGGCAGTGCTACTCATCCCACGTGTCCGGCGCTGAGGGGGAGGACATGTCATTACATCATGGCCTGTCGCCGATGCACGCAGGAAAGGATCGCCTTATGCGCACCAATCGAATCCGAGGTCTGCGGGCAGCTCAGCTTGCGTTCGCGTCCGCGTCTGCGGGAGCAGCCTTCTGCTTCGCGGCGTGCTCGGCCGACACGGGCCCCACGGCCGAAGACATGGGCGAGCAGGACCAGAATCTTGCAGTCTGTTCGTATGCGGTCACGACGAACGCGTACGAAGGAGCCCCGGAGTACTGGGGGACGATCAAGATCAAGAACACGGGCGCGAGCGCGCTGAAGAAGCCGACTGTCGCCTTCGACGTGCCGGGCGGTGTCACGTGCGATCATCACGAGCCGGGCTGGACCCACACACAAGCCGGCTCCCGATGCACCTATTCGAGGACATCAAACGTGTCCATCGCCCGCAATGCATCATTCACACTCAACTTTTCCACCGACTCGGTGTCCTCGTTCACTCCGTCCCGCATCGAGCTCCGCGACACCAGCTGCTCCAGCGGCGGCAGCACGACGGGCGGCGCCGGCAGCACGACAGGCACGGGCGGCGCCAGCACCACGGGCGGCGGCAGCACCACGGGCACGGGCGGCGGCAGCACCACGGGCACGGGCGGCGGCAGCACGACGGGCGGCGGCAGCACGACGGGCGGCGCCGGCAGCGGGGGCTCGGGCGTGGTGTGGCAGACGGCCAGCCTGACGGAGTTCGAGTCTTACCCCGACCCCGGCAGCGAGGAGTGCATCGAGTACAACGGGTGCACGTGGGCCGGTCAGTTCGCGGCCCTCGACGGAAAGCAGCCGGAGAGCTGGGTCAGAGAGAACAACATCGCCGCGGTGCACTCGAAGGATTTCGAGAGGTACAAGCTCAAGACCCTGCGCCTTCGTAAGAATGGCAAGGAGATCGACGTCAAGGTGTACGACATGTGCTCCGACTCCGATTGCAGCGGGTGCTGCACGCGGAACGCGCAGCCGTCGGGGTATCTTATCGATATCGAAAAATACACCGCTCAGCGGTTCGGGGTCTCGGCGTCTGGACAGGTCGAGTGGAGGTGCCTCGACTGCAATTGATGGCTGCCTCGTCGGGCCGGTGGCCCGGGCGCCGCCTTGCTCACCCGCCGAGCGCCCTGTCGATCGCCTGCGTGAGCTTCGGGTCGTCCGGCGCCACGGACGACTCGAACCGCGCGATCACCGACCCGTCCTTGCCGATCAGGAACTTGGTGAAGTTCCACTTCACCTCACCGGCAGGCGCGGCTTGCGTGAGGAACGCGTAGAGGGGGTGCTTGCCGCCCCCCTTGACCGGGATTTTCGAGAACATGGGAAAGCTGACGCCGAACTTCGTGGAGCAGAAGGCGGCGATCTCGGCATCGGTTCCCGGCTCCTGCGCGCCGAAATCGTTCGACGGGAAGCCGAGGACGGCGAAGCCGCGATCCTTCAGCCGATCATGGAGCTGCTCGAGACCCGCGTACTGCGGCGTATACCCGCATTCCGATGCGGTGTTCACCACGAGCAGCACCTTGCCTCGGTAATCACCGAGGGAGCGGTCCTGTCCGTCGATGGTCTTCATGGTGAAGTCGTAGAGCGACATGGCCTTTCCTTCCTGAGCAGCGCCGGGCGTGGGCTCCGGCGCGGTGCGCTCGACATCCCTCCCACAACCCGACACACAGGCGAGGGCGAGCGAGCTGATCAGGGCGAGTCCACACCGGAGCACGCGCGGCGAGCGTTTCATGGCGCATGGATAGACGCGCGTCCGGCCCGCGTCGAGCAGGAACGCGCTCCGCGTCGAGGCGACGCCGCCGAATGCTGCTGGAGAACGTCGGCTTGGGCGCGGCACGCGGCGGTCGGGCTCGGTGACCTGGCTTGCTGGAAGGAGGCCATCGCGACGGCAGCAGGGTGGACGGGCAGGGCGCTCGCCGTCACTTCTTCGTCAGCGCGTTGTAGCTGGTGATGAGGTTGCGGTAGTCGGGGATGTGGTTCGAGAACAGCGTCGCCAGTCCCTCGATGTCGTTGCGCCAGTCGCGGTGCAGCTCGCAGGCGACGCCGAACCACGTCATGAGCTGCGCGCCGGCTTGCGACATGCGATCCCAGGCGGAGTGCCGGGTGATCTCGTTGAAGGTCCCGGACGCGTCCGTGACGACGAAGACCTGAAAACCCTCCTCGATCGCCGACAGCGCGGGGAAGGCCACGCAGACTTCGGTCACGACGCCCGCGATGAGGAGCTGCTGCTTGCCCGTGGCCTTGACGGCGTTGACGAAGTCCTCGTTGTCCCACGCGTTGATGTTGCCGGGGCGCGCGATGTACGGCGCGTCCGGGAACTGCTCCTTCAGCTCCGGCATGAGCGGGCCGTTGGGGCCGGACTCGAAGCTGGTCGTGAGGATCGTCGGCAGCTTGAAGTACTTCGCGAGATCGGAGAGCGCGAGCACGTTGTTCTTGAACGTGTCCGGCTGGATGTCGCGCACGAGCGACAAAAGTCCCGCCTGATGATCGACCAGCAACACGGCGGCGTTGTTCTTGTCGAGTCGAACGTACGGCTTGGTCATGGGCTGTCTCCTCTTCTGTCGTCGTGGGTGATGCGTCTGTATGGCGGCGCCCGAGCGTGGAGGTCGCTCAATCGTCCAGGTGGCCGAACTTGCCGCTCGCGAAGTCGGCGAACGCCTGCTGGATCTCCTGCGCGCTGTTCATGACGAACGGGCCGTACTGGACGATGGGTTCGTCGATCGGCTCGCCGCTCAGGACGAGCAGGTGGGCCTCCGATCCGGCCTCGATGAGCGAGCGCTCGCCGGCGTTCTCGAACACCGCGAGGTCGTGCGCCGCAGCGTGCGTTCCGTTGATCGCAATGTCGCCTTTCATGACGAGCAGACCCAGGTTATGGCGCGCCGGGAAGGTGAAATCGACCTTGCCTCGCGCGTTCAGGCGGACGTCGAAGACATCGATCTTCGTGAAGGTCTGCGCGGGTCCCTTCACGCCCTGGTATTCGCCTGCGACGACCCGGACGGAGCCAGAATTCTCGGGGAGCGTCACGATGCCCATCCGATCGCTCGTGATGCTTTGATACCGAGGCGGCGACATCTTGTGCGCCTTCGGCAGATTCACCCAGAGCTGCGCCATCTGGAACGGGCCGCCGCGGCGCGCATAGCTCTCCTCGTGAACCTCCTTGTGAAGGATCCCGGACGCCGCCGTCATCCATTGGACGTCGCCCGGACCGATCACGCCGCCTCCGCCCGCGCTGTCGTGGTGCGCGACGCTCCCTTGCCAGGCGAGCGTGACCGTCTCGAAGCCTCGGTGGGGATGCACGCCGACGCCCCGCGGCCTCGCCGTCGGCGAGTACTCGTACGTGGGGTGATAATCCAGCAGCAGGAACGGGTTCAGCTTTCGCGCGGCCTCCGGAATCGCCGAAAAGAACCCCGCGACCCGGAAGCCGTCGCCCACCCAGTGCAGGCCAGGGGCCCGGTAGATTCCCTCGATCGTTCGGAGCTCGGACTGTGCTGCTCGGGTGGCGCCCGTCCGCGTCTGCATCGTGGTCGTGATGGTCATGGCTGCGTTCTCCTGACACGAGGAGGAATAGGCATGCCGAGCCCCTAGAACAATGCGCAATAGATGGAAGAACTGTTCCGAATCATGGAACAATCTTGTCACATGCTGGCGACCACGCTCGGCGTCGTGGACAACACGAGGCGCTGGCGGAGCAGGTCGAGCAACGTTACCACCTTCGGCGAGAGGTGCCGTGTGCTCGGATAAAGCGCGAACACGGGCACCTCGGGCGCCGACCAGGACGCGAGCACCGGCATGAGCCGTCCCGCGGCGAGGTCTTCCGCGCACAGGTACTCCGGCAAGAGGGCGACGCCGAAACCCGCGCGAGCGACCGAGCGGAGCATCTCGTAGTCGTTGACGACGAGCCGCGGGTGAACCGTGATCTCGGCGATCTTGGGCCCCGACCTGAGCTCCCAGGAGCTTCCCTCCGGCGCGAACACGATGCACGGGTGGTCCGCGAGCTCGGCAATGTCGTTTGGCTCGCCGAGCGCCCTCTTGACCTCGGGCGCAGCGACCAGACGGCGCCGCACGGCCCCGAGACGCCGGGCGACGAGGCTCGTGTCCGGCGTGGCGCCGGCCCGGAGCGCGAGGTCGAAGCGCTCCTCGACGACGTCGACCCTGCGATCGGTGCAGACCAGGTCGACCTGGACATCGGGGAAAAGACGCAGGTATTCGGCGACGATCGGTCCGAGAACGGAGAAGGCGAGCGGCGCCGTCACCCGCAAGAGCCCCCGGGGCGTCGACTGGAGCTGCGAGACCGCGAGCTCTGCCTCCTCGAGCGCGGCGACGATGCGGACGCAGTGCTCGTAGTAGACGCGACCGACGTCCGTGAGGCTCAAGGTCCGCGTGGTCCGCTGGAGCAGCCGCGCGCCGACGCGCGACTCGAGATCGGAGATCTTCCGGCTCACGGTCGACTTCGGCATCCCGACGGCGGTCGCCGCCGCCGTGAAGCTGCCTCCCTGAACGACCCTCGTGAAGAGGACGATCTCGTCGAGAGCGACGTTGGGCAGGCGAGGGTCCATGGATGGGACAATTAACGCAAATCGCGCGAATTGTGCCAAGACAGCGCCAGGAGGCTCACACGCCGACGCGCTCGAGGTGCACGCGCACCTCGGCGGCGGCCAGCGCCGCATCGCCGCCCGCCGTCCCTGCGCCGCGCTCCACCGGGCCGCCCGCGATCTCCGCGATGAGCAGCGGCCCCGTCGCCTTCACGACGCGGCGGGCCTGGTCCAGCATGCGCGCCCTCTCTTCCTCCGTCGCGCCGGCGAGGACGCCGCTGAGGAGGACCCCGCAGGCGCGGTTCGCCGGCAGCGCGGCGAGCCCGGCGACGGTCGTCGCGCGGGCCGCGAGGCCGCACACCTGCGCCACGTCGCCCGCGAGCAGCTCGGCCGCCTCGCCGACCACGACGACGCCGCCGTACAGGCCGCGCAAGGCGGGGGCGGCGACCGCCCTCACGCCGCGCACGAGCCGCGCGCGCGCCTCGATCGCGTCGGGCGAGCAGTCCGGCAGGCGCTCCGCCGCCGGCGCGTCCGGGGCAGCCGCCATGACGGCCGGCGGCAGCGCCGCCCGGATCGCGGCGAGCCGCGCCCGCCACCACCGCGCGCCATGCCCGATCTCCCGGGCGCGGCGCTCGCGCTCTTCCCGCCCGCGATGGACGTGGACCTGAAACGCCTCCGTGGCGGCCTTCTGCGGCTGGCGCAGGGCGCGAACGCTCGTGAGCAGGCGCATCTCGATGAGGTCCGCGCGCCGCACGCCCTCCAGCAGATCGACGAAGGCTCCCTTCTCGGCGCCACCGCCGATGAACCACTCGTCGAAGCCGCCGAGCGCATCGACGAGGCCTCGCCAGACGATGGGCAGCCCGTCGCGCACATCGCAGAGCGGCTCGGAGGCCGGGGCGCCGGGGCCGAGCCGATCGCCGTGGGCGCCGGGCACGCCGCCGTCGAGCGGCACGGCCGAGAGGAGCGGGGCGAGCCCCTCGACCGCGCCCGAGGCCGCCCACGCGGCCGAGCGCTCGATCCACGCGGCCGGCGGCAATGCGACGCGGGCCAGCGCCGGCGTGAGCACGGCCGGCACGCCGCGCGCGAGCGCCGCGTCGTGCTCCGAGAGCGCGTGCTCGACCGCCTCGGGCGGGAGCAGGACATCGGCGTCCAGAAACCAGATCAACGGCGCCCGGGCGGCGCGGAAGCCCGCGTTCCTGGCATGGCTGCAGTGCGGGAACTGCCCGCGCGGGCGCGGGCTGTCGACGATCTCGACATGGAAGGGGTGAGAGCCGGGCTCCGCCGCGGCGCGGATCGCGCCGCCCGGATCGCCGCCGTCGCACACCACCACGACCTCGAAGGACGACGGGGCGGCGGTCTGCGCGCGCAGCGCGAGCACGGCGCGCCGCAGGAGGGGCGCGGTCGAGGGGTGGCACGGGATCACGAGGGAGATGCGCGGCGGAGCGGCGCCCGTCGCGCGAGCCTCCGCAGCCGAGCCGGGCGCGCCGGCCGCGTCCCGCCCGGCGCCGCCACCGGCGGTCGCATCACCCGCGGACGTGCCGCTGCCGCCCGCGCCCGCCGCGGAGCCGCCCCGCAGCGCCGGCCGCTCGCCGAGCACCTCCCACAAGCTGGCGAGGCACCGCTCGCGCTCGGTCAGGTACGCGTCCCGCGCCGCCTCCTGGATGCGCCGGAGATCCGCCTCCGTGAACGCCATGCAGCGCTCGACCGCGTCGCGCACGTCCTCGGGAGCCACCGCGTGCGTGCGCACAAGGCCCTGCGCGCCGTGCGGCGCGGCCGGCATGCGCAGCGCGCAGCCGTCGATCTCGCTCATCGCCTCGGTGTCGGGCACGAGGACCGCGGCGCCGACCGACAGGCCCTCATGGAGCGCGTGGCCCCAGCCCTCGTAACGAGACGGACAGAGGTGGAACCGAGACGCGTTCTGATAAAAGCGAAGCCGCCGCTCGTCGACGCGCCCCGCGAACTCGACGTTCCGCGGCCTGAGCGGCCAGCCGAGCGAGGACACGACCGTCAGCGGATACGGGATGCGGTGGCGCTCCCAGGCCAGAAGCACGGAGTCCGTGCCCTTCGCGTCGGAGCCGCCAGGGACGTGCAGGAAGCGCCGCGCCCGGGGCACGGCCGGGTCCCAGCGGTCCTCCGAGAAGAAGCCGAGGTGTCGGGCCCGCGGCGTGAGCGGCGCGAAGTGCGACAGCGCGTCCCGGGTCTTGCACAGGACGAGCTCGAAATCGTCGAGCGCGGGCCGGGCCTCCGGCCGCCACCACTCGGCGTTCGGGATCAGCCAGCGGCGCGGCGCGCCCTCGGCGAGGCGCGGCTCGTAGACCTCGAGGAAGATGACGAGATCGGCGCCCCCAACGCGTTCGGAACGCTGGAAGTGAACGCCCGTGACCCGGTGCCCCCAGCTCTCCAGGAGGCTGCCGAGGAGGCGGTAGTCGCGCTCGAGCCCTTTGCCGTTGTCGATGTTGGTGACGATGTGGATCTGCATCGGAGGCATCCGGGGTCACACCCAGCCCCTCAGCCCCGCGTGGTGCTCGCCGAGGATGCCGAGCATCTGGCGCATGCGGTGCACATACGTGAAGCTCGCCTTGACGCGCGCGTGCCCGGCCCGCCGGATCGCCTCGCGCTCGTGGTCGTGCTTCACATAATAGTCGATGAGGCGCCGCAATGCCGCGAAGTCGCCGAACGGATAGAAGACCACGTGCTCGCGATCCCGGAACTCCTCCTCCAGGCCGAAGATGTAAGGGTGGATCATGAAGCCTCCCCGGCCGAGCGTCTCGTAGATGCGATCGGACCAGTAATGCGGGTGATCGAAGCCGACACACAGGCTGTCGCCCACGACGATCTTCGAGGACGCGTACAGGCGGTTGAGGGCGTCGCCGCGCACGCAGCTCTCCGGTGAGCCGTGCTTCACGAAGCGGCGGCCGTACGTCTGCGACAGGAAATCCACGAGACGCCTCCGGTAAGGCCACTCCGGATGATAATCGTACGAGCCCACGAAGCAGACGTCGGCCGCGACGCCGGGGTCGACCTCCGCGAGATAACACTCGGCGCCGTACACGCCGGGCTTGAGGTAATGGTGGCGCACGCCCTGCGCCCGGAAGAACGCCTCGCTCCCGCCGTCGGGCGTGAACACGTGCTGCGTGCGCCAGAACGGGTCGAGCCGGAGATCGCGGCCGCGCGAGAGGCCGGCGTACAGGTCGAGGTGGTACGAGGCCGTCGGGATGGGCAGCTGCGTGATCCAGCGCAGCGCGTCGCCGCGCAGGCCCCAGGTGCGGGTGTAGAGCAGCAGATCGACGTCGCGCGCCATGCCGTCGAGCTCGCCCAGGGTGAACGCGTTCTCCTGGGCCTGGACGACCTCGACGCCGAGCGCTCGCAGGCTCTCGCCGACGTGGTTCTCGGTCGAGAACGACGGGCCGAAATTGCCGATGTACAGGACGCGACGGCGCATGGGGGAGGGGGCCACGACGGCGGCGCCCGTCAGGGACGCGGGTCCAGCGGCCACGTGGCCACGAGAGCGCGCGCGTCGGGCGTGCGCGCCTTCGAGAGCACCGCGAGCGTCACGGTGCGATCCGTGACCAGCACGCACGGCGCCGAGAACGTCGCTGGATCGGCGCCGCCAGCGTCCACGGGGAGCACGCGGAACGCGGCGCCCGGGGCCGGCCGGTGCGCGACGAGCAGGTGGGCGGCGGAGGTCGCGACGATCACGAGCCCGCCGCCCGCGCGGTCGGCGTCGAGCTCGAAGACGCGGCGGTCGCCGAACGGCGCGTCCTCGGCGCCGGCAGGGCCGTACGCCGCATCGCGGGCCGAGACGCGCACGGTGCCGGGCAGCGCGCCGCCGCGCGAGGCGCCGGGGGCGACGCGCTTGCACACCGCGGTGGGGCCCGGCGACCCGGCGAGGACCACGACATCGATGCACTCGCCGATCGGGTGGTCCACCGGGGCGCCGCCGGCCGCCGCGGCTTCCAGCACGACCGCCGTCGCGTTGTCGACGACGGCGGACACGGCGCCCGGGACGCCGGGGGAGGGCGCGGGGAGCGAGCCGGCGCCCGCGCCGCGCACGAACCGAGGCCCGCTGAAGCTCGCGAACGGCCGGTGCGCCGTGAGCGAGGTGCGGACACCGGAGGCGCCGTCGAGCCGGACCAGCGCGTTCACCGCGCCGCCCGCGACCTCCACCACGAACGACAGCGCGCCGCCGTCCGCCGCGCCGTCCGCCGCCGAAGCGTCCCAGCGGGGCAGCGCGGGCAAGAGCTGCGGGATCGTGGCGACGGCGCCCGACGGACCGCGGCCCGCGAGCGGCAAGGCCCAGACGTCGGTGCGATGCGGCGGGGCCGCGCTGTGCGTCGACGACGCGAGCAGCACGGGCGCCCCGTCGAGCGCGACGAGGCGCAGGGTGTCCGCGAGCGGGGCGTCGGGCAGCGCGGCGGGAGAGAGCGCGAGGGGCGGAGGGGGCGTTTCGTTCATGGGCGCAGATCCGGGGGCGGGGCGGCACGCGGCGGCGGCGAGACAGGCGAGGAGCGCGGGCGCGGGAGGCCCGCGCCGCGGCCTCCTGGGGGTGCTGGTCGAGCGGGGCGAGGGCATGCCGGTCGACCTCCGCGCTGCGCTAGCGCGACGAACGGGTTGAAATGGCATGCAAACAGCAAGAAATTGAACCGCCAAGGCGCCAAGGACGCCAAGATTTTATTGTCTTCTTGGCGTCCTTGGCGCCTTGGCGGTTCATTCCCCTGGTTTCCAAGCTGGTCGGTGCTCTAGATGCGGGCGTTCGTGCGCATGTTCCATAGCTGCACGAGGGCCTGCGGGTTCGACGATTTCGGATAGCCGGCGAGCGCGGCAGCGAACAGCCCGTCGATCGCGCCGGTCTCCCATGTGGCCGCGTCGGCGAACGGCCCGCCGCCATAGGAAGGGTCGTAGAGCTGCCCGCCGTGCACGACGATGAAATGGTTGAAGAACGCGGGTGGGGGCTCGGGGTTCCGCTGGCCGGGGATCCCGGGCAGGTTGACCACGTCGGTCCACATGCGGTGGGTCCACGGGGCGGGCTGCGTGGCCGCGTTCCACTGCCAGTTCTTCACGAGGAACCCCTGGGATCCCGAGGTCCACGCCGCCACCGTGACGACGACCACCACCTTGTCGGCGGTGGTGATGCCGTGGACCTTGAGCATGTCGATGAAGAACTCGGCCCACGAGCCGCACTGCCCGCTGCCGTCGGCGCTCGCGAGGAGCAGGCGCGTGTTCGTGCACGTGGTCGTGTTCGGGTTCCAGTACGTGAGGCCCACGCCGTCGCGCTTGCGCGTGAGCGCCCGCGTCGCGAAGGGCGCGAAGCTCTGGGACACGACGCGCCCCTCGGTCGTCTCGCCCTGCGCCGCGCGGCACGAGATGTCCACGAGCGTCCAGTGGACCGTGCCGGCCGGCGCGCCGAGCACCGCGTAGACGAGGTGCGCCGTCGTGCCCGCGCCGACCCAGCCGGTGCTGGCGGCGTTCGCCTCCCACGCGATCGTCAGCGGATCGTAGCAGGCGACGACGTTCGGCAGCGGCGCGCTGCTCGTCATCGAGGGCGTGGAGACGTCGACCGACCCGGGCGACACGCTGACCGTGCACGTCCATTCGAGCGTCACGCCGCCGGCCACGGCGCGGCCGCGCAGCTGCACGGACTCGGTCCCGCTGGGCGGCCGGAGCACGCGCAGCACCACGGCCAGCGGGACGCGCGCGCCGCGGACGTAGCAGACCGGCGATTGATCCGCCGCCTGACGGGTGCTCAGCCACTCGGGGGAGGCGAAGTTCCCGAGAGAGTCCCGCTCGACCGCGTGGTTCGCCGCGAAATCGACCTGGATCACGCCGACGAGCGCGTGGACGATGGGAGGCGCCTTCGGCGCCGGCTGCACCGGCGGCGGCTCCTCGAGCGGCCTGCGCGCCTCGGGGGCGCGCGGCGGCGGGCCGCGGAAGGCGAGGATGCACCCCGTCCGGAGCAGCTCGGCGACGCGCTCGCGGAGCAGGTCGAGCTCGCGCGCCGCGTCGAGCGACACGATGCCGGCGCCCGCGGCGCACAGCTCGCTCAGGAGATCGACGCGCTCGCGGTCCGGCTCCTCCGAAGGGAACCACGCGGGCACCTCGAGGGCGGCCAGGTGCGGCTCGATCGGCTCCGCGCCCTCGGGCAGGACCGCGCCGGCTGCGCGGACGAAGCCGACGTCTCCGTACGCATCGACGACCTGCCAGACGTTGCCCATGAATCCGCGCGATCCGCTGTCCGCTGTTCCCCCGGCGCCCGATCTGACTAGGCCCGCCCTCGCCGTGCGTCAACCGTTCGTCCACCGTGCGTCAAGCAGTGCCGGCATGTCGACGGCATGTCGACGGCATGTAAGCCGGCATGTGCGCCGGCATGTCGACGACGTCGGCGCGCGTGAATGTGCCCACCCGGCCGGCGAGCGATGGTAGGCTCGACGGCTCGGGCTCCGGGACGTGCGAGGGCGAGGCGACCGATGGCGGACGGTGCGATCGAGTTTGATTTCGCTGTGGAAGGCGCGACCGATCCGTGGCGCGTCGCGCGGATCGAGGGCCATGAGGGCATATCGCGGCTGTTCCACTTCCGCGTGACCCTCGCGTCGACGGACGCCGCGCTGGCGTTCGACGGGCTGGTCGGGCAAACGTGCCTGCTCACGATCCGGACCGACGCGTCGACTCGGTACATCCACGGCATCGTCGCGCGCTTCGAGCAGCACGAGGAGGGGCGCGCGGTCACCACGTACCTGGCGACGGTCGTCCCGCGGGCGTGGCGCCTCCAGCACCGGCACGACTACCGCATCTTCCAGGAGGCGACGGCGCCGGAGATCATCGACAAGGTGCTCCGCGCGGCGGGCCTGTCCTCGGACGATTTCCGCATCTCGACGGCGATGACCCACGATCGGCGGGAGTACAGCGTGCAGTACGCCGAGACCGACTGGGCGTTCATCAGCCGCCTGATGGAAGAGACAGGCATGTTCTGCTTCTTCGAGCACAAGGCCGACAACCACGTGCTCGTCTTCGGCGACGCGCCGTTCGTCCACGAGCCCATCGACGGGCCGAGCGTCGTGCCGTACCGGGCCGCTGGCGGGGCGCTCGCCGCGCGCGAGGCCGTCTCCCGCTTCTCGATGGCCGAGGAGGTCCGGCCCGGCAAGGTCACCGTCCGCGACTACAACTTCCAGAAGCCCAGCCTGAGCCTCGAGGGGGAAGCGGAGGCCGACCGCGACACCGATCTCGAGGTGTACGTGTATGCCACCGAGCACGATCTGCCCGAGGAGGGCACCCAGCTCGCGAAGCTCCGGCTCGAGCAGCTCCAGCTCGTGCGCCGCACCGCGGAGGGGCAGGGGAGCGTGCTCCGGTTCATGCCCGGGGCCACCTTCACGCTCGAGGACCACGGCCGCGAGAGCTTCAACCGCGGATACCTGATCACGCGCGTCGACCATTTCGGCTCGCGGGCCGTCGGGGGAGAATCGCAGGAGACCGTCGTCGGGTACTCCAATCGATTCCAGTGCATCCCGGACGACGTGCCCTACCGCACGCCCGTGCAGACGCCCAAGCCGACGCCCCGCGGCATCCAGACGGCGATCGTCGTGGGCCCGGCGGGCGAGGAGATCCACACGGACATCTATGGCCGGGTGAAGGTGCAGTTCCACTGGGACCGGAAGGGGCGCCGGAACGAGCAGAGCTCGTGCTGGATGCGGGTGAGCCAGATCTGGGCGGGCGCGGCGTGGGGCTCGATGTACATCCCGCGCATCGGCCACGAGGTCGTCATCGACTTCCTCGAGGGCGACCCGGATCGCCCGCTGATCGTCGGGCGCGTCTACCACGGCGCGAACGTGCCGCCCTACGCGCTGCCGGCCGAGAAGACGAAGAGCACCATCAAGTCGGACACCTCGCCGGGCGGCGGCGGCTCGAACGAGCTCAGGTTCGAGGACAGGAGAGGCGCGGAGGAGATCTACCTGCACGCGCAGAAGGACTGGAACATCGAGGTCGAGAACGACAAGACCCAGTCCGTCGGCCACGACGAGCGCCTGACCGTCGGCCACGACCGGAAGAAGCGCATCGACAACAGCCAGTGGGAGTCGATCGGCGCCTTCAAGACCACCGAGGTCGGCGAGGATCACAACGAGAAGATCGGCGCGAACCGGTCGCTCGGCGTCGTGAAGAGCGAGAGCGTGGACATCGGCGAGGACGCGAGCCTGAAGATCGGGCAGAGCCGGAAGACCGACGTCGGGAAGGACGACATCGAGTCGGTGGGCGGCAAGCGCGAGCTCACGGTGGGCGGCGAGGAGACCGTCAAGGTGGGTGACCGCGCGACGCTGGAGGTCGGCTCGAAGCGCAACACGACCATCGGCAGCGACGACTCGCTGTCGGTCGGCGGCACCGAGACCCGGAACATCGACGTGGACGCGACAGAGTCCGTCGGCGCGAAGAAGACCGTCAAGGTCGGCGAGAAGTTCACGCTGGAGTGCGGGAGCGGCAAGATCATCGTCGACAGCTCCGGCAAGATCACGGTCGAGGGGTCGGACATCACCGTGAAGGGCTCGGGCACCGTCAAGGTCGAGGGCGCCAAGGTCGAGG
The DNA here is from genome assembly GCF_000067165.1 of Sorangium cellulosum So ce56. Taxonomy (GTDB): domain Bacteria; phylum Myxococcota_A; class Polyangia; order Polyangiales; family Polyangiaceae; genus Sorangium; species Sorangium cellulosum_B. The sequence goes on from NC_010162.1 coordinate 11,640,715, forward strand.
TGAAGAGCGACGGCGACGTGAGCGTCAAGGCGGGCTCGAACGTCAAGATCTCGGGGAGCGGGGTCGACATCAACTGAGCGGCGTCGCGCAGGATCGGAGCCGAGGCGGATGGTTCACGAGGTGGTGGCTGATCACGCGGAGATGGCGTCGTTCCTCTGGGAGCTCCGCGAGATGGCCGTGAGGTCGCACCACTACACGCTGGCCGATCTCGCGGAGCTCGAGGAGCGCGTCGAGGCCCACCTCGACGGGCTCCGGATCGCGGGGGAGCCCGGCTGGGAGCTCACGCTGGCCGCCCTCTCCACGAAGGATCCGGGCGCGTTCTTCGCGGCGGCCATCGCCGCGGTCGAGGCGCGCGACTTCCCGGGCTTCGCGGCCGTGCTCGACGCGACGGAGGAGGCGGACGAGCCCGCCGCCGGCGTCGCGGGCGCCCTCGCGTGGGCGTCGCCGGCCGACGCGTTCGCGATCGTGGCGCCGATGCTGTCGGGGGCGCAGCCGCCGGCGCTGCGCCGCCTGGCGCTGGCCGCGTGCGTCGCGCACCGCCGCGATCCCGGGCAATTCCTTGGCTACGCGCTCTGCGACGGCGACGCGGCGGTCCGCGCGCTGGCCTTCCGCGCGGCCGGCGCGCTGGGCCGCGCCGATCTGGCGGGCGAGCTCCGCGGCGCGTGGGGCTCGGACGACGAGGCCGAGCGCTTCTGGTCGGCGTGGGCCGGCGCGCTGCTCGGGGCGCGCGGCGCGGACCGAGGCGCTGTGGAGCGTCGCCGGGCGGAGCGGCGCGTTCGCCGAGGAGGCGGCCGACTGCGCCGCCCGCGTGAGCCCGCCGGGCGAGGCCCGCCGCCGGATCGAGGCGCTGATGCGATCGCCCGGGCTCGGGCGGGTCTGCCTTGTCGCGGCGGGGGCGCTGGGTGATCCGGCGCTGCTGCCGTGGGTGCTCGACCGGCTGGACGTCGCGCCGCTCGCGCGGCTCGCCGGCGAGGCGCTCTCGCGCATCACCGGCGCGCCGATCGAGGGGGCGCTGCGCGGTGCGCCGGCGCCCGGCTTCGACGCGGGGCCGAGCGACGATCCGCGCGACACGAGCGTGAAGATGGATCCGGACACGCAGCTGCCGTGGCCGCACGGGGCGAACGCGCGGGCGCTCTGGGCGGCGCACCGCGGGCGCTTCGCGTCGGGGGTGCGCCACGTGGACGGCCGCCCGCTGGACGAGGGCGCGCTCGATCGCGTGCTCCGGCTCGGCGGCCAGCGGCGGCGCGCGGGCGCCGCGTTCGAGCGGGCGGCGCGCGCGCCCGGCCGCCCGCTGTTCGACGTGGCCGCGCGGGTCGAGCGGCAGAGGGCCGCGCTCGGGGCCTCGCCGTGAGGGCGCCGCCCGCGCCGCGCGCCCTCGGGCACGCCGCGGCCGCGGTGCGCCCCTTCCGCTCCCGGGGGCGGGTGATGCTCGCGGTGGTCGTCAAGGCGACCTTCCGGCTCGAGCACAAGCGCGCCATGTCGCCGCTCCCGCCCGCGCCGATCGTCGCGGCGGACGTGCGCGCGGCGCGCGCCGCGGCCGACCCGCGCGCCGCCGTCTCGGCGGCCTCGGAGATGGCCCCGTTCCTCCCGCGCGCGGACATCCTCCTCGGCGGCCACGCCTGGGCCCGCGGGCGGAGCCCGGCGCCGCTCGTCCCCGTCCGCCTGCGCGTCGGCCTCGACGCGGCCGTCCTCCTCGACAAGTCCCTGCACGTCTACGGCGACCGCGGCGGCAACGGCCGCGGCGCCCCGCAGCCGTTCCTCGCCATGCCCCTCGGCTACGAGCGCGCCCTCGGCGGGGCGGCCGACCCCGACAACCCGGCCGGCGTCGATCCGCGCGCCGGCCGCGCGCCCAACATCATCGATCCCCGGCAGCCGACGCGCGCCGCCGGCCTCGGGCCGATCGCGGCGCACTGGCCCGCGCGGCAGCGCCGGCTGGGCAACGCCGATCCGCGCGGCGTGCAGGCCCCGTGGCCCGTGGTCCCGGACGGCTTCGACTGGGCGTATTTCCAGGCGGCGCCGGCCGATCAGCAGACGCCGTACCTCCGGGGGAACGAGTGGATCCTGATCGAGGGGATGCACCCGGATCTCGACCGCATCGAGGCGTGGTTGCCGGGCCCCGTCGCCGAGGCGCGGGTCGCTTTCGGGGGCGCGGCGCAGCCGCAGGTGTTGCCGCTGGTCGCCGACATGCTCGTGATCGACGCCGATCGCTGGCTTTGCTCGCTCGTGTGGCGCGCCAGCGCGCTCCTGCCGGGCGAGGAGGCCCTCGCCAGCGTCCGGGTCACGGCCAGGGTCGCGCTCCCGGGCGAGGCGGTGCCGTGGGACGTCACGGCAGCGCCGCCGGTCCGCGCGGAGCGGGCGCAGGCGGCGCCGCAGCGGGCGCAAGCGGCGCAGGCGCCGGCGGCGGCGAGCCCGCAGCGGGCGGGGCGCGGGGCGGAGCATCCGCTGGCGGGGACGGTGGCGCTCGATCCGGAGGAGGCGCCGGCGGCGGCGAGCCCGCAGCGGGCGGGGCGCGGGGCGGCGGACCATCCGCTGTCCGGGACGGTGGCGGTCGATCCGGACGAAGGGCCGCCGAGCCCCGCCTTGCCGTTCCGGTCGCCCGCGGCCTCCGCGGAAGCACCGCGCCTCGCGAGGTCTGGCACGGCGGAGCTGCCCGCCGCAGCGGGGACACCGCCCGCGGAGCCGCGGCGCGGCGGCCTGCCCTTCGTGGCGCCGGCGGCGGGCGCGGCTTCCAGGGCGCTGCCGTTCGCGCCCGCCGCCCCGTCTTCTCCGGGCGCCCGCGATGGCGCGGCGGCGTGGGCGCTGCCGTTCGCCGCCCCCGCCGCGGCGTCGCCTGCGGCGCCGGTCCGAGCGCCGGCGGCGTCCGGCGTGCTGCCGTTCGTCTCGCCGGCGGCGGCGTCCGGCGCGCTGCCGTTCGCACCAGCGCCGTCCGCGCCCGTCCCCGCTGCTCCCCAGGCGCCGTCCGCGCACCCTCCCGCGCCGTCCGCGCCGGAGCGCTCCTCGCCGTGGGTGTCGGGTGCGGCGCCCCACGCCGCCTCGGAGCCGCGCTCGCCGTGGGTGTCCGGCGCGGCCGCGGCCGCGGCGCACGTCGCCTCGCCGCCGCCCGTCGCGCCGTCGTACGCCCTCGCCCCGCCGCGCATCGCGCCGTCGTACGCCCTGGAATCGCCGCCCGCCGCCGCACCGTGGCCCGCCACGGCGGCCGCGGCCGCCGCCCCTGCCCGGCGCCCCGCGCGCCCGCGCCGTCCGCGCCTCGCTCCGGACGCGCGCCCCTCGTCGGAGCCGCTCATCCCCCCGCGCAAGCGCCGCCCCGCGAAGGTCGCGGCCGACGGCCTCGGCGCCTCGTTCCTCCGCTCGGTGCCCGACGCCGCGCCCTCGCCCACCTGAATATGGACCTCCGCAACCGAACCCCCTTCGTCGCCGAGCGCATCGTCCACGTCGACGCCGCCGGCGCCGAGGTGCTCGTCGTCCTCGTCAAGGCGACGCTCGCCATCCACGCCGGCGGCCGCCTCGCGCCGGCGGCCGAGCAGGTGCCGCTCCAGCACGCCGACGCCTTCCACGGCGAGCCGGGCCTCTCGAGCGTGCGCTACGAGAGCGACCTCGCGCCGCACAAGGTCGGCACGGACGTCGTGGTCCTCGGCCACGCGTACCCTCCCGGCCGCCGCGACGCCGAGGTCCAGGTCTCCGTGCGCGTCGGTCCGATCCGCACGACCCTCGCCGTCTTCGGCGACCGCACCTGGGCGCGCCCCGCGTCCCCCGCGCCCTTCGAGCGGATGCCGCTCGTGTACGAGCGCGCGTTCGGCGGGCGGGACGAGTCCGCCGAGTCCGCCGCCGACCACGAGGTCGAGCCGCGCAACCCCGTCGGGCGCGGGTTCCGGGCCCGCCGCTCGCTCGTCGACCTCGCGCAGCTCGCCATGCCGAACCTCGAAGATCCCAGGAAGCCGCTCCGCTCGCCGGACGATCGCCCCGAGCCCGTCGGCCTCGGCTTCATCGGGCGCAGCTGGCAGCCGCGCCTGCGCTACGCCGCCACGGCGCCCGATCCCGCGTCGCCGCCTCCCGCCGGGTCGCCGCCTCCCGCCCCGTCGCCGTTCCTGCCTGCCGCTTTCGACCCGCGCTACCACCAGGGCGCGCACCCGCGCCTCGTGGCCACGCCGCACCTGCGCGGCGGCGAGCCGGTCGAGCTCGTGCACCTGAGCCCCCTCGGCCCGCAGCGCTTCTCGCTGCCCCCCGCGGCGCCTCACGCCGTGGTCCTGATCGATTCCGAGCGCCGCCCGCTCCCGCTGGTCCTCGACACCGTGGTCCTCGAGCCCGACGACCTCCGCGCCGTGCTCGTGTACCGGGGCGCCATGCCCGTCGGTCGCGATCTCTTCCGCGTGCGCCGCATCGAGGTGGAGCCCGCGCCCGCATGAGCACCGGAGCCGTCATCACCGCCGCCGGCATGGTCACCGCCCTCGGCGACACCGCCGCGTCCACCACCGCCGCGGTCCGCGCCCGCCTCACGCGCTTCCGCGAGTGGCCGAGCTACCCCTGCCTCCCCGCCGACCCGCCCCGCCCGGAGGAGCCCTTCTCCGTGGTCGCGGCGTACACCGATCTCCCCCGCGCGCTCGACCTCCCGGTCCGCTTGCTCGCGCTGGCGCTCCAGGACCTCGCCACCTCCGGCGACATCGCGCGCGCCGACCTGGAGGACGCCTCGTTCTTCCTCGCGCGCCCCTCGCCCGGCCCCGCCGCGCACCACCACGAGCTGCGCGACGCCTTCCGGGAGCGGGTCGCGGACGCCGCCGGGGTCGACGCCGTGACGCGCGGCCTCCTCGCCCCCGACGGGCACGCCGCCATGCTCCTCGGCCTGGCCCACGCGGCGCGCGCCGTCGAGGCCGACCCCGGCACGCCCTGGATCGTGGCCGGCGCCGACTCCCAGGTCGACGTGGGGCTGCTCGAGGCGCTCGACCACGCGCGCCGGCTCAAGAGCCGCCGCAACCTCGACGGGTTCATCCCGGGCGAGGCCGCGGCCGCGCTGCTCGTCGAGCACCGCCGCCGCGCCGAGGCCCGCGGCGCCCCCGTCCTGGCCGAGATCGAGGGCTCGGGCGCCGGGGAGGAGCCCCACGCCATCGAGAGCGGCGATCCCCCCTCGGGCGAGGCCCTCGCCGCCGCGCTCGCCGCCGCGTGCGCCGCGGGCGGCCCGCCCGCGTGGGTCCTCTGCGATCTCAACGGCGAGAGCTACCGGGCCAAGGAGTGGGGGCTCGCGCGCGTCCGCGCGCCCGCGCTCCTCGGGGGCGTCCGGGCGCTGTGGCACCCCGCCGACGGCTACGGCGACGTCGGCGCCGCGACCGGCGGGTGCCTCGCGGCCGCGTGCGTGCGATCGTTCGAGCGCGGCGCGTCCCCCGAGGCGCGCGCCGCGCTCTTCGCGGGCTCCGGCGACGGGACGCGCGCCGCCGTGTGCCTCGTCTCGGCTGCAGCGAAGAGGGCGTGAAGGAGGAGCGATATGCCTGTCACCGTAGGAGTCAACTCACGCACGGTCGTCCACGCCGCGAGCAACGGAATGACCATCGCTTTCCCGGACGTGTGCCTCACCCCCGCGCCGCCCGCCCCGCCGGTCCCCGTCCCCTATCCCAACATCGCCATGTCGTCCGACGCCGCGAGCACCGCGAAGAACGTCAAGGCCGACGGCAACCCCATCTGCCATCAGGACAGCAACTTCTCGCGCAGCAGCGGCGACGAGGCGGGCACGAACGGGGGCGTCGCCTCCGGCGTGAACATGAACAAGGCCGAGTTCATCAGCTACTCGTTCGACGTCAAGGTCGAGGGGAAGGGCTGCGCCCGCGCGCTCGATCTCATGCTCCACAACAGCAAGAACACCCCGCCCACGCCGCTCGTCCAGCCGCCGCTCATCGTCATCGTCATGGAGGAGCCCCCGCCCGCGCCCGAGAACCCCAAGGACTGGGGCGTCGACAAGATCGAGGTGTTCTGAGGGGGCGGCCGCGGCGCGAGCCTCGACCCGCGCCGCGCTGATGGACTGATGGACTGATGCACCGGACTCCCCGCTGATTCGTCCTGGAGCTCTCGCATGCCGACGATCAAGCAGTACGTGAACCTCCCTGCCGCCGCGACCGGCGTGAACGGCCCCGTGCGGCAGCTGCGCGTCACGCCCAACCAGGTGCCCAACGTCGCGCCCGGCGACCGCGTGGACTGGTGGATCGAGCCCGACCCGGGCAACGAGAGCCTCGCATTCCAGTCGCTCACCGAGCGCACGCGGCTCGCGCACGGCGCGGCCCCCGGGGTGACGGTCGGGCTTGGGCACCACTTCGACAACACGCTCACGTTCACGCACATCGGCGGCGACAAGTACACGATCAAGGCGTCGCGCGACGGGCAGCGGGCCCAGTTCCTCGCCACCGATGAGTTCCAGACGTGGCGAAAGCTCTATTATACGGTCTGGTACTCCGGCGCACAGACGCTCTCGACGTACAACAACATCGATCCGCGGTTCGTGGGCGAGTTCGCGCGGCACTTCATCGAGCTGGAGCGCAGGGCGGTCCTCCCGGCGCTTGCGACCGTGGACTCGGCCCGCGTCGACTTCCAGAGCCTGTCGCAGCAGGCGGCCAGCTCGCCGACCTTCGACTGGCCGTTCATGAACGGCGGCCCGAACGCGCTGCTCAACCTGCGCGTCGGCGGCGCGCCCCCCGGGGGAGGCACGCTGACCGACAAGCCGCTTCACATGGCCTTCCTGCTGGTGCCGAACTGCTATTACACGCAGCTCCAGCGGCACGCGTTCCCCACGGCGAACAACGCGGTCGGGAGCGTGACGACGTTCCGCACCGTGTGGCGCGACCCCATGAACGGCAACAACTTCATGTGGACGGCGCAGGCGTCGTGGCCGGCGGCCGGCGCCACCGACGTGCGGGCGTACTTCACCTTCACCCCCGGGTCGCCGAACCGCGTGAACTGGAACCTCACCACGCTGCCGGGCCTCACGGCCCACCTCGCCACGCCGGGCAACACGTACAACCTCACGTTCTCGTTCATCTGGAAGAGCTCGATCAACGGCTATAGCTGGGGCAATTTCTGCGTCGTCGGGTGCACGGGCCCCGGCCGGAGCGAGACGGCGGTCCTCGGCACCTTCGTCCACGAGATGGGGCACGGCATCGGGCAGACCGTCCGGCAGGAGCCGCAGTACAGCGCGGCCGGCGTGGCGCTCGCCACGCAGCTCGCCAACCCCCGCTGGTACACCGACCAGTTCGGCGGGCAGGGCCCGCATTGCAACACGAACGCGGGCCTCACGCCGGACCCGTCCACCACGTCGGGCCAGCGGTACGACTGGTGGCCCGCGCTCGGCGCGGGGCGGCTCTGCACCATCTACCACGCCGGCCATAGCAACCGCGACGACGGCGTCTTCTGCCCCGTGTGCGCCCCGCGCATCCGCCGCGTGCGCCTCGATACGCCGGCGCAGACCTCCCGCAGCTGGAACCACTTTGGCTGAACCGCGCGGGCGGGGCGGGGGCGCGTTGCTCTCGACCCCGCGCCGCGCCCACGTCGAGAGGACCCCATGGAGATCGAACCCCGGACACCCTTTGGCTTCGCCCCGCACGGGGGCTCGCCCGAGATCGCGGCCGGCAAGGAGGCCATCCGACTCGCGATCTCGCGGGTGTCCTTCGCGGCGGGCACGGTGGAGCTCGACGTCTCGGCCTCGTTCCTGTTCCCGGACGCCGTCGCGAGCCGCTACCGCGACGTCGAGGAGTCGATGGTCCTCGTCGTCCACGACATCGAGCAGGCGGACGGCGGCGCCCTGCTCGCGCGCAACACGTTCATCGAGTTCCCGGCCGGCGAGCGCGACGGCCCGAACCAGCTCGCCGAGCCCGCGCTGCCGATGCCGGGCCGCGGCAGCCTCGCGTCCGAGGGGTACCAGGGCGCCTGGCTCAACGTCACCGTCGCGTTCCCCTGCGCCGTGGCGGTGCCCCGGTACCGGCCGAGCGTCTATGTGTACCTCGTCCTCGAGAACTACGTGTCGAACGTGATAGGCATCGATCTCGTCGACAAGAAGGCCATCGAATTCTGACCGGCGGTGAACCCATGCTCGTCCGATCCGTCTCTTTCGGCCTGACCGCGGAGACACCCGCGACCTCCGGCGCGGGCGTCGTCCTCGCCCAGCCTGGCCCGCCCACCGTCGAGGGCGGCGCCCTCGTCCACGTCGTCCACGGCAGCTCGCGTGTGCCCGCCGTCGATATCGAGGTCGAGCGCGCCGAGGTGCTCCGCGGCGTCTTTCTCACGCTGATCTATGCCCCCGCGCAGGGCGGCGTCACCGTGCCTCTGCTCGGGCCGAGGCTTGTCTTCCCCGACGACATCGACGACGTGGGCGCGGACCTCGTGGGCAGCTTCCGGTGCGAGATCGTCCTGGCACCCCGGGTCGGGGCGTTCTATCTGCACGCGGCGTATCGCCAGTACGTCTCCAACGTGGTTCGCCTCATGGCCCCGCCCGGTGCCCGATGACGCCTGTTTATTCCGTTATCGTCGTCACGTGGAACAACCTCCAGTACACGGCGCGATGTGTGGACGCCCTCCTCCGCACGCTCCCCTCGGACGCGGAGGTGATCTTCGTCGACAACGGCTCGGAGGACGGCACCCCCGCTTACCTGACCGACGTCGCGCGCCGGCTCGGGGACGCCGCCAAGACGGTCTTCCTGGACGAGAACCTCGGCCTGGCCGGCGGCGCGAACCGGGGACTCGAGGTCGCGACCGGGGAGTACCTGGTGCTGCTCGACAACGATGTCGTGGTGACCCCGAGGTGGCTGGAGGGGCTGCGGGAGTGCATGGAGGAGGCGCCGCGGGCCGTGCCCGGCGCGCGGCGCGTCGGGCTCGTCGGGCCCGTGACGAACAGCGCGCGCGGCCCGCAGAAGGTGCAGAACCCGCCGCCGTTCCAGCCGGAGGCGCTGAACGAGCTCGCGGCCGAGCACCGCGAGGCGTTCCGCCGGCGGTGGGCGCCGTCGTTCGCCCTCTCGACCTTCTGCCTGATGATGCGCCGCGAGGTCTACGCCGAGATCGGCGGGCTCGACGAGCGCTTCTTCCCGGTGGGTCACGAGGGCGCCGACCTCGCCTTGCGGGCGCAGGAGCGCGGCTTCGAGTGCATGATCGCGAGCGACGTGTACGTGCACCACGAGGGGAGCGCCACGCTGAGCAAGGCGTTCCCCGGCGCGCAGGGCGGCCTCGGGGGCGCGGAGCTCTTCTTCGAGAAGTGGCGCGCCCGCCGCGCCGGGAAGACGCGGCTCGTGGCCGCGTACCGCGTCCGGGACGCGGAGGCGACGCTGCGCGAGAGCCTCGACGCGACGGCGCGGTTCGCCGACGCGATCGTCGTGCTCGACGACGGATCGACGGACGGGACGGGGGCGATCGCGCGGTCGCACCCCGCCGTGGCCCGGTACGAGCGGACGGAGCTGCCGCCGGGCGTCGACGATCGGCGCGATCGCGACCGCGCCTTGCAGCTGGCGGCGGAGCTCTCCCCGGACTGGATCCTCGCGGTCGACGCCGACGAGGTGTTCGAGATGGACCGCGCGCGCGCCGAGCGGCTCATGCAGCTCGCCGATCCGCACATCAAGGCGCTCGGCTTCCACTGGTACACGTTCTGGGAGCCGACGCGCACGTACTTCCGGGCGGACGGCGCGCTCGGGGCCATGTCGGGGTACCGCATGTACCGGAACGAGCCGGGCCTGCGCGTCGCCCGCGGGGAAGGCGGCCTGCCCGGCGGCGGCATCCCCGAGATGCCGGACGGGTGCGGGCGCTTCACCGACGTCCGCGTGCGGCGGCTCGGCTACGACACCGAGGCGTCGCGGCAGGCGCGGCTCGCGCTCCACGCGCGGCCGGACCGGTACGCGCCGCCGCGCGCGGGCGCGCCCCCCGAGCTGGCCGATCTCGCGAGCAACACGGTGACGCTGCGCAGGTATGCGCCCGCGTCCGGCGTATCGCTCTGCATCATCGCGAGGAACGAGGCGGAGCGGCTGGAGCGGTTCCTCGCGTTCCTGGAGCCGTTCGTCGACGAGATCTGCATCGTCGACAACGGCAGCGACGACGCGACGGTCGAGATCGCGCGGAGGTTCACCGACCGCGTGCGCGTCCACCGGACGGACCGGCTGGACCTGGCCGAGGTGCGCAACGTGGGCCTCGGGATGGCCACGCGGCCCTGGATATTGAGCCTCGACCCGGACGAGGAGCTCGCGCACTGGGATCTGCCGCGCGTCGTGCGGCTCATGGACGACCTCGACGTCCACGCCTATTCCTTCGAGATCGCCAATCATCAGAAGGACGGTCCGCCCGTCATGACGATCGCCGTGCGGCTGTTCCGCAACGACGCGCGGATCCGGTACGGGCGCGCCGTGCACGAGACGGTGCAGCCGAGCCTCGACCGGCACCCGGAGCTCGTCGTCCGCGCGGCCGGCGTGGAGATCCAGCACTACGGCTTCCTGAAGGACGACGGCGTCATGGAAGAGAAGCTGTCGCGCTACCTCGAGGCGAACCAGCGCATGCGCGAGGAGGATCCGGCGGATCCGATGCCCTGGTACAACGAGGGGCTCCACCTCCTGAACGACGGCCGCGACGACGAGGCGATCGCGTTCCTCGAGAGGGCGATGGTGCTCGGCCAGCACTTCCTCTCGCCGCGATCGAGTCTGGCGCAGATCTACCAGCACCGGGCGCTCGCGCTGTGGCAGAGCATGGTCGCCGAGCTCCCGCCGGGTCACCCCGTGCGGCCGACGGCGGAGGAGAGCGCCGCGGCGCTGGGCCGCATCACGCCGGCGCGGATGCTGGTGGGGCAGGCGCGCCGGCGCAGGCTCCAGGGGCCGTCGCATGGCGAGTGAGGGGCGGCGCGCGTTCATCGCGCAGGTCACCGCGGGGGCCGGCCTCGTGGCGCTAGGCGGGTGCGGCGGCGCGCGCGGGGCGGGGAGCGCGATCGACGGGGCGAGGGGCGCGGCTGCGGCGGGGAAGGTCGCCCCTCCGGCACCGGCCGTGGCGGGCGCGGCGGCAGTCATCGAGGCCACGCTGCGGGGCGGCGTGCTCGCGCTCGGCTATCGGTACCCGAGGGCCCTCGGCGAGCGGATCGCCGCGCCATGGGCCGCCACGCTCGTGGTCGCCATCCACCCCGCGTCGGCGTCCCCCGCCTGCCGGAGCCTCGCGAGCGGCGCGCTCCGCACCGAGGCTCCCGTGCTGGATCAGGGGATGTTCCGCGCGGCGGCCGAGGTCGATCTGGCGGCCTTCTTCGGCCTGAAGGCGCCGTTCGTCCGCTACGTGCACGCGTCGTTTCTCCACCTCCGGTCCGGCGTGCTGCGCGTCGCGGCCGGGTGAGCTGAGCGCGAGCACGTCTGTCGTGACCGAGCGCGTGGCGCGTGCAGCTCGAGGCTGCGCGGGCTGCTGACCTGGGCATTCTCGTTCATTCGTGGGAGAGCAATGGTGTCCTCCGTCCGGAGAGGCTTCGCCCGACGACGGGGACACAGGGGAGACATCGGGGTTCCTTCTGTCTCTCTGTCTCCGTGTTCGGGTGACAGGCGTGCCCGATTGCACATGGCTACGCTGTGGGTATCGTTGCCGCCGGGAGACATTCCTTGATTTGATATTTCAATCGTGCCCACGTCGAGGACGGAGCATGGCTCCGTCCCTCGTTGAGAAGGAGAGCGCCATGAAGAACAGCGCGAGGAACCTCGTGGCGATGATCGTGCTCGGCCTCGGGGTCATGGCTCCGACCCGAACGGGGCCCGCCGGCCCCAGGCCCTACCGCGACCTGAGCGCCCAGTGGTGGCAATGGGCAACGTCGATACCGACCCCCGACAACCCGCTGACCGATACGACCGGGGAAAATTGCATGGTCGGGCAGCGGGGCGATGTCTGGTTCCTGGCCGGCGCGGCCTTCGGAGGAGAGGTGACCCGAAGCTGCACCGTGCCCGAGAACAAGAAGATATTCTTTCCGATCGTGAATATCCTGGCGTGGAATAGCCCGAACGTGTGCGGGCAGGACTCGGAAAACCTGAGCGTCGACGAGCTGTTCGAGGGGATACACCCGTTCATCGAAGGCATAACCGACGCGTACGCCACGGTCGACGGCCGCCTGGTCAGGCATGAGCGCCGCGTCCGGTCCGACGCCTTCGAGATCACGGTGCCCGAAGAGAACCTGTTCGACGCATTCTGCCCGGAAAACGTGCCCGCCGGGATATATTCGCCCAGCGTCGACGAGGGGATCTACGTGCTGCTCCCGCGCCTTTCGCCAGGCGAGCACACGATCGTTATCAACGCCGAGAATTCGGACGCGGGGTTCGATCTCCATATCACGTACAAACTCAACGTCGAACCGGTGTTGCTGGAATAGAGCACCTCGGTTTCGGGCGCGCAGGGCCGACCGGTGTTCCTCGGCCCTTCACGCGGAGAGCAGCGTGGCCGCGGGCGCCTGCGTCGCCTGCGCCTGGCCCTGCGTCGTCGTGCGCTTCGCCTGCGCCGCGCGCCCTCAGCGAAGTCGATCGCGCATGCCGAGCCTACGGTGCGAGTTGAGCCGACCCTGATCTCGGTCTTGCGCCGGGGGTGGCTGTTCGACGGGGAGTTGTTTGCAACATCACGCTACGTCGAGTGGGCCGTGCTCATGAAACGCACCTTCGTGTTCGATGCGTTGCGCGTGGGCGCGCAAGTAGTGTGGACAGGCAGGCCCTAGAGCGACAAACGGGTTGAAACCTCAGAAAAGAACAGGAATTTGAACCGCCAAGCGCGCCAAGGACGCCAAGATTGTGTTTCGTTCTTGGCGTCCTTGGCGCCTTGGCGGCTCATTTCTCGCTCGATCAACGTGATCGGTGTCCTATCGGGCGCCGCTCGGCGGTGAGGAGGCCTGTCGTCGCCGGAGGGCGAACGCGGCGAGGGCCGCCGTGAGGAGGCCAAGGGTGTGATTCCCGCCGGTGCCCGCGGCGCGGCAGCTGCAGCCCTCTGCGTCACTGGAGGCGTCGCCGCCCCCGCCGGCCGCGCCGGTGCCGCTGCCTGCGCCTGTGCCGCCTGCGCCGCCCGCCTCACCCCCGCCCGAGCCGGTGGTGCCGCCGCCCATCCCGCCCGAGCCGGCGCCGCCGCCGCCCGCGCCCCCGTCGCCGGAGGGCCCCGGCGGCGGCACCGTCGCGCAGTCGCCGAGCGAATGCTCGAGCGCGCCGAGCGTGAAGCTCCCGCTGCCCGGCCGCCCGCGCGCGCAGTAGTCGTCGGTCACCGCGGCCTCGGCGGGCGCTTCGCCGACGAGCGACGCCACATCCCCTTTGAGGTGCAGGTCGCCGAGACTCGGATTCTCGTACCACGTTTGGAACGTCGCGAGTCCCACCTCGGCCAGGTTGTCACTCTCCTGGTGCGTGGCCCCGTCGCGGTCGCGGATTTTGCCCGTGAGCACGTTGCCCCGCGCGACGCCGCTGGTCGTCGCGAAGCGGAAGTCGATCCCGCTCGTCGCGATCAGCGTATTGAAATGAAGCCGCGTGTCCGCCGCGCGGTTCAGATAGATCCCTACGTCCGAGCAGCTCGCGATGATGTTGTTCCGCATCGTCCCGCCGGTGTGCTCGACCTCGCAGGGCACGTCGGGGTCGTAGGCCGGGGCGCAGTACTGCGCCCCCGTGCCGCCGCCGCCGAACGACAGCCCGATGCGCGCCCCGTCCGGCGAGCCGGCGGTGGTGCAGACAACGAGGTTGCGCTCGAAGAGCCCGTCCGAGCCGCCGCTCTTCATGAACGCGGCGTAGCTGACGGTGTCGCCGCCGTCTTTCTGGAAGTCGTGCAGGTAGCTGTCGCGCACGGTCCAGCGCTTGCCGCCGTCGATGTTGATCTTGGTGACGGGCCTGCTGGTCCTGCGCGGGTGGGTGTCGAACAGCTCCGAGCGCTCGATCCGCCCGTCGTCGGGGGCCGTCCAGACGCCGTCCACCTGCGCGGCGTTGATCTTGATCTGGGCGTTGAAGTCCCGCACCCTCGAGCGGCGGAGGGTGAAGCGGCTGGCAGCGCCGAACACGTGGAAGGCATGCTCGCAGTCCGAGTCGTCGGCGCAGACGCCGCGGATGTCGAGGTCTTCAAAGTGCCAGTTCGGGCCGCTGACCTTGAAGCCCTCGAGGCCCGACAGCTCGACGATCGCGCCGAGCGGCTCGGCGGCGCGCACGACGATCGGCGCGGCCTCGGTGCCTGCGGCCGCGCAGGAGACGCCGTCGAAGGCGTAGGTGCCCGAGGCGAGGACGATCTCGTCGCCGGCCTTGGCCGCGCCGATCGCGGCGACGAGCTCGTCGGTGGTGCCGACCGGCACGACGGCCGCCGCGGCGGGGGCGGCGACGAGGAAAGAGGTGAGCAGGGCGAGCGGGGCGACGGGCGCGCGGCGTGGCGACATGGCTGCCAGGATGCGCGGGTGCGCTCGTCCGTCAAGACGGCGCGTGCAACGTATGACATGCGCCCCGAGCACGCCGCCCCAGCCCTGCGACGGGGCAAGCGGGTGTCTGATGGGCCAAAACAAAAATAGCTCGCCAGGCGCCGTCCCCGCGGGGCTTGACACGGGCGAAAGTCCTAGGGTTTCCTGTCGGCTGGATCCGGGTGAGTGTCCTCCCCGCAGCGAATTTCGCGGTGCGAGAGCGGCCCGTTGTCGCGCCTCTCCAAAGGCGAGTAATCTCTTTCTGAGATAGCAAACACGACATGAGCACGTACGAACTTCTCCAATGGTTGGGGCTCGGGGCTGGCGCCCTCGTCCTGGTCGCGATCGTGGCGGGCGCGATCAAGCTCTCGCGCGCGACGGACGCGATCTGGCCGAACTGTGCGACGAGGTACGGGCTGACCTTCGATCAGCAGAACGAGGGCAACGCGCTCACGTCACAGCGCAGCGTCAAGTCGCTCACCGGCGCCGTGCAGAACGTGCCGCTCCGCGTCATCTCCACCTGGAGCATGGTGGGCAACACCAGAACCACCTCCACGGCCTTCTATGCGCGCTCGTTGTATCCGGCGCCGCATCGCTTCTCGCTCCAGATCACGCGCGGCGCGGGTGGCCCGCAGTACCACCTGGTGCCGACGGGCGACCCGAACTTCGATCGCATGATTTCGCTCAGGAGCGACTCGCCCGCCCTCACTCGTGCGCTCATGAACTCGGCGGTGCAGGCAGCGCTGCTCAAGCTGCCCATGAATCAGATCGGGCTCTCTTACGACAACGGCGAGCTCTGTCTCTCCTACGGCGGTCAGCCGCTGAAGCCCGCCGAGCTCGAAGCCCCCATCGACGCCCTGGTCGCCCTGGGTCACTCGAGGCTCGCATGATGTCCTCACCCGCAGGCTCGCGGCAGGCGTACCTCCGAGACCTCGGAGCGGCCCACGGCTTCACGCTCGAAGAGCTCGAGATGAACCGGCAAGGGCGCCTTCATCCGGCGCAGGCCAAGCGCGGCAAGAGCTCCGGCATCGGCTGCGGGGTGTTCTTGCTCCTGCTCGGGTTGCTCGTCGCCGCCGGGGGGGTCGGCGGTGCGCTCTACCTCCACGACGATTACTCGAAGCCGATCTCCGACACCGACATGAACGGGCTCTACGCGCTCGGCGGAGGCGGCGTCGTGCTGGGCGGGTTGCTCGGTATCGGCGCGCTGTTGACGTTCTTGAAGGTCAGCGCGAGGCGCAAGGCGTACGCCCAGAGCCCCGCGCTGGTCGCGCAGGGTCCGCTCCAGAAGGTGCACATCGACGGCCGCGGCGGCATGCCGAGCCAATGGCGCTACGCGATCGGCGGAGTCTCCTTCGTCGTCTCGCAGAAAGCGTGGGAGCTCACGACGCACGGCGCCCACTACCGCGTGTATCACCTGGCGGGCGATCTTCTGAGCATCGAGCCGCTGTGAGAGCTCGGGGCGGCCTCACGTGATCGCCTCGATGGTCGCGCGATCGACGTCGCTCCCGACCTGAGCTTCGACGCCGCGTAGCTGAGCACACGACGCGCCCCCGTCATGGCGAGCGAGCGCCGCCGTCGTCGAGGCACGGCTGAGCCCGGGGCACGCCGCCCCAGCCCTGCGACGGCGTCCCGCGCTCACGCGCGCGGGGCGAGCACCTGAAAGCGCCGCCCGCTGGACAACACGTACGGGTCCTCGCCGGTTGCGAGCACGTCGTGCCGCTGGCTCAGCTGATGACCTGGCTGGCAGCAGGCGAGCGTGTACGCGACGTTCCAGCGCAGCCGGGCGAGGACATCGTCGATGGGGACGTGGGCGTGCACGAACGTGACGAGCACGCGCATGTCGGGCAACGCGTTGAGCCGTTCGATGGCCGCGAAGACGTCGGCGCGTTGCCAGGCGAAGCGGCGGATGCCGAATCGAATGCGCCAGGCCTCGACCAGCGGCTCGTTGAGCACCGGATCGACGCTGACGTTCTCAGCCTCCGTCTTCAGCGCGAACAACGCCCCGGTGCGGGCGTGGGCGCCGTCGCCGACGTGGATGACCCGGCACGGCGCGCCGGACATGAAGGGCCGCAGGTGCTCGAGCGCCGAATAGCTCTCGGTCATTTCCTTGGCGGGGCGCGTGGCTTTGGCGAAGAGCGGCCACAGGGCTTCGAAAGACCCTCGGCGCATCAGGCGATCCAGGTAGTCGCTGCTCGCCGGGCCAGCGTCCGTATGCGGATTCACGGCGGTCGTTCTATCACCGGGCGCCGGCGCGCGCGGCTCAAAGCGCCAGCTCGACCGTTCGCCGCCAGCTCCGCGCCGAAAGCTCCACAAATCCGGGCGTGGTCGGCGACGCGATGACCGGGCCGGCGCCGGCGCCGCCGGCGGACGACGCCGAGGTCGAGGGCGAGCGGAAGGAGCTGCAGGCTTTCGGCCAGCTCCGCGCGCCGAGACCGACGCCGCCTGGGACGAGACGTGGGCGGCGGCGCGGCGCGACGGGGAACGGATGCTCGTCCACCGGGTCGACCGCCTCGTCAGAGCGGAGCCCGCACGGCGCGCAGGATCTCCAGCGCTTGGGCGTTGTCCGCCGAGGGCTTCAAAACAAAAACGGCTCGCCAGGCGCCGTCCCCGCGAGGCCTGAGAGAATGTATGTGCCGTCGATCCTCAGGCAGCGGAGCTTCGGGCGGGACACGGCGGAGACGATGAACCATCGCGGAGGGACTGCCAAGGGTGGCTGTTCCCTCGCGTTCCACGGACGGAGCTGGTAGCATTGCGCGATACCATCCCGCCATCATGCGCTGAGCCCAGGGGGACCATGGGACCGAACGACCCGCAGCCGTACGACAACGCCGACCGCGCCCACGTGGTCTGCCTGGAATATTCCCGCGAGGACAACAAAGGCGATAGGTTTTATAGCTACCCCACTCGCAACGACAACCGGCCAGCGCTCGCGACGCCCGCCAAGCAGGAGTACTTCTATCGCGCGATGAAGCGGGCGGAGGCCGTCGCGTGGCTAACTCCGGGCCGACCCGTCGTGCCCGACCCCGTGGCGCACCACGGGTGGGCGAGCTATCGAAACTACTCGCTGGCCTACCTCACGCGCGCCAACCAGTACACCCACCTGATCGAGGTCCATGCCCCGGGCTTCGTGGAGTGGATGATGGAAGTGGGCTTCACCGGCGGCAAGATCGAGAACAACGACATCTCCTGGGGCATCGGCGGGAAGTCCTCCAATGGCTTCGGAGGCAACCCCAAGACGAACGCCGCGCTGAAGGCGCTCTACGCGAAGGCCTGTAACAACGGGGTCGTGGTGAACCACGCGGCCGTGTCGGGTGGCCTGCACGGCATGGCGAAGCGTGTAGCGCCCTACATCTTCAAGCAGTCGATCAAGTGGGTGAAGCTCGTGAACCTGCGCTCGCAAGCGCCCTGAATCATTGCTTCCCCCGAAGATCCGCTCCAGCGACAATGCGGCGGCGACATTCGCCCTGCCGAGCGACTCAAGCTCGATCGGACGCACGCCGTGGTCGGCTGAGCCCGGTGTGGGGCGCGCGAGCTACGCCGAAGCGAGCGCCTTGATGTCGGCGACCTCGAGCACCTGCCTCGGCGCCCCGCTCGTCACGGAACGCACCATCGCGCGCAACGCCAGCGACCAGAACACCCCGACGAGCGCCGCCGAAGTCGCTCTGGAGCGGCCAGCTGCTCCGCGATCAGGAGAACGTCGTTCTTTCGGAAGTTAGCTGCTCCCTGGATCATGCCATGTGCTCGATGCCAGCGGGCATGTTGACCCAGGAGTGCATGCGCTCCTCGTAGACCGAGAACGTCGGGGCCGGAAACTCGGGATCGGCGAATGCGCCAACGGGTATTGCCACGAACTCTGGAAGACCTTCGAGGGTATAGTAGACGGTGGCACCGCAGCGAGGACAGAACCTGAACGTGCATCTTGTGCCTTCGTCTCCGATGCGGACGAACTCGACGCTCTCGCCGACGATGGTGACTGCTTCGCTTGAGAAGCGAGCCTGAGCACCGAAGACGCTGCCGGTACGGCGCTGGCACGCTAGACAGTGGCACACCGAAACGCGAACAGGATCGCGAGCAGTTCTCGCTTGTAGCTGGCCGCAGCTGCAGGATGCTATTCGTGAAGTGGTTTCCATTGCGCCGCCTAACTATCAGTCGATTGGTCAACCGAAACCGCCGGGCCAGGTCCGTCCAGGCGCGCCCCACGCGCGGCGCCCACGCGCGCAATCGTGCCCATCCACCCGATCACCGAAAGCGCCGCGAGCTTCTGAAGCGCTGGCAAAAGGACGTGGCAGCCCGGCACCGCGATCGCAACCGCGTAGTACGCGGCGTCCGCGCTGCCGAGCGCGAGCGAAAGCGCGCCGAGCCACGCCGAGAAGCGCAACGGTGACGAGCGGCTCTCGCCCGCATTGCCCCGTGCAAACGCGCCGGTCACGCCCAGGAGCGTCGCCAGCAGCCCGGGGATCGCCGCGACGAACACCGACACCGCGTGGAGCAGCGGCGAGACCACGGACGGCAGCCACGCAATCAGGTTCGTGCCGGCGGCGGAGAGCAGTCCGAGCACGCGAACCGCGCCGCCGAGCCGGCCGCCGAGCAGGGCGCCGTGAACCCACCAGAACGGGACGAGCGCGAGGGAAAAGCAGACGAACGAGGCCTGCGCGAGCGAGCGCGCGCGCGTGTTGTCCACCCCGCGCTGGGTCACGGGCTGCGTGAGATCGCAGAAGAAGTTGCCCCAGAAATCGTAGCCGGGCGCGTTCGCGTCGCAGAAGGTGCCGCCCGGATACGCGGCCGCGGCGAGCGCTGTGAGGACGAGAAACGCCGAGACCCCGACCAGGATCAGCGCGGGTGCGACGCGGGTAGGTTGTCCCACGCGCTCGAGAATACCACGAGGGCCGAGGCGTTCCGGGTCATGCTCGAAGCTCGGGCGCGCCCAGGCCGCTCCACCATGGTGGTTCGCGTCCCGCGCGTCACGAAGCACGAGTACGCGGAGCCTGGTCGCGCGCGATCGCATTCGGGACGAGCGCTCGCACGACGCGCTCGTGCCGCGCGCGTTCAGCTTCGAATAAAGAGTCTGTACGAAGTGACCCATCTGTCCAGATTGCACGAGGTCATCTCTTCTGCTGGGCGGCCGTGCGGCCTCCGGGCGGCGCATGTGTCGCGTCCGTGTGGGTCGAGCAATGCCAGCATGCGCCATACTGAGACGCGAACCTGACAACGCTGTCATGGTATTTGCCGCCGGAGCGCAGATGGTCGCGGTTTGAGCCGTGTGGCCCGCGCGATCCGGCGCGATCGGACCGGCGGCGCTCGGGTGCGGCGCGGCGTCCGGATGGCATTGGGCGCGCGGCATCCATGTTGCTGGGCGGGCCGTCCCGAGCGCGGTGCGGTCGCATCGCGGAGGAGGGTGCCAGTGCGAACCGTTCCCGCGTCCCTATCTCTCTGTCTTTATGCTGTATCGGCGGTCCTCCTTGGCGGCGCCGGGCTCGCCGCCTGCGGCCAGGGTTCCTCCCCGGAGCCGCCCTTCGCGCCCTTCGACAACGGCGCCGGTAGCAGCACCGGCAGCAGCGGCAGCAGCGGCAGCAGCGGCACCGGCAGCTTCGGCACCGGCGCCGGCAGCACCGGCGCCGGCAGCGGCTCCGGCGGCGGTGCGGGTGCCGTCGATGGAGCCCAGGCCGAGCCGCCCCCGGCGCCGTCGGACGAGGACGCCGGCGCGCCCCCGGCATTCACCTGCGAGGGGCTCGACTCGAGTCAGCCCGTGGTCCTGTACCTGTCGGCCGACGACTCCAATTCGATGAGCTCGCCGGTGCACGTGCGCGAGCTGCTCCGCTCGGGCCGCGCGCCGGAGCCGTGGCAGGTGCGCACGTACGAGTTCCTCAATTACTACCGCATCGACTACGCGCCGCCGGACGAGGGCGAGCTCCGCGTCGAGCCCCAGATCGAGCCCGGTGAGGAGGCGGGGAGCTACGCCCTTCAGATCGGCGTTCGCTCCTACGATCCGCCGAGCCCGCGCCGCCCCATCGCGGTCACGTTCGTCCTCGACACCTCCGGATCGATGGATGGTGAGCCGATGGCGCGCGAGAAGGCCACGGTGCGCGCCGTCGCCGCGAGCCTATCCGAGGGCGACGTCGTCAACATGGTCACCTGGAACACCCAGAATTCGGTGATCTTGAGCGGCCACGTGGTGGACGGTCCGGACGACCCGGCGCTGCTCGCGGCGGCCGACGCGCTCTCCGCCAGCGGCGGCACCGATCTCGAGAGCGGCCTCCGGGTCGGGTATCAGCTCGCCCAGGAGCACTTCGAGGAAGGCCGGATCAACCGGGTGATCCTCGTCAGCGACGGCGGCGCCAACGTGGGAGTCACCTCCGAGGAGCTCATCGCGCTGCACGCCGAGGACGCCGACCAGGAGGCGATCTACCTCGTGGGCGTCGGGACGGGTCCGGCGCTCGGCTACAACGATGTGCTCATGGACGCCGTGACCGACAAGGGGCGCGGCGCCTATGTCTATCTCGATGACGAGGACGAGGCGTTCCACATGTTCCGGGATCGCTTCGCGGAGGTGATGGAGGTGGCCGCCCGCGGCGTCCAGGTGGAGCTCACCATGCCGTGGTACTTCAAGATGGAGAAGTTCTACGGCGAGGAGTACTCGACGAACCCCGAGGAGGTCGAGCCGCAGCACCTCGCGCCGGGCGACGCGATGATCTTCAGCCAGCTCGTGCGGGGGTGCGATCCGGGCGTGATCAACGACGAGGATACCCTCACCGTGCGCGCGCGCTGGCAGACGCCGCTCACCCATGAGGCGAAAGAGGTGAGCCGCGAGGCGACCCTCGCGGAGCTCGCCGCCGGGAGCAAGGAGCAGCTCGTCAAGGGCAAGGCCATCGTGGCCTACGCCGAGGCGCTCAAGGCGGGCACGAGCGAGGCGCTGCACGCTGCGCGCGAGCAGGTGATCGCGGCGAACGCGGGCGGCGATCCGGAGCTCGACGAGATCGCGGAGCTGATCCCGCTCCACCCGCTCTACTGAGAGATCGGCCCCGGAGGGGTCGACGTGGGGTCGACCCTGGTTGGTTCAGCCCGAAGCCTCCAGCAACGCCGCGTCGTGCGCCTCGGCGCCGGGCCCGAGCGGCTGGCCGTAGGAGAACTCGATGTAGTTGCCGTCCGGGTCCTTGAGCGCGCAGAAATAAGCCACCGGATAGGGCAGATCCTTGGGCGGCCAGACGAGGTGCGCTCCGCCGCGGCGCGCGATCTCGTCGACGGCGGCGCGGCTCTCGAGCGCAAACCCGAAGTGACTCATGTCCTCCGGCGCCTGCGGCGCGCGCTGGCCGCCCTCGATCATCACCAGGACGAACGTCCGCTCCTTCCCCTCCTCGGCGAGCCAGGCGACCCGCGTGCCGGCGTCGCTGCGCTCGTGAACCACCTTGAGCCCGCAGAACTCGCGATAAAAGGCGATCGTCGCGTCGAGGCTGCCTACGTGGAGCGCGACGTGGGTCATCATCGGTTTCATCGTAAACTCCCCTTCTTTTCTCCCCGGCAGCGTAGCAGAAGAACAGGCGCGGGAGCAGCGGGGCCCGAGCCCGAGCGCGCTCGCACGGCAAATCGCCACAATCCCACCCAGCCAACGTCGCACCCGCGCCGCCATCGCCGCTCCTCATGATCTGCAGCGCGGATGACGGCGCGCCGCCGCAAGTGCGGCCACGTTACCGGGGGACCCCAGGGCGCCGCCAGACAAACCCCGGGGGCAGACTACCCCCGTTCGATCGCATTACGAAGAGCGCATCGCAGCGGATGACGATCAGGGCGCGAGAGGCTCGTGCGGTGCTGCACCCGTCCGGCCTTCGCGCTCGCTCGAATCGAGCTCCTGCCCGATGGATGCATCGTGTACTTGCTGAAGACACCTCGGCGGGGACGCACTCACCGCGTCATGTGTGCAATGGAGTTCGTGGTCCGGCTCGCGGCTTGGATTCCTCCGCCGGAGATCCCGGTTGTGAGGTATCATGGCGTGTTTGCGCCTCGCTCGTCGTGGCGCTCTCTCGTGACGCCCAAACCGCTGGCCCGCGCCGCGGAGCCTGATCCGTGCTCGGGCCAGCCTCGGCCCGCTGCACCCGCGTCGCCCGCGCCTGCGTCGCCTGCACCGGCATCCGCGGGAGCCGCGACGCTGCCCACATGGTCGTCGCCTTCGTCTAGACTCGGCGCATGGTGGAACCGCTGTCGGAGGTCCGTCGGCTCGGAAGCCTGAGCTTCGCGAAGCGGGGGCGGGCGCTTGCCCTGCTCGCCCGCGGCTGGGATCAGGCCACGGCCGATTCGGTCATGGCTGCGCTGGATGGCGGCGACGGCGACGAGCGGCGGCTGGCGCTGGACCTGGCGACCTATCGCCGGGACGTGGCGCGCATCGAGGAGGCGCTACGCGACCCCATGATGCGCCGGGCCGCGCTCTCCTCGGCGCGCCGGGTGCCGGTGTCGGACGAAGCGCTGCTCCAGGTGCTGCGCGAGGGGAATCGTCGCGAGGCCCGCGGGGTGGTTCTGATCATGCAAAGGCACCGTCTCGTCGCCCAGGCGACGGCGGTCATTCCCCTGGTCATCGCGAGGCACGGTGTGGGGCTCGCGACACGCCTCTTCGCGACATGCGATCTCGACACGCTGGAACGTCACGCGGCCGAGCACGAGGCCGCGTGGCGCGAGCTCTTGGCGCGCGCGCCGGAGCGGGCCCTCCGGGTGGCGCTGGCGACGAGGCGCAAGATCACGGCGGACGAGGGCACGCTGTTCTGCTCCCGATATCCCAGGGAGGCCCTGGCGCTGCTCGTGCGGCGGGATGCCTTGCATGCGAGGGCGATCCACGCCCTCGCGATGGCTTGCCCGGCCGAGCTGCTCGAGGTCTTGCGCCGGAACGACTGGACTGTCTCTCTCGCGAGCGGTCCGCTTCCCTCCGGATCGCCGCCGATCTCGACGCTGCCGGCCGAGGATGTGCTGGAGCTCCGGAGCCGGTGCAAGCCCCTCGACGCCTCCGCCGATCCGCTCTTCCGCTTCCTGCCCCTGACCGAGCGCGAACGTCTCCTTGGCGCCGAGCTGGAACAGGCCGCGACGGCGGCTTGGTCGCCCCGTCCTGGCATGGAGGCGCGGCTGGCCACGATGCCACCGGCGAGCGTCACTCGGCTCACGGCGGCGGCCCTGATTCCTCCCGTCGATCCGGACACGCGGCGCAAGCGGCTTCGGGCCCTCGAGAAGCACCTCGACCTCGCCCAGCTGCGATCCGAGCACGAGGCGCTGGGCGTGGCGACGGACCGGGGCGAGCGCGCGGCGCGGATGGTCGCGCTGGTGCGTTCGCTCCGCCGCGGCGCCGACCCGGCGACCTGCGCGTCCGTCCTCGCCGAGGTGGAGCCGGCATGGCACGGCTCCAGCCGTCATCTGGTCATGGCCGAGCTGGCCCAGCTGTCCGAGCATCAGGTCTCGGAGATCCCTGTCCAGACCTACAGGGATGCCCTGCTCACCACCGTGCAGTCGCGCGATTCGAACGCATCCACCCTGGCCCAGGCCGAGCGGGCCGTGCACAAGGCCATCGGCGAAGCGATCCTCCGGGACAGCATCACGCGCGCGGCGCAGCTGCTCGGGCTCCTTGTTCAAATTCGCCTGGATCCCCGGGTGCGCTGGCGCGCCGACAAGGCGCCGGCGCCTGGTCACAAGCCGCCGTCCATGGAATATCTGCCCAGTCCGCTGCGCATCGCCGAAGGTCTCGCCGCCCAGCTCCATGCGGCCTACGAGGGCGTGCGCCTCGACGGCACCACACCCATGCTGGGACCCGTGGCGGTCGGTCGCTACGAGCCCGAGGCGGAGCGGCTCATCCTGGACCTGCTCCTCGGAAGAGCACCGAAGACGCCGCGGCCTCCGCGCAAGCCCGTCACATGCAACGGGCCGCTGGACGAGGTGATGGGGTATGTCCCGGAGATCAGCTTGAAGGAGACTGCCCTGGTCGACGCGCTGCTCGATCGGGACGACACCACCGATCCCCACAAGACCGATCTGGTGGCGGCGATCTCACGATCGGCCCCCGGGCGGTGGACGCCCTCCCAGCGCAGGCGCTTCACCCAGCATCTCCTGCGGGTGGCGCGGGACGCCGGCCTCGATCTCTCGAGGCGCGTCAAGGCCATCGGCCGCGTCGAGGACGCGCCGCTGCTGCTCGAGCTGCTGCCGGGCGCGGCCGGGCCGGTCGCCGCCGCGATCCTTTCGCGGTGCGCCCGGATCGCTCCGCCGACCGCCGAGCTCCGGCGGCTGTTCCTGGAGCGCGCGCGAAGATCCGGCGTGGTGGGTCGCGCGGCGATGAGCGCCCTCAACGTGCTGTCCGAGCGCATGCCCGGTCCGTTCGATCTGGCGCCGTACCGTGAGCTGCTGCTGTCGAAGGACTGCGCGGTGGTCAACCGCAAGAACGCCGCCGGCAGGGTCTCAGCCGCTGCGACCGTGGAGGCGCGCGACCTCCTGATGGAGGCGTGGCGGTCCGAGGACCTGCATCCCAGCGTCCGGCCGGACATCCTCGCGGGGTTGCTGCGCTTCGTCGACCAGGCCGACGTCCGACAGGTGCTGATCGACGGCATCACGGCGGTGCCGGATACGTGGCCGCTGCTCAACCCCGGGTCGAGGCTCCTGTTTCCGAACGAGTCGCAGGCGCGACCCGCGGTGGCTCGCGGCTTCGTGGCCCTGGCCGAGGCGCTTGTCGAATGCGGCGACGAGCGCATCGCTTCCACGGCAGCGGGCGTCTGCATTGCCCAGCATGACCTGTGCTCCGAGGGGCTTGGTCTGGCGATCAGGCTCCTCGCCGAGGCGCGCACCTCCGGCCGCGTCCTGGTCCAGACTGTCGAGTCCTTGAGCCGCCTTCCTGACGACGCCGGATTACCACCCTGGCAGGCGGCGCTGGCCCGGCTCGTCGCAGCAGCGAGCGGCGTCCGGACCTGGGCCGCGGCCCGGCTTGCGCGGCTCGCGCCCAGGCCACGGGCGTTCCGGATCGCGCTCGGCCTGGCTCAGAAGGATGCAGGCCTGCGCCTCATCGCCGCCGCCTCGCTGAAGGAGATCCTCGACGTCGATCTCGTCGAGGTCAGGTTCGACAAGGAGCTCTGGTCGGAGTACCTGGCCCTGGTAGACGAACAGCCCGCGCGTCGGAGCCCCTCCACCGGCAAGCTGAAGGACTCCGGGCTCGCCGCCTCCCTGATCGACTGGCTCATCCAGCATGGCGGGTTGGCGGCCGCGCTGTCGGCCGCCGAGCTGTCGCTGCAGGTCGACAAGCAACTCCGAGACAGCCCCGCATGGCGCGCTCGGCTCGACGCCATCCGCGCGATGCACGCTGACGCCGCCGAGCGCTTGCTGCTGGCGGATACCTAGAGCGACAACCGGGTTGAAACCCCGAGGAAAAGCAGGAATTCACAGGAAGTCGGGGAGGCGGGGAGCGAGCGACGGCAAGAGGGAGAGATTCATTTCTTTTTTTTTCTTCCTCCCCGCCTCCTCGCCTCCCTGTGAAAATTCTCAGTGACGGACGTAACCCCGGTTGCCAATTGACGTCTGGGCGATCTCTACCGCTTCGCGAGCAGCGCTTCGATTCGGGACGGATCGACGCCGTAGATCTCCGCGAGCCGCGGGACGCGGTCCGATGCCGGAAAGGCCAGCCCGCGCCGCAGCGGCTCGTGAGGATGGTGCTCGATCACCCAACTCCCGAGCTGCCGGCGGATCTCCGCTTCGCATACGCCCTCCACGACCTCGACGCCCCCTTCGCGCAGGATGCGAACGCCTTCGCCGTCGACGCGCGGGTTCGGGTCGTTCATCCCGATCACGACGCGGGCCACGCCGCGCTCGACGATCGATCGCGAGCACGCCGGCGTGCGGCCGTGGAACGAGCAGGGCTCGAGGGTCGAGTAGAGCGTCGCTCCGACCACGCTGAGTCCGCGCGCGTGCGCGGCGCGTGCCGCGGCGATCTCCGCGTGATCTTCACCCGGCCCCAGCGTATGCCCGCTGCCGAGGAGCTCCCCGGCGGCGCTCACGATCGCGCAGCCGACCCAAGGGTTGTCGCCCGTCCCTCCGCGCGCCCGTTCGGCCTCCTCGATCGCCAGGCGCATCCATTTCTCGGGGTCGTTGCTCATCGAACGGAAGCATGACCTTACCTCATGCCGGCCGTGTACGCGATGAAACCTCGCCGAACCCTGGAGAAACGCCCGAGAGCACAGGCGCCCACGCGGCTCGCGGCGCTACGTCGCGTGGGCCGTGCTCGTGAAACGCGCGTTCACCACGTCATGAGCTCGTCGCGAATCCAGCTGGCCCGCCTGCGGAGAAAGTCCTTGAGCAGGCTGACCTCGGCGTCGTGGGACCCATCGAGAGGCGGGGAATCCGGCCAGCGCGCGAAATTTCTCTCCACGGCCGGAGCTCCCGCCTTGCGCACCAGGCCGTCCACCATGGCGTCGAGCTTGTCGGGCGCGAGCTCGCCCTGGAGCAGCGCCAGAAATCGTTCCTTGTACCGCGCCTTGAACGCCGGATCGCGGAACAGCGACCCCCACCAGCCCTCCGTGAAGTAGTCGGTCCCGTCGGAGCCCTCGAGCTTCCACTCCTCCGGCTCGAACGCGCGTTCATCGTAGGGCGTTCCGAGGCTCCGGTCGAAGTCCCACACGGGGCCGGCCGAGAGGAGGCCCTGTCGATCTTTGAAGAAGTACGTGCTGATCCGCAGGCCATCGACGTTCTTCGTCAGGGCGTTGATGATGTTGTGGTCGATGAAGGCGTCCTGATCGATGAAGCTCGAATAGTGTTTGCCGCTGCTGGGCTGCTTGAAGTCATCCGCGTCGACGGCCTGACCGAAGTCGTCGATGTAACCGCGAATGTAGTCGAGCTGCGGCCTTCGCGCGGGGGCCAGCATGTCCTCGGGATCGGGGTACACGAACTGGAGGTCCTGGCCGGCGGCCTTGAATTGATCTTCGCCCTTGTCGATGCGCAAGAGGAAGCCGCCGGTCACGTCCGGCTCCGTGAGATCGTCGGCCGAGAGCTTGGCCACCGGGACACGCGCCTGACCGCGCTTGATCTTCTCGATCGCCGTGTAGAACCCGAGGAAGCTCTTCTTCGCCACGTCGGCCCCCGAGTCGACGAGGAACACCTCGACGAAGCTCGTGCGCGGTGCGTACCGGCCGATGCGGTTGCTCATCTCGAAGGCGAGCGCGTTGCGGATCAGCGAGCGGTCGAAGCTCACCGGATCGCTGAGCACCCAGTCGGAGTCCGCCGGCATCCCCAGGAACTCCCGGTCGAGATCCGTGTCCAGAGCGTCGTCACGAAATTCGACGGCGTATTGCTTCTTCGGAAACTCGCGAGACGTCGCGCCGCGGACGTGGATGCCGATGCGGCCATCGAAGCTCGCGCGGCCCAGCAGCTTGGTTTGCCCATCCTGGGGCTCGAGCAGCATGAACGTGGCCGGGACGAACTCGGTTTCGAGCGGGTCGAGCTCCTTCGACTCGAAGGTGTGGATCACGACGATCGGCAGCTCCGAGCTGAACTCCGCGCTGTCGGCGGCGACCTTGAAATACGCCTCGCTCGCGATCGGCCCGAGGAGGTCGGCCCCGTCGCTGTCCGCTCCCCCGTTGCCCCCCGCCCCTCCGTTGCCTCCCGCTCCCCCGTTGCCCCCCGCCCCTCCGTTGCCTCCCGCTCCCCCGTTGCCCCCCTCTCCGGAAGGCGCGGCGTGAGGGACGACGGCGAGGGCGCGCACCCGCGTGGACGCGGTGAGCACGAGCGGCTCGACGTAGACCGGCGAGCTCGCGGTGGGCAGCGAGCCGTCGGTCGTGAAGTGCACAACGGCGCGCTCGTCCTCGACCGTGAGCTCCACGGGCTCGGACGCCTGGAAGGTGCCTCCCTTCGGCGTGAACACGACAGCCAACGACTTCGGGGCAGGCGGCTTCGGGTCATCGCTCGCCCCGCTCGCCCCGCTCGCCCCGCTCGCCCCGCTCGCCTTGCTTGCCTCGCTCGAGCAGCCCCCGAGCGAAGCCAATAAGAACACCCCCGCGATCCGCAGCGCCGCAATCTTCGAAAGGTTGAACATTCCCGCACAGTTTACTCGGGTCGCTCGTGAATTCGAACGAGCGTGCGATGAATCTCGCATCCTCTTCGAATCGGGCCGAAATCCAGGCCCTTCCTGCGCGTGTCGGATGGTTCGCGATGAGTAGGTATGTTTACAACATCGGCGCCAATCGACGCCCGACCCCGCGCCACGCCTCGGTGTCCCGCATCCGACACGAAACGTTCGACGACGCCGCCACCCCGGCGATCGACGTGCTCGACGAGGCGCGCGCCCTCGTCGCCCCGAGCCGCCTTCACCACCTCTCCCGTATCGCGACGTCGTATCCATGGCTCCTTCATGCGCGTTCGGACGCGGACGGACCTGAGCGCGGCGGGAGAGGGGCTTTACCGCGCGCACGTGGTGTGATGCAGTTTGCCGTGATGGCACCGAGCAAACCCAAGGCGCCGGAGGGCGATCTCGCCACCTTCCAGCGCGAGCGCTTCACGCACGACGGCGACGCGCACGACGTGTATCGGAAAGGGAAGGGGCCGGCCGTGATCGTGCTGACCGCCGACGTCCGGCGCGTCCGCGCCTCCCGTGCGGGCGGCGCTCGCCAGAGGGGGCCGGAAGGGGCGCTCGGCGGAGGTCGACGCGTGGTCGAGGCGTACGGAGTCCGACGTGATGAGATCCGGGGGTGGTGATCATGAAGCCTGTCGTTGCGTATCAGGTTCATCTCATGTCGCAGATGCGAAACAAATCGGGCATGGCGAAGGGCCTGAAGCTGCTGGGCGTCGATCCATCGGAGGTCGACGCGGCGAACGCGATGGTCGCGGACGTGGGCCTGAGCTTCCTCGTAGGGAATAACGGGCACCTGCGCGAAGCCGACGTGGTTCCTCGATTCCTCGGGGCGCCCCGGCGCATCGAGCCGGCGCCGGTGGAGGGCTCCGCGTTCTGGACCACCAAAATGTTCTATTCTCTGCCCGTGTGGCCAGAAATGGAGCTGGAGTTCAGCTTCAACGAGTGGGGGCATCTCGGCAATACCCGGTTCGTTCGCGCAGGCGCACCCGGGACCCGCCGTCTTCGGTTGGAGGATGGGCTCCGGTTCGTTGGCGCAGGCGAGTCCAGGGCGCGTCGGCTTCGGTCCAGGGATGTCGTGCCCTGGCGCGTGGTGGAGGACGATATTTTTATCTCGTGCAGCGAGGCGATCACCGTCGAATGGTTCGGATCCATGACCGACTACTGCTGCACCCTGCTCGATCCCGGGAGCGCACCGTACTTCTGGTCCTTCGACTTCGGCCTCTTGCAGGAAGTGGAGCCCTGGAAGGACCTGCCGATCGACGAGGAGGAGATCGCCGTGCCTGGCGCCCTGACCTTCCGCGCAAAGCTCTAGTATTACAGCCGCACGTCGGTGAGCGCCGAACGAGCCGGGCTTCACCAGGGTGCGGACGAGCCATGCGTCACGATCGGCCGCCCTCTCATCAAAATCCGCGGAGATTCCGCGAGCTGCGGCTGCGGCGCTAGGCGGGCTCGAACGCCTTGCTCGACGCGTACCCGCGGGCGGCAGACCGGATCTTCGCGATCTGCGCCGCGTCGAAGGAGACGGGCGCTCCGGTGCGCGCGTAGCTCATCACGTTGTCGTCGACGCCGCTGTGCCCGAGCCCGAAGAAGTGCCCGAGCTCGTGCGCGAGCACGGTGGGCCGCGCGTTCGCCGCGAGGATGACGAAGCGCCGTTCCGGCGTCGCCCGGCGCCGCCAGTGCACGCCCATCCGGAAGCGCCGCGGATCGTCGACGTCCCGCAGCGACGCGACCACCATCACGTTGATCCGGCGCGCCTCGATCGCCGAGGCGAGCGCGTCCCGGTCCTCGCGCGTCTCGATCCGCGAAAACCGCGGGGCGAGCGGGCGCGCGCCGACCTTGCGGAGCGCCGATCAAGAGAACCATCGGATTGGACGTGAATGCCAGCAGCATCGCCAGAGGCTCGCGCGGTACTGCACCCGCCCGGCCTTCGACGGCCACCGCCGTGAAGCCGTAGGCGTCGCCGAAGCGCGCGTGGGTGGCAACGAGCTTGTGAACCGCCACGGATTGCGCTGTTGCGCACCGCTTCCTCGGTGCCTCAGGAGGGGCCGTGTGTCGAAGCCGAGCGTCTCCGCGAAGGTGCTCGCGGACATCGCCGCGGCCCTGGCGCCCCCGCGGAGCGGCACCGACGCGGAGGCGCCATGAGCGACGCGGCCGACTGCGTCCCGCCGCCACGCTCGGGAAATTGCCTGTCGCTCACGACGCGGCCCAGATCACGCGCACATCGCAGCGCTGCCGTGCGACCGATAGGCTCGTTGCAAGAGCTGTGCCCGCGGAGCTCGTGCCGACATCGCCAGAAGCGGCCCTCCCAGCAGTCGATCCAGATGTTTTACCGGTATGCCCTGTGGCACACTGAGCGCCTGCGAGGGCGAAAGGTGGGTGGTCGTGCTGCAATTCCGCTCCCGCCCTCGTTCGACTCCAAGGACGGGCGGATCCCGAGACGGCGGGACCGTCTGCCGCCCTTGACGGCACCGATTCGGTACGGAGCTATCATGGCCCCCATTGCGAAGATGAGCGACGTCGACAAGGTCGGCGTCGTATTCCGAGAAGCGGCGAAGCACCTACCGCGTACGGTCGGCAATGCGCTGCTCGACATCATCAGCCCCGCCAACCTTGCCATCACGGTCGCGCTGTTCGTCGCGTTCGCGGCTGGTCAAGCGCTCGGGTATGGTTGGATCGTCGACATCGTCGCGATCGGCGGAGGGCTGCTGCTCGCGGGCGCGTCCGCCCTCGATGGGGTGAAGTACCTCGTGGAGGCTGTGGCCAAAACTGCCTCCGCAAAGAGCCAACTCGATCTCCAGGACGCCGGGAAGGCGCTCGCCCAGGCGGTGCTCGCGCTCGGCGTAGGCACGCTGATCGCGTTGCTCACCAAGAAAGCGGTCGTCAAGACGAGGATGGCGGGTACCGCGACCGTCATGGCCAGGGGTCGCTATCCCACCTACGGCGAGCTCCGTGGAACCGTTCGGACGTCGGAGCTCAAGGGCGAATTTGAAGCTCACCACCTCTGGGAAAAGCAGTTTGCTGCCCTCATCGGTGTGGCCGAGGAGGACATCATCGCCGCCCCGGTGCTGCGCCGGTACCACAGAGCGGTCAACGGGATCGTCAAGACCCGAGGGCAGCCTCTCGGTATCCCGTACGGTGTCATCGACTCCAACATCGACGTGATGATCACCAACTACATTGAGCAGCGCCTCAGGGTGCCACGCGCCAGCGCCACCATCCAGCAGGTGTGGGTGGCCCATCGTGAGGTCTATTTGCGCCTGGGCCAGGGCAGCTGGGCGGACGCGATCTACGACCTGTACGTAAAGCCGCGCGGGATCCCATACTGGGGTGGCGCAAGGTGAAGTCCGAGCGCAAACGTGCCCGTCCTGCACTTCCAGTGCTGGCTGCAAAAACGCCTCGACCGAACGGAACAGTACCGTGATGCTCGGCCATGGCACGCCGCTGGAGGACGAGTGAGCCGGGTTCTCACCTGGGAGCGACGTTTCTCCGCCACGTGCGGCGGGTTCGACGTCATCGCGCGGTGCGCATCGCCGCGGATGGCGGTCCACGTCACACCGGCCTCGCGGAGGTCGTGGAACGTGATCGGCTTCCGCGTCGCGTCGTCCGCGAAGAACTCGGGCCGGGAGCGCCCGCGAACGCCAGGCAGCGGCGCAGCCTCGCTGCCAAGGACCGGCTGCACACCATCCGGCCCGGGCCGCTCGCTCCGTGCGAGGGAGACCCGCGCGAAACTCGTGACCGTGAGCACGTTCCAGATAGGCTCTCGTTCGCTCGCGTGGTACTCGGCTGGAGCAGGGTCCTGCGCGATGCGAACAGCGGCGCGCTCCGGAGGTCATCGATGTTGAACACAGCGCTTGGAAGGTTCCGTCTCGTCGCCGTGGGCGAGGGAGCGTCGTTTCTCCTCATCGGAGGCGCGATGCCGCTCCAGTACTTCACAGGCTTTCCGGCAGCCGTCCGCGTGGTCGGTATGGCGCACCATCGAGGCTAGCGGGAGCATCGATGGCACTCCCCTCGACGCGAATGGACTTCCGCATCGACCTCTCGCACGTCGATCGCGGCCGCGAGGCGAGCGAGCGGGTGATCGTCGCCCGCCACCCGTCGGAGAGCGCCGAGCACGTCATGCTGCGGGTGCTCGCGTATTGCCTCTTTCACGAGGAGGGCCTCGCCTTCGGCCCAGGGCTCTGCGACGCCGAGGGGGCGGACCTCTGGACGCGCGATCCCGCGGGCCGCGTCCTCACCTGGATCGAGTGCGGCGCGGCGCCGTTCGAGAAGCTCAAGAGAGTCGTGCAGCACAACCCGGGCGTGGCCGTTCACGCGCTCTTTTCGGACGCGCGCCGGCGCGACGAGCTCGTGTCCGGCGCGCGCGAGGCCGCCTCGCGCGCGAGCAAGGTCACCGGCGCGATCTCGCTCTCCACCGTCGACCACCGCCTCGTCGCCGCGCTCGCGGAGAACACGGGTTTGCGGCGCAAATGGGCGGTCACGATCGTGGGCGATCACCTCTACATCGAGGCCGACGGCAGCACGCTCGACGGCGAGGTCGTCCGCTCGCGGCTCGAAGCGCCGTGATGGCGTCGAGGGGGTGCTCCCCCGTCGCCACGCCGATCGGCGCGATCGCCCTGGCGATCGCGGCGTGACCGAGGATGTCAGTCCGGCCCGGCCGGGGAGATCGACGATGAGCTCCTCGACGCGGCCGCGCGCGCCGGGAAACGCGAGCTCCGTGCGCGCCGGCGGTCACATTCCGGGGGGCTGCCTTGTCCTGGGAGCGGACCCCACCCGGAGAGGACATGAAGAGACTGCTCAGAATCGATGCGAGCGCCCGTACGCAAGGGTCGATCTCGCGGAGCGTGGCGGACTATTTCCAGGTACGCTGGACAGAATCGAATCCGGGCGGCCGCGTCATCGTCCGCGACCTCGCCCGGTATCCGGTGCCGCACCTCGACGCCGCGACCATCGCTGCGTTTCTCGCGCCCCCGCCGCCTTCCGGGGGGCCGCCGCCCGAGGGCCTCGTGCTGTCCGACGCCTTGATCGATGAGCTGAGCTCGGCCGATCACCTGCTGATCAGCAGCCCGCTGTACAACCTCACGCTGCCATCGACCCTCAAGGCCTACTTCGATCACGTCATCCGCAATGACCGGACGTTCGCACAGGTAGAAGGGCGCTACGTGGGGCTCCTCACCAGCAAGTCGGCGTCCGTCGTGACGGCGCGCGGCGGTGTCGCCTCGCCCGCCGCCGAGGACGAGCTTCAGACCCGCACGCTGCGGGCGATACTGGCCTTCATCGGCGTCACGAAGGTCGACCTGATCTCGCTGGATGGGATGAGCGGAGACGAGGCCTCTCGGTCGCGTCGCATCGCGCGCGCGCGGGCCGAGATCGACCATCTCTTCGCCTCTCCTGGAGAGCCGGTGTGTCTCGGGCCGTTCACCGAGGAAGATCGCCGGGAGATCGGCGGGCTGCGGGCCGCGCAGGCCGCTGCCATCCAGCGGGGCGACGCGGAGGCCTACGCGGCGCTTTGCACCGACGACATCCAGCTCCTGATCCCGGGGCACGAGGTCGTCTCCGGCCTCGAGCGGTTCCTCGCGTGCGAAGCGGAGCTCTTCCGGAGCGCGAGCTTCGCGTCGTTCAGGAAGACGCCGGAGCGGATCGAGCGGAGCGGCGACCTGGCCGTCGAGGTGGGCCGGCAAGAGGTGGCCATGCGGCGCGGCGGGACCGCGGGCGTCTTCGCCGCGCGGCAGAAGTACACGCATGTCTTCCGGCGGACGGCGCAGGGCTGGCGCTTCGCCGTGCTGATGTCCAACGCCATCGAGTAACTGGCATGGATCACCGAACGCGTCTCTTCGAGAGCCACCGCCCCCTCCTCGAGGGGCTCGCTTACCGGATGCTCGGCACGCGCGCCGACGCCCTCGACATCGTGCAGGAGACGTTCTTGAAGTGGAGCCAGACGGACATCGACCAGATCCGCGACGCGCGCGCGTGGCTCGTCACGGTGTGCAGCCGCATCGCGCTGAACACGCTGCAATCGGCGCGTTCCCGGAGAGAGACGTACGTGGGCACCTGGCTGCCGGAGCCGTTGATGGAGGAGTCGCGGAGCCCTGACGAGGAGCCGCAGATCGACGAGACCGTCTCGGTGGCGTTGATGCACGCCCTCGAGCGGCTGACGCCGAACGAGCGCGCCGCGTTCCTGCTGCACGACGTGTTCGGCTACAGCTTCGACGAGATCTCCGCGCTGCTCGGCAAAGAGAGCGCGGCGTGCCGGAAGCTCGCCTCCCGTGCCCGCGCGCGGGTCCGCGACGCGCGGCCGAAGTTCGCGGCGTCGTCCACCGAGCACCAGCGCCTCCTGACCGCGTTCCTGAATGCCGCCCGCGCAGGCCGGATCGACGAGCTCCGCAGCCTGCTCGCGGAGGGCGTGGAGCTCCACGCGGACGGGGGCGGCAAGGCCGAGACGGTGACCCATGTGCTCCGCGGCGCGGACGCGGTGAGCACCTTCTTCGCCCGCGTCTGGAGCGCCACGGCGCATCCCGATGGCCGCTACCGCTTCGTGGTGCGGTGGTTCAACGGTTCCCCGGGGCTCCTGGTCCACGACGACGATCGGCTGATCGCCGCCGTGAGCGTGATCATCGACGAGGGCGTGATCCGAGGGGTCTATGCCCACCGCAACCCGGAGAAGCTCGCCGCCTTCCTCGCGGAGGACCTGGCCCGGCCCGAGTCGACCTACATCAACGGCGTGAGCCTGACGATCGACGGCGCCTTCTCGGCGTGAGCTGCCAGCGCTGCTCGCAGAGACCCGCCTCGCTTGCTCGGTGAGCCGAAGCCACGCTACGACCGGCTCAGGAACACATCGCATGCGGGGGATCGCCGGAACGTGGACGCAGGTGCCCGAGGTCAT
This sequence comes from Sorangium cellulosum So ce56, assembly GCF_000067165.1. Lineage (GTDB taxonomy): Bacteria > Myxococcota_A > Polyangia > Polyangiales > Polyangiaceae > Sorangium > Sorangium cellulosum_B. The sequence goes on from NC_010162.1 coordinate 11,676,025, forward strand.
GGATTCGAACAGGGCTATTCCGGCCACGGCCCGCGGGCGAGCCCCGCGCGCGCGCTCGCTCGGCGCCGCCGCCCGCGCGCGCGCACTGCTCGTCCCCGTGTGCGCTGCGCTCGCGGCCCTGTTCGTGGCCTGCGGCGGCGGCCAGACGCAGGGGGAGGCGTTCGATCCGCGCTGGAAGGACGACGGCGGCGCGGGCATCAGGGCTTTCCAGCAGCGGTTCGCGGGCAGGCGCATCCCCCTCGGCGCCGACGTGGCGGTCGGCGTCGTCGCCGGCGCGGGGGCGCCCGAGCTCGTCGGGGTGCCGCTCGACGGCGGCCCGGCGTGGACCTTCGCGCACCCGCTCGACGCGCGCCCGGCCGTCGCGGGGAGCGTCGTCGTCGGGCTCGGCCGGGGCGAGCTGTTCGCCCTCGACGCGCGCACCGGGACGCTGCTCTGGACGCGCCGCGCCGGCGGCAGGCTCCGCGGCGCGGGCGACGACGGAGAGACCACCGTGGTGTCCCTCGTGTCGACCACCGGCACCAGGAGCGTCGTGCTCGCGGTGAGCCGTGAGGGGCTCGTGCTGCGCCAGATCGAGGACTCCGCCGCCATCGGCGTGCCCGCGGTCGTGGGGCGCTACGCGTTCCTGCCCTGGCAGGGGCGTTACGTCACGGTGTTCGACCTGCAGACCGGCGGCGAGGTGGCGCGGGCGCTGCTCCGCACCGAGGTGAGCCACGCCTTCCTGCTCGGCGGGGTGGTCTTCTTCGGCGGCGAGGCGGCGACGCGGTTCGACGCCTCGATCGGGCTCGGCGCGGCCGGGCGCGCGTCGACCGCGCGGCTGCCGGCGCGCGAGCTGCCCGGGGCGCCGGTCTGGATGACCGCGGGGACCGAGGTGCTCGCGCCGGCCGCCTCGGCCGAGGACAGGGCGCGGCTCTACGCCCGCCCCCGGCCGGCCGGCTCACCGGGCATCGAGGGGGAGCGCTACGTGGCGACGTACTACCGGGCCGCCGTCGGCCTCGACGCGCGCTCCGGCGCGCTCGCCTGGGCGCATGCCGGCGAGGCCGACTTCCTCGGCGGCGCCGCCTACGCGGGCGGCTTCGCGCTGTGCGACGCGCGCGGCGGGATCACGTTCCTCGACGCGCAGCGCGGGGCCGTGGCGGGGCGCGCGTCGCTCGGTCGGCCGATCCAGGCGTGTGTGGTGCAGGCCGACGGGCTCACCGCCGCTGCGGCCTCCGCGAGGCCCCTGGAGGCCGCAGCGGCGGTCGGCGCGAGCCCCGTCGAGGCGGCACCGGCCCCCGCACGCCGCCCCGTTGCGACCGACCCTCGGTGAAGCCGCCCTCGGGGACGCGGTGGCGGCCCGGGCCCTTCACGAAGCGAAAGGGAGGCTGCTCGGGCTGCCGGTGGTACCGGAGGGTGAGCAAGCATGGGCCTCTTGCCATCTCATGAGATTGCGCGGCCAGCAGCACCTCACGGCGGCCGACCTCCGTTGCCCTGTCTCCTGCCCCGAGCTCGATCTCCCAGCGGAACTCCCGCGGCGTGTGCGGTTGAGCGGCCACGGATGGCGGGTGTGGGAGCCAGCAGGAGCGACCTTGCGGACGCCACGTTCCTCCCATCATGCCCTGGCCCTCCGCGCGTGTGCCACCCGCTGCCATTCGCTGTGCCATTCGCATGTGCCATGCGCGCCGACAAGCTCGCAATTTCGAGCACATGCCGGTTGGAACGATGCGTGCAAACAGCGCTCCGAGCGCAGGCAAGTCACGACCAGATTCACAGCGGCTGGAGCACTCGATGCGTCAGGACCTCGTCGGACCTGGGCGCTGCTGTTTCCAGTGGCGGCGCTCGTGTTGGGTGGCTGCGGAAAGACAGGGAGAGTCTCGCACCTGGGAGACCGATCACGTTGAAACCCAGAGACATTTTACAGGGAGGCGGGGAGGCGGGGAGGAAGAAAAATGAACTTCTTTCTCTTGCCGTCTCTCGCTCCCCGCCTCCCCGTCTCCCTGTAAAATTGCTGCTTTTCTCGTGGTCTCAACCCGTCTGTCGCACTGGCGCGATGACGATTTCTTCCGGATCTGGCCGCGGGTGAGCCTGCGAGCTCTGGCGACAAGGCTGCAAGGGGGAATGGTCGAGTCGGCAGGACGGGGCTTGCGAGCGCACCCTTCTCGACTCGTTGGATCGAACGAGCCAGAAGGGCTCGTCACCCATTGGAGAGGGTGTCGAAAGCCTGCTGGGAGAGTTGGAATGCGACACGGAGGGTGTCGAAAGCCTGCTGAGAGAGTTGAAGTTTGGCCCGGAGGATGTCAATAGCGTCTCGGCAGGATTGAAGCTCGGTCCGAGGCGTCAGGCGACTGCCGCGCTGAATGATTCATGTGGCGCTGCATCGCCCGCGCATCTGCGCGGCTCGTCGTCGCCGCAGGTGCGCCTGGCCGCAGGTGCGCCTGCACGGCGGCAGTGATCTGCCGCGGATCCCGCGCCGTTGCAGCGCCGGCGACCGGACTCGTGAGCGGCGGTCATTTCATCCATCGCGACAACACAAACATGTATAAAAACAGGAGTAGATCGATGAAGCTGGCAGTTGAGACGACTGGTTGTCAAAGAAGCGCCGCGCGCCTCGGCGGGCGACGTCCGCAGGAACGAAGGGTTGGGCGCTCGCTCGCCCTCCTCGGGGGACTCGCGGCGTCGTTCCTGGCGGGGTGCGTCAGCGGCGATCCCGAAGCCGGGTGGGCCGACGAAGACGTGGAAGGCGTGGAGGAGCTGGGGGCGACGGATCAGGCCCTCGTCAACAGCCGGCGCATGGGGGTCAACACGGACGTGGTCTGGATTGGCAACTGCAGCGGCGCGATCTTCTCGAGAGACGCGATCATCACGGCGGCCCACTGCTTTGGGCTGCAACCCGGCGCGGTGGTCCAGCAGAACGTGCAAGTGAAGTTTCAGTCGACCACCGACGGTGCATGGAGCTGCGTCGTGGGGACGCCCGCGAACGATTGTACGGCCTCCGCGACGGTTCGTATCCACCCGGACTGGGACTCCAGCAATTGGGTGCGCGATCATGATGTGGCCACGATCCGCTTCAGCAAGAGCTTCACCACGGGTGTCACCGGCCCGGCTTGGATGGAGGCGCCGAGTAATTTTTCAACGATGAACGGCTACATCTATGGATACGGCGCGACCGTGCAAGGAGGCCCAGCAGGCAGGCTCCTGATGTCCTACCTCCAGAGGGGGCATATCGTCTCCGGCGATGGCTTCCATTTCAGCGGCGAGACGATAGGGCTCGACGGGGACCGAGGCTCTGGCGCGTGTCCGGGGGACTCCGGCGGCCCCATCGTCTCTGACGCGAGCATGTCGGAGTACGGGGTGCCGCGTCACCAGTACGCCCTGGTCAGCTGGGGCGACTGCGCCGGGGTCACCGCCGGGCCGCGTGTGGCGCCGAACGCGGCGTTCATCAAGGGGGCGGTACCCAGCAGCCGCTGTCGGACCCAGAGCTTCCCCATCGTACAGACCGGCGGCCTGACCCTGTCCAAGAACGTGTTCGATTGCTTCTGAACCCGTGGACTGTCCCATGAGGTCCTCCGCATCGCAGCGGAGCACGTCGAGCCGCCCAGCGGCGAAGCTTCGGCCGCGTCCAGGCTCAGGCGCCGCCACGGCCGGCCGCTCCGCTGGTCCGCCTTTGATCCGCAGTCCTTGCCAAGGCGCGATGCTCGACGCGCAGGTCGAGCGCGATCTGGACCGCCTGCCCCCCGACGCATAGGGTTCGCCTGTGGTTGATGAGGGACCGAGGATGGCTCCCTTCGACATCCCGGCCGACTTGATCCACCGTCGGAGGTGCACGTAGTCTCGACCGCACCCCTCGGGTGCAGTACCTCGCGGCGAGCTGGAAGCGCTCTCTACCAGCGACAGCAAAGAGTCGAATCGCCATGTCCGACGAGATTGACGCGGTGCGCTATGCAGGAAAATGGCGTCTACACTTCGAAAAAAAGGCGGATCACAACAAGGCCGAGGCGTTGATCTGCTTCACCGCCGTTGTTGCATGCACGTTGGTGGCGCCGGTCTTCGTCATGCTCGGCGAGGGGTTCTGGCTGAGCAAGCTGGCGCCGTCGCTGCTCTCGCTGCTGGCGGCGGGGATGACGACATGGCTCCAGCTGAGGAAGCCTCAGCAGCTTTGGGCGCTGTACCGCACGTGTCAGCGGCGTATCGAAGATCTGCAGGCGGCGCATTCGTTCGGATTCGCAGGCTTCGAGAGGGCGGCCGACCGCGATCGCCTGCTCGCCAAGCGGGTCGCCGAGATCGTGATGTTCTCGCATGAGCAATGGGTCCCCTTGGTGCCAAGCCCGGAGAACATCGGTGCGCTCACGGAGTCGAGGCTTCGAAGAGCTCCGGACGCAGAGGATGGCAATGCGTAGATAGATCGTGGCGGTCGCGCCACCTCGTCGCGCCCGACGAGGTCCGGCTTCGAGCCGAGCCGGGGCTTGCGCCGAGGAGCTCCTGCGCTGGCTCTCCTCCGCGCGCCCTGTCTATTGCGGTGCCTCTCGCTCCGGCTGCACCATGCCTTGCGTGGCGAAGGCGCGGCACGACACGGCGGAGGCGCGGGACGAGGGTCGGGGAGGCGCGGACGCAGGCGCGGAGGTCGACGTCGGGCCGATCGACGTGCTCGTGGTCGTGGCGCTCCAGGACGAGCTCGAGGGGGTGCTCGCGCAGGGCGATGGCGGCGCCGCGGGGTGGCGCGAGCTGCGGGACCTCGGCGGCTTTCGTTACTACCGGCGCGCCTTTCCGAGCGCCCATGGCGGGTCGCTCGCGGTGGCCGCGGCGTGGATCGGCGAGGCGGGCCAGCGCACGGCGGCGATCCGGGGACAGCAGCTCGTCTCCGAGCTCGATCCTGCGTGCCTCGCGATGTGCGGCATCTGCGCGGGCGACCCCCGCAAGGTGGCGCTCGGCGACGTGATCGTGGCCGACCGGCTCTACAGCTTCGACGAGGGCAAACGCGTCGCGCCGCCGGGCAAGGAGGCGGAGCTCCTCCACGACCTGCGCACCTTCGATCTCGCGGCCACGTGGAAGATGGACGCCGCCTTCCTCGCGCGCGAGCTCGACCTCGCGGCGCTCTCCCGCGAGCGCCCGCCCTCCCGGGAGGCCCAGCAGCGGTGGCTGCTCGACGCGCTCCACGCGCACGAGGCGGAGGGCGGGCCCTCGCCGGTCTCGCACCCCGACCGGAGGCGCGCCTGTCCTGGGTGGACCGCGCGGCTCAAGGAGGCGGTGAAGGACGGGGTCGCCGCGATGAAGGGCGGCGCGCTGCGCCTCACCGAGGCAGGGCGGGAGAAGGCGCTGGAGGAGCGGCTGCTCCACCCGGACGGTCCGCCGGCCGATCCGCCGCTCTGCGTGCACGTCGGCGCCGTCGCCACGCTCACGGCGGTGGCGCAGGATCCGGGCGTCTGGGGCGACCTCCAGCGCGTGGTGCGGGGCACGCTGGGCCTGGAGATGGAGGGCGCGGCGATCGGCGACCTCGCGGGCCGCTGCCAGAAGCGGTCGATCTTCGTGAAGGCGGTGAGCGATCACGCCGACCTCGCCAAGGACGACGGCTTCCGCGCGTTCGCGTGCCGCGCCTCGGCGGCGGTGCTGGTCGCGTTCCTGCAGAAGCACCTCGAGCCGGCGCCGCGGCCGGAGCGCGAGCTGCCGGGGCGGCGCGGGCCGGCCGGAGAGGTGGATTGCACCTCGGGGGACGGCGAGCGCGGCGAGCGCGCGTTCGAGGAGCGGCACGACGGCTTCCTCCAGCGCATCGAGCGCGTGGCGCTGCTGCGCACGCCCGGCGCGACCGTCACGAGGCACCGGACGCAGCCGCCGTTCGCGGGCGTGCTCGAGGTGGCGGCGCGGGACGGATCGCTCGTCGATCTGCGGGTGATCGGCGCGCTCGATCAGTCGATCACGGAGGAGCTCGTCGCGCGCTACGTGACCGAGGTGGAGCGCCCGTTCCGGGAGCAGGATCCGCTGCTCCGATCGACGCTGATCCACGCGGGCCCGCAGGCGCCGCCAGCGCTGATCGAGCGCGCATGGCGCCGCGGCGTCGTGCTCAAGAGCTTCTCGGAGTACCAGGGGCTCATCGACTTCGGCCGGTACCTCGTGCGGCAGACGGACCGGCTCGAGGCGGACCCGATCTACCCGCCGTGGCTCTACGTCGAGCAGCCGGCCGTGGTGAGCCTCGGCGACCGCGAGAAGAGCGCCACGGAGAGCGCGCTCGCGTCGCTGTGGGAGCTGCTCGACGCGCCCCGCCGGCGCTTCGTGCTGGTGCTCGGCGACTTCGGCGCGGGCAAGACGTTCCTCTTGCACGAGCTCGCGCGGAGGATGGTGAGGGAGGGGCACCCGCTCGTGCCGGTGCTCATCGAGATGAGCCGGCTCGAGAAGCAGCGCTCGCTGAACGTGCTCGTGGCGCAGCACTTCGCGCTCGCGGACGAGCCGATCGACCCGCGCGCCTTCGGCTACATGCTGGCCGAGGGGCGGATCGCGCTGCTCTTCGACGGCTTCGACGAGCTCGCCCTGCGCCTGACGTACGACCGGGCGCTCGAGCACTTCGAGACCGTGATGCAGGCGGCCGAGGGGATCGCGAAGGTCGTGGTGACCAGCCGGACGCAGCACTTCCTCGATGACCGGCAGATCGAGCAGGAGCTCGCCCGGCGGGCGGAGCAGGTGCAGGGCTACCGGCTCGTGCAGCTGGAGGGGTTCGGGGAGCCGCAGATCCGGCGGTTCCTGGGCAACCTGATCCCCGAGCCCGCGGAGGCCGAGGCCCGGTACCGGCTGCTCCACGAGGTCAGCGATCTGCTCGGGCTCTCGGAGAACCCGCGCATGCTCGGGTTCATCGCGAAGATCGAGGAGAGAAAGCTCCTCGAAGCCAAGGAGGGGACGGGGGAGATCACCACGGCCAAGCTGTACGAGCTGCTCGTGGAGCAGTGGCTCGACCACGAGCACCGGCGTGCCAACCCGCGGGGAGCGCCGCGCGGCATCTCGCGCGAGGCGCTCCGGGGCGCGATGACCGAGCTCGCGCGGCTGCTGTGGGACCGGCGGGCGCGCGCGGTCGGGATCGCCGAGCTGCCGGAGAGCCTCGTGAAGGGCGTGCAGCCGAAGGACGGGCCGCCGCTGGAGCGGGCGATGGTCGAGTTCCTGATCGGCTCGGGATCGCTGCTCGTGCGGGACGCGGAGGGGGCCTTCTCGTTCGTCCACCGCTCGGTCCTGGAGTGGCTCGTGGCCGAGGCGGCGGCGCGGGAGGTGAAGGACACAGGGGACAGCGCGGCGCTCGCGGCCGACGAGATGAGCGAGCTGATGGTGGACTTCTTCGTGTCGCTCGCGGGGCGCGAGCAGGCGGCGGCGTGGGCGGCGCGGGTGCTGCACGGGGCGGCCAAGGGGCACGCGAAGGACAACGGGCTGCGGATCGTGCGCTTGCTGGAGAAGAGCGAGCAGGGGGCAGCGGTCGTCGGGGAGGACGAGATCGAGGTGGTCGAGGGCGTGAACCTGGCCGGCCAGGACCTGAGCGGGCAGAACCTCAACCGCGCGGATCTTCGAAGCGCCAATCTGGCGAGAGCCAACCTCACGAACGCCGCGCTGGTCGAGGCCAGGCTGGCCGGCGCCTCGCTCCTCTCGGCGCGGCTTGGGCGGGCGGATCTGCGCAACGCTTCGCTGATGGGCGCCGATCTCCGGGGCGCGGACCTGTCGTTTGCTCGCCTCGTGGACGCGGATTTGACCGGCGCCGATCTCGCCGGGGCGACGCTGCGGGGCGCCAAGCTGGTCGGCGCCCGGGGGGTGGCCGTCGCGTCGCTCGTGGCGGAAGGGGCGGCGCCACCTCGGCCTTCCGGGGCCGACCTGATGTGGATACCGGCGTCATCGTGCAATGCGGTGGCCTGGAATCCCTCGGGAGATCTCCTCGCGACGGGCCATGGCGACGGCTCGGTCCGGCTCTGGGATGTGGTCTCCGGGCGAGCCATTCGGGGGATAGCTGGACACCTCGGTCCGGTGAACAGCGTGGCGTTCAGCCCTGATGGCCGGACGCTGGCCTCAGGGTCGGATGACTCGAGCGTGATGTTGTGGAAGGTCGAGAGCGGGCGAGTCCTCCGCGTCTTCGATGGCCATGGCGTCGGGGTGAGGAGCGTCGTGTTCAGCCCTGACGGCCGGACGCTGGCCTCGGGGGCGGGGCGCGCAATGCGCCTGTGGAAGGTCGAGAGCGGGCACGTCCTCCGCGTCTTCGAGGGTCATGGCAACTGGGTGAACAGCGTCGTGTTCAGCCCTGATGGCCGGACGCTTGCTTCGGCGTCGGATGACATGACCGTGAGGTTGTGGGAGGTCGAGAGCGGGCGAGCCCTCCGTGTCTTCGAGGGCCATGGCCTGATGGTGACGAGCGTGGCGTTCAGGCCTGATGGCCGGACGCTCGCTTCGGGGTCGCGTGACATGACCGTGAGGTTGTGGGAGGTCGAGAGCGGGCAGGTCCTCCGCGTCATCGAGGGCCATGGCGCCCGGGTGAACAGCGTTGTATTCAGTCCTGACGGCCTAACGCTGGCCTCGGGGTCGAATGATACATCCGTGAGGTTGTGGGAGGTCGACAGCGGGCAGGTCCTCCGCGTCTTCGAGAGCCACGGCCATGACGTGATGAGCGTGGCGTTCAGCCCTGATGGCCGAACGCTGGCGCTGGAGCCGAATGACACGACCGTGAGGTTGTGGGAGGTCGAGAGCGGTCGAGTCCTTCGCACCTTGGGCGGTCATGGCAAGGCGGTGACGAGCGTGGCGTTCAGCCCCGGCGGCCGGACGCTGGCCTCGGGGTCGCATGACACGAACGTGAGGTTGTGGGAGGTCGAGAGCGGGCGAGCCCTCCGCGTCCTCGAGAGCCACAGCCATCACGTGATGAGCGTGGCGTTCAGCCCTGACGGCCGGACGCTGGCCTCGGGGTCGCATGACACGACCGTGAGGTTGTGGGAGGTCGAGAGCGGGCGAGCCCTCAGCACCCTGGGCGGTCATGTCAAGGCGGTGACGAGCGTTGTATTCAGCCCTGATGGGCGGATGCTGGCCTCGGGGTCGAATGACACGACCGTGAGGCTGTGGGAGGTCGAGAGCGGGCGAGCCCTCCGCGTCTTCGAGGGCCATGGCAAGGCGGCGACGAGCGTGGTGTTCAGCCCTGACGGCCGGACGCTGGCCTCGGGGTCGAATGACACGACCGTGAGGCTGTGGGAGGTCGAGAGCGGCCGAGTCCTCCGCACCTTCGGGGGTCATGGCAAGGTGGTGACGAGCGTGGTGTTCAGCCCCGATGGCCGGACGCTGGCCTCGGGGTCGAATGACACGACCGTGAGGTTGTGGGAGGTCGAGAGCGGGCGAGCCCTCCTTGTCTTCGAGGACCATGGCAAGGGGGCGACGAGCGTGGCGTTCAGCCCTGACGGCCGAACGTTGGCCTCGGGTTCGTACGATACGATGGTGAGGTTGTGGGAGGCCGGAAGCGGTCGATTCCTCGGCGCTCTCAGGGGCCACACGGCCCCTGTGGTGAGCGTCTCCTTCAGCCCCGACGGCACGCTCCTCGCTTCTGCCTCGAGCGACGGCACCCTCCGCCTCTGGCGGGTCGCCACCGGCCGATGTCTCGCGATCCTCCTGCCCTGCGCCGAGGGATGGGCCGCCTTCACCCCCGACGGTCGTTACAGGTTCGGCGGCGACATCGCTGGCTCCTTCTGGCACGTAATCGGCCTCTGCCGCTTCGAGCCCGGGGAGCTCGAACCCTACCTGCCGAGCCCCCTCCGCCTCCCCGACGGCGAGCCCCTCATCGCGCTCCCGCCCGCCGGAACGCCGCCCGGGAGCGGCATGGCATAGGCGCACCCCCGGTAACCGCCGAGCGGCGGCGTAGGAGTCGACCGAGCCTCGAGAATCGCCGGTGTCCGCCGTGCGGGGACCGCGAGCGGTGCTATGGTGCGCCGCACCCCGCGGGCCCCGGCATGCTCCGAGCGTGACGGCGCCTCTCGGGGCGCTTCATGTCTTACGCAGGGAGATCCGATTCATGCGACAGTCCTATATTACTCTTGCAAAAGTGGTGTGTGCCGCGGGGGCGGCCCTCGCCGCATCGGCCTGTGGAGGCGACGAGGGCGCTCATTCCGATCGGGCTCCCGACATCGAGCGCTCCGACATGGGAGCGCTGCTGGAGGACGCCGTCGACTCCCCGCCGTCCGGCGCGGGCTCGTCGGGTGACGAAGGATCCCCCGGAGGCAGCGCGAGCGGGACCTGCCAGCTGCCCGACGGTCCGCGCTCGTTCGATGAGCTCAAGGGCCCGCCCGGGAGCCTGGCGGCCGATTGCGTTCCCACGTGGACCGAGGAGCAGCTGAGCTCCGGGTTCGCCGCGATCCGCGACAGCCGGCTGCTCAGCATGCCGGAGCAACCCGAGTTTCAGCGGCGGATCCCCTGGCTCGCGGCCGACAACGGCTGCGAGGAGCGGGCCGAGGCAGCGGTCTACTTCTTCCACCAATGGGACTATCCGACGCCCTACTTCGCCAGGGTCAAGGCGAAGCCGCGCAAGCGGCTGGTCTTCCAGACAGCCAACGAGCCGTCCGGAAGCGTCACGTGGTCCGGCCACGTCGCGCCCGTGGTCCGGGTCGGTGGACAGCTCATGATCCTGGACGTCGCCATCGATCCGTCGCGGCCCCTCCCGATCGCGGAGTGGCTCTCTCGGTTCAGCGTCGCCGACGACATCGACGTCGCGTTGTGCCGCGACCACGCCCTGGGGCAGGGGTGCTTCGACGCTCTGCCCGTGGAGCCGCCGCCGCCCAACCTGAACTACTATGGCAGCATGTACACGCGGCTCCTGACCGAATGGCGAGTTCAGGAGATCCTCGGGCGCGATCCGTACCGGGTCCTCGGCGACTGTCCGCCGTGGGGCCCCTGCGCCGAGCCGGAGCCCACGCCCGATCCGGACCTCCCACCGACCGTCCGGCGCTTTGCGTCGGACCAGTTCGACAGCTCCGTCTGGTATCCCATCTACATCATCGGGGACAACTTCGTCGAAGGCTGGACGACCGTGCGCATCACCGGAAACGGCATCGACGAGCTCGCGCCCATCGACGCCTGCAACATCCGCAGGATCCTGATCACCCAGGAGTATCCGCCCGGCGACTATCAGGTGACGGTGTCGAACGGAGAGCTCGCGAGTCAGCCGATGTTCCTTCGCATTCAATGACTCGGATGGCCAGGCGCGTGTCGTCGGGGCGTTGATCGTCATCGCGCCAGAGGATCCTCCTCGGCCCTGGCCGCGTGCGGGGTGCCGCGGGGCGGCGCGGCCTCAGAGCTCGCCGACCTGGCTGTGCTCGTAGAAATCGACCAGCGCCTGCCCGCCGCGGCCGAGGCCCGCCTGGGCATTGATGTAGGGCACCGCGTCTCGGATCGCCTTCATGGTCAGCTCGATGTTCTTCTGCGTCCCGACCACGAGGGCGGTGTGGTGCTCCACCGCCCGCTCGGGCTGCGTCAAATAGCGAAAGAGCTCCTGGATGCGCGGGATCTGGATGCGGCCGCGCGTGCCGAAGGTGTCGACGCCTTCCTCGCTGACCCGGCCCACCCCGCCGTAGAGGAACACGCTGCCTTCGCGCGCGTTGGTGCAAGGCCTCAGAAAGGCGCAGGTGCCCGCCTTGAGCTCGCCGTCGACCGCGCCCCAGGTGTTCTCCGCGCCGATGTCGGCCTGGGTGGCCAGGATCTCCTGGCGGGTGATGCGGGCGCCGGGGCGCATCACGCTCTTGGCCCAGACGCCGCAGTGGAAGAGATCCACCTCCTCGCGCTCGTCATCGTACATGTTGTTCCAGTCGCCCAGCAGCGGCACGAGCCCGGAAGCACACTGCAGCATGTACATCCCCATCCAGCCCGCGATGTCGGTCTCGCAGGCGGCGGGGATGAGCTTGTCCGAGAGCATGCTCATGCAGGTGCAGGGCATCACGCCCACCTCTCCGCCGATCTGGTACTTCTGCATCTCCGTCCAGCAGCGCACCGCGATGCCGTCGAGATCATTCTCTTTCACGAAGCGATCGAAGACGACGCCCATCCGGGCGATCGCCTCCAGCGAGGCGCGCGGAACGTCAGCCGCCGCCATGTAGCCGGAGACGGCTTCCAGCTGAGCGGACAGCTCGCGCGGCGAGACCTGACGCATCTGTCGATCGAGCGCGATGAGCTCCAGGCCGACCGTGCTCAGGCCCATGTGCCCCAGGAGCTCGGTGGAGACGTTGGTGACCGTCTGGAATGCGTCGGGCCCCGAGCCCACCAGCCCGAGGCGCACGCCGCGGCCCCGGCGACGGAACTTCGATGCCAGGACGCAGCTCGCGTAGAAGGCGTGGAGATCGTCCGCGAAGGCGGCCGAGCTCACGGCCTCGCAATGCCTGGACGTGAGGGTGTACGGGTAGCCGATGTGGCGGAGCGCGTTGGCGGCCGAAAAGCGCCCGCACGCCCCGTCCCGCCGGCCCTTCTGTCCCATGCGTCCCAGGCCGCGCACGTCAGGCTCGGTGTGCAGCAGCACCGGCACGTCGAGGTCGGCCAGCCGCAGAAAGTCCCGGATCCCGTTTTCATCGGAGAAATTGTACATCGAGCAGATGACGCCGATGGCCCCGCCGCCGTCGGGAGCGCGGCGGTACTGCTGGGCGACGCCCGCGGCCGCGCGCGCGTCGGCGTAGGTCTCGACGTTGCCGAGATCGACGTAGCGCACGCGCTGTCCGAGCACATGGCCCACGGCGGATTGGGTGGCTTTCGCTCCCTCCTCCGCGAACGCCGTCGGGAAGAAGCCCCGGTTGCCCATGAAGCCCAAGATCACCGGTTCACTCTGTGCCATTGCTGTCTCCTGGAGCAGGCGGGCTTGAGCCAGAATGGCCTTGCCGCTCCAGCCCGTCGGTGAACGTCAAGGTCGTCGTCGCATCGGCGCCCACGTACGCCTCACCCGGGCGGAGCTCGAACGAGACCCCCGTCAGCGCTTTGACACCGCTGAACGATTGTTCGATCTGGTGGATTCGTAGAAGGACGCTGCCATGGCCCCCTCGCGCGCGAGGGACCGCAAACACCGGCCGCGTATTCCGCTTCAATACTATGCATGTCCGTGCTAGCGTCAACAGCTAATCCGAATTAGCTAAACGGAGCGCGCGCTTGAACGATCCCCCCGACCCCGACCCGCCGCACGTGCCCGGCCAGCGTCCGGTCCGTATGAAGGACATCGCCGAACAGCTGGGGTTGTCCCAGACGACGGTGTCTCACGTCCTGACGGGCAAGCACGCGAAGTTTCGCATCAGCGCCGCCACGGTGGAGCGGGTCTGGACGCTGGCCCAGAAGCTGGGTTACCGGACCAACGCCATGGCCCAGGCGTTCCGGGAGCAAAAATCGTACGCGATCTCGCTCGCCGTCGAGGACCTGGCGAACCCGTTCTGGGCCGGGATAGCCGTCGGCGCCGAGCGCGAGGCCGAGCTCCACGGCTACGCCCTCGTGGTGAGCCACCTGGCCGGCAACGCGGGGCGCCAGCGTCGCGCGCTGCAGCTCGTGCACGAGTCCCGGGTGGATGGGCTCATCGTGTCCCCGGTTTCCGGAGGGGATTGCGATCTCATCGAGGCGCACAAGCAGGGACTTCCCTTCGTGCAGATCGACCGGGCGGTCCCGGACCTCGACGTGGCGTGCGTGCGCACCGATCACGCCGCCGGTTCGGTGCTGGCGCTCCGCCACCTGCTGAGGCACAAGGGGCGGTCGCTCGTCTACATCGGCGGCCCGCTCGACATCCCGACCTACCGAGTTCGTCTCGACGGGTTCCAGGCGGAGTTGACGCGGAGCGGCGCCACGGCGGCGGCCATCGAGGAGTTGAAGGAGGCCACCCCGGAAGCGGCCGAGACGCGCATGATCGAGCTTCTCCAGCGGCTGCGTCGACCCCTGGCCGTCTATGCGGCAAATTTCTGGAGCACTGTCGGGACCCTGCGGGCCATCCGCGCCGCCGGCCTCTCCGTGCCCGACGAGGTCGACGTCGTCGGATTCGACGACATCCTGATGGCCGATCTCCTGCGCTATCCCGTCGCGACCGTCGATCAGGACGTCGGCGCGATAGGACGCGAAGCGGTCCGGCTGCTCCTTGAAATGCTGACGGGCGCCAAGGTCGCGCGAGAGGTCCTGCTCCCCCCTCGCCTCACCGCGCGAACCTCGGACGTGCCGCGCGGCGAGCGGCGAGCTCGCGCGCGGAGAGCCGTATGAGATTTCGCTGCGCGTGGTCCCTCGGCGACATCCTCCCTGACGAAGAGGGGGAACCCCGGAGGCGACCAAGGAACTTTCCTGCCAGGAAGACTCCCATTGGCCACTCGAGGGCGAGGCCCCAAAGCGGCACGAAGCCTGCTCCGACGGGGGCGATGCCCCGCTCCTCGCCTCTTCGAAGTCTCCGGAAACGCTCTGGGATCGCGCTGCTCCTCGGCCTCGGCCGAGGAAATCGCGACCCTGGACGCGTGTCAGAGTGTGCCAATGTCGGCGTTGGTCAGATCCCGATGTCGCGAGGACGCCGCTTCATCGCCCTCGCGTTGCCCTTCGTTCTCCTCGCGTGCGGGACGGTGGTCGGACCGGCCGCGAATGCGGAGAGCGCGTCGAGCGGAGATGCGTCGACCGGGGGCGCGGGCGCTGGTGGAACGGCGTCAGGTGGAGCAAGCGGCGGTGCTGGCGCGGGTGGCGCGGCGAGCGGCGGCGCGACCGGGAGCGGCGGAGCGGAGCCCGACCCCGATGGGGCCGGCGAGGAATTTCTCCTGAGCTTCCCGCGGCGCAACGTCTTCGGCCTCGGTCAACCGCTCGCGGCGACCCGAAACGGCTCGATCATCACGGTCGGAGCTCGAGCTCCCGCGGAGCTCCTCCCGGGTTCGATCGACGAGCCCTTCGTTGCGGAGTACTCGGCGACCGGAGAAGTACTCCACGCGCTCGCGCTGCCCGGAGCCGCTGAGCCGGAGTTGATGGCGATCGACGCGGAAGGCTCGATCTTCCTCGTCGGCCAGCTCTACATGGACATGACCTTCGGCGAGTTCACTCTCACGACCGTCGAGGAAGGGTTTTATCTGGTCAAGGTGAACCCCGACTTCTCGATCGCCCTCGCGGCCGGAGTCACTCTCGAAGGCAGCTCTCCTCTGAGCGCGATCGCGGTCGACGCGGACGGCGACGTCATCGTTGGCCTCGGCGTGTACAACGACGACGCATCCGTACAAAAACCTCAGATCATGAAGTTTTCTGGGTCGACCCTCGAAGAGATCTGGAGCACGACGTTCGAGCACGACATCAGCCAGGGATACACGATCGCCCTCACGTTCGATGGTGGCGGTGAGATCCTCGCCGGCGGCGCGTTTACCGGAGTGCTCACCATCGGAGAGACAGAGCTCGAAAAGGCGGGAGGGCAGGACGATCCAGCTGTCTACAACGGCTGGCTCGCCTGGCTCGACCCGGAGAGCGGCGATCCTCTGCGCGCGCTCCGCTTTGGCGGGGCGAGCTTCGACTATGTGAAAGACCTGAAGTCGACCGCCTCTGGACACCTCCGCCTCCTCGCCTCACACACGTCGACGTCGACCTTCCTCGATCATACGGACACCTTCGACGAGGAAAGATCGGAGTCGGTCCTCTATGATTTCGAGGGCGGCGAGACGGTGCATTGGGCGAGCCGGCTCGGCGGACCAGACTATCTCGGCAACGCGCTGGCCCTCGGCGGCGATGGTCGAAGCTACGTGGCCGGTCGCTTCGGCTGGCTCGGCACGGAAGAAGATGCAAAAGGAGGGCACCTCACGCGCTTTGCGGCAGACGGGACGAAGGGCGAGAGCGTCGATTTCGCGACCGGTAACCCGAACGGCCTGACGCACGTCGCCGTCGATACGAAAGGCGGCGTTTGGGTCAGCGGGGCCTGGGAAACGGCCTTCGAATTTGCGGGGAAGAGCTACGCTCCGCCGGCCGATGGCGGACAGTTCATCCTCCGGAAGAAGGGATTCTAGAACACCGATGACGTTGATCGAGCGAGGAATGAGCCGCCAAGGCGCCAAGGACGCCAAGCACAGACACAATCTTGGCGTCCTTGGCGCGCTTGGCGGTTCAGATTCCCGCTCTTTTTGGGGGGTTCAACGCGTTTGTCGCTCGTGCGCCAGGCCAAGCCTGGGTGAGGAGGATGCGATGAGCTGAAACCTCGCGAAGAAACCCAGCGGGTGAGAGTCCCGCCCGGCAAGGTTGGCCCACCAGCCGGAAGTGAGTCTTGCGTGGTGCCGGGCGACCGGCGTCGCGAAGCGTAGACAGCGAGCGTGCGGGCCGTGGGATAGAGCCTCGAAAGAACGGAGGTCGTGGGGCCGACGTCGTGAGCGTAGCGGAAGGCAACATCGTCGCGTCAAGAGCGAGCCTGGGTAGCCCCCGCTCGCTCTGGCGGGATCCCTGACCGACGCCGCTAGCGAGGCTTCGTGTCCTTGTCCTCCGGGTCGACCGCGATGCGGAACCCCGGGTCTTCCGGCGCGGGCCCGGCGGGCCGCGTCTCGGGCCCCTCGGCCTCCCCGCGGTGCTCGGAGCGCTCGTCCCGCGGGGGCGCCTGCGCCGGGCCCTTGCTCAGCTCGGCGCCGATCCGGCCGACCACGTTCGTCGCGGCCCGGACGAGCTCGCGCCCGGCGTCGTCGATCGCCCTGCCGACGTTCGTGCTGTCGAGGTCCTTGCGCAGGTCCACGGCCGTCTTGCGCGCCGCGCGCCAGAGCAGGCTCAGCCCCTGCTTGAGATCCTCCCTGGGGTCGTCTCGATCGGGGTCCGAGCTCATCGCGCCTCCTTGGCTTCGGTTTCGTCGAGGAGGCTTATGTTCCCGCCGCGCCTGCGCCGCAAGCGGCGCGCAGACCTCAGGCGGCCGTCTTCGGCTTGCTCGTGGGATCGACGTCCGGCGGGCGCCTCGGCTTGCTCCGAGGCTCGGCCTCGCCGGGCGCCTTCCCCGGCGCCTGCGCGGCGGCCGCGGCGCGCTTCCCGGCGGACGGCGCGCCGTCCTGCCCCGGGGCCGCCGGCGCGCCGCCTGCGCCGCCCGTCACGGCCGGCCTGCGCTGCGGCGCGGGCGCCCCCGCCGCGGGCTTCGCCGCCGCGGCCCTGGCCGCCGCGGCCGTCGCCGCGGGCCGCGCCGTCGCGGGCGCCGCGTGCCTCGCCGCGGCGGGCGCCTCTGCCGCGTGCCTCGCCGTGGCCGCCGCCTCCACGGCCTGCTTCGCCGCGCCGGCCGCCTCCGCCGCCTGCTTCGCCGGAGCGCCCGCCTCCGCCGCGGGCGGATGCGCGCTGTTCGACCGCACCGCCGGCGACCACGCGGTGGAGCGGTTGCGGCCCGAGCGCTTCGACACGTAGAGCGACTCGTCCGCGGCCTTGAAGAGCTCCTCCCACGTGCTGCCCGCCTCGGGGTAGGTGGCGATCCCGATCGAGCAGGTCACCTGGCACTGCACCGGCCCGCTGCTCCCGGCCGCGTGGAACGTCGTCCGGCCGAGCTCCTCGCGCACGCGCTCCGCGAGCAGCATCGCGCCGCGCGCGTCCGTCTCCTCGCAGATCACGACGAACTCCTCCCCGCCGAAGCGCGCGACCGCGTCGGTCGTCCGCTTCGCGCGCCGGAGGACGTCGCCGAGCCCCTTGATGATCACGTCGCCCACGTCGTGGCCGTACGTGTCGTTCACCTTCTTGAAGTGGTCGATGTCCGTGACGAGCACCGAGAGCCGCCGCGAGAACCGCCGCGCCGCGGTGATCTTCTGGTCCGCCACCTCGAGCATCGCGCGCTTGTTGAGCAGCCCGGTGAGCCCGTCCATCGTCGCGAGCTCCTCAAGGCGCCGCACCATGCGCGCGTTCGAGAGCGACACGGCCATGTGGCTGGCGAGGACCTCGAGCGTGCTGCGCACCGAGTCGGTGAAGGCCGCGCGCCGCCGCGAGCCGAGCACCAGCGTGCCGAGCGGCCGGTCGTGCACGACGAGCGGGAGCACGATGATCGACGGCATCGACGGCGGCGTGACGCGGCGGGTGAAGACGACCTGCCGCTTCTCGTCGTACTCGCCGCGGTACGGCAGCGGGTGCCGGTTCTGCAGCACCATCGAGACGAGCCCCGCGTTGTGGCGGAAGCGCTGCCCGGTGAGCTCGGCGACCCCGTCGCCGCTGACGGCGCGGATCTCGTGGACCTTCTGCGCCTCGTCGTAAAGCGTGACGGCCGCGAAATCGACGGACGTGATCTCGCGGGCGCTCGTGACGCCGGCCTCGATGACGCCGGCCTCGGTCGTGGCGGCGCCGAGCCCCTCGGCGGCGCGGTAGAGCTTGCCCTGCTCGATCTTCGCGCGCTCGAGCTGGACGAAGACGCGCTCGTTCTGGATGGCCCGCACGGCGTAGCGGCACGCCTCGTCGATGAGCTCGAGCTCGCGCGGCGAGAACGGCCGGTCCTCGACGCGATCGACGACGAGCACGCCGCGGAGCTGGCCGTGCTCGAACACCGGCAGCGCGCACACGGCGCGCACCGGGGAGGGGCCGACGTAGTAGGGCAGCTTGTAGCCGGGCTTGAGGCCCCCGAGGACGACCGGCGCGCGCTGGGTGATCGCCGCGCCGAAGACGCCGTCGCCGGAGAGGAACGGGCCCTCGGAGAGGTTCGGGGCGTCGCTCGCGAGCTCGCTGATGCGCAGGTGTGTGCCGGCGTCGTTCTGCCAGAGGAGCACGGCGGTGTAGAGGTCGAGCGACTCGCGCAGCAGGCGCAGGGCGAAGAGCACCGACTGGTGGATCTCCTCGACGCCGGAGCGGGCGAGCCGCTCGTCGTCGCCCTTCTGGGACGCGCCCGCGCCGCGCGCCTGGGCCGGGGCCGAGAGCAGGCGGTAGCTGCGCGCGTCGTCGCGGAGCCGCTCGATCTCGGCCTGGAGGCGGGTGTGGGAGGCCTTCCTGACGCGGCCGAGCTCCGCGCGGAGGATGGTGGCGTTCAGCAGCGAGAAGACGGCCATGAAGCCGATGTGCGGCGCGGCCGCGCGCGCGGCGTCGAGGAGGCTCGGCGCGCCGCTCCCGCCGCTCGCGGCCGCGGCCGAGCGGACGGCGATCTCGAGGGCGGCGGCGGCGATCGCGACGAGGAGCGACGCCCCGGGGCGGGCGAACGCGCTCACGAGGGCGATGACGACGTAGAGGGCGGCTTGGGCGTCGCCGTCGAGCGAGCCGTCGAGGCGGAGGACGGCGGCGAACGTGGCGACGAGGAGCAGGGCGCCCACCTCGAGGTCGAGCAGGGCGCTCGCCTCGATGGCGGCGGCGCGCCGCCGCGCCCGCTGGACGAGCGCCACGAGCAGCACGAGCAGCGCGGTCGCGGCCGCGAGCGGCGGGAGCGGCGCGGCCGCGTCGAGGACCACGAGCGCCCCGAGGGCCAGCGCGCAGGCGAGCGGCGCCGCGTTGCGCGCGATACGGCGGGCGGTGAGCACGGCGAGCACCAGGTTGGCCATCGGCTCGGATGCCGGTACCAGAGGTCGATCCCCCGGGCCCAGTTCTCTGCCGGCGGAGGGAAGAGGCCGGCTGGTGGGGGAGAAGGGGGGAGCGTGGAGGTAGGGGTGTGTGACCTGGAGTCATGGAGGGGGGAGAGTTGAGGCGCCTGGCTCGGATACGTTGAGGCGGGGCAACGATGCTTGTCGCCACCTGCGCGGCTCGACGATCGCCGGCGGGCACCGTGAACGACCTTGCGGGCGCAGCGGAGCTACTCCGCGGGACCATGGACGGCTCATGCGATCCACCACCTCCGGGAAAAGCGGCGCTATATCAACTGCTTGTCCACGAATCAAAGGCTCCGCCTTCACTCCACGGCCACAGACTGCGGCGCGGCCCTCGCTGCGATCTTTCGCGCGTGTTAGCATCGCCCGCATGGTGAGGGTGCTATCCGTCGCTCATCTGGAGCGCTGCATATGGGGTCTATTGTGCTTGCGGCAAATGGGAGCTGCTTGAGTCCGGGCCGTAAGAGGTGGAGGGTTGTGGTTTACTATCCAGATTTGAGTCCATGCAATTACTTTGGCCGCTGGCAAGAGGTCCTGCGGGCGGTCGGGTGGCATGAGTCAGGGCATTCGTTTGCAACAGGGCCTGTGTCAAAGGAGGTTTTTGGGGCGCTGATGCGTCTTCTCTCCAACCCATGGCAGCCTGTTGCCTTGGCGGGGCATCAGCCATGCCCCTACTGCCGCTTCACTGGAGGGGCAGCCTCGCTTCAGTTTGAAGACGTGGAGGTCTCTGTCGGGGCGAATAATCTGTTTGTTCCTGCGCGTGATGAGGCTGTGGTGTACGTCGCTCCGAGCTTGATCGCGCACTACATTGATGCTCACGACTATTGTCCGCCCGCGGTCTTCCAGGAGGCTGTTCTTGATTGTCCCGAGATGAGGTCTTTTGCGTATTTGAAGAAGATAAAGGAAAAGGGTTTGTCGGTCGCGCGGCCAGCGGGTTGATATGTCGGAGCGCAGCCGCGAGGATGGGGCCACACCTGCGCAGGGAGATGGCGGGACACGTGGCGTCGAGCGTGTGGTTTGGAGCTCGAAGTTGAAGCGCTGATCCGGCCGGTGCTGGCTCGACCAGGCCCAGCCGGGCCGGGCTTCGAGAAGTTCAAGTCCGACATCACCTGAACGTCTCGTTGAAAAGAGAGAACACGCATGGGTATGGAGCCGAAGTTCGATTTTTACGAGGTTGTGTCCATTCTCCCCTGCGACGCGATCCCGGGGCGGCTGTGGGGCACGTGCGGGGTCGTCGTGGGGCGATCCGGCGGCGATGGCGGTGAATGGGAGTACGGCATCCAGGCCTTTGCCGACGAGAACTGCTGCTGGCAGCTGGAGGAGCGGTGCCTGCGGACGGAGGGACGGAAGATGTCCAGAGATGACCTGTACACGGGCGAGGTGATGGGCGTGCGCGTCGATCCAGCGACCGGGAGGGGGTCGCCCCGGACATGAGCGACGTCGGGCCACCTCGCTGACCCCATCCGCTGCCTCGGTGCGGCGCGCTCGCCCCGCGCTTCCTGGACAGCCACGCTGTATCCACCATGTCTGCGCGCTCCAGAGGGATCGTCGCGGGGGACGGCCGGGATGCGGACGCAAGTGCCCGAACTTGTTGCCCAGCCTCGGCTGTGTTCAGCGCTCCTCCGTCTCCTCTCTGCCCCGGCGACGCCGGCGCCGCCGGCGCGGAGGCAGCACAGCGGACGTGGGACGGTGCCCAGTCACCCGCCGTCGTAGGGCCCCAGAAACACCGGCCCCGGCGCGAGCAGCTGAGTGCCGTTCATCAACCAGACCGCCGCCTGGTTCGTTCCTGTGGCATACCAGAGCACGTCCGCCATGCCGTCGAAATTGCTGTCAGCGGCGGGGCATGCTTTCCAGCCGCGGCCGGGCGGCCCCGGGATCACCGGTCCTGCCGAGATTACCAGGGTGCTGCCCTCCATCAGCCAGACGGCCATGAGGTTCTGCTCCGTGTCGTTCCAGAGCACGTCCGCCATGCCGTCGGCGTTGTAGTCCCGCGCGGTGACGACGTGAAAGCCGCCGCCGAGCCCGGGGATGACCGGCCCCGGCGCGAGCAGCTGAACGCCGTCCATCAGCCAGACGGCTATCAGGCTCTGCTCCGTGTTCTCCCAGAGCACGTCTGCCATGCCATCGCGGTCGAAGTCCCTCGCGCCGCGCGCCACCCAGCCCTGGCCGAGCGGCCCCGGGATGATCGGCCCCGGCGCGAGCAGCTGCGGTCCATCCATCATCCATGTCGTCAGCAGGTTCTGATCTTTGTTGTTCCAGATCACATCCCCCATGCCGTCGCGGTTCAGATCGGACACCCCGACCACCTTCCAGCCCTGGCCGAGCGGCCCCGGGATGATCGGCCCCGGCGAGAGCAGCTGGCTCCCTTCCATCAGCCATATGGCCACCAGGTTCTGGTCGATGTTGCGCCAGAGCACATCCGCCATGCCGTCGGAGTTGACGTCGCCCGCGTTGACCGCCTCCCAGCCCTGGCCGATCGGCCCCGGGATCACCGGCCCCGGCGCGACCAGCTGGGTCCCCTCCATCAGCCAGATCGCCGCCAGGCTCTTCTCGGGATGCTCCCAGAGCACATCCACCATCTCGTCGCGGCTGAAGTCATTCATACGAACGGCCTTCCACCCGTACCCGCTCGCCCGCTGCGTCGCGCGCCCCAGGGACGACGCCGCCGGCTCGGCGGACCAGCGGTCGTGGTCCGGCTCGATGCCCGGCGTGCAGGCCGGCATGGGGTGAATCGCAGCGATCGTGCACAGCGCAGCCCCTGTAGCCGCAGACCTCCTCACACTCGCCTCGCTTGCGGCTCGGGCGCGGGCGCAGGCGCCGGCACGGGAGATCCGATCCGGTCCGCGACCCTGAGCACGCCGAGCACGTGCGCGGGCCGATAGCAAGCGCAAGGCCATCGAGGCCATGGTGTGCGCGCGATCTCGGCGTGGTCACCACATGGTGCCTCACCAGGCCACTCCCCGCTTCTCGCATCGAGGATGGCTCTACCGGGGACGTACACCCGGGAGGATCCTGCCCACGTGCTTGCCTGTCGCGGAGAGCGTCAGTTGAGGCCAGCGGCGACGCTGGCGAGGCCGACCGTGAGATGGACGGCGGTGACGCCGACGAGGGTGCGGTGGCGCGCGTAGAAGAGGCCGAAGAGGACGCTCGCGGCGAAGGTGATGACCGCGAAGGCCAGCGAGACATACAGGTGGAACACGCCGAAGAGCACCGAGGTGACGACGATGGGCGCGAGGCGCCCGGCGTCGGGCAGGAGCCGCTCGAGAGAGGTCTGGATCACGCCGCGCGCGATGAACTCCTGGAGCAGGCAGTGCGGCCCATAACTCGCGAGGAAGATCGCGAACTCGAGCTGCGAGTACCCCGCGACCGAGCCCCAGTCGAGCCACGGCTCGCCCCGCAGGGCCGGCCCCGCGCGGAGCGCGAGGCACGCGGCGAAGGCCATGGCGGCGATGACGAGCGCTTCGCGGAGGCTATGCCGCGCGCCCGAGAGCGTCACGCCGAGCCGCGCGAGCGGCAGCGGTTGCCGCCGGACGAACCACCCGATCGGCGCGAGGAGCAGCAGCAAGAAACCCCACGAATAGCCCATCTGGAGCAGCGGCGGCAGATCGGGGCGGATGAGATCCCGGACGAGCTGCGCGACGCCGAAGAGGGCGATGACGACGAAGAAGAACGCCGCGAGCTCCCGGCGCAGCTCCAGGGCGTCCCGCCCGCCGCGGCGGAGGAGCTCGATCTCGAGCCGGAGCAGGTCGTGATCGGCGTCGCTCGCCGCAGCCAGCCCAGCGCGCTCGGTCGAGCGGTCGCGCCGGCCGGTCGACGGGCGCGCCTCGCGGGCGGAGGAGCCGGCGAGGAACGGAACATGGTGTGGGTCGATCACGTCGGAGGAGGATTCGAGCAAGCTCATAAGACTATCCCATTGAACCAGCCATGATGTCACGTCTCCGGGCGAGCGATCAAGCGCGTAGGAGGTCCGCCGTTCTCGCGAGTTTTCGCGAGCCTTGCGCCTCGCGAGCGTTGCGAGCTTTGCCATGTGCGCGCATGCCGCTATCAGAGAGGTCGTTCCTCCGAGCCCGGCGCGCTGCCACGGACGAGCGGGCGCCGAGCTGGGCGAGGACGGTACGACTGGGGGCAGACCACACCGTGCGGCTCGGGATCCGGCTTCAGCTCTTGTTCGCGCTCGGCGCGCTGCTCCTCCTGGCGTTCGTGCCGCTCTTCTTCGCCGTGGCGAGCCTCACGCGGGCCACCATGAGCGGCGCGCGCGCGTCGAGCGCCCGCGCGATCGGCCGCGCCATCGCCGGGCACGTGGCCGCGGCGCGGACGACCCGCTCCGCCCCGGAGCTCTCGCTCCTGCTCGAGGCGCAGCTCGGCCCGGACGGGGCGTCGGCGATCGGCGTCTACGACGCGGGCGGGGCGCTCTCGGGCCGCGCCGGCGAGCCGGAGGTCGTGGCGGCGCTGCCCGCCTCGGTGGAGGCCGGCACGGAGGTGCTGAAGACGGTGCGGACGGCGCGCGGCGACGCGCTCCTCGTGGTCGTCCCGGAGCCCGCGCGCGAGGCGGCGTCTCTCGCGGAGCCGGCGCCCGCGGCGTCGGCGGGCTCCGTGGCCGTGCTGGTGCCGACCGACCCGTCGACGGTCGCCGCCGCGCCGCTCGTGCGGATCGTGGCGCTCTACACGGGCATCGTGGCGCTGGCGCTGCTCGTGTTCGCGTACATCTCCATGACGCACCTCGTGGTGCGGCCGATCGACGCCGTCTCGGAGGCCGCGCGCCGCGTGGCCGGCGGGGCGCGCGACCTGGAGGTGCCGCGGGCCGGCGCGCGGGAGCTCGCGGAGCTCGGCGCGAGCCTCGCGCTGATGACGGGCCGCCTCCGCGCCGACGAGGAGTCGCTGCGGGCGAAGATCGCCGAGATCGAGCGCTACGCGGCGGACCTGAAGAGCGCGCAGGAGCGGCTGGTCCGCTCGGAGCGGCTCGCCTCCGTGGGGCGCCTGGCGGCGGGGCTCGCGCACGAGATCGGCAACCCGCTCGCGGCGATCCTCGGCCTGCAGGATCTGCTGCTCGCCGGGGGCCTCACGCCGGCCGAGGAGCGCGATTTCGTCGAGCGGATGAAGCGGGAGACGGAGCGGATCCACAAGATCCTGCGCGATCTGCTCGACTTCGCCCGGCCCGCGGCGCGGGGCGCGGCCGAGGCCGGCGACGGTGGAGAGGCAGGGCACCTCCCCTCGGGGTCGGTCGCGGAGGCGATCGGCGACGTCGTCTCGCTCGTCACGCCGCAGAAGGCGTTCCGCGCGATCGAGCTCGAGCGGGACGTCGCGCCCGACGTGCCGGCCGTGCCGCTCGCGCACGGGCAGCTCGTGCAGGTGCTCCTGAACCTGCTCCTGAACGCGGCCGACGCGGTGCCGCGCGCCGGGGGGCGCGTGGCGGTGCGCGCGTCGCGGGGCGCGGGCGGGGGCGCGCGGATCGAGGTCGAGGACAACGGGCCGGGGATCGCGGAGGCGGTCCGAGAGACGCTGTTCGAGCCGTTCATCACGACCAAGGAGGTCGGCGAGGGGACGGGGCTCGGGCTCGCGGTGTGCCGGGGGCTCGTGGAGGCGGCCGGCGGGACGATCGGGGTCGAGCGAGGCGCGGAAGGCGGGGCGCGGTTCGTTGTGCTGCTGCCGGGCGCGGCCGACAGGCATGGGTGATGGGAGGGCCAACGCGCGATCCCACGCGCGATCCCACACGACCGGAGCGATCGGCAGTGGCCCTCGCTTCCCCCGTCTCGCGCCGAGCCCCCGCCCTGCCCGGGTCGGGAGCGCTCTACTCCTCGACGGCGCCCGGAACCCACCACGAGGCGACGGCGAGCTCTCCGTTGAAGGGCGGTAGCACGACGCGCTCGTCGTCCTGCGCGGTCGCCGTGAGCGCCGGCCTCCCACCGACCGTCTCGAAGACCTCGACCAGACGGCGCATCGGGTCCACGATCCAGCTCCAGCCGACGCCGGAGCGCGCGTAGAGCGGCAGCTTCACCGCCACGTCGTCGCGGGCGGTCCGCGGCGATAGGACCTCGCAGCACCAGTCGGGGAGGATCGCCAGCGGGTTCTCGTCCGGCAGCTCGGGCACCCGCTCGACCCGGAAGCCGCACAGGTCAGGCACGGCGAGCCGGCCGCCGGGGAAAGCGATCTCCGTCTCGGGCTCGATCCACCAGCCGACGCCGCCGACGTTCGCGTCGAACGGGACGAGGCCGTGCAGGCAGAGCCTGGCCGCGCGGCGGTGGCGCTTCCCGGGCCGCGACATCGTGCGGAGGACGCCGGGCTCCAGGATCTCGCCCGTCAGGTGCTCGGGCAGGGCGCGGATGCTCTGGTAGAGCTCCTCGAAGGTCGGGGGGGTCGTGGCGGGTTGACCCATGCCGACGAGCGTATCCGATCGCGCGCGGCGCGCGAGCGGCGATCGGGCCGCGTCAGTTCACGTCCCGCCCCGCGGACGGCCAGGGGCGCTCGCCGCCGAGCTGATCGAGCTCCTTCCGGAGCTCGTCGGTCGGCGCGAGCACCTGCATCCGCTCGAGCACGCTGCGCAGCCGCGACGCGTCCGAGCGGCTCGAGTAGATCGACCGCAGGTTGTTCAGCAAGCGCACCAGGATCTGCCGCTTCTGCGCGGGCACGAGCAGCCGCGGCTCCGGATCGCGCGTGGCGCCCGTGGCGCGGGTGTGCAGCGCGCGCAGGTCGTCCCGGCCGAGCAGGCGGCCCTCGAACGGGTCGATGAGCAGCACGCCGCCGCGGACCGGCGTCCTCACGAGGAAATGGCCCGGGAACGAGACGCCCTGGGCCTCGAGGCCCGCGCGCCAGCACACCTCGAGGAGGACGACCGCCAGCGTGATGGGGATGCCCGTCCGGCGATCCAGGACCTCGTGCAGGTAGCTGTTCTTCGGGTCGTAGTAGTCCCCGGAATTCCCGTGGAACCCGAGGTCGCCGTAGAACCAGCGGAGCAGCTGCTCGATGGGGCCGCTGCCCGGCGTCGCCTCCGCGGCGCGCAGGGGGCGATCGACCGCGCGCCGCGCCTCGCCGCCGAGCCGGTCGAGCACGCCGAGGTAGTGCGGGATGTCGAGGCCCGGGTACGCGGCGTCGTCGATGAGGAGCGCCGCCTCGGCGAGGTCGAGCTCATCCTCCGGTCTCCCGGCGATATGCGCAAACAGCGTCAGACTCACCGGCGCGGCCATCGGACCGAGCGTAGCGCCACCCGGCGGAGATGGTCTAGGGCCGCCCGCCGGAAGTCCGGCCATGGCGGGCCGGACTTCTGCGCCGCTCCTCGGCGGCCTCACGCGGGCGGCCCTGACTTTGTTTCCTCGGGGCTGCGCCCCGCACCCCCGGCGCCGGCTTCGCGTGGTTCCGTGATTCAGAAATTCCGCCAGGGACTGGAACGTCGCCGTCTGCGCCGATCGTGTATTCTGAGATCGGAGAGCACCATGATTTCCGCGCGTTCAGCAGGAACCTGCGTATGGATCGGCGTCGGGCTCGCGTCATGCTTCCTGGGCTGCAACGCCCTCTTCGGCATCGATGAGCCGACGCTCGACATGACAGGCTCGGCCGCCGGGACCGGAGGAGGCGGCGCGGCCGGGACCGGAGGCGGCGCGGCCGGGACCGGAGGCGGCGGCGCGGCCGGGAACGGAGGAAGCGGCGCGGCCGGGACCGGAGGCGGCGCGGCCGGGACCGGAGGCGGCGGCGCAGATTCGAACGGCCACGTGACCGCCACGGGCACCGGGGGCGGGCCGCCGGGAGGCCCGGGCCTCGACGAGACCTTCGGAGATGCCGGGATGGTGACGACGGATCTCGACGGCAAACCGGCCAAAGCCTTCTCGATCGTGACGCTCCAGCCTCTGCCCTCGGGCAACGTCGCCGTCACCGGGCATTATGAGTATCTCTTCCCGGAGCCATTCGACGACTCCGATGCCTTCGTCGCGATCCTCACCCCCGAAGGAGCGCTCGACCCCGCGTTCGCCCCGGCATTCGATGGACAGGAAGGATTCCACAACGGGCGGGGTGTCCTCCCGATCGACCGCGGCACCAGCCATGATCGGATCCTCGGAGCCTACATCGACGAGGACCACGAGAACATCGTCGTGCGCGTCGGGCACAACGACAGAGAGACAGCAACCCCGATCACGCGGCTCTGGGTCGCGCATGTGGCGCCCTCCGGCTCGACGCTGATCCCGTCCGGGAACGGAGGGAGCAGCGACGTCTGGAGCTCGTTCATCTTTCCGAGCAGCGCTGGCAACCAGCTGCATCGCGTGCTGACCCCCACGCGAGACGCCGACGGGCTCTACTTCGGCGACGTCAGGCCCGGGTCGGAGCCCACGTTCGAGAACATCAGCATTCCCTTTTTTATCTACGAGTCGTTCGCTGCCACGGCGCGCGACGGGTTCGTTTATGTCGTCAGCTCCCATAGCGCCGACGTCATCCGCTTCATCGAGGGGGGCGATGGCGTATCCCGCGATACCGGCTTCGGAGCGGACAGCGGCTACGCCTCCGTTGACCTGGACGCGCTCGGGCTGGGAACAGCACAGAAGGCCTTCGCGATCGTCACCGATCCGCGGCGGAATGCCTATGTCGGGTTCGTCTCGACCAACCCCGAGTCACCGGCGTCGGCCATCGTGAAAATCAAGGCCGACGGCAGCGGACTGGACTCCTCCTTCGGCGCGTCGGGTGTGCTGAAGAGCGAGGCGTCGAGCAACGCCGCGTGGTCGTGCCTCCTCCTCGACCGGAGAGGCCGCCTCGTCGTCGCCGGCGACCAGGCCGCAGGGCCGGTCGCCCTCCGCTTCTCGGCGGACGGAGCGCACGACGGCACGCTCGCGCTCTCCCTCCCGTTCTCGCCGAAGCGCTGCGCGCTCGATGCCGCGGGGCGCCTGCTCCTGGCCGGGAGCGTCGTGGATTCGAGCGACCCCGCTGGCAGGCAGGTGCTCGCCCTGGCTCGGCTCCGCCTGGAGTGATCGCGCCGCCGGAGGGCTGGCGTCGCGGCGCGGCTTCGTGGAGAGGTTGCGCCGCGCGCCCGCGCTACGCCGCGCCGTCGTCCCGCGCGCCGTCGTCGAGCCACGCGTCGACGCGGACCCCGACCAGGTTGCGCTTCTCCATCGCCGCCAGGATGCGCGGGAGCGCCAGGGGCCCCGCGGGCGCGTGGTCGTCGCGCTCGGCCGCGTCGTGGAGCAGCACGATCGCCCCGTCGCGGAGCCCCGGGATGATCCGCGCCGCCACCCGCCCGGGGTCCGCCCCGGCGAGCCCGTCGAACCCCCGCGCCGACCAGCCGATGACGTCGAGGTCGAGCGCGTCCACCACACGGGCGATGCGCGGGCTCGTGTGGCCGACCGGCGGCCTGAAGAGGGTGGGGCGGGCGCCGGTGATCCGCTCGATGACGTCGAGCCCCTGCCGGAGGTCCTGCTCGACCCGGCGCGCCGAGCGCAGCGAGAAGAGCCGGTCGTGCGCGTGGCTGTGCAGGGCGATGGCGTGGCCCCGCGCCGCGATCTCGCGGACGAGCTCGGGGTGGGCCTCGGCCTTGCGGCCGATGACGAAGAACGTCGCCTTCACGCCCGCCTCGTCGAGGAGCGCGAGGACCGCCGGCGTGTGCTCCGGGCTCGGCCCGTCGTCGAAGGTCAGCGCCACGCCCCGCGCGCCGGGCGGGCCGCGCTTCACGACGTCGACGAACATGCCGAGCCCGAGGAAGAAGACCCCGCACAGGACGAGCGCGAGGTAGCCGGCGATGGCCGCGCCCGCGACCGCGATGGGCACCGGCGCGACGAGCAGCGAGCGCGCGACCAGCGCGAGCGCGCCGAGCGACGCCGCGTAGAGGAGGGCCCGCGCGAACGGCACCGGCTACTTCTTCGCGCGCTTCTTCTCGGGCTCGACCTCGAGGTCGTCGTCGAGCTCGTCCGCCGCGGCGGAGGCGGCGATGCGCTTGTTGTTGCCTCCCGCCGCCGCCTTCACCGCCGGCTTCGCGCCCGGCTTCTCCTCGTCCGAGGGGTCGTTGTCGGCCTCGTAGAAGCCGCCGAGCAGCGCGGCGATCGCGGCGAGCGACGTGATCGCCAGGCCGCCGAACGTCCCGGTGCCCCCCGCGGCCTCGCCGAGCGACAGGTTCGCGCCCCCGAGCTCGCCGAGCGGCACCGGCACCGGCACCGTGAGCCACCTGCGCGCGGCGTACATCAGGCCAGCGCCGAGCAGCGCCCCGACGAAGGCCTTCATCCCCGCCTCGATCTTCGCGTCCTTCGCCCAGATGGGCTTGCCCGCGACCAGCCCCACGAGGACCCCGGCGAGCGCCGCGGCCAGGTAGGCGACGATCGCCATGGGCGCGGCGAAGCCGAGCTTCGCCAGCGCGAAGCCCAGCAGGCCCCCCACGATGAGCCCCTTCACAACCCCGAGGATCAGGCGACCCAGCATCGGATCCATCCTTGGCACGACGCGGGGCGCCGTTCAACATGGCGCAGCGCCATGGCGCCGTTGACCGTGGCGCCGCGTGGCAGCGTGGGGCCGCGTGGTCGTGTGTGGCCGCGTGGCCGTGTGTGGCCGCGTGGCCGTGTGTGGCCGCGCTTCCAGCGCTCCCCGCGCACGCGGTACGGTCGCGCCGTTCCGCGCCGCGGGGCGCGGGGAGCGCGACCGCGCCGCGCTCCCCGTGGTAGACGGCCCCCCACCGCCCGGGTAGCCCGCTCCTCCTCGACAACGCGCTCGGCCCCGCCGCGCGCCGCGCCCCTCGCCGCACCCTGACCCGGGCTCCGACCGGCCGTGCTCTTCAATACCCTCCGTTACGCCGAGTTCTTCGCCGCCGTCTTCGTCGGATCGTGGGCGCTCGTGCGGTACGCCGGCGCCTGGCCGCGCCTCGTGTTCCTGCTGCTCGTGAGCTACGGGTTCTACGCGGCCTGGGACTGGCGCTACCTGCCGCTCATCTTCGCCTCGTCCACGGTCGACTTCCTGCTCGCCCGCGCGATCGCCCGCGAGGAGCGGCCCCGGGCGCGGCGCGCGATGCTCATCGCCACCGTGGCGCTGAACCTCGGGTTCCTGGGGTTCTTCAAGTACTGGAACTTCGCGCTGGAGAACGCCGCGGCGCTCCGCGCCTTGCTCACGGGCGAGCCGGCGAGCGTGGGCCACGCGTTCCGGGTGCTCCTGCCGCCGGTCGGCATCTCGTTCTTCACGTTCGAGTCGATGAGCTACGTCGTCGACGTGTACCGGCGCGAGCTCCCGCCCCACAAGAGCTACCTCCGCTACCTGCTCTTCGTCGCCTTCTTCCCGCACCTCGTCGCCGGGCCGATCGTCCGCCCGCGGGACCTGCTCCCGCAGTTCGAGCGCGCCCCGAGCCTCACCCTCGAGGAGGGCGGGGAGGGCCTGTTCCTCATCGCGATCGGCCTCGTGAAGAAGGTCGTCCTCTCCGACCAGCTCGCGCTCAACCTCGTCGATCGCGTGTTCGAGCGCCCGGAGAACTACTCGGCCCTGGAGGTCCTCGCGGGCGTCTACGGCTACGCCGCGCAGATCTACTGCGATTTCTCGGGCTACACCGACATCGCGATCGGCTCGGCGCTCCTGCTCGGCGTGCGGTTCCCGAAGAACTTCGACGCGCCGTACAAGGCGCACAACCTCGCCGACTTCTGGCGCCGCTGGCACATCTCGCTCTCCACCTGGCTCCGCGACTACCTGTACATCCCGCTCGGCGGCAACCGCGGCTCCGAGCTGGCGACGTACCGCAACCTGATGATCACGATGCTGCTCGGCGGCCTCTGGCACGGGGCATCGTGGAACTTCGTCTTCTGGGGCTTCCTCCACGGCCTCGGCCTCGCCGTGACGCGCGCCTTCCAGCGCGCCGTCCAGCGCCGGCGATCGGCCGGCGAGGGCGAGCGCGGCGGGGCGACCGCGAGCTCGCCCCTCTCCCGCGTCCCCCTCCGCGCGCTGTGCGTGCTGCTGACGTTCCACTACGTCTGCTTCGCGTGGATCTTCTTCCGCGTGCCGACGTTCTCGCAGGCCGTGCTCATCCTGCGGCAGATCGGCACGCTGACGACCTTCCACCCGAACCTCCCGCCCGTGCTCGTCGCGCTCCTCGGGGTCGCGCTCCTGTCCCATTACGTGCCGGAGCGCCTCTACGAGCGCGCCCGCGGCGCCTTCATCGCGGCGCCTGCGCCGGTGCAGGGCGCGCTGCTGTTCCTCGTCGCGATCGGGCTCCACGAGGCCGCGAGCGCGGCCGCGGTGCCGTTCGTATACTTCCAGTTCTGAGAGCGGCGGTCACCCGCTTCGGATACGGGCCCATCTCGGCGTTTTCGGTGCTCAGCGCACTGGAGTGCGCTTCCGCGCCGAAAACGCCGATCTGGACCCGTCTCCTGTGCGGGTGACCGCCGCTCTGCGGCGCGTGTGCGGAGCGTGCGCGACGGGGCGGAGCGTGCGCGACGGGGCGGAGGGAGCGGGCGGGCCAGGCCGCGCGAGAGGCGGAGGGCGCCGGGATCGAGGGCGAGCGCGGTGGGCTCGCCGGCTCGCCGCGGTTTATTTCTCGGGATTTCGAGCCGAACGGTGCATTACGCTCCCGCCGTGCGCCCGCCCCCTCTCGCCACCCTCGCTCCCCTCTCCGCCTTTCTCGCCGGCGCGCTCTCGCTGGCGTGCAGCGTGTCCAACGTGCCAGCGAACGCGATGCCGATGGTCCGGGCGCGCGCCACCTCCGACCTCGACTGCGCCGACAAGGACGTCCGCATCGAGGAGCAGCTCGGCGGCCATTTCAAGGCCGTCGGCTGCGGCCGCAAGGCGTACTACCGGGCCGCCTGCGAGGCGCTCCGCTGCGTGGTGAGCGGCGAGGGCGAGGCGATGGTCCCGTGGCGAGATCGCCCGGATCCGGCCGAGGTCGATCGGCAGCGGGACCGGCTGCCGTTCGAGTAGGCCGGCGGACAGCGCCTTTTCGGGCCTTTTTCGGGCACGCGCGGCCGGGCCTGAGGTAGCCTGCGCCGTCCCGGGGATCTGCCGCGGGTTCGGCCATGGCCCACATCACCACCGAGAGCTGTACGTGACCGACACGGAGCAGGCCGACACCGACGCCCGGCCCGAGCCGGATCCGGGCTCGCCGCCGGACGCGCAGGCCGACGCCGAGCCGCGGCGCCCGCCGAAGAAGCGCGGGAAGCGGCGCGACGAGAAGGCGGCGCCGCCCCCCGGCGACGCCGCGCCGGCGCGCCCTCGCGATCCCGAGATCGAGCGCCTCGAGGAGGCGTTCGAGCGCGGTGACTACGCGCTGGTCCGCGCTGAGGCGGGGCGGCTCGCGAAGGAGGCCGAGCGCGACGAGATCCGCCGCGCGGCGCGGGCGCTGCTGCGCCGGATCGACCCCGACCCGCTCGCCGTCGTGCTGCTCGTCGCGGCCATGGCGCTGCTCGCGTTCCTCGCGCTCTGGTACTGGTCCCACGGCCACGCGGCCCCGTGACGACCGAGGAGGCAGCGCGGTGAACGCCGAGCCCGGACGTCCCTCAGGCCGCCCCCCCGCGCGGTGGCTCGCCGCGCTCGCGCTCGCGCTGATCGCCTGCGGGGGCGCCCCCGGCCCGGATCGGCCCGCGGCGTGGAACGCGGCGCCCGACGGGCAGCGGGGCGCCGCCTCGGGCACGCGGGCCGAGCGCTACTTCCCGCTCGTCGACGGGCACATCTACCACTACGCGACCCTGAGCGAGGGCGGCGAGCAGGGCCTCCTCGTCGCGCGCGTGCACCGCGCGGACGCGCGCCGCGGCGAGCTCCGGTTCCCCTCGGGCGTGAAGCGCTTCGAGTTCACCGGCGAGGGCGTGATCCGCGGCGACACGGGCGTCTTCGTGCTCAAGGAGCCGATCGCGCCGGGGACCACCTGGACCGGCGAGCACGGCGGCCGCGCGCGGATCGCCGCGGTCGACGTGGCGATCGAGGTGCCCGCGGGGCGGTTCACGGGGTGCGTGCAGACCGTGGAGGAGCGCCTCGGCGACAGGCCCGCGCGCTACGTGTCGACGTTCTGCCCGGACGTCGGCGTGGTGGTGATCGAGGCCGCGGGCGGCGCGAGCCACGAGCGGGCCGAGCTCAAGAGCTACGCGCCGCCCGTCGACGTGGGCCCCGACGGCGTGCGGCGCGCCCCGGCCGATCCGCCCCCCGGCGCCGCGAGCGCGCCCTGAGCGCGCAGCGCGCGCTCCGCGGTGGAGGCCGCCCGCGTGCGCCCTCCACGCCGCGCGCGCTCGCCCGGCGGCGCATCCCGTTGCTTTTTGCGCAGGCGCGCAATCCGTGCGACCCGTGCCAGGCCCTTCCGTTTTCTGGGGGGCGGGAAGTAGACTCCCGGCGCCGCTCGTGGCGCGGGCGCACCGCTTGCTGCGAACACGCCGCGCGAACCCCGCCCGCGGCGCCTCTCGAATCACCAAGGACATGAATTACTGGGATTACATCCACGTCGAGGAGCTGCTCGCCCTCCAGGGTGGATTCGACGACGACGAGCAGAAGGTCGGCAACGACGAGGCCCTGTTCATCGTCGTCCATCAGATCTACGAGCTCTGGTTCAAGCTCATCCTCCGGGAGCTCACCTCGGCGCGCGAGCTCTTCCGCCAGAACCCCGTGCCCGATCAGAAGCTCGCCTCCGCGGCGCGCTCGTTCCGGCGGGTCGTCACCATCTTCGAGCAGGCGATCGAG
Source organism: Sorangium cellulosum So ce56 (assembly GCF_000067165.1). GTDB lineage: Bacteria > Myxococcota_A > Polyangia > Polyangiales > Polyangiaceae > Sorangium > Sorangium cellulosum_B. The sequence goes on from NC_010162.1 coordinate 11,710,044, forward strand.
CACTTCCGGGTCATGGAGACGCTCACGACCCGCGACTATCTCGATTTCCGCGATCGCCTCATCCCCGCGAGCGGCTTCCAGTCGGCGCAGCTGCGCGAGATCGAGCTCCTGCTGGGCCTCGACGACGCGCTCCGGATCCCGCTCGGCCGGGAGGGCAGCTACAAGGAGGCGCTGAAGACCGCGGACGGCGCGCCCTCGGCGGCCACGCGCCGGGTGGAGGCGAGGCTCGCGAGCGGGCCGAGCCTCAAGCACTTCCTGGACGAGTGGCTCTCGCGGACGCCGATCGACGGATCGAGCGAGCCGGAGGGCGTCGTGGGCTTCCTGCGCAGCTACACGCGCTCGATGCGCCAGGAGAACGAGCGCCGCGTCCAGATGGCGATCGACAAGGCGCTCACCCCGCCGGACGTCGAGCGGCTCCGCGCGCGCTACGAGGCGGAGAGCGCGGCCGCCGAGGCGTTCCTGCTCGCCGAGGACGATCCGGCGGCCGACGCGGCCACGCGCGAGAAGCGCCGGGCGGTCCGCGCGGCGATCGTCTTCATCGAGAGCTACCGCGAGCTGCCCCGCCTCGCGTGGCCGCGCGAGGTGCTCGACCGCATCCTGGAGATGGAGCAGGCCATGCTCATCTGGCGGCAGCGCCACGCGCGGATGGTCGAGCGGGTGATCGGCCGGCGCACCGGCACGGGCGGCTCCGCGGGCGTCGATTACCTCGACCAGACCGCGCTGCGCTACCGCGTCTTCGGCGATCTCTGGACGGTGCGCTCCCTGCTCTTGCGTAAGCCGAGCGTCCCTGAGATCGAGCACGCATCGGATTACGGATTCCGTGTCGAGGACTCTCCGTGAAATCACTTCGCGATCACTTCTTGCGTCTTGATGCCCGTTCGCTCGGGTTGTTTCGCATCACCTTCGGGCTGGTCCTTATCGCCGACCTCTTCGGGCGGTGGCGATGGGTGCGGGACTTCTACTCGAACGAGGGCGTCCTCCCGAACCACAACCACCTCTTCAACCTCCGGGGCAAACAGCAGGTCTTCAGCCTGTTCCACGCCATCTCGACGGAGGGAGAGGCCCACTTCGCCTTCTCGCTGGCGCTCGTCGTCTACGCCCTGTTCCTCATCGGCCACCGGACGCGCGTCTTCCATGTGCTCTCGCTGCTCGTGCTGGTGAGCCTGACGTCGAGGAACGTCCTGCTGGAGAACGCCGGCAACTACGCGGCGATCGCGATCCTCGCGCTCACGGCGTTTTTGCCGTGCGGGAGCCGCTTGTCGCTCGACAGCCTCCGCGCCTCGCTCGCGCTGCGGGACGAGAAGCGCGACACGGAGCTGAACGACAGGTCGAGGGCCTCGGAGGCCGAGATCGCGGCCGAGCGCCTGCCCGGGTGGTCGCCGACGTCGCTCGCCGCGCTGGCCGTGCTGCTGCAGCTCGCCCTCATCTACCTCTGTACGGCGCTCCAGCAGCGCGGCGAGGCGTGGCGCGACGGGACGGCGTTCTACTATGCGCTCCACGCCGAGCGCCTGGCGAGCGACGCGGGCGTCTGGCTCCGCGACGTCCTGCCGCTCGGCACGCTGCGCGGGCTCACGTTCGGCACGTGGGCCATGCAGCTCGCGATCCCGGCGCTGCTCTTCGTCCCGGCGCTCTTCCGCTGGACGCGCGGGGTCGCGGCCGCGCTGATGGTCCTGCACGGGCTGATCCTCGGGGTCTTCTTCGATCTCGGGCTGTTCGGCTGGGCGCTCGCCGCCGCGGCGCCGCTCGTGCTGCCCGGCGAGCTCTGGGACGCGTACGAGCGTTCCTGGAGCGAGGGGCGCGCGCGCACGCTCGTGTACGACGCCGATTGCGGTGTTTGCCTGCTGCTGGCGCGGCTGGTCAAGCGGCTCGATCTGCGCGAGCACCTGACGTTCCAGGGCAATGTGACGCTCGACGAGCTCTACGTCCGCAACCAGACGGGGGCCGAGGAGCGCGTGCCGATGCCGAAGGAGGTCACGCCGGAGCTCGTGGAGCGGACGGCGCTCGCGATCGACCGGAAGGGGCGCGTGTACACGCGGGGCGCCGCGGTGACCGAAGGGCTCCTGGCGTTGCCGCTCGGCTGGCTCGCCTGGCCGCTCAAGCTGCCGGGCATCTCGCACCTCCTGAACGCGCTCTACGACGTGGTCGCGGCCCGCAGGCACCGCATCAGCGAGCTCCTGGGGCGGCAGGCGTGCGGGGTCCCGCTGCCCGACGAGGGTGAGGCGGACGGCGGCGACGCGGGCCCTGCTCCGGACGTCCCTGCGCCGGCGGTGCGGACGGCGCGGCTCGCGCTGGGGTCGCTGCGGGAGGCGGCGGTGCTCGTGGTGCTCGCCGCGGTGCTGGCGCAGACGGCGAAGGAGAACCCGCTGCCCGGCGCGGCGGCCGTCCCGCAGGGGGCGGTGCTCGCGGGCGTGGCGTCGTGGCCGCGCATGCTGGCGAGGTGGAACGTGATGGCGCCCGAGCCGCCGCGGGACAACGCGCTGATGGTGATCGACGGCCAGACGCGCGCGTCGGAGCCGATCGATCCGCTGACCGGGGAGGAGCCGCGGCTCCAGCCCGCGGGGCATTCCGGGGCGCGGCTCGGCCAGCTCTGGTCCGATTACCTCGATCGCATCCGGCGGCCGGAGTGGTCCGATTACCAGCGGGCCTTCCGCGACTACCTCGCCAAGGGCGGGCCCCAGGCGTCCGGGAAGGGGCGCGAGGCGTCGCTGTCGGGCTTCGATGCGTACTGGGTCTCGGCGCCGATCCCCGCGCCGGGCGAGCCCGCGCCGAGCAGCTTCGAGCGGGACAAGCTGTTCTCGCACTCGCGGGGCGGCACGGGAAAGCTGGGCGAGCGGGGTCTACCCATCGCGCCGAGCGTCCTCCGGCACCACGGCAAGCCGAACTGAGGCGCTCGGATGGGTCGGCCTGACGAGGACCCGGGCGCCGCGGAACCCGACGCGGCGCTCGGAGGTGGCGCGGGCGCGCCGCGCGGTGAGGGCGAGCCGACAGGGGACGTTCCGCCCGGCGACGGCGAGCCGCCGGAGAGCGCGCCGCGCGGTGAGGGCGCGCCGACAGGGGACGTTCCGCCCGGCGACCGCGAGCCGCCGGAGAGCGTGCCGCGCGGTGAGGGCGCGCCGCCGGCGCCCGGGGGCGGGGCTCCGAGGCGTCCGGTCGAGGGGCGCCTCCGGCGCGCGGGGCGATGGATCAAGGAGCGTTACTGCACCATCGACGTGCGCACGCTCGGCCTGTTCAGGCTGGTGCTCGGCTTCCTCCTCTCGGCCGACTGCGTGCGCCACTGGGCCGAGGCGAGCTGGATCTACAGCAACGACGGGGTGCTCACCAACCACTATCACCTCTTCCACCCGAGCAGCGGATACAACTTCAGCCTGTATCACGCGTTCTCGTCGACGGGAGAGGTCCACGTCGCGTTCGCGCTCTCGCTCTTCTGCTTCCTCTGCTTCTTCGTCGGATGGAACACGCGGCTGTTCTCGATCCTGTCGTTCGTGCTCGTGGCGAGCAGGGACAACCGGATCGTGATGATCGAGAACGGCGGCTATGTCGTCGTGAACATCATCACCTGCTGGGCCATGTTCATGCCGACCGGCAGGCGCTTCTCCATCGACGCGCTGATCCGCTCGTTCCGCGAGCGGCGGGAGCGGACGGCCGCCGATCTCGCGGATCGGAGGCGCCCCGAGTGGGCCGAGCGGCCGTACGTCTCGGGGATCGTGCTCCTCGCGATCCTGAACCTGGCGACCATCTATTATTTCAACGTCGTCAACAAGTCGGGCCAGATCTGGCGTCGCGGCGAGACGGTGCACTACGTCTTGCACCTCGATCGCATGGTGACCGGGCTCGCCGTCCTCGCGCGGGAGCTCATCCCTTTCTGGGCGACGAAGGGGCTCACCTGGGGCGTGCTGGTGCTCGAGGCGCTGCTCATCACGTGGATCCTCTCGCCCTATGGCCGCCGCTTCACGCGGGCGCTCGCGATGGGGGGGATGTGGGCCCTGCACGGGACGTTCGGGGTGATGATGCGCCTCGGCCCGTTCTCGTGGTTCATGATCGCCTGGTCGTTCCTGCTGCCGACGGCGCAGCACTGGGACGCGCTCGCGCGCTGGTATCGCCGCCGCGCGGAGCCCCGGGTCGTCGTTTATGACGGCGATTCGCCGCTCGCGTTCGCGCTCATGCGGTTCCTTGTCCGGCTCGACGCGCTGGAGCTGCTCCGGTTCGAGGAGGCGCGCGCGGTCCCGGCGGGCGGCGCGGAGGCGGCCGGGGGAGGGGAGCCCCGGCCGGAGCTCTTCGAGGTGCGCGACGCGAGCGACCCGGCGGATGGGCGGGTGTTCCGCGGTGCGGCGGCGCTGCGCGAGATCGTGCAGGCGCTCCCAGGAGGTCGCTTTGCCTGGCCGTTCGTCTGGGCGCTGGCCCTCGGCGCGCCGGGCGCGCTGCTCGGGGTCGTCTCGAGGCGGCGCGACGGGATCGCGCGGTATTTCGGGCTGGATCGGGCGCCGCGCGGGCGGGGTGCGGGCGGGGTGGAGAGCCCGTCGCCGCTCGCGGAGCGCTTCGCCCGCGGAAGGACGATCGCGCGGGAGGTGGTGATTGCGTACCTCGGGCTCTGCGCGGTGAGCCAGGCCATCAACGAGAACAAGAGCGTTCCGGCGTTCCTCAAGCACACTCAGCCGAAGTTCGTGCAGGCGACGATCGTGTATCCGCGCATCCTGCAGGGCTGGGGGATGTTCGCGCCGAACCCGATCACGGAGGACGGTTCGATCAGCGTGGACGCGATCACGGTCGACGGCCGGCATGTGGATCCGTTCACCGGGCTCCCGCCGGATCTGAACCTCTCCGACGCGCGGGGGCTGGGGCTCGGGCAGATCCGGCAGGACTATTTCAACCGGATCCGGCTCGATCGGAACAAGGCGTTTCGCAAGCCGGGCCTCCAGGACTACCTGCTCAGGTATCATGAGCGGACCGGGCGGCCGGAGGACGAGATCGTGGCGTTCGATGTGTACTGGGTGCGAGATCAGTGCCCGAAGCCGGGGGAGCGCGCGCCGTACAAGAACGAGGCGATCCCGATCCTGTCGTACCGGAAGCCGGGGTATCGCCCGCGCCCGGGGCTGCCGGCGCTGCCGCCGCCGCTCAAGGAGGCGAGCGCGGAGAAGTAGGGGGGAGCGAGGGGAAGCCCCCCTCGGTGTTAACCAAGCTCGTTCCATCGCGCTCAGCGCACCAAGCCCGGCCCCCAGCAGTCACCACGTCCACGTTCACGAGCACGTTGGTGACCGTTGGGGGGTGGAGGGGGGGGCGGGCTTGGTGCGCTGAGCGCGACGGAACGAGCTGCGCGGTCCCGGCGGCCCTGCTGCGCGGCCTCGACGCCCTCCTGCGCGGCACCGGCAATCCTGCTGCGCAGCCACGGCGCCCTGCTGCGCAGTCCCGGCGGCCCTGCTGCGCAGGCCCGGCGACCTTCCTGCGCGGCCTCGGCGCTCGCTTGCGCAGCTCCGGTGGCCCTGCTGCGCAGGCTCGGCGACCTTCCTGCGTGGCCTCGGCGCCCTCCTGCGCAGCCCGGGCGACCCTCCTGCGCACCCATTGGGGTGTCCTATCGTACGATCGGGTGACTCCTGCGCGGCCCTCGCGACCCTCCTGCGCACCCATTGGGGTGTCCTATCGTACGATCGCGTGGTTCCTGTGCTGCCCCAGCGCCCCTCTGCACGCCCGGTTGCTGCCCTGGGTCGCCATGGCTCGACGCCTGCGCATGGCCGTTGCCGCTGCTGCACCGCTGCTGCGCACCCTCGGTGTCCGCTTGCGCGGCGCCTCCGTCTCCTTGCGATCTTGCGACGAGAGCGTCGGTATCGTGCTCTCCTGTGACCCGAATCCTCGGCGCCGCCGATTTCCTCATTGAGCGACCGCGCCTCTGCTCGGAGGGGCGCTGACCTCGACAAGGAGACATCTCAACGCCATGGCACCGAAGGCACCCACCGCCGCTTCATCCAGGACCAAGAACGCCCAGAGCTCGCGCGCTTCGAGCGACGCCGGAGGCGCGCGCCGGCCGTCGGGCGGCGCGCCCGAGCTCACGCTGAGCGCCGAGCGAGAGGCCGAGCTGCTCCGAGAGGCCGAGTCGCTCGGCGATAATGCCTCCTTCTTTCCAGGCAAGCTCGCTCGGCGCGTCATCTGGTCGAGCCGCATTCAGCTCGCCGCCGAGCGCGACGCGGCGGATCTCGTGCGCACGCCGTTCGCCGAGGGCGAGCCCCCGCTCACGCGCGAGGAGATCGGCGGGCTTCGTGAGAAGATCGAGCTCCTGCGCGTCGTGCAATCGCGCTGGCAGGCGGCGCAGCAGCGCCAGGAGCGGGCCGCCGCGGCCTTCGTGAAGCCGGCCGCCGAGGCCGTCCAGATCAAGCAATCGCTGCTCCGCTTCTTCGATCTCCGCTTCAAGAAGAGCCCAGAAGGGCAAAAGCGGCTCATGGCGATCCGGGCGGGCAGCGGCGACGCGGATCTGGTCCAGGACGCCTCCGATCTCCTCTTGCTCTGCGCCGAGCACGCGGAGGCCGTCCACAAGGCGCCTCGCGGCGAGGGCGCCGCGGCGGACCGCCTCCGCGAGCTCTCGCCGGTGCTCGCGCGCATGCTCGCCGACAAGAAGCTCTCTCTCGAGGCGGTGCGCTCGCGCAAGCTCCGCGACGCCGCGTACACCCTCGTCGTGAACGCCGAGCGGAGGCTGCGCGCCGCCGCGGAGTACTGGTACGCGGGCACCGACAAGATGAAGGACTATGCGCCGTTCCCCGCCTCCCGCGGCGCCTACGGCGGAGGAGAAGAGGAGGGGGAGGAGGGCGGCGAGTCGGAGGAGGCCGAGCCGGCAGGCGGTGAGTCGGAGGAGGACGAGTCGGGAGACGGCGAGGCGGGCGATGACGGGGAATCGCCCTGAGCTCGGGGTTCACGGGTCCCTGACGGACGACCCCGAGCCCGCCCGACCGGCGAGCGCTGGTCCCGGAGAGCTCCCGACAGCTGACTCACCTCTGGCGCCGTAGCTCTACTGCGGGAAGGCGGCCGGGGAAGCGAACCGCCAAGCCGCCAAGGGCGCCAAGAGAACCGAGAATAGGGGGGGATGCCCGGACAGCCGCCTTTCCCCTCTCCCCTTGGCGTCCTTGGCGGTTTGGCGGTTTTTCTGCTGATCCGGGGCAACTTCCCGCAGTAGAGACAGTCGCCTCGCTCACCTGTCGGTGATCATCGCGTCCCGCGTCCGATCGATGAAGACCGCGGCCCCATGATCGCCAGCGTTCACCGTTCACCGCCGGCACCCACGCCGATCTGGGCCACGCTCGCGTCCGTGGCTACCGCCACTGCCGCCGGCGCTCAAGGAGCGAGGGCGGAGAAGTCGGCTGGCGCCCGTCGGCCTGCCATCGTCTGCCAGGACAGAAGCAGCGCGCTTGTCCGCTCCAGGTGCGCGAGGCGCTCTCAGAAGTCGGTCGTGGCGAGGAGCTCCCTGGCGTCGCTGATCACGGCGGCACGGCGGATCCAGCGGTCCAGCTCGTCGAGGTCGGTGCTCGCGAGGACGCGTTCCCGCACCTCGGCGGGGACCTCCAGCCCGCGGGCCTCGAGGATGGCGAGCACGTCGTGCGCCTTGGCTTCGAGGATTCCCTCCTTCCGGCCTTCCTGCCGGCCCTTCGCCACGTAGCTGCGCGCGAACTCGCTCTGAAACTGGTAACCGCTCTTCATCATCGCCTCCAACTTCCGCCTCGCCGCTGCGTTCAGCGAGGATAGCACCAGATCCCCGTAGACGGCCCGGCGCTCCTCATCGAGCCCGGGTGCTGCCGCCAGAAAAGCCACGCCGATCGCCTCCGCCGCGTCGCTCTGTCCGTGCGCCATGGCCGAGAGCACGGCCACCTCGGGCGCCGCCTTCGCCTGCCCGGCGTCGGTGACGACCGGGACGCGCTGGGGCCCGAGCACCAGCGGCGTCAGCGTCCAGCCAGGGTGGCCGGTGTCGATCGGCCGCGCGCTCCAGCGCGCCATCGCCGCGTTGATCGTCACGACCAGCAGCCCGGTTGGGCAGCGGTGCCGGGCGCGCGTCTGGGTGACGTACACGGGCCAGACGTAGGGCTTGTCCGGGTCCACGCCGAGCTGGACCTCGACGACGATCGCCATCGCGGGCTGCTGCTGCTCGCCGACCAGCAGCACGACGACCACGTCCGCGCGGCGATCGGAGGGCACGATCTCGGTGAGGTCGGAGGACTCGACGCGCGCCTCCGTGAAGGTCGGAACCGGATGGCCGAGCGCGTCGTGCAGCATCTCGGCGGCGAGCGTCGGCCGGTTCTTGAACAGCTCGACCAGGGCTTCATGGGTCACTGAGGGCATGGAGTGGTCTCACGAGTGGTTGCAATCATGCTGGATTTGCGTGGCGCGCCAGGCTCATGCGGTCGATCCCGCAGGGGCCGAGCGGCACCCTCCCACTCATGAATTCCGGGCAGCTCCGTGAGGTCGTCACGCCGTGTGACCCATGGGTGCCCCGACGGTCATGGCACGGGGCTGAACGAGAGGGGACGGCGCTCGGGCGCACGAGCGGAATCAAGCCCTCGACGGTCGCCAACGCCGTACCGATGCCTCGGACATGGTGTCCGGTGTGGCTCTTGCGTGGCTGGCCCTCCGATTCAGCTCCGGCTTGGACACCCGGCGCCTTCACTCGGACGACATGGCGAGAGCGGTGTGTTCTCGTTCTGAAAAGCGAGACGAACCCGATCCTGTCGTACCGGAAGCCGGGGTATCGGCCGCGCCCGGGGCTGATGGCGTTGCCGCCGGTGCTCAGGGAAGCGAGCGCGGAGAAGTAGGGAGGGCAGGGGACACCCTGCATCGCCGCCCAGCGACAGGAGCAGCGCGCTCGTCTGCTCCTGAAGCCCGGGGCGTCGGTTCAGGAGCCCGTCGTGGCGAGGAGCTCCTGGGCGTCGCTGATCACGGCGGCGCGGCGGATCCAGCGGTCCAGCTCGTCGAGGTCGGTGCTCGCGAGGACGCGTTCCCGCACCTCGGCGGGGACCTCCAGCCCGCGGGCCTCGAGGATGGCGAGCACCGCCTGCGCCTTGGCCTCGAGGATTCCCTCCTTCCGGCCTTCCTGCCGGCCCTTCGCCACGTAGCTGCGCGCGAACTCGCTCTGAAACTGGTAACCGCTCTTCATCATCGCCTCCAACTTCCGCCTCGCCGCTGCGTTCAGCGAGGATAGCACCAGGTCCCCGTGGACGGCTCGGCGCTCCTCATCGAGCCCGGGTGCTGCCGCCAGAAAAGCCACGCCGATCGCCTCCGCCGGGCGTGCTGCTCGCCACCGCCTGCACGCGCGCGCTTCCTGGCGCCCTCGGCGACGACATCCCGCGCGCGATCGGCGCGGTCGGCGCCGCCGCGCTGTGCGTGCGTTCTCCGCCGGCGGGCGCTTCGGCGCTGTGCGCACCGTCTCGCGCAGGCGACGCCGCACCCTCCTGCGCAGCGGGCGGGGTGGCAGGGACCGCCGCCGCCCCGTACCACGATTGCAGGTCGGGCGGCACCGGTGGCGGAGGCAGCGGTGAGCCCCCCGTCGGGGTCGCCTTCACAGCGACGTCGGTGTTTGAGGAAGGGCACCGGGTGGCGGTCATCGGCGCAGGGTCACGACCGCGATCGCCAGGGCCAGCCCGAGCGCGTGCGCGTGCGGATGCGGCGGCTCGGTGACGTCGGCCGCAGGGTACGGATCCGAGGTGATTGCCTCCACGCCGGGCCTGGGCGGTGTCATGCGTGTAGGCGCGACAAGACGATTCGCATCCTCACCTCGCACCACTCGCGGGGCATCCCGCGCTAACCACGCGCACATCATCCGATGACGATGACCGTCAAGTGTCAACGGATGGGAGCGTTGTCGACGTGGTCGATCCGCTCCCAGCGGCTGCCCTCGAGGCGCACGATGTCCTTCGAGCCGACGACCCAGAGCGCGCCGCCGACGCTGTCGACCGTGTGCGCGTCCTCGATCTCGGGCACGAGCCCGGTCGAGACTCGCCGGAGGCTGCCGCGCTCGTAGGTGAAGAGGCCGCGCGGATTGGCGCCGCTTGCCAGGTAGATCCGGCCGTCGTGCCTGGTGATCGACGTGAACATCTGGCGCCGGCCCGAGACCGCGACCGCGCGGAAGCCTTCGCGCCGGTTGCCGCGGAGGAGCGTGCCTTCGCGCCCGCAGATCCAGATGCGCTTCTCGTCCTCGACGAAGATGCTCACCAGCGCCGCGGCCGTGACGGGCGGGAGAGCGGTGAACGTGGCGCCGTCCCAGACGAGGATCGTGCCGCGCGTCCCGGTGACGTAGATCTCGTCCTCGCGTGGACCGTCGACGCAGTAAAAGACCTTGTGCTCCGCGGCCGGCGAGCTCGGCGCGCGCAGGAGCGCCCGGGCCCGCTCCTCGGGATCTTGCAAGAGCGAGCGATCGAGGTGCTCCCAGCGGCCGGCGCCGAAGTCTCCGCCGACACGGCGATAGACCTGCCCCCCGTCGCCGCAGGCGTAGAGGTGGTCGCCGACGGGGCGGAGGCGCGCGAGGCGCCCCCAGCGCTCGGCGTCGGGCGAGGTGATGCCGGCGCCGGGGATCTTCTCGCGCGGGAACGGTGGCCGCACGAGCACGACGTCTCCCTCGGCGGAGAGAACGCAGAACGAGGTCGGCGCGCCGGGCGCGGGGGTGAAGCGGGCGATCGAGGTGACCGCGACCTGGAGGTCGTCGTAGAACCACTTCACCGGCCCCGCATCGCCGGCATCGTAACGGCAGAGCCGGGTGAACGGCGTGAAGGGCTCCTGGCCGTCTGGCACGCCGGCGACACAGAGGAAGTCCGCGGCCGCGGCCTTGGCGCGGGTGAAGGTGAGCGGCGTCGTCATGGTGATGTCTCCCTCGACCTCAGTAGCGACCGCCCGGGCGCATGCCGGTGCTGAGCGCCTCGTACTGCGGGCTCCCGGCCACGGCCGGCATGATGGTGGTGCGGCCGAGCTGCGCGCGGTCAACCCCGGCGAAGCCCGCCTGCACCGCGGCGCGGATCTGCGCCTCGCACTCCCGGCGGAGGTTGACGACCTGATTCTCCGAGAGGTCGATGATGCTGCCGATGGCGGTCGTCCCCGGCGGCGTGCCGTTCACGCCCAGCTGGGCGATGCTCGCGTCCACGCCGTGCGCCTCCCAGTGCTCCGAGCCGTCGTCGCCGGCGTTGCCCTGGAGGCAGATGGCGGGCCCGTCGCCGAATGACGGGAAGTTGGGGATGCGCTTCATCCCCGCCTCGCCCTCGGCCCTCGTGCCATAACGAAGGGTGTAGTCGGGCACGATGTGGTGCGCCTGGTAGCCGGGTTCGCACGTGCCGCGGATAGTCCTGTATGGGCCGACGTTGCAAGGCCGGTCTCGCTCGCGCGTCACGCGCACGTTGCCCGCTGCGGCGGCGAGCCGCGCATTTTCCTCCTGTCGCGCGCGCTGCGCCCGCAGGCGCTCGGCGTTCTGTCGGATCTTCTCGGCCGAGGGCCACGGCTGCCTCACGAGCTGCTCGAGCTGCTCGGGCGTCATCTGGCGGAAGTCGACGAGGGTGCCCGCCTTGAGCGAGAGCTGATTGTTGGTGCTATCTACCTGGTTCCAGTACCAGCCGCTCGATCCATACGCGGCACTCCGCTGGTCGGCGCTCATCTGGCCATAAAGGTGCTGATCGATGCTCCGGGCGAACATGCCTTCATTGCCGATGTAATACTGACCGGCCATCTCCCCGAGGCCTGCTCCCAGCGCACCGAGGCCGAGCAGCGCGTTGAGCCTGGCGGCCGCCCCCATGGGCCCCGCGGCGGGCACGCTCCCCGGCGTCGTGGCCGTGCCCGTGCCCGTGTAGGCCCCCGTCGTGTCGAGAAAGGCGACCTGGACCGGGCGGTCGCTGGCGCTCATCACCCGCGTGTCCCGCACGAAGATGAGCTTCCCCTCGGTGTTGCGGTCGTTCATCCACCAGGCGTCGTCGTGGCGGATCGCGTTTCTGCCCTCGATGCGTACGGTGGGCGAGTAGGTCTTGGGCTCGCAGACGCTGCCCACCGTGCCCGATTTGACCCCGAGCCCGCTGCCCGGCTCATCACCCTGGCACGTCGTCACCTTCGATCCCATGTTGTGCGACCGATCGCCGGTCTGCAGCACGGTGGTCGCGGTGTCCACGGCCGCCTGGTTCTGCCTTGCGTAGATCGAATAAGGGATGGGGACGAGCGCCGGGCCGACCGGCGTCTTGCAGACATCCGGGCAGGTCGAGACGATGATGCCTTCGCCTATGTCGCGGCTGCCCTCGCGCGGGATGCTCATGCGTCGCTCCCCGGGCTCACGAGCCCTCGCTCGTCACACCACGGCAGCGCCGCGGCCTCTTCGAGGCTCGCGGCAGCGAGATCGATACGATCGAAGCCCTGCGACATGGCCACCCAGGCGCGCCAGGTGAGCTGGACAGACCAAGGCGGCTCGCCGCGGACATCGATGTGCATGCCATCGAGGTGGAGGCGCACCGGGACGCGGCGCCCCCGCTCCCACTTGAACCAGGCCCAGAGCGAGTGACCGGGCAGCGTGAACGCGAGCGCGCCGCCCCCCGGCGTGAGGCCCTGGAGCTCGACGCGCTCGTCGCCGCGGAGATGGCCGGGCAAGACCAGGCCGGGGTGCGCGGTCTGGTAGAAGCGATAGTCGAAATCGGCGGGGAGCTGAGGGTGGCGAGTCGCCAGCCAGGCGTCGTCGTAGGTGCCGGCGAAGCGGCTGCGAAACTGCCACCAGGGTGGCACGGGCCCGAAGCCCTGCGGCTCTGGCCGCGCCGCCGGGTCGCCCACAGGCTCGGCCTCGCTGTCGATGGTGGGCGCGGGGTAGGCGCGATCGGCCGGCGTGTGGCGGCGATCGAGGACGCCCCGGCCGATGGGGTTGCGCGCGTCGACGTTGCCCTCGGGATCGCCGATGACGACGCCGCCGGCGGCCGATCGGTAGTCGATGGACGCGCGGGCCGCCGGCTCTCCCGTGGAAAGCCGAAACCCGCCGGCGTCCGGCTCGAACGCGCGCGGCGCGTACGCCCTCAGGAAGCGCGTGTATTCCCCGACGCGCGCGCCCACCTGCCAGACGTGCGCGGCCACGCCCCCGGGGGCGTGGCCATCAGCGAGGAGGGTGACGTCGGCCGCGGGCTTGAAAGGGATGAGCAGGCCGACCCGGAGCATCGGTGTCGCATGCGGATCACCCTCGTACTCGTCGGCGAGGATCAAGGATTGATCGGGGGCGATCGACAGCCGGCCTTCGGGCGAGAGTAGAAGCGTGCCCCTTGCCGCGACGACGGCCATGGCTGCGCCGTCACGGTGCTTCTGCTCGAACCCTAGCGCGGCGAAGGGGGTCGCGTTGGCGGCCAACATGGCTAGCGGCGGTGGACGGCGACGCGGGTGCCGTCGATGAGGTGCGTCGCAGCAAAGGCGGTTCGATTCACGGCCAGCATGGCACTGCTCAGGTAGGATCGATGACGAACTCGATCTTGGTCCCTGCATGGACACCAAGAAGGACGGCACCGGACGGGACGCCGCGGGATGCGGCTCGGCATGAAGCTCCGGGCTCGAACCGCTCTCTGCGACCGCGTTCAGGGCTAGTTGAGATCGATCGGATCGCCGAAGACCTGGACATGCTCGCTCCCATCGACCAGGATCCTAACGCCCTTGAGCGTGATGTTGCCGTCCTTGTCCATCACGAACTTCGATTTGCCGCACGTGATTTCGATCTTCTCCCCGACGTCGATGGTCTGATTCCGGCCAATCTGCACTACCTCGTCGACGCCCACAGCGCGGGCGCGGATCATCCCCACCGCTTCGCGCAGGCTATTCAGCACGCTCTTCGTGGCGTTGTTGCCGACCGTGACGTCCTCGTTGTGGCCGATCCCCGTCGTCCGGTCGCGGCCGATCGTCGTCTCCTGATCGTTCTTGACCAGCTTGTGGAGGTCCTTCTCGGCTTGCATCCTGACGAGCTCGCTACCGGCCTTGTCCTCGAACATGATCTCGTTGTAGCCGTACGTGGACGGGCTCGAGTTGCTCTTCCAGCCGCTCTGCGTCTTGTTCATGGGCAGCGAGTAGGGCGTCTTCTGGAGGTTGGTGTACACGCGGCCGACGATGATGGGCCGGTCGGGATCGCCGCCGAGGAAGTCCACGATGACCTCCTGTCCGATGCGCGGCAGGTTGGTCCCGCCGAAGCCGGCGCCGCCCCAGGGCTGGCTGACGTGGATCCAGCACGACGAGTCGTTGTTCATCTTGCTCTCGCGGTCCCAGTGGAAGTGGGCGCGCACGCGGCCGAACTCGTCGACGTGGATCTCCTCGCCGGGCGGACCGACCACCGTGGCGCTCTCGACGCCCTGCGCGCGGGGCTTGCGCGTGCGCAGCGGCGGTCGGTAGGGCGCGTCGGCGCTCACGGCGACGCAGGAGTGCTCCCACTCGGCCGGTACCTCGCCGGAGAGCTGGGACTCGAGGACGAGCAGCTTCTTGTCGGGACCGAGCTCGCTCTTCGGGTGCTCGAGGAACGAGAGGACGGCGCCCGGTGCGGGATCGATGACGTTGGTCTTGAACACGATCTCCCGTGCCGAGGCGCGCTTCGCCTCCAGCCGACGCTGAGCGAGCGCCTCGCCCTCGGACTCGTCCGCGCGGTACTTGCCCTGATCGTCGGCTGTCGGCGAGCTCTCACCCTTTTGACTTTCGAACAGGAACGCGCCAGGCACATAATGGAAGCGCTCCAGCTGATCTTCCACGGGGCCGGCGCCGGAGGCGGTGGCCAGGAGCTTGTAGTTCGCGGGCCTCCGGTGGTCGTGGTCGCGCACTGTGTACTTGCCGGGTCGCAGGCGGCGGCCGACGACGACCTTGGTGACGTGCTCGCGGTCGGCGTCGGTCGGGTGATCGCGGTAAGTGATGGGCACGCGGGCGACGTTCGCCTGGGGGCGGTCGTCGAGGACGAGCCGGCTCTCTCCGCCGTTGTCGAAGTAGAAGCTCACCCCGGCGTCCTCCAGCATGCGGCTGATGAAGGTGTAGTCGCTCTCGCCGTACTGGACGCGGTACTTGCGCTTCTTGTACTCGCCGGCAAGCCGCCGCGTGGGGGAGATGCCCCACTCGCCGAGGAGCTGCAGCACGATGTCGACCTCCGACTTGTGCTGGAACATGCGGTAGTTGCGGCGCTGGGTGGCGAGCCAGAGCCGCGGGACCAGGGTCAGCTCGTAGGTGGAGAGGTAGCGCTCCTCGACGGCCACCTGCTGGAGGTGGCTGCACAGTCCGGACCAGACGCGGGTCTGATTCGCGTGCGCGGTGAAGGTCATGGGCTGGCCGATGACGGCTTCGAAGTCGATATCCGGGTTGTCCGATACGGCGACGATCTGGACCTCGAAGAGCGAGGACATCCGCTCGGTGACCTGGAAGCGACGCACATCGAGCATGTCGCCCGACGCGATCTGCGCCTCGACTCGGTAGACCCCCGAGCTCAGTCCGGTTCCCTTGTTTCGGATGATCGGGTGCGTGTCGGCCATGGGCATTCCTAGCCCGGTCTACCCTGCGCTTGTAGAGCGGACAGCCGATGTTATCCGGCAGCCATCCCTGTCCGCAAGAGGGGCCCGCGCGCATCGTACGCTCAGGGCTCCGCCGGTGCGGCCGTTCAGACGGTCGAACGCCCACACATTGACGCCTCGTGTTGATGGTTGCAGTATCGCCGGCGGAGTGAAGGTCGTCTCCCTTTCGCAGCTCCCCGTTGGCCTGGTCGTGTGGCAACCTCATCCAGGCGCCTGGATGCAGACGTTCGTCTGTAAAAGCACGTTCAAGCTGTACCCCGGTGTGTGTGCCCTCGCGGCCGAGCAGGAGCCGCTCCACCTATCCGACCGCCACTGGCGCGACGACGCGTGCTGGAGTCTCTATGCGGCCTCCGACTTCGTCCCCAACCGCGCCCGGGCGGACGTCGTCCTCGTTGGCCACGCCTTCTCGCCCAACGGCACGGCAGTCCGATCCCTCACTGCCCGCGTGATCGTGAATGACATCGACAAGGCCATCGAGGTCTACGGAGCTCGCAGCTTCACGCAGCACGGCGTCCTCGAGCAGAGCTCGCGCTTCACCAGGATGCCGCTGCTCTGGGAGTACGCGGGCGGCGGTCCCGGCACCTCCAACCCCGTCGGCATGCCCCCCCATGCTCGCGACATCCACGGGCGACGCAACCTCCCCAACCTCCAGCGTCCAGGCGTTGTCGTCATCGGGCCGGACGACGTCATCGAGCCCGTGGGATTTGGACCCGTTGCCTCCGGATGGCCCACCCGCCGGCAGAAGCTGGGGCGCTACGCGGCCGCGTTCCCCGGCAACGACTGGCACCGTCAGCCCCTGCCCCCGGACCTCGACGTCAGCTACTTCAACGCCGCGCCGGTCGACCAGCAGACCACCGCGCTCCGCAATGACGAGCGGCTCATCCTCGAGCATCTCCACCCCGAGCACCCGCACCTCGTCACGAGCCTCCCGGGGCTCCACCCCCGCGCCTACGTCGACCGCCCCGGCGAGCCCTTGCAGGGCGTCGCCATGTGGCCCGATCTGCTCTGGATCAACACCGACCGCTGCATCTGCACGGTGACCTGGCGCGGCCAGGTCCCGCTCCGAGAGCCGCAAGAGGCCGGGCAGATCCTGGTCGCGCTGGAGGAGCCTTATCAGACCCTCGTAAGTAACGACAGCGAGGGCGTGGCCAGCAGTTCTGGAGTGGGGCTCGCGAGCGGCCGGGCCGGCGGCGGCGCGATGAGCGAGATCGGGCTCCAAGCGCCCTACGACCAGGCGCACGATGGCGATAGCGCCGTGCACGACGAGGATGACCCTGAGGCCTGCACCCTGCCGTTGGACGTGAATCAGGATCTCGCCGTCTCCCGGCCGGCCCTACCGTTCCCCACAGTGCCCGCGGGCCAACCTGCTCCCCCGTCGAGCCCGGCGCAGCGCCTCGCAGTCCCCCCCTTCGTGCAGTCCGCGCCGCCGGCGGCCGTGGTACCCCCGTCGAGTCGGGCACAGCACCTCGAGGCCGCGGCCGCTGCGTTCGTTCAGGCCGCGCCACGAGCAGCCGCGGTACCCACTCCGGCAGCCGCGGCGCAGCCGCCCGCCGATGCGCCCACTGCCACCAGCGCGGCTTCACTGGTCGCCGCGAAACCCGCGTTGCCATTCGTGCAGGGCGAGCGAGCTGAGCCTGCGCTACGTCACCAAGCAGAGTCTTCGCCGCGAGGGGTGGAGCCAGCAGAGGCTCCTGACAACGTGCTGCGTCCGCCGCTTGTCGCGATCCCTCCAGCGCTGTCGCCTGCGCTGCACGCGCCGCCCGCGCCTGAGCGCGATGCGAGGTCTCCGCCCCTGACGGCAAAGGAGCCCGCCCCTCCTGCCATGCTCGGCCCACTGGCGAGGCCAGACATGGGGGCGATGGAGCCCTCGGCAGAGGAGGCGCCCGAGCCTGACACCCAGGCGAAAAAGCCTGGTCCGCTCCCCGCGCCGGAGGAGCCCGCACCGCCTCTCGCGGCCTACCCCATCGAGCGTTGCGCAGTCATTGCGGCCAAGCTCGCGCAGCGGCCGGCGGACTGCGACACCATCCTCAAAGCGGAGAAGCTCACGCCGAAGAATTGGCAGTCGCTGCACGAACAGTGGCTTGACGAGATCCAGGACGAGATCGCGCGCCGGAAGAAGAAGCTCCTGTCAGCGTACGACGCGGCCTACGTGGCGGCACTCGAGAAGGAGCGCGGGCCGATCACAGCGGGCGAGTACGCACAGCTTGTGATCTCGGCCGAGCAGGGGCAGGGCCAGGCGGCACTGGCCGAGCTGGGCCTGCCGGATGAGTCGATGATGCGGATCCGGCGGGTGTGGCTGGAGAGGATCGTGAAAGACAAGAAGGCGGCGGCAGCGGTGCGGGCTGCAATGCGGAAGGCGGACGAAGCTTGAAGGCGGGCGCGCTGAGCGAGGATCTCGCCGAATTGCCGCAGCTTCACCAGGCAGGTGTTCGGGTCCTCGGCGAAGTAGCGCTCCGCCTGCGTCCCGAGCACGACGAGGCGCGGGTCGTGGTGGGCGAGAAACGCGAAGTTGGGCGAGGCGGCAGGGGGCATGGGATCGAGCTCGCGCGTGGGTGGGGGGACCGTTCCATGGAACACCAGCCCAGGGTGCAGATGGAAGTGGAACGCCATCGTGCTGGGCGGTCTCGCGTAAGGAGCAGACGTTCAGGTGCGCGCGGTCGACGGGCACGTCGAGACGACGTCAAATCGTCGTGGAAACGCACGCAGCGGCGCGGGCGCGCGCCGTTGCCGGGCTGGCGATGCCGTTGATAAGGTGGGCTATCTATGACGCGCTTGCGCTTGCGGTCGGTCCTGTTGCGGTGCTGCCTTCTCGGCGCGTTGATCAGCGCCACGGGCCCCTCGCACGCGGCGCCGCCGCCAGGGGGCTCGCCGCCGGCGGCCGCGGCGCTGCGCCAGCAGGCGCGGATCGCCTTCTTCGGGCGGCGGTGGGCGGACGCCGAGGCGCGCTTCGAGGCCGCCCTGGCGGCGCCCGACGCCGCCGGGATGACCGAGGCGCAGCTGGCCGAGGTCCTCGGGTATCTCGGGCTCTCCGAGCTGGAGCAGGGCAAGCACCGGGAGGCCGCCGAGCACCTGGGGGAGAGCCTCGAACACGATGCCGCCCTGAAGGAGCCGCTCGTCCGCCGGTTCACGACCGCGTTCAACAAGGCGCTGGAGCACGTCGGAAGGATCTACGTGGCTGCCGCCCCGCCCGACGCCGAGGTCCTCCTGGACGACGAGCCGATCGGCACGGGAGCCACGGTCCTCGAGCTGTTCGTCGATCCAGGGAAACACACGCTCCGGGCCCGCCTGTCGGGATACGAGGAGCTCTCTCATCGGGTCGAGATCGCCGGCGGGGCGACGGTCGGCGCGACGCTGACGCTCTCGCGCGTGGCCCCGCCGCCCCCGCCCGCCCCCGAGCCAAGCGCGGCGAAGCGCGGACCGGTCGGACCGGCCGCGGCCCCGGCGCCTGGGCCCTGGGCGTCGTGGCCGGGAACACTGCGGATCGCGGGGATCGCCGTCACGACGGCCGCCATCTCCTCGGGGACTGTCTTCATGCTCCGGGCGAACGTCCTCGATGGAGACATCGATGAGCGCGGCGACGGCCTCTACCGCGATCCAGCATGGACCTCGGACGCGTGCCGCCAGGTGCCGCAGCCCTCCGCATGCTCCGAGCTCCACCGCTTGCGCGTCCAGCGCGACACGTCCCGCGCCCTCGGGGCCACCCTTGTCGCGACGGGGGTCGTCGTTGGCGCTGCGACCGTGGTGTCCTTCTTCGCGGGCTCCTCGTCCCCGCGAGCGAAGGCGGCGCCGGCCGCCCTCCATGTCTTGCCGGTGACGACGGCCCAGCAGATGGGCGTTGTGGCGCTCGGGGCGTGGTGAGCCCGCCGCCCGTGAAGGGGATCACCGTCGACGCGGCCTTCGCGGTGCCCCCCCGCGGAGGCCCGCGGCGCGTCACTTCGGCCTGATCTCCGTGAGGACGAGCAGGTACTCCGGCGGGTTGTTCGGCGACAGCTTGGCGTACGGGTTCTCCTTGGTGGGGAAGCCGGTGAAGCGCTTCGTGCTGTACTCGCCCCAGGACGGGTTCTTGAAGAGCGGGATCACCGGCGCGTTCTGCGCGTAGAGCATCTGCACCTCGTCCAGGATGCGCTTCTGCTCCGCTGACTCCGTCGCCGCCTCGAACTGCTGGAACAGCTTGTCGGCCTCCTTGTCGCCGTAGCGGTGCCAGTTGCGCGCGCTCGCCTCGCCGACGGGCTTCACGAGCTCCGCGGACATGAGATCTCGGTAGTAGTTGTACGGCGTGGGCTCGACGGTGGTCCACCCCATCGACATGTCGAACGTGCCCTTCTGGAGCGCCTCGAAGAACGCGCTGAAATCGTACGCCTTGAGCGAGGCGTCGATGCCGAGCTGCTTGAGGTTCTGTGTCATGATCTGGACCGCGCGGACCCAGTCGGACCAGCCGGTGACGACGTTGATCTCGAAGCGCATGGGCTTGCCGTCCTTCACCCGGATCCCGTCCGGGCCCGGGGCGTACCCGGCCTCGTCGAGGAGCTGCTTCGCCCTCGCCACGTCGAGCTTCACCCAGTCGCCCGCCGCCACGGCCTTCGGGTTGCGCCAGCGCTCGTAGGAGTCGTCGAGCCCCGTCGCGTCCGCCGGCTGGGTGTAGTCGTTGGACGCGATCTTCACGATCTGCGCCCGATCGATGCCCATGCTGATCGCCTTGCGCACGCGCACGTCGTCGAACGGCTTCTTCGTGCTGTTCGGGTAGAGCGTGGCCATGCCGCCGACGAGCGGGAACCAGTAATGGTGGTTCGCCGGGTCCTTGGCGACATAGACCTTCTCGATCTCGGGGACGAACGCGCCCGCCCAGTCGACCTCGCCGTTGATGATCGCCAGGTTGACCTGGTCGTTGCCCGGGTACGCCGGGAAGCGGAGCCCGTCGACGGCCGGCTTCCCCTTCTGCCAGTAGTTCGGGTTCCTCCCGAGCTCGTACACCTGGTTCTGGAAGGTCTTGATCTCGGTGAACGGCCCCGTCGCCACGGGGTTCTCGTTCGCGTACGTGACCGGATCGGCGACGTCCTTCCATTTGTGCTCCGGCACGATCGGCTGGTGGCCGATGTAGCTGAGCCCCGGGACGTACGGCCGCTTCAACGCGAACTCCACCGTCGCGTCGTCCGTCGCCTTCACGGACTCGACGAACTTCCACACCCCCGAGAGGTCGAGCGCGGCGTGCTTCTTCAGGAGCTCGAACGTGAACACCACGTCCTTCGCCGAGAACGCTTGTCCATCCGACCACTGGACGCCGGAGCGGGTCGTGAAGGTGAGCTTCTTGTTGCCGTCGCTCCACGCGTACTTCGTGGCGAGCCACGGCGTGTACTCGCCCTTCATCGTGTTGAAGATGAGCATCGGCTCGTAGATGCCGGCGAGCGTCGGGAATCGCACGCTCCCCTCGGCGAGCAGGGGGTTGAAGCTCCGCACCCAGGAAGCCTGCTGCTCCCTCGAGATCGTGACCATCGAGGCGCCCTTCGCCGCGGGCGTCGGCGCGGACGCGGCCGACCCCGCGAGAGCGCCACGAGCCGCCTCGGCTTTCTCCTTGGAAGAGCAACCGGCGGCGGCGCCGGCGGAAAGCATCAGCGCCGATAGAAAGAAGATGCGACGCGGCATAAGTCCAGTCTTCATGACAAGCCTCTCCGCGCGGGCGACGTCGGGTCCCCGCGACGCTCCATCCCCGTGACAGCGCGCGGCGCCGTCGCCCGGCAGACAAGGGACGACGGACGGCCGCGCGAGGTCCTCCATGCCGTACTCGGCATGGCATGGAGCACTTTACCGGTTAAGTCATGTGGGTGTCAACGCGCAGACGTGGCAGTCGCCGCGCGCTCCCTCGCGCCGTCCTGCGAGGGACGGCGAGGGACGGGCGAGGGACGGGCGAGGGACGTCCAGGAACGCCGGGCGCTGGTGGCCTGGTCGAGCGGGTCGCGGGCCCGCGCGCGCCGGAGCCGGAGAGGGACAGGCGAGCAGGGGGCTCACCCGCGCGTGGTGCTCGCTTGTTCCGGACCTCCTCCTTCATGCTTCATGTCGCAGAGGAGGCGCTGCTAGCTAGAAAGTTAACCGTGTTGACAAACCATCGCTGAAAACGATAGAGGTCGGAGTGTTGTCCTGAACTTGAAATCGACTCACTTCCCCTCTGCCAAGGAGCTCCTCCCATGAGAACGAATCCGCTGATGAACAAGCCCTGGAGCGCTCGTCTCGGCTCGGCGCTGGCGCTGATCGTCGCTTCCCTGGCGCTGGGCTGCGTGAGCGAGATGGGCGATGAGGGCGAGGGGACCCTGGACGAGCCCGTCGGGGAGGCCAAGGCGGCGATCGGCTGGTCGGGGTACAGCTGGGGATGCGGCGGGAGCTGCCAGCTCAACCTGGGGACGGACGTCGACCGGACGTGCTTCCTCGCAGGCGTCTGGGGCAAGCTCGGGGCCAGCTCTCAGGCCTCGGTGCGCGTGCAGCGGTCCGGCGGCGACTGGATCCTCGACGTCGACGCCGCCACCGGCCAGAACCTGGGCGCCAACGCCGTGTGCGTCAACACGGCGGAGAACAGGACGGGTCAATACACCTGGACCTGGGGACCGGGGGAGGGCCTGCCGACGAGCATGGGATTCGGCACGTCGTCACGGCGGTGCTTCCTCACGCAGGTGATCAGCAACGGCGCGTTCAGGTACAACAACTGGATCACGGACTACGCGAAGGTGCGAAAGGATGCCTCGGGCGAATGGTTCCTCGAGGGCGTCAGCACCACGGGCGTGGACACCCCGGTGACGGCCACGGTGAAGGCCATCTGCGTGGACGTGCCGCAAAACTACGGTGCATGGCAGTGGATCGCCGGCAACAACCATCGCATCGATCTTCTGGCGAGCAATTCGGTCGGCGGGGTGGCGTGCGGCATGACAGGGCTGGGCGGGCCCTTCACGTCGAACAACTGGACCGATGGCGTCTGGCTCGAGTACAATCCAACGACGCTCGACTGGGAGCAGCACACCGTCAACAACAAGACGGCCTGGTCTCAGTGCGTCCGGTGACCGGCACGGCGGCTTGACGGAGGAATGCCGTACAGGGCCCGGATCCGGCGCTCGGCGGCGCCGCCGGCTCCGCATGTGCGGCCGCCTGCGGGGGCGAGCGTCCCCAGCGCCCCCGCGCCCCGTGCCTCCACGCCCACGCGGCGGCTCGGCGTCTTCACGGCACCTCTCGGACGCGCGCTGTGATGTAATGGGCCGTGTCCACCCCCTGGGCAGCGGCTGCCCTGGGGGATAACCCGCGGTGAGCCCTTGAGCGCCTCTCCTCCCAAAGCGACGATCGCCGTCCTCGAGCGGAACCGCGTCGTCGGCCAGCGCATCGCCCGCGCGATGTCCGCCGCCTCCGGCCTGCAGGACGTCCCCGTCGCCAGCGATCCCGCCGAGCTGCGCGCCCGGCTGTCCGAGCGACCCCTCCTGCTCGGCTGCGACGCCGCCGATCTCGACCTCGCGCTCGAGTGGGCGGCCGAGCGATACCCCAGCATGCACCTGCTCGTGTGGACCTCGGGCAGCACCGACGCGATCCTCCACGCCGCCCTGAAGGAGCCCCGCCTCTCCAGCATCGTCGGCTGGCCGAGCTTCGCCTCCATGCCGCGGCCCTGGGAGATCGCCCTCGCTGTCCGCCGCATCCTCAAGCCGCTCGCCCTGCCGCCTCGGCTCTCCGACCTGCTCTCCTGGGGCGCCACCATCGTGAAATGGCGCCCCCGCACGAGCGACGACCGCGACCGCACCGTCGCCGAGGTCGCGCACTGGGCCGAGCGCTCCGGCGCCCCCGCGCGGGTCGCCGAGCGGCTCGCCTCGCTCGCGCACGAGCTGCTCATGAACGCGATGTACGACGCGCCCGTCGACCGCCGCGGCCGGCCCCGCTACGCGCACGACAGGCGGCGCGACCTCGTGCTCGAGGAGAACGAGATCCCCACCCTGCGCCTCGGCACCGACGGCGCGTACCTCGCCCTCCAGGCCCACGATCCGTTCGGCGGCCTCCGGCGGCACCACGTCTTCGAGGGCATCACCCGCGGCCTGAGCGCCCGCGGCGCCGACTCGACGAGCGCCCCCGTGCTCGACACGTCGCGCGGCGGCGCCGGGCTCGGCATGCTCAAGATCTACGCGGCCGGCGCCGTGCTGGTCGTCGACGTGTCGCCCATGGCCTCGACCATGGTCACCTCCTTCTGGGACCTCGACGTCAACCCGCGCGAGTTCCGCTCGCTCCCGGCGTCCCTCCACTTCTTCGAGCGCTCCACGCCGGCGATCGAGACGCTGGAGCGGACCGGGTGGTGACGCACGCGCGCGGCGCGAGAGGACGGCGAGCCGGCCGAGGCGGGCGCCATGGCTGAGATCGATCCGCTCCTCGCGCGGCAGCTCAGGCGCCTCGGGCTCGAGGACCTCGACGCGCCGCCCGACAAGGAGACCTGGCACAAGGTGGTCGCGCGCATCAGCGAGCACTACCGCCACGTCGCCGACGATCGGAGCCTGCTCACCCGCTCGCTCGACCTCTCCACGAACGAGATGGGCGCGCTGCACCGGCAGCTCCTGGCCGAGCGGGACCGCCTGCGCAGCGTCGTCGTGGCCATCGGGGACGCGCTGACCATCTTCCACGACGCCGCGAGCTCGCAGGTCGAGCCGTCGCGGCCGATCGAGGTCGGCTCGACGATCTCCACGGCCAAGCGGCGCTTCGCGTCGAAGCTCGGCGAGCTCTTCTCCCTGAGCGGCGCGGCGCCCGGCGGCGCGACCCAGGCCGCGCCTGGCAGCGCGACCCAGGACGCCGCGGGCGCGAGCGGCTCGGACGAGGCGATCAACGAGGTCCGCGTGCAGCTGGTCGCGCTCGGGGACCGGCTGGTGCAGCTGCTCTACGACACGGCGGAGAAGGCCTCGCTGAAGAAGCAGCTCGAGGTCGCGCGCGCCGTCCAGCAGATGCTCGTGCCGAGCGAGGACGTCATCGAGCGGCCCTCCCTGCGGCTCGCCAGCCACTTCCAGCCCGCGGCGGAGTGCGGCGGCGACTGGTGGACGTTCCACGATCTGCCGGACGGCAGGCTGCTCACCGTGGTCGGCGACGTGACAGGGCACGGCATCTCGTCCGCGATCATCACGGGGGCGGCGAAGGCCGCCTGCGACGTCGTGCGCACGTTCGCGCGCGAGGCGATCGGCCCGGCGCAGCTGCTCCGGGTCATGAACTGCTCGATCTTCGAGGCGGGGCAGCAGAAGTTCCTGATGACGTGCGCGGCGTGCATCTTCGACCCCGCAGCCGGGTCGCTGACCCTCGCGAACGCCGGGCACCCGTTCCCCTACCTGGTCAGGAACAGCGCGATCCGGCAGCTCGCCGCGCAGGGCGAGCCGCTCGGTGCGGCGAGCTCGGCCGAGTACACGTCGAGCACCATCGCCCTGGAGGGCGGAGACGCGCTGCTCTGGTTCACCGACGGCGTGACCGAGTGCGAGAACGAGTCGAGCGAGCAGTTCAGCGAGAAGCGGCTGCGATCGCTCTTCCAGAGCGTGGCCGCCGGCCCGCCCGAGGAGGCGAGGGACGCGATCGTCGCGGCGGTGTCCAGGTTCCGCGGCGAGCGCGCCCTCGACGACGACGTGACGCTCGTCGTGGCCCGCGTGTCGTGAGGGCTTCGTAGAGGGCCGGGGGCGCACGAGCGAGCTCGACCGCCGCGTCATGGCGCCCGCCCGTCACGACACGACGCCCGCCGTCCCCCGCGTGCTGTAGCCTGAGAGCGAGGAGATCCATGATCCTCGAGACCTTCCACTACGATCGGGACACCAAGAAGTGGTCCGTGCGGGTGCTGCCGGTGCTCGACAGCGAGCGGACGCTGGTGCTGGCGTTCGGGGCGCCGGAGCTCCTCGACGACCCCGGGGCGATCCGCGAGCTGCGGCGGGCGTACCCGCGGTCGCACGTGGTGGGGTGCTCGAGCGCGGGGGAGATCGCGGGCACGTCGGTGCGCGACGGGACGCTGACGGTGGCGGTGGCGCGGTTCGAGCGGACGACGCTGGCGACGGCGCAGGTGGAGGTGGCGAGCGCGTCGGGGTCGTTCGCCGCGGGGCAGGCGCTGGCGCGCAAGCTGGAGCGGCCGGGGCTGCGCGGGGTGCTCGTGCTGTCGGAGGGGCTCGGGGTGAACGGCAGCCAGCTGGTGCGCGGGCTGAACGCGGTGCTGCCGGAGTCGGTGGTGGTGACCGGGGGCCTGTCCGGGGACGGGACGCAGTTCAAGCGGACGTGGGTGTGCGCGGGGGACGTGGTGCGCAGCGGGCTCGTGGCGGCCGTGGGGCTGTACGGCGAGCACGTGGTCATCCAGCACGGGTCGAAGGGGGGCTGGGACAAGTTCGGGCCGGAGCGCGTGGTGACCCGCTCGGAGGGCAACGTGCTCTACGAGGTCGACGGACGCCCGGCGCTCTCGCTGTACAAGGAGTACCTCGGGGACAAGGCGGCGGAGCTGCCGGCGTCGGCGCTCCTGTTCCCGCTGGCGTTGCGCGCGACGGCGCAGGACGAGAAGGCGCTCGTGCGGACGGTGCTGGCGGTGGACCACGACGCGCAGTCGCTGACGTTCGCGGGGGACGTGCCGAGGGGGCACCTGGTGCAGCTGATGAAGGCGGACTTCGAGCGGCTGATCGGGGGCGCGGAGCAGGCGGCGAGGGCGGCGAGCGAGGCGGGGAGGGCGGGCGGGGACAGCGCGCTGGCGATCGCGATCAGCTGCGTGGGGCGCCGAATCGTGCTGGGCGACCGGACCGAGGAAGAGGTCGAGGCGGTGGCGGACGTGCTGCCGAAGGGCACGCAGGTGACGGGGTTCTACTCGTACGGGGAGATCTCGCCGTACGCGACCGGCCACTGCGACCTGCACAACCAGACCATGACCCTCACCGTCCTCTCCGAGGCGCCCACGCCGCTCGCCAGGAGCGAAGGCCCGCGGGAGCGAAGGCCGCGCGCCGCGAAGCGGGCGCCGGCCGTGGCGGCGCGCGTCGTCGCGCAGCCGGCCGGCGGGATGGCGGAGTTCGAGGAGCTCGAGATCGCGTCGGACTCGACCTTCACGTCCGAGGCCTCCTTCGACGCGCCGGCGTCGGCGTCGAGCGCGACGCCGGGGCCGTCGCCGCTGTCGCCGGGGCGCGAGGGCGAGGAGCCGCGGCCGACCATCCGGGTGCCGCCGAACGGCCGCAGGGCGTCGCGCCCGCACAGCGCCGAGCCCGCGTCGGGGCCGGTCTCGTCGGGGCACAGCCCCACCACCGTGGACCGGCCGCCGCCCGCCGCCTGGGCGCCCCGCGCCGCGCCGACGCGGAGCGTGCCGCCCGCCGGCGCCGCCGGCCGCCTCGACGGCCTCGCGTTCGATCGGCGCACGATCGGCGACGTGCTCGTCGTCCGGCTCGCCGGGCGCATGACCGAGGCGTTCAAGGGGGCGGCGCTCGCGCGGGAGCTCGAGGGCAAGGTCCTGCTCGACCTCTCCGGCGTCGAGCGGATCACGTCGTTCGGCGTCCGCGAGTGGCTCCAGATGATCCACGCGGCCCAGCCGCGCCTCCGCGCCCTCTACCTCGCGCGCTGCTCCGAGCCGGTCATCAACCAGCTCAGCATGATCCGGCGGTTCGCCGGCAACGGGCGGGTCGTCTCGTTCTATGCGCCGTACTGCTGCGAGTCGTGCGGCGCTCAGTTCGAGCGCCTCGTCGACTGCGCCCACGACGCGGCCTCGCTCGCCGAGGGCAAGCCGCCCGACGCGGTGTGCCCCCGCTGCGACGGCGCCGGCGCCTTCGACGACGACGCGGAGACGTATTTCGGGTTCGTCGCCCAGCACGGCGCCGGCGCGATCCCGCCGGAGGTGCGCGAGATCCTCCTCGAGCTCGAGAAGGCCGACGAGCCCGCCGTCGGCGACGTGGTGGAGAAGTCCGTCGAGGGGCGCGTCACGCGCCTCAAGGTGGGCAGCAAGCTGACCGCGACGATCCGCTGGAGCCGCATCATCGACGGCCTCGAGGGCCAGGTCGTCTTCGATCTGAGCAACGTCCCCGCGGTCACCGCCGACGGCGCGGCGCGCTTCGAGTCGGCGCTCCGCAAGCTCGACGGCGCCGTCGAGGCGATCCGCATCGAGGGCTGTCCCCGGCTGCTCGCCGAGCGCACGGCGGGCCCCTCGTGGCCCGAGCTCGCGCGGATCGAGTCGGCGGTCGTCGAGGGCCGCTGCGCGTCCTGCAGCGCGACCCGGACGGTGCTCGTCGAGGTCGATCGGCACGCGCCCCTGCTCCGCGGCGGCCAGGACCCGAGCGTCACCTGCAAGCGCTGCAACACGCCGCTCGCCTTCGACGGCTCCCGCTCGCTGCTCTACGTCCTCGGCGCCCACGCGACGCGCGCCCCCTCGGTCCCGCTGCCGCCCGCCCTGCCCGCGGCGAGCGCGCAGCAGCAGCCGGCCGCGGCGCCCGAGGCGCAGCAGCGCGGCGCGGGCGCCGCCGCGCCACAGCAGCGCGGCGCGGGCGGCAACGCGCCGTTCCTCGCGCTGCTCGGCGGGGTGGCGCTCGCGGCCGCCGGCTTCGCGGCGTGGCGCGGCGGCGTCGGCCCCGCCGCGGCGCCAGCGGCCTCGGCGGCGCCCGCCGCTTCGGCAGCGCCCGCGGCCTCGGCGGCCCCGGCGGCCTCGCCGGCGCGCACGGGCGAGGCGCGCGCGCCGGGGCCGCCCGCGAGCGGCCCCGGCACGGCGGGCTGGTCGGTCATGGACGACCTCCCGCCCGCGTGGGTGGAGCGGCCGTTCGTCGTCGAGGGCGAGAGCGTGCTCGTCGTCGGCCGCGGCGGCCCCGCGGCCAGCGAGTCGGGCGCGCTCGCGGCGGCGCGCAGCGGCGCGATCGAGCGCCTCACCTCCGGCCTCGCCGCGGAGCTCGCGGGCTCACCCGCGGCCGAGCTCCTCGTCACGCAGCCGCCGGCCGACGCCGGGGCGGCGCAGCGCGCGGAGGTCGTCGAGCGCATCGCCGGGCGCTTCCTCGCGCAGGCCGGGGCGTTCGCGACGCCCGAGCGCGTGGACGCCGTCGTGCGGCGGGAAGGCGACGGCGTGCTCGCCTTCGCGCGGTACAGGCTGTCCCGGCAGAGCTTCGACGCGGCCGCGGCGCTCTACCGCCAGACCGCCACGTTCCAGGGGCTCACCGTGGCGCGCTTCTTCCCGCAGCTCGAGGCGCGGGTACGCACCTCCGGCGAGCTCGTCGTCGTCGCGGCGGAGCGCCCGCAGCGTGGCGCGGATCCAGGGGTCGTCGCGGGGGACATCGTGCTCTCGGTCAACGAGCGCCCCGTCCATTCGGTCGAGATCTTCGGGAAGGCCGCGGCGGACGCGTGGGCGCGCGCGCCGGCCGGTGGTACGATGACCCTCCAGATCGAGTCGCGCGGTGAGCGCCGCAGCGTGAGCTTCGCGAAATCCCAGGCCGAAGGCCCTCGATGAGCACCATGACCGCCCGCCGCGCTCCTGGAGAAGTGACGCCGCCGGCTCGCGCGATGGAGGCGGTCGAATGACCGACCGCCACGCCGCCGGCCCCATGAGCGCCGGCTCGCGCCACCCCACCACGCTCGGCAGGTACCGCCTGATCAAGAAGATCGGCATGGGCGGCATGGCCGAGATCTGGGTGGCCTCCGTCGCGGGCATCTCGGGCGTGAGGAAGATCTGCGTGGTCAAGCGCATCCTCCCGCACCTCGTCGACAGCCCCGAGTTCGTGCGGATGTTCCTCGACGAGGCGCGCATCGCCGCCACCCTCGACCACCCCAACCTCGTCCAGATGTACGACATCGAGGACGTCGACGGCGTGCCGGTCATCGCGATGGAGTACCTCCACGGCGAGGATCTCAGGACCGTCCGGAAGTCGCTCCGGTCGGCGAACCGGCGGATGCCGATCGAGCACGCGATCACCATCGCGGCGGGCGTCGCGGCGGGGCTCCACTACGCGCACGAGAAGGTCGGCTTCGACGGCAAGCCGCTCGACATCGTCCACCGCGACGTGTCCCCGCACAACGTCATCGTCACCTACGACGGGGCCGTGAAGATCCTCGACTTCGGGATCGCGAAGGCGGCGAACCGCGTCAACGAGACGCGCGACGGCGCGCTCAAGGGCAAGGTCCCGTACATGTCGCCCGAGCAGTGCACGAGCGAGCACCTCGATCGCCGGAGCGACATCTACTCGGTCGGCCTCCTGCTCTACGAGATGTCGACGGGGAGCCGGATGTTCCGGCGCGGCGCCACCGAGTTCGAGCTGATGCGGGCGATCGTCGAGGACCCGGTGATGCCGCCGAGCGAGGTCTGCTCCGACTACCCGCCAAGGCTGGAGCGCATCCTGCTCAAGTGCCTGGAGCGGGATCGGGAGAAGCGGTACGCGACCGCGAGGGATCTCCAGATCGACCTCGAGGCGTTCGCCCGGGAGGAGCGGCTCGCCACCTCGGCCCTCGCGCTGTCGTCGTTCATGTCGGAGCTGTTCGGCCAGCGCGTGGAGGCGTGGCGGGGCGCGCTCGCCTCGGGGGCGGACCTCGAATCGCACATCGTCAAGAAGGAGGAATCGATACAGAACGAGGACTCCTTCGCGGGCGCGCTCGACGCCGTGGGCGCGGAGCCGCAGGCCGCCGAGACCGGCCGCCCCGGCGCGGTCGCCACGAAGCTGTCCGCGCCGCTCTTCGCGGCGTCGCGGCCCGACGCCGCGGCGGATCTGGACACGCCGCCGCGCTCCAGGAGGCTCCCCGCGCTGTCGCTCGTGGACGCCGGCGCCGGCGTGGAGGGCGCGGAGCCCGAGGGGGCGCACGGGCACGGGCCGCGGGCCCTCACGGTGACCAAGCGGAGGCTGGGCAGCCTGCTGATCGTCTCGCTGTCGGGGCGGATGACCGAGGAGCTCCAGGGCCTCGCGGTCGCGCGCGGCATCTCCGGCCGCGTGCTCTTCGATCTGGGCGGGGTGCAGCGGGTCACGTCGTTCGGCGTGCGCGAGTGGATGGCGATGCTGGCCGAGGTGTCGCGGAGCGCGTCCGAGATCTACATCGGCCGCTGCACCGAGCCGATCGTGAACCAGATCAGCATGATCCGCCGCTTCTTCGGGGACGGGCGCGTCGTGTCGTTCTACGGCCCGTACCGGTGCGAGCGCTGCGGCGCCGCCTTCGATCGGCTGTTCGACTGCGACAGGGACGCGCACCTCGTCAGGACGCACGAGCCGCCCGCGAGCCCCTGCCCGCGCTGCGGCGCGGCGGCGGTGTTCGACGACGACGCCGAGAGCTACTTCGCGTTCGCGGCGATCCACGCGGGGATCGATCTGCCGGAGGACGTGCGGGCCGCGCTCGACGAGCTCGCGCGGCTCGACGCGGGGACCCGCGAGGCGATCGAGAAGACGGTCGACGAGCGCGGGACGCGCATCCTCGTGCGCTGCAAGCTCGACGCGCACGTGCGGTGGAAGCGCGCGCTCGACGGGATCGAGGGGGCGCTGGTGCTCGATCTCGCGGGCGCGGCGGGGGTGACGTCCGAGGGCGCGAGGGCGCTCGCGCTGTCGCTCCGCGCGCTGGGCGGCGAGGTGACGTCGATCCAGATCGAGGGCTGTCCCGTGGTGCTGCTCGAGCACCTCGCCTCCGAGAGCCCCCCGCTGCGAGCGGAGGTGGTCTCGGCGATCGTCGAGGGCACCTGCGAGCGGTGCAACGCGCCCCGGCAGACGCTGCTCGACGTGAAGGAGGCCGCGCACGCCGCCCGCGAGGACCGGGAGCCGTACGTGCCGTGCAAGCGGTGCAACGCGCCGCTCGCGTTCCCGTGGCTCCGGCCGGCGCTGAGGCGCCTCGGCGCCGCGCCGGAGCCGGCGCCCACGCTCGCCGGGGCGTCCGAGCCGGCGACGAAGCGCTCTGCCGCGGGGGCGCACGTGACGACGGCGGAGGCGGGCGCAGGGGCAGGGGCGCCCGCGGGCGCAGCGGCGCCGGCTGGGGCAGGCGCGGGCGCGGCGGCGCCGGCGGGGGCGCGCGCGGGCGCAGCGGCGCCGGCGGGGGCGTCTCCGCCGGCCGCGGCCGTCTCGGCGGCCGGTGGCTCCAGCTCGCGCGGGGTGCTCGCGGCGTTCGCAGCGGGAGCGCTGCTCGTCCTCGCCGTGGCCTTCGCCTACCAGGGCCGGGGACGCCCGCGCACCGCCGCCAGGGCGGACCCGCCGCCCGCGCCGAACTCGGGGTGGCGCGCGGCGCCGCCGGCCGAGGAGAGCCCTCCGTGGATGGACAGGCCGTTCACCGCCGAGGGCGACGCGATCTTCGTGGTCGGCGAGGGCTCCGGCGCCAGCCGAGAGGCGGCGCTCGCGGTCGCGCGCGCCGACGCGATCTCCCGGCTCGCGAGCAACGTCCTGCCGGCGCTCGCGGGGTCGCAGGCGTACGCCTTCATCCAGGCGCACGGCGGCGGCGCGCGCCGCGCCGGCTTGGCGGAGGCCGAGGCGAGCCGCTACCTGAAGCAGGTCGGCGCGTTCGCCACCCCGGAGCGCGTCGACGCGCGCTTCCAGGAGCGCGGCGGCGCGGTGGCGGCCGTCGCGCGCTACCGCATGCGCAAGGAGAGCTTCGACGCGGCCGTGCAGAGCTACCGGAGGACGGTCAGCGCGCTCGGGCTGACCGCGGCGCCCCTCTTCCCGCTGCTCGAAGGCGCGCTGAAGACGAGCGGGGACGCCGTCGTGGTCGCCGTGGAAGACCGCGGCCCCGCCGCGGCCGCGGGCGTCCGCGTCGGCGACGCCGTGGTCGCGATCAACGGCCGGCCGCTCGTCAGCTTTGAAGCGATGCGTCATGCGCTGCCGAGCGCGCAGGAGGGCGCCACCCTCGAGCTCACGCTCGAGTCGGGCGGCGCGCGGCGGACGATCGCGATCAAGAGGCCGACCGGGGCGCGGGAAGGGGGCTGAGCCAGGGCGGGCCGCGCCGCCGTGGTGCGCTCCCGCGAGCGGCGCGGGGCGCGGTGAGGGCGTCCGCGACATCGCGCCGCGCCGGCGCGCGAGCGCCGCGCCGGCCAGCGGAGGGGCAGAGGAGCGTCGCTTCCTCGGCATCGGCTGTCCGGCCGGCGATCGGCTGCGCTATGCTGGCTGCCGCGGCGCGGCGCTCTCGGTCGGAGGTTTCGAACATGCGCGGCCTGGAAGAGATCGAAGGGCTGGAGGCCGGAACCCTGATCGCCGGCAAGTACCGCGTGGACCGGCTGCTCGACAAGGGCGCGATGGGCGCCGTCGTCGCCGCGACCCACGTCGATCTCGACGAGCTGCGGGCGATCAAGGTGCTGCTGCCGGCGACCGCGGCCGATCCGGAGATGTGCGGGCGCTTCCTGCAGGAGGCGCGGATCGCGTCGCGGCTCAGGAGCGAGCACGCGGTCAAGGTGCACGACGTCGGGCGGCTCGAGAGCGGGCTGCCGTACATGGTGATGGAGTTCCTCGACGGCCGCGATCTCCGGGTCATCCGCAAGCAGCGGGGCCCGCTGCCGGTCGACGAGGCGACGCTCTACGTCATCCAGGCGTGCGACGCGCTCGCGGAGGCGCACGCGCTCGGGCTTGTGCACCGCGACGTGAAGCCGGCCAACCTCTTCCTGACGCACACGCGCGAGGGGACGCCGTGCATCAAGGTGCTCGACTTCGGCGTCTCCAAGGTGTCGCAGGCGGCGCTCCTCGGCGTCGCCGAGATGCGGACGAGCACGGGCCAGATGCTGGGGACGCCCCACTACATGCCCCCCGAGCAGATGCGCGGGCAGCGCGACGTCGACGCGCGCGCGGACATCTGGGCGGTCGGGTCGCTCCTCTACGTGCTGCTCACCGGCCGGTATCCCATGCACGCGCGCTCCGTCCAGACGGTCTCGCTCGTGCTCGGGGGCAAGTTCGTGCCGGAGCTGCCGTCGAAGGTCTGCCGCGGGCTCTCGCCGGACATCGATCCGATCATCATGCGGTGCCTCGAGCGGGATCGCGACAAGCGCTGGCCCGACCTGGCGGAGCTCACGCTGGCGCTCCGCCCGTTCGCGCCGCCCGCGGCGCAGCCGCTCGTCGACCGCATCCAGCGCATGCTGCGCGGGGGCCTGCGCGACTCGCTGTCCGGGGTGCGCCCCGGCGTGGACGGCGTCGACGCGGGGGAGCGCGGCTCGATCCCCACCACCATGGGCTCCGGCCCATCCACCGGCGGCATGGCGATCGAGATTCGCCCGGAGCTGCCACCTCCCGTGTTCCCCGCGGCTCCTGAGGTGGCGGATCCGGTGGAGCGGAGCGAGGCCGTCACGGTCTCGGACCGCTCGCGCGCCCGGGAGGAGACCGGCCTGGTGGAGCGGAGCGAGGCGGCGACGGTCTCGGACCGCTCGCGCGCCCCTGCGGAGGCGGATCCGGTGGAGCGGAGCGAGGCCGTCACGGTCTCGGAGCGCCCGCGCGCCCGGGCGGAGGCCAGCCCTGCGGAGCCGAGCGAGGCGGCGACGGTCTCGGACCGGTCGCGCGCCCCTGCGGAGGCGGATCCGGTGGAGCGGAGCGAGGCCGCCGCGGTCCCGGGCCACGCGGGCGTCCGGGCGGAGGGCAGCCCTGCGGAGCCGAGCGAGGCGGCGACCGGCTCGGACCGGCCGCAGCCCCGGGTGGAAGCCGGCCGCGTCGGGCTCGGCGCGGCCGGCCCGGCTCCGGAGAGGGCGCGCGTCGAGGAGGACGCCGACGAGACGACGCTCGCGGACACGCTCCGGCGGCTGCGCTCGCCCGTCAGGGCGAGCTTCGTCCTGGCGGCGGTGGCGGCGGCGATCGTCGTCGCGCTGCTGGCCAGCGGAACGCGGCCCGAGGAGCGGCCGCCGGGCTCCAGCGCTTCCGGGCCCCTCGCGGGCGCCACGTTGGACGAGGCGCGCCGCGCCGGCGAGGAGCCCAAAGCCGAGCCCGCCGGTCAGGTCGTCCCGGCGGCCGCGGCGTCTTCCGCGCCCCGGCCGCGTTCGTCCGAGCCGGCGGCGGGCATCGAGCGCGAGGCGCTTCGAGAGCAGATCCGGCGCACGGAGCAGGAGCCCGGGCGCCCCACGGCTGCGCCGGGGCTCCCCGCGAGCGGGAGCCTCCCGAGCCCGGGCTCGCCCCCGGGGGGAAAGGGCGTGCCGGTCAGCGCTCCGCCCCGGTGACACCGGAGACGGAGACTCCCGCCCTGCGGGTGCTCGGGGAGAGGCCCTCTCGGGACAGGCGGTGAGGTGGAGTCGACGTGTCGTGAGCGCGGAGCGGCGGGCCGCGCCGCGCGCGCGTCACTTGCCCTGCGAGATGACGCCGCAGCCGATGCGGCCGCCGGCGTTGCCGGCGGGCTGGCCGCCGTCATCCGCCTTTTCGTGGACGATGATGGCGCGGCCGAGGAAGGTGTTCGGAGCGCCCTCCTTGAGATTCGCGCCCTTGGCGATGATCTCATGGGTGCCGGTCCCATCGGCCTTGACCTCGATATTGCCGAGATCGCCGAGGTGGCGAGCCGCGGCGTCGGGGAGGCCGTGCGGGTGGTTCTCGGGGTTGTAGTGCGCGCCCGCGCTCTTCGCGTCCGGCGCGCTGCAATCGCCGGTCTCGTGCACGTGGACGGCGATCTTGCCCTTGGGAGCGCCCGAGACCTGGACGGCGACCTTCACGCCGCCCTCGACTTCGGTGAAGGTCGCCGTGCCCTTGAGCTTCGACTTGCTCCGCGCCTCGATGGGCACGGAGACGCTCACCGGCGGCGCAGGCGGCGCAGCGGCCTCCGGCGCCGCGGCGCCCGCCGGCGGGCTGGCCTCGGGCGCCGCGGCCTCCGGCGCCGCGGGCGTCTCCGGCGCAGGCTGCGCGGGCTGAGCGGGGACGTCGGGGACCGCAGGGGCCGGCTCGGGCGCGCCGCCACAAGCGGTGGCGCCCAGGACGAACGAGGCGAGCAGCGAGAGACGATAGGCCTGTTTCATCACAGCGGAGACCTCCAGGTTCGTGAAGCGTTGGACCTCCGCCGTCTCGTAGAGCGGTCCTGGCGAGCGATCAATCGGCGAACCCGACATTCGTCAGGCGCGCCGGCGCGCGGCTTGCGCCCCTCGCGCCGGCCGGCGCCGCGGGCAGCGCGCGCCCGACCCCTGGAAAGGGATCCGCGAGGCGCGGAGTCCGCCGCCGCGCCTCGCCGAGCTCAGCGGCGCGCGCTCACTGCGCGGGCGGGCAGCCGATGGGCGCGGTGCCGATCACGACGTCATCGATCCACATCGAGCGGGCGGAGTCCGCCTGATAGGACTCCCAGCCGAGGGCGATGCTGTCGAACGCGGGCGCCTTCCACGTGTAGTTCGCCTCGTTGTTGGCGCAGCCCTGGCCCGTCCCGGACACCTTGAGATCGGCCAGCTCCGTGCCATTGAGCCAGAAGCGCATCTCGTTCTTCGGCCCGTCGAAGCTGAACTCGACGCAGGTCCACGCGCCGGTCGGGACCACGGTCGTCTCCTCCGCGTGGTGCCAGCAATCCGTCTGCGGGCCGGTCTTCGGATCGCTCCAGTACCCGGGCGTATCGTAGTTCGCCATGAGCTGGCTGCCGGCCGCGGTCGGGTGCTGCCCGCCGTAGCGATACTGTGCCGCGTAGGGCATTCCCTCGAAATCGCTGCCAGGAATGGTCCCTGAACCGTCGATGATGGTCCAGTGCACATCCCCCGTCGGCGCAGCCTCGAGGAAGAACATCATGCGACCATGGATGACGTTCGCCTCGGTGGGCAGGGCGTCGGTGCCCGTGAACTTGATCATGGCCGACTTGTAGTTGTTGTCTCCCGTGCTCGCGGGCGTGGTCACCTTGATGGACTTGGCGCCGCTGTAATGCTTCGTCGTGTCGACCGACACGGTGGAGCCCTCCATGGCCGTGTAGACCGTCCACGCGCCCAGCTTCTCGCCGTTCGCGCCCTGGCCCTCGTACGACTCGAAGTCGTCGCAGAGCAGCGCCGCACAGGCCGGGCCGCCGCCGTCTCCCCCGCCCTCGCCGGCGCCGCCGCCGCCGGTCGCGCCGCCGCTGGTGGTGGTGGCGCCGCCGCCCTCGCCGGCGCCGCCGCCGCCGGTTGCGCCGCCGCCCGTGCCG
Organism: Sorangium cellulosum So ce56; assembly: GCF_000067165.1. Lineage (GTDB taxonomy): Bacteria > Myxococcota_A > Polyangia > Polyangiales > Polyangiaceae > Sorangium > Sorangium cellulosum_B. The sequence goes on from NC_010162.1 coordinate 11,746,505, forward strand.
GTGGTCGAGGACGACGACGTCGTCGTGCCACCATCGTCATCCGAGCACGCAACCGCGCCCGCCGCAAAGGTCGCGAGCAGGCCAAGCAAAGTAACGCTAATTCGAAGATTCATGTTCGTTTCCATCCTCCGCGGCGACTATTGCACGAGGTCATCGCGTGGTTCAAGAACGAACGTTTTCGGCAGATCGCACGATCCAGGCGCTCGAACTCGAATGGCCCGGCGGTGCGGGGCAACACGAAAATGCCCGGGAGCAGCCTTGAACAGCCAGCCTATCGGGCCGGGAGCGAGCGTGAGCGCTCAACCGCCGTTCGCCCCGCTCCCCTCCGCGCCCGAAAGCATCGCCTCCGGCGAGATCGCATAGAGCCTCTCTTCTCCCTGCTTTCCCCGGATCCGCACCAGCGCCGGCATCGCTTCTCCCGGGCTCCCGGCCGCGGTGAACGTCGCCTCATCCATCAGCAGGCCGCCGGCCTTCGCCTGCGCCTGAATCCGAAACGCGGTGTTCACACGATCGCCGATGATGGTGAACTCCCGCCTGCCGCTCGACCCGATGCTCGCCAGCAGGACGGGCCCTGTCGAGAGCCCGAGCCGCGTCGGGAAGGCGGGCCGGCCCCGCGAGCGCTGGTGTTCGTTGAAGGCCGCGATGCTCCGCTGGATCCGCTGCGCCGCCGCGAGCGCGTCGCTCGCGCCCCGGAAGAACGCGAGCATGCCGTCGCCAACGTACTTGTCGACCTCGCCCGCGTGGTCGTAGACGATCTGCGCCACCGTGGCCATGTAGAGGCTGAGATCCGCGATCAGCGGCCCGGGCTCCTCGCTCTCCGAGAGCCGCACGAACTCCTCGATGTCGCTGACCAGCACCGTCAGCACCTCGCGCGCCGGCGGGCTCGGCCGGTTCGACGACACGCTCTCCTCGATGCTCTCCCACGCCCGGTCGGACAGGTAACCGCGCAGCGCCGCCTGCATCTGGCGCACCTGCGCGTAGCGCTCCTCGAGCTCCCTCCGCTGCCGCTCGAGCTCCCGGCGCTGCCGGTGCAAGAGCAGCTGCGTCCCGACCCTGGCCAGCACCTCGCGCAGCTCGAACGGCTTCGTGACGTAATCGACGCCGCCCGCGTCGAACGCCATCACCTTGTCGCCGATGCCGGTCATCGCGCTCAGGAAGATGACCGGGATGTCCGCCGTCGCGGGATCCCCCTTGAGCCGGCGGCACACCTCGTAGCCGTCCATGTGGGGCATGCTCACGTCGAGCAGGATGAGGTCCGGAGGCGCCGCCGCGGCCGACATCAGCGCCATCGCGCCGCTGATCGCCGCCCGGACCTCGTAGCCCTGCGCCGTCAGCATCGAGGTCAGGAGCGACAGGTTCGCCGGCATGTCGTCCACGATCAGGATGCTCGGGGGCTCTTCCCTGGGGCGCTCCGGCCGCGCGCCCGGGGCCGCCCCGCGGGGGGCTGGCTTTGCGTCGGTGTCCGTCATGACGGCTCCTCCTCGTCGGCGCTCGATAGCGCCAAGATGCTGTCGAAGCGATATCCCCGCGCGAGCTCGGCCACGGCCCCCGCGAGGTCCGCGTCCTCCGGCCGGAACCGATCGAGCGTCGCCTGGACGGCCTTCGCGTCGAGCCGCGTCGCCGCCCGCCGGAGGTCCTTGCGGAGCGCGGCGGGCAGCCCGGCCGCCGCCCGGGCGAGGTCGACGGCCGGCGCCCCCTGGGCGGCGCCGGGCTCGGCGGCGCGCTCCTCGTACTCGAAGCGGGCCCCGAGGTGCTTCGTCAGGAGGCCGAGGATGTCCGCGTCGCGGAACGGCTTGCTCACGAAGTCGTCGCACCCCGCCTCCGCCGCGAGCGCCCGGTTCTGCTCGAACGCGCTCGCGGTCATCGCCACGACGACCGTCTCGTGCCCCCGCGCGCTCGCCTTGATGCGGCTCGCCGCCTCGTAGCCGTCGAGCAGCGGCATGCGGAGATCGAGCAGGACGAGGTGCGGCGCCCACGTCTCCCACTGCGCCACGGCGCCGAGCCCGTTGGTCGCGCTGCGCGCCTCGACGCCCACCGAGTCGAGCAGCTTGAGCAGGCAGTGGCGCACGTCCCACCGGTCGTCGACCACGAGCACGCGGTACCTCGGCTGGCCCGGCGAGAGCCCGACGGCCCGGAGCGCCGCCGGAGCGCGCGCCGCGCCGCCGGCGCGGGCGTCGGGCGCGTCGGCCAGCGACAGGCGCACGTCGAAGCGGAGCGTCGTCCCGCGGCCGACCTGGCTCTCCACCCGGATGTCGCCCCCCATCATCCGCACGATGCGCCGGCTGATGTGCAGGCCGAGGCCCGTGCCCTCGCGCGACTGCCGCCCGGTCGCGGTCTGCGCGAACGCCTCGAAGAGCTCCGCGAGCTCGGCCTTGGCCATGCCCCGGCCGGTGTCCGTCACCTCGAACGACACCCGCACCCGCCCCGCCGCCGCGCCGTCGTGCGCGCCTGTCGCGCGCCGCGCCGAGGCGCGCAGCGTGACCGACCCGCGCGGCGTGAACTTCAGCGCGTTGCCGAGCAGGTTGATCAGCACCTGCCGCAGCTTCCCCTCGTCGCCGTGGACGTGCCGCGGCACGTCCTGCGCTCGCTCGACCGTGAGCGTGAGGCCCCGCTTCTGGGCCTCGACAGCGAACATCTCCGAGAGCCCCGAGAGCGTGTCGTGGAGGTCGAACTCGGCGTCGACGAGCGTCATGCGGCCGGCCTCGATCTTCGCCATCTCGAGGATGTCGTTGACGAGGCCGAGCAGGTGCTCGCCGCTCTTGCAGATGACCGCGAGGTTCTCGCGGTGCCGGTCGGCGAGCGAGGGGTCGCGCTCCACGAGCTGCGCGAAGCCGAGGATCGAGTTGAGCGGGGTCCTGAGCTCGTGGCTCATGTTGGCGAGGAACGCGCTCTTCGACCGGCTCGCGGTCACGGCCTCGTCCCTCGCCCTGCGCGCCTCCTCCTCGGCCCGCCGCGCCTCGGCGAGCTCCTCGACAAGGCGCAGCTCCGCGGCGCGGCTCACCGCGAGCTCCTGCGCCTTGCGCTCGAGCTCGAGCTCGCGGGCGTGGAGCCGCCGGCGGAGCGCCCAGAGGGCGACCAGAAGGAGGGTCCCGACGACCACGGAGGCGGAGATCCCGACGAGCTGCATTCGATGTGCCCCACCCGCCTCCTGCGCGGCGGGAAAGACCGGAGCGCCGATCCCGCCGGAAGGCACCGATCAGGTTACAGGAGTTCGGGGCAGCCCGTGGGGGCCCGATCGGCCGCGCCGCGCGGCTTTGGGCGGCGGAGCGGCGCGCTCGTCAGGCAGACCACGGAATCGACGGAGCCGCGCCGCGGCAGCGCGACGCGGCGGTCGGTTCTCCCCGGCGCGTTCACGCGCTGCTCCCCAGCGCGGGTTCACGCGCTAGGGCGCGCCGCCGTCCGGCTTCGCTCGTCGCGGGGGTGTGACAACCTCATCGGTCGGCGGTGGGCCGGCGTCTCCGCGCGGCGGTGGGCCGGCGTCTCCGCGCGGCGGTGGGCCGGCGTCTCCGCGCGGCGGCGGGCCGGCGTCTCCGCGCGGCGGCGCGTCGCTGTCTGCCTGCGCGGGCGGCGGCCTGGGCGCGGGCGCGGGCTGGCGGAGGCCGCGCAGCGAGGCGAGCCGATCGACGAGGACGCCGGCCTCCTCGGCCGACAGCTTGACGCGCGCGTGGAGCGCCTTGCCCTCGGCCGCGATCGCGATGCGCTCGAGCACGGCGCCGAAGCCGACGAGCCGCGTCGCGAAGTCCGCCGCGCGCGCGTCTCGCGCCGCGCGCAGCTCCGCGCCGAGCGCGGCGCAGGGGGCCTCCGCGTCGCAGAGGACGGCGGCGTGGACGGCGATCTCCGGGCCGAGCGCGACGCTGGCGCCGCCGGAGAGCAGGGACGCCGCGGGCGATCGGCTGGAGCCGCTCAGCGCGAGCTCGCGCCCGATCTCGGCGCGCTGCTCGGGCGTGAGCACCACCGTGACGCGCGCCGCCCCCTCGCCCACGGCGCGGGCGATGTCGTCGTGCGCGGCGCTCGCGCCGACGTTCCCGCCGCGGCCTTCGGCGGCGTCGATCATGGCGCGCAGGTACGCGCCCCCGCCGAGCAGGATCGGCCCCCCGGGGCGCACGGCGATCTCGCCGTGGCCCTCGGCGCTCGAGTCCCGCACCGCGCGGAAGCTGCCGATCCCGGAGACGACCGGCCGCCCGCCGCGGGCCTCGATGACCTTGGAGGCGCACGCGAGCAGCGCCTCGTCCTGCACGGCGCCGGCCGCGACCAGCCCGAAGTCGCCGCCCTCGCCCGCCGCCGGGATGGCGATCGCGACCTCGGTCAACGCGGCCACCGGGTCGAAGCCGCACACGTCGCGCACCTTGCCGAGCCCGGGGATCTCGCGCTCCTCGCGCAGGAACGAGGCGAACGCGGGAGAGGCGCGCAGGGCCGGGAGATCGAGCGTCGCGACGAGCATCGCGCCGGCGGGCACGGCGTCGAGCGCGCGCGGCGCGGCGGCGGGGGGGCTCTCCCGCCGGCGGCCGAGGAGCCAGGCGACGCCGCCGCCGAGCAGGACCCCGACGAGCAGGAGGACGAGGCCGTCTCTGGTCCGCGGCTGCACGCGCGACCCGTTAGCACACGGCCGCGGCGGACGCCCCGGCGGGCGCGCCCCGCGCGCCCCGGCGGGGCGGAGGACGGCGCTGCGCCCGGGCGCGCCCGGGCGCGGCGGCTACACGCCTTTGCGCGGCGGCTACACGCCCTTGCGCGGCGGCGACCAGCGCGTCCCGCGGACGAGATCGAACACGGGCACGGTCACGTTGAAATTCCAGCGCTTCATGAGCCGGGGATCATGGTGCCTGCGGTGGTGCTCGCGGAGCCGCGCGAGCCCCGGGATCCGGTACACCGGGCCGTCCGGCGGCAGGTGATACGCGAGGTGCAGCCACTCGTAGCCGACGAAGAACGCCATCGCCGTCGCGAGGCCGAGCAGCGCCGCGTCCGGCGAGAACAGCGCGCCCGCCGCCGCGGCGAGCGGCAGCAGCAGGGCGAGGACCAGGAGCGCCGAGGCCGGCGGCGTCAGCACCAGCCAGAGCTCGCGGGCGCTCCGCAGCGCCATGTCGTCGGCGGTGAAGGCGAGGTGGTGCTCGCGCTCGTGCCGCTCGCACAGCGCGCCGAGCAGCGGCGCCCGCCGGTGCAGCACCGACCTGTGCGCCCACCACTCGAAGGCGAAGCCGAGCAGCAGCGTCGCCGGCACCGCGACGAGCTCGACGGCATCGACGGCGTCGAGGAGGCGCACCGCCGCCGCGAGCACGATCGCGCCGAGCAGCGTGGGCGCCGCGAGGTGGAGCGCCGGGCGGTACCCGCGCGGGATCCGCGCCGCGATCTCCGCGCGCCGCCGCGACCGCGGCGAGGCCGGCTCGTTCACGAGCATCGGAAACTATGAATTCCAAAAAAACAGAACGCAAGCGCGGGCGAGGCCGCCGGCGAGGGGGCGCGCTCAGCTTTCCTGGCGCTCTTCCTTGTGTTCCGCGTGTTCCGCGTGCTCCGCCCGTTCCGCGCCGTCCCCGGGCGCGCCGCCGTCCGTCGCGGGCGCGTCCCGCTCGAACAGCCCGCCGATCGCCTCGCCGATGCGGCCGATCTTCGCGGCGAGCAGCACGACGATGAGCAGGAAGGCCGTCAGGGCGATCTCGTTGTGGGAAGCGCCGAGCACCATGCACCGACGTCTACCACGCGGCGCACACAGCGGGGGCGACGCGCGGCGACGCCGACCTCGCGCTCGCGTCGCGGAGGTGATGTCGGCCGGGCGCCCCCAGCGCGGCAGGGGTGGAGACCTCGCCGCTCCGGCGGGGCGGTCGTGGAGGGAGCTGCGCTGCGCGGCGGGAACGCGAGCGGGCCGCGATCGCGTTTGACAGCCCGCCGACGACCGTCGAGAGTCCAGTCGATGCGGGCCCCTGGGCGCTGCTCCGCCGGGCCGCCGCCACGAGATGACCGCCGTGTCCGAGCCCCGCGACGACTACGAAGCAGTGCAGGCGCGCCCGCGCGAAGGCGCCATCCTGCTGGCCGACGCGTCCGCGGACGGGGAGGCGATCGGCGCGGCGCTGCGGGGCCGGGGCTTCGAGGTGATCGCGGCGCCGATCGCCGAGCTCGACGCGCGCCTCGCGAGCGACGCGCCGCGCGTCGTGATCGTCGACATCGACGAGCCCGGCGCGATCGAGGCGCTCGAGCGCCTCTACCTGCGGCCGGGCGGCGTCGCCGCGTCCGTGCTCCTCGTGGGGGATCCGGTCCGCTCGGCGGAGCTCGATCCCCAGCTGTTCGGGCAGGTATTCGAGCGCCCGGTCGACATCGCCGAGCTCGCCGCGCACGTGAGCGCTGTCGCCGAGCCCGGGCGGTTCCGCGGGGAGCACGCCGTCGAGGCGCGCCTCGCGGCCGGCCTGCCGGGGCCGCTCGACAACGACGTCCCGTCGAACCCCGACTTCTCGAGCGATCTCGACCCGCTCGACGTCGGCTCGGTGCTGCCGCCCCCGGAGGAGGACGGCGACGAGGTCGGTCCGCGGCTCCTGCCGGCGCGGATCAGCCCGGAGCTCGAGGAGATCCTCGTCGCCGCCGAGCAGCGGGTCACGGCGAAGGCGCACCCGTCGAGCATCCCGGCGGCCGAGGAGGAGGTCGACCTGATGCTGTCGCCGGAGCTGCTCTCCGCCCTCGACGAGCCCCTGGATCCGGAGGAGGACGAGCCGCGGACCGGCGCGAGCGCGGCCGTCGCCCCGGTGCCGACCGGGTCGCCCTCGCAGCCGAGGACGAGCGAAGGCCCGTACGGCGTCGCGCCCGCTCCGCAGCCGGCGGCCACCCGCGCCGAGCACACAGGGCCCGGCGACTCCCTCGTCGAGCTCGCGGAGCCGGGCGACGAGCACGAGGACGACCGCGACGCCGAGCCCGCGTTCGACGGGGCGCACGCGACGAAGCGCGCCGGCCCCGAGCTCGCGGCGCTCTCGCTCGACAGGGAGGCGCACCCGCACGGCAGGGAGGATCGCGATCTCGGCGGTCCCGCGCGCCGGAGCGGCGGCCGCGACGCCGCGCCGCCGACCCCGCGCGACGCGGGCCGGCCCCACGCCTTCGCGTCGCCGCCGCCGCGCCCCGAGCCCGCGTGGGATCGGTCGCCCTCGCCCGTGCCGCGAGAGGAGCCCGCGTGGGACCGCGCCGGCCCTGCGCGCGGCGGCGAGGACGTCGACTGGGCGCGCGCTCCGTCGGGCCGCGTCGAGCCGAGCCTGCGCCAGCGCATCACCGAGCCGCCGCCCCGGTCGCGCGAGGCCCGCGACGCCCGCGCGCCTGGCTTTCCGCCGCCGCCGTCGCCTGGCGTCGCGTTCGTGTCGCCTCCCTCGGTCGAGGTGAGGACCGCGCTGTTGTCGCCGGGCGGGAGGGCCGAGCCCGAGCCGCTGCCGCCCGTGCCGTCCCCGGCCCGCTCCGCCCCGGCGGGGCGCGCCGCGGCGCCTCCTGGCGGGCCCGTCCCGGCGAGCGCGGGCGCCGGCTCGCTCGGGCGCGGCCTCCTGGCGCCGAGCCCGCCTGCCGCGCCGAGCGCGGCCGCGTTCGGCCGGGGGCCCCTGCCAGCTCCGCCGTCCATGGCCATCTCCGGCGCGGCCCTGCGCGGGCCCGCGCCGCCTCCGCTGCCGCTCGTGCCGCCCGCGCCCGCCACGGTCACCGCGGCCGGGCTCGGCCGCGCCATGGCGCTCGAGCCGATCGACGAGGCGCCGAGCTCCGGCGGAGTGTCCTCGGCCACGGTGCTCGGCCCGGGCGACGCGCCGCGCGCGCTGGCCCGCGCGGTGGGCAGCCGCTCCTCCGGCGCCCTCGCGATCACGACCGAGGAGGGCGCGCGGCGCATCGTCCTGCACGAGGGCGATCTCGTCACCGCCGGCTCGAGCATCCCCGAGGAGACGCTGCTCGCCTTCCTGGTCGGGCGCGGCGACCTCGAGCGCGAGGTCGCCGCGCGGCTCGCGGGCAAGCTCCCCGCCTCGGGCCGGCACGCCGGCGCGGCGCTCATCGCGCACGGCCACCTCGGCCAGGACGACCTCTGGCCGGTGCTGCGCGCGCACGCCGAGTGGGTCATCGGCCACGTCGTGCTCGTCGAGGCCGGCACGTGCGACCTCGAGCCCGAGCCGCCGGGCCGCCTCAAGGCGGAGCCGAACGTCTTCGGCGGCGCCACCGGCGCCGAGGTCTTCGTCGAGACGATCCGCCGCGTGATCGCCCCCGAGGTCGCCCTGCGCCGCCTCGGCGGCCCGGGGGCGCGCCTCGACGACGGCGTCCGGCGCAACCTGCTCGGCGAGTGCGCGCTGCGGCGCGAGGAGGAGGAGCTCGTGCGCACCGCGCGCGGGCGCAGCGTCGGCGAGCTCGTGAGCGCGGCGGAGCCCGAGAACGCGAGCGTGCTCTACGCGCTCGTCTGCCTGGAGGTGCTCGACGTCCTCATCCCGCCGTCGATCACCGAGGCGCCGCCCCCGCCGGTGGAGGATCCGCTCGACGAGGAGGCGATCCGGCAGCGCGTCCGGGCGCGGCTCGCGCTGGTGGAGGACGGGGACTATTTCTCGATCCTCGGCATCCCGCGCGACGCGACGAACTACGAGATCCGCCGCGCGTACCTCGCGCTGAGGAAGGCCTTCGAGCCGTCCACCCTGCTCACCGCCGCGACCGTGGACCTGCTCGACGACGTGCGGCTCGTCATCGAGGTGCTCGACGAGGCCTACGAGATCCTGCGCGAGCCGCACAGGCGCGAGCGGTACCGGCGGGCGATCGAGGCGGGGCCGCCGTAGCGGGGCGCGGGGCAGCGCGCGCCCGCAGGGCGCGCGGCGGGCACGGTTGATGAAGGCACGGCGCGGCTGTGCAATGCTCGCCCTCTCCCGGAGCGGCGGCGCCGCGCGCGGGCGAGCCGACGCGCTCGGGTCGATCGGCCGCGGCGGCGCTGATCGCCGCCCTCGCGCTCGCCCCGGGGTGCGTCCGCGAGGCGGCGAAGGAGGCGACCCACGGCACGCTCGAGGCGCTCGAGCGCGGCGCGCAGGACGGGGCCGGGCCCGCCGGAGGATCGGCCAAGGGCGCGCGCGAGCGCGAGAGGCCGCTCGTGGGGTCCATCGTCCACGACGCGGTCCGGGCCGGCGCGGCGGAGATCGGGCGGCAGGCCGAGGGGCTGGAGCCGGTCATCGCGCAGACGAGCGAGGCGGTCAGCAGCGCCGTTGTCGAGGGCGCCCTCCAGCACGACCGGGCGCTCGTCACCCTCGTCGAGCAGGGCACGGGCGCCGCGGCGAGGGCTGCGGCGCGCGAGGGGACGGCAGAGCTCATGGAGCAGCTCGCCGGGTGCCCCGCCGGCGACCCGGGCTGCTCGAGCGCCGCGATCGAGCGCGCGAGCCGCGCCGCCGCCACGGGCTTCGCGGACGGCCTGGGGAGGGCGATCCAGCCCTGGATCATCGGCCTCGCGTTCGGCGGGGGGGTCCTGCTCGCCGCGCTGCTCGCCGTCGCCATCGCGGTCTTCGGGCGGCGGCACGAGCGCTCCGCCGCGCACTGAGCCGAGAGGTCCGCGCCTTGCAGGCGCCCGCACCGCAGGAGGCACCATGTCCCTTGCGAGCGAGTTCATCGAAGCCCTGCGTCGGATCGAGGAGAGCGGCGACGTCGAGCCCATGGCGCGGCTGTTCGCGCCCGACGCCGAGCTCAGCAACCCGGCGATCTCGAGGCCGCTCCACGGCCCCGACGGCGCCCGCAACTTCTGGCGCAGCTACCGCCACGCGTTCGGCGAGGTGCGGTCCGAGTTCCGGTGCGTCGCCGAGTCGGACAATGCCTCGCTCCTCGAGTGGACGAGCCGCGGGACGCTGCCCAGCGGCGCCGAGTTCTCGTACGAGGGCGTGAGCGTCATCGAGCACCCGGCCGGGGCGATCGCGCGGTTCAAGGCGTACTTCGACCCGAGGTGCCTCGGGCTCCCGCTGAGGCACGCGGCGTAGCGCCGCGCTTCAGCTGGAGCACGCGGCGTAGCGCCGCGCTTCAGCTGGAGCACGCGGCGTAGCGCCGCTCGCCGGCACGCGCGATCGCGTCCACCACGACCTCGCCCTGCTCGACGCCGACGAGCGCCGCCGACCCTTCCTCGAGCTGGCCGCGCAGGATGAGCTCCGCGAGCGGCGCCTCGACGAGGCGCGCGATCGTGCGCTTCATCGGCCGGGCGCCGAGCTCCGGGTCGAACCCCCCGGCGTCGAGCAGCGCGTCGATCGCCTCGGGCTCGACCTCGAGCTCCACGCCGCGCGCCTCGAGCTCGCGCTCCAGGCCGCCGAGCAGCCGCCGCGTGATCTCGGCGACGTCCGCCCGCGTGAGCGGCGCGAAGCAGAGGACCTCGTCGATGCGGTTGTAGAGCTCGGGCGGCAGCGCGGCGCGGGCCGCGGAGAGCATCGTCTCCCCGAGGCGCTCGGGCGACACGGCCGAGGAGCTGCGGGCGAAGCCCACGGAGCGCTCGGACCGGAGCGCGCCGGCCTCCGCCGCGCCGAGGTTCGAGGTCATCACGAGGACCGTGTTCGTGAAGTCCACCCGCCGGCCTCGTCCGTCGGTCAGGCGGCCCTCGTCGAAGACCTGGAGGAACGCCTCGAGCACGTCGCGGTGCGCCTTCTCGATCTCGTCGAGCAGCACCACCTGGTACGGCCTCCGCCGCACCGCCTCGGTGAGCTGGCCGCCCGCCTCGTGGCCGACGTAGCCGGGCGGCGCGCCGACGAGGCGCGCGACCGCGTGCGACTCCGCGTACTCGGAGAAGTCGAGCCGCGTCATCGCGTCGGGCGAGTGGAACAGCGCCTCGGCGATGGCCTTCGCCGTCTCCGTCTTGCCCACGCCGGTCGGCCCCAGCAGAAGGAACGACCCGATCGGGCGGCGCGCGCGCAGGCCGGCCGCGTTCCGGCGGAGCACCCGCGCGATGCGCGAAAGCGCCTCGCCGTGGCCGACGACGTTCTCGGCGAGGAGCGTCTCCAGCGAGAGCATCCGCTCGCGATCGGTCTCGAGCAGCCGCTCGACCGGCAGGTCGGCGAGCTCGGAGACCACCTCGGCGACCTCGGCGGGGCCCACCTGCCGCGCCGGCTGCGCAGGCTCATGGAGCGCCGCGTGCGCCGCGTGCGACGTGCGTGACGCGCGTGACGCGCGTGACGCCGACGACGCGCGCCGCCGCGTGCGCGCGCCCGCGAGGTCGAGGATCGAGAGCGCCTTGTCGGGCAGCGCGCGCCCGGGCAGGTAGCGCACGGACCAGGCGACGGCCGAGGCCAGCGCCTCGTCGGTGAACGCGAGCCCGTGGTGCGCGCCGAGCCCCACCGCGACGCTCTGGAGCAGCAGGAACGCCTCGTCCTCCTCGGGCTCGTCGATCTCGACGATCGTGAAGCGCCGCGCGAGCGCCGGGTCGACCTCGATGCTCTTCCTGTACTCCTCGGGCGTGGCGGTGCCGATCATCGTGAGCTCGCCGCGGGCGAGCGCGAGCTTGATCTCGGCCATCGCCTCGTCGAGCGCGCCGCTGCCGAAGAGCTCCGACAGGCCGTCGATGAACAGGATGACCCGCCCGCCCGCCTCGCGGACCTCGGACCGGAGCGCGGACAGGCGCTCGCTCAGCGCGCCGCGCGCGCCGGTGCCGGCGAGGAGCTCCGAGGGCACGAGCTCGACAACGACGCGCGGCTCCCGCTCGTCGAACGCGAGCCGGTGCGCCACGCCGCGCGCGACGGAGGTCTTGCCGACGCCCGCCGGGCCGAGGAGGCAGGGGTTGTTCGCGTGGCGCTTGGCCAGGACGTCGAGCGCCTGCTCGATCTCGTGCTCGCGGCCGACGATCGGCTCGAGCTCCCCCTGCACCGCCGCGAGCGAGAGGTTGTGCCCGAGCGAGGCGAGGGCCGGGAAGCGCGCGCGGTCGAGGGTGAAGCGCGCCGCGAGGGCGGCGCTCGCGGCGGCGCTCGTGGCGGTCGGCGGCGCGAGCGGCGGGAGCGGCCGCCCCGGCGCGGGCGCGGCGGGCGAGGCGGCGGAAGCGGGGGCAGGGGAGGCCGAGGACGCCGGGGAGGGGGTGGGCGTGAGGGCGATCGGCTCGGCGGCGGCCAGCGCGTCGGCCGGGGCCGCGGCGGGGCGGGGGCGCCCCGGCGGGAACAGCGGCGTCGGCGGAAACAGCGGCACCGTGACGCCCGGGCCGGCGCCCTTGGCGGGCCGCGACTCCGGCGCGCCGGCGCCCCTGGCGGGCCGCGGCTCCGGGACGGCGACGCCGGCGCCCCTGGCGGGCCGCGGCTCCGGGATGGCGACGCCGGCGCCCCTGGCGGGCCGCAGCTCCTGGGACGTGCGCGGCGCGCGCGGCGTGCGCGCCGGATCGGCGGCCTCGCCGCGGGCGCGGCGCGCCGTGGTCGCCGCGGCCGGCGCGGGCGGCGTCTCCGGCGCGCCGCCGTCCTGGAGCAGCCGCGCGGGCGTCCGCCGCGCCTGCACCACGCCGAGCGCGATCTGGAGCGCCGCGGTCCGCAGCCGCCCGAGGTCGACCCCCGACTGGGTGAGCGCGCGGTGCGCGGCCGAGCTGCGGTCGGACAGGAGCGCGAGCAGCAGGTGGAGCGCCGCGGGCTCCTTCGCGGTCGCTCGCTTCGCGACGTCGCGCGCGCCCCCCATCGCCCGGCCGATCGGATCGGGGCCCTCGTCGTCGACCGAGCGGGTCGCCTTGAGCAGGGCCTCGTCGTCGAGCCGCCGATCGCGGAGCAGATCCGCGGCGGGGCCTCCGCTCAGGGCGATGGCCGCGAGGAGGTGCACGCTCGACAGGCGCTCCTTGCGCTGGGCGGCGAGGTCCTGCGCGAGCTTGCGCAGCGTGACGAGCTCGGCGTGGGAGCGAGGGCTGGTCATCCTTGCAGAGGTCTCCGGGCTCGGGGTTCGCACGCCGGGCGAAGGCGGGCCAAGTTTCGGAGGCCGGCGGCCGCGCGCCGCGTCACTGAGGGATCACCTCCTCGGTCTTGCAGACGGGCGGGGCGGCGGAGGACCCCTCGGCGCACCCGAGGCGCACCGCGCGCAGCTGCGAGGCGGACGAGCTCGACGGCCGCTCCGCCCACGCGATCAAGAGCCCGCGACCGCGCTGCGCGAGCATCGACAGGCTGCCTTCGACCTTCCCTCCCGGGAACAGGGTGGTCATCGAGATCAACGTGCCCTCCGCGTCGAGGCGGCGGAGCACGATCCGGTCCTGGCCGCGCGTGTTCGTCTCGACGACCGCGACCACCAGGTCTCCGTCCACCTGCTCGGCGGCCAGCGATTCCGCGACGGGCGTGGAGCACGAGGGGACGGTGATGGGGGGCAGCGCGACCTCCCCCGCAGGGGTCATGCGCGCGACGCGCAGCGCGCTCGGCGCGTCCTCGAGCGGCGCGAGGGTCCAGGCGAGCCACGCGCCGTCCGGGCGGGGGGCCATGCGGAGGCGCGCGACCGGCGCGGCCTCGTGGATCGCCTCCTTCGAGGCCATCGCGCCGCCGTTAAGGCCGATGCCGATGCCGTCTGTGGAGTACCGCCCCAGGTAAATGGTCGTCGCCGCTCCGACGCCCGGGTACTTCACGTCGCACGGATTCCACCCGAACTTCCACTCGGCGGGCGCGCCTACCGCGGCGCCGATGAGCCAGTAGTGCAGCACCCATCCCGTATCCTCTTCATCCACTCGCGTCCACCGTGCCGCGTCGACGGCGATGGGCGTTGTTGCGCACCCGAGGTGCATCCCGAACATCGAGTGGCCCACCCCTTCCGACACGGTGCCGCCCACCATCGAGTACCGCGGGCCGGGCTCGTGGACCTCGGTGATCGCGAGCTGTTCCGCCCCTGAGGAACGAAACGACACGATGCGTTCACCGTAGTACGTGCCGATGTGCTGCGACCATGAAGAGAAGGGCTCGCTGCCCTCGCTCCAGGCGCGCGCGGTCCTGAAAAAGCCGCCTGGCGGCAGGGGATCCGGGAAGGGGGTCGTGTAGCGCTCTCGGTAAACGACCACGGACTCGAAGTTGTCATCGTCGTCGAGCGGATAGAGCTGTGCCACCGCGAAGGCCTCGCCCGGGATGGTCTGGTGTTTTGCGTCCAGCGCCAGCGCCGGCTCGCTGAAGGCGGGCGGCTGCGCTGACCAGGGATCCAGGGTGACGCGCTGGACGACCCGGCCTCCGGTCGGGGTCGCGGACGAGGCATAGAGATAGACCGGCGCGTCCTTGGCCCCGAGGACCCACTGAGGATCGAGCAGGTCCGTGCCCGGCTGCGCGAGGCTCAGCACGGGCCCCGCGGGCGCGAGCGCGCTGCAGGCGGCTGCCGTGCCGGAGGCCGCGGGCGGTTCCTCCACCGAGAGCGCGCCGGACGGCTCGTCTGGAACCGCCGAGCACGCCGTGAGCGCAGGGAGAGCGAGGAGCGCCAGCCATGTCCCACATCGCATCCGGTACCTCCGAGGTGACGGTCGAGGCTGTGTGGCCGCACCTCGTCGCCGCCATCACCCGTTCTTCGGGACCGGGAGGATCGCTCTGGCCCCACGGCCGGGCGGCGTCCGGGGCGCAGGGCCGCGTCACCCCGCACTCCGGCCGCTCCGCCGCGCGCGGTCGCGCTGTGGTCAGAGCCCCGCGGCGAGGAACCGGGCGAGGAAGCCGCGGGTGCCGGCGTCTCCGAGGGAGTTGCACACCGGCGAGGCGGCGCCGATCGGGCAGTCGACGTCGCGGTCGTAGGACCAGTAGTGGACGCCGCCGAGGCCCTGGGACCTGGCGAAGGCGGCGGTCTCGTCGACGTCGGTGAGCGTGTAGAGCTCGCCGCGGACGTCATTGCCGCCGATCATCGGGGTGAGCTCGATGTTGGCGTAGGGCACGCCGAAGTGATCGTGCAGGTTGTACGCGGCCTGGATCGCCGACTGGCCCATGTCGCACTGGCCGCCGGACACGACGCACACGGCGGGACCGGGCGAGCCGTAGTTCATGGTCATCAGGTTGACGGTGACGTAGCTGGGCCAGGTCGCTGCGCTGCCGTCGAAGCCGAAGACGTCGGCGATCGCGGCCATGGCGGTGTCGCCGAGGACGTTGAGGCTCGAGCCGATGTCGCTGCCGAGGGAGCGCGCCGTCGACGCGCCCTCGTTGCTGGCGAGGGTCGCCAGGGTCAGGCTGAAGCGCAGGTTCGGGTATGCGGCGTGCGCGGTCTCGAGGCGCTGCACCAGCGCTGCGATCGCGCGTGGTGACTGGCCGGCTTCGATGTCGAGGTCGACGCCGACCAGGTGCGGTCCGGCCCAGCGATCGAGGAAGGCCGCAAAGCCTGCGTCGGAGCCGCAGGTGAACGAGCCCGCCGCGCCGCCGGTCGACAGGATGTAGCCGACGCCGGCGGCCTCGAGCACCGGGACGTTGGCGGCGGCCATCGCCGCGCCGGGCACGTCGCCCCAGCGCTCGTCGCCGCACTCGCCGGTGGCGAAGGCCAGGCTGACGACGTTGCCGCCGGCGGCGCTGAGGTCGTCGGCGAACACGGTCTGGGTCCCCGACACCTTCGTGGAGATCACGCTGGTGTCCCAGTTCATGTGGACGCCGGTGTCCTTGTAGGGGCCGAACAGGAGCGCGCCGTTCCCGTTGCCGGCGTCGCCGCCGCCGTTGCCGTTGCCGTTGCCGCCATCGCCGCCGCCGCCGCCGTTGCCGGTGTCGTCGCCGCCGCCGCATGCGGAGGCGAAGCTCGCCGCGGCGAGCAGGGAGAGGAGGAGGGGGCAGCTCTTCATCGGGTCCTCGTGAAGGGGCTTCGGGTTCGATCCCGGGCTTGCACGAGGATAGAGCGCTGCTCGCGAGCGCGGCACGTCGTGGCCGACCGGCAGGTGGTGAACTTCAGAGCGGAGCCTACCGGGAGTCGCCGGGTGAGTTGAAACTCTGCTTGGAAGCTGTCGAGAGGCTCCGGGGAGATGTCGAGCTCTGGCCGGACGTTGGCGGGAGCCACCCGGGTGAGTTGAAACTCTGCTTGGAAGCTGTCGAGAGGCTCCGGGGAGATGTCGAGCTCTGGCCGGACGTTGGCGGGAGCCACCCGGGTGAGTTGAAACTCTGCTTGGAAGCTGTCGGGAGGCTCCGGGGAGAGCTCGAGCTCTGGACGGAGGCTGCCGGGGGTGACGGTCAACGTTGACCCACAACGGTCAAGATTGCCTGTAGCGCACGATGACCTGACCGCAGTCGACCGAGCCCCCCAACGAGAGCCTCGCCGGCGTCTCTTTCTCGTGCCGACGGATCTCCGGACGTGCAGGGGCGCCAGCCGGACGGAGAGACGAGGAAATCGACGGGCTCGGGTCGATTTTCGTGACCCGATCGGGGTCGAGCTCCCGATTTATCTCCTCGACGGGACGGAAGGACGCCGGGCGACGGAGCCCCTTCGCGCGGCGCGCTCGGTCCCGCCGGCACGGGTCCATCGTTCGCTCGCGCTGCTTGCGTGGCGACGGCCCGGGTCGAACGCAACCGACAGACTCCCTTTTCGAGGAGACTTCAGGAGGAGAGATATGCCTGCCGTGATCAAGTCGAAGAAGCGCTCTGCGGCCGCCATGCCAGCTGGAGAGCCGACGTATCCCTCGCCCATCTACTCTCCTGCGATCGGCAAGAAGGCGCTCGAGGCGCTCGCCCCGGCGCTCGACCGCCTCGCCGAGGCCGACCTCGTGACCGTGAGGCTGGACGTCGAGGCGGCCACGTATGCGGCCCTCGGCGTCGCCGGATTCGTGTCCTCGCCCGACGTTCGTGCGCGCTTCGCGCTGTTGCCCCGGGAGGAGTTCGACATGACGTACCTCGACGAGCTCGAGCTCGTGTGCTTCGCCGCGCTCCATGCGCTGGCCGAGGCCCGCGCCGCCGGCGCGCTCACGACGACGGACGCGCGGCTCCCCATCGAAATCATCAGCGAGGCGACGGAGATCGAGGGGCGCATGCAGGCGCTATGCGAGTACCACCTCTCGGACGACCCGGCGATCAGGCCGGAGCTCGATCGTCTGCGGCCCGGCACCGGGCACCGCGACCTCGCGAACGACCTGCTCGGATACGCCCGGATCTACGAGCTTCGCGCCGACGTGGTGAAGGACGACCGGAAGCTCTACCGGGCCGGGGACGCGGCGCGCGCGCGGGAACTGGCCGGGGTGATGGTCCAGCGGCGCTCGACGGCGATGACGCCCAAGGCGCGAGAGGCCTACGGCCGGTACGTGCGGGTCTGGACGCTGCTCTGCCGGCGCTACGACGAGGTGCGGGCGGCGGCGCTGTGGCTGTGGCGGAGGAGCGCGCGCGTGCAGGAGCGGTTCCCCTCGCTGTTCGCCGCGGGCCGGCCGAACTCGGGCCGACCGAGGAAGGAGAGTGAGTCGGACAGGCGTCGGGAGAGCGACGGTGGCGGGAGCGGGCGCGTGGCAGGCGGGGAAGAGGCGGTGGAGACGCCCTCCCCGGAGGGCGTGGAGGGAAGCCGTTCGTGAGCCGGGGGCCACCAGCCGCCTCGAGCCCACGCGAGGAAAGAGCGGCGACGGGGCTGGTGCATGCTGGCACGGCGCTGGGTCGTGGGGCCATGCCGGCTCCAGGCGTCGCCTCTGCTGCTCCTGCTCGAACTTCGGTGGCAGCCTCAAATTAAGTCTGCATTATCATCCGATTGTGTCGGCCATCGTCGTCGACGAGACACGCTGGCCAGCGTTCGGCGCTGAGCCGCACCCACCCGCCCCACAGCTCCCGCCCCTCTGCCACCACCGCCGAGGCGTCGATCCTCCGCGCGGCCGAACCCATGGAGCCATACGGCGCAGCCGCCGGCGAGCGCGAGGTCCAGCGGGACGACGCCCGAGTGGAACCGCTGGTTCGGCCCGAGCGCAAGCGGAGAACGGAACCCAGGTAATACCTTTCACTACCACGACGGCTACTGTTGTCCCAAGACCGCGCAGTTGACTGGCATCTCGCCGAGCGCGTAGCCTTACAGGCTTCCTAGCTAGAGCGACAAACGGGTTGAAACCGCCAGAAGAGAGCAGAATTCGAACCGCCAAGGCGCCAAGGACGCCAAGAGAATCACAAGAATCTTGGCGTCTTATGGCGCCTTGGCGGTTCACTTCTCGCTCGCTCAACGTGATCGGTGCCCTAGGCTAGCGTGCTGCCGGTCAGCGTTTCGGCGGTAAATGGCCTCCCCTCCACAGTCGCGAGCGCCGCCATGTGGACGTAGAGCACCCGGTCGTCGCGCCGATCGTCGAGTGGCGTCGTCGTCCCTGGAGCCGCTTTCCCGAGGAGTTGCTCAAAGCGCGCGACTGCATCCTGGAAAATCTCGGTGCGCATGGGCTCGCCGTGGACGGACGGTGAGCGCTTCGTCTGCGCGTTCTTGGGCTTCCTTGTCGTGAGGAGGCGCTTCACCTCCCGCACCTTGCCGGAGGCCTCCGAGGCGCTTCGGCACGCAACCACGATCTGGTGGGGCCATACGTCAGTGGATGCCACATGGGCCTGCAACGAGTGGATCGAGACTTGCCGTAATCGCGGGGGCTGCGGGTCTTTCAGGCTGAATTTCTAAGCCACCCGGATGCTCCCGGAACCGCGCCCCTGCCGCAGGCTGAGAGATCACCTCGCGGCGGCGTCTGCGGCGAGCGCCGGCGGGTGGTGGTCAAGTTTGAACATGAAGGCGGGAAGGTGGGAAGAAAGCTCGATGTTCCTCCCGCCTTCATTTGGACTCCCTCTGGGCAAAGTTGACCACCACCCGCCGGCGAGCCGTTCAATCTATGGGAACACCGCCTCGACCTCGGCCAACTCGGGGTACGTGAACGTGACCGTCGCTTCAATCGGCGTCGATCCGTCGTACGCGTATGCCTTGAGCGTGTAGCTGCCCGGCGCGGCGTCTACGGGCCGCGCGCACATCGAGGGGCACAGCTCGCCCGACTGAGCCGCGGGGCACCCCGCCTCCATGGCGTCGACGCTCTCGAAGATGACGCCGTTCCAGGTGAACGTCAGCTCGCCTTGAGGCGGGAGCGGCTTATAGCCAGCTTCGAGGCAATCTGCGGGGCAGATCGGGGTCCCGTCGTCGCACAGCGGCCTCGCCAGGTTCCTCGGGGCCTCGGCGCCGCTCGACGAGGTCACGATCCACGTCGAGATGCACTGGGTGTCGCCGACCAGGAGCTCGGTCGCCCCTGTGTTTCGGAAGCGGATCGTCACGGGCGTGGCCGTCCCCGAAACGCCGGGCTCGCACGCGCTCGATCCGCCTCCGCCCGCGCCTCCAGCACCGCCTTGCCCGCCCGCGCCTCCAGCACCTCCTTGCCCGCCCGCGCCGCCGACACCGCCTTGCCCGCCCGCGCCGCCGACACCGCCTTGCCCGCCCGCGCCTCCAGCGTTGCTGCTCGTTTGCCCCTCGTCGCCGCACGCGGCGAGGCCGAGGACGCTCGCGGCGATGCAACCCATCGCCAGCGTGCGCATCTGTGCAAGTCCATTCATGGGCCTGAGACACTCCAATTCCCTGCGCATGATCGTTCGCCTCCTATGCACTTCGGCTTGCCACCAGACATGCCACTGGGACGGCTATTCAAGCAAACCAGCGCTGGTCGACGCGGCTTGGTCGGAGGACGCGGATTCTCGTGTGGCGGGCGCGGGCGCGGTTCGGCCGCGGGCCGCGCGACGTGGATCAAGGGCCGACGTCCACGGCCTCGAGGCCGTAGCCCCAGGAGCAGAGCGCGCGCTCGCCGGAGAGCGTCACGTGGTACACATACCCCGGGAGCTCGCTCTTCGTTTCGAACGAGAGCGCGGTGAGGTCTGTCGCGTCGAGGACGGAGAGCGTGGGCCAGTAGTTGTCGACGACGAGGAGGCGCGCTCCGTCCGCGAGGAGCAGCGGGCCATAGCTAGGGTCGAAGCCCGCGACCTCTTGCGTCGCGGTGTTCAAGCTGCCCTCCTGCAGCCCGCCGGCCACGAGGATCGAGGACCTTCCGTCGTGGCCGGCGTCCTCCACCGACAGGAAGGCGCGGTTCTCGCCGGCGAGCGCCTTCATGACCGCCGCGGTGTCGTCCATTGGACTCTCGTCCAGGAGTTGCGCGCTCGTGTCGCCGAGATCGAGGAGCTTGAGCGTCCTCCGCGTGCCCCTGCACACGCCCGGACCGGCGTCATCGCCGGCGGCCGCCGGCGTGAACGCCGCGTTCGATGCGAAGGCGCGAGCACACGCCTCCCTCCCCACCACCGGGGTCTCGACGGTCTCGTAATCCGTCGTGAGCAGCCTGCTCGACGCGCCATCGAACGCGAGCAGCGAGCCGGGCACGTTGACCGGCGCCCGCACCACCGGCGAGGATGGGTCTGCGACGTCGATGCGATCGAGATAGAAGCGCGCCCTGGAGGGGTCGTCGGGCAGCGGCGTCCAGCGCGAGACGAGCACCGTGGTGCCGTCGAGCTGAAGGCCCGTGTGGCCGGCGCCGTCCGGGAGCGCCACCGAGCTGTGCCGCGGGTTCAGCGGGTCGGAGAGGTCGAGCAGATCGAGCCACGCCTCGTGAGGGGGCCGGTCCTCCTCGAAAGCGTAGTAGCCGTCATCGCTGACGCCACGGATCACGAGGGTGCTGCCGGCCTGAACCACGGAGTCGCCCGCGGACACGAGGGCGCCGGAGGGATTCGCGTACAGCGCGCCGGGGCTGAAGGGCAGATCGCGCTGGGCGACCACGCGCGGCGCGGCGGGGTCCCCGACATCGACGATCGCGAGGCGCGTGAACGCGGCATTCCCTGTCTGCGCGAGCACGTAGACGTGCTGTCCGTGCGCGAAGAGGCGGGCATTGCCGAGGTAGCGCTGGCAGCCGGGGGCATCCGTGTACAGCGCCGCGCCGTCGAGCCTGGCGATCGGCTCGGCGAGGCCCGGGCTCGCGGCCGGCGCGATCTCGAGCGAGGCGCCGCCGATGCGGACCACGATGTCGTCGACAGCGACCGTGCTGTCGGCGAGCGTCGCGAGCGCGATATCGGCGACCTTGGCCGGGGCGCCGCCATCTTCGATGCCGAAGGCCTCGACGCCCACGTCGGAGACGGCGACGAGCCGCTCCCCGCTGGCGAGGACGCGCCGCGCCGGTCCGCGCGTGGCGGCGGCGCCGCGCTTCGCGAGGGTGTCGCGCGTGAAATCGATGAGCTGGATGCCCGCCGTGCGGGTTCTGCAGTCCCAAGAAGAGGCCTCGCTGCTCGGCTCACTGTAGGGCACGGCGAGGGTGCCGAGGCCGTCGAAGAACGCGAACGCCTCGTGGATGCGGTCGTGTTCCTCGACGACGCGCGCGTCACGGCCGCCGAAGTCGACGCGCTCCAGCATCGTGGGGTTCGCGAGATCGGAGACGTCGAAGAGCGCGACGTGCAGGGTGGTTCCGTCGGCGGCTTCGTTGTGGGCCCCGAAGGCAAACAGGCGATCTCCACGCGGCTCCACGTGATTGATCCAGCGGGTCCCCCCGATCTCGCCGACCTCGGCGGGGCTCGCCGCGTCGCTCAGATCGACGGTGAGCACGGCGTCCGCGTACTCCGCGATCACGTAAGCGCGGTCGCCGTCGAAGCGGACCGAGCGCAGCGCTGCGGCCGGGTGCACGTCGAGCTCGGTCGCGCCGAGGGGCACGATTTCCTGGGAGGACACGATGGAGAAGGTCTGGATGCCAGGCCTCGCGTCGGGCTGCCAGGGGCCGGGCAGGCTGACGAAGCGGAGCACGCCGTCGTGCTCATCCACCTGCCAGGGGCTCGCGATCTGGCCGGTCACCTCGACGCGCGCGCCCTCGACGAGGGCGCCGCCGGGGTCGGAGATGTCGACGACCTGGATGGTGGCGCGCCCTGCCTCCTCTCCGCCGTTCCATGTGGCGCTGGCGACATACATGCGATCATCGCTGACGCTCACGCTGGGCCATCCCCAGTAGCCCGAAGGGGCGCTCTCGATGAACCTCCGCTGATCGATGACCGCGATGTCGGCCGGGTCGCCGACGGCGAGGGAGGTGACGGTGGTGTTCGGCGCGGCGGCGCACCCGAAGCAGGAGCCGTGCTCGTAGGTCACGGCGTGGAGCACGCCGCCGGCGAGGCGCGCCTCGGTGAGCTTGCCCGGCAGATCGAACGAGCCGACGGGCTGGATCTCCGCTGGATCGGAGACATCCAGCGCCTCGACGCGGCTCATGAACTCGCGGCGGGACGCGCCCCCCTGCGCGTCGGGCACGACGTGCCTCCACCCGGAGAACAGGGCGTAGAGGACCCCGTCGCGCAGGTACATCGCGACGGGCGTGCCGTACATCCGGCGGGTCCCGAGGACGCGCAGCCCGTCGCGTCGTGAGACGTCGATGACGCTGAGCCCCGAGTACCCCGACATCGCGTAGAGCCTGCCGTCCTTCTCCTGGACGATGTCCGCGTCGCGGAGAGCGCGCTCCGCGATGGCTCCGCCGCGAGGCGGCACCGGCAGCTCCTCGTCCGGACCTTCGCCTCCTCCCGTGCCCGAGCTGGCGTCGCCCGAGCCATCACCCGCGGGATTGCCGCCGCGGGGACCCGTCGGATTGGCGGAGATGAAGCCGGTCTGGTTGGATGTGCCAGCACCACGCTCGCAACCGGCGAGTCCGACCGAGGCCGCGGTCGCAGCGAGGACGATCCAGCGGGCGCAGGCGCTGAGCGGGATGGACATGGTCACCTCTCCTTGACAGCAAGACGCGGGACGCAGCGCCTGTGCAAAGCGCAGCGATCTCGTCGCGCTGGCACAATCAGCAAGCGGCGGGCCAGACGCATTCGCAAGGCTTCCGCGTGATTTCGGTGATGTGAGCGCGTCATGTGCCACGGTGCACGCGGGATTGCCGCCGCAGCAATGGCCCATGTCGGCACAGCCCCAGATCCTTTCCTGCGAACCGCCCCCTGGCGTGCCGGCGCTCCGCATGGGGCGCAGACACTCCATGATACCGGACAGGTGGGTACCTCGGCGGGGGGCGAGCCGGTGCGGCTGGCGCTGCTCGACGCGAACGGGCCGGCGGGCAGCTTCACGAACGAGGAGGGACCGCTGCCCTGGGGAGCGAGGTGGCTCGGCGCCGGTTCACACGCCAAATTCATGGCGTCTCGCCAGGACCTCCGCAGGTTCCTGAACAGGGTCTCCCGAGATCCTGGATGCTCCCTGCTGGGGCAGTTTCTTGACGGCCATGAATGGCTGTAGTGCCGCGGATGCTTCAATGCCGGAGCGCGCTGCTCACGCATTGCGCACATTCCCCTGGCCAGCCCACATTTCAGGGATGATTCGTGCGCTGTGATCAGCAGCCTGCCACGTGCCGCGCCGGTCGGACCCGGCCCGTCCCCTGCATCGTCATGGGCGCACCATCGTGCCCGTGGGCGCAACGTCACGCAATGACGCGCCCACGGGCGCGACCGGAAAGGAAGGAGCCGACAAATGAAGCATGTGAGAATTCTTGGCCTCATCGCCGTCAGCGCAGGCGTGTGCGGGATCTCCGCGCTTGCTTCTGCGGCGAATACCGTGCCGATCGACAACCTGAACCTCGTCGAGGAGACATCAACGCCACCGTCGCTCGACAGCGAGCGCAACGTCTACCGGCCCGCTGTCGGCTACTACCGGCCCGCTGCTGGCTATTACCGGCCCGCTGCTGGCTACTACCGGCCCGCTGCTGGCTATTACCGGCCCGCTGCTGGCTACTACCGGCCCGCTGCTGGCTATTACCGGCCGGCAGCCGGCTACTACCGGCCTTATCGGCGCTAAGACAGGAGTAAAATTTACCGTGACGGGCACGGCGCTGGGCGCGATCATCACGGAATACCGGGTTCGCTGTGCCGGGCGCGGAGTCGACCACCACGGGCGATTGCGCTGAGACATCGCACGTCGAGCGTCGCCGTCCGACCGCGGCCTGCGCTGCGGCCCGATGGCGACGCATTGGAAACGTGGGTGGCGAAAGCGGGTGGCACGCCGCGCGCACGACGGATCCATGGGGGTGAGCTCCATGGAGGAGACAGGAAACATAGAAAAGCGCGTGCTCTTCGTGCTTCCCGCCGCTGCGATCCACCTCGGGCTGGTGCTCGTGCTGGGGGTGCTGCATGTGCGCTTGCCGTACGACGGCTGGGTGGATCGTGCGGTGGGCTATTATGGCGCGCTTTCCGGGGCCAGCAGCGCATATTCCTTCTTCGCTCCGACCGTCGGGCCCCTGCTCTGGGCCACCTTCGAGGTCAGGGATCGCGCGGGAACGCTGGCGACCGAGGCGCTTGAGACAGGAGTGAGCCGCGAAGCGGACCTCCGCGTCAAGAATATCGTCGGTATGTTCTGGGATGAGCAGGACCCGGCCGTAAGGCGCTCCCTGGTTGCCTCGTGGGCCGCGAAGGTGTTCGCCAAGCACCCAGAGGCGGACAGCGTTGTCGTCCGACTCGAGACCTACGACCTGCCCTCGATGGCGGAATACCGCGCGGGAAAGCAGCCGCGGTGGAATGTCGAATACAAGGCCAAGTTCAACCTGAAGGCGCGGGTCGCTGCCGGCGAGATCAACAAAGAGGCGACGCCATGAGGCGGCCGATCTATACCCTGCTCCTGCCCAACGCCAGCGGGGCAGCTGCGCGCCTGTGGGGCTCGGTGCGGCGATTCGCGCTCGCGCCCGCGTCGGCGCGGCCCCTGGCGGCGCTCCGGATAGGGCTCGCGTCGGTGCTCTTGACGCAGGCGGCGCTGATCGCGCCCATCGTTGACGAGCTGTACGGGCGCTCGGGCATCGTCCAGGGACAGCTCCTCGACGGGTCTGGCGCGAGCGGCTTCCCCCGGATCGGCCACGTCGTGAACGCATTCTCGCGCTTCGGGGTCGGCGAGAGCTCCGTGATCGCCGGCGTGGGTGTGCTCTACGTGCTGTCGCTGGCTGGCCTCCTGCTCGGCTGGAGGACGAGGTTGTCCGCGGCGTGCGCCTGGCTCGTGCATTTGACGCTGATGATGACCGCGGAGAGGACGAACTACGGGGCAGATCAGTTCGCGAACATCTTCCTGTTCTACCTCATCTTCATGCCTTCTGGAGCCGCGCTGTCGCTCGATCGTGTCTCTGGGCGAGCGCCGCCCGAGCCGAGCGCGACGGCGCGCCTCGCGCTGCGGGTGGTGCAGCTGCACCTGTGCCTCGTCTACCTCTCGAGCGGCGTGGAGAAGGCGCTGGGCGCGGCGTGGTGGGACGGCGACGCGATGTGGCGCTCGCTCATGCTGCCCGAGTACCGGCGGTTCGATTTCTCGTGGCTCGCTCACCACGCCTGGATCGCCGTGGCCGCGGGGTGGACCGTGCTGCTCGTGGAGATCGGGTACCCGTTCTTCATCTGGCCACGTCGGACCCGGCGGCTCTGGGTGGCGGCCACGGTCGGATTGCACGTCGGGATCGCGGTCTTCATGAGGCTCGATGTCTTCGGCGCCATCATGTCGGTGTTCACCGTCGCCGCGTTCGGCGTGAAGGCGGACCCTCGACAGGCGCGAGCGCCCTCGGCTGCGGCGCGCTGTGCTCGGCGTGGCGACGCTTGACATCGAGCTGGCCCGTTCTGGCGCAGGAGGCCCCGTAAGCGCCGGCGGCCGGCTCGCGCGCCAGAGACCCCGCAGGCGCCTCAGCGCGCCGCCAGCATCCGGGCCTGGCAGCTGCGGGCAGCGCGAGCGAGGCCGCGGTGCTCGCGGGCGCGGCGCTTCTCTTCGACCAGGCGCTGGGGGTGCTCGGGCTGCTCGATCTGCTGGCCGAGGTCCCGCGAGCGGACGTGGGTGGCGACGATCTCGTTGCAGTCGGCGATGCGCACCTCATCGAGGTCGGCGAGGACGACGAGCGTGCGGCTCGTCCGGTCGTAGGGAACAGAGTAGTCGTTGAGATCAAAACGCGCGCAGGGGGTCTTTCCAACCTCGACCTCGACGCGCTCGTGGGTCGGAAACGACGTGTCGGGGTGCCCGAGCAGCACGCCGCGCTCGTCGTCGAATGCCTGGCGCACGGCGCGGGCGCGGTCCTCGACCCAGGAGTAGCTGAGCACCATGACGACGGCCCAGAGCGGGCGCAGCGCCCGGCCGACAGCCAGCTTGCCGAAGTGCGCCCAGTCGACCTGCGCTTGCTCGCCGGGCAGCGTGCGCAGCCGCTGGAATGCCTACGCCGGCTTCTTGGGGCGGAGACGACCGATCACCCCGCCATCAAAGAGCTGGATCGACAGGCGCACCATCGGCATCAACGACGGTGCTCAGTAGCACGTGTTGACGCCCACCCTCGTCGACGTACCCGCTGGTGCCGCGGGGGCGTGGGGATCGGTGCGTGAGCGTCGCGGCCCCTCCCCTCCCCCAGAGCCTACCAGGGGCCTTGGTGGCCCCATCACCCTCCAAAAAAGAGAGACGTCGCCGGTCGTTTCGCGCCCGGCTCCGGGACCTCGACACGCTTCGCGTGTCTCGGGCATCGTCGAGCCCGAGCGCGTCGTCTCCCCCGGGCCCCGTGAGCCTGCAACGGGGTGGCCCCATGACCCTGGAACGTGGCAGCTCGCACGCGGCGCCGCCCCGGTCTTCCTTGGCGCGCTCTCCATCGCCTGCCACTGGATCGACAGGGGCGTGAGCGCTGTGTATTCTCCTGTAATTCCAGTCGGTGACGCGAGGCGGGAGGGGTGTCCGGATGGCCAACGACAAGGGCAAGGCTCGGTTTGGCGATGGGAAGTGGAGCGCTCCGTTCGGTCGCTACGAGAACCCGGACGCGGCGGAGTGGCCCGCGAACGAGTTCCTCGTCGCGCGGGTCGAGCAGCGAAGGCGCTTCCTCAACCTGCTCTTAACCCACGGTAGACGTGGCGCCTACCTGATCACAGGACAGCGAGGCAGCGGCAAGACGTCGTTCGTCAACTACTGCTTGAACGAGTACAGGCAGGATGTCTTCGGGCGGTTCTTGAACGGCAAAGTCGGACGCTCCATCTATGACCGCGCTGGACTCGTGACCGTCATCTGCATCTTCGGCGTGATCGCCTTCACCGGGAAAGGGTTGCTCCACTTCATCATTCACGAATGGCACCCCAGGCCGAACGAGAACCTGCGATTCGTCCTGGCGGCGCCGCTGCTGCTGGCCTTCCTGTATCCCATCATCGTCGCGCGCGGCCTCCTGGAGGTGGCGACGGACTTCGGCCTGGAGAAGGTTCGATCGGGCAAACCAACCGAGGAGCGACGCTTCCGTGATTGGCTTTACGAGCGGCGAGGTTTTCTCGCCGTGGTGGTGGTCATGCTTCTGGTGGTGCGCGGCGCCTTGATCCTGTACAGCGGCGGCTCTTGGTCTGACCGGCTGCGCGAGGCCATCTCAACCCCGGCGACCGTCGTCGCCTTCCTGATCGCTTCGACGAGCATCCTCGGCCACGCCTGCGCTCTTCGGCTGACGGAGGTCGACCAGAACAGGCGGCACAACAAGATAGCCCGCTTCCTGCGGATCCTGATGATCATCGGTTTGCTGCCCGCGCTCCTGAACTGGGCAGCCAGCCTGGGGCTCGAGCACTTGCCCGTCTTGAGCTCGGTAACACAGTGGAAACCAAACGTTGAAAGTCCGCTCTTAAAACGCTTGAGCAACTCGCTGGCGCACATCCTGGAAGCGCCGTCCATACAAGCCGTGAAGACGCCGCTGATCATCGCCGCATTGGGCTGGATGGGAGACTTGATCGCAGGATTCTTCGGCAGATCATCCCGCCTGGACGACTGGGCAGGAAAACCGGGCGGCGATTCAAATGATGCCGGGAGGAATCGGCCGCCGCGCTTCGTTCGACAGCGCGTCATCCTCGTCACGAAGGCCGTATGCCTCGTGGTTTTCAGCGCGATTTTTATCCTCGACGCGGTTGTTTCTCGATTCAGCACGACAGGCGTCGAAATCAAAGACGAGATCACCCTGCTGGCTACGCTGGTGATCCTCTCTATAAGCATCGCTCGACTGGAGTACAACTGGATCATTCGCCCTCACCTCCGAGCGAAGTCCGGGGTCGTCATCGACATGGCGAGGAAGGACCACCAAGATGTGACGGTCGAGAACTACATGCGCAGGTTGGACAACCACACCTCGTTCGCGTTCCTGTACAGGTGGTGGATCCCCAGCCTCGTGGTCCGGGTCAACCTGGGGGTTGAGGCCCTAGACCACCGCCGGGTGATCGACGCGATGCTGACAGGGTTGCGGGACGCCTACGAGAGGACCTTTCTCAACTGGCGGAGCCCGCTGGCCAACGCCGGCTGGATCGTTCGCCTGATGCTGCTCGTGACGGCGACGACCCTCGTCGCCGACCACTTCTTCGTGTCAAGCGTCAACAATGCCTATATGTGCAACGAGATGTGCGCGCTTCGGCCGAAGATCAACAGGATCCTTTGCCCCGCCGGCGGAATCGGCGAGTCGATCGCACGGGGCCTTCAGTTCGAGCTGATATCCCCCAGGGGCGACGATTCACTCTGGGACGAGCCCTGCTATGTGGATCCCGAGGCGCCCTGGCCGCGCGGAGCGTCACGCCAGACCATCGCGCAGCTCGTTCTACCGACATCGATCCGAGACTTCGGTCAGAATGGGAACCACGACTATCGGCACTCAATCGACCTTCGACTGTACCACTTGCTCATATTTCTCGTCCTTCTCGTCGCAGCGCGCATCATCGAACGACGATGGCCCATCTTCGCTTATCGACAGACTCTCAGGAACATCGACGACACGATCGCGAGCCTCTCCAGCACCCTGAAGCAAGAACACGGCATTCAGCTCAGGCTGGGCAAGGAGATTTTGACCATAGGTGACAACAGAAAACAGGAAACGGCCCCACTCGACCCTCGCACCGTCGAGCTGATGTTCCTGCGTCTGTTGCATCAGATCGACGAGGCCGCGCTGCGTTTGCCGTTCGTCGCAGGAGCGCATGTTAGCGTGCCCGTGCCGGATGTCTTCTTCGTGTTCGACGAGCTGGACAAGCTCGGTACGCGCAAGGGGCCAGCCTCGCCTGCTCCGGGTTCGGACGAGGGCCCAGCCGTCTCGAACAGTCCAGGGCGGGAGCGCGCCGTCCTTCTCAAGAACCTACTCTCCGATCTCAAGAATGTTCTGTCGTCTGCCCCGGCGCGCTTCATCTTTGTGGGCGGCAGGAACTTGCATGACGAATGGCTGGCCGATCAGACATCACGACAGCCGCTTCTAACCCGCCTGTTCGTGGCCGAGATCTACCTACCCAGTCTGCTCACGGATCGGTATGACATGGACCGACTGGAGTCGGGGGTCGAGGAGTTCATCCGCGCCCAGCTGAACCGGGCGAACATAATTTATGGTGCCTGGATGCGGTCGCGCACACTCCGCTGGATGCGCCATGCGCCACGGGAGTATCTGGCGCCGTCCTTCGTGCCGCATGAAAATCTGCCCGAATTTCGACTTCCGTTCCATTCGATCACGGATAGCGCTAGCTCCAGCGCGGCCCATCAGGGCAAGACGGCGAGCGATCCCAACGACCCGAATGCCCAGAGTGTATTGCGCCCCAGCGACGTCGCTGAGCAACTGAGTATTCTAGCTAGATCCTGTCGTATTCCACAGGATGGGCGCGATGATGGATGGCGCAAAGTACTATATGGTCGACTCGTATCATTGGCAAACGTGATCCTTTTGGCAAAGGATAATTCGAGTGTCACGTCGAGAATGGACACTCTCGATAGGGACCTCATCGCGTTCTTGACATATCGGAGCATGGGCAACGTCAAGCGGCTAAAGGAAATTCTTGACGGGACCATCGAGCAAGTGGCATCAGGAGCGGTTCTGCCGTCGATGAACAATAAGGGGCAACCCGCGGCCGGCGGCATTGATCCCCATACGCACGCGATCATCCTGCGCGACGCCGACGTGCATCGCATTCAGCTGATCGCCGACATATACCGCGGCCTCGTCCGCATGTTCGGAGCCGGGACATGGCAGGATGACAAGCTGGCCCCCGCTGTGTTCTACATGGCCGACTTCCTGCTGAAGTTCCACCGGCGAGCGTTCACCTGGAGCAACCTGGAGCGAATCGACGAGCTGGTCCACGTGCACCGCGCGCCTGAGCTACGGAAAATGCTCTACACCATCGTGGGCGCATGGACAGGCAATATGCTTCATCCGATCCGGAACGGGATGTTCGACTTCCGCTTCCGTATCGATACAGCGCTCGAGCTCCGCCTGGCATCACGTCGCTCCGATGAAGAGATGGTGGCGCTCAACTTCACGCTCGATGAAGCGCAGGAAATCAAGGAGATGTACCGGCGCCGGCTGGCGATGACGACGGATCCAGCAACATTCGAATTCGAAGCTGCCCTCGGTGAGCATCACGACCTGGACGAAGAATACGATCTTGCGCGCTACCACTACCGGCGGGCTATCCGACTCCTCGACGATCAGGTCGCCAACGACCTCATAGGCACTCGCCCGGGTCAGACCATGGACGCAAAAGATGGATCGATTTTGCATCAACTCATCACGCGTGATCCGAAGACCATCGAGACGATTCGACGGCACCCACACTGGGCGGTCGGACGAATTCGGCTCATGCTACAAATCGCGCTCACGTACGAGAGGATCCGGGACTTCGAGAGTGCAGCGCTCGGCTACCGAAGCGCGCGCTCTCTTGCGGAAGTGCTCCTGGAGTCTGTCCCGCTGTCTGAAGTCAAGCTGACTTCGAAGGAAGACTCCTATGAGCTGCTTAAGCACGCCAACCTCCTGTTCCAACCTGCTTTCGCGGAAGCATGGGTAGGCGAGAAAGAAGGGACGCTCGTCGATGCATCCGTCGCGCTCGTGGAGCGCGCCATTGCAGACAGCCGCAAGCGA
This sequence comes from Sorangium cellulosum So ce56, assembly GCF_000067165.1. Lineage (GTDB taxonomy): Bacteria > Myxococcota_A > Polyangia > Polyangiales > Polyangiaceae > Sorangium > Sorangium cellulosum_B. The sequence continues at coordinate 11,777,118 of NC_010162.1, forward strand.
CTCCCCTTTGTGAACAAGCCGTTCGAGCGTCGCCGAGTTGCGACGAGCCCGACGAGTGTGCACCACGCGCTCTTCGCGCTCACGCTCGCCGAGCTTCATGACAAGGCAGGGGACCTGCTCTTCTTCAAGGGCAAGCCCAGCAGCACTCACCGCGAGGATGAAGGCGGGGCACACCGAGGCTACCTGGATCGCTCGCACTTTCACTATGCAAGCTCGCTCCACGAGCTCCGGTCCTACAACCGCTATCGGCGATGTAGCTCTGGTCCGAAGCTCGGCTTCGATCAGCGCACCACGACACTCCCTGAGGGGGCAGCCCCAGACTTCGTGCTCCAGATCGCAGCAGGGTCGCTCGCGGATCTGGCAGAAGCGATGCTCGCCGGGATGTCGTTGAGGGCCACATTGAATTCGGGTGGACCTGATGGCGCCAGAGTGAAAAAGAATATAGTTCTTGGCGTGTCGATCGGTAAGGGGCCTCGGACGGGGGCGGTGCCACAGATGGTAGAGTGTATGATCGACTGGATTGGTGCGGTAGGAGGTGCGGAGAGGAAATTTGCGAGTGAATGGATTAAAATATTCGGCCATTCCGACGGCGGGGATCTGTCTATTTGGCTGGGCAGTGTGGCGATGCGACGCGCGGATTTCATGGGGACGAGAGCGAACGTCATACCGAGATCTCCGTCGTTCGAGCATGGCGAGCGAGGAGGCAGGGCACAATTTGCCGCGTCGCTCGTCTGCTCGATGGCTTCGGCTCGAATCCTGAAGCGCGACGGAAGATTGGAGGACGCAGCACGCGAGTCGCTCCAGGTCGCAGAGACCGTCGCGCGATGGTTGCTCGCGCGTCACTTCTGGCTGTCGCTTGACGGGCGACACATGGAGGAACATCTTGACGAGGCCTGGAAGAATTTGCTCGGCTTGATCGCGGCGTACTCGGTGCAAAAAGCACAGCTTTGGTGGAGGCTGTCCCGGCGCTCGTTACATCCGGGAGGACCGGGGCATGAAAATGCAGGCGAGGCGACATGTAGAGATGTCGGATCGGAGAAGAAGAATGGCATCCAGGTCGTGACCCCGCGGGCGGTTGAGCGGATCGTCACCCTGTTGAACCATCTCTACTCCGGGCCAGGCGGTGCATCTCAGGAACTACGCGATATGCTCAAGGATTTGATCGGTCCATGTGGTCTGCGGAAAGATAATTTGATCTCTCAGCTGGAAGAATCGTTAAAATACAACATGTACCCCATGACCCACCAGATTTATGGGCGAAAGATCTTGGTCGATGTGCGGGCGATCGAGCTATTCAGGAGACTCGAAGGCCCTTCGGAGGCGGACGTTCGAGCTCTTTCCGATGGTCTCAACTCGTTGTGGAACGACGTCGAGACATTGATGCAAGCAGACGGCGAATATGACGGCCGGCACCGATTCACGCATAGCGATATCGGCCTGACCCTGGGATTCGCCTGTTTCGTCGCGAACCGAGTCTACGGCAAACACCCTGGCATGTCGAGCGCATTCGCCCCGGATAAGGTTGAACAGGTGCGCAGTAACGCCATTACTCACCTTGATCGTGCCGAGGAGAGCTTTACCCTGAGGAGATCTTATCAGCTCTGGATTGAGGATCTGTACTACCTTTATGACGATTTTAACGACAGGAGGCTTCATTACAATCGTGCCGCCGAGATGGCTGTGTCCGAGCTCATCGCGGCTATGCTCAAGAAGCTTCGAGAGCAAGCTCGCAGCTGTTCGAGTGCTGGACGGTCGCCGCCTGTCCAAGGAGAGGCGGGCTGAGCACACCTCTGGGCCTCGCGGCCCGCTCGTTCGTTGACGTCGGTAGAGCGTGCTGTGCGGTCCGGTCGTTCTCGTGGGTCACGGGCTGCCGAGCAGGCGCGGCGCTGTCTCGTCGGGGCTCATGCCCGAAAGGCTGCTACGACCGCTTTGCCGGATCGACGGTGCAGGATGTGGAGAATGTAGGCTGCGGACGGGAATGCACGGCGTCAGCGGAGCGCTCCCGCGCCCATCGCTCCTGCTCGGCCATCCGGGTCAGCTCGCGCTGGGGTCGGCGACGCGGCCGACGAACAGGATGCTGCCCGTCGCGTTGTCGCGGATGAGGAACAGGAAGGGGTTCACGAGCGCGAGCGACGCCGGCTGGGGCGCCGACTCGTCGCCGACGATGACCGCGGTCGCGGCCGCCGCCTCGGTGCCGGCCTCGTTCACGCCGACGAACGCCTTGTGGATGACGTCCTGGATGTAGGGCTGTCCGCTGGAGTTGATGCCGGTGAAGTCCGCGACCCCCGGCGTGAACGCGATCTCCATCCCCATCGCCTCCAGCGTCTTCTTCAGGCTCAGCTCGTACTCGAACTTGAACCTGGGCATCGTGGTGTCGACCAGGTGCTCGCTCATCGCGCCGGCGATGGAGTCGACCTTCGCCGCGTCGAGCGACGCCTCGAACGCGTCGAGCGTGCCCTTCGCCGGCAGGATGATCACCATCGACAGCTCGTCCCCGTCGTAGGGCATCGCGACCGCCTGGTAGCCGTCGCCCTCGGCGTAGGGCATCTCCAGGCTGCCGCGCATCAGGGGCACCGTCACCTCGGTCCCATCGACCGTCTCGAACGCGCCGTCCGCCGTCGCGGTGGGCTCGAACGGGGTGCGCCACGCCGCGTTGAAGTAGATGGCGTTCGTGAGGACCAGCACCGTCTCGGCGGTGATCGCGTCGACGGGCACCAGCTTTTCGATCTTGCCCTCGGTCTGGTCGCTGACCCAGCCGTTGATGAGATCGACCGATTCCTGCCGGTGGCCCACGAAGTCCACGACGCGCATTCCAGCGCCGTAGTGCAGCCCGAGCGTGTCCAGGAAGGGCGTCTCGAACGAGTAGCCGTTCTGCCCCCAGAGCGCGTTCACGACGTTGAGGCGGAAGCCCTCTCCGTCGGCACCCTGGGCGCCTTGACCGCGGCTCTCGAGCTCCTGGTCGATCCAGTTGAACGCCGGATGGAGCCTGTCCTGCCCGAGGTCGAAGCGCAGCGTGTCGGCCATCGCCGTCTCGGTCCCGCCCTTCGCGCCGGCCCACGTCATCGCGAGCGCGGTCGAGATGCTGTAGGGCGAGTAGAAGACGTTGCCGGGCTCCTGGCGGAGCTCCTGGTAGAGGTCGAGCGCGAACGCGGAATTGCCCGAGACGAGCGCGGTCTTGTCCTCCGGAGGGACGTCCGGGCTCGAGATGCGCTGCTTGTCCGAGGCGATCACGCAGATGGCGCTGTCGGAGTCGCTGCACTCCTCGCCCCCGGTGTCGGGGTTCCTGTTGGAATCGGTGGACGTCTCGCAACCGAGGATCGCGGCGAGAGACAGGACGAGGAGCGGAGCGCAGGTTCGGATGGTTCGCTGCATGCCGCCCGGCCCAGCATCGGCCGTGCCGCGCCGGCCCCGATCGCGGGCCCGTGTGTTTCCGAGGCGAACCGCGCGGAGCGACCTGGCCGCCGCGCGCGGGGCGCCCCCGAACCATGACATCCGCCGAACGGCTGGCCCGTTCTGGCACAAGAGGCCCTGTCGGAGCCCGGAGCCGGCTCGCGCACCATCCATGAAATGGCTCACCGCGAGCGCAAGCGCGCCCGCGCGCGTCGCGGCGAGCTCAAGAACTGGAGATGCTCTTCGAGGGCGCCCCACACGGCGGCGATGCGCGGCACCTGGCGAAGGCCGCGCGGCGTGACGAGCCAGAGCTCGAGCACCGGGCCTGCGGGCAGGCCCAGATCGAGCTCCACCAGGTCGTCGTCCAGATCGAGCGCGCTGCACGGCAAGACCGCGGCGCCGAGCCCCGCGCGCACGGCCTCGATCTGGGCGATGTAGCTGCTCACGATGAGCTTCGGTGCCTTTCGTACATACCGCTTCTGGTAGTCGTCCTCGACGGTGGGGCTGCGGCCCAGATCGACGCCGACCCAGTCGAGCTCGTCGCGGCCCTTCTTCGAGAGCTTGCGGTGGGCGACAGGCACCGTGGGCAGGGTGACGATCCGCGCGGCCACCAGATCACCGCTCTTCGGCCGGAAGAAGCGCACGGCGATCTCGGCCTCACGGTGGCCCAGATCGGCCACCTCGTAGCTGGTCAGCAGGTGGAGCGAGACGCGCGGGTGCCTCTCGGCGAGCGCCGGGAGCACGCGCGGGATGACGCCGTGTACGGCGATCGACTCCGTGAGCGCCAGTCGGACCATCCCCTCGGCCTCTCTCTCGTGGCCGCTGGCCTCGCGCGCGAACTGGTCGGCGCCGGCCTCCATCGACTCGACGTGACGACGGAGCTGCTCGCCGAGCGGGGTGAGCATCGAGCCTCCCGGCAGCCGATCGAAGACCGCCACCCGGAGCGTCCGTTCGAAGGTCGCCATGCGCCGGCTCACCGTCGATTGCTCGATGCCGAGCCTGCGGCCGGCGGCCGAGAAGCTGCCGGCGCGCGCTACCTCCAGGAAGAGGCGCAGATCGGCCCAATCCAGGTCGGCGAGCGGCCTGCCTGCGGGCGGGGGCGCGGGAGAGCGTGCCATGCACCCACGCATGGCACGCCTGCGTGGAACCGTCTACCCAGACGCTGCTGCATGGTCAAGATCGACGCATGCACCTCGTCATCCTAGGTCACCCAGCCCCCGACAGCCTGAGCGACGCGCTCGCGCGGGCCTACGCCAGCGGCCTCGAGAGAGGCGGAGCCCGCGTCGAGCTTTTGGCCCTGCGCTCGCTCGCCTTCGATCCGCACCTGCGCGCTGGCTTCAGCGGTCAGCAGGAGCTCGAGCCCGATCTCCGCCAGGCGCAGGCCACCATCGAGCGCGCGAGCCACGTGGCCTGGTTCTTTCCCACCTGGTGGGCAGCGCCACCCGCGCTGGTCAAGGGCTTCATCGATCGCACCTTCTTGCCAGGATGGTCGTTCGCCTACCGAAAGCGGAGCGCGCTGCCCGAAGGGCTGCTCGCCGGCCGCAGCGCGCGCGTCGTGACCACGATGGATAGCCCGGGCTGGTGGTACCGATTCTGGCACTGGCGCTCCGTCCATACGTCGTTCATCAACGCGACATTGCGCTTCGTCGGCTTCGGGCCCGTCCGCGAGACCACCTTCTTCGATCAGAAGACGCGGACCCCCGAGCAACGTGCGGCCTGGCTCCGGGAGATGGAGCGCATCGGCGAGCGGGATGCGCGGCAGTTCCCCGCCAGATCCTCCCGCACGCTGGCTGTCGCGTGAAGGCGGCATCCTGCGATGCGCGCAGGATGGGTCGAGATTGCGTGCTCGGTGAGCCGGGGCGCTGAGCCGGATTTGCGCGCCGCGACGCCGGATCGAGAGCCGGCATGCGCGCCTCCCGGGAAGCGCGAAGTCCCGACTCAGATGATCAGCAGGATATCGAGCTCGCTCTCCTTTCCCGGCGCGCCCCCCGCGGGCACGTGAGGCGCGTTGAGCGGCGCCAGCCGGAGCGCGCCCCACGGCCGCGGGCCCGAGCTCTCCGGCGGAGGCCCGCCGGCGTCGGCCGCGCCGCGGGCGGCCTCGCCGTGCGCGCGCTGCGCGCAGCCGGCGATCGCGGCGCGCACCGCCCGGAGGACGCGCTCCGTGTCGAGCCCCCCGGGCTCCTGAGCCGCCCTGGCAAGGCTCTCGTCGATGCAGGCAGCGCACGGGGCGGAGGTGGCCGCGAGCCGCACCACCAGCGTCGCCTCCAGGCGGCCGAGCTCTACCATGTTGAATGGCACCGTGAGCGCCTTGCCGCGGCCCCGGCCGACATCGACGCTGACGAGGAGGGTATCGCCGTCACGTATCACCATGGTTTCCCGGGGAGGGCGGCCACTTACGCGCTCTGACGCAGACTCACGAAGACTTGTGTTGACAAGGATCCACAGGCGATCGGAGCTCGCCTGTCCGCTCTTCTCCGCAGCGTCGCTGGTGCGGCCTTCTGCCATTCTCACGCCCTCCGAGGAGGCGAACCTACAGCCGTTGGAGGCGGACGGCGATGGCCCTTCCGGACAGACAATGTCCGGACGGGCGCGTCCGCCGAGGACGCCGCCGCGCCCGTCGCGCGCGGCGGACACGGAGTTCCTCGCTGCGTCCGTTGCGCCGTCTCGCGCGAGGCGGTAAGCACAGCCGGCGAGCGGAGGGCGGAGCGTGGATGAGCCGGAGCGGCGCGACGAGGACCCGGACCAGGGCGCGGGCGAAGCCGGGAGCGAGCGCGCGTCGCTCGGCATCCTGTTCCTCGCCGCGGCGTTCGCGCTCGCGCTCCTGCTGACCGTCGTGGCGCTCCTCGCGTTCGCGGCGATGAGCCCGCGGTCGCCGTCACCGGTCGAGGTCGGCGCGCTGGTCGACGCTCCGGTCGACGTTGTGGGCGCGCTCGACCTGAGCGGCTAGCCGCAGGTCTTCTGGACCACGCCGAGCAGCGCGCTGAAGTCGACGGGCTTCTTCAGGTAGGCCGTGCCCTCGGGCGGGCCGTCGTGGCCGGAGACGATGGTCACCGGGATCGCCGCGAGGGCGTGCACCTGCTTCAGCGCGGCGAGCATCTCCTCGCCGGTCATGATCGGCATCATGAGATCGAGCAGGATGAGCCCGGGCGGCGGGTCCGCCTGGTGCAGGAGATCGAGCGCCTCCCTGCCGTTGCTGGCGCAGTAGACATCGTAGCCCGACGACTCGAGCATCTCGCGGAGCATCTCGCGGAGCTCGGCGTCGTCGTCGACCAGGAGGATGGGGGCGCGCGGGTTCGGCGGAATCGGCGTCACGCGCGGCCCGTCGAGCCCGTCGGTTGGCCAGGGTTCACTCATCGCTGTTACCTCTTCCAGACTGCGCAAGCATGCAGGAGCGATAGCAGGCGAGCACCGCGCACGCATTGCATGCCTTCAGCATCGTCGGATCTTCTCCGGACATGGTTCCGGGCTACGCGGGGGCGGCGCCGCTCCGCGCCGAGCAGCGGGCGAGGGGCGTGGCGGGAGCACGGGCACCGCGAGCGAAGCCATGCGAAGCGCCGAGGGTTACGGGAGTTGCGCCGCGGGTCAAGCCTCTCCGCTCTCGCCCCGCTCGCGCTCGGTCGTTCCCGGCCGGAACCCGAGCGCGCGCGCCTGGGCAGGGCGGGTGTGGCGGCGGCGCCAGACCACGGCGTCGAGCATGTAATGGGTCGCCTGCGGCAGCGCGAGCAGCGGCACGAGCAGCGCCCGCGCGCGCGGGCCGAGGAGCGGCTCGGCCACGTCGCCGCCGAAGAGCTCCGGCCGGTCGTGCCAGACGAGCCGGTCCCAGAGCATCTCCTCGACGAACGCGAGCGCCAGCGCGACGCCGAGGAAGGCGAGGAGCCCGGCGGCGAGGACCCGCGCGAGCAGCGAGCGCGGCGCCTCGCGGGCCCGCTCCCGGGCGTACGCGAAGACGAGCGCCATGTACGGGACCCCGTGGACGATCACGTTGGTGACCGTGAACTGGAAGTCGCTGTCGGTCGCGACGATGCCGACGTACCACGTCGCCGCGGTCGTCCCGACGACGACGTGCTTGCCGAGGTTGAGCGGCGCGCGGTCGACGCAGGCCCGCTGGATCGCGCGGGCGACGTACGCGGCGGCGAGCGCGGCGTACACCGCTTCGAGCGGGCCCACCGCGGCCGCGAGCCAGGGCGCGCTCACGAAATCGCCGTCCACGAACCACTGGAACGCGCGGGGCGGGTGTGCGTGCCAGTAAAGGAGCGGCCACCCCGGTCGCCGCGTAGACGAGCGCGTCGTCAAGGAGGCGATCGACGCGCGAGCGCTCGCCCGCGAGCGCGCGGTAGATCGCGACCCACCCGACCTGCTGGCGGACGAAGTGGATCACGGCCACGTAGGCGAGCGCGCGCCAGAAGGTCAGCTCGGAGGCGAGGTGGAGCGCGACGCCTGCGGCGTAACAGGCGAGCGGCACGCCGGCATAGAGCGCGGGGTGGCGGCGGAGCTCCTCCGGGTCGAGGTACGTGCGGAAGAGCGTCGTGTGCACGTGCGCCACGTCGACGCCGACCACGAAGAGCAGGAAGCCCCAGGCCGGGAGCGCGCCCCCGGTCGAGAGCGCGGCGAGGGCGAGGGCGACCGCCGCGGAGCCGCCGAACACCGCGAGGTCGACGCGGCGGCTCCACATGAAGCCGCCGCGGGCCGCGCCGCTGGGCCCGGCCGGCAGCGCGCCGAGGAGGTCGGGCCCGGCCGAGGCCAACGCCGAGACCCGCGCGTCAGCCGTGGATGGCCGCGGAGATGATCCAGGCGAGGCCCAGGATCACCGAGCCGATCACGATCGCGAGCGCCGTGTTCTGGTCGTCCTCGATCTCCTTGCGGATGGAGAAGGGCGTGAGCTTCGTGATCAGCACGAACGCCAGCCCGAAGACGAGCAACCCGAGGGCGACGAAGACGAGCGTTCCGATCACGGCTTTGATCAAATTTTCAACGTCGGGCATCGGCGGTTCTCTCTGGGCGTGGGGCGGCGCGGGGCGGCGCGCGGCGCGCGCTCGTGACGTCGTGAGCTGGGGGCGTGAGCCTACGCGAGTCGGCCGGCAGGGTGAAGCGCGGTCGCTGCGCCTCCTCGACGCGCGCGCCCGGGCGGCGACGTGCTATCGCCCTGCGGTGTCCACGATCGTGAGCCGAACCCTGCCCCGCCGCGCCCTCACGGCCGCGCTCGCGGCGCTCGGCCTGCTCTGCGCAGGCGCGCCCCACCTCGCCGCGGCAGCGCCTCCGTCCGGCAAGGCGGCGGGCTTACCGGCCAGCAAGGCGGCGGGCGTGCCGTCCGGCAAGGCGGCGCGCGGCGGGGGCGCGCCGATCGGGAAGGCGGCGCACACGGCGGGGGCGCCGAGGAGCGCGGCGGCTCCGGCGGAAGCGCCGCTCGATCTCGCGCTGCCCGTCGAGCGGGTCACGCTGAAGAACGGGATGCGCGTGGTGCTGAGCCCCGATGAGAGCTCGCCCACGGTCGCGGTGGCCGTGACGTACGACGCGGGCTCGCGCGACGAGCCGAGCGGCAGGAGCGGCGTGGCGCGCCTCGTGATGGACTCGATGGCCCGGAGCAGCCGCAGCCTGCCGGCGGGCGAGCCCCAGCGCCTCGTGGCCGGGCGCGGCGGCGAGCTCCACGCCGAGGCGGACGTCGATCGCACCACCTTCACGGCGGCGCTGCCCGCGAACGAGCTCGCGCTGGCGCTGTGGATCGAGGCCGATCGCATGAGGGCGCCCGCGCCGAGCGCAGAGGGCTTCGAGGCGCAGCGCAGGGGCGCGCTCGAGCGCCGCGGCGCGGTCCTCGGCGCCGCCCATGGCCAGGGCGCGATCCGGCTCCGCGAGCTCGTCTTCCAGGGGTACTGGCCCCACGAGCACCCGGCGCTCGGCGCGGCGGACGATCTCGCGGGCGCCGAGCTCTCGTGGGCCCGCGACTTCCACGCGGCCCACTACGGCCCGAACAGGGCGGTGCTGGCGATCGCCGGCGGCTTCGACGCGGGCGCGGCGATGGCGCTCGTGCACGAGTACTTCGACGGCATCCCCGCCGTCTCCGCCGCGCCCTTCAAGGACGTGCCTTTCCCCGAGCAGACGAGCCAGCGCACCGGCGTCGTGAGGGACAGCGCGGCCCGCGCGCCGTCGATCCTCTACGGGTGGGCCGTGCCGCCAAGCGAGCACCCGGATCACCACGCGCTCGCAGTCGCGGCCTCCCTGCTCGGGCGCGGCGAGAGCTCGCGGCTGGAAGCTCTCCTCGTCGGGAACAAGGCGGTCGCGCGGTCGGTGCGGGTCGCGATCGACGGCCACCGCGGCCCCGATCTCTTCTCCATCGACGTGCGGCTCGCCGAGGACGCCCGGGTCGGCGACGTCGAGAAGCTGATCGAGGGCGAGATCCGGGCGCTCGCGACGGCGGGACCCTCGCAGGCCGAGCTGACGAGGGCGCGCCGGCTGCTCCAGTCGGCGTTCGTGGCGGGCCTCGCGGACGCGAGCGCGCGGGCGCGGGCGCTCGGCGAGCACGAGCTCCTCTTCGGGGACGCCGCCCACCTGAACGGGGAGCTCGCGCGCTACTTCGCGGTGACCCGGGAGGACGTGCAGCGCGTCGCGCGCGACCACCTCGGCCCGACGCGCCGGACGATCGTCGAGACCTATCCCCCTGGCCTGCCGGGAGCCTCCTCGCCGCCGCGCGCGTCGGCCGGCGCGCCGCGGCCGAAAGGCGGGGCGCGCGCCGCGGCGCCGGAGCAGGACGCTGAGGTGGCGGCGCCGGGCAAGGGCGCAGAGAAAGCGGCGCCTGGCAAGGGCGCGGGCAAGGCCGCGCCGAACAAGAGAGCGGACAAGGCCGGGCCGGGCAAGGCCGCGCCGGGCAAGGGCGCGGACAAGGCCGCGCCGGGCAAGGCCGCGCCGGGCAAGGCCGCGCCGGGCAAGGGCGCGGGCAAGGCCGCGCCGGGCGAGCGCCCGGCGAAGGCGCACGGCGGGGCGAGCCGGCCCGCGCCGGATCCGGCGCCGACGAAGCCGGCGAAACCCACGAAGAAGTGACGCGAACAGCCGAGCGACGGAGAACGCGTGACGCGATGAACGAGCGAAGCGAGCGACGCGACCTGCGCGGGCGACGAACAGCGCGCCCCTGGCTCTCCTGGACCGCGGCGCTCGCGGCCGCCGTGGCGTGCGGCTGCGCGGGGCGCGCGCCGCACCCGCCCGCGCAGGCGGGCGCGCCGGCGGCGTCTGCGCCGGCGACGTCTGCGCCAGCGGCGCCGCCGGCCGAGGTCGCTCGCGGGGAGCAGCCGCCGCCGTCCGGCCCCGCGAAGCCCGCGCGCATGCCCGCCATCGCCTGGGCCGAGCTCCCGAGCGGCCTCCGCGTCGCCACGGCGGTGAACCGCGCGCTGCCGCTCGTGGAGGTCCGCGTGGTCATCCGCGGCGGCTCCGCGGCCGACGGCGAGCGCACGGGGCTCGCCGCGATCACGGGCGAGCTCCTCCTGCGCGGGGGCGCGGGCGGCCTCCCCGGCCGCGAGCTGCTCGCGCGCGTCGAGTCGCTCGGCGCCTCCCTGCGGGTGGACACCGGCCTCGACGCGACCGTGATCGGGCTGCGCGCGCCCAGCGATCGCCTCGCGGAGGCGGCCCTGCTGCTCGGGCACGTCGTGCAGCGGCCGCGCCTCGACGCCGCGGAGCTCGCCAAGCTGAAGGCCCAGGCCGCCGAGGCGGCGAGGGAGCGCGCGCGCTCGGACGCCCGCTGGGGAGCGCTGATGGTCCTCTTCCGCGACCTCTACGCGCTCCCGACCGAGCTGCACCCCTACGCCTCGTTCGGCGCGACCGCGGCGGAGCTCCCGCAGATCACCGCCGCCGACTGCCGCGCGTTCCACGCGGCGTGGTACGTCCCGAAGAACACCGTGGTGGTGGTGGCGGGCGACACGACGCCCGAGGCCGCGCGCGCGGCGGTGGAGAAGGCCTTCACCGACCGCCGCGGCGCGGAGCCGCCGGCGCTCTCGTTCACCGAGCCGGTGCCTCCGGCGTCGCTCAAGATCACGATCGTCGATCGCCCGAAGAGCGCGGAGAGCGAGCTCTTCCTCGGCGTGCTCGGCCCCGAGCGCGGCGCCTCGGAGTGGCCCGCGCTCGCGGTCGCGGGCGAGATCCTCGGCGGCCCCTCCGGGCGCCTCTCGCAGGAGCTGCTCGAGCCGCGCGGGCCGGCGCGAGACGTGTCCGCGGCGCCGCTCGACGTCGCGCACGGGCCCGTCCCGCTCCTGGCCCACGTCCGCGTCCCTGCGGCGCGCACGGGCCTCGCCGCGCAGGCGATGCTCGAGCACGCGGAGCAGCTCGCGGCCGCGGCGCCCTCGCAGGACGAGGTCGACGCCGCGGCGCGGCGGCTCGCGGCCGGCCTCGGCCTCGGCCTCGGGACGGCCACCGGGCTCGCGGACGAGATCGCCGTCATGCAGGCGCTCGATCTGCCGGACGACCACCACGAGAGCTACCGCAAGGAGCTCCGGGACATCACGCCGGCCTTCGCCGGCAAGGTCGCGCACGACAACGTGCGACCGGCGCACGCCGCGATCGTCGTGGTGGGCGACGCCCAGGCGATCGGCCCGATGCTGAGCCGCCTCGGGGACGTCAAGGTGGTCGACCCGACCCGCGCCTTCGAGCGGAAGCGCACGATCCCGCGGGACGCGAGCGCCTCGCCCGCCCCGGCGCCCGGCGCTGGCCGCGCGGCGCCGGCAGAGGAGCCGCAGTGACGGTCGCCGGGCGCCGCGCCCCGCGCGGTCCAGCGCCCGCGACGCGCGCCTTCGCGCTCGCGGCGGGGCTCGCGGCCGTGTCTTCCCCGGGCGCCGTGGGGGCGCAGCCGAAGCCTGCGCCGGCGGCCGCAGCGCCGGCGGCGTCGACGCCGGCGGCGTCGGCATCCGCGCAGCTCGACGGCGCGACGTACGACTACGAGCACCCGTCTGCGCCGGCGAGCGGCGCCGCCGAGCAGGGCGCAGCGCGGGCCGAGGATGCCGCGCCCCCGGTGCCGCCGGAGCGGCGCTGGCGCGGTCGCGCCTTCGTGCACCGCCTGGCGGCCGCCGATCCCGCGCGGCCGCTGCCGATCCTCGTGTTCCTGCACGGCACCAACGAGGCGCGGATCGAGCACCGCTGGATGGGGGGCGGCCGGGAGGGCGACGTGCGCCGGATCGCGGCGCAGCTCATGGAGGCGGGCCAGATCCCGCCGATGCTGGTCGCCTCGCCGAGCGCCGTGCTCCCGGCGGCGGTCGCCGTCGCGCGGACGAGCTGGCCTGCCTTCGATCTGGACGTGTTCCTCGACGCCACGGCCGCGCGGCTGCGCGGCGTCGCGACCCTCGACCGAGCGCGCGTCGTCGTCGCGGGCCACTCCGGCGGCGGCTGCAACAAGGCGGGCGGCATCGCCGCCGCCTTGAGCGCGTCCACCCCCGTGCACGCGGCGCTCGTGATCGACACGTGCATGGACGCCGACATCGCGCTCCCCCTCGCGCGCTCGCGCCCGACCACGCACGTCGTCGTGTCGTGGCAGACGATGACCTGGGCCAAGCGCCCCATCGCCGACTTCCGCCGCGCCTTCCAGCGCGGCGTCGAGGCGCACCCTGCGGCGCCCGGCGTCCTCCGCGAGCTCGAGCCGCTCGTCCCGACGGAGCCGATGCCCCACGACGCCATGGTGCCCCTGGTGCTGCGGCGCTGGCTGCCGCCGCTCCTCTCGCCGGACGCCGCGCCGAGCGTGCCCTGCGTCTCGCCGTGACCGTCCCGGGGCGCGCCGCCTCCGCATGATTTCCCTCACGGCAGGCAAACTCACGGCAGGCAAACCGGTTGGCGAACGCGCTCACAATGACGTTCTGACCGGGGCGATGGCGCCGCTTGGCGCGGATTCACCACTCTTGCGCACCTCATGGTGAATCCGGAGACTCCCGAGCGAGGCGCTTCCGTCGTTCCTGATACCAGCCTTCCCCAGCCCGGTGGTATCGTGGCTGACATGCCCCGGTCTCGGCGTCCAGGAGCGTTGTCGCATCAGCGCGTCAACGAGCCTGGGCACGGCGACGGCACGGAGGGTACCGCTCGTGTGGCAAGCATCGGCTTCCGGTGGAGGATCCGACGCCAATCTCCCGATGGCGGACAGCGCGCGCGCCATTGCGGCGCGCTCTGACCGCTCCGGCGACGCCGGTCCCGCTTCTTCTGCAGCCGGGCGGGGCGACGTGGCCCAGGACCCGCGGCGCAACCAGCTCGTCGCCGGGCGGTACAAGCTCTCGCGGCTGGTCGGACGCGGCGCCATGGGCGAGGTGTGGCTCGCGCACGACAGGGCGCTGCGGATCGACGTCGCGCTCAAGCTCCTCACGGTCCAGCGCGAGAGCCAGGCCGGCACCGCACTGGAGCGCTTCCGGTTCGAGGCCCAGGTCGCGGCGCAGCTGGCGCAGAAGACGGACCACGTCGTCGCCGTGCACGACGTCGGCAACGATCCTGCCGTGGGTCCGTACCTCGTCATGGGCTACGTTCGAGGTCGGTCCCTGAGGCAGCTCATGCAGGAGCGGGGGCCGATATCCCCGGCGGAGCTCGCCCCGCTCCTCGGCCAGATCGGAGAGGCCCTCTCCGTCGCGCACGGCCTCGGCATCGTGCACCGCGACATCAAGCCGACGAACGTGCTGCTCGAGGAGGAGCGCAGCGGTGAGGTGCGCGCCAAGGTCGCGGATTTCGGCATCGCCAAGTGGATCCGAAAGGAGCTGCCGGCCGACTTTCCCCGCCGGACCATCGGCGGCGTGGTGCTGGGCACGCCGGCGTACCTGAGCCCGGAGCACGCCTGCGATGGGGACACCAACCCGCACTCGGACATGTGGGCGCTCGCGGTCGTCTCGTACGAGGCGCTCACGGGCCGGCTGCCCTTCCCGGGCCACACCATGAGCGATGTGCTCGCCTCGATCCTGGCCACAGCGCAACCGCCGCGGCCGGCGCTGTACCCGGAGGCGCCGCCGGCGCTCTCGGCCTGGTTCGCGCGCGCGTTCGCCCTGAACCCGACGGAGCGGTTCCCCTCGATCGAGGCCATGGTCGCCGCCTACAAGGCCGCCGTCGGCTCGTCGGAGGCGCCGGCGCGCGCCGAGCGAGCCGACGAGCCCGCGCGCCGGGGCAAGCTGGGCCTCGCGGCCGGCCTCGTCGTGGCGCTCGGCGTCGTGCTGTCGACCGGCGCGCTGTGGGCGCAGGCCCAGGTCCCCGCCGCGCTGCGGGCGTCGATCGCCGATGCGCGCGCCGCGTCCGTGGTCCGCGCCGCGCAGGCGCGCATCGCGGCCCAGGCGAGCCCACGCCGAGCAGCGAGATCGGGTGACGCCGCGGCGGTGGAGGCCGCTGTCCCCGCGGCCGCGCCGCGCCCCCTCTCCGCGCAGGCCGCACGCCCGGTCGACCCGCGCCCGGCGCCGCGGAGCGCTCGCATCCTCCGCGGTGACCGCGCGACCGGCGCGCGAAGCGTGCCCACCGAACGCGAGCTGCTCAGGACGCGTCACTGAGCGGTCGTTGCCAGCCAGCGCGTACGTAAAACGCGCCCGATCGCGGCGCGATCGAGCGGGCACGAGGCGCGATCTTCTGCCCTCCAGCGGCCTCGACGCTCCTCCAGATTTCGCCCGGAGAAGCCTCGGTTCGAGGAGGAGGATTCAGGAGATCGTCACGGCGCGCGGGCTCCCTGGGCCGCCGCTCTCGTCGCTTCTGCCTTCAGCTTCCTCAGGTGTCCGTGCAGGGTCTCGGAGTCGAGGCCATGTAGCGTCAACCGGAAGCCGGCCTCGAGCGTCGAGCTGGGCACCATGGGATGATGGTTGTGCACCAGGGCGACAGGAAGCGGGTCGTTCAGGATCTTGCCGACGTAGAGCGCGATGATCTCGTCCAGCTGCAGCGAATTGCTCGCCCGCCAGAAATGGTGATCCGACAGGAACAGCGCATAGAGCGGCGTGTAGATCTCGATGGCGGTCTGCAGGTCGACGACGTTCCGCCAGGTGTTCGGGAGATCGTCGATGCTCGCGTCGTCGTCTGTGATGGCAGAGAAGTCGATCTCTTTCCGGGGCTCGATCTCACGCCCATCTGCGCGAAGCTTCTCGTTCAGCTCGATGATGAAGTTGTAGAAGATCAGATCGTGGACCGTGAACGTGTTGTCCAAGAGGTCCTCCAGCCTCCTGGTCCTCAGCGGCGTCGTCGTCTGGATATCGATGCCCGGGACGTTGTCCTCGATGAACTTCAAGATCTCCGTGCCGATGGTGAAGTGGCGCAGGATGAGGTAATTGGCCTCCGGGGCGACGAAGAGCCTCAGGCCCCAGTAAATGGACCGGTGCAACAACCACGGAGATTGCCAGCTCGCCGGGACAAGAATCTTCATGAGCTTGATGCCGGAGATCGACAGGCGGGCGAACGGCCTGATGATCGGCATCACGACCCTGCGCGTGGTGCTGCGCTGGCTCTTCAGGAAGGCGGCTTTGGCCCTCTCGTCGATCGGCAAGGACCGGTCCAGGTACAAGGCCAGCCACGGATCGGGATCTCCGGGGTCGTGCTTCATCTTCCTGAAAAAGCCCTGAAAGTCCATGTCAGTAGCTCCCGATCTCCTCGAGCTGGAGGCGGTAGAGTCGCGCGGTGACCCGGGCGGCCTTGAGGATCCTCGGCGCCATCCGCGGGAGGTTCAAGATACCACAGCGGAGCGCCTCTTCCAGCTCGCCCAGGTGATCTTCGTCGGCCTTCGCGTGATAGAGATAGAAGCTGACCGCCTGCGCCTCCAGGCGAAGGGCGGACTGCACATGCTCGGCCCACTGGGCCGCGACCCGCTTGCCGAGGCCTTCGATGATGTACATGGCGCCGAGGAGATCGAAGGGGTTCGGCTGATCGGCGCGATGGAAGATCCAGGCGGACAGGGCCTCGCTGCCGATGTTCAGCTCGTGCCGCGCGAGCCCGGCCGGGTCGCCGCCGCTCTTCAGGTAGTCTTCCTCCAGCATCAGGTAATCGCGATGCTCCGCGGCCGCGTGGCGGATGAAGCGCGAGCGCAGCTCGGCGAACTCGTGGCCGATGTTGGACGCGGCGCGCGCGATCCAGAGCGCCCCGTTCATGACCTGCGCCCGGTGGTTCAGCAGGAGCTCGTGGTAATCGGCCAGGCGAATGCGACGCTCGATCACGCGCCGCACGATCGGGATGTGATGCACCTGGGACTCGAAATCCAGCCAGATGGACGACAGCCCGCGCAGGACGGCCTGCGGTGAATCTTCGTCTCGAGGCGATGTACGTTCCGGAAGCATCCTGAACCTCCCTGGTGATGACGGCGGGTCAGACGACGGTGAGCAGCATGAAGGCGATGACGCAGCGGCCGCTCTCCGGGATGAAGCCGAGGACCTGCTGGCCCGGCTGCAGATCCCGCTCCTCGATCAGCTGGTGCAGCATGAGGAGAATGGATGCGGCCCCCGTGTTCCCCTGGGAATAGAGGTTCGTGAACCAGCGAGCCTCGGGCACCATCGCCCCGGTCTTCGCGAGCAGCTTGACCATCTCTCCGCGGAGAGAGTGGGACGAGTAGTGCGCGAGGAAGTGGTCGATGGCTCCGGGCCTCAGACGTCGCCGATCCACGAGCTCAAGGTAATGCTTCGCCCACACGGGGAACATGCGGTAAAGCAGATCGAAGTCCTGCTTGAGGACGACGGCGCCCTGCTGCGCCGCGAGCGCAGGGCTGTCGTAGTGACTCCAGGGCTTCCTCTCACCCGCCCGGTTCCTGGAGGTGCCCGCATACATGCAGGGGTCGAAGCGGTCGGCGTAGGAGCAGAGATCGATCCATTCCACCCTCAGGGAGCGGCGCCCCTCGTTCGGCCTGGTCTCCAGGAGCCAGGCGCCGGCCCCGTCGGAGAGGGTCCAGCGGAGAAACTCGGTCTCCATCAAGGCGGAGGAGTCCTCGCCTTCCTGCTCCCGACCGGCATAGAAGCCAGGTCGGAAGAAGCGACTGGAGAACTCGGCGGCGCAGGCCACGCCGCAGTCGTGCTCGCCCGCCTTCAGCTGGAGGTAAACGGACTTGAACGCCATCATGCTGCTGGCACAGACGCTCTGAAAGCTCGCGATCTCCATGGGTCGCAGGCCGAGCTCGCCGTGGACCGCGCTGGCAAAACCGGGGACAAGGAGGTCGCCCTGGGTGGTGGCCGCCGCCAGGAAGGAGAGCCTCTCCGCGGCGATCTCGCTGCGCGAAAGCGCGTCCCGGATCGCACGAGCCGCCATGTCTGCGCTGCTGTGAAGGTGCACGCCGTCCTGCGTCAACGCATAATGACGTGTCTTGATGCCGTTCTGCCGCAGGACGAAGCGCCCGAGCCTGGAGCGCCTGTCGTTGATCTCGCCGATGTACTGCTCCATCTCCTCGTTCGGGACCGGCTTGCCAGGCAAGAAAGCGCCAGTGCTGGTGATGTAGACGGAACGATCCATGATCCTTCTCCGTGGCAGACATGGGCTTGGAGCTCGTCACGGCGGCCATCAACACTACCTCAATCGCCCTCGCCGGGCCGAGGCGTAACCATGTCCCGTCCTCGGGCTCTCGCTAGCGCCCGTCTTGGTCGGAACCTGCGCGATCGTGCTCTGGGCCGTCGAAGAGGCGAACCGCGCCGAGCTCGAGGGCATCCGCGCACATCGTGCACGGCGTGCCTGTCGATGAGCTGCAGAGCTCGGCGCCGCCGCCCAGGTTCATCCGCATCCTACGGCCGGCCGGCGCCAGCCATGCAGTCCGACTTGGCTGCCGTCGTCGTAGCCAGACACGAGCTTCGTGCGCGGTGGCGCCCTGCTTGCATCAAGACGGCAGCGTCAGGTGCAGCCATGGCGCAAGAAGCCCCCAAGCCGGCCGAGAAGAGACGGCCAAAACACGTACGCAGCCCACTGAAAGACGTTGCGCCGAGCCGCCCCAGGGGACTGCCTGCGCAGGATGATCGAGAGCAAGCGCCGAGGGCCGAGAAGGACCGCTCGCCCGCGCCGCCTGGCGAGCGGTCGACCCAGGCGCCCCACGGAGCGCCTCGGCGTGAGCACGAACCGCGCGGCGGGCGCGAGGGGCAACACCGAGGCAGCGCCGAGCAGGCTCACGATCATCGTGAGCTCGCTCAGCAGCTTCGCGTCGATAGCCTCCGCTGCTCGACGATGGCCGGCTCCGGGCACCCGACCTCCAGCCTGTCGGCGGCCGATCTCATCGCGGTGCTCCTCCGCGGCTACCTCCGCTGGGACCTGAGCCATCCGGAGAACCCCAACAACGATCACCTGATCTTCTCGAAGGGCCACGCCTCCCCGCTGCTCTACGCGATGCTCAAGGCGGCGGGCGTCATCTCCGACGCGGAGCTCCTGTCGTACCGGCGCTTCGGGAGCCCGCTGCAAGGGCACCCGGTGCCGACGCTCCCCTGGGTCGACGTGGCGACCGGCTCCCTGGGTCAGGGGCTCCCCGTGGGCGTCGGGATCGCGCTCTCCGGGAAGTACCTCGAGAAGGCTCCCTACCGTGTCTGGGTGTTGCTCGGCGACAGCGAGATGTCCGAGGGATCCATCTGGGAGGCGTTCGACCACGCGCGCCACACGAAGCTCGGCAACCTCATTGCCATCCTCGACATGAACCGCCTCGGGCAACGCGGACAGACGCCCCTCGGCTGGGACTCCGCGGCCTACGCGGCGCGCGCCCGCGCGTTCGGCTGGCGAGCCCTGGAGATCGACGGCCACGATCCAGCCGCCATCTCCGGCGCCTACGCCGAAGCGCTCGGCGCCTCGGACGCGCCCGCGCTGATCGTCGCGCGCACGGTGAAGGGAAAGGGCGTGTCCCTCGTCGAGGACAAGGACGGCTGGCACGGAAAGGCGCTCGACGAGGCGCAGTGCGCGAAGGCGATCGAGGAACTGGGGGGCATGCGCGACATCGTCATCGAGCCAGAGGCGCCTGCGCCGGGTGAGCCTGCTCCGCGGCCCACCGCCGGGCCGCTGAGGCTCCCCGTCTACGAGCGCTCCACGGCCGTCGCGACGCGGAAAGCCTACGGCGACGCGCTCAAGGCGCTCGGCGCCGCGCGCGCGGAACTCGTCGCCGTGGACGCCGAGGTCAACAACTCGACCTTTGCCGAGGAGTTCGCGAAGGCTCATCCAGACCGCTATTTCGAGATGTTCATCAGCGAACAGCAGATGGTGGCCGCCGCCGTCGGGCTGAGCGTCCGGCGCTGGTCGCCCTTCGCGTCGACGTTCGCGGCTTTCCTCACGCGCGCCCACGATTTCCTCCGGATGGCCGCGGTGTCGAGGGCCGATATCCGCGTCTGCGGCTCGCACGCGGGCGTATCCATCGGCGAGGACGGCCCGTCGCAGATGGGGCTCGAGGATCTGGCCATGATGCGCGCCGTCCACGGCAGCACCGTGCTCTATCCTTGCTGCGCCAATCAGGCCGCTCGGCTGGTGGCCGCCATGGCCGACCAGAAGGGCATCGTCTATCTCCGAACGACGCGCGAGAAGACGCCCATCCTGTACGATGCGACCGAAGCGTTCCCCATCGGCGGGAGCAAGGTGCTGCGCGAGACACCCCACGATCGCGTGACGATCATCGCCGCCGGCATCACCGTCCACGAGGCGTTGAAGGCCCACGCAGAGCTCGAGGCGAGCGGGCTCTCCGCTCGAGTCCTCGACGCGTATGGCATCAAGCCGATCGACGCCGCCGGCATCCGCGCGGCGGTGCAGGCCACGGCGGGAAACGCCGTCGTCGTCGAGGATCACTGGGCCGAGGGCGGCCTGGGCGACGCCGTGCTCGAGGCCCTGGCCGGCGAAGAGCCCGTCGTCGCGCGCGTCATCCACCTCGCCGTGAGGGAGATGCCCGGCTCGGGCACCCCGGCCGAGCTCCTGCGTGCGGCGGGGTTGGACGCTTCCTCCATCGCTGGCGCGGCGAAGCGGCTCCTCTCCGGCGACGCACGCCGCGCGCGATAGCCCTGGCCTCGCGCGCTGTTCGCCGAGCTGGCGTGATGCACCACCTGGGCAGAGCGTGCCACGCAGCTCGTCTTCGGTGACAGAGGCGTGCCCTGCGTCTCGCGGTGACCCGCCTCGGCACCCGCGCGAGTGCCGAGGCCGAGGCGCGGACAAAAAGAAAAAAGAGCGCCCGTCCGACGGTGTGGGGGGGGGAAACCGTCCCTCAGGCGCTCCGGGGGCAGGGCTATGCAGGAGCTGGGCCAGGAATCTCCTGACGTGGATCCGTGAATTTACGTAGGCGCCGTACGGGTGAAGCTTTCGTTTTTGGTATGGCGGATTTCGTTGGTGAAGCGTCGGGGCGCCATCTTCCGCGCAGGCGGCGGCACGGTGGCGCTCGCCCGAGCGCGAGGCGAACCGCCTGGGCAGCCAGGCGAGCGCTGCGCCTAGGCAGGGCGGTGGGGCGTGCCGGCGATGGCTCCGACGCGGCGCGTCTTCGCAACGCGCCTCGCCTGCTGCCGGATGTGCTCCACGGCCTTCTCGAAGAAGGGCTCGGGGGAAGCCTTGCTGACGGTGATCTGATCTCCGCCGATGAGGACGACGAGGAGGCCCCTGTCGGTCCTGCCCACCGCGAAGAAGTCGACGGTGAACGGCAGCTCTTCCTCGACGGTGAGGGACAGCTGGCACTTCAGGACCTCGCCGACGCCGGGCTGATTCTCGACGACGAACCGCTGCAAGAGCCCGTTGGCGTGGGCGTCTCCGGTGATCCGGTTGAGCGCCCACTTGTCCCTCGGCCAGGCCATGTGGTCACGGAGCTCGTATATCCACTGCAAGAGCTCCTCGGCGACCTGGCCGATCGCCGCCTTGGACGCCTCGTAGGACAGCTTGATCTGCTCGTATTTCGTCATCGAAGCTCCATCGCTCTCCGGCGCGCGCCCTCGAGGCTACCAGATCGCCGCGCCTCGCCGCACGCGGATCGAGCCCCTCGGCCTCGCCGACGCCGCGGGATTCGTCGGCGCAGCGCGCGGCGCGCGGCGTCGCGGACGGCCTCGAGGCGCTCGCGCCCCCTGGTCTCCGCGCGCCGCGGCCGACGGGACCGGCCGGGCTCGCTCAGGCGTATTGTTGCAGCAGCGCGCCGCGCATGGGGTTATCGCAGGCCTTCACCGCCGCGCGGAGCGCGTCCCTGTCGACCGGCACCCTGTGCAGGCTGACGTTCACCGCGCCGCCTTGCGCCTCCACGGTCGCGTACTCGGCGTGGTGCAGCAGCGTCGGCGGCCCGCCGTTCGCGTACTCCTTGAAGGGGAGCCCGACGCTCCCCGGATTCACGAGGAGCGTGCCGCGGTGCTGGCGGAGCATCTGGAGGTGCGTGTGCCCCCCGGCCATCACCGTCGCAGCGTGGCCCGCGAGGCGGCGATCGAGCTCCTCCGGCGGGGTGTTCGCGAGGAGGTCCTCCATGTGAGACCGCGGCGAGCCGTGGAACACGAGGAGCGTCGAGTGAGCGTCGAGCGGGATCTCGAGGCGCGCCTGGAACGTGCGCAGGAAGGCGAGCTCGTCTCTCGACAGCCGATCACGGCACCAGTCCACCGCGTCGACGACGATGGGGGCCTCGGTGTAGGTGCGGATCAGCTCCGGATCCAGCATGAACTCGTCGTGGTTCCCGAGGATGCACGGGCACTTGAGCTCCTGCAGCATGTCCAGGATGGCCGAGGGCCGCGGTCCCAGCGTCGCGACGTCGCCGAGGCAGATCACCTGATCGACGCCCGTCGCCCGGATGCTGGCCAGCACGGCCCTGAGCGCCACTTCATTGCCGTGAATGTCGGATATCAGCGCGATCCGCATGGCAAGACCCCCTTCAGCAGCCATCGAGACGTTGGAGCGGCTCTCGGCGCCTCGCGGCGTCCGATCGGCGGACTCGTGACGATAGACCATGTCCGCCGGCGCCTCCAGCCCTTCGCGCCCGGCCCGGTAAAGCGGCGCGGCGGCGCAGCGGCGTGGCCGCTGGCGGCGATGGACACGCGCGTCACGGCCGCGAAGTTTCCCCAGTCTCCCTGCACGCTCCCTGCACGCGCCGGACCACGAGCGGGTAGGATCGGCGCGTGCGCGCGCTCTGGCCCGTGGACATCGTCGCCTTGAACCCCGTGTCGTGCGGTGCGGTCCTGTGGCGCATCGGCGGCGTGCTGCGCGTCACGATCCTCGTGAAGGCGACGTTCACCCTCGGCGCGGGTGACGACGCGGAGCTCGTGGCGCCCGAGCCCGTCGAGCGCGAGGACCGCTTTCACGACGACGACCCCTCGCGGAGCCTGCGCACCGCGAGCGACACCGCGCCGTACCTCCCCGGCGCCGGCGTCGTGCTCACCGGGCACGCGCATGCGCCGGACGCCACCGGGCCCGTGATCGGCCTCTCGGCGAGGCTCGCGCTCTTCCGCGATCGGCCGCTGCTCGACAAGACGATCCACGTCTTCGGGGACCCCACGCCGGGCAGCATCGCGCCCACGCCGTTCCAGAGGATGCCGCTGGTGTACGAGCGCGCGGCGGGCGGGCCCAGCCATCCGTGGAACCCGGTCGGCGTCTCCGAGGCCGGCGAGGGCGCGCGCGCCGACGCGCTGGATCCAGCGATGGGCGCAAGGCGGGCGCGCCCGAATTTGGTCAATCCGGCGAGCCCCCACCGGCCCGCGTGCTTCGGGCCGATCGCGCCTCACTGGGCCTTGCGGAAGCGGCTCTTCAACGGCTTCGAGCCAGGCGCCGCGCGGTGTTCGGCGCAGCTCGGCTCGCCCGGCGCGGACCCCGCCGCCGCGGGGCGCGCGGAGGTGCTCGACATCCCCGCAGACTTCGACTTTCGCGCCTTCAACCCGGCGCCGTTCGATCAGCAGATCCCCTTTCTGCAAGGCGATGAGCGCATCCTCCTGGAGAACCTGAGCGCGGAGAGGGCGTTCGTCTGGACGCGCCTCCCCTCGGCGCGCGCCCGTGTGCGCCGCTACCGCATCGACGCCGCGCGGGCGGGCGCATCGCAGGAGATCCCGCTGGTGGCCGACACGCTCGTCATCGACGGTGATCGACAGATCGCCTCGCTCGTGTGGCGGGGCAACTTCGCGATGGAGAGCGAGGAGGCGCTCCAGGGCATCCGCCTGTTCGCGGGTGTCGAGACGCTCAAAGGGACCATTCCGTGGCCGGAGCACGGCGCGCCGCTCCCCGGGGACCCTGCGGCGGCGCACCGGAGCTCGGCGCCGGCGGTGCTGCTTGCGAGGCCGATCGTGGCGCCCGCCGGGCTGGTGGAGACAGGCCCGCTCTCGAAGAGGAAGATGGAGATGCCGGTGCTCCCCTTTCGTGATTTGCCTGCCGCGCCGCAGGCTCCTGCTCCTGTCGCCGTGAGCGGAGGCGTCACGGGACCGCTGGGCCAGAGGATGCCGATCCCCGAGGACAGGATCGCGGAGGTCGGGGCAGAGCGGGCGCAGTTCCCGGTGGCAGCGCCGGGGACGAGCGCGTCGCGCGGGGAGGACCCCATCCCGGGCGCGCCGTGGAGCCCGATGGCCGCGCCTCCGGTCGTCAGCCCCGCTGGCGCCGGGGGCTCGCGGGCCGGGCGCACGCTGGTCGACTCGGGAGATCCTGAGAGCGGTGTCGTGGAATCGGCGCCGCCGCCGGAGCCGGATCCCGTCGCGGCTCCTCGGGCGGAGTCGTCCGGGTCGACGCTCGCGGCGCGAGAGCCATCGAGGCGGGAAGCGGCCTATCCCGCGGTGGAGGTGGCACCGCCGGAGAAGGTGAGTCCTCTGTTCGAGGTGGCGCCGCCGGCGCTGGCCGAGGTGGTAGCGCCGGAGAGGGTGAGTCGGCCGCCCGAGGTGGAGTCGCCGGCAACCGTATCGCCGCCTGTGACGAGCGAGCCGCTCGCCGGGTTGGAGGCGCGAAAGCGGGCCGAGGCGAGGCTCGCCCAAGGCGGCGATTTCGATGGAGACGACCTGTCGGGCGGCGACCTGTCGGGGCTCGACTTCAGCGGGCGCTCGCTCGCGCGGTGCGCGCTCCGCGGCGCGAGGCTCCGTGGTGCCCGCCTCGCGGGGGCCAGCCTCGCCGAGGCGACGCTCGACGAGGCCGACCTCCGCGGCGCGGACCTGTCTCGCGCCGATCTCACGAACGCGCGCGCCGACCGCGCGGAGCTCGTCGAGGCTTCGCTCGAAGAGGCGGACCTCCGAGGCGCCTCGCTGCGCGGGGCGAACCTGGAGCGAGCGCGGCTCGCTCGTGCCCGCGGCGACGGCGCGATCCTCTCCGCGGCGAACCTGGCAGGCGCCGACCTGGAGGATGCGCGCTTCGTGGGCGCGTCGTTCGCCGGCGCCAACCTGCGTGATGCGAAGGCCGATCGCGGCGATTTCATGTCGGCGCGGTTCGACCGCGCCGACCTCGGCGCAGCCTCGTTCTGCAAGACCCGCCTCGTCGCCGCGGTGCTGGCGCACGCGAAGCTCGATCTGACCGATCTCCGCGGCGCCAACCTGGAGCGTGCCAATCTGCATGGGGCCTCGCGGAGGCGGGCGAAGATCGCGGGCGCCAACATGAAGGAGATCGACGAGACGGCGCCGGTGAGCCCGGAAGATCCCGAAGGCTCGTGAGCGATGGGGAGGCGACTGGCACGCCGTACCGGTGACTGCGACGGGCCCGGGCCGGGTGACGGTTCGAGGCGCGCCGGCACCGGCACCTCCCTTGGCCAACGCCCTCAGGGCGCCAGAACGAGCACGTTGGTGACGCTGGGCACGATCTTGGCGCCTGGCGCATTGGTGTTGTTCTGGATGGTCATGCTGGTGAGCCGCGCCAGCGGCATCCCCCCGACCACCACGGTGAACGCCCCGGTCACCGTGCGTGCAGGGCCCATCACGGTGCCAGACGCGACGCCGGTCGCCAGGCCCGCGTTATCGCCGTTCGTGAGCATGGGCATCGTGGCCATGTTGTGCGCCGGCGTGCACGTCATGAGGACGTTCGGCACGAACCCCACGTCGGTGGGCTCCATCGCGATGTTCGGATAAGGCACCGGGACCGGAGCTGGCGCAGGTGGGGCCGGGGTGAGGCACACGTCGGGAAACGCCAGGCACATGCCGCCAGCGCTCGTCTTTGCCAACATATCGGAATCTCCTCTCTTCGCGTAGCGGTCAGCCGAGGTGGATCTGCTCGCCATCGACCTTGGCGAGGACACGGGCCGAGATGATCGCGTTCTCTCCGCGAATGCCGATCATGTTCTGGGCGCGTAGATCGATGGTCCCCGCGCGCGTCTGATCGATCTCCTCCACGAAGCGGAACACGCGCTTGGCGCGCTGGGTCAAGCGGGTGAGGATCGTGTCGGCCTCCTGCGCCACGAGCGCGATCTTCGTCACCTCGGCTTGCACGAGCCTGCCGAAGAAGCCGAGCTCATCGATCGCGATGGCTCCCTTCTTGGCGCGCACGTGCACCTCGGCGCCCGTCATGGCCACCTCGCGGGCGCCCACGATGTCGACGCGTTCCGACGCGCACACCGCGATCCGCCCGCCCCGCGCCTGGACCTCCAGGTCGCCGTCGGTCGCCAGCTTCGTCGGCGCTCCGTCGCGACCGTCCAGCACGGCCAGCACATAGACCCCCTCCGGCTCGATGGCGCAGAGCACCTTGTCCCCGGCCTCGGGGGCGACGAGGCAGCTCTTGGCGCGCCGTGCCTCGCAGCTCGACGAGGCGAGGCGCACCAGGAGCGTCGCGCCGACCCGCTCAACGCTCCCCGTCTCGAGATAGGCCTCCGGCCTCGCAAGCTTCTTTACGGCTGTCACGGTATCAACCCTTTCTCCACGTCGTCTGTGCTGTCCCTTGCGGAACGTCTCCTGAACGACCTGCTCCTCGCCTCGATTGCAACCTGCTTCACGTCTTCACAGGGGGCGCCGCGCCGTGTGTCGGCTGCCATCGTTCCACCCTGGCCAGCTCCTCGTCGTCGCCAAGCCACCCCGAGAGCCGCGGCAACACCGCGCCGTCGCGCTTCGCGAGGTGGAACCGGGTTCGATACAGGCCCGCTCCCGAGAAGTCGGCGGCCGACACATCGGCGTGCGAGAAGTCCGCCTCCCGGAGCCTGGCATCGACGAACCGCGCTCCAGCTGCCAGCGCGCGACCAAAGTAAGCTTCCTCGAGGAACGCGCCGGAGAGGTCCGCTTTCAGCAGCTCGGCCTTGTCGAACACCGCCTGGGGGAACTGGCCGTTCGAGAGGCGCGCCCCATGCAGCTTCGCCTCGCCGAAGAAGCACTGCGGCCCCCTCGCGCCTTCCAGCCGGGCCTCGCGCAGGTCGGCGCCCATGAAGTTGCACTGCGCGCAGTCTGCCCCGGCGAAGCTCGCGCCGGCGAGATCGCTCTTCATGAACTGCGTGCGAAAGAGCTTCGTGTCGGCGAAGGTCTTCGGCCCGAGTCTGGCCTCGATGAGCGTCGTCAGCGCGAGGTTCGCGGCGGCGAGATCGGCCGTGCGGAGATCGGCCCGGAACAGCGTCGACTTCTCGAGGTTCGCCCCGGTGAAGCTCGTCCGGTCTGCGTCGATGTCGACGAGGTTCGCGCGGTCAAGATTTGCGCCCGCGAACGACGCTCCCCGGAGCGAGGTCTTCACCCAGCTCGCGATGGGCGCCTCGACGAGCGCGAACGACGCGCCGTCCGCGGCGCACTCGACGAAGGCCGCCGCGATGTGCCTGCCGCCGTCGAGGCGCGCCCCTTCCAGCCGCGATCGGTAGAAGCTCGCGTGGCGCAAGTCCGCGTCGCGCAGATCGCACCCGGTGAGATCGCACGCGATGAAGCTCGACTCTTTGAGGAGCGCCGCGCGCATCGCCGCGGGGAAGCGCACCTCTTCGAAGCTCGCGCCTGACAGATCCGCCCCGTCGAGCGCGAGGTGCGACAGGTCGACGTGGCGCACCGGCTCGCCGTGCCGCAGCTTGTCGAGGAGCTCATCGCGGTTCATGAGCCACCTCGCTGGGCGTCCGCTCTCGGGAGGAAGCGCACGTGGCCGACCTCTGCCTCGGCGAACGTGGTCCGCTCGTCGCCGGCGACCCGCGACAGATCGGCGCGGAACAGGTTGGCTCCGGTGAAGTCGGCGCCCGCCAGCCGGGCCTTCGAGGCGAGCGCGTCCATCAGATTGGCCCCTTGCAGCGACGCGTTGACGAGATCGGTGCGGATGAGCAGGCCGCCCTGGAGAACGGCGCGCTCCAGGCTGGCCTCGGAGGCGTCGCATCCGGAGAGATCGGCGCCGCGAAGGTTCGCCCGATCGAGCCGTGCGCCTGCGAGGACGGTGCCGCGCAGGTTGGCCCTCTCCATGTCGGCGTCGCTGAAGTCGGCCTCGGGAAAGGACGACCCGTGGACGACGACGCCCTGCTGAAGACACGCTGATCGAAACGACACACGCTCTCCGTGACAGGCGACGAAGGTCGTTTTCCGGAGCGTGGCGCTCGAGAAATCGGCCCCGTCGAGCGTGCTCTCCACGAGGTTCGCCTCGGACAGGTCGGCGCCCGTGAAGCGGACTCCGGACAGGTCGACCTTCAGCAGGTTGCATTGCCCGAGCGTGGCGCCCGTGAAGTCCGCGCCGCCCGGCTTCGTCTCGAACCAGTCGGCGCCTGTGAGATCCGCGCCGGAGAAGCGCGCCCGCTCAAGCTCGGCGCGGCTCAGCACCGCCTCCTTCAGGTCGGCGCGATCGAGCGATGCGCCGCGCAGCGCCGCGCCGCCCAGGTTCGCGCCGCGGAGCCGAGCGTCGGCGAGGTTTGCGCCAGCCAGGTTCGCCCTGGCGAGCACTGCGCCCTCGAGGTTGGTCCGGGAGAGATCGCAGCCCGAGAGGTCGGCCGACTCGAGGAAAGCGCCGGAGAGGTCCACGCCGGACAGGCACATTCCCGCGAGGTTCGCGCCCGTGAAGTCGCGGTTCGCCAGGGACTCGCCCACCTCCAGGGCGAGCCCGATGACCACGCGCGCGCGCTCCGAGGCCTCCGGCTCCATCGCCGCGGCCGCGGGCTGCAGGTGCCCCATCCACCGGTACATCTCGACCAGACCCCGCTCCTGCTCCTCGATCTGGGCGTGATATCCCGGGTCCGCGAGCGTCTGTTCCACGTCGTCCAGCACGACGCCCGCCTCGCGCGCCTCCGCCGCCATCGAGCGCAGCGCTGTCAGGTGTGCCTTTGCCGAGAACTTGGGCGGCCCTGCGCCCTCCTTGGCCGCCTTCTCCATGGCAGCATCGAAGTCCTCGCCCCTCTCGGCCCAGGCTCGTCTCGCCTCCTCGCGGGCCTGCGCCTCCGACGCTCGGGCTCGCTCCATCAGCTCCTCGGTCCTCAGAGACGCGGCCTCGACATAGGCGGCGAGGGCATCGAGGTCGTCTGGCGGCGGCTCGGGCAGGGCGGGTAGCTCCTCGAGGCCGTGGTCCTTCGGGTCGAGCCCTTCGGCCTCGATGCGTGCCCGCGTCTCGGCAAAGCTCCGCTCCTGGCCCCGACGCAGGTTCTGGGCGGCCAGGTTCTCGCTCTTGACCCAGCGGCCCATGTCGCCAAGGTCGATGTTGGGCGCGACGCCCGACGCGCGCGGCGGCATCAGATCGCCGTCGGAGATCTCTGCGACCGCGCCTTTGTCCTTGTCGAGGCGGCGCGCGAGGGCTGCCTGGTAGTGCTCGATCGGCCGCGGCGAGCCGGGCTCCTCGCACGCGCAGAGCAGGTGTACGATGTCGGCCGCGTCGTCCTCGGCGATCGCGAGCACGCCGTGGAAGATGACGACGCCGAGCTCCTCGGCGGGGAAGACCCAGACGGTGTCGGGGCGCATCGGGATCTCGACGAAGCGATCGCCTTCCGACGTGCGGTGAGTGACGAACGATCGCGTCACGAGGTCGGGCAGCCGCGCTTCGAGGCGAGGCTTCTCTGGGTGCATGTTCTCCATGAGGAGCTCTTCGTCCCCGCGGAAGAGCCCGTCGAGCCACTGGTCCTCGGGTGCCACGTTGAATAATGTCGGATCCGTGTCGGCGGGTATGCCGGGGAAGTTCTCGTCGAGCCAGCGTTTGTCGTAGGTGCCGGCGCGCCTCCTGCGCTGCGCGAACGTGATGTCCATCGGCAGGAAGCCGGCGGGCTCCGGGCGCTCCGACGGGGAGCGGATCATGGCGCCGTACTGCTCGACGTTGGGCATCGGGTACACGGAACGACCGCCGAGATCGAGCGGCTCGTAGCCTTTGCCGTGAGGGTTCCTGTCGTAGCCGGCCCCTCCGAAGGCGTGCGCCCAGTCGATGCGCAGGGTGGTCATCGGTGCGGGCTCGGTCGGCACGCCGTCGCGCCACGTCCGGTCGCCGACCACGGCGAGGCGCTTGTCGACGCTTCCGATCTGCGCCCTCACGTACGAGGCGCGGGTGGGCACGCCGCCCGGGGCGTGAAAGCTGCCCGCGACGAGCAGCTCGCCGCGCGTCTTGGCGAAGCCTTCGTCGATGGCCCCCTGCTCGCCGAGCGCGCCGGTGACGATGCGCCAGAACGACAGCTCGTCGACGAGCGCGCGAGGGCTCGTGAGCGGGAAGCCCAGCATGGCGGTCACATGGAAGTAGCACCGGCGCCGGAACTCCAGCACCCGGGTGAGCATGGGGACCTTCATGGGCTTGACGATCTTCACGGGACCTCTCGTCGAGCGTGGGGCCAAGAGCCACGATGACCTGTCGAGCGTTGCAGCGGTTTCATCGATCAACTGCGATAGGGCGGGCCCTGAGGGCGCCGCAGATCGTGGATGTGCTTGAAATCGACGGCGAGGCGCTCCTTCAGGTAGAACTCGACGTAGCCGCACTGCTGGCAGGCGTACGCCTCAATCTTCCCGCTGCGGGCGTACGGGCCATTTCCGGTAACCGCGAGCTGAAACGTGGGCTGCTGCTGAGACGTGCCGGTATCCTCATTCGCTGCCACGTTCTCCACGTGCCATAGAACATTACATTGGCATTTCGGACAGATTCCCGATGATTTCATGTTGATCTCGACCGACGATGGAAGTAGCTCCGGCGCCGGAACTCCAGTACGCGGGTGAGCATGGGGACCTTCATGGGCTTGTC
Organism: Sorangium cellulosum So ce56; assembly: GCF_000067165.1. Taxonomy (GTDB): domain Bacteria; phylum Myxococcota_A; class Polyangia; order Polyangiales; family Polyangiaceae; genus Sorangium; species Sorangium cellulosum_B. The sequence goes on from NC_010162.1 coordinate 11,807,385, forward strand.
GATCTTCACGGGACCTCTTGTCGAGCGTGGGTCTGAGAGAGACGATGACCTGTCGAGCCCCTCTGCGCCTGCATCGATCAGCCGCGGTAGGGCGGGCCCTGCGGGCGCCGCAGCTCGCGGATGTGCTTGCCGTCGACGGGGAGGCGCTCCTTCAGGTACAGCTCGACGTAGCCACACTGCTGGCACGCGTACGCTTCGAGCCTTCCGCTGGTGCCGTCTAGGCCTAGCTTACCGGTGACCGCGAGCTGAAATTGGGTTGCTTTATTCTGGGTACCGGGGTTCGGATCGTTGTTCGCGACGTACTCCACGTACCAGAGGGCCGTGCAGAGACATTTGGGGCATGTTCCCGTCGCTTTCATGAAGACCTCCGTCGCGAGCTGTTTCAGGTGACTTCCGGCTCTCTTAGCCTAGCTTCGTGATCGCAGCGTTCAACATTCGCGCTGCCGAATTCCAGGCTTCCGTTCCGGATTTTCTCATGTTGGCGCCTAATGTCTCGAAGAGTGTTGCGAACTTCAGTTGGTTGTTGATCCAGATTTCTCCCTTGTAACCACCCTTCGCTGCCGCGTATGCGGTGAATTCAACCTTGAGGTTATTGCGGGCAAAGTTGACCCCGGTGAAGTCCGCCTTCTGAATACCGAAGGAGTTCTTGGAGCCGAACGTCTCAATGTAGAGGTTCGTGTGCTTGTGCACCTTGCTAGGCGCGTCAAGGGTCACCTCCTGGGCCTTGAGTGTGATCTTCGTCGGGCTCTCCACGTGGATGGTCCCGCTCGTGCTCTCGATCCTGATGTCGCCCTTCACGGTGTGCGACCACGCCCCCTTGATGTCCGCCGTCCACCCCAGCTTGACGTCGGTCTTCCACGAACCGTAGTCGTCGTGGTTCTGGCCGCTGATCTTTTGCAACCAGCTTCCCAGCACATCCTGCTTGCCGCCGGCCTCGATGGTCTGGGTGAACCCGCCGTGGATGTCCTGCGTCATGCCGCCGCTCTCGACCTTGTCGGTCCGGCCCGAGCGCACCTTGATGTTCTGGTGGCTGTTGTAGAACTCGTTCGAGTCGCCGTCGACGTTGATCGTGTGGACGCCGGCGTAGTGGATGGTCGCGTCGTCGCTGACGTCGACGTAGTACTTGCCGCCGACGTTCTGCCACCACTCGCCGCACACGTTGAAGCCGGCGTTGCCCTCCGTGGAAACGTAGAACATGCAGTCGACGGGCTGCATGTCGGGGTTCGCGTCCGGCGTCTTCGGGGGCACGACGAACGCCTGGTGGGTGGGGCCGCCCATGTGGACGTTGGTCGCGCCGACGGGAGTGAACAGGTCGATGTGCTGCTTGCCCTCGAGGTCCTCGACGACCATGTGGTTGCTGCCGCCCGTGCGCAGCACGTTCTGGGTCAGGTTGCGGCTCGTGACCGTGCTCGGCCGGTGGGCGTTCGGCACCACGCCGGCGATGAACGGCCGGTCCGGGTCGCCGCCCTGGAACGACACCATGACCTCGGTCCCCTTGCGCAGCGGGAAGTGCCAGCCCTCGACCGTGCCGCCGTGCGGCTGCATCATGCGCAGGTACGTCGACGTGGCGCCGTCGGGCAGGTCGCTCGCGTCGAACTTGAGGCGGAGCAGGTAACGACCCATGTCGTCGATCTGGGCATACTGGCTGTCGCCTGGCCCGTCGACGACGCCGTTCTCGAAGCCGTAGATGCGTGGCCACGGCGTCGCCTGAGCCGCCCTGAACTGCACGTCGGCCGGGATCGCCACCACCTCGACGCGGTACGTCTCGTCCACGGCCATCCCCGTGAAGCGCGTGATGTCGAACGAGCCGCCCGTGATCGCGGCCGCGTGCCGCACCTCGACGGCCAGGTAGCGGGTTGGCATGTCCGAAGGCCCGTCCTCCAGCTCGAAGACGTAGCCGGCCCGCAGCCCTGTCGCGTTGCCGGTCGCATGCAGGGTGAGCTCACGGCATGCCATCGACTCCGCCTTGACCTGGGCCAGCCGCGTCGCCTCGTCCTGCGTGAAGACGCGGTAGCCGTACTCGCGCACCTCACCGTGCCCGCTCTTGGACACGGCGTGCTCTCCCGACACCGAGGCGGCCGGGTTCGCGTAGTTGTAATCGTTGATCCGCACCGCGGCCGGCAGCGCGCTGAGATCGACGTGCACCTCCCGGAAGCACTCGCCCGCCGACACGTCGTGGCTCGAGGTCGGGTGGTAACGAACCCGGCCGTTGCCGCTCAGCGGCTCGTGCTGATCCTTGCTGTCGACGATGACCATGACCTCGGCGCCCCCGTCGTCGACCGGGTGCTCGAAGTGGTAGTAGAGCCCCTCGCGCTCGAGCCATCGATGGGTGAAGTCGAGGTGGCTCTCCCGGTATTGACAGACGAACTCCTCTTCCGGATAGCGGTCCGTGTCGACGCTGAACCGGAAGTCGCTCGTCGTGAGGCCGCCGTGCGTGAGCGTCTTCGTCAGGAAGGTGTCGATCTTGCTCTTCGTATGGACGAAGCTGCGCACCGAGTGGCGCTGAAGCCACAGCCTGGGCACGAGCGACCCATGGTAGAGCGCGCGGTCGGCCGACTCGCGCAGCAGCCGGAGGCGCACGAACACGCCGTGCCAGCACATCGGCGGCGCGTCGGCGCCGCGCTGGAGCGTGAGCGTCGCCCGGGCGTTGATCGCGGCGCGGACGTCGGTGCCTGCCGGCACGGTGAACAGGACGTCGAACTCGAACGGTCGGCACAGCGCCTCGGTGCCCTTGAAGCCGACGGCCCGGGCGGCCGGCAGCGCTGCGCAGTGCATGGCAAGAACGTCCACGCTCATGAGCTCCCCACCAGGTTGTGGTCCACCCGAGGCCCCCTTGAACGCAGCGGCCGCGCGCGGACGATGTCGCGACCGCGAACCATACACAGAAGCGCGCCCGACGTGCAAGGTCGTGGATGTCACCGCACGACACCGTCGCGTGCTGGTACCCTGGCCGAGCGAGGAGGCGACGCCGATGGACGCGGATCCCGAGTCTGAGCTCGTGGGGCACCCTCGTCCGCGCGACGAGTCCCGGCATCGATGGACGTTGGCCCAGCACGCCTTCCACGTTAACGTGATCCCAGCGCTGTCACGTTCACGGGGAACCAGGACAGCGTCTCGCTCCGGGGGCCATCGAACCCGGAGCGGTGGCGTCGAACGAGCGAGATGCTCACCAACACCGTATCGTCGTCCGCACATGAAATGCCTTCGCTGCCAAGCTGCCCTCGACCTCTCCAAGACGCAGTGCGCCGCCTGCGGTGCGCCGGTCGACGCCGACGGCGACGGCGTGCCCGACGTCCTCGCGAAGATGATCGAGGACAAGGCGCGCGCCCTCCTCGCGACGGAGAAGCAGCGCGAGGAGGAAGCCGCGCGCGAGGCGTTCCGCGTCCAAGCCGATGCGGCGGAGGCCGCGGCGCGGCGCGCCGATGAAGCACAGCTCGCGTACCTCCGCGGCAGGCGCGACGCGAGCCTCAGCACCGTTCCCAGGCTGTGGTACGCGAGTTCCGGCATGCTCGTCCTGTTCGCCCTTGTCGCCGTGGTGATCGGTGGGTGTATGTTGCCCTTCGGCCTGGAGACCACGATCGGCCGCTCGATCGTGGCGGCGCACGTCTTCTGTCCGAGCGTGTGCCGTGGGTGCCGCGGCCCGGGGCGAGTCGTCGCATGGCGCGAGTCGGGCAGCTGGTATGAGGCGGATGTTTCGGCAGAGATCTGTCACAACCGCGCTGTCGACATCGACCGCCTCACGTGGAACGACATTACCGATCGTGAAGACAAGGATCTTGCGCCCTACCGCCTCACCCGCTGGGCGAGCGTGCTGATGGATTTCGGGCTCGTATTCCTCCCCTTGCTCCTCGTTGGTCCCCTCGTCGCGGCGCCCCGCCGCCGGCGCCAGATCGAGCGCGACTGCTCCTGCTGGGAGGTCGAGATCGACGAGCTCGAGCGTAAGCTCCACCATGGCGGCACGCGGAGCCCAGGCGACTCACCATAATCTGGGGCCTGTCTGCTCACGTCGGGAAATGAGAAATCATGCCGCGCTGGTCGCGCCCGACCCCGAGAGCGCCTTCGGATGTAAGGCATCATGCAGATCTGCCTGCGAGAACCGATCCGAGAGTAATGCAGTATACATCGCTGCCTGCTGGAATCGACTTGATAGTAGTTCATCACACGGAATTGCCTGCGAGAGGAGGCACCCTATGTAGCGCGATATACAGACCTGTCTTCTGCGGCGCTCCTACGCCCCCTCTGGAGGCAAGGCTGCCTGATTTTCCACCGCCCGGGTCCAGCGCCGCTGGGCTGCCGCGCAAGGGGCTGCCGCACCCGATCACGGCGCGCGGCGGAGCGCGCCGCGCTGCCAGACGTACCGGCCGCGGGTGTCGCAGATACGCCGGTCGGTGGCACGCGCGCGCTGCCAGGAGGCGCTGTTCCAGCCGGAGGCGCCCGGGAGGGGCTTGTTCGCGGCGATCGAGGGGTGGTCGCACGCGGAGGTCGTCCTGTTGGCTGTCTCCTCGAATCGGACCGCGTCTCCCTCGACGCGGACGTCGAGCGCGACGGAGCAGGGGATCGGGGACCTCGGCCCGCAGTCGTCGAGCGTCACGCTGGTGGGCACGTCGAGCACAGTCCGGATCGCGCCGCCGCGCGCTGCGTAGAGCACCGTGTGCGTCACGAAAGGCACCGCCGTGGAATCCTGCTCGCGTGCGCGCGAGCACTCGATCAACTCGACCTCGGGCAGGCTGAGCGCCCCGTGGCACGAGCACATTCGCTGCGATGATCGCCGCGAGCACGACGAGGGTGTGCGATGCGACGGCGCGTTTCACGAGCGCCGCCCCCGCTCAGGGCTCGAACTTGACCGCGACCGGCGAAGGCTGGTCTCCGACCCCCTGGCCCACGCCGAGCTGCCCCTCGGCGTTCTCGCCCCAGCAGAGGATCTCGCCGGTCGCCTTGAGCGCGCACGTGTGCTGGTAGCCCCCGGCGAGCTGCGCCACGCCGTCGATGGGCACGTCGACCGGCTGCGTGGACAGCATCCCGTTGCCGTTGCCCAGGAAGGCGACTCCCCACATCTTGAGCGCCCGCGCGTCGCCGGACACCGCGCCGCTCCGCTCGCGGCCCACGTCGATGCGCGTCGCGCGCGGCACGGCGACGAGCGTGGGCTCGGGCACGGGCCCGTAGCGATTGGCGCCCACCGCGCCGTTGTAGTCGTTGCCGAAACAGTAGACCTCGGCGCCCTTGCGCGCGCACGTGTGCCGGTCGCCCGCGGCCACCTCGTCGACGCCTGCGGCGAGCGGCGCGAGGACGTTCACCGGAGAGGGCGAGCTCGTCTGTCCGCCGTTGCCGAGCTGTCCATCGAAGTTCCTGCCCCAGCAGAGCACGCCCCCGTCGGAGGCCTTGATGGCGCAGGTGTGATCCTGGCCGGCCGCGACCTGCCGGATATCGCTCCGGACGAGGAGCGGCGTCGCATAGCCCGACTGCTCCGCCGCGCCATTGCCGATCTGGCCTTCCTCGTCGGAGCCCCAGCAGTACAGCTCATCGCCCGTCTTCACGGCGCACGAGTGCGCCGCGCCCAGCGAGATCTGCACGACGTTGATGAGGCTCGTCACCCGCGTCGGTCCGACGGAATCGAGGTACGAGCCGTTGCCGATCTGCCCGCGCACGCCGTGTCCCCAGCAGACGACCGTCGTGTCCTCCATCACCGCGCAGGAGTGCCCAGGGGCAATGTTGTCCGTGCGCGAGAATCCGCCGCCCGCGGCCACGTGGATCGCCTTGCCGGGCAGCGACACCCGCGCGGGCCAGGGCAAGGTCGGCTGATCCACCGGCGCTCCGGCCTCCCCGAACGTGTTCCTCCCCCAGCACCAGACGCTGCCGTCCCCTCGCAGCGCGCAGGTGTGGGCGAACCCGGCCGAGATCTCGACCGGGTCGTTGCAGAAGGCCCCTTCGGCCCCGTCCACGCACTCCATCGCGCAGCGGCGGCCGCAGGCGCCGCAGTGCTGGGGATCGCGCGCGCTCGTCTCGCAGCCCGGGGTCGCGGCGTCGCAGTCGAGGAAGCCCGCGTCGCACGCGAGGGCGCAGACGCCGTCCTCGCACGTGGGCGCCGCGTTCTCCCCGGCGGGGCAGTCCTTCGGCGAGGTGCAGGCGACGCCCTGCCCGCCGGCGCCGCCCTGGCCGCCGGCGCTGCCCTGGCCGCTGGCCCCACCCTCGCCCCCGGCGCTGGCGCTGCCGTGGCCGGCGCCGCCGCCCTGACCGCCTCCGGCCGACGCGAAGTTGCGCTCGGAGGGCGAGCAGCCGGCGCAGAGGGCGATTGTGGCGATCGTGAGGAATCCCAGCGCGGTCATCGGCAGGCGAAGCCTGTGCATGATCGAAGCTCCCGAAGCGGCAGGTGTCCCGGAGCAGCAAGTTGCTCCTTGGTCAGCTTTTTACGCTGCTGCTCTCCGCGCGGAAAGCCGCTCCCGCCGGCGGGCGCGGTGGTCCCGTCCTGCGGGCTTGGGCGCCGGGCGCCGGCTCGATGCGCTCGCGGCGCGGGGCGCGGCGCTCGCCGTGCGCTGCTGGGACCTGCTCCGGCGGCCGACATGAAGTAACCTTTCCCCCAGCGCGGATCGACGCGGTGCGCCGCGCCCGCGCGACGCCGAGAGCCCCCTTCGAGATGAGATGCAGCGCATGAGCCCCGACGGCCGGGATCCCGGCGCCGCGGCCCCCTTCGACTGGAACCGCGCCGAGCCGGCGCCCGGGGAGCGCCCGCCGCGCCCCGGCGGGCAGCTGCCGCCCCCTGGCGGGCAGCTGTCGCCCCCCGGCGTGCAGCCGCGCCCCGGCGGGCTGCAGCCGCCCCACGGTGGCCTGCAGGCGCCCCGCGGTGGCTTGCAGCCGCCCCGCGGTGGCTTGCAGCCGCCCCGCGCCAGCCTGGCCCCCGACGCGTGGGGCGCCGCGCCCGCCGAGGGCGAGGCGTGGCTGCCCTTCGACCGGGGAGCCCGGCCCGTCGAGGTGCTCGACGAGACGCTGCGCGACGGCATCCAGGGCGTCTCCATCGTCAACCCGTCGCGCGCGCGCAAGATCGAGCTCCTCCATGCGATGGCGAGCGTCGGCGTCGACGTCGTGAACCTCGGCATGCCGGCGACCGGGCCGCGGCAGTTCGACGACGCGTGCCTGCTCGCCCGGGAGATCGTCGCGTCCCGCCTGCCGCTCGGCCTGACCGCGGCCGCGCGCACCCTGGCCGCGGACGTCGACGAGGTCGCCCGCGTCGCCGAGCGCGCCGGGGCGCCGATCATGGTCTACGCGTTCATCGGCAGCTCGCCGATCCGGCACTTCGTCGAGGGGTGGGGGCCTGATTTCCTGGCCCGCAGCGTCGACGAGGCCGGGCGGGCGGCCGCGGCGGCTGGCCTGCCCTTCTGCCTCGTCGCGGAGGACGCGACCCGCTCGCCGCCCGACATGCTCCGCACGCTCTTCCGCGCCGCCGTCGACGCCGGCGCGGCGCGCCTCTGCCTTTGCGACACGACCGGCCACGTCACGCCGCCGGGGGTCGAGGCGCTCGTCGCGTTCGCCCGGCGCGAGCTGGGCGCGCTGGGGGCGACCGGGATCGAGCTCGACTGGCACGGCCACAACGATCGCGGGCTCGGCCTCGCGGCCGCGCTCTGGGCGGTGGCGAGCGGCGTCGAGCGGGTCCACGCCACGGCGCTCGGCGTCGGGGAGCGGACGGGCAACACCTGCCTCGAGCTGCTCGTCGACAACCTCGGCCGCCTCGGCGCGCGCCCCCCGGTGCCGCGCGAGCGCCTCGTCGCGTACTGCGCGGCCGCGTCGCGCGCGCTCGCCTGGCCCGTCACGCCGGACCATCCGATCGCGGGGGCGCTCAGCCGCCGGGGGTGACGTTGCCCCCGCCGACGCGCGCCAGGGCGGCGCGGACGATGGGTGCAGCGGGCGTGACGGCGTCCGCGAGCTCGCCGACGCGGCCCGCCGCGCGCTCGGCGCGGGCCCACGCCGATGAGAAGCCGAGCGTGCCGGGCGGATGGGCCTCGGCGAGGGCGATCGCCTGCCGGAGGTCGTCGCCGACCGCCGCGATGGCGTGGAGATCTGCCACGCTCGCCCCGCGGGAGCGCGCCTCGGCGTAGAGCGCGCGCACGATGCCGAGCAGGTCGCGGGCGGCCTCCAGCGGGAAGGGGTCGTGGCGGATCGAGAGCACGCCCGCTGCAGATCAGGGATGCCGGGCGGGGGCGTCAAGCTGGGGGCGGCTCATGGGCTTCTGGACGCTCGGGTTCGAAAATTGCAGCGACAGGTCGTCATGAACCACAGCACGCATGAGCTCGCAAAGACGGACATCCCCGGCGACGACGAGGATGCCCCGCTGCCGCCGAACCCGGGGGATCCGGGGCCGGAGCAGCCGGAGCCGCCGTCGCCCGATCCGACGGAAGACCCGCGCTTCCCGCCGCTGGGCGACTTCCCGCGCGGGGTTTGAGGCGAGCAGGTGGCTGTGTGCCTGGTCGCGTGAGGAAAACGGGGTGAGGCGTCTGATGTGAGGTAAGGAGTCCTGCGAGTCGGCTCGCCTCACCACAGTGGTCTAGAGTGCTGCCCTCCTCAGACAGGCCGTAGCAGGTGTTTCCCTCGTCAGGCCGTTCAGCGAAGCCAAAATTCAATAGGTCACACGCAGGTCACAAAAGCAAAAAGAGCACGGCTCTCGCGGTGTCTTCGTGGTGGAGGCGCCGGGAATCGAACCCGGAGATGAACTGATGACCAGTATGCGCGAGAGATACGGCAGACGCCGCGTCGGACGCGTCGGAGCGGTGTCAGGATGTATCCTGGGCTCGATTCCTCTCGTATACCCGAGTGCCCTCTCGTGGAGCCCCGTGCTCTGGCGTCGGGGCACACGGAGGTCACACGTTTCATTATGCCGAACGTGGATTATTCGTGTGGAACGGTGGGTCGTTTCCGAGCGTCTAATTCAACCCTGTAGTTGCCAAATTTACCAATACTCCAACCACAAAGGCGATCACGATCCCGGTCCATATGAATTTCCGGCGTGCGACGATGCTGTCGTACCATTCTATAGCGTCACCCCAGTAGAATACCGCACGTGGGTAAGATGCAATGAACAGGTAGGCGAGGCAGGCAACGATCAGCGCGGCGGGTATTATTGCGAAAATGGTTTGCTTGTCGATGGTGGGCTGCGGCTGCTTGGTCTCAGCGGCGACCATGATGTTAGATATCTGTCTCTTGTGAATGTCGAGCAGAACGGACGTCGGCTCCACCCCCGGACGGTTGAGTGAGTCTGTCACCTCCTTGATGTCATTGCTGTTGAGCCACATTCGATCTCTTAGGTGCAGCTGACGCGATTCCGTGGGAATCGAGCGCGCCAAGAGCAGTACCAATAGTGTAGTTAGTCCAAGCAGTCCGAAAAATGCAATTGTTAAGAATTTGATATGCGGCGGAATTCTCGCTATCGCATGGCTTTGTAGAAGGCGCTCTACTTGCTCTTCTGCGGTCGAGAGTGCGTCGAGTGCCCAGCTTGTTTCGTTTCCGATGACCAATATGGTAATTTCTGGTGCGTGTCTGCCATCGAGGTCGATGTTAATGGTTCCGTTGTCGCCATATAGGAAAATGCTAAGCTGCTGGATGCGATGTTTGTTGGAATTGTCGAACGCTGTGACATCGCTCATTTGTGGAAGCTTTAAAGTTCGACCGCCCGATGATTCGAGCTCGTACTGCTCGTCGACATTGCCGCCTAGTCTGTCAACGCAAACGCTTCGTAGTCGAGACAATTTAGACGCATCTATGATGAAAGGCGATTCGAAGCGTTTTTGGAGTCTGGCTGACATGGTGTCCTTGGCTGTTGATGATTGGAGATGCGGCTGAATTGTTTGCTGTGCGGCTGAATTGTTTGCTGTGGGCGCAATTGTGTAAAACGAATTCAGACCCGTCCACCCTGCCGCTCTCTGCCGGGCGGACGGATGCCTGCATTCTCGCTGATCTGCTACCGGTCGGGGACGCTGATCTCGTCCAGGCGAAGCTTCCGCTTGTGCCAGGTGCGCCCGACGTACGCCGGACCCGGCCCGCGCCTGGGCGGACGGGGACGACAGAGCTGAGCCATAGGGGCCTCCTCTGAAGGGGGCCGACCGGGTTGACATGGGCAGGGATGAGAGCAACCCTAGCGATGCGAGGTCGCGTCCCGTGCCTACTCGGTCGGGCGTTGATTTCCATGAAGGGCTCGTGGATTGCGGCCACGAGACCCTTCGCCTACTCGGTGATCGAGCTACTCACCTCCTTTCACCTGCGTCTTGTTGGGCCGCTTGCGCTTTAGCCGCGCCGCCGTCTCCGAACGCTGACGCTCGCGTTCCTGGATGGCTTCCTCTGCGAATGGCGTCGCCTTTTCAGCGAGGCCCGCGAGACTATACTGGTTGGAGAGCGTGCCCTTGGGCCCGCCCTTCCGCTCGATCCTCTTGATGAATCCCAGGTCATGCAGACGGGTAAGCCGACGCTGAACGGTGCGCACGTTCACGCCCATCGCCTTGGCGATCGTCGCTTTCGACGGGAAAGGAAGATTCCCCGGAGCGTACCAATACTGGGCGATCTGCAAGATGACGTTGATGTCCTCTGGCTCGAGCCCGAGAGCGTGCTGCTTCTCCAGGATGATCTTGGGGAGAGCCACCCACCCCCAGTCGATGTTCGCCTCGCCCCACTTAGCAACGAGCTGCTTCTTGCCGTGGGTCCCCATGGACCCCTGGTCACCTTCCCCTTCCTGGTGGGGCATTGGAGTGAAATCCGTTGTAGCTGGCTTTTTAGTCAGAGTGTTTTCCGTTGTTTCTGTATTCTCCACAGGGTTGCTCGGCCCATGCGCCGCGCTCGGGTCTTCGCCCGGCGCTGCTGGAGTCAGCGGCGTGGGGTGACGAGGGAGGGGGATGACGTTGTTGTGCGGGAGCTTCGCGGCAGCGGTCATGTCCCGCTAGATATGGCTGATGGGCGCGCTCATCTCAAGACATCCCCCGGAGGCACTCGTGACCCTGGGGACAGGGCACCACTGTCTCGGGGGGGAGGACACACGTGCCGTCCCAGGAGGGGCTGGGCTGCCTCCCTAAGTACATGAACAGGTTGTAGAACCGAGTACGGGAATAGGTTGGCCACCTACACGAAGTAAAGTAGGTGGGGGTTAGGGCATCCGTGCCTCCCCCCGACCCCGATTTTCGTGCGGTACGGTGGACGCCCCGAGCCTCAACGCTCAGCGACCACCTCGCGCGGATGGCCGCCATAGTTGGCGCGCTCTGTGCTTGTACCTGGCCGACGCGGCAGGCGGCAGAGAAACCCTCGCCCGGTCGCGCCCGCCCTCCCTGGCGCTGAGGTCAGCGAGCCGCCCCGGGGTTCACCGGGACCTCGCCGGCCGATGACGACCAGATCGCCGGGCCGCGGCTGGAGAACCGGGGCGGCCGGCTCTCCGGCGGCGCTGAGGGAGGCTCCGGCGGCTGTTCCTCCTCGCCTTCAGGGGCGGGCGCCTCCTTGTTCTAATCCCTCGCTGCTCGCCCGTCAGAGCACGATCCACGTAGCGCCGTCGCTGACCAGCCGGATCGTGACGTGGGGGGCCCCGACCCGTGCGACCCGCGGGCCCTTGCCCGAGACCACCTCGATCGCCTCCTCCTCCCCGGCGACCTCCTTGACGAGGATGTCGGCACCGACGTTCCTCGCGGCCGGCGGCAGCCGGATCGTCACCGGGTCATGCGCGTTCACTCGCACGAGCTCGCCCGGCCGGGCCGTGTAGGTGGTCGTCACGATGGGGCTGACCAGCCACGCCCGCGGGATGAACACGTCGGTCCGGTTCTCGGCCGGGTTGTCGGTACAGACCGCCCCCACGAAGTTCAGCGCCGGCGGCTCCGGCAGCTCGACGCCCGCGGCGAAGATGCGGCGGACGCCAAAAAACAGCGTGTCGATCCAGCGAGCAGGCCTTGCTCGACCAGCTCGAACGCCCGCGGCGACGGCGAGCTACGTCCGCACCTCGTTCAGCGGAGGATCTCGCGCAACTGCTTTCGCCCGCGGTGCAGCCGCTTGTTCGTCGTGACTGGATGGGCACCAATCTCTGCTGCGATCTCCTCAGCGGTATTGCCCACAGCGGTGCCCGCGAGCACGGCACGGAGCTCGGGCTTGAGTCGCTCCAGGCAACGAAGCGCCATCCGGGCCTCCACCTGGCCGAAGGGCGATGGTGCATGCCTCGCTATCTCTGGAGCCGCGAACGCCGCAAGCTCCCTGTACCACCGATACAGGCGCTCCCGGTAATGGAAGATGTGGTGCCAAGTAACACCGAAGAGCCAGCTCTGTAGAGCCTTCTTCGGCGGCACCTCCGGACGGGGCCGAAATCCTCCGCCTTCCACGCTGCGCCAGGCGGACAGGAAGATCTCCTGCATGACATCCGGCTGGTCGCGAGCGGGTACACCGAACTGGCGCAACACGGCATGGATCATCCTCGAGTGCCGCATGATGGCTTCGAAGGGAACGTGCACTGCCGGGGGCGCATCGATCTCGACTCGACGTGACGTGCACCTACGCTCCGCCACGGCTTCCTTGCGTGTCATGGACGTGCTTGTTCTCCTGGCCCGGCGCAGGGCGGATCTCGGCCTGACGTCGCTCACGCACGCCGCCGCCTCCACCGCGGCCTATCTCTCGCTAGGGCCGCCGATTCAGCGAAGTTGCAGCAGCAGCGCCTCGCGCTCCCGGGCCAGCTGACCCCGAGGGAACTCCATGGCGTGCATGTCGAGCAGGCGTCGCGCCTCGACATCAGCCCTGGCGTTGTAGGCTTCCACGGCCTTGCGCGCCTGGAGGATCAGGTCCTTCTCGCGCTCGCTCGCGACGGTGCGTACGGCGCGGACGGGCGGCGAGGAACGCGCAGCTGTTGCGGCCGGCGAAGCGGGCTTGCCGTTCATTGCGGCCGGTGCATTCTCGCCGGGTGCTGGGATGCTGCCCTGCACCGGGGGCGAGGCCGCGGCGACCGCGCGGCGTGCGTCTGGATGGTCGAGGGGCGGCGTGGTGTGCTGCTGCGGGGGCGTGGCCGCACCGGCATGGATCGCCGCCCGCCGTAACCGCGGGGTCGTACTGGTCGAGCTTGACGAGCGTGGCGCTGTGGCGACGACGGCGCCTGTCAGCACGACGAGCGCCGCCTGCGCGAAGACCTTCGCCCCGACCTTCTGCAGGTGCAGCGCGGTCGTCCACCACGAGCGACGGAACAGGCCGAACGCAACAGGAACGCAGGGCACCTTGTCCCAGCCCCGGAATTCTTGCTGCGCCATCCAGCGCCGCTTCGCCTCGTCCAGCTGCTCGCGTGCCCTGCGGTGCTGGCTCCTCACGGTGTCCAGCTTGAGCCCCAACTCGGCGGCGATCTCGGCGAGCGACTTCTCCTCGAGCTCGTGCTTGACCAAGAGGTCGCGGTACTTGGGGTCGACCTCCTCGATCAGGTCGCGCATGACGGCTTCCCGCTGCTCCCTGCGGAGCAGGGCTTCCGGGCTCGGTTGGTCCCCGCGGAAGTCGTGCTCGTCGAACGGGGTCAGGACCTCACCCCGACGGCTCGCGTCCCGCAGGTGCCTGCGGGCGAGGTTCAGTGCAATGGTGACCGAGTACGGCGCTGGATCCACGCCCGGATCGAGCCCCCCTCTCGCCTCCCAGTCCCGTAGGAGCGCTTCCTGCGCGAGGTCCTCGGCGTGTCGCTCCGGGACACCGACCCGCCTGATGAGGCGGCGGAAGCGCTCGAAGTGGGGGGGAGTTCGTGCTGGCTTGCCCACAGCTGGTAGCACCCCTGAGCTGGCCGGAAGGGTTCAAGAAAGAGAAGGGTGGGTCAACTTTGGTAGGATAATGTGCGCTTCGTGATCTGCGTACCTGGGCGGCTCCACTGCTCGGAGGGGTCGACGGGCGCCTTTACGTCGTCGGGCCGATCTTTGCCTGGCAAAACGCCCATTCCCTGCGAATTTGTCGCGGTTGACGCCGCGCGCCGGGCGTAAGTACGTTCCGCGCATGCGTGACGTTGCGCCTTCGTTGTTGTTCTGCCTGATGATTGGCGCCGCTGCTGTCTACACGAGCCCCGCCAGCGCCGAGGACATCTATTCGACGCTGGAGCGAAGCGGCAGCTCGACGGTGAAGGACCAGGTTCGCCGCGCGCAGATAGCCCGTGACGCAGGTCGGTGGACCCAGGCACACGCGGCCTACAATGCGGCGCTCGATGCGACAGACCCGGCGTCGAACACGGAGAAGGAGCGCGCGGAGATCGCCGGAGAGCTCGGCCTGTGTGAGCTCGAGCTGCGCAAGTACCGTGATGCTGCCGAGCATCTCGCCTGGAGTCTCGAGCAGCGCAACGTCCTCCCCCTTGAACTACAGCTGCGGTTCGAGGCCGGGCAACGCAAGGCAGCGTCGCATGTCGCGATCCTCTACCTGTCTGTCGACCCGCCGGACGCGGAGGTGCTCATCGACGGCAAGCCCATCAGCGCGCCTGCGCGGACCTACAGGCTATTCCTGGAGCCCGGTCAGCACATGGTGCGGGCCCGGTTGGCGGGCCATGAGGAGGCGTTCGCGTCGTTCGACGCGCAGGCCGGGAAGCCGACGACCATGTCGCTGCAGGTACCGCGCGCCGCAGCGCCGGGCACCCCTGCGAAGGGAACCTCAACCAAGAGCTCCGCGCGAGGAGCGCAGGCGTCGTCCGTGGCGCCGTCCACCACCGCGTCGACGCTGCGCATCGGCGGCGCGGTCGTGGCGGGGGCAACCATGGCAGCCGGAGGCGGGTTGCTGATCTGGAGTGCCTACACCGAGGATGAGCTCCACGATCGAGCTACCGCGCTGCGTGGCGCAGACGAGAACGCGAGCCGATGTGCCCGCCCGAACGCACCGCGCGCGTGCTCGGAGCTGGGCGACCTGCAAGAGAAGCGCGATCTCCTGACGAAAGCTGGATGGGTGACTCTGGTGTCGGGCGGCGCGATCGGTGCGCTGACGCTCGTGTCTCTGCTCGTCGACCGAACCTCACCGTCCAGCGATGGGGTGCGTGTTGTGCCCACGGTGAGCGGGCAGCGCGTGGGGCTTATGATGGCGGGTGTGTGGTGACGAACGTGGAGCTTCGGAGCATGGATACCTCATCGAAAGGTCGACGCCGGGTGGCTGTGGCCACCTTGGTGCCTATCGCGCTCGGGTTCGGAGTCGCTTCTGTCGTGTGCGGGTGTTCCTCCGGCCCTGACCCTAAGGAGCCCATCTGCGACGACGACCCCACGGTGAAGCCTCCGCAAGATGGGTGCGGCCTCTTCGTCAGCGCAAGTCTCGGCGACGACGCGAATCCAGGAACGCGCGCGGCACCCCTGAAAACACTGCGCAAGGCCCTCGATCTCGTGGAGGAGGGCGGTCACCCCCACCATGTCTACGCTTGCGCTGAAACCTTCGACGAACGTCTCTGGTTCTACGACACGAGTATCTGGGGCGGGTTCGACTGTACGAACGGCTGGCAGCACCTCGGTGCCGATGCGAAGACCGTCATTGCCCCGAATCGGCCCGAGCGTGAAGTCGTGACGTTCGGAGGGCGGGAAGTCACGCTTGCGAACCTGCGGATCGTGGCGCCCGATGGTAACGAGATGGACCGAACAGAAGCGTGCTCGATCGGAATCGTCGCTGTGCGCGATGAGGCCGCGCTCAAGCTCGTTGCGAGCGAAGTCATCACAGGCCGGGGCGCGATGCCGGGCGGCAACTCGATCGGGATCTATCTTTCCGCTGGCAGCGAGATCGAGGTGATCGACAGCCTCATCGTCGCAGGTGACGGAGCCGACGGTGAGCCCGGAGCTCCGGCGGAGGACGCAGCGGCGGCCGATGGGCGGCCTGGACATGCGGGAGCCGACGCGTGCACGGTCGATGACGCGGCTGCAACCCGAGAGGTCACGACGGAGTGTGACGACGAAACCTCGGTCAGCGGCCAAGGCGGTCCCGGTCTGCCCGATGAGGGCTTCAACGCTGGTTATGGGGAGCCGCTGCCCGACCCGAACCCGACGGGCGCTGGCACCGGCGGTGTCGGTCAGCAGGGAAGCATGGCGTGCACCGACGGCCAGCGCGGCCTCGACGGTGCCGCGGGTGTGCACGGTCAGGGGGCAAGGCCTCCTGGCGTTGTGGGATGGGTCCGCTCGCTGGGCAAGGGGCAGGACGGGACGCTCGGACGCCCGGGTCAGGGCGGCGGCGGTGGTGGCGGTTCGCGCGGCGGCGCGACCGCCTGTGGTGCCGGGCCGGTCGGGGGGGCGTTCGGCGGCTCGGGCGGTTCCGGAGGTTGTGGCGGCAAGCAGGGAACAGGCGGTTTCGCCGGAGGAGTGAGCGCTGGCATCGTCACAAGAGGTTCGAAGGTCGCCATCCGCGGATCGACCCTTCAGACCGGCCGCGGTGGTCGGGGTGGCGCGGGAGGGGCGGGACTGCCAGGAGGAAGCGGAGCTCCCGGCGGTGAGGGAGGCGGAGGCGTGCCCGGCGCGCTCCCGGGATGCCGCGGAGGCGACGGTGGCAACGGGGGCCCCGGTGGTGGCGCAGGCGGCGGGCTCGGCGGTCATTCGGCAGCCATCGCGTACCTCGAGACCGCGGAGGTTACGCGCGAGAACGTCCAGGCGACGTTTCTCCTTGGAACTGCTGGGAAGGGAGGCGCCGGCGGCGATCCGGACGCCACGGAGAGTAAGGGCGACGATGGCGTGGCGGCCGAGTTCCTGCCGTTTGCGGCCATCGATCCGAACGACCCAGACTCTCATGAGCTGCAGTAGGGGGCGCCATGTGGGAAGAGATGACGAAATGGGAATCGGGCTTCCGCGCGCTGGGGGCTCGGCCTTTGCTGTTCGGAGTCGCTTTGTTCAACGGGAGCGCGGCGCTTGGATGCGGTAGCGAATCGGGGGTGTGGGAACGTTGCGAGGAGACCCTCACATGCGCGCCGGTGGAGTCCTGCAACGCGGATCCCGGCAACGCCGGCCGTCCGGTCGACTGCGATGGCGTGTATGTGGCAGACAAAGGCGATGATGCTAGGCCTGGCACGCCGAATCTGCCGGTAAAAACGTTTGCGCGGGCGTTCGAGCTTGCCCGCGAGCGTGGCATGCGGGTGTACGCATGCGCCGACACATTCTCTGTCGAAGTCCGTGTGCCGGCAGGAATGGACGTGTGGGGAGGCCTCGACTGCCGCGGTCTGCCAAGTCATTGGCCTATACATCCACTCGGTGAGCTCACCACGATCGCGCCAGGGCCGAACCGGATCCCGCTCACCGTCGTGGACGAGGCGGCGGAGCCCTCACCCGAGGCCGACGTGATCACGACGCTGACGAGAATCCGTATGATCGCACGAGATGCCACCGTGCCGGGCGGCTCTTCCATTGCCATGCGCGCCCTGCCGGGAGTGACGGTACAGCTGCGCTTGAGCGAGGTCGTAGCCGGGGACGGTGCAGATGGAGCTCCCGGCGCGGATGGCGGCGTCAATGAAGCACAAAAGGGGGCACCGGGGAATCCAGGAGCGGTGGCGTGCTCTGCCGATACGGTGACGGGAGGGGCGCGCGTCACAACCTCGTGTGACGATGGCATCTCGTCGGGCGGGATGGGCGGTATCGGCACAAATGGTGATGGTGGCGACGGCGAGAGTGGTTCCCCTCTGCCGAACACGAATCCAATGAGCCACGGTCTGGGTGGAGCTGGTCAAGGCATCCTGTCCTGCTCAGAGGGGAGGGGTGGACTGGCGGGGGATGACGGCGCGAACGGGAACGGCGCATCAGGGCCGGGTCGGGTCACAGACACGGGGCTGGAAGGTGGCGCAGGCGAAGATGGCCATGCAGGGCAGCACGGTTACGGGGGCGGCGGTGGAGGCGGCTCGCGCGGCGGCTCAGCGTACTGCGGCGCAGGAGCCGCACAGGGCGGCGCTTCTGGCGGTTCCGGCGGTGCTGGCGGCTGCGGAGGCAAGCCCGGAAAGGGCGGCGGGCCAGGCGGATCCAGCATCGGGATTCTGTCTTACCACGCGAGCGTCCGAGTAAGTAAAACCAGCCTCATCACGGGTCGTGGCGGAAACGGTGGACGAGGCGGGGACGGCCAGTACGGCGGCGTGGGTGGGTACGGGGGCACTGGCGGGAGTAACAGAGCTGGATCGCAGCCAGGCTGCCGTGGCGGCGATGGCGGGAAGGGCGGCAACGGCGGTCGGGGGGGTGGAGGCCACGGAGGACATTCACTCGCGGTGGCACATACCGTCGACCAGGGCCCTGACGTCGAGCCCGACTCTCCGATCAAGTTCGGCCTCCCTGGTGACGGCGGAGGTGCCGGCGATCTGAACGCGAACTCGGGCAAGACGGGTTCCGCAGCCATCTCGATGGGTTTCCAGGACTAGACACGTGACGCTCCGAGGGCGCCGGCCCGACACCGGGCTCGGCCCCACCGCCCCCCCATGAACGCCCGGCTGCTGGACACGCTCCTGGAGTATTATCTGCACAGCGGGCACCTGAGCGCCCCGGCGCCGGCCGAGAGCGGCGTGCGCCACGCCGCGCGGAGGGCCCGCAGCCCGCTGCGATGGCAAGACGTCGCGCGCCTGCCGCGGCGGAGCGCGCACGGCTGAGCGCGCCTCCCACGCGCGCCACGCGCCCCTCGCGGAGGCCGCGCGGCGCTACCCGCGATCCTCTTCC
The DNA here is from genome assembly GCF_000067165.1 of Sorangium cellulosum So ce56. Taxonomy (GTDB): domain Bacteria; phylum Myxococcota_A; class Polyangia; order Polyangiales; family Polyangiaceae; genus Sorangium; species Sorangium cellulosum_B. The sequence goes on from NC_010162.1 coordinate 11,825,975, forward strand.
CGACGCACCTTCACCGCGCAGGCCTTGTACGACGGCTGCCGGGAGTACTGGTCGAAGGCCGGGAACGTGAGCTTGTTCGTGATCTCGTAGTGCATCGGCACGAAGATCTCCCCGGGCTTCACCGAGTTCGTGACGAACGCGCGCGCCTTGATCTCCGCGCGGCGGGACGCGATGACCACCCACTCGTTCATCTCGATACCGATCCTCTTCGCGTCGACAGGGCTCAGCTCGACGTAGATCTCCTTCGGATAGAGCCGCTGCAGCACCGCCGACTTCTTGGTCCGCGTCTGGGTGTGCCACTGGCTGGAGCTCCCTCGCCCCGTGAGCAGCGTGAGCGGATACTGCTCGTCGGTCGGCTCCGGCAGCTGGCGGGGCGCCTGGAAGGCGAACTTCGCCTTCTGATCCGGGCGGTAGTACTGGCCATCCTCGAAAAGCCGCCGCTCGTTCGTCTCGAAGGCCGCTCCCTCGGGGTAGGGCCACTGGATGCCGCCGCGCTCGTCGAGCATCGTGTAGCCGTCGATGCCCGTGATGTCGCACGGCTGCCCCTTCGAGAGCCGCTTCAGGATCTGGAAGACCGCCTCCGGGCTCTTCCACTCCTTGAACAGCTCGCCGCAGCCCCAGTACTGGGCGACCAGCTGGAAGATGTGAAAGTCCGCCAGCGCCTGGCCCGGGGCCCGCGCGACCTTCTTGACGAGGCCGATGCGCCGCTCCGAGTTGATGAACGTGCCCTCCTTCTCGGCCCACGAGGCCGCCGGGAGGACGAGGTGGGCGCGCTCCGCCGTCTCCGTCGTGGCGTACATGTCCTGCACCACGAGGAACTCCAGGCGGCCGAGGAGCTCGTGCAGATCCTCCTGGTTGATCCAGGAGTGGGCCGGGTTCGTCGCGATGATCCAGAGGCCCTTGATCTTCCCCTTCAAGATGCCTTCGATGATCTGGTCGTAGGCCAGGCTGTTCCGGGTCGGGATGACCTCCTCCGGGATGCCGAGGATCCCGGCGATCTTCTTCCGGTGCTCCTCCTTCGTGAAATCATGGCCGGCGAACAGGCCCGTCGTGTTGCTGAACATCCGCGAGCCCATCGCGTTGCACTGGCCCGTGATGGAGTTCGCCCCGGTGCCGGGGCGGCCGATGTTGCCCGTCATCAGCGCGAGGTTGATGAGGGACTGCGCGACCCGCACGCCCTCGTGGCTCTGGTTGACGCCCATGGTCCACCAGAACGACACCCGCTTCCCGTTATGGATCTTCTCCGCGAACGACGCGAGCTGCGCCTCGCTGAGCCCCGTCGCCTCGGAGACGCGCGCCGGCGTGAAATCCGCGACGTGCGCCTTGAACGCCTCGAAATCGACCGTGTGCGCCTCGATGTACCCCGGGTCGATCCACCCGCGCTGGATGAGGATGTGGGCGATCCCGTAGAACAGCGTCAGATCCGACTTCGGCTTGAGCGCATAGTGCGCCGTCGCCGCCATCGCCGTCTCGGTCTTGCGCGGATCCACGACGAGGATCTCGGGGCGGTTCTTGTTCTTGCAGAGCCGCTCCCACATGATCGGGTGGGCGATGCAGAGGTTCGAGCCGACGAGCACCACGACGTCGGACTCCTCGAAATCGCGGTACGTGTAGGGCGGCGCGTCGAACCCGAACGCCTCCTTGTACGCGACCACCGCCGTCGCCATGCATTGCCGGGTGTTGCCGTCCCCGTGCAGCATGCCCATCCCGAACTTCGCGAGCGCCCCGAGGAAGGCCATCTCCTCGGTGACGATCTGCCCGGTGCTGATGAAGGCGATCGACTCCTTGCCGTGCGCCTCCTGGATCGCCTTGAACCGATCGACGAACGTGCGGAGCGCGACGTCCCACTCCACGCGCTCCAGCTTGCCGCGCGCGTTCCTGAGGAGCGGCGTTGTCGCGCGATCGGTCGCGCGGAGCGGCGTGAGCGCCTCCCAGCCCTTCGGGCACGCCATCCCGAGGTTCACGGGATAGTCCGTGTTGGGCGAGAGGTTGATCGCCTCTCCGTCCTTGAGGTGCACGTTCAGCCCGCACCCGGTCGAGCAGAACCCGCACACGACCGTCGTCGTCTGGTCGGGCTTGAGCCGCGCAGGCACCCTCCCGAGGCCGAACTCGCCGGGCGTGAGCAGCAGCTCGCGCGTCAGCGGCCCGTTGCGCTGCAAGAGGAGGTTGTCCGCCTGCTTGGGCGCCGGAGACGTCTTCTTCGCATCGCTCGCATCGCTCGCATCGCTCGCATCGCTCGCATCGCTGGTCGTCATCAGGAGAGCCCTCCGGGCATCTTGGAGGCGGGCGCCGCTGCGAAGAAGAGGTACCGCTCGAGGAACTCGCCCGCGAGGCAGAACAGGAACGCCACGACCGCCATCGCCATCAGGACTTCAGAGCTCACGCCGCTGTTCGGCGCCGAGAAGAGGCTGAGCGCCGGCAGGACGATCCCGCCGAGCACCCCGCAAGCGAAGCGCCAGCCCGTCGCGCCCTTCAGCTCCCCCGTCATCAGGATCGCGCTCCGCTTGAGCGTCGAGTGGCTCCGCTTCCGGAGGTGCCGGAACATCGAGACCTCCACGAGCAGCTTGAGCGCCGTCGTCACGCACAGGAACGCGCTCAGCGCGCGGAAGCCCCGCGTCAGGAGCAGCGCCGCGTGCTCGGCGCTCAGCAGCAGCCCGATCATCAGGACCGTCGAGCTCCCGAGGATGGCCGCCGTCGTCGCGAACTTGAAGCCCGTCAGGGCCCCGCGCCAGTGCTCCCGCTGCGTCGCGGCGTACACCATCACGGAGCAGAAGACCCCGAGGATCCCGCTCAGCGCGACCGCATACGAGAGCGGCGCCTGCGCGAGGTCGACCGGGGGCAGCGCCGAGACCACCGGGGCGAGCGCCGGGATGGCGGGCACCCAGAAGGACGCCGCGTACAGCGTCGCGGCCCCGGCGAAGAGCGAGAACCCCAGGATCTCCCGGCTGAGCCACGACGTCTTGAGCCCCAGGAAGGCCCGGAACGCGAACTGCGGCCGGCCGAGGTGAAAGAGGCTCGCCTTCAGCGCGGCGATCCCGAAGACGAGCGCGAACGTGGCGCTGTGGCCGCCGAAATCCCGCGTCGCCTGCGCGCCGAGCAGCTCGTTGAGGGCCAGGCTCACGCAGAACGCGCCCACCGAGAGCTGCGTCAGCACCAGCATCGCGACGAGCGGAGGGTGGGAGTGCTCCCGGCTCACCTGGTAGAAGTCCGCGGGGAGCATGTTGCGCGGGAGCGACCTCTGCGTCTTGTAGGTCGTCGTCGGGATCGTGATCTCCGGCGCCGCCGCCCCCGGCAAGAACAGGCTCGTCTGGCTCTCTTGCACGGCCTGCTGCTGGTCGACCATCGTGATCCGGATGGCGCCGTTCGGGCACGACTGCACGCACGCCGGGGCCTCGTCGTTGGCCAGCCGATCGCTGCACATGTCGCACTTGCGCACGATCCCCCGCTCCGCGTTGAACTTCGGAGCGTCGTAGGGGCACATCAGGATGCAGTACTGGCAGCCGATGCACTGGTCATCGAGGTGCTTGACGATGCCGGTGATCGGGTCCTTCTCGTAGGCCTTGACCGGGCACCCCGACATGCACGCCGGGTCCAGGCAGTGGTGGCACGCCGTCGTCACGCTCTGCTGCGCCGGCGTCTGGGGCGTGCCGCCGTGGAGGAGCCCGACCGAGCGCCACACCTCGTTGTCGTCGAGGCCGTTCAGGCTGTGGCAGGCGGTGACGCACGCCTTGCAGGCCGTGCAGGCGTCGAGGTCGACCTCGAAGCCGTACTGCTGTCCGGGCTTCGGCTTCTCGAGCGGGATCAGGTCGCGGTAGTACTTGGACTGAGCCGGGAGCGCGTGCTCCTCGTGCATCTTGGAGAACTTCTCGACCGCCGTGAGCTTCTGCTGGTCGGCCAGGAGCGAGTCCAGCAGGCTCTTGTTGTTGTCGTGGATCTTCGGCGCCGAGTTGACGATGGGTAAGCGAAAGTGAGTGTCCGAGACCTTTGCAACGCTCATCGAAATTCCCTGTTTACCCGGCGCGGAAGCCCAGCCCCGAGAACTCCAAGAGAGACACCGCGAACGGCGGCGCTTCCGCCGCACGGAAGCGCCTGGCGCTGGCTCGCCAGGTCATCCCGTCAGCTCGCCGCCGCGAGCGGCTCCGCCGCGGCCTGGATCTCGACACGCCCGTCCCGAATCCGGAGGGGATACACGGGGATGCTCACGCCCGGGTCGTCCAGGCACCGACCCGACCGCAGATCGAAGTTCTGCTTGTAGATCGGCGAGGCGATCTTGGGGACGCCCCCCTTGTCCCCGACGATCCCGCGGGAGAGGACGAACGCCTTGCTGAAGGGGTCGAAGTTGCTGATGGCGTAGACCTCCTCGCCCTCGCCGACCCGGACCAGCGCGATCTGACGCTTCCCGACGAGCGCGCAGACGCCCGTGTTCGGGATGATGTCCTCTACCCCGCAGACGTCGACCCAGACCTGGGCCGTGGTCTCGCTCCGAGGCGCTTTCGAAGTGTGCAGCTCGCTCATGACGTTTTCCCTCAGACAAGGCCCCTCGGCCCTGCCGTCAGATCATCTCCTCGACGAGGTTCGACTTCTCCTGCCACGCCGCGGGGCGGTGCTGCGCGCGCTCGCTGACGAACACGATGCTCCGGTCGGGCTCCCCGACGTTCACGAACTGGCGGAACTGCTTGAGCTTCTCGGGGTCGTTGACCGCGGCCTTCCACTCGCACTCGTACGTGGCGATGAGGTGGGCCATCTCCTTCTCGAGCTCATCGCAGATCCCGAGCGAGTCCTCGATGATCACCTGGCGGAGGTAATCCATGCCGCCCTCGAGGTTGTTGAACCACACCGACGTGCGCTGGAGCCGGTCCGCCGTGCGGATGTAGAACATCAGGAACCGGTCGAGGTACTTGATGAGCGTCGCCTCGTCGAGATCCGAGGCGAAGAGCTGGGCGTGCTGCGGCTTCATCCCGCCGTTGCCGCAGAGGTAGAGGTTGTAGCCCTTCTCCGTGGCGATGATGCCGAAGTCCTTGCCCTGCGCCTCGGCGCACTCGCGCGCGCAGCCGGACACCGCGGACTTCAGCTTGTGGGGGCTGCGCAGCCCCTTGTAGCGGTTCTCGACCGCGACCGCGAAGCCCACCGAGTCCTGCACGCCGTAGCGGCACCAGGTGCTGCCCACGCACGACTTCACGGTGCGCAGCGCCTTGCCGTACGCGTGCCCCGACTCGAAGCCGGCGGCGATGAGCTCGCGCCAGATGTCGGGCAGCTGCTCCAGCCGCGCGCCGAACAGGTCCACGCGCTGGCCGCCGGTGATCTTCGAGTACAGGTTGTACTTCTTCGCGACCACCCCGAGGGCGATGAGCTGATCCGGCGTGATCTCGCCGCCCGCCACGCGCGGGACCACCGAGTAGGTGCCGTCCCGCTGGACGTTGGCCAGGTAGCGATCGTTCGTGTCCTGCAGCGGGAGGTGCTTCTTGCTCAGGATGTGCTCGTTCCACGTCGACGCGAGGATCGACGCCACCGCGGGCTTGCAGATCTCGCAGCCCTTGCCCTGGCCGTGGCGGGCGAGCAGGTCGTCGAACGTCTTGATCTGGTGGATCCGGACGAGGTGATAGAGCTCCTGGCGCGAGTGGTTGAAGTGCTCGCAGATGTAGTTGTTGACCGCGACGCCGGCCTTCTTGAGCTCCTTCTTCAGGATGTCGGAGATCAGCGTGGTGCACGAGCCGCAGCCCGTGCCGGCCTTGGTGTGCGCCTTGATGCCGGCGACCGTGACGTGCTTGTCGTCGCAGATGGCCGAGCAGATGGCCTTCTTCGTGACGTTCAGGCACGAGCAGATCATGGCGGTGTCGGGCAGCGCGTCGACGCCGAGGCCCGCCGGCTTCGCGCCGTCCCGCGCCGTGACGATGAGGTCCTCCGGGTGCGGCGGGAGGACGATCTTGTTCTGCACGAGCTGGAGCAGCTGGCCGTAGTTCGCGGCGTCGCCGACCAGGATGCCGCCGAGGAGGAGCTTGCCGTCCCCGCTGACGACGAGCTTCTTGTAGACGTTCGACGTCGCGTTCATGAAGCTGAGCACGCGCGCGCCCTGCTGGGTCGCGAACGCGTCGCCGAAGCTCGCGACGTCCACGCCCATCAGCTTGAGCTTCGTGCTCATGTCGAAGCCGCTGAAGGTCTCCTTCCCGCCGGTGAGGGCGTCGACCGCGACCTTGGCCATGTGGTAGCCGGGCGCCACCAGGCCGTAGAGCTGGCTGCTATAGCTGGCGCACTCGCCGATGGCATAGATGTCCGGATCCGACGTCTGACAGCGCTCGTTGATGGCGACGCCGCCGCGGTTCCCGAGCGCGAGATCACACGCCCTCGCGAGCTCGTCCCTCGGGCGGATGCCGGCCGAGAAGACGATCATGTCGGTCTCGAGCTCGCTCTGGTCGGCGAAGACCATCCTCGCCACGCGGCCGTGCGCCGCGACGATCTCCGTCGTCGACTTGCTCGTGTGCACGTTCACGCCGAGCGACTCGATCTTCGCCCGGAGGATCGCGCCGCCGGCGTCGTCGACCTGGAGGGCCATCAGGCGCGGCGCGAACTCCACGACGTGGACCTGGAGGCCCATGTTCTTGAGCGCGTTGGCCGCCTCCAGCCCGAGCAGGCCGCCGCCGATGACCGTGCCGACCTTCGCGACCTTGGCGTAGGCGTCCATGGCCTCGAGGTCGTCGATCGTGCGGTAGACGAAGCAGCCCTTCGCGTCTTTGCCCTTGATCGGCGGGACGAACGGATACGAGCCGGTGGCGAGGATGAGCTTGTCGTAATAGACCGTCTTCCCCTTCGCCGACGTCACCGCCTTCTTCCGCCGATCGATCGAGACGGCCTTGTCGTTGAGGTGGACCTGAATGCCCGCCTCCTCGTAGAGGCCGGGCTTGACCATCGACAGATCCTCGGCCGATTTGCCGTTGAAGAAGGCGGACAGGTTCACCCGGTCGTAGGCGAGCCGCGGCTCCTCGCAGAAGGTCGTGATGTTCCACTCGCGCAGGAAGCCGCCGAGAACCATGTTCTCGATGAACTTGTGCCCGACCATGCCGTTGCCGATGACGAGGAGGTCCTTCTTCTTGCTCATGAAACCCACCTTTGGACCCGGTGAGTCCTTCTCACCGTCACTGCCGCGCTGCCGTCCGAACCAGGCGTCAGCCACAGTCCCGGACCAAAAACTGTGTACTGTGGGCTCTGTTTCGCAACTGTTTCGCAGGAATAAATTGTCGGCCCGACGCGCGCTCGGCCTCTTATGCAAAGGCCTCTGCCATCTCTGTTTCATGCATGTTTCGCGGTCATCAACAGGCACAACAAGGCCCGGAGCGAGCCTGGACGCGACAGCGCCGATGAAAGGAAATGGGCGCGACGTTCAGAACTGGAAGAGTCTGTTTCAGCGACGTATCGCGCGCCTGGCGGGAGGCGCGGCTGCATTGCACTTCTGAAATGGAGCGCGGGCCGATCAGCCGCGCGGGGCGGCTTCGGCGAGCAGGGACAGGAGCTGCTCCGTCGCGACCGGCTTGGTGAGGTGCGCGTCGAAGCCGGCTTCGCGCGAGCGGCGGCGGTCCTGGTCTTGTCCGTAGCCGGACAGGGCGGCGATGTAGGGGCGCGTGAGCTCGGGCTCGGCGCGCAGGCGCCGGACGACCTCGTAGCCGTCCATTCCGGGCAGGCCGATATCGAGCAGGACGAGATCGGGCCTCGACGCGCGCGCGGCCTCGAGCGCCGCCGGGCCGTCGTGGGCCATCGAGACGGCGTGGCCGTGGAGCTGGAGGACGCGCCGGAGGCCCTCGGCGGCGTCGACGTTGTCGTCGACGAGGAGGACGTGGAGCGGGCGCGTCGTGGCGCGCGGAGGGGCGGCCTCGAGCGCTGGCGGAAGCGCCGGCGGAGCGGGGGCTTCGGCCGGCGCGCTCGGCGCGCCCGCGAGCGGGAGCCAGACGCTGATGGCCGTCCCCTCGCCGGGGCCCCCGCTCAGCGCTTCGACGCGGCCGCCGTGCAGCTCGCCGAGCCGCTTGACCAGCGTGAGCCCGATCCCGAGGCCGCCCTGGGAGCGGTCCAGCGTGCGCCGGGCCTGCATGAACGGCTCGAAGACGCGCGGGAGCAGCTCGGCGGAGATGCCGACGCCGGTGTCGGTCACCCGGATCCGCGCGTCGCCGGCGATCGCGGCGCAGGCGAGCGAGACGCGGCCGCCGGGGTTCGTGTACTTGATCGCGTTGTTGAGGAGGTTGACGACGACCTGCTCGAGCCGGACGCGGTCGCCGTGCACGAAGACGCCCCGATCCACCGACAGGACGAGATCGTGCCCGCGCTGGACGAGCAGCGGGCGGACCGACTCGACCGCGGCCATGACGACCGAGGCGACGTCGAGCCGCTCCCGCTTCAGCTCGATCTTGCCCCGCGTGATCCTGGAGACATCGAGGAGATCGTCGACGAGCCGGACGATCGTCTTCACCTGCCGCTCGAGGGTCGCAAGGATCTGCCGGTCGTCGCGATCGGCGCGCTCGCCGGCGCTCATCTGGGCGCTCATTTGCAGGAGCTCGAGGCCGGTGGTGAGGGGCGCCAGCGGGTTGCGGAGCTCGTGCGACAGCATCGCGATGAACTCGTCCTTGCGCCGGTCCGCCTCGTGGGCCTCGCGGTAGAGCCGGGCGTTCTCGAGGGCGACGCGCCGCTCGCGCTCGACGAAGGCGGCGCGCTCCTCGTGCAGGCGGGCGCGCTCCATGGCCTGCGCGCACTGGCGCGACACCGCGACCAGGAACTCCTGCTCTTCCTGGTCGAACGGGCGCGGCTCCGCGAAGCTCAGCCCGAGCACGCCGATGGGCCGCTCCTGGACGACGAGCGGGAGACAGCAGAGCGACACGGTCGCGCCGGACAGCACGGCGCTCGCGATGGGCGGGTAACGGGCGGAGCACTCCTCGCGCGAGCGCAGCCAGACGGGCGCGCCGGTCCGCAGCGCGTCGGTGAGCGGGAGGGCGGCGTCGAGGGGCATCTGCCGGAAGCGCTCGACGGTCTCGCGCCCGTAGCCGACCTCCTTGAGGCACTCGAGCTCGTCGCCCGCCGTCACGACGATGGTCCCGGCGTACGCGCCCGCGGCGGCGACGCCGATGTCGACGACGACCTGCGCGACGGCCTCGCTGGTGAGCGCGTCGGCGAGCGCCGCCGTGATCCGCTGGAGGCCGGCCATGCGCTGCGCCGCGCGCTCGGCGGCCCGGCGCGCCTCCTGCTCGGCCAGGAAGCGCCGCCGCGCCTCGGACTCGGCGTCGCGGGCCATGTCGTAGAGGCGCACGCGCTGCAAGGCGACCTCGATGCGCTGCGAGAGCTCCTCGGCGAAGGCGAGATCGGCGGCGTCGAACGTGCGCTCCGCCTCTGCGGACGCGAGCGTGAGCGCCGCGAGGACGCACCCGTCGCCGCGGATGGGCACGATCACCGCGGAGCGGCAGCCGAGCTCGCGCAGGACGGCGAGGTGGTCCTCGCCGGCCAGCGCGTGGCCGGCGAGGTCGGGGAGGAGCCGGCCGTGGCCGCCGTGGAGCACCTCGCGCAGCGGCGATGGCGGCGTCCCGGGCGCCGGCAGGGGGTGGCCGCGCCGGGCCAGACGGGCGGCGAGCTCCGCCTTGGCCGGATCGGCGTGCGCGACGACCCGCGCGTGGACGGAGCCGTCCGGTTCGAGCGTGTGGACGGCGCACAGATCGGCCACCGAGGCGACCGCGAGGGCCGCGACGCGCCGGAAGCCCGCGTCGCGGCCCTGCGCCGGATCGAGCGCGGCCGACGCGTCGGCCAGGAAGCGCCGCGCGTCCTCGGCGCGCTTCTGCTCGCTGACGTCCGCGACGAGCGCGAAGAAGCCGCGCACGTCGCCGCTCGCGCCGAGGTGGGGGATGTACTGGATGCGCACGTGGCGCCGGCGGCCCTCCCGGTAGGTGAGCCGCGACTCGAAGTCCTGCGGCCGTCCGGCGAGCACCGCGGTGATGTGCGGCTTCACGGCGGCGTAGGCGGCGTCGCCGATCACCTCGCGCACCTGCCGGCCGACGACCGAGCCGCTGTCTTCGCCGAACCAGCGCTCGTAGGCCCGGTTGACGACGCCGTAGCGCTCGTCGCTGCCGATATACGAGATGAGCGCCGGCAGGGCGTCCAGCAAGCGCTGGAGCTGCTCGGCTTCCATCGTCACGCTCGGCTCGCCGGCGCTCATGAGGCCGCTCTCGCGCGCCGTGGCGGGGGCTTCCGGCCTACGCATCTCAGCGTAGGCATATCCGCAATCCTCGCGGGTCGCCACTCGTCGGCTCGCTGCGGTCCGGCTCGAGCGTGCTATGGTCGCCGCCGATGCGGATCCTCGTCGTCGGCGCGGGCGCGGTGGGCGGCTATTTCGGGGCGCGGCTGACGCTCGCCGGGGAAGACGTCACCTTCGTCGCGCGCGGCGCGCACGCCGAGGTGATGCGGTCCCGCGGGCTCATCGTCCGCACGCCGTCCGGCGAGCTGCGCACTCCGCCGCTCCGCGTCGCCCCGCTCGACGGGGCGCGCGGGCCGTTCGATCTCGCGCTCATCGCCGTGAAATCGCCGTCGCTCGCCGCGGTGAGCGCGAAGCTCGCCGGGCTGCTCGCCGCGGACGGCCTCGCCGCGCCCCTCCTGAACGGGCTCGACTCCGAGGACGTGGTCGCGCGCGACGTCGGCGCGGCGCGCGTGATCGCCGCGATCGCGTACATGTCCTCGGGCGTCGCCGGGCCTGGCGAGATCGAGACGCTCGCGCCGACGCGCGCCGGGCTCGCGCCCTACCGGCCCGGGCAGGAGGCGCGGGTCGAGGCGACCGCCGCGCTGCTCGAGCGCGCGGGCATCCCGGTCCGCCGCGGGGCGGACCACCGCGCCATGCTCTGGGAGAAGATGGTCTGGAACGCCCCCTTCAATGCGATCTGCGCGCTGACCGGCCAGCGCGCCGGCGTGGTCGCGGAGCGGATGGAGGACCTCACCCGGGCGGCGATGCTCGAGGTGATCGCGGTCGCGCGGGCGGAAGGGGCGGAGATCTCCGAGGCGACCGCGGACGCGATGCTCGCCCTCACGCGCTCCGAGTTCCCGCTCACCGAGCCCTCGATGCTGCAGGACGTGCGGGCCGGCCGCGCGACGGAGGTCGATATCCTCCAGGGCGCGGTGGTCGAGCGCGCGCGCCGGGCCGGGATCGACACCCCGGTGCTGCGCACGCTCGCGACCCTCGTCCGCGGCCTGTCGCCGCGGGCGAACGCGCCGTCCGCGGGCCGATAGACAGATCTCGCGCTCGCGACGGAGAGGGGATGGCGACGGCGGCGCGCGCCGCTCGCTGGGCGCGTGGGAGCCCTGGGAAGCGCGTCGTCGCGACCGCCACCGCGGTGTCTCGGGTGCTTCGAAGAAGGGGAGTGGAACGCGAGGCGCTCATCTCACCTCCTGGAGTCGAGAGGAGATGAGATGAGTGCCTGTCTTGAGACTCTGCGATCAGGCGCCGCCGGTGCCGCCAGCGCCGCCGGTGCCGCCCGTGCCGCCGGTGCCGCCGGTGCCGCCCGTGCCGCCCGTGCCGCCGGTGCCGCCCGCGCCGCCGGTGCCGCCCGTGCCGCCCGCGCCGCTGGTGCTGGCCGCGCTGCTGGTGCTGGCCGCGCTGCTGGTGCTGGCCGCGCCGCCGGTGCCGCCGCCCGCGCCGCCGTCGCTGCCGCCCGCGCCGCCGCCCGCGCCGCCGGTGCCGCCGCCCGCGCCGCCGTCGCCGCCGCCCGCGCCGCCGCTGCCGCCCGCGCCGCCCGCGCCGCCCGTGCCCTCGTTGCTCAGCGGGTACAGCGGGTCGAGGCAGAAGAAGCCATCAGGCGTCTCGGCGCACTCGTCCGGATCATCGCAATCGCTGTTGTCCTCGCACGGCAGCTTCGTGAAGATGCAGAAGCCGTTGTCCGGAAGGCGGAAGTCCTCGCAGCGGGCGTTCGGCAACAGGCAATCGTCGTGCGCCTTGCACGCCCTGGTGCAGGCGCCGAAGTCGCCGGCGCCGACGACGTCCGCGAACTGGTAGAGGCAGAGACCGTTCTCGAACCCGCCGCAGTCGGACTCGAACACATCGCCGCCGAAGCCGCAGAACTCGGTGCATGCGCCGACGTCGCCGGGGAAGCCCACGCAGTATCCGGCGCACGGATCCTCGTCGGCGTCGCGGTCGCACGCGGCCCCCATCGGAAGACCCTCGTGCGGCGTGTCGACGCACGCGTTCTGCCTGGGATCGCAGCTGCGGCCGGACTCGGAGCACTGGGAGTCGGATCCGCAGTTCGGCATGCAGACCGACACGCCGTCATCCACCTCCTCACAGCGCAGCTCGTCGCGGCCGTGGCACTTGAACGGATCGAGCTCCTCGTCGAGGGCCGTGATCTCGGGCTCTCCGAGGACGCAGCCCAGGTAACAGATGTCATTGATGCAGGCGCTGCCCTCGCCTTCACAATCGCCGTCGTCGATGCACTCCATCGTGCAGTACCCGCCCGCAGGACCGGCGTCCCCCTCCGACTCCAGGGCGCACACGCCGCCCGGCCCGCAGTCGGCGTCGGCCGTGCAGCGGGTGCCGAGGAACTCGACCCTGCTCCCGCCCCCGCCCGTGCTCGCGGCGACTCCCGATGACGAGCTCGTGGTCGAAGAGGAAGAGCCGCCGCCTGCGCCCCCGACCGAATCGTCGTCGCCGCAACCGATGAAGCCTGCCGAGAAGGCGACCGAGGTGAGCAGGATCGCCGAAACGCGTTGCACTTTCATTACTGTCTCCCGAGCCAGGAGGCCCTGCCCACATCGGGCGCGCCTTCGTGTGATTTCGGGACGGTAACGGAATCGGTGCGGCTCCGCCATACCGGACGGGCGGGGGCGCGCTCGATCTCGCGCTCCGCGGAAAGCCTCCGTGGGAGCGGATGGCGCTCCAGGTGGGCCGGGATCAGGACGTCAGTGAGACGACTGATGGTCTATTTTTCAGGTGATACCCGACTGGACCGCTACGCGGACTTCGTGATTTTTGACACGTACCGTACGGCCCTCCCGTCGGCGCCGGTGAGCGCGCCAGCGATACCTCAGGTCGATCGCGGGCTCCCGTGCCAATCGCCGTCCGCAGGAATGCGACGCGCTTCTGCGGCGGCTCGCCTGCGGCCCGCGGCCACCAGGCTGGCCGGGATCACCGCGCGCGGCGCGGGCGCACAGGCTCGCGCCGCGCGGGCCCGCGCTCCGCGCCGGCGTCGCCGAGCGGCAGCGCGCGCTGCGCGCCGACGTCGTAGATCAGGTGGCCGGCGCCGTCGGGCCGGGCGGCGGGGTTCAGCGCGTGCGGGGCCCGCGCGCCGGGGCCGAGCAGGTGGACGACCGCCAGCCCGCGCGCGACGAGGGCGTCGGCGATGAGGCGGCGGTGGCACCGCCACCAGAGCGTCTCGGCGCACAGGAGGGCCATTCGCCGTCCAGCGCGCGCTTCCGCCTCGAGCTCGGAGAGCGCGCGCTGGAACACGGCGGTCTCCATGTGATCGGCGTAGGCCCGGAAGCTCGCGTTCTCCCAGGCGACGTGCGGCGAGCCGGCCCGCCCGGTCCGCCGTCCGCCGAGGGCGTCGCCGCGGAAGACGTAGGTCACCCCGAGCCGGGGCAGCGCCTCGGCGAGCGCAGCGCGGCCGAGGTGAGGGGAGCGGCTCGATCCCGGGAACCTCCGGACGTCGATCAGCGTGTCGGCCGGCCCCTCGCCGAGCAGCTCGACGAGCTCCTCCACGCTGCGGGTGCCGTGGCCGACGGTGAAGACGGTGTCCACGGGGAAGAGCTTTGCGCCCCGGCGGCGCGCGGGCAACGCCGGCGGCGCGGCGCCCGCGCGCGCTACCCGATGGAGCGCAGCAGATGATCGAGCGCCCGGCGCTCCTCCGCGTCGGTGACCGACTGGAGCGCCCGGTTCACCTCGCCGACGGCGGCCGCCGCCAGCAGCGCGACGGCCGCCGGGTCGGGCGCCCCCCGCGCGCGCAGCCACGCGAGCGCTTCGTGCTCGGTGTTGAGGACGATGTGGCCCCGGCTGGCGTCGTAACGGATCGGCCGCCCCGAGCGGCCCTCGACGACGGCGCGCACCGGGGACCCCTCGAGGTTCATCCGGACGATGGCCTCGTGGAGCGCGGCCGCGAGCGGGCTCCCGGCCGCTGCCTCCCGCCCCTCGGGCGTGGCGCCGGGCACCGGCGCCGCCTCGCCGCCGAGCAGGCCGAGCACGCTGCGCCACAGCGCGATCGCCCAGGCCCGCGCGCCGCTCGAGTCGGGCGGCGCCTCCGCGGCGGGCGCCTCCGCGTCACGCATGGCCGCGGGGGCCTCCGCGCCGCGGGCGCCCGCCGCGGGAGGGCCCGCGCTCGCGGCGGGGAGGCCCGTCCCGGAGACGGGCCCGATCTCCGCCGCGATCGCCACGGCCGGGGCGGGCGTCGCCGCGAGGGCGCCGAGCTCGCGCAGCGCGCCGGGGGCGGCGCGGTGGCGCAGCACCTCGACGAGCGGCGAGCCGTCGTCGAGCAGCACGAATGGCGGCGAGCCGTCCGGGAAATCGCCGTCCGCGCTCCCCCGGCGATCGGTGATCCACAGGCAGCCGCTCGCCGCGAGCTCGGCGCGGACCGCCGCCGGGCCGACGCTCTCCCCGGAGGCGGTCCGCGCCGCGAGCTTGCCGCCGGAGAGGCGGCCGAGCAGGTGCAAGTTCCACAGGTACGGCGCCGCGGCCGCCTGATCCGAGAGCTCGGCCGCCATGGAGGCCGCGGCCTCCATGGCGAGCTCCGCGATGGCGTCCCAGCGCGCCTCGCGCAGCGGCCACACGAGGAGCCTCCCCTCGACCGGCGCGAGCGGGGCCACGCCGGTCGTCCCGGAGCCCACGCCCGCCCTGCAGCGCAGCGCGCGCGGGGCGAAGCCGCCGCCGTCGCGCTCCTCGCCGCCTTCGCCGAGGAGCGCCGCGGAGGGCGCGGCGACGAGCACCTCGGGCGCGCGCGGCCACCGCGCGGGCAGCCACAGCGCGCCGGTCACGAACAGCGGCCGGGGCCAGGTGGTGGCGACGTCGATCCACCGCGTCGCGAGCGCGTCGCCGGGCGGCGCGAGCCGGGCGCGCAGCCACCGCGCGGCGGCGTCGCGCACCGCCTGCCGGAGCCTCGACGCGTCCCCGCGGGCCTTGAGCCCGTCGAAGGCGCGGTTCGGCTCGAGCGCGTCGTCGTTGACGGCCGCGCACAGGGGCCACCCGTCGCCGGCGTCGAGCGCGCAGAGCGGGCGGCGCCCCACGTGCACCGCGATGCCCGCCGCCCCGGCGTGCTCCGGGGCGAGCAGGCCGATCTCGCCGTGCGCGGCCGGCGCGCCCTCCTGCGCGCCGGCCGGCCGCTCGAAGGGCAGGATCGCGAAGCACGCCGCGCGCGCGGCCGCGTCGAGGCCGACGGCGGCGAGCGGCGGCGCCGCGAGGCGCTCCTCGGCCGCGCGATCGCGCGCGACCGCGTCGGTGATGTCCTTGACGAGCACGGCGGCCGCGAGCTGCAGCCGCTCGGGCCTGCTCAGCGCGAGGACCGGCCGCTCGTAGCGCTGCTTCGGGTAGGGCGGCGGCGTCGAGGTGCACAGCCACTCGGCGCGCGGATCGCGCC
This sequence comes from Sorangium cellulosum So ce56, assembly GCF_000067165.1. Taxonomy (GTDB): domain Bacteria; phylum Myxococcota_A; class Polyangia; order Polyangiales; family Polyangiaceae; genus Sorangium; species Sorangium cellulosum_B. Next base: position 11,841,541 of record NC_010162.1, read on the forward strand.
GGAGGTCGTCGAGCGAGAAGAGGTTCCCCTCGATGTCGTGGAAGAGGCGCGCGCGCGCCGCCTCCGCGACGACGCGCTTGCCCTGGGCCAGCGTCTTCAGGACGGCGCGGCGCGCGTGGCCCCGCGCGAACGGCGGCAGCTCGTCGAAGCGCGGCGCCAGCGCGATCAGGTGGCGGCCAGCGGCCTTCGCGAGGCGCGTCAGGATCGCGCGCGAGGCGTCCCTCGACGGGTCCGCCGCGCCGGCCCGCACGAGGAGGCGGAGCGGGATCGGCAGCTCCACCTCCACGCGCCGCTCCGCGCCGTCGGGGCCGACGAAGCGGGCGTCCGACACCGGCCCCTCGACGATCTCGATCTCGCCCTCGAGCCCCTGCACGCCGAGCGCGGCGGCGCTCACCCGCAGCAGCGGGTGCGAGGGCGCGCCTGGCAGCGCGAGCGGCGCGCGCGGCGGGCCGGCGGCTCCGCGCGGGCCATGCTCCTGCTGCGCCTTGCCGGCGGACGCGCGGCGCTCCTGCTCGGCGGCGGCGCGCTGCCGCCGCGCCGGCACCCCGCTCTGCGCCAGGAGGGCGCGCCCGCCGGCCCACCGCATCAGGGCCGCGCGCTCTCGCGGGTCGCGGGCGACGAGGGGGTGCCAGGAGAGCGTCTCGAAGCCGGGCGCCGCGTCGAGCACCGGGATCGGCGCGGGCGCCGGGTGCGTCGCGTCGAGGGTCTCGAGCGAGCACGCGACCTCCTGGCCGCGCGCGTCCAGCATCCCGAGCAGCGGCAGGCGCCGGATGCGGGCGGCGAGCTCGCTCGGGGCCGCCTTGAAGGGCGCGCTTCCGAGCGCCCGCGCGCGCGCCTCGAGCGCGTGCGCGCTGTCGAGGAGGTAGGCGCTCACGCGGGCGTCCGGCCTGCCGCGCTCGCGGCGCGGATCGCCCCGCAGGCCGAGCCGCGCGCGCGCCGCGGCGTCGCCCTCCAGCGCCGCCACGAGCGCCTCGCAGAGCGCGCGCTCGACCGCGTGGACGGCGGCGTTGTTGCGTGGCGACAGGAGGCCGTCCCAGCCGCTGTTCGGCGCCGCCGCGTCGTCGTCGATCGCGATGGCGGCGGGGCCGAACAGCGGCGCGGCCTCCAGGGTGGCGAGGGGCCGCGACGCGTGGTGCCACACCTCCACCGTCGCGTCGCTCGGCGTGGCGAGCGCGAGGAAGCCGGGGCCGCTGACCTCGAGGACCGGCGCGCCGGCGGGGAGCGCCCCGAGCCTCTCCAGGGACGCCGCGAGCGCGCGCCGCCGCGCCGGCCCTCGCGCCGCGAGCTCGTCCTCGGTGAAGAGCCCCGGGCCGTAGGGGACAAGCTCGCGCTCCGGGAGCGCGGCGGCGAGCCAGTCGAGCTCGCGCTGCGAGACGGCGAGCACCGGCCTCCGGTCGGCCGCGCGCCCCCGCGCCTCGGGCGGCGCCGCGCAGAGGCCGCGCGTCGTCCGGGAGAGCGCGGAGAGGCCGTTCAGGCTGACGAACCACCCCGCCGTGAGCGTGGGCCAGATCCGCGCGTCCAGGAGGCCTTCGAAGCTCGAGGGCGCGAGGCCGTCGTCCGGGGCCGGCGCCGCGCCGCCTCCGCGCCCGGCGCCGCCGTCCCCGGCGCCGAGGCGCCGAGGCGCGCAGAACACCGCGCCGATCGCGGCGCGCAGCGCGGGCCTCACGCGCGCGAGCTCGCTCTCGGGCGCAGGCGCGGGCGCCGTCGAGCGCGCGCCTCGCCGAGCGTCCCCCGGGCCGAAGAGCCGCCTCGCCTCGCGGTCGGCCGCGGCGATCGCGAGCTTCAGCGCATGGCGGACGGCGCGCCAGAAGCGCGCGTCGCGCTCGACCCCGTCGTACGCGAACCGCGGCCGCACGCGCCCCTTCCACGCGAGCGCGATCTCGACGGGCAAGGGGACGGCGGCGGGATCGAGCTCCACGGTCTCGAGGTGCCGCCCGTCCACGAACACCCGGACCTCCGCGCCGCGCGGGGGCTCGCGGGCGTCGGCGAAGACCGCGAGCTCGCCGCGGAGGCCGGCGAGCGGCCCTTCGTCCACCTGGAAGGCGTCGCGGAACGCGTGCTCCGGGGAGGGCGGCACGACGGGATCGCCGGTCGCGTGCAGGAGGAACGCCCTGCGGCGCTCGGCGCCGAGCTTCGCTTGCTCGATCATGGCCTCGGCGTCGGCGAGCGGGAGCCCGGCGAGCGCGCGCTCGACGAGGCCCCCCGGGCTCCACACCACGTCGCCGGCCCAGGGGGCGAGCTCCTTCGGGAGCCTCCCGTCGCCGCGGAACAGGAAGAGCCGCGGCGCATCGTGCGCCTCGAGCGCCGCGAGCGACGTCGGCCGCCCGCGCCCGTCGCGGAGCAGCGGGAGCTCGCGCACGGCCCGCGCCTCGGCGGGCAGCTCGGCGCCCGCCCGCGCCGCCCCGGTCGCGACGCAGGCGAAGGCCGCGAGCGCGTCCGCGAGCCGGCCGCGGTCCTCGTCGACGACGAGCGCGCCGTCGGGGACCGCGCCCTCGCCGCAGACGAGCGCGGCGAGGGCCTGGATGGCGTCGAGCAGCGCGCCGGCCGCCGCCTCGCGGAGCCGCGCGCGGAGGGGCGCGTCCTCGCGCACCGCCGAGCGCGACGCGTTGGTGGGCAGCGCGGCCGCGTCGACGACGACGCGGACCGGGAGCTCGACGCCCTGGTAGGGCGCCGAGGGGAACCGCGGGGCGAAGCTCCAGCGCTCGCGGACGAGCCGCACGCCGTGCTCGAGGTAGTCGACGGCGGGGAGGCCCGAGGGCAGGGGAGCGGAGATGGGCGTGGCGAGGGGGCGCGAGCGGGGCGCCGAGCTGACCGGCCCTCCTGCGGGCTCGGGGGGCGCGACGATCTCCAGCGCGGCGCGGCGCGCGCCGCGCACGTGGAACGGCACGCGCACGAGCACCTGAAGATCGCCGCCCGGGAGAGCGCGGCGCAGCGGCTCGCCGGCGAGCGCGATCGGGATCGGGAAATCGCCGGTGGCCGCGGCGAGGTGCGCGAGCTCGGGCGGGCTATCGCCCGTGATCGCCCGCCGGAGCACCGACCAGCCGAGCCTCCGCCGCACCTCGATGCGCAGGCCGGCCGCGGGCATTCCGGGCGGCCTCGGGACCTCGTCGCAGGCGGGGCCGACGGCCGGCGCGGGGGCCTCGGCGGGCGCCTCGATCAGGGCGGGCGTGAAGCGCACGCGCGTGCAGCTCGCGCCGCTGGCCTCGCTGGACGGCCCGGTCGTGAGCAGGTCGACGCGCGCCGGGCGCAGCCCGAGCGCCGCGTTCACGCCGAGCGCGAGCAGGCGGAGCCTCCGGGACGCGGCGTCGGGCGCGGCGTTGAGCACGTGGTCGAGGAGGCGCGCCAGGGCGGGCCCGTCGGGCGGCTCTCCGTCGAAGGTCACGACGACGTCGTCGGCGTCGTAGCGGAGATCGATCTGCGTCGCGCCCCCGGCCGCCGCGGCGCGGACGAGCTCGAGCAGGTAGAGGTCCAGGTCGACGAGCAGGTGCTCCCGGAGCTTCTGGACGGCGCGGCGGGCATCGACGCGGATCGCGCCGCGGGCGACGACCCGGCTCACCGCAGGGGCCCCCTCGGCGCGGGGCGCGCGCCGCCTGCGGGCGCCCTCTCGCCGCGCGCCGCCCCCGCGCGCGGCGGCGGGCTCGCCGAGAGGTCGAGGAGCCGGTCGCTGTCCTCGGGATCGAGCGGCCCCTTGGCCTCGACGAGCAGCGCGCGGGCGAGCAGGTTGCCGGCGGTCACCGCGTCGACGGCGGCGCGCCTGCGCGCGAGGGCCACCGTGTCGCTCTCGATGTTGAGGTAGAGGGCGTGTCCGGGCGGGAAGCGCGCCGCGCGGCGCACGACCTCGCGCGCCGCGTGGCAGCTCTGCTCGGGCCCGGCGCGCTCCCCGCTCCCGGGCAGGAGGAACCCGCTGCGCTGGCGGAGGGCGCCCTCGACCCGGCAGAGGCTCACCCGGGCGACCCCGTGCCGGGCGCGCGCGAGCGCCTCGGCGATCACCTGGAGGAGCGCGGCGTCGGCGGCGCGGGCGCGTTTCGGCTCCTCGCGCTCCTCGCGCACGAGCAGGTAGGCGGCGTGCGCCTTCTCGACGCGCGCCGCCGGGAAGCACCGCTTCAGCAGCGCCCTGGTCGCCGGGTGGTTGCACAGCACGACGGGCAGCCCGCCGCGGGCCATGGCCGCGGTCAGCGCGTCGGAGCGCCTGGCCACGAGCAGCGGCTCGCGCCCCGGCGCGAGCGCCCGGAGCCCCGCGCGGCTCCGGTCGCCTGCGACGGGGCTCGCGAGCGGGAACGGGATCTCGTCCGGATCGAGCGCTGTCGGCGGCGACAGCGCCGCCTCGAGCATCGCCGCGTAGGCGGCGGCGCCCTCGGCCTCGCCGGCGGCTGCCGCGGCCGCGGCCTGCGGGAGGCGGGCGGCGAGCTCGCGCCGGAGCGGACCTTTGACGAGCTCCCGCACGCGCGCGATCGCGTCCCAGAAGGCGTCGTCGCGGCGCACGTTATCGCGGCTCAGGGTGTGCTGGAGGTGGGGGCTCATCACCTTGAACCGCACGCCCGAGAGCCCGCCGAAGAGCTCGTCCGCGGTCTCGAACAGCGTGAGCCCGCGGTTGTAGAACCCGGCGAAGCTCTGGCCGTGCTCGACGGCGGGGTCCCCGCTCCTCGGCTGTGCGAGGTGCTGAGCGCCGGCGGAGGGGCCGACGACGACGGTGGTCTCTTCCTCGACGGCGGTCACGGAGACGGGCGCTGCGATGGCGAGCGGGGCGTCGATGCGCACGGCGCCCGTCCGGGAGCCGCCTTCGTGGTCTGCGATGCTGAGGGTGATCTCGCGGTCGGCGTGGCGGCACCAGCGGCGGAGCGCGGCGTGCGCGCGCCGCGCGTGCTCTACGAACGCCTCCCGGTCGAGCCGCTGGATCAGGGTCACGCGGGTGCCGCTGCCCTGGCGCGGTCCGGCGTCCTCGAGCTCGTAGCTCGTGTCGCTGTGCAGCCGGAGGAGCCATGCTTTTCCGTCGCGCCACGTCTCCACGTCGACGTGCTCTGGCTGGAGGGCGAACACGGAGACGAAGCCGACGCCGTATTTCCCGATCTTCGTCGGGTCGCCTTCCTTCGACGAGCTGAAGAGGGTGAGCAGCGGGCCCTCGATGTCCTCGCGGCTCATGCCGCACCCGTCGTCGGTGACCGAGGTAGCGCACGCGCCGGGCAGCGTCTCGACGCGCACGGCGATCTTCCGCGCGCCGGCGTCCATGCCGTTCTGCACGAGCTCGCGCAGGAAGGCGTACGGGTCGGCGAACTGCTGCACCATGTCGGCGACCGGGCCCGGGGGCGGCGGCGGGGGCGCGGCGCGGTCCTCGCGAGAGGAGCGGTAGGGTGCCATGCGTCCTGCGAGGCTATCACACGGTGGGAGCCGCGGTTGGAGGGGGCCTGCGGGGGCTGGAGGGTGGAGTCGCCGCGAGAGAGCCGGAGTCCTGGGCGGGAGGGCGGGAAGGCTGCTGGGGCCCATGGCCGCGCGGCGCTCCGGTCGAGTCCTCTCTTGGTCTAGCGTGAAGCCGTGTCAGCGGATGCCCACCCCCGGTCCGTGCTCGGCGCTCCGCGCCTGCGCGCGGCCCGCCCCTCCCCAATCGCGCGCTCCGCGCGCTCAGGGAGGGGCACGCCGTCTGGTATCTGCGGCCGGGGTGCGAGGTCGGGAGAAGCGAGCGCGTGCACGAACTGGGTCAGGACATCAGCCCGAGCCTGGAGAGCGCGTCGGCCCAGAGCGGCCAGAGCGTGCGGTACGGGTGGGTCGCCAGCACCACGCCGCCGCTCGGCAAGCGGCGGACGTGGAACCGGGCGTGGTCGACCAGGAACTCGAAGTGTTCGAGGGTGATCTCGACCTGCGAGAGGGGCGAGCCGTCGCCTGTCTCCATGCCCTGTCCGTCGCGCCCCCTGAACGGGAGCGTCCTCTCGTAGAGCTCGCGCGCGCGCGGCTCTGCGGCGCGCCACGCGCCGTCGGGCACCTCCGCCGCCGCTTCGAGCGCCTCGAGTAGGGCGGAGGGCGGCGTCGCCAGCGCCTGGAGAACGGTTTCACGGGAGAGCGAGCTCGAGTGCCCGCTGCTATGTCTCAGCGTGACGCACGCCCCAGGCGGCGCGGCTTCCACCCGCGCGCGGAGCGCTTCCAGCGGCAGGCCCGCGATGCGCGACACCCTCTCCTTGTCATGGAGGCACAGCCACGACAGGGCGAGATCGCGCGCGATGTCGCGGGCATCCGCGTTGTATGTCGCGCACAGGGCGACCGGCGCGAGCCAGGTCCGCGCCGTCGTGCAGCCGCCGGTCGGGACGCGCCCGCTCGCGTCCGGCGCGCAGAGGCGAAGCAGGACGTCGTCGATGTCTTCCAGCGCCATGTGCCACGCGAGCACGGCCTCGGCCTGCACGGAGCGAGGACCCTTTCCCAGGGCGAGGTCCATGTGCATGGGGGAAAAGTCCTCGATTTCGCGGGCGTGCATGTGGATGGGGCCCATCGGCTTGAGGCGTTCGCTCCTGTCGGTATAGCCGCGAAGGATGCAATGGACGAAGTGTTCGTAGCTCAACGACGCGACGAAGTAGGCTTCGGCGTCGGTGCGCCCGAAGTGGGCGCGGAGCATGCTGACCACCTCGTCCACGGAGTTCGTGTTGCACTCCGTGTCGCGATCCATGATCGCGCGGATACTGTACCGGGGCTCCTTGATGAGGGCGGACAGCGCCGCGCCGAACGCATCGACCCGCTGCACCTCGTCACACCAGGCGAAGAAAAACGGCCCTTCTCTCATTGCTCGATCCTCCTCATGGTGTAGCCTGCGTCAGGACATCAGGCCGAGCGCGAAGAGCGCGTCGGCCCAGAGCGGCCAGAGCGTGCGGTACGGGTGCGTGGCCAGCACCACGCCGTCCCTCGGCAGGCGGCGCACGTGGAAGGGGGCGTGATGCTCGATGAATCGAGTGTGCGCTCCCGTATTCACGATCACGTCCTCGGTGGGCGCCCCCTCCTTCGCTGCCTGAATGGTCTCGAGCGCGATCGGCTCGATCGCGCACCACGCGTCGTCCGGTACCGCGGAGGCTTCGAGTGCTTCAAGCAGCGTGGCCGGCCGCATGGAGAGCGCTGCAAGGACTTGCTCGCGCGTCAGCTCGGCGTCGCCCGCGAGCGCGACGCGCGTACCGACCGGCAGGACCTCGCCGCGCGCGCGCAGCGCGTCCTCCCTCTCTGTGAGCTCGATGGACTTCCTCCAGCGCGCGCGCGGATCGGGTTCATCGCGCACGAGCAACCCTATCCTCTCCCGCTCTGCGACATGCTCCAGCGCGGCGTGCTTGCGCGCGCGCGCGACGGTGCCCGCGACCGCGATCCGCGTCCCGCGCGGCGCGGCCTCGACACGCGCTCGGAGCGCATCGAGCGAGTTTCCTGCGGCGCGCGCCACCTTGTAGCCCTCGTGGACGTGCACCCATGAGAGGGCGAGATCGCGCGCGACGAAGGAGTCCGCGTGGTATGTTGCGGCGAGCTCGATCGGTGGACCCCAGGCAGTGAGGTCTGAGCACCCGCCGGTCGTCACGTGTTCGCTCGAGCAGACACGGACCAAGAAATCGTTGATGTCCTTCTGGACCAGTACCGACATCACCGCGGCTTCGACCTCGACGGAGCGGGCGCCGACAGCCACGTCGATGCTGTTTGGGAGCAGATCGTGATAATCGCCGCTCGATGCGCTCAGAGGACCGTCCGGGGACCGGCGCTCGTGCTTCTCGTCGGCGCAGCCGATGGTGAGCGGGATGCCGTGGCCGAAGCTCGTCATGGTCCAGAAGCTCGCTCCGATGCTCACATCCGTGCCAAATGCCGAGCGAGCTACTTCCACGGCTTTCTCGACGGGAAGCGCGGCGTAAGACCTATCGGGACCGGCGAGCGGATGGATCGCGAGCCTCACGAACCACCCAGGCATGACGAGAGCGGACAGCGCAGCCGCAAGCGCGTCGACCCTGTGTTCCTCGTCGCACGCCGCATACAAGCGAAGGGGCTCCTCCCTCCGCGTACGATAGCTGCTTGCGCGACTCACGACGCGCTGCCCTCCGACCCGAGCGGAACGGCTACATCATTTACACCTTGCTGACGGACCATTGGTTTCCCTTCGTCACAGAACAGGGTCGGCCTCCATCGCGGCCCTCTTGCCGGCCGGCCCCAGTCGTCATTCCCCGGGCTTGATCTTGACCCATAGCGTCACGGCCTCCCGAGCGTGTGGCTTGGCTTGACGTCACGACATCAGGCCGACCACGAAGAGCGCGTCGGCCCAGAGCGGCCAGAGCGTGCGGTACGGGTGCGTGGCCAGCACCACGCCGTCGCCCGGGAGCCGCCGGACGTGGAAGGGGGCGTGCTCTTCCAGGAAGCGGGTGTGCTCGCGCGTCGTGACGTCCACCCAGAAGGCGGGGGGGACCTCCCCCGCGGCTTCGTCGTCGAGCTGGCGGCGTAGCTCCATGAGCTCGCGCGCCTGGGGCTCGGCCGCGCGCCAGGCGTCGTCGGGCACCGCCGCGGCCTCGAGCGCATCGAGCAGGGTGGCCGGCGGCATCGCGAGAACCTTCAGCACGGTCTCGCGCGAGAGCGAGCCCGTGAGCTCGCTCGTGCCTTTCACGGGCACGCGCGCGCCGCTCGGCGCGGCGTCGATGCGCGCGTGCAGCGCCGAAAGCGACGTGCCTGCGATGCGCGAGACGCTCTCCTCGTGGTGCAGGCTCACCCACGAGAGGGCCAGATCGCGCGCGAGCTCCGCGGCGTTCGCGCTGTAGGTCGCGCACATCTCGACCGGGGCGATCCAGTCCTCCTCGCCCGTGCAGGCGCCGGTCGGCACGCGCCCGCTCGCGTCCGGCGCGCAGAGGCGGAGCAGGAGGTCCTCGATGTCGCCTTGGACCATGTGGTAGGCGGCCGCGGCCTCGGCCTCCACGGAGCGGGGGCGCCTGCCCACGGGGATCTCGTACGGGTAGAAATCCCACTTGCGCTCGCCCGCCTTGACCTCAAGAGGGCCGAAAGGATGGTCATCTTCGCTGTCTTCGGGGTAGCAAGCGAGGCTGAACACCATAACGCGCTCTGATCCCCGCAGTATCACGCCGGATGATACGTGAGCGCTATTCCGTCCTCCGAAGTTGGCCCGGACCGTGGCAAGGACGTCTTCGGCGGAGCGTGTCCTGCACGTTATGGTAGCGCTCATACCCAGGCTGATGAGATCCCCCGGAATCATCAGCGCAGACAATGACGCCGCGAGCGCATCGATCCGTTCTGGCTCGTCGCACCAGGCGAAGAATCGAGGTCCTGAGTAGCTCATAGCCGGATCACCATGATGGGTATATTGAAGCCATCGAGGGTAAGGGACTTGCCAGCGTCCGAATCGAACAGGTAGCCGTCCTTGACTGTGAACTTCTTCGGTTTGAACTTCGCCCCCTGCTCCATGATGAGCTCGACCCGCTGCGCGTCGCCAGCGAGCCCCCACTTGTCCTTCAGCGCCCTCATCGCATTCAATAGCTGATCGCGCACATCAAAGGCGTCGATCGTTCCGCCGCCCTTCGCCTCGCTCAGGATGAGCTTGTGCCCGCTGGACACCGACAGGAAGTCGGGCGCCTTCCCCTCGATGGTACCCGTCCGTGACTCCCTCGGAATGTCGAGCACCGTGCGCACCCCGTCGTCGCCGACCCCGACGAGCGATCTGCCGTCGTCCATCAGGAACTTGGCCGCTTTCTTCTCGAAAATGTCGATTTTTTTCTGCTTGGTGATCGCGCCGCGGAGGTTCTTGTACCCCCGGACGCGTTCCGTTTTCACGATCTTGGCGAAAACCTCCTCGATCTCGGCGATCTCCCCGGCCACCCGGATCGCAGACGGCCGCAGCCCGCTGCTGATCTTGACCGCGCGCCACATTGGCCCGACCGCGCCGAGCCCGAACCCCATCCCCGAGAAGATCCGCTCCTCGTCGCTCAGCTCCTCGCCCGACGGCAGGCACCACGCCTTCCCCGTCACCGCCTCGCACAGGTCGAGCGCCGGCCCGACCACGGGCACGAACCCCACCCCGATGCGCGTCGTCGCGTGCACCAGCGTCTGCATCACCTCCGCGTACGCCTCGAAGCCCTCGGCGACCGTCGACATCGCCCCCGCGAACGCGCTGATCGTCTGGTAGAGCTGCGTCTGCTCCAGGTCGAACCCGTCCCCTGTCCACAGGTTGAGGTTGTCCTTCATCTGGTCCGCGAGCGCGTCGAACCGCGGCTTGAGCACCGTGTCCACCTGCGCCCGCAGATCCGGCGGGATCGGCGAGTCCTCGAACCAGTCCGACGCATCCATGAACTGCCGCACGAACCCGGTGATCCGGTTCTGCGCCTTCAGGAACGCGTTGGTCTCCGCCAGCGACACGCCCATCCGGTCGCGCAGCGCGATCTCCAGCGCCGCGCTGTTCGCCCGCCACGCTCGCACGTTCGCCACGAAGTCCGCCCGCGCGACCACCGCGCCCCCGTTCACGTCCTTCTCCAGCGCCGCGATCACGCCGTCCGCGTACGCCGCGTACGGGTCCCTCCCCTCGTCGAATGCACCGTCCACCTCCGCGATGTCCGGCACCTCGACCCACGGCACCTCGCTCTCCCCGAGCGCATACGCCCACGGGTCGTCCGGGCTCCATTCCTCGGGGTTGGCCGTCGATGAAGACGGCTCTGCAAGGGCGGAGAACGGCTGAGAGAGAGCGGATGCCCACCCCCGGCCCGTGCTCGGCGCTCCGCGCCTGCGCGCGGTCCGCCCCTCCCAAATCGCGCGCTCCGCGCGCTCAGGGAGGGGTACGCCGTCTGGCAAGGGCGGCTCCCCGAGTGCGAAGTCCGGAGAAGGGAGAACGTGCACGACCTGCGTCAGGACATCAGGCCGAGCACGAAGAGCGCGTCGGCCCAGAGCGGCCAGAGCGTGCGGTAGGGGTGGGTCGCCAGCACCACGCCGCCGCTCGGGAGGCGACGCACGTGGTAGGGGGCGTGGCGCTCGATGAACTGGACGTGCTTGCGCGACGTCACGTCCACCTCGCACGTCGGCGCGCCCTCCTTCGTCGCTGCGATGGTCTCAAGGGCGGCCGATTCGACGGCGCGCCATTCCTCATCCGCCACCGCGGACGCTTCGAGTGCGTCGAGCAGCGCAGCCGGTGACTCCGTGAGCGCCTTGAGGACCGCTTCGCGCGAAAGCTCAGCGCCGTCCTCAACAGCGACACGCGCTCCGCGCGGCGCGGCGTCGACGCGCGCGTGCAACACGTCCGTTGGCATTCCCGCGGAATGTGCGACCTTGTCACCGTCCCGCAGGTTTACCCACGTAAGGGCGAGATCGTGTGCAACCAACGCCGCGCTGGTGTGATAGGTCGCGCACGCCTTGGTGGGCGGCCCCCAAGCCGCGAATTCTGTCCAGGCGCCGGCCGTCACGCGCGCACGCGCATCCGGCGCGCAGAGGCGGACCATAAGATCTTCGAGATCCTGCTGGACCTGCACCGCCAGGATCGCCGCCTCGACCTCGACAGAGCGCGTGCCGCCGAGGGCGATGCGAAGGCTCCAGGGAAGTAGATCGCTGCGATCGCCGGGGCGTGCGCATAGAGGACCGGAGGGATACCGGCGCTCCCACGCTTCGCCATTGCATTCGATGGCGAGTTCGATTGCGCTGCCGGAGTTCAGCTTCACGCCGAAGGATGCGAAGACATGCGTCCCTGCGGTGAATCCTGCACGCACCGCCGCGACCGTCTCGCTTAGGGTGACCGCATCGCGCCATCGCCAGGTGCTATCGGGATGGTCGATGGACTCGATGTGGAAGCCGCACGTTCCCCCCGGGATGACGAGAGCAGACAGAGCCGCAGCGAGCGCGTCGACCCTGTCCGCCTCGTCACACCATGCATAGAGCCAGGGACCTGATACACTCATAACTGGATCACCATGACCAGGTTCCTAAAGCCTTCAAGCTTGATGCGCTTACCCGTGAGCGCGTCGACTAGATAGCCGTCCTTGACGATCTTGTTCTCGTTCTTGAGCGGCGCACCCTTGGGGATGATGAACTCGAGCCGCTCGACGTCGCCGGCGAGTCCTTTGTCGCTCAGTTTCTTCATCGCATTCTCCAGTTGCGTGAGTGCGTGGTCGATGTCGACCTTTCCGGTGGCACTGTCAATGTCCTTCACCTCGGTCAGGGCCAGCTTGTTTCCCTTGGTTACGGTGAGAAAGTCGGGAGCCCTTCCCAAGGTCGTACTTGGAGGAGACTCCTTCGGTATGTCCAGCACCCGGCGAACGCCGTCATCGCCGACGCCGATCAGCGCCCGCCCGTCGTCCAGCATGAACTTGGCAGCCTCCTTCTCCATCGCGTCGAGCGGCTTGCTCGTGACCGCCCCGCGCAGCGTCTTGTACCAGGTGCGCCGCGGTGCGCGCAGCGCAGTGGCGAGCTCCTCGCCAAACTGCGCGATCTCCTCGGCGACTCGAATCGCATCCGGCGTCAGCCCGCCTGCGCGACTGACCGCGCGCCACATCGGCCCGATCGCTCCGAGCCCGAACCCCACCCCCGAGAAGATCCGCTCCTCGGTGCTGAGCTCCTCCCCCGACGGCAAGCACCACGCCTTGCCCGTCACCGCCTCGCACAGGTCGAGCGCCGGCCCGACCACCGGCACGAAGCCCACGCCGATGCGCGTCGTCGCGTGGACGAGCGTCTGCATCACCTCCGCGTACGCCCCGAAACCTTCGGCGACGGTCGACATCGCCCCCGCGAACGCGCTGATCGTCTGGTAGAGCTGCGTCTGCTCCAGATCGAACCCGTCCCCTGTCCACAGGTTGAGGTTGTCCTTCATCTGGTCCGCGAGCGCGTCGAACCGCGGCTTGAGCACCGTGTCCACCTGCGCCCGCAGGTCCGGCGGGATCGGCGTTTCGATGAACCAGTCCGACGCATCCATGAACTTCCGCACGAACCCGGTGATCCGGTTCTGCGCCTTCAGGAACGCGTTGGTCTCCGCGAGCGACACGCCCATCCGGTCGCGCAGCGCGATCTCCAGCGCCGCGCTGTTCGCCCGCCACGCTCGCACGTTCGCCACGAAGTCCGCCCGCGCGACGACCACCCCGCCGCTCACGTCGGCCTCCAGCGCCGCGATCACCGCGTCCGCGTACGCCGCGTACGGGTCCCTCCCCTCGTCGAACGCACCGTCCACCTCCGCGATGTCCGGCACCTCGACCCACGGCACCTCGCTCTCCCCGAGCGCATACGCCCACGGGTCGTCCGGGTTCCACCCCTCGGCGCGCGCGTCCTGCGTCGCGAGGTCCGCCACCTCGTCGGCCTGCGCGCCGAACTCGTCCATCAGCCGCGCGAGCTCGTCCTCCAGGTCGCTGACGCTCCTCTTCAGGTCGTCGACGAGCTGCTCCATCGCCGCCCGCGTCGCCGGGTCGACCACATCCTTGTAGCGGTCGAGGATTGCGTCGAGCTCGGTCCGCGAGATCTCGTCCAGCGGCCGCGTCACGAGGTCGTGCAGCTCGGTATCGAGCTGCCGCAGCAGATCCATCCGAGCCCGGAGGTCCGCTATCTTGGCGGCGTTCCGGAGGATCGCCTCCATCAGCTTGCCGATCGCGACCTCCAGCTCCGCGATGTCGCGCGCGAGCGCGGGGTTGATCTCAGCGAGGCTCAGGTCGACGTCCGTGTCGCCCTCGAAGCCGGTCCCGTCGCGGCGGATGTCGAAGAGCGGTTTGTTCAGCCCGAGCGGCTCCGAGACGAGGTGCACCACGTCGTGCGCGTGGGTACACCAGTCGCCGCCGTTCACGTGGACCCCGAAGTGGAAGTCGTTCGCGCCCATGCGCAGCAGCACCGAGTCGAACTCCGCCTCGAGCATGTTGCTCGCGGAACCGTCGCCGTAAATCTCTACCGCGCCCGGGATCCCATAGGTGGGCAGCGGCGTCTGGTTCACCTCGAAGATGGCGGCGCCCTCCGTCTCCAGCTCGGGGTCCGCGCACGAGGTGGCGTCCTGGCGGCTCATCCACAGCACGGTGTATGGCGTGGTGGCCCAAGCGAACGACGGCGCCAGCACCGCCAGCGCCGTGATCAGCGCGACCAGCTTGTGGAACACGGCAGCGCTCCGGCCGCGCAGCGCGACGTCCTTCGAGCCTCTCATGTCCCCTCCGCGCCGCGCACGGCGGCGTCATACGCGATCGCGGCGCCCTTCACGTCGCCCGCGTCGAGCCTCGCCTGCGCGGCGTCGAGCTCCGCCGCGCCCATCCCCTGCTCCCGCAGCGCCGCGAGGCCCGCCGCGATCTTCTGCGGCAAGCCCGTCCTGAGCTCGGCCTCCGCGGCGTCGAACCGCCCTCGGAGCGCCGCGCATCCGGCCTCTCGCCACGAGGATGGCGCCGCCTCGCAGAGCGGCCGCATCTGCACCAGCGCCAAGAGCTCCCCGCACCGCTCGGCCAAGAGCGGCAGCCCGAGCTTCTCGCTCACCGGCGGCGCCGCCGACAGCGCCGCCGCCCGCGCGCGCGCTCCCTCGCTGAACGCCTCCGAGGCCTTGCGGCTCCGCGACCGCGCGCTCGCCTCGCGCGCCCCCTCGTCTGCCTCCAGCGCGACGAGCGCCTGCCGGCGCAGCGCGATGCCGCCGAGCAGCGCCGTCGCGGTCGCGTCGCTCCGGGCGACGCGCCGCTGCGCGTAGCCCAGCATCGCGCTCAGCGAGCGCAGCGCCCCCGACGTCATGTCAGGCAGCACCGCGCCGTGTGTCGCGAGGAATTCCTTGTGCGGCGCGATCGCCTCGTCGAACGAGACCGCGAACGCCCGGAGCTCCGCCGACAGCGTCATCACCTCCGCGGCGAGCTCGTTCGGCGCCCGGCTCGCCCCGCGCGCCGCCGCGAGCACCGCCTGCTCCACGCCGTCGAGCTCGTCGATCGCCGATCGCGATGCCTGCGCCGAGAGCGCCGCGTACGCCGCCGTTTCCGCCGCCTCGGTCGCGCGGTAGGCGGCGAAGCGCGCCGCCGCGCCCGCGTACCTGGATTGCAGCGGCGCGCCCTCGTCCCTGGCGCGATCGAGGACGGCCTGCACGGCGGCCATCGCCAGCTTGTCCGCCGCGATCGCTGCGGCGAGGGGCTCCCGCTCGGCGCTCGCCTTGCCGGTCATCGCCTCCTTGAAGGTGTCGGCCGCATGGATCGGCTCTGCCTGGAGGGCCTCCTCCTGGCTGTCCCTGATCAGCCGGAGCAGCTTACCGAGCTCGCCGTGGAGCGTCGCCCGGAGCGATTCGGCGTGCTTCTTCTCGTCGCGCACATAGGACACGACCCGATCGATGGTGTCGAACCAGGCCCCGAGCTCCGCCTCGTTCGCGATGAGCTCGTCGGGCGTCACGCGACCCGACCACCGCGCCCACATGAATATCGGCAGCTCGCCGTCCGCCTCGGCCTTGCTCCACGCGCTGGCCGGGCCCTCGCTCGCATCGACGCAGCGCTCGACGACGCCGGTGTTCGGAATCGCGCAGATCCTCCCGCTCAGGGGTTCGTCGTCGCGATCCCACAGGCACCCGGGCACGGTCGCACCAAGCACCAGGGCGGCAAGGACCGCCGCAACGATCGTCGCCAATCGCACCGTTCTCATCTCATTGCCTCCACCCCGCGATTTTTCTCGCCCAAGCACGCTCGCGCGCCCGTTTTTCAGGTGCAAGCGTGCTCACGAAAGCGGTGGGACATTGCTCGGCCGAGGAGCACGCCGCTCCACAAGCGACGAGCCCGGGGCGAGACGACGCTGGAGCCGCTCCACAAGGGACGAGCCCGGGGCGAGACGACGCAGGAGCCGCTCCGCGGGCGACGAGCCCGGGGCGAGACGACGTCGGAGGCGTCAGAAAGGCGAGGTCCGGCGGCCCTGGAGCCGCCGATCGCTTCGGAAGGGCTGCGCCCGCGGCGAGGCCCGAGGGGAACGGTTCAGAAAGCGCTTTGCCGCGGGATCATCGCGTTTCCCGGCGTGGCAGCGCGATCTGGGGAGCGGAGGGGCCGCTTTCAGGCTCGGCCGGCGCGGACGGCGGTCAGTCGCCTTCGAGCGCTGGAGGCGATCCGGGCGAGGCGGGCGCCTCGGGGGGCAGCGCGTCGTCCTCCTCGGCCGCGGTCCGGCCGGGCCTGCGGCCGGAGGGGCGCACCTTGGCGGCGAGATCCTCGAGGCCGGCGAACGTGAAGCTCGCGGCGAGCAGCGCGGCGCCCTGGCCGAAGCTCCTGTCGCTCTTGCGCATGGCGCTCTGCTTCGCGCGCAGCGTGGCCTCCTTCTCGCGCTCCTCGGTCGCGACCTTCGCGAGCGCCTTCTTCAGCGCCGGCAGCTCGGCCGCGATCTCGCCGGCGAGCGCGGCGCGATCGAGCTTCATCGACGCGCGCCTCGGCTTCGGGAGCTTGATCTCCGCGTCCCGCAGGGCGCTCGCGACCCCTTCGCCGGTCGTGACGAGCACGGAAGGGTCCTCGGCGACGGCCCCGTCCAGCCGCAGCTTGCGCAGGCCCGCCGGCCCGAACGCCGCGTCGACGGCGGCGCGCCCGTCGACGAGCACCGAGCGCAGCCGGGCGGCCGCCTCGTCGCGCGCCTCGCGGGGCGCGGCGTCGTCGGCGAGCTCGCGCTCGTGCGCGTCGTCGGCCGCCACGAGCGCGGCCGTGTCCGTGGCGAGCCGGCGCGCGACGAGGCGCATGAGCAACGCCACGTCGGGCATCTTCTCGCCGGACCTCAGGCAGGGCGCGAGCTCGCCCGCAATCCCCTTCGCGATCTCGTCGGCGTGCGTCTCGGCCGACGCGGCCACGGCGCGGCTGGACTTGTCCCTGTCGGTCACCAATTTCGACGCCATCCATCCCTCCTTGTCGGGGAACGCGGCCAGAACGGCCGCAATATGGCCCGACAGGCTCGTTGATCCCTGGGCGCATCGCAAGAGCCGGCGAGCGCCGGATCGATGCTCACCGCTGCCGGCTGGAGCTCCTCGGAGCGCGCGGCGCCGGGAGGTTCCGCGATAGCGACCCGCGGCTCGCGCTCTCTCCACCTTTGCACCGGCGCTGGGTTCACCTTCCTTCGCCCGTTCCCCGCCTGCTCCGGCGTCGATATCCTTCCTACCCGGCGCTTCCGGGTGGAATGGCTCCCCCTCCACGCCTCGGTATCGACGACAACCCGCTGCTTTCGTTACGCTTCCTGAACCTGCTCCTCCACGGCATCGGGCCGAGCGCCGACGAAGGGCAGCCGCCCATCGAGACCCGGGACAGCCTCGCCGCCGATCCGGGCGCCCGCTACTCCATGGTCCTGACCAACCCGCCGTTCGGGAAGAAGTCGAGCGTGATGGTCCTCACGCAGGAGGGCGATGAGTCCCGCGAGGCGCTCACCGTCATGCGCGAGGACTTCTGGGCGACGACGAGCAACAAGCAGCTCAACTTCGTCCAGCACGTGAAAACGATCCTCGCGATCCACGGGCGCGCGGCCGTCGTCGTGCCCGACAACGTGCTCTTCGAGGGCGGGGCAGGGGAGACGATCCGCCGCAAGCTGCTCCACGACTGCGACGTCCACACGCTGCTGCGGCTCCCCACAGGCATCTTCTATGCGCAGGGCGTGAAGGCGAACGTGCTGTTCTTCGACAAGAAGCCCGCCAGCGAGAAGCCGTGGACCAGGAAGCTCTGCTCTCTGTGTGACCGCTCGCGACCGCTGAGCTACCCTGCCGCCGTCGCCGTCCTGCACCGTCAACGAGAGTGTGCTTGGGGTGCGTGGCGCCACGGGCTACGGACCGGCCTCGGGGTCGAGGTGGACGCCGGCGAGCGCGCGATCGCGGCACCTCGCGGGCTTCACCTCAGTCACGCCTGGTTGGTCGGCTTCAACGGGGCCGCCGCCTGCGCGGCGGAAGGTGGCCGACTTGAGGAAAGGGAAGCGTCCGGACAGGTAGGCCCCTACCGCCGCGCCCCGCGACAGGGCAGGCTGATCTCGGCATCACGCGGCGTTACACTCCCCGGTCAAAGCCGCATCGACAAGCGAGTTCATCCATGGAATCCAGCCCGAACAACGATCTCTATGTTGCCGTTATCCTCTACGAGTCTTGGTCACCGGACCCGTCGTACACACCCATGTACGAAGAGTGCTTCGCGCTGGTGCGCGCCGAAAGTGAGGAGCAGGCACGCGCGCGCGCCGAGCAACACAGCCGTGCGCACGAAACGTGCTTCAGCAATGTTCTAGGGCAGGAGATTCACTGGAAGCTGAAGCACGTTGTGGATGTAAGCCGTGTTCTTTCGGACACTCTTGATGACGGCGCGGACATCTACGCGCGGCACTTCAAGAGCTACGAGGCTTACCACGCGTTCGAGCCGTTGCTCGGCGGCAGCATCGACTGACAGATGAATTGGAAGGGGGGAGCGTGCGCAGGGCCGTCATCGTCGGGATTGTGCTCTCAAGCCTATTTGGGATTCTTGCGCCGATTCCGCCCTTGTTTGGTTCCTCGCTCGCGCTGGCTCAGGGCTGCAACGCGAACGAAAACCTCGACGATATTGCGATGTTGTTCATCAGCAGATGTTGCAAGGGATCCATTTTTCGTGAGTTCCCAGGCCAGCTGCTGTGGACAACGATCCGAGAGATCCGACGTGGAACAACAGCGGACCACAAGAAGGCTTGGAAGCTGCTGAACGACCGTCGTTTCAGGAGGTAGCTCGAGGGGCGAAGGCTAGCGCACCGAAGCGTCGGCGATCACCGGCGCGACCAGGACGATCGCAGCCACGGCGGCAAGCGCCCACGGCAGGGAGATAGCGTGGTGACCTGATTCAGGAGACCTCCGAGAACCTGCCGGCGCCGGACGTGATCGCCGGAGAGATCGTGGAGGACCTGCGGTCCGCCCTCGAGCACCGCACCTCTCACCACCTCTCCCGCCCCGGTCCACGCAAGCGGCGCCTCCCCGTCCTCGGCCCACCTCGCCGTAGCTCATTCAGCGGCGAGCCGGCTCACCGTCTTGCCGCGCAACGCTCGCCACGCTAGCGCTAGCGCCCCCACGTCGTGGCGCGTTTCTCCCGGATCAATCGCATGACGGCCGCCAGGGAGCTCTTTCGCAGCCTGCTCCGTTCACGCTACACTTATCCTTCTTTGCTCTCTGAGGAGTCGTGAGACTGATGGAATCTGCCTCCAGTGTGTTGCTCGGCGAGCTCTTCGCCCGCTCTCCCGATCTGCTCTTCATCGCCTCGGCCGACGGAGCGCTGCTCCACGGGAGCGGCGGGCTCCGCGAGGCGCTGGGCCCCGGCGTCGAGGGGGGCGCGCGCCTCGCGGATCTCGCGCACCCGGACGATCGCGCCGCGCTCTCGGCGGCCTGGTCGTCGCTTCTTCAGAGGGACGAGCCCGTCTCGTTCAGCGTGCGCCTGCGCGACGGCGGCGGCGCCTACCGGCCGCTGTCATGCAGCGCCAGCCGGTCGTCCGACCGGAGCGCCGTCCTCGGCTCGCTCCGCCCCGCGCCCGCGGCCGCCGCTGCGACCCCGATGACCGAGGACGAGCTGAGCACGCTCCGGCTCAAGGCGCGCATCCTCGACGGCCTCGCCGAGCACGTGGATCCCCTGACGATATGGGCGCTCGACGGCGACGGGATCTACCTCTATCACGACGGCAAGGCGGTCGCGAAGGCCGGGTTCACACGAGGGCAGCACGTCGGGCGCAGCGTGTACGACCTCTATGCGGCCTCCCCGGAAGCCGCCGCCGAGATGCGGAAATGGTACGACGGCCAGGTGCGCCGCGGTCGCGGCGAGGCGCACGGCGCCGACTGGGACACCTGGCTCATCCCGCTCCGCAGCGAGCCCGGCGGCCGCGTCGACGGCGTGCTCGGGGTCTCGCTCGACGTGTCGGACTCCAGGCTCGTCGAGAAGGAGCTGCGCATCCAGCTCGACCAGATCGCGGCGCAGCAGAAGGTGATCCGCGATCTCTCGACGCCGATCATCGAGGTCTGGGACGGCGTGCTCACGCTCCCCATGGTCGGCACGGTCGACAGCGTCCGCACGGCCGAGGTCATGGACAGCCTGCTCGCGCAGATCGTCGAGAAGCGGGCGCGCTTCGCCATCCTCGACCTCACCGGCGTCGAGGTCGTCGACACCCGGGTCGCGAGCCACCTCATCCAGCTCATCACCGCCATCCGCCTCCTCGGCGCGGACGGCATCGTCGCCGGCATCAAGCCGACGGTCGCCCAGACCATGGTCGCGCTCGGCCTCGACCTCACCCAGCTCAACACGCAGCGCAACCTGCGCGCCGCCCTCAACTACGCCATCCGGGCCATGACAGGCGCCCAGGGCGCCTCCCCCGCCGCGGGCCCCGCGCCCGGCAAGAAGCCAGCTCCCTGAGCGGCGTCATCGAGGCGGCTCACTCGTCCACGAGATCGAAGACGATGCCTCCCTGCGTCTTGATGCGGTGAGTCGACCGGTTCGCGCTGTTGACCGGAGAGGGCGTCAGCGGGTTGGGCGCGGCGCCCACGATGACCGGCCGATCCGGGTCGCCGTTCACGAAGGCGATGAGCACCTCGGTCCCCGGCTTGAGCGGGAAATGCGTGCCGTAGTTCGCTCCAGCGTGGTTCTGGAGCATGCGCACCGGCCTGGACGACACGCCGCCGGCCGCCCCCGTGTCGAACAGGAACCGGACCATGTACCTGCCCTGATCGTCGATCTGCGCGTTGTTGCCCCCGCCCCCCGGCCCGGCGTCGACGATCCCCGTGACGACGCCGGCGATGCGGGGCGCCGGCGTGACGCGCGGCGGCCGGTACGTGTTCTTGCCCGGGATCGCGCGGAAGGTGTTCACGTAGCGCCGCGGCTCGTCTCTGCCGGTCAGCAGCGTCGCGCGGTGCTCCACCTCGACGAAGAGCAGGTCGAGCGACTCCAGGTTCGGGTGCCCTTCCAGCGTCGATCGCGCGCCCGCGCCGAGCCCGCACACCGCGCTCCTGCCCGCGTACACGAGCTGCGTCGCCTGCCGCTCCTCGGCCCGGACCTGCGCCAGCGCCTTCCCCTCCGCCGGCGTCTTGTAATGGCCGCCGTACTCGATCACGCCCCCCGCGTACCCCGTGGGGAGGACGTGCTCCGACGTCAGATCGAGCATCGGTTGCCGGTAGTTGTAGTCGCGGGCGACATACACGCTCGGCACCAGCCGCGATCTCGCCTCGAGCTCGAAGACGTCGCGCGTGTCGCTGTTCTCGCGGAACTGGACGGACTCGGCGCCGGCCGCGGGCTCGAAGCCGGCGCCGTCGGTGAAGACCATCGTGTCCTGCCCGTCCTGGTGCTCGAAGAAGAAGCTGATCCCGGCGTGCTCGGCCAGGCGGCTGATGAAGGCGAGATCGGTCTCCTGGTACTGCACCACGAACTCCCGCGGCGCGTACGTGCCCGTCAGCCTGAGCTCCACGTCGCTCCCGCTCAGGCCCACGAGCTCGAGCTTTTGCTTGATGAGATCCGGCACCGCCTTGTTCATCGAGATCTCCGTGGTCTCGACCAGCGCCAGCCGGTAGGCGCGCGGGACGATGTGCAGGCGGTACGCCCGGTGGTCGCGCAGGTTCGCGAGCATGTCGTGGACCTCCGCGACCATCCCGTGGACGCGCCGCACCTCGACCCTGTTCTGCTCGAAGACGATCGCGACGCTCTCTCCCGTGAAGGTCTGTCCGTCGACCCCGGCGTCGCTCGGACAGACCACCTCGACGTCGAACGTGAAGAGCTGGGAGATCGCTTCGCGCCCCGACAGCCTGCTCACCTGGAGGAGGTCGGACGAGAAGCCGGAGAGCTCGAGTCGAATGTTCAGCAAATCGGCGAGCCCGCTCGCCGTCCCCGTCGATCCCTCCTTCGTGACCTGGGAGAGGGTCTCCTGCCGAGGGGCGCTTGAAACGGCGAGCCTGCTCATCGTCGTCGTCGAACCATCGTTCGTGACGGGGGAGGGGGTCTCCTGCCGAGGGGCGTCTGAATCGGCGAGCCTACTCACCGTCTTCGTCGGTTCAACGTTCGTGACGGGGGAGGGGGTCTCCTGCCGAGGGGCGCCTGAAACGGCGAGCCTGCGCATCGTCGTCGTCGGTTCAACGTTCGTGACGGGGGAGGGGGTCTCCTGCTGAGGGGCGTCTGAATCGGCGAGCCTGCGCACCGACCTCGTCGGTTCAAGTTTCGTGACGGGGGAGGGGGTCTCCTGCTGAGGGGCGTCTGAATCGGCGAGCCTGCGCACCGACCTCGTCGGTTCAAGTTTCGTGACGGGGGAGGGGGTCTCCTGCTGAGGGGCGTCTGAATCGGCGAGCCTGCGCACCGACCTCGTCGGTTCAAGTTTCGTGACGGGGGAGGGGGTCTCCTGCTGAGGGGCGTCTGAATCGCCGAGCCTACTCACCGTCTTCGTCGGTTCAAGTTTCGTGACGTGGGAGAGGGTCTCCTGCTGAGGGGCGCCAGAATCGCCGAGCCTGCTCGCGGTCCTCGTCGGTTCAAGTTTCGTGACGTGGGAGAGGGTCTCCTGCCGAGGGGCGCCTGAATCGGCGAGCCTACTCACCGTCTTCGTCGGTTCATCATTCGTGACGTGGGAGAGGGTCTCCTGCTGAGGGGCGCCAGAATCGGCGAGCCTACTCACCGTCTTCGTCGGTTCATCATTCGTGACGTGGGAGAGGGTCTCCTGCTGAGGGGCGTCTGAATCGGCGAGCCTACTCACCGTCTTCGTCGGTTCAACGTTCGTGACGTGGGAGAGGGTCTCCTGCTGAGGGGCGTCTGAATCGGCGAGCCTGCTCGCGGTCCTCGTCGAATCATCGTCCGTGACGTGGGAGAGGGTCTCCTGCTGAGGGGCATCTGAATCGGAGGGTCTGCGCGTCGTCATCGTCGATCCATCCTTCGTGACGTGGGGGAGGGGCTCCTGCTGAGGGGCGCCTCGCCCGCGGGCGCCCCTCACGCATCATCGATGCGGACTCGGCGAGCTACCGTTTGCGATCGAAGCGTTCGTAAAGGCTCCTCCTCAAGGCGGGGGAAGGGGTCGGCAGCGCGGGGCGCTCGGGCGGTGGAGGCGGCGGCCTGCGGGGCGGCGGGGCCGGCGGCGGCTCGTCCGCCTCGGGGGAGCGCGCAGGCGAGGCGCTCAGCGTTGGCCTCGGCGGGGGAGGCGGCTCCGGCAGCAGCGGCTCCGGAGGTGGCGCCGCCGGCTCAGGAGCCGGGAGCGGCGCTGCCGCCGTTTCTGGCGCTTCCACGGCGGCTGGCACGAGCGCAGGGGGGGCCGCGAGCGCGCCGGCGCCGGAGGGGCCGGGCGCGCCGGCGACCGGCTCCCAGTCGTCTTCCATCGCGAGCGCGAGCGTGCCAGAGCCCGCGCGCTCCTCCGCCGTGACCGGCTCCCGGCTGATCATCGAGGGAGGCAGCGCGCCGCCCGGGGGCGCCGGCTGGAACGGGAGCGCCGGCTGGTCCGTCGCGCCGGCGTCCTCCTCGGGCAGCAGCGCCAGCGTCGCGGCGGGAGACCCCTTCGGCCCTTCTTCCACCGAGGAGATCGAGAGGGTCCCCGTGTCGACCCGCGGCCCGTGCGCGCCCTCGGCCGGCCCGGCGATGTCGCCGGGAGCCGACCCGGGGCGGAACGGCGTCGCCGCCGCCGAGGCGAGGGCAGCGGCCACCGCGCCAGCGTCCGAGAGGCTCACCGTGCGCGCCCCGGCGGCCGGCGCGGCCTGGGTCGCGCCCAGGGGGTCGCCGCCGTCGCCGTCGCCTCCCACGCCGCGCGCGCGGCCAGCCGCGTCGGCTGCCTTCGCGGGATCCTGGGCCGCGGCGCCCTGCTCCGCCGGCCTGTCGGGCCACTCGAGCGGCTCGCCGGGGAGCTCGACCCCCGCCACGAGGGTGGCCGCCGCGAGCGCGGCCTCGCCGGGGACGACCAGGCTGCCCCGGAAGACGAGGGTGCAGCGCTGCTCGTCGCCGTCGATGCGCAGGATGTCCGCGTTCAGCTCGAGCGGGTGGCCCTCGCTCACGCCGAAGGCCGAGAGGCCGTGGACGCGCGCTCGGCCGCGCGCCTCGGGCAGCCGCGTCCGCAGGCGAGGCAGCGTGGGGTGGAGCCCGTGGAGCTCGATCCACTCGCCGCCGCGCAGGTAACGTGTCCGCTGATCGGGGGGCGCCGCCTGGTAATAGGCCCACTCGAAGGGATCGGGGATCTCGGCGATGGCGGCGTCGAGCGCCTTGCGGGGCGTGGCCCCGAGCAGCCGCCTGCGCGCGGGCCAGGCGCGCGCGATGGGCCCGAAGCCGGCCGCGCGCGCCGGCTGGAGGGGATCGACGATGTTCGCCTCGGGCTCGGACGCGTCGCCCGTCCCCTGCACGCCGAGGAAGTTCTCCTGGTCGTTCTCGCCGCGGAGCGCCCGCTCGTACACGAGCGGCATCCGCTGGAACCCGGCCCTGTCCTTGACCAGCAGCTCCTTGTCCAGGAGGGGCCCGTCCTCATCGGAGATCGCGAGTCGCACGGGCAAGGCGTGCACGGGCGCGCCGGGCGGAGGCGCGTGCGCGTGGCCGGTAAAGAGCACGTCGGCGCGCTCCAGGTGCGGCGCCAGATCGCTCGTGAGCCGGACGCTTCGCCCAGGGTTGTTGCCGTGATGGACCTCGCCCTGGACGACCTGCTGCGGCTCGACCCTGGGCATCTCCGCGTCCGCCGCGAAGGCGAAGGTGGCCTTGACGATGACGGTGATGTGGAGCTCGCCCCGGCTGCGCCACGCGACGGCGGCGGCGGCTGCTCCGTTCAGCGGCATGACCCTCACGGGCCCGGTCGCGCCGCTCGTCCCACGGTTCATCGCGCTCTTCGCCGCGTCCTTCGCCGCACCGTTCACCATTCCGCGGCGTTATAGCACGGCTCTCGTCACGAACTTGCCGCCGCACTGCGCCCATGCCACCCACGGCGATCATGAAGCCGGCTGGAAACGCTCGTGCGCTGGGATCGGCGCTCGCCCTCCTCGTCATGATTGCCTCGTTCGGCTGCGACACGGTGGCGACGCTCGTCGCGCCCGCGGTGCCGGTGGTCATCGAGAAGGCGACCGCGCCCGGGGAGCCGGCCGCGCCCGAGGATCCCGCCGCGCCCGAGACGCCCGAGAGCCGGAAGTGCTGCTTCCGGAGCGGCGAGGGCGCCGCGAAGGTGTGCGAGAGCCAGGAGCGCTGCTGCTCTGGCAGGTACGACCGCAGCGCGTGCGAGGACTCGGGCGGTCTCTGGTTCAACAGCGCCGACGGCTGCGCCGGCGCCTGCTGAGCGTCTGACTCGCTCCTGCACCGGGTGCGCGACCTCGACACCGACGCCCTGCTCCGGCTCGTCCAGCGGGCCACGGGCCATGTCCCGTCGTCGATGGTCCCGCTGCGCGGGGGCGCGTCGTGCCGGCGCTATCTGCGCGTCGTGACGCCGGCCGGGACGGCGGTCGCGATGTTCGCGCCGGGCGCGGGGGCCGACGGCGTCGCGGTCGGCGCCGCTCCCCCGCGGTGGCCGTTCCTGGAGGTGCACGCGCTCCTCCGGGAGCGCGGCGTCCGGGTGCCGGCGCTGCTCGCCGAGGACTGCGAGCACGGCCTGCTCCTCCTGGAGGATCTCGGGGACGCGACGCTCTCGGCCTTCGTCGAGCGCGCGCCCGCCCGCCGCGCCGAGGTCTACGCGCTGGCCGCGCGCGATCTCGCCCGGGCGCAGCGGGCGCTCGCGGCGCTCCCGAGCGGCTCGATCGTCGACTCGTGCGCGCTCGACGAGACGCTCCTGCGCTGGGAGCTCGACCATTTCCGCGCGTGGGCGCTCGACGCGCGCGGGCTCCGGCTGGGCGACGCCGCCCGGGCCGAGCTCGACGCCGTCTCGGAGCGCCTCGCCCGGCGCATCGCCGCGTGGCCGCGGGGCTTCGTTCACCGCGATTACCAGAGCCAGAACCTCATGGTCGTGGACGCGGCGGGCGGGGGCCTCGAGATCGCCTGGCTCGACTTCCAGGACGCCCTCCTCGGCCCGCGCGCCTACGATCTCGCGGCGCTCCTCAACGACAGCGCCCAGGACCTGGATCGCTCTTTCGTCGAGGCCCGGCTGGACGACTATGCAGCCGCCGCCTCGCTCGATCGGCCGGCGCGCGACGCGCTCGGCCGGGAGTTCGATGTGCTCACGGTCCAGCGCAAGCTGAAGGACGCCGGCCGTTTCGTCTTTCTCGACCGCATCGGCGTGGATCCTACGTGCCTGCGCTACGTCGAGCCCGCGCTCGCGAGGGCGCGCGCCGCGCTCGCGAGGATGGGCGACGACGAGGACATGCGGGTGCTGGCGCGGATACTCGCGTGGTGAGAGAATTTACATGCCCGGTCGTCGGCCGGCCGGACCTCGGCCTCGGTGCGGCTCAGAGATCCGACTCCTCCAGAAAGCGCTGGAGGAACGTGACGGCGGCTTGCCCTCCAGCCTCCGGGAAGCCCCCGAACATCGCGAACTGGTGCCATACCCAGCCGGCGTTCAGATAGGTATCCTTCTCGCTCGCCTCGAGCGAGGAGCACACGTGATCCCAGCGCGGGTTCGCCCCGGGGAGATAGCCGCTCTTGTCGGGCGGCAGGCTGGTCAGGCGCGCTTCCCTGGAGGGGCCAGGGAGCTTTTGCTGGAGCGCCGCGTTCGCGTCGAGCTGGTGGCCGCCGGTCATTCGCAGGCGGCGCGAGGCGTCGCCGCCGAGCCAGCGCACGAGCAAGGCCTCGTTCTTGGCGATGCCGCGGGCGTCGAACGCGAACACCTCGCTCACGCGGTCCTTGTTGGCCGCGAGCGCCTGCCACAGGGCCAGTCCGCCGGCGCTGAAGCCCGCGAGGCCGAGCTTCCCGAGCCGCGGCCCGCCCTGTCCCGTGCCGATCTTCTGCGCGCCGCAGAGGAAGCGGAGCGCCGCCTCGGCGAGGCCGGGCAGGCTCGCTGTCGTGGCGGCGCCGAAGCTCGCCCCGCTCGGCCACGGGTGCAGCATGACCACCGCCCTGCCGCTCGCGGCGAGCGCCTCCTCGAAGCCGCAGCGGACATAGACCCAGCGGGACTGGTCGCGCGGATCGCGCTCGAACACGTCGCGCGCCCAGAACGACGCACCGGGAGACGGGTCGGGCGCGAGCAGGTATCGATTCAGCCCGAACATCTCGTGGCGCTGGTCGACCCGGGTATAGGCGTACCCTTCCGGCCGGTAGAACACGAGGGCCGAGATCCCGCCGTCCGGCGGCGCCTTGCAGGCCTCCGGGACGCTCGCGAACCAGATCTTCGGATCTCCCGCGGTGGCGCCGAGGGCCACGAGCTCGGTCCCGGGACGGTGCTCGCTCCGGTACTCGTCCGCATACCCGGCGTAGGCCATCCAGAACGGGGTGATATCGACGAAATCCGTCCTGATCTGGGCGAGCGCGAGGCCGGGCGCCGATTGCACGTCGACGAGCGGGTGAGCCTGCCCGAGCTCCGGGTCCGGGGCGGGGCTGAGCGCCGTTCCGCCGCTCGCCACGTCGAATGCCTGGTCGACCGACAGGACCTCTTCCTCCAGGGCGGGGACGTCCTCGAAGGCGTCGAACGCCGCCGAGAAGCGCGCGCTGAGCGCGACGCGCGCCGCCCCGGCGGGGATCACGAACTCGCGCCGCCCCGGGCCCGAGCCGGCGAGCGGCAGCGGCGCGTCGTCGGCCGTCGCCTGCACGTCGGCGAGC
This sequence comes from Sorangium cellulosum So ce56, assembly GCF_000067165.1. Lineage (GTDB taxonomy): Bacteria > Myxococcota_A > Polyangia > Polyangiales > Polyangiaceae > Sorangium > Sorangium cellulosum_B. The sequence continues at coordinate 11,869,047 of NC_010162.1, forward strand.
GCATCGGGCAGAAGCGGGCTGCCCGCATTGCGCCAGGTGACCCGGAGCCTCAGCGCCATGCGGCGCCCCGGATCGGACGGCGCGTCCGGCGAGGAGGGAGCGCGGCGGCGTGGAGGGGGTCGACCGGGCCATTGCCGGCGAAGGGGGAGCGCTGCGGGGCGGAGGGCACGGGGCGCCCACGGTACCAGAGGGCGCGGGCCGCGGGCGAGCGCGACCGGGCGCGGAGGCCGCGCGGGGAGCCGCGAGATGGGCGCTTCCCGTGTCGTTCGGCCGATCCTGCCGGCCGGCGCGCCGCGCCGCCGGGGGCTGTCTGGCCTCCTCGGCTGGCGCGGCGCCAATCGGCTGGAGCTCAGCGGTTGCCGTTCGCGCAGTACCCGAACTCGACGTTCGTTCCAGGTCTGATCTTCGCGTTCCAGCTCACGCCGGTGAACACGAAGTCGGTGCCTTGCTTGACGGCGTTGGTGTTCCAGAAGTCACGGAGCGTCGCGCCGTTCGAGGGCACGTAGAGCTTCCACGTGGTCTCGCCGCTGTCGGTCTTCGTCAGCTTGATGTTGTTGCAGTAGCCGCCCGTCCACGTCGAGTTGGGGGTGATGCTGACGGTGATGTTGCCGCCCTCCACGCGCACGCCGGTCCCGGGGTTGCCCCCGCCGCTGCCGCCGCCGGTGCTGCTGCTGCTGCTGCTGCTCGACGAGGACGTGGTGGTGCCGCCGCCGCCGCCACCGCTGCCGGAGGTGCTCGAGCTGGAGCTGGAGGTGCTCGAGCTGGAGCTGGAGGTGGTGCTGCTGGAGCTGGAGGTGGTGCTGCTGGAGCTGGAGCTGCTGGAGCTGGAGCTGGAGCTGCTGCTGCCCTTCACCCGGGCGATGAAGCTGTCATAGCCGGCGACGTCGCCCGTCTGGGAGAGCATGACGATCGCGACGCCCATATCGACGGCCTTGGCGACGTTGCTCTCGTTCAGCCAGGTGGAATCGACGTTGATCGGGCCGCCGCCGAACGTGTACGCGTCCACGATGACGAGCGGCAGGCTGAGCGCGGTGGTGATCTCCTTGTAGGTGAAGTTGTCGATCTTGCCCGTGGTGAACGGGAATTGCTTGCCCGTGAGGCCGACGTACTTGACCACGCTGCGATCCCAGCCGTCGTAGAAGTCGCCGACCGACGACGCCCATTTTGTGGCCGACGGGCTGAACCACGGGCTGAAGTCGATGACCACCTTGCACGAGGGGCAGCCCGACTTGATGGCGCCGAGGATCTGGTTGATGTAGCTGTCGGACTCCGTCTCCGTGAGCGCGTTCTGCTGCGCCGTCTGCGAGAACTGGTACCAGTCCGGCTCGATGTGGATCAGCGCCTCGCGCCCTCCGAGGGCCGCGCCGATCCCTGCCGCCGCCTTCTGGTAGGCGCTCGCCATCGAGCCGATGTTGGCGCGCACGTACGCCGCGCCCCTCTGGCACAGCGGCGCGCCGCTGTTGCCGTCGCAATCGTTCTCGGATCCGAGCCCCTTCTTCGTCATGTCCGTGGCGATGTAGCCGAAGAAGTAGGGGGTCTTCCCCGCGTTGACGATCTGCTGAAGCTTGGTCTTGTGTGTGCTGGTGAAGCCGCCAGATTGCAGCCAGTCCCCGACGGCGACCACATCGACGTTGGCGGGTCCGGACTGGGGCGGCGACCAGGTCTGGCTCCACTGCGGAGCGACGCCGAAGCGCATCTGCGATGCCGCCGCGGCCGCCGCTGCCTCATCGGCGAAAATCTCGTCCTCTTCGGAGGCGCTGGAACCATCGTCCGCGACAACGATGCACCCGCCGACAGCGGCGAGCAGGCACAGAGCTGCCCCAGCACCGAAAAGCGAACCCTTGATCTTCGTCATTGTCAATCTCCAAGTGTCCGAGCGGCTCCGCGCCGCATCGGATTTTTCCACTCCCGAGTGCCAGCATCGGCTTGGCACGGGGCGCTTGTTGAAAGGAAGGTTCGGAGAGCGTTGCAACGGTCGGGCCACCGTCTCTCCAGAGCGGAGAACGCCGGTTCACGGGCGCATTCCGACGGTGCCTGTCCGCGAGAGATGGAGAGTGGGCCGATGGAGTGGATCGCCGAACCGGGGCACGGATGATCCACCGCGAACGGCCTGATTTCTCGGTGCGGGACGCCGGCAAGCGGGTAGTCTGCGCGCGATGAACCAGGACCGTGGAGTGGAGCGATGAGCGCGCCCGCGCTCATCGAGATCGAGGACGCCGAGGTCTTCCGCGGCGACACGCGCGTCTTCGAGGGGCTGTCGCTGCGCATCGAGCAGGGCGAGAACACCGCGATCCTCGGGCCCAACGGCGCCGGGAAGTCGACCCTGCTGAGGCTGCTCTCACGGGAAATCTATCCGGTCCACCGTGAAGGCTCGCATGTGCGGATACTCGGTCGCGAAAGGTGGGAGGTGTCCGCACTGCGGCGCAGGTTAGGGCTCGTGTCGTACGAGCTGCAGATGGCCTATCCCCGGGGTGTGCGGGGCTCCGACATGGTGCTCTCCGGCTACTTCGCGAGCGCCGGGCTGCACGAGCACGAGCCGGCGACGGACGCGCAGCGCCGGCGCGCCGAGGAGGTGCTCCGCGATCTCGGCGTCGCGCACCTCGGCGACAAGGCCATCGCGGAGATGTCGGCCGGCGAGCAGCGGCGCTGTCTGCTCGGGCGCGCCCTCGTGCACGACCCGGAGGCGCTGGTGTTCGACGAGCCGACGACGAGCCTCGATCTGAAGGCCGCGTTCGAGCTCATCGATCTGCTCAGGCGCCTCGCGCGGCGGGGCAAGACGCTGATCCTGGTGACGCACCATGTGCAGGAGATCCCGCCGGAGATCGGGCGGGTCGTCCTGCTGCGGAGGGGCCGCGTCTTCGCCGATGGCCCGAAGCGCGCGGTGCTGACCGACGACAACCTGTCGCGCCTGTTCGACGTGCCGCTCACCGTGGTCGAGCGCGACGGCTTCTTTCAGGTCTTCCCCCGCTCGCCCTGAGCGGCGTCTCGAGGCGTCTATCGCTGGGACGCGCGGCGCGAGCGGGAGCCGCTCGTCGCGCGTCAGTCAAATGGCTCACCCTGAATCGCGAGGACAGGTCATGACCATCGTGGCCTGGTACGGCGTGCTCCGATCGGAGGGCTCCGGGAGCAGGATCTCTCGATTGCAGCTGACTTCGTAGTTGTGCTCCACGGCGGTCGACCAATTGTTGACCGCTTCGTCGTAATTCTTCCACTCCAAGACGGCGGCGCAGGTGTTGGTCCGACAATCTACGTCGCGCACGTCAAAGCTCCCCGAGCCGACGGTGCGTATCTCCTTCAGCAGGGAGGCTCGTGCTTGGGGAGCCCACGTGGCATCCTCGGCCGCACGCTGATGCGCCGCGATGATCTCGCGATGGTGACTTTCTTTCTGGGCTTTCCACTCCACGGGGTCGGGCATCTCGGTACGCTCGTGGGAGTCCTTTTGATCCGAGTCTTGCTGCTCGTCTCGCTCTTCCAGCGCCGATAGACGCTGCTTCAGCTCCCTCAGGTCCGTCGCGCCGATCCCCGGGTTCACGCTGCTGATAGATCGAGGAACATAGTGCGTTCTGGATTCGCCGGCGACGGCCGTGCTCTTTCGCGACTTTTCGTCCGTGGCTTCACGGGAGACAATCACTGTCGCTATCGCTCCGGCGAGAGCGCCCGCCAGAATGGGCATCATGGCCGAGATGACGCTACGAAAAGAAATCACGGACATCTCCTGTTGTTGGGATGCGGTCGACGAGGTCGAGCGCATCCGCTTCAGTAAACGGCGCGCCTGCTCGAATGGCGCCCGGCGCTGGGCTTCGCTGTTTGATTGTAATGAATAGAAGGGGGCAACTCGGCGTTCCCTCTCGCGATACGCAGCTCGTCGCCCCCTTCTGGTGTTATCGCAGATCTTGTCTGCTAGTCCGCGGTGTAGTAGCCCCTGACGGTGCTCGCGTTGGTCCCCTTCGGCGGCAGTTTGATACGAATGTATCCGAAGTCCGCGTAGTTGGAGCTCGTCCAGTACGTCAGCGGCGGGCTGAGCGTGTAGTTTCCGTTCCCCGACGTGCTCACCGGCGTGGTGCAGGCTCCACCCGTGGATCCATAGTACTGCACGCAAGTGGACGCGTCGACCTCGGCCGATTGACCCGAGATGCTGATGCCGCCATTGTAGCCGTGAATGTTCAGCGTAGCGATGTCCTGCTTACGGAAGCGATCATCGTCGGTGACCGGGCAAGAGACGCTCTCCGCGCCGCTCGTTGAACTGTTGGAGATGGCGCCCCCGATGGCAATCAAATTGCCGGTCGAGGTTCCATTTCCGTAGGCGCAGTTGGTCCCCGAGACGCGCTCGTGCAGCGCCGCCGCGTCGGAGGAATTGGCCAGAGCTGCGCTTACGACCGCGCCGACGATGAAGAGGGGAATCGACTTGTACATTTAGCGTTCCTTCGAGGTTGTTATGTGCAATGTGAAGTGATGGTGATTGGAGCGCAAACCGAAGAGTCCTGGCAGATTTACGGCAGAACTCCTCAGCGTCAGCATGGACTCCGAGCTCGGCCTGCAGCGCGACGATCTTCCGGTCTTTGCCTGTGTGAGCGGCCGCCATGGTTCCATGAGCGGAGACCTTTCGTGTCACGCCGAGCACCGGCACAGCGCCAAGCGACACGCTATGTTCTTACAATTGGTGTGCCAGGCTCGTGGGCGCCCCGCCTCGGCCACGAGGGGAACCATCAGCCTCCCCAGGGCCTGCAAATGGCGCAGCAGGAAGCCCTCGAGGTGCCGGTGCGGATGGTTGAGGGGCGGGCCCGCCACACTTCCATGTCACGGTGGCGGCGTGACATGTCACGCGACATGTCACGATGGCGGCGTGACATGCCATGGTGGCGGCGTGAGATGTCGGCACGAGCGGAGTCCCGCTAGCACGTGAGCCGGCGAGGTCGCGCGCAGATCACCGCGTCTTCGAGGAATGCAGCTGAGCAGCTCGCCGAGGGGGCGGCTTCAACGTCGTTATCCGATCTCCACCTTGCTCCACATGTCGCGCCGCATCCGCTCCTTCCGCCGGTCGGTCCGGGTGACGAGCCTCGCTGCGCCCCAGGCGGCGAGCAGCTGGCCCTCCTGGCCGAGGCCGGGCAGCACGCTCCGGCCGACGAGCAGCGTGCGCTCGATCGGCCCGCGGATCGGCTCGCCCGCGAGCCCGAGGTAGCCGGGCGGGTCGACCTCGAGCTGCCGCACCATGGGCTCGGCGCCCGGGGCGGCGCCCTTCAGCGCGGCGCGCTCGATGAGGCGGCGGCGCTGGCCGTCGTAGAGCCACACGGGCAGCCCGTCGTGCACCGAGTCGACGAGCACGAGGTGGCGCTCGAGGAAGGGGAGCTCGGCCGCGAGCGCGTCGAGCACCGCCTGGCGCGCCTCGAGCAGCGACAGCGGGCCCCGATCGGGAAGCAGGATCTCCGCCACGAGCAGCGTGTCGGTCGAGGGAGCCGGCAGATCGCAGCGCTGGAGGTGGACCACGGGGCGCCCGGACCCGGTCGGCCGCGTCTGCCGCGGCGAGCTCGGACGGCCCCCGGAGGCGCCGTCGCTCGACACGCGCGGCGGCGCGGGCGAGCGGCCCGCCGACGCGGACGGGAAGGGGAACAGCAGCGCCTCGGGGCCGAGCGGCTCGGGCAAGCCCTCGCGGCGCACGATGAGCGACACGACGAAGCGGCCCACCGAGGAGGTGATCCGCGGCCACTCGCGCAGCGCGCGCTTGTGGATGCCCTCGCCGCCCGAGAGGCTCGCGAGCGTCTCGCCGTCCATGTCGGTGATGACGAAGCTGCTGCCGTTCGGGTGATCGTCGCCGTCGAGGACGACCCCCGCGGCGGTGCCGCGGCGGACGTGGACCGACGCGGCGCGCTCGTCGAGCAGGCAGCGGCCGCCGTGGGCGAGGATGCGCTCGACGAGGAACTCCTCGAGCTCCTCCTCGCCGCGCGGCAGCATCATCAGCCCGCGCGTCCACGCCCCGTGCAGGCGCGCGACCGCGAAGGGAGGCGGGAGCGCCGAGAGGTCCGTGGCGAAGAGGACGGACTGCGTGACGATCGAGCGGAACAGGTGGCCGCGCGGGAACTCGACGAGCAGGTCGGCGTCGGGCTCGGCGCGCGCGTACGGCAGCATGCCGGCGTAGCGCGCGGTCTCGCGCCGCTCCCAGAAGGTGCCCGGCGGCCAGAGGGCGTCGTGCGAGAAGGCGTCGTCCGCGGCGCCGTTGACGTGGGCGAGCTCGGCGTAGAGCTCGTCGACGACCCGCCGGAGCTCGGGGAACTCGCGGTCGATCTCGCGGCCGAAGAGGACCATGTCGGGCGGCACGTCGAGGCGTCGGCGCGGCGCGACGGCCTGCAGCATGGGCATGGCCGGGACGATGCGGCGCTTCCAGGTCTGCGACTGGGCGAGCTCGACGAGGAAGCGGCGCCACGCGGGCGAGGGCTCGGCGAGCATCGTGAAGGCGCGCCGGCGGAGGACGTGCTGGTCGAGGCGGTAGGTGGGCGGGCGCTCGCCGTGCCCGACGACCATCACGGTGAAGTCGCGGCGCGCGAGGAGCGCCGCGGCCGTGAGCGCGCCGATGGACCGGCCGAGGACGATGACGTCGTAGTGCTTGTGGATCACGCCCCTTCCCCGACTTCCCCGACTTCCCCGACCTCCCCGACGTTTCCGCGAGCGCGGTCGCTCTGGGCGAGCCCGAGCGCGGTCTCGACGCCGGCGAGCGTCGCGCGCGCTCGCCCGCCCGGCACGTCAGGCGGCGCGATCTGGAGGCGCCCCTCGGCGATCCACGAGAGCGCGCGGATGAGCAGGGCGTGCTCCTGGACGAGGATACGCGCGGCGAGCGCGTCGCGGTCGTCCCCGTCGAGCACGGGCACGGCGGCCTGCGCGAGGATGGGCCCCGTGTCGGTGCCGGCGTCCACGAGGTGGACCGTGCAGCCGGTGACGCGCACGCCGTGATCGAGCGCCTGCTGCTGGGCGTCGACGCCGGGGAACGAGGGCAGGAGCGACGGGTGGATGTTCACGACCCGGTGCGGGAAGGCGTCGAGGAAGGTCGTCGTGAGCAGGCGCATGAAGCCCGCGAGGACGACCCAGGTCGCGCCCGCCCCGCGGAGGGCGTCGACGACGGCGGCGTCGAAGCTGTCACGATCGGCGAAGTCCCGGTGCGCGATGACGCGCGTGGGGACCCCGGCGCGCTCGGCGCGCGCGAGGCCCTCCACGTCGGGCCGGTTGGACAGGACGAGCCGCACGCGGGCGTCGAGGTGGCCGGCGGCGATCGCGTCGAGGATCGCCTGGAGGTTCGAGCCGCGGCCGGAGATGAGGACGCCGAGATCGAGGGGGGGCATGGGGGGCAGATACTACGGCGGAGGCGGGCGCGGGAGAGATCCGGGGCGGAAGCGGCCGCCCGGGTCCTACGACCGCGCCGCGGGGCCCGTTTCCATGGCCGCCGAGCGCGCGCCGCGTGACGCGCCGGGCCATCGCGCGAGCAGGGCAGGCGCGAGGGCTCGGGTGGGACGGCGGGCGTGGATCCGCCGCGTCGCCTCGGCCGCCCGGGCTCGGCCTCGCGACCCGCGCCCCTCGGCACCCCGCTGTTCGCGAAGACTTCGGCGATGTCTGGAGAGCGATGCTTCCGGGGGCGCGCCCTGGTCACCCGGTCGCGACGATCGCTCTCGAGCGGTCTTCGCGTGGCATGTCACGGTGAAAGCGTGACAGCGACCGTGACATGTCACGCCCTCGATCGTGACATGTCACGGTCACGACCCTCCGCTTCGGTAGCTATCCACCGCATCTCCGCCCATGGCCGTCACGGAAGCGAACGCTCACAAGGCGGCATGCGCCTTGCTCGACCGAGCTGGCTCGCCACACACACGAGCTTCTCATTGCTTGGAGGGTAGACAGATGGTCAAAAAACTCTTGATGAACGGGCTCTTGGCCCTCGTTGCGATCGGCGCCAGCGGCTGTGTCGCGGGGGCTGCCGAGGAGGACGATGACAGCGAGGAGACCGGCGTCGCCGATCTGCCCCTGGGGTGGGTGAGCGGGGGCGTCTGGGCGGCCGGCAGCGGGCCGGTGGACATGGGCGACGCCTCGAACAGGACCTGTTTTCTGACAGGGATCCTGGGGGACTTCGAGTCAGGCAACGAGTGGGTGCACGCGTACATCTCGGATGGGCGATGGTACCTCCACGGCAACAACACGCATGGAAGCGCCCGCGTTTTGGCCACCTGCGTCTCCTCGACCCTCGGCAGAACGGCCGAATTTTCGTGGTCGCAAGGCGATCCGGGCGTCGATCTCGGGTCGGACAAGACGCCTGCCGGCCTTCCGCGGGCGTGCTTCCTCACACGGATGGGCGGCGATTTCAACGGCATGAGCGAGAGCGTGTCGGTGTCCTCGTCTTTCGGCCACTATTGGCTGACCGGCCTCTCGAGCAGCACAGGGGTACACGCCAGGGCGCGCTGCATCACCGTCTCAGCGATGTCCACTCGAGCGACGCTCGCGCACCAGTTCGGTGTTCCTGCAGAAGACGACCCGATCTCCATGGCGATGACGCCGGCGAACACCTTCGACACCCAATGCATGCTGACGGGAGTCGCGGGCGAGTTCAGCAGCGACAACCAGAATGACCACAGCATCATCGTCTGGCGCCACCAGCAGCTACAGGCCCAATATTTCAACGTATGGACGACGAGGAGCCGGATCCAGGGCAACGCGCTCTGCGTCAAGTAGGTTGACCGAGCCCCGTTGCGGCTTCTGCACGCGAAGCGTGTACCTCCGCTCACGGCCGGTGTCGTTGACGTGCTGCATGCCGCGGCGCAGGCCACCCGGCGTCTCGTGGCGCGTCGTCGCCCCGTGAGGCGCCCCGAGCGGTCCGGCGACCTACCAATGCCGCGCCGCTCGGGGTAGGGTGGCGCCGCCACGATGTCGGAACGCCCGCCCCAGCCGCCCCTTACCGCCGACGAGGCCGCGAAGCACCGGGCGAGGTCCTACCTCGGGCGGGTGATCTCGAAGCGCTACCGCATCGACGAGGTCATCGCGATGGGCGGCATGGGCGCGGTCTACCGCGGCGAGCACGTGCACATGCACAAGCGCGTCGCGATCAAGATCCTGCACCCCGACACCGAGCGGCTCCCCGAGCTCGTGCAGCGCTTCGAGCGCGAGGCCATCGCCGGCGCCCACATCCAGCACCGGAACGTCGCGACCGCGACCGATTTCGGCGAGGCGGAGGACGGCTCGTTCTTCCTGGTCCTCGAGTACGTGCGCGGCACGACGCTCCACGAGATCATCCGGCGGGGGCCGGTGCCCGCCGCGCGCGCCGCCCTGATCGCCAGGCAGCTCGCGGCCGCGCTCGACGCGACCCACGCGATGGGCATCGTCCATCGCGACGTGAAGCCGCGCAACGTGATGGTCGTCGAGCCGCAGGGCGACCTCGTGAAGCTCATCGACTTCGGCCTCGCGAAGGTGAGCGTCGATCAGCTGCGCCGGTCCGTCGCGTCGCCGGAGTCCGCGCGGGCGGGGGCCGACTCGCTCCCGGTCCGGCTCACCACGGCCGGCGTGATCTTCGGAACCATCGCCTACCTCGCCCCGGAGTCGGCGCTGGGGATGGATTTCGTCGACGAGCGCGCGGACCTCTACGCCCTGGGCCTGATCTTCTACGAGATGCTGGCCGGCAAGCACCCGTTCCTCGCCAAGGATCCGGTCGAGCTCTTCAACCAGCAGCGGAGCGCGCCCGTGCCGGCGATCGCCGCGCACTCGCCCGGCGTCGTGGTCCCGCCTGCCCTCGAGGCGGTCGTGCGGCTCCTCCTCGAGAAGAATCCGCGCGCCCGCTTCGGCACCGCGGAGGAGCTGATCGCGGCGCTCGACGACGCGTGCGCCGCGTCGGGGATCGCGGTGCACGAGCCCCGGGCGGAGATGTCGTCGAGGGGGGAGATGTCCTCGAGGGCGGAGATGACATCGGTGCCCGCGATCGCGGACGCGGCGCGCGTGCCGAGCAACCGGCCGCCCGTGCCCAGCGCGCCGTCGCGTGAGCTCGAGGCGGGCTCCGGCGGCTCCTCGGCGATCCTCCTCGGCGATTCGTGCCTGGTCTCGCTGGAGGACGTCGCGGATGCGCTGGCGCCGGCCGGGAGCGGCGCGGGCGCGCCGGAGGCAGCGCGAGCGCGCGCGTCGAGCGAGCCGGGGGAGGGCCGCGCGGGCAGCGTGGAGCTGGCGGGGATGACGGCGGGCGTGGAGCCGGCGGGGGCGGCGGCCTCGGAGCCGCCGGAGGGCGACGAAGATGACGAGGACGCCCTCAGCCACTCGCGGCCGACGCCGGTGCGCAACACGCCGACCCTCGTCGCTGAGCTGACGCGCGACTCGCGCCCGACGGCGATCGGCGGAGCGGCGTTCATGGCGCAGATCGCCTTCGCGCAGGAGGCCGCCAGGGCCGACGCTGCCGCCGCGGCCGACGACTCGAGCGTGCCGGAGGACGCGCGCCCGACGACGGTGGGCGGCGCGGCGCTCATCGCCCAGGCGGCTTTCGCTCGCGAAGCCGCCGGCGGTGGCGCTTCTTCCGAGACCGATGAACCGCGGCCGCCGCGCGAGTCGTGGCAGCTGCTCGACGCGGCGGCGCCGTCGCCGGAGCCGGCGGCACCGCAGGAGCCGGCGCTGCCGGTCTCGACGGATCCAGCGCCTGGGGACGCAGCGCGGTCCGTCGAAGCGCCTGTGGCGACGGCGGCAACGGGACTCAGCTCCCTACGGCTGTCGCTGGACGATCTCTTGTCGTCGCCGGGTCAGCCGGAGCGTCGTCCGGTAGAGCCCTCGGCGAAGAGGCCGTCGCCGTCGGGCGTGGAGGAGCCGTCGTCGCCTGAAGCGGAGAAGGCGCCATCGAAGCCGCCGTCGTCGCCTGCGGCGGAGCGTGCGTCATCGAAGCCGCCGTCAGCGGAGCGTGCGTCATCGAAGCCGCCGTCAGCGGAGCGTGCATCATCGAAGCCGCCGTCCACGTCCGCTGTGGAGCCGGCGTCCGTCGCGAAGCCGGCGTCGTCGAAGCCGCCGTCGTCGCCTGAAGCGGAGCAGGCGCCATCGAAGCCGCTGTCGTCGCCTGCGGCGGAGCGTGCGTCATCGAAGCCGCCGTCGTCGCCTGCGGCGGAGCGTGCGTCATCGAAGCCGCCGTCGTCGCCTGCGGCGGAGCGCGCGTCATCGAAGCCGCCGTCGTCGCCTGCGGCGCCTGCGGCGGAGCGTGCGTCATCGAAGCCGCCGTCCACGTCCGCTGTGGAGCCGGCGTCCGTCGCGAAGCCGGCGTCGTCGAAGCCGCCGTCCTCGTCTGTGGCGGAGAGTTCGCCATCGAAGCCGCCGTCGTCGTCTGCGGCGGAGAGTTCGCCATCGGAGCCGCTGTCCGCATCCGCTGCGGAGCCGGCATCCGTCGCGAAGCCCGCGTCGTCGAAGCCGCCGTCCGGGGCCGTCGCAGAGCCCGCGCCATCGCCGTCGCCCGCGCCGTCCGTGACGGCGCAGCCGCCGCAGAACGAGCCGGCTCCCGTGGCGCCCGCGTCCCCGCCGCCGGACGAGCCGCCCGCAGAGGATGCGGCGCCCGTCTCGGAGCCGACGTCCGAGCGGATGAGCGGCTCGCGGCCAGCGTTCGCCCCGACGCTGCTGCGGGAGCTGGAGGCCGCCGAGGCAGAGCGCGTCGCCCGCGAGCGCGAGGAAGAGGCCAAGCGGAAGCTCGCCGAGGAGGCAGAGCGCGCCGCGCGCGAGCGCGAGGAGAAGGCCAGGCGAAAGCGCGAAGCCCGGGAGGCTCGCGCGTCGCGGCTGGGCCCCGAAGGCCTCGGCGGCCGCGTGGGCCGGCTGGCCCCGTACCTGGGCGGCGGCCTCCTCGCGGCGGCCGTCATCGCGGCGCTCGCCGGCGGTGGGCGCGCCCCGCCCGAGCCGGAGCCTCAGCTCGGCTCCGCGAGGCCTCCCGCGAGCGCGCTCGCCACGAGCGAGCCGGCCCCGGCCGACGTCGCCGCCGTCCCCGAGACCCCCGCGCCCACGGCGCCGGCGCCCGAGGCCGCTGCGCCGGCGGCGCCCGACGCGCCGGCCGAACCCCCGCCCGATGAAGCGGCCCGGAAGGCGCTCACCGACGCCGTCAGGGCGCGCCGCTGGGTGAAGGCCGCCGACGCGATCCAGCAGCTCGCGGAGCGCGATCCGGCGGCGCTCCGCGAGCGCGCGATCGCGATCGCGGCGCGCAACGTCGCCATCGCCATCGCGAAGACGGGCGAGGAGCACGCCGACAAGGTCTTCGACGCGCTCTCGAGCCGCTTCGGGGCGGCGGGCATCGACGTGCTCTACGAGATCGTCGAGACCCGCGGCCGCTCCACGCCGGCCACCCGGGCCGCGAAGCTGCTCCGCGATCCGGAGATCGCGGCCCGCGGGACCCCCGCGGTCCGGATCTCCTTCGAGCTGCGCGACGCCACGTGCGGCGAGAAGCTCCCGTTCCTCGAGCGCGCCGTCTCCGAGGGCGACGAGCGCACCCTCGTCGTGCTCGAGACGACGGTGAGGCCCTGTTACAAGAAGAGCCGGGCGATCGACGAGGCGATCAAGAACCTGCGATCGCGGCTCGAAGGCGGCTGAGCTCGCGCCGCGCGGCCCGCGCGGGCCGCTCGGCGCATCCGGGCCCGCGCGCCGCGCATCGCCCTCACCGGCGCCGGCGCCGGGCCGCTCATCCGAACAGCACGCGCTCCTCGAACGGCACGTCGCCGACCGACACCACCTCGCCGAGCACCCAGGCCTGCTCGCCGCTCTTTGCGAACGCCTCGATGGCCCGGTCCGCGGCGCCCTTCTCCACGACCGCGACCAGCCCGACGCCGAGGTTGAACGTGCGCCGCATCTCGGCCTCCTCCACGGGGCCGCCGCGCTGGAGCACCTGGAACACCGCCGGCCGCTGGTAGGAGCCGAGGTCGAGCCGCGCGCCCAGCCCGTCCGGCAGCACGCGCGGCAGGTTCCCCGGCAGGCCGCCGCCCGTGATGTGCGACAGCCCCCGGACCGCATCGCCGCAAGCCGCGAGGAGCGCCGTGATCGCGCGGGCGTAGATCCGGGTCGGCGTCAGCAGCGCCTCGCCCACGGTGCCGCCGAGGTCGGCCACGCGGTCGCTCATCGTGAGGCCCATCTCCTTCTCGAGCACGCGCCGCGCGAGCGAGAAGCCGTTCGAGTGCAGCCCGCTCGACGCCACGCCGATGACCGCATCGCCGGCCGCGATCCGCTTGCCGTCGAGGATGCGCGACCGCTCGACGACGCCCACGGCGAACCCGGCGAGGTCGTACTCGCCGTCCGCGTACATGCCCGGCAGCTCGGCCGTCTCGCCGCCGATCAGCGCGCAGCCGGCCTGCTTGCAGCCCTCGGCGATGCCGCGGACCACGGCCTCGCCCACGTCGACGTCGAGCTTGCCCGTCGCGAAGTAGTCGAGGAAGAACAGCGGCCGCGCGCCGACGGTCAGCACGTCGTTCACGCACATCGCGACGAGATCGATGCCCACCGTGTCGTGGACGCCCGTCGCGAACGCCACCTTCAGCTTGGTGCCGACCCCGTCCGTGCCGCTGACCAGCACCGGCTCGGACAGCCCGCCCGGCAGCGCGCACAGCCCGGCGAAGCCGCCCACGTCGGCGAGCACCTCGGGGATGCGCGTCGGCTTCGCGAGCCGCTTGATGCGCTCGACGAGCGCGTCCCCTGCATCGATATCGACCCCGGCTTCCCGGTACGTGACGCTCATGGCAGGCGCATCCCACACCTCGGCGGCAAAGGGAAGCGGGCTCGCTCTCGGGGCCGCTTTCGGGGTCGCCCGGCTCGTCTCTGCTGAGCAGCCCCGCCAGAACGGCCGGCTGGCTGGGCAGTGCGGGGAGGATGGTGGGCTGCTGTACGTCGCGTGCAACGCTTCTCGGCAGTGGCCGGCATGGCGCGCGCGGTCCCGGTCCCGAGTATCCCCGTGATTCCTGGCATGAATCCGGGCGCGTTCATCCTTGGCGCGGAGACGGTGGCCATGGTCGGGGAGGGCACGGGTCGCGACGGTGATCAGGCGGTAAGGGGCCAGCAGGCTGCAACGCCATGTTCGCCAGCATCACACGACGAGGGGGCTTCCTGCGCCGCTTCTGTGACGGCCGGCGGTTGAACACTCCCTTGCGCCCCTACTGTCGCTGACAAGCGCCAGCGCGTTTGCCAATTGAATCCGCGTGGTAAAGGATCCGATAGGGCGGCTCGCGCCAAGGAGCTCTTCGTGGAAGCTTTGAAGGTGCCGGTGGAACAGCGTATCCAGCTTGACATCGAGCAGCGCGGCGCCAAGTACCGCGTAGGCCCCGTCAGATTCGGAGTTCATTCGTTCGCTAAATTTGTCGAAATCGATGGCTTGCAGTGCCTTCTATCGTCGGTCTGCCGGGGGCGCCGCTCGTCCGCCGCAGCCATGACCGCTGATTTGCCCGCATTTGAACCATGCTACAGGGATCTGCGGCGTCCGTAAGCTCGATCTTCCGCCGGGCGCGGAGGCCGCCTCCGGCGAGTGGAGCTGGCGGTCCTGGTTTGCACGAGACTGTAGCGTCGGGCTGCCGCTCGGCTCTTGCGAGGTTGCAGACTGATGAAGCCACCAGACCGCGTTTTTTGCAGGGTCAGGGATGCGTGCCGCGCGCGCAAAAGGCCAGGGGCACCTGCTCGAGGCTGTTGCCATGATCCTGGGCAAGCAAGACGAGCGTACGCACGTGAAGAACTCGGGCCTGTTCGCGTTGCTCACGCCGATCCTCCAGCAGCGACGAGGCGATCGGGCGAGACCTGCGCTCGCGACGCACGATCACGGAGTTGAAACGGAGATGGGCGAGGACGAGCCCGCCGCGACTTCGGTGCAGCCGTCGAGCGAGCCTGAACAGCGGTCGATCGCGCGTCAGTTCGGCGCGGCGAGCCGCGGCCCCGCATGCCGGACGCGGGTCATTCTCTCGATGCCGCTATTGCTAATTCCAGATCTGCGTCGCACAGAGGCTGCCCGGCTTGACAGGGCGGGGTGTGTCTATCGACTATGGCCGCCATGGCACGAACGGCGCCGGTCCCGAACATTCCCGCGATTCCCGGCATGAACCCCGGCACATTGAAGCAATGGGAGCAGGACACGGGGAAGATGTGCAGGCCAGGTCATGAGAACTGGCAGCAGCACCTGGGAGAAGCGCTCGGGAGCGTCGGTGGTGTGAAATCATACAGAGGGAGTGATAAAAGTCAGCTTGAGCAGGCATGTCCCAACTGCTCTCAGACGGTCCCCCGCCTCTGGAACCTTGCAGGGTTGCCTCCCCCGGGACTGCAGACGGTGCCTGGGGGATTCACGAGCGGCAGCAACCCTTCTCAGAACACAACAGGGCCGAACTACGACCCATCATGGGTGCCTGGGGCGAACAGGACACAGTCGCCGACCAGGGAGGGTATGTTTATGAACAAAGAAGGCAGAGCGGCGGAGCCTGGTGCCTGGAATTGGGATGGGAAGAGATGGACGAAGCTCTGATGCAGCGATGGGCTCCTGCGACGTGCGAGCAGCTCCGCCAAGCGCCCATCGTTCCTGGCGTGAGCCTTCGGCCGGATTCACCGACACCCGTCGAGGACGAAGAGCTTTTTGATCTGACGGGTCGCCGTGGGTTCCCGCTCCTCGGGGGGGCAGCATTCGGCTACCCCGCTGCCCGCGCGCTCGCGCCCAGCACGGTGCCCTCGATGGGCCGCGGTGAGCGCCGCCTCTTCGCGTGGGATCGTTGGAAGGGCGCGCTCTACCTAGACTCCTTTGGTGGCCTCGGTGTCGGCCTGTGGCGCGACTATGTGGCGCTGATGGCGTGCGTGGACTGTTTTGGCGCTTTCTGGCCTGCGCTCGTCGTGCGCCGTCGACGGGCCGCGCAGGCGTTCTGGACGCGACTGAGTGAGCGGTTCTCGCTTTCACCGTCTGGAGAAGGTGGTTCGCTCCTTACGAGCGGACGATGTCGTCGTCGCGCAGCCGCGCATCTTCACGCGCACGCTGGCAGTGCTCGGGGACGTGCTTCGGTTCTGCGCCCATGAAGGTGCCCGGGCGGTGCTCGACGTGGGGGCTTGCGTCGCTGTGCGCGAGCTTCCAGGGCTATCGGTGCCCACGGCTGCTCCTCTCTACACGGACGCGTCCGCCTTCACTTCGCGCCGTGTGTGGGTGACTGATGAACACGTGATTCAGGGCGATTTCGTGCTGGATCAAGCAGTCGCACGGCTCGACATCGTCCGCGAGGAAGCGACTCAGCACCGCTGCCGCGCGCCGGCGCTCGGCTCGCCTCGGCTCGATCGCTACCTGCAGGACCAAGGGGCCGTCTGCGTCGCTGCGCCGCCGGTCCCTGCGCCTTCGGCGCTGGTCGAGTCCATACGCGGACTCGTGGGCGGAGGCTGTGTGGTCATGCCCCGCGAGCACGAGATGCCGGACGGCGCACTGTGGCTGGGGCTGCTTCCGCGCGAGATGCTCCCAGAGCGAGCTCAGTCGCTCCTCGATTTCGAAGGCGGAGCAGAGTCGTTTCCGACCGGCCTTCGCCTTGTCCACTGGCCGCTCTGGTCGTGGAAGGACTTGCAGCTCGTTGCCGTGGGAGCATGGCACGACTGGAAGCTCATCCTGTGGTCCGGCGAAGGCGGACTTTGGGTGTACGCAAATATGCCTGAGCAGATGGACTTTGTGGCAGGCGAGCTCCGGACATGGCTCGAGATCCTCGCGGTGGAGGACGGTCTAGCGGAGGCCGAGCGACTCCGCGTCGAGCTGGCTTTCCCGCTGGATTCGCACCTATCGCGGGGGCTCATCGCGGAGCGGCTCGGACTCCGACCTGTTCCTGAGTGCACGGACCGCCTCGTCTCCAGCTATGAGGGGGAGGACCTCTGGGTCCGCGAGGCGAGAGCTCCACTTGGAATCTCGTTCTGTGTGGTTCGCTGCGACACCAGCGAGCGGGCACTCCTGCTGATCGAGAATGCACGAGAGGTGATGCGGCTGGAGTCAGTGGCTATCAGCGCTTGGAGCGAGAGCCGGACGCAGCTGTCGCAGGCGCTCGCCCGCGAAGGCATCCGGACGACCTCGTCAAACCGACAATGGTGGTCTGATTTCAATGATTCCGATGTCTTGGACTCGTGATATCTAGCGGGTCGACGGCTTCGCGCCCGGATCATACCGGGCAGCTCGGCCGTCTCGCCGCCGATGAGCGCGCAGCCGGCCTGCTTGCAGCCCTCGGCGATGCCGCGGACCACGGCCTCGCCCACGTCGACGTCGAGCTTGCCCGTCGTGAAGTAGTCGAGGAGGAACAGACGCGCCACCGCCTGGCCGGGCGAGCGCTCGTGCTTCCCCCAACGTACAGCGAAAGCCTGCTCTACCAGCGCATGACGAGCGGCACTTCTGCGGGGAACTGGTGCGATTGCCCCTCGTGACCGTGATCCCACTCCAGCTCGAGAGAGTAAGCCGCCCCGCGATCGATCGAGAGCATGCCCTGGTCCACGAACCAACGCACGCCCGACGAGAGCGGCGGGCTCTCCGCTGGCCGTTGCAGCCGTACACGCGTCAGCGTCCGGCGCGCGCCACGATGCGATCGCGACTCGATCGGGGTGGTCCGCCTGATGGTCTGGGGCGCCACGAAGATCATGGGCTCCGCCAGGGACCCTCGCGGCGTCACGATGGGCATGCTCATGCCCGTCGGCATGTATTTCGGCTTGTAGTCCCAGGTCTCGAAGGGCCAGTCCCCGGCGCCTCCGGCATCGATTGTCCTGAAACAGATGCCAAACGGGCATGCGCCGGTCTCGGCCCAATGAACGCGTTCGTGTAGCCCCAGCGGCCGAACGATCTCGGTCTTCAGCTCCTCCAGATCGTGGACGCCGAGGACCTCGAAGAAAGCGTTCTCGAAGGCCGCGCACGCATTCGCGGTCCCTTGACCCTCATGCACCGCGTGGCGGCTGAAGCTCAGGCCGAACTCGGCGAGCATCCGCTCGACGATGCCCACGTCGGGCGTCGCAAGGAACACATGATCGACTTCCCAGCTCTTTGGCCCAGTAGGGGGTGAGCATGCAGGGAGCGCCCCCCCGGTCACCGGATCTTCCGGGGCGCCCTTCGCCGGAGCGAAGCAGCGGCTCACGAAATCAACCTCGTGATCACTGAGCAGCGGGCGGAGGGAGCTTGATCCCCGCGACGTCGCACGACGTGCAGAAGGCGCCCTCGCCGTTGGGCTGGACTTCACGGTAGGAGATGCTGTGCTCGAGGCTCACGAGCTCGCGTTGCGTGTCGGCGTCGATGACGCTGACCGAATAGACGTCCCCGTCCTCGAGCTCCGTATCGACGTCCGGCGAGAAATCGATCGAGAGCTCCCACTCGGCGTTGCTCGGGTCGACGTCGAAGAGCGCGAATCTGAACCGCCCGCCGTCGATATCGGCGCTCGCGCCGTTGGCAGGGCTCGGCGAGCTCGGCAAATCACCCGGCTCCGAGCCGAGCGTCGCTTCCCCGCACCGCCTGTTCCAGCAGGCCCGGACCTCGATGTGCGCCGACGTATTCGCGGCGAGCCCGATAGGCCCCGAGATCTTGACGCCGTCCCCGCAACCGACGTCGTTCCCGTTGCACAATGGACATCCGGTGAAGAGCGCGGTGATCGCGAGGAGGGCCGTCGCGGCGGCGGCGGCGCGCAGCACCGCCCGGCCGCGCCATCCGCCTCCCACTCGGGTGTCCTCACGCCGCGAGGAGGATAAATCGAGTTTCCGGATCGCTGCGGCCGAGGTGTCGGTTCCCTTCATGATACCCTCTTTGACGCTGACCAAGGCGCCACGGGCAGGACGCCCCTTCGATGCGGGGTCAGCCCAGCTGAGCTGGCGGCAAGCAGGTGTCGAGGATCCCATTCACGCCCGGGGTGAGCAAGATCGAACCACGCCCGCGGGACGGCTCAGCACGTTTCCGGCAGCGAGGCGTGAAGGGGTGTCGGGTCCAGGCGGCGGCGTTCGGAGCGTCTCAAGCGCTGCGACCGGGGCCGTCGTGGGGCGGGACAGGCGGCGGGTTCGCAACCTGTCGCGTACGCCTGACGTCGCTGCAGGGTATGCTGCCGCGGCCACGCGTCGTGGCTCGCGCCAAGGAACCCCCATGAGCGTCGGCGTCGCTGCCACTGTCCTTGTCTCCTCTTCCTTTCTTCCTTCCTCGCCGCCTGCTCCGGCGGCTCATCGGCTGGAATTGGCCCCGAGACCGGGTGGCCCTATCCCCCGACAGGGCACATCTCGGGGGGTGAGAAATCCCAGCCGTGCAAGGCAATGAAGATTCCGAGGGATGTGCAGCGTCGAGCGCGCCGTTCGCCCTTGTCTTGCGCGCCACGACCGACATCCTACGCGCCCATGTCCGCCACGCCCGTCCCCGCTCCTCCCCCGGTCCTCGTCGCCGCCGCCGTCATCATCGAGCGCGGCCGCGTCCTGCTCACGCAGCGCAAGGCGGGCGCGCACCTCGAGGGCGCCTGGGAGTTCCCCGGCGGCAAGGTCGAGGCCGACGAGGATCCGCGGGACGCCCTGATCCGCGAGCTGCGCGAGGAGATCGGCGTCGAGGCCCAGGTCGGCGACATCGTCGAGGTGACCTACCACCGCTATCCGAAGAAGCCGGTGCTCCTCCTCTTCTACGCCGCCGCCCTCGCCGAGGGCTCGCCCGCGCCTGCAGCGCTCGACGTCGCTGCCGTGCGCTGGGCCGAGGCGGCCGATCTCCGGGACGAGCTCTTCCCGCCCGCCGACGTCGCGGTGCTCGCCAAGGTGCGCGCGCGGCTCGCGGCGACGTAGCCAGTCGTGGAACGATGTCTCCCGCCTGAGCGCTGGTACACGGCGCTCCGCGAGGCTCGGGCGGCCTCCGGGATGAAGGGGGCAGCGAGCCCCGCCGTCGGGGCTCACATGGCAGGGGGGCACGCCTCGCCGCGGACGTCGCCGATGAGGCTCGCGAGCCGCTGGGCGGGCAGCTCGCCGACGGCGCGCTCCACCTCCTGCCCGGCGGCGTCGACGCTGAGGAACGTCGGCACGAAGCGCACGCCGTAGCGGGCGGCGAGGGCCCGCCCGCGCGGATCGTCGACCTGGATGCGCAGGACGGTGCCGGCCTCCTTGGCGCAGCGCCCCTCGAGCTCCTTCACGAGCGGCGCCATGCGCTCGCATACCGGGCAGTGCGCGCTCTCGAACTCGAGCAGCCGAGGCATCCCCTCGGGCAGCGCGACGTCGCCCTGCGCCACCGCGCCCTCCGGGGCCGCGCACGCGCCGGCGGGGCCGACCTCGCAGGGCGCGCCCGCATCCACGGCCGTCGCGGGCGCCGGCGAGAGGGCGTCCAGGCGGCCGTCGGCGACCGCGATCCCGGCGGCCACGAGCAGCGCCCCCGTCACGCGCTGGAGGGCCGGCGTGGCCGGCATCAGGCGGCGCGCGAGCGCGACGGCCGCCGGCCCGACGAAGGCCGCGGCGACGAGCGGCGCGGCGAGGCCCGCGGCGTATGCGCCGAGCTGGATCGCGCCGGTGAGCGGGCTCGCGCCCGCGCTGGCCGCGTAGGTCAACGCCGCGCCGAGCACCGGGCCGACGCACGGCGTCCACCCCGCCGCGAAGGCGATCCCGAAGAGCATGCCCCCCCAGAAGCCGCCCGCGGCCGGGAGGCGGGAGAGGAGCGGGCGCGCCTCGCGCTCGAGCCACGGGAGGCGCAGCACGCCCAGGAGCTTCGCGCCGAAGAGCGCCAGGAGCACGCCGGACGCGACGGTGAACGCGCGCCGGTGGGGCGCGAGGACCGCGGCGATCGCCGAGGCGCCGGCGCCGAGCGCGACGAGCACGATCGCGAGGCCGATCGCGAAGCCGATGCCGGCGAGGCGCACGCCGCGCCTCGCCGCCGCCGGGTCCGGGCCGCCGAGCGCCCCGGCGCCGCCGAGGGCCGACAGGTAGACGGGGAGCATGGGGAGCACGCAGGGCGACGCGAACGTCAGGAGCCCCGCGCCGAAGAGCGCCAGCAATGAACCGATCGTCATGGGTCCTCGTGATCGACGGGATCAGCGCCCGAAGAGCGCCGGCGCGAGCGCCGCTGTGTCCACTTCAGCCACCGCGAGCACCGGCTGCTCCACGCTCCTCGCGCAGATCGCGTTGCCGAGCGGCCCCCGGGTGCACCCCACGCCGCGCCCTGCGAGCGCGCGCGCCGCCGTCGCGGCGCCGGACCCGGGCGGCGGCACGAACACCGTGAGCGGCTTGTCCCCGCTCGCGTACATGAGCGCCGCCGTGCGCGTGCCGCCGATCTGGCAGAGGCGCGCCCCGAGCAGCCGGGCGCCGGACACCGCCGGGACGCTCACCGCGTAGCCGAGCTTCCCCTCGAGCCACCCGGCGACGGCGCCCGGATCGGAGGACTCGAGGTCGCACGGGCGCTCTCGCGCGAAGCCGCGCACGTGGTGGCTCACGAGCTCGTCGGCCATCGCCGCGCTCACGCCCCGGCTCGGGCTGCCGACGAGCAGCGCGGCGGCCGCCGCGGCCGCGGCGAGGGCGGCCGTGATCGCCCAGGGGCCGCGCCGCCGCGCGCGCGCGTTCCGCGCCGCGGCCTCCGCCCGATCGCGCAGGCGCTCCGGGACCTCCCCGTCCGCCTTCGCGACGAGCGCGCGCCGCACGCCGCCGAGGACCTCGGCTGCGCGCCGGCAGGGCGCGCAGCCGGCGACGTGCGCCTCGATCCGCGCCGCGTCTTCGGGCGTCACCTCGCCGTCGTGCCACGCCGAAATGTTCTCGAACCACTCGCGGTTGCAGCCTGCCATGACGCCTCCTCGCATCGTTCGGAGAGGCCCTCGACGAGCGCGAGCCGCGCCCTCGAGAGCCGTGATCGCACCGTGCCCACCGGGCACGCCTGGAGATCGGCGATCTCCTCGTAGGAGAGCTCCTCGACCTCCCGCAGGAGCAGCGCCTCGCGCCACTCCGGGGGCAAGCGCGCGAGCGCGCGCTCGACCTCGTCGGCGAAGCCGCGCTCGAGCAGCTCCGCCTCCAGATTGCCCTGCGGCTCCGGCACCGACTCGGCGCCGCGGCCGCCCTCGATCACCTCGAGCCGCTGCCGCGCGCCGCGCGTCGCGTTGAGCAGCACCGATCGCTCGATGCGGAGCAGCCACGCGCGCATGCGATCCTCTTCGCGCAGGTCGGCGTGACGCTCGATCGCGCGCACGATCGTCGCCTGCGCCAGATCCTCGGCGTCCTGCTCCGAGCGCGTCAGGCGGCGCGCCGCGCGCAGGAGGCACGGGAGCTCGGCGAGGAGCCGATCGAGGAACGAGGCGTGGGGAGACGTGGGCATGGGCTGGACCGGGAGCGGGAGGGCCGTGCGCCGCCTCGCTCTCCGGACACTCTCAGGACACGGCGAGCCCCGAGAAAAGTTCCTGACGCGCGGGATCTCGGCGGTGATGAGGCCCGGCTCACATCGACGGTGGCGGGCGACGGCGCAGGGGGCTCCCGCGGCGCGAGGGAGCCCGTGCTCGGGACGACCGGGGTCGGGGGCGGCTAGGGCGCGCCCGCGTGCGTCAGCGTCTCCCAGCCGATGTGGTTGCCGACCCGGGTCCCGGCGCTGCTCATCGCCCTGACGCGTGTGATGAGCTCCTCGGTCTTCGGCATGCCGATCCCGCGCCGATTGCGGAATTCGTTGTACCCGATCTCCCAGCCCATGACCGCCGAGCCGCCGCCGGCGGTCTCGGCGAAGCTGCTGCACGGCCAGTTTCGCGCCGGCATCCAGCCCGCGGGCGTCACCTTCACGCCGACCCGATTGCCCGTGTTGTCAAGGTATTGCAGCACGTAATCGGCGTTCAGCTCGAGCGCCGCCCGCAGGCGGTTCTCGTGATGGACCGGGTCGTCGCCGTAGGCGCTGCGAGCGTCGCCCTGGATGCGGAGGGTCTCTGCCATGTTCGCCAGCGAGCTCGTGCCCATCTGCATGTGCCCGAGGTCGCGGCAGGTCTCCTGCTCCAGGCCGGCGATGTAGCGCGTCGGCTTGCTCCAGATCCCCGCGAGATCGCCCTTCGCGTCGTTGGTGTAGCGCGGCCGGCCCTGATACATGGGATAGAGCGGCTGGCCGCCGTCGCTCGGCATGTAGATCATGGCCTTGCTGGAGTGCTCTACCTGGCTCACGACGTACTCGTACTTCTCGCGATCGTTCGTGAAGATCGCGATGCCCAGCGCCGTCTCGTTCATCACGGAGGTCCGGTTCGCGCCGCCCGTCCAGCCGTCTTTCACCAGGTCCCAGTAGACGGTCTTGAAGTGGTTCTCTTGCAGCGCCGTGTCTTCGGCCGTCCAGCCGCTGTACGTGTAACGCAAGATCTCCGCGGCCCGCAGGAAGTTGGTGCCTCCCCAGCCAGCGACGAAATGGCCGTTGGCGTAGACCTGACCGTTGGTGTCCGGGAAGCGGGGCTGATCGAACAGGATGGCGGTCATCGTGCGCGCCCAGGCGTTGAGGATGCGCCGCGCGTTCTCGGCATACTGTGCGTCGCCGCTGTAGTACCAGAGCAGCGCCTGCGTATAGGCGGCGTTCGCGTCGTCGACGATCTCGCTGCAGCCCGCTTGCTCGTAGCCCATATCGATGGCTTTTTGCTTCGAGCCGGGCGTGGAGCACTTCACGATCGGCACCGGGCTGGCGACGTAGTCCCGCTTCGCGTGCCTCGAGCCCCTGGCGAGCTGGTACTCCTTGGTCCAGGGCTGCGCACCACCGCCGATCTTCGTCTTGACGAAATCCAGCTGTCCCTTGCTGACCAGGATGCCCGGATGGACGAAGGCGCTGGCGGGGGCCGCGCTGGCGGTGATCTGAAGCTCCGTCACGCTGGCGTAGTCGTTGACGGTATTCCCGTTGACGGTGAGGCGGACGTACCGCGCGTCGACGGCCTCGAATTCGATCGGCTGGAGCGAGGTGCTCGGCAGGCTCTTCCCCGCGGAGAGCGGCGAGAAGGTGCTGCCGTCCGTGGACGTCGAGAGCGCGTAGTCGTAGATGCGCCCATCGACCCCGCTGTTGTACCAGCCGAGAGAGATGCCGCAGATGCGCTGGGTCGCGCCCAGGTCCGCCGTCACGTAGGCGCCCTTGCCGCGGCCCGACCAGCGGGTGGCCAGGCTGCCATCGCCGACGTTCGCCGCCGGGTTCTCGGCCTGCGCGACGCTCGCGACGAGGCTCGCCGGCGTGAGGAGAACCGTGCAACCCGCAGAGAGCGACGATGATTGCTGGCCGCCGACTTCATCGCTGCCTGTCACAGAGCCCTCGCCAGCGCCTGTGTCGGCGCCTACGACGCAGCCCGCGAGAACAGCCGCCATGGCGACGCACAGTGTGGGAACGGCAGTGCGTAAGTTCAAGGTGTTCTCCTTTCGGTGGATCATTTCACCGACCTCAAGGCAGTGTGCGTGATGATGCCACCAAGCAAGATCAAAGCTCTGAAGGAGATGAGATACGATATTCCCCGGCGATGTCAAGCCGGTGCTGGGGAGCCTGCTCCTGGTCGACGGCTCATTGCCTTGCTTGTCTGGCCGCCCTCCTGGAAAAAGGATGTCTGTCAGTATCTTGTCTGCTGTCCGAATGGGCTGTGGTCGATTCACGGCTGGCGATCGAGGCTCCTCGATGAGCGTTTGCCTCGCGAGGGAGCTCAGCGGGGTACCACCCTCACGCTGGCGTCGTTCCCATCGGGCAGAGTGTCCAGCGGGCTCAGGCGCTGTCGCGCCGAGCAATCACGAGGGTCTCCGCGCATCAATGCTTGCGCGGACGACCTTCAGCTCGCCGCGCCAGGTGCGCACACCTCGCCGTCGCGCTCAGCCGGTGATGCCGGCTCGCCTGGCGGAGAAGGGCGACAGATCGAGCGGCGGCTCCTCTCCCGCGATCAGCGCCGCCACGATCTTCGCGGTCACCGGGGCGAGCAGGACGCCGTTGCGGAAGTGCCCTGTCGCGAAGATCAGATTCGCGATCTCCCCCTCGCCGAGGATCGGCAGCGCGTCCTTCGGGTGGGGCCGGAGGCCGGCCCACGTCCTGCCGATCGGCGCGTCGCCGAGCGCGGGCGCGAGCCGGAGCGCCGCGGTCAGGAGGTCGCGCACGGCGCGCGACGTCACCGCGGTGACGTAGCCGGCGAACTCCATGGTCGCGCCGACGAGCACGCGCCCGTCGTCGCGCGGCGACAGGTAGCAGCCGGGGCCGTAGACCACCTGCGAGAGCACCGGCGACGCCGGCGTGAGCTCGACGATCTGCCCGCGCACCGGGCGCACCGCCGAGGGCGCGAGGCCCGACGCCTCGAGGAGGGACGACCAGCTCCCGGCGGCGAGCACCGTCCAGCCCGCCTCGATCTTCGTGCCGTCCTCGAGCTGCGCGCCGCGCGCGTGCTCCCGCTCGACCACGATGCGCCGGACGGTCGCCCCGGTGCTGAACAACACGCCCGCGCGCTCCGCCGCGATGCGCAGCGCGCGCATGAGCGACGGCGGATCGATGCGCGCCTCGTCGGCGAGCCACGCGCCGCCGGCGACCTCGTCGCAGAGCGCCGGCGCGCGCGCGCGGGCCCCGTCGCCGTCGCAGATCTCCACGGTGAGGCCGGCTTCCCGCTGCCACGCGAGCTCGCGCGCGATCTCCTCGCGTCCTTCGGCGGTGAACGCCACGCGCAGGGCGCCGCTCTGCCGGTACCCGACGTCGATCCCCGTCGCCTCGACGAGCGAGGCGGCGAGCTCCGCGTACAGGGCGCGGCTCGCGAGGCAGAGCCGCGCGAGGGGGCCGTCGCCCGCGGCCTCGAGCTGGGGGCCGATGATCCCCGCCGCCGCCCACGAAGCGCCCTCGCCCTGGTTGCGCTCGAGGACGCGGACGGACAGCCCGCGCCGCGCCAGGGCCAGCGCCGAGGCGCACCCGGCCACGCCGCCGCCGATCACCACCACGTCGCTCATCGGCGCGTGCATAGCACGCCGGGCGCCGGGGGCAGCCACACAACCTGGAGCGCGGCCCCGCGTCGACCGCGGCGCACTGCGACATGGGAGCGGGGGCTGGGGCGCGGGATGCGCCGGCGCAGGGGACGGTTGTCGACGAGCGACCGGGGCGGCGTCGGGGCGTGCGCGTTCCGGAGCACCCGTGCTGGGGAGACCCGGCAGGGGTGGGCGAAGCGTTGCCGAGACCGGGGAGGCGCAGGGGGAGGCGCTGCGGAGGGTTCGGCAGGGGCAGGAGGAAGCGCTGCCGGGGCTCGGCGCTGACTGGACGACGTGCTTGCGGGGAAGATAGGGCTAGGGATCTACCGCATCCTCATCTCGTTTGGTGGGCGCAACCTGCCAGTCACTCAGGAGATCGCAAGAACCTGAGGCCGCCTGTCCGTGCCCGACAGACTGCCAATCGCCGATGGTCTCTTCGCCCCCCCCACGGCCCTTGTGCACAACCTCATCCTGGTCAACCGCAACATCTGTGACGTCGCGTGTACCGGCGTGTAGCTCCTCAATCCTTTCGACGAAGCCGCTTCAACGCCTTAAGAACATACTCACGCCCTGGTACAAGGCGTCAGAGGCGCGAGGAGCTTCGAGCCAACAGGCACGTCGACCTCTCCGCCTCCGCTCGCGTCAGCGCTGCGTGTACGCGCAACGATCGCTACTCCGACGCCCCTCCGCCGGTCTCCTTGGCTGCCGTTGCAGGTTCGGGCGCCTTTGCTGCGGCCTCGGGTTCCGGGGCTTCTGGCGCCTTTGCGGCGTCGAGGGTCGCGATCTCCATCGCATTCGCAGCAGGGTCCGTCACCGCGCCCTCCGGCGTCGTCGCCACGGCCTCGGCGGCCTCGGGTGTCTTCGCCGCGGCCTCCGGCGCCTTGGCGGCAGGCTCCGGCAGCGTGGCCTCTGGCGCCTTGGCGGCGTCGGGCGCCGCTTCCTTCGGCGCCTTCGCAGCAGCCTTCGGCGCCTTTACGGCGGCGGAGGCCGCGCCCTCCGCCGCCGCCTCCGGCGCCGCGCCCTCCGCCGCCTTCGCCGGAGCTGCCTTCGCCTTCTTCTCCTTCGCGGCCTTTGCCTCGAGCGCGCCCGCCGCGATCGGCTCGCGCTTGCCGTGGCCGACCGCGCGCGGATCGCCGTACGGGAACGCCGCGCTGCCGCTCGCGTCGATCGGCTTGCGCGGGGCCTCCGGATCCGTCGCCGGGCTCGGCGGCGGCGCGATCGGCCGCGGCGCGCGCAGCCGGTTGCCAGGGCCGGCCTGGGTCCACACCTGCACGTCGCCGAGCACGCGCGTCCTGTTCGCCATCCGGCGCTGGCCCCGCGCGCCGAGCAGCTTCTCCAGGAACGTCGGGGGCGACGTCGCGCCAGGCTCCCCCTTCACCCAGCACGTGTAATCGCCGATGCCGGTGCCCCGGAACGCCTCGCGGCAGACCGCTATCCCGAGCTCGGCCGCGATGTCGCTGAGGAGACGACCCGGCGCGGCCTCGACCGTCCTGTGCTCGTTGACGAAGGTGACCTTGGGCATCGGTGGGCAGGGAGCGTCCTGCTCCCCTGCCGCGAGCGCGTCAAGAAGCGCGGCGCGCGTCGTCCCGCACGCGGTGCAGCACCCGCGCGATGCCGAACAGGTTCCAGCCCGCGAAGCCCAGGAACAGCGCCACGAGCGCGACCGCCCAGCGCGACGCGCGCGGCGAGCTGCCGTCGATGAGCAGCCAGGCGTCGTCCGTCACGGCCATCCCCGCCTGCTCCTCCACCTCGGCGGCCAGCCGCGCGTGCCGGATGCCCGCGCTCTCGAACGGCACGAGCCGCCCCGCGAACGTGCTCGGCGGGACGAAGCGCGGGCCCTCGAAGCCCTCCGGCACCCGGATCTCCACCCACAGCCCCGGGTTGCCCGCCACCGGCGCCAGCCGGAACGAGTCGCCCTCCGCGGCGCGCCCGTACCGGATCGCGCCGCGCGTCCCGAGCAGGCCGACGGCCCGCACGTAACGGTTCGCGAGATCCGCCTGCGGCCGCAGCGACGCGAGCTCTCCCACGTCCGCCGGCTGGCCCGGCGACAGCGCGTAACGCGCCTCCCCGAGCAGCGCGACGGCCATCCACAGCGCGGCGATCGCGGTCGCCGCCATCAGCGCCACCGTGACCGTGCGCTCCTGCTTCGGCGGCGACGGCAGCGCGAGCAGCTCCGGATCGGGCCCCGCCACGTCGAGGCCATCGCCGCCCGGGCCGCGCGGGCCGGACGTCATGGATTCCAGGGTCGAGGTCGGGTCGGTGGGCACGCTTCATCGAGTATATAGCCGGAGCGCCGGCCGCGGTGCACCCGCCGTCTCGCCGGTCCTCGGGCGAGGGGAGGAGCGGGCTCGGGCGTGGCGGACCCGGGCGCGCAGGACGTCGGGCGCGGCGCGCGAGGCACGGGCGAACGACACGCTCCCGGCGCGCGTGCGCGGGCTCAGCACCAGCACACCGGGTTGCCCGTGGCCACCGAGGCCTCGAAGACCCGGCGCAGGGAGCCGAGGATCTGCTCGAAATCGGCGACGCCCAGCGCGCGCTGCGCCACGTGGAAGGAGCGCGGATACGCGGACCGGACGCGCCCCCTGTCGTCCTGCATTCGACCGTCGGGCCAGGGAATGCACCCGCCGGGAACGGCGACCCTGGACTCGAACTCGCGTCCCGTGTCGAGGTCCCGGAGCAGCACGCGGCCGCCCTCGTGGGCCTCGGTGCGCTCGGGCTCAAGCAGGATCTGCTCGACGCGCAGGGCGCGGAACAGCTCGCGGGGAGGCGCTCCGCGGCTCCGCACGAAGAAGCCATTCACGTCGAAGCCGAGGTTGACCTGCTCCGAGCCGCTCATGACGAAGATGCCTTCGTACTGCGGAACGAAGTCATAGAGCTCATCACCGGTCCCGGAGTCGACCAGGAAGGCCGAGCGGACGGAGGCGACGAGCTCGGCGAACCGCGCGAGCTCTCCCAGCGCGCGCGCGCTGGCTTCGGCCGGCATCATGCCGCCGTTCGCCGCCGGCAGCTCGGCCTGCAGCGTCGGGAAGTGCTGCCAGCCGATCCGATCGAGCGCCGCCTGGAACGCCCTGAGACCTGCCCAGTTCGAGATCCACTCGGAGGCGAGCCACATGCGTGGGTGCGGGCAGCAGTCCTCCATCCATGCGTAGAACGCGTCGTGCGCGTCCTGACGCTCCTCTGGGAGCGTCAGGCAGAGCTGCCCCTCTTCATCGAACCCCACGTGCTCCGCGTGCGGGGGCGGCGTGCGCGTCGTCCCGTCGAGCCAACACCTGCACATCACGGTCGCGTCCAGGCCCATTCGTGCGCCTCTTGCGTGGCTCGCGGCAGCCGGCGGGATCCCCGCCGCGCGAGCGTCCATCGGCGGGGCGCCGAGTCTAGCCCGTGCCTTCGCCCGTCAGGAGCCGCGCGACGCGATCGCCGGGCCGGCGCCCGAACACGCCTCGGGGGGCGGCGCGTGGCGGCACCCTCCACGCGCCCGTGTGTCTGCCGCCGGCCCGCGAGCCTCGTACCGCCCGCCTCCGGGCGACCGGTCGCGGCTCCGCCCATCGTCCTCGCGGGCCGCCCCTGAGCTCGCCGCGCGCTCGCCCGGCCGCGGCGCGGGGGGCCGCGTCGCGCGCTTGCCCGCACGCGGCGCCTTGCCTAGCCTAGCCGCGATGCCCTCGAAGAACGACAGCTCCATCGTGTGCCCGTCGTGCGGCGCGAACAACGCCTCCGTGACGGCGAGCGGGCGCTGCATCGCGTGCGGCGCCAGGATGGGCTCGCTCGCGCCTTTCCGCGACTCCGAGCTCGACCGCCACCGCCGCTACCAGCAGGAGGGCTTCTCGATCCTCTGGTGCCTCATCGCCCTCGTCCTGCAGAGCGTGCTCACCGCGGCCCTCGTCGGCGGCCTCCCCATGATCGTGCAGCAGCTCGACTTCGAGGGGTCGAACGGGATGATCGTCGCCATCCCCGTCTGGTTCATCGGCGGCGTCCTCCTCGGCATGATCTCGCCCGGAAAGACGTTCCTCGAGCCGGTCGTCGCGTCGTTCCTCGTCGCGATCCCGACCGTCTTCTACCTCCTGCACAGCCAGACCGTCCGGACGATGCCGCTGTTCATGTACGTGATCATGGCGCTCATCGGCGTGCTCTTCACGCTGATCGGCTCCTACCTCGGCGAGCGCATCCAGATGGGCCCGCCCGCGAAGCCGGCCGACTGAGGGCGCCCAGCGTGACGACGAGGCCCGGCGCGACGGGCAGCGCAGGGGCGGCCGGCGCAGCAGGGGAGGCGAGGGCGGCAGCGGTGGCGGGCGCAGCAGGGACGGCGGGCGCAGCAGGGACGGCCGTCCGGCGGATCGCCGCGGCGAAGCGGATCGCCGCGGCGCTCGCCGCCGTCGCCATCGTCCAGGCGGCGCCCGGGTGCGGCCGATCGGCCGAGCAGCAGGAGGCGGACGCGCTCCTGCACGCGATCGACGTCCTCCGCGACGCCCCGAGCGAGCCGCGCGAAGCGCGCGAGGCGCTGCTCGCGGAGCTCGAGCGCCAGCCCGCGTCGACGCCGCCCGCCGCGAGCGCCAAGGACACGTGCGCGCGGGCCTACCGCCTGCTGCTCGACGCGACGGCCGCCGAGGCGCGCGTCCGCGCCCTGCTCGAGGCGCCCGACGGGGCCGCCGGGCCCGGCGCGCTGGCGGATCTCGTCGCGGCGGACGCCAAGGTCAAGGAGAGCGCCGAGGTCATGCCGAGGTGCGCCGAGGCGCTCGCGATCCTCCGCCGCTCGGGCCGGCGCGGGATGTGACGTCCCGCGTCGTCCGCGCCTGCATCGTCCGCGCCCGCGTCGTCCGCGCCGGTCGAGGCGCCCGCGCCGCGCGCCCCCGGGGAGGGGCGCCGGCCGCGCCCGCGCTGCGCGTCGCGCGGCGTTGAAGAGGGCAAGGGGATCCGCGCTCGCGGTCCCCTGTGCTAAGACCCGCCCTGCCATGTTCGACACGCTGACACGGGGCTTTCGTCAGGCCAGAAACCGCCTCGCCGGGCTCACGGAGCTCACCGCGGGCAACATCGACGCCGCGCTCCGCGAGGTAAGGCTCAGCCTGCTCGAGGCCGACGTCGAGATCGGGGTGGTCAAGGCGTTCCTTGCCCGGGTCAAGGAGGCCGCGGTCGGCCGCACCCTGGAGACGCGCGTGAAGCACGCCGGCGAGGTCCACCAGGTCTCGGCGAGCGACCACTTCATCAAGATCTGCCACGACGAGCTCGAGGCGATGATGACCCACGAGGGCGACGAGATCGCCTGGGCCGACAGCGGGCCCACGGGCATCATGATGGTCGGCCTCCAGGGCTCCGGGAAGACGACGAGCTGCGCGAAGCTCTCGCGCTACCTCGAGAAGCAGGGGAAGAAGCCGCTGCTCGTCGCGGCCGACATGCAGCGCCCCGCGGCCGTCGAGCAGCTCAAGGTCCTCGGCGAGTCGCTCAAGATCCCCGTGTTCAACATCCCGGGCGAGTCGCCGGTCGCCATCTGCGCCGCGGCCCGCGGCGAGGCGAAGCGGCTCGGCCGTGACGTCATCATCTACGACACCGCCGGCCGCCTCGCGATCGACGAGCCGCTCATGCAGGAGCTCGCGCAGATCAAGGACGCGACCAAGCCGGAGAACGTCTTCCTCGTGGTCGACGCGATGATCGGCCAGGACGCCGTGAAGACGGCGCGCGGCTTCAACGAGCGGCTGTCGATCGGCGGCGTCGTGCTGACGAAGCTCGACGGCGACGCCCGCGGCGGCGCGGCGCTCAGCATCAAGGAGGTGACGGGCGCGCCCGTCCTCTTCACCGGCATCGGCGAGACGACGGACAAGTTCGAGCCGTTCCGCGCCGACGGCATGGCGAGCCGCATCCTCGGCATGGGCGACGTCGTCGGCCTCATGCAGGACTTCGAGGAGGTCGTCGACCAGAAGAAGGCCGAGAAGGACGCCGCGCGGATGCTCCAGGGCGACTTCACGCTCGAGGACTTCCTCGATCAGGTGCGGATGATCCAGAAGATGGGATCGCTGAAGGATCTCGTCGACAAGCTGCCCCTCGGCGGCATGTTCCCGGGCGGCCTGCCCCAGGACGTGAACCTCGACGACCGGGAGCTCGTCCGCATCGAGGCGATCATCCAGTCGATGACCCGCCTCGAGAAGAGCGACCCGTACGCGCTGGTCCGCGAGCCGAAGCGGGTGGAGCGCATCGCGAAGGGCTCGGGCTCGAAGCCCGAGGCGGTGAGCGAGCTCGTCCAGAAGTTCCTGTTCATGCGCCAGATGATGAGCGGCCTCGGCCAGAACATGGGCCTCATGGGCAAGATCCCCGGCATGAAGCAGATGGCCATGGCCAAGAACATGCGGGAGATGCAGAAGCAGATGATGGCCGGCGGCGGCCTGCCCGGGGTGGGGATGCCGGGCATGGGCTTTCCGGGCATGGGCTTCCCGGGGATGGGGATGCCCGGGCTGGGGATGCCGGGCATGGGCGGCTTCCCGGGCGCCGGCGCCGGGGGCCCGAACATGACGAAGATGAAGACGCTCAGCGCCTCCGAGCGCAACGCGAAGAAGGCGCAGCGCAAGCGCGAGCGCGACGCCCGCAAGAAGGGGCGCAAGTAGCGGCGGCCGCGTGCGAGGGCCCTGCTGCCGGCGGCGCGTTGCTGACGGTGCGCACGGCGCGCACGGCGCGCATGCTCGCGTGCGGGCGCTCGCGTTTGCCGCCGTGGCCTTCGCCGCCGCGTGCTCCCGGGGCGGCCGGGGCGAGCAGGAGGCGGCGCCGTCCGGGGCGACGGGTCGCGCGCCGGCGAGCAGCGGCGCGGGGGCCGCACAGAGCCAGAGACGACCGCCTGCCGTCGTGAAAGAGCTCTCGGTGCGCAAGCTCGCGCCCGGCGCGGCGATCGTCATCGACGGCCGCCTCGACGAGCCGGCGTGGCAGGCGGCGGCGACGACAGGTCCGTTCGTCAACGTGGGCACGGGCCGCGAGGATCGGTCGCTGCCGACGCAGGGCGAGGCGCGGCTGCTCTGGGACGATGGGTTTCTCTACGTCGGATTCGACGTCAGCGACAGAACGATCACCGGCGGGTTCCCCGAGGGCGCGCGCGACCCGCACCTCTGGGAGCGGGACACCGTCGAGGTGATGATCGATCCCGACGGCGACGGAGATAACAAAGACTACTACGAAATTCAGATCAACCCTCAGAACCTCGTCTTCGACTCGCAGTTCGACGACTACAACGCTCCAAGGGGCGGCCCGAGCGGGCCTTTCGGTCATGAGGCGTGGAGCGCGGGGCTCGCGAGCGCGGTCGCGCTGAGAGGGACGCTCGACGACGACTCGGACGAGGACCGGGGGTACGTTGTCGAGGCGAAGATCCCGTGGAGCTCGTTCACGAAGGCGAAGGCGGCGCCGCCGTCGCCGGGGGACGCGTGGCGGATGAACTTCTACGCCATGCAGGACAACGGCGGGGCGGCGTGGTCGCCGATCCTGGGCGAGGGGAACTTCCACCGGGCGCGGCGGTTCGGGCGGGTCCGGTTCGTCGCGGCCGAAGGTGACGCGGGCGGCGCGGGGGCGCCCGCGACGGCGCCCTCCGCGCCCTCCGCGCCGGCCGGTCCGAAGCCGGGCGACCGGGCCGATCCGCTGGACCGCTGAGCCGCGTCCGGCGTTTCGAGCGACAGAACAGCGAACCCCGTTGCGGCGCGAGCCCTCCGTGGAAAGGGAAACAGAGGATGTTCACGAAGCTCGGACTCCGGAATTTCAAGTCCTGGCGTGGCGCACATGCGTTCGACCTCAGGCCGCTCACGCTGGTGCTCGGCGTCAACTCGGCCGGAAAGACGAGCCTGCTCCAGCCGCTCTTGCTCCTGAAGCAAACCATCGAGTCGCCCGACCGGCTCCTTTCGCTCAACCTGGGCGGGCAGCCCGGTGAGATGCTGGACCTCGGCAGGCTCTCCGACGTCGTCTCCGGGGGCGACGTGCGCGCCGGGCTCGGCTTCCACCTGACGTTCGGCCCCGTGAGCATCGGGAAGGGGGCCGCGCCGCGCACGCTCGGCTCCGTGGACTACGAGGTGGAGGTTGGCGCCGGCGAGGACGAGAATCCCTACGTGGAGCGGCTCTCGTACGCCACCGTCGAGGGCGCCTATGCCGTCGCGCGCCAGCGAGACGGCGCCTACGCGCTCTCCGCGCCGGGCGGCCCTTTGCCCGACGACCGGCGAGCTCGGCGGACCTACGAGCCCGAGCGGTCCGTCGGCTTCTCGGCCGATGCGGTCGCCGCCCTCGGCGCCGCGGGGGCGGACGCGCAGGATCTCGCGCTCGCGCTGACGCGGGAGCTCCAGCGGCTCGCCTACCTCGGGCCCCACCGGAGCGTGCCCACGCGCCATTACGCCTGGACGGGGCGCTCGATAGGACAGCTCGGATCGAGCGGCGAGCACGCGATCCCGGCGCTGATCGCGAGCCTCGTCGGCCGCCACGCCGACGGGTCCGAGCGGGGTCGCCTCGTCGAGCAGGTCTCCGCGGGGCTCGCGCGGCTCGGGGTCGCGGACAGGATGGAGATCGAGCGCCAGGCGACGACGTTCTTCCAGGTCATGATCACCTTCCAAGGCCACCGGACGAACCTGCTCGACGTCGGCTTCGGGGTCTCCCAGGTCCTGCCCGTGGTCACCGCGGCGTACTTCGCGCCCGAGGGCTCGACGGTGATCATGTCGGAGCCCGAGCTTCACCTGCACCCGCTGGCGCAATCCGCGCTCGGCGATCTGCTCATCGAGGCCGTGCGAGAGCGCGGGGTGCAGCTCCTCGTCGAGACGCACTCGGAGCACCTCTTCCGGCGGATCCAGACGTTGATGGCCGAGGAGCGCATCACGCCGGACGAGTGCGCCATGTACTTTGCCCGGTGCAGCGGAGGGGATTCGGTGCTCGAGCCGCTCCAGGTGAACGAGTACGGGCGGGTCGCGAACTGGCCCGACAAGTTCTTCGGTGACACGGTGGGCGAGGTCGAGCGGCAGATGGAGCGGATGCTCGACCGCATGGAGAAGGACGAGCAACGTGGCTGATCATGTCGTCGACACCAACGTGCTCATCGTCGCGAGCGCCGCCGATCCTGCCTCGCCGTTCAAGGACACCCACGTGCCGACGAGCGAGCGGAGGATCGTCTTCGCGTGGCTCAAGGATTTTCGCGCCGATGACGGGCGCCGCCTGATCATCGACAGGGCCCGCGGCATCCTGCGCGAGTACAGGAAGAAGCTGACGGCCCAGGACTACGGCATCGTCGTGGCGATGGAGAAGCTCCGGACGGCGGCGTTCGTCTCCGTGCAGTACGACGGCGAGTATGCCGTCGTGCCCGAGCGGCTCGCTCGCTTCGACAACTCCGACAAGAAGCTCGTGGCGGCGCACCTCGCGCACCGGGCGGAAGGCGGTCAAAGCACCATCGTGAACGCGTGCGACACCGACTGGCACGAGCACGAAGAGGCGCTCTCCGCAGAAGGGGTGATCGTGGAGCAGCTCCTCCCGGCGTGGTGCCAGAGAGAGTTCTGGCGCAAGAACCCCGAGAAGATGCCTCCCGGCGCTCGATGATGCGCTTGCGGTGGCGCCGGCGCACCGTGACCTCGTTGTTCTCCACCCGGACCATAACGTCGCTCCCCATGGGGTCGCGGTGCGTCGTGGGGCGATGCGTCGTGGGCTCGTACGAGGCGAGCTCAAGGTGGGCGTGCTTCCTGAAAGCGAAACGCTACATCAACAGCATTCGTGAGGTCCGCGGCTTCCTGAAAACGAAACGTTATATCAACAGCATTTGTGGCCCGTGATGCTGTACATTTCGCGCGGCGGGGTGGCGTCGCCGTGCAATGACACGACGCCTGCTGTCAGTAGCCTCCATGCGAGAGCGCGATCGAGCTATTGCGTCGACGCGAAAGATCGTTGAGAGTCGTGACATGCAATTGCATGCCTCGGATCGTGGCTCATCCCGACATACCGGGATCGAGCGCCCGTGGGCAGGCTGGATGGATGGAGGTTCATGCGATGACACGGTTCTTCACTCTTGTTGGAGCGATCCTTTTGGTGGCCTGCGGCGGTGCGGGGGAGGGCACCGGCGCGGAGAGCGGGACGGGCTCGGCGGGCGGAGACGATACGAGCTCGAGCGGCGAGGGGCCGACCACGTCGGTCACCACGACGAACACGACGGGCACGGGGATCGAGGACCCGACGAGCGGGTCGGGCAGCACGAGCGGTTCAGGCGACGCGACCGGCTCGGGCGGCTCGGGTGGCTCCGGTGGCTCGGGCGCCGCGAGCGGCTCCGGCGGCACGGGGGGCACGGGCGGCGATGATCCGTTCGCGCACGCTCCGGTGTGCAGCAGCGACGAGCACTGGACGATGGGCGATCACGAATCGCCGCTCATGCACCCAGGCATGGCGTGCCGGACCTGTCACTCGACGAAGGAGCCGCGGGTCGCGACGCGCCTGCCGATCGTCGGCACCGTCTACCCGACCGGGCACGAGCCCGACGACTGCCTCGGCGTCGACGGGGAGGCCGAGGACGTGGTTGTCGAGATCACGACCGCCGACGCTCGGGTGATCCAGCTGCCGGTCAACGCGTCAGGCAACTTCCTCTTCGATACCGCACGAGATCGCACGCCCATCAAGTTCCCGATCACCGCACGGGTGGTGAAGGGCGACAAGGAGCGCAAGATGCTCGCCGCGCAGATGAGCGGCGATTGCAACAGCTGCCACTCCCAGAACGGCGCCGAGGGGGCGCCCGGACGGATCGTCGCGCCCTGACGCTGTCGCTGGCGCCCGCCGGCCGAGAGCATCTCGTGGATCACGAAGGTGGGTCGCGCCGGCGCCCTCGGCCACCGGAGAGAACCCTTCGCCTCGTGCTGGGGTGATCCCGAACATGGTGATTCATCGGATCGACACAGAAGAGCCTGCTTCGACCGCCTTCTGCCTCCCGTCGCGGAACACCGCACATCCAGCGTCCCATCAGGGCTGCGGCGGCGCCGCGCCCCTCGGGGCATCCGGCCCTGGACCCAGCCCCCGGCCCAGCAAAGCCGGCCCACACCCCGCCGGCTGCGCTAAGCTCCGCGCCCTGTGCCCGTCCTCACCGCTCACGATCTCCACAAATCCTTCGGTCCGCAGACCATCCTCGACGGCGTCTCGGTCAACATCCGCACGGGCGAGCGGGTGGGCCTCGTCGGCGTCAACGGCTCCGGCAAGAGCACGCTCGCCCGCATCCTCGCCGGGGTCGAGCAGGCCGACAGCGGCACCATCGCGCGCCGCCGCGGCGCGGAGATCGGCGTCCTCTCGCAGGATCCGGTCTTCGAGCCGACCGACACCGCGCGCGACGTGGTGCTCGCCGGGCTCTCCGCCTGGCACGCCGCCAAGGCCCGCCACGACGAGGTGAGCCGGGCGCTCGCGGCCGGCTCGGGGGACGCCGAGGCGCTCCTCGCCGAGCAGGCCGAGGCCGGGGCCGACGTCGAGCGGCTCGGCGGGTGGGACATGATGCACCAGGTCGACGCCATCATCGGCCACGTCGGCGTCACCCGGCCCGACGCGCCCATGAGCGTGCTCAGCGGCGGCGATCGCAGGCGCGTCGCGCTCGCCCGCCTCCTCGTGTCGCGTCCCGCCCTCGCCGTGCTCGACGAGCCCAGCAACCACCTCGACGTCGAGACCGTCGAGTGGCTCGAGCGCTACCTCGTCGAGGAGCACCCCGGCGCGCTCCTCCTCATCACCCACGATCGCTACCTGCTCGACCGCGTCGCGGAGCGCACGCTCGAGATCGACAAGGGCAAGGTCTACAGCTACGACGGCGGCTACGAGGAGTACCTCGAGCAGAAGGCCGAGCGCCTCGCGCTCGAGGCGCGCACCGAGTCGAACCGGCAGAACTTCCTGCGCACCGAGCTCGAGTGGCTCCGGCGGCAGCCGAAGGCGCGCACCGGAAAGCAGAAGGCCCGCATCCAGCGCGCCGAGACGACCAAGAGCGCGCCGCCGCCCAAGGCCGAGCGGACCGCGCAGCTCTCGGTGGAGTCGGTGCGCACCGGCAAGACCATCCTCGAGCTGAAGAAGCTCGGCCTCTCGCTCGACGGAAAGTGGCTCGTGCGCGGCCTCGACTTCACCCTGACCAAGGGCGAGCGCGTCGGCATCGTCGGCCGCAACGGCACGGGCAAGACCACGATGCTCCGCGCGATCCTCGGCCAGCTCGGCGCCGAAGGCGACGGCGCGGCCGCCGAGGGGCCCCGCATGGAAGGCGAGGTCGTGCTCGGAAAGAACTCGAGCGTCGCCTACTTCGACCAGCACAGGAGCGGGCTCGACCTCGACAAGTCGATCTTCGAGAACATCGCGGGCTCGCACACGCGCGTCGAGGTCGGCGGCCGATCCATGGACGTGCGCAGCTACCTGGAGCGGTTCCTGTTCGATCCGAACAAGGCGCGGCAGCCGGTGGGCTCGCTCTCCGGCGGCGAGCGGGCGCGGGTCGCCCTGGCGAAGATGCTCACCCAGAGCGTCAACGTGATCATCCTCGACGAGCCCACGAACGATCTCGACGTGATGACCCTCGCCGCGCTCGAGGAGATGCTCATCGAGCTCGACGGCTCGGCGCTCGTCGTGACCCACGACCGCTGGTTCCTGAACCGGGTGGCGACCTCGATCCTCGCGTTCGAGGGGGACGGCCGGGTCGTGCGGTACGCGGGCAACTACGACGCCTACCGCGAGCAGCGCGCGAACGCCGCGCTCGAGACGGAGGCCGAGGCGCGGGCCGCGAAGGCCCAGGCGGCGGAGGCCCGGCCGGCGGCGGCGCCGGCGAAGGCCGCCGCGCGGGCCAGCGACAAGCCGAAGCTCACGTTCGCGGAGCGGACCGAGCTCGACGGCATCGTGGGGCGGATCGACGTGGCCGAGCAGAAGGTCGCCGAGCTCGAGGCGAAGCTCGCCGACCCGACGCTCTACGCGAGCCGCGGCGCGGACGTGGCGGGGCTGCTCTCGGAGCTCGAGCGCGCCAAGCAGGAGGCGGCGCGCCTGGTCAGCCGCTGGGAGGAGCTCGAGACGAAGCGCGAGGCCGCCGGCAAGGCGTGACCGGGCGCGACGGAGCGCGAGGCCGGCGGCAATCGGTCCAGGGGCGCAGGGGCGACCTGTCTCGCACGACGACCTTGTCGGCGCGGCGCCGCCCGGCGACCATGGCCTCATGATGACCGTGTTCGAGGTGCACCTCGCCGAGGGATCCGACGGCGCCGGCCTGCTCAGCGACGAGGTCCTGAGCGAGACAGGCGCGCAGGTGATGACGCTCCAGGAAGCAGCGCTGGTCGGCTTCCAGGGCCTCCAGGCGCTCGACGGCTCCGGCAACGTCCGGCTCATCGCCGTGCGCGCGCGTGACGCCGCCTGGATCCACCGCTGCCTGGAGACCCACGGGGCCGTCGCCGGGTTCCGGGCTCACCAGGTCGACTGAGCCACATCGCCCCCGCTGCTCGACCGACACCCGCGCCGCTCTGGCGCGGCGTCCCTCCTGCGTGCTGTGGCGGGGGACTTCGGCCGAAGGTGGAAGGCTTTGGAGCCGCCAAGGCGCCAAAAGACGCCAAAGGACGCCAGATTTTTTTTGTATTTTTCTTGGCGTCTTATGGCGCCTTGGCGGTTCCATTCTCTCTTCCATCCTTCCGTCAGGGTGGGGGAATTCCCTCACCACCCCGCGCGCCTTGTCCAGAATGCCGTGGATGCCAGTCCCGCCGCCCGGCGCACGGAACATGAAGTCCCGACAAGCCCGCTGAAGCAGGCGAAGCTCGCCTCCACGAACATCGATGAGATCCGGTGTCCATCACCACGCATGGCACGCCTCGCGCGCCGCCTTCGCGCGTCCCTGGCCCGCAGGAGGCTCGTTCTACTGTATCTCGTATCACTAGAAAGTTGGCGTGTGGTTGCACTGTCTACCGACGATGGTAACAACACCGCATGTCTCACTCCTCTCTACGTAGTCATACGCTCCTGGCGTTGTTCGCGGTCTCCGCGTTCGCGCCGGGTTGCGGCTCGGAGCGGCCGCAAGCGGGCGATACCAGGCCGCCGGGCTCCGAGCCCGGTCAGGGGGCGCCCTTCGAGAACCCCGGCGGGATGTGGATGCCGGAGCAGATGCGGCAGCACAAGGACCAGCTCAAGGCGCTCGGGCTCGAGATCGATCCCGAGTCGCTCGCCGATCCCACGGCGTCCCCGCTCGGCGCGGTGGTGAGCCTGGGCGGCTGCTCGGCCTCGTTCGTCTCTCCCGATGGGCTCATCGCCACGAACCATCACTGTTCGACCAGGGCGCTCCAGTACAACTCCACCCCGGAGCAGGACCTCCTGACGAACGGATACCTCGCGAAATCCCGCGCCGAGGAGCGATGGGCCGGCCCCACCGCGCGCGTGCTCGTGACCCGCGCCTTCCGCGACGTCACCGCCGAGGTGCGGCGCGGCATCGAGGCGATCCAGGGCGATCTCGAGCGCTACGAGGAGATCGAGAAGCGCAAGAAGCAGCTCGTGACCGCGTGCGAGGAGGGGCGCCCCGAGATCCGCTGCTCCATCGCCGAGTACTTCGGCGGTGGCCAGGTCTCGTTGATCGAGCAGCTGGAGATCAAGGACGTTCGCATCGTCTATGTCCCGCAGGAGGCGATCGGCAACTTCGGCGGGGACATCGACAACTGGCGCTGGCCGCGCCACACCGGCGATTTCGCCTTCTTCAGGGCCTATGTCGGCAAGGACAACCGGCCTGCGGCCCACGCCGAGGACAACGTGCCTTACCGGCCGGCGCACCACCTGAAGCTCGCGTCGTCGCCGCTCCGCCAGGGCGACCTGGTGATGGTCGCCGGCTACCCCGGCACGACGAACCGGCTCCGGACCGCGGCAGAGGTCGAGTCCGCGGTCTCATGGCTGTACCCGAAGCGGGTGTCGTTCTACGAGCAGTCGATCGCCCTCCTGGAGGAGCTCGGCAAGAACGACCCGGCCCTGCGGATCAAGGCGGAGCCGACCATCCAGGGCTACGCCAACTACCTGCTCAAGACGCGCGGCCTGCTCGACGGGCTGGTCCAGGGCGGCCTGGCCAAGGAGAAGGCCAAGCAGGAGGGCGACCTCAAGGCCTGGATCGACGCCGACCCGGAGCGCAAGGCGGCCTACGGCGGCGCGATCGAGCGGATCGCCGCGCTGCACGCCGAGCAGCGGGCGACGCGCGACCATGACGCGGCCGTGTCGGAGATCGCCTCGTCGGCGAGGCTCCTCGACGCCGCGGTCACCATCGTGCGCATGGCGGAGGAGCGGCCGAAGGCCGACGCCGAGCGCGAGGCCGAGTACCAGCAGCGCAACTGGGAGCGCCTCGAGCAGGCGCAGGCGTCGCTGCAGAAATCGTACGACCGCGCGATCGATCGGAGCACCTTCAAGCTGGCCACGCGGCGCGCGCTGCAGCTCGATCCGAAGGACAGGCCCGCGCTGCTCGCGGCCCTCGCGGGCGGGCAGGCACAGACGGAGGCGGGCATCGCCGCGGCGATCGACGCGATCTACGAGAAGACGGCGCTCGAGGACGCGGCGACCCGGGTCCAGCTGCTCAAGACGGCGACGCTCGAGGAGCTCCAGGCGAGCCGGGATCCGATGATCCGCCTGGCGCTCGAGCTCGCGCCGGTCGACAAGGCCATCGAGGCGCGGGACAAGGCCTACGCCGGGGCGATGGCCCTCGTGAAGCCGCGCTTCGTCGAGGCGCTCCGCGCGCACCGGGGCGGCCTCCTGGCGCCCGACGCGAACGGCACGCTCCGCGTCACGTACGGCACCGTGCGGGGGTACCGCCCGGAGGCCGACAAGCCGGTGGTTCGCCCGTTCACCACCCTCAGCGAGGTCGTGAAGAAGAGCACCGGCGAGGCGCCGTTCGACACCCCGGGGACCCTGCTCGAGGCCGCGCGCGAGAAGCGGTTCGGCCCGTACGTCGACAAGGATCTCGGCGAGGTGCCGGTCTGCTTCCTGAGCGATCTCGACATCACGAACGGCAACTCCGGCTCTGCCACGCTGAACGCGCGCGGCGAGCTCGTGGGCCTCGCCTTCGACGGCAACTACGAGGCGATGGCGTCCGACTGGCTGTTCATGCCGTCGATCACCCGGACCATCCACGTCGATCACCGCTACATGGAGTGGGTGATGGACGCGGTGTCGGGCGCGGACGCGGTGCTGAAGGAGATGGGCGGCAAGCCGGCCATCCACTGAGCGCGGCGCG
The DNA here is from genome assembly GCF_000067165.1 of Sorangium cellulosum So ce56. GTDB lineage: Bacteria > Myxococcota_A > Polyangia > Polyangiales > Polyangiaceae > Sorangium > Sorangium cellulosum_B. The sequence continues at coordinate 11,911,021 of NC_010162.1, forward strand.
AAGCTGACCGCACGATCGCGAGGACGCCGGCGCGGGTCACGCGCCGGCGTCGTCGGACGACACCCGCACCTCTCCCTCGGCCACCGTCCAGAGGATCGACGTGCAGCTCCGCCCGAACGCCCTGTCGTGCGTGACGAGGAGCAGCGCGCCCGGGTAGTCGGCGAGGGCGCGCTCCAGCCGCTCGATCGAGGGCAGGTCGAGGTGGTTGGTCGGCTCGTCCAGCACGAGCGCCCACGCGTGTTGCCCTAGGCCCAGCGCGATCATCAGCTTGCGCGCCTCGCCGGGCGACGGCCGCGCCGACCCGAGCAGCGGCCCAGGCTCCACCCCGAGCGCGGCCACCAGCGACATCACCCGCCCGCGCTCCTCCGGAGGCAGGCGCCGCGCCCTCGCGAGCAGCGCCTGCTGCTCTGCCTCGCCGAGCTCCTGCGGCACATGAAGCACCTTGTCCGCCGGCACGCGCGCGCCGGCGAGCAGCGCGTTCACCAGCGTGGTCTTCCCAGCGCCGTTCGGGCCCGCGATCCGGATGCGGTCCTCGCGGCCGACCGAGAGCCGCACGTCCCGCAGCAGGGGCCGCCCCTCGCGCTCGCCGCCGGCGTGGATCCGGGGCGCGTCGAGCACGAAGAGCCACGGCGCGGGCGATCGCTCGTAACCGACGAACACGCTGCGGCCCACCGCCTTCTCGAGCTCGAGCTCTCCCGCCTCGGCCGACACCTTCTCGAGCTTGCGCCGGGTCACGCTGACGTTGCGCGACAGCCGCGCTTCGGCCGACGACACGCGGAAGTCCGCGAGCAGGCCCCGGGCGTCGCTGTCGCGCGGGCCCTTCATCCGCCGCTTCGTGCTCCGGTCCGCGTCGGCCGAGGCCTGCGCCCGCCGCTCGTCGCCGAGGCGGCGCCGGAGCTGCCGCTCCTCGGCGCGCAGCCGCTGGTGCGCCTCCTCGCGCCCGCGCGCCTCGGCCTCCCAGAGCGCTTTTGCCGCGCTGTACCCGCCGGGATAGAGCCTCGCCGCGGCCCGCTCGACCCGGATCGTGCCGGTGGTCAGCGCGTCGAGGAGCTCGCGATCGTGCGAGACGCACGCCCCGATCCCCTGGAACCCCGCGAGCGCGCCGGCGAGCAGCGCCCGCGCGTCCGCGTCGATGTGGTTCGTCGGCTCGTCGAGCAGGAGCAGGTCCGGCGCCGCGGCGAGCGCCGCGCCGATCTGCCACCGCTTGCGCTCGCCGGGCGACAGCGTGGCCCAGCGCCCGAGCTCCGCCGGATCCAGCAACAGCTCGCCGCGCAACCTGCGCGCGGCGCCGTCCTCGGCGTCGGCCAGCGCGTGGATGGCCGCGTCGGCGTGCTCCACGGCCTGCGGGCAGACCGCGACGGTCGCGCCGCGCGGCTCGAGCCGCAAGCTCCCCGCCTCGGGCGTGAGCTCGCCGGCGAAGAGCCGGAGGAGCGTCGTCTTGCCGGCGCCGTTCGGCCCGACGATCCCGTACCACCCGGGGGTCAGGCACAGATCGACGTCCGCGAGGATCGTGGACGCGTCGGAATAAGAGAAGGAGAGGCGCTGCGCGCGCAACAACGACATACGAGCTCCTGAATCCTGAGGGCCACATGGCCCGGTCACGGGACGGGCAGGCTGCCTCGCGCGGCCAGGGAGCAGGGATGCCACCTGTCGCGCTCGCGGCCTGCGACGGAGACCGATTCAGGAGCTGATCTTCACCGGAGCACTCTCCTCTTGCGTCAGCCGTGCTCTCTAACAGACGGTCGAGGCCCACGCAACCGCCGCTCCGCGGTCGCGCTCGTGGTCGCCGTCGTCATGCCCTCGCGCCCCGCGCCGGCAGGGCCTCAGGGAAGCGGCTTTGCAGCGCGCTCGGGCTCTCCGGCGAGGGTGCCTCTCGGCGCGCTCACGCGGCCAGGAAGCCGCCGTCGACCGGGATCGCGCCGCCGGTCACGTAGCCCGCGCCCTCGGAGCACAGCCACAGCGCGGCGCCGGCGATCTCCTCCTCGGTGGCCATCCGCGCCATCGGATGCTGCGCCACCAGCGCCTGGACCAGCTCGGGCGCGAACGCCTCGGCCTGTTGCATGGCGGGCGTGCGGGTGACGCCGGCGCAGAGGGCGTTCACGCGGATCCCGAGCGGCGCCACCTCGAGCGCCACCGAGCGCGTCATCCCGACGACCGCGTGCTTGGACGCGACGTAGGCGTGGTGCGCCGGCTTCCCGGCGACGCCGTAGATGGAGCTCATGTTGACGATGGCGCCCCCGCCCGACGCCAGCATGGCCGGGATCTCGTGCCGCATGGCCAGCCAGATCCCGCGGGCGTTGGTCGCCATGACGTCGTCCCACACCGCCTGATCGGCGCGCTCGAGGCGGGCCATGTCGCCCCCGATGCCCGCGCAGTTCGCCGCGAAATCGAGCCGCTCGAAGCGCCTCATCGTCTCTTCCACGGCGCGCTTCATCGAGGCGTCGTCCCGCACGTCGGTCTGGACGAACAGCGCCGGCGCGCCCTCTCGCTCGAGCGCGGCGCAGGCCCGCTGTCCGGCGTCGCCGTCGCGCGCGGCGACGGCGACGCGCGCCCCTCCTCGCGCGAACGCGCGCGCGGTCGCGAGGCCGATGCCCGAGGTGCCCCCGGTGATGAGGGCGACCCGTCCGGCGAAGTCGTAGGTGATCATGAAGCTCCCTTTCCTGGTGGAATCACGCAGTGCTCGCGCCAAGGCCGCGCTGGATGAACTGGACCGCCTGCTGGGCGAGGCGACGGCGGCGCTTCGGGCCGAGCTGCTTTCGCAGCGCGTCGGAGGCCAGCACGTCGTGGAGCTCGGCCCCGAGCTCCTGGAGCACCGCCTCGGTGAGCCCGGGGCCGATGACGGCGGCGACCAGCCGGGTCGCCACCTCGAGGCTCGTGTCGGTGGAACGGACGGCGCCGCTCGCGACGCCCTCCTCGAGCAGGGCCCGGAGCTCCGCGGCGCCGGCCTCGCAGATGGCCTTGTGGAGGCCGCGGACCTCGACCGTGGCGGTCGGGTCGGCGGCCGCGGCCGACAGGCGGGCGAGGCGCGGGTGCTCCACGAGGAACGCCATGCCGCGCTCGATGTGGACCTCCAGGCGAGCCCAGAAGTCGCCCTCCAGGCACGCGGCGCCGAGGAACGCGCGCTTCTGCCGCGGCACCTCCTCGGTCAGGAGCCACCGGTAGAGATCGAGCTTGTCCTCGAAGTACTGGTAGAAGCTCCCCTTGGGGATGCGCGCGCGGCGCGCGATCTGCGAGAGCGAGGCCTCGGCGTACGGGTGATCCGCGAACTCGGCGATCGCCTCGCGCACGAGGCGGTCCCGCCGCTCCTCGGGCAACCCAAAGAACGTGCTCTTCGGCATGCGACCGGTCAGTCATATGACCGATCGGTCGCATCGTCAAGGCGGGGCCGTGCGCGCCTCCTCGCCGCTGCTCAGCGGTTCAGCACCGGGCACGCCCTGAGCACGACGAAGGAGATCCCTGAGCGCAACCCGGCAGTGCCCAGAGCGTGACCCCGATCCCGAACGGGCCTCGTCCCAAACGCGCCTCCGGCGTGGGTCGGCGCGCGTCCGGAGAAGGTGTGGTTCCAGGGAGAGGCCCCCTCTTTCGAGGTCACGAGATCGAGCCGAGCGTGACATCGAGCGACGCGCATCATGGCCGGCGACGCTGGGAAGCGTGACCGCGCTCCGCTCGAGCGAGGCGTTCATTTTGCATAGCGGGCCGGCGCACTCTCGTGCGGCCGTGCATTCCTGCAATGCCCGTCACATCGATGGCGAAAACCTTCGCCGTCAGCATTCCAGGCCGACGCCTCGGGCGTTCGCGCCGACGCACGCCTGCAGCGTTCTCGTCATCCACGGCTCGCTCCATCCGGAGCGCAGCGCGGCGGCTCCGGGTCACGCGCCATGCCTTCACGGATGAAACCCGAGTCGACTGCATCTTGCATTGCTGCACAGCCGCTCGCGATAGACGACGTCGATCATCCAGAGATCATTGCGCTCATCGATCGCAACGCATCTCTATCGGAGGACCATCGAGGTGTCGCTCGGGGGCAGTCGATGTTCTCGGCGCCTGCTGGCGCGGCGGGGGCCGCAGGCGCTGAAATGTATTTTTATTCACGCGGCATGTCGTGGCGGCTCGGCCATCGCACTGAAGTGTTGGAAGATTCGTTGTCCGCGGTGTTTCGATCACGACGAGGTCGTCGTGTGAAGTCCGCAAATAAGAATACAGTTGCGCATTCGTCCGCATGGTATAGGATGCTGTCATCAGATGGAGGAGCACCCACGAACCATCGGACCCCTGCAGCCATGAAGAGAGCCTAGCGGCTCTCTCGCTTGCTCTGTCTCATGATGCACCGGGAGATGCCCTGGAAGCAGTCCAGGCGCTCGTGAGTCGCATGCTCGCATCCTGGCGAGCGCAGCGACGACCGAGGAGTGCAGCTGTGTCGTGCGGATGCCGAGCGTTGGCTCGGGCCGCGTGGCGGCTGTTCAGCGCCCTGCTCGCGGGAAAAGCGCCCAGGTGACCACGCGCTGGAGCATCGCGGAAACGCGGCTTGCGGGTTCCGTTTCGTCCTCCTTTCAGCGCTAGGGGCCAGCTGCCTCTGGGCAGCACCGAATCGACGCCGTCGCGTCGCCCAGCGCGCCATCCGAGGCAACACCACACTCCAGGCTTATCGACGTGTGCCGCCATGGCGTTGCGGCTGCGTCCTGCCTTCGCCACAGGAAGAGCGCAATGACTCGACTTAATCTGTTCGCCCCCGAGGTCCGAGAGAACCCGTACCCCTTCTACGCGGCGCTGCGCCGCGAGTCGCCCGTGTGTCAGGTGGACCCCAACGGGATGTGGGTGGTCACCCGGTATGATGACATCGTGGCGGCGTTCAAGAACACGCAGGTGTTCTCGTCCGCGGGGCTGCGCATGGCCACCGAGCCTCCTTACCTGCGGCGTCAAAATCCATTGTCCGGATCCATGATCCTCGCGGACCCGCCGCGGCACGGACAGCTGCGCAGCATCAGCAGCCGTGCGTTCACCGCCAACATGGTGAGCACGCTGGAGCACCACATGCGATCCATGGCCGTGCGGCTCACGGACGACCTGGTGCACCGTCGCGTCGTCGAGTTTATCTCCGAGTTCGCGAGCCGCGCGCAGGTCAGCGTCCTCGCCAAGTTGATCGGATTTGATCCAGGGCTAGAGGGGCACTTCAAGCGATGGGCGACTGACCTGGTCATCGTTGGCGTCATACCTCCGGAGGATCATGCGCGGATCGCCGAGGTGCGCAGGACCATCGATGAGATGGAGCAGTACATGCTGGGCCTGCTGGCGAGCCGCCGGCGTCATTTGGAGAACGATCTGGTAAGTGAGCTGCTCCGATCTCGGAGGGACGACGATGGCATCACGGACCAGGACCTCGTGTCCCTCCTCTCGCTGCTCCTCGTGGCAGGGCTCGAAACGTCGACATCGCTGATGACCCATATGGTCTTGATCCTCGCCCAGCGGCCGATGTGGATGGATCGCCTACGTGCGGAGCCCGCGCTCATCCCGCATTTCATCGAGGAGGTGATGCGTTTCGAGGCGCCTGTGCATGCCACGATGCGACTGACCGTCACCGAGACGGAGCTCGGCGGTACGCGTCTGCCCGCTCACGCCGTGGTCGCGCTGCTCATCAGCTCGGGTCTGCGCGATGAGGCGAGGTTCCAGGAGCCGGACCGCTTCAACCCAGAGCGCGGCGATCAGGCCAACCTGGCATTCGGCCATGGTGCCCACTTCTGCCTCGGGGTCTTCCTGGCCCGGGTGCAGGCCCGCATCGTGCTGGAGGAGCTCCTCCGTCGGTGCCACCGCATCGTGCTTCGTACCGACCGTCTCGAGTGGCAAGCGGCTCTCAACACGCGCTCCCCGGTGGCGCTGCCCATCGAGGTGATCCCCGTCTCGACTACCGCCGCACGTGAGTCGCCGGTCGTCCAGGGCATCTGGTAGGGCCATGCTCTCGTCGCGAGGATGTCTCTACTCTATGGAATCGTCTTGTGGCGGAGTGCGTCATGTCATCTGATCGAACTAGCGTTGTCGTCAGCAAGCGCGACGCTGGTGGATTCGAATATCCGTTTGCTGCGTCGTGTCACCCCGGGAGAGAGGTCACGGAGCAAAGGACCCTGGCGTGGGTTCGCCGGTTGCGTCTGGTGCCAGACGGTCGGTCGCTTTCACGTCTCAAGGCGACGAACTTCTCCCACCTGGCGGCATGGCTCTTACCGTCCGCGAGCACGCAGACGCTCCAGCTGGCATCGGACTTCACGGCCGTGCTGTTCCTCCTGGATGATGCGTACGACGAGGGGCAGCTCAGCACGGACCCGGAATCCGTCGAGTGGCTCAACGAGAAGTACCTGGGTGAGCTCTTCGGGTACACCGAAGCGGACATGAGCGACCCCCTGACGCGCGGGATGCTCGATGTACGTGAGCGCATCCGACGCAGCCATCCGCACTTCTTCCTGAATCGCTGGCTCTCGCACTTTCAGTACTACTACGAGGCCAACCTGTGGGAGGCGAATAACCGAAAGCAGATGAGGGTGCCGCATCTTGAAGAATATTTGATGATGCGGCGCTACAGCGGCGCTGTCTATACCTACTGTGACCTGCTCGAGCTGCTGCTCGAACGGCCGCTGCCGCTCGAGGTCGTCCAGCACCCGTTGATTCAGACGGTTCGAGACATCTGTAATGACATCCTCTGCTGGACGAACGACTACTTCTCGCTCGGGAAGGAGCTGACCAACGGCGAGACGCACAACCTGATCGTCGTTCTCCGGAACGAATGCGTGAGCACGCTGGAAGAGGCGATCGACCGGCTCAAGGACATGCACGACCGCCGGGTCGCGGAGTACCAAGGCGTGAAGGAGAAGGTGCTCGCGCTCTGGGCGGACGACGAGATCCGCCTCTACCTGGACGCGGTCGAGGCCATGATCGCCGGGAATCAGCGCTGGGCGCTCGAGGCCGGTCGCTATTCTGGACTAGAAAGTTTGATCGTGCGCGCTGGATGAAGGCAAGACGGCCTACCGGGCGCGTGCCTTGCGAGGGTCTCGCCCGGTGTCACTGGGCGCGCTGCGAGAAAGGGGGCTCCCTACGCGTGCAATCTCGTCGCCGTCCGACGCATCGCGTAGGCGATACCTGCCTTGAGATTGGAGCGGGTCTCTATCGAGCCGAGGTCCACGCCGAGCGCGACCAAGCTCTGCGCCACCGCAGGGCGGAGCCCCGTCAGAATAGCCTTGCTTCCGAGCAGTCCCACCGCCTGGGCCAAGCTCATCAGCCTGCTCGCGACGCTCGTGTCCACGCTCTTGACCCCCGTGACATCGACGATCACGACCTTCGCGGAGCTGGACGCGACCCCTTGCATCGCGGTTTCAATCATCTGCGCCGCCCGTCTTTCATCGATGGTCCCGATGATCGGCATCACCATGACCTGATCGGTGATCGGTATGCAGGGCGTCGATAGCTCGAAGAGCCGATCCCGCTGCGTCTGAATGATGGCCTCCTGCATCTGGACGCGCTCTTCCTGAAGACGGACCCGCTCGCCCAGCTCCACCTGCAGCTGGTCGTTGACGTCGCGGAGCTGCTCGTTGGACAGCCGGAGCTCCTCCGTGCGCGCGGCGACCTCCTGCTCGAGCCTCTCATAGAGCTTTGCGTTCTCGATGGAGATCGCGATCTGCGTGGAGAGGAGCTTCAGGAGATCGAGGCGATTCTGCGTGAATACGCCGGTGGACAGGTTGTTCTCGAGATAGAGCACGCCGACGAGCCGATTCTGACGGATGATCGGAGCGCAGATGACCGACTTCGGACGTATCTCTCGGATGTAAGGGTCGGCAGAGAATCTGGCCTCCTCCGCGGCGTTGTCCAGCAGGATGGCTTTCTGGGTACGCTGCACGTAGCTGATGATCGACAGCGGTGCTCTGCTGAACGAGACGACTGGCGCGGACTTGAGCACGTAAACTTGCTTTGGCTGAAAGGTCCCTTCCACCTCGACGAAGAGGGCATCGCCACGCGCCACAGCCAGCATGCCGGACTGCGCACCGACGTTCTCCAGCACGATCGTCATGAGGTTTTCCAGGAGCCTCTCCAGGACGATCTCGCTCGCCACGGCCTGCGACGCCTTGACCACGCTGAGCAGATCCAGGACCGCGTCATCGTGGGTGGAGGTCACCGTCACCGACGTCGATTGATCTGGCCTTCCCTCGAGCCTCAGATGAGGGAACGCGGCGACGAGGCTCTGGCACTTCGCATCAGCGCCCCACAGCGCATAGCCACGGTAGGCCATCGTCATGTAGTGCTGGGCGATCTCGCTCCGACCCATTCCCCGATAGAACGACGACGCAAGCTCGCACCCTAGCGCCTCTTCCTGGATGTATCCGTGCTGTCGAGCTCCCTCGATCGCGCGATCGTAGAGGGCCATCGCCTCGATCATCGAGCGGCCCACGCGGGCCAGCTCCGCGCTCACCAGGTCGTGCTTGTGCTGGCTGTTCTCCGGAGCGTGGCGTGCCCACATCCCGAGCTTCTGCTGATTCGCGTCCACCTTGGCGAGCGCCGCGTCTTGCTCCTCCTTCGTGAGGCGATCGAACGCAGCGAGAACCGAGAGCGAGCTGTAGAGGTTCTGTTCCACGACGGTGGCAAACCCCACCGCATCCTGGTACTCCTCTCCGGCGCGAAGGCACTCGTAGGCGAGCTTTGGCTCGGCGAAATAGTAGAGCATCATGCCCTTCGCGAGGTGCAGGCAAAACAGCGATGTCCTGTTGTGCTCGAGACAAGGGATCATCGACGTTTCATCGAAGCTCTCGCCGACCAGCCGCAGCTTCTCTGCAGACGGATCTCGGAGGCTGCGCACGAGCTGTTTCCAGATTTTTACATAATACAGCGGATACTGCTGCTTGAGCTTCATCGCTAGCTCGATAGCATGTGTCATTCGCTGCTCGGTCGTTCCCAGATCCTCCCCAGCAAATAAGGAGTATGTGGGGTGCTGGCAGGAGCTGTATCCGGCGTATTCGATGTCTCCTGTCTCCAGCCCGACCTGGACCGCGTGGCGTGCCGGTTCGATGGTCTCCTTCAGGTGCCGCTTCCAGTGATGAATCGCGATGTAATGGAGGGTGTAGATCTTGGGTTCGAGCTCGATCGCCCCGAAGCGATGAGTGAGCTCAATCGCGAGCTGGCCGAGCGCGAACCCATGATCTATATTGTTCATCACGCTGCACTGAATATGGCCGTAGATCGCAAAGGCGTATGCCGCGGAAGGTGAAATCCCGTGCTGTGCGCATATTTCCATCATGGTGAATGCGATCAATGGAACGACGTGGGGCTTTGTCAGGACAGCCGCTGGAAAGGCAGAGACGAGGATCCGGTTCGCGGCGAGCATCCTCCGATCGGCGAGCACCGGCAGTTCCGCCAGCCGAGGTATGTCGATGTCAGCCGGCGGCGCCTCGCAGAGCGGCACCTCCAACATGGCGAGCACAGCCAGGGCGATGTCGAGAGCATCCGCCAGTCGATGCTGCGACATGTGGAATTGAATACGGGTCTCGTAGACCCGGATCTTCTCCAGTACGTCCCTCGCATGGTCCACGACGATCTTCGCGCACGCCTCTGCGCGGTCGAAGTTGATCGTCAGGTACTCCAGCTCGACGAGATCCGTGTAGATGGCGAGCGACAGCTCGTGGTTCGTCTCCCACGAGTCCTCGGGCAAGAACGCCGCGGCCGCGCGGAGGCACTGCACCCCGGGGCCGTACGCCGTGGAGCGCCTCGCCTTCTGTCCGGCTCTCAGGTTGAGCGTCGCGGCCTCCTCGCGCTCCTTCCTGTCCACGATCATCTTTGCCCCCATGTTGAGGTGCATCACGATGTCGTAGATCCGGTCCTCGACGGACGCGGGAGGGCTCTCTCCGAGCATGAGCCGCCCCAGCTCCAGGTGGATCCGCTCCTGCTCGCCCTCCGTGAGCAGCTTGTAGGCCGCCTGCTGCACGCGGTCGTGGAGGAACTTGAACGTGACCGCGTCCTCGTCCGCGTCGTCGAGGAAGCGCGCGATGCCGTACTCACCGTCGACGGGCACGACGAGCCCCGCGTCGAGCGCGCCCCAGAGGTCCTCGTCGGTCGCGCGCCGGTTCTTCTGGTGGATGAGGGCGAGCATCCTCAAATCGAACTGGTTGCCGATGCACGCGGCGAGCTTCAAGACCCGCTGCGTCGCCTCGCCCAGGCCCTGTATCCGGCGGACCATCAGGTCGACGACGTTGTCCGCGACCGTCATTCGCTGGATGTCGGCGATGTTCCATCGCCAGGCGCCCGTCTCCGAGCTGAAGCGCAGGTGGCCTTCGCGGCAAACGCTCTCGAGGTACTGGATGGTGAAGAACGGGTTCCCGTGCGTCTTGGCGAAGATGACACCCGAGAGCTCGCGACACTCCTCCCGAGGCGCGTCGAGCGTGTCCGACACGAGCTGGTTGACGTGATCGGGCCCGAGCGGCTCCAGCGTGATCGTGCGCACGCGGGCGTCGCTCTTCCGGAGCGCGCCCAGCATCATCGTCAGCGGGTGCGCGTCGTCGACCTCGTTGTCGCGGTACGACCCGATCAGCAAGAGGTGGCGGATGTCCGGGTCCTCCAGGAGCACGCTGAGGAGGTTCAAGGACCCCGTGTCGGCCCACTGGAGATCATCGAGGAACAGCACGAGCGCCCGCGTCTTCAGCGCGATCGCGCCGATGAAGTTCCGGAACGTCAGGTTGAAGCGGTTCCGCGTCTCCATCGAGCCCAGCGCCGGGGCGGGCGGCTGCTCGCCGATGACGAGCTCGATCTCCGGGATCACCTCGGCGATGACCCGCCCGTTCGGAGAGACCGCCGCGAGGATCCTGGCCCTCCAGTCGGCGAGCTCATTCCTGCTCTCCGTGAGGATCTGCCGGACGATCTCCCGCAGCGCCGTGAGGATGGCCGCATACGGAACGTTGCGCGTGAACTGGTCGAACTTGCCAGCGGCGAAGTAACCCGCCTCCTTCGCGATCGGCTTGTGGATCTCGTTGACGACCGCCGACTTGCCCACGCCGGAGTAGCCGGCCACGAGCACGAGCTCCGAGCGGCCGCCCTCGGCCCCTTCCGAACCCGACCCGCTGATGTCCTTGAAGGCCGCCATCAACGCGCCGACCTCGCCCTGCCGGCCATACAGCTTCTGCGAGATCTGGAGCCGCGTGGGCTTGTCCCGCCTCCCCGGCACGAAGTCCGCCGCCGGCGCTCCGTGCTCCAGCATGTCGAGGCAGGCCTTCAGATCGGCCTTCAGGCCGAAGGTGCTCTGATACCGCTCCTCCGCCGTCTTCGAGAGCAGCTTCATGATCACCCGGGAGAGCGCCTCCGGGATCGCCGGCCGGATCAGGTGCGGCGCGACAGGCGTCTTCGCGATGTGATGGTGCACGAGCTCGAGCGGATCCGTCGTCTCGAACGGGAGGCGCCGCGTCGTGAGCTCGTAGAGCGTGACCCCGAGGGAGTAATAATCCGAGCGGAAGTCGATCGACCGGTTCATCCGGCCCGTCTGCTCGGGCGAGATGTACTGCAGCGTGCCCTCGCCGACCGACCACGGGTCGACCACCGCCGCGCGCTCCCCAGGCAGGAGCGAGGCGATGGAGAAATCCGTGAGCTTCGACGTGCGCACGTCGCTGTCGACGATGATGTTGCTCGGCTTGATGTCCTTGTGGACGATGTTCCGCTCATGGATCGCCCCGAGCGTGTCCGCGAGCTGGAGCGCTATCCTCACCGCCTGCGCGAGCCCGACGCCCTCCCCATTGCCGTCGAGGATCGCCCGCAGCGAGCGACCGGCGAAGTACTCCATGACGAGCGCGGCGTAATCGAGCCGGACCTCGAGCTCGTGGACCCGCACGACCCCATCGAGGTCGAGGTGCTTCGTGATCTCGTACTGACGCTTCAGGATCGCCACGTTGCGGGTGCCATTGACGCCCTTCCGCGCGACCTTGATGACGCACATCTTGCCCGTGCTCTTCTTCCGGCCGAGATAGACGCTGCTGCGGGCACCATCGTGCAGCGTCTCGAGCAACTCGTGATTCAACAGCTCCACCATGACGGCGACCCCCTGGAGTGACAGGGCTATTTACCCAGCGCGGCGTTCAGTCGGTATCTCGGTCCGCGTCAAGCTGCAGTCCCCCGCTTCACGGCAGCTCCTCGGGGCGCTGAGCTCAAGGACGGCGACAGGCGACCGCGCGATCCGTCGAGGGAGCGAACGTGCTCGGCGGGGCGCATCGCCCTACGCAATCGAAACGGACGGGTTGTGTCAAGGTCGAACCGCCGCGGCGCCGCGCGCGGATCGAGCGCTCCCGGCTGGCTCCGCCGCCGAGACGCCGCGCGCGGATCGAGCGCTCCCGGCTGGCTCCACCGCCGAGACGCCGCGCGTCAGGCCCTCCCTGAGGCGCGGCGCTTTTCCTCATCGATAAGCAAGATTGAAATGAGCAACGATCGGCCCCTGACAGAGAAGTAAGGAGACGCCTGACCGAGTGACCGTTGCCATGTCGTCCCGACAACATGCGTCGCCCGGCGGGCGACAACGTGGGTCGGGTGGGTCGGTCGACGCGGGCGTGGCGCGCTGTCGAGGCCCCCACGCGGCGGCGCTCCCGAGCACGCCGTGGCGCCGGTCTGCCGGTCCGGAGCAGGCCATGGAGCCCGCCCCGTTGTGGGATGGACTGGTGTCGCGTGAGCCGATGTGGGGAGCGGCGCCCCGCCGGCGCTACTTCCCGGCGGCCGCCTCGGAGCCGGGTCGCCGAGGCTCCCGCGCGCCGGCGAACGCGGCGCCCTCGCGGCCGATCGACGGGGCGTCGGCGATGTGCCCGCGGTCGTCGAGGGTGTGGCCCATTGCGCCGAGCGCGCTCCTCAGCTCGTCGGGGAAGCCGCCCTGCTCGACGAACAGCTTGTCGGGGTAGTCCTGGTGGTGGAAGCGCGGCGCGTTCACGCCCGTGGTCACGTCGAAGCCGAAGTCGACGACGTTCGAGAGGATCTGGAACACCGCAGTGAGGATCGTCGGGCCGCCCGCGGCGCCGAGCACGAGCTCCACGCGCCCGTCCTTCCCGGTCACGATCGTCGGCGACATCGACGAGAGCATGCGCTTGCCGGGCGCGATGGAGTTGGCCTCCCCCTGCACCAGACCGAACTGGTTCGGGGTGCCGGGCACGGTGGCGAAGTCATCCATCTCGTTGTTCAGCACGAATCCGGCGCCGGTCACCGTCACCCCCGAGCCGTACCAGCCGTTCAGCGTCGTGGTCAGCGCGACGGCGTTGCCCTGCGCGTCGACCACCGAGAAATGCGTCGTGTGCGGGCCGCGCCCGCCCGAGTCCTTGACCGCCGCACCGCGGGCGAGCTCGTCGGTCGGCGTCGCGCGGTCGGCCGCAATCGTGGCGCGCTGCTTCTCGGCCCACGCGACCGAGAGCAGCTCCTCCACCGGGTTCTTCACGAAATCGGGATCCCCGAGGACCTCGTTGCGCGCGAGGAACACCCGCCGCATCGCCTCGGCGACCACGTGCACGTGCGACGGCGAGTGCCAGCCGAGCTTGGCGACGTCGAGCCCCTCCAGCTGGTGCGCGATCATCGCGAGGGCGAGGCCGCCCGACGACGGGAGCGGCATCGAAGCGACGCGGCGCCCGCGGTACTCGAACACGATGGGCTCGCGCCACTTCGCCTTGTAGCCCTTGAGGTCCGCGGCCGTGATGATGCCCTTGCCCCGCCGCATCTCGGCCACGAAGAGCTCGGCCGTCTTGCCCTCGTAAAAGCCCGCGGGCCCCTTCTCCGCGATGCGCTCGAGCGTCGCCGCGAGCTCGGGCGATTTCCACGTGGCGCCGATCTCGATGGGCGCGCCGCCCGGCAGGAACAGCGCGACCGACGCCGGGAAGCGCTTGAGCTTGCCCGACGCGGCCTTGACCGTCGTCGCGAAGTTCTCGTCGACCGAGAAGCCCTCCTTCGCGAGCCGGATCGCGGGCGCGACGAGCTCGGCCCAGGTCTTCTTCTTGGAGCCGAGCTTGTCGTACGCTTCCCAGAGCCCCGCCACGCTGCCGGGCACGCCGACCGCGAGGTGGCCGACGCGCGCTCCCTCCGTGGCCTTGCCGTCCTTGCCCCGGTACATGTCGTGGGTCGCCTTGCCCGGCGCGGTCTCGCGGAAGTCGAGCGCGTGCTCCTTGTCGCCGACGCGCGCGACCATGAACCCGCCGCCGCCGAGGTTGCCGGCCGTCGGGTGCACGACGGCCAGCGCGAACGCCGTCGCGACCGCCGCGTCGACGGCGTTGCCGCCCGCGGCGAGGACCTCCGCGCCCACCTTCGTGGCGAGGGCGGCGTCGCTCGTGACCATCGAGGGGCCCCGCACCGGCGGCGCGCCCTCGGGGTAAGGCCACCCGGCGGGGAACCGCGACGCCGGCGTGGCCGGCGCGGCCGGCGCGGGCGCAGGCGCCGAGGCGGGGGCGGCGTTCGGCGACGGGGGCGGGGGAGGCGCGGGCGGAGGGGGCGGGACGGCGGCCTCGCAGCCCGCGAGGAGGACGACGGCGAGCAATCGATGCCAGGCACGGAGCTTCATCGCGGCGGCTTATAGCCCAGGCTCCGCGCCGCTCGAAGGCCAGAGGCGCGGCCGCGCGAGCGCGACCGGAGGGTTCTCCACGGTGATCCGTCACAGCTGTTCGGGCATCTGCTGATCAGCTGTACCGCTCTCTGGCGAACGGGAGAGCGACGCGCCGTACAGGGCGCGTGGAGCATGGGCTCGTACCGAGGCGCCCGGGGACGCCTCCCGGCGCCGCGAAGTGATCGGTCTTGGTCGTTGGCTTGGGGGCTTCGCCCCGCTTGGGTATGATCGGCCCCGGATGTTTCCGACGGAGCCCGCTCCCGAGACGATTGGGGCCTACAAGATTCTCCGGCGCCTGTCCGGTTCTGGGCCTACCAGCGTCTATCTCGGGCGACTGGATGGGCCGCTCGGGTTTCGCCGCGTCTGCGTGCTGAAGCTCGTCCCGAATACCGCCGAGGGGGATCCGCGCTTCGCCGACGAGCTCGCCCGCGAGGCGTCGATCTGCGCGACGATGAACCACCCGGCGATCGTGCGGATGTTCGACTTCTTCGAGCACGACGGCCGGCTCGTCCTCGTGCTCGAGCACGTCGAGGGCGTGAACCTCAATCGGCTGCACCAGCACCTCGCGGCGCGGCAGCAGAAGCTCGCCGACGCGGCGGTCTACTACCTGGTCCACTGCATCGCCGGGGCGCTCGCGCACGCGCACGGGTCCGTCGACGAGCACGGCAGCCCCACGCCGATCGTCCATCGCAACCTCCACCCGGAGAACATCGTGATCGGGTGGGACGGGCAGGTGCGGCTGACGGGGTTCGGCATCGGCAAGATCCTCGGGCGCACGCCGGATACGATCGCGGGCGTGGTCAAGGGCGCGCCGGGCTACATGGCGCCCGAGCAGGCGCGCGCCGAGCGGGTCACGGTGAAGGCCGATATCTATGGCGTGGGGCTCCTGCTCTGGTCGTTGCTCACGGGGCGGCGGCCGCCCGCGGACGGCACGCGCCCGCAGGCGATCGCCACGATCCGGCCGGAGATCCCGCGCCCGATCGTGGCGCTGCTCGACACGGCCCTCGCGCCGGCGCCGGACGATCGGAAGATCACCGTTCACGAGATCGAGCAGGCGCTCGCGAAGGTCGCTCGCCCGGAGAAGGGGAAGGCCGAGCTCGTGACGCGCGTGCAATCGGCGCACGCGACCATCGAGATCGAGGACGCGGATCACGAGGAGGACCGGCGGCCGACGATCCCGGTCAAGGGCAAGGGAGGTCAGACCTCGAGGCCCGCGGCGGACGCGGCGAAGCGGCTCGCGAAGGATCTCTTCGCCAAAGATCAGGCGGCCAGGGACGGCGGCGCCGCGAGGCTGCGGACCCCGGGCGCGCAGGCGAAGACCGCGCCTCCCTCGGCGGGGGCGTCCGAGGCGCTGATCGGGTCGGCTCGGCAGGACGGCAAGGCGTCGATCGGCGCGCCCGAGCCGATCACGATCCCGGTGCCGGCCTCGTCCGAGGTGAGGGGCGACGGCGCGAAGGGCGTCGAGGGACGGAGGCCCGCGCTGCCGGATCGCGAGACGTTCGGCCGCCTGTTCGAGGCGTCGAAGCGCGCGGCGGAGCGCGACGCGGCGGCGGCCGACGAGGGGCCGCCGGAGGGCGGGCCGCCGACGTTGACCGAGGTCGACCCGATATTCGAGGAGGACGGCACGACGATGCCTGGCACGGGCGCGGAGGCGGCCCGCTTCGTGCCGGCCCCCTCGGTGATCCCGGAGGCGATCCGCTTCGGTCCGCCGCCGGCCCTGCCGGCGGATCTCGCGCCCGCGTTCCTGGGGGCGCCGCCCAAGCCGCCTTCCGGCTCGCCGGTGACCCCCTCTGGCGTGACCGTGCCGATGGGCGCAACGGGCCTGACGCCGCCCGGGGTGACGGTGCCAGTGGACGGCTCATCGGGCCTGACGCCGCCCGGGGGCGTGCCGTACCCGAGGCCGAGCGCGGCGGGCCGCGGCGGCTCTCCGGGGGAGTCGTCGCCCCCGGCGGGCGCGTCGTCGCGGCGCCCGCGGCTGCCCGGGCTGCCATGGCAAGTGCCGCGTTCGCTGTCGCCTATCGGGACGATCGCGGTGTCGGCGATCACGGCGACGGTGGTGGCGGGGCTCTGGATCTACGTGGCGCGGCGGGATCGGCCCGAGCCGGCTGCCCCTGCCGCGGTGGAGCTGGCGCCCGCGCTCGTCGAGCCCGTCGCCGCCGCGGCGTCCGCGGCGAGCGAGCCGCCCCCCGTGAAGAAGGCTCCTGCCGGGAAGGCGCAGGCGGCGAAGACGCTTTCAGCAAAGGAGGCCGCGGCGGCGAAGGAAGCCGCGGCGAAGGAGGCGGCGGCGGCGAAGGAGGCTGCCGCGAAGGAGGCCGCAGCGGCGAAGGAGGCTGCCGCGAAGGAGGCGGCGGCGGCGAAGGAGGCTGCCGCGAAGGAGGCGGCGGCGGCGAAGGAGGCTGCCGCGAAGGAGGCCGCGGCGGCGAAGGAAGCCGCGGCGAAAGAGGCGGCGGCGGCGAAGGAGGCCGCGGCGGCGGCGAAGGAGGCCGCGAGCCAGGCGCGGCAGGGGGGCAATCCTGCGTCGCTGCCCAAGGATCAGGGCCTGATCACGGTGGGGTTTCCGCAGCCGGGGGGTGTCTACATGACCGGCAAGTACGCGGGGGACGTGAACCAGGCGCTGGCCGTGCGCTGCGGCCGCTTCTTCGTGCGCGTCGGCCGGGCCGGGAAGACGAAGTTCCCCGAGTGGCTCAGCGCGGGTGTGACAGCGCAGGTGCCGTGCCAGGGGGCCACGAGCATCGATATCAAGCCGAGCGCACCGCCGAAGGCGAAGAAGAAGCGGTAGCCCCGGGGCTCGGCGCCCAGGCCGCCTCGGCGCGGCGGCCGGAGCCCTCCGCGGCGATGGCGCGATGGCCGCGCGCCCCTATCTCCTACAGACCGCCTCCAGGCTGTTGCCGTCGGGGTCGTGCAGGAAAGCGGCGTAATACGTCGGGCCGTAATCCGCGCGCACGCCGGGCTTGGAGTGAGGGATGCCCTGGCGCTCTTGGAGAATCTTGCGGTGACGCGCGCCGCGCCTCCACTACGCTCGGGGAGGCGCGCGCGGCTCAGGCGGCGTCGATCGTCCTGAGCAGGGCGTCGAGCTCGAAGGGCTTGCTGAGCACCTCGCGCGCGTGCGCCGGCATCGGCTGCTTGATGTTCGACGCCGCGGTCATGATGACGACGGGGATCTCCTCCAGCGCGGGGATCGCGCAGAGCTCGTCGCACACCTTCCAGCCGTTCATCTTCGGCATCATCAGGTCGAGCAGGATCACTCCGGGCCGCTCGCCGTCGAGGAGCCGCTCGAGCGCCTCTCGCCCGCTGAAGAAAGGCGTCGCCTCATAACCGAGGTCGCGCAGCGTCTCGGCCAGGGTCGTCGCCAGATCCACGTCGTCATCGATGATCAGGACAGACTTGTTCATGTAGGAAGAGGGCGTTCGCTGGTGAATGTGGGCCGACGTCGAGGCCGCTCGGCGCGGAGATGCGGCCTCGCTGCCACAACATTGCATGGGCTCCCATGGCATTTGCTAGTAGGACGCCGCGCGGCCGCAAGGAGAAACGCGGCAGAGCCAGGCACGTGCGCTCGCCTTGCGCGCTTGCCCGGCTGCTTCAGCGCGGCCTTGCTCTATGCTGTGGCGCCATGCTCGACACGCGGGAGTTGCCGCTCCTCCGGGCCCTCGCGGGCCGATACCCGACGACCGAGGCCGCGCTCTCGGAGATCGGCCATCTGCGGGCGATCCTGTCGCTCCCGAAGGGGACGGTGCACGTGGTCAGCGACGTCCACGGCGAGCACAGGAAGCTGAAGCACATCATCAACAACGCCTCGGGGAGCCTGCGGCCGCTGGTCGAGCGGGTCTTCGGCGACCGGCTCACGGCGGCCGAGGAGCGCGCGCTGCTCTCGGCCGTCTACTACCCTCGCGAGAGGTATGCCCGCGTCGCGTCCCACAGCGAGGGGGCGCGGTGGGCCTTCCTGATCTGGACGCTCGCGCGCGAGGTCGAGGTCATCCGCGCGCTGTCGCTGCGCTACACGCTCCGCCAGGTGGAGGCGGCGTTCCCGGAGGACATGCGGGGCCTGCTCCGCGAGCTCGTGTCGGCGCGCGCCACCCTCGGCGAGGGCGGCTACCTCGACGCGCTCCTCGATCCGTTCGTGCAGCACGGCCGCGAGATCGAGATCTTGCGCGCCACGGCGCGCGCCATCCGGAACCTGACGGTCTTCGAGCTCGTGGTGGCCGGCGATCTCGGCGATCGCGGTCCCCGGCTCGACAAGGTGATCGAGTACCTGATGCGCCAGCCGCGCGTGCGGGTCGTGTGGGGCAACCACGACGTGAGCTGGATGGGCGCGAGCCTCGGCCAGGAGGCGCTCATCGCCACGGTCGTCCGGCTCTCGCTGCGGTACGGGCGCCTGTCGCAGCTGGAAGAGGGCTTTGGCATCTCCGTGGCGCCGCTCGATCGGCTCGCGCGCACGGCCTACGCCGACGATCCGGCGGAGCGCTTCGCGGTCCGGGGCGAGGGGCTGCGCGACGCCCTGCTGATGGCGCGGATGCAGAAGGCCGCGGCCGTCCTCCAGTTCAAGCTGGAGGGGCAGCTCTGCCGGCGCCGCCCGGAGTACGCGCTCGAGCACCGCTGCCTGCTCCATCGCATCGACGCGCGCGCGGGCACGGTCGCGATCGACGGCGAGGTGTTCCCGCTGCTCGACGCGCGCTTCCCGACGCTCGACCCCGGCGATCCGTACGCGCTGACGCCGGACGAGGCGGCGTGCGTCGCCCTTCTGAAGGAGTCTTTCCTGAGGAGCCCGGCGCTGTCCCGCCAGATGCGCTGGATGGTGCAGCAGGGGACGACGTGGCTCAGGCGCGACCGGGCGCTCATCTTCCACGGCTGTGTCCCGGTGGACGGCGAGGGCGAGCTCCTTCCTTTCGTGGTGGACGGCGAGGTTCGCCGCGGCAGGGCGCTGTTCGACGCGCTGGAGCGGACGGTGCGCCGGGCCTTCCGGGCGGGCGCGCAGGAGGACGTCGACATGCTCTGGTACCTCTGGACCGGGCCGCTCTCGCCCATGTTCGGCAAGGACCGGATGACGACGTTCGAGTCGTATTTCGTCGCCGACGAGAGGACGCACAGGGAGACGAAGAACCCTTATTTCCACCTGATCCACGACGCCGCGTTCTGCGGCCGGGTGTGCCGCGAGTTCGGTGTGGACGAGGAGCGCGGGCTCATCGTGAACGGGCACGTGCCGGTCCGGGTCGAGCGGGGGGAGTCGCCGATCAAGGCGTCGCGCCGCGCGGTGACGATCGACGGGGCGTTCTCGGAGGCGTACGGCGACAAGGGGTACACGCTCGTGCTCGAGGCGAGCGGGGCGCGGCTCGCGCAGCACCACCATTTCACGTCGGTCGAGCAGGCCGTCGAGGCGGGGGAGGACATCATCCCCGTGATCTCCGACGTGGAGGTCTACGAGGCCGAGCGCCGGGTGGGAGACACCGAGAAGGGGGAGGAGATCGAGCGGGAGATCGAGCTCCTGGAGCGGCTCATCGAGGCGTATCGAGACGGAGCGCTCCTCGAGCAGCCGAGGTGACGTGAGGCGCGGCGGGGGCCGCGCCTCCTCGGATCAGTCGAGCTGGCCGTCCAGGATCCAGTCCTCGAGGGTCTTCTGCTCCTCCGCGGTCAGGCAGCGCGCGTTGTCGGCGTCCTCCACCGGGTCGCCGGTGCATCCACGGGTGCGCGGCATGCGGGTGGCTGAGTCGAGGTCGTGGATGCGGATGATGGTGCACGCCCCCTGCGTCCTCGGAAGCTCACCCGCTTCCACGGCGCACTGGGTCGAGCTCGAGGCAAGCTGCGAGGACTCGTAGGTGATGGCGAAGCCGCTGGCCGGCGCGGGATCCGTGCGGGTGTGGCAGGGCGAGCACTTCGCCAGCAGGATCGGCTCCACGTCGGCCCACCGTACCGGCTCGCCGCCGGCGCCGCCGGCGCCGCCCGTGCCGCCCTCGCCGCCTGCGCCGCCGGTGCCTGGAGCGCCGCCGGTGCCGCCCTCGCCGCCTGCGCCGCCCTCGCCGCCGGTGCCTGGAGCGCCGCCTGCGCCGCCCTCGCCGCCGGTGCCTGGAGCGCCGCCGGTGCCGCCCTCGCCGCCTGCGCCGCCCTCGCCGCCGGTGCCTGGAGCGCCGCCGGTGCCGCCCTCGCCGCCGGTGCCTGGAGCGCCGCCGGTGCCGCCCTCGCCGCCGCTGCCGCTGGTGGTGCCGCCGCCAGTTCCTGCGCTGGTGCTGGTGGAGGTGCCGCCGCCGGCCTCTCCGCCTGCGCCGCCTGCGCCAAAGTCGACCTCGTCGTCACCGCACGCGGCGAGCGCGAGGAGCAGCGTACCGGTGGTCATGAAGAGACGAATGGAAGTACGCGGGATAGAGACCATGCGCGGAGAATAGGCACGTGCAGTCTCCCGGGTAAATACTGCCGCACAGACGCCACGATTCTATCATTGTTCCCTTGACGGAATATGCTTCCGCTGAATCGCGACGGTAGAAGCTCCGGCCCGCCCGTCGGCTCGTGCTGCGTGAGCCCATGGCTCTGTCCGGTGGTCCCGTTCGACGGCGCCGATAGCGCCGCGCCCGGCTGGAATCGGCATTGCGGGGGGTCGACCGCGCGTGGGCGGCCTCGACGAGCTGACGCTCGCGCGCGGCGTGGTGCCGCGTTTGCCTCGTATCCCCGAGGTGCCACGGCTCATGATAGCTGTTCGTCGTCCTCTTCATGATGGATCGTCGAGCGCAGGCTCCCTCGACGCCGACGGCATGCAGGTAATGTCAACTCCTCTGAGCGTCTCTCGTCCTCGCGCGAACGCCAGCGCTCCTCCTTGTCTACCTCGCGCGGTCTCTCGATCCTCGGATCGGAGATGATGTGCTCGACCCCGGTGAGCCCGCATCCATCGATGAGCCCGTCGCGTGCTCGCTCGTGCACGGGTTGTCGCGTTATGCCACGGGTGGATTACCGCGCCGCGCCATCGGGTTTGTATATTGCGGCCCGACTCGGACTATGGTTAACCGGTGGCGTCCCAGGACGCACCGTGTCATCCGGCGCGCCACGAGGCACGAGGGAGGCCTGGCTCGGGCTCATGGCGACGGCGCGGCGGCGACGCCCGCGCGATCACGCGGTCACGTGGTCGCGCGGGCGAACCCTCGTTCGCGGCGTGAGGGGGGCTTGCGTGCGGGGGGAGTCATGGATTAGAACGTTCCCTCTCTGTCTTATATTTCTTACACGTCCCGATCGACGCTTTACTCGACTGTCACGGTTCACCTTAAAGCCCATCCTTCATCTCATCGACAAGAGAGGGGAGCACCCATGCGCCTCACACGGTATGCAACATGGATCATGGCGGCGGCTGTCGTTCTCGCGCCGGCCGCCTGCGGTGACGACACGTCCGACAACCCGACCGGCTCCGGAGCCAGCTCCGGCGCTGGCGCTGGCTCCGGCGCTAGCTCCGGCGCCGGCGCTGGCTCCGGAAGCGGCTCTGGCTCCGGCAGCGGCTCTGGCGCTGGCGCTGGCTCCTCCGGCAGCGGCTCCGGGACCGGAGGCGGCGGCACCGGCGGCAGCGACAGCACCGGCGGCGGCGGCAGCGGCGCCGGCGACAGCGTCGGCCTCCTGCCCTGCGACAACGGCTGGCCCGAGGTGCGGAGCGCGATCGCGCAGGATCCGGCGATCGAGGCGGCCATCGCCGAGCTGCTCGGCAAGATGAAGGTGGAGGAGAAGGTCGGCCAGATGGTGCAGGCCGAGATCCAGAAGATCACGCCGGCCGAGGTGAAGCAGTACAACATCGGCTCCGTGCTGAACGGCGGCGGCTCCTGGCCGGGGAAGAACAAGAACGCGACGGCGGCGGACTGGGTGAAGCTCGCCGACGACTTCTACAACGCCTCGGTGGACACCAGCGGTGGCCGCGTGGGCATCCCGATCATCTGGGGCATCGACGCGGTGCACGGGAACAACAATGTCCGCGGCGCCACGCTCTTCCCGCACAACATCGGCCTCGGCGCGGCCCACGACCCCGATCTGCTCGAGCGCATCGGCGCCGCGACGGCCAAGGAGGTCCTCGCGACCGGGCTCGACTGGACCTTCGCGCCGACGCTCGCGACCGTGCGCGACGACCGCTGGGGCCGCACGTACGAGGGCTACTCCGAGGATCCCGAGATCGTGAACGCCTATGGGGGCCGGATCGTGCAGGGCATCCAGGGCGCCGCGAACAGCCCTGATCTCCTCGGCGCGACGCGCGTCATCGCGACGGCCAAACACTTCATCGGTGACGGCGGCACGGACAAGGGCGATGACCAGGGGAACAACCTCGCCTCCGACACCGAGCTGTGCACGATCCACGCGCAGGGCTACCTGTCTGCCATCCCGGCGGGCGCGCAGACGGTCATGGCGTCGTACAACAGCATCCGCGGCCAGAAGATGCACGGGAAGGGTGATCTGCTCACCGGGGTGCTGAAGGACAAATTCCACTTCGACGGGTTCGTCATCGGCGACTGGAACGGTCATGGGCAGGTGTCGGGCTGCACCAATTCCTCGTGCGCCGCCTCGATCAACGCCGGTGTGGACATGATCATGGTCCCGGACGACTGGAAGGCGTTCTACGAGAACACCCTCAGCCAGGTGAAGGGGGGCCAGATCTCGATGGCGCGGGTCGACGACGCCGTGACGAGGATCTTGCGGGTCAAGATGCGGGCGGGGCTCCTCGGCCCGAAGAAGACCAAGCAGGCGCCGTCGAAGCGGATGTTCGCGGGAGATCAGTCCGTGCTCGGGCAAGCGGAGCACCGGGCCCTCGCGCGCGAGGCGGTCCGGAAGTCTCTTGTCCTCCTCAAGAACGCCCGCGGGGTCCTGCCCCTCGCCGCCTCGGCCAAGGTGCTCGTCGCGGGCAAGTCCGCGGACAGCATCTCGAACCAGTCCGGCGGCTGGTCGAGGACGTGGCAGGGCACCGAACTGACGAACGCCGACTTCCCGGGCGCGACGTCGATCTTCAAGGGGATCCAGGACCTCGTGTCGGCCGGCGGCGGCCAGGCGACGCTGAGCGCCGACGGCTCCGGCGCCAGTTCGGGGAGCTTCGACGCGGCGATCGTGGTGATCGGCGAGACGCCTTATGCCGAGATGCAGGGGGACATCCAGGTCGCGACGGACGACACCCCGCACGCGAAGACGCTGGAGCACGCGGCCTACCACCCCGAGGATCTGCAGGTCCTCCAGGCGATCCGCACGGCCAAGTCGGATCTGCCGATCGTGACGGTGTTTCTGTCGGGCCGTCCGCTCTACGTCAACAAGGAGCTGAACCGCTCGGACGCCTTCGTGGCCGCGTGGCTCCCGGGCTCCGAGGGCGGCGGCGTGGCCGACGTGCTGTTCGGCAAGCAGCAGTTCCAGGGCAAGCTCTCGTTCTCCTGGCCTGCGACCGAGTGCCAGCGGGTCAACCGCGGGGATGACGGCGCGCTGTTCCCGTACGGCTTCGGCCTGACGACGGAGAACAAGGAGACGCCCGCGGCGCTCCCGGAGCCGTCCTCCGGCGGCGGCTGCAACTGAATCCATCCTCCGCGCCGCTGCCGCTCTCGTGAGCGGCGGCGGCGTTCGTAGGACAGCCCGAGGAGACCGAGCCTGCCGCGCGGCGGGCCGGGTCTTCGCGCTCAGCGCGTCAGCTTGCCGCCTCGCCGCCGCGGGGATGCGGCCGGAGGCGAAGCCGATCGCCACGATGCGTCCCTCGAAGGCGACGCATTTCGTCGACAGATCGAAGACGTCGCCGCCGACGGGGTCGAAGACGATATCGGCGCCCCGGCCCGAGGTCCGCTCCTTCACGATCGCGACGAAGTCCTCGAGCCGGTACTTCGGACCGTGTGGGCGGCGCTTGAGCACGGCGAGGTGCGTGTGGCCAGCGTAGTCCAAGAGCTTCCGTCCTGCGCATCGTTCGCGCGGGGCAACGACTGGAACGGGAGGTCGTTCATCGATGTCGTCGACGAACGTCGTCCACGCCACCGCGCCTCGAATCCGCGCCTCCACCCGCTCCAGCAGCCCCGCCTCGTTGTACGTCGGCTTGACCTCACTCGCGTCCGGCGCCGTCACGCTCGTCGGTCGGTTCAGCGCGCCGTACGCGGTCTGCGTGCCGAAGCTCTCGGCCTCCAGCAACGGCTCGGCCGCCGTCGCGACGGCGGCCACATCCGCCAGCGCCGACCAGTCGGCGTCCGCGTGCACGTCGCTGCGCAGCCGGCGCGAGGCCTGTAGCACGTTGCCCTTGAAGTCGTGCGTCTGGCTCGTTACAACTCCCGTGCCATCATACACCTGGTACGGCCTGTCGCGCAGGCTCAGCGACGTCGCCTGCGGATGCGCTTCGCCGTAGGCGTAACGGCGCGCCAGCCCCTCGCAGCCCGCGCCGAGCTGCACCTTATACGCATCGAACACCACCCGGGAGAACGTGCCATTCGGCAGGTCGGTCCGGATGAGCCGGCCGAGCGGATCGTACCGCAGGAGCGGCGTGACCCCCGACTCAATGAGCTCCACTTCGTCCTCGTACTCCTCCGTCGCGCTGAGGAACGGTGATCATCTACGGCGCCTCGTGGTGCGAGCCGTGCCACCAGGCCGCGGACTACCTGCGCTCGAAGGGGATCGCCGCGGCGGTGAGGGACATCGAGGAGGACGCGGGCGCGGCCGCGGAGATGCAGGACTAGCTCGCGAAGAGCCACCAGCGCGGCGGCAGCATCCCGATCATCCACGTGCGGGGGCAGATCCTCGTCGGGTTCAGCCCGGGGGGCGATCGACCAGGCGCTCGCGCGGGCGGCGGGCGGGACGACGCTCTGAGGGGGCGGCGGTCTGTCGGGCGCGAGAGGTCTCCCGAGCTGCCCGGCTCCGCCTGGCCCCCTGAGCGCGTGCGCGCGGGGATGATCGAGCTCGACTGAGCCCCAGGGCTCCTACACTTCCACTTCGCGCACGTGCTGCCCGCTCAATGCGAGCGTCGCCTATCAATCGACATCCGGTGCACTCTTAGCAACGGCTACCTCGCCGCGTAGGCGCGCCCCCTCTGTTACACACTCGTGACTACACCACATTTATTTCCTCTTCAGCAGGCGTCGCCCCTCATGACGAAGCTTCTGCGTGGGACCAGAATCGGCGAGCGCTGCAAGCGCTTGTGCTACCTTCGGCGAGCGCTCGATGAGTTTAGCCCAATCAAGCGCAAGAGAGGCCCAACGCAGGGACTCGCTCGCAAGACCCGTAGCGACCACATCTTCGAACGGAAATAGTTCTATGAACTCCTCCGGTATTCCTTTAATTTGCAGCCCTTCCAGAAGACGTTGGCGCGCCTCGACCGGCGTAACCTCCAGGATTGGCAGCAGAAATACGCATTCATGTCCCAGCGGGAACTCGCTCGCGGATTTCTCCCCTATTCTGACCCACCAGCCATCCGAAGAGATGCCCAAATCGAGTCGCGCGGTCTCGAGCGATGCGACGGGAGTCAACCGTATCACGGGTCCATTGTCCGGCCCATGCAGAACTCTCCAAGGGATCGATAACTCGGTCAGACTTGCCACGAGCTGACGGTGCCGTTCCGTATCCATCAATTCTCCTACGGTGTGCGTGTGGCTTTCCACGGTGTGTGTGTGACTTGAACCCCATGCTTGCTCATGAAGTCGACGAACTGTTGCCGAATCTCGGGGTTCTGGCGCCACCCCTCCCCGTAATGCCCGCTCCACTCATCTGTGACCAGTCCTCCAGCCTGCCGCGAGATGCGGCCTCCGAAGATGCCTGGGTGCGGCGAGATCCCGGCCGCATGCAGGATGGCGTCGTGCCCGTGGACCCGCCTCTCGGTGCTCATGATGAACCTCCCCTTCTTCGCGTCGAAGATGAAGTCCATAGGCGTAGCCGCACCGAATTTCTGTACGGCCTTCGATGACCGATACGCGTCGCTTACCTCGAAGAAGCCCGCCGCTGGACCACTGCCCCTCGCATGACCTTTTTCGGCGTCAGCGGCACCCTTCTGCATCGTACTCGCCGCAGCAGGCGATCCTTCGGGCTTCGTACTTCCGGGCTTTGACTTGCTCCCGGTGATGATTGCCGATTTGACCGAACGGAGGTCGTGCGCAAGATAAACTAAGGCCCCGGCTATCTGAAGTGCTTCCACGACCTTCCCGGCGGTCGGGTTCTCCTCTGTCAGGTACTTGTAGACAGCCCTCGTTACTGGATCAGGCAAACGGTCGGCAGCACTTCGGTCGATTCCCCCGGGAGCCACGTAGACCGATCCCGGCAGTGGATCACTACGTCCCGGCGCTATGGAATGCGTCGGTTCCGCCGGTGGCTGTGGCCGCACATGTTCAACCGTCGTCACGCCGGTGCGGATCGATTCGAGTTTTCCCCGGGCCAGCGTGACTGAAACGCGCTCCTGAAATTTTCCCGTCGCGGAAGCGGTGAACTCGGCGCGGGCTTCCGGAGAGAGCGCCTTGACATGCCGGTGCAGTTGCACGTCGGTCATCTGCGCGATGCGCTGGTCGGTGGACTCCCTCCCACTCGGGTCCCTCAACCTGATCGGATTCCCCCTCACGTACTCGTAGAGGTTCGGACCGTCCACGAATCCCGCTGGGTCTGCACTCGTCCACCGGCCCAGCCACGGCGCATAGTACCGCGCCCCGTGGTAGTAGAGCCCCGTCTCCTCGTCCTTCTCCGTCCCCGTGTACCTGTATCTCCTCTGCGAGACCTCGATCCCCGACGCTGCTGACCAATACGCCGTCGTCCCGAAGGGGTGGTACTCCTCGTAGCCGATCACCAGCCCCGCCCCGTCGACCTCCAGCGACGCCGACCCGAGATGGTTGTCGAGCTGATACCGCGCCCGCGGCGTCACCGTGAACGGCCCCGACGTGTCCACCGTCTTGGTCTCCACCATCGCCACCCGCCGCGCGCCATCCATCACGTGCAGCGTCTGCCGCTCTAGCACCAGCCCCGAGCTGTTGCGCCTGCGGTACACCTCGTAGCCGCCGAGGTAGATGCGCTCGTCCACAAGCCCGTTGTGCTCCCAGACCTTGCGCACGCGCTGGCCCGCAGCGTCGTAGTCGTAATAGACATCGCCGCCGCCGTCGAGATCCGTGCTCCGCACCTGGTCGTTCTCGTCCCAGGTCAGCGCCGTGATGTGCGGCATCGACGTCATGTTGCCGTGCGCGTCATGCGCATAGTTGCGGAACGGCCCGTTCGCCGGGTCCCCGGTCGTGCTCGTCAGCCGGTTGTTCGCCGTCTGCTCGTATGCATACCACCGCGTCCAGCTTCCCGTGCCCGCCTGGTGCACCATCCTCCGCAGGTTGCCCACCGCATCATAGACATACTGCTCGGTATAGTTCCTCAGCGCCTGCGCGTCGTTCGCGTGCGGCAGCGACTGGATCGGCAGGTCGTTCTGGTCCCGCGGCGCGTCCGACAGCCCGCCCGCATGTTCCCGCCCCGTCGCTTCGATCAGCCGGTAGACCGCGTCGTACACGTACTGCGCGCTCGGTGACACCACGGCATTGTTGAAGAACACCGTTTGCTGCGCGCTGTCCCCGATCTCCACGATGTTCCCGACCGGGTCGTACACATACGTGAGGTTCTGCAGCACCGCGCTGTCCGAGCTCCGCGTCGTCTTCAGGCGCGAGAGCCGGAACGTCAATGGGTCATACGTGTACGCCGTGGACGTGCCGTTGCCATACTCGATCCGCTCGCGCTGCCCCTTCGCGTCGTAATCGATGTTGTCGACGAACGTCGTCCACGCCACCGCGCCTCGAATCCGCGCCTCCACCCGCTCCAGCAGCCCCGCCTCGTTGTACGTCGGCTTGACCTCGCTCGCATCCGAGGCGGTCAGGCCATCCGGGGCGGTCAGGCTGGTTGGGCGGTTCAGCGCATCGTACGCGGTCTGCGTGCCGAAGCTCTCGGTCTCCAGCAGCGGCTCGGCGGCGGTCGCGATGGCGGACACATCCGTCAGCGGGGTCAGCACCGCCCAGTCGGCGTCCGCATGCACGTCGCTGCGCAGCCGGCGCGAGGCCTGCAGCAGGTTGCCCTTGAAGTCGTACTCCAGGCTCGTCACCACACCCGCGCCATCATACACCTGGTACGCCCGCCCGCGCAGGTTCATCGCCGTCGCGTGCGGATGGGCTTCGCCGTAGACGTAACGGCGCGCCAGCCGCTCGCTGCCCACGCCCAGCTGCACGTGCTCGTGCGTCGGCCGGCGCAATCCATCGTACGACGAGCGGTAGACGAATCCCCGCGCGTTCCAGGTGCGCAGCCGCTGTCCGGTCGCGCCCGCCAGCATCCACCGCTCGCCGCTGTCGTTGCTCTTCTGATAGAGCAGCTGCCCGCCCAGCCCGAAGCGATGCTGCATCGCCAGGTTGTCGCGCGCGTCGGTGATCGAGAGCGGCTGCCCCTCGATATCGAGCGTGGTCTGCGTGACATACGGCCCTTCAGCACCGTTGTCCGCCACGGCGCGGAACACCCGCCCCAACGCGTCCAGGTGGCTCACCGCTGGCGTACCGGCATGCGCCGCCGCCAGGTTGGCCGCGCGGCGCTCCGGGTCGCCCGCCGGCAAGGCCTGGCGTGCCGCATACCACGCGCTCTCCAGCACCGTGTCGTTCGGATCATGCGACGTCTGCTTCCACGCATCGAACACCACCCGGGAGAACGTGCCATTGGGCAGGTCGGTCCGGATGAGCCGGCCGAGCGGATCGTACCGTAGGATCGGCGTGACCCCCCACTCCACGAGCTCCGCTTCGTCCTCGTACTCGTTCGTCGCGCTGAAGAATGGCTCGTACTGCTTGACCGGATTGCCCTTGTTGTCCAGCACCGTGCGCCCGGTCCCGACCCAGCGCGACGTCGTGTGCGAAAAGACCAGGTCGCCCTCCGCGTCATGCACAAGCGCGCCGTTCGCGTCGCGCTCGGGCGCGAGCCCCGGCTCCACCTTCACCTTGCGCAGCACCTCGTTGCCCGAGCCGTCGGAGTAGCTGTACGTGTCCAGCCAGCGCGTGTTGCCCGCGCCGTGCTGCTCGCGGGCGCGGGCGTGCACCACGCTCGGCTTGCCGGTGAGCCGGAATCGCTCCAGATCGTACGCGAACGTCGCCGTCGGGTCGGCGGGCGTGTCGCCCTCGCCGGCCCCCGGCTTGCCCATCACCGCCAGCAGCGTGACCCTCCCCAGCGCGTCGAAGCGCACCTCGCTCACATTGCCGTTCGCGTCCGTCAGCTTCAACGGGGCGAGCACGCGGTAGTCAGGGACGGCTTCCACGACATTGCTCAGCGGATCCGTCACCGCCGTCACGAGCAGGCAATACGGGTCATAGGCGACCTGCGACGCATTGCCGAACGGATCGACGAACGTCGTCGGCAAGTAGAAGTGGGCCGCCGAGGGCACCGCCCGCCCCGAGGACACCCAGTAGTCCGGATCGTCCGGGAGCTGGAGATAACCCCCCTCCGCGAGCATGCTGCTCGTGACGCGGGTCCCGAAGACGGACGTGATCAGCGAAGGCGTGAGGACCTTGGCCAAGCTCTCGTGAACGAGCGCCCTGCCCCCGACCTCGCCGAACGGCAGCGGCCCCGTGAGATCGTCGCTCCAGTACCTCGTGCGCGTATGCTGCAACAGGCGCTTCTGGAAGCCCCCGCTCGGCGTCCCGTCGTACGCGAGCGTCGGCACGTTTTCCGCCGCGGCCGCCGCGTCGAAGACTGCCTGGAACCCGAGCACCCCCTCAGACCCGAGCGGCAGGCCGTGCAGCTCGTAGGTCCGCGTCTCGGTCGGGACCCCGATCCGATAAGCACCCTCCTCGTCCGGGACCAGGTGCTTCACCATGTTCTCCGTCAGCGTCGCCTTCCCCTGCCCCTGCTCGGGGAACTCCGCCCACGCCGACCGCCGGCGATACCCGATCTGCGCCGCCCGCAGAACCGCACCGTAATCGTCGACCTCCAGCGTGAGCGCGTGCGTCACCCGCGGATCGCTCTCGCTGCGCTCGTAATGGTACTCGAGCGCCTCGCGCAGATGAGCCAAGAACACCGCGTGCGCATTGCCCACCGCGGGCTGGAGGCGCCGCATCGCGTAGCTGTGCTCCTTGACGACGTACGGACGCGGCTCCTCCGCCGACCCGTCGAGCCCATAGATCTCCTGGCGGAGGGGCCGCCCCTTGAGCGCCCGGCACGCCTCGCGCACCTCCATCGCGCGGAGCCCCTCGGGAAGCTGCGTGTCCGCCAGACGGACCGCCGCCGCGTCGCCGGCGTAGTACTCGCTCTCGTACCGCGCCGAGATCTTCGCCCCCTCGATCCAGGCGCCGGTATGGAACCACGTCTTCGTGAGCACCGGCGGCAGGTGCAGCTCGGGATCGGCGTTGGCCGCGGGCGGCGCGAAGCCAGCCCCGCTGAACGCCGAGAACGACTCGGTGTCCCGCTGCTCGACCATGCCGAAGCCGCGCGTCTCCCGCTCCACCCCGTCGTAGTCGCCGTGGTGGTAGGCATACGTGGTGACGAAGCGGTGGCGCGAGATCGCGTCGAAGACCTCGACGCGCTCGATGACGTGGACCACGAACGGGAGCCTCGTCACCCACGGCCGGCCGGCCGCCCGGTCGGCGAGGTAGAACTTCGTCGACGGCGCATACGTCACCGTCGTCGTCCTTCCGAGGTTGTTCTTCACCGAGGTCAAGAGATACGGCTTCTTGCTGCCGAGCAGATCGATGTACCGCAGCGGCGCCCCCGCGGCGCCTGGCAGCAGGCTCCACCCCACGACGCACCCCGTCCCGGTACCGAGCAGATCGAGCGCGACGACCGATGAGGCCTGGCCAGCATCCACGAGCGCCGGGACCTGAGCCGGGGCCGCGAGGGCATTGCCTGCCTCGTTCCCGTAGATGCGCACCCCTTCGCGGTGCAGGTACAGGATATCGACTGTCCCCGACCCGTCGACGTCCGCGAGCCGGATCCGGCGCGGGTCGAACTGGTCGGGATGGTCGAACCAGGGCGCCCTCGCCATCTCCACCTTCGCCCCGAACCGGCCGTACCCGAGGTTCGGCCAGTAGCAGACGCTGCCGTTGCGGACGCGGACGAGATCGGTGAGCCCATCGCCGCTCATATCGGCGCGGAACACCGTCTGCGTGCGGTCGGCGAAGACCAGCGCCGGTCCCTTCTCCCCGTCGCGCGGGGCCTGCAGCGTGATGGGCTTGTCGAATCCACCCTTCGCCAGCGATGGGTACCAGACCAGCACCTCGCCGCGCGCGAGGAGGATATCCTCGTGCCCGTCGCCGTTCAGGTCGATGAGCTGCAGATCGGGATCAGACCAGTCGATCACCGGCTGCGCGGCGAACGGCCGGAACGGGGCCCATGTGCCTCCCTCGGCGCGGTCGAAATAGCCCGCCACCGGCCGCTCGAGGAAGACCATCTCCTTCTGGCCGTCGCCGTCGAGGTCCATCACTTGCAGACCGCCGCGGCTCAGCGATGGCCGGGTCGGCAAGGGAAGCGCTGGCCCGAGCGAGCCGCCGCCCAGGTTGCGCTTGTAGAGCAGCGCCTCGTCCCGGCGCACGAGCAGCCCGGGAAGCGCCTCGCCGTCGAGGTCGACCCACTGGTGCGCGCCCTCCAGCGCACCGGCGATGTCCGCCGCGCTGGCCCTGTCCAGCTCCTTCACCTCGGTATGGAGCTCCGGCAGCGAGTAACCGAGATCGAGCGGCGGATACGACGACCTCGTGTACGCGAGCGTCTCTGCGTCGCGGAGGTACCCCGCGTGCGTCACCGACGCGAGGCGGGTGAGCACCGGGCTGTCGTCGTACGCGAAATCCGTCGATCTCATCAGGCAAGGCGCGGCCCCGAGCTCAGCCATCTTGTGGAACATCAGCACGCGCCGGCACAGCCGGTAGGTGCGAATCTCGAAGCCGGCGCGGTAGGTTGAGAACGCGTCCTGCCTGCAAGGCCAGGCGTTCACCTCCTCGACGGCCGGCGCCGCCGTGTCGTGCTCGCCGTAGTCGAAGACCACCTCGAAGAGCATCGACGAAGCGTCTCCCGGGGCCACGTTTCCGTAGCGGATCCGCTTGAGGTAGCGGTTCGCGATCGCCGACAGCCCCGCGTGCCGGTGCGCCTCGTGTGGCTCGGCGCGCGTCACGCCTGCGAGATCCTCGGCCTTGTACTCGTACGTGATCACGTTGCCCCGGTCGTCGCGCGTCTCCTCCAGGAGCCACGAGAAGACGCGCTGCGGCGCGTTCGGATCGGCGATCCGCGCGCCGTCCGAGCGCCCGAAGATGCTCGTGAGGTTGTCGCGGGTCGTCACCCTCCAGTACATCGCGCCGGTGGTCCGGTGGCGGCGACGCTCGATGCGCGCGAACTCCCCTTCGATGCGTGGCCGGTAACGCTCCACGACCTCGTCACCGTCGTCAAAACGTTGGAGCGAGCCGCTCTCGCGAAGCGCCGGCACCAGGTCCTCGGCACCGGAGAGCACGAACACGTCCGACTCGTACACATCCTCGTAACGCGGCAGCCCTCTCTCGGTCTTGCGGGTGATCTGCGGCACGGACAGCCGCCACCCGACGCCGAAGGGGCCGTTTCCCGCGCCCGAGTCGTACTCGAGCGACAGCTCCGGATGGAACCCGGCGCGAGCAGGGCTCGTGGCGATCGGCACCTGGACCGTGCCGGTGCCCGTCGTGGCGCTGACCGAGAATTTCTCGCCGATGCCCCGGAGCGCGCCGCCGCCCTTCGGGAGGGACGGGGCGGGCGGGGCCACGGGCTCCAGCGCGCCCGCCCTGGCCTCCAGCGCGCCTGAGCTTCTGGGCGCAGCGGCTGCGCCGGGCTTTTCCTGCGGATCGCGCTCGGGATCTCGAGGGTTCATGGTCACACGCTCCCCGGAGCTGCCGTGTAGTGGACGATCAGCGCGATGTCGTCGATCTCGGCGGCAGGCGCCGCTCCGGCGGCGCCTGCCGCCGACAGCACCCAGGTCCCCGTCCTCGCGCCAGAACAAGGATTCTCGCTGCGGACCAGACCCGTGCTGCCGACCGGGAGCTGGAGAGCGATCGCAGAGAGGCCCTCGGGGGCAGGCTGCAGCTGCATGTCGAACGAGAGCGTCTTTCCGGGCTTGAGCTTCACGTAGACCTCGACCCGCTCGATCTCGATCTCCTTGCCCCGGAGCTGGAACGGGAAGCGCTCGGGCCTCAGGGCGAGCTCGAGGGTGTGATCTCCGGCCTCGTCCAGGAAGCCCTGCCAGCCGGCGGAGAACTCCTGGCGCAGGCTGAACATCCGCGCGAGCGGGGTGTCCTCTGCGTCCTCGAGCCATTCGTCGCGCGCGGCGCGCGCCGCGTTGCGCAGCGGGACGCCCCCGTCGCGCGCCGTGTAGCGCAGGTGAATGACCACGTCGGAGAGGGTGTCCATGTCGAACGCCTGATCGTCGTGCGGTATCTCCAGGCGCCACGTGGACTCGGCGCCGGCGCCCTCGAAGGGCAGGTAGCGCTCGTCGCGGAAATTGAGCTCGAACATCCCGCTGTCGTTGTCCGCGTGGCTGGTCGCGATCGACTGGACCGGCGTGAACCCCTGCACGACGTGCGTCTCCGGCTGAGCCGAGTAGTCGCCCGCCGCGTCCGGGTTGAAGCGCACCTTGCTCGACTCGAGCCTCAGCGTGCAATTGACCGCCGTGTACGGGCCGGTCACGCACGGCAAGGTCAGGCTGACGCTCTTGATCCGACGCATGTAGTGGCCCGGGTAGTCCATGTCGAACAGCGCCTCCGGGAGCGTGATGACGCACGAGCCGGTCGACTTCAGGGTCATGAGCGCGACCGGATCGTGCAGGAGCAGCGACACGTGCTTCGTGATCTCGAACTCGCGACGATCGTGCTCCAGGTACGCGAGCTCCAGGCGCTTGAGGTCGAGGCTCAGGCGGTCGCCGGCCAGCAAGCCCTGGCGCAGGTTGTCCCAGTGACCGAGCTGGATGTACGACGACGAGCTCACGCCGCGCTCGAAGCGGAACGCCTTCTCGGCGCGCTTGGCCGTGTCGTAGGCCAGCTGGAACGCCTGGCTGTACACCGCGGCGATCTGCCCGGCCATCCAGTCGTAGAGCTCGTCGCGCGTGAACTTGTCGCTCAGGTAGGCCTGCGCCCCGCGGGCGTGCTCGATCTGGAGGTCGTGCGCCGCGAGCTCCTTCTCGCTGATCGCCACGCGCAGCTCGGCGGCGGCGATCTGCCGGTCGATCTGCGCGAGCTCGCCGGCCGCGAGCTCCTCCTGCAGCTTCCACTCGTCCCAGCGCCGCTCGTAGCCGCCCACCGTGGCGCTGGCCATGGCCGCCTCGCGCAGGAGCGTGACGGCGATGGACGCCGCCTTGGCGCCAGCCTCCGATGACGCGCCCAGCTTGTCGCCGTCCAGCGTCGTGGTGAGGGTGACGGGGCTGGAGATGCCGGCCGTGCCCACCGTCACGGTGGGCAGCACGTGCGCGGCGGCCGCGCCGGCCATCATCACCTCGGTGATCGCCTGCGTCACCGCGGCCGCCCCGCTCAAGGTCAGATGACCGCTCTCCCACAGGTTCATGTACTCCACGTCGCGGTAGAACGCGTGGCGCTGGCTGACCACCTCGCGCGCCGCGCGCGACGCCGCGAGCCCCTCGCGCGCCTCGTTCACCTGTTGCTCCTTCACCTGCCGCAGGGTGTCGAGCAGCTGTACCTCGTGCCCGGCGCGGAGCGCCGCGAGCGCCTCCGCGTCGCGCTTCTCGCGCGCGGCGAGCAGCGACGCTCCGAGGGACTTGACCTCTGCGCACAGCTCGCTCGCCCGCCGCAGCAGCACCTCGAAGCGGTGGTGCGGCGCCGGGGTGCTGACGTCGTTGATCACGGTCGTGATGTCCACCCCAGCCGCCGCCGCCTGCACGAGCAGCGCCGGATCGATGGGCGGCTCGAAGAGCGGCAGCTGCCGCTCGATCCCCTCGATGTTCATGCAGTGGCGGATCTTGAACAGGCGATCGGCGACCGTGTCCCAGTAGCCGAGGAGCTTGTCGTTCGGCGGCACGCAGAAGTAGAGCAGGGTCGGCAGGATCATCGCCTCGACCTCCTCGCCCCCGGCGCCGGCGAGCGGCTTGACGAACGACTCGATCTCGACGGCCGCGTTCGAGAACGCGTCGAGCAGCGGCTCGATCTCGCGGTAGGTCTTGGGAGCGGCGCTCGCGCGCGGCGGGATCATCCGCGGGCGCGGACCGAGCATGTCGGCCGCGAGCACGTAGAGCTGCGTCGCCTCGTTGATCGACTCGATCGTGTCACGGCGGAAGAGGTGGTCGGCCCACCGTATCAGGTTGTTGATGTACTTCATCACGACCGTCTTCTGGTACGCGACGAGCCGCATCCGGGCGATCAGGTGCGGGTTGAAGGGGTCGCGCTGCCACGCATCGATCTGCCGCGCGAGCTCCTCGGAATGCTCGTTGTCCCCCTCGATCTCCTGGTGCAGCGTCTCGAAGGAGTTCGCCTGCATGGCCTCGTAGAACGGGCGGAGCTTCCAGAACCGCGCTGGCACCGGATCCTTCGAGCCGGTGGTCGGATCGAAGATGGTGTGGAACCAGCGCTGCGCCTCCTCGAAGCGCTGATTGTCGCTCAGGCGATCGGCGATGAGCAGCGGCGCGTGGAAGAAGAGCTCCCAGTTGTAGGCGGAGTAAGCGCCGTCCGAGCGAAAGTCGATCTCGTCGATGGGCTCGCCAGCCACCGCACGGGTCGGGCTGTACGTGCCGTTGAAGAAGGAACGGCTCGTGAGCTGCAGCGGCGGCGAGCTCAGCGACCAGTTGAGCAGACCGTCCAGGACCCCGTGGCGGCGCAGCCGGCCGATCATCTCGCAGATGTAAGGATGCTGGAACGTCTCGAAGCGCAGGTGGTGGTTCGGCAAGATCTGGGGGTTCGGTATGGCCTGTTCGGCGCGATTCCCCCAGCCCTCCGCCTCGAGGCGCTGAGTCGAGGTGAGATTCGAGCCGTCGGTCCATACCGTCGCGGACATGCCGGGGTGGGCCAGCTGGGGCTGGTGCAATGGCGGCGCGCTCTCGGGCAGGGGCGTGACGAGGAAGCTGCGGGTGCCGTCCTCGTAGAAGAAAGGGGCGTCCGCGAGGAAGTCCTCGTCGGTGGGCGGTACGACGAGCCGGAAGGCGCCCGGTGTGCTCCCGAGCGTGATGAGCACCTCGCCGCTCGTGCCGAGCTCCTTGTTCTTCCCCGGCTTGAGCGCCCCGGCGGGCACATACAGCCGGCCGTTGTTCTCGACCGAGGCCGACTCGACGAGAGCCATGCGGTCCTGCGTCGCCCGGCCAGGATGCCGCCGGAGGAACGTGCGGGACTGAGAGGTGTAGTCGTTCAGCCGCCAGCTCCCGTTGCAGCCGGAGCTCAAGAACTCGCCGAGCAGGTAGCTCACGGTCAAGGTGGGCTCGATGGCGTAGTGCCCGCTCAGCGACTCCAGGCATTCCACCACGAGCTCGGTGGACTGCTGGAGCGGGGCTTGCCGCGAAGCGGCCCGGAAATAGAGCGATGCGCCGAGGGGCTGCGACGGATTCCAGTTGATTCTGCGGAGCGTCGGCGCGTCCACGACGCGCTGCGCTGTCCACTTCCCATCGTCGTACTCGCTGTACGCGAGCTTGACATGGACATCGGTGCTGGGCGGAGCGCCGGTCTGGTTGGTGCCCTGATTGTCCCTCGGGACCTCCTCGATCATGGCCCAGAAGAGCAGCAGTCGGTCCTCGTGGATGACCGGCACCAGGTGCTCGCTCTGGATGTCGAGCTCGATCTTCTCCCACGGCGTCCAGCCCGCGCCGCGGACGCGGCGTCGATAGAAATGGGTGTGCGGCGTGCCGCGGGTGCGGGCGAAGACGTGCAGCGCGTCGGCGGCGGAGGAGGCCCCGAGGACGTCCCTGCGCTTCTGCTCGGGCAGGACCGCCATCACCTCGAGCCGCGCGACCTGATCGAGCTTCTCCAGGTAGCCCCGGAACGCGCGCTCGACGCTGCGCTCGTCGAGGTCGCTCTGCAAGAGCTCGCTCTCGAGCGCCTTGAAGAACGGCGTCTTGTCGTCGCGCAGCTCGGGCTCGATCCAGTTCTCTGGATACAGGAAGACCTTCCGGTTGGCCTCCCACACCCGGTAGCTCTTGAGCCACTTCCACTCGCGGGCCGCCTCGTCGTCGAGGACGACGCCGGGCTCCAGCTGGAGGAAGGCGCGCTGGACGAAGAGCTGGACCGAGCCGATCGCCTGCTTGATGCGCGAGGTGAGCTGGCACGGGCCCATCTCGACGTCGACGAGGAGCTCGGCGAAGAGCTGGTTCGAGCTCGCATAGCCCTGCCTCCAGATCAGGAACTCGACGAGCGCCTCGCGCTGGCGCTCGCGCAGCGCGTCCCGCAGCGGCCGCGCTACGGCGGACCACGCCTCCTCGCTGTACTTGGCCTTGACCGCATTGCGGACGCCAGCGGCCGTCGCACGCGCGCCGGCGGCCGTGTCGTCGGCCACGGCCCAGGGCTGCACCTGCGCGGCGGACATGCCGAGGCGCTTGAGGAGGGCGCTCGCGTCGGCGAGCCGCACCAGCTGCTGATCGAGGCCGAGCCCCGCGAACGCCGCCGTGAACCACCCGCCGGTCCCCGCGAGCGACGAGAGGTCCTCCCGCGGCCAGCCTGTCCGCCCGGCGATCTCGGCGAGCAGATCGAGCGGCTGTCCCTCTGCGTTCACGCCCGCCGCGCGCATGCGGAAGAGGTCGGCCAGGGCGGCTTTGCCGGCGGGCAGCGCGTCGCGCACGCGCAGGAGGGCGGCGAGCCGCATCCAGCCGTCCCGCAGCGACGGCGGCGCCGGAGCGGGCTCGACAGGCACGTCGTTCAGATCGAGCCACGATGGGTCGAGCACCCACTGGATCTCGTCCGCGGTGAGCTTCAGCCGATGGATGACATCGGCGATCTTCGCGAGGCGCACGAAGGCGCGGCGCCGCTGCGCGTCGGACGGGGTGGGGCCGCCGCCCAGCCCGCCGAGGAAGTCGGCGATCGCCTTGCGGTTCTGATCGACCTCGGCGCGGAGCGTCTCGGTGACGAGCTGCGCGATCATCGGCGCGTCCAGGTCGAGCTCCGCCGCGAGCCGCTGGCGTACGAAGAGCTCCGCCGAGAGCGGCTCGCCGGCGCCCTCGGGCGGCTCCGCCCCGCTCGCGATACGGGCGAGGCCGGCGGTGATGTCCGCGAGCGCGGCGTCGATGCGGGCCGGCTCGGGGGCCAGACCGCTCGCGGGCTGCGCCGCGTGGCGCAGGAGGTAATCGAGCCGGGCCACGCCGAAGCGCGTCGCGGCCACCGCGAGCGCCATCTCGACGAACCGCCGCGTCACGGCCGGATCGGCCGTATTGAACACGTCGATCCCCGACAGCGCGTGCAGGGCGAGGAGGTCCCGCAGCGGCAGCTTGAGCGCGCGGGCGAGCGAGGCAGCGCGGAAGAGCTTCGACAGGTTGGCGAGGTTCAGCGCGCCGCCGCTCACGAGCGGCGGCGCGCCGAGCGCGGCCTGGCTCGCGACATCGTCGGTGAGCAGCGCGAGCTCGGCCGCGCTCAGCCGGAGGGCGGCAAGGACGGCGGGCGCGTGGGCGGCGATCGACGAGGTCGTGTCCGCGAGCTCCGAGCCGCCGCTGTTCAGCTGGAACGCCGGATCGATCGGGTTGACAACTGCCTTGTTCAGGAAGAGCCGCTCGTAGAGCGAGCGATCCTTCGGTGTGGGCCCCGCGTGCGTCTGGATCGGCCCCCACCAGGCGAGCGCCTCGATGACGGGCAATCGCAGCTCGGCGTGCAGCCAGGCGACGCCCGAGAGCCTGACCAGCAGCTCGTCGGACGTGCCGCCGCCCAGCACCGAGAGCGCTTGATCCACCTCGGGCGCGGACCAGCCGAGCGCCCGGCGCAGCCGGGTGAAGCAGTTCATCCGGTGCAGCGCCTGCTGTTCCAGGGCCGGAATGCGCAGCTCCGATATCTTGCTGGTCAGCGGGTCGGCCCCCGCCGCCGCGCTGATCTGGAGCAACGCCCCCGGGTTGACGAAGCGCGTATGGAGCATCTCCGTGAGCTCGTCGTAGGTGATCCCGAGGCGTTGCATCAGCACCGCGACGTGCCGCAGCACGGCCTCCCAGCCGCCCTGGATCGGGCTCTGCGATGCGCCGGTGGGATCGGGGATGGAGTTGCCGTCCTGCGAGAGCCCCCAGTGCGTCCATGGGCTGAAGGGGTCTGGGGAGCCCGCGGGCGGCTCGCCGGCGAGGAGCCTTCGATCCTCACCGGAGAGGCGGATCCGCTCGAGCGCGAGCTGGACGCGGTAATCGGCGGGCTCGAAGCCGTCGCCCCGACGGAGCACCTCCATGAGGTGGACGCGGGGCACGCCCAGATGATCGAGGTAGATGCGCGCCTCCTCCTGCCCCAGGTTGAAGGGGAGCCGCCACGGGTAGCGCTGCGTGGCGAGCGTCTCGTAGGCCGTCTCGTAGACGATCTGCTTTGACGGCGGGGGCGGCTGGGGGTGGGCGGCGAGCTCGGACGCCGCGCCGGTGGTCGCGATGTGATCGGGGAAGGTGACGTCGGGCGAGAGCGAGGTGTTCGCGACGGCATACTCCAGGATCTCGTTCACGAGGTCCACGTACGGGACGGTCGTGTCCGCGTTCTCGCACGAGAGCTCCAGGCGGGCGATGTCCGGCCGCCGATCGAACAGCACGTCGCCGGCCGACTTGTGAGCGCCAGGGAGCGTGGTTTCCTGCCGTGTGAAGAGGTTGTACCTCGTCTTCGGCGCTGTGGACTCCACCGTGGAGAGCTGGCGCTCGAGGAACTGCAGAAGATCGACGAGGTACGCGGCAGGGCCGTAGACCGAGCGACAGTGGTCGCAGGCAGAGAAATCCAGCGAACCGAAGAGGGTTGGCCAGTCCGGGATGAGCGCGGCGTCGGCCGGTGCGGGCGCTTGGTGGTTCGGCAGCACGTAGGTCGTCAACGCGTTGAACGAGGCGTGGTGGCGCGCGAGGAGAGCGTTGGACGCCGCGGTGATCTTGCGCGCGCTCGCGTAGACGGCGCTCGCGCGCGCCGGCCCGAGCGCAGGACCGGCGAGCTCGGTGAAGCGGGCGCGCCCCATGCGGAAGATGCTCTGTGCGGAGTCGAGCCCGTAGCTCATCAGGGTCTTGATCTCGGAGGCAGAGGGGGTGATTTTGTGCAGCCTTTCCATGCCGGCGAGCTGGGCGACCACGCTGGCGCGTTGCGGGCCAGCTGCGATGGCGGTCGGATTGCGGCTGAGATAAGCGCGAAGCCGGGTCCTCCCGAGCTCGAAGAGATTCTGCTCAGTGAAAAAGCTCGCGGCATGGGTGAGCACGAGCGGCACTGGAATGAGGCGACCCACGAGGGCGGCGCTGGGGAAGGCCTTCTCGAGGGTCCAGGTCAGCACCGAGGCATAGTTCTGTCGCTGCTCCTGCGCCGTGGCGCCGGGCACGGTGGGGGGAACGCCGATGGGCGCGCCGTCGACCGTCTGGTTGAGCACGGCGAGCCAATCGCTCTCGTCGCGCCGCGCGAGGTCGCGCAGCGATTGCACCGCGCCGGACTCAAACTGCTCGTTCAGCTTCTTGACCAGCGGCAGGTGGCCGCGGGTCACCGCCGCGAGCTGAAGAGTTCGTTGCGTGGCGCTAATGGCGCTCTGCGTGAAGAACGGCACCGAAGAGCGGAGCTCGCTCCAGAAGCTCGCGATACTGGTCCCCTGGAACCCCACGTAGCTCTCGAGCAGCAGCTGCCGGTTGCTCGACGCGGGTATCACGGTCGCGATCAGCTGATCGAGCGATCCCGCGCCGGGCGTCCGCTCCTCGGACGCGCTCGCCACCACGAGGGGCTTGAGCTTCGCCATCGCGGCGTCGATCTCGGCCGCGGACATCCTGGGAATGACGCGCTCATCGACCGCCCAGGTGATGGCTTCACGCAGGGCCGGGAGGCCGCGCGATAGCAGCTCCGATCGCGCGCTGGGGAGGCCCCACCGGCGCAGGCCATAGAAGACCTCGGGTGCGATGGTGGTCCCGCCGGCCATCCTGGACGCCTCAGCGATCATGGCGAGCTCCTCGCGATCCACGCCGGAGCTGCAGGCCACCAGGGCGAGGCTGTCCTCGTCGAGGTCCGCGAGGTCGAGCATGTCGTGGGCGGGGGCGACAGCGGCCGTGACGCGCTCGTGCTCTGACGGCGCGAAGGAATAGTTGCCCTCGGTCACCACCACGTCGATGACGGCGGTCGCCGGCGCGCGGCAGAGGTGGCCGATGGCCATCTGCACCTCGCTGTCATAGACGTGCACCTCGAGGTCCGCGAGCTGCTTCCCGGGGCGTCCGAGCTCGCTCCGCGTGTAGCCGACCTGGTAGCACCCGGTGGGGTCCGTGTGGCCCTCCGCGAGGGCTGTCCTCGTTATTCCCGAGGCGGTGACGTTCCGATCGAATACATAGATGATCTTGTCCTGGAGCGGCGCGCCGTTCCGGTCGGTGACCCGCCCGCGCACGATCCAGTGCGCCGGAGACGCGGTGCCCGCGGGCGCCGCCGGGTTGACGGCGATGCGGAGCGCCGCGTCGGTCGAGCGCGCGCGCCACAGCAGGGAGTCCCTCGTATCGACGAGCAGCTGGTTGCCTTGATAGACACGGAAGAACCCCGACGCAGGGCTGGAGCCGAGGAGCGGACGGAGCGACGCCATGTCGAGCTCGAAGGCGAACGAACCCAGGGAAGTGGTCGTGGCAGCCGCGATGATCTGAGCTGGCGTGGTGCTCACCCATGCCTCGATTGTCGCGTTGTTCACGCCGGCCATCGAGTCGTTCCCAGCGAGATTGTTGATGTCGACAACGCGACCGATGAGGGTGAGCTTCTGTTCGTTCTGTTTCGTTGCCATGCGAGCATCTCCGCGGGGGAATTGTTGGATTGGTCCGACGCGCTCGCCGTCTGCTCGCGCGGGTATTGAGCAATCCGAGCAGCTTATCCGGACGATGGCCGTTTGCTATGTTGAAAAGCTGCCCGTGTCGACGGGGCGAAGGCATCTTCGTCACGTCTATCTTCTTGCGATCTGATCGCGGCATCTGGACTCCTGGAACCGGTCGTGCCCGCCACGTATCGGTGTGAGATCGGAACGCCGGAATAAGGACGCCCGTCGCTGTCGTTGGCTGTCGCGAGGAGCAGTCCTGCCTGCTCGCGTCGGCGGCCGGTGGCGGCAAGACACCACTGTGTCAGAGACGCGCAGGGCAAGGTCTCGTTCTCCCGGCCCGGGAGCGAGCGCCAGCGCGTCAACCGCAACGACGGCCGGGAGGCGCTGTTCCCCTACGGCTTCGCCCTGATCACGGCGGATCAGGACACGATCGGCGAGCTGTCCGAGGCGTCCATCGGCGCCGACTGCAACTGAGCCCTTGCTCTGCGCCGCTGCCGATCTCCCGGGCGGCGGCGGCCCTCATCGCCGGTTCGTGAGCACGATCTTGCCGGTGGTCGCGCGGGACGCGACCGCCTTCATGGCCGCCTTCGCCTCCGCCATCGGCGGCGCGGCCGAGACGAGCGGCTTGATCGCGCCCTGGCCGTAGAGCGCGTAGAGCGCGTCTTGGGCCCTCCGCGTGAGATCGGGCCGGGCGCGGCTGTAGGTGCCCCAGTAGAGGCCGACGACCGAATAGTTCTTCACGAGCAGGTGGTTCGCGCGCGCCGCGGGGATGCGGCCGGAGGCGAAGCCGATCACCACGATGCGTCCCTCGAAGGCGACGCATTTCGTCGACTGATCGAAGACGTCGCCGCCGACGGGGTCGAAGACGATATCGGCGCCCCGGCCCGAGGTCCGCTCCTTCACGACGGCGACGAAGTCCTCGCGCCGGTAGTCGATCGCGACGTCCGCCCCGAGGGCGCGGCAGACCGCCGTCTTCTCCTCGCCGCCGGCGGTCGCGATGACGGTCGCGCCGGCCGCCTTGGCGAGCTGGATCGCCGCGCTGCCGACGCCGCCCGCGCCGGCGTGCACGAGGACCGTGTCGCCCGGCTGGACGCCGGCGCGCCGGTGGAGCGCGAAATAGCCTGTCTGGTAGGTGATGGTCATCGCCGCGGCGTCCTCGAACGGCATCGCGTCCGGGAGCGCATAGGTGGTGCGCGGCCCCGCGATCGCGCGCGTCGCGTACCCCCCCGAGCCGGGGAGCGTCGCGGCCACGCGGGCGCCCGGCGGGAGCGACGGCTCCCGGCTCTCGACGACGACGCCGGCGACCTCGAAGCCGGGGATGAACGGCGGAGTCGGCTTGACCTGGTGCGCGCCCGCCGTGAAGAGCACGTCGGGGAAGTTGATCGCGGCGGCGGCCACCTCGATCCGGACCTCCCCCTCGGCGAGCGGGGGGTCGTCCACCTCTTCCCAGACGAGGATCTCGGGGGGACCGAAGGCGTGTCCGCGCCAGGCATGCATGCCCGCGGACCTTAGCAGAAAGCCCGGGCGGCCCGGCGGCGCCGCCTCGCGCGCCGGGGATCCCCCGCGGGACCGCCGGCGCGCGCGAGATCAGCGGACGATCTCGATCGGCAGCTTCGCCGTCACGGAGCCCTGCTCCTGCCCGTCGAACGTCACCTCGACATCGTAGGTCCCCGGCGCGAAGAACTCGTCTTCCGGGTTGTCCGTGTCCGATGGCCCGCTCCACTGCCGCCCCGACCAGGAGATCGTGTGCGTCGCCGCCGTCGCGTCGACCTGCACGGTCGCCGCGGCGTCGGGAGCGCAACACCCGGTGTCACAGAGGCAGTACTGCTGTGGATCCCCCGCCGTCGACAGCCCGGTGATCTGGTACGTGACGAACGAGCGCGGATCCGCGCTCGGCACGACGCAGTGCCCGCACCCGTCCGAGGCCGCGATCTCGATCGGAGGCACGCTCGAGTCGGTCGTGACCGTGTAGACGAACTCCGCTGGCTCGCCCCTCCAGTAGACGCAGCGGCTGGACTCGATCGATATCGTCACGCCCGGGATCGTGCCCTGGATGTCGCGCACCGCGCACGGCTCGGCCCCCGGCGGCAGCCCGCGGTCGCCGCCGCTGCTGCCGCTCTCGCCGTCGCCGCCGCTCCCGGCGCCCTCCTTGCCGCCGCCGCATCCGGTCGCGCACGCGGCGGACAGCAAGGCTATCGCCAGAGCTCGAAGCATGTCGTTTGCCATTCCCTCACCTCTCCCTCCTTCGCGCCACGCCGCCTGTTTGCGGCGGCGCGCGATCGGCAGCAAGGGAGATGCTCCGCGAAGCGCGCGCGGGCTCCGGAGGGACAGGCCGTGGCGCGCGCCACCCCGGGCCGCCGACTGTGCCACCCTGGGCCGCGGCCTGCTTGCGGGCGTCGCATCAGCCGTGCTTCAGGGGTAGATCTCGATCCCCAGCTTTGCCGTGACGACGCCCTGCTCCTTGCCATCGAACGTCACCTCGACTTCGTAGCTCCCCGGCGCGAACGGGGCGCCCTCCGGATTGCTCGTGTCGGACGGCCCGGTCCACTGCCGCCCGGACCAGCGGATCGTCTGCGTCGCCGTGG
This sequence comes from Sorangium cellulosum So ce56, assembly GCF_000067165.1. GTDB lineage: Bacteria > Myxococcota_A > Polyangia > Polyangiales > Polyangiaceae > Sorangium > Sorangium cellulosum_B. The sequence goes on from NC_010162.1 coordinate 11,955,952, forward strand.
TCGCGTCGACCTGCACGGTCACCGCCTCGTCGGGAGCGCAGCAGCCCACGTCGCACAGGCAGTAGAGCTGCGGCTGCGGATCAGCACCCCACGAGAGGCCGCTGATCTTGTAGGAGACGAGCGAGAGGGGATCGCTCGTCGGCTCGACGCAGCGCCCGCAGCCGGTGGAGGCCGCGACGTCGATCGGGGGGACGCTCGAGTCGGTCGTGACCGTGTAGATGAACTCGGCCGGCTCTCCCTGGCGGTAGTTGCAGCGGCTCGACTCGATCGAGATCTTCACGCCGGGGATCGTGCCCTCGACGTCACGCACCGCGCACGGCCCGTCCGACGGGTCGATGCAGCCGCCGCCGCTCCCCTCGCCGCAGCCGCCGGTGCCGTCCTCGCCGCTGTCGTCGTTGCCGCCGCCGCCGCCGTTGTGGCCGCCGCTTCCGCCGGTGCCGTCCTCGCCGCCGCCGCTGCTGCTGGCACCGCTGCCGCCGTTGCCGCTGCTGGCACCAACGCCGTCATTCACGCTGTCCTTGCATCCCATCAGGCACGCACCGGACAGCAGGGCTGCCGCCAGCACGCGAAGAACGTCGCTCGTCATCGCATCACCTCGTGGCTCCGCCACCGAACCTCACGCGCGGCGGCACGGGGCGTGCAGCAAAAGGGATGCCTCGCGCGGCAAGCGCAGCTTCCCGCAGGCGCGCCTCTGGTTCGCGGCACCCCGGATCTTCGCTTGTGCCAGTTTGGGCCGTGGTGGGCTGTGAGCTGCTCCGCTCCCAGGGCGCCATTCCCGGCGAGCCAGCTATTCCGGGGCATCCCGGCGACATTTCAACGCACGAACCAGCGGCCGGCCCGGCTCATCCAGCGACGCGCCGGCGTGCCGCGGTCACTCGATCTCGGGGTACCAGCACGCCACGCGGTGGCCGCTGCCGGGGACGAGCTCCTCGAGCGGCGGGATCTCGACGTCGCATTTGCCCTCTTCGGACCTCCGGCAGCGAGGGTGGAACACGCAGCCGTCGGGCGGGTTGATCGCGCTCCCGGGCGCGCCCGGCAGCAGGCGGCGCGCCTTACTTCCCCGCTCGATCGACGGCGTCGCCTCGAAGAGCGCGCGCGTGTACGGGTGGTGCCGCCGCCCGGCCACGCCCTGCGTGGGGCCGATCTCCACGATGCGGCCGAGGTACATCACGGCGACGCGGTGGCTCACGTGCTCGACGACGCGCAGGTCGTGCGAGATGAACAGCAGGCCGAGCGACAGCTCGTCCTGGAGCTCCTCCAGCAGGTTGACGATCTGGGCCTGCACCGAGAGGTCGAGCGCGCTCACGGGCTCGTCGCAGACGATGAAGTCGGGGCGCACGGCGAGGGCGCGGGCGATCGCGACCCGCTGCCGCTGCCCGCCCGAGAGCTCGTGGGGGAAGCGCTCCATCATGTCCGGTCGCAGGCCGACCTTCTGGAGCGCGTCCTCGACCATCGCGGTCTCCTCGTCGCGGCTCCTCGCGAGGCGGTGGATGACGATGCCCTCGCCGACGATCTCGCGCAGCGTCATGCGCGGGTTGAGCGAGCCGTAGGGGTCCTGGAAGACGATCTGCATCCGCCGCCGCATGGCCCTCAGCGCGCGGCTCGACAGGGCGCTCAGGTCGTGGCCGTCGAAGAGGACCCGGCCGACCGTGGGCTCGATGAGCCGGAGCACGAGGCGGCCGAGGGTGCTCTTGCCGGAGCCCGACTCGCCGACCAGGCCGAGCGTCTCGCCCCGGTAAACGTGGAAGGTCGCCTCGACGACGGCCTGCACGAACGACGGCTTCGCGAGGGCGCCGCGTTGCACCGGGTAGAACTTCGAGAGCCCCTCCGCCTGGACGAGCGGCCGCTCGCCCGGCGCGCTCTCCGCGCCCCCCGGGTGCGCCGCGGCTGCAGGGTGCGGGTGCGGCGCGGCGGGCTCGTCGCGCTGCGTGGGCGGCGGGGATCCGCTGTCGCGCGTCACGAGGCGCCCTCGTTGCCCGCGCGCCCCGGGCCCGTGAGGAGGAAGCAGCGCGCCGCGTGGTGCCCCGCGCCGGGCGGGACGGCGTACAGGTCCGGCGGCTCGGCGCGGCAGCGGTCGAACACGGCCTCGCAGCGGTCCTGGAAGCGGCAGCCGCGCGGCGGATCGCGCAGATCGGGCAGCGCGCCCGGGATGGTCGGCAGGCGGAGCGAGCGCTCGCCGCGCACGCGGTGCGGGCGGAGCCCGCGCGCCGGGATGCTCCTGAGGAGCGCGCGCGTGTACGGGTGCGAGGGCGCTGCGAGCACGTCGCGCGCCGGCCCTTGCTCGACGACGACGCCGGCGTAGAGGACGACGATCTCGTCCGCGAGCTCGCCGACGACGGCGAGGTCGTGCGCGATGAGCAGGAGGCTCATCGACGTCTCTGCCTTGAGCCGCTCGAGGAGGTCGAGGATCTGCGCCTGCGTCGTCGTGTCGAGCGCGGTGGTGGGCTCGTCGGCGATGAGCAGCGAGGGCTCCGGCGCGAGGGCCATGGCGATCATGACGCGCTGGCGCATCCCGCCGGACAGCTCGTGCGGGTAGCTGTTCGCGCGGACCTCGGGCTCGGGGAAGCCGACCTTGCGCAGGAGGTTCACGGCGTAGAGCCGGGCGTCGCCGCGGGACATGGGCCGGTGCAGCCGGATGGCCTCGGCGATCTGGGCGCTGACCGTGTACACGGGGTTCAGCGAGGTCATCGGTTCCTGGAAGATCATGCCGATCTTCCCGCCGCGCACGGCGCGCATCTCGCGCTCGCTCAGCGCGAGGAGGTCCTGGCCGTCGAGCTCGATCGAGCCGCCGTCGATGGACGCGTAGGGCGCGGGCAGGAGCCGCAGGATGCTCAGCGCGGTCACGGTCTTGCCGCAGCCCGACTCACCGACGAGCGCCACGGTGCGCCCGCGCGGCACCGTGAACGAGACGCGGTCGAGGGCGCGCGTGACGCGGCCGTCGGCGGCGAACGACACGCGGAGGTCGCTCACCCGGAGCAGCGTGGGCGGCGGGGCCTCCTCGGGCGAGAGGGGCGGCACGGTGCGGGGGAGGGCGGAGAGGCGCCCGCTCGCCGTCGAGCGCTGGGTGACGGCGGGCTCGTCGTCGTCGAGCGGGCCGCGCGCGAGGGGGACGGCGGGGGCGCTGGGGGCGGGGAGAGCGCCCGCGGTCGGCGTGGCAGGCGCGGGAAGAGCGCCCGCGCTCGAGGCGCCGGGTGTGGCCGGGGCGCTGGGCAGGGAAGGCGCGCTGGGCACGGGCGGCCTTCTCTCGCCGAGGTCGTGGCGGATCAAGGGAAGCGGGAGCGAGTTCCGCGCGCCGAGGTCGTCGTCCTCGTCGTCCTGGCCGTTGCTCACCGTACGTACACCTCGAGGCGGGGGCCGACGCCCTGGGAGATGCCCATCGAGTAGGCGGCCCCGACGGCGTCGCTCCCCGCCGCGAGGATGGCGATGCCGTGGTCGTCCTTGCGCCGCCTGGCCCAGTCGCGCACGAGCGAGGTGACGTCGATCCGCAGCGGCGTCGCCGGGCGGGGCCGCGCGATGGCGGCGGCCTCCGGGATCGACAGCCGCGGCTGCCGGCCCCACGTCGCCGTCTCGGAGCGCCACGGCTCGAGGATGCGCGCGACCTCCAGGGTGAGCGCGCGCTCGGCGGGGGGCGCCATCGGGGCCGGCTCCAGCACGACGAAGGCGCTCGCGATGTCGGCGCCGACGCCGAAGGTCGGCGAGAACCGGAGCAGCAGGACGACTTCGCCGCCCCCGGCGCGCCCGAGCGCGACGGCGTCGGGGACGCGCGGCGTGGCCGCGGCGTCGTCCTCGACGAGGACGGCGAGGTCCTCGGGCGGGAGCAGCACGCGGCGCGCGTCGAGGGGCGCGGGGAGGGCGCTCGCCGGCCGGCAGCGCCCGGCGACGCAGTAGCCGGCGCCGCAGACGCCCGCGCCCGCGCACACGCCCGCGTCCTTCGCGGGGCCGCCGCCGCAGCCCAGGAGCGGCGGCGCCGCGACGAGCAGGGCCACGGGCGCGAGGGCGGCGAGCAGACGCACAGCGGGGGCGACCATAGCAGAGGGCGGCCCGGGTAGGGCGGCCACCTGGCGGCAGGGGCGGGGGCGCGCCGGGGCGGGGTGCCGGTCGCCGTTCGCGGGCGCTGCGATCCCTGTTGTCGGGCCGCGGCCGCTCTGCTGGGATGCCGTGTCGTGCGTGTTCGAGCCATTACCTTCCTCAGGGCGCTCGTGATCGCGGCCGCCGTGCCTGCGGCGCTCGCCGCCTGCGGAAAGAAGGCGCCGCTCGGGTCTCCGTGCCGCGCCGACGACGACTGCGCCTCAGGCCTCGCCTGCCACCGCGAGCAATGCCTGCACGAGGGGAGCGCCCGGCGCCTGCGCGACGAGGAGCAGCGCGCCGCGGGCGAGGGCGGCGCGCGGAAGGTCGGCGACCGCATCGAGGTCGAGTGGAAGGGGTCGTACAAGCCCGCCATCATCACCGGCGTCGTCGCCCCGGGCTCCTACCGGGTCCACTTCGACGGGTACGACGCGCAGTGGGACGAGGTCGTGACCGAGGCGCGCATCAAGGGCGGCGCGCGCTCGGGCTCGGGGCAGCGGACGGCGGTGCCGGCGGCGAGCAACTCGACGCGCTGAGCGGCGGAAGGCGGCGCTCGGAGCGCCTGCAGTGCGGCCCCGAGGACCGGGAGCGGTGGTGCGGGGGTAGCTGAGCGGTGATGTCCGGAACCATATCGTCGCTACCCGCATTCCGGACACTCGCCCGGCGCATTCCGGACACCACGTTCTACTGAAGCGACAATGAGGGGGACGCCCGGCGGCAACTCCTGCGCGAGAGCGACCACGGGGCATCGAAGGGGGCCAGCTCGGCCTCAGTCTAGGTCTCGCCGCCGTCCGTAGGCCCAGTCGTCCGAGCGCTCGCTGCTCCCGCCAATCACACCAGAGTCCTCCTCGTCCTCGTCCCAGACCTTGGTCAACTCATCCGCCGGAATGCCAAGCCTCTTCCCTATCACCATCGCATCGGCCTTGCTCAATACACCCCCGCTGACCTTCCGGTGTTGCTGACACTGGCTGTAGAAACGGCTGTGCGTGTCATCGTTCATGTTCGTGCTCCACTTGGTTTGGTTGTTGGCGAACGCACTGGAAGCGCCGCCCCATGCGGCTGGGCCCCGTTGACCAGCGATCGGTCCTGAGTTACACCACGGCAGTTCGGCCTGGTAATCGAACGCGCCGGGAGCAACCTCGGACAAAGGGCGGATCGTGGGGCGAGTCCCTGCGGTTCGCCTTTCATGTTCCATTTCGGAACTTGGGAACGTCTGTAGGATCCGATCTGTGTTGTCCAGCGCGATGTGGAACTATTTTTGCGTCGGAGGAACCACGTCGGGTTCACATCCCAGCGGGAATGTCAAGACGATGGCGTGGTGCAGATGGTCTTCTCTGCGGAGCTGCGAGCCAGCATGACCGCGACCGGCTCGGCGCCCACAGCGAACCCCTTCAGGCCAGCCATGGCGGAGGAGCCTCATCCTCTAGCGCCCCCGTAGTCAAGGGCTCACGAAACGTCCGGATCGTCCTCGCCATGGCGGTCGATCCGGAGCCCGAGCCACCCCCGCAGTACGCCCTCTCCTCGACGTCCCACCCCGTCGCCGTGCGTCGTGCCAACCACTCTCCAGAATGGGCTGCGCACTCTCGCCGTGGCGTTACAGCAGGCGCTTCGCCGTCCGTCGGCGTACGCGACCGACGACGCGAAAGAGCCGCTAAACAGGCTGAAAAAGCGCACGTGGGCTAGGACATGCGCTGTCCGACCGGGCTCAGCAAGGGCGGGCCGACGACACCTCAAATGGTAGACTAAGGGCCTTAACGAAAGCGCCCGTCCGTAGCTGGTCACTACGGACGGGCTGCAACACACCCTGTGGAGGCCCACAGAGCGCGCGTCGCAGCCGCATCATGGGCCGGCCCGGGGAGAGAGGCAAGGCACGTCATGCCCGCTCCGCTCCCGCTGGAGACGCGCGTCCGCATCGCGTCCGCTCTCGTGGAAGGCAACTCGATCCGTGCCGTCGCCCGCATGGTCGACGTCGACAAGGGGACCGTGATGGCCCTGGCGCTGCGCCTCGGCGAGGGCTGCATCCGGTTCCACAGCCGCAAGGTGCGCAACCTCGCGGCGCACGTGATCCAGATGGACGAGATGTGGAGCTTCGTCCAGAAGAAGCAAGCGCGCGTGACGGCGAAGGATCCGGCCGAGCACGGCGACGCCTACCTCTACGTCGCGCTGGACGCGAACACGAAGCCGGCGATCTCGTTCCACGTCGGCAAGTGCGACGGCGAGAACACGGAGATGTTCATCAAGGACCTCCGCGGTCGGCTCACGGTCGTTCCGCACGTCACGAGCGACGGCTGGCAGCCGTACATCGAGGCAATGGCCGCGAGCTTTCGCGGGTCGACGGACTACGCCCGATGCGTCAAAAACTACCGCGGCGGACCGCAACGCTCACCCGATCACCGCTACGAACCGAGCCGGGAAGTCTTCGTCACCAAAACGCCAGTCTTCGGTGTGCCCAATGAAGAGCTAATGTCAACGTCGTACGTGGAACGACTTAGAGCGCCTAACAAAAGCCCGTCGGGATATGGTTGAGGCAGATCAGGCATACGGCGAGCAGGAGGAACGCTCGGTGAATGTCGGCACGGCGCTCATACCGCACGGTCAAGCGCCGGAAGCGCCGGAGCCAAGCGATCGTCCGTTCGACGACCCAGCGGTAACGGCCGAGTTTCTCCGACGACTCGATGCCCTTGCGAGCGATGCGGGGCACGATGTGACGCAGATGACAAGCCAACCGCAGGGCCGGGTCGTCGTAGGCCTTATCGGCATGCAGTTTCTTGGGGCGGCGCCGCGGTCGGCCGCAAGGACGTGCGATCGGCGGCACCGCGTCCACAATAGGAGTGAACATCCTCGAGTCATGGACGTTCGCCGGTGTCATCTCGACGGCGAGCGGGATACCATTCTGATCGACCAGAAGGTGATATTTCGATTTCGTGCCCGGCCGGCCGCGATCCGTGGGGTTCGGGCCAGTTTTTTCACCCCCCTTTTGCCGGAACCAGCGAGGCATCCAGCGCAGCACGCTCCCAGTTGATCCTATCGGCTTCGCCGAGCTCATCGAGCAAGACCTCGTGGAGCCGATCCCAGACGCCAGTCTGCTGCCAGTCGCGCAACCTGCGCCAGCACGTCATGCCGCTGCAGCCGAGCTCTTGCGGGAGATACTCCCAAGGGATCCCGGTCTTGAGCACGAACAAGATACCGGTCAGCGCGATCCGATCAGGCGTACGCGGCCGGCCCCCCTGCGGCTTCGGCTCCGTTTTCGGCAATAGAGGTACGATTCGTTCCCAGAGTTCGTCCGGCACCAACAGCTTGCCCACGCTGTATTCTGCCGCACCATCGGCTTCCCTCAAGCAAGCGGGGTGAACTGGCTTTTGTTAGGTGCTCTTAATCTCCAGACGCGCCACACGGTCGGCCGGACACGGCGCTTGTGCCTCGCGTTCTCGAAGACGATTCGCGGGCACCGGGCCGCGATCGGCCTGGGGATCGCCTCCTACAACTGGGTGCGCGTGCACGGCACGCTCGGCACCACGCCCGCCGTCGCGGCGGGGCTCACCGAGCGCCCCTGGACCCTCGCGGAGCTCGTCACGGCCGCCCTTGCTGAGGAGGAGACGGCGCCGCCGGTCGCGCAGCCCCTCAAGCTCCAGCCGCGCCCAGGAGAGACCCCCGCGCCCGCTCGCGAGCTACCTGGCGGCCGGGGATGGCTCCGGCTCGTGTCGGGCGGGACCGCGCCCTCTATGCCCGCGGCAGCCCCTCCTGAGCCGGAGCCCCCGCCGTCAGAGCCGCCGCCGGGGCCGGGGCCGCGCAGGATGGTGCAGCTGATCTTGTTCGGCGAATGACGTGCTCTGCCCGGCGCTAAAGCGGGCCATCTTCTTCCTCGTCGTCCTCGTTCTGTTCGCTGTCTTCGTCGTCATCGTACCCGTCAACAATACTTGGCGGCGGTTCGCTTTGCTCGCGCACGTTGGATGGCGCCAAAAACTCAACGCCATTGCAAGGGGCCCGTGGCGAACGTGCTCCCACGCGAGCGGCAGCTTGCCGTGCTCGCAGCCTTTGGACGGCAACTGCGAGCGCGCGGCCGAGCGCATGACGGGCATCAGCCGGCCGACGATCAACCGCTTCGCCCTCTTGGCTGCCGCGGAGACGGTGTCGCGAAGCAGCTCGGGGCGGGGGGCACGCCCAGCGCACGCCCTGCGCAGCACGCTCCGGGGGCGCCTTCCAAGCGGCGCCGCGCCGCATGGTGGGGCCGTCCTGCGTCGCGCGGGGGGGCGGACGGCGAGGGGCGACCCCAAGGGATCGGCCTCGCCTCGGGGTTGCTGGGCGCCGCGCTGGCGATGCCGGAGCTCGGGCCTCGCCGATCTCGGCCGGCATGGCTCGGAGCTCGGGCGCGTCCTGGCCCGCACCGGGGGGAGGCCGCGGCGCGACGGCCTCTGCGGTGGTGGACAGGAGGCCGGGCGTGCGGCGATCCTGGCGACCTATGGGCGCGGCTGGCGAGGACGGGCGAAGTTTCAGGCCGGCCTGCAGAAGCTCATCCGGGCATCAAGGAGGAAGACGGTCGAGGCCGGGGCGTCGGGTAAAGGATGTCTACACCATGTCTAAAATCATAGAAACAAGAACAGCCACACTGTGGCTTGATGATGCTCTAGGAATCATCATGTTCGACGGGCGAGACGGTTCAGAGCAAGCCGCGCGAGATGCGGTGGACAACATTGCCGCAGTGAGGGAGCTCAGTAAGCAGCTAAAGCGCCCGCTGCTTTGCGACATCACATCCGTGAAATGGATCGATTCCGAAGCGATCGCGTATTACCGCAGCAAGGCGGCCGCTGGCGCGTACAGCGCCATTGCGCTCGTCACGGCATCCACCATCAGCAGGACGCTTGGAAACGTGTTCTTGGTTCTTCGTGGTTCCGGCGGCATACCAACCCGCATTTTTGCGTCAAGGTCTGATGCGATCGCATGGCTGCAACGACTTCCCACACCAGCAAGATCAGGTGATACATAGGCGATGTCTGATTCGTGCTCGGACGATTTGTGGCGATCTTCGCGCCTTGTTGAGACCGTGATGGCGGCTCGGTACCCTCTGTGCCAACGTCTGGTGAGAATGTGCTATGGAAAGGAGCGTTCTTGAAGCTGATCGGGTGGCGAATCGAGCGCAGCGGCGCGCCCGCCCGCCACGTCGGTTAGCCGAGCTGACGGGCGACACCATCGCGCTTCGCTTCGATCCGGGCGACGAAGGCGCTCGCCCGCGCGTCATTTGCTGCCTGCGCGGATGAAGTCCACGAACGCGCGAAGCGCGGCGGGCATGTGGCGGCGGCTCGGATAATAGAGAAAGGGGCCGGAGAGACGCGACCACCAGCGCTCCAGGACCGGCTTCAGGGCGCCGCTCTCGAGGTGCGGGCGCAGCCAGTCCTCGAACCAGTAGACGAGACCGGTGCCCGCGATCGCGGCGTCCACGAGGAGGTCCGTCGCATTCCCGAGGCTGCCGACGAGCGGGCCGGTCGGGTCGACCTTCACGACCTCGCCGTCGCGCTCGAATTCCCACGGGCACAGCGCGCCGCTCGGGAAGCGGCCGCGCAGGCATGCGTGATCGAGGAGCTTGCGCGGATGGGTCGGGCGCCCGTGCCGCTCGAGGTAGGCGCCCGACGCCGCGAGCGCCAGGCGCTGCTCGCGCTGGCCGATCGGGACCGCGATCATGTCTTTCTCCAGCGTCTCTTCGTAACGAATGCCTGCGTCGCAGCCCGCGGCGAGGATGTCGACGAGCTTGTCGTCCGCCGTCACCTCGACGCGGATATCGGGATATGCGGCGAGGAACGGCGGCAAGATCCGCGGGAGCACGAGCCGCGCGGCGACGACGGGGACGTTCAACCGGAGCGTGCCGGCTGGCTTTTCGCTCGTGCTCTTCACGACGTCGAGCGCCGCTGCGATCTCGGCGAGCGCAGGACCGAGCCGCTCGAGGAGACGCGCGCCTGCCTCGGTCGGCGCGACGCTGCGGGTCGTCCGATGAAGAAGCCGAACGCCGAGCTCGCCCTCCAGCCGGCGCACCGCCTCGCTCGCGCTCGACGCGCTCGTGCGGCTCGTGCGGCTCGCCTCGCGGAAGCCGCCGGCGCGCGCCACCGCGGCGAAGACTCGGACGTCGTCGAGATCCACTGCCATTGTTCGCCTTTCCGTACGGGCCGTGCTGATTCCAGGCTCTTATCATACACCCCGTCGCGGCCTACCGTCGACAGCCATGACGAATCTAGCCAAGGTCGGGACGTTCAAGATGGGCAGTCGCACGGTGAAGCGCTTCGGGTACGGAGCCATGCAGCTCGCCGGGCCGGGCGTGTTCGGACCGCCGAGAGACCGCGGTGCCGCGCTCGCCGTGCTGCGCGAGGCGGTCAAGAGCGGCGTCGATCACATCGACACGAGCGATGTGTACGGGCCGCACGTCACGAATCAGATCATCCGCGAGGCGCTGCACCCGTATCCGAGGGATCTGGTGATCGCCACGAAGGTCGGCGCGAGACGCGGCCCACAGGGATCCTGGGAGCCGGCGTTCGCCGCCGAGGACATCGCGAGCGCGGTCCACGACAACCTCCGGAATCTCGGCGTCGACGCGCTCGACGTCGTGAACCTGCGCGTCCTGTTCGACGCGCAGGGACCCGCGGAAGGCTCGATCGAGGCGCCGCTCTCGGCGCTCATGAAGCTGCAGCGCGAGGGCAAGGTCCGCCACATCGGTCTCAGCAACGTGACCGCGAAGCAGGTGGAAGAGGGGCGCGCGATGACCGAGATCGTGTGCGTGCAGAACCTGTACAACCTCGTGCACCGGCAGGACGACGCGCTGATCGACAGCCTCGCCGCGGCGGGCATCGCGTACGTGCCGTTCTTCCCGCTCGGCGGCTTCTCGCCGCTCCAGTCCTCGACGCTGTCCGACGTCGCACGCCAGCTCGGCGCGACGCCGATGCAGGTCGCGCTCGCGTGGCTGCTGCGGCGCTCGCCGAACATCCTTCTCATTCCCGGGACGTCGAGCGTCGAGCACCTGCGCGAGAACCTCGCGGCGGCAGATCTCGAGCTGTCCGACGACGCGATGAAGGCGCTCGACCGTATCTAGATCTCTCTCGAGTCGCATTGTCCCGCTCACCTCGGGTGGTCGAAGGGGAGGGGGCGCACAACAACGTCGATTGTGCAGACTCGATCCCTGCGACGCCCCTGGCGCTGCCTTGGCGATGAATGGCCAGGGGATCGGCGGCATCGAAGGCGCCATGCACACGAGATCCACCCAGATTGTCGCGGTGTCGTTCGTCGCTCTCCTCGGCTGCTCCGACGCAGGTGGCGGAAACCTCGGCGGAGGCGGAGCTGCTCCTGGAACGACGACCGGCGCGGAGGGCGGCTCCGGGGGCGGAGGCGGAGGCTCCGGCGGCGAGAGTTCCACCCCCGGCTCTGGAGGCCACGGCGGCGCCGGGGGCTCTGGCGGCGAGAGCGCCATGTCGGGCACCGGCGGCGCCGGGGGCTCTGGCGGCGAGAGCGCCACGTCGGGCACCGGCGGCGCCGGGGGCTCTGGCGGCGAGAGCGCCACGTCGGGCACCGGCGGCGCCGGGGGCTCTGGCGGCGAGAGCGCCACGTCGGGCACCGGCGGCGCCGGGGGCTCTGGCGGCGAGAGCGCCACGTCGGGCACCGGCGGCGCCGGGGGCTCTGGCGGCGAGAGCTCCGCGTCGGGCACCGGCGGCGCCGGGGGCTCTGGCGGCGAGAGCGCCACGTCGGGCACCGGCGGCGCCGGGGGCTCTGGCGGCGAGAGCTCCACGTCGGGCACCGGCGGTGCCGGGGGCTCGGGCGGCGAGAGCTCCACGTCAGGCACCGGCGGCGCCGGCGGCGAAGGGGGCAGCGCCGCCTTCGGGCCGTGCGGCACCGCAGGCACCTCGTTCGGCCCTCCGGGGGCCTTTCTCGATCTCGGTCACCAGAAAGGCCTCAGCCGGCTCTTCGTCTCCGGAAGCCGCGTGCTGAGCTGGGACTACGATCGCTGGATGCTCTGGGACACCGACTCCAGCGCTGCGATCGCCGACGGACACGCGCCGGGCGGCTTCGACCCCGGCAGTCCGAACCTCGGGATTTTGCCGTTCGAGCTGCCGGGCGGCGTGGTCCTCCGCGGCGACATCGTGCTGATCCAGACGGACCCCGAGCACGCCTTCGAGCTGCGCAGCGCCATCGACGGCTCCGTCCTGGCCTCCGTGACCACCGAGTACGACCAGGCGGGGCTCGCGAGCGACGGCAGCTATGCGTGGACGCGCCGCCAGTCCACCCGCACGATCACGCTCTGGAGCACCGCGGGGGTCGAGCGCTGGTCCGCAGCGGTGAACCACCAGGGCGACGTCCACGCGGCGCCGGACGCGCTCCGGATCGCACCGCTGCCCCCTGTTCCCCTGCAAAATAGCATCGCCGTGCTCCCCGCTGACGGCTCGCCTCCCACGGTCACCCCCGAGCTCTCGGGCACATTCCACTCCTGGTTCCAGGATGGCGAGCGATTTCTCACCACCGTCGGCACGACGGTGCGCGTGTACTCGAAGGCGGGGATCCAGGAGGGCATCGTCAACCTGCCGTCGACCAAGCAACTCGCGGGGACGCGCGACTATTTTTGGATGCTCGCGGACAACAGAGCGGACTCTCCGCTCATGGTCTATCGCGTCGGAGGCGGAGCCGTCCCCGTCGCCGAGTACCCTGACCGAGCCGACTATCGCTACACGTTCGCGCCGACCGAGCGTGCGCTCGCCTTGCTCCGCAAGCAAACGTCGAGGCTCGACATCATCGATCTCGACGGCCCCGAGGTGACCCTGACCGAACACGCGCCGCCGCTGGTCGAGAACGCCAGCGTCCACATCGACCAGGACCTGCGCCTGGCGGTCTCGAACGTGTACGGCGCGATCTCGTACAAAGGCACCCTCACCGATCCGGGAGGTTCGGGGCTGCTCGGCTGCGGCACGCTCCACTCCGTCGCAGGCGCTCCCTCGGGGCACGTGGCCCTCGCGACGGGTTCGGGGAAGACGCTCGTCTATGATACGGCGGCGCTCGACGCCGGGCCCTCGGCGGTCGTTCCGTTCCACAGCAACAAGGTGCTGCTCTCGGCGGACGGCGGCCTGCTCGCGGCGCGCGCCGCCCTCGATCCGATGGTCACGGACAAATCACTCCGTCTCTTCTCGCTGCCGGACGGCGCGCAGCTCGCCTCGCTCTTGCGCGAGGAGGTGATTCAAGACTTCTCGATGTCCTTCGACGGCAGCACGGTCGGCCGCACCTACCGCGTCGACTCGAGCAGGACGGAGCGCGTCGTGAGCGACTGGGCGGGCAGCGCGCCGCTCTTCCAGGACACCGGGCACCGGCCGGCGCCGCTCGTCTCCCCCGACGGTCACCACGTCGTCGTCACGGACTCCGCCCCCTCGGAAGGCTGCGGGTTCACGCAGCTCTACGAGGATGGCGCGCTCGTCAACGTGGTGCCCGGCTGCGCGATCGGCTGGCTCGACGACACCCACGTTCTCGTCCAGTCGTACAACCGCTTCCCCCAAAGCAGCCGCTGGACGTACCAGGCCTCCACGATCTACGACGAGCTCGGCAACCCGGTCGCCGCGCCGCCGCTGCCGAGGATCCCCATCCGCACCGACTCCACGGATGTGCGCGACAACTACGGGATCCAGCCGGTCTCGGCGACGGCGCTCTACTCGCGCTACGACGGCGTCCTCTACGACATCGAGACGGGGGCGGCGCTCGCGACCTTCCCGGGCTTGCGAAGCGCCGTCGCCGGCGCCTTCATGGTCCATCCGTGCGGATACGGCGTTTGCGCAGAGACCTACTGAGCCGGCGTGCGGCGCCCGGTTCGACCTCCGCCGGATTCCAGCAAAACTCGAACTCAAAAATCGACATCGGCCCGTGCCCAGACTGGCCCCGCCACGTTCTTCCTAGGGCGAAGGGGCCGGCAACAACGGCGGGCCGCTTCCGGGGCGCCGCGCTGCATGGGCCGGCCGGCTCCCCTCCATCCACACGTTGCGAGCTGCAGGGCTGGACCATGCGCAAGACTTATCTCATGGCGTCGATTTTCGTTGCGACCGCGCTCCTCGCGGCCGGCTGCAAGACGGGGACATGCGCGGATGCCGTCGAGCACGCCGAGGCCTGCGGGGTCGACGATCTCGAGCTCGACGACGACCTCACCGGCTGCTCCGAACACGAGGCGTGTCGCGCGTCGTGCGTGCTCGACGCGCCCTGCGACGAGATCAAGGCGTCTTTCGCCGGCGGCACGGACCGCAGCACGGAGGTCTGGCGCTGCTACGAGCAGTGCCCCATCTCAGACTGATGGCCGATTCTACCGATCGGCTTTCACTCCATGGCCTGCGGGGCTTCACGGACGAGCGGGGGGCTGCTCGCGGTCGTTGATGCCCACGAGCGAGCCGGCGGCGCCGCGGTGGTTGTGGTGCGGGACGCCGGCTCGCTCGTGGGCATCAACGACCGCGCGCAGATCGCCGCCGCCGCATCGCCGACCGGCGCCGCGAACGCCGCGACCCCTCCCACCTTTTGGCTGAAACCGGGGCGGTCGGCAAGTACACTCGCGCGCCATGCCTGTGGTCGCCCTGCTCCTCTTGCCATTTCTCGGAAGCGTGCTCACCGCGCTCCTGCCGACGCGGGCACGATCCGAGCTCGCGGCTTGCGCAGGGCTCGTGTCGGCCGGCGCGGCGGCCTGGGTCATCAGCCTGTTCCCGCGGGTGCGCGACGGGGGCGTGATCCGCGAGACGATCTCGTGGGTGCCTTCGATCGGTCTCGATCTGGTCCTTCGGATCGACGGGTTCGCGTGGATGTTCGCCGTGCTCATCACCGTCATCGGCGCCCTCGTCTGTCTGTACGCGCGCTACTACATGTCCCCCGAGGATCCGGTGGCGCGCCTGTACGCGCTCTTCCTCGCGTTCATGGGCGCGATGCTGGGCGTCGTGGTCTCGGGCAACCTCGTTCAGCTCGTCGTCTTCTGGGAGCTCACGAGCCTCGTTTCGTTCCTGCTCATCGGCTACTGGCATCACCGGGTGGACGCGCAGCGGGGCGCGCGCATGGCGCTCACCGTGACCGGTGCGGGCGGGCTCGCGCTCCTCGGAGGCGTGATCGTCCTCGGCCACATCGTCGGCAGCTACGAGCTCGATGTGGCCCTCGCCTCGGGCGACCGCGTGCGGGCACACCCGCTCTACCCGGTCGCGCTCGTCCTCATCCTGCTTGGCGCGCTCACCAAGAGCGCTCAATTCCCGTTTCACTTCTGGCTGCCGCGGGCGATGGCCGCGCCGACGCCGGTGTCCGCCTACCTGCACTCGGCGACCATGGTGAAGGCGGGCGTATTCCTGCTCGCGCGGCTCTGGCCGGCGCTGTCGGGGACCGAGCTGTGGTTCTGGATCGTCAGCGGCGCGGGCATGACGACGCTCCTGCTCGGCGCGTACATCGCGATGTTCCAGAACGATCTGAAGCGCGTGCTCGCCTACTCGACCGTCAGCCACCTCGGCCTCATCACGCTCCTCTTCGGGCTCAACAGCTCGCTCGCCGCCGTCGCCGGCGTGTTCCACATCATGAACCACGCGACGTTCAAGGCCTCGCTGTTCATGGCCGCGGGCGTCGTCGACCACGAGACCGGGACGCGCGACATCCGTCGC
This sequence comes from Sorangium cellulosum So ce56, assembly GCF_000067165.1. Classification (GTDB taxonomy): domain Bacteria; phylum Myxococcota_A; class Polyangia; order Polyangiales; family Polyangiaceae; genus Sorangium; species Sorangium cellulosum_B. The sequence goes on from NC_010162.1 coordinate 11,971,641, forward strand.
TTGAATGGCCTGATTCGCGCCATGCCTCGCACCGGCACGCTGGCGCTCGTGGCGAGCGGCGCGATGGCCGGCGTGCCGCTGCTCAACGGCTTTCTGTCGAAGGAGATGTTCTTCGCCGAGACGATGTTCTTGTCCGCGCACCCCTCGGTGGAAGTGGGGCTCCCGGCGCTGGCGACGCTCGCGGCGATCTTCGCGGTCGTGTACTCGCTGCGCTTTGGCTATGACATCTTCTTCGGCCCGCCGTCGACCGATCTCCCTCGCCAGCCGGAGGAAGCCCCGCGGTGGATGCGGACACCGATCGAGCTCCTGGTGCTCAGCTGCCTCATCGTCGGCATCGCGCCGACGATCTCCATCGGGCCATCGCTCGCGGCCGCCGCCCGCCCCGTGGTCGGCGGGACGCTCCCGGACTACAGCCTCGCCATCTGGCACGGCTTCAACCCGCCTTTCGTCATGAGCCTCGTCGCCATCTCAGGCGGCGTCGCTGGGTACCTCTGGCTGCGCAAGCATCAGGAGCAGGGGCGGCTCCAGGATACGCCCTTCATCGAACGGCTCAACGGAAGGCGGCTGTTCGAGGGCGCGCTGCTCGGGCTCACGCGCCTCTCGCGGAGGGTGCTCGGGCTCGTCGGAACTCGACGGCTTCAGACGCAGATGTTCGCCATCATCGCGGTCGCGCTCCTCCTCGCGCTCCTCGCGGCGCAGGGCGTCCCGCTGGAGTGGGGCGACCGCGACAGGCTCCCCGCGTCGCCTGCGTTCGTGATCTTGTGGGGCATCGGCGCGGTCTGCGCGGTCGGCGCTGCCGTGATGGCAAAGTTCCACAGGCTGATCGCGATCACGTTGATGGGCGGCGCAGGCCTCGTCACCTGCCTGACGTTCATGTGGTTCTCGGCGCCCGACCTCGCCCTCACGCAGGTCGTCGTGGAGGTCGTCACCACCATCCTGTTCCTGCTCGGGCTGCGCTGGTTGCCGATGCGCATCGAAGGAATTTCGAGGCCTGTCACGGCCCGCGACAGGGTGCGGCGCGCGCGCGATCTGCTGCTCGCGATCGGCGCCGGCAGCGGTCTCGCCGCGCTCTCCTATGCGATGCTGACCCGGCCGGCGCCGCACAGCATCTCACCGTTCTTCCTCGGCCGCGCGCTGCCGGAGGGAGGAGGCGCCAACGTCGTCAACGTCATGCTCGTCGACTTTCGCGCCTTCGACACGCTCGGCGAGATCACGGTCCTCGGCGCGGTCGCGCTCACGGTCTACGCCCTCCTGCGCCGCTTTCGACCGCCGCCGGAGAGCGTCGAGCAGCCCCAGCAACAGAGAGCTTTGCCGGCCGACATCGTCACCGACCTCATGAAGCCGCGCACGGCCGAGGACGCCGAGCGCGGATACATGATGGTGCCGGCGGTCATCGCGCGCGTGCTCCTGCCGGTCTCCGTCCTCGTCGCAGCGCACTTCCTCCTTCGTGGGCACAACGAGCCAGGCGGCGGCTTCGTGGCCGGCCTCATCGTCGCGATCGCGATGCTCATGCAGTACATGGTCTCGGGGGCGCTCTGGCTGGAGGCGCGCGCGCGCCTCCGTCCGGCGCGCTGGATCGCCGCTGGACTGCTGCTCGGGGCGACCACCGGCCTCGGCGCGCTCGCCGTCGGCTATCCCTTCCTTACGACGCACACGGCCCATGTCAGGCTGCCGCTGGTCGGCGAAGCACACCTGCCGAGCGCCAGCTTCTTCGACCTCGGCGTGTTCGCGGCCGTCGTGGGAGCGACGCTCCTCACCCTCACGGCGCTCGCTCACCAGTCGCTGCGCGCACACCGGCGATCGACGCAGGGTCCAGCGCCGTCGACGAGAAAGGGCACGAGCTAGATGGAAGCTTTGCTCGCGCTCGTCATCGGCGTGCTCGGCGGAGCCGGGGTCTGGCTCGTGCTGCGTCCGCGGACCTTCCAGGTGATCATGGGGCTCACGTTGCTCTCGTACGCGGTGAACCTCTTCATCTTCAGCATGGGGAGCATCTTCATCGACAAGCCGCCGATCGTGCGACCTGGAGCGCCTGCCGATCTCCAGCACTACACGGATCCGATGCCGCAGTCCCTCGTGCTCACGGCCATCGTGATCGGCTTCGCGACCACGGCGCTCTTCCTCGTCGTGCTCCTCGCCTCGCGCGGCCTCAGCGGCACCGACCACGTGGATGGAACGAGGGAGGAGCCATGATCGAGCGCTTCCCGCACATCCTCGTCGCGCCCGTCGTGCTGCCGCTGATGACGGCGGCCCTGCTGCTCCTGCTCGGTGAGAAGCGCAAGCGCGCCAAGTCGATCGTCAACATCGGCGCGGCCCTGGCGGGCCTCCTCGTGGCGCTGGAGATCATGCGCGGCGCCGACGCCGGCGGCTCGTCCGGCGCCGCCGGTGTGTATCTCATGTCGAACTGGGAGGCGCCTTTCGGGATCGTGCTCGTCGCGGACCGGCTCTCGGCGCTCATGCTGGTGCTGGTCGGTGTGGTGAGCCTCTGCGCCGCCCTCTACGCCGAAGCCGCGTGGGGCCGCGCGGGCGCGTACTTCCATGCGCTCTTCCAGATCCAATTGATGGGGCTCAACGGCGCCTTTCTCACGGGGGACCTCTTCAACCTCTTCGTGTTCTTCGAGGTGATGCTCGCGGCGTCGTATGGCCTGCATCTTCATGGGTCGGGGTGGCCGCGGGTGCGCTCGGGGCTCCACTACATCGCGGTGAACCTGCTCGCGTCGTCGCTCTTCCTCGTCGGCCTCGCGGTGCTCTACGGCGTCATGGGCACGCTTTCCATGGCCGACATCGCCGAGAAGCTCGCGCTCGTCCCGGCGCGCGATCGCGGGCTCTTGCATGCAGGCGCGGCGGTCCTCGCCGTGGCGTTCCTCATCAAGGCGGCGATCTGGCCCCTCAACTCCTGGCTGGTGCCGGCGTACGCGGCCACGAGCGCGCCTGTCGCGGCGCTCTTCGCGCTGATGACCAAGGTGGGCATCTACGCGCTCGTGCGCTCGTGGACGCTGTTCTTCTCCGCGGGCGCTTCAGCGCAGTTCGGGGGGACAGTCCTGCTCTACGCAGGGCTCGCGACCATCGCCTTCGGCGCGATCGGCCTCATGGCGTCCATGTCCCTCGGGCGCATCGCGGGCTTCTCGGTGATCGTGTCGTCGGGGACGCTCCTCGCGGCGCTCGGGACGGGGACCCCCGCGGTGACGTCGGCGGCGCTGTTCTACATGCTGAGCGCCACGCTGGCGGTGAGCGCTCTCTTCCTCCTCGTCGAGCTGGTGGAGCGCATCGGCTCCGATGGACAGCGGCGGGTGCCGGACCTCGACGTGGAGCCGGGCGAGGACACCAACCTCGATGAAGAGGAGGCGCCGCTCGTCGGCCAAGCGTTTCCGGTGTCCATCGCGTTGCTCGGCCTGGCGTTCATGGTCTGCGCGCTGCTCGTCGCGGGGCTGCCGCCGCTCTCGGGTTTCGTCGCGAAGACCTCGTTGCTGACCGCCCTCCTGTCGCTCCGAGGGGACGGCCACGCGAGCACCAGCGCCCCCGCCTCGTCCGCCGCGTGGATCCTCTTTGGGCTGCTGCTCCTCTCGGGGCTCGCGGCCACCATCTCCCTCGCGAGGGCGGGCATTCGACACTTCTGGGTGACGGGTGGGCGGCTCCCGCCCCGCTTGAAGGTCGTCGAGGCCGCCTCCGTCATAGGCCTCCTTCTCTGCTGCATCTTGCTCACGCTGTACGCTGAGCCGGTCATGCGCGCCACGCGCGCGACGGCCGCGGGACTGCACGCGCCGAAGGCGTACATCGAGGCTGTCTTGTCGGCGAGGCCTCGCCCGGGACCGACGCGTCCCGTGATCGAAGAGGGGGAGGCACCGTGACCTTCCTCAAGAAGATCGTGCCCGCGCCGCTGTTGTCCGCCGCTCTGTTCGCGTTGTGGCTCGTGCTCTCGCGCTCCACGAGCGCGGGCCAGATCGTCCTGGGGCTAGGGCTCGCGCTGGCGGTGCCGCTCCTCACCTCGGCCCTGCGGCTCACGAACGTCCGGGCGCGGCGACCGCTGGTCGTCGTGCGCTTCATCCTGAGGGTCGGCTACGACGTCTTGCTCTCGAATTTCGAGGTCGCCTGGGGCGTGGTCACATGGCAATGGCGGCGACCGCGGTCGAGGTTCGTGATCGTGCCCCTCGACCTGCGTGACCCCGTCGGGCTGGCCGCGTTATCCATGGTGACGACCGTGGTTCCGGGCACCGTGTGGTCGGAGCTCGCGCTCGATCGCCGCGCGCTCTTGCTGCACGTGTGGGATGTCGGTGATGAAGGCGCCTTCGTCGCCCGCTTCAAGGCTCGCTACGAGGAGCCTCTCAGGGAGATCTTCGAATGAGCGCACTTCTGTCTGGCGCAATTGCCTTCGCGCTCGGCTGCTACGCCGTCGCGTCGGTGCTGGTGGTCATCCGGTTGATCCGGGGGCCGCGGGCACAGGATCGCGTGTTCGCGCTCGACCTGCTCTACTTCCACGCGATGCTGGTCATGCTGGTGCTTGGTATTCGTCACCGGAGCGACACGTACTTCGACGCCGCGCTGCTGATCGCGCTCTTCAGCTTCGTGAGCTCGTCCGCGATGGCGAAGTTCATCCTGCGCGGGGAGGTGATTGAATGAACCAGCTTCCCCTCTGGGTCGAGGCGGCGGTCGCTGCGCTGCTCGTGCTGAGCGGCCTGTTCGTTGTCATCTCCGCGTTCGGGTTCCTGCGCCTGCCAGACTTCTTCCTGCGCATGCATCCCCCAGCGCTGGCGTACACCTTCGGCAGCTGGTGCGTGACGCTGGCAGGCATCCTCTACTTCTCGATGATCGAGTCCCGGCCCGTGCTGCACCCGTGGCTCATCATCATCATGCTCTCCATCACGGTCCCCGTGACCACGCTGCTCTTGGCACGTGTGGCGCTGTTCCGCCGCCGCGCCGCGGGGGCAGCCGACGCTCCACCTCCGCTCACTCCACACCGCGACCCCTAGTGAACGGCAGGGCGCAGCCTCATTCGGGCTCCTCGGCGCGTGGCCGAGCAGGCACGATCAGCACGTCGCTGGCGACCTGACGCAGCACGTCTCCAGCGACCGTTCCGAGGAAGGCGTGAGCGACCCCGGAATAGCCGTGGGTGCCGAGCACCAGCAGGTCGCTGTCTGCCTTCTTGACTGCCTTCTCGATCACGAGCCGCGCGGAGCCGCATCGAACATGCATCTTCCAGGGCGGCGCCTCTGTTGGCCGCACCTTCGCCTGCGCGAGCGAGGTCGCGAGCAGCTTCACGATCTGCTGTGTAGCCGATTGCTCGAGCTCGCTGCTCCATGCCTCTGCGTCCTCCTCCGAGAGGCTGCGATAGATGGCTCCGCGATAGGGCGTGTCGAACGCGTGGATCACCGTGACACGCGGCCGCGGGGTCGGAATCAACCGGAGCATCAGCGCGAGCACATCCGTGGATCCTTGCTCGAGATCGAGGGCGACCGCGGGCCGGCCGTACGCCGCGCGAGGAGCCAGCCGGACCGCCAGGACCGGGAGCTGCCCGCGGCGGATGACACGCTCCGCGGTCGAGCCGAGGAAGGTGTCCCGGAGCGCGCTGCTGCCGCCGCGACCCATGACGATGAGCTCGGCGCTCGTCGAGGTCGCGCAGCCTGCGATCTCCGCGGCCGGGCTGCCGAACTTCACCACCGGTTCGACGTCGACGCCCTTGGGCAGCATCTTTGCGAGATGCCGCGCCTCGCTCACGAGTGATTTTCTGGCATCCTGCTCGGCGCGGTCCTGGGCCTTGGCGGGGAGGTTGCCGGGAACGACGTGAAGCAGCGTGACGCGAGCTCCATCGGCCAGAGGCAGAAGCGCGACTCGGCCGAGGACGCGGTCCGAAATGGCCGTCAGGTCGACGGGGACGAGCAGCGAATGGAAGCGCTCGGCCTCGTCCATCTCGGGCTGCCCGTTGCCTGCCCCCGGTTTCTTCAGATGCTCGGTCACTGGTGGCCTCCTCTCTATGAAGCAGGTCCCTTCTCGGAGAACGCCCTTCACCGCGCCTGCAACAGCCGATCTAGGCGCGACGACCGCCTCGGGAGAACGCGACCAGGCCCCTGGCGAGCGCCCTCGTCACGAGCGCCGCGGCGAGGCCAAGGATCCCGAGATCAGCGAGGCCGTGGTTCCGTAGCGCGACCGTCCCGACGATGCAATCGCCCGCGAGCAGGACCACGAGCGAAAGGCCGAGGTAAAAGCGGCGCGCGTCGTCGTGCGGCCACCCGGGCGCGGGCTCGGCCCTGGCTCCTCCGAACGCCCGGATCCCGGCGGCGATCCCCAGGAGAAGCACCGCATATCCGGCGCCGAGCAGCGCCTCCGGCGCGACGCTCACGAGAGCTCGCCCTGCCCCGCGCCCGAGGGCGCTGCCCTCCCGGCGCTGTCCGGCGGCGCCTCGATCTCGGTGAAGAGGTTGTCCTGGGCTTCCGGTCCCGCGAGCTGCGGGACGCGATGGCGGACGCCGCGGTAGGCGAGGAGGAGGAGCGGCAGGGTGCCGCCGAGGATGAAGAGCGCATCGCCCGGCAGGCGCATCCACTCCATGAGGCGGTTCGTGGGGTTCGTCAGGTACTGGAGCTCTCGAGCCTCGAAATACCCGTAGCTCACCGCGTGGTGGAGCTGCATGAGCCCGAGCGGGAACAGCGTGGCAAAGACCATCCACGCGAGCCCGACGTTCAGCGACCAGAAGCTGATCTTGGCCGCCCTGTCGGACCACCGCGCGGCGGGCATCAGGTAGCGCAGCGCGAAGAGCGCGAGCCCGGCGGCCAGCATTCCATAGACGCCCATCATGGAGGCGTGCCCGTGGTTGGCGGTCAGCGCGGTGCCGATCTCGTAATAGGACACGATCGGCAAGTTGATCAGGAACCCGAAGATCCCGGCCCCCAGGAAGTTCCAGAACCCCACGGCCACCAGGAACATGATCGCCCAGCGATGCGGGAAGGGCTTCGTCGACTGTCCTCCTTGCGCGATGCCCAGGCGGAGGAAACTCCACGCCTCCACCGTGAGGAAGGTCAACGGGATCACCTCCGCGGCCGAGAAGAAGGCGCCGAGCGCCATGTGCTCCACGGGCGTGCCGGAGAAGTACAGATGGTGCATGGTGCCGATCACCCCGCCCGCCGAATAGAGGATGACCTCCAGGTAGACGAGCCGCAGCGCGATCGCCTCGGCCACCACCCCGAGCAGGACGAAGAGATAGGCCACCATGAGCGTGGTGAACAGCTCGAGGAAGTCCTCCACCCAGAGGTGCACCACCCAGAAGCGCCAGAAGTCGGTGCTCGTGAAGTTCGCGCGCGGGTGCGCGAGGAGGCCTACGGCGTAGAAGGCCGGGATGGCCAGCGCGGCGAAGAAGAAGAGCCAGGGCATGTTGCCCCGGTGCTCGACGGCGAGCCGGCCCCGGAGCGCGCGGAAGAGCAGCGCCACCCAGGCGAACAGGCCGAGCGTCAGGAGCACCTGCCAGAAGCGGCCCAGATCGAGGTACTCGAACCCTTGGAGCGCGAACCAGATGCTGTCCGAGGCGCCGTGGATGGCGAGGAGCTCGCCGAGGAGGCTGCCCGCGACGACGATGACGAGCGCCCCGAGCAGACCATAGGCGAGCCAGCTCTGGCCTCTCGGCTCGCGCCCGCTGATCATGGGCGCGATGAAGATGCCCGCGCCGAGATAGGAGACCGCGACCCAGAAGATGGCGAGCTGCAGGTGCCACGTGCGCACCAGATTGAAGGGGAACGCCCCGGCCAGGTTGATGCCGAAGAAGCTGGACAGCTCGGCGCGATAATGCTGCGTGGCGCCTCCGAGGATGGACTGGAGGGTGAACAGCAACGCCATGACCAGGAAGAACCACGCCGTCGCGCGCTGGGCTGGGGTCAAGGCGACCTCGCCCGGCTGGCGGAAGCTGAGCCGGTGCCCTTCCCGCCCGTGCCAACCGAGGAAGCGCCATCGCCCGAAGGCCGCGAAGAGCAGGCCTGTCCCGCCGAGGAGCGCGATGAGCGAGAGAACGCTCCAGACCACCAGCTCGCCCGTGGGCTGGTTCCGGACGAGCGGCTCTGGAGGCCAGTTGTTGGTGTACGAGTAGGCCTCTCCGGGCCGCTCCGCCGCGGCGGTCCAGGCCGTCCAGGCGAAGAACGAGGTGAGCTGCGAGAGCTCGCGCGCGTCCGAGAAGAGGCCGGAGCGCAGGCCGTGTTTGCCGCTGGGCTGGGCGAAGAAGCGGCGATAGTGATCCTTCAGCAGCTCGAAGGCCTCTGCCTGGGCATCGGTGAAGACCAGCGTCCCTGTCGCGGGATCATGGCGGTTTTGGCGAAAATCGCCGACGGTGCGCGCGAGCGCCTCCGCCGAGTCCACGCCGCCGTGGCGAGAGGCGGCGTGGGAGGCGGCCCGGCGGAGGTAATCGGCGGTGAAATCCGGGCCGAGGTAGGCGCCGTGGCCGAAGACGGATCCGTATTCCATGAGCCCGTTGCGCAGGAACAGCTCCTGACCCGTGAGCACGTCGTCGCCCGTGAACAGAACGCGCCCCGCGGGGTCGACCACCCGGGCGGGGATGGGCGGCTGTGCCGCGTAGGTGCGGTAGGCGAGCAGGCCGAGCACGAAGAACCCGAGCAGGAAAACGAGGGCCGTCGCCTGGACCCAGCCGCGCGAGATGAGGAGGTTTCGCCGTCCGGAGGAGCGCACCATGGGAATGCCGGGAGCAAGCCGAGGAGGGCTCACCCGTTCTCCGAGATGACGACCGAGGAGGCTGCGTTGCGCGGCGTTCGTGCCGGGTACGATGATCTGGACGAGGAAGCGGGGGCCTTCCGCGGATTCCTCCTGGCCGCTCCGGGCGAGCTCGCCCGCTGACGCCGCGGCCAAGGTGATCGCCCACCCTGACTATTTGCTGTCCGCGCGGAGGAAGTCCACGAACGCGCGAAGCGCCGCGGGCATGTGGCGGCGGCTCGGATAATAGAGAAAGGGGCCCGAGAGACGCGACCACCAGCGCTCCAGGACCGGCTTCAGGGCGCCGCTCTCGAGGTGCGGGTGCAGCCAGTCCTCGAACCAGTAGAGGAGACCGGTGCCCGCGATCGCCGCGTCCACGAGGAGGTCCGTGGCATTCCCGAGGCTGCCGACGAGCGGGCCGGTCGGATCGACCTTCACGACCTCGCCGTCGCGCTCGAATTCCCACGGGCACAGCGCGCCGTTCGGGAAGCGGCCGCGCAGGCATGCGTGATCGAGGAGCTTGCGCGGATGGGTCGGGCGCCCGTGCCGCTCGAGGTAGGCGCCCGACGCCGCGAGCGCCAGGCGCTGCTCGCGCTGGCCGATCGGGACCGCGATCATGTCTTTCTCGAGCGTCTCTTCGTAACGAATGCCCGCGTCGCAGCCCGCGGCGCTCGACGCGCTCGTGCGGCTCGCCTCGCGGAAGCCGCCGGCGCGCGCCACCGCGGCGAAGACTCGGACGTCGTCGAGATCCACTGCCATTGTTCGACTTTCCGTACGGGCCGTGCTGATTCGAGCCTCTTATCATACACCCCGTCGTGGCCTACCGTCGACAGCCATGACGGATCGAGTCCGCTCTCGCGATCCATGCACCGAGTTCGTGATCTCGAGGAGCGACCGCACGAGCGGGTCCTCGTCGTCCGTGGCGCGCCACACCGAGCGGCCAAGGATGACGACGTCGAGGTCCCGAACCCGCTTGAACACCGCTCCGGCAAGGAGCGTCGACGCGGCGCTCTCGGGGAACAAGCTGAGACCTTCGCCGCTCGCCACGAGCATGAGGATCACGTCGCTGCTGGCCTCCTCGTGGGCGAGCTCGAGCGGTTGATCATGCGCTCGGAAGGCGGCGATGATGTCGTCCTGGAGGCGCGGGCCCTCCTTGCGCGGAGGCCAGAGAAAGCGCTCCTGCTTCAGGTCCGCGACCCTCAGCGTGCGCCGTGAAGCGAGGCGATGGCTCTTCGCCATCACAACGCCGACGCGCTCGCGATACAGCACGCGGAAGCGGAAGAGCGGGTTATCCTCCGGCGAATGATAGCCGTACCCGACGGAGATCTTGCCATCGCGCAGCGCGGCGACCTGCTCCTCGCTCGGCAGCGGGCGAAGGCGTACCTCGACGCGCGGATGACGCGCGCGGAACGTCTGCACGATCTCCGGCAGCAGGAGGGTGTCGGCCAGGGCGCCGTCGAATCCGACCACGACCGTCCCGATACGGCCTTGCGCCGTCGCGCGGGCGTCCTCGACCGCGAGCGCGGCGCGAGCCAGGGTCGCGCGCGCGCCTTCGAGGAAGCTCCGGCCGGCGGCGGACAGCTTCACCCCGCGTCCCGAGGGCACGAAGAGCTCGACGCCGATCTCCTCTTCGAGCTGAGCGATTTGCCGGCTCAAGGGCGACTGCGAGACGTGAAGCTGCTCGGCCGCCCTTCCGAAGTGCTCCGCTTCCGCGACGGCGATGAAGTACCGCAGGTGGCGTAGCTCCATGATTTCAGACCTATAGGGTCTGAAACCGTTGCGATCAATGTCTTGGTAGTCTTGAACGCGACGGTGCAGGCTGTTCGGAGGCCATCGACCTGTTTCTGTTTCGCTGAGCCTCGCGCCCGACAACCGAGAGGACCCGACCATGACCGAGAACAACCCCGTTTCCAGCTCCGAACGACAGGAGCGCGCGAGGCTCGCCCCCGAGGCGAACCCGACGATGCAACGTCGCCCCGCTGGCGCGGTGCTCGTCGCCGGGGCAGTGATCTTCTTCCTCGCCGAGTTCATCGCCGCCGCGGCATGGACGGATCCTCCCTACAGCTACACGCATCACTACATCAGCAACCTGGGAGTCCGTGGCCCCCTCGAGGGTCTTGGGCAGTTCATGAACTCGCCACTCGCGTGGGTCATGAACACCGGGTTCTTCCTCTTCGGGATCATGTTCTTCATCGGTGTCGCCGCGCTCGAGGGCCTGCGAAGCTGGCGCCGCTGGGCAGCGCTCATCCTGGGAGCCCTCGTAGCGCTTGGCGGCGTCTTGCTGGCGTTCAACCCCGGTTCCGGAGAGCCGCTCGACGGCGCAGTCGACTATCACGGCCTAGGCGCCTTCGCGTCCATCGTCGGAGGCAACGTGCTCGTGATCCTTCTTGGACGCCAGCGCCAACGAATCGGAGTCACTCCGAAAGCCGGGAGGGCCATGGTCGTCCTCGGCGTGTTCGGGCTCGCCTCGATGGTGGCCTTCCTCGCGGTCGCCAGCTCGGGGGCCAACATCCTCGTCGGCCTCGTCGAACGCTGCGCCGTCTATCCCATCCTGGTCGGCTTCATCTGTGCGGGGGCGTCGATCTGGAATCGCCGGACCTGCGCTCGCTCGAGCGGCGAGGATGAGGCGCCCCGACCACAGATGCTGGAGCAGCAGCCAGCCTCCAGCCTCCATCATCGAGATGCGCGCCAAGCCTGGAGCGAGTGAGCCGATACGAAGCAGCAGCTCATGCAGCTTCGCGACCTCCGCCTTCGAGAGCGCAGCGAACGCGCGGGCAGCGACGTCGCGTTCGACCGCGGTGCCGGCGACGAGCGGAGAGCTCGGGAAAGCGCCGCAGCATGCGACGACGCATCAGGTCGATGCGCGCGCGAAGTACGTGCCGTGCTCGATGTCGGCGAGCAGCCCCGCCTTCTCGGGCTTCCAGCCGAACCGCGCCTGCGTGAGCGCGCTCGACGCGGGGGTGTCGAGCGCGAAGAACCCGCCGAGCCAGCCGAAGTGCTCCCTGGGGACCGATTCGACCGGCACGCCGAGCTTGCGGCCGATCACACCGGCGATGTCGCGGGTCGGGATCCCCTCCTCGCCGATCGCGTGGAGTCGCGCGCCCGCCGGCGCCTTCTCGAGCGCGAGGACGAACAGCCGCGCAGCGTCGAGCCGATGCACAGCGGGCCACCGGTTCTCGCCGCCACCGACGTACCCGGAGCGCCCGGTCTTGCGCGCGATCTCGATCAGCATCGGGACGAACCCGTGATCGCCATCGCCGTGGACCGATGGCGGCAGCCGCAGCGAGGACACGCGCACGCCGCGGCTCGCGAACGAGAGGGCGAGCTGCTCGGAGGCGGCCCGCAGGCCACCGGCCGACGCGTCGGGCGCCTCGTCCTCGCTGGCGACCCGGCCCGGCGCGAAGCGCGCGATGCCGGAGGCGATGACGAGCGGGCGCCCGGAGCCGGCGAGCGCGGCGCCGAGCGCCTCGATCGCGCCCCGGTCCTTCTCGCAGTTACCGGCGTAATCGGTGAAGTCGTCGTGGGAGAACGCGCAGTGGATCACCCCGCCGCACGCGGCGGCGCCGCGGCGCAGGCTATCGAGATCCGTGAGCGAGCCGCGGTGCACGTCGACGCCGGCGGCGGCGAGCCTCTCGGCGGACGCGTCCGAGCGCGCGAGACCGAGCACGCGGTGGCCTGCGCGGGCGAGCTCGGGGACGATGGCAGATCCGATGAAGCCGCTGGCTCCCGTGAGGAAGATGCGCATGGGAAACCTCTCCTTGGTTCGCGATCCACCATGGCACGGCCGCGGCACCCGCGAAATACACGGCCGTCTCCAGTTCTTGCCCGATCGTCTACGCGAGGCTAGGCTGCCACCGTGAGCCCCGGGCGCGACGAATTGAAGACCCTCATCTCGCGCTGGTGCCCCGGCGACGGCGTGCACGCCTCGCCGGTGCCCGGGATTTCTTGCATCAAAGTCTCGCACTCGCAGCAACGCGCGAAGCGGCACTGGCGCGCGTCGTTCTGCATCGTCGTGCAGGGCACGAAGGAGATCCTGCTCGAGCGGCAGGTCTTTCGCGAGCGGGAGCCGCACTACATCGTCAGCCCCATCGATCTGCCGGTGACGAGCCGGGTGATGGGCGTGTCGCCGGCGCAGCCGCTCCTGGGTCTGAAGATGGACTTCGACGCGGCCCTGCTGCGCGAGGTGGCGGCGCAGCTCGACCGCGCGCGGCCGGAGGGCCTCGAGAACCCGGGGCGCGCCATCTTCATCGGCAAGGCGAGCGACCGCATGCTCGACGCCGCGGTCCGGCTGGGCGAGCTGCTCGCGACGCCCGACGACGCGGCCGTGCTCGCGCCGCTCGTGAGGAAGGAGCTGACCTTTCACCTGCTGAAAGGCCCCGACGGCCCGGCGATCCGCCAGATCGTGCGCGCGGGCAGCCTGGCGCACCGCATCGCCGAGGCGGTCTATCACCTGCAGGCGTCGCTCGACGAGGACGTCGACATCGCCGCGCTCGCGCGCGCCGCAGGGATGAGCCGGGCGGCGTTCTTCAAGCGGTTCAAGGAGGCCACCGCGATGAGCCCGCTCCAGTACCAGAAGCGCCTGCGCCTGCTGGAGGCGCGCCGTCTGATGGTCGAAGAGGGCGCGGGGGCCGAGGTCTCGGCGTTCCGCGTCGGCTACACGAGCGCCTCGCAGTTCAGCCGCGAGTATTCGCGGATGTTCGGCAACTCGCCGCTGCGCGATGCACGCGCGCTGCAGCAGAAGGCCGCGGTCGTCCAGGACATGTAGTCCGGCCGCTTCCCTCATCGGCGAATACGGCGGGCTCCCCACGGCGATCGATGGCGACAGGGCGCCGGAGGGGCGCTTCGGCCTCGGCGGGAGCCCGGCTGGCATCGGCGTGCTCTGAGCCTCACGGGCCCATTCCGCCGCATCCATCAACGCTCGACTCAAGGAATCGAGCCATGAACAACGCTGCGAAGGACGATCGACGCGCCGTCTACGGCCTTCTCGAGGGTCAAGCGAAGGCATGCCGCAGCCGCCCCTCCACCCTCGCCGCGAACAGCAGGTCGGGACACGACGAGAAGCGCGCCCGAAGCGTATCTATCGGATATTCCAGCCCATCGTGTGACCTCCCGCCCTCTGGCCGGCGCGGGAACACCGCCCTCCCCAGCGACCCTCCTCGCACCCTCCGACGCGAGCCCCGCCGACCTGCCTGCCCGCGTCGGCTGGGGCACGGTATGCTTGTCGCACCATGAAGTACTCTCCCTGCCTGCTCCTCTCGGCGTTTCTCGCTGGCGCCTGCGGAGGTGGCGAGGCACACCCATCGGGTCCGACCATGACCGCAAGCTCCCCTCTGCTCCCCACCGCGGCCAGCGCCGCGCCCGCGCCCGCCCCCGAAAACCCGAGCCGCCCCGCGTACCCGCCCACCCGCGTCGCCCCGGTGACGAACGCCCTGCATGGGGTCGAGATCACCGACCCGTACCGCTGGCTCGAGGACGGCGACGCGCCCGAGGTGAAGGAGTGGATGAAGGCTCAGGACGCGTTCACGCGCGCCGAGCTCGCCCGGCTCCCCGAGCGGGACGCGATCGCGTCAAGGCTGAAGCAGCTATTCTACATCGATGCGGTCTCCGCGCCGCGCCACCGCAAGGGCCGGTACTTCCTGAGCCGGCGGCACGCGACGAAGGAGAAGTCGGTCGTCTACTGGAAGGAGGGAAAGAGCGGCGCGGAGCGCGTGCTGTTCGACCCGAATACCTGGTCCGAGGACGGCAGCGTCTCGCTGGGCGGATGGGAGGTGTCGTGGGACGGCAAGAACGTCGCCTACAAGATCCAGCAGAACAACTCGGATGAAGCGACCCTCTATGTGATGGATGTCGCGTCCGGCAAGCGCTCCGAGGTGGACGTCATCGAAGGGGCCAAGTACGCCTTTGCGTCGTGGACGCCCTCCGGCGATGGCTTCTACTACGTCTGGCTCCCCACGGACCCCTCCATCCCGGTCGCCGAGCGGCCGGGTTACGCCGAGGTGCGCTTCCACCGGCTCGGCCAGGATCCGAAGCAGGATCGCGTGGTGCGCGGCAGGACGGGCGATCCAAGGACCTTCCTGAACGCGTCCCTCTCCAAGGATGGCCGCTTCCTGGTGCTCACCGTCTCTCACGGGTGGACCTCGGCTGACGTCTACTTTCGCGATCTCCGCAGGCCGGGCGGCCACGCCGTGGACAAGCCGCTCGCGGTCGGGCGCGACGCCCACTACAACGTCGAGGTCTACAAGGACCGTCTCTACGTCCACACCGACGAGGGCGCGCCGCATTACCGCGTCTTCGAGGTCGATCCGGACAGGCCCGATCGCGCCGCATGGAAGGAGATCGTCCCGGAGCGCCCCGACGCCACGCTGGACAGCGTCTCCATCGTGGGTGGGCACCTCGCGCTGAGCTATCTCAAGGACGCTTCGAGCCGGGTCGAGGTGCGCGCGCTCGACGGCAAGCTGGTCCGCGAGGTCCCGCTGCCGGGCATCGGCACCGTCGGCGGCCCTTCCGGGCTGCCCGACGAGGACGAGGCGTATTTCTCGTTCGAGTCCTACACCTCGCCTCACGAGATCCACGCGACCTCGATCAAGACGGGTCGGACCGAGCTCTACGCGCGCATCGAGGTGCCCATCGATCCGTCGCCCTTCAGCGTCGAGCAGACGTTCTTCCCCTCCAAGGACGGCACGAAGATCTCGATGTTCATCGTCCGCCGCAAGGACATGAAGAAGGACGGGAGCTCCCGCGCGCTGCTCTACGGCTACGGCGGGTTCCAGATGTCGCAGACCCCCGCGTTCACCTCCTCGATGTACCCCTGGCTCGAGCGGGGCGGCGTGTACGCGGTGGCGAACCTGCGCGGCGGCGGCGAGTACGGAGAGGCGTGGCACCGGGACGGGATGCTGCTCAAGAAGCAGAACGTCTTCGACGACTTCATCGCCGCCGCGGAGCACCTGGTCGGCGAGGGGTACACGCGGCCCGAGCGGCTCGCCATCCTGGGCGGCTCGAACGGCGGCCTGCTCGTCGGCGCCGCGCTCACGCAGCGGCCCGACCTGTTCGGGGCCGTCCTCTGCGGCGTCCCCCTGCTCGACATGGTGCGATACCACCTGTTCGGCTCCGGCAAGACGTGGATCAGCGAGTATGGCTCCGCCGACGATCCGGAGCAGTTCAAGGCGCTCTACGCCTACTCCCCCTATCACCACGTCCAGTCGGGGAAGCGGTATCCGCCGGTCCTCCTGCTCTCGGCCGACAGCGACGATCGGGTCGACCCCATGCACGCGCGCAAGTTCGCCGCCGCGCTGCAGTCCGCGAGCGCGGGCGGTCCGGTCCTGCTCCGCATCGAGCGGAACGCCGGGCACGGCGGCGCGGATCTCATCAAGTCGGCGGTCGCGAAGGGCGCCGACCAGATCTCGTTCGCGCTGTGGGCCACGAGCGCGCAGGCGCCGGCGATCAAGCGGTGAGGCGTCGAGGCGGGGCGGGGCGACGGACAGGCTTGCGGCTCCGCGCCGCGACGGCTAACAACGCGCCGCTGTGCGAACGCTTCACCCCGTAGCCGGGGCTTCCCGCCGCGGGCCTTTGATCTCGCGCCCCCTCGCGGCCGCCGTCTCGGCGCTCGCGGAGGGCCCGCGCGCGCCGCTCGCGGACCTCGCCGATCCTGCGGCGGTGCTGGCCGGGCTCATGGACCTGCACGGGAGCGTCTCGCTCGCGCGCGAGCTCTCGCTCCTCGACCGCCACGCAGCGCCCCCGCCGGCGTCCGAGGGCGCTCGCGCCGAGGTCCGGGCGCTCGCCGCCGATCGCCTCGGGGAGCTCGCGGAGGCGCTCGACCACGTGTTCGCCGCCCCGTTCCACCGGCGGAACAAGCTCCCCGACGCGGCGGCGGTGCACGCGACGCTGGAGCAGACCGGGGTGCTGCCCGCCCGCGACCGCGCGGGGCGCCCGCTCGCGTCCGCGGCAGGGCAGATCTGGGAGCCGTTCGGAGAGCTCATGGGCCGCCTCCTCGGCCGCATCCGGCTCGAGACGCGCGCGCTGCGCGAGGAGCTCGCGCCTTCGCTGCGGGCGCTCGGCCCGGAGGCGGCGCGGCTCGAGCGGCTCGACGCCGCGATCTCCGCCGCCACCCAGAAGCGGCGCGAGCGCGCGCTCGCCGAGCTCGTCCCCGGGCTCTCGCGCGCCTTCGCGCGGGCCTTCCGCGCGGCCGTGGGCGCGCTGCCGGAGGGGGCCGGGCTCGAGGACGTCGCGGGCTGGTTCGGGCAGGAGCAGTGGCTCCTGCGGGAGCTCCAGCGCATGGAGCTCGTGGTCCAGGCGGTGCTCGCGCACGAGGCGGGCCGGCTCCTCTCGCTGGTGGACGGGGCGGCGGCGGCGGGCGCGCCCGCGTAGCTCGCGGGGGGCTTCACGATGCGGCTCGCGACGGCGCGGCAGTGGACGACGCGGATCCTGGTGCTCCTCACCGGCGGGGTCGGCCTCGCCCTGGTGGGGCGGGCGGCGCTCGTCTACCGCGGGGCGGACCCGCTCGCATACCGCCTCGTGCAGCTCATCGCGCTGGGGCTGGCGCTCGGCACGCTCGAGCTGTTCGCGCGCGCGGGCCGGGCTGCCCGGATCGAGCGCGAGCTCGGCGCGCTGCCGCGACCGGCGACGCGGGCGGCGATCGAGCAGAGCGGCGCGCCGCTGCGATCGATGCTCGAGGCGCGGATCGCCGGCGCGGCGCTGCCCCCGGCGAGCGCGACGTTCGCGTCGTACCTCGTCGGCCTGCTCGTGATGATCGGGCTGCTCGGCACGTTCCTCGGCCTGTTTGAGACGCTGCGGGGGGCCCGCGAGGCGCTGACGCTGAGCGCCGACGTCGACGCGCTGCGGGAGAGCCTGGCCGCGCCCATGCAGGGCCTCTCGCGCGCGTTCGGCACGTCGGCGGCGGGCGTCGCGGCGTCGGGGATGCTCGGGCTCGCCGGCGTGCTCCTGCGCCGGGCCGAGGCGCGGGCCGCGGCGGCGCTCCAGGCCTACGCGTCGGGCCCGCTCGCGGCGCTCACGGTGGCGGGGCGGCAGCTCGTGGCGCTGGAGGCGCTCGCGCGGCAGGGCGAGGCGCTCCCCGCCGCGGCGGCGTCGCTCCGCGAGGCGACGGGCCGGCTCGAGCGCCTCGAGGAGCGGCTGCTCGCGGTCCAGGTGGAGGGCGCGCGCCAGGCCGCCGCCTCGTTCGCGGCCGCCGCGGCCGAGGTCCGCGGCGACATCGCCGCTGGCCTCCGGCAGACCGCCGACGTCGCGGCGAGCGTGGTCAGGCCGATCCTGGCGGAGGCGGTGGAGCGCGCTGGCGCGGTCGCGGGCGGCGCGCTGCAGGCGGTCGAGCGGCGCCTCGACGAGGAGGCGCGCGCGCGGCGGGAGGCGGACGTCGCGTCGGCGTCGAGGCTGGCGGGCCAGGCGGAGCGGCTGTCGTCGGTGGTGGGGGAGGCGATCGAGCGGCTGGAGCGAGCGCACGCGGCGCGCGCTGCGGAAGCGGCGGAGCGGCAGGCGGAGCTGGACGCGGAGCGTGCGGCGCACCTGACGGCGCTGGGCGAGGCGCTGTCGGGCGCGCTGTCGGAGGCGGCGCGGGCGGCGCAGGCTGCGCCGGAGGCGGCGTCGCGGCTGATCGGGGAGGCGTCGGAGCGGCTGTCGGCGCGCGCGGAGGCGGACGCAGCGCGGGACGCGCGACTGGACGCGCTGCTGGAGAAGCTGTCGGAGGCGACGGCGGGGATGGCCGGGAGCGCGCGGGAGCAGGCGGAGCGGGTGGCTGCGCTGGCGGAGGCGGCGGAGCGCAGCGGTGCGGAGCGCGAGGCGCGCGCGGAGGCGCGCGTGGCGGCGCTGGGCGAGGCGGCGCGTGCGCAGCTGGCGGAGCAGGCGGCGCGGCTGCTGGCGTTCGAGGAGCGGCTGGACGGAGCGCGGCGGGAGGCGGCCGACGGGCTCGCCGAGCGGCTCAGCGCCCACGCCCGCGGCCTGGGCGAGAGCCTGGCGCAGCTGGAAGGGGGCGTGGCGTCGCGGCTGGAGCGGCTGGAAGGGGGCGTGGCGTCGCGGCTGGAGCAGATGGAAGGGGGCGTGGCGTCGCGGCTGGAGCGGATGGAAGAAGGCGCAGCGAAGCGGCTCGCGCGCCTCGACCAGGAGGCCGCCGCGCGCCGGCACGAGCTGGAGACGGCGTCGGCGTCGAGGCTGGAAGGCCAGGCGGAGCGGCTGTCGTCGGTGGTGGGGGAGGCGATCGAGCGGCTGGAGCGAGCGCACGCGGCGCGCGCTGCGGAAGCGGCGGAGCGGCAGGCGGAGCTGGACGCGGAGCGTGCGGCGCACCTGACGGCGCTGGGCGAGGCGCTGTCGGGCGCGCTGTCGGAGGCGGCGCGGGCGGCGCAGGCTGCGCCGGAGGCGGCGTCGCGGCTGATCGGGGAGGCGTCGGAGCGGCTGTCGGCGCGCGCGGAGGCGGACGCAGCGCGGGACGCGCGACTGGACGCGCTGCTGGAGAAGCTGTCGGAGGCGACGGCGGGGATGGCCGGGAGCGCGCGGGAGCAGGCGGAGCGCGTGGCTGCGCTGGCGGAGGCGGCGGAGCGCAGCGGTGCGGAGCGCGAGGCGCGCGCGGAGGCGCGCGTGGCGGCGCTGGGCGAGGCGGCGCGTGCGCAGCTGGCGGAGCAGGCGGCGCGGCTGCTGGCGTTCGAGGAGCGGCTGGACGGAGCGCGGCGGGAGGCGGCCGACGGGCTCGCCGAGCGGCTCAGCGCCCACGCCCGCGGCCTGGGCGAGAGCCTGGCGCAGCTGGAAGGGGGCGTGGCGTCGCGGCTGGAGCGGATGGAAGAGGGCGCTGCGAAGCGGCTCGCGCGCCTCGACCAGGAGGCCGCCGCGCGCCGGCACGAGCTGGAGACGGCGTCGGCGTCGAGGCTGGAAGGCCAGGCGGAGCGGCTGTCGTCGGTGGTGGGGGAGGCGATCGAGCGGCTGGAGCGAGCGCACGCAGCGCGCGCTGCGGAAGCGGCGGAGCGGCAGGCGGAGCTGGACGCGGAGCGTGCGGCGCACCTGACGGCGCTGGGCGAGGCGCTGTCGGGCGCGCTGTCGGAGGCGGCGCGGGCGGCGCAGGCTGCGCCGGAGGCGGCGTCGCGGCTGATCGGGGAGGCGTCGGAGCGGCTGTCGGCGCGCGCGGAGGCGGACGCAGCACGGGACGCGCGGCTGGACGCGCTGCTGGAGAAGCTGTCGGAGGCGACGGCGGGGATGGCCGGGAGCGCGCGGGAGCAGGCGGAGCGCGTGGCTGCGCTGGCGGAGGCGGCGGAGCGGAGCGGGGCGGAGCGCGAGGCGCGCGCGGAGGCGCGCGTGGCGGCGCTGGGCGAGGCGGCGCGTGCGCAGCTGGCGGAGCAGGCGGCGCGGCTGCTGGCGTTCGAGGAGCGGCTCGACGGAGCGCGGCGGGAGGTGGCCGACGGGCTCGCCGAGCGGCTCAGCGCCCACGCCCGCGGCCTCGGCGAGAGCCTCGAGGCAACCGCAGCGGTGGTGCGGGAGGCCTCGGAGCTCGTGCGGGCCGGCGGTGCCGAGATGACGTCTGTGGCGGAAATGTTTACCGTTGCGGTTGATCGTTACCGCGACGCGAGCGATCGCTGGCTGAACAGCCTGGGGGCGATCGAGGACGCGATCGAGCGCCGGGAGCACGGCGAGGCGACGGACCTCCTCGGCGCTTACCTCGACCAGACCCGTGAGGTCTTCGATCACTCGCTGCAGTTCCAGCGCGAGCTCTTCTCCGAGCTGCGGGCGCTGAGGAGCAAGACGAGCTGATGCGCCGCGCCTCGCGTGCGTCAGGCGCTGGTCTCTCGCGCCTTGAGATCGTGGGCTCCGCGGATCGTGGCGAGAGCTCACCGCGTTTGCTGACGTCAGCCGCGAGAGCGAGGCGATGTCCCTGACGCCGGCCGAAGACGATGTCCCCGAGCAGGCGGCGGTCTGGCCGGTCTTCGGCGACCTCATGGCCTGTCTCTTCGGCCTCTTCGTGCTCTTTTTCGTCTGGGCGATCTCGTTTCAGGTCGATCTGGCCCGCGATCTCGCCGCCGAGCGCGCCACCCGCGCGACGGAGCGCGCGCGTCTGGAGGCGCTCGAGAGCGCCCTGGCCGGACCGCTGGCCGAGGGAAGGATCACCCTGACGGAGGGGCGCATCGGGATCCGCGGCAGCATCCTGTTCGAGCTCAACTCGGCCGAGCTTCAGCCGGCGGGCATCGCGCTGCTCCGCGCGCTGGCCGACCCGCTCAAGGCGTACCTCGAGCATCATGACGAGCTCATCATGGTGAGCGGCTTCACGGACGACCGCCCGCTCACGAGCTCGTCCCGCGGTTATGCCGACAACTGGGAGCTCTCGGCGCAGCGAGCGCTCACGGTGACGCGGGCGCTCGCCGCGGCGGGGGTCCCCGACACGTCGCTGTTCGCGGCCGGCTTCGGGGAGCGGCACCCGGTGGCGCCCAACGACACGAGCGAGAACCGGGCGAAGAACCGCCGGGTGGAGATCTCGCCGATCCCGCGGCGAGGGGCGCCCTGATGACATCCACGTCGGATTTTTCTCCGACAAGAATACCCTCCCAACCCGGGTTGGCCGCGCCCTCGCCCTCCCAACCCGGGTTGGCCGCGCCCTCCCAACCCGGGTTGGCCGCGGCGCCCTCCCAACCCGGGTTGGCCGCGGCGCCCTCCCAACCCGGGTCGGCCGCGCCCCCCCAACCCGGGTCGCCCCCGGCCGACGCGCGCCTCGCCGCCCTGCGGGCGGCCGGCGCCCACCGCTTCGACCCCGCGGGCTACCGCCTCGTCGAGGCGCTCCTCGAGCGCGCTCGCGCCCTCGACGGCGGCGCCCGCGCGCGCCTCGCCGCCCGCGCCTCCGCGCGGCTCGCGGCGCTCGACGCCGCCTTCCACCGCGCTCGCGCCGACGCCGAGGCTCACCTCCGCGCCCTCGCCGACGCCGGCCTCCCTCACGACGGCGCCCTGGCCGCGGCGCTCGCGCTCGGTGATTTCCCCGCCGTCGTGAGGACAGCGCGCCGCCGCCTGCGCGCGCTCGCCGCCGAGCGGAAGACGACCGCCGTCCCCTCGCTCGCGCGCCTCCGCGGCGAGGTGGCCGCGCGCGACGTGCGCCTCCCCGGGCCGCTCGCGCGCGATCTCGCGGAGCTCCCGTGCGACGGCGACGTCGTCGAGCGCCGGGTGAAGCGGCAGGCCCAGGCCCTCAGCAGCGCGCTGTCCACCGCGCTGTTCCACGAGTCGCTGGTGAGCGCGCGCGCCACGCTCGCCGTCGCGCGCGCGGCCGACAACGTGCCGGAGGACGCCGGCCCCTACAACGCCCAGGTGCTCGCCTCCCGGGCGCTCTGCGCCGCCGAGCGGCTCTCGGAGCACTACCTGCGCGCGCTCGTGGCCAGCCTCCAGGACCTCGGCGCCCTGGCCGCCGCGCTCGAGCCGCAGCCCGAGAAGCCAGCGCGGAAAAAAGCCGCCCCTCGGAACACGAGCGACGCCGCACCTCGCCGGCGGCCGGCCCGGTCCGCCCGAAAAAAAGAATCCCTTTTTCGCGGATCGCGTTAGGTAAGTAGTCCCCATGCTTCGCTCGCCAGGCCGATCGCTCGCTTCCCTCGCGCTCTTCCTGCTCGCCAGCTCCTGCTCGTCCTCGCCCGACAAGGTGCAGAGCGGGCCGCTCACGCCGCCGCTCAAGCAGTGCGGCACCGAGGTGGTCAAGCGCGGCGACGGCTACAACGGCGCGGCGCGCGAGTGCATCTGGCAGGCGTACAGGAACCACGACCCGTCCGAGTTCACGACCACGCGGTACACCATCGAGGGCGATCCCGTCACCTACCGCCTCGAGGTCACGCTCACGGGCGTCGTGGTCGTCGTGAACAGCAAGGATCGCTACGCGCTCCGGGGCGTCTTCCGCCACGAGTGCCGCAACCTCGAGCGCATCATGCAGGAGGGCGCCGACGACGGGCGGTTCGGCTTCGCGCTGAGCGCGTGCTCCGGCGGCGGCGCCGAGCGGTTCGCGGTCCCGTGACGAGGCCGCCGCGCGCCGGCATCCCCGGCTCGGCCCGGCGGCCCGGTCGGCTCGCTGGCCCGGCGGGAGGCCGCCCCGAAGCCGCGGCAAATCAAGACGTTGGAAACGGAACGGCGACGGGCGCGCGGCGTGAGGCGCAATCGCGCACCGTGCCGAGCTCTGCGCGGACGGCCGCGGGCGGGCGCGCCCCGAGGCCTGATCTGGTGGACGCGACCGATCCTTGGCGCGTAGGCTCGCTAGGAGCAGTCGGAGCGGGCGGCAAGATGAGCAGACGAAGCACCCCGTGTCGCGCGATCGGTCCGAGGAAGGCGCCGGAAGGGTGTGGATGACGCGATGACGGAAGACGCGCGCCCGCCGTCCGGCAGTCCGGCAGAGCGTGCCTGCGAGCACGCTGGAGGGAAGCGCCGTGCAGCGTCACCTCGTTTTTGAAGCCGCCGGGATCAGCCATCCTGGCATGGTCCGAGACACGAACGAGGACAGCTTCGCGATCCTCGAGCCCCGGGGGCTGTTCCTCCTGGCCGACGGCATGGGAGGGCGCGCCGCCGGGGAGGTCGCCTCGCGCATGGCGATCGATACGGTGCGTGATTTCTTCGACGACCCGGACTCCACCTGGCCTGTCGCGGTCGGCGTCGGGCCGCCCACGACGCGGGGCTCGGAGGCGCGCTACGTCGATCAGGGGCTCCCCCTGCTCGTCGCGGGCATCCAGCTCGCGAACGGCCGCATCTTCTCCGCCGCGCGGCGCGACCGGGAGAAGCGCGGCATGGGCACCACGATCGCGGCCGTGCTGGCGCGCGACGGCTTCATCGCCGTCGCGCACGTGGGCGATAGCCGCGTATACCGCCTCCGCGATCATCGCCTCGAGCAGCTCACGCGCGATCACTCGCTGGTCAACGAGTGCATCCGGCTCGGCCACCTCCTCCCCGAGCAGGCCAGCTCGTTCCCGCTCCAGCACGTGATCACCCGCGCCCTCGGCACCGACGAAACGGTCGACGTTGAGACGCGGATCGACGCCATCGAGGGAGGGGATGTCCTCCTGCTCTGCTCAGACGGCCTGTCCGGCGTGGTGCCGGCGCAAGATATCGCAAGTATCCTGGCGACCCACACCGATCTGGCCGGTATCGCGTCCCGGCTCGTCAAGCGCGCCAACGAGAACGGTGGCCCCGATAACGTCACCTGCGTTGTCGTGCGCTGGCGCGCTTCGCCCGGCGGCCCGACCAGGCGCTGATCCGCGCGCCCGCGCTGCCGCTCCGGCGGTGTGCGGGCGAGAGCATTGCGCTCAGCCCGCCAGTTTTTCCACGGAACATCGCGTGCCTGGAGGTGCCAGAGAGCGCGCCACCGTGTTAATGGCGGTGGGGAATCCCAATGGGCGCGCGAACGAACGGATCCTCACACCCGCAATCCATCGAATCCCCGTCCCGGAGCGCGGCGCTGAGCAAGCCGGGGAAGGGCGGCTCCTCGGGCGCGCGGCGCGCCGGCCCGGCGGCGGCGGAGCTCGATCCTGCGGAGCACCACCGGCCGGCGCTCAAGCTCCTCGACGCGGCGCGCGAGCCGGATTTCATCGAGGTGCTCGGATCGCGGGAGCACAACCTCCGCATCGATCGGCTGGAGGTGCCGAAGCGGAAGCTCGTGGTGTTCACGGGGGTGAGCGGCTCGGGCAAGTCGAGCCTGGCGTTCGACACGCTCTACGCCGAGGGGCAGCGGCGTTACGTCGAGACGCTGAGCTCTTACGCGCGTCAGTTCCTGGGTCAGCTCGAGCGCCCGCAGGTCGAGCACCTGCGCGGCCTGTCGCCGACCATTGCCATCGAGCAGAAGAGCGCGTCGAGCAACCCGCGCTCCACGGTCGGCACGATCACGGAGGTCTACGATTACCTGCGCGTGCTCTATGCGCGCGCCGGCGAGCAGCATTGCCACCTCTGCGGCAAGCCGGTGAAGGCGCAGAGCTCGGAGCAGATCGTCGACGAGCTCCTCGGGATGCCGGAGGGGACGAAGTTCGTGCTGCTCGCGCCGCTCGTGACCCACCGGAAGGGGGAGTTCAAGGACCTGTTCGAGGAGCTCCGGGGCCGCGGCTTCGTGCGGGTCGAGATCGACGGGGCGCAGCACCGGCTCGACGAGCTGCCGAAGCTCGACAAGAAGCTCAAGCACACCATCGCGCTCGTGGTGGACCGGCTGGTCGTGCGGGCGGACGAGCGCCAGCGCATCACGGAGGGGGTCGAGGTCGCGCTCCAGGAGGGGCGCGGCGAGCTCCGGGTCGAGCTCCAGGCCGACGAGGGGGCGTCCGGGCGGCGGCGTCGCCCCGACGCGCCGCTGCTGTTCAGCGCCGCGCGCTCCTGCTGCGGCCAGAGCTTCCCCGAGCTCTCGCCGCAGAGCTTCTCCTTCAACAGCCCGCTCGGCATGTGCGGCGCCTGCAACGGCCTCGGCACCCGCCTCGAGATCGATCCGGCCCTCGTGATCCCGGATCCTGCGCTGTCGATCCGGGAGGGCGCCATCGCCCCCTGGGCGTCGGCCATGGCGCGCGGGGAGGGCTGGACGTTCCGCATCATCGACGCCGTGGCCAAGGCGTGCTCCGTCGACCTCGACGTGCCCTGGCGCAAGCTCGGGGCGAAGAAGCAGGAGATGGTGCTCCATGGCCTCTCCGGCAAGCGCATCGCGGTGACGTGGGGGAAGGAGGGGACCGAGACGCACGGCACCTGGGGCATGAAGTTCGAGGGCGTGATCCCGAGCCTGATGCGCCGGTTCCAGCAGTCGTCGTCCGAGTCGGCGCGGGACGCTTACCGCAAGTTCATGAGCGAGCGCCCGTGCGACGCCTGCGGCTCCCGGCGGATGCGCCCCGAGTCGCTCGCCGTGCGCGTCGCTGGCAAGGGGATCGCCGACGTCACCGCGATGACGGTGAGGGACGCCTACGAGCATTTTGCCCGGCTCGAGCTGCCGGGCAACCGGCAGAAGATCACGGAGGGGGTGCGGCGCGAGATCACGAGCCGGCTCAGCTTTCTCCTGAACGTGGGGCTCGACTACCTGACGCTCGACCGCTCGGGGCCGACGCTGAGCGGCGGCGAGGCGCAGCGCATCCGGCTGGCGAGCCAGCTCGGCAGCGAGCTCTCCGGGGTGATGTACGTGCTCGACGAGCCGAGCATCGGCCTGCACCAGCGGGACAACCAGCGCCTCATCGAGACGCTGCGGCGCCTCAGGGATCTCGGCAACACGGTGCTCGTGGTGGAGCACGACGAGGAGACGATCCGGGCCGCCGACTACGTCGTGGATTTCGGTCCCGGGGCCGGGCACCTCGGCGGCCGGGTGATGGCCGCGGGGACGCCCGAGGAGATCGCGCGTGACCCCGAGAGCGTGACCGGGGCGTACCTGGCGGGGCGCGCGCGCATCGAGGTGCCCGGGGCGCGGCGCGCGCCGCGCGGGTGGCTGGAGATCCTGGGCGCGGCCGAGCACAACCTGAGGAGCATCGACGTCCGCTTCCCGCTCGGGGTGCTGCTCGCGGTGACCGGGGTGAGCGGCGCCGGCAAGAGCTCGCTGGTGAACGGCATCCTCCTGCCGGCGCTGGGCCGGGCGCTTCACCACAGCACCGAGCCGGTCGGCGCGCACCGCGCGATCCAGGGGCTCGAGGCGCTCGACAAGGTCATCGCGATCGACCAGAAGCCGATCGGCCGCACGCCGCGCTCGAACCCGGGGACCTACACGAAGGCGTTCGACCAGATCCGCGAGATCTTCGCCGAGCTGCCGGAGTCGCGCGCGCGCGGCTATGGCCCGGGGCGGTTCAGCTTCAACGTGAAGGGCGGGCGCTGCGAGGCGTGCAGCGGCGACGGCATGGTGAAGGTGGAGATGCACTTCCTCGCCGACGTCTATGTCCCGTGCGAGGTGTGCGCCGGCAAGCGGTACAGCGCGCAGACGCTCGCGGTGCGGTTCAAGGGCAAGAGCATCGCGGATATCCTCGACACCAGCATCGAGGATTGCCTGCGTCTCTTCGAGCACCACGTCGCGCTGCGCCGCGTCCTCGAGACGCTGGTCGAGGTCGGACTCGGGTACATGAAGATCGGCCAGAGCGCGCCGACGATGAGCGGCGGCGAGGCGCAGCGTGTGAAGCTGAGCCGAGAGCTCGGCAAGAGCCAGACGGGGCGAACGCTCTACGTCCTCGACGAGCCCACGACGGGCCTGCATTTCGAGGACATCCGCAAGCTGCTCGGCGTGCTCCACCGGCTGGTCGACGCGGGGAACACGGTGGTGGTGATCGAGCACAGCCTCGACGTCATCAAGTGCGCGGACTGGGTGATCGATCTCGGGCCCGAGGGCGGCGCCGGCGGCGGCCGGGTCATCGCCGAGGGGACGCCGGAGCATGTCGCGAAGGTCAAGGGATCGTACACAGGACAGTTCCTTAGCCCCCTTCTCCCCCCTGGGCGTTAACCAAGCTCGCGCTGCGTTCTCCTACATTCGAACGTGGTCGTGGTCGTGGTCGTGGTCGTCAACGTTGGACCGTGAACGACCACGTCCACGTCCACGTCCACGTCCACGTTCACGTTGGTGAGCGATGGGGCGGGCTCGTGCGCTGGGGGCAACGGAACGAGCTCGGTCAACGCCTATGCCCTCTTCTCCTGTGCAGGCGCTGGCCGCTCAGCGATGGATCATCCGGGGCAGAGCGGGGTAGAGGACGTCTGCGACGGCTCATTCCGACGCGCCTGAGACAGACGCGTTTGTGATTTGCGTCGCTTGCCGACCATCCATTTCAGATAAGCGCGATATTCATTGGTGGCGCCCATAACGTATTTATTCGATCGGCTTGCACCGGGCTGCAAAAGCGCGTAGCCGGGATCGATGGACACCAACGTGTCCAGGAGTGCGCGAGCACCCGACAAGCAACTTCAGCAAAAAAAGCACCATGATATCTCGCGCCAGCGGGGCTGTCGTACAGGCCCCTGCGCTCGAGATCCGTTGACGGGAGGGCCCATGCAGATCTCGAAGCATGCTCTATTTCTCGGCGTAGGACTCTGGGTGGGCGCCGCCTCGGCGGCGGCGTGCTCCGCCAGCGGCTCGTCGGCGGGCGCCCCTCGGCCGGGGACCACCGCCAGCGGCGGCGGCTCGAGCGGCGACGCCGTCGGGTCGATGAGCTCCGGCGGCTTCGGCGACGACATCGGCGCCGGCACCGGGGGCGGCGACGTCGGGCCCGAGCTGGTCGGCGACCCGAGGACGTGCGCGGAGGCCGCCGCGAGCAAGTCCTATATCGGCTGTGACTTCTGGCCCACGGTCACCGCGAACATCGTCTGGTCGATCTTCGACTACGCGGTCGTCGTCGCGAATGCCGGCGACGAGATCGCCGAGGTCGAGGTGACGCGCGCCGGCGCCGCGGTGGCGCGCGCCGAGGTCAAGCCCAACAGCCTGAGCAAGATCTACCTCCCCTGGGTGCGCGAGCTGAAGGGGCCCGACGCCACCCATTGCACCGGGGGCGACTCGATCACGAGCTCCGTCCGCGTCGACGGAGGCGCTTACCACCTCGTCTCGACAAGGCCGGTCACGGTCTATCAGTTCAACGCGCTCGAGTACAAGGGAGAGGGCGGCCCGTCCGGGAAGGACTGGTCGTCCTGCCCTGGCAACGAGGCGTGCGCGGTCAACGACGGGGAGCCCTTCGGCTGCTTCTCCTTCACCAACGACGCGTCGCTGCTCCTGCCGAGCACCGCGATGACAGGCAACTACCGCATCACGGGCCAGCGCGGCTGGGCGGCGGCGGACTTCGGCGGCTACATCGTCATCAGCGGGATCCAGGACGGCACAAGCGTCACCGTGAACGTCGCCCAGGGAGGCTCGGTGGTCGCGGGCGGCGGCATCCCCCGGACGAGCGGCGGCGGCAGCTTCACCGTCCAGCTCGACGAGGGGGATGTCGTCGAGGTCCTCGGGCACCCGAGGAGCGACCTCAGCGGCAGCCTCGTCACCGCGACCCGCCCTGTCCAGGTGCTGACGGGCATACCGTGCGTGCAGGCGCCGGTCGGCCGCCAGGCCTGCGACCACCTCGAGGAGTCCGTGTTCCCCGCCGAGACGCTGGGCAAGCGGTACTTCGTGACGGTCCCGACGTCGCCCGGCGGCCGCGTCATCGGCCACATCGTGCGCCTCTACGGCAACGTCGATGGCACGGCGCTCACGTACCCGTCCGGCAAGCCGGACGGCGCGCCGACCACCATCGACGCTGGCCAGGTCGTCGACCTCGACGTGGTGAGGCGGGATTTCGAGGTCGTGGGAGACCACGAGTTCGCGGTCAGCACGTTCATGCTGGGCGCCGCGATCGTCGACGCGGACACCGAGTCTCGCCAGAAGGGCGATCCGTCGCAGAGCCACCCCACCGCGGTCGAGCAATACCGCTCCAAGTACGTCTTCCTCGCGCCGAGCGACTACGATGAGAGCTACGTCGACATCATCCAGCCGCTCGACGCCACGATCACGCTCGACGACGCCGCCGTCGACGTCGCCCCGACCCCGATCGGCAACGGCTCCGGCTTCGGTGTCGCGCGTGTCCGGCTCGGCCCCGGCAACGGCGGCGCGCACGTGCTGACCGCCTCGGCGCCCGTCGGCATCCAGGTGCTCGGCTACGGCGCCTACACGAGCTACCAGTACCCTGGCGGGCTCAACCTCGTCGCCATCGCGCCCCCGCCGCCCCCGCCCCGCTGACCCCGCGCTGGTTGTCTTTCCCGGTCTCCTGAACTAGCACCCTCGCATGACGGACGAGCCGCGCTCCTCGGCGCGTCGCGCCCGCCGCGCCGCGCTCTTCGTCGTCCTGGCCAGCCTCGCCTTCGCCGCGAGCGGCCCGCTCGCCCGCTATGCGCGCCCGGTCCACCCGCTCGCCATCGCCTTCGGCCGGGTCGCCCTCGCCGCCATCGCGCTCTCCCTGCTCGACCTGCGCGCGATCGCCCGCTCGGCTGCCCGCCTCTCGCCGCGCCAGGGCGCCGCCGTCCTCTGCGCCGGCCTCCTGCTCGCCGTCCACTTCGCGCTCTTCCTCTGGGGGCTCGACCGCACGTCCCTCGCCGCGGCCCTCTCGCTCGTCTCGCTCGAGCCGCTCGCCGTCGTGCTCTGCGCGTGGGCGTTCTTCGGCGTCCGCCCCACGCGCTCCGAGCAGGCGGGCGTGCTCCTCGCCACCGTCGGCGCGCTCGTCGTCGCGCGCTCGGCCGGCGCCGGCGATCACCGGCTCTCGGGCGACCTCCTGGTCGTCGGCGCCACCCTCCTCTACGGCCTCTACGTGTCCTTCGCCCGCGGGCTCCGGGACGCGCTGCCGGCGCGGAGCTACGCCGCCCTCGTCTACGGCAGCGCCGCCGTCTTCCTCGCCGTGGCGCTCCCGTTCGCGCCCGGCGCGCTCGAGGGCGTCACCCCGCCGCCGGCCCACGCCGCCGTCGCCATCGTCGCGCTCGCGCTCGTCCCCACCGTCGTCGGCCACACCGCGGTCCAGATCGCGGCGCGCCGCATGTCCCCGTCCATCGTCGCGCTCGTGTCTCCCGGCGAGACGCTCGGCGGGATCGTCATCGGCGCCCTGTGGCTCCACGCCACCCCGACCGCGCTCGAGATCGCGGGCGCCGCGATCATCCTCGCCGGCGCCACCGTCGCGATCCTCGGGTCGAGCTCGTCCGCGGCCGCGAGCGCAGGCTGACGCGCCCCTCCGGCGCGGCGTGAAGGCGTAACAGCGTGTGTCCGTGCAGCGGTCGCGCTGAGCGCTCACCCGCTCTGCTGGGACGGAGTTTGCCCTGAGGGATCCCCTTCGTGCAGCGCTTCTCTGCGGGGAAATTGAACGGGGAGGCGGGGAGACAGGGAGTGTTTTGAAGATTTTCTCCCCGTCTCCCTGCCTCCCTGTGAATTCCCGACGAATTCGAGTGGATGCCTCAGGAGTTTGCCCGCGCGCGCCGCTCCGGTCGGACTCCGCGCCACGAACACAGGGATTTTGCGGGAGAGTCGCCCGCGCGCGCTTGACGGTCGATGATTCGAAAGAACGCTTCGCCCATGTACGGTGGGCTGTTTCGAAACATCCTGTTTCCGTTCTACGAGACCCGTTTGAGGGGCAGGGAGACCCTGAAAGACCTGGAGCGGCTAGAGCGCTCCCAGTGGCGATCGGAGAATGAGATTCGCGATCTCAGCTTCCGGCGGATGCTCGCCGCCCTCCAGTTCGCCGAGCAGCACGTCCCGTTCTACCGGGCTCGCTTCGCCGAGCACGGCGTGCGCGCCGCCTCGGTGAAGGCGCCGGAGGACCTCCTGCGGTTCCCCGTCCTCACGAGGGCCGACCTCCGCGCCCACGGGCAGGACCTCCTCGCCGAGGGCTTCGTCGGCCGGCTCTACGCGAGCGGCACGGGCGGGTCGACGGGCGAGCCGGTGCAGTTCCGCTTCGACCACCGCACCTACGAGCGCCGCATCGCGGCCGCCATGCGGTCCGACGGGTGGGCGGGCGCCCGGCTCGGCGACCGGGAGCTCCACCTGTGGAGCACCGTGCTGGTCAGCGAGACGCTCGCGAAGAAGGCCAAGCGCTCCCTTCACGAGGCCATCCTCCGCAAGAAGATGATCTCCGCCTTCGACCTGTCCGACCGGCGCCTCGCCGCGTTGCTCGACGAGATCGCGCGGTACCGGCCGCAGCTCATCGTCGGGTACGCGAGCGCGCTGTACCACGCGGCGCGCTACGCGCTCTCCGATGGCCGCGCGCTCCCCGCGCCGCGCGGCATCGTCACCAGCGCCGAGCGGCTGTTCGCGCACCAGCGCGAGGCCATCGAGCGCGCGTTCGGCGCGCCGGTGTTCGATCGGTACGGCTGCCGGGAGCTGATGCTGATCGCCGCCGAGTGCGAGCGGCACGCCGGCAAGCACATCAACATGGAAAACGTGTTCGTCGAGCTGCTCCGCGACGGGCGCCACGCCCTCCCCGGCGAGCCCGGCGAGGTCGTCGTGACCGACCTCGTCTGCCGCTCGATGCCGCTCATCCGCTACAAGAACCAGGACGTCGCGATCGCCGCCGGCGCGCCGTGCGCGTGCGGCCGCGGGCTGCCGATGCTCGCCTCCGTCGAGGGCCGCGTCCTCGACCTGCTCGTCGGCCCCGACGGCGAGCTGCTCGCCGGGGAGTTCTTCCCGCACCTCATCAAGGACCAGCCGACGATCGCCCGCTACCAGGTCCACCAGGACCGGCGGCGCGCGCTCACGGTCAAGCTCGTGCCGGGCAAGGGCTTCCAGCCCGAGACCGCGAGGCTCATCGAGCGCCTCGTCCGGCAGCACCTGGGCGAGCGCGCGGAAATCTGCGTCCAGATCGTCGACGAGATCCCCCTCACGAGCGGCGGCAAGCACCGGGTCACCCTCTCCGAGGTCCCCGTCCAGCTGGGCCGGGGGCGCGCGGCGTGAGCGTCGCCGGGGCTGCCGGGAAACTCGAGAGGCGCCGGCGCCGGCGCCGGCGCCGGCCGCGCCGCGCGCTGCGCTCACAGCGCGTTTTCTACAGATCTGCTGGAGCGCCTGGTGCCGGGGGCGCGGCGGCCTGCTCACCCGGCACACTGCTCGGCGCGTGGCCTCCCCGAAGCGCTGGCGGAGCCGCGCGGTCCGGGGTATTGGGCAGAGCAGTACGATGTCCGACGTGCAGAGACCGCTCCCGCCGAAAAAGGACGTCGCGCTGGCCCTCCTCGAGCGAGAGCCGAGCGTGTTCATCCACCTCGATCCGCGCCGGCCCGGTGTCTCCGTCCCCAAGTGGTTCACGGGACAGCCGCAGCTGATCCTCCAGGTCGGCATGAACATGGCGATCGCCATCCCCGACCTCAAGGTGGACGACGACGGGATCAGCTGCACCCTGTCGTTCAACCGCGCGCCGTTCTGGTGCCGCTTGCCGTGGCACGCGATCTGGGCGCTCGTGAGCGAGGACCAGCGCGGCATGGTGTGGCCCGAGGACATCCCGGCCGATCTCGCGGCGCAGAAGCAGCAGCGCCCCGCCGTCGCCCCGCCGCAGAAGCCCGCCAAGAGGCCGCGCCCCCGGCTCGCCGCCGTCGCGCCCCCTAGCGGCGACGACGAGCGGAGCGACGAGGCGGCGGACGAGGCGCGGGCGCGCGACAGGGCGCGCCCCCAGCTCGAGCCCGTGGAGGCCGGCGAGCGCCTCGGCGCGGGCGAGGCCCCGGCGCGGGACGCCGGCGCGCCCGTGAGGCCGCTCGCGCCGGTGCCGGCGCCGGCCCTCGCGCCGGTGCGGTCCACCGAGGAGCGCGAAGACGACGAATCGGGTGGCTCCGGTGAGCCCGAGCCCAAGCCTCGCCAAGGGGCGGGCAAGCCGAAGCGGGAACTGCCCCCCTATTTGCGGGTCATCAAGTAACGCTACTGACGCTACTGCTTGACGGTGCGGCTCGGCCATTCCAACTCTGGCCGGCCATGCCTCGACCGTTGCAGCGCGTCCTGACTGCGCTCCTGCTCCTCGGCGTCGTCGTCGCCCTCGAGTTCGGCTTCGAGACCCTCTTGCCGGACGCTGCCTGGCGTCAGCTCGCCCTGTTCGCGATGGTCAACGTCATCGCGGCGCTCTCGCTCAACGTCATCAACGGCATGGCCGGCCAGTTCTCGATCGGCCACGCCGGCTTCGTCGGGATCGGCGCGTACACCGGGGCGGTCGTGGCCGGCAACCTGCACCAGCACCTCGGCGGCGGCGACCCGCTCTTCGGCAACTCGTTCGTCGTGATGCCCGCGGCGCTGCTCGCGTCCGGGCTCGTCGCGGCCCTCTTCGGCCTCGTGGTCGGCCTGCCGAGCCTCCGGCTGCGCGGCGACTACCTCGCCATCGTGACCCTCGGGTTCGCCGAGATCTTCCGCCTGACGATCGCGACGGCGACGACCGGCGGCCCCGACCAGGGGGCGCTCGGCAAGCTCCTCGGGGCGCTCGGCGGCCCGATCGGCTACGCCGGCCCCGACGACACCGGCGTGCCGCAGTACGCCGGCCCGTTCTGGATCTTCGGCGCCGTCGTGCTCGCGACGATCCTCGCCTGGCGGCTGAAGTTCTCCGGCTGGGGCCGCGCGCTGCGCGCCCTCCGCGAGGACGAGATCGCCTCCGCCGCGGTGGGCGTCGATCCGACGCGCTACAAGGTCACGTCGTTCGTCATCTCCGCCGCCGGCGGCGGCATCGCCGGCGCCCTGCTCTCGTCGATGCGCGACGGCAACCCCACGGTCCAGCCGGACCAGTTCACGTTCAACTACTCGTTCGACGCCATCACGATGGTGATCCTCGGCGGCTCGGGGAGCGTCTCCGGGGCGATCCTCGGCGGCGTGTTCGTGACCTTCACGGTGAAGCTCATCGAGCAGCTGCAGGGCCTCGACAGCGTCCTCGCGCTGAAGGCGGCCTACCCCGCGCTCGATCTGAACGCCCTCAGGATGGTGCTCTACGCGGCCATCCTCATCGGGCTGATGGTCCTCCGCCCCGAGGGGCTGTTCGGCGAGCGCGAGCTCTTCGGCCGTCGCTGGTCGCGCAGGAAGCGCTTCCCGGTGGGCCCGGCCGAGCCCGTCCCCGCCACGACCGGCGTGGAGGCGGGCGCCGGGCACGAGGGCGCGCCGCCCGGCCCGGGCGCGCCGCCCGATGAGCCGCCGCCCGGCATCACCGTCGGCCGCGAGCGCACGCCGGCCGGGAGGGAGCTCGAGTGAACCTCGATCTGAAGCACGTGACCAAGCGGTTCGGCGGCCTGCGGGCGGTCGGCGACGTCTCCTTCACCGTGCCCGAGCGCTCGATCTTCGGGCTCATCGGCCCGAACGGCGCGGGCAAGACGACGGTGTTCAACCTGATCACCGGCGTCTACAAGCACGACGAGGGCGCGATCCGCTTCGGCGGGACCGACCTCGCGCCGCTCCGGCCGAGCCAGATCGCGCGCCTCGGCATCGCCCGCACGTTCCAGAACATCCGCCTCTTCGGCCAGCTCACGGTGCTCGAGAACGTGCTCGTCGCCTGCGAGAACCTGCGGAGATCCACGCTCGCCGCCGCCCTCGTGCGCTCGCCGTTCTTCTACAAGGACGAGCAGGAGATGACCGAGCGCGCCCTCTCGCTGCTCTCGGTGTTCAAGCTGGAGGACATGGCCGACGAGATCTCGACGTCGCTCTCGTACGGCAACCAGCGCCGCCTCGAGATCGCGCGGGCGATGATGCTCAAGCCGAGGCTGCTCCTGCTCGACGAGCCGGCGGCGGGCATGAACTACGGCGAGGCCGAGGGGCTCAAGCAGCAGATCCGCTGGCTGCGCGACACCTTCGACATCACGGTCGTGCTGGTCGAGCACAACATGCAGGTCGTGATGGGGGTGTGCGAGGAGATCCACGTCCTCGATCACGGCGAGACCATCTCGCACGGCACCCCGGAGGTCGTGCGCAGGGACCCGAAGGTCCTCGCCGCGTACCTCGGCGAGGAGATCGACGACGAGGCGGCCGTCGCGGCGGCGGAGGAGCCCGCATGAAGACATCGCATCCGACGCGGCAGCCCCCCTCGGTGGCCCCCGGCGACCCCCTGCTTGTCGTCGAGGATCTCGCGGTCAGCTACGGCGGCATCAAGGCCCTCAAGGGCGTCAGCCTCGAGGTGCGGCGCGGCGAGATCGTGGCGATGATCGGCGCGAACGGCGCCGGCAAGACGACCACGCTGAAGACGATCGTCCGCCTCCTCCCGATCGCCGCCGGCCGCGTCCGCTACGACGGCAAGGACCTCGCGTCCGTCTCGACGGAGGAGCTCGTCGCGGCCGGCGTCTCGCTCGTCCCGGAGGGGCGCGCGATCTTCTCGAACCTCAGCGTCCGCGAGAACCTCGAGCTCGGCGCGTGGTGCCACAAGCACGGCCCCACCATGGCGGAGACCGTCGACGACGTGGTGAAGCTCTTCCCCCGGCTGGGCGAGCGCATGCACCAGCACGGCGGAACGCTCTCCGGCGGCGAGCAGCAGATGCTCGCGATCGGTCGGGCCATGATGGCGCGCCCCGCCATGCTGCTCCTCGACGAGCCCTCGCTCGGCATCGCGCCGCGGCTCGTCGCGGACATCTTCGAGTCGATCGCCAAGATCGCGGCGTCGGGAACAACCGTACTCCTCGTCGAGCAGAATACCCGACTGGCGCTCAAGTACTCGACGCGCGCCTACGTGCTCCGTACTGGGCAGATCGCCATGAGCGGCGAGTCGAAGGACCTCGCGGCGAACGAAGAGATCCGCGCGGCCTACCTCGGCGGCTGATCCTGCCGTCCCCGCGCCGGTGCTCGTCGGCGCTTCGCGATTCCCCGAGCGGGTCGCAGATGGGCCATCGCGGATCACGGCGGATCGCAGCGGATCACAGCGGATCACAAAAGAAACAGGCAGAGAGCGCTGGTGTTTCAAGCGCGTATCAACGCATCGCGTGATGCGCTGAGGCGCGATTGATATCGCTCTTTGCCGAATATGGAGTATGGTCACTGTGAGCCAGGCCATGAAGACCTGGTTTTCACAGCGGCGGCCAGAGCCGGCCGCTGACGGGGGATACCCATGGAGATTGAGAGCACGACCCGCGTCCTGGTGATCGATGACGACGCCAGCAACTCCCAGCCGCTCGTCCACTTCCTCTCATCCCGGGACTACACGGTGGAGACGTGCTGCGGGCTCGGCCATGCGCGTGACGTGCTTGCCCGCTGGCGTCCTCATGTGATGGTGCTCGTGCCCCGGGAGGAAGCGGAGCTCCACAGCGAGATGGAGGAGCTCCGCCGCATGTCGCCGCGCGTGCCCGTCGTGGTGCTCACGCCCGCGGTCGGCCCCGAGCTCATCCTGGACATGGAGGCGTTTGCGCCCACGGTGCCCGCGTGCCCGTCGCGCGGCCTCGCGTACATCGAGTCTGCGGTGGCCGACGCCTCGGCGATGGGTTGACCGCGCTGACCGCGGCCGGCCTCGGAGCGGGGCCCGCGCGCGCCGCGGGCCGGGTCCCACCCGGGGCAGGCGCCCACCGCATCGGCTCGCCTCAGGCGGACGGCTCGAGCCCGTCCGGCAACCCGTCGAAGAACTCGTCCACCACGGACGCGAGCCAGGCGCGCACCGGTCCGGTCGCGCACATGCTCCTCACGACGGGCCAGAGCGCGTCCGCGAGCGCGCCGACGTCGAGCTCGGGCGCGATCCCGAGCCGCCCCAGCGCGTCGCCGAGCGGCTCGCGCGCGTGCGCCGCGACGAACGCCGCGATCGCCTCGCTGGTCCGCGCCCGGACGGGCCGATCCCGGAGCAGCTGCGCGGCGATGTCGGCGCCGAGCTCCTCGGCGATCGTCGAGCTCTTCGCGTCGAGCTGACCGACGAGCGCGCAGATCTCCTGCTCCAGCACCCACGTGGCGACCTGCTTGCGCAGGCCGACGAACTCGGGGGTGTCGCCCTTGGCGACGAGGAGGTCGTGCACCTGGCGCATCGCCGTGCGCGAGAACCCCTGCAAGAACCGGCGGATCTCCGGCTCGAGCCGCCGCTCGAACTCGCCCCGCATCGCGCCCATCGTCTTGCCGACGCCGCCGAGGCCGAAGGGGGCGACCCGCTTGAGGAGCGCGGGCAGGCCCCACTCGGCGAAGAACGGGTTCACCTTCTCGGAGAACTCCATCAGCGTGTCGTAGAGGACGTCGCGCATCACCGCGTCGAGCGCCGCGCTCTCCAGCACCTCGCGCACGAGCCGCTCCGGCACGATCTTCGGCTGCTCGAGGATGCGGTCGAGCTTGTCGCGGGCGCCCTCCGGCAGGAGCTCCTTCGCGCTCCGCCGCTCGGCGCGCGCCGCCTCGACGAGCGCCGCGAGCGCCGCGGCGGCCGCGGGCCGGACCGCCCGCCGGAGCGGCTCCTCCGCCGCCAGCGCCTCGAGCGCGCGCCCGATCGCCCCCGCGTCCACGAGCTCGCCGAGCGGCGTCGCGAGCAGCGCCGCGAAGCCGGCAGGCAGCCGCTCCCGGAAGTCGCGCGCCGCCGCCTCCGAGACGAGCCGCGCCTCGAGGAACGCGATCTGACGAGCCTTCAGTTCATTAAGTAGCGCGCGATCCATCCGGGAACCGATAGCCTTGAGCCCCCGCTGGTGCCAGGCGCAGATGACCCCGGGCCTCCGCCGACGTGGCGCGCGGCGCCTGGCCTCCGCTCGGCCCCCGAAATCGCGCAGTACTGTGAATCTGCCCAGCGGGTGAGCACCTTACTCCTTGAACGTGGTTTCGGAGGAGCCTTACCAAAAACACCTTACTTGGAGCTCCAGTATCCGGGGACCCCCTGAGTCGGCGCGCCGCTCGCGCACGTGCGTTCGTGCGGCGGACCTGCGGGCAGCGCCGCGCGCCCGGGCGAAGCGGGATTGTCGGTGATTGTCATTTCCCGCGGGGCGCGACTCGGGCCGAAGTCAACTTTGCGGGCCTCGCGACAGAGAGTTGCAACGAATTACAAGTGCCTGACAACTTCGGATCCGGCGGATGGTACGCGTTCGTTGTCTGTCGGCGCCTGCAGGGGTGGAGAACGGCGCTCTCGCCCGTCCCCACGGCTGCACGGCAACCCGCCGGCGGTAGGTGCTCGCGATGCTCTCCCTGCTGCTCTGTGTCCTCTACTTCGGCGTGCTGATCGGCCTCAGCGGCTACGGCCTGCACCGGCTGCACCTCGTGGTCCTCTGTCGCCTGAACCGCGCGAAGATCACCCGCGCGCAGGAGGTCGCGGCCCTGACCGATCGCGACCTCCCGCCGGTGACGATCCAGCTCCCGCTCTTCAACGAGTCGACGGTCGCGGCGCGGCTGCTCGATGCCGTCGCGAAGATGGACTACCCGCGCGACAAGCTGGAGATCCAGGTGCTCGACGACTCGACGGACGAGACGCAGGGCCTCGTCCGCGCGCACGTCGAGCGGCTGCGCGCGCTGGGCCTCGACGCGGTGTACCTGCACCGGGTGGACCGCGTCGGCTACAAGGCGGGGGCGCTCGACGCGGGGCTCAAGATCGCGAAGGGCGAGCTGGTCGCGATCTTCGACGCCGACTTCATCCCGCAGCCGGACTTCGTGCGGTCCATCGTCGGCCACTTCGAGGACCCGACGGTCGGCATGGTGCAGACGCGGTGGGGCCACCTGAACCGCGACGTCTCGATCCTCACGCAGGTGCAGGCGCTCATGCTCGACGGCCACCACCTCGTCGAGAACCGCGCGCGCTTCGGCGCGGGCCTCCTGTTCAACTTCTCCGGCACCGGGGGGATGTGGCGCAAGGACGCCATCCGCGAGGCGGGCGGCTGGCAGCACGACACGCTGACCGAGGACCTCGACCTGTCGTACAGGGCGCAGCTCGCGGGCTACCGCTTCGTCTACCGCGAGGATGTCGTCTCGCCGGCGGAGCTCCCCGAGGACATCTCGGCGCTGCGCGCGCAGCAGTACCGCTGGGCCAAGGGGACGGTGCAGACGGCGCGCAAGCTGATGGCGACCGTGCTGAGCGCCAAGCTCTCGCTCGGGCAGCGGATCGAGGCGTTCTTCCACCTCACGCCGCACTTCGCCTACCCGCTGCTGGTGCTGCTGAGCGTCCTCTTGCTGCCGGCGCTCGTGCTGTTCCCCGCGGCCGACACGCTGACGATGATCGCCATCGACCTGCCGCTCTGCACGGCGACGACGGGGTCGCTCGCGGCGTTCTACATGCTGGCCGAGACGGCGCAGGGCCGCTCGCGCTGGGGCGCGGTCAGGCGCCTGCCGATGCTCATCGCGCTCGGGACGGGGCTCGCGCCGTACCTGTCGAAGGCCGTGATCGAGGGGCTCCGCAGCATGTCCGGCGAGTTCGTCCGGACGCCGAAGCAGGGCGACAACAAGGGCCGGTACAAGGTCCGCACGGACCTGCCGATCACCGAGGCGATGCTCGCGGTGCTGTCGTGCGGCGCGGTTGTCGCGTCCGTGGAGACGGGGCACTACTTCGCCACGCCGTTCGCGGTGCTCTTCGCCGTCGGCTACCTCTACGTGGCGTTCCTGGTCATCCAGGAGCAGATCGTGCGCCGCCGCGACGTGGCCTCGAGCGCGCCGGTCGTCGGCTGGAGCGACGCGCGGCCGGGCGAGGCGGCCGTCGTCGGCGCCTGGTCCCGGCAGTCGACGAAGGAACGCCACCTCGGCGATCTTGCCGTCTGAGCGGATCGTCGCCGCCGAGCCCATCCTGCGCCCGTGGTCGCGCCGGTGAGCCTGCCGGGTTCCTGGCCGCCGGACCGAGGGTGCGAGGTGTGGGGCGCTGCTCGTGGGGTCGCGGGTTCGCTCCGAGCGCTGCGTTGCTCGGGGGGGCTCCACGAAGCGTGCCTGGTGCACCTCGGGCGAAGCCTGCGTAACCCCCTAGACCTTACCGACGCACGCTGGCATTCTGCCCTCCAGGCCGGTCGGGGGACCGCACGCGGCTTCCTGAACGGTCTTCAGGGGTTGCGGCGCGTCCCCCCTTCTGCAAGGGCGATGGGGGTGTCATGACGAAAGCCGAAATCGTTCAGGCGGTCTACTCCCGCCTTGGGGGCTTCTCGAAGAAGGAATCTGCCGATCTGGTGGACCTCGTGTTCGAGACCATGAAGGAAACCCTGGGTCGCGGGGAGAAGATCAAGATCTCTGGATTCGGCAACTTCGTGCTGCGCGACAAGCGCCAGCGGCAGGGTCGCAACCCCCAGACCGGCGACCCCATCCTGATCACGGAGCGCCGGGTCCTGAACTTCAAGGCGAGCCAGATCTTGAAGCAGGCCCTCAACCCGCGTGAGACGGCCTCGGCGGCCGAGGAGTAGACCGCTTGGCGGTGCGCGCGCAGCTTCCGGCGAAGCTGTACTACCGGATCGGCGAGGTGGCCGGCATCGTGGGGGTCGAGCCGCACGTGCTCCGGTACTGGGAGACCGAGTTCCGCTCCATCCGCCCGCAGAAGTCGGCGAAGGGGCAGCGGGTCTACAGCCGGCGCGACGTCGAGACGCTCCTCAAGGTCAAGGAGCTGCTCTACTCGCACCGCTTCACGATCGCGGGCGCGCGGCGCAAGCTGCGCGAGGGCGGCATCGAGCCGCCGGCGCCGGACGCGGGCGCGAGCAGCGAGGAGGTGCAGCGGATGCGCACGGCCCTCGTCGAGATCCGGACCGAGGTGATCGCGCTGATGGATGAGCTCGAGCGCGTCTGAGCTCCACGGCGTGGCGCCGGGCCTCGGGTTGCGCCTTGCGTTGCCGGCCGGGGCGAGCGACACGCCGGAGGAGGCGCTCCCCGCGATCGACGTCTCCGCGATCGCCGGCGCGAAGGTGGCGCTCCTGCGGGGCGTCGAGGCGGACGAGCTCTCGCTGCGCGCGGTGTGCGTGACGGCCCCGTCGCGGCAATGGGTGACCGGCCTGGAGGAGCTCGTGCTCGATCGGGCCTCGGGGCTCGTGCGGGGGGGCCTCGGGGTGGCGATCGAGCGGTGGGAAGCAGGGCCGATCCACGCGCGGTCGCAGCGGTTCGAGCAGGCGTTCGAGGGAGCCGGGAGGGCAGGCGCGCGCGCGGTGGTGATCCGCGGGCAGCACGTGCTCGGCTTTGCCGGGAGCGAGCACGACGCGGCGCTCTGCAGCCTGGCCTGCCTGGAGCCTGCGCAGGGGACGGGCGACCGGTGCGGCGCGCTGCTCGGCGCGACCGCGTTCGAGGGCGCCTTCGTGGCGCCACCTGAGCCGGGGCTGCTCGTGCGGACGATCTTCCTCGCCGCGGAGCAGCCCCTCGCCATGACCGCGGCGCTCGGCGTGCTCGCGGCGGCGGGGGTGACCGTCCTGCTGGCGCGGCGGCCGCGGCCGCGGCCCTAGGGCGGGGAAGAGGGGCTCGTGGAGAGCTGCCCGGCCCTCGGAGAGGGCCTGTCGCGTGGATGCGAGATGTTGAAGGGAGAGGCGTGCGCGAGGCGGATGACTCGACCGGGCAGGGGGAGCGATCAGAACGGGATGTCGTCGTCGTTGCCGCCGCCGTAACCGCCGCCGCCGAAATCGTCGGGCGGAGGACCGGGATCCTGCGCAGCCGGCGCGGGGCGACCGCCTCCGCCGCGGTTGTAGCCGCCGCCCGCCGGGCGGCCGCCACCACCGCCACCGCCACCGTAACCGCCGCCGCCACCACCGCCCCCGCTATAGCCACCGCCGCCGCCCCCGCCGCCGTAGCCACCGCCGGGATCAGCGCCGAACGCGCCTGCGTCGTCGCCGACAGCGCCGCGACCGCGGCCCCCGCCCGTCAGCAGGACGTTGTTCGCGATCACCTCGGTCTTGTAGCGCTTGTTGCCATCCCGGTCGTCGTAGCTCGACGTGCGGAGCGAGCCCTCGATGAAGATCGAGGAACCCTTGCTGAGGATCTTGCCCAAGGCCTCGGCGCGCTTGCCCCAGATCACGACATTGTGCCAGTCCGTCCGTTCTTTCCGGACCTTGTCGCGGTCCAGGTACGACTCGGTCGTCGCGAGCCGCAGGTTCAAGACGGCCTGACCCCCCTGGGTGAACCGGAGCTCTGGGTCGGCGCCCAGGTTGCCGAGCAGCATTACGCGATTCAAGCCTTCGGCCATCGTCACTCCTTCCCTAGGAGGGGCTCAGCGCACGCTGCGCTGAACGAACGTCGCCTGCTTCACTCCCCCATGGGGGCCGACGCGTCAAGGGTCGTGGCGCGCCGAAAAGCACGCGGCGCGCCCGCGCGGGGGGACCGGCGTGGGCCTCGGCACGGGCGGCGCGGCGTCGCTCGATCGCCGTCCGGTAACCGTCGGATAACCGTCCGGTCGCCGTCCAATTCCGCCAGGTGCCGCGCAATTCCGCGTGATTCCGCTCACCCGCCCGCTCCGGCCTGCGCGAGGAGGTCGGCCAGGAAGAGCCGGGCGATCGTGAAGTAGAGGAGGATCCCGAGGACGTCCACGAGGCTCGCGATGAACGGCGTGGAGCTGGTCGCCGGATCGAGGCCGAGGCGCCGGAGCAGGAGGGGGAGCATGGCGCCGACGGTGCAGCCCATGAGGACGATCGCCATCAGCGTCGCGCCGATCGTCAGGACGAAGCCGGTGCCGTCGCCCCAGAGCCAGACGCGGAGCATGCCGATGACGGAGAGGATGAGGCCGAGCACGACCGCCTGCCCGAGCTCGCGGACGAGGACGCTCGCCCAGTCGCCGACGCGCACATCGCCGACGGCGAGGCCGCGGATGATGAGCGACGACGACTGCGAGCCGGAGTTGCCGCCCGTGGAGATGAGCAGCGGCACGTAGTAGGCGAGCGTCGCGACGACCTCGAGCTCGTGCTCGAAGCGCCGGAGCACCTCGCCGGTCATGAACTCGCCGACGAACAGCACGGCGAGCCACGGGGCTCGCTTCTGGATGAACGTCCAGAAGCTCGTCTTGAAGTAGCTGTCCTCGATGGGGCCGACCGCGCCGAGCCGCTGCATGTCCTCGGACTGCTCCTCCGTGAGGACGTCCATCACGTCGTCGACGGTGATGACGCCGAGCAGCTTGCGGTCCGCGGAGAGCACGGGCAGCGCGTTGAAATCGTACTTGGCCATGGTCCGCGCGACCTCTTCCTGGTCGGTCTCGGGGCTGACGGCGAAGACGTTCTCGGTCATCACGTCCGCGAGCTTCTCGGACGGCGAGGCGAGCAGCAGATCGCGCAGCGACACGACGCCGATGAGGTGCCCGCGATCGGAGACGATGTACACGTAGTAGATGGTCTCGGCGTCCTCACCGACGGCGCGGATGCGCTCGATCACGTCGGCGACCGTGAGGTGGATGCCCACCGACACGTAGTCGGTGGTCATGAGGCCGCCGGCGCTGTCCTCGGGCCACTTGGCGAGCTCCTCGACCTCGGCCGCCGCCTCGGGGTCGACCTTCTCCAGCGTGGAGAGCAGCGTGCCGCTGACCTGGTCCGGGAGGGCCTCGATGAGGTCCGTGCGGTCGTCGGCCGCCATCTCGGAGACGATCGGCGCGATGCTCTCGACGCCCATCTGCTCGACGAGCGCCTCCTGGGTCTCGCCGTCGAGGCGCTCGAAGATGGGCGCGGCCTCCTCGGCCCTGAGCGCCATCAGGACCTTCGCCG
Organism: Sorangium cellulosum So ce56; assembly: GCF_000067165.1. Lineage (GTDB taxonomy): Bacteria > Myxococcota_A > Polyangia > Polyangiales > Polyangiaceae > Sorangium > Sorangium cellulosum_B. Next base: position 12,015,186 of record NC_010162.1, read on the forward strand.
CTTCGGCGTCGTCCAGCAGGCCGATGAGGTCGGCGAGGTCCTCGTCGTGGATCTCGTCCAGCAGGTCGGAGAGCTGCGCCGGATCCTCGGTGAGCAGCTGCCGTACCTCCGGGACCATGGCGAGGGCGACGCGCAACATGCCCGGGCACTGACCACAACTCGGCCCTGCTGGGAAGCGGCAAACCCCACCGGCGCCAGGCCCGCGGCCCACCCAGCTCCCCGCACCGACAGCTCTCCGCACCGACCGAGGTTGGGCTGCGGCGCCGCCGCGGCCGACCGAGGTTGGCCCTCCCACGACCGCCCGTCGCGCGCGATGGAGGCTGGGCTCCCGCGACCTGGGAAGGGGTGGTTTGCAATACAGTGATAAGTGAACTTTCTCGATTGGCCGACCCAGGTTGAGGACCAGGCTGGAGGAGCCAGGTCGACCCAGGTTGAGGGCGGGTCGCCTACTGCGTTGGCTGTCGCGCAATCAGGTTGACGTCGCGGCGGCGCGCGGGGCATGGAGGGCACGGGTCCGCGGCGGCGGCATCTCGTTTGCTATGGCACCCCTTCGTGGGCTCGTGCGGGGCCGGCCGGGTCGAATTGACAGCCTTCCGGTCGGGTCCCTAGCATCGGGCTCCCGTCGAGCCGTGGATCGCCTGCGGAAGTCGGTCATGGGCCCGTGGACGGCGGGCCTTTTCGGTGGCTTGACCGCCGCGCAACTCGATCGGTGGTCGAAAGGAAAGTCGAATATGACGCGGATAGAGCGTGAGAGCAGGCGCCCGTGGAGGGGCGCGGTGAGGTTCGCCATGGCGGGCCTGCTGATCGCGGGCACAGGCAGCGCCTTCGGATGTCTGAGCCGCCCCATCGCCGAGAACAGGCCCCGGTCGACGTCGACGATCGTCGAGCGGCTGACGCAGAGCTCGGTCGACAAGATCGACCTCCTCCTGGCGATCGACAACTCGGGCTCGATGGCCGACAAGCAGGCCATCCTCGCCACCGCGATCCCCGACCTCGTCCAGGGTCTCGTCAACCCGCGCTGCATCCACAGGGACGGCGTGATGACGACCACGGTCGCCTCGCCCAACACGCCCTGTCCGCAGGACTACAAGCGTGAGTTCGAGCCGGTCAAGGACATCCACATCGGCATCATCAGCTCGAGCCTCGGCGGCCACGGGTCGGGCGCCTGCCAGGGGACGACGAGCGCCTCGAACGTGGACATGGCGCACCTCCTCGCGCGCACCGACGAGAACTCCAACGTCAACGACATTCCGACCTACCTCAACCGGGGCTTCCTGGCCTGGGATCCGGATCAGAAGCTCGACGGTGAGCCGGAGACGCCGGATCCGAACGACGGCGAGGCGGACATCGGCCCCAATGATTCGAACGCCGACCTCAACGACACGACGCTGGTCGGGCAGCTCACCGCGATGGTCAAGGGCACGGGGCAGACCGGCTGCGGCTTCGAGGCGCAGCTCGAGAGCGTGTACCGCTTCCTCGTCGACCCGGAGCCCTACGCGACGATCAGCATTGACCCGGCCACCGAAAACATCGTCGTCACCGGCGAGGATGCCGACGTCAAGAGGCAGCGCGCCGACTTCCTGCGGCCGAGCTCGCTCCTCGCGATCATCATGCTCACCGACGAGAACGACTGCTCGATCCGCGAGGAGGGCAAGAACTACCTCGTGGCAGAGACCTCGCCAGGCTTCCGCCTGTGGCGGCCGCGCGTCGAGTGCGCCACCGATCCGGGCAACAAGTGCTGCAGGTCGTGCAGCCAGAAACAGGACGACTGCCCCAAGGACGACACGTGCAAGGGCACGGACGGCAACACCGCCAGGCTGACCAAGGAGGAGGACCCGGTCAACTCGCGCTGCTGGGATCAGAAGCGCCGGTTCGGCTTCGACTTCCTCTACCCGATCGACCGCTACCGGCGCGCCTTCACCGAGGCGCAGATCCCGAACCGCAGGGGCGAGCTGGTCCCGAACCCGATCTTCAGCGATCCGAACCCGGACGACCTCGACTCCAACGTCCGCGATCCCGGGCTCGTCTTCTTCGCCGGTATCGTCGGCGTGCCGTGGCAGGACATCGCGCGTCAGAACGCGGATGGCCAGCCCGACCTGCTGAACGGCCTCAACCAGGACGGCGAGCCGGTCGGTGGGTTCAAGAACTCCGACGAGCTCAGCGCTCCGGTGGCCGGCGCCGCCAGCACCTGGGAGCTCATCCTCGGCGATCCCGCGAAGTACCAGGCGCCGAAGGATCCCTTCATGGTCGAGTCGATGAAGCCTCGCTCGGGCACGAACCCGATCACGGGTGATGCGATCGTCGGGCCGCAGGCGACGGGCTGGAACAGCATCAACGGCCGCGAGTACACGATCCCGGAGGACAGCACGGGGGACCTCCAGTACGCGTGCATCTTCGATCTCCCCCGGGACGCGGTGAAGACCTGCGACGGGGCGGCTCAGAGCTGCGACTGCAGAGCGGTGGGGACTCAGGCGATCGACAACCCGCTGTGCAGGCCTGATGCGGGGAACGATCAGGCGGATCCGGCGCCCAGGTCGACGACGCAGATCAAGGCGAAGGCCTACCCGGGTCTCCGCGAGCTGCAGCTCATCCGGGAGCTCGGCCCCCAGGGCATCGTCGGCTCGGTGTGCCCGCGCCAGCTCGAGAACTCCGGCGCGGCCGACTACGGCTACCGACCGGCGATCGGCGCCATCATCGACCGCCTGAAGACGGTGCTCGGCGGCCAGTGCCTGCCGCGCACCTTGACGCCGGACACGGAGCAGCAGGTCTCCTGCCTGATCCTCGAGGCGCGCAACTCGCAGGGCCAGTGCAACTGCGCGGATCCGAGGAAGCTGGGGCGCCTCGACGTGACGGGCGCTCATACGGCGGCGAAGGACGAGGTGCTCTCGCTCGACATCGCGAAGGCGTCCGGCTGGGACTGCGTGTGCGAGATCCAGCAGCTCGAGGGCGACGGGGCCGTCGCGTGCAGGACCAGCGTCAGCGACGACATCGACGTGCATGGATGGTGCTACGTCGACCCGGCGATCCGGCTCGGCGAAGCCAGCCTCGTGGCCGACTGCCCGTCGACGGAGCAGCGCAAGATCCGGTTCACGGGCCAGGGCGAAGCCCAGCAAGGGGCCACGCTGTTCATCACCTGCTCCGGCGAGTAGGCGGCGTCAGCGGACGTCAGCTAGCGTCAGCTAACGTCAGCTAGCGTCTGATTGAGCCCGGCGCGCGGGGTGCGATCGTGAGATCGCGCCCCGCGGCGCTTTTGTGGCGCTTCGCGGCTCCAGAGCGGCTCCAGCGAGCCGGCCGGAGGAGCGCCGGGAGGGACCTGCCCGGTTTTGTGCTAAGACCGGACTCCGTCGTGGTGGCACGCAAGAAGATTCTCATCATCGAGGACGAGCCCCACATCGTGCTGGGGCTGACGGACGCCCTCGAGTTCGAGGGCTTCTCGGTGGCGTCGGCCTCGAAGGGGAAGGACGGCGTGCTGCTCGCGCGGCAGGAGAAGCCGGACGCCATCCTCCTCGACCTCATGCTCCCCGACACCAACGGCTTCAAGGTCTGCGAGGATCTGCGGCGCTGGGACGCGTTCGTGCCGATCATCATGCTGACGGCCCGCGGCCAGGAGATCGACAAGATCCGCGGCCTCGACGCGGGCGCCGACGACTACGTGACCAAGCCGTTCAGCGTGGGCGAGCTCATCGCCCGCCTGCGCGCCCTCTTCCGCCGCGCCGCCCGGCCGGCCGAGGCGCCCGTCGAGGTGTTCTCCATCGGCAACGTGCAGATCAACATGACCGCCCACACGGTCTCGCGGGGCTCGCGCTCGGATCAGCTGTCGTTCTACGAGGTCGAGCTCCTTCGCCTGCTGCACGAGCGCCTGGGCCAGCCGGTCTCGCGCGAGGAGATCCTCCAGAAGATCTGGGGGATCGAGGCCGGGCCGTCGAACCGCACGGTCGACAACTTCATCGTCAAGCTGCGCAAGAAGATCGAGCGCTCGCCCGACAAGCCGGAGCACATCCTCACGGTCTACGGCTTCGGCTACAAGCTCGCTCCCTGACGGAGCGGCAGGACGTTGCGGAGGTCGCAAGGCACCGTCACCGCGGCGTCGGTGATGCGCTTCGGATCGAGCTCTTCGATGCGCGCGCCCTCGCGGATCTGCCGCGCCTCGAGGCGGAGCCGGACGAGGCCCGGGCTGCCCGTCTCGCCGGCGTACCCGACCACGTCGCCCGCGTCGAGGCGCGCGCCCGCCACGACGCCGGGGCCAGGGCGATCGAGGTGGCCATGGAGCAGGAGGTACCTGCGCACGCGATCCGCGTCGCGCGCCTCGCGCACGTCGTGCGCCGTGGCCACCGTGATCCCGGACAGCGCGCCGACGAAGACGACCTCGGCCTTCCCCTCCTGGCCCTCGAGCCTGAGCGCTGCCACCCGCTCGCCGCGCGTCGCGGCGATGTCGATCCCGCCGATCCACGACGGCGGCTCGGGCCGCGCCGCGCCGATCGCGGCGACGGAGCCCGCCGCAGGCAGCGCGCCCGCCCCGGCTGGAGCCTCCTCGACAAGGAGGAACCCCGGCGGCGCGTCCGGCGCGCCGATCGGGAACATGTACGCGGCGGCGTTCGCTGGACGTTCCGGGCGGCGGGGGATGTGCTCGTGGGCCTGGCCGCGCGTGCCCGCTCTTGCGGGGCGCGCGCCGGCAGGGTCAGAGAGCGCTGCAGCGCCGCCTTCGGGGAGCGACGCGCCCGGAGCAGGCAGCGGGACGCAGGCGGCGCCCTCCGGCACGGTGCGCGGGCCGCAGAGCGCCGCCGCGCCCGCGGCGCCGCGCGCCGCGGCCGCCGGAGGGACGACCGCGGGCGGCGGCGGCTCGGGATCGTCGATGCCGCCGAGCGCGAGGACCAGCGCCGACGCCGCGGCGCCGCGCACCAGCGGGGAAGGGGAGAGCGCTGCCCTCGCCGGGCGGGCTTGCAATGAGCCGGACACACGCATGCCACGAACGGTCTACCGCATCGCGCGCGGCGGGCGAGCTCGATGCAGCGGGGCGCGCTCGTCCCGCCCGGCTTGCGCGCGCGGCCCCGGCGTGGGCGGCGCCGGGCACGCGCGGCCGCGCCCGCCGTGGACGGGAATTCGCGGGGAACAGGCCCTTGTTGCCTGCCGGCTTGCGGAGACGACGCGCTGTTGATAGCTCCTCTTCGTGCAAAATCGTCAAGCCATCGAGACGACCCTGAACAAGCTGTTCGACGCGGAGCGCACGGCTCGCCGGCTCCACGACGAGCTGACGGCCATGCCCGGCGATGGGCTGCTGGATGTCCTCACGGACGCGATCGCGGCCGCGACGCGCGAGAACGACGAGGACGAGGCGGCGCTCCGGCTGGTGCGTATCGCGTCGCTGCTCGGCGAGCACGAGGGGCCGCGCGCGCTCGACGCGCTCATCGATGTGCTCGCGTCGGAGCACCCCGAGGCGCGGCAGGCCGCGGGCGAGGAGATCGAAACGCTGGCCTACGATCGGTTCAAGGAGGTCGCGCAGGCGATCGAGCGCGCGCTGAAGCGGCTGCCGGTGGGCTCGTCGGCGCTCCCGGAGCTGCCGTACCTCATCGCCGAGGTGCCGGAGCCGGGCGTGCCGAAGCTGCTCAGCCAGTTCCTGAGCCACAAGGATCCGGACGCGGTCGCGGCGGCGATCGAGACGCTGGTCGAGATCGGTGACCCGGCGCATGCGCCGCTCATCCAGCCGCTGCTCGACGACAAGCGCACGGTCGAGCTCGCGGACGACGGCGGCGACGACGCGACGTCGGAGGTCACGATCGGCGAGCTCGCCGAAGAAGCGCTCAGCCTCCTCGCGCCCTACGACGACGAGGAGGACGGGGTCGCCTGATGATCGGCCCGCCGCTGAGCGCGGCGGACGCCGTGTTGTTCGAGCACGCGGTCGTCCCGCGCTACCTCTCGTTCTTCGCCTCGCTGGCGGTCGAGATGCTGCTGCCCTCCGAGGCGGCGCGCATCGTCCACCTCGGCTGCCGGAGCGGCTTCCCCGACGCGATCGTGGCCGACAAGCTGCCCGGCGCGACCCTCGTGGGCGTCGACGGCTCCGCCGCCGCGCTCGAGCTCGCGCGCGACAAGGCCGCGCTGTTCTCCGGGATGAACGCGAGCTACGTGCTCGCCGACGCCCTGCCGACGCCGCTGCCGGACGCGAGCTTCTCCCACGCGTTCACGCTGCACCCGGTCTGCCGCCCGAGCGAGCGGGCGCAGCTCCTCGCCGAGCTGCGCCGGGTCCTCGTCCCCGGCGGCCAGGCGCTCATCGCGCTGCCGCTCCGCGGTTCGTTCCCGGAGATCGCGGACATCGCGCGGGAGTGCGCGCTCAAGCAAGACCTCTCGGAGCTCGGCGCCGCGGTGGACGCCGCCGCCGTCAGCCGCCCCACGATCGAGACCATCGCCGAGGAGATCGAGGGCGCGGGGCTCGACGAGGTCGAGGTCGACGTCCAGCTCATCGCCGTGTCGTTCGAGAGCGGGCGTGAGTTCCTCGAGGATCCCATCTCGAGGTTGATGGTGATCCCCGAGTCCACGGCGATGCTCGACGTCGAGCCGCAGATCATCGACTCGATGCTCAAGTACCTGCACCACGCGGTCTCGAAGTACTGGTCCGAAGGGGTCTTCGAGCTGACCGTGAACGTCGGGTGCGCGAGCGCTCGGCGCCCCCTCGTCTGATCACGGTCGACGATCGGGCCAGGGCGCTGGTCGCGCGGAGCGCGGCCAGCGCTAGCGCTAGCGCCCGCCGCCGCGGAGGCCGAGCTCGTCGAGCCCGGCGAGCGCCGCGAGCGAGACCGGGTGGTACGGCGGCCGCGGGGTGATCGGCTTCCGGACGTCGCCCCCGCGCTCCTCGATGAGCCGCGCGCAGAGCGCGAGGCACCACTTGCCCTGGCACCAGCCGGTGCCGAAGCCCGTGTAGCGCTTGACGGACTCGATGTCCTTGTAGCCGCGATCCATCGCGGCCTCGAGCTCGTGCAGCGTGACGTCCTCGCAGCGGCAAACGAGCGTCTTCATCGATCTAATCGCCCTCGTACTCGCAGCGGGCGTCGCAGGTCTCGAAGATGGTGACCCGGTTCAAGGACGGCAGCGACGGCGCGAGGCGGGTCCAGATCCACCGTGCGAGCACCTCGCTCGTCGGGTTCTCCAGCCCGGGGACCTCGTTCAGGTAGTGGTGATCGAGCAGGTCGTGGAGGGGAGCCCAGGCCTCGTAGAGGTGGCTGTAATCGATGAACCACCCCGTCTCCTCGTTCACCGGGCCGCGGATCGCGACCTCGACCTTGAAGCTGTGACCGTGGAGGCGCGCGCACTTGTGCCCCTGCGGCACCTTGGGAAGGCGGTGGGCGGCTTCGAAGCGGAACTCGTGTACGAGACGGACGTTCATCGGAGCAGCGGTCATGGGGCGATCGCCGTGGGGCGTCAACGCCCCGTGGCCTGAACAGGGGGCGGCGTGAGGTACGGGGTTCCCTCGAGGGGCTCGAGCGGCTATACCGCCGGCCATGCCGCAGAAGCCCGCAGTGAGAGCCAAGAAGAAGCGTCGCGATACGAAGCGCCTGGCGAACTGGCGCGCCAAGAAGGAGCTGCAGAGCGCCCAGGGGACGCCGGCCGAGCCGGCCGCCGCCGCGCGGTCCGGCAGCTGAGCCGCGAGCACCGGCCCCGGCCGGTGCTCAGCTCGCCGGCTCGTCCTCTTCGCCGTCGTCTTCGTCGGGTTCCGGCGACGCGGGTCCCCTGCGTCGCGCCGCGCGAACGGTCGCGACCTCGGCCCGGGACGGGTTGATCACCAGGAAGCCGTGGTCCGCGTCGAGGAGCGCGACGTCTCCTGGCGACGCCCAGCGGAACGCCCCCGCCACATCCACGATCGACGGCACGCCGAGCAGCTGGAGGAGCACGAGCGAGCGCGGCCCGGACCGGTCGCTGAGCGCGACGCCCACCGGGTGGGCCCGGGCGGAGATCAAGAGGTCGAAGACCGTCAGCTGGTCTCCCACGAGGACCGCCTTCGACGGGAGCTCGGCCCGGGCATCCGGGGTCGCCAGCATCAGGATCGCATCGCAGAGATCCTCGATGTCACGGGCGCGATCCTGCAAGAACGGGTCACCGACGATCCCGTTGGCGGCCCGCGCCACCTCGCGAGCGACCGTCCCGAGCGCCTGCGCGACGTTGCGCCCGCCGGCCGCGAGCTCGAAGGCGCGCGCGCGCAGGCGGCCGTCGCCGATCATCAGGAGGTAGGTCGAGAGGAACGCCGCCTCCTGCGCGAGCCCTCGCTTGGCCGCGCGGGCGTTGAGGTCGAGGAGCGCCTTCTCCGCGATGTCGAACGCGAGCCGCAGGAGCTTCGGATCGCCGCTGCCCTGCCGCGCGCCGAGCGATGAGGTCGCCGGCCGCCGCAGGGCCGCGATGGCGCCGAGCGCGCGCCCGGCGACGACGGGCAACCCCGGCAGCGTCACCTTGCGCGTGCCGCCGCCCGTGCGCCGCCGCCGCTCGCGCAGCTCGTCGAGCACCTGCGCGTGGCGAGCGCCGGCCGCGATCGGCGCGGTCAGCGCCATGACGAGCTCGACGTCCCGCGCCGTGAAGGCGCGATCGCCCGCCCGCTGCACGACCAGGGCGCCGAGCGGGCGGCCGCTGCCGAGGATGGGCGCCGCGAGGAAGACCGGGAAGCGCTCTTCACGGAGCTCGGGGAACGCTCGATAGCGCTCGTGCTCGGTCGCCTGGACGACCGAGATCGGCCGCAGGCACTCGACCGCCATGCCCGTGATGCCCTGCCCGACCGAGAGCCGCACCGTGCCGCGCGCCTCGCGCGGAAAGCCGACGTTGCCGCGCAGCACGAGCTCGTCGCCGTCGCCCTCGAGGAGGTACAGCGAGGCCACGTCGGCGCCGAGGATCGCGGCGATCCGCTGCGGCGCCTCGTCGAGGAGGAGCGACAGCGGCATCGGCTTCGCCACGAAGGCAAGGTACTCGATCACGAGATCCAGGCGCTCGTCGCGGCGCACCTGGATCCTCGCGGAGGCGACCGACGGCGGCGCGCCCTCGTCGTCGGCACCCGCGGCGCGGGCCGAGCTGCTGGCCGGATCGCTCGAGAGGGACGCGCCCTCCTCGTCGGGGCGGCGCTCGTCCAGCGCGCGGTCCACGAGGCTGTCCCGTGATCCCTCCACGCCGGACGGCGTCGCCGACGGGCTCGCGATCGCTTCGAGCTCCGTGGGCGGATGGGTCGCCTTCGGATCGGTGCGCGACGACATGCCATGATCGCTATCACACACCGTCGCTCGAGCGCACCTTGCTCCCACCACGTCCCGATCGTGTCGCGGTCTGGACGGCGCGGCCGCGCGACGTGCGCGCTCGCCGCGAGCCGCCCGCGCGGGCCGCCGGAGGTCAGGGCGTCCGCAGATCGACGGGGCCGTCGAGGGGCGGGCGCTGCATCCGCCCGAGCGCGGAGAGCCGGGCGCGCGGGGCTGCCGCGGCCGCCGCGCGCGCGAGCGTCCCGCCTCCGCCCGCGCCGATCGCGGTGATCGCGCCGCGGATCGGCGCGAGCAGCGCCGGAGCGGCCTCGGCGCTGCTCGCCGCCACGTGGACCACGCGCGCCGCCGGCGGCAGCAGCAGCGATCGCGGCGCCGGATCCAGGCCGATCCCGTGTCCTCGCCCTTCCCAGAACGAGCCCACGGCCTCGAGCGTGGCCCGGTACATGGTCACCTCCGCGCGGGCGGGGCCGTCGAGCGGCCCGCGCGGGACGCGCGCGCCTGCCTCCTCGAGCGCCTCGTGCAAGCCGCGCGCGAGCGCCTCCGCGCGCTCGGCCGGGCCTTCCACCAGCGCGAAGCGCGGCGACAGGCAGCCGCGCTGATCGAACGGCACGACGTCCGCGGCGATGTCCCGCGCCGCCTCGACGAGGTCCGCGTCCAGGCCGACGACGGCGAGCCCCAGGCCGGCGCCGTGCCCGCGCACGAGCACGCCCGGGCCGGCCTGGGCCCGCAGCGTCGCCACGGTCTGGTCCGAGCCGTAGACGTGCAGCTCGGCGTGCGGCAGATCCCCGGGAACCCGCTCGCCGGCCGCCGCCCCGGCGTCCCCGAGCGCGACGTCCGCGACCAGCGCGATGGCCCCGCCGGCGCGGCGGAAGCCTTCGTCGGCCTGCAGCGCGCGCACGAGGAGCTCCGCGACGACGGGATCGCGGCGGGACGGGCGCACGAGGACCTCCGGCGCTGTCGCCGTCGCGACGGCGATGGCCCGCAGCGGCGCCGTGCAGACGTTGGCCGCCAGGACCACGTGACAGCGGCGCGCGCGCCCCGAGGCCGCCACGAGCGCGTCGAGCTCGCCGTGGCTCGGCGCGACCTCGAGGTGGCGGCCGAGCGCGAGCTCCACGCCCTCGGGCGAGAGGCCGCTCGTGGAAGGCAGCCGCTGGCGCGCCTCCTCGCCCAGCGGATCGCGCGCGTCCGCGATCCGCGCCGCCGCGGCGACCGCGCGCTCGACCCGGAGGCGCCGCGCCGCGCCGTCGTCCATCGTCACGCCCCGCCGCCGAGCATCTGGTCCATCGCGATCGAGCAGCCGCGCGGCGGCGCCCCGGACGCGCGGCCCAGGAGCTCGACGCCCTCCGCGGTGACGCGCACGCGGTCGGCGGTCTGGATGGCGACCGCCGAGTCGACATTCGCGAGATCGACGATCCGCGCGAGCCCGATCTCCCCCGCGGGGAGCGGCGCGAGCGTCTCGGGGTCCACCGCGGTGACGCGCGTCCAGGGAGGCGCGAGGTACAGCCCCGGCGCCGCGCCCGGTGCGCCGGAGAGCGCCGCCGCGAGCGTGCCCTCGTAGAGCTGGCTGGAGAGCTCGGTCATGCCGTACTCGCTCACCACGTGCGAGAGGGGCACCCCCAGCGCCCGCGCGATCGACGCCCGCAGCTCGTCCGCGGGCACCTCGCGCGAGCGGCCCTTGTAGCCGCCCGTCTGCATGACCCGGCTCCCTTCGGGCAGCAGCGTCGCGCTCTCGGGCAGCCGCGCCTCGAGAAGATGCTCGATCAGATGCTCGATCAGATGCACGAAAGCGAACGACGTGCCGAGCACGAGCGCCGGCTCTCCCGAGGCGCGCGCCTCGGCGCACGCGCGGGCGAACCCCGCGGCGTCGAGCTCGCCGCCGCGAACGTGCCAGCTCGCCGGCCCCGAGAGGCGCGCCGCGAAGCGGTCGATCATGAACCCGAGCGACGAGTCCGGCGCCTCGTGGAGCGGCGGCGCGAGGACGATCGCCCGGAGCCGCGCGCCGTCGGGCCACAGCAGGCGCTCCCCCCACGCGAGCGCGGCGAGCTCGTACGTGGCGGTCGTGCGGAACGGGTGCTCGCCGCGGGACGCCGCGCCGAGGGAGGTCCCGCTCGTGCGGAAGACGCGCTCGTCCGCCTCCGGCGGGTGGGCCGCGACGCGCGCGAACCGGAACACGTCGCACGGCACGGCGGGGATCTGCGCCGCGTGATCCATCGCGGCGACGTCCGCGCCGCGCGCCTCGAAGAGGCGGGCCACCGGCGCGCAATGCGCGGCCTGGTGCCGGGCGAGGGCGATCGCGAGCGCATCGAAGGTCTCCGGGAGCGCCCCGCGCTCGCCCTGGTCCTGCGGAGGAGAGGCGGCCGCCGCTCGGCCGGCGCCTGTCGAGCCCGCCCTGTCCACGCCGAGCGACGCCTCGATGAACGCCCGCGCGCGGCGGTGCAGCGCCTCGCTCTGGTCTATCGGTCCCACGGGCACCGGGATAGCACGCGCGTCCTGCTCCGCTCGGGCGCTAGGCCGTCAACACGCGCGCGAGCGCGCCGGCCGCGGCCGAGAGCAGCGCCTCGGGGATGGTGAGCGCCGGCGTCAGCGTCAGCGTCTCGCCGCGCACCCCGCCCGTGAGGACCAGGTACCCTTCGGCCAGCATCCCGCGCATGGCCCGGAGCCCCATCTCGGCGCTCTCGAGCTCGACGCCGACCATGAGCCCCGCGCCCCGCACGTCGACGACGCCTGCCCTGCGCGGGAGCGCCTCTCGCAGCGTCGCCTGGAAGCGAGCGCCCACGTCGCGTGAGCGCGCGGCCAGCCGGCCTTCGTCGAGGGCGTCGAGCGTCGCGAGCGCGGCGCTCGACGCGAGGGGCGATCCGGAGTGCGTCGACGTGTGGACCACCTCGCCCTCGCGCGCCCACGCCCGCATGATCGGCTCGGGCGCCACGCACGCGGAGATGGGCAGCCCGCCGCCGAGCCCCTTGCCGAAGCAGAGGATATCGACCGGCGCCCCGAGCTCTCCTGTGCGCGTCATCGCCCCCGAACGACCGAGGCCGGTCCAGATCTCGTCCGCGATCACGAGCGCCCCGTGCCGGTGCGCCGCCTCGCAGACCGCGGGCAGGAACGCGTCGGGCGGGACGACGCAGCCGCCCCGCCCGAGGATCGGCTCGAGGAGGACCGCGCCGACGTCGCCCCTGCGCAGCGCGAGCTCGACGGCGTCGACCGAGCGCGCGGCGCCCGCCTCATCGCGCGGGTAGGGCGCGAACGTCACGCGCCGGTTGAGCTGCTCCGCGAAGGGCGCCCGGTAGCTCTCGCGCAGCCCGCACGCCGCGAGCGGCGCGTACCCGAGCCCGTGGTACGCGCCCTCGAACGCGACGAGCCCCGGCCGCCCCGTCGCGAGCGCCGCCGTCTTGACGGCCGCGGTGATCGCGTCGCTGCCGCTCTGGCCGAGCAGCGCCATGGGCGAGGGCCCGGGGTGCAGCGCCGCGAGGCGCTCCAGCAGGGTGATCTTCACGTCGGCCGAGTACACGTCGCCGAGCGCGAGGGTCAGCCGCGACAGCTGCTCCTCCGCCGCGCGCCGCACCGGCGCGGCCGCGTGGCCGAGCAGCAGCGCGCCGAAGCCGGCGCACAGGTCGACGTAGCGGTTCCCGTCGACGTCGCAGACGTTCGCGCCGCGCCCGTGCGACAGCACGATCGGCAGCATGTCGGCGCCGCTCTTCTGCGCCCGCGCCTCGCGCCGTCGGCCGAACGCCGGGCACTCGACGCGCTCGAGGCGCTCGAGGGCGCTCCGCGACAGGGGACCAGGCGGCGGCGACAGGATCGCGGGCAGCTCCGCGCCGCTGCCCGCGTCCGGCGCCGCCGGCAGCGGCAGATCGCTGTTCGGCATCGTCCTTCCTCCGCCGGAAGCTAGCGCGCCCGCGGGCGGCTGCTCAGGCGCACACCCGGTTTCTCCCGCTGTTCTTCGCGTGGTAGAGGCGCTCGTCCGCGCGCTTGATGAGGTCGTTCGCGGTGCGATCGCCCTCCTGGAGGAGCGCCACGCCGACGCTGATCGTCACGCGGATGCTGTCGGCCTGGAACACGAACAGGTGCTCCGCGACCTTTTGACGCAGGGTCTCGCCGAGGGCCGCCGCGCCCTCGATGGACGTCTCCGGCAGGATGATGGCGAACTCCTCGCCGCCGTAGCGCGCGAAGACCTCGTCGCGGCGAATGCGGCTCTGCACGATGCGCGCGACCTCCTTCAGCACGAAGTCGCCGGCCAGGTGGCCGTGGACGTCGTTGATGCGCTTGAAGTGGTCGATGTCGAACAGGAGGATCGCGAGGTCCCGCTCGTGGCGGCGGCCGCGGATGATCTCGCGCTCGAGCGCCTCGTAGAGGTAGCGCTTGTTGTGGATCTGCGTGAGACCATCGATGATGGTCATCCGGTAGATCTCTTCGTGGTATTGCGCCTCCACGTCGGCGCCGGACAGGAACTTGAAGATCGTGGGGCCGATCTTCACCCGGTCTCCGTTCTTCAGCACCACCTCGCGGGAGATCTGCTCATCGTTGCAGTACGTCCCGTTGGTGCTTCCATCGTCGACGACCATCCAGGCGCTCGGCCGCTGCTCGAAATGGGCGTGCCTTCGTGACACGGAGTCGCCGTCGAGCACGATGTGGTTGTCCGCGCCGCGACCGACCCGCGTCGGGTTGTTCTCCAGCACGAACCGCTTGCCGAGCAGCGTGGGCTCCTTCGTGTAGATCACGACCAGGCAGTCGGTCGTGTTCTTGCTGCCGCCGCCCGGTGGGGGCTGGACCACCTGCGTTACACGAGTCTTTTCGTCGAAGTCACTCACGCGCGCTCAGCCCAACCCGTCGTGCGACCTAGCCTCGACATCGTTCGAGCTCTTCCCGAGACGGAACCTACCCGGGCGTGGCTCTTCGGTCGCGATGCAACGGTTCGATATGCCCTAGCTCGCCCAACGTCAAAGCGTACTGACATGCCCCGACTCCCGTCAAGACGGCCATCCGGGCGGAGCCGTCTTCAGTGCTTCCTCCGCCTTCCCGACCCGACAACGGCCTACGTCGCCCTCTGCGCTGCGTCGCGCTCGTTGCGCTCGTCGCGTCCGTTGTGCCCTTCCACGTTCTCGGCTTGTTCCCCGCACGCCGTCCGCCCCTCGCCGCCGTTTGCCGCCGCTCACGCCGCGCCGCACCGCCGGTGCTCGCCGATGCGCCCTGTGGGGCGCTGTGCGCTGCTATCGCAGTTGACGCCCCATCTCTTTCCTCTTGTGCAGCCCGAGCTGCCGAGGACGCGGGTCTCTCTATGCGTTTCCCGAGCGCGCCGCCACCCGTCCGGCGAGCGATTGAGCCGGCAAGGGAGAGAATGGTTCGCTGGAACACGATGTGTCTGTTCGCCTGGCATGTCCGCGTTCTGCGGGGACGAGGCTCTGTGAGTTCTGCCTCAAAACCAGGGCGCATCACAACGCTGAACTGAGCGAAGCGGAACGCAGCGGACCGGAACCGTGCGAAGCGGAACGGAGCGAAGCGGCACGGAACGGAGCGGAACGGAGCGGAACGGAACCGAGCGGCACGGAACGGAGCTGCTCCGGAGCGGAACGGAGCGGAACCGAGCGAAGCCGAGCAGAACGGAGCGGAACGGAGCTGCTCCGGAGCGGAACGGAGCGGAACGGAACCGAGCGGAACCGCGTGGAACCGCGTGCGTCGCGACCGCGCAGCGGCCGCGCCAGCGTGCCGGTTAGTTGACTTGGCATACAGGGTGCGTAGGATAGACCTGCGTCGCGGCGGAGACCTTCCCCCCCCAGGTCCGTCGCGGCGTTTTTCTTTTCGGGCTGCCGTGCCCATCTCCAGGCCGCGGCTCGACAGCGCGCGAGGGGTGGACACCGCGCTGGCGCGCCGGTCAGGCGAGCGACGACAGCGTCGCGCGCAGCTCACCGCCGTCGAATACCCAGAGCTCGCCCGGTCGTCCTATGGTCCAGGTCTCGTTCGCGGTGAGCGGGCTCGTCGCGACCACCGCGATCCGATCCTTCGGGGTCGTGACGGCCGAGAAGTCGACGCGGACATCGTCGTCGAGGAGCGTCGCGACGCCGAAGGGGGCCTTGCGGATGATGTGACAGAGCCGGGTTGCGCAGCGGGCGAAGAGGTGGCGCCCGTCGCCGAGCAGGAAGTTGAACGTGCCATCCTGGCCGAGCTCGCCGCCGAGCGCCGCGATCGCCTCCCAGAGCTCGCTGGGCCGGCGCGGATAGCCGGGGAACGAGCTGCGGAGGCCCTCCAGCAGGTAACAGAAGGCGTGCTCGCTGTCGGTCGTTCCGATGGGGTTGAAGCGGCCCAGCGCGCGGCGCCGGACGCGAGGGAGCGTGCCGTTGTGCGCGAAGACCCAGTGGCGTCCCCAGAGCTCGCGCATGAACGGGTGCGTGTTGGCGAGGAGCACGTCGCCGCGGGTGCGGCGCCGGATGTGGCCGATCGCGAGCAGCGTCTTGATGGGCGTCTCGCTGAGGAATCGCGCCAGCGGGCTCTGCGCGGCGGGGCTCGGATCGAGGAACACGCGCGCGGCGCGCCCCTCGAAGAACGCGAGGCCCCAGCCGTCAGCGTGGGGACCGGTGCGGCCGCCCCGGTGCCGGAGGCCGTTGAACGAAAAGACGATGTCTGTGGGGACGTTGCACTCCATCCCGAGGAGCTCGCACATGCTCGCGGCTGGACCATATCACCCCGGGAGGGTGTCTGAGATCTCGACGGTGAGGCGCCGATGCGGCTTCTTCATCAGGGCCAGGCGGCGGCGCGGCCTCGCTCCTCGCCGCCCGATCCTGGTCAGCGACGCGGCGCGATGCGCTGGCGCGGCGCGACGCGGCGGCGCGGCCTGGCGCCCGCCCCAGATCCCGGTCGACGCCGCGGCGCGATGCGCGGCGTCAGCGATCCGGCTCGCCCTGGAGCGACGCGCGCGGGATGGAGTGGACGAGATCGATGACCGCCTTGACCGTATCGACCGGCGTCTCCGGGATGATGCCGTGGCCGAGGTTGAAGATGTGCCCTGCGCGCCCGCCGGCCTCCTCGAGCACCGCGCGCGCGCGGCGCTCGGCGACGGCGCGCGGCGCGCAGAGCAGCAGCGGATCGAGGTTGCCCTGCACCGCACGATCGTACCCGACGCGCTGCCACGCCTTGTCGAGCGGCGTGCGCCAGTCGACGCCGATGACCGTGCCACCGGCGTCGCGCTGCGCCTCCAGGAGCGCCCCCGTGTTCGTGCCGAAGTGGATGACCGGGACCCCGGTCGCCTCGAGGTCGCGGAGGATGTACCGCACGTGCGGCTGCACGTGCTCGCGGTAGTCGTCGATCGAGAGCGAGCCGACCCACGAGTCGAACAGCTGCACCGCCTGGGCGCCCGCGGCGACCTGCGCGCGCAGCAGGCGGCGGACGACCTCCGAGATCTTGCCCATCAGCGCCGACCACGCCTCGGGGTCGCTCCACATCAGCTGCTTCGTGAGCCGGTAGTCGCTCGATTTGCCCCCCTCGACCAGGTAGCTCGCCATGGTGAACGGCGCGCCGGCGAAGCCGATGAGCGGCGTCTTGCCGTCCAGCTCCTTGCGGATGAGGCGCACGGCGTCGAGCACGTAGCCGAGGCCCTCCTCGGGCTCGAACACCCGCAGCCGCTCGATGCCGGCCCGATCGCGCACGGGCTCGTGGATCACCGGGCCCTCGCCCTTCGCGAACTCGAAGGGGGCGCCCATCGGCTCGAGCGGCAGCAAAATGTCCGCGAAGAGGATCGCCGCGTCCATCCCGAGCCGCAGCGGCTGGAGCGTCACCTCGAGCGCGAGCTCGGGCGTCTTGCAGATCTCGAGGAGCGTGTACTTCTTCCTGAGCTCCCGGTACTCGGCCATGTACCGGCCGGCCTGGCGCATGAACCACACGGGCGTGACATCGGTCGGCTCTCGCCGGCAGGCGCGCAGGAAGCGATCGTGCATGGAAGGCTCCAGGAGGGGTCGACGGGACGCCGTCGGGACGCCCCTTCATGTCCGTTCAGCCATCGCCCGGCAATGGGTTTCAGCCCATCGCCCGAACGTGGGTCGCCGGGAGCGCGGCGCGGCAGGGCCCGAGGCGGCCGGTCGAGGGGGCGGACCCAAGCGTCGGCTCCCCCTCCGTGTAGACTACGAGTCTATGGCGCGTCCCTCCAGACCTCCCGGCTTTGACATGACGTACAGGCCCGAGAAGCGCATCGCGTTCGGGCCGCCGCTGAAGGAGCGCCTCCCGGCGCTGCTTTACCTGACCTTCGCCCTCGGCGTCTCGGCGGTGATCTTCTACGGCCAGAACGCCCCCTCGAGCTCCCGGATCTTCCAGTACGTCGTCGAGGGCGATCGCCACCGGCTCGTCTCCTCCAGCGTGTGCGCCATCGTCCTGTGCGTGAGCGCGCTGGCGATGGTGCTGCGCGAGCAGATGCGGGGGGTCGTCGTGCACCCGGAAGGGATCGAGCTGCGCGAGCTGCTCACCTTCGGCGTGCCGCGCGTGCGGCGCTTCGCCTGGTCGCAGATCGACCGGATGGCGGTGCCCTCCGCGCAGGCGGGCGCCGGCGCCGCGGCGGCGGTCAGCGGGACCGCGCCAGCGAGCAACATCCGGCTCGATCTCTGGGACGGGTCCCGCACCTGGCTGCCGGACGTCGGAGACAAGATCGCGCTGTCGGTGATGCTGGAGCGGGTCGCCCTGGCGCGGGCGATCCCGATCGAGGGCGGGACCGGGCTGATGGACGACCTCGGGAACCCCCTTCAGGACGACGGCTGAAGGGAGCTAGCGCGCGCTCGCCCCGGCCTTCCGCTGCGCGAACTCCTCGCGCACGCCCTGCCGCAGCTCGGGATCGAGCAGGAGATCCGCGCACGTCATCGCCATGGCCTTGGCGGCGATCAGCATCGAGTCCTGGCCGGCGGGGCTCGCGGCGCGCTCGGCGAACGCGTGCTGGTGGCAGGTCGTCTCTCCCTTGCCGCAGATCGCGATCCACGGATGGATGGCGGGCAGCGCGTGGGACACGTCGCCCATGTCGGTCGAGCCGGTGCCGACGGCGGGGTCCATCTCGATCGGCGAGCGGCCGAGGGCGCGCAGGTGCTCGCCGAAGCGGCGCGCCATCTTCCGGTTGTTGACCATGTTCTTGTAGCCGCCCTGATCGACGAGCGTGAGCTCGGCCCCGCTCGCCATGGCCGCGCCGCGGGCGCAGCGCTCCACGATCGCCCGCACGCGGGCGAGCTCCTCGGTGTCGAGGGCGCGGACCGAGAACTCGGCGACGGCGAGCTCCGGGATGATGTTGACCGCCCGGCCGCCGTTCTTGATGAACCCGTGCACCCGGACGCCGTCGCGGAAGTGGACGCGCTGGCCGTCGATCAGCCGGAAGGTGTCGAGGCAGGCCGTGAGCGCGCTATTGCCGTCCCACGGCGCGAGCGCGGCGTGCGACGGCTTGCCGCGGAACTGGAGCTCGAGCCAGGCGCTGGCCAGCGTGTCGTGCGCGAGCAGGTCGCGGTCGAACGGGTGGAACATCATCGCGGCGTCGACGCCCTCGAAAGCGCCCGCCTCGAGCAGCCTGATCTTGCCGCCGCCCCCCTCCTCGGCGGGCGTCCCGACCAGATCGATGGTGCCGGTCACGGCGTCCTTCTGCCGCGCCAGCGCGAGGAACGCGCCGAGCGCGCCCGCCGCGATCAGGTTGTGCCCGCAAGCGTGGCCGATCTCCGGGAGCGCGTCGTACTCGGCGAGGATGGCGAGGTGGGGACCCCCGCCGCGCCCGATGCGCGCGCGGAGCGAGGTGGGCATGCCGGCGAGCCCGCGCTCGACCTGGATGCCGCGCTTCTCGACGGCCTCGGCGAGCCAGGCCGCGGCCCTGTGCTCCTCGAAGCGGAGCTCGGGGTTCGCGTGGATGCGCGCGGCGATCTCGCGGAGGTCCGGGGAGAGGTCGTCGATGTCACGCTGGATGCGGCTCGGGTCGAGGTTCATGGCGGCGAGCGATACTACTCTGGATCCGCGCGGCTCGCCCGGGCCATGGTGGCGCTGGCGGAGGAGCTCCGCCGACGCCGCCCGGTGGTGACGCTCGCACGCTCGCGCATTCGCACGCTTGCACGCTCGCACGCCGCCACGCTGTCGGGCCTTCTCACGGAGCCAGGACCCTCGAATGCACGGACCGCGCTGTTCTCCGCTCCTCTTCTGCTTCTTCCCCTGCCTCGCGGCGGCGCTCGCGCTCGCTGCCTGTGACGCGCGCCCACGCGCGCGCCAAGAGGCCGGGCCGGACGCCTCGAGCGCGAGCGCGGCGCCTCTGCCGGCGCAGGCCGCTCCGGCGCAGGCCGGGCCCGCCCGCGTCGCGGTCGAGGCGAGGGCGATGGGCACGAGCCTGCTCCTCGCCGCCTACACGAGCGAGGCGATGGATGAGGCGGCGATCAGGGCCCGGCTCGACAAGGCGATCGCCGAGATCCGCAGGCTCGAGGGGCTCATGACGACCTGGCGGCCGGACAGCGAGCTGTCGCGGGTCAACGCGGCGGCCGGGAAGGGCGCGGTGGAGGTGAGCCCGGAGTCGCTCGCCGTGATCGAGAAGAGCCTCTGGATCAGCGAGCGCTCGGAGGGCGTCTTCGACGTCACCTTCGAGGCCATGCACGGGCTCTGGAAGTTCGACGAGGACATCGACGACAACGTGCCGCGCAAGGAAGACGTCGAGCGAGCGCGCGCGCTCATCGATCACAGGCAGATCAAGATCGATCGCGCGCGGCGCACGGTGATGCTCGGGAAGCCCGGGATGCGGATGAGCCTCGGCGGGATCGCGAAGGGCTACGCCGTCGACGCCGCGGCGCGCGTGCTGCGCGGGGAGGGGCTGACGTCGTTCTTCGTGCAGGCCGGCGGTGACCTGTACATCGCCGGAAAGAAGCCGGACGGGTCGCCGTGGAGGGCAGGGGTGCGGGACCCGCGCGGCAAGGACGCGAACGACTACTTCGCGATGATCGAGGTGGAGGACCACGCCTTCTCCACGGCGGGCGACTACGAGCGGAGCTTCATCAAGGACGGCAGGCGCTATCACCACATCATCGATCCGCGGACCGGCTTCCCGGCGTCCGAGAGCCGGAGCGTGACCATCTGGGCAAAGGACGCGCTGACAGCGGACGCCGTCGATGATGCGGCGTTCATCCTGGGGGCCGAGAAGGGGCTCGCGCTCGTCGAGTCGATCGACGACTGCGGCGCGGTGATCGTCGACCGGAACAACAAGGTGTGGGTGTCGAAGCGGCTGGAGGGCAAGGTCGAGGTGCTGCGGCAGCCGACGGAGGGGCTGTAGTGGTCTCGGCCCTGAGGCTAGGTTTCACGTGTTGCGCTTTGCGTGTGGAGCCAATCGTGCTCTCGGGAACTTGCGGCGTCCGCGCGCTTTCCGAGGAGCTTCGGGCCATCGAACATCAAGACGAGTTCAATGTTGAAATTGCCATTCTCGGCGAGGGAGATGTCGAGGCATCTGCTGGAGATCTCATTTGCAGAGTCCAGCGCGCGGGCGACCTCGCGCTCGGCCGCCGCGCCGTCACCGCCGCCCGCCGCCCGCCGCCCTCACCGCCCCTTGTAGACCGGCTTCCGCTTCTCGGCGAACGCGCGCAGCGCCTCCAGCCGATCCTCGCTGCGCAGCGTCTCGTCGTAGTGGACCCGCTCGATCTCGAGCCCGAGCGAGAGCGGCACGTCATAGCCGTCGTCGATCGCCCCGAGCGCCGCGGCCTGCGCGATGGGCGCGCCGCTCGCGATCGGCTCGATCCACGCGATCGCGTCGTCGACCACCGGCGTCCCCTCGGGCGACACCCGGTTCACGAGGCCCCAGGCGAGCGCCTCGGGCGCGGTGAGCCTCCTGCCGAGCAGGATCATCTCCTTCGCCCGCGCCTCGCCGACGACCCGCGGCAGCCGCTGCGTGCCGCCCGCGCCCGGGATGATGCCGAGCGACGTCTCCGGCAGCGCGAGCTCGGCGTGCGGCGCCGCCACCCGGAGATCGCAGATCAGCGCGAGCTCCAGCCCCCCGCCGAACGCGACGCCGTTGATCGCCGCGATCACGGGCTTCGGGCTCCGCGCGAGCACCCCGAGGTCGGTCCGGTACAGGCCCACCTGGCGGCGGACGTCGTCGGGGCTCATGCCCTGCCGCTCCTTCAGATCGGCGCCCGCGCAGAACGCCTTGTCCCCGGCGCCCGTGATCACGATCGCGCGCACCTCCGGGTCGTCGACGAGCTCGCGCCCGAGGCGGCCGAAGGCGAGCAGCGCGTCCCGGGAGAGCGCGTTGCGGCGATCCGCCCGATCGATGGTGAGCACCGCGACCGCGCCGCGCCGGTCGAGCTTCACGGGAGTGGCTTCCGACATGGAGCTTGCCTAGCCGACCGCAGCGGCGCGGCAAAGAGGCTCGCTCACTTGGCGTCGGCCGCCTTCTTGACCTTGGCGCTCGCCGCCTCGAGCTTGCCCAGCCGCGCCCTGATCTCCGCGTTGTCGCGCCGCAGCGCCTCGAGCTCGTCCCGCAGCCGATCCAGCTCGCGCTTGCCCGCTCCGCCGAGATCGCGCAAGACCTCGCGGATCCGACGCCGCACCCGCCCGTCGAGATCGCGGTCGAGCTGCCGCTGGAGCGCGCCCCGCGCCCGGCCATCGCCGAGATCGCCCAGCGCGCGCGCGACGTCGACCCGGAGGTACGGATCCGGCTGATCGAGGAGCTCCTCGAGGAGCTCGCGCGTCCGCCGATCGCTGGAGAGCTTCGGCAGCGCCATGATCGCCGCCCGCCGCCCCCGCGTCGGGACGCCGTAGCGCGTGCGGGCCGTCAGGTGCGGCACGGCGCGCTCGTCCCGCAGGTTGGCCAGCCCGTCGATCACGCCGCAGCGGATGACCTCGCCCCACGAGGGGCGATCCAGGAGATCGACCAGCGTCTCGAACCCCGAGCTCTGCCGCGTGGCCCCGAGCGCGCGCGCCGCCTCGGCCTGCACCAGGTAGCTCGCGTCGCGCAGGGCGAGCTTGCCGAGGACCTCCGCCGCCTTGGCCGACCGGAAGCTGCCGAGCGCGCTCGCGACCGCCCGGCGCACCTTCGGGTGCTCCACGCCCGCGCTGCCCTCGAGCAGCGCGAACGCCGCGCTCGACTGGAGCGCGCCGAGCGCGGCCGCGGCGGCGGCGCGCACCCCCCAGAACTCGCTCGCGTCCGAGAGCGACTGCCCGAGCGCCCGCGCCGTCGGCGGGTCGTCGCGCCGCGAGAGCGGCTTCGCGGCGAGCATGCGGCCGCGCGCCGTGGGCGCGTGGGCGAGCTGCGCCCGCAGGAGATCGCCGGGCGCGTCGACCCTGACCTCGCCCAGGATCCTGAGGTCCGGATCCACCACCACGAAGCGAGGCCGCCGCGGGAGCGGGATGACGAAGGTGTGCGCCGCCTGATCCACGCGCCGCACCTCGCGCCGCGTGACCGAGCCCTTGCCCTCCGTGAAGCCGAAATCGAGCACCAGGTCGAACGCGAAGACGGGCGGCGTCGAGGCGTCCGGCTGGAGCGCGTGCTCCCGGCTGGGCTGCCCGGCCGCCTGCGCCTGCTTCACCGTCACGGTGCACTGGTCGCCCTCGATCTCGATCTTCACGTCGAGCTCGGGGTGCCCGGCGCGGAAGACCCACTGCTCGAAGAAGCGCTCCAGCGACTTGCCGCTCACGTCCTCGAGCGCGCGGGCGAGATCCCGCGTCTCCACGACCCCGCGCGCGTGCCGCGTCAGGTAGGTGCTCACCCCGCGCCAGAAGAGCTCGTCCCCGAGCTCCCGGCGGAGCAGGTGGAGCACGAGCCCGCCCTTCTCGTAGAGGTGGCGATCGAAGACGTCGAGCGGCGCGTCGTAGTCCTGACAGACGATGGGCCGCCGGTAACGCCCGCGCGCCTCGCCAAGGTACGAGTCGAGATCGGCCTTCAGGCCGTGATCGTACTCGTCGGCGCCGAGGTGGTGCTCCCGATAGACGTGCTCCATGAACGTGGCGAATCCCTCGTTCAGCCAGCCGTGCGACCAGTCGCGGCAGGTCACCAGATCGCCGAACCACTGGTGCGCGAGCTCGTGGGCGATGAGATCGTCCGACGAGATGTCGAGCGCCGCCCGCTCGTCGAGCAGGATGTGCTCGTACATCGTGGTGGCGGTCGTGTTCTCCATCCCCCCGAAGATGAAGTCGCTCACCACCACCTGCGCGTAGCAGCGGAAGGGATATTTGACGCCGAGCTTCTCGCTGAAGTGGCGGATCATGTCCGGCGTGCGAGCGAACGTGCGGCGGCCGTCCTCCTCGCGCCCCTTCGGCACGAAGTACGCGAGCGGGATGTCGAGCGCCGCGTCGTCGATGCGGGCGAACTCGCCCGTCACGAGCGTGAACAGGTAGCTCGGGTGAGGCTCGTCCAGCCGGTAGTGATAGACGCCCTCCTTCTGCGATCTCGCGTCGCTCTCGAGCTCGCCGTTCGACAGGCAGTACCAGCCCGGCGGCACCTGCGCGCGGAGCTCGGTCGTCTGCTTGATATGGGGCTTGTCGATGCACGGGAAGATGTGGCGCGCGTCCTCGTCCTGACACTGCGTCCAGACCTGGCGCGGGCGGTCGGGGACGTGCTCGTCCGGCTGGAGGAAGTAGATCCCCCGGCGCGGCGTCGCCCGGTACCGGACCAGGATCGACACCTCGGCCTCGTCGAGCGGCACGGCGACGCGGAGCGTCTCGCCGTCGTACGTGTGCTCGGCCGGGTGGAGCGCGCCGCTCGCCGCCTTGCCCGCGCCGCGCTTGGGCTTCGCGGCGCGGCCGGCCCCGGCGCTGATCTCGACCGCCTCGAGGTCGAAGCCGATCGCGTCGAGCGCGATCTCGCGCGCGCCGGGGTCGACGCGGACCGCGTCGAGCCGCGCCGTGCCGCGGATCGAGCGCGCCTCGACGTCGAGGGCGAGATCGAGGGCGATGTGCCGGATCGTGAAGGGGCGCGAGCGCTCGTAGACGCGCTTCGTCCCGGCCAGCGTGAAGGGCCGCGACGCGGCGGCGAACTCGGACGACGACAGCACGGAGCCGCAGGCGCAGCGCGAGTGGAGCCGGTACTCGATGGACATCTCCGCGGAGTTTCCACGCGCGGCGCCCGGCGCTGCAAGCAAGAACTCGTGCGCGGGGGCGGGCCGCCGGGCGGATCAGCCCGTCTTGAGGCCGTCGAGCACCTCGAGCGCCAGCTCGTACTTGCCGAGGGGCGGCATCAGGTAGGCCCCCTGCACCCGGTCGCGCACCGAGAAGAGCATCTCGCGGGCGATCTTCACCCCCTCCTTGCGCGCCTCGGGGCCGGCCGGCACCTTGCGCATGCGCTCGCGGATCTCCTCCGGGATCTGCATGCCGGGCACCTCGTTGTGGAGGAACTCGGCGTTCTTGTGGCTGACCAGCGGCAGCACGCCGACGAGCACCGGCATCCCCAGGTGCTCGATGCGCCGCAGCACCTTCTCGAGCAGATCCTGGTGGAAGACCGGCTGGGTCATGATGATGTCGGCCCCCGCCGCGCGCTTCCGTTCCAGACGCGCGATCTCCTTGTCGAGGTCCTGGGCGCCGGGCTCGAGCCCCGTGGCGAGCAGGAACGACGTCTTGCCGCCCGGGATCGGCTTGCCGGCCGGGTCGAGGCCGCGGTTCATCGTGCTCGCCATGTGGAGCAGCCCGATGGAGTCGAGGTCGTAGACGGCGGTCGCCTCCGGGTAGTCGCCGACCTTCGGCGGATCGCCCGTGATGATGACGAGGTTCTTGATGCCGATCGCGTGGGCGCCGAGCAGGTGCGCCATCTGGCCGATGAGGTTCCGGTCGCGGCCGCAGACGTGCAGGATCGGCTCGATGCCGTAGCGCTGGACCAGGAGCGAGCAGAAGGCGAGGTTCGTCATGCGCGCCGTGGCGCGCGGGCCGTCGGCGACATTCACGACGTCGACGCCGCTGTCGATGAGCATCTTCGCGGCGCTCAGCGCGCTCTCGGGGTTCAGGCCCGGCGCCGGGTTCACCTCGACGGAGACCACGAACTTGCCCGCGGCGATCTTCGCCGCGAGGGGGCTCCGCTCGCCGAGCGGCGTGGGCTCGAGCCCCGTGGGCGCGTCCATCGTGACGTGCGGGCGCGCGGCGGCCTCGGGCGCGGCGCCGCCCCGGAGCATGCGGGCCGACTTGGCCATCCACCGGACGTGCTCCGGCGTGGTCCCGCAGCAGCCGCCGATCATCGCCGCGCCGGCCTGGATCATGCGGCGGGCGAAGACGTCGAAGTACTCGGGCGTCGCCATGTAGAGCTGGCGGCCGTCGACCGTGCGCGGCAGGCCCGCGTTCGGCTGCACGCAGAGCGGGAGCCCCGCGGTCGCCATCCGCTCCGCCATCGCGAGCGACAGCTGCGGGCCGTCGCCGCAGTTGACGCCGAGCAGCTCGACCCCCCAGTCCCGCAGCGTCCGCGCGACGCGCTCCGGCTCGCTGCCGTCCGCCGCGACGCCGCTCGTGTCGAACGTCATCGACGCGAGGACCGGGAGCCCCGGCGCGGCCGACCGCGCCGCGTCGATGGCGAGCTTGATCTCGTCGAGATGGCGAAATGTTTCGAGGATCAGGAGGTCCGCGCCGCCCTCGGCGAGCGCGCCGGCCTGCTCGGCGAACGTGGCGGACGCGGCGGCGAGGTCGTCGCGCGTGGCGACGCCGGGCACGAGCCCCGTCGGGCCGATCGAGCCGGCGACGTACGCGTCGCCGCCCGCGATCTCGCGCGCGAGGCGCGCGCCCGCGAGGTTGAAGTTGCGCACCTCGTTGACGAGCCCGTACCGCTCGAGCCGGAACCTGTTCGCGCCGAAGGTGTTCGTCTCGATGACGTTCGCGCCCGCCGCGACGTACTCGGCGTGGATCTTCTTCACGAGATCGGGGCGCGCGACGTTCAGCTGCTCGAAGTTCTGGGTGACGAACACCCCGCGCTCGTAGAGCAGCGAGCCCATCGCGCCGTCGAACACGAGGATCGAACGCCGGAGCGCATCGAGGAATGGGGCCTCTGGTCTCGTGCGGGACATGGTGCGCATCGTAGGGGCGCTCCGGCTTCTCAGGAAGGGGGAGCGCGACGCGGTTGACGGCGCGGGGAGGATCTCGGTAGGGCAGTTCTCGAGATGAGCACGCCCCGATGGCTTCAAGCATTCGCCCTGGCGGTCTCCGCCGCTGCTCCGCTCCTCGCCGCCCCTTCCGAGGCGCACGCCTGGCATCCGCCGGTGCACCGCTCGGACGCGGGCGTGGATCTCTACCTGTGGAGCGCCCGTGATTTCGGCACATCGCTCGCCGCCGTCCCGTTCGTGCAGTTCGAGCCGTCGCCGGATCTGTTCATCAACCTGAAGTTCCCGCTGGCGCTCTCCTTCGACGGCCCGGGGGACTTCGAGGATCCGGGCCGCCAGTCGCGCGCCGCGCTCGGCAACCCGACGTTCACGCTCTACTACTCGGACGCGGACCGCAAGCTCACGTGGTACGCGGGCGGCCGCGCCGGGCTGCCGCTCGGCGCGGTCGACGGCTACGACTGGCACGCCGCCAGGGGCTTCAGCGCGGCGGCGATGGCCTATTACGATCTGCACCTCTGGGCGGCGAACGCGCTCCCGGTCGGCGGCCTGGGCGGCATCGAGTACCGCTTCGGGAGGTCCTTCGTGCTCCGGGCGGGCGGGGACCTCACGTTCTTCATCCCGGTGGGGGGCGGCATCGCGCGCGATTTCCTCGACGACTCCGACGATCTCGAGGCGGTGTTCCAGGCGAAGGTCGAGCCCGAGCTCCAGAGCCGCTCCGGCTTCGGCGGCGGCGTGGCGCTCCAGACGGTGTGGGTGCCGTCGGTCGACGGCGATCAGGGGCAGGTCTCGCTGCTGCCGTATTTCGTGTACGACAGCCAGAAGACCTTCTTCATGCGGGCCGGCCTGCTCCTCGCGCTGGACAGGCCGCTCGGGCCCGCGTTCGACCGGGGGCGGGTAACGTCCCTCTATCTGCAGTTCGGCGGGCACATCGACTAGCGTGCCCGGCGGTTCGGGAGAGCGAGAGATGAGCCGGACATGACCCGCCGCCGTGCCATCGCCTGGGGCGCCGCCATCGCCGGCGCGCTGGCCCTCGTGCTCGTCGTGGTCAAGCTCGGCCGATTTCCGCCGGACACGACGCCCGAGGGCGCCTATCTCCGCATCGCGAACAGCATCGGCGTCAACGATCCGCGCGCGTGCTTCGCGTACCTCGAGGACCAGGCGCAGCACGCGGCGTACACCATCCGCGACTACCGGCGGAAGGCGAGCGAGCGGATCGAGGCGAGCTACCCCGAGCCGGAGCGCGCGCGCCTGCTGGAGCAGTACCGCGCGCACGCGATGGCCGAGGACGGGGCGGATGTGTGGGTCGACATGGCCACGAAGCAGGGCTTCGTCGCGCGCCTCCGGCGCGACCTGTCCGGCATCGAAAAGGTGGAGGTGACGGGCGAGCGGGCCACGGTCGAGACGGCGCGCGGCACGCGGTACCCGTTCCGGCGGCGAGACAACGGCATCTGGGGGCTCACGCTGTTCACCGCGGACCTCGTGGCCGAGGCCGAGCGGGCCGCGCGGGACTGGGACGTCGTGGAGAAGGCCGCGCTCGACTACGAGCGGGGGCGGTGAGCGAGGTCAGCGGACGAGCCGCCCGATCGCGTGGGGCCGCGCGCCGGATTGCGGGAAGTACGCGGAGCCCGACGTGAGGCTCCAGCTGTACCCGGTGAGGTTCCCGGCGTTCGCCTGGCCCGGGGAGACGGCGTAAAGACGCATGGTGCCCCTGCCCGCCCCCCCATCCGTGCTCCCGCCGCGGCACGGCTTGGTGGGATCGGCCGGCACCCATCGCGTGTCTCCCGTGCTCGGGTCCGTGGCGCATCCGTGGGCGGTGCTCGTCGAGTCGATGACCCGGAGCGAATACTGGGTCGTGCCGGAGACGACGGGCTCGATGGCCGGCGCGATGGCGGTCGGGTACGCATCGACGATCGCCGTGTGTCCCGAGCCGCCGTCCGTGTAGTTGATGACCAGCAGATCGCCAGGCAGAATGTCGCCGATCTTCGAGATCCGCTTGAAGTGGTTCCCGGCGACCACGTGGCCGTACAGGCTAGCGGACGTGGGGCTCGTGGATCCCCACCAGCCGCGGAGGATCGAGGTCGTCAGCGTGGGATCCTCGTGCAGGAGGGACAGGGTGAACAGCGACGCGCCCTGCGTGGTCCCGGTGAAGTTCGCCCAGTTGATGCTGCTCGGCGTCCCGAACCTGTTGGTGTCGGGGTTGTCGAGCACAAATGGCTTGTCGGCGGCACGATCGACGAAGGCGCGGGCGCCCACGAGGTGAGGCGGCGGACCCTCTCGCAGCTGGATGACATGAGCAGCGCCGGCGCTGGAGCCGCGAGCGTCGTCGGTCCAGGTGCCGGCGATCAGCGTGTCTCCCGAGAGCGCCACGCGAACATCCCGCCTGTTCCATGTGGAGCTCTCGGCCGCGCCCTGCGGCGTCCACACATCGCCGATCCTGGCGAAGATGCTCGGTCCCTGTTCACCGTCGTCGCTTCCGCCGAGGACCAGCCTGTCCCCGGACACGGCGACGCTGGCGTTGCGATACCAGCCGCCCCAGCCCGGAGCATCGACGTCGCTGGAGTGCAGCATGGCCTGCTGCTTCCACGCGCCCTCGCCGCGCGCGAAGACCACGGCGGCGAGCCTGTCAGGGCCATACTCATTGTAGACGATGGTGCCTACCGCCAGCGTGTCCGAGCTCAACGAGAGCGAGCCGCCGAACCTGTAATGCGGTGTCGCTCCGACCGGCGGGTAAAGGATGGCCTGTTCGGACCAGGCGTCGCCGGCGCGGGTAAACACGTAGACTTGACACGAACGCGCTCTTGAACCGTCGTCGCAGTCGCTGCCCATGACCGCGGTGTCGCCGTGCAGGGCGACGGCGTAGCCCTGGCTGCGTCCGTCGCGGCCGGGGGCGAGCTTGGCCTGCTGCTCCCACGCGGCGCCGCTCCGGACGAAGATGTACGCGCCGCCCGGGCCATGATCGTTGGGCGCCCCGACCATGATCGTGTCGCCCGATATCGCGGCGGTGTATCCGAACCGGCTGTCGCCGCCTGGGCTGTCCTTCGCGACGAGCTTTTGCTGCTCATGCCACGCGTCGCCGCTGCGCACGAACACGTACGCGGCGCGGCGCTCGGCGGCGCGAGCCGACGTGCTGTTTCCGACGACGATCGTGTCCCCGTCGATGGCCACGGAAACGCCGAAGAAATCGCCAGGCAGACCATCGCTGGGGGTGAGCACGGCCGCCTGGGACCACGACGCGCCGTCGCGCACGAACACGTACGCTGCTTCGGCGCCCATGGCGCCGACCACCGCGGTGTCCCCCGAGGCGGCCACCGACCACCCGAAATAGTCGTCGCTCGAGGCATCGCTGGCATAGAGCACGTGTTGCTCCGTGGCGATGAGCGGGTCGACCTCGAGCGGATAGGTCGCGCCGGCGTCGTCCACCACGATCGAGAGGCTCGCGTCGCTCAGCTTGATCTCCGCCGGAAGCACGCTCCCGCGCGCGTCCTGAACGACGAGATCGGCATACCGCAGCACGGCCGCGCCGGCCTGGTCCAAGAGCTGCACCGACTGGCCGTCCTCCGCTAGCGTCGGCGAGAGATCGCCCCCGAGCGCGATCTCGAGCTCCACCTTGCCTTCGCCGTCGAGACGGCATGGAGGCGGCGAATCCAGGGAGAAGCCCTGCTCCAGCCCGAGGGGGCCGTTCAGGTACCACTCCGTGACGCTCAGGCCCCCGGACCGGGCTAGGTGCCTGAGCTCGACGCGGTTGTTTGATCCGCGCGGTTCGGCCGCGACGTCCAGGGGGACGAGCTCCCCCTCGCAGCCATAACGCGCGAGCTTCATCGTGATTCGACCCGCGCTCACCGAGCTCTCGCGGGTCACGGTGACGCCGGCCGACGTGAACTCGGAGACGAGGCCGTGCGCCGGATTCAGAGCGCTCACCGCGGCGCGCGCGCCCGCCGTGTTGAGGCTCACATTGTACGCAGAAGACGCCTGTCTCTGAACTGTCGCGATGAACGCCGCGCGGCGCTCCAGGGACGCGGCGTCGGGCCCCTGTTGCCCGTGAGGCCGAGTCTCCTCGGCGCTGTCCGTGCTCGCTGGATCGACCTCCGCGATGCAGGACGTGACGGCGGTGATGCAAAACCAGAGTGCATGAATGGATGTTCTATGACGCGGCATGTGGCTCTCCCTGTCGGTGGTAAACCCTGACGGACCGGCGCCGTGTGCGGCGCCGGAGCCAATGACCCGAGCTTGGATTGAAAGGCGGTCCACAGCGGCTCGCTGCTGTCGAGCGCCTTGCGGAGCCCCCCAGCGCACGAGCGCACGCGGATGGTTAGGTCACGTGAAGGACGATCCCGTCCTTATTTGCCGTTCTCATCGTCCTCTTCGGTTTCGCGCGTGTCAAGGAGGGTGAACATCGATGGCGTTGAGGGAGGGCGCTGCCTCGATAGGCCTTGGTGTGAAGGTGGGTCCTGCAATGCGTGGATGTCAGACAGCCGCAGCACGGAATGCGACATGTCGACAGAACGCATAACGACATCCCCGAGCGGGACGGCGCGGGTGAGGGGCTCGGCGAGCAGCGGCGGATAGCGCCGCTTCGTCACCGCAAATTCGTTCTTGGGAGACGAGGACGCTCGCGCCGCAGCGCCCTCTGTCGCGAGCGAGGAGTCCAGCTAGCAGCGAGTCGTCGCGGCGGTGCTGGGCGAGAGAGACGTCTTCCGCCGCCGCAGCCAGTCAGTCCAGGAGAGCATGTCGAGGATGTCCCGACCGAACTCATCGCAATGGATCCGTGGACAGCCATGCATCGCGGAGTCTCCGTGCATCGCTCTCTCAGGTTTCATCGCGACGGCATCGCTCGATGCGCCGCGCGCGGGGCCGACTCACCTCGTCGCGACGCGCCCCAGCGCCTCGTCCGCGGACAGCAGCACCTGCTCCCACTCGTCGAGCGCGTTGGGCCAGTGCGGCGAGAAGCGCAGCACGCCGTCCGGGATCGCGCAGGCGATGCCGAGGCGGGTGAGCTCGCGGTACAGCTCGACCACCGAGGCGCCGCCCGGCGGCCTCACCCCGAGCGAGCAACCCCGCAGCGCCGGATCTCCCGGCCGCAGGCTCTCCCATCCGCGCTCCCGGAGCGCCTCCTCGAGCGGGTCGAGGAACCGGTTCGCATGCTCGTGGATCCGCTCGACCCCGATCTGCAGGATCAGGTCCACCGCCGCCTCGAGCCCGGCGAAGCCCGCGGCGTTGAGGTTGCCGCCCTCGACGAAGTCGGCGCGCTGCCGGATCGGCCGGTCGTACCGGAGCTTGCCCGGGCCCTGGAGCAGGAAGCTCACGGCGTCCTCGTGGCTCAGCCAGCCCGCCACCGCGGGCCGCAGCGACGGCAGGCGCTCGCGGCGGATGTAGAGGAAGCCCGTGCCCTCCAGGCCCATCAGCCACTTGTGGCCGCCGCACGCGAGGTAATCGACGCCGGCCGCCTCCACGTCCACCGGCGTCGCGCCGGCCGCCTGCACGGCGTCCACGCAGAGCTCGGCGCCGTGCGCGCGGCAGAGCGCGCCGATCGCCGCGAGCGGCATCCTGAGCCCGGTCTGGAACTGCACGGCGCTCACGGCGACGAGCCGCGCCCCGCGCTCGAGCTCGCCCTCCAGCCGGGCGAGGCCCGAGCCGCTGCCGTCCGCGAAGCCGCCGAGCGGCAGGAAGACGACCTCCAGGTCGAAGATCGCGGCCGCGCGCTGCCACGGGGTCACGTTGGCCGGGAACTCCCCCTCGAAGAGGATCACCCGGTCGCGCGGCCGCCAGGGGAAGCACAGCGCGATGTCCGTGAGCCCGCGCGTCGTGCTCTGGACCAGCGCGATGTCGTCAGCCGCCGCGGCGCCGATGAGCCGGCCGAGCTTCTCCCGCAGCCGGAGCCGCTGCGCGTACCACGCCGGGAACGCGGCCGCCCCCTGCGCGGCGTAGTCGTCGAGCAGCGCCATCATCGCGAGGCGCACCGGCCGCGACGGCGGCGAGATCCCCGCGTGGTTCACGTAGACGAGCGGCGCGAGGTGCGGGAACAGCCCGCGATCGCCGAGCTTCGCGGTGAACGCCCGATCCCTATCGATTTCGGCGGTGTGTCGCATCGGCTGGCTTCCCCCGGCGCTCCCCGCGGACCTTGGCGAGGTAGCGCGGCGGCGCCCCCTTGCCGGCCGCCGGCGGCACGAGGCAGTGCGGCTTCGTGCCGATGAGATCCCCACGGCCCGCCTTGATCAAGGCCTCCCGCGCCTCGTCGTGGTGCGCTGGGTCCCAGTAGAGGAGCAGCGCCTTCTGGAGCTTCTTCTCGCGCAGGTCCTTCGCCGTGTACACCGGCTCCCGCGTGAGCGGGTCGATCCCCGTGTGGTACATGCAGGCCGCCATCGACATCGGCGTCGGGATGAAATCCTGCACCTGGCGCGGCCTCATCCCGCTCTTCTTCAGGTAGATCGCGAGGTCTACCATGTCCCGCAGCGTCGAGCCGGGGTGCCCCGAGATGAAGTAGGGCACGAGGAACTGGTTCTTGCCGGCCTCCTCGCTCGCGCACCGGAACTGCTCGGCGAAGCGCTCGTAGCTCTCGATGCCCGGCTTCTTCATCTTGTCGAGCACGTCCTTCTTGTTGTGCTCCGGGGCGACCGAGAGCTGGCCGCCCGTGTGGTGTGTGGCGAGCTCCTCGATGAACTCGGGCGACCGCTCCGCGAGGTCGTAGCGCACGCCGGAGGCGATGAAGACCTTCTTGATCCCCTGCTCCTCGCGCACCGCCTTCATCAGCTTGAGCAGCGGGCCGTGGTCGGTGTTCAGGTTCTCGCAGACCTCCGGGAAGACGCACGAGAGCCGCCGGCAGGCGTTCTCGATCGCCTCGTCCTTGCACCGCATCTGGTACATGTTCGCGGTCGGCCCGCCGAGGTCGCTGAGCACGCCGCGGAAGCCGTCCATGCGCCGCAGCGCCCGCACCTCGCGCAGGATGCTGTCCGCCGAGCGCGACTGGATGACCCGGCCCTCGTGCTCGGTGATCGAGCAGAACGTGCAGCCGCCGAAGCAGCCGCGCATCGTGACGACCGAGTGCTTCACCGTCTCGTACGCGGGGATCGGCGCGTCGTACGACCAGTGCGGCACCCGCGTGAACGGCAGGTCGTAGAGCGCGTCCATCTGGCCCGTCTCCAGCGGGAACGCGGGCGGGTTGAAGTACACCGCCTCGGCGCCGTGCGCCTGGAGCAGCGGGCGGGCGTTGCCGGGGTTCGTCTCGAACTGGAAGGCGCGCGACATCTCCGCGAAGGCGCCCTTGTCCGCGGCCACCTCCTCGTAGCTCGGGAGGATCACCGCCTTGCCGTCGGCGACGTAGCGCGAGCCCTCGATGTGCTCCCACTCGCCCTTGCGCAGGGGGACGGCGGTGCCCCTGACGTCGCGGATCGCCCGGACGGGCTCGCCGCGCCGGAGGCGATCGGCGACCTCCCAGACGGCCTTCTCGCCCATGCCGAAGATGAGCATGTCGGCCTTGGCGTCGAGCAGGACCGAGCGGCGGACCTGGTCGGACCAGTAGTCGTAGTGCGCGATGCGCCGGAGCGACGCCTCGATGCCGCCGAGGACGATGGGGACGCCGGGGAACGCCTGGCGGCAGAGGTTCGCGTAGACGATCGAGGCCCGGTTGGGGCGGAGGCCCACCTGCCCGCCCGGCGAGTACTGGTCCTCGCTGCGGACCTTCTTCTGCGCGGTGAGCTTGTTCAGCATCGAGTCCAGGTTGCCGGCGGTGACCCCGACCATGAGCCGGGGTACGCCCATCCGCAGGAGGTCGCTCGTGTCCTGGTAGCGGGGCTGGGAGACGACGCCGACCCGGAAGCCGCGACCCTCGAGGAAGCGGCCGATGATCGCGGCGCCGAACGCGGGGTGGTCGACGTAGGCGTCGCCGTTGACGAGCAGGATGTCGAGCGCGTCCCAGCCCCGCGCGCGCATCTCCTCCCGGGTCGTCGGCAGGAAGGCGGTCAGGTCGCGGGGGGCGGCGCCGGCGCTTCGGCGGAGCTGGGTGAGGGGCACGGCGCCGTCACCCTACGGGCCGGGAGAGCGGGCGGCAAGGGGGCGGCCCCGGCGGGGAAGCGACGGGTGGGCGGCGGGTGGACGGGTGACGGCGTGACGGCGTGACGGCGCCGGGGGAGCCCCGCGGGGCCGCGGCGGAGGCCGGCGCGCGGGGGGCCGGCGGGAGGGCGCGGCCCGCGTTTTCCCTGGAGAAACGCACAAATTGCACGATACCCGGCCAGCAGGTCACGGCTTCTGGTCACGGCGCATCGGATCTCCGGACGCGACATGAAGGCTGGCGCGCGCCACGCACCACCGCGGCGGGCCGCTGCGTTTCACTCCGCGTCAGTCGCTGGTGAGCTCGTCACAAAATGCTTCAAAACAAGTGATTTTGGCGCGTGGAGGAGGGTTCCAAAACGACCCGGAAAGAGGGTCAGTAAAAATAATATGTGGAATCACGATCAGATGATGACCTCCGCGCCAAACATCTCAGCTTCGCTGTGGTGCACGAGGTGGGCGTTCCCTTCCTTCGCGGGTTGCTCCGGGGGGTTGGCGTGGGGGCGAACGATCGCGAGGACGTGCTGCACGACGTCCTCCTCGCCGCTTATCGCAATCTGGAGACCTTCGACGCGAGCCGCCTGCTGCGCGCGTTGCAGGGGCGGCGCGACGAGGACGACTTCTTCGAGGACGACTTCGAGGACGAGGACCACGAGCCGGTGCCGCTCAGCGCGGTGCTCCCGTGGATCGGGGAGGGGCAGCCGCGGCGGGTGTGGGACTCGCTCTACCGGTGGCTCTACGGGATCGCGTGGCGGCAGGTCAGCCACTACCGCGACCGGGCCTATCGGCGCCGCGAGATCCCGGACGGCCTGCGGCTCACCGCGATCTCCGCCGGCGCCGACAGCCGGCCCCGCCTGGAGCAGCGGCTGGAGGCGATGGAGCGGGCGGAGGTGATCGACGCGCTGCTCGCCAGCCTCGACCCGCAGCGGCGGGTCATGCTGGTGATGCACGACATGCTGGACATCCCGGTCGTGGACATCGCCCGGGAGCTCCAGATCAACGAGAACACGGGGCAGAACCGGCTACGGCTGGCCCGCGAGGACTTCCGGGCGGCGGTGAAGCGGCTCGACCCGGAGCAGCGGAGCGCGCTGCGCCTCGGCGACAGGCCGTTCGCCGCGGAGTCGACGACGCGCCGCCGGCCGGCCCCCCAGCGGCGCAGGCGGGGGAAGTGAGCCGGCGCAGCGCGGGCCCCCGCCGCTCGTCAATGGGGGCACGCGAGCACTTCCGGCGCGCTCGTGCCGTAGGTGCTCACGTCCGAGATGACGTTCTCTTCCGGAGGAAAGAGCACCTGCGCGCCGGCCGGCCCCGACAGCCAGCATTGCTGCTGGATGGATCGCGACTGCATCCCGCGCCAGGGCTCGCAGCGAGCCACCGTGCCGCCGCGGATCGTGACGTCACTGGCCTCTATCCGGATGCCGGGAAAGGAGCCCGACGCGAAGCGCAGGGCGTTGTCGAAGACGAGCAGGTTCTCCAGGGTCACATCCTCTACCCGGGCCGAGGTCGCGGGCAGCGTCGTCCGCGAGCTCAGGAGCACGCCGTAGAGCGCATTTCCCCAGGACCAGACGTCCAGGAACGCCACGCCGGCGCCTGCCTGCACGTGGACGCCATGGCTCCCGTTGTAAGCGAACTTGACCTTCTTGATCAGGATCCCCGTCGGACGTTCGTCCTCGATGGGGCTCGCGAGCACGACGCCGGCGCCGCCGTTGTGATGAAAGTAGCTGTCCTTGACCACGACGTTCTCCGGCACCGGGCTCGGGATCCCGGGCCCAGGGGCGATCTGGGTGGAGATCCAGAGGCCATGCCCGCCGCTGACCGTGGTGGAGCCGTCGCCGGGGTGGATCATGTTGTGGTGGACATGGCAGTTTCGCACGGTCACGTTGGCGGTGACGATCTTGATCCCGCTGGCGCCGACCGGGCCGTTGATGTTCCTGATCTCGCAGTTCTCCACGAGGATGGGCGGCGTGTCGTGGTACCCGGCGATGGAGGACAGGTAGATGCCGCTCTTCGAGAAGCCATCCACGAGCACGTTCCGGATGACGCCCCCGGAGCCCCAGGTGAAGCTGATGCCCTCCAGGTTGCTCGGCTTGCAGGAAGGTAGCTGGGGAACGAGGGGCGAGTAGCGCATGATGACGTTCTCCACCTTGCAGTCCGAGCAGGTGTTCAGCTGGATGCCGCTGTTCGCCGTCCTGCGTGGCCCCTCCGTGGCCGCGATCTGCAGATTGCGGATCCAGAGCCCCCGGACCGCGCTGATGGTGGTCCCGTCCGGCTTGACGACCCGGGTGACCTGGATGGCCCCGGGGTACTGCTCCGGATTGCAGGGGATCGCCACGAGGGTCGCGGTCCGGGGATCGCCCGGGCTGGCCTCGGGAGACAGCTCCGGCCCCTCCAGGGTGAGCGCGTCATGGTGCGGCCGCAGCGGGGTGCGCAGCACGTAACGCCCGGCAGCGAAAGCCACGGTGCGCCTGCTGGCGCTCAGCGACGCCGCGCACTCGATGGCCGTCGCGATGCCCGGGCTGTCGTCGACGTTCGTGCTGCGGTCGATGCCTGCGTCGGCGGAGAACGGCCATTCCGCCGGCCTCGCCAGGTAGGGCAGGACGTTGACCACGCCGTCCGGGTCGACGGAGCCTGGCAGGCAGCAGGCCGCCCCCTGGCAAGCATTCAGGTCCTCGTGCAGCGCCCTCGTCCCCGGGCAAACGCCGTTGGCTGGGCAGAAAGGCCCCGTGCAGATCGGCGATTGCGTGGCGTAACCGGGGCAGGCGATGCCGGTCGTCTGGTCTGCCAGGAAGGGCGGCTCGGTGTAGGGTAGATCGAGGCTGCAGAAACCCTGGGAGGACACCGCGCGCTCGTCCGGAGGAGGGTGATATCCCCAGCCCGCCTCGGAGCGCGCGGTGCTGGCCGGGGGCTGCGTCGCTCCGGCTGGAGCGGAGGCGAGCGCGAGCAGGGCTCCGATCCAGATCTGCACAAACCGCTGGTCCAATAACACACATACCTCCTCTCGGACGAGGGTCGATCCGTCGCTGTCAGTCGCGGTCAGGAGCAAGGAGCGAGCGCAGAAGTCGAGCGGAGCACCGCTGTGCCAGGGAGAGAGTCACCCCCTCCGGGGTCGCCGCGACGCGAGCACACCGATGTCCCGCTCTCCGCGTCCGGCCTGAGCGATTTCATGAGCGGGCGCGCCGCGCGCGGCGCGGCGGCCGTCCCGGTGGGCGCGGAGAGGGCACGTCAACGCCAGGGACGCTGGGCGCCGGGGCGCGCTGGCTCGCGGTCAACGGCTAGCGAGGCTGTCCGTGACAGTTACTTTCGAGAGCGGGTTGCCCCTTGCGGTGAACGCGCCGGAGGCACCGCCGCACGTGCCCGCGGGAGTGTGGTCGCGCCCACGATATGCCACGTGGCTTGTCATGCTGAACGCCTCTGCGCAAGCGCCGCGTCCGAGCGCTTCGCGGCGGCACGCCGGGGGCGATCGGGGGAGAAGAGCCCGCGACGGCCGGGCGGGTTTCGTGATGGACGGGCGCGCGCTCCTGCTCTTGGTCACTCGTAGTGGACCGACTCCGCCGCGTTGCTCCGCCCCGCGCTCCGCGCGGGGTAGAGCGACGCCAAGAGCGCCACCGCGGTCGCGCCGAGCGCCGTGAACAGGCCGTACTCCGGCGGGATATGAAACTCGACCTCGAAGGTCGACACCGTGCGCAGCGCGCCGAGCGCCGCGGAGCCCAGCGGGATCCCGAGCAGCACGGCCAGCGCGCCGCCCAGCGCGCCCACCAGCGCGCCCTCCATCAGCACCATCCGGCGGACCTGCCCCGCCGTCATGCCGAGCACGCGGTGCAGCGCGAGCTCCCGGCGCCGCGCGTGCAGCGCCAGGACCATCTGGTTCGCCACGCCGATCGCCGCGAGCACGGTCGTGAAGCCGAGGATCATGTCGAAGATCACGAAGTCGCGCCCCGTCGCCTTCCGGCGGATGGCCTCGATCTCGACCCCCGTCTGCATCCGGACGTCGCGCGCGCGCGGCACGTCGGCGAGGAGCTCGGCCCAGGGCGGCGTCGCGGAGCCGCCGCGCGCCGCCGCGGCGCCGGTCTGGGGATCGGCGAGGGCGATCGTGTGGCCGATCGCGGTCGCGTACGGGGAGATGACCGGGAAGTCGGATGCGTCGATGACCGCGTACGTGCGCAGGTTGCGGTACGCGCCGGCCGCGTGGACGTAGCCGAGCTCGTCGGTGATGCCGACGACCTCGAGGCGGCGCGTGCCGGCGCGGCCGCCCACCTCGAGCTGGTCGCCGGGGCCGACGCCGAAGCGGCGGGCCATCATCGTGGAGACGAGCGCCTTGCCCGGGCCGAAGCGGCGGGCGAGCGCGATCGATTCCTCGCGGCCCGTGGCCTCGGCGAGCGCGAGGAGCTCGTCGGCCGGGACGGCGTAGGCGACGTTGGGCCACGGGGTGCGGCTCGAGAAGCGCGCCGCGACGAGGCGCTCCGGCAACCGCGGCAGGAGGCGTTCGGCGTGGCCGAGCGGCTCGTCCGGGTAGAGGAACGCGTAGGGCGCGAGGGCGCGGCCGGCCCAGGCCGTGACCTCCTGCTTGAGCGCCGCCGTGGCGATGTGCAGCGCGAGCAGGAGCGCGAACACCATCATCACGCCGCCGACGCTCCAGGCGAGCTCGTGGCCGCTGTGCTCGACCCGGCGCCGCAACAGCAGGCGCTCGGCGGCCCAGCGGCGCGGCGCGAGGCGGACGGCGAGCGCGCCGAGGCGGGCGACGAGGTCCGGGACGAAGACGATGGCGGCGAGGAAAGCCGCGCACGCGAGGCCCGCCTCGAGGACGAAGAAGGCGAACAGCGGGACGGACTCCTGGAAGAACGGGCGCAAGAGGCCGTAGACGAGCACCATGAACGGCAGCGCGAGCAGCGTGACGCCGCGCATGCGCCGACGCTGCTCGGCCCCGCCCTCGACGAAGCGCGGGCGCAGGGCGCGCGCGATGTCGAGGCGGAGCGCGTCGCGCACCGGGCGCAGGACGCCGAGCAGCGCGGTCAGGGCGCCGGTGCCGCAGACGAGCAGCATCGCGCTCCAGGGCAGGACGATGGCGTTGAGCGGGATGCGCGCGCGGCCCGTCGTCGTGATGCCCGCCTTCGCGGCGAGGTACGCGAGCGGGATCGACCCGAGCAGGCCGAGCGCGGCGCCGAAGGCGCCGAGCAGCAGGGCCTCCAGGACGAAGACCGCCGCGACCTGCGGCGGCAGCGCGCCGGCGCTGCGCAGCAGGGCGATCTCGCGGCGGCGGCGCTCGACGGCGACGTTGAAGGTGAAGAAGACGATGAGCGCGCCGACGAGGAACGCGGAGAGCGAGCCGAGGCGGATCGCGGACCGCATGATCTCGTAGTCCTCGTGGGTCTCCTCCTGGGCGTCCTCGGCGTCGATGGGCTGCCCGTCGGGGCGGAGGCCGCGCAGGGTGATGGTCTGATCGGTGAAGACGGGGAGGTCGGGGTTGGTGACGGCGCTCCTCGCCTCGACGGCGCGCGTCCCGACGTCGAGGATGAGGACGACGTTGACCGTGGCCGTGCCGAGGGCGACGCCGAGCACGGCGGCCATGGCGCCGAAGCGGTCGGCGCGCAGGTTGCGGAGGGCGAGGATCCGGACGAGCGGCTGGAAGAGGGCGCGGAGGAGGAGGAGCATTCAGATGCCGAGCTCTTTCAGCCGATCGTGGACGGCGGCCGAGGTGACGGCGGGGCCCGCGAGGGCGGCGTCGTGCAGGAGCAGGCCGTCGCGCATGAAGACGACGCGGTGGGCGCGGGCGGCGTCCTCGGCGTTGTGCGTGACGAGGAGCATGGCGCTGCCGGCGTCGCGGAGGGCGTCGGCGAGCAGCGCCATGATGCGGCGGCCGGTCGCGACGTTGACGTTGCCGGTCGGCTCGTCGGCGAGCACGAGCGCGGGGCGGCGGACGAGGGCGCGGGCGATGGAGATGAGCTGCATCTCGCCGCCGGACATCTGCGACGGCAGGTGCTCGGCGCGGGCGCGCATGCCGACGCGATCGAGCATGCGCGACGCGGCGTCGTGGTCGGGCGCGGCGCCGTCGATGAGGTAGGGCAGGACGATGTTCTCGTAGCCCGTGAGGGTCGGGACGAGGTTGAAGAACTGGTAGACGATGCCGACGCGGCGGCGCCGCAGGAGGGTCCGCCCGTGCTCGTCGAGGGCGGCCATGTCCTCGCCGAGCACGCGGATCTCGCCGCGATCGGGCGACTCGAGGCCCGCGACGCACGAGAGCAGCGTGCTCTTGCCGACGCCGGAGGGGCCCATGATCGCGCACATCTCGCCGGCGTGGATGTCGAGGTCGACGCCGCGGAGCACCTCGATGGGCGTCGCGCCGAGCGCGTGGGACTTGTGGAGGTTGCGGACGCGGAGGACGGCCTCGTCGGAGGCGGGGGTCGAGGGGGTGCTCATGGGCTGCGCGGTGCCGGGCTCGTCACGTCCCGGGTGTCAGCGCCTATTCTATCTCTGTGGTGTTCGGCGGCGCGCGTTCCTCGGCTCAGGGAGAGAACATTTCCTGAAGGACGGCCAGGACGCGCGTCAGGGTCGCCGGCGAGTTGCGACCAAGATGGCGGACGAGACGCTCCCGATCGACGGTGCGGAGCTGAACGATGACGACATGCCCGCTCTTGTTCGAGGAGCGGCACGCGACGCGGCGTGCAAGCGCTGTGCGGCTTCCGCCCAGCCGCTTCGAGGCGACTTTCGTGCGGCAATGATGATGGTATTGCCACGCACCTGGAGCTCGACCTCCTCGGTCAAGCCTGCTTGCTCGATGAGGGGCTCCGGGAGCCGGACTCCCTTGGAGTTGCCGATGCGGACCAGGCGGGTTTTCAGGTTCAGCCTACGTGATCACAACAACGCGCGCGGCGTCGCGGTAGACGGCCGGGGGAACACGTGCAGGGGGCCGCGGACGAGCTCTGCCACCTTGTTCGGTGGGACGGCGCCGAGGTCGGCGTACGTGGCGCGGCGCTGCTTCTCGGCAAGCTGGCCCATGGGCGAATGCGCCCAAGCGCTCGGGTGGCGTGATCCGGAGCCTCGGTGACGCGCACTGGCAGGAGCCCCGTCGAGCCTCTTAAGGATCATCTCGACAAGGATGTGAGGGGGGTCGATGCGGACGATCAAACAGATCATCGCGGCGCGCGCATCAGAGATCGTCGAAGCGTGGGCCCGCGAAGCGAACAGGGCAGCGGCGGCGCGGGGGCTGGCGAGCCCCGAGCTGACGAACATGATGCCCAAGTACGTGCGGACGCTCGCCCGTGGATGGGACGGGGAGGAAGTGCGCCGCGAGCGAGACGAGCTCATCGAGAGCCATATGTCCTCACGCTTGCGTGCTGGCTTCAGCCTCGAGGAGGCGCTTGAAGAGTTCGCCATCCTCGGGCGCGCGATCGTTCGCACCTGGGCCATCGCAGCCGCCGAAGAGCAGCCGAGCTTGGAGGAGATCGATCGCCTCTTCGCCGAGATCCACGCCCGTTCCGTGTTCATAGCGCGAGCGTTCCGGCAACACCTCCTGGAGGACGAGCAAACAGAGAAGCGCTACCTGCGGCTGCTCCATGACCCGTTCTTGCAGCCTTTCGGCGGAGAGGCGCCCCTGTCGCCGGGGCGCTTGAGGAAGGTCCTCGAGATCGTCATGGAGTCGATGGACGCCGATACGGCTGCGCTGCTGTTGCACGACATCAGGACCGGGAAGCTGGAGATGGTCGCTTCGGTGGGCCTGGCCGATGAGCCGTTCGTCGAGTACGTGCGAGCCGTCGACGCATCGTCCTTCGCAGGCGTCGTCGCCTTGCAGGACTATGCGATATCGATGCGCGACGTGGAGACCACGTTGCTCGACGTGCCGGATAGACTCCGGCACAGCGGCATCCATTCGCTGCTCGGCATCCGTCTCCCGCCGCAGCGTTCTCTCATGGGTGTCCTGTACATCGGCCTCCGTGAAAAGCGGACGTTCACCGCCCGTGAGACGCGGCGCATCGCGGCGGTCGGCGAGCGGCTCGCGCTCCACCTCGACAACGCCAGACTCTACGCCGAGCTGCTCGACCAGCTCGGCGCCCTCCGCGTCGCGCGCGAGGTACGAAACCAGTTCGTCGCGGTCCTGGCGCACGATCTCCGCGGTCCGCTGTCGGCCGCGAGGCTGGCTGCGACGCTGCTCGCCGCGCAGCCGGACGCGGACGGGCCGAGCATCGCGAAGCGGGTCGAGATCGTCGTCCGCAACCTGGATCGGGCGGACCGCATGGTGACCGATCTGCTCGACGCCGATCGGATTCACGCCGGCCGGCGTCTCTCGGTCACGCTCGAGGAGTGCAACCTGAGCGAGATCGGCCGCGAGCTCGTCAACGATCTCGCGGCCGATCACCCTGACCGCATCGTGCTGCATGCAGACGAGGGTGTCCGAGGGATCTGGGGTGCCTCGGAGCTGCGACGCGCGCTCTGGAACCTGATCTCGAACGCGCTGAAGTACGGCGCGAAGGACGCGCCGATCACCGTCGCGATCACGAAGCTGCGGGACGGCGTCGAGATGAGCGTGCACAACGAGGGCGCGCCGATCCCGCCGGAGGCGCAAGAGACGCTGTTCGATCCGTTCACCCGCGCCGCAGGCGAGCACCGCGCGCGCGGATGGGGCCTCGGTCTGATGCTGGTACGCGCCTGCGCCGAAGCCCACGGCGGGAGCGTCCATGTGGACAGCGCTCCCGGTCGCGGCACGACGTTCACGATGCGGCTGCCAGCGGACGCGCGGCCGGCCCAGGGCTGGACGTGAGGCGTTCTGCTCGTCGCCATCGGCCACGTTGCAGAGGCAACCAGCTACGCCGGCTCTCGGAGGTGGAGCCGGGGCATGTCTTCGCCGAGCGAGCACGAGAGGGCCGGTCTGGTTAGCTTGATTTCTGAGTGATTTATCTGGATCCAGGGCGCGTCGAGCTGGTTGTTTGAGTCGATTCTCTGGATGTGGCTC
Organism: Sorangium cellulosum So ce56; assembly: GCF_000067165.1. Lineage (GTDB taxonomy): Bacteria > Myxococcota_A > Polyangia > Polyangiales > Polyangiaceae > Sorangium > Sorangium cellulosum_B. The sequence continues at coordinate 12,058,373 of NC_010162.1, forward strand.
TCGATCGTCTGGTTGTGAGAGTTGATTCTCTGGATATGGCTCTCGATAGTCTTGTTGTGAGAGCGGATTCTCTGGATGTGGCTCTCGGTAGTCAAGATACGAGAGCGGATTCTCTGGATATGGCTCTCGGTAGTCAAGATACGAGAGCGGATTCTCTGGATGTGGCTCTCGATAATCTAGGTACGAGAGCGGATTCTCTGGATGTGGCCTGAGTTTACCCGGATAGCTGAGACGTTTTTCTATATTCCAGCGGATTTTGTCTTGTTTCTGGACCGAGGATGTCTCGGCTTCTGGTGCCAACGTCCCCGTCGCACCTCGCCGACAGCCGTCGGGCTACCGCGCGCCGCCGGCATGAGCAGCGGGGCGGTCAGGCGCTACTGTATCCTGGGACGAACCCAGCGCGCCTGGTGATCGCAGGAGGGGACCCATGGGGGACAGCGGGAACACAGGGCTCGGCGCCCCCGAGCTCGCGTCGAACGAGGTGTTGAGAGCGGTCGCGGCGGGCGCGGCGACGCTCGCGCAGGGGGCGCACGGCGACGGCGTGCGCGCCCTGCAAGAGGCGCTCGGCACGCTCGGCGACGCGATGAAGGCCGACGGCTCGTTCGGGCCGAAGACGCACGCCGCCATCGTCGCTCTGCAAGGCGCGGAGGGCCTGCCGCAGACGGGCATCGTGGACGCCGCGACGATAGCCGCGCTCGACAGGCGCCTCGGGGCCCGGCGAAGGCAGCCGCTCGAGGAGGCCATGGCCAGGGCCGCGGGGCTCAGCCCGGAGGAGGTGGCGGCGCTCGGCCGCAAGCCGTCCGCGGTCCAGGCGTCCGCCGCGGCCTCGCGCCACGATCAGGGCTATTTCACGGACGCGAGGAGGCTCCCGCGGGTCGTGCCCGGGGCCGAGCCGGACCCGGACTCGCCGCCGCCCGCCGTGGACTCCGTCGGCGACCGGCCCGCGACCACCGCCCTCGGCGCGCTCGCCGCCGATCGGAGCGCGCGCCTCGACGAGGTCCGGCGCGCGCTCCGGGGCGACGCGCGCGCGCTGGCCGCGCTCGACAGGCTGCTCGCCGCGGGCCGGCTGCACGCGGGGGCGCTCCTGCCGAACCTCGCGACCATGGCGGGCGTCCGGCGCGACGGCAGGCTCGTGCTCGAGGGCGGCATCGATCCGCACCTCGTGCTCGCGCAGGCGATCCGGCACGTGGACAACCCGCTGCGCGTCAAGCAGGGGGCGCGCCACGGCACCTGCGGCGCGGGGACGATGGAGTACGTCCTGCTGCGCGCCGATCCGGCCGAGTTCACACGGCTCCTCGACGGGATCACGCGGGAGACGGGCGAGGTGACGCTCCGCTCCGGCCGCGTGCTCAGGATGCCGCGCAACGCGATCTCGCGCGACGCCTCGGGCCGCATCGACATCGACCGGTTGTTCCAGTCGGCGCTCATGAACCACGCGACCCTGATGAGCTGGATCTTCGATTACGACAACCCCGAGGACAACGACTCGTTCTGGGCTGCTCTGGGCGGCGACTCGCGCGTCCCGCTCGGCAATTTCACGAGCCTGTTCCAGGACATCATGGGCGGCAGCTACACGAGCGTCTCGGCGCTGCTGCGCAGCGGGGCGTCTGTCGCTGATGATGTCGCCGGGGCGCTGGGGCGCGGGGAGAAGGTGCCCGTTCTCTTGAAATGGGAAGGCGGATACCACTGGGTCGCGGGCGAGAAGATCGAGAGGGGGGCGGACGGCTCGCCTGTGTCGGTGATCCTGCGCAATCCTGCGGGGTCGGACAGCTGCCAGGGCGTCCCGCCCCGCGCGCCGCTGCCGGAGGGGTGCGGGCGGTTTCGCATGAAGTACGCCGATCTCGCGGCGCATATCCATGGCGCGACCATCAGGGGATGAGCCTCTCGGGGACGCCGGACGCTACGAATTCGCCGAAGCGTGAACGTCAAGGATCTTGTTTTTTGAGGGCTCGGACGGCGGCCCTGCCGCGCTTTGCGGCGGGGCCGACGTCGAGCATCGCGTGCTGGGCCAATGATTGGCCGCCGGGACGCCGGGACGCCGGCCGGTCCGGGGCATCGCCACGGAGCGCCCTTCACCTTGGGGGGTTGATTTTGGAGAACGACAAGACCTCGGTCGTCGTCAACACGCCCAAGCCTGCGTTGTCGCGAGTCCTGCCGCCGACCACGTAAAGCATGTATTTGTCTTCTTGATTGTTGCCCTTCATTCTCCTCAAGCTCGTTGCGGGGGATTGTCTCGGGCTATTGAGCTCCGGGATCACATAATCGTCGGAGGAGATGAACCTGGGATCTCGATGCCGGATATCGATGATATCGATCCGGCGGAGCGGCTGATCAGGCTGGCATGCGCCGCCCGTGCAATTCGCGTCGCCGCCGATCAGCAAGAGATATTTGTCGTCCACGTTCCGTACGCCGAACCGGGTTCGACCCACGCCAAAATTGTCATGCAGCGTCCACTTGTCTCGCGCGATGTCATACACCTCCATGGACCGGAGCGACTGGCCGATGGATGAATCGCCGCCGGATATCGCATAGATGGACGTTTTCCCGCCCCGCGCGGCAGCGGCACAGCCCAGGTGCCTCCGCTCCACGTTCATGCTCGCCACCTGCTCCCATCTGTCATGCGTGATCGAATAGTAACGGACGAACGAGAGGGAGCCTTCGGCGTTAGGGTCTTGTCCGCCCATGATATAGATTCTCTTTTCGACCTTGCCGCCGCATGCGTTGCGTTCGCGTATCTCCACTCCGACCGCGCAGCAATCCTCCGCGCTGATCTCCGAGAGGGGTGACGTGGACAGGTGTTTGAATCTGTACGTGTCCGCGTTGAAGGAATACACCGAATCGGTGCCGGAATCATCGCATGCAAGATAGTATTCGTCGTCGAACTGGACGAATCCGTTCGTGGTTGTGAACCACGGTTCCGCCACGACGGCGTCGGCCCCTCGGTTCTTCCACTCCTGCTGGGACGGCCGTTTCGTCAGATCCAGCGTGTACACATTGTGGTTCATCGGCGTCGGCGGCGACGGAGGGCCATTGCCCAGGCCGCCGAAAAGGATCAAGTCGTTCTTTTCTTCGTCGATGATCGATGTGAGATGCCGATACCCTTGACCGTTCGGCAATACGTAGGGTTGGATCCGGAATTCACCGTCGATCACGGCGCGCCTGTCGGCATGACCAGGAGATGCTGTTGCCGTAACGAGCGCCAGAAAGGTCGCCGGAACAAGATTTTTGAAGAACATGATCGATCCCCCCACTCGTATGACAGGGACGAAGAGCCGAGCCTCCGGCGTCCTGCCTTTGTAAGTGTTCGCAATGCGCATGCCAGGAAATAAGGGCAGATAAGGGCGCAAGCGAGATGCGGCCAGTGGTTGGGATATTCGCTCTCGTCGCGCCGCGTGTATCTGGACATTCGGGGGATGTGCACTTGCGTGACAATGATTGCAGCATGCTCCCGGAATGTGAGCAAACTCGCGCCCCGATGCGCGGGCCGGCGCCGCCCCTGTCAACCAGGGAACGCCCCGGCCGGCCTGTGCAACCAAGCACCGCAATTGTGGTGGCACGGCGCCCCAGACGGCCTTTCAATGCACCTTGTTGCGCCGAGCACGGAGGGCAGGACCAGGGGCCCGCACTCTGTTCTCCGCGCTCTCTCTCCACGGAGTTCCAGGGGAAGCCTGTCTCACCCGACATTGGCACAGAGGGACGTGCCGATGGCGGGCGCTGACCCCGCGATCTCTGGTCGGCCGGACGATTCCGTGACGCTTCCGGCATTTCCCCCGGTGCGTACCGCAGGAGGCAGCGGAAGCCGACCCCTCCCCGACCCGATGCAGCCCGGACCACGCCCCCGGCAGCGACCGGTGCCAGATCAGTGCGCGCGCGGGCGACCAGCCATTGGTCGCGACGCTCCCCGGCGACACCACGGCGGCACCGCCGGCGCCACGGGGAATCGCTTTGTGTTCCCTTCCCCCCTCATCGTACCCTGAGCGCTGCGGCCATGGATCTCTACCCCTCGCTCCTTCAGATCGTCAGGATCCTCCTCTCCGAGGACGATGACGCGAAGGCTCCCGAGCTCGTCCTCCGCCGCGTCCTCGAGGCGACGGGCGCCGACCGCGGCTTCATCGTCGTCCGTGAGGACGGCTCCTACGAGCAGAAGTTCGCGGTCCATTTCGACAAGGCGAAGATTTCCGACAAGGAGCGCAAGTTCAGCCGCGGCCTCGTGCGGCAGGCCATCGAGACCCGGCAGATCGTCCACCTCTCCAGGGACGCCGGCGAGCCGCGGTCCTCGCTCCTCAAGAGCCTCGAGGAGTCGGGCGCGTCCGCCGCGCTCGTGGCGCCCCTCGCCCACGGCGCCGATGTCTACGGCGCGGTCTACGTGGAGTACAAGTCCCGGGCCGCCAGCGACGAGGCGCTCCGCTTCGTCGCCGAGTTCGCCGAGCTCGCAGGGCTCTTCCTCAAGCGGGCCCTCGAGCGCGAGGCGCTGCGCCGACGGAGCCAGCGCCTCGAGCGCGATCTCTTCGCCCGCTACGATTTCGAGGGCATCGTCACGCAGGACGCCAGGATGCTCGCGCTCCTCAAGACGGTCGCGCAGGTGGCCGACTCGGACGCGACCGTGCTCGTGCGCGGGGAGACGGGCACCGGCAAGGAGCTCATCGCCCGCGCGCTCCATGTGAACAGCCCGCGGCGCAGCAAGGCCTGCGTCACGCTGCACACCTCGGCGCTGCCGGGCACCATCCTCGAGTCGGAGCTCTTCGGGCACGTCAAAGGCGCGTTCACCGGGGCCGACAGGGACCGCGTCGGGCGGGTCGCGTCGGCGCAGGGAGGCACGCTCTTCCTCGACGAGGTCGCGGAGATCGCGCCCGACGTGCAGGCGAAGCTCCTGCGCTTCCTGCAGTTCGGCGAGATCCAGCGCGTGGGCTCCGACCGGACCGACAAGGTCGATGTCCGCGTGATCGCGGCGACGCACCAGGATCTGCCGGCGCTCGTCGAGGCAGGGAAGTTCCGGCGCGACCTGTACTTCCGGCTCAAGGTGATCGAGATCGAGATTCCGCCGCTGCGCGAGCGCGCGGGCGATGTCCCGCTCCTCGTCGAGCATTTCCTCCGCACCTGCTGGAAGCGCCCCGGCGAGCGGCCCCGCTTCACGGAGCGCGCCGCGCGGGCGCTCGGCGAGCATGTTTATCCGGGCAACGTGCGCGAGCTCGCCCATGTGGTGGAGCGCGCGTGCATCCTGGCGGCGGGGCCGGAGCTCGACGTGGATCTGCTCCCGTCCGATGTGGCTCAGCCGGCAGGCCCCGGGCCGCTGGCGCCGCGCTTCTCGCGGCTCTCCGCCGACGAGCTCGATGCGGCGCGCGAGGCGGGCGTCGCCGAGCTGGAGCGCGCGTTCCTCGTGGCGCTGATGGATCGGCACGGAGGGAACGTGTCGCAGGCGGCGCGGGAGTCCGGGTTCAACCGGACCTACCTGCAGAAGCTCCTGGCGAAGCACCGGGTCGCCGGCGCAGGCGGCCGGCGCCCTGCCTTCGATGGGTGACGGACGCCGCCGGCTTTTGAACCGCCAAGCCGCCAAGGACGCCAAGGGGAGAGGGGGAAGGTGGCCGTCCGGGCATCCCCCCTATTCCCCGGTTCTCTTGGCGCCCTTGGCGGCTTGGCGGTTCGCTTCCCCGGCCGACTTCCCGCAGTAGAGCTACCGTACGCTCGGGAACCTGCTGGAGCCCGAATGGCTCACCCACGAATTCTTCTGAGGAGGCACTTACCCATGCATCGAAGGGGCCGCCTTCACTCCACAGCCTGCGAGAGCCTTCTCGCGTTTCAGCGCCTGCGGCGGCGCGCGAAGAGGGCGCCCAGGGCCACGAGGGCCGCGAAGCGGCTCCCGCTATTCTCCGCGGATCCGCGCGCGGCGCGGCAGCCGTCGCCCGGCTCTTCGCCGTCGCCGGAGCCGCCGGTGTCGCTCACGCCACCCATACCGCCCTGACCGTCGGAGCCGGCCATTCCACCGGCGCCGCCTGCGCTTCCGCCCGCGCCTGCGCTTCCGCCGGAGCCGCCGGAGCCGCCCATTCCGCCGGAGCCGCCCATTCCGCCGGAGCCGCCCATTCCGCCGGAGCCGCCCGCGCCTGCGCTGCCGCCGGAGCCGCCTGCGCTTCCGCCCGCGCCTGCGCTTCCGCCGGAGCCGCCCATTCCGCCGGAGCCGCCCATTCCACCGGACCCGCCCGTGCCTGCGCTTCCGCCGGAGCCGCCCATTCCACCGGACCCGCCCGCGCCTGCGCTTCCGCCGCTGCCCTCCGGGGTGACGCCGCCCTCGTAAATCTCCGTGCTTGCATGCGCCTCGGGGTCGCCGTCCCCGGACGAGCAACCTCCCAGCAATCCCCCGAAGACCAGGACGCGATTGCCATCGAGCAGCACGGACGACGGAGAGCTGCGTTGCCTGCTCAGGTTCGGCACCATCGACCAGCCATTCGTCACGGGGTCGTACACCGCGGCGCTCCGGAGGTCGCACTGGCTGCCGCCCGTCCATTCCGTGCCGCCCGCGATGAGCACCATTCCGTTTCCGAGCAGCGTGGCCGTATGACGTCGGCGCGCGACGTCCAGGGGCCCGGTCACCGTCCAGTCATTCGTCGCCGGCTCGTAGACCTGCGCGTGCGGGACGTGCGGCGCGCCCATGACAAGCACCCGACCATCACCGAGCAGCGTCGCCGTGAAATCGGCGGGCGGCATGAGCAACGCCTGCGTCGGCGTCCAGGTGTTCGTGGCCGGGTCATACCGATCGGCGCCGTTGCCGCTCACCACGAGCACGCCGCCGTCGAGCAGCCTCGTCGCCTGGTGCCCGGAATGCGCGAAGGTCAGCGTCCCCGCCGGGGAGAACGTCCCCGTGGCCGGATCGTAGAGCTCCGCCGTCGCCGGATTGCCAGCGCCGCCGCTCACCAGCACCTTCCCGTCTTGCAAGAGGACCGCCGAGTGCCCCGAGCGCGAGACGCCGAGCGAGCCCGTCGCGTCCCAGGATCTCGTCGCCGGATCGTAGAGCTCGGCGACCGCCGTCCCGCCGCCCACGACGAGGATACGATCGTCGGGGAGCCGCGAGAGAGCGACGCTCCGATCGTGGTGCGCGACCATGGCGCCGGTGAGCGTCCACGTATTGCTCGCCGGATCGTATGCCTCGGCCGTCGACGGAGAATCACCACCAACGACGAGGATCTCGCCGGTCGAGACCCGGATCGACGCGGGCTTGCGGCGCGCCTGCGAGAGCGACGCGACGCCGCTCCAGGCGTTCGTCGCCGGATCGTAGAGGTCCACGGACAGGGTATCGTTCCAGTCGTTGTCGTACCCGCCGGCCACGAGCACGCGGCCATCGGCGAGCTCGGCCCACGTGCCGTCTTGCCGCGGCACGGGCATGTTCCCGGCCGGCGTCCACGGGGACTGGCAGCCGACCGGCGACGCCCCGACGCAAGCGCCCGCCTGGCAGACGCCGTTCGCCGTGCAGCCGTCGGCGCTGCCGCAAACGGCTCCGCTCAGCGGCGTGCAGGTGCCATTCGCCGACGCGCCTGCGCTCACCGCGCACGCGTCACACGAGCCCGCGTCACACGCGGCATCGCAGCAGACACCGTCGACGCAGAAGCCGCTCGCGCATTCGCCCGCGAAGAGGCAGGAATCGCCCGGGGCCGCGAGGGTGAGCCTCTCGACGGTCGCGCTCCCGCCGCCGGCCACGAGCACCCGCCCGTCCGCGAGCTCCGTGGCGGTGTGGCGGCTCCGGTCCATGTTCAGGTACTTGCCGAGCGACCACCTCCCGCTCGCCGGATCGTAGACCTCCGTGAGCGCGCCGCCGCCGGCGACCAGCACGCGGCCATCGGCGAGCGGCGTGGCCGTGTGGTTGTGGTGGGGGACGTTCATCGGCGTCGCGGTCGTCCAGGTATCGCTCGCCGGATCGTAGAGCGCCGCGCTGCGGTTCGTGGAGGAGAACCCCTCACCACCGTAATCGGTGTAGCCGCCGGCGACGAGCACCTTGCCGTTCGCGAGGAGCGTCGCGGTGTGCCCTTCCCGATTCTGGATCGAGCCCGCGGCGGTCCACGTGCCCGTGCCCGGATCGTAGATCTCCGCGCTGCCGATGGGGTCACCGGATGCGTCCACCCCGGCCACCACGAGGACCTTGCCGTTCGGCAGGAGCGTGGCCGTGTGGGAGGAGCGCACGTGCGCCAACGGGCCCGCGGCGGTCCACGTATTCGTGAGGGGATCGTAGATCTCGCTCGAGCCCATCACCCACTCTTCGAACTCGCCGGCGGCCACGAGGATCCGGCCGTCGGGCAGGAGCGTCGCGGTGTGGCGTTCGCGCGGCGTGAGGAGCGGCGCGGCGAGCGTCCATGCATCCCTGGCGGGGTCGTAGATCTCCACGACCTCGGTCACGCCGCCGGCCACGACGACCCTGCCGTCCGGAAGGAGCGTCGCGGTGTGGCCGGTGTGCCGCGTGCTCATCGGCGCGACGAGCATCCATGTATTCATGGCGGGGTCGTACACCTCGGCCGTCTCGCTCGCTCCGCCGGCCACGAGGACCCTCCCGTCGAGCAAGCGTGTCGCCGTGTGCCTGCTCCGGGCGACGTTCATCGGCGGCGCCATGTCCCAGCGTGGCGCCGTGAGCGCGGCGACCGCCGCCCCGATGCCTTGCTCCTTCACGCGGCTTCGCGCGGGATCGGCGTCATCGCATCCGAGCGCCGCAGCGAGCGGCGCGACGAGGAGGACGGGGGCGAAGCGGCGCAAGAACGAGGCAGAACGCATGCTCGACGATAGCAATCTCGATGTTCCAGCTGTCAAGAAAAATGGGCTCCTCCGTGGAAGCTGTGAGTGCATGGTCCGAACAAGGGCATAACGAGTTGCGACCACGCGATGGATACCTTGCCTCACGCTCACCTCACCAAAGTCGATGACGATCGCGAGATCGAGATTCGAGAGCCGCGGGCAGGTGAGGGCCGTCTTGGCGGTTCCCTCATTCCGGCAGGGTGGGGGAGCTCTCCTGCCACCCGCTCGGGAGCTCCTCCCCGAGCGCGGCCCCTCTTCACCGCGCGCCGCCGTGCTCCGCGAGCCACCCGTTCACCGCCGTGAGCGCGCGCTTCGCGTACTCCCCCTCTTCGGCCGCATAGGCGTCGCGCGCCTGGGTCGCGAGCTTCATCGCCCGCGCCCGGTCCCGCGCCGAGCCCCAGAGCGCCCGGGCCGCGTGGAAGCGCGTATCGGCCAGCTCGATCGGAGAGACGCCCTCGCCCTTCGCCGCATAGATGGCGAGCGCCCGCTCGGCGAAAGGGCGCGCCTTGTCCGGCTCGCCCTTCTCGTTGTAGGCGCTGGCGATCCCGGTGAGTATCGATGCGACCGCATGCGAGCTCGGGCCCACGGCCTTCTCCTGGATCGCCGCGGCGCGCTCGAGGCGCACAAGGCCCTCGGCGTACCTCTTCTGCGCGACGAGCGCGCTCCCCAGGTTGCCGAGCGAGGCGGCCACGCTCGCGTGATCGGGGCCGAGCGCCTTCTCGCGGATCGCGAGCGACCGTTCGTAATAGGGCGTCGCCTCCGCGAACTTCTGCTGCATCTCCAGGACGGCCCCGATGTTGTTGAGCGATGACGCGACGTCGGCGTGATCGGGGCCGAGCGCCTTCTCCCGGATGGCGAGCACCCGCTCGTGAGCGCGCCTGGCCGCGTCGGTCTCCCCGAGCATGACGAGCGCATTGCCGAGGTTGTTGACGGAGGCCGCCAGGAACGGGTGATCGGGGCCGAGCGCCGTCTCCTGGATGGCGATGGCGCGCTCGATCCGGGGCAACGCATCTCGGTATTTGCCCTGGGTGTTGAAGAGGCGACCCAGGCTGTTGAGCGTGAGCGCGACGCTCGGATGAGAGGCGCCCAGCGTCTCCTCTCGGATGGCGAGCGCCCGCGTGGTTGCGCGCTCCGCGTCGTCGAACCGCTCGAGGTGGAGGAGGACGGTGCCCAGGCGGCTCCACGTCGCGCCGACCTCGGGATGCTTCGGGCCGAGGGCCTTCTCGAGGCCGGCCAGGGCGCGCTCGACGTGCTGCGCTGCCTCGCCGTACTTCCCCTGCTCGTCGAGGACGCTGCCCAGCGTGCCGAGCAGCCGCGCGCTCGCCAGCGTGTCGCCCCCCGTCCGCTCGACCGCGCCCTCGGCGGCCAGCTGCAGCGCGAGCGCGTCGGCGTGCCGGCCCTGCAGATAGCCCACCACGTAGATGAGCTGCGGCCAGGCCTCCGCCGCGAGGGCGTCGTCCCTGGCCCGCGCGGCCGCGCGCAGCGCCTCGCGGAGCGCCGCCTCCGCGGCCGGGGCGTCGTGCGCGTCCCGCGCCGCGCGCCCGAGCATCAACAGCGCCTCCGCCTCGATCTGGGCATAATCCGCCGCGCGGGCCTCGTCGGCGAGCGGCCGTGCGAGCGCGAGCGCGTCGCCGAACTTGCCGGCCTCATCGAGGGCCCTGACCTCGGCCAGGCGAGCCCGCAGCGCGTCGATGCGCGCCCGCGCCGCGGCGTCCGCGGGCGGCGGGATCGCCGCTGTCAGCGCGCCCGCGTCCGCGCAGCGCTCGAGGCCCGGGAGGGCGAGCGACGCCTCGATCGATCGATCGAGCACCGCGGCGTCCGCTCGTTGCGCGAAGAGCGCCGTGAGCGCCCCCATCTCCTGGCGGCGGCGCTCCAGGCACAGCGTCCGGAGATCGAGCAGCCCCGCCGACTGATCGCCCCTCACATGCGTGGCCTCGCACGAGTCGGCGTACATCGCGACCCACGCGCGCGCTCGATCGCCCAGCGCCTTCTCCACGCGCCGGTACGTGTCCTCCGCGTACGGCCGCCCGGTGCCGGCGAACGCTGCCCGCACCTTCGCCATCGTCGCCTCGTCCCAGACGCCCGCGAGCCTCGCCTCGCCGCCCTTGCAGAGCCCGTCCGCGGGCTGCCGCGCGAACGCGAACACGAGGAGGCCCGCGAGCGCGAGCCCCGACGCCGCGACGAGCCCGCGCCTCCACGCCGCCGCCGGATCCTTCGAGAGATCGGCGAGCAGCGCGTCCATGTCGGAGTATCGAGCGTCCCGGTCGACGGAGAGCCCGCGCTCGAGACAGCGGCGGATCCGCGCCGGCATCTCGGCCCCTCGCGGCGGCTCTCGCATCCGCCCGAGCGCCACGTTCTCGCGCAGCTCGTCGTAGGTCTTGCCGGCGAACGGACGCTCGCCCGCGAGCGCCTCCCACAGCGACACGCAGAAAGCATACTGATCGGCCCGCGCATCCGCGGCCTCTCGCCGGTGCTGCTCCGGCGCCATGTAGACCGGCGTCCCCAGGAACGAGCCCGAACGCGTGAGCGCGGCCTCGATCCCCGCCTCCGCGCCGCCGCCGCCGGCCTCGCCCTCGGCGAGCCCCGCGAGCCCGAAATCGGTGACGCGCACGCGGCCGTCGGCGCCGACGAGGACGTTGTCGGGCTTGAAATCGCGGTGCACGAGGCCCGCGTGGTGCACCTGCGACAGCCCTTTGCCCGCCTGGAGGAAGGCCGCCACGACCTCCGAGGCGGGCCGCCGCCTCTCCGCGCAGAACGCGCGCAGCGTCCGGCCCTCGACGTGCTCCATCACCACGCGCACCTGCCCGGCCGAGGCGTCGACCTCGTGCACCGTGACGACGTTGGGGTGCTTGATCCTCGCCATGGCCTGCGCCTCGCGGACGAGCCGCGCGAGCGCCGTCGCCGCGCCCGAGCGCCCCAGCACCTCGGGCCGAAGCACCTTGATCGCCACGTCGCGGCCGAGCACGTGATCGCGCGCTCGCACCACCACGCCCATGGCGCCCTCGCCGAGGCGATCGAGCACCTCGAACCGGCCGAGCTTCGTCCCCGGGCGCAGATCGAGCGACGCTTCGGCCTCGGGCGGCGCCGGAGGCCCGGACGCTCCCCCGTCCGGGACGACAACCGTGCTTGCGAGCGGATCGATCGTGACGCTCGAGGACACGTGCTCGTCGCGGGAGGTCGACTGCCTCGACGGGTGCTCCTCGGCGGTCGTGGAGCGCGACCGCGGCTCCTCCGAGAGCAGCGCGTCGCAGCGGGTGCAACGCGGGTTGAACGGCGAGTTCTCCGCGCTGCACCCCGGGCAGACGATCACGCTCTCACCCAGGCTCACAGGACGCTGTGTAGCATGTCCCGTCGCGGCTGCGGTTCCTGCGTCCCTCTCCAGGGGGGTACTTTGATTGAAGGTGCGGTCTTTTGAACCGCCAAGGGCGCCAAGGGCGCCAAGAAAATCTCAATCATCTTGGCGTCTTATGGCGCCTTGGCGGTTCCATCATCCCGGCAGGGCGGGGGAGAGGCGGCTACCAGCAGGTCGGCTGACCCTGGCAGCAACCGGGCTCCCCGGGCTCGCAGGTCCGCTCGTCGCAGTCCGCCATGCAGGCATCCCGGTCGGCGGCGCAAAACTCGTAGTCTTCGCCCCACTGGACGCAGAGCATTGAAGAACTTGGCGCACCGGCCCTTGCAGTTGATCAACTCCTGGCTCGCCTCGCCCACCTCGACGTTGCGGGACGGCTCCTCGGCGACCTCGAGGATCAGCCGCCGAGCCACCGCCGCGCGAGCTCGAGCGTGCGGGCGTTGTCGGGGACGTGCTGGAGAAAGCGCTCGCGCCAGGCCGGGTCGCCGAGCTTTTCGGCGCGCGCGAGCAGGGCCGTCCTGGCCGCGCCGATCGCGGCGGCGGCCTCGTCGTGCCTACCGCTCGCGGCGAGCACCTCGGCGCAGGTGAGGCGGACGAACGACTCGCCCTCTTCGATGGTTCCGAACGACTCCAGCGTGGCGTTGGCGTCGGCTGCTGTCCGGACTGCCTCGTCGATGCGGCCGAGCCCGAGCAGCACGCGCGCGAGGACCGCAAAGGCCTGCACGCCGAGCGTCGGTATGCCGGGAGCGAGCGAGACGGCAGCGCGCGCTTCGCGCTCCGCGGTCTCGAGATCGCCGGCGGCGAGGGCGATCCTCCCGAGGCAGCAGCGGGACATCATCTCCACACGCGCGCCGCTCGCTTCCCGGCTCGGCGTGACGCTCGCTTCTGCGAGCCTCCGCGCCTCGGCCAGCTGCCCGCGATGCGTGAGGATCTGCGCGAGGTTCGACTCCACGACGATCTTGAGATCCCAGAGCTGCAACCGGTCGGTCTCGTCCCTGGATGCGCGCAGCAACGACTCCGCCCTCTCGAAGTCGCCGAGCTCCGCGTAGAAAAATCCGAGATTTGCTCGGGCGCTGCAGGTATTGCGACGATCGCCAGCCTGGTCAAAGGCGGACAGCGCGGTCTCCAGGCGGTTCGCGGCGGCGCTGAGGTCACCAGTGCACATCGCGTAGCACGCGCGCGCGTCGTGGAGGCGTCCAATCACCCCGATGTCTTGTATCCCTGATTCTGCGAGAGCGCGCTCGACGGTCTCCATCAGAGCGTCCCCTTCGGCATAACGCCCCCACATGGTCACCACCATCGAACCGGCGATGAGACAGGTGAGCTTGACGCACTGAGCGTTGCCCGCGGCTCGTGTATCCGCCGCCATGGCGAGCCATCGCTCCAGCGCGTCGAACGGTCCCTGCTTGGACGAGGCCAGGCACATCTGCTCGATGGCCGAGAACCATGCGGTCGAGCCCCGCTCGACCCGCTCGATCGCCTCCAGGCCTCGCTCCACGGCGAGGGCGGAATCGCCGCTCCATACATGCGCTTCGGCTTGAACCCGGCGGAGCCTGCCCGCGGTCTCTCCGGCGGCGCCGCAGCCGATGCCGCGATCGGCCCGCTCCAGCGCCGTGCGCAGATCGTTGCCGCGAAGCGCCTCTTCCGCGGCGCGCAGGTACGCCTCTGCCGCCCGCGCCGGCGCGCCGCCGAGCTCGAAGTGCTCCGCGAGCGCCATCGCGTCTGCGCCGCCGGTCCGTTCCAGCCAGTCGCCCGCGAGCGCGTGGCCGACACGGCGGTCGCGCTCGGTGAGCATGCCATAGGCGGCATCCCGGACCAGCGCATGGTGGAACCCGTACTCCACCTCGCCTGCGACCCGCGCCTCGTGGCGCCGCAGGATGAGCTCCCGCCGCGCGAGCTCGCCCAGCCGCGGCGCCACCGGCGCGCCGCCCACGAGGGCGGCGATTCCACCCTCCCAGAACGTCTCGCCGAAGACGCTCGCCGCGCGCAGCACGCGCCGCTCTTCGACGTCCAGCGCCTCGAGCCGCGCCTGCACCATGGCGAGCGCCGTCTCGGGCATGCCCGCGCTCCTGCCCTCGGCGACCGCGCGGATCTGCTCCTCCAGCATGAACGCGTTGCCCTCGGCGCAGGAGAGGAGCCTCTCGATCTGCTCGGCGCCGATGCCATCCCCGAGCACCTCCCGCACGAGCCGCTCACCCGCGCGCCGGGGCAGCGGCGCGAGGCTGAGACGGAGGCCGTGGCGCTCGCTCCAGAGCGCCGGGAAGAGCTCGTCGACCTCTGGACGAGCGAGCGCCAGGACGAACAAGGGCAGGTCCCTGGCGTGCCGGAGCGCGGCGTCGATCAAGGTCACCGTGGGCAGATCGCCCCAGTGGAGGTCCTCCAGCACCACGAGCACCGGCTGCCGCTGGCACTCGGCCTTGACGAAGTCCACGAACGCCTCGCGGCGGCGATCGCCCATCAGCATCGGGTTCTGCCGCGCCGCGCTGAGCTGCACGTCGCCTTCGTCGGGGAACGCCGTCCCGACGAGCTCGCCGAGGAACGCCGCGACGTGCGGGCGCTTGGCCCCGAGCCCCTCGAGCTGCTCGACCCGGTCGCGCACCTTGCTCCGCCGCACCTCCAGCGGCTCGCCGTCGAGGATACGCATGGCGCGGCGGAGCGCCTGGGACAGCAGGCCGAACGCGGAGCCGGCCGCCATCGGATCGGCCCTGCCGATCCAGATCTCGGCGGCCTCGCGCCGCTCCTCGAGGGCGCGGAGGAACTCCCAGGCGAGGCGCGACTTGCCAAGACCGGGGGCACCCACGACGACCACGGCGCTCGCGGAGCCCTCGTCCACGCAGTCGCGCCACTCGGCCGCGAGCTGAGAGAGCTCGCGCTCGCGCCCTACACAGGGCGTCGGCTTCCCGAGCAACCTGGGGACGGTGTCCGGCTCCGCCTTGGGGCCGCGAAGCCAGCATCCTCCGGGCTCGCGCGCCGTATCGAAGCGGCTCGCGAGCAGGCTCGCCGTCGCTTCGTCGAGCCGGATGCCCGAGGGCAGCGGGCCGTCACGCCCGGCGATGAGCTGCGCCACGCGATCGACGAGCGCGCCGACAGGCAACCTCCCCTCGATCTCCGCCAGCCCCGTGGCGACGGCCATCGGTGCGCGGCCAAGCTCCGTCCGGAGCGCGAGCGCGCAGTGGGCCGCTCGCACCGCGAGGTCGGTCGGGGACTCGGCGCCCGACAGCGCGACGAGCAGCCAGCGCGATTGGAGCACATCGAGGCTCCCGCCGTGGCGCGCCACGATGTCCCGCAGCGCCTGGGTCCGCGCGGCGCCCTCGGCGTCCGAGAGCGTGGCGTCTGTCTCGTCTGTGCCGTTGGCGGTCAGGATGACACACATGACCCTGCGCTCGGCCGTCGTGATCGCCTCGCTCGACGCGGACGGCGCCGAGACGGCGCCCGCTCCGCCGTGGCGCCCGTCGGCCAGCACGGCGAGCTCCGCTGCGACGGCGGCGCCGTCGCGCGGCCGCTGCGTTGCCTCCTTCGACAGCATCCGCGTCACCAGGCGCTCGAACGGCTCGGGGATGTCGCCGCGGAGCTCCCTGAGCCGCGGTGGATCTTCCAGGACGACCTTCACGAGCAGCGCGAGCACGCTGCCGCCCAGGAACGGCGGGCGCCCGGCGAGGCACTGGAACAGCACGCATCCGAGCGCGAACACGTCGGCGCGGGCGTCGACGGCCAGGTCGCCGCGCGCCTGCTCGGGGGAAAGGTACCCGGGCGTTCCAAGGATCGCTCCGGGCGACGTGAGGCTCAGCTCGAGCCGGAGATTGCGCGCGATACCGAAGTCGAGCAGCGTGACTCGCTCGACGTCGCCATCGACGAGCATCAGGTTGCTCGGCTTGAGGTCGCGGTGAACGATGCCGAGGCCATGGACGGCGCCAAGCGTCGCCGCCACGCGCGCGGCCAGCGTCACGCTCTCGTCGAACGTCAGCGGTCCTTCGGCGAGCCGCTCCTCCAGGGTGACGCCTTCGAGCCACTCCATGGCCAGGTACGGCTGCCCCGCGCCGGTCACGCCGTGCGCGACATACTGCACGACGCCGGGCAACCGCAGCGTGACGAGCGCCTGCGCCTCTCGCGCGAACCGGCGCAGATCGCGCTCGCTCGCGCCCCGCAGGACCTTGAGCGCGATCGCCTCTCCCGAGAGCCGATCGCGCGCGCGGTACACGTCCCCCATCCCGCCGGAGGCGGCCAGACGCTCGACTTCGAACCGATCCTCGACGAGGTCCAGCACGTGCATGGCGCTTCCTATGTACTCGCGCCGGGCACCCGACGGCGGTTCGGCGCCGCAGAGCCGTTGCCCAACGATGTCGTGCCGCCGGCGGCCGGCAAATCGCGGTCAGAACACGAACTTGAGGTGTCCGCCCACCGTCGCGAGCACCAGCGAGTACTCCCCGTTGCCGAGGTCGTAATCCGAGCCGGTCACCGTGCGCGGCAGGATGCCCTGCACGCGGACGTCGCCCGAGAGCGACACGCGATCGCTGAGCTTCAAGACACCCCCGACGTCCCCGATCAGCCGGTGGTTGTCGGGCGAGGCCACGTCGATCGTGCTGTCCGGCGAGGCCGCCGACTGATACCCGACCGACGCCGTCGCCAGGAACGCCTCGCTCAGCTTGTACTTGGCGCCGATCTCCGCCCACACCGTGTCGTTCCACCTGCGCGGCAGCGTCACGGTGACGCGATCGGTGATCCCGAGCTTCGGCTGGGCGAGGTCCGGAGAGGAGGCCTCGACGACGAACGCCTCGATGTCCGAATAGAGCACGTACGAGAGGAGCCCATCGAGGCTGAGCTTGTCGTTCACCCGGTAGCCGACGCCGGCGGTGAGCCGCTTGGGGAGCGTGAACGAGAGCTCCACGTCGCCCTCGACCAGCGGCTTGTAACGCAGGCCCTGCTCGGCGAGGTCCTGCGTGAAGAACGGGTGGTCCATGTCGATCGCGAACTTGCCCTTGTACCGCATCGCGGCGCTGTGCTGGTACGTGAGGCCGAAGCGAAGGTCCTTGTTGGGATTGAAGGCGAGCCCGAGGTGGAAGGAGGCGCCGTGCGACAGGGCCTCCTTGATCGAGATGGAGCGCGCGAGGACGTCGAGCTCGCGCAGCTCGGACGGCGTGTTCGGGCCGAAGTCGTTGTCCTGCTTCAGGTAGTCGAGGCCGTCGTGGAACTCCTTGAGGCTCCCGAAGTCCTGCACCTTCGAGAGCTCCGCGAGGCCGCTGACGTAGGACACGCCGGCGCCGAGCGAGACCTGGTCGGTCAGCTTGAGCCCGGCGGCCGCCGTGAGCGACGTGGAGACGATGAACGCCTGCCGGAGCTGCCAGCGCTGCGCGCCGTCCTGGAAGCTGAGCGCCGCGGCATAAGGGACATACAGGCCCACGCCCACGGTCAGGCGGTTCGGCAGGGCCGGGATCGCCAGGAAGGCGTTGCCCGTCGGCGCGATCGGCGTCGTCGACACCTCCTCGGCGCGGCCGCGCTTGCTGGCGTCGACGTTCGCCGGATCGAGCGGGAGCTTGAACTGGAGCGTGTCCGGCGTCTGGTACGTGCCGCGCCGCTCGCGCTGGTAGGTCGCGTGGCCGACGATGAGGCCCGCGCCCAGGACGAGCTCCGGCCGCTGGACCCCCGCGAGCTCGGCCGGGTTCCAGTAGACGGCCGCGGCGTCGGACGTCGTGGGGCCCGAGAGCCCGCTCGTCACCCAGGGCGCGTCGATGCCCGAGGCGCGCGCGTCCCGCGCCGCCAGGCAGGCGAGGCCTGTCGCGAGCGAGAGCGCGGCGAGCTCACGTCCTGTTCGTTGACGCGCACGGGCGCGGGCGCGGGGCCGCGGGGGCGGCAGAGCTCCTTGCATGAGACGGGTCCTCACGGTGGGGGGGCCGATCACTGGATCCGGGTGAGGGTGAGCGAGAGGCGATGGGGGCTCGGCTTGTCGCCGATCCTGATCTCGTAGCGGCGCCCCTCGTCGTCCGCGAAGTACAGCGTATCTCCCGCCTTGACCTCCACCTTCTCGTGGAGCGCGTCGCCGTCGATCTCCTCGGTCGTCGACACCTTCTTCTCGAGCGCGGGGTCGGAGAAGAAGCCAGGGCTCTCGTAGGCATAGTCGCGCACGCGCACGCCGTCCGCGTCCTTGCGGATGTCGTCGGGCGCGACGAAGTAGAGGTAATCCCGCCGGCCGGCGACGCCGCTCTCGGTGCTCGGCTGGTAGAGGTAGAAGTCCGCGTCGCCGGCGGCGTTGTCGTTGAGCTCGAGCGCCATGTCCTTGAGGACCGCTGGATCGCTCGCGAGGTTCTTCTTGATGCTCGCGACGAGATCCTCGGTCTTCACGCCGACCGGCACGTCGCGCAGGGTCACCTCGAGGTCGGCCTCCCCCTCGGCGAGGCCGCCGTCATGGAGGCGCGCCTGGGCGACGTCGAGGAGGATGTCCCAGAAGTAGGACGGCGCCGGAGGCGGGTCTTCGAGAATGACGCTCTCGTCGACGCTGATCTCGGTCCATCCGCTCTCGTCGATGCAGACCTTCACGGCCTCGAAGTCGCTCATCGACGTGCCCGCGGGCCCGTAGCTCGAGCAGTGATCCTCGATCTGGGCGGCCCTGAGCTCACCCGCGCGGGCGAGGATGTGCTCGAACTCCCAGAGCGGCTGTTCCCACACGGGCGAGTTGCCGCGCGGCGCGGGCTCCTTGCTCGTGCCGCCCGGCAGGAGCATCGCGCTCTCGGGGATGGCCAGCGTCAGCTCGCCGATGCTCAGGTTCCTGGCGAGGTTGTCCAGGACGAGCCAGTCCTCCTGGCTGAAGTCGAACAGGGTGTCGATCTGGCCCGGCGTGCTGTTGACGCTCGCGACATCGGCCATCGTGGCGTCGACCCCCTTGTACGGCAGGGCATTGACGTCGACCCGGACCGTCATCGTGAAGTCGTCGAGGGCCGCCTTCACCCCCGACGCGGCCTTGATGAAGCCGGGGTGCTTCGCGCCGTCCGGGTCGTCCGGATGGAGCGGCGTCGGGCCGAACTGCGCGGCGAGGCCGGCGAAATCGGTGACGACATCGTACAGCGTGACAGGGATGGAGTGGGGCGCGACGGGGTAGATGCCGTCCGGATGCTCCTCGTTCGTCGGCCCTCTCCGGTGCTGGGTATTCGGGTGGGTGCTGACGAGGTTCTCCAGGACGGCCTGTGAGGTGATCTGGACGGGGATGAGCCGCTCGTTGCCGGCCGCGCCCGTGAGGTCCGAGAGGATCTTCGACGTCGAGAGCCCCACGGCGTTGCCGACCCCGAGCAGGCCCTCGAGGCTCGTGCCGCGCAGGTCGGCGTTCTCCGGCGTCATGTTCAGGAGCCCGACGAGGTTCCGCGACGCGGGCGGGAGCGCCGCGATCTCCGCGGGGGGCATGTACATGACCTTGAGCAGCGCGTTCTCGATGAGCGTCGAGATGTCGAGATCGAGCAGCCATATCGCCTCGAGGGTGGGCCGCGGAATGGCCTTGAGCTCGTCGAGCGTGAGCGTCTTGGCGAAGCCCCTCGCGTCGAACCGCAGGAACTCGAGCGTGAGGGTGCGGCTCTGGCGCACGCCGAGCGCCGGCGGGGGCGGCGCCTGCTCCACCGTGACGGCCTCGACGCAGCCGGGCAGCGCAGAGAGCGCGGCGGCGAGCAGGGGGCCGAGCCGGGAGAGCTGGCGGGCGGCGGGGCGGGTGAGAACTCGCGCTTCCATGATCAGAGCTTCTCCACGTCGGCGGTGATCTCCACCGGATCGTCGCTCTCGGGCACGTAGAAGCGGACCTCGTAGACGGCGCCCTCGTCGTCCTGCATGTACAGCGTGGTCTCGCCCGGCGGCAGCCTGTATTTCTCGTGCGTCGTGTCGTCGACGCCGTCGAGCTCCTTGCTGGAGACCTTGCTCGCCTCGCTGAGATCCGGGCTCGTGAAGAAGCCGGGACTTTCGTAAGTGTAGGCGCGAGGGGCCTCCGAGCTTTGATCCGAAGGCCGGAGGTCGTCCTCGGCGACGAAGAACAAGGTGGGCGCGCCGTCGGGCGCGCCGCGGCCGTAGAAGAAGTCGAGCGCGTCGTTGTTGATCCAGTAACGGCCCAGGATGATCTCGGCGATCTCGCTGGCCTGGCTCTGCAGGGTCGGGCGGAGCTCGGCCACGATCTCGTCGGCCGTCAGGCCGATGCCGACGTTGTGGAGCGCGAAGACCGGCTGGGCGGCGCCTTCGGGGATCTCGGGGTTGCCGTCGCCGGTGGGATCGTGGATGGCGACCTGGCCGACCTCGGTGAGCAGCTCCCAGAAGAGCTGCGACGGCGGTATCGGGGGAGGTTGGTCGGAAACCAGGTCGGTGAAGGCCGTCCAGCCGCGCGGGTCGCCGTTCTGGCCGATGGTCACGCCCACCCGGCACGTCCCGCTCAGGCGGAAGTAGCACCCTGTGAAGGGCACGCGCTCGCTATACGTAAGATAAGCCGCCTTGCCCACGATGTGCTCCATCATGAATGGAGGGGTGGACCATACCGTGTTGGAGCCGACCGGCATGTCTGGACGGTTCTCCTTGCAGGCGGGCGCGTCGGCCTCGATGCACGCCTTCACCTTGGTGGGCAGCTCGCGCAGCGAGATGCGCATATCGATCGTCGGTGAAGGGGCGATGCCGCTGATCTGGAGCTTCTCCGGGTCGGTGAAGTCGAACCGGAGCGGCGCGTCGCCGTCCCGGAGGAACATGTCACCGCCGCCCTTCGAGAGATCGACCCCCGAGACCCTGCGTAGGCCGGACTCGGCGACGACGCGCATCTGGAAGTCGGGCAGGAGGACATCGCTCTTCGTCGTGAACGTCTCATCGTCCCGCACGAGCACGCCTGGATGATCCCCGCTGGGTCCGAGCTTCTCGGACAGCGGCTGGAGATCGACCAGGGCCTCGTAGAGGCTGACAGGTATCCTCAAGCCATCTGGACTGGCGATGGCCGGGTGTGTGCCGAGCAGCTGCTGCTGGAGGGCGAGGATGAGCTTGGGTATCGGCACGAAGGGGGCCGTCCGGTTGCTGCGCACGGCCGTCGGATCCGGCTGGACCGCCAGATCGAGGGTGATGCTGTCGGCGAGGACGTCCGCGAAGTCGAACCCGAATGTGCCGGGGGGGTTCTCCTCGAAGATCGCCTGCAGCCCCTCGAGCGACGTCCCCGTCACATTGGCGTTGGCTGGCGTCATGCTGAGCAGCCGCACCAGCGCGAACTCCGGGGACGTCTGCCACTCATCCCCGAAGCTCTGGCCGAGCTCGGTGAGCGAGCAGTTATGGCCCGGGTCCGGGCTGTCGTTCTGCCACGAGGTCCCACACGCGTTCTGGATCTGCTCGAGCGCGTTCCGGAGCAGCCCGGTCGTGTCCACGTCGAGGATCGTGATCTGCTTGGCGCCGTCCTCGCCGAAGACCTGGAGCGCCTTCTGCTTGTCGAGCTCCAGCACGACCGACGGGAGCTCGGCGTCGTCGATGCGCAGGCGGAACCGGTTCGGCTCGACGATGACCGAGCCGCCGCCTTCGCCGCCTTCGCCGCCGCCCCCTCCGCCGCCGGCGGCGCCGCTGCCGCCGCCTCCGTCGTCGCCGCACGCGGCGAGCGCGGCGAGCAGCACGAGGGAAACGCCGCGGAGCGCGGCGCCGCGCCGGGAGGAGAGGGCGAGCGAGAAGTGCGTCATGCGAGGGTTCCTCGTCGAGGGATCTGTTGGGATCCGCAGGAAGAGACGCCCGATGCTACCGAACTTCGACGCCACGGCGCGACAAAGAGTTCGTGCAGCGACGGCGCGGTGAGCTCGATCCGCAACGACGCCAGGAGCGCCAGGACACGTGTCGGTGTCCTCCGGCTGCTCGCCCGCTTGTCGGTCTTCTGTCGCCGAGCTGCTCGGCGCCAGTCTATGCGTCCCTGAGATCGCTCTGGACGTTCGCTGCTGGCAGGGACGGCTCGCCCGATGCGTCCGCCTGTGCGTTCGTCGCGGTCGTCGGCGGCTCGTGCGGCGGAGCCGCGGGCGGCTCGTGCGGCGGGGCCGCGGGCGGCTCGGCCGGCGTCGCCGGCGGCGGGGGCCGCATGGACGACGGCGCTCCCACGAGCTCGCGCGTCCGGTCGAAGAACGCGCGCAGCAGCGCGAGGCTCGGCTTGCGCTTGCCCGCCGCGATCGCGAGCACCTCCTCGCGGATCGCGGCGTTGATCGGCGTCGCGATGCCGAGCGCCGCGCCGCGCTCGATGACCTCGCCGTTCAGGAAGTCGACGGCGGGCGGGCGGCCTCGCTCGATGGCGGCGAGCATCGAGGAGCGCATGCGGCGGAAGCGCGCGCCCACCGCGAGGAGCAGCGCGTGCTTCGCGAAGAGCCCCGGCGAGCCCACGGCGGAGCGCTCGGCGTCCGTGAGCGCGATCCAGTCGAGGTCGAGCGTCCCTGCGACCTTCTCGAGGCGCACGCCGAGCGCGCGCGAGACCTGCACGGTCTCGGTCATGATCTCCAGCGCGAGGCGGCGGACGAAGCGGTGCCTGAGCAGCACGCCCAGGCGATCGCCGCCGACGGTGCCGAGCGACGAGATGGCGCAGTTGATGGCGAGCTTCGACCAGCGCGCGCCGGCGAGGTTGTCCGTCACGGTCGTCGGCCCGATCGCCTCGAGGATGCGCGCGAGCTCGTCGAGGCGCGGGTCGCTCGCCCCGTCGAGCCGGCCGAGGACGAAGCCGCCGCTCGAGGTGCGGTCGTACACGCCGGGCTCCACCATCGAGGCGCCCCACGCGACGATCCCCCCGAAGGTGCGCTCCGGGCCGGCGATGCGCGCGATGCGCTCCTCGCAGAGGCCGTTCTGGAGGCAGATCATGGCGCCCGTCGGGGCGAGGTGCGCGACCGCGTCCCGCGCGGCCTCCTCGACCTGCGGCGGCTGCGTCGCCAGGAGGATGTAGTCGAAGGGGCGGGTGTCCGGGCCGAGCTCCCGCACCGCGCGGCCGCCGACCGTGCCAGGGCTCGCCTCGCCGCGCACCCGGAAGCCGATGGCGTTGATGGCGTCCGCGATGAGCGCGTTCGTCGTGAAGGCGGTGACGTCGTGGCCCTGCTCGAACAGGTACGCGGCGACGATGCCGCCGATCCCGCCGCAGCCGACGACGAGCAGCCGGGGGGCGGAGGAAGCGGGGGCCACGGGGGTGCCCGGGGCAAGCTCGGCAGGTGAATCGGTGAAGCTCATGAAAGATCCATTACCACCGCTGCGGCGCGGGCTCGATGGGCTCGAGGGGAGCGGCTGGGGGGACAGGCTGCTCGGACGCGCTGCCGCGGAAGCGGCGGGAGCGACCGTCGGGGGGCTCCGCAGGAGCGCGATGACGGGACGCGTCGAATTGTGCCGCCTCTGCCGGCGCTCGCGCTGGTGATGTCCCGCCGAGCGGCGTACAAACACGCCATGTCGACCGAGCGATCAGCGCCCGGCTTGCGGCTCACGAGGCTGGACGTCCGCAACTTCCGCGGCATCGACGAGATCAGCCTCGATCTGCGCGACGCACAGGGGGCGGCGATCGATCTCGTCGTGCTCGCGGGGGCCAACGGCTCTGGCAAGACGGCGCTGCTGGAGGCGATCCTCCTGCTGCTGCACAGGCCGGAGAAGCTGCCGCGCGATGCGGCGCCCCTCCGAGAGCAGATCCGCTTCGGAGCCGAGGCCCTGGAGCTCCGGGGGGAGTTTCGTTTCCAGGAGCGCGACGAGCTCGTGGACTTCCATACCGAGCTGCGCGTTGCGCACGATACACCTGCAAGATCGGGAAATTTCCTCAGAGCTCACGGCCTCGAGCCTCAGGAGACCCTCCCGGGTTACGGCTGGAGCAGGGATGCTCGGTTCGACGCGAATGTGGAGTACTTCTCCGCCCGGCGTGAGCCCGAGGCGCTCGGTGAAGTGGTCAATCCGGGCGGCGCGCGCTCCGACGTCGAGGCGCACCGGCTGCGCGAGCTGAAGAGGCGCCTCATCAGCGCCTACTATCGCGATCTTCGCGCCCAGGCGCGGCGCGCGAAGCCTGTCACGGAGGCGCCCGCCAACGGGGGAGCGCGAGCCGCCCAGGACGACGGCCCCTTCGCCCGCCTGCAGCGCCTGTGGGAGCGCTTCAACGGTGCCGGGCAGACGCTCGACGTGATCCCGGTGAGCAATGATCCCGGCTCCGGCGACGAGGTGGTCCTCCGGGACGACCGCCCCGTTCCCGAGGACGTGACCAGCCTCGAGATGGCGCGCCGGCTCGCCCCGGCCCGCCCCGATATCCCGCGCATGGTGCCGCTGGATCGTCTGAGCTCCGGCCAGGTATCCTTGCTCGCGTTCGCTGGTCCGCTTGTCTTCCGGGACGCGCCGACCGACGTTCTGCTGATCGACGAGCCCGAGCAGCACCTGCACGTCCAGTGGCAGCGCCTGCTCATACCCGCCTTGCGGGAGCTCTCCCCGACGACGCAGATCCTCGTCGCGACGCACTCGGAGTCCATCCTGGACTCGGCCTTGAGCTACGAGCGCTTCATCCTCGTCGAGGACGAGGATCCGCGGGCCCATCTGGACGATGACGGGGAAGAAGAGCTGCTCGCGGCGACCCCGCCCTCATGAAGACCACGCTGCGCGAACTGTACCGGGGTCCGCTCACGGTCTGGGTCGAGGATCGCGTCACCCACGCGGTGCTCACCGATGTGTGGGGCGATCCGCAGATCAACGTGCTCGTTGGCGATGGCAAGGCGGGCGTGACGCACATGGTTAACGCAAGCCCGCCCGGGCTGCATGTCTATGGCGTGGTGGATCGCGATTTCGAGGACGACAACGCGGCCAAGTGGACATCGCCGGGCTGCCGTGTGCTCCGGTTGCCAGCTCACGAGATCGAGAATCTGCTGCTCGACTTCGATGTCCTGGCATCGCTGTCCGGCAGCGAGCCGGCGGCCCGCATCCGGAAGCTCGCACACGACCACGCGCAGAAGATGCGGTTCTGGATGATCTGCTGTCGCGTGCTCTGGGACATGCAACGAGATCTGGGCAAGGGCTTCCCCGAGCGTCCGCCGAATCCCACGGGGCTGCAGAGCCTCGATGAGGTAAAGCGATACCTCGAAAACAGCGCCTACTGGTCCGAGCACGGCGTTGCCTGGCAGCGCTGGCGCCAGGGCGGCGTGCGCTCGCCGTGGATTGATGCCGCTTGCAACGAGCTCCAGAAACACCTCGACAATGACGAGTGGATCCGTTCGTTCTCGGGCAAGGAGATCTTCCGCTTCCTCCGGTCGAATGTCTCGGGTCTCGATCGCACGCCGGCGCGACCCCCGCAGCCGAGCTCATCCGAGCGAGACCTGAACCTGGCCAAGGCGATCGCCCGCATGATGCGGGAGGTTGGCAGTAGCCCGCCTGTGTTCGTCGAGCTCCGGCAGGTGCTGCGGAAAAAGGCGGGCCTTACCTGAGGACCTCGCGGGCTCCCGTGCCCCTCGACCGCCGCTGCGGCAGCCCACGGCCCCGCCCGATCCGCGTGACTTGCGACCCCCTCAATCGACCGGCGCCAGCACCTCGATCGCCTTCGGCTCCAGCGTGACCGTGATGGGCAGCTTCCCGAGCGGCTCGCCGTCCACGTCGAGGAAGAACGCTTGCTCGACGTCGCGGTTCAGGAGCGTGAGCTCGATGCTGTCGCACTGGAAGTGGCGCACGTCCGGGTGGCGGATGTGCGAGCCCGTGTACATCCCGGTCGACACGGCCGCGAAGCGGAGGTGGGGCGCGGCGCCCAGGTCGATGACGTCGAACACGCCGTCGTCGAGCTTCGCCATCGGCGCGAGCTGCATGCCCGCGCCGAAGAAGCGGCCGTTGCAGATGCCCAGCATGCGCGTCGAGATCTCCTCTTCGCGCCGCTCCCCGCGCAGCGTCGTCACGCAGCGCACCCGGCCGACGCGGCTGCGGACGAGGCCCTGGAGCGAGGCCAGCGTGTAGGCGAGGGTGTTGCCGAGCACCCGCGACGACTCGTTGACCAGCGAGACCACGATGCCGCTCATCCCCGTGGAGAGGATGTTGACGAAGAACGCGTCGGCCCGCTGGCCGTCGCGCGTCTCGTAGGAGAGGCGGCCCACGTCGATCTGGCGCGTGTGGCCGCTCGCGATCGCGGTGCAAAAGTTGTCGAGCCGGCGGGTGAGCTTCAGCGTCTTGCAGAGATCGCTGCCGGTGCCCGCGCCGATGATCCCGAGCCGCGTGCCGGTGGCGCCCCGGTCCCTCGCCTGCATGAGGCCGTTCACCACCTCGCTGATGCTGCCGTCCCCGCCGACCGCCACGACGGTCTCGCGCCCGCCGAGCGCGGCTTCGCGCGCGAGATCGACGGCGTGGCGCGGGCGATCCGTGCGCACGATGTCGACGTCGCCGAGGATGCGGCGGATGGGCGTCAGCATCTCGTCGAAGAGCCTGCCCGTCTTTCCGCCGCTGGACCGGGGGTTCACGATGAGGAGGGGGCGCATGCTGGCACCGATGCTAGATGCCGCAGGCCGCCCAGGGCGAGGTGTTTTTGTCGCGAGCCGCGCGCCGGCGGTCACTGCTTCGTGCAGCCGCAGCCGCAGTCGTCGCTGAAGTAGCTCCAGCCGGGCTCGCACACGAAGCGGATCCGAGCGCACTCGTCATGGCTCTGCCCGACGTACTTGAGCATCGGGCTGTCGGTCCCGCAGCCTGACGGGCCGCTCGTGCCCGGCGCGCCGCCGGCGCCGGTCGGCTCGCCCTCCGGGCCCCGCACGCTCCCCGTCTCCGCGCCCTTCGCGCCGTCGGCCGGCGGAGCTGCCACGGGCGCGCCGCTCGGGGCGCCGCGGCAACCCGTGACGAGCGAGCCGATCAGCACGAGCAGCGATGGCGAGGAGGGGAGGTGTCGAGTTGGCATGAAGGTGGCTCCAGTGGCAGAGACAGGCCCGCTGCGCGGGGCTCGGCGGTGAAGGGGCACCGCCTATGCCCTCCCTCGATGGAGCTCCGAGCGGCGCGTGCCGGCGGGGTGGGAGAGCGCCGCGTCGCTGCCCGTGCTCTCGTCGCGCGGGGCGCGCGCGGCGCCGGCCGGGAGCGCGGCGCCCTGGGCCTCCTCCTTCTCGGTCTTGGGCAGATCCGCCCCCGTATCGCTGGCATCCTTGGCGCCCGTGCGCTTCCCCTCGGGCGAGCGGTGCTCGATGATGGCGTTGATCTCGGCCCCGAGGAGCACCGCCAGCGAGGAGATCCACATCCAGAGGAGGAGGATGATCACGCCGCCCAGCGCGCCGTAGCTCACCTCGTAGCTGCCGAACCGGCTCACATAAAAGGAGAAGCCGAGGGACGCGAGGACCCAGATCACGACCGCCACGACCGAGCCCGGGGTGATGAACTTGAACTGCTGCTCGACGTCGGGGAGCAAGTAATAGAGGGTTGCCAGGACCACCATCACGATGAGCGCCGACACCGGCATGCGCAGCCAGAGGACGAGCGTCGCGAAGGGGCCGAGGTGCGCGGCGAGCGCCGGCGTGGCGACCGCGAGCGCCGAGGCGATCGTCAGCAGGACGGCGCCGCCGAGCGTGACCAGGAGGGCGATCCCGCGGCGCTTGAGGTACGACCGCTTGTCCTCGACGCCATAGGCAGAGTTGAGCGCGTCCATCAGCGCGGTGACGCCGCCCGAGGCGGCCCAGACCGCGCCGAGGGCGCCGACCGTCAGGAGCGCCGGGCTCTGCCCCCCGGTGAGCGCCTGAAGGCGCTCGCCCAGGATGTTGGCCACGGCGGGCGGGGCCACCTGGTACAATTCGCTCATCAGCTGCGCGGACTCGGCAGGATCGATGACCAGGCCGGCGAGGGCGACCGCGAAGAGCAGGAACGGGAAGATCGCGAGGACACCGAAGAACGCCAGCGAAGCAGCGATGGTGTCGATCTTGTCCTTGATACATTCCTGCTTGATGTCGTTCAGGAAATCCTTCCAGGGGATCTCTCTTCCGGGCAGGTGCATGATGGACCTTCGGTGGGCGCATGGAGCGCTGCTGGGTTCTTCCTGGGGCGGCTCGCGCAGGAGGCGCTGTACGCTGTCATGAAAAGCAACGCGGGTGCCAGGCCTTCGGCTGCAGCTCCCCGGACAGGTCGGCGATTTTCGCGCGCGGGGCCCCGGCCGAGCGCGGGGGCGGCTCGATCCTCGCGCGTGGCGCGAATTGCCCCACACGGCAGAACGGCCACGGCGCGAGCGCCCGAGGCCACCTGCCCGGGCGCTCGCGCGTGGCCTCCGGCCGGCGGCGCGGGCGCTCCGCCCCGCGCGGCCGGGCGCTCCGCCGGCGGCCTGCCGGCGCCGCGAGCTAGCTCATCGCCTTGCCGATGAACTCGTGCAGCTCCGGATCCATCCCGTGCTGGGTCCTCACCGACGGCTCCTGCCTGTACATCGTGTTGAGCGATCGCTCGATCCCGGGGTTCTTCCCCGTGAACGCGTCGATGAGCTCCCGCATGCGCTTCACGATCTGCTGCACCGGCTCGCCCTTCGGGTCGGAGCCCTTTTGCATCTCCGCCCGCATGTCGTCGTAGATCTGCTTCCACGCCGACTCGGCCTCACGCATCTTCTCGGGGCCCATCGCGTCCGCGCGCTGCTTGAGCTCCTCGAGCTGCTCTGGGGTGTAGTATTTCTCGATCATGGTCATCACCTCGATGGTTTGAAGGAGCTGCTCCACAGAGACGTCCTCTCCCGACCGCAGGACGTGGGCCAGGCCCTCGAGCCGCGCGCAGAGCCGCTGCTCCAGCGCGATCTGCTCGCGCAGCCGCGACAGGTGGAGCTCGACGGTCTGGAGCGGAGAGAACCCTGGCTGGTCCAGGCACGCGGCGATCTGCTCCAGGCTGAAGCCGAGCTCGCGCAACGACTTGATCTGCTGGAGCCGGGCGACGTCGCCCGCCGAGAACATCCGGTGCCCCGACGCGGTGCGATGCGACGGGGCGAGCAGGCCGATCTCCTCGTAATAGTGGAGCGTGCGGACGGAGAGGCCGGTCTGCCGGGCGAGATCGCCGACTTTCAACGGTGCTGAACGCATGGCGTTACCCCTGTTTCCAGGGCGGGTGAGCACGTCCATGCCCCGGAGGCTAGGTCCTCACGTAGCGTGAGGATCAAGGGCCCGCCTTCACTTTTTGTCGCTCGACCGGGGCGCCGCGCGGAGCGGCCCGGTCGGGACAGGCCTCTCCCTCGCCCCGCGCAGGGTCACCGCATGCGGAGCGTGTATCTCTCGACCGACCTGTACTGAGGTGGCCAGTCGATGTCGAAGCCCTGCTCCGCGGCGGCGTGCCGGGTCCAGTACGGGTCGTAGAGGTGCGCCCGCGCGAGCGCGCACAGGTCGGCTCTCCCGGCCGCGACGATGCTGTTCACGTCCGCGTAGCTCTGGATGTTGCCCACCGTGATCGTCGGCACGCTGGCTTCCAGCCGCACGAGCTCCGAGAGCGGTGTCTGGAACAGCCGGCCATGCTCCGGTTTGCTGGACGGGTCCGTCTGGCCTGCCGAGACGTGGATGATGTCGGCGCCGTGCTCGCGCAGCATCGTCGAGAGCGCGATCAGATCGTCCGTCGTGAGCCCGCCAGGCGCCCAGTCGGTGGCGGAGATGCGCACGCTCATGGGCTTCTCCGCCGGCCACGCGGCCCGCACCGCGTCGAACACCTCCAGCGGGTAGCGCATCCGGTTCTCGATCGGGCCGCCGTACGCGTCGTCGCGCCTGTTCGTGAGCGGCGAGATGAAGCTCGCGAGCAGGTAGCCGTGCGCGCAGTGCAGCTCGATCAGGTCGAACCCGGCCTCGTCCGCCCGCCTCGCCGCCTGCACGAAGTCCGAGGTCACCTGGTCCATGTCCCCGCGATCCATCGCCTTCGGGACCTGGCTCTCCGCCAGGTACGGGATGGCGGAGGCGCTGAGCAGCGGCCAGGCGCCGCGCTCGAGCGGCACATCCATGCCCTCCCAGAGCAGCTTCGTCGCGCCCTTGCGCCCGGCGTGGGCCAGCTGGACGCCGATCTTGGCCCGGGAGCGCGCGTGGACGAAATCGACGACGCGCCGCCACCCCTCGACGTGGCCGGGGCGATAGAGCCCCGCGCAGCCCGGCGTGATGCGCGCTTCCGCGCTGACGTCGGTCATCTCCGTGATGACGAGCCCTGCGCCTCCGAGCGCCCGGCTGCCGAGGTGGACGAGGTGCCAGTCGTCGATCTGCCCGTCCTCGGCCGAGTACTGGCACATGGGCGACACGACGACCCGGTTCTCCAGCACGAGCGATCGCAGCCGGAATGGCGTGAACATCGGCGGCGGGGGCGCCCCATCCCCGGCGAGGAGGCGCGCCCCCGCCTGCGCCTCGGCCTTGCGCGCCACGTGCGCGTCGATCTCGCGCACGAACGCCGGGTCGCGCGCCTTCAGGCCCTCGTGCGTCACCCGCAGGCTCCGCGTCAGCAGGCTGAACATGAACTCCACCGGGTCGAGCGCCATGTAGCGCTCGGTGTTCTCGAACCACAGCAGGCTCACCTGCGCGGCCCGCTGGAGCGCGAGCACCTTGGGCTTGCGCTCCGCCTCGTACGCGGCGAGCGCCTCGGGCACGCCCCGGTGCCGCTCCAGGCTGTCGACGAGCGCGATCGCGTCCTCGAGCGCGAGCTTCGTCCCCGAGCCGATCGAGAAGTGCGCCGTGTGCGCGGCGTCCCCGAGCAGCACCACGTTGCCCGCGCTCCAGCGCTCGTTGTGCACGGTGGGGAAGCTCCGCCAGACGCTCCGGTTCTTCAGCAGCCGGTGTCCCTGGAGCTTTTCGGCGAAGAGCTCCTCGAAGTACGCGATCGTCTCTTCCTCGCCGGCGCGATCGAGGCCCGCGCGCCGGAAGGTCTCCTCGCGGCACTCGACGATGAAGGTCGAGCGCTCCGGCTCGTAGCGGTACGCGTGGACCCGGAAGAGGCCGTGGCGGTTCTCCTCGAAGTAGAAGGTGAAGGCATCGAACGGGAACGTCGTGCCGAGCCACACGAACCGGTTCGGGCGGACGTCGATGCGCGGCCCGAACCGGTCGGCGAACCGCTCGCGGATCCGGCTGTTCACCCCGTCGGCCGCGACGACCAGATCGCTCCCGGCGAGGGCCTCCTCCGGATCCGTCACCTCCTCCTCGAAGCGCAGGACGACGCCGAGCTCGCGCGCGCGGTCCCCCAGGATCGCGAGCAGCTTCCGGCGCGAGAGGCCGCTGAAGCCGTGCCCCCTCGACACGAGGACGCGCCCGCCGAAGTGCGCGTGGAGCTCGTCCCAGTGCGCGAGGCTGCTCCGGATCGCGTCGTAGCTCGGGCGATCCGCGTCGGCGAGGCCGTCGAGCGTCGCGTCCGAGAACACGACCCCGAAGCCGAAGGTGTCATCGGGCCGATTCCGCTCCACCACGACGACCTCGCGCCGGGGGTCTGCCTGCTTCGCCAGGAGGGCGAAATAGAGGCCCGCCGGCCCGCCGCCCACGCATGAAATCCTCAACGCCCTGCTCCTCTGCTCCCGCGTCTTCGCCCGCGCCGGAGCCTACACGAGAACGTCGAGGTACAGCGCCGCTCCGGTGGAAATCAAGGGTGGACAGGATCGAAGAACGGGATTTCCGGGACGCGCAAGAGCTGGTTCGCATCATCGCGCGATCGAGCGCGGCAGTCCGCGCCGTCGCTCGGATCACACAGGCGGCCGGCGACGCCGTTATCAGAGACGACCACCCCGCCCGATTTCATGGAGGCTCCGAGAGCGCCGCGAGCATCGGTGTCGAGCCTGACGCTCAGAGAGCGAATGTCGGCGCGCTGGAGCTGACGGGTCTGCCTGACCTGACAATTCCCCTCATGGATTGGCATTGGGGAGCGGAAAATTGAACAGAGAGACGAGGTGACGGGGAGGGAGATCGGTGGGATTTTTTTGTCTCCCCATCTCCCCGTCTCCCTGTTCAATTTCTCCGGAAAATTCGAGGGAATGCTTCTTCTGCCCTGAATGCCTCTGCATGAGCGCCTCCGGGCGACAGACGAAGGGGTTGGTCGGCGGGCGGAAGTAGGGTAAGCCTGGATCAGAAGAGCGATCGCCGGGAATAATGTAGACCGAGCCCCGAGGTGACGCCGGGGCGCACGTACCGCTCTGCTTCAAATATTCTCCTTAGCCACGATGCGGCTCATCGCCGGGGCACGCCTCGGCATGGGCCAGGTGAATTCCACCCGAACGGCTGGTCACTCCATGAGCAAGACAGCGCCGCCCGACGCCGATCGATCGGTACCATTCCTCCGCCGTTCCATCGCGGCGGGCATGTTCGCGATGGGGCTCGTCGGCCTGACGGCGGCTGCCTGCACCGGGCAGCTCGGCGATGGGAGCCCGGGCAGCTCCAACGACGACAGGCCCATCGACCCGGCCACCGGGAAGCCGGCCGCGTACGACTGCAGAGAGGCCCGAACGAGCCCCGGCGTGCTGCGCCGTCTGTCCAAGGTCGAGGTCCAGCTGACCCTTCAGGACCTGTTCCAGCTCGACGAGCCGCCCGCCGTGGAGAGCATCCCGGAGGACACCGGGCAGGGCGGCTTCCGGACGATCGCCGCCCTCCAGAACGTGTCGGATCAGCACCTGCGCGCCTACCTGGCGATCGCGGAGACGCTCGGGCAGGAGCTCATGGCGGACGAGGCGCGCCGGACATCGGTGCTCGGCTGCGAGCCGGAGGCCGACGATTGCCTCGAGCGCTTCGTGCAGCGCTTCGGCAAGCTGGCGTATCGAAGGCCGCTCTCGGCCGAGGAGGCGAGCGATCTGGTCGCGCGGGCGAGCGAGGTCGCGCGGGACAGGGAGGACGCGTTCCGCTTCGTCATCGAGGCGCTGCTGACCTCGCCGAGCTTCCTGTTCAGGATCGAGGTCGGTGCGGCCGGCTCGGAGACGTCGACCTTGACGCCGCTGGAGCTCGCGTCGCGGCTGTCGTTCACGCTGTGGGGCCGGTCCCCGAGCGCGGCGCTGCTCGAGCGGGCGGAGTCCGGCGAGCTCGACAGCGACGAGGGCCTCCGCGCGGTCGCGGAGGAGATGGTCGGAGACGAGCGGACGCAGGTCTTCTTCAACGCCTTCTTCAAGCAGTGGCTGACCTTCGAGCAGCTCCGCGCGCCGGTCAACCCGGACGCGTCGTTCACGCCCGCCCTGCTCGAGGACATGATCGCCGAGAGCGAGCTCGTCCTCGGCGAGCACGCGTTCACCCCAGACGTCGACTTCTTCGACGCGCTCACCGCGAATCACACGTATGTCACGCCGGCGCTCGGCAAGTTCTACGGCCTCGAGGTGCCGGGGGACGGCGTGAGCCGCGTGGAGTTCCCGGCCGGCCACCACCGCGCGAACACGGGGTTGCTCACCCACGCGAGCCTCATCAGCGCCAAGAACGACGGTGATCTCATCGCCGTGCGCGGCCAGTGGCTCCGGGCGGCCTTCCTCTGCGAGAAGATCTCGATCCCCGCCGGGCTCCTCGAGCAGCTGGAGAGCGAGCTCTCGGGCCTGACGTATCTCGAGGTCCTCCAGAAGCGCAACACCCAGGAAGGGTGCGCTGGCTGCCATGCGCTCATCGATCCCATCGGCGTCGGCTTCGCCCAGTACGACAAGCTGGGGAAGTACGATGGGAGCATCGGTATCGACGAGTTCGGGCTGGAGCCGCGCCTGGAGGGCGCGGCCAACGAGTCGTTCGACTCGCTCGCTGCCCTGGCGGCGGAGCTGCGGCGGAGCCCCGATCTGGCCGCCTGCGTCGCGGAGAAGCTGTTCATCTACACCCAGGGGCGCGAGCCGGCGGCCGAGGACCGCTGCGCGATCGACGCCTCCGCGGGGAGCTTCACGCAGGACGGCAACCGGTTCCGCTCCTTCCTGACCGCCATCGTGCGCTCGCCGGAGTTCCGGCTGCGGAGGGCGCCAGAGTGATGTGCTCGCACACGGTTCGACCGACGGAAGAGGAGTGTCGCCAGTGAAGATCTCGAGAAGAGCTCTGCTCCGCGGGGCGGGTGTCGCGGTCGCCCTGCCGTTCCTCGACGTGATGCGGCCCCAGCGCGCCAGCGCCGCACCGGCGGATCCGAAGCGCTTCGTGGCGTTCTTCGTCCCGAACGGCACGGATCCCGGGGCGTGGCACCCGAAGACGGAGGGCCCGCTCTCGGCGGAGGGGCTGCCGCCGTGCCTCGTCGACATGAACGGCTTCGACGCCGAGCGCGAGTGGCCGGCGGGGGACGCGATCTGGCGCGACGTCACCATGGTGTCCGGCGTCGACCACCAGGTGATCTGCTCCGACATCCACAGCCCGGCCATGGCGCTGTGCGCCCACACCGACGGCGGCGGGACGGCCGTCCCGCGCAAGGCCACGCTCGACCAGTACCTCGCCAACCACATCGCGGCCGAGACCCCGTTCCGCAGCCTCAACCTGTCCCCCACGGGCGACACGGCGGTCACGCAGGGCTTCATCTCGTTCAGGGACGGCGGTCAGGTCGAGGATGCCTTCCGCGATCCGGCGAAGGTGTTCGACACGCTCTTCAGCAACATGGGCAACCCCAGCGAGGAGATGGACGACATCCGGCGGCGCCGCGCCAGCGTCCTCGACTGGGTGCGAGAGGACGCGAGGCGCCTGAACCTGCGCCTCGGCGCGGCGGACCGGGCGCGCGTGGAGCAGCACCTCGAGTCGGTGTTCGAGCTGGAGAAGCAGATCCAGTCCACGACGCAGTCGGGCTGCGCCGTCCCCGGCGCGCCCACGAAGGGGCAGAGCTTGCACGGCAAGTTCAAGCAGATGATCGATCTCGGGCTCCTCGCCCTCACCTGCGACCTGACGCGGGTGCTCGTCCTGCAGTACTCGAACAGCTGGGGCCTCGACTTCGCCGGGTACGATCTGCCCGACGGCGTGGGGGACTGGAGCGACCACTTCATCTCGCACAAGCTCGGCGATCGCGACCGCGCGACCGATCTCGACGGGCTGCCGCAGGCGGAGGCGATGCGCATCGCGAACGCCCGCGTCGTCCAGACCTCGCGGTTCAAGGTGCGCCGCTTCGCCTACCTGCTCAACGCGATGAAGGCCGCCCAGACGGCGACGGGCAACCTGCTCGACGAGTCGCTCGTGCTCTACACGTCAGAGAACGGCGACGGGGACTCCCACGGTCGGACCAACATGCCCATCATGCTCGCCGGCCACGTCGGGGGGTTCCAGACAGGCCGCGCCATCAAGGCCAACAAGCCCCCGACCGGCGCGCTCCATTGCTCCATCATCAACTACTTCGGCGTCGAGCTGTCGGAGTACGGCGACCCGGCGGGCAAGCCGATCGCCGGCCTGTGAGCCTCGCGCGCCGCGAGGCCTGCCCGTGACACCTACCAGCGCTCGACCTTCGATGGGCCCGCCTGCCCGACGCTGCTGAGCAGCTCGCTCGCCGCGGTCGGGCAGGGGACGTGCATCCAGCCCGGGCAGTGTGACGCCGCGCGGGCATGAGCGGCACAGCGCTCCGCACACGAGCGGCGGAGACGCCGTGCGCTCAGGCCGCGCGCGTCCGCCGGGTGTGCGCGACGTGGATGCCAGAGAAGGGGGAGAGGCATGGAATCGCTGGGACGGTATTGGTGGCTGCTGGCCCTGAGGGGCGTGGTCGGGATCCTGTTCGGGATCTTGTTCTTCGTGTGGCCGATCCCATCGCTGGCCACGCTCGTGCTGCTGTTCGGCGTGTGGGCGTTGTTCGACGGCTGCGCCGCGTTCGCGTCCGCGATCAGCGGCCGCGGCGGCGTGTATTCCGTGGTCGAGGGCATCTTCGGCGTCGGGATCGCGGTGCTGACGTTCTGGCGGCCCATGATCACCGCGCTCACGCTCTACGGCGTGGTCGCCGCGTGGGCCGTCGTGATGGGCATCTTCAAGATCGTCAGCGCGGTGAAGCTCCGGCACGTGATCGACAACGAGATCTGGCTCGGGCTGAGCGGCGCCGCCTTCCTGATCTTCGGCGTCCTCATGGTGGCGCTCCCGGCGGCCGGCGTGCTGGCGCTCGTCTGGTTCATCGGAGCGTTCGCGATCGCCGAGGGAGCGATGCTCATCGCGCTCTCGCTGCGCCTGCGCCGCGTGCCGAGCGTGGTCGCGCCGCTGCGCATGCCCTGACGCCCGGCGGCCGGCGGCCGACGGGACGCCATGGCCCCGAGCGCGCCCGTCAATCGATCTGCAGGTGGTAGTGCGCGGGCGTCGTCTCCTCGATCACCAGGACGCCCCCAACCTCCGCGGTGCTCTCGAGGAACGCGCGCTTTTCCTTGGGCGACATGGTCCTGTTGCGCACGTCGACGGCGCCTTTGCGCAGGTGCGCGGAGACGTAGATCCCCCGGTCGATCTGGTCCTGGATCACGGCCTCCATGGCGGCCACCACCTGCTCCGGCCGCTTGCGGGAGTTCGCCTGATAAGCCTTCTTGATCTCCTGGACTGCCGCCTTGTTGCGGTAGAGCTGGAGGAGGTCCTCGCCGAGCCTGAGCTTCGTGAACATCGCCCTGGCCTGGCGGTTCGCGTCGCGTGTCCCGCTCGTGATCACGAGGTGCTCGCGCGTGCGTCGCGCGTAGCCCTTGTCGATCTGCTCGACCTTCGCGGCGATCTTCGCCGGGAGCGTCACGCCCGGGAGCACCTCGTACGGCGGCGGGGCCCACGGCTCCGTGGGCACGGCCTTCCCGAGCGCCGTCAGGGGCGGCAGCTGCGCGCGCCGCTCCTCTTCCTCCGTCGGCAGCTCGTCGCACTCGGGTCGGGTCGCCGGCGCGGCGGCGCGCGGCGCGGCGCTGGCTGTCCCGGCGGCGCGCGGCGCGCTCGGGGCCCGCGGCGCGGCGCTCGCCGGCGCCGCGGGGGCGCTCGCGCCGGGTGGATCGAGGCCCGGCAGGCCGATGCTGGGCAGATCGATCGACTCGATCCGCTCCCTGCATCCGGCCGCGCAAAGCAGCGCCGCGGCGAGGGCGCGCAGGCGGCGCGGCGGCTCCAGGGAGCGTTCCTGTGCGGCTGCTCGGCGTGTCGGAGGCGTCGGCAAAGCCGGTCCAGCGTGCCATGGCGCGCGGCGCGGGCGAAAAAAACGGCGGCGCGCGACGTGCGACGTGCGATGTACACCGGCTCGACGCGCGGGGCCCCGCATCGACTACACAGCTCCCCATGCCCCATGCTCCCCTGACCGGCCGTATCGCCCTCGTGACCGGCGCCGGCACCCGCCTCGGCGCCGCGACGGCCCGCGCGCTCGCGGCCGCCGGCGCCGACCTGGCCGTGCACTACGCCACGAGCGCCGCCGGCGCGGAGGTCGTCGTCGACGAGGCGCGCTCCCTCGGCCGCCGCGCCGCCGCGTTCCAGGCGGACCTCCACGACCGGGGGGCGCTCGCCGCGCTCGCTCGTGCGGTGCTCGACTGGTCGTCTGGCCGGCTCGACCTCCTGGTCCACAACGCGGCGAACTTCGATCGGGTCCCGCCGGCCGAGCTCTCCGCCGACGCGTGGGATCGCGCCATGGCGCTCAACGCGACGGCGCCGTACCTGCTCACGCTCGAGCTCGCCCCGGCGCTCCGCGCCTGCCGTGGCAGCGTCGTCGCGATGGTCTGCGTGAGCGCCGAGCGCCCCTGGAAAAATTACATTCCGTACTCCGTGTCGAAGGCCGCGCTCGCGCACCTGGTCCGCGGCCTCGCCGTGGGGCTGGCGCCGGAGGTGCGCGTGAACGGCGTCTCACCCGGGACGGTGCTGCCG
The DNA here is from genome assembly GCF_000067165.1 of Sorangium cellulosum So ce56. GTDB lineage: Bacteria > Myxococcota_A > Polyangia > Polyangiales > Polyangiaceae > Sorangium > Sorangium cellulosum_B. Next base: position 12,096,071 of record NC_010162.1, read on the forward strand.
CCGTCCTCCTACGACGAGGCCACGCTCGCTCGCCTCCGCGAGCGCATCCCGCTCCAGCGCATCGGCGAGGCGGAAGACGTCGCCCGCGCCGTGGTGTTCCTTGCTGAAAACGACTTCATCACCGGTCAGATCCTCGCGGTCGACGGCGGCGTCTCGGTCGCGTGACGCGCCGCCCTGCCGCGCGGGTCGATCCGCCCCAGCGTGAACAGGCGCGCGCTTTGGCTTGAACGACCTCACCTGATCGACCCATAGTTCGAGCCTCATGAGCCACACGCCCGAGACCAGCGCCGCCCCCCTCCAGGCAGATCCTGCCCACAGCGCGCCCGCCGGCAGCGCCCCGGCCGAGGCGCCCGCGGCTGCGGCTCCCGGCGCGGAGGCCAAGCCGGCGAGCCACGACTCGACGCTGCCGGAGGCGCTTGTCGCGTTCATGCTGGAGCGCTGGGCGCCGGCGTCCGGCGAGCTCCCGCAGGCGATCGCGCACGTGGAGGTGTTCGCTGCCCGCCGCCGCGCCCTGTCGAAGCTCTTCCCGGCGGAGACGCTCATCATCCCCACCGGGCACGAGAAGGTGCGCGCCAACGACACGCACTACCGCTTTCGCCCGGGCTCGGACTTCTTCTACCTGACGGGCAACCTCGAGCCTGACTGCGTGCTCGTGCTGCAGCCGCAGGAGGGGGGCGGGCACCGGGACATCCTCTTCGTCGAGCCGAACCCCGGGCGCAGCGACAAGACGTTCTTCACCGATCGCGCCAAGGGCGAGCTCTGGGTCGGCCCTCGCCTCGGCGTCGAGCAGAGCCGCGCGCACTTCGGCGTCGACGAGTGCCGCGGGCTCCCCGAGCTGGACGCGTACCTGAGCGGCCTCGTCGGCACGGTGACGCGCCCCCACCGCGTGCTCCGCGGCATGTCCGAGCGCGTCGACAAGCTCCTCGCCCGGCACGATCGCGACAAGCAGCTCGGCGAGGCGCTCTCGGAGATGCGCCTCCTCAAGGACGCCCTCGAGGTGCAGGAGCTCGAGGCGGTCGTCGCGTCGACGAAGCGGGGCTTCGAGGACGTCATCCGCGCGCTCCCCCGCGCGCGGAGCGAGCGAGAGGTGGAGGGCACCTTCAACCTGCGCGCCCGGGTCGAGGGCAACGACGTCGGTTACGGGACGATCGCCGCGTCGGGCCACCACGCGTGCATCCTGCACTGGACGAGGAACGACGGCGCGCTGGAGCCGGGCAAGCTCCTCCTGGTCGACGCCGGCGTCGAGGGCAACGCGCTCTACACGGCCGACATCACCCGGACCCTGCCGATCAACGGGAAGTTCTCCAGGGAGCAGCGCGAGATCTACGAGCTCGTGCTCGAGGCGCAGGAGGCGGCGATCCGCGAGGTGAAGCCGGGCAACGACTTCATGGAGCCGAACCGGGCGGCGATGCGGGTGCTCGCCCGGGGGCTCGAGCGGCTCGGCATCCTCCACGTCTCCGCCGAGGAGGCGCTCAAGGAAGACAGGCAGCTCTACCGGCGGTATTCGCTCCACAACGTGAGCCACATGCTGGGCCTCGACGTGCACGACTGCGCGCAGGCGCGGCAGCAGGTCTACAAGTTCGGCAAGCTCAAGGCGGGCATGGTGCTCACGGTCGAGCCAGGGCTTTATTTCCAGCTCGATGACGAGACCGTCCCGGCCAGGTACCGCGGGATCGGGGTGCGCATCGAGGACGATATCCTCGTCACCGAGACGGGGTATCGGAACCTGTCGAGCGATATCCCGAGGTCCGTGAGCGACGTGGAAGCGTGGATGGCGGGACTCTGGGCCACGCCGCAATGAACTGAACGGCGGGCGGGGGAACGGCCCAGGCGAGCGAGGTGGAGGGCGTGCCCAGACGCGGGGGCCGCCGGTGGAGGGTGGGGCCGCGCGGGAGGGCGGCGGGGGTCCCCCCCACAAACTCGCGCCTTTTGGGGGGCTGTTGCCACACAGGAGGGTGGGGTGGGGCTGGGGGCGACTCGCTTCGATGCGGGCCGGCGCTCGGGTTTGTGGGGCCCACCCCCGCCGCCCTCCCGCGCGGCCCCACCCTCCACCGGCGGCTCTGCCGGGGGGAGCGGTGAGCGGGGGATTGGGCAGTCGAGCTCGGCGTTGAGGATGGGGTGGTGTTCCAGGAAGTCCGTGGTTGCGGTTGGCGGTTGATGCCATCGGAAACGGCGACGGGGCGAGGGGGCTGGCGCACGGACGCAACGGGCGCGGCGCGAGGATGCTGGAGCGATGGCTGCTCGCGGGCGGCGGCGCTACCCTGGCGATGAGGAGACCCGCATGCACACGTCTCGCCTTCTGCGTTGGCCAGGGACCGCAAATCTCCGAACCGGACGCGCGCTCGCGACGTCGCTGCTCGCTGCGACCGCGCTGGTCGCCGTGTCGGGCGCGGTCAGGGCCGAGGACGGGACGGACAGCCGAGGCGCCGGGGCCGCCCTCGCTGCGCGCTCGCCGGGGATGCTCGAGCCTCGCCTCCCCGGGTACGTCAACCCTGCGCTGCCCGTCGACGTCAGCCCGTCGCTGCGCGGCCCGGACCTCCTGCTCGAACCGGTCGCGACCGCGGGCGAGCCGCTGCACGGCATGGCCTCCGAGCTCGACGAGACCAGCTACGATATCCCAGGGCAGATCGTCGTCGACGCGCGCGATGACCTCGACGACGCCTCGCTCGCGGACCTCGTGCGCGACTTCTCGCTGCGCGTGTCGCCGACGGCGCTCACGTCACAGACCAGGATCCAGATCGCCACGGTGGACGGGCCGGTCAGCGCGACGCTGGAGCGGCTCGCGCGCGATCCGCGCGTGGAGGCGGCGGAGCCGCTCGCCTGGGTGCGCGCCTCGTTCGTCGCGAACGACCCGCTGATGAAGGACCAGTGGCACATGGCGCGCGTGGGCGCCGAGCGCGCGTGGGACTTCGCCTCCGGCCGCGGCGTCACCGTCGCCGTTGTCGATACGGGCATCGCGTGCGAGGACCACGGGCCCTTCACCAAGGGGACCGACCTGGCCTCGACCGAGTGCGTGGAGGGATGGAACTTCGTCACCAAGACGAACCACGCGAACGACGACCAGGGCCACGGCACGCACGTCGCCGGGACGATCGCGCAGTCGACCAACAACGGCCTCGGCGCCGTGGGGCTCGCGTTCCACGCGCGGCTCATGCCGGTCAAGGTGCTGAACGAGAGCGGCTGGGGCACGACAGCCGACGTCGCCGACGGCATCCGGTGGGCGGCCGAGCACGGCGCCCAGGTCATCAACCTGAGCCTCGGCGGCCCCCGCAACTCCAAGGTGCTCCAGAGCGCGATCGACGACGCGGTCGCGCGCGGCGCGGTCGTCGTCGCGGCGGCCGGCAACACCGGCGGGCGCGTGCAGTTCCCCGGCGCCTCCGATGGCGTCATCGGCGTGAGCGCCACCGACGCGAACGACAAGATCGCGCGGTTCTCCTCGCGCGGCCAGGGCGTCGACGTCGCCGCGCCCGGGGTGAACGTCACCCAGCAGACCATCTGCAACCGCGGGCGCGACAAGTGCCAGAATTTCTACGCGTACAGCGGCACCTCGATGGCCGCGCCCCACGTGGCCGGCGCGGCGGCGCTGCTCGTGAGCCTCGGCGTGACGGACCCGCGCGCTGTCGAGGACGCGCTCCGCGCAGGCGCGCGCGTCGTCGACGACTCCGACGGCGGCAAGCTCCTCTACGGGGCAGGCATCCTCGACGCAGCGAGCTCGGTCGTGCGCGTGACGCAGAGCCACATCGTCGTGCGGCTGCTCGCGCTGCTGGTGCTCGCGACGTGGGTCGCGCGCCGCGCCCGCAAGAAGGACGCGACCGCCACGAGCCCGTGGCGGGCGAGCTTCCTCCTCCCGGCGCTCGCGGCGGGGCCGGGGCTGTTCTTCTTCGCGCCGTGGCTCCTGCCGCGCGTGGAGCTCGCCGTCGACGTGCTGGCCCGGCCGATCGCCGACCTCGACCTGCTGATCGGCGCGTCGGTCCACCGCTGGCTGCCGCTCGCCAACGCGCTCGTCCCGCTCGGCCTCACGGCGCTCTTCTTCGGCGTGAAGAGGCTCCGGCCGGCGATCGCGGGCTTCGCCGTCGGCACGGCGGCCTACCTCACGTCGGTCGTCCTGCTCGGCGAGGCCGCCGGTCCCTTCGGCAAGATGGCCCTCATCGTGTGGTGCGCGGTCAACGCCGCAGCCTGCCTCTGGATCGCCCGGACGAACCTGTCCACGCGCTGAGCCGGCGCCTGCCGCGCTCGCTCCGTGGCCGGGCGGTGCGCCCGGCCATCATGACCACCCTGCAAAAACGAGCTAGGATGCCGGCGATGCGGTCCGGCACCTTGCTCCTACCTTTCACGCTGCTCCTCGGGGCGTGCGGCGGCTCCTCCAGCGAGACGCCGTGGCCCGCCGAGCCACGGGGCCCCGCGCTCGGTCCCACGGACGAGGCGTCGCCGGACGGGCCGGCCAACTCGAGCGCGGCCCCTCGAGGCGCGGGCGAAGGCTCGGCGGGCGAGGCCGACGCCGGCCGGTGAACCGGCGGCGGAGGATGGCATGGCGGACATCCGGACGGCAGGCGCGCAGCGGAGGGCCTGGCTCTCCGCCGCGCTGCTCTCCGTCGCGCTGCTGGTCATGCCGCTCCTCGTCTGGCTGCTCCTGCCGCGCCCCAGCCCCGTGATGCCGGTCCGGCGCGAGCCGGCCGCCGCGCTGCTCCCTCCACCGCAGCCGGAGCTCACGGCGCCGCGCGAGGTCGAGGCGCCGCCGGCACCGTCCGCGCCGCCAGCGCCCTCACCGCCGCCACGCGAGGTCACGGCCGCGAGCGTGGGGCCGGTCCGCGGCGTCGTGCTGGATCCGGAAGGCCACCCCAGCGCCGGCGCCGTGGTCAGCTGCCGCGAACCGCCGGGCAACTCTGCGAGCGCCGACGCCGAGGGGCGCTTCGAGCTGCCGGCCGAGGCCGACGGTTGTACCGCCACCGCCGCGCAGCCGCCGTACGGCGACGCCGAGCCCACGCGCGTCGCCGCGGGCCGCGACAACGTCCTTCGCCTGCTCGCCGCGGGCGCGATCGTGGGCGAGGTCGTGGATCCATCGGGCAGGCCCGTCGAGGCGTACCTCCTGGCGATCGAGTCGTTCACGCCGGCCGGGGCCGGCGCGCACGCGGGCGTGAACGGCCGCGCGCGCAAGGTGTCGGATCCGGGCGGCGCGTTCCGATGGGACGCGCTCGCCCCGGGCCGCTACGTGCTGACGGCGAGCTCGGCCGGACGCCCGCCCGCGCGGAGCCGGCCCGTCGACGTCGAGGCGGGCCGCGCCGCCGAACGCGTGCGGATCGTGCTGCCGCAGGGCGCGACGCTGAGGGGCAGGGTCGTCGACGCCGCGTCGCGCGCGCCGGTCGTCGAGGCCCAGGTCGAGCTCGACTCCGCGACCTCGTCGGGCGCGAACGCGATCTCGCTCGCGCTTACCGACGCGAACGGCGACTACGAGCTCGAAGGCGTGCCGGCCAGCGGCCCGTTCTCGGTGCGCGTGCGCCACCAGCAGTACATGGCCAAGATCGTGTCCGGCCTCGACGCGCGCGGCGCGCAGTCGACGCGCGTCGACGTCGAGCTCCGCCAGCTGGACGACGGCGGGGCGCGCGAGGAGCTCACGGGCATCGGCGCGATGCTCTCGCTCTCCTCGGGGCGCGTGATCATCGCGGGCGTCGTCGAGGGAGGGCCCGCGGCGTCCGCCGGGCTCCTGGCGGGCGACGTCATCGCCCGCATCGACGGCCGGCCCACGACGGAGCTCCCGCTCGCCGACTGCATCCAGCTCCTCCGCGGCCCGGCGGGGACGGTCGTCTCCGTCGGCGTGGAGCGGGAAGGGCGCACCCTCGACGTGACGATACGGCGCGACGTCGTGGTTCGGTGAACGGCCGCGCGCCGAGGTGCTAAGGGTCGGTCCATGTCCACGCGCCCTACCGCGCTTCCCCCGGCCGGAGCTCCGGACGTCCTCTACCTCGTCGACCTGTCGGGCTACGTCTTCCGCGCCTACCACGCGATCAGCCCGCTCTCGAGCCCGAGCGGCGAGCCGACCCACGCGACGTACGGCACCGTCGCGATGCTCACGAAGCTCGTGGACGAGCGGAAGCCCGCGTACCTGGGCGTGGCGATGGACTCCCCGGGCAAGACGTTCCGCGACGAGCTCGACCCCCGCTACAAGGCGCACCGGCCGCCGCCGCCGCCCGATCTCGGGGTGCAGATGAGCCGGTGCCGGGAGATCGTCGAGGCGTACCGCATCCCGATCTTCATCCAGGAGGGGCTCGAGGCGGACGATCTCGTCGCCGTCGCCGTCGCGCGGGCCAAGGAGCGGGGGCTGCGCGTCGTCATCGCGTCGAGCGACAAGGATCTGATGCAGCTCGTCGACGGCGAGCAGGTGATGCTCTGGGACGCGATGCGCGACAAGGTCTACGGGCACCCCGAGGTCGTCGCGAAGTTCGGGGTGCCGCCGGAGCAGGTGCGCGACCTGCTCGCGCTCGTCGGCGACACCTCGGACAACGTCCCTGGCGTCCCCGGCGTGGGCCTCAAGACGGCCGCCGAGCTGCTCGCGCAGTTCGGCTCGCTCTCGGCGATCTACGAGCGCATCGGCGAGGTCAAGAAGCCCCGCATCCGGGAGTCGCTCCAGCAGAACGAGGCCGACGCGCGCCTCTCGCAGAAGCTCGTGACGCTCGACGGCGGCGCGCCCGTGTCGCTCGACCTCGAGACGCTGCGCTACGGCGGCGCGGACACCGGCAGGCTCCGCGAGCTCTTCACCGAGCTCGGCTTCTCGCGCTTCCTGAAAGCGGTCCGCGCGCCCGAGCCGACCGCGCGCGCGGCGACCTACCGGGTCCTGACGACGCGCGAGGAGCTCGAGGGCTTCGCCAGGTCGGCGCGCGCGGCCGGCCGCCTCGCCCTCGACGTTCTCGCGACGAGCCGCGAGCCGATGAGCGCCCACGTCTGCGGCGTCGCGCTCGCCTGCGAGCCGGGGCAAGCCGTGTACGTCCCGCTGGGCCACCGCTACCTCGGCGCGCCGGCCCAGCTCTCGATGAGCGACATCGACGCGGTGATGGGCCCGCTGCTCGCCGACCCCGAGCTCCCGAAGGTCGGCCACGACGTCAAGTTCTGCGAGGTGATCCTCCTGCGGCACCGCATCGGGCTCGTGGGCGTCTCCTTCGACACGATGCTGGCGAGCTACCTGCTCGATCCCGAGGGGAAGAACCAGCTCCACGAGCTCGCCGAGCGCGAGCTCGGCGCCAAGATGCAGACCCTCGACGAGGTGGCCCCGAAGCGCCGCGGTCAGGCGCAGCGCGCCCTCGACGAGATCGAGCTCGGCGAGGCGTCGAGCTACGGGGCCGCGTTCGCCGACGTCGCGCTGTCGCTCACCGACCGGCTGCGCCCTCGGCTCCGCGCCGAGAAGCTCGAGGACCTGCTCGTGCAGATCGAGCTGCCCCTCTCCGCCGTGCTCGCGGAGATGGAGCTCACGGGCGTCCTCGTCGACCCGCAGGCGCTCGCGCAGCTCGGTGCGCAGATGACGACCGAGCTCGCCGCGCTGGAGCAGAAGGCGCGCGAGATCGTGGGGCACGACATCAACCTGGCGTCGCCGAAGCAGCTCGAGGCGGTCCTGTTCGACGAGCTCAAGCTGCGCTCCCAGCGCAAGACGAAGACCGGCCGCTCGACCGACGCCGACGTGCTCGAGGCGCTCTCGGAGGAGCACCCGTTCCCCGGGGTGGTCCTCGAGCACCGCGCCATCGCCAAGCTCAAGGGCACGTACGTCGACGCGCTGCCGCGCCTCGTGCACCCGGGCACGGGCCGGATCCACACGCGCTGGGGGCAGGCCGTGGCCGCGACCGGGCGGCTCTCGTCGCAGGACCCGAACCTGCAGAACATCCCGATCCGCACGGAGCTCGGCCGGATGATCCGGCGTGCGTTCGTGGCGCCGCCCGGGAGCGTGATCGTGAGCGCCGACTACTCCCAGATCGAGCTGCGCGTCCTCGCGCACCTCTCGAAGGACCCGGTGCTCGTCGACGCCTTCCGCACCGGGCAGGACGTGCACGTGCGCACGGCCATGGAGATCTTCGGCGTGGACCAGGCAGGGGTCACCGCCGAGATGCGCCGCCGGAGCAAGACGATCAACTTCGGCGTGATCTACGGCATGGGCGAGTCGGCGCTCGCCAAGCGGCTCGACATCTCGCGGGCGGAGGCGGCGCGCTTCATCGACGCCTACTTCGCGCGCTACCGCGGCGTGCACGAGTTCATGGAGGGGACGATGGCCGAGGCGAAGCGCTCCGAGTCGGTGCGGACGCTGCTCGGCCGGCGCCGCTTGCTCCCGGATCTGCGCAGCAGCGACCGCATGCGCCGCGCGCAGGCGGAGCGCATCGCGCAGAACACCCCCATCCAGGGGACGGCGGCGGATCTCCTGAAGCTCGCGATGGTGCGCGTCCCGCGCCCCGTCGTCCCCGGCGCGCGCATGGTGCTCACGGTGCACGACGAGCTCGCGTTCGAGGTGCCGGCCGAGGCCGTGGACGAGGCCAAGGCGAAGGTGCGCGAGGCCATGGAGTCGGTCTTCCCGCTCGACGTCCCGCTCGTCGTCGACGTCGGCCACGGCCCCACCTGGGCCGACGCGCACTAGGTTAGGCAGGGCGGTCACCCGCTCCGGACACGGGGCCTGCCGAGCGCGAGCCTTCGTTCACGGGCGCGACCTTCACGACGACACGCGGCGGCAGCGCAACCGCCACCATCGCGGCACCGCTCGACTTCACGGTGCCGACCGCCGATGCGCTCGCTGTGGTCGTGCTCCATACCGAGATCCTTGGGCAGCGAGAAGGCGCCGGCACGGCACGCGTCCAGGACGACCGGCATGCGCGCCGCTTGCGAGAGACCGGCAGATCGCGGCCGAGCGTGCCGGGCACGGCAAGGGTGAGCGCGTCGCCGGTGCGGCGGTCGCGCAGGTGGTTCCAGGTGCGAAACCGGCGAATCGCGCCGCGGACCGCCGCGATCGTGGAGGGCACGTGAGGCCGACCGACGTCTGAGCGCCGAGGCCGATCACGTGGACCACGCGCGCACCCACGCTGCTCACCGTAAGACCTCCGTTGTCTGCAGGACCTGACCCGCCCCCGCGCTACCCTGCGTCCGACATGCTCCGCGCCGCTCGCTTCCTCCTCGCGTTCACCACCCTCCTGTGCGCCGCGTCGAGCCTGATGGCGTGCGACCTATCGTCGCCGGTACCGCCGAACGCATCCACCACCGGCGCACTGCCGTCCGGCACGTCTCCGCTTTCATCGTCCAGCGTCACTCCAACCGCATCCGGTGGCGCAGCGACATCTGTCGGCGTTCTCGCTCCGCCGTCCGCTGTCGCGCCGATCCCCGCGATGACGGGCGGGCGTCCAAAGGTCGATGCAGCCACGCCGTTCGACGTTGATGACTGGCTCACGGCCCGCGGCGTGCGGTGGCGGCCCGACGCTGCCTGCTGGTCGATGCTCGCCGTCAGCCCACCTCAGCCGGTCAACGACTGCAGTTGCAGCGGGACGCTCGTTCTGCCCGATGCCGAGCTGCTTGTCTGCTGGCGCGGGCGCGAGCAGAAGGCCGCGCTCGTCCCCTTTGTCGCACACACGGTGCTCTACGTCGCGGAGGGCAGCGCCCTCCGGCCGGTACTCGACGTGCCCTCCTCGGCGGCACTTGATGATTGCGCTCCCCAGAACCCGGCCATCTGCAGGGTCGCGATCGTGCCGCGGGTCGAGGAGGGTGTGCTCCGGTTCTCGGACTCGGCCGCCGCTGCCGCCGGCTCGTCCTGCGATGATGCCCTCAACGCCGTCGACGCGGCCCACCGCAGCGCCGCGCCTGAAAGCCGTGCGGCATGGCAATCGGCGCGCGACGTGTACCGGCGCGTCTGCAGCGGCCGCGGTCGCTATACCTGGAAAGGCCGTGCCCTCCGGCGCGCCCCCTGAGAGGCGCATTCAGCGCACTCAAGGGACCATGAACAGCGATTCCTTGAGAAACCGTAGCAGGAACGTCAGCGCGAACGGTCCGGGCAGGGCTATGTAACCGCCGAAAATCGCAAATTGATGCCGTGTATCGGGATGGCTTCGCAGGTCCTCCCGCTCCTTGAGGACGTGATCCCAGAGCGGGTTGACCCTGGGCGCATACCCCTCGTTGCTCTCGGGGATCGCTGTCACGTGCGTGAGCGGCCCAGTCACCCCGTTCGTAGTTTGAATCGTTCGGTAGATGGCTTGGTGCTTCGCGACGTTGTACGCGCCACCCACCATCCGGAGCCGCGCTTCGGGACGACTATTGTACCATTGCACGATCGTTCGGGCGCTCGTGTCCGTGCCGACGCAATCGAAGGCGTACACCTCATCGACCCGACCAATGTTAGAGGTCAGCGCGGGCCACAGGCTACCGCCACCCCGGCTGAAGCCGGAGATACCGAGACGGCCGAGTCGGACATTGGCTGTCCCCCGGAAGATGTGCTGATCGGCCCAGAGCAGGCGAAGCGCGCCGGAGCAGAGAGCTGGCAGCTCGCTGCCCGCTGCGCCGCCGAAAGCCGTGCCGCTCGGCCAGGGGTGAAGCATCACCACAGCGCGCTGGCTCCGTGCGAGCGCATCCTCGAACCCGCAGCGGATGAGGTTGTATCCGTCGCCGGCGATGTAGTCGCGTTCCCACGACTGGGCCGTTGCATCGTCCGCCTCCTTGGGTTTGAGGAGATACCGGGCCAGTGCGGCCATCTGGTGTGGCTGGTTCACCTGGGTATAGATATAGTTTTCCGGGCGGAAGAATACGAGGCACGAGGCGAAGCCGTTGGCGCAATGAAGGCAGGCGTCCGGGATGCTCGCGAACCAGATGATCGGTGTCGCGCCCGTCGCGCCGAGCACCAGCAGCCTGGTACCCGGCTTATGCTCGGTCTCGTAATAGCTCCAGACCGCCGCGTAGACCTTCCAGAACGGCGTGATGTCGACGAACTCCGTGCGAAGCTTGATGGAGACAGCGGCATGAAGATTAGCCGCTCCGACCATGTGAACGAGCGGATGCGGGCCTGCGTACGCCGGTTGATCCACCGGCCGTAGCCGCGTTCCGCCGTCGACGACATCGAACTCCTGCTGGGCTCGGAGCACCACATGGGTCATCGCGCCGACATCGATCAGCACATCCGGGTTCTTGGCCGTACCCTTGACCGGGCCGAACGCGACCGAAAAACTCGCCTTCAACGAGAGCTTCGCCGTACCGTCCGGGATCTCGTACTCCCGCCGCCCCGGCGCAGTCTGCTTTGGCGTGAGCGGTGTGCCTCCGGCTTCCAATCTCACGTCAGCGAGCTTGTCCGGGAGAAGCGGGCTGTTTGCGTTTGGCCAGGTGACCGCGATGTGCAGGGTCATCCCTCCTCCGACGCCGAGTAGGGCGGATCGACCTGCCCCTCGAAGGCCAGGTGGGTCAAGTGAGCCCGAAAAATGAGATCTTCGACGATGGGCGTTGGTGCCTGCACTGGGGGTGGCGAGGGCTCGATGGGCAGGCTCTCCAGGAGGGAGATGACCGCGTCAAAGTCCTTGTCAAACAGCGCTGCATGAATCCAGTCCACAGCGATGCTGAGCCATTCCGGCGCCGTCAGGTCGCCGGCGGGCTGTGGGGGCGCATCGATTGAGGCAGCGCGCAACCAGGGGGGAAGGGCATCATCAGGCATGACGAAGCGGTCGCCCGGATAGATGATATCGGGGGATCGGCCCTCGTACGATGCTCGATTCCGTGCCCAGATTTCACCCCAGCGATTCACGGCGCCAAGATGGCGTGCGGCGATGAGACTCAGTGTGTCTCCCGGCTGGACGATATAGATGTTTGGTGGTTTCCAGCGCTCCGCTTCGCCTGGTAGAGGATCGTTCTTCGGGGGCAGGAACTCGGGTAGGGAGAACGGTTGGCCAAGGACTTGAACCTTTCGCTCCGCCGAATCGGCGTGGAGGCTCAGCACCGTCTCGGTGCCCCCATGGAAGGTCCAGGGGCCTGCCGCATCGGCAAGTGATAGCCTTTCCCAACCTGCGACAAGCGCAAACACGTCGGTTCGTGTCACCAGCATGAGGTGCTGTCGCTCGCCGCTGGGCACCGTGATCGGATCAAGCGCTCGCGCGAGCGTGCGAATGTGCCACGCGTCCCCGTCGGGTGGTGGAGCCGTGCGGCGTGGCTTGCGCTCGCGCACCTTCAATCTCTCCCGCAGCTCGGCCAAGCCGACCACGGACGCGTTACCGATGCCAGGCGGTAGGTCATCGACGCGGGCGACGCCTCTAGCATCGGTTGTCCTCGTGAACGTGCCGGCCGGCGTGCGCATGGAGAAGCGCACGCCCGCAATGGGAGCATCGAGTTCATCGAGCAGGGTGATCTCGTAGAACGAAAGCGTGGCCGGCGTCTCCAAAGGCGGCTGTCGCGGCTCCGGTGTTTTCGCACCCACGCCTCGCGGCACGAAAGATGCCGGCGTGCGAGCCTCGCGAAAGGCGACGAGCTCTCCCCTGCGCAGGGCTTCCCGTAGGCGAACGCTGATCATCTCGCGGACCGCTCGCTGGTCATAGGCGAGCAAGCTCGACCAGCTGCTGAACGTGAGCTCGCAGAACATGTCCTGCAGGACGCGAACATGGTCGTCCCGCCAGTCATCGACGGCTAACGAAGCGAACACGGCAGGAATAGGCTCGAGGTGGGCCCCAGCCGGCTCGGCCGGTGCATCACGTGCTCGCAGCACATAGGTCCTCTCACCGCCGAAGCCGTAGAGCCTCCACGCTCTAGAGAACCAGTAATCCCTCACATCGAGGAGGCGGTATCACTAGGGTATAGGAAGCGCAAGCGCGTAGGCAAATCAAGCCGGATCCATATCCACCGCGACAGTCCCGTCCGCAAAGGCGCGCTTGAGCGGGAGCCGCACCAGGCCGTCCTGCTGCGGCTCGACGCGCTCCTTTGCGATCGTGGGTCGCAGCACGTAGCGCAGCAGCGCCTCGCCGCGGCATGGTGCGCACCGGCGCGCGTCGCTGCGTGCAAGGTGACGCCATCGAGCGCAGCGCCCAGCGGCTTGTCGTACGCGAGCGCGCTCGGAGAAGACGGCGAGAGCCCGCAGAGCCATCGCGGGCCGGCGGGCGGCTCTCGTCCCGAGACGGGCGTGCAGGAGCTTGACGCACGGGGGAACGTCGTGGCCGTGCACCCCGCCGCGACCCCCGAGCAGGCGGCCGCGGGAGGGTAGGACAAGTTAGCCCCATCCATCCCGCAAGGTCGACCCGCCGCGATGACCCCTGGTCGAGCCCCCGTGACGAGGCGGTCGCCCCCTCTCGGCGCGCCTGTCACGCACGGCGGCGCGCCACGGGCACACGTTCGCCCCGACGCCCGCCGAGACCGGCGCTCCAAGCACGTCGGGTCACGCGGCGTCGAAGCTCGGGCTCCGCGCCCGGGCGCTCGACGGCGGCGCGCCCGTGTCGCTCGACCTCGAGACGCTGCGCTACGGCGGCGCGGACACCGGCAGGCTCCGCGAGCTCTTCACCGAGCTCGGCTTCTCGCGCTTCCTGAAAGCGGTCCGCGCGCCCGAGCCGACCGCGCGCGCGGCGACCTACCGGGTCCTGACGACGCGCGAGGAGCTCGAGGCCTTCGCCAGGTCGGCGCGCGCGGCCGGCCGCCTCGCCCTCGACGTGCTCGCGACGAGCCGCGAGCCGATGAGCGCCCACGTCTGCGGCGTCGCGCTCGCCTGCGAGCCGGGGCAAGCCGTGTACGTCCCGCTGGGCCACCGCTACCTCGGCGCGCCGGCCCAGCTCTCGATGAGCGACATCGACGCGGTGATGGGCCCGCTGCTCGCCGACCCCGAGCTCCCGAAGGTCGGCCACGACGTCAAGTTCTGCGAGGTGATCCTCCTGCGGCACCGCATCGGGCTCGTGGGTGTCTCCTTCGACACGATGCTGGCGAGCTACCTGCTCGATCCCGAGGGGAAGAACCAGCTCCACGAGCTCGCCGAGCGCGAGCTCGGCGCCAAGATGCAGACCCTCGACGAGGTGGCCCCGAAGCGCCGCGGTCAGGCGCAGCGCGCCCTCGACGAGATCGAGCTCGGCGAGGCGTCGAGCTACGGGGCCGCGTTCGCCGACGTCGCGCTGTCGCTCACCGATCGGCTGCGCCCTCGGCTCCGCGTCGAGAAGCTCGAGGACCTGCTCGTGCAGATCGAGCTGCCCCTCTCCGCCGTGCTCGCGGAGATGGAGCTCACGGGCGTCCTCGTCGACCCGCAGGCGCTCGCGCAGCTCGGCGCGCAGATGACGACCGAGCTCGCCGCGCTGGAGCAGAAGGCGCGCGAGATCGTGGGGCACGACATCAACCTGGCGTCGCCGAAGCAGCTCGAGGCGGTCCTGTTCGACGAGCTCAAGCTGCGCTCCCAGCGGAAGACGAAGACCGGCCGCTCGACCGACGCCGACGTGCTCGAGGCGCTCTCGGAGGAGCACCCGTTCCCCGGGGTGGTGCTCGAGCACCGCGCCATCGCCAAGCTCAAGGGCACGTACGTCGACGCGCTGCCGCGCCTCGTGAACCCGGGCACGGGCCGGATCCACACGCGCTGGGGCCAGGCCGTGGCCGCGACCGGGCGGCTCTCGTCGCAGGACCCGAACCTGCAGAACATCCCGATCCGCACGGAGCTCGGCCGGATGATCCGGCGCGCGTTCGTCGCGCCGCCCGGGAGCGTGATCGTGAGCGCCGACTACTCCCAGATCGAGCTGCGCGTCCTCGCGCACCTCTCGAAGGACCCGGTGCTCGTCGACGCCTTCCGCGCCGGGCAGGACGTGCACGTGCGCACGGCCATGGAGATCTTCGGCGTGGACCAGGCGGGGGTCACCGCCGAGATGCGCCGCCGGAGCAAGACGATCAACTTCGGCGTGATCTACGGCATGGGCGAGTCGGCGCTCGCCAAGCGGCTCGACATCTCGCGGGCGGAGGCGGCGCGCTTCATCGACGCCTGCTCCCGGATCTGCGCAGCAGCGACCGCATGCGCCGCGCTCAGGCGGAGCGCATCGCGCAGAACACCCCCATCCAGGGGACGGCGGCGGATCTCCTGAAGCTCGCGATGGTGCGCGTCCCGCGCCCCGTCGTCCCCGGCGCGCGCATGGTGCTCACGGTGCACGACGAGCTCGCGTTCGAGGTGCCGGCCGAGGCCGTGGACGAGGCCAAGGCGAAGGTGCGCGAGGCCATGGAGTCGGTCTTCCCGCTCGACGTCCCGCTCGTCGTCGACGTCGGCCACGGACCCACCTGGGCAAGAGCCACGCTCTCCGGGGCTGTGACGGCGGCGGAACGGCAGGGAGGGTCTACGGCAACGGGGGCCTACGGTGTTCCGGGGAGACAAAACGACGACGCCCGCTTCACCTTGCGGTGAGCGGGGCGTACGTGCGGAAGGGTTGTTCTCAGCTCGCGGCGGTCTTGGCAGCGACGCTCGCCTTGTGAAGGGCGAGGGCGAGGCGGCTCTTCACGCGCGACGCGCGCTTGGCGGGGATCGTCCCCTTCGACGCGGCACGATCGAGCGCGCTCACAGCGGCGGTCACCGGCGCAGCGGACTCTTGCGGAACGCCCTTCAGCGCGGTGCGCGCCTTCTTGACGGTCGTGCGGAGCTCCGACTTGATGGCGCGATTGCGCGCGGTCCTCGTGATGCGCTGGCGGTTGCGCTTGTCGGCAGATGCGTGATTGGCCATGAGAAAAGCTCTCCTACTTCTTCGCCTGCGCCTCGGCGGGCGTGGCAGCGCGCAGGGCGTCCGGCGCGTTCTGGTCGTAACCCGCCGGATGGATCGGGAACGCGGGGGTGCCGTGTGCGCGCTCGAAGCGCTTGCGGCGGGTGCCCGCCGTGCGCGCCTTGCGCCGGCGGATGCGCTGGGTTTGCTGAGTCGCGGAAACCATGGGGGCGCGCATTCTACCCACGGGGGGGGCTGTGTCAACCGGGAGGTTTGGCTGCCCTCCGCGAGGGCGTGCTGGCGTGTCGGCGCGTGGTCAGGGCTAGGGTCGGATCGTCGCGCTGACCGAGAAGGACGGCTTGGAGAAAGGACCCACGTTGGCGCCCTTGAGCGCGGACTGCACGCAGCTCGACTGGCCGTTCGACGCCGCCCACCCGCTGACGCTGACCTTGCTCACCTGGCCTGTCGACGAGAACGTGATCTGCGCGCGCGACACGTCGTTCGCGCCCGCGACGCACGCCTTGGCGCTGCCCATGACCGAGCCGAGCGCGGCCTGCACCGAGCCCTGCGACGGCTGCTCGGGGATGTTCTGCTGCCGGAGCGGACCCGACGCCGGCACCGGCGCCTCCGAGACGACCGAGGGCTGCCGCTCCGCGTTGTCGCCCACGGCCGCCTGCATGGCCGAGGGGAGGTCCCCCGGCTTGCCAGCTGCCGCCGGCGCAGCCGCCGTCTTTCCCTGCTCGGGCTTCGGCGACACGACAGGCGTGGCCGGCACCTCGACGGCCGCCGGCGCAGGAGTGCCGGCGGGGGCGGCTTGCGCCTTGGGCGCCGCGACGAGCT
The DNA here is from genome assembly GCF_000067165.1 of Sorangium cellulosum So ce56. Classification (GTDB taxonomy): domain Bacteria; phylum Myxococcota_A; class Polyangia; order Polyangiales; family Polyangiaceae; genus Sorangium; species Sorangium cellulosum_B. Next base: position 12,112,534 of record NC_010162.1, read on the forward strand.
TCTCCTCCGCTTGCACGGGCTGCTCGACCACGGCGCGCTCCTCCGGCGCCGCGGCGACCGGAGCCGCCGGCTCCACCCGCGTGTCGCCGCGCGGCGCGGCGGGCGCCGCGACGGTGGTCGGCGCGGGCGCCGCGGTCGCCGCGATCTCCTGCTGCGGCGGCGCCGTCGTCTTCACCATGACGGTGACCGCCGCGGCCAGCCCCAGGGCCGCGACGGCCGCGCCGGCGATCATCCCGCCGGAGCGCTTCTTCGCTGGAGCCGAGGCCACGGGCGCGGACGGGGCGCGGCGCGCCGCCACCGGCATGACCGCTGCCGCCTTCGCGTCCCCGGACTGATCCGCCGCGCCGTGCCGCGCCGTCTCGGAGGCCTCCACCTCCGAGGGCGCCGACGCGTTGAGCCGGTTCAGATCGATGACGCCGGAGTCCTCCGGCACCCCCTCCGCCGGCCGCAGGGACGGCGACGACGCGCGGGCGCCGCCGGAGAGCGAGCCGCGCCCCGGCAGCGGGGACACACGCCCTGGCGGCGCCGAGCTGCGTCCCGAAGCCGGCAGCGGCGTCGAGAGCGCAGCGCCGCTCATCGCGGGCATGCCGCTCGCGCGACCCGGCGCCTGGCTGACCCGCTCGGCGATCTCCTTCAGCGACTGGCGTCTCTTCTCCGGCGGCCGCGACAAGGTGCCGCCCGACAGGCCCTCAGGCTTCGAGGCCCTGGCTGCTTGTGATCCGTCCCCCATGGTGCTGCGTTCTCCTGACGCGCGTGCTTCGCGCGAAGGGTCCTCCGTCTGCTCCTCGCCTGGCGCTGCGGTGAGGTCGGGGGGGGCGAGGAGATCGGCTGCCGCCGCGGTGTCCTCCGAGCGCCGGGAGATGGCGGCCTCGACGATGTGAGCGGCCCGCGCCTCCCACGCCTCCTCGTCGTTCGTCGAGGGCGCGGGGGCAGGCCAATCGTTGAGCATCCCGTCGAGGTCGAGCTTGTCGGTGACGTTCATTCGGCGTCCCCTCCGAAACCGCGCTCCGCGAGGTATGCACGGAGCTTGCGGCGCGCCTCGTGGACGCGCCAGGCGACTGTTCCTTCCGGACAACCCAGGATCCTGGAGGCGTCCTCGTGGGGCACGCCGTCGATGCACACGAGGATGAGCGTCGTCCGCAGCGTGTCCGAGAGCGCGTCGATGCCGTCGCAGAGCGCGGCCGCGAGCTCGCGCCGCTGGGTCGACGCGGCCGGATCGACGCCGTGGCTCGGGCGCGTCTCGAGCAGCAGGGCCTCGATGCGCGGATCGTCCGCGGGGGTCGAGTTCTTGCTCGGCTTGCGGGCCCGGATCATGTTGAGCGAGAGGTTCACGGCGATCCGGTAGAGCCAGGTGAACGGCTCGCTCCGGCCGTCGAACCGGTCGAGCGCCTGGTAGGCCCGGACGAAGGTCTCCTGCGTCACGTCCTCTGCCTCCGCGCCCGAGCGGACAAGGTGGAACGCCAGCCGGAAGATGCGCTTCTGATATCGACGAACCAGCACCCCGAACGCCTGGGCGTCTCCGCTCCGGGCTTGATCGACGAGCTCACGATCGGTGGGTTTGGCCATCCTAGCCGCCTCGGGGTGCGAGTTGTCTCCCGCGCACGGACGACAGCGCAGCCGCGGACACCTCCTCGCGACGGCCCCCGACCGTCTCGGCGAGAGAAGCCCCTCGCGGCGAGCCCCGCTTCGCGAACGCGAAGCCGGGCGATGAGGAGGCAAGTTCCACGTTCAGGCGCGCGAAGATAGCCGAACACTCCTCTTAGGACAAACCATGCGCCCGGAGCTTGGGCGCCGTGATGACCTCGTCGACTGGCGGGCGATACGCCCGCGCTGGCACATCGAAAGCCTGCGCGGCGCCCCGCCGCCCGGCCCACCGCGCGGCGCGCAGGCGCGTGCCACCGCGCGCCGCGCAGGCGTGTGCCACCGCGCGCCGCGCAGGCGCGTGGACGAGCGCGGCCGTCGCCGGCGCACCGCGCCGCCGCCCGTACCGCTGCTATGGTCGGCGGATGCAACGCTTCTCGAGCTGGATGCGCACCCTGGGGCTCATCGCTGCGGCCTTCGCAGGAGGGGCGGCGACTTCCCACCTCGCGGGCGCGAGCACACAGGCGCAGAGCCCCTACGCTCCGCTCGAGCAGCTCGCGCGCGTGCTCGTGCTCGTGGAGAACAACTACGTCGAGCCGGCGCAGCGCAGCAAGATCCTCGACGGCGCCATCAAGGGGATGGTCGCCGAGCTCGACCCGCACTCGGCGTACATGAACCCCTCGGAGTTCGCCCAATTCCAGGAAGAGACGGGGGGGACGTTCGGCGGCGTCGGCATCGAGGTCGACGCCAAGGACGACAACATCACCGTCATCGCGCCGATCGAGGGCTCGCCGGCGGCGCGGGCTGGCATCCGCTCCGGCGATCAGATCCTCGCGATCGACGGCCGCCCCGTCCGCGGCGAGCGCCTCGACAAGCTCGTGAAGATCATGCGCGGGGCGCCCGGCTCCCGGGTGAAGCTCACGATCCGCCGGCAGGGCGTGCCCGAGCCCCTCTCGTTCGACCTCACGCGGGAGCAGATCCACGTCACGAGCATCGCGGCGAAGCGCCTCGACCGGGACATCGCGTACGTCCGCGTGAAGCAGTTCCAGGAGGGCACCCACGAAGAGATGCTCCGCGCCGCGGCGAAGCTGCGCGCCGCATCGAAGGCGCCGCTGGCCGGCGTCATCCTGGACCTGCGCAACAACCCCGGAGGCCTCGTCAACGAGGCGGAGGCCGTGGCCGACGAGCTCCTCTCCTCGGGGACGATCTACTCGACGCGCCAGCGCAGCCACGTCGTCGACGAGGCGAAGGCGCACGACGGCGGCGCGTTCGCCTCGCTGCCCATCGTCGCGCTCGTGAACGAGTACTCCGCGAGCGCCGCCGAGCTCGTCGCGGGCGCCCTGCAGGACAGCGGGCGCGCCGTGCTCGTCGGCGCGAGGACCTTCGGCAAGGGGTCGGTGCAGACCATCTACGAGCTGCCCGGCGGCGCCGGGGTGAGGCTCACGACGATGCGCTACTACACGCCGAACGGGCGCTCGATCCAGGCCCAGGGCATCCGGCCGGATGTCGTCATCGAGAGCGCGGCGCAGCAGGTCCCGGCCGCCATCCTCCGCGAGCAGGATCTCGAGGGACACCTCCCCGCCGAAGGGGCGATCGGCGACCGTTCGCCGAGGGCCGTGCTCGTGGAGAAGCGCGCCGAGACGGCCGCGGCGGCCGGCCCCGAGGGCGACATCCCCTCCGATCCCACCCGCGGGAGCGACTTCGCGCTCGCCGTCGGGTACCAGCAGCTCCTCCGCGCCATCCCCGCGATCCGCCAGCGCTGAGGATCGCGCGGCGAGCGACCTGCGCCGGGCGCCGCTCGACGCGCGTCAGGCCTCGGCGCCGGCGCGGAGCCCGGTCGTCACCGCGTCGAGCACGGTGCGCGCCCTCCCCGCGATGGTCGCCCCGGCCGCGAGGATCCCGGGTGCGGCGCGGACGCCCTCGCACCGCACCCCCACCGCCTCCAGCGCGCCGAGGCGCTCGCCGCGGGGCCACGCGACGACGTCGAGCTCCGGGCCCTGCATGGAGCTCACCACGCCGAACGCGCCGCGATCGTCGCCCATCGTGACGGGCGCCGCGATCGAGAGCGCGAACGGCGCGGCGCCGCGCGCCGGGAAATCGGCGCCGGCGCCGCTCTCGGGCGGCGTGTACGCGATCCCGCCGCCGGCGAGGCCGCCGATCGCCAGGATCACCCCGTCCGCCGCGAGCGGCACGTCCTCCCCCTCGACGTGGATCGTGACGCCTTCGTCGGGCGCCCCTGGTCCCGGGTGCCCGCCGCCCACCGCGCGCACGCGGCCGTGGCGCTGAGCCGCCCCGATCGCCGCGAGCAGCGCGTCGCGCGCCGCCTCGAAGCGCAGCCCCGCCGGCGAGCCGGCGCCCATCAGCGCCTCGCCCACCGGGACGCCGAGGCGGGCCGCGAGCGCCTCGGCCCGCGGAGCGCTCGCGCCGAGCCACGGGCCGAGCAGGATCGCCCCCGCGCCGCCCGCGCCCTCGAGCGCCTGGCGGAGCCGATCGAGGAGCCAGGAGAGCCGCGCCGGGTCGTCGTGCCGGGCCGCGAGATCGCCGTCGGCGATGTGCCGCTCGTCATCGAAGCGCAGGACCGGCGCGTCGACCGGCAGGAAGCGGAGCCCCCGCGCCCGGGCGAACGGCTCGTCCGTGAGCGCCTCCGCGAGCGCGTCCGCGTCCCACGCGGCGCGCGCCGCGCGCGGGACGAGGACGCGCGTGCGGCGGAGCGGGCCGAGGTCGAGCAGCGCGCGATCCCTGCCGCGGGCGGGGCGGATCCGCCCCGCGACGGTCGCGAGGCGCACGCCCGCCGCCTGCGGCAGCTCCCACAGGCCGAGCTCCGCCGCGAACTGCCTCGCCGCCGGCGCGAGATCGCTCGCGGGCAGGTCGCCGCCGAGCAGCCGCGACGCCCGCTCGATCTGCTCCCACGGCACGTCGTCCACCGCGCCGCCCGCGAGCGCCGTCTCGCCGACGCCCGCGGAGATCACCGCGACCCGGGCCCCGCGCCGCCGCGCGCTCCACGCGGCGGCGAGCCCGGCGACGCCGGCGCCGATCACGAGGATCGATCGCGCCACGCCCTCTCCTCCGGCTCCCGCGCGGCGCGCTGCGCGCGACGATCGGCGTCCTCGCACGCCGCCGCCGCCTCGTCGTCCGCGGGCGCGCCGAGCTCCGACCGGACGCTGGCGATCGCGAGGGCCTCCTGCCGCGCCTGCTCCGGGCCGAGCGCGACCGCGCGGGTCACCGCCTGCCGCGAGAGGAAATTCGCCGCCTGCCGCATCCCCTCGCGCGGCGGGAGCGAGAGCTCCTGCGCCACGATCTGCCCGCACCGCGCCGCGCATCGCATGCCGCCGCACGCGCCCAGGCCGAGGCGCGTTCGGCGCGCGACGTCGGCGACGCTACGGGCGAGCTCGTGCCGGAGGACATAACGCACCTCGGCCTCGATCACGGGCTCGCAGGGGCACACCGTCGCGGCCTCGCGCGGCCGCTGCCGCACGCGCTCCTCGATCCGGAGCGCGCGCGAGCCGTGCCGGTACACGAGCCGCCGGGCGGCCACCGCGTCGATCTCCATCCGCCGCGAGAGCGCGAGCGCGTCCACCGCGCGATCGCCGCCGGGCAGCGCGGTCGTGTGCGTCACGCAGCGGGCGCCGAGGTCGAAGCGCCGCGAGAGCACGTCGGTCATCTCCTCGGCGAAGAGCCGGAAGCTGGCCAGCTTGCCGCCGATCATCGAGTAGAGGCCCGGCGCGCCGTGCGCCGCGTGATCGACGATCTGGTGCTCGCGCGAGAGCGCGTCCTCGGTGGGCCCGAACGCGTAGAGCGTGGGCCGCACGCCCGCGAACGTGCCGATCGCGCGCGCCTCGTGGATCTGCGGGAACACGCGGGCGATGCCCTGGACCAGGTACCTGACCTCCTCGCTCGTCGCGCGGACCTGATCGAGATCGCCGTAAAAGTCGTCGTCGGTCGTGCCGATGACGCTCATGTTCTCCCACGGCTCGAGGAAGATCTGACGGCCGTCGATCGTCCTCGCCATGATCGCGTAATTGGTGAGACGCCGGTCGAACACGACGTGCACGCCCTTGCCGGGCCGCACGCGCGAGCTCGCGGCGGGCAGGCCGGCGAGGGACGATGTGATCGGCGACCACGCGCCCGTCGCGTTCACGACCGTGCTCGTGCGGAGCCGCCCGCCTTCCCCCGTCGTGCGGTCCCGGTAACGGACGGCGACGACCTCGCCGGTGTCCTCCCGGCGCTCGATCCGCTCGACCGTGTGCCCCACGTAGACCTTGGCCCCGCGCTCGATCGCGTCGACCGCGTTGGCGACGCAGAGCCGCGCGCCGTCGATCCCCCACTCGTCGAAGCTGAAGCCGCCCACCAGGTCGCCGTGCAGCCCCGGCTCGAGCCGGCGGAGCTCGTCGGGCGTGAGGCGCGCGTGCGGCTTGCCGCGCTTGAGCGGCTGGTAGTTGTCATACGCCTCGAAGAAGGCGTCCGCGAGCGGGTAGAGGAGGCGCCCGTGCCGCGCGTTCTCGAACGGGACGAGGAAGGGGATCCGGAAGAGCAGGTGCGGCGCGATCGCCTGGATGTGGCCCGAGTCGCGGCACGATTTCTCGGTCACCTGCGGATCGCTGGTCAGGTACCTGAGCCCGCCGTGGATCATGCCGCTCGAGTTGCCGCTCGCGCCGAACGCGAGATCGTTGCGCTCGAAGAGGGCGACCCGCAGGCCCCGCTGTGAAGCGTCCCGCGCGACCCCCACGCCGTTCACGCCGCCGCCGATGACCACGACGTCCACGTCGGTGTCCGCGCGGCGAGCCGGTCTTGCGGCGCTCGAGAGGAGGATCGTCACCTGCGGCGTATAGCATGCCAGAATTTTTCCACGAGCGGGCCCGGCCTCGCGCGCGGCGCTGCGAATGCTGCGCGAAGGCTGGAGGGGCCGGCCGTCAGCCGCGGACCCGGATGGCCCAGGTCAGCTTCGCGAGGCTGCGCAGCACGTTCGGGACGCGGCGGGTGAGGTTGATCGAGGGGCGCCGCTTCTCCAGCACGCGGACGGGGATCTCCTCGATCCGCAGGCCAGCGCGGTAGGCGCGGATGACGAGCTCGCTGGCGAAGACGTCCTTGTCCACGACGCAGTCGCGCGCGACCCCGAGGAGCGGCTCGCGCAGGAACGCCTTGAGCCCGTGCGTGTCCGTCCCACGGAAGCCGAGCGTGGCGCGGAGGAGCCCGTTGTACACCTGGCTCGCCGCGTGCCGCGCCCACGGGCGATCGTCGCGCGCCCCCTGGATGAGCTTGGACCCGATCACCATGTCGACGCCGCCTGTCCGCAGCATCGCGATGGCGCGGCGGTGGAAATCCACGTCGCAGAGGTCGATCTCGTCGCAGAGCACGAAGCGCCCGCGCGCCCGCTCGATGCCCGCGCGGAGCGCGGCCCCGTAGTTCGGCTCGCCGATCGAGAAATGCCGCACTTCCGGGTACTTCTGCGCGAGCTCGCCGGCGATGCCGAGGGTCCCGTCGCGCGAGCCGTTCTCGGCGAGCACGAGCTCCCAGCGCCAGCCGAACGGCGAGAGCCGCTCGCGCAGATCCACGACGGCGGCGTGGAGGATCGCCTCCTCGTTGTACACGGGGATGACGATGGAGATCTCCGGCGATCCGCCCGCATCCCCGCGATCAGGCTCGGCGGTGCTCACGGCGCGCCTCCGAGGAGCGCCTGCGCGCGGTGCGCCGCGTCGCGCCCGAAGTGGAGCGCGTCCTCCATCGAGGAGTAGTTCCAGCCGCCGTAGCGCCCGCACGAGAGGATGCGCTGGCCCTCGAGGAACGGCCGCACCGCCTCCAGCGAGCCGAAGTAGCTGTGATCGAACACGACGTACGCGTGATCGATGCGGCGCAGGCGGGCGAAGCGGATGGCGCTCGGGGCGGGGATGAGGCCCATCTCGACGAGGCCCTCGGCGACGCGGGGGAGCAGCGCCGCGAGATCGGGCTCGGCGCGATCGGCGAGCTCGACGTAGAGGCCGGCCTTGCCCGGCGGGGCCATGGCGGCGGAGAAGTGGGAGTAGCAGCCCACGCGGTAGAACGGGTACTTCGCCTCCGGGACGTACACCCAGTGCAGCGGCTGCCCGCACGGGGTGTCGAGCGCCACGTCGAGGTAGTAGAGGTGCGTGCAGCGCAGCCGGGAGGCCGCCTCGCCGACGGCGCGAGGCGCGTCCGAGAGGAGCCTGACGAGCGCGGGCAGCGGCGCGGACGAGACGAGCACGTCGTACCGGACGATCTCGTCGTCGAACACGAGCTCGCGCGCGCGCCAGTCGATCGACCTGGGAGAGCGGCTGAGCTCGATCGCCGGCGTTCCCGCGTCCCGCGGCCGCTGCTCGGCGAGCGCGCGCGCGAGCCCGTGCGTCAGCTGCCCGATGCCGAGCCGCGGGTAGAGGAACCTCGCGTTGTAGCCGAGCTCCCGGTCGTTCAGCCCGACCGCCCCGGCGAGCACGTCCTCCAGCTTCGGTATCGGGACGAAGCGGGAGCACCAGTCGGCGGTGATCTCGCTCGGGTGCACGCCCCAGAGGCGGCTGTTGTAGGGGATCATGAAGTGGCGGCTGATCCCCTCGCCGAAGTGCGCCAGACAGAACTCCTCGAAGTTCCTCGGCAGGGGTCTGTCCTTGGCGAAGTGCGCCTCGATGAAGCCGCGGAGGCAGTCGTAGGCCACGGCGGGCGGCAGGCCGAAGGTGTTCGCCTGGAACGGATAGCGGGTGTACGTGCCATTCGACCAGATCATCGAACGTCGCTCGATCTCGAGCGGGTCGGGGCCCAGCCAGCTCAGCGCGAGCTCCCGGGTCGCGGGGTCGCGCAGGTGGAGGAGGTGCCCTGTCCGGTCGAAGCGGAAGCCGGCGTCCTCGAGCGTGATCGCGTGGCCGCCCGGGCGCGGCAGGCGCTCGAACACCCGGTGCGGCACGCCGGCCCGTCCCAGGTGATAGGCCGCTGCCATGCCCGTCAGGCCGGCGCCGAGGATCGCGACGGGAACGCTGGAGATCGTGGGTCGGGTCATCGCTCGCGGCCCGGCCGCGGCCGCGAAGACACCATCTCCCCGGTGCGTCGTCAAGGCACGCTGCCGTCCAGGCGCTCCTCGGCTCATGCTGGATTTCCTGCCTTCGACGTAATTCGACGTAAGCCGCGCGGAGCTCCGCGCGCGCCGGCAAAGACCGCCGTTGGCGCCTCCGCCCAGAGCGACTAGGTGTGGAGAGGTCCCAGCGCGCGCCGCGCGTCCCGGGGCGTCCGAGGTGCAGATGCCGATCCCCCGCCGGAAGTCCGTTCAAGTCACCGGGAGGACCCTCTACCTGACCGAGGACCCGGCGCTCCTGAAGCAGCAGCTGGCGGGCGGCGAGCTTCGCTTCGATCCCGAGCAGCACGCGCTGATCGACAACATCTCGACCGACGAGCTCACGCCGGGCTGGGTCTGTTACTACTACGACGAGACGCTCGCCCGTTACTGCCTGGTCGGGCTGCGCGGCGGGCACATCGAGCGCGACGCCATCAAGAACGGCGGCTTCGGCGTCATCGTCAGCGGGCGCTCGAAGGGCTGCGGCAGCTCGCGCGAGACGGCGCCGTACTCGGAGCGCGAGGCGGGGATCCAGATCGTCGTCGCGCGCAGCATCGAGAAGATCTACGGCCAGAACTGCCAGAACATCGGGCTGCTCACGACGACCGATTTCTCGCTCCTCGACCGGATCGCGCGGGGCGACGAGATCCCGATCGGCGAGTTCACCCGCGGGCTCGACCCGATCAGCGCCGACGTCGTCGAGTACGGTGGCCTCTTCGCCTACAACAAGGCGCGGATGGCCGGCGAGGTCTCGCCGCCCACCCTGGCCACGCCGCCGCGGCCGATGACGCTGTGCGAGAAGATCATCGCGGCGCACGCGATCGTGGACGCCCGGGCAGGGAAGATCGGCGTCCCCGCGGTGAAGCCTGGAGACGCGCTCTTCGCCCGCATCGACGTGCGCTTCTCGCACGAGTACGTCACGCCGATGGCCGAGTCGCTCTTCCGGGCGGGCGTCGGGCCGGAGGCGGTCGTGACCGAGCCGGAGAGCGTCTTCGCCTTCCGGGATCACCTGACGTTCCTCGATCGCGTGATGCCGGAGGCGCACCTCAGGCTCGGCTTGCGGGAGCAGGCGGCCTCGCTCGCGACGGTGCAGCAGGCCTTCACCGAGCGGCACGGGATCAAGCTGTACGGCGAGGTCGAGCGCGACGGCAGGACCGTGGGCTCGGAGGCCATCTGCCACAACAAGGTGATCGAGGAGCTCGCGCTGCCAGGGCAGATCGTGGCCGGGACCGACTCGCACACCTGCATGGCGGGGGCGCTCGGGTGCTTCGCGTTCGGCGTCGGCTCGACGGACATGGCGAACGCGTGGCTCACGCGCGACGTCCGCGTCGCGGTGCCGCAGTCGGTGCGCTTCAACCTGATCGGGCGGCTCGGGCCGGGCGTCACGGCGAAGGACGTGATGCTGTTCCTGCTCTCGCGGCCGTTCTGGAAGACGGGCCAGGGCATCGGCAAGGTGCTCGAGTTCGCGGGCGATGGCGTCCGGGCGATGGGGCTCGACGAGCGGGCGACGCTCACCAACATGGCGGTCGAGGCGGGCGGCTTCACGGGGATCATCGAGGCCGACGAGGAGATCGTGCGCTACCTCGTCGAGCAGCGCGGGCTCGCCGCGGAGGACGTGCGCGCGCGCATCGTGCGCGCGGATCCCGGCGCGGAGTACATGGCGACGTTCGACGTCGATCTCGCGTCGGTCGAGCCGATGGTCGCGACGCCGGGCGATCCGCGGAACGGCGTGCCGCTGCGGTCGCTCGATGAGGCCGCCGGCGGTCCGGTGAAGATCGACATCGCGTACGGAGGCTCGTGCACGGGCGGCAAGAAGGCCGACATGGACATGTACGCGTCCGTGCTGCGCCAGGCGGTCGAGCGGGGCAAGCGCGTCGCTGACGGCGTGCACCTCTACATCCAGTTCGGCTCGCAGGACATCCGCCGCTACGCGGAGGCCAAGGGCTACCTCGAGATCTTCGAGAAAGCCGGCGCCGAGCTCGTCGACCCCTCCTGCGGCGCGTGCATCAAGGCCGGTCCCGGTGTATCCGACCGCAAGGAACAGGTCACGGTCTCGGCCATCAACCGGAACTTCCCGGGGCGAAGCGGGCCCGGCCAGGTCTACCTGGCCAGTCCCCTCATCGTCGCGGCGAGCGCGATCGCGGGGAAGATCGCATTCCCGGAATCATGACGCAGAGCGCCTATCGCGGTAATACACACATGGTGGCCGCAATCGGCAGCATGGAAAAACGAATGCTTTCCACGGAAGTGCACCGTACGCTAAGGTGCTCTTCTGTGGCGGATCGGGAGGAGCCCCAAGAGCGTATGACCGACAAGGACACGCTGGCGAAAAACAACGAAGCCTCGAAGACGGACAAGCGGAAGCAGAGCCTCTACTTTCCGGAGTCGATGCTGCAGGAAATCAAGGAGGAAGCGGCGCGGCTCGATCGCTCGCTTTCTTGGGTTGTGCAGCGCGCGTGGAAGCTGGCGCGGATAGACATCAAAAAGCTTCCGAGTGTCAATGACGTGGCTGACGACGAGGACAGCGGCGACTAACATCGCCGCGAGCCTCGCGTAAGCCGCGTCGCTCGGGGATCGATGGGTCGAGAGCTTTTCGCCGCCGGGAAGGACGGTACGCGGATTTACGTCCGCTACCGGGAAGGTCCCGGCGGCAGCGGAAGCTTGGCCAGCGGGGTCGGGGCGGGCTCGGGACGCCTCACCGCGGTGCTCTGCGACGGCATCGCGTGCGACGGCTTCATCTGGAAGTACCTGTGGGACGACCTGGCCCGTACGGTCAACGTCGCCCACTGGAACTATCGCGGCCACGGTCGCAGCAGCTTGCCTGGTGATCCGCAGGCGGTCGAGCTGCGCGATCACGCCAGCGATCTGGCTGCAGTGCGCGCGTCGATCGGCGACGGCCCTGTTGTGCTCTTCGGGCACTCGATGGGCTGCCAGGTCGTCCTGGAGCACCTGCGGACCCACCGCGAGGGGGTGCGCGGGCTCGTGCTGATCTGCGGCTCGTCCGGCAGGATCACGCACCATTTCAAGGGCACGGACGTGCTCGCGCAGCTCCTGCCGCGGCTGATCGAGCAGGTCGACGCGTACCCGCACATCGCGCGCGCGATCTGGAGCCGCGTGCCCGCGCCGATGGCGCTGCGGATCGCGCTGCTCACGCGGGAGGTCGACGCGAGCGCGGTCACGCCGGCGGATCTGCTGCCGTACATGCGGCACATGGTCGACATCGATTTCTCGATGTTCCTCCACATGCTGCGCAGCGCCGGCGAGCACTCGACGCTCGATCTGCTCCCGCAGATCGACGTGCCCGCGCTCGTGATCGCGGGCGATCGCGACACGTTCACCCCGCCTCGGCTCGCGGAGGAGATGGCGGCGGCGCTGCCGCGCGGAGAGCTGATGATGGTGAGCGGCGGCACGCACGTCGTCCCGCTGGAGCGCAAGAAGATGGTCATCGAGCGCGTGGAGCAGTTCCTCCTGGAGCGCGTCATCGGCGGCGCGTCGCTCGGGGCGAGTGCGCGGGCGTCAGGCTCGCAGGCTGCGACGGATGACGGGCGCTCGCGGTCGCTGGCCGAGGAGGCGTCGCCGCAGCGTCTCGCCGAGGGCGGGTCCTCGCCGGACCATCCGCGCGGGCTCGCGAAGGACGGATGAGCCGGTGCGCGCGCGACCTGCGCGCCCCCGGATCGGCGCGCGGATCGCTGCGGCGCCTCGGCGGCGTGGGGGCGCCGCGCATGCTCGCCGCGGCGGCGCTGCTCGCGGCCTCGTGCGCGCGACCGCCGTCCGAGCGCAGCGACGGGTCCGTCGGCGCGATCGCTGCGCTCGTCGACGAGGAGAGCGCGCCCGCGATCGGCGCGCCCACGGCGCTCTCGCCGGCCGACGCGCGCCCGGCAGCCGATGCGCGCCCGCCGGCCGAGCAGCGCTCGCCTCCCGCGTCGAGCGCCTGGACCGCGGGGGAAGCGCGCGTCGCGCGCGCCCTCCAGCGCTCTCCCCTGCGCGCGCTGCGGCTCACGGGCAAGCTGGCGGACGGCCGGTTCGAGGCGACGCTCTCGCTGAGCGCGCCCGCGGAAGGAGCGGCCCCGCGCGAGGTGAAGGTGAAGCTCGCGCCGGCGCAGAAGAAGGCCCCGCTCGCGTTCCGGCGCCCGCTCGCGTTCTACCGCATGGCGCGGGCGCTCGGCGCGCATGTCGTGCCCGCGGCAGCGGCGCGACGCATCGGCATCGGCGAGCTCGCGGCGCTCATCGGCCGAGAGCCGAACGCACGCAAGCTGCTGCGTCGCCTCGCCGTCATGAACGACGGGACGGTCGACGCGCTGGTCCTCGCGCCCGCTCCCGGTCCGCCCGGCCCGCGCTGGCTCTCGCCTCGCCGGCGGTCCGTACGCTTCGACGACGCGCCCGAGCTCGACGTGTGGGCGCGCTGGGCTCGGTCGCCGTCGCCCGTGCGCGGCGAGCGCACGGTCATCCTCCGCGACTACCTGGAGGTGCTGGTGCTCGATTACCTGGCGGGCAACGGGCTCCGGAAGGAGATCGTCATCGACGTGCACGCGGGAGCGCTCAGCCTGGAGGCCAACGCGAGCGCCTTCCCGCTGCACGTGAAGGCGCACGAGCTCGATCGGCAGCTCGAGCGCCTCGTGGAAGCGGCGCGGTTCCCCCGGGCCCTCCGCGATGCGCTCGCGCGCTTCGGCCCCGAGGAGGCCGCCGCGGCGTTGCGCCCCGGCGGCATCGAGGAGGAGCTGGTGCCGCCGCGCGCGCTCGTCGAGCTCGAGGAGCGGAGGCAAGCGCTGCTCAGCCTGATCGCGGCGAAGCTCGCCGACCGGGGAGAGGACGCCGTCCTCAGCCTCTAGCGCCCCTCGCCTCCGTCGCTCCCCCCTGCGAGGGGGCTCCCAGCGCGCCGCATCTTGATCTCCGGCGGCGGCAGGGCGATCACGTCACACGTGATCGACGTGGCGACCCTGCAGCGCTGGACGGAGGAGATCGGCTACAGCGCCGAGCTGACGAAGCCGTCGACCCTGCGCATCCGTCCGCGCGAGGAAGGGGTCGTCGAGCTCCCTCCGTTCTACGTCCAGTGCACCGAGAACTGGGTCGTGCTCTCGATGTTCGGCGTGCTCGATCTGCTCGACGCGCAAGGCGACGCCGGCGCTGCGACGCCGACCCTCGCCGAGGACACCGGCCACGTGCTCGGCTTGCTCCGCCATCTGCTCGAGGCCAACCGCGACATGCGCGTCGCCAAGTTCGCCCTCGATGATCGGAACGAGATCCTGCTGTGCGCCGAGCTGCCCACCGAGTCGCTCGACCGCTCGGAGTTCGTCGACGCGGTCGAGCGGATCATCGAATACGGCACGACCTACCAGCAGACCCTGCTCGGCGCCGAGACCTGAGGCGCCGGGGCGCGCCGGTGTCCGGTCCGCGCCGCGGCGGGGTCACTTCTGCGTGATCACCACGCGGTTGTCGTCCCGGTAGGTGATGTTGCCGGACTCGCCGCGGCAGTCCCAGCAGGTCGCCCACGCGAGCCGTCGCCGCACGTAGCCGTTGAACCCGAGCGCGAGCGGCCCCGGGTCGTCCTTGAGCAGCAGCGACGACGCGATGCGGTAGCGATCTCCAGGGAGCTTCAGGAACGCGACGATGAACGCGTCGTCGTCCGCCTTTCCCGTCACGACGAGCACCTCCTCGCCCGGGACCGGGTTCCAGAGCAGCGGAGACGTCGTGAGCGTGGTGTTCGGGGGCGGGCTCGCCGCGGGCTGGCTCGCCGGAGCGCCGCTCGGCGCGAGCCGCGTCCGGCCCCGGTTGAGCACGGCGTTCGCGTCGTCGGGCTCCTTGAAGAAGGAGATCTGCCCGCCGAGGTCGCGCAGCTGCGGCACGGACGCGAGCAGCTCTGCGACCTGCTGCGGCCCGATCTCCGCGCGCCGGAACGTCTGCTGCCACTGCGGCGACGGGATCGACGCCGCGTTCGGCGCGCCGTGGCAGCACCGGAAGCCGATGTCGTCGCCCGACACCGCTGGATCGACCGCCGCGCGGCGCGCGCACCGGTGATCCACGGCGCTCGCGCTCGCCGTGGCCCCGCGCACGGCGGCGGCCTTGGGCTGGAGGTTCTCGATCGGCGCGATGTCGCTCGCGGTCCACTCGCGCAGCGCGGCGCCCATCCCGACGACGCCGAACCCGGATGCGCACGACGCGGGCGCCTTGGCGCACGCCGGGTCCCACGCCGCGCCGCCCGCGTAGGGCGTCCCCTCGGGGCCCTTGCACGCGCGCTCCCACTCGAGCTCGGTGCACAGCCTCCCGCCGGCCTGCTGGCAGAGCTCCGAGGCGCGCGCCCGCGTCACCCCGGTGAGCGGAGCCTGCGCGGGATCGTTCGGGTACAGGTGGCGATCGACGGTGAAGCCGCCCAGCTCGACGTCGAGCAGCGCCGGCTCGAGCGTCGGATCGCGCCCCTTGTCCCCGGGCGTGCTGCCCGCGACGAGCTTTCCAGCGGGGATCTCGATCCGCGCGGGCCCGGCCGCCGCGGCGCCGGCCCGCGGCGTCGCGCTCGCGGCGGGCGACTCGTTCTCGGCCGCCTCGAGCACCTTCCCCTGGGGCGCGGGCGCCTGCGGGGCGCCTCCGTCCGCGCGCTTCTCCCCGGGCTCTCGCTGCTCGGCGCGGCTGCAGGCGGCCCCTCCGGCGATGCCGGCGGCCAGCAGGATCAGGGCAACGGCAGGCGTCCTCGTCGGCACGGTTCCTCGTGAGCGCCTCGCCTTATGTCGCAGGACCCCTCGCCCGTCAAAGTGCCCGCGCTATGCTGGCCGGGATGGGGCAGGGCGTGAGCGGCGCACCGGATCCGATGGCCTCGCAGATGGCGCAGCTCCTCGCTGGCAGCGATCTCGACGAGCTGCGCGAGATCGTGAGGCGGTGGGTCGCCGAGGCGCCGACCGAGGGTGTGCGCCGTCACTACCAGGAGCTCGGCGGCCGCCTCGTCGACCTCAAGGCGGCGCTCGCCGAGAACCCCGTGCAACCCACGATCGCGGAGCTCGAGCAGGCGCTCACGATGATGCTCCGGCTCGCCGCGTCGAGCCCGAGGACATGAGCGCCAGGTGATGCTCGCCGATTTCCCGCCGTGGTTCCTGCGCGCCTTCGGGCTCTGCTTCGGCCTGCTCTGGGGGAGCTTCCTCAACGTCGTCATCCACCGCGTCCCGCGCGAGCTCAGCGTCGTCCGTCCGGGCTCGTGCTGCCCGGCGTGCGGCGCGCCGATCCGCGCCTACGACAACATCCCCGTCCTCAGCTACCTGCTGCTGCGCGGCCGCGCTCGCTGCTGCGGGGTGCCCGTGTCGCCGCGGTATCCCCTGGTGGAGGCGGCGGGCGGCTTGCTCTCGCTCGCGATCATCGAGGTCATCATCCTCCGGCTCCCCGGGACGACGCCGGCCCTCCACGCGCTCGCCACGTACACCGCCGGCCTAGCGCTCGCGCTCGGGCTGCTCGCGGCGACGTTCATCGACCTCGAGCACATGTTCATCCCCGACTCGATCACCATCGGCGGCGCGGTGCTCGGCGTCGCGACCGCATCGCTGCGATCGATGAGCTTCGTCGACGCCCTCGTCGGCGCAGCGGTCGGCTTCGGCATCGTCTGGCTCCCGTTCGTCGTGATCTACCCGCGGATCCGCGGCGGCCGCGTCGGCATGGGCCTCGGCGACGCCAAGCTCCTCATGCTGGCGGGCGCGTGGTTCGGCTGGGGGGGCGCCCTGTTCGTGCTCGGCGCCGGCGCCGTCCAGGGATCGATCATCGCGATCGCCATGCTGATCCTGCGCGGGAGCATCGAGGAGCCCGAGGCGGTGCGCCTCGAGCGGGAGCAGATCCGCGCCGAGCTCGCGGCCATGTCCCCCGACGAGCGGGCCGCCGCCGAGGAAGAGCTGGCGCAAGATCCGCTCGCGGAGGAGCCTCGCGAAGGGTTCGGTCAGGCCCGCATGGCGTTCGGCCCGTTCCTCGCGCTCGCGACGCTGGAGTGCCTGCTCGTCGGCCGCGACGTCCTCGACGCGTACCTCTCCTGGATCGACGCAGGATGAGCGCCGCCCTGCGCCGCGCGCTCGGGATCCCGCTCGTCTCGCTCCTCGCGCTCGCGGGCTGTGGCAGCTCGCTCCCGCTGCCTCCGACCGGCCCGCACCTGCCGAGCGAGACGACGGTGGTCGTGCCGTACCCTCCGCCGCCTGCGCGGGTCGAGATCATCTCGCCGTCCGAGCGGCCGGGCGACGTGTGGATCGACGGCGAGTGGCAGTGGCGGAGCCGCCGCTGGGCGTGGCAGCAGGGACGATGGGAGCCCGTCCCGCCGGGCGCGTACTTCGCGCCTGCCACCACCGTGCGCCGCGCAGACGGATCCCTTGTGTGGTTCGCCGGCGTGTGGCACCTCCCCGGCAAGAAGTGATCGACACCGCGGCCGAGCGATGGGAATTCACCTCGTGCCGAGGTGCCCGCCGCCCTACCTGCATCGGCGAGCCAGCTCGGCGTGCCATCCCCTGCACGGATCGATGAGCCTTGCCCCATGATGCTTGCCTGGTCGTTCGCAGCGCGCACACCCGACGAAATCGCCCGACTCCTCCGCGCCCTCGGCAAGCACCGGTACGTGCGCGAGGTCGATCATCGGCTCCACTGGTCCGTCGATCACGCCCTGGCCGAGCTGCCGGAGTTCGCGCCGCACGCGTCGGCCTTCCAGGCGCGCCTCAAGAAGGAGCGCGCGCTCGAGCTCGGCTCGCGCGACCCTTCGCTGTGGCGCGAGGCGAAGACCGAGGACGTGATCGCGGCCCTCACGGCGTTCTGGACCCCGGATGACGCGGCCCTGCGCTACCGGAGCCGCCTGCTCGAGGCGCTCGCGCGGACGGGCCTCCCCGAGGCCGCGCACGCCCCCTTCGCGTCGGCCCCGAACGAGCCCCCGCACCCGGAGCTCGTGATGCTCGACTGGGAGCTCTACCCCGTCGACGAGCTCGACGCCGACCGGCACGCCGGCGCGCTGGCCGCCATGGAAGAGGCCGAGGAGGCGGTCAACGCGTCGGCGCCGATCTACAACGAAGGGCCCGTCATGGCGGCGCCGGAGCTCTGCGAGGGAGCGCCGAACGGGGTGCTCGCGGACGACTTCCTCGTGTGGTCGGACGGGCCTTACAGCTACTCCGACTACGTGTTCCGCGGCGTCGCCAAGGCGGCGAAGCTCGTCGAGCCGCCGATCGGTTACCAGGATCTGTAACGGCCGCCCGCGGGCCCCGCGCGTCAGTAGGGATCGGGCTTCGGCGGCGGGACGGTGGGATCCGCCTCGGCGGGGGGCTTGACGATCTTCGGGGTCGCCGTGGCCGCGGGGGCCGGCCCTCTCTGCGCGTGCGAGAGCGTCACCTCGAGCTCGATGTCCCGGTCGAACACGAGCATCCGTCGTTGCGTGGCGTGGCCTGGCGCGGAGACCTCGATCCGGTGCGCCGCGCCGTCCTTGATGAGCTTGCCGTCGAACGGGTTCGAGGGGAGCTCCACCCCGTCGACGAAGATCTTCGCGCTGGCGGGGCTCGCCTTGATCGAGGCGCGGAGGAGCGACGCGTCGGTCTGCTCGCGTGGCGCGCTGCTCGCGGCGGATGGCGGCGAGGGCTCCGGCGCGGGCAGCGCGCTCTCGGCCGGCGGCGGGGCCACGCGGAGGCTCTGCTGGACCGGATCGCGAAGCTTCAGGTACAGCGTCGCGGCCCCGACGAGCGCGATGACCGCTGCGAACGCGACGAGCGGCAACCGGGAGCGCCGCGGCGCCGGCGCGGGCTGAACGGCCGTGGCCGGCTCGGTCCGCACGACGGCGTGGAGCGTCGCTTGCGGGGGGCTCGATCGGTGGAGGGCGCGCGTGGGCGCCGACGGCGAAGAGCCCGTGGTCGCGCCCTCCTCCTGCGCGGGAGGATCCGAGTCGAGCGCATCGCGCCCTGGCAGCGACGGCAGCCTCGGCGCGCGGCCGGCGAGCCACGCGCCCCCCGCCTCCGCGCCGTGCTCCTGCAGCTGCTTGAGCTGGCGATCGATGATCGCCCGGATCTCGGCTCGCTCGCCGGCGAACAGCTCGCGCATGAGCGCGCCGAGCTGCTCGGCCGTCACCTGCTCTTCGAGGCGTTCCGTGTAGCGAGCGAGCTCCGTGCGGAAGGCGGCGGCCGTCGCGTAGCGCTGGTCGGGCGAGTGCGCGAGCGCCTTGCCGCAGATGCGCGCGAGCTCGACGGGCACCTCGGGGCGCGCGGACCGCAGGTCCGGGATGTCCCGCATCAGGCGCGAGATGATCTGCGGATCGGACAGCCCACGCCAGAGGCGGCGGCCGGCGAGCATCTCCCAGAGGATGACGCCGGCCGAGAAGACGTCCGCGCGCCGATCGATCTGGGAAGAGTGCGAGAACGCCTGCTCCGGCGCCATGTACGCGACCTTGCCCTTCATCGTGCCGGTCTGCGTCTCGACGAGGCGGTGCGCGGCGAGCGCGATCCCGAAATCGACGATCTTCACCTGCCCGTCGTAGGTGACGAAGATGTTGTGGGGGCTGATGTCGCGGTGAACGACGTTGAGCGGCGCCCCGTCGTAGTCGACGAGCTCGTGGGCGTAGTGGAGGCCGGCCAGCACCTCGCTGAGGATCCAGAACTGGATGGCGAACGGGATCGCCCGCGCTTGCTCTCGCGCGCGGGAGATCACCCGGCTCAGCGGCTGCCCGTCGAGGTACTCCATCGCGATGAAGTACTCGCCGTCCGCGAGGCCGACCTCGTTGGTCTGCACCACGTTGCGGTGGTTCAGGCGGGCGGCGAGGCGGGCCTCGTCGAGCAGCATGTCCCGGAACTCGGGCTCGTCGGCGATGTTGGGCCGGAGGCGCTTGATGACCTGCAGCTTGCTGAAGCCCGCCGGCCCCACCGCGACCGCCAGGTGCACGTCCGCCATGCCCCCGTGCCCGAGCGTCGCGATGAACCGGTATTTTCCGAAGCTCCGCGCGTGCCGATCCGAGGGCGACGGCGGCGCGTCAGGCGGCGCATCCCGGCCGACCGTGGTCGGCGCGTCGCGATCCGCGCGCCGCACCTGGACGGTGGGCGGGGGCTCGGGCGCGGGGACGAGCCCCTGCCTGGAGACCAGGGTCCCGCCGTCGATCGCTGCCCGCACGCGCTCCGGCGGGCCCGAGGCGGCGAGCTCGTTGCTGCGGGCGGAGTCCGCCGCCCACTCAGCTTCCTCGATCGTCCCTTTGCGCTCGCCCACCGCCGAATGGTCCTGATCCAAAGACGTGCAGTCAAGCTGACGACAGCGCGGGCCAGCAACCCCGCGGCGTCTGCTGCTACTGTGCGGGACGCCACTCCCCCAGGCGGTCCCGGACCCCGGGCGGGTGCAGTAAAATTCGCCTGTGATTGCGCACCCTTGCCCGTGAACGAGGTAGCCCGATGCCCTGTGACTCGATACCGCGGCGCCTGCTAGGCCAGGCGAAGGCGCGTCCCGAGGCTCCTGCCCACTACGTCAAGGAGGGGGGCTTCTGGAGGATGACCAGCTTCCGGGAGTACGCGGGCGAGGTGCGGCGCGCCGGCAAGGCGCTCCTCGCGCTCGGCCTCGAGCCCGGCGCCACGGTCAGCCTCCTCGGCTTCAACCGGCCCGAGTGGGTGGTGCTCCACGTGGCCTGCATGGCGATCGGAGGCGCTCCCGCGGGCATCTACACGACGTGCTCGCCCGAGGAGGTGCGCCACGTCGTGCGCCATGCGGGGTCGCAGGTGGTGCTGGTCGAGGACAGGGCCCAGCTGGAGAAGGTGCTGAGCCAGTGGGATCGGCTGCCGCGGCTCTCGTGGGTGGTGCTGATGCGGGGCGCGGAGTTCGCGGGCGATCCGCGCGATCCGCGCGATCCGCGCGATCCGCGGATCCTGGCCTGGGATGAGCTCCTCGCGCGGGGCGACCGCGTCTCGGACGAGCTGCTCGAGCAGCGGCTCGACGCGCTCGAGCCGAACGGCCTCGCGACGCTGCTCTACACCTCCGGGACGGTGGGGCCGCCGAAGGGGGTCATGCTGAGCCATGAGAACCTCACGCGCTCGGCGGACATAGGGGCGCGCCTCATCCCGTGCTCGTCCCGGGACATCGCGCTCTCCTACCTGCCTCTTTCGCACGTCGCCGAGCAGATGTTCACGATCCACATCCCGGCCTCGGTCGGCGCGGCCGTGTACTTCGCCGAGTCGATGGCGGCGCTCGCCGACAACCTCAAGGAGGTGCGGCCTACCGCCTTCTTCGGGGTCCCGCGCGTCTGGGAGAAGCTGAGGGCCGGGATCGACGCGAAGCTCTCCGGCGCGAAGGGTTTGCAGAAAATCATGCTCGATCAAGCGAGGCGCGTCGGGCTCCAGCACAGCGAGCTCCGCGCCCGAGGCGAGCCGCCGGGGCCGCTGCTCGCGCTCCAGCACCGCGCCTTCGACACGCTGGTCTACGCGAAGGTGAAGGCGGCCGTGGGGCTCGGCCGGGCGCACGCGTTCAGCAGCGGCGCGGCCCCCATCGCGAAGGAGGTCCTCGAGTTCTTCGCGTCGCTCGACATCCTGATCACCGAGGTCTACGGCCAGTCCGAGGTGACCGGCGCGACGAGCTACAACGTCCCGGGCCGGACGAAGCTCGGCTCCGTGGGGCCGTCGGTGCCAGGCATGGACGTGAAGATCGCGGACGACGGCGAGATCCTCGTGAAGGGGCCGACCGTGTTCCTCGGCTACTACGAGGATCCAGAGGCGACCGCGCAGGCCCTGGTCGACGGCTGGCTCCACTCGGGGGATCTCGGCCGATTCGACGAGGAAGGGTTCCTCCACCTCACCGGGCGGAAGAAGGAGATCCTCATCACGGCCGGCGGAAAGAACATCTCGCCCAAGAACATCGAGGAGGCGCTCAAGCGCCACGACCTCATCGCCGAGGCGGTGGTCGTCGGCGATGGGCGCAAGTTCCTCACGGCCCTGCTCGTGCTGGCCCCCGACGCGGTGAAGCGCCTCTCGGCCGAGCGCGGGCTCGGCCGCGAGCTCTCGCACGCGTCGCCCGAGATCAGGGAGGCCGTGCAGCGGGCCGTCGACGAGGTGAACGGCGAGCTCGCGCAGGTCGAGACGATCAAGAAGTTCTCGATCCTGCCGCGCGGCTTCACCATCGAGGACGGCGAGCTGACGCCGACGCTCAAGATCAAGCGGCGCAATGTGAGCCAGAATTTTGCGCGCGAGATCGAGGCGATGTACGCCGAGTAATTCATGCGCAACGAGCCTGCTACAGCCGTCTCCTTCGACTTCGGCCAGACCCTGGTGGAGCTCGACACCGGGCTGCTCTCCGCCCGCCTCGCCGAGCGGGGCATCGCCGCGCCTCGGGAGCGGCTGGACGGGCCGGTGGACGAGGGCTGGCGCGCGTACAACGAGGCGATCCAGCGCGGGTTCGGCGGCCACCCGTGGAAGATCATGATGCGCCGCCTGCTCGAGGCGGGCGGCGTCGAGGCCAGCGCGCTCGACGCGGCGGTCGACTGGCTCTGGACGGAGCAGCCGCGGAAGAACCTCTGGCGCCGGCCGATCGCGGGGATGATCGACGTCGTGATCGAGCTCCGGCAGGCCGGCGTGCCGGTCGCGGTGCTGTCGAACTCGGAGGGCCGGCTCGAGGAGCTGATCGAAGAGCTCGGCTGGTCGGCGCACTTCGTGGCGGTGGCGGACTCGGGGCGGCTCGGGTTCGAGAAGCCGGGCAGGGAGATCTTCGCGTGGACGGCCGAGCGCCTCGGCGCGCCGCTCGCCGCGGTGGTCCACGTCGGCGATTCCTTCGCCGCCGACGTCGGCGGCGCCCTCGCGGCAGGGATGCGGGCCGTCTGGTTCAAGGGGGACCCGACGCGGGCCGCGGAGGTGTCCCAGGCCGAGCGGATGGCGGTGTGCGACGGCGCGGAGGCGCTGCGCCGCGTGCTCCGGGCGTTCGGCATCCGCTTCTAGCCGTGCGCTGCCGCGCGCCGTCGTGCGGCCAGCGATCTCCAGGAGCCCGTCACCTGGCGAGCGCGGCCCGTCGGCGCGGCGCTCGCGCGCGAGGTCGCGAGGTCGCGAGGTCCACTAGCGCGTCGCGCGCTCGCCCTTCCGTCCGTGAGCACGAACGTCCCGGAAGGCGCTCCGCCCCGCGCTCGTCGCGCGCGCTTCTCCGCTGGCTCTCCTCGTCCAGCTGCCCCGCGCCGGTGGGTCGGTCTCCGGATCGTGCAGCCGATGCACGTCGCGCGGTGGTTCGGGCATTGCTGGAGACCGGTTCACGATGATCGCCAACGATGCAGACATCGAACAAGAGTCCGGACGCCGGGAGCGGCGAGCGAACGTTCCCGCCGCCGTCCCTCGCCTCTTCGGCGAGGTCCGCCGCGCGGACGAGCGGCTCGTCTCGCTCGTGCAAGAGCGCCCTGTGGCCACGCTCCTCGCGGTGGCCGCCGTGGGCTACCTGATCGGACGGGTCGTTACACGGCTGAGTTGAGGAGGTCATCATGACGGCAGGTGAGGTCGAGGCCGAAGGGGAGCGCGACGCGCGGGAGATGGTGAATGACGCGCTCAGCCGGCTCGACGCGGCGGAGGTCAAGCGGGCGGTCTCGGCGTTCGCGCGGGACAACCCGCACGTGGCGATCGCAGCGGCGGCCGGGCTGGGGTTTCTGCTCGGCGGGGGCCTGACGCCGCGCGTGCTCAGCAGGCTCGGGTCGCTCGCGACGCGCAGCTACGTCAAGAGCGCGCTGGCCCAGGCGGTCGAGCTCGTCCTCGATGAGCAGACGCGGTCCCAGAGCCATCTCGGCGCGTCGCCCTGATCCAGCAGGCACCTGCCGCGCGTCACCGCGTCACCTTGGCTGAAGGTGGGGTCGTTTGAACCGCCAACGACGCCAAGCTCGCCAAGATTTTTGAGGTTTTCTCGGCGCCCTTCGCGGGTTGGCGGCTTCATCACGGGCGCGTCCGGCCGCGTCCGGACGTGGATCGCGGCTCGCCCGTCGCTCGTTCGCAAGATCGCTGGGCCACGCCGGGCGCAGGTCCTCCTTCAGGCCCTGCGGTTGCAGGTCTTGCGGATGCGGCGACCGCCGCTCTCGCTCAGCACCTCTTCAACGCTGCGGGAAACATCGGGCAAGCACCGCACGGAGAGCAACGCGCCGCCGCCGGCGCCGCCGTCGTCGAGACGGCGCGCCTCGTACTCGGGCAGGCGCGCGCCGAGGACGGCGCCGAGCAGTGTGCCGGCAGCGCCGGCGGCGCCCGCTCCCGCGAGGCACGCGACGATGGGCCCCGCCAGGAACGCGTCGAGCCGCGGAATGATCAGCGCGCCTCCTGCCGTGATCGCCGCGAGCGTACCGCCGACGAGCCCTCCGATCACAGCGCCCAGGGCGGCCCCTTCGGACGCCTTGCTGTGGATCGTGAGCTCGATCTCGTCCAGACGGGAGTGCTGCCTGGGTACCATGCTGATGTCCTCGGCCGCGACGCCCAGGGCGAGGAGGCGGCCAAGTGCGCCCGCGGCTTCCGTGCGACCTGGGAAGAATGCAGTGAGCGTCCGGTAATACATCATTCGACGAGTGCCCCTGTGCCGCGGTTCGCGAGGTGTCTCGTTCAATCCATCTGCTCTCGGAAAAGCATCGCTTGTGCCGCTCCGGCTGCGCAGATGTCGCTCGGCTGCTGGAGCACATCCCGGGAAATGATGGAAGGCGCCGCTCCGCGCGTGGGCGGTGCGGCGCCTTCGCGCCCCCTGGAGCTCGCTCAGCGGGCGCCGAGCTCGTTGGAGTACGAGCCGGTGCTCTCCTGGAGCTTCTCCTGGATCTGGTCCTGGGTCCGCTGCGCAGCGCCCAGGGCGCGCTCCTTGGCCCTCTCCGCGCGCTCGCGCAGCCGGCTCGTGCTGTCGCGCAGCCGGCGGCGCGCCTCGTCACCTGACGTCGGCGCGACCAGGACGCCAACCCCGACGCCCATGGCGACGCCGAGGCCGAGCCCGAGCGACAGGGGAACGATCCAATCGAGTGAGCTCCTTTTCCTGTAGGGGAACATGTCGGCCATGTAATGGACGAGATCGTCTGCCTTCATTGTGGCTCCGTCGGTTCGTATCGCGTGGGGGCGCGTAACGCGTATCCCTCAGCGTGGATTCACGTGGCTGGAACAGTGACCGGCGGGACGTGAGGCAGCGCGCATGCCAAGGGCATATTGCGCACGGAGGGGGCAGGGCAGGGGGCTGCCCCGCCCCGAGGAGCGATCGCGGCGGAGGAGCGCCGCGGCGTTACCGGCAGAAGCCGTCGATGCAGATCTTGCCTTCGCTGCAGGGCGTCTCGGGATCGCAGTCGCCGCCGAGGTTCTCGCTCGATCCGCAGACCTGGTGCTCGCCGGAGAACGTCGCCACCGTCCTGCACTCGCTCAGCGAGGGCGACTGGTTGTCGCAGGCGTTCGGGTTCGGCTGGCCGCACGAGATGTAGCAGCTGTGGTGCAGACAGATCGACCCCGGCGCGCAGACGTCCTGCGCTCCATCCTCGCCGCACACGAAGTTGCTCGACTGATTCGGGATGCAGCCGTTCTCGACCCAGACGTCGCCCTCGGGGCAGGTGGCGCCGTCGCTCCTCGGAACACAGGCGCCGTCGACGCAGACGGCGGAGGGGCCGCCGCAGTCGTCGGTGATGACGCAGGGCTGCGCAGGGTGGGAGCAGATGCCGAGGGTCGCGTCGCAACGGTAGCTGCTGGGGCAGTCCGCGTCCTCGCTGCAGGCGGGCGTGCATTTGCCCTCGACGCACTTGTCGTTGACCGGACACTGCGTCTGATCGAAGCACTGGTCCTGAGGCGCGGTGCAGATGCCGCTGACGCAGAGGTAGTCAGCGCCGAGGCGGGCGCAGTCGGCGTCGGCGCCGCACGCGGCCGGGGTCGCCGGCACGCAGGTCGCATCGTCCTCGTCGCCCTCGCAGACATAGCCGTGGATGCAGCCGAGCGGCTCGCCGCTCGGAAGGACCTGATCGCAGCTGCCGGGCTGACACGTGCCATCCGGCGCGCAGGTCTCGCCATCGGCGCAGTCGTCCGGGTTGCCGCAGTACACGACGCCGCCCGGGGCCCCGCCGCTGCCCCCCTCCCCGGAGGAGCCGCTCGCGACGCAGGCGGCGGTGTGGTCGTCGGCGATGACGCACTCGAAGCCCCGGCTACATCCCCAGGTCGTGCAGTCGCCGATGTGGCATTGGTTGTCCTCGCCACAGGTCTCGTTGATCCAGCAGTCGGCTGGCCCGTCACAGCCGCTCGGGATGCCGGGCGTGCAGTCCTCGACGACTGCATCACAGAAGGGGCTGTCGGCGTCGTCGTCGTAGATGGGGCAACCCGCGAGGAGGGGCGCCAGCACGCTCGCGAGACCCAGCAGAGTAAGTCGCTTCATTCACCGTCTCCCGAAAGCATTCGGCCGCCCGGCGTCGAGGAGCCGCGCCCTCGCGCGTGACGGTCGCGACCGGACGAGCGTAGCAAGCGACATGCCCCACACAAGCCTGGCAAGTCGCGGCGTATTTCGGCCGATCGCGCGCTCGCCGTGAAGCTGCGTTCACGTCGGCATGTGGCTCGCGCGTGGCGAGGCGAAGCGCGGCCCTGCCCCGATGTGCCGTGCCTCGCGGAGGTCACGCGGCGGCCGCCGCGACATCGGGGGGCAGGGGGGACCGCAGGGGAGGGGGAATCGCAGGGGACCGTGAACCCTGAACCGCGGAGGAAAGCGGAGGACGGCGCGGCGCGGCGCGACCCTTTGGGGCGCGCAGGGGAACCCGTGCTACCGTTCCGCCGAGTTCCGGGCGGCTACCTCCGAACGAGGAAACCCGGCAGGCTCGCGCCTGGGGGGCCAGCCGTTCGCGAGGACACGGGGACCGGTCGAGCAGATGGATGTCACCTGCGAGCGTTGCAGCACCGAGTACGAGTTCGACGACGCGCTCGTGTCGGAGCGCGGCACGACGGTCAAGTGCACGAACTGCGGCTTCCAGTTCAAGGTCCGCCGCACCGACGGCGCGCTCCCCGAGAAGTGGGTGGTGCGCACGCTCGGCGGCCGGGAGCTCGAGTTCAAGATGCTCCGGGAGCTCCAGGCGGCGATCACCCAGGGCCAGATCACCCGCGATGACGTGATCTCGCGCGGCAACGCGAGGCCGCGGCGGCTCGGGTCGATCGCGGAGCTGGAGCCGTTCTTCAAGGGGCCCGGCAGCATCGTGATGGCCGGGACCGCGCTGGGCATCGGCGGGCCCTCGCCGTTCCCTGGCCGCTCGAGGTCGCTGACGCCTCCAGGGCTCGGCGGTCCGGCGCCGGCGCAGACCGAGCACTCGGTCGCGATCCCGCTCCCGCGGGCGGAGAGCGACGCGGACATCGCCCCCGAGTCCATCCACGACGCAGAGACGGTCGTTCGGGACGTGCGGGAGGTCCAGTCGGGCAGGGAGCGCCCGTCGCCGCGCCGCGGGGCGCAGACCGCGGCCTACGACTCCGAGGCCAGCGTCCCTGCGCGGGTGATGACGAAGCCGGGCGCGCTGCCCGGGGTCGTGGTGCCGCCGGAAGAGGCGCCGCCGCTGCCGGACGGGCACCCCGCGCGCCGGCAGGAGCCGCGGACCCTCCGCGGCGCGGGGGTCGCCGAGGCGCGCCAGGGCGGCGTCAAGCCCGGGCCCGCGGACGCCGGCGGCGAGGGGCAGGGGCGCGCCGCAGGCGTCGTTCCGCTGCGGATGCCGAACAGCGTCCCACCGCCGCGCATCGAGCGCGCCGACAGCGCGGGAGAAGAAGCCCCCGTGGCGAGGCGCGGGGCGCCGCGCGCGGCGAGCGAGGATCACGCGTCGCGGCGGGCAGCGACGTCGGGGTCGCCGACCGCACCCGCGGAGCCCGAGGGGCGTCCCTCCTACGTCGACGAGGGGGACGGCGACGCGGGGATCACGTCGCTGCCCTCGAGGAGGACGGGGATCGCGCGGTGGGTGGTCGGCCTCATCGTCGTCGGCCTCATGGTGGTGAGCGCGGCGACCCTCGGGCCGAAGTACCTCAAGCCGGCCGTCCAGGCCCGGCCTGCGGCGAGCGACGATCGCGTCTCGGCGCTGCTCGCCGACGGCGAGAAGAGCCTGGCCGAAGGGGATCCGGAGACGGCGAGGGACAAGCTCGTCAAGGCGAGCGCGCTCGCCGAGGACGACCCGCGCGTCGCGGCGGCGCTGGCCCGGGTCGAGACGGTGAACGCGGACGTGCGGTGGCTCCGGCTGCAGCTGCTCGCCGCAGGGGACGCGGATCTGGACACGGCGCGGCACGAGCTCGACACCGCGATCGAGCGCGCCCGCAAGGCGGTCGAGCACGCGCGGCGCGTCGCGCCGGCGAACGCCGAGGTGACCCGCGCGGCGATCGATCTGCTCCGCATGCAGGGCGACCTCGCCTCCGCGCGGAAGCTCGTCGGCGCGATCTCGGCCGAGAGCGCGCAGCCGGAGAGCGCGCTGACGCTGGCCGCGCTCGATCTCGCCGAGGCTCATCCGAGCTGGGCCGCCGTGGTCGAGCGGCTCCGGACGGCGGGGAGCATCGAGCAGAGCCCCGGGCGAGCGCGGGCGCTCCTCGTCTATGCGCTCGCGAGGTCCGGCGATATCGCGGCCGCGCGCGCCGAGAACGAGCGCCTGCTGGCGACGAGCCGGCAGCACCCGCTCGCGCGCCCGCTCCGGGCCTTCATCGACCGGCTCGAGAAGGCGCAGGGCGAGACGGGAGGCGTCGCCGAGCCGGCGTCGAGCGCGCGCGCGGAGAGCCCGCAGCCGGGCGCTCCTCCGCCGAGCCCGTCGGCCGCGGCGAGCGCTCCTCCCGCGAGCCCGCCGGCCGCGCCGGCGCGCGTTCGCCGCGCGCCGGAGCCGGACGACGGCCGCGTGCCAGACGACTACGTCGCCCCGGGCGGCACCATCGACACGAGCGATCTGCCCGGCGTGCATCCGCCGCCGACCGCCGCGCCTGGAGCGACGGCGCCGACGATCGACACCTCGGATCTGCCTGGAATGAAGCATGAGTAAGCGCCGAGCTCGAGGGGTGCGGTGGACCGGCGTCGGCGCCCTCGCCGTGGCGGCGTCGATGGCCGGGTGCACCGGGAGAGAGCGGGCGGCGGCGCTGCCGGCGCCCGCCGCGGCGGGCCTCGACGAGCCGGCGGTCATCGAGATCGATCTCTCGCGCGGGCTCCCCGAGAGCGCGTCGGCGTCGCTCTTCGGCCCGCCGAGCGGCAGGACCCACGCGCAGCTCGTGCAGTCGTTGCGAGCGCTGTCCGAGTCCGCGAGCGCGAAGGGGTTCCTCGTGCGGCTCGGGAGCGCGCGCCTCGCGTTCGCGCGGGCCCACGAGATCGGCCGGATCCTCGGCGATGTCCGCGCGGCGGGGCGACCTGTCGTGTGCCACGCGGACGAGTACAACAACGCGACCATGCTGCTGGCGTCCATCGCCTGCAGCAAGCTCTGGCTCAGCCCTGCCGGGCAGGTCGACACGGTGGGGATCGCGGCGCAGCTGGTGTTCGCGAAGGGGCTCCTCGACAAGCTCAACGTGGATGTCGACTTCCTCCAGGTGGGGAAGTTCAAGGGCGCGAGCGAGCCGTTCACGCGGGAAGGGGCGAGCCCCGAGGCGCGTCGATCGCTCGAGTCCGCGCTCGGCGGGGTCCGCGAGGTGTGGCTGTCGGCCATCGTGGAGGGGCGCGGCAAGGAGGCGCTCCGGGAGGCCCTCGAGGACGGCCCGTTCGCGCCCGAGGAGGCGAAGGCGAGGGCGCTCGTGGACGAGATCGGCGATCTCGAGTCCGCGACCGAGGACGCGAAGAAGCTCGCTGGCACCGAGCGCTCCGTGCCTCGGTTCGGCGGCGCCCCGCGCGATGCGAGCTTCTCCCGGAGCCTCGTGGACGTGTTCCGCTCGGTCTCCGGGGCGAGCTCGCTGGGGGCGCCGCACGTGGCGGTCGTCCCGGCGATCGGCGGCATCACCATGAGCGCCAAGGGCATGCCCATCGGCTCGTCGGACGGGATCGGCGAGCGCGAGCTCGGGAAAACGATCACGCGCCTCACCGAGGATCAGAGCGCGAAGGCGGTCGTGCTCCGGATCGACTCGCCCGGCGGCTCGGCGCTGGCCTCGGATCTGCTCTGGCAGAAGCTGATGCGGCTGCGGCAGCAGAAGCCGCTGGTCGTCTCGATCGGCGGGATGGCCGCGAGCGGCGGCTACTATCTCGCCTGCGCTGGCACCAAGATCGTCGCCGAGCGGACGAGCATCATCGGCTCGATAGGCGTCGTGGGCGGCAAGTTCGCCGTAGGGAAGGCGCTTGCGGACATCGGGATCAACGCGGAGACGGTCGCGGCCAACCCGGATCCTCAGCGGGCAGCGCGCGCCGCGTACATGTCGGCGCTCACACCCTGGGACGAGCCCACACGCGCCCGTGTGCTCGCCTCCATGGAGGCGGTTTACGATCTGTTCCTGAAGCGCATCACGGCGGGACGGAACCTCCCGTTGGAGACGATCGCGCCGTCGGCGGAGGGACGGATCTTCGGCGGGGTCGAGGCCGCAGGGCGCTCGCTCGTCGATGAGCTCGGCGGCCTGGAGCGGGCGATCGCGCTCGCGCGCGAGCTGGCGGAGCTGCCGACGGACGCGCCGGTCGAGATCGAGCAGGACGACGGCGGGCTGCTGGAGCTCCTGGCGACCGGCGACGAAGCCAACGAGGGCAGCGCTCGGGCTCCCGACCGCGCGGCGCTCAAGGAGCGCGCGCGGGAGGCGATGGCTTCCGTCCTCCTGCCGGAGTGGCTCGGCGTCGCGCCGGAGGTCGGGACCTTCGCCGCCTCCATGGCGCCTCTCCTGGCCGGAGAGAGGGCGCTCACGGTGTTACCGTTCGCGGTGACGCTCCGGTAAAGCGCGAGATTGCACCGGAAGATTGGCCTTGTACCTCGGTCGTTCTGGTAGGCTGAGCGGGTTCAGCATACCCGAAGCGGGTCGCCGAAATGAGCTCTTCACCTCCGGATCGGGCAGCATCAGCGTCGGGCGCGAGGAGGTCGCTGCAGTCGCCGGAGCTGACGGATCCTGCCGGGCCCGCCTCTGCGGGGCAGCTGGTCCTCGCAGGGGCCCGGGCGATCGCGCCGGTGTCGCGCCACCGCGGCCCGCGGGCTGAAGAGGCCTACTGGCGCGCGCGGATGGACGAGCGCCGCGCCGCCGGCGACGCGCAAGGGGAGCGCGAGGCAGCCCTCGCCCTCGCGAGGATCCTCGCCGCGCGCGGCGTCGAGCTGGACCAGGCGACGACGCTGGCGCGCCGGGCGCTCTCGCTGGGCGACGACCCGGCGATGAGGAGCGAGCTCGCCGGATGGCTGGCCGGGCTGGGCGAGCCAGCCCTGGCCGCCGCGGCGCTGCGCGGCCTCCGCGACGACGCGCAGCCGCCCGGCGCGACGGCGCGGATGCTGGTGAAGATCGCCGTGCTCCTCGCGCGCGCCAGCGACGTCGCGGGCGCGGTCGACGCGCTCGAAGAGGCGAGCGAGCTCGCCCCGGACGACGCGATGGCGAGCGAGCTGCTCGGCACCATCGCGGCCTGGGCGTCGGACGAGGTGTTCCCCGCGGCCGCGGCGAAGGCGTACCTGGAGGCGGCCAAGCGGCGCGAAGCCGCGCGGGAGCGGGAGGCGGCGTTCGAGGATCGCCTGCGCGCCTTCGAGATCGCGCCTCACGACGACATGGCCGCCAAGGCGATGGCGGCCGCGCTGTTCCTGCGCGGCCGGCAGGGCGCGGCCGACGAGGTGCTCCGGACGCACGCCGACGCGCTCGCGGCGCGGGCGCCTCGCGGCGAGGGCGAGGCCCCTGGCCCCTCCGCCCTGCGACGCGCGCTGGAGGTGCACGGCCACCGGCTCCAGGGCGCGACGAACGAGGGCGACTGGGCGCGCGCCGTCGGGTGCGTGCTCGACGCGGGCCTCGACGGGGCGATCGACGGCGACGCCGCCCGCGCGATCGACGAGGTGCTCGAGCAGGCGGGGCTCTACGAGCTCGTGGCCGCGCGGATCGAGCTCAGGGCGGAGCAGCGGGTCGGGGCGTCGAGGGCCGAGGCGTACGTGGCGCTCGCGCGGCTCCACGCTGGCCCGCTCGCGAGCCCCGATCGCGCCGTGGAGGCCTGGATCGAGGCCGCGGCGAGCGACTCCGGCAGCGCCGCCGCGCGCTCCGCGCTGCGCGACCACGCGGCGACGCTGCACGACATGGCGCCCCTCGTCGAGGCGCTCATCCGCATCGGCGAGGGCTCGGACGCGCGGGCGACGGAGGACGCGGCGGGGCGGATCGACGCGCTCTCGGAGCTCGCGCGCCTCGCGGAAGAGAAGATCGGCGACCCCGGCCTCGCGCGCTGGGCGCTCGAGGCGCTGAGAGACATCGGCGGCGACCCGACGCCCGCCGAGGCAGGGCTCCAGCGGATCGCCGATCGGCTCAAGGGGCAGGACGAGGCGCTCGCCGCGGCGCAGCGCGCGCTCCGCGGCGCGGACACCGCCGAGGGGCGGATCGACGCGCTCCGCCGGCTCGTCGTGATCTACCGCGGCCGCCCGAAGGAGCGCGCGGCCTACGAGGAGGCGCTGGTGGGGCTCTCGCGGGCGCTGCCGGCCGACCGCGGCTGCCTGCTGGCGCTCGATCGGCTGAGCCGGCGGACCGGGGGAGGCGCCGCGCTCGACGCCCTGCTCCGCGCGCGGCTGGCCGAGGCGACGCGGGCGCCCTCGGAGGCCGAGGGCGCGCGCTCCGCGAGGTCCGAGGCGCTCCGCGCGGCCTCGCTGACGCGGGTCGAGCTGGTGCGCGCAAGGCTCCTCCTGTCGGCGATCGCCCGGCGGCAAGGCCAGGACGCCCGCGCCCTCGACGAGGTGTTGCCGCTGCTCGGCGAGGCCCCGGGGCACCGCGGCGCGGCGAGCGCCGCGCTCGTGCTGGCCACGCGGACCGGGCGCATGCGGGAGCGCGCCGACGCGCTCGTGCAGCTCGCCGCGCCGGTCTGGCCGGCGCTGCGCGCGGTGCTGCTCTCGAGCGCCGCGGCGCTCTACCACCGGACGCAGCGGGCGCGCGAGGCGGCGCTCTCGCGCGAGGTCGCGCTGCTCGCCTGCGAGGCCGATCCGTCGTCCGCGCGCGCCGTGGCCACGCTCGCCTCCATCCTCACGGCAGATCTCGCCGCCGCCGCGGAGGCCGGCGAGGCGCCTCCGTTCGAGGTCGACCGGGCGGTGGCGGCCGCGATCGAGCGCTCCATCACCACGGTGTTCCCGCGCGGCGCGCTCTGCGACGGCCTCGCGAGGGCGCTGGAGGCGCTGGGCGAGCTGCCGCTCGCGCTCGCGTGGACCCAGCGCTGGCTCGCGCTGCGGCCTGGGTGCCCCCAGGCGACCGCGGAGCTCATCCGTCGCGCGGCGGCCGCCGGCGACGCGGCCCGGCTCTCGGACGCGCTCGCGTGGATCCTGGCGCAGCCCAAGCCGCTCGGCGAGATGGCGGCGGCGCTGGCGAGCGCGCTGCACGCCCTCTACGACCTC
Source organism: Sorangium cellulosum So ce56 (assembly GCF_000067165.1). Lineage (GTDB taxonomy): Bacteria > Myxococcota_A > Polyangia > Polyangiales > Polyangiaceae > Sorangium > Sorangium cellulosum_B. Next base: position 12,145,518 of record NC_010162.1, read on the forward strand.
GATCCCGAGCGCGGAACGGCGCTCGCGAGGCGCTCGCTCGACGTCTTCGGCCCGCAGAACCCGCTCTTGCGCGAGCGGCTGCTGGAGCTCGCGCGCCGGGCGGGCGACCCTCACCTCGCGGTGACCGTGCTCGAGCGGTGGCTGGCCGTCGAGATCACGGCAGCGCACGCCCCCGAGCTGATGTTCATGCTCACCGATTGCCGGCTCGACGGCGGCGATCCGGACGGGGCAGCGCAGGAGCTCGCGCGCGCAGCCGCGGCGCAGGCGGATGCTCACGAGATCCTCGCGCGGGTCCAGCGCCTCGAGTCGTCGCTGCTCGACGCGAAGGGGCTCGGCTCCGACGGCGCCATCGCGCTGGCCGAGGCGAAGGCCCGGGCGTTCACCGCGCAGGGCGCCGGCGCGGCGGCGGAGGCCGCGGCCGCGTGGCGTGAGCTCGGCAGCCTGCGCTGGGACCTGGCGGAGGATCACCGGGGCGCCGAGGAGGCGTTCTTCCGCGCGAGCGAGCTCGCGCCGAGCGGCGGCACCGAGCGTTACGCGCGGGACATGTGCGAGTTCGCGGGCGTCGAGGCGGCGATCGAGGCGATCGTCGCGCGCGCCGCGGAGGCGCGGAGCGAGCGGGGAGCGCAGCCCGCCGCGGACGAGAACAGGTGGTCGGGCGACGTCGGGCCCGAGCGGCGCAGGCGCGCCAACCTGCTGATCGAGGCCGCCAACCTGGCGCACGAGCACGGCCTGCCCGAGCGCGCTCTCTCCGCGGCGGCGAGCGCGATCGAGCTCGATCCCCTCCGCGCGGACGCCGTCGCGCTGGTCGAGAAATCGGCGGACGCCGACGGCGGCATCGTCGTCCTCGACAAGACCTACCGGCTGCTCGCCGACGCGGCCCTGGGCTGCTACGGCCGCCGCGCCGCCCATTACCGCGCGGCGCGGCAGCTGGAGAGGCGCGGCGCGTTCGAGCTCGCGCTCGCGCACGCCGTGGCCAGCTTCGAGGCGGTCCCGACCGAGGGCACCTCGTACGTGCTGCTCGCTCGGCTCGCCGAGCACGTCGGCGAGCCGTCGGACGCCGTGCGCGCGCTCGAGCGGGTGGCGACGACGGCCGATCCGGCGTCGCGCAACGCGTGGTTGAAGCGCGCCGCGGCCCTCACCGGCCGCACGGAGGAGGGCCTCCGGCTGCGCCTCGACATCCTGCTCCGCGCGATGGTCGTACGCCCGGACGCGGCGCTCGTCGAGGACGTCGGCGCGGCCATCCGCGATCTCATCGCGTGCACGGGGCAGCCGGAGGTCGAGGCCATCCGCTTCGACCGCGCGGTCAAGGCGAGCATCGCGAAGCTCGACGGCCCCGAGGGGGCCCGCGCGGGGCTCGCGATGGCGCGCATCGCCGTCGCCGTCCTCGACTCGCCCGCGCTCGCGCTCGCCGCGATCGAGCGCGCGATGCTCGCCGACGGCGACGTCGACGAGTTCCAGACGCTCCTCGACATCGTCGGCGAGCTCGCGCGGCAGACCGAGCCGGCGTCGCACCTCGTCGCGGCGGTGTACGCCGCGGCGATGAGGCCGCACTCGAGCGTCGGTCCCGGCCTGCTCAGGTGGGCGAGCAAGCTCGCGGGCGCCCTGAACGTGCCGCCGGTCGCCGCGGCGCTGCTCGTGGAGGCCGCCCGGCGCGCGCCGGAGGACGACGCGCTCGCGTGCGAGGCGGAGGGGGCCGTCGAGGCCAGCGGGGACGAGGCGCTGAAGCGCTCGCTGGACGACGCGTTGCCGGTCGCGCGGCGCCTCGAGGCGCTGCTGCACCTCGCCGACAAACACGAGCGCGAGGGCCAGCGCGCCGAGGCCACCGTCGCCCTGGAGCGGGCGCTCGCCGGCGGGCAGCTCGTGGGCGAGACGCGCGACGAGGTCGTCACCCGGCTCCGCCGGCTGTACGCGGCCGAACGTCGCAGCGCCGATCTCGAGACGCTCGTCCAGTCCGAGCTCGCGCGCGTCGACCTGCCGGATGCCGTCCGCCTCGGGTTGACGCGCGAGCACGCCGGCATCCTCGCCGCCGGCGGCGATCTCCATGGCGCGGTGGAGCTCCTCCTGGAGGCCGCCCAGAGGACGCCGTTCGACAAGGCGCACATCGACGAGCTCATCCGGCTCGCGCGGAGCACCGACGATCGCCAGCGGCTCTTCGACGTGCTCACGCGCCTCCAGGGCATCCTGAGCGGCGACGAGGAGCGGCTGGTCGTGCTCCGCGAGCTCGCGCCGCTGGCCCAGGAGCTCGGCGATCGCGGCGCCGCGGTGGCGCTCTACGAGGCGATCGCCCGGCTGGATCTCTCCGACATGCACGCCGTCGAGGTCGTCGAGCAGGACGCGAGCGACCGCGGCGATCACGCCGCGGTCGCCGCCCTCCTCGCGCGCCGCATCGAGGCGGCTCCGCTGCCGGACACGCGGCGCGCGCTGCGGCTCCGGCGCGCCGCCCTGCTCGAGCAGCGCCTCGGCCTCCTCGACGAGGCGTGCGCCGAGCTGGAGGCCCTGCTCGCGGCGTCACCGGACGACGTGAGCGCGCTCAGGTTCCTCGCGGACATCCACGAGCGGCTCGGGACGCCGCTGCGCGCCGCGCCGCTCTGGTGCAGGCTGGGCGATCTCGCGACAACCACCGACGAGCGGGCCGAGTACAGCCTCCGCGCGTGCAGCAGCTACCTCGGCGGCGGGGACGTCGAGTCCGCGAAGGACACGCTGGAGAGCGTCGCTCGCATCGCGCCGCGCGAGGCCGTGATCGAGCTCCGCGTCGAGATCGCCCGCCGGGAGGGGGACGGCCACGCGCTCGCCGCGGCGCTCGATCAGCTCGCCAGCGCGTCGCGCGACGCCCCCGAGCGGCGCGCGCAGCTGCTGGTCGAGGCGGCGCGCGCCACCTCGACGCTCGGGGACGACGCGACGGCGCTCGAGCGCGCTCGCCGCGCCGTGAAGCTCGCCCCGGAGTCGCCCGACGCCGTCCTCGAGGCGCGCCGCATCGAGTATCGCCTGCGCGGGACCGGGACGCCGCGCGACGCGCAGGCCGCGGTGGAGGAGCTCGGCCGCATCGCGCCGCGCCTGCGCCCGGCGCACGTCGACCTGCACGCGTTCCTGCTCGCCGAGACGCTCGACGTCATCCAGGGCCACGGCGCCGGCATGCGGGAGCTGACCCGGCGCCACGCCGAGGTCGGCCCGAGCACGCTGGTCGCGCTCGGCATGGCGGAGCGCCTGGCCCTGAAGCGAAACTTCTCCGCCGCCCTCCCGCTGTTCGATCGCGCGCTCGGCGGCGATCTCCAGGGGATGCGCGCGCGCGGTCGGGTCGCGCTCGCCGCCGCCGAGACCGCTCAGAGCGCCGGCGATCTCGAGGCGGCCGCGCGCCTGCTCGAGGAGGCCGCGGCGGAGCCGGAGACGCGCACGCTGGCACTGCGCCGCCAGCTGGAGCTCACGGCCGCGCGAGGTGAGCCCGAGGCCGCCCGGAAGGCGCTCGAGGAGCTCGCCGCGCAGAGCTCGGGGATCGATCGCGCGCGCGCGCTGATGCAGCTCGCGCGCCTGCACGTGTCGAGCGACCCGGATCGCGCAGCGAAGATCCTCTCGCAGGCCACGGTGCTCGCGGGCTCGGATCGCTCGCTGGGGCTGAAGATCGCCGAGCTGAACGCCGAGCTGGCCAGCGAGCGGGCGACCCTGCCTCCCGAGGAGGTGCTCCAGGCTGCGTCGCTCCGGGCAGCCGCGGCGGAGCCGGTCCAGGCGGCGCCAGAGGCGCCGCCCAGCGCTGCGTCGGCGGCGAGCGGCGCCGGACCCGCGAGCAGCCGTACGCCGTCGAGCGGGGTTGGGCCGGCGAGCAGCCGCGCGCCGTCGAGCGGGGTCGGGCCGGCGAGCAGCCGCGCGCCGTCGAGCGGGGTCGGGCCGGCGAGCAGCCGCGCGCCGTCGAGCGGGGTCGGGCCGGCGAGCAGCCGCGCGCCGTCGAGCGGCGGCGCGCCGGCGAGCAGCCGCGCGCCGTCGAGCGGGGTCGGGCCGGCGAGCAGCCGCGCGCCGTCGAGCGGCGGCGCGCCGGCCTCGAGCAACCCGCACATCGATCTCGTCGAGCTCAACGATCCGCTCGACGAGGGGTTGATCGCCGACGACCCGTCGCAATCCACCTCTCCCGCGGTGTCGGACGACGATCTGCTCGACGGGACGGCGAGCACCGCCGCCTCGCCGGCGCCGTCGCCGAGCGCCGTGTCAGGCGTCGCGGAGAGCAACGCCGCGCGCGGCGGCGCCGCGTCCGTCCGCTCCAGCGCCGGCGCGCCGCAGCCCGGGCCCCCGGTCTCCGCCCCGGCGTCGATCCAGCCGCCCTCCTCCGCGACGCGGCTCGTGGCCGCGTGGTCGCCGTCCGCGGCCGAGAGCTTCGAGGAGGCAGCGCTCTTCCGCGAACTCGCCGCGGGCTCGTACGACGCTGGCGAGCGGCTCATCAAGAGCTTCGCTCCGCGCGACGATCGCTCCCGGGAGGCGCTGGCGGTCCGACGGATGCAGGCCCACCTGCGCCTCGGCGATCGGGGCACCCTGGAGCGCCTCCAGGCGGCCGCGATCGCCGACAAGAACATGACCTACGCCCGCGCCATCGAGCACGTGCTGCGCGCCTTCGACGGTGACGAGCCGTCCGACCGGCCCGGCGAGGGCGTCGTCACGCCGCCGCCCCTCGCCGCGCAGCGCGACGCGCCGGAGCTCGTGAGCGCGCTGCTCTTCCGCGATCTGGAGTCGCCGGTCAACGAGGCGCTCGCGATCGTCTGGGAGACGGGCCTCTACCGCCGCGACGCAGGCCAGTCCGGGCTCGTCCCCTCCGAGCGGATCCAGCCGACATCGCCTACCCTCCTCGGGGAGATCTACGGCGTCATGGCCGCTCACCTCGGCCTCTTGCGCACCGCGCTCTTCCACCAGCGCGCTCCCTCGCCTGCTCCATCGCGGCCGGAGGGGCAGATCGTCCGGGTCAACCCGCCGGCCGTGCTGCTGCGGGGCGAGGTCCGCGAGGACACCCCCGAGCTGCGTTACCTGCTCGGCGCTCAGCTCGCTGGCGCCATGCCCGACCATGTCCTGGTGAACACCAGCTCGGAGGATGAGCTCCGCACGCTGCTCTCCGCCATCGTCGCCGCGTTCGGGCCCCTGGAGGCCACCGCGCACAGCGCCCGCGGCAATCCGGCCGTGGTGCGGCTCGAGCAGAACCTCTGGCAGCTCATCCCCCCGCGCGCAGAGCGTCGCCTCCGCGAGATCTGCGACAGCGCCGACAAGATCACCTACGAGGGGGCCGTCAAGACGACCCGCACCGCGATGCGCCGCGCTGGCCTCTTCGCCGCGGGCAACGTCGCCACGGCCGTGCGCGCGACCCTCAAGGAGCGCGGCGTGGAGCTGGCGGTCCCGCTCTCCGACCCCGAAGGGCTCGCCGCGGCCTGCGCGGCGGTCCCCGAGGTCGCCGATCTCGTACGCCTCGCGACGCGGATGGAGTACGCCGAAGCGCGATGGCAGCCCGGTACCGTGCCTTCACTCCGGCGGGTCGACACGGGAAGCTCGCGCTTCCGTGCAGGCACGTAGGCGTCGCGGCACCCGCTGCGCGGACGTCGGTGGCGTCATGTTCCTCGCAGACCTCGCGCCCCCGCAGCGCCGACCGGAGCCCGGTCGTATCCCGTCTCACCCGAGCTTTCCCGTGTGCATGTCCGAGCTTCGCCTGGTTGCGATGAGTGCGGGGTGGCCGCATCGGCGCATCCGTCTCGACGCGACAGCGCTGTCACAGCGCCGCCGCGGGTTGCGCGGCGCCCTGTCGAGCGGATGCTCGCCCCACGCTGCCCGGAACGCCGTCTGTCGGTTGGCACGAACATCGCCTTCTCGTTCGGGTGTGATTTTCCCCTGCGCCTGCTCGGGTGCGGACCCGTTCGGGCTCCGCGCGTCGCTCTCATCCGCTCGGCGGCCACCGGTCGCCGGTGTCTCCGCGGGACCGCGGCGCTCTCCCGCCGCGCCGCCACGGGGGCGGTCTCTGCTCCGCGCCGCGCGCGCTGCGTCGGTGGCGAGGAGGGCGTCGTGAGCGCGCGACACGTCGTGTGCGCCGCGCTGCTCGCCTGCCTACCGACCTCGGTGGCCTGCGGCATTCCCCTCGAAATGGCGGAATCCGCCCCGATGAACGCCTGCGACGGGTCGGTCGAGTGCGGCCCGGGGGCGACCTGCGCCGATGTCAGCGGGCAACGCGCGTGCGTCTCGACGAGCGCGAACCTCGACGGGCTCATCCTCGAGATCCGGCCGCGCGCCTTGCCCGAGCAGGGCGCGGAGGTTTCCCATCTCCTCGCCATCGATGCAGCGAGCGGTTTCCCTCCTCAGGACCCTGGCGGGCAGGTGCATTCCGTCGATCTCACGCTCCCCATGTCCGCGAGCGTGAAGGCCACCGTGCGCCTCGGCGGCTCCTATTGCGAGAACCGCACCGGCGGGCTGCCTCCCCTGACCGGCGGGCAGTTCCCCGTGAAGGTCGAGTTCCGGAGCATCTCGCCGATCCTGGGCCTGCCCACCCAGAGCTACTCGACGCTCTCGGAGCCGGACGGCACCGACGGCCAGAGATTCCAGCTCTCGATCCCCGCTGGCGACTACCACATCTCGTTGATTCCGCAGGCGCGCGCCGACTGCCTCGACGACATCCCCCCGCCGATCGTCCTGCCGAACCAGGTGGTCCCCGAGCAGTGGACGCTCGGCATCAACGCCGAGGCGCCCGCCGTGCTCCAGGGCAGCTTGCAGGTGCCCGAGCGCGTGCGCGTCGACGGGTGGAAGCTCGATCTCGTCGACCCGGTGACCGGCAGCGTCCTCTCCCAGGTAGGCCTCCTCGAGCAGGCCGAGCCCGACCCGCAGGCGACCGCGACGCAGGTCGGGTTCAGCGTGAAGTTCTACTGGACCGACAAGGCCAGGAGCCCGCTCATCCGGCTGCGTCCGAAGGACGGCGTGCCGAGGCCCACGGTCTACTGGGAGCTCGCTGCGGTCGCGCTCCAGGGCTCCACGGGGAACCTGGACCTGTCGCTCCTCCAGCTCGACGCGGCGGCGCGCCGCGTGGAAGGTCAGACGCTCGACGTGAACGGCAACCCGGTGCTCACCGCCGTCCGTATCCAGAGCGCCATCATCGACAGGGCGCCCACCGCCGCCTACAAGCTGGACACCGAGACGGACGCGAACGGCCTCTTCCGTGCCGATCTCCCGCCGGGCGAGTACGTCCTCTTCGCGCAGCCGATCAACGACACCGCCAAGGCGGCCGTCAAGCAGCCGCTCAAGTTCGCCGCCGGCGACGACTGCTACTGCGGTCAGTCGGTCGTCATCCCCGAGGCCGGGACGCTTCGCGGCCGCGTCCAGGGGCCCATGGGCGAGCTGATGGACGGTGCCGGCGTGTTCGCGGTCCCTGCCCGCGGCCAGGTCACGCCCTACTTCGGCCAGGTCCTGACGCCCGGGCCGCTGCTGCCCCGGCAAGCGTCCGGGGTCCTCCGTAACGGCGCGTTCTCGATCGGCATCGACCCAGGGGAGTTCGACTTCTCGGTCCGCCCGACGCCCGGCTCCGCCTTCCCGTGGCTCGTCAGGCCGCGCCTGACGATCTCTGCGATGGACGCCGCGGTCACCGACCTCGAGCTCGCCATCTCGTTCCCGGCCGTGCTCCAGGGCGTCGTCCGCGACGCGTCGGGCGCCCCGCTCGGCGACGCCACGGTCGTGGCCTGGCTGCCGGTCCAGGGCGCGACCGCGCAGGAGACGAGGGGCATCCAGATCGGCGAGACCCGGTCGGCGGCCGATGGCTCCTATGTACTGCCGCTCCCCCCATCGATGTCCCGGTGAAGTCGGAGCGAAAAAGGGCGGTACCAGCTCAGCGCGGAGCGAGATAGGCTAACGCCCGTGGCGCAGCCGACGCGCGGTGGGACATCGGAGCCTTCAACCGAGGATGGCCTGACCCTCGCGCCTCCTCTGCGCGGCGACCTCGGCCAGCGCGCCGACGAGGAGCGCGCGATCGGGACCTCGCTTCCGTCTGCGCAGGAGCTCGCGATCGCGCTGCACGAGGTCTCCAACGCGCTCACGGTCATCGTGGGGTGCATCGAGCGCGCGCAGGGCGAGCAAGGCCCCGAGCTGGGCCGCGCGCTCGGCGTCGCCGCGTCCCGCGCGCGCGACGCTCGCCGCCTGATCCGGCGGGCCATCGGCGCCGAGGGGCGTCCGGCCGGCGACGGCGAGGTCGCGTCGAGGCCGCTGGGGGAGCCGGCGCGCCTGATCGCCGACGTCATCGACGACGCCGTCATGGGGCTCGAGCCCGAGGCGCGCCGCTCGGCGATCGCGCTCCGCGCGGTGATCGAGCCCGCGGTCGCGCGCGGCGGCGTGAGCAACGGCGCTGCGGTCGTGCAGATCTTGACGAACCTCCTGCTCAACGCCGTGGCGCTGTCGCCCCGCGGCTCGTCCGTCCGTGTCGATGCCAGGCTGGAGGACGCCGTGGTCGTCATCGGCGTCGCGGACCAGGGGCCCGGGGTCCCGCCGTCGCGCCGAGCGACGCTGCTGAGCTCCGGCGTCTCGACGCGGCCTGGCGGAGCGGGCATCGGCCTCCGCCACTCCGCGGCGCTGGCGAGCGCTGCCGGCGGCGCGCTCGCGCTCGTGCCTTCGGAGGAAGGCGCTCGCTTCGAGCTGCGCTGGCCCGTCGAGGACACGCCGCCGGCCGACGCCCCGCCCGGCGAAGCAGGAGCCGAGGAAAAGCCGCCTGTGCCGCGGAACATGACGTCGCCGCCGCAGCACGGGACGATCCTCGATGGCGTCAGGATCCTGGTGGTCGAGGACGACGACGCGGTCGTGGATCTGCTCGACACGGCGCTCACCGCCCGCGGCGCGAGCATCGTCAGCGTGCAGAGCGCGGTCGAGCTCCCGGGGGCCCTCGCCTCCGGGCCGTTCCAGGCCGCGCTGCTCGACATCTCGCCGATCCAGCAGGACGTCCTCGGCACCGTCTCCGCCGTGCGCAGGGCCAACCCGGACGTGCGGCTCGTGGTCATGTCCGGCAGCGCCGGCGCCGATCCTCTCCCCGCGAACTCCGGCGTCTCCTGGGTGCGCAAGCCGTTCGAGATCCGCGAGATCGTCGAGGCGCTCGTCCGCTGAAGAGCCCGCGGGCGAGGTGCGCGCAGCGCTCCGCGCGGTGCGGGCGTGCTCCTCTGGCGCGCGCTCCGGTCGCGCGCGCAGCCGTGGCAGCCCGGTGATCGGCCGAGGCCGCCGCGCCGGGCTGACCAGCGCGGGCGCTGCGCCGTGGGACGACGTTGTGAGGATTAGCTTGACTTCCCCGGCCAGCTGGGTAGGTTCCGTCCCGCAACCGCACTCGCGAAGGTGGCGGAATTGGCAGACGCACTAGCTTGAGGTGCTAGCGGGTAACACCGTGGGGGTTCAAGTCCCCCCCTTCGCACTCCCTGTCTCTCTCTCGACGCCTCGTTCTCCACTCCTTGTGCACACCTGGCTGAGCGCATTCCCTCGGCTCCTGTGCGGTACCGGTGACGCTGCCCTTGTGTCTTGACGGGGCCGCCCGGCTTCGGAGCGCGCGTCTGAGTCTCGACGGCTTGCCGTGGCACCGCTGAGCGCTCGTCTGCGTCCAGCTGGACGCACGGCGATGCTCGCGGGCAGCACATGCCGCGTGGGAGTGGCGCTCCGGGGGGGCGTGCGACAGACCGCCTGTTCGGGGCGGATGTCACACGAGCTCGCGCCGGGGATGCACAGGAGATGCGCGCCTGGGAGCCCTCAGGGCTCTTCCGAGGGGTTGGCCGACGTGCTGTTTCGGCGGCTGCCTCCGAGGCTCCTCGCTGGCTCTCCGGTCCAGGTGATCCCCGCAGACTCGCGCGATACGGACGATGGTTCATGTCCCTAGCGCACTGGCGTTGACGCCAATCGAGCCATCGGTCGTGCGCGAGGTGTCCGCGGCGGGGACGCTTTGAACGCGGACCCATGCTGTTCGTGGAGGGTCCACTCCGCATGTTCCAGCGTGGAGTCCGGGGTGCCACGATGACCGTGTCGTGCGCATTCCTGCCCAATCCTCCGTCCGGGCGCGCGTCGGCGGCGTGCACAGGCTTGCGTCGGTCGCCGAGCGGCGTGGTCGGGCTCGGCCGAACGCCTTCCTTGACGCCCGTCTCGTCCTCCCCCACGCTCGCATCGGATGTCCCGCCTCCGGCGACCCCATCGTGACCGCAGCGCGATCCTTCGCTGGATCCGCGCCGCGCTCCCGGTGCTGCTCGTCGTCGGTCTCATGGCGCAGGGCCACACCCTCCAGGCGCTCGGCATGACGATCGCTTGCGAGCACCCGATGCTCGAGGCGTCGTCGGCCCATCACGAGGAGGACGCGGCGCCGGACAGCTCCCACGAGGACTGTCCGCCCAGCTGCAGCGACTGCGCTTGTGGCCGTATCCCCATGACGCTGTCCGTCGGCGCCGCGCTGCCCTACATCCTCCTGGAGGCGTACGAGATCGCCGCGTCGACGCTGCCGGAAATGCCAGGGCGCAGCCTCCCTCACCGCCTCGAACGGCCACCCCGACACCCGCGCGCCTGAGGCGCCCTCGTCAGGTGTCGCACCCGCGAGCACGGCAGCAGCGCACAGGCGTTTGAGCGCCCCTGCGCCGCGCCGCCGTGAGCTCGGCCCTCTCACGCGATCCTGACCGGGCACAACCGCGGTTCTTCGCGCGAGCGCTCCACGCGCTCGAGGGCTGTCGTCCATGTTCCATCCCCCCGTGCGTCGTCTGTTCGTCGCTTCCTCGCTCGCCCTTCACCTCCTGTCGATCGCGCCCCCGGCGGCCCTCGCCGCAGAGCCGCCCCTCACCCGCGCCCGCGTCGCCGACCTCGCCCGCGCAGCCCCGAGCGCGCGCGTGGCCACGGCGGAGGTCGGCGTCGCCCGCGCCGCGACCTCGGCCGCAGGCGCGCTCTCCCTCGAGAACCCCGTGCTGACCGGCATGGGCGGCGTTCGGCTCAACCCCGACGGGAGCAAGCCGGCGGCCGCTTCGGCGTCCCTCGCGTGGCCGATCGAGCTCGGCGGCCAGCGAGGCGAGCGCATCGCAGCCGCGAAGGCCGAGCAGCGCGCCGCCGAGATCGGCGCCGAGGACGGCCGGCGCCGCGTCCTGCTCGCCGCCCTGCTCCAGCACGCCCTCGTGCTCCGGGGCGAGCGGCAGGTGCAGCTCGCCCGCGCCCGCGTCGCGCTCGCAGAGCGGCTCCACGCCGCCGCGGAGCGCCAGCGCAAGGCAGGCGAGGTGCCGGAGGTCGATGTCGCCCTGGCGTCGCTCCAGAGAGGGCGCGACCAGGCGGCCGCGAAGGCGGCGGAAGGCACGCGCGACGCCGACGAGGCGGCGCTCCTCGGCCTGCTCGGCCTCCCCTTGCGAGCGGCGCAGCAGCTGCCCCCGGTGGAGGGGCCCCTCGTGCCGCCTGACGATCCGCCGCCGCTCGCGTCGATCCTCGGCGACCTGGGGCGGCGCCCCGATGTCGGGGCCGCCGAGGCTTCGGTCGACGCCGCGCGGGCCAGGGCGGAGCGCGAGCGGGCGGCCGGGTGGCCCACCGTCAACGTCGTCGCCCAGGTCGAGCGCGACGACGGCGCGAACATCGGCATGCTCGGCCTCGCGATCCCGCTGCCGATCCTCAACGCCAACCGCGCCGGCGCCGCGACCGCCGCCGCGGAGATCGAGGTCGCCCAGGCCCGCGCCGAGGCCGCGCGGACCGGCGCCGCGGGCCACATCACCCAGCTCTACGCGCGTTACAAGGCGACGAAGGAGGCCCTCCAGGCGCTGACACCGACGGCCACCCTGATGGAACAGGCGGCCGCGATCTCGGCGCGAGGGTACGAGCTCGGCGAGAAGGATCTCGCGAGCGTCCTCCTGGTGCGGCGTGAGGTCATCGACGCCGAGGCGGCGCTGCTGGAGGCCGAGCACGCCCACGCGGCGGCCAAGATCGAGCTCCTCGTCGCCGCGGGGAGGGCACCCCGATGAGCGCTCCTCCGCGGAAGATAGAGCTCTCCCCGAAGGTGATCGCCGCGATCGCGGCCGCCGTCCTGGCGCTCGTCGTCGCGGCCGTCGCCATCACGGTGCGCGTCGAGCATCGACGCCACGGGCACGACCGCGAGGCCGGCCATGAGGAGCACGACGGGCATCAGCACGGCGAGGAGGAGGGAGCGCACGGCGATGGCCACGAGCACGACCGCGGCGATGGCCACGACCACGGCGACGATCACGACCACGACCACGCGGAGAAGCGCGCGCCGGACGAGCCCGGGGAAGCGCACGCCCACGGCGACAGGCTCAAGCTGTCGCCGGCGATGATCCAGAACGCCGGGCTGGAGATGCTCACCGCCGGACCGGGCAACGTCGCGGTGACGGTCACCCTCCCCGGCGAGGTCGCGCTCAACGCGGAGGCCATCGCGCACGTCACGCCCCGCGTGCCGGGGACGGCGCGGGAGGTGAAGAAGCAGCTGGGCGACACGGTCACGCGAGGAGAGGTGCTCGCCGTGCTCGACAGCCGCGAGCTCGCCGAGCTCCAGCGCGAGCTCCTGGCGGCCAAGGAGCGCCTCTCCCTCGCCGAGGCGAGCTTCACGCGCCACGAGGCGCTCTGGAAGGAGCGCATCTCGGCCGAGAAGGAGTACCTCGCGGCCAGGCAGGCGGTCGCCGAGGCGCGGATCGAGCACCGCAGCGCCGCCCAGAAGCTCAGCGCCGCCGCGGGCTCGGGCGCGGGCAAGGGCAGCGGCTACGCGCTGGTCGCCCCCATCGACGGCACCATCATCGAGAAGCACATCGCCATCGGCGAGGTGCTCAAGGAAGACACCCAGGTCTTCGTGATCGCCGACCTGTCGACCATCTGGGTCAACGTCACCGTCTACGCCAAGGACCTCAGCCGCGCGCGGATCGGCCAGACGGCCTGGGTCAAGGCCGAGGGGATCGAGCAGAGCGCGCAGGGCACGCTGGCGTACCTGGGGCAGGTCGTCGACGAGCAGAGCCGCTCCGCCGTGGCCCGCGTCGTCCTCCAGAGCCCGGGCGCTGCGTGGCGCCCCGGGCTCTTCGCGACCGCCGACATCGCCGTCGAGGAGGCGGCCGCGCCCGTGGTCGTCTCCGAGGAGGCCATCCAGCGGGTCGAGGGCAAGGACGTCGTCTTCGTCGAGGAGGGCGACGCCTTCGAGGCCCGCCCGGTGAAGATCGGGCGCCGTGGCACGAGCGGCGTGGCGCTCGGGGCAGGCGCGGGCGGGCCACCCGGCGCTCCCGCCGCCGAACCGCGGCGCGGCGCGCCGGTCGTCGAGATCGAGGCAGGCGTGGCCGCCGGCGAGCGCTACGTCGGCAAGAACAGCTTCATCCTCAAGGCGGAGCTCGGCAAATCCGAGGCCGGACACCAGCACTGAGGAGCGCGAGGACCCCATGCTCACCTTGCTCTCGCGGCTCCTGTCCGTCTCGATCCGCCATCGCTTCCTCGTCGTCGCCATCACCCTCGCGGTCGGCGCGCTCGGGGCCTACAACTTCACCCGCCTGCCGATCGACGCGGTCCCGGACATCACCAACGTCCAGGTGCAGATCAACACGTCGGTCAAGGCGCTCTCCCCCGTGGAGGTCGAGCGCCAGATCACCTTCCCCATCGAGTGGGCCATGGGCGGGATCCCGGGCGTCCAGCAGGTGCGCTCGCTGTCCCGTTACGGGCTCTCCCAGGTGACGGTGATCTTCGAGGACGGCACCGACATCTACTGGGCGAGGCAGCTCGTGGCCGAGCGCCTGGGCGCCGCGAAGGAGAGCCTGCCGCCAGGGCTCGGCGAGCCGCAGCTGGGCCCCATCGCGACCGGCCTCGGCGAGATCTACATGTGGACCCTCGAGGCCGCGCCGGACGCCAGGCGGCCCGACGGCAAGCCGTACGACCTGACCGATCTACGCACGATCCAGGACTGGATCGTGCGGCCCCAGGTCCGGACCGTGCCGGGGGTGACGGAGGTCAACTCGATCGGCGGCCACGAGCGGCTGTACCAGGTCTCGCCCGATCCGGCGAAGCTCGTCGGCTACGGGCTCTCGTTCCGCGACGTGCTCGAGGCCCTCGCGGGCAACAACGCCAACGCGGGCGGGGGGTACATCGAGCACAAGGGCGAGCAGTACCTCGTCCGCGCCACGGGCCTCGTGCAGAGCGAGGACGACATCCGGGGCATCGTCGTCGGCAACCACCGCGAGGCGCCGATCCGGATCGAGGACGTCGCCGAGGTCAGCGTCGGCCAGGAGCTCCGCACGGGGGCGGCCACCGAGGACGGAGAAGAAGCGGTCATCGGCACGGCCATCATGCTCGTCGGGGAGAACGGCCGCGCCGTCTCCAGGCGGGTGGACGACCAGATCAAGGCGGTCAACAAGTCGCTGCCCGCGGGCGTGACGGTCAAGACCGTCTACGACCGCACCTACCTCGTCGACGCCACCCTGAGCACCGTCAGGAACAGCCTTCTCGAAGGGGCGGCGCTCGTCGTCGTGGTGCTCTTCCTCCTGCTCGGCAACCTCCGGGCCGCGCTCATCGCCGCGCTCGCGATCCCGTTCTCGATGCTGATCGCCGTCACCGGCATGGTCGAGGGCAAGATCAGCGGCAACCTGATGAGCCTCGGCGCCATCGACTTCGGGCTCATCGTCGACGGCTCGGTGATCATCGTCGAGAACTGCGTGCGGCGCTTCGCCGAGGAGCAGCGCCGGCTCGGGCGGGTGCTCACCCGCGAAGAGCGGCTCGGCCTCGCCTACGAGGCGTCCCAGGAGGTCCGCCAGGCGACGATCTTCGGTGAGCTCATCATCGCGATCGTCTACCTGCCCATCCTCACGCTGACCGGCATCGAGGGGAAGATGTTCCGGCCGATGGCGCAGACCGTCGTCCTGGCGCTCGCGGGGGCGACGATCCTGTCGATGACGTTCATCCCGGCGCTCGTGGCGCTGCTCCTCAGGGGCAACGTGTCGGAGAAGGAGAACCTCCTCTTTCGCCACGCGAAGAACGCCTACGGGAGGGCGCTCGCCTGGGCGCTGTCCCACAGGCCGATCGTTGTCGCGATCGCGGGCGTCGCCCTCGCCGCCTCCGGCCTGGTCGCCGCGGGGCTCGGCAGCGAGTTCGCCCCCAAGCTGAGCGAGGGGGCGCTCGCGCTCCAGCCGGCGCGCATCCCGTCGATCAGCCTCACGACGAGCGTGGCCATGCAGGCGCAGCTCGAGCGCCTCCTCAGGGAGCGGTTCCCGGACGAGATCGAGCACGTCTTCGCCAGGACCGGGACGGCCGAGGTCGCGACCGATCCGATGGGCCCGAACGTCTCCGACACCTACCTGATGCTGCGGCCGCGGAGCGCGTGGAAGAAGGCGAAGACGCAGGAGGAGCTCGCCGAGGCGATCGAGGCGGTGATCCACGAGCTGCCGGGGCAGAACTACGAGTTCAGCCAGCCCATCGAGCTCCGGTTCAATGAGCTCATCAGCGGCGTGCGGAGCGACGTCGCGGTCAAGGTCTTCGGCGACGACCTCGACGTGATGCTCAAGGAGGCCAGCAGGATCGGCGCGCTCCTCAAGGCGACGCCGGGCGCCGCCGACGTCAAGGTGGAGCAGGTCACGGGCCTGCCGGTGCTGACCATCGACGTGGATCGGCGCATGGTGGCCCGCTACGGGCTCAACGTCGCCGACGTGCAGGAGGTCGTCGAGGCCGCGATCGGGGGCGTGAGCGCCGGCGAGGTCTTCGAGGGGGACAAGCGCTTCGATCTGGTGCTCCGGCTGCCCGACTCCATCCGCCGCGACATCGGGGCGCTCGAGCGGCTCCCGATCCCGCTCCGGAGCAAGGGGGGCCACGCGACCGGGCCGAGCGGCCCCACCATCGCCGCGGCGGCCGGCGCGCCCGAGCGGGCGGCGTTCGTGCCGCTCGGCGCGGTGGCGAAGATCGGCGTGGAAGAGGGCCCGAACCAGGTCAGCCGGGAGAGCGGCAAGCGCCGCGTCGTCGTCCAGTGCAACGTGCGCGGGCGCGACCTCGGCGGCTTCGTCGCCGACGCCGAGGCGCGGATCGACGCCGAGATCAAGCTCCCGCCGGGCTACTGGATGTCCTGGGGCGGCCAGTTCGAGAACATGCTCGCCGCCCAGCGGCGCCTCGCCGTGGTCGTCCCTGTGGCGCTCGGGCTGATCTTCGGGCTGCTCTTCCTCTCCGTCGGGACGCTCAGGAACGCCGCGCTGATCTTCACCGGCGTCCCGCTCGCGCTCACCGGCGGCGTCCTCGCGCTCTGGGGCCGCGGGCTCCCGCTCTCGATCTCGGCGGCCGTGGGCTTCATCGCGCTCTCGGGCGTCGCCGTGCTGAACGGGCTCGTGATGGTGACGTTCATCGAGAACCTGCGGCAGCGCGGCGAGGCGCTCGACGACGCCGTGCTCCACGGCTCGATCGCGCGGCTCCGCCCCGTGCTCATGACGGCGCTCGTCGCGGCGCTCGGCTTCGTCCCGATGGCGCTCGCCACCGGCACCGGCTCCGAGGTGCAGCGCCCGCTCGCGACCGTCGTCATCGGCGGGATCCTCTCGTCCACCACGCTCACGCTCGTCGTCCTGCCGGTCCTCTACCGGCTGACCCATCGACAGGAGAGCTCGACATGAACCGACCCTGGCTCGCCCTCGTTCTCTACGGGATCTACCTTGCGCTCGCGTTCGGGTGGCGCTCGCTCAGGCAGCTCCGCGCGACGGGATCGGCGGGCTTCCGCGGCATCTCGGGGCCACCCGGGTCGCTGCCGTGGCTCGGCGGCGTGCTCTTCGTGATCGCGCTCGTCCTGGGAGCGCTGGCCCCCGTCGCGGAGCTCGCGGCCTGGATCGGGCCCCTCGCCGATCCAGGCTCGCCCCTCGTCGGCCTCGGCGCGGCCATGACGATCTCGGGGACGCTCGGCACGCTCTGGTCCCAGGGTGCGATGGGCGCGTCCTGGCGCATCGGCGTCCGCGAGGCGGAGCGCACGGGCCTCGTCACCGGAGGCCCGTTCGCGGTGGTGCGGAACCCTGTCTTCAGCTTCATGATGCTGGCCGCGCTCGGGCTGCTGCTGATCCTCCCGAACGCGGCCGCGCTCGCCTCGCTCGTCGCGCTGGTCATCGCGATCGAGCTGCAGGTCCGCCTCGTCGAGGAGCCGTACCTCCTGCGCACCCACGGCGGCGCGTACGCGGCCTACTGCGCGAAGGTCGGCCGCTTCGTGCCCGGGATCGGCCGAGGGAGCTCACCGCCCGTTGACTGAAGGAGGGGCTTTTGAACCGCCAAGACGCCACAAGACGCCAAGTTTATTGAGTTTTTTCTTCTTCTTGGCGTCTCATGGCGCCTTGGCGGTCCCCTCATTCCGGCAGGGTGGGGGAATCAGCTCGCCAGGGGCAGCGAGAAGTGGATCGTCGTCCCCTGGCCCGGGGCGCTCTCGACCGCCATGGTCCCGTGGTGCGCCTCGACGATGCCGCGGGCGATGTAGAGGCCCAGCCCCGCCCCGGTGCGCGACTCCTGCGCGGCCTTCCAGTAGCGATCGAAGAGGTGCGGCTGGTGCTCGGGCGGGATGCCCGGGCCCGTATCGGCCACCGAGAAGCGCGCGCCGTCGGCGACCCGGCAGAGCGACACGCTCACGACGCCGCCCCTCGGCGTGAACTTCAGCGCGTTGCCGAGCAGGTTCGAGAAGACCTGGAGCACGCGATCCCGGTCGGCGAGGACCTCCAGGCCCGCGTCGAGCGGCCCCTGCGTCACCCGGCAGCCCTTCGCCTCCGCGAGCGACGTGGCGGCGTCGAGGGCCTCGCGGACGAGCGTCCCGCCCCGCTCCACCCTCGGCGACACGACGAGCCGCCCCGCCTCGATGCGCGACGCGTCGAGCAGATCCTCGATGAGCCGCGTCATGCTCTGGATGCCGCGATCCATGCGGTCGACGAGC
Organism: Sorangium cellulosum So ce56; assembly: GCF_000067165.1. Lineage (GTDB taxonomy): Bacteria > Myxococcota_A > Polyangia > Polyangiales > Polyangiaceae > Sorangium > Sorangium cellulosum_B. The sequence goes on from NC_010162.1 coordinate 12,163,351, forward strand.
TGGACGGCGTCGTCGTCGTCGCCGTCCTTCCGCTGGAGCAGATCGCTCCGCAGCAGCGACGCCGTGATCGCGATCGTGTTGAGCGGGTTCCGGAGATCGTGCGACACGATCGCCAGGAGGTCGTCCCGGGCGCGCGTCGCGGCCTGCGCCTCGTTGTAGAGCCGCGCGTTCTCCAGGGCGACGGACGCCGACTGCGCGAGCTGGGTGAGCAGCACCTCGTCGCTCTCCACGAAGGGCCCGTCGCGCCGGTCGAGCAGCTGGATGCTCCCGATGCACTGGCCGTCCCGGCCGCGCAGCGGCGCCGCGAGGAGCGAGCGCGGGTGGAGCTCCGCCGGCGCGCGCGAGAGCACGTCGGCGCACGTCGGATCGCTCGCGATCTCGTCGCCCGTCAGCCGGACGCTGGTGCTCCTCCGCTCGATCAGGCCGAGCGCGACCTCGCGGACGCCGTCGCGGTCCTCCCGCGCGGCGTACTCCTCGGACAGCGAGATGCCCGTCAAGGGCCGCTGATCCATGCCCCGCGCCGAGAGCCGCGAGGCCGCGACGCCCGCGTCGAGCAGCGCGCGCGCCTCGTCGGTGGTGCGCTGGATCAGCTCGTTCAGCGAGAGCGACCGGTGGATGCGCAGCGTCGCCTCGGTGAGCTGCGCGAGCTGGTTCGCGTGGCGGGCGAGCGCCCTGCGCGCCTCCTCCTCGCGGCGCTCCGCCTCGCTCAGCCGCAGGACGTGGCGCAGGCTCTGCACCAGCCGCTCGGGCGTCAGCAGGTTCTTCGGCACGTAGTCCGCCGCGCCCCGCTTCATCAGATCGACCGCGAGCGACTCGTCGCCCTGCCCGGTCAGCATGATGAACGGCGCCGTGAGCTTCGCCTTGCGCGCCGCCTCGATCACCGCGAGCCCGTCGCCCCCGGGGAGGTAATAGTCGAGCAGCACGCAGTCGACCTGCTGCTCGTACAGCACCGCGAGCGCCGAATCGACGGAATCGGCCTCCCTGATCTCGGCGTCGACGCGGCCGCTCCGCAGCGCGCGCAAGATCGCGATCCGATCGACCGTGTCGTCGTCGACGACGAGGAGGCGAACCGACCTCGGGCTCAAGGCATCTCCACGAGCGTCCAGTACCGGTTCAGCGCCGTCATGAGCTCGACGAAGCTCATGAACGTCACCGGCTTCAGCAGGTAGCCCGCGACGTTCAGATCGTACGCGTCCACCTTGTCCCGATCGTCGTTCGAGGTCGTCAGCACGACGACGGGCGTCGCCCGGAGCGAGACATCGGCCCGGAGCTCGCGGAGGAACTCGATGCCGTTCATCCTGGGCATGTTCAGGTCGAGCAGGACGAGGCGCCGATCCCTGGGCACCTGGTTGCCGCGCAGCAGATCGAGCCCCTCCACGCCGTCGCCCGCCACCCAGAGCGGGTTCGTGATCTTGCCCCTCTCGAACGCCCTCCGGACGTTCATCACGTCGACGGTGTCGTCCTCGACCAGGATAATATTCAGGATTTTACCGTCCATCCTCGTCCTCATGGAGGGGCAAAGCGGAGCTCGTTGATAGCATCAACCGCAGGCCGCGCGCAGGGGCTACGGCGCTACGGCCAGCTACCACGCTTGCCCGCGCGGCCGACGAGGTGCGCGACCGCGGTCACCAGGCTGTTCGGCTCGATGGGCTTGGCCAGGTGCATCTGGAAGCCGGCGGCGATCGCCTGGCGGCGGTCCTCCATGCGCGTGTACGCGGTGAGCGCGAGCGCCGGTATGCCGCTCGCGGGGACGTCGGCCCCCAGGGCGCGCAGCCGCCGCATCATCGCGTAACCGTCCTCGCCCGGCATGCCGATGTCGCTCACGAGCACGTCGAACTCGCCCATGCGGAGCGCCTCGAGCGCCGCGCCTGCTGAGGCCGCCTCGCTCACCGTCGCGCCGGCGCGCACGAAGATGATGCCGAGCAGCTCGCGGGCGTCGGTCTCGTCGTCGACGACGAGGACCCGGATGCCCTCGAGCACGCGCGCGGCGCCCCCCGGCGCCTCGCCGCCCCGGCGCTGCGGGGACGGCGGCGCCGCGGGCGCGTCGGCGCGGATCGGCAGCCGGACCCGGAAGCGCGCGCCCTTGCCCTCTCCGTCGCTCTCGGCGTGTACGCTGCCGCCCTGCGCCTCCGCCAGGTGACGCACGATGGCGAGGCCGAGCCCGAGCCCGCCGTGGGCCCGGGTCATCCCCCCGTCCGCCTGCCGGAACCGCTCGAACAGGAACGGCAGGAAGCTCTTCGGGATGCCCTCGCCGTTGTCCTCCACCTCGACCTCGAGCGTCGCCTCGACGCGCCGGGCGAGGGCCCGCACCTGGCCCCCGGACGGCGTGAACTTCACCGCGTTCGCGAGCAGGTTCCAGACGACCTGCTGGAGCCTCTCCGCGTCGCCGAGGAAGATGCCCACGTCGTCGGCGACGGAGGTGTCGACCGCGACGCCCTTCGCCAGCGCCGCCGGGCGCACCAGGTCGAGCGCCGTGGCGAGCACCTGCCGCACGTCGACCGGATCGGTCCGGAGCTGCAGCTTCCCCGCGAGGATCGTCGAGGCGTCGAGGACGTCCTCGATGAGCTGCGACTGCGCCTTCGCGTTGCGCTCGATCGTGGCGAGCCCCCGCTCGAGCGACTCGGCGTCCACCTCGCCCGTCCGGAGGATCCGCGCCCAGCCCAGGATCGACTGGAGCGGCGTCCTGAGCTCGTGCGACACCGTCGCGAGGAACTCGTCCTTGAGCCGGTTCAGCTGCTCGGCGTGCTGGCGCGCGCGCTGCTCCTGATCGAGGAGCTGGGCGCGCTCGGCGTCGGCGCGCTTCTGCTCCGTGATGTCGTGGAACGAGAGGCCGACGCCGTCGCCCAGCGCCACCGCGATGGCGCGGAACGTCCGCGGGGCGCCCTCGTGCGCGCAGGAGAGCTCGATCCGGGCGGGCTCCCCTGTCTCCACGACGCGCGCGTACGCGTCGAACGCGCTCGCGAGCGCGCTGCCCGGGACCTCGACGAGGAGCCGCTTGCCCTCCAGATCCTTGCCCCGGCCCCCGACGATCGGCCCCGTGGCCGGGTTCACGTAGACCCACTCGAAGTCGGAGATCGCCCCGGACGCGTCGCGCACGCTGCGCAGCATCATGAACCCGTCGGGCGACGCCTCCTGCACGGTGCGGAACCTCGCCTCGCTCGCCCGCAGCGCCTGCTCGATCGACTTCCGCTCCGTGATGTCCGTCGCCGTGCAGGTGATGCCGATGATCTCGCCCGTGTCATCGGCGAGCGGCTCGATCGAGACGTCGATGTGCTGGGTGCGCCCGCCGGCGCGCACCGCGATCTCGCGCCGCTGGCCGACGCCGCTGGCGAGCACGTCGCGCTTCGTCCGATCGAGCGACCTCGCGGCCTCCGGGTCCTCCAGCACCTCCCCGTCGGTCTTCCCGAGCACCTCGCGCTCGGACTTGCCGAACGAGTTGTGCATCCACGTGTAGCGCAGGTCCCGGTCCTGGGTGAACACCATGACCGGCGACCCCCGGAGCGCCTTGCGGAAGCGCTCCTCGTTCACGCGGAGCGCCTGCTCCGCGCGCAGGCGCTGGGCCACGCTCTGCTGGAGCTCGAGCGCGAGCCGCTCCGCCTTCCGGCGCGCGCCGATCTGCTCGGTCACGTCGAACGCCGTCACCATGACGCCCTCCACGGCGCCGCCCACGTCGTGCACCGGCTTGCACAGGACGTTGTACAGCCGCTCGACCGTCTCGCCGGTCCAGCGCGTGATCCGCACCGGGATCTCGCTCGCCACGCTCGGCTCGCCGCTCGCCAGGACGGCCTCGAGCTGCGCGTGCAGCGGCTGCCCGCGCAGCTCCGGGACCGCGTCGACGAGCGGCTTGCCGAGGAGATCGTCGCGGCCGACCATGCGGCAGAAGAGCGGGTTCGCGAGCTCGAACACGAGCGCCGCGCCCTTGAGGAAGCAGATCGGCGCGGGCGCCTGCGAGAGCAGCGAGCCGCTCCTGCCTCGCTCGATCTCGGTGCGCCTGCGCTCGGTCTCGATCGCCTCCAGCTGGAGGCGTGTGTGCTCGCTTACTGCCTGGGCGATGCCCGCGTCCACGCGCTCGGAGAGCGCCTCGATCTCCCGCAGATCCGGCGTGATCCCCGCCTCCTCCATCTCGCGGAGGATGGATTGCCGGAGGACGCCGTACTCGCGGACCATCACGCCCAGGTCGAGCCCGTGCTCCCAGCGCATCTCGCCGTGCTCGCGCGCGGCCTCCTTGCTGCCGGCCGTCGATGCGCGCTGCTCCAGGCTGGCGGCCACCTCGTCGAGGAAGCTCGGCAGCGAGTTGATGATGAGCGGCTTCGGCATGTCGCGCACCGCCGCGCTTCGCTTGCGCAGCTCGCCCACGAACCGCTCGATGATGGCCTCGCGGCGGGTCCTGATGAGCGTTGAGAGCGGGATCGTCATGATCGGATCGTTCGCGTCGGGAGCCCGACCTCGGCAGACGTCGCCGTCAGGGGGCCTGGGCAGCGAGCGGCGAGCGACGGTGGGCCATCGGCGGCGCGGGTGGCATCGGCGAGCACTGTATCTTCAGAGAGCTGACCGAGCGCCACAAGGCGCACTGTCGCCAGCGCGGCTCACCCGGCCTCGGGCGGCCGGCCGCCACCCTCCTGAGACAGCCGCGGCCGGCTCTCCGTTGGCGTCGATCGCGACACCGGCCTTGAGCTGAGCCTGACTTCCACCGCGCCAGCACAAGCCCAGGCGCGAGCAAGCGTTGTGCCGAGATCGGCCAGCCGATGAACGAGATGATGCGCGGTGCGCGACGTCACGAGTGAGGCAATTTGCCGCAGCTACGCCGCCCGCCCGTGTCGTGCGGCGGCATCTGCAACGAGCCGCCGGGGCGCCCGGGCGCTCCGCGGATCCGGGGAACTCGCGACGTCGCGGCACGTCGGCTGCAACGACGTAACGCCGTAATGCGGTAACGACGTAACCGCTGCAATCGCTGCAACAACGCAGCATCGAAGCGCTGGAACACCGATCCACCCGTGATTCACCCGGTGATTCACCCGGTCATTCACCCAATGAGGAGGTTATCATGCTCAGTTGGAGTGTCGCGTTCTTCGTCGTGGCGATCATCGCCGCGATCCTCGGCTTCGGCGGCCTCGCGGCGAGCGCCGCCTCGGTGGCGAAGTTGCTCTTCGTCATCTTCCTCGTCCTGGCGGTCGTCTCCCTCGCGCTCGGCCGACGCGCCCCGACCTGACGCCAGGCGGATCGCACGTGCTCGGAGGCCACGATCGGGGCGACATGCCTCGCCAGGCCGAGCGGTATCCATGCTTCTGCATGGCACGTCTGTCGCAATACCCGTGGATCGACCCAGCTATCGCGCCATGAGGCCCATCCCGGGCGGCGTCGATAGGGCGTCCGTGACGCGCCGGGCGCTCGCCCGGACGCGAGGTCCCGCGTCGACCCCAGACCAGAGGAGATCATCATGTTGACCGTCCGAACATTCCTGCCTATCGCCATCGTCATGAGCGCCGTCGTGGGCTGCGAGTCTCCCACGGCGGACGCGCAAACCAAGGCCGAGCGCGCGCAGCGCGAGGCGCAGCAGAAGGCGGCGGAGGTCGCCACCGAGCTCGACAAGAAGGTCGCCGAGATCGACCAGAAGGCCGAGCGGGCCACCGACGACGCGCTCCGCGAGGCCGCGGAGAAGCTCAACAACGCCGCCGCCGAGGCCCAGGAGAAGACCGCGGAGGCCGAGGCGGAGCTGGCGAAGGCGCGCGCGGACGTGCGCGCGTCCACGTCGCGCAGGATCGAGGACCTCGAGAAGGATGCCGTCGAGCTCCGCGAAAAGGCAGAGAAGAAGCTGCCCAAGGACGAGGTCGGCAGGCTGATGAAGGACGTGGAGGACAAGTCGGAGGCGGTCCGCAGGAGCCTGCGCGACCTCGACGCGGCGACCGGCGAGACCCTCGACCGGGTGAAACAAGGCGTCTACCAGCGCGTGGAGGAGCTGGATCGCGCGATCCAGGCGGTGAAACGGCGCGTTTGATGCAAGCTCGCCTGGGCCCAGCAAGGCGCGGCACGAGGAGGACATGATGGCGAATCAGAAGGCGACTCAGCAGACCCCTCCGGCGGACATCGAGGGAGAGGGCAACCGCACGGCCGATCGGCGTTACCGAGAAGGGGTGGAGAAGTCGGTGAAGGCCGGCAAGATCAAGGAGCACGCCGAGGAGGCCGCCCGCGCGCTCGACGGACCCGAGGGCGACGAGCTACGCGAAGCCGAGGAAGCGGCGCGGCGAGGTCAACCCAGCTGAACCGGGTGAGCCTCGATGATCCGCGAGCTCCGATGCAAAGCCTGTGGCCGCCGGTACGTCTTCGTATCGACGGCGGCCACGCCCTGCCGGGCCTGCGGCTCGGCCCTCGACGAGGTGGAGCTCGAGCGCGGCGTTTACGAGCTCGTCACGAACGACGCGCGGAGCCCCGCCTCGACCGCTCCGTCGAGCCCGGCGGACCCCATGGTCCCCGAGGATCTCGGCTACGGCGAGTCCCATGGATACGGACCCGCGCACGGCGGCCCGACCGGCCCCGGCGACGCGCCCGCGACCGGCCCCTGATCCACCGCCGCCCGCCGGAGGAGGGCGCCGGCCGTCAGGCCGCCCTCGCCGTGCGGAGCGGGGCGTGGCTCGAGGCGTGGTGGCGGCGGGAGTGGGCGACGAGCGCCTCGAAGAGCTCCAGCATCTGCCGGCCGAGGCGCTCGTTCGTGTCCTCGGTCAGCTCCGCCTCGATCCTCGGCAAGAGGTCCCGCTCCTCTTCCTCGGCGTGGCGCGTGACGAGCTCCCTCAGGGTGGCCAGCCTGGCCTTGAAGCTCGGGTCCTCCGGCGCCGTGCCGACGACGCGGCGGATCTCGAACCGCGTGACCGTATGCTCCTCGCAGGCTCCGCCGATGAGGTCCGGCTCGATGGCGAGCAGCTCCGGGAAGAGGACCACCTGCTCGGCGAGCATGTGGGCGAGGAGGTGCTTGGTCAGCTCGTCCGTCGCTCCCCGGACATCGCCTGTGGTCGAGAGGGCCAGATCGAACAGCCTCTCGGCTTCGCGGTGTTGCCCCTTCAAGAGCTGTGTCGCCTTCATGCATTCTCCTCTCAAGGACCGGACGTCAGGTTGTTGTTCATCGAGGTGGCTGGGCTGCCGTTCATCGAGGTGGAAAGGAGCTCGTCGCGCTCGCTCGCTCGCGACCAGCTCACGCGGCGGCCTCGGCCGAGGGCCCGCGGCGGCGCGCCGAGCTTCAGCGGGGTGACATCGCGCCGTCGCGCAGCGCGCGCAGCGTCAGCGGCAAAGCCCGCGAGCGCGCGAGCTCCCCTCCCGCCCCCTCTTCTGCACGAGGCGCACTAAAGCAATCACCGTGCCGATTAGGTTCATTCCGGATGCGAAGAGACGCTGGACGCCGGACAGGGAATATCGATGTGGAATTTCGCCCCTCGCCATGGCTTCCGGAGCCCGGGCGAACTCGGCTGTTGCCGGCAGGTGGCGCCGTCTGATCGAGAGAGGCGCCGGGCGCCCGTGCGGGACCGCGGTGATGCCTCGGTAGCGGCCCCTCGCCCCGCGTGACCCGTCGGCGGCGCGACACGCGCCCCGACGAGGCGCGCTGCCGGCCCGCGCCGATCCGTGGAGGAACGGCGGGTCGGTGAGCCCCCTACCGGCCGTGCGCCTCCAGCGCAGCGGCGCTGGCTGGCCCCCGTCGGCGGCGGACCGCTCGGCCGCTGCACGCGACCGGTGCCATCCAGGATGGGGCAAGAACGCGCACCTGTGGCGAAACGTCACGTTTGGGAGCACGCCGGCGAGGAGCGGACTGGGCTTGATGGCGCGAACTCTCCGTGGCACGTTCCCTGCAAGTGCAGGCAGCGGTCGACCTTTAGAAGAGCTGCCGGGGAAGGACACGCGATGAGCGGCAGGATACTCGTCGTCGACGACGACGAAGCGACGTGTGATCTGGTCGAAGCCCTCCTCAAGAGGCAGGAGTTCTCCGTCGCGGCGCGCACCTCGGCCAAGAGCGCGCTCGAGCTGGTGAGCGAGGACGATTTCGACGTCGTGTTGACCGACGTCGGCATGAGCGAGATGAGCGGCCTGGAGCTCTGCGAGCGCATCCTCGGCGCCCGCCCCGACATGCTCGTCATCGTCATGACGGCGCTCGGGAGCATGGAGACCGCCATCTCCTCCATGCGCGCCGGGGCGTTCGACTTCGTCACGAAGCCGCTCGACGCGAACCTCCTCGGCCTGACGGTCTCGCGCGCCGTCCAGCACCGGCGCCTCCGCTCGGAGGTGAAGCGCCTGCGCGAGGCGGCCCACGACGTCCAGCAGACCAAGGGCCTCGTCGGGCGCAGCCCTGCGATGAAGCGCGTCTACGATCTGATCGGCCGCGTCGCGCGGAGCGACGCCTCGGTCCTCGTGCACGGCGAGACGGGCACCGGCAAGGAGCTCATCGCGCGGGCGATCCACGAGGCCAGCGGCCGGTCCGGCCCCTTCGTGGCGGTCAACTGCGCCGCGGTGCCCCAGGCGCTCCTCGAGAGCGAGCTCTTCGGCCACGCGCGCGGCGCCTTCACCGACGCCAAGACCCAGCGCACCGGCCTGTTCCTGGAGGCCAGCGGCGGCACCATCTTCCTCGACGAGATCGGCGAGATGCCGCTCGAGGTCCAGCCGAAGCTGCTCCGCGCGCTGCAGGAGCGCAAGGTGCGGCCGGTGGGCTCGAACGCCGAGATCCCCTTCGACGCCCGCATCGTGACGGCGACGAACCGCGACCTCGAGACCGAGGTGTACGAGAAGCGGTTCCGCGAGGACCTCTACTACCGGGTCAACGTCGTGAAGATCGACCTGCCGCCCCTGCGGGAGCGCGGCACCGACGTGCTCCACCTCGCGATGCACTTCCTCGAGAAGTTCTCGTCCCGCAGCAGCAAGGGCGTGCTCTCGCTCTCGACCGCGGCCGCGGAGAAGCTCACGGCGTACAACTGGCCGGGCAACGTGCGCGAGCTCGAGAACAGCATCGAGCGCGCGGTGGCGCTGGCTCGCTTCGAGCAGATCACGGTCGAGGATCTGCCGGAGAAGGTCCAGGCCTACCGGCCCGACCGCTTCGTCGTCGCCGTCGACGAGCCGGCGGAGATCATGACGATGGACGAGCTCGAGAAGCGCTACATCAAGCGCGTGCTCGCGCTCGTCGGCGGCAACAAATCGCGCGCCGCCCAGATGCTCGGGTTCGACCGGCGGACGCTCTACCGCAAGCTGGAGCGCTACGGGGAGCAGGACGGTTCGGGCGGGGACGAGGGTCCAGACAAGGCGGCCTCTTCGCCGGGCTCGGCGAGCTCCTCGTTGAGCTGAGGCGGGGCGCGAGGCGAGGCGAGGCGTAAGGAATGAGCGACAAGGCGCTGTCCGACTCGATTTACAGGCTGTTCGCGCGCGCGGGGCACGACGTGCGCGGGCCCGCCGGGGTGGTGGCCACGGCGCTCAACGAGCTGGAGAGCGTCCTCGGGGGCGAGGCCACCGCCCAGAACGCGGCGTACTTCACCATGGCGCGGCGGGGCGTGCGCCGCCTGCTGCGCCTCGCCGACCGCTACACCGCCGCGTCCGAGCTGTCGCGGCAGCTCGACGCCCCGGCGCAGCCGCTCGACCTCGAGGCGCTCGTCCAGAAGGCCGTCGCGGAGGCGTCGTTCGTCTACGGGCGGCGCGACGTCACGGTGACGCTCGACCTCGCCCCCCTGCGCGGCTTCGCGCACGCCGCGTCGATGACCGCGGCGCTCTCGGACGCGCTCATGCTCGCCCTGAACGTCGCCCGCGCGCGGGTCGTCGTGGCGCTCGCGGCCCACGGGGATCGCGCGCGGGTGGTGCTGACGAGCGACTCGAGCGCGGCCTCGGTGGAGAAGCTCTTCGAGTCGGCGCTCGCGCCGGACGCGGATCCGCTCGCCGACGGCGGGCTGCCCGTCCGGGTGATCGACGGCGTGCTCAAGGCGCACGGCGGCGAGGCGCGGGCCGACCGCGTCGGCGCGGAGACGCAGATCACCCTGGAGTGGCCGCTGAACGCGGCCGACCGCAAGGCGGGGGCCTGATGAGCGCGGAGCTGCCGCAGGTGCTGGTGCTCGACGACGACGACGACACGGCGGCGCTGCTCGGCATGGCGCTCCGCCGCCGCGGCTTCCGCGTGCTCGTGGCGCGCTCGTGCGAGGAAGGGCGCTCGACGCTCGCCGCGAGCGCGGTCGACGCCCTGGTGACGGACGTGTCGCTCCCCGACGGCAGCGGCGTCGAGCTCGTCGCGTCGCTCGCGGACAGGCCACGGGCGGTGATCGTGGTGAGCGGATTCGGCGGGGACGACGATCGTGCGAGGAGCCGGACGGCCGGCGCTCACGAGCACATGGTCAAGCCCATCGACGTGGCCCGGCTCGTGGCCACGCTCAACCAGCTGCTCGGGCGGCCCAGCTGAGCGGGCCGCCGGCGATCCCGCGCCGCGCGCCGGCCACCCCGGCGCGCGGCGCAGGGCGGCCGCGGGCTCGCCTCACTTGTCGCCTCACTTGTCGACTGACGCGTAGAACGAGACGCCCCGCCGGTTCTCGTCGAGGCGGAGCGGGTGCTGCAGCGCCGGCAGCGCGCGCTGGGCGCAGTCGAGGCGCTCGCAGGTCCGGCACGTGACGCCGACGGGCACGGCCGCGCCGATGTTGTCCAGGTCGATCCCGTCGGCATAGACGAGCTCGCGGGCATAGCGGACGTCGCAGCCCATGCCGATCGACTGCACCGTGTGGGGGACGTGGTAGCCGCCGCGGTCGCTGCGCACGGTGCGCGCGATGCAGAAGTAGACGGCGCCGTCGGGCATCTGCGAGAGCTGGATCCGGATCATGCCGGGCGTCATCAGGGCGGCGTGGACGTTCCAGCGGGGGCACGCGCCGCTGAACCGCGCGAACCGTATGCCGGAGCCGCTGAAGCGCTTCGAGATGTTGCCCGCGATGTCGATGCGGACCATGTGCATCGGCACCCCCTCGGCGCCCGGCCGGCGGAGCGTCGTCAGCCGGTGGCACACCTGCTCGAAGCTCGTGCCGAACCGGTGCGCGAGGAGCTCGATGTCGTAGCGCTCGGCGCGCGCCGCCTCCAGGAACGGCTGGTACGGCATGAGGATCGCGGCGGCGAAGTAGTTGGCCAGCGCGACGCGGGCGAGCGCGCGGGACTCCGGGGTCGTGAGGTTCTCGTCGCGCAGGATGCGGTCGATGGCCGTCGATTGCGTCAAGAGGCCGAGCTGGTGCGCGAGCTGGAACCGGCGGCTCCGGGGCGGCAGCACCTCGGAGATGCTCAGCACGCGCCTGTCGGGGTCGTACCGCCGCATCGCCTGGCGCTCGTCCGCGACCCGGACGATGCGCACCTCGATGCCGCGCGTCGCGTGGAGGTACCGGACGAGCCCGCGGTAGACGTCGTCCGCGTCGAGCTCCGCCTCGCGCCAGAGCGCCTCGGCGCCTTCCTCGAGCTCCGCGAAATGGTTCATCCGGCGCTGGATGAGATCGCTGACCTCCTCGGACGGTAGCCGCGAGTTGTCGACCCCGACGAACCCGTCCCCCGCCAGCCGCTCTCCCAGCGTATCCAGCGATTCGCGCGTCGTCGCGTAGGTCCGGTAGAGCGTGAGCACCGCGCGCGCGACGTTCGGGGACGCCGCGACGAGCTCGCGCAGATCCGCGTTCGTCAGCCCGTGGCTCTCGAAGATGGGATCGCCGAACACCTCGTGGAGATCGGCCGTGAGCCGGACGTCCTCTTCCGACGCGAAGTTCTGGAGGTCGAGCTGGAATATCTGGGCGAGCCGGATGAGCAGCGGCGCAGTCAGCGGACGCCGGTTGTTCTCTATCAAGTTCAGATAGCTCGCCGAGACACCGAGGCGCTCCGCCAGATCGACCTGCGTCATGTGCTCGCGACGCCGGAGCGCGCGGACCTTGGCTCCGAGAAGAGGTGTATCGGCCATGGGACCCTCCCGACGTGACCAGGACAACCTGGATGAAATGTAGGCGCAGCTCGCCTGGTGGAAATTTACAATAGTTTACACGTTAACACGCTGTAAAGCCCTTTCGTCTACATCGTTATCCGCCTGCATTTCAGAGCGAAGTTGACGCTGAAACCTCGTCGACAAACATAGGTTGCTTGTAACGACGCGCAGCGTTGCAGGAGATGTGGATGAGCCAGAATCATGAGACCGCAAGCGTCCGCTTGCTCGCTCCTCGGGTCGGGGGCGACGAGTCCGTCCTCACGCCAGAGGCCCTTCGTTTCCTCTCCGGTCTTGGGCGCAAGTTCGCTGACCGGGTGCCCGCCCTGCTCGCCCGGCGGCGCGCCGTGCAAGAGCGGCTGGACGCGGGCGAGCGGTTCGATTTTCTCCCCGAGACGCGGGATGTGCGCGAGGGCGACTGGACGGTGGCGCCGCTGCCCGAGGACCTCCTCGACCGGCGCGTGGAGATCACGGGTCCGGTCGATCCCAAGATGATCATCAACGCGCTGAACTCGGGCGCGAGCGTGTTCATGGCCGACTTCGAGGACGCCACGTCGCCCACGTGGAAGAACCTCATCGAGGGGCAAGCGGCGCTGAGGCTCGCGGCGCGGCGCGAGCTCCGGTACGACGACCCGGCGACCGGCAAGCGTTACGCCCTCGGAGACAGGCTGGCGACGCTGCTCGTGCGCCCGCGCGGCTGGCACCTCCCCGAGAGGCACGTCGAGCTCGACGGCAAGCCGCTGCCAGGCGGGCTCTTCGATTTCGGACTCTATTTCTTCCACAACGCGCGTGAGCTCGTCCGCCGCGGTACCGGGCCTTACTTCTATCTGCCGAAGATGGAGAGTCACCTGGAGGCGCGCCTCTGGAACGACGTCTTCGTGTTCGCGCAGGAGGCGCTCGGCCTCCCCATCGGCACGATCAAGGCCACGGTCCTCATCGAGACGCTGCCCGCGGCGTTCGAGATGGACGAGATCCTCCACGAGCTCCGGCAGCACTCGGCCGGCCTCAACTGCGGTCGCTGGGACTACATCTTCAGCTTCATCAAGAAGCTCCGGAACGACCCCGCCTGCGTGATGCCGGACCGCTCGCAGGTGACGATGGAGCAGCATTTCCTGCGCTCGTACACGCAGCTGCTCGTGAAGACGTGCCACCGCCGCGGCGTCCACGCGATGGGCGGCATGGCGGCGCAGATCCCGATCAAGAGCGACCCGGAGGCGAACCGCGCGGCGCTCGACAAGGTGCGCGCCGACAAGCTGCGCGAGGTGAAGGACGGACACGACGGCACCTGGGTCGCGCACCCGGGGCTCGTGCCGCTCGCGCGCGAGGTGTTCGACGCGCACATGCCCGCTGCGAACCAGATCGAGCGCAAGCGCGAGGACGTCCGCGTCTCGGCGGCCGACCTGCTGCGCGTCCCGGAGGGCGCGCGCACCGAGGCCGGCCTGCGCCACAACATCCGGGTCGGCGTCCAGTACCTCGAGGCGTGGATCAGCGGGCTCGGCTGCGTCCCGCTCTACAACCTGATGGAGGACGCGGCCACCGCGGAGATCTCCCGCACCCAGGTCTGGCAATGGATCCGCCACGGGGCGACGCTCGACGACGGCCAGCCGCTCACCGTGGAGCGCTTCCGCGCGGCGGTGGACGGCGAGATGGCCGCCCTCCGCGGCGCGCTCGGCCCGGCGCGCTTCGACGGCGGCCGCTTCGCCGAGGCGCGCGCGCTGTTCGAGCGGCTGTCGATCGGAGAGACCTTCGAGGAGTTCCTCACGCTGCCTGCTTACGAGCTCTTGATCTCCAGCGCCGGAGAGCGGCGCTCGTGACGCCCGGCGCGCTTCGTTTGACGTCGACACAGCGGCCGCTGCCGCCCCCAACCCCAACGCATTAGGAGCCCAGTCATGTCCGCTGCTTTCCCGCTGAACACGCCGATCTCCGCCGACTCCCTGCACGCGCCGCCGAGCGACACCGTCCCGGGCCGGTGGAGCGGCGTCGTCCGCCCGTACTCCGAGGCGGACGTCGCGCGCCTCCGCGGCACCGTCCGTATCGACTACACGCTCGCGACCCTCGGCGCCAAGCGGCTCTGGAACCTGATGCACGCCGAGCCCTACGTGGCGGCGCTCGGCGCCCTCACCGGCAACCAGGCGATGCAGCAGGTCCGGGCCGGGCTCAAGGCCATCTACCTGAGCGGGTGGCAGGTGGCGGCCGACAACAACGAGGCCGGGACCATGTACCCCGACCAGAGCCTGTACCCGGCGAACAGCGTCCCGACGCTCGTGCGCCGCATCAACCAGGCGCTCCTCCGCGCCGACCAGATCGAGAACGCCGAGGGCAAGGCGGGGCGCTACTGGCTCGCGCCCATCATGGCCGACGCGGAGGCGGGCTTCGGCGGGCCGCTCAACGCCTTCGAGCTGATGAAGGCCATGATCGAGGCGGGCGCCTCGGGCGTTCACTTCGAGGACCAGCTCGCCTCCGAGAAGAAGTGCGGGCACATGGGCGGCAAGGTCCTCGTCCCGACCAGCCAGTTCATCCGCACCCTGATCGCGGCCCGCCTCGCCAGCGACGTCATGGGCGTACCGACCGTCCTCGTGGCCCGCACGGACGCCGACAGCGCCAAGCTGATCACGTCCGACGTCGACCCGCGCGACAAGCCGTTCGTCACGGGCGAGCGCACCCCCGAGGGCTTCTTCGTGCTGAAGGGCGGCCTCGAGGCGGCCATCGCGCGCGGGCTCGCGTACGCGCCCTACGCGGACCTCGTCTGGTGCGAGACCTCGACGCCGGACCTCGATCAGGCGAAGCGCTTCGCGGAGGGGATCCACAAGCAGTTCCCGGGCAAGCTGCTCGCCTACAACTGCTCGCCTTCGTTCAACTGGAAGAAGCACCTCGACGACGCGACGATCGCCCGGTTCCAGCGCGAGCTCGGCGCGATGGGGTACAAGTTCCAGTTCGTGACCCTCGCCGGGTTCCACTCGCTGAATCACAGCATGTTCGAGCTCGCCCGCCAGTACCAGCGCCGGGGGATGGCGGCGTACTCCGAGCTCCAGCAGGCCGAGTTCGCCGGCGAGCAGTTCGGCTACAGCGCGACCCGCCACCAGCGCGAGGTCGGGACGGGCTACTTCGACGAGGTCGCTCAGGTGATCTCGGGCGGCGCTGCGTCCACGCTGGCCCTCCACGAGTCCACCGAGGCCGCCCAGTTCTGAGCGCCCGCGCGGGCGTGCGCCGTCCGTCGCGCACGCCCGCGCCTGCCCGCCGCGGCGCCTCGGCGACGCCGGGTTCGTCACCTGTCGCGACGTGGTGAGAGACGAGGCCACAGGAGAGGTCGTCGAGCTCCACCGCACGTACGATCGCCCCACGAAGAGCGGTGACGCGCCCGACGGCCGCAAGCCGGAGGGAACGTTGCTCTGGGTCTCGGCCGCCCATGCGCTCGCCGCCGAGGTCCGGCTCCACGACCGGCTCTTCGCGGTCGACCGGCCCGACGCGGTCGAAGGGGGGACGGATTTCTGGAGAACTTGAATCCTGGTTGGCTGGTTGCCCTGAGCGGGTGTCAGGTGGAACCGAGCCTGTCCATGACCTCCCCCGGCGCTTCGAGGAGACGGCCGCCGTGCACGACGACCCCCGGGGCGCCGCCAACTGGGTCATCCACGCGCTCGCCCGCGGGCTGAAGGACAGGAGGACAGGCGACCTCCCCGTCTCGGGCGCGCAGCTCGGTGAGCTCCCGGCGCGGATCGATGACGGGACGGTTTCCGGGAAGATTGGAAAAGATGTCCTCGCTGAGATAATGCAGCAGGGCGGTAGTCCGAAGGCGATTCGTCGCGCAGAGAGGGCTCCGGCAGGTCGCCGGCGAAGGCGCCCTGGAGCGCGTCGTCGACCCGATCATCGCCGGCCATCCAGGCGAGGTTTCCCGCTTCCGCGCGGGGAATTCGGGGCTGATCGGGCGCTTCGTCGGTCAGGTCATGAAGGCTCCGGCGGCAAGGCGAACCCCGACCTGGTCACTCCGCTGCTGGCCAGGAAGCTGGCGTAAATCTCCCACCCACGCGCTGTTTCGCTTCCCCCCCGACGCGGGGTGCGCCCGAGTGCTGCGCTCTGCGTTATCCCACTCCCGGCACCTGACTACGTAACGCCTGTCGTGGTGGTGTGGAGAAAGATGTCCAGCAAAATGTCCATAAATTAATTGAGCTTGATAGCTGGAGTGGTGTAGATCTGATTGGTACTATGGAATCTGCACGCCAGTTCGCTCTCCTCGCTTGCGTGGCTGTGTCGTTCTCGCAGGCCGCTTGCGTCGCGTCTGCCGAGCTCGAAGGGGACGATGAGGCGGTGGAGGAGGTCCAGCAGGCGGCCATAACGGTCAACGCGCTGACCGTCAATGCGCTGACCGTCAACGCGCTGACCGTCAATGCGCTGACTGTCAACGCGCTGACCGTCAACGCGCTGACCGTCAATTCGTTGATGGGGAATTCGCGGTTGAAAGACGCGCTCCGCACCCCCGAGTCGAGGGAGCTCCTCAGCTTCATCGTGGGCTGCGCGCTCCCCGAGGAGGCCCGCCTCGACGTCAAGATCGATGGGGTGCCCTACAGCTTCGCCGGGGATCTCGGCCTCGCGCCCGAGTGGGGCTCGAAGCGCGGCTCGTGTGATGAAGACTGCCAGGAGTGGGTCTCCGCGTGCCTGCTCGCGCGCGTCAACTACCGGGGCGAACACGTCATGATCTCGCTCCGCGGACAGCACGAAGCGCTCTCGTCCACGAAGCGGGAGCGGGCGAGGTACGACGAGGCGGAGGCGACCTACTTCGGCAACGTCTTCCAGAAGCCGCAGCGCCTCTTCGCCTGCCTCGCGCCGGGCAAGAAGCAGATCCCGCGCGTCTGCGGGCCCTCGATCAAGAACTGCCCGATCGATGTCGTGGGCAAATGTGAGGACTTGTGCGATGGTCCGCGGTCGGACGGCAGCTTCTTGAACTGCCACGATCGTGAGCCGCTCGACCTTCCGTGCGGCCCCCCCGTCTTTCCGCGCGGCACCGATCGCTACAAGGCTTCGGTGTCCGTCTTCCTCGAGTAGCATCGGGCGGCGTGGATTCCGGCGCCGTCCTCGCGAACCGCTTCGTCGTTGGGCAGCAGGTTGCGGCCGGGGGGATGGGGACGGTCTATAGCGCGCACGACCGCCTCGACGACCGCCCGGTCGCCCTCAAGGTCCTGCACAGCCGCGAGGCCTTCGACGTCGAGCGGTTCGAGCGCGAGGCGCAGATCCTCGCCGAGCTGAGCCACCCGGGGATCGTGCGGTACGTGGCGCACGGGCGGACCGGCGCCGGGGACCACTACCTCGCCATGGAGTGGCTGGAGGGCGAGGACCTGGCGGCGTGCCTCGCGCGCCGGCAGCTCGCGCTCGCCGAGAGCCTGGCGGTGCTGCGCAGGACCGCGGACGCGCTCGCCTTCGCGCACTCGCGCGGGATCATCCACCGCGACGTCAAGCCGAGCAACATCTTCCTCGTCGCCGGCGATGTCGGCCAGCTCAGGCTCGTCGACTTCGGGATCGCGCGCCCGGACGGGGAGTCTCGGCGGCTCACCTACACGGGCGGGATCCTCGGGACCCCGGGGTACATCGCGCCCGAGCAGATCGAGGGCGGGGGCGCGCTCGACGCGCGGGCGGACGTGTTCTCGCTCGCGTGCGTCTTCTACGAGTGCGTCGCGGGCCGCCCGGCCTTCGAGGGGGCGCACGTCATGGCGGCGCTCGCCAAGCTCCTGTTCCAGACGACCCCCCGGCTGCGCGAGGTCCGCGCGGACGTGCCGGAGCCGCTGGAGCAGCTCATGGACCGGATGATGGCGAAGAACCCCGAGGACCGGCCGCGCGACTGCGGCGACGTCGGGGTACAGCTCGCGCAGATCGCGGAGGTGCTCGACACCTGGGCGACGCCGCGACCCGCCACGCTGGCCTCCCCGCGCGACGCGACCATGCGCTCGGCGCGGCCCGACGGCTTCCTCACGCGCAGCGAGCAGCGGCTCGTGTCCCTCGTGCTCGCCGGCGAGCCGGACGACGTGCAGATGAGCGTCGCGGCGGCCGGCGGCGTGCCCAGCGCCTCGGACGTCTCGAGCGTGCTGCAGGAGCTCTCGAGCGAGGGCCCGGGCTCCGCGGTGCCGCGCTCGGAGGTGCGGGCCGCGGTGGAGCCCTACGGCGCCCACATCACGGAGATCTCGCGAGGTTCGCTCATCGCGATCCTCGCCGGCGCCGGGAGCGCCGTGGACCGGGCCGAGCGGGCGGCGCGGTGCGCGCTCGCGCTGCGCGCGCGGTTCCCCGGCATCCCGCTCGCCGTCGCCACGGGGCGCGGGGTGTCGTCGGCGAAGCTCATCGAGGGCGACGTCATCGACCGGGGGGTGCGCGCCCTGCGGGCCGCGCACGCCGGGGCGGTCCGGCTCGACGACGTGACGGCCAGCGTGGTCGGCGGCCGGCTCAAGGTGGAGACCGACGAGAACGGGCCGTTCCTCGCGACCGAGACGGCGGCCGACGAGAGCGTCCCCGTGCTCCTCGGCAAGCCGAGCGTCTGGGTCGGCCGCATCCGCGAGCTGTCCATGCTGGAGGGCGTGTTCTCCGGGTGCGTGAGCGAGTCGCTGGCGAGCGCGGTGCTCGTCATCGGCGCGGCGGGGTCCGGGAAGTCGCGGCTCCGCCTGGAGTTCCTCACCCGGGTGCGGCGCCAGTTCGGGTCGGTGGAGATCCTCTCCGGGCGGGCCGAGTCGATGGCCGCGGGGTCCCCGTTCGGCCTCATCGCCGACGCGATCCACAAGGCGGCGGGGATGCGCGAGGGCGAGCCGGTGGAGGCCCGGCGGCGCAAGCTGACGCGCCGGCTAGGGCGCCACCTGAGCGGCGAGTCGCTGAGCCGGATCGCGGCCTTCCTGGGCGAGCTCTCGCGGACGCCGTTCCCCGACGGCGAGACGAGCGGGCTGCGCGCGGCGCGCGACAACGCGATGCTCATGGCCGACGCGACGCGCGCGGCGTGGGAGGACTGGCTCGCCGCCGAGTGCGCGGCGCAGCCGGTGCTGCTCGTGCTCGAGGACCTGCACTTCGGCGATCCGGCGACCGTGCGCCTCATCGATCAGACGCTCCGGAACCTCCGGGACCTGCCGCTCATGCTGCTCGCGCTGGCCCGGCCCGAGGTGAGCAAGCAGTTCCCCGGGCTGTGGACCGACCGGGAGGTGCAGACGATCAAGCTCGGGCCGCTGCCCGCCAAGGCGAGCGAGCGCATGGTGCGGAGCGCGCTCGGCGAGGACACGCCCGCGGAGACGGTGGCCCGGGTCGTGGAGCGGGCCGACGGCAACCCGTTCTACCTGGAGGAGCTCATCCGCGCGGTCGCGACGGGCAAGGGGGACGTGCTGCCCGACTCGGTGCTCGGCACGGTCGAGGCGCGGCTCGACGCCGAGGGGCACGAGGCGAAGCGCGTGCTGCGGGCCGCGAGCATCTTCGGCGACCGCTTCTCGAAGCTCGCGGTCGCGGCGCTGCTCGGCGGCGCGACGCGCGTGAAGGAGACCGAGACGTGGCTCGACGCGCTCGCGGCGCGGGAGCTCATCGCCCCGGTCTCGACGCCGGGGTGGCTCATCCCGACGGACTACGTGTTCCGCCACGCGATCGTGCGCGAGGCGGCGTACGCGATGCTCACGGAGCCGGACCGCGCCCTCGGCCACAAGCTGGCCGGCGAGTGGCTCGAGCGCAGCGGGCACACCGACGCGATGGCGCTCGCGGAGCACTTCCGCCGCGGCGGCGAGCCGGCGCGCGCGGTGCGGTGGTTCCGGAGGGCCGCGGAGCAGGCGCTCGAGGCGAACGATCTGGCGAGCGCGCTCGCGCGCGCCGAGATGGGCGTCCAGTGCGGGGCGGCCGACGAGGAGCTCGGGCGGCTGCGGCTCGTGGAGGCCGAGATCGCCCTGTGGCAACAGGAGACGGCGCTCGCCGTGCAGCGCGGCACCGAGGCGGCGAGCCTCGTGCGGACCGGGAGCTCGCCGTGGTTCCGCGCCATCGGGCAGGTGATCATCGCGGAGGGGAAGCTCGGCCACTTCGATCGCGTCGAGGCCTGGGCCACGCGGGCGGCCGAGGCGGCCGGCGCGATCAGCGCGCGGATCATATGCCTGTGCGAGGCCGCGATGTACCTGATCTTCGGCGGTCGCTACACGGCGGCCGACGCGCTGATCCAGATGCTCGAGGCGGCCGCGAGCGAGCCCGCCGGCCTCGAGCCGCAGGCGGCGGGGCAATACCAGCAAGCGCGCGCGATCCGGGCGCACACGAGGGGCGACATCGGGGCCGCGCTGAGCGGGTTCACGGCGGCGAGCGCGGCGTTCGAGCAGGCCGGCGACCGCCGGAACGCCTGCGCGGCGCGCTCGAACCTGGGCTTCTTGTACGGCGAGCTCGGCGACTTCGAGGTGGCCGAGTCCGAGCTCCGGACGGCGGTGGCCGGGGCGCAGCGCATGGGCCTCGACGACCTGGAGACGGCCGCGCTCCAGAACCTCGGCTACGTCATCGCCCACCTGGGGCAGCTCGAGGAGGCGAAGCTCCTCGAGCAGCGCGCCGCCGCGGCGTTCCAGCAGCAGGGCGACCGGCGCATGGAGGGCGTGACGCTGACGTACATGGCGAAGATCATGCTCCTGTCGGGCGATCCCGTGGCTGCCGAGCGCGAGGCGCGCGCCGCGGTCGAAGCGCTGGTGGTGGCGCCTCCGCTCCGCGCCGCCGCCGTGGCGGTGCTCTCGCGCGCGCTGCTCGCGCAGGGCCGCCCGGAAGAGGCGCTGCCGGCCGCGCGCGAGGCGTTCGTGCAGCTCGAGGAGGCGGGCTCGCTCGAGGAGGGCGAGTCGCTCGTGCGGCTCGCCTACGCCGAGGCGCTCGCGGCGGCGGGCGCCGCGAGCGAGGCGGCGGAGGCGCTCGCCGTCGCGCGCCAGCACCTGCTCGACCGCGCGGCGAAGATCAGCGACGCGTCCTTCCGGGCGCGGTTCTTGACGTGCGTGCCCGACAACGCGAAGACCCTCGCGCTCGCCGCCGCCGAGTGACATTTCACGGGGCGGCGGCGCGGCTCGCCTACGCCGGCTGCGTCGGCTGATCCAGGGCGGCCTCCGCCGCTTCGCGCTCGGCGATGGCGGCGGCGTGGCGGCGCAGCCGGTCGCCCATCACGTTCGGGATGCGTTCCGCGGCCGCGAGCGCGGCCGAGAGCGCGCCGCGCGCGGCGGCGAGCCGGCCGCGGCGCAGCGCGGTCACCGCGCGGATCTCGAGGACCTCGATGTGCTCCTGGCCCACGGAGCTCTGGGCCGAGCGGTCCACGAGCGCGTCCCACGCGGCGTCGTCCGCGGCGCCCCGGTCCTGCGTGGCCAGATCGATCATGGCGCAGAGCACCTCCTCCGAGGGGACCATCAGCGCGTCGGCCTGGCCCTCGTCGCGGGCGCGCTCCTGCATCTCGCGCATCTGCTCGAACAGCGCGCGCGCCTCGGCCTGCTCGCCGCAAAAGAAGAGGAACCGGGTCTTGAGGAGCAAGGCGACGGGCCGGCACACCCCGCAGAAGCGGTGCCGCTCGATCTCGAGCGCGCGATCGATGTGCGGCCTCGCCGCCGCGAGGTCGTCCATGAGGTAGAGGTACTCGCCGAGGTTGTACTCGCCGACCCGCTCCAGCGCGCCCTGGCCGAGGTCGCGCGCGAGCGCGAGCACCCGCTCGAGGTCGGCGATCATCCGGGCCTTGTCGCCGCGGCACGCCCAGAGGAGCGCGCGGTTGTTCGTCACGACGCAGAGGTGCAGCGTGTCGTGGTGCGCCTCGCAGAGCGCGATCGCCCGGCCCAGCGCGTCCTCGGCGTCGTCGAGCCGGCCGAGCCCCTGGAGGACGAAGCCGAGCATGAGCAGCGAGATGACGAGCGTCTCGTACCCCTCGTCGCCGAGCGAGGCGGCCGACGCCGCGGCGCGCTCGAGCGCGGTGGCCGCCTCTTCCTCCCGGCTGAAGCGGTGGAGCGTGCGCCCGGCGCCGAGCGCGAGGCGCGCGGTGAGCGCCGGCGACAGCGTGACCTCGTCGGCGAGCACGCCCGCCTCCTCGACGCGCTCCTCGGAGCTCTTGAACTCGTCCATCCAGTCGAGCGCCGTGGCCTCGTCGAGCAGGATGTCGATCTGCGCCCGGATGTCGCCGCGCGCCCGCGCGATGGCCCGCGCGCTGGCGAAATCGGCGAGCGCGTCGTGGTAGCGGCCCAGGCGGTAGCGCATGAGGCCGCGGCCCCGGTGCGCGGCCGCGCGGTCGGGGCGCGCCCCGCCCGGCGCGCGGCGGCTGGGCGGGCCTCCGCCCGGGGCCGTCGGCTCGATCGGCTGCTCCAGGGCGCGGCTGTAGAGCGTCTCCGCGTCGAGGTAGGCGTGCCGGGCGCGCGCGCGCTCCGCCAGGGTGAGGTAGGCGATCTCCGCGATCTCGCCGAGGCCCGCCTGGGCGGCGTGGTACGCGAACGGGATGAGGCGCTCGTTCTTGAGGTGCGGCGCGTCGCGCTCGCCGGCCTCGTCGCCCGCGGCGTCGCGGTGCAGCTTGAAGGCCGCGAGGTGGACGCGCCTGCGGAGCGGCTCGGGCGCGCCGCGGGCCACCGCCTCGCGGACCAGCGCGTGGCGGAAGCCGATGCGCCCCCGCCGGTCCTGGACGAGGAGGCCCGCGGCGATCAGGCGCTTCACGGCGACCGCGGCGTCGAGCGGCAGGTCGTCGGCCTCGCCGTGCTCGTCGAGCCGGTGGAGCACGCCGGCCACCTCGGCGACCGCGACGTCGGGGCCGAGCAGCGCGATGAGCCGCGCGTGCGCCTGGAGCGCGGGCGGGAGCGCGTCGATCTCGCCGAGGGCCAGCCAGTCGAGGAGCGGCATGTCGGGGAGCCGATCGAGCTCGTCGGTGGCGAGGTACCACGCGTCGCCCCGCGGGTGCCGGCGCACGACGCCCCCCCGCTTGAGGCCGCGCACGAGCTCGATGAGCAGGAGCGGGACGCCCTGCGCGCGCTCGACGAGGTGCGCGACCGCGGGCTCGGGCACGTCCTCCGCGGGCAGGAGCAGCCGCCGGCACAGGGCGATCGCGCTCTCGCGATCGAGCGCCTCGAGCCTATAGGTCTCGCGGCGCGCGGCGCGCTCGCCGAAGGAGGGGCGCGCGCTCTCGAAGCTCGGCCGCCCGAACGCGCAGATGAAGAGCGGCGCCTGCGCCTCGGCGAGCGCCGCGTACTCGAGCGCGGCGAGCGCCGCGTCGTCGGCCACGTGCGCGTCGTCGAGCACCACGAAGAGCGGCGTCCGGCGCGATCGCCGGCGGAGGGCCTCGCCGGCGGCCACGGAGAGCGCGGCGCGGAGCGCGCCGGGCGCCGCGGAGAGCGCGCGGAGCTCCGGGTAGCGCTCCTCGGCGAGCGGGTCGTCGCTGATCCAGCCGAGCGCGAGCGCCACGGCGGCCCCGAGCCGCGCCTGCTGCGCGCCCGCGAGGCGGCGCCGGAGGAGCGCGCTGCCGCCGTCCGCGGGAGGGGACGACGGCAGCGCGAGCGCCCGCTGCAGGATCTCCCGGACGACGCGATCGGCCCCGCCCGCGACCGGCTCGCCGGTCCGGAGCTCGATCACCTCGGCGCGCCCCTCGATCGCGCGCAGCCGCTGCGCGAGCGCGCCGGCGAGGCGGCTCTTGCCGTGGCCGGCCACGCCGATGACGCTGGCGATGGTGGGCGTCGCGGTCGCCACGGCGTCGCGCGCGCCCGCGACCAGCGCGTCGAGCACGTCGCTCCGGCCGAACAGCGGCTGGGAGCTCGAGTCGAACGCGGTGTCGGCGTCGGGCAGGGCGGCGGCCAGCCCGGGCCGGCCGGAGGCCGGTCCTGGCGGGGGGAGGCCGTCGCCCGGGACCTGGGAGGCGTCGTCGCCGAGCGCCGCCGCGGCCGCCGGCGACAGGGTGAGGCCGAGAGGGCCGCCCGCCGCGAGGCGATCCTCGCGGTGGAAGAGCGGGCTCAGGAACCGCCGCGTGCCGTCGGGCCGCGGCTGGACGGACACGGTCGCGAGGTCGAGCAGCCCGCGGGAGAGGACGCGCTGCTGCTCGAGCTCGCGGCCGGCGTGCGCCGCACGGCGCAGCGGGCTCGCGCCGTCCGCGTGATCGAAGACGGCAACGAAGCGGCCGCCCGCGGCGTGGGCGAGCTCGCCGCCCAGCGCGCTGAGCCTCCGCTGGAGGGCCACGACGTCGAGCTGGGCCTCGAAGAAGAGGAGCGCGACGGCGCGCCGCTCGACGTTGCGGCCGCTCGGCGGCGGCGGATCGGTGGTGGGGCCGCTGACGCGCGGGGGGCGGCGCTCCTGGCCGCGCTCGAAGCTCTCCAGGGCGGCGCCGAGCGCCGCGGCGCTCGCGAAGCGCTGGCCCCTGTCCTTCGCGAGGCACCGGAGCACGATCTCCTCGAGCGAGCGCGAGATCGGCGCGATCAGGGAGGGCCGCGGGGGGCGGCGGCTGAGGTGGTCCTGCCGCACCAGGGCGGGCGGTCCCCAGAAGGGCGGCTTGCCGGTGAGCAGCTCGAACAGCACGGCGCCGAGGGCGTACACGTCCGCGCGCGCGTCGACGTCGCCGCGGCCGTCGCACTGCTCGGGGGCCATGTACTCGGCGGTGCCGGGCGCGTCGCTCTCGGCGGTGAGGCGGGGCGACGGCTCGCGGTGCCCCGCGGCGAGGCCGAGATCGATGATGGTGGCGCGGTGCCCGGCGTCGCCGGCGCGCGCGGCGAGCGGCGCGCCGGCGACGAAGATGTTCTCCGGTTTCACGTCGCGGTGCACGTAGCCGCGCGCGTGGATCGCCTCGAGGGCCCGGAGCGCGGCGCGCGCGAGGGCGCACGCCTCGCGCGCCGGCATCGGCCCGGCGACCCCGCGCGCCACGAGGCGGTCGGCGAGCGTGGGGCCGTCGAGGTACTCCATGACGAAGTACGGCGCGCCCGAGGCGAGCTGGCCGCACCCGTAGACGGCGGGCACGTGGGGCGGCCCGACGTCGTAGAGGGCCCGCATCTCCTTGACGAGGCGCGCGCTCGCGTCCGGCTGGTCGACGCGCGCGACCTTGATCGCCACGGTCGGGCCGCCCTCCTCGGGCTCGGCCGCGAACACGGCCCCGAACCCGCCTGCGCCGGCGAGCCGGACGCCCCGGTAGCCTTCGATGCTGGGCAGCGCGGTCGCGCCGAGCCAGCTGCCGCTGGGCTCGTCCGCGCCGCCGGCCGCGCCGGGCTCGGGGCTCGCCTGCCGCACCACGGGGCCGTGCTCCGGACACCCCGGATCCGCGTGCGCCACGCGCCTGCCGCACTCCCTGCACCGCGCGGTGGGCGCCCCGGAGCGAGCCGCGCTTCCGCCTCGACGAGCATCGGGCAACATGGGGGCCTCATGGCAGGAACGTCGTAATCACCGCGGACCACGACTCGCCTCGATCGTCGGTGCAGCTCGGGCGATAGCCGTCGGCCGCGCCGGGCGCGTCACACGCGAGATCGCATGAGCCCACGATGTGAATGTTCGGGCACTCTCGGACGCCCCCTCCGGGCTCGGGGAGCCCCGCGGCGCAGTCCCTGCTGAGGGCCCGAGCGCTCTCCACGTTGGATTCGTTGTAGCAGGCATAGAGGCGGGGCGGGGTCGCGAACAGATTGCCCCAGAACGCGCCTTCCTCCATCGGATACGACTCGACCTCACTCGCGTCCGGGTGCCTGAGGGCGAGGTGCGCCGCGCGCGACGAGATCATCACGGAGACGCCGGCCCGGTTGGCGCGCGACGCCACGCAGGCCGAGACCCATTGCTCCCGGGACTCGCTCAGCGGCGCGATGGCCCAGCTCGCCGCGAGCCCGAGGTAACCCCGGTAGACCTCCTCGCGCAGCTCGCCGCGCTCGTCGCGCCACGAGAACCTGAACGACTGCGACGGGGTCAGCGCGCAGCTGACGATGTATTGAAGGAGCTGCCTGGACATCGCGCCGAGCTCCCCTGGGCGGGTGATGGCGGCGCGGACCGCCGCCGAGAGGGCGTTCGAGGCGAGTCTGTTCGGGGCGAGCGCAATCGGGTCGAGGGCGTTCGGGTTGAGGGCGTTCGGGTTCAGCGCGTTCGGGTTCAGCGCGTTGTGATTCACGAGCGCACTTGAGACCTCGTCGACCGACCCCCACTCCGCGGGAAATCCGTCGCTGCCACCGCAGCACGGCACTGAAGCCAACAGGAATGTGTGTGCGCACAGCGCTCGGATTCGCCTCTTCATCTGTCCCCCCTCCGCGTCCGTTCTGCTAGCAGATGGAATAGGCTACCGTAAGGATAACGATGGATTTACTGTACCACTTGGCGAAGCGGCGTGTAGCGCCAACCCGGCCGTCTGGCGCGGAGAAAATCCTCGCTCGGGTGAGTCCTTAGTCGCATCGGGGGGGGTATGACGATGGATGTTTTGGCGACACGAGATAACGAGACGCGGGCATTTTCGCTGGAGGAGAGATCCTTTTCCCGAGGCGAGCTGCCGTGCGGCACGCGGGCGGGTGAGTACACCGTTGTGTCGCCTATCGCCCGGGGCGGATGCGGGGCCGTGTACGAGGCCATTCACCTCCGGACCGGCGAGCGCGTGGCGATGAAGGTGCTCCACGGGACGCTCGCCGCGTCGCCGAAGATGGTGAAGCGCTTCCTGCGCGAGATCGAGGTGGTGCGGCTGCTCAACCACCCCGGGATCGTCGAGATTCATGACGCCGGCGAGCTCGCGGACGGCCGGCCATTTTATATGATGGAGCACCTCGACGGGGTGACGCTCGACGTGCTCCTCCGGCAGGAGGGGCGGCTCTCGCCGGAGCAGGCGCTCGAGCTGCTCGAGCCGGTCTGCTCGGCGCTCGACGCGGCGCACGCGGCCGGGATCATCCATCGCGACGTGAAGGGCAGCAACATCTTCGTCTCGCGGGGCGCCCCGCGGGCGATCAAGCTCCTCGATTTCGGGATCGCCAAGCTGATGGAGCCGGACGAGGGGGCGAGCGGCTTCACCACGGCGGGCAGGGCGCCTGGCACCCTCACGATCATGGCGCCCGAGCAGATCCTCGGCGGCGTCCTCGACGCGCGCGTGGACGTGTATGCGCTCGGCGTCCTCTTGCACAGGCTCCTCACGGGCAAGCTCCCGTTCTACTCGCCGGACGCGACCGAGCTGCTCCGGCAGCACCTGGAGGAGCCCGCGCCGCGCCCGAGCCGGCGGACCCCGCTGCCGCCCGCGCTCGACGCGGTGGTGCTGCGCTGCATGGAGAAGCAGCCGGAGCACCGCTATCCTTCGGTGAAGAGCTTCCTCTACACGCTGCGCGAGGCGGTCGGCGAGCCGACGTCGGGGCGGAGCAGCATGCCGGAGCTCCAGACCGACGCGATCGCGATCTACCTCGATCTCCGGGTGCGCACCGACGCCGAGGATCTCGACGACGCGCTCGCCGAGGAGCTCGGCCTCGTGCTCGACCTCGCGGAGGAGCGCCTCCGCGACGCCGGGCTCACGCTGGTCTCCGTGACCGGCAGCGAGATCCTCGCCGTGCGCCTCCTCTCCAGCGAGCTGCGGGAGTCGCTGATCGAGCGCGCGGCGGTGATCGAGATCGCCGCCTCGCTCCACGAGGAGATCGCGCTGAGGAGCGGCCCGGACACGCGCGTGCACACGAACCTGTGCCTGCACGCCGGGCAGGTCGTGGTGCGCTCGGCGAACCACCCGGAGATCATCGGCGGCGACCTGGCCCGGGTCGGGGCGTGGGCGCCCGTCGACGCGGTGCACGCGCTCTGCGCGACGGAGGCGGCGGTCCGCGGGATCGGCGGACTCGAGCTCTCCGCGGGGCCGCCCGGGCTCCTGCTGATCGGCGAGCTCTCCGGGCACTGCTCCTCGCCGGCGCCGACGCTGCGGTGCCGCGCGCTCTGACGCGGCCAGCGTCGGCCCTTCAGCGACGCGCGCCGCGCCCCCGCGACGCGCGATGTCAGGTCGGCGACGGGCGCGCGCTCGGCGTGGACCCCCTGGCCGACTCGGGAGCTCCCGGAGTCGATATGACGACGTAAAAACGAGCGAGGGGCGATTGCCGCTCGATGATAGGTGCCATTATAAGGGCCGCCCGCGGGTCGCTCGGCACCGCGCCAGCGCCTCGCCGCTCCGGAAAGCTCTCATGTCCATGCGCCTTCAGCAAGCACTCCAGACCCTCCTCGATTCCGCCCCTCTCCTTCGCGACGCGTCGAGCAGCGGTAACGTCCGTGTGCTCGCCTCGCTCCTCGGGCCCGCCTTCCGCGGCTTCGTCCAGCGGCGGGGCAAGGGCGTGGTCTCGACCGATATCTCGGTTGGATACGAGGCCAGCTTTAACTGGAGTTACGGGCGGGACGACCCCGACATGGCGAGGCTCTACCACCTCGCCAAGACGTCCCAGTGGGACGCTGCGACAGACCTCGACTGGTCGCGGAGCGTCGACTGGCTCGACCCGGCAATGCCGCTCTTGCCCGACGGCTGGATGCCGCCGTCCAAGCTGCCCGCCTGGGGCAGGCTCTCCGAGCGGGAGCGCGCGACGCAGCGCCACGGGCTGCTCTCCTGGATGCTGAGCCAGTTCCTGCACGGCGAGCAGGGCGCCTTGTTCGCGGCGTCGCAGATCACGGAGTGCGTGCCGTCGCTCGACGCGAAGCTCTACGGGAGCACGCAGGTCGCCGACGAGGGGCGCCACGTCGAGGTGTTCCACGCCTACCTGACGCAGAAGCTGGAGAAGCTCTACGAGATCAACGACAACCTCTATGTCGTCATCGACGCGATCATGAGCGACGGCCGGTGGGACATGAAGTTCCTCGGCATGCAGATCATGATCGAGGGCCTGGCGCTCGGCGCGTTCGGCTCGATTCGACAGGTGACGAGCGAGCCGCTCCTCAAGGACGTCCTCCGGTCGGTGATCACCGACGAGGCGCGCCACGTCCACTACGGGGTGCTCGCGCTGAGCAGGTTCTACCGCGAGGGCATCGACGAGCGGGCGCGGAGGGAGCGTGAGGACTGGGCGTTCGACCTGTCGGTGCTCCTGCGCAACCGCTTCCTGGCGCACGAGTTCTATGACGAGTTCTACGCTCACCGCATGACGCGCTGCGCGTGGGACGAGCTCATGCTCCAGAGCGACCTGATGGGGTTTTTCCGCCGGACGATGTTCAGGCGGATCGTGCCGAACCTGAAGCGGATCGGCCTTTTGTCCGCGCGGATGCGGCCGCGCTACGCCTCGCTCGGCCTGCTCGAGTACGAGCACGGGCGGGCGGCCAGCGAGCTGACGGCCAAGGAGCTGCTCGACGACGCGTGAGGCGAGGGCGGCCGAGGGCGGCCGAGGGCGAGAGAAGCGGACGCCCGCGCCGGCCCCGGGGAGAGATCAGCAGGTGGACCGGGCGCAGGCCGAGAGCTCGACGCCGCACCGCTTC
This sequence comes from Sorangium cellulosum So ce56, assembly GCF_000067165.1. Lineage (GTDB taxonomy): Bacteria > Myxococcota_A > Polyangia > Polyangiales > Polyangiaceae > Sorangium > Sorangium cellulosum_B. Next base: position 12,192,614 of record NC_010162.1, read on the forward strand.
TGGATGCAGGCGAAGTCGCCGTTGCAGACGGCGAGCGACCTGAAGGCGCACGAGAGGGCCTGATCGGCGAAAAACTGAGCGTTGGGGCAGCCCCGCGAGACGCAGCTGGAGACGCACGCGACGCTGAACTCCGGCGGCATCCGCTCGCTGTCGATGCACCGGGCGGCGCAGGTGACCACCTCCTGGCAGTCCACGGGCTCGCACGCGCCGCAGTCCTGGGGGCAGATGCCGCAGGTCTCGAAGCTCTCGCAGACGCCGTTCGAGCACACCGAGCACACGCCGCAGTCGCGCCGGCAGGACGCGCACGTCTCCGTCCCCGAGCAGATGCCGTCGCCGCACGTGGCGCAGGCGCCGCAGTCGTCCGGGCAAGAGAAGCAGCTCTCGATCCCGCCGTTGCACACGCCGTTGCCGCAGGCCTCGCAGACGCCGCAGTCGGGGGCGCACGAGCGGCAGTCCTCCCGCGGCGAGCAGACGCCGTCGCCGCAGCCCTGGCAGACGCCGCAGTCGCCCGCGCACGTCGCGCACGTCTCGGCGCCGCTGCACACGCCGTCGCCGCAGTTCGGACACACCCCGCAGTCGCCCGGGCACGTCGAGCACGACTCGCTCGCCGGATCGCAGGCGGCATCGCCGCAGCGCGGACAGAGGCCGCAGTCCTCGGCGCAGCTGCTGCAGTCCTCGGCGCCGTTGCAGGCGCCGTCGCCGCACCCCCCGCACGGGCCGCAGTCGATCGCGCAGCTCGAGCACGTCTCCGTCCCCGAGCAGACGCCGTCGCCGCACCCCTGGCCCTGGCACGGGCCGCAGTCGGGGGCGCAGGAGCGGCAGTCCTCCGCGCCGTTGCAGGCGCCGTCGCCGCACGCCGGGGGCTCGGCGCCGGACGAGCTGTCGTACTCCCACGTCTCGGTGCGGCCGCAGCCCGCCCCGAGCGAGGCCCCCGCGAGGGCGACGAGCGCGGACCAGGCGAAGGCGCGCGTGGAGAGGAAGCCAGGGCGATGCCGCCCGGACCGCAGCAGGAAGCTCAGCCGGCTTGTGGTACCCATACGATCAGCCCCGGGGACACGAGAGGTCGGGTTGTCAGAAGGAGCGGGACCGGCTCGCGGGCTGCAGCGGCGCCGCGATGAGCCGTCCACGGGAACGCGCGCGGACGGAACATACATGGAGACGCCCCGCGGGTGGCGCCAAAGCACGGGCGCGCCGGCGCCGTCGCCGCGGGCTGGCGGCGCATGCGCGACGAGGGGTACAAAATAAAAGAGGGCGGCGCCTCCGGAGAGGCGTCGCCCAAAGCGCTCCGCGGTGCGCGCTTCACCCAGGAAGCGACGTGCCGCGCAGAGAGCTCACTTGGGGGCGTCGGCCGGCGCCGCCGCCGGGTCGGCCGCGGGGGCCGCCGCCGGGTCGGCCGCGGGGGCCGCCGCCGGGTCGGCCGCGGGGGCCGCCGCCGGGTCAGCCGCCGGAGCCGCGCCCGGGTCGGTCGGGGCCGGGGCGCTGCCGCCGCAGGCGACGACGAGGGACGAGACGGCGGCGAGCGCAAGAACGAGCTTCTTCATGGAATCCTCCGAAAAAGAGGGCGGTCAGGCCACCCTCACAACCAACAGGCGTGTGAACCGCACGCAAATCCGGCGGCCACCACCCAGACGCCGGGGGGAGCCAGAACGGCTCACAGTTTTTTCGATGAGCCGCTCGGGCCCGACCAGGCGTCTAGAAAAGTGTGGGAACCTCGGGGCGCTCCTGATGCCGCTCTGGACAGGAGCCCGGGGCGCGGCGCTCCGCCCGGGCCGACGCTCCGCCTCCCGCGAGGGCATCGCGATCACCGTCAGCTGTACATTTCCAGTCATGTCCCCTGGTACGAACGCATGGCTCTGAGACCTCAGCGAGGGCGCTTGCGCCTTGTCGAACCGGTCGCCCCGGCTGCCCCGGCCGCGGAGGCCCAGGAGGACATGGGCGACGCCGGGCCCGCGTTCGCTCCGGAGGAGCGCGGCCGCGGCGATGGCCGGTTCGGGGGGGCGCGCGCGCAGGACCGGCGGTCCGCCGCCGCGACCGGGCCGGCCGAGCGCGGAACGGGCCTCGCGGAGCTGCCGGACGCGCAGCTCGTGATGCTCGGCGCCCGCGGGGACGTGGGCGCGCTCGAGCAGCTCTACCGGCGGCACGTCGCCTTCGCCATCCACCTCGCGACGCGCATCGAGGGCTCCGCGCGCGACGTGGAGGACATCGTCCACGACGCGTTCCTCCGCGCCTACGAGCGCCTCGACGATCTCGTGGATCCCGCCGCGTTCCGCGCCTGGCTCGGGTCGATCATCGTCCACAAGGTCCGCTCGCGGATGCGGCGCGCGCGGCTGCTCGGCGTGCTCGGGATGGGCAAGTCGAGCGAGCCGGTCGATCTCGACGCCCTGGCGAGCCCGGCCGCGTCGCCCCACGCGCGCGCGCAGATCGCGCAGATCTACGCCCTGCTCCAGACGTTGCCGGCGGACGACCGGATCGCGTGGATCCTCCGCTCGGTGGAGGGGCACGATCTCGAGACGGTCGCGCAGATGACGGACTGCTCGCTCGCGACCGTCAAGCGGCGGATTTCGCGGGCGCAACACTTCCTCGACGGTCATTTTGTAGATTCAACCAGCAGCGAGGCCTCATCATGAGCCGGCGAGGGCTACCCCGGATCGCCCCGGCAGATCTGCGCGACCACGCGACCGAGGAGCGGATCGCGCGCGTCTGGGACCGCATCGAGCACGACCTCGGGGCGCGCGAGCGCTCGTCGCCGCGGCGCGCGGGCATGGCCGCGATGCTCGCGGCGGCGACGTTCGCGGCGTTCGGCGGCGGCCTGTGGCTCGGCAAGGCGATCTGGAGCGACGAGCGCGCGGCGCCCGCGCCCACCGCCGTGGCGCCGGCCGACGACGCGCCGTCGTTTGTCGACGTGTTCGCCGCGGGCTCGCAGGGGCGCACCTTCCAGCTGCCGGGCGGCGGCAGGATCTCGCTGACGGCGGGCACGACCGTCGAGGTCGAGCAGGCGGACGGCGGCGCGCTGACGCTGCGGCTCGTGCAGGGCGAGGCGTGGCTCGACACCGTGAGCGGGACGCGCACGGCGGCGCTCGCGATCGTCGCCGGCGAGGCCCGCCTCGCGGCGGCGGCGGGCAGCGTGCTGCGCGTGAAGCACAACGTCGATGCGATCGACGTCAACGTCGCGGACGGCTCGGTCAAGCTCACGTCGCCGGCCGGCTCGCGGGAGCTCGGGCGCGGCGACGCCGAGGAGGGCGTGCCGATCCGGCAGCGGATCGCGGTCGTGGCGCCGCCGGAGCCCCGGCGCGCCCGCGCCTCGTCGCTGCCGCGCTCGAGCGCGGAGGTGGCGCCGATCGAGCCGCCGGTGGCCGCCGCGCCGGCCGCCTCCGCCGCCGCGCCGGACTGGCGCGCGCGGTACAACGCGGGCAACGTCGCCGAGGCGCTGCAGAGCCTGCAGCAGCAGAGCGGCGGCATCGACGGCGCCATCGCCTCCGCGAAGACGGCGAGGGAGCTGATGGACCTCAGCGACCTCTTGCGCGGGAAGGGCGGCGATCGCGCCGCGGCGATGCGCGCGTTCGCGCGCGTGGTCGAGGGCTTCCCGAGCGACGCGAACGCGCCGATCGCGGCCTACAAGCTCGGCGACATGCACGCGAGCATGGGCGAGCAGGCGCTGGCGGCGAGGTACTACGAGCAGGCGCGCTCGCTGTCGCCCGAGGGCAACCTCGCGGAGGACTCGTTCTGCAAGCGCATCCGCGCCGAGGTGGTCGCCGGCCACAAGGAAGAGGCCTCTCAGATGGCCAAGGAGTACGTGGCCAAGTACCCGGACGGCCGGTGCGAGGACGTCCAGCGGATCGTCTCCGGCGAGTCCGGTGAAGAGGCGGCCGAGCAAGAGGAGCACGCGGCCCCGCCGCCCCAGCCTCCGCCGGCCCCGGACGCGAGCCCGACCCCGTAGCGCGGGGGGCGCCCGTCCACGTCCGATCGCGCTCCGCCGAGCGCGGCGGACACGCTTGACATCCCCCAGCGGTTCTGCGCTTGCTTGCTCGCCGCGCCGGAGAACCGCTCAGGATGACCACCGCCGTCCGCACCAGCTCTCTACCCGCTCGCAACGACGTTCAATCGCTCCCGTCGTGGAAGTTGGTGTTGCCCCGGGGCGGCTATGTGTCCTCGATGGAGGCGTTCACCACGGCGATGGGCGTCCCTGGCTTCGTGCTGCTCGATCTGGGCACGCTGGCCGGCGGCAAGGACGCGCACCGCCTCCTCGGGCTGCGGTACCTCATCGCGAACGGCGAGGTGTGGAGGACGCACTTCGGCTGGCAGCGCCCCCTGGAAGCGGCGCTGCGCAGGGCGCTCCTCGACGAGGAGCGGGTGCTGGAGCTCCTCGCGGCGGCGGAGGGCCTGCTCGCGCGGATCCGGGACACGCGCGCGGCGATCACGGCCGCGGATCGCGACGGGTTCGCTCGCTACCTGGAGGGCGGGCTGCTCCGGGCGCTGAAGCGCCGTGAATTCGACGACGAGCGGTTCCTCAAGTTCCTGATCCTGGAGCAGGACGAGCCCTCGCTCCGCGACCAGGCGGCGGAGCTGCTGCGCTCCAGGGCCGGCGACCTCCTGCGGGAGGACGCGCAGGTGCTGGATCTCCTGTACGCCGCCGTGCATCGCCTGGACAGCTACCCCGCCACGACGGTGAGCGCGGGCCAGCTCAAGTACGTCCTCGTGGCGGACAAGGGCGAGATGGGCGTGCGGGCGACGCGGGAGGCGATCGCGCTCGGCAAGATCCCCGTGGTCCTCTACAGCCTGCAGGACGACGCGAACGCGCTGCAGCTGCGGATCGCGCGGGAGGGCGGCGGGTTCGGGGTGGGGCTCGAGGGGAGCTTCCGCGAGAGCTACGCGAACTTCACCCAGATCGCGGACAAGGTGAGGGCCGAGTTCGAGCGGCGCTTCGGCGACGGCTGGCAGGACGAGCTGTCGCGCGCGGGGCTCTATCCCGGGTACGGCCCGCTGGCGGAGAACGCCGCGGCCATCCGGCACTTCCGCCAGAAGAACATCGTCTTCGTCGGCCCGATGCAGGACGTGGTGGAGAGCGCCGGCGACAAGCGCAAATTCCGCCTGATGGCCCAGGATTTCGACCCGACCGCGGTGACGCCGGGCATCGTCATCGACAGCGACGATCCGGGCGAGATCCAGCGGATCGTCCTGGAGGCCCATGCGGCTGGGCGCTTCACGTTCCCGGGGCGGCTGAAGGCCGCCAACGGCGGCGGCGGCCGCGGGCAGGCCGTCATCCCGACCGTGGAGCAGGTGCCTCAGGCCATCCAGAAGGTCCTTGGCGAGATCAAGGCGTACAACTGGCAGCCGGGCGTGATGTTCGAGCAGAACATCCCGGAGACGATCCACCTGGAGGTGCAGGTGCTGCGGGATCGTTACGGCAACGCGCGGCACTTCGGCATGCGCGACTGCAGCGAGCAGCGCGCGAGCCAGAAGATCCAGGAGGAGGCGCCGCCGGCCCTGCTCCGGCGGTACCCGGGCCTGGAAGAGCGCATCTGCGGGCTCGCCGTGCAGATCGCGGACCGCGTGGGCTACGTGGGCGCGGGCACCGTCGAGCTGATGTTCAAGGAAGGGAAGTTCTACTTCCTGGAGATGAACACGCGGATCCAGGTGGAGCACCCCGTCAGCGAGGAGAGCTACGCCATCAAGCGGAAGCGCAGCCGCGTCCCCGTGAACCTCGTCGCGTGGCAGATGCGCATCGCGGACGGGCAACCCATCGATTTCGAGCAGGACCACGTGGTGCAGACCCACTGTAGCCGCGAGTTCCGCATCAACGCGGAGAGCTGGAATCCCGATCTCAGGGACTCGCGGGACGGCGGCAAAGGGCTGTTCTTGCCCAACGCGGGTATCTTCGATCGCATCGCGCTCCCCGACACCGACCCGATCCGCGAGGCGCTCGAGGAGAAGGGCCTCACCGACCTGAAGGTCCGCTTCGACTGCGGCTTCGAGGCGGGGGACGTCCTCGTGAACAAGGACCCCACGTTCGGCAAGCTCATCGTCTCCGTGAGCTGCAAGGACCCGGACAGGGCCTATGAGCTCCTGCGGCTCGCGTCCCTCGAGGTGCTGAAGAAGATGAAGATCGAGGGGCGGCAGGTGCGGCCCGACGGGACGCCCATCCAGGGCTCGCCCTTCAAGACGAACCTCCAGGATCACGTGCGCATCCTGAGGATGCCGCTGTTCAAGCGCCATTCGAGCGACGACGACACCGGACGTCACGTCAACTGGCTCGTGGCCGCGTTCCGCCAGGAGGCGTGAGCCGGGGAGACCGCGCGCTCCGGGGATGGGCGGCGCGGGGCCGCCTGGCCGCCCGGACTGGAGGGGTGCTGCTTACGGGTCGATGGGCATGGTGCGGGGCATGGTGCGGGGCAGCCCGATCGTGTTGCCCTCGGTTCTGGACGTGTTGAACAGCAGCAGAGACTTGTCGAACCGGTCGCTGGCCTGTTTCGCCGAGTCGCAGAAAGGGATCTCTTTTTCACACATAGGTGACCGATCTGGCCAGCGTGGGTGATGCATGCATAGCGCCCCTTCCGCGGTCCACGCCGCCTCGAACTCGAAGCCCGGAGCCTGCGGCGGATACGCTTCTTCTGCGCCCGCCACAGTCGCACTGTCCCAGAACCCGATCGTCGTGCTGTCGCGCGTCCACGTGCCACCGGTGCCGCAGTAATCGGCGCGCGCCATCCGGGTGCACGCCTCGTGGACGCGCATCTCCGAGACATCGACCGCTCGGATGCCCGCGTGCCCGTAGCCCCAATCGTCGCATTTGGCCGCGGCGGACGTCACGCAGGCGAACGTGAAGGCGTCGAGGTCGTGTTCGAGGTTCCCGTGCTCGTTCCAGACGCCGGGGAGCGCGATCGCCAGATGGCCACGGGTCCGGTCCTCCGGGTTGCGACACGCCGGGAACGAGGCGCCGCTCCGTGGATCGATGAGCATCACGCGGTACTTGTCAAGCCGATAGGCGCGCTCGAAATGGCTCGCGCCGGGGAGCACCTCCGTGATGACGGCGGTCACAGGGAGAGTCCCCGCGCCGCCGGCGCAGCGGACGCTCGCCTGGAAACGCGCTCCTTTCCACTCCACAGCGCCGCTGCTGCTGACGAGCCTGCCCTGATGGACCTGGACATCGGGGATGTGCGCCCCAGCCGCGTCGGCTGCGCTGCTCAGGGAAAAGCTCCTGGGCACCTCCATGGCCTCGCAATCGCCGCCGTCCATGATGCCGTGGAGCGTCCTCCCTTGCTGTCCCCAGCGATTTCTCAGCTCGTCGGCGGACAGGATATCATTGAACTCCATGCACGACACGCACGCCTTGAGCGACGGCGGCACGATCGTCACATCCAGCTCCACGTCGATCTCGACGACCTGCGCCTCGCTCGCCGGCGATCCGGCCTCGTCGACGAGGGAGAGCTCATCGGCCGGCTCCTCGCCAACGCACGCCGCGCCCAGCAGGAGGGCCGCGCCCCGCAGTGCGACGACCGCGGCGCGCCCCGCCCGCCGCAACTGCGACGCGCCGCCCGCTGCGCCGCACACGCCGGCCCGCCGCGTCTCCACCCTGGATCCCGTGAAAAGCGTCATCATGAAGCGTACCTCTCGTTTGCTCATCCGGCGCTCGCGCCTCGCCTCACGCGCGGGCCCGCGCCGCGCACCGTGTCTGGCAATCGGCGTGCCGCCCCAGCCGCATCGTCGGCGGCGCGCTCGCGGCAGGTCGAGCAAACCTTGCTCTCCGGGCACACGCTCCAGCACGCAAGTACTGCCGAGCAAGCAAGGGTGGCTCAGCGTCCAGGACCTGAGCCCGCCGGAGCCGGAGGCGTTGCGCAGAGCCGTAGTCCGATGAGCGGGTTGCGGAGCGTCGGCTCGGCCACCTCGCGGTTGCTGCTCGCGCTCGACGCCGCGTCCTGATACCAGCTGCCGCCGCGGAGCACAGGCGCGCCGTCGCGCCCGGCAGATACCGTCCACTCCCACACGTTGCCCGCGAGATCCTGGACGCCAAAGGGGCTGTCGGAGGCCGGGTGCGCGCCCACCTCGTCGGGCCCGAAGCCGAGCGGCTCGCGCCCGTAGGTCACGTCGTGGTTGGCGTCGTCGGGCTCCAGCCGGTCTCCGCCGGGATAGACCCGGTCGTCGGCGCCGCGGGCGGCGCGCTCCCATTCGAGCTCCGTGCACAGCCGCGCGCCGGGCACACGCCCGGTGCCGGCCAGCCAGGCCACATAGGCCAGCGCGTCCTCGAACGAGACCGCGGCGACGGGGAAGAGGCGCCAGTCCTGGACGGCGCGCCGCGCTCGCCCGGGGTAGCGGAGCAGCTCGCCCTCGCGCGCGCGGTACTCCTGCGCCGTGGGCCGCATCGAGAGCTCGAAGCCGCCGCCCTCCGCCTGGCGCAGCTCCAGCGCGTGCCAGTCCTTCTGCGCCGCGGGCGTGCGCCGCGCGCGCTCCTCCGGCGGCAGCGCGCGCAGGTACGCCATCCAGTCGGTCAGCGTGACCTCGCGCCGCGCGATGAGGTAAGCGCCCGTCTCGGCCGCGTGGAGCGGCTGGCAGTTGAGCATGCGCCGCAGCTCTCCCTCCTCCATCCCGAAGAGGAAGCGCCCGGGAGGCACGTAGACGAAGCCCTCGGGGACGGCGCCCGCGTCCGGAAGCGCGACGTCGACGCGCTCGACCTGGGCCCGCTCGAGCACGAGGGGCAGCGTGACCGGCGCGCGCCCCTGCGCCGTGAAGGAGAGCACGAACGACCCGGGCTCGATGTCGAGATCCTCGAGGGGCGTCCTGCCGAGCGCGCGCGGCGCCGACAGGACGCGGCGGCCGCCCGCCACCTCGAACCGCCGGAGCGTCACCTCGGCGCCGGCCGGCGCGGTGCCCACGGCGAGCCGCGCCGGCGCGCCCCAGCGGCGCCGGCGCTCGCCCCCGTCGTCGTAGGCGGCGAGCCGGCTGATGAGCTCGTCGCGCTGCTCGAAGCGCCGCTCGCGCTCCGAGAGCGCGGCGCGCTCGTACAGCGCGTCGCCGAGGAGCGCGCGCACGTCGGCCCGGTCCGCGTCGCCGAGGCGGAGCGCGACCTCGAGCTCCTGCGACGCGCGCGCGTAGGCGCGATCGGCCTCCGCGGCGGCGGCGCGCGCGTTCTGCCACGTCGACTCGCCGCCCGCCGTGTCCTCTCCGGCGAACCGGGCGAGCGCGTCCTGTCCGAGAGCGCTCGACCGCTCCGACCCGGCCCGCGCCTCGGCCAGCGCGAGCGACGCCTGGCCGACGTGCGCGTCGACCCGCCGGTCGAGCGCCCGCGCGGCGCTCAGGCGCGCGGCGACCACGGCCGCGCCGACGAGCAGAGGAACGCCGAGCGCCGCCGCCCAGCGCGCCGCCGTGCGCCGGCGCGCCATGCGGCGAGACGCCGACAGGAACGCCCGCTCCCGCGGCCCGAGCGCCTCGTCCGCGACGCCGCGCAGCTCGCGGAGCTGCCGGTCTCCCCAGAGCGCGTCGGCGGGGCGGCCGAGCCGCTCCCACTCGGCGGCCGCGCGCTCGATCCGGTGGACCACCGCGCGGCGCTCCGCGTCGCCGCTGAGCCAGCCGTGCAGCGTGCCCCAGCCCCGGATCAGCGCCTCGTGCGCGATCTCGTAGGCGCTCTGCGCCCCGGCCTCCGCCTCGCGGGCGACGAGCAGCCGCCCTCGCACGAGCGCGTCGAGCGCCGCCCGCGCGGCCGTCCTCGCCCCGGGCCCGCGCGCCGCCGCGGCGAGCTCGGGCCCGAGCAGCTCCGCGTCGGTCCGGTGCGCGCGCGTGCCCTCCGGGCTCACGAGCGCGAGCAGGATCCTCCGCGCGGCCGCGCGCTGCTCGGGGGAGAGCGCGCGGAGGACGCCGTCGGCGTGGCGCGCGAGCGCGCCCGTGACGCCGCCGAGCGCCGCGAGCGCCGCCGCGGGGATCTCGCGGCGCGCCTCGTCGCGGGCGTCCCAGAGCTCGGCGAGGGTGAACTGGAGGAGCGCGAGGCCGCCGTCCGCGCGCGCGGCCTCTGCGACCAGCGCCTCCACCGCGCCTGCGGCGAAGCGGAACCCCTTCGCCGCCGCAGGGCCGACGATCGCGTCCCGCAGCCGCTCGGGGGAGAGCGGGCGCAGGAGGTAGAGCGCCGGCGACAGCTCGTCGCCGAGGCCCGGCAGCGCGCCGAGGCGACCGAGGAAATCGCTGCGCGCCGTCGCGAGCACGCGCACGCCGTCGCCCCAGCGCAGCAGCCCGGCGAGGATCTCGGCCGCGAGGGCCGCTTCGGGGGCGCTCGCGAGCGCGCAGAGCTCCTCGAGCTGGTCGAGGAAGAGCAGCACCGGGGTCCCGCGCCGGCGGAGCTCCCGGCCGAGGGCCGCCGGCTCCGCGCGGAGCCGCTCGGCGAGCTCGCGCTCGCCTTCGCCCGCGAGGGGGCCGAGCGCCGCCGCGAGCGCCTCGACGGGGCGCGGGCCGAGCCGCGCCGAGGCGATCGCCCACGCGCCGCCCTCGCCGAGCGCGCCCTCCGCGACGGCGGGGAGCACGCCGGCGCGGCAGAGCGACGACTTGCCCGCGCCGGAGTCGCCCGTGACCAGGACGAACGGCTGCGCCCGCAGCCGGTCGAGGATCGACCGGACCTCCGCGTCGCGGCCGAAGAAGAGCCCGCGGTGCTCCGCCTCGAAGGCGAGCAGCCCGCGGTAGGGGTTGCCCTCCGGCGCGGCTGCCTCGGCGCGGCGGGCGACGAGCTGCTCGAGCGCCTCCCGGAGATCGTCGCCGGAGCCGAAGCGCCGCGCGGGATCGCGCTCGAGGCAGCGATCGATGACGGCGGCGAACCGCGGATCGAGATCCGGCGCGAGCCGCGCGATCGGCTGCGGCGCGACCTCCTGCGCCAGGCGAGGCAGGTCGGCCAGCGCGGCGCCGTGGTGGGGCGCCCTCCCGGCGCAGAGCTCGTAGAGGAGCACGCCGAGGGCGTAGACGTCCGCGCGCGGGCTCGGGGGCTCGTCGCGCCACACCTCGGGCGCCATGTACAGCGGCGTGCCGACGACATCCTCGCCGCCGCAGCGGGCGACCCCGGCGCGCGCCGCGCCTGGCGCGCGAGGGACCGTCGTCTCCGCGGCCGGGGGGCGCGCGGCCCCGGGCTCATCGGACACGGTCGCGCCGCCGTCGTCGGCGCGGGGGCCCTCCGCCGGCAGCGACGTGGTGGCGTCCACCGCGCCGGGGCGCGCGCGTCCCGGCGCGTGCGATCTCGTCGTCTCCAGAAGATCGCCGGTCGTCGCTCCCGTGTCCCCGCCGCTCCCGGCGGCGGCGCCGCTGTCCACGGCCATGGCGTCGCGGTCCGCGGCCCGCGCATTGAGGAGCGCCGCCGCTTCGCCCGCCTCGGGCAGGAGCTTCGCCAGGCCGAAATCGAGCAGCTTCACCTCGCCCTCGTCCGAGATGATCGCGTTCGCCGGCTTGATGTCGCGGTGGAGCACCCCGCTCCGGTGCGCGGCGGCGAGGCCCCGCGCGAGCGCGACGCCGATGGCGAGCGCCTCCTGCCAGCGGACGGGCTTGTCGAGCCGGTCCAGGCTCCGGCCGCGCACGTACTCGGAGACGAGGAACGGCCGCTGTCGCACCTCGCCCACGCGGTGCACGGCCACCACGTTCGGGTGCGAGAGCCGCGCGATCGCCCGGGCCTCGGCGAAGAAGCGCTCGCGGGCCGCGTCGGACGGGGACTCGGTCGCGATGAACTTGATGGCGACGCGCCGCGCCAGCAGCCGGTCCTCGGCGAGGTAGACGCGACCCATCGCGCCGCGCCCGAGGGGGCTCACGATCCGGTACTCCTCGAACTCCTCGGGGGGATCCCACGCCGCGCGCTCAGCTGGCCCTCTCGCGCTCACGGCTGCGCCGTCGCGCCGCGAGGCGAGGGGACGCCGGACCCGAGCACCGCCGCGGAGCTGTGGGGCGGCGCGCTCACGATCTCGACTTCGCCCCTCGCTGCGAGAGGCCGTACTGCTTGAGCTTGAACACGAAGGTGCGGACCGGCATGCCGATGAGCTCCGCCGCGCGGGTCTGCACGCCGCCCGTGGCCTCGAGCGCCTCCGCCATGCGCCGGCGCTCGAGCTGCCGCACCTCCTCGGCGATGGGCGTGAAGCGCCGGAGCTCGGCCGGAGGCGGCGGCGCGCTGCCCGGCGGAGCCGTCGCCGCCCCGGGAGAGGGCTGCTCCTCGGCGGCTCGCCCGGCCGTGCGCGGAGGGAGATCCCAGACCTCGACCCGGTCGCCCTGCATCGTCGCGGCCGCGAACTCCATGGCGTTCTTCAGCTCCCGGACGTTGCCCGGCCACGCGTGGGCGGCGAGCAGGCGGAGCACCGCGTCGGAGAGCTCGGCCGGCGGCGCGCCGAGCCGCTCGCGCGCCTCCGCCAGGAACGCGCGCGCAAGGATGGGGACCTCGCGGGGCCGCTGCCGGAGCGGCGGCAGGTCGACCGTGGCGGCGCCGAGGCGGAAGAGCAGGTCCTGCCGGAAGCGCCCCGCCTTGCACTCGGCCTCGAGGTCGCGGTTGGTCGCGGCGACGACGCGGATGTCGACCTCGCGCTCGCGCACGTCGCCGAGGCGCGTGATGCGCTTCGCCTCGAGCGCCCGCAGGAGCTTCGCCTGGGCGCCGAGGGGCAGCTCGCCGACCTCGTCGAGGAAGACGGTGCCGCCGCTGGCGCGCTCGAGGAGCCCCGGCTTCGCGGCGGCCGCGCCGGAGAAGGCCCCCTTCTCGTGGCCGAACAGCTCGCTCTCGACGAGGGCCTCGGGCAAGGTGGCGCAGTTGAGCGGGACGAACGGCCCGCCGCCCCGCCGCGACCAGTGGTGGACGGCGGCGGCGGCGTTCTCCTTGCCGGCGCCCGTCTCGCCGAGCACGAGGACAGGCAGGTCGCTCTGGGCGAGCCGCCGGATGAGATCGTAGAGCCGGATCATCGCGGGATCCGCGAGGAGCAGCGTCTGCTCCCCGAGCCGGTGCCGCACCGTGGCGGCCGCCGCGGAGGCGACGCCGCCCGGGGTCGCGGCCTCGGCGGCCGCCCGGGCGATGGAGAGCAGCGTGTCGGCGTCGCAGCCGTCCACAGGGAGGCAGGCGACGCCCGCGCGCAGCGCCGGCGCGACCGGGGCGAGCGCCGCCACGAGGTCGGTCGCGGCGGCGAGCGCGGCGTCGCCGGTGAGCTCCGGAAAGACCGCGGCCAGCTGCGCGGCGCCGCCCAGGCCGACCGTGTCCATGAGGCGCACGGAGGCGATGGCCCGCTGGCCCGCCTCGGGCCGCGCGCCGTCACCCAGCAGGACGGCGATCACGGCGAGCGGAGAGCCGTAGTCGGCGGCGCGCTCGATCTCCTCCTCGAGCCGCTGGCGCAGCTGCGCGGCGTCCGCCAGCCGCCGGCTCACCCGCGCCTCGCAGCGCAGGATCAGCGCGATCTCGCCGAGCGTGATCACGTCCCCGGAGCGGAGCGCCCGCGCCCCCTCGATCCGCTCGCCGTTCACGCGCACGCCGTTGTGGCTCTCGAGATCGGCGACCCGCACCTCGCCGTCGGTCACCATCAGCCGCGCGTGACGCCGGGAGATCGCGCTGCTCTCGATGCGGAGATCGGCCTCTGCGGCGCGCCCGACGAGCACCGCGCCGCTCGCCGGCAGGGAGAAGCGCGACGAGGATCCGCCCTGGATCACGAGCAGGTGCGGGCGCGCTCCGGCGGGCGTCGCGGACGCGGCCGCGAAGGATTTCGTCTCCTCGGTCGGGTCGGGGGGCAGACGCATCGACGGGTCAGTATCGTCCCAGGCCGCACGCCGCACAACGCGCTCGGCTCTCCGGGTGGGGCGAGGCGCCGCCGCGGTCGCGCGCCGTGACCCGAGAGCCTCGCCCGCGAGATCACGATCCGAGAAGCGTGGGCCGCGAAGCACGGCGGGGCCGTGGAGGCTCCGCGGATCCAGGGGCTCCGGTATCCGAGCTCGGATGAGCTCGAGGCGCGCTGGGAGCCGAGCGCGAGGAGATGGAGGCCAGTCTGATCCGGAAGGGCTGAAACACCGGGCCCGGGGGACCATCACACCGGCGGGGGTGGGGATCCCGGAGGCTCGGCGCGGGACGCGGCGTGACGAAAGCGCTAGCAGCGAAATATTACGAGCACGCGCGGCCGCTCTCGCTCGACGGGCGTGTCGCGGTGGAATCGTCCGGCCAGCGAGGCCTCGGCGATGTGGTCGCGGACCACAAGAAAGAGGCAATTCAGGTGGCAACGGGGTATGTGGCCAAGCACCCCGATGGCCCGTGCGACGATGCCCAGCGGATCATCTCCGGCGCGGAAGCCGGCGCAGCGGACGGGCCTCTGCCGCCTGCGCTCGGCGCGCTCCCCGCGCCGGGAGCCGCCTGCGCTCGCCCTCGCCGCATTCGTCCTCCTGCTGGGCGCTGCCCTCCCGGCCGCGGCCGCCGAGCCGCGCGCCGTCGTGGCGATCACCGGCCGCGCCGCCGCGCCCGTCGCGCCGCGGTTGCCCGAGGGGGCGGCGCCCATCGAGGTGCGCGTCGCCCTGTCGCGCGGCGCGTCGGAGGAGGTCTCGAGCGTCCGCGTGCGGCGCCTGCTCGAGATCGAGCTCCCGGACGGCGCGGCGCTGGCCGCCGAGCCTGTCGGCCCGCTCGGCGACCGCGTCGCGAGCGTGTGGGTCGACCGGCCCACCGCGGCGCGCCTCGAGATCCAGGTGCGCCTCGACGGCCGCGCCGTCGTGCGGCGGCAGATCGCCGTCTCCGGCCTCACCTCGGACGTGGCCGCGCGGCTCGTCGCGATCGCCGCCTCCGAGATGATCCTCGCCGAGATGCGCCGCGCGCGCGCCCCGCGGCGGCCGCCGTCGCCGCGGCGCCCAACGCAGGACGAGATCGAGCTCGCCTCGCGCGATCTCGACACCCTGTCCGTCTCGGCCGGCCCCTACGGGGCGATCGTCTCGGGCGGGCCGCGGGTGCTCGGCGGGGCCGGCCTCGCGCTCGGCCTGCGGCGCCTGCGGCTCACGGAGTCGCTGTTCGCCCGCCTGCTGGCCGCGCCGTCCGGCGGCGAGCCGCTGCGCTGGATCGAGGCGGGCTTCTCGGGCGACTACCGCTTCTGGCTGGCGGCCTCGTGGCGCCTCTCGATCGGCGCCAACGCCTCCGTCGCATCGATCAGGCTGCCCGCCGCCGCCTCCGTCGATGGCATCGCGGGCGAGCGCGATACGTGGTCCGCACGCGCCGGCCTCGGGCTCGGCGTGGAGACCCGGCTGGGCGGCCCGGTGTGGCTCGGGCTCACGCTGGACCCGGGGATCGTGCTCCGGCCTGCGCCCTACGAGGGCGCCCGCGGGAAGGCGGGCGCCGTCGAGGGGGCCTGGCTGGGGGTCGGCCTCTCGCTCTCCACCGAGCGGCGCTCCGCGCCGCCGCGGTGAGGGTGTGGTGCGGTGAGGGTGCGGCGCGGTGAGGGTGCGGCGCCGCCCGCTGGCGCAGATCCGCGGTATCGTGATCGCTGATGGATGAAGAGATCCTCGAGCAGCTGCGTGAGCGCTACACGTCAGGGAATCTGATCGTCTTCGCTGGCGCCGGCGTCTCGGCGGCCGCGGGCATGCCCACCTGGAAGCAGCTCGCCGAGAAGCTGCGCGACCGCGCGCGGCGGCGGAGCGCGGACCCGGGGGTCATCGACGAGATCCAGCAGTACATCTCCTCGAACCAGCTCATCAACGCGCTCTCCGCCGCGAGGCTCGCGCTCGGGCCGCAGGACTTCAACTGGACCGTCGACAAGGAGCTCGACGATACCGGCCGCGACGTGCCGGAGCTGGCGCGGGCGATCGCCGCGCTCAAGCCGAAGCTCAAGGCCGTGCTCACCACGAACATCGACCGCTTCCTGGAGCGCGCGTTCCAGGGCGAGTGGCGCATGATCGATCGGCCGGCGGGCGACGTCGCCATGGACAGGTGCTTCATCCTGAAGCTGCACGGCACGCTGCGGGCGTGGGACACCTGGGTGTTCTCGCGCGACCAGTACGACCGGGCGATCTTCGGCTCGCCCCTGCTGCAGGACGCGTTCGGGGCCCTCTACCGCACGCACTCCATCCTGTTCGTGGGCTTCGGCCTCGCCGACGACAACATCGACCAGACGCTCGCCCGCGTGCGCGCGCTCTCCGGCGGGCAGCCGCCGATGCACTTCGCGCTGCTCCCGAAGGGGGTGCCGCCGTTCCGCCGCAGGTTGCTCGAGGAGTCGGGCGTCCGGCTCATCGTCTACGAGAACCAGGCGGGCGATCACGCGGAGGTCGCCCAGGTCCTCCTCGGCCTCGAGCCTGGCGCGGCGCCGCCGCCGCACGCCGCCGCGCCGCCGCCGGACGTCGCCGCGCCGCCGCGCGCCGCGCCGCGGGCCGCGCAGCCGTCGTCGCCCACGTTGCCGTCCTCGCCCGTGGCGCCACACGCGCCGGGCGCGACGACGGCGGCGCCGCGGCCGGTGCGCGTCTTCTTCTCCTACGCCTCGCGCGACGAGGAGCTCCTCGCGCGCCTCGAGGCGCACATGACCCCGCTCCGGCGGGAGGGGCTGATCGCGCCGTGGCACAGCGGGGAGATCGGCGCCGGCGAGGACACCGCGCGCGCGATCGGCGAGCAGCTCGAGGCCGCCGACCTCGTCCTCCTCCTGGTGAGCGCGAGCTACCTCGCGTCCGAGCAGGGCGACGCGCAGGTGGCGCGCGCGATGGAGCGGCGCGCCGCGGGGCAGGCCGTGGTCGTGCCGATCCTGCTCCGCCCCTGCGACTGGGAGACGACGCGCTTCGCGGAGCTCCAGGCGGTGCCGCGGGACAAGAAGCCCGTGACCAGGTGGCCCGACGAGGACGAGGCGCTCCTCCAGGTGGTGCGGGAGATCCGCGCGGTCGTGACGAAGCTGCGCCCGTCGCTGAGGTGAATCTGCGCGCCCTCGCCCGAGCGGCGGCCCTGCCGCGCTCGGGCGGCGGCTCCGTGATGCGCGCGCGTGCGCGAGCATGCGCGAGCGGCGGCACGGCCGGCGCCGGGCGTATTCCGTACTCTTCCGCCTCATCGGCCCGTGAAGGATCGCCGCTCCGCGTGATCGGCGCCGGGCAGCCCGGCGCGCCCGGAGGGCTGTCTGGATTTTCTCGCGCTCTTCCGGGCCTCTGGCCTTGTCGCGCTGCGCGCGCCGCAGCGGGCGCGGATGCACATCGGGACGCGCATGCGGCTTGCTATGCCCGCTGGGCGCACAGTGCGAACGAGCGGAGAGGTGGCCATCGTGAGCCCATTGCACAGAGAACGGATGGTGACGGCGCGCGAGAGCAGCCAGTCCGAGGCGCGGTTCGCCGACGAAGAGATCCCGCCCGAGTCGGGCCGCCAGCCGGCCGTCTACACGGCGCGCGGCGGGCCCACCGGAGAGCCCTGGCCGGAGCGCGCGCCCGTGCTCACGCCGGAAGAGGCGCGCGAGCTCTCCGAGCGCTGGAGCGCGATCCAGGCGGGCTTCATCGAAGCGCCCCGCCTCTCGGTCGAGCAGGCCGACGCGCTCGTGAACGAGGTGATCCATCGGGTCGCGCAGAGCTTCCGGGAGGAGCGCGCCGCGCTGCAGCGCCTCGTCGACGGCGAGCCCGGGCGAGGGGAGGCGTCGACGGAGGAGCTCCGGCTCGCGCTGCGCAGGTACAGAACGCTGCTCGGGCGCCTGCTAGCGCTTTAGCGCTCGCTCCGCCCGCGCGTGAGGCGACACGTTCGCCGGGCTGCCGTCGCCGACCGACGCGAGGACGCGCTCCACCACCGGCGCGTGTTGCGCGAGCAGCCGGGACGGCGCGACGCCCAGGGTCACGATGAGCGCCAGGATCGACAGCAGGACGGCCCGCTCGCGGAACAGGAGCGGCGTGATCGCGGCGGCGCTCGCCCGGCCGCGCGGGATCGGGCCCAGGAAGGTGCGCTGGAACGCGCGGAACATCGTGATCCCGTTGAGCGCCGTCGCGCCCAGCATCATCACCGCGGGCACGGCGTGCACGTGCAGGATCCCGTGCAGCAGCAGATCCTCGCCGATGAACGTCAGCGCCCCCGGGAAGCCGATCGCCGCGAACGCGAGCAGAAAGAAGAAGGCGGCCATGCGCGGCGTCCTCGCCACGAGGCCGCCGAGCTCCCTCATGTCCGCCGTGCCCGTCCGCGCCTCGATCGCCCAGACGACCATCGCCACCCCGGTGACCGCGATCGAGAGGCCGAAGCTCTGGATCAGCGCGCCGCTCACGCTCTGCGGGTTCATCGACGCGATCCCGAGGAGCACGAGCCCCTTCTGGCTCGCCACGAGGTACCCGATCATCCGACGGAGATCCGTCTGCGTGAGCGCGAGGATCGCGCCGTGTACGGCGCTGATGAGCCCCAGCACGGCGAGGAACGGCATGTGCTCGGCGCAGGCATCGGGCAGGAGCGGCACCGCCACGCGGACCAGCACGCAGACGCCGACCTGCATCTCGGCGAGCAGGACGGTCACGCCGATCGGCCCTCGCTCGAGCAGCACCGGCAGCCAGCCGTGGAACGGCACGGCGGCCATGCGCATCAGCACGGAGATGCCGACGAGCGCGAGCAGCGGCGATTGCCACGCCTCTGGGATGCCGGCGCGGGCGACCTCCTGGATGTCGAACGGCAGCGCCGCGCCGCGGCGCGCCGCGAGCGCGGCCATGATGCCGATCCCGAGGACGAGCG
Source organism: Sorangium cellulosum So ce56 (assembly GCF_000067165.1). Classification (GTDB taxonomy): domain Bacteria; phylum Myxococcota_A; class Polyangia; order Polyangiales; family Polyangiaceae; genus Sorangium; species Sorangium cellulosum_B. The sequence continues at coordinate 12,211,221 of NC_010162.1, forward strand.
GCGCCGCGCCGCCGATCAAGAAGATGCGGTAGGTCCGCCGGAGGAGCTGATCGGACGCGCCCTTCCCGGAGGTGAGGCGCGCGCCCGGCAGGAGCGCGGCGACCCACGCCACGGCGAGCACCGCGAGGTCGGTCGCGCAGTAGACGCCGAGGATGGCGCTGCCCGTGGCGAGCAGCGCCGCGAGGTTCGGCCGGTCGAGCGCGGCGCGCGGGCCCGAGGCGATCAGGGCGAGCAGCATGAAGCCGAGCAGCGGCAGCAGCGAGGCGCTGAAGCCGTCGAGGCCGAGCCGGAGGCGCACGCCGAGCCGCGGCATCGCCGGGCCCATCGCGTCGAGGGCGACGCCGCCGCCTGCGTGGAACACCGCGAGCGCCGCGAGCGCGAGCAGCAGGGTGAGCGCCGCGCCGGCGAGGGCCACGCGGCGGGCGGCATCGTCGCCGCGCGCGCGGGAGGCGGCCAGCGCGGCGAGCGCAGGCGCGAGGACGAGCGCCGAGAGGAGCAGGAACATCGTCATGATCGCGCCCCCTTCGCGCCGGCCGCGGAGGCCGTGACGGCCGCGGGAGCCGCCGCCCCCGCGCGCTCGCCGCGCGCGCTCCCGGCGACCGCGCCGCCGGGCTCACGCTCGGCGACGCCGCTCAGCGCGGCGACCCAGCGGCGCTCGAGCCGGTCGAACGCCTGCCCGAGGCGCATGCACGGCGCCGCGATGAACCGCTGCTGCAGCGCCTCCACGTGGAAGCGCTCGAGGGCGAGCCAGTACACGCGCCGCACGAGCGGCGCCGGCAGCAGGCGGGAGGCGATCCCGAGGTGCGGCAGCGGGTCGCCCGCGTGCGCGGCCCGGATCTCCTGCGCGTCGCGGAGCGCCGAGGGCGCGCGCAGCATCTGCAGGCACCGCAGGCACGCGTGCGCGAACAGGTGCAGGAGCGCGAGCCTGTAATACCCGAGCCCGATCTCCACGAAGATGATCCCGACCTGGGACATCGTCGCGTACGCGAGCGCGCTCTTCACGTCCGCCTGCACGCGACCCACCAGCGTCCCGTGGACGGCCGTGAGCGCGCCGACGACGGCCACCGCCGCGCTCGCCGCGGGCGAGCGCTCGAGCACGGGCGCCGCGCGCAGCATCAGGTACACGCCCGCGTGGATCGAGATCGCGCCGTAGAAGAGCGCGCTCGAGGGCGTCGGGCCCTCCATCGCCCTCGGCAGCCAGCTGCCGAGGGGGAACTGCGCGCTCTTGCCCATCGCGGCGAGGAAGAGGCACAGCGCGAGCGCCGTCGCCCCGGAGGCGCTGATCGCGGCGGCGGGCCCGGGCCAGGCGGCCCCGCCGAACACCTCGCCGAAGCGGGAGGAGCCCGCGATCTCGTGCGTCAGCACCACGCCCACGAGCAGCCCCACGTCGCAGAGCCGGTAGGTGATGTAGACCCTGAGCGCCGCCCGCGCCGGCGCCGCGCGCTCGTGGAAGAAGGCCACGAGGAGCACGCTCGTCACGCCCACGAGCTCCCAGCCGACGAAGAGCAGGTCGAGGCTCCCCGCGGACACGAGCGCGAGCATGCCCACCGAGGACAGGGCGAGGAGCAGGAAGAACCGCGCGAACCCCGCCTCGCGGTGCAGGTACGCGACCGAGAACCTGCCGGCGACGAGCGCGATCAGCGAGACGAGCACCATCATCGTCGCCGACAGCCGGTCGACGAGCAGGACGACGTCGAACGCGTAGCCCGACGCCTCGAACCAGTGCCCGAGCTCCACCGGGAGGAAGGCGTAGGGCGAGAGGACGGACGAGCCCCAGACGACGAGCGAGGCGGCGAGCGAGATCGAGAGCGAGGACAGGACGACGCCCGACACGACCCGCTCGCTCGGCGTGCGCAGGAGGAGCAGGAAGGCGCCGAGCGCGGCGAAGGCCGCCGCCGGAGAGAGCACAGCGAGCGCGGTGAGCTTGCCGAGGACGAGGTCAGGCAGCATGGTCGGCGATCTCCAGGGAGGGCCGCGAGGGCGTGGCGCGGATGATGGCGGGCGGGACGAAGCCGCTCTTGCCCGCGTACCAGTCGAGCGACCGCGCCACCTCGGGCAGCGGGCGCTCCGGGGGCGTGAACGGCGCGAAGGCGCCGCGGGTGAAGCGCGCGATCTGGCCCGTCGCCGGATCGAGGCAGGCGAGCTGGATCCAGCCGTTGTGGATGAGCTCGCGGAGCGCCGGCTGCCGCGCGCAGATCGCCGCGGCCGTCTCCGTGCTCGTCTCCACGACGGTGAGCATGCGCACCGGCTCGTGGATCTCGATCATCTGCTTCGGCAGGCCGGTGCGCAGATCGCTCAGCGCGCCGTCCATGACCCCGAGCAGCGAGGCGAGGTTGTGCGGGAGCTTGGTGCCGGCGCCGTAGCGGAGGTTGTCGACGCGGGAGAAGTAGTACTCCAGGTTGATCCCGGCCCCGACCGGCCCGGCCGAGAGCAGGACGCGCTCGAGGATCGCGCCGGAGGGGTCCTGCGTCGGGTCGTACGAGACGAGGAACACCCGGCGGTCGAGGAACAACCCGCGGGTGAGCTCGCGGCGGCCGATCACGCAGACGGCGTTGGTGGCGTGGCCGAGCTCGGGCCGCGCCTCGCTGAGGTCCACGGCGCGCGCCTCGACGTGCGCGAGCGCCTGCTCGGGGCTCAGGCGCGCCGGGGCCGACGCGAAGCGACGGCAGCGCTCGTGTGCGTGCCGCTTGCGCGCCTCGCCGAGGGCGTCCTTGAGCGCGGCGATCTCGCCGCGGTGCGACGCCGGCGCGAGGTGATCGTCGTAGAGGACGATCTCCTCCGTCGTCGTGTTGTTCATCCCGCCGAGGAAGAAGGTCCCGTCCGGGATGTCGATGCCGCGCTCGCGGAGCTGGGCGCGCACCTCCCGGTCGTTGGCCATGGCGGCGAACAGCCGCGCGTTCGGGCCGCCGTGGCGGCCGCCGCACGCGCCGCAGTCGTACGCGGATTGGTGCGGGTTGTTCACGCTGATCGAGCCGTGGCCGAGCATCACCACGAGCGGCGCGAAGCGCCGGGTGAGCCCCATGATCTCGAGCGTCGCCGCCACCCGCGCGGCCTTCTCGGAGGCCGTGAAGGCCGCGCCTCCGCGGCCCTGCGCCGTCCCCTCCTCGTGCGGGCTGTGGAGCTGGGTCGGCACCGCCGGAAGGAGGCGGCGCTCGAACGCGCGGCGCAGCCGCGCGTACGCCCGCGGGAAGAGGGTGCGGCCGACGAGCGGGATCGTGGAGAACAGCCCGAGGGTCGGCGTCAGCAAGACGCCGCGCGAGAGGGTCCGGGTCCCGTGCCCGAGCGCATGGACGAAGCGCGCCCAGCGCCTGCGCCGCGCCTTCCGGACGAGCGCGGCGCCCTCCTCGCGGGGTCGCTCGACGATCTCGTGCGCCGGCGCGACGTTGACAGGGCAGAGGCTCGCGTGGCCTGCGTCGTCGAGCCCGCGGTAGCGGATGGGCACGCCGAAGAACCCGGCGATGCCGAGGGTCTCGTGCCGCGGGGAGAGCTCCTCGAAGTGCCGCCGGAGCCCCTCGCAGCGGTCATCGATGCAGAGCGCGACCTGGAACCGGGGCGAGCGGACCGCGCGCTCGTCCTCCGGACGGCGCAGGTTCGCCGCGATGCCGTGCAGCACCTCGACCCGGTGGTGGTGCTCGTAGGCCTCGTGCAGGAGGCGCCGCCGCGCCATCTCGTCGAGCCCCTCGAGCACCTCGAGCGCCCAGACGCGATCCGCCGCCGAGAGCGGCTGGATCTGGGCGACCGACAGCCCAGCGAGCTGGGCGAGCTGGAACAGGCGGAAGGGCCTGTCGCCGTCGGGCGAGCGCGGCGGTGGCTCGACGGGCCTCGCGGCGCGCCGGGCGTGCTCGACGAGCCCCGCGAGGGGCCCCCGGTACCCGAGCCTCCGGCGCGCCACGTCGCGCAGCGCGTACCGGGCGAGCGTCAGGCGCACGGCGAGGTACTCGAGCAGCGACGCCGGCGGCGCGCCCGCGGGCCGGTCGCTCGGCGTGTGCTCGAAGCGGTGGACCATGCCCGCCCAGCCCGGCAGCTCGAGCAGCACGCGCGTCACGTAGCCCTCCCAGCGCTGCTCCGCGACGCCGAGGTCGCGCAGGGCGGCGACGGCCACGGCGGCTGGCGGCATGTTCGCCCCGATCGCGCGGAGCTCCGCGTCGAGCCCGGCGAAGTGCGCGCCTGCCGGCCTCGACCCCTCCAGCACGAGGCCGCGGAACGCGCGGAAGAGCCCCTGCGCGCGGTCCGGCATCGCCCAGTGCGCGACGCCCTCGTCGAGGTAGGCGCCGAGGAGCCGGATGAAGGGCGGATCGATGAGCTCGGCCGGATCCTCCCCCGTGATCGCGAGCAGGAGATCGCGGTGCGATCGATCGACGCCCACGCGATCGACGAGCGGCGGCTCGGCGGGCTCCGTCGGCGGCAGCGGCACGCCGCGGCAGGCGTCCCAGAGGGCGAGCGCGGCGCGGGACTCCGGGTCGCGGCCGCCCTGGTCCAGGAGGCGCGCGGCGGCGTGAGGACGCTCGGCGAGCCAGCGCTCCGTGTAGACGAGGAGGCGGTGGTACGGCCCGGACGGCAGATCGGGCCGGAGCTCGCGCGTCGCTCCCGTCTCGGCGATGCGCCACCCCAGCCCCGCCTGGGTGGCGGTCTCGATGGGGAAGCGCAGCGCGAGGCGCTCGATCTCGATGCGTGACAGCGGGCCTCGGCGCTCGTCAGGCGTCTCGGCGAAGCGCTCGGCGAGCGCCGCCTCGATGTCCTGGTCGTCGATGCGGCCTGACGCGATGTGCGCGCGGAACTCCGCCTCGGAGAGGTACGGCTCTGCCTCGAACAGCGCGCTCGCCGCGGCGAGCGCGTCGTGGAACGGCAGGTGTTGAAACGCGTGCAGCGTGTTGTGGTGGACGAACACGCCGATCGGCCCCTGTGCTGGCAGGAAATGACCGACGTGCTGGAGGAGGGCGCGCAGTCGCTCTTCTGGAGCTTCGCCTGCGCCGAACGTCGAACCTGGTTCGTTCATATCAATCGTGGAGTGGAATTGTCGTTCAAAGTTGCCTCATGCCCGCTGCGCAAGCTCAGCGGCTCATGGCGGGTGCGAGCACGACCTTCTTCCGCGCGGAGAGCGGGTGCGACGACATCGGACCGTGGTCGTCGAGGCCCGAGAGCGTCAGCCTCCGTCCCTCGCGCTCGAGGGTGGCCTTGAGATCGTGCAGGTTGGCCATGACCGTGTGATCCACCAGGCGGGTGTCGGCGAAGTCGATCTCGACGGCCGTGGCGTCGGGGTGCCGCGCGAGCCTCCGCTTGATCGAGAGGTAGTTGCTGAAGACGGCGGCCTGTTTGACGCGCAGCACCAGCCGCCCGCCGTCGACGCGCTCCTCGATGTCGGGCCGAAAGAGGCTCCGGATCGGCGCGCCGTTGAGCACGTGGATGAACATCTCCACGGCGATGCCGGCCGCGACGCCCACGAGCAGATCGGTCGCGATGGTGATCACGGCGGTGGCGACGAAGACCACGAGTTGCTCCTTGCCGATGCGGAGCGTGTGCACGAACTCCCTGGGAGACGCGAGGCGGACGCCCGTGAAGGTGAGCATCGCGGCCAGCGCGGCGAGCGGGATCCTGTGGATGAGACCCGGCGCGAAGGCGACGAAGACCAGGAGGAACGCGCCATGAAAGAAGTTCGAGAGCCGGCTCCTCGCTCCGTAGCCGATGTTGGCGGAGCTGCGGACGATCTCCGAGATCATCGGCAGCCCTCCCAGCATGCCCGCGACGAGGTTGCCGACGCCGGTGGCGAGCAGGTCCTTGTCGAGATCAGCGCTGCGCCGCTCGGGATCGAGGGAGCTGACCGCCTTCGCGGACAGCAGCGACTCGATGCTTCCCACCAGGGAGAACATGAGGATATACTTGAGGGACGCGGACGAGGCGACCTGGCTGAAGTCCGGGAAGGCGATCGCCTGCACCAGGCTCCCCGGCAGGTTGACGAGGAACTTTGGCCCGATCGTGTAGATCGAGTCCGTCACCGAGAAGGTGTACGTGTGCCTGTGCTCGAGGTCGAAGACCAGCGCGAGCGGCATCGAGGCCGCGAGCACCAGGAGCGGCGCGGGGATCTTCTGCATCCATCGTGTTCTCCTGGCCAGCGCCGGATAACCGAACAGGAGGACGAGCGACAGGACGCCTATCAGGGCGATCGCGGGGTTCAGCCGGACGACGCTCGCCGGGATCTCCAGCAGCAGGGGGAGCGGCTCCTTGGCTGTCGGGGTGATGCCGAGGAGCGTGTGGATCTGCTTCGAGCAGATGATGATCCCGATGGCCGCGAGCATGCCGTGCACCACCGAGGTGGGGAAGAAGTCGCCGAGGGTGCCGGCGCGCGCGAGCGCGAAGGCGATCTGCACCACGGCGGCGACGACGATGCACGCGAGCGCGCGGCGGTAGCCCGTCGCGTTGTCCCCGCCGCCGAGCTCCTGGACCGCGCCGAGCGCGATGACGATGAGCCCCGCTGCCGGGCCTTTGATGGTGAGCTGCGCGCTGCCGAGCCAGGTGGCGATCACGCCGCCGACGACGGCGGTGAGCACGCCTGCGATGGGGGGGAATCCGCTCGCCATGGCGATGCCGAGAGAGAGCGGGAGCGCTATCAAGAAGACGAGGAACCCCGAGACGAGATCGCTCTTCCACGTGGATAGAGCAGGTTCTGGTGGTGGGTCCGGGATCTTGGGTACGGGCATGGTGGTTTTCGACCTTCGGATGCGCGGGCAGGACGAAAGTCCCGCAGTCGTCGTTCCGACCGCTGGTGGGTTGTCGCCCAGGTTCGTTCCAGGCTCGTCGCACACGTGGCCAGCGCGCCGGCGAGCCGCTGTCGCGGCTCGTCTCCACGCCGGTCCTTCGCGGCGGACCTCGGACGATCTCGGGCGACGCGTTCCTAGGAAACGGTGCGGCTCGTGTCCAGCACCGGATCAAACGAAATTCGGGGTTGCCGCCCCGACGCACCCGCGCCAGATCATTTCACCACAAACGAATCGGCGCGCCGCGCCTGGGCGCGAATGCCTTTCCCCTACCCAGATACCCAGATACCCAGATCGCCGGTACACCGAGTCCGCTCTGGCCCGGGCACCACGGCACTCCGGCGCTTCGCATGGGGCGCAAATACTCTTTGATACCGGCCAAGGACGGCGCCGGTGTCGCGCTCCCCCTTCTGAACGAGCCGCGCGACCCGCCCTCCATGCGGCGCTGCCTCGGCGCGAGCATCGAGCGCGCTCAGCTCTCCTACCGAGGGTTGCCGCTCCTCGAAGGGGCGCTCCTCGCGCCTGCCGCCCGGGCCCGTCGGTCCGCGGATCGGCCCGTTCGACCAGCGCAGCCGAGCCTCGGAGTGGCCTGCGCGCGGCGCCCTGTAGCGGGGGCTCTTCGCTTCTGGCATGGTCGCCGCCATGCTCGTCCGCAGCGCTCTCCCCTCGGTTCCACGCGGTCCGCGGCGCGACGCACGCCGCCTGACCGGCCCCGCGCTCGGGCGCCGCGCGCCGGCGCTGCTCGGCGCCGCGCTCGCCCTCTCGCTCGGGTGCTCCGGCGCCGCGCCGGCCCCTGTCGCGCGCCCGGCGCGGGTCGTGAAGACGCCGCCCGCGCAGCCGAAGGCGCCGGAAGGGCCGCCGCTGCTGCCGGCCCGCGTGATCGCGGAGCTCGACGACGAGGACACGACGCCCTACTTCGTCCGGCGCGGCGACGAGGCGCTGCTGCTCTACGCCGCGGGAGGGCGCCTCCGGACGCGCCTCCTCGGCGCGGACGGCGCGCCGCGCGGGGACGCCGTGGACGCGGGGCCGGTCGCCGCCGACGTGCCCGTTGCCGCGGTGCGCGCCACGCCGCAGGGCTACCTCGCCGCCTGGATCGAGCAGATCGAGGGGAGCCGCGCGGTGCGCGTGCTCGCGCTCGACCCCGCCGGCAAGCCGAGCGCCCCGGCGAGCCTCGTCGCGCAGACGGCCGAGGAGATCTCGTGGCTCGACGTGCTCCCGAACGCGCAGGGCGCGCTCGTGCTGTGGGAGATGCCGCGCGAGGCCCAGGGCGACGCGGCGCGCGCCGGCGTCGCCCACCCCGGCGTTGACCGCGTCGACGTGGTCATGACGGTCGTGGCGCAGGGCAAGGGCGCCGCGATCAAGCCGACGGCGCCCGCGTCGGTCGCGCGCGAGGTGCTCGGGTGGAACGCGGTCGCCACCGAGCGGGGCGCGGCGGTCGCCCTCGTGCTCCCGCCGGCCGCGCCGCGCGGCCGAGGCGAGGGCAAGCCCGCGCGCAAGGCGGAGGCGGAGGACGCCGCGGAGGACGGGAAGCTCGGATCCATCGCGCTCCTGGAGATCGACGCGGCCGGGAAGGTGTCGGCGCCGGTGGTCGTCAGCCCCGAGCCGACGGCGCAGATCGATCTCGAGATCGCCTCCCTCGGTGGGCGTTACCTGCTCACCTGGACCGACGAGCGGGACATCGACAGCGCCGTCTACCTCGCGGCGGTCGAGCCGGGCGGCAAGGTGGTGGTGGCGCCGCGGCAGGCGACGCCGCCGTCCGGCGAGCAGGCGCTCGTGTCGCTCGTCGCGCCCTCCCAGGGCGGAGGCGGACGGGCGCTGCTCGCGTGGGAGGACCTGCTGCGCGCCCGCGGCGGCGAGGCCGGCGGCGCGAGCGCGCGCGGGCCGGGGCGCCTCATCCACCTCGCGTCGGTCGGCCCGGACGGGACGCTCGGCGCCGAGCGGGCGGCGCTCGTCTTCAGCGCGAGCGGACCGCCCGACATCGCGGCCGACGGCGACGGCTTCGCCGCGGTGACGCTCGCGCCCGCCACGCTCAAGATGGCGCGCGACGGGGCGGCCGCGCCGCCGGTCTGGCCGACGTTCGTGCGGTTCGGCCCGGATCTCTCGGTGCGTGCGGCAGAGCCGGTGCGCGCCGCGCCGTTCGCGGCGACGGACGGCGTGCCGTACCTCGTGCGCGGGCTGACGTGCCACGCGGGCGCGTGCGCGACGCTGGCGAGCGCCGCGCCCGGCGCGCCGTCTGGCGGCGCTGGCGGCGCGGCGGGCGCGCGGGCGCCGCTCGCGCTGGTGTCGCTCCCGGTGCGCGAGAGCGCGTGGCGCGCGCCCGCGTTCCGGGAGGACAAGGACCCGCCGCCGCGCGCGACCGCGGTGCGCGCCCTCGCCGAGGGCGACCCCATCGCCAAGGTTGCGGCGGTCGAGCTCGACGGCGGCGCGGCGCTCTCGGCGTGGGTCACGTACTTCGTCGAGGGCGCGTCGGACGCCGCGCCCCGCGGGCAGGAGGTCTCCGCGACGCTCGCGGTGCGCGCCGTGTCCCCGGGCGGCCTCGGCAAGCTGAGCGTCCTCTCGCAGAAGGCGTCGTCGCTCGGCGGCGTCGCGATCGCGGCCGCGCCGCCGCTCCCGGCCGACGCGAAGGGCAAGGGCGCGGCGCAGGGCGAGAGCGTGATCGCGTGGGTCGCGCGCGAGCGGGGCGAGACGCAGGTGTACCTGACCAAGGTCGACGCGACGGGCGCGAAGGTCGCGCAGAAGAAGCTCACCACGGCGCCGCGGAAGAAGCAGGGCGGCGCCGCGAGCGAGGCGTCCGACGTGGCGATCGCCTACGACGGCGCGGGGGGCTTCATCGTCGCGTGGATCGACACCCGCGACGGCAACGCCGAGGTGTACGCGGCGCGGGTGGACCGCGCGCTGAACCGGACGGTGCCGGACCGCCGCATCACGAACGCGCCGCTCGACGCGGCCGAGGTGCAGATCGCGGTGCGCGGCCAGGAGGTGTGGCTCGTGTGGTCCGACGCGCGCGCGGCCGCGGGCGGCGGCGCAGCCGCGGGAGCCGGAGCGGCTCGCCAGGGCGGCGCGGCTGCGAGCGGCGGCGCGGCCGCGGGCGGCGGCGCGGCTGCGGGCGGCGCGGCTGGCCAGGGCGACGAGCCCGGCGGCGACATCTTCCTCGCGCGGCTCGACGCGAAGACGCTGCAGCGGATCGGCGACGAATCGCGCCTCCATGCATCCTCGGAGCACTCGCGCAGCCCGGTGCTCGCGCCGCTCGAAGGCGGGCTCTTCGTTGGCTGGATCGACGAGCCGGCCGACGAGTCCGGCGGGGGCGCGGGGGCCGGCGGGCGCGCGCGGCTCGTGCGGGTCGACGGCAACGGCGCGGTGCAGGGCCCGCCCGTCGTGGTGAGCGGCCCGGACGGCGCGGCGGTCTCGTCGCTCGCGCTCGCGTGCGACAAGATCTGCCGCGGCGTGCTCGCGTCGGCCCCGGGGGACTCGGTGGAGCTGAACGCGTTCACGCTGGCGCCCGGCGACGTGTCGGCGCCCTCCCTGAAGCCGCTGGCGTGGCTGACCGGCGGCGCGTCGCAGGACGTGTCGCCGGCGTTCGCGGGGCGGTCCGGCGCCTCGCTGTTCTTCGCGGACGATGCGGTGAGCGGCTCGGGGCGCGTCCGGTGGATGACGATCGCATGGCCGTGAGCGGCGCAGCTCGCGCTCGCCGGCGGCGCGCCGCGCCGCTGCGCGCGGGCGGGCTCCTCCTCGGGGCGCTGGCCTCCGCGCTCGGCTGCCCCGGGCCGCCGGAGGTGCCGGTCCCGCCGCCGCGCAAGCCGGCCGGCGCGGCGGCGTTGCCGGCCTGCAAGGACAGCGGCTGCTCGCAGGCCGGGGCGCTGCTCGCCGCCGCGCGGGCGTTCAGCGACGTGCGGCACGACTACCTCCTCGACACGTCGAGCGCGATGGTGCCGGGCCGCGGGCTGTCGAGGAGCGCGGCGGGCGCGTTCTCGCCGGTCGGCGCGGCTTGCGCCCGTCCGAAGGCGGAGCCGGCGGCGCCCGCGGCGACGGGCGCGCCCGGGGCGGCGCCCGCGGCGCAGGCGGTGGCCGCGATCACGGCGGCGCCCGCGGCGACGGCGGCGCCGGGCGCACCCGCGCCGGCGCCGGGCGAGCGCGCGATCGACTTCCGCTACGTGGGCATCGCCGTCGACTCGGTCCTCGTCGGCGCCGACGTCGATCTGCCCGCGTACTTCAGCGCCGGAGGGACGCTCGACCGGCGCCGGCTGCGGCTGGTCGCGATGGCGCTGGTCGCGGACGAGGATCCGCAGTTCTTCGAGCCGACCGAGAGCGTGGTGCCGGCGGCGGCCGGCGGCTGCGCCTGCGGTCGCGCGACGCACTTCATCGGGGCCGTGAAGCGCGGCGCGATGGTCGCCTACGAGACGGACGTGACGGCCGGCGAGGCGCACGGCACGGCGCTCGGCCTGTTCAAGGCCCGGCTCGAGGCGGGCGACCGCCGGGTGACGATGACCTCGGTCGGGGAGCTGGCCATCGAGGGCGTCGAGGGCGCGCCGGTCGCGGGCGCCAAGGGAGGCGGGCAGGCGTTCGGCGCGCTGCGGATGGAGGTCAAGAAGGCGGTGCCGCTGGCGTACGCGATCTACCCGGTGGCGGACGTGTGCCGCTTCTCGCTCGCCGAGCCCGAGATCGCGCCGCTGCCCGTCGACCTCGGCGTGGTGCCGTACGGCGCCACGGGGACGGCGCAGGCGCTCATCACGAACCGGGCGCAGGTCGACGTCCGGGTGACCCACGGCGAGCGCACGGTCGAGGTGCCCGCGCACGGGAGCGCGGAGCTCACGTTCTCGTGGACGCCGGAGGGCGCGACGGCCGGGTGCGAGCGGCAGACGCGGCGGGACACGTTCGTCGTGCAGCCGAAGGACGCGTCCGCCCCGGTGGTGCCGCGCGAGCGGGCCGTCGTGGTGCCGCTCCAGGTCACGACGGGGATGCCGACCTTCTCGAAGCACGAGCCCATCGCGACCGAGACGGGGCGGTCGCCGGACTACGGCCGGGCGAGCGTGGACTGGACGTGCCCGGCCGGCTACGTGGTCGAGCAGTGCGAGCCGCAGCTGGCGAGCTGCCTGTCGTCGACGGGGAGCTGCAACGCCGAGGGATACCGGCTGACCGCCGAGGCGACCGCGGACGGGCGGGGGTGCGCGTTCCGGTGCACGGGGCCGAGCTCGTCGTTGTGGGGCGATCACGGGTGCTCCTACACGGCGGCCATGGTGTGCCGGCTGGGGTGCAACTAGCTGGCTCGCCCCCACCTGCCGCCATCAGAACCGCCCGCGATCCAGGAGACGTTGGCTTCGCGGGCGCGAGCCTGAATGGGTAGAGTCGCGGCCGCGATGGGGCGCGTCACCTGGGGCGTCGGCAACGTGATCGACCTCGAGACCCGCCGGGGGCTCTTCGTCCTCGCGCAGATGAGCAGGTCTCCCTACCTCGTCTTCTTCCGCCACTTCCGCCGCGATCGCGATTGGCAGGGGACACGGCTCGCTCCGGCGGACGTCCTCTTCTGCGCGGGCGTCACCCGGCAGCTCCTCAGGTCGAGCGCGATCGGCCGGGTCAAGGGCGTGGAGCCGCTGAACGTCGACCTCCCGACCGCGTGGATCCACCCCAACGCGACGAGCCGGCGGGTGACGGTCTGGGAGGGCACGCCTCATGAGCGCTCGTTCATCACGATCGGCCGCGGCGGGGCGCTCGTGCGCAAGGACGTGAACCATCACGCCGGAGGTCCCTTCAAGCATCCGAGCGGCGTGTTCGATGAGATCCTCGAGCCGTCGATCGCCGACATCGAGACGATCGAGCGGCACGAGCTCACCTCGCTCGCCGTCTTCCCGCTCCTCCAGGAGCGGCTGTTCCTCTGTCATGGCGCGGGGAAGAGCGTCGACCCGGAGAAGCACCTGCTCTTCGATCTCCCCATGCCGCTCGCCTTCGAGCCCTACATCGAGCTCATCACCGCATCGACGGAAGCGGAGCGCCGCGCGTTGCAGCGGCGATACGGCGCCGCGATGCCTCGCGCGTGACGACCGGACCGGACAACCGGAGGCGATGCCGCCGCTTGACGAGAAGTACGACGAGTTCGTGAAGTACGTCGGCTCGATCCCCGAGGCGCCGCGCTGCCGCGACGACGGCCGCATGCTCGGCGAGACCGCGAGCCGCGCTCTCGCCGACCTCAAGGGCTGCGTCGCGACCGCGGCGCAGGGCAAGGACGCGCTGCTGTTCCGCCTGCTGCCGCCGCCCGGCCAACCAGCTGGAGCGTAGGCGATCGCGCGATCAGCGCGCTCACGCACACGCCGGAGCTCGTGCCCGCGCTGCTCCGGCCGTTCGTGTGGACGCCGACCAGGCGGCCGTCGGAGATCCGCAGCACGCCCGAGCCCGAGCTGCCCTCGAACGTCTCCGCGCCGAGATAGCGGAGCGCGGTGCCGGACGCGGCCACGCACCGGCCCGCGACAAGGTGCTTCGTGAAGCCGAGCGGGTGGCCGATCAGGCACACCGCCTCGCCCGGGCGCGCGCCGGTCGGCGCGAGCTCGGCGACGCCCCACGCGGCGCCGGGCGCGCCGGCGAGCCGCACGATCGCGACGTCGAGCTCGCCCGGGCGGTGCTCGACGAGCTCGACGATCCGGTAGCAGTGCGTCGGCCGCAGCTCGCCGGCGGGATCGAGCTGGTAGTTGAACGCGACGTGCATGTTCGTGGCGATCTCGGCGGAGCCGATCACGTCGCCGGTGCGGTCGTCGAGCGGGCGCAGCCAGCGGCCGCCGGTGCGGTCGAAGCAGTGCCCCGCGGTGAGGAACAGGTCGCGCGCGATCAGCGTGCCCGAGCCCCACGCGACGCCGCTCGCGGTGCCGGGCCGGGCGTAGCGGCGTGCGAGGTCGGCGTTCCAGCGCAGCTGGCCGACCGCACCCTCGTGCGCGGCCGCGAACGTGCGCAGCGGCGGCGGGCAGTGCTCGACCGGCTCACTCCGCACCGCGGCTCCGGCGCACGCGCCCGTAGCAGCTCATCGCGCGCAGCTGATCGGCGAGGTGGTGATCGAGCCCGGGCTCGGTCGCGGCCTGCGCGCAGCGCACGACCGCCTCGCGGCGCATCAGCTCGAGGAACGCGGCCGGGTCGAGCTCTTGCTCGGCGAGCCACGCCTGGGTCTCGGCGGCGGTGTACAGGCCGCGCTCGCGGCGGAACTGCAGCGCGGTGCGCTCGACGAGGTCGACGCTGACCGACAGGCCCTGGCGCGCCGCCGCGTCCTCGGCGAGCGCGCGGGCGAGCGCGCCGTGGACCGCGCTCGCGTACAGCGACGTGTCGCCGAGCGCGCGCAGCGCGTCGAGCAGCGGCGCCGCGGTCGCGCCGCGCGCCGCGCGCATCCGTGGCAGCGCGTGGTCCCACGCGTCGGTGCGCTCGAACGCGTAGTCGACGCGCTTCGGTGCGGCGCCGGCGGTGCGCGCGGCCTGCATCGCGTCGACGAGCGCGAGCGCGTCGCGGCGCTTCTGGTCGACACGGCCGCCGGGCAGCCAGCGCTCGAGCGCGGCGACGTCGCAGCCGGCGGCGCGCGCCTCGGCGAGCAGCTCGGGCCACCGGCGGTCGGGATAGAACCGCTGCTTCGCGAGCGCGACCAGCCGATCGGCCGCCGCGCGGGTGCACGCGCCGGCGGCGACCGCCGCGTCGAGCGTGGCGCGGATATCGACCAGCGCCTCCGAGACACGGCGATAGCCGCGGTCGGCCGCGAGGTGCGTCAGCGCGACCTCGTCGTCGGCGTCGAGCGCGCCCGAGCGAAACTGCTCGAACACCCAGCCGACGCCGACCATGCCGAAGTCGGCGAGCTCGGCCGCGCGCAGCGCGCCCATGCTCGACGCTCCGAACACGTGCACGCCCTCGGCCATCGCCCACAGGATCTCCTTGTGCCACACCGCCGGCACGTGCTCGAAGAACCCGTCGACGAGGCCGATGCCCCACGGCCGCTCGCGCGCGGCCCGGTAGACGTCGCCCTGGGCCGCCGGTGGCAGCACGCGCAGGTCGGGCACCGCCGGCACGTCGGCCGGCGGCAGGCTCGGTCCGGTGAACAGCACGATCACGATGGCCTCGCTCGCTGCGCCCGCGGACCGGGCGCGTAGCCGGGTGCGTTCCACATGCTCTCGAGCCCCGGCACGACGACGCGGACCACCGCGACGCCGAGCTCGGGCCGGGACAGATCGACCACGACGGCCTGGGCGAGCCCCGCGCCGCGCAGCGCGCCGAGCACCGCGGCGAGGTCGTCGTCGAACGAGTCGCTCGCCGCATCGGGCAGCTCTGCGAACGAGCGCGCGGCGGGCGCCTCGAGCTCGGCGAGCGCCGCCGCGATCCGGTCCGTCTCGCGGACGCGCTGGAGCGACGGCTCCACGATGTCGTCGCGCGCGCCGGAGATCGCGGTCAGCCGGCTCTGCGCGGCCTCGGTGAGCGCGCGGGCGAGCGCGATCGCGCGCGATCGGTGACAGCCCTGGCCGCCGCTCACGCACAGCGCGTGGCACGGGTCCGGATCGCGATCCGCGATCTCGGCGACCACGACCGGCAGCCCGATGTCGCTGGTCGCGTCCCACGCGCCGACCGCGACGCCGGCGCGCTCGAACCGCCGGAGCAGCGCGCGGCAGTCGAGGTCGTCGACGGTGTCGAGCGCGATCCGGGTGCGCCGCCGGACCTCGGCGCCGCCGGCGCGCCAGATCGCGACCGCGTCGCGCTCGATCACCTCGTACAGCCCGTGCAGCGTCGCCTCGAGCGCGTCGTTGCCCGACGCGAGCCCGGTCGACGTGGACAAGAAGCAGCCGCTGCCCGGCGGGCGCGGCGAGGTGTAGTCGGTGGTGACCACCTCGAGCGGCAGCGCGCGCGGCGCACCGTCGAACAGGTCGACACCGTCGAGCCACAGCAGCTTGCGATGAGGCTGGAACGCCCCGATCGCGAGCCGCGGCAGCCCGGCGAGATCGACGAGACGGCGCGTCGCGGCGAGCTCGGCAGCGGTGCCGAACACCATCGGTCGCAGGATGTGCTCGGCATGCCACTGCTCGATCGACTCCATCACGCCCGACGCGCGCGCCGCCTCGAGGTCGAGCCCCTTGCCCTGCGAGACCGAGATCGAGCGCGCGTTCGGCCGGCACACCATCACGACCGGGATGCCGATCGAGTCGAGCCCGGTGACATCCGCGATCCGCGTGATGCCGAGTCGCCGCAGCAGCGGCCGGACCCGGGCGAGCGTGTCGGCCGGACTGATCCGGCGCTGCGTGCCGCGCCAGTACGCCTTCTCGGTGCAGGGCACGGCGCTAGTCCTGCGGCTTGAACGCGTTCAGGTTGAAGTAGAACGTGCCGCAGAACTCGGCGGGCCCGACTTCCTCGGCGGCGCCGCCGCGCGCCAGCTCCTGCTCGACGAGGCGGTGGGCCAGCGGCGCATCCGCGTACGGCACGTGCTGGGTCGCGACGCGCTGCTCGACGAGCTCCTTGCAGATCGGCTCGAGCGGCCGCTTCGGCGGCCCGAGGTCTCTGCTGTCGATCACGTAGTAGCCATCTCCATTGCCGTTGATCACGACGAGCGTGAACGGATCATCCGTCATCTTCTTCATGTCACCTCTCCTGAGAAACGCGTTGGAACGTCTCCACATCGCTCGGCGATGGCGCAGAGCTCGCGCCACCGCCGGCGCACCGACTCGACCGCACGAGATGGACCGGTTTGTCGTCCCAGGTCCGCTCGGAGCGGTCAACGCACGCCGTGTGCCAGGGGCAGGGGGCGCTCGATGTCTCGAGATGTCGCGCTCCACGCGCCGGCAGAATCAGCCGTTCGCCGCGAAATGCGGCCCATTTCTCTGTGACATGTCACGGACTGCAACGCCGCATGTCACGGATCGCAGCGTGACATGTCACGAATCGCGGCGTGACATGTCACGAATCGCAGCGTGACATGACCCACGCCGCGCATCGGCCGATGGGCGCACGCCGAAAGCGAAGCCGCGGCGTCCCTGGTCGAGGGTGGAGCCCTGGTAGTCCACCGGCGTAGATGGGCCACGATCTACCGGAGGAGGTGCGAATCGACCGCGAGGAGGCGTGTTTCGTAGCCGCGCTGCGGCGACTTCTGCATAGGAGGAAAGTAAAAAGAATGATATGCGATAACCATGGGGCTGCGGTACGAGCCTGAGTGCACGCGACCTCGTGAAGTAATGTAATAATATTCCGGTATCAAGAAACTCGTCTCGCTTGTCGGAAACCGCCATGCCACCGACCCGAAACTCGCAACTGCTGGAGCGTGTCCCCCCGTCGGGCGCGCGAGCGCCTGCCCCGGGAATCGGTGCTGTGAGCGCTGCGCCTTCATCGGATCGGACGGGATCGCAATCCTTGCTCGATGCGCTGCTCGCCGCCGGCGTCGACACCTTCTTCGGTGTCCCCGGTGGGCCGATCATCCCGCTGTTTGATGCCATCCTCCGATCGCCCAGGGCGCGCCTCGTCGAGTCGCGGCAAGAGACGCACGCTGCCTTCGCGGCCGTGGGGTACTGGCGCGCGACGGGCAAGGTGCCCGCGGTCGTCGTCACCGCAGGACCGGGCGCCACCAACGTCGTGACCGGCACGGTCTCGGCCCATCTGGAGGGCGTGCCCATGCTGATCATCTGCGGCGACGTGGCCTGGGAGGGCTCAGGGGCGAGGCTCTTGCAGTCGATGGGCAGAGAGGGAGTCGGGATCGAGGAGATGCTGCGCAACGTGACGCGCGCCATGGTGCGCGTCACGTCGGCCCGGGCTGCCGCGTCCCAGGCCATGGCCGCGCTCAGGGCGGCGAGGAACCCAGGCCATCCGGGCCCGTCCCTCATCGTCCTGCCGATGAACCACGGGGTCGCCACGACCGGGCCGGCGCAGATCGCGTGGAATCCGGTCTCGACCGCGGAGCACGTCGAAGAGTCGGTCATCATCGACGCCGCGGAGCGGCTCGCGCGCGCGCGCCGCCCCCTCGTGGTGATCGGCGCCGCGTGCCGTCCCCACGCGGAGGCAGTGGAGCGGATGGTCGAGGCGCTGAACATCCCTTTCATGACGACGCCGCAGGCCAAGGGCATCCTCAGTGAGGAGCACCCGCTCTCCCTCCGCAATGCCGGCATGGCGGCCTCCTGGTGGGCGCGCCGCTACACGGCCGGGGGCGTCGACACGGCGCTCGTGCTCGGGACCGACCTGGACGACTGCTCGATCGGACCCACGCACCCCATCGGCCCGGGCGGCGTCCTCATCCATGTGGACACGGACGCACGGGTCTTCAACCGCAACATCCCGACGGAGCTCATGATCGCCGGCGATCTCGCGACCTTCGCGCGGCAGCTCCATGACGTCGCGAAGCGACTCAATCTCCGGAGCCTGAACGCCGCGGCGCCGCTCGCCGAGGCGAAGCGGTGCTCGCCGTTCGACGCCGAGGGATTCCGGGAAGACGCGTCGCCGCGCGTCGCGCCCCACCGCGTCATCGCCGACCTGGAGAGGGCCGCGCCCGGCGCCACTTTCATCACCGACATCGGCGAGCACATGCTCTTTGCGCTTCATTACCTGACGGCGCGGGGACCGGATCGCTTCCTCATCCACCTCGGCCTCGGGAGCATGGCGTCGGGCATCTGCTCTGCGATCGGATACGCGCTCGGCGATCGCTCGCGGGAGGTCGTCTGCATCTGCGGCGACGGCGGCATGCAGATGGCGGGGAGCGAGCTCCTCGTGGCGATCAAGCTGGGCCTGCGAATCGTGTATGCCGTCTTCAACGATGCTCGATACAACATGGTATATCACGGCTATCGCCAGCTCTTCGGCCGCAACGCGAGCTGGGACACGCCGTGCATCGACCTGGTCGCGTGGGCGCGTTCGTTCGGCGCCACGGCCGCGCTCATCGAACGACCCGGCGAGATCACCGCCGAGTTGCTCGATCGGCTTACCGCGAGGGGGGTGCCCGTCGTGCTCGACATCCGGCATGACGCGGACATCAGGATCCAAGGCGCCGGCCGGGTCGAGGCGCTCCAGCAGATGTCGTCCCTGTCGAGCCCCGCGTAGAGTGGGGCGGCCGGCGAGCACACCAATGCACGGAGGACTGCACCGTGATACGAGGCAGCACGATACTCGGGCTCGGGGCCTACATCCCCGACGAGGTCAGGACCAACGCCTTCTGGCCGGACTCCATCGTGAAGACGTGGCACCGGTGGGAGAAGAGGATCGTCACCCCAGGCGTCGATCCAGGGGACGCCCCGGCGATGCACCCCGTGCTCGCGGAGGAGACCGCGAAGATCGAGGGTGATCCCTTCGCGGGCATGCGAGAGCGCCGGGTGGCCTCGCCGGAGATGCGCCCTAGCGAGATGGAGATCCTCGCCGCCAGACGGGCGCTGGAGGCAGCGAAGGTCAGGCCGGAGGACATCGACCTACTCCTCACCTTCTCTTTGCCCGCGGACACGGTCTCGGTGTCCACCTGCTTCCGGGTCCAGCACGCGCTGGGTCTCAAGAACGCTCGGAGCATGGGGATCAACGCGTTCTGTCACAGCTTCATGACGATGATGGATATGGCCCATCAGTACATCGCGAGCGGCGCGCTCCAGCGCGTGCTCTTGGTCGTCTCGACGAAATACAGCGACATCATGGACTACACCTCGTCGATCTCGGTCGCCGCGGGCGACGGGGCGGCTGCGGCGGTGATGGGGCCCTGTCCGGAAGGCAAGGGGGTCCTGCTCTCGCGGCAGTTCACGGACAGCTTCTTCCATGACTCGATGCTCGTGCTGCGCAGGGCGCCCCTGCGCCCGAAGGCGCGCGCATACGCATTCGGGGAGACCCAGACGGAGGAGCGATTCTATTTCACGATGCATCAGCCGGAGGTCGCCCGCGCGGCCGTGGCGGCCGTCCCGCTCTGGGGAGAGCGGCTCCGGGCCGAGTTCTTCGGAGGAGGCCGCTTCGCGCCCGGGCAGGTCAATCTCCTGGTGACCAACGCAGCCATGGTCTGGTACTCGCCGGTGATCGCCAGGATCTTCGGCATTCCACTGGAGCGGATCGAGGACAACATCCTCACGCTGTCGAACATGGGAGCAGCGAACTTGCCCATCAGCCTGTTCACGGCGCTGGAGAAGCGCCGGATCGGGGACGGGGACCTCGTGATGCTCATGAGCCATGGAGGCGGGGCCTCCTTCGGGGGCATCATGCTGAGATGGCACGCGTGAGCGAGCCGGAGGGCTCGGCGTCGCGCGCGCCGCGCAGCGGCGGGCATCGGAGCAGATCCGATGGACCCACGACGCATGCAGAGGCGTGTAGACGACAGGCGCTTCGCCGCTCGGCCCCGGGGTGAAGAGGAAGCGCGCGCCCGCGCCTCCGGGGAAACCACCTTCGCCGAGTTCGCTGAGCGGGTTGTTTCGGAAAAGCTGGCCGAGGAGTATCCGGATCATGTGAAGGTGATTCGCCGCCCGGATCTTTATCGCGGGAGGCTAAAGCATTTACTCGACGTACTCGGCCCTCTTCCTCTCGTGCGCCTCACGCTCGACCATGCGGACCGCGGCGCAGTTGTTCTCGACGAGAACAGGACCGACGATCCCCGGGCTTGGGCGCTCTCACCCGACGTGGTGCGCGCGCTGCGGAAGTGGCGCGAGGTCTGTCCGGACGAGGTACGCGTCTTCGTAGGAAAGTGGGGCTGCAACTCTTTGCCGGGGCAGAACGGGGCGGCGCGCTTCAGAGACCACCTTCGACGCGCGGGGTTTACTCGGCCTGAGCCGTTCGAGACCACGGATTCAAGGCTGAACAACCGCCTGCACGACACCCGGATCTCCGACCGAACCGGGTATAGGTCGAGCGGCCAGATCCACCACGACAAGCGCGCCGCGCGCAAGGTCGCGGAGCTCGGCTCGAGCGACTTTGCCCCCTTGGATGAGGCGATCCCCGAGCTGAGGGGCAAGGGAGGCTCGGCAGGGGCAGACGGCCCCGTGGACGCGGCACCGGAAGCACGAGCGGCGAACGAAGCTGCCGCCGCGCTGCCCAGCCAGGCGCCCACCGCGTGCGACGTTGCCGGGCCCCTCGAGGCGGACCTTGAAGCGCCCGAAAGCGGCGGGTTGGGCCCGCGTTGGGCCACACCGGAAGCTAGCGCGGTCGAGCATCGACCCGCACCAATTGAAATCATTAACCTTCATGCCGATTGCTCCGCGGCACCAGGGAAGTCTTGGAGGAACGAATTTGCGGTGCCGAACCGTCGCGATCCGTCGCTTCACCCGGGATTTGGGGGGCACCAGACCACCGATCGCACCCGTTCGGAAGGCATCGACCCAACCCGGGCCCAGCCGCCAACGCTTGAGCTTGGCGAGCTCGCGCCAGCCGACCCGTCGGCTCGGGCCGCCGTGGTCGCCTCGCTCGCCGGCACCCTGAGCCGTGCCGTTGCCCTCGGCGATGAGGACGCGGCCCGTGTCGTCCACGAGGCGATCGGTCGGCTTCTCGGGCTGTCGGCGATACCGGAGGGGTGAGCGCGCTCGCGTCGGTAGCAGGCGCAACGCCTACCGCCGGCGGGAGGTGGCCTTCGCGGATCCTCACCACATGATGCATGATGAAGGAGCAGGCGCCTTCCCGCCCCACGAGCCCGTCGAGTGGTGCGATCTACTGAACCAGCTCCTGCTGACCTCGCCCGGAGAGCGCCTCGTCATCCTCCTGGCTGTAGAGCGCGCTCAGGTCAGCCAGGTCGTCCGGATCCCGAAGATGTCCATCGAAACCGCGTTCCCTCGGCCCCGCCTGGAGCGCAAGCACCTCGCACACGTGCTCAAGCGCTGGAATTGCTTGCAGTAGACGCCGCTTTCCTGGCCGCTCAGGTGACAGAAGAACCACTATGCGATCGGACAGCTTCCTGGAAAAGCGACCTACATCAACAGCTTGAGCGCACATGGAAGGAGCCACCGTCATTCCACAGCCTGCGGGGCAACGCTCGTCCGAGGTCGGCACGCAGCGGCGTGGGGCTTCCGCCGAGCGCCGCTCTGCAGCGGTCATCTCGCCTGGCGGTCGGCGCCGGGGCGGTGCGGGAGCGGCCCGGATCGCACAAGATGGCCATCATCATCGCGCACAATGCGTACGCCAAGGCGCTGGGCGAGGCGCTCCGACCGCTCGAGCAGGAGCCCTTTGAGATAGCGATCCATAATAACATGGTACAGTTCGAGCAGACAGGAAAGCGCCTCGTCTCCAGAATCGTTGACCGAGAGAAGTCTAATAGCCTCATTGCACAGGTTGTAGCTACCTCTCATGGCCCATGCCTTCAACTTGGCCGGGGACAGCCGCAGCTCTGAAGCGGCAAGAACTCTGAGCGCTGCCTCGATCGAGTTCTCATGATCAAATCTTTCGATCTCTGACACGAACGTACAGGATGGCAACCTGTCGAGCCACGAGTCGAGCTCCCGCCGGAGGGGCGACATTGCAGCTGGATGGCGCATCTCGGCAGCGGCAGTGAGCAGCCTCATACGGATCAAGGACAGCTCCTCCGCCTCTTTCGACCACTCCCAGATCACCCGTGCAACCTCAGACGCCGCAGGATGCCAACTGGTCGGCCCAAGCGTTGCACCGCCGGATAACCCACTAAGCTCGACCTCATACCTCATGACCGCGGAGAGCGCGTGAGCCGCGCTGAGCCTTCCATCGACGTCCGTTCGACCGTGAGCGAGACAGCGAAGTCCACGTTCAATCACATCGCCCGCACGGTATTTACTCAAGAGCTCTACACATACGCACAGGTCATCTGCTGGCATCGACGCAAACTGCGTCAAAAGTTGCTCCATGGCCCCACGGTCATGCAGGTTAGCCCGCATCATGAGCACAGCACGAGCCATCTGCTCGGAGCTGTCGACCTGAAGACTCTGGACCTCGCGAAGAGCATCCTCTCGGACACGGAACTCACTGATGCCGGAAAGCAACCAGCGTCTCCTGTCCGCATGAATGCTGTCGTCGGACACATAAAGGCGCCAGCGCGATCCTGGCAGAGGAAGTCGCCATAGCGAATCCTGTGCAGTGAAGAATCCATGTGGAAGACGACCCTCACCCGGCGCAGGTGCTCGGAAGATTCTGTCCACCATCTCGGCGCATGATTCGGGAAGGGTACTTTGTCCCAGCAGATGCACGGCGAGTCGCACCGGATCCGGAAGGCCCTCGTCCGCTACAAATTCAGCACGCGCGCTCTCCGCGATGCGCTCGGGTGACAGATCTCTGATCAGGTGCGCCAGAGCGTCGGCCTCCTCACCTCTTGTTCGAGGGGAACGAGCACGCGTCACGAAATAACCCAGTGCTTCCGACGCAATGCGATCAACCGCAGGCTGCCATCCATGAAGATGATAGTGGTGCGAGATGTCTCGTTTCGGGTCCAGGATCCATCGAAGTATGATCCGCGTCAGCTCGTCATCTCGGGCCGCCACGATCATTTCGGCTCCTCCGTGTTGGAGCCCTCTGCCTTCTTCAAGATTCCTTCGCGCTTGATCCGGCAATGGCGATGCAAAACCATTCGCGATCAGGTGCCCCGCCTGCTCACCGATCTTCCCCTCATCGGACGCCCAGACAACCAGGAGTCGATCGCCGACCGCCTTCCTGGTCTCTGACGAGACCTTCGCCCCGTTGGCGATACATCGACCAACAGCCCGCAGCATGGTGCTGAACGCGTCGTCCTCGCGCTCCAGCAGCTCCCGGATGACCTCATCCGGCGAGGAATGCCGCTCCAGCGAGAATTGCAGTGCCTGAGCCCAGGGTCGGGAGATCGCGCCCTCGAAACGACTCAACACCTGCTCCGGGTGACGCTCCGCTAGGTAGCAACCGGCAAGGTACTCCTGCAGGATCGGAAATGCGAAGCTCAGCCGGTGCTCGGAGCGCCGCACGAGCCCGCAAGCAACGAGGTCATTGACGACGATCTCGGGGTCGGCTTGCCCTGTAACCCGGAGCACCTTGCGCGCGTCCCGCTCCGGGATATCGATGGTCGCTTTATCGAGGATGGCAAACGCGAGGCGCTCCGCAGCCTCCCGGAGGTCGTCCCTGGTGGTGTGAAGCGACAGCGGGGGCCTGCGGCTCTCCGTGTCGAACACCGTCTCAATGTAGCCCTCGAGCAGATCGCTCCGGCGGCGAGGCAGCGGATCGGATGGATGCTGGATCGCCTGGCTGAGGAGCAGCGTCAGGAAGAGCGGGATGCGAGCCAGACGGCTTAGCTCGGGGCTGAGCGCGAGCTTGTCGCCGACTTCGCGCCCGCGCAGGCCGCTCCGAGCCGCTTTCAGGTAGGCCTCGCACATCGCAGAGATGCCCTCCTGATCCAACACCTCGAGCGTCAAGATGGGGGGATTCAGCGGCGCGTTCAGCGCTCCGGCGTCCCGCACCGTGAGCAGCCAGGGTACCTCGGAGAAGCGGCTCGAGAACTCCTTGATACGGTCCAGCACGCGCGTGCGCGCCGCCTGGTCGAGTTCGTCGAGCCCATCGAAGAGGAGGAGCGCGCTGCCGTTTTCACAGTAGTGGAGCCAAGGGACATCCACCGCCAGGCGCCGGTTCACGTGCTCGAGGAGGAAATCGAGCACTGGCAGCTTGCTCTCTGCCAGCTCCACCAGGGGCACGTGCGCCGGCAACCACGCCGACCTTGCGCGATGGTAGGCCAGGGCGTGGAGCAGCACAGACTTACCGAAGCCCGCCGCGGCGACGATGACAGCGCGGCTCCCGCAACGCTCCGGGAAGGTGCGCAGATCGGCGTCCTCGCCCGCCTCCTCCAGGAGATCGTCTTCCTCGAACAGGATGCGCCGCTTCACCAGGTCCATGCTCCGAAGCTTCGGCCAGAGAAACAGCTCGGCGATGTTCCCGCTGAGTGCCGTGCCCGGCACCTCGATGCGAGAGAACTGCCGTTCGATCGTGCTCCGGTAGGAAGTCACGCCCTCGATCGCCTCGACGATGCCGATCCCATCATGCTCCTTCAGCTCGCTGCGGAGCTCCGGAGCCAGGAACGTCTTTCGGTAACGGGCGCGGCCCCCAGCCTTGTCCCGCAGAAGGGAGAAGAGCACGTGCTTGTCGGCGCTGCTCGCGGGCATCCAGAGGGGCGTCTGGTCACGCTCGATCTGCTCCAGCGGGGAGATCTCCACGCGCAGCCGCGATAGAAGCGCGTGAAGTGCGGCATCATCCCTGCGGGAGGGAGAGAGACAGGGGCGGATGCGTTCGATCAGGGCGACGTGGCTCTTGTTGAGCCTGTGCCGCCACTCTTCGGCGTCGGGAGAGCCGTCTGCGCGCCCAGCGATCTCCCGGAGCTCCAGGTACACCCCGTCCACAGCGCCGGTGACCAGGACAAGGCCGTCCCGGTCGGAGAACTCCGCTGTCCACCGTTGCCGCTCGAAGGCCTGCCAGTGCTTCTCCCAAACCTCGCCGGAAGCCTCCAGCTTCTCCTTGGCCTGGATCCAGTCGGTGTGACCGTCGGCGTACGTGACAACAATGTCGTCCACCTCTTCGGGCGCCTCCACGCGCACGCGCGTCACCTGGTCGCGACGCGGTCGCTCGCGTGGATCGCAGAGCCGGCCCACATACAGCGCGGCGATCGAGTTCTGGTAGAAGATGCCCGACTGCGTCGTCGGACCGCCTCGCTCCGGCATGGCCAGCGAGTCTACCCTGTCTTGGCCTTCCCGGCTCTCATGCCGGCCAAGACCTGGACGCTCCCGGCCGACCACCCGAGCAACCACTCCTTGTCCCTGATCGGCTCTGCCGGACCGGATGCGATCCGAATGGACGGTCCCTGACACTTTCCCGAACCTCGTGGCGCCTGTCGGCTCGCTTACGGGGCCGCGCGGCGTCGCACCGAAGGTGAGCCGCTGGAACCTTGCTCCGCCGCCCCTGACCGCGTCCAGGCTGCCGCTGGTTGGCACGCGGACCCACCTCGCCGAGACCGGCGCTGCAGGCGTACTTGGCCGCGGGCGAGTGGAGCGCGGCCTTGTAGGCGTCGGGGAACGGCGGGCAATGGCGTGGCACCGGCCGGCAGCGGCGGGTCGGGGCCGACCGGCAACGGCGGCTCCGGCGGCGGGACGACCGGGAGCGGCGGCTCGGGCGAGGCGTCGCGTCGCCCGCCGCGACGACGGGATCGGGCGGGGCCGGCAGTGACGGCGGTGTAGCGGGCGGCAGCACCGTCGACGCATCGAGCATCAGTGACGCGTCGAGCGTGACGAGCCGCGGCACGATCGGCGGCGCGCCCGCAAGTAGGTCGTCCGGGAGCGGGGGCAACACGGTGGCGACGGCGCCGGAGGCGCGTCCTCGTCGGCGTAGGTGTCAGGGACCGGCGGGGCGCCGACCGGCAGCGGCGGGCCGGCGTCGACCGGCAACGGCGGGGCGAGGTCGACCGGCAACGGCGGGGCGAGGTCGACCGACGATGGCGGCTCCAGTGGCGGGCGACCGGGAGCGGCGGCTCGGGCGCGGGCCGCGCATCGCCGGCCGCGACGACCGTATGGGGCAGGACCAGCCCACCAAGTGGATGCTCCTGCCCGCCCGGAGTCGTCGAGTGTGCGCCGGACGCCACCCCTTATGTCCAGTGCCATTTTAAACGAATCTCGATAATATACAATGCAACATCATGCAAAACGTCTCGCGACAGAATGGACGGATTAAATACACTCTCTTCAGTGCAGAATCGTAACAACGACGCGCAGTCCCCGTGCGCGGTGGCCTCTAGGTAATCAACGATCGATTTTAGGATTTTCCGCCGGACAGTCGCTGGCTCCGTCGAGAAAGGAAGAAACGCGGCCAGCGCCCTGATGCGACTTGCGCACTTATCGGATCGCCACAGCACCTCGATGGCCCGCTCCCGGGGCATGGTATCGAGGTGCGGTGCCAGCGCGATCAGGCTCTTGCACAGAGCGGGCTCTTCGAGCACGTCTAAGGTATGCTCAAAGCAAGCTCGTCGTTGCTCGCTGGTCATGAGCGGAGAGACGATTTCAATCGCTCGGCCGTGGAGGGAGGCCGAGCCATCGGATGCGAGCAGTGCATCGACAGCAGCTTTGACAAGATCTTCCCGTGGTCCAGCAGGCAGCCGCACGGCCAGCGCGGCCAGCGCAACCGCGCGATCTACCGCGGGTCGAACGCTTCGGGCCACCTCGATCGCCCGGTAGAGCTGTTTACCTTCGAGTACCGGCGCGAACGCCGCCAGCGTTGAGCCGGACACCCCTGGGCGCTTCAGCGCAATATCGAGCCCCACGTCGAGCAGCGCTCCGCTCAACCGAGGGGCCAGGCCGCGCAAGACTCCCTCTCGGCCCCATCGCCTTTTCAGTCCCGGGAGGAAGCTCATGCAGGCCGCGATCATTTCGTTTGCAAGCCAAGGCGCGATCGCGGCAAGGGCATGGGCTTGGGCGGGCCAATTTTCGAAGCCAGCGACGCGTTCTAGGACGCGTTGCTGCTGCACATCGGTCAGGAACGGCGCTAGGCACTCGAGCGTTTCAATCGACTGGCTGCTGATCTCTTCGATGCCATCCAGTGTAGAATCGAGCGCCGCGTCGATCGCGCGCGCTCGCGCTTTGGCGCCAAGGTTGGGGAGGAGAGCGGCGAGCGTTTGTGCCCGGTCTTTGTGGTTTTGTATATCGAAGGCGGCCTGGAGCGCCCGAGGTGTGTGCGCGCCATCGAGATGACGTGAGAGTGCGTTGAGCGCGCATGCATATGCATCCTCATCACCTGCGGCGTTCACCGAGTCGAGCGCGCGCCGAAGCAGAGGCCCCGAGAGCCTCGGAGCGAGCGCCGATAGGAGCTGGAGAGGGAAGCCGTGGATCGAATTCAGCACACGGTGCAGCATCTCGTCCGTGAGCAGGAGAGTGAGATTCCGGATGGCGCCGATGCGCTCTTTCTCATCCTCTAAGCCCAGCGCAATGCTCAAAGCCTGTTCGACGATCGCTGTCTGCTCCGCACCCTGCCACCTGTTGGCGAGGGCGGTCAATACCATGCACTGGGCCGCTGGATCTCGCAGCTCCCGCGCAGCTTCCGTGGCCTTGGTCAAGAGCTCTCCCGTGAGATACGGGGCCAGGTGGCACAGCGCCCACGCCTTCTGGTCGCTGAGGTCGAAACGCCATATTTTCCTGAGGTGTGGGCTCAGATTGTGTCGCGCCGGCTCTCGCTGGTTGTTAAGGTCAATTCCTAGCGTCCCCTCAAGCGCCAGTGCCAAAAGATTCTCCGGCAGCAGTGGCGCCAGCTTCGCGAGCGCGCTGGTCCACCCTCGCCCTTCATCCATGCCGGCGAGCGCTAGCGACTCCCCCGCGAGCGCTAGCGCCTCGCCGAGCAATTGAGTCCGCCGTGGATCCTCGAAACGTGCTGCGATCACAGCAATCAGCGTGGCCCGGTTCGACTGACTCTTGAAGCAAGCCGCGGCTTGCAGCGCCAGTTCTAACCGCCCTCTATCTAGCCTTGGCGCTAGTTCCTCGAGGATCAACGTGCGTGCAAACTCGCGCTTAACGGTGAGCGCGGCGTCGAACGCACGCGCCACTTGCGAGCCCCTCAGCACTGGCGCGAGAAAACACAGAACATCTCCCCACTTTGGAATAGAGCGATCAAGCACCTGATTCAGCTCGACCTCCGCGAGTGCCGCGCACGCTTCTTCCTTATCGGCGATTGATAGTGCGGCGAGCAAACCCACTCGGGCGAACGAAGATTCGAGGCTGGAC
Organism: Sorangium cellulosum So ce56; assembly: GCF_000067165.1. Lineage (GTDB taxonomy): Bacteria > Myxococcota_A > Polyangia > Polyangiales > Polyangiaceae > Sorangium > Sorangium cellulosum_B. The sequence continues at coordinate 12,239,578 of NC_010162.1, forward strand.
GCCAACTCCAGCCCACGAGCAACGAGGGCCGTGCGGCGCGATCCTTCTAGCGCCCCAGCGAGCCTACCAAGGCAGGCATCCCGACGGTCGGCAATATCCCAGTTCCCGGCGGCTGCCGCGGCCTCGAACCCGAGCCGCACTGCCTCATCGAGTTCCGGCGGCCGCAAACTACCGCTGGCCACCAGATCGACGAGTGCCTCCAGGCGGCTGAGCGCATCGGGAATATGAGCCATGACACTGACCGCCCGCGCTGGCGCCCATGCGCCGACCACTACGGCTCGTGAGAGGAGCTCGGGGGGGTAATTCGACGCGAGGGAGTTGATGGTGGTCCGGATCAATGCATAGCGGAAACATCGCGCCAGCTCTACCGGCGGCGCGTCTTCCTCTATATCGCGCAGCGCCGTCAGATTAGCGATTCCATGCCAAGCTGCTGTCAGGTCGCTGATATACCCAGGCCATAGGTAGCCTGCGGCACGAAGCCGTCCGCGCATCCAGGCGTCATCCAAAAAAAGGGTCTCGATCTCCTGATCCCTTCGCGCACCGCGCAGGTGATAGACGAGGTGATTAAACAGGTACGGATCGGCTATGGCGTGCCATGGCACGCCTCGCGGGTTTACGGCATCGAGCAAGGCGGCATGCTTCGCCGGGAGCGCCTCACCCAGCGCCTCACGGGCGAGATCGCGCAAGAGATCATGCAGACGGACCGTGCGCTCCTCCGGGTTGCGCTCGAGCAGCGCTAAGCGCCTCATCTCCGTCACGAGCTCTCGGCAGTCGTGTACATCGATGCTCGGAACGAGCGCCTGCCATAGGCTCATGATGACGGACTCGGGTATCCACACGTCTTCCGGGAAGATCCCAAGAGCGTAGTACAGCGGGCGCTCCTCTGGGGGCAGCTCCTCCAAGCTCAGCTCCAGCGACATGCGGACATTGTCCTCTGGCCGACGCGAGCGGCTTCTCAGCTTGATTTGTCTGGTACCCTGGAACATCGAGAGCCATTCCGAACCGCTCATCCCTTCGCGCATGCGTGCTCCGGCGAGCTTCAGCGCTAGCGGAAGATGGCCGAGGCGCCGGGCGATGGTCCCAAAGGCATTATCTTCGCGTCCTGCCCATTGTCGCAGCAGTGCGACGGACTCGTCTGGCAGCATAGGTCCAAGCCGGAGCTCGGTAGCGCCCAGCGCAAGAGCGATCCCTGCATCACGGGTCGTGAACAAGATCCTCACACGCGGCGCGTTCACCAGGAACGGTTCGATGTGTCGGGTGTCCCATACGTCGTCCAGTATCACCAAGGCGGTACGCTGGGCGAGGAATGTCCGCAGCCGGCCGACCGCCACGAGCTCCGACGGGTACGACGCCATCGAATCGCCCAAGGCGGTTCCGATTGTCTTCATTGGCTCAATCAAACTGTCCGGTTCACGTCCAATGGTTGCCCATGCGATACCATCGGGGAACGCGCTCTGGACCCTTTCGTCGGCGCATAGCGCAGCAACCAGGGCGCTTTTTCCGACTCCGCCCATACCATGGAGGCTTATCAGCGTCATACTGCGCACCGTATCGTCGCTGAGCAGCACGCGGCGGAGCGCATCGAACTCTTCGGGCCGGGGGACGAATCTTGTAGGGATGGGCTGCGCCGTGGAAGGGGGTCGCGTCGTAGAGGGCTCACGCTCGGCACACGTGTCCGCATCGGCGCGCGGCTCTCTGACGATCTCGCGCCGGATCTCCTGGGCAATCACGGTCAACTCGGACTCGTAGTCGGGATGCACCGAGAGCGGACGGCCACGCGGCCGGACCGACATACCCTCCAACCAACCCGCGGCCTCCCAATCACAAGGCCTGATGATCAGCGGCAGAACGCGGATGCCGCCGCGCCGGCGGCGCGAGAGCAATCTAGGCACTTCGTCGCGTTGGAGGAAGTCGGAGGCGAGGTAATCTGCCGAGATGAGTAGGACGGCGACGCGCGCCGCCTGGATGGCTCTTCGGACCTCGTCGCGCCTGTCCGCGCCCGCAGTAATGCGACTGTCGCTCCATACGTCGATCCGCCCCCCATGTGCCAGAGCCCCAAGATGGCTAAGCAGGCGGTCTTTCCAGGCTTCGTCCTGGCGGCTGTAGCTGATGAAGACGGTGGATCGTGGCTTCATGTACGCACAGCAGTGCAGTGATTGCTTTAGAGTTTACGTGCTCTTCATCGTCCGTCCAACGTCGCAACCGGTTGCGGCGCATAGGGCACCAATATCGAGACGACCTGGATGCTGCTCGGCCACAAAGACGTGAGGATCACGATGGTCTACACCCATATTGTTGTTCGCGGCACACTCGGCGTCATCAGCCCTCTCGACCGCTGATCGCCGCCCCCACGCGGAGCGCCTTAATGCTCTGTCCATTCCCGCATGCCCCCCCGCTGTCGTCGTGGTGGTAGCGTAGCCGACAGTTGCCCCTCCTTGTCAAGCCCCCTCAAGGAGGCGACTATGCAATCCGACCGAGCTTGGCGAAATGGTGACCTTGGCGGAGAAGGCGACATCGCTGGACGGCCATTGCCCCGTCACCAACGGGGCAGCATCATCCCACCGGCGCCGGCGCGTATCCAGGGCACGCGAGGGCACGTTCCTCTGTCCCGGGGCTCGATGTCGAGCTCCAGGCACGACGCTTCCACCCGTTGCGCGCCCGCGTGTGGCACGCCTCCGGGCCTAGTAGGGAATGGCAACCGGGATTTCCGTTGGGGTATCCTGCTACGTTCGCCTACATGTAGAGCGATGGTGCGCGTAGCGCTCCATCATGCGCCTGCTCGGGCGTCAGCGGCTCCGCAGGGTAGCCGAGCCCACTGTTTGAGGCGCTTCTACCTGGAGGAGATGATCCGCGACGCCATCCACCCGCCCGAGGTCACGTTGCCAGCGAATCAACGCCGCCGTCTGCCTGGTTGAGTACGCGGGGGGGCGGCTGCGGAGATCAAGAGGCACGCCGGGCGCTCCGCGGGAGCGGCTGCGGCCACATGATGGACGCACGCGAGCTCGGGATCGCGCCGGCGTCGCGTTGCTTGGCGCCGGAGCAGACAGCAGCCGCGGGGTCGAGGTGGACGCCGGCGCGCGCGGAGCCGTCGCCGGGTCGAGGTTCACCTGGATGACTTCGCGCGCGAAGTCGGCACGGCGCGCGTCGGCCAGCTGGCGCCCGTTCTGCGCGACGTACATGGCGCCGGCGCAGACAGGAAGGCCGCCTTCCTCGCTCCAGAGCGGCCGCAAGTGCGCGGGGCCGCCGACAGCGCGCTACATGGCGCTCGAGCAGACATGCCGCAGGGCCGAGGTCCGCGACCGCTCTGCGCGCGGGGATCGAGGTGGACGCCGGCGAGTTCGGGGCTGTCGATGTCCGTGTGCTCAAGCGCGTCGGGCCCTGCGATCGCTCGTTGCAAGCGCGGGCGTCCAAGCCGCGCGTGGTCGCGGCACGGCAGAATCGTGAGACACGCGGCGCGGCCCGCCCTTGTCGCGCGGGCGCCGTCGATAGAAGGCGCGCGGCTGCGCAGCGGCATGGTCGAGCTGTTGATCCGTCTGTTCTCCCGCTTCGCTCGCCGGAGTACCGCGCGCGGTGTGATCGAGGTGATATCGCTCTTGGGTGATCTGGATCGTCCGCGCGTGGTGATCGGCGTAGGCGCGGCTCGGCAGCTCGACGACGCCGAGAGGCCCGCCGGCCGGGGCAACAGCGGCGACGTCAGCGAGCAGCGGCGAGGGCTGCGGGACCGTCCGGGCTGCGATGCAGTGCCTGCGGAGCCCCATCGGGCCATCCGTAGCCGGTCTCATGGCTGCCCGCCGCCACGACGTGTGACGCTCGCGCCGACACGGACGCGCGAGCGACGTCGTGCAGTTCCAGGCGCGTGAGCGCTAGCGCCTCGTCGCCGCTGAGCGCGCAGGCCACCGTCAGGCGCCGCGCTCGCGGGCGGCGTGGCCGCGCGAGCGATGTCGTGCCGCGCCGCGCGTGGCGGTCACAGCGCGCCGTCACCGCTGCCTGCGCGCGGCGCCACGCCGGGTCCGGCTTGCAGCCGACACGCGCAGCCCGGGGCGCGTCGTCGGTAGCGCGCTCTCGCGGCGGCGTGGACAAGCAGCTGGCGCCAGCAGGCCGACACGCGCCGGAGCCGCGCAGGTCGCTGCGCGCTGGCGCACGCTCTGGACGGTACGACCCCTGGCCCGTGTAGTGTTCTCGTCTAGATTCCGTTTGACGCCGATCCTGTGATCAGAAGAATGGGCCGCGTCGCCACGCTGCTCGCGTGTTTCGGACGACCGTGAGGGAGACGATGAGGACGACAGACCGGCAGATCTCATCGTCGGCAATGTTCGGTCTCCTGCTCAGTGTCGTTCCGACGCAGGCCGACGCCTCCGAGCTGAGTGCCGGAATTAGCTTCGGGGGGATCCAGGCTGGCACCGTGACGCACCTGGCGGTGAGTCCGCACGCGGGAATATCGTGGCGCATCAACGGCAATATCCTATTAAATGTTCACGATCTGCTCAGCGTCGTGCCTCCAATCCAGATAGGTGGGGCCGGTGTCTACAATAGCACCATCGCCGCTCTCGGATATGGTTGGAAGAATGGCGATTTTAGTGCGGGCCCATCCGTTGCAATCTACTTCATGCCGGCTTGCGGAAGTACATTGTGTGGGCACGTTGCCGGGATGGCGGTAGGCGCGCATGCGCAAACCAACGCGTACGTTGCAGGGCCGCTCGGCGTCTCGGTGAGCGCCAATGTGGATTGGATCGGCGGGAGCAGCCTTGTACTCCCAGGCTACGTGTCCGTGCTTGTCGTCGTCGGCCCTGTGCTTCGATGGAGCATAAGATGAACGCAAAAAGAATTCTGCTGATGATTGTGGGCATTGCCATCTGCATGCTAACGGCATGCAACTGGACGGTAGGAGACTGCTATCCCCGCGAGGAGTGGGTGAAGGGCGAAGGTGCAGGTGGACCAGTCGGGCCGCCCGTTCCTGTCTTCACCTCCGTCTCGTCGGGGGACTTCGGGGCGGAGCCGCCGAGCGGACCGGAGTACGGCAGCGAGCGCAAGATCCAGTGCAACAAAACGGACGACGAAGACGAAGACGAGGAGGAAAGCCCGAGCGACAGCTCGGAGAGGCCGACAGCTAGCCCGACGAGCCCGCCAGATCCCTGCCAGCAGAGCGGCGCTCCGACCATGGGGTGCACAGGCAAGATACCGATCGACCCGCGAGCCTTCAATTTTGTTACGATCGTCGCCTACGATGGAACCGTGAGCGGTTGGCAGGAGGCAAAGGCAGATCTATATTTCGGTCACAATTTGGAGGGTGACGCAGCGTGTTCGGTCATCGTGGGAATGCCCATTCGAAGCGAGCGCTGGGGGTTGACATCACCAGAGACGGCGGCAATATATGCCGCCAATGTAGCGAACGCATGTGCGGATTTTCTGTGTGAGAATGGAGGCCGAGATCTTCCGCAAGGTATATTCTGCGAGAGGCATAAGAGCTGCATGAGGGAGCGTTTCCCCAAGATGTATGAAGAGCTTGGTGCCAGGGTTAAGTGATTCCATGAAACACAGCATCGATGAGCTGCTCGGCATTGTCTATCGATACTATCCACGTGGGGTTGGGCTCACCAAGGATGGCGGTATCGACGTCCAGCTCTGCAAGAACACGGAGGAGCACGCTCGGCTCGTGGCCACGCGGATCCAGGCATCGAAGGACGAGCGCTGGCACTCCATGCTGCGTCGCATCGCAGAACGATTCCCTGGCATGCTCATGAATCACTCGCTACACCTCCCCACCGGCGGCTGGGACGGCTGCTATTCATTTACGATCGATCTGCCAAGATCCACCGGTGAGCCGATCTGGTTTCATGTGAGCTTCCTGGCTCCTTACTATATTGTCCACAGTTTGCGCACGGTTGAGATCGTGAAACAAACGAAGGACTTGTTCGCAGTCGAATTTCGGGACGTGCGTTTCCTTGTTCATCGAAGCCCATTCGATCCAGGTTTCGTGTCGCGCCCGGACGATAGCCTCAGGTCTGCTGCTATCGGGAAGAGCTACGCTAGCTTCGAACTCTTGCCGGAACAGCAGCCGTGCGCGGAATGGATTTCCCGCGACATCGAAACGACGTTCGGTTGCGAGCGCATGCCGCCGGAGATCGGGACCGTGCTCGTGCCCGATGTGACAGCGGGCCTGGGTCTTCCGGGTGAGATCAGGCTCTACGATTGCCTGTTTTCAGACCAGCATACATGGGTGAAGCCATCGCCGCGTGAGATGCCGGCACCAGGCGTAAATATCGAAGCGAGCAACATGACAGATTCGCTCGTTGCGGTACTCACCGTGCTCGCGGCGACTTATCGAATCGCATGGACTCTGATGCCAGAGGTGCAGAGCGGTTCTTCCTACTGGGTGGTGACGACAGATGGGGTCCTGCACAAAGAGGAAGTTACAAAGGCGCTTGCGAAGATTCGCCTGCTCCTTGAATCGCCCAAGACTCCTCGCGGCATCGCTGCCAAGCGCGAGCTCGAAGCCGCCGCGCGCGAGCTCGAAGCGCTGATCGCATCGTGGGATGGTGAAGGCGAGCCGCCGGCCGCCATGGTCGCTTGGGCTTCCAGGTTCCTGGCGACTTGGCCCGTGGACTCGGGCGCCGATCGCCCGTGATGTGACTGGGGCTACTCGGGAAAGCGAAGCGTCTCGTACCTCTCGCCGCTCTGCCCCATCGTGGTCGTGCCATCATGGTTCCAGCTCATGCCGCCACTGCCCGGCTGTCCGATCTCGAAGATGACGCCCTCGAGCGTGAGCTGGCCCTCGTCGAGGTAGGCGACGCCGATTGAGTCGCCGCCGCGCCCCGGGCCGCCGTAGCCGCCGTGGCCTCCTTGGCCGCCCCGGCCACCCATGCAGCCCTGGACGACGTCCACGTCGGCGGCGCCCGGTGCGCCTCGGCCCCCTCGGCCGCCTTTCTGGGGCGGCCCGCCGTCGCCGCCCTTGCCGCCGGAGACCGTCGTGATCTCGCTGTCGCGCACCGTCACCCGGGCGTGAACCGCGAGGACGCCGATGCTCGGATGTCCGTCCGCTCCTCCGCGGCCCCCCCGGCCTCCGCAGCCGCCGGCCCCGCCCGAGCCTCCTCCTCCGCCTCCCTTGGAAGCCGCGCCGCACACGGTCAGCCCGCCCCGGCGACCGCCGCCGCCGCCGCCACCCTGGCCCGGGGTGCCCCACGTCCCCTCGCCCCCCGTGTCGCCCTCCCAACCGGCCTCGGTGAGGCGCCCGATGCCCTTGCCGGGCGCGCCCTGCGTTCCCGGAGCCCCCGGGCCCCCGGTGAATCCGCTTTCGCAACTGAGGTTGTCTCGCTCCCCGATGCCGCCGCGCGAAGGCGAAGCGTAGGCGGGCTCCCCGTCGCCGCCATCCTCGGCGCTGTCGGGCAGCCCATCCCCTCCCTTGCCACCGACGCTCGTGTGCCCGCTCTCGCACTGGTTCACCGCCGCAGGTCCGCCGGCGACGAGGGTCGCCGAGCACGCGTCGCCAGCGAAATTGCCATCCGGTCCGTCCGGTTGATTGGTCGGCCACTGCTCGCCATCGCTGCCCGGTACTGCGCCGTCTGCGCGGATCTCGCTCCGCACAATCTCCACCTCCGTGTTGGACTGGACGAGCACGCCGAGCGGGCCAAAAGCCCAAAGGTTGAGATCGGCGAGCGTCGACACCCCGTCCGCGGCCCCGCTGTCCTCGGGACCCGCGGGCTCGACGACCACCATGGGGTCGGCGAGGTCGGCGATCGGCTGGTGAAAAAATGTGGTTCGCGGGATTTCAGGGTCGCGATCCCATCGCCGGCAGTGAAAGCCCCCGAGGAGGTCCACGCCGGAGGGCACCCTGATCTGATGCACCGGAAATCCGTCGTTGCAGATGAACACGCGGCCTCGTCGCGTGCGCGCGAGCTCGACGGCACGCTCGACGGTGGCCACAGGCTTCGCCTTCGTGCCGGGGTTCCTGTCGTCGCCAAAACCGTAGGGTCCGGCGACGAACACGCCACAGCCGTCGTCGAGGATATCGGCGGCGACGTGCTCGGCGCAGACCGACTCCGGGGGCGGCTCTTGCTCGCACGAGGTGCCCTCGCAAGGCGTCACGCCAGGGGCGTTCACGTCGGGCGCAGTTCCGCAGCCAGTGGCCCACGGCGACAACAGAAGGACGAAGATAGCAGCGGTGGTCTTTCTCATGTGCGTGTCCTGACGTGCGCCGCCAGCACAGGGCGGTTCATCGAGCCGGTTCCGGATCCGGCGTATCGAACGGGTACCAGAACCGCGCAAGCCCGGCTTGCCCCTGGCCAGGCGTGTTTTCCGCGGATGCATTGCCGCCGCGGCCACCCTTGCCGGCTTGTCCGGGCAAGACCTTCGCGAGCCCCGTGATGGCCACGGAGGCGCCCACGGAGCCGATGCCGAACGAGTGGCCCCCGAGACCGCCGCCGGCATCGCCCCCGCGACCGCCGTCGCCGCCGAAGCCGCCGCGGCACCCTCGCGACGCGTCGATCAAAAGACCGTGGCCACCGAGACCGCCATCGACGCCAAAGCCTCCCCACTGGCCCGTTCCGCCGACCCCGCCATCGCCGCCCTTGGCCCCGAGGACCGTGCTCGCATCGACTGTGAGGTCGCTCCCCTGCAACGCCACGATCGCGATGCTCGCGCCGCCGTAGTCGCCTCCCTTGCCCCCCTTGCCACCGCAGCCGCCACTGCCCCCCGAGCCGCCGGCCGCACCGCCCTGGGGCCGACCTGCCGGACACGCATTCCTGGTGGAGTCGCGACCTTTGCCGCCCCCGCCCCCGCCGCCGCCCTGACCGACGCCGCCCTTCTCTCCATCTCTCCCGCGGACGCCGACCCATCCGTACTCGTCCAGGAGGCCAGCGCCATTCGCTCCGGCAGCGCGCTCCGCCGGAGCGCCGTTGGCTCCGTTCTCCCCCTCCTTGCATGCCATGCTGACCGCGCCGAATCCACCCAGGCCGCGCTCGGCCGGATTCCCGAGCGGTTCCGGCAGCCCTGAAGTTCCGTCGCTGCCCGTCTCGAGGCCTCCATCGCCCCCCTGGCCACCCGTCGACTCGATCCCGTCGCCGCACACGGTCGCGACCGGAAGCGCGCCCAGCGCCGCGTCCGCGGTGCAGGCGTCCGCGCCGTCGTTCCCCAGCACGCCGGAGTTCGCGCGAACGCTCCGCGCGTCCTCGCCCGGCTCTCCATCCTTGCCATCGCCTGCGAGGATCTTGCTCTGCCGCACGATTGCCCTGGCCCCAGGGCTCAAGATCATCGCGATCGACGACTTGCCGTCGTCCGCGGACGCATCCGCCGCCTCGACGCGCACGCCGAAGACCGTTGACGTCGCGTGCTCTTTGTCATCCGCGATCACCCTCAGCGGGATACCCACCTGCGGAGCGATGATCGTCGGGTGATTGGGCCCGCCGAACGACCCATCATACGACCAATCGCTGCCGTCACACAGGCGCCCGCCCCAGAGGTCGACCCCCGAGGGCAGCGTGATCTTCTCCTCGAACGACCCGCCGCACGCGTACACGCGGCGGGTCGGCGCCTCGCCGCGGCCTCGCCCGTGCGCGGCGAGCCCGATCGCGTGCTGGAGCGTCTTGACCGGCGCTCCTTTGGTTCCGGGGCTGTTGTCGTCGCCCTGCTCGCTGACGAACACCCCGCACTCGTCGAGTGCTGGCGCTGTGCCGGGCTCTCCCGCGCACGGGTCTAGCGTGTGCTCCGGATCGGGAGCACACGCCAGCTTTTCCGAGCAATCCTCGGAATAGGCAGCGCAAGCGGTCAGCATGCTAGCTCCCCACACGCAGACTGCGAGAGCAACGACCGACGTCACGGCGCCTCGGTCTGCCAGCGGACCCATTCTCTCGGCCCCCCGCGTGTTCACCATACCCCCTCAATTCGCGCGCCGATTTCGTTCCCATTCGCCACGGGCGATACGTTGAGCCGTTCCTGAGCCGGCTTGAATCTCAGGAAAGAGAAGTCCGTGAAGAAGGACGCGGCAGTCACGGCACCGACGACACCGCCCGTGATCACCGTGGCCAGACCGGCGCGGCCGAACATGTTTCGCGTGTCCTGCAGGCGCGCCAGCTCGCCACATGGCGAGTTCCGAGGCGCTTGCCAGCACATCGACGTGCTCGATGACGGCTCGCTTTGGAGCCAGTCACGCCGGGCGCTCAGGTCGTCATCGAGCTTGCCCGCGTGGATCATGAGGATGGTGCCCACCGCCACGCCAGCCGTCGTGACGGCAATCCCCGTGATGCGCAGCGTCCCCGGCCAGGAGGCCCACGGGCTGGGAGCCTTCGCGCGCGCAGCGGGCAACGTGCGCAAGGCGGGCGGTGTCGCTGGCGCGGCGTCCTTCGTGCTGCTCGCCTCCGTGGCGCTCCCCGCCGCCGCGCGGGATAGCTCCATCGTCATCTCGTGCTCCACTCCCGCCACGCCAAGGAACCCCTGAAACGCGTCCGCGTGGCCCGGTGCACGGCCCCGCACCATGTGTTTGTCCCCCGGATCGAAGAAGAGTGTGTAGGTGCGCGCGGTCCGTCCGACGCGCTCGCCGTCGATGAGCACCTCGGCGTCGGGCGGATCCACCGAGAGCACGAGCGTAGCGACGCGCTTCACTGCCTCGCGCTGGCCTGCCTGGAATCGCCGCTCGAGCGCGTCCGGCAGCGCTTCGCGCTGTTCGAGGCTCTTGGCAAGGTGCTCGGCCGCATCGCGATACTTGTGCAACGCGACCTCGCAAAGGCCGAGCTCGCCGGCGATCTCCGCCCGCTCTCGCTCGGTGCTGGTCGTCGGGTCCGCGGCGTCGAAAGCAGCCTTGTAGGCAGCGTAGGCCTCGCTCCACCGCCCGGCATTGCGCGCTCTCTGACCACGGCGAACATGGTCCTTCACCGATGAGCTGTCGTTCGGTCCCGCCTTCGGGGGGGACATCGGCGGCGCTGGCAGACTTCGTGAAGTCTGTTGCGCCTTCGGGGGTGCATCATCGGCGCTGGCCGAGGTCGGGAAGCCTGTTGCGACCCCGAGCGTGAGAAATATCGAGAGCGAATGCGCAATGCAACGCATCCCGGGACGGTACTGACGCCGGCCGTTCGGCGTCAACCGCCAGAAATCGCGACACCTCGGCCGTTTGGGCGAGAATTGGCGGTCCTATGACGGAATGTGCTCAGTCGTCCTCTAGATCCGCTTCCGCGCGGCTGAAGATGACACCTTGACATACATCATCCGACCAAAGTTGCTCGTTGGTTCTTTTTTTTGAAGCGTTTGGGCCCGCTCAAGTGTGCTGCTTACCGTGGGCAAGCCACCGACCGTCTTCCCCGGCTTCGAGCTCTTCCGGCGCCTCGCCAGGCGCCACGGCGTGCCAGAGCGAAACGCCGAGGATATCGCTCAGGAAGCGCTGCTGCGCGGGCTGGAGGCCGACAAGCGAGTCGACCCGGGGGGAGACCCAGCGCCGTACCGCGTCACGATCGCCATCAACCAGGCGCGCAACCACGTCCGTGACGCACGCCGCCGCGGCGAGGTGCTGACGTCGTTCGATGAGTGCGAGATCCAAGACGAGTACCCCACGCCGGAAGAGCTGCTCCGGAGACGGCAGCGGGAAAAGTTCACGCGGGAGCTGATAGACCAACTTGATCCCAAGTACCGGGATGTCGTGATCAAACACGATCTCCAAGAGGTTCCGCTCGCCGAGATCGCGGCCGAGCAGGGACTTCCGCTGGACACGGTGAGGACGCGACACTGGCGGGCGCACCAGGAGCTCCGGCTGCAGCGGGAGCGGTGGCAGGCGCAGGAGCGCTCGCAAGGAAGGGGCGATCGCCTCTGCGTGCCGCTCGCACTGGGCTTCGGCCGTCGCGCGTCGTGGGTGGCCTCGCTACACCGCCTGGGCGTGAGGATCCTCGTTCAGGGGGCGCTCGCCGTGCTGACCGGCGCGCTCGTCTCCTCGGTGTCGTCCCTGCCCGACCTGCAATCGTGGTACGGGTCGGCGACGGTCCCTGCCACCCCGCCCGCTACGCAGGAGGCTGCGGCGTCCCCTGCGCGAGACGGCGCGCAAAGCGCCGCAGCGCCCGCCGGCGGAGAACGCGCGCACAGCGCCGCAGCACCGGCCGCGCCCGGGATGTCGTTGCCGAGGGCCCAAGGAAGCGCGCGCGTTCAGGCCGTGGCGAGCAGCACGCCCGTTCCCTCAACGACGACCGATCGCCGGCCCGCGTCTCCGGCGAGCGCCGTTCGACCGACCGGCGCGGAGCGCGAGCGGAGCCTGATCAACCAGGCCCGGCGGGCCATCGAGGCCCGCAATGTCACGGCGAACGTCGAGGCTCTCCGGCTGCTGAACACCCACGCGCGGGAGTTCCCCCGTGGGCGGTTCGTCGCCGAGCGCGAAGCACTCCTCCGGCAGCTTCGCTGAATCCTCGGCTGTCCTTCGGCAGCTCACAGGCGGTGACCTTGGTGATGTCTTCGGACAGCACAAGGCCGAGATCCGCGTTGTTCCCGACGAGCACGTTCACGTCCAGGAGACGAAACGCGATGGATAGGATGGAGGATCTACTTGGTGCGATGTGGCTCATTTCGCCGCTCGGGCTCGCGATGATAGCCTGCGTCGCGATCGGCTTCGCGGTCACGGCGCGCGAAGCACTGGGACGCGAGCGCGGGCTTCGCGAGGCGCGCGAGCACGCGCATGACGACGAGGAGGCAGCCCTCACCGATGCGAAGGAGCAGGCCGCGGGGGACCGCGACCGCTACCGGCGCCTTCTGGACTGTCACGTCGACGCGGCGCTCGCGGAGCTGACAGACGTCCGTGCGCGCCCCGTCCCCTGGCCGGGAAGGGTCCTCGAGTCGTTCTGCGCGACGATGCCTTCGTGGAGGAGGAAGCTGGCCGAGAGCACGGGATTGGAGCCGAGGGAGGTGGAGCGGTTGCTGAGGAGCGACCTCCCGATGACGCCCGGCCTTGCCCGGCAGCTGGAGGCCTTCACCGGCACGCCGGCGCGGTACTGGGAGCGCCTCTGGCAGCTGCACGATCACCACCGGACGGACGCCGAGGAGACCGTGGTGATCCAGGTCGGCGAGCCCCTCACCAAGCGCGAGAGCTCGGCGCATCCCGCGTCGTCGCCGGTGCAGAGCTCGACACCGCCGACGCTACCTCCCCGCGCGCTCGACGTTCCTCCGCCTGTGGTGCCGTCTCCCGAGCTCGCAACCAGGAGCCCGCGGGCGAAGCTCCCGCCGCCTCCACTGCCGCGGCTTCGGTCGCCGCTCCCTGTCCGCGCCGCCACGGGGACTGAGCCCGCCCGGCGCGCTGCGACGCTGACGAGCTTCCCGGTACAGCGTGACGAAGGCGGGCCGGGTTCCGCAACGGCTGCCGATTGGGAGGACGTAGAGCGCTCTCCGCTGAACACGACACTTCCGGGAGTAGGGAGTCATGGGTGAATTGCGGAATATCATTATGCTTCGGGAAGCCAGCGAGATCTCTGTGCGAGGAGTGGGACTGCAATGAGCGTCAAAGGCCTGGTTGTCCACTTTCGGCGCGACTTGGATGACGATGAGGCGCAGCGAACGATCGACGCTCTGATGATGATCAAGGGCGTTGTTAAGGTGGCATCTGTCAAGGCCGGTTACGAAGACGAACTGAACCGGCAGCGGGTCAAGCGAGACTTGCTAAGCAAGATTGACGGGCTTCTGAGGGATGACGAGGCCTCGATCTAGCTGCCGACGAACCCCGTCATCGTGGCGTCGACGCAACCGGCCCGTGACGCCGCCATTGGGCCGCGCTCGAGGGCGCCGCTGGCGCACGGACGACGTCGTGCCGCTCCAGGCGTGCGCCCCTGAGCGCGCCGTCAAGGTAGCCGGCCGACGCCACCGCGACGGGCCGCGCTCGAGGTCGCACCCGCGCCGCTCTCACCGGTGGGCGAAGCGAGCCGCATATCAGGCGACCGTTGCCTTTGACCATCGGCCTCGAGAACCCTGCGGCGGTGCGACGCCGCGCTGAGGGCCTCGCTGCCCGCGCCGGCGGTGGCGTTGTGGCGCCCGTCAGAGCGGGGTGCGCCGATCGCGAAGCCCGCTGCGGTGACGGGGGCTGGATCGCGGACCGTGCCACGGTGACGTGCGCCGGTCGGCCCAGAAGATCGCGCCGGTGCGGCGAGTGCTGCGTGAGCGCCGTCGCGACGGCGTGCGCCGGCCGGTCCGGAGGGGCCCGCTGGAAAGGAGACACATTCGCTTCATTCCGCGGGCTCTCTGGGTCGTCCTGACGATTGCCTGATGGATCGTCGTGACCGTCATCGCCCAGCACGGTGGCGGGCAGCGGAGGGACTACCGCCTCGAATCGGCCGGCGAGTTGCTCGGCCTCCTGGACGTAGCGCTGCGTCGTGGAGAAGGCCACATGGCCAGCCTGACCCATGATTCTGAGCGGATCATCGCTGCGGATGGCCATCCACGTCACGCCGGTCGCGCGGAGGTCGTGGAACATGATGGGCTTCCGTGTCGCGTCATCCGCGAAGAGCTCGGGCCGGGTGACTCCCGCGAACGCCAGGTAGCGGCGCAGCCTCACAGCCAAGGACTAGCTGCACGCTATCCAGATCACCAGCGCGTCCGGGTCTGCCTTGGCCTTCATCGCACGCAGCAGCGGCAGCAGATTCTCCTCGAACGCGAACCGCCAGGCGAGCCTGCCCTTGGTCGACTTCTCGCTGGCGCGCAACCGATCCATGCCGCGGCTGGTACCCAAAGGCAGCGTCGTATACTCGCCTCACGGTCTGGAGATAGGACGGACTAACCTTCACTCGCTTCGCCTCGGCGCGTGTGCGCGCGTAGCCAGCCAGGAGCTCAGACAATCGCTCGATCGAAGTCCAATCAATCGCAGAAGGCTCCTTGCTTATGTCTAGTCAGAGCTCGACACTCGAGAGCATCTGAGTGTCTGGACATATGACTCGATCTCGCTATCGCGAAGCCTGGGGAGGGTCCGGGCACCGGGAGAATCAATGAACCCATCCAGGCAGAGCCGGGGACCGCGTTCTTGCGGTAGCCGCGTTTCCGCAGCGCCTTGGGGGGGGCGGGGGGGGGCAACGGAGGGTGTCCGGTACCGAGCCAATAAACTAATCAATGATATCATTGGCACGGCATAGGGCCCCTCATACTCCGTATGCACCCGCGCTAACTCCGCCCCTGTCCGCCCGTGACGTTGCTAGCTTCGGTGCCGACCGTGAAGCGGACACATTAGCTCCTCAATGACAATTGTCGTAACCTTTACGCCAGGGCTACGGATAGGCGTTCCCCGCTTCTCGCAGATCTTGAGCATGAGTTCCGCAAGCACGTCGCCATGATCCGACGCAGGCACATTCTCGGAACGGAGATAGCACTGCACGTAGCTTGCATCCTATACTGTCATAGTGCCGTCATACTTCAGGGCTTCCGCGTAGGTGTGACTGGTGGTCGAGGTCGCATTGTCGGACTCAGTCGGCGTGGATGTCGGCGCCATTCGCTTCGTGGCCATATGTTGACGCTCCCGGTAGATGATGGATGGGGGCCGCTTTTCGCTCACGCAGGACGATGGCTCGCTCACGCGCACGATGGCCATCGCCCGCCCATCCGGTGCCCGGAGCCCCCGCCGGAGGCTCCGTCCGCCCATCGCCCGCGCGACGCGGCCGCCGGGGCGCGCAGGGCGCGTCAAGGGCGGCGCAGCCGCCGAGCCCTGCGAGGGAACCCTTGACGCGTCCGAGCACCCCGGCACGCTCAGGGCGCGATGGGCCGACCATCACGCCCGTGACCGAGGTCCGCTCACCGTCGCGATGGCCATCAGCCAGCCCGAGCGAGAGAGCATCAACCAGCTTGATTCTCAACACTTGTTCGCGCGCACATTGCCTTAGCGTAGAGCATCAAACCACGTTGACGCAAAATGCCGACCATGACGTCCTAGCCAGCCGCGGGTCGATCATGCTCTCAGTTGCCGAACTACTTCGGCCGCATCTCTCCCGGCTTCTTGGTCAGCAGCCGCTACGCACAACCTGAACATTGTTTCACTGAACAGCCAGATGCCGTCGAACACGCTGCATTTCCATAGGTTAGCCGACCAGATTCCTCCGCATGCGTGTCGGAGCAGAGAAAAGTAGACACCGCCGCCTTCGCACCACTACCCTACACGCGTGAGATTGTCACAGGTTGTTATTAGACGTTTCAAGTCGATCAAGGAGTTGTCGCTCACAATCCCAGCAAGGGATGAAAGGCGACAAGGGTCAGCAGACTTCGTATCGATCGTTGGAGAAAACAACGTAGGGAAATCATCCATTCTCGAGGCGATTCGACTGGCATGCCCCGGAAGCGGCAAGCCGACGATCGATCAGTTTCGCAACCTCGATCCATCGATCGGACCAATCGAAGTCGAACTTGAGTTCGACAGGCTCACCGACGCCGACAAGGAGAAGCACGCGGTGAGGGTTCATCTATTCGTGGATCACGGTGTCGAAAAATACCGAATAAAAAAGGTATGGAGAGCCCCTGGAGTGATTCCCGAGTCCTTCGCATACAGCCCTGACACAAGGCAGTATCGATTTCGCGAGTGGCCCGATCTGAAATCGAAGGCAGAATTTGCAAACTTGGGAGCAGAATGGAAAGCGATTGTTGATTCCGCAGACGCAGCGGGGTCAAAGAAGTTATCCAAACCAAGTAAGGACAACTATCTTCGCGCCGCTGTGCAGATGAATTCGCCTCTTATCGAGGAGACAGAGCCGTGGTCGCCAAACCCGGGCGGTAACCTGTCAAATCTCGATTCGGTGCTTCCTACGGTGATATGGGTGCCGGCGCTTCGTGAGACCGGCGCCGAGGCAGATGTTAGCGAGAAACAGTCTGCCGTTCGCAAGATTGTTAACGCCCTGTTCGAGCAGCAGCTATCGAAGCACGATAAGGTAATTCGATTTCGGAGAGCCGCGGAGGAACTTGAGCAGCTCTTTGCGTCCGACGGCAAGCACAAAATTGTGGCGAGTGTCGAAGCACATATCACTTCCAAACTCAAAGAGTTGATCGACATTTGTGCCGATCTGCGATTCACTGCGCCTGACGTGACAGCAGATCTGGCAAGCAAGACCGAATTTCGGGTGCTCGACGGCAATATTTCGACTCGTCCGGAGCACCAGGGACACGGTGCACAGCGGTCGATTGTGCTCGCTCTGCTTCAGATGTGGGCCGAGCAGTTACGGATAATTGGAAGTTCCGATGCCTCTAGAACACTATTTCTCATCGAAGAGCCTGAAATATATTTACACCCCGAGATGTGCCGCCGAATGCGGGACGCATTGCTTAGAATTGCGCAAAGCGGCATCGGACAAGTCGTATGCACAACGCATTCCCCTGTGTTCCTTGACCTCGCAGATCGCCACGACGGCATTGTCATTGTCAAAAAGAACAATAGCAATCCAGTAGCGATTCAGCGAACAAGAGATATATTTGGCCAGGATGAGGGCGACAAGGAGCGACGCTCTAGGCTGAGAATGCTTCTAAACTTCGACTCCGCAGCCAACGAAGTTTTCTTTACAAGCAGAGTCACAATGGTCGAGGGCGACTGTGAAATTGCAGCTCTCGATGCTATCGCCAGAAGGTTGTGCCATCTCGGAGAGATTCACTGGCCTACGTATCTTGCGGCACGCAGGTCTGTTGCTGTGATCAACTGCAGAGGAAAGTGGACAATTCCAGCGTTTCAGGTCGTTCTGAATGAGTTCGGGATCAAGTACCGCGTGGTGCATGATGAGGATGACGCAGACGAGGCTACGCGAGCAAACGACCAGATTGGAGCCCTTTTGCCGTCGCAGAACTGCCGCCTTGTTCATCGACCCAACTTTGAGGAGCAAATATTCGGCAAGAACTGGACGCGCGACAAGCCCTGGAAGGCGACAACCGCGATCGAGTCCGCTGGGATCGTTGGGCAACCATTGCGCGAGTTCTTTGAGTATGTACTGCATGAAAGGATTGAATGCCTGTGTACTCCGAAGGACGATGCTGCCATGGGCGCTCTTGCATCCATGACGTTTCAACAGGTGCCAAGACGTAACCTTCGGGACCGACTCAGAAAATTGAACGTTTCTCCTCACGCAATCCAAGAGGCCCATCGGGTTGAGCAGATCTTTAGGCTACCTGCTGGGCCGAGCTTCGCACCTGATGTGTCCGAGGCTGCCCAACTGTTCCGCATAGAGGGATCTCGTGTGAGTGCATTCGCCATAGTGACAGGCAAATCAATGGAGGACACTTTGGTCAGTGGCGATGTTGTGGCCTTGGAATTCCTTGACTCGGTATACCTGGATCCGGTGAGTGATGACCGGGACAAGATGCCGAAAGATTCCTTTTGTGCCCGTGTTGAGCATGACGGAATATATGTTGTGGCGATCAACGACGACGTCGAACACAGGTCGTACACAATCAAGAGGGTTAGGGTGCATGAGTTGGTTACTGGCGGCTGGCTCTGTCAGATATCTGCAGATAACCCTGAAACTTCATGGGGCGAACGAGGACACGTGGAAATCCGTAAGACGGATAGGGTCCATTTTGCGGCTAGGGTTGTCGGCATTGTGACTCCTTTGGAAGCGACTGAGACACGCGAGACTGTGATTGTTCCGATTGCGGACGCGTGAGCGTGGTTGATGCAATGGATCCAGCTCTCGCGTCGCAGACGGTTCCTGCTGAAGGCTTCGACCTGCGTGTTGCCGAGCTGGCTCACCATAAAAGTACGGCTGGATGATGGCGATCTGCATTGTCGCGCGCATGCGCCAGTCGTTCGCCGGTGCACATCCCTGGCGCGCCCGACGTGCCGTGGCCGTCATACGCAGTCGCCAGCTGGTGTTGATGGCAACACGTGGAGCACGGCAGCGCGCCTGACGGTTGCGTTCTGAAAGGACTTAGGAACGAGCACGCCGGGCGCTAGCGAGGTCGACGACAGGCGCGACGTACGCGGGCAGCTGCGAGGCGCTGAGGAGGTCCGAGAGGGTACGAGCGGCGAGCTGCGCGGTCGCGAGGTCGCCCGTCGCGTGGGCGGCGGCGATGGTCTGCGGCTGAGTCGCGACGAGCACCTGGCGCGGGCTGCTCACCGGAGGCATGGTCGGGGTTGCTTCGAGTCGAGGAGAGGTCGCCAGCGCCGTCTGCTGCGCGGGCCTCAACGGTGCTTTCGGAAGCGTCACGGAATCGTCCGGCCGACCAGAGATCGCGGGGTTAGAGCCCATTATCGCCAAGTCGATGCCGGCCTCGACCCCCTCAAAACCCGCTGTAACCCGCCCGATCCTGTCATCCCGCTCCCCCTGGTGCGGCGACGTCACGGCTTGAGGGGCACGTCGGTGATCTCGAGATCGCTCCCACGCGTCATGAACCCTGTTGTGCATCTCGCCGCCCCTCGTGTCATGCGCGCTCGGGATCAATGGAACAGGTGTCGGCGAACGTGGACGGGCGGCCGGCGTCGTGCAGCTCCAGGTGTGCGGCCGTCAGGGCGCTACCAGCAGCGGACTGCCCACGGCGAGGCCGCGCTGGCGATGCTGGCCCGGCCAACGTCGTGCAGCTGTTGGCGCACAGCGTTCGGTGCGCCGTCCTCGGCGACCTGTCCGCGACGCCCGCGCCGGCTCGGCGCTCGCGGACGTCGCTAGCGCATCGCCGACGTGGTGCAGCTCCAGGCGTGCGGCCGTCAGCGCGCCGTCAACGCAGCCGGCCGACGGCGTCGCGACGGGCCGCGCTTGAGGGCCCAGTAGACGCGTTCACGCTCGCACCTGCGCTGCCCTCACCGGTGGGTGAAGCCAGCGGTGAGGGCGCGACGGGAGCTCGCGTAGCGTCTCGAGCGCGAGGTGTCGTCGCTCATGCCCGCCACCCTTCGACGTGACGAGCTCTAGCCCGCACGATCGAGCGCGACGCTTCGCAGCGCGCGCCAGATCGCTTCCTCCTCCTTGCGGATGCAGTCGGCACTCTCTCTGTCGGGATTGGAGCTGCACGATGTCGCCCGTGCGCGAGCGGCTCGTCGGAGCGCGCTGTGGGGCAGGCCGCGTTCACCGCGTGTCAAGCGACAGTAACTTTTGACCCCCTTGCGACAGTAAAACTGCCCCCCCTCCTGCGCCCCTGGATCACCTGGCCGACACGGCGTTCCCGCCGAGTAGACCCGCCTTCTTTTTCTGTTTCAGCCTGTAGCTGTCTCCCGAGATCATCAGGGTGTGGCTGTGGTGGAGCAGACGGTCGAGGATGGCGGCGGCGAGGACTTCGTCCCCGAAGACCGTGCCCCACTGCGTCACCACCTGGTTTGTCGTGATCAGGGTGCTGCTCTTCTCGTACCTCCTGGCAACGAGCTGGAAGAAGAGATGGGCGCTCTGCCTCTCGAAGGGCAAGTAACCCAGCTCATCGACCACCAGAAGCTTCGGCTTCGTGTAGAACAGGAGCTTCTCCGCGAGCTGCCCCTCGGTTTCCGCCTTCGACAGCGTCGCCAACAGCGCGGTCGCGCTCGTGAAGAGCACCGAGTGCCCCGCCTCCACGGCGGCCCGCCCCAGCGCGATGGCCAGATGCGTCTTGCCCACCCCGGGAGGGCCGAAGACCAGCACGTTCTCCGCCTCGGCGATGAAACGCCCGGTGGCGAGCTCGCGGACGAGCTTCTGGTCGATCGAAGGCTGGAACTTGAAGTCGAAGTCCTCGAGGGTCTTGATCGCCGGAAAGTGCGCGATCTGGATCCCCATCGCCACCCGCTTGCGCTGCTTGGATCCGATCTCCTCGCAGAGCATCTTGTCCAGGAAATCGAGGTAGGTTGGCTCGGTCCTGGCCGCCTCGGACAGCAGGGCATCGAGCCGCTCGGCGATGGAGCGCATCCTGAGCCGGCTCAGGCTCTCGACAACGCGCGCATGCACGATTTCGCGGCTCACGAGACCACCTCCCCGATGGCGGCCGCGTAGTCCGACAAGCTGCGCCCCATGGCCTCCAGGGCGCTCAGGGGCGCCTCCGGCAGCGTCGGCGCGGCGGGTCTTCGCCACAGCCCGTCGAAGTGGCGAGGGTCGGTGACGCGAGCATGAGGCTCGAAGGAGCGCTCGTGCCGCGCCACCAGCTCCGTGCCCCGATAGATGCGGACCTCGCGCTCACCGACGACGACGTCCACGGTGTCGCGCACAAGCCGGTGCGGGACGCTGTAGCGGACCGTGTCGACGTCGACGAGGGCGTCGTTGGCCACGCGTCGGCGAAGCCGCTGCTCTCGCACCGGCAGGGGCCGTGACGGCAACGGCCGGAGAGCGTGCCGCTCATCGCGCTCAAAGCGCACAAGCGGCACCTCGTGGGTCGTGCCGTGGATGCGCTGGTCGGCCTCGGCCATCCACCGGACCAGGTGGGCTTCGAGCGCGGCGAAGGACTCGAACTCGCGCCCGGCCAGCCCGTTGCGCTTGACGTACTTGACGCCCGACTCGGTCTTGCCCTTGGTGCGCGCCCGGTAGGGCCCGCAGGCGCGCGGGGTCACGTCCCAATCGCGACAGAACGCGAGGTAAGCCGGGTGGAACGTCACGGTGCCTGTCTCGCGCTCGCGGCCGAGCACCAACGAGCGCGCATTGTCCCCGAGCACGGTGCGAGGCACGCCGCCGAAGTGGCGGAAGGCTTCTGCGATGCCTTCGCGCCAATCGTCCTGTCGCTCGCTCAGAAAGGCCTTGACGAAGAGCCTCCGTGAGTGACTCAATACGGCGACCAGCAGGTGCACCCGCACGAACGTGCCGGCGATGCGGACCTGCTTCTGACCGAAGTCGATCTGCATCTGATAGCCAGGGTCGGTCTCGAACCGCACGCTGGCCACATCGGCAGCCCTCTGCCCGCGGCGAAGATCGGCAACGACGCGCTGCACGGTCCTCGGGCTCACCGTGATGCCACGGCTGACAAGCTCGCCTGCGACGACCACGGCGTTGCCCTCCGCCAAGCCGGTGAAGAGCTGCTTGGCCTCAGCGCGGCCGTCCTCGTCCAAGCAGCGACGAGCAGGGCGCACCTGCGCCTCGGCGGCGGCTCCACCGCGCAAATAACGGCGGACCGTGTTGCGTGCCACGCCGAGCTCCGCGGCGATCCGTTTGGACCCCCACCCTCGGGCCGTAAGCTCGCGAATCTGCCGGATAACGTCCGGCTCGATCATCTCTCGCACCTCCGAACCGAGAGGTGCCACGTCCAAGTCCCTGATTTCCATGCCGTTTCCTCCGCTCTGGCGCGAGGGAGGGGGGTCAGTTTTACTGTCGCGCGGGGGTCAGTTTTACTGACGCTCTACACCGCGCGCTGACGGGCGAACGCCTGGGGCTGCGCACGACGCCACACGTGTAGCAGCGTTCCCCGCCAGCGCGGCCCGACGACCGCGCGCCTGGAGCCGCCGACGGCGCGAGGGTAGCTGATCCTGCCATATCCGAATCTCCTTTTTGTGGTGTTTCGGGATCGGGACGGAGCCTGAACGAGAGCCCGTGAGGAAGCCCGAAATGGTAATTCTGACGACCCGGTATCTCGTCGCGAGTTACCGGGATCTGGTCAGGTGTGGAAACCGCTCTGGTGACGCGCAGTTAGACCGCTTCGAGGGAGCACCCGAGGGGCCGATTTTGGGGGGGCGCGAAGGGGTCGATTTGGTAATTTTGCGCGGGGTCGGCTGAGGGGCTCCGACGAGTCGCTGACCTTCGTTTTGTCGCATACGTATGCAAGGGCGGCGCGCGGCGGGCACGACCGCGGGGCGGCCCGAAGGGCGCGGCGTGAGCTCTTCCCGGCAGACGCCGGGGCGGCTTGGGCATGGAGCCGAGCACGCCGCGGGGCGCGAACTCGGCGCACGGGGCCGCGGAGCTCGTCCAGGGAGGCTGGCGCAAGGCGGAGCTCGCCCAGGTGGACGCCAGCGCGGCTCGCGGACGCGGCGCCGGGAGGGCTGGTCCCGTTCGACGGCCGGGCCGTGGGATCGCCGAAGGGGTCACCCCGCACACCGAGGTCACGTGATCGGGCCCCAGCGAATGCCAGTCAGGTCACGGTGCCACGTGAGAACCGGCGTCCTCTTGGTCGAACGCTACATCAGACTTTAATGCCGTCGCCCTCGCCAGGAGCCGACTCTTGTACTGTGCTTTAACGCTCTTTAAAGTTGAACGGAAAATGAAGGCTTCGCTCTGGCAGGTTTGTGGTTCGGTGCTTTTGTAGACGCATGAGCTCGCGGCGCTGGTACGAGCTCGCGTGCGGAGTTGTCCGCGCGCCGAGCCACGTCCTGGAAGAGTGTTTCCAGATGAACAAGCAGACCCGGTGCCACCTGCGCGCGATCGCACGGCTGCACCCCGAGATCGGCAACCTGTGTGATCAGCTTGAAGCGCCCTGGAACGCCGTGCGAAGGATCGCGCACGCGCCGGGGGCGGCGGAGCAGTGGGAGCGCGCTGCGCAGGTGCTCGGTGAGCTCGTGGAGAAGCGCCGGGCGACGGCGCCACGCCGGTCGAGGCTGGAGGCTGTGCGCCTGGAGGCGCTGAAGCGAATGGGACCGCCGATGGAGGGGGGAGGAAAACTTGCTAGCAGCCTGCGAGCCGCGTGGGAGGCAGCGGAGCGCGGGACGCCCGCGGTCTCAAGCCCACGTCCGAGCGATCGGCATGCTGGTCTGCGGTGCAGCGCTGCCCGGCGGGAAGCGCGCGAGTCGAGCACATGAAGCGGTGTCGCGTTGGACTTTCGCCGCGTACCTCTCCCGTGCGTGCCTATCGCGCCCGCTCGCCGATTCACGAACCCAACACAGATGGAGGTATGGCATGACACGAGCGGCTCTCGCGCGTGTATCGGCACCGCTTGCTCTTCGTCAGGCTGGTAACGGCACGCTCACCATCGACCGAGAGAGCCTGAAGACGCCCGCCGGCGGATGGTCCAGCCCGAAGGTGATCAGCCAGCCTGCGACGGCGATGGCAACCGCAACGCTCGCGATCCCGCTGGATGGGCTGACGATCATGGCGCCGCAGCCGGAGATGCTTTCGCAGAAGAATGTCGAGGGAGTCACCGGCATCCCGGCGCGCGTCTTCCTCGACACCATCCGCGCGCCTGGCTTCCCCCTGCCGGTCACGAAGCTCGGCAAGTTGCGTCTGGTCGAGCGCGAGGCGTTCGTGGCGTACCTGCGCGCGCTGGCTGGTGAGCCGACCTCGCGTCGTACCGCGGAGGCGGACGAGCGCACGCGGGTTGCCGCCGTGCTGGCCGCCGCCGGCCTTGAACCCGTCGCTTCGACGCGTACGGGCCGAGCGAGCATCCCTCCCGAAGGCGCACGCCATGGTAGGCTGCCGCCGAAGTAGAGCGGGCCCGCTCGGCGCTTGCAACACCGGACGGGCCCTTGATCGACCCCCGAGTCACCGGAGACCGATCCATGACCGACGTATCCCAGCGGCGGGCGCGTGCCAAGCGCTCGCCTGCCCTCCCTTCATCGTCCGTTCCCGCATCCACATCGACCGACCCGCGTGCGCGTGCGAGCCGCTCCGGCGGGCGCCCCTCGCTGGCGGCGGATGTCGCTGCGCCCGACGCGAACCCGCCGGGCTCGGTCAGCTCGACGGAGCACCCGAAGCCGACCGTCCGTAGCGCCGGCACGTCCGCAGGAGAGAAGCGCGCCAACGGCTCCGGCTCCGTCCGGCTTCGCGGCAAGACGTGGACCGCACGCCTCAGCCTCGGCGAGGCCGGTCGACCCACGTTCAGCTTGCCGACGTGCCGCACGGAGCACGAAGCGAAGGCACGGCTAGAGGTCCTGTCCGAGCTTGCAGGGCGACTGCTCGCCGCCGGTCAGATCGTGCTCGGCCTGCCGCTGCTGGAGCAGGCTGCCGCGCGTGAGGGAACCGCGCTCCGTGACGTCCGGCTCGCGATCGACCACCTGTGCAGGGGTGAAGCGCGCGCCCGCGCCTCCGGGGAAACCACCTTCGCCGATTTCGCTGAGCGGGTTGTTTCGGGAAAGCTGGCCGAGCAGTATCCGGACCATGTGAAGGCGATTCGCCGCCCGGATCTTTATCGCGGGAGGCTAAAGCATTTACTCGATGTACTCGGCCCTGTTCCTCTCGTGCGCCTCACGCTCGACCATGCGGACCGTGCGATGTCCCTGCTGCCAAAGCATCTGGGGACTGGATCGCGTCGAAATATTGCGGGTTTCATTCACCGCATCCTGGCGCTGGCTGCATACCCGGCGCGCCTCATCGGCAGTAACCCCTTGCCGCGCGGCTGGGCTCCTAAGGCAGACGCCGATAAAGCAAAAGGATACTTGTACCCTGACGAGGATCAGCTCCTCATGGGGAGTACGTCGATCCCCTTGTGCTTCCGGATCTATTACGGCTTCCTCATTCGCGAGGGAATGCGAGCCGACGAGGCCGGACAGCTGGAATGGTCGGACATAGATCTCGAGCGCGGCGCAGTTGTTCTCGACGAGAACAAGACCGACGATCCCCGGGCTTGGGCGCTCTCACCCGACGTGGTGCGCGCGCTGCGGAAGTGGCGCGAGGTCTGTCCGGACAAGGTACGCGTCTTCGTAGGAAAGTGGGGCTGCAACTCTTTGCCGGGGCAGAACGGGGCGGCGCGCTTCAGAGACCACCTTCGACGCGCGGGGATTACTCGGCCTGAGCTGTTCGAGACCACGGATTCAAGACTGAACATCCGCCTGCACGATACACGCGCGACTTTCATTACCATCAAGCTCGCGAACGGCCGCACAGAGACGTGGATCTCCGACCGAACCGGGCATAGGTCGAGCGGCCAGATCCACCACTACAAGCGCGCCGCGCGCAAGGTCGCGGAGCTCGGCTTGAGCGACTTCGCCCCCTTGGATGAGGCGATCCCCGAGCTGAGGGGCAAGGGAGGCTCGGCAGGCGCAGACGGAGCCGTGGGCGCGGCACCGGAAACACGCGCGGCGAACGAAGCTGCCTCCGCGTCGCCCGGCCAGGCGCCGGCCGCCTGCGAGGTTGCCGAGCCCCTCGAGGCGGACCTTGAGGCGCCCGAAAGCGGCCGGTTGGGCCCGCGTTGGGCCACACCGGAAGCTAGCGCGGTCGAGCATCGACCCGAACCAATTGAAATCATTGACCTTCATGCCGATCGCTCCGCGGCACCAGGGAAGTCCTGGAGGCACGTCCAGCGGGAGACGAGTGCGACTCATCTTTTTGCGGAGGCACGTCCAGCGGGAGACGGGTGCGACTCATCTTTTTGTGGAGGCACGTCCAGCGGGAGACGAGTGCGACTCATCTTTTTGTGGAGGCACGTCCAGCGGGAGACGGGTGCGACTCATCTTTTTGTTGGAGAGGGGCCAGCGGGAGACGAGTGCGACTCATCTTTTTGTTGGAGAGGGGCCAGCGGGAGACGGGTCGACCCGTGTTTTGTTGGAAGCACGTCCACCGGGAGACGGCTGCGACCCGTCTTCATGCTGGCGAGGGGCCAGCCGGAGACGGCTGCGACCCGTCTTCATGCTCGAGGCGCATCCACCCGGACACGGGTGCCACCCATCTCCCGCATGGGCGAGCCAGCTCCTGCCTACGGCCGGCGCCCTCATCGCGCCGCCCAGATGGCGAGGAGCGCGTACGCGATCGCCACGGCCTGGATGATCGCGAAGCTCAGGAGCCCGGTCGGCAGGAAATCGAAGAAGCCGAACCGGATGGGCCTGCCGTCGACGTCCCGCAGGTCGGCCCGCTCGGTGAGCGCCTGCGCGAGCGGGCCCGACGTCGCGGCGGTCAGGAAGAGCGAGCTGCCCGCGCAGACGGACAGGGCGAGGCCGACGTACACGGCGGGCGCGGGCAGCCGCTCGGCGAGCGACTCGGCCACGTCGAGCAGCGCCGCCATGCTGGGGCCCGCCGAGAACAGCCCCGTGAGCACGCCGGCGAGGACGAGGAACGCGACGAGCTGCAGCGACGGGGCGACCGGGAGCCGCGCCAGCGAGCGCGAGACCTCCTCGAACAGGCCGGTGCGCCGCACCGCCGCGACCATCACGAAGAGCGAGAGCAGGAAGAGCACCGCCTCGATGTCGAGCCCCGTCCGCGCGAGCCGCTCGCCGAGCCTGCGCGACGCGAGCAGCGCCGCGCCGGTGCCGAGCCAGCACACGAGCTCGGGGCCGACGCCGAGCTCCGCGGGCAGGAACAGCCACGCGACGACCATCGCGCCGAGCGATACCGCCGCCGGCACGAGGAGGCGCCGGTCGGTCCGCACCCGCCGGTGCAGCGCCTCCATGGCCGCGCGCGTGAGCCGCGCCGAGACCGGATCGCGCGGCACGCCCGCGGTCGGGCGCACCACGGCGCGCACGACGAGGAGCAGCGCGGCGAGCGCGCAGAGCGTCGCCGGGGCGGCGCGCGAGAGGTAGCCCCCGAACGTCATGCTGCCCCGGCCGAGCAGCAGGATGGCCGGGAAATCGCCGATCGGCGTGGCGGCCCCGCCGAGGTTGCACGCGACGAGCAGCAGGCCGAGCAGCCAGGAGACGTACCGCTGGCGCGTGCCCATCAGCTTGAGCAGCACGTGCAGCACCGGGAGGACGAGCACGAGCGCCGTGAGGTTGTTGACGACGCCGCTCACGACGTACATCGCGATCGAGAACACCAAAAGGACGCGGAAGGGCTCGGCGCCGCTCAGCCGCGTCGCCGCGACGGCGAGGCGGTCGAAGAGCCGCGAGGCGGCGAAGAGCTGGGACAGGAGCCCCAGCGTCACGAGGATGACGAGCACGTCCCACGGCACCTCGGCGAGCAGGAGCGGCGTGGTCGCGACCCCGAGCAGCGTCGACGCGAGGCAGGCGAGGCCCGCGCCGCCCGTCACGATGAGCACGCGGCGCGACGGCAGGAGCGCCTGGAGCAGCAGCGCGCCGAGCAGGACGGCGAAGAGCGCGGCCTGGGGGGCCGTCACGTCGCCTCGATCGCCGGCGCGATCGCGCGCAAGTCGCCCGCGCCGGCGGCGGCGACCTCGGGCGCGGGGCCGCGCGGGGCCGGCCCGACGAGGCAGGAGAAATCGGCCGAGCTCGTCTCGACCATCCAGCGCGGGTACACCGTCATGGGCCGGCCGAGGATGTCCCAGCCGATCAGCGAGCGGAACTGGGTCCGCACGTCGGGGCCCGAGACGCGCAGCCACGAGGGGCTCACGTGCGCCGCGTGCCCGTCGGTGCCGTAGACGAACGTGAGCAGCGCGCTCCTCCGCCCGGCCCAGCGGTGGAGCTCGGACAGACCCACCGGCTCGATGAGCCCATCGTAGTTCGCGAGCACACGGCCGAAGTCCGTGTCGAGCCCGCCCGCGTCGGTGACGAGGCCCGCCTCGACCCCGGAGAGCCGCGGCACGAGCGCGTCGAGGCAGTCGGCCTCCAGCCCCACGACGAGCAGCCGGGTCACGCCGCGGAGCGCGTCGAGGACGCCTGCGACGTCGAGCGGCGCCTCGGCGCCGCCGGAGAGCCACTGCTCGGCGACGAAGTCGAGGACGGGGAACTCGCGGCCGAGCTGGTCGCGGGCCTCGCGCGCGAGCGGGGCGCCGCCTTCGCCCATCAGCTCGCGCAGGAACAGCCGCGCCGCCGAGCGCATGCCCAGCTCGGCGGCCACCATCCGGAACGCCTGTCCGAGCGCCGGCGGCAGCGCCATCAGGCCGGCTCCGCCCCGGCGCGGGCGCGCTCGGCGCGCGCGAAGAGGGCGTCCAGCAGGCAGACCATCGCGGCGTTGGCGAGCGCGTGGTGCGGCGGGCCGTCGGTGAGGCAGTCGACGAGCGCCGCGAGCTCCGGCGAGCCCTTCGGGGCGAGGCGCGTCAGCGGCGCGAGCGGGATGGCCAGCGGGTAGTCGTGCTCGCTGCCGCGCGCGAGGTGCGGCGGCAGGCGGATCGGGACGGGCAGCGACTCGCCGCTCGGCGCGCCGCCCTCCGGCGGGCCGAGCTCCTCGAGCAGCAGACCGAGCAGGCAGACCAGGGTGTAGCTCGCGCCGCGGTGATGGACCGGGCCCTCCCCGACGATGCACCGGACGACGAAGGCGCGCTCCTCCGCGTCGGGCATCCAGGGGGCGAGCAGCGCGTCGAGCCTCGCGGGGCGGAGGAACGCGGACACCACGGAGGAGGGCAATGAAGGGTAGCGATGGCCGGGGTCGCGAGGCGGTCGGGGCGGAGGCATGAGGGCACTTCAGCGTAGCTGCCCGGAAGGGCCTGGATCCAGGCCTGATCTCGCGCGCCAGCGGCCCGCGCGCCCGTGCGCCCGTGCGCACGGGCCGCCTCGCGCTGGCCTTCCGCCGTGTTGCACAACCAGAGCGGCGGCGCTCGCACCTAACCGCTCACATGGCCACGCGACCTCCTCGACAGCCGCTCTCGACCCTCCTCGCCCTCTGCACGCTCGCGGCGATCCTGGGATCCAGCCACGCGTACAGCGGCGGCGTTGCGGAGCAGGACGCGAATGCTTCCGTTCACGCAGAGCGCGACCACGCGCAGGCGCCTCCGCCGAGCTGCGCGGGCGGCACACCCGGCGCCGACGACCGCTGCGGCCTCGGCCACGACGACGACTGCTGCGCCAGCCTGCCCGTGCCCGGCGGGACGTTCAACCGGCTCAACGATCCCCGGTATCCGGCGAGCGTGAGCAGCTTCCACCTCGACAAGTACATGGTCACGGTCGGGCGGTTTCGCCGCTACCTGGAAGAGACCGGCGGCCCGACGCAGGCGAGCCCGCCGCCGGCTGGCGCGGGGGCGCACCCGAAGATCCCGGACAGCGGTTGGGACGCGGCCTGGAACACGATGCTCCCGGCGACCACGGCCGAGATGAAGCGGGCGCTCGTCTGCGATCCTTACGGCTGGCCGACGTGGACCGACGCCCCGGCCGCGAACGAGGACAAACCCATCGTGTGCGCGACATGGCTCGAGCTGTTCGCGTTCTGCGCGTGGGACGGCGGGCGCCTGCCGACCCAGGCCGAGATGAACTACGCGGCTGCAGGCGGCGACGAGCAACGGCTGTATCCGTGGGGCTCTTCCCCCATCACCTCCGAAGACGCGGCCTTTTGCTGCCAGGGCGAAGGCACGACGTCGCTGCCCTGCGAGGACGCGTTTCCCCCGTGGAGCCTCATCCACTGCACAACGGACGATCTCGCGCCCGTCGGCTCCTTTCCCAGGGGAGCGGGGCGCTGGGGCCAGCTCGATCTCGCCGGCGAGGCCTACAAGGTCACGCGCGACGCCGCCGACGACGACCGCCCGCTCGTACCGTGCGACGACTGCTCCCGCCTGGACAACCACGCTGCCCTGCGCGTCGCGCACGGCGGGAGCTTCGTCGCCGCTGGATACCGGCAGACGACGACCTACCGCGCACCCTACGAGACCGATGGCCGCCACTACTATGTATCGGCGATGTGCGCGCGTGACCTGCCAGGGCCGTGAGCCCTCCGCGCAGCCATGGCTGGCAGCACGGAGGGCCTCGGCTCCCTCGTTTCGTCGCGGCCGCGAGGGAGCGCCCTCGCGCTCTCCGCGCGCCGCGCCCTCGGCGGTGGCCGCTGGCGGCGCCCGGGGCGCTCATGTGCTTCAGTGCTCACGGCCGGGCGCGGCCGCCGGTGCCTCCGCCGGTGGCGCTGTGGCAAACTGCCCCGCTGCGCGGGGCCTCGCGGCATGAACTCCGGCGGCCGGCGAGTGCTAGAGTTGCCGCCACCCATGCTCGACAAGCTCGACATCGCCCGCGCCCTCCGCGAGACGGGCACGCTCCTCCTGATCAAGGGGGAGAACCCGTTCAGAGCGCGCGCTTACGAGACGGGGGCCGAGGCGCTGGAGCAGCTCACGGACGACCTCGGCGCGCTCGTCACGAGCAAGAAGCTCACCGGCATCAAGGGCATCGGCCCGGCGCTCGCCGCCCAGATCGCCGAGCTCTACCAGACGGGGCGCTCCGCGCAGCTCGAGGAGCTCCGCGCCGAGCTGCCCAGCGGCGTGCTGGAGCTCGCCCAGGTGCCGGGCATGAGCCTCAAGCGGATGAAGGCGCTCCACGAGGCGCTCGGCATCGGCAGCGTGGAGGAGCTGAAGAGGGCCTGTCTCGCCGGGAAGGTCCGGGCGGTGAAGGGCTTCGGGGCGAAGACCGAGGCGAGCCTGCTCGAGGGGATAGCCCGCCACGAGGCGCGCGACGAGCGCGTCCTCCTCGTCGACGCGCTCGAGGCGGCCGAGCCGCTCCTCGCCCACGTGCGCGGCTGCGAGGCGACCGAGCAGGCCGATCTCGCGGGCTCGATCCGGCGCTGGGAAGAGACGGTGGCCGGCATCGATCTCGTGGCCGCGGCGGACGACGCCGCGCAGGTGATCGACTGCTTCGTCCGGTCCCCGCAGGTCGCCGAGGTCGAGGAGCGCGGCGACGCGCGTTGCAGGGTGAGGCTCTCGGGCGGCCTGCGCGGCGAGCTCCTCTGCGTGCCGCCCCGGGACTACGCGGCCGCGCTTCACCACCGGACGGGGGCGCCCGAGTACCTCTCGGCGCTCGGCGCGCTCGCGCGCGAGCTGGGGCTCACGCTCGACGAGAGAGGGCTCTCGCGGGGCAAGAAGCGCCTCTCCGTGAAGACGGAAGAGGACCTCTACGAGCACATCGGCGTCCCGTACATCGCGCCCGAGCTCCGCGAGAGCGCGGAGGACATCGTCGCTGCCGTGGAGCGCGCCGCGCGGGCGGGCCGCGAGGGCGAGCTCGTCGAGGAGGGCGATATCCAGGGGATGGTGCATTGCCACACGGTGTACTCGGACGGCAAGAACACGATCGAGGAGATGGCCCTGGAGGCCGAGGCGATGGGGATGAAATACCTCACCATCACCGATCACTCGCCCGCCGCGCATTACGCGAACGGCGTCGGCCTCGACCGGCTGAAGCAGCAGTGGGACGAGATCGCCCGCGTCCAGGAGCGCGTGAGCGTGAAGCTCCTCCGAGGCACCGAGTCGGATATCCTCGAGTCGGGGAGGCTCGATTATCCGGACGCGATCCTGGAGCAGCTCGACGTGGTCATCGCGAGCATCCACTCGCGCATGAAGATGGACGCGGACCAGATGACGCGCAGGCTCGTCAGCGCCATGCGGCTGCCGGTCTTCAAGATCTGGGGGCACGCGCTCGGCCGGCTCATCCAGCGGCGCGAGCCGTTCGCGTGCCGCGTCGAGGAGGTGCTCGACGCCGTCGCCGAGTCGAGGGCCGCCGTCGAGGTGAACGGGGACCCGTACCGCCTCGACATGGAGCCCCGGTGGATCAAGGAGGCGCGCAAGCGCGGTATCCGCTTCGTCATCTCGACGGACGCACACTCGACGCGCGCGCTCCACAACCTGCGGTTCGGCGTGGGGACCGCGCGGCGAGGCGGCCTCCGCCGGGGCGAGGTGCTGAACGCGCTCGGCCCGGCCGCGTTCCAGAAGGCGGTCCAGCCCGCCTGATCGCCTCCCGGATCGCGCCTCTGAGCGTGGCAGCGTGCGGCCCGGACGCCGCGAAGGACGCTTCGGTCCAGAGGTCGGCCGTCCGCGGCACCCCTGCGCGGCCCACGCCGCCCATGCGACGCGCGTGACGCGCGCGTCATCGCTGGCACCACCTCGACAGACGGTGCGCGTCGTGTGACCGTTGAGCTGTCATGCCAATGCCCCTGCCGACCCCCGCGCCCGCAGAGAACATCGTCGCTCTCATCGGGCACACCCCGATGATCCAGGTGACTCAGCTCGACGCCGGCCCGTGCGAGCTCTTCCTCAAGATGGAGAGCCAGAACCCGGGCGGCAGCATCAAGGATCGCATCGGCCTGTCGATGATCGAGGCGGCCGAGCGCGCCGGCCAGCTCGGGGGCGAGCGGCGCCACGTGGTCGAGGCGACGGCGGGCAACACCGGGCTCGGCCTGGCGCTCGTCGCGGCGCAGAAGGGCTACCGGCTCACGCTCGTGATCCCGGACAAGATGAGCCAGGAGAAGGTGTTCCACCTGAAGGCGCTCGGCGCGCAGGTGGTGATGACGCGCTCCGACGTCGAGAAGGGCCACCCGAGCTATTACCAGGACCTCGCCGCCCGCATCGCGCGCGAGGAGGGCGCGTTCTACGTGAACCAGTTCGAGAACCCGGCGAACGCGCTCGCCCATGAAACGGGGACGGGCCCCGAGATCGACGCGCAGCTCGATCGAAGGATCGACGCGATGGTGTGCGGCGTCGGCTCCGGCGGCACCATGACAGGGCTCTCGCGCTACTTCGCCAGAGCGCAGCCGCGCTGCGAGATGGTGCTCGCCGATCCGGAGGGCTCGGTGCTGGCGGGTTACGTCAAGACCGGCAAGCTCGGCAAGGCGGGCTCGTGGCTCGTGGAGGGCATCGGGGAGGACTTCCTCCCTCCGATCCTCGACCTCTCCCATGTCAAGCGCGCTTACACGATCTCCGACCGGGAGAGCCTGGAGACGGCGCGGCTGCTGCTCTCCAGGACGGGCATCCTCGCCGGCTCGTCGTCCGGGACGCTGCTCGCGGCGGCCCTGCGTTATTGCCGCGAGCAGTCGTCGCCGAAGCGCGTCTGTACCCTCGTCTGCGACAGCGGCAACAAGTACCTGTCGAAGATGTACAACGATTTCTGGATGGCCGATCAGGGCTTCACCGATCGCGCGCCGACAGGGGATCTGCGCGACGTGATCACGCGCCGCCACGCCGACAGGGCGGTGGTCACGGTGCAGCGGTCGGACGCGCTCCTCGTGGCCTATGCGAGGATGAAGCTCTACGACGTGTCGCAGCTGCCCGTCCTGGAGGACGGCAAGATCATCGGCATCCTGGACGAGTCCGACCTCCTCCTCGCGGCCGTCGACGACGTGACGCGCTTCCGCCAGCCGGTCGAGGCCGCGATGACGACGCGGCTCCGGACGGTCGACGTGCGGACGCCGATCCGGGAGCTCCTTCCGATGTTCGACGCGGGGCTCGTGCCGATCGTCACCGATGGTGACGAGTTCGTCGGGCTGGTCACCCGCATCGACCTGATCAACTACCTGCGACGCCGGGTGAAGCTGCACGAGGTGTGAGCCGCGCGCGCGGGCACGGGCCCGCGCGCAGGCGATTCCCGCTTTGGCCGTCGCGCCGGGCGGGCGCGGCGCGAGCGCCCGTCGGCGTGCCTTGTGCGGGCGGCGGGCTCGTGGTGAGCTGTGCGCCATGCAGGTGGCGCACGGAGCTCTCGTGATCGACCTCGCCACGGCGCGGGTGGTCGATCTGACGCACCCGATCACCCCGGAGATGCCGCTGTTTCCCGGCGACGAGCCCTATGCGCCGGAGGCGCTCAGCACCATCGAGGAGGACGCGTATTGCTCCAATCGGTTCTCGATGGCCGAGCACGCGGGCACCCACGTGGACGCGCCGGCGCATTTCACGGCCGGGGCGGCGACCGTCGAGCAGATCGCGCCGGAGCAGCTCGTCGGAGCAGCGGCGGTCGTGGACGTGACGGCGGCCGTGGCGGCCAGCCCGGACCACCG
Source organism: Sorangium cellulosum So ce56 (assembly GCF_000067165.1). GTDB lineage: Bacteria > Myxococcota_A > Polyangia > Polyangiales > Polyangiaceae > Sorangium > Sorangium cellulosum_B. The sequence goes on from NC_010162.1 coordinate 12,273,834, forward strand.
GGTCACCGTGGACGATCTCCGGAGCTGGGAGGCGCGGCACGGCGCGCTCGGCGCGAGGCATATCGTGCTGATCCGGACGGGCTGGGGGGCTCGCTGGTCCGATCCGGCGAGGTACCTGAATCAGGACTCCCAGGGTGTCATGCACTTTCCCGGGGTGTCCGTGGAGGCGAGCCGCTACCTGCGCGAGCGCGGCGTGCGCTGCATCGGTATCGATACGCTGTCGACCGACCCGGGGCAGAGCGAGACATTCGAGCAGCACAGGGCCTTCCTGGGCGCCGGCGGCTACCACATCGAGAACCTGGCCAATCTGGAGCAGCTGCCCGAGGCCGGGGCGGTCGTCGTGGTCGCGCCGCTCCCGCTCGCGCGCGGCAGCGGCGCGCCGGCCCGGGTGCTGGCGCTGGTGCCGGCCTCCGGCGGCACGGCGAGCTAGCGCGGCGCGCATCCCCGGGCAGGATCGGGCGGCGGCCGTGGCGTTGCGCATTGCAGCGCGCCAGCACCCCTGGCTGCTTTCTGACCTGCCGCTCGCGCCGCCTCACTTCCGCCCAAGGTACGGATCGGCGCAGGCACACCCGCGGGCGCAGCGCGCGTCGTCCTGGCCCGCGCCGTGTCGCCTGTTTGCATACCGCCCCCCGTGACGGTCGTACGAGGTGCTGCTCGCCGCGCCGGAGCGACCACACGGAGCTTCGCGTCCTGCCCGGGATTCGGTATCCTCTCGACTCCCCCCTCGGGAGGTGTCCGGGCGTATGAAGTTCGAAAAAGACGTCCTTCTGGCCGGCAAATTCCGCCTGGAGCGAGAGCTATCGCACGGCGGGATGGGCTCGATCTGGGTGGCGCAGCACGTCCAGCTCGGCACTTTCGTCGCGATCAAGTTCATGCGCGACTCGTTTTCGCGGCTGCCGGTGCTCCGGGCCCGCTTCGAGCGGGAGGCGCGCGCCGCCGCGCAGCTCAAGAGCCCTCATATCGTGCAGGTCCACGATTTCGGCTTCGAGGAGGACGACGAGGTGCCCTACCTCGTCATGGAGCTCCTGCAAGGCGAGGATCTCAGCAAGCGCCTCCAGCGGTGCGGCCGCCTCTCGCTCCCGGAGACGCTGCACATCGTCGTCCAGGCCGGGAAGGCGCTCCGCAGCGTCCACGAAGCGGGGTTCGTGCACCGCGACCTCAAGCCCGCCAACTTCTTCCTCGCGCGCGTCGACGGCGAGGACGGCGAGATCGTGAAGCTGCTCGACTTCGGGATCGCGAAGGACGTCTCGGCGGTGCTCGCGGCCGATATCTCGGCCACGGGCGAGGTGATGGGCTCGCCCAACTACATGAGTCCGGAGCAGTTCTATGGCGAGCGGGACGTGGACGCGCGCAGCGATCTCTGGTCGCTCGGGGTCATCGTGTTCAAGATGCTCACGGGGCAGCTGCCGTTCCCGGGCGACGCGATCGGGCGCGTGGTCACGAAGGTGATCCTCGGCACGGTGCCGTCGGCGCGCGAGCTCGCCCCCGATCTGCCGAGCGGCATCGACGCGTTCTTCGAGCGGGCGCTGGCGCGCGATCGGGACAAGCGGTTCCAGAACGTGCGCGACATGGTCAATGACCTCGCGCGCGTCGCGGGCGCGCCGCCGTTCTTCTCGCTCGTGGGGGAGACCTCGCTGGGCGCCGGGTGGTCATCGCGGGGCTCCGGCGGGGCGCCCGGGCTCGCCGATCCCGGCACGCCGCCGGTGGCGCAGCTGACGACGATGCCCATCCAGCGGCGCTCGGACCCGAACGATGTCCGCGCCTCGACGCCGAACCCGCAATCGCTGCCGGGCACCTTGACCGGCGCGATCAACCTGTCGGCGCCGCACACGGCGCGCGGTGCCATCGCGCGGGTCGCGGGGCGCGTCGCCGTCGGGGCGACGATCGTCGCCGTGGGGGGCGGCCTGTTCGTCGCCACGCTCAGGGGCGCATCGACCGACGGCGACCAGACCACGACCCAGGCGTCCGCGGCCGCCGCGGCGCTCGCGCCCGCCGCGCCGTCGAGCGGCGCGCCGGCCGGGCTCGCCGCGGTCCCCGCCATCGCGAGCGCTCCCGAGGCGCGCGCCGCGGCGACGCCCGCGGTGGTGCCGGCGCCGCTGCCGCTCGACCCGGGCGCGGGCGCGCCGGGCGCCGCCTCCCTGGCGCCGGCACAGGCATCCGCCGTCCCCTCCGCGGCGGCGGCGCGGAGCGCCGCGCCCGCGCGCCCCACGTCTCCGGCCACCGCTCGGACCGCGTCGACGGCGGCGCCGCGCAAGGCGCCGGCTCCTCGCAAGAAGTCCGGCGGGAGCAGGCCGGACTGGGGGCTCTAGCCGGGTGGCTCCGCGTCCCCAGAGAGCAGGAATGCGCTTCCGAGCGGCGGTGATGGGCACGTTTCTCCTTGTCACGCTCGCCGGCGCGGAGGCGTCCGCGCAGGCGCCGCCCCCGTCGGCGAAGGCGCGGCAGGCGGCCGTCGCGTACGCCAACCAGGGGTGGACGGCCTACCGGGCACGCCGGTACCGGGACGCGCTCCAGGCCTTCCGCCGAGCCGAGGCCACGGTGCATGCGCCGACCTTCCTGATCATGGTCGCGCGCTCTTGCCACAAGCTCGGCCGCCTGACCGAGGCGCGCTCGGTCTACCAGGTCATCGTCGACGAACAGCTCCCGGCCGACGCCTCGCAGGCGTTCCGGCAGGCGCAGGCCGAGGCGAGGACGGAGCTCGAGGCCGTCTCGTCGCGCATCCCGACCGTGGAGATCACCGTGACGGGCGCGGGCTCGGGGGGCGCGCAGGTGGCGCTCGGCGGGCTCGACGTGCCCCTGTCGACGCCCGTCGCGCGCGATCCGGGAAGCCACACGCTCGCCGTGGCGGCGCCTGGACGGCGCGGGCTGACGAAGGAGATCGTCCTCAAGGAGGGGATGAGGACCAAGGTCGAGGTCGATCTCGCGGCCGGCAAGGTGCGGATCGAGAGCGACAGGACCGGGCGCGAGTCGGGCGGCGAGCCGCAGGCGCTCGGCCCTGGGCAGGGTGCGGCCGACGGCAGCGCCCAGGAGGGCGGCGGGCCGCTCGGCCCTGGGCAGGGTGCGGCCGACGGCAGCGCCCAGGAGGGCGGCGACGCGGCGGATGGACGCCCGAGCCCGCGCAGCACCGCGGTCGTGTTCACGGGGCTCGCCGCGACCGCCGTGGGGACGGGGCTGGGCGTCGCGTTCGTGTTCCTCTCGAACGGGAAGGCGAGCTCGCAGCAGCGCCTCCTGGAGCCGGCCTGCACGGACCCTGCGCGCTGCCCCGGGCTCGACCTGCGCCAGTACAACGAGCTGGGACACGCCAAGGCAGACCTCGCGAACGCGGCGGTCTGGAGCTTCCTGGCCGCGGGCGCGGCGGGGCTCGGCACGGCGGCGTACGTCCTCCTGACAGGGCAGCCCGACGCGCGGGACGCGACGGCGACCGGCCTTTCGGTGAGCCCCATGCCGGGCGGGCTCGTGCTCAGCAAGCGCTGGTGAGGTTTCCGGAGAGAGGGATCGTCCCGATGGTGCGCATCGTATCTTGGACGTGGATGGGCCGGGCGCTCTCGACGATCGTCCCGCTGGCCGCGCTTACCGGGGGTAGCTGCGTCTTTTACAGCTACGAGGATGTCGTCTCCGGCACGGGCGGCGCAGGCGGAACGAGCGGAACGAGCGGCAGCGCCGGTGGCACCGTGGAGCCTTGTGGGCAAGGGGGCGGCGGCTGCGGCGGGGCGCCCCCGGAGGGCTGCGATGGGCCGGGGAGCCATATCTCGACCTGCCTTGTCGATGATGGCTTGCTCGCGCGGTACTTCCTCGACGCGTACGGCACGGATGGCAAGCTCGTCGACTCGGGACCGGAGCCGGGGCTCTCGCTCGACGTGGTGTCGGACGGAGAGACGCTCGACCTGGAAGGCGAGGCGGGGCGCGTGGGCATCCGCTGGAACAACCTCGGCGGCAACGCGCGCGTGGAGGCCGCGTTTTCTTCGACCGCCACGCCCCCGAGCAAGCTCCTCGTCTCGAAGGCGGCGCTCACGCTCGAGACCGTGGTGAGCGTGACGGCCGCCGCGGTCGAGGGCGTGCCGGCTCGCATCCTGTACCTCGGGACCGATACCGGAGAGTTCGGGAAGTACTCGCTGAGCGCGGGCGACCCCGACGGGATGGGCAACCGAGAGCTGCTGTTCCACATCTACGCCGACTCCAAGACGCAGTTCGTGGGGCAGTGGTTCATTCCGCTCGAGGAGCTGGAGCAGCCGTGCGTCCTGCACCTCGTGCTGAACGCCGCCGAGGGGGTCGTCGATCTCTACGTGAACGGCGACGTGCGAACGAACGCGATCCCGGATCGGCCACCCGCCGACTTCGTCTTCACGTGGGCGGAGCCGACGTGGTATCTCGTGCTCGGAAACTCGCGGAAGGCCGGGCGCTCTCTTCGCGGCTCGATCCAGTATGCCGCGCTGTACGGCGAGCCGTTGACCCCCGAGCAGGTGAAGGCCAACGCCGCGACGCTGGCGAAGAGCGACGATGGCCCCGGGATGTGAGCTAGTGCGCGCCGCGCCCGCTCCGGGTTCGCGCCGGCGCCCGCGCCCCCTCGTGGCCGGAGAGCGCATAGGTCACCCCGCGCTCCAGCGTCCCCCGCGTCACGATCCCCCCCAGATCGGCCCCTAGCTGCACGAGCGCCTGCGCCACGCTCGGCCGGATCCCGGTGAGCACCACCTCGGCCCCGAGCAGCCGCGCGCTCCGCGCCGCCCGGATCAGCGCGTCCGTCACCTCCGGCCCCGCCTGCGGCACCCCCGTCACGTCGAGGATGGTGATCCGGGCGTGCTGGCGGGAGATCCCGTCCAGCAGCGTCTCGGTGAACTGCGCGCCCCGCTCGCGGGTCAGCTCGCCGACCAGCGGCGCCACCAGCACCCCGTCCGCGATGGGCAGCAGCGGCGTCGAGATCGCACGTATCGTCTCCTGCTGCACGAGCAGCATCTTCTCTTGCAGCTGCCGGGTCCTCGCCTCGGCCCGCACCCGCTCGGTGATGTCCACCGCGATTGCCCCGCATCCAGAGACCCTGCCCTCCTCGTCGCGGAGCGCGAACCTGGTGCTCATGTACACGTGCGTCCCGTCGGCCAGCTCCATCTCGTCCTCGGAGGTGATGGGCTCGGACGACGCCATCGCCGCCCGGTCCTGCGTCACGAACCGGTCGGCGATCTCCGCGGGGAACAGGTCGTGCTGGGTCTTTCCCATCAGCTCCTCGCGCGGCTTGCCGAGGAGCGCCTCGACCGGCGGGTTCAGCAGCGTGTGGCGGCCCTCGCTGTCCCGCGCGAACATGAGCATCGGCGCGTTCTGAATGAAGGCCTCCAGCAGCGCGGCGCCCCGGCGCCTCTGCGCCTCGGACTCCACGCGCGCGGTGACGTCGATGCTCACCACCGCCACGAAGCGGTTCCCGCTCGCGTCCTCGAACGCAACGTAGCTCGGCTCGGTCCAGAGCCGACGCCGCTCCTTGTAAAGCTCGCCCGGCTCGGTGTCGTACGGGACTGGGGGCAGCGTGACCACCTCCCCGGCGAGCGCTCGGCGGAAGGCCTCGGCGTGGCCGGTTTTCACCGCCTGCGGATCCTCGAGAGCGTTGTACTTGCCGATGATCTGCTCGGGCCTGATGCGCCACCGCGCGCAGTCGGCCCGGTTGATGGCGACGAGGAGCCCGTCCGCGCGATGCACCACCAGCGGTATGGTCACCGCCTCGAAGAGCGCGCGGTAAGGCACGCTGTCCGCGAGCTCGCGCTGCGCGTCGCGCGGCGCCGCGCCCGAGCCGAGCCTTCGCTCCAGCTCCTCCACGCGAGCCCGGAGCCGCGCGTTCTCTGCATTGATTCGCTCGTCGCTCTGCCGGTCCATCTCCATCGTTCCCCCTGAGCCCTGCGCGCCGCTCTGCGCCCGCGGCCGTCCCGGAGTCTTCTGCGCTGAAATGGTGCACCATCAGGCTGTCCCCGTGAAGCACTGAATCGGCCGGGGCTGGCTCGTTCTCTCGGGCTGGCGCGTCGACAGCGGTACTCCCACGCACGACCGACTCGCCCTCATCGCAGCCCCGCGCACCACCGACCGGGACCTGCCCTTCGCGCTCTCCGCCTCGTACATGGGAGCATCTCGGAGGTGTTATCGACACGGCGAAAGACACATCCGATCCGGACGGACGCCGCTTCGGGTTTGCGTGGCTCCTGTTCCCGGAGAATGTCCTGCCGACCAGGGGCAGGTTCCGCGGCTCGGGCTCGCCGTCCGTGGCTAGGGAAGAAAGACGGTGATCACACGGGTGGTCGACTCCGGGATGCCGGTGAGGTTGTTGACGCAGCTCGGGTAGTACATGCCGTTCGTGTTGAGCTGCTGGCAGTAGGCGGTGCACGACCCGCGGATGCTGAGCATCCCGCATTGCTGGACGGCCCCGCCGCTGGTGAGGTGACCGGCGGCGCACTCCCGCGAGAGCGACCGCGCATAGCTGCGATTGGCCTCGTCGTAGCAGGCGTTCAGGTAAGGAGAGGAGGCAAATAGATTGCCCCAGAAGGCGCCTTCCAGAGCTGCGACGCAGCCGACCAAAAACGCCAGCAAAAGCGATGCGACATCAGCGATGCTGATCCGGTACATCGTCGTTCCCCCCCCCGGGGTTCGTCCCTTCGTGCCCTCGTCGAAGGTCACATGGGGTGTGCCGATGACTAGAACACCGATCACGTCGAAACCCGGAGAATTTTCACAGGGAGGCGGGGAGTCGGGGAGGAAGAAGAAAAATGAGTTTCTCCCTCTTGCCGTCTCTCGCTCCCCGCCTCCCCGTCTCCCTGTGAAATTCCTGCTTTTCTTGTGGTTTCAACCCGTTGGTCGCTCTAGTCATCATGTCCAGTGCTCGACTGGCGATCGGTGATCGAGCTGCTCGGGGCTGCGAGCCGGCTCACCCGGGGCCGATCTCGCCGTCGCCGCGCGGGCCCTGCGCCGGAGGCGACGAGGTCGGTTCCGGGGAAGGCTGCGCGCCCTGCGCCGGCGGCGCGGCGATCGGGGAAGGCTGCGCCCCCTGCACCGGCGGCGCGCCGCTCGGGTAAGCGTGCATCGGGCCCGCCTGGAAGGGCGGACGGAAGCTGGCTGTCGTGCGCCGCTGCCGCCGGACGATCGCGCGAAGGGCGTAGGTGAGCGCCCCGAAGAACGCCGCCAGGAGCAGCAACGTGGGGCCGATCGAGGCGGCGAGGACCGCGGTTTTCACGGCGACGACCCCCGCGTTCTCGATTCCCTCGCTGGCCGCGCGGGCGATCTTGCCGCCGGCGCCCAATGTCTGCTCCTCGCCGCGCGCCGTGATCGACATCTTCACGGTCGCATAGGCGATCTGCCCCTCCAGCAATCGCTCCTGCGCCTCGATCTGCTCGATCGTCTCACGCACGCTCCCGAGCTGCTTCTCGACGGCGACCACGTCCGCGAGGCTCCCCGTCCTGTCGGAGAGCAGGTCGAGCAGCCGCTTCTCCTGGGCGCGGGCGTTCCGCAGCCGCGCGCCGATGTCCGCGCGCTGCTCGGTCACGTCCTCGGCCTTCTCCGCGTCGTCGACCACCTCGCCGACCGACGCCACCGCGGCGCGGAACGCGCCGACCTTCGCCGAGGGGACCCGCGCCTCGAGCGACGCGCTCCGGTGCGGGCCGCCGTGCACCCGGGCCTCGCTCACGTAGCCGCCGTGCTCCTCGACCGCGGTCCGCAGCCGCTGCATCGCCGGCTCGAAGGCGTCGACGAGGATCGCGGTCTCGACGGTGATCCGCATCGCCCGCCCGGCGAGCGGCGCCGACGCGGGTGATGGCCCCGGCGCTCGCTGATCCAGCGCCGCGGCCTGCGCGGGCGGGGCCGAGCCGGAATGGTCCCCTCTGGCGCAGGCGCTCGTCAGCGTCACCGCCAGGAGCAGCACGGCAGGCAGCCTCATGCAGGAGTGCATGCGGTGACCATAGCGGTTCGAGCGAACGCCCGCGAGCGGCGCCCGCGAGCCCACCTCGGGCGAGGACGCGGACGCGCCGTGCCACCGGCGCGCACGGCGCGCCCGTTGCGAGGCGGGCACCGGCCATGTCGACACGCGAAGAGGACATCCCGGGATACGACGCGATCATCGTCGGCGGAGGGCCGGCCGGCCTCAGCGCGGCGCTCATCCTGGGGCGTTGCCGGAGGCGCGTCCTCGTGTGCGACTCGGGGCAGTACCGCAACCACGCGGCGCGTGAAATGCACGGCTTCCTGTCGCGCGACGGGATCGCGCCGTCCGAGCTCCGGCGGATAGCGCGCGAGCAGCTGGCGCCGTACGGCGTCGAGATCCGCGAGTCGGCCGTCACCGACGTCCGCCGCGGAGCGAGGCGCTTCGAGGTGACGCTGGAAGGCGGCGAGCGCCTGCGCTGCCGCAAGCTGCTGCTCGCCACCGGGCTCGTCGACCGGCTGCCGGAGCTGCCAGGGCTCCCCGCGATGTACGGCAAGAGCGTGCACCACTGCCCCTACTGCGATGGATGGGAGGCGCGCGATCAGGCGATCGGCGTCTACGGACAGGGCGGAACCGGGGTCTCGCTCGCCGTGAACATGAAGACGTGGAGCGATGACGTCGTCCTGTTCACGGACGGGCCAGCATCCCTGTCGAGATCGGACGCGGATCGGCTCGCGCGCCACCGGATCGGCGTGCGCGAGGAGCGCGTCGCCCGGCTCGAGGGCAGGGACGGGATGCTGGAGCGCGTGGTGCTCGAGGACGGCAGCGCGGTGGAGCGACGCTCGCTCTTCGTCAAGGCGAAGCAGGAGCAGGGGGCGGATCTGGCCGAGCGGCTCCGCTGCACGGTCACGGAGGAGCGGGGCGTCGAGACGGTCGCCGAGCACGAGGAGACGACCCGCGAAGGAGTCTTCGTCGCCGGGGATGCCTCGAAGGAGGTGCTGCTCGCCATCGTGGCCGCCGCCGAGGGAGCCGCCGCGGCGTTCGGGATCAACTGCGCGCTGCAAGAAGAGGAGCTCGCGTAGCGGGGCAGCGCGCCCTCGCCGGCGCTGCCCTGACAGGCGCTCAGTCGCCCCGACCGCCCGGCCCGCGCCCGCGGCCGGGCCCCGGCCCGAACGGCGGCGGGCCCGGGCGCCGCCGCCGCTCGGCCTCGAGCTCCTCGTAGCGGGTGAGCTGCTCGGGCGTGAGCACGCCCTTCACGCGCGCGTCGGTGCGATCGCGGAGGGCGTCGAGCGCGGGGCGGCACTCGGAGAGGAGCCTGTCCCGCTCGGCCTCGGCCTCGGCGAGGGTCGCCCTGAGCTCGCGCACCTGGCGGTCGGTGAGGTCGAGGTGGCGGCGCATCGCCTTGAGGCGGAACTGGGCGCGCGCCTCGGTCGGAGGGCCCCGGAAGGTGGCCTCGAGGTCGCGCAACGCCGTGACGCGGCCGATGGCCGCGCCGGCGACGCCGCCGAAGAGGAAGACCGCGGCGAGCACGGCCAGCGGCTTCCAGCGGGCGAGGGCGGGCGGGGACGCGGTGCGCTCTGTCATTCGCTCGCCTCGAGTGCCTCCACGGAGGCCATGATCGCGCTGTCGACGTCGCGCTGCGTCTGCAGGAAGAAGAGGACGCTCGCGGCCGCCGCGAGGGCGGTGACGACGAGGGCGGGGCGACCCGAGCGGACGATGCCGTCGGCGATCGCGGGCCGCGCGGGTACGGCAGAGGCCGTCGCGGCGCGGACCATGGCCTCGGTGAAGCCGGCGTCCGGCTCGAGGCCGTCGGTCGCGGCCGCGAGGCGCGCGAGCGGATCGCTGGCCGTCGCAGCGCGCAGCACGGCCGCCGTGAAGCGGTCGTCGGCGTCGATGCGAGCGGTCGCGGCCGCGAGGCGCGCGAGGTCCCGATCGGGTCCGGTCCGGTCGTCGTCGCGGTCAGACATGCGGCGCCTCCTTCTCGATCTGCCGGGCGCGGAGCGCGGCGCGGGCGCGCACCAGGCGTTGCTCGACGGCGCCCTCGGAGCAGCCGAGCGCCGCCGCGGCCTCCTTCGCGGGCAGGCCCTCGACGGCGACGAGGACGAGCGCGGCGCGCTCCTGGGGCGGGAGCGCGGCGAGCAGGGCGTCGAGCTCGCGCAGCGCGACGCGCGCCTCGGCGGAGACGAGGCCGTCGAAGCGCGGCTCGGTCGACGCCTCGCGCGGGGTGTCGCGGCGGCGCCGGAGGGCGTCGAGGCAGGCGTTCGTCACGATGCGGTACAGCCAGGTCTCCACCTTCGATCTCCCGTCGTAGCGCCCCTCGCGCAGGGCGCGGTAGGCATCGACGAACGCCTCCTGAAGGGCGTCCTCGGCCTCCGCGAGGTCGCCGACCAGGCGCGCGGCCAGGCGGTACATCGGCGCGCGCGTGTGCTCGACGATCTGCCGGAAGGCCGCATCATCGCCCCTGGCGACGCGCGCTGCGACGAGCCTGAGGTCGACGATCACGTTCCCCCGCGATTCTGCGCCCATGGCACCGCGCGCGCTACCGGGACGGGCGCTCAGCGGCGCTCGGGGCCGCGCCCGCCGGGCCCGAAGCCGCGCTCGAAGCCGGGCCCGCCAGGCCCGGGGCCGCGCATGCCGTGCCCGGGGCCGTGCTCGCGGCCGTGCCTGCCAGGCCCGGGGCCGCGCTCGCCGCGCTCGGGCCTGACCGCGGCCGGCCCCTTCTCGATGCGCTCGGCGAGCGCGTTGCGCTGCGCCTCGTCGAGGATCGGGACGATCGCGGCCAGCGCGCCGACCATGCGGTCCAGGTGCGCCGCAGGGCCCATCTTCTCGCCCGCCGGCGGCCGCGGCAGGAACGCGTTCGCGTCGAAGCGATCCGCGGCGAACGCCTCGAGCCGCGCGCGCATCTCGGCGCGCCTCGCCGCGTGATCTTCCTTCCGCCCGACCCGGTCGGCGTCGCCCGGGCGCGCGGCCTCGAGGGCCTTGTCGATCTGCGCGCGCTGCTCGTCGCGCAGATCGAGGCCGGCGAGGAGGTAACCCAGCGGACCGCCGCGCATCCCGGGGCCGCCCATGCCGCCGCGGTGGTGCTCGCCGCCGCGCGGGCCGCGGTGGTGCTCGCCGCCGCGCGGGCCGTGGTGGTGCTCGCCGCCGCGCGGGCCGCGCTTTCCTCGCTCGTCCATCTTCGCGGCGATCCCGTCGACGAGCTGCCTGCGCTGCTCCTTCGTGAGCGTGGCGTGCAGGGTGCTCAGCGCCCCGGCGACGCGGGCGCGGCGCTCCTCGGCCGCGCGGCCGGCGTCGGGGAGCTTCGCCTCGATCGCCGCCCGATCGATCTTGCCGGCGCGCACGCCCTCGGCGAGCGCCGCGAAGACGGCCCCGTCCTTCGGGCGCTCCTTCGCGCCGTCGCGCAGCCCCTCGAGGGCGCCCTCGATCGTCGCTTCCTGCGCGTCCGAGAGGTCGAGTTCGTGGAGCGCCGCGCGAAGGAGGTGCTCGGGGCCGCGCGGCCCGCCGCGATGGCCGCCGAAGCCCTCCCGGGGACCGCCCGCCCCGCGCGGGCCCTTGGCGAGCGCCGCCTCGGCGGCCTCGTCGCTCGGGGACGTGTCGCCCTGCCCCGTCTCCGCCGTGCAACCGGCCGCGCCGACGAGCGCGCCGACGAGCGGCAATATCCCACCAAGCCTCCACCAACGAGACTGCGTCATGGACTCTTCTCCTGCGTCGCCCGCGTCGTGCCGAGCGGGTCGTTCATCCCTGTGACGCCGGCGGGGAGGGGGGCCCTACGAGGGCGAGCTACTTTTTCCGGAGGCAAGCTCCGCAGGGAGCCGGGAGAGGCCAACGCGGGCTGGATCGGGCCCGGCTTACCGCACGCTGGCGATCAGGTGGGTGCGCGTCCCCTGCGGTGTGGCGACCTCGGCCTCGTCGCCCTCCGACAGGCCCAGCAGGGACGCGCCGAGGGGGCTCGTCGTGGCGAGGGTCTGCAGCTCGACCCCCTGGAACTGGATGCGCTCGCCGCCCGCTGCCGGCAGGAGGAAGTAGAGCGCGCGCCGCTTTCCGCTCTCCAGCTCCACCAGCGCCGAGCTCTCGATGCCCGCGCCAGGGCCGAAGTCGCGCACCGTGACGGCGCCCAGCCTGGCGAGCGCCTGCTCGATCTGGAGCACGCGCTCGCTGTGACCTCGCGCCACGTAGGACGCCTCGGTGGCGCGCATGTCCTTGTCGCCCTCGGCGCGGTTCTCCTCGTGCGTCACGGCGCTCGCGGCGTCGCGCGCCCGCTCGGTGGAGCGCTCGAGCTCACGGGCGAGCTGGTCCTTCAGGGCCGCGAGCAACGCGCGTTTGTCGATGGCCGGTGGCATGGACGCGCACATCTTACCAGACGGGATCGCGGCGGTCACTCCACGGTCGTCAGGCGCCGGGCGGCGCTGAGGACAGCCGAGGGGCGCAGCCGTCCTCGGCGCCGCCCGGCGCGCGTCCGTCTCCGCCGGTCGCAGAGGAGGAGAAGGGAGGCGGCCCGGCTCCTCCGGGAACGCCGCGCGCTGCGCGCCTGCCCGCCGGCGAGCGGCGCCGAGCGCACACCTGCGCTGATGGCAGCTCTGTGATGGATGCCTCTCGCACAGAGTCGCAGCTCATGGCGCCTTTTCGGGGCGAGATCTCCCCGCTCCTTGCAGATATGCAATCCATGCGCGTCGCGCGCGGCGGACTGCCGGCGCGCTTATCGTTCGTGTGAATCGAATGTTTCAAGACGGTGACTTGGAAGCACGAAGACGCTCGAAGACGTTCGAAGACGCTCGAAGACGCCCCACGGCGGCGAGCGGGAGAACCGCTCAGGAATCGTTCAGGAATCTCTTTGCCGGGATAGGGTGAGTAGTGTAGATTCCTAATCTGCTGCGCCGCTGCTCCGGGCTGGAACGCATCGACACGAGAGCATGGGTGTCGTGCGGCGCCACCGCACAGCCTGGAGCGCGCGGGCCGAGCGCGCGCGACATGACGCGAGGCGTCCTGCCGCCGCTCGCCCGGGCTGCGTCCAGATCACTGCACCAGCACACAAGAGGAGAATCGTGAGCCTGTATGCCCAGGAGCGGCTGCGCGTGCTCGTCGTCGACGACGAGCGGAGGATGCTGGACAGCATCGCGGCCATCCTCGACGACGACGTCGAGGTCGAGACCTGCACGTCCGCCCACCGGGCCCTCGAGCTGCTGCAGACAGGCCAGTTCCACGTGGTCTGCTCCGACTACAAGATGCCCGGGATGAACGGAGACGAGCTCCTCAAGCGGGTCGCCGGCCTGCCGTTCTACACGAGCTGCCTGCTGATCACCGGCGACGAGGAGTACATCCGCTCCGGCGAGGCGGGCCGCCACTACGTCATCCTCAAGCCGTTCGAGCCCGCCCGGGTCACCCGGATCGTCCTGGAGCTCGCGCGCCTCGCCCGCGCGCGGCGGTCCGCGGACGCCGGCGCGGGCGCCGCCTCGGCGCGCGAGGCCGCCGCGCCCGCCTCGAAGACGAGGAGGGCCGCGCCGTCGCTCAGGCCGCGGGAGGCCCAGGACGCGCCGGCGTCCTCGCAGCGCGAGCGGGTGAGCTCGTACCCGCCCCCGTCCTCCCGCGCGGCGTCGAGCTACCTGGACACGGTGCGGCTCGGAGACGCCGGGCTCCCGGCCCGGACCCTCAAGTGATCGACCGCGGCGGCGAACGCGGCACCCGAGGAGGCCATCCCCCACGATGACGAGCCGAGATCCGCTCGGCGCGGTGGAGCAGACCGCGACGGCCGAGGAGATCGTGGCCGCGCTGCGCCACGATCTGCGCAACTGCTTCGGGACGATCCGCAATGCGGCGTTCTTCATCCGGCGCAAGGTCGCCCGGGAGCAGGCCTTTCGGGACGACCCGCGGGTGGCGCAGTTCCTCGACGTCATCGACGAGGAGGCGATCGCGGCGAGTGCGCTCGTCGACGGCGCCGTCGACGCGAACCCGAGCCTCAGGCGGCGGCCGGTGAGCGCGAGCGCCCGCGAGTGCGTCCTCACGGCGGCGGCCTGCGCGCGCATCGCCGAGCCGGCGATCCGCGTCGACGTCGACGCGGCGGAGGGCGTTGTCGAGCTCGATCCGGCCGAGCTCGCGCTGGCGATCCGGTGCCTCGTCGAGAACGCGGCGGAGTCGATGCCCGGGGGCGGGGTGGTCACGCTGCGCGGGAGCGTGGTGGGCGCGCGTTACCGCATCGAGGTCGGCGACGCGGGGACGGGCGTGCCCGAGGAGGAGCGGGAGGCGATCACGCGCCCGTTCTACACCACCAAGCCGGGCCGCCTCGGGCTCGGGCTCAACATCGCCGGGCGCGTGGCGCGCCGCTATTTCGGGGCGCTCACCCTGGGCCGCGGCGCGCCCTCGGGCACGCTGGCCTGCATCGAGCTGCCCCTCGCTCTGGCGCCCGAGCCGCCCGGCGCGGGCGCCGAGGAGCGGCTGTGACGGCGCGCGCGGCCGAGGCGCCGCGATGAGCATCCGGGCCGCCCTCTCGCTGATCTTCGCCGTGGCGGCGGCCGTCGTGCTGCTCGCGACCGGCGCGCTCTACGTCACGTCCGCCAGCATGACGCGGCTCCAGCGGCGCGCCGAGCTGTCCTACGAGGACCTCACCCGCCACGTCACGCTCGCCAACCACGCCGGCCGCTACATGCGGGAAGCCGCGGAGATCTCCCTCGGCGGCGGCGACACCGAGGAACTCCACCACCTGGCCGGGCTCGTCGCGCGGGACCTGGCCGCGGCGGAGGCGATCGAGCGGGCGCGGAGGCCGTTCGAGCGAGCGCGGGAGCCGCTCGAGCGGGCGTGGGAGCCGCTCGAGCGGGCGCTGATCGAGGGCGAGCGCGCCCCCGAGGCGCTGCGCGAGGCGCAGGAGGGCGACGAGCGCCTGCGCCGGATGCGCGCGAGCTTCGCGGCGATCGGCGGGGGCGTCGACCACGTGTCCCGCATGGCGAGCGCCGGGGATCCGGCGGCCTACCGGAGGTTCGTGGAGCGCCCCGAGGCCGAGTACGAGGAGGGGTTCGTGCCCCAGATCGACGCGGCCATCGCCGACGCGCGGCGCGACGTCGCGCGGAACGCGGAGGAGGCGGGCCGCGCGGGCGCCAGGATCAGGATCGCGAGCATCGCCCTGATGACGGCCGCGCTCGTGCTCCTCGTCGTCCTCCTCGGCGGGCTCCTGCGCTCGATGGCGCGCGGGTTCGGCGCGCTCGCGGAGTGCTCGCGGCGCATCGCCGGAGGCGACCTCGACTACCCGCTGCCCGACCTGGGAAAACACGAGTTCGGACGCATGGGCACCGCGCTCCGCCACATGGCCGAGAGCCTGCGCGAGGCCCAGGCGTCGAGCGTGCGCGTCGAGCGGCTCGCGGCGATAGGGCAGCTCGCGGCGAGCGTCGGGCACGAGCTGCGCAACCCGCTCGGCGCCATCCGGAACGCGACGCACTACCTCAAGAAGCGCCTCGCCGGGACCGAGGTCGGCGCGGAGCCGCGCGTCGCCCAGCTCCTCGGTCTGATGGAGAAGGAGCTGCTCTCGTGCAACCGGATCATCGGTGATCTCCTGGACTTCGCGCGTGAGCGCAGGCTCCGCCGCACCGCCTGCCCGCTCGCGCCCCTCGTGGACGACGCCATGTCGGTCGTCGAGCCGCCCGCGCACGTGCGCCTGGAGAACCTCGTGCCGGCGGCGCTGCCGGTGCCGAGCCTCGACAAGGACCAGTTCCGGCAGGTGCTCGTGAACCTGATCCAGAACGCGGCCGAGGCGATCCCGGTCGAACGCGAAGGGTGGGTGCGTGTGGTTGGACGTGTATGCGACGAGGCCGTGAGCCTCGAGGTGGCCGACAACGGGGAGGGGATCGAGGAGGAGCACCTCGCGAAGATCTTCGAGCCGCTCTTCAGCACGAAGCTGAAGGGGACGGGCCTCGGGCTCGCCATCACCGCCGGGATAGTCCGCCTGCACGGCGGCACGATCGCGGTGGAGAGCGCGCCCGGCGCGGGGACGACGTTCACCATCCGGTTACCGCGCGCCGCGGCGCCGGAGGTACACTCCTCCGTGCAGCCCGCGTGACAGCGGAGGGAGACGGCCGTCGATGCAAGGGACCGGACCGGTGCTCGTGGTGGACGACGAGGAGGGGATGCGCGCCACGCTCGCCGCGAACCTCGAGCTCGAGGGGTACGAGGTCGTCGAGGCGCGGGACGGGGCGCACGCGCTCGAGCTCGTGAGGCAGCGGCGCTTCGCGCTCGTGCTGACCGACGTGAGGATGCCCGGCCTCGACGGTGTCGCGACGTTCCGGGAGATCAAGCGGCTCCAGCCGGAGCTCACGGTGGTGCTGATGACCGGCTTCGCGCGCGAGCAGCTCATCGAGCAGGGCATCGGCGAGGGCGTCTATGCGGTCATCTACAAGCCCTTCTCGATGGAGCACCTCATGCGGATCATCGCGCGGGCCCTCTCGTCGCGCGGCGTGCTCGTGGTGGACGATCTCCCCGCGGTCGCGGAGTCGATCGTGGCGGGGCTCACGGCGGCCGGGCTGCGCGCCGAGGCCGCGTACGACGGGCACACGGCCATCCAGCGCGCGCGGGACGCGGCGGTCGACGTGTGCGTGCTCGACCTCCGGATGCCGTCCCTGGACGGCGTGAGGACCCACGAGCAGATCCGGCGGTTGAGCCGCGGGATCACGGTGATCGCGATGACCGGCCACGCGACGCCGGAGATGATTCACGCGTTCACGAGCCAGGGCGGGTACGCCTGCCTCCACAAACCGTTCGAGGTGCGCGAGCTGATGCACACGATCGCGCGCGCCAGGAGCGACCCGGGGACGTGCTGAGGGCCGCGGGACATGGCGCCGGGCGGCGGCGTCCACTGCGCCCTGCCCGGCCGCGACCGCGCCGGCCGCGCGGGCGGAGGAGGGCGGCGTGAGCGTGATCGTGCTCCTCGTCGACGACGACGCGTCGTCCCGGTTCGTGCTCGCGACGCTCCTGGAGGACGAGGGCTTCCAGGTGGAGGAGGCCGGCTCGTTCGCCGAGGCCGGGCGGAAGATCGCGGCGGAGGGCGCGCGGTACGACCTCGCGCTGCTCGATCAGAACCTCGGCGACGGCCACGGCACCGATCTCGTGGCGGTGCTGCGGGCGCGCCTGCCGCGCGCGAAGGCGGTGCTGATCAGCGGCAGCGGCGACGAGGCCCTCGGCGACGCGCCCCCGCCGGACGCGGTGCTCTCGAAGGGGATCGGCTTTCCGGATCTGCTCGATCGGATCCGGCAGCTGCTCGGCTGACGCGCGCCGGCGCCGCGCGGGCCCGCGCGGCGCGCTCCGACGCCGCGCGCGGCGTCAGGCGACGCCGAGCAGGGCCTTGCCCACGATGTCGCGGATCGCGGGGCCGGACAGGGCCATGATGGGGCCGCTCATCGCGTCGCGCAGGTGGCGCTCGATGGGGCGGCTGCGCATGTACCCGGCGCCGCCGGCGATCTCCAGGGCCGAGGTGGCGATGGCCACCGCGGCCTCGTTGGCCACCACCTTGGACTGCAGCTGCAGGAGGCCGTAGCTCGGGTCGCCCGCGTCCAGGGCGGCGGCGGTGCGCATGGCGAGGGCGCGCGCGGCCTCGAGGCGCAGGCTCATGTCGGCCACGGCGAACTGCACCCATTGCAGCTCGGCGATGGGCCGGTCCCCCGGCGGCAGGACACGCTCCTTGGCGTAGGCCCCGGCCGCGGCCATGGCGGCCTCGGCGATGCCCACGGAGAGCCAGCCGAGGCCGTTGGGGATGGGGTTGGGCGCAGTGGGATCGACCGCGAGCCGCCGCGACTCGGGCAGGAGCGTGCCCTGGAAGCGGACGATCTGGCTGCGCGTGGCCCGCATGCCGAGCGTGTCCCAGACGGGCTCGATGGCGATCGAGTCGTCCTTATCGAGGAGGAAGAACGCGGGCTGGCCGTCGCAGACCGCGGCCGTGAAGAAGAAGTCCGCGTGCTCGCACCCGGTGACGAAGCGCTTCTCGCCGGTCAGGCGATAGCCGCCCTCGGCCTTCCGGGCCACCTGGCGCGGCACGAGGAACATGTTGCCGCTGGTGGGCTCGGAGAGCGCGTTGCCGACCCACGCGCCGCGGCGGATCGCCTGCTCGAAGCGGGACCGCTCGCCGGGGTCGACCAGGGCGCGGTACACCGACATGGCGCCCTGGTGCATGAGCCACGCCGTGGCGAACGACGCGTCGCCCCGCGCGAGGAGGGCGACGATGCGGCCGAAGGTCAGCCACGAGCAGGGCGCGCGGGCGGCGTCGTCGCCCGCGGCCCCGCCGAGCAGCGCCGTGTTGATCGGGGAGCGGATCGTGGCGGCCAGCCCCTCGATCGGGAAGGTGGCGTCCCGGTCGTGCCGGGCCGCGTGCTCGGCGAGGACCGCCGAGATCCGCTCGGCCTCGGCGAGGAGCTCGTGGGCCTGATATGCGTCGTTCTTCTCTGCATTCATGAGGTCGTTCCTCTGTGGCTGCGAGACACTGAGCTCGCCCGGCTGTCAACGAAGCCGGGTGGACGGAAGGTGGCGCCCCGGAGGTTCGCCGCGGCGGGCCCTCAGACCCGGCGCAGCCTCTCGGCCGCGCGCTCGAGCGTCTCGTCCCGCTTGGCGAAGCAGAACCGCAGGACGGTCCCGGGCTCCACGCCGGACAGGAACGGGGAGATCGGGATCGAGGCGACGCCGTGCTCGCGGAGGAGGCTCCGCGCGAAATCGGCGTCTCGCTCCGTCGTGATCGCGGAATAGTCGACGAGCTGGAAATACGTGCCCTCGCACGTCAAGGGCCGCAGCCGAGAGCCCTCGATGAGCTTCAGGAACCGGTCGCGCTTTGCCTGGTAGAAGGGGGCGAGATCGGCGGCGAGCGGATCGCGCGCCACGATCTCGGCGTAGGCGAGCTGGATGGCCGCGTTCACCGCGAAGGTCACGAATTGATGCACCCGCTGGATCTCGGCCGAGAGCGGCTGCGGCGCCGCGCAGTAGCCGACCTTCCAGCCGGTCGTGTGGTACGTCTTCCCGAACGAGCTGATGACCACGGAGCGGTCGGCCAGCTCCGGATACCGCGCGAGGCTCTCGTGCCGGCGCCCGTCGAAGAGGATGTGCTCGTACACCTCGTCGCCGACGACGAGGGCGTCGGTCCCCTCGAGCACCCGCGCGAGCTCGCGCATGTCGTCGGCCGACAGCATCGTTCCGGTGGGGTTGTGCGGCGAATTGATGAGCAGGAGCCGGGTCCGCGGCGTGAGCGCGCGCCGCACCTCGTCCCAGTCCACGCGGTAGTCCGGAAAGCGGAGCGTGACGAACACGGGCGTGCCGCCGTTCAGCAGCACGGCCGGCGCGTACGAGTCGTAACAAGGCTGGAACAGGATGACCTCGTCCCCGGGCCGGACGAACGCGGTCAGCGTGCTGAAGATGCCCTCGGTCGCCCCCGAGGTGATCGTGATCTCGGTCGCCGGGTCGTAGCGGCGGCCGTAGAGCCGCTCGATCTTCGCGGACAGCGCCTCGCGCAGCGCCAGGACGCCCTGCATGGGGGCATACTGGTTGTGGCCGGCGCGCATGTGGCGCGCGACCGCCTCGACGAGCTCGGGCGCGCAGTCGAAATCCGGGAAGCCCTGCGACAGGTTGATGGCGCTGTGCTCGTTCGCGAGGCGCGTCATCACGGTGAAGATGCTGACGCCGGTCGACGGCAGCTTCGACGGGATCGCAGGTGGGGTCATGATGGGCTCCTCGGCCGGGTCCTGACGGGCCGGGACCTTAGCATGTCACCGCGTCAGCCGGTGATCCGGTCGCGCCCGGCCGCTCCGCGATGATGGCCGAGTTGATCACCTCGTCGTGCGGATGGAGCTCCAGGAGCGGCTCGAACGGCGCCATTCCATGGATGTCGACCTCGGGGTAGAGCAGCGTGCGTAGTCGCTGCGAGCTGCGGACGAGGAGCAGCGCGCCCGGGCGCATCACCCCGTGGAGGTGGTGGAGCAGGCGGCTCTTCTCGCGCCGGTTCATGCCGACGAGCGCGGCGAGGAACACGCAGTCGAACTCCGAGAGGTCGGAGCAGGACAGGGCGTCGGCGCAGATGAACCCGAGCTTCTCCGAGAGCCCGAGCCGGCGCGCGAGCGCGCGGGCGTCGGCGCACGCGTCCTCGTCGGCGTCGATGTTGCTGACCGGGACGCCGAGGCGCTCGGCGAGCAGGATCGAGGTGAAGGGCAGCGGACCGGAGCCGATGAACAGCACGCGCCGCGGCGGCTCGTCGCGCACGCCCCGCAGGCCGGAGAGCTCGAGCCGGGTCAGCTTCTCGTAATTCACGGCGTACGGGAAGCTCCGGAGCTCGGCCGCCGGGTCGTCCGCGGCGGCGATGCGCCGCGCCCAGTGGCGCTCCAGCTCGTACTCGCCGCGCGAGCAGACGCGCCACAGGCCCTCCCGGATCGCGCTCACGGCCGGATCTCCGAGCACCTCATCGGCCTCGCCGCGCGAGCGCGACATGGAGATGCTCACGAGCTCGCTGAACAGGTGGTTCACCCGCTGGCTCGGCTCGAGGGAGCCCATGCTCGCGAGCTCGTTGTAGATGCGGTGAATGCGTGTCGGAAGCGAAGGATCGATGATCGTGTTCATGAGGCCCTCCAGAACAGCGGATCTGTTCGTCAGGATCGGTGTGTGGGACCCCCGGCGGCCTCACCGACGCTGGCAGGCCACTTATGCGTCGTGAACCCTGAAATGTCAATTGCAAATGAATTGCATTTAACGGACGCGGGCGCCGCGGCGGGGCCGTCATTCCCCGCCCCGATGCGCCTGGGATCAGGCGGCCCGCGACGGCGCGAGGTGCGGCGCCTGGCGACGGAGGATGCCCTCGGCCGTGTACAGGCGCGAGAACAGGTTGCGCGTGGCCGGGTCCGGATCTTCCCAGAGCCTCCTCAGGTAGCTCGGGTCGACGAGGCCAGCGCCGCTCAGCACGCAGCCCTTGTCGAAGAGGATGGCGGCCCTGTCCGCGAACGGCCTCGAGAACCACATCTCCGCGGGGATGGGGAACCCTTGCTTCTTGCGCGAGGCGATCGCCGGAGGGACGAGATCGACGAGGGCCTGCTTGTAGATCCCCTTCTCGGAGCCGCCCTGTTGCTTCAGCTCGCTCTGGAAATCGAAGGCGACGCGGGCGAGCCCGGCGCTTGCGAGGGGCGAGCGGGCCTCGACGCCGTGGCGCATGCTGATGAGATCCATCTGCCGGAACTCGTAGACGACGAGCCGGCCGTGGAAGTGCAGGAGCTGGACGGCCTGCAGGCTGTCGAGCGGCCAGTCGCTGTAGAGCGAGAGGATCTGGCGGTATTTGCGGGTCGTCAGGCGCGCGGCGTCGTGGCGCGGCATGAGCTGCCTCAGGTCGGCCTTGCCGGACCAGTGAAAGGCGGCGAAGTAGCGCTCGGCGAGCTCGGCGAGGGGCACGTCCGCCATCGCCCGACCGTAGGAGTACCCGTCGAAGATCTCGTCAGGCCCGCTCCCGGAGAAGATCACGCGCGCCTCTCGCCCGGCCTCCTCGAAGAGCCGGATGAGGCAGGGCGCCTCCTGGGACCCGAGCGGCTCGCCGGCGGTCTCGATCCACCGGTCGAGGTAAGCGCAGTAGTCGGTGTCCGACAGGGTGATCTCGGTGTGCTGCGTTTCGTGCTCGCGGGCGAGCGCCCTCGAATAGGCGAACTCGTCGAAGACGCTGGTGCTCCTCGGGAGGAGCTGACCCGTCGGCTGAAAGCCGATGGAGAACGTCCTCATCGGCAGGCCGGCGCGGCGGGCCGCGGCGAGGACCGCCGTGGAGTCGATGCCGCCGCTCAGCAGGAGACCGTAGGGGACCTCGAGGTCGAACGTCCTCTGGCATCCGTCGATGACCGCGTCCCTGATCTCCTGCCGGATCGCGGGGACGTCGGTCCTCGCCAGGTCGCCGCGCGGGATCCGGTAGAAGCGCCCCGTCTCTTGCCGCTCGGGCGTCCTGGTCAGCCAGGTGCCGGACTCGAGCTTGCGGATCTGCCGGACGTGCGTGGCGCTGCCCAGGATGAAGCGGTGCGCGGTGAACTCCGCGAGGCCGTCGAGGTCCCAGTCCTTCCTGCGGTAAGGGTCCTTGATGAGCGGGTCGATCTCGGAGGCGAAGACCAGGGCGTCGTCGTCCTCCCACAGGTAAACGGTCTTCTGTCCGGTGGGGTCGCAGGCGATGAGCCCCGTCTGCGTCGCGCTGTCGAACAGGGCGAAGGCGAACATGCCCTCGAGGTGCTCCACGCAGGCGAGCCCCCATGCCTCGTACGCCGCGAGGATGACCTCGGTGTCCGAGGCGGTCCTGAACGGGAACCCCGACAGCCGCGCGCGCAGGTCACGGTGGTTGTAGATCTCGCCGTTGAAGACGATGGCGAGGCGCTGATCGGCCGAGGTGAGCGGCATGTCCGCGCCGGGGTTCCCGGCGTCGGTGATGCGCAGCCGGTTGCTGCCGAGCAGGGCCCAGCTCGCGCATTGCAGGGCGCCCCGCGCGTCCGGTCCCCGGTGGTGCATCGCCTCGAGGAGCGACGCCATCTCGTCGCGCTGCGCGGCGCCGATGGGATGCTTCTTGTTGAAGATGCCAGCGATCGAACACATCGAGCACTCTCCTGGAGCTGGGACCGGAACGTGACGTGGCGTGACGTGGCGTGACGTGGAGCGCCGCGACGCGGCGCGCGGCCCAGCGGCGCGCGTCAGGCGGTGACGGGCTCGCGATGGCGCGCCGGGAACGCCAGGGGCATGAGCCTCGGCAGCGCCAGATGGAGATAGACGGAGCGCGTCAGGCTGAACAGGAGGAAGGCCATCCAGAGCCCGTGGTTGCCCCAGCGGGCCGAGGCGACAGGCCAGATGGCGAAGAAGACCAGGGTCGCGGCGAGCAGCGAGTTGCGGACGGGGCCGGCCCGCGTCGCGCCCGTGAAGACGCACTCGAGGATCATGCTCCAGAAGATCGCGAGGGGGAACAGGACCATCCAGATGAAGTAGCGGCCCGTCGCCTGCGCGATCGACGCAAGCGGCGTGAACAGCGCGAGGATGGCCGGCTGCGCGGCGAGGCACGCGAGGCTGATGGCGAGCGCGGACAGCGATGCCGTCCAGAACGAGAGCCGGATCGCGCCGAGGAAGCGCTCCCGGGACTGGGCCCCTATCGCCTGGCCTGCGAGCATGCCCGCGGTGTTCCCGAGCCCGCCCAGCGCGCTGGAGATGACGAGCTGCATGTGCATCAGGATCGCGTTGACCGCCAGGGCCTCGGGGCCGAGGAGCGCGCTCTGGCGGGTGATCCAGCCGAAGACGCCGAGCAGGCAGGTCGTGCGCACGAGGACATCGCTGTTCACGCGCCACATGCGGGTGATGGCGTGGAGATCGGCGAGGTGCTGCCACCTCGGCTGGACGCCGCGCAGGTGGCCCTTGCGCCAGATCACCAGGAAGCCGACGACGACCTTCGTCACCTCGGCCAGCACGGTGGCCCAGGCGACGCCGCTCACCCCGAGGTCGAGCGCCGTGACGAAGGTGACGGTGAGGACCAGGTTGAGCAGGTCCATCCCGACATAGAGCAGCGTCACCCAGCGCACCTCGGCCATGCCGATGAGCCAGCCCGCGACCACGTAGCCCATCAGCACCGCGGGAGCCCCCCAGATGCGCGCCTCGTAATAGGCCGCCGCGTGGGACTCGACCTGTCCGCGGGCCCCCATCAGATCGATGCCGGCGGCCCCGAGGGGGCCCTGCAGCAGCACGAAGGCGCAGCCGACCAGGCCCGCGAAGACCAGCGGACGAAACAGCTGCAACGCGGCCTCCTGGCGATCCTCGGCGCCGCGCGCCTGGGCAGCGAAGCCGCTCGTGCTCGTCCGGAAGAAGCCGAGGAGCCAGTAAAGGGTGTTGAAGATCTGGCCGCCGACGGCGACTCCCCCCATCGTGGCCGCGTCGCCGAAGTGCCCCATGACCGCGGTGTCGGTGGCGTTCATGAGGGGTCCCGACAGGCCGGCGAGGGTCAGGGGGAGGGCGAGCTTCCAGTACGATCCGAAGCTCAAGGCCTCCTTTCGGGGCTGCGTGCGGTGCTGGGCCATCGGTCAAGCCCTCGTCGCAGCACGTCGCTCGGCCTCTTCCAGCCACGGCGTCGCGTCGATGCGGCGGACGGCCAGCGGGATCGCGGCACCGAGCAGCGCGAGGACACCGAGCAGGCCGGCGAGGCCGGAGAGGTGCAAGGGCCGCGGGCCGCCATCGAAGCGGTGGCGCGGGACGTGGTCGATGCCGAACGCGGCGAGGCCCTTGTGATTGAAGACGAGCGGATAGAAGTACTGCTTCAGCTGCTCGTGGTAGGCCACCATGCTGTCCCTGAAGGCGAGCTCCGTGGCCATGTCCGTGCCCGCCATCCGGTCGAGCACGAGCTCCAGCGCGAGCGGCGGCAGGGCGAGCGCGGCCCGCGCGGTCCACTGCTCACGGCGCGCGAGCGCCGCGTGGTAGTCCTCGACCTGCCGGGCGACGTGCGCGTCGCCCACCTCGTGCATGGCGTAGTACCAGGGCCAGGAGAAGCGGTCTTCCGGGACAGGGGTCTGGGCCCACTCGGGCCGACGCGCGAAGAACGGGTCGAGGGTCGCGCGCTTCGGCCGGTCCCAGCCGGCGTTCATCTCCTGCCGCTGCGCGAGCGTGAGCTCGACGCCGCCGCGCGCGGGAGAGGCGGTGATGATCGCGAGGTTGACGAGCGCGGGGAGCAGGACGCACCAGGCGATCCAGACGCCCACGAGCGAGATCGCGTTCCACGCGGACGAGCGGCGCAGCGAGGCCACGAGGAAGACGAGGACGAACCAGAGCGCGATGTACGCGAGCGACGCGAGCGCGAAGGCGCCGGCGCGCGCGTCGAGCGGGAGGCCGAGCCAGGCGACGGCGAAGGCGAGCAGCGCGAGCGCGACGGCGGAGACCAGCCCGGCGCGCAGCGCGAGCCGGAGGGCGAGCACGCGGGACAGGCGCGTCGGCTGGGAGCAGACGAGCGGCTCGGTGCCGAGGTCGTCGTCGCGCGAGCGGACGTCGTAGCTCACGCCGATGATGAAGAGCGGGACGAGGAAGATGAGGACGAACCCGTAATCGAAGCTGCCGGAGAGCTGCTTCAGCGGGTTGGCGATGTCGGTCTTGTAGAGCTGCGGCACGAGGCCGGTGAAGCGCAGGTGACGGCTGTACGGGTGTACGTCGCGCAGCCCGGTCGAGAGCGCCGTCCACTCGTTCGGCTCGTGCGCGACCGGCATCGCGAGGTAGTAGAGGACGAGGCCGAGATCGTCCTCCTGCGCGTGCGTCTCGCGGAGGTAGCTCTCCTCCTCCCTGAGCGCCGGGTCGAGCGCCGCGATGACCTCACGCTCGCGGGCGACGCGGGCCGCGCCGTCGACGATGGCGGCGACGCCGGCGACGAGCAGCAGCGCGGCGGCGACGAGGACCATCCGCGCGCGGAGCACCTGGCGGAGCTCCAGGCGCGCGCGTGAGGGAACACGTACGAGGAGACGTGCGGGAAACGAGCTCATGACGCCTCTCCCTGGCGGCGGGTGAAGAGCGCGACGGCGAGCGAGAGCGCCGCCGCCCATGCGAGCAGCGCGAGGCCGGCGGGCGCCACGCGGGACAGCGCCCACGCCGCGGGAGGCCTCCTGTGCTGGAAGGGGTCGAGCTCGCGCCACTCCGCCCGATCGACCCGCTGCGCCTTGTCGTCGTGCCAGCGGATCTTCGTGATGTGCAGGTGGTTCAGGTGCTGGACGAAGGCATAGCGGTGCGCCTCGGCCTGCTCCTCGAAGTCGACGAGGTGGTGGGCGTCGGTGCCGGCGATCCCCATCGAGAACGACCGGATCGCGAGCAGCGGCGTGAACAGGCCGGCGCGGAGCGCGAGCGCGTCCTGGGCGCGGTGCGCCTCGAACAGCCGCGTGGTGTAGTCGTTGAACACCGCCGTCGTGACCTTCTCCCCCTCGCGCATCACCACGCCGCCGTAGTTGACCGGGAGGTCCTCGACGCGCGACGCGCCGTGCTCGGCCAGGGTGCGGCGCCGGAGCTCCTGGAAATGGGGGTTGTTCGGGTCGTGGCTGTCTCCGACCTCGCGGATCGCGCGCGCGAGGTCGAGCTCGACCTGGGCGCGCGACGGCGTGGGGTGGAGGCGGCTCGCGGCCTGGGTGGCGAGCCGCGGCACGACGATCCAGAGCGCGACCCAGAGGCCGAGGAGCGTCAGGAGCGCGCCCTGCGCGCGGCGGTGGAACGACGAGACGAGCACGCCGAGCGCCGTACAGGCCGTCAGATAGACGGCGTAGCCGCCCGCGAGCGCGGCGGCGCGGACGAGCGTGTCCCGGGACGCGTCGAGCGCGCCCGTGAGCAGCGCGCCCGCGAGCGCGAGGGCGAGGAGCGGCGCGAGCCACAGCGCGACGGCGAGCAGCGCGCCGAGGACCTTCCCGGCGACGAGGACGCGCGCGTCGACGCCCTGGGAGACGGCGATGCGCCATGTCCCCGACTCGCGCTCTCCGGCGACGCTCGCGAACGTCATGCAGAAGATGAGCAGCGGCAGCAGCACCTGGAGGACGAAGGCGGCGCTCGGGGTCCCGAAGCGCACGAGCTCGCTCGACTGCCCGGCCTCGCTGAAGCTCAGCGAGTTGCGCTGGTGCGGCTCCAGGAAGATCGACGTGCCGGCGAAGGACTCGAGGCCTGGATCGAAGAAGCCGAGCGGGCTCGGGGCGCGGAAGGCGAAGGTGCCATAATGGGCGGCGCGGTGCGGGTGGCGATCGGGCTGGTCGACCCACTGGCGATGGACCAGCTCCTGGAAGGCCGCGCGCTGGCGGGCCTCCTGGGTGTGCCGCGCCGCCTCGAGCAGGAAGGCGGCGACGAGGAGCGCCGCGGCGAGCGCGGCGGCGATGCGGACGGTGCGGCTGCGCAGCGCGCGGATCGCCTCGTGCCGCGCCGCTGTGAAGAGGGCTCTCATGCGCTGACTCCCTGAGGGGCTCGCCGGACCGCGGCAGCGTCAGAAGCTCAAGGTGCCAGTCACGTACGCCGAGCGAGCGTTGCCCGGGTTGTGCTGGGCCCCTGTGGCGCCGAAGTCCTTGTACCAGATGGACGTGTCGTAGGACTGGTCGAGCAGGTTGCTCACCTCGGCGCCGACCGAGATGGCCTCCGTGACGTCGTAGGCCGCGCTCGCGTTGACGACGACGTAGTCGCCGACCTTCCGCGCGCCTTGCTCGGGGGTGAAGTTCTCCTTGTTCAGGTGGTAATCGCCCTGCGCGTGGAAGAAGAGCGAGACGAGCAGGTCCCGCGCGGGGTGAACGTCGATCCCGCCCTTGGCGCTGAAGCTCGGGACGTGATTGAGCTCCTTGCCCTTGTTCGCGGCGAGCGCCGGCCCGGGCTCGACCTGCTCGGAGAAGGTGCGGCTGAACGCGCCCCACACCGAGAGGAAATCGTACGGCCGGAGCGTGAGCTCGACGTCGAAGCCGCGGCGCACCGTCTCACCGACGTTCTCGAGGTCGCCGGAGCCGTCGCCCTTGTCCCGCACCTCGCCGCTCGCGCGCTGCTCCCAGAAGGCGAGGTGGCTCGTGATCCACGGAAAGACGCTCGACCGATAGCCGATCTCCCAGCCGTCGTTGATCGAGGGATCGAGCGGCGTGCCCTGAACGGCATAAGCACCCTTGCCCGTGCCGATCTGGAACGTGCGCCCGTAGTTGGCATACAGGCTCTGTCCCTTCACCGGCGTGACCATGACACTCGCCTTCGGCTGCCAGATGAAGCCGTAGTCGTTGAGGTCGTAATCGACCCTGCGGGCCGCCTCGCCGCCGGGCTGCTCCAGGAAGCTGCCGGCGCCGGCCAGGCGGTCGGCCCGCAGCGCGGCGACCAGCTTGATCGGCTTGATCGGGCTCGCGCTCGCCTGCACGTAGGAGCCGGCGGCGTGGAGCATGAAGTCCTCGTCGCGGAACGCGGGGCCTCGCCGCTCGCGAGCGACCGTGGGGATGCGCTGGTACCGGTTGTCCTGGAGCTGGTAATCGACGCCCCACTCGACGGTGAGGTCGAGCGCCCGGGGGTCGCGCGTGCGGTACGTGAGCACCGAGATCGCGCCGTACTGCCGATCGTCCTCGATCCGCAGCTGCTGATCGAGGTCGGGATCGAACTTCACCCACCGATCCCTCAGGAACGCCTGCCCGTAGCCCTTCAGCTGCCACGAGAGGCCCCGGGTGAGCTCGTGATCGAGGTGGACGCTCGCGTGGAGGGTCGTCTGCCGGCCGCCGTCGGTCGCCGACTGGGCGGGCGACGCCGTGGGGCGCGAGCGCGCGTCCTCGGCGGACAGGTAGCCTGGGGCGTCGGCGTCGAGGAGCATGCCGCGCAGGATGAGCCCGACCCGGAGCTCCCTGGACGGCTCGTAGAACCACTTGGCCGAGCCTGCGACCTTGTCGGTCCTGGCGTGATCGCGGCGGTTGTCCGAGCCGCGGTAGCCGGCGAAATAGGTCTGGCTCAGCGTGTCGCTCTCCGAGGCGACGAGCACCTGGGGCTCGACGGTCCAGAAGCTCCCGGTGAGGAGCCGGGCGATGCGCTCATTGCCTGTCTTGCGGGTGATGACATGGATGTTGCCCGCGACGTTGTTCAGGCCGTAGCGCGGGTCGTTCGTGCCCTTGACGACCTCCATCCGCTCGATCTCGAGCGGGAAGACGGCCTTCATGTCGGGGAGGCCGACGTGGTGGTTGCTGGGGATGCCGTCGATGAGGAGCTTCGTGTGGGCGACGTCGCCCTGCGTGTTGAAGCCGCGGAGCCCCACGTCGGCGTTGATGATTCCCTGATTGAACGACTCGATGGTGACCGCCGGCGCGCGCCGGAGCAGCTCGAGCGGCTCGGCCGCGCTCTGCTTCTGGAGCTCCTCGGCGCCGAGGACATCGACCGAGGCCACGACGTCGGCGCTGTCGAGGGGGCCGATCCGCTGGCCGATGACGAGGATCTCCTCGCCGGCAGCGGCGGCGGTCGAGAGGAGCGCGGCGAGGGCGGTGGCGAGGCCGGAGGTGCGCGCGCGCGGGGTCATGACAGGACCTCGGGCGCGGGGGCGGCGGCCGCGCTGCTGCGCGAGGGGAGCGGGGGAGCCGCGTCGCCCGGGGGGTCGAAGTGCCGGCGGTACAGCGCGATGACCTCGGCCTCGGACACGCCGGTGGCGCTCGTGACCTCGACGAGCCGGCCGGCCTTCATGACGCCGATCCGGCGCGCGATGCTCGCGACGGCGCCGAGGTCGTGGGTCACCATCAGCACGGCGGCGCCGCGGTCGCTCTCGCGCCGGATCGCGCTGCAGAGCTCGCGGACGGCGCCTGGATCCAGCCCGGAGGTCGGCTCGTCGAGGAGCAGGGCGGCGGCGCGCTTCGCCTGCGAGAGGGCGAGCACGACCTTCTGCCGCATGCCTTTGGAGTAGCCGCTCGCCGGGCGGTGCACTGCGCCTTCCGGCAGCCCAGCTGCGGTGAGCAGCCGCGAGAGCTCCGCGGAGGAGGGCGCGCGCGCCTGCGACAGGCCGAGGAAATACGCGAGGTTCTCGCAGCCGCTGAGGTGCGGGTAGAGCCGCACCTGCTCGGGGACGTAGGCGATCTTCCGCCGCGCCCCGAGCGGATCGGCCTCCACGTGGGCGGCGCCCACGTACGCGGCGCCGGAGGAAGGCCGCGTGAAGCCGAGGAAGAGGTTCAGCGTGGTGGTCTTGCCCGCCCCGTTGGGGCCGAGGAGGCAGAACACCTCTCCGGCCGGGACCTCGAGATCGAGCGCGTCGAGCGCGGGCGCGCCCCCGTAGGACTTCGAAAGCTTGTTCGCCGTGAGCATGGCTGGTCCGCCGGGACATCGCCGCCGGCGGCGCACCGTATGCGATAGATGCATCGAAAAGTCAATTGCAAATGTGATGCAATTGAATCTGGAGTGCCCGTGGTAGACCGGTCGGCGGCGTGGAGGCCGAACGCCGCCCCTCCCTGGAGGACGTGGCGCGGGGCTTGTTCGCAGGCGCGTCGCGGTGTGTCCGTGCGCTCCGGACGATCGTGTGGGTAAACCCGGGGGGGCGAGGGCGGCTGCGCCATGGCCTGGGTCGAGGCCGGCGCTCCGGCTGAGGTCGGGTATCGGCTCCGCGCCGGCGGGCCGCGCCCGTGATAGCGTGCTTGCCGCCGGCGCGGGGGGGGGCGGCGCTCCGTTTCTTTCCTCTGCGCGCGGCGGAGAGAGGGGGACACCGTGCGGCTGAAGGACAAGATCGCGCTCATCACCGGGGCGAGCAGGGGAATCGGCAAGGCCAGCGCGTTCGCGCTGAGCCGGGAGGGGGCCGTCGTGGTCGGCGTGGCGCGCACCGCGGCGGATCTGGCGGCGCTCGAGCGGGAGATCCGCGAGGCGGGCGGCCGCGGGCTGATGATCGAGGCCGACGTCACCCGCGCCGCGTCCGTCGCCGCGTGCGTGGAGCGGGCGGTCCGCGAGCTCGGGCGGGTCGACATCCTCGTCAACAACGCGGGCATCGGCGGGTACCGGCCCTTCCTCGAGTGGTCGGAGGACGACTACGACCGCATCATGGCGACGAACGTGAAGGGGACCTGGCTTTTCTGCCGCGAGGTGATCCCGCACATGCGCCGCCAGGGCGGCGGCCACATCATCAACGTCGCCAGCGTCGCCGGCCTGCAGGGCTATCCGAGCGAGGCCATCTACTGCGCCTCCAAGTTCGCGCAGATGGGCCTGACCCAGGCGCTCGATCGCGAGTTCTGGCAGGACAACATCAAGGTGAGCGCCGTCTGTCCGGGCGGCGTCGAGACCCACTTCGCCCTCGGCGACGGGCGCACCGCCGGCTCGGAGCGCATGCGCGGCTTCTCCACGCCGGAGGACGTGGCCGAGGCCGTGGTGCTCGCCGCGCTGCCGCGGGACCGCTCGCGCATCGTGCAGATCGTCATGCGGCCCATGAACGAAGCCACGTAGCGCGTGGGCTCGGCGCGCGCGCTCAGACCGCGGCGCGCGGCCTCGCCAGCGTCTCCCATGCTGCCATCGCGCAGTCGACGATCGCCTGGAGCGCCTCGCGCGAGGCGCCGTCGCGGGCTTGCAAGGAGAGGCCCTGGAGCACGGTGGTGTAGAAGGCGGCGAGCGCCGCCGTGTCGGTGCCCGCCGGCACGTCGCCCTCGACGACGCCGCGATCCAGCCGGCGCCGGAGCGCGTCGAGCGCCGCCCGCCGGCACCCGGCGAGGTAGGCGCGCACGCGCTCGTTCTCCGGCGTGCCGAGCGTCGCGGCGAGCACGATCATGCAGCCGCTCGGCTTGCCCGGCGCCGCGTACCCCTCCACGTTGCCTCGCAGCATCGCCTCGACCGCCCTGCGCGCCGTCGGCTCGTCGCTCATGGCCCGGTTCGTCGCCGCGCCCTCGACCTCGCTGTAGAGCGCCACGGCCTCGCGAAACAGCGCCTCCTTGCAGCCGAACGCGGCGTAGAGGCTCGGCGAATTGATGCCCATCGCGGCCGTGAGATCGCTGAGCGAGGTGCCCTCGTAGCCCCGCTCCCAGAACACCTCCATCGCCCGCCGCAAGGCGGCGTCCCGATCGAAGCTGCGAGGGCGACCCCGTCCGACCATCATCGAGACCTTTCTGTATTTCTGTGACGATCGATAAAAAATTGATTGACCACCGGTCACGGGACAACGTATATATTCTGTGTCGATCTGTACAGAAAAGAGGTAGCGATGGCGGAGTTTGCAGGCAAGGTGGCGCTGGTGACCGGGGGTAGCCGTGGGATTGGCGCGGCGATCGTCAAGCGGCTGGCGCGGGGCGGGGCGGATGTGGCGCTGACGTACGTGAGCGCCGCGGACAAGGGGCGCTCGGTGATCGCCGACGTCGAGGCGGCGGGCCGGCGGGGGATGGCGATCGCGGCGGACACCGCGGATCCGGCTGCGATCGTCGGCGCGGTCGAGCGGACGGTGGCCGAGCTCGGCAGGCTGGACATCCTCGTCAACAACGCCGGTGTCGCCATCATGGCGCCGATCGAGGCCGTGACGCTCGCGGATCTGGACAAGACGCTGGGGATCCATGTGCGGGGCGTCTTCCTCGCCTCGCAGGCCGCGGCGCGGCACATGGGCGCCGGCGGGCGCATCATCAGCATCGGCAGCTGCCTCGCCGACCGGGTGCCGGGGCCGGGAATCGCGCTGTACTCCATGAGCAAGTCCGCGCTGGTCGGCCTCACGAAGGGCCTCGCCCGCGATCTCGGGCCGCGCGGCATCACCGCCAACCTCATCCAGCCCGGGCCGATCGACACGGACATGAACCCGGCCAACGGCGCTGGAGCGGAGTTGCAGCGGAGCATGCTCGCGCTCGGTCACTACGGCAACACCGACGACATTGCCGCCACGGTCGCTCATCTTGCCGGCGAAGGCGGGCGCTTCATCACCGGAGCGACGATCACCATCGACGGCGGGTTCACGGCCTGAGGGGGGCCGCGCGGCCCGCCATGGCGCCGCCACCCGCCCGACGTGCATGACTCACGCGGGCATCGCGTAATCTCGGCCTTCTCCTCGCTGGCACGCGATCTGCCGTGGGTGCCATGCATGGGAGACGCGGACATCACCTTGCGCCACCTCGCCCGCAGGCGCCCCGGGGACCTGGCGCGCGCCTTCGTCCCGGAGGGCCATCGCACCGAGGTCGTCGGCTGGGTGGACAGCCAGGTCACGAACATCGAGCGCCGCCTCGACAAGGCGCTTCGCCTGCAGGTCGACGGCGAGCCGCGGGTGCTGCATGTCGAGTTCTGCTTCGCGCTCCGTGACGACATACCGGATCGCGTCCTCGAATACCTCGGCTTCCTCTTCACCGCGCTCCGGCTCGAAGCCCCCGGTGAGCCTGTGCCGCCGATCGAGAGCGTCGTCGTGGTCCTCTCGGGCAGAAAGCGACGCTTACGTGCAACGGGCCAACGCTGCACCGCATGGCCAGGTCGGCCGTTCAGCGGGACCCACTTCCGCGTAGATGCCGTCTACCAGCGCACGGTCGCCGAGCTACGGGCGCGCGGCAGCGTGCTCTGGCTGGTGTTCGCCCCGCTGGCGCGGGACGCGACCGCGGTGGCGTTGCGGGAGGTCGTCGCGGAGATCCACGCGGGGGCAAAGGCCGCGACGGAGCGGGCCGAGCTGTACACGGCGCTGCTGGTGATGGCCGCCATCGATCCCTGGGGGCATAATCTGCGGAAGGAGCTCATCGACATGGTGGAGGACAAGGAAGAGGGGCTGCTGCGGCGCACGCCGATCATCGGAGAGATGATCATCGAGGCCGAGCGACGAGGCGAGCTGCGGGGCGAGCTGCGAGGCGAGCTTCGTGGCGAAGAACGAGCACAGGAGGCGATTGCAGAGCTGCTCGGTCGCCTCTTCGCGCGGCGGATCGGGCGACGGCCGACGGCTGACGAAGCGCGTTCGATCCTCGAGCGAGCCCGCGCGAACGGACCGGGTGAGGTCACGGATGCCATGCTCGATCTCGAGGGCGAGGCGCTGGTCCGCTGGCTCGCGGAGCCGATTCGCCACTCGTGAGCTCCCGCGAGAGGCGTGGAGATCGGGCGCGTGGCCGTCGAGCGTCGCCCCGCTCGGGACGAGGCGTATCAGGCCGGCCGCGCCACCCTCAGAGCGACTCCAGGTAAGCGACCAGGGCGCGCCGATCCCCGGCCGACAGGTGGGCCGTGTGGCCCATGGAGCCGTCCACCCCCTCGACCAGCGCGAGCAGCGTCGGGTAGCGGCCGTCGTGGTAGTACGGCGCGGACCGGCCGACGAAGCGCAGCGAGGGCGTCTCGAAGGAGCGCTCCGTCTCGAAGCGCGTCGCGCTCCGCACGTCGTGCCGCGCGCCGTCGGTGGTCAGCTCGTCGCCGACATGACAGCTCGAGCAGCCCGCCTCGCGGGCGTGGAAGAGCTCCTCGCCGCGCGCGGCGAGGGCCGCGCGGGCGCCGGCCGCCGCGGCTGTCGGCTCTGCGGCTGCCGCTTCTACGGCGCCGGCCGGCGCCGCCGCGAGCGCGGCGCGCTCCTCGGCCGTGAGGACCGCCGCCTCGGCCGGCGGCTCCATGCCGCGGAGGTACGCGAAGATGGCGTCGCGCTCCTTCGCGCTCAGGCCGGTGCCCGCGAGCCGGGACATGGTCCGCGCGAAATGGCTCTCCAGGTCCTTCTTGCTGCCCTCCCAGCCGTACGGCGCGGTGCCGTCGAGCCGCCCCATGAGCATCGGCGTCTGGCGCGGCCCCTCCGGCGTCGACCAGGTGAGCGCGTCGTCGCGGCCGTCGGGGTGGCAGCTGGCGCAGGCGCGGCCGTCGAACGCGACGCGACGGCCGCCGGCCGCGTGGAAGAGCCGCTGGCCCTCCGCGCGCTGCTCGTCGAGGCGCGACGCGCGGGGCAGGGCGATGACCGGCAGCTCGCCCGCGAGCTCCTTGCCGCTGGCGCCGATCGCGGTCGGCCCCGGGTCGCGCGCGGCAGGAAGGATCGTGAGCGCGCCGTCGAACCGGGAGAAGACCACGGCGCGCCGGCGCGCGCCGTCGACCGCGATGGCGGTGGGCCCGGCGCCCACGCGGGCGCGGAAGAGCTCGCGATCCCGCACCGATCCGGTCCGCTGCGGCTTGCCGGGGATCTGGGCGCGGGCGTCGTAGGCGATCACCTCGTCGTGGCCGAGGCACGCGACGAGCAGCACCTCGTCCCCGGGCTCGATCGCCGCCGCCCGCGGGAGCCGGCAGCCGCCGAGCCCGAGGTGGGTCGAGACCGGCGGGACGTCCGCGCGTTCACCCATCGCGTCGACGACCGCGATGTGCTCGATCACGGTGTGGACGAGCGCGCTGCCGTAACCGCCGGCGCCCGTCGCGGGCCCCGGATCGACGAGCGCGCTGGGCGCGAAGACCGCGCCGCTCGCGGCGCGCGCCAGCGCGAATCCCTGGGAGCCGCGGCGCTCCACGCTCACCGTCGGGCGGCGCATCTGGAACGGCGTCCCGTCTTCCAGATCGAAGGACACTTTGCGCGACGGTCCGCTCGAGCTGCGGGGGAAAGGCTTGGCGAGCTTCGACGTCGATCTCGGGGCGCGTCGCTCCACCCCGTCGGTCGACAGCTCCCGCGCGCCGGTCGGCGCGCCGTCTTCGCCGAGCGTCACGACGCTGATGCGGCCGCCGACCGCGTGGGAGACGAACGCGCGCCGACCGTCGCTCGACGCGACGACCGCGCTGGGATCGCGGGCGAGCGGGAGCTCGCCGGTGCGCCGGAGGTCGGCTGTCGCGAGGCTGGTGAGCGCGTGGCCCCAGCGGCTCGCGACGAGCAGCGTGGCGCGATCCGGCGTCATCGCGAGGCCCATGGGCTCGCTCGCCACGGGAACCAGGCACCTTCGCTCGAGCGGGGCGGCAGGGCCCACCGGCTCCAGCACCTCGAGCAGGGCGCGGTCGCGCAGCGAGGCCACGACGCGGCCGTCGCCCAGAACGATCACCTGGGCGGGCCGGCCCGCGAGCGGCGTGCGCGCGAGCGCGGCGCGGGCGTCGATGTCGACGGTGTGGAGGGCGGCGTCGTCCTCGTCGGCGACGAAGGCGAGGGTGCGCCCGCCGAGCTCCGCGAGGGCGACGCCGGAGCCGGCGTGGGTCGCGTCGAGGGGCGCGGGTGCGGGGCCCGCCGCGCGCCGGGCGCAGGTGGGCGGCGGCGGCGCCTCCGCCGCGGCAGGGGGGCTGGGCGGCGGCGCGGGGGCCGGGTCGCGCGGGGAGGGGGCGCAGGCGAGGGCGAGGAGGGCGAGGGCGGTCGGAGCGGCGGCTCTCATGCCTGGACCATCGGCCCAGCGGGCGAGAGTGTGACAGGGGCATCGCCGCGGGGTCGTCGCTCGCCTGGCCTGGCCGGGCTGGAGCGCCGGAGGATGAACCTGCCTGCTTTCGCGAAGGGTTTCCACCGGGATGCATGCCCCTCAGCGACGACATCCCCGCTGCGAGGATGCGCGTTCCATGGAGCTGATGAGCGCGTGGACATCGTGGAACCGGGGACACGGGTGGCCAACTGGGATGCTGCCTGGGATGCTTGACAGCGCGGGTCTGGCGTCGGATACGCTATCTATCCACGATGCGTGGGAGCGGCGCGACGGGGCTGGGTTGGAGCTCAAGGCGCTCCACGCGCCAGGCCCGCGTCGAAACAGAACGGTTCCCGGATCGGAGAAGCAAGCATGTCAGAGGCTCTAGGAGAGCTCGTCAAGCCCGTCATCGTCGGCCGTTCCAGCTCGCACTTCACGCGTGTCACGCGGATCTTCGCCGTGGAGATGGGGGTCGACCATTCGCTCGAGGTCGTGCGGGACCTCATGTCGTCCAACGCGGCGGACTACGGGGGCAACCCCGCGCTCAAGATGCCGGCTCTCCGGACATCCCGCGGCGTGTGGTTCGGCGCGCTCAATATCTGCCGCGAGCTGTCGCGGCAGTCGAAGCGCGCGGTGCGCACGGTATGGCCGGAGGACCTCGACCAACCCCTCCTCGCGAACGCCCAGGAGCTCGTCGTTCATGCGATGGCGACGGAGGTCGGGCTGATCATGGCCGGCGCCGCCGGGGCCGGCGACGGAAGCGCGCACCATGCCAAGCAGAGAACGAGCCTCATGAACACCATGTCATGGCTGGAGGACAACGCGAGTCACGCGCTCGCCGCGCTCCCGTCGGACAGGGATCTGAGCTACCTGGAAGTCGCGCTGTTCTGCCTCGTCACGCATCTGGAGTTCCGGCGCGTCCTGCCGACCGAGCCCTATCCGGCGCTGAACGGCTTCTGTCGAGAGTTCGCGGCGCGGGCGTCCGCCGGCGAGACCACCTACCGGTTCGACCCCTGAGCGCGGCCCGCCATGGCGCCGCCACCCGCCCGATGCGCGTACCTTATGCGGGAGCCCGTGATTTCGGCCTCCCCGGGGCGTCGAGGAGACGTGCGGCGCTGCCTCCCGCGGCGTCAGCCGCGTAGCATCCCTCCATGGCGACGTTCCTCGATGTGCTCATGGGCCTCGGTCTCATCGTGATGGTCGCGGGCCAGATCTGGCTCTGTATCAGCGCGTTCAAGACGAACCCTGCCTGGGGCGTCGTCGTCCTGCTCCTGCCGTGCTGGGGCGCCCTCCTCTTCGTCGTCGTTCATCGGAAGGGCGACGAGGCGCAGCCCTTCATCATCGTGATGGCCGGCGCGCTGCTCGCCGCCGGGGCCGGAGGTGCCGAGCGGGTGTTCGGGCAAGGGGGTCGGCCCGCGGAGGCCGGATCCTCTCTGCCAGCGTCGGTGCCTCCACCGAGCGTGACGGCGGACACACCGAGAGCGCAGGAGCTGCCGCGGGTTGAGGCGCTCCGCCGCGCGTGCGAGGCCGCGCGGAGCCAGATCTACAGGGGAGCCCCGTTTCCACCGCTCGCGACCGAGGGCTGGCAGGTCACGCTGTGGTTGGCCAGCGCGAAAGGCGAGAGCTTGCACGACCACCCGGCGCTCGTCGCCGCGGTGTCCAGAGGCCAATTGACGGCGGATGCGGACGAGGAGCTCGCGACCGTGACGGACGGCACCGCGGAGCTCGCCGATGGGCTCGCGCCCGAGGCGGTGAAGGCCGCGCCGGCCTTCCGCGCCGCGGCGATCCGGATGGGGGGAGGATACGCGCGGGCCTACCTCGAAGATGCCTCTCGAAGGCGCTTCGTCGCGCTCGCCGACCGGCTGCTCACCGCCACGGGCGCCGAGATGGGCGCGCTCTATGGACAGTGCGCGCACCTGAAGACGCACGAGCTCGGGTCGTGGTTCCGCGGCGCCGACGCGGCCGGCGCGGCGGCGGCGCTCGTCTACCAGATGGGCATGTTCAGCGAGCGATCGGCGGTGAACCGGGCAGTCCTCGCCAACATCGACCACCACGACGAGCTCGCGGCGCTCCAGAAGGCCGCCGCGAGGGTGCCTGCGACCGAGCTCGCCGCCCTCGTCGCGCGGCACGGCGGCGCGCTGAGGAAGGCGCCGGGCGTGACCATCACGTTCGGCCTCGGCGCGCCGATGCGCGCGACCTCCGCGAGCCGGGCCGTCGCCGGGAAGATGGGAGTCGGGGCGGATCCGAACTGAATACTGGAGAAGCGGGCGCTCCTCGATCGCGCTCGCGCGTCAGGGCGACGCGAGATCGAGAATGCCTAGCTCACCTCCGACGGATGAGCGCCTGCCGGGAAGGGCCGGCGCTCACAGCGACTGGTGCCCGAGGCGCACCTGCATCGACGGGTGGCGGGCGGCGAGGGCGCGGAGGAAGGCGAGGCTCTCGGCGCTCCCGGCGGGGTCGGACGAGAAATTCCCGGGCTCGACGTCGTTCCGCCAGCCCCAGGCTGTGTGGCACACGTCGCCGGTGAAGAGCACCGGGCCCTCGGGCGTCCGCGCGACGTAGGCGACCGAGCCCGGCGTGTGCCCCGGCGCGGAGAGCGCGAAGAGCGAGGCGTCGCCGAGCACGTCGATCACGCCCTCGCCGCCGAAGGCCCACTCCTCGAGGGGCGCGCGGCCCTCGAGGAGCTGGTCCACCGTGGACTGGGTGAGCGCATGGAACGGGCTCTCGAACGTGGACTCGCCGGGCCCGACGAAGATCGGGACGTCGCGCGCGACGTCGGGCAGGCCGAGCACGTGGTCGATGTGCAGGTGCGTGAGGAGCACGCCGGCCAGCGCCCGCTCGCCGCGAAAGGCGCCGAGGCTGGCCTCCACCCGCAAGGCGCCGAAGTTGAGCGCCTGTCCGACGGGGCCGGCGCGGAGGGGATGGTCGCTCGCCGCGAGCGCCTGCGACGCGCCCGTGTCGATGAGGTACAGGCCCCGGGCCGGGTGCGCGAGCGCGTGAAAGGTGATGTCGACCGGCTCGGCGCCGTCGGTCAGGCCGGCGGCGCGCTCGTGGGCCAGGTTGATGAGCCCGGCGCGGCTGGTCTCCCACCGCGCGCTGACGACGGTCTCGACGGTGATGGGGCCGGCCTTTTCGAGGAGCGCTTCCATCGCCTGCAGCCGGATCGGCGTGCCGAGCGTCGCCCTCACCGCGCGGTGCGTCGACGCCGGAGGGTCCTTGGGCGCCGGGAGCGGCTCGGCGCACGCGCCGAGCAGGAGCGCGGAGGCGAGGAGAGCGCGGGATACGAAGCGGAAGGTGTGGTTTGACATGCCGCCAGTGTGTTCTTCGAAAAATGAATGGGTAACTGGCGAAAGTCGCATGTAGTCATACGCAGATGGATATCTCGTGGGACGACGCGCGGCTGTTCCTCGCGGTGGCGGAGGCAGGCAGCCTGAGCGCCGCCGCGCGCAAGCTGCAGATGACCCAGCCCACGGTGAGCCGGCGGCTCGCGGAGCTGGAGGCGCTCCTCGGCGAGCCCCTCTTCGACCGCGGCGTGGCCGGCACGGCGCTGACGGCGTACGGGGCCGGCCTCGTCGAGCCCGCGCAGCGGATGGCCGACTGGGCCGCCGAGCTGACCCGCGCGGCGGAGCGGCGGCACGCGCCCACGGGCGTGGTCCGGGTGACGGCGCCCCCCGGCATCGCGCACGGCTTCCTCGTCCCGTTCGCGGCGGCCTTCTGGCGGTGCGCGCCGGCGATCGAGCTGCACGTCGTGTCCACGGTGCGCCCGCTCGACCTGACGAGGCGGGAGGCGGATCTGGCGCTGCGGCTGGGCGTCCCCGTCGACGAGGACAGCGTCGCCTCGGTCGACATCGAGCTGCGCGCCTTCGCGTCGGAGCAGTACGCGGCGCGGGCGGCGGGCAAGGCCGATCCCGCGGAGCTCGCCTGGATCGGCTGGGCGCCGCCGCTCGACGACCTCTCGCCGAACAGCGCGCTCGGCCGCCTGATCCCGGGGTGGCGCCCGTCGTTCGCGTCCGACGACTACCTCGTCCAGATCCGCGCGTGCGAGCTGGGGCTCGGCGCGATGATGCTCGCGCGCGAGCACCCGCACTTCCCGAGGCACCCGCCGCTCGTGGAGCTGAAGGTGGACCTGCCGCCCGCGCGGCGCTCGCTCGTCCTGCTCTGCCCGCGCAGCGCCCGCGCCATTCCGCGGGTGCGCGCCGTGCTCGAGCCGCTCGCGGAGAGCCTGCGCGCGTGGCGCCCGCCGAAGGCGAGGGGCGCTCGGCGCTGACGGCCTCGCGCGCCCGCGGGCTGGGCTATCTTCGATGGCCATGACCGCCGCCGCACACGCCCTACCCGGAGGCCCCTCTCTGCGGATCGTCTGCGTGAACGACGTGTACTTGCTCGACAACCTGCCGCGTCTCGCGACCCTCGTGCGGCGCCACGCCGAAGGGCCCGCGGATCGCTTCCTGGTGGTGATGGCCGGCGACTTCCTCGCGCCGAGCCTGCTGTCGAGCCTCGATCACGGCAGGGGCATGGTCGACTGCATGAACGCGCTGCCGATCACCCACACCATCTTCGGCAACCACGAGGCCGACGTCGAGCTGCCGGAGCTCAGGGCGCGGGTGCAGGAGTTCCGGGGCACGTGGCTCAACACCAACATGCCCTCGTTCACCCCGGCGCTGCCGACGCACGAGATCCTCGACGTCTCGAGCCCCGGCGGGCGCGCTGTCCGGATCGGCCTCCTCGGCCTGCTCGTGCACGTGAAGGGCCTGTACCGGCGGGATGCGTTCGGGGGGATCGACATCGAGCCGGCGAACGAGGCGGCCCTCCGCTGGACCCGCCGGCTCCTCCGCGACGAGGGGTGCGCGTGCGTGATCCCGATCACGCACCAGAGCCGCGACCAGGACCTCGCGCTCGCGCGGGCGCAGCGCGATCCGCGCTTTCCCGTGATCCTCGGCGGCCACGAGCACGAGGTGACCCTCGACGACGTGGACGGCTGCTGGGTCGTGAAGGCCGGCACGGACGCGGAGAGCGCCGCCATCATCGACCTCGTGTGGCCGGCCTTGGCGCCGCCTGCCGGGGTGCCCGACCTGCCCGCGGTCACCGTCCGGATCGAGGAGGTCGGCGCCTATCCCGAGGATCCGGCGATGCGCGCGCGCGTCGACCGCCACATGCAGATCGTGCGGGACCTCGACGCGGCCACCCTCCTCCGGCTCCCGCCGGGGAGCGAGCTCTCGTCCGTCGGGACGCGGGCCCAGCAGACGTCGCTCGGCGCGCTGCTCTGCTCGAGGATCCGCGACGCCTTCGGGGCGGACGGGTGCCTCTTCAACGGCGGCGGCATCCGCGGCGGCCGCGCGTACCGGGAGCGCTTCACGTACGGGGATCTCAAGGCCGAGGTGCCCTTCAGCAACGAGGTGGTGGTGACCCTCCTGCCTGGCCGCGTCGTCCGCGAGGCCGTCGCCGCGTCGCGGTCGCGCGCCCCCGCCCAGCACGGCGGTTACCTCCAGATCGACGACCGGATGGCGACGGACGCCCGAGGCGCCCTGATCGCGATCGACGGCCTCCCGCTGGTCGACGATCGCGCGTACCGGATCGCCCTCCCGCGCGGGCTGCTCGGCGGCATGGATGACATCGCGCCGCTGGTCCGCTTCGCGCAGGAGCACCCGGAGAAGGTGCCGCCGGCGGACAGCGGGCGCGATCCGAAGCTCGTCCTCGTCGAGTCGTTCGCCGCGGACCTCGTCCGCCAGCTCGGGGCCTTCGAGGCGATCGACGCCGACGGGGATGGCCGCGTCTCGGCCGAGGAGCTGAGGGACGCCGTCTCGAGGACGACCTCCGAGACGCCGTCCGAGGTGGTCGTCGGCGAGATGATGAAGGCGCTCGACCGCGACGGCGACAAGCGCGTCACGCGCGGCGAGGTCGACGCGCTGTCCTCTCCGCCGGACGCGGGGGAGCGCGGTCGATCCGACCCGTGAGGGGTCTCCTTTTTTTATGGAAGATCAGCTCACCGCGAGCGGCGCAGGCCGTCCGGCACCGCGCGCACAGCGCTCTGGATGGCGGCCCGGAGGGCGTCGCGCTGGGCGCGCTCGCTGGCCGCCGCGCCGTCCTCGACCCGCGCGCGGCCCTCGACCACGAAGAGGATGTTGCCCGTGTCGAGCTCGCGCACGGCCGCCGACACCACGCAGGCCGCCGTCAGGGTTCGCTCCCCGGTGCGCTTCGTGTCCAGGCGCACCACGGTGGCGGCGACCCCGTAGCGGCGGGTGAGCCGGAGCGGGCTCCAGTCGATCGCCGAGATCTCGGCGGACGCGTCCTGCCGCAGGAGAGGGACCACGTCGCCGAGCCGCGTGGCGGCGGGATGCACGCGGCTCCGCGCCTCGGCGAGCGTGACGCCGGCGCGGGCGCGCGGCGCCTCGGCGACGCCGCTCCGCGGGGCCGGACGGGCGTCAGCGGAGAGCGTGAGTAGCGCGACGGCGAGCGCCCAGCGTCCGATCTGCATCATCGATCCCGACCACCTCGATCGGGGGGCTATCAGGATGCGCGCGGATGGCCAACAAACCACCCGTCCAGGTCTGGCCGGTGTGCAGAGAGGGTCAGTCGATCCCGGTCTTCCCCGCGATCCAGTAGGCCTTGGCGCGCACCTCCCGCACCCCGGCCGCCCGGAGCACCTCCCGGGCCCGCTGGATCCACGCGCCGCCGCCGCAGGCCACCGCGGTGGCGACGCCCGCCGCGCGCTCGCGGAGCAAAGCGGCGGCCTCCTCGTCGGACCCCGCGAGGTCCACGGAGACGTCGAGCGATCGCGCCGCCGCCTCCGCCGCGGGGACGTTCGCCACCCGGAGCACGGCGTGGGCGCCGAGGCGGCGCGCCGAGGCCGCCACGCCGAGCGAGGTCTCGTCGCCGGTCAGGAGGCCCGCGCCTCCCAGACGGAGGGAGCGTTGCGGGCCGACGAACCGCACGACGTCGCCCGGGCGGACGGCCTCCGTCCACCGCGCGCCCGGCGCGCTCCCGTGCGCGTGGAGGAGCAGCGTGGTCCGACCGTCCGCCCAGTCGATCGGGGTGTACGTCCGCACGTCGTTCGAGGGGAGGAGCACCTGGATCTTGTCGCCGGGCTGCCAGCTGCGCGCGCGCAGCCCCTCGCCCTCGAGCACCACGCGCCGGTAGAGCGGGTGGGGCGTGTCCACGGCCTGCACCTTCGCCTCGGTCAGCACCAGCCCGCCGAGGAGCCCGAGCAAGCGACCTTTTCCGGATGCCATGCGGGTCAGCGTAGTCAGCGCGACCGCGCCGCTGCGTGAAAAAGCGTGAAGGCTGCCTGGCGTGCGCCAGGGCAGCAGGGCTGCCGCTCCTACCAGGGTGGTTGCGACGGCCAGCGGCGCAGCCGGCGCGCCGCTGCGAGCCCCGTGGTGCAAGACGGGGAACCCCATGGCATCCATGCTGGCGAGCGCTGGGCGGGGCACGGCTCGGCGTCTCGAGCCGCCAGCACGCCGTCGCGAAAGCGATGCTGCTCGGGCTCTTGCGGAGCCCTCTGTCCGATCTGACAGCTGGTCGAGCGCTGGCGTCTCCACTAACCTCCGTCAGATGATCTCATCCTCCCATGGCATGAACCCCGCTCGACGGCGCTCTTACCTGGCTTTCGTTCCCGTGCTCACCCTCGGCCTGGTGGTGGCCTGCGGAGGCGACGACGACGGGTCGGGCGACTCGAGCTCGGGCTCGGGCGGCTCGAGCCCCTCGGCGCTCGAAGAGCGCCTCGCCGCCTGTCCCGACCTCTCCCTGACGAGCGATCCCAGCGCGAGCGCCTGCCTGGTCGGCACCTACGAGGGGACCACGCCTTCGGGCGAGGCCTGCAGCCTCGAGCTCGGCGAGGCCGGCGCCTACGAGTTCACGAGCCCCTCGCTCTCCGTCTCGCACACCGCGCCCGACGACACGATCTTCGTCTTCGATCACACGTCGATCGGCGGCTACGAGCTGCTCGCGTGGAAGGTGTCCGACCCGATCTCGACCGAGACCTGGTACGAGCTGGACTTCGAGGCTCACTTCGGCGCCGGAGTGGACGAGGCAACCTCGAAGATCCAGATCGAGGTCACGGAGTACGGCGAGGACACGACCACGAGCGTCGCCTGCGTCGTCGACCTGTGACGGCTCCCTCCGGCGGCACGGACACGGACGCCGAGAGGACGCCTCAGGCGAACGTGCCCGCGTGATCGCGCGGGGTGCCGTCCGCGGGACCCGGATCGAACGCGAACGGCGGGTACTGGTCGACCAGCGACGCATGATGGGCGAGGAGCCGCGCCTGCCACCGGAGCACGCCGCACTGGAAATCGTAGATGGCTGTCGGGACGCGCTCGGTGAAGAGGACCGCGACCGCCGAGACGAGCCACGCCAGGTAGGCGACGCAGGAGAGCAGCGCGAGGACGATGGCCGAGGGGAGGCTCGTGAAGAGGCGCAGGAGCGCGTCCTTCGCTGTCGGTGCGCCGGTCGGATCGATGTCGAGGCGCGCGGTCTCGGCGGGGCGATCGAGCGGGAGCCTGTCGGTGAGCAGGAAGAGATAAGCGAACGCGGCCTGTAGCCACACGAGCGCGCGCGTCAGCCTCGGGCCGTCCTCGGCCAGGAACCGGGCCGACCCCTTCTGAGCTATCAGCGCGGCCGCCACGGCGGGCAGGGCCAGATAGACAAGCATCATGACGAACCCCACCGTGACGCCGGCAATCGAGAGCGCCGCGAGCAGGAGGACACGCGCGAGGAGCTGGACGCGATCGAGCTTCCAGGGGCGCGTGACGGTGAAGGTGACAGGATACGATGTCATCTCGAGATCTCCCAGGTTCACGGCGCTTCACGCGCGCGCCGGGTAACTCCCCGCGATCTTCTTGGTGAATCGGTGGAGCCGGTGGACGAAGCCCGCGTCCGGGAGGAACATCAGCGGGCACTCGCCCGCGACCACGCGGATCCCGAGCTCCTGACAGGCTTGCACGGCAGGCGCGCTCACCGCACCCTGACCGACCCCCCGGTGCAGCCACACGCGCTGGATGCCGGCAGCGGCGCACGCCCGCACGATCTGCTCGGTGACCTGGGGCGGGGTCATCACGATCGCCGCCTCGACCGGGGGATCGATCGCGCCGACCTCGGCGTACGCTACGCGGCCTTCGATCACGCCGCCCCCCGGGTTCACCGGAACGACGTCGTAACCCCGATCGATGAGCTCCCGCATCACCATCCGGCTGAAGTCCTTGTCGTCATGCGATGCGCCCACCAGGGCCACCCGACGGTGGGAGAGGAATTCATTGACGTCTTCCATCCTGTTCCGCATTGGGGCCTCCCGCGCTCCGCTCGTGCGCTCGTCACGAGCGACGAT
This sequence comes from Sorangium cellulosum So ce56, assembly GCF_000067165.1. Taxonomy (GTDB): domain Bacteria; phylum Myxococcota_A; class Polyangia; order Polyangiales; family Polyangiaceae; genus Sorangium; species Sorangium cellulosum_B. The sequence goes on from NC_010162.1 coordinate 12,318,703, forward strand.
CGACGATTGCACGGCTCGTGCCGGCCGGCGCAGGCGCGGCGCAGGCCGGAGAGCCTGTCCTCTGCCGCGCAACACGTGCGCCTGCGGTGCAGGTCGTGCTGAGCGCGCGCCGCGCGCCTCTGCCTCGAAGTCCCGGACAGCGGGGAGCGCTGCGACGGTCCTCCGCTCCGGCGTCCGTGGTTCGCGCGCGCGTCTCGAAGAGCGCGACCCTCCGTCCGCCGAAGGTCCACGAGTGCAGCAGAGCAGCGCGACGTCTGTGGGGACGACCAACTTACGGCGCGCTGCCGCGATCCCCGTGGTGTAAGATGGGGATCCCCATGGCATCGATGGTTGCGAGCGCTGGGCGGGGCACGGCGGCGCGTATCGCGCCGTCGCGGGGATCGACCTTGGACGTCATCTGTGCCGGCGAGGCCCTCTGGGATCTCGCGCCTTCGGGCGGGGCCTCGCTGCGGTTCCGGCCGGGCGGCGGCGCGGTGAACGCCGCGGTCGCGCTGGCGCGGAGCGGGCTGCGCGTCGGGCTCGCGGCGGCGCTCGGCGACGACGCCCCGGGCCGGGCGCTCCTGGCGAGGGTCGCGGCGGCCGGCGTCGACGTCGCGGGCGTGGCGCTGATCCCGACCCGCCAGGGGCTCCTCGTGCTGGAGGACACCGGCGGGGCGCGGCACATGGTCGCCCACCGCGCAGAGGACGATCTGCCCCTCTCGGTGCCCGAGGGGTGGGCGGCGCCGGTGCTGCTGCTCTCGGGGATCTCTCCGGCGCTCGCGCCGATCGCCGCGCTCTGCCGGGCCGCGCGGGCCGCGCGCCGCACGGGCACCGTCGTCGTCGTCGACCTCAACGCGCGGTGGCGCCTCTGGGCCGGGCGCGATCCGCGCGTGCTCCACGCCCTGCTCCGCGAGGCCGACGTGGTGCGGTGCAGCGCGGCAGACCTCGCCGGGCTCGGGCTCGACGACGCCCAGGTGCGCGCCGCCATGCGGCCGAGCGCGACCCTGGTGCTCACCCAGGGCGCAGGCGCAGCGCGCGCCGCCGGCCCCTTCGGCGAGATAGCGCTCGCCCCGCCCGTCGTGGCCGAGACCCGCGCGGCCGGCGCGGGCGACGCGTTCACCGCCGCGATCTGCGCCGAGATCGCCCGCGCCGGCGACCACGGCCCGGAGCGCCCCGACCTCTGGACCCGCGCGATCCAGCGCGGTCACGCCGCGGCGAGCGCGAAGGTCGGCCGGCGCTGAGGCCGGGCTCTCCCGGCGGAGAGCGCGGTCATGGGCCCTTCGGCCCGCGCACGAGCGCCCCCGTCGCGGGCCCGCCGTTCCACGCGAGGCTGAAGTAGACGTTCGTCCCGTCCACGGCGATACCCCACGGGTAGCTCAGGTTGCGCGCGTGCGTCGCGAGATCGCTCCCGTCGAGCCGCGCGCTCTGCACCTGACCGTCGGCCTCCCGCGCGGTCGTCCAGAAGACGCGCGCGTCGTCGAACGCGAGCTGCGCGGGGATCTGCGGCAGATCCGGGACGACCCTGCGAAGCGGACTTCCGGGCGAGAACGTGGCGATCCCGCGCCCCTCGATGAGCCACAGCGCGCCGCCGCGCGCCTGGAGCGCGCGCGGGGCGGCCAGCGCCTCGTGCAGCCTGTCCGGCGCGCTCGGCGGCGCCGCGTCGCGCGCCACCCGGTAGATCGCGCCGTCGGCCGCGCCGGTGCCCCGCGCGGTCACGTAGACGTGGCCGGCGTCGAGCGCCACCCCGCTGGCGGCGCCCGGGATGGCCGCGAGCATCACCTTCGCCGCGCCGGGCTCGGCGCCGAGCGGCAGCGTGAACAGCCCGCCGTCCTCGAACGCAGGCGGCGTCCCCGCCTCGACCCAGTAGAGCGCGCCCTGGTCGACAGCGAGCGCCGTGACGCCGCGGGTGCCGGCCGCGAGCTCGGCCACCTCGCCGCCGGCCTTCGGGACGGCCGCGAGGCCGCGCGCGTGCGCGAAGTACACAGCGGCCTCGTCGAGCGCGAGCGGGCCCGGGAGCTCCTGCTCCGGCGCGAGCGCCACCGGCTCCCCGCCGCCCGGATCGAGCCGCATGACGCTGCCGTCCGGCGCGTCGCCCGTGCCCTGGTTCGTCCAGTAGAGCCCGGTCGCGTCAATCCCGAGGAACGTGGGCAGCCGGAGCTCGCCGGCGAGCACGGCGGCGTCGCAGGTGCCGTTCCAGCAGGCGTCGGCGCAGGTCACGCCGCAGGCCCCGCAGTGGCGCGGGTCCTCCGCGACGAGGACCTCGCAGCCGTTGCCGCCGTCGCCGTCGCAGTCGGCTCGCCCGGCGTCGCACGCGAGGGTGCAGGCGCCCGCCGCGCAGAGCGCGGTCGCGCCGTCGCCGCCCGCGCAGCGCGCGCCGCACGCGCCGCAGCTCTCGACGCTCGTCAGCAGGGCGGCCTCGCAGCCGTTGTCGCTGTCGCCGTCGCAATCGGCGAATCCTTCCGGGCAGAGGTCCTCGCGCGGCGCCGTGGGCCCGGGCGGCGCGGCGCTCGGCGGTGAAGAGCAGGCGGCGAGCAGGAGCGCGCCGAGACCGAAGAGTGCGTGACAGGGGTTCGAAGGCATCGGCGTCTCCTCAGGGGTTCGGGTGGACGACAGGCAGGAACGCCACGCACATCTCGTCGAGCGTCGACTCGCCGAGGCCGATGTCCTGCGGCGCGGGCAGGCGCTCCTCGATGAGCTGCGCCGCGAGCGCCGGGTTCTCCGTGGTGTTGTCGTACGTGCAGCGCAGCTCGATCGTGTCGCCCGACCGCAGCGTGGGCAGCTCGTCGATCGGCGCGTCGTAGCTGTAGAGCCGCTGCCAGTTGTAGTCCCACGCCGGCGTCTGGACGAGGCACTGGCGGTCGGCCTCGTCGCCCCGCGGATCGGCGCGGATCTGGTCGACCTTGAGGTCGACGCCGGCCCGGTGCATGTGGACGCCGGCGCCGTAGATCGAGATCTCGGGGATCGGGAAGTCGATGACGTACCGCATCCGCTCCACGTGCCCCCGGGCGCCGGCGGGGATCCGGAACTCGACGCTCCCGCGGTCACCCGGCCCGGGCAGGAGCCCGTTGCCGTCCCGGAACGGCGCCTCGGCGTTGCCGAGCGCAAGGTTCGAGAGCGCGCGGCTCGGCTTCTCGTCCGCGAGGCGGAGCGCGACCCGGGTCGCGTCGGGCGAGGGCGCCTCGCCGGGCTTCGGGTGGTAGTGGACCTGCATCACGAGCAGCGCGTTCGCTGGCACCGAGATGCCGATGTCCGGCGGCAGCTCGAACGCCTGCGTGCCGGGCGCCCAGGCGCCGAGCAGCGACGTCTCGGAGAGGCGCGCGTCGCCGAAGCACTCGTAGCTGCCGCTCTCGCCGCCGAGCGCCTCGCCCTCGCGGTTCGCGTCGATGAAGAGCAGCGCGTGGTGCACGACAGCGCGGTTGCCCGGCAGCACGTCGTAGCCCTGGACCCACGCCTGCTCCGTGAGCCCCGGATCGAGGACGAAGCAGCGGAAGCTGTCGGAGCCCTCCGCCGCCGCGAAGGGGGCCCTGGGCGAGAGCTCGAGGTCCGTGCGCGACAGGCCCGCCGCGACGGGGGTGGTGGGGGCCGGGGCGTCCGCGGGATCCCCCTTGGGCGCGCCGGCGTCGCTCCAGGCGCGGAGCAGGGCGATCTCGTCGAGGGAGAGGTGCAGGTCCCCCCGGAACGGGCGAGGGGGCGCGCACTCGTCGGTCGGCAGGGCGCCCCACGGGGGCATCCGCCGCGCCTCGGTCTCGTCGGCGATGACCGGCGCGAGCGCCTTCGCGCTCTCGTACGAGGCCAGACTCACCGGCGCTGTGCCGTCCTGCGCATGGCAGCCGAGGCAGCTCTTCTGGAGCAGCGGCTCGATGTCCCTGTGGAATGTCGGGGTGCTCGCGCCCGGCGCCGCCTCGGCAGAACAACCGAGGAGGAGCGCCGTGGCGGAGGGCAAAACGAAGTGGATGAGAAGACGCATGCGGGGCGCCCAAGCAGCGGGCGTGCCCGAGAGGATTGGCCGCGATCCGCGGGCGGCGCGCGAGGGCGCGTGTCCGCGTCCGGACAGGTGTCCGCGAGGGAGGCGGACAGGTGTCGTGTGCCCGCGGTCCGGCGCCGGTTTCTTGCGGGGGACGAGCGAGGGATGCGGACTGGAGCCCTCCCGCCTGACCTCCGAGGAATCCCTGCAATTGCAGCCCTTTTCAGCGGAGACAATTTCACAGGGAGGCGGGAGACGGGGAGGGAAATCTTCAAAATACTCCCCGTCTCCCTGCCTCCCTGTGAATACTCCCCGCTTCCGCGCCTGGTTCGTATCAGGCGCCTTTGCGCGCGAGCCGATAAACCGTCGCCACGAGCTCGCCCGGCTGGACCGGCTTGGCGAGGTGGAGCTGGAACCCGGCGTCCCGGGCCTGAAGGATGTCCTCGCGCCGGGCGAAGGCGGTGAGCGCCAGCGCCGGCACGGAGCCACCGAGGTCCGGAGCGCGGGATCGGAGCTCCCGAAGGAGGGCGTAGCCGTCCTGCTCCGGCATGGCGATGTCGCTGACGAGCACGTCGGGCCGAGCGCGGCACATCATCTCCAGCGCTGCCGAGGCCGAGCCGGTCTCGTCCGCCTGGGCGCCTGCCTCGCGCAGCACCATGGTGACGAGCTCCCGCGCGTCCGGCTCGTCGTCGACGACGAGCACGCGCAGCCCGTCGAGCCGGGGGAGCGTCCCGGCCGAGGGATGCTCGATCTCGGACGAGACCTCGGAGCTCTCGCTCTGCGCCAGGGCCACGGCCCGCACCGGCAAGCGCACGCAGAAGGACGCCCCTTTCCCCTCGCCGTCGCTCTGCGCGCGGACGGCGCCGCCGTGGAGCTCGACGAGGTATTTGACGATCGCCAGCCCGAGACCGAGTCCGCCGTGCTGCCGTGTGGTGGCCGCCTCCGCCTGGCGGAACCGCTCGAACACGTGCGGGAGAAAGGCGGACGAAATGCCTTTCCCGGTATCCGTCACCGTCACCTCGACGCCGCCCGGATGGAGCGCCGTCTGGAGTCCGACCTGCCCGCCGCCCGGCGTGAACTTCACGGCGTTGACCAGCAGATTCGTGACCACCTGCTGGAGGCGATCGGGATCACAGACGATCTCCCCGACACCGGGATCGAGCCTGACGTCGAGGGCGACGGCCTTCGCGTCAGCGGCCGGCCGGACGGCGTCGACGGCGGTGCGGACGAGCTCGTTCACGCTCGCGTTCCTGGGGTAGAGGCGGATCTTCCCGGTCACGATGCGCGAGCTCTCGAGGATCTCCTCGATGAGCCTGGCCTGCGCCTCGGCGTTGCGTTCGATGACCTCCATCGCCTTGGGCGCGAGCTCCGGCCGCGAACGCTGCATGCGCGCCCACCCGAGGATCGCGGTCAGGGGCGTGCGGAGCTCGTGCGAGACGATCGCGAGGAACTCGTCCTTCAGCCGGCTGGTCTCCTCGGCCTGCGCCAGGACCTCGGCCCGCTGCTGCTCGAGGCGCTTCTGATCGTCGACGTCGGTGCAGGTGCCGAACCAGCGGAGGATGCGCCCCGCGTCGTCACGCATCGGCACCGCGCGGCCCAAGAACCAGCGGTATGCGCCGTCGGCGCGCCGGAAGCGGTACTCGATCTGGTAGTCTTCCCCCGTCTCGACGGAGCGAACCCACCGCTCCCAGGCGCGTTGCTGATCGTCCGGGTGCAGCTGGTCGTTCCAGCCGGCGCCGTGCGTGGCGTCGGGCGTCTCGCCGGTGTAGTCGTACCAGCGGCGGTTGTAGAAATCGTGATAACCGTCGGGCCGCGTCGACCAGACGAGCTGCGGCATCATGTCGAGGATGCGGCGAAGGCTGCGCTCGACCTCCGGGATGTCGTGGGTCTCCGAGGTCAGCGCTGGAGCGGCCGGCACCGGGGCGGCGCGCTCCTCGACGAACAGGATCCCGACGAACGCCACGGCGCCTGAAGCGTCGCGGATCGGGAAATAGTGCCCGGTGAACGGCGCGCCGCTGATCGAGCCGAGCGGCACGGCGCGCGAGACGCCGTCGAGCGCCGCGCGAAGCGCCGAGGCGTGCCCGCCCCGCAGCGCGGACGCGATCTCGTGGCGGTCGTCGGCGCGCGTGCCGAACCTCGCTCGATACGCCGGGTTCTCGTGGGTCGCGACGCCAGCCGGGCTCAGCACGAGGACGGGGAGGGGGAGCCCTCCGATGACGTCGTCGAGCCACAGCTGCTCTTGCTGCTGCTTCATCCGCGACGACATCCTATAGCGCACCGGCGCGATCGGCGCCGTCGGCGCGTCGCGACCTCGAGGCGGACGAGCGGCTTCGCGAGCAGGCGAGCGTGCCGGGGCGATTCGACTGCAACCGCCTCGCAAGCTCAGCCAGTCCTGGCCTGTCCGTCGTACCTGGGCATCACGCCCGTGTCCTTGAGCCGCATCCGCGCGCAGCGCCGGCGCGCGTGACGTGGACGCGACACGCCAGCGTCAGCCCTCGCCGGCCGCCTGCGCGTCGCCCTCGATCTCGCGCTTCAGGGCGCGATCCAGCACGAACGTCCCGAAGGGGACGAGCGACGCGACGAGCGCCGCGAGCGAGCGGCGATGCGGCCAGTCACGCTCGCTGGCCACGCGAATCAGCGCGCCGACGAACAGCAGGAAGAGGAGCCCGTGGGCGCTGCCGACGATCCGCACGGCGATCGGCAGCTCGAAGAGGTACTTGAGCGGCATCGCGACGCCGAGGAGGACAAGGAAGGACAGCCCTTCCAGGAAGCCGACGAGGCGCAGGGCGCGGAGCGCGCTCATCGTTCGACACCAGACCAGGTGGGGGGAAAGACCATCATCAGCAGCACCACGAAGAGAGGGGTAAAGGTCGTTACGAACCCGCCGATCGTCCGTCGATCGCGCGCGGCGCCATGGACGAGGGCGAGCCGTGAAGCCAGCGACAGCGGGATCGCCGCGGCGATCCAGAGCTCCGTCATGGGGAGTTGCCGCAGCGCGGTCAAGAGGTATCCCGCGATCCACGTGACGACCAGCCCCGGGGAGGCCGCGGCGTGGGTGGCGCGCTCCCGATCGACGAGGGATGCGGCGACAGATGCTGGCGTGATTCTGCGGGCCATCGCGGCTGCGCGCCCGTGCGCCTCAGCTCGCTCTGTTGCTCCTCTCGGCGGCGATCTTCCGCATCTGCTGATCGTACGGGTCGAGGACGCTCACTATGCGCTGCGTCAGCTCGGGTCCCGCGGCTTCGGGCACCCCGGCGTTGAAGGGCGGGGCGGGGTCGTATTCCAGCATGAGCTGCGTCAGCTTCGCGGCATCGTCCCCGCGCAGCAGCGCCAGCAGCGTCAGCCCGAAATCGATGCCTGCGGTCACCCCGCCGCCCGAGATCCGGTTGCGATCGACCACGACGCGCGCCCGGACACACTCCACGCCGAACGCCTCCAGGATGTGGCGCGTCGACCAGTGTGTCGTGGCCTTGTATCCTTGCATCAAACCCGCCGCGGCCAGGATGAGCGACCCCGTGCACACGGAGGTCACGTACCTGGAGCGGGCGCCCCGATCCCTCAGGAACCGAAGGATCTCCTGATCCACCATGGCGTCGGGGGTGCCCATGCCGCCCGGCACGAACAGGATGTCCAGGTCGTCCGGACAGTCGCTGAAGGTCGCCGTCGGCTGGATAGGAACCCCCGAGTCCGACATGATCAGGTCGCGCGTCTTCCAGAGCAGATAGGTCGTCGCGTGAGCGGTCAGCACGCTTTGCGGGCCGATCAGATCCAGCGCCGTGAGGCCCGGGTAGAGCACCATGCCGACCCGGAGCGGCGGCTGAGGATCTGGCAGCTTGATATCGTAGGTGTCCGCCATCGTTCGTCCCTGAACCCTTTCGTTTCGTCTCGTCATCTGCCGATGAACGCTCGATGGCGGGGCTTCGTCTCGACGCGGCCCCGCACATGGCGTTCACGAGCGCGGCTGAGCGCGCTTCGCAGGCCTGACTGTGAGCGGCGCCGGCCGCGGCGGAAAGGACATCGTCCCCTGCTTTCAGGACACGCGGGCGCAGGGCACCGCGCGCCCCGTCGCGCGCGACCGCGCGCGAAGGATCCGGCGAGCGACGACGGCGTGCGGCCGGGCGCCCGGCGTCCGCTCACGCTCGACCGAAGCGCCTCCGGTAGTCCTCCGGCGTGACCTGCAAGGTGCGCTGGAACGCGCGCCGCATCCGCTCGTCCGTGCCGAAGCCGCAGTCGCGCGCGAGCTGCTTCATCGAGGCTCGGCCTCCCTCGAGGCAGGAGCGCGCCTGCTCCAGCCTGGCCGCCTCGACGAACTTCGCGGGGGTCATCCGCATGGCCCGGGTGAACGTCCGCGCGAAGTTGCGCGGGCTCATCCCGGCCCTCTCCGCCAGCGCCTCGACGCGCAGGTCGGCGTCGAGGTGCCGGAGCACCCAGTCGATCACGCCCTGCAGCGGGCCGGCGGCGACCGTCTGCGCGAGGAGCGGGCGGCTGAACTGGGACTGTCCACCCGGGCGCTTGAGGAACACCACGAGCCCCCGCGCCACCTGGAGCGCCATGTCGTATCCGAGATCCTCCTCCACCATCGAGAGCGCGAGGTCGATTCCCGCTGTCATGCCCGCCGACGTGTAGATCTTCCCGGACCGCACGAAGATGGCGTCGGGGTCGACCTCGACGCCGGGAAACTCGCGCGCGAGCGCCGCCGCGGAATGCCAGTGGGTGGCAGCGCGGCACCCCGCGAGCAGCCCCGCGGCGGCGAGGAGGAAGGCGCCCGTGCAGACGGCGCCCATGCGCCGCACCTCGGGCGTCGTCGCGCGGAGCCAGGCGAGCAGCCGGGCGTCCCGCGTCGCTTCACGGGTCTCGCCCCCGGCGACGAGCACCGTATCGATGCCGGGCGCCAGATCCGCGAGCGCCTTGTGGGCGACGATCTGCACCCCCGACAGCGTCCGGATCACGCCGCCGTTCACGGCCGCGATCTCGACCGCATAGGCGGGGGGAGCGCCGGGCACCTTCGCGCTCGCGATGTCCGAGGCCAGGGCGAATACGTCGGTGGGCCCCACCACGTCGATGGCGCTCGCGCCGTCATACGCCACGGCCACGACCCTGCGCGTCGGTCCATGGCGATGCGCGCGCGGCGCGGCAGAGGGAGCGGATTTCGATGCAGACAGCCGCTTCACGCGACGACGGTAGCTGGCTGGCCGGTGGCCGTGAAGATAAAGTACCTGCATTTCCTGCCAAAGTGGCCGACATGATACGGATGACGAGCGTCACCAAGGTCTACCGGCGCGGCCTGTTCGAGACCCACGCGCTCGCCGGGTTCACGCTGCACGTCGCGCGCGGCGAGTTCCTCGCCGTGATGGGCCCCTCCGGCTCCGGGAAGACGACGTTCCTCAACGTCGCAGGGCTCCTCGATCCCTTCGACGGGGGCGAGTACCTGCTCGACGGCGAGCCGATGCAGGGGCTCTCCGACGCCCGCGCGAGCGCGATCCGGAACGGGAAGATCGGCTTCGTGTTCCAGAGCTTCCAGCTCATCGCCGACCTCGACGTGCTCGACAACGTCGACGTGCCGCTGCGGGTCCGCGGCCTGGCCGCGCGCGTGCGGCGCGAGCGCGCCCTGCGCGCGCTCGAGGGCGTCGGCCTGAGCGCGCGGCTCCACCACCGGCCCAGCGAGCTCTCGGGCGGCCAGCAGCAGCGCGTCGCGATCGCGCGCGCGCTGGTCGGCGAGCCCTCGCTCCTCCTGGCCGACGAGCCCACCGGCAACCTCGACTCCCGAGCGGCGCGGCAGATCCTCGATCTGCTCGAGCGCATCCACGCCGGCGGCACGACGATCGTCATGACCACGCACGACCCCGAGCTGGCGGCGCGGGCGCGCCGCAGGGTCCACGTGCTCGACGGCAAGCTCATCGATCCCTGGGCCCCCGCGCCGCCGGCGCCGCCCTCGGAAGCTCCGCCGGAGGGCCTCCCGTGACGGCTGGCGACGCGCTCCGGATGGCCCTCAGGAGCCTCGGCCGGCAGCCCGGGCACACCGCCATCATGCTGCTGGCGTTCACGCTCGGCCTCGCGGCATGGACCGCCGCGCGCGCGGTCCTCCACGCGCGCGCGTCCGATCCGTTCGCGTCGGCGCGCGGGCTCTACTTCGTCTCCCTCCCGCGGGAGGGCGGCGCCGTCACCGATCCCAGGGCGATCGATCCCCCGAGCTACCGCGATCGCGTCCTCCTCGAGAGCCCCCACCCTTCGCGCGCGTCGGATCTCTTCGCCGCCGTGGCCGCCGGGAGCCCGGACGACGGCCCGCTCGTCCCTGTCCAGGTGATCTTTTGCACCAGCGATCTCTTCGGGATGGTGGGCGCAACGGTCCGGAGCGGCGCGATCTGGCCGGCGGCGGAGGGCGCCGGCCACGAGCGCCCTGTCGTGCTCTCCGACGCGGCGGAGCGCGCGCTGTTCTCCGGATCGAGCGGGATCGGGCGCGCGCTGCGGCTCTTCGGCGAGCCGTTCCGGGTGGTCGGCGTCGTCGCGCTCCCGGCCGTCCCGCGCACGCGCTCCCCGCGCACGGCCGTGGTCTTCGCGCCGAGCGCCGCCGGCCTCGCGCTCGGCGTCCGGCCGGCGCTGGTCCGTGAGGTCGAGGACCCAGGCGGCAGCTTCGACGCGCTCGCCGCCACCGACAACGGCTGGCTGGATCTCGTGGTCGAGCTGCGGGACGAGCCCAGCCGGGCCGCGTTCCAGGCCGAGCTCGACGCCTACGTCCGCGGCGAGCGCGCGCGCGGCCGGCGCGTCCTCGGGGCCGAGCTCGTGCCGCGCGAGCGCCTGCACGCGCTCCGCGCGGACGACCCCGGCACGACCCTGTTCGTCCTTCTCGCCGACGTCCTCCTCGGCGCCTGCACGCTCAGCGTCGCGCGGCTGCTCGAGGGGAAGCTCCGGGCGAAGCGCGCCGAGATCGCCGTCTACCGCGCGTTCGGCGCGAGCGCCCGCGCCGTCTTCCTCGGGCTCCTGACCGAGGTGGCGCTCGTGGCCGCGAGCGCCGCCGCGCTCGCCATCGGCGTTGCCGCGGCGGCGCTCGAGATCGTCAACCGCGTCATCCACCTCCGGCCGGTCGACTACCACCTCGAGGCGCGCTCGGCCGGCGCGGCGCTCGTGGCCGCGATGGCCGCCGGCCTCCTCGCCGGCGCATACCCGGCCCTGCGCGCGGCGAGGATCCCTCCGGCCGAAGGGCTCCGGCGATCGTGCTAGGCCCCCTCGTCAGGGCGCTCTCGCGCCGGAAGACGCCCGCGCTCCTCATGGTGCTCGAGACCGCCTTCGGCTTCGCCGTGGCCGTGCACGCCTCGGGGCTCGCCGTCCACTATGCCCGCGGCGCGTCCGCGCCGCGCGGCATCGAGACGCGGTCGCTGCTCCTCGCCGCGACCGAGCGCGACGGCCCGAGCTTCGCGTCCCTCGACGAGCGCGCGGCCGCGGTCCGCCGCGACGCCGCGGCCCTCGCGCGCGTCGCCGGCGTCCTCGCCGCCGCCGAGGCGGCCGCGGCGCCGTTCAACCTCACGCACAGGGAGGTCGTCGAGACGACCCTCCCGGGCGGCCCGCGCGCGGTCGCCTGGATGCTCGACGATCGCGGCGGCGTCGCCGAGGTCCTCGGCCTCGCTCCCCTCGCGGGGCGCCTGCTCACCGCGGGGGACGCCGCGGGCGCGGAGGCGACGCCCGCCGTCGTCACACAGGCGCTCGCGGCGCGCCTCTTCCCGGACGGCCGCGCGGTCGGGCAGATCGTGCGCCGGAGCGCCCGGCAGAGGCCCCTCGTCGTCGTCGGCGTCGTCCCGTCGTTCCGCGTCTCCATGGGCCGCGAGCCCGACGACGCCCAGCGCGCCCTCTTCGCGGCCGAGGGGCCCGCCCTCGGCCGCTCGCTGACGTACCTCGTCCGCGTCGGTCCGGGCGCTGACGACCGCGCCGGCGCGCGCGTGCGCGAGGCCCTCGAGCGCGCCGATCCGCGCCGCGCCGTGCTCGTGCGCCGGCTCGACGAGGGCGTCGACCTCGACGCCGGCACGAGCCGCGGCGCGGGCGGCCTGGCCCTCGCGCTCCTCGGGGCGATCTTCGTCGTCGTGTTCCTGGGGCGCATCGGGATGGCCTCGCTGCTCGTGGCCGAGCGCCGCCAGGCCCTCGGCATCCGCCGCGCCCTGGGCGCGACCCGCGCCGACGTCGCGCGCCTCGTGCTCGCGGAGAACGCGCTGCTCACGACGGCCGGCCTCGCCGCCGGCGCCGTCGCCCTCGCCGGGCTCCGGGCCGCGGCGCGCGCCGCCGCCCCCGAGCTCGACGTGCCCCTCGAGCCGCCGACGGCCCTCCTGGTCGCCGTGGCCTTCTGGCTCGCGGGCATGGCCGCGGCGGTCGTGCCCGCGCTCCGAGCGAGCGCCGTCTCCCCCGCGGAGGCGTCGCGATCATGACCTCGTTCCACGCGTGGCCCCGCGCGCCTCTCCGCGTGCCCCTCCGGGTCCGCCTCGCCGCCGTGGTCGCCCTGACCGCCGCCGCCGCTTGCGCCGGGAGCCTCGCCGCCGCGCGATCGCAGGCGTCCCTGCCCGTGTCCGTCCTTGCGGGGCTCGGGCTCGCCCTGGCCGCCGGCGCGCTCGCCTCCCGCGCGCTGCTCGGGCGCGCGGTCGGCCTGCTCCGCGCGGTGACCGATGGCCTCTCGAGCTTCGCCGAGTCCGACTACACGCAGCGCGTCCGGCACGACCGCCGCGACGAGCTCGGGGATCTCGTCGAGCGCCACAACCGCCTCGGCGACGCCCTGCGGGCGCAGCGCGACGACCTCTACCAGAAGGAGCTCCTGCTCGAGACGGCGCTCGACGCCACGCCCGTCGCGATGCTGCTCCACGACGAGGCGGGCCGGATCGTGTATGGCAACGGCGCCGCGCGCGCCCTCTTCGCCGCGGGCGAGCGCGTCGGCCAGAGGACGCTCTCCGCGCTGCTCGCGGGGGAGCCCGAGGAGCTCCGCGCCGCGATGGTCGCCGGGCGGGACGCCCTCGTGTCCGTCGAGCGCCGGGGCGAGCTCGAGACGCTGTACGTCGCCCGCCGCGCCTTCCGCCTGAACACCCAGGCGCACGTCCTCGTCTCGGTCCGGTCGCTCACGCGCGAGATCTCGCGCCGGGAGGCGGAGCTCCACAGGAACGCGATCCGGTTGATCAGCCACGAGCTCAACAACTCCCTCGCGCCGATCTCCTCGCTCCTCCACTCGGGCCGCCTCCTGCTCGATCGCCCGGAGCAGCGGGAGCGCCTCGGCGTTGTCTTCGACACCATCGAGGAGCGGAGCGCGCACCTCGCCCGCTTCCTCGCCGCGTACGCCGAGCTCGCGCGCCTCCCGCCGCCCGCCCCCGAGCGGGTCCCGTGGCGCCCCTTCCTCGAGCGGCTGCGCGGGCTCGCGCCCTTCACGCTGGGCGGCGCGCCGGACGAGCCAGGGTTCTTCGATCCAGCGCAGATCCAGCAGCTCCTCCTGAACCTGCTCAAGAACGCCGTGGAGGCCGGGAGCCCGCCCGACCGGATCGAGGTCTCGGTGCGGCGCCTCTCGACCGGCGAGCTCGCGCTCACGGTGGCCGACCGCGGCCACGGGCTGCCGGACGACGCCCTGGGCAAGGCGCTCCTGCCCTTCTACTCGACGAAGCAGCAGGGCCGCGGGCTCGGCCTCGCGCTCTGCCGCGAGATCGCGACCGCGCACGGCGGCGCGCTCGCGCTGCGGCGCCGCGAGGGGGGCGGGGCCGAGGCGGAGTGCCGCCTGCCGCCGCCGCCGGACGAGCGCGCTACTTGAGCTTCCGCTCGATCTGGATCCCGAGCCGGTCCATGCGCCGGTAGAGCCCCTGCCGGCTCAGGCCGAGCGACGCCGCGGCCTTGGCGACGACGCCCCGCGCCTCGACGAGCGCGCGCTCGATCTCGAGGCGCTCGGCGGAGGGCGCGGAGGACGCGGCGTGCGCGGCGCCGGTCGCGATGGGCGCCGGCGGCGCGCGCGCGGCCGCGTCGAGCCCCAGGTCGTGCGGCTCGATCGTCTCGCCCTTGCGCACCAGCGCCGCGCGGGTGAGCCGGTTCTCCAGCTCGCGGACGTTGCCCGGCCAGTCGTGCTCGGCGAGCGCGTGGCGCGCGCGCGGGCCGAGCGTCACCCGCTCGCCGCCCGCCGCGCGCGCGGCCAGGCGATCGAGCAGGTGGCTCGCGATCGGCGCGATGTCCTCGGGGCGATCGCGCAGCGCGGGGATCGTCAACTCGATGACGTTGAGCCTGAAGTACAGGTCTTCGCGGAAGGATCCCTCGGCGATCGCCCGCGGGAGATCGCGGTTGGTCGCGCTCAGCACGCGCACGTCGGCCTTGCGGGTGACGCTGCTCCCGAGCCGCTGGTACTCGCCGGTCTGGAGGACGCGCAGCAGCTTCTTCTGGCCGTTCAGCGACAGCGTGCCGATCTCGTCGAGGAAGAGGGTGCCGCCGTCGGCCTCCTCGAAGCGGCCGGCGCGGAGGCGGGTCGCGCCGGTGAACGCGCCTGGCTCGGCGCCGAACAGCTCCGCCTCGACGAGCTCGTCGGGCAGGGCCCCGGCGTTCACCTTGACGAACGGCCCGTCCCGCCGCCGCGAGTTGGCCTGGACGATGGTGGCGAGGAGCTCCTTCCCGGTCCCGTTCGGCCCGGTGATGAGGACGGGCACGTCGGCGGGCGCGACCTTGACGGCGAGGCTCACGACCTCGTGCATCGCGTCGCTCGCGTACACGAGCCCGGCCAGGTCGTGGCGCTCGGCGAGCCTGTGCCGCGCGCGCCCGCGCTGGGCCAGGAGGCGCGCGTTCTCCTGCTCGAGCGCCCGCAGCCGCGCCAGGTTGCCCACGGTGGCGACGAGCTTCTGGTCGTCCCACGGCTTGGGCACGTAGTCGCTCGCCCCGGCCTTGATCAGCTCGACCGCGCCCGCGATCGACGTGAACGCGGTCATGGCCACGACGGGCAGCTCGGGGTCGACGGCCTTGATCCGGCGGAGCAGCTCCATCCCCTCTTCGCCCGAGGTGGCGCTCTGCCGGAAGTTCATGTCCTGGACCACGGCGCCGAGCTCGTCGCCGAGCACCGCCGCCATCGCCTCGTCGGGCGTGGCGGCGACGCGGACCTCGTGCCCGTGCAGCTCGAACAGCGTCGTCAGCGCGACGCAGACGGCGGGCTGATCGTCGATGACGAGGATCTTCGGCACCCGGCGAGACTAGCGTGTCCGCCGCCGGCGCTCGTCACATCCCGTAAGGGTACTTGGCCAGGTCGATCACGCCGCTCGCGCGGACCTGCTGCAGGGCCTTCCCGTACTGGAGGAGCATGCCCAGCGCGTAGCGGAGCCGCTCGCGGATGCGCTCGTCGTCGGGGGACTGCGGCGCCTCCGGGTCGTTGAGGAGGCTGCGGACGTTGCGCACGATCACGTGGTCCGGGATGTAGCAGAGGTACGTGTTCTTGTAGCTGCTCATGCGCAGCTCCGCGATCGGGTAGGCGCCGCCCGCGCTCGCGGAGACCCCGACGATGAGCGCGGGCTTGTGCGCGAGCTCGCCCCGGGAGCACAGGAGGAAGAAGTTCTTGAGTCCCGCGGGGACCATGCCGCCCCACTCCGGCGCGATGATCACGAAGGCGTCGGACGTCTTGAGCTCGGCGGAGATGGGGCCCCAGACGCGCTCCCATTTCTCGGACGGCTGCCAGACCTCCGGATCCCAGAGCGGAAGCGGGTTGTCGGCGAGATCGAGCGTGTACGTGGAGGAGACGTCCGCCGACGACGACAGCTGTTGCTGCACGTGGCGGGCGATCTTCCCCGATTCGGAGCCGTTGCGGTGACTGCCTGAGATGACAGCGAGCTTCATAGGGTCTTGCGTGCGGCCGGCGACGGATCGCGCGGCGCTCCTCGGTGATCGGTGGATTGCGGCGCGATGCTACCCCGCGCTCGCGCGGCGGGTCGAGGAATCGGAGATCTCCGGAGCATCCACCGGCGCGAGGGTGCCGCTCCCGTGCGGGGATGTCCAGCGCGACGCTCGGCGGCTCCGGCGCTGTCGCCGCGGGGGTTGTCCTCGGTTTCTGCGTCGACAGGCGCGCCCGGATCTGCTGGAAGTAGGGAAAGGAAACGGCGGCGGGTCGGCTCACGCTCTGCCGCGCTGGATCGATGGAGGGCGCGATGGCGGACTGGGATCCTGCGCAGTACCTGAAGTTCGAGGACCAGAGGGCGCGTCCCGCGATTGACCTGCTCGGCCGGGTCGACCTCACCGCGCCGGGCGACATCGTCGATCTCGGGTGCGGGGCCGGCAACATCACCCGCCTCGTGGCGCAGCGCTTCCCGGGCCGGGGGATCGTCGGGGTCGACAGCTCGCCGGAGATGCTGGCGCAGGCGCGCGCCGCGCTGCCCGGGGCGCGGTTCGTCGAGGGGGACATCGCGCGCGTCGCGCCGTCCGCGCCGCCCGCGCTGATCTTCAGCAACGCCGCGCTGCACTGGCTCGACGACCACCAGGCGCTGTTCCCCGCGCTGCTCGGGCGGCTCGCGGCCGGCGGCGTGCTGGCGGTGCAGATGCCGAGGAACCACGGCGCGCCGTCGCACGCGGCGATGGTGGAGGCGAGCCGGTTGCCTCGCTTCCGCGACAAGCTGGCGGCGGTGGTGAGGGAGAGCCCGGTCGCGGCGCCGGCGGCGTATTACGAGATGCTGGCGCCGCACGCGGCGCGGCTCGACATCTGGGAGACCGAGTATCTGCACGTCCTCGAGGGCGCGAATCCGGTGGTCGAGTGGACCAAGGGGACCGCGCTGCGACCGCTGCTCGCGGCGCTCGATGAGCACGAGCGGGCCGAGTTCCTGGAGGAGTACGGCGGGCGGGTGGCGGCGGCGTATCCGAAGGCGGCGGACGGGAAGACGCCGTTTCCGTTCCGGCGGTCGTTCCTCGTCGCCACGGCGCGGTGAGCGCGGCCGCCGCGCGGATCAGCGCGTGTACTCGATGGCGCCGACGCCTTCGGCCTCGGGGAGCACGGTCACGAGCGCCTGCGCTCCGACGGAGGCGGACGAGAGCGAGGAGCGGACGGCGACGAGCCATGTCCGGTCGCTCCTGCGCGCGACGAGGATGGCGCAGCGCTCGCCCTGGGGCGTGCCCGCGCGCGCCTCGGCCTCCTGGACCACGCGCGCCTCGGAGGCGTCGCAGCCCTGGACGTCGAACTTGCGGTTCAACAGCGCGGTGAGCGCCATGCTGGCGGCCTTCTTCGCGGTGACCTCTTCGGCCGTCGGGGCCGCGGGGGGCGGCGCCGGGGCGCACCCGGCGGAGAGCGCTGCGAGGAGGGGGATCCACCGTGCAATGGGGCGTGTCACGGCGCTGTCTTATCGCGGCGGCGCGGCCACGGGAAGCCCTCGTCGCGCGGGGCTGTTTGACGCCGGCCTGCACGGTTGAGCCGCCGCGCGTGGAGCGACACGGCGACTTACGTGGTTAAACAATGGTTCATTTCGCTCATTTACGCTCATGGGAGACATGGCTGGAGGCGTGCGCGCAGCTTGCCCACCTCATGTAGGTGGCAGTAGCGTGCTGCCAATGCCGACGCTCGAGCACAACGGTTTCGTCGACATGTTCCGCGAGAATCCGTCGCTCGCGCCTCATTTTCTGGAGATCCTCTTTCACCTGGATCTCCCGCCGTATGCCACGGTCGCGGTCGTCGAGGCTTCGCTGGACCAGCTCCTCCCGGTCGAGTTCTGCGCCGACCTGGTGCTCGAGCTCCGCGACGGGGCCGGTGCGCTGGTGCTCTCCATCGTCCTCGAGGTCCAGCGCGACATCGATCGGCGCAAGGGCTACTCATGGCCTGTCTACGTTGCGGTCGTGCGGGCCCGGAAGGAGTGCTCGGCTGTCGTCCTCGTCGTCGCGCCCGACGCGGAGGTGGCCGCCTGGGCCGCGCAGAAGATCGATCTCGGGTTGGGGCTCGGGACGCTCCAGCCGCTGGTGCTGGGGCCGGCGAGTGTGCCGGAGGTGACGGATCAGGCCGAGGCGGAAAAGGAGATGGAGCTCGCCATTCTCTCGGCCGTGGCGCACGGCAACGGACCGAACGGCCTCGCCGTGGTCCAGTCCGCGCTCGGGGCGCTCGGGCGGCTCGACCACGAGCACGCGGCGGTGTACTTCCAGATCGTCTACAATGCGTTGCGTGACCCCATGCGGAGAGCCCTGGAGGCGCTGATCATGGAGAGGCAGACCGAAGGCAAGGCAACTTTTCCCCCGTTCGCCCAGCAGCTCATCGAGCGTGGCCGGATCGAGGGCATCCGGGAGGGCAAGCTCGAGGGCATCCGGGAGGGCAAGCTCGAGGGCATCCTCGAGGCCAAGCGCGACGCATTGCTCCGGCTGGTGGCGCGCGCTGGGATCGCCCTCACCGCCGACCATCGCGAGCGCATCCAGTCGTGCAAGGACCCTGCGATCCTCGATCGATGGGTCGATAACGCACTCGAAGCAAAGGACGCTTCCGAGGTGCTCTCCTGACGAGCGGCGCTGTCGCCCGCGTGACGGCACGCCGACTCGGCGAGCGCGATCGCCGCCGCGCGGGCGAGCCCGTTGAGGTGGCGTGTCCGGAATCGTGTCCGGGTGCTCCGGTCCTCGCGACCGCAGACTACCCGCAACGAATTCAAGGAGAACGCCGATGTCTTCCCTCACGCACTACCTGGTCATCGATCTCGAGGCGACCTGCAGCGACGACCCCTCCTTCCCCCGCGACGAGATGGAGATCATCGAGGTCGGCGCCGTGCTCGTCGATGCCGGCACCCTGCGACCCGCCGCCGAGCTGCAGTGCTTCGTGCGCCCGATCCGACACCCGCGCCTCTCGGCGTTCTGCATGCGGCTGACGAGCATCCGCCAGGCCGACGTCGACGCCGCGCCGCGCTTCCCCGCGGCGGCGGCGCGGCTGAGGGAGCTGGTGCGCGGAAGACAGGCGCTCTTCTGCTCCTGGGGCGGCTACGACAAGCGGCAGCTCGAGCGCGACGCCCGCCGCCACGGGGTGGCGCTGCCCTTCGGCGGCGATCACCTCAACCTCAAGCGGGCCTTTGCCCGCCGCCTCGGCGCCGAGCGCGAGCTCGGCGTGGGGCAGGCCTTACGCCGGGTCGGCCTCTCGTTTCAGGGGACGCAGCACCGCGCCATCGACGACGCGCGCAACATCGCGCGGCTCCTTCCGCACGCGCTGGGCCTCGAGCCCCACCCCGCCGGCGTTCCCGGGAGCCCCGCCGTCACCGGCCCTCCGGCGGCGTCTCCGGGGCCTCCGGCGCCTCCAGCGCCGCGAGGAGCGCGGTGAGCCCCTTCTTCAGCGAGGCCATCTGCTTCTCCCCCATGGCGCGCGTGAGCTCCTCCTCCAGCTCGTGCAGCACCCCGAGCCCGTGGAGGAGCATCTTCAGCCCGTGCGGCGTGAACCGCACCCGCTTCGCCCGCCGGTCCTCCGGATCGGGCGTCCGCTCCACCACGCCCGCCGCCTCGAGCTCCTCCACGAGCTGACCCACCGCCTGCTTCGTCACTCCGGCGCGCTCCGCCAGGTCGATCTGCCGCGTGCCCTCGAGGTCGATGTACGGCATGAGCGCCGTGTGCGCCCGGCGCACCCCGGTCGCGCCGCGCCGGGCGACGCGCGCCACCGCCCGCTCGTCGAGAAGCCGCGCCGAGCGGAGCAGGAGCTGCCCGAGGCTCGCGCGCTTGCGCCGCTCGAGCTCGGCGACGTCGCATGGATCGAGGTCGTGCTTGTTCATGATGGTCAACTTGCTTGACCAAATGGTCAAGCTGGTTTACCAATTGAAACATGCTGCGACGGCTCGATCAATCCCTCTGGGTTGCGGAAGACACGTTGAAGGTGGGGTTTCTCCGGTTTCCGGTGCGATCTCCGGTCGTGCGCCTCGAGGACGGCGGGCTGCTGCTGTTCTCGCCGCTCCCGAGCGTGGAGCGGGAGGCGGACGAGATCCGCGCGCTCGGCGAGGTGCGGGCGATCGTGGCGCCGAACCTGCTGCACCACCTCGGCCTCTCGCCGGCGGCGCGGCTGTTCCCGGGGGCGCGGCTGTTCGGCGCACGGGGGCTCCGCGAGAAGCGCCCTGACGTGACGTTCACCGGCGTGCTCGACGGCGCGCCGGACCCGCTCTGGTCGGCGGAGTTCGACCAGGCGGCGGCCTTCGGGATGCCGAAGCTCGAGGAGACGGTCTTCTTCCACCGGCCGAGCAGGACGCTCTTCGTCTGGGATCTCTGCTTTCACATCGCGCAGAGCGAGCACCTCCCGACGCGCCTCTTCATGCGCCTGAACGGCGCCTACGGGAGGTTCGGCCCGTCCCGCATCGCGCGCTCGATGATGCGCGATCGCGCGGCGGTGCGCGCCTCGGTGGACCGGATGCTCGCGTGGGCGCCGGAGCGCATCGTGGTGGCGCACGGCGACGTCGTCGAGCGCGGCGGTCGAGACGCGCTGCAGGGCGCGTTCGAGCGGGTGCTCTGACGTCCCTGACGGTGTGATCGTCGAGAAGGTAGTGGCGGTGCTCGCTCACCGTGCGGCCGGCAACCGGCTGGAGGCGTCGCTCACTGGCGGCGCCGCTTGAACCGGGCGCGCAGGCCGGATCGCCCTGCGCCAGGCCTCGGGCAGCCTTGCGGACGCCACGTTCCCAGGATGCCTGGCCCCCGACAGGCAAAGACGCGTACCCCGCGCTCCTCGCCGCCGTCGCGGGCCTGACGCTCGGCGCGCGAGCCCGCAGGCGGCGCGCCGCGAGGCGCGGCCGCGCCGCCCGCGTGAATGCGCAGCGCCGAGAAGGAGGACCGCGCTCGTCGCGCTCCCCGGCGCCCCTTTCGCGCGATGGCTTCAGGACGATCGCGCCGTCGTACCAAGCGTGACGAGAAGCTCTTCGAGCTGCTCGAAGGTCTCGCCCATCCCGCTGTACGCGCCCGAGGCCAGGGCGGCGTCGCGCGCTTGCTTCGATCGATAGAGCTCGTGCAGCACCTGCAGCGTCTTGCCGCCTTTTTCCTCGAGGGTCACGGTCGTGACGGCGCCATCGTCGCCCGCTTCGTCGTTCGTCCACACGATGCGCGAATGCGGTGTCACTTCGAGGTACGTGCCGAAGAACGCCATCGCCTGCGCGGCATCGTGACCAAAGACCAGGCGGTAGCTGCCGCCGGTACGAATATCCGCTTCGTAGGAAAGCAGAGGCACGGGCATCGACTTCGGTATCCACCACCGCCTGAACAGCTCCGGCGTGGTCCACGCCTGGAACACGATGCGCGCCGGGGCATCGAAGGTCCGTGTGACGACGATCTCGCGATCGGACTTCGGTTCCACCGTCGTGCGATGACTCGTCAATTGGGGCTCACTCTCTTTGCTTGCGTCCATCGACGTTCTCCTTTCGTTTCAGCTCCTCGATGACCTTGTCCAGCTCGTCGAAGCGTGCGGCCCAGAGCTGGCGGTACCTCTCGATCCACGCCGTCTCTTCGTCGAGCCCGCGCGGGCCGAGCTTGCAGGTACGCACGCGGCCGACCTTCTCGGTGGTGACGAGCCCGGCCCGCTCGAGGACGCCGACGTGCTTCTTCATGCCCGTGAGGGTCATGTGAAACTTCTCGGCGAGGTCCGTGATCGAAGCGTCGGCTCGTCCGAGCTGCTCCAGAACGCCGCGCCGGGTCGCGTCGGAAAGCGCGGCGAAGGAAGCATCGAGGCGGGCACTCGAATACTGAACCATGTGGTTCAGTATATAACGCGCGCCTCGGCGTCGTGCAAGAGGAGATCGAGCGCGTGCTCCGTCACTCGCCGCCCCGCGCGCCGCTCCCCCCGCGCCTTCGGCCACGTGAAGGCCGCGCCGCGCTCGGCGTCGGAGAGGATCAGACAGTCGAGTCGCCAAGGACGCCAAGAGGCGCGATTTCACGTGTCTCTGGCGTCCTTTCTGTTCACTTTCGCTGTGTCCGGTACGGCCGAGCGCCGCGCCGTCTAGTGGAAGTCCGGGTGGACGCAGACGTCGGCGGCGTTGGTCGCATAGCCGAAGTGAGCGCCGACGTTCGCCTTGCACTTACCGCGGGTCATCCTGCCGGGATGTCGTGCTTCGGCGATGCGCCGAACTTGCGCGTGTAATCGCGGCTGAACTGTGCCGCGCTCTCGTAGCCGACGTCGAACGCCGCCGCGGAAACCGAGATCGTGCCGGCGCGCAACAGGCGGCGGGCCTCGAGGAGCTGCAAGCCCTTCCGATACTGAAGCGGCGACGACGCCGTGATCGCCTTGAAGTGCTTGTGAAACGAAGACGGGCTCATCCCGACGCTGCGCGCGAGCTTCGGGATCTCGACGGGCGATCGAAAGTCACGCCGCAGCTGTGCGATCGCGCGCGCGATCGCGCTGGCGTGGCTGTCATGGCGGATCAGGTCGCGCAGCATGCCGCCGAACGGCGCCGTCGCGAGCCGGTAGTGGATCTCGCGCGAGACGAGCGGACCGAGCACCGCTGCGTCCGTCCGCGAGCCCGCGAGCGCGAGATAGCGATGGAGCGCGTCGACGAGCCTGGCATCGCAGGTGTGGACCGCCAGCGAGCGAGGCGGCGCGGCGGAGGGGAGCGAGTCGGCCATTGCCTCGTACAGATCGCGCAGCGTATCCAGCTCGACATCGAAGAGCAGCACGAGGTACGGGGCCTTCGTGACGCGCGCGATCACCGGAAGGTCGTGGCTGATGAGCAGGCACTCGCCGACGCCCATCGGAAACGAATCGGCTCCCAGGACCGTTTCTTTTCGCCCCTGGAGGACAAGGCCCATGACCGGCTCGTAGACCGCGGCTTCGAACGAGGTCGGCTGGTGGTGCCGGAGGATGCCGATGTTCTTCAGCGGTCGCACGTACTGGCTAGCGCGGTCCTCCGGGCGAGGGAGCTGGCGCGCGGCGAGCTCGGCGAGCGCCGCGAGGTTCATGCGGAGAGCGTAGCACCATCACGCTTTTCTGTCCCCGGCGAGAGGATCGAGCAAGAAGCAGAGAGCTACCGGCAAGCACCCCGCGACGTGCGGTCGTACGTTGAGCTCATGGCGAACAACACGCTGACCGTGCATCACCTCGGTCGCTCCCAGTCGGAGCGGATTGTCTGGCTCTGCGAGGAGCTCGGGCTCGACTATGCGCTGAAACGGTACGAGCGTCGAAAGGACAACAGGATGGCGCCGCCGGAATACAAGGCGCTTCACCCGATGGGGACGGCGCCGATCCTCACCGACGGGCAGCTGGCGCTCGGCGAATCCGGCGCGATCGCTGACTATCTGATCGCGACCCATGGCGAGGGGCGGCTCGCCGTGCAGCGCGGCCAGCCTGGGTTCGCCGACTATCTCTACTGGTTCCACTTCGCCAACGGGACCTTGCAGCCGGCCGTCTTGCGGGTGTGGTACCTGGAGCGCGTCGATGCGTCCGAGAAGAACGCGGCGCTGCATGCGGCGAAGGATCGGTTCAACCTGATCTTCTCCACGGTGGATCAGCGTCTGGGTGAGGCGCCTTATCTCGCCGGTCCGGAGCTGACGGCGGCGGACATCATGACGGTGTTCTCGCTGACCACCATGCGGCTGTTCAAGCCGTACGACCTCTCGCCGTGGCCGAACATCCTGGCTTATTTGCAGCGGATCGGCGCGCGCCCCGCGTATCGACGCGCGATGCAGAAGGCGGATCCGGACATGACGCCGTTGCTGGGGGCCACTCCATGACCGAGGGGGCGGTCGGCTGCGGGCTCGATCCGCGGGTCTGGTGCCCAGTCGGAGCGAGATGTCGGGGTCCCCGAATGTCCGGTTTTTCCAATCGGAAGCCGCGGGCGCGTGGCATGAACACCCCATGACCCACCTCGACGCCGCGATGAGCCGCTCCCCGCTCCGATCGACTCCGCTGGGCAAGACCGGGCCCAGCGTCTTTCCCGTCGGCCTCGGCTGCATGGCGATGTCCGGCGCCTACGGCCCGGCCGAGGACGCCGAGAGCGTGGCCACGATCCGCCACGCCGTCGAGCGAGGGATCACCCTGATCGACACCGGAGACTTCTACGGCAACGGGCACAACGAGCTCCTCCTCCGGCGCGCGATCGAGGGGGTGCGCGACAAGGTCCAGCTCTCGGTGAAGTTCGGCGCGATGCGCGGCCCGGACGGCGCCGCGCTGGGCATCGACACCCGCCCGGCGGCCGTGAAGAACTTCGCGGCGTACAGCCTGCATCGGCTGGGCGTGGAGGTCATCGATGTGTACCGCCCCGCGCGCCTCGACCCTCAGGTGCCCATCGAGGACACCGTCGGGGCGATCGCCGACCTCATCAAGGCTGGCTTCGTCCGGCATGTCGGGCTGTCCGAGGTGGGTATCGAAACGATCCGGCGCGCGAGCAAGGTGCACCCGATCGTGGACCTGCAGATCGAGTACGCGATCGCGACGCGCGGGCCCGAGGCGTCCATCTTCCCCGCGCTCGCAGAGCTCGGGATGAGCGCGACGCTCTACGGGGTTTTTGCGCGGGGGCTGCTCACCGGCAGCAAGCCCTCGGGAAAGGGGGACTTCCGGCAGTACATGCCACGCTTCGCAGGCGAACAGGGGGCAAAGAACGCGAGTGTGGTCGAGAAGCTCCACGCCTTCGCCGGCGAGCGCGGGATGACGTCGGCTCAGGTCGCGCTCGCGTGGGTGCTGGCGAAGCAGCCCACGCTGGTGCCGATCGTCGGGGCCCGCACGCGAGCCCAGCTCGACGATGCCCTCGTGGCCCTCGACAAGCCGCTGTCGGCGAGCGACGTCGCGGCGCTCGAGAGCATCGTGCCAGCGGACGCGATCGGCGGGACGCGCTACCCCGCCCAGCACATGAAGGCTCTCGACAGCGAGCGGTAGCGGATCGATGCGGGCACCCGCGCCGGCTTGAACGGCCGCACGAGAGGCGTAAGAGTGATGAACGTGGCCGCAGCGATGGATCTCCTCACCCTCACGCTCCCGCGCTTCGTCGAGGACGTCCATGTGGCCGCGCCACCCCCCGGTCAGGCGTTCGACGTCGAGTGGCTTCCCGACGGCAGAACGGGCCTCCTTTTTCGAGCGCTGGAGGGCGGGCGCGAGGGGGATGTGTGGGTCGCGGGCCCCCGAACGCGCGCGATATTCAAGAGCAAGGCCGGCCTCGCGCGGACGGTCACCCTTCGGTTCAAGCCGGGCTGGTCGGTTCCGCTGCTCGGCGTGACAGCGAGCGAGCTCACGGACCGGATCGTTCCGCTGGAGGACGTGTGGGGCCGCGCGGGGCGCGAGCTGTGCGGTGACCTGCTCGCCGCGAGGAGCCGCGCGGACGTGATCGACCGCGTTGCCCGAGCACTCACCCTTCGTGCCGGCCAACCACTCGAGACGGTATCGGGGCAGCTCGCTCGTCGTGCGGTCCGCTTGCTCGAAGGGGGCGAGGTCCGGGTCGAGAATGTCGCCGATCGGCTCGGCGTCACGGCGCGGCATCTTCGCCGCGCTTTCACCGAGAACGTCGGCATCGGCCCGAAGGAGTTCGCGCGGGCCGTCCGGCTGCAACGCGCGGTGCGAATGGTTGCTACCTCGTGCGACTGGGCACGAATCGCCGCAGACGCGGGCTATTATGACCAGGCCCACCTCATCGCCGACTTCCGTCAGCTCGTCGGGCTGACACCGGGCGCGTTCCTCAAACGCGCGAGCGGCCGGATGACCCGTTCTCCTTGCATGCGGGCTGATGGCGGATGATCGGCCTCAGGCATTTGCGTTCGGGAGGAGAAGGCACCGCACATCCGGCTCCTCGTTCCAGGCATCGGTCACGGCGCTGAGCGGCAGACTCTTGAACGGCGCACGAAAGCCGGCCGCCGGGGCCGCTGCCAAGAGCTCACCGGCCCCGGCCAGCAGCTCCTTCACGGGAACGCTCCCGATACCGCTGCCGATGAGCTCGAGCCCCGTGCTGCGCAGCATGTCACCCCGGATCGGGATCTCGTCGCCAGCCACGGTACCCAGCTGAACAAAGCGCAGGCGCGGCTCGCCGGCCCTGGACCCACGGTCCTTCGTCGCGGCCTGGAGAACGCGGACGGCCGGCTCGCCCCACACGAAGTCGAGCACGACGTCGACGCCTCGATCGAAGTGATCCCGCAGTGATCGATCCGCGTCCTCGTCAAAGGCAATCTTCACGTCGGCGTCGAGCCGGCCAAGCTTCACCTTGTCACGACCGACGGCGATCACCTTGCTCGCTCCAAAGTAACGGGCGGTTTGAATCGCCATGCCTCCCGCCGCGCCCGTCGCGCCGTTCACGAGCACCGTGTCGCCCTTCCGGAGGAGCGCCCGGCGTGACAGCGCGATCCAGGAGGCGAGCCCCGCGGTCACGATCGCTGCGGCCTGCTCATCGGACAGCGCGTCGGGCACCGGCACGACCATGCTGTCCATGGCGAGCGACCTCTCGGCCATCGAGCCGAAGGGCGCCTTGGGGAACAGGAAGTAGACGCGCCTCCCCGCAGGGTCTGTGCCGACGCCATCGACACCCGGGACGAAGCCGCCGCTCTTTCCGCTCGCATAGTGCCTGCCCGAGGCCAGGCCTTTGACGATGGGGCTGAGCGGAGCGGCATGTACGGTCACCACGGTCTCACCGTCGCCGGGCTCCGGATCGCGGAAATCGCCATAGGACGGCGGGACACCGAGCGCATTTACGACGGCGGCCTTCATGCTGAACACTCCAATCGATGATTGCGGTGGCGCCGTGTCGGCAACGACCGAGCCCGTGTTCCCCGAACCCCGGCGATGACGCAGTGCATGTGCGTGCTCCTTGTTTTCACGGCGAACGCGCCGTCGACGCGGAGAAGATGCGCCCGCTCGGCGCATCGATCCACTGCATGATAGACATATGCATCATGCCTGCATTTCATGACGTCGCTTCGGTCGATCTCAACCTCGTGCGGGTGCTCGGCGCGCTCCTCGACGAGCGGCACCTCACGCGCGCGGGCAAGCGGCTCGGCCTCACCCAGTCGGCGACGAGCCATGCGCTCGGCCGGCTCCGGCGCCTCTTCGGCGATCCGCTCTTCGTCCGCACCTCGCGCGGCCTCGCCCCGACGGCGCGCGCCGAGGAGCTGGCGGAGCCGGTGCGCGAGGCGATGCGCGCTCTCGACCGCTGCTTCCGCGCCGAGGAGCCGTTCGTCGCCGCGAGCGCCGCCCGCAGCTTCAGCGTCGCCACCGCCGACTATGGCTCCTTCGTCCTCGCGCCGAAGCTCCTCGATCGCCTCGGGCGCGAGGCGCCGAACGTCGATCTCTGGCTCCGCGCGCTCGACGCCTCCTTCGAGGAGCAGCTCGCCCGCGGCGACGCCGACGTGGTGGTGGCCCCGGCGCGACGCGACGGGCTCCCCGCTGGCATCCACTCACGCCTGCTCTACCGCGAGCGCTTCGCCTGTCTCGTGCGCAAGGGGCACCCGCTGGTGAAGAAGGGCATCGACCTCGCCTCCTGGACGTCGATGCGCCACGTCTTCATCGCCCCGCGCGGCACGCCCGGCGGCGTCGTCGACGAGACGCTGGCGCAGCTCGGGAAGCGCCGTCGCGTGGCGCTGGCGGTGCCGCACTTCCTCCTCGCGCCGCACGTTGTCGCCGGCTCGGACCTGGTCGTCACCGTCGGCGCGCGCGTGGCCGAGGCCTTCGCGGAGATCCTCCCCTTGCGCGTGGTCGATCCGCCGGTGAAGCTCCCCGGCTTCGAGGTGCGCATGTACTGGCACGAGCGCCACCACCGCGATCCGGCGCAGCAATGGTTCCGCGACGCGGTGCGCGGCGCGGCCGAGCCGTCGTCCATCAGGGCGTGACGCCGAGACGAGGGCGCTCGCGGAGCGCTTCCTCGTAAGACGCCACCTTCGCGCGATGCCTGCTCACTCCTTGATCCCCCCTGCCGCGCCGTGGTTCACTCCGCGCCTATGAACGCGGGGTCGCTGCTGCGAGCGGGCATCGAGGCCAGCAACAGGACGGAATGCCTTGGATCGAGGGAGCGGGCGAACGTCGCTGCCGGGCCCTCGGCGCGCGCGAGGCGCCCCGGCGCCGTGACGTCCGCGGCGCGGGAGAGGGTTGCCCGCGTCGTCGCGGCGCTCGCGCTCGCGCTCGCGCTCGCCGCCGGCTGCGGCGACGGCGACGGCGACGATCTGCCGGATCCCGGGCCGAGCTCCGGGCTCTCCCCCGAATTGCCGCTCTTCGACCTGCCGGAGGCGGATGCCGCGACGCTGTGTGATTGGGTCGCTGGTCGCTTCGGCGGCTACGGCCGGCGCGTGGACTGCGGCGGCGGCGCGTACATCTCCTCCGCGCCCAGTCGCGCCGAGTGCGTCCGCAGCTATCAGGCCGCCGACGACACCTGCGCGGCCACCATCGGCGTGGTCGAGGCGTGCGTGAACGGCGCCGTTGAGGGCCCCTGCACCGCCATCCCTGTCGAATGCGTCGAGCTGCTGTTCTGCGCGAGCTGAATCTCGGCGCGCCCGATGGCTGCGGACCAGGCTCGATCGTTTTCTTTCTTCCTCCCCGCCTCCCCGCCTCCCTGTGAAAATTCTCCGGGTTTCAACATGATCGATTGGTGTTCTAGCACGACGAAGCTCAGCGCTTGACGGCCGCCGGATCAGCCTGGGCCGCGGGGGCGGCCGCTCGCGCGCGGCGGGGCCGCGTGGCCGGTCACTCGACCACCCGGACCGCGGTGTCGAGCCGATTGACGCCGCTGGCGCCGTCCCACGCTGCGCCGCTCGAGAGCCGGATCGCGTAGCGCGGGT
This sequence comes from Sorangium cellulosum So ce56, assembly GCF_000067165.1. GTDB lineage: Bacteria > Myxococcota_A > Polyangia > Polyangiales > Polyangiaceae > Sorangium > Sorangium cellulosum_B. Next base: position 12,347,267 of record NC_010162.1, read on the forward strand.
CGTCGCGCAGGCGCTCGGATGCGTCGGGCAGCCACAGGCCGAGCTGGTAGTCGCCCGGCGGGAGATCGGCCGGAATCTTCGCCTCGAGGCACATCTCGCTCTCCTCGCCAGGAGCCCAGCGGCGCGGATCGGCGTCGAGCTGGGCCACGCGCCGCGCTTCGCCCTGCTGGAGCACGAGGTAGACCGGTCGCGGGTTATAGGCCCGGGCGTACCCGTCGTTGAACACGCGCAGCCGGAGGGACAGCGGCTGCCCGCGCGCGATCTGCTCGGGTGACTCGTGCTCCATCACGACGAAGCGGTATCCGAGGCGGCAGGCGATCGTCTGGAAGCAGCCCCCGGATCGCCAGTCATCGAGCACGTCAGGATGATAGTCGGTGTTGATGAAGCTGAAGTGGTGCGCGGACAGCTCGGCGAGCGCCGAGGCGCACTCGCTGCGCGGCGGGTTGCGGCCGCAAGTCTCGCCTCCGACCGGCGTGAACGCCGAGTCCGCGGCGGCATAGGCCTTCTCGCCGGGGAGCTGGTAGGTGCCGACGTCGTCTTCGCTCGCGAGGAAGCAGTCGTTCAGGTGGCCGATCCGCGAGAGCGGCGCTCCGGAGAACGCCGTCTCCTCGGTCAGCGGGCCGCCGTACGCCTCGAGCTTGTGCGAGGGGCGGCGCGCGAGGGTCATCCGGCTCGCGGGCAGCGCCTGAAGCAGCGCGTCGAAGATCTGCTCGCGGCTGTCTGGACGGGTGAGATCGTTCGTCGAGGAGTGCCACTCGCCCCAGGCGCCGACGAAGCCAGGGTGCAGCACGGCGATGACGTCGGCGTTTGCCTCCAGGACGGGCTTGAGCTGATCGATGTGGGACAGCACGCGGCCGAGCGGCGCGTCGTCCTCGCCGATGTCCGTCGCGTAGTAGAAGCGGGGGAGCACCTTGAGCCCCGCCGAGCGCACGGCGGCGAAGCTCTCGTTGAGCTGGTCGATGAGGGGCTGGTCGATGTCCCGCGCGCGGTAGTCGTCGATGAGCGCCTGACCGTAGATCAGCGTGTATCCCTCGTCTCGGAGGCCAGCGACGGAGTCCAGGCCCCGAAGATCCCTGAAATGGAAGACGCCGCGCTCGGGGTTGAGCACGCCCTGACACTCGGCATCACCGGAGGGATCCGCGCCCGCCGCGAACAGCCTGGGCGCGTAGGTGCGCCTCACGATGGCGCCGCTCGCGCCGCAGCTGCCCGGCGGGGCGACCGCGCCGCCGCCGCTGCCGGAGCTGCCGCCGGCGGCACCGCTGCTGGAGCCGTCGCCGCTGCCGCTGCCGCTGCCGCCGCTGCCGCCGCTGCCGCCGCTGCCGCCGCCGCCGACGGAGCCTTGCGCTGCCGCGCTGGACGTCAGCGAGTCGACCGGGCTGCCGCCGGAGCCAGCGCCGCACGCCGTCGCGAGCGCCAGGGAAAGACAGGGGGCGCTGCCGCGAAACAGGCGCGACGGGACATGGGACGATGACCGGCTGCTCTGGTGATGCTGGTGAGGCATAAGCAATCTCCTCTCCCGCCGTGAATCGACGAGGCTTTAGGGCCCGACCCGTGGGGCACGCTGTCCAGTGAACGGTCGAGGGGATTGCAGGGCCGATGCCACCGGCGCGGCCCGCCGGCGCGCGAAGCGCCGAGGCCAGGGGCTGCGCAAGGATCGTACACGTGCGCACGAAGCGGACGGCGCGCGAGGGCGCATCGCCCCATCCGCCACGGCGGCTCAGCTCATGACGCGCTCGCGCCACCGGCGGCGCGCGACAGCTCGTCGATCGCGCCAAGCAGCGCGTCGTTCTGCTCCGGCGTGCCCACCGTGATCCGCAGCCTGTCCTGGATGCGCGGCGCGTCCCAGTAGCGCACGAAGATCGCGCGGTCGTAGAGCGCCCGGTACATCGCCTGCGCCGACAGCCCTCCTCCTGGCGGACTCGCCAGGACGAAGTTGCTCTGGCTCGGCGCCACCGTGAACCCCTTTTGCCGGAGCGCCCCCGTGAGCCGGGCGCGCTCGGCGATCACCTTCTCCCAGCTCTTCCTCGCCTCGTCCCGCGCGGACAGCGCCGCTGTGGCCGCGGCCTGCGAGAGGATATCGGTGTTGTAGCTGTCGCGGGCCTTGTCGAGCGTCTCGATGAGCCGCGGGTGCCCGAGCCCGTACCCGAACCTGAGCCCCGCGAGCGAGTACCCCTTGCTCAGGGTCCGCAGCAGCAGCACGTTGTCGAGCCCCCGTTCCGGGTCGAGCAGCGGCGTCGCGTCGAACTCCGCGAAGTCGACGTACGCCTCGTCGATGAGGAGCACGCCGCGGAACGCCCGCGCGACGCGCTCGAGCTTGTCGAGCGGCTCCTGCCGCCCCGACGGCGCGTGCGGGTTGACGAGGAGCGCGAGCCGGCAGCCGCGCTCGTTCAGGCGCTGCGCGAAATCCTCCGGGACCGACCAGTCCTCGGCGAGGGGGACCTGGGTGATCGTCGTGCCGTGGATCTCCGCGAGCACGTCGTAGAGCGAGTAGGTCGGGTACGTCTCGCCGATGCCGCGGCCGCCGGGCTCGCAGAACACCGTCACGGCCATGCGGAGCAGCTCGTCGCCGCCGTTCGTGGCGATCACCTGCTCGGGCGACAGGCCATGGAGCCGCGCCGCTGTCTCGCGGAACTGCTGCGCCCGGGGCGGCGGGTACCGGCGGAGCTGATCGGCCGAGACGTCCCGGATCGCCTCGAGCACGGCGGCAGGCGGCGGGTACGGGTTCTCGTTCGTGTTGAGCTTGACCACGTCGGCCCGCTGCGGCTGCTCACCGGGCGTGTAGGGCGTGAGTCGATGGATGTTGTCGCGTTCGTACAGCATGGGGATGGCCGTCTCTCGCCCACTGGCCCGCCGGAGACAAGCGCCTCGTCGCCGGCGGGAGGCGCGCCCGGCGCTCGATCCGGCCGCCCTCGGGGGAGCTCGGCCGGAGGACACGGACGGCGTTGCCCGGGCGCCCGCCGTTCGACCCGCGCAGCCCGCGCGCCCGCGGCGAGGTGCGCTGGCTGCGCGGATCGGACTAAGATGCGCCGCATGACGACGACGTCCGAGCCTGAAGTCTTCCTGGTCCTCTCCTGCCTCGGCCCTGATCGGACGGGCATCGTCGCGGAGGTGACCCACTACCTGACGGAGCGCGGCGCCAACGTGGAGGACAGCCGGATGGCGGTGCTCGGCGGCGAGTTCGGGATCCTCCTGCTCGCGTCGGGCCCCCCCGGCGCGATCGAGGCGGTCGAGCGCGAGACGGAGTCGCTCACCCGGGCGACGGGGCTCACGGTGCAGAGCCGCAGGACCAAGAGCCCCGAGTCGCACCGGCGCGCGGCGACCATCCCTTGCGTCATCTCCGTCGACGCGCTCGATCACGAGGGCATCGTGCGGGCGGTGTCGCGCGCGCTCCACGGCGTCGGCGTCAACATCGTCTCGCTCGAGACCTCGGCCTACGAGGCGCCCGTCACCGGCTCGCAGCTCTTCCGGATGGAGGCCCGCGTCGACGTCCCCGCCGGGGTGACCGTCACCCAGCTCCGCAAGGCGATGGATGCGGTCGCGGAGACCGAGAACCTCGACATCGACGTCCGCTCGCTCATCAAGGGCTGACCGCGCCGCGCGAGAACCGGTATCCTAGCGGGCCATGCCCTTCAGCAATCTGAGCTCCCCCCGCAAGGTGCACGGCCTGGACGCGGAGATCCGAGGCGCCGCGGTCCTCGCGAGCCCCGGGCTCGTCGCGATGGTCTCGACCGATCCGGTGCGCCTCGGCGTCTGCCCTGTCGGCGGCTCCGGCGCGAAGACGACGAACCTGTCGCTGTCCTCGGCGCACGACGTGGCGCTCCTCTCGAAGGACGTCGCCGTGGTGCGGAGCGGCGACGACGCGGTGTGGGCGCTGCTCGGCATCACGCACGGCCCGAAGCTCGATCAGGTCGGCCGGGACGCGCGGCAGCTCGCCACGCGGCCGTCGGGCGAGACGGCGCTCGCGCTCGGCTGGGACGGCAGCGCGACGGAGCTCAAGCTCGACAAGACCGAGGTGAACGGCCGCACGTTCGCGGTGCGCGGCTCCGCGCGGGCGTTCGACCTGACCGAGACCGAGGCGCACGTGGTGATGGACGGCGCGGGGGAGGGCGGCGAGCTCCGCGTCCACCCCGGCGCGACGCCCGAGCCGGGCCCGACGCTCCGCGCCTCGCTGCCGCGCGCGGCCCAGAACCTCGATCGCGTGCGCGGCGGCCCCAAGCTGACGGCGGTGTACAAGCGCGGCGCGAGCGCGGTCTGCGCGGTCGTGAGGTCGTCCGGCAAGCTCGCGGCCAAGATGCTCGCGTTCGCCGATCCCGTCGCCGACGTCGCCGTCCTCGAGTCGAGCCTCTTCGCCGCCTTCGCGGATGGCCGCGTCGCGCTGTTCGACGGCGCCGCCATCGAGGCCGCGTCCGGCGCGCCGCTCGCGCCGACGGCGAGCGTCACGCTCGGCGCCCGCGGCGAGCCGGCCGTGCTCGCGGTCGCCGGCAAGGGGTCGCCGACGCTGTGGGTCGGGACGAGCGCCGGGGAGATCTGGAGCCTTTCGATCGTCCGCAAGCAGGGCGGCTGAGGGGGCGCCGCGGCTCACGCCGCGCGCGCCGCGATCCGCCCGTCGACCAGCGCGTCCGGATCGAGCTGGTCGAGCGTCGTCACGACGCGATCCGCCCCCGCGGCGGCCAGCAGCGCCTCGTCGGCGAGCCGCGCCACGCCGATCGAGGTCATCCCGGCCGCCTTCGCGGCCTGCACCCCGGAGGGCGCGTCCTCGATCACGAGGCAGCGCGGCGGCGGGACGCCGAGCGCGCGCGCGGCGGTCAGGAACAGGTCCGGCGCCGGCTTTCCGCGCGCCACCGCGGCGCCGCAGAGGTCGGCGTCGAACAGATCGAGCAGCGTCGCGCCCAGCGAGACCGGCGCGCGGCGGGGGTTCTGGTGCTCGACGAAGGCGTCGACGCGGATCCTGCGGAGGAGCTCGCTGGCGTTCCTGGACGACGACGCCGCCGCGAGGAGCACGCCGCGCGCCTTGAGCTCCAGGATCAGCCGCGTCGCGTCAGGGAACACGACGAACTTCCCCGCCGCGATCTTCCGGAGCAGCACCTCCTGCTTGCGCTCGGCGTAGACCCCGGCGCGCTCCGCCGCGCCGGGCACGCCGAAGTAGTCGAGCGCCGCGCGCGCGCCGCTCTCGCGCGCCTTGCCGGCGACCTCGCTCTGGTAGACGGCCGTCGTGAACCGCTCGGGCGCGTAGCGTGTCTCGGGCGCGATCGCGCGCCACTCGGTCGCCATCAGCGTCTCCAGCGCCTCCTGCCAGGCGCGCTCGTGCGGCGAGTCGACCACCACCCCATCCACGTCGAAGAGCACTCCCCCGAGAGGACGCATGCCGCTGACATGGCGCCAGCGCGCCGGAACGGGAGCCCCACGGCGCCTCGGCGACGCGGCGCGCGGTCGCGCCCGCCTGTGGCTCCCGCCGCCCCGCTCGGGGTGCTACCGTGTGGGCTCGTGCTGCCTGCCCGCTCCGGAGCCGCTCCCCCTGCGACGCGCCTGCCGCGCGCGCTCGTTGTCCGCGACCCGGAGCCCGAGGAGCTCCGCGCGACCATCGACTGGTCGGACTGGTACCTGGACGACGCGGACGGCATCGGCGCGTGGGGCGAGCACGACGAGATCTCCCGCCTGCTCCTCTCCTCGATCGCGCAGCTCGCGCGCGAGCGCGGCTGGACCGACCACCACGCCGGCACGGATCGGTTCTTCGCCTGGGTGCGCGAGGAGCCGCTCGTGCGCGTCTCGCCGGACGTCTACCTCCTCGATCACCGCCCCGCGCCGCCGCTGCCCAAGCAGTGGCAGACCTGGCTGCCCGGACACCGGCCCCCGCGCTTCGCCCTGGAGATCGTGGCGACCGACTGGCAGAAGGCCTACGAGGACGTCCCGCTCAAGTACTGCCAGCTCGGCTGCCCCGAGCTCGCGATCTTCGATCCGCTGGCCGCCACGCACCGGCCGCCGGCGGGGCGCGTGGCGCTCCAGGCCTACCGGCGCGACCCCGACGGCGCGTATGTCCGCGTGTACGCCGGCGCCGGACGCGTGTGGAGCCCCGCGCTCGACAGCTGGCTCTGCGTGATCGGCGCCGGGGCCGAGGCCCGGCTCCGCCTCACGCGCCCCGGCGGCAAGGGCGAGCTCGTGCCCACCCAGGAGGAAGCCGCGGCGATCGAGGCCCGCGCGAGGGAGGCGGCCGAGGCGCGCGTGCGCGAGCTGGAGGCGCGCGTGCGCGAGCTGGAGCGGCTGGAGCACGGGTAACACGCGGACCCGAGGACGAGCGCCGCCTCGCGGCGCTGTGCGGGGCCGACAGCGGATGATGAAGGGGCGCGCTGATCCAGCTGCGCGAGCCGATGAAGTACCCGGCGCGTGGGGCGACGTGGCGCGACGCTGCCGAGGTTGACGCGAGCGACGCCCGCGCATAGCGTCCGCGCGTCTCGTGCCCCTGTTGCTGCCGCCAAGGCTCGCCGGTGCCATGGCGCAAGGTGCTCTCTGATGCCCGGTGGAAGCCCGAAGCGACCCGAGCCCACGTCCGACGGCTGGTCGCCCCGCACCGAGGCATCGGTGTGGCTCGGGCTCGGGCTGCTCGGCGTCGGGGTCGTGTGGTTCACGGTGCGCGCCGTCGAGATCGACAGGTCGCTCGACGCCGCGAGCCGGCAGCTCGCGAGCGCCGGGCCTCCGGACGCGGCGCCGCCGCCCGCGCCGGCTCCCGACGCGGGCGCAGAACAGCACATCACGCTGTCCTGGACCGTGGGAGCCCCGGGCGAGCCGGCGGAGCCGCTGGCGAGCGTGCGGCGGGCAGCCGAGGAGCTGCTCGCGCGGCGCCTCCCTCACGGGCTCCGTCGCGGGGCGGTGATCCGCGCCGTGGTCGAGGCCGCCAGGGCGCCGAAGGAGCCTCGTGTCCTGGCGCTCGCCGTGCGGGCGGCCGGGCAGCCGGAAGCCCGCTTCTACCGGTTCGACGGCAACGCCACGGGGCGGCTGGTCGACGAAGAAGGACGCGAGCTGGTGCCGAACCCGTGGCAGGCGCCGCTTGCCACGCTGCGTCGGACGTCGCCGTTCAACCCCAAGCGGATGCACCCCGTCTTGCACCGCGTGAGGCCGCACGAGGGCACGGACTACGGCGCGCCGTCGGGAACCCCGGTCTATGCCGCGCTCGAGGGCAGCGTCTCCTGGGTGGGGCCGCATGGCGGTCACGGCAACTGGGTCGCGATCCAGCACGAGAACGGGGTCGAGACAGGCTACGCGCACCTCTCGAGGTTCGCGGCGGGCCTGAAGCGCGGGGACCACGTGGCGACCCATCAGCTCGTCGGCTACGTGGGGTCGACCGGGCGCTCGACGGGGCCGCACCTGCACTTCAGCGCGAGCCGCAACGGCGTCTACTTCGACGCGGAGACGCTGCTCGCGATGCGCCTGCGGGAGCTCCCCGCCGATCAGCGCGACGCGTTCCGCGCCGAGAAGGGCGAGCTCGATCGCGAGCTCGACGACATCGGGGATCCCCTCCCCGCCGCGTCGCGGCCCGGAGGCGGGGACGAGCCGGCGTCGCCGGCGAACGATTCGGTGTCGCAGCCGCGCGCGGCCGCGTCCGGCGCCCGGCGCCAGCGGCGGTGACCGCCGGCGAGGCCGCCCGGCGGCCTCGTCTCCCCTGCGCGTCGGCGAGCCTTATGTACGGGGACGCGTCGCCACGCGTCCGGCGAGGAGGCGCGCGGGCGCAAGCGCGCCGCGAGCCTCGGCCACCCTCGGGAGGTGCAAGCACAGATGGACACCATGCACGTCGACCTGTTGATACGGATCGTCGCGGGCGCGGCGCTCGGGGGCGTCATCGGATACGAGCGCGATCGCCACGGCCGCCAGGTCGGGCTCCGGACGCACCTGCTCGTCGCGATGGCCGCGGCGACGTTCATGGTGATCTCGGTGAAGTTCGTCTACTTCCAGCATTACGGTAAGGAGGATCTGGTCGCCGTCGACTCCTCGCGCATCGCCGCGTCGATCGTCGCCGGCATCGGCTTCCTCGCCGGCGGATCCATCCTGCGCACCGGGACCACGGTCCAGGGCATCACGACCGCGGCGGGCCTGTGGCTCGTGACGGCGATCGGCATGTGCTCGGGCGCGGCGATGTACGTCGAGGCTGTCGTCGTCACGCTCCTCGGCGTGCTCGCGCTCACGGCGCTCCGCCGCCTCGAGGACAAGGACGACCGCAGCACCCGGCGACGGATCGCCCTCGTCCTGGGCGAGGAGTCGACCGGCGTGGCCGACATCATGAAGGCGCTCGAAGCGCTCGGGGCCGTCGTCTCGGACATGGATTACGATCGCCGCCTCGACGACAAGCGGCGCGTCAACGTGACGCTCGACGCGAGGATCCCGAACACGATCGGCGTGGAGACGCTGATTGACCAGCTCGCAAAGCAGCCCGGGGTCCGGCGAGTCCACGTCCAGGCGCCCACGTGATGGAAGGGTACAGACCGGCGGCCCTGCTGCGCGGTCTTCCGGCCCTGCAGCGCGGCCCCGGCGGCCCTTCTGCGCGGCCTTCCGGCCCTGCAGCGCGGCCCCAGCGGCCCTTCTGTGCGGTCCCGCCGACCCTTCTGCGCGGCCCTGGCGCCCTGCAGCGCGGCCCCGGCGACCCTCCTGCGCATCCACTTTGGTGTCCTTTCGTACGATCGCGTGGCTCCTGCGCGGTCCCAGCGGCCCTCCCGCGTGCCCGTTTTGGTGTCCTATCACACGTTTTTGTGGCTCCTACGCAGCCCCGGACCCCTCCTGCGCAGCCCCGGACCCCTCCTGCGCGGCCCCGGACCCCTCTGAGCGCCCCATTTGGTGCCCTACATTACCATGGTTCGACGCCTGCACCTGGTCGTTGGTCGTCGCCTCCGCTACGCAGCCCCGGAGTCCGCCTGCGCGGCGGCGCGTAAGTAAAACAAGCCCGATCGCGGCGCGACGAGGTGTAGGTATGGCGTGGCGGACGGCTCCGGCAGGGTCGCGGGCATCGGAGGGCGGCGTCCTGGGGGGCCGGAGTGTCAAGCGACAGTCATTGTCGCTGATCAGGCGGCATTGTTGATGATCGCGGCAATCCGCGGAGATTCGGTGAAGTTCACCGGTGAACTTACCCTCGCGATGAAATCGTTCAACAACGACGGCAATTTCGATAAGCCGCGCTTCACAATCGCGGTGGAGCCGCGATCGTTGTATGCGTAGCAGATGCACGTACACCGCCTAAAATTTTCTTCTTCCGCCGTCCTCTCGTGTGTGGTGCTGCTCGTCGCGGCGTGCAGTGACGGCGCCGACTCGCCTGGCACGACGACGGGCGGAACCGCGAGCACGACCAGCGCCGGGAGCACGAGCGGCAGCGGGACAGCGGCGGGCGGCGGCTCGCCCGGCAGTTCCGGCTCGAGCGCGACCAGCGGGGGCGCGGCGAACGCCGGTGGAGGAGGCACGGCCGGCGGCGGCACCGGGGGCGCCGGCGGAGCGGGCTCGGGCGGCATGGGCGGCGCATCCGACGGTGCCGGAGGTACCGCGGGCAACGGAGGTGACGCAGGGGGCAGCGCTGGCGAGGGCGGCGGCCCGGCATTCCAGCCCTGCCCGGCGAGCGGCTCCTGTAAGATCATGCCCTTCGGCGATTCAATCACGCAGGGTTTCAACGTCGCCGGCGGCTACCGCGCCCCGCTGTTCCACCTCGCGCTCGAAGCGAACCGCGACATCACCTTCGTCGGTTCCGCCAATGATTACAGCGTGCCCATGGTGGACGGAGTGACGTTCCCGAGGAACCACGAGGGTCACGGCGGCTGGACGATCGAGGGCAACAACGGCATCGCGCAGCTCGTGGGCACCAGCATTCCGAATTACAAGCCCAACATCATTACGTTGATGATCGGAACGAACGACATCAACGGTAACATCAACCTTGCGGACGCGCCGAATCGCCTGGGCAAGCTGCTCGACTCGATTTTCATGCGTGATCCGAACATCCTCGTGGTGCTCGCGCAGATCGTGCCGACGAGAACGGACGCCACGAACAACGCCGTCAAGGCCTACAACGCGGCCATGCCCGACCTGGTGTCGACGCGCGTCAGCAAGGGGCAGCACATCGTGCTGGTGGACATGTACACAGCGTTCACCAACGACCCGAACTACAAGCAGTCCCTCTTCGCCGACAATCTCCACCCGAACCAGGCAGGGTATAACCGCATGGCCGATGTTTGGTTCCAGGCGTTGAGCCCGTACCTTCGCTGAAATCGAAAGGCGAACGCCACCAACGATCGAGCAGATTCGCGGCGCACGCGGCCTCGCGTGCTTGGGTCTGCTCACCCGTTGCGACGATGATGATGAACGGCAAAACCGCCGAGCACGAGTGCTTGGACCTGCCGGCTTCCGGTCGGCTCACGCTGCTCTCCCACGGCGGTGAGCTGACTTCCAACGCGCGAGTCCGCGTCGCCGCCATGCGCCAAGGCCCCGCTTCGAAAAGCAGTTGGTTGAGACGCGGGCCCAGGATGTCACCACCGTGCGCGGGCTCCTGCGCGCTTGCGGACACAAGCTCGCGACGTGCACCACCGAGGGCTTCGTCACGGTGCTCCAGCGCGTGCAGCGTGGCTATACGGCGAAACCGGTGATGCCGGCGAGCCCTTCACCGCCGCGGGCGACGCGGCGGCGGAGGGCGCCCCGTTGGGCCACACCGGAGCCGCCCTCGGCGGCGAGACAGGCGAAAACCATAAAAGTCTCTACTGTTTCCGGCGACCGCTCGTCATCGACCGGTTTCTCTGGCGGGACGATTCCGCGGGGGCGAACCGTCGCGATCCGTCGGATGCCTCGGGATTTGGGGAGGGGGTGACGACGGATCGCACCCCCTCGGAAGGTGTGGGCCCAACCCGGGCCCAGCGGCCAAGCGCCGGGCCTTGGGAGCTCGCGCTGACCGATCCGTCGCCTCGGGCGGCCGTGGTCGCCTCGCTCGCCGGCACCCTGAGCCGCGCCGTCGCGCTCGGGGATGACGTGGCGGCCCGGGTCGTTCACGAGGCGTTCGGTCGCCTGATCGGGCTGCCCGTGGCACCGGAGAGGTGAGCGCGCTTGGATCGAACGTCGAGCTCGCCGCTCGCGTCGACTCACTGTCGGAGCCTTGCCGCTCGCCAGCGCCCGGCCCCGACACGGTGGAGCTGCTGCCGCGGGCGGTGGATCGCCGCGTCGCCTTTGTGCCCGGCGCCGCCTTCGATGCGGACGCAGCGGACGTGTGCACGCGGCGCTTGTCCTTCGTCACCTTCTGTGGAGCAGATCGACGCCGAGATCGCGGCGCTCGCCGCTATCATCCGCGAGAACCACGCTATGTTGGAGATCTGGGGCCGCATCTCCTCCATCAATGTGCGCAAGGTGGCGTTCACCGCGCAGCTGCTGCATCTGCCCTTCGAACGCGTCGGCGCCGGCGCCGCCTTCGGGATCCCGAAGACGCCGGAGTACCTGGCGCGCAACCCGAATGCGCTGGTGCCCACGCTGGAGGGCGCCGCCGCGATGGTCGAGCTGGTCCGGTCCGTGGCGGCCCGGTGAGGCGGGACGGCGCGGGTCGCGCCCTCGGCCTCTGGCCGGAGGCGCCAGAGCCGCTGACAGCTGCGCATGCGCCGCCTGGCGGTGGTAACCTACATCGATGCCCCGTTCGCTCGACCTACTCGAAGATCTTCGTCAAGCTTACGAGTCAGGCAACCTCATCGTTTTCGCCGGCGCAGGGGTCTCGGCCGCAGGGGGCCTGCCGACGAGGCTGGAGCTCGCCAAGCACCTCCGCGACCGCTTGCACCCTGGCAACGCTCCCCCGGAGGCTCTCGACGAGCTCGATTGCCTGCTCGCCCGCGGCGAGCTCATCGACGCGCTCTCGGCCGAAGAGCAAATGCTCGGGCCACAGGAGTTCTGCCGGGCTGTCGAGAGAGCGCTGGACGATAAGGACATCCCATTGCCGAACGTCGCGGAGGCGATCGGCGCGCTCCGACCCAAGCTCCGCGCCGTGCTCACCACGAACCTCGATCGCTTCCTGGTGCGCGCCTTCAAAGGCGAGTGGAGCGAGCTGACGCTGGCGTCGTCTGCCGGCGACGTCGCCCAGCGGCCACACCACATCTTGAAGCTACGTGGCACGCTTGGGAACTGGAGTAGCTGGGTCCTCACCCGCGAGCAGCACGACCGCTTGATGTCCGGGACACCGGAGTATCGGAATATCTGTTGCACTCTGTTCCGCGCATGCCCGCTCCTCTTCATCGGCTACGGGACGGCGGAGGATGACTTTGCACAGGTGCTCAAGGAGGTGCGCGCGCTCTCGGGCGAGCAGCCACCCACGCACTTCGCGTTCGTGCCCGCTCCCGTGCCGCCGTTCCGCCGCACACAGCTAGAGAAGTCTGGCCTCCGCCTGATCGAGTACGAAGACGTCGATGGGAAGCACGCGAAGGTGGTGGAGATCCTTCGCGATTTATCGGGCCCACCGCCGATCAATGCCGGCACGACGAGCGCGGGACCGCAGGCTGGGTCGAGGCCGCGCGTCCTCGTCGCGGGGCCGTACTTCGGGCTCTCGCCCGAGGCTGCGGCGCGGGTGCGACAGTTATGGGCCGAGGGACTCACGAAGGAGGGGCAGGATCGCATCGGCGCAGAGCTCCAGAGGAATGACGTCTTGCAAGCACAGATCATGGCGATCGTCGCGCACGACGTCATCGTTGACATGAGCCCGTGGCGCGCCTTCAAGCGGTGGAGTAGCGACGGCCTGCGCGAGCTGGAGCGCGGCGGGTACGATGCCGGAGATGTGCCGCTCGTGCACTTCGGGTTTCCAGCCGACGCAGCGCCTGCGAGCGCCGACAATCTGCCCGAGGCCGCGCTCCAGCAAATGCGGGCGCGGTGGTTGCTTATCCTGGCCCGCGTCGGGGAGCAGCACGCCAGCGCCATCGCGCTGGGCGGGTTCGAAGGAGCGCCCGCATGGTTCCAGGCAGCGGCCACGTTATGTCCAGGCGCAGAGCTGGTCGTCGATAGTGAGCCCCCCGCGCTGGAGAAGAGACGTCTCCGACGTGTGAAGCGGCTCGATGTTGACGCGGCCGACCTGACGGAGAGGGAATACCTCCGTGCCCTGCGGGTAGTCGCCGGCCAGGTAAGGCTAGCGGGAGAGGCTGAAGCCCGCGCTCTCCACGACGTCTTCATTATGGTGGAGATCTTGCCGTTCGGGCGGCGGGATGATGAAGAGCGACCCACGCGACGCCGGGATGCTGACGAAGAGGCAAGAGGCTCCGGGGCAGACGACCTTGGAGCAGAGCTGAAGGCACGCGCCGCGGTCACCACGCGGTTCACCTCGGGAACCGCTGTCTCGGCGGAGGCGGTGCTCGATCTCGCGCAACGGGTGTTCCTCTGGGGTCAGGCTGGCACCGGCAAGTCGACCCTGCTCCAGTGGCTTGCCTGCAGGGCTGCACGCGCATCTCGAGAGATTGAAGAAGCACGGCTGCCGGTGTGGATCCCGCGGTTGCACGGCCGGTCTGGCGATGATCTTCCCGGCCGGCTCATCACGCTCGCATTCGAGGCGCTCCACCTGCCCATCGATCGGCGCTCGCCGCTCTACCGAGCCCTGGAGGGACGGATCAGCTCTGGAAGGGCACATCTTTTTATCGACAGCCTGGACGAGGCCTCCAATGTGGCGCAGGCCCTGCTCACGAAGCTACATTCTCGGATCCACGTGCATGTGGCCTCGCGCATGACGGAGCCGGTCCAGGGCCGCTTCACGGAGGTCGAGCTGAAGGGGTTGCCACCATCTGGGACCGGAAGCTTCGTGAGGGCGTACTTCGGTGATGTCCCCTGGCTCTCATCGTTCTTGCGTGAACTGCACGACTTGCCCGATGGGTCGACCTGGGCGCGCACGCCTGTGCTCCTGTCGATCGCGGCCGCGTACTACCGCCGGAAGCAGCGGCTCGCGGGCTCGACACTCGATCTCTATGCGGAGGTCATCGGCCTCACCGAGGACACCGAGGATCGAGGGCTGGCGAGACCGCTGGACCGCGTGATCGACGAGGCGCAGGTCACGCGGGCACAGATCGCGCATGAACTGTCGCGGCTCGCTCGCCGCATGCTGGCGCCTGACGAGGGCGAGCCGACCGTGACCTTTCCGGAGAGCGATCTGCCGTGGAACATGCGGGAGGCCCTGCGCCGGTCGGGACTCTTCACCGGCACGGCGCTCTTGCGGTTCGCACACCTGACGTTTGGCGAGTATTTCGCCGCACGATCCGGCCTCGACCTGAGCGCGGCCCGAGCGCGCTGGATCTCGGCGGCGCGCATGGGTCGCGAGGAGAGCCTGGAAGTCCTGCCGATGGCGCACGCCGTCGAGGGAGCGGCGGCGCTCCAGGCCGCTCTGGAGGACGCGGAGACGCGGGACGCTCCCGACCACCGGATGCTCCGCCTGCTCTTGCGGTCGCTACGCTACGGAGGCGACGGCGTCAGCGCGTTCTGCGAGGAGCGAGGCGCGAGGGTGCTGGACCTGCTGCTCGCGCGAATGCAAATGCCCTCGGGACGGTTCGGCGAGGCGGAGCGGCGCCTGCTCGACGCGGCGGAGCCCGCGCTACTGGTGCTCGCGCCGTTCCTCAAGGCGGGGCTGGGCGGACCGGCAGCGAACGATCGGGTGCTCGAGTCGATGCTGGACATGCCGGGCGAGGTGGGGACCGAGGCCCACGTGATCGCACGCATGCTCGGGCTCCGAGCACCCGAGAGGCGGACGAGCCGATGGTGGAGCGCCATCCACCGAGTAGCGCGGGCGATGGTACGCAGCGGCCTTGGCGTGCGCGAGGTCGTCGCGTTGACGCAGGGCGGAGAACGCTACGAGCGAGATGATGCCGTTCGCGTCCTGGCCAGGTTTCGCCCCTACCGGGCCGTGCTGCGCTCGCTCGTCCGCGATCCCTCCGACGGCATCCGCGAGGACGTCATCCGCGCATTGAGCGACGAGCCCGAGGCGGTCCCCTTGCTCCGAGAACGCCTGTGGGACGATGAAGGACGTGTAAGGGCGGCTGCGGTCCGTGCGCTCAAAAAGGACCCGCCCTCTGAAGATATGCTGGGGGTCTGCCTCGACGACAGACACGCATTTGTCCAGTTTGCCGCAATAGGCGTGCTCGAGATGCATCCAGAACGCTGGGATCTTCTCCGGCATCTCATCAGCGACCAACGTACGGACGTGGCTGCCGACGCGATCGACGCGCTGAGGGACGATGCGAGCTCACGTGAACTCATCCGAGCGCGACTGCAGAAGTCGCTGGAACACGGACAGCTATGGTATATTCCGAACGCGGCAGTTCGCGCGCTACGCAATGATCCAGCATCTCGCGAGCTTGTCGCCCGGGCGCTCGCCTGCCCCGACGTCCACTTCAGAGCGGAAACGTTGAAGGCGCTCATGGCGTCGCCGGAATGGCGTACGGAGGTGATTCGTCTTGCCGAAGGGGGCGACGCGAGCGCCATCGCAGCGCTCGCGGACGATCCGGGGCACCGGCCTCTCCTCCAGAGCTTGCTCAAGCACGATTCAGAGCACACTCGGCGTGCGTGCGTCGAGGCCCTCGCGGCGGATCCCGACGCAGGGACGCTCCTTCGCGATCACCTTCACGACCCGGACCCCAATGTCCGCAACCGTGCTATCGATGCACTCGCGAAGCATCCTTCCGCACGTCCGTTGCTACGGGATCTGTTGCGCACAGACGAGGCTTCAAATCCCGATGACCCCAGAAGCGGGTGGCAGCGAGCGCATCTCGTGAGCGTCCTGGCAGGCGACGAAGGCTCGCTGCCGCTGATCCTGCGCGCGCTCAGCGACCGCTCAGCGGACGTGCGCGCGGCGGCCGCGAGCGCGCTGGCCAGCGTGGCATCGGTGCGCGCTGAGCTGCGAAAGCTGCTGGACGACGACGATCCGCGTGTCTGGGGCAATGCCGTCGAGGTGTTCGCTGATGAGCCGCAGGTTCGGGAGCAGCTTCGGTCGTTGCTCTATTACGATCTCTGGCCGGTGCGCCTGGCTGCGTTCCTCCTGCTGGTGAACCAAGAAGGGGCGCGCAGACAGCTCCAGGATATGCTACATAACGATCCCCGGGCCCGGGCCGCCGCGTTTCAGCCTCTGGCGAGTGACCCGGGATCTCGGGCGTTGCTGTGCGAGATCTTCGGCAGTGTGTCGGAGTCCGAGCAGCTCACTCTGATGAGCGTGCTGAAGGGTGAACCGAAGCTGAAGCGCGTCGCGCGGGAGAGGCTCGATCGGGCTCTGATCTGGCGATCGATGCTGTGGCCGCAGCTCGCCCGCGGCTACGTCCAGCTCCTCGCGGACGATCCGGAGTCAGCGCCGCTCCTCTCGGAGCTCTTCCATGACGAAGTCCACGCCGTTGCCGCAGCGGTTGCGCCGGCCATGGTCGGCAATCCCGAGGCGAAGCCCAGGCTATTCGAGCTGCTCCGCAGCGAAGACGCCGCCGCCCGGAAGGCCGCGGTAGAGGCGCTCTCGACGGATGTCGATGCTGTCCAGACGCTTCGGCAGATACTGCAGAACGATGACGATCATAATGTGCGCGCCGCGGCAGCCGAAGCGCTCGCCACCGATGCGGGATCCCGGGTAGCGCTCCGGGAGCTCCTCAGTGATAGAGATAAGAAGGTGCGTACGGCGGCATTCCACGCCCTGGCCAATGATCGCGAGGAGCATCCGCGGCTGTGGGTGAGGCTCGCGCAGGAAGAGGAGGACGAGCTGCGTGCGGAGATTGCCGCGTTCCTCGCGGCCGAGCCGGCGTCCTCTCCCGAAGCGCGGGCCCAGATGCGCTCCTGCCTGACGGACCCGTTCAGCGGGGTCCGCACGGCTGCGAGCAAGGCCCTCTCCCCGTTGCCTGCGTCTCCGGGCGTGCCCCTCGCAAAGGTGCCGTCGCTGCGGCTCGCGCTGCACTTGCATGGCCTACACAGGGGGCGTCTCTGCGCCGAGGACTACGCTCTGCAAAGCCGGCTCGACGAGTTCGTTCGCCGGAAGGAGTCGTTCGTCCTGGAGAGCGATCCCGAGCTCGCCGAGGCCGTGCTCGGTTGGCTCTGTGTGCGCCTGGGCTGGGCTTCGCCTGACGGCTCGCTTGATCGGGGTGGCCGCCTCTTCGGTGAGGTGAGGGAAGCTCCTGCGTCCCTCCTTGCGCCTGCTCCGCCCCTGCTCATCCGTGTGGCCATGGATTCGTCCGAGCTCCCCATGGAGCGGTGGCTTCATCCCACGCATAACGTCATCGAGGCCTGGCACGTGGCGAAGAAGCTTCGTGCTCGCACGGCAGCGCCTGCGATCATCCTCGCCTGCGCTGACGTGGACTTCAGCGACCTGGTCCCCCAGGACTTGCTCCCCGGACAGGTGAGCTGGGGGCCAGCGTTCTTCGGCTTTCGCATACCCTGCCAGGATCAGGCGCCATGAGCTACGTCCCGGTAGGCATCATCCAAGGGCGACTGCTGCGCCTGACGCTTGCCGCTGCCGCTGCCGAGCCGAAGCCGGCCAGCCGCGCAAAGAGAGCGCTAAAGCCCTTGACCTCAGAGGTGCCTCATCGTTGATGCTATTGCGGCCCCACTCTCCGGGCGAAGTCCTCCGTGTCTTCCCGAAGCCCGATGATGTCGCGCAGCGCACCGATCGCCTTGGCGCGTCGCTTGTAAATCACAGAGAGAGGTAGCCCTGCATCTTCGGCGATCTGGGCCATCGAGACTCCCTTGAGATCATGTGCCACGAGAACAAAGCGCAGCTTCGGTTCGAGATCGTTCACCGCGTCGATGGTGGCCGTCCTGATGCTGTCGGACTCCATCGTAGCAGCGGCATCCGGCGCTGGATCGGCCACATCGATCAAATCGACGAGCTCTTCCCTGCGGCGCTCCATACACTCGTGATAGTGTGAGGCCACGTGTACGGTGATCGCCTTCAACCAACGTTCCGGCCTGCCGCGCTTCGGATCGAACCTGGGCCAGCTCTCCCACGCGGTGAGCCAGACCTGGCCTGCGACGTCGGCACGATGGCACCGGCGGACCCCCAGCCTCCCCAGCCAGCGCAGCACGGCACGAACCTGCGCCGGGCAAAACAAGCGCGCGTGCGCGGCGGCGCGCTCGTCTTCATTCGACAAACGATCCATGGCGTTACCCTGCCCCGCGGGCAATCGCCCGTAAGCGGATGATGCCGCGCGTCCGCCTCATGCGGCACCGGTAAGCGGTCTTGCCCGTCCTCTACCAAAGGAAGACGTCAGCCGTAGCTGCTCAGTTCCCGTAGCGTCGGCATGCTCGCCAGCAGGCTCCTGATGTAGCTGCGAAGCGCGGCGGCGCTCATCCATGGCTCCCTACGCCCGGCAGTGTCGTGTTCAGCGGAGAGCGCTCTGCGTCCTCCCAGTCGGACGCGTTGGCGGAGTTCGTGCCCCCTTCGTCACGCTGTAGCGGGAAGCTTGTCAGCGTGGCGGCGCGCTGGACGAGCTCCACCCCCGTGGCGGTGCGGGCAGGGAGCGGCGACCGAAGCCGCGGCAGCGGAGGCGGCGGGAGCTTCGCCCGCGGGCTCCTGGCCACAAGCTCGGGAGACGGCACCACGGGCGGAGGAACGTCGAGCGCGCGGGGAGGTACCGGGGGCGGAGTCGGCGACGCCGAACTCGGGGCCGACGACGACGCCGGACGCGCCGAGCTCTCGCGCTTGGTGACGGGCTCGCCCACCTGGATCACCACGGTCTCCTCTGCGTCCGTCCGGTAGTCGTCGTGTAGCCGCCAGAGGCGCTCCCAGTACCGCGCAGGCGAGCCGGTGAAGGACTCCAGCTGCCGGGCAAGGCCGGGCGTCATCGGCAGGTCGCTCCTCAGCAACCGCTCGACCTCCCTCGGTTCCAACCCCGTGCTCTCGGCCAGCTTTCTCCTCCACGAAGGCGTCGTCGCGCAGAACGACTCGAGGACCCTCCCCGGCCGGGGAGCGGGGCGCGCTCGGGCGTCTGTCAGCTCGGCGAGCGCCGCGTCGACGTAACAGTCCAGAAGGCGCCGATATCGGTCCCGCTCCCCCGCGGCCTGCTCCTTCGCATCGGTGAGGGCTGCTTCCTCGTCATCATGCGCGTGCTCGCGCGCCTCGCGAAGCCCGCGCTCTCGTCCCAGCGCTTCGCGCGCGGTGACCGCGAAGCCGATCGCGACGCACGCGATCATCGCGAGCCCGAGCGGCGAGACGAGCCACATCGCACCCAGCATGTCTTCCATGAACTTTCGCCTCCTGGACCTGAGCGTTGTTGTCCGACGCAAGGCGGATCTCGGCATTGCGCTGCGCGAAAGCAGCACCGCTATCCCCGCCTGCCTAGCTGTTGATGGGTAGCCGACGATTCAGCGAAGCTGCCTGAGCAGCGCTTCGCGCTCCGCGGCGAGCCGCCCTCGCGGGAACTGCCGCGCGTGGGCCTCGAGCAGCCGGCGAGCCTCGACGTCGGCCATGACGTCGTTGGCCTCGATGGCCCTCCGCGCCTGGTTGACCAGGCTCCTCTCGACCTCGCCGGCGGTCGGTCGAACAGCGCTCGCCGGAGGCGCGGCCCGGTGACTTCTCGTCTTCGCGTTCGTGGGAGCGGGCGTGCCGGTCGCCATCGCCTCGCCGTGCGCGCTTCCGTGTTCCGTGCGCGACGAGATCTCGTGCGCGGTCGCCGCGGCGGGCGCCGCAGCGTCGTGCGCCCCATCTCCGCTGGCGGGCCCCGCGGCGCTCTGGGCGCCATCTCGCGCGGGGGGCGTCACGGCGTTCTGCGCCGCGGGCGCGGTGGCAGGGGCGCGGACCGCCGCCGCCCTGATCCACGGTTCCAGGTCGGGCATGGGCGGCACGGCGGCGACGAGCGCGCCGGTCAGCAGGACGAGCGCGGCCTGCACGACGATCCTCAGGCCCAGCCGGCGCAGCGAGGCCAGCCACGACGCGCGACGGCCGAACCCCAGCGCAAGCGGCACGCAGATGCTCCCGTCCCTTCCCTGAGAGCGCTCCTGGGCCTGCCACCGTCCCCCCTGCACCTCGAGCTCCTTGTGCGCCCGCCGGTGTCGCGTCTTCACCGTGTCCAGCGGGAGCCCCTGCTCGGCGGCGATCTCGGCGAGCGGGACCTCCTCGAGGTCGTGCTTGATCACGAGATCCCGGTACTTGGGCTCGAGTTGGTCGATCAGCTGCCGGGTGAGCTTTTCCCGCTGCCGTCTGCGGAGCAACTCTTCCGGCGTGGGGAGCTCATCTCGGATCTCGCGCTCATCGAACGACGTGAGCACCTCGCCGCGGCAGCGCGCGTCCCGGACGTGATTGCGCGCCTGGTTGACGGCGATGGTGACGCGATACGGCCCTGGGTCGCCGCCCGGCTCAATCCGTTGGTCGGCGTCGAGCCCCCGCAGCAGCGCTTCCTGGGCGACATCCTCGGCGTTTCGCGCCGGTACGCCGTGGCGCCTGGCCAGGCGCCGGAAGAGCTCGAAGCCGGGGGAGACGGTCTCTGGCTTGGCCACGGTAAGCAGCACACGTGAGGCGGCCCAAAAGGTTCAGAAAAATGAGTCGAGGAGCAACTTCGGTCGGATAGTGTGCCGCCATGTAGTTGGTCAGACCGCGCTTGACCATGTCCGACGGATGGTTGAACGCATTCCCTCATTCGACCGCCAATTCCCACCCAAGCCGCCTAGACGTGCCGATTTCTGCCGGTTGACGCCGAGCAGCCGGCGTCGGTACCGTCGCGGGATGCGTTGCATTGCGCATTCGCTCTCGATTTTTCTTGCGCTCGGGGCCGCAACAGGCTTCCCGAACTCGTCCAGTGCGGACGATACCCATCCGAAGGCGGGACCGAGCGACGGGTCGACGGTGAAGGAGCATGTTCGCCGTGGTCGCAGAGCGCGCAAGGCCGGGCTGTGGACCGAGGCAACCGCTGAATACAAGGCAGCATTGGAGGCCGCGGACGCGGCGACCAGCACCGAGGTGGAGCGCGCGGAGCTCGCCGGTGAGCTCGGCCTTTGCGAGCTCGCGCTGCACAAGTACCGCGACGCGGCCGAGCACCTGGCCAGGAGCCTAGAACAGCGTGAAGCATTGCCCGAAGCGCTCCAACAGCGATTCGAGGCAGGGCAGCGCAAGTCAGCGCCGCACGTTGCGCGGCTCGTTCTCGGCGTCGATCCGCCCGACGCCGAGGTGCTCGTCGACGGCAAGCGCATCGGCCGGACCGCGCGGACCTACACGCTGTTCTTCGAGCCAGGCCAACACATGGTGCGGGGCCGTGCACCGGGCTGTAAGGACGCTCTTCATTACTTGCGCGCCGTGGCAGGCGCGGAGCACGAGTTCACGATGCCGTTGCTGTGTGCGGCGGCGAGCGGCACCAAGGAGTCGAGCAGCGCCAAGGGGACCACGACCGCGACGCCGACTCCGGTGCGCGCTTTGCCCGCTCCGCGCGCGCAGTCCCCCAGCCCGTGGGCCTCGTGGCCGGGGACGCTGCGTGTCGTGGGAATCTCGCTCGCGACGGGCACCGTATCGGCAGGCGCCATCCTCATGATCAGCGCCAGCAAGCTCGATCAGGACATGAGCGCGCGGCGTGACCAGCTCGAGAGCGACCCGAGATCGAGCTCGTCCATGTGCTGGCAAGCGCCAGATCGCTCGCCATGCGGCGAGTTGCGGCGCCTGCGCGACGCGCGCAACCTGTCCGACCGGGTGGGCACGGCCCTGGTCATCACGGGCGGTGTGATCGGTGCGGCCACCGCCGCGTCCTTCTTCACGGACTTCTCCTTCCTGGGACGCGCGCCAGCGCAGGATCGGGTCCAGATATCGCCCGTCGTGACCGGGCACGAGACGGGCGTGAGCATCGAGGGGGTGTGGTGACCATGCCGGGTACCGAGGGGATGCGGCCATGGGAAGACCGAAGAGCGTTGGCCGCCGCCGTTGCTGTCGTGGTCTGTGCGTGGGGAGCTAGCAGCATGCTGCTAGCTTGCACTTCGTACCGTGACGATTGCTGGGAAGTGATGGAGTGCGCCCCGGCGCCTGAGCCGACTTTCTGTGACGGCGACCCAGCGACGACAATGGCGCTGGACGAGTGCGGGGTGTTCGTCAGCGAGCAGGGCGACGACAACAGCGCCGGAACGAAGGACGCTCCGGTGAAGACCCTGCAACACGCGATTGGGCTCGCCGCGTATGGGCGAGGCCACGACGAGGAGCCGACCCGGCGCGTGTACGCGTGCGGAGGGGAGTTCGCGGAGACGATCACGCTGCCCTCGGGAGTCGACCTCTGGGGCGGGCGCCTGTGTGACGGCGGGGATTGGTCGTACGAGGGGTCATTCGGCGGGCCGGAGCACCCGACGATCATCGCTCCGCCGGGGGGGATCCCGCTGAGGGTGATCGCAGGCGAAAAAGAGGGCAAGACGTCAACGGTCTTCGGTGCGAGCGTCAAGGCGGCCGGCGCCTCGGCACCCGACGGCAAGTCGTCGATCGCGGTGATCTTGAGCGCGGGGGCCAGGGCGATCGTGCGGGAAAGCGTGATCGTCGCGGGCGACGGCAAGGACGGGGAGCCGGGGAAGGACGCGCCGAGCTTCCGCGCGAATGCCGGCATGGTGGGGAACGACGGCGCGAACGCCTGCACCACGGACTCCCCGACGGGCGCGCTGGCAGTCGTGACTGTGTGCGATGATGGCGTCGAGTCCACCGGAGGCTACGGGGGCGACGGTGGGCTCGAGTCGGGGAGCGATGGCGCTCCGGGGCAGCCGCGGCCCGCGGAGAATCCAGAAGGCAACGGCCTTGGAGGCACTGGCGCGGGGAGCGCGCGTTGCGGTGATGGCGAAAACGGGATGGACGGCCCTGACGCCGGTCGCGCGGACGGTGCTGTTGGCGCAGGCTACCTCACCGAAAACGGCTGGATGGGAATCCGCGGTGATGATGGAAAGAGGGGCGGCGTCGGTCAAGGAGGGGGCGGCGGTGGCGGCAGTAAATCGCGGGGAGCTATGGGGGCATGCCCAGCTGGCCGCCCGCAGGCCGGCGCTGGTGGCGGCTCCGGTGGCAGCGGCGGCTGCGGTGGCCTTGGGGGCAAAGGCGGTGGCTATGGCGGGTCGAGCATCGGCGTCGTTGCCCTTCCGGGAAGCGCGGTGACGCTCGAGGCGACTCGGGTGACGACGGGCAACGGTGGCAACGGCGGGGTCGGCGGCACAGGCCAACCGGGCGGAGGGGGCGCCGTCGGCCGCTATGGTGGAACGCCTCCTCCCGGCGTCAGTGAGATGTGGCCCGCGTGCAAGGGGGGCGCCGGAGGTAACGGCGGCCGTGGGGGCGACGCCGGCGGCGGCCTCGGCGGGTCGTCCTACGGCGTCGCTGCTCACAGCGCCTACGTGGGCATCGGGCCGGACACCCCTGTACAGCTTGGAAAACCTGGCGAGGGCGGCCTCGCAGGCAATGCAGCACCTGATGACGAGGTGGGGAGGGGCCAGAGGGGCGACTCCATGCCTTACCGTCAATTCGACGTGCCCAATCCCGCACCGCCCCGCTGATTGTGCCCCTCGCTACGACACGACATCGAGGAAGAACGATGCGAACCACAAGAGCGATCCATCTGTCCCCCGCGCTGCTGCTCGCGGTGGCCGGCTGCGGCACCGCGCCGGGCCCCAACGAGCCTGGCGGAGCGGCGTGCGACGGCACCTCGCCGTGTCAAGGCGAGCCGCCGCCGGAGTCGGTCTGCCTCGAGCGTCTCGCCGCCGATGTGTGGGAGGATGGATGCGGCGTGTTCGTGGGGGGCGTCTGGGGCAGCGGCGACGACGCGAACCCCGGCACGACAAAAGACAAGCCGGTGCGCACGCTGCAGCGCGGCGTGGAGCTCGCGCGTACCGGCCGAGGGCGCGTCTTCGCGTGCGCCGACGGGTTCTTCGGGCCGCTGACGCTGCCTTCCGGCGTGGATCTCATCGGCGGCTTCGGTTGCGTGAGCTGGAAGCGCCAGGCCGACACACGCTCCCTGATTCAGATTTCGGACAAGGCGGACATCGTCCTGACCGTCGTGCCGGCGAGCGATGGCGACACGGGCGCCGCGGACAGGGTGTCGACGATCGTCGACATGACTTTCACGGCGTGGGGGCCGATCACGATGCTTGTTCGCTCCAACACGGCCGTGGAGCTCATCCGGAGCGAGCTCCGCACCTCTTACGGATGGGCAGGCCACGATGGCGAGAAATGGGGCGGGCTAAACCATGCACCGCACGGACCGGATGGCGTGTACGGCGGCGATGCGTGCTCGGCAGACACCGTCCCCGGCGGCCCGGCGGTGATGAATCCGTGCGATGGCGGAATCCCGAGCGCCGGTGGCAAGGGAGGCGACGGGCGCGCCGACGGCGCTGGAGATGGGGAGGCCGGCGAGCCCGTACCCGAGCCGGACCCCGGCCACGATGGGCAGGGAGGACTTGGCAACCGGGCAGACGGTGGTTGCAGCGGCGGCTTCACCGGGAAGAACGGCATGTGGGGTACCGTCGGCGCCGCGGGTCAGGGCATCGGGCGTATCACCGCGACAGGATGGGAGGCCGGCTGGGCAGGCGACGGCGATAGGGGCATGCCGGGTCAAGGCGGCGGCGGGGGTGGTGGCCGTCGAGGCGGCCTCGCCGTGTGCGGCGTGGCCTCGAAGGGAGGCGCCGGCGGCGGCTCCGGAGGCGCCGGTGGCTGCGGTGGGCGAGGCGGTCGAGGGGGTGAGAACGGCCATCCGACGATCGGGATCGTCGCGCTCCACGCCAACCTGACGGTACGCGACACCGTGATCGAGACGCTCGCCGGGGGACCGGGTGGCGACGGCGGGCCACCCGAGCAAGGGGGCAAAGGCGGTCGAGGCGAACTGGGCGGCGCCGTGGGAGACGGCACCTGGTCCTGCAAGGGTGGCGACGGCGGCCTAGGGGGCGATGGCGGCTACGGCGGCCCCGGGCGCGGCGGCGACTCGATCGGCATCGCCTACCTCGACGAAGCTCAGCTCACGCTCGAGAGGGTGACCTATACTCTCGGACCGCCGGGAAAGGGCGGCGTGAGCTGGGATTGGTCTGGCGAAGAGATCACGGGGGAGGACGGCATCCAGGTCGAGACGCTGCGTTTCCCTGAATAGGATCACGACACCTCAGGCGAACCCTGGTGTGACAGGGCGCCGACGGTGGCACGCTCGGAGCTCCACGAGGGCGCCCGCGGACCTGCTGGTGGCGACGTGGACAGCCGCGCAGCGCCCCAGGAGCACGACGCCGAGACCTCGCTCGCGGAACTTGCCGGCGAGGGGCACGAGCTCAGCGGCGTCCGCCTCGACCCCGCGGCCGGTCCGCAGGCCGTGGCGCCGCGCACCCCCAAGCACACCTCTCCTGTTCGGCGACTGTCCGCGCATTGAGGACGGACAACCTGGCGCTCGGGGCGCGATCCACGGCCGAGCAATGTCCTAGCGCTCTGGTGAGGACGCTTGCTTCTGAAGAATGTGCGGGCGAGCGTGCGCGGGCGAGAAATTTCGCGGGGTGGAGGCAATGAGCATGATCGAGAGATCCAGATCGGCGCGACGGAGGGCGATCCTTGCGGCGGCCATCGGCGCGCTGATGTTCGGCGCCACGGGGGCAGGTTGTTTGTGGAAGTTCGGGGACGACACGTTCGGGAGCTTCTGCGCGGCGGCGGTGGGCGGCGAGGAGCACTGCGTGGGCGAGAATCAGGGGCCGGGCGCCGCGTGGGCCCAGGCCGAGAAGGACGGCGCTCTGCCCATTGAGGTGTGGGCCACCTGGCCGAACAACAAGACGCCGGAGGAGATCGTCGCGAGCGAAACCTCGCTCGGCGTCTGGTTCGGCCACATCGACGAGGCGATCGCGTACGTGCGCGACGACGCGAGGAACGCCGAGTCCCTGCGGGCGACGCTCGCGGGCAAGCTCGCGCGGCTGCTCGACGAGGCGAGGGACCGCCAGAGGGTGCTGCTCGCGGAGGCGCCGGTCGACGCGGCCGGCAACTTCACGGCGGCGATGCTCGATAAGGCCAGCGCGGAGAGAGAGCCGCTCGCCGCCACGCTCGCGGCCGACAGGCAGGCTATGGCGGCCGTGCAGGTGATCTTCGACCAGGCCCGGGACGAGGCCGCCCCGCTGCGATCGAAATACGCGGGCGTCGCGGCGCGCTTCGCCGCGTACCGCGCGACCGAGGCGGCGGAGACGGCGGCGTATGCGGCGCTCTCGGCGCAGGCGTCGCGGTCGGACATCGACGGCATCGACGGCGTGGAGCAGGCGGTGCTCGCGGCGGCGCGCGAGGCGAGCCGCTCGCCCGGCGAGCTCACCGCGGAGATCCTGAGCTGGTCGGCGACGCTCCAGGTCTTCGCGGCCTCCTTCGATGAGGCGATGGCGCCGCACAGGGAGCTGCTCGCCACGCACGGCGCGGTGCTGCCGGACATGACGTCGGGCGCGCTGCGCTCGCTGAACGCGATGCTGGGTTACGTGAAGGGTCGTGTCGCCCGGAGCGACGCGACCGCGTCGGCGCTGCTCGGCGGCATCGCGCTGCGCCGGCAGGCGCTCCGCGTGCTGCAGATGGACGAGGGGGCGCGCGAGGCCGTCGCAGGGGCGCGGACGCGCAAGGCGTCGGACGCCTTCGAGCAGCGTGCGCGCGCGCAGGTCGCGGCGCTCTCGGCGGCGCCGCCGGTGAGCGAGAAGCTCGGGCTGCCGCTCTTGGCCGAGCGGTGCGGCGAGCTCCTGGCGCTGGCGCAGCTGCGACCGCTCTGCGAGGGGGCGGGGTCGTCCTGGCGCGAGGCCGGTTGCACAGCGCTTCGGGGGCGGTTCGACGCCGCGGCGGCCGAGCTCAGCACAGGGGTGCCGCAGAAGATCGCGGCGGGCCTCGCAGCGCTGCGGGAGAAGGGGATGGGCGCGGCGGAGCTCGACGCGGCTCAGGCGAGGCTCGACGCGGGCGACGTGAAGGGCGCCGCGATCGCGTATGACGCCGCCGTGCGCGGCGCGGAGGGGACATGAGAGGCGCCAAGGACGTTGCGCTGCGCGGCCGGAGCGCCGCGGTGTTCCCGAGGCTCGTCGCGCTGGTCACGGCGCTGGCGGTGCTGGCGCCGTCGTTCGCGTGGGCCGGTACCCCGTACAGGCTGGACTGGGAGCGCACGGAGCTCAGCTCCTCGTGCGAAGGGGCGTTCCTCGTCGGACACAACTTCTTCAGCGTAAACGATACGCCGCTGACCACGTACGAGGTCCCCGGCGCGCTGCTGGAGCTCCCCGACGGAACGCAGACGAACAGGGCGGAGACGGAGTTCGACTCGGTGCTGCTCCAGATGGGAGCGAACGCCTTCCACTTCCATGTGAAGAACTCTGCCGGCGATGACTGGTGCACCGAGTCGCACGAGGTGGTGCACCTCGTCTCGGAGCCGCTCGGGCTGAACAAGCCGCTCTTCAACGTGCGGCGCAGCGGGACGGCGTTCCACGGCGACACGACCCTCGACCTGAGCCTCGCGGAGATCAACCCGGCGCTGGCGCGCGACATCGAGATCCTGCTGGCCGAGATCGCCAAGGAGCGCGCGGCGCTCGTGGCGAACGCACGGGCGGTCGGCCTGTTCGCGGAGAAGATGGACCTGCTCCAGCAGCTCGACACCGAGCTCAAGGACCTTGTCAGCCGGCCGCTGGACGAGATCTCGCGGACCGACCTCGAGGCGATCCTGGACCGGTACAAGGACGCGGTCGCGCCGGAGACGCGCGCGGCGATGGAGCAGCTCGTCGACGACCTGAAGCAGAGCGTCAGCGATCTCGAGGACGAGCTCGCGCGGCTGATGGACGAGTTCGGCGCGCAGGCCGACGAGGTGGCCGACCTGGCGACGGAAGACGCGCGCGCCGAAGGGTGGGATCCGGACGACCCGCAAGCGTACGCGCTCGGGGAGAGCGAGGTGCCGTGGGTCGAGGTGCCGGACGTCGCGGAGGTGGACGGGGCGTTCGACGAAGGGAGGGATCCCTACGCGGCGTACGCGGATGCGGTGCTCGCGGTGCTGGAGGCGGACGTGAGCGGCCGGGTGGTGGTCTTCCGGGCGGACTTCGTGGCGAACGTGCGGGCGTGGAGGTCCAACAGCGCGGCGCTGGAGATCGCGCTGCGCGACCGGATGGGCGTGTCGCTCGCGGAGACCAACGCGTTCCTGAAGGCGCAGAACCGGATCACCGGGTTCGTGCGGCAGTTCATGGATGCGTCGGACTGGTTCGAGGACTCGCCGATCCCGCCGGATCTGCGGGCGCAGGTGGACACGGTGCTGAAGCCACGGTTCGATGCGCTCGCGGACCAGATGAAGGACAACCTCAACCTGTGGACGGGGGGCGGGCTCGACCTGGAGCAGACGCAGCTCTACCAGACGATCAGCGCGTTCGCGGGGGCGATGTCGACGGTCGCCGAGGGCTTCGAGGCGTACGCGGAGGTGATGCAGACGCTGGTGCACGCGACGACGCGCATCGGGGTGGGGTTCGTGCCCGTGGTCGGGCCGACGCTCGACCTGTGCGAGGCGGTAACGGGCAAGGAGTGGTGTGTGCCGTCGGGGCGAGAGCTCAGCGATGAGGAGCGGATCTTCTCGGGGCTGGGCTTCGGGCTCGGGGCGGTCGGGCACATCTGGCACGGCGTTGCTGCCGCCGGCGCGCTACCGCCGCGTGGGATCCGGATCGCTGGAGAGATCTCAAAGGTAGATAAGGTCGTTGTCAAGGGGTTCGAGGTATGGAGGCTCCGCGGGTTCAAGACGCTGAAAGGGCACGTCACGGAAGCCGCATTCAACACCTTCGAGAAGGCGGCGATCAGCCACATGACCCACGAAGGGCGGGCGCTCCTCGGCGTCGGCGACGGCGGCGTGCGTAAGATGCTCGACCTTCCAGACGAGTCGCTCCCCGGCATGTCCGGTGGGAAGGCTCCTGACTTCGTGACGGTGTCCCGCGGGCAGAAGCTGATCGTGAGCGAAGTGAAAGGGGGCAACCCGGTTGAGCTAGACGATGTGTTCAAGCAGTTGTCGAACGGGATGGAGGGGCTACGGAACAAGGGGGTCGCGGTGGATGTCGAGCAGGTCGAGCTCATCATTACGCGCGGTGCGAAATTCAAGCCGAAAGATACCTATGCCGTCAAGGATGGGTACCTCTTCAACACGAAGACGCGCAAGAAGGTGACCCTGAAAGGATTCAATCACCCCATCAAGGTGACCCAGCTATGAGCGAATCAGGACCGTCGTTCTTCGCCTGGTGTGACGCGGCAGAGACGCTCGACGCGTTCCTGGCGGCGCTGCCGGCGCTCATGCATCCAGGGACTCGTATCAGCATGATGACGGACGATGGTCTATTCTACACGACCTCCATGGACGAGGCGGTTGCGATGATCCGCGCCGAGTTTGCCGCAGGTCCTTCCGCTGGAGCAGGCCTCGACGTCATGCTGACCGGCTCCAAACGTATCTTCGGCTGCAGCTGCCACTGTTACACCGAAGAGGCCGGCCGCGACATTTCGGCCGGCCTCATCCACATGACCACGTGCGACCAGCGTAGGTTTCTCTGCTCTTACCTCGAGCTCGCCTGGGGCAGGGGCCCGCGCTCGATCGAGGCCGAGGCCGCGGTCGCGTGGCACCTGCTCCGGGACGACCTCGAGGAGCTCCTGCTCCGCCTCTGCGCGCCGGACGCGAGCGGCCGCGTCCGCACCGGCGCGTGCACGAACGGGGGAGACTGGATCGCACCCGTCCGCATGTGCGCGACGTACAACGCGGACGCGCGGGACATCGCGCGCGATCTCGCCCTGTCGTGGCTACAGCGCCACGACAAGGAGATGGTATCGCGCAACGCGGGCCTGTCCCTGGAAGCGCTCCGCGTGCGGGTGGAAGCCGCGCCGGCTGGGGCGCGCGTCCCGCTCAAGGGCGGCAGCGAGCGCGCGCACGCGCTCTCCCGCGAGACCGTCCTCAAGGCGCTGGCAACGCCGCCCGCCACCCTGCTGGAGGCGCTCGAGGCCGCGGCGGCGCCCGACGACGCGTGGCGCGCCGCCGAGCCGCGCGCGAGAGAGATCCTGGCGCTGACGAGCCAGATCGCGGAAACGGGCGAAGGCCCGCCCACGTGGCCGGTGCACACGGACACGCGTGCCCACGTCCGCTTCCTCCGAAAGCACGCGCCTTTTCACGTGCGCCGCCTCGCGGGCGGCGGTGTGCTCCTGGCGACCCACCCGTTCCGCTCGCTCTGGCCGCTCTGGGTCGACGCGCTCTTCTCGCTCGGCCTGATCCCTGACCCAGCAACCGCATGAGGGTGATCCAAGGATGAAACCAGGGCCGTATTTCTTCGCCTGGTGTGACGAGGCAGAGCGGGGCGACGCGTTCGCGGCGGCGTTGCCGGCTCTCGTTGCACGAGGGAGTTATATCAGCGTGAGGATGGGCTCCGACGTGGATCGCTCGGTGAACTTCGTGGACGAGGCGGTCGCGATGATCCGCGCCCACTTCGGACGCACCGACGCCGAGACCTACTTCGCCATGGAGCTCGACGACCGACGCACGTTCTATGGCCACTATCGCTGCTTCACGGGCAAGAGCGAACGTCTCAAGCCACGGGGCCCCATCCACATGGTCCCAGCCAGCGCGGCGGACATTCTCCCGCTGGAATTGTACCCCGCCCTGGGCAGCGGCCCGCGCTCCGTGGAGGCGGAAGCCGAGCTCGCGTGGCACATCGTGCTGGATGATCTTGAAGACCTGCTGCTCCGCCTCTGCGCGCCGGACGCGAGCAGGCGCGTCTCGACCGGCGGCTGCACGAGCGCGTGGACGTGGCTCGCGCCGGTCTCGATGTGCGCGACGTACCACGCGAACGCCGGCGACATCGCGCGCGATCTCGCCCTGTCGTGGGTCAGCCTCCACGACGGCGAAAGCGTCTCGCGGATCGCGGGCCTACCGGCGGAGGAGCTCCGCGCGCGGGTGGAAGCCGCGCCGGCCGGGGCGCGCGTGGTTCCGACGGACAAGAGCGGGCGCTCGATCCCGCTCTCCCGCGAGACCGTCCTCAAGGCGCTGGCCATGCCGTGCTCCGCCCTGATCGAGGCACTCATCGCCGCGGCGGACGTGCCCGACGAGGCGTGGCGCGCCGCGGAGCCGCGCGCCGAGGAGATCCACAACCTGACGGTGCAGGCCCGGGCGCGTGGTGAGGGGTTCACCCGCGGCGGCGGGTCCCTCACCTGGGTGGAATTGACGGGCGAGCACGTCTACTTCCTGGTGGATCACGCCCGGTTCCACGTCCGGCGCCTCCCGAACGGTGGCATCTTGCTGGCGACCCACCCCTACCGCACGCTCTGGCCGCTCTGGTCGGATGCCCTCTTCGCGCTCGGCCTGATGCCCTAACGATCCCGCCCAGCCGCCGCGGCGTGCCCGTCTCGCTCGCGCGCATCGATATGCTCCCTCGGGCGTGGCCGCGGCGACGGACGGTAGCATTGACGTCGCCGATACGTTCCACTACCGGGTGCACCGCCTGGGCACAGACGGGGTGATTGAGGTCCGTGGCCGGCACAGGCAATGAGGGGGATCGCGGCGACGGCGGGCCTGCGGTCGCCAAGCTCGACGTGCCGCGCCGGCTCGCGCTCGGGCCTGATGGCCGCCTGCGCATTGCCGAGCAGGGCGGCAATCGCGTGCGGCGGAGTACACCCGACGGGACGATCGCGACCGTGGCCGGTACCGGCGCGCCCGGGTACAGCGGGGACGGCGGCCCCGCCACGCTGGCCACGTCGACGAGCCCGTTCAGCATCGCGTTGGGCCCGCGTTGGGCCACGCCGGCGAGCGACCCGGCCTCGAATCAGACAGAACAGATTGAATTATTGATATTTCGTCCGCATCCGCCCCGACGTCGCAGAAATCCTGGCGGGATTGCTGACACGCGGCGCTAGCGCGCCCTGGTCGACGTCGCGCCGTCGCGCTCTCGCAGCTCGCCACGCGCGCGCATCGTCGCGCGCCACCGCGCGCGGAGGGCGCTCGGCTTTTCGGCGTAGCGCTCGTCGAGGAACCTGGCGCCTGTCACGCGGTCCGTGCGGAAGTGGCGGAAGTCCTGGCGGAGCTCGCACCACGCCGCGAGGAGCCGCGTCGAGTCGCGATAACCCACGATCACGGGCCACACGACGCGCTCGCTCTCGCGCCCCGTCTCGTCGCGGTAGCGGAGCGCGATCTTCGTGCCGGCGCGGATCGACGCCCGCACCTCGGCCAGGTCGAGCGCGTCGGGCGCCTGGTCTTCCCCGACCGGCACGCCCGTCGCCGGCTCGAACACGAAGGGCCGCAGCCGCTCGGGGACCGCCGCGGCGATCTTCGCGATGAGGTCCTTCGCCGCCCGCTGCAGGGCGACGTCCCCGCGGTGGGCGACCCACTGCGCGCCGAGGACCGCGACCTCGATCTCGTCGGGCGTCAGCATCAGCGGCGGCATGTCGAAGCCGCGATCGAGCACGTACCCCGTGCCGGCCTCGCCGCGGATCGGGACGCGCTGGGCCAGGAGGTCCGCGATGTCGCGGTACACGGTGCGCTTCGACGTCTCGAGCTCCTCGGCGAGCGCCGCCGCCGTGATCGGCGCCCGCTGCCGGCGCAGGATCTGCAGGATCTGGAACAGGCGATCGGCGCGTCGCACGGGGATGCTGACACCAGGTTGTCAGCAGGGCGGGGCTACATCAAGCGCAGTCCACGGCGCACCCACAACCGCTCGGAGATTGCCCATGATCACGCTCCACAGCTTCGGCCCCATGTTCGGCTTGCCGGAGGCCAGCCCCTACGTCACCAAGACCGAGGTCCAGCTCAAGCTGCTGGGCCTGCCCTACACGAAAGAGCGCGCGCGGCCCGATCAGTCGCCGAAGGGGCAGCTCCCCTTCATCGACGACGGCGGCGCGCGCATCGCCGACTCGCACTTCATCCGCGAGCACCTCGAGAAGAAGCACGGCAAGGATCTCGACGCCGGCCTCGACGCCCGGCAGCGCGCCGAGGCGTGGGCCGTCGAGCGCATGATCGAGCACCAGCTCGCCGCGGCCTCGGGCTGCGCGCGCTGGCTCATCCCGGAGAACTTCGCGAAGGGCCCGGCGAATTTCGTCAACGGCGCGCCGGAGGAGGCGCGCCCGAAGCTGCGCGAGGAGCTCCTCGCGCGCGTCCGCGAGAACTTCCGCGCGATGGGCATCGGGCGGCACTCGGACGCCGAGATCGTCGAGCTCGGCGCGCGCTCGCTCTCCGCGCTCTCCGCGCTGCTCGGGGACGAGCCGTACCTCTTCGGAGCGCGCCCGGCGGGCGTCGACGCGACGGCGTTCGCTGTGCTGGCGGGCCTCCTCACGCCGTTCTTCGACTCGCCGCTGCGGCGCAGGGCCGAGGGGTTCGCGAACCTCACCGCGTACACCGCGCGGCTCATGAAGGAGTTTTACCCGGATCACCCGTGGGAGGCGCCGCGGCCGGGCGCCTGAGCGGCGCAGCGCCGCCGCGCCGTCGTGGGGCGCGCGGCGGCGCTGCGGCCGATCGCGGACTGGCTGGCGCTACTCCTCGGGAGCCGGCTCGGGAGCCGGCTCGGGCGCCGGCGCGGGCTCCGCGACGCCGCCGTCGACGCCGGCGCACGCGAACCCGACCGAGTCCGGGGTGGGCAGGGGCAGCGACGCCACCGGCGTCGCGAGGTCGTCGAGCGCGTTCACGAGCACGCCGCCCTGGGAGTACGAGTAGACGTAGTCCTCGATGAACAGGCCGCGCTGCACGGCGGCCCCGCCGTAATAGCACCCCGACGGCACGCTGCCGAAGAAGGCGCTGTGGTCGACCGCGCCGAGCCGGCTGAACCCGTCCTCGATATCGACGTTGAACAGCTCCAGCGTGCTCGACATCGCGCCGGTCTCCCTGTCGAAGCTCACGAGCGGGAAGGCGAGCACGCCGAGCTCGCCGTAGTACGTGAACGCCTTGTGGTTGTACTCGGCCTCGGAGTGCATGTACTCCGCCCCGTCGAGCGCCTCCTTGTGCAGGAGCGCGGGCGCCGACGCGTTCGTGACGTCGAAGATCTGGAGAGCAAGGCCGGTCACCGTGCCGTCCTCCTCGCCATCCCTGCCGATCGTCAGGAGGTGCCCGTCGTCGAGCGGGTGCATGTACTCGCTGAAGCCGGGGATCTTGAGCTCACCCGCGACGGAGGGGGACGCCGGGTCCGCGAGATCGATCACGAACAGCGGATCGACCCGGCGGAACGTCACGACATAGCCGCGATCCCCGACGAACCGGGTGGACTGGATGGTCTCGCCGGGGGCGAGATCGGTGACGGCGCCGATCTGCGCGAGATCGGTCCCTTGCGCCTCGAGGACGAACACGTTGTTGCTGGTCGTCCACCTGGGCTCCGCCGGCACTTGCGAGGTCGTCGAGACGCGGAGCTTGCCGTTGTGCTCATCGAGCGAGAACTGGTTGATGATGTGGCCGGGCACCGAGCCTGACGCGACGTACCCGGGCTGGCTCGGGTCGGCGATCAGATCGAACTTGTGCAGATGGGTGAGGTTCGTGCCGACGAACATCTCGCCCGGCGCCGCCTGCTCCTGCCAGGAGCGCGCGGCGACGTAGAGGGCGTCGTGGCTCGCGTACACGGTGTCGGTCGCGCCGACGATCGAGGTCGACTCCGGCACCGCGGCGAGGTCGCCGAGGTCGATCGACTCGATCTGCGTCAGGCCGTACGACGTCGTGCCGGCGTCCGGAACATAGAAGTCCGAGCAGCTCGCGTCGAGCAGCGTGACCGCCTCTCCCTGCTTCTCGAAGCGGTACGGCAGCCACGTCGAGAGCGGGGCGTCCTCGATGAGCGCCGCGTTCTCGGCGCGGAGCTGCTCGAACGCCGCGGCCCACGCCTCGGCGGTCTCGGGGTACTCGGTCAGGCCCGACGGCCAGTAGCGGAGCGCGGGGCCGTGGGCGCCGCCGGTCAGCACCGTGCGCACGTTCGGGCCGGTGCGCCGCGCCGAGCTGTAACCTCCCTCGAAGTAGACCTCCTTGACCACGCTGGGGGCGCCGCCGGCGAGGCTCAGGACGGTGATCTTCGTGAGCGGCGCCCAGACGCCGCCCGAGCCGGGCACGTCGATGACCGGCTCGTCGGGCGGCGGCTCCTCGGCCCCGTCGCCGTCCGGAGGCGGGGGCGCCGGCGCTTCGCCGCCGGACGGCGCCTCGGCGTCGGGGGGCGCGTCGTCCTCCGACGGCGTGTCGCCGCCGGACGGTGGCTCGGTGTTGTCCGGCGGCAGCGGCCTCGCGTCTCCGCCGTCGGCGGGGGCCCCCGCCGAGTCGCTCGGCGCGCCGGGGTCTCCAGGCGCCGGCGCGACGCCGCCGCCGCCGACCATGGTGTTGACGAGCAGGTAGTCGTAATACCCCGGCCGCGGCGTGACGCCCGCCTGCTCGTAGATCGCGGCCCCGTTGACCGACGAGTAGACGACGACCTTGTCGCCCGCCACGAACATCTCGAGGGGCGACCCCTCGATCGCGAGCGAGCTGCCCACCGCGAGCGACGACGCCGGCCACGCCGTCAGGGTGTAGAAGCTCTGGCCGTGGAGCACGTAGATGTTGTTGCCGTCGGTCTTGATGATATCCGCCTCATCGACGCCGGCGACCTGGGTGTTCGTCTCGGAGTGGGCAGGGTCGGCGCCGCTGCCGCTGTCTTCCCCGGAAGCCTCCTGGCCGGCTCCCCCGTCGTCTGCCGTGGGCGGCGCCGGGGCGGGCGTGTCCGTGGGATCCTCGGCCCCTCCGGGGACGCCGACGCTGCCGTTGTCGACGCCGCCAACGACGCCGCCGCGGGGGTAGCCGTACGCCGAGTAGCTCGCGATCGTGGCGTCGATCTGGGCGTTCATCTTGGCGAGCGCGTCCTGCTTCAGCAGCGCTTCGAGGTCGCCGCAGGACTGAGCCCGGTGGAGCGCCGCGCGCTGAGAGTCGACAGGCTCGCCAGGCGTTGATGCCGTCTCGCATCCGACAGCGAGGAGCCCTGTTGCCAGGAGAAGCCAAAGGGAGGAATGGGTGCGGTGGGTTCGCATGGTGCCCGCTGCGTTCGCAAGCCCCGCGCCAGCCGTCCGCTCGCTCGGTTCACCGCGCTTCGCTTGCGCGCCGCGCCTGCCGCGCCGCGGAGAGCACGACATGCAAGCACTGGCTGCAGGCCGCTTGGCACACGTGTGCCAAGCGGGTGGTGCGACTGTTGGTTTCCGTCAGTGCGGGATGGCGCGGACCTTCATGAGACCTGGACGGCACACCTTGTGGGGTGAGCTCTTCGGGGTCGCCTGCGGGTCGTCCCAGCGTGTGAGTCTCCCGCTGGATCAGAGGGGGACGGGCGCCGGAGGGATCTTGAACACGTCCCATGCGGGCGTGTGGTTGCTCGTGCCTGGATCCTGGTTCCAGAGGTAGATGGCCGGATATGTGTGCACCGTCGTGCCCTCCACGACCACGCCGGTCACGTAGAGCTGCGAGGCCTTCTTGCTCGGGGCCTTCTGGAGCGTGTAGCCGTCGCGCGACGACGAGAAGATGACCCAGTAATACGTCTTGCCGTCGACGGTGGTGGCCTCGGGCGACCATTGAGGCCAGCTGTTGTGGATTCCAGGGCTCGTGACCCCGAGGCACGCGGGCGGGTCGTTGGCCGCGAGCCGCGTCGGCGTGCCGCCGGCCGCGGGGATGACGTGAATATCGGAGTTCGGGTTATAGTACATCTCCCCCGGACCAGGCGTCCTGTTGAACGCGATCAGCTTGTCGTCGGGGGCGAATGCCGGGTAGTACTCGTTGAAATTCGCCTCTGCGGCGCCGGGCAGGGGCGTGGCCGCGCCGCCCTGCCTGTTGTTGTAAGGCACGGTGTAGAGATCGCCGGCGCCTGCGGCGAGGCGCCCGTCCTTGCCGGTGTCGGTCGACACGTAGACGATGGTCCGGCCGTCGTTGCTCCAGTCCGGCATCATCGCCCCGCGCGGGTCGCCCTCGCGCTCGATGAAGCCGAAGGCGGTGCCTTCCGCGGCCGCCATCTCGGTCTTGGCCATCGTGGCGTTGGTCCCCTCGGCGTAGGTCGGCGCGGGCGACTCCAGGTCGAACCACGCGAGGCGCGCGTTCGGCATGCTGGTGTGCGACTGGCCATCCCAGACGCTGCCCTTGTCCCGGCCATAGGAGGTGATGAAGATCCGATCTCCGGGGGAGAAGTGCGCGGGCGACATCTTGGGTGGCCCGAGCCAGGCCTGGTTCATGGCCTCCGAGCCGCCGGGCGTCACATAGGCGGGGACCGCTCCCACCGAGTCTTCCTTCACGGACGCGATGGCGAGATCCCACGGCCAGTGGTCCATGAACATGACGGCCTCGCCGTCGGGCGTCGACGAATGGCACCCGATGCACCGCGCCTTGCCGTCGCCCCTCACGTTGCCGTTCTCGTCGCGCCGGCCGCCCTGCTGCACCTGGTCGACCTTCAGCGCGTCGACGACGCCCTCCTCGCCCACGCCGAACCCCGCCAGCCAGGCGTCCGCGGGCCCTTCGCCGATCGCCGCCCAGTACACCATGCTGCCGCCGGCCGGCGCCGGCGCGATGGTGATCGGCCCGGAGGAGCCCACGAGCGGCGCGCTCGGCGCGCTCGTCGACACGGAGCGGATCGTGATGGTGATCGGCTCGCCGCGGACGTGCGCGGCCAGCTTCTCCCACATGTCCTTGGGCATCTTCCATTCTCGGTTCGTCGTGTAGACGACCAGATCGTTCTTCTCCCTGTCGGCGTGCACGCGGATCTCGAACAGGTCCTGTCCCTGCGGCGCGATCCAGCGGAACCTGGGCCGCAGCCAGTTGTTCGGGTAGAGCGCGCCGATCTCCGGCTCGGCCAGGCACGGGCCGCCTGTCGCGCCGCTGCCCGGGGCGCCGAAGAGCTCGGCCGCGTTCGCCGGCGGCGGCGTCCCGCTGTCGTCGAGCACCGGGGCCGCGGGAAAGTCCTCGCACACCTCGCAGGGAGGCGGCTCCACGGGGCCGCCGCTGCCCACGTCGAAGATGTTCCCCGTTCCGCCGCCGATGTCGTCCGGGATGCCGCCCGCGCCGCCAGCTCCCTGGACCTGCTGAGGGGGCCGATCCGCGCTTGCCGAGCAGGCGATCGCGCAGGCAGAGCCGATCACCAGGGTCCCGATCCGTCGATGCAAGGTTCTCATCCAGGTTCCTCCGTGCGCGCGCTCGGGGCTCGGCGCTCCCGGACCAGCACACCGTGAGGTGCAGCCGTGAGCTCGCGGCCGCGCCCGGCGTTGATCTCGGACGCTTGCGCGACGCGCCCGAACCCGGGCTGACGCGATGGCTGCGTGGTCACGGTGCTGCTGGTTCGTCGCGCCGGGCCCCGGGGTGTACCAGCAGCGGATCGCGAGATCGCTCAGCGCGAGGCTGCCGCCGTTGCCGCCATTGACGATGATATGAAGAAAGGTTCGAGCGGATAGGAGGACATGGACCCTTGTCGCTGTCAAGCGCCCGGCAGGGGCACGTCGCCTGGCCTGGTGACCCGCCGGTCGCGTCGCGTTGCGGCGGTTGCGGCGGTTGCGTCGGTTGCGTCCGTTGTCTCTGCTGCCCCGCGGGGCCTGTCGGGGTGCTAGTTTCCTCGCGTGGCATCGCCGAATCGCATCGGGTTCCCCCTTACCCCTCGGCGTTCTCCCCGCGCGCTCGTGCTCCGCGATCTGTCGCCGGAGGAGGCCGGCGCCGCGATCGACTGGTCCGGCTGGTACCTGCCCGATGACGCGGAGCGTCCTGACAAGGTCGGGCGGTCCGAGGTCGTCCGCCTGCTGCTGTCGGTGATCGCGCAGCTCGCGCGCGAGCGTGGCTGGGCCGACTTGTATGCAGGCACCGGGCACTTCTTCGCGTGGGTGCGAAGCGAGCCGTTCGTGCGCGTCCTGCCGGACC
Source organism: Sorangium cellulosum So ce56 (assembly GCF_000067165.1). Lineage (GTDB taxonomy): Bacteria > Myxococcota_A > Polyangia > Polyangiales > Polyangiaceae > Sorangium > Sorangium cellulosum_B. The sequence continues at coordinate 12,385,960 of NC_010162.1, forward strand.
TCTACGTCCTCGATCATCGCCCGCTGCCGCCCATCCCGCGGCAGTGGCAGACCTGGCTGTCCGGCCATCGTCCGCCGCGGTTCGCGCTGGAGGTGGTCGCGGGCGACTGGCGCCGTATGTACGAGGATGCGCCGGCGAAGTACTGGCAGCTCGGCTGTCCCGAGCTCCTGCTCTTCGATCCCGAGGCGGCTGCCGCCCGCGCGCCGCTCGCGGAGGAGCGGGTGCCTCTCCAGCTGTACCGGCGGGACGCGGACGGCACCTACCTGCGGGTCCACGGGAGCGGCGATCCCGTCTGGATCGAGGCGCTTGACGCGCACCTCGTCGTGTTGAAGGACGGCCCGCACCCGACGTTGCGCGTCGCGCGGAGCTCCCGCGCGACGGATCTCGTGCCTGCCGAGGAGGAGGCCCTCCGCGCCGAGGGCGAGGCGCGCGCCCTGGAGCAGCGCGCCCGCGTCGCGGAGCAGCGCGCCCGCGCCGCCGCCGAGGCGCGGGTCCGCGAGCTCGAGGCGCGGGTGCGCGACCTGGAGGCCCGCGTGACCCGGAGGTGAGCGCGGTGCGCCGGTGGATGGGGGCGCGGCCGCCGAGCGGGTCGTCGTGACGTCAGGGCGTGCAAGCGCATCCGCAGACGGACATCTGGCCCGCGACGCTCGTGCTCCACTGCCCATTCCAGGCGCGGCTCGTGCCGCAGGCGGCCGGGCACTTGCTCGGGGCGTCGGCGTTGCTCCAGATGGGCCCGGCCTCGAGCGACACCGTGGCCGGCGGGGTGAATGCGCACTCGCAGACGGACATCTGGCCCGGGACGGTCGTCCACCATTGCCCGTTCCACTTCGTCGCGCTGCTGTACGCGGCGCAGGTGTTCGGACACTGCGTCTGAGCGTGGGTGTTGCTCCAGATGGGGCCGGCCTGCACGACGGCGGCGGGGCGCGGGGCGCATTCGCAGACCGACATCGCGCCCGGAACGGTGGTCCACCACTGCCCGTTCCAGCTCATGTTCTGGGGATTGCAGACGTTCGGGCACTTGGTCTGGGCATCGCTCGTGTTCCAGATGGGCCCGGCCTCCAGCGCGAGGTTCTTGGCGACGCACGCAGGGCCGAGCGCCTGCGACGCCTCCTCGACGGTCTCCTCGTCGGAGAACGCCTGCTCGGAGTCACCTTCCTCCATCGGCACGCTGCAACCCGCGATGAGCATGATGCCGAGCGCGCTGGAGGTGAAGAGTCCGGAGAAGATGTGTTTCGTGTTCATGGTCGGCTCCTGGAGTGGTCGGTCTGGTGGATGTCCTGGGTCGCGATGTTCGCCGCCCGTCAGCTTCTGGTTTCGGTTGTTTGCAGCGTGCGTGCCACGAGGGCGCGCTCTCCTCGGAAGCGCCAGGCCCTCTATGTCAGCGGGCAGAATGCGAGCGGCGCCCGCGCGTTTCCGGGGCGCGGCGCGCCCGCCGACGGCCGCCTCGGCAAGACCTTGCCCGCGAGAGATCGCCGTCGCGAGTTGCCCGGCAAGAGTTTGCCGGCAAGGACGGGCCGAACGTAACAGCCGTGTCCTTGCGGCGATCGCGGCCTTCGTCCAGATCGTCGCTCCGCCCGGCACGTGAGCCGGCCAGAGCACCCGGTCCCTGGCCCACCGTGCATGACCGGGCGCGCCGGGCGCGTCAGTAAACGTTTGCGCGCAATGGACGTGGAAATGGAAAATGGATCGACCGCCTGCGTCGACCTGGCGACACAAGCAGCAGCGGCGCGGCGGATATTCATGAGCGGCGAGGTCCGTGGTGGCGCTTGGACCTCCCGAGGGAGCCTGATATAGAGACCAGCGAGGCGGAGTGCATGCGGTCAGGCAAGTCGGTGCAGGACGACGCGGCGAAGACCTGGACCCTGGCGGGGAGGTCGATCTCTGCCATTCAGCAGACCGCGGCGCTGGGCATCGCGCTCGTCTGGCACTACGCCGGAAAGACGGAGAGACGTTTGCTTTCTCCCGACACGCCGCTTGTCGTGGGGCGCGCCGTGCCTGCCGCGCTCTGCATCGACGATCGTACCCTGTCGCGGGAGCACGCCCGCTTCCTCCTCTCGCGCGGGCGGGTGTGGGTCGATGACCTGGGATCCAAGAACGGCACGTTCCTCGACGGCCGCCGCGTCTCCCGCGCCGGGATCGCGATAGGGGATGAGGTCGTCCTCGGCAGCGTCGCGCTGCGGGTGCAGGCGTTCGGCGCAGGGGGCGAGTCCCTCGATCTCGAGGGAGAGGAGAAGCTCTTGCGCCGCGTGGAGGACGAGCTGACGCGCGCCCGGCATTTTCGCCGCCCCTTCGCCCTGCTCCACGTGCGCATGAGCGCGGCGGTGACGGCGGAGGGCTGGATCAACGCCGTGCGCGCCTGCCTTCAGCCCGTGCATCGCGTGGCGCTCTACGGCACCTGCGCTGCCCACGTGCTGCTGCCCGAGGCCGGCGCCGAGGAGGCGAGCCGCACCGCGCAGGCCATCGCGGCCTCCTTCGTGGGCAGCGACGCCCGGCTCCTCGTCGGCCTCGCCCTCTACCCGGACGCCGGCAGCACCGCGGACGAGGTCTTCGCGGCCGCCCGCGAGGCGGCCCGCCACGCCTCGCCCGAGCGCCCGGTGGCGTGCGGCCCCGCCGCGACCTCGGTGCTCGCGCGCGAGGAGCCGGAGGAAGGGGGGATCATCGCCGGCCAGCAGATGCGCGAGGTGCTCGAGACGGTGAGGCGCGTGGGCGCCTCGCGCATCCCGGTCATCCTTCACGGCGAGACGGGGACCGGCAAGGAGGTCGTCGCGCGGATGATCCACGAGGGCGGCCCGCGCAAGGGGCGGCGCGTTGTGCGCGTCAACTGCGGCGCGATCCCGAAGGACCTCGTGGAGAGCACCCTGTTCGGCCACGAGCGCGGGGCGTTCACCGGCGCGCTGCAGCAGCAGAAGGGCGTGTTCGAGGAGGCCGACGGCGGCACGGTGTTCCTGGACGAGATCGGCGAGCTGCCGCCGCCGGCCCAGGCCGCGCTGCTCCGCGTGCTCGAGTCGGGGTCGTTCAGCCGCGTCGGCTCGAGCCGCGAGATCGAGGTCGACGTGCGCGTCGTCGCGGCGACGCACCGGGATCTCGAGGCGATGGCCGCGTCGGGCGCGTTCCGGGCCGATCTGTATTATCGGCTCGGCGGCGTCGTGATCGACATCCCGCCGCTGCGCGCTCGAACGGACGAGATCGAGCCGCTCGCGCGGCATTTCTTGCGCGCGGCCAGCGCGGCCAACGGGCGCCATGTCGAGGGCATCACCCCCGAGGCGCTCGCCCTGCTCTGCGCGTACGCGTGGCCTGGCAACGTGCGCGAGCTGCGCAACGTGATCGAGCGCGCGGTGGTGGTGACGCCCGGCGCGCTCGTCGGCCTCGAGGATCTGCCCCCGAGGGTGCGCGCGGCGGCGGCGCGCGGCGAGTCGGAGCGCCCCGCGGACCGGGGGACGGACGCCGAGCTCGGCGGCGCTCCGCCGGACGTGGCCGTGTTCTGCCCCACGCCGTCCGCCCCGAAGGAGGCGCCCCCCGAGGGCGGGCGGGTCCGGGGGAAGGTGCAGCAGTACGAGGCCAAGCTGCTCCAGGACATGCTCGAAACAGCGGGCTGGAACCGGACCGAGGCCGCGCGCAGGCTGGGGATCCCGGTGCGCACGCTGTCCTACCGCATGAAGGTCCTGGGGGTGAAGCGGCCGTCTTCTCGATGATGCGCCGCTGCCGTCGGCGAGCTCCCGCGTCTCGAACCTGAGCAAGCGCGCTGGGAGCTCGCTACACTGCGCCGACCATGCTGAATCGCACGATCGCGCGGAAGTACGCGCTGAGACGAGAGATCGGACGCGGCGGGATGGGCGTCATCTGGGAGGCGTTCGATCAGGTGCTCCGGCGCCCCGTGGCGCTCAAGGTGATGACGCCCGAGCATGTCAGCTCGGACTCGGCGCGGCGCCGGTTCGAGCGAGAGGCGATGGCGATCGCGCGGCTCCAGAACGAGCACATCATCCAGATACACGACTACGGCATCGACGAGGATTGCCCGTACATCGTCATGGAGCTGCTCGAAGGGGAGGACCTCGAGGCCAGGCTCACCCGGGAGCGGCAGCTCTCGCCGTCGGCGACGCTCGCCCTGCTCCGGCAGATCGCCATTGGCCTGCAGGTGGCGAGCTCCGCGGGGATCATCCACCGCGATCTCAAGCCGGCGAACGTATTCCTGGCGCGGAAGGAGCCAGGAGAGTGCGTGAAGCTCCTCGATTTCGGCGTGGTGTGGACGGTCTTCGAGTCGGACGAGGAACAGCAGGGCTCGTTCGGCAGGGTCGTCGGCACGCCGTCGTACATAAGCCCCGAGCAGGTGCGCGCCGTCGTGCCGGATCACCTGAGCGATCTCTGGTCGCTCGGCGTCATCACCTACAGGGCCCTCACGGGCCGGCTCCCCTTCGCGGCGAGCGGGATCGGGGAGCTGCTCATCAGCATCTGTACCGATCCGTTCCCGGCGCCGTCGAGCCTCGTGCCCGGCCTGCTGCCCGGCTTCGACCGCTTCTTCGAGCGCGCGCTGGCGAAGGACCCGGCGCAGCGGTTCCAGTCCGCGGCCGATTTCGTGGCCGCGTTCGCGGCGGTGATCGAGGCCAGCGGGGGCCCCACCAAGATCCTCATCGCCGACGATGAGCCCGACGTGGCGCTCATGATGAAGCTGCTCTTCCGGCAGAAGATCCGCGACCGGATCTACGAGTTCATCTTCGCCGACAACGGCGAGAACGCCCTCGACGAGCTCCGGCGCCACCCCGACATCGACGTCGTCGTCACCGACATCAACATGCCCGTGATGGATGGCCTCACGTTCCTTGGACGCGTCCCCGAGGTGAGCCCCTTTGCGAGGACGGTGATGATGTCCGCCTACGGCGACATGGGGAACATCCGGAGCGCGATGAACCAGGGCGCGTTCGATTTCCTGCTCAAGCCGATCCAGCGCGGCGATCTCGAGGCGACCATCGACAAGACCATCAAGCACGTCGCGGAGCTGCGGAGGAACGCCCGCTCGGACGAGGAGAACAAGATCCTCCGGCAGTTCACGAGCGCGGCGTTGATCGAGCGGATCCGGGAGATGGGCCCGGCGATCGCGCTCGCGAGCGAGGCGGTCATGGCCACGGTGGCGTTCATCGACATCTTCCAGTTCACGCCCGTGACGAGGGAGAGGCTGCCGGGCGAGGCCATGAGGCTGCTCCGGGCCAACTTCGAGGTGATCGTCCCGGAGCTCGTCGCCAAGGGGGGGGTGGTGGACAAGTTCCTCGGCGACGCGGTGATGACGGTGTTCCAGGGGCCGGATCACCTGTCGCGGGCGCTCAGCGCGTGCGTGGCCGTCCGCGCGCAGATGGGGGCGGTGGCGCGCCGCGCCGGCGAGGGCTCGCCGTATACGCAGGGGATCTGCATCGGGCTCTCCACGGGGCAGGTCCTCTCCGGCAGCGTCGGATCTCAGGCGTACGGCCGGCTCGACTACACGGTGCTCGGCGAGGTGGTCAACGCCGCCGCGCACCTCGCCAGGGCGTCGCAGCCCGGGGAGATCCTCGTCGAAGCGACCGTCCGCGAGGCCGCGCAGCAGCTCTTCGATTTCGAAGAGGTCGGCGCGAGGAGCCTGCTGCCGGGGGCCCCTCCCGTGAGCGTCTTCAACCTGGTCAAGCGCACTCCGGTCGACGTCATCGCAGGGTGCGAGCCGACCGTCGGAGTCCACTCGACGACCACCATGCGATGAGGTCGCGAAGGCGCTGGCGCGGAGCGCCTCAGCGCGCCGCGAGGCGGTGGCGGCCCTGGGGCACGCTCGTCCAGGCCGTGCCGCTGGCGGCGTCGTAGCGCGTCGGCGCGGGCTTGCCGTCGAGGGTGAGCTGCGCGTCTTTCTGGGAGACGGCGAGGCCGACCTGCGCCGCGCTCGAGAGCACCAGCTCCGCGGCGACGCCGGCGCCCTCGGGCCGGAGCGACGCGGACACGGGCGACGTGGCGAGCAGCAGGGCGCGGCCGCCGACGCTCAGCGAGGTGCCGGCGTCGACCTGGGCGCGCTCGAGCGCCCTGTTGCGCAGGAGCAGCAGCGCGCTGCGACCCTGCAGCTTCGCGGAGGGCACGCGCGGACCGTCGCCCACCTCCACCGGCTGCGCGCCGTCCGAGACCAGCGCGAGATCCTGCGTGTCTTGCTCCGCGATGGAGATCAGCGCGGCCGAGCCGCTCCCGCCGCTCACCTTGAGCGCCTCGACCGCCGGCTTCGGCTCGCCGGCGGTGAGGTCGCGCGGGTAGAGCACGGTCAGCCATTGCGTGCTGGAGGCGATGTAGCGCGCCACCGAGAACGGGTGCCGGAAGGTCATGTTCAGGAAGAAGTTGGTGAAGCCGCCTCGATCGACCGAGAAGGCGTCAGGCCGGGGGACGTAGACCACGTCGAGCTCGAGCTCGCGCTTGCCGTCGTCGGTCCGCGTCGCCCACACGAGCCGGCCCGCCGTGGGGGCGGACGGAGCGCGGCCGGCGGCGTCCGGGGGGATCGGCCCGCTCGGGGCGAGCCCTGTCGCTGCCTCCGCCGCGAGGTCGCTGGCCATCCGGACCTCGCCGCAGACGTCGCCGCAGTCCACCTGGGTGCTGGGCGAGGTGGGCCTCGCGGTGGCGTAGTCGGTGCAGACGGCGGGCGCGCCCGGCCGGCAGCCCAGCCAACCGCCGTAATGGAGGTGGGTGTCGTAATAGTGGAGCATCGGTTGGGCCGAGCCGACGCCCGAGGAGATCATGTGGTCGAAGACGACCACGTAGCTCCTCCGCGCGAGCGCCGCCGTCCGCCGCGTGGACACGTCGGGCACATTGACGTAATCGTCGATCGTGACCGTCGAGGAGTCGAGCTCCCCGGTCAGGAACGAGGCCCGCAGGATCGCCGGATCGTCCACGGGCCGGGTCAGATCGGTGAAGACACCGAGCTGGCGCCACGCGGGCGTCTGGTAAGTATCCCGGATCCCCTTGAAGCTGTCGACGGTGACCAGGTTGTGCGACTCCGGGCTGAAGTTGACCCAGTAGAACAGCGAGGTGTGGGAGCTGCCCGCGGGATCGTAGTTGCGGCCGTCGCCCGGATCGATGATCAGGTATTGCCCCTTCGCGTGCAGGAGGAAGCTCGTCTGGTCGGGCTGGCTGTGCGAGGACGGCCGGTACTCGTGCTCGGTCGTCATCAGCAGGTGAACCGCGTCCGCGCTCCAGCCGGAGCGCAGCGAGGTCATGTCCGACGTGACGATCGAGGTGTACGAGGGCTCATGGCCCCCGGCGGCGGCCTTGGCGATGTCGGGATCGGTATAGAGGATGCTGTAGACCGGGTTGTTGACGGCGGCCTTGCCCTTCGCGCTGAGCCAGCCATAGAAGCCCTTCGCGTCGCGGCGCCCCTCTTTCTCGCTGAGCATGCTGGCGGCGATGCTGCTCAGCTGCAGGGGCTCGCGCCAGCCGGTCTCGATGGTGGCCGCGTTGCCGTCCGGCATGGAGATGGCGGCCCCGTAGCGGAGCATGCGGGCGATGCGGGTGTCATTGCCCCAGGCAGCGGGCGTGTTCACCGCGTTGATGTAATCCCGGCCGTCGTGCGCCCCGCCGGAGAGCCTCTTCATGGCCTGGAGGTAGGGCAGCATCACCGAGAACACGTCGTCCTGGTAGCTCGGGCCCTCGACGTAGGTGCCGTCCTGGGTGAGGCAGGCCTGCATGTAGGGACCGTAGGAGCGGAGGGCGAAGAGCGACTCCAGCGGCGCGTCGCCGAAGAGATCGCGCTCGACGGTGCAGGCGTGATCGTGCTCGCCCAGGGCGTAGCTCAGCGTGGCCGCGCCGCTGCCCACGCGATAGCGGAAGTTGGTGACGTACGTCGTGTTGAACTCTTCGTACACACCCATCGTCTTCCCGAGCGCGTCCTCCAGCTTGTCGCGGATGGCCGCGTCGTCATCCGCGCTCAGCGCCGGCTGCACGAGGTCGTAGGCGTAGGCATAGTTGAGCAGGCTTCCGCCCCAGTACCAGGCGCCGGGCGTCTGGCTCCAGCCGGTGCTCGTGTCGCCCGCCTTCAGCAGCGCGTCGCGCGCCGCCTTCAACCCGTCGCTGCGCTGCTCGATCACCCAGGAGAGGGCCCCGTACAGCGCGCAGTTGGAGAGCTGGGATTCTTTGACGTCCGTATTCGTGGAGGGGGCCCCGCACGGGTGGCCCTGCCCGGGCGGGCCGCGGCGGACATCGTCCATCCAGGTCTTGTAAGGGTCCTGGGTGACCCGCTGGCGCAGGGCGGGGATCTCCTGGCGATCGAAGGCGATGAACGGGTGCTTCCGCTCGTGTATCTGGACAGGGGCGCACGGGGGCGGCTTGGAACAACCTCCGAGGCCCACCAGCAGGATCCACGGCGCGAGGGCCTTTCCCCCCATTGAACGGAGCATGAGGGTCCTTGGTATCAGCACCGCAATGCGGGCGTCAATGTGGGTCGCCTCGCAACCACCTCCGGCGGGAGGAGGCGCCGCGCGCGTTCGGTCGAAGGAGCGTCGAAGCGCGCTCGCCCCGGCGGGGACATGGCTTTGTCCCGCGGACCGTGGTCCAATCCGCTCCCATGAGCGCCGCCCTCCGCCACTCGCCCCGCTGCCCCGCGGCGCTTCGAGGCTAGATCCAGCATGGTCCTGCCCGGGTACGAGATACAGGCTCAGGTCTACGACAGCACCAACACCCGCGTCTGCCGCGCCCTGCGCAAGGCGGACGGGGAGCCCCTCATCCTCAAGATCCTGAAGCCGCTCCGCCCGTCTCCCGAGCGGCTCGCCTGGTTCCAGCGCGAATACGATATGCAGCGCGGGATCGAGCTGCCCTGCGTCCCCCGGGCCTATGGCCTCGGGCTCGAGCTGCAGGGCTGGACCATGGCTATCGAGGACTTCGGCGGGGAGTCGCTGGACAGGCTGCTGCGCCGGGGGACGCCGCCGCTCGCCGAGGCGCTGGACATCGCCGTCCGTGTCGTCGACGCGCTCGGGCAGCTCCACGAGCAGCGCATCATCCACAAGGACATCAACCCCTCCAACATCGTCTGGAGCGCGGAGCGGGAGCGGCTCGCCATCATCGACTTTGGCATCTCCACCGTGCTCTCGCGGGAGAACCCCGTCCTCAAGAGCCCGGACGTGCTCGACGGGACGCTCATGTACATCGCCCCCGAGCAGACCGGCCGGACCAACCGGGCGATCGATTACCGCACCGACTTCTACTCGCTCGGCGTCACCCTCTACGAGCTCTTCACCGGGGCGGTCCCCTTCCCGGCGCAGGACGCGATGGAGCTCGTGCATTGCCACCTGGCGAGGCTCCCGGCGCCGCCTCACGCGCGGGCGAAAGGCGTGCCGAGGGCGGTGTCGGACGTGGTGATGCGGCTCCTGGAGAAGGCGCCCGAGGCGAGATACCAGAGCACGTACGGCATCAAGGCGGATCTCGCGGCGTGCATCGCGGCGCTCCGCGACACGGGCGCGGTGGGGGCGATCGAGCTCGGGGCGCGCGACGTGCCGGAGCGGTTCCAGATCCCCCAGCGGCTCTACGGCAGGGAGCGCGAGGTGGAGGCGCTGCTCTCGACCTTCGAGCGGGTCGCGCAGGGCGCGCGGAGCGCCGTCGAGGGGGCGCGCGGGGCGGCCGAGCTGCTCCTCGTGACCGGCTCCTCGGGCATCGGCAAGAGCGCGCTCGTGCGCGAGCTGTACGAGCCGATCACGCGGCGGCGGGGGTACTTCATCGGCGGGAAATACGACCAGCTCCAGCGGGCGACGCCCTACGCGGCCGTGGTGGCCGCGTTCCGGTCGCTGGTGCGGCAGATCCTCGGGGAGAGCCAGGCGCGGCTCGCGGGGTGGCAGGAGGCGCTGCGCGGCGCGCTCGGCCAGAACGGGCAGGTCATCCTCGACGTGATCCCCGAGGTGGAGGCGATCCTCGGGCCGCAGCCGCCGGTGCCCGAGCTCGGGCCGACCGAGACGCAGAACCGCTTCAACCTGGTGCTCGAGCGCTTCCTGCGGGTCTTCGCGAAGCGGGAGCACCCGCTCGTGATCTTCCTCGACGACCTGCAATGGGCCGACGCGGCCAGCCTGCGGCTGCTCGAGCGGGTGCTCGGGGAGGAGCGACTGGCGCACCTCTTCCTGATCGGGGCCTACCGGGACAACGAGGTCGGGCCGGCTCACCCGCTCACGATGACGCTCGCGGCCATCCGCGCGTACGGGACGGCGGTGCGCGAGATCCACCTCGGGCCGCTCGCGCGCGAGCACGTGGAGGAGCTGCTCGGCCAGGCCATGCACGCGGAGCCGGAGCGGGTCCGCCCGCTGGCGGAGCTCATCGTGCGCAAGACCGAGGGCAACCCGCTGTTCGTGAGCGAGCTGCTGAAGGCGGTGCACAAGGAAGGCTTCATCGCCTTCGACCGGCAGCGGGGGCAGTGGCAATGGGACCTCGGCCGGATCGAGGCGAAGGGCGTCACCGACGGCATCATCGATCTCATGATCGGCAAGATCCGCAGCCTGCCGGCCGCGACCCAGCAGGCGCTCAGCCTCGGCGCCTGCATGGGCAGCGAGATCGACGGGCGCGCGCTCTCGCTCGTGGCGGGCAGGTCCGAGGAGGCGCTGTCCCAGGCGCTGTTCGCGGCGGCGCTGGAGGGGCTCCTGCTCCCGGCCTCCGAGCTCGAGGTGGTCCAGGACTCGACGAATCCCTCGCTGCTCGTGCGGCATTACCGGTTCTTGCACGACCGGGTGCAGCAGGCGGCGTATGCGCTCGTCGAGGAGGCGGAGCGGCCCGCGGTGCACCTCAGGATCGGGCGGCTGCTCCTCTCGAAGATCAGCGGGCCGGAGCGGGCCGAGCGGATCTTCCAGCTCGCGACGCACCTGAACCAGGGGCGGGGCCTCGTCACGGATCCGGTCGAGCGGCTCGAGATCGCCCGGCTGAACCTGGAGGCCGGGAAGCGGGCGAAGAGCTCCACCGCCTACGCCGCGGCGCGGGAGTACCTCGCCGCGGGGCTCGCGCTCCTGCCCGAGGGCTCCTGGGGAGAGCACCACGATCTCACCGCGGATCTCCACCGCGCGCTCGCGGAGGCCGAGGGGCTCAACGGCAACCACGCGCGCGCCGAGACGCTCGCCCGGGCGCTGCTCGATCACGCGCGGACGCCGCTCGAGCAGGCCGGCGTCTACGACGCGCTGGTCAGCCATTGCACCATGGTCGGGCGGTACGCGGAGGCCATCGACGTGGCCCGGCGCGGGCTCGCCCTGCTCGGCATCGACCTGCCCGAGCGGGATCTCGGCGCGGCGCTCGAGGCGGAGCTCGCGGACGTCGACCGCCGGCTCGCCGATCGCCCCCTCGAGTCGCTGCTGGACGCGCCCGCCGTGGAGGACCCCGCCGGCAAGGCCGCGCTCAAGCTGCTCTCGAACGTGCTCTCGGCGACGTTCTACGTGGACCGGCAGCTCTACGCGTTCACGGTCACGAAGTCGGTCGGCCTGAGCCTCCAGTACGGCCTCGCCCCCGGCGCCTGCTCGATCTTCGCGTTCTACGGGATCGTGCTCTCGGGGTTCCGGGGCCAGCAGCTCGCGGGCTACGAGCTGGGGGTGCTCGCGGTGCGGCTCGGCGAGCGGTTCAACAGCCCCGGCGACGTCTGCAACAGCTGCTTCGCCCTCGGCAATTTCCTGTTGCCGTGGGTGAAGCACCTGCCGGCGGCCCAGGCGGTCAACGACGCCGGGTACAAGGCGGGGCTCGAGGCAGGGGAGCTGCGGTACGCGGGCTACATCCTCATCTACAAGCTGTTCAACCAGCTGTACGAGGGCAGGCCCCTCGCCCAGGTGCTCGCGGATCTGCCGGAGTTTTTGCACTTCAACCAGAAGAGCAAGAACCAGATCGCGATCGACATCATCCGCGGGCTGGAGCTCGCGCTCGCGGACCTCTCGGGCAGGGCCGGGGGCGCCGCGCCGGATCCCGCCGCCGAGGCCGACTACCTGGCCGCATGCGAGGCGAACCAGAGCGTGATGGCGCTCTGTTACCATCACATCCTGAAGACGCAGACGCTCTACCTGCACGGCGATCTGGCGGGGGCGCGCGCCGCGGCGACGAGGGCCGAGGCGCTCATCTCGGCCGTCACCGGCAACGTGGCGTCGGCGGAGCACCAGTTTCATCACGCGCTGTGCCTCGCGGCGCTGGCCGACGGCGCCGGGGCGGACGAGCGGCGGGCCCTCCAGGAGGCCGCCGCGGCGAGGCGGGATCAGCTGGGGCGCTGGGCGGAGGTCTGCCCGGAGACGTTCTCGCACATGCACGCGCTGGTCGGGGCCGAGCTCGGGCGGCTCGCGGGCGAGACCGGGGAGGCCATCGAGCTCTACGAGCGCGCCATCACCTCGGCGAGGGCGCACGGGTTCCTCCAGGACGAGGCGCTCGCGAGCGAGCTCTACGGCAGGTTCTGGCTCCGGCGCGGGAAGGAGCGGCTCGGCAGGGATTACCTCGCCGACGCGCGTTATGGCTTCGAGCTCTGGGGCGCGCGACGCAAGGTGGCGCTGCTCGACGCGGAGCTCGACCCGCCGCAGCCGCTGGCCGAGGCGCCCCTCGACCGGACGACGCTCACCACCACGAGCACCCGGCAGCAGACGTCGCGGGTGCTCGATCTGGGCAGCGTGCTCAAGGCGTCGCAGGCGATCGCCAGCGAGCTCGTGCTGGAGCGGCTGCTCACCAAGCTGATGACCATCGTCATCGAGAACGCGGGGGCCGAGCGCGGCGTCTTGCTGCTCGCGCAGGGCGAGGAGCTCATCCCCAGCGTGGAGGCGCGCGTGGATCCGGCCGACCCGCGGGCCGCCCCCGCGGTCACGGAGCTGGAACTGGTGTCCTCCGTCGAAGGGGGGCAGTTCGCGGAGAGCATCGCGGTCTACGTGGAGCGGACCCGCGAGAGCGTGCTGCTCGGCGACGCGGCGCACGAGGGCGATTTCACCCAGAGCCCGTACATCACCCGGAACCAGACGCGGTCGGTCCTGTGCATGCCGCTCCTCAACCAGGGCAAGCTCATCGGCGTGCTCTATCTCGAGAACAACCTGGCGACGGGCGCGTTCACGCAGGAGCGGCTGGAGGTCCTGCGGCTGCTCTCGGCCCAGATGGCCGTGTCCATCGAGAACGCGGTGCTCTACGGGCAGCTCGAGCAGCGGGTCGGGGAGCGGACGGCGGAGCTGCGGAAGAAGAACGCCGACCTCGAGGAGGCGCTGCATCACCTCAAGGCGACGCAGTTCCAGCTCGTGCAATCGGAGAAGATGGCCTCGCTCGGGCAGCTCACCGCGGGCATCGCGCACGAGATCAAGAACCCGCTCAACTTCATCAACAACTTCGCCGAGGCGAACGTCGATATCGCCGCCGAGATCCTGGACGGGCTCGCGTCGAACCGGGATCTCCGGGTCGCCGAGATCGAGGATCTGGTGGTGAGCCTGAAGCAGAGCGCCGAGAAGATCGCCGAGAACGGGCGGCGCACCGACGGGATCGTGCGGGGGATGATGCAGCACGCGAGCGGCGGCACGGGGGAGCGCCAGAGCGTCGGGCTGAACGGGCTGCTCGATCAGTACGTGAGCCTCGCCTACCACGGGATGCGGGCGCAGAAGCTCGATCTGAACGTGGTCATCGAGCGCGATTACGACGCGGCGGTGGGCGCGATCGAGCTGGTGCCGCAGGAGATAGGGCGGGTGTTCGTGAACCTCCTGACGAACGCCTTCCACGCGCTGCGGGAGAAGCAGCGCTCGGCGGCCGGGCCGTACGTGCCGACGCTGGTGGTGAGCACGCGGCGGCTCGGGCGCGAGGTCGAGATCCGGGTGCGCGACAACGGGGTCGGCGTCCCCGAGGCGCTGCGGGACAAGATCTTCCACCCGTTCTTCACGACGAAGCCCACGGGCCAGGGCACGGGGCTCGGGCTGTCGCTGAGCTACGACATCGTCCAGGCCCACCGGGGCACGATCCGGGTCGACGGAAAGGAAGGCGAGGGCGCGACGTTCATCGTCACGCTGCCTGGCTGAGGCCGGGGCTCTCTATTGCGGGGCGGAGCCCTGGGGCCAGCGCCGCGCGAAGACGTTGTTGTCCCAGGCGACCGCGATCTCCGCGCCGCCCCGGAGCGTCATCCCTATCGCCTCGTAGATGAGCCGCGTCCCCGGGACATAGCCGAGATCCTGGAGCGCCTCCGGGACCGGCTCGAGGTCCCAGCGGACCAGGTAGACGCCCTGCGCGCCGAGCCGATGAGCGATCATGCGGCCTTGGGCGAACGTGGTCCCGTCGGGGCGCAGGGTGGTGACCGAGTACTCGCCGGCGAAATCTCCCGGCGAGCCGCTGATCTTGACTCCGGTCTCGCGCGCGAGCTCCCCCTCGTAGAGGGCGAGGGCGAAGGTGCCGTCGACATTACCGGTCTGGAGATCGAGGCGGAAGACGATGACGCCGCAGCTCGTCGGCGCAGGCTGCTGCGGATCGGAGATCTGAACGATCGGCATGGGGGTTCCTTACCCTGATCCAGCGTGCGCGGGGTACACCGCTGAGCTCGGAGGCGCAGGATCGGGGCTCGCGTGTGAGGCAGCCCTCGCGATCCAGCCTGAACGGCACCGCGCAGCGGACTACGCCGGCCGCAGGATCTGCCGCACCGAGTCCACGTCCGTGACCCGGTGCAGCACCGGCTGGAGCCCGGCGCCCGGGGCCTCGCCGAAGGCGCCGCTCGCGGCGACGGCGCGGGCGCGCGGGCCGTCGAGCACGAGGAACACGTCCCTCAGGCCCCCGGCGCCCGGCGCGTCGATCACGTCGACGATGCGCGAGCGATCGAGGTGCAGCTCCTCGTCGCCCCGCTGGATGAGCACGCGCCGGTCGGTGATGAGGTACCGCGTCCGCGCCGCGAGCCGCGCCGGGCGCACCACCGACATGTAGAGCATCGCCGCGCCCGCGGCGACGAGCAGCACGATCGTGAGCGACAGGGACGCGACCAGCGCCACGAAGGAGACGCTCTCCGGATCCATGCCCGCCGCGGTCACGATGCGGATGCTGCGCACGGCGTGCACCGCCGTGACCACCGCGAAGCTGCCGAGGAGCACGCCGAGCAGCACCGAGCCGACGCCGCGCAGGCCGCTCGGGAGCCACTTGTGCCAGCCGTCGGCCGGGTGCGCCGACCAGAGCACCCGCTCGCCCTCGTCGAGGCGCTGCGAGAGCAGGCGGTGACCGTCGCCCGCGGGCGCCGACGGGACCACGCCCCGGAGGATCGCCCAGACGCGATCCGGGGCCACGACGCCCGTCAGCACGATCGACAGCCGCCGCCGGAGGGCGCCGGTCGGCACCGCCCTGACGAGCTCGAGGTCGCCGACGCCGGGGTGCTTCGGGTTCCAGTGGATGCGCGCGTAGCTGATCGACCGCCGCTCGATGGAGCGCCGGAGCTTCCCGCGCTGCACGACGATGTGCCGATCGGTGAGCATGTACTCCAGCTCCGAGCGCCACCAGCGCGGCAGGTAGCTGAACGCCACCGCGAGGCTCGCCATCCAGGCCGCGAAGGCGAGCAGCTGGTTCGGCGACGCGTCGAGCGCCTTGCTCACGACGACGGCGGACGCGGTGCTGATCGCGGAGGTCACGCCGCAGACCGCCGCGCCCACGAGGTAGAGCATCGGCGTCGCGACGACCTTGGGACGTCCGGACCAGAGCACAACCTCATCGAACACCGAGTCACGCATCTCGATGGATCCTCCGTTCGGGGTGAGCTGGCCGGCGCCGCCCCCGCGGGCGAGGGCGACCACGTTAAGGTGAACCCGCCGGCCGGGGTCGTAAAGGGGGCTCTCGCCGTCGCCCGCTGTACGCCGTACGACCAGAGCGCCATCGGTGACCACGCGCACGCGCGGCCGTCCTTCGCCGTCCTTCGCGGTGCGCCGCCGGAGCGGGCGGAAGCGGCGCGCGGCCGTCCAGACGATGGAGCGCCCGCCGCCTCGGCTCAGCGCCGCTGCGGCGCCGCGAGCTTGCGCAGGCGCTTCAGCGTCTTCAGCGTCTGTTCCGATTCCCTCTCGCACTGCGCCCGCCGCGCCTTCGCCAGCGGCAGCCAGTGATCGTTGCCCGGCGCCCGGGCGATGTAGGCGTCCCACGCGGCCACGGCCTGCAGGTAGGCCTCCGCGCGCGCGGCGCCGAGCTCGGCGCTCCGCGCCGCGGCCCAGTGGCCGAGCGCCGCGTACCAGGCCTCGTCGTGGGCGGGCACGTAGAACCAGCCGGCGCCGTTGATCTGCTGATCGGCCCGGTCGTAGGTCCTCGCGAGCCGGATGTTCTCGATGCCTCCCTCCAGGTCGCCGGACCGGTCGAGCGCCACCGCGAGCCCCCAGAGCGTGGTCACGCCGTAACGGACCATATCGAGCGACCCGAGGGTCGAGAGCGAGGCGCGGTACCCCTCGACCGCCGACGTGATGTCGCCGAGCGCCATGTAGGCCTCGGCCTGGTTGGCCAGCAGCAGCGCCCGCGAGGCCGCGTGCGGCTCGAGCACCAGCGCCTCGTCGTACGCCTCGATCTCGTCCGTGTACCTGCCGAGCCGCGCGTAGCAGACCGCCAGCGCGTGCCACGCGTCGGCCCGGAAAGGCGCCGGCGGCTGGAGCCGCAGGAGCCCCTCGAGCGTCGCGACGGCGCCCTGCACGTCGCCGAGGTGCTCCAGGATGTCGGCGTAGCGCAGCCGCACCGAAGGGGTGCGCGACGTCGCCGCGCCGGCGCGCTCGTACAGGGCGCGCGCCTCGCGCAGCCAGAGCGGGCCGATCTCCTCGACCCGCTCCAGGAGCGGCGAGCGCCGGAGCTGGTCGTACCGCGCGAGGAGCGCGTCCGCCTGGGAGATGTGCTCCTCGCGCTCGTGGGCCGCCGGATCGAGCGCGCGGGACCAGACGGTCGGCGCTGCGTGGAGGGGCCCCGCCGCGAGCGTGGACGCGAGGAGCGCCGCGACGCCTGGCAGGCGCGAGCGCCACGGCAGGGGCGACCGCCGGGGCGGGGGCGATGGCCGCGTCACCGCGCCCCTCCCGCGCCTTGCCGCGGCGCCGCGCTCCGCTCCTGCGGGGCGCGCGGGCGCGCGGGCGCGCGCCCCCCGCCGCCGGCGCCTCGCCGGAGCGCGTCGAGGCGCGCGCGCGCCGCCGGGGCCCACGGCCCCTGGCCGCCGGCGCCCGACAGGTACGCCTCCCAGCGCGCGATCGCGGCCGCCGTCATGGCCCGCTCCAGCGCGAGCGCCTCGAGGGCGAGCCTGTCCTCCGGGACCGCGAGGTACTCGACGGTGCGCAGGCGCGCCGCCGCGCTGGCGAGGTCGTCCGCGGTCCGCTCGCGCGCGGCCGCGCCGGCGCTCCGGTCCTCGGCGCGCCCGCGCGCGACCTCCAGCGCGGCCGCGTCGCCTTCGAGCGCGGCGTCCGCCTGGGCTTTGTCGCCGGAGCGGTCCAGCGCGAGCGCGAGCGACAGCGTGACGTCGCGGGCGAGCTGCGTCTGCGCGCGCAGGCGCGCCTCGCGCAGGTAGGCGATCGCCTCGTCGAGGTCCCCGCGGGCGGTCGCCTCTCCGTGCGCGTCTCTGTGCGCGCCGGCGGGCGGCCTCGCGCTCGCGTCGGCGACGGACGCCGCGCCCGCGGTGGCCATCGACAGGTGCGCCGCCTCGAGCAGCACGAGCGCGCGCTGGTCCGCGGTCCCGAGCAGATCGATCCGCGGGACGAGCGCGCGGTAGATCGCGATCGCCTCGCCGCGCTTGCCGGTCCGGGCGAGAGAGCGCGCGAGATCGTGCATCGTCTGCGGATCCTCGACGCTGCGGGGATCGACGCTCCGCGCCCGCTCGAAGGCGCGCGCGGCGTCCTCGGGCGAGCCGAGCGCGAGGGCGGCGCGGGCGAGCAGGACCTGCGGCGCGGCGTGCCCCGGGAGGAGCTGATCGGCGAGGCGCGCCGAAGCGCGCGCCGCCTCGGCGTCGCCGCCGAGCTGCGCCTGGCCGCGCGCGAGCAGGTCGCAGTAGCGCGGGAGCTCAGGCGCCCGCGCGCGCTCCCAGACGGTGGGCCCCCGCGCGATGGCCCGGCCGGATCGCGCCGAGCACTCGGGCGGACGCCCCGCGGCCGCCGCGGCGGCGACCAGATCGCCACCCTGTCCGGCGTGCGCGGCGAGCGGGAAGACGAGCAGGGCCGTGAGCAGCAGCGGGCCGAGGTGCACGGCGAGAGTGTACCAGGGAGGCGCGCTGGAGGCTCACGCCGGGGCCGACGGCGCAGGGCTGCGATCCGGTTGATCGGGTGGGCGTTGGTCCGTTATGGTGCCCGAGGTGACAGCGTCGACGGGGGGCGTTCGCGGGTCGTGTTTCGCTGGACTCCGCAGCCTTGGAGCCTGAGGAGGATCGACATCATGGGCGAGGTGATTCGCAAGGATGCGCCAGCGGACGACATCATCGGTGACGTGCGCGCGACGCTCCACAGCGCTTCCGCGAAGGGCGGGCCCCTCCGGGAGCTCGCCGAGCAGCGGCTCGTGCCCGTGCTGACGCTCTTCGACGGGGTGGAGGCCCAGCGCAACGCCGCGCGCTCCGAGGCGGAGCCGCTGCTCGCCAAGGTCGAGGCGGAGTCCGCGCGCGCCGACGACGCGCTCGGCAAGGTCGCCGACGACGTCTGGAACGCCGTGGGCCGCCCCTCCGCGGATCCTGCGCTGTCGATCCTGTTCCCGGGCGGCGTGGCCTACTTCGCCGACGACGAGGACGGCGATCTCACGGGGCAGCCGGATCGGCTGGAGGTGCTCGCGCAGCTGCTCGGCTCGGGGATCCACCCGAAGCTCAGCCTGGACAAGGCGCAGGCCGCGGCGGCCGAGGTGAAGTCGGCGGCGGCGGCGGTGCGCTCCACGGTCGAGGCGACCCGGCTGCCGCTGGAGCGGCTGAGCGTGCTCGACCGCATCCGCGCCTCGGTGGCGAAGAGCGCGCACATCGAGCTGGTGCACCTGAAGCGTCTCTACAGGGCGGCTGGCTTCAGCGAGGCGGAGATCCACGCGGTCATCCCGGATCGCGGCCGGGCACGGCGCCGCCTGTAGCGCACTGCGCCCCTCGACTCACGGGCGGGGGTACGGGCCGGGCGCGCCGAAGCCAGACGGCGCGCTGCGGCCGTAAACCCCGTAGTAGGGGGAGACGGCCGGCGAGTAAGGCCCGTTGGCGCCGAAGTAGACGGGGCCGTAGGAAGGCGCGCTGTTGGCGAAGCCGCCGCCGTAGTTGCCGTAATTGCCGTAGTTACCGTAATTGCCGTAGTCGATGTAGCTGCCGTAGGTGCCGTAATTGCCGAAATAGGGCACGCCGGGCGGATAGCCGCCCTCCGGAATGTACGGGCTGCCGATGAGCGCGAGGAGCGACGTGGCGAACGAGAGGTTCCGCTTCGTGGCGCTCAGGACCTCCGGGACGAGGTGAGAGAGCCCCGGGTGCAGCTCGGGCCCCACGATGGCCATCTGCTCCTGGAGATGCGCGAGGAACTCCCGGTGTCGATAGATCTGAACATTGACGAACGTCCAGTCGAAGCTGGGCCCCGCGAGCCCCGTGAGCTGCTGCTGATTCGCCGCGCCCTGCTCGATCAGCGCCAGGCTGATCTCGTTGTCCACCGGCGTCATGCCCATCTGCGTGAGCGCGAGCGCGAGCTGCTCGCTCGCGGCGGTGTGATGATCGAACAGCGTCTGGGCGAGCTCGAAGACGTGCGCGTCCGACGCCTTGGCGCGGGCCATCTGCGCGTCGCTGATCTCGGTCGCGTTGAAGGCGGCGAGCACCGCGGCGAGCTGCGGCATGGTGAGCGAGAAGGCCTGTGAGGTGGACTCGACCGCCTCCTCCGAGCTGTCCTCGTCCGCCGCCACCAGAACACCGTCTCCCGCCGCGACGGAGCAAGCGCTGGTCCCCGCGAGCGCGAGGGCTGCCATCCATGCAAAACGAAGAGAGTCGACTCGAATGTTCATAATTCCCCCATGTCATTGACGGAAGCGGGGCCGGCGCTGGAGCGCTCGGCGGTGATGCCTGGCCCGCCCCGTCACGTATCTTGAACTGTTGTGGGGAGACGCAAGCCGCGAGAACATCAAATAGGCAATTCTCACCAGCGCGCAGGATCGGCTGAATCGTCCGTGCCGCGCGACGGACCGGCGCGGAGGTGCCACCTCTCGACGTCGATGAACGGACGCGGGCACCCGCCCGGGCGGCGGCGCTGGAATCCCTGCCAGAGGGCGGGCGGGGGCCGGGAGCGGCGCTGTCGGAGGATCAGCGTGATGCCATGTCCGGGCTCGACGGAGAGGGCAGGACGGAGTTTGCCGCGTTGCTGGAGGACGGGCCCGGAGTCGGGCTCTCGATCACGTCACCTGCCACCGTCTCCTGGCCGCCCGGGCGGGAGAAGGACGTCAGTCGGAGATCCTGGCCGGCTTGCGGGCCAGGACGCCGACGGTGCCATAGTAGACGCCCCACGCCGACGGATCGGCCGCGAACCGGGCGTAGCCGGCGAGATCTTCCGCGCTGACCCGCCCTGTCGCGAGGTGCTTGTGCTGGAGCTGGGTGGCGGAGAGGCTCATGATCTCGGACAGCGGGTGACCGCCAGGGCACAGCGGCACCTCGTTCTCGACGGCCTCGATGGCGAGCCCTCGCGACGTCAGGATCGCGGGGAGGCGCAGGCCGAGGCCGGGGTCCTTGCCGTCGGCCTCGAACATCGCGAGGATCGACCGATTGACCCGATCGAAGGCCTCGATATCCGGACCGGAGGCGCCCCTCGCCGCGGTGAAGTCCGGCTCCTCGAGCACGAGGTGGCCGCCGGGCTTCAGCGCTGCGAGCATGGCGTCGAGGAGATCCTGGAAATCCGCGTTGTGGACGAGCACGTAGCGGG
Organism: Sorangium cellulosum So ce56; assembly: GCF_000067165.1. Classification (GTDB taxonomy): domain Bacteria; phylum Myxococcota_A; class Polyangia; order Polyangiales; family Polyangiaceae; genus Sorangium; species Sorangium cellulosum_B. The sequence goes on from NC_010162.1 coordinate 12,406,725, forward strand.
CGTGCACCAGATCGAAGCGCGCCGCGTGGAAATTGAGCTGGCGGATGTCGCCCTCGATGATCCGGACGCCCGGCGGCGGAGAAGCGTCCATGAACCCGACATCGAGGTCGACCGCGACCACCTCGCCCTCGAGGCCCACGCGCTCTGCCATCCAGCAGGCGATCGACCCGGCGCCGGCCCCGACCTCGAGGCAGCTCCAGCCGGGCCCCATCCCGGACGCCTTGAGAAGGCGCCGGCTGCCGGGGTCGAAGAAGCCCTCGATCCGCCGCAGGCGCTCCAGCTCTCGCGCGCGCTCCGAACCCGCAAACATGTAGCTGTCCTCGGCCATAGGAATGGACAGAATAGTCGATCCCATGGAGGAAAATCGAACTTCTCCCCGCTGACTTCGCCTTCTTCCGGCGGCATCGATCTGTCGAGCGGCGCACAGCGGGTGAGCCGTTCGGCCCGGGCTGTAAAGCGCGCTTGTCCCGACGTTATGTCCAGAGGCCTTCAAGGGAGCGCGCCGCAACCGCCGCGCGTCGGCGCGAGCAGCCTTGGGCGGAGCCACAAGAGGCCTGGCGCGGCGGGCGCGAGGGCCGCGAACCCGAGGACCGCGGCGCGCAGGGGGCCCCTTCCCGCGCGGCTTCTGATGAGCACGCCGCTGCCCTGCCGCCGGAGCTGGGCCAGCGCGGCCCGGGCGCCGTGACGTGTGGCGCGTGTGGCGCGTGTGGATCGATTCGCTCGCTCCGTGGCCGGCTGAGCGCCTGTCGTCGAGCGCGCGCCGGCCGGCGTCAGGCGTTGTTCGTGTCCCGAGGGGTTAACGGCTCTCGATCGGGCGCGGCCCGATGCGCCGTTCCGGCGTCGTCTCGATCCCGAGGGCCGTATCCGGCCCCAGCATGTCGAGCGCGGGACGCTACGCCGCCAGGCTCCGGAGGCGGCCTTCGCGCGCACGGGCGCGTCCGCATCGCCGGCGGCTCGGCACGAGCCGCGAACGCAAACGACCTGGGAGACACATCATGCGAAGCATGTTTCTGGTAGTCCTGACCGCGCTGCCGCTCATGGCCTGCGGGGGCAATCGAGGCGGAGAGGCGGCCTCGCCGGCGCCAGCGCCGGCGGGCGGAGAGACCCCCGGCGCGCCTGGAACCCCAGGAGGGCCCGAGAACGGAACGCCCGGCGCGGGTACGATGCCTGGAGAGACAGGAGAGCCGGGCGCCCAGGGCGGGCAAGGCACCCAGGGCGGCACGCAGGAGTGGGGCAGCGGCACCCAGCGCAGACCGGGCACCGGCGGCACGAGCGGCGGCACGCCAGGCGGCACGCCGGGCACCGGCGGCACGACGGGCGGCACGCCGAGCACGGGCGGCGCGCCGGGCACGGGCGGCACGCCGGGCAGCGGCACCGGCGGCACGCCGGGGGGAGGGGCTTACGCGCCGGGCGGCGGAACCGGCACGCCGGGCGGGGCCACCGCGCCGGGCGGCGGCAGCGGCCAGCGGGGCGGCACGCCCGGCGGCGGTAGCAAGAGCGGCGGCTCGGGCCAGTAAGTCGCTGTCGATCGGCTCGCTCCACTCGGCCACGATCCCAGCGCCGGCTTCGCCGATTGCCAGTCCTGCGTTTCAGAGACTTATGCAGCGAACGGCTTTACGGCTTCAGGATGACCGGCGCGCGGAGCTGAAGCGCCGAACAGGCAGAGGTGGTATCGAGAGATGGACCGCCAGGACGCCAGGCGCCAGAGAAGCAGAGGGAATCCTCTCTTCCTCGCGTCCTCGACGTCCTGGCGCTCCACTTTTATCGATGCTCCCCTTTAACTAGCTGCTGTTTGGCAAGGGCCGTTGCCTCATCGCGATGGGACGTCACCCCGACGCGGTTCCGGTCCTCGAGCGCGCGTACACCTGGTTCCTCGGGAGGTTTGGCGACAACAGGAGGGCAAAAGAGCTGCTCGCCTGGCTCGATCGCGCCCGGCTCGGAGCGGCGGGAGCCCACGCGACGTGAGTCCGGCGGCGCCCGCGCCGGGGAGTGTGCAACGTGGTCGAACCGGATGCGGTCTTGTACCGCTCCGCCGGTGAAGGCCGGCGCCCGTTGTCTCACGGTGCCGGCCTTCTCTTCACCCCCTCGACGTGGGGCTTCGCGCTCGCTTGCCCCTCAGGCGAACGCGTTGCGCCGCACGATGGTCGCCTCGCGGTCGGCGCCGACCGAGACGACGTCGACCGGCACGCCGGTCTCCTTCTCGACCATCTCCACGTAGTGCCGCGCCGCCGCGGGCAGCTCCGTCATGGAGCGGGCGGCGTCGATCGGCTCGCTCCACTCGGCCACGGTCTCGAGCACCGGCTTCGCCGTCGCGATGTCGTCGATCGGGAACTCCCGCGTGCGCCCCGACGGCGTGTCGTAGGCGACGCAGACCTTGAGCTCCGGCATGCCGGTCAGCACGTCGAGCTTGGTGAGCGCGATCCCGTCGAGGCCGTTCACCCGCGCCGCGTAGCGCAGCGCCGGCAGGTCCAGCCACCCGGTCCGCCGCGGCCGGCCCGTCACCGAGCCGTACTCGCCGCCGACCGACCTGAGCCGCTCGCCGAGCGGGCCGTCGAGCTCGGTCGGGAACGGCCCCTCGCCCACGCGGGTGCAGTACGCCTTCGCCAGGCCGAGAACGCGGCGGATGCGCGTCGGGCCGACCCCGGCGCCGACGCACGCGCCCCCCGCGATCGCCGACGACGACGTCACGAACGGGAACGTGCCGTGGTCGATGTCGAGCAGCGTCCCCTGCGCCCCCTCGAGGAGCACGCGCTCGCCGCGGCGGAGCGCGCCGTCGATGAGCTGCGACGTGTCGGCGAGCAGCGGCGTGATCCGCTTCGCCAGCGGCGTGAGCTCGTCGAGGATCGCGTCGAGCGACGGCGGCTCGCCGCCCAGGGCGCGCAGCGTCGGCGTCCACGCCTCGAGCGAGCGCGACACGAGCTGCGCGAGCCGCTTCATGTCGCGCAGATCGCCGAGCCGCGCCCCGCGCCGCGACGCCTTGTCCTCGTAGCAGGGGCCGATGCCGCGCTTGGTCGTCCCGAGCCGCACGCCGTCCGCCGCCGCCGCCTCGCGGAGCGAGTCGACGAGCGGGTGGAACGGCAAGATCAGGTGCGCGCGATCCGACACGAACAGCCGCCCCTGCGTCGAGCAGCCCCGCGCCTCCACCGCGTCGATCTCGGAGACGAGCACCCCGGGATCGACCACCATGCCCTGCGCCATCACGCAGCGGGCGTTCGAGCGGAGGATGCCGCTCGGGATGAGCCGAACGATGAGCTTCTCCCCGCCCACCACCAGCGTGTGGCCGGCGTTGGGCCCGCCGGCGTAGCGCACCACGAGGTCGGCGCTCTCCGTATAAAGGTCGACGACCTTGCCCTTGCCCTCGTCGCCCCACTGTGCGCCGACGATCACGATCGCGGTCATTCCGAAGCTCCTCTTGGATCACGTGGCCCGGCCTCGGCCCGCTCGTCACTCCGAGCGGCTCCGTCCGGGTCCAGGTTGGCCTTTACCCCAGGCTCGCTTGCCGAGCGAGCGTCTACTTGCCGCCCGGACGTCCTGCCCCCGTCTTCAGCACGATCGCCTGGGCCGCCGCGGCGTCGTCGAGGGCCGCCGGAACGGCGCTCGCGCTCGTCGCGGCCTCGCCGCCGCCGGATGTCGCCTCGACCACCAGCGCCCCGTCCCGCTCCCGCACCAGGTGAGAGAACCGCCAGGACAGCGCGTACCCCTCCGGATCCTGGTCCGGCGCGTGCGCCACGGCCGGGACACCCAGCCCCCGCAGCGCCGCCGCGAGCGACGCGGCGCGCTCCGGCCGCACGGCGACGAGCACCCGCAGCGCCGGCTCGTCCGCCGCGCCCGCGACGTCGCGCGCCCAGGCGATCGCGTCGAGGTTCAGCGCGAAGCCGACGGCCGGCATCGGCAGGCCGAAGCGGGACAGCAGCATGTCGTAGCGCCCGCCCGCCGCGATCGCCTCCCCGGGGCCATCGGCCAGCACGTGGAAAATTGCACCCGTATAGTACGCCAGACCGCGGAGCTCGCCGAGGTCGACCCGGAGCGCCGGGCCGAGCTCGGGGCTCGTCCTCGCCGCGTCCCAGAGCGCGCGGAGCTCGGCGAGCGGCGCCTCGGCGGGCGTGCCGGTGAGCAGGCGCGTGGCGCGGTCGAAGACCGCGGCGCCGTCCGGGTCAGCCGCGCCGCCGCCTGCGAGGTCCGGCAGCGCGGCGATGGCCGCGACGATGGGGCGCGGGACGTCGGCGGCCTTCGGGCTCGCGAGCACGGCGGCGAGGCGGGAGGCGTCCTTCAGCTCGAGCACCTCCGAGAGCTCGGCCGCGAGCCCCGCCGGGACGGCGTCGAGCAGCGCGCGCGCGATCATCGCGTGGCCGAGGTCCACGACGAAGTGCTCCAGGCCGGCCTCCCGCACCGCGGAGGCGGCGAGGCGGAGGATCTCGATCTCACCGGCGAGCGTGCCGACGCCGTAGAGCTCGACGCCGGCCTGCGGGATCTGCCGGTGGCGCCGCGCCCGCCCCTGGCGGCGGCGGAGGACCGTGCCCTCGTAGCAGAGGCGGATGGGGCGGGGCGCGTCCGCGAGCCGCGTGGCCACGAGCCGCGCGATCTGCGGTGTCATGTCCGGGCGGAGCGCCGCCACCTCGCCCGACTCGGGCTCGATGAAGCGCAGCACGTCCGCGGCGTCGAGCGTGCCGAGCCCGCGCTCGAGCACCTCGGCGAACTCGAACGCGGGCAGCGAGACCGGCTGGTAGCCGCACAGCACGAAGTGATCGAGCACGCGCTTGGCGAGCGCGCGCCGGCGCCGCGCCTCCTCCGGGAGCAGATCGCGCATCCCGGCCGGCAGCGGGTGGGCCAGCGCACGCGGCGGGGCGGAGGCGGACGGCGCTGGCCGGTCTACCTCGGGCGTCGGAACGTGGCTGTTTCCCCCTCGGGGGGCTTCCCATCGCGGAGCGTCGCTGGACATCGTGGCCCCGCTTATACCGGCTGAGCACGCGGTGCGCACGCGGCGCGCACGTCCGTTGAGCTTGCCGTGGCAAGGCCTTTGCTGGTCGGTGCGCACCACCGGGCCCGTGGGCCGGAAGCGCACGCGGCGCCCTCGACGGAGAGATGGCTCATGGCTCTGACCGCCGTTCCGACCGATGTACCGAGCGCCAGCACCAGGCCTGAGACTCCTCTGGCGCCCTGCGGTCTCACCCCGCCTGGCGCGGTCGGGTCGCGCCCCTCGCCCCGCGCCGCGAGCGCGGGCCCGTTGGCCGAGGTCATCTGCCGGGCGAAGGACGGCGATCGGGAGTCGCTCGACGAGCTCACGCGGCTCATCCGCCCGCACGTGGAGCGGCAGCTCGCGCGCTACCCCGTGTCCGACGAGGACCGGCTCGACCTCGTGCAGTCGACGCTGCTGCAGGTGGTGCGGACGATCCGCTCGTTCCGCGGCGACTCGAGCTTCACGACGTGGCTCTTCCGCGTGACGGCGAACGAGGCGCTCATGCTGATGCGGTCGCAGCGGCGGCAGCGCGCGCGCATCGTCGAGGGGCTCGACTTCGAGGAGCTCGGCCTCTTGCCGACGATGCGCAGCACGATCGGCGAGGACGACGCCGCGTCCGCGGCGGAGCGGGAGGCGTACGTCCGCGAGGCGCTCTGCGAGCTTCCGGACGACTACCGCGACGTGGTGCTCGCGCACTACCACGAGGACCTCGGCCTCCAGGAGATCGCGCAGAAGCTCGCCGTGAGCGAGAGCGCCGTCCGCTCGCGGCTCCACCGGGCGCGCGTGCGCCTGCGCGCGATCCTCAACGCGACCGCGTTCGGGCGCGAGATCGCCGAGGGCGTCGCGGCCTGAGGCGCGCGAAAGCGACGCCGGCCTGAGGCGCGCGCGGGCGGCGACGTCCTGCGCGTGCGGGGAGGGCGGCTGGCCGCGCGCGCAAATCCGACGCGCATCACCCGGGGGTGTGCAGCTAACGAACGGTGGAGAGCCTGACCGTCGCGTCGCGCCAGCGGCGGAGGACGTCCCAGAGCTCTCCCAGGGTACGGAGGAGCACGTCGGGGCGGGCGTCGAGGAGCTCGTCTTGCGATGCGAAGCCGCCGAGGACGGCGATCGATCGCGCGCCCGCGCGGCGAGCGCACTCGATGTCCTGGGGGCCGTCGCCGACCATCACCATCTTGTGCGGCTGGACGCCGAGGCGCGCCGCGAGGTGGAGCAGCGGCGCCGGATCCGGCTTCTTGGCGGCGACGTCGCCGCCCGCGACCACCGCGCGGAAGCGCGCGCCGACCCCGAGCGCGGCGAGCACCGCGTCGGTGGTCGAGCGCGGCTTGTTCGTGCAGACGCAGAGCGCGAGATCGCCGAGGTCCGAGAGCCTCTCGAGCATCTCCTGCGCGCCGGGCATCCAGCGGGTGAAGTCGAGCGGGTGCCGCGCGTAGTAGTCGAGGAAGTGGCGGAGGACGTCCTCGACGCTCTCGGATGTCTCGGGGAGCCTGGCGGCGCGCGCACACAGCGCGCGCGCGCCGTCGCCCACGTACCGGACGATCACCTGCCCGGGCAGCGGAGCACGGCCCGTCGCCACCAGCGCATGGTTCACCGCCGCCACGATGTCGCCCCGACTGTCGATCAACGTACCGTCCAGGTCGAACACGACCACCGTGGGAGTGAGCATCGCCAGAGAGCCTACGCTGGCGCCCTCGCTGACGGAAGGTACGGCGAGCACCCCGATGTCATAGAAACCGGACTTAGTGTCAGTTAATCAAGACTCTATGTATAAAATAGTTGACATTGGTTCGCCGGTCAGTTACCTGGTTCGAGGTGTCAGCGACCCCTGGAGGGATCGCTGACACCTCGAACCAGCGCGTCCGCGGAGCGGGCGCCGGGGCGCGAGCGGGGCGAAACCGCGAGGAAACAGAGCCGGGGCCGCGCGCGTGAAGCGGCGCAGACGTCCGGCCATCCGCGGCCGGATGCGTGGCAGGCGGAGCTCGCCGCCTGCAGATGGGGGAGGACGCGCTGGTTCGGAGGGCGAGATGACGTTCAAGGAATGGAACGCGGCGTGGGCAAGGGGCAACCTCAGATCACGAACGTCATCCGCACGCTGAGGTTTCATGCGGGCGAGATGACCCAGGCAGAGCTGGCCGAGAAGGTCGGCGTCACCCGTCAAACCATCGTCGCCATCGAGCAGGGCCGCTACTCGCCCTCCCTCGAGGTCGCCTTCCGCATCGCGGCGGCGTTCGGCGTGCCGCTCGAGCACGTCTTTCAGTGGAAAGGTGACGTGTCGGGCGAGCGGGGTTGAGAACAACGGTGCTTGCCCGTGTCGAACAAGGGCACAAGAAAGGAAGCGTCGTCGTGACCGCGAGCGCCGGCGACGACGAAGGCGCTGCGCGCGCGGTCGTGCTCCATGCGTGAGGCGACGCGGATGCAGTACGGGGAGCCCACGCCCAGCGCGCTTGTGCGCGTCGACGTGCAATAAGGACCGCAATTTCCGCTGGTGCGGCGTTCATGCGTGTTCGAGCGCTCGGCGCCGCTCATCCAACGAAGCGCCCGCGGTCACCAGGTGCTGCTGCTCCGCGCTGGCCTGTCGATTTCGTGATCGAATTGCCTCGATCCGGAGATTGCAAAGGCGTGAGCCGTGGTGAAGCGCTGACCCTGATGCAGCTCCCCGCCGCAGTGCCGCCCGACAGCCGGGCGGCGGCCGGGCGCCTCACCGGGCTCGTGATGGAGCACTCGGCGTTCGTCTGGCGCTCGCTGGTGCGGCTCGGCGTGCCGCGCGCCGACGCGGAGGACGCGGCGCAGCAGGTCTTCCTCGTGGCGGCCCGGCGGCTCGGGGACATCGAATCGGGCCGGGAGGCCGCGTTCCTGTTCAGCACGGCGCTGCGGATCGCCTCGCGCACGCGGAGAACCCAGCAGCGGCGCCGGGAGGTGCTGGAGGAAGCGCCCAGCGAGCGCGTCGACCCCGCGCCGGACCCCGAGGAGATGATGGATCGCGCTCGCGCCCGCGCGACGCTCGATGCCATCCTCGACACGATGCCCCTCGAGCAGCGCGCTGTCTTCGTGCTGTTCGAGCTGGAGCAGATGACGACGGCGAACATCGCGGCGCTGCTCGATCTTCCGGCAGGCACGGTCGCGTCTCGCCTCCGCCGGGCGCGCGAGCACTTCCAGGCCGCCGTGAGGCGGATAGAGGCGCGGGCCCATTTCCGAGGTGAATCGCCATGACGGATCCCGAGCGCCTTCTGGACCAGAAGGGGAGTGCTCTGCGAACGACGCTCCTCCGCGCGGCGCTCGACGAGAGTCCGCCGAGCGGCATGGCCCGGCGAATGCTCGTCGCGGTCGGCGTCGGGGCCGCCGTGGCGGGGACGGGGAGCGCGGCCGTGGCGGGCACGGGGGGCGCAGCCGCGGCAGGGGGCGCGGGCGCGGCAGGGGGCGCGGGTGCGGCGGGGACGGGGAGCGCGGCCGCGGCGGGGGGCGCGGTCGTGGCAGGGAGCGCGGGCGCGGCAGGGGGCGCGGCTGCGGGGGCAGGGGGCGCGGTCGTGGCAGGGGGCGCGGCTGCGGGGGCGGGGGGCGCAGTCGTGGCGGGGGGCGCGGTCGTGGCAGGGGGCGCGGCCGCGGCGGGGGCGAGCGTCGCGCTGAAGGTGGCGGGCGTGGCGGGCGGGAGCGGGATCTTGAGCGCGCTCGGGATCGGCGCGCTCGCGGGGGTCCTCACGCTCGGGGTCGCGGAATGGACGCACGTCGACGCGCCGATGCCCGCGAGGCGCGCTCGGGAGGCGTCCAGCGCGCCGGCTGCGCTCGCCGCGCCGCGCGCACCTGGCGCGGCCGAGGTGGAGCTGCACGAGCGCGTCCCGGAGGAGCGAACGGACGACGCTCCGCCCATGGCCGCGCCCGCCGCCACGGCTCCTGCCGCCACGGCGGTGAGCAGCCCGCGCGCACGCGAGAGGAACGCGCCGACGCTGGCCTCCGAGCTGGCGCTGCTCGACACCGCGCGGCGCGCGCTGCGACGCGGCGATCCAACGGCCGCCCTCGCGCTCCTGGCTCGCCACGCGCGCGAGTTCCCGAGCGCTCAGCTCTCCGACGAGGCTGCCGCGATCCGCGTCGAGGCGCTGGCGAGCAAGGGGGATCGCGCGGGCGCACACGCGGCGGCGCGGCGCTTCCTCGAGGCACACCCGGGCAGCCCTCACGCCGATCGCGTCGAGTCGGCCGCCGGGCTCGACGCGCGCAAACGAGCCGTGCAGCGGAGGAGCGGACCCGCAGAGTGATACGAAGAGGCATCGCCATGGCATGGCGGAAGACCGCGCCCCACGCGCTGCCGTTCCTCCGCGCGCTCGCTGCCCGTCGCTCGGAGCGCCCATCCGGCGGTTGATGGTCAGGGGGCACCCGACCTTGGTTGGTCCCCTACCGCGGGTTCACGATCGAAATCTGGAACCACTCGCCCACCTTGCCGGAATACGAAGATATGCCTCCGACAACACCGGGCCCGCACAGGTTTCCTTCGGCGCCGTTCGTATCCCGCGGTCCCATGAGGTTCCACACCGAGGAGCTGCAGTCCGCTGCGGTCTCGGTCAGATGGAAGTGCGCCAGGCCGCTGCCCGCGCTCCAGTACAAGAAGTTGTATTGCGGGTAGCAAGAGGCCCCGAAGCAGTCGACGCAGCCGGCTGACCAGTGCATGATGTCCTCCTCCCCGTCCACGACCACTTCCTTTGTCGTGAAATAATAGGTCATCTCGCTGATCTGCTCCTGGCTGAAGCCCACGCTCGCGAGGCTCCACCGCAACGTCCCGCAATCTGCACATTCCCTGCATTCCAGCACGATGTCGTCCGCGTCTGTCGCATCCGCGAGCACGACAGCAGGCCACATGGCGGGGATGTCATCGCCGAGCGTGTCGGTGAACTGTGCCGCGATGCTCGGCGGCGCGCAGAGGGGCAGCCCCTGACATTCCGGATCGGCGCAATCCGCGAGCCCGTCCTCATCGTCATCGTAGCCGTTGCCGCAGGTCACGTCGGTGTCCTCGCGCGGCGCCGCCGTGTCGTCGACGCCGATGACGATGTCGAGGCTCCCCTGGCCGACGGAGACGATGTCGTCGTCGGCGCGGAACTGGAACACGACCGTCGATGTCGTGCCTTCGTTGATGAAGACCTGCAGCGGATTCGGCGACGTCAGGACCGCCTGAACGGGCTGGTAACCGACGCCGGTCCACCGCTCGAGGACCCACGAGGGCTCCAGGCGTACGTCATAGTGGCCGACCGGAAGCACCTCCGTGATCACCGGCGCCTCGATCGAGCCATCGACGAGCCGGTTCGTCGGACCGTGGATATTGAACCACGCGTTCGACAGGCGGTACGTTGCGCCCGTGACGCTGGTCCCGACGAGGGCGAGGCTGATCGAGCCGACCTCGGACGCCTGCCCGACGCCGTCCGGCGTCTCCGCTCCACAACCCACCTGCATCGCAAGAGCCGCGAGGACGGAACATACGAAGAACTGGCGCAAATGTTTCATGATGATTTCATATCAGAGGCGCTCGCGCACGAGAAGTGAGATCGCCGGACGCGTGACCACCTTCGATGCTCATGGAAAGCTCGTGGCCCGTCCACCGTACAGCCACGCTGCACGCGCTGGTGGATAGATACCGCTTCACCTCGCCGGCGGCGTGCTCATCGGCGCAGGGATACGACGGCGACCGCCAGGGCGAGCCCGAGCCCGGTTGCGAGCGGATCCGGCGGCTCGATGCTGGCGACGAGCAGCTGCTCTGGAGTCAGCGCTTCGTGCGCCGCGCAAATCACCTGTGTGTCGGGACGATCTTCCGGATCGTCCCGTCGTCGTTGTAGTAGGCGCGATCGACGCACGTGGATCGTCGATAGCTACCGCCGGTCGGCAGCGCGGCGTCGTGGTACGTGAGGTAGCTGGCTCCTTTGAACTCGAAGAGCGACTGGTGAATGGTGCTGCTGTTCGGCACCGGGTCCAGGATGACGCCCCGATGTTGCCACGGCCCCTGCGGCGACGTGCTGGTCGCGTAGGAGATGCTCTCCGGGAACCCCGAAGCGTAGGTCAAGTAATAGAGGCTGCCGTGCTTGGACAGATAAGGCGCCTCGGTGTAGCCGGGGATGTCCTTGAGCACGTGGATCTGGACGCCGCTGATGCTGCGGTTCTGCATCTTCCCGCTGCCGTCGGTCGTGTAGGTCTCACCCTTCAGGTGGATCATGTCGTCCTCGAGCTCGACCCAGTACAAGACCCCATTTCCCCAGTACATGTAGGCCCGGCCGTCGTCGTCGACGAACACCGTCGGATCGAGGTTTCGCCACGAATGGTCCGCCGTGCCGTTGGTGTCGGCCAGGAAGATGAGCGGGATCCCCCGTGCGTCCTTGAACGGCCCTTCCGGCCTGTCCGCGACCGCGACGCCGATAGAGATCCCATAACTGGACTGGCCGCCCTCCACCGGCGCGTAGAAGTAGAACTTCGGGTTGCCGTTCTCGTCGTCGCGTTCGACCACCTGACCCGCATTGGCGTTGCCCGTCGAGTCGCCGCCGTGAGCCCAGGGGAACACATCGTAGCGCATCACCGCGCCTTTGTTCTCCCAGTGGATCATGTCGGACGATGTCCAGAGCCGCCAGTCGAACATGCGGTAGCCCTCTGCACCCTCGGCCTGCTCGTCATGGCCGGTATAGAGGTAAACCTTGTTGTTCCAGACCATGGCCGCGCCGTCCGCGGTGAAGATGTAGTCTCCGGGACCGCTGGTCGGATCTGGCGCATCGTACTTGATGACGGGGTTGTCGAACTCTGTCGGGGGTGGCGTGCTGCCTGCGCCCCCGCCGCCTTCCGCGCCGTCGCTGCCCCCTGCGCCACCGCTGCCCGTCGCGCCGCCGCTGCTCGTCGCGCCGCCGCTACCCACCGTGCCGCTGCTGGCGCCCTCACCGCCGCTGCCGCCTGCGCCGCTGCTGCTCGAGCTGGTGCTGGAGCTCGATGACGACGTTCCTGGGCCAGAGGCCGCGGTGTCCGGCTTCTCCTCCCCGCCGTTACCGCTGCAAGCCCCGAGCCACGCCGAAAATAGAAGACCAGCAATCAGCTTCGAACGAGCGTAGTCCATATCGAGCACCTACTCCTCAGCCTGTCCAACACGACAACGACAGCGACGGCGAGCACCATCACGCCGAGCTGCACCGTGTGAGGGCCAGTTCCCAGTAAGCAGCAAGAAATGTGAGCGTTCACATTTGCGACGTCAATAGAAACCGGCGCGAGAATGCCCTCGATCCCGAGCAGGGAGCAGCGGCCCCCGGAGCTGCCGGATCGCGTCAAAACGAGTGCGGCCGATCGCGCTTGACATCCCACATGTGAACGTTCACATTGTCCATGGCTTAACCGATTCATTTAGGGGGCGCGTCGCCTGTCGCGCGTTCGCGTGCCCGTGTGTCCGCGCGATCGCGGCGGGCGCCGTCGGCCCCGTGTTCCGGCGGGGTGGCCACCTGTCATGACCCACGCGCCAGAGAAGAGGTCAGGGATGCATTCGAAGAGGATGGGACTACGCTGGTTCGGCTTTCCTTCGTTCGCCGCCCTGCTCGCGGCGTGTTCCGGCGGGGACCTCAGCTCACCGGAAGGAAATGACGGCGGAAGCTCCGGTGACACCACCTCCGTGGTGGCAGGCAGCGGCGGCGCAGCCCCAGCGCCGGCGGCAGGAGCCACGAGCAGCGGCGCCACGAGCAGCGGCGCCACGAGCAGCGGCGCCACGACCAGCGGCGCCACGAGCGGCAGCGCCGCGAGCAGCAGCGCGGCGAGCGGCTCGGGTGGAGGCGCCACGACCGGGAGCACCGGCGCGGGCGGAATCGACCCGGACACGATCACCGCGCCGGAGGGCAAGATCCCGAACATGCCCATGCCGGCGAACAAGATCAACTTGCCACGCAACAACTGGCGAGACGGCCTGGTGTCGCCGACGCTCGAGGCGGGCCATCACCAGAACCAGCCGATCGTCATCAACGGCTACGTTCAGGGCGCCGGCAACGCCGAGATCGTCTTCTACGACATCGCCGATCCGAGCGCTCCGAAGATGCTCTCGCGCATCCAGAGCCCTGGCTTCGATCCCAAGGCAGGGCCCAACGGCGTCGGCGAGGCGGAGTCCCACCAGACCTCGGTCGCCCGCTACGGCAACAAGTTCTACCAGGTCACCACCGCGGGCAAGGGCGTCGACATCTGGGACGTCACCGACGCCCGCGCGCCTCGTCACGTGAAGCTCGTCGAGCTCCAGGGTATCAAGTACGGAGACTTCACCGACGCCGTCTGGGGCATGTACTGGCAGGGCAGCGTCGTCTACATCGGCGGCACCAACACGGGCCTGCACATCCTGGACGCCGCGGACCCCGAAGACGTGAGGTTCGTCAAGAAGATCCCGACCTCGCAGTTCGGCGGCGTGAGCGCCGGTCCGCTGTGGGCCGTCGGCAATACGCTCGTCATCACGACGCCCAAGGACAACGGCGGCATCGCGACGATGGACATCAGCGATCCGATGAACCCGGTCGCGCTCGACTTCATCACCCCGAGCAAGAGCTACATCTGTGGCCTGTACGGCAAGCACGTCTTCGTGCAGTCGCCGCTGCGCGCGTGGGACGTGCTGACCGATCCCACGGACATCGGCTCGGCCAATTCACCCCTTGCCACGCTGCCCGACTCGGCGTTCAGGGCCAAGGGGTACCCCGCTGGGTCCGAGTACATGAGCTTCTCCGACGGCTATATGTTTCTGGGTCACCTGCGGCCCGACGCCGGCGTCTCCAAGATCGACGTGCGCGACATCCACCGGATGTCGATCGAGAATCGCATCTGGGGTCGGCTCGAGTTCACGAACGGCGACGACCAGTTCTCGATCTCGGTCGGCAGCCTGCTGGTGCTCGCCGACGACGAGCTGCCTTACCGCGGCATGGTCATCGCCGCGCACTCGACGGAGCCGGACACCACGCCCCCGGCGGTCGACACGGTGTTGCCGAAGAACGGGGCGACGGGGCTGTCCAGGAAGTCGCGCATCGGTCTCAGCCTCACCGACAACGTCGAGCTCGCCACGGTTCACCCGGGCAGCTTCATCGTCCGACCGGTGGGCGGGCAGCCGGTGAAGGGCTCGTTCGGCCTGTACATGGGCATCGTCAACTTCGACCCCGACGAGGACCTGATGCCGAACACGACCTACGAGGTCGTCCTGCCGAAGGACGGCGTGAAAGATCTCGTCGGCAACGGGATCGCGGCCGAGTTCAAGTCAACGTTCACGACCGGTCCCTGAGCCATGCGCTCGCTGCGGAGGGTCCTTGGTCTGGCGTTTGGCATCTGCTGGGCGGCGGCCTGGCCGGCCGAGGCGCACGCCGTCACGGCGAGCATCCCCGAGCGCGCGCCCTCGCTCGCCGGCGAGCCGGTCACCTTCGACCTGACGATCGGCGACGCGGTCGGCCCCGTGCAGGTGCGCTGGGACATGGGGGACGAGACGCGCACCGAGTTCATGGTCGACGACGTGCAGCAGGTCCACTCCTACGCCGCTCCCGGCCACTACCCGGTGCTGGTGACGGTCAAAGACGATGTCGGGTTCACCAGCGTCGCGTTCGTGCACACGGTGCACCGGCCGCTCGTCACGGGCGACGCGGCGGGCTCGACCGATCTCGTCTACGACCGGCCGAACGCGAAGGTCTACACGGCCAACTACGAGAACGACAGCGTGAGCGTGGTCGACACGAACGCGCTGACCAAGCTCGCGGAGGTGCCGGTGGCGCGCGGCCCGGTAGGGGTCGCGCTCACGGCGCAAGGCAAGCTGTGGGTGCTGCATCGCGACGCGCACGCGCTCTCCATCATCGACACCACGTCGCTGGCGGTGGAGAGCGAGGTCAGGCTGCCGTACGCGTCGCAGCCGATGGGCCTGGCGATCAGCCCGGCCGGGGACGCCGCGTACGTGACGCTGATGGCGGTCGGCAAGGTGCTGAAGCTGGACGCGGCGAGCGGCGCCGTCGTGGCCGAGCTCTCGCTGGGCGGTACGCCGCGGGGCGTCTCGGTGTCCCACGACGGCGCGCAGATCTACGTCACGCGCTTCCTCTCCGGGGACAGCCACGGCGAGGTGGCGCGCATCGACGCGGCGACCTTCCAGGTGAGCACGCGCTTCGAGCTCGCGGCGGACACCACGACGGAGGACACGGATCAACAAGGGCGCGGCCTGCCAAACTACCTGTTCTCGGTGGGGCTCTCGCCCGACGGCCTGTTCGCGTGGGTGCCGGGCAAGAAGGACAACATCTTTCGAGGTCCATTCCGGGATCAGCTCGCGCTCTCCGACGACAACACGGTGCGGCCGCTCGTCGCGCTGTTGAACGTCGCGGAGGGCGTTGAAGACGTCGCGCGGCGCATCGACCTGGACGATCGCAATCTGCCCAACCAGGTCGTGTTCACGCCGCTCGGCGACTATGCGTTCGTCAGCGTCGCCGGCTCGGCCCTGGTGGAGGTTCGCGACACCTACACGGGCGAATTCGTGACCGCGCTGAAAGAGACGGGCTTCGCTCCGCGCGGCCTGGCGCTGACCGAGACCGACAGGCTCTTCGTGCACGCGTCGCTCAGCCGTACGGTGGCGGTCTACGACGTCGCCGACATCATCAGCTCGCACGACCTCATCACGAAGAAGCTGGCCGACATTCCGACCGTCGCCGCGGAGAAGCTCGACGCGCAGGTCTTGCGCGGCAAGCAGCTGTTCTTCAACTCGGAGGACGTGCGCATGAGCGACCAGGGCTACATCAGCTGCGCGTCGTGCCACTTCGACGGCGCGGATGACGGGCGAGTCTGGGATTTCGGCAGCGTGGGGGAGGGGCTTCGCAACACCGTCTCGCTGCTCGGACGGCGCGGCACGGGCCACGGCAACGTCAACTGGAGCGGCAGCTTCGACGAGATCCAGGACGCCGACGACAACATCCGTGATCTGTTTGGCGGCAAGGGCTTCCTCAGCGCCGAGCAGCTCGCCGTGGGGACCGTCGCCACGCCGCGCGGCGACAAGAAGGCCGGCCTGAGCCCCGAGCTCGACGCGCTGGCGGCGTTCCTCGGTTCGCTCGACACGCACCACCCGAGCCCCTTTCGCAACCCGGACGGCTCGCTCACCCAGGACGGCGTCGCGGGTCGCGCCATCTTCAAGCGCCTGGGTTGCGGCTTCTGCCACACGGGTGCCGACGGGACCGACAGCGCGGGTGGCAAGCTGCACGACGTCGGCACCGTGAAGGCGTCGTCGGGTATGCGCGCCGGTGAGCCGCTGCTCGGCATCGACACGCCGACCTTGAACGGCGTCTGGGAGACGGCGCCGTACCTGCACGACGGCTCCGCGCCGACGCTGCGCGATGTCCTCGTGACGGCCAACCCCGAAGATCGTCACGCCTTCACCAGCGCGCTCAGCGAAGCCGAGCTCGGGCAGCTCATCGCCTACGTGCAGCAGCTGGACGGCACCGTCGACCTGGAGCCGAGCGAGGGGGACGGCGCGGGGGAGGAGCCCAGCGAGGAGGGCCTTTTCGGCTGCAGCGTGGCGGGCGGGCGCGGCGACCGCCACGCGCCGCTCCTTTCGTTCGCGCTCGTGGCGGGGTTGATGACGTTCGGCGCCCGCCGAGGGAGGCCCGCGTGAGGCGCTTGCAGAGCCTGTGCCCGGCTTCGCTGCTGCTGGCGGCGTGCGTCGGCGAGATCGGCGGGGGCGCTGCCACGGACGAGGCGACGACCGACTGGGACACGCTGCCGTCCGTGAATGCTCCCGATCCGGAGCTGTCGGACCTACCCAGGCGCGAGGCGCAGTATCGCGCGCTGTGCGCGACGCGGCGGGGCGACAGCTTCTGGCGGGCGGTGTGCGCCACGCCCCGCCCGAACATCACCGATTTCGCCAGCTTGCTCAGCGTCACGAAGCTCGACGAAGATCGCGCCTTCGCGCTCACCGGCAACTCCACCTCGCTCGTGAAGGGCGCCGTCTCCGCCGTCAATCCGCGCCTCATCGTCTTTCCGCGCGTGACCGAGACGCGCGAGAGGCCGGCTGAAATGACCGCGCTCGGCTTCGTTCGCGGCGAGCCCTTCGTCGAGATCGTGAGCCGCGACCTCTCGACCGGTGACTACAATTTCTACCTGTTCACGTTCGAGCGGCAGTGTGATTACGACGGCACCTGCGATCTGGCGAGCCTGCTCACCGAAGAGATAGAGCACGGCTGGACCGCGTTCAGCATTTACAGCGAGGAAGACGTCGAGAACACGTCGTTCGACTGTCGCTCGTGCCACCAGCCCGACGGCTATGGCACGAAGAAGATCTTGCGCATGCAGGAGCTGGAGTTCCCCTGGATGCACTGGTTCCCGCAGCGCTTCGTGCAGCGGACGGAGTCCGATCGGGTGCTCACGGCGCAGTTCCTGGAAGCCCACGCGGAGGACGCGCAGTACGGCGGCATCCCCACCGCGATCATCCAGAATGCCATCGACGAGGGCAGCGGCGCGCAGCTCGAGGCGTTGCTCGTCGCCGAAGGCCAGGCGGCGCAGCCGAACGCGTTCGACCCGCGCATCGAGGCCGAGGCCAAGGCCGGCTCGTCGAGCTCGATCTGGGAGAAGCAGTTCGCCTTGTCGCAGGCGGGTGATTCGATCCCGGTGCCTTACCCGCTCGTGGACGTGACGGATCCCGCGCTCCGCGCGGAGCGGGCCCGGTCCTACCTCGACGTGGTGACGGGCGCGGCCCCGCGACAATCCCTGCTCGATTTGCGCGACCTCTTCTCCGCGGACGCGAAGGTGAAGCTCGGCCTGGTGCCGCCGCCAGGGGCGAGCGGGCGCGCCGTGCTCACGCAGCTCTGCTCGCGCTGTCACGACGGTCGCGGGAACCCGGCGCTGAACCGCGCCAGGTTCAACGTGAAGGACCTCGACGGCATGTCGCGGGAGACGAAGGACAAGGCCATCTTTCGCTTGCAGGAGCCCGCGACCTCGCCGCTGCGCATGCCGCCGTGGCGCGCCGCCGACGCGCTGCCCCCCGCGGAGCTCGCCGCGGCCATCGAAGAGCTGGCCAAGTAGCGCCGCCCGCGCCATCGCCGCGCGCCAGTTTGTGATTGACGCCGGCGATGTGAACGTTCACATGTGGCGCTTCAGGACCTGCATTGCCTTGCCCGCCTCGCGCTGGCGTGACGTAACAGAGGGGCATCGTGTACCACGAAAAGAAAGCCGTCAGGCGCTTCCATGTCTTCTGCTTGCCCTCTCTACAAGGACACCGGTGGGAAGCACTACTTCTACGGTGATGATTGCGTGATGTGCACCTCCCCCTGGGTGAATCCCCAGCGCAAGAACTGGGAATGACCTGGCGCTGAGGGAGACGGCACGACCCCATCAACCATCGGAGACGTGCAGCCCCGCGCCCGTCCCGTCGGTTGGTTGAGGAATGTCGCGATTCGCAGTGTCGTAGTGTGCCGGCGTACGGATCTCGCGTACTCTTCGGGGATGTCGACCTTGCCACCCCGGGCGCGCTCCGGATACAGTCCAGCACCTAGCGAATGACAGATGAGGGATTAGGGGAGATCGGGCGGCTCAGGGCAGAGATCGCCGCGCTGCACGCGCGCGTCGAGGAGCTGGAGAGCGCGCTGGCGGAGCGGTCGATCGGCGGCGCGGCCGTGGGAGCAGCGCCGTCCGACGCGGTGAGCGCGGACGCTCACGCCGCCTTTGGCGCGCTCGCGTGGCTGCTCACACCGGCGCCGGCGCTGATCCACTGGCGCCCCGATGGCATGGTGACGCGCTGGAGCGATGGCGCCGAACGTGTCTTCGGCTGGAGCGAGGGCGAGGCCGTCGGCCGCAGGCTCTCCGAGCTCGTGGGCGCAGATCCCGTGTCCCCGGACGCGGTGCGTGCGCTCTTGCTCGACTGGGCGGAGAACCGGTTCGCCTCGGCCACGAGCGAGGGCAGGACGAAAGACGGGCAGGCGCGCCTCTTCCGGTGGACCCACGCGGTGCTGCGCGACGACCGCGGCGGCGCGCGTGAGATCGCGGCGATCGTCGAGGACGCCGGGGACCCGTGGAGCGAGCACGTGCTGGTCGGGCGGCTCCAGCTGCTCCTTCAGCTGCTGGACCACTCGCGCAATTCCATCTTCGTCAAGGACGCAGGCGGGCGCTATGTCTTCGTCAACCGAGCTCACGCCGAGGTCCTCCAGAGGCACGTCTTCGAGGTCATCGGCAAGAATGAAGCCGAGTTGAGCCCCCTGGCCCCCGAGGCCATCGAGGAGGTCGTGGCGAGAGAGCGCGGCGTGATGGCCGGGGGAAAGGCGGTGCAGTACGAAGAGGTCCTGCTGCTCGGCGACACGAGTATTCATTTCTCCACCGTCAAGTTCCCGATCCTCGACGGGCGTGGCGAGACGATCGGCCTCGGCGGCGTCGTCACCAACACCACCTCGCTGAGGCACGCGGAGGCCGAGCGGGCCGCGCTGCAGGAGAAGATCATCGTCGCCCAGCAGGCGGCCCTCCGGGAGCTGTCCACGCCGCTCATCCCGATCGCCGACCGGGTGGTGGCGATGCCGCTCGTGGGGACGATCGACAGCGCGCGCGCAGCGCAGATCATGGAGACGCTGCTGTCCGGCATCAGCAGTCAGAGCGCGCACACCGCGATCCTGGACGTCACCGGGGTGCGCGCGGTCGACGCGCACGTCGCCGATGCGCTGACGCGGACCGCGCGCGCCGCCCAGCTGCTCGGCACGCGCGTGGTGCTCACCGGCGTGCGCTCGGAGGTGGCGCAGACGCTGGTCAACCTCGGCGTGGATCTGTCCGGGATCACCACGCTGGGCACCCTGCAAAGCGGCATCGCGCACGCCCTCCGCCAGCTGGGGCACCAGCGGCCAGCGGGCTGAATCCGTCTGAAAGAGCAGGAGCACGGGCCGCCTGGCAGCCGTGTTCTTCGACCGCCGAGCCACGCTGATGCGTTGCGATGCAGGCCTGCCGCGCGGCCGCCGCCGGAGGGGCGGGCGGCAAGGCGCGTGGTCGGTCGGCGTGAGCTGGCCGAGGCTACCAGCGCCCGCTGGATCGGTTACGTTGCCAGGACCCCATGACGATCGACACCTCTCCCGACGCGCCCATCCCGTCGGTGCTGTCGAAGCTCGACGAGATCCGGCAGCGCATGGCCTCCCACACCGATCGGGACGACGAGCGGCGGATCCTGGAGATCCTCGCGGGCTCGACCGCCGTCGAGCTCGATCAGCTGCTCCTCCAGCTCGATCTGCCCGCGTTGCTCGGAGACATCGACGATCGCCTCATCGGTCCCGACAACCGCACGGCGCTGCTCGATCTCCTGACCGCCGAGCGCCTCGGCGACCTCGGGGTCCCGGCGCGCGCGGCGCTCGCCTCGGCGCTGCAGCGCGGCCGGACCGGTAGCCTCGACGAGCAGGCGCTGCGCCGCCTCTGGCTCGGCACGCGCGGCGCCGACGTCACGCGGCTCAAGAACGCGCTCGACGGCCGGGGAGGCTACCGCGACCTTCACCAGCTCTTCTACCACGATATCGACGACGACTCCCTGCGCGAGGAGCTCCTCGCGCACTTCGCGCGAGAGGCGGTCTCGGTGTCTGACGCTCTCCCAGGTTCAGATTCAGGTTCAGGTTCCGTCTCGGTGCGCGAGGTGAAGATCCTGTCCGATATCGACGATACGTTCTACGCGAACTGGAAGGACGCTCGGTACCCGAAGAAGACCGTCTATCCCGGCGTCCTGCAGTTCTATGCGGAGCTCGACCGCGGCCCTGGCCCCGTGCCCGGGCGGGCGGGCGATCTGACCTTCGTCACCGCCCGCCCCGGCGACCGCCTCGGCCTCGTGGAGGACGCGACGATCAAGGCGCTCGCCGAGCGCGGTCAGCTCACCGCGACCGTGCTCGCGGGCTCGTTCACCCGCCTCATCGGCAACCGCACGATCGCGGAGAAGAAGCTCGAGAACTTCCTCGAGTACCGCCGGCTGTACCCGGAGTACGATTTCGTCTTCATCGGCGACAGCGGGCAGGGCGATGTCCACTTCGGCCAGCGCATGCTCGAGCTCGCGCCGGGGGCGGTGAAGGCGGTTTTCATTCACGACGTGGTCGCCACGCCCGATCTCGCGCGGAGGGAGCTCGCGGCCTCGGGCGTTCACCTGTTCGATACGTACATCGGCGCCGCGCTCACGGCCCTCGAGCGCGGCCTCCTCGCCCCCGAGGGCGCGGCGCGCGTGGCCGAGGCCGCCACGGCGGCGTTTGCCGCAATCCCGTTCCCGTCACAGGCGGACCAGGAGGCGCGCCGCCTCGAGATCGCGCGCGACGTCGCACGCCTGAACGAGGTGCTGCCGCCTTCGCTGCGGACAGGACAGCCGTGAAGGAGCAGAGGGTATCAGGCTAGCCGCGCCGAGAGCCGCCCGGGCCTCGACATGGTAGACTGACAGGCATCATGGGCGGCGAGGGACGTCTGCTTGCGTGGTTCTTCGAGGCCATGGCGCGCCATCAGCCGGACGACGCGCTCTCGTTCACAGAAGCACAGGCGAACTTCACTTCGGTGCTGAAGGGCCTCATCGCAGTGGAGCGCGGCGGCGGGATGGTGTTCGGGTGGGTGCTCTCCGGCGAGCACGCCGATGCGCTCGTGCGCGCCGCGCTCCCGGCGCTCACGGACGCGGCGCTGGCCTGGCGCGCGTACTTCGAGCGACGTTATGGCGCGCGCGGGCGCCAGGAGGTCGCCCGCATCGCCGCCGCGCTCCGCTACACGTCGTTCCTCGACCGCGGCCCCCTCCGCGCCGACGCGGGCGTCGACGAGGCGCTCGCGGGGCTCATCGACGCCTGCCTCGACCCGCGCCGCGCCGCGGATGAGCCGGGCGCGGCGCCCGCGGACGACCGGCTCGGCGACACGCTCCGTGGCGCCATCGCGCGGCGCGACGCGTCCTCGCCGTGCGCCGGTCGCTCCGTTGCGGTGAAGACCCCGTCTCCGGAGCGCCTCCTCGACGTGGCCGAGGTCGAGGCGCGCCACGGGGCATTCCACCCGCAAATCGAGGCGCTCTACGCCGCCATCGACGGCCTGGCGCTCCTTGATTCGGCCTCTCCGCCGTCTCGGGTGCCGTGGCCCGCCGCTCTCCCGCCGGGGGCGCTCGTCCTCGTGTCGCCGCTCGCGTGGGCGAGCGCCGTCCGCAAATCGAGCTCGTCGAGCGCGATGGGCGAGATGCAGCTCCTCGTGCTTGCCCGGCTTCCAGAGCGCATGCTGCCCAGGGAGTCCGAGCGCGGCGTCGAGTTCACCGTGAACCTGTATCTCGCGTTCCGCGTCGGAACGGCGGAGATCTACCTGACGGACGAGGCCTATGGCTCCCCTCCGCTCTTGCTCGCGCGCGATGTGGTGACCTTCTTTCGCGCGATCCGCGGCGCGGCCCCGCGGCTGGAGGGCGTCCTCGCGGCCCTGGCGGAGGCGCTCGGCGGCGGCGCGCCGCGCGCTGGCTGATCCCGGGCCGCGTCGCCCTCGCGGAGGCCGCGCGAAGACCAGACGCAGCCCGGAGCCTCCCCCTCGCTCAGGCCGCGGCGAGCGCGGCGACGAAGCGGTCGATCTCGGATTCGTCGTTGTAGTAGTGGACCGAGGCGCGCACCAGATCGGGAATCCCGCGATCCTCGAAATCGAGCAGCGTCCCGGCGGCGGTCGATACGCTGACGTGGATCGCCTGCGCGGCGAGCCGCTCCTTGATGGCCGTGGCGTCCTCGCCGGCCCGGGTGAAGGTCACGATGCCGCAGCGCTGCTCGCCGAGGTCGCGCACGGTGACCCCGGGGATCTCGGAGAGCCGCGCGCGCAGGCGCTCGGCCAGCGCACCCACCCGGTCGCGGATCGCCGGCAGGCCCAGCCGGAGCGCATACTCCGCGGCCGCGCCGAGCCCGAGCCGGCCGGCGACATAGCTCTCCCAGTTCTCGAACCGCCGGGCGTCGGGCCGCAGCTCGTAGCGATCCGGCGCGGTCCAGCGCGCCGCGTGGAGATCGAGGAACGGCGGCTCCAGCCGGTCGAGCAGCGCGCGCCGGACATAGAGAAAGCCGGTGCCGCGCGGCCCGCGCAGGTACTTGCGCCCGGTCGCCGACAGGAGATCGCAGCCGATGGCCTCGACGTCGATCGGCAGCTGCCCCACCGACTGGCAGGCATCGAGCAGGAAGGGCACGCCCGCCGACCGGGCGCGGCGGCCGATCTCCTCCGCCGGGTTGACCAGCCCGCCGTTCGTGGGGACGTGGGTGATGGCGATCAGCTTGACCCGCTCGTCGAGCAGGCGATCGAGCGCGGGCAGCGACACCGCGCCGCGCTCGTCGCTCGGGATGGGGACGATCTCCGCGCCGGTGCGCCGCGCGACCTGCAGGAACGCGATGTAGTTCGAGGCGTACTCGGTCCGCGCGGTCAGGATGCGATCGCCAGGGCCGAAGCGGAGGGAGTAGAACGCCATGTCCCAGGCGCGCGTGGCGTTCTCGACGAGCGCGATCTCGCCGGGCGCCGCGCCGATCAGCCGGGCGATCGCGCCGTAGACCGCCTCGAGCCGCTCGCCCGCCTCCGCCTCGGCCTCGTAGCCGCCGACGGTCGCCTCGCGGCGCAGGTGCTCGACCACCGTGTCGACCACCACGGCCGGAGGCAGCGAGGAACCCGCGTTGTTGAAGTGAAGGACGCTGGCGCAGGCCGGGGTGTCGCGGCGCAGCGCGGCGATATCCATCGTCATGACGTCGTCTCCTCGAGAGGCCGACACGCTGCCGGCTGGGCAGCTCCACGTCAATCGCGGCGGCCGCCGGCGGCAGCTCGCCGGCGCGGCGCGGTGAGGGCTATTTCATGAGCCCGTCGCGCAGCTCGCTCGGGGAATAGCCGAGCATGCGGCGACAGGTCCGCGAGAAGTGCGCCAGATCGGCGAACCCCGCGGCGTGGGCGGCGCCCGTCGCGTCGAGGCGCGCGAACGCCAGGAGCGCCGTGAGCAGCCGGCGCCAGAGCTGGAAGGTGCGGATGGGCAGCCCCACGTCGCGCACGAACAGCGCCTGCAGGTGCGCCTCGGAGACCCCGGCGCGCGAGACCGCGAGGCGCCGGTCCGCCGCCGGATCGCGCAGCGCCTCCAGGACGCGGGCGATCCGCCCGTCCAGGGCGCGGCGCGGCGACTCCCTCGCGAGCCAGGCCGCGATCTCGCGCGCGAGGCCGCCGAGCACGTCGGGGCGCGACAGGGACGCGCGGTGCGCCGTCACGGCGCCTTCGAGGCGCGAGAGGAGCCGGCCTTCGAGCGGACAGGGGCCGCCGCGCAGGCGCGCGTAACCCGCCACGTGCGGCATCGCCTCGGGGTCGTACAGGAACCCGAGCGTCGGCCCGGGGCTCGCGGCGGCGTGCCACAAGTCGGGGGGCACCACGACCGCGCGCCCGCGCACGACCGCGCCGCCCGGCTCGGTCACGGTCACCTCGCGCTCGAGCCCCACCAGGATCGCCGCGCCGTGCTCGGCGTGGAGGGTCGACCCCATCGCCGTCGAGGCGCGCACCGCGAAGGCGTCCGCGAGCACGGCGCTGATCCGGGATTCGTTCAAGCGGCCCACGTCGCCTGATCCTACCTTGGCCACCGCTGGAGGTGGTGAGTGATGAACCTGTTCTCGGAAGAGATGCGCCGAAACCCTTACCCCGCGTACGACCAGCTCCGGAGCCGCACGCCCGTGCTCCATTACCCGCCGTCCGACTCGTGGCTGATCTTCGATCACGACGGCGTGAAGCGGGCGCTCCACGATCACGACGCGTTCAGCTCGGTCGTGTCGCCGCCGGGCACCAGGACCGCCGAGTGGCTCATCTTCTCGGACCCTCCGCGCCACACCAAGCTGCGCGCCCTCATCACACGGGCCTTCACCCCGCGCGCCGTCGCGGGGCTCGAGCCGCGCATCCGCCGGCTGTCGCGCGAGCTCCTGGACCGGACGATCGAGAGCGGCCAGATGGACGTCGCCGAGGACTACGCGGTCCCGCTCCCCCTCCTGGTGATCGCCGAGATGCTCGGCGCCCCGGCGGCGGACCAGCCGCATTTCAAGCGCTGGAGCGACGCGATCCTGGACCTCAGCCATACCGTCTCCGGCAGCGAGGAGGCGGCCCGGGCGCTCGACGCGTTCACCGCGGTGACGGCCGAGATGCAGGCCTACCTGAGAGGCCTCGTCGAGCAGCGGCGCGCGGCGCCGGAGGATGACCTCCTGACCAGGCTCGTCGAGGCCGAGGTGGACGGAGAACGGCTGAACGAGGACGAGATCCTGGGCTTCTTCCAGCTCCTCCTCGTGGCCGGCCACGAGACGACGACGAACCTGATCGGCAATGCGATGCTGTGTTTCCTCGAGAACCCGGACGAGCTCGCCCGCCTCCGGGCCGCGCCCGAGCTGCTGCCCTCCGCGATCGAGGAGGTCCTGCGCTACCGGTCGCCAGTCCAGGCGATGTTCCGCGTGACGAGGCGCGATGTCCCGATGCACGGCCAGGTGATCCCGGCCGGCAAGGCGGTGCTGGCGATGATCGGCTCAGCCAACCGAGATTCGCAGCAATTCCGCGACCCTGATCGCTTCGACATCGCGCGCGATCCCAACCCGCACATCGCGTTCGGGCACGGCATTCATTTCTGTATCGGGGCGCCGCTCTCGCGCCTCGAAGCCAGGGTAGCGCTGGCGGATCTCGTCGCGCGGCTCGGCGGCCTCGAGCGCGCGAGCGACGCGCCGTGGGAGCCGCGCCGGGCGATCCACGTGCACGGCCCGGCCCGCCTGCCGATCCGCTTCGCGCCGGGGCCGCGCCTCGGCGGTGCCCCGGGCTGATGCCTGCCGGCCTGATGCCCGCCGGCCTCACCCGCTCCGCAGTGCGTTCCGGCGAGCGCAGCCGCCGTACAGCGATAGACGCCTGAATCCGCCGCGTCGCCGAGCTCACGCGGGCGCGCCGCGCGCGGCTCGGACGCCGGCGACGCGGGACAGCTGTGGCGCCATGGCCGAGCCTCGCGCCGGTGGCACCACCATTGCTGAATGTGATGGCGCTGATGGCGCCGGCGCCGACCGCATGAACGACGCCGACGGCGCCCAGCGGACCGCAGTCCCGCGGCCGAGGTGGGCGATCGGGATGGGCAGGCATGGAGGATTCGATGAAAGACCAGACCTCCGTCGAGGTTCTTGTTCCACGTGAGATGTCGCCGGATCAGAGACAGCGTCTCATCGACGAGCTCTATGGCTTACGCCGCGTGATCTTCGAGGGCGCGCAGCGGGAGAAGAGCTTCGCCACCCACGTCATCGACGCTGGCGCGGAGCACGGCGCCGTCGTGGTCCACAGGGGCGCTGGCGGCCAGATCACCGGCTATTTCGCGGTTCAGATCATGGATCCGGAGCCCTCCGGCGCGCAGATCGCGATCTTCCGCGGCGAGTCCGGGGCGCTCGGCGAGCACGCTGGCGACGATGTCGTCCTCCGCCACGTCCTTTTGCGCCTGATCCGGTACATGCTCGCCCACCCGGGTCGACCCGTGTTTTGCCTGTGCTCGGTGGCTCACCCGTCGAGCTATGCGCTGTTCTCGCGCTTCGTTGACATCGCGCGCACGAGCCCGCCGGAGGGCGCGGACGAGCTCATGTCCAGGCTCGCCTCCTCGTTCGACCCGGAGGCGAACGATGGAGGCAGCCCGTTCGTCTTCGAGGTCGGGCAGACGGCGGCCGAGCCGGCGGGCGGCTACGACTTCCTGCACGTCTACGAGAACCCGTCGGCGCGCCCCGGCGCCGCGGAGGAGCGCGAGCTCATCACGCTCGTGCCGCTGCGCCTCGGCGGCATGCTGCGCGCCGCCGTGGGCTGCGCGCCGCCGGAGGCGAGGCGCTGGTAGCGCGCCGCTCGCCGGGTCAGGCCAGCACTGCGGACAGGCTGTCGAGGAATCGCTGGTTCTCGCGCTCGGTGCCGATGGTCACCCGAAGGCTGGTCGGCAGGTTGCCGAAGGGCCGCACGATGACGCCCTTCCGGAGCAAGGCGTCGTACACCGGGCGCGCCGGCCGACCGACGTCCACGAGCACGAAGTTCGCCTGGCTCGGCGCCACCGAGAGCCCGAGCCGCGTGAGCTCGCGCGTGAGCCGGTCGCGCTCGCGGAGGTTCAGCGCGCGGCTCTTCTCGACGTGCTCGGCATCGTCGAGCGCCGCGACGGCGGCCGCTTGCGCCAGCGCGCTCACGTTGAACGGCGCGCGCACCCGGTTCAGGTAGTCGATGAGCTGAACCGGGCCCACGGCGTAGCCGACGCGGAAGCCCGCCAGGCCGTAGATCTTCGAGAAGGTGCGGAGCACGAGCAGCCGCTCACGGAGCCCGCGGAGGCGCATGGAGTCCGGGAAGTCCGCCGCGTCCGCGTACTGGATGTACGCCTCGTCCATGACCACGATCACCTCGGGCGGGAGCTCCCTGAGCAGGCGCTCGACCGCGGCGCGGCCCACGTGCGTGCCCGTCGGGTTGTTCGGGTTCGCGATGAACAGGAGCCGCGTCTTCGGCGTGACGGCCGCGGCCATGGCCTCGAGGTCGTGCCGCAGGTCGCGCAGCGGCACGGCCGTGAACGGGACGCCGTAGGCGAGCGCGGCGAGCTTGTAGACGACGAAGGCCGGGTCGGCGAACACGATGTGCGACCCGGGCGTCGCGAAGGCGTGCACGATCAGGTCGAGCAGCTCGTTCGAGCCGTTTCCCTGGACGATCTCCTCCATCGTGACGCCGTGGACCGCCGCGAGCCGCTCGCGCAGCCGGTAGGCTGCCCCGTCCGGGTAGAGGTGCACGCTCTCGAGCGCCCGGCGCGCCGCCTCGAGGGCGCGCGGGCTCGGGCCGAGCGGGTTCTCGTTCGAGGCGAGCTTCACGGCGTCCGTCACGCCGAGCTCGCGCGCGAGCTCGTCGAGCGGCTTCCCCGTCTCGTAAGGCGAAAGCAGCTCGACGGAGGGCAGAACTAGCGCAGACATAGCGCGCACCCTATCACACCTTGGCCGTGGGGAGTGAGCCGGCTCGCCGGCGCCCCGCCGCGGGTTCGTCGCCGGGCGCTGCCGGGATCTGGCCTCTCCCACGGGGCTCCGTGTGATACTCGCCGTCCCGATGAAACCCGGGGACATCGTCGCCGACCGCTTCTTGATCGAGCGCCTCGCCGGGTCGGGCGGGATGGGCTCCGTCTACCGCGCCCTCGACCGGCACACGGGCGAGACGGCGGCGCTCAAGGTCATGTCGGGCCGCGGCCTCGAGCACGGCGAGCGCTTCGCGCGCGAGGCGCAGGTGCTCGCCGAGCTGCGGCACCCCGGCATCGTCCGGTACATCGCGCAGGGCGCCACCGAGAGCGGCGAGCCCTGGCTCGCGCTCGAGTGGCTCGAGGGCGAGAGCCTCGGCGACCGGCTGCGCCGGCGCGGGCTCACCATCGCCGAGAGCGTCACGCTCGGCCTCCGGGTCGCCGAGGCGCTCGCCGAGGCGCACCGCCACAACGTCGTCCACCGCGACCTCAAGCCGAGCAACCTGTACCTCGTCGACAAGTCGGTCGAGCAGGTCAAGCTCCTCGATTTCGGCATCGCCCGCCTCACGTCGCTCGCGCCCCTCACGATGACCGGCGTCGTGATGGGCACGCCGTTCTACATGGCGCCGGAGCAGGCGCGCGGCGAGCGCGACGTCGGCACCCAGGCCGACGTGTTCGCGCTCGGCTGCGTCCTGTTCCACTGCCTCACCGGGCGCCCGCCGTTCGTCGGCGACGACATCCACACAGCCCTCCTCCGCGTCGTGCTCGACGAGGCGCCGCGCCTCCGCGACCTGCGCGCCGACGTCCCCGAGAACGTCGACATCGCCGTGGCGCGCATGCTCGCCAAGGCCCCGGCGGACCGGCCCGCGAACGGCGCCGCCGTGGCCCTCGAGCTGCTCCGCGTCGGCGAGATCAAGAGCACCCCCCCCGCGCCCGCGAGCCGGCGCGCGAGCGCGCTCACGACCGGCGAGCGGCGCACGCTGTGCCTGATGCTCGCGCGCATGGGCGCGCCGGAGGCCCCCTCGTGGCAGGGGCCCACCATGCCGATGACGCTCCCGATGACGATGCCCCTCGCGCGCACCGTCCCGGAGGACGAGGTGAAGCGCGTGGCGTCGCGCTTCGGCGGGGCGCTGCAGACGCTGGCGGACGGGCTCCTGCTGATCACCCTCGAGGGGCGCGGCCTCATCACGGACCAGGCCGCCCGCGCGGCGCGGTGCGCGCTCGAGGTGCGGGACCTCCTGCCCGGCGTGCAGATGGCCCTGGTCGCCGGCCGCGGCTCCGCCGACGACCAGCTCCCGATGGGGCCCACCATCGACCGCGCCGTGCGGCTGCTCGACCGCGCCGACGGCGGGTCGATCCGCCTCGACGAGGTGATGGCCGGCCTGCTCGACGCCCGCTTCGAGGTCGGCGGGGACGCGACCGGCCTCGTGCTCCGCGCCGAGCGCGACCTCGTCGAGGCCGCGCGGACGCTGCTCGGGCGCACGACGCCCTTCGTGGGGCGCGACCACGAGCTCGCCATCCTCGACGCCGTGCTCGACGAGTGCCTCTCCGAGCCGACGGCGCGCGCGGTGCTCATCACGGCGCCCGCGGGGCTCGGCAAGAGCCGGCTGCGCTACGAGTTTCTGCGCCGCGTCGAGGAGCGCAAGGAGCGGGTGCAGGTCTGGCTCGGCCACGCCGACCCGATGAGCGCCGGCTCGCCCTTCGGGATGCTCCGCCAGATGCTCCGCCGCGAGGCCGGGCTCTCGGGCGGCGAGCCGCAGGAGGTCCGCGAGCAGCGCCTCCGCGCCCGCGTGGGCCGGTACCTGAGCGGCGCCGACCTCGACCGCGTGACCGAGTTCCTCGGCGAGGTGGCGCGGATCCGCTTCTCCGACGAGGGCCGGGTGGAGCTGCGCGCCGCGCGGAGCGACCCGATGCTCATGGGCGACCAGATCCGCCGCGCCTTCGAGGACTTCGTGCTCGCCGAGTGCCGGGCCGAGCCGGTGCTCCTCGTGCTCGAGGACCTCCAGTGGGGCGACGTGCCCACGGTGAAGCTCATCGACGCGGCCCTCGCGCTCCGCGACCAGCCGCTCATGGTGCTCGCGCTGGCGCGGCCGGAGGTCGAGACCGTCTTCCCGAAGGTGTGGGTCTCGCGCGGCGTGCAGGAGCTCCGGCTGCGCGAGATCGGGCGGCGGGGGAGCGAGCGGCTCGTGCGCGAGGTGCTCGGCGACGCCGTGACGCCCGACGTCTGCGCGCGCCTGTGCGAGCGGGCCGGGGGCAACGCGTTCTACCTGGAAGAGCTCATCCGCGCCGCCGCCTCGGGCCGGACCGAGGCGCTCCCCGAGACGGTGCTGTCGATGGTGCAGGCCCGCCTGGAGTCGCTCGACGGCGAGGCGCGGCGGGTGCTCCGGGCCGCGAGCGTGTTCGGCCAGAAGTTCTGGCGCGGGGGGCTGATGGCGCTGCTCGGCGGCGAGCGCCGCGCCCCCCAGGTGGACGGGTGGCTCGCGGTGCTCGTCGACCGCGAGCTCATCGCGCGGCGGGGCGAGGGCAAGTTCCGGAGCGAGGACGAGTACGCGTTCCGGCACGCGCTCGTGCGCGAGGCGGCGTACGCGACGCTCACGGACGCGGATCGCGCGCTCGGCCACCTGCTCGCCGGCGAGTGGCTGGACGCGGCCGGCGAGCGCGACGCGGCGCTCCTGGCGGACCACTTCGAGCGCGGCGGCGACGCGGAGCGCGCGGTCGTCTGGTTCCGGCGCGCGGCCGAGCAGGCGCTCGGGGCGAACGACTTCCGCGCCGCGATCCAGCGCGCCGAGCAGGGGGCCGCGAGCGCCGACGTGGACGGCGAGTTCTTCGCGGCGCTGCGCCTCGTCCAGGCCGAGGCGCACAAGTGGCTCGGCGAGGCCTCCCAGGCCGAGCGGTGCGCCGTCATGGCGATGCGGGGCTTCCCCCGGAAGAGCGCGCTCTGGTACGCGGCGGCCGGGGAGGCCGCGTCGATGCGCGTGCGCCTCGGCATGGGCGACCGGCTCGCGGATCTCGTCGAGGAGCTCCGGGGGGCCGGCCCGGGCAGCGGGGACCGCGGCTCGTGGGTCGACGTCGCGGAGGCGACCGGCGCCTCCGTGAGCGCGCTGGCGCGCATCGCCGGGTCGCTCCTGCACGGGGGCCAGTACGCCGCGGCGGAGGAGATCGTGCAGGAGCTCGCGCGGGTGGCGATGCCGCTCGCCGAGCGCGACGCGGCGGTGGCCGCGCGGATCCACGCGCTCCGGGCGTCGCGGGCGCTCTGCTACGGCGACCCTGCGGCGTCGCTCGCGTGCACGGAGCAGAGCATCCCCGCCTACCTCCAGACCGGCGACCTCAGGAACGCGTGCCTGAGCCGCGTGAACGCGGCGCACTGCCTGCTCCAGCTCGGGGTGTACGGCCGCGCCGAGGCCGAGCTGCGCGACGCGCTCGCGGAGGCGGGGCGGCTCGGGCTCTACAACGTGGCGGCGTTCGCCAAGCAGAACCAGGGCCTGCTCTGGATCCAGCAGGGCGATCTCGGCGCGGCGCGCGCGGCCACGGCCGAGGCGATCGACGCCTTCGTGGCGCAGGCGAACCGGCGGCAGGAGGCGCGCTCGCGGGCGTACCTCGCCGCGATCCTGACGCGGCTCGGCGACCTCGACGCGGCGGACAACGAGGCGGGCGCGGCCGTGGCGATGCTGGCGCACGTGCCGACGCTCCAGGCGCACGCGCTCTCGGTGCGCGCGCGGGTGCTGCTCGAGCAGGGCCGGGCAGCGGAGGCGCTCGAGGCGGCCCGGCGCGGGCTCGGGCTGCTCGTGTCGGTCGGCGGGACCGAGGAGGGCGAGGCGCAGATCCGGCTCGTCTATGCCGAGTCGCTCCGCGCCTGCGGCCACCACGAGGCGGCGCGCGAGGCGATCACGGTGGCGATGCAGCGGCTCGTCGCGCGGGCGCAATGGATTCAGGACCCGGGGCGGCGGCAGAGCTTTTGCCAGGCCGTGCCGGAGAACGCCAAGACGTTCGCGCTGGCGGCGCTCTGGCAGCAAGAAGCGGAGCCGACGCTGCAGTGAGGCGCCGAGTCACAGCCGCGCTGTGGACGGAAGAGCTCATGTGTGATGGCTCGCCCGGCTGCGCCGGCGGGCGGGGGCGAGGGGGGGCGCAGCGCGCGTGTCACCGCGCCGCGGTGAGCGGATCGAGCTGAGCCGCGCCGCTGTCATGAGGAGTTCACTCATGCCATCTCCGCGGTAACCAATCGTGGCCGCGGGTGGCGTGGCGTGCGCGACATGTGGGTGGGCGCGGGGGCGTGGGCGGCGCGCGCGTGGGGAAGCGGCGACCCGGCCGTGGCTGCTTGACTGTGTGGCCGAGGTTCGAAAGAATCCTCAGCAGCCATGTATTCAACCCTCTTTCGGAACGTGCTCTTTCCGTTTTACGAGACGAAACTCCGAGGGAGAGCCACGCTGGCCTACCTGGGGGAGCTGGAGCGGTCCCAGTGGCGTCCGGAGCGCGAGCTCAGGGAGCTCAACTGGAGAAAGATGCTGGCGGCCCTCCGCTTTGCCGAGCAGAGCGTGCCCTTCTACCGGCGCCGCTTCGCCGAATACGGGGTGCGGGTCAAGGACGTGCACGCGCCCGAGGATCTCGCGCGCTTTCCGGTGTTGACCAAAGCCGATCTCCGCGCGCACGGCAGCGAGCTCATCGCGGATGGGTGGCGCGGCAAGCTCTTCAGGAGCGGTACGGGCGGATCGACCGGAGAGCCTGCGCGCTTCTTTTACGATCACGCGACGTACGAGTGTAGAAGCGCCGCGGCCCTGCGCTCCGACGCGTGGGCCGGCGGCCGGATCGGGGACAAGGAGCTGTACATCTGGGGGATTCCGACCCTGGAGCCCCGCTGGAAGAAGGCGAAGCGCACGCTGCACGAGGCGCTGATCCGGAAGAAGACGGTCAGCGCGTGGAACCTGGCGGAGGAGCGGCTCGCGGGGGTGGTGGACGAGATCCGGCGCTACCAGCCGAACCTGGTTGTGGGGTACACGAGCCCTCTCTACTACACGGCGCGCTATGCGCTCGAGACGGGGCACCGGCTGCCCACGCCGAGGGGGATCATCGCGACGGCGGAGCGGCTCTTTCCTCACCAGCGCGAGGTGATCGAGCGGGCGTTCCAGGCGCCGGTCTACGACCGCTACGGGTGCAGGGAGATGATGCTGATCGGCGCGGAGTGTGAGCGCCACGAGGGCAAGCACCTCAACATCGAGAACGTCTTCCTCGAGGTGGTGCGCGGCGGCCGGCACGCGCGGCCCGGCGAGCCGGGCGAGGTGATCCTGAGCGATCTCGTGTGCCGGTCGATGCCGCTGCTGCGTTACAAGAACGAGGATGTGGTGGTCGCGGCCGACAAGGCCTGCTCGTGCGGCCGCGGGTTGCCGCTGCTCGCCTCGGTCGAGGGGCGGGTGCTCGACATGATCGTCGGGACGGACGGCCAGCTCCTCTCGTCCGTGTTCTTCCCCTACTTCTTCAAGGACAACCCGACGGTGGAGCGGTATCAGGTCCACCAGGACAAGACGCGGGCGATCACGATCAAGATCATCCCGGGCGAGGGGTACGGGCCGGAGACGTCGCAGGCCATCGAGCGCGATCTGCGCCGGTTCCTCGGGGAGCGGGCGGACATCCGGGTCCAGCTCGTCAGCGACATCCCGGTCACCTCGGGGGGGAAGTTCCGCTTCACCATGACCGAGGTGCCGATCGAGTTCGGCCGCGGGGCCGCGGCGTGACTGGAGCGCCCGGGGTCCGGCCGGCGCCGCGCGCCGCGCCGGGCCGTCCCGCGAAGGTCGCCCACGTGGTGCTCTCGCTCAACGTGGGTGGGCTCGAGCGGGTGGTGCTCCGGCTGCTCGACAGGATGGCGCGCGACCGGTTCGCGCCGGTCGTGTGCGCGCTCCAGGAGCCCGGCGCGCTGGCCGAGGAGCTGGCGCGGCTCGGCGTGCCGCTCGTGGTGCTCTCGCGCAAGCCCGGCCTCGACCCGGGGCTGCCGTTAAGGCTCTCGGCGTGGCTGCGGCGCGAGGGGATCGCGCTCGTGCACACGCACAACCCGGGGCCGCACCTCTATGGCGCGCTCGCGGCGGGCCTCCTGCGGGCGGCGGCGCTCCCTGGCGGCGGCGGGCCGCGCGTCATCCACACGAAGCACGGGCGCAACTACCCGAAGCAGAAGCGGAAGGTGCTGGTCAACCGGCTGGCCGCGGCGCTCACGGACCGGGTGGTGGCGGTGAGCGACGACGCGCGGGCGGTCGCGCTCGAGGTGGAGCATGTCGATCCGGCGAAGGTCGTGACGATCTTGAACGGCGTGGACACGGACGTGTTCCGGCCGGGCGACGCGGGCGCGGCGCGCGCGCGGCTCGGGGTGCCGGCGTCGGGCTATCACGTGGGCTGTGTCGCGCGGCTGTCTCCAGAGAAGGATCACGCGACGCTGCTCGACGCCTTCGCGCGGCTCCGCGCGACGCGGCCCGACGCGCATCTGACGCTGATCGGCGACGGCCCGCGGCGGCCGGCGCTCGAGGCGCAGGCGGCGCGGCTCGGGCTCGGCGGGGCGGTGACGTTCACGGGGACGCGCGGGGACGTGGCGGAGCTGTTGCCGGCGTTCGACGTGTTCGCGCTCGCGTCGTTGACGGAGGGGATCTCGCTGACGCTCATCGAGGCGGCGGCGGCGGGGTTGCCGATCGTCGCGACGCGGGTGGGGGGCAATCCGGAGATCGTGGTGGATGGCGAGACAGGGATGCTGGTGCCGCCCGGAGCGCCGGAGACCCTGGCGGGCGCGCTCGAGGCGGTGGCCGTGCGGGAGGATCGCGCGGAGATGGGGTTGCGCGGGCGGGCGCGGGTGATGGAGCGGTTCGGGATCGACCGCATGGCGCGCGCGTACGAGGACCTCTATGACGAGGTGCTCGGGCGGTAGCCCCCGCGGCGCACGACACCCAACGCCGGTTCCCCATGTGAAGGCTCGGTCTTCGATTTCGCCCCCGCGACGAGAAGCGGCTGGTGTATCCCGCCCGCTCGTCGTGGGTTGCTTCGTATGCCAGCTGTGAGATACTTCGGGATACCACGCTTGCTTGCTTGACGAAGCAACAACATAGCAAGACTACGACGGTCACCCACGGGGCGTGCTTGCTTGCCCGAATGGAGGGACGAGATGCGTTTTCTTGAGACAGGGTACAAGAAGAGAGAGCTCGCGCTGGGACGGCGCATCTTCTTGAAGGCGCTCGGGGCCGGCATCGCGGCGCCGCTGGCCTTCCGGATGAGCAACCTGGCGCTGGCCGAGCCGAGCTCCGCGCCGGTCCGGCTGTTCATCTACTTCGTCCCCCATGGCATGCCCATGGAGTATGCCGAGCCCTACGGCTCGGGAGCGGACTTCCTGAAAGGCTCCACGGTCCTCTCGCCACTCGCGCCCTTCGGCAAGTACATCAATGTCTGCCGCGGGCTCGGCATCAACGGCTTCAACAACCACGAGGCGGTTTCCGGCGTGCTCACCGGCGTCAAGGACGGCGCCGGGGTCGACTCGGTCGACCACACCATCGCGCAGGCGCTTGGCGTCGAGGCCTACAACCTCGGAGCCAACCCCTATCGGAGGTACCAGGACGGGACCGGGTTCGACAAGAACTCGTACCTGATTCAGCACGGGGGCGTGTGGGTGCGCCCGACGGAGGACCCCGCGGCCGCGGCGGCGGCCATGCTCGGGGCCGTCGGCGGCGGGCAGCAGGGCGGCGGGAGCGGGCCAGAGGCCGACGAGGTGGCGTTCCGCAACGAGGCGCTGGGGCTCACCGAGCGCCAGCTCGAGAGGATGCAGAGCGCGCTCTCGGGCCTCACGAAGGAGCAGAACAAGCTCGCCGTACACCTCGAGTCGGTGCGCTCGCTCAAGGCCGCGGCCGACAGGCCGGTCATGAACGGCTGCAGCAGCAAGCCGGCGCTGCCGGCGCTCGACGCGCTGGCGGGCAAGAGCGTGTTCGAGCAAGAGAACCTGCGGCGCGTCGTCGACGCGCACCTCGAGGTCGCCGCGAACGCCATGGTGTGCGGCACGGCGCGCGTCGTCACGATGCAGAACCTGTGGGTCAACTGCGATCTCCCCATGAGCTTCGACGGCGGCCCCGGGAGCGAGAGCCCCTACCATGGGGCCACGTCCCACGCCCGCGAGCCGCCGGGTCGCATGGAGTTCGCGACTGTCCAGAGCTGGTTCTTCGCGCGGCTCGCGGAGAAGCTGCTCACCCTCCTCGACCAGCCGGATCCGCTCGATCCCGGCAACACTGTCCTCCACAACTCGCTCATCTATGTGTGCAGTGAGATCGGCGACGGCGCGGATCACAACTCCAACGTCCACGACGTCTATCTCGGGAACCAGATCGTCCACTCGTACCTCCCGGCGATCCTGATCGGCAATGCCGGCGGCCGCATCGCGAGCCGCGGCGTCGTCGACGTCGACACCGACCACGTCAACATGCTGGCGACGCTCGGCGACGCCATGGGCGTCTCGATCAACAGGTTCGGCGCGCAGAGCGCGCAGCCGATCCAGGAGCTGAAGTCATGAAGCGCTGGCAAACGTGGGCGCTCGCCGGGCTCTCGTCCTCGCTCCTCGCGTGCGGCGCGGGCAGCATGGGGGGTGAGGACGACCCGGTGAAAGGTCCCGTCATCGACGGCAGCTCGTGCGAGCAGGCGCAGGTCGGCGCTCCGGTGCTGCGGCGGCTCTCCGCCCTGGAGCTGGAAAACAGCCTCCGCGACGTCTTCCCCGAGCTCGGCGCGGCGGCCTGGTCCGGCGTCCGGCTGGGCACGGACCCGACATCGGAGCTCGGCTTCACCAACGACGCGCAGGCGCTGCAGGTCGGCGCCCAGACCGCGAAGGAGCTCCTGAGCACGGCGGAGGAGGTCGCCGACATCGTGACCGCCGACGCCGCGCTGGCCGCCTCGCTCCCGTGCGCAGCGGCCCAGCCCGGCCCCGAGTGCGCTGCCGAGTTCGTCACGCGGCACGGGCTGCGGCTGTTCCGCCGCCCGGTGACCGAGGAGGAGAAGGGCGAGCTCCTGGCGCTCCACGCCTCGGTGAGCGGAAAGTCCGACTTCCGCGTCGGGCTCAAGTGGACGCTGGTGTCGATGATCCAGTCGCCCCAGGCATTCTACCGCTCGGAGATCGGCGTGCCGAACGCCGGGCGCTACGAGCTGACCCAGCACGAGATCGCGACGGCGCTGGCCTACAACACCACGGGCACGACGCCCACGCCCGAGCTGCTCGACAAGGCGGCGCGCGGGGAGCTCAGCTCGCCGGAGGCGCTCGTCGAGGAGGCGCGCGCGCTCCTGAGCACGCCGCGCGGCCACGAGGCGATGAGCCGCTTCTTGCAGCAGTGGCTCAGCTACGGGAAGGTGAACGGGATCGCCAAGGAGAAGATCCCCGACTTCAGCACGTATGGCGCCCTCATGCAGGAGGAGACGCGCCTCTTCCTCGAGGAGATCATCTACACGCGCGGCGCCGGCGTCACCGAGCTCTTGACCGCGCCAACCACCTTCCTGAACGCCCAGCTCTCGACGTTCTACGGATACGGCGGCGTCACCGGTCAAGGCTTCCAGCGCGTGGAGCGGCCTCTGGAGTGGGGCGTTGGGCTGCTCGCCCAGGGCTCCCTCCTCGCCGGGAACTCGCGCATGGACAGCTCGTCGCCGACCCACCGTGGTCTGCTCGTCTTCGAGCGGCTCCTCTGCGGCCATATCCCCCCGCCGCCGGCGAACATTCCGGCGATCACCAAGCCTGATCCGGGGAAGACGACCACGCGCGCGCGCTACGAGCAGATCCACATCTCGGCCGACGGCTGCAACACGTGCCACGCGAGCTTCGACCCCACGGGCTTCGCGCTGGAGCACTTCGACGAGATGGGGCGTTACCGCGCCGACGAGGGGGGCCTTCCCATCGACGACTCGGGCTACATCGCCGTCGCGGACGAGAAGCGGCCTGTCGCCGGCGCGAAGGGCCTTGCGGAGACGCTCGCCAGCGCGCCCGAGGTGACCGAGTGCGTGAGCAAGCTCGGCTCGACGTACACGTACGGCGGGGCGCTCGGGGCCGAGTGCGCCATCGAGGAGGTCCAGCAGAGCCTGATGAGCGGGCAGATCGGCCTGCTCGAGTTCTTCGCGCGCCTCGCGGGCACCGAGCACATGCGCGCCCGCGTCCGCCGCGAGTAAGTAGCCCCCCGCGTCAGAGGCGCTGTCGCCTCCTCAGGCCGGCAGCCCTGCGGAGGAGTCGAGCGGTCGTGAGCAGGGCGAACGTGGAGGGCCCGCTTGAGGCCGCTCGGATGCCTCTCCGCGGGCGCCCGCTCAGATCAGCGTCGTCAGCGCCCCTCGCAAGAAGTCGCGCGCGACAACGACGTCGTGCACCTCGTCCGGACCATCGGCGATGCGAGCGGACCTGGCGAATCGGTACCAGAGCGAGAACGGCATGTCTTCGCTGTATCCGAGCGAGCCGTGCATCTGGATCGCGTCGTCCAGCACCTGGCAGAGGAGCCGGGCGACGTGGTTCTTCGCCATCGAGGAGTAGGGGCGCGCCTCCTTCTCCTTGCCTTGCTCGAGCATCGCCGCGCAGTGCAGCGTCATCAGGTTGCCGGCGTGGATGCCCGACGCTGCGTCGGCGATCTTCTTCTGGATCATCTGGTGGTGAGCGAGCGTCTTGCCGAAGCTCTCCCGCGTGAGGACGTAGTCGCGGCACATCCCGAGCGCGCGGTCGGCCCAGCCGAGCCAGCGCATGCAGTGCGTGAGGCGCGCCGGCACGAGGCGCCGCTGCGCGAGGAGGAACCCCTCGCCGACGCCGCCGAGGACCGCGTCGTCGCCGACGCGCACGGCGCGGAAGCGGAGCTCGGCCTCGCGGTGCTGGAGCATTGGCGGGCTCATCACGGGGATGTCGCGCACGTGCTCGACGCCTTCGGCGTGACGATCGACGACGAACAACGTCGCGCCGGTGCGAGGATCGTCGGACGTCCGCGCCATCACGATGAGGAACGCCGCCTCACCGCCGCCGGTCGTATACCACTTGTGGCCATCGATCACCCAGCCGCCGTCGACCCTGGCCGCCCTCGTGCGCAGATTCGATGGATCCGCGCCGGCGCCGGGGGCGGGCTCGGTCATGGAGAAGGCGCTCGAGATCTCGGCCCGGGCGAGCGGCGCGAGGTATTTGGCGCGGATCGCGGGCGACGCCGCCTTGTGCAGGAGGTCCATGTTGCCCTGGTCCGGCGCGTCGCAGTTGAAGCAGGCCGCGCCGAGCGGAGAGCGGCCCATCTCGCGAAAGAGCGCGCACATGCCCATGACGCCGAGCCCGAGCCCGCCGTGCTCCGCGGGCAGGTGCGGGACGAACAGCCCCTCGGCCCGCGCGCGCTCGCGGAGCGCCGTGAGCGTATCCCTCCGTCCCGCGCGATCCTCGTCGAGGATCGACGTCTCGTTCGGAATGACATGCGCGTCGACGAACGCGCGCACGCGGCCGCGGAGATCGGCCAGATCGGGGGGCAGATCGAAGGAGATCGTCACAGCGGCAGTATAGGAGGCCGAAGGGCTGCGTGATAGCGTCGGAGCTGCGATGGCCCTCACGCCGCCGACCAACACACGCGCGCCCCGCGAGGCGCACCGGATCGACGAAGCGGCCCTCGGCCGCTGGCTCACCGCGCACGTCGAAGGCTGCGCGGGAGGCGCCGTGACCGTCGCCCAGTTCAAGGGCGGTCAGTCGAACCCGACGTACTGGGTGGGCGTCGACGGCGGAGCCGGCGGGGATCTCGAGCTCGTCTTGCGGAAGAAGCCGCCCGGCAAGCTCCTTCCCTCCGCGCACGCCGTCGAGCGCGAGTACCGGGTCATGCGCGCTCTCCGCGACACCGAGGTGCCCGTCCCGGACGCGCTCGCCCTCTGCGAGGACGGCTCCGTGCTCGGCGCGCCGTTCTTCGTCATGCGGTATGCCGCCGGACGGATCTTCTGGGATCCGAGGTTGCCTGAGCTCGCGACCTCCGAAGAGCGCCGCGCGATCTATGCAGCGTACATCCGTGTCCTCGCGGCGCTCCATCGCGTCGATTACGCCGCCGTGGGGCTCGGGGACTACGGCAAGGTGGGCGGCTTCGTCGCGCGACAGGTCGACCGCTGGTCGAAGCAATACGAGGCGTCGCGCACGGGCGAGGTGCCGGCGATGGAGGCGCTCATGCGCTGGCTCTCCGCGAATGTCCCGGCGAACGGCGAGACGACGCTCGTCCATGGCGACTACCGCATCGACAACATCATCTTTTCGACCGGCGCCGCGCCCGAGGCGATCGCGACGATCGACTGGGAGCTCTCGACGCTCGGACATCCGGTGAGCGATCTCGCGTACGCTTGCATGGGTTACCGCATCAACCTCCCTGGCCGTGGCGGCCTTGCCGGGGTCGATGTCGCGTCGCTCGGGATCCCGACCGAGGACGAGATGGTCGCCTCCTACTGCGAGCTCTCCGGTCGCAGCGGCATCGACGCGTGGCCGTACTTCATGGCCTTCGGCGTCTTTCGCCTCGCCGCGATCGCCCAGGGTGTCTACCGGCGGAGCCTGCAGGGCAACGCGAGCTCCGAGGACGCCGGCGTGTACGGCGCGGCCGTGACCGTGCTCTCGGAGCTCGCCTGCGGTATTGCGGGGATCTCTCCGCGCCAGGCCAGGTGAACGTTCGGGGTTTCGATTTCGTCCCTGCGATAAGCAATGGCTGTGGTGCGCTGGGATGACCCGCCGCTGAGCCTGGTGATTGTCGTCGTCGCCGCACGTGAGAGAGCCACGAGGGCCGACGTTGCGGGCGCCATGCACACGGGATGCCTTGTCGCTCGTGCTCCATGGCCGGCGGGACGTCTTGTCCGGAGACGTGGCGCGGTGTAGCGTGCGTCACGCTCGGGAGGGAGGCGTATGAGACGTCTGCGTGTCGCCGTGCTCGTTCCGCTCGTCGTCGGCTGCTCGATCATGGACCCAGAAGATCGCGCGGAGCTGAGACGTCAGATCGCGGCGATGCCGCACGACAACCTGACGCAGATGAAGCGCTGGACCATGCACGAGCTGGCGAAGGAATGGTTGAAGACAAGGGACGAGAACGACCAGGTGGGCAAGGTCATCTGCCGCGACAACGAGGGTATGGAGCGGTTGGTACGACCGTCCGAATAAGTACATCACCGTGGACGATATGCTCCGCTGTCTCAGGGAGAAGCCCGATCTTCCGAACTATCTCTTTTGCGCCGAAGACTTTGCGTCGTGGGTCGTCCCTGACGCGAAGAGGGAGATCGAGAAGTTGCTGCCCGCGTACACCGACATCGAGTGCAAGTACGTGTGGGATTTTCGGTACGAGCCCGAGAAGGTGGATCCGAAGATGGTCGATATAGATGCGATCGAGTCGGATGATATCATCCAAGCCATGATCACCCTTCCGGGGCCGCCTCCGGGGTGGGCTATTCCTCGGTTCGCGCCGCTCCTCTGCCCGCTCGGCGCAGGGGAGGGCTGGGGATGCCCTCCCAGACCGTCCGACTCGTTCCCTACGGGCGGAGAGCCCACAGACCCTCCTGGCGGGGATCAACCGTGAAACGTTATCTCGTCGCGCGTGAGGCGGGCAATGGGTCGGTCATGTTCATGACCAAGGACCCACGAGAATGGAAGTCCTACGTCCAGAACCTGGGCGAGGTGTGCGGCACGGCATGGCGAGACGATCTGTTAGAGGAGGATGAACGCGCGTGGGCCGAGGCGCACCGGAAAGAGTTCAACCACTGGGTCGACGGCAGAGCCGCCCCGCCGTGGCCGATGCTGATCGCCGCCGTGAAGCGGGCGTTCGTTGCCGGTTATGGGGCTCTCGAGCGAAAGCCGATCACGCAGGCCGAGGCGCTCGCGCGCCTGGACACGACCTATCTCTGGAAGCTGCTGACGGCCGACGATGTGGCCCAGGGCCACGGCCCCGAGGCGCTCCGCGCCTTCCAGCGGGGCTTCCGGCTGGGACGAGGCCAGAGACCCTTCTCCACGAAGAGGAACATCCCCCGGATGGTGGATCCTCCCTATCACTGGTACCGCCAGCAAGCGGAGGCGAACTTGCTGGGACCGAGCGCGGCCCGCGAGCGAGCCCTCGTGGCCGCGTGGCGCGCGAGCGGCGCGAGTCGCGAGGACGTGGAGGCGAGCCAGCGAGCACTGCGCGAGCTCCACGCGGGCGCCTGGCGCGATGATGTGCCCGAGGAGGACCGCGCCTGGGCCGAGGCGTACCGCGAGACGTGCGCGCACTGGGTCATCGTAAGCCGGCGCGACGCGATGGCGCAGAGCGCCTACGATGCCTATCTCCGGAGCAGCGACGGAATCCTCGACGGGGAGCCTGCGCCCCCTCGGTCGAAGCGGTGCAACCGCGACTCGGAACCATGGCGGTACTTCGCGGATCGCGTCGAGGACGCGCCCGAGGACGAGAGCGAGCTCGCGACGGCCGAGGCGGCCGCGCGCGAGTACTGGGACGCGCGCTGGCGCGAGGCGCCGCCGTGGGACGGCGACCCGGACCAGGTCCACTGGCTCGCGGCGGTCCGCGCCGCGCGGGAGACGTCGGCGGAGATGGCCGACCACATCCCGAGGCCCTGGTAGCTTTACCCGAGACGCCCACCGCCGTGGCCGTCGTGCCTCTGGCCACCCGGAGGCACCGGCGTCACCGCGGCTCTGCTGTTCTATGTTCTATTTGCGCTCGTAGAAGGTGAGGCTCACTCCGCCCCCCGCGCCGCCCGGGTCGGAGCTCACATACTGCTTCGTGTTGAGGATCGCATAGGGGCCGTCCGCGCGCGTCTCGAAGACAGGAATGAGCGCGCCGAACGGTCCGCAGTTCCTCACCACGATGACCTCGCCGTCCTTGGAGGACAGCGCGTACCGGGCGTCCAGCACCGTGGTCGATCCGATGAGCTGGTAGTCGGCGCCTCCGGGGAGCACCGTGCCCGACAGGCCGCTCAGCAGCGTTCCGCCGGTGACCGTGCCCCCGGTGATGGGGATGATGTTGCGCGTGCCGCGCTTGCTCGCGCCGACAGACACGGATGAGCCGAGCGTGACGGTCTCGGTGAACACGCTCGAGCCCCTCGCCCCGGTCGCCTTCGAGCACTCCCACGATTGGTTCGGGACGCCCTCTGGATCCTTGAGCTGGATCTTCGGCTCTCCGGCGGCCACCTTGCTGATGTCGTAGACGTCGAGCTGGATCGTGCCCGCCGCGGCGTTGACGACACGGGTGCCCGCGAACTTCCCGGTGTTGAGCCACGCGAGCGAGCTCGAGTTGGCGACCTCGAAGTCCGGGACGATCCGGACGACGTCATCGCCGGCGGCGGCCACGCCGCAGGTCCGCAGCAAGATGGAGCTGCCGTCGCTCGCCTTCAGGATGTTGATCTCCTCGAGCTCGACGGATCCGTTCGACAGCGTGAGCTCGAGGTCCATGCCGCCCGTGAGGAACGTGGCCTGGATCTTGTCGCCCGTGAGCGTGCCCCCCTTCACGTCGAGGAGGCGGCGGTGGCCGAACTGGGTGGTCCCGACGTCGTGGGTCTCGCCGAGCTGGAGCGTCGCCCGGAAGACGAGCTCGCCGCGCGTGGGGAGCGGAATGCCGTCCGGCATCCCGCAGGTCCACGACGGATCGGGGACGATCGTCGCCTCACCGCTCCCGCTGCCGTTGCCGCCGCCGCCAGCGCCGGGCGTCCCGCCTGCGCCGCCGCCGCTGCCGCCGCTGCCCGTCTCCTCAGCGCCACCGGCTCCCGTGGTTCCGCTGCCCGCGGTGGTCCCGCTGCCCGCGCCGCCCGTGCCGGCGTCGCCGCCCGTGCCGGTCGCTCCGCCGGGACCGCTCGACGCCGCGCCGCCGGAGCTGCTGCTCGTCGTCCCTCCGCTGGTATCGTCGGCCGACGAACCACACCCTCCGGAGCAGATGCCCAGGATTCCAGTTATCAAGAGCTTCGCTGGCAGATTTTTGATCACCATCGCCGGACCCATCCATTCAATCCACGCTGCGATTCGATGCGCCCTGAAA
This sequence comes from Sorangium cellulosum So ce56, assembly GCF_000067165.1. Taxonomy (GTDB): domain Bacteria; phylum Myxococcota_A; class Polyangia; order Polyangiales; family Polyangiaceae; genus Sorangium; species Sorangium cellulosum_B. The sequence continues at coordinate 12,450,526 of NC_010162.1, forward strand.
CGTGGCGCTGGTTCGAGCGACACCCGGTTCAGAACTTCGAGAAGAAGCTCCAGATCGACTCGCCGGAGTTGTTCTGCGGGGCGTGGCCCCCGTCGAACTCGCACCAGACGACGGGATAGCCCGCGTCGCAGCCCTCGTAGCTGACGCAGGGGCTCGGCTCGACCGGTGTGGTCTGCTGACCGCAGTGGTTTCGCTCGAGGAAGACATCGCGAGCGCTCTGACCGTTCTCGAGCGGAACCACGTTGTCGCTCTTGCCGTGAGCGCCCCACATGGCCACGGGGCTGTCGCCGTCCTCGCAGCCGCTGTAGAGCGCGCCGGACATGGAGGCGATGGCGCGGAATTCGTCGCCCATCGCACAGCCGATCGCGTAGGACATCATGCCGCCGTAGCTGAACCCCGTCGAAAAGATCCTGCTCTCGTCGATGCAGAGCTCGGCGCGGAAGCGGTCGAGCATGGCCCGGAGGAACGCGATGTCGCGGCCCCCCGTGTTCGCCCAGCCCTGGTCGATGCCCTCGGGCGAGACGAAGATCGCCGAGCCGTTGGCGCGGCTCTGGAGGCCGTAGTAGCCGCCGCCGAACCCGGTCGCGACCTGCTCGGCCGAGCCACCGCGGGGATGCCAGGCGAAGATCAGCCGGTAAGGGTGCTTCGAATCGTAGTTGTCCGGCACGGCGAGGATGTACTCGCGCGTCGTGCCCCCGACATCGACGCTGAAACGGCCGCTCTTCGGCGCGGTCGCGCTGCCGCAGCCCGCGCTCTGCGCCTCTCCGCCAGCGCCGCTCGAGCCGGAGCCGGCAACGGCCCCGCCGCCCGCGCCAGTTTCCCCCGAGTCCGGGCGCCCGCCGCTGCCGCCGGCGCCGCTGAACGTCCCCGACGAGCTACCGGTTGTCGACGAGCCACCGTTTGCCGACGAGCCACCGGTCGCCGACGTGCTACCCGTGGCGCCGGAGGCGCTGGAGCCGGGCCCAGCGGGCCCTCCGGCGCTGCCGCCCGATGATGCCTCGGTCGTTGCTTCTCCCTGGCTGGCGCAGCCCAGCGCCGCGAACGCCGCGAGCGCAACGATCCCAGGAGCGATCACGCCGAAATTGCGAAGCGTTTTCATTCGTCCCGCCTCTCTATTCTAAGAATTCGAAGATCGCCGTCCGTCCTCGCATCACCCGATGCAGGTCATCTGCGACGATGTCGTACCCTATGCCTCACGCCCGAGGCATAGGCATATTCGCCTATGCCTCGGGCGTGAGGCATAGGCATATTTGCCTATGCCTCGATGCGAGACCTCACGCCCAGAGGGGCGGACTGGACGACGCGGGCGAGGGGCGAGCTCGAAGCGGCAAGGTCGGCGCGAGCGGCGCGACCGGCGCGGTCCAGGACGAGATCCTCCCCCACGGGGCGAGGTGCCTTCGTGCAGCGACTTCGTCCGAGCCGTCGATCTCCAGCCGCAAGGTCCGCGGTGTCCTCGGGGCCGATGGCAGGCATCGTGAAGTCGCTCCGCGCGGCGTTGAAGAGCCCCTCGGGGGTCCGGAGCCTCAAGCTCACCGGGGTCTCGGGCGACGCCGACGTCGCGGGGATCTCGCGCCTACCGGACCTCGTGCACCTCAATCGCTGTACCTGTGGGGCGCGAAGCTCACCGAGGTCCCCTCCTGGCTCGGCGGGCTCACGCGCCTGACGCTGCTCGAGCTCGAGAAGAACACGCTCACGTCGCTGCCGCTGGAGATGGCCGCGCTCACCGGCATGGAGGAGCTGCGCCTGGAGAGCAGCGCGCTCGAGCACGTGCCTTCGGTGACGTTCGCGATGACCTCGCTGCGCAGGCTGCTCTTGATGGACAACCCCGGCTCGACCGGCGAGATGCACGACAGAGGCGCTGCCCTTCGTAGATGTAGGTATCGTCGCAGGTCTGGGTCGTGCCATCCCTGTCCGTGACAATGAAAACGCCTTCCCTCTCTTCATGAATCGTGTCGTCGGCTTTGTGGCGATGCGTTGGTTCCCGCGGGGCGCAAGCTGCACGTTCACCTGCTTAAGATCGCCGCCGGACCTATCGGGTGTCCGACAGTTAAAATTTGTTGACATCCTGTATATATGTGGTCCAGAATACGAATATAAACATCTGTTCATGTGTTCAGCAGCATGTTTGCTGCGGGGGTGTATTGCGTCGATCTCAACGCCAGTGTGGCGGTGATGTGCCGGATTTCATCCGACAAGGAGCAGCGTATCATCATGCGAAAATCGTGGTTGGCTGTCATGTTCAGCGTGGCGTCGATGGCTTGTTTGACCTCCGGTTGCAGCGCGTTACCCGATGGCGATGACCCTCGCACGTCGGAGCCTGTCGGCACCTCCCAGCAGCCGCTGGTTTACGGGTGGAGCAATCGCTACGGCGACATCAACTACCAGCACGCCGGCGATGTCACCGTGGATGTGTCCGACAACATCATCATCACCGCAGGCGGGGAAGGGAGCGTGGACTTCGGCGGTGGGGCGCACACCCCGACGTTCTATGGGGTCATGCTGGCGAAGTTCGATGACAGCGGTAACTGTATCTGGAGCAAGATGTTCGAGGGCGTGAACCTGATGGGCGTCGCCACAGACAGCGCCGGCAACGTTAACATCGTGGGTACCATGTTCGGCGCCATAGACTTCGGCGGAGGGCCGATGTCCCCGCTCGGCATGTCCGACATCTTCGTCGCGCAGTTCGACGCTTCGGGCAACTACGTGTGGAGCGATCGCTTCGGCGGGGGGCCGCTCGAATACGCCGAGGGAATGGCAATCGCGGTGGACTCCTCGGACAACGTGATCATCACGGGGAACTACTCGGGTAACCTCAGGTTCGGCAGCGATTTCGGGATCGCCGTTTCCAACGACGTGTTCCTGGCGAAGCTCGACAGTTCTGGGAACCCCGTCTTCGGGCGGTTCTTCGGCGTCCCCTTGGTCCCTGGCACCGGGACGGGCCGCGCCGTCGCGATCGACGGCAGCGACAACATCGTCATCTCAGGGTGGTACTATGGCAGCATGGACTTCGGCGGTGGACCGACGCCCCTCGTCTCCGTGCCGGATACGGCCGACGCTTTCGTGGCCGAGTTCGACAGCTCCGGGACGTACCTCTGGGACACGACGTTCGGCAACTCTGGCGAAGCGGACGCCCTTAACGTGGCGACCGACAGCCTCGGGAACGTGGCCGTTGTCGGCAGTTTTACGGGCAACATGGATATTGGCGGCAGTACGTTGACCAGCGCAGGGAACACTGACATCTTCGTGGCGCAGTTCGACAACAGCGGCACTCATCTCTGGAGCCACGGTTTCGGCGACACAGACTGGGACATGGCGAGCGGAGTGTCGATCAACGACTCGGGGGACGTCTTCGTCACCGGCGACATCGGGGGCGCGGTGGACTTCGGCGGTGGCACGCTGACCAGCGCAGGCAGCAGCGATGTGTTCGTGGCGCACTTCGATGGCAGCGGTACCCATGTCTGGAGCGAGAACTACGGCGACACGGACCCGCAGGGCGGCTCGTCCATCAAGATCGACAGCAACGGGAACGCCGTTGTTACGGGGGCGTTCTTCGGGTCGGTGAACTTCGGTGGCACGACATTGACCGATGCAGGGACCGGAGACATCTTCCTCGCTCAATTCACTCCCTGAAGCTCGGCGCTGCCGGCCTGGAGATGTCGGCGTACAGTCCCCACGCGAGGCACCGCTCCTTCCACCGAGCGCGTGTCCCACGCGTCTCCCGCATCCGCCTCGGGAACACAGCACCAGCGCCCCACCTCCTCCCCATGAGCCGCGCTGCCCGGGACGCCGCGACTGTCGCGGATCAGCCCGGAGCGCCGGAATAAGATGATGTCCAGCCGGGCAAGAAGTCCAGGCGCGTCATTGCCCAGAGGGGCGCTGACCTCCGCGTTCAGCCCCTCATCGAAGATCGTGACTTCACCACCCGCGACCTCGGCGTACGTATATATATGTGTATATGCCTCGATCTGGAGCTCCAAGACGAGCCGTTGAATCTTCTTCAGCTCAGCCGTCTCCGCCGCCGGATTGGTCTAGCCGCTCGGATCGAGCTGCACGCCGACGGTCCACGCGGCGCCGCCCACGTCGTCTTTCACGGTGATGCGCCCCGTCGCGGCGTCGAGATCGAACGCCGGGTCGCCGCCGTTCGGGGTCGTGTTCCCGTCGTGGACGCGGACGACCTTGTCCCCCTCCACCGTGCACTCGGAGACGCCGGTCGTGCCCGCGCCATAGAGCATGCGGCCGGCGCACGCGAGGCGCGTGAGGCACTTGCCGCCGCGCGGGAGTGGCGAGACGAGCAGCGCGCACCTCTGGCCCACCTTCACCGGGCTCGGTCCCGTGGACTCGGTGACGCGCGCGGACCGGCGAAGCGCTTTCCGCGTCGCGTCGAGGAGCGGCTCCCCCGCGACGGGCAGGCTCTGGTACGCCAGCGTGAGCTCGACGCGGTACGCGGGCGCCGAGTCGCGCCAGACGGCGCCCGCCTTGCGGATGCTGTCGAGCGAGACCTCGGCCCGCTCCCCGGCGCGCGACCCCTTGTCCTGGTACGAGAGGGCATAAGCATAGGTGCCAGGCTCAGGACCGGAGTCCTCCTCCACGCCGCTGCTGAACATCGACATGCCGTTCAGCGGATCGCTCGACCGGTAGATGGGCTTGCCGCCGCAGAGGACCCGGAGCGCGGGCACGCGGATGTCGTCGCCCGAGCTCGCGAGCTCCGCCTCGACGGTGCACGCCGCGCCGGCCGCGAGGGGGAGCCCCGTGGCGCGCGTGACGGCCGCCTTCCAGGTCGCGGTCGCGGTCCGCGACGGCGCCTCGCTCGCCGGCGCGGACGGCTCCGGCGGCGCTTGCGCTGGCTCGGGGACCGGCGCCGGCAGCTCCGGGACGGGAGGGGCAGGCGGGGGCAGGGCCGGCTGCTGGACGATCGCCATCGTCTCGCGCGCGGGCCGCGCCAGCAGATAGCTCGCGATCATCGCGCAGAGCCCCACGCCCGCCATCGCTACAAGGAGCGGCACCGCCGACGACCGCTTCGGCTGGCCGCGCACCGCGGCGAGCTCCCGGCCGAGCTGGTCGAGCACGCGGCGGGCCTCCGCCATCTGGCGCTCGATCTGCTCGACCCGCGCGGCCCGATCGTCGTCGCGGTGCTCCTCGAGCTCCTTCCTGGCCGCCGCGAGCTGCTCCTCGAGGCTGTCCACACGCCCCCGCAGCGCGTCTCGTTCGTCGCGGTATTGCATTGCTCGACGATACCACCGACCAGCTCGCCAGCGACGCCAGGCGCCGGCGGCGCGCCGGTCGTCGGAGCGCGTCGAAGCGCGTCGACACGCGCGCCGCGTGTGGGGCGGCCATGTCCGCAGTCTGACGCCACGCTCCGGATTCCACGGCAGGACACGAGACTCCTCGCCCGGGCCGGCGGCGCAGCGTATACGATGTAGCCGGTCCGCAGCGGCCGTGGGAAAGGCGGTCAGGTTGTGGAGCAGGAGGCCGTCGGGAATGGGTCAGCGTCGCCAGGGCAGTGCGGTACCGTTGCCGGAGCAGTGGGGCGAGCTGCCTGGCGCAGCGGAGCGGAAGGCCAGGGGAAAGGCCGGCGTCTCCGGCGCTGATCCGCGCCTGTCGGAGGGCGCGCACGCGGCGGTCCGCCCTCCCACCCTCGGCGTCGTCGCCCCGTTTCTCTCCGGCGCGTTCTGGGGCCCTGTCCTGCTCGGCATCCATGAGTCGGCCCAGCGGCGCGGGATCCGCACGCTGGTGCTGCGCGGCACGCCGTCCGAGGTCCTGGTCCCCTCGCTCGCCAGAGAGCAGGTGGACGGGTGGCTCGTCATCATCGAGTTCGGCGGCCTCGAGGCGCTCGCCGACGCGGGGGTCCCGTTCATCACGCTCGGCGCCCGCCCCGCCGGCGTCCGCTGTCCCGCCGTCGTCCCGGACAACCACGGCGGCATCCGGAACGCGGTGCTCCACCTGATCGAGCACGGGCACCGGCGCATCGCGTTCGTCGGCAACTTCGCCGCGTACGACGTGCGCGAGCGCCGCGACGCCTACGTCAGCACGCTCGCCGAGGCCGGGATCCCCTTCGACCCCGATCTGGTCATCCCGTGCGACAACAACATGTACAGCGGCGGCCGGGCCGCCGCGCCGGCGCTCCTCGCGCAGCTGCCCGCGTGCACGGCGGCGGTCTTCGGGACCGACAAGAACGCGCTCGGGACGATGTCCGAGCTGAAGGCGGCGGGCGTCCGTATCCCCGAGGATTTCGCGATCATCGGCTTCGACGATGTCGTGGAGGCGCAGAGCGCCGACCCGCCGCTGACCACGGTGCGCCAGCGGTTTGAGATGATGGGGAGCGCGGCGTGCGAGCTGCTCGCGTCGATGGTCGCCGGCGAGCCCTTCCCGCCCGAGGGCGTGCGCACCGCCAACGCGCTCGTCCTGCGGAGCTCGTGTGGCTGCAATGTGGTCCAGAACTTCCTCGACACGGAGGACATGGCCTCCGAGGAGGACGCCGGCGACACCCTGGCCCGGCAGATGGTCGAGCAGCTGCTCCTGCCGCGCCCGCTCCCGCCGGATACCCCGCCGGACGCGGTCTGGCCGGCGGTCACGCGGGTGGTCGACATGTATTTCGCGGCGCTCCGGGGCACCGCGCCCGCCCCGGCCGCCGAGCTCGAGCGAGCCTATCGCCAGGCCGTCGCCATCACGCCCGATCTGGGGGCCCTGCTGTCGACGGCCCGCCTGATGGATCAGCTCCCGGAGCGGCGCCGCATGTCCCTGGACGCCGCGGCCAGGCGGCGGGTCCAGGACTTCGTGGAGCTGGCGCGCCTCGCGAGCGCGCGGGCGCGGCTCGACGCCGAGACCCGCTCCGTCCACCAGCTCGGGGTGCTCGCGAGGACCAACTACGATGTGAGCTTCGCCCTGCTCGGCGGCACCCAGCAGGAGTACCGGTCGCTCTCGTGGCTCGAGACGACCACGATGGTCTGGGGTTGCCTCGCGTTATGGGATGACCCGGCGGAGCGCGCGGGCCTCGTCGTCGCGGGCGCCTACAGCCGCGACGGCAGCCCGGTCCCCCCGAACGGGAGCCGCCATCGGCGAGAGGCGTTCCCGCCGGCGGAGATGCTGCCGCCCTCGGCCGCGGACGGCACGTACATGGTGCTGCTCCTGCCGATACGCTCCGTGGAGCGCGACTGGGGGATCCTCGTGCTCATCGGCCCGGCCGTCGTCGCGATGACCGGGGACGAGGGCACGGTCGCGATCTGGGGGACGCTGCTCGGGGCGGCCCTCGAGCGCGACGCGCTGCTGGCGTCGCTGTCGGCGCGGCACGCCGACCTGCAGCAGGCGTTCGCGAGCGAGCGCGCGCTGTCGCAGACGGTGCGGGAGCTGGGCTGCCCGATCATCCCGCTCCTCTCCGGCGTGCTGCTCGTGCCGCTGATCGGGGTGCTCGACGGCGGCCGCGCCCAGCAGGTGCTCGAGAAGGTGGCCGAGGGGGTGAGCCGGCACGAGGCGCTGTCCGTGCTGCTCGACCTCACGGGCGTTCCGTTCGTGGACCTCCAGGTCGCCCATTTCCTGGGCATGACCAGCCGCGCGGCTGCCCTGCTCGGCGCGCGGGTCTATCTGGTCGGCGTGCGCCCCGAGATCGCGGAGAGCCTCGTCGACGTCGATCTCGGCGAGCTGGCCACGTTCTCCTCGCTCGCGATGGCGCTCCTCGAGCTCGCGCCGGCGGCGGGGGGCGCGCACAAGGCGAGGTGATGGGCGCGCCAGGGCATTGTCGCTTTCCTCACCTCCGGCCCGAAATCGATTAAGGATGGCGCCGGCCACGGAAGTGGAGAGGCTCGGCCGGACGTGGGCGAGCAGGGCGGGAGGGAGCGCGAGGATGGGTCAGGAGCGCCGGGACAGCGGCATCGTGGTGCCGGAGCAGTGGGGCGAGCTTTCCGGCGCACCGGGGCAGGGGGCGGGCTCGGGGCGCGGCACCGGCTCTTCTTTCCCTCCGGGGCGCCGCTCATCGCTCCCTCCCGCGCGCCGCTCATCGCTCCCTCCGGCGCGCCGCACCGACGCCCCGCCGCTCCATGTCCCGGCAGCCGGCGCCGTGGCCCGCCCTCGCACCCTCGGGGTGATCTCCCCCTTTCTCGACGGCTCGTTCTGGAACCCTGTCCTGCTCGGCATCCATGACTCGGCCCAGCAGCGCGGGTTTCGCACGCTGGTGCTGCGCGGTACGCCGTTCGAGGTCCACGCGCCGTCGCTCGCCGGGGAGCACGTGGACGGGTGGATCGTCCTGATCGAGCTGCATGGCATCGAGGCGCTCGCGCGCGGCCGGGTCCCGTTCATCACCGTCGGCACGCGCGCCGCCGATGTCGCCTGTCCAGCCGTGATCCCGGACAACCACGGCGGGATGCGGAGCGCGGTGCGCCACCTGATCGAGCACGGGCACCGGCGCATCGCGTTCGTCGGCTACTTCGACGCGTACGACGTGCGCGAGCGCTTCGCGTCCTACAAGGACACGCTCGCCGAGGCGGGCATCGCCTTCGACCCCGATCTGGTCATCCGGAGCGACAACAACTGGTACAGCGGCGGCCAGGGCGCCGCGCCGGCGCTCCTCGCGCGGCTGCCCGGGTGCACCGCGGCGGTCTTCGCGACCGACAAGAACGCGCTCGGGATGATGTCCCAGCTGAAGGCGGCGGGCGTCCGCGTCCCCGAGGATCTCGCCATCATCGGCTTCGACGACATCCCGGACGCGGAGAGCGCCGATCCGCCGCTGACCACGGTGCGCCAGCGGTTCGAGATGATGGGGAGCGCCGCGTGCGATCTCCTTGCGTCGATGATCGCCGGCGAGGCCTTCCCGGCCGAGGGCGTGCGCACGGCCAACGCGCTCGCCGTGCGGAGCTCGTGCGGGTGCAACACGATCCAGGAGTTCCTCGACAAGGAGGACGCGGTGCCCGAGGAGGACGCCGGCGGCGTCCTGGCCCGGCAGATGGTCGAGCTCCTGCTCCTGCCCCAGCCGCTCCCGCCCGACCTCCCGCCGACCGAGGTATGGCCGGCGGTCACGTCGTTGATCGACGGTTATTTCGCGGCGCTCCGGGGCGCCGCGCTGCCTTCGGCGACCGAGCTCGGGGGCGCCTGCCGGCAGGCGGTCGACATCACGATGGATGTGGGGACGTTGCTGGCGACGATCCGCCTGCTGGGCCAGTTTCACGAGCGGCGCGGCGCGTCCCTGGACGACACGGCCAGGCGGCGGGTGGACGCGTTCCTGGAGCTCGTGCGCCTCGCGATCGCGCGGGCCCGGCTCGAGGCCGAGAGCCAGTATGTCCGCCAGCTCGGGGTGCTCGCGAGGACCAATTACGATGTGAGCTTCGCCCTGCTCGGCGGCACCCAGCAGGCGACGCGGTCGCTCTCGTGGCTCGAGACGACCACGGTGGTCTGGGGCTGCCTCGCGCTGTGGGACGACCCGCAGGCGCGCTCCCGTCTCGTCGTCGCCGGCGCCTACAGCCGCGACGGCAGCCCGACCCCGCCGATCGGCCGCCGCTGTCGGCCGGAGGCGTTTCTGCCGGCGGCGATGCTGCCGCCGTCGGCCGAGGACGGCACGCACATGGTGCTGCTCTTGCCGATACGCTCTGCCCGGCGCGACTGGGGGATCCTGGTGCTCGTCGGCCCGACCCTCGTTGCCATGGCCGGAGACGAGGGGACGGTCGCGATCTGGGGGACGCTGCTCGGCGCGGCCTTGGAGCGCGACGCGCTGGTGGAGTCGCTGTCGTCGCAGCACGCCGACCTGCAGAGGGCGTACGAGATCGAGCGCGCGCTCTCGGAGACGGTGCGTGAGCTGGGCTGTCCGCTCATCCCGCTCCTGCCCGGCGTGCTGCTCGTGCCGCTCATCGGGATGATCGACGGCGGCCGTGCCAGGCAGGTGCTCGAGAAGGTGTCCGAGGGGGTGAGCCGGCACAGGGCATCTTCCGTGCTGCTCGATCTCACGGGCGTGCCGTTCGTGGACGCCCGGGTCGCCGAGACGGTGGGCATGACCAGCCGCGCGTCCGCGCTGCTCGGGGCGCGGGTCTATCTGGTCGGCGTGCGCCCCGAGATCGCGATGAGCCTCGTCGGCGTCGACCTCGGCGTCCTGAGCACGTTCTCCTCGCTGTCGGCGGCGCTCCGCGAGCTCGCGCCGGCGGGGCGGCGCGCGCGCAAGGCGAGGCGGGGGGCGCGGTGAGCCGCCTTGACCTGCCGAGACGCGGCTGGCGTAGAATCGGTCCATGCTCGCCGTGCATTGCCCGCGCTGCGGGCGACCCGCGCCTGTGTCCCTCGCCAGCCCGGATCTCATGGACTGCGCGGCGTGCCACTACCGCGGCCCGCTGCCCGTAGAGGCGGCGCAGGGCCTGCGCGCCGCGGCGCACGTGGTCTTCCAGACCGACGTGCGCCGCCGCCAGCTCTCGGAGGCGCTGCGGCGGAGGCTTGTCACGGCGTCCCAGCGGCACGCGCGGCTGCTTGTCGTGTTCGCGCTCGCGTCGGTGCCGATCACCCTGCTCGGCGCGCTCATCGTGCTGGGGGTCTGGGTGAGCCCCGACACCGAGGGGAACGTGATCACCGGCGGCATGACGGTGGCGGCGTGGCTCGGCACCGTCGGGACCGGTGCGGCCGTGCTCGCGGTCATGCGCAGCAGGCAGCGGCGGCTCGAGGAGGCGTGCGCCGCGCGCCCCCCGGCGGCCCCGGGCGAGCCGGCGGCGTGCCACGTGTGCGGCGCGCCGCTCGGCGCGGGTGACGGCGCGATCGCGCGGTGCGGCTTCTGTGCCGCCGACAACCTGGTCGCCGCGGCCGTCCTCGAGCGGGTGCGCGCGCGCCAGGTCGTGATCCTGCGGTCGTTCGAGCAGGCCGTGAGCGCCGAGCTCGCCTCGTTCGGCCGGGCGACGTCCGGCGCCGCCGCGGTCGTCGTGGCGACCGCGCTCGCGGTCCCGGTCGCCTCGTTCGTCCTCGCCGTCGCCGTCACCCTGGTGGGCGAATCGAGGCGGTCGCCGGTGGACGCCGCCGTGACGTACGCGGTCGTCGGCACGCCGCTCGGGCAGTGCATCGGAAAGATCATGCCGGGAAAGGGCGGCGGCACGGCGGTTCGGTTCGGCGGGTTCCGGCGCGCGGAGCTGCCCGAGGAGCAGGCGATCGCGCCGGGAGCGCCGATCGAGGCCGTGTCGCCCGGGTCGCTCGTCGGCCGCTCCGTGACGGCGAAGCAGGGGGCGGGCGTCGTTCAGGGGGTGTTCTCGTCGCCGCTCACGGGCAACTCCGTCGAGGTCCGGCGCGAGGAGGGGACGTCGTTCACGAGCAGCATCGCCGGCCTGTGCCTGAGCGGCTCGCCGCCGAGGTGATCTGCGCGTGTTTCTCGCCCGCGTCCAGCAATGGACGTCGAGACGTCGAGACGTCGAGCGCTCAATCGCTGTTGATCGCCGAATGCCGCGCGGGCTCCGTGTTTGCTGCGCTGTCCACAATCGCGGAGCGCGCGCGGCATTCGGCCGTCGCTCCTCTGCGCGGCGGCTCGGTGCGGGCGCGCACGTGGGCGCCGGGCGCCGGAAGTTAGTTGTTCCGTGCCGGCGCCCTCCACGTATAGTGGGGGTAGTTGGTTGGGCGTAGTCGGTATTCACACCCAGTGGAGACAAGATGAGCCAAGGTGGCTGGGGCGGGGGATCAGGGGGCGGTCAGGGCGGTGGTGGTTACGGGCAACCGCCCGGCGGTGGCTACGGCGCGCCGCCGGGCGGCGGCTACGGACAGCCACCCGGGGGCGCTGGCCCCGGTCAACCGCCGGGTGGTGGTTACGGCCAGCCTCCGGGGCAGCCTCCGGGCGGTGGTTACGGCCAGCCGCCGGGCGGCGGTTACGGTCCGCCGGGGCAGCCTCCGGGCGGTGGTTACGGCCAGCCGCCGGGCGGCGGTTACGGTCCGCCGGGGCAGCCTCCGGGCGGTGGTTACGGCCAGCCTCCGGGGCAGCCTCCGGGCGGCAGCTACGGCCAGCCTCCGGGGCAGCCTCCGGGCGGCAGCTACGGCCAGCCGCCGGGGCAACCTCCGGGCGGCGGCTACGGCCAGCCGCCGGGGCAGCCTCCGGGCGGCAGCTACGGCCAGCCGCCGGGGCAGCCTCCGGGCGGTGGCGGCTGGGGCCAGCCTCCGGGCGGCGGGGGCTATGGCCCGCCCCCGGGGGGAGGCGGCGGCTGGGGCCAGCCGCCGGGCGGTGGCGGCGGCTACGGTCCGCCTCCGGGGGGCGGCGCCGGCTGGGGTGGGGCCAACCCCTACCAGCCCCCGGGCGGCGGCGCAGGCTACGGCTCACCCCCGGGCACAGGCGTCGCGGCGCCGTGGGGAGCGGGAGATGCGGCGTCCTTCGGCTGGGAGCGCCTGAAGCGCGACCCGGCTGTCCTCATCGGCGCCATGGTCGTCGTCGGGCTTGCGTCGAGCGTCCCCAACGGCATCGGCGGAGGCATCCAGGCGGCGCTCGCGAGCGACGCGCCCACCGCGGGGGCGGCCATCCAGTTCCTGATGCAGGCTGTCGCGCTCGTGGTCGGCGCCTACTTCGCCGGAGGCATGAACAACCTCCTCCTGAAGGTCGCGCGCGGCGAGCCGTACTCGTTCAGCGACGTCCTTGGCGGCGGGCGGTGGTTCCTGTCCATCCTGGGCGCCCAGCTCCTGACCGGTCTCGCTGTCGGCGCCGGCATGCTCCTCTTGATCGTCCCCGGCGTCATCGTCGCGCTCGGCCTGAGCATGACGACGCTGTGCATCGTCGATAAGAACCTGGGCGCCATCGACGCCATGAAGGAGAGCTGGCGAATCACGACCGGCCACAAGGGGGGCCTCCTCGTCTATGCCCTGCTCGCCTGCGCGCTCGTGCTGGCAGGCGTGCTCGCCTGCTGCCTCGGCACGCTCGTGGCCGCGCCGGTCGCCGCCATCGGGCTTGCGTTCATCTACCTGCGTCTGACGGGCCAGCCGACCGCGAGCTGAGCCTCCCGAGGGCGCGCTCCCGCGCCGCCCTCCTCCCTGCAAGCCGAGCCCCGCGCTCTCGCCGCATCACCTTCCCCTCCTCGATCTTGGCCAAGCTCGTTCGGTCGCGCTCAGCGCCCGAAGCCTGACCCCCCCTCGCTCACCAACGCTCACCAACGTGGACGTGGACGTGGACGCCCCGTCTGCGCTCATCGCCTGTCCGAGGGGCGCTCCTCGTCACAAACCCCCTTTGCGACACATCGAGTCTCCGCTGCCATCCGGCGGCGCCGTACCCTCTCCAGGATGCGCGGAAGGCGCGATACCGATCGTCAAACAAAGCTCCTTCGATCGATTGCGGCTCTCCAGATCACATGTTAATCGCTGTCTCCTCAGGGACCCCCGCGCAGCGAGGCGCGGAGCCGGGGGGGGGACATCGCGCGGCGGGCGGGCGTTCGGTTTGCCTGCCGCGCTGCGCCGTCGTGCGCCGTCCGTTCGCGAGGCGCTCTCTCTCATCACCCGCTCGCCCGCCGCTCGTCCAGACCGGAACGGAGCATCCTATGCCTGACCATGTCCTGATCACGGGGGGAGCCGGGTTCATCGGCTCTCACCTGGCCGACGAGCTGCTCCGAAATGGGGAGCCGGTCCTCGTGCTCGACAACCTCTCCCGCGGGTTCGTCGAGCGCAACGTCGAGCGCCTCAAGGGGCGTCACGGCGCCGGCGTGGAGGTCCGGGTGTGCGACGTCCGGGACGAGCAGGCCGTGCGCGACGCCGTGCGGCGCGCCTCCTTCGTCTTCCACCTCGCCGCGCAGGTCGCCATCGCGAGGAGCGTCGCCGACCCGGCGCACGACTTCGAGGTGAACGCGCGCGGCACGCTGAACGTGCTCGAGGCGCTCCGGAGGCTCGATCGCCCTCCGCCGCTCCTCTTCGCCTCCACCAGCAAGGTCTATGGCGCGCTGCCCGATCTGCCGATCGAGCGCGGCGAGGAGCGGTATCGACCCCTGTGCGAGACCGCGCGCGAGCACGGCATCTCCGAGAGTCAGCCGCTCGATCTCCGGAGCCCCTACGGGTGCTCGCGGGGCGCCGCCGACCAGTACGTCCTCGATTACGCCCGCACCTTCGGCCTCCACGCCGTGGTGCTCCGGGTGAGCTGCGTCTACGGCCCCCCGCAGTTCGGCAACGAGGACCAGGGGTGGATCGCCCACTTCGTCGCGCGCGCCATCCGCCGCGATCCGATCACCCTCTACGGCGACGGGCTGCAGGTCCGCGACGCGCTGTTCATCGAGGACCTCGTCGACGCCCTCCTGCGCGCGCGGCGCGCGCTCAAGCCCGCCTCGGGCCGCGCCTTCAACATCGGGGGCGGCCCGGGCACGGCGGTCAGCCTCGTCGATCTGCTCGATCTGCTCGAGGAGCTCGACGGGCGCCGCCCGGTCGTCTCGCTCGCCGCGTGGAGGCGGGACGATCCGCGGTACTACGTCTCCGACTGCCGCGCCTTCCAGGCGCTCACCGGCTGGGCGCCGCGGGTCGCCCTGCGCGACGGGCTGCGCGCGCTCTATCAATGGCGCCTCGGCGTCGAGGCGCGCCTCGGGGCCGTCTACGCCGACATCCCCTCGTCTGTCCGGATGGACCGGCTGGAGGCCGCCTCGTGAAGGTCGCGCTGGTCAACCCGCCCTGGACCTTCCACGGCAGCGTCTACCTCGGCTGCCGCGAGCCGCACCTGCCGATCGAGCTCGGGTACGCCAGGGCGCTGCTCGAGCGCGCGGGCCACGAGGCCGCCCTCATCGACGCCCAGGCGCGCGGGATCGACCTCATCGCCCTGCGCGCCGAGGTCGCGGCGCTCCGCCCGGCCATGACGGTGATCGCCACGGCGCCGAGCTACCTCTCCTGGCGCAGCCCCCCGCCCGAGCTGCGCGTGCCCATGGCGACGGCCGCCGCGCTGCGGGGCCACGGCGGCCTCCTCGTCGCCGTCGGGCCTCACGGCTCCGCGACCCCGCGCGCGGCGCTCCGCAAGCTCGGCGTGGACGTTGTCGTCCTCGGCGAGTGCGAGGAGATCCTCGTCATGCTCGCCGGCGCGACCGAGTCGCGCTTCTGGCAGATCCCCTCGATCGCCTACCGCAGGAACGGCATCGACCACGTGCAAGGAGGCCCCTACGCCGCCTGCCTGAGGACGCTGCCGGCCCTGCGGTGGGACGGCGCGACGATCGCGCGGCACGTCCACCACCACCACCGCTTCGACGCCGTGCCCGAGGGGCCGAGCGCCGAGATGGAGACCTCGCGCGGCAGCCCCTGCCGCTGCGCCTCCTGCGCCAGGGACGGCGCGCGCGACAGGCTCCGCAAGCGCCCGCTCGCGACGGTGCTCGAGGAGCTCGACGCGCTCCTCGCCGAGGGCGTGCGCCACGTCTATTTCATCGACGAGCGCTTCCTGCCCGACCGGACCCTGCTCGAGGAGATCTGGGCGCGGGACATCGTGTTCGGCGTCCAGCTCAGGATCGACAGCTGGTCGCGCGAGATGCTCGATCTCCTCGGCCGCGCCGGCTGCGTCTCGATCGAGGCCAGCGTCGATCGCCCCTCGATCGAGGGGATGGACGCGCTCGCCAGGCGGTGCAGCGCGTCGACCGAGGAGCTCACCGCGCTGCTCGTCCACGCCCGGCGCAGCGTGCCGTTCGTGCAGGCCAACCTGAGCGACGCTGGCTCCGGCGATCCGGCCGAGACGGCGTCGTGGCGGCAGCGCCTCCTCGGGCTCGGCGTGTGGGCCAACGAGCCTGTCCCGGCGTTCCCGTACCCCGGCTCCCCCGCGTACACCCGGCGGTGGGGCGCGCCGGACGACGGCGCCTGGGAGCGGGCGCACGCCCATTATATCGCCGAGCACCGGACGTTCGGCGATCTTCCGGACAGCCGGCCGCTGCCGCTCACGGAGCTCGAGCATGGCGCGCGCTGACGCCGGATCCACGGGATCCCCGGGCGCCGCGGCGCCGCGGCCCGGCCGGGTGCTGATGACGGCCGACACGCAGGGCGGCGTGTGGACGGTCGCGCTCGAGCTCGCGGGCGCGCTCTCCCGCGCCGGCGTGGCCACGGTGCTCGCGATCATGGGCGGGCCCCTGTCGCCCGCGGCGCGCGCGGCGGCCGCCGCGATACCGGGCCTCGAGCTCGTCGAGAGCGCCTACCGGCTCGAATGGATGGATGACCCGTGGGACGACGTCGCGGCCGCCGGCGACTGGCTGCTCGACCTCGAGGAGCGGGTGCGGCCGGACCTCGTCCACCTGAACGGCTACTGCCACGCGGCCCTGCCGTTCCGGGCGCCCCGCGTCGTCGTGGCGCACTCCTGCGTGCTGTCGTGGTGGCGCGCGGTGCACCGCCGGCCGGCGCCGGTCCGCTACGAGCGCTACCGCGCGCGGGTCGCCGAGGGGCTCCGGGCCGCGGACGCGGTGGTCGCGCCGAGCGCGGCGATGCTGAGCGCCCTCGCGGGCGAGTATGGCGCGCTCGGCCTGGGCCGCGGCCATGTCATCCCGCACGCGCGCGACCGCAGGCGGTTCGCGCCGGCGCCGAAGGAGCCGTTCGTCTTCGCGGCCGGCCGGCTCTGGGACGAGGCCAAGAACCTCGCGGCCCTCGAGAGGGTCGCGCCCCACCTCGCGTGGCCCGTGCTCGTGGCCGGGAGCGACGTCGCGGCGGGCGGCGTCGGCCGCCGCGCCGGGGAGAGCCTCTGCTCCCTCGGGTGGGTCGATGAGCCGGAGCTCACGTGGTGGATGTCGCGCGCCGCGATCTACGCCTCCCCGGCGCGGTACGCGCCGTTCGGCATGGCCACCCTGGAGGCCGCCCTCTCTGGCTGCGCGCTCGTGGTCGGCGATCTGCCGAGCCTGCGCGAGATCTGGCGCGACGCGGCCGTCTACGTCCCCGCGGACGATCCGCGCGCGCTCCACGCCGCGCTCGACCACCTCATCCGGGACGTCGCGCGCCGCGAGGCGCTCGGCGCGCTCGCCCGCCGGCGCGCGGTGCGCTTCAGCCCGCGCGCCATGGCCCGCCGCTACCTCGACGTCTACGCCCTCGCGCTCGCCGCCCGCCCGCCGGCCCCCCGGCGGGTCTGCCCTCCTTCGTCGCCTTCACCCTGCGGGACACCATGCGAATAGCCCTCTTCTGCCACTCCTTGCTCTCCGACTGGGATCACGCGGACGCGCACTTCCTCCGCGGGATCGCGGCCGAGCTCGACGCGCGCGGCCACGACGTGCTCGCCTTCGAGCCCGAGGACGCCTGGAGCGCCCTGGGCCTCGTCGCGGCGTACGGCCCGGACGCGCTGCGCGAGGCCGCCGCCGTCTATCCGCGCCTCCGCCCGCGCCGTTACGCGCTCTCCACGCTGGACCTCGACGCCGCGCTCGCGGGGGTCGACGTCGTGCTCGTCCACGAGCGGAGCGACCCGGAGCTCGTGCGGCGGCTCGGCGAGCACCGCGCGCGCACGGATCGTTATCGCCTCTTCTTTCACGACACGCACCACGGGCTCATCACCGATCCGGCCGCGATCGTGCGGCGCGATCTCTCGGGGTACGACTGCGTGCTCGGCTTTGGAAAGAGCGTTTGCGATCTCTACCTGAGCCGCGGCGTCGCGCGGCGCGCGGTGGTGTGGCACGAGGCCGCCGACACGCGCCTGTTCCGGCCGCTGCCCCAGGTCGAGAAGGAGCGTGATCTCGTGTGGATCGGCAACTGGGGCGACGGCGAGCGGACGGCGGAGCTCCACGAGTTCCTCGTCGAGCCCGTGAGGGCGCTCGGGCTCCGCGCGCGGGTCCACGGCGTGCGTTACCCCGATCGCGCGCTCTCGGCGCTCGCGGACGCCGGCATCGAGTACGCCGGCTGGCTCCCCAACCACCGCGTCCCGGACGCCTACGCGCGCGCCAGGATCACGGTGCACGTCCCGCGGCGGCCGTACGCCGCGTGGCTCCCCGGCATCCCCACGATCCGGCCGTTCGAGGCGCTCGCGTGCGGGATCCCGCTCGTGAGCGCGCCGTGGGCCGACGCCGAGCGCCTCTTCTCGCCTGGCCGGGACTACCTCGTCGCGCGCACGGGCGCCGAGATGACGGAGCACCTCCGCGCGCTGCTCGCGGACCCGGAGTTCGCGCGCGGCGTCGCCGAGCACGGGCGCCGGACGGTGCTCGCGCGCCACACGTGCGCGCACCGCGTGGACACGCTCCTCGACCTGATCGACGAGCTGCTCTTGCGGCCGTGCTACCGGCTCGGCGAGGCGGCGGAGGACGACGTGGAGCGGAGCGGCCCTGCGTCCGGCGTTCGCCGCCGCGACCCGGGCCGCTACCGGAGCCCGCTCGCGTGAGGTGCAGCGCGGCGCGGGGGGTCTCGGCGGTTCACGAGGAGCGGTGTTGCGACGACGGAGGTGTTCCTATGGGTGACGCGAACGGGAGGACGGTGGGGAGCGGCATGCGCGTCCTGGTGGCGGGGGGCGCCGGCTTCATCGGCTCGCACCTGTGCGAGCGGCTCCTCGCGGACGGCCACGAGGTCATTGCGCTCGACGATTTCTCGACGGGCTCGCCGGCCAACGTGGCTCACTTGATGCGCAACAGCCGCTTCTGGCTGGTCGAGCACGACGTGGCCCTGCCGTTCGACTACGAGGTCGACAGGGTCTACCACCTGGCGTCGCCGGCGAGCCCTGCGCGCTGGCGGGGCGATCCGGTGCGCTCCACGCTCACGAACGTGATGGGCACGCTGCACGCGCTCCTGTGCGCCGAGCGGCACGGCGCGCGGCTCTTGCTGGCGTCGTCGAGCGACGTGTATGGCGATCCCGAGGTCGACCCGCAGCCGGAGAGCTACCTCGGGCGGGTGGACCCGGTCGGGGTGCGCGCCTGTTACGACGAGGGCAAACGCTGCGCGGAGTCGCTGGTGATGGCCTTTCACCGCCAGGGGCGGGCGTCGGGGCGGATCGCGCGGATCTTCGACACGTACGGGCCGCGGATGGCGATCGACGACGGGCGCGCGGTGAGCAGTTTCATCGCCCAGGCGCTCCGGGGAGAGGAGCTGACTGTCTACGGGAATGGGTCGCAGGCGCGGAGCTTCTGTCACGTCGACGACCTGGTGGAGGGGTGTTTGCGGCTGATGGAGCACCCGTCGGAGGTGGGGCCCGTCAACCTGGGGAATCCGGTGGAGGTGACGGTGCTCGAGCTGGCGCAGGAGATCGTGCGGCTCACGGGGAGCGCGAGCCGGATCGCGTACCGCCCGCTGCCGGAGGGCGATCCGATGCGGCGGCGCCCGGCGATCGATCTGGCGCGGCGGGAGCTGGGGTTCGAGCCGCGGGTGCCGCTCCGGCAGGGGCTCTATGCGACGATCCAGAGCTTCCGGCGCGCGCTGGCGGGGCTCGACGAATGCGCGCGGCGAGGGGAGCCGGCGATGGCGAGCTGACGGATTGCCGCCCTGCGATGGCGGTGTCGGGGGCGGAGCGGGCGCCTCGAAGCGCACGATCACCACGTGTGTTCCTCGGCCACGTCGCTTGCGATGCTGCGCGTTGCGCTGATAGCCTCGCTCGTCGTGAGCGGTTGGGCAGAAGCTCGGGAGGGGTGGAGCCGCGATGTCCGCGTCGTGCGGCGGCGCGCTCGCGTCGCGATTGCGGGGCTGATCGCGATGGGGGCGGTGGCGGCGTTCACGGCGCTGACCGGCGCCTGGCACATTGTGTTGCTGGGCTCGACGGACGTCGCGGCGTCGACGTGGCGGCTTGCCAACACGCTCCGTGAGGTCGGGGGTTTGCTCGAGCTGGGGCTCGGGCTCCTTGCGGGCGTGGTGTTCCTGCGCTGGCTCGCCAGGGCTGTCGCGCTGGCGGGCGAGCTGGATCCCGTGCGCGGGTTTTCCTGGACGCCGTCCGAGGCGGTCCTGGGATTCTTCATTCCCGTCGTGAACCTGGTGCAGCCGTACAGGGTGCTGCGCGATCTCCACGACGGCCTTGCCCCGGAGGCCGTGCTCGAGCCCGCGCCGCGCCCTCTCCTGGACGGCGGGGGCGGTTACCGCCGCGTCGAGATGGCGCACGCCCCGCGGGCGGGCGCGGTGCACCATGCCGCGCTCGGCGCGTGGTGGGGGTGTTATGTCGCGAGCCGCGGCCTCGGGTGGCTGGCCTCTACCATGCCGGATCTGACCGTGGCGGAGTTCATCCGGTCCCGCTATGTGTTCATTGCGTCCGACGCGGCGTCGATCGCTGCCGCGTGGCTCGCGGTGCGGATGATCCGGGCGATCGACAGCCGGGTCGCTGAGCGCCATCGACGGCTGGCGTACGCTTCCGAAGAGGAGCTCGACCAGCTCCTCGTGGAGCGCGATATTCAGCTGCGGCGGGACATGGCGAAGATCGCCGACTTCGACGATCCCGCGTAGGGGTCGCGCCTCCCGGCCGAGATGTCTCTCGGCGCAAACCGGGCGACGCCGACCCTGTCCATCGGTCTTCACCAGCGTACCGGGGTTCAGTCGCAAGCGCCAGGAGGCCACCGGGAGCGACGCTGCGGCGCTCGCTGGCGCGTTGGGATATACAGTTGACAAAGCGTGCGCGCGGGGGAGCCATGATCGCATTCCGTGTCTCGGTCAATGGAGCGAAGGTCTGCACCGCGGGCGTCGGCCCGACCGGCGTTCTGACGATCACGGTCACGCGGGTCGCCGGCTCTCCGGAGGCGCTGCTCGGGGACGGCGACGTGAGGATCTGCGGGATGGCCTCTGAGCCGCGAGAGTTTTTTCTGTGGCCTTCCCGCGCGCTCAGGGTCGGGGACGAGATCGGGATCGAGGTCCTCGATGTCGACACGGTCGACCCCCCTTTGAAACGCATGCCGGGCGCCGAGTCGTATCGCGACACGCTGCTCCGCCAGGTCCGTACCGCGCTGGGCGCCTTCGCCGGGCCGATGCTCCGCGATCCACGAGGGCAACTCGCGACCATCTCCCGGAGCGCCCGGGACCTTCTCTCGAGGACCGCGAGCGCGATGGCGCGCCGCGCTCTTCGTCCGCCTGGCGCGCGCGCAGAACGCGCCGTCCTCGTCGAGCTGAACGCGCGGCGCGTCTGTGTCGCGGGGGTGCCGCGCCGTGGTCATGTGATGTCCTTGATCACCTGGGCCGGACCTACGGGAAGCCGCGTCCCCAGCCATTTCTGGTTCTCGGTCGGTGGGCGGGACTACCGCACGGACGAATGCCTCGACTGGGGCCGTCCGGCGCTGGCCGTCGGCGACTCTATATCCATCCGATTTGCCCGTTCGAGAGAGCACGACGCGCCCACGCGGCGACGTGACCGCTCGGTGGCGCGGTAGGCCAACGCTTTCGTCGCGCTCGGCCAATGTGGGGGCGCGCTCGCGTCTTTATAAACGCCTCATGAACGACGGAGCTCCCGTCCGAAGGAGGCAGGACATGACATGTGAGTTGCATCGACGAGCGTTCGTGCGTGGGATCATCGCGGCGGCGTCGGCGGCGTGGCTCGGGCTCTCGCTCGGCTGCGGCGCCGACACCCCGGTGGACGCCGGCGACGCGAGCCCGGAAGCCCCGCGGATCGCCCGCAAGAGCGCGTCGGCGATGACCAGCGAGGAGATCGACAGGTTCAAGCGAGCCTACGAGTACGCCGTCGCGAACGGCTTCTTCGACGTCTTCAACGACGAGCACTACGACCACCACCGGCATCGCCACCACGGCGCCGACCTCCAGGCCACCTCGCCGATGACCGTCATGGTCATGGACGAAACGTCGGGATACCGGCTCCTGCCGTGGCACCGCGCCTTCCTCCTCGAGGCGGAGCAGATGCTCCGCGCCGCCCTCCGCCAGCGAGACAAGGAAGAGGGCGTCGACCCGAGCGAAGCCGATCTCCTGTTCATTCCGTACTGGGACGCGGCGCACGATCAGGACCTGCCGCACTGGGTCCACGGCTTCGAGCCCAGGGGCGGGACGGCCGTCGTGCCGCCCGGCCTGCCCGAGGGGCACGCCGGGTACGGCAAGGAGGTGGGCGAGCGCTACGAGATCGTCTTCGCGCGCTGGCCGGGCAAGAACCTGGTCTTCGATACGCTGCAGGCGCCCGAACACGTCGGGCGCATCCTGGCCGAGCGCACGTTCGCCGATTTCTATGATGCGCTCGACGTCACCCCCGAGCTCCGCATCGAGAACTATCCAAAGGCGCGGGCGGCGCTGGATGTGCTGGAGGTGAAGCTGCCGGAGAGCGCGGCGGTGAAGACGCTCGTCGACGCCTTCGGCGGATCGCCGAGCAGCTCGCAGCAGGGCGCGGAGACGACCAACGCCCTCTTCGAGATCGGCTGGATCGGAGCCGTCGAGGCGCAGAAGGCGGCGCCCGACACCGAGCTCGTCGGCGCCGTCAAGGACGTCTATGGCCTCTTCAACTTCATGCCCCACGTCCGGATGCACCTGTGGGCGGGCGGGCTCGATCCTGCGAACGCGGACGTGCGCGGCACCGTGACGTATTTCAATGAGCTGACGGTCGATCCCGTGTTCTGGATGCTCCACGGCGAGCTCGATCGGTACTGGTATACATGGGAGAAGACGCACGCGGACGCGCCGCCGCTCCAGGGCGACGACCGGAGCTTCAACCCGCTCACCGCGAGCGAGGGCGCCTGGTACGGCGGCGGAACGACGTACACGCTCGACGATCTCACGGCGCACGACGCGCTGCCGTACGTTTACGATGTGCTGTTCGACGGGTGACGCGCCGCCGCGCGCGGGAGCTCTCGCGGTGGGCGCCCCGCGCCGCGGCGGTAGGCGGCCGGCGTCACGCCGGTCCAGCGCTTGAAGGCGCGGTGGAACGTGCTCACCTCGGAGAACCCGAGAAGGAACGCGATCTCCGAGATCGCGTCGCGCGACTCGCTCAGGTAGCGCGCGGCGAGATCGGCGCGCAGCGCATCGAGCAACGACGAGAGCGATGTGCCCTCCTCCTTGAGCCGCCGCTGGAGGCTGCGGGGGCTCATGCGCAGGCGCGCCGCGATCGCCGGCAGTGCCGGCTCGCCGTGGGCGAGCTCGGCCGCGATCGCGGCGCGCGCGCGCTCGAGGAAGCTCGCCTCGGCCGGCAGCGCGGCGGCGAGCGAGGCGAGGTGCTGGTCGAGCACCTCGCAGAGCAGGGGCTCGGCGTGCGCCTGGGGCCTCGCGAGGAAAGCGCGCTCGAGCACCAGCTCGTCGTGGGCCTCCCCGAAGCGCAGGCCGGCGCCGAAGAGGCGGCGGTGCTCGTCGACGCGCGCGGGCGCGGTGTGGCGAAAGCGCGCGGCGCGCGGGGTGAACGCCGGGTCCGCGCCCCGCCTCGCGAGGACGACGAGGTTGCCCAGGAAGAACTCGACGGCGTGGCGTGAGGGCGCCGGGCTGCTCCGGGGCGGCTCGTGGCGGAGGCGGGCGACATCGCCGTCGATCTGGATCTCGAGCGAGGGGCCGATGGCCACGACGCGGAGGTAGCGAGCCGCGCGCGCGTAGGCTTCCCCGAGGGTGGCGCTGCTCCGCACCGCGAACCCGAGCGCTCCGAGGCTGCCCACCGGCAGCCTCTGCGCGAGGCGCAGGCCGAAGCTGTCGTCGCGGGCGAGCCGGGCGGCTTCGCTCCAGAGCCGGGCCTCGATCGCCCGCGGAAAGCGCATGTCCGGATCGGCGAGGTCCCCCGGATCGACCCCGGCCGCGGCGAGCAGCTCCGCGGGCGCCACGCCGCCGGCCGCCGCGCCGGCGACGACGGCCTGGAAGACCTTCACGGAGATGTCGCTCATGGCTCTCCGCGGAGCTGGGCGGCATCGTGTCGCGTTCTCGAACGATACCTCGACACGGCAGCCTCCACGCCTGATCTCGAGCTGCTCAGAACGGGGATCCCGAGGTGGCGGACCAGCTCGGCCGCGGGGGCCATCGACGCCTGAGCCAGGAGCACGAGATCGCCCGGGAGCGCCGTCGCCTCGATCGTCCGGGCGATCTCGCCGGCATAGCCAGGAGAGTCACCCCTCTCGAAGAGCCGCCATGCGCGCCCGCACAGGACTTCGACGACATCGATCGAGCGACCCGCGTCGGAGGCTATCTGACGCAGCAGCGCCCCGGTGGGCTGAAAGGTGCTCTGGAGCGCGGCCACGACGAGGATCCGGCGGCCGCTCGCGACGGCTTGCTCTGCCATCGGGCGATCGATCCGCATCACGAGACAGTCCGAGACGGCGACCGCCTCCGCGACGCCGCCGAGGGTCGAGCAGGTGCACACGATGACCCTCGCGCCCTCGCTCGCGAGCGCCTGCACGACCGTGGCGGTGGCCGAGCGGATGCCGTCCGTGATCGCACCGGCCGCAAGCGCGTCCGCAAGGAGGCTCTCCTGCACCTCGTGCCGGACCGGAATCGCGTCGTCTGCGTCCCGAACGAGACGGCTGAACGTCTCGACGTGAACGCGGGAAGTATGAAGAAATGCGAGCATATTTCTCGGTGTCCGGAAGCGGCGTGCCTCGTCATGGGTCGATGAGCAGCCGCCTGGCAATCTTCTCGTCAACGGCGTAGGGCCTCTCGCGCGGCAGCGACTTCGCCGCGCTGTCCGCGTGGCCGGCCTGAATCTGCTGGTACATCTTCCGGACCAGGGGAGTTCGATCCTCGATGGCGACGACCCAGCTCTCTGCGTATTCGCGAATGAGATCGCGCCCGACGCCGACCTGGATGCTGTAACAAGGCAGCGGGCCGCCTCGGAGGTTGCGCTCGGTATCCCATTGAATGTGGACCTTGGCTTCGGCAAACGCCTTGCTCCACTCGTCCGGCGAGCGAAACACCGTCGCTTCCGGCGAGGTGAGGACGGCGAGGGAGAGCGCGTGCTCCCAGCCGGTCCGCCGGATGCGGACGGCGAGGATCCGCTCCTGCCCGGCCTTGCGCCCCCAGTTGCTGCGGTGCATGAGCCAGAGAAACGACGGCTTGATCCAGGTCATGCGACCGAACGAGAACGGGGCGACGAAGCGCTGGGCAGCGAGCGCAGGCTCGGCGATGGCCGGCGCGTAGGCCTGGTACATGACGATGGTCTCCGCGTCGTAGTCTGCTCGGATCTCGTGAAGCTTCGGCATGCAATCCACTCTTCGCGATCGGTGTGATCTGACTGGAAGCTACCCCCGAAGACGGCGCTCAGGCGAAGGACTTGATGAGCATCGCTTGCGAGTAGATGGCCACGAGGCCCGCGCGCTCCAGATTACGCTGTGAGGTGCTCCCCGCCTCGGCCACCGAGTAGGCGAGGTCGCACCCCGCGTCGCGGGCGTACGGGAGGCGGGCGTCGATGAGGGCGCGCTGCACGCCCCGGCCGCGGTGGGCCGCGAGTGTGCCTCCCGCGAACAGGAGGGCGACTCGCTCGTGCACGTAGACCGCGCCGACGCCGGCGACGGGGCCGGCGATTGACGATGCCAGGAAGTACGCCGCCCCGGGCACGTGGAAGCCCGCCTCGAAGATGTCGGCCCGATCGGACGGAGGCTCATCCGGGGTGGCGAAGGCGGAGAGCGAGGCCGCGACCCACGCCGAGGCCTCCTCGCGCGCGGCGCGCCGCACGACCACGCCGCTGTGCGCGGCTGGCTCAGGCGCGTGGGCCTCGACGGCGGGGGCGAGGTGGCGCACGAGCACGGTGTCGAGCGAGTCCAGGCGGAAGCCGCGCTCCCCGAGCCGCGCGAGCAGCGAAGGGTGGGCAAAGGGCGAGACCAGGATGCGCGCCGCGGTGCCTCGCGAGGCGTAGAAGTCCTCGAGGGCCTCCACGTCGCGCGCCTCGACCGGGCCGCTCAACCCGAGGCCGACCGCGCGCGAGAGCCGGGCGTGCGGGGCGACGAACGCGGCGCGACCGCCGGCGATGGCCGCGACGGCGGCGCGCCGCGCCGGGACCCGCGTGGCGACCTCGCGCGCGAGCGCCTCGATTTGAGCGGCCTCGGTGGCCTCGAGCCGGGCGGAAAGGGCCTGATTGACGAAGACGGGTCGGGACGTCACGCGGGAAGGATAGCGCCGGAGACGGCGGCGCGGACGCTCACGTCGGCCCGACCGCTGGGCAGGGTCGTCGCTCGCTGCGCCGACGGCGGGCGGGGGCCGACGCGGCCTGAACAATGCGAGGCGGTCGAACGACTTCGTGTTCACCGGCGTGGCCGGAGCGGAGCGGTGGGCACGTCGGGGCAACACCCAGCCCTGCGGCATCGTGTTGCGTTCTCGATCGACACCTCGACACGGAAGCCTCCACGCCTGACGTCGCGCTGCTCAGAACAGGGATTCCGAGCGGTGGCTCCTGATGGCCTCGGCGAGAGCCTCGGTCTCGGCGCTAGCAGAGATTTTTCACTCATCATGTTCCCTGTCCCGCGAACCGGGATCGACGTCTTTTCGCGGCATCTCGCCTCGAATCTTCCATTTCATCATGCGCCCGACGCGGTCGAGGTAGGCTGCCATGGCCTCCGTACTGGCGGTCGGGACGCAGCCATCGTCGTACAAGAAGATCTCATCAAGCTTGGGGTTGTGGTCCCAGGACACGCTGGCGGCCATGCTCGGCGTGACTCGCAAATCCACCAGGACCGGCAGACCGTCATACTTGACCCAGCCGCCCGTGAAGAGCCCCACGGGCTTGTATCGCCGATTCAGGATCGCATAGCGGCCATCGGGCTGGCGCTTCAGGCAATACGGGAAGAACACTTCGCGCATCTCGGTCATGGTGTTCCCTCTCGATGCTGCTCCGGACCGTCGGAGCCAACGGCACGCTGGACGCCCACCCCCCCTCGGTGTCCGCAGGATGCCGCTCGAGGACGGGCGTCGGGGTAAATGCACGCATCGATCACGGGCGCGGAACTTTGGGCACTAGAGCGGCGATGAACTGGATCAACTCGCGATGAGGAGCGAACCACTCACCCTTGCGACGGTATTGGCCGAAGCGCGCGTGAAGATCGGCCTCGGTCGAGCGATCTCCGTCCATGGTGGCAAGCACTCGAAGCGGCTCGGGGTGACCAGTCTGAAGGGCCGCCCGCCGGCGTTCGACCGGGCCAGACGTATATCCGATCTTGATCGCTCCGTCCTTAGGTTCCTGGATGAAGTAGACCTTCGTCTGACGGCGCCTCCGAGCGCCAAATCCCCACAATCGGAGTCGCGCCTCGAGCCTGGCAACAAGCTCGCTCGGAGCGCCACACTCATTCGCAAAGGCATTCAGACCACCCAGGTCGGGACCATCGAAAAGCTGATGGAGGTCGATAGAGCATCGTGGCACACCTTGAACACAGCACGTGTGAAGAACCTCGAATCCGCCGGATTCTGTCCACACAAGGACGCCTTTCGGCAGTTCAACGATCGCCCGAGCGCATCTTTCGCACCAGGCCGCCTTGACAGCTCGCTCGGGATACCTGGCAAGATATTCGTTCCATGCTTCCGCGAGCGCATTCTGCGCTCCCAGGCAATAGCCCTGACTCTGGAGGTATTCCAGCGCCTCCGGGTAATGCCTCGCATCTCTCGGAAAGTCCGGATCATGAACCACGTCGTGGGCCAAGTCCCCGACGGGATCTTCTCGCCCGACGTTGCTGATGAGCCACTGCCCAAAATCTGCCCCCGAGGCCAGATCTCGAATCTTACGAGTCTTAGCAACCCGGCTCTCTTGTAGCATATGGCTGGAGCCCCGGTCGATGCTGTCGTCATCGGGTAGCACAACGATGACGTTTCCTTGGATGGGTTGCCCTGCGAAGAGCGTCTGCGGGCCTGAGCCGAGATCCGAGATGTTGAGCGCTGCGTCGAGCCTCTTGCCCTTGAGCTTGGTCCGCCTCGCGATACGCGCACGCTCAGCGGCCCGAAGCTCCCGTGCGATGCCTGCGCCAGCGTAGGTACGGTCATGCAGTCGCTCAGGAGCAACGCGGCGCTCTAGAACTAACCAGCGGTAGAGAGATTCAAACACAGAAATATCGTCGCGGAGCCCCTCGGGCCAATCATCAGGCAGCACGACCGTGTGCGCATCGGGGAAGACGGCGACGATCCGCTTCATGTTGATTCCGGTCACGTCCGTTCTCCAGAGGTGCTGATCTTTCGGCGAGGTGTGAGCAGCGTCAACAGATTCCTAGTGCTCTGCCCCTCCGGCAGCAAGCGGTGCAGCAACTTGTTCGTGCCTGCTCGCTACCTACACCCGAGTGCGGCCCGCATCTGCTCCAGCACGCCGACGAGCCCAGCCTCCAGCGGGGCCGCCACGAAGTCCACCCCGCGCTCCTCGGGAATGGGGTGCGTCTCCCTGGAGAACTCGAGCGTGACGTCGAGGCGGTCCCCGATCCGGAAGACGTGCCCGAGCACGTTGTCCGTGGTCGGCTCCCAGCGGGGGAACCAGAACTGCTCCCTCGCCCCGCTGTCAGCGGCCAACAGCCGCCGGTGCGTCTCGGCCGGGGACAGAGCCGGGAACGGTAACGACAGGTCGCAGCCAGACCGCAGCCAGCTGATCGTGCCCTGCACGCTCATGCAGAGCTGCGGGACGAACGCAATGTTGTCCTCGCACGTCAGCCAGCGGCCGGCGGCCCAGAGGTCGACGCGCCGAAGCTGCTGGTTCCCCTCTCAGAGCTCCCCCACCTCCGCGGCGAATCGCTGCTTGTCGCCGATCAGCACCATCGTCCGATGCATCCTTCGTGGTCCAACGAACCGCGTGAGTTGCTGCGTTGGGGGTCGAATAGAGCGCCGCAAAGCGGACATCGCTCGGGATCCCCCACAGGCCTGTATGGCTCGATGCGCGCGGGCAGCCGGCTCGACGCTCGGGCCTGGTCCACGCACCCGGCGTTCAGCCGCGCCGCGCCGCCGCGCCGTCGACCACCGCCGGCACGGACTCCCGCATCACCTCGATGAAGCGACGCAGCCGGGCCGGATAGAAGCGGGCATGAGGATAGACCAGGTGGACCGGCAGCGGATCCGCCTGCCACGACGGCGCGAGGTGCAGCAGCCGCCGCTGCGCCAGGTCGTCGGTCAACAGCCAGGACGAGGCCACGCAGACGCCCAGCCCCATCAGCGCGGCGCTGCGCAGGGCATACAGGCTGTCAGTGCTCATGCGCGGCCGGATCGCGAGCTCGACCCGCTCGCCACCCGACGCGTGGGTCAGCGTGATCGTGTCGCGGTAGTAGGTGCGCAACGCCAGCCAGGGCATGTCGGCCAGGTCCGATGGATGAGCCGGCCGCGCGGCCCGGCCCAGCACCGAGGGCGCGGCGGCCACGATGCGCGGCACCTCGGTCAGGCGGATCGCCACCACGGCCGGATCGGCCACCGCGCCGACCAGGATCGCGCAGTCGATGCCGTCGGCGATGAAGTTCGGCTGCCCGTCGTGCAGCAGCCACTCGACCGAGACGCGCGGGTACCGGCGCAGGTAGTCGGCCAGCGGTTTGACCAGCTGGTGCTGGCCGAACGCGTGCGGCACGACAACGCGAAGCGTCCCGTCGGGCTGGTCGCGGTCGCCTCGCATGTCCGACGCGAACGCCTCCAGGCTGGCCAGCAGCGCCTTGGCGCGCTCGAAGCACCGTTCGCCGTCCTCGGTCAGCTTCATCGTGTGCGTGGAGCGCTGCAGCAACGGCAGGCCCAGCGAGCGCTCCAGCGCCTGCAAGCGCCGGCTCACGGTGGGCTGCGTCGTCCCCAGCAGGGTGGCCGCGGCCGACAGGCTGCCGGCCTCGACGATCCTCACGAAGGTCTGCAGCAAGCCGATGTCGTCCAGCGACGAGGGCGAGGGAGGTGCCGGCCTGGTCATACGCCGACGGTATAACCATCGTGCGCTCCATGCCACTACAGCGCTGGAGCGATGGTTCCCATACTCCGTGTACCATGCACGCCATTCCGTTGACGCATACACCCCCCGCCACCCAGCCGCTGCCCGCCGCGTCCGCGCCGCCCCTGCCCGCCGCCCTGGTGCTGCTGCTGGCCACCGGCGCGGGCCTGGCCGTGGCCTCGATCTACTACAGCCAGCCCATGCTTGGCGTGCTGGGGGCCGAGATCGGCGCCTCGGATCGCGCGCTCGGCCTCGTGCCCACGCTCACCCAGCTGGGCTATGCGCTCGGCATCCTGCTGCTTGCGCCGCTCGGCGATCGCTACGACCGGCGGCGCATCATCCTGGCCAAGGCTGCCCTGCTGGCGGGCGCGCTGCTGCTCGGCGGCGCCGCGCATGCGATCGGCACGCTGCTGGTCGCCAGCCTGGTCACCGGCCTGGCCGCGACGTTGGCGCAGGACATCGTGCCCGCCGCCGCGACGCTGGCCCCGGAGGCGCATCGGGGCAAGGTGGTCGGCACCGTGATGACCGGCCTCTTGCTGGGCATCCTGCTGTCCCGCGTGATCAGCGGCTTCGTGGCGGAGAATTTCGGCTGGCGCGCGGTGTTCGTCGCCGCCGCGGCCAGCATCGCCCTGCTCGGCGCGGCGATGTGGCGCAGCCTGCCGCGCTTCGAGCCGACCACGCGGTTGAGCTACGCCGCGCTGCTCGGCTCCCTGGCCGACCTGTGGAAGCGACACGGCGCCCTGCGCCGCGCGACGCTGGCCCAGGGGCTGCTGTCGGTGGGGTTCAGCGCGTTCTGGTCCACGCTCGCCGTGATGTTGCACGGCGCGCCGTTCCACCTCGGCAGCGCGGTGGCGGGCGCCTTCGGCCTGGCCGGCGCGGCCGGCGCTGTGGCGGCGCCCCTGGCCGGGCGCATCGCCGACCGCAGCGGGCCCGAACGGGTGACGCGCATGGGCGCCGCCCTTTCGTTCGTGGCCTTCGCCGCCATGGCGCTGTCGCCCATGCTGTCGGCGCATGGACGGCTGTGGCTGCTCGGCGCGAGCGCCGTCGCCTTCGACCTCGGTATCCAGGCCGCGCTGGTGGCGCATCAGACCATCGTTTATGGCATCGAGCCCGGCGCGCGCAGCCGCGTCAACGCCGTGCTCGTCGTCGGCATGTTCGTCGGGATGGCCTCCGGCGCCGCGCTGGGCAGCGTGCTCTTCGCCCGGTGGGGCTGGCTGGCGGTGACGGCCCTCGCCTCGTCGGCGGCGGCCAGCGCGCTCCTCGTCCGGCTCTGGCCGGCGACGCGCCCGTCTCCGAGCGCGTGACGGCTCACGACAGCAGACGAGCTCCTGTCCTTCAGCCCTGCTTTTGCCAGCGTGATCCGCGCGACGTCCCCTTCTGTACGTCGACGATGTCGCGCGTCACGTGGTGATCGCTCAGCGCGCCGGCGTCTCGCTCTCTCCGTCGTCGAAGAACTCCATCCCTTCATAGGGTTTTTCGCGGCAGGACGTAAGGCGCGTCCGGAGGTCGCCGACGTGGATCTCGAGCTTGTGGCCGTCCGGGTCTTCGAAGTAGAGCGATGCCCCTTCGGAGCGGTTCTCTTTCCAGATCCGGGCCCCGCTCAGGCGAATGGCCTCGCCCAGGGAGGCGAAGCCCTCTGCATCGACCGAGAACGCGAGGTGCGAGTCGTCGGCCTGCCGCGCGGCGCGCGCGTCGAGCTCCAGACAGAGCCAGAGCGCTCCCAGCTCGAGGTATGCGCCCCTGGTCCATTGCGCTCGCCGCGTTCCGCCGAGCACCTGGACGTAGAACTGCACGGCGCGGTCGAGATCTCGAACCGCGAGGGTCACGTGGTTGATGCCGCCGATCGCCATGGTTCCGGCAGCATAGGCGACAGCGGGCCCGTGCGGGAGTGTTCGAGCTCTCGAAGCTCCCGGTTGACGGCCCGGTGCGGGCTCGCCCCTTCACAGAGTGTCGCGCCAGCAGACGCCCGAGCGCAATGAACTTCATGCTTTTTTACATTATTTCACACGATAGTTTTCGAAATTAAACCACGAATCGCCGAGGGGCGCCAAGCGCATGAGGAGCCGTGCTGAAGTCCGGAAGAACCCTACTGGCGCAGGCGTCGAAGAGCGACTATGCAATACCCCGTCATCGGCCGTTCGGCGATGGGAGAAATGATTTTGCACTGCTGAGCTTGACAGGGCTCCTTTGTTTGCCAATAGCGTTCGTCACACCGAGAGCGACCGCCCGCCGCGCCGGCACGAGCGCGGCGTGCGTCGCCAGGTGTGAGCCCCGGCATCACGGCTGAATGACGGCATCACGCATGCGCATCGGGCCATCCCCGGCGCTTGCCAGGCCATGAATCCGGACGCTAGATCGGTTCGAGTGTCAGCAGCGCGCCGTGACGCACGGGGTGGTTCGTCGCCCTGCCGAACGAGGCGCGACGGTCGGACGCTTCATCACCAACTTGGGTAAGAACCATGCACAACTTCAGCTTCCAGAGCAGATGGGACACGTGGATGGCCGCTGCAGCGCTGGCGCTGCTGCCGGCATGCAGCGACGGCTCGACGGAGCCGATCGGCACATCGCAGGCCGCGCTGCAGGGCGCGAACGGGATCAGCGCGGATCGCGTGATCGATTCGCAGTGGGGTCAGGGGTACTGCGCGCGCATCGTCGTGAGCAACCAGCACCCGAGCGCCACGACGGGGACGTGGAGCGTCGCGCTCGACGTCGGCCCGGGCGCCATCTTCTCGTCCTGGGATGGCACGTTCAGCGGGAGCACGGGTCAGATCACGGTCACGCCCCAAGGCAGCAATGCGGCGATCCCCCCGTCGGAGAGCCGCCAGTTCGGGTTCTGCGCCAGCATCCCGAGCCAGGGGATCGAGCCGGTCGTGCTGTCGGTCAGCAGCGACCTGCCGCCGATGGGCGGCGGCGTCGCGATCGCGGAGTACAAGTTCCCGGCCGCGATCGACGCGATGGTCAGCCCTGACTACGCGACCGAGCTCTGGGCGTCCTTCTACCGCCCGGCGAACCTGGAGGCCGGCCGGCAGTATCCGCTGCTCGTGTTCATGCACGGGAACCACCCGACGTGCGGCACGGGCGTGAATCCTCGTACGGACAACAACAACCAGTATGCCACGACGGGGACGTGCCCGGCGAACTACGTCGTCGTTCCCAACCATCGCGGCTACGACTACATGGCCGAGGACCTCGCCGCGCGCGGCTATTTCGTGGTGTCCATCAACACGAACCGGGGTATCCATGCCGCGTCGGGCTCGCCCGGCGACGAGTTCGTCATCGGGCCGCGCGGACGCCTGCTGCTCCGCCACCTGGAGCGGCTGAGCCGCTGGGACAGCGGCGCCGAGCCGACGCCCCCGGAGCTCGGCGTGGATCTGCTCGATCGCATCGATTTCGACCAGGTGGGCTTGCTGGGGCACTCGCGCGGCGGCGAGGCCGTGCGGTTCGCCTACAACGAGTACCGCCGGAGCGGCAGCCCCTGGCCTGCGCTGATCGACAGCCCGGTGAGCATCCGCGGGATCTTCGAGATCGGCCCGACCGATCAGGGCCAGAACGGCCAGCGCCTGAACGCTGACCAGACGGCCTGGAACGTGATCCTTCCGGCATGCGACTGGGACCTGAGCGATCTGCCCGGGATGCGCCCGTTCGATCGCATGATGAGCATCGCCGAGCCGGAGCCCCTTTCCAAGTCCTTCTATCATGTGTGGGGCGCCAATCACAATTACTACAACAGCGAGTGGCAGCTCGCGGACGGGAACAGCGGCGGGATCACGGGTTGCATCGACCATGAGGAGCTCTTCGATCCGCTGGAGAATGGCTCGCCGGCGCAGCGCGAGACGGGTCGCCTCGCGGCCGTTCAGTTCTTCACCGCCAACGTGGGCGCGGAGCGCGACGAGGCCGCGAACGCCCTGTTCGACCCCGCCTTCCCCTTTCCGGACGTCCCGTACCGCGTCCGCCGCGGCTATCACCCGGGCGGCGGCTCCGCCGACAGCCTGATGCTCGAGGATTTCATCAATCCGACAGGCACGAGCTCCTACGGCCTGCCGAACACCACCGGCGGCACCATCGCGGTGGACCACACGCCCCTGAGCGGGCACGACCCTTCGCTCTCGGGCGCCTGGATCCACGACGTGGCCGCGGGCAGCGCGACGTTCTTCCAGTCGAACTGGTCCGTGGCTGGCACGGGCTTCGATCTCACGAGCTATGACACCCTCGATCTTCGCGCCGACCGCAGCTGGGGCTCCGACCCGGCCGAGGCGTCGTTCCTCGTGGAGCTCGTGAACGCCGACGATACCCGGTCGAGCGCCGTCGCCATCGATGAGTTCCTGGAGCTCGGTCCTCCGCCGCGCGGCGGGACCACGCTGCCGACCGCGCGCATTCCGCTGTCCTCGTTCAGCGGCGCCACGCTCGCGTCGGTGCGCGGGGTTCGTCTGACCTTCACCACCCCGCTCGACGGAAACAGCCTGTACCTGGCGAACATCCGCGCGACCCGCGCCACCACCGAGGCCCTGGCGGCTTCGGGGCAGCTCGCCTCCGTTGCGTCGAGCGCAGCGCCGCCGATCTCCCTCGCGCGCGCCGCAGGCACGAGCAGGCCCGAGGCGCGGCGGATCACGGCGGGCAATGCCATCCAGAGCGTGCGGCGCAGCGGGGCCGACGCTGTCGAGCTCACGCTCACGAGCGCCGAGTTCTTCGACCTCCGCGCGACCAACCTGGTGCTCACCGTCGGCGCCGAGCGAAGCACCGCGGCTCGCCATCCGAACGGCGATCTCCACACCGTTCAATTCCTGCTCCCGCGCGCCGCCTTCGACCGCCTCGCCGCGCAGGAGCCGGTGACGGTCGACTACGGTCAAGGCTCCTCCGTGGCCTGGGACTTCGGGCACCTCGACAAGACGGCGCTCGCTCCCTGAGCCGCCGACGGCGCGCCCTGGCCTGCATCGAGGCCGGACCGGGGCGCGCCGCCGCCACTTCACACGCGCCGAGGCTCATTCCCACGTCGTCGCTCTCGTCGCCCATGCGGGCGCTGGGCCATCGCAATAACATTGATATTTCACAATCGTGAAATCGTACGAGGGTGGTTGAGGATATAAATGCCGTAGACCGACTGTGCGCGATTCGGAGATGGATGACTGAAGTCGAGCACATTCAATCGCATGGAAATCGTCAACTCGGCGCAGCGTTGGAGCGCATGCGCTTGAGCATCGTGGTCCCGAACGCAACCAGCGGATAAAGAGGCGGACCATATAGAATTTTCTTCTTTGACGCGCTGAAGATGGTGTCGCGCGGCGCCCTCGCGCCGATGAGCACCGTCCACCTGCCACGCGCGGCACCATCGGCCGGAATTTGCGTCAGCTCCACTTCATGGAGCAGCGTCTTGTCGAAGATCAGCGCATCTCCCCTGCGCAAGCCGAGATCTGCTTCGACCCTTCGCCGCGTCCCGTCCTTCGAATAGATGACTAGGTTGCCACCTTCGTAGTCCTTCCCCGGCTCCGACAGGGCGACCCAGAACTGAATCAGCGGCAGCGGTGCCGGGCCATTGTAATCCCTATGTCGCGAGAGCATTCCACGATTTCCGTAATAGTGGGTGACGATTACGTAGTCATGTAGAGTGGCCTTCTCGTTGCGATAGATTGGGTTGCTGAGCCACGCGCTTTCGATTGTATCGCGAATCGCGATGGCTCGACCAAGGAGGCCGCCAATAAAGTCGTCCTGGTGATTGTGGAGGTACTGGTAGATCCTGGCGGTTCGCTCCACGTGGTCGTGTGATCTGGGATGGACATAGTCGCGCATGGAATCGGTGATGATCCGCGCGCGAATGCGACGAGCGTCCGTCATGAATCGCTCGCAGCTTTCCCGGTACTTGTCCGTCTCTTTCGTCGAGAACAGGCCGCGAATCACGAAGAAACCCAGGGATGGATCCAGCAGGTCCTGCCGCGCCTTTTCAGTGTCGATCATGGGGCCTCTTAGACTTTGCCAATGATTTGTTGTCAAAGCCTGCCCGAGAGGATCGTGCCTGCGCTCGGGCGGGCTCTCTGCCATGTGCGGAGTGAACGGACATTCGGCCAGATGAAGTAAGAGGTCGAAATGCGGCATCGCCTCTCGCCGGAAGACGTCCGCCGCATACCCGGCGGCGTGGCATTTAACGAATCATAAAGTGCGTCCCCGTCGAACGCGTCAGTGCGCCGTCATTCGATCCGTGCTAGGTTGCGTTTCGCTTCCGGCAGAACCAGTCGCGACACCAGTACGGAATTCTACAACGGGGCGATCCAGCTGCCAACTTATTCTTCCGACTCCATTTTTTTTGATATGTTTCACTCAGTTGTCCTGAAAACCGCAGCTCAGGCGGCGACAGGTAGAGTGCCGTCCTGATCGGATATTGTCGTTGATGACATACGGCTCGTGCTCATGCTCGCCGTTCGCCAGGCGCGGCCCGTTGTGGACACCTGCGCTGTGCGGCCGAACGGCGTGTACCTGGCGGCCGCTCGAGGATATCGTGACCATCATCGCGGACCTCATTCGCTCTTCACATCGCCCCTCACGTCACGTAGCTGACTCGATGACGACCTTGCGCCTGCGCTCCGCCCTTGTGGCGATGCGCTAGATCCCGCGGTGCCCTACCTGGCGCACGGCACGCGTCTCGATGGACAGCCTGCACGCCGAGGAGCGCCCGCCGCGCCGCCTGACGCAGTAGACTAGGCCGCGATGGCGGTCGGCTGCCGCGCCTCGCGCGGCTTGTGGCCCATCCATTGGTCGCGCAGGATGAGGAAGGGGTGCTCGACCAGCACGTACGTGACCGACGAGAGCAGCGCCGAGAGGCCGAAGAGCGACATCGCGCCGCAGAGATACGACAGCGCTGGTGGCCAGCCGGCCGTCGCTCTCACCCACGGCCCGGGGAGCACCTCGGTCAGCACGAAGTGGTTGAGGTACATGCCGTACGAAAGCACGCTGAGCGCGTGGAACACGCGATGGCGCGAGGCCCACCGGCAGGCCGTCGTTGTGCAGGTGAATGGCGAAGTAGAGCGTGCTGAGGTCGCCCGTCTCGACCACCGAGGTGGTGTACGTGAAGTAGCGGTTGAGCGAGGTGATCGCAGCCAACACTGCGAGGATCACGAAGAAGCCGCGAAGCGGGATGCGCCGACCGAGCGCGATGACGAGCAGCGGCGCGAGGATGTAGAACTGCTCCTCGGTCGACAGCGACCACGCGCCGCCGATGCCGCTGTGGGCGTAGTTGGAGAAGAACAAGATGTCCGCGATCCCCACCGGACCCTCACCAGGTAGGGGAAAGATCGTGACCACGAAGCAGATGAAGAAGTAGAGCGGCCAGATGCGCAGGGCGCGGCGGGCGAAGAAGCGCGGAAAGACAACCGTTTTGCTAACAGCTGCCTCCTTCCATAGCTGCCGGCCGATGAGGTAGCCGGAGAGCACGAAGAAGATGTCGACGCCGACCCAGCCGAAATGGAAGAACGGCAGGCGTTCCATGCCCACCTCGACGCCGTCGGCCCGGCGGAACCCGCTGGCCCAGTGTCCGCACACCACACTCAGCACTGCCATCGTGCGCAAGAAATCGAGCGAAGGGACGCGCCCGTCATCGGGACGTCCGGTGATGGCGTCGAGCCCGGCGCGGAGGACGCCGGCAACCCGTTTCGGATGGCTCTCGGTGCAGGCAGCGGTCATTGCGGCCACCCAACCTTGGAAGTGCGTGCGAAAGGCATGCCTCATGCTCCCTCGTGTTGTCTTGAAGAGCGAACGTCCTCCATGCCCATGCGCGCTCGGCTAGCACGCCGCTTGCACAAGGACCTTCTCGGCCCCCGCACGGCCGTCCTGGCTGAGCAACTCCACGTTCTTCCCTTCGAGGAGAGAGATGAAGCCCGCTATCATTAATTCGAAAAATGGACTTTTGCAATCGGTGATCGCTCCAGCGAGATCGAGAGCGGCAAATGTACCAAGAGAGGCCCGTCCGGGATGGCAGCTGGGCGAGGACCGGCAGCGTTTCCCTCCGCGAATGCGCCTCAAACGGTGCTCGGAACGGCTCGGCAAGCGTGACGGATGGCCGCTCTGCGGCAGAAGGCCACAGAGCTCGTTGGGAGAGAAGCCATCCCAAGATGCACGGTCAAACGGCTCGCACACCAGCCTTGGATGGCCGGCACGCCCAGCATACCGCTCGCAAGCGCGGCTCAGCACATCTCCCGCGCCGGGGGCCCTGCCGATCGAGAACGACTCGACCTCGAATGGCGAGTACGTTCCGAGGCCGCTCGATGATCGGCTCCGCTGGTCCTGGCGAACAGCGCTCGAACGCATTGAACAGAACGCTCGTCACGCCGGTATGTCCCGCGGGGATTTCTTGCGCTCAACGTGCGGGGCGGCGACGGCCCTGCTCGCGATCAACTAGGCTATCGCCGCGGCTGAGGGCTATGCATCGCCCTGCCTGGGGCGAAGCCGGGCCGTTTTGGACACGTGCGCAGCACGACGGGTACAGGACGTCCCAGGCGAGCTCTGCCCGTCGCCGCCCTGCACGACTAGCTCCCTCCCCGGGGGCCGGGCGGCTCGATTCCACCTTACATGCAATCGGGGAAGAACTTGAACGACGAGCTACTCTTCCGCATGTCAGCGATCAATCGAGCGATTATTGACGTACGGAAATTGAATCGGCCCGCGAGGGCGCGCGCCCGCGCTTCGGGCGTGTCCGGCCGGAACGCTCGGCCCGCGTGCTCGTCATTCCGTGCGCTTCGCCCGATGCGAGGTCCTCCTCCCGCCTCCACGCACGCTCGCCAACCAGGCTTGTGCCGATTTTCATGCAGCGCACCGGAAAGGCATATTAGTCTTTCCAGACTATGGTCGCCACTCCTTGAGCGCCGGCCGCCCAGTCCATCACCGAGCCGGCGCAGGGGGCTCGGGCCGCGCGTCGCCCGGAACGTGCCGCGCGGCGGGACATCGTTCCAACCGGCCTGCGCGACCCGCACCAGCCGGAGGCGCCTATGTCCGCAATGGGACAGATGCGTATTCTCTATTTTGCACCCCGTGCCTGCTGGCCGCTGGACGCCGGGGCCAAGCTACGCAACTGGCACTTTGTCCGGCAGCTCTCGCGCTTCGCGCGGGTCACTTACCTGAGCTTCGAGGACGGCGCCCTCGGGGAGGGGCGGCTGCGCATGGGCGGGTTCGGCCCCGTTCCTCCGGCGATGAGGGAGATCGCGCAGATCTCCGATCACGTGGTGACGCTCGCCCGGGAGCGGCCAAACTCCCTGGGCAAGATCCTGCTCGGGGCCGTGGGGCAGCTGCCGCTCGTCGTCCTCAACTACACGACGAACGCCATGCGTCAGGAGCTCGCGCGCGTCCTCGAGCAAGGCCAGTTCGACGCCGTGCAGGTCGAAAGCGTGCACCTCGCCGGCTATCTGCCCTTACTGCGCGCGGCGCGCAATCGACCGCTGCTCCTCTGCGACTGGCACAACATCGAGTCGGAGGTGCTCGTTCGCTACAGCAAGCACGCGCCCGACCCCCTCCGCGGGCTCGCGGCGTCCGCGCTGGCATCGCAGCTCGCCGCCTTCGAGCGCAAGGTGCTCGAGCAGTTCGACGCGCACCTCACGGTCAGCGAGCGGGATCGCGCGCAGCTCCTCGCGCTCCGCCCCGACCTGCGCGCCTTCGCCGTCGACAACGGCGTCGACGTGGACGCCTTCGCCGGAAGCGGGCATGCCTCCGAGCCCGCCCAGCGCCGCCGCGTCGTCTTCGTCGGTTCGATGGATTGCCTCCCGAACGCGCAGGCCATCGTCGCCTTCGCGCGCGACCACTGGCTCGCCATCCACGCCGCGCGGCCGGAGTGGCGCCTCACCGTGGTCGGCAGGAGCCCCGGGCCGGAGGTGCGCGCGCTCGGCGCATTGCCCGCCGTGGAGGTGACCGGGACGGTGCCCGATGTGCGTCCCTACTATGCCGACGCGATCGCGTCGGTGGTACCACTGCGCATCGCGGGCGGGTCGCGGCTGAAGATCCTGGAGGCGCTCGCGGCCGGCGTGCCCGTCGTCTCCACGCAGCTCGGCGCAGAGGGGCTCACGCTGCGCGATCGCGAGCATGCGCTCGTCACCCGGACCGTCGAGGAGCTCCGCGGCGCGCTCCTCGAGCTCGACGCGGATCCGGCGCTGCGGGCGCGCCTGGTCGCGTCCGGCCGGGCGCTCGTCCAGAACAGGTACGACTGGAGCATCGTGGGCGACACGCTCGCCCGCATCTACCGGCAGCTGCATCAGCAGCGCTTCGGCGTCCTGGCATCGCCCGCGGCCGAGAGCCTCTCCGCGCGTCCTTGCTGACCCGATCCCCCCGAGAGTTGCCGCGCTCCACGCCTAGCCGGGCGCCGTCCGCCGCCCCCTCAGGCCATTGCGGAGCCGGTCACCGCGGCGGTGGCCTCGAACCCCTCCGCGCGCGCGCCCACAACGAGCGGGTTGTCCGCGACCTTCGCCTGCCGGTGCGGGATCACGGCGAACGAGACGTCGCACGCCCCGCGATTGCGCAGAACCCTTGCCGCTTGGACGGTCTGCCGCTCCGGACCGCCCCAGAAGCGACACGGCATCAGGTGGAGGAGCCGGAGCCGTCGCAGAGACTCCGAATCTACACAATCGCTGCGCGCGCCGCACCAGGTTTACCTCGAGCGGAGGCTTCCTGATACGAGCGCGGGGCACGCCCACGTGTCTTTGGTTGCCGTTGTCGGTGCCCGGCGTTATCTCATGGTCTCCTCCCTCTCCCTTCGGAGCGGTTCTCTTTCCAGATCTGGGCGCCGCTCGTGATGGCCACGGGGTGTTGTCCCTGATGCGTCCCATCGCATCGTCAGAGGAAAACTGCACAGGGAGGCAGCGAGACGGGGAGTGAAATCCCATCACTCTCCCTGTCTTCCCGCCTCCCCGTTCAATTTTTTGGCCAAAACGGCCAACAAGAGGAGGGGATTGTCAGGTGTTGCCCCGGAAGCACCTCCGCAGCACCCGTGCTTCCCCACGGGCTCTCGTCGCGCCGCTCGGCGGCCCCTTCCGCGCACCTGCACCGGCACGACGCTTGCCCAGGTCCTCGGCGCTCGGAAGGTGGTTCCACCAGGGCCGACCGAGCCCGCCGTCCCGCCATGGGCCCGCGGCGGCTGACCTCTTCACGACCCAGCCCCAGGACCCTTCTCATGAGCTCACCCCGCAAGCAGCTTCGACTCGGCGCGTTCATCCCCGCCACCGGTCACCACGTCGCGGCCTGGCGGCACCCCGACGCGCACGCCGATGGAGGTCACAGCTTCAAGCACTACAAACGGGTCGCCCAGGCCGCCGAGGAAGCCAAGTTCGATGCCGTCTTCCTCGCCGACAGCGCCGCCGTCTGGGGAGGGGCCTCCGATCTCGCTTCCCTGTCCCGGAGCGCCCACGCCGCGGCGTTCGAGCCCATCACCCTCCTGTCCGCCCTCTCGTCGGTCACGGAGCATATCGGACTCATCGCCACCGTCACGACCACATACAACGAGCCCTATCACCTGGCGCGCAAGTTCGCGTCGCTGGATCACCTGAGCGGCGGCCGCGCCGGCTGGAACCTTGTCACGTCGGCCAACCAGGCCGAGGCGCAGAACTTCGGGCTGGACGCCCACGTGGAGCACGCCCGCAGGTACGAGCGCGCCGAGGAGTTCATCGATGTCGTGATGGGGCTCTGGGACAGCTGGGAAGATGATGCCTTCCTGCGCGACAAGGAGTCCGGCGTCTTCGTCGATCCGGACAAGCTGCACCCGCTGAACCACAAGGGAAAGCACTTCTCCGTGCGCGGGCCGCTCAACGTGGCGCGCTCGCCGCAGGGCTACCCGGTCCGCGTGCAGGCGGGCTCGTCGGAGCCGGGCAAGGAGCTGGCGGCGCGCACCGCGGAGGTGATCTTCACCGCCCAGCAGACCCTCGCGGACGCCCGGGCCTTCTACGCGGATGTGAAGGGACGCCTGGCCAAGTACGGGCGCAGCCCCGAGCACCTGAAGATCATGCCCGGCCTCTTCCCGGTCGTCGGGCGCACCCAGGCCGAGGCGCAGGCGAAGTTCGACGCCCTCCAGGACCTGGTCCATCCGACCGTGGGGCTCGCGCTGCTGTCGGGGATGATCGGGGGATTCGACCTCTCGAAGTACCCTGTCGACGGGCCGATCCCGGAGCTCCCCGCCAGCAACGGCGGCAAGAGCCGTCAGGCCCTCCTCCTCGATATCGCGCGGCGGGAAAACCTCACCATCCGCCAGCTCTACCTCCGGATCGCCGGGGCACGCGGCCACAAGCAGCTCGTGGGCACGCCGGAGACGATCGCCGACCTGATGGAAGAGTGGCTGTTGAACGACGCCGCCGACGGCTTCAACGTGATGCCGCCCCACCTGCCCGGCGGGCTCACCGATTTCATCTCCCTGGTGGTCCCCGAGCTGCGCCGCCGCGGCCTCTTCCGCACCGAGTACGAGGGCCGCACGCTGCGCGAGAACCTGGGGCTGCCGCGCCCCGAGAGCCGATTCGCCCGGCGCGCAGCCGGCGCGGCCTGACCGGACCTCGGAGCCTGGGTGCCTGGTCGGCTTGAACGAACGGCCAGGCGCCGCGTCGGGCGGCGTCTGGGACCAAGCGGGGAACATCATGCCGGAGGCGCTCCCTGGTGCATTGACATCAACGACCTGGATTGACCTCCTCGATGAAGTAGGCGGTCTCTACGGAATCGTCGTCTACATCGAGGAAGCTCGCCACGTCGGCCATCGATGGTCCGACGTTCGTCTCCAGCCACTTCTTCACGTCGCCAGCGCCGGCGTCTTCGAACAGCAGATCGGACGCTTCTGACGGCCTGAAGCCGCTGTCCGGTAGGTAGATGACCATGCTCGCTCGAACCACCGTTGACAATAGGCGGAGGGACTCTCGCAGACCCTGCCGCACGTCACGCTCGTGAAGAAATGACCACCATCGCGCCAGATGCGTGAATTCGATCAACCTCTTGTGGACAGCGGCGCGGAACCCGTCTGGGCCATCCATACACACGTAGCCCTCGTTGAATAGCTCCTCGGCGGCGTTCGAGCTGAGCCCGCTCAGCTTCCATCCCCAGGACGCTCGTCCAGCCCGGGCCCACTCCTGCACCCACGGACGGAGCGCGGGCGGCAGTGCCCAAGCAGCGTTGAGCGCGCGTGGTAGCTCATAAAGCTCATCCCAGGATAGACCATGGTCGACGATGGCGGTGAAGTCTACGCCCATGTTGTGACTCCATTGCTCGGCAATACAGCGTGCTCGCTCCAGCTGACGCTCTGCGGTGCCGCCGCGGCTCGAAGCGCGGCCGGCAGCACGGCTTGCTTGCGCGGCCTCGCTCGTCAAGCGCCGCGGCGAGATCTGCTGCCAGGGTCATGCGGCTGTCAGCCTCCATTCGAGTAATCGGGTAGCTCGATCTTGTCGGCCGCGGAGGAGCCGAACCACCCCTCGCGGCGCTGCAACAGGGGAGTGGAAGCGAGCCAGAGGACCCGGTGAAGGAGCGAAACCCCGAGCCTCGACCTCGGGTGCGCGATCCAGGGGACGCCTGGCGGGAGCTTCTGGGCCAGGTCGACATAGGGGCGCATGAGCTTTTCATACGCCGCGAAGGCGTCTCGATGGTCGGCGTGCCGCGACAGCTCTCCCGCGAGCACGTAAGCGCCGACGAGTGAGAGGCTCGCGCCCATCCCGCTGACCGGCGACGGGCAGTACGCAGCGTCACCCACGAGCGCGGCGCGACCGTTTGACCAGCGTGGCGCCATGACCTGGCTGACCGCGTCGAGATAGACGTCCTCGGAGCCCGCCAGCGCCGCGAGCACCCGCGGCGATTCCCAGCCGGCGCCGGCATAGACGCGCGTGATGACCGCCTTCTGCTCGGTGACGCTCAGCCTTTCATACCCACGCGGGGGCGACAGGAACCAGAGCGACGCCCGGGTGGTCCCCGTATTGTCTGGGCGCAGGAGGATCGATCGCCCGCCGGGGGCGTGGTACCAGCGA
Source organism: Sorangium cellulosum So ce56 (assembly GCF_000067165.1). GTDB lineage: Bacteria > Myxococcota_A > Polyangia > Polyangiales > Polyangiaceae > Sorangium > Sorangium cellulosum_B. The sequence goes on from NC_010162.1 coordinate 12,494,023, forward strand.
GCCCAGGCGCTGTCGGATGCTCCGCGGGGAATCGTGAAGTAGCTGGCATACAGGTCGAGCGGGCGAATCCTGGGCTCATCCCCGACGATGAACGTACGGGTTCGCGAGCGGATGCCGTCGGCAGCGACCACGAGGTCGAAGTCGCGCGCCGCGCCATGCTCGAAGGAGACAGTCACCCGGTCGCCGTGGTCCCGGAGGCCCGTGATCTGGTCACCAAAAACATACTCCGTCGCGTCTCGGGTGCGGTCGTAGAGGATCCTGGCGAGGTCACCGCGGAGGATCTCGAGCTCCTTGGTAAACCCACCGGTGTCCGAGGTCTCCGCGGGGAACTCGGCCCTTGTCACGTCGTGCTCGTCGACGAAGCGGAGTCCCAGCTCCCCCGTCGTGGCGGCTCGGATGTCGCCCTCGATCCCCATGCGGCGCACGACCTTCCGCGCCGCGCCCTGGACGTCGATGTTCTGCCCGCCGAGCCGGAGCGCGTCGGCGCGTTCCACGACGACGGGTCGGAATCCGTGGCGCGCAAGCCAGAAGGCGAGCGCGGGGCCGGCGATGCTCGCCCCCGAGATCAAGACCGCCCGATGTTCCACCGGTGGAGTGTCACCGGGCGGGGGCAGGTGTCAACCCGGTCCGGTTCGACCGGATCCTCACCGCGGCAGGATCACCGCCGGGCTGTCGCGTCGCGGTCCGCTCGGCGGGGCTCAAGCCCTCGGGTACCCTCGGGGCGTCGTGCTGGCGCCGGCCTGGCGGTGCGTTCGGCCGCCGCTTCGTCTATCCTGGTCGCCATGATCAAGCGCAGCGGGAGCAGCCGAGTCGCGCCGGCGGACGACGTGTTCGCCGCGAGGAAGCGCAAGCCGGTACCGCACGAGTTCGTGCTCGACGCGCTCGCCCCGCTCGGGCCCGAGACGCGGCCGATGTTCGGCTGCCTGGCGGTCTATGTGGAGGACAAGATCGTCCTCATCCTGCGCGACAAGCCCGCGCCCGCGCAGGACAACGGCGTCTGGCTCGCCACGACGGCGGAGCACCACGCGGCCCTGCGCCCTGAGTTTCCGAGCATGCGAAGCATCGAGGTGCTCGGGAGCGGGGTGACGGGCTGGCAGGTGCTCCCGGCGGAGGCGCCCGATTTCGAGGAAGCCGCGTTGCGGGCCTGCGCGCTCATCGAGGCGGGCGATCCGCGCATCGGGAAGGTGCCGGGCGAGCGGCGGAAGCGGGGCGAGGCGCCGGCGAAGAGGGCGGTGAAGAAGGCGCCGGTGAAGAAGGCGGTGAAGAAGGCGCCGGCGAAGAAGACGGTGAAGAAGGCGCCGGCGAAGAAGGCGCCGGCGAAGAAGGCGGCGGCGAAGAGGGGCGGGAAGGCGACCGCAAAGAGGGGAGCTTGAGCGCCCACGGCCCGAGTTCCTTCGCCAGGTAGCTGTCGGTCATCATCGCGAGCCGCGAGCGGCCGTGCCCATGGCGATGGCTGGGCGATCACCCTCATTCGATCATCAGATCCCGCTTGGTCGAGCCCAGGCCGCGTCGAGCTCGGGCGAGCGGACCGGATCGGAGGTCCGGCGCGCCGGCTCGACCGGCACCTGACGGTATTCGATTCTTACGAGGGGACCCAGCTCCGTCTGCAGGGTTCGCGCCACGTCCGCCCCGGCGCGATCCGCGAGCACGTCATCACGTCCTTTCGCGACGTCCAAGGAATAGAGGAGCTCCACCTCCGCGGCGCGCGGGTGGAACTCTCCGCGCTGGATGACCTCGAGGGCTCGCCTGAGCTCACCACCGCTCCTGCAGCTCGGTCGCACCACGAGGGGGATCGTGGGCTGGAGCAGCTCCAATCTCTCCGCCACCGTCGAGAGATCCTGGGTCGCGCCACGGTCGACCAGCGCGATGAAGTGCTGCGCGGCATCGTCCGCCGTGATCCCGAGGATCTGCGGGTCGCCTTCGAGCGCCTCCTGAAGGCGAGCGAGCTCGATCTGAACGTAGGCGCCGCTTCGCCAGGTATGACGGCGAAGGTATCCGTTGGGCAGCTCGTCTTCAGCATCTGGCGAGAGAGGCGGCGCCCCGCAAAACGGTGAAGCCACGACCGGCACATGGTATCCGAGCGCCAGGCGGTCGAACGAGACGGCCCCGGCGCTGCTCGATGTGCTCAGCTCGAAGCGAACCACAAGATCCCGACAGCCCTCCGCGAGGCGATCGCGCAGAGATTGCGATACCGGCATCGATACGATCTCGAATCGTCCCGTGGCGATCGGGGCGATCTCGGCGGTCCCGATGAGCTCGTGAAGAACGCCCGCGGCAGCGTGGGCGGGGCGGCGACGACGGCCACCTCCTCCGGGGGCGGCGACGCACCGGGCGAGGGAGGTGGGCTCGGCGGAACAACGCCGGACACGGGGTCCTCCGACGAGGGTTGTGGGTGCGTCGTCGCTGGAGCCAGCACCACGACAAGCTCGTGGGCCGCGGCGCTCGCCGTGGGGCTCTCCGCCCTGGCGATGCGACGGCGCCGGAGCCGCGGCTGACCTTGGGCCAGCCGAGCGGCCCGACCATGGGAAAGCACACCGTGAGGCGATCCGTCACCTTGGCGCGGCGACCCTCGCCCACACCGCGAGGATCATCGCCTGTTCCATGGTGCTCGGCGGGGGATGACCCCTCGGGGGCTCGGCCGGCAGGGGCACGGGGGCTTTTGCCTTGCGCCATGGGGCGTCGTGGCGCGCCGAGGCCCCGGCCGCGGGGCCGCGGCGCGCGACCTCGTAATCGACAGCGGCCACCGCCTCTTCGAGGGTGGAGAAGCGCTCGACCTGCTTGCCGTCCAGCAGCACGTGCCACCGCTTCCCGCGAGCTCCGCGGGCGAGGACGACGACCTCGCTGATCGCGCCGGGCTTCCTCTCGTAATGGAGCGCGAGCCCGAAGCGGCCGAGAGAGGCCCACGCATTGCGCGAGATGGCCATCACCTCGGGGTCGACGCGGAGGCTCAGCGGATCGAAGTGCGCGGCGCGCTCCTGGATCTCGCGCAGCGTGATGCGGCCCGCCTCGACCTCGAACCCGGGGTAGTCGAAGGTCACCTGCCGAAAGAAGCGGCTCGCCTCCGAAGCGTCCCTGCCCTCGAGATCGAGGTCTCGGGGCATGCCGAAGAGCGAGGGCAGCGTGCACAGCTGGAGCGAGGAGAGGTCGACGAAATCGAGGATGAGGCAATCCTTCTTGCCTGGATGCAGGCGCGTGCCGCGCCCGACGCACTGGGCATAGAGCCCGTCCGAGCGGGTGGGGCGGGCCATGGCGATGCAAGAGACGCCAGGGTCGTCGAAGCCCTCGGTGAGGACAGCGACGTTGGTGAGGACCTGGACGCGCTCTTCCCGGAAATCGGCGAGGATCCGGCCGCGGAGGTCGGAGGGCATGTCGCCGTGGACATAGGCGGATCGGACGCCGAGGTGGTTGAGCGCCTTCGAGAGGTTCCTGGCGTGCGCGACCGTGACGCAAAAGGCGATGGTGCGCCGGTCGCGGGCGAGCTCTTGAATGGAGCGGGCGACGAGCGCATTGCGCTCCTCCATGTCCACGGCCTCCTCGAGCTCGTCCGTGGCGAAGTCGAGGCCGCCCGCGGCGAGGGGGGAGAGGTCGGTGGCGGTGGCGACGCGGTAGCCGGTGAGGGGGGCGAGGTAGCCGTCCGCGATCATCTCGGGGAGGGAGCGGCTGTAGACGATCGCCTCGAAGACATCGTCGAGGCCTTTGCCGTCGCCGCGGGCCGTCGTGGCGGTGAACCCGAGGAGGGTGCCTGTCCACGCGGGGTCGAAGGCGCCGAGCTGGCGGAGGACGCGGCGGTTGTCGTCGGCGGGGGCGTGGTGGCATTCGTCGTAGATCACGAGGCCGATATCGCGGCCGCCGGTGACCTGTTCGAGCCGTTTCTCGTGGAGGGAGCGTATGGAACAGACGATGACGCGCGCGTCCGCCGGGGCGCGGAGCTCGCCCTGCTCGACGGCGACCGTGGCCTGTCCGGCGAGGGCGCGCTCGATCTTGTCCTTGGCCTGGAAGAGGAGCTCTTCGCGGTGGGCGAGGACGAGGACCTGCCGCCTGGCGAGGCGGGCGAGATGGGAGAAGATGACGGTCTTGCCAGCGCCGGTGGGGAGGCACACGACCATGCGCCGGACGCCGCGCCTGCGGGCCGCGAGGACGGCATCGACGGCGGCGCGCTGGTAAGGGCGCAGGGCGGGGGCGCCGGGGCCCATCGGTGCTGAGGCGGTCGTGGGTGTGGTCATGAGCTCTCGCGCGGGCGCCGCGCACCATAGCCCGGAACCCCTGGGCCGGGCCGCGCCGGGTCGACTGCGACGGTACGCCTGGACCGGTCAGCGGCGGTCGCGACGCCGCCCCGCGCGGCTCGCGAGGGATAGCGCGAGCCCGATCGCGGGCAGCGTCCAGCCCGACGAGGCGCGGCGTCCCGCGCTGCCCGCGCCGACCGAGCAGCCGGCGCTGTCGTGCTCGCCATCCGGGTCGTCGAGAGTGGCCGCGCCGCCGCCCGCACCAGATCCCCCCGAGCCACCGGCACCCGTACCGGAGTCCTCGCAGGAGCTCACGTCATCGTCGGCGCAGCGGTCGGGGTACACTTCGCAGTACGCCGGTCTCGCGCTGCCGCTCTTGCACGATGACCTGGCTCTGGACAGGGATGGCGCCCACGTCCATGTCGACAGCAGCGCTGGCGTAGATCTCCGAGATGCCGGCGCTGAGGTCCTGACCCTCGATTTCGACCTGGTAGGTGTGGCCGTCGACGAGCGGGGCCGTGGGGCGAAAGACGAGCACGCTCTCGCGCTCTGCGACGGCGACGTCGGCGACCTCCTCCTGGGTGCCGCTGATGGCCTCGCCCGTGTCCTTGTCCTTCACCAGAAGCACGGGTGCGCTCTCCGGACAGCTGGAGTAGCAGCTGACGCGGGCCACGATGACCCCGTCGAGCGGCACGACGCCAAACACCCCGGACAAATGGCGCCCGTCCGGCACAGGCGTGCAGGCAGAGCTCGGACGAGAGATACCGAGAGCGGCCAGGCCTCCCATGACGGCGAGCGTCAACGCGGTGAAACGAGAATAAGGCATTGAAGTTCCTCCTCGAGCGACCCGACGCGGGTCAGCTCCGCGCGGGCATTTGCAGGGACCGCGCCGGTATGCAGACGCCGTGCCGCCCGCGACTCGCCCGAGCACCGCGAGGTCCTTGTGGGTCCCCGCGCGTGTCGCGCATGACCGTAATGTCAACCTGTGCCGGCCGCCCTGTGTCACCTCGACCATTGGGAGAAGAGATATCCATAGAATTGCTCGAGATCCACATGGTCGAGCGCCTGCACCGGGCGGCCGCCGGGCACGACCCTCGTGCGCCCTTGCGAGGGGCCCGCGGTGACTGAGCGCGCCGCCCATCCAGACGATCTCCCGGATGTTCCTCTCGATGCCGAGGATCGATGTCGAGCGCCGCGGCGGGGGCTACTGCAGGCGGTGCAGGTGGTGCTCCTCGCCGTTCAAGGTCAGCACCGCCATGAACCCGTCACGCGCGAGCTGCTTCTCGATCCTGAACTCGTGCGTTCCCTGCGCGACGGAGGTGTCGGCGATGCGCGCGACCTCCGGCTCCAGGGCGCCGCCGGGGTAGCTGTAGATGTCGAGGCGCAGCGCGCAGGCGCGCTCGATCGTCGCGCGGGCGACGAAGGTGTCATTGGCCTCCGTCACCGAGAAGGCGCTCCCGAGCTCGCCCTCGACGGAAGATCTCCTGAGCGCCCGGGCGATCTGCTGGCCGGCGATCGGGGCGTACACGTCCAGCACCATCACGTCCTTGTTCTGCTCCTTGAAGCGCGCGTGGAGGCGCGCCCGGGTGGCGGCGTCCACGCCGCCGCCGATCGTGATGAGGTCGAAGTCGCCGGCGTGGAACTCCGTGTCCGGCGACGCGCTCAAGGTGCCGACGGCCGAGTGCCCCTGCTTGTTCAGCGCTGCCACACTCCGCTCGAGGATATCTGCCCTCTTGCCGATGACGAGGATCCTGGTCGCTCTCGATGCCATGCTCTCTCCTCCTTGGCGAACTGCCGCCGCGCCCTACTGGAACGCTTTCACGTGGCGTTCCAGCCACTCGTCGAACGTCCGGCCCCTGCGCCCGAGGACCTGCTCGAGGGTGGACGACGGCTCCTCTCCCTTCCCGGACCTGATCAACGCGAACGCCTCGAGCAAGGCGCGGATGAAGCCCTCGGGGAGCTTCGCCTTCACCATCGCCTCGCGGGCGGCGTCCTCGCTCACGTCGACGTACCTGAGCGGCCTGCCGATCGCGGCGCCGATCTTCGCCACCTGCTCCGCTGCGCTCAGCGCCTCCGGCCCGGTGAGCTCGTACTCCTTGCCTTCGTGCCCCGGCGAGGTCAGCGCCTTCACCGCGACCGCCGCGATGTCGCGCTCGTCGATGGGTCTCGTCCTGGCGTCGCCCAGGGGCTGGAACACCGCGCCCTGCGCCTTGATGGACGCGGCCCACCGGAGCGTGTTCGAGGCGAACCCTCCCGGCCGGAGCATCGTCCAGGCGACGCCCGACGCCTTGACCCTCGCCTCGGCCTCGCGGTGCCAGCGGGCGATCTGGACGTCGGGCGCGCGGGCGACGCTCGACGACGAGAGCAGCACGATGTGCTTCACGCCCGCCCTCTTCGCCGCGTCGGCCGCGTTGCCGGCGAGGTTCGGCAGGTCGCCGCCCGCGCAGACCAGGAACGCCCTGTCCGCGCCCGCGAACGCGGCGTCGAGCGTCTCGGGCTTCGAGAGATCACCCTTCGCGACGGCGATGTCGCCGCCGCGCGCCCCAAGCCTCGCCGGATCGCGCACGAGCGCGCGGACCGGCTGGCCCGCGTCGACGAGCTGCTCGAGCACCGCACCACCGACATTCCCTGTCGCTCCGGTCACCAGGATCATCTGCCGCTCCCTTTCATCGCGTTCACCTTCCATGGCGCACCGCCCTCGCCTCGCCGGCGGGCCGCGCCCGAAGAGCAGCGTGCAACGGAGCCTCCCGCATGTCGGATCTCACGCCAATGCATTGGAATATCTCTGCTCGTTTGTTGCCTGCCCACCGTGCGCTTCCGGGCGGGAAGCGCTCTGTCGGCCGAGATCAATCGCCCGGCGAGCTTGCCGCGATCGCCTCCGCTCGTTGTATCGTGGGCGTCGTGCGGCCTGGCCCACCCGTCTCGCCGGCGTCTTTCTGAAGGGCCGACCCGCCCTGTCGTGATTCCCAGGCCGGCGCGCTACGGCCCGCGCTACGCGGCGACGCCGAGGGTGCCGATCTCCTCGAACTCGCGGATCATCCGAGCGAGCCCGCCCTCGTCGACGCGGAGGCCGAGCGCCGCCGCGGCGTGGACGAGGAGCTTCCGCTCCCGCAGCGACGCGACCTTGTCCACGGCCGCCGCGATCTCGAGCGCGCGCAGCAGCGGGGCGCGCGCGCCCTCCGGCACGTCGCGGAGGCGCTCGATCCAGGTGATGTCGTCGGCGAGGCGCTCGTTCAGGCCAACGCGCGCCGGGGCCGGCAGCCGCCGCAGCACGGCCGCGAGCAGCGCGGACTCCTCCGGGGTGAGGCGGCCGTCGGCGGTGAAGATGAACCAGAGCCCGTCGAACAGCCGATCGAGGTGCGGGCGCAGCGTCTCGTCGCAGAGCGCCTCGTCGAGCGCGCGCCGGTAACGCAGGTATCGACGCGCGGTATCCCCGAGGCGCCGGGTGACTACCCAGCTCGTGATCGACGACGAGGCGACCGAGAGCACGGGCACCAGGTTGCGCGCCACGCTCTCGCCGGCGAGCCGCGTCGCGAGCTGCTTCGCCACATCCGAGCCGCGCCCGCGCGCCGAGCGCACGAGCACGCCCGCTGGATCGTCGGTGTCCTGGGGGTGCTCCACGGCGCCGAATGCGAGGGCGAGCAGCGCCCACACGTCGGCCGGCTCGTCCGGATTGAACCGGAGCCCGAAGAGATCCGCGAGCTCGCAGAGCATCTGCACGTGGAGGAGCAGCCGGAGCACCGTCTCACCGCCGATCGCGAGCATGGCCGAAGGGATCGCGACGAGCCCGCCGAGCCCGTTCGTCTCGGCCGTGGCCACCGCCGCGCCGGTCGAGAGCGCCCCGGTCGCGCCGCCCGCGAGCGCCGAGCGGATGCAGGCGCGCCGGATGACCGCGCGCGCGTCGGTCGCCTCCGTCACGCCGGTCGACTCCGCGATGATCTCGGGTCGAGGCCGCCGGTTGTAGCGGCGCACCGCGCGGGACAAGAGCTCCTCGAGCCATGCGTCGACCAGGCGCCCGCGCGCGCCAGCTTCGCTCGTCGCCTCGCTCAGCGGGAGCGCCGCGGCCCCCGCTGCGTCACCAGGATGCGCAGCCTCGTCGCCCATGGATCAGGGCGGTTCAAAATGCATTCCGCGCCCCGCGGGCGCCGAGGCAGAGCCCGCTCGCAGCCCTGCCGAGATCGGCCATTGCCTTGGTCGGGCGTACAAGGATTCACCTGCTCCCTCGCCGAGGAGGAGGAGCACCTTCCGCTCACACGGCTCGACGAGCCAGCTCAGCTCCAGGAGGCACCGGCCGTCTGGGCCTGAACGGATGATCCGTGTATGGGCGTCCTCGCCCTGCCTCCCGTTCCAGCATGTATACCGGAACTCTGGCGTTGATACGATGAAAAAACGCGTCTCCGGTGCCATCGTCGCCTCCGTCATCCACGCGGCCCGCGTGGTGGAAGGGAGAGAGACGATGCGGGTATTGCTGACGGGAGTGGGGACTCGCGGTGACGTGCAACCCGTGGTGGCCTTGGCCGTCGAGATGCGGCGTCGGGGGCACGATGTGAGGTTGTGCGTCCCGCCGAACTTCATCGACTGGGTGGGCAGCATGGGCTTCACGGCGACCCCGATCGGAATCGCGATGCGGCAATCGAGCGGGGCCGCCGCGCCGGCCGCCCCGCCGACGCCGGAGCAGGTCCGCGCGCTGGTCGAGCACCTCGCGAGAGACCAGTTCGACGCGACCGCGTCGGCCGCGGAGGGATGCGACGTGATCGTGGCCGGCGGAGCGCACCAGTACGCCGCGCGGTCCATCGCGGAGCGGCTGGGCATCCCGTCCGTGGTCGCCGTGTACGCCCCGGTGGCCCTGCCATCGCCGGACCATGCGCCCGGCGGGGAGCCCGGGGGCGACCCGGAATCGAACCTCCGGTGCTGGCAGGACGAATCGCGGAGCTGGAACGAGCGCCTCCTCGAGCGCCTCAACGCCAATCGAGAGCGCCTTGGCCTGGGTCCGGTGAGCGACGTCTTCAGCCACGTCCTGGGCAAGGCGCCGTGGCTCGCGGCGGACTCGGTCCTTGGGCCGCTGCCGGCGACGCCCGGCCTGCAGGTCACGCAGACGGGAGCCTGGCTCCTTCCCGACCAGGCGCCGCTCGTCCCCGAGCTGGAAGCGTTCCTCGCCGCCGGCGAGCCGCCCGTCTACATCGGCTTCGGCAGCATGCCTGTCGACCCGCAGACGGGCCGTGTCGTCATCGAGGCCGTGCGGGCCGCGGGGCGCCGGGTCGTGCTGTCGCAGGGGTGGGCCGAGCTCGGTCTCGTCGACGACGCCCCCGACGGCATCGCGATCGGCGACGTCAACCAGCAGGCCCTGTTCCCGAGGGTCGCCGCGGTGGTGCACCACGGCGGGGCGGGTACGACGACGACGGCGGCGCGCGCGGGCGTCCCGCAGGTGATCGTCCCGATGTTCGCCGATCAGCCCTACTGGGCCTCGCGCGTCCGGGCGCTCGGGCTCGGGACGTCCGTGGCCCGTGGAGCGCAGAGCGCGGAGTCCCTTCTGGCCGCGCTGGAGGGCGCCCTCGACCACGGGGTCGCCGCCCGCGCGGCGGCGAACGCGGGCGCCGTGGCGGTGGATGGAACGGCCGTCGCCGCCGACCTCATCGAGCGGGCTTCCATGTGAAGCTCGGGTGATGGCCGCGCTCGTCCGGCCGTGTCAGCAGGTCAACCCGGGGTGATGCTCAGCTCGAACGAGCCGGCAGAGACATTGTTGTAGCTGTCGACGAAGATGTCGAGCGGAGTCCCCGCGGCCACATCCAGCGTGACCGACTCGGGGTCTCCGGCGTAGCCGGCGTCCAGGCAGTTGATCTCGGTCGCGCTCTCGCCGCAGTCCGTCCGCACGTGGAGGACGAGATCGGCGGATCCCGTCGGCGTCACGGTGATCGTCGCGCTGCCGTCCGCCTCGGGGGAATAGCGGTACACGAGCTCCGGGCCGTTGCCCGCGCATGTCGCCGTGAAGCCGCGCGTGCCCTCGGACGTGTCGCCCGTCACCGCCGCCGCCCGCCGACACGTCGATCGCCCCCGCGCACGCCGCGGCAATGCCGTCCACGCACGCTTCGTGCCTGGAACAGTCGCGCTCCTCGCAGTCCCGCAGGACGTCTCCATCGTCGTCCTCGTCGTTGTCGCACGCCTCGTCGAGGGAGCAGCGCTGCGTCTCGCTGTTGCAGGCGACCTGGCACTGATCGTCGCTGTCGCAACCGCCCACGCACGCCGCCGTCGCGTCGTTCTGGCTCGCCACGAGGCAGCTCTGCCCCGCGCCCGGACAGTCGGCCGCCTCTTCACAGGATCTGAAGCAGAGCGAGAAGTTGCCGCCAGTCGCCACACAGATCGAGCCAGCCTCGCACGGGGCGAGCGGCTCCGCGCAGAGCGCTGTACAATAACCCCCCGCCCAGCCCAGGTCCGCCTCGGTCAAGCAGAGTCCTCCGCTGCACTCCTCGTCGGCGGTGCACGGCTCGCCGTCCGCTCTCCCCGCCTCCGGGGCGCCGCCTTCGTCGCCTTCGCCGCCTTCGCCGCCTTCACCCGCCGCGCCGGACGCCGCTCCCAGCGGCGACAGCTTTTCATCGTCATCGCCGCACGCGGCGAGCGCCAGCCACATCGTTGTCACCGCGGACAGGGAAGTGCCAAGTCGCATGTCCTGTTCTCCTCTTCCGGGGAGCGTAACGCCCTCGCTGCGCGGTGTACGACAGAACGTGCCCCAGGACCGCAATGGCAGAAATGGGGAGGTTGTTGTATTGGGGGCAAAATTTTCCAGGGGCGTGACGACGGAATTCCCGAAGGCGCCGCGGCGCGCGAGGGCGTCTGATAACCGGCGTGCGTAAACTCCTGCTAGACGGAGGGCTCCCGTCGCCGGACATGCTGTTCGAGCCAAGCTAGGAGCTCGTGTCGTGAGAGCGCGCCGGAAGCAAGCGAGAGCATGATGCGCTCTTGATCATCGACATGGGCATCAAGGGAGTAGCCGTTCAGCATCAGGAAGACTTCCATCGCCGCATGGCCGACACGCTTATTGCCGTCGATGAATGGGTGGCCTTGCACGAGCGAGAAGCAGAGAGTTGCCGCCTTGGCGATCACGGTAGGATAGAGCTCCTCACCTCCGAAGGTTGCCTTCGGCTGGGCCACAGCAGCCTCGACGGCGCGGAGGTCGCGAACGCCTGCGGCGCCACCGCTCGCCGCAAGAACCCGCTCGTGGAGGAAGAAGACCTCCGCCAAGGTCAAGTAGCGCACGCTCAGGCGAGCCGCCTGTACAGGTCTGCGTTCTTCACGAGGACAACCTCGGCTGCAGCGCGAAACTCGTCGTCCGGCGTCGTCAGCAGATCCGCCACGGCGGCCCGCGCCAGCTCTTCCGGCTGCAAGCCGAGGCTCTTTGCGCGTTCCTGGAGGCGGTCGGCTTGCGCGGGCGACAGGTCGATGGCGAGCTTCATGGGACGAAGTGTACCTCGGGCGACCCTGGCTCGTCACCCCGCATACGGGTGGGCCGGCGAGCGATGAATCCCGGCGGAGAAAGGCGGTTCCATCCGTCCCGAGAGCGCAGCGGCCGATGGGGGTTGAGGCTGGAGAGAGGAAGATTCCGGAGCGCTCGGGAGTAACGGCGTGCCATGCGAGCCGTTCCGCGCGGGGTCGTCAGAGACGCTCCGGCGCCACGCGATGGCCGCCCGACCCGGGTCGCCCCCATCCGGGTCCGGCCGCCGCGCTTTGTCAGCATGTTTCGTCGGCGACACGCCGCACCAGCGCGAAAGAGAGCACGAACGACGGGGGATGAGCTTCCCTGAAACCACCCGCCCGCTGCCGCGTAGAGGTGGCATCTCCGCGCCGCCAACGCCGAAAGCAGCGCCATACGGGTCGCTCGCAGGCGTAGCGCTCACCGCTGCGGCGCGGGGAGACGCCTGGCTGTGGGCGCTTCTGCCCGCAGCGGGCTGTGCTCGGCCGGCGCCCCTGGCGCCTTCACGTGGGCCACCAGGCCCGAAGGAGACAATGACCATGAAGACGATCCGATTCGCGCTCTGCGCTCTCCCCCTCATGCTCGCGGCCTTTGCCTTCACCGCGACCTCGGCGGCCGAGACCGGCCCGACCTCTGCCGCGAGCCTTTCGCGACGTCGAGGGTGACCAGCGCGGCTCGTCGGCGACGGTCAGCGTGAACTCCAGCGGAGCGCGGACGAACGCACCGGGATCAGATGTCAGGAGGGTGTCGATGATCGGTTGCCAAGCGAGCACGGCCAGCTAGGGTGCGGGCCCCAACGGACGGAAGGCGCGGATGAAGGACACCCTGTCGGCGGCGGAGGCCCGGCGCATCGCGCTGGCGGCGCAGGGCTTCCGGGCGGAGCGACCCGGGCCGGCGACGACGAAGCAGCAGTTGACCCGGCTGATCGAGCGGCTGGGCGTGGTGCAGATCGACAGCGTCAACGTCGTCTCGCGCACCCATTACCTGCCGGCCTTCTCGCGGCTGGGGGCCTATCCGCGGCCGATGCTGGAGGAGCTCGCGTGGGCGAGCAAGCGGCCGCTGTTCGAGTACTGGGCGCACGAGGCGTCGCTGCTGCCGCTTACCACCCAGCCGATGCTGCGCTGGCGGATGGCCGACGCGCACGACGGGGTGGGCGTCTGGAAGGGTGTGGCGCGCTTCCTGCGCGAGCACCGGCAGCTGGTGAACCGGGCGCTGGAGCAGATCCGCGAGCGCGGGCCGCTGGCCGCCTCCGAGCTCGAGATTGGCAAGAAGGGGCCGGGCGGCTGGTGGGGCTGGAGCGACGCCAAGCGGGCGGCCGAGTGCCTATTCTGGAGCGGCGAGCTGACGACCGCCACCCGGCGGGGGACCTTCGAGAGGGTGTATGGCCTGCCGGAGAGGGTGCTGCCCAGGGCGGTGATCGAGGCGCCGACGCCCGCGCGCGAGGACGCCCAGCGCGCGCTGATCCGCATCGCCGCCCGGGCCCTGGGCGTGGCGACCGAGCGGGACCTGCGGGACCATTTCCGCATGGGAGTCGCCGAGACGAAGGCGCGGGTCACCGAGCTCGTCGAAGCCGGTGAGCTGATCCCGGTGAGCGTGAAGGGCTGGCGGGAGCCGGCCTTCCTCGATCCCGCCGCGCGGCGGCCGCGGCGTATCGAGGCCTGCGCCCTCCTCTCGCCCTTCGACAACCTGATCTGGTTCCGCGAGCGCACCGAGCGGATGTTCGGCGTGCGGGTGCGGCTCGAGATCTACACCCCCGCGGCGAAGCGGACCCACGGCTACTACGTGCTGCCGTTCCTCGAGGGCGATGCGATCACCGCGCGGGTGGACCTGAAGGCCGACCGCAAGGCGGGCGTGCTGATCGTGCAGGCAAGCCACGGCGAGCCCTGGGCGGGCGCGCAGACGCCGGAGCGGCTTGCGGGCGAGCTGCGGACCATGGCCGCGTGGCTGGGGCTGGAGCGCGTGCGGGTGGAGCCGAGGGGCGACCTGGCGGAGCGGCTGACAGGGGCGCTGTCGGGCAGATAGCCACGGACAACACGCCGCGTTTACCCAGGCGTCCAGAGGGCGATCTTTACACGACGATCGACGCGGAGATCGCGCGGTGGTGCGCGAGGCCGATCGACGCGGGCCACCCCGGCTTGACGCTGACGCCGCTGGTGCTCGGGCCCGCGGGCGTCCCGATCGTCACCGATGCCGAGCAGGCGAGGTCGGCGCCCGAGGTGGTTGTGCTCTCGGCCATGGCGCATGGGCAGGGCGCGGCGGGGGAGGCGATCGGCGTGGCGTTCCTGGCGGCGGCAGGCGGGCTTGATGAGGAGCGCCGCGCCGTCTACGGGGACCTGGTGCTATCCTCGCTGAACGCAGCGGCGAGGCGGATGTTGGAGGCGATGATGAAGAGCGGATACGAGTTTCAGAGCGAATTCGCGCGCAGCTACGTGGCGAGGGGCGTGGAGAAGGGCCGGGAGCTGGGGCTCCTAGAAGCGAAGGCGCAGGCTGTGCTGGCCGTCCTTGATGCCCGCGGGCTGGAGGTCCCTGCCGAGATCCGGGAACGCGTCCTCGCGAGCACGGATATCGCCGAGCTGGATCGCTGGATCCGCCGCGCTGCATCCGTCCGCGACGCTAGGGAGCTGCTCGCGACGACGGGCTCCTGAGCCACCGGCGCAGGCAGCGTCTTCGACGCCTGTCGGCTCGCCGTTGGCGGCGACGTCGTCGTCGTGACGATTAATTTCCGGCTCGGCATCTTCGGGTTCTTCGGATACCCCGACTCGACGATTCGGGGACCTTCGGTCTGCAGGACCAGCAGGCGGCGCTCCGCTGGGTGCAGCGCAAAATCGCGTCGATCGGCGGCGATCCGGGCAACGTCACCGTGTTCGGCGAGTCGTGGGGGCCTTCGCGGGCGCGCAGGGGGTCGAACCGCCGCAGCGGGGCCCGGCGTCGCCCCCGGCGCCGATCCGTGCCAGGATGCCGCCGGATCGTCGCATGGGAAACCACCTGGAGCGGGTCGTCGGGGTGCTCAACGGCGTCCTCGGCGACTACCTGAAGCGGACCAGCAACGGCCTCGCGACCGCGATGCAGCTCGTCCGCGACGGGCACCCCGTGCCGCTTGCCAGGGCGTTTCCCGCGGCCGTCTCTGCCGAGGCCATGCCCCGCGTCGTCGTGCTCGTGCACGGGCTGATGAGCACCGAGGAGGTCTGGACGATGCAGGACGGCGAGACCTACGGATCGCTCCTTGCGCGCGACCTCGGCTACACGCCGTTTTATGTGCGGTACAACAGCGGCCTCCGTGTCTCCGAGAACGGCGAGGCCCTGGACGTCCTCCTCGAACAGCTCGTCTGTGCCTATCCTGTTGCCGTGGAGGAGCTGGCCCTCATTGGCCACAGCATGGGCGGCCTCGTCGCGCGCAGCGCCGCGCACGCGGCGAGCGACAAGGATCGACGGTGGCTGCCCCTCGTCAAGCGGGCCTTCTATCTCGGCACACCGCACCTCGGCGCCCCGCTGGAGCGCTTTGGCAACGTGGTCACGTGGGCGCTCGCGAGCATCGACAATCCGTACACGAAGCTCATCGCCGACATCGTCAACCTCCGCAGCGGCGGGATGAAGGACCTGGCGTATGCCAATCTCCGCCGCGAGGACTGGGAGGGCGCCAGCGCGAACGCCCTGCTCCAGAATCGCCGCCATCCCGTGCCCCTGCTCCCCCACATTCGCCATCATCTCATCGCCGGCGCGCTCACGGCCGACCCGAGGCTCTCCCTCCTGTTCGGGGACGCGATGGTCTCGCTGCGGAGCGCCACGGGGCGGGCCGTCGCCGAGGACCGGTGCTCGCCCTTCCCTCAGGAGCACGCGCGGATCATGCCGTCGCTCGGACACCTGCGCCTGGCTCACGACCCGGACGTCTACGCGCAGATCCGCGCGTGGTGCGAGGAGGCAGTGTGATGGACAGGTGGCGCGGCTTGAAGGACCTCGTAGAGGACGCGGTCGACCACGGCTCTCGGCGCGTGGAGCGCCTCCAGAAGGACGCGGCGAAGCTGCCCTTCGACCTGCTGGAGCAGATTCCCCCGATCAAGGCGCCCGTGAGGGGGATCCGGCTCATCCACGATACGACGCTGTCCGGCGTCCACGGGGCGATCCGCCTCGTCAACCGCGCCGTGGGGGGCGCGGTGGATGTGGTCCTCTTTCTCGTGGAGCAGAAGGCACGGCCGGGGGAGGCGCCGGCCGGCAGCGCGGGCGCCACGCCGGACGCGCCCTCCGGGAGCTCGGACGACAAGGTGATTTGAGCCCGGCGGCTCGGAAACGTCAAGCCCGGCGCGTGTTCGCCGCGCCGCCCGCGTGTGCTGGGCGAGTGTTCGCCGCGCTGCCCGCCTGTGCTGGGCGCGTGTTCGCCGCGCCGCCCGCGTGTGCTGGGCGAGTGTTCGCCGCGCCGCCCGCGTGTGCTGGACGAGTGTTCGCCGCGCTGCCCGCCTGTGCTCCCTGAGCGTTCCGGCGCGCGCGGTCTCGCGGGCCGTTCGGTAGAATCACCACCTCGACCTCGCGAGGCGGGGACGACACGCCCCGCATGCTCCGCCCCTGCGCCTCACGGCGGCGGCGCTCGTCGCGGTTGGCATCGCTGATGAGCCCCAGGACCGCTTCGGTATCGACCCGCCTCGAAGACGCCCGGAAACGCCCGCTCAGCCGTGTTTCGGGCGTGAGCTGGCTGCACGCGTAGAGCTCCCACATCTCCTGCGCGTAAGGGCGGGGCTGTCGGTTGGGAGCGAACCGAGAGAGGAAGCGCTGGAGGTTGTCGACGTCGCGCAGCAGCAGCTTTCGCGCGTTCTGATTGCTGGAAGCGTCCACCGCCTGCGGGAAATCGATGACGACCGGCCCGTCCGCGCCCATCAGCACGTTGAAGTCGGACAGATCGCCGTGCACGACCCCGGCGCTCAGCATCCGGACCGCTTCTGCCAGCAATCGGTCGAAGACCCTCACCGCCTCGTCGGGGTTCAGTCTCACCTCGGCGAGCCGCGGGGCCGGGCTGCCGTCGGCGCCGGTGATGAGCTCCATGATCAGCACACCGTCGATGAAATGGTGGGGTATCGGGACGCGCACCCCTGCGCTGTGCAGGCGGAAGATCATGTCCACCTCGGTCGATCTCCAGGCCGCTTCGTCCTGCGCACGACCATGGCGCGAGCGCTTGTTGATCGCGCGCTGATCGCGGCTGTTGCGCACCTTGCGCCCCTCCGTGTACTCCGCCCGGTTCTTGAAGGTCCGGTCGTGCGCCTCTTTGTAGACCTTGGCCACCCGAAGCTCGCCGCCGGAGCGCACCAGGAAGACCTCCGCTTCCTTGCCGCTCATCAGCGGGCGCACGACCTCCTCGATGAGCCCTTCGTCGGCCAGAGACATCAGGCTGCTGGGAATTCGCATCTCGTTCTTGCTTCTCCGCCGGGGATCGTTCGCCGCCTTCTAGCCACACGACCTGGGGCGCCGCAACTGGATTGGTCCTCCCGCTTCCGCGGACACCCCGGACGACGCCAGGGAGCAGGAATGGGACGGTGAAAGAGGAGGGCGTTCACGCCCGCGTCGAAGGCGCCGGAACGTCGCGGAGCCCGTAGGGTGGACGCAGGTCCGCCTGGGGCGTGGTCCTGCCAAGAAGAGCGCTCCACCGGCCGGAGCTGGGCTACCGTGATCGCCATGAACCTCGCCGGAATCGCCCACATCCAGCTCTCGGTCACGGACTTCCCGCGCAGCCGCGCGTTCTACCGCGCGCTGTGCGAGCACTTCGAGATGCAGTGCCAGTACGACGATCCGGGCAGCGAGAACGAACGGCCCATGCTCTATTACATCGGCGGCAAGACCGGCCTGTTGATTCGCCCCGTGAACCCGGAGTACGCCGGCGCCCGCTTTCACCAGTACAAGCCCGGCCTGCACCACCTGTGCTTCCGCGCCCGCAGCCGCGAGGATATCGACGCATTCCACGAGTTCTTCGAGAGCACGCTGGCCGCGCTCGGCGGCAAGCTCGTGCGCGCGCCGCAGGACGGCGCGTGGGCGGCAGGCTACTACTCGATCGTGTTCGAGGATCCGGACGGCATCCGGCTCGAGATCAACCACGTCCCCGGCAAGGGCAACCTGTCCGAGGGCGTCGAGCTTCCGCTGCCCGCGCGCGTCCCGGGGGGCGTACCCGAGCAAGCGTGAGGCGGCGCTGTCTTCTCCGCCTTCATCGGGCGACGAGCGCGCTGCTGAGCTCCGCGGACGCCCCCTCCGCCTCGTGCGGGCACCTCCACGTCCGCTCAGCCGGAAATGGAGCCCCCTCTGCGCTCCCTGGTCCGCAGCGCGTAATCGATGCCGCTGCGCAGCGTGGCCTCTGTCACGAGGCCCTGCAAATCCACGCCAATGTCGATGAGCATCCGCGCGATGGCTGGCTGGATGCCCGTGAGCACGACCCTCGCCCCGAGCAGCCTCACGGCACGAGCGGCTTGCATGAGCACCCCCGCCACCTGGGCGTCGACCGATCTCACCCCCGTGATGTCGATGATCGCGATGGTCGCCTGGTGCGCGCCGACCCCGGAGAGCAATGTCTCGATGATCCGGCTCGCCCGCTCGGGATCGAGCGTGCCGATGAGCGGCATGACGAGCACCCCGTCGGCGATCGGCAGGAGCGGCGTCGCGAGCTCCCGGATGATCGCCTGTTGCGCCGCGATGACCGCCAGCTGCGCCTCCTGGCGCTCGGCCTCCGCCCGCTTGATGGCCGTGATATCGATGGCCGCGCCCCCGACCGTCCCCTCCGGGAGGCCAGGACCCCGGACGGGAAACTTGACGGAATGGAACTGCTTTATCCCTTCTGTCGGGTGAGGGACGCTCTCCTCGAACGCCGTCGCGACGCCGGTGTTCCTCACCGCGTCGTCCGCGGCCTTCACCTGCGCGACGATGTCGTCCGGGAGCATGTCGTGATCGCGCATGCCAGCGCCGCTCCCCGGCTCCATGCCCATGAACCGTTCGAATTGAGCGTTGAGCACGACATACCTGCTATCCGGATCCTTGGCGAACATCATGGCAGGCATGTGCTCAAGGAACGCGTGAAACAGCGCTTCGCTCCTCTGCAGCTCCACCTCACGGCGCGCTCTCTCGGTGACATCCTCGGCCGAGACGAGGATCTGATGCGCCGCCCCGTCGTCGCCGCGCGTGAGGACCACACAGCGCAGGGCAAAGGAGCGCTCGACGTCTCCGGTGCACCGCGCGCGCAGCGCGCGTTCGAGGGGCTGGCCGTCCAGTGCATCCGTGAGCTGCCGCACATGACCCGCCGATGCATCGAGGTCCTCGGGGTGGATGCGAGAGATGAGGGTCTCCCAGGCGCGCTCCGGCGTCTCCTGGTCGCTGATCCCGAGCTCACCGCAGCAGCGATTCCGAGTCGCGAGGCCGCCCGGCGGCTCTCCCAGGAGGCATGCCCGCTCAGCGGGGCGGCCCGGGGTCCGCCGCGGCGCGCTTCGCGCGGAGCTCCGCGAGCGTCCACTGCGCCACGCCGCGCGCCCCCTCGATCGTGAAATGCACGCCGTCGGGCCGGATCGCCCCGTCCTCGTACATGCGCCGGCACTCGCCCCCGGGGCAGATGTTCTCCTGGAGGTCGAGGAGCGCGACGTCGGGCAGCGTCGCGACGACCTTCCGGATCGAGCGGTTGATGCACGTGACCTGCTCGCGGACGTCCTTCGTCTCCCAGTCGCCGAGCGCGTAGGGGACGGTCGCCATCCAGACGCGCCCGTGCGGGTTCCGGAGCTTGTCGAGGTTCAAGACGAGGTTCGTCTCGAAGCGCTCGTGCCACGCCGGCTTGCACGCCTTCGTCCACTCGTCGTTCACCGTGATGCCGTGCATGAAGGCGCCGCCGAGGTAGAGGACCGCGGCGTCGGGCTTCGCCTGCGCGAGCAGCGCGGGCCACTCGGTCATGCCGCAGAGGTCCGCCATGATGGTGCAGCCGTCCCGCCCGTGGAGGTCCACCGCGAGCCCGCGCTCCTGCAGGCCGCGGAGCGCCCAGCCGAGCGTGTTCGCGGTCGAGTCGCCGACGACGACGACGCGGAACGTGACGTCATCCTTCACGACCGCGGTGACGAGCGCGTTGATCATCGCGGAGCCCTTCGGCGCCTCGCCGTCCTGCGCGTGGGTCGCGCGCACGGCGATGAGCAGGCCGAGCGTGACGCCCGCCGGCACCGCCCAGAACGAGCGCCCCTTCGGCAGCCCGCGCTCGCGGATCGGCCGCTCGAGGAAGCGGTAGGAGACGAGCGCGACCGCGAAGGTGATCGCGAAGCGGAGCGCGGTGAGGGCGGGGCCGTGCAGGCGATCGCTCGACACGAACACGTGCACCGGCCAGTGCCAGAGGTAGACGCCGTAGCTGATGGTGCCGACCCACGCGAGCGGGCGCCACGAGAGCGCGCGCGCGACGAGGCTCCGCGAGCCCTGCACGGCGCACGCGATGAGGACGAGGGCCCCGAGCTCCGTCAGCCAGAACCCGCCGTGGTAGAGGAGCCACGACTGGCCGTCGAACACGGACCACGCGATCGCGAGGCCGATCGCCGAGGCGACGCCGGCGCCGTCGAGGAGCCGCACCGCGCCCGCGGAGAGCTCGGCGCGCGGCGTGAGCACCGTCGCGAGCGCGGCGCCGAGGAGGATGCCGGAGGCGCGCGTGTCCGTGCCCATGTACACGCGCGTCGTGCTCTCCGGCGCGAAGAGGGCGAGCATCGCGATCGCGGAGAGCGCGGCCAGCGCCAGCGTGAGGACGAGCACGCCGCGGCGCGACCACCGCGAGAGCACGAAGACGATGACGAGCGGCCAGACGACGTAGAACTGCTCCTCGATCGCCAGGCTCCACGTGTGCTCGAGCGGCGAGCGCGACGTGAAGATCTCCCAGTAGCTCTTGTGCGCGTAGATGGCGCGCCAGTTCGCGACGTAGCCGAGCGTCGCGAGCACGTCGGCGCGGAGGCCGGCGAGCGCGCTCGGCGGCCCGAAGAGGCGCCCGTGGAGCACGACCACCGGGACGAGCGCGAGGAGCGCCGGGAGGAGCCGGCGCGCGCGGCGGATCCAGAAGTCCTTGAGCGAGATCTTGCCGCGCGCCTCGTGCTCCGCGAGGAGGAGCGACGTGATGAGGTAGCCCGAGAGGACGAAGAAGAGATCGACGCCGAGGAAGCCGCCGCGCAGCATCCCGTTCGCGTGGAAGAAGAGGACGCCGAGCAGGGCGAGCCCGCGCAGCCCGTCGAGCGCGGGCAGGTGAGGGAAGAGCGGGCGGCGGGCGGGCGTGTCCACGAGAGGAGGACGAGACTATCAAAACGCCCGGGCGGCGCCTCCCATGCCGCGCGCTCGCGTCGCGCGGATCACGCCGTGGCTGAGGTCACCGGTTAATAGTGATCCCCCTTCTTCGTGACGCCGAAGGGGATGAGCTGCGACGGCTGGCCGTTGATCGTCGTCCCCCCGGCCTGGATCATGTGCGCCAGATTGAGGAACTCGGCGGGGAAGTTCAGCTTCGGAGCGGTGAGCGCGTCGAGCGCCGCCGTCTGCTCCGGCGTGAGCTTCACCTCGAGCGCCCTCACGTTGTCGTCGAGCTGCGCCAGCGTGCGCGCCCCGATGATCGTGGACGACACAGCCGGGCGCGCCTGCACCCAGCTGAGGGCGACGCGCGCGACGGTGGTCTCGAGCTGCTTGGCGATCCGCTCGAGCTCGTCGATCACCGTGTAGCTCCGCTCGTCGAGGTAGCTCGCGGTCCACTGCCGCCCTTCCGGCTTGACCGTCGCGGCGTTCCTCCGCGTGTACTTGCCGCTCAGGATCCCGCTCCGGAGGGGCGACCACGGCGTCACCCCCAGCCCGAGCTCCTGGGCCATGGGGATCAGCTCCCCTTCGACCGTCCGCTCGAGGAGCGAATACTCGATCTGCAGCCCGATGAACGGCGCCCATCCGCGGAACTGAGCGATCAGCTGCCCTTGCGTCACCTTCCACGCAGGGGTGTCGGACACGCCGATATAACGGACCTTCCCCGACTGGACGAGATCGTGGAGCGCCGCCATGGTCTCCTCGATCGGCGTGAACTTGTCCCAGTTGTGCAGCCAGTAGAGATCGATGTAGTCGGTGCGCAGCCGGCGGAGCGACTGCTCGCAGGCGGCCAGGATCGATTTGCGGTTCGAGCCGCCGCCGTTGGGATCACCGACGTACAGGTTTCCGCTGAATTTCGTGGCGATCACCAGCCGGTCACGCTTCTGCCGGTCGTGGCCGATGTGGTCCCCGATGATCTTCTCCGAGTGTCCTTTGGTGTAGAGGTTCGCCGTATCGATGAAGTTCCCCCCGAGCTCGATGAAACGGTCGAGGATGGCCTCGGAGTCCTTGACGCTGCTCCCCCAGCCCAGGTCTTCGCCGAACGTCATGGCGCCGAGGCAAAAGGGGCTCACCCGCAGACCTGAGCGACCGAGCGTGACATAATGATCGAGCGGCATCGCATCACCTCCGGAAGTTGTTCCGTTTCGAACAGTTTAATATTGAACTAATAACGCCGCACCGCTCCATCGTCAAGCGCGAGCAGAAAGAACATGGACAAGCTTTCGCCCTGGGAGCTCTGGACGCTGAACTTCGAGTTCAGCATGGCGGTCATGGCCGAGGTGGAGCCAGAGGTGCGCGCGCTGGGGCTCGAGATGAAGGAGTTCTTTCTCCTCGGCAAGCTCGATGACCACCCTTACCCTGCCGAGCTGGCGCGCGTGCTGATCACGCCCAAGCCTTCGATCACCTTCATGGTGAAGCGGATGGAGGCGGCGGGCTTCGTCCAGCGCGAGACGGAGGCGGGCGATCTGCGGCGCTTTCGGCTGACGCTCACCCGCTCGGGGCGCAAGGCGATGGAGGCGGCGCGGGCGATCCTCGACGACGCCTTCGGACGAAGGCTCGCGCGGATCTCGGCAGGCGAGCGCGCCGAGCTGGCGCGGCTCCTCACGCGGCTGATGGGGGAGCGCGCTCGCCCGCGCTGACGGCCGCCCTCGCGCTCACTCGTAGTCGCGCCGCAGCTCTTCGTAGAACGCGTCGCTCATGAGGTAGTCCGCCCACCACTGCTCGACCGGCGTCACGCCCCGGCGCTGCTGGAAGAGCACCAGATCGTCGAGCTCGCCGTCGTACCAGCCCCACAAAAACCGGGCCCGCAGCACGTCCACGTTTCGCACGCGGAGCTCGGCCACCGCGTCCTCGAGCGACTCGTCGTCGAACTCGTCGACCAGCGCCTCCGCCTCGTCGATGATCTCGCCGAGGTAGGCCAGCCCCTTCTTGGTGAGCTCGAACCGCGCCTTGCGGCGGTTGACCTCGATGAGCTCCGCGTTCACGAGCTCCTGCAGGACGTCCTCCAGCGGGCTCAGCTCGGACGGGAGCACGAGGGGCATCTCCATGCCTCCGTCCGCGGGCTTCAGGTCCATCTTCTTCAGCACGTAGATGCCGGCATAGACCAGCTTCTGCTCGCGCGACACGATCGGCTGCTGTCTGCGTCCTTCGAACATCGTCTCACTCCGCGATGCGCCAGGCCTCCGCCTCGAGGCGGATGTGCCGGCGACCGTCTGCGTCGGTGTCGAGCCACGCGTCGACGTCGCCGTCGGCATAATACACGGGGGTGCGCCCCGCCGCCTCCGGCCGGCGGATGCGCGCGGCGTGGGGGTTGCACATGGCGAGCACGATGGCGCGCTCGCCGGAGTGCGCGGCCGGCAGCCAGCGCTCGAGGAACGCCGACAGGAGCACGGTCACCGAGTAGTCCTTGGCGACCTCCTCGACGAAGAACTCGAGCTCCACGTCGTCGGGCAGCACCTCCGGCTCGTCCGCGGCGTGCACCGCCACGACGAGCGCGTCGGTCACCCGGAGCGGCCCGCGACCCGCGCGGCCGTCCAGCCAGAGCGCGTCCACCCGGCACCAGCCGAACTGCGTGGACTCCACGTCCGGCTCGTCGCGGTGCTGTTCGAGGTTCAGCAGCTCCAGCGCGGGACGGCAGCGGAACGGGAGCTCGGAGATGCTTCGCAGGGGCTGCATCGCGGCGGCTGGCGCGCGGCTACGCGACCAGGCGCTCGGGCCTGCGGCCTCGCTCGCTGCGGCGGACGCCGAAGCGCGAGCCTGCGCCGGACTTGCCGCTGCCGAAGCGGCTGCTGCCGGCGTTGTTGTAGCGCCGCCCGGTCTGCGACGACCTGCTGTGGTCGACGCTCGACGGGTTCGAGGCGCGGTACGCTTCGCGGTGGGATCGCAGATCGGGCGCGCGGCCGGGCGGCGTGGTGTACGGCTGCGTGTACACCGGCACGTAGTTCGGGCGCAGCGCCGACGACACCATGGCGCCGAGGAGCATGCCCGACGCCAGGCTCATCACCGGCGAGTGGTAGTACCCGTAGGGGCCGAACCCGGACGTCTGGATCTGCGCCGCGCCTTCGCCCGAGACGTCACGGCGGATCGAGAACACCTTCTCGGGGTCCTGCACGCTGCCGTCGCTGTTCTTGTCGAAGAACCCGGTGACGACCTGCGTCTTGGCGTCCAGGTCCTGTACGGCGACGCTGATGACCTCGCTCCCCTGGTAGATCTCGTTGACGCGCCGCTCGAAGTCCTCGGGCCCCTCGGCCGCCTTGAAGGCTTCGTTCACCTTGTCGAAGTCGAGCTCGACGGTGGTGTTCTCGGTGGTCGCCCAGCGCTCCTTGGACCGCCCGCCGCTGCCGCTGGAATCGCAGCCGGCGGTCGCGATGGCGAGGGCTGTCAGGAGCACGACGGGCAGGGTGGTGGTCTTCGTCATCATCTGGAGGGATCTGTCTGGTGCTGCTTGAGGATTCTGTCAAGCAGGCGCCGAGCCCAGCACCGGGAGCCCGCTGGCGCCGGGAGAGAACCTGCGCACGAGGGGGCGCCGCGCAAGATCCGCAAGATCATGGAGGGCGCGGCAAAATCATGGAGGCGCGGGAGGGCGCGGCGCGTCAGCGCGCGCCGGCCGGAGCGGCCCCCGGGGCCGCCGGGCGGCGGCAGCCCGGCCGAGCGCAGCGGCTCGGGCAGGGGTCGGGTCGCCGAGCGCGGGGTATTCAGGTCGCCTTCGGCTTGTGGGTGGCGAAGAAGAGGCCCGGCAAGACGAGCGCCGCGCCGAGCCAGTGGTAGAGGGCAAACGCCTCGCCGAGGAGCAGCCAAGCCAGCACGGCGGTATAGACCGGCGACAGGTAGAGCAGCAGGCCAGTGCGGCTGGGGCCGAGATGCTCGGTGATATAGCTGTACGTGGCATAGGCGCCGACGCCCGGCACCAGGACCAGGGTCACCACGGTGGCGATGGTGCGCAGATCGAAATGCGGCGCGCCGCGGCTGGCCAGCTCCCAGCCGAGCAGCGGCAAAAGGAGGATCGCCCCGGCCAGCGCGATCGCGGTGAGCCGCGCCTGGACCCCCAGCGGATCGGGCCATCGCTTCAGCAGCACCGTGTAAAGCGCCCAGGAGATCGCGGCGCCGAGGATCATCAGGTCACCGGTGCTGAAGCTGAGCGCCAGCAGCGCCGCCGGGTCGCCGCGCAGCACGATGACCAGCACGCCGGTCAGCGCCAGCGCGGCGCCCAGGCCCTGGCGCCGGCTGAGCCGCTCCCCGAACATGGCCCGTGACAGCAGGATGATGATCACCGGCGAGACGGCGTAAATCAGGCCGATATTGGTGGCCGTGGTGGTGGCGGCGCCGTAATAGACGCCGGCGCCGCAGATGCCCATGCCCAGCAGGCCGAGCAGGGCATATCGGGCCCAGTCGCGCCGTAGCGCGGCGCGGTTGCGCCACAATTCACGGCCGCAGAAGGGGAGCAGCACCAGCACGACGCCCGTCCATCGAAGCTCCGCCAGCGCCACGGGCGGGATGAAATCCGCCGTGGCGCGCGCCAGCAGCATGTTGGCGGTGAACAGCGCCGGGGTGACGAACAGCAGGACCTGGGCGGTGCGCCGCTGGCGGGACTCGGCAAAGCCGAGAGAGCTGGAAGCCATTGGCGCCGACAGTAGGGAAGCGCCGCTACCCTGGCCAGGGCTCGTCGTCCCGCTGCGACCCTCGGCGCTCTATCCCAACCCGCCTCGCTGCCTCCGCCGCTGTCGGCCAATACACCTCTTCCCGCGGGATCTCGAGCTCTCCGACACCCCGGCCGCGCAGCACCTCCCTCTGCTCCGCCACGAGCGCCGAGATGTCCTCCACGCCCACCGTCCACTCCTCGGCGAACCGCCGCAGCGTCGCGCCCCGCAGGCCGAGCTGGATCGCCCTCCGCGCGACCGGCGCGCCCGACGGATGGTGGTCCGGATCCCACTGGAGCCGCACGTCCGAGCGCTGGAGATCGCTCTTCCACGCCTCCTCGCTTGGGTGCAGGTCGGGCACGAAGCCCGACGGCACCGCGGCCGCCAGGATCGCGTCGAACCCCGCGCGCTGGATGCGGATGGCCAGCACCGCCTCTTGGTCGGGCTTCGTGCCCCAGCCCGAGCGGAACATCATCCAGAGGAAGTTCGGCTTGATCCAGCTCATGCGACCAAAGCTGAACTCCGGCCCTCCGAGCCGCTGGTGCAGGGCCGCGTGACGCGCGATCGACGGACGGTACGCCTGATAGACCACGATGGTCTCGGCGTCGAACTGCGCGAGGATGTGGCGTCCTGCCGTGGGCCAGCGGGCGGACTGCGCAGCATACGACTCGAGCTCCAGCTTCTTCATCACGCCTGCATCACTCCCTCCTCGTGCTCTCCTCGACCCACTCTGCCTCGTCCGAGCCGCCGTGTCACCGCGGCGCTCCTCTTCCTCCTCACTTCCTCCTGGGCCCTCGGGCGCCTGCGCGCCGACCCGATCAGGTGTCAGGCGCATTTTGTGCCGCCACGGAGTACTCGACGACCAACACGCAGGAAGCGGACGTCGACGAGGCCGACTTCATCAAGAACGACGGAGAGCACGTCTACATCCTGGCCCACGGGCAATTCCAGATCTTCGACGCGTGGCCCGCCGCCGACATGCACCGCGTCGCGTCGGTCGCGATCGAGGGGAGCCGAAGAAGCTCTTCGTCCACGAGAAGCGCGCCCTCGTGTACTCGTCGCTGTCTACCTGTCGAACACGGGCGACGGGCATGGTGGACCAGCTCGCGCCCGGCGAGGACATCCGATCCGCACGCTTCTACGGCGACGTCGGGTTCGTCGTGGCCTTCAAGAAGACCGACCCGCTCTACACCATCGACTCCTCGGATCCCGAGGCGCCGAGGGGGCGCGGCGAGCTGAAGATCCCCGGCTTCTCGACCTACATACACATGATCGACGAGGGGCACGTCATGAGCATCGGCTACGACGCCGACGACCAGGGCGACTTCGCGTGGTTCCAGGGGATCCTGCTCCAGATCTTCGACGTGACGGACCTCGACGCGCCGAAGCTCACGCACAAGGAGGTGATCGGGACGCGCGGCTCCGCGAGCGACGCCGCGACCAACCACCTCGCGTTCAACTACTTCACCCAGCGGGGGCTGGTCGGGATCCCCATGGTCATCTGCGAGGGCGGGAGCGGCGGCGACTTCGGCGACACGATGACGTTCAGCGGGCTGCTCGTCTACAAGGTGGATACCGGCGCGGGCTTCACGTCCGTCGGTGGCGTGCCCCACCCGCTGCCCGACGTGAGCGAGGGCGGGAGCGGCCCGAGCTGCAGGAGCTGGTGGAGCAACGCGACGTCGTTCGTGAATCGGAGCGTCTTCATGGGGATCACGTCTACTCCGTCTCCGAGGACGAGATCCGGGTCGCCAACATCAGCGATCTCGCGACGCCGGAAGCCGTCGTGCCGCTCGTCCCCTGAGCGAGATCCGCCGCGCGGCCGCGTGCTAGAGCTCCGCCATGGAAGCGCTGGATCTCCCCGCCGAGCAGCTGGCCTCGGCGGTCGGCGCGCGGCCCTTTCTGCTGCTCGCGCTGCTCTTGATCGGAACGGTGGGGGTGCTCCTCGGGCTCGTCGCCGTCGCGCGCTTCTCCGACCGCCACGCGCGGGCGCTGTGGGCGTGGGCCGTCCGGGTCTACGCCGCGGCGGCCGCGCACCCGGCCACGCGGCGCCTCTCGGCCCGGTTCCCCGCTGTCGCGAGGGTGCTGCGCGAGCTCTCCGCGGCCGAGTACCTCGTGATCCACCTCGGCCTCGGGCTGGCGCTCAGCATGGCCGCGCTCGTGTTCGTCGCGCTCGCGGAGGGGGTGCGCGAGGGCGAGCCGATCGTGGACGTCGATCTCGCGCTCGCGCGCGCGCTCCACGCGTCGTCGAGCCGCGCCGGCGTGGCGGCGCTCCGCGCGTTCACCCTCCTCGGCAGCTTCTGGGCGCTCGCGCTGCTCGCGGTCGTCGTGACCGCGGCGCTGCTGAGGCGGGGCCGGCGGGTCCTCGCGGTCGGGTGGCTCTTCGCGCTCGCCGGCGGCGGGGTCCTCAACTCCGCGCTCAAGGCCCTGTTCGCCCGGCCGCGGCCGACGTTCGCCGATCCGCTCGCGGTGGCCGCGGGGTGGAGCTTCCCGAGCGGGCACTCGATGGGCACGTTCGTCGCCTTTGGCATGCTCTCGTACCTGGGCCTCCTGCTCCTCCGGACGCTGCGCGCTCGCCTCGTGCTCGTCGCGCTCGCGCTCGGCTGGACCGTGGCGATGGGCTTCAGCCGCATGTACCTCGGCGTGCACTACCTGAGCGACGTGCTCGCGGGGTTCGCCGCAGGCACCGTGTGGCTGGCCGTCTGCATCTCGGGGATCGAGGTCGCGCGGCGCAGGCCGGGTCGGATCGACGGGCAGCCGCTGCCTTCCTGAGACGGCCAGTCGTCGAGCGCCGGGTGAGCGGCGGCTGGGCCGCGTACACCTCGCCGCCGCCGCCCTGATCCGCAGCGCGCCCGGCGATGTCAAGATCGAACTCCGGCCGTGCTCGATTCGACATCAAGCCGCGAGCTCGTCGGCAGAAGCCGAGTTAAGTCACGGTGGAAATAGACATTATTATCGAAATTTACGCTGTGGCCAGCGTGCAGAGCCGAGGTGGACGCCTGGGCGCAGAACCAAGGCGCAGAACCACGTCGGCTACCGGCGGTGAGCCAGGATGAAGCGCTGCGCCGAGCACAGCGGCGCCGCCGATTTCGCCTGGAGACGGGGTGCACTTTTACGATAAAGTGTGTCTAGCGCCGTTTGCTCGGGAAGAGCGCAACGTGCGTTATCGAGGTGGCCGTGGGTTTAAGGACTTCTTATCTGGCTTTGGCGGTGGGATTGCTTCAGATCACGGTCGCCTGCGGCGGGGGCGGCGCGACCACGAGCGATGCGACCGGCTCCGGGAGCGGCGCGAACTCCGGCGGCGCGCCTGGCGTCGGCGGCGCCGGCGGCAGCGGCGGTGAGCCCGATTTCACGGTGGGCAGCGGCATCGGCCTCGGCGGCAACGGCGGCGGCGAGCCGGACCCGTGCGAGGTCGATGATCCGCCCCCCGAGTGCTTCCTGCCTCCCGACCCCGCCTGCGGGGACGCGGCGCTGAACCAGGCGTCCGAGGCCTGCGACGACGGCAATACGCTGCCGGGCGACGGCTGTTCTGGGCAGTGCCAGATCGAGCCTTACTGGGAGTGTCCGACGGCCGGTCAGCCTTGCGAGCTGACCATCGCGTGCGGCGACGGCGTCGTCGACCCCGGCGAGTTCTGCGACGATGGCAACAACGTCGACGGCGACGGCTGCAGCGCCGACTGTTACTACGTCGACCCCTCGTACGTGTGCCCGAAGCCGGGCGAGCCGTGCATCCTGCTCTACGACTGCGGCGACGGCCGCGTGAACGGCTCGGAGGAGTGCGAGGACGGCGACGACCCGCCTGCGTCCGGCGACGGCTGCAGCGCGGACTGCAAGCGCGAGGCGGGGTTCCAGTGCAGCCGGCCCGGTCAGCCGTGCACGCGGCTGCCGGTCTGCGGCAACGGCGCCAAGGAGGCAGGCGAGGGGTGCGACGACGGCAACACCGCGAGCGGCGACGGCTGCTCGAGCCTGTGCCGGCAGGAGCCCTATTACAACTGCCCGACCCCCGGATCGCCCTGCGTGCGGCTGATCGAGTGCGGCGACGGCAAGGTGCAGCCGGGCGAGCTCTGTGACGACGGCAACGCCGTGGGCGGCGACGGTTGCTCCGCCGACTGCCAGGTGAAGGACCCGGCGTACGTGTGCCTCGAGCCGGGCGAGCCGTGCATCCCGCTCTACCTGTGCGGCGACGGCCGCGTGAGCGGCAACGAGCAGTGCGACGACGGCGACGACCCGCCGGAGAGCGGCGACGGCTGCTCGGCGGACTGCCGGCTCGAGGAGGGCTGGGTCTGCAAGCCCGGCCAGCCCTGCACCGTGAGGACCTATTGCGGCGACGGCACGGTGCAGCTCGGCGAGCAGTGCGATGACGGCGGCGGGGAGAACCCTGTCGGCGGCGACGGCTGCACGCCGCAGTGCAAGATCGAGGTCGGCTGGACGTGCCCGCCGGGCGGCGGGCGCTGCACCCCGCCGCCGCCGCCCGTGTGCGGCGACGGCAAGATCGGCGGCACCGAGGTGTGCGACGACGGGAAGCAGCCCCCGGCGAGCGGCGACGGCTGCAGCGCCGACTGCCAGACGATCGAGGACGGGTGGGATTGCTCGCGCGTCGGGTTCCCCTGCAAGACCATCTGCGGCGACGGGCGCAAGCGCGGCGCCGAGCAGTGCGACGACGGCAACCCCGCGAGCGGCGACGGCTGCGACGACACGTGCCGCATCGAGCCCGGGCGGGTGTGCACCAACGGCGTGCCTCAGGACTGCAGGGGCTTCTCCGTCTGCGGCAACGCCATCCGCGAGGGCACCGAGGCCTGCGACGACGGCAACGGCAACTGGCGCGACGGCTGCACGCCGGACTGCAAGGGCGAGCCGAACTGCAGCGGCGGCGCGTGCATCTCGAAGTGCGGCGACGGCATCCTCCTGCCCGGCGACGCCACCGAGGCGTGCGACGACGGCAACACCGTGAGCGGCGACGGCTGCTCCGCGACGTGCACGATCGAGCCGGGCTACACCTGCACCGTGGCGCCCACCGAGATGCGGCTGCCGATGGTCATCCGCGACTTCATCGGATGGTGCCCGACCTCGTACGACCGCACCGTCAGCAACGCCGACTGCGACAACAACCTGACGGACACCCTCATCGGGCACTTCGATTTCGAGATCTCGCCCAGCAGCGCCAGCGGCATTCAGACCGACGGCACGGTCCAGGCGACTCTCGACGGCGACGGCAAGCCCGTGAGCAGGTTCGGCCCCGCCTTTGTCAACCCGAGCGATGCGAACGGCTGGACCACGGGGCAGAACAACTTCCAGTGGTGGTACCGGGACAACCCGACGTACAACAGGACGCTCGTCACCTCCATCGAGCTGCTCCCGGACGCCGGCAGGTATGTGTACCAGCGGAACCCGTTCTGGCCGGTGGACCGCGACCCGCCGGGCGACGATCCCGTGCTCGACAACCTGGTCTCCGCCGGACTGGAGAAGGCGCAGTCCCAGGGGCACAACTTCTACTTCACGAGCGAGGTCCGGTACTGGTTCCAGTTCAACCCGAACGGAGCCGCGGCCGATCCGGTGCTCACCTTCTTCGGTGACGACGACGTCTGGGTGTTCATCAAGAACACGCTGACCGCGGACATTGGCGGCATCCACGGGCAGCTCCAGGAGAGCGTGACCATCCTGGACAACGGCGACGCGCGCGTGACCCCGTGCACCGCCGCTGCCGGCTGCACGAACCGGGGCGCCAGCTACGACGTCGACCTGAACCTCGAGCCGGGCAAGGTCTACGAGATCGCGGTGTTCCAGGCCGAGCGCCACGTCACCGGGTCGAACTACCAGCTCACGCTGTCGGGCTTCAGCGCCGGCACGTCGGTGTGCACGCCGCAGTGCGGGGTCGACGAGCCGGTCGTGACGCCGGGCGAGGAGTGCGACGACGGCAGCAAGAACGGGACGGGCTACGGCCAGTGCAACAACTGCCAGCTCGGGCCGTACTGCGGCGACGGCGTGACGAACGGCCCGGAGGCCTGCGACAACGGGGTCAACAACAGCACGTACGCCAACGCCTCGAACGCCTGCGCGCCGGGGTGCGTGGCCCCGCCCCGCTGCGGCGACGGCGCGGTCAACGCGCCGTACGAGGCGTGCGACCTCGGCGCCGGCAACACGGCGAACGGCTACGGCGGCTGCACGCGCGAGTGCGAGATCGGGCCGTACTGCGGCGACGGCGTGACGAACGGCCCCGAGCAGTGCGACAACGGCAGCAACGACGGCTTCTACGGCACGTGCAACCCGAACTGCACGCCCGCCCCGCGGTGCGGCGACGGCAACGTCGACGAGGAGTGGGGTGAGGAGTGCGACGACCCGGCCGACCCGAACTGCGTGGGCTGCCAGCTCGGGGCGCTCTGCGGCGACACGGTGGTGCAGGCGAGCTACGGCGAGGAGTGCGACGACGGCGTCAACGACGGCGGCTACGGCGAGTGCGCGCCGATGTGCCTCTACGGCCCGCGCTGCGGCGACGGCGTGGTGCAGCCCGACGAGGAGGACTGCGACCTCGGCGAGGCCGACAACAACGGCGCTTACAACGGGTGCACTCAGCATTGCGCGTACGGGCCGTACTGCGGCGACGCGACCGTCAACGGCGCGGAGACCTGCGACGACGGCGTCAACGACGGCTTCTACGGCAGCTGCTTCCCCGATTGCACGCCGGCGGCCAAGTGCGGCGACAGCCGCATCGACGAGGACTGGGGTGAGCAGTGCGATCCGCCGAACGAGGCGACCGGCTGCAGCGAGAACTGCCGCCTCGGCGCTCAGTGCGGCGACTCGGTGGTGCAGACCAACCTCGGCGAGAAGTGCGACGACGGCGTGAACGACGGCGGCTACGGCGAGTGCGGCCCCAACTGCCTGTACGGCCCGCGCTGCGGCGACGGCGTGGTCAACGGCCCCGAGCAGTGCGACGACGGGGACGGCAACAACACCGGCGGCTACGGCAAGTGCGCGCCGGGGTGCATGTACGGGCCGTACTGCGGCGACGGCGTGCGGCAGAGCCCGTACGAGGAGTGCGACGACGCGAACAACACGAGCGGCGACGGCTGCAGCTCGGCCTGCAAGCGCGACGGCCAACCCCTCTAGAGACGGTCACCCGCTGCGGAGCCGGGCCCACCTCGGCGTTTTCGGTGCTCAGCGTACAAGAGTACGCTTCCGCGCCGAAAACGCCGATCTGGGCCCGTCTCCTGTGCGGGTGACCGTCGGAATCGGCGTCGCCCGGCGGAGGCGCACACAAGAGTACGCTTCCGAGCCGAAAACGCCGAGGTGGGCCCGGATCCGCAGCGGGTGACCGTCGGCGTCGCCCGGCGGAGGCGCACGGGGGGCGGGAGAACACCCTGGGATCGGGCTCACCTGGGAGCGCGATCGCTCACGAGCGCGGCGCGTCCGGAGGGCGCGGGCGCACCGTGGTGTCGCCCAGCGGCTTCTCCAGGAGGGGAGGGCCCGCGATGGGAAGCCAGATCTCGAAGACAGCGCCGCCCTTCTTGGCCTTGCGGTAGGTGATCTCACCGCCGTGCTCGAACACGATCCGCTGCGCGATCGCGAGGCCTAGACCCGTCCCCTTCTCCTTGCTGGTCGCGTAGGGCTCGAACAGGCGCGGCACCATGTCGTCAGCCACGCCGGGGCCGTTGTCGCGCACCACGATCCGCACGCGGTCGTTCGGCAGCGGGCCGATCGTCACCGAGACGCGCGGGTCGCGCCGGATGGCGCTCGCGGCGTCCAGCCCGTTCTGGACCAGGTTCGTGAGGACCTGGATCAGCTGATCGCGATCGGCCGAGACCTCCGGGATCGGATCCGCCACGAGCTCGACGCGCGGCGACGGCGCGCCGGTGCCGGAGGTGGCGCCCGCACCGGAGGACAACCTCGCGCCAGAGGTCGCCTCGCCCGACGCCGGCGCGGCGTGCAGCGTGACCACCCCACGCGCGACCGCGACGAGATCGATGGGCGTGAGGTTCGGCGGCGGCAGGCGCGCGAACTGGGTGAACTCGGTCACGATGTTCGCGATCCGGTGCACCTCGTTCAGGACCGTCGACGTCGCCTCCGCGAAGTAGTCGTCGAACGCCGGGTCGTCGCGCTGACGGAGCCGGCGCAGCGTCTCCACCGCCGCGCGGATGGGCGCCAGCGGGTTCTTGATCTCGTGGGCGATCTGGCGCGCGACCTCGCGCCGCGCGGCGATGCGCTCGGTCGCGGCCAGGCGCTTGCGCATCGCCGCGAGCTCGTCGATGGTCGCGTTGAACGCCGCCGCGAGATCCGCGATCTCCCGCCCCCCGCGCCCCTCCACGCGCCGCGGCGCGCCGCTCATCACCTCGCGCGTCTCGCGGGCCAGCGCCACGAGCGGCCGCGACAGGCTGCGCGCCAGCACGACGGCCATTGCGACGGCGATCGCCAGCACCGTGGCGCCCGTCAGCGCGATCGCGCGATCGAGCCGGGCGAGCGCCTGCCTCAGCGGATCGCGCGGAACGGACGCGACGACGTCAAGGCCCGGGATCTCGGCGAAATGCAGGACGCGCACGACCTCCGCCTCGCTGCTCCGAGGGGCGAGCTCCCCCTCCCGCGCCGCCGTGAGGCGCACATGGTACGCCTCGCCGATCCGCGCGAGGACCGGTCCGATCCGCCGCGCCCCCACGAGGCCGATGGTCACCCCGTGGCGCGACAGGGCGCAGTGGACCTCCAGCGACGGCTCGCCGCCCGCCTTCGCCGGCCGGAGCCGCGGCGCGCCCCCGGGGGCCTGGATGAGCTCCGCGAGCCGCTTGTCGCGCGTGCCGATGCGCGCGCCGTCCTCGGCCCCCAGGACGCTCCCGTCGCCCGCCACGAGCGACAGCTCGTCGAGGCGCAGCGCCTTGGCCTGGCTCGGGACCAGCCGCCCGAGGGCGATGCGGCTCCCCGGGTCCATCGCGTCCGGGTCGCCCTTGGCGCGCTCCAGCTCGACGTGGGCCTTGTCGACGAACGTGTCGTGCCGGCAGAGCGGCGGCAGGAGATCGCGCAGCGCGTCGGCCTCCCACGCGAGCTGCTGCCGGACGCCTGCATGCGCCGCGTCGATCCGCTCGGCGAAGCCGCCCTCGATGATCTCGCGGGACGCCTCGCGGAGGGTCAGCCCGACGAACGCCGTCGCGATGATCGCGACGAGCCCGAAGGCGAGCAGGAGGCGAGCGGCGAGGGACATGGCGGGACGGCCACGCCCGCCCGGCCGCACGGCCGCCGGTACGGCCGGGCGGCCGCCGCGGTCCGCGGCGGTGTTCAGGGTCGGTGCGGTCGAACCTAGAGGAATCGGCGCCCGTGCCGAGCCCCCGCGGCGGGCTCCTTCTCCGCCGCAACCTCCGTGCATACGCCATCGGGTCGAGATCGTCCAAGTTCATCGCGTTTCCCCCAACCGCGGGGGCCCGTCCCCTGCGCCTCTGCCCAGGAGATCTCGGTTCACGGCTCGCCTGCTTGCGGTTCCCGTGCCGCGCCCGCCACGCTCGCCGCGCTTCTGCCGCGCGCTCTCCTTGCACCGGGGGGCACTCGCCTCTTACGCTCGGTCGTCCTTCGGGGTCGCCCTTGGCGCGCCGGCCAGCGCGCGCCGCAGCTCGACCGCGCTGGAACGCACGAAATGAACGCCAAGCAGCTCTCCATCCCCATCGCCGCAATCCTCGCGCTCATCGGCTTCGGGCTGAGTTTCGCGTCGAAGTCGCTGGCGGAGTTCTCGGGCCAGCTGTTCATGATGTTCGGCGTCTCCGCGGCGGTGGCGGTGGTGTACGCGAGCTTCGGGGCCAAGGGCGGCGTCCCCCTGGGAGGCCTGCGCGACGCGCTCCGCGGCGCCGCCCGGGGCAAGCGGCCCAAGCTCCCCGAGGGCGCCCCCGCCGACGTCGCCGAGACCTACGAGCAGATCGCCGAGATCGCCGGCCGCCAGCTCGAGCTCGCGGAGGAGCGCCACGCGCTCGCCGAGGAGCGCGACAAGCTCGCGAGGGAGCGCGACGGCCTGAGCCGGGAGCGCGACGGCATCGCGAAGGAGCGCGACACCCTCGAGCGGGAACGGGACAACCTGAGCCGGGAGCGCGATGGCATCGCGAAGGAGCGCGACACCCTCGAGCGGGAGTGCTCGACGCTCACCCGCAAGGTGAACGATCTCGCGCAGCGCGGCCCCGACATCGACGTCGACGCGCTCGTGGACGCCGTGCTCCGCGCCACCGCCGGCGAGCGGGTGCGCGTCCCGCCGGGCTCGTCGCCCGAGCTCTCGCGCCTCTACGCGGAGCTCAGCGGCATCGCGGAGCGGATCACCCAGGCGGAGCTGCGCGACAAGCAGCGCCGCTCGGAGCTGGCGCAGGCCACCGTGCTCCTCGACGAGCTGCTGCCCAAGCTCAGCGACGGCGTGAGCAGCGTCATGCACGCGAGCGAGCAGGCGACCGTGTACATCCGCGAGATGACGACCGCCCTCGCCAACATCGCGCAGTCGGTCGAGTCGCTCGCGTCGAGCGCGGAGGAGTCGAGCTCGAGCATCCTCGAGATGACGGCGACGAACGAGGAGGTCGCCGAGAACGTCGGCGAGCTCGGGTCGAGCGTGCGCGAGACGGTCTCCTCGATCGAGGAGATGGCCTACTCCATCCGCGAGGTCGCGAAGAACGTCGACGCCCTGGCGCTGACGGCCGAGGAGACGAGCTCCTCGATGAACCAGATGGACGTCTCGATCGACCAGGTCCAGTCGAACGCGAACGAGACGGCCCGGCTCTCGGAGGAGGTGGCGACCGACGCCGAGAAGGGCGCCGAGGCGATCCTGAAGACGATCGGCGAGATCTACCGCATCAAGGAGTCGAGCCAGGAGGCCGTGGCGGTCATCTCGAACCTCGGCTTCCGCATCGAGGCGATCGGGCAGATCCTCGCCGTCATCGACGACGTCGCCGAGCAGACGAACCTCCTCGCCCTGAACGCCGCCATCATCGCCGCCCAGGCCGGCGAGCACGGCAAGGGCTTCGCCGTCGTCGCCGACGAGATCAAGGACCTCGCCGAGCGCGCCGGCGGCAGCACGAAGGAGATCGCCGAGCTCATCAAGACCATCCAGTCCGAGTCGAAGAACGCGATCGCCGCCGTCGAGCGCGGCGCTCACAACGTCGACCGCGGCGTCGAGGTCTCGAACGAGGCCGAGCGGGCCCTCAAGAAGATCCTCGAGAGCTCGCAGAAGTCGACCAACATGGTGCGCGCGATCGCCCGCGCCACGGTCGAGCAGGCCAAGGGGTCGAAGCAGGTCACGGACGCGATCGGGCGCATCGCCGAGACGGTGCAGCAGATCGCCGCCGCCACGGCGGAGCAGGCGCGCGGCTCGGAGCTCATCATGAAGAGCGCCGAGAAGATGCGGACCATCACGCAGCACGTGGAGCGGTCGAGCCAGGAGCAGGCGCGCGGCGGTCGCCAGATCACGAGCGCGATCGAGCAGATCTCGCACGGGGTCAACAGCCTCAACGCCTCGCACCGCAGCCAGACGCGCGGCGGCGAGCAGCTCGTCGAGGCCGGCAAGCGCATCGAGGAGGCGGCGCGGCAGCAGGACCAGGCGGTGCGCCAGCTCCTCAGCGCCACCGAGCGGATGCGTCGTACGGCGGCGATTTGAGGCCGAGCCGCCCCCTCGCGCGCAGGCAGCATCGATGGCGTTGACGATCGTGGTGCTCGCGCCCGACGGGGCGGGGAAGGCGGACGGCGGCGAGCTCTCCCTGACGCTGGACGCGCCCCGCGTCATCATCGGCCGCGCGGAGGGCTGCGAGGTGCGCCTCCCCGACACGAGCGTGAGCCCCCGGCACGCGTCGATCCGGCAGCGGGGCGCCACGTACCTGCTGCTCGACGAGGGCAGCGAGAACGGCACGTTCCTCGGCAAGACGCGCATCGCCCTGCGCACGGCGATGCCCCTGAAGAGCGGCGACCGCATCCGCATCGGGCGCGTGTGGCTCCTGCTCCGGATCGAGCCGGCGGTCGCGAAGGCCGCCCCGGCGGCCGCCGCCAAGGAGCTCGCCCTCGAGCTCGTCGCGCGCGGCCTCGCGGCGCAAGGGGAGGATCCGGCGCCGCGCGTGGTCGTTGTCGAGGGCCCCGACAGCGGCCGCGCGTTGCGGATCGAGGAGGCGGCGCGGCCCTACATCCTCGGGCGCGCCAAGGACACCGATCTCGTCCTCGACGACCCGGACGTCTCTCGCCGTCATCTGGCCATTACCCGCAGGGGCGATCAATTCTCGGTTCAAGATCTCGGATCGCGCTCGGGCGCTTCGCTCGACGGCGCTCCGGTGCCTCAGTTCGATACGATCTGGCGTCCTGGACAGGTGCTCGCGATCTCGGGCGATCGGCTCATCTTCGAGCACCCGGCGGCCGAGGCGCTCGCGGAGATCGAGCGAAGCCCGTGTGAGCCGCTCCGTCCAGACGCGGTGTTCGAGCCGCCTTCGCTCGAGGAGCCGAAGGCAGCGCATTCCACGCCGACGCCTCCGCCTGCCTCGGTGAGCACGAGTTCGCCGCTCGCGCAGCCCGTTGAAGCGGCTCCGGCGTCTCGCGGGGCGCAGGGAAGTGGATGGGGCTTCACAGAGGCGCTCATTGCCCTGCTCGCGCTTGGTGTGCTGGCGCTCAGCATTGCTGGCCTGTTGTGGCTGCTGGGTCGCTCTTAGCGTCTTGACGTCGCGCGCGCGCAGGGTTCGATGAGCGCAGTTCCGGAGGGGTGCGCATGCGTGCGATCCGAATGAGAGCTGACGGCGAGGGCGAGGCCACCGAGGCGGAGCTCGAGGCGGAAGGGATCCGGTGCGGCGCGTTCGACCCGGGCGCAGCTGCGCTCGCCTTGCAGCGCGTGGTCGCGGACCGCGGATGGACGGAGCACGAGGATGTCCGCCGCGACGGGAGCAAGCCGCGCGACGAGGCAGAGAGCGCGAGAGAGGCGGATGAGCACTGTCACCTCGGCGACGAGGTGCGGCTCTTCGTGGAGGGACAGGGCTGTTACGACATCCGTTGCACGAACGACGATTGGCTGCGGATCTGGGTCGGCGCGGGCGATCTCATCGCCGTGCCGGTGCGGCGCTACCATCGCTTCATGGCGAGCAAGGCCGGCGCGATCCGCTACCTGCAGCCGTACGGCGGCCGTCACCTGCTCATGCAGCTCTACCGCGTGTCCGATGATCGGACGCGCGCGATGTGATCGCGAGGTACTCCAATGGCGCATCCCTACCGTCTCGTCACCTCCAGGGCCCGGATCCCCGTCCCTGGCGGCAAGCTCATCGAGGAGCTCTTCGGCCGCGTGAACACCGGCACGGAGGGGTTCAGCCTGGCGCACATGGTGGCCCCGCCGGGCTGGAGCGAGCCGGCGCAGACGCCTTCGTTCGGCGAGCTGACGCTCGTGATCCGCGGCCGTGTGCGCGCCGAGATCGCGGGCGAGACGGTCGACGTCTCCGCCGGTCAGGCCCTCTGGACGGAGCCCGATCAGCGCGTCCGCTACAGCAACCCGTTCGACGAGGAGAGCGAGTACTTCGCGCTCTGCATACCGGCCTTCGCGCCGGACCTGGCGCGGCGCGACGCCGAGTGAGCTCCGCAGTGCGCGGCGCCGGCGCGTGATCTGCGCGGCGCCGGCGCGGGATGCGCGCATCGCGGCGCGCGGGGCCAGCGCGCGCGCCGCGCAGATCGTGGATCCCTGGTGGGCGCCGAGCGCGTACTATGCCCCATGCTCTTCGATCCCGCGGAGTTCCGGAAGGTGCTGGGTCAGTTCGCGACCGGGGTCACGCTCGTGACCACGGTGCAGGACGGCACGCCGCAGGCGATGACGGTGAACTCGTTCAGCGCGGTCTCGCTCGACCCGCCGCTCGTGCTGTTCTGCGCGGACAGGCGGTCGCGCACGAGCGCGGCCATCGAGGCGTCCGGGGTCTTCGCGGTGAACATCCTGCGGGAGCAGCAGCGGGAGTTCTCGGACCTGTTCGCCGGCAAGGGCACGGACATCGATCGGCAGGCGGTGCTCACCGAGGCTCACGTGGCCGAGTCGGGCAGCCCGATCCTCAAGGACGTGCTGGCCTTCATCGACTGCAAGGTGGAGCACACGTACGACGGGGGTGATCACATCATTTACGTCGGTCGCGTGCTCGCGTCGGGCCGGGGGGAGGCGGGCGCGCCGCTCCTGTATTACCGGGGCACGTACCAGGCCCTCGACGACGTCTGGCGGTGGCGCGATCGCTACGCGGCGCGAGAGCAGGCGACCCCGTTCCACGAGCTCGTCGACTTCTTCGATCGCATGCAGGCGGAGGGCCCTTATGCGACGCTCATCGACGAGCTCGTCACGCTGGTCGATCCGGGCGTCGAGGAGCGGTGCCTCGACCTCGGCTGCGGCACGGGCCGCCTGACCCGCGAGATGGGTCGCCGCTGCCACGAGTCGATCGGGATCGACGCGACGGCGGCGATGGTGGAGCGCGCCGCGCAGCGGGCGAAGGCGCTCGGCCTGGACAACGTGACGTTCCGGGAGGCGCTGGCGACGCGGCTGCCGTTCCCCGACGCCTCGTTCGACGTGGTGACCGCGTCGAACCTGCTCCTGCACCTGCCCGAGCCGGGCCCGGTGCTGGCCGAGGCGGTGCGCGTCCTCCGCCCGGGCGGCCGCCTGGCGCTGCTCGAGCCCGCGGCCACGATGAGCCGCGCCGCGATGGCCGGCTACCTGCGCGGCCACCGGTACAACCCGTCGACGGCCCACGCGATGCTGGCGTGGGCCGACGCGGCGGAGGTCACCTACCGTCACACCGAGGACAAGCTCGGCGGCGAGCTCAGCGGCGCAGGGCTCCAGGTCGACCGCCGCGAGCGCCGGATGAACGGCCTCGCGCTGCTCTGGATCGCCCGCAAGGCCTGAGCGCGCCGCCCGAAGCGCCTCGTCACCAGGCGCCAGGCACCGGCCCCCCCGTCCGGCGCGCGGAGCCCCGCGCTAGAGGCTCATGCCGACCGCCGGAGCCCTGCCTCGTCGACCAGCCGGGGCACCCAGTCCTCCGCGCCGATGGACCGCATGTGGATGCCCGAGAGCCCGGGGATGTCGCGGAGCCCGCGGATGAGCTCCAGCGTGATCCGGTAGCTCTCCCCCTCCGCGTCGCCGCTCAGGCGGACGCGCTCGATCAGGTGATCGGGGACCACGAGGCCCGGCACCTTCTGCAGGAAGCTCAGCCGATCCACGCCCGCGAACGGGAAGATCGCCGCGATGAAGTGCGCCCGCTCGTGCAGCCCGCGCTCCACCACCGCGGCCATCCAGCGGCGCATCGACGCGAGCTCGAACACCGCCTGCACCTGGATGAAGCTCGCGCCCGCGTCGATCTTCGCGGCGAGCCGGTCCATCGCCCCGGCGATCGCCTGCTCCGCGCACGGGAAATCGATGGTCCCGACGTGGAAGTAGGGCGCCGGCGAGACGACGTCTCCGTTGAAGAGCTTCCCCTCGCGCGTCAGCCGGCGGGTCAGCTCGATCGCCGCGTAGCTGTCGACGTCGCTCACCTCCTTCGCGTCGGGATCGGAGCCGATGGCGCACGGGTAGCCGCCGAGGACGATGATGTTCGAGAGCCCGAGCGCCGCCATCCCGAGCAGGTCGCCCTGGAGGGCGATCTTGTTCTTGTGGCGGAGCGAGAACTGGAGCACCGGCTCGAGCCCCTCCTGCTTCACGAAATGGCCGACTGCCATGTTGGCGCAGCGCGCCTGCGAGAGCAGGTGATCGTTGATCTGCACCACATCCACACAGCCCGCCATATTTCGGGCGTGCTTCAGCAACTTCTCCAGATCGTAGTGACGCGGGGGCGTCAGCTCGGCGGAAACGAGGAACTGGCGCTCGCTGAGGAGGCGCTCCATCTTCGACTTCGTCACCATCTCCTGCTCCTTCCGTCACTCGACGAACCTGAGGACCCGGACCTTGGCCCCGCTCCGGCCGTGGAACCGCGCGGCCGCGCTCGCGATACGCGCCGCCTCGGCCCGCGCCAGGCTGCAGGGGAACCCATATTTCTTGAAGACCCGCTCGCTCGCGATATCGAGCGCCGTCCGGCAACGCGACACGAAGTCGTCGAGATCGTAGCTCTCCCCGACGTCGAGGTGCTCCTTCACGACGAGCGACGGAGAGTAACAGACCTGCTGCTCGCCGCTCGGCCACTCGATAACGAAGCGCATCTCCGGCATACGTCGCTCGCTTGTTCTACGTTTGGCGGGATCCAAGGAACTCGCGGTACACGCCGGCCGCGATGCGGGCCGAACGATCCCACGTGTACCGGGCCGCGGTCTCGAGCCCCGCGGCGCGGAGGCGCCGCCTCACGCCCTCGTCCAGGATAGCTTCCATTGCGCCGGCGAGATCGCCTGTTCTCGAGGGATCGACGAGCAGCGCGCTCTCGCCGTCGGCGAGGAACTCGGTGAAGGGAGGTTGCGCAGAGCTCACCACCGGAGCCCCCGAGGCCATCGCCTCCAGCAGGACGAGCCCGAACCCCTCGCGGACGGACGGAAAGACGAACGCGTCGGCCAGCCGGTAGAGCGGCGGGATCAGCGCGTCGGGGAGCACGCCCGCGAGGACGAGCGGCGGCGGCGACGCGCCCGAAGGCGAGGGCCATACGCCGCCTTCGCGCGCGATCGCCTCGAACTCGCGCTGGTAAGGTTCGTAGTCGAACAGCGTCTCTCCGCCGGCGATGATGAGCTGGGCTCCGGGCAGCCGCTTCCGCACCGACAGGAACGCCTTGAGCAGACCGATCGAGTTCTTGCGCGGCTCGACGCCGCCCACGGTCACGAAGAGCGGCGATCCGGTGGCGCCGAGGCGCGCGCGCAGCGCCGCGTCCCGCTCGTCGGGCGTGGCCGTGTAGCGGCGCAGGCTCACGCCGTTCGGGACGATCGCCGCGTCGACGCCGTGCTCGGCCCGGAGCGCCTCCCTCCACGCCTCGCTGACCACGAGGCACGCGTCGGCCTCGCGCACGGAGCGGTCCTGGCAGGCGCGCAGGTACGGGCTGTCGTAGTCGTCGAGGTGGTGCACCGTCCGGATGAAATGCGGGACGCGCCCCTCGGCGCGCAGCGCCGCGAGCGCGTTCGCGCTGATGCAATCCTGGGAGTGCCAGACGTCGTGCCGCGCCCCGAGGCGGCGCAGCCCGTCCTCGAACTCCGCGATGCGCTGCTGCACGACCGCGTCGATCCCCGCCGGCGGGGGCGCGGCGGGCACGAGGACCGAGGGGCAGCGCGGCGCGCGGTAGAAGCCGCCCTGGTCCTTGTTCAGCGCGTAGATGCAGACCGAGACGCCGAGGTCGTGGAGCGCCTCCGCGAGCTCGACCGTGTGCACGACGCCGCCGCGCGGCTTGGTCGAGTAGGTGAGGAGCGCGACCGAGAGCGGCGCGCCCGAGGCCTTCGTGGTGCCGGCGCTCATCGCGCCGGCTGGGGTGCGGGCGCTCATCGCGCGCCCTCGCGCGCGAGCCCGGTGAGCGGCTCCGCGGAGAGGTCCCAGAGCGTCCGCCGCTCGCCGGCGGCCTGGAGGGTGAGCCTGCGCGAGCCGTCGACGGCGCCGACCGCCGCGCTCGCGATGCCCCGCCGCGCGAACGCCGAGAGCACCTCGCCGGCGACCCCGGGGCGCACGCTGAGCAGGAAGCCGTAGCTCGGGAACGCGAGCAGCCAGCGCGCGAGCGGGACGTCGCGCGGCCGCGGGACGGCCTCCAGATCGAGCACCGCGCCGGCGCCGGACGTCTCCAGGAGCATGAGCAACGTCCCCGCGACGCCGCCCATGCTGATGTCCTTGCCCGCGTCGCACAGGCCCGCCTCGGCGAGGGCGGGCAGGACCTCGAGGTCGCCGCGGAGCCGCGCCGGATCCGCGCCCGTCGAGGCGTTCCAGAACGGGTGCTCCGCGTGCATCTCGCCGCGCAGATCGATCGCCGCGACGAGCACGTCGCCGGGGCGCGCCGCGAAGCTCGTGATGAGCCGCCGCGCCCGGCCCGCGATGGCCACGGCGAGGGCGTTGTACGGGCTGCGCGCGCTCGTATGCCCTCCAACGATCGGCACGCCGTAGGCGCGCGACGCGGCGACCATGCCCTCCCAGACCGGCTCCAGCGCGCCGGCCGAGGTCCCCCAGACGACGTCGACCACGGCGATGGGGCGGCCGCCCATCGCGTAGACGTCGCTGACGTTGACCATCACGGCGCTGTAGCCGGCGAACCGCGGGTCCCCTTCGAGGAACGCGGGCCAGATCCCCTCGGCGGCGAGGAGCAGGTAGCCGTCACCGTCGGGGATGGCCGCGCAGTCGTCGCCGAGCGCCGCGGGTCGCTCGACGGAGCCGGCCGCGTCGCCCGCGAGCGCCGCGCCGGCCGCGCCCGGCGCGCCGGACAGGTGCCGCGCCGGGATCTGCACGTCCCGCTTCGCGAGGACGCCGATCGCGCCGCGCAGCTCGGCCGCGAGGCCGCCGAGCATCAGCGGAACCTCTGCCCGGGCGGCGGGCGGGGCTCGTCGCTCGGCGGGTAGCTGTCGAGGTCCGCCTCCATCAGGTGGTGCGGCCGCTCGCGGTGCGATCGCTCCTCGAGGGAGCGCCAGTGGATGCCCTCGAAGAACGGGACGTTGGCCGCCTGGACGAGCGCGAGGAACCGGCGGCACCCCCAGCCGTGGGCGGTGGTGACCGCCTTGTGGACGAGGCCGCGGCCGACCACGCCCTGCTTGCGGTGGGCGCGCTCGACGCCGAGCCGGCCGCCGTACCAGAGGCCGGGCTCCGCCTCGTAGATGCGCACGGTGCCGACGAGCCGCGGGCCCCCGGGCGCCCCGTGCTCCAGGGCGGCGATGGGGAACGCGGAGGCGTCCCAGTCGTCCTCGTCGGTGGTCTTAAACAGCCCTTGCTCGTCGCAGAAGATGGCCCGGCGCAAGCGGAGGTACTCGAGGTACGTGTCCCTGCTCTGCACAAGCTCGAAGCTGTAACGTGGCGTCATCGGAGCTCTCCGAGGTTGGTGTCCATGCCGCGCCGGACCCCGGCCGCGCCGCGGGCCGGCCTCCTGCCTCGAAGCCCGAGAGCCCCGAGCAGGCGCCGCAGCGGGCGCAGCCCGCCTTCAC
The DNA here is from genome assembly GCF_000067165.1 of Sorangium cellulosum So ce56. GTDB lineage: Bacteria > Myxococcota_A > Polyangia > Polyangiales > Polyangiaceae > Sorangium > Sorangium cellulosum_B. The sequence goes on from NC_010162.1 coordinate 12,538,662, forward strand.
GTCGGTCGAGCGCAGCCCCGCCCGCGCGAGCAGCGGGCCGATGTGCTCGTAGAGCGCCCGCATGAAGTCCCCCGAGGGCGGCGCGCGATCGGCCCCGGGCGTCCCGGGGATGGGCACGAGCGGGACGAGGAACGGATAGACCCCCAACGCGATGAGCCGCTCGCTCGCGTCGAGCAGCGACGCCAGGGAGTCGCCGAGCCCCGCGATGAGGTACGTCGACACCTGGCCGCGCCCGAACACGCGCACGGCCGCCTCGAACGCCTCGAAGTAGCGGGCCACGCTCACCTCGGCCTTGCCCGGCATCGCGGCCGCGCGCACCTCGTCCTCGACCGCCTCGAGGTGCATGCCCAGGCTGTCGACGCCGGCGGCGCGCATCCGCTCGAACCAGGCGAAATCGTCGGGCGGCTCGCACTGCGCCTGCACCGGCAGATCGACGCGCGCCTTGATGCCGCGCGCGCAGTCGGCGAGGTGCGCCGCGCCGCGATCCGCCGAGCGCGGCGTGCCCGTCGTCAGCGTCACGTGCCGCACCCCGTCGAGCCGCGCCGCCGCCTCGGCGACCTCGCCGAGCTGCTCCGGCGTCTTCTTCGCGGTGGTGCGCCCCGCCGCGAGCGACTGCCCGATCGCGCAGAACGTGCAGGCCTTCTCGCGCTCCGTGTACCGGATGCACGTCTGGAGCACCGTCGAGGCGAGGACGTCCGCCCCGTGCAGCAGCGCGATCTTGGGGTAGGGGATGCCGTCCTTCGTCGAGAGGGCGTAGAAGCGCGGCGTCTTCACGAGGGCGATGGGCGCGAGCGCCTGGCCGTCCCGCTCCACGGTCCCCGCACCGTCGCGCCCGAGCCGCGCGACGAACGGCGACGCCGCCGCCTGGTCGGTGTGGATCGGGATCATCACCGTGGCCCCGCGCAGCGTCGCCGCGACGTGCTGGGTCGGCCCCGCGCCGCCGCGCCGCGAGGTCCACGCCGCGCGGCGGCCGTCGTCCTCGCCTGAAGGCTCGCCGGAGGCGGGCCCCGGCGGGGGCGCGTCGCCCGCCTCGGGGGCTTCAGCCAGCCTCAGGCCGAACGACTGGAGCTCGGTGATCAGCGTCTGGGTATCCATGGTCCACCGCCGCAGGGGCAAGGGAGGAGGCCTTGGGGCTGCCCGCGCCGAGCGTTATCGAGCGCTCCGCCGTATCCATCCAAAGCCGCAGCAAGTCGGGCCGGGCGTAGTGCCCCGCCGCATCCATCATCCGCTTTCGCTTCGTGATCAGGGCGAAATCGAGCTCGGCGACGGCCATCCCCTCGCCGTCGGTCACGGGCGGGCACGCGTGCACGCCCTCGGGCGTCACGATCGCCGTCATGCACCCGCCGCGCAGCACGCCCTGGATCTGCTCGTTCGGAGCGACCTCCCGGACCTGCTCCGGCGTCAGGAAGGCCGTGGCGTTCACCACGAAGCAGCCCGACTCCAGCGCGTGGTGCCGGATCGTCACCTCCATCTGCTCGGCGAAGATGGGCCCGACGAGGGAGCCGGGGAACTGGCTGCAATGGATCTGCTCGTGCTGCGCGATGAGCGCGAACCGCGCGAGCGGGTTGTAGTGCTCCCAGCAGGCCAGCGCGCCGAGCCTCCCGGCCGCGGTGTCCACCGTCCTGAGCCCCGAGCCGTCGCCCTGCCCCCAGATCATGCGCTCATGGTAGGTCGGCGTGATCTTGCGCCGGTGGAGCACCAGGGAGCCGTCGCTGTCGAAGACGAGCTGCGCGTTGTAGAGCGTCCCGTGATCGCGCTCGTTCACGCCGAGCACGACGACCACCCCGTGCGCGCGCGCGGCGGCCGCCACGGCCCGCGTCACCGGGCCGGGGACGGTGACCGCCTCGTCGTAAAGGCGCATGTGCTCCTTCCCCATGGCGGGCGGCGGGAGCACGAAGGAGAAGTACGGGTAATACGGGACGAACGCCTCGGGGAAGACGCACAGCTCGGCGCCTTCCTTCGCGGCCCTGGCGATCGCGGCGACGACTCGCTCGGTCGTCCCGTCCCGGCTGCCGAGGACGGGACTGGCCTGCACCGCGGCCGCCCGGACTTTGCGGTTGAACTCCATGGACCGCGCTCGGATCAGAGCGTCCAGGAGTGGACCATGAACGCGTTGTCCCGGCGGTGGATCAGCTGGATGTCGAGCACGTCGAGCGGGCTGATGGGCTTGATGCCCGGGATCAGCGCGTGCTCGCCGTGGCCGTAGAGCGCCTGCAGCGCGAACCGGCAGGCGTACACCTTGCCGCCCTCCTCCATGAACCGGCCGATCTGCTGGTTCACCGCGAGGTGCCCGGAGAACGCCTCGCTGCCGAGCTTGGGGAAGCCGCGCTGGAGCCCCAGGGTGACACCCGGCCCATAGAGCAGGATGGATGTCTCAAACCCCTTACGTTGCAGGCGGATCGCCGTCAGCACGTTGACGAGGCCGATCGACCCTTCGAAGGCCACCGTGTGAAAGGTAACCAGCGCCTTCTCTCCCGGCTTCGCCTTGACGTCTTCGAAGACCTTCTCCTCGTAATCGACCAGGAAGTCACCAGCGTTGTAAGCGGGATACGTCGGCTTGGGCATTGGTTACCTCTCTCCTAGAATGAGTTAGTTGAGAACATAGTGGTTTTCTGGGCGCAAGGAAAATGCAGGAGCCGATCGCTCGTCGGCGTCGGGTCGTCTCGATGATTTCGGCGAGGTTTCGTGCTTGTCCGCTCGAGCGAGTGTGGCTGGGAAGGTGCTGCGCGCTCGTGCGTTCGAGCGGCAAAGCCTGCAGGGATTCGAGCCCTTGAGCGCGCTGCTACCGCTGCTTCTTTCGCACCTTGGCGCTCTTGCCGCCTTGGGTGCGCTTGCTGGTCTTCATGCCCTTCAGGGGCTTGGTGCTCTTGCTGATCTTGACACGACGGGGGGGCCGTGCGTCCGCCGCGTCGCGCCGCAGCCGGCGCGGCTTCGGCTCATCGGCGGTCGGTTCGCCGGCGAGGCGCCGGCCATAGACGGCGCGCCGGAGGATGGCCACGTCCTCGATCTGCACGAGCATCGCGTCGCCGATCGCGATCCGGTCCCCCGAGCGGCGGCCGATGACGCGCAGCCCCTCGTCGTCGATCTCGTACTGATCCGGGCCGAGCGACTCCATGCGGACGAGCACGTCGACGAAGGGATCCTCGATGTTGACGTAGACGCCCCCTCCCACGATGCCCGTGACGGTGCCCTCGAAGGTGTCGCCGAGCCGGGAGCGCATGAGCAGCGCGCGGTGCAGGTCGACCACCTCGCGCTCCACCTCCATCGCCTTTCGCTCGCGCTCCGACGCCGTGATGGCCGCCTCGCGCAGCCGCTCGGTGGCCGCCTCGCTCCTGTCGACGCGCTCGCCGCGCAGCACCGCGCGGATGGCCCGGTGCGCCGTGATGTCCGGGTACCGCCGGATGGGCGAGGTGAAGTGCAGGTACGCGCTCGAGGCGAGCCCGAAGTGGCCCACGTTCGCGACGTCGTACACCGCCTGCTTCATCGCGCGGAGCAGCAGCATGTGCAGCACCTGCTTCTGCGGGTGCGCGTCGAGCTTCTTCAGGAACACCGACAGCCGCTTGGGGTCGGCCGCGTCCTCCGGGTCGAACGCGAGCCCGAGCTCGCCGCACATCGTCGCGAAGCGCTCGAGCTTCGCCTGGTCCGGGGGCGCGTGGTACCGGAAGACCGTGGGGATGCCCTGGTCGACGACGAACTGCGCGCACGTCTCGTTCGCGAGGAGCATCAGCTCCTCGATGAGCTGGTAGGCCTTCGCCACGCCGGGGTCGTGGCTGCGCTTCTGCACGTCGACGGGCGCGCCCGTCTTCGGGTCGAGCACCACCTTCGCCTCGGGCAGGTCGAGGTCGAGCGCGCCCCGCCGCATCCGCCTGCCGCGGAGCAGCCGGGCGAGGTCCCACATCACCTGAAGGTCGTTCCTGAGCGCCTCGGCCTCGGGGCTGCGCGGCGGCTCGGGGGTGAAGCCGAGCGCGCGCGCCACGCCGGGGTAGGTGAGCTTCGCGATCGAGCGGATGTACCCCTCGATGACGCGGGCCCGCCGCACCGCCGCCGTCGCGTCGAGCTCGACCTCGACGCACAGGCAGAGGCGGATCACGCCGGGCAGCAGCGAGCACAGGTTCGACGACAGCGCCCGCGGCAGCATCGGGATCGCGCGATCGGGCAGGTAGACCGAGTTGCCCCGCGCGAGCGCCGCCTGGTCGAGCGCGCTGCCCGGCCGCACGTAGTGCGAGACGTCGGCGATCGCGATCCAGGCGCGGTACGAGCCGTCTTCCTCGCGGATCACCCACACCGCGTCGTCGTGGTCGCGCGCGTCCTCTGGGTCGATCGTCGGCATGGGCAGGTGGGTGAGGTCCGTGCGCCCCTCGAGCGCCTCGGCCGGCACCTCGCCCCCGAACGCCTCGGCCTCGGCGATCGCCTCGGGCGCGTGCTCCTCCTCGATGCCCTCGCGGACCAGGATCTTGGCGACCTCCACGTTCGGGTCGCCGGGCGTCCCCAGCACGGCCTCGAGCACGCCCTCCGGGTTCTCCTCGGCCAGATCCGGGAAGCGGGCGATCGACACGACCGCCGCGGCGCCGTCCTCCGCGTCGGGCGGAACGAGCGGCGCGCCCGGCTCGCGCGGCACGATCACGATGGGCCCGCGGACGCGCCCGTCGTCCGGCTCGAGCCACGCGCTCCTGCCACGCCGCCGCAGCACGCCCGCCACGCGCGCGTGGCGCCGCTTGACGACCCGGACGATCTCCCCCTCCACGCCGCGCCGCGAGCGGGTCGAGATGCGCACGACGACGGTGTCGCCGTGGAGCGCGCCGCCCATCGCCTCGGGCGAGATGTAGACGTCGTCGGCCGCCCCTCCGAGCGCCACGAAGCCGAAGCCGCGCGGGTGCACCGTCAGCGTCCCCTCGCGCTCGGCGCCGCGCGCCTCGACCTGCTTCTGGCTCGTGCGGAAGCGCTGCCCGGGGAGCGCCACGATGCTGCCTTCCAGCGACAGCTCCTCGAGCAGCCGCTGCAGCTTCGCGTAGCGGCTCGGCTCGACCCCGAGGCGCTCGGCGATCTCGTTCGCGTGCAGGGCGCGCTTGAACGAGGACAGCAAGTCGACCACGGCCTCCCGGCGGCGCGCGCCGGAGCCGGTCGTCGGGGGATCTCCGCGAGATGAAGAACGCATGAAACTCGACTAGCACGAGTCTCCTCGCGCTGGCTGTCTCCGCCCGGGTCCGGTATGCCTCGAACCCACCCCTCTTCCACCTGCAACGCACCCGCAACGACCGATGCTGCTGAACTCGATCGCCCTGCTCCTCGCGCTGGTGCTCCTCGTCGCCCTCGCCGGCAGGGGCAACGTCTTCGCGGTGCGTCCGGCCGGCGACCGGCGTGAAGGACGTGAAGGACGCGACGGACGGCCTGGGCGCGCGGAGGCGTCTCAGGCGAGCCCCGAGGCGCCTGCGTTGCCGTCCTCGAGCGAACTGCAGGCTGGGCGCGCCCGGTTCTTCGTCACGCTCTTCCGGCTCGCGCTCTTCGTCGCCATCGCGGCGAGCGCGGCGCTCGTCGTCGAGTACCAGAACGCGGGTGATCCGGCGTTCTGCGGCGTCACGTCGGGGTGCTTCGCCGTCAGGATCTCGCCGTACAGCCGCTTCCTCGGCGTCCCGCTGCCGAACCTCGGCCTCGCCGCCTTCACCGCGCTCCTCACCGCCTCGCTGCTCGCGCGGGCGCGCTGGCACCACGCCGCGATCGCGGCCGCCTCGGCCGTCGGCGGCCTCGCCGCCGCGGTGCTCCTCGGCCTCCAGAGCTTCGTGATCGGCGCCTTCTGCGCGTGGTGCATCGCGGTCGATCTCGCGGCCTTCGCCGCGGCGATCACGTCTGCCCTCGTCGCGCGGCAGGCGCGGCGCATGCCGGCCGGGGCGTTCGAGCGCGCTGCACAGGGCGGGCCGCTGGGCGTCACGGTGTGGGGCGCGGCCGCCGCGGCCGCGATCGGCCTGCCGTTCCTCTGGGGCAGCCACCCGGTCATCCCGCCGCTCCCGCCGGAGCTCGCGGCGCTGCAGGAGCCGGGGAAGATCACGATCGTGGCCTTCACCGACTTCGAGTGTCCCTTCTGTCGCAGGCTGCACCCCGAGCTGAGCAAGATCGAGGAGCCCTACGGCGACAGGGTGCGCCACGTGCGCAAGATGGTGCCGCTCCCGAACCACCCCGGCGCGCTCCCCGCCGCGAAGGCCTACGTCTGCACGCCCGAGGACAAGCGCGAGCAGGCCGCGGCGCTGCTCTACAGCGCGTCGCCCAGCAAGCTCACGGACGAGCGCGTCGCGTCCGTCCTCTCGCCGCTCGGCCTCTCCGCCGCGGAGCTCGCGGCTTGCCTCGCCGCGCCCGAGACCCAGGCCGCCATCGACGCGGACGTCGCGCTGTATGGGCGGATGGAGGCGCGCGGGCTACCGACGACCTACGTCGGCCGGCGGCTGGTGGTGGCGTACAACCCCGAGCGGATCCGCGATGCGCTGCGCCGTGAGGCCGCCGGGGACGACATGAGCTTGCCGCTCCCGTGGCTCTTCGTCGCCCTCTTCGGCGTGGCCGCCGTCGCCGTGCTCGCGGCCGGAAGGGATCGCTCGCGCGGCGCGGCGGACGAGGGGGGCGCCGCGCCCTCGTCGTCCTCGCCAGAGCGATCGTGAGCGACGTCGCGCCCCGCGCTGCCTTTCGCGGCCGGTCGCCGGGTGACAGAATAGCTCATGAGTGATCATCCCGAGCTAGCCGGCAAGCTCCCCCTGGAGTTCTTCCGGCAACTACCCAAGACCGATCTGCACGTTCACCTCGACGGCTCGCTGCGCCTCGAGACGATCATCGAGCTCGCCCGCGCCCACCACGTCGAGCTCCCCACGTACGAGCCGGCGGAGCTGCGCAGGGTGATGAACCTGGGCCAGAACTGCGGCTCGCTCGTCGAGTACCTCAAGGCGTTCGACATCACGCTGCGCGTCCTGCAGACCGAGGAGGCCCTCCACCGCGTCGCCTACGAGCTCGCGGAGGACGCCGCGCGCGAGAACGTGCGCTACATGGAGGTCCGCTACTCGCCGATGCTGCACACCCGCCTCGGCCTGCGGCTCACGAGCGTGGTCGAGGCGGTGCTCTCCGGGCTGAGGACGGCGCGCGACGCGCTGGGCATCGAGAGCAACGTCATCGTCTGCGGCATCCGCAACATCTCGCCGGAGTCGTCGCTCGAGATGGCGGAGCTCGCGGTGGCGTACAAGGGCCGCGGCGTCGTCGGGTTCGACCTGGCCGGCGCCGAGTACGACCACCCGGCGAAGCACCACAAGGCCGCGTTCCAGCTCGTGCGGCAGAACAACATCAACTGCACCATCCACGCCGGCGAGGCGTACGGCCCCGAGTCGATCGCGCAGGCGCTCCACGTCTGCGGCGCGCACCGGATCGGCCACGGCTGCCGCCTGCGCGAGGACGGCGACCTGCTCCACTACATCAACGATCACCGCATCCCGCTCGAGTGCTGCCCGTCGTCGAACGTGCAGACCGGCGCCGTGCGCGACCTCGCCTCGCACCCGCTCAAGCTCTACCAGAGCCTCGGCCTGCGCGTGACCGTCAACACGGACAACCGGCTCGTCACCGACACGACGGTGTCCCACGAGCTCTGGCACTGCCACACGAAGATGGGGTTCGGGCTGAAGGAGATCAAGGCGACCATCGTGGCCGGCTTCAAGAGCGCCTTCCTGCCGTTCCACATCAAGCAGGCCTATCTCCGCCGCGTCACCGAGGATCTCGAGCGCTTCTCGGCGGACGGCTCGATCCGCCCCGCCGTGACGCCCGTGGCTCCTGGCATGGCCGCTGGCCACGACGGGATCGAGATCGCCTCGAGGGACGGCAAGGACGGCAGGCAGGGGGCCCCGGCCTCCGTCGAGAAGGCCGCCAACTGACGCGCTGCCCGCCCGCGCGCCGCGCGCCGCGGATCGAAGCGCCGATCGCGCGGCGCAGGGCGGCGGCCGCGCCGTGGCGTCGGGCTCAGCCGCCCTTCCACTCGGTCCGCTGCACCACGGGCAGCTGCAGCGCGCGCTCGCGGTCGAGATCGAGCGAGCCGAGGTGGATCGCGATCGGCGACTGCACCCACTTGAAGATCGATCTCGAGAACAGCGTCGCGAACTTCTCGGCCCAGGCCCGCAGCGCGGCGGGGTCCTTGTCGGGGAACAGGCTCGGGAGCGCCGCCGCGACCTCGTCGGCGGCGAGCTTCTCGGCGCCGTAGAGGTGGAGGCACGCGTCGAGGACCTCGAACGGCATGAGCTCGGCCTCGCCCGACTGGTTCTCGGCGAGCTCCGGCCCGGCGGTGGTGGCGAGCGTCTGCTGGATGCCCTGGAAGCGGAAGCGCTGCGAGAGGCGCTCGAGCAGCGCGATGACCACCGTCTTCGGCAGGTTGGCGATGACGCTGAACGCCCCCTCCAGGTCGCCGCCCACCGTGGTGTAGCCGAGCGCCTTCTCGCTCATGTTCCCCGTCTGCAGGAACAGCGCGCCGCTCGTGTTCGCCCAGTTCCACATGCGCCCGCCGCGGATGCGCGCCTGCACGTTCTGCTTCGTGAGCTCGGTGAGCTGCCCGCCCTCGCCGACCATCGCCTGGGCGGCCTCGAGCTCCCGGGGGAACGCGTCCTCGATCGGGATGACCGCGAACGACACCCCGAGATCGTCGGCGATCTGCGCGGCGGCGCGGTGCGTGGCGTCGCTGGAGTAGCGGGAGGGCATGAAGAACGCGTGCAGCGACGCCCTCATCCGCTCGCGCAGGGCCGCGCCCTCGAGGCCCGGGTGGATGAGCTGCACCGCGCGCCAGGCGACGAGCAGCGTGAGGAGCGAGTCGCGGCCGCCCGAGAGCGCGAGGCCGATGCTCTTGAAGGCGCCGATCTTGCGGTAATAGTCGGCGACGCCGAGCGCGAGCGCCTCGTAGAAATCGTCGAGCAGCTCGTCGCGCGCGGAGATCGCGGGCAGCGCCGCCGAGGGCAGGAACGGCGTCGTGCCGGCCGGCGGGGCGGGGTAGGCGAGGCGCGCGCGGTCCGCGGTCTCCCCGTCGATCCGGAGGACCTGCACCATGCGGGCCGAGGCGCGGCGGAACTCCTCGAGATCGCTGCGCCAGGTGCTCGCCTCGCGGCGGCAGCGGGTGGTCCGGTCGAGGTCGACGACGGCCGCGGAGAACCCCTCGCGGAACCGCGGCGCCTCCAGCATCGGCCGGCCGTTCTGGTTGATGAACCCGCCGCCGTCGAAGACGAGCCCGTCGTTGCCGCCGACCAGGTTCGCGTAGGCGACCGTGCACTGGTTGTCCGCGGCGCGGGTCGCGATCATCTCGCGCCGGGTGCCCGTCACCCCGGCGCGGAACGGCGACGCCGAGATGTTGCAGACGATCTCGGCGCCGGCGTAGCAGCGGCGCCGCATCGGGCCGTCGGGCGACCAGATGTCCTCGCACACCTCGACGGCGATCGTCCCGAAATCGAAGGCGTAGACGCGATCGCCGCAGAGCACGCCGTCGGCGTCGAGCTCCATGAGCGGCATGCCGCGCGAGAACGTCCGCGCCTCGTAGAAGATGTTGTAGGTCGGCAGCTTCTCCTTGGGGGAGAAGGCGAGCACCCGGCCGGCGTGGACGATGGCGCCGGCGTTGAAGAGGTCGCCCCCCACGCCGACGGTCACGCCGATGATGAACACGGTGCGGAGCTGCGCGGTCTCCTCGGCGAACCGGCGGAGCTCGCGCTGCTGGCTCGCGACGAACGCCGGCCACTGCACGAGGTCCTCGGCCGCGTAGCCGCCGATCACCTGCTCCGGGAAGACCGCCAGGGTGACGTCGTCGCGCGCCATCGCGCGCGCGAGCGAGAGGCACCGGTCGGTGTTCGAGCGGACGGCGCCGACGGTCGCGTTGACGTTGGCGATTCCGATCTTGACGAGTCGCATCGGGCGGCAGCCTACCGCGGCAGCACGGCGCTGAGCAGGCCGAAGAGCTTGTCGAGCTCCCCGGGCGTCACGCGCCGGTTCGACTTCACGCGGTCCCCCTCGGCGAAGAAGACGATCGGGTCGACGACGCGGACCGTCACGATGGCGATGCGGAACGAGGTCGCGCGCTCGATCTCCTCGTTGAGGAAGGCCGCGTCGCGGGCGGCGAGCTCGGCGCTCTCGCTCGCGCCGTCGAGCGCGACCGTGGCGCCGCCGTCCTTGGTCAGCGTCACGGTGGCCTCGAGCGATCGCAGGGTGGGCGGCACCCGGGGCGCCTCGCGCGGCCCCTTCAGCGTCCGCGCCGGGTCGATCGCCGCGGCGATCGCGGCCTCGTCGCCTGTCGGATCGGGGAAGCCGCCCGTGCCCAGGAAGCGCCGCGCCTCGCGCGCCCGCGCGACCGGCAAGACCACGAGGAAGTCGGGCTCCACGGTCGCCACGACGCGCGTGTGCCCCTTGATGGTCACGCGCACCGCCGGCACGCCGAGCCCGCTCTCCCGGGCCCCTGGCGGCTGGCTGCGCGAGAGGAGCGCGTCGAGGCCGGACGCCAGCCTGTCCGGCGGCACGCTGTGCTGGACGACGACCACCGCCTCGTGGGCCGCGTCCGCGCGCGGCGCGGTGACGAAGGCGCGCTCGACGTCCCGCTCCGGATCGAGCCCCGTGCCGGTGAGCACGGGGCCCCACAGATCGAGCGCCGAGAGCCGCGCCATGATCGGGTGTCCCCGGGTCCTGTCGCCGTAGACGAGCACCGAGACCTTCCCCCCGGCGATCGACTGCGCGATCGCGGCCGCGTTGCGCGGCTTCGGCGGCGGCGCCGTCTCCGCGCTGACCGGCGCACCGGACGACGCGGAGCCGCACGCGGCGGCGAGGAGGGCGAGGCCGATGGCGGCGAGCCGCAGCAGCGAGCGGCGCGGCAGCGAGGCGCGCATCGCGGCGGGGAGCCCTTGGCGAACGGACGGCATCACCCGGGCGACGTTACCGGCACCTACCCGATCCTGCCAGCGGGGCAAACCTCCACGGCGCCCGGGCGCGCGCCTCGCCGCGTCGAGGCCATCCCTCTTCCTCGGCTCGGGACCTGGAGTAGGATGCCGCTCCCGCGGTCCACGCAGAGCTCGTGCGCGCCGCAAGGCTCCGTGTCCCGCGACGCCGCGGACGCGGAGCCCGACCCATGTTGAAGAGGAGTGTCATCCCATGGCGGTCCGCCCATCCGACCTGCACGCGATCCCGCTGTTCGAGAGAATCACGGAGGATCACCTCGATGACCTGATGAAGGCGTTCCAGCGCCAGGAGGTCCCGTCCGGCCACGTGCTCTTCGAGGCCCGGAGCGCCCCGGCGCACCTGTTCCTCCTGGTCCGGGGCGAGGTTGCGCTGCTCGACGCGGGCGAGACGCGCTTCCGCCTGAGCCCCATCTCGCCCATCGGCGAGCTCGGCGCGCTGACCGGCTTCCGGCGGACGACGACGGCGGTGACGACGCAGCCTTCGGAGATCTGGCGCATCGGCGTCGCCGAGCTCCAGGACTTCTTCGAGGACCACGGGGACGTCGCGTACCCCTTCTACAACAACCTGCTCAACGTCGTGGCCGGCAAGATCCGGCGCGACGCGCGCCGCCTCGAGGAGACCCGCGCGAACCTGATCCGCACGCAGAAGGCGATGAAGCGGCTCCTCGATCTGGTGCTCGACAGCGAGGAAACGCCGCTGAGCAAGGTCATCTGCGCGACCCTCGAGGAGCTCATCGAGAAGAACCGGCGCTCCCATTACATGGTCGAGCCGGCTCACACGCTGAAGAGCTCGGTCCGTCTGGACAGCGGCGACCTCGTCCCCGTCGTCGAGCTCTCGGACGGCTGGCTGCGCCTCGCCGGTCTGCGCGACGTCGCGAAGGGCGCGCACTGGAGCGGCGTGCTCGTCCTGCCCGCGCGCGAGATCCCGGTGAGCGGGACCATCGACGCGGTCGACGATCACGGCGCGCTGGTGAAGCTCGATCTCCTGATCGACGAGTACGCCTCCGCGCTCCAGGACTACCTGACGCGCCTCCAGATGCTGGATTTCGTGGTGTGACCTCGCGCCGCGCCGCGATCGCGGGCCGCGCCTCGAGGCGTGGCGGCGGCGCGGCGGCGCTGCTTCTGGCTTCGCCGCGCCTCCTGCCCGCGCGACCGCTCTCAGGCTCTCAGGCTCTCTGATGGTTGCCAGGATCGTGCCCGGTGATCTACGGTTCCAGGAGCTCGCTGACATCGCAGCGCTGAGCCGAAGTGGCGGAATGGCAGACGCGGCGGATTCAAAATCCGCTGTCCGCAAGGGCTTGTGGGTTCGAGTCCCACCTTCGGTACCGAAAGCGCCCCTCACGATCGTTCGCCGCCAGGCAGCCGAGGGCGGGTGGTCCGTTCTGGCGGGCGATCGTCGTGGTCATAAGGCGGCGCCGTAGAGGCTGACCGTCCGTGACGCTGGGCGAGCCCGGACGGCGCGCTCTGCCGGAGCATGGCGCTGTCAGGCTGCTACGCTCGGCGCGCATGTCGCGTCGGAGCGGAGGTGGGATCGAACGGCTGGGGGCGCTGATCCAGCGCGGGTCCTCGCTCTCGGCGCCGGCGGAGGTCGACACCTCGCCGATGCCGTTCCGCGAGTGGGAAGCGGCCGTGGGGTCCCGGATCGCGGCGCGCGCGCGGCCGCTCAAGCTGGAGCGCGGCGTGCTCCACGTCCGCGCGGCGAGCTCGATGTGGGCGCAGGAGCTCTCGCTGCTCGGCGACACCATCACGGCGCAGCTCCGGTCGCGCGGCCTCCCGGTGCAGTCCCTCCGGTTCCGCGTGGGCAAGGTGGACCCGGTCGCGCGGCCGCCGTGGCGCGAGGAGGTCCGCCCGACCCCGAAGGAGGCGCCGCTCCCGGTCGAGGTGCGGCGAGAGCTCGGGAAGGTCGCCGATACCGAGCTGCGCGAGGCGATCGCGAAGGCCGCCGCGAGGAACCTCGGCTGGCAGGAAGCCGAGGCGGGCGCGCGTCCCCGCAACGCGCCGCCGCCGCTCCAGCCCTCCGCGGCGCCGGCCCCACGTGTGTCGCCGCCGCCTGCACCGCACGGGGCCGCTCGCCCGGCGCAACCGGCTCCGCGCGTGTCGCGCGTGTCGCGCGCGTCGCCAGAGGCCGCCGCTCCCGCGACGCCCGGCGGCGATGCCGAGGCTACTTCGCCGCGACGAGGCGCTCGAGACCCTCGATCCGCTGCATCAAGAACCGCTCGGTCGGACCGAACGACGGAGCCATCCGGCGCAGGTCGTCGAGGTAGATCCTGAGCGGCTGGATATCGAGCGTCTTGACGCGCCGGACGACGGTGTAGAGCTCGTCGACGACGGGGCCGGGCAGCGGGCGGCGCGCGATCGTGAAGAGCTCGAACGCGTAGTTGACCCACGTCCCCTTGGTCGTGGCGCCCGCGAGGCGAGCCGCGTAGCGCGCGGCGAGCTCGGCGGCCGGCATCTCCAGCGGCACGTTCGTCCGCGCGCGGCTCAGGATGTCGATCAGCACCGTCTGCAGGATGCGCTCGGCCTCCTCGCTGCGGCCCATCGCCAGCGCCTTGTCCGCGAGGCTCGCGAGCAGGCGCAGCGACTGGAAGCCCTTGGATCCGCCGTCTCCCGTCGGGCTCGTGAGCTCCGTCGGGTCGTCCGACATCTTGCGCATCTCGGTCAGCGCCATCGCGCCGAGCGTCGCCGTCGCGCGACGGAACTCGACCCCGTAGGCGTCGTGGGGGCGCGACTCCTCCCCGCCGTAGAGCAGCATCTCCTGGCTGCCGATGATGATGCGGTCGCCGTCGGTCAGCTCGCGCTGGCCGGAGATGCGCGTGCCGTTGACGTACACGCCGTTCCTGCTCTCGAGATCGTGCAAGGCCACGCCGTCGTTGCGCACCTGCAGCGTCGCGTGGCGCCGCGACACCAGCGGGTCATCGAGCGAGAGCTGGCAGTCGCCGCTCCGGCCAATCACGAAGGGCCCTTCGGGGAGCTCGAAATCGTGCGCCAAGTACCGGAGGCGGAAAGGCATGGTCTATTTCAGTGCGCCGAGGCGCTCGAGCCCTTCAATGCGCTGGAGGATGAACCGCTCCGCCGGCGTACGCTCACCAGCGCGCTCGCGGAGCCGCTTCGCATAGCCACGGAGAATGGACATGTCGACGGCCTTCACCTTGCGCAGGACACTATACAGCTCATCGACGAGGTAGGCGGGGAGGAGGAGCTCGAGCCGGGTATTCAGCTCGAAAATATAGTTGATCCACGAGCCCCGACCCGTCGCCGCGGCGAGGCGGGCCGCATACATGCTTGCCTTCTCGACCAGCTCGGGCTGCACGGCGCCGACGCCCCCGTCCCGCGCCTTCGTGAGGATGTCGCTGAGCGAGCGCTGGAGGATGCGCTCGGCCTCGTCGACGCGCCCCAGGGCGAGCGCCTTGTCGGCGACGCTGCCGATGAGGCTGAGCGCGTGCACGCGCTTGTCCGGGTGCTGGGGGACGAGCCCGGGGAGCGACCTCCGGGAGGCGATGGCCGTCGCGCCGTCGTCCTCGCCTGCGGGCATCTCGCTCATGTCGACCGTGCGCGCGTTCTGCTGCCTCGTCCAGAGCGGCGCGCTCCGCGGCGAGTGCGCCGAGCTCGGCTCGATGGCCCCGAGCAGGAACATCTCCTGCCCCCCGATCGCGATCTTGTCGCCGTCCGACAGGACCTGGCGCCCCGCGATCCTAGCCCCGTTGATGAGCACGCCATTGCGGCTGCCGAGATCCTCGATCGCGACGCCGCCCTCACCGACGGTCAGCAGCGCGTGCCTGCGCGACACCAGCGGGTCGTCCAGCGACAGCTGGCAGTCCGCGCTCCGTCCGATGAAGAACTCGCCGAGCGGCACCTCGAGATCGTGGGCGAGGTAGCGCAATCGGATGCCCATGATCGAGCCATACCAACAGCCCAACAGGCCGTCAAAAGACAGCTTTCGGGCCGGGTAGCATTGGTTTGCAAGCCCACAAGAACGGCCGTGCAATCCGGACGGGACGTCCGCTTTCGTCTTACAGTGTCACACCAGTTCTCGTCGTCGCATCGTCGCCGCATGGTGTCGCGCGGCGTTGTTACAGGCCTGGGCGAGGCTCTCAGGGGAGGCGAGAGAGGACCCGGAGCAGTCTGAGGAGGAGCCTTGGGTGCGCGACGAGGCCGTAGATCTTGAGCTCCCCGCGGGCCACGAGTCGCGCGAGGTCGCGCAGGGGGCCGCTCTGCCGGCGGTGCAGCACCCCCAGCTTCGGGAGGCGCAGCCAGCGGTGGAACGCGACGTCGGGGAGCCGGCGGAGCGCCGACTCGTCGCCGCAGAACGTGACGGACGGGATGCCGATGGCGCCGTCGTGGATGGTGAGCCGCCCGTGGTCGAAGCGCATCGTCATGGACGTATCGGCGTCCTGCGCGACGACGAGCACCGATCCGCGCAGCGCCCGGAAATCGGAGGCGCGCTTCGGGTCGCGCGCGAGGTGCTCGCGGATGAGCTGACCGAGGTAGGTCGCGAGCGGGTTCTCCTCAGCCCCTGGGGCGAGATCGACGATGGGTTCCATGGTGCCGCCTCACCCGGCCGCGCGCGCTCCGTCCACCCCGATGTCGCGGCGGAGCACCTTGCCGTCGAAGTCGATGGCGCCCGCGGCGCGGAAGGCGCGCTCCCGCGCCTCGGCGAGCGAGTCGCCCGCGGCGGTGACGGCGAGCACGCGGCCCCCCGCGGTCACGACCGCGCCGTCCCGCTCGGCCGTGCCCGCGTGGTTCACGAAGGCGCCCTCCACCGCCGCCGCGGCGTCGAGGCCGCGGATGACGTCGCCGGTCACCGGCGCCGTGGGGTAGCCGCGCGCCGCGAGCACGACGGTGAGCGCGTGGCGGCCGGGGGCGACGCGCGCCGCCCCGGGAGCGAGCGCGCCCGCCGCGGCAGACGCGCAGAGCTCGGCGACGTCGCCCTCGAGCAGCTCCATCAGCGCCTCGCACTCGGGATCGCCGAAGCGGACGTTGTGCTCGAGCAGGACGGGGTCCCCGGCGGGCGTGATCATCAGGCCCGCGAACAGCACCCCGCGGAAGGGCCTCCCTTCCGCCCGCATGCCGTCGATCGTCGGCCGGAGGATCTCGCGCTCGACGCGCGCGGTAAGGGCCGGGGTGACGCGGGCGCTCGGCGCGAACGCGCCCATGCCGCCCGTGTTCGGCCCGGTGTCGCCCTCGCCGACGCGCTTGTGATCGCGCGCCGCCGGCAGGACGAAGATCGCCTCGCCGTCGCTGATGGCGTGCACGCTGGCCTCCTCGCCCTGGATCGCGTCCTCGAGGATCACGGTCGCGCCGGCGTCGCCGAAGCGGCGATCCACGAGCATGTC
Source organism: Sorangium cellulosum So ce56 (assembly GCF_000067165.1). GTDB lineage: Bacteria > Myxococcota_A > Polyangia > Polyangiales > Polyangiaceae > Sorangium > Sorangium cellulosum_B. The sequence goes on from NC_010162.1 coordinate 12,554,929, forward strand.
CTTGGCGGCCGCGAGCGCCTCGTCGACGGTCGTCGCGACGACGACGCCCTTGCCGGCGCAGAGCCCGTCGGCCTTCACGACGATGGGCGCGCCGCGCTCGCGGATGACGCGGGCCGCCTCGTCGAAGGAGCGCACGATCCGGAACGGCGCGGTCGGGATCCCGTTGCGCGCGGCGAACTCCTTGAGGAACGCCTTCGACCCCTCGAGGCGCGCCGCCTCGCGGCTCGGCCCGAAGACGGCGACGCCCTCGGCGGCGAGCGCGTCGGCGACGCCGGCGCAGAGCGGCGCCTCGGGGCCGACGACGACCAGGTCGGCGCGCTCGCGGACGGCGAGCCGGGTCGCCTCGGCGGGCGACAGGGACGGGAGGTCGACGCGGCGGATCGGGGCGCGGCCGGCGCCCGCTCGCGCGTGGGTCCCGGCGTTCCCGGGCGCCACGATCACCTCGGCGACCGAGGGCGATCGGGCGAACGCACGCGCGAGGGCGTGCTCGCGCCCCCCGGAGCCGAGCACGAGGATGCGGCGATCTGACCTTCGGGGGGCGGCGGAGCTCACCCCCGCGCGCTACCACGCGCCGGGCCTCGCTGTCGAGGCGCCTCGCGCGGTCCCGTGCCCGCGGGGGGGCTCCGCGGCGCCCGGCGTCGTGATAGAAGCGCCCGCTGGGCGCGCGGCGCGGCTCGGCCGGGGCCGCGGGCGCGCGCCGCCGGGCCCTTCGCGAGGGGACCGGAGGGCGGATCCCTGGACATTCTGGAGGGATCGGCGAGCGCGGGTCGCTCGGCGTCGAGGGGACGTCGAGGGGCGGCGGGCGCGGATCCCCCGTCGTGGAGGTGAGCGATGACGCATCGGGCTTCGTGGGATGAATATTTCATGCGCATCGCCGAGGTCGTCGCGTCGCGGGCGACCTGCGATCGGAAGCACGTCGGCGCGGTGATCGTGCGCGACAAGAGCATCCTCGCGACCGGGTACAACGGCTCGATCCGGGGGCTGCCTCACTGCGACGAGGACGGGCACCTGATCGAGGACGGCCACTGCGTGCGCACGATCCACGCGGAGGCCAACGCCATCATCCAGGCCGCGCGGAACGGGGTGCGGATCGACGGCGCGACGGTCTACGTCACGGCCTCGCCTTGCTGGGGGTGCTTCAAGATGATCGCGAACGCGGGGCTCTCGCGCGTCGTCTTCGGCGAGTTCTACCGCGACGAGCGCATCTTCCGGTTCGCCACGGAGCTCGGGATCGAGCTCGCCCCGCTGGAGCGGCGTGAGACGCCCGCCTGAGGTGTTGCGCGGGCGGCCGCTCGGTTGAGCGAGCCCTCGCGCAATCGACGCTAGATCGACGCCAGGTTGCGCGGCGATCTGCGCAACGCTCAGGCCTTGCGCGGCCGCGGCAGCCCGTAGACGCGGATCCGCTCGACCAGCGTGCGCCGTGAGATCCCGAGCAGCGCCGCGGCGCGCGTCTGGTTCCCCATGCACTGCTCGAGCGCCTGGACGATGCGCTCGCGCTCGTGGGCCTCCATGGCGTCGCGCAGCCGGGTGGGGCCCGGGTCCACGCCGTCCGGCGCGCTCTTCGCGCCGTCGGGCACGCTCCTCGCAATCGGAGATGCTGATGCTGACGCCGACGCCGACGCCGACGCCGGCTCCGGCGCACGCGCGTTCGAGGGCGTCTGCGGCGGGCGCGCCGGAAGGGGCATGGCATGCGATGGACGGGTGGGATCGGCCAGAGAGGAGAGGAGCAGGTGCTCCGGCCCGATCGGCGCCCCGTTGGCGAGGATCACCGCGCGCTCGATCACGTTGCGCAGCTCCCGGATATTGCCTGGCCAGCTGTGGCGCTGGAGCGCGGCCAGGGCCGCGGGCGAGATCGGAACGAACGCGGCGCTCGCCTCGCCGGGGAAGAGCTCCTTCGCCGTGCGCTCCGCGAAGAGCTGCGCCAGCGCCGCGACCTCCCCGGGCCGCTCGCGCAGCGGCGGGATGGAGAGGGTCACGCCGTTCAGCCGGAAATACAGGTCCTGCCGGAACGCGCCGCGGCTCACCTCGGCCTCGAGGTCGCGGTGCGTGGCCGACACGAAGCGGACGTCGATCTTGATGGGGGTCAGCCCGCCGACCCGCATCACCTTCCGCTCCTCAATGACCCGGAGCAGCTTGGCCTGGATCGAGGGCGGCAGCTCGCCGATCTCGTCGAGGAACACGGTGCCCCCTTCGGCCGTCTCGAGCAGCCCCGGCTTCGCCCGGACGGCGCCGGTGAAGGCGCCGCGCTCGTGGCCGAACAGCTCGCTCTCGAGCAGCGACTCGGACAGCGCGACGCAGCTCAGGCGCAGGAGCGGGCGGCTCGCGCGCGGCGAGGCCCTGTGGATCGACTCGGCCAGCACCTCCTTGCCGGCGCCCGTCTCGCCGAGCAGGAGGATGTTGATCGGGCCGTTCGCGACGCGCTCGGCGAGCTCGTAGACCGCGCGCATCGCGTCGTCCTTGACGATGACGTCCTTGTCCGCGTCCCGCTCGCCGCCCTTCTGGCGGAGGACGACGCGCGCGGCGCCGAGGTAGATGACGTCGCCGGGCGAGAGCTCGACCGCAGCGCCGCGCGCGGGCGCGCCCTTGCCCACGTCGATCAGGCGCTCGGTCGCCGCGCTGCAGTGCCGGGCGCGCACGCGGGTCCCGTTGCTGCTGCCGAGGTCCTCGATCCGGAGCGGCGGGCCGAGGTGCAGCACCGCGTGCCGGCGCGACACCGAGGAGTCGGGGACGCAGATGCCGGCGTCCTCGTCCCTGCCCAGGACGACGCTGCCCGAGCCCGGCAGCTTCCGGGTGCTCATCGAGCTCTGGGTGATGATCAGGAGCTCGAGCGAGCCACCATCGCGGGAAAGGATCTCCGGCTCAGCCACATCGCACCCCAGAGTCGCGCCGGACGACGAGCGACGCCCTGCCGCTGCGCGCGTGCGATCCGTTCCGGGGACCGTTGCGGCAGCGTTCGCGGGACGGTCGCCAGGACCGAGGGCACGCCCAGCAGCCGGCTGCGTAGCACGGACGCGGGCGCAGGGCGACCGCCGTCGCGCTCGCCTCGCGCGCGCGGGGCCCGCGGGGTGTGGCGGTCGAGGTGGTCCAGCGCGCGCGGGGCAGCGATCGTCATCGCTGCGAGGCGGCGCGCTCCCGGCGCCGCGGCGCGGGCAGTAGAATTTCCGCGGATGATCGCGCGGGACCCGTTCGGCTGGGTGGGCAACACCATCGGCGGCAAGCTGCTGGTGGACGCCGTGGCCGGCGAAGGGACGTTCGGCGTGGTCTACCGGGCGACCCACCTGGGATTCCAGGAGCAGGTGGCGGTCAAGTGCCTGAAGATCCCCGCAGATCTCCTGCCGGAAGAGCGGCAGTCGCTGCTCGACACGTTCGAGCGCGAGGCCCGGCTGCTGCACCGGCTCTCGCGCCGGACGACGGGCATCGTCCAGGCGCTCGACGTCTCTGCCGCGACCTCGCCGGAGGGCTGCTGGACGCCGTACATCGTCATGGAGTGGCTCGAGGGAGAGACGCTCGCGCAGCACATCGAGGCGCGGCGGGCCTCCGGGCGCGCGCCGTACTCCGTCGACGAGGCGATCGAGCTCCTGGCGCCCGCGGTGGGCGCGCTCGCGATGGCGCACGACGAGCGGGTCTCTCACCGCGACGTCAAGCCGGCGAACCTGTTCCTCGTCGAGACTCCCGGCGCGACGACGATCAAGGTCGTCGACTTCGGCATCGCCAAGGTGATCGACGCGTCGATGCCGCTGTCGAAGGCGCTCGCGGAGACGAGGCGAGCCGTGGCCGCGGCGCGGGGCGTGAGCCCCAGCGACACGACGCAGGTGCTCGCGACGTCGCCGACGCTGCACGTGTTCACGCCGCTCTACGGCGCTCCGGAGCAGTTCGAGCCGAAGCTCGGCGCGACGGGGCCCTGGACGGACGTGTTCGCGCTCGGGCTCGTGCTGCTGCAGCTCGCCTCGGGGAAGCAGCCGATCGACGGGCGCGATTGGGCCGAGCTCTACCTCGCCGCCGTGGACCCGCGCAGGCGGCCGTCGTTCGCGGGGCTCGGCGTCGAGGCGAGCCCCGCGCTCGAGGCCGTCGTCGCGCGGGCCGTCGCGGTCGAGCCCGCAGCGCGCTTCCGGGACGCGCGCGAGCTCGGAGAAGCGCTCGCGTCCGCGCGCGCCGGCTCCGCGCTCCGGCCGCCGGCGGCCCCGCTCTCCGCGATCTCGCCGAGGGCCGACAAGGCGTCTCCGCGGGGTCCGAGCGCGGCGCTCCTGGCCGCCCCGGCGCCCGCGGACGCCACGAAGGTCGCGGCGCCCGCGGGCGGGGCGACCTTCGCGGCGCCCGCGGGTGAGTACCGTGTCTGCACCGTGCTCTCCGCGGGGATCGTCGCCGGCGACGACGGGCAGGAGCCGCTCGATCCCGAGCAGGAGCTGGAGCTCCGCGAAGCGTGCCGCGAGCTCGTCCGCGAGCGCGTCGAGGCGCTCGGGGGCGTCGTGCAGGGCAGGAGCGAGGGCGTCGTCACCGCGCTGTTCGGCGCGCCGCGCGCGAGCGACAACGACGCCGAGCGCGCCGTCCGCGCCGGGCTAGAGCTCGCGTCGCTCGACGCCGGGTCGCTCCCTGTCCAGCTGCCGCCGCGCTGCCGGCCGAGGTTGCGGGTGGGCATCAGCACGGGGCGGCTGTTCGTGAGCGGCGCGACCGGGCGGGGCGCCCCGGTCGACGCCTCCGGCGAGGCCTTGAAGGCGGCCGCGCAGCTCCAGCAGGCCGCCGTGCCCGGCGCGGTGCTGATCGCGCAGCCCACGTTCCGGCAGGTGGCCGGGCTCTTCCAGGTCGAGCCGCAAGGCGGCGGCGCGCCGGGCTTCCGTGTGCTGAAGCTCGCGAGCGGATCGGGCGCGGGATCCGATTTCCTCGGCCTCGACACCCGCTTCATCGGGCGAGCGGGGGAGGTGCAGCGGCTCTCCGAGGCGCTGGAGACGGTCATCGCGGAGCGGCGCGCGATGTTCGTCTCGGTGATCGGCGCGGGCGGCGTCGGCCGCAGCCGCCTCCTCGCCGAGGTCCGGACGAGGGCGCTGTCGCAGGCGGAACCGTGCGCGGAACCGTGCATCGTGCTCGGCGCGGCGTGCTCGTCGCTGTCGATGGATGCGAGCTACCACCTCGCCGCGTCGCTCCTCCGCGCTCATTTCCGCGTCCAGGAGGGCGACGCGCGCGACGTCGTGCGGAGCATGCTCGCGAGCGGCGTCCTCGGCGTCGACGCCGGAGGCGAGGCCAGCGGCGCGCCGCACCCGCTCGCCCTGGAGGACGCGCTGGCGGAGGTCGCGGCCGTGCTCTGCCCGCGCCCGGCGGCGCAAGCCGCGCCCGCGACGGCGATCGTCCCTGACGAGGGCGGCGCCGAGGTGGCGAAGCGGGTGGCCGCGGCCGTCGCGATGCTGCTGCGAGCGATGGCCGCGCGCGGAGCCGTCGTCGTGCTGCTCGACGACATCCACTGGGCGGACGACGCCAGCCTCGACCTCTTCGACGATCTTGCCGTGCGCCTGTCGGACGCGCCCCTGCTGCTCGTCGGCGCGGCCCGGCCCGAGCTCTACGAGCGGCGGCCGCACTGGGGCGAAGGGAAGGCGAGCCACGCGCGCCTCGATCTCGGCCCGCTGCCGCGGCGGCACATCGAGGACATGGCGCGCGAGCGCCTCCGCCTCGTCGCGCGCTGCTCCGCCGAGGCCATCCGCGCCCTGGCGGAGCGCGCCGAGGGCAACCCGCTCACGCTGACCGAGACGCTGTACCTGCTCATCGACGCCGGCGCGCTCGAGCGGCGCCTCGGCGAGCCCTGGATCCTGCACGAGGAGCAGCTCGCCCGGCTCTCGTTGCCGGCGACGATCCAGGGCATCGTCCAGGCGCGGCTCGATCGGCTCGACGGCGAGGCGCGCGCGGTCCTGGCGCAGGCGGCCGTGGTCGGCAGGACGTTCTGGAAGGGCGCGATCGACCACCTCCGCGGCGCCGTGCCGCTCGACGGCGGCGGCTCGAGCACCGCGGACGTGCTGCGGCGGCTCCGGGATCAGCAGATCATCCAGGCGCGTGACGCGTCGACGTTCCCCGAGGACTGCGAGTACGTCTTCGCCGAGGCGGCGACCCAGGAGATCGCCTACGAGACGCTCAGCCTCAAGGTGCGCCGGGCCATGCACCGCGAGGTCGCCGCCTGGATCGACGGCGTCTCGGCGGGGCGCTCCCCTGCGCGCGCGCCGCGGGGGCTCGGGGAGGCGCTCGCGGCGCTCCACCATGATCGCGGCGGCGACGCGCGGAGCGCGGCGCTCGCCTACGCGCGCGCGGCGGCGAGCGCGTCGTCGCTCGGGCAGAACGCCGAGGCGCTGCGGCACTTCGAGCGGGCCCGGGAGATCCACGCGAGCGCGGCGGACGGCGCCCCGGCGAGGGGCTCCGCGGCGCGCGCCCCGTCGGCAGCCGCGCCGGGGGGCGACGAGCGCCGGCTGTTCGCCTGGCACGAGCGCGCGGCGCTGTTGCTCGACGTCGGCGACGCCCTCCGCAGGGCGGGCCGGCTCGACGAGGCGGAGCGCGCGTACCTCGAGGCGCGGGCGCGGATCCTCCGCGTCGAGCGGCGCGCCTCCGCCCCGCCCGGACAAGGCCCGGAGGCGGCGCTGTTCTGGGATGCGCGCGTGGATTTCCGCCTCGCCCTGGTGCTCAAGGTGCGCGGCGCGACGGCCGACGCGCGCGCGCTGGTCGAGCGCGCGATCTCGCTCGCGGAGCGCGGCGGCGCCGCCCCGGAGACGCTCCCCATGTACGGGCTGCTCGCGGCGCTCCACCGGCGCGCCGGCGATCTCGACGCGTGTCGCGCGGTCGCGCTCCGGAGCCTGCGCATCTGCCGGACGCTGCATCGAGGCGACGACCGCCGCCGCGCGGCGGCGTCGCAGCTGCTCCTCGCGCTCGGGACGGTGTTCTACTCGCGCGGTCGGCTGGCGCAGGCGGAGCGCTGCTACCGCCAGGCCGCGCGGGCCGTCGACGAGCGCGCGTACCCCGAGGCGCTGGGCTTCGCGCTGAACGGCGTCGCGGCCGTGCTGTTCGCGAAGGGCGATCTCGGCGGCGCGCGGGAGGTGTTCGCCCGAGCGCTCGCGCTGAAGGAGCGGCTCGGCGATCTCCAGGCGATCGCGTCGGGCCACAACAACCTCGCGGAGGTCGAGCTCCGCCTCGCGCGCCCGCACGCCGCGCTGGAGCACGCGCGGCGCGCCGTGAGGCTGGGCGAGCAGGCCGGCGCCGGCGCCGATCTCCCGGACGCGTACCGCAACCTCGCCGCCGCGCTGCTCGCGGCCGGCCACGTCGGCGAGGCGCTCGAGTCCGGCTGCGCGGCGCTGCGACTCGCCGAGGGGGGCGGCGGGCGCGTGTACCTCGCGGACGTCGCGCTCGGCCTCGCGCGGATCTGCCGCGCGGCCCTCCGCGACGCCTCGACGCGCCCTCGCGCCGAGGCGGCCGTGGCGCAGCTCTCCGCCTCGCTGGCGGCGCATTTCGGGGACGGCGAGCTCGCGGCGCGGGCGGCCGAGTGCCGCGCGTTGCTCTCGGATCCCTGAGGCGCTGACCCTTTCTCGTCAGGTAGCGCGACGTGCCGCGCGGGAGACGTTCGTCATGATCAAGTCTTGGAATCAGGCAGCTATCGTTCTGACCGCCGCGGCGGCGCTCGGCTCGGCGGCGCTCGGGTGCGCGTCGGATCCCGCACCGCCGGGCGGATGCCCTGGCGCGCGCGCGGCGTCTGGCGCGTGCATCGGTGTCCCCGCGGGAGCGCTCTGCGACGGGGACTCCTGCGCCGCGTCGGTCGATTGCGCCGAGGTCATCGAGGTCTCGAGCGCCGACGCGCTCTCGCAGGCCACCGAGGCCGCTCGACCTGGGGCGTGCATCGCGCTCGGCCCTGGCGCCTACGGCCCGATCGACCTGCCCCCCGGCGTGAGCCTGCTCGGCCGCGGCGCTGGCTCCGTGAGCGTCGCGGCGGTCTCGCTCGCGGCCGGCGACGGCGCCGTCCTCCGGGCGTTGACCGTGGGCGAGGGCGGCGTGCGGATCGCGGCCGGCGCCCGGGCGCGGATCGAGGCGGTGCGCGTCGTCGGCAGCGCGTCCGACGGCGTGACGCTCGGCCTCGGCGCGTCGCTCGACCTCGTCGCGTCGGAGATCGAGGGCTCCGCGCGGTACGGCCTGAGCGCGTTCGACGCCGGCCGCGTCTCCGTCGTGCGGTCCGTCGTCTCGGGCTCGCAGGGGCCGGGCCTGTGGGCGCAGTGCACCGGCGGCTGTGGCTGCGAGGCGCCGGTGGAGCTCCATGTCGAGGACGCGCTCGTCCGCGACAGCAAGGTGGTCGGCGTGTCGCTCGTCGGGGTGCGCGCCACGATGTCTTTCGTCGAGGTCAGCGGCAATGGCCTGAGCGGGTTCGATCCGAGCGGCGGCATCTCCGTGTCCGGCTGCTCGAGCCTCGACGCGGCGGCCCTCAAGGTCGCCGACAACACCGGGTTCGGTCTCCTGATCGATCGAGCGGACGCAGCGCTCGGCGAGAGCGGCGAGGGCTTCGAGGTGAGCGGCAACCAGCCCGGGATCTGGATCCAGCACACGACGCCGGAGCAGACCGTCCAGCTCACGGGAGGCCTGCTCGAGAAGAACCGGGCCATCGGCCTGGGGATGAGCGGCGACGCGCGCGGCATCATCATCGACGGCATGCGCATCGCCGGGACCTTCGCGGACTCGGCGGTGGTGAGCGCGGACGGCGGGCTCGCCCAGGAGGTCGTCGGCGACGGCGTGAGCTGGCAGGAGCGCGCGCAGGCCGCGATCTTCGGGCTCGTCCTGAGCGGCAACGGGCTCGAGTCCCTCAACCCCTCCATCAGCCCGTCGCGCCGCGCGAGCGTGCTCATCGACGGCGACGTCGGTCTGGACAGCCGCCTCTCCGCCGTGACGCTGGAGGGCGGCGACGAAGCGGCGGGCATCGTGCAGCAGCGCCTGCCCGCTGACGGCATGAGCCCGCTGCGCGACGCGGATGTCCCGCGCATCGTGACGAGCCCGGAGGCGCTGTTCTCCGTGCCCGTCGCGCCCATCGCGCCGGCGGCGCTCGACGCCCCTTGAGGCCTGCATCCGCGCGGCGACGGCCCGGCTCTTCTGGGACCGCGCCCGAGGTGAGCGCGGGAGCGCGTCGGGCCCACAACGGGACCGACAAAAAGTAAGTGGGCCCGCCACACTCGCTTTCCGCTACCGTTGCTCCCTTCCGGGCCTGGCGGGGTTCACGGCGCGCTGTCGGCGGACCCATGAGGTCCAGGCGCTGTTGCCTGACGCAGGGACTTCGTAGTCGAACCTCGTCCCCATGTCGAGCCCCACGGCGCGCGCGGCGGCGATTCGTGGGCCATGGCGCCTCGACTCCCCCGCGAACGCGGCGCCGCCGCCCACGTCGCCCACGTCGCCCACGTTTGGTTCCCTCCTCGGAGCCATCGGGGGTGAGCGCGGTGCGAGCGTGAGCTGCGATCGGGGTGTGCAAAGGGTGGTGGTGTGAGCGCGGAGCGATCGACCCGGAGCGGCATCGGCCGGGACTTGCCTCGTTCAGGAAGCCCCGTACGCTTGGAGGTGTCGTGAATCCGTTCGATTCCGAGGACGAGGGACGGGGCAGCCGGCTGATTCCGGTGCTTCTCTTCATCGGCTCCGCGGCGCTGGCAGCGGCCGCGCTCCGGTTCGCCTGGCAGCAGCCGGTGATCATGTCGGCGGTGCTGAGCGTGGTTCTCGTGTTCGCCGCGGCGCGCTGGCTCGCGCGCCGCAAGCTGCGCCGGCTGCTGCGCTCGGGCGACGTGGGCTCGGTGCTGCGGCGCTGGTCGACGTCGCTTCACCGCATCCCGCACCCCGCCACGATGGCGCCGCTCATGACGGCGACGGCGTTCGCGGCCTATGGTTGGGTCGAGAAGGCGCGCGCGGCCATGGCCGCCGCCGAGCGGGGGCCCGCGTGGGAAGCGGCCCTCGAGCACCGCCTCTTCCTCGACACGCTCCTCTGCACCTTCGAGGGCGATCGCGACATGGCGCTCGCGCAGGCGGGTCGCCTGGCGCGCCTCCCTCTCCCGGACATCAGCTCGCCCTTTCGCAGCCGGGTGGTCACCCTGCGAGCGGCGGCCGGCGCGCTCGCCCGCGCCTTCGCTCACACGAGCGTGCCGGGCGACCGCGCGCTGCTGGAGCGCGCGAGCGAGGCCAGCCCGCTCGTCTTCTGGGCCATGCGCTACGCCGCGGCCGTCGTCGCCATCGACGAGGGCGAGCTCACCCGCGTCGAAGAACTCCTCGCCGACGCGCCCTCATGGCCCCAGGAGTCGACGTTCCGCGCCTTCCACGACGAGATCGCCGATCGCGCCGGCCTCCCCCGCACGGTGAGCGCGTAGCGGGCCGGTCATCGCGCGCGCCGCTGCGCGCGGCGTCGACCCGGAAGGCCGGTCCAGAGGGTCCGGCGTCTTCGCGTTCGCGCCGGCTCAGCCCTGGAACAGCGTGCGGATGTAGCAATAGGCACGCGCCCCGGGGGCTGCGCTGGCCGGGTCTTCCGGCGCTTCCGGCACGAACGCGCCGAGCGCGCCGAGCGCGCCGCCAAGGGTGAACGTGCGCAGCATGATCCTCGCCTGCGTGCCCGCGAAGCACGGCTTGCGGTAGGCGACCTCCACCCTCCGGGCGAGCACCGCCGTGCTGTGGCCCTGCGCCGAGAGGCGTCGCAGCGCGGCCTCCGCGAAGAGCCGCGGGTACACGAGCGAGTTCACGTGCTGGTTCCCGTCCGTGTGATCCAGGCCGAACGCCACCGGGATCGGATCCAGGGTCGGCTTCGCGTCGAGCGGCTCCGCGCCCTCGGGCAGGCCCATCAACGCCTCCGGCGAGCGAAAGTCGTAGCGCTCGGGCGGCACCGCCGGCAGATCCGGGGACTCGAAGCGCAGCACCTTGCGCGCCTCCGGCGGCGCGAAGGGCCGCGTGAAGACGTGCTCCGCGAACACGCGACCGACCTGGATCGGCTCGCCCGCGCCGGGCGGCGGCGGGCCGTAGGTCCGGCTGCGGCGCCCGCTGGCCGAGAGCCACATGGCCAGGATCAGCCGGTTCACCTGGGAGGTGGCGTCCTCCGTGTGCGCCAGCTGGTAGCGGCCCTGCAGCTCCAGCGGCTCCCGCGTCGCGATCGGCCCCTCTCCGCCCTCGATGATGAGGCGGGTGAGGATCGGGACGATCCCTTGCGTGAGCATGAGCGCCTCGACGGGGCTCGCCCGCAGGAGCTTCACCCAGACCGCGGGCCCGAGGCCGTGCGGCAGCGCGTCCAGCATCACCTGTCCGTTCTGGCTGACGTCTTCGAAGCGGAGGTGCATGACGGCGGTCGCCTGCTGCTGCTCGGGGACGCAAGGCTCGTCAGGGAAGTAGTGCATGCCCCGTCTCCATAGCTGACGCCGCCGCGCGCCGCATGGACCAGCGCCTGGGCGCCGCCATGGCCGGCCAGGCCGGAGGCGCGCGTCCATGGTACGATCGCCGCGTGACGCTCCTGAAAATCGCCCACATCGGCAACCCTGTCCTCAGGCAGCGAGCGCGTGAGGTCACGGAAGAAGAGCTCTCGTCCCCTGCGATGCAGGCGTTCATCGACGATCTGGTGGAGACGATGCGCGACGCGAACGGCGCGGGCATCGCCGCCACCCAGGTCCATGTGCCGGTGCGCATCTTCGCCGTCGAGGTGCAGGACAACCCCCGCTATCCGTACAAGCCGAACATCCCGCTCACCGTCGTGGTCAATCCGGTGATCGAGCCGCTCACGCAGGAGACGTTCGAGAACTACGAAGGTTGCCTGAGCGTCCCGAACCTGAGGGGTGTCGTCGATCGCACCACCGAGATCCGGCTCACCGGCCTGGATCGCGAGGGGAGGCCGATCGACCGCGTCGTGCGCGGGCTGTCGGCGGGCACCTTCCAGCACGAGAAGGATCACGTCGACGGCGTGCTCTTCGTCGATCGCGTGAAGGATCCACGGACGCTCTGCACCTGGGCGGAGTTCGACCGCTATCACAAGCAGCCCTTCGTCGAGCGCATCGTCCCGTTCATCCAGCGGATGGGCGGCTGAGGTGCGTCGTCGCGCGGGCCCTGCTCGCGCGTGTGATCGCTGCGCGGACCAGAGCGCTCGGCGCGAGCTCGAGCGCCCCCGTGGACATGCGCCTCCGCTAGCGCGGGCCGCACGCCTCTCGCCCGCGCTGGCGGGGAGGGACGTGCGGTGCCTGCTGGCGGGGAGCGATCAGGCGCCGCCGCCGGTCCGTTCTTCGCGCTCGATCTGCTCCTGGTAGGCGACGCTGTAGCGCGCCCAGGGACGCAGCTTGAGGCGGCGGTAACCGATGGGCTCGCCGGTGCCCTCGCACATCCCGTAGCTCCCCTCCTTCATCTTCGCGAGAGCACGGTCGATCTCGGCGAGCACGCGGACGTCGCGCTCCAGGAGCTTCGATGTCAGCGACGTCGCGCCCTCGGCGTTGGCCTCGTCCATCTCGTCGCCCACCTCGCGCGAGATGTCGCGCTCCGCGTGCTGCCGCTCATCGATGTTGGCGACGAGGCTCGCCCGGCGCTCCTCGAGCGCCTGCCTGAGCTCGCCGAGCTGCTCCGGCGTCAGATCGGGCAGATCGGAGTCGTCCGTTTCGGGCGCCGCGCGGCGCACGGGCGGCCTCGGCATGGCGGCTGCCGTCGTGGCGGACGTCTCCGGCCGCGCCGGGCTCATTCCGTCGCGACTCGCACCTTCACGGTTGTTCATTGTTTCCTCTCATCTTTTCGGTGGCAATTCGCGTACCGATCTTGAACGTGGGCGGACGAAGCACGCGCGTGGCGCGGTGACAAGGGAACACGAACGAGCAGGAGCAGCCGCGCCAGCTTACTGGCTGTGGTGATAGCGCATCCACGAGCCTATGGCTTCGTGATGCCGGCCATTCGAAGCCCTGCCGCGACGAGCGCGCCGATGTCCTCGAGCACGGGCTTCGACACGTTGATCGAGATCTCGGCCCGCGGCGCGGCGCCGCCCTGCTGCTGGGTCGTGACGAACATCAGCCCTTCCCCTTTGTGGGGGAGCTTTGCCAGCGCTTCGCCGAAGATTCGGGCTTCCTGAGGCAGCGCCACCGGCGCCGCGCCGGGCTGATCCAGCGTCGAGAGCACGTTCTGGAACGTGCGGGTGATCGGGGCGAGCGTCGAGAATCCACCCCAGGCGAACTTCCCGGTCTTCAGCTTCTCGAGCCCCGGACGCGACGCGAGCGTCGCTGCGGCGGGCGCGCCCGCTTTCACCGTGGCGAGCCGCCTCAGCAGGTCGCCCTTGTCGTGTCCGAAGGCGACCCACGTCGTCTTCTCCTCACCCATGACGAGGAGGTGGAGCGTCATCGTCAGCTTGGGCCTCTGCTTGCCCTTGGCGGCCGGGGTCGAGCCCGCGTCGTCGTCGAGCCGCGGTAGATCGCGGACGATCTGGATCTCGACGGCGAGCGACGTCTTCCCGAGCTCCTTCGGCGCCTGGACCGCCTTGACCGTCGGCAGATCCTTCGGATCGATGTCGATCTCCGGGAGCCGCTTGCGCAGCCCGGGCGTGTTGTAGGCGGTGACGGCGTTCTTCACGTACTTGATGAGCGCGTCGGGCGCCTCCTCGAACCCGAGCAGGTTCCAGCCGACGAAGCCCCCCATCATCTTGTCGAGCGCCTCGTTCGGCGTCGGCTTTCCGGCCTGGGCAGCGGCAGGAGGCGCGTCCGGGTACCCGTGGGCGGACACGCTCGGCCCCTGGTTGATCGGCAGCGCGAGGAGGTCGGCGAGCGCCTTGCGATCGGCGGGCTTGCCGATCTTCTCCTTCTCCAGCCACCCTTCGAGCATCTCGCGCAGCGTCTTCAGGATGCCGCCGTAGTGCGCCGGGTCGTAGCCGTGGTCGAAGAACGCGCCGGCGCTGTCCTTCGGCGCGCGCCAGTACAGCGCCGGCGCGGCCCCGGCGCGCTTCGCCCTGTCGGCCATCGTCTTGGCGACCCACGACGACTGGCCCCGGAGCTCCAGGGCAGCCGTGAAGTTCACGCAGGACTGGTTGTCGACCTGGAGATCGACGACCGCCTTGCTCGCGTCGTTGATGAGCGCCTCGAGCTCCTGCTGAACGGAGGTCGCCGCGTCGGTGAGCGCCCGGTCGAACTGGGGCTGCCCGATCGAGAGCTGGCTCTGCGCGAGGATCGGGAGCCCGCCGAGCTGCTGCTTCGCCATGCCGCCGAACTTCGTGCTGAGCGGGACGAAGCGGACCTCGCCGTGGAGGTCGCGCGCCTCGGGCGCGAGCGTCGGCAGCGTGCGCGCGAGGTACGGCCCGAGCGTCGTGACGTCGCGGTCCCGATCGCCGCAGAGGAGCCGCGCGGGCGCCGAGCCGGCGGACGCGGCGAGGAAGCAGCTCGATGACGAGGGCTCCTTGCCGCCGATCTTCCACATGCCGGGCTTCACCTCGGTGAGCGCGGCGCCCGCCTCGAGCGCGCCCCTCGCCCGCTCGAGCGACGTGAGCCCGAACGACACGGCCGCCACGGGCTTGCCCCGCTTCGAGCTGTCATCGAGCGCGACGATCAGGTGCACCGGCGCGTCGAGCGCGAGCACCGTGGCGAGCTGGTCCGTGTCGATGGAAGGGCTCACGAGCTCGCTCAGCACACCCGAGGAGAACGCCTGCGCGCCCGTCTCCGCGAGCGCCGGAGGCAGCCCCGCGCACGTCGCGATGCTCGACAGCGTGGCCGCGGGGTTGCTCCAGCGGAGCACGCCGACGATATCGGCCGGCTCGGCGACGGGCGATAGATCGAACGCCGGGCTGGTAGCGACCTGGGCAGGTCCGGCCTTGACCTCGCCCTGTCCTGCTGTCGGCGCGACAGGCGCGGGGGACGGCCCGCAGGCGAGGGAACCGGCCATGAGGACCAGGGGGGCGATCGGCAGGAGAGTTCGCATGAGCGCCGGTTATACGGCTCCCGGACATCCGAGTCGACGCCCAAGGAGCGCGCCGCGCAGGCGACGGCCGCGTGCGCCGCATGGCGCGCGGCGGTCGCTCCAAATGCGAACGAGCGCGGACGAATCCGCGCTCGTTGCGTTTGGCGCTTGCCGCTTGGCGCTTGCCGCTCGGCGAACGAGCGCGGAGGAATCCGCGCTCGTCGCACGCCGTCGAGGAGCGGGCTCCTCGCGGCGATCAGTTCGACTCTTCGAACTCCGCGTCGATGACCGAATCCTTCCCCTTGCCGCCGGCGGGGGGCGGCGGCTGGCCTCCCGGCGCGCCGCCGGGCGCGGCGCCGCCGCCGTCCTGCGGCGGGCCGGCCTTCTCGTACATGACGCTCGCGATGCGGTGCGCTTCCTTCTCGAGCTTCTCCAGCGCCGCGCTCACGGCCGCGTCGTCCTGCTTCTCGATGGCCGACCGCCCCTCGGCGATGATCCCGTTCAGCGCCGAGACGTCGCCCTCCGGCAGCTTGTCCTTGTTCTCGCTGATCGTCTTCTCCAGCGTGTAGCAGAGGTTATCGAGCTTGTTGCGCCGCTCGATCTCCTCGCGCCGGCGCTTGTCCTCGGCCTCGTGCGCCGCCGCCTCGTTGACCATCCGGTTGATCTCGTCCTCCTTCAGGCCGCCCGACGCGGTGATCGTGATGCGCTGATCCTTGCCGGTGGCCGTGTCCTTGGCGTGGACCGAGAGGATGCCGTTCGCGTCGATGTCGAACGTCACCTCGATCTTCGGCACGCCGCGGGGCGCCGGCATGATCCCTTCCAGGTGGAAGCGGCCCAGGGTCCGGTTGTAGCGGGCCTCGGTGCGCTCGCCCTGGAGCACGTGGACCTCGACGCTGGGCTGGCTGTCGGTCGCGGTCGAGAAGATCTCCTTCTTCTGGGTCGGGATCGTGGTGTTCCTCGAGATCATCACGGTCATCACGCCGCCGAGCGTCTCGACGCCGAGCGAGAGCGGCGTGACGTCGAGCAGCACGAGGTCCTTCACGTCGCCCGAGAGCACGCCCGCCTGGACCGCGGCGCCGACGGCCACGACCTCGTCCGGGTTCACGCCCTTGTGGGGCTCCTTGCCGAAGAACTTCTTGACCGTCTCCTGCACGAGCGGGATGCGGGTCGAGCCGCCGACGAGGACGATCTCGTCGATCTGCTGCGGCGACTTCTTCGCGTCGGCGAGCGCCTTGCGGGTCGGCTCGAGCGTGCGGTCGATGAGCGGCCGGATCATCTGCTCGAGCTTCGCCCGGGTGAGCTGCTTCTGGAGGTGCTTCGGCCCCGAGGCGTCCGCGGTCAAGAACGGCAGGTTGATCGTCGTCTCCTGCACGTTCGACAGCTCGATCTTCGCCTGCTCCGCGGCGTCCTTGAGCCGCTGCACGACCATCTTGTCGTTCGAGACGTCGATGCCGGTGTCCTTCTTGAACTCGGCCGCGAGCCAGTCCATCACGAGGTGGTCGACGTCGTCGCCGCCGAGGTGGGTGTCGCCGTTGGTCGAGATGACCTGCACGACGTTGTCGCCGACCTCGAGGATCGAGATGTCGAACGTGCCGCCGCCGAAGTCGTACACGGCGATGACCTGCTCGTTCTTCTTGTCGAGCCCGTACGCGAGCGCGGCGGCCGTGGGCTCGTTGACGATGCGCTTCACGTCGAGCCCGGCGATGCGGCCCGCGTCCTTGGTCGCCTGGCGCTGCGAGTCGTTGAAGTACGCCGGCACGGTGATGACGGCCTCGGTGACCTTCTCGCCGAGGTAGTCCTCCGCGGCCTTCTTCAGCTTCTGGAGGACCTTCGCAGAGACCTCGGGGGGCGACATCTGCTTGCCGCGCACCGCGATCGAGGCGTCGCTGTTCTTGCCCTTGCTGACCGTGTACGGGACGCGCTTCGCCTCTTCCTGCACCTCCTCGAAGCGGCGCCCCATGAAGCGCTTCGCCGAGTAGATGGTGTTGGTGGGGTTCGTGACCGCCTGGCGCTTGGCGATCTGACCGACGAGCACCTCGCCCTTGTCGTCCCAGGCCACGACGGACGGCGTGAGGCGCGAGCCCTCCTCATTCACGATGACCTTGGGCTCCTTGCCCTCCATCACCGCGACGACGCTGTTGGTCGTGCCGAGATCGATGCCGATGATCTTGCCCATGACGTTGAACCCTCCGAGAACTGTTTGCGCGACGGCCTGATGACCACGGGGGGCGAGAAGACCCGACCGGCCAGCAGGGCTCAGCTGACAGCTGCCGCGAGCCACCGCTCCAGAGCCGTCAAAAACCGCTGGGAATCCGGATACTTTCGCCGAGTTTTCGCGAGCTCGCTGGCTCGCGACCGCGAAACTAACCATGTGCGCCCGAGCGTCAACGCCGCCTCTAGCAATTGCCGTGCGCGCAGGCTGGGGCCGCCCGGACCTTGACCGGAGCCCGGTCGCGCCGCACCTAAGGTGTCCGCGCTTCGCACCGCCAGCGGCGCAAACGATGCCGAGCGGGCCGGACCTGAACCGGACGAGAGCCGGACGAGAGACAGAAGAGCGGGCGCGTCCGAGGGGCTTCTTGCGGTCCAAGACGCGCTGAGCTATAGGCGCCCTCCCTCGCAACACCCGAAGGACTCACCATGAAGCCCGGCATCCACCCCGAGTACAAGGCCTCCACGATCACCTGCGCGTGCGGCGCCGTCGTCGAGACCCGCTCCACCCGCGGCAGCTTCACCACCGACGTCTGCTCCGCCTGCCACCCGTTCTACACGGGCAAGCACAAGATCATGGACGTCGCCGGCCGCGTCGACCGCTTCCGCAAGAAGTACGCGACCGCAGGCAAGTAGCCGGGCCGATCGTCCCTCTACCCCCGAACTCCCTTCTTTCACCGGATTCGCCCGTCACGCCGCGCCCGCCCGGGGCGTGGCGGATGGGTTGGTTCGCCTAGCGCCCGCTGGCCCTGCGCGGAGCGTGAGCGGCCGAGACGTCGCGCGCGGCGCACGCGGACCCGGACGCGAATGCGAACCTGACGACGTCGGCACATTCACCTGTGCGGCGCTGGTCGGTCGGGCCGATGCGCTGGCCGTGTTATGCGCTAGATTGGAACGCGTATGAGCGATCAGCCTGCACGTCCGTATATCGGCGGCCAAGCGGTCATCGAAGGGGTCATGATGCGGTCGCCGAGCTCGGTCGCGATCGTCTGCCGGCGCCGCTCGGGAGAGCTGGTCGTGCGCGAGCAGCCGATGACCGCCGTCTCGAAGGGGCCGCGCACCTGGCCTTTCGTGCGGGGGGTTGCGACCCTCGTCGAGTCGCTCCGCCTGGGATCCCAGGCGCTCCGCTGGTCCGCGGACCTCTACGAGCAAGATCTGTCGGCCGAGGAGGCGGGCTCGGCCAAGGGACCCGAGTCGAAGCGCCCGAGCGCGGGGCAGGCGGGCGGGGTGAACCTCACCTCCCTGGCGCTCAGCATGGCGGCGATCGCGGCGCAGGACGTGGAGCCCGCGCAGGTCACGGGCGGCCCCGCCCCGGGCGGCAGCGCCGAGGGGAAGAAGCGCGGAGGAGGGATGGGCATGATCCCGATCCTCTTCGCGGTCCTGCTCTTCGTGGCGGCGCCCCAGGCCGGCGCCGAGCTGGTCAACAAGCTCCTGGGCCTCGGTCTCGAGGTCACATCGCCGGCGTTCCAGGCGATCACCGGCGTGGCGAAGCTCGCCATCGTCGTCGGCTACCTCCTCCTGATCCGCCAGATCCCCGAGGTTCGACGCGTTTTCCAGTACCACGGCGCCGAGCACAAGGCGATCTCCACCTACGAGGCGCACGAGGTCCTCGAGGTCGAGAACGCGCGCCGGAAGACGGCCATGCACCCCCGCTGCGGGACGACGTTCCTGGTCATGGTGGCGCTCGTGTCCATCGTGGTGTTCTCGGTGGCCGGGGCGTCCCTCGGGGCGCTCCTGCCCAAGCTGCCCGGCGGCCGGCTCGTCGAGAGCGTCACGTTCTTCCTGATGAAGCTGCCGTTCCTCCCGCTGATCGCCGCGGTCACCTTCGAGATCCAGCGGATCTTCGCGCGTTATTGCACCACCGGCCCGCTCCGCGCGCTGCTCTGGCCGGGGTTCCTGGTCCAGAAGATCACGACGGCGGAGCCCGACGACGCGCAGCTGGAGATCGCCCTCGCGTCGCTCCGCGCGACGCTCTGGCGCGAGGCCTCGGTGGCCGCTCCTGTCCAGCCCGATCGGGTGTTCGCCGACTACTCCAAGCTGCTGGCCGACCCCGGCTACGCAGGCGCTCACGGCTAGCGCGCGCCGGCTCCGCCGGGCCCCTCGCCGCCGTCCAACCCCGCGTCGTCTTCGGATTGCAGATGCTACCTATCGCGAAACTCGAGGCGGTTCAGCGCCGCTTTCAGGAACTCGAGCACCTCATGTGCAGCCCGGCGGTGCTCGCCGCGCCGGCCGAGCTCCAGCGGCTCAACCGCGAGCGGACCGAGATCGAGCCGGTGGTCGTCGCCTTCGCCCGGATGCGGGACGTCGAGCGGCGCATCGCCGAAGATCGCGAGGCGCTGAGCGATCCCGACCTGTCCGAGCTCGCCCAGGCGGAGCTGCCTGAGCTCGAGCTCGAGCGCGAGCGGCTCGCCGCCGAGCTCGAGGTGCTCCTCCTGCCGAAGGACCCCAACGACACGCGAAACACCGTGATCGAGATCCGCAGCGGCGAGGGCGGCGAGGAGGCGGCGCTCTTCGCCG
This sequence comes from Sorangium cellulosum So ce56, assembly GCF_000067165.1. Taxonomy (GTDB): domain Bacteria; phylum Myxococcota_A; class Polyangia; order Polyangiales; family Polyangiaceae; genus Sorangium; species Sorangium cellulosum_B. The sequence continues at coordinate 12,574,519 of NC_010162.1, forward strand.
CCGATCTCTTCCGCATGCTCTGCCGCTACGCGGAGACGAAGCGGTGGAAGGTCGAGGTGCTCAACCTGAGCGAGGCCTCGGCCGGCGGCTACAAGGAGGTCGCGGCGCTGATCACGGGGCAGGACGTCTACTCCCACCTCCGGTACGAGGGCGGCGTTCACCGCGTTCAGCGGGTCCCCTCGACGGAGACGCAGGGGCGGATCCACACCTCGACCGCCACCGTGGCCGTGCTGCCCGAGGCCGACGAGGTCGACGTGCACATCGACGAGAAGGACCTGGAGATCTCGATCGCCGCGTCGGGCGGCCCCGGCGGCCAGGGCGTCAACACGACGAACAGCGCCGTGCAGATCAAGCACCTGCCGACGGGCATGATCGTGAAGTGCCAGGACGAGCGCTCCCAGCTGAAGAACAAGGCGAAGGCGATGAAGGTCCTCCGGAGCCGGCTGCTCGAGCTCGAGCAGCGCCGGCAGGAAGAGGCCCAGAGCGCCGAGCGAAGGACCATGGTCGGCACGGGGGAGCGGGCGCAGAAGGTGCGGACCTACAACTTCCCGCAGAACCGCGTGACGGATCACCGGATCGGCCTCACGCTGCACAAGCTCGACAAGATCATCGAAGGGGACCTCGAAGAGCTCATCGGCGCGCTGCGCACGCACCGCCAGGCGGAGCTCCTGCGGCGCGGCGGGCTCTCGGGGCCCGCGCTGGAGCCCGCCACGTGATGGGGGCGCCGTCCATCGAGAGAGGGGCGCCGCCCGTCGATCTGGAGGCGCTGCTCGTCGCGCTCGTGCTGGCGCCGTCGACCTTCTCGCGAAACCGCTTCTTCTCGCTGTACGCCGACCCGGAGGCGCGCCGGGTGCGGCGGCGGGCGGCGCTGCTCAGGAGCATCGTGCGGCAGCTGGTCGCGGGCGCGGACCGCGCCGGGCTCGCGCCCGCCGCGAGCGGCGGCGCGCTGCTCACCTACGACGTGCCGTCGCTCGGGTTGAAGCGCACCGCCGCGCTCGACGCCCTGGAGCTCGCCGTGCTCCGCATCGCGGTCGCGCGCGGGGCGGTCCCGCGGGCCGAGCCGCCGGGCGGCGGGGACGCCGCGCCGAGCTCGGCGACAGGCGCCGCCTTGCCGGATGAGCTCCTCCCCGAGCCGGCGGACACGTCGCGGATCGAGCGCGCGCTCGCCCGGCTGCTGCCCGAGGGGAAGCCCGGCGGAGCGCTGGAGTCTCCGGGCGAGGGGGAGCCGGGAGAGCCGGACCCCGGGACGAGGGCGATGCCGCGTGATCGGGCGCGGCGTGACTCGCAAGCACCCTGGGAGTAGGAGGCGGCCATGTGCATCTTCTGCAAGATCGCGAACAAGGAGATCCCGTCGAAGGTCGTGTTCGAGGACGAACACGTCATCGCCTTCCACGACGTGAACCCGCAGGCGCCCACGCACGCGCTCGTCATCCCGAAGCGCCACATTGCGGGCATCGCCCAGGCCACGCCCGAGGACGAGGCCGTCCTCGGCCGGCTGCTCCTCGCAGCGCGGCGGGTCGCGGAGCTCACCGGCATCGCGGAGAGCGGCTTCAGGACCGTGGTGAACAGCGGCGCGAACGCCGGCCAGACGGTCTTCCACATCCACGTCCACGTGATGGGTGGAAGGCCGATGGCCTGGCCTCCCGGCTGAACGCCGTCCGCGCCGTCCGCGCTCCGAGTGAGCGCCGCGCCGACCGCGCTCAGCGGACGCCGCGGGCCGCGCTCACCGCCGCGTCGAGCCACGCCGCCTCGTCGTCGCGGAGCGACGGCTGCCTCGGCAGCGCGGCCGGCAGGGCGCGGGGCCGCGACGCGCCGTGGGCGCGGAGGTGCGCGGACGTGATGGCGCCGACGCGCCCACCGACGCCGAGGAACAGCGCGAAGAGATCCGGGCCCACCGCGCGCCGCGGGGCGGGCCGCACCGCGAGCTCGGCGCCGGACGCGAGCCGCGCGGTGAACCCGGCGACGAGGTGATCGACCGGATCGCTCCACGGATCCGGGGCGCCGGGCGCGCCCGCCGCGATCCATGCGTCGAGCGTCAGCTCGGGCGAGGTCGCGCCGAAGTCGATCGCCAGCGTGAGGCCACGCTGCTCGAGGGCGCGCTCGATCTCGCCGAGGCGAGCGGTACCGGCGGCGTGCACGAGCATGGAGTCGCCGTCGAGCACAGGCGCCGCGGGCGGCGGCGGCAGCGGGCGGCGCGCGGCGGAGGACGCCTCGCGCGGGAGCAGGTTGCCAGGGTTCATGACGCCGGCGGGGTCGAAGACGCCGCGGAGCGCATGGATGACGTCGGCGCCGAGGCCGAGCTCGGCGCCGAGCCGCGGCGCCTTGCTCCGGCCGACCCCGTGGTGATGCGAGAGCGTCCCGCCGGCGTCGATCGCGGCGTCGAGGGCCGCCCGCCAGGCCGCGTCGTACTTCGCCTCGGCCGCCGCGACGCTCGGCGCGCTGCCGGCGAAGGTGAAGTAGATGCTGCAGCCGTCCGGGTACGCGTGGGACAGGTGCGCCATCACGAACACGTGGCGCCCGAGCGCGCCGCGCACCGCGCGGTAGAGCCCGTCGAGGCGCGACCAGGGCGCGGCGACCTCCATGGTGTCGCTGAACGCGCCGGCCATGAACACGGGCGCCTGGCGGTAGCTCACGCTGTAGCGGTGCGCGAGCCAGTGGCGCGCGGGCTCCTCGCCGAGCGGCCTGGCCCCGCCGCGCTCCGCGATCGCCGCGGCGCGGGCGAGGTCGTCCGCGCTCGCGCGCGCCGTGCCCTCGAAGATGAGGATGAGCGTCGCGCCGCGGAGCACGCGCGACCCGACGCCGTCGACGATCTGGTTGAGGAGCCCCGGCGCGCGCAGCAGGCCGCGCAGCACCGCGGCGCCGGCCCCGGGGCCGCGCGCGCCGTGCGCCCGCGCGGCCGCCCCGCCGGAGGATTCATCGGCCGCGCTGGCGTGGGCGCGCTGCCGGCGCACGGCGCCCAGCCGGGCCATGAAGGAGTCGAACGGATCGTAGAGCCGCGAGACCGCCGGGCGGAGGCCGGCCTGGAACATCGCCCGCATCGCGTCCCATCCGGCCTCGACGCTGGGGAACGAGAACGCGGCGAACGCGCGCGCCGGCGGCGCCGGGTGCAGCCGGAGCGTCGCGGCGGTGACCACGCCGAGCACGCCCTCGCTGCCGATGAGGAGCGGCGTGAGATCCGGGCCTCGCGCGCGCCGATCGAAGCGGACGATCTCGCCGCGGCCGACGACGCACTCGAGCGACGCGACCATGTCCTCGATCTTGCCGTAGAGCCCGGAGCACTGGCCGGCGCTGCGCGCCGCGACCCAGCCCCCCACGGTCGAGCAGAGGATGGACGACGGAAAATGGCCGAGCGTGAAGCCCTCGGCGTTGAGCTCCTCCTCGAAGCGGATGCCGAGCGCGCCGGCCTCGATCTCGACCGACGGGGCCTGACGATCGAGCGAGCGGCGGCGGGAGAGCCGCTTGAGGTCGAGCACGACCGTGCGCTCGTCCGGCAAGACGCCGCCGCACACGCCCGAGCCCGCCCCGAAAGGCACCAGCGGGAGCCCCTCGTCCGCGCAGAAGCGCACCACCTGGGCGACCTCCTCCGCGGAGGACGGCCAGACGATCATCCCGGGCCGGTGCTCGGCGATGCGGCCCTCCGTCACCGCGAGGTGGTGCCGCGGCCAGAGATCGCGGGCGTAGGCGATCTGATCGACGGGGGAGGCGCTGCGCGGGATCCCCGGCAGCGCGCGCGCGATCGCGGCCTCGAAGCTCATTCGCGGGGAGCCCTAGCGCCTCAGCTCCGCTCGGCAAGGACGATGAGCCGCGGCGACTCGGAGCCGAAGAAGACGCCGGGGTGCGCAGGGTGTCCGGTCACCTCGGTGACCTTGAAGCCCGCCTCGTGGAGCACCTTGCCGAGCTCGTGCAGCCCGTAGAGGCGGAGCGAGTAGTCGAGCTCGCGCGAGCGGCCGTCCTCGAACATGACGGTGCGCTTCACCTTGAGCCTGCTCGTGAAGAAATCCACGTGCATCTCATCCATGCAGACGCAGCCGTCCCCCTCGAACCAGACAAGGCTCGGCTGGCGGGACGCCACATAGTCGCGGTTGACGATGTCGAGCAGGAGCATCCCGCCGGGGCGGAGGGCGCGGCGGATGCGGGCGAGAACATCCGCGTTCTTCTCGTCGTCGAAGTAGCCGAAGCTCGTCGACCAGCAGTAGACGCCGTCGAAGGTCTCCTCGAACGTCATCTCGCGCATGTCGCCCTGGAGGAAATTCAGCTTCTGGCCGCGGTCCTGCGCTTCGTCGGCGGCGCGGGCGAGCATGGCGAGCGACAGGTCGTAGCCGACGACGCTGTAGCCGCGGCTGGCGATCTCGATCGCGTGGCCGCCCGCGCCGCACGCGAGATCGAGGATCACCGCGCCCTTCTCGACGCCGAGCCGCTCCTCGATGAAATCGACCTCGCGGCGAACCACCTTGCTGTCGATCTTGTCGAGCGTGCGCAGGAAGTCGTCGCCGAAGAGCTCCTCCCACCACGGGCGCTTCCGGCGCGCGGCGGGCTCGGTCGACGGGCCGGAATCGTGCTCGGCCTGCTTCGCCGCGGGCGCCGCGGCGGGAGCGGCGGGCCGCGCGGACGCGGACGGCTCGCCGTGCGACGAAGGCGCCGACACGGGCGGCGCAGACGCGGGCGGCGGCGGCACCGAGCTCGTGAACGTCGCGAGATCCGGCGATGCCAGCGCCTGCGCGCGCGGGCGCCGCGGCGGCAAGGGAGGCGGCGGTGGCTTCTTGGGGTGCGCGGCGTGCGGATCGGCCTGCGCGGCCGAGCCCGCGTCGGCGAGCTCGGCGTCGCGCTCGGGCTCGACCTCCTCGAGCTCGACCTCGGTGCTCCTCGGCGGCACGGTGATGCGCGTCGCGTCGCCCTGCGCCTGCTGGCCTTCGCCGCCCGCGGGGGAAGCGCTCGATGGCTCGGCCTTCGCCTCGTCGACGGGCTCGGACTCGGGCTCGACCTCCGCGACCTCGTCCGCGCCCGTCCCCAGCGGCCAGTCCAAGGGGCGCGCGTCGATCTCCGGCGCCGAGGCTTGCCTCCTGGACCGCCTTCGAGGCGCCGGCTGGAGGGCGTCGAAGGCGGCGTCGCGCGCCGTCGGCGGGCCCTCGGAGAGGCCTTCCTGGAACGAGTCGAGGCCCATCCCGGTCGGGACGTCGTCCGGCCGGATCCTGAACTGGAGCGGCGGCCACTCGTGCTCCGCCGGATCGGTCAAGAGCGGCGGTCTGGCGGGCTCGGGGGCCGAGGTGACCGGCGGCACCGGCGGCAGGTCCGACTCGATGCTGACAATCTGGAGCGGCCGGATCACCGCGACCGAGTCGGGATCGATGATGAGCCCGCTCGGCGTCGGCATCGGCGGCATGCTCGAGGATTTCGGCGACGGGCGCGGGACCGCACGGGGCGCGACCAGCTCGGCCAGGTTCGTCGCCGCGGCCGTCGCCGCCGCCGGCTTGCTGGGGGGCCTGGATCCATCCAGCGCGGGCTCGCTGGGATGCCTGGGCGCCTCGAGCGCCGGGTAGCTGGGCCGCCTCTCGGAGGCGCTCGGCCACCCGTCGTCGTCCGCCTCGTCGAGCGCGCGCGAGCGCTGCGCCGCGGCATCCTCGGGCACGGTGGCGCGGTCGTGCGTGGCGACCTGATCGTCGCCCTGCTGCGCTGCGTCTCCGGACACGTTCACGAGCCGCCGCGAGCGCCGTCGTCCGGTCTTCGCGCCCTCGCCGCGCTCCACCTCCGCCGCCCGCTCCACCTCCGTCGCGAGCGACTGCCAGGACCGCCTGGAGCCGGGGCTCATCGGCAGGGGAGCGCCGTGCCGCGAGCGCTCCGTGGGCGGTCCGGCGATCCGCGGGTCGAGATCGAGGTCCGGGATCTCCGCGATCTGCCCGCTGGAGCCCCCGTCCGCGATGCCCGCGACGACATCGAGGCGCGGCAGCGGCGTCGTCGTCGCGAGCTGCGGGCGCGCGCTGGGCGAGCGCTCGGGCCGTGGAGCGGACGCTCGCGCGGGGAGCGAGCCCTGCTCTCCCTGCGGCGCCGGTGCGGCCGCGTTCCCTGCCTCGCCCGGCAGCGGCGCGCCGGGCTCTCCGGAGGCGCCGCCTTCCTGGGCGGGCGTAGCCAGGGGGTTGCGCGGCCGCTCGCTCGTCATCGCTGGCCCCCTCCGTCCAGCGGCTCGCCGTAGAGGATCGGCCCAGGAGCCCTGCTCCAGGGCGGCGCCACCCCGCGCTCCACGAACATGACCGCGGTGGATCCGAGGTGGAACTTGCCGATCTCCTCGCCGCACGCGACCGGAAGGGCCGGCGAGATCGTGTGCAGGCCGAGCGGCACGTCGCGCGCATCGACGGCGCTCACCGTGATCCGTCCGACGATCATCGCGCCCACCATCACCACCGTAACGCGCCCCTGGCGCTCCGTGTCGATCACGATCGCGACGCGCCGGTTGCGCGCGAAGAGGCCCGGGACGTGGCGTTCCCCGATCGCGTTCACCGGGAACAGCTCCCCCGGCATCGAGCGGATGAGGCTCACCCGCCCGGCGACGGGCGAATGGACCCGGTGGTAGTCGCGCGGCGACAGGTAGACGATCGCGAACTGCCCGCCGTCATAGCGCGTGGCTTCCGCGGGGTCGCCCACGAGGTCTTCCACGCGGTAGGGCTGCCCTTTGATGGTCAGCCGCCCGCCCTCGGTCACGGGGCCGATGTCTTCGACCCGTCCGTCGGCAGGGCTGGTGATGGCTCCGGGATCGGAGCAGACAGGGCGCATCCCCTCGCGGAGCTTGCGCGTGAAGAACGCGTCGAAGCTCTCGTAAGGGCTCGTCAGCACCTCGGCGGCGTCCATGTCGACGCGGTACGCGCGCGCGTAGAGCTTCACCACCGTGTTCAAGACGGCGGCGGGTGCCCTGGCGTCGCAGAGGCGGCCAACGGCCCGGGTAATGCGCTCTCGCGGAAGCACCCGCAACAGCTGTGCGGCGGCGTAGGTGGCAACGGTCATTGTGCGGAGCAGCGGTAACGATGCGGGAAAGAGAGCGGTGCAGGAATGCTAGGCCTCAGGAAGGACCTTGGTCAACGCTCGGGTCAGACGAACCTTCCAGCGTCGGCGCGGTCCCCAACCAGCGAGGGAGCTCAGCCTTGACGCGACGCACAGCGCGATCCGAGGCGCGACGCCAGGCCCGTCCCCCGCGCCCCACGTTTCTCCACGTCGCTGCGAGCGCGTCAATCGCGAAGCGCCGCTCCGCGCAAATGGGGGCGCGAGGGCCCGCAGGCCATCCCCTCGACGCGCTCCATTCTGAAGCGGCGATCCGGACCTCGCGCTGCAACTTCGATCGACCTCCGCGGGCGCAGCAGAAAAGTGAAGCGATTTCAAGAGCCTGCGTCCTGGCACGCCGCTCGCTCTCGCTGAAGAGCGCCGAGGAGGCTCGCAACAATGATGGAGATCAAGTTCTGGGGAGTTCGCGGGAGCATCGCTTCGCCTGGGCCGGAGACGGCTGCGGTGGGCGGAAACACAAGCTGCGTGGAGGTTCGCTGCGGATCGTCGCGGATCATCCTCGATGCAGGGACGGGCGTACGCAAGCTCGGAGATGCGCTGCTCCGGGAGGGACCGGTCGAGGCGACGGTGCTGCTGTCGCACCTGCACTGGGACCACATCCAGGGCCTGCCGTTCTTCGTGCCGGCGTACCTGCCGAGCTCGCGGCTGTCGATCGTGGGCAGCGCGCACGGGGTCGGGAGCCTCCGCGAGGTGCTCTCGACGCAGATGGCCGCGCCGAGCTTCCCCGTCCGCATGGACGAGCTCTGCGCGCAGATCGCCGTGCGGGAGGCGCGGCCGGGCGAGGCGTTCGACGTGGGCGAGGTCCACGTGCGGATCGCCAAGCTCAACCACCCGGGCGGCGTCCTCGCCTACCGCGTCGAGCACGAGGGCCGCAGCGTCGTCTACGCGACCGACACCGAGCACTACGCCTGCGTCGATCCGGCGCTGCGCGCGCTCGCGGACGGCGCCGACGTGCTGATCTATGACGCGCAGTACACCCCGGAGGAGTACCGCGGCGACGGCGGGCGCTCGAAGGTCGGCTGGGGGCACTCGACGTACGTTGCGGGTGCGGAGATCGCGCGGGCGTGCGGCGCGCGGAAGCTCGTCCTGTTCCACCACGACCCGCAGCGGACGGACGCCGGCGTCGCCGAGATCGAGCGCCTCTCCCGCGAGCTCTTCCCTGGCTCGGTCGCCGCGCGCGAGGGGCTCTGCATCCACGTCGAGGCCCTCGCGCGGGCCGCGTGATGACGCGGATGACGACAAGCGCGGCGCCCTCTATGCTGGACACTGCTCCGCTATCCATGTCGCGCCTCTCGCTGCTCGTCGATCTCGCCTCCCTCCTTGCCCGGGAGGTCGACTTCGACGCCCTCCTCGGCACGGCGTGCGAGCGGCTCGCGAAGGCGCTCCGCGCCGACCGCGCGACGATCTGGCTCGTCGACGCCGAGCGCGGCGATCTCGTGACGCGCGTCGCCCTGCTGCCCGAGCTCCCCTCGCTCAGGCAGCCGCTCGAGCGCGGCATCGCCGGGCACGTGGCCACGACCGGGCAGGTCGTGCGCGTCGACGACGCCTCGCGCGACCCGCGCTTCGATCCGACGGCGGACCGGGCGACGGGCTACACGACGCGCTCGATGCTCGTCGCGCCCATCCGCGAGGACGGCGCCGCGCCGGTCCGCGGCGTCGTCCAGCTGCTGAACCGCGCGGGCGCGCCCTTCGACGAGGAGGACCAGCGCTACCTCGTCGCCCTCGCGACGCAGCTCGCCCGCGCCCTCTCGCTGACGACGCTCCGCGCCGCCGAGGGCGGCGGCCCGGGGGTCGTGCTGCAGGGGCCGTTCAACCGGATCGTCGGCCGGAGCGAGCGGCTGGCCGCCGTGTACGAGAAGGTCCAGCTCGCGGCCCAGACCGACGCGACCGTGCTGCTCCGCGGGGAGACAGGCACCGGCAAGAGCCTTTTCGCCCGGGCGATCCACGTCAACTCGCGGCGCCAGACGAGGCCCTTCGTCACCGTCGACTGCACGACGCTGCCGGCGCAGCTCGTCGAGAGCGAGCTCTTCGGCCACGAGCGGGGGGCGTTCACCGGCGCGGACCGGCGCGTGCCGGGCAAGGTCGAGCTCGCCGAGGGAGGCACGCTGTTCCTCGACGAGCTCGGGGACCTGCCGCTCGACATCCAGGGCAAGCTCCTTCGCTTCCTGCAGGACCGCTCCTTCGAGCGCGTCGGCGGTCGCCAGTCGCTCCGCGCCGACGTGCGCGTCGTGTGCGCCACGCACTGCGACCTCGAGCGCGCCGTCGCCGAGGGGCGCTTCCGGAAGGACCTCTACTACCGCGCGCGCGTCGTCGAGATCGATCTGCCGGCCCTGCGCGAGCGCGGCCCCGACGACGTCGAGACGCTGGCCCGGCACTTCGCGGACGTCTACGCGACGAGGTACGGCAGGCCGTCGCCGGGCTTCGATCCGGACGCGCTCCGCCACCTCCGCGCTCATACGTGGCCAGGCAACGTGCGCGAGCTCGAGCACTGGGTCGAGAGCGCCATCGCCCTCGCGCCGGACGGCCGCATCTCCGCGGGGCACCTCCCGACGCGCCGGGGCGAAGGCGCCCCGCCGCACGCAGCCGCGGCGCCCGAGGGCGACGCGCGGGTGGCGCTGCCGCTCGGGCTCACCCTCGACGAGGTGACGCGGCGCTACGTCGAGGCGATGGTCCGGGCGTGCGAGGGGAACAAGACGGAAGCGGCGAAGCGGCTCGGCGTCGGCAGGAACACGCTGTCGCGCGCGCTCCGCGCGAAGCACTGAGGCCGCGCTGAGCGCGCGACCTCCTCCGGCCCGACGCCCGCGCCGCGCGCGGCCCGCAGGCGCGACGCTCTTCACCCGGGTCACCCCGGGTCACCCCGGGTCCACCGGGAACGTCAGGCCAATGCCGGCGATCGCCGCGACGGCCGAGGTCTTCCACCTCCCGGCCGGGCCGGCCGAGAGCAGAGGGCGCGCCAGGACGAGGTGCAGCTCGAGGAAGCTGCGCAGCTGGAGGTGCCGCGCGATGCGCCACTCGGCGCCGCCGCGCGCGCCGGAGGTGAGCAGCCAGAGGACGTCGCCTTCCGCCTGGGTGACGCTCTCCAGGACGGGCGCGCGGACAGCGCCGAGCTGGAAGACGTTGCACAGGAAGACGTCGTCCCGGTGCCTGCAGAGCGACATGACCCCCAGCCCGGCGCTGATGCGCCGCGGCCCGGCGCTCGGCAGATCGCTCGGCGGGCCGCCCAGCGCGACGAGCGCCCGCGCCTCGAGCGACATGGACAGGTCGGACCAGCGGAGAGCGGCGGCGGGCGAGAGGCCGAGGCCCGCCGTCGGTGTCAGGCCAAATGCCAGCACGGAGGACGCGCTGAACTCGCTGTGCACGCGCGGCTCTGGCGCGCGCTGCGCGCCGTGGGCGTAGGCCGGGGCCGGCAGGGCGAGGCCCAGCGCGATCATCAAGGGGATGCGACCAGGGTTCGGCATCCCGCGCACCGTAGGAGCGCGCTCCGGTGCGACGGAATCCGGAGCGGGCACCCTCGCGAACAAACCGCCGCTCGCGCGCCATTGCGTCGAGCGGCGCTATTTCCTCGGCTGGCCGTCTTTTTTTGGATCTCGGATGCGACGGGCTAGCGCGCCCTGCGGCGCGCGGCCTCGCAGAGGGCCGAACGGAGGGGATCGCCGGGGAGATCGGGCGGCAGCTTCTCCTCGCAGGCCACGTCGGGGTTCAGCGGATCGAGCGCCGTGCCCGCCGAGAAGGCGCGGTCCCCGTCGGGGCCTCCGTGGAGCAGCCCGTGCAGCGACCACCACCGGCCGTAGCGGCTGTGCACGTCCTCCACCCGCTCGACGAGGGGCGAGGCGCTCGCGCGCTCGCCCGACGCCAGCAGCGCGGCGGCGAGGAAGCAGCGCACCGCCGGCTCGTGCGGCGCGAGCGCCTGCGCGCGCGCGTGCTGGACCGCGGCGGCGGCGTGGTGGCCGCGGTCGTGGAGCAGCTGGCCGAGCCGCACCCGCTTGCTCACCTCCTGCCGGTGCGGCATGTCCGCGCCGGGCGCGAGGTCGGGCGGCACGTCGGCCGGCACGCTGGCGAGGTAGGAGCGCCAGCGCTTGTCCCAGGCCGCGAGGTCCGCGCCGGAGATCTCGGCGATCGCCCGCTCGAGGTCCGCGTCGCTGCTCGCGTCCTTGAGCCGGCGCAGGAGCTGCGGCAGCGCCGTGTCGCCCGCCTCCCTCGTCCAGTAACGGATGAAGCTCGCGACCTCGGCGAACACGACCGCCGCCTCCTCCGCGCTCGGGAGCATCGCGATCGAGGGGCCGATCTTGTCGAGCGGACGCCCGAGGCCCCTCTGGATGCCCAGGAAGGCGATCGCGTCCGCGGACGGTACGTCGTCCAGCGGGTCGGGCTCGCGCCAGCGGACCTCCTCGCGCTTGGCCACGCCCTCCTGCAGCCACAGCGGGGCGTTGTCGCGCGTCCCGCGCGACAGGGCGAGGTGCGTTATCTCGTGCGCGAGCGTGTCCAGCCAGGGGTAGCCGCTCGGCGTGGCGCGCGGCGAGAGCATCGTCACCCGCCCCCACTTGGCGATGGCGACCGTGCCCGTCGTCCGCGCCGCCTCCTCGGGCAGCCCCGTCATCGCGGAGAGCGTGAACTGATCGCGGACGAGATCGATCCGCAGCGGCCGGAGGAGCTCGACGCCGAGGTCCTTCGCGAGCACGTCGCGCGTCCTCGCCGCGACGTCGACGAGGAGCGGCACGAGCGCGCGATCGTCGTCGTCCTGGAGCCGCACCCAGACGCCGCGCTCCTCGTCGTTCACGACGACCGTCGCCGCGGTGGCCCGGGCGCAGCCGCGCGCGATGTCCCCGAGCGCCGCGCCCTCGGCCGTCGCCGCGAGATCGGGGCGCGCGAGGATCGCCGAGGCGGCGTCGCAGTCGCCCTCGTAGATGGCGAGGCGGCCGCGCTCGAGCGCGAGCGCGAGGTCCGCCGGATCCGCGTCCTTCAGGGCGTCCCGCGCCGCGGGGACGTCGATCTCCAGGATCGCGGCCCGGGCCCGCGCCGCGCGATCGAGATCGCCGACCGTGAGGCGCCCGGACGCGGTCGCCGACGCCGTCGCGAGCCCGGCGAGGATCGCGGCCCGGAGGCCGCGCCTCGCGATCGCCGCCGCCCCGCGCCGAGCCGAGGCCGCTCCGCCGCCTGTGCGTGTCATTTCAGGAGCCCCTCCGCGTAACGCTTGACCGCCTCTCGCAGCCGCGGCTCCGAGGTCCCCCCGAGCCCCTCGAGCACGCGACGGCGGAACTCCTCGGGGCCCTTGTGCTTGTCCTTGTCCGGGATGTCGGCCTTCCTCGCCATGTTCCGATCCCCTTCCGACTCGGCGTCGCCGTCCTGACCCTGGTCCTCGCTGCGCGACATCTCCAGCAGCCGCTGCGCGTCGCGCTGGCGCTCGTTGCCGACCTCGCCGTCCCCCTCGGCGAGGGCGCGCTGGGCGTCGCGCATCGCCTGCTCGGCCTCGTCGAGGCGATCGAGCATCTCCTCGGGCATGCGGCCGTCGCCGCGCTCGCCCCGCTTGCGGAGATCGCGCGCGCGGTCAGCGAGCGACCCCTCGCGCTGGCTCGATTTCCCGAGGCCGTCCCGCGCCCGCTCCGCCGCCGCCTGCCGCAGCTTGCGCAGCGCTTCCTCGGCCCAGGCCAGCTCCTCGGCGAGCGCCTGCTGCGCCTCGCCGGCCTCGCGAGCGGCGCGCTCCTCGGGGAAGAAGCCGCCGGCCTGCGCGCCGAGCCGCTTCGCGTCGCCCAGCGAGCGCATCGCGCCCCGGCCGCTCGTCACCGCCTCCTCGGGGCGGCCCTGCTCCAGCGCGCCGGCCATCGCCTCGGCCTGCTCCCGGCCAGCCGCCGCGGCGGACTCGGCCGAGCCCGGCGCCGCGCCCGGCTGCGGCAGGTCCCGCACGGCCTCTCGGATCGCCTCCGCGTGCTTCTTCGCCTCCTCCCGGAGCGCCGCGATGTCCTCGGGCCGCGACGCGCGCGAGAGCTCCTCGGCGACCGCGTTCGTCTCGGCGGCGTGATCGCGCGCGAGCTCCTCGAGATCCCGCTCGCTCTGGGCGACGCTCTCGTCGGCGTTCGACGCGTCCCCCGGGTCAGGCCCGCGCGGCGCGCCCGACTCGACGCCGCCGCGGCCGCCGCCGCCGAACGAAGGCTCCGGCCGCCTGAGGCGCGCCGCGAGGTCGCGCGCCGCAAGCTCGGCGTGCAGCCAGTCGCTGGCGCCGCGGGCGCGCGCGATCCGGCGCAGGTCGTTCGCGACGATCTCGCCGAGGTCGAGGCCGAGCTCGCCGAGCTTGCCGAGCTCGACCCCCCCGCCGCCCAGCACCGCGACGGCCGCCTCCAGGCGTACCTCGCCGCCCTCGCGGTCGCCGTTGCCCAGGAGCTCGGCCGCCGCCGCCGCCTCGTCCGCGACGTCGGCGAGCCGCTGCGCGACGGCCCGGGCGTCGCGGTGGCCCAGGCCGCGCAGGCCGGCGTCGAACGCGAGCAGCGCGCCCTCGGTCTCGTCGAGCAGCTCCTGGTGCGCCGCGCGGGTCGTCGACTTCCGCTCGGCGCCGAGCGCCGCGTCGAGCCGGGCCAGCTGACCTCGGGCGAGCGACGCGATGCGCCCCCGCACCCGCAGCCCGCCGTGATCCGCGGCGAGCGCCGCCTCGACCGCCGCCTTGGCCGTCGCCTGCACCTCGGCCTCGTGCGCCGCGTGTGCCGCGGCGCCGCCCGCCTCCGGCGTCCTCTGGCCGATGCGGTCGGCGAGCAGGTCCGTGAGGGCGTCGCGCGCCTTCACGAGCGCGGCGTAGCGCCGCGCCTCGGGCTCGCCGACCTGCGGCGGGACGACCAGGATGGCCTCGCTCCTGCCCCACTTCGGGCCCTCGATCGGATCGTTGTCCCGCGCCTCGATCCGCACCTCGACGGGCACGTACGTCCTGCGGAAGAAGGGATCGCGCGCCCGGAGCTCGTAGCCTCCGCGGTCGACCTTCGCGTCTGCCGCCGGCCGCGAGAGCACCCGCCGCTCCTCCTTCGCTCCGGCGCGCAGGACGAGATCGACCTCGCGCAGGCCGTGATCGTCGGTGATCTCGTAGCGGAGCGGGATGCTGGGCTCGTCGAGGAGCTTCACCGTGCGCGGCGCGCCCTCGAGCGTGACGCGCGGCGCGTCGTCCGGGATCGACACGACGCGCTGCGCGTCGGCCTGCCGGACGCGCACCTGCCCGAAGCGCGCGGCCGCCTGGAGGGTCGTCGACTCGCCGAGCGTCCAGCGGGCGACCACGCTGCCCTTGCCGTCGTCGACGAACGGCACCTCGGCGCCGCCGTCCGTCAGCACGAGCGCGCGCCCCGCGCGGACGGGGCGGCCGCGCACCGTGATCACGGTCCCTCGGGGCTGCATCGTCGGGGCGAACGGCAGGAGCTCCTCGGCGCCCTGGTGCAGGTACTCGGGCGGCGCCGCCGTCATCTCGACCTCCTCGATCCACGGCAGATCGAGGGGAGCCTCGCCGCGGCGGGCGGCGAGGACGTCCAGCCCCTCGACGACGCGCGACGGCTCGATCGCCGCCGCCGCGAGCGCCGCCGCGCCGAGGGCGAGGCCCGCGCTCGCCCACCGCGTCGCTGCCTGGCGCGCGCGTTCGACGACGCGCGCCTGCGAGGCGCGGCCGAGCAGCCGCCGGAGGTGCAGGCCGGCGAGCTCCGGCGAGCCGACGCGATCGTCGGCGGCGGCGCGATCCGCGAGCGTGAGCGCCCGCAGGGTGGCGGCGCCGAGCGCCTCGTCCGTGCGACCGATGATCTCGCGCACCGTGCGCCGGGCGTCGCCGCGCCGCCGCCGCACGAGGATGGCCCGCGCGGCGATGGCCGCGAGCAGCAGCGCGAGCCCGGCGCCGGCGAGCCCGCGGGCGAGCGGCGACCCCACGCGCGCCACGTGCGCCGCGCCGAACAGCCCTGCGCAAGCGGCCGCGGTGAGCGCGCGGCGCGCGGAGGGGCCCACCTCCGCATCCCAGACGGAGCGCAGCCGCGCGATGGACAGGGCCGGCGCCTCGTTATCCATGAAGAGGCAAGGGTAACCGGCGGGAGGAGGTGGTCCAGCGGATCGGTGGGATCCCCCGGGGGACGGGAGCCCGGGCGATCAGACGTCGAGCTCGCCGTCGGTCATGAACCAGCTCTCCGCGTCGAGCAGCACGCGCCGCAGCTCGTCGGGGAAGGCGGGATCGAGGTGGACGATGAGCCACCGCGAGCCGACGTTCGGCGGGTGGGGGCGGGAGAAGAACCCGAGCGCCCGCAGGCGGGCACTGAACGAAGGGGGCGTCACGAGGAGCATGCCCACGGAGACGTGCCCCTCTCGCCGCATCGCCTGGCAGAACTCGAGCAGCAGGGCGTCGAACGTGGGGCCGTTGTCCTCGCAGAACAGGTCGCAGAGCTCGACCTTGTTGTTCCGCACCGAGTAGACGGCGTAGCCGAGCAGCCGCCCGTCATGCCTGTCGAGCATGCAGAAGAAGCGGTATCGGACGTCGCCGAGCTGCGCATAGCGCCAGTTCAGGAACCGGGCGCTCCGCTCGCCGGCGACCGGCCAGGGCTTCGCCCGCGACCACAGCCCGTCGAAGCGGTGATCGGCGGCGTCCACGAGCTCGGTGCGCACGCGGCTCCCCTTCGCGAGCAGCGCGGCGGTGTCCCGGAGCGCCATCGAGGCGTCGAGGGCGCTGCCCGCGGCCCGGACCAGGAGGTTGTCCGGCTTCACGGTCGCCCGCTGGACGGCGCGCTCCGCCGCGGTCGACAGCGCCTGCGCGAGCGGGGCGGGCGGGGCGCCCGGCTCCGCCGCCTCCCAGAGCGCGCGCCAGCGAGGGTGGGGGACCGCCGACGCGGCCCGCTCGGCGACCCGCTGCACCACCGCGCTCACGGTGCTCCGCTGCTCGCCTGCCGACGAGGCCGCGAGCTCGTTCAGCTTGTACGCGGCCATGAGGGGCCGGACCCAGATGATGGAATCGGCGATCTTCTTGTAGCCGGCGCGCTGGAAGATCGGGAATGAGGCCTTGTTGGGGAAGCCGAACACGAAATCGACCCCGGCGTCGCGGCAGCCCCTCGCGAGCTCTCGCTGGATGCTCATGGCGGCCCCCGCGATGCGGTGCGCCTTGGTCACGCCGAAGTCGCCGAGGACGCCGGCCTTGAGCTTGCGCCCGTCGACGACCAGGTCGCGCGGGTAGAACGAGCCGCTCCCGATGATCTCCCGCTCCGGTCCGTGAAAGCCCATCCAGGTCCGCGGGGGGCCGGCCGGGTTCTGCTCCTGGAACCAGCGCATCCGCCGCTCCACGAGCTCCTGCGACACCTCGCCGTGGGCGAGGTTCTCTTTCCAGAGCTGCGCGAGGACGTCCCTGTGCTCTTCCGGCTGGACGCGGGCGGCGCTGTAGACCTTCTCCATGGCTTTCCGGTGCGCTCTCCTGGCGCGGCAGAGCGGCGCGCCGCGCCCGTCATGGCCGAAGGCGGCGAGGGCGTCAATCGCGCCTGGCGGCGCGGCGAGGCGTTCCGCGCTGGGCACAGCGACGCCTGCGCGGCGAAGGCGTCATCGCGGAACCGGAGTACACTCGCGCGATGTCTCGCCGCGCCATCGCCGCCGTCGCCTGGCTCTCGTTGCTGTTCGTCCTGGCTTGCAGCTCCGCGCTGCCGCCGCCCCCTCCAGACGCTTCGCAGGCGAAGAGCAGCGGCGCCCCAGCGCGGCAGCCGGGCCCAGCCGCTGATCCGGGAGCGACGCTCGATGACGAGGTGATGGTCGCGGACGGCGACCCCGGTCCTGTGCCGGTGACCCGCGCGGACCCGGCGCGCGGCAGCCGGCTCGCGCCCGTGACGATCGTCGTGTTCTCCGACTTCGAGTGCCCCTTCTGCAAGCACCTGGGCGGCACGCTGCGGCAGCTGGAGCAGCGGTACGGCGCGGAGCGGCTGCGGGTCGTGTGGAAGAACTTCCCGCTCGCCTTCCACAAGCAGGCTCGGCCGACCGCCGAGGCCGCGATGGCGGTGTTCGCGCACGCGGGTCCCAGGGCCTTCTGGGCGTTTCACGACGCCATCTTCACGGCCGACGAGCGGCTCTCGCCGGAGGTCCAGGCCACCGCGCTCCGGCGGGCCGGCGTGACCCCCGGCCAGATCCCGCAGCTCGTCCAGCAGAGCGGGGCGGCGCAGAAGGTCGCCGCGGACATGGCGCTCGCCGGGCGGCTCGGCGTGAACGGCACGCCGGCGTCGTTCATCAACGGCGTCCTCCTCGTCGGCGCGCAGCCGGCGGAGCGGTTCGCCGAGATCATCGACGCGCAGCTCGCCGCGGCGCAGGCGCTCCGCGCCGAGGGGACGCCGCCGGAGAAGATCTACGCGGCGCTCGCGAAGAAGAACTTCGCTCCTCCTGCCGAGGAGCCCGACGACGCCGATGATGAAGAGAGCGACGGCGGCGTGGTGCACCTCGTGCCCGTCGGGGACTCGCCCGTGCGCGGCGCGGACACGGCGCTCGTCACGATGGTGCTGTTCAGCGACTATCAGTGTCCGTTCTGCAGGCGGGTCACGCCGACGGTCGAGAAGCTCAGGGCGCAGTACGGCGACAAGCTGCGCGTCGTCTGGAAGGACCACCCGCTCCCGTTCCACCCCCGGGCCGAGCCCGCTGCAGAGCTCGCGCGCGAGGCCCGCGCCCAGAAGGGAAACGACGCCTTCTGGCAGGCCAACGATCGCCTCCTCGCCAGCGAGGCCGCCCTCGACGACGCCGCCCTCGAGGCCGTCGCCGCGGACCTCCGGCTGAACGTCAACGCGGTGAAGCGCGCCGTCGCCTCGCACAAGCACGCCGCCAAGATCGAGGCCGACGTGGATCTCGCCGACGATCTCGGCGCCCAGGGGACCCCGCACTTCTTCATCAATGGCCGCAGCCTCGTCGGCGCGCAGCCGATCGAGAAGTTCCAGGCGATCATCGACGAGGAGATCGCCAAGGCGGAGGCGATGGTCGTGGCCGGGACGCCGCGCGCGAAGGTGTACGAGGCCATCCAGAAGCAGGCGGTCCCGCCGGCGCCGCCGCCGAAGGTGTCCGTGCCGCCGGCGCCCAAGGGCCACCCCAGCAAGGGCGCGGCCGCGGGCAAGGTGGTCATCCAGGCGTTCTCCGACTTCCAGTGCCCTTTTTGCGCGCGCGCCGCCGCCACGATGGACGAGCTCATCAAGGCGTTCCCGGGCAAGGTCCGTGTCGTCTACCGCCACCTGCCGCTCCCCTTCCACCCGGAGGCGCAGCTGGCCGCCGAAGCGGCCATGGAAGCGCTCGCGCAGAAAGGGCCGGCCGGCTTCTGGAAGATGCACGACCTGCTCTTCAAGGTGAGCGACGCCTCGAACCTCGACCGCGCGGCCCTGGAGCAGCACGCCGCGAGCCTCGGGCTCGACGCGGCGCGCTTCGCAAAGGCGCTCGACGAGCACACCCATCGCGCCGCCGTCGAGGCCGACGCGCAGGCCGCGCGGAGCGCCGGCATCACCGGGACTCCCGGGTTCGTGATCAACGGTTACCTGGTCAGCGGAGCCCAGCCGCTCGCGAAATTCAAGAAGGTAGTTCGGCGCGCCCTCAACGAAGCGAACTGAACACGACCTGAACACGCGCGACACGCGCGTCCCGGCGGCGCGCACTCCGGCTCCGGGCTCCAGGACCTGCGCTCCGAGCGAGATCTGGCGCTCGGCTCACCATGTCCGTTTCCCGGGGCGCCTCCATCGATATCGCGCTTCGAGCTCGTGATAGCCTGTCGCAATGCCCAAACCGCGCGGTCGAGGGACATCGGCCGAACCCAGGCGCACCGTCAAGGTATCGAGCGGATCCGCGCGCGCGCGGCGTCATGGCAAGGCGGGCGAGCGCGCGGGCGCGAAGGCGGGCCCGCCGGCCGCGCTGCGCGACGGGCAGGAGCGGGCGCCCGCGAGCTCGCGCGCCAGGCCCAGGAAGGCGAAGGGCGCGACCTCGCTCGTGGAGGCCGCCGTCGCGAAGCGACCGGCAGCGCCGGGCAAGCGCGCGGCGGCCGAGCCACCGGCGGCGCCGAGGATGCGCGCCGCGAGGGCGCGCGCCGGCGAGCAGGCCGGCGCCGCGCCGCCGAAGCGCCGACCCCGGAACGCGAAGGCGAAGAGCGGAGCGGACGACGCGGAGTTCTCGCCGCCCCGGCCGCCTGAGCTCGACTGGGACGACACGCCGTCCGAGGGCGCCGAGGAGGCCCTCGCCCAGCGCTGGGCGGCGCGGGGGGAGGAGCTCTTCCAGCAGCTCGAAGGTCACGGCGCCGCGCTCCACGAGTACCGCGCCGATCTCAAGGAGGGGCGCTTCGTCTGGATCGCGCCGAGCGGGCGCGTGTCCGCCGAGGCGAGCGCGCGCCTCCTGTGCAGCTGGTCGTGCGCGACCTCGGTCCTGGTCATGGCGTGGGCCGACCCGCTCGCCAGCGGCGCCGGGATCGCGCGCATCGACGGGATGCCCGCGGAGCAGGACGGCATCGACGAGCAAGGCGCCTGGCAGATCGCGATGAGGGCGGCCGACGCCTGCGACGCCGCCTACCTCTATCGCGTGTCCTCGCCGCAGGCCTGGTACTTCCTTGCGCTCGACGGGCTGACGTTCTCACCGAAGCGCACCTCGTTCCATCCGGGCGCGCCGGTCTGCCTCGTGCTGCGCGCCATCGGCGAGGTGCGCGAGGCGATCGCGTCCCGCGCCGAGCCCGCCGACGTCGTGCGCGACAGGATCTCGGCGCTCAGCGACTCGCTGTTCCACCAGGCCAGATATGCCTATCGCGACACCGATTGGGTCGCGCGCCTCGATCGGACCGGCTCGTGCCTCTCGCACCTCGCGAAGCGCATCCCACGCGCGGGCTTCAGCGCGATCGCCGCGGGCCAGCGCATCGACGAGTGGCTCGAGCGCGAGCTCGCGGTCGAGCTGATCAACGCGCTCTCGCTGATCGAGGACGAGTGGAGCCTGTTCGGTTGATGGGGCGCTGACGGGCGCGGCCTTGCCCGTATCGCTGTCAACCCCCGCTCCTCGTCGCGTCGCGCGCGGCCGAGCCCGCGCCGCGCGCACCTCGCGGCACCGCTCTTGAAGGGTCTCAGGAGCGGACGTGAGGGGAGGGGGCGATGGGGCGAGCGAAGCTGTTCGAGGATCGGAGGGACGCCGGGCGCAGGCTCGCGCAGCTGCTCTCGGGGTACAGGAGCGAGGCGCCGCTCGTGCTCGCCCTGCCGCGCGGCGGCGTCGAGGTGGGCTACGAGGTGGCGCGCGCGCTGGGTGCGCCGCTCGATGTGTGGATCGTGCGCAAGCTCGGCGCACCCGGGCAGCCGGAGCTCGGCGTGGGCGCGATCGCCGAAGGGGGCGAGGTGTACATCGATCGGGGCCTCGTCGGGCTGCTGGGGATCTCCGAGGCGGAGCTCGCCGAGATCGCGGAGCAGCAGGCCGCCGAGGTGGAGCGCGGGGTGCGCCGGTACCGGGGCGACAGGCCGATGCCCCGCGTCGAGGGGCGGACGGTGATCGTCGTGGACGACGGCATCGCGACCGGCGGGACCGTGCGGGCCGCGCTGCGCGACCTGCGCAAGCGCTCGCCGAGGCGGCTCGTGCTCGCCGTGCCGGTCGCCGCGCCGTCGAGCCTGTCGTCGCTCAGCCGCGAGGTCGACGGCGTCGCTTGCATCGAGGAGGACCCGGGCCTCCAGGCGATCGGCGCCTACTACGAGGATTTCTCGCAGACGTCGGACGACGTCGTCGCCACGCTGCTCGCCGAGGCGCGGCGCGAGGTCCCGAGAGCGGAAGGGGCGGAGCGGCCCCTCTTCGTCGAGGCAGGGACGGCGGCGCTGCCCGGGGACCTCGCGATCCCGGAGAGGGCGGGCGGCCTCGTGATCTTCGCGCACGGCAGCGGCAGCAGCCGCAGGAGCCCTCGCAACCGCTCGGTCGCGGAGGCGCTCTGGCGGTGGGGGCTGGCCACGCTGCTCTTCGACCTGCTCACCGACGAGGAGGAGGCGGAAGATCGCCGGAGCGCCCACCTCCGCTTCGACGTCGATCTGCTCGCGCGGCGGCTGCTCGGGGCGACGGACTGGGCGCTCGCGCGCCCCGAGCTCCGTCACCTCGCGGTCGGCTACTTCGGCGCGAGCACCGGCGCGGCGGCCGCGCTCATCGCCGCGGCGGCGCGGCCGCGCGTCGTGGGCGCCGTCGTGTCGCGCGGCGGCAGACCCGACCTCGCGGGCGCGGCCCTGGCGATGGTGCGCGCGCCGACGCTGCTCATCGTGGGCAGCGCGGACACCGAGGTGCTGGCGTTGAACCAGGCCGCCCTCGAGGGCCTCGCGGGCCCGCGCCGCCTCGCCGTCGTGCCTTCCGCGACGCACCTGTTCGAGGAGCCGGGCGCGCTCGCGGCGGTCGCCCGGCTCGCCGGCGAGTGGTTCGCGCAGCACCTGATCGCGCGAGGAGCCGAGGCGAGGGCGTGACGCGCCGGCCGGCGGCCCGCGCAGGCCGAGGCGAGCGCGCCGCCGGCCGCCGCCCGGCGCGAGCGCTGGCCGGTGCGGCGCCTACCTGGAGAGCCAGACCGTGTACGCGTGCGGCATGAACGGCGCGTCGTCGGGATCGAAGGGGAGGCTCCGGATCATGCTCCCCGCGTTGACGCCCACGACGAGCAGCCCCGAGAGCCCGTCGAGCCCCACCACCGTGCGCTGCGCGCGGCTGCTGCCGAAGACGCCGGCCACGTCGACGCGGCCGGCCTCGGCGCCCTGCGCGTCGACCTTCACGATCGCCCAGCGGAACAGCGCGGGCAGCTCCCAGTCGGCCACGAAGGTGATCTCGGCCGTCCTGAGATCCGGCCGGGCGGCCGCGTTCTCCGCCGAGAGATCGAGCCAGAGGTACGTCGCGCCGGTCGGCTCGATCGGGCGCAGGGGCGCGACCCGCCGCGGGAGCGTGGCGTAGGGCAGCGACCACTCGAAGCGAACCCGGCCGAAATCGCCGAAGCGCGCGGCGTCGGAGAGGTGCGCGCCGTCGCTGCGGCTGCCCAGGAACGCCCGCGCGATGGCGAACTCGAGGAGCAGATCGTCGAGGTCCTCGCCGCGGGATCGCAGCGACGCCCGGAGCGCGTCGAAGGTGTCGGGCTCGGCGTGGAAGCGCGCCGCGCCCGCGGGCGTGGATTGCGCCGCGATCGCGAGCAGCGACGTCGCGACCTGCGCCGGCGTCCCGGTGCCGTACGCGTCGTCGAGGTACCACGGAAAGAGCAGGCCGCCGTCGAGCGCGCCGAGCGCCGCGCCGGTGAGCGCCCGCTCGGGCGCCCGCTGGAAGGCGTCGACCGCGGCGAGCTCCTCGGCCGCGCAGGGCGCCGCGATGGCGGCGAGGTAGCTCGCCGTCATGGCGATCGCGCCCTCCTCCGCCCCGGCGTCGAGGCGCATGGCGACGGCGGCTCCGAGCGCGTAGGCCGCGTCGGACGCGCTCGCGCACCCGCCGCGCCCCGGCGCTGCGACGCTGGCGAACGCGCTCGCGGCGTCGAACCGCTCCCCGAGCGCCCGCAGGTCGTACCCCACGCGCGTCGGGCCGCGGCGCGGGCCGCGCTCCAGGTAGAGATCGTACGCTGGGCCGCCGCCCCGCGCGCCATCGGGGAGCGGGCGCGGCAGACCGAGCGCGTCGTAGGCCCGCATCGCGGCCTCCAGGTGGGTGAGGCTCTCGAGGAGGGCGGCGCCGGGGACGTCCGCGGGCGCGTGCACGCAGACGGGCAGCGTGAAGGAGCACGCGCGTCGTTGAACGTCGCGCTCGCCCGGGCGCTGCACCGGCGAGACCACGGGTCGGCCCTGGGCCGGCGGGGCGGCGGCCGCCGAGGCGCCGTCGTCCGAGGGCGCCCCGGCCTGCGCGCTCGCGACGGGCGAGGGCGGCTTGGCCGGCGGCGCGTCCGGCGCGCGCGCCGCTGCCGCTGGGGGGCCGCCGAGGGCCGCGCCCAGGGCGAGGACCACCAGCGCCCAGGGCGCCGCGCGTCGCGGCGCGGGCGCTCGCCTTGGTCGCGCGGCTGGGGCGCGTGTGGGGAACGGTCTCATGGGGAGCGCACCTGGTATCCGGAGATCCGCCGGCGAGTCTGCCCCGGCGGCTTCGCGCTAGCTCATCGCACGAGCGACCGCCCTTGCCCATGCTCGCCAGCGTCGATCCTGCGCCCGCGCCGGCCCGCGCCGGGAGGGCCCCGGCGGCGGCGTGGCTGATCTCGCTCCAGAGCGGGAATGCGGGGGTGTCTGGAGCACGATCTCACCGAATCGAACTCCTGGTATCCTGTCCGCCCCTCGCCCGCCTCCCGGGCGGGGGCGAAAGCCCAGGACGATTCAATGACCCATCCGCTCCACGACATCTTGCTCCCCGACAGCCGACACGACTTCTTCCCCGTGGTGATCGAGATCCCGAAAGGATCGAAGTGCAAGTATGAGCTCGACAAGAAGACCGGGCTCTTGATGCTCGACCGCGTGCTCTACTCGTCAGTGCACTACCCGGCCAACTACGGCTTCATCCCGCAGACGCACGCGGGCGACGGCGACCCGCTCGACGTCCTCGTCCTCATGCAAGAGCCGGTCGTGCCGCTCACGATCGTGAGGGCGCGCGCCATCGGCGGCTTCTTCATGCGCGACGACAAGGGGGTCGACGACAAGATCATCGCTGTCGCCGTCGACGACCCCTCCGTGGCCCATTACCTGACCCACGAGGAGCTGCCGCCGCACGTGACCAAGGAGCTCATGCGGTTCTTCATCGACTACAAGACGCTCGAGAACAAGCTCGCAGAGGTAGATACGATGTACGACAGGAACCGCGCCCTGGAGGTCATCGAGGAGTCCGTCGCGAGCTATCGCTCGATCAGCGCCTGGTCCAAGGGCTGACGCGGCTGGCCCTGGGGGCCCGGTTGCAGCGGCGCACGGATGGATCGCGGAAGCGGTGGATCGCCCTTCCTGGACCCCTCGGCGTCCACCCCTCGCAACCTTCGAAAAAATCCAGAAACCGGGCATGGAGGCGCGAGGTAACCCCGCGAGAACACTCGGCACGAGGGTTGCTTAACCGCTTCCTGTGGATCGCTTCTCGACGCTCATGGACGACGAAGACCTTGCCCAGCGGCTCGCCCAGAGCCCTGAGGTCGAAACGCGCCTGGCGATCCAGCGGCTCCGGTTCGACCTCGGATCCGGTGGGAGGTCGAGCTCTCTGGCGTGGCGGGTGACACCGTGAGTCGGCTCAACGCGGAGCGTCGAACTCGACGTCGCCCCGGGGAGAGCCACCAAGGGCCCACCATGACGCATGCAGGCGATCGGGCAGGGCAAAGACGCTGAAAGCGACGCTGAAAACGATTCGAACGCGGCCAACGCAATCAACGCAAACAACACAAATGACGCGGACGACGCGGACGATTCGGTGACAGGCCATTGAAGCGCGCGGGTATGCGCATGGATTATCGAGGCGACACCGCTTGATCGGGGCTTGACAACATGAGAGACATCAGCTTTTCTCAAGCAATGATGAGCACGCTTAATAGCTTAGTTTCGGCGAAAGCGTGTCGCCGCTACTCCGCAGTGGCGCTTCTCCTCGCCGGCCCGCTCGGTTGCGTGGGCAACCTCGGCAATTCCGACGGGACGCCCTCCGAGACCAGTAGCAGCGGCAACGGCAGCGGCAGCAGCGGCAGCAGCAGCGGCGGCGACGCTGGCGGCCCGCCGATCGGCGACCCGCCGGAGGTGCACACGGAGATCCCGGAGGTGTCGCACTGCGAGGTCGCGGACAAGAGCACCCCGGGCCCGCGCGTGGTGCGTCGCCTGACGGTGGATCAATTCGAGGCCACTGTCCGCGACCTCTTCAAGGACCAGTCCGTCGCCCTCCCGAGCATCTTCAACGACCCGCAGGTGCTCGGTTTCTCGGCCGACGCGAACGCGCTGGTGATCCGCGACCTGACGGCCCAGCAGATCATGGACTGGGCCGAGACGACCGCCGACTGGGCGGTGACGAACAAGCTCTCCAGCATCACCACGACGACGTGCAGGACCCTGGACGCGAGCTGCCGGACCGAGTTCATCCGCGACTTCGGCCGCCGCGCGTTCCGCGACAAGCTCACGGACGAGCGCATCGCGTCCTACGACGCGCTGTTCGGGGCGGAGAAGTCGTTCGAGGACGGCGCCAAGGTGGTCGTGGGCGCCATGCTGCAGTCGCCGTACTTCCTCTATCGCCACGAGATCGGGACCGAGGCGAACGGCTCGGGCGTCTACGAGCTCACCCCGCACGAGATCGCGAGCAACCTCTCGTACTTGCTGACCGGGACCATGCCGGACGAGGCGCTGCTGCAGGCCGCCGACGCGGCCGCCGCCCAGGGCGCCAACCTGACCAGCGAGCAGATCGCCCAGCACGCGCTGCGCCTGCTGGAGGACTCGGCGACAAGGCCGCTCGCCGAGAAGGAGATGATGCGGTTCATGCGCGGCTGGCTCCAGCTGAACCGTCTCGTCACCGCGGTGAAGGACAACACGCTCTTCGATCTCACGGACGCCATGCGCAAGGACATGATGGCCGAGACGCAGGCGCTCGTCGTGGACACCGCGTTCAACCAGAACGGCACGTTCGCCAACCTCCTGCAGGCGGACTACACGTTCATCAACGCCAGCCTGGGTGCGCACTACGGCATCAACGGCGCCGGGGGCACCGAGCTGACGAAGGTGACGCTCACCCCGGGGCAGCGCGACGGGGGCATCCTGGCCCACGGCAGCTTCCTGACGGGGCATGGCAGCGCGAAGCTTTCCTCGCCGACCCAGCGCGGCAAGATGGTCCGCACGCGGCTCCTCTGCCAGCCGCTCGAGCCCCCGCCGCCCGGCGTGGATCCGAACGTCAAGCCCCTGGAGACCCCGGCGACCACGCGCGAGATGGTCGAGCAGCACACGAAGGCGGAGTACTGCGCGGGTTGCCACAAGTTCACCGACAAGATCGGCGTCGGCTTCGAGCACTACGACACGTTCGGCCGGTGGCGGAACGACGAGAACGGGATCCCCGTCGACGTGACCGGCACGGTCGTCGAGCCGCCCACCGGAGACGACTACAATTTCAGCGGCGTGACCGAGCTGGCCGACTACCTCGCGGCGAGCGAGGACGTCAAGGCGTGCATGGTCCGTTACTGGTCGTACTACGCGTTCGGCGGCACCTGGGAGCAGGACGGCTGCACGTACGAGAAGGTCCAGGAGGAGGCGGCCGCCGAAGAGTTCCGCCTCAAGAGCGTGTGGCTCGCGCTGACGCGCGCGCCGCACTTCACCCGCAGAGTTCAAGGTCCGTGACCCCACGGCTGCAACCCAAGAACAGATCGGTAGCGAGTGAAAGGATCGGTCATGCGCAGCCACAGTCGTAGGAAGTTTCTCAAGGGTGTCGGGGCCAGCCTGGGGGCCAGCCTTCTGTTCTCTCCCTTCTATGATTCCATCGCCAACGCGGCTCCCGGGAAGAAGCCGAAGCGACTCCTGATCTTCTTCACCATGGGGACAGCCCCCTCGATCTGGAAGCCCAAGAGCGTCTCCGGCGAGACCCCCACGTTCAGCGAGTCCACCTCGCCGCTCGAGGAGGTGAAGGAGCACATCGTGATGCTGGACGGCCTCCCCAGCGGGAGCCCCAGCAACAACCACGGGTCCGCCGACGGCCTCACCGGGATGGGCTATTACAGCAACGGCCCCTACGGGCTGATCTCGGTCGACCAGTACATCGTCGAGAAGCTGAAGGGCAGCGGGCTGTCGACGCCCATCCCCTCGCTGCTGCTCGGCGCCGCCGTCGAGGGCGGCAAGACGGGGTTCTACAAGGGGACCAACCTGTCGCCCATCGGCTCCCCCACGTCCGCCTACTCGACGGTGTTCACGGGGTTCACGCCGTCCAACAATCAAGGCAACAACGACAACAGCGCCGCCGAGGCCCTGCTGAAGCGGCGCAGGAGCGTCCTCGACAACCTCACGAAAGAGGTCACGTCGCTCAAGGGAAACCTGGGGAAGGAGCAGCAGTACAAGCTGGATCTGCACCTCGAGTCGATCCGCCAGCTCGAGCAGCGGCTCTCGAACACCATGACCCCGGGAGGAGGCGGAGGAGGAGGGACGGGCGCCTGCTCCGTCCCGGGAACGCCCACCGGCGACATGAGCAATGGCTTGAAGGCCAACCTGCTTCATCTGGACATCATCGTCGGCGCGTTCGCGTGTGATATCACCCGCGTCGCCTCGATCCAGTGGGGCTCGGATCAGATGATGAACGCGAACCTGAGCGAGATCGGGCTCAGCGGTGAGGAGCATAACGGCATGATCCACACCGGCGCCCCTGCGCACCTCGACCTGATCAAGCTCGAGAAGTGGCTGCACCAGCAGTTCGTCGGCGTCATCAAGAAGCTGAAGGCGACGCCCGAGGCCGACGGCTCCGGGACGCTCCTCGACAACACGCTCGTCGCCTGGTGCCGTGACATGGGCGACGCGCCGAACCACACCCAGAACGAGATGAAGTTCGTCCTGGCGAGCGGCAACGGCGGCTATCTGAAGACGGCCCCCGGCGGCCGGTTCATCAAGAGCGGCGAGCGGCACGAGCGCGTGCTGCTCAGCCTGTGCGACGCGATGGGCGTCACGGACTTCTCCGGCTTCGGGGATCCGACTCTGGGCAGCAAGTCGCCGCTCCCCGGCATCGCCGCGACCTGACACCGAGGACGCGAGGCCGCTCGCCGCGACAGGTGCGCCCCCACGCACCTGTCGCGGCGAGCTCCGTTGGCGCGAGATCGGTAGCGTGAAAGGGTCGTTCATGCGCAGCCATCGTCGTAGAGATTTCCTCAAGGGGCTGGGGGCCAGCGTCGGGGCCGGCTTCTTGTTCAACCCATTCCTGGACTCCATCGCCGAGGCGGCGCCCGGCCGGAAGCCCAAGCGGCTCCTCTTGTTTTGCACGATGGGGACCGCGCCATCGATCTGGAAGCCCACGAGCGTCTCGGGCGAGACCCCCACGTTCAGCGAGTCGACGTCGCCGCTCGCTGACGTGAAGCAGCACGTCGTGCTCGTGGACGGCCTTCCCACCGGGAATCCGGGGAACAACCACGGCGCGCCCGACGCCCTCACGGGGCTCGGCTTCAGCGACCCCGCCAAGCTGATCTCCGTCGACCAGTTCATCGCGGACAAGCTGATCGCCGCCGGCACGAAGACGCAGATCCCCTCGCTCTTGCTGGGGGCCGAGAGCACGGTGAGCGGCGGGAGATCGCCGTATTATCGCAAGGACAACCTGCCGGGCATCGCCTCTCCGACGTCCGCCTACTCCACCCTGTTCGGCTCGGCGATCCCGTCGAACACGTCGTCAGACGATCTCTTGCGCCGTCGCAAGAGCGTCCTCGATCACCTGAAGAACGAGATCAAGGCGCTCGAGGGGAACCTCGGCTCCGAGCAGAAGTACAAGCTGGAGCTGCACATCGACTCGATCCGGCAGATCGAGGAGCGGCTGTCCAACGCGTCGTCCGGCCAGACCGGCGGCTGCAGCGTGCCGACGAAGCCCGCCACCGATCCGGCCAACCCGCTCCAGGCCAACCTGCTCCACATGGATCTCCTCGTCGGCGCGTTCGCGTGCGACATCACCCGCGTCGGCGCGATCCAGTGGGGCTCGGATCAGGCCATGAACGTCGATCTCCCGGACATCGGGCTGAAGGGCGACGAGCACGGCGCCATGATCCACACCGGCGCACCGGCGCACCTCGACCTGATCAAGCTGGAGAAGTGGCTGTCGCAGCGGTTCGTCGACCTCATCAACAAGCTGAAGGCGATCCCGGAGGCCGACGGCTCCGGGACGCTCTTCGACAACACGCTGATCGCGTGGTGCCGCGACATGGGCGACTCGCCGAACCACAACCAGAACGAGATGAAGTTCGTCCTGGCGAGCGGCGAGGGCGGCTATCTGAAGACGGCCCCTGGCGGCCGGTACATCAAGAGCGGCGAGCGGCACGAGCGCGTGCTGCTCAGCCTGTGCGACGCGATGGGCGTCACGGACTTCTCCGGCTTCGGCGATCCGAACCTGCGGTCCAAGTCGCCGCTCCCGGGCCTTTCGGCCAGCTGAGGCGGCCGGCGCGCCGCTTCCCGGCGCGCTCCGGTTCCCCGCGACCGCCGCGTCGCGCCCGGGCGCCTGCGCGCCCTCGGGCGCACGCCTCCGTCGACCCCCGTCCAGCGCCCGGCGTACACTCGTCACCATGACGACGCGCGCGCCGGCGGGGTACGAGGCAGATCAACGGCGAGACGACCTGTCCGCGTACGCGCGGTACCTGTCCGCGATGGACGCGTCGATGCGCCAGAAGGTCGCGCTCACGGCAGCGCACCTCCTGTGCGAGGGCCGCGTCGCCGACATGGGCATGGGCTCGGGGCAGGGCAGCGCCGCGCTGGCCCAGCTCTACCCGCGCCTCGAGGTCATCGGCGTCGACATCGATCCGACGGTCGTCGAGCTCGCGCGCCGCGCTCATCAGCACCCGAACCTGGGCTTTCAGCTGGGCGACATCGCCAGGACGGTATTCCCGCCCGAGAGCCTCGACGGGATCTTCGACTCGTCGGTGCTCCACCACGTCACCTCGTACGGGGGCTACCGCCACGCGAACGCCGCGGAAGCGCTGGCGGCGCAGGTGGAGCAGCTCTCGCCGGGCGGGGTGCTCGTGGTGAGGGACTTCGTCGATCCCGGGCCGGAGACGGTGTTTCTGGACGTGCCCGCCGAGGACGGCGACGACGGCCGCGATCCCCGCAGCGCCTCGACGGCGGCCCTGCTCGAGCGGTTCGCGGGTGAGTTTCGCTCGCTCTCGCCGGAGCCGGGGTTCCCGCTGGCGCGCGCCGCGGGCGAGCCCTCCGGCGCGCTCCCCGCGCCGCGCCCGGGGTGGCGCCGGTATCGGCTCGCCCACAAGCATGCTGTCGAGTTCGTGTTGAGGAAGGATTACCGCGCTGACTGGGAGGCCGAGGTCAAGGAGGAGTATACCTATTTTTCTCAAGCGCAGTTCGAGGCGCTCTTCGCCCGGCTCGGCCTGCGCGTGCTGTCGTCGACGCCGCTGCGCAACCCCTGGATCGTGCGGAACAGGTTCGTCGGTCGCTTCGAGCTCCGGGACACCACGGGCGCCCGACTGCCTTATCCGCCTACCAACTACCTGATCGTCGGAGAGAAGGTGAAGGCCGGTCAAGGGGTCGCGTTCCGGCTCGCGCCCGCGGAGAGCGCACGGCAGTTCCTGCGGATCGAGCACCACCAGGATCGGGCGACAGGGCAGGTGTTCGACCTGGCGGCGCGGCCGCACCCCACGCTGGACATCGTGCCGTTCTTCTTCGCGGGTGAGACGGCGTATGTGCTGGCGCGGACCAGCTATCCGCGGCCGATCGCGCGCGCCTGCCGCGAGGAGACGCCTCCCCTCGACGGCAGCGGGCCGGCGGACTACCTGGCCGAGCCGATCGCGGTCGTGCAGACCGAGTTCCCGGTCGGGCACACGGTCGAGCACGCGCTGGAGCGGGCGGCCGGGGTGCGGGCGGCGGCGATCCAGCGCATGATCCCGGGCACGACGTACTACCCGTCGCCGGGCGGCATCCTCGAAGAGGTGCGCTCGATGCTGGTGGAGGTCGAGCCCACGTTCGTGAACGCGCCCTCGGAGAACGTGTCGGGGTTCGGCACCTCGGGGCGCATCCGCGCCATCGAGGCGCGCCAGCTCCTCCGCGCCGCGCAGGTCGGCGGCCTGCCCGACGCGCGGCTCGAGCTGAACGTCTACGACCTCCTGGCGCGCTTCGGCCTGCCGTTCGGGCCGTGGATCGGCGACGAGATCCCGCTCGCGGCGGCCGGCGCGGGCGCCGCGGGCGTCGCTTGCGGTGCCGGCGACGGCGGCGTGGCCGCCGTGCGGCCGACGTCGCTCGCCGCGCTGCTCGGGCGCCCGAGCCGCCGGAGGTTCTCGCGGGTGGACCCGAGCGCCAGCGCGGGGTTCCTCGAGGTGCGGCGCGCGCGCTTCGAGGAGCTGACCGCGGACGGCGGCGTGGTGGCCGCGCGGGAGCTGGAGTACGTGGTGCCTCGGCCGCTCGGGGTGCTCACGGTCTCGACGGCGCTGCTCGCGCGGGCGCCGTCGGGGGAGATCGTGCTCGGCGTGGACGACCACGATCTGCCGGCCGCCCAGAGCTTCTCGGGCGACAGCGGCATCCTTGTCGCGCCGGCGTGGCGGCTGCCGCGGAGCGTGAGCGCGCTTTCGGCCGCCGAGGCGTTCGTGCGCGAGCGCCTGGAGGCCGAGTACGGCGTTCGGGTGGGGGCGGCCGTCGAGCTCGGCGGGGCCTACCGCCCTTCGGCAGGGCTGACCCCGGAGCTGGTCCAGCCGCTCGCCTTCGTCGTCACCGCGGCGCCTGCCTCGGCCGGCGCGCCCGCCTCGGCTGCCGCCATGCCCGAGGTCGCGCCGGGGTCCGATGCCGCTCGGCGGCTCTCGTGGGTGCCGCTCATCGAGCTCGTCGCGGGGCGAGAGCGCCTGCCGGACGGCCACCTCCGCGTCGCGGCCCTGCGCGCGGCGCACGCGCTCGGCCTGGCGATCGCGCCGCCCCACCCGCGGTGACCCGCGGCGGGCTTACCTGAGCGCTTCCTCGAACATGTTCGTGTTGCCTGTCTGGTACGACATCTCGAACCTGACCCTGGAGATCTTCCAGCCGCCTGCGTGCCTGGCGAGCTCATAGCGGTAGTGTCCCGCGACCAGCCAGTCCTCGCCGCCCGGCGCGCGCGCGAACCGATGGTGGGCGCGGACATGGCACTCCACCGAGGCGTGCTCTCCTTTCACCTCGATATCGAGGGGGCCGAGGAAATGTTGTGATGCGTCGATCGCGTCGTGAAACTTGCTCCAGCCCGCGAGCAGATCGTCCGTCTTCTGCTCCTGCGGCTCGCCCCCGAAGACCGACGTGAAATCGGCCACCACGACGTCGGCATAGAGGCCGCGGAGCTCGGTCCAGCGCCGCTTATCGATGTGGTGGGCGATCCGGACTACGACATTCTGGATCGCCTGCACGTCATTCGACTCTCGCGTCATGGTCGTCCTTTCGTCGCGTGGAGCAGGAGGCGCCGTGCTCCGTGGTGAGCTCTCTCGAGCCGTTCCTTGTCGGAGGAGAGAGGCGGTTAGCATGGACGTAAAATGGCGAGAAGGGCCCCGCCCCTCGCCGTCTGGGGTTCGGCATCGTTCGAGGGAGGCTGTCGACCCGGAGCGCCGCCGGGGTGAGCCCATGAAGCCCAGCGAGCTGCGGTGTCGATGACGCGCTGGTGGCCCCCTGATGCTTGGACCCCGCAACCGCGCTCGGCGGACGGCGGTTTCGAGGCCTCAGCGGCGCCGCCAGCGGCCGCGCGAACATGCCGTATCTGCGGGCGCCGCCCGCGCGCGCGAGGAGATCCGGGCCTCCGCGGCGGCTGGCACGCCGGGCGCTTACCGCGTCGCACATCGCCGGCTCGCCGGCCGCTCCCCGCGGCGCACAGCGGGGCGGAAGACCCCATGGAACTCATGAGCAATTCCCTGAAGATCCCGATGCCCGGCGCCGCGCCGACGGACCTCGCGAGCCGGAGCAGGAGGCTCGGGTGGAGCGCGCGCGCCGATGCCGGGAGGGCCCGATCGTTCGTCGCCCTGCGCGGGCGCATGCTCGCGAGCCCGAGCCTGGCCGGGGCGCTCCATTTCATGCAGGTGACGAACCGCCCCTGGGAGCCCCATGAGCTCAGGGCGTGGCTCGACAATCACGTGATCGCTCCGGGGTGGATGAGGCCCCCGCGCGCGGTGCGCGAGCCGGGCGCGGAGACCGTGGCGCTCGGCGAGCTGGACGAGCGGCCCGAGGCGGTCGCGGTGCTCACCGGGCGCGCGCGCCGGCGCGTGGGGAGCGCGCTGCTCGACTTCGTGGCACCGGACCCCGAGGGCAAGTTTCTCCGTGCAGCGCTGTACAGCGCGCGCGTCCGCTGGGCCGCGGTGGGCGACCGATCCGGCTGGCTGCCGGCGCCGCGCGAGAGCGACTTCCTGAGCGACGTCGTGCTCAGCCTCTTCGCCGCGGCGATCCTCTCGGGCCCGGACATCTATCAGCGCCACATGACCGTCTGCTCGCACTGCGGGCGCGTCGCGTTTGCCCAGGAGGCGCGGCCGTCCACCGCGGCCTGCCCGCGCTGCGACGGCGAGGTCCGGTGGCGCGTCCCCCTGGCCGGAGCGGGCCGGCGCCGCGGCGGCGGCGGGACCGGCGAAGAGCGCGCATGAGCGGCGCCCGCGGCGCCTCGCCAGCGGGTGGTCCTTGTGTAAGTTATTGGAATAATTATTGTTTATGGCTCATGGCAGCGCGACGTACGCGACCGCCTGGTCCCTCAGCCACGTGCGCTGCCGGCGCACGAAGGTGCGTGTGGCGCGCACGATGGCCGGCGCGAGCTCGTCGGCCGGCAGGCGCCCTTCCAGGTGCTCCCGCACCTGCCGGTAGCCGACGGAGCCCATCGCCCGCGCGTCGCCGTAGCCGCGGGAGAGGAGCGAGCGGACCTCGTCCACCCAGCCCTGCTCGAGCCACCCGGCGACGCGGGCCTCGATGCGATGGTCGAGCTCGGCGCGGTCCCGGTGCACCGCGAGCAGGCGCGCGGCGTGCCGGCGCTCCCGGAAGCCGTGCTCCGCGTGCCACGCGCTCTGCGTCCGGCCCGAGCGCTCGTAGATCTCCAGCGCCCGGCTGACCCGCACGAGGTCGTTGGGCGCGAGGCGGGCCGCGCTCTCCGGATCCACGGCGGCGAGGCGCGCGTGGAGCGCGGCGCGCCCCTCGGCGTCGGCGATCGCGCGGTGGCGCGCGCGCGCCTCGGGATCGGCGGGCGGCGCGGGCGACAGGCCGAGCACGAGCGCCTTCACCCAGAGGAACGTGCCGCCGCAGACGACGGGGACCCGGCCGCGGCCGCGGATGTCGTCGATCGCCGCCTCGGCGAGCTCCGCGAAGCGCTGGGCGTCGATCGCTTGCAGCGGATCGACCGCGTCGACCAGGTGGTGCGCCGCGCGCGCGCGCTCGGCGGGCGTCGGCTTCCCGGAGCCGAGGTCGAACTCCCGGTAGATCTGCACGCTGTCGGCGCTCACCACCTCGCCGCCGAACCGCTCCGCGAGCCGGATGGCGAGCTCGGTCTTGCCGCTCGCCGTCGGGCCGACCACGACGAGCAGCTCACCCGGCGCCGGCGGCGCGATCGTCTCCCACGACGGCGGCGCGGCCGCGCCTGCGTCCGGGGCGAGATCGAGCGCCGCCTCGCTCACCGCCTCCCCACGCGGTGCTCCAGCTCCGGCCAGCCGACGCGCATCACGATGGGCCGGCCGTGCGGGCAGTGGCCGGCGAAGTCGACCTCGTCGAGCGCCGTGAGCAGCGCCCGCGCCTCCTCCGGCGCCACCGGGTCGCCCGCGCGCAGCGAGCCGTGGCAGGCCATCGTCGCGAGCGCGAGGTCGACCGCGCCCGAGAAGGCGCGCTCGCCCGAGTGGCTGAGCTCGTCCACGAGGTCGCGCACGAGGCGCTCGGGCGCCGCGCGGCGGAGCAGCGTCGGCACCGCGTGCACCGCGAGCTGCGCCGCGCCCGCCGGGCGCACGTCGAGCCCGAGCCGGGTGATCGCCTCCTGCGCCTCCTCGACGAGCGACACCTCCGCGGGGGCGGCCTGGACGATCACCGGGAAGAGCAGCTTCTGCGTGGCGACGTCGCGCCCGTCGAACGACGCGCGCAGGCGGTGGAACGTCACGCGCTCCGCCGCCGCGTGCTGATCGAGGAAGTAGATGCCGTCCGGCCCCTCGCACACGAAGAAGGTGTTGCGCACCTGGGCGAGGAAGCGCAGCGACCGCCAGGCGACCACGCGCTCGGCCGCGGCGAGCACCGGCCCGCTGGCGGTCGGGTAGGGGACGGGCGGCGACCCCGGCGCGGGCGCCGGCGGCTCGCCCGGCCCGCCGCGCGCCGGCAGCCCGCCGCGCGCCGATAGATCGAGCGCAGCGATGTCGGCCCACGCCCCGAGCTGCGCTTGCGCTTCCGGCCCGGCCGGCGCGGCCTGGGCGGCGTTCGCGCGCGCCGGCGGGACGCCGCCGAGGTCGCCGCCGAGGCCCCACGGATCGGCCGGCGGCCCCTGCCGCTCGCCCGATGCGCCCGCGGCGGGCGCCGATGGACCTGCCGCGGGCGCCTCCGCCGCGGGGCCGCTCGACCAGACCCAGGCGTCTCCGGGCGGGGACGCCGCGTCCTCGAAGAGCTTGCCCTTGCGGCCCTGGAAGCCGCCGGGGGCCGGCGCGGGCAGGCCGAACGCCGCGGCCACCTGCGCGGCGACGATCTTGTAAAGCGCGTCGGCGACGGCGCGGCCGTCGGCGAAGCGGACCTCGGCCTTCTGGGGGTGGACGTTCACGTCCACGAGCTCGGCGGGCAGATCGATGAACACCGCGCCGATCGGGTACCGGCCCGGCTCGAGGACGCTGCCGTAGGCGAGCGCGATCGAGCGCGCCAGCGAGCGGTCGCGCACGTGCCGGCCGTTCACGAACATCCACAGCCAGCTGGCGCCCGAGCGGGCGCGCTCGGGCCGCGACACGAACGCCTCGACCGTGAGCGGCCCCCGCTGGCCCGCGCACGTCGCGAGCTCCTCGCCCGCGAGCATCGCGCGCGCCCGCTCCGCGCGGCTCGAGGTGCGCAGCCACTCCCGCGCCACGCGCCCGTCGCGCGAGAGGACGAGCGTCACGCCCGGCTCGCCGAGCGCGACCGCCTGCGCGATCTCGGACACGTGGGCCGACTCCGTGCCGACGGCGCGCAGGAACTTGCGCCGCGCGGGGACGTTGAAGAAGAGATCGCGCACCTCGACCACGGTGCCGGCGGCGCACCCGCAGGGGATGACCTGCGCCGCGCCGCCGCCCTCGATCCGGATCTCCGTCCCCTCGGACTCGCCGTCGCGCCGCGTCCGCAGCGAGAAGCGGCTCACCGAGGCGATGCTCGGGAGCGCCTCGCCGCGGAAGCCGAAGCTCTGGATGCTGCGGAGGTCGTCGAGCCGGGCGATCTTGCTCGTGGCGTGGCGGAGCACCGCGAGCGAGGCGTCCTCGCGGCTCATCCCGCGCCCGTCGTCCGCGACGCGCACCAGGCCGACGCCGCCCCCCTCGATGTCGATGCGGATGCGGCGCGCGCCCGCGTCGAGCGCGTTCTCGACGAGCTCCTTCACGACGCTCGCCGGCCGCTCGACCACCTCGCCCGCCGCGATCTGGTTGGCGAGGTCGTCCGGGAGGATGGCGACCCTCCGCTCTTCGACCTGCGCCTGCGTGAGCGTCGATCGAGGATCCGCGCCGGCGATCCTCTCCGCGGTGCTCATGGCTCGTCGCCGGGGTCGACCGCCCGGGCGACGGCCTGGAAGTACATCTTGGTGCGCTCCCGCGTCAGCGCCACGGCGGCGGAGCCGAGGATGGCCAGCTCGAAGATCACGAAGCGCACCCGCTCGGCGGTCCACCAGAGCCCGGTGTTCGTGAGGCCCGCGCGCTCGGGGATGTCCGGCGGGAGGAGCGCCCCCGCCTGCGCCACCATGTCGATCCAGGCGCCGCGGACGCCCCGCGTGAGCGCGTACTCGACCGCGGCGAAGGCCAGGTTGGCGACGAGGACCTGGAGGACGAAGCCGCGCGTGCCGGGCCGCCCGCCGAGCGCCAGCCCGCTCGCGACGACGAGCAGCCCGCCGAGGAGCAGCTTCCCGATGCTGAGGGGGAAGGAGACGTCCTGGTACAGGCTCAGCGCGCGCGCCTGCGCGGCCTCGAGCACGAGGAACGTGAACTGGAACGGATCCCCCTGGTCGCGCGCTTGCTCGGCCACGGCCATGACGTCGGGGGCCATGCCGGCGCGCAGGTACATGGCCGTCCCGCACCCGGCCATGAAGCCGCGCACGCCGATGAGCCAGGTGAGCAGCATGGTGGCCACCAGGTACCAGGGGCGCAGCGAGCGCGGGCGCGGAGGGCGGTGCGAGTCCACGTGGAGGAGGCTGGCGTGTAGCACGTTCTCCGATCTCGCGCGCTCTCTTCCTTACCTGCGGATCGCGGAGCGGGTAGCCTCCGGATCGCGAAGCGCCCGCGCGCCTGCGCGCCGGCACAGGTGGCGCGGTGCGGCGGGGCTGTACTAGAACTTCGAGGACGAGGTCCGGGTGGCGAAGAGCAAGAGCGAGCCGCGAGCGAAGCGAACGAAGGGGACCGCAGCGCCCCAGCCCGACGGGGTGGCGAAGGCGGGGCCCGGGGCCGGAGCGGAGGATGAAGGCGCGGACCTCCGGCCCGACTCGGACGCGGCCCCCCGGCCCGCCGCGAAGCGCCGCGCGCGCTCCACCGCGAAGGAAGGCGGGCGCGCGCGCGGCGGCGAAGCGCAGCCCGCGGCGAGCAAGGAAGGCGGGCGCGCGCGCGGCGGCGAAGCGCAGCCCGCGGAGAGCGACGACGAGGGCCCGCGCGAGGACGACGAGGCGGACGGCGCGCCCGAGAGCGGCGCCGCGAGGACGGGCGACGTCGACGAAGGGGACGTCGTGGAGGTCGTCGGCGAGGTGATCGACGACGCGGGCGTCGATCTGAACGACATCGAGCTCCCGCGGTCCGCGCGGGCCAGCGGCGGCGAGGGCCGCGGCAGCGGCGACGTCGCGCTGTCGCGCACGGACCCGCTGCAGGCTTACCTGCGCGAGGTGCAGCGCCACGCGCTGCTCACGCCGGACGAGGAGAAGGAGCTGACGATCAAGTACACGAAGACGCAGGACGTCGCGACCGCCGCGCGGCTCGTGACGGCGAACCTGCGGCTCGTGGTCAAGCTCGCGTACGAGTACCGGCGCGCCTACAAGAACATCATGGACCTCATCCAGGAGGGGAACATCGGCCTGATGCAGGCCGTGAAGCGCTACGACCCGTACCGCGGCGTGAAGCTCTCCTCCTACGCGGCCTGGTGGATCCGCGCGTACATCCTCCGCTTCATCCTCAACAACTGGCGCCTCGTGAAGCTCGGCACGACG
Organism: Sorangium cellulosum So ce56; assembly: GCF_000067165.1. Classification (GTDB taxonomy): domain Bacteria; phylum Myxococcota_A; class Polyangia; order Polyangiales; family Polyangiaceae; genus Sorangium; species Sorangium cellulosum_B. Next base: position 12,612,421 of record NC_010162.1, read on the forward strand.
CAGGCGCAGCGGAAGCTCTTCTTCAACCTCAACAAGGAGAAGGCGAAGCTCTCGGCGATGGGCATCGAGCCCACGGCGGCGGAGATCGCGAAGCGCCTGTCGGTCGAGGAGAAGGAGGTCGTCGACATGGACCGCCGCCTCGCGAGCGGCGAGGCCTCGCTCGACGCCCCGGTCGGCGATCTCGAGGGCCGGACGATCCCGCGCGTCGAGCTGCTCGTGTCGTCGGGGGCCAGCCCGGACACCGCGTTCGAGGCGAGCGAGATGGGCATGCTCGTCCACGATCGGCTCTCGAAGTTCCGCGAGACGCTGAAGGGCAAGGACGTGATCATCTTCGACAAGCGCATGGCCGCGGAGGACCCGCTCACGCTCCAGGAGCTCGGCAACGAGTTCGGCATCTCGCGCGAGCGCGTGCGCCAGCTCGAGGCGCGGCTCCAGTCCAAGCTGCGGACGTACCTCCAGGAGGAGCTCGGCGACGCCGTCGAGATGGACTAGGCCGTGTCGAGCGGCGGCGAGCAGGGCGGGTCGAGCGACCGCGGGTGCCTCTACGTGGTGGCGACGCCGATCGGCAACCTCGGCGACATCACGCTGCGCGCGGTCGAGACGCTGCGCGGGGCGGACCGGATCCTCGCGGAGGACACGCGGCGGGCCCGGGCGCTCCTCGGCCACCTCGGCGTCTCGGGCAAGCCGGTCGACCGGTTCGACGCGCACGCCTCGGAGGCGGACGCGGCGCGCGCGGCCGCGCGGCTCGCGGCGGGCGAGTCGATCGCCTTCATGACCGACGCCGGCACGCCGGTCGTGAGCGATCCGGGGACGGCGCTCGTGCGCGCGGCCACGGAGGCGGGGGCGCGCGTCGTGGCGATCCCCGGGCCGAGCGCGGTCATGGTGGCGGTGAGCGCGTCGGGGCTCGTGACGGGGGGCTTCCGCTTCGTCGGGTTCCTGCCCCGCGGCGGGCGCGAGCGGCGCGAGGCGCTGGCCCTCGTCACGTCGACGCCGGAGGCGGTGGTGCTGTTCGAGTCGCCGAGGCGCTTCCGCGAGACGCTCGCCGAGCTCGCCGAGCGGATGCCCGGGCGGCGCGCCGTCGTTGCGCGCGAGCTGACGAAGGTGCACGAGGAGATCCTGAGCGGCAGCGTGGAGGAGCTCGCGGCGATCGAGCGGGAGTGGCTCGGGGAGATCACGCTCGTGCTCGCGCCCGCGGCGCCGGCGGCGGAGGGCGCGCGCCCGAGCGACGAGGAGCTCGACGCGCGCATCGATCGGGAGCTCGCCCAGGGGAGGCGGGCCAAGCACATCGCCGAGGAGCTGTCGGTGGAGCTCGGGCTACCGCGGCGCGAGATCTACGCGCGGGCGGTGGCGCGGCGGGGAGAGCCGAACCGGTAGAGCGCTCACGTGTGCCGGCCCTGCCCTCGCGCCTTCAGGGCGTCGACCGCGTGCTTGACCTCCTGGGCGCGATCGCGCGGCACGATGAGCAGCGCGTCGTCGGTCTCGACCACCACGAGGCCCTCCACGCCGACGAGCGCGATCACCCGGCGATCGTCGGGCGCGGCGCGCGCGCGCAGATCGACCACGTGGTTGCCGTGCGCGTCGATCAGCACCGACCCCGCGGGCGCGCTGTTGCCTCGCTCGTCCTTGTCGGCGAGCTCCCAGGCGCTCTGCCAGCTGCCCACGTCGCTCCAGCCGAAGTCGCCGGGCACCACGGCGAGCCCGGCGACGTGCTCCATCACGCCGTGGTCGATGCTGACGGCCGGGAGGCCCGGGAACACCCGCAGGACGGCCTCCGCCTCGGCGCCCGGGCCGAGCGCGGCGGCGCGGTCGATCTCGTCGAGCCCCGCGGCGAGCGCCGGCAGGTGGGCGCGGATCGCGGCCAGCATGTCGCCCGCGCGGAAGATGAACATCCCCGCGTTCCAGAGGAAGCGGCCGCTCGCCACGAACTCCGCGGCGCGCTCGTGGCTCGGCTTCTCGACGAAGCGCCGCACGCGGCGGGGCTGCGCGGGCGCCGCGCCCTCCTCCCCGGCGGCCTCCTCCACCTCGATGTAGCCGAAGCCCGTCTCCGGGTGCGTCGGGCGGACGCCGATCGTCGTGATCGCGCCGCCCTGGGCCGATGCGACGGCGGCCCCCAGCGCCTCCAGGAAGCGCGGCACGTCGGCGATGTGGTGGTCGCTCGGGAGCACGACGACGACCGCCTCGGGGTCGTCGCGCGCGATGGTGGCGGCCGCCCAGCCGATGCACGGCGCCGTGTTGCGCGGCGCTGGCTCGACCAGCAGGCGCCGCTCGGACACCTCGGGCAGCGCCGCGCGGGTGGGCGCGACCAGGTGCTGGCCGGTCGCGATCCAGACGCGCTCCCAGCCCGCGCGCCCGCCGCGGGCGCACAGCGGGAGCGCGCGGCGCGCCGTCGCGGCGAGGAGCGGCTCGCCGCCGAGCAGCGGCAGGAGCTGCTTCGGGCGCGCGGCGCGCGACGCCGGCCAGAAGCGGGTGCCCGCGCCGCCGGCGAGGATCAGGACATGGATGGAGGGGTCGGTCGGGGTCATCGGCGCTTCTCCGCGGTTGGGCGTGCGGTCTGGACGTGCGATCGGGACGTTGAAGAGGGTCGCACGGTTGCGGTGCGGCCGCCGCGGGGCGCTCAGGAGATGCCGGGCAGCGCCCGCGCGTAGGCCACCATCGCGAGGCCGAGGGGGACGACCCACAGCGAGAGCGCGCCGACGCGCCGCCGCTCGGCGAGGGCGCGGAGCGCGGAGGCCGCCGCGGCGGCGCTCACGAAGGCGGCGAGGAGGCCGAGCGCCACGGCGCCCGCCCCTGGCGCCGGGCCGTGGAAAGCGCGCGCCTCGGCGAGCCCCGAGACGAGCAGCGCGGGGAGGCTCAGCGCGAGCGCGAGCTCGACGGCGCGCGCGGGCCGGACGCCGAGCCAGAGCAGCACGACGAGCGCCGCCCCGACCCGCGACGCGCCAGGCAGCGCCGCGACCCCGTGCGCCGCGCCGGCCGCGAGCGCCCCGGCGATCGACGGCGCGTCGGTCTCGTCGCGGCCGTCCCGCCGCGGCGCGAGCGTGGTGCTCGCGAGCGCCGCGCCGGTGGCGAGCAGGCCGAGCCCCACCGCGAGCGGCGCGTCCCGCCACGGCGCGACGCACGGACGGAGCGCCGCCGCGACGATCAGGCTCACGGCGGCGCCCAGCGCGAGCCCCGCCGCGTCGCGCGCCGGCGGCGACGAACTGAAGAGCGACGGCCTCGCGAGCGCCCGGGCGCCCTCGCCGAGCGCGCGGAGGAGCCGCTGCCGCACGGCGAGCGCGAGCGCCGCCGCCGCCGCGAGCGCCTGCGCGGCGAGGACCCAGGCGTCGCCGTCGGCCGCCCGGAGCCAGAGCCGGGCCGCCGCGCCATGCCCGGTCGCCGAGATGGGCAGCGCCTGCGCCGCCCCCTGCACGGCCGCGAGCACCGTCACGTCAACGAGACCCACGCTCGAGCGATATCCCAGCCCCGCGCGTCCTGTCGATCCCGAGCAGCAGCCCCGGCGAGGCCAGGGTCTGCTGGCTTGCCGCGGTTCAGCTTTTCACCTACATAACCACCCCTGGATCCGACCCCTCTCGCCTGAAACGAGGGGGGCGAGCCGAGCGAGGTTCCGCCCGATGTTGATGGCCTACGCCAGCGTTGCCGCGTTCTTTCTGGTGGCGATCGGCTTCATGCTCGGCTCTCTGTTGTTCGGGAGGCTGCTGCGCCCCAACAACATGTACGCCGAGAAGGTCGAGACGTACGAGTGCGGCGAAGCGCCTGTCGGGCCCGCGTGGTTCAACTTCAACCCGCGTTTTTACATCATCGCGCTCGTCTACATCATCTTCGACGTCGAGATAGCGTTCATCTACCCGGTCGCGGCGGTGTTCAAGCGCTGGGTGGACCAGGGCAGCGGGCTCTTCGCGCTGATCGAGATCTTCCTCTTCGTGGCCATCCTGATGCTCGGCTTCGCCTATGTCTGGGTGAAGGGCGATTTCAACTGGATCCGCTCCATCAAGGGGGATCCGCGCGGGGCTCAGAACGTGAGCAGCCGGGCTCGACCGCGCGCGCCGCTCGCGGGCGCGGGCGAAGGCGCGCCGGCGGGTCTCCCGGGTCAGGCGGCGGCCGCCGAGGGAGGTGCGGAGTCATGACATCGAACCTGAACCTGATGGCCCCGCCCCGCGGGTGGGAAGCGAAGTACGAGAGCGACGGCGGCGGCGTCATCACGACGAGCGTCGACCAGACCGTCAACTGGCTGCTCAACTGGGGCCGCTCGAACAGCGTCTGGTACATGCTCTTCGGCCTGGCCTGCTGCGCCATCGAGCTCATGCAGACCGGCGGCCCCCGCGGCGATCTCGAGCGCTTCGGGGCCGCGCCGCGGCCGAGCCCCCGGTCGAGCGATCTGTTCATCATCGCGGGGACGCTGACCTACAAGATGGCGACCCGCGTGAAGCGCCTCTATGACCAGATGTCGGAGCCGCGCTTCGTCATCTCGATGGGCAGCTGCTCGAACTGCGGGGGCCTCTTCCAGTACGCCTACTCGGTCTGCAAGGGCGTGGATCAGATCATCCCGGTCGACGTCTACGTGCCCGGCTGCCCCCCGCGCCCCGAGGCGCTGCTCGAAGGGCTCCTCAAGATCCAGGAGAAGATCAAGAGCGAGCGGGCCCTTGGCCGCCGCGGCGCGACGGGCGGCTGAGCCCTCTCCCCTCGACACCTCCCGGATCTCCCATGTCACCCGAAGCTATCTTCCAGGCGCTCCAGGCGAAGCTCGGCGAAGACGCGGTCTTCGACTTCCACCCCGTGTCCGCGAAAGATCGCGACGCCTGGCTCCAGGTGGCGCCCGCGAAGATCGAGCCCGTGTGCCGGCTCCTGCGCGAGGCGCCGGAGCTCGATTTCGATTACCTGGAGTGCATCACCGGGGTCGACTATCCCGATCTCAAGAAGATCGTCGTCGTCTATCACATCTACTCGTACGCGAAGAAGCACCGGGTCGTCCTGAAGGTGTTCCTCGACCGGGAGAGCCCGGCGGTGTCGACGCTCGTCGACGTCTGGTCGGCGGCGAACTGGCAGGAGCGGGAGTGCTTCGACCTGCTCGGCGTGCGCTTCGAGGGGCACCCCGACCTCCGCCGCCTGCTCCTGCCCGACGACTGGGAGGGGCACCCCCTGCGCAAGGACTGGCAGGAAAAGGCCGAGTACCGCGGCATCCCGACGCAGCGGCCGAACCCCGTCGAGCTCTTCAAGATCAAGCTCCCGAAGAAGGACGCGGAGGCGTCATGAGCCAGGTCATCTTCAGCGTCGACCGCGGGGGCGCGGAGCCGGGCGCCGAGATGGACGACGAGATGACCCTCAACATGGGGCCTCATCACCCGTCGACCCACGGCGTGCTCCGCTTCGTCATCTCGACGGACGGCGAGATCATCCGGAAGGCGGTGCCGGACGTCGGCTACCTGCACCGGAGCATCGAGAAGATCGGCGAGCGCTGCACGTACAGCGGCTTCATGCCGTACACGGATCGCGTCGACTACATCGCCGCGATGTTCGCCAACGAGGCCTGGGCGAGCGCCTGCGAGAAGCTGATGGGCATCGAGGTGCCGAAGCGGGCGCAGTACCTCCGCGTCATCTCCTGCGAGCTCAACCGGATCGGGAGCCACATGATCGCGCTCGGCGCGATGGCGATGGACGTCGGCGCGGTCACGCCCTTCCCGTGGGCGCTGCGAGAGCGGGAGTACATCAACGACTTCATCGAGGAGCTGTGCGGCGCGCGGCTCACCTTCAATTACCACCGCATCGGCGGCGTGTCGTTCGACATGCCGAAGGGGTGGGCCGACAAGGTGAAGCATTGGCTCGACCGCTTCGAGCCGATCATGGTCGAGTTCGACCGGCTCATCAGCCTGAACGACATCTTCATCAAGCGCCTCGCCAACGTCGCCGTGGTCACGGCCGAGGAGGCGAAGGACTGGGGGCTCGTCGGCCCCAACCTGCGCGGGTCCGGGGTGAAATGGGATCTCCGCAAGGAGGACGCCTATTCGGTCTACCCCGAGCTCGAGTTCGACGTGCCCGTGGGCCGAGGGCGCTACGGGACGGTGGGAGACTGCTGGGACCGGTTCTACGTCCGCGTCGAGGAGTGCCGCGAGTCGGCGAAGATCCTCCGCCAGGCGCTCGACAAGATCGACGAGCACCCGGAGGACGACATCCTGGGCAAGCTGCCGAAGAAGATGCGGCCCGACGGGGAGGCGTACGCTCGCATCGAGAGCGCCCGCGGCGACATGGGCTGTTACGTCATCGGGCGTGGCGCGGAGGAGGCGTACCGGGCGCGCTTCCGGACAGGGAGCTTCACCGCGATGGCGATGATCGAGGCCAAGAGCCCCGGGCTGTTCCTGGCCGACCTCGTGGCGCTCATCGCGAGCTTCGACGTCGTGGCGCCCGAGATCGACAGGTGAGCGGGCGGCGGGGGAGCGTCAGGGCTCCTCGCCGCCGAGCTCCGGGCACTTCTCGCTGAGGGCCTGGCACTCCGGAGGCGGCTCCGCGGAGGGGTCGAGGGTCGATTCACACGTGAGCGACGTGATGAACTCGATCTGAGCGCCCGTGCACGCCTTGTACTCGGCGACCGTGGCGGTACACCCCGCGAACTGGTCCGTGGGGCACATCCCCTCTTCCGAAGGCTCCTCGGGGTCGTTCATGCACTCTTCCTTGGCGGTCGCGCAGTCGGCGCCGCCGAGCGCGGCTGCGACCAAGCCCGCGAACTCGCACGCGTCCTCCTTCGAGATGTCGCTGGCCGACGCGGCGATCTCGTCGCACACCGCCTGCGATTCCTCGTCCGTCAGGTCGCCGAGCTGCTTGTCATCGAGGTCGCCCCCGAGATCGCCGCCGGTGCCGTCCGTGCCGCCGTCGCCGCCGTTACCGCCGGTGCCGTCCGTGCCGCCGTTGCCGCCGGTGCCGTCCGTGCCGCCGGTGCCGCTGGTGCTGCTGGTGCCGGAAGGATTGCTCCCCTCGCCATCATCGCCGCACGCAACGAGCGCGAGCCCGACCATCAGCATTCCAAGAAGCTTCATCCGTGTCATTGAGCGCTCCATCATCGAGAATGTTCACCTGAGAGTCCGCGCGGCGCTCGATGACGGCTCTGTAGAAGGAAGCGAGCGGGCTGAATCGTCGACCGGGCAGGCGCGCGGCGCGTGAACATACTACATCCACGATCGATTTTTCCTTCCTTGTCAGAAAAAAAAGACAGCGCCATCCGGCGCGACGATCGCCGCGCGCCGCCGAGGCGCTCTCCCGGCAGCGCGCCTCGGCGTCCGTCATCCCGCGCGCCCGAGGTGATGAAGTAGGCCAGCTCTCTTCGGGCGTGGCATTCCGCGCGAGCTTGATCAGGGGCGCGCGACCGGTGAATCGACGGCGCCCTTGAAGACCCCGAGCCCCGGTCGCACGCGGGGCCCGCCCGACTTCGGCACGGCCTCGATCGAGAGGCCGCCCTCGGGTGTCACGTTGACGCGGCACTCCGCGCCGACGTCGAGCGTCTGCGAGATCTCCTCCCAGGCTGCCTCCACGCCGCGCCGAACCTTGTAGTCCAATATCTCGAGCAGACCGAGACCCAGGACCTCATAGTACCAATCGGAGTCCGCATCGACCTCGAGGTTGCTCGTGACGATGCTGAGCGCGCCGTCAGCGCACACGAAATCCAGATCGAAATCGACGTCCACCTCGGGGTCGGGCAGCCATGTGCTGTAGGCCAGATCGAGGTCGACGTGGGCCGTCGTGCACTCGGCTTCGCTCGCCGGGCAGCCGCGGGTGATCTCCACCGCAGGGCCGTACAGGTTGCCCCAGTACAGGTCCTCCCCGTGCAGCGAGTCACCGACCAGCGCCTCGACCCGGCTCACCAGCTCCTCGTTGGGGATGCCGAACGCCAGCAGAAACTGGGCGGCGGTGTGATTGTAGCCCGCCCAGGCCGGGTGGGCGCGCAGCTCCGCATGGCTGACGGTGAGCGTCGGGGAATGGCCGCCGTCGGTGTCGAGCCAGTGGCAGCTGGAGGCAGACCCGAAGTCGCGATCGAAGACCTCCATGCCGTTCACCAGGAGCGAGAAGCCCTGCACGCAGAGAGCATCATCGCCCTCCTTGGACAGGGTGATCTGCGTGATGTCCCCGATGTCGTCGATGGAGTCGAGGTTCAGGTCGTACGTGAACGTGCTGCCGCGCTCGAAGTCGTCACGCCCGTAGTCCATGTACGTGATGTTGCCGGAAGGCACGGCGCCGCCGTTCAGGCGCGCGAACACCGCGTCATCCGTGTTGGCGTCGCTGCGATCGGCCACGCGCACCTCGAGCTGCGCCCGCCAGACTCGAAACCCCCGGCTGTCGCGCGAGAACACGCAGCGCTCCGGCGAGAAGCGCTGGCCGTACTGGTTGTACGCGCGCACACGATAGCAATAGGACGTGTCCGGGGTGAGGTCCGAATCGGTGAAGCTGGCTGTCGCGCCCGAGCTCAAGGCGCCAAAGCTGCGCCGTGTTACCCAGCTGGTCGAGCCCCCGCCGCGCCGCTGCAGTTGATAGCCCGTTTCGTAGGGCGAAGAATCGCGGAAGGACAGCGCCACCGTCGTCGCTGTGCGTGTGCCGACGCTGACGCCGGAAGGTGCCGCGGGCGGTTGTGTCGAGGGATCGACTGGGTCGAGCACCGGCCCGCCCTCGCCGGGCGGCGGCAAGGGGGGCAGGGCAAACGCGGTGCCCGTGAGGCTCAGCGCCGCGAGCATCCATCCCAGCGTGGGCGCACCACGCCGCCCCTTCCCTGCTGACATGATGGAAACCGATCGGCTGAAGTGCTGGTTCGAGAACATGGCACAGTCCCCTTCTTTCGAGGATCGCCTCGTGCGACGCGAGCAGACCGTCCCGCTCCCCGCCGGCAACCTGGGCGATGCGATGGTCGCTGCTCATGCAAGCTCGAGACCAGCGAGCGCTGCGGCGCCGACGCGCCACGCCTGAACGAGCTTTTGCGGAGCCTCAATCCTCGGTTGCGGGCAGAGGCGGAGGCGGCGGCAGCGCGCGGGGGGGCTCGAGGCGCGTCGGCTCCGCCTTGCAGTCGATGGTGCGGCCATCGCAGCCACAGACGTTCCCGCCCAGATCCTCGTAGACCGCCGGGGAGCGCTCATCGACGTACCTCACGAGGTCGAGCGGCTCGCACGTGAAGGTCGTCGACGCGAGCCGCACCGTCGCGCCGACGTTGTAGATGCCGGCCGCGGTGCTCCGCTCGATCACGCTGTTCCGGACGAGGGCGTCCGCCTGACCCGTCTCGTTGTTGTAGGCGATGATGCCGTAGCCGTAGCCGTTCCCGCCGTCGAGCGTGCGCCCCAGGGTGTCCGTGATCGTCGTCGAGTCGACGGTCGCGTCCGAGTCGCTGAGGAAGAGGCCGCCGTCCCTGCTCGACTCGATAAGGACGTTGCGCAGGTGCGCGCTCGCGCGCTCGCCGAGGTCGGGCAGCGACTGGACATTGACGCCCCGGCCGACTTCCTCGTTCGACGGCAGCGGCCTCGTGTCGCGCACCACGGTCGAGTCCAGGGTCGCGTCGGCCCCGAAGACGGCGATCCCCATCCCGTAACTGCCTTCCACCGCGCTGCCGCGCACCTGGGCGCTCGAGCGCCGCTGATCGTGCGCGATCTCGAGCCCCGCGCCGTAGTCCGGCGCGCCGGGGAGGATCTCCCGCACGAGGAGGCCGTCGATCTCGACGTCGGAGCCGTTGACGACGACCCCCCTCTCGCGGCTCCGCTCGACGAGGACGTGCCGCAGCGCCACGCGGGCGGGGCGGTCGTCGACGCGGCTCGGCTCGGTGTAGAGGCCCATGCCGTGGCCCGGATCGCCCTCCGTCAGCGCCAGACCCGTGTCGCGCACGACCGTCGCCTCGATGGTCGCCTCCGCGCCGATCATCGCGATGGCGGCGGTGTGGTTCCGCTCCAGGACGCTGCCCCGGACCGTGAGGGTCCCCGGATCGAAGCTCGGGATATGGGTCGCCGCGAGCCCAGTGCCCGGTAGGTCCTCCGCGAGCCAGGCGACGTCGCGGACGACGCTGTCCTCGACGACGCCGTCCGCTCCGGAGAACCTGACCCCGAGCCCCCCGACGCGCTCGATGACGACGGATCGCGCCGTCACGCTCGCGCGGCGCTCGAACGACTCGACCTGCATCGCCATCGCATGGCCGTAGAACGGGTGCCCCCGGTCCCCGGTGGCGAGATCGATATCGCGCAGGACCGTGCCCTCCAGCCTCACGGCGGCGTCCGCCACGACCATGCCCGCGCCCGTTGTGTGCTCCACGAGCGCCCCGCGCACGGTCAGGCTCGTCTCGGACTCCAGGCCCGCGGCGAGGAGGCCGATGTCGCCGGTGTCGTGGATCCAGACCCGCTCGACCAGGACATCGCGCGCGTTCGCCACACCGAGACCCATGCCCTGCCCGCGGACAGCGAGGTCGTGGATCTCCGTGGCGCTCGCGCCCCTGTCGACCTGGACGGCGATCGCCGCGGGCGGCCCGACGATCTCGACGCGCGCGGGGCACCGGCCCCAGAGGCGCACGGGCTGCCCTGAGATCAGCAGCTCTTCGACATAGCTGCCCTCCGCGATCGCGATCACGGCGCCCTCGGCCGCGCGGTCGATCGCGTCCTGGATCGTCGTCCACGGTCTGGCCTCCGTGCCGTCGCTTTCCGCCCCGGCGTAGGCCGCGTCGACGAACTCGGTCGTCTCGTCGATCGGCGCGCCGCCCCACGGGCCCGTTCCGCACGGAGCGACCTCCCGCCAGGCCGCCTCGCCGGGGACGGCCATCTGACCTGGCGGGCCCGCCTCCGCCGGCAGGACGGGCACGCAGCCCTGCGCACCGTCGGGCGTGAAGCCGCTCCCGCACCGCCCGGGCGGGACGCCCGCCGGCTCGCAGCCCGCGCCGGTCTCCACCGCGCCCGGCGGGCACGGGAACGTGGGCCCGGCGTCCGTCCCCGCGCCGTCGTCCGGGTCAAGGCGCTGCACGCACGCCGCGAGCAGGGCGATCTGCAGGAGAGGGAGGGTGAGCCGGTGTCGACGCATGGTGCTTCGGTGCCTCGCGGGAACGATACGCCCTCCTCGTCCCTGAGGCGCCTCGGAGATCTGCGTGCGCATGTTGAGCGAAACCTCGCTCAATTGCGCGCGTAGTTGCGCATCGAGGGCCGCATCCTGGGGATGCCGCCCGCGCCCTGGCCGGCGCTCCGCCGGTCCCGGGCTGCGGTCGTGAGCTCGGGCCCCGCGGCATGCGCGTTGCTTGAAGGTTGAAGGAACGCGAGCTTCGGGGCTGGAGCGGCGCCGGAAGGCACGCTCGCTGTCCGACGCTCACGGGGTGTCACAGGCGGCATGCCGCCTTGGACCTCAAGGACTCTTCGGAGCGCATCCGAGAGGGCGCGCGCGGTCGTTCGCGAATCATCGCGAGCGACCGCGCGCGTCGATACGTAGTCAACGTCTGTAAGGAGATTGCCATGCTCACCATCCAGAATACCGAGTCGATGATCGAGACGCAGACGACCGCCGGCGCGACCGACGTCGTCGACACGAAGGCCGGCGTGCAGCGTCTCGAGCTCACCCTCAAGAAGATCAGCGAGAAGAGCAACGAGACGCTTCAGGCCATCCCGCTGAGCTCCGCGTGTTGCAGCGGGTGCTTCTCCTCGGTCAGCTCGATCAGCGTCTCGTCGAACTCGTCGCTCGACGGCCTCGACGAGGGGCAGCTCGAGAGCGTCATCCGCATGCACGACAAGGCGCTCGACGTCATGGGCCAGGACGCCCTCGTCTCGGCCGCGATCGCCAAGGGCGTCGAGCTCGGCGCCGGCACGAAGTGAACCCGTAGGCGCGCCCTGGGCGGCCCGGACGCGCGTCGCGCGTCCGGGCGCCCGGGGCGCCGCCCGCCCCGCTCTAGGAGCCGCCGCCATGTCGGAGATCTCGCTCATCGATCGCCTCGCGCCGCTCATCGACGAGCGCTGCGGGATCATCCGCCGTGTCCGGCGGTTCATTTTTCCCCCCGGCTTCGAGGGGCAGATGCACGGCTTCACCGCGTTCCTCGGCAGGCCCGCGGCGCTCCACCCGGGCCCGTCGAGCGTGGGCTCGAAGCTCGGGTCGCTCACCGGCTCCGGCACGGCCGTCGACGAGACCACGGCCCAGATCCGGGCCGTCTGCGAGGCCCTCGAGCGCTACTGCGGCGTCATGTACCCGACCGAGGGGGTGCTGCGCGCGACGCCGCGCTCGCTCGGCGATCGCGCGCTCGACCCCGCGCGGCTGCCGCGCTGCTCTGCGCGCGAGCGGGCCCGCGCGCCGTCGGCCTTCCGCCTGCGCGAGCCCGATCCGGATCGCGACGAGCTCTGGGTGCGCGGCTTCTCGCTCACCCACGAGCGCCCGATCTGGGTGCCGCTCACGGCGACGTACATGGGGTTGCCGCTGCCGATCCGCGAGCACGCGCTCTTCCCGCTCTCGACGGGGTTCGCGGCGGGCGCGAGCTTCCGGCAGGCGATCCTCTCCGGCCTGTGCGAGGTGATCGAGCGCGACAGCCTCGCGCTGTTCTGGCTGCACCAGCTCCGGATGCCGCGCATCGCGCCCGGGAGCGCGCGGAGCCCGCTCGTCGCGGCGCTCCTCCGCGGCGCCGAGGCCGCGGGCACGGAGACGGCGCTGCTCGATCTCACGACCGACGTCGGCGTCCCCGTGATCGGCGCCGTGCAGACGTGCGCGCACGGCGCGCCGCACGCGATCGCGATGGCGGCCTGCCGCCCCGACGGCGAGGCCGCGGCGGCGCGCGTCCTCGAAGAGGTGGGGAGCCTGCGGGTGGCGCTGAGCGAGCCCGCTCCGCCGGTCACCCGGGCGTCGTTCTTCACCGACGCCGATCAGACGCCCGAGTCGTTCGGGCGCCTCTACGCGGGGCCCGACGGCCCGGCGCGGTTCGCGTTCGCCACGCGCGAGGCGCCGGTCGCGACCGCCTTCCCCCGCCCGATCGAGGGCGACGACCCGCTCGCGGCGATCGTCGCGCGGATCGCCGCGCTCGGCATGGAGGTGGTCGCCGTCGACGTGACGATGCCCGAGGTCCGCGACTTCGGGATCGTCGTCGTGAAGGTGATCGTGCCCGAGCTCCTGCCCATCAGCTTCACCCACCACGCGCGCTACCTCGCGCACCCTCGCCTGTACGACGCGCCGGAGAGGCTCGGGTACGGCGCTCGCACAGAGGAGTCGATCACCGATGATCCGATCCCGTTCGCCTGAGGAGAGCCCGGCCTCGGAGCGCGCCGCCGGCGCGCCCGCGGTGCACGTCTTCCGTGACGGAAAGCTCGGCGCCCGATGCGCGGAGCTCCTGACCGGCGCGGGGGCGCGGGTCACGACGTCGGCGCTGGACGCGGGCGCGCCGGGGGCGCTGCCCGACGCGGTGATCGTCCTCGCGACCGATCGCCCCCGGCCCGCGGCGGCGCACGCGCTCGACGCGGCGGCGTTCGCGGCGCGCGTCGCCTGGACGTCGGGCACGCTGCTCGCGCACGAGCTCCGCATCGGGCCGTCGATCGTCCCCGGCCGCACGCCGTGCTTCGCCTGCTTCTCGCGGCGGGTGCGCTCGGTCGCGCTGGACCTCGAGGCGCACGACGCCCTCGAGGCGCTCGGGGCCTCGGGCGACCTTCGCCCCTGGTTCCAGGGCGAGCTCGCGGCCGTCACCGAGCAGGCCGCGGCGCTGCTCGCCGCGGAGGCGCTCGCGCTCTCCAAGGAGCGCGGCGCGCCCGAGCCGCCCCGCGCCGGAGCCGCGCGCATGGGGCGCTTCTGGGAGTGCGACGTCACGTCGGGCGCGCTCCGCGCGCGGCGCTTCGCCCGGGTCGGGCTGTGCGGGCGGTGCGCCGCCGGCGAGCACGCGGCGGGGCGCGGGGCGTCGCTCGCGGGGTACTTCGCCGAGCACCCGCTCGCGATCGCCGGATCGTCCGGCGTGGGAGGTGACCGATGAGCCCGTCCGATGATGCCTACGAGGCCCGCGATCTCAGCCGCTTCGCCGAGCTTTACTGGGAGCTCCGCTGCCCGGAGCGCCCGCGCTTCGTCGAGGATCTCCTCCGCGTGACGCTCCCGGGCGGAGCGCTCCACGTCCTCGGCGGCGAGGCGCAGATCATCCAGGGAGCGTCGCTCCCGTGGGTGATGGAGAACCTCGTGCCGCTGCTCGACGGGACGCGCACCGTCGGCGACGTCGAGGCCGCGTTTCCGGGTGTCGTCGCCTCCGACCTGCGGGACGCGATCCACCTGATGCACATGCACGGCATGCTCGAGGAGGGCGAGGGCGCCGCGGCCGACGAGGCCGAGGAGCCGCGCCGGGCGCAGCGCGCGTTCTTCAGCAGGTACCTCCGCCGGACCGGGCGCAACCGCAGCCGGGGGGAAGCGCAGCGGGCGCTCGAAGGCGCGCGCGTGCGCGCGCTGGGGGACGGCGACGCGAAGCTCGCGGGGATGCTCGTGACGATGCTCCGCGAGGCGGGCGTCGCCGACGTCCGCCTCGCCGCGAGCGCCGGGGAGCTCGCCGAGGGCGAGGTCGATCTGGCCGTGGTGATCGGCGACCAGGAGGCGCTCGAGGCGGCGGCGCGCGCGTGCATCGCGGCGCGCGTCCCGATGCTCGCGGCGAACCCCGGCACGTGGACGATCGGGCCGCTCACGATCCCCGGGGCGTCCGCGTGCCCGGCGTGCGTGCGGCTCCAGATCGGCGCCTCCGCGGCGGATCCCGCGCTCGACGACGGCGCTCTTCGCGCGCTCTGGGGGCGCGCGCTCGTGAGCCGGGTCGCGCAGCACGTGATCTTCCACGCGAGCGGGCTGCTCGCGGTGGCCCCGCTGGAGCACGTCGAGGTGTGGCGGCCCGGCGCCGGCGAGACGGCGCTCCACCCCTTCATGACCAGGCTGCCCAGCTGCCCGCTCTGCGGCGGCGACGCGCCGCCGCGGACGGCGACGCTCCCGTCCGGCCACGCGGAGAGCCTCGCGCGGATGTTCCACAACACGACGGTCGTCCAGCCGTGGCACATCGGCCAGCACGCGGGGATGCAGGCGCACATCAGCCCGGAGGTGCGGAAGCTGCAGAGCACGCCGGCCGCGCCGTCGCCGCGGCGGCCTCCGGAGGGCGCGGGCACGACGAACGTCACGCCGCTCGCCGCAGCGTTCGGCGCGCCGGTGGGGGCCGCGCTGTCGCGCCGGCGCGACGCGACGGGGACGCTCGACGCGGGCGCGCTCGGCGCGCTGCTCGAGCTGAGCTTCGGCGGGCGCGTCGAGCGCCGCGCCGAGGGCGAGGCGCACGTGCGTCGCACCACCGCGTCGGCCGGGAACCTCGGCTCGGCGGAGGCGTACGTCGCCGCGGCGCGGGTCCCCGGGCTCGCGGCGGGCGTCCACCGGTTCGAGCTCGCCGCGCGAGCGCTCACGCCGCTCCGCGCCGGCGTGGCCGCGGGCGCCCTCGCGCGCGCCGTGCTCGCGGGCGGGAGCGCCGAGCACGCCGCGGCCGTGGAGCGCGCGGGCGCCGTGATCGTCGTCGTCGGCTCGGTCGCGCGGGCGTGCTCCAAGTACTACGCGCGCGGGTACACCTACGCGCTGCTCGACGCCGGGTTGATGGCCCACCGCGTGGAGCTCCTCGCCCAGGAGCTCGGCCTCGAGGCGACGACGGTCTGGACGTTCGACGACGAGGTCGTCGCGCGCGTCGTCGGCGTCGATGGCATCGATCTCGCACCGCATCTCCTCATCGCGCTCAGGGGCGCAGCCACGGAGGCCCGCGATGTCTCTCGCTGATCACAGGATCTCGTCCACGCTCGCCGCGGCGACCCAGCCCCTGCGGGGGGTTGCCGAGCTCGTCGTCGCGAGCCGCTACCCCGAGACGCGGCCGTCGCCGGAGCCCGCGCTCCCCGCGCCGTCGCCGCTGCCCGGGGACGCGGAGCGCGCACTCTCGCTGCCCGCGCCGCGCGCGCTCGAGCCGGTCCAGCGCTCGCTCGCGTCGGTCATCGCCGCGCGGCGGAGCGGAAGGCTTGCGGCGGGCGCCCTCGACGCGGCGACGCTCGGGACGCTGCTCGCGGCCGCCGCGGCGCGGCCGGCAGGGCTCGCGGACGCGACGCTCGATCCGCTGCTGTTTCCGGTCGTCTTCGACGTCGACGGTGTCCCGCCCGGCGCGCACCGGTACGACCGCGGCGAGCACCGCCTCGCGCCGATCGGCCCGGCGTCGCGCGCGCGGATGGCCGAGACCGCGATCCTTCAGCGCGAGCACGCCATGGGCGCGGCGGTGCTCTTCCTGGTGGTCCCGATCGGGCGGTGGCTCGTGGCGTTCGGCGATCGCGGCTACCGGGGCGCGGCGTTCGCGGCGGGGTGGCTCACCGACCGCCTTTACCTCGTCGCGGAGACGCTCGGGCTCACCTACACGGCGACCGGCGGCTTCGCCCCCGCGGTCGTCGACGAGGTCCTCGGGCTCGACGGCCGCGATCATACCGCGTTCTTCGCGTTCGCCGTCGGAGGGCACCGCCAGCCGACGCCCCGAGAGGCGCCTCGCGGAGGGCAGCCGCGATGAGCCGCGGGCTCCAGATCGCGCCGTGGGGCGCGCTGCGCATCGCGGGGATGCCGGCCGACGCGCTCGCCGGGCTCCGCCTCCGCGAGAGCCCCGCGGTCGAGCGCGAGCTCGCCGTGGCCGAGCTCGAGCTCGCGGCCGCGCGGGAGGACGCGGCGGCGCGCATGTTCGACGTCGTGCGCGGGTGCGAGGACGAGGCGCTGCGCCGCGCGGCGCTCGAGGTGAAGCGGCGGCTGTTCAACGGAAAGGCCGTGGCGGCCGGCGCGCTCGAGGGCGCGAGGACCGCGCCGCCGGAGGGGGCGCGCGCCGCGCTCGCGCTCGTCGACGCGCGCGCGGCCCGGTGCGCCGCGCTGGAGGAGCGCTACGAGGCGACGTTCGCCGCGGAGTGGATCGCCGCGTCGGAGCGCTTCCGGCAGACGCTCGGGAGCTCGCGCCTGCTCGGGGGGATCCTGCTCTCGAGCGCCGACCATTATACCACGGCGCAGAAGCTCGCGGAGATCCCGAGCGGCGCGCCGCTCACCTCGGCGCAGCAGATCCGCGAGGCCACGATCGCGCGTTACGTCTTCCGCGCGACGGCGCGGACGACGCCGTTCGCGGGGTTCGCGGGCGTCGCGCTGCTCGACCTCTCCGCGTCGCCCCCGGACGTCGGTGACGCGCCGCGCGCGCCGCGCACGCCGCGCACGTCCGACGAGGCGCGGTGGCGCAGCCTCCCGCAGCTCGCGCTCGCGCACGCCGGGGAGCTCGTCGCGCGCGCGATCTCTTCTCAGCCGGCGGCTCACGCCCACGCACGCGCGCGCCTGCCGCTCCGGATGAACCCGCTCCGGCGCTTCGCGGCGGGCGCCGCGCCGTCGGTCGTGTTCTCGCGCGCCCGGTCGGGCGAGGTGATGTCGCTCGGGTGGACCCCCGCCGTCGCCCGCCTCGTCGAGGGCGCCGAGGGGCGCACGCTCGAGGACGCCGCCCGGGCGCTCGCGTCGGACGACGCCGACGAGCGAGCGTGCCGCGACGTGCTCGAGCAGCTCGTCGAGGCGGGCATGCTCGAGCCGGCGAGCGTCCCAGTGGGGCCGACCCCTGCGGCGCTGCGCGCCGCGGCGGACGCCCTGGGCGAGATCGGGTGCGCGGGCGCGCCGGACGAGCTCCGCTCGGTCGCGCGGCGCCTCGAGGACTACGCGACCGCCGGCGTCGAGACCCGCGCGCGCCTCGCCGCCGAGCTCGGCCGCGGCCCTGGGCGCTCGTCCTTGCTCGAGGACGTCATGGTGGACGGCGCCTTCGGCGCGGAGCTCCCTGTCCCACGCGGGGCGCTCGCCGAGGCGCTCGAGCCGGTCGTGCGCTTCGTGCGCGCGAGCGCCTGCGGGGCCGCGCACCGCCGGCTCTGCGCGGCGTTCATCGAGCGGTTCGGCCGTGACGGCGTGTGCGACGACGTCGGCGGGTTCGTGACCGAGATCCTCGAGGACCCGCGGCGCGTCGCGCTCATCCGCGGCGCGTCCGAGCCGATCCGCTGGATCGACGCGGAGCTCGGCCGCGTCGCCGCCGCGGCGACGGGCGACGCCGTGCGCCTCGATCCAGGCCTCTTCGAGGGGCTCGCCGCCCCGGACGCGCCGTCGTCGATGGCGCTCTTCCTCCAGATCGCGCCTCCCTGCCCGCGCGACGGCGGAGCGCCGCGCGTCGTGCTCAACGGCGCGCAGGCCGGGCGCGCGAAGTACCTGTCGCGCTACCTCGCGGACGTCGAGGGGCGCGCCCCTGAGGCCCTCGAGGCGATCCGCCGCCGCCTGGCGCGGGAGGACGGTCCGCTGCCCGTCGAGCTTTCGCCCACGCTCGGCCTCAACTTCCAGGTGCACCCGCGCCTCACGGCGTGGGCGCTCGAGGTCCCGTGGGAGCCGAGCGCGCCGGGCGACAAGGTCCTGCCGCTCCGCGATCTCTCCCTCCGCTTCGACGCGGCGGCGATCGAGCTCCGGCTGCGATCGCGGCGCCTCGGCCGAGAGATCGAGCCGATCCACCTCGGCTTCCTGCGGGACGCCGCGCTCCCCGATCCGCACTTCCTGCTCCGCGCGCTCTCGCCGCGGCTCCGCGACGACACGGTCGCGGAGCGGGCGGACCTCTACAACGTGCTCGATCGCCTCGACCTGGCCCGGGGCGCCGCGCTGGCCCCGCGGCGCCCGCGCCTCACGGTCGGTCGCGTCGTGGTGGAGCGCGCGCGGTGGGCGATCCCGGTGAGCGCGATCCCGCGCAAGGAGCCGAAGCAGCCGTACGCGTCGTACTTCCGCGCGATCGCGCGCCTGCGGCGCGAGCTCGATCTCCCGAGCCGGGGGTTCGCCCGGTACGTCGGGCGGGAGGTGGCCGGCTTCGGCTTCACCGAGACGAACATGTACGTCGACTGGGAGAGCCCGTTCACGCTGATCGGGCTGGCTCGCCTGCTCGGCGGTCCCGGCGGCGGGACGAGCGGGTACCTCGTCTTCACCGAGCTCCTGCCGGAGCCCGAGGCGTCGTGGCTGCGCCTCGACGGGAGGCCGCACGCGGCGGAGCTGCTCGTCGAGATCGACGGCGAGAGGAGCGCGCGATGAGCTGGATCTACCGGAAGCTGTTCCACGATCGGGGCCTCGAGGGGGAGGGGACCGACGCGCTCCTCCTCGGGCTCGTCGATCCGCTCGTGTCCGAGCTCGAGCAGCGCGGCGCGATCGATCGCTTCTTCTTCCTCCGGTACGCCGAGGGAGGCGACCACCTGCGGCTGCGCGTGCGCGTGGCGCCCGGGCGCGACCCCGTCGACGTGGCGGCGCGCGTGGACGCGGCGGCGGCGTGCTGCGCCGCCGTGTCGCGCGCGGAGGCCGCCGTTTACGAGCCGGAGCTCGAGAAACACGGAGGGCCCGCGGGGATGGAGATCGCGGAGCGGCAGTTCTTCGCGTCGAGCAGGTTCGCGCTCGGCTGCATCCGGAAGACGGCGGGGCGACCGCGGGCGCGCGCCCTCGTCGCGGCGTGCGCGCTCGACGCGCTGCTCGCGCGCGCGGGCGTCACGGGCGACGCGCGGCGGTCGTTCCTCGCGGGGTACGCGCGGCACTGGCGCGCGTTCGCCCGCGCGATCTCGGGCGTGGAGCTCGTCTATGAAGCGCCGGACGCCGAGTCGGTCGCGCTGGTGCGCGCGCTCGTGCGGGGAGAGGGGCTCGCCGCGCTCGGCGAGCTCGTCGCCGGCGAGCGCGCGCTCCTCACCGCGTTCGACGCGGATCTGCCCGAGCTCGCCGAGGCGTCGCGGCGCGGAGCGCTCGGCGTGCCGCTGGCGACGGTCCTGACCAACCTCGCCCACACGTTCCATAACCGCCTCGGGCTCACGCTCGCCTTCGAGGTGTGGGTGGCCGACGCGCTCGCCGAGGCAGGCGCCCCGCACGAGCCGCCGCGGGCTCGCCCGCCGGGCGTCTCGCCGGGCGAGGCGTGGCAGCGCCTCGCCCGCGCGGCCGAGCAGCGCCGGCCCGTCACCGCGCTCCTCGACCCCTGCGATGGCGCCGCGCTCGACGCGCTCCGCGACGCAGCCCGCCGCGACGGCCTCCGGTTCATCGCGCCCGCCGCGCCCGCCGGCGGGATGTCCGCGCCCTTCGCGCTGCTGCGCGCCCTCGCGGACGCCCACCCGGCGGGCGGCGCGCTCCTCGCTGCCCTCGGCCGCATCGAGGCCGCGCACGACGCGCCGGAGTGCCCGCTGCCGCCCGACCCGGCTTCCGTGGCCGAGGCGCTCCGCGCCTTCCTCGCGGAGCACACGCTCGAGCCCACGGTGCTCGTCCTCCGCGACGTCGACGGCGCCGACGCCGACACGCAGCACGCCGTCGCGTTCCTCGCGCGCGCCCTGGAGACGGAGCCGCTCGCCCTCGTCGTCACCGCGAGCGGGCGCCCGAGCCCCGGGTGGGCCGCGATCGTGGCCGAGATCGAGGAGGGGCCGGGGCTCCTCCGCGTCGCGACCGCGCCCGCGCCCGCGCTCGAAAGCGAAGCGGCCGCCCCCGCCGTGACGCCGGGGCCCGCGACGGTCGCGCGGGGCGAAGCGTTCTGCCGCGCCGGCGCGCTGCACGAGGCCGCCGCGATCCTCGGCGACGCCCTGGCGTCGCCCGGCCTCTCTCCCGAGGCGCGGGCCGACGCGCTCGTGGCGCTCGCGAGGACGATGCTCCGCATGTCGCGCCCCGCCCTCGCGCGGCAGGCGGCGGAGGCGGCGCTCCGCCTCGGCCTCCCGGAGCGCCGCCGCGCGCTCGCGCGGCGCGTCCTGCTCGCCGCGCTCCACAACCTGGGCGAGACCGCCGCGCTCGACGCGCTCCGGGACGACGTCGCTCAGCAGCGCTCTGCGCCCGGCGCGTCCGCCGCGGAGCGCTGCTGGGCGGAGCTCGACGCCGCGCTCGTGTGCGCGACCGGCGAGCGCCGCGCCGAGCACGAGGCGCGGCTCGACGCGCTGCTCGCCGCGCCGCGCGGCGACGTGCCGCCGCAGTGCCTCGCCGCCGCGCACGCGTGGCGCGGCGCCGCGCATGCGGCCAGCGGCGAGCACGAGCGCGGCCTCGCGCACCAGCGCCGGGCGCTCGCCTTCGCCGAGGAGCTCGCCGATTTCCGCCGCGCCCTCATGGTGCGCGTGCGCCTCGCGAGCAGCGTCGCGGCCGCGGGCGAGCTCGCCGAGGCGGCGGCGCTCTTCGAGGTCGCGGCCTGTCACGCCGCGTGGATCGGCCTCTTCGACCTCGCGTCGCTCGCCGCGCAGAACGCGATCTCGCTCGGCCTCGCGCGCCGCGACGCGGCCCCGGTCCGCGCGTGGCTCGACGGCGCCCGGCCCGCGCGCGCCCGCGTGTGGCGCTCGCCCTACGGCGAGCTCGCCGTGCTCTACGCGCGCGCCGAGTCGGCCCTCGCGCGGGGGGAGGCCGAGGCGGCGGGGGCGCACCTCGATCGGCTGCGCGCGCGCCTCGCCGCGCTCGGGGGGGCCGCCCCGCGGAGCGCGCCCCTGCTCGCGCTCGCCGCGGCGCACCTCGAGGCCGACGTCGCTGCCGCCGCGGGGGACGACGCCGGCAGGGCGGCCGCGCTCGCGCGCGCCGCGGAGCTCACCCCGGGCGTGCCGCCGGAGGAGCGGCGGCTCGTCGCGGCCATTGCCCGCGCGCGGCGCGACGCCTGCCGCGGCGACGGCCGCCGCGACAGGCCGGTGGTCCTCGGTTTGCAGAGCACTTGAACGGAGAACGAACTCGAGCCGCGCCCGCCACGGGCGCGGAGCGAAGGAGAAGCATCGTGGAGACTCAGACCAAGCTTCCGCCCATGCCGGGGCTCTCGGGCCCCGAGAAGAAGCGCTTCATGAACGGCACCCACCGCACGGCCTCGCCCGAGGAGACCTTGGATCGCATCAAGGGCTTCATGCCGGCGATGGGGATCACGCGGATCGCCAACGTCACGGGGCTCGACGCGATCGGGATACCGGTCGTCGTCGTCTGCCGCCCCAACTCGCGCTCTCTCTCGGTCAGCCAGGGAAAGGGGCTGACGCTCGCGGCGGCGAAGGTCTCGGGGCTGATGGAGTCGATCGAGGCCTATCACGGCGAGAACATCGTCCGGCCGCTGCTCCTCGGCTCCTCTCGCGAGCTCCGGCGCTCCCACGCGATAGCCGACGTCTCCGCGCTGCCGCGGACCTCGAGCGTGCCGTTCGACGAGGACACCCCGCTCCTGTGGGCCGAGGGCTACGACCTCATGCGCGGCGCCCCCGTGTGGGTCCCCTACGAGCTCGTGCACGTCAACGCCACCGCGACGGGCCGCGTCAACCCGGGTATCTTCTGCTGCTCGACCAACGGGCTCTCGTCGGGGAACGGGCTCCTCGAGGCGGTGAGCTACGGTATCTGCGAGGTGGTCGAGCGCGACGCCACGGCCGTGTGGGGCGCCCTCACCGACGAGGAGCGGGACGCGAGGCGGCTCGATCTCGACAGCATCGACGATCCCGGCTGCCGCGAGGTGCTCGCGAAATTCGCGGCCGCCGGGGTCGCCGTCGGCGCGTGGGAGACCACCTCCGACGTCGGTATCCCCTCGTACGAGTGCCTGATCGCCGAGCGGACGGAGGACGCCGTCCGGGCGCTCCACGGCTCCGGCGGGCAAGGCTGCCATCCGTCGCGCGCCGTCGCGCTGCTGCGCGCCCTCACCGAGGCCGCGCAGACCCGGCTCACGGTCATCTCGGGCGCGCGCGACGACCTCCTCCGGGCCGAGTACGACCGCCACCGGAGCCCCGATCAGGTCCGGCACGTCCGCCGGCTGCTGACGGCGCGCGGAGAGCGCCCGTTCTCCGCGGGCCCGACGTTCGCGGGCGACACGTTCGAGGACGACGTCGCCTGGCAGCTCGAGCGGCTGCGCGCGGTCGGGATCGACAGCGTCGTCGCCTTCGATCTCACGAAGCCGGAGTTCGGCATCCCCGTCGTCAAGATAGTTATCCCCGGGCTCGAAGGGATCCACTCGTTCCCCAACTACATCCCTGGCCGCCGGTTCCGCCGCGCGCTCGAGCGCCGGAGCGCGGTGAGCGTGAAGGAGATCGCATGAGCATCATCGTCTTTGTCGGTCCGACCCTCTCGCTCGAGGCCGCGCGGGCGGAGCTCGACGCCCTCTATCTGCCGCCGGTCTCGCAGGGCGACGTCTACCGGGCATGCGCGAAGCGCCCGAGCGCCATCGCGATCATCGACGGCTACTTCGAGCGGGTCCCGGCGGTCTGGCACAAGGAGATCCTCTTCGCGATGGCGCAGGGCATCCACGTCTTCGGGAGCTCCAGCATGGGGGCGCTGCGCGCCGCCGAGCTCTCGGCCTTCGGCATGGAAGGCGTGGGCGCCATCTTCGAGGCGTACCGCGACGGCCTCATCGAGGATGACGACGAGGTGGCCGTCGTCCACGGCCCCGCGGACAGCGGCTTTCGCGCCGGCTCCGAGGCGATGGTCAACATCCGCAGGACGTTCGACGCCGCGGCGGCCGCGGGCGTGATCACCGCCGCCACGCGCGACGCGCTCACGGCGGTCGCAAAGTCTCTTTACTATCCCGACCGCGTCTATCCCGTGATCCTCGACGCCGCGTCCCGCCACGGCGTCCCGCAGAGCGAGCTCGCGTCGCTGCGCGACTTCCTCCCGAAGGGGCGCGTCAACCAGAAGCGCGACGACGCGATCGCGCTGCTCCGGCACCTCCGCGCGCGCGCCGAGGCGGGCTTCTCGCTGAAGACCGTCACGTACAGGTTCGAGGTCACCGAGTTCTGGTGCCGCGCCGAGCAGGCCGCCGGCGAGATGGTCGCCGCGGAGCGCCCGAGCGCCGGCGACCCGTCGCCGTACGAGACGGTCGCCCTCGACGGCATCCTGGACGAGCTCCGGCTCGACGCGGCGGCCTACGGCCGGGCGAAGCGCGGGGCCATGCTCCGGTACCTCGCGCTGCAGGAGGCGGAGCGGCGCGGCCTCACCGTGGACAACGCCGCGCTGGAGCGGACGTCCGACGCCTTCCGCCGCGAGCGGCGGCTCTATGAGCCGGACGACGTGAAGGCGTGGATGGGTCGGTTCAGCGTCGGCTGGGGCGAGCTGACGCGGCTGCTCCGCGACGAGGCGCTCATCGGCTGGGTCGAGAAGGCGGTCGACGAGGTGGCGCAAGGCCACGTCCGCGACCACCTCTCGGTCTCCGGCGAGTACGCGGAGCTGCTCTCCCGGGCCCGCGACAAGCAGCGGCGCCTCGCCGAGCTCGGCCTGTCGAACCCCGCCTTCTCCGACGCCGGGATGGCCGAAGGCGACCTGATCCGGTGGTATTTCGAGCGATGCCTGGGCGCGCCCGTGCCGCCCGATCCGGCGGGCGCGCTGCGCTCCGCCGGCTTCGCCGACGCGGACGAGTTCAAGCGCGTGGCGCTGCGCGAGGTGTGTTATCGCCGCGCCGCGCACGGCGACCGGGCCGCGAGCGCCTCGGCCCCGGAGCGCCGGTGACGCCCGCGATCTCGCTCCGCGGGGCGACGAAGGTCTTCGCGTCGCGCCGGGCCGTCGACGCCGTGTCGTTCGAGGTGCGGCGCGGCGGCGCCACCGCCCTGCTCGGCCGGAACGGCGCCGGGAAGACGACGACGATGCGCCTCGTGACAGGCATCCTCCGCCCCGACGAGGGCGCGGTCGAGGTGCTCGGGGGCAGGAGCGACAGCGTCGCGATCCGCGATCGCGTCGGGTACCTCCCGGAGGAGCGAGGCCTGTACAAGCAGATGGAGGTCGTCGAGCACCTGGCCTTCCTCGGCGAGCTCAAGGGCGTCCGCCCGCGCCGCGCGCGCGAGCGCGCCGCGCGGCTCCTCCGGTCGCTCGAGCTCGAGCACGCCGCGCGCGCGCGGATCGAGACGCTGTCGAAGGGCAACCAGCAGAAGGTGCAGCTCTGCGGCGCGCTCGTCCACGACCCGGAGATCCTCGTCCTCGACGAGCCGATGTCGGGCCTCGATCCCGTCAACGCCGTGCTCGTGAAGCGGCTCTTCGGGGAGCTCCGCGCCGCCGGAAAGACCCTCTTGCTCTCGACCCACGTCATGCCGCTCGCCGAGAGCCTGGCCGACCACGTGGTCGTCGTCGATCGGGGGCGCGTCGTCCTTTCGGGGCCCGTCGGCGAGGTGAAGGCGTCCTTCGCCGGCAACACAGCGCGGATCGAGTTCGACGGCGACGGGACCTTCCTCCTCGGCGTCGACGGCGTGGTGAGCGCGCGGATCGAGCCGGGCGTGGCGGAGCTCGTGCTGCGCGACGCCGGCGACGCGCAGCGGGCGCTCTCGGCGGCGCTCTCGCGCCTCCGGGTGCGGCGGTTCGAGGTCTCGTCGCCGTCGCTCGGCGAGATCTTCTCTCGCGTCGTCGGCGAGGGCGCCCCGCCGCCGCTCGCCCACAGGCCGCGCGCGGCCCGCGGCGCGGCGCTGGAGGCGCCGTGAGCCGCGTCCTCGTCGTGCTGAAGCGTGAGTACGTCGCCTCGGTGAAGACCGCGTCCTTCG
This sequence comes from Sorangium cellulosum So ce56, assembly GCF_000067165.1. Taxonomy (GTDB): domain Bacteria; phylum Myxococcota_A; class Polyangia; order Polyangiales; family Polyangiaceae; genus Sorangium; species Sorangium cellulosum_B. The sequence continues at coordinate 12,637,836 of NC_010162.1, forward strand.
CCCTCACGACGCTCCTCCTGCCGGTCCTCTTCGCGGCGGTGGGCCTGCTCCCCGCGCTCCTCGTCGCCGTCGGCGCCGGCGATCGCTCGGTCGTCGTGGTCGACGGGACAGGCAGGCTCCGCGGGGTCGTGGAGGCCGCCTCCGCGAGCCTCGCCGAGGAGGCGTCGGCGCGGTCCTCCGCGAGGTCGCTCGGCGCCGCGATGGGCAGCGCTGTGCTCCCGAGGGCCGCCCGGCTGCGGCTCACCTACGTGGCCCCCGGGGACGCCGCCGCCACGAGCGCGGCCGTCGCGGCGCTGCTCGACGGCGCGAGGGCGGGCGTCGAGGCGGGAGGCCACGGCGTGGACGGCGTGGTGGTGCTCCCGCCCGCGATGCTCGAGGACCCCGGCGCGCGGGGCGCGCTGTACGCGAGGGGGGCTGACCTCGATGCCGTCGAGCGCGCCGCGGCGGTGGTGGCGCGCGGCGTCGCCGTGGCGCGGTGGACGGCGCGCGGCCGCGACGCCGCCGAGATCGAGGGCCTCCTGTCGCCCCCTGCGTTCGATCCGGCGCCCCTCTCCTCGAGCGGCCCCGGGGGCCCCGGCGGCGACCTCGACCTGCTCGTCGCCTTCGGCTTCGGCGGCCTGCTCTTCGTCGCGATCCTCTTGAATGGTCGCGAGATCTTGCGCCGCATCGTGCAGGAGAAGTCGGACCGGATCATGGAGATCCTCCTCTCCTCGGTGACCCCGTTCGAGCTCCTGTCCGGGAGGATCCTCGGCCTCGCCGCCGCCGGCCTCACGCAGATCCTCGTCTGGCTCGGGATGGCGGCCGTCGCGGGCGTCGCGACAGGCGCGCTGGGAGGGCCGCGCCTCGTCGACGCCGAGACCCTGCTTCGCCCCATGGTCGCCGTGTACTTCGTCGTGTTCTTCCTCCTGGGATACCTCGTGAACGTGGCTGTCTATGCCGTCGGCGGCGCGGCCGCGAGCTCCGAGAAGGCCGCGCAGCAGCTGATGAGCCCGATCTCGATGGCGCTCTCCGCGCCGCCGTTCTTCCTCGTCGTCATCGCCGGGCACCCCGGCTCGACGCTCGCCGTCGTGCTCTCGATGATCCCGATCTACGCCCCGATGGTGATGTTCGTCCGGGTCCTCGTCTCCGAGCCGCCGCTCTGGCAGATCCTCGTCGCCATCGGCGGCACCGGCGCGACCGTGCTGCTCTTCGTCTGGGTCGCTGCCAAGATCTTCCGGACAGGCGTCCTCTCCCAGGGAGCGACGCCGACCCTCCGCGAGCTCTGCCGCTGGGCCCGCGCCAGGTGACGCGGGCCGGCGGCGCGATCGGCTGTCCGGACGCGCGGCGCAGCGCTTTCAAGCCGCCGACAGCGTCTTGCCTGTCTCGAGCAGCGTCTTCAGATCGCTCAGGATATAGCTCCAGCCACCGCCGGCTTCCTTGATCGCGCCCGAGGTGATGGCGGCTGTCTTGGGCGCGTCGCCGACCTCGTGGGTCACGGTCAGCGACGTGATGCCGTAGGGGCTCACCTCGATCTCCCAGGTAAGTCGCCTGAAGCCTTCCTCCTTCATCTCGGGATCCCAGAGGATGCGCCACGTCTGAACGAGCTTTCGCGGGGGATCGGCCTCGATGACCTCTCCATCGATGATCACGTTGGGGCCGCCGTGCTGGGCCATCTCCGTGTTCGCGAACGCCTGGTATTTGCCGCCGGGGCGCAGATCGTACTCCGCGCGGGCGCAGTAACCGTACCTCTCGATCCACTCGGGCTTCGTGATCGCATCCCAGACGGCCTCGGGCGTCGCCTTGATGTGGACTCGGTAGACGTGGACCGGCTTCTCACTCTTCGTCGTCATTGTTCTTCTCCAGGTGTTTCTTCAGATCAACGAGCGCCGAAATGCGCCCCTCGGTGTACTTGTCGATCCAACGATCGTGGATCTGGCGAATGGGGACCGGGTTCAGGTAGTGGAGCTTCTTCCGGCCCGATCGAACCGTGACGACGAGCCCCGCGGCTTCGAGCACCCGGAGGTGCTTCATCACGCCGAACCTCGACATCTCGAGCTCGGACTCGAGCGCCGTGAGCGTGAGGCCGTCACGCGCAAAGAGCCGGTCGAGCAGGGAGCGCCGGGTGGGATCGGCCAGCGCCTTGAAGACGCGATCGTCGTCCGTCACCTCCTTGATATGTTACCAAATGGTCACCTGTCAAGGTCCGGGATGCTCGGCCGTCGCGGGTCCGGGCGCGGGCCGCGTCAGGTGCTCCGATGTAGGATGCGAGGGGCCGCGACAGCTTGACGCTCGCGCTCGGCGACCGGAGGCATGGGCTCGAGGGGATGCGGTGACGCGGCGGACGCCGGATGTGCAGCCAGATCGAGGGCGGCCGGGCGGCCGGTAAGCGGGCGAGGGGCGACCTCAGAAGCCTTCGCCGTTTTCGAGGATCGACGGGCAGAACGCGCGGACGCCCACGCACTCCGCAGGAGGCTGCAAGAGGTCGAGGCTGGACCCGCACGAGAGCGCCTTGAGGGTGCCGGCCATGGCGATCAGGCAGGTCTTGGCCTCCGCGACCGTGACGGTGCACCCCTCGAAGTCGTACGTGAAGCACCTGGTCGACGTCAGAGGTTCATTTGCAGAGAGGAGGCACGCCCGCCAGATGGCCACGCACTCCTCTATCCCAGAGGCGTTGAGCAGTCCGATGAGATCGCACTGGTCTACTTTCGCGAGCTTCATCGGCTCTTTGAGATCGTCGCACACCTGGTTGGCCTCTTCGGCCGTCAGCTCGCCGAGCTGCCGGCTCTCGTCGAGGGCGCTTGTGGTCTCGCCCCCATCGTCACCGCACGCCGCGAGCGCGAGCCCAGCCGCCAGGACCTCGAGAAGCGTCATCCGTCTCATTCGAGCTCTCCTTGACAAGGAAGGTGCGTTCCTGGCCGTTCAGGACCCGCAGGCGCCCCCGTCGCCCCGACGATACCCGCGCTCCGCGCTCTCGGGCAGCGTCCCAGCCGGATCGCCACGTCGGCCTTGCGTGCCACGTGGTCGACGGTCTCGTCGGTGAAGCTCAGATCGGCGGACAGCGCGGGATGGCGCTCGAGGCGTGCACGGTCGCGCGCAGCTCGCGGAGGTGCTCGGCGCACCGCATGTCATGGCCTGGTCGGAGAGGGGGCGTGACGGGCGCGGTTCCGGACAGGGAGCTTCACCGCGATGGCGACGAGGCCAAGCTCCCCGGGCTGTTCCTGGCCGACCTCGTGGCGCTCATCGCGCGCTTCGACGTCGTGACGCCCGAGATCGAGCGGTGAGCGGGGCGCTGGGCGACCTCAGGAGCCCTCGCCCTCGGGCCCCCCGGTGCTGAGGACCTCCGGGCACTTCTCGTTGAGGGCGGCGCAACCTGCCGGGGGCTCTCCGGAGGTGTCGGGCGGCGTTGCGCACGTGATCGCCTTGAGGGCGTCGGTCTGGGCCTTCACGCAGGCCTTGTACTCCGCCACCGTCGCGGTACAGCCCGCGAAGCCCTCGGTGGAGCACTCGCCGCCGCCCTGCGGGGGCTGCTCCGGTCCGCTCATGCACTCGGCCTTGGTGGCCTCGCAGTCACCGCCGAACGCGCCGGCGAACGCGCCGGCGACCTCGCACAGGTCTTCCTTCGTGACGGTGACCGACGTGGCGAGATCCTGGCACAGCGCCTGGGAGTCCGCGGCCGTCAGCTGGCCGAGCTGCTTGCCGTCGAGGTCACCTCCGCTCTGGCCCCCGGTGTCCCCGCTGCCCCCGTCGTCGTCGCCGCCGCATGCCGCGAGCGCGAGGCCAGCCATCAGCAATCCAAGAAGCTTCATCCGTGTCATCGAGCGCTCCCTCGTCGAGAATGTTCACCTGAGTGTCCGCGCGGCGCTCGAGGACGGCTCCGCCGAAGGAAGCGAGCGGGCTGCATCGTCGACCGGGCAGGCGCGCGGGCCGAGCCTATTACGACCGCGGTTCCGTCTTTCTTCCTGCTGGAGAGAAAATAGAAAGTGGCTTCGGTGCGAGCCTTGCCGCGCGCGGTCGAGGCGCTCTCCGGCCGGGTGTCTCGGCGCCCGTCAGGGTGCCCGCCGGCGTCCCCGCGGTCGTGGGGCCGCGAGCAGCTCTTCCAGGAGCGTCCGATCGACGCGGCGGCGCTCCACCCGGGTCCAGCCCTGGTGTCCCCACGGCGTCACGGAGACGCTTACCCCGCCGCGGGCTCGTGCCAGCGAGACCGAGCCGCGCGGCGGGGCGGGCGAGGCGCTCAGGGCTGTTCCCCCTCGCTCTCCTCTTCCTCTTCCTCTTCCCCTCCGCCCAAGGCCCCCGGGCACTTCTCCTCGATCGCGGCGCACGCCGCCGGCTTCTGCGCGAGGTCGGTGAGCGTCGATTCGCACGTGAGCGCCTTGATGGTGCCGACCATGGCGTCCACGCAGGCCCTGACCTCCGCGACCGTGGCGGTGCAGCCGGTGAACTGGGACGCTCCGCATTCGTCGAGGTCGTCCGTCTCCTCGGGCTCCTCCGGAGCGCTGATGCATTCCTGCCTGGTGGTCTCGCACTCCATTCCGAACAAAGAGGCAAGCACCCCCTCGGCCTCGCACGCGTCCTCCTTCGAGATCGTCTTGGCCTGCCCGCGGAGATCGTCGCACAGGCCGTCGGCCTCCTCGGCCGTCAGCGAGCCGACCTGTTTGCCTTCGATGTCGCTCCCGCTACCTCCATCACCAGCACCCTCATCATCGCCGCAAGCCACGAGCGCGAGACCAGCCATCAGAAACCCGAGAAGCTTCATCCGTGTCATGTCGAGATCTCCTTGAACGAACGAGAACGTTCACCTCGAGCGCGCCTGCGCGGCCCTCCGGGCGACGCGCACAGCGCCTGGAAGCGCTGGGCGCGGGCGCCTTCCGGGCGACTGCGCTGCTCAGACCGGTCTACGTTCGATGAGAAGATTCCTTTCCTCCGCGAACGGCGCGCGCAGCTTTCCCACGCGAGCGCCGCCCGCCTACCCGCCAGCGAACTCGCACAGGTCTTCCTCGCCGTGCCTGCGAGGCCATTGACGCGCGCTCGCCCGGGATACTGGGCATGATGCGCGGTTCACCCGTGGCTCATGTCACGCTGCGACCGTGACATGTCACGCTGCGACCGTGACATGTCACGCTGCAACCCCGTGACATGTCACGGTCGCGGCCCGTGACACGTCACGAAGGAATGGGCCGCATTTCACGGCGAATGGATCCTTGCCCGGCGCGTGGAACGCGACGGAATCGAGACATCGAGCAACCTCTGCGCCTGGCACAAGGCGTGCATTGGCCGCTCCGAGCGGGCCCAGCGGCATCGAGCTTCCGGACCGGCGATGGCGTGAGCCGGCGCGCCCGCCTCTCCTCATCTTCCTCATGAATAGCGCGCCGGAACCCCCCTGCCGTCTGCGCCTGGAACCCAGGCCGAAAAGCAAACGTGTGCACGAGCCAGAGCAAGAGGTGTCCATGAAGCCGATATGCAGATCTGCCTTCCTCACGCGTTCCGTTCTCCTGGCGGCGCTTTGCACCGCATCCGTGGCGTGCGTGGACGGTCCCGAGAATGGTGATGTCTTCCTTGGTGTACCCGCCGGCACGACCATCAACTTCGCAGGCAAGTTCAATGCTGGCAGCGAAACGATCCGTGTCCAGGTGCTGGCCGATCCTGACGATGAGAACGATCCTGACTACGAGAACTGGGTGACGCTCGAAACCACCACCAGCGCTTCGACCCCCACGGATCAGGGTTTCGGTGAGTGGTACGAGTGGTCAGTCAACGCGACCCCCGTGCCGAGCTCGCCGACCTCTACGGAGAGCGCCCGCTGGCCCGAAGGCGGCCTCCTGCGCTTCCGCGTCGTCGACGATATAGGCAGCGCCTTTGCGACCTTCGATCAGGACCGGCTGGATTGCTATCAGACGGTAGGTATGCGCCAGCTGACCACCGAGGAGGACGAGAACTGGATTGCCCTAGGGGAAGAGTGCAAGAGCAATTGGATACAGGCCGTGCTGGTCAACGCTTCGAAGACGCCGACCGACCTCGAGGACACGCCGGCGTACCTCTCGCACATCGAAGAGAACGGGGTCGGCTCCCCGGAAGACACGGCGGAATACTACGACGAGATAGACGCGCCGGCCTCCCTCACCGCCTTCAAGACCCGGTTCGGGTTCGGAGCCGCGGGCTCGGATGAAGTGTCGGCCGTCTACTACAACGCGGGCGATCTCGGCATCGGCCGGGAGATGAACTGCAAATCGTATAATCCATACCCGACAAACCCGACACACCCGAATACCGGCGTAGCCTGCTTCGTGAGCAACTACGACGACGATGTGAACGACAACGCGAACGTCTTCGGAGCAGACCCGATCGACAGCCTCGCCAACACGGTGAGCGGATTATATTCGGGCGTCCACAGCGGCGCGTTTGCCACGGTCGCCATGTGGTACATCCCGCCGATTACGGCGGATGACAGCGTGCGGTTCGCCGTTTATGGCCCGGGCCCGAATTACCTGCTCCAGCCTGATGCGCAGCTCGACTCCAAGGGCTACAACAAGGGTATCCCCCAGAACTGCATCGTTTGCCACGGCGGCGCCAGATACAATACGTTGAACGACAGCGTGGACGGGGGGGGCGCGCGGTTCTTGCCGTTCGACCTCTCCGCCTTCGAGTTCTCGACCGCGTCGGGCTTCACGCGCGCCGCTCAGGAGGAGAAGTTCCGCAAGCTGAACAAGCTCGTCCTCCAGGCCGGGCCCACCGCGGCGACCCAGGAGCTCATCGAGGGCTGGTACGCCGCCGGCAGCGTGAGCACGGTGGGCACGGTCCAGAACAACGCCTTCATCCCGCCCGGTTGGACAGGGAACAAGGCGGACGAGAAGATCTACTCGGCGGTCATCGCGCCGTACTGCCGTGGTTGCCACGCCGCCCAGAGCAACTCCTTCTACAACTTCGCCGATAAAGATGATTTTCAGACGTGGGGAAACATCGGGTACATCGAAGCAGACGTCTGCACGGTGGGCCTCGATCCGGCGAAAAACCATGTGATGCCCAACGCCGAGGTCACGCTGGATCGGTTCTGGAAGAGCCCCGCGCGGGCCTACCTCGCCGGGTACTTCGATATCAAGAGCAGCTGCAAGCCCTAGGACACCGATCACGTTGATCGAGCGAGAAATGAACCGCCAAGACACCAAGATATTTCTCCGTTCTTGGCGTCCTTGGCGACTTGGCGGTTCGAAATTCTGCGCTCTTCAGGCAGTTTCAACCCGTTTGTCGCTCCAGGAGACGATCATGACGCGAAGGTGGATGATCACGGGCGTGGGCGTGGGCGCTGCAGTGGCCTTGATCCTGGCCCTCGCCGGGCGGGGTGGTGATTTTCGGCCGCCGAAGACGGTAACTGTGTCTTTCGGTCCACCGGCGGCGGCGCCCCGGCCTCGCCCGGCCGGCGAGGCCGAAGCGACGGAGCTCGCGGCGACGTCCTCCGCGCCATCCACGGAGCCCGTGGTGGAGCGGGGCGTCGCCCTGGCGCTGCGCATCCGTGACGACATCTGCCGGTGCGAGACCCGGGAGTGCTTGCACCGCACCGGCGCGACCTTCAGGGGCACCGGCGGCCGCGCCGTCTCGAAGATCCCGGAGAAGAGCAAGGTCATCGAAGCGGCCAGGCGCGAGACCAACGCCTGCATCAAACGCATCAGCATGGCGGAGGACCGGGCCGCCGCCGCGCTCGAAGCTACACACGACGCTCCGGAAGGCGGGTAGAGCGCCTCCGCCGAGGCGGACGGGCGGCGTTGCCGTGCGCTCCCGGCCGCTCAGGCGAGCCCTCCACGCCGGCGCACGATCCCGCGCGCCGGCTGGGCCCGGGTTGGATCCATGCCTTCCGAGGGGCTGCGATCCGTCGTCACGCTCCACCGAAATCCCGACGAACGCGACGGTTCGCCACCGCAAATTCACCCGCCGCGACGAGGGCTCAGGGGCTCATGCCGGCGACGTCGATCAGCGCCGCGCGCGTCCGGGTCGGGGTCGTCCCGCTGAACTGCTTCACGTCCCGCGCGAGGTGGGCCTGGTCGTAGTAGCCGAACCGCTGGGCGAGCTCCGCCCACGTCCCCGTTGCGCCCGTCTTGAGGTGCCGCACCAGCCGGTCGAAGCGCACGAGCCGCGCGAGGAGCTTGGGCGGGACGCCCACGTGCTCGCGGAACAGGCCGATCACGTGCTTCTGGCTGTAGCCGAGCTCGCGCGCGAGGGCGCGCATGTCGACGGCGCCCCCGCGCTCCTCGATCCGGCGGAACGCCCACGAGACCACGCCGACCTCGAGCCGCGCCTCGTCCACGCGCTCGCCGAGCGCCCGCTCGATCAGGTCGAAGCGCGCGTCCCAGGTCGGGAGCTCCTCGAGGCGCTCCGCCAGCCGGGCGTGCTTCCTGGGCAGCAGATCGCGCGCCGAGATCACGCGCCCGGTCAGCTCCTCCATGGGCACGCCGAAGAAGAGCCGCGCCCCGATGGGGGTGAGGTTCACCTGGAGCCCGCGCTGGAATCCGTCGTGCTCGGTGATCGTGAAGGTGGCGTCGAGGCCCGCGACGAAGCCGCCGGGGTGCGAGGAATGGCGGCGATCGCTCCCCGCGTCGAACACGCGCAGCGGCGGTCCGAACTCGATGATCACGACGATCTGCGGCGCCGGCAGCTCGCGCCGCCGCAGCGGCCCGGGCGTCTCCTCGGTGTAGCCGCTGTAGTCGCGGATGTACGGGCGGAGGTGCGGCGCCGGGGGCCGCGTCGCGATCTCCCAGCGGCCCTCACCGGAGTTGCCGCGGGAGATCCGCGCGCGAGGCGCCAGCGCTTGCATCGCGGGGGAAGGGTACCTGCCGACGCGCGCGCGAGCCAGCCGCGCGCGCAGGGCGCGCCGTGTCAGCGGATCGTCTTACAGCACCGCAGCCCGAGGTGGTAGTTCGCGTGCCACGCGTCCTCCATCGGCTCGACGTGCCAGCGCGGGCTGTAGGCGCAGTGATCGGGGTAGGTCTCGCGCCCCTTCGGCCTCGGGGCGTCGTGCTCGCGGGCGACCTCGACGTAGAACCAGGCGCTCCCCTTGAGCTGGCTGTACAGCTTGCCGTCGTCGCGGTCGCGGCGGGTCATGATCTCGGCCACGTTGCCGTGCTGATCGAACACCCCGAACCGCGAGCGGCACGCGGGGAAGGACCCCGCGGGCTCGGTGTCGGTCGCGCAGGTCTGGTAGGCGGAGCGCGCGGTGTCGCCGTCGCACGGCTTGCCGTCGATGTCGCGGTGCGGCGTCTGCGTGTGGCAGACGGCGAGATCGAGCTTGTCGCCGTAGGCGTACGTCCTCGGCTTGCCGCCCTCGGGATCGCCGCGGCACGCGAGGCTCCACTCGTCCTCGGTGCAGAGGCGCTTGCCCTGCAGGCTGCACACGGCCGCCGCCTGCGTCGGGCTCGCCCAGACCATCGGCAGCTCGCACGGCTTGTTGGGGAACTCGAAGATGTCGATGCAGAACTCGGCCGACGCCGGCTTCCCGCGCGCGTGCTTGAAGACGGGCACCATGTTCTCCTGGCCGCCGCAGCGGGCGCGCTGCTCCTCCGTCTGGAGGACGACGCCCCGGAGGCCCTCCAGGCACTGCTCCTTCGAGCGCGTGTGCCGCGCGAGCTCCTTGTTGCCCTGGTTGAGCCGGGCAGGCGAGCCGCCGCCGAAGTTCTTCTCCAGGAAGAGCTCGGGGTTCTTGAGCTTCCGCTCTCGCTCCGAGAACTCCTTCAGCGAGAAGAGCCGCACCAGATCCTCGCGCGCCTCGTAGTGGGTCGCCATCGGATCCCCGACCGCCCCGGGCGCGCCGGCGTCGCCGCCGGCCGCATCGGGCGCGCCCGGCTCGGCGGAGGCCCGAGGGGCAGGCGTCTCCGGGGCGGAGGCCGCCGGGCCAGAAGGCGGCGCGGAGGCGCTGGCCGGAGGCGGCGCGCCGGCGTCGCGGCCGCGATCGGCGTCGCCGCGGGAGCATGCGGGCGCGGCGGCGGCGAGCGCCGCCAGCACGAGGTGCAAGGGACGGGAGGGAAGAGGCACGTGGAGCGAGCGGGGCACGTCGAGCTAGAGAGGCACGTGGAGCGCGCGGGGCAGGTCGAGCGAGATCAGAGGGCCGCCTCGACGATCTCGGAGAGGCTCGCCTCGTCGACGACGCCCGTCAGGTAGGCCGCGACCTTCCCCTGCCGGTCGATCACCACGAGGCTCGGCAGCTTGTCCACCCCGTAGTGGGCCGAGGCCTCCTTCGCGTCGTCGATGAGGATGGGATACGAGAGGCCCTTCTTGAGCGCGTACTGGCTGGCCACCTGCGGCGGATCGTCCACGTTGACGCCGAGCACCACGAGCCCCTTCTTCTCGTAGCGGCGCGCGATCCGGTCGAGGATCGGCGCCTGGACCGCGCAGGGACCGCACCACGTCGCCCAGAAATCCAGGATCACCGGCTGGCCCTTCAGCTCGGCGAGCTGCATGCGCGCGCCGGGCTCGCCGTTGGCGGCGACCGGCAGCGTCACGTCGGGGGCCTCCGCGCCGACCATGCCCGAGGCCCCCGGCGCAAGGCGCGGCAGGATCACAAGACCAAACAGCGCGCTCAGGGCGATGAGCAACGCGACTGCAGGATAGAGAATCTTGCCGGAATTGGGCTGGGGTTCGGCCATACGGGCCCTGGGCTTCATAGCAAATCTTTGGGCCTACGTCCGAGCGGCTCTGGTACGGTCCGGCGCCTCGACCGGCCGGGCGCTTCGCCGCCTGGCCCGGGGTCGGGGGCCCAGCGCGGCTCGCCGCGCGACGCCGCCGCCGCCGGGAGGGGTCGGGGGCGCAGCGCGGCACGCCGCGCGATGCCACCGCCGTTCGGGTCACGTCGTCGCCCGCGCGCTGGAGGAACCATGCTCGATCGTCCGAATCTTTCACGAGAGAATCCCGCGGGGCCGCGCGGACGGCGCCCGCCGCCGGGGCCCCTTCCGGCCAAGCAGGCGGCCAAGTGGCCCCCCGATGACAACGATCTACCCGGCGCCCCGCCGGCGCCCGCGGGCGGCGGCTTCGCGGACGACGGCAACTTCAAGCGCGGGCGCTTCAGCCCCGTGTCGATCGTGGTCGGCCTCCTCGTCGCGCTCGGCGCCGCGGGCGCCATCTGGTTCGGCGTCAAGCAGGACAGCCAGAAGATGACGGTCGACGCCGTCTCCAAGGAGAAGAAGAACATCTTCGTCCTGCCCAAGAAGGACCAGCTGCCCCTGTGGCGCAAGTGGGCCGCCGCGAGCTCCGAGCTGTCGCTCCAGCAGGAGGCCCTCATGCAGCTCGCGTGGGCCGACGATCCCGAGGGCGTCACGCACGCGCAGAACGCGCTCGCGCTCCCGGACCACCGCGTGAAGGGCGTCGCCGCGCAGGTGCTCGCGTACTACGGCTCGCCCAAGGCCGACGGCGCCAAGCACGCGCTGCTCGAGGCGCTCAAGGTCGCGGACGAGAGCGACCGGCCCCAGCTCGTCTGGGCCCTCGTCGAGCTCAAGGAGCCGGCCGCGTTCAAGGACGCGATGGACCAGTACAGGAAGGGGTTCCTCTCGAAGGTCGAGCGGCTCGGCGGCGGCATCGCCTTCGACCCCGAGAAGCTCGCCGGCCTCGTGTCGCTCGAGGAGCTCTCGAAGCTCGCGACCGACGAGAGCTCGTCGGTGCGGCAGCTGGTCGCGACGGTCCTGTCGCGCAACGCCGAGCCCAAGTGGACGAGCGCGCTCATCACGCTCGTGAAGGACAAGGACGTCGAGGTCGCGCGCGAGGCCGCGAACGGCCTCGGGAGGATCGGCGACGAGACGGCGCGCGCCCCGCTCCTCGAGGCCCTCGCGAACGCCGACAAGGCCAGCCGCCAGCGCTTCCTCGAGGCGCTGCGCGACGGCATCGGCGGCGAGGGGCTCGTCCTCGCCCTCGACAGCGTGAAGCCGGACCCGGAGGAGACGACCTGGTTCCAGACGAAGCAGATCATGGAGATGCTGCGCGAGCTCGCCGACCCGCGGTCGGCCGACCCGCTCGTGAAGTGGATCGAGGCCAAGAAGCCGCCGCTGCACTGGCAGGGCGAGGCGGGGACGCGGCTCGCCGAGGTCGGCGACATCCGCGCCGCCAAGTACCTCGGCGAGCGGATGCTGGCCGACCCGCTCAAGCTCTACAAGCTCGAGAAGTTCTGGGAAGCGGACGAGGGCGGGCACCTGTCGCGCACCGATCTGCCGCGCGTCGTCGGCGCCCGCATGCTCGCCGATCTCGCCGCGATCCACGCGGACAAGGCCGCCGAGCTCAAGGCCGCGGCCGAGGCCCCGGTCATCCTGTGGCTCAAGGATCGCCCGCAGCCGCACGCGAACGGCCTGCGCTTCCTCGCCACGGTCCGCTCCGAGAAGATCCTGAAGGACATGCGCGACTGGGCCTTCCCGACGGATCCGCTCCCCAAGGAGGGGCAGCTGCCGCCGTTCCCCGCGGCCTTCGAGACCGCGCAGAGCGCGCTCCGGTACATCGGGCGCATGAAGGACGAGCCCTCGTACCCGAAGCTCCTCGATCAGTTCAGCCGGAAGAAGGACCCGAAGATGGACATCACCCAGGACGGGCTCCAGGGCGCTGGGCTCTCGATGCTGGGGATGGCGCTCCGCGCGGTCGCCTACGGCGCGTCGCAGGGGCTCGCCGAGTGGGGCGATCCGCGCGCGGTGGAGAAGCTGACGAAGCTCATCGAGGACGAGCTGTGGCACGAGGAGGCCCGCCAGGCCGCCTGCGAGTCGATCGCCTGGTGCGCCGACGACAAGGCGATGATCGAGGTGGCGAAGAAGGCGAAGGAGTTCGCGAGCAAGAAGGAGCCGCGCAAGCAGCTCATCGGCGCCTGCTACGCGTCGTCGCTCGCGCTCCGGCCGGTGCCCGGCGCGGCCTCCGAGCTCGTCACGCTCCTCACGGCCGACGTCGACCCCGGGGTGCGCATGGCCATCGCGCGCGCCATCGGCATCGGCGGCTTCGACGAGGCGGTGCAGGGGCAGCTGTTCGAGAAGCTCAAGGACGTCGAGGTCCGGAACGCCGCGGCGCTCGCGCTCATCCTCGGCGGCACGAGCGACACCGCCGCGCGGACGGTCGCGATGTACGCCGACTTCGACAAGTCCGCGCTCGACGACCTCAAGGACCACTACTACCGCGCGTTCGGCTACTGGTCGGACGAGGACTTCAAGCGCGGCAACCTCTACCGGTACGTCGCGAACGCCGAGGCGATCACGCGGGTGAAGGTCGCCGACGCGCCGCAGGAGTGGGCGCGGCAGCGGCTCCAGGCCCAGTTCGACAACCTGAAGTACGACAACGGCCCGCACTCGGAGACCCGCGTCGTGCTGCGCTACCGGCTCTTCCAGGAGGCCAAGAGCGGCGAAGGCGCGAAGAAGAAGGGCGCGATCGAGACGCTCAAGTTCATGAAGGAGAAGGGCGTGCTCATGGCCCTGCGGCACGAGCAGGGTGAGACGGGCGCGCTCGCGAAGCGCGCGTTCCACGAGCTCATGAACCCGAAGGCCACCGTGGCCGAGGACCTGAGCAAGTTCGCCCCGGCGAAGGCCGGGGGCGCCGACACGCCGTAGCGGCGCGCGGTCCGGCGCGTTCGGTCCGCGCGCGAAGGCGCGGCGCACGATCCAGGGGCAGGCAGCCCGGGAGCGCTCGAGGAGGAGGTCGTCCTCTCCGGAGCTCCCGGGCTTCCTGTTTTTGTGCTGGCAGCGCGGCCATTTCCATCTCCGGCGCGCCTCGGGCTGGCCGGGGTGGTCGGGTGACCGGCGCGTGTCGGGCTGGACAAAACGCACGTTTCGGAAGAGTGTTCGCGCCGAGGTGCACTGTGGCGACCTGGCGTGATGAGCTCATCGAAGCCGTGAAATCGAAGGCGGAGCGCGAGGCAGAGGAGCTCGCGCGGCACAAGAAGCGGGTCGCCGAGGCGCTCGCGGCCGCGGAGTCGGCCGTGTCGCTGGGGGCCGAGTCGCTGAAGTTCGCGCACGAGAGGCTGCGGGAGAAGGGGCAGCCCATCGTGCTCACGCAGGAGCAGGACAAGCACCGGCTCGCGCTCGGCGATTTCAGCCTCTCCCTCGAGCTCCTGCGGGAGTCCGCGATCGTCCGGGTGACGTTCGGCGACGGCAAGCCGCGCGAGTTCGATTTCGCGAAGGACCGCCACATCGCGCCCGCCGACGTGGAGGAGTACATCGGCCGTCGCGCGCTCGAGCTGGTCCGCGCGGCGCAGAAGGCCTCGCCGTGGTGAGCGCCGGGCGCGCCGCGGCCCCGCTGTCGCCCCGCGCATGGGGTCTTCGCCGCGGCCTCGCCGCCGGCCTGCTCGCCGCGGTCGCGGCGTGCGCTCCGCCGGCCGCGCCGCCCCGCCAGCCTGACGCGCCGCCGGCCTCGAAGCCTGCCGCGCCGGCGCCCGCCGCGCCGGCCTCGATGGAGGTCGATCCCGCCGCGGAGGCGCGGATCGCGGCGGACGTCGCGTACCTCGCGTCGCCCGAGCTCGCGGGGCGCGGGACCGGCGAGCCCGGCGCCGATCTCGCGGCCGAGTTCATCGCGCGCCGGTTCGCGGAGCTCAAGCTCTCGCCGCTGGGCGGGCCGGGGAGCGACGCGAAGGCGTACCGGCAGGTGTTCGACGCGCGGGTCGGCGCCGACGTGGCGCCCGCGGCGCTCGCGGTGCAGCGCGCGGGCCGGAAGCAGAGCGTCGAGGCCGGCAAGCTGGTCACGGCCGACGGGAGCGCGAGCGGCACGGTGTCAGGGGCCGCGGTGCTCGTCGGCCATGGAGTGACCGCGCCGGCGCTCTCCTGGGACGACTACGCGGGCCGGGATATCGAGGGGAAGATCGCGATCGTGCTCGACGGCGTGCCCACGCTGGACGGCGGCCCGGGTGGAGCGGCGCAGGCCGGCGCGCACGGCGGTGCTGCGCCTGCGGGGCCGCACGGCGGCGCTGCGCCTGCGGGGCCCCACGGCGGCGCTGCGCCCGCGAATCCGCACGGCGGCGCCGCGACCGCGAATCCGCACGGCGGCGCCGCGACCGCGAGTCCGCACGGCGGCGCTGCGCCTGCCAATCCGCATGGCGGCGCTGCGCCCGCGAATCCGCACGGCGGCGCCGCGACCGCCGCTCCTCATCATCATGCGCCGTCTCCGCGGCCGGCGGACGCGCTCCGCGACTTCGGAAGCGTCCGTTACAAACTCCGCACCGCCCGCGAGCACAAGGCCGCCGGGGTGATCCTGGTCGCGGCCGGCGACGAGCTCCCGCGGGTGTCGGACGACGCGGCGAGCATGGGCATCCCGGCCGTCGTGATCACGCGCTCCGCGGCCCGCGCGCTCTTCCCCGCGGCCGGGCTCGCGCCGCCCGCGAAGCCGGCCGCGGCGAAGCCGGCAGACGCGAAGCCGGCCGCGCCGAAGCCTGCGGCCGTGAAGCCGGCCGCGACCAAGGCCGCCGCGCCGAAGCCGCTCGACGGCACCACCGTCGAGATCACGACCAAGGTCACCGCGCGGATGGCGCCGGCGTCGAACGTGATCGGCCTGCTCCCGGCGCGGGACGGCTCGCCGCACGCCGGTGAGTACGTCGTCGTCGGCGCGCACTACGATCACCTCGGCTACGGGGGCACGTCGTTCTCGCGCGCGCCCGGCGTGCACGCGGTCCACCCGGGCGCCGACGACAACGCCTCGGGGACGGCGATGCTCCTGGAGGTGGCGCGGCGGTTCGCCTCGCTCCCCGAGCGGCCGGCGCGGAACCTCCTGTTCATCGCGTTCGGCGCCGAGGAGCTCGGCACCATCGGCTCGCGCCACTTCGTCGATAACCCGCCGGCGCCGCTCGCGGGGATGAAGCCGGTCGTGGCCATGATCAACGCCGACATGGTCGGCCGGATGCGCGACGACAAGCTCCTCGTCGACGGCCTGGGGACCTCGCCCGACTGGAGGTCGATCGTGGACGACGCCGCCCGCGGGCTCGGCCTGACGCTCCAGTTCGGCGTCGAGGGCTTCGGCGCGAGCGATCACGCGTCGTTCACGGCGTCGCGCGTCCCGATCGCCTTCCTGTTCACGGGCGTCCACGAGGACTACCACCGGCCGAGCGACACGGCGGACAAGATCAACGCCGCGGGCGTCTCGCGGTGCTCCGTGCTCGCGGCGCGGATGGCGCTCGCCCTGTCGCGGCGCGACGCGCGGCTCGCCTTCACCGACGCGCCCGCCGACCCGCACCGCAGCATGCGCGGCGGCTTCCGCGCGTCGCTCGGCACGATGCCGGACTACGCGTACCAGGGACCCGGCGTGAAGCTCACGGGCGTGCGGCCCGACGCGCCGGCCTCACGCGCTGGCATGCAGGGGGGGGACGTGATCGTGCGCATCGGCGCCCACGCCGTCACCAACATCCACGACTTCATGTTCGCGCTCGGCGATCTCGAGCCGGGCCGCGAGGTCGAGATCGAGGTGGATCGCGGCGGGACCCGGGTGCCGCTCAAGGTCATCCCCGCCCCCGGCCGATGAGCCGGCGCTCTCGCCGCGCCGCGCCGCCGGTCGCGCCACCTCGACGGCGCAGGGCTCAACGCGGGCCCTGCGCGGTCAGCCTCGCCTTCCTGTGCGGCCTCACGGCCGCGATCCTCGCCTGCGACAGCCCGCCGCCCGCGCCGCCCGCGGGGATCGACGCCGTGGCCTCCGGAGGGCCCGAGCGCGCCGGCGCAGCTGCGGATGCCGAGACCGCGCCGCCCGACGCCGCTGTGGCAGACCCGCCGGGCGCCGCGGCGGAGCTGTCGTACACCCCGGCGGAGCCGCCGGACGCCGCGGCGGAGCTGTCGTACACCCCGGCGGAGCCGCCGGACGCCGGGGCAGCGATGTCGTACGCCGCGGCGGCGGCCCTCGACGGCGGCTCGTTGGACGCCGCGGCAGCGCCGGACGCCGCGGCGGCGGCCCTCGACGGCGGCTCGCCGGACGCCGTGGCGGAGGCCCTCGACGGCGGCGCTCCGGACGCGGGGCTGCCCGGCAGCTCCGAGGGGTGCCCGGACGACATGGTCCTCGTCGAGGGCGACTACTGCCCCGTGGTCGATCAGATCTGCCTGAAGCACCACAAGGAGTACGAGAAGGACCAGGAGCGACGGGCGACGCCCTACAAGGAGGCCGAGGGCCCGACCAGCGTCAGCGAGCGGTGCCTCGAGTACAGGCGGCCGAGCGAGTGCCTCTCGAAGAAGCGCGCGCCGATGCGGTTCTGCGTCGACCGCTACGAGTGGCCCAACAGGAAGGGCGAGCTCCCGGCGCTGCTCGTCTCGTGGCGCCAGGCCGTCAAGGCGTGCGAGGGCGTCGGCAAGCGCCTCTGCACGGAGGACGAGTTCAACTTCGCCTGCGAGGGCGAGGAGATGCTCCCGTACACGTACGGCTTCGTCCGCGACGCGACCAAGTGCAACATCGACCGGCCCTTTCGCCAGCGCGAGGTGACGCTCTACCACTACGAGCGGTGCATGCGGCACCCCAAGTGCAAGGCGGAGCTCGAGCGGCTCGATCAGCGCGTGCCTGCGGGCTCGATGCCGGCGTGTGTGTCGCCGTTCGGCGCCTACGATCTCAACGGCAACATCAACGAGTGGGTCGTGCGGCTGGGCCGCAAGTCGCCGGAGCGGAGCGGGCTGAAGGGCGGCTGGTGGGGCCCCATGCGCGGCCGCTGCCGCCCCACGGTGGGGTTCCACAAGGAAGAGGACTACGGCTACGAGCAAGGGTTTCGTTGCTGCAAGGATGCTGCGGCGCGGTGAGCGCGCGGTGGCGCGTCCTTTTTGAGGGGCGCGCGGCCGCCGACCGGGGGTACGCTCCTGTCCAGCGGGCCCGCGGCGCGGCGCTCGCCGGCGAAGGGCCTGCGGCTCCTCCTCCGGGGGCCGGGGCTCAGATCTCAGCGGCGGGCCGGCACCGGCCCGTCGCTCACGCGGGGAGAGCCCCGCACCTCGAGGAGACCTTGATGAAGCGATCCATGTGGTTCACCAGCGCGCGCTCGGCCGCCTCGGTCGTCCTTGCCCTCGGAGGCCTCGGGCTCCTGACCTCCGCGTGCAGCCGGGGCCGAGACGCCGAGGATCCGTCGGACCAGCAGTACAACGCCTACAACCAGCAGCCCGGGTACCAGCAGCCTGGGCAGTACCAGCAGCCGGGGTATCAACAGCCTGGGCAATACCAGCAGCCTGGGCAATACCAGCAGCCTGGGCAGTACCAGCAGCCGGGGTATCAGCAGCCCGGGCAGTACCAGCAGCCGGGTACGACCGCTCCGGCGACGACGGGGCAGCCGGGCCCGCTCGCTCTCCCGTGTACGAACGACATGGTCTGCGGCACGCACAAGTGCAACACGGCCGTGGGCAAGTGCGCCTTCCCCTGCGCGGCGAACACCGACTGCGCGGCGGGCTTCTCGTGCATGGGCGCGGGCTCGGCGACGGCGATCTGCGTGCCCGGCGGGCAGTAGGGAGCGCCGGGGTCCGGCGGCACGGGCCGCACGGGTGCGGTGACGTTCGGAGAGCCTGACGGGAGCGCCATCTCTCGCGCCGCTGCAGGGCTCGGCTCTCGCCATGGCAGCCGCCAAGGCGGCTGGCAGCCTCCTGGCGACTGGATCCGGTCCTTCCAAGGCAGCTGGCAGCCTCCCGGTAACCGGATCCGGTTGTGCGGGGGTGAACGACCGGGAGCCCTGGTAACACTTTCGACCGGGAACCTAGAGCGACAAACGGCTTGAAACCCCGGAAAAAAGCGGGAATTTGAACCGCCAAGGACGCCAAGGACAAAACACAATCTTGGCGAGCTTGGCGGTTCATTTCTCGCTCGATCAACGTGACCGGTGCCCAAGTCGAGGCTGGTACCGCGGCTCAGAAATCCCGCCAAAACGACCGGTCGCTCACGGCGGTCGTGGATCGGGTGCGCGAGCGCGCGGGCGACCACGTTGTCGACCAGGGCTCTCGGCGCCTGCACGATGCGCCAGCTGAGCCGGAGGACGCCGCGGGAGTGTCGCCGAGAACGCCTCGTCATCCCCCTGGTTGACGAGGGCCGCAGCTCGCGCGGCGCTCGGACCACCTGCTCCCAGGCGGCTCTTGAATGATTGCGTCTACTTCTTGACCGTTGAATGTATAAAGTCCAGCTTCCACTCGTTTCCGACCTTTTTGAAGGTCGCGCTCTCCAGCCAGTCGCGCGTAGCAAGGCTCCTGTCGTCCTTCACGAATTCGCCGTGATTGAAATATCTCATGCTTCCAGAAGCGTTATCGACGTTGATCGTGAAGCTGTCGAACGAGTAAGTGGCTTTGACTATTGGAGATGTGTTGATGATATCGATCAGGCCGTCGTTGTTGATCACCTTTCCGTTCTCGTAGATGACAAAATCAGGGGTTATTAGGGATCTCATCCCTGTGAAGTCCTTCTTGCTGATGCAGTCGAAGTACGCTATCAGCACTGCCTTCAAATCTTCGGGGTTGTCGAGCTTGCTGGGCTGGCAAGCAGATGATAATGCGATGAGTATCAGGGGAATTGATGTGGGTTTCATGGCGAGTGTCAGCCTCTGCTATTGCTGATGCCGCTTCCAATCATCCTTCGTTGGCAACCGTTCACGACCAGGATCAACGGTCGGTCACCCCTCGCCTCTGCGACGTAGACGTTGCGCCCGCCGAAACGCCGAAGGCCCGAGGGCTGCCGCCGGCGGGCCTTCTGGATCTCCGTCTTGTCGGAGGTCCCCAGTTTATATCACAAGCCGGGCTCCAGGTCCAGAGAGCGGCTATTGCCTTCGTCCGTCTACCGCCTCGTTCTCTGCACCTGCCGCCGCGTCCAGCTTCGCCTCTGCCGTCGCTGCGATCGCGGCCTGCGCCTCACGCCCGCCGGGCTCCTCCAGCACGCACCTGCAGCCGCAATGCCCCGCGAGCTCGACGTGTCGGAGGCACTGGCGATGGCGCGCCGTCGGCGAGGGATCACCCGCCGACGCGCGAGGAGGCGGAGGCGATCCTCGATCGCGTGGTCGCGCTCGACCAGGACCACGCCGCGGCCGCGAATTTGGCGCTATGCTCCCGATGTCGATCCCGATGAGAGATCCCCCTGAGCGCGATCAACCGATCTCGATGCGTAGCGCGCGGCGCCTCCCGCTGGCGCGGCAGGCCGCTGTTGTCGTCGCGTTCGGCGGATGCGGGGGCGCGCTCGCGTCTTTGTATCCGCTTTCGCGAGGGCGACCGTGTCAAACGCCGAGCGATTTTGTTACGCCGGGCTCGTCCGTGATCGTTGGGTGGCCGCGCACAGCAAGAAAACGACTTGGTTTGGTCGACGGATGACCGAGGCTGCGGGCACTCATGGGAAAGACAGCGCAGTATCCAGCCGGGCTTCGAGCGTCGATGCTGCCGGAGCTGCGCTTTCGTTCTGCCGCGGGCAGCGGCCTGGACATCGTCGAGGAGACCTTTGCATGTACTGGAAATTTCTGGCTAAGATCGCCATCTTCGCGCTTCTTCTTGGTGCCTGTGGAGATGGCGGAGGCGGCTCCTCGCCCGGAGCGGGCGGCGGACCCGCCTCGAGCTCGAGCGCCAGCGCGGGGGACGTCGTCAGCAGTTCGGTCACCAGCACGACGGAATATTGCTATGACCGTCCCAACGTGTCCGCCGCTTGCGCGGTCGATCACCCAACGCATCCGGAAGGTTGGTTCTGCGCGCCGAATGCGAGTGGGTTTTTGGGTCCAGATTGCATCGAGGGTCGGAATCTAGGCGAGTTCTGCTGCAACCCCGATGGAACCGGCGGCTCTGGGGGCGGAGGAGGGAGCGGCGGAGGAGAAAGCGGCGGGGGAGGGAGCGGCGGAGGAGAAAGCGGCGGGGGAGGGAGCGGCGGTGGAGAAAGCGGCGGAGGAGGGAGCGGCGGGGGAGGGGGTGCCTGAGCGAGGCGCTCTCGCCGGTGGTGCTGACTGACGAGGTGATCCCCGATTGGCTCGGGAGCTGACCCAGAGCGTCTACTCTATGCACGCTCGCGTGCGCCAGAGCTGAACCCCGAACATCGCCGCGGTGCTGCGCGGCGAGAAGGCTCCCGACGACGCGCTGGCCCGCGAGCTGGGCGCGATGGGGCTCCTCTGCGTCAGCGCGCGCGCCGGTAGTGCATCGCCACCGCGCCGCAGCGGAGCGGCTTGGCCGAGACCAGCTCGAGCCGCCGCGCGGCGGGCAGCCCGCTCTGGTACAGGGTCGGGCCGTGGCCGGCGAGCTTGGGGTGGACGAGGAACTTGTACTCGTCGATGAGATCCAGCCGATCCAGCTCGGTCGCGAGCTTGCCGCTGCCGAGGAGCACGCCGGCTGGCGTCGCGTCCTTGAGCTTCTGCACGCCCATGCGCAGATCGCCGGCGATGTGGTGGCTGTTGGTCCACGGGAAGTCCTTGCGCGTGGACGACACCACGTACTTCGGCTTGGCCTCCAGCTTGACCGCCCACTCGCGCATCGCCGGAGGCGCCTCCTCGTCGCCGCGGGCGACCGCCGGCCAGTAGCTCTCCATCATCTCGTAGGTGACGCGGCCCCACAGCATCGCGCCGCTCTCGTCCATGAGGCGGGTGAAGAAGGCGCGCGTCTCGTCGTCGACGATCCCCTCCTGGTGGTCGACGCAGCCGTCCAGGGTGACGTTGATGCTGAAGGTCAGCAGTCCCATGCGGCGAGTCTCCCTCGGAACGAGGCATCGGTCAATGTTCCGGTATTGCAATGCGCACCGCGAGGCGCTCGGCTTTGTCATCCCGCAAGACGCTCGAGTCCGTGTCGTCGCAAAGCACAGGCCCAATGGTGGGACCGCGAGCGTCGTGATGGCTCGATCCTGGGTCGAAAGAGCGTGGTCCGGGCGGCGCCGTGCGCTAAGGGGCGCATCGGCGTGCCGTGGGCACACGTGTCCGTCCGGGCGTTGGCCTGGCCCGGGAGGCGCGTCGCGAGACGCTATGCGGCGTCACCGGGCGCCGTGCGGCGCACAACGGTGCTCTTCCAGTACGGCGGCCCTCGGTTGGGAGAGCGTGGCTTGCGCGCCTCCGGACGACGCGCAGCCCTCTGAGCCAACGTCGGGTGAGACAAGCTACCCCTGGAAATCTGTGATGAGAGGGCGGAGAATGGACCTGACCCGTGCCGAAGCCTTCCCATCTCCGAGCGGTCGATCCTACCCCCGCCCCAGCGGCGCAGGGCGCTGCTGCTCGCCCGAGTGGCGCCGCCGTCGAGAGCGTGCCGAAGCCGGGCAAGAGGCGGAAGTTCTCGGCGGCGGAGAAGCTGCGCATCGTTCGCGAGGCGGCCGCGTGCACCCTGCGCCGGCACATCGAGGCGTTGCTGCGCCGCGAGGGCATCTACAGCTCCCTCCTGGCGGCGTGGCGCAAGCAGCTCGCCCTCCACGGCAGCGAGGCTCTCGCGGAGCGTAAGCCCGGCCGCAAGCCGAAGCAGGACGCGAAGGACCGGCGCATCGCCGAGCTCGAGGAGCGCTCGGCGCGGCTCGAGGAGAAGCTCGCGTTCGCCGAGAAGCTCATCGACCTCCAAAAGAAAGTCTCTGCCATTCTGGGCGTCAATCTCACGACCGGCGGAGAGCGCTGATGGACGTCATCGAGGAGCTCGATGACCCGCACATCCCCATCGCGCAGGCGTGTGCAGCGCTCGGCGTCAGCCGCGCCACGCTCTACCGGCAGATCCGGCCCGCGTCGCCTCCCGCGCCGCCCCGGCCCGCTTGATGTCGGTGGGATAGAATTGATGGCGTTCTGGACATGTGCAAATTGATCGGTGCGCAGCGAGCTTTGCACATGGAGAATTTGTCATATCGATTGGTCGGTCACTTTTAGGGCACTGTGCAAACAAATAGAAACAATACGATCAGCCATGGAAGAAAAAAGTTTCTGGCAACGCAATCAATCCGACAAGGCACAGAATCAGATAGCGCGCGAAGCGAAGAAGTTTGGCCTTGATAAAAAGGCGCTGAATATCGCATACAACGCGTGTAAAGATCTGGATGCTTTTGATCCGGCGCTGACGGATTATCTGGAGCCGCCCGAAGAAGATCTTGCTTATGCTATAGAGAAAAAAGTACTGTTGCGTTTGCCGCTCAATGAACACGATCAAACGATTTCCATGTTGCGCGACAAGGTTAGGCAGGTGGATCGTGTCAACGTTGTTAATTCATTTGTCGCCAGTTTGAGTGCCGGCAGACCCGATTGGCGCTCGCCGCTTTCTTCTTATGCATATCATTTGCATCACCCTGCGCATGATGCGCAAGAGAAGGCATTGGGCCACACAGGGAATTACGAATGCCAAATTTGCGGCTTTCTGCGAAATCCAAACAATGGACACGCAGGGGTCATCGAATATATACTAATTCGCTTTCGCGGCGGCGGCATTCACCATCCCTCGCCAGGCTATGCACTGGCAGATTTGATCTGGTCTCAGGAAGGCGAGAAAGTCAAACCAAGCGAAGCGGATTGGAAAATTTTATCGAAGATCTTCTCGGTCATCAGGGCATTGCCTGAGACGGCTCAATTGAAAGAATTGAATGAGAGCCTGTCAGGCCTTGTTAAAGGAAATAAGTCTGATCGCCAGGGCATACTTGAAACGCTGGGTTATTGCGGCATTCTAACCGCGCGCAGCAGGCCGACTGTTTGCAACACCTGGTTTCGTCCACACGAAGATCTTCCTTCACATCTTTATAAGAAAGAATGGCGTTACCCGACTTGCTGGTGGACAGGTGAAGAAGGGTTGGGCGAGGAAGCAATTGCGTTCTGGTTTCCGGAATTGAGTCTAATGTGACGATTTTTTTTCGGAAAGAAGAAATGAAGCTTGCGCGTAGGTAAAAGAAGCCGGATCGCAGCGCGAGGCAGTGTGGTGCAGCAAACATAAGAGGCCGTCGTCGCGGGCCTCGACGACGCACGTTCCGTCGGCACCATGCGCATACACGAAGCGGGCGTCGATGTACCCGTCGGCCTCACGGTCGAGTTGGATCTCGCGTCACCGGCCCTGCGGATCGTGGTCGATCAACCGCCGGTCGCGCCGCACGCCCGCGTGGTTGACCTCGATGAAGGTGATCCGCCCGGCGTCATCGCAGCCGCAGGTGTGATCCGTCGGGCAGACCCCGGCGGGGCACGGGCCGCCGCGGAAGCCCGATGCCATGCTCGCGCTGTTCGAGGCCGTCAGGGATCGAACCGGGGTCGAACCCCGTTCCTTCGAGCGGGGCAGCCGTCGCGGCGGAGGCGGCGATGAGCGTCCGTTCGTTGAACAGGCGCTTCAAGGAGCAGACGGGGACAACACCGCTGCAATGGCTGCTGCGGGCTCGACACCGCGCACCAGGGCAATATGCCGTTCGTGCGGCGCTATGAATGTGCTCCTATGAGCCATCACGGCCCGCCGCGGGAGCGCGGGCTCGATCAAGGAGACGTCCATGAACGCGAAATCATTCGTCCGTAGTGCGCTCGCCGGTGCGTGTCTCATGTCCAGCGCCGTCGCGACGGCGCAGGACCTCCAGTTCTTCGGCACCGGCGGCACCGGGCTCGACATCGGCCACGGCGGCGGCAAGGTCTGGGCGGTCGGCGTCACCGGCAAGGTCTACCGTTTCGACACCCCGCCCGGCGCGTGGACCGAGATCGGCGGCATCACCACCGGAATGCGCATCGACGTCGATAGCGGCGGCAACCCGTGGGTCGTGACGAGGGACCAGAAGCTCTTCACCTGGAACGGCGGCTGGTATCAGGTGTACGGCGACATCCGCGATGTCGGGCGCAGCGCCGTCGGCGACCACATGTGGGCGATCGGCGGCGGCGGCGACGGCCGCGGCAACTTCAATATCTACCGGTGGGAAGGGCAGGCGGGCTGGGTGCAGAAGCCCGGCGTGGCCGCGCGCATCGACGTGGATCCCGATGGCGTGCCGTGGGTCGTGAACGCGTACAACGCGATCTACCGCTGGAACGGGGCCGACTGGAACCAGATCCCGGGCGGCGCGACGGACATCGGCATCGGCGCGGAGCGCTCCGTCTGGGTCGTGGGCAACGACGGCACGCTCTTCTGGTGGAACAGCCGGGACTGGGATCGGCGAGGCGGCCGGCTCGCGCAGGTGAGCGTCGACGAGGGCGGCAATCCGTGGGGCGTCGATCCGGCGGGCAGCCTGCTTCGCGGCAAGCGCACGGACGTGAGGATCGTCCACGCGTACGATGGCGCAGAGCTCTACGCGGAGGACTACTTCCAGAACGGATCGCGATGGAGAGCGGTCTTCGTCGATTACGGGGGGGGCCGCCCCGCCGCACGCTGGATCTTCGGCGGCGACGGATCGCTGCGCAACGTCGCCGCGAACAAGTGCATCCACCTGAAGGGGGAGGGGGTGAGCGGCTGGACCTGGCTGCTCGATTGCAATGGCGCGCCCGAGTCCATCGGCTGGTTCTGGAGCGCCTCGGACCGCACGATTCGCAAAAGCTCGCATCCGGCCGGCTGCGTGTACAGGAACGGCTCGAGCAGCTTCGAGTTCGCCCTCACGTGCGAGCGCGAGATGCGCTACGCGATCACCATCGACGTGAGATAGGCGTGAGTCGTTGCAGGCGTGGGGGCCGTCGCCTCTGGCGAGCGCGACGGCGCGATCACAGAGGAGATCCTTCAAAACCCAGCCTGGTGCGGTCGAGCACGCTTCTTTTACGACGGAGACGCCCTCCGCTGCCGGCTGCTCGGCGCGGCGCGCGAGGTCACGCGGGTGGCGTAGCCGCCGCGCGCTCGGCGCGGGCATGTGTGACGCGGCCGAGCACCCCGGCAGCCTCGGCCGTGGGATGGGCCGACCACCAGGGCCATGAGCGGGACCGCTCACCAGCGCGATGGACAGCAACCAGCCTGCACGATCGAGCAGTAACCATCGTGAGCGTCGACATTTGATGCGTGGCGGCGTGCCGCGTATCCTGGGAGAAAGCCCTCGCTCACCTTTCTGCAACAGGTTTCTGCAACAAGCCGACCAACCGTGACCCAGCTCGACCTTCGGTGGTGCGTCCGCACCGAACAAGCACCCTGCACGGCCTTCGTCAAGAAGGTCGACCCTTCGCTACCCGCCGCGGCCGTCGAGGCGCTCGAACGATTGGATATGCATGCTCGCAGCGCGAACGCCTTCTTCGCAGGCCTTGGCTTCGGAGACGCCGCTCGGCATGAGGACATTCTGCTCATTGCGAACCTTGCCGAAGCGAACGCGCGCAGCATCACGTCCGCCGATGAATGGGGAGATTGCAATGAGGTGCTTCGTGATTCGTCGCTCTGCGACGGGCGAGGAGCCATTCTGTTCGGCGTGCGCGGCTCGCAGCTTTGCGCCGATCCGGACGTGGTGACGCACGAGCTTGCACACGTCTGGATGCATCCGATGCTGGGCGAAGGCCGCTGGACCCTCGACGCCGCAGGCAGCTCGGACGACCCTGCGATCATCAAAGAAGCCCTCGCCGATTTCTACGCGGCCGTCAAAAGCGGCGATCCGGTCTGGGGAGAGCGTTCGGCATTTCCAACGGAGGCCGCTCGATCTCTTCGTGTAAAGGTTGTTTTCCCGGAAGCCCGCACCGGCGCCGCCCATGACGATTCATTGGCGCTCTCGAGCGCATTGTGGGGTGTGTACACGGAGGGAAAGGACCGTTTCGTCGAGGGTCTCACGCGCTACCTCGTCCACACGGCGTCGCCTCCGAAAGCGCTTGGTCCTTGGGCTCGCGGGCTGGTCGTCGAGCTGCAATCGATGGACCCGGCGCTTGCCGCGATGTGGCAGCGCGCAGCGGAGGAGCATGGGCTCTTGCTGGAAGAGCGGGTGCTCGAACTCAAATTTGGGGCCATGACGCGCGCCCATGCGGATGGGTTTTGGGTTCCCGGGCGGCGTGATGTGCCGGACGCGCCGCTGCCGCGGTCGGTACTGCAATTCCGTGGGCAATCGCCGGCAGCAGGAAAGGCGATCCTTTCACTCCGCGTCGCCGCGGGCGCCGAGCGCGACCTGGAGGCCGTCGTTCGGGCCGGAGAGCTGGTCGACGAGGCAACGGCGCTCGGGGCACGGGCAGCATTCACGCGTGCGGGTGGTCGATTCGAGGCGTCGTTGGAGCTGCCGCAGGAGCGTTATTACGTGCAAATCACCAATCGGGGGGAGGCCGCGGCATTATTTGATGATCTGGCCATTCGCCTGGTGGAATCGGCGCCTACATCGACGCCGCCCGACGGTGGGTCGCCCTCGAACGCGATGGTTGTCGGCGTGGGCCTCGTGGCGGCAGGTGCATTGGCGTTTGCGGTGCTGAGGTCGCGCTTCGAGAAGCGCGCGGCCGCCGCGAGCTCGCGGCGATGAGGTGTTGGCACAGGCATGTCCAGCGCTTCGACTCGACCGCTGGCGGATGTTCCCGAATCAGGAACGCCTGTTCAGGGGGAGCGTCGGAGGGGGATGGGGCAGCGTCAGGGGAGCGCGAGGCCGCAGAACAGGCCGCCTACATTGCGGCCGCAGATGTCGGAGCTGCCGTCGCCATTGATGTCGGGGAAGCGGATCGTCGACCAGCGCGATGCGTTCGCGTTCCAGGCGTTCGAGTCGGTGTAGTTCAGGTCCCAGTCGCTTATGCCAGTGAATGCCGGTCCCGAGGACACCGCGCAGAGCACCTGATTCGCTCCCCGACCGCACACGTCGGCTTTGCCGTCGCCATTGATGTCCGGGAAGCGGATTGTCGCCCAGTAATAGGGCTGCGAGCTCCAGTTGCCGGCGTCCGCATAGGCATTGACCCAGATGGATGACGCGCCAAATGCGGTGCCCGTGGAGAGCGCGCAGCGAATCCCAAACTCTTCGCGCCCACAGATGTCAGCCTTGCCATCGCCGTTGAGGTCGGGGAACTGGATTGTCCCATAATACTCGGGACCGTGGCTCCAGCCCTTGCTGTTGCTGAAATCGGTCGTCCACCAGCTCGTCGCGGCAAACGCAGCGCCTCTCGACAGGCCACAGATGATTCCGTCACCGCCGCGCCCGCAGACGTCCGCCTTGCCGTCGCCGTTGAGGTCGGGGAAGCGGATGGTCTTCCAGTGGATGTCCGAGGTCCACCCCGCCGCGTCGCTGTAATCGTCTGACCAGAAAGACGACGCGCCAAATTCGGTGCCCGTGGAGAGCGCGCAGCGCATCCCAAGCTCATGGCGCCCACAGATGTCAGCCTTGCCATCGCCGTTGAGGTCGGGGAACTGGATTGTCCCATAATACTCGGGACCGTGGCTCCAGCCGTTGCTGTTGCTGAAATCGGTCGTCCACCAGCTCGTCGCGGCAAACGCAGCGCCTGTCGATAGGCCACAGATGATTCCGTCACCGCCGCGCCCGCAAACGTCCGCCTTGCCGTCGCCGTTGAGGTCGGGGAAGCGGATGGTCTTCCAATGTGCGTCTGGGGTCCACCCCGGGTCGGTGTAATCGTTTGACCAGTGGGAGAGCGCGTCAAATGCGGTGCCCGTGGAAAGCGCGCAGTGAATCCCGTCCACGTCGCGCCCGCAGACGTCGTCACGATTGTCGCCGTTCACGTCGGCGTATTGAATGGATCCATAACGGGCCTCGCTGGCGCCCCACCCTTCGGCGTCGCTCAGGCTGCTACTCCAGTATTGGGCGTCTTTGAACGACGTGGCGGGGACGACGAGCGCATACACGAGCTGGAGCGGCGGGACGACCTCGATCGGGTTGCCGCCTGTGACCGTATTCCAGCCGCAATGGCCGCCGCCCGTGAGGTGCACCGTGCGCCCACCTGCACCATACGTGGTATTGCCGCTCGGCATGAAGCCAGCCACGGTAAACTGGTCGGGGGCGACGACGAAGGGGACCCCTGTGAGATCGACGTTTCCGACGCCGGAGCTGCTCCCCTGGGCCAAGCAGTCGACAGCGGACCCATAGGGTACGGAAGTGAGGATTGCATCGCCGTGGTCCAAACTGCCGGTCGATGTGGAGAACGTCAGGTCGTTGGGATCCACCTGGAGCGTCGCCGGATCGATCCGCACCTTCGTGAAGCTCGTCCGCACGTCGGTCCCGGGAGAAGCCCCGCCGGCGGTGTATTGCGAATAGTTCGCGTTCGTCGTGTTGACGAGCGAGAGGTAGGTCCTGGGCGTGCCCGTCATGTCATGGCAAGTTGCCGTCCAGGGCTTTTGAGGATCGCCGCCGACGTAGAGCGTGTAATCGCCGTCGGCGGCCGTCGGATCCGCTGCTCGGCGCTCCGCACAGCTCGAGAGCCACTGGTTCTCGCAGATGCCCGCAATGCAACTTCCATCGGCGCAATCAGCGTCCTGAAAGCACCTCTGACCCTGTGCGCAGCCGATGAAGCAGGCGGCACCGCAATCGATGTCCGACTCGCCAGGCGAGAGCTTCAGGTCCTTGCACGTCTCATCCACGCATCGATAGCCGTTGCTGGCGCCGGTCGCGCACTCCGCGTCGATGTTGCAATACGCGCCCAGCGCGCAGGCATTGCAGCTGCCGCCGCAATCGGCCCCGCATTCACCGTTGTTCTTCGTGTTGTCCTCGCAGGGATCGGCCACGCAGAATCCAAGGCTGGAGCCGCTTCCCGGCAACGCTTTGCAGAAGCCGCTCTTGCAATCGCTCGGCGTCAAGCACGCCCGCCCAAGGGGGCACTTGTCGCAGAGCGCTCCGCCGCAATCCGTGGCGGTCTCGTCCCCGTCGATGATCCCATCCTGGCAATGATCCGTATTCGAGCACTTCCCGGCCGCGCAGAAACCGACCGCGCAATCGCTGTTCTTCGAGCACCCTTTGCCTTCCGCACAGCCATTGCATTGACCTCCGCCGCAATCGGCGTCGGTTTCGAGGGCGTCCTGCGCCGCGTTGGTGCACGTGGGCGTGCAGTAACCGAGCCCCAGCACGCTCCACTTGTCTTCAACCAACGGAAATTCTTTCGTGAAGAGCTCGGGCGGATACCACGTCGCCCCAAGCGCGGTTCCGGATGTGCCAAGGAAGCTCGAGCCCGGGACCTGTCCGCGCGCTCCGACCTTGAGGCCGAGGCCGGCCGAAAGGCCGAGCTTCACTTCCCCTTCGGGCTTCCAGGTCGTCGCGGCGTTTTCGCAGGAAGTCGTATACGATGCTCGCCCGATGATCGACGCCCGGAGTCCCGCGTTCAACCCAATGGTGTCATAAATGAACGCATTGATGCGGGGAATGAGCCCGCACGTGGCGACAAGCGAGCCACCGGCGAGCACTTGAATGTTGAACCTGTTGCCTACTTTGACGTCCGGCTTCGAGCTCGTGACGGCTCCCTTCTCATAGCGTGCCGAGTATTTGAACGTCAGCGATTGCTCTGTTTCGAGCACCGCGGTGATGTTCGCCTGCGCTTGGAGGCCGCACTCGAGGTCGAGCTGGAACGTCTCGGTGAAGACCACCGGCACGGGGCCGGCCGCGACCGTTTGTGTCATTGGCTTGGAGATGAAGATCGTCTTCGTCCAAGCCGTGCCCGGCTTGAGATCCGGATGGCCCAGGAAGAATTCTTTGGTGTGCGTTTCGACTTCGGCCCGGGTCGTGGGCGCTTCCTTGAAGAGGTTTTCCAGGTCGACCCCCGACTTGCCTCCGGCCGACTCGAGGGTAGCCTTGAACGCGAGGTCGATCTTCTCCGATGCGCGCAGGTAACTGTCGGCGTTGATCCACAAGGCAAACGGCTTGTCCCCTCCGATGGAGCCCAGCCCCGGAACGGTGAAGCCGACCTGCACTTTCGGGTTGAAGGCCAGCGTGCCGGTGACGATTGCGTTGCCCTTGATGCCTAGCTCCAGCGGCAACTTGCCCGAGGGGTTGAAGGTTTTCTTGTAGTCGAGGTCGAGGAAGTCTTGTGAGACCGACTTGCTGATTTCCTTGTCCAGCGGAACGCTGCCGTCGAAGCTCTTCGCTGTCACGGTTTGCCAAACGGTGTTCGACGCGCTCGCGATGGACTTCGCCGCTCCGCCAATGGCGCCCCCGACGGCGCTGACGCCCTTCTTCGCGGCTTTGGCGAGCCAACCGAAGGCCGGATCGCCAGGCATTGCCGGAGGCAGCGACATGCCGTCCTCACCGACGTCGCCTGCCTCGAGGGGGAAGCTGTCGGTGAGAACTCCGGGGCTTTCACTGGAAAAGTCGACATTGGCGTACAGATTCTCGGCGTAAGCGCCCGGCCAACGCCATGGGCACAGCCCCTTGCGGCTCTCGCCGGGGTCGACGATGCTGGGCGCGGGGCGGCGTCGGCCCACGACTCGGCGCGGGCACAGACGGTCCTGAAAGAAGGCCCGGCGAAGCGGCATCCGCCTGCGTCGCCGGCCGAGGCTCGCGTTGTTCAGGTCGCGTCGGTATCGCCGGCGCTCGGAGCAGCGCGCGACGATCTCGCCCATGCGTCGGGCAGCAACTCGTCCAGGCGGTCGCGCTGCCAGCCCGCCTGCAACCTGCCGATGACGTCTGTCGCCCAGGCGAGCGGGTTGACTCCGTGCATCCGACACGAGCCGAAGATCGTATAGCCGATGGCCAGGCGCTGAGCGCCCTTATCGGAGCCCGCGAATAAATAGTTTTTTCTTCCGAGGGCTACACGTCTTAGCTGCCGCTCGACTTCGCCGTTGTCTATCTCGAAGCGTCCATCCGTGAAGCAGCGCCGCCACGCAGCCGCCTGATTGATGGCGTACTGGGTAGCGATGCAGAGCGGCGTACCTGGTACGAGCCGAAGGTGCAGCTCGTGAATCCACTGATACAGCTCGTCCACAACGGGGAGCGACCGCTCCTGCCGGCGCGCCAGCCGCGCCTCCGTGGACAGCGCCTCCTCTTTGCAGGTCGACTCGATTCGGTAGATGGCTTTGAAGTACGAGAGCGCTACCGCCGCTCGCGCGTCGCCACCCTTGGCCGCCTTCTCGAACTTGGCGCGGATGTGCATCCCGCAGCCGAGCCGACGCTCCTCGGGCACGATCATCTCGCCGTCGTCGCCTCCGCGGAGCATCGCGCCATAGCCCGCGTACCCATCGCCCTGCAAGTAGCCGGTGAAGCCCTGCAGCAGCGCGGCTGGATGCTTCGCCTTCCAGTCCGGTGCGTACAGGAACGCCACGAGACCCGCCCCGACGAAGGCCCAGATATGACCTCGCTTCACCCCCGCCGGATGATCTCGATCCAGCACCCGCATCCCCGTGTCGTCGGCGCGCAAGTAGAACGAGTCCAGCACCCGCTCCGCGATCCTCTCAGCCACCGGAGCGAGCACGTCGAGCGCGAAGGCCGACCAGTCGCCCAGAGTCGACGGAGACAGCGACACGCCGAAGCGAGCGTATTGCTGCGACTGCCGGTACAGCGGCATCGAGTCCTCGAACTTCTCGACAAGGATGCTGGCGAGCAGCCCCGGTCCCGGACGCCCTCGGTCCATCACCTTCTCGCTGTCCGCCGTCGTTACACCCTGCTCCGGGCAGCGCGGGCAGGCGAGCTTCTCCCGCTGCTCCTCGATGATCTTGAACTGCGCCGGCACGAACTCGAGCACTTCGCTCGTACGATGGCCAATGCACTTCTTGTCCGCGCCGCACTGCGGGCACGTCCGCTCGGCCTCGGGGACGGGCACCACGCGCGTCTCACGCGGAAGGTGTTCGGGAAGCGGCGCGCGCCCGCCCCGTCCTCGCGGCGGCTTCGGCGGCTCAGGGGGTTGCGGCACCAGCCCCTGCTCCGGCTGCGGCGCAGCGTCCGCGCCGAGCTCCGAGCCCGCCGCCCCCGGCGGAGCTTCCGCCCCGAGCTCGGCGAACATCAGCATCAGCTGCTCGGTAGAGACCTGCTGGCTCTTGCGGCCGTACAGCTCGCGCAGCGCGCTTGCGAGCCTCGCCGAGAGCGCGGTGTTCTTGTCGCGCAGCTGGACCAGCAGTCCGAGCACCAGGTCGATGAGCTCCGGAAGCTGCCCGGCGGCCGCCAGCTGCTCGAGCTTGCTCCGCACGTCCGCCAGATCGGCGGGCAGTTGTGCCTGGGACTGAAGAGGACTGGTCACGTGGCGCGCGAGATAGCTATCCCACGCGCATCCATCAAGCTTTGCTTCGACGGAGCAATTTTTCTCACGCTGGGTCTCCAGCGCTTGCGCCGCACGGCCTCGGACAGGTCGAACCCTTCGAGCATCAGCGACAGCTCGGCCGCCTCGACCTCGACGTGGGTGGCCCCCTTGGGCAGGTCGCGGGCGAGGTGGAAGCGCCCGCGGGCCAATTTTTTCGCCACGATCATGTAGCCGGTGCGGTCCCAGAACAAGACGCGCACCTGGTCACCACGCCGATTCCTGAACACGAACAGATGCCCGCAGAGCGGGTCAGCTCCGAAGCGCTGAGAGACCAAGGCCGACAGCCCATCAAAGCTCTTGCGCAGGTCCGTGGGCTCGGCTGCGATGTACACGCGCACCGACGGCGGCAGCGTCAGCATGGCGTCTCCTCGGCCGCGAGCGCCAGGACCCGCTCGAGCGTGGCCGGGTCGAAGCCCGGCCGGACCCGCACCACCCGCCCGTTGGGCAGCGCGATCTCGATCGGCTCCGGCGCGACGATCGATGCGTCCGCCACCACGTGGACCGGCAGAAAGCGCGGTGCTTCGGTCAACGACGACGGCGAGGGCTGTGAGGGCCGGTCAGCTCGCAGCTTCCAGCGCCACCAGTAGAGCTGCTTCGGCTTGTATCCTTCACGCCGCGCGAACCTCTCGGCGCTCAGCCCGCTGCGCTCCCATCGCTCCACCCGCTCGGCCCACTCCGCCTTCGTCGCCATCGCTTCCTCCTTCGCGATGGGGATAGGTAACCGGCGCCACGCCGACGATCACGATGGCGTTGGTCGGGCGCTTACTTCTCGGCGGCCCAGTCCAGGTCGAGCTTGGTCAAGTCGACTGCCTGAGCTTTGGCGGGGTCGAACGTCATCTGCACGTCGCCCTCGAAGAGCTCTTGAAGGACGGGGATTTCCGTCGTGACGACGATGTTCGCTCCCTGCTCGGCGACGCTCACGACGCGCCGAGCAAAGCCCAAGGGGTTTTTCCCTGCGCCTGCACCCGGCCCCGCGACGACGATGCGCCCGGGCTTCCAGGTGAGAACTTCCGGGTGCGTCGCTCCGGGAAAGACGAGCTCGGTGGCCGTGACGGTTACGTCGTCCGTTTGCGCCTTCGTCGCGGGTTCGACACCCGGCCGTGGGGTCAGGTTGTTGTAATCGGGGTCGAGCGAGGGCTGCCAGTTGGCGGCGATGGCGTCGAGGGCTTCTGTCGTGTCGCCTCCTGAGATGTTCGTTCCCGCCGGCAGCGTTTCGTCGGGCGGGGGGCCGATGGGCGGGGGCGCCGTATCGCTGCAACTGGCAGCGATGATGACACCGAGGCACAAGAGGGGCAGTGCGACCGTGTGTCTGGTTCTCATTGGCTCCTGTTACGAGTGAAAAGGTGAAGGCCCAAGGGGTGGTCCCCCGTGGGGGGCCGGCGCACGACAAGTCCGGTGCCTGTCGCAGTCAGGCAGGAGTCGCCGTGATTGCTGCTTTACCGCCCAAGAGCTCCAGGAGAGGCATTCGGGGCTGCTCATCGACGGAAAATTCAGAATGACGCAAGCCCACCCGTAACATCTCCCGCATACGTAACGCAACCCCCACAATGCGCGTGGCGCGCGACATGGGCAAATCTCGCGTGCAGATTCATCGCTGGATGCGGACGTTGTCGATCAATGTCGGCGCGTATCGCGAGTGAGCGCCCGGACAGGTGTGGGGTGCGCGCTGTACGTAGTGCTGTCCATGTACCGTACAGGTTACAGCTAGGGAATCGGTCCTACGAGTTCGGCTAGCATGCCCCACTTGCCGACAACGAGGCTGCCGTGATCGAGCGCGCTCCCCACGCCCATCTCCGGAGCCAGCGTAGTATAGACAGGTTTGCACGGCAGAGTGAGCTCGTTGGATCTGTTGGCTTTTGTAGGCGAATCAGTGGATCCGTACTTCTTGTGCGTTATGTCGGCTGCTGGTCGTTGGCGGCCAATTCTTGACCGGTCGGAATGGCTTTGCGCGGGCTATCCGCTCATCGCCTGGCTCGTTTTCGGCCGGCTGGTGCTGGTTCTCGCCTGCTCCGGTCCTGTGCCACCTCGGCCGCCATCTCCGACAGTGCCGGCCAAGGACAGGGCGGTTCGGTCTCCGCGGATCTCCGCGCCTGTCCTATCCGGGCGCCTCGTCAATGCGGCTTGCTACCGTCGGCGCGACCTCTCTCTCCCCTCCGGTGCTGGCACCAGGCCGAGCAGCCGACCGAGCGCCTCGTGAACGATCCGCGCCGCCTCCTCATCGTCGCGAGCGCTCCCCGCGCGAGCGCGACCCGCACGAAGCTCGAGATCGCGTCGGGCGGATTCACCGCCTCTTCGACGGCGCCGGATCGAGCTCCGGATAGTGCCGGAAGATGCCGCCTTCGTTGAAGGGTATCCGCCGATCCGAGGCCAGGTAGGCCGCGATCCGCGGGCGCTCGGCCACGCGGTCGTGCAGGGCGACGAGCCCGGGGATCCTGGGCGCGAAGGCGGCCATGGCGTGCGGGAACGCGTAGCGGAGGCCCGCGATCACCTGGAACAACGAGAGATCCACGTAGGACATCGCGCCTCCCAGGACGTGACGGCCGCCGTGGCGCTCGAGGACGCGCTCGAAATAGCCGAGGAACTTGGGCATGCGCTCGGCGAGGAAGGCCTGGCTGCGGCGGAGGGCCTCGGGCTTCTGGTCCTCGTAATAGAGCTCGACAGAGATGGGGTGGTGCGTGTCGTGCACCTCGGCGACCAGATCGGTGATGGTGAGCTGGAGCTGATGGGCGCCGAGCCTGCTCGCCTCGTCGTCCGGCGCGAGGCCGAGGCGCGGGCCGAGGTAGAAGAGGATGTTGGCCACCTGGGCGATCACGAGATCGCCGGAGCGGAGAAACGGCGGCGCGAAGGGCTCGAGCGCGAGCGCGTGGCTCTTCATGAGCTTCTGCATGGCGGCGACGCCGCCGTGCTTCGCCGCGGGCAGGCGGGCGACATCGACATAAGGAGCGCCGGCGTCCTCGAGCGCGAGGCGCACGAATTCGCCGCGGCCCTGAATGCCAGGCCAGTAGTACAGCTCGTACGTTGGCGCGTTCATGATGGATAGCTCGCGCCGGCACGGGCCGGGGTCAATGGGCGCGCCGCCGAGCGGTCCGCCGGGCCCCGCGCGGGCACGCGAGCCGGTGCGAGCGCTCAGGGTGTCGGCAGGTCCCGCGCGTAGGTAAAAGAAGCCGTATCGCAGCGCGAGGAAGTGTAGTGCAGCAAACCTAGCCGTGGGCACACGTGTCCGTCCGGGCATTGGTCTGGCCCGGGACGCGCGACGCGAGACGCTCTACGGCGTCACCGAGCGCCTTGTGGTGCACAACGGTGCTTTTCCAGTACGGTGGCCCGCGGCTCGTCCGGCATCTTCCTCACCGAGGGGTTCGAGCGCACGCCGCTCGAACTTTCTGCTCCTGATGCAGAAGGTCTGATGCAGAAGGTCTCCGGGGTTGCGGCCGGGGACGCCGAGCTTTTTTGTCGAAGAATTTTTGACCCGTTCGACCCACCGCTGCCCACCGGGAAGGACGCTGGCGACGTGGGGCCTCCGACGTCGTCCCGTGCGGGTTCGATGGCTTCTGGCGGTCGGGAAAAGGGGCGAGACATGATGGCTTATCGGCGGATGGTGGTGGCGGTGTCGGCGTGCGTGACCCTCGTGGCGGCGACCGCGTGTGCAGGAGGGGCCAGCGACGCTGGTGACGCTACCTCCTACGGCGCCGGGACGGCGAGCGGCGGCTCCGGGACGGCGAGCGGCGGCTCCGGGACGGCGAGCGGCGGCGACTTCGGGCAAGATCCTTCTTTCGGCGAAATCGGGGGTAGCTCAAGCGGTAACCCGAGCTCGGGCGACGACCCCTGCGGCAGCGATCTCATCGCGATCGCCCGCGACTTCAAGGACACGCACCCTGATTTCGAGGCGGGCCGGTTCGGGAGCGACCGGGGCCTCGTGGAGGCTCAGCTCGGCGCGGACGGCAAGCCGGTGTATGCGGGCGGCAGCGAGGGCACGCGGACCACGACCGGCAAGGAGGCCTTCGATCAGTGGTTCCGCGACGTGCCCGACGTGAACACCGCCGTCCAGATATCGATCCCGCTCGCCGACAGCGGGAATGGCACGTCCACGTACGACAGCTCCGACTTCTTCCCGATCGACGACATGGGGTTTGGCAACGAGGACCGGAGCCACAACTACCACTTCACGCTCGAGCTCCGCACCAAGTTTGAATACGAGGGCGGCGAGGTGTTCACCTTCTCGGGCGACGACGACCTCTTCACCTTCATCAACGGCCACCTCGCGATCGATCTGGGCGGTGTTCACAGGCCGGAGAGCGCGACCATCGACCTCGACGCGCGCGCTGAGGAGTTCGGCATCACGCCGGGCAACAGCTACACGCTCGACTTCTTCTTCGCCGAGCGCCACACGACCGAGTCGAACTTCCGCATCGACACGTCGATCGGTTGCTTCACCCCGGTCGTCAACTGAGCTAGGTCGCCCGCTGACCCGGCGCGACCTGAGCCCACAGCGCCCTTCGGGAGGAAATGTAGCGCAGCAAACCTAAAGGGTGGGACCGCGAGCGTCGTCGCCGATATCTTCGAGCGCGAGGCCATTGTGGCGATCTTGAGCCATCTGGGCATCCCGATCGAGCCGCCGCCCATCGCGAGGGCCAGAGACGCATCGTTCAACGCGGCGTGAGCCTCTCGGCCTCGTCCCTCGGCGTGCCGCCCGCGCGTGCCGGAGGCCCACCTCTGCCCGCTGCTCGACGAACTGCGATCCGCGCACTCCTTCTTAAACCTTTTCGTGCCCCGTGCCGAAGACGATGTCGGCGGTGCTGCAGAAGCGCATCCGCGTGCAGGGCCTGGTCATCCTCGACCACTACGCCGACCGCTTCGACGACTTCCGCCGCGGCACCGCCACGTAGCCGCCACGAGCGACGCGGCCGAGAGCCTCTCGAAGCCTCGCTCGTCGACGCGCCGGCCGCGCCGGAGGCCACGCCGTCAAGGCCCGGCGTCATGGCCTGGAGCTAATTATCAAAAATTCCATTCTTTTCCCTCACCAGATAGTACTGCCCGTTGGACTTCGAAAGAAACTCGTCAAAGAATTGCTCAGTGCCGACACACACATCTGGCGATGTTGAATAAATATAGTCGATGTCCGAGCCGTACACACTGTCATGAACGTAGAAACAGTCAATATTCGACAAGGAGGCGCTAAACTTTTCGGTAGTGTTCCTGAACCCACGAACCAGATACCAGTGCTGATTCGCAGCGTGGTCCTTGTGCTTGTATCGAGTGTAGCCGACCACGGCCACCGGTTTTCCGTCGTTGACCTGTTCAACTATCGTTCTAGCGAACGCCTCCTCGCTTGCGGTCTTGTCCCGCTTCATCCAGTGCGACGTCTCTGCCTCCACGGCAGCCGCCAATTCGTGAACGTTCATTCCGTCGCCAGTATTGGGACACCTTGTAGACGGAATGCCGTACTCAGCCGCCAGATCACTCTGATGCGATGCGCGCCATTCGCTGCCATTGAGGCAATCTGACCACATTTCCACGATCGTCACGCTACACCAGCAAGGCTGATCTTGAGAGTAGTGTGGCACATCAAGGATTTTTTCGTAGACCGTGGAAGGCCGAGAGCCGCAGTTCTCGGCGATATTATCTCGGACACCATTCCCCTTGCCCGGAAAGCCATCCTTGCAATAACCTGGCTTTTTGCTGACGTCCATCACCCGGAAGCCCCATACCTTGCTCCGAGCGCAGGCATACGCACCACAGCTCTCGAATCCGAGGCTCGGGCTGCCAAGTAGCCCGTCTTCATAAGGGTATGCGATGCACTGCGCCGTGTGCTTCCCGCCTTGAACCATGGTGAATACGCTCTTGTTGGCCAAAACCTCATAGAGCGTGCCGCCCTGCTTCGGCTGCGGAGCGTACTCTACACTGGTGAAGAACTCGCCGTCCACGTAGAATTCTATCAATCCGCCCTCGGTCGAGTTCCACGGTCCTCGATCGGACTTGACGCACTTGAGGATGCCGTCAGGATTTCCGCTGACCCCGACGATAGCTCCGTAGCCCGCGGGATCGCCGGTCGGCTCTAGCGACAGGGCACCATCGACTGAGCCGATGCTCTCATCGGGAGCAGCGTCGAGGCAACCAGTTAGCGAATTCATCAACAAGAGCCCCAGCGACAACCACTTGTTGCTACCGGCCGTAATAACCGTACCCTTCATGTTTGTGCTCCTTGCTATTTCCTGACCTCCATCGAAGCCCTATGCGCAGGTAATACTTCTTCCCCGCCTCTTGCCCTTGACCCGACTCAGCGACCAGCCGACACATCCCCTACCACCTGCACGAATCAGCAGTGCGAAGGGCTGCGCTCGATGCTGGACGCGCGTGGGGGCTCGCCAGCGTGCGACATACGCGACCCTGCATCACGGCTTCTCACCCACTTGATCGAGGCGGGTATCAACCGAACGAATCAGACACTGCTCGGTCACCAGGATATGCGGACCACGATGACCTGCGCCTACATCATGGACCGCGGCCCGCTCGGCGTCATCAGCCCCCAGGGCCCCTGACCGTCGCCTCAGCGCGGAGCGCCTGAGCTCCGAACTCATCCAGTCGCGTTGCTACAACGCATCGCCAATAGATAGCGTACCTTGCGGGCATCCCGCGTTGTCAAGGAAACCAGGCGCGTAGGTAGAAGAAGCCGGAGGCGCGTAGGTAAACGAAGCCGGATCGCAGCGCGAGGAAGTGTAGCGCAGCAAACCTAAAGCGTGGGACCGCGAGCGTCGTGATGGCTCGGTCCTCTGGGTCGAAAGAGCGTGGTCCGGGCGGCGCCGGCGCCCGCGGCGGACGCAGGTCCGCCCCGACGCTCGCCCGCCCGCGCGCCGAGGAGCGCTCGGCCGCCGCGCGCACCAGGAGTCACAGAGAGCCTGCCCCTGCGCCACGCGGGAGGGCATCGATCCGAGCGTGCCGTCGACGGGATGTCAGTACCAGGTGCTGGTGAATCCCAGCTGGCCGCCTCGTGCGCGGTCTTCTTTCCCTCGCGGCCGCCGTCAGATCACGCCGAGCGCGATCATGGCGCGCGCGACCCGCAGGAACCCCGCGACGTTCGCGCCCACCACATAGTTGCCCGACACGCCGAGCTCCTCCGCCGTGTCGTAGCACGTGCGATGGATGTTCGTCATGATCTCGGCGAGCCGCTTTTCGGTGTGCTCGAACGACCACGAGTCGCGGCTCGCGTTCTGCTGCATCTCGAGCGCCGAGGTCGCCACGCCGCCGGCGTTCGCCGCCTTGCCGGGGCCGAACGCCACCCCGGACTCGAGGAAGACGCGCACGCCGTCGGGCGTGGTGGGCATGTTCGCGCCTTCGGCGACGGCGCGGCATCCGTTTTTCACCAGCGTCGCCGCGTCGCGCGCGTTCAGCTCGTTCTGCGTCGCGCAGGGGAGGGCGATCTGACACGGCACCTCCCAGACATTGCCGCCCGGCACGAAGCGCGAGCGCCGGCCGCGCCGCGCCGCGTACTCGCTGATGCGAGCGCGTTCGACCTCCTTCACCTGCTTGAGCAACGCGAGATCGATGCCGTCGGGGTCGTGCACGTAGCCGCTCGAGTCCGAGCACGCAACGACGTGGGCCCCGAGCTGCTCCAGCTTCTGGCTCGCGTAGAGCGCGACGTTGCCCGAGCCCGACACCACGCACGTCTTGTCCGTGAGCTTCTCGCCGCGCACCCGCAGCATGTCGGCGACGAAGTAGACGGCGCCATAGCCGGTCGCCTCCTTGCGCACCAGCGAGCCGCCCCACGCGAGGCCCTTGCCGGTGAGCACGCCCGACTCGTAGCGGTTCGTGAGGCGCTTGTACTGCCCGAACATGTACCCGAGCTCGCGCTCGCCCACGCCGATGTCGCCCGCCGGCACGTCGGTGTGCTCGCCGAGGTGGCGGTGGAGCTCGGTCATGAAGCTCTGGCAGAAGCGCATGATCTCGCCTTCGGACTTCCCCTTGGGGTCGAAGTCCGCGCCGCCCTTGCCGCCGCCGATCGGCATCCCGGTGAGCGCATTCTTGAAGACCTGCTCGAAGCCGAGGAACTTGATGGTCCCGAGGTAGACCGTCGGGTGGAAGCGGAGGCCGCCCTTGTAGGGACCGAGCGCGCTGTTCACCTGCACACGGAAGCCGCGGTTCAGCTGCACCTCGCCGCGGTCGTCGACCCACGGCACGCGGAAGATCACCTGGCGCTCGGGCTCACAGATGCGCTCGATGATCTTGTGCCGCGTCAGCTCGGGATGCTTGGAGAGCACCGGGCCGAGGGACTCGAGGACCTCACGGACCGCCTGGTGGAACTCCGATTCGCCGGGGTTGCGGCGAACGATCTGCTCGAAGAGTGACTCAACTTTCTCGTCCAAATGCACCATGTCGAGGGGGGTATACACCGGCGCGGCGCGCGGTCCAGTCGTCGTCGCCATCGCCCCCGGTTATTCGGAGTATGCAGCCCGCCCACCGGGGTAGTGTCGGTGTTAAATTGTTAATGCAGTGTAATTTTAGGAGGGAGGCGGACCGCAAAGGGAACTTCTGTCACCTGACGCGGGCGTGGCGGGTTCGCCCTTGACATCGCATGGCGTCGAGCATTGTTGAGAGCACTAGTGTCCGAGCTTACGGCGCTCAGGCGAGATGAGGAAGGGGGCGGCGGCGGCCCAAGCCGCGGCGACCTTCGAGCTCTGCTTCGGCGAAACCGCCCCGCACGGCCTCATCGCAAGATGCGCCAACGAGGCTGCGCTGCGAGGCGGGGGCTCCGCTGCCCGCTGCGCGCGAAGCCCTGAAGGCGACTCTTCCTGCTCGTCCCGTCGGTGACGTCCAGCAGGAGGAGGGCGGCAGCGCCAGACGGTATGTCCGTGACCGGGACGGTGAGCATCGGCTCGCCAGACCAGGGTCACGTCGCCTGCGGCCGGTGCCGAGAGCAGCTATCGCCGGTCGGTCGTCCGCTGGGACGCGCCGGCGTCGACGCCGCAGCCGGCCACGAGGAGGCTCGCCGCTCCAGCACACGCAGGCTTCAAGACCTTCGTCATGGTGCTCATTCAAAAGTCCTCCGTGACAATAGATTCCGTGAGCCGGTCCGGGCCACGTCGCGCATGAGGCTGCGGGCAGGAGTCCCCATACTCACGAATGATGTACACGATGCGAGGTCGGGCGTGGTTTACCGCGAACCTCCGGGGAGATTAGCCGGACATCCTCGCGCAGACCACGACTTCGCGTCAATCAAGAAGCACGTTTTGGCTCGCGGTTCCGCGGTTCCGCGGTTGCAGCAGAGCGCAGCAGGTCACCGTGGATCGCAACGGATCGTCATGACATATTGCGGCTCAGCACGGATGCTCGAACACGAGGATGGGTATCTCGATGCTCGGGGGCCGCGATGATGACCCTCCGCGGCCGCCGTGCTGGCGCTCGAGAGGGCGGCGGCTCCAACAAGGGGCGGCGTCGAGCCGCAGATCTCCTGCACCGCGGCGCCCAATCTCTCGCGTTTTGTGCATGGACAGTCGCTCCGTCCCCACCTGGGACCCTCCTCTGAGGCCCGGGTGGGTGGACCCGACGTCCAGCGCCGCTACGCCTCAGCCTCGTGGGCCGCGCAGGATGCACCAGCGCGATCACGAGCGGCGATCCGCGCGATCATGACCGTGATCCCGCTGATCACGATGGTGATCGGGGTGATCACGATGCGCTGATCCGAGCGATCACGATGCGCTGATCTCGGTGATCACGATGGGGTGAAATCCGCAAGCGCGAGCCCTCCTCCACGGGGGCCGGGCAGCTCGGCATTACCACGCCGGACGAGCGGAGGTGAACGGCCCGCCCCGCGCGAGGCGGGCCGTCGCTGCCTCAGCTACAGCTCATACGGCTCAGTGGCAGCCGGGCGACCGGTTGTGGAATCCCCGCGTGCTGCAGGGGCCCGCCGTGGTGGACTGCCACGAATCATTGTAGATCGCGTCCCGCTGGAGCTCGGCGTCGTCATTGCAGTTGTGCTGGTTATTGCCGCTGTCCCAGGCGTATTCCGTCGAGCAACCGCCGCTCACCTGGCTCGTCGAGCCCGAGGGTTCGGAGTAGAAATAGCGCGTGTGTGTGCCGTCGTCGGTCCGGAACCCGCTCATCGTGCAGTGCGTGTTCATGGAGGACGCGCCGGCGCAGGCGCCGTGATTGCAGCTGGCCGCGGTGAAGACGACGTTGGTCGACGACGACCAGCCGCGGAGCAGGACCGCGGTGTGGTCGCCGAGGCCGAGCGCAACAGCCTTGTTCCGGATCTGGTAATCCCAGTTCACGACCGCGCTCCCGCCGAACTCGAGCCCCTGCGGAGTGAGGGCGCCCCCGCCGATCACCGGTGCTTCGTTCGCGGGCATCTCGGCGCCCGGCTTCTCGGAGAGGCCGTCGACGCCGAGGCCGATCTCGATGCCCGCGAGCCGCAGCTCTGCGAGGCCCTCTGGCAGCTCCAGCGCGCGGAACGCGGGGACCGCGTCGCGCATGAGCCGGATGTCCGCGAGCCGACCCGCCTCGTCGAAGCCCTCGACGCGCGGCATCGCCCAGCTCGCGTCGATGAAGGCATCGCCGCCCATCTGCATCCTGAACGGCTGCCCGTTCGCGTCGAGGACCTGCGCGTCGATCTGGTAGGTCGGGAGCTCGGGGTTCGCAGCGAGCTCCTCGGGCGTCGGAGGCGTCTCCATCTTCGGGCCGAGGCGCATATCATATGTGATCGTGCGGCCGTCGTTCTCGAACTTCAGGACGAGCTTCCCGGCCGCCTCATCCATGTCGACGATGCTCAGGCCATGAGCGACGGGCGCGGATTCGAGATCGTCCACGGCCGGATCTCCCACAGGGCCACAGGCGACAGCGAACGACATGAGACCAAGTGCGCCCGATGCCGCGAGCGTGCGGGCGGCACAGGAGCGAGAGC
Source organism: Sorangium cellulosum So ce56 (assembly GCF_000067165.1). Lineage (GTDB taxonomy): Bacteria > Myxococcota_A > Polyangia > Polyangiales > Polyangiaceae > Sorangium > Sorangium cellulosum_B. The sequence goes on from NC_010162.1 coordinate 12,681,584, forward strand.
GGATCCATGTCCACCGCGACAGTCCAGTCAGCGAAGGCGCGCGTAGATCGTGAGAGATCTCGGGGGCAGGTCGCACGACGCTGGACAGGACAGCCCGCCTTCCGTGGCCGTGCATCGAGAGGGCATCGCGAAGATCCATCACCGCAGGCTGGCGCTGCAATCCCATGCATCCGCGCGCGTCGTGACACGCCACCCATCCCGCGCCGAACCAGGAAAACATGGCCTTGCGAATAGCGCCACACGCTCAGTGCCAATCGACGTTGACAGCCCCGATGGCGCCCGCGTCTTCTAGGCGCCCGCCAGCGAGCACACCGCTCTCAGGCACCCGAGCGCGCCTTGATGAACACTCTCGTCCTCCCCGCCTCCCTCGCCCTCGTCACCCTGGCCCTCGCGGCATGCGACCCCGCGGAGCTGCCGGACGGCGCGCCCGCCGGCGCGTGCCCGGCCCCGCGCGGCCCCACGGTCCACAGCGGCGATCGGATCGCCGACGACGAGACCTGGACCGCCGAGGGCAGCCCCCACATCGTCGAGAGCTTCGTCGAGATCACCGAGGCTGCGAGGCTCACCGTCGAGCCCTGCGCCGAGGTGCAATTCGCGGAGAACGCCGGGATCGGCGTCGCGTACATCGGCGAAGGGCAGGAAGGCGCGCTGATCGCCGAGGGCACCGAGGAGCGCCCGATCCGCCTCGCCGGCAAGGACGGCGCGCGCTGGGTCGGCGTCCTCGTCCAGGCGCCGGGCACGGCGACGCTGCGCCACGTGACCATCGAGGGCGCGAGCGGCGACTCCCCGGACGGTGAAGCGAGCCTCGTGATCCACGGCGACATGACGATGCCCGTGAAGAAACCGGTGCTCGTCGACCACGTCACGATCAAGGACTCGATCTCGCACGGCGTCGAGGTCAACCGCATGGCCGGCTTCGCCGACGGCTCGACCGAGCTCGTCGTCACCGGCTCGGGCCTGGAGCAGCCGGCGTACCCGCTGGTGGTCTCGGAGCACGCGCTCGACTCGATCCCGACCGGCCAGTATACCGGCAATGCCAGGGACGAGATCCGGGTTATCGACGAGGGCGCTGGCCGCGCGGCCTCGGGCATCCAGACCGACGCGACCGTCCGCGACCGCGGCGTGCCCTACATCATCGGCAGCAGCGAGGGCGCGACCCTGATCGTCGGCGGCACCCTCGACGGCTCGGTCGCGAAGCTGACCATCGAGCCGGGCGTCGTCCTCCGCTTCGTCCGCGGCGCGTCGCTCTCCGTCGAGCTGTTCTCCACCGAGGACCCCGCGACTGGCGTCCTCCACGCGGTGGGCACGCCGGACAAACCGATCGTCTTCACCTCGGCCGAGGAATCGCCCGCGGCCGGCGACTGGATGGGGATCTGGTTCGGCAGCGTTTTCCAGCCGGAGAACCGGATCGAGCACGCCCGCATCGAGTACGCGGGCTCCGAGACACACTCCATCCTGCTCACCTGCAACGAGCCCGGGATCCACGAGGGGGGCGTCATCCTCACCACGCCTCCGCCGTCTCAGTTCATCCAGCACACGACGTTCGCGCACATCACCGGGCACGGCGTCCACCGCGGCTGGCGCGGCCCGAGCGCGCCCGACTTCGCCGACACCAACACGTTCGAGGACCTCACCGGCTGCGCCGTGTCGACGCCGCCGGACGAGGACCTCTACTGCCCCGAGCCCCCGCCGACCTGCCCCTGAGCGCGCCGCGCGCCCGGCTACCTGGGCGCGCGGTACCTCGCCACGAGGATCGTGATGTCGTCGTCCAGGCTCGGGCACCAGCCCTCGACCTGCTCCAGGATCCGGTCGCGGATCGCGTCCACGGGCGCCGCCTGGACCGCCTCGATCGCGGCGCAGAGCCGCTCCAGGCCGTACCACTCCTGGTGCGCGTTGCGCGCCTCGGTCACCCCGTCGCTGTAGAGCACGAGCACGTCGCCGTCCTCCAGGACGATCCCGCGATCCAGGATCTCGCGTATCGCCTCTCGCCCGGTCACGATCGTGAACGCGCCGTGCGCGACGAGGCGCTCGTCGCAGGGGATGGACCGCGCCGCGAGCGCGCTCCGGTACCCGCTGACGCGCAGCTCCGCCTCGCCGTGGCCCGCGGGGCGCGTAGGTAAACGAAGCCGGATCGCAGCGTGAGGGCCGATGCATCCGCCGATCGAGGACGAGCCCATCCCGCGGATGTCGCCGCCGTGCGAGTGAGGTCCTCGCGCACCGCACCGGCGCATCCCGTAACCTGAGATCGAGGTCGACGATGGGCGAGCCCCCCGCGGACGAGCTGCCGCCGGTGCCCGCCGGGTCGTCGGTGGTCTCCGGGCCGCAGCCTGCTGCCATGAGCAGCCCGACGAGCGTGGCAGACATTGCAGAGAGCGCGCGCATTCGAGTCGTGCGCGTAGGTAAAGAAGCCGGATCGCAGCGCGAGGAAGTGTAACGCGGCAAACATAAAGGGTGGGACCGCGAGCGTCGTGATGGCTCGGTCCTGGGTCGAAAGAGCGTGGTCCGGGCGGCGCCGAGCGCGCTACGGGGGCGCATCGGCGTGCCGTGGGCACACGTGTCCGTCCGAGCGTTGGTCTGGCCCGGGAGGCGCGTCGCGAGACGCTATGCGGCGTCACCGGGCGCCTTTCGGCGCAGAACGGTGCTCTTCCAGTACGGCGGCCCTCGGTTGGGAGAGCGTGCTGGAACATCGGTCGGCTCGCCGAGCGCGGAGAGAAAGCGGACGATGTTCCGGGCTCGGTGACCATGGCGACGAGCTTCATCCGCCCCTTGCAAGTTGGGCACTCGAGGACATCGATCGCAAATGTGCGGCGCAAGAGCTCGGCTCACGGTCGATAGCCGCCACGCTTGCGTTTCGGAGCGGGGTCATCGTCCGCCTTCGTAGGCTCTTCTGGCTTCGCAGGGCGCGGTCCGATGCGCTTGCGCGCCAACGTGGGCGACTTGCCGAGGCGAGCACGCCAGCGGACTTGACGGTGTGAAAGCGCGGCGGCGGGACGCTGGCCGCGAGGCGGCACAGGAGCGAGAGCGGATCCCCCCGTGGTGGGGCTGGAGCTCTTGTCTGGCGCCCGCGATCTGTACAGACCAAAGCCTTTCAGGCTCCGGCGACACCGTGCCCGACCATCTTGCTCGGGTCGACGATCTCGTCGAAGCGCTCTTCGTCGATGTATCCGGACCCGAGCGCAGCGTCCTTCAACGTGATGTTCTCGTCGTTGGCCTTGTGCGCGATAGCCGACGCCTTGTCGTAGCCGATCACCGGGCTCAGCGCGGTCACGAGCATGAGCGAGCGGCCGAGCATCTCGTGGATGCGCGTCTGGTCGAGCCGCGCCCCTTCAACGCTGAAACGCCGCAGCTTGTCGCACGCGTCGCCGAGCACGCGGGCGGAGTGGAGGAAGGCGTTGATGATGATGGGGCGCATCGCGTTGAGCTCGAAGTTCCCTTGGCTGCCGGCGAACGCGACCGCGTTGTCCTCACCGATCACCTGGATGCAGACCATCACCATGGCTTCACATTGAGTCGGATTGACCTTGCCGGGCATGATGGACGAGCCCGGCTCGTTCGCCGGCAAGAGCAGCTCGCCCAGGCCGCAGCGCGGGCCCGAGGCCAGCCAGCGCATGTCGTTGGCGATCTTCATCAGCGCCACCGCGAGCCCGCGCAGCGCGGCCATCGCGGCGACCATCGCGTCGAGTGAGCCCTGGGCCGCGAACTTGTTGGGCGCGGTCACGAACGGATAGCGGGTCAGCTCGGCGATCTTGGCGGCGATCTCCCGGCTGAAGCCGGGCGGCGCGTTCAGCCCGGTGCCGACGGCCGTACCCCCGGCCGCGAGCGCGAACAGCCCCCGCTCCGAAGCGCGAATGCGCGCCAGCGCGTCACGCAGCTGGTGCGCGCAGCTCGACCACTCCTGCCCGACCGTCAGCGGCACGGCGTCCTCGAGGTGCGTTCGCCCGATCTTGACGTCGCGCCATTCGTTCGCCTTCGCCTCGATCGCCGAGGCCAGCGCTTCCGCGCGCGGCAAGAGGTGCTCCTCCAGCTCCAACACCGAGGCGATGTGCATCGCGGTCGGAAAGGTGTCGTTGGACGACTGCCCCATGTTGACGTCGTCGTTGGGGTGCACCGGAGACTTGCTGCCGATGACGCCGCCCAGGAGCTGGATGGCGCGATTCGAGAGCACCTCGTTGACGTTCATGTTCGACTGGGTGCCCGATCCTGTCTGCCAGACGTACAGCGGGAAGTGCTCGTCGAGGTCGCCGGCGATCGCCTCCTCGGCCGCGCGAACGATCGCGTCGGCCTTCCATCGCGGCAGCCGCCCGGCCGCGGCGTTGACGAGCGCCGCGGCCTCCTTGACGTAGCCGTAGGCGTGATAAACGCGCTTCGGCATGCGATCGTTGCCGATCGAGAAGTGAATGAGGCTGCGCTGCGTCTGCGCGCCCCAGTAGCGATCGGCGGGCACGTCGATCTCGCCCATCGAGTCGGTCTCGCGACGCTGGCCGGTGGCCTCGATGCCGATCGGAACGTCGCGGAGCGTGGGATGTGCCTGCGCGGCCATGGATGGCTCCTTTGCTCCGACTCAGTACGTCGGCGTGTAGAGCTGGCCCTCGATCCAGGCCCGGACGTCCGGCGGCCTGTGGACCTGCGCCAATCCCTCGTCGAACATGAGCTCGGCGACTCGCGCGGCCGTCGTGACCTCCGACTCCAGGATGTCGGCCTGGCTCGGGAACAGCATGCCCCTCGCGCGGAGCTCCGGGCCGACCTGGCCGGCGAGCGCCTGGGCTGCGGTGACGAAGCACGCGTCGGTGATGCGCTTGGGCCGCGCCACGTACGTCGCGAGCCCGATGGCCGGGAAGACGTAGAAGTTGTTCGCCTGGCCGGGGTGAAAGCGCTTCCCGTCCACCGTCACGTCGGGGAACTGCACGCCCGCGGCGTAGAGCGCCTTGCCCTTGGACCAGGTATAGGCTTGTTCGGCCGAGCACTCCGCCCGGTCCGTGGGGTTGGAGAGGGCGAAGATGATGGGCCGCTCGTTGAGGCGGCTCATGGTCTCGACCACGCGCTGGTCGAAGGCGCCGCCCTTGGTGCTGACGCCTATCAGGACCGTCGGCTTCTGCGCTTCGATGGCCTCGACGAGATCCTTGGACGGCTTCGCCTTGTGCGCGTACACCCTCTGCACCTCCGACAGATCGGCGCGCGAGGGCTCGAGCAGACCGTTGATGTCGAACATGGAGATGCGGCTGCGCGCTGCCTCTTGCGACAGCCCCTCGAGCTGCATGGCCGAAACGAGGAGGTCGGCGATGCCGATGCCGGCCGAGCCCGCGCCCAGGAACAGGATCCGCTGCTCCGCCAGCGGCGTACCGATGATCTCGAGCGCCGTGGTCAGACCGGCGAGCGTGACGCCGGCCGTGCCCTGGATGTCATCGTTGTAACAGAGGATCTTGTCCTTGTAGCGCTTGAGCAGCCGGATCGCGTCCGTGCCCTTCCAGTCCTCGAAGTGGATGCAGCAGCCGGGAAAGACCTGCTGCACGGCTTGCACGAGCTCTTCGACGATCTCGTCCAGCTTCTGCTCGGGCGGGGGCAGCTCGCGCAGGCCGAGGTAGAGCGGGTCGGCGCGGAGCGCCGCGTTGGTCGTGCCGACGTCGAGCAGCATCGGCAACAGGCCATCGGGCGGCACCGCGGCGCACGCCGTGTAGAGCTGCAGCTTGCCAATCGGGATGCCCATGCCGTTGGCGCCGATGTCGCCCAGACCGAGGATGCGCCCGCCCGTCGAGACGCAGATGAAGCGCACGTCGCACGTCGGCCAGTTGCGCAGCACCTCGGCGATACGGCCTTTCATCAGGCGCGTGATGTACATCCCGCGGGCCCGGCGGTAGATGTGCCCGAACGCGAGGCAGGCCTCGGCGACGGTGGGATCATAGAGGATCGGCACGAAACGCGCCGGATCGGACATGACCGTCCGGTAGAAGAGCGTCTCGTTCCGATCGGCCAACCCGATCAGGTAGACGTAGCGCTCGAGATCGGTCGGCTTCGCCTCCAGGTGCTGCATCACGCGCTCGACCTGCCGGTCGAGGCTCTCGACCGCGCACGGCAACAGGCCCTCGAGCCCGTATGCGCGGCGCTCTTCGGCGGTGAACGCCGTGCCCTTGTTGCGAACGGGGTCGTCCAGCAACGTCCGGCCGAGCTTGGGGTCCTGTGATCCGATCTTTGCGGCTCGTGCCATGGTCACCTCCCGTGTGCCCGCACGTCGTGTTTCGTGTTGGAGCAGCGTGGCCGCGGGCCGAGCGGTGCGGCCGGCCACGGCGCCGGAGCATCGGCGGGCCGCCCGCCACGAGCCTCACCGTTGCCAGCCGCGAGGCCAGCGCAGCCATGTCCGAAGGTCGTTGCGTGCGGTACCTTGGCCAAGGGCGATCGGCACGCAAGCCCCGCGATGGCGCATCCTCACCTGCATGTGCTCGAAGCGGACGGCTTGCCGGGATGAGGCTCCCGCTCGATGCGCACCGAGATGCGGATCTCGTTCATGCGGAAGGGCTCGGCCGCGAGCTCGCGCTCGTGACGCGGGCGACGCGGCCGAGCGCGGTCTGCGCGGCGACGCCCTTCTGCAGCTCGGGATCGCGCATCACGCCACCGCCGAAGTCCGTCTCGACGCCGCCGGGCGCGATCGGACACCCGGGAGGCGGGCGCCACCGTTCTGCATCTCTTGCGCAGGGAACAATCGCCCACAGAACACGAGCTGTGAGCTTCGCTCGGGCCGTACAAGGGGCGAGCGTCCAAGCCAGGGACCACGACGTCCGCCGCCGGTCCCCCGGAACGTGGGCGATGATACGATGAAAAAAAACGCATCCGCGGTGCCATCGTCGCCTCCGTCATCCATCCACGCGACGCGCGTGGTCGAAGGGAGAACAGCGATGCGGGCATTGCTGAGGGTGTGGGGACTCGCGGTGACGTGCAACCCGTGGTGGGCCTGGCCGCCGAGATGCGGCGTCGGGGGCACGACGTGAGGCTGTGCGTACCGCCGAATTTCATCGACTGGGTGGTCGGCCTGGGCTTCAAGGCGAGCGACGCCTCGTCCAGCTGCACCAGCTGCACGCTGTACGACTGCGTGTCGTAGACCGCGCCCCCGGATCGACGAGCTTGTCCATGGCGTGTACCTCGGGCAGAGCGCGGACTCGCTCCGGGGGGGAGGGCTTCGGCGGCATCGTCACTCGCTTCTTCCCGTTGAACGCAGGCTGGTTCAGCGAGATCGACCGTCACGCGCTTGGCGGGCCGTGGAAGAGGCGGCGCCGCCCACCGGACGCAGACGGCCCGCCCGCCCAGACGCTGGGCATGATCCCGGGGCTGCTCGATCATTGGCTCGCGAAGATCGGGTACACGCGACAGCAGACCGATGAGCCCGTGGACCCGAATCGCCTCGACAACCTGTGGGCACCCGTGCCGTGGGACTTCGGAGCACACGGCACGTTCGACCGGCGCGCCAAGGCCTCGAGCCTGGAGCTCTGGTTCGACATCCATCGCTGGTCGCTCGGCGCCGTAGCGCTGTGCGCGGCGGCCATCGCCGGGGCCTCCGCGCGGCGGAGCGCCAGATACCGCCGCTGTCAGGCGCGCGACGCATACCAGAGGAGGAGAAGGCGGCGCCAAAGGTCGTGCTCGGTGGCTCGCTCGTCTGCGGCGCGGCCGGCGTCCGCTCGTCGGCGCCGCCGCGGTCGTGCTCGGCATCCTCGCGCTGGTCGGCATCTATCCCATGGTGCTCACGTTCGTCGCCCTCCTCGAGCTGGGGTCGGCCGTCGTCGTGAGCGGAACCGCCGTCTCGGGGCGGACGGCGGCAGCGCTCCGGCGCTGAGCCGGGCGGCGCTCGCCTTCAAGGCACCTCACCTTCACCACGCGCTGGGCGACATCCTCGACGTCCGACGCGAAGCGCGCGGCGATCGGCAGCGGGCTGCGGGGCAGCGCCGGCCGGCCGACGAGCGCCGCGGCGGCGGCGCGCGCGGCGCGGGCGGTGGCTCCCGGCGGCGGGCGTGGGTGCGGCGGCGCTCGCGGCGATCGGGTTGCTCGGGGGGATCGCGCGGGCGCGCGGATAAGCGCCGGCGTGGGCCACGATCCGCTCGATGGGCGCGCGCACGACCCGGTGAGCGCGCCGGGCTCGAGGGACAGGATGCGGGTTCAGACCGCGCTCGCCGCCTACCTCGTCGGGCGGCGGTGACCCTTGAGCTGGGTCCCCCGGCCGCAGGCGGCACGCTCAGTGCTTGCTCCGCCGGGACCGAGCCGAAGGAGGTGGGGACGTGACAGAGGTGCTCGAGCGCGGCGATGACGACACGGAAGGAGTCGAAGCATGCACCAGACACGCAACAGCGTGACGAGCCCGTGGGGCGAGCGGACGCCGTACTTCGGTGAGCACCAGTGGCCGGCACGGGTCGACGAGCAGACGGACGAGGAGCCGGAGCGGTGGGTCCAGTCCTGCTGCGTGCTGTGCACGAACGGATGCGGGCTCGATATCGGGGTCAAGGGGAACAGGATCGTCGGCGTCCGCGGCCGGGCAGAGGACGTCGTCAACCACGGCCGGCTGGGCCCCAAAGGGATGAACGGCTGGGTCGCGAACAACAGCCCCGACCGGCTGACCCGGCCGCTGATCCGCACCGGCAAGAAGCCGGGCAACACGTTCCGCGAGGCCACGTGGGACGAGGCGATGGAGCTCCTGACCCGCCGGTGCAAGGACGTGGTCGCCCGGTACACGCCCGGCGCGGTCGCCATTTACAACAGCGGACAGCTGTTCCTCGAGGACTACTACACGCTCAGCGTCATCGCCCACGCCGGGCTCCGCACGAACCACATCGATGGGAACACGCGGCTGTGCACCGCCACGGCTGGCAGCTCGCTCCGCGAGACGTTCGGCCGCGACGGGCAGCCGTCGAGCTACCGGGACTTCGACGTCGCCGATTGCATCCTGCACGTCGGCCACAACATCGCGGCGACGCAGTCGGTGTCGTGGATGCACATCCTCGACCGCCGCCGGGGTCCGAACCCGCCCAGGCTCGTCGTCATCGACCCGCGGACGACCGACACCGCCCGGGAGGCCGACGTCCACCTGGCCCTTCGCGTCGGCACGAACGTGGCGCTGCTGAACGGGCTCATGCACCTGATCATCCAGAACGGGCATGTGGACCAGGCGTTCATCGACGCGCACACGGTCGGGTTCGCGGCGCTGCGGGAGAAGGTCGCGGCGTACCCGCCCCGGCGCGTGGCCGAGATCACCGGCGTCCCCGTGGATCAGCTGAACGCCGCGGCGCACCTGCTCGGGACGAGCGAGCGGCTCCTGGCCACCGCGCTTCAGGGCATCTACCAGGCGCACGAGGCCACGGCCGCGGCGTGCCAGGTCAACAACCTCGTCCTGATCCGCGGCATGATCGGCAAACCCGGCTGCGGCGTGATCCAGTCGAACGGCCAGCCGACCGCACAGAACACCCGCGAGACCGGCGCGGACGGCGAGTTCCCCGGGTTCCGCAACATGGAGAACCCGGGGCACGTGGCCGACCTCGCGCGCGTGTGGAACGTCGAGCCGGACGTGATCCCCACCTTCGCGCCCCACACCCATTGCACCCAGCTGTTCCGGCTGGCCGAGCAGGGGTCGATCCGGATGCTCTGGATCATCGCCACGAACCCGGCGGTCTCGATGCCCAACCTGCCCCGCATCCGCAAGACGCTGGCGAAGGAGGATCTCTTCGTCGTCGTTCAGGACGCCTTTCCGACCGAGACCACGCGGTTCGCGGACCTGGTGCTGCCGAGCGCGATGTGGGGGGAGAAGACCGGCACGTTCACGAACACCGATCGGACGGTGCACATCTCGCACAAGGCCGTCGACCCGCCGGGCGAGGCGCGGCCGGACATGGATATCTTCATCGATTTCGCCCGGCGCATGGGCTTCACGGACAGGGACGGTCAACCGCTCATCAAGTGGGACACGCCCGAGGGCGCGTTCGACGCGTGGCGCGCGTGCACCAAGGGTCAGAACTGCGACTACTCCGGCCTGACGTATGCCAAGCTCACTGGCGGCTCCGGCATCCAGTGGCCGGTGAACGACGAGCACCCGGACGGGACCGAGCGGCAGTACACGGATCTGCGCTTCCCGACCGGCGTCGACGAGTGCGGGAGCTATGGGCACGACATCGAGACCGGCGCGGCGGTCACGCGCGAGCAGTACGCGGCCAACGACCCGGCGGGCCGCGCGATCCTCAAGGCGGCTGACTGGTTTGCTCCGCCGGAGTCACCCGACGACGAGTATCCATTTTGGTTGACGACCGGGCGGCTCATCTACCATTTCCACACGAGGACGAAGACCGGCCGGTCCCCGGCGCTGCAGGCGGCGGCCCCGGACGTGTTCGTGCAGATGAGCGCCGAGGACGCCGCGCGCATGGACGTGAGCGAGGGCGAAATGGTCGACGTCATCACCCGCCGTGGCCGGGTGCGCGGTGCGGCGAGGCTCGGGGATATCGTCCCGGGGCACCTGTTCATCCCGTTTCACTACGGGTACTGGGACGAGGAGGGGACCGACGGGGCGGAGCCGGACGGGCGGCCGCGGGCCGCGAACGAGCTGACGATGACGACCTGGGACCCGGTGAGCAAGCAGCCGGCCGTGAAGTTCGCCGCGGCCAAACTGCAGAAGGTGAGCGCCGCCCGCACCGCGGTCGCGAAGGTCGCCGGCGCGGCGGAGCGGGTCGTCGAGCGGGCCGGCGCCGCGGCCTCGGCGATCGCGTCGGCGATCACGCGCGCTTCCGGTGACGCGCCCGAGCGACAGCGCCTGGCCGACTACCTCGGCCTGCTCCGGCTGGCCCACGAGCGGTTCATCGTGGCGTGCGACGCCGCGTCCGAGCACGCGCTGAACGAAGGCGAGCTGTCGATGGGGCTCTCGCGGCTCCAGGAGATCTCGCGGCAGTCGCTTTCGTGGCTGGAGCCGGCGGCGCGGCCGTACAACCCGGCCCCGCCGGCCGGCGACGCGAACGAGCTCGGCTCCTTGCCGGAGAAGATCCGCCTGAACCGGGCCAGGGAAGGCCACCTCGGGCAGCTCCGGGGGCTGCACGAGCTGTACGTGCTCGCGGCCGACCTGCACATCACGCTCGTCGCCGTGAAGAAGACGGCCATGATGCTGCGCGATCGCGCGCTCATGGCGAGCTGCGACCGGATCGAGGAGAACACCCATCGTCAGCAGGCGTGGCTCCTGACGCAGGTGGGCGCGCATGCGCCGCAGATCCTGGGCGTCCCGCTCTGACGGCAGGAGGGATGATCCCGGACCGAGGCGCGGGCGAGCGCTGGCCGATGATGAACCGCACCGCACCCAGACCAAGGCTCCACGCCGCGCGCGCTCGCCTCGCCATCGCCAGGTTACCGGAGGCCGTCTGGGCTCCGCTCGCCGGGGCGGCGCTCATGGCGCTCCCTGCGGCCGTCGGGCTCGTGATGGGCAAGCCGTGGCTATTCCCGAGCCTCGGGCCGACCGTGTTCGTTCATGTGACCACGCCGCGGAGCCGGGGCGCGCGGCTCTACAACACGCTCGTCGGCCACCTGCTCGGTATCGTGGCTGCCGCCGCGGCCGTGGCCGTGCTTGGCGCCGCGGCCGAGCCGTCCGTGATGGGCTCCGGACACCTGCTATGGCGCCGCGCGTGGGCGTCCGTCCTCGCCGTGGCCCTGACGTTGCTCTCGCAGGAGCTGCTCAAGGCGCAGCACGCGCCGGCCGCGGCGACCACGATGCTCATCACGCTCGGCGGGTTCAGGGCGGACTGGTCCGACGCCGCGACGATCACCGCCGGCGTGCTGCTCGTCGCGCTTCCGGGCGAGCTCGCGCGGCGGGCGCGTATCCCGCCTTCGCACGGGCCTTGATGCGGCCGGGCTGGATCATCGACCGAACACCTTGTGCAGGGCCGTCTGGGCGGCGAAGTAACCGCACATGCCGTGGACGCCTCCGCCCGGCGGGGTCGAGCTCGAGCAGATATACAGGCTCCGGTTCGGAGTCGACTACGGATCGAGCCGCAGGGTGAGCTCGACCCAGGGACCGCTTGCCTACCGCGCTCGCGTGGTGAAGAGGGACGTGATGGAGTCCAGGATATCCTGGATCGACAGGGCAGGAGGCGGCTCGTCCGGGTTGTCGAGGGCCCTATCCACGTAGTGCCCGAGGTACTCGGTCGTAACGAGCGCCGTGATCGCGTTCGTCACCGCGCCGGCCAGCGGGATCAGCCCCAGGGTCAAGCCGATCATGAGACGAAGGGCGCCGCCGCCCCAGATGAGCTGGTGGACCTGGGACCACGCCGGCTTCGAGAGGGACGTGCCTCGCTCCTTCGCGAGCGACGCCGCGAGCAGGTACTGGATCGGAATGACGAACAGCTGGTCCGAACCCGGGAGCGGCTGGACGATGAGGCTGATCCCGGCGGCGCCGGCCGAGAATGCGTGGGTGGTGAGCCGTGCGCCGAGCTTCATGAAGGAAGCTTAACGCCCGCTCGGCTGTCGAGAAGTGGCTCACGCCGCTCCTCCGGGCGCGGAGATGAGGGCGCGATGTCCCGGGTCTCCCGCTTTTCACAGCGCGCGGGATGGGCCGACCATCACGGCCGTGACCGGGAGCGCTCACCCCCGCGATGGCCATCGAACAGACTGCGCGATCGAGCGTCAACCATCGTGAGCGTCAACACCGCGCTTGCCCATCCAATGCATTTGTCCACGACAACCTCGATATGTTCAGAGCCGCCTGACTATCCGTCGATCGGTCAACCGAAGCCGCCGGACCAGGTCTGTCCAGCTGCGCGAGGGGGAGCGCGAGGACGTGGGGATAGAGGAAGAAAATGGGCTCAGGGGGCCGGCGAGCGATGCGACCACCGCAGCCCGACGCGACGGATCGGTCGCGACATCACACCACGCGGCGCTCGTCTTGCCGGCCTGGAGCCCTCGGCACGACGCTCGGCCATGTGAAGGCGAGCTCACCGCCCACCGGCAGCTGGTTCCACAAAGGCGCCAGCTCTTCGAGCCGGACGACGACGCGATCGACCCGCCGGGCATCTTCGCTCGAGAGCGACTCGCGCGGCGCGGGCCGCGAGGCATCCGGGCGCTGCCCCTGGCGGCGCCTCCAGATCAGGTCGCAGACGGCGGCGAGGCGCTCCGAGGTGACCATGTCGTGCTGCCTGCCCTCGTCCGCGTTGCGAAGCGATGTCTCCCGGCGCAGCTGCTTCCGCCGCTCGCGCGCCCGTTCGCGCGGGCTCAGGTCGCCCAGCGCGGCCGAGATAAAGGTGCCGCCGCCGCTCGCGGCACGACCGAAGACGCCCGACGTCAAGCCGAGCTCGGCCTCCACGATGTAGTGGACGAGGTCGTGCGGAATGTGGTCGTCGAACCCAGGCGCCGGATCCATCGCCTGGGGCTGTTTGCCGGCGACCTCCACGACGACGGCGTACCGCCGCTCGCCGGTGCGTCGAAAGATAACGTCCATGATGAGACATCATCATAGCACATTCGCGTCCGAAGGCAACCTGCGGCCTTGTCCATGGTCACCCGGGTGCGCCCGCCACGGCGACATGGGATTGGACGCGTACTATCGGGCCTTGCTACTCTCCGAGCCGGGCATGGTGTAATGAATCGTTCTATGGGTGACGCCAACACATGAATACGCCACTGTCGCCGTCTGGAGCGGCGCGGAATGACGGATCATCCGTCCAGATCGGCGCTCTCGTTCCGCTGACTCGGCCCGGCTGGGTCGAGGCAGGCCGGCACTTGCTCGCCGGACTCGAGCTGGCCGTCCGCGAAGTCAATGACGCCGGCGGGATCGCCGGAAGACCACTCGAGCTGGTGGTCCGAGACACCGCGGCCGATCCACAGAGGGCCGCGGCGGCCGTCGATGAGCTGGCTCGCCTGGGCGTGGCTGCCTTGGCGGGGGAGTATCACAGCGTCGTCGCTCGCGCCGCTGCCGCCAGGGCCGACGCCCTCGGCCTGCCGTTCCTCTGCTCGTCAGCGGTTCTCGACGCGCTCACCGAACAGCCAGCGGAATGGGTCGCGCGCCTCGCCCCGGCGCAGTCCCACGGCTGGCGGATCTACGCGGACTTCCTCCTCGGCGCGGGCCACAGGCGCATCGCCGTAGCAGCCGATTCGAGCGTCTACTGGGCGTCTGGGGCCCGCGTTCTGCGGGACCACCTCGCTCCACGCGGCGGCACCGTCATCGAGCTCGACATGCGCGCGCTCGCCCCCGCGGCCGTGTGCGACGAGCTCGCCGGCAATCGCGCGACAGCCCTCCTTCTTCTGGTCGGCTACCCGGAGCCGGCGGTGTCGATCGTCAAGTCTGTCCGCCGCGACCAGCGCCTCGCCGAGATCACGATCGGTGCTCCGGCCGGGCAACCGGAGTTCGCCGAATGGGCGGCGTTGCTGGGCGGCGACGGCGCCGCGATCCCGTTCTTGCGCTACCTGCCCGAGCGCCTCAGCCAGCTCGGCGCCCGGGTCGAGACGGCCCTGCGCGAGCGGCTGGCCGAAGCGCCGTCCTTCGTCGCCTTCGAGGGCTACGACACGGTCGCCGTCCTCGCCGATGTGCTGCGTTCTCACGGCGCGGACCGGGCGCGCACCGCCGGATCCTGGGCGCGCGTCGCGGTCGAAGGCACCCGCGGGCAAATCCGGTTCTCCCGCGCGCCAGGCATCAGCGTTTGGCAGTGGGCTTGGCCGCCAGTCCAGGTCGTTGATCGAGATCCGGCGGAGCCCGATCGCTTTCGGATCCTTCACGCCGGCTGAGAGAGCACGCAGGTCCGACTGCCGGAGGCCCCGCTCGAAGCCCGAGAGCGAGCAGTCCAACGAGCCCCGGGCGCCTCGTGCCCTCGTGGATGGGCTCGCTGCCTTCTCCTTCAGGGGTTCAAGGGCGGATGGCGAGCAGCGTCGGGGTTTGACCCGGCGCCGCGGCGGCCATCGCGTCGATCAGCGCGCGCGGCTCGCCGGGCCCGACGGCGCCCGTCTTGCGGACGGCGTCGACCCTGCTGAGCCCCCACAGGAGCGCGGCCGCCGCCGGCGTGGGCAGGCGGCTCAGGGGCACCATCGGCTCCGGCGTGATGGTGTTTCCGAGGCGGCGCACCACGCGGAACCCTTCCTCCATGGCGCGCGCGAGGCGCATCGCCTCTGTCCACGACACGCCTGCGTTCCGCGCGTGCGCCGCGGTGATAGCCACCATCGCCGGCACGACGAGCGCCGCGTGCGTGCGCAGCCAGCTCTCCATGTCGGCGTGCACGACGGCGGGAATGCCGGCGTCCGTGAAGACCTTCGCCCAGGCCGCGTCCGTCACCGTGGTGACCATCCCTCGGGTGACGACCTTCGACGTCAGCTTGCCGTCCTCGAGGGTCGCCAGGATCGCAGGGAAGCCGAAGGCGAAGCGCGCCGGGCCCACCGCGTCCCGGAGGCGGCCCAGCGGCTCGAAGGTGTTGAACATGAACATCACGGACCTCGCCGCGCTCCCGGCCAGCGCAGGGAGCACGGCGTCCACCTGGTGCGCGAGCACCGTCACGAGCACCAGATCCCACGCCGCCGTCGCGTCGAGCGCGGCGCTCACGCGCACCGCCGCGCGCTCGCCCGAGGCGCTCACGATCGCCTCGTCCCGCCGCAGCTGCTCCAGCCGCTCTCCGCGGGCGACCACCGTCACCTCGTGCCCCGCGCGCGCGAGCTGAAAGGCAAAGGTGC
Organism: Sorangium cellulosum So ce56; assembly: GCF_000067165.1. Classification (GTDB taxonomy): domain Bacteria; phylum Myxococcota_A; class Polyangia; order Polyangiales; family Polyangiaceae; genus Sorangium; species Sorangium cellulosum_B. The sequence goes on from NC_010162.1 coordinate 12,697,235, forward strand.
TTCCAATCCTACCGGCGCCGACAATGGCAATCTTCATGCGTTACTCCGTGGCTCCTGTGGGAAGATCTGTTCTCTGCGCGCCGTTGTCGTCACCGCGCCACCGCCGGCAGCGCCCTGGCGCTCCGGCAACGCCCGCGCCTGCAAGCTCGACACCGCGCGGCGCCCTCGTCATCGTCATCGATGGCGCGCGCTCCTCGGTGTTAAACCAACTGGATGGTTTAAATATAGGGAGCGGCCTTGGCCGTGTCAACCGGGCGAGGCGGCGGCGCGCTCTCCTTGCCGCGCGCCACGGCGTGTGCTCCATGAAGGGTCCACCCATGCGCTACGATTCGGCGGCGACCAAGAAGAGGCTCCTCGACGCTGCGCTCGACGAGTTCGCCGAGCGAGGGCTGGCCGGCGCGCGCGTGGACCGCATCGCGGAGCGGGCCTCGGCGAACAAGCAGGCCATCTACGCCTATTTCGGCTCCAAGGAGGGCCTGTTCCGCAGCGTGCTCGACGAGCGGTGCCAGGTCGCGTTCGACGCCGTGCCCTTCGACCCGTCGGACCTGACGGCCTTCGTCGCAGGCGTCTTCGATCACCTGGTCGAGAATCCGAAGAGCGTGCGGATGATGATGTGGAGGCAGCTCGAGCTCCCCGACGAGGCGCAGCACGACGTCGCGACCGCCAAGGTGCAGGAGCTCGCCGCGGCCTACGACCTCGGGGCGACACCGAAGCCGTGCGCCGAGGACCTGTTCGTCCTCCTCCTCGGGCTGTCGATGTCCTGGTTCAGCTTCGCGCCAAACCAGCCGGTCGCGAAGGGATCGGCGGCGGAGCAGCGGCTGCACGCCTTCAGGCGCTCGCTGGTCACGGCGGTCGACGCGGTCGTGAAGGCGATGGCGACGAAGAAGCGGTAGCTGGTCCGTCCCGCACGAAGCGCACGCTCGACAGCTCGCGCCGCCGCCCGTCGGGCGCTCGCTCGAACGTGCGCTTCCCGATGCGCCGCGCGAACGTAGGTAGAGCTCCGGAGCGTCACCCACCGCCCTCGCTCGGGGGCGTTCTTGAGTTCGAGCGCGGCGATGCGGCCGTCGGGCGCGCGCCGCAGGCGCACCATGCGGCCGGCGGCGTCGGAGATCGACTCGATGCGCCCGTCGCGGCAGGCGAGCCGCCTCGTGTTGCCATGGGCGTCGCGCACCTCAGAGAGGCGGTAGGTCGAGCCGTCGGCCGATGTCGCGCTCGCAGGCGCCCGTGCTGTAGCGGCGCACGAACCGCGAGCCGAGGGGGCCGAGCAGCTCGACCCGAGAGGATTATCCCTTGCGGTTTGGGCGGCTGGAGCCGGTCGGAGGCCGAGGATCCGGCGGTGAGGCGGGCCTGGAGCCGGTCGGAGGCCGAGGATTTGGCGGTGAGGCGGGCCTGGAGCGGCCCGGAAGGCGGCTTTCCCGCGGCGCATCGGCTTCCGAGCGCTCCGGACGGGCTGTGCCCGTGGCACATGCCTCGCCGAACGGTTCGGAACGCGAGTTGCCGCAGGAGAATCGCGATTCCCCGCGGCTACAGCGCGATCTTGGGGAGCTCGCCGCGGTCGACCGGCGCTTCCGTGCCCGCACGCTGCCGCCGGCCCTCATCGGGCGTGCCTGGGGATGTCGGCTGTCGACCTCCGCAATCATCGAACCAGCGTACGGTGTGACCGGCGACCGGACCTTGCGACGAGACCTCCGCGCCGCACCACCGTCGAGCGCCGGCTTGGGCGCGGGCCGTGCCGGATCGCACACGGCAGCTCCGGCCCCTCAATCCACCGGCCGAGCGCGTCGTCCCACGACTCGACGAGCTCCGAGCACGGCCCGTAGCGGAACGCTCCGAGGGCGCCACGGCCGCGCCACCAGGGCAGGGGGGCGTTCGGCCGCCCGCGTTTACAGCAGCGCTCATGGGAACCACGCTGCGACCTGCACCACCTCGCGCGCCGCGCCGGCCAGGCCCTCGTCGCCCGCGAGCGCGGCGATGAGCGGCGCGAGCTTCACGAGGGTCACGCCGTCGCCCGCGAGCGCGGCGTGGCGGAAGTCGCCAGCGAGCGCGTCGAGCAGGAGGCCGAACGCCGCGGCGGCGCCCTCGGGCGGGAAGTGGCGGGCCAGCGGGACCAGGTCGAGCAGGCGGTCCGGCTCGTCGGCGCCGAAGCGCAGGGCCAGGGGGAGGGCCTGACGCACCAACTCGGGCGCGTGTACGGGGTCGTGGCGCGCCAGGAAGCCGAAGGCGCCCAGACGGCCGGCGTCGCTGAGCGGCCCGACCGCGGCGAGCAGCGTGTCGCTGTCGCCCCTCGCCGCGAACCAGGGCCCCACGTCGAACATCCGCAGCCCGTAGCGGTCGCGCGGCTCGGCCTGCTGAATGGCCTCGTCGATCCGCGCCAGCAGCCGCGCCGGCTCCGCGGCGAAGGGGAGGCTGCGGGCCAGCGCCCGCACGCGCGGCGCTGCCGGCAGCGCCTCGATCAGGTCGTCGGCGGGATCACCCAGCGCCCTGAGGCGCGGGATCAGGCTCTCGATGAGTTCGTCCGCTTGCTCGCCGAATTGGGGAGCGAGCGCCGCGGCGCGGCGAGCCTCCGGGGCGTCAAGGTGTGGCACGAGCCGCGCGAGCGTCCAGTGCTCGGCCAGGTCGTACGGCTCGAGGTGCTGCTCCACCGCGCCGAAGGCGGCGCGTACGCGCTCGGGATCACCGAGGACCCGCGCGAGCGCGGCGAGCGCTCGCGCCCGCGCGGGTCCAGGCAGCGTCTCCGCCTCGGGCCAGAGCGCCTCGGCGACAGCACGCGGGAAATGCCTGGCGAAGACCTCGATATCGCCAGGATCGCCGCCGCCGTCGCGGAGGCTTCTGAGCGCCTCACGTGCGACCGCAACCCCTTCCTCCGGAGGCAGTGCTCCTGTCGCGACAAGCATCTGGTGCGCTCGATCCTCCGCGTTCTCCGTGGTCCGAAACGCGGCGAGCGCTTCCCGCGCGAACGCGTATCCCGTCTCGCCCCCGGCGCACTCGGCGAGGCTCAGGAGGACATCCCCGCGGAATTCGGTCTCCGGGATGCGCCGTGCGGCGTCCGCGGCCCACGCGAGCACCTCGGCGCGCGCCGGGCCGGCCGTCATCGCCGCGCCGAGCGCGGTGAGCGCCCTGGCCTGATCTCGCTCGTCGGCGATCCGTTTCTGCCGGTTGATGGGCTCGACGCCGACGGGAGCATCATGGTCCTTGCGTCGGGCGCACCAGTTTAGGCTCGCCTCGACGAGGGCCGCGCGTACGGCGAGGGCCGTTGCCTCGCGACCCACGGGAAGCACCACGACGGCGCGACGGCGCACGCGCTCGAGGTCGGCGACGAAGCCGAGGTAGGCCTCGGGCCGAGCCATCCAGCGGGCGAGATGCTCCTCGGTGACCAGCGCGGCGAATGCCTGGAGCGGTGCGTCGCTCTGCTCCATGTGCGCGCGCACGTAGGCGCAGGGATAGCCGTCTGGCGGGAGCGCTAGGAGCTGGCGGGTCGACGTCTCGCGCGCGCCGAGGACGAGGCGCTCCTCGACCTCGCGGCGGGCCGCGTTCGAGCGGAACGCGTAGGTGCCATCGACGGCCGTGACGAGCGGCTCGATCCCGGCGAGGGCGCCCTCGATGGGCGCCCCGAGGGCGGCAGTGATCTCGTCCTCGGGGAGCCGGCCGTAGGCGACGGAGAGCAGGCCGAGGAGCTTGGCTGATGCGGCGCCCGCGGTCGCGAGCAGCTCCGCGGGATCGCCCGATGTGGGCCAGGGCCGCACCGGCAGTGGATGGATCTGCGTGCGCGCCGGATCGAAGCCGAGGCGCTGGAGCCACGCGCGGGCCGCGGCGTCGTCGCCCTCAACGGTGGCGAGCACCTTGACGCGGGGGCCAACGGCGGAGAACAGCGCCGGCCAGGCGACGAGCGGCTCCGCCTCCTCGACGTCGGTGATCGCGAGCAGCAGCGAGGGTTCGTTCTCGGTCGGCCCGACGCGCAGGTGTTCCTTCGCGATCTGTCTACGCAACAGCCGAGGCTCGCCGCCTGCGTAGTCGGAGAGCACCCGCGAGACCAACAGCGCGAGGATGTCACGCTCGAGCCTGAGATCAGGCCCGATTGGCACGAACTGCGCACCGTAGGCGACACCTTCGTTCTGTGCACGGACCAGGTGGGCGGCCACGACCGCGCGCCGGCTCGCGCGCGGGCCATGCAAGATCGCATAGGGCAGCTCCGGCTCGTCGAGCCACCGGCTGAGCGCGGCCAGCGCGGCTCGTTCTGCGGGGTCGAGCGTGGTGCACGACGTCTCGTGCCAGGCGGAGCGACAGGCGCGCTCGACGGGCGCGGGGGCGAGGATATGGGGCGGGGGTGTTGTCATCGCACGCGTCGCTTGCCGTTGATGGGTCAGATTGGGCTTCCGTTGCGCCGTTCGCTGGGCGCTTCCTTCGTTGCGGAGCTGGCGCGACGTCTCCCCTCGCGGAAGCTTTTACCGCGCCACCGGGTGCGCGTCGGCGTGAGGCTTTCCGCGCCGATAGCGGCGCTCAGGGGAACCACGCCGCGACCTGCACCACCTCGCGCGCCGCGCCGGACAAGCCGTCGTCGCCTGCGATCGCGGCGATGAGCGGCGCGAGCTTCACGAGGCTCACGCCGTCGCCCGCGAGCGCGGCATCGCGGTAATCGCCTGCGAGCGCGTCGAGCAGGAGGCCGATGGCGGCGATGGCCCCTTCGGCCGGAAAATGGCGGGCCAGCGGGAGCAGCTCGAGCAGGCGGTCCGGCTCGCCGGCGCCGAGGCGCAAGGCGAGGGAAAGGGCGCGGCGCGTGAGCTCGGGCGCGTGCGCGGGATCGTGGCGCGCCAGGAAGCCGAGGGCGACCTGGTGGTGGGCGTCACTGAGCGTCGCGATCCAGGCGAGCATCGCGTCGCTGTCGCCCGTCGCTGCGAACCAGGGGCCCACGTCGAAGAACAGCCCGTAGCGCTCGAGCGGCTCGGCCTTTCGAACGACCTCGTCGATGCGCGCCCGCAGCCGCGCCGGCTCCGCGGCGAAGGGGAGGCTCCGGGCCAGCGCCCGCACGCGCGACGCTTCCGGCAGCGCCTCAAGCAGGTCCTCGGCGGGATCGCCCAGCGCGATGAGGCGCGGGATCAGCTCCTCGACGAGTTCGGCGGCCCGTTCACCGAACTGGGGCGCGAGCGCCGCGGCGCGGCGGGCCTCCGAGGCGTCGAGGAACGGCACGAGCTGCGTGACCCTCCAGTGCTGGTCCAGGTTGTATGGGTCGGGGTGCTGCTCCAGCGCGGCGAAGGCGGTGCGCACGCGCTCGGGATCGCCGAGGGCCCGCGCGAGCGCGGCGAGCACCTGCGCTCGCGCGGGCGCAGGCAACGCCTCCGCGTCGGGCCAGAGCGCCTCGGCGACGGCGCGCGGAAAATCGCTGACGAAGATCTCGGCACGGCCAGGATCTCCGGCACCGTCGCGGAGGCTCCTGAACGCCTCGCGCGCGACGGTGATCCCTTCCTCCGGAGGCAACTCCTTCGCCATGAAGAGCATCTGGTGCGCTCGATCCTCCGCGTTCTCCGTGGTCCGGAACGCGGCGAGCGCTTCCCGCGCGAACGCGTATCGCGCCTCGCCCCCGACGATTTCGGCGAGGCTCAGGAATGCGTCGCCGCGGAAGTCGGCCTCCGGGATGCGCCGTGTGGCGTCTTCGGCCCACGCGAGCACCTCGGCGCGCGCCGGGCCGGCCGTCATCGCCGCGCCGAGCGCGATGAGCGCCCTGGCCTGATCTCGCTCGTCGGCGATCCGCTTCTCCCGATCGATGAGCTCGACGCCGACGGGAGCATCGTGATCCTCGCGGCGGGCGCACGAGTTCACGCTCGCCTCGACCAGCGCAGCGCGCACCGCGAGCGCCGCGGCCTCGTGGCCCGATGCGAGCGCCTCGACTGCGTGGCGGCGCACGCGCTCGAGGTCGGCGACGAAGCCGAGGTAGGCCTCGGGCCGGGCCATCCAGCGGGCGAGGTGCTCCTCGGTGACCAGCGCTGCGAATGCCTGGAGCGGCGCGGCGGCCTGTTCCAGGTGGGCGCGCGCGTAGGCGCAGGGATACTCGTCCGGCGGGAGCGACAGCAGGCGGCGGATCGATGCGTCCCGCGCGTCGCGGTCGAGGCGCTCCTCCACCTCGCGGCGCGCCGCGTTCGAGCGGAACGCGTAGGTGCCCTCGATGGCCGTGACGAGCGGCTCGATCCCGGCGAGGGCGCTCTCGATGGGGGCCCCGAGGGCAGTCGCGATCTCGTCCTCCCGAAGGCGGCCGTAGGCGACTGAGAGCAGGCCGAGTAGCTCGGCGGATGCTGCGCCCGTGGTCGCGAGGAGCTTCGTGGGATCGCCCGGCGCAGGCCAGGGCCGCACCGGTAGCGGGTGGATCCGCGTGCGCGCCGGATCGAAGCCGAGGCGCTGGAGCCACGCGTGGGCCGCGGCGTCGTCGCCCTCGACGGTGGCGAGCACCTTGACGCGGGGACCCACGGCGGCAAACAGGCCTGGCCAAGAGACGAGCGGCTCCGCCTCCTCCACGTCGGTGATCGCGAGCAGCAGCGAGGGGTCGTCATCGGTTGGCCCCACGCGCAGATGCTCTTTCGCGATACGCATGCGCAACCACCGAGGAGGACCGCCACCGCAACCGGCGAGCAGCCGCGAGGTGAGCAACGCGAGGATGTCACGCTCGAGCTTGAGATCAGGCCCGATCGGCACGAGGTGCGCGGCGTACGCCGTGCCTTCCTGCTGCGCACGGACGAGGTGGGCGGCCACGACCGCGCGCCGGCTCGGGTGCCGGCCGTGCAAGATTGCATAGGGTCGGTCTGGCTCCTCGATCCATCGGCTGAGCGCGGCCAGCGCGCCTTGCTCTCCGGGGTCGAGCTTGGCGCGCGACGCTTCGCGCCAGGCGCAGCGGCTGGCGCGCTCGATGGGCGCGGGGGCGGGGATTCGGGGCCGGGGTCTCGTCATCGCGTGCGTCAGGTGGTGAACGGGGGGGTTGTGGAGCGCGTCGTCCGGATGTTCCGTTGTCGAGAGTGTCTATCCTGGCTGCTCTGCGTGATGTTCCCATCCCACCGCCCCATCTTGTTCACCTTGGTCTCCTTCTCTTCATTCGGGCCGACCACGCCGCCCTTCGCGTCCTCTCCGATGTTCGCCGGGTGGAGGCCGAGCTCGCGGAAGATCTGCGCGCACATGGGGCAGGGCGCCATGCCCTCGCCGGTCTTGTTCGTCGTCTCGATCGTCGCGCCGTTCCTGAAGCGCTTCTGAAGCTCGGCGCGCACCTCCTCGTTGGTCATGTCAGGCTTCCCCTTCGCCGTTCGCTGGGCGTTTCCTTCGGCGCGGATCTGGCTCGCCATCTTGTGCAGCGCGTCCACCTCGGCGCACGTTGTGTCTCCGGTCTGGCTCTCGCTGCGCGCCCTCTGCGCGTTCTTGACGGCCTCGGTGATCGCGGGGTCCTTGTAGTGCTTCTCGCGATGCTCCTCCGCTGTTCTCCCGCCGCGCACTCCCTGGCTCTTGCCCTCGATATCACCCGGCACCCCGCGGCGGTTCTTCGGATCGGTGAAGTCCTTGTTGTCGGGGTTGTTCCCCGCCGCGTTCCGGACCGTCGAGAACGGCATCAGCCCGCTCGGATCGACGAAGCGCGTCGGCGCGTTGCCGGCGTAGTCGAATCCGTTGAACCCGCCGTCGAGCCCCGCCGGGTCCGCGCTCAGGTACCGGCCGAGCGCGGGATCGAAGTAGCGGTAGCGGTTGTAGACGAGCCCCGTCTCCTCGTCCTCGTACTGGCCCGGGAAGCGGAGCGGCGTCGTGGTCCGCCCGCCCTCCTTCACCTTCGCGCCGAACGCCGACCGGTCGAGCTCGCACACCACCTCGCCCGCTGGGCCGACCAGGCGCTCCGGCGCGCCCACGTCGTCGTTGAGGTAATGGAACCACGGGCTCTCCTCGCGCCGCCCGCCCGCCACGCGCGTGTCGCGGTGGGCCCAGGGCGCGTACCGGGCCTCCTCGAAGCAGTACGTGCGCTCCTCCACCACGGGATCCCCCGTCGCCTGCGCCACGCGCTTGATCTCGTGGACGAGCACGCCGCCGTCCCACACGAAGCGCACGCTCGACACCTCGCGCCGCCGCCCGTCGGGCGCTCGCTCGAACGTGCGCTTCCCGATGCGCCGCGCGAACGGATCGTAGCTGTGCTCGACCACCCTCCCGCCGGGCTTCTCGACCGCGGCGAGCAACCCGAGGGCGTTCCAGGTATATCGAGTCAGCCGCCCCTCCGCGTCGCGCGCGCTCATCAGCCTGCCCGACTCGTCCCACGCGTACGTGGTGCCGCCCTTCTGCACCAGGCGGTTCCCGGCGCCGTAAGCGCGCTGCTCGCCGTCCGGCTCGTGGAGGTTGCCCGCGGCGTCGTACGCGAAGCGCTGCCCCCGACCCCGCTCGTCGCGGATCCCCAGGAGCTGCCCCGCGGCGTCGTGCTCGAACAGCCTCCGGCCGAGCGCGTCGTCCCACGACTCGACGAGCTCCGAGCACGGCCCGTAGCGGAACGCCTGGTACACCGTCGTCCCCGGCGGGCGAGGGCCGACCCACTCGGGCCGGCCCTCGCCCGCGCCGGCCTTTGCAGGATGGCCCACCCAGCGCTGCGCCATGCGGCCGAGCGCATCGTAGACGACCTGGATGCGCCCGCCGTCCGGCAGCGCGCGGGCGATCTCGCGCCCGAGCGCGTCGTGCGCGACCCCGACCGCGGTGCGCCCGTCCAGCACCACCTGCGTGGCCCGGCCGCAGGCGTCCCGCGCGAAGGCGGCCGAGTGGCCCAGCGACGTCGTCCGCTGCACCACGTTGCCCATGAGATCGTACGTCCGCCGCACGAAGAACGCGTCCCCCGACGCGATCTGCCGCTCCTCCACGACCCAGCCCACGGCGTTGCGCGTGAACGTGAGCTCCCCGGCGGGCGTGACGGCGGCGATCAGCTGGCCACAATGATCGTACTCGAACGACTCCGTGGCGCCGTCCGGCAGGGTGCGCTGGACGAGCTGTCCGGCCGCGTCATAGGTGAACTCCGTGAGCTCGCCCGCGCCGGTCTTCTCGTGGAGGAGCTGCCCGGCCATGTCGTGCCGGTAGTACTTCTCCAGCCCGGCGAACGTCCGCTCGTACACCATGCGGCCCGCTGTGTCGTAGCGCATGAGGTACACGTCCCCCCGCGCATTCTCGGCCCGCACGAGGCGGCCCTCGCGATCGTAGCCGAGGCGGTTCACCTCGCCGTTCGGGCGCCGGATCGCGCAGACCTTGTGGAGACCTCCGCGATCGAAGCGCGTCGAGGTGCCGTCCGGGTGGTCGACGCGCACGACGTCCCCGTTGCGATCGTGGGCATAGCGGGTCACGCCCCCGTCCGGGTGGCGCACGGCGACGCGATCGCCCCGGTCGTTGTAGGCGTACGACGTGATGTGCCCGAGCGCGTCGCGCACCGAGAGGCAACGTCCCCAGTAATCGTAGACGTGCTCGGTGACGGCGCCTGTCCCGTCGATCTTCTGGATCACGTTGCCGTGCGCGTCGTGGAGGAAGCGCGTGCGCGCGCCGTTCGGCGCGACGGTCTCCTTGATGAGCCCGCGCGCCTCGACGCGCACCTCGAAGGTCGCGCCGATCGGATCGGTCCAGTACAGGGCGCCTGCGGTGCGCGTCACTTCCGTGATGCCGCCGGCCGGGTCGGTGACCCGACGGATGTGCCCGTCCGGCTCGCGCTCGATGACGGTGGTGCGGCCCAGCGGATCGCTCACGCGGAGCGTGCGGCCGCGGGCGTCGCGGACCCAGGTCGTGGTGGCGCCGAGCGGGTCGGTGAACGAGCGGAGATTGCCGTTCTCATCGTAGTTGCGGCAGTAGACGGCCCCACCGGATACGGCCTTGTCGAGCTTGCCGAACTCGTTGGCGAAGTACCGATGCACGGTGATCGAGTCCACCACCTCCGAGTACCCGTCGTCGCCGTAGACGAGCGTGCAGTGGTAGATCCCCCGGGCCTTCGTGCCGTCGGCGAGCGTATCGGGCACGCCCTTCGCGAGGCCCAGGCGCTCCGGATCGGGGTGATCTCCCCAGGTCTCGACGCAGCGACCACGCCCGTCATACCGGAAATGGAAGGTGAGATCCTCGGGATCCGTGCGCGACGTCAGCCGGTGATCGTCGTAGGTGTAGCGGGTGACGCAGCCCTCGGCGTCCATATCGGCGATTAGGTCGCCGCGCTCGTCGTGGGTATAACTCCGGAGCGCCACCCACCTCCCTCGCTCGGGCGCGTTCTTGACGTCGAGCGCGGCGATGCGGCCGTCGGGCGTGCGCCGCACGCGCACGACGCGGCCGGCGGCGTCGGTGATCGACTCGATACGCCCCTCGCGGTAGGTGAGCCGCGTCGTGTTGCCATGGGCGTCGCGCACGGCGGAGAGGCGGTATATCGAGCCGTCGCGCTCGGAGAACAGGTAGAACGTGCCAGCGGCGTCATCGAGCACGAACCCGCCGGCGTCGCGGGTCAGGACCCAGCCGTCGGGGCCGATGCCCGCGTCCCCCTCGGCGATGGGGTCGAACGAGAGCTCCGCGCCGGTGTCGGTCCACAGCACGGTGGTCTGGCGCCGCACCTCGACGGCCCACGCGAACGAGTGCACCCAGCCGAAGCCGAGGCCGACGTCACGCTCGCGGGCGCTCGTGCTGTAGCGGCGCACGAACCGCAAGCCGAGGGGGCCGAGCAGCTCGAGGTCGACCACGGGATCGGTGAACACGCGGCCGGTGGCGACGTCGACCGGGTCGCCCTTCGAGACCTTCCCGCTCTTCTTCGACCCGTGGTGGTTCGGGCAGCCGGAGCCGTCGCCGCCCGCGCCGCCGCAGGCCGACTTGCCCCCTCCGTCGGCGCCGTTGCCCCCGTTGGAGCCGTCGGCGCCCTGGTCCTTGCCGCTCCCCTTGCCGCCCTTGCCGCTGCCGCCGCCGCTGCTTCCGCCGCCGCCCATGATGAAGACCCCGGGATTCATGCCGGGGATCGCGGGGATATTCGGGACGGGGGCTGTGCGCGCCATGGGAGCGAGCTTAACAGGGGGCAACAGCACCGGAAATGCGCAACATCCCCTCCACGGACGCGCAGGAGAGCACGCTGACCCGACCGGTCAGCCGCGAGGCCCATCGCGCTGCCTCCTCGTTCGGCCTGTCTCAATCCCGCTGGCATGTTCGCGCATTCCTGCGCGTTTCGTGCATTTTCGCGCTCGATGTTGCGGCGAGAGGCGAGCTGTCGGTATCGTGCGCACCATTCGCCCATTCAGGAGCTCTGCCGTGCACAAGATCTACCTCGTCCTTTCCGCAGCATTCCTCGTCACCTCTACGGCCTGCTCGGATGAATCCGATTCCAGCGGTACGAGTAATGACCAGGCCAGCAGCAGCAGCGCTTCGACCAGCAGCGCCTCGGGCAGCGGTACCGGAGGCAGCGGCGGGTCAGGGAGCACGGGTGTCGGAGGAGGCGGCGCTGCTGGGACGGGCGGATCGGGCGGCGCAGGCGAGGGCGGCGCAGGCGAGGGCGGCGCGGGGACCGCTGGCGGGCCCGCTACCGGGGCCGGCGGGGACCCGGGCACCTCATCGCTGGGTTTCTTCGTGTCCACCCCGAGCGACAGCGGCGGCGATCTCGGAGGGATCGCCGGCGCGGACGCGACCTGCCAGGCGCTGGCGGCCGAAGTGGGCGCCGGCGGCCGCACGTGGCGCGCGTACCTGAGCACGAGCACGGAGAATGCCCGCGATCGCATCGGCAAGGGGCCCTGGGTCAACGCCAAGGGCGTCACGGTGGCCGCGACTGTCGAGGCGCTGCACGCGCTGCCCGGGGGCAACCCGGAGCTCTTCGTCGATCACAAAGGCAACCCCATCAACGGCCAGTGGCAGGGCTCTCCCACGCCGATCGAGCACGACATCCTCACGGGCTCGGCGGCGGACGGCACGGCCCTGGCCGCCACGTGCAACGACTGGACGTCGTCGACCGCCACGCCTGGGCCGCAGGTGGGGCACTCCGACGGCCTCGGTCCGGGCATGAACGGCAACGCCCCCTACAACTCGTGGAACTCGGTGCACGCTCCCGCCGGTTGCAGCCAGCAGCAGCTCGTGGCGGTGGGCGGCGCGGGCCGTATCTACTGCTTCGCCGCGGACTGAGCCTTCGTCCGGCTCAGGCGGTTGCGCCGGGCTGGATGCCGTTCAGCGCCATCATCTTCCGCCGCTCGTCGTCCTTGTTGAGGCCGCGGTACCGCTCGTCGAGCTTCGCGATATCGAGCTTCAGGATACGGCCGTAGAGCGAGAGGGCGACCCCGACGATCGACGGGTGGCAGGCGGACTTCACCCGCTCATCGTAGTAGGGATACGCCGCCTCGTGGAAGCTGCGCAGGTTGTAGAACGGGATGCCCGGGAACTTGTGGTGCTCGTTGTGGTACGTGACGTTGTTCCAGAGGAAGTTCGTGACGCGCGCGCTCGTCCCGTAGGTGCGAGAGCTGTAGGCGTCCTCCCCCGGGAGCATCTCGTAGTGCTCGATCATCGAGGTCACGCTGGCGAGGATGGCGCCGAAGACGAACGGCAGGAGATAGAAGAAGAAGAACACCTGGAACGGCATGACCCAGTAGAAGAAGGCCATGAGGCCCCAGAAGCCGAGGAGCTCCAGGTTCATCCTGACGCGCTGGAGCGGCGACAGCCGCTTCACGTACCGCGCCATGCAGCCGAGAAAGTAGAGCGGATAGGCGAACGTGTAGACGGCGAGGAGCAGGAGCCTCGCGAGGACGGGGTTCCGCGTGTAATCCGTGACGACGAAGTTGTCGACGTCAGGGTACGTGTTCGCGATCTTGTGATGATGAAGGTGGTAGTTCGTGTACAGCGTCACGCTCATGCCGGTCGGCGCCCAGCACAGCAGGGCGATGACGTACGAGGTGAGCTTCGAGCGCGAGCAGCTGCCGTGGACGGCGTCGTGCGCCACGGCGCCGAGGCCGCGGACGAGGTTGGCGATCAACCACGAGCAGGCGACCCCGATCGGGATGGCGAGCGGGTGGTGCTGCGTCGCGTACAGCACCCACGTGACCGCGGCCCAGATGCCGAAATGAAGCGGGATCTTGAGCAGGTGAATCGGGTTGCGCCTGTAGGCAGCCTGCAGCAGCTCCCGCGGTACTGTGTCCATGCCGGCCATGCTGATCTCCGTGTTTCTCGCGCGTGCGCGGCCCGGAACTTCGCAAAAAACAGGCGGGAAAACAAGAGCACGCCCGCTTTTTGCCTCCGCGGCGCGAATGCGTCTACGCGCCTGCGCACGCGCCGGCGACAGGGCTTCGCGCCGCTTGAGGGGCGCGTTCGCCGCCGCTAAGACGCGGCCATGGGGACGCGCATCGAGAAGGACAGCTTCGGGCCGATCGCGGTGCAGGACGACCGCTACTGGGGGGCGCAGACGCAGCGTTCCCTCGAGAACTTCCGGATCGGGGGCGAGCGCTTCCCGCGGGAGATGATCGCCGCGCTCGCCACCGTGAAGAAGGCGGCGGCGCTCGTGAACCGCGATCTGGGGCTCCTGCCGGCGGACAGGTGCGCGCTCATCGTCGCGGCGGCCGACGAGGTCATCGACGGCAAGCTCGACGACCACTTCCCGCTCGTCGTGTGGCAGACGGGCAGCGGCACCCAGACCAACATGAACGTGAACGAGGTCATCGGGAACCGCGCGATCGAGATGAGCGGCGGGGTGATGGGCTCGAAATCGCCGGTCCACCCGAACGACGACGTGAACAGGTCGCAGAGCTCGAACGACGTGTTCCCGACGGCCATGCACGTCGCCGCCGCGCTCCAGATCGAGCGCCGCCTGCTCCCGGAGGTCCGCCGGCTCCGTGAGACCCTGGCGCAGAAGAGCGCGGCGTTCGCGGACATCGTCAAGATCGGCCGCACGCACCTGCAGGACGCGACGCCGCTCACGCTCGGGCAGGAGTTCTCCGGCTACGTGGCGCAGCTCGATGCCGGCATCGCCGCGGTGGAGCGCGCGCTCCCGCCGCTGCGCGAGCTGGCGCTCGGGGGCACGGCGGTCGGGACGGGGCTCAACGCCCACCCGGAGTTTCCGGCGAAGGTCGCCGCCAGGATCGCCGAGCTCACGGGGGCGCCCTTCGTCACCGCGCCGAACAAGTTCCAGGCGCTCGCGTCGCACGACGCCCTCGTCGCGGCGCACGGCGCGCTGAAGGTGCTCGCCTGCAGCCTGACCAAGATAGCGAACGACGTCCGCTGGCTCGCGAGCGGGCCGCGCTGCGGGATCGGCGAGATCACGATCCCGGAGAACGAGCCGGGCAGCTCGATCATGCCGGGGAAGGTGAACCCCACCCAGGCCGAGGCGATGACGATGCTGTGCGCGCAGGTGCTCGGCAACGACGTCGCGGTCGGCATCGGCGGGGCGAGCGGCAACTTCGAGCTCAACGTGTACAAGCCGCTCATCGTGCACAACGTGCTGCAGTCGATCCGGCTGCTGGCCGACGGCTGCGCGTCGTTCGAGGAGCATTGCGCGCGGGGCATCGAGCCGAACCGCGAGCGCATCGAGCGGAACCTGCGCGACAGCCTGATGCTGGTGACCGCGCTGAACCCGCACGTGGGGTACGACAACGCAGCGAAGATCGCCAAGAAGGCGCACGCCGAGGGCACCACGCTGCGCGACGCGGCGCTCGCGCTGGGGGTCCTCGATGGCGAGGCGTTCGATGCGATCGTGCGGCCGGAGAGGATGATCGGGCCCTCGGCGGAGGGGGCGGGCGGGGCCGGGGCGAAGAAGGGGTAGCGCCGGCCTTCCCGGCCCGAGGGCCGCCGGGTGACCCTCCTCGGGTCGTGGCCCGGAGCGCGCCCGGAGCGCCCGGCGCGGCTCAAAAGCCGGTAGGCTGGCCGTTGGGCGTAATATCCATGTCAAAAAATGTGAGGCTCGTGAAAGGTAAGGTTGTCGTCGAGGATAAATTTACCTCATTGGAGGAGGAGGTTATCAAAGCCAGGTATGGGAGCAAGAGCGTGTTTGAGTTTTGGAGAACCAATCATGCGTCCTTGTCGTTCCTGAAAGAGCTGAGCGGTATTGAAGACCTGAGCTTCGTGAATGCAAAAATCGAAGATCCTTCTTCGCTTTCATGTCTGACTACGCTCAAGAGATTGTTCTTGAATGGCGTGAAGGTGAGCTCAGGGTTTGGGTTCTTGTCGGATCTGAGCCGAGTCGAGGAGCTGCACCTGTTGAATCTGAAGGGTGAATTGGCGCTTCCCAGCCTCGAGGGCCTGGGTTCGCTGAAGAGTTTTCGTGTTTGGGGGTGCAAGAGATTTTCGGATGTTTCAGCGCTAAAAGAGGTCCGGGGCCTGGAAGAAGTGGAGTTTATCGATACGGCCATGGAGCCTGATGATCTTCTTGTGCTGTTCGAGAAGGCGTCGATAAAATATATCGATTCGCGGTTCAGGACAAAAAGGCAAAATGATGTCTTCTCGGAGTACTTGGTGAAGTTCAATAAGAGTCAATATCGTGATCCTTGACGGGGCGACGCGACGAGGCGGAGGCTCTGCTGCGCGCGAAGCCTTGAAGGAGGCTCCTCCTGCTCGTCCCGTCGATGGCGTCCAGCAGGAGAAGGGCGGCAGCGCCGTCTGGCACGTCCGTGAGCGGGACGGCGAGCGTCGCCTCGCCGGCCCAGGGCACACGCGCCGCTTCGCCGCGCCCCGTGGCTCGGCGGAGACCCGCGACGATCCGGTCGCTCAGCGCACCTCGCGTGTTGCCGCCGTGGGCGTCGGGACGTAGTAGCCGCGGGCGAACAACACGACGTGTCCTCCCGCGTCGAACACCAGATCGAGCGCATCGCCCTGGCGCAGGACGTGAGGACGCTCGCCCGCGGCGCAGTACGCAGGGCTCGGCGTGACGTCGCAGCTGCGGGGGTGGATCCGCGCGCCGCCTGCCTCGACGAACACCTCGTCGAGGAACGTCACCTCGGCCTTCTCCTCGGAGATCCGGATCGTGATCGGCCCGGCGCCGTGGTCCCCGAGATCGAGCGACTGCACCGTCGCCGCGCGCGCGCCGCGCACGTCGCGGAGGATCTCGCCGAGCCTGCGCTGCTTCCAGTACACCTCGGGACTCGGCTCGATCTCGACATGGATCGATGTGGCGCCGGCCGACAACACTCCGCCGGCGCGCAGCGTGATCTGCTCGTCGCCGGGCACGCCGTCGATGTCGCCCGCGGTGGAGAGCAACACGGCCGCCGACTCCGACTCCGGCTCCGGCGCCGCGCCGTGCCCTGCGTCGGCCCCCTCGGTCGCCGTCGACTCGGGTGTGTCCGGCGAGGGGGCGCCGACCGGTGCGGCCACGATCGTGTCGGCCGACTTCGGCGGTTGCGCGATGACCGGCGAAGGTGTCGGCTGGCACGCCTGATTGCACGCGGCGGCCGCGAGCGCGATGACAAGCAGGATGGCAGAGCGATGGTGCATGGAGGAGCTGCGCCGAGGCGCCAGGACAGGAGGCTCGGATACCTGGGGAACGTCAAGCCCGACGCGGCTAGCTCCCGAGCCGCTCCTTCAGGGGCTGCACCAGAGCCGCGGAGACGGCAACCTCTCTGTCGGAGTGGAAAGCGCTGGCGGGCGCGCGCAACCTTATCAAGGAACGGCCCACGGTAGCCGTACCCGTGCGCCGGGAAGGATCCCCTGCTCGCCAGGCAGGTTCCAGACCACCGGCGACACGGGCAGCACCACCGGCGCAAGCGTGACCTCATAGCGGCCCAGCTCGAATGTCGCGCCCGCCTCCGGAAACCCCTGCGTCGGGTCGTCGAACCCCACCAGCGCCTCGGGATCCTCAAGAATGTCCGAGGACGGAAGCTCCGGTGCGCTCGCTTGCGGCAGGTCGCTCACCCGCTGTAGCGCCTCGTCGACCACACGCTTCCAGTTACGTCCCATCTGCGCGGACGGAAGCTCCGCTGCGAGCGCCTCCAACCGGGCCTTGAACTGTGCGTCGGACAGCACCGTCGCAGTCCGCTCTGCGGGCGACCGGGGCGGCGGCCCGACCTCCTGCGCCTGCGCCAGGCCAGGCGCAACCAGCACCGCGAGCAGCGCCACGGCAGCTCCGTGCATTCTCCTGCACACCCTCATTCACCACCTCCTTTGCGCGCCTTCGCGCGGCTGACGGACATCCAGCGAGAGGTCGACCGCGCGGAGCGCCGGTCATTCCGGCCTTCCGCGCGGCGGCGGGGCGAGCCCGCCTCCGGGAACGGGCGGCGATCGACGTCGATCGTCGCGGGGTTCGGGAGCCATCAGTGTACGCCCATCGCAGGTGCCCGGAAAGGGCAACACGCCTGGTGCGCGCGGGTGCGAGGCGGCGCGTTGACACCCTGTCGACACGTGGGATAGACGAAGGCGCCTGCCAGCGGCGCTGTCGCCGAGTTCGTTGCGATTCCTCTCGCCCGCCGGCCAGCACGGACGCCAATGACACCTTGCGCATGGACTCGTCGCGGTGCGGATCCTCGATGTACCCGGCCGCGGCGCCGCGGGGGCAGCACGGCGCTGGACGGCGCTGTGCTCGCCCTTGTCCTCCCGGCAGCGGTGGCGCTCTGGTGTCCGCTGGCCGGCGCGCAACCCGCCCAGCGGCTGCCAGCGCAGCCTCCAACCGCCGACGCGCTTCCGGTTCCCCCGCCCGTCGCGCCGACCATCCCGGTCGCGCCGCCGCCGGGCGCGGCTCCCCCCGGCGGCGCGCCGGCCACGCCACCTTCCGGAGCTGCGCCGCCCAGCGGCGCGCCGGCCACGCCACCTGCCGGGGCCACGTCCGGCACCCCCGCGGCCACGCCGGACGCACCGCCTGCCACCATCGCGCCGTCCGCTGTCGCCGCACCCGGAGCACCCGCCGCCGGCACGTCGCCGGCAGGCGCCGCGCCGTCCAGCGGCGCGCCGCCCGCTGCGGCCGCGGGCGTGCCGCCGCCCGCCGCGCCGGCCGCTGGCGGACCGCCGTTCCAGCTCGCGATCGGCCGCCTCGTGCTCTCTCCCCTCGTGCTCGTGCAGGCGCAGGCTGTCCCCTACGTGGGCGAGGACGCCTTCCTCCAGGCGGGCGACGTCGCCGAGGGCCAGGGGTTCCGCCTGCGGCGCGCGCGCGTCGGCTTCGCGGGGAGGCTCGCCGGGTACGTGCCGTTCGCGGTCTCGGGCGAGCTCGCCGGGGGCGCGGACGGCTCGGCGCGGCTCTCCGAGGCGTGGATCGGCTACGCCCACTTCCCGTTCGCGAACCTCTATCTCGGCGCGCACGACGTGCCGTTCAGCCGCTCCGCGATGACCGGCGCCGGCGAGGGCGCGCTCATCGAGCGGCCCCTCGCCGTGCGCGCCATGGCGCCCTCCCGCCAGGTCGGCCTCCACGTCGAGGGGCACTTCCGGGGCAGGGCGTTCAGCTACTTCGCCGGCATGTTCAACGGCTTCCAGCGCTCGGATCAGTTCTTCGCCGGCTATGTCGAGAACGCCGCGAGCTTCGGCAACCGCTTCGACCACATCGCCTACGTCGCGCGGCTCGCCACCGAGCCGCTCGGCCCCCTCCCGCGCTCGGTGCAGGACCTCGCCGTCTCGCGCCTCCGCGTCGGCGCAGGCGCGAGCTACTTCTTCAGCGACGGCGGGACGCGCGACATCCACGGCATCGGCGCCGACGTCCTGGTCCAGGCCGCGGGCGCGCACGCGCTGGCCGAGCTCCTCTGGAACCAGAGCGACCCCGAGAGCACCCCGACGCAGCCGCTCGGCCAGCTCGCCCCGGTCACGTCGATAGGGATGGTCGGCGAGGTGGGTTATTTCGTGAGGCGCATCAAGCTCGGCGTGAGCGCGCGGTTCGAGTGGCTCGATCCCAACCTCGACCTCTCGGACGAGACGGACAGCTGGGCCCTCACCGCCGGCGCGAGCTACCACTTCATCGACAACACGCTCAAGGCGCAGGCCGACTTCACCCACCGGCAGGAGCGCCACGGCGTCGCGCTCGACAACGACGCCGTGGCGCTGCAGCTGCAGCTCAACCTCTAGGCACCGAACAGCTTGGAAACCAGAGAAATGAACCGCCAAGGCGCCATAGGACGCCAAGAAAAACACAAAAATCTTGGCGTCTCATGGCGCCTTGGCGGTTCGACTTCTCGCTGCTTGCATGCGGCTTCGACCCGCTTGTCGTTCTAGCGGCCCGCCATGCGAAAACGCCGCTCCGCCCTCGCGTCGTTCGCCCTCGCCGGCCTGGTCGGCTGCGACGAGCCGAACCTCCTGCGCGCCAAGCCGATCGAGAACCGGTTCGAGCTGGTCGGCGGCCCGGTGGCGATGGCCGATGTCGGCGATTTCCTTTTGGAAAACGACGAGATCCGGGTCGCGATCCTCGGCCCGCGCCACTCGCCGGGGCCGGGCGTCTACGGCGGCTCGCTTGTCGACGCCGACCTGCGCCGCCCCGATCCGCGCTTCGCGAGCGCGTCGGGCCGCGACCGCTTCGCCGAGTCGTTCCCGGTCGCCAACCTGCTCGTGCCCGACCCCGGCGCCACCGAGGTCTTCGTTGTCGACGACGGCTCCGACGGGCAGGAGGCGATCGTCCGGGTCGAGGGCGACGGCGGCTTCCTCTTCCACGCGCTCGGCGTGCTGAAGACCCAGGAGGACCTGCTCGGCCTCCTGTTCGACGGCCTCAAGCCGGCGATGCGCTTCCGCACCGACTACGTCCTGCGCCCGGGCGAGCGGTTCGTCACGATCCGCACGACGCTCCTCCTGCCGGACGAGGTGCTCGGGTGCCCGAGCGTCGCCTCGTGCGCGCTCGAGTGCGAGGACGGCCTCGCGGCGGGCGACGACGGCTGCCCCGCGTGCGCCTGCGGGGAGCCGCTCTCGCTCGACAACTACGCGGGACCCTCGGACATCTTCAGGGGCATCCTTGGCGACGAGCGGAACGGAGATCCCGAGCGCAAGGGCGGGATCGTCGCCGGCGATTTCGTCTTCTTCGGCAACCAGAACGACATCTTCGGCCCCGGCATGGGCTTCGACGAGGAGAAGGCGGTGTTCGACGCCCTCTTCGCCGGCCGGGACACGTTCCAGCAGCCGCTCAGCTTCGACTTCGTCGCCGCGGCGGGCGGCGACGTCAGCTACGGCTACTTCACGAAGGCGCCGGAGGGCCGCCCGCCCTCCACGGTCAACGTCCCCGTCTTCACGAGCGCGGCGACGGCCTTCCTGAGCGCCGGGCGGAGCTGCCTCGCGGCGGACTCCGACGACGAGGCGTGCGACCGGAAGCGGTCGTTCACCTACGAGCGCTACTTCGCCGTGGGCGAGGGCGACGTCGCGAGCGTCGCCGAGGTGGTGTACGGCGCCCGGGGCACGCCGACCGGCGCGCTCGAGGGCGCCGTGCGGTGGCGGTCGACGGGCGCGCCCGTGCCGAACGCGCGCGTCCATGTCTTCCGCGACCCCGACCCGGGCGCCGCCTTCGCGAGCGTCGACGCGCTGGTCGAGGCGAACCTCGCGCGCTCGGGGGACGTGGGGCTGCTCAGCTCCATCGACGCCGACCTCGGGCTCGATCCGGTGGAGGACGGCGATTTCCACGCGCGGCTCGCGCCCGGCGGCTACCTGCTCGTCGCCGAGAACCCCGAGGGCACCGCCGTGTCGGCGCCGATCCGCGTGGCGCTCGGCGCCGGGGCCACGGTCTCGGTGGCGGCGGAGCTGCCGAGCCCCGCGCGGCTCGCGTACCGGGTGGTCGACGAGGGGGGCCGGCTCGCGCCCGCCAAGCTGACGTTCGTCGCGCTCGACGCCGCGGGGCGGCCGCTCGAGGGCGATGGCACGAGGCGGGTCTACCTCGGCCACGGCCGCCTCGGCAGCGGCGTCCGGCAGATCGAGCGATCGGCGACGGGCGAGGGCGCGGTCGAGATCGAGCCCGGGCGCTACCGCGTCCTCGCCACGCGCGGGCCCGAGTTCGGCCGGTTCGAGATCCCCGACCTCGAGGTGCGCGCCGGGGAGGTCCGGCGGATCGAGGCGGTCGTGCCGCGCGAGGTCGACTCGACGGGCTGGATGTCGATCGACATGCACCTGCACCAGCGCCCGAGCTTCGACAGCGGCCTGCCGCTCGAGGAGCGGGTGACCTCGGCGGTCGTCGAGGGGCTCGACGTCGCGGTGACCACCGACCACGACGTGCACACGGATCTCGCGCCCGCGGTGAGGCAGCTGGGGCTCGAGCCGCACCTGAAGACGGCGGTCGGCGCCGAGGTCTCGACGCTCGAGCTCGGGCACTTCATCGGCTTCCCCCTCCGCTACGACGAGCTCGACGTGCCGGATCACGGCGTCTTCGACTGGGTGTGCCGCGCGGGCGGGGACGTGATCGACGGGGTGCGCGGCACGGCGGCGGAGGGCGAGGACGCGCTCGTGATCGTCGCTCACCCGCGCGACGGGTTCATCGGGTACATCGACCAGCTCGGCGTCGACCCCTTCACGCTGCGCCGGTCGATCCCGACGCTCGAGGCGAGCAACCCGCTGTTCCAGGCGGGCAGCTGCGATTTCGACGCGATGGAGGTCTTCAACGGGAAGCGGCTCGATCTGCTCCGGACCCCCACCGTGCAGGAGGTCGTCGATTTCAACCGGTGCCTGTCCCGGATCGACGCTGCGACGGACGAGGCGTCGCTCCGCGCGGCGTGCGCCGAGCTTCCTTTCGGCCTGCCGGCGTGCAAGCCTGGCGAGCGGTACGCTGCGTGCCAGCAGCGCGCCCGCTCGGCGCTCGCCTGGAGCGTGACCAAGCGGATCCTGACGAGGACGCCCGAGGAGCAGGACGCCGTCTGGGACTTCGACACGACCGCGGCCGACGGGGAGGCGCTCTGCCTGGGAGGCGACGGCGGCGCGGTCCCGCCGGAGGACGCGGATCGGCCGTGCACCTTCCACGCGGGCCAGGTCGACGACCTGTTCCGCTACCTCGACCACGGCTTCTCGCCGACGCAGGTGGGGAGCAGCGACAGCCACGGCGCCTCGCTGGAGCCCGGCTTCCCGCGCACCTATTTCCGCTCGCGGACCGACCAGCCGGCGGCGCTCGATCTCGAGGAGGCGACCGGGGCGCTCCGCGCGGGCAGCGCGTTCGCCACGTACGGGCCATTCGTCCGCGCGAGCGTGGGCGGCGCGACGTTCGGCGGCGTGGCGCGCGTCGAGGGCGACACGGTGCCGCTCGACCTGCGGATCGAGACGGCGAGCTGGTTCGGCGTGGATCGCGTCGAGGTCTACGTGAGCGGCCGCCTGGTCCGGGTGCTCGAGCCGCCTTCGGGGCCGTCGGCGATCGTGGACGTCGACGAGCGGCTCGAGCTGCCGGCGCCGCCGTCGGACGGCTGGGTCGTGGTGGTGGCGATGGGCCTGCGCGACGAGAACCTCCTCACGCCGGTCGCGCTGCCGGTGTCGTTCGGCGAGCTCCAGCTGCCCCGGGTCGCGAGCCTCGCGTTCACGCAGGTCGAGGCGCTCTCCCGGTTCTTCACGGCGTCGCCCCCGGTCCCCGACTGGTACCCGGTGGCGCCCTACGCGGTCACGAACCCCATCTTCCTGGATCGCGACGGCAACGGCGCCTACGACGCCCCGCGCGGCCCGCCCCCGTTCTGCGCGAGGCCGTGCGACCCGGCCGTGCTCGATCCGTCGCAGTGCCCGGAAGGGCAGCAGTGCCTGGTGAACGAGCGCGTCTGCGGGATCTTCGTGCTCGGCCGCTGCGAGGACAGGCAGGCGTCGCCGTAGCGCCCAAACGATGGCCGCGCGCGCGCCGCCGCGCAGCCCTCACCGACGGGCGGGGGCGACGGCGGAGCGCGCCGCGCGCTCAGCGGGGCCGCGCGGCGGGGGACGGCGTGATCGCGTGGGCGATGGCGCTCTGGAGCGTCGAGCGCGTGATGAGGCCTCGGAGGTCGATCCCGCCCTGCGTGAGCGCGCGGGCGACCTCCGGCTGCATCCCGGTCAAGACCGCCTGCGCGCCGAGCAGCCGCAGCGCCGAGGCGGTGCGGATCAGCGAGTCGGCGACCCCGGCGTCGACGTGCTTCAGGCCGGTGATGTCGATGATCACGATGGACGGGTTGTGGCGCTCCACCCCGGCGAGGGTCGCCTCCAGCACCTGCGCGGCGCGCGCCGCGTCCATCGTCCCGATGAGCGGCATGACCAGGACGCGATCGGTGATCGGGATGATGGGCGTCGCCATCTCCGAGAGGCGCAGCCGCTGCACCCCGATGATCTCCTCCTGGAGCGCTGCCCGCGCCTGCTCGGCGCGCTCGCGCTCGCGGAGCTCCTCGAGCAACAGCTCGTTGGCCCGGTTCAGCTCGTCTGCCTTCTGCGACAGGCGCTCGTTGAGCGAGAACAGCTCCTCGGTGCGCCGCTGCACCTCGCTCTCGAGCCGATCGTTCATGTCGCGGTGCCTGTCGGACACCTCCTGCAGCCGGCCGTAGAGCTGCGCGTTCTCGAGCGCCGCCGCGACCTGCGCGCCCAGAAGGCGGAGCAGCTCGGTCTGCTCCGGGGTGAAGGCGCCGCTCGCGAGCGCGTTCTCCACGTACAGCACGCCCGTGAGCCGGTTCTGGTGGACGAGCGGGAGGCCCATCACCGACCTTGGCCGGTGCGCGGCGAGGTAGGGATCCGCCGCGAAGCGAGGGCTCGCCGCGGCGTCGTCCAGGATGAGCAGCTCTCGCGTCCGCGCCACGTAGTGGACCACGCTGACCGGCAGGGCCGAGGACTCCTCCAGCGGACGCCGGAGCTCCACCTCGACCGACTCCGGATCGATGGTGACGGACGCCTCGATGAACAGCCGCTCTTCGCGCGCGAGCACCAGGAAGCCGCGCTGTCCGCCGGCGCTCGCGAGGACGGCGCGCATCACGCGGTCGAGCGCCTTCCCGAGCACGAGCTCGCTGGAGATCGCCTGCGTCGTCTGCAGCACCGCCGCGACGTCGGCGAGCTTGTGGAGGAGCGGGTGGCTCACCGACAGGGAGCTCGTCCTCGCGGCGGCCTTCTCGTGCTCCGCCGCGGGCCCCCGAGCGATGGGGAGCGGGTCGAGCCCGTGCTGCCGGACGAGCTCCGTCGCCTTCCGCTCTGCCCCCCACTGCCGGTAGGCGTGCATCGCCGCGTCCAGGTAGAGCGTGGCGATGCGCCGCCGGCCCTTGCGGGCGTAGTACAGGCCGGCCAGCTCCGACGCGAGCGCCTCGTACTGCACGAACTCGCTCTGGCGGGCGGCGTCGATGGCGTCGTCGTAGAGCCCCATCGCCTCGACGTCGCGGCCGGAGGCGCGCGCCGCCTCGGCCAGGACCAGGACGAGTTTCACGCGGAAGTTGTCGGGGCAATGGCGGGCCCAGAGCTCGAGCTTCTCGAGCGACGCGGAGAGCGCCCCGGCGTGCCGCTCGCGCTCGCGCGCGTCGCGCTCGCCGAGCGCGACCAGCGTGAGCGCGAGATAGAAGTGGTAGGTCGCCTCGATCGGCATCGCCATGACGGCCCCGAGCACCGGGCGCGCCGCCTCCGCGGCGGCGAGCGCCTCCTCGAGGCGGCCGTGGGAATAGAGGAGGATGAGCCGGATGATGTGGTAAAAGGCGATACCGCACCCGAAGCTCGCCCGGGTGAGCGCGGCCAGGCACGCTTCTTCCGAGAATTCGGCGGAGCCCTCCTCGTTCAGCGAGGCGTCGGCCGCCGTGAGCCCCTTCAGGCTGCGCAGGAACTGCTGCTCCAGCCGGATCGTCTCGAGGACGGCGTGATTGCCTGTCTTGCGCGCGAACGACGCGAAGCGCTCGGCGACGCGGTCGACCTCCGCCAGCGGATCGCCCTTCTCGTAGACCTGCCAGACGGTCTCGAAGGCCAGGTAGCTCGCGTACACCAGGTCGCCGGCCTCGATGCACGCGAGGAACGCCCGCTCCAGGATGGGGAGATCGTTCCGGATGTGCTGGACCCAGAAGTTGATGTGATCGCCGTGGAGGTGCAGCAGCGTCCCCCGCAGCGCGACGTCCCCGAGCTTCTCGTTCAGCCGGATCGACATCTCCGAGAAGCGGAATCCCGACGGGATATCGCCGAACGCCGCGACAAGCATGAACCCGTAAACGCTGTAGGCGAAGCACGACGCCTCGGTGTTGCCGTGCCGCAGCGACAGGTTCAGCATCTTCAGTGCGATGAGCGGGAACACGCCCGGCCGCCCGATGTACGCGCAGGGCGCGCAGTCGGCGAGCAGGTTGATGACCGCGCGGATCTGCTCGTCGGCGAGCAGCGGCGCGTGCAGGATGTCCTCGATGCTCCTGCCCGCCATGCTCTCCGGGATCTGCGCGACCTCGGCGGAGACGGCGGCGCCGATCTCCTCGCTCGCCCCGGGGATCTCGACGCCGAACAGGCGCAGCGCCTCCTGTCCGACGGTGACGCCCTCGTCGTAGCGGCCGGCGACCTGATAGAGCTTCATCCGCAGGCTCTGGACCCGCGCCCGATCGAGGTCCGACGCCGCCACCTCGAGCAGCCGCTGGAACAGCGCCTCGGCCTCGGTGAAGCGGCCGCACAGGTACTCGCACTCGGCCGCCTCCAGCGTGAGCGCCCAGCGCAGCGCGTGATCCCCCGAGGCGCCGTCGTCTCCGAGCGCGCTCCGCCCGGCGCTGAAGTACTCCGCCGCGGCCCCGTACGCCGTCGAGCCCTTGGCCTTCCTCCCGGCGCGCAGGTTCAGGCGCGCGAGCAGATCGCGCTCGCCGGGATCGGCGATGAGGGCGGCGCCATAGTTAAGATGGTTTACCGTGTCGAAGAGCTGCTCTTCCTGCGGCTCGCCGCGCTGGCTGGCCAGCATCAGGCGGCCGACGCGCAGGTGGGCGGCGCACCTGTGCTCGTCCGCGATGAGGGCATAGGCCGCCTGCTGGACGCGGTCGTGCAAGAACTGGTAGGAGACGGCGAGCGACGCGTCGGTCGCGGGCTCACCGTGGGAGGGGTCTTCCGGGTGCACGAGCCGGTAGTCGGCGTCGATGGGGAGCAGGACCCCTTCCTGCATGGCCGCCCAGAGATCCTGCGCCGCCTGCGCGGCCGAAAGCTCGGAGATCGTCGCGAGCGTGCGCAGGTCGAACCGGTGCCCGATGCACGCGGCGAGCGTCAGGGCGCGCTGGGTGGGCGGCGCGAGCCTCTGCAGCTTGGCGATCATGAAGTCGGCGACGTTGTCCGTCACGGCCCGCGACTCGATGGCTGCGAGATCCCATGTCCATCTGCCGGTCTCCGGATCGCAGAGGAGGAGCCCGTCGTCGCCCAGCATGCGCAGGAACTGCCCCATGAAGAACGGGTTGCCCAGCGTCTTGTCGTGGATGAGCTCGGAGAGCTGGGCGACGTCCTGCGCCGCGCGTCCGAGGGCGTCCGAGGCGAGCGCCGTCGCGTCGTCCTGCGAGAGCGGGGCGAGGGGGATGTCGGTCACGGCCGCGCCCGCGGCGCGGACGGCGTCGAGGGTGATGACGAGCGGGTGCGCCGGGCTCACCTCGTTGTCGCGGTAGGCCCCGACGACCAGGAGATGGCGTGTGTCGGCGTCGGTGAGCAGGAGCCTGAGCAGCCTGAGCGACGCCGGGTCCGCCCACTGGAGGTCGTCGAGGAACAGGACGAGCGGGTGCGACGGAGCGGCGAACACGCCAAGGAAGCTCCGGAACACCATGTCGAAGCGGTTCTGCGACTCGGAGGGGCCGAGCGCCGCGACCGCGGGCGCCTCGCCGACGATGAGCGCGAGCTCGGGGATGAGGTCGACGAGGAGCCCGGCGTTCGGGCCGAGCGCCGCGCCGAGCTCCGCTCTCCAGTGGGCCAGCGCGTCTGTCCGCTCGGAGAGGAGCTGCTGCACGAGCCCCCTGAACGCCTGGACGACCGAGGCGCAGGGCACGCCGCGGTTCAGCTGATCGAACTTGCCGTGGGCGAAGTGGCCGCCGACCCTGGCGATGGCCTTGTAGGTCTCGTGGACCAGCGCGCTCTTGCCGACGCCGGAGTAGCCTGAAACGAGCACGAGCTCCGCGGCGCCCGCGCGGGCCCGCTCGAAGGCGACCAGGAGCCGGTCCCGCTCCGCGTCCCGGCCGTAGATCTTCTGCGGGACGCGCAGCTCGTGGCTGCGATCGCGCTGACCGACGGGGAAGGGGTGGACCCGGCCCGTCTGCTCGAGGGAGCGCAGGCACTCCGCGAGGTCTGCCTTGACGCCGTACGCGCTCTGGTAGCGGTCCTCGGGCGCCTTGGCGAGGAGCTTCATGACGATCTCGGAGACCGGCCGGGGGACATCCCCGCGGAGCTCGTGCGGCGGGGCGGGCTGCCGCGCGATGTGGCTGTAGAGGACGTCCACCGGATCGCCGTCGGGGAACGGCAGGGCTCCGGTCAGCATTTCATACAGCGTGACGCCGAACGAGTAGAGGTCGGCGCGGTAGTCGATGCCCCTGTTCATGCGCCCGGTCTGCTCGGGCGACATGTACGCGAGCGTGCCTTGCAGGGTGGACGCCGAGGTCGACTGTTGCAACTCCTGCTTGAGCCGCGACGAGGCGCCGAAGTCGATGAGCGTGGCGCGGCGCAGGTCCGCGCTGACGATGATGTTGCTGGGATTGATGTCCTTGTGCGTGACGTGACAGCGGTGCACCGCGCCGATGGCGTCGGCGATGGCCGTCGAGAGCGCCAGCGCCGCGCGGAGATCCAGCCGGCGATCGTCGAGGATCGCCCTCAGGGTCGTGCCCTCGACCGCCTCCGTGACGAGGGCGAGGCCGCCGCGCGTCCTCTCGAGCGAGCACACCCTCACCACGGACTCGAGATCCAGATCGCGCAGGAGGCTGAACTCGTGCCGCAACAGGGCGAGATCGCGGACGCTCGGGTGCTCCCCCTTCAGCGTCTTGATGACGACCGGCCGCTGATCCGCGGCGCGGCGGCCACGGTAAACCTGGGTCTTGCCGCCCTCATGGATCAGCTGCTCGACGACGTGTCCTGGCAGATCGAACGGTGCTGTGGTGGTCATACGTCCTTGCGCTCCACCTCGTGATGGCCTCGTCCGCACGTCTCGTGCGGCCGGGTACGTCCGGGGAGGATCAGTATAGGGCGGTCTTCTGCGGATTCACCCAGGGAGTGCACAGGAGGGGGGCTCGACGTGCGCTGTGTCACGCTGCAGCGTCGCGTTGCTTGTCGTTGTTTGTGATGCCGAGTACTCGACGCGAAGGGCCCGGGTTCGTTCCTGGGCGCGGGTGAGGTGTTCCCGGGCCTGCGGTGTGTGCGCGAGCAAGGACCAGCCTGGCGACGCGGCGCTAGGGTGGCTGCACGACCGCGAGGAGGCCGCTCGGCTGCGACGCGAGATCGAGCGTCGGATCGACGAGGTCGCGGAGGGGACCTCCGTTCAGCGACGCGATGACCTTGGCCGTGACGATGGGCCGCACCCCGGAGTCCTTTTGCAAGCGATCGGCCACGTGGTGCGCGAAGTCGACGAGCATGTCGGGCCGCGCGGACATCTCCCCGAGCTGGCGGTCCGTGAGCCAGGCCTCGACGTCGAGCGGCTCGCGCACGCCGGTCCTCGGATCCAGCACGTGAATCCCGAGCTCGCTCACGTTCTTGTCGCGCAGCTTCATGCGCCACGAGAAGCGGTGTCCGGCCTCGTTCCAGGCGACGTCGCCCGGATAGACCCAGTGCCGGAGCGGCACCACGAGGTGGAACAGGAGATATCCGTGGAGCAGCGCGAGCGGCAGCGCGCTCCGGCGCGGCGCGGCGGGCGAGGGGGCGCGGGCGGCGTCGCCGGGGGCGTCCGCGCCCTTGAACAGGAAGGGCAGCCGCCGCCTCGGCCACGAGGGATCGCCGAACAGCGCGAGCGAGGCGATCATCGCGTAGGGGAAGATACCGATCTTGAACAGGAGGGCGTTGGAGAGGTTGAACGCCACGGCGAGCGCCGCCCCGAAGGGGAAGGTGCGCCGGGAGAAGAGCAGGAAGCCCATCGAGAGGTCGATGAAGAGCCCGGCATACGAGAGCGCGAGCCCTGCTGCCTGTGAGGCCAGGAGCGGTCCGACGAGGGGCGCGTCGCCGTGCGCGGCGAGCCACGTGGTGAGCGGCTGCCCCCGGAGCCAGTCGCCGTTCAGCTTCGCGACGCCGCCGTAGAAGTAGACGATGGCGATCTGGGCCTTCAGGGCGAAGAGATAGAAGCGCGGCACGGTCTCCGCCGGAGTGTCACGCGCCGCCCCGGCGGGCGAGGCGCGCCGCGCGCGGAGGCGATCCAGCGAGAGCGCGCGGTGCGCCGGGGCGGCGGCGAGCAGCAGGCCGAGGAGGCAGAGGAGATAGAGGTGGTTGAGGTATTGCGCCTTGTCGAGGAGGAAGACATAGGTGAGCGCGGCGCAGAGGAGCGCGGCGCTCACCCGGTAGAAGAGCCCGACGGCGCAGAGCAGCGCGAGGACGAAGAGGGCGCCGAAGTGCCAGTACATCCCAGTCCCGCCCCACGGGCGGACGAAGGGGACGAAGCTGAAGAAGAAGCCAGGCTCGATGTAATAGCGGTAGATCCGATCGTGGAGGGCGTACCGGACGACCTCCCACGCGATCAGGGCGCCATAGCCGGCGCGGAAGACGGCGAGCGAGGCGGCGTCGACCTCGGCGCTGAGGTAGGCCGCCCAGCGCCGCGCGAGGGGGCTCCTAGTGGTCGTGGTGATGGTGGGGGTGGTGCTTGTGCTTGTGCTTGTGCTTGTGCTTGCCGTGAACGTGGATGTGGACCGGTCGGCCGTCGTCATCGTCGTCGTCATCGTGGACCACCACCACGCCAGGAGCCCTGTTGACCCTCACATCCACGTTCCACGCCGTCGCCACCACGACGTTCACGGCCGGCGCGCTCGGGCCGACGACGACGTGCACGCCGGGGCGGTAGCCGACGAGCACCACGTCGGCGTGCGTCGGGTGCGCCACGACGACCGTGAGCTTCACCGGGTTGACCTTCGCCGCGACCTTGCCGACGCAGTAGAGGCCGCCCGGGCCGGGGGTGAGCACGACGAGCTCGGAGCCCTGTCCCACGAAGCCGAGCTTGATCTTGCGGTCGCCGACGGGGACCGGCTTCAGGTCCGCGTCGAGGACGTAGACCCTGACCTGACCGGAGGCCTTGTCGGCGACGACCTCGATCGTGTCGTCGCCGACCACCTGGATCACCCCGCCGTTCGGGCCCGTCTTGCCTGGGGGGATGGGCCTCTTCTCGGCCTTTCTCGCGCCCTCGACGATGACCTTCGTGCCCCCGGAGGGCACGTGGAGCGTGCCATTCCACGGCTTCCCGGAGACGATGATGTTGTACTTCACCTCGGTGAGATCGGCCTCGAGCTTGGGCCCGGTCGCGACGAGGAGCCCTGTCTTCGCGTCGAGCGCGAGCGGGGCCTGCGCGTCGCCGTTCGGCCCTTTCCAGGTGAGCGTGCCGCTCACGTCCTTGTCGATGGGTTTGCCGTCAGGCGCCTTCACGATCGCCTTCACTGTGCCATCGGGCGCGAAATCCCACCCGACCGAGCCGCCGTCGTGCTCCTCGGTCAACGGATCTTCGATCGCCACGGGGACCGCCTGGACCGACTCCTCGGTCACGCTGGCCTCGGCGGTGGTCTTGCACCCTGCCGCGAAGGGGCTGCCGGCGATCAAGGTGGCCAGGGCCACCACGGAAAGGATGCTCTTGGCTTGCATCAAAGCCTCCAAGCGCAGGAGGGTATCGCAACCGCCGCGCCGCGTCTGCACGAACCGCCTCGCGCTGCGGCGAAGGGGGTCATGGGCGACGACATTGGAGGTGCGGTGACCACTTCGCCCGTGATCGTCGCTCGTGCGTGCCCCGGCGTGAGATCGTAGGGTTCGAAGAAGCGTTGTGCAGAGTGCCAAATGGGGTGACGAGCGCTGTGAACGCTCGTTGCGGTTCGTCAGGTGCGATGGCGAGCGTTGCGGGCGGCCCTGGCGGTTCGTCAGGCCCGATCGCGAGCGTTGCGGGCGGCCCTGGCGGTTCGTCAGGCCCGATCGCGAGCGTTGCGGGCGGCCCTGGCGGTCCGCCAGGCCCGATCGCGAGCGTTGTGGACGCCTCCGGCGGCCCGCCTGCCGCCCTCCCACGCCTCCGGGGCGCCCGGTCGTACGCCTCGCCGAGGTGCGCGCCAGGGCCTGCTGCCGGCGCGAAGCGTGTGGCCGCGGCGCCCGGCGCCGCTCGGCTCACGGCAACGAGGTGAGCGTCTGCGGGCTCCGGTACGCTTCCCGCCTACACGTTGGGCACGGCCTGGACCTTCTGGTACAGGAGGACGGTCATGCTGCGCACCCTGGAACTCGTGGACGTCGGACCAGCCCCCGAGCTGCACCTGGAGCTCGGCCGGCGGCTCAACGTGATGACGGGGGACAACGGCCTCGGAAAGAGCTTCGTACTGGACGTGATCTGGTGGGCGCTGTCGGGGACCTGGGCAGGGAGCCCTGCATGGCCGCTGGGCGGAGCAAAAGAGCCCAAAATATCCTATGAAATGGATGACGGTACCGGCAACGCGTCCTGGTTCCAGTTCGAGTCCCAAGGGTGGAGCGAAGCCCCTACGCGGGCTGGCGCGCTCGTGTTGTATGCGCGGGCGGATGGCTCCTTCGCCTTGTGGGATCCAGCTCGCAACCTCGATCCGGAGGACTACAAGCGACCACGCGGATCGAAGCAGACCTCTCTGTTCGCTGGCTCAGGTACCACGCGACGCCCGCCAGCGTACCTCTTCGATCCTGATGAAATCTTGGACGGTAAAACGCATCAGGGGAAGACCGTCTGCAATGGTCTCATCCGCGACTGGGTGAGCTGGCAGGAGAAGAAGCCCGAGACACAGGGGGGACGAGCATTTCGGCATCTTTGTGAGGCTCTCGAGCAGCTCTCCCCCAACCCGCAGGCGGGCGCCGAGACGATCCTCGCTGGCAAACCGGTCCGCCTCTTCTTGGACGACACGCGCGAATTCCCCACCATCGATACCGGCTACGGAGAGGTGCCGGTGATCCACGCCTCCGCTGGGATGCGACGCATCATCAGCCTCGCGTACCTGATCGTCTGGGCGTGGCACGAGCACGTGGAGGCGAGCCGTCTGCTGAAGCAGGAGCCTATGAGCGAGCTCGTCTTTCTCGTGGACGAGGTCGAGAACCACCTCCACCCGGAGTGGCAGCGCCGCATCGCTCCGGCGCTCCTCAGGGTGCTAGAGGCCCTCGCTCCGTCGATGCGCGTCCAAGCGCACCTCACGACGCACGCGCCGATGGTCCTCGCGTCGCTCGAGCCCTGCTTCGATCCAGAGCAGGACAAGCTCTTCGTGTTCGACCTCGAGGCGCGCACCGTCGCGCTCCGAGAGGTGCCCTGGGCGCGCTTCGGTGATGCGTCCCGCTGGCTCACGTCGCCTGCGTTCAACCTCCGTCGCGCGCGGTCGATCGAAGCGGAGCAGGCGATCGACGATGCGAGCGCGCTCATGCGCGGGGAAGAGCCTCGCCGTTCCAGGACGCGCGAGGAGGTCGACCGCGCTCTCCACGACACGCTCGCCGATCAAGATCCGTTCTGGGCCCGATGGCGGGCCTTCGTCGAGGAGGGCGGAACGTGATCCGGGTCGAGCTGCTCCCGGAGCCGACGAGCTTCGATGAAGAGGTGCGGGCGCCCGGCAACGCGTGGCTCGCGCAGCATCCGGACGCGCCGCCGGAGGCCATGCCGGCGCTCTGGCGCCCGATGACCCACCTCCTCGCCGATGGGTTCAATCATCGCTGCGGCTACTCGGCGATGTGGACCCCCCGGGGCACGGTCGATCACTACCTGAGCCGCTCCACGCACCCCGAGAGGACGTACGATTGGGACAATTATCGGTTCGCGTCCGGGGAGATGAACAGCAGGAAGGGGACGTGGAACGACCGCGTGCTCGACCCCTTCGAGATCGAGGACGGCTGGTTCGAGATCCTCCTGCCGTCGCTCGAGCTCGTGATGGTCGAGGAGCTCATCCCCGCCGAGCAGCGCGATCGGGCTCGCTTCACGCTGAAGACGCTGCGTTTGCAGGACGACGACGGCATCCTCGAGCAACGCCAGTCGTGGTACGACGAATTTTTGAACGGCGAGGTGACGCTCTCGTGGCTTTCCAGGAAAGCCCCCCTGATCGGTAAAGCCGTGCAACGCCGCCTGGGAGGTCTTGATCCCGCAACGATCGCCGACGACGAGACGCACTGGCGGTGGTTCCTCGAAGAGGACCTCACGCTGAAGGGATTGCGCCGCAGGGCTCCGCGCCTGGCTGAGGCCGTCGAGACGGCGCTTCGGCGGCCTGACCGGCGGCGTGCGGGAGGCTGACCAGGCCTTCCCCCCAGCGACTCTTCGGGCTAGCGTCCCGGACGAGCCCGTCCTGCCATGTCCCAGCGCGTCTATGTCGGCCTCGTCGGCTACGGCCTCGCCGGCGCCGTTTTCCACGCCCCGCTGATACGGTCCGTCTCTCGGCTACGCCTCGCCGCCATCGCGACCCGCCGGGAGGGCCAGGTCATGGCCGACCACTCGGGCGTCGCCGTGCATCCGACGCCCGAGGTGCTGATCGCCGAGCCGGGGATCGACCTCGTGGTCATCGCCTCGCCCAACGAGACCCACTTCCCGCTCGCGCGCGCCGCGCTCGAGGCGGGCAAGCACGTGGTCGTCGACAAGCCGTTCACGATCACGAGCGCCGAGGCCGACGAGCTCATCGCGCTGGCCGCGCGCCGGGGCCGGCTCCTCTCGGTCTTCCAGAACCGCCGCTGGGACGCGGACTTCCGCACCGTGCGCAGCTGCATCGAGCAGGGCCTGCTCGGCGAGGTGGCCTCGTACGAGGCGCACTTCGATCGCTTCCGCCCCGCCATCAAGCAGGGTTGGCGAGAGCAGGAGGCGCCGGGCTCGGGGATCCTGTACGACCTCGGCGCGCACCTGATCGACCAGGCGCTCGTGCTCTTCGGCCTGCCGCGCGCGGTGACCGCCGACGTCCTCGCGCAGCGCTCCGGGGCGCGCACGGTGGACTATTTCCACCTGACGCTCGATTACGGCAAGCGCCGGGTGATCGTGCGCTCCTCGACGCTGGTGCCCGAGCCGGGGCCGCGCTTCGCGGTCCATGGCGACGGCGGGAGCTTCCTCAAGTACGGGATCGACGGCCAGGAGGACGCCCTCAAGGCGGGCGTTCGCCCGGGCGTACCGGAGTGGGGGCGGGAGGACCCGCGCTGGTTCGGCACGCTCGTCACGGCGGGCGGCGAGCGCCGCGCGATCGAGAGCCTGCCCGGCGCCTACGAGGCCTATTACGAGGGCATCGCGGCGGCGATCCTCGACGGCGTCCCGCCGCCGGTGCGCGCCGAGGAGGCGCGCGACGTGATCCGCGTCATCGAGGCCGCGATGAAGAGCGCGGCCGAGCGGCGGACGATACCGCTGTGGGCGTGATCGAAGCGGCGTAGGAAAACCGCTGCTTGCGTCGAGAGGCGGTTGAAGAGCGCATCTTCACGCGATCTCCGGCGTCCCGTAGCGAGGATGCTTGTCGGGGGATGACCGATACCCGACATGCGTCAACAACGACAGCGGTAGTCCCGGGGGATGGGCCGATGTCTGAGGTGGGTTAAAAAGGGACGGCGGTAGGCCCGTGGCGAGGGTGCTCGTCGGGCGGGGTGGGGGATGGCCCGATGTCTGAGCCCGAGGCATCTCTCCTCCGGCGAAGCTGGAGGAGGGATGTCTCGGGCGAGTTCGGCGGGGCCCCCACCCCGCCCGACGAGCACCCTCGCCACGGGCCGGGCAATCCGATCAGCGCGCCGCCGCCATCGCCGCCTGCATCGCGACGCCCATCTCGGCCGGCGTGGCGGCCACCTTGGCCCCTGCCGCCTCGAGCGCCGCGATCTTCTCGGCCG
Source organism: Sorangium cellulosum So ce56 (assembly GCF_000067165.1). Lineage (GTDB taxonomy): Bacteria > Myxococcota_A > Polyangia > Polyangiales > Polyangiaceae > Sorangium > Sorangium cellulosum_B. Next base: position 12,731,906 of record NC_010162.1, read on the forward strand.
CCGTGCCCTCGCCGCCCGCGATGATCGCGCCAGCGTGGCCCATGCGCTTGCCCGGAGGCGCCGCGCGGCCGGCGATGAACGCCGCCACCGGCTTCTTCATGTTCTTCTTGATCCACGCCGCCGCGCGCTGCTCGGCCGTCCCACCGATCTCGCCGATCAGCACCACGCCGTGGGTGTCGGGATCCTGGTTGAAGAGCTCCAGCACGTCGATGAAGTCCATGCCGCCGACCGGATCGCCGCCGATGCCCACGCAGCTCGACTGGCCGATGCCGAGGGCGCTCAGCTGGCCGACCGCCTCGTAGGTCAGCGTGCCCGAGCGGGAGAGGACGCCGATGTGGCCCTTCTTGTGGATGTGGCCCGGCATGATCCCGATCTTGCACTCTCCCGGGGTGATCACGCCGGGACAGTTCGGCCCGATGAGCCGCGCCGGCTTCCCCTCGAGGAAGCGACGGACGCGGATCATGTCGAGCACCGGCACGCCGTCGGTGATGCAGATGACGAGCTTGCAGCCCGCATCGATGGCCTCGGTGATCGCGTCGGCCGCGCCGACCGGCGGCACGAAGATGCACGAGACCTCGGCGCCCTCGTTGCGCACGGCCTGCTCGACCGTGTCGAAGATCGGCACCTTGTCTTCGAATCGCTGGCCGCCGCGGCCCGGCGTCACGCCGGCGACGACCTTCGTCCCGTACTCGATGCAGGCGCGGGCGTGCTGCGACCCGTAGGCGCCCGTGATGCCCTGGAAGACGACCCGCGTGTCCTTGTTGACGAGGATGCTCATCGCTTGATTACTCTACCTTCAACGTGGACAGGAGCTCGGCCACCGCCGCTGGCTCGCTGCTCAACTGGGTTCGAGGCTCGGTGCTCGCGGGCGCCCTAGGCGCCGGCCTTGCCGCCGCGCGTGGCGGCCACGATCTTCTGCGCGCCGTCGGCCATGGAGCTCGCCGACTGGATGGTCAGGCCGCTCTCGTCGAGCAGCTTGCGGCCGGCCTCGACGTTCGTCCCCTCGAGGCGCACCACGAGAGGCACCTTGAGCCCGAGCTCCTTCGCCGCGGCGATGACCCCGGCCGCGACGACGTCGCAGCGCATGATGCCGCCGAAGATGTTCACGAAGATGCCGCGGACCCGCTCGCTCCGGAGGATGATCTGGAACGCGGTCTTCACCTGCTCCTGCGAGGCGCCGCCGCCGACGTCCAGGAAGTTCGCCGGCTTTCCGCCGTAATGGAGGATGATATCCATCGTCGCCATCGCGAGCCCGGCGCCGTTCACGAGGCAGCCGATGTCGCCGTCGAGCGACACGTAGGACAGCCCGGCCCGCTTCGCCTGCAGCTCGACCGGATCCTCCTCGTCGACGTCGCGCATCCCGTTCCAGTCGGCGTGCCGGAACTCGGCGTTGTCGTCGAAGCTCACCTTCGCGTCGAGCGCGAAGACGTCGCCGGCGCCGGTCACGACGAGCGGGTTGATCTCGAGCAGCGAGCAGTCCTCCGCGGTGAAGCACGCATAGAGCGAGGCCACGAGCTTCAGGAACTGGCGCTGCGTCTCCTTCGCGGTGAGCCCGAGCGCGATCGCGAGCTGCCGCCCCTGGTACGGGGCGAGGCCGAGCACCGGATCGATGAAGAGCTTGTAGATCTTCTCCGGCGTGCTGTGGGCCACCTCCTCGATGTCCATGCCGCCCTCGGTCGAGGCGATCACCGCGATGCGGCGGCGCTCGCGATCGACGAGCATCGCGAAGTAGAGCTCGCGCGCGATGTCGAGGCCCTGCTCGATGTAGAGCCGTCGGACCTTCTGCCCCTCGGGGCCCGTCTGCTTGGTGACGAGCTGCATGCCGAGGATCTTCTCGGCGAGGGCGGTCGCCTCCGCGCTGCCACCCTTCGCGACCTTGACGCCGCCGCCCTTGCCGCGGCCGCCCGCGTGGATCTGCGCCTTCACGACGACGACCGGGTTGCCTGTCTGGGCGATCAGCCGATCGGCGATCGGCGCCACCTCACTCGCCTGGAAAGCGGGCTCCCCTTTCGGTACCGGCACTCCGTAGCGAGCGAAGAGCTGCTTGCCTTGATACTCGTGGATTTTCATGAGAGGGGCCGCCACCCTATCACAAGGCCGCGCCCGCGCGAGACTCGAAAAACAGGGTCGACGGACGTCAGTGTGCCCGGCGCCTTGCCTGCCTGGCTGCCTGCCCGCGCGGGACCCGCGCGCGAGTCACGTGTTACGTTTTGTTACGCTCCGGCACGTTACGTTTCGAGTGTTTCGCGCCGGCTCACCCATTCATGGAAAAGTGCGGCGGCGCGGCGCTGCTTCCGTCGCCTCACTTGGCGGCGTAGGGCGGCGGCTCAGGCCGGCGGAGCGCCACGAGGGCGAACAGGCCGGGCAGGATGTCGTCCTCGACCCTGGAGGCCTTGCCTTCGAGGCTGATCTTGAGCTCATCGAAGGGCGTGCAGGTGAGCCCGGCGCTCGCGGAGACGCTCGGCTGAGGCGCGAATAGAAAGGCAGAGAGGGCGCCTTCCGGCTCGTGGAGAGCCTGGACTCGAAAGACCGGATGGATTGCCACCTTCGGGAGGACATTGGCGATGATCTCGCCTCCCACCCAGGGATTCAGCGCGATCGCCCCCGCCTCGTCCGCCGCGCCGACCAGCCCGACGCTGCCGTCGATCGACACGGAAAGCGCCTCGGCCGGGTAGAGCTCCAGGGCGACCACCGCCGAGTAGAAATCGATCGACGGATACAGCGCGACGCCCGACCAGGTCGACCAGAGCGGCTGCATCGTGGTGAGACCGGCGCCGAACGTCGGCGCGTCAAAGTCGAGATCGAAGCCGCCGAAGAGGTTGATCTCGTATCCCTCGCCGAGGACGAGCCCGGGCTCGACGCCGAGCATCCGACCCGGGACGGTGCTGATCATGGTCGAGGTTGTCGGGAAATAGTTGTTCCATCCGTCCCAGTCCTCGATGCCAATCGGGTGCGTGATGATGCCCAGCCGGAGGTGGTGATCCTCGCGGCCAATCTGGAGCATCGCCCACTCGGGCGGGCCGATCTTGATCCCCGGCGTCGGCAAGGACCACGTGGGGTAGACGAACGCCGGCAGCCCGAACGCCGGCAGCCCGAACGGCGCCGTGGTCGCCTGCACGTCGAGATCGAGCCGGAAGTACAGCGAGCCGCTCGCGAGCCGGAGCCCGACCTCGGCCTGCGCGAGCGCGTCGAAGCGAAGGGCCGCGGGCTGCTCGCGGTGCACGCCCGCGACGACGCTGGTCCCCCCTCCCACCCAGGTGTCGATGTCGGCCGGGAGCGCGGCGAGGTGCGGTAGCAGCTGGGCCTCCTCTCTCTCTCTCTCTGGGTCTCCGGACGGCGGCGGTCCTCGATCAGCGAGCGGCGACGAGCGCCCCCGCGGCGATCACCGCCCCGCGCCGGCCGTCGCGGCCCGCAGGCGCTCGACCAGCGGGCGGATGACGTCGCTCCGCAGCTTGTAGGACGCGCGGTTCGCGATGAGCTGGGTGCTCACCTCGGTGACCGTCTCGAGCACCTCGAGGCGGTTCTCGCGCAGCGTCGAGCCCGTCTCGACGATATCGACGATGAGGTGAGAGAGCCCGACGAGCGGCGCGAGCTCCACCGAGCCGTGGACGGGGATGATCTCGGCCACCACGCCCTTGCTCGCGAAGTGATCCCCGGCGATCCGCGGGTACTTCGTGGCGACGCGCGGCAGATCGGGCACCTCCGTGTCCTCCGGCCCGGCCACGACGAGGCGGCAGCGGCCGATGCCGAGATCGAGCGGCGTGTAGAGATCGTGGCGGCGCTCGAGGAGCGTGTCACGGCCGGAGACCCCGAGATCGGCGGCGCCGTACTCGACGTAGGTCGGGACGTCGTCCGGCTTCAGGAACACGTACCGGAACGCGCCGTCCGCCGTCGGCCGGACCAGGCGGCGATCGTTCTCCTCGAGGGGCGTGCTGTCGAGGCCCGCGCGCCGCACGAGCGGGATGAGGTCCTTCAGGATCCGCCCCTTGGGGACGGCGATGGTGAGGGGCTTCGTCATCCGTCCCGCCCCTCGACGCGCGCCGTGTCGGCGCCGAGCTGCGCGAGCTTGCGCTCCATGAACTCGTAGCCGCGATCCAGGTGGTAGACGCGCAGCACCTCGGTCTCGCCCTCGGTCGCCACGAGCCCGGCGATGACGAGCGACGCGCTCGCGCGCAGATCGGTGGCCATCACGGTCGCGCCCGACAGCGGCGCGCCGCCGTGCACGTGCGCCGTGTGGCCGTCCACATCGATGTGCGCCCCCATCCGCGCGAGCTCGGGGACGTGCATGAAGCGGTTCTCGAAGATGGTCTCGACGATGCGCGACGTGCCCTGCGCGAGGCACATCAGGACCATGAACTGCGCCTGCATGTCGGTCGGGAAGCCCGGGTGCGGCGCCGTCGTGACGTCGACGGCGCGCAGCGGCCGCCCCTCGCGGCGGACGCGCACGCAGTCGCCCTCGCGGCCCACCTCGACGCCCGCCTGGCGGAGCTTGGCCGCGACCGCCTCGAGGTCCTCGAGCGGCGCGTTCTCGATCAGCACGTCGCCGCCGGCCGCGGCCGCCGCGACCATGTACGTGCCGGCCTCGATCCGATCGGAGATGATCGCGTGGTCGAACGGCTCCAGCTCGTCCGCGCCCTCGATGTGGATGACGTCCGTGCCGGCGCCGCTCACGCGCGCGCCCATCTTGTTGAGCACCCGGCCGAGCTCCTCGACCTCGGGCTCGCGCGCGCAGTTGACCAGCGTGGTCCGCCCCTTCGCGAGCGCCGCGGCCATCATCAGGTTCTCGGTGCCGGTCACCGTCGGCAGATCGAACACGACCTCGGCGCCGCGCAGCCGCTTGCACTCCGCGACGATGTAGCCGCGCGACAGCCGGATCGTCGCGCCGAGCGCCTCGAGGCCCTTGAGGTGCTGATCCACCGGGCGCGTCCCGATCTGGCAGCCGCCGGGGAGCGACACCTTGGCGCGGCCGAAGCGCGCGAGCAGCGGGCCGAGGACCATGACGCTCGCGCGCATCTGCTTGACGAGCTCGTAAGGCGCCTCGGGCCGCACGTTGTCGCCGGCGCCGACCTTCACGAGCGGCGGCGCGGTCTCGACGTTGCGCCCGAGGAACCGGAGCAGCGCCGAGGTCGTCTCGATGTCGCGCAGCGCGGGCACGTTGCGGAGCAAGCTCTCCCCGTCGGAGAGCAGCGTCGCGCAGAGGATCGGCAGCGCGGCGTTCTTCGCGCCGCTGATGCGGATCTTGCCGGAGAGCGGCTTCCCGCCCCGGATCCGGATGGAGTCCATGCCCCCGCTATCGCACAACCCGCGGCGGAACGCGATGTTTCGGGGCCCGCGCGCGCGCCGCGCCGTGGTTCGCCCCGCGCGGTGCGCCGGCCGTCGCGATCGCCGCCGGCGCACCGCGCGGGGCCGGCGGGCGACGGGGCCCACTTTCCCGTGCGCTTCCCGCGCGCTCGTCTAGTCTCCTCCGGCCATGCGACCGAGCGCCATCGCCCTGTCCTCGCTGCTCGCCGCGTCTGTGGCCCCGCTCGCAGCCGCGCAGCCGTCGGCCGATCTCCGCGGGTTCCGCGCCTCGATCGACCCCGGGGCCGGCGTCTACCTCGAGCCCGCCGCGACCCCGGACACGGGCGAGTGGAGCGCGAGCCTCTGGGCCTCGTACGCCTACCGCCCCATCGTGCTCCGCGATCCCGCCTCGGGCGACGTCCGCTTCGACGTCATCCGCCACCAGGTCAGCGCGGATTTCGCGGCCGGCGTGGGCATCGCGCGGCGCTTGCTCGTCGGGCTCACGCTGCCCGTGGTCCTCCACCAGACCGGCGACGCGCCCATGTCCGACGCCACGCGGGTGCTCGGCGACACGTGGCTCCCGGCGCAGGCGCTCGGCGATCTCGGCCTCGTCGGCAAGCTCACGCTCGTGCAGCCCACCGGCGGCGATCTCGGCGGGCTCGCGCTCGCGCTGCACGAGCGCTTCACGCTGCCCACGGGGGACGAGGCGTCGTTCGTGGGCGAGGGGGGCGTCACGAGCGAGCTCAGGCTCCTCGCCGAGTACCGCCTGATCGCGTTCGGCGCGCACCTCGCGGCGGGGGTCAAGCTCCGCGCCGGCGAGGCCCGCTTCGGGTGCCAGGCGACCCCGGTCTCGGCCGCGGGCGGCGATCCGTGCCCCACGGTGTTCGGCCACGAGCTCCCCTTCGGCCTCGGCCTCTCGTTCCGGCCGCAGATCCTGGGCATCGACCCGGAAGGGCGCACAACGTTCTTCCTGGAGGCGCACGGGCACCTCCCGCTCTCGCCGATCGCGCCGTTCGCGAGCCAGGAGGCGGCCGCGCTCGAGCTCGGCCTCGCCGCGCGCTACGCGCTGGGCGACGTCTCGTTCCTGGCCGGCGTCGAGACGGCGCTGGCCGGCGGCGTCGGCACCACGCCGCTGCGCGCCGTCCTCTCGGTGGCCTGGACCCCGCGCGTCCACGACGCCGACGAGGACGGCGTTCCGGACGACGTCGATCAGTGCGGCGAGCTCGCGGAGGACCGCGACGGCTTCCAGGACGACGACGGGTGCCCCGAAGGGGACAACGACGAAGACGGCGTCTTCGACGACGAGGACCGCTGCCCCACGCAGAAGGAAGACGAGGACGGCGTCGCGGATGAGGACGGGTGCCCTGACCCGTGACGCCGGGCCGTGGACGATCCATGACGACGTGGACCGCATGAGCGACGACGGCTACACGAAGCACGGCGGCGGCCGCCACGAGGGGCCCTCCCGCACCTCGCCGTATCCCCTGAGCCGGCTCTCCGCGCCGCACGAGCTCGTCGACGTGGCGCGGGAGATCCAGCAGGCCGACGCGCTGCTCGGCGCTGTCACCGGCGGCAAGCTCGCGCAGATCGCGCGGCAGATCCGGTCGCTCCAGGAGGAGGCGCGGCGGGTCCTCGAGGCGGCGCAGCGCGACGGCGAGCTCCACCGGGCGGCGTGCAGCTTCAAGAAGCGGCCCGGCCACGTCTACCACCTGTACCGGCGCGGCGACGGCGTCCCTTACCTCTCGATGCTCTCGCCGGAGGAGTGGGGCGGCTCGCCGCCGCACGCGTTCGAGGGCTCGTACCGCCTCGAGGTCGACATGTCGTGGACGCCGTCCGAAGAGGCCGAGGCGCACGACGCGGAGGCCGGCGCGCTCGCGCGGCTCACCGGCCGCGGCGCCTGACCGCGGCGCTCGCTCACCCGCCCAGCTGGAGCAGCACCTTCCCGAACGACGCGTTGCTGGCGACGTAAATATGCGCCGCGGCGGCATCGCCGATCGGGAAGACCCGGTCCACGACCGGCCGCACCGCGCGGCTCGCGAGCCAGGGGGAGATGTTGCGCTCGAGCACCTGCGCCGCCGCGATCTTCTCCTCGAGCGGGCGCGAGCGGAGCACGGTGCCGAAGAGCTCGACGCGCTTCCGCAGGAGCTCGCGCAGGTCGAGCTCCGTGGACGCGCCGGCCGTCAGCCCCACGAGCGCGATCCGGGCCTTCAGCGCGCACGCCTTGAGGTCCTCGCCGACGTACGCGCCTCCGACGAGCTCGAGGACCACGTCGACCCCCGCGCCTCCGGTCGCCTTCAGCACCTCGCCCGCGAACGTCGCGCCCGACGTCGCGATCCCGGCGTGCAGGCCGAGCTCGCGGCAGCGATCCAGCTTGTCCTGCGTGCGCGACGTCCCGACGACGAAGCACCCGAGCGCGCGGGCGATCTGGAGGCCGGCCGTGCCCACGCCGCTGCCGACAGCGTGCACCAGCGCGCGCTCGCCGGGCGCGAGCCGGGCGCGCGTCACGAGCGCGTCGTAGGCGGTGACGAACGCCTCGGGGACCGCCGCCGCCTCCTCGTCCGTGAGCCCGTCCGGCACCGGCGCGACCTCGCGCTCGTGCGCGACGACCCGCTCGGCGTAGGCGCCGCCCGCGAGGAGGCCGAAGACGCGATCGCCCGGCGCGAAGCGGCGCGCGCCCTTCCCCGTGGCCTCGACCACGCCGGCGTACTCGAGCCCCGGCACGTCCTGCGGCGCCCCGGGCGGCGCCGGGTAAAAGCCCAGCCGCTGGAGCAGATCGGCGCGGTTCACCCCGGCGAAGCGGACGGCGACGCGCACGTGCCCGTCGGGCACCTCGGGCGCATCGACCTCGCGCACCTCGAGGACCTCCGGCCCGCCCGGCTCGCGAATGACGACGGCGCGCATCTTTGTCGTGCTGGTCACGCCGTTTACTCTTCCATCGGCGGCGGGAGCACGCTCTTCCGGTAGAAGTATTCCACCTTCTCCGAGTCCGGATCGGCCGGCTCCTTCTCCGGCTCGGCCGGCGCGTTGCCGCCGATCGCCGCCTCGATCTGCACCTGCTCGAGGGCGTCCATCATCGAGGCCGCGCTCGGGAAGCGCTCCTCGCGATCGAGCGCGAGCGCGCGCATCGTCGCGACGTCGAGCGAGTGGGGCACCTCGGGCCGCAGCATGCGCGGGCGGATCGGCTTCACGCGCTGGATTTCCGCGAGCAGGGCGGCGGCCGTCGGCGCCTTGAACGGCAGCTGCCCGGTGAGCATCACGTAGAGCAGCATGCCCACCGAGTAGAGGTCCGCGCGCGCGTCGAGATCGCGGACGCCCTGCGCCTGCTCCGGCGCCATGAACGCGGGCGTGCCGGCGATGGCGTGGCTCCCCGCGGCGGCCATCGAGACGAGGATCGACGGCGCCACCCCCGTGTTGAACGCCTCGGCGACGCCGAAATCGAGCACCTTCACGGTGAGCGGGCCGCGGTCGCCGCCGACGAGGCAGATGTTGTCCGGCTTGAGATCCCGGTGGAGGATGCCCTCGGTGTGCGTGACGACGAGCGCGCTGAGCACCTGGACGGCCACGTCCAGCACGACGGGAATGGGCATGGGGCGCTCGCGCGCGAGCCGCTCGGTGATGGTCTCGCCCTCGAGCCGCTCCATCACGAGGTAGGGCGTGCCGTCGTCGAGCACGCCCAGATCGTAGACCTCGACGATGTTCGGATGGCCGAAGCGGCCGGCGACGGCGGCCTCGTTGTGGAAGCGCGCGATGGCCGTCTTGCTCTGAGCGTACTGGCCGCGGAGCGTCTTGATCGCGACCCGGCGCCGCAGGCCGATGTGGATCGCGTCGTAGACCATCCCCATCCCGCCCTTGGCGATGACGCCGAGGATGCGGTAGCGGTCGTGCAGCAGGCGGCCGATGAGCGGCGCTTCCTTCGTCGGCCGCGGCTGATCGGGATCGATATCGGGCGGCAGCGGCCCCTCCACCGGCCACCCCGACTCGCCCCTGCTCGTCGGCGGCACCCGCGTCGAGGAGGGCGGGGCGACGCTCGGCGTGAGCGCCGTGCCGTGCACCGGGCACCTCTCGGTGTCCGACGGGTGCGGCAACCCGCACGCCTGGCATCGGATGAAGTGCTGCGGCGGCATCGGGGACCCGGTCAGAGTACGGGTACATCCGCCCATGCAGCAAGCTCGTTCAGGGAGCGAGCGTCCCGGCTGGGGGGGCACGCCCACAGCGTGTGGTTGGGTAGCCAACCCATGTCATCTTCAGCAGCTGGGTTGGATCGGCTCGCGGCTTACGGTAGGCTGAGCTCAAACGTGCCGCAGCCGGTCCGAAAGCCAACCCGACGAGCGCGAGAGGTACCGCAGCCGGGCGGGTACCAGAATTTGCATCCGAACGTAAGGCGAAACGTAAGGCGAAAGGTAATCCGGAACGTCAGACGAAACGTAAGGCGGTACGTCGACCTGAACGTTGACCAGCACGTAAGCCAGTACGTAAACCAGTACGTAAATCGAACGTAAGTCGAACGTAAATCGAGCGTAAATCGAGCGTTGGGCAGCGCGTGACGGGCGCGGGGTACGCTTTCCCCGACTGCCAGCAGTGGGGGCCAGCGGGATGGGAAGGGGAAAGAGACAGAGGCCATGAGCACGGCGGAGAAGCTTTCGGACGGTGCCTCGGCCAGCGGTGAGTCCGATCCGCTGCTGGGAAAGGTCTTGAATCAGAAGTTCAAGATCCACTCCCTCCTCGCGACGGGCGGCATGGGCGTCATCTATCGCGGCGAGCAGATCGCCCTCGAGCGGCAGGTCGCGATCAAGGTCCTGACGCCCACGAACTCATCGAATCAGATCGACCCCAACTTTCATAAGCGCTTCTTCCTCGAGGCGAGCATCCTCGCCAGGCTCCAGCACCCGAACATCGTCACGGTCTTCGACTACGGCCGAGTCGAGAACATGGAGCCCGAGCGGTACTTCATGGCCATGGAGTTCCTCGAGGGCGAGACGCTCTTCCGGCGGCTGCGCAAGGCCGGCCGCCTCTCGGCGCCCGACTCGATGGGCATCGCCCGGCAGATCGCCCGCGGGCTGCGCGAGGCGCACAAGCACGGCGTGGTGCACCGCGATCTGAAGCCGTCGAACGTCATGCTCGTCCCCGGCGAGGACACCGGAGAGCTCGTCAAGATCCTCGATTTCGGCCTCGTGAAGGTGCTCGCGGACGACTCGGAGGAGCTCACGCAGCAGGGCTCGTTCCTCGGCTCCCCGCGCTTCATGTCGCCGGAGCAGATCTCGCACGGCAAGGTCGATCTGCGGACGGACGTGTACTCGCTGGGCGTGATCCTCTATCAGATGCTCTGCGGGAAGGTCCCGTTCGAGGCGCAGAACTCGGTCCAGATCCTGATCGCCCACCTGCAGCAGCCCGTCCCGCGGATGAAGGAGCGCAACCCCGAGGCCGACGTGCCCGAGCCGCTCGAGACGTTCGTGCTGCGCTGCCTGTCGAAGGATCCGGACGGCCGGCCGGCCAACATGGAGGCCCTCATCCGCGGGCTCGGCGAGTGCGCGCAGGCGATGGGCCTGTCCCCCGCGTTCGGCTCGACGGGCCTCGTGACCATGGACTCCACCGGCACCGGCAGGATGCCGACGCCGATGCCGCCCGTGCGCGTGATGACGGCGATCCCCGCCAGCTCGTCGTCGCCGACGTCGACGTCCGGCGCCACGACCTCGCAGGTGGACGACGCCTCGCTCGGCGCCGCCTCGCGCCCCGCCGACGCCGCGCCGCAGGGCCGGAAGGGCATCGTGCTCGTCGCGGTGGGCGTCCTCGCCGTCGCGGGCATCGGGGTCGCGATGTCGCAGATGCGCTCCAGCGAGCCGCCGCCGGCGCCGGCCGCCGCAGCGCAACCGGAGAAGCCGCAGGTCGCGCCGCCGCCCGCCGACGTCGGGTCGTTCGTGCTGATGGTCGAGTCCATGCCGTCCGGCGCCGAGGTGCTGGAAGACGGCAAGCCGCTCGGGAACACGCCGCTCCAGCTGTCGCTGTCGAACAGCTCCGTGCGCGCCAGCCCGCGCCGGCTGACCGTGCGCCATGAGGGGTACGAGCCGTACTCGATCGTCCAGGGCCCCTCCGATCAGTCCGTGCGCCTGGTCGCCACGCTCACGAAGCAGGCCGCGGCGCCGACGAGCACGCCTGCCGCGCCCACGCCGCCCCCGGCCGCCCCCGCGCCTCGCCCGTACTCGGGCCGGCCGGCCGCCAGGCCCGCGCCCGCCCCCGACGCGCCGCCCCCGCCCCCGCCTCCTTCTCCTCGGCCGCTGGATATCCAGATCGAACGATGACCCTCCAGCGCCCCACACACCACATCGTCGTCTCCCCGTCTGTCTTCACCGCGCGGCCGCTCTGGGCGGATATCCTCGCCGACGTGGAGGCACCTTGTTCCAGGCTTTCCGTCGGCGTGCACCCCGCGCGCGGTGCGCGCGGTGACGGTGACCCCGCGCGCGGTGCGCGCGGTGACGGTGAAGGAGACGATGTGCCGCATTCTCCGGAACATGCGCAAATGTACGCGCACGAACACGCGCACGAACGCGCGCGCGAACACGCGCACGCTCGGCCCGTGCAGCGCGGGGAACGTCAAATCCAGCGGCGAACCCGGCCCGCGCAGATCACCCGAACGATCGATCGAAGATCCCGGTATTCATCCGTTCCCGCCGGCAGTAGACTCCAGGCTCTGCGTCCCGCAGACGCGCTTCCCAGGCCGATTCCAAGCGGGATCCGTTGCTGAGGAGCAAGGAAATGAACCCGCTCGTCCCCGACTTCATCATCCAGCAAGACGCTCTCGGCAACACCGAGGGCAGCTTCACGGGGGCGGTGCTGATGATCGACATCCCCGGCTTCACCGAGCTCACGGAGAAGCTGATGCAGCACGGCCGCGCGGGCGCGGAGACGCTCGCCGGCACGCTCCGGTACTACTTCGACCCGCTCATCGCCGCGGTCCACCACGCCGGGGGCTTCATCACGAACTTCGCGGGTGACGCGTTCACGGCGCTGTTCCAGGACACGCCGGACCGCAAGGTCGCGGAGTACGTGCTCGGCGCGGCGCTCGCGATGCGCGACCTGTTCGCGGAGCACCCCGAGCGCGACACGCCCTTCGGCAGCTTCCCGTTCTCGTTCCGGATGGGGCTCGCGTGGGGCTCGGTCGAGTGGGGCATCGTCCGCATCTCCCCGGAGCGCGCGTACTACCACTTCCACGGGCAGGCGCTCGCCGCGTGCGTCGCGATCGAGCGGCAAGCGCTGAAGGGCGACATCCTCCTCGACCGCGCGCTCTGCGATCGCATCCCGCCCGCGAGCGCGAAGTACCACGGCGAGGGCGTCTACAAGCTCGGCGACGTGCCGGCGCCCAGGATGCCGCAGGTCCCGAGGAACCCGCCGCGCGGCGAGGGCACCGCGTTCGTGGCGAGGGGCGTCGCGGACATGCCCCCGGAGGGCGAGTTCCGCAACGTCACGAGCGTCTTCCTCTCGTTCGAGCAGATCCCGAGCTTCGCGGAGCTCACGCGCCTCCTGCACGAGCTCTCCGAGCTCTACGGCGGCACCTTCACGGGCATCGACGCGGGCGATCTCGGCATCGCCGCGCTGATCCACTTCGGCGCCCCGATCACCCACGAGAACGACAACGATCGCGCGCTCGACTTCGCGCTGGAGCTGAAGAAGCGCGGCCTCCGGCAGATGCGCCTCCGCGCGGGGATCACGCGCGACGTCCGGTACGCCGGCTTCAACGGCGGCACCGAGCGCCACGAGTTCGCGTGCATCGGCCGCGCGACGAACCTCGCCGCGCGCCTCGTCGCGAAGGCCCCCTGGTCGGCGATCTGGGCCGACGAGCAGGTCTTCCGCGCCGGTGAGACGAGCTACCAGTGGACGACGGAGAACATCTTCCGGTTCAAGGGCTTCGATCTGCCCATCCTCGTCTACTCGCTGGAGCGCCGCCGCATCTCGGTCCAGAAGGAGTTCTACGACCTCGGCCTCATCGGCCGCGAGGCGGAGATCGAGCAGCTCGTGCGCTACGTCGGGCCGATCTTCGAGGGCAAGCCGGCCGGGATCACGTACATCGACGGCGAGCCGGGGCTCGGGAAGAGCTACCTCGTGCAGCGCTTCCGCCACCGGTGCGAGGAGCACCAGAGCGACCGGCCCTTCCTGTGGATCGACGCGCGCTGCGACCAGACGCTCCAGAGCTCGCTGAACGCGTTCGAGTTCGCGCTGAAGGAGTACTTCTGGGAGTCCTCCGCGCTCGGCAAGGAAGAGAAGCTCACGAACTTCGACGACGCGTTCGAGTACCTCCTCGAGCGCCTGCCCGAGAGCCAGGCCGCGCTGAAGCGCGAGCTCGATCGCGCGCGCTCGGTGTTCGCCGCGCTCATCGGCATCCGCTGGGAGGACTCGCCGTACGAGCGCCTGCACCCGAAGCTCCGGTACACGAGCACGCTCTCGGCGCTGAGCTTCGTCTTCCTCGCCGAGGCGTCGCTCCAGCCGGTGATCCTGCACCTCGAGGACGCGCACTGGGCCGACGAGGACTCGCTCGAGGCGGTGCGCGTGATCGCGCGCGCGTGCCGGGGGCTGCCCATCGCGATCATCTGTACGACGCGGCGCAAGGACGACGGCACCCCCGTCCGCATCCCGCTCGACCCGGGCATCTCCGAGAACGTGATCGAGCTGAAGCCGCTGCCGCGCGAGCAGCTCCTCGCGCTCGCGGTCCCGTTCTTCGGCGGCCCGATGCCGGACATGCTCGCGACGCTCCTCTGCGAGACGGCCGGCGGCAACCCGTTCTTCGCGCAGGAGATCCTCGCCTACTGGCTCGAGGACGGGCGCTACGGCTCGAGCTCGAGCTCCATCTCGATCTCGAACACGTTCATGCCGCCGAAGAACGTGAACAGCCTGCTCATCTCGCGCCTCGACCGGCTCGACGCGAAGGTGAAGCAGACGATCGTCGCCGCGGCCGTCCTCGGGCGCGAGTTCGATCTGCGCGTGCTCGCGCTGATGCTCCCCGACGCCTCCGTGCTCGAGGAGCACGTGCGCATCGGCGAGGCGCAGTGCATCTGGTCGCAGATGACGGAGCGGCGCTTCCAGTTCAGCAACGCGCTCCTCCGCAACGCGGCGTACGAGATGCAGTCCCGCGCGCGGCTCCAGGAGCTCCACCGGCTCGCGGCCGAGGCGATCGAGAGCCTCTACGGTGATGACCTCGAGGACCAGCTCGTCGCGCTCGGCCGCCACTGGCGCCGCGCGGGCAAGGTGGACCACGCGCGCCGCTACTTCCTCGCGGGCGCCCGCAAGGCGGCGGCGCGCTACGCCCACGAGGAGGCGACCCGCCTCTACCGCGTCTACTTCAAGCTCTCGCCGGAGCCGACGCCCGAGAGCGTCGTCGTGCGCTACGAGTTCGCCCGCGACGTCCTCGAGGCGAGGGGGCGGTACCAGGAGGCGCGGCAGGAGCACATCCGCGTGCTCACCGACGCGCAGAAGCTCGGCGATCGCGGGTCCGAGTCGCTCGGCTTCCTCGGCCTGGGCCGCACGCACTGGGCGATGCAGCAGCCGGACGACGCGCGCACCTACTGGGAAGAGGGGCTGCGCGCCGCGCGCGAGGCGGGCAACCTGCCGGCCGAGGGGCTCACGCTCGCGAGCCTCGGGATGGCCTACGCCGTCCAGGGCCGGTACGACGCCGCCCGGACGCTCTACTCGCGCGCGATCACGGTCGAGCGGCAGATCGGGAACCGGCGCGAGGAGGCGAGGCTCCTCGGGGAGTTCGCGAAGCTGCACCGGCTGAGCGGCCACCTCGGCGAGGCGGAGGCCCTGCAGGAGCAGGCCGCTGCCATCGAGCGTGAGCTGGGGGCCTCTTGAGCCCGTGGGGGACGCTGCCGTGCCCTCCGCCCACGCGAAAGCGCCCCCGTCGTCCGACGTCGTCGCACGTTCCCTAGATCGCGGCGCAGAGGCCCCGCCGGCCCGCGCGGCGCCGGCGCGCCCCGGCCCTCGCCGCCCTGCGAATTCCGCTGACAATCGATCACGAGGTCTCCCAAGAGCATGACACGACAGGCAACAAAGGAGTCACCTGCGCTGTTGAACGAGGAGCTCCTTGAGAAGGCGAAGCCTTCCAAGCTCATGCCCGCCGTGATCGCCGGAATGGTCTCGGGGACGCTGGTCGTCTCGTTCGATATCTCTCTTGGCGCGCTGATCTTCAACCACGGGCTCGCCGAATACCTCTCGAGAGGGATCGGCATCATCCTGATCAGCTCCGTCATCGTCGGCGTGATCGTGTCTCTCCTCAGCTCCTACAAGCCGGTGATCGCCGCGCCGCAGGAGGACGCCGCCGTCATTCTCGCCTCGATGGCGGCGGCGATCACGACGGGCATCGCGCAGAAGGACCCGACGGCGAGCCCGTTCCCGACGGTCGTGGCCGCCATCGCGATCACCTCCGTGGTCGCAGGCGGCTTCTTCCTGCTGCTCGGCCTCTTACGGCTCGGCATCCTGGTCCGCTTCATCCCGTACCCCGTCGCCGGCGGCTTCATCGCAGGCGCCGGCTGGCTCCTCCTCCAGGGCTCGATCTCGGTGATGTCCGGCCAGCCATCGACGCTCGACATTTTCCCGAGCGTGGTGATGGATCCGGAGCTCCTGAAGCGGGTCCTCCCGGGCCTCGTGTTCGGCGTCCTGCTGCTCCTGGTGCTGCGGCGGTTCTCGTCGCTCCTGCTCCTCCCCGTGCTGCTCGGGGGCTCGATCGTGGTGTTCTACGTTTCGCTGGGCCTCGCCGGCGTCAGCGTGCAGCAGGTGCTCGACAGCGGCTGGCTCCTCGGTCCGTTCCCGACCGCATCGCTCTGGCCTCCGATCGGCGCTTCGGATTTCGGGAAGGTGGACTGGTCGGTCCTGTTCGGCAGCGCCGGCAACATGGCCGCCGTCACGATCATGGCCGCCATCACCGTGCTGCTCAGCGCGTCGGGCGTGGAGCTCGCGACCGAGCAGGAGATCGATCTCGACCGCGAGCTGCGGGCGACGGGCGTCGCGAACATCGTCACGGGCCTCTTTGGCGGCATGGTCGGCTACCTGTCGCTGGCCGAGTCGTCGATGAGCTACAAGGCCGGCTCGAACAGCCGCGTCTCGGGGCTGGTCGCGGCGGCGATCAGCTGCGTCGTGCTCTTCGTCGGCGCCGACGCCATCCTGTACTTCCCGCGCCCCGTCCTCGGGGGCCTGATCGCCTATCTCGGATTCCACTTCCTCATCAACACGCTCTACGAGGGCTGGTTCCGGCTGCGGCGCATCGAGTACTTCGTCATCGTGGTGATCCTCCTTGTCGTCGCCGTCCGGGGCTTCCTTGTCGGCATCGGGGTGGGGCTCGGCGTCTCGTTCATCCTCTTCGCGCTCAGCTACAGCCGCATCGAGGTGGTGCGCAACGCCATCTCCGGGGTCTACCTGCGCAGCAACGTCGCCCGCAGCGACGGCGAGGAGATGACCCTGACGGAGCGCGCCAAGCAGCTCAACGTGCTCCAGCTCCAGGGCTATATCTTCTTCGGGACGGCGTACAACCTCCTCTCGACGGCCCAGCAGCGCATCCAGAGCGAGGAAGGTGAGGTGCGCTATCTGCTGCTCGACTTCCGCCACGTGAACGGCATCGACTCGTCCGCCATCGCGAGCTTCCTCCGGCTCCGCAGGCTCGCCAAGGCGCACAGCGTCAAGCTCATCTTCACGGAGGTGCGTGTGGACATCCGCAATCACCTCGAGCGGGGCGAGGTCTTCGTCGGCGATGACGACGAGGTCTGCCGGATCTACCCGGATCTGGATCGAGGCCTCGAGGCCTGTGAGAAGGAGATCATCGCAGATGCGCCGCCCAGCATGCTGCCGCCTCCGATGCTGTTCTACGATCTCCAGGACGTATTCGGCGGTCGCCCGGGAATGCTGCGTTTCAAGGACTACCTCGAGCGCGTTGAGCTCCCGGATGGGTTCGATCTGTTCCGGGCCGGAGACGTGTCGAAGGACCTCTACCTCATCGAGAGCGGAGAGCTCACGGCCTGGCTCGAGATCGACGGGAAGAAGGTGAAGCGGCTCCGCACGATGGGGCCGGGGTCGGTCGTCGGCGAGTCCGGGCTCTACATGGGCGAGAAGCGGTCGGCGACGGTCACCGCCAGCCGGCAGTCCACGCTCTACCGGCTCACGGAGGAGGCGCTGCAGCGAATGACGGAGGAGGCGCCCGAGCTGGCCGCGGCCTTCCATCACTTCGTGGTCACGCTGCTGGCCCGGAGGATCGTGCACTCGACGGGGCCCGTGAAATCGCTGTTCAACTAGACTCGATCGGCTCGGCCTGGAGCGCTGCGTTCCCGTGGAGACTCGCTTGCAGCATGGTGCGACGGCAGTACGCCTCCCGCCGGCGCGCGCCGCGCGCCGGGGAGCCGGCGTGTCCGCTCTTCAATGCTGCACGCGTGAGCACCTGGCTCCCGCAGATCCGAGCGCGCACGACGCGCACGATCATCGAACACAGCCCGCGAGCATTGCCGTCCTGTGCTCCGGTAGGGTCGAAACACGCATTGCCGCGCCGCGCGCCATTTCACCTGGGGGAGAACAATCTCGTGTAGACGCTACCCCAGATGCGCGTGCATGCGTGGTGGACACACATTTGAATGCAATTTCGACGATCTCTTTCGGATTCAGAGCCACGGAATGTACGATTCGCCTAAGCTTGCGAACAGTCGTGGTTTCGCTCCGAATGAGAAGGCCAGTCGTGTTGCTTACCGCGCAACACATTTTCCTTGACAAGGGGACGCGCGCTTGCAATCCACGGTCCATAGGGTTGCGGCCGGGGCTGCCCGGCATCCCGCGCGCGTCCTACCGGTCGATGGGGGCCTCGATCCGCAGACGCGCTCCGCCGGCTCTCGCTTCCGGAGATCCCAGAGGCCAGCATCGCGCCAGCGAACACCCGCAGGCCTGTCCGCCTTGAGCAGCTGGAGAAAGGACAACTTATGAAAACTCAACGTCGACCCCTGATGGTACTAGCCATTCTGTTGGGTGTCCTATCGGTCGCCGCCTGCGGCAAAGATAAGGCTCCTTCTGAAGCACGCGCAGAGTCGGGCACCAAGGAAGCTCCGGCTCAGCCCTCCGAGCTCAGCGTCCTCATCTTCCCGAACTACCTGGACGACAAGAGCATCAAGGACTTCGAGACGCAGAACAACGCCCGCCTGCGGCTCACGATCTACGACTCCACCGAGGAGATGGAGAGCAAGCTCGCCTATGCGGGCGCCGACGCGCAGTACGATGTCGTCGTGATGGCGGCGCACGCCAGCGGTCGGCTCGCGCGGCGCGGGCTCATCCGCCCCCTGGATCACGCCCAGCTCCCCAACCTGAAGAACCTCGAGTCGCGGTTCTCGGGCCCGAACTTCGACGAGGGCAACAAGTACTCTATCCCTTACCAGTGGGGTACTGTCGCGATCATCTACAACAAGAAGAAGATCCCCAACATGGATCCGACGTGGGGCGTGCTCTTCGACGCCCAGAAGACGCCGGGCACGTTCGTGCTGATCGACGAGATGCGGGACATGGTCGGCGCGGCGCTGAAGTACAAGGGATTCTCCAGCAATACGTCGAAGCCTGAAGAGATCCGGGAGGCCGGGCGCATCCTCAAGGAGGCCAAGAGCAACCCGAAGTGCCTCGGCTTCAAGGGCGGCATCGGCGCGACGCAGGACGTGAAGGGCGGCTCCGTCGACATGGCGGTCGTCTGGAACGGCGACGCGCAGAAGGTGGTCTGGGAGGACAAGGATCGCCTCGCCCTCGTCATTCCGAAGGAAGGCTCCGTGATCTGGGTCGACGTGATGACCGTGCCGACCAAGTCGCCGCACCCCGAGCTGGCTCACAAGTTCATCAATTACATGCTGACCCCCGACGGCGGCGCGCAGCTGTCGATGATGACGAAGTACGCGACCCCGAACAGCGCCGCGCAGGCCAAGCTGCCGGTCGAAGACCGCACGAACCAGCTCATCTACCCGACGGGCGATCTGGCGACTCGCCTGGAGGCCCATCGTGATCTCGGCGAGTCGGCCAAGCTCTACGACGAGGTCTGGGCGGCCGTGAAATCGAACTGACCGCGAGGCGATGGCGCAAGCGAGGTGCTCAGCCTCCGATCACGCCGATGCCACTCCTGCGCGACGCGCCGGTGTCGAGCGCACGCCCGAGCTGGAATCCGGGGCGCCGCGCGGAGTCCCTTGCAAAACGGACTGCTTCGTTGCAATCGACGTGTCACTCTGGTGCGGCGCTCGCCTCGCCGGCGCCTCCCCGAGGCGTGAGCGGCGAGCCCGGCGGGAGCGCACGGCGCAGCTCGCTACCACCGGAGCGCACCGCGCTCAAGGCGCCCGGCGCGACGAGGTGGAGCGCGTCGATCTGAACGTAAGGACCCCTATGGAAGATCATCGCTCCAAGACCACTCCTCGTGCGAGAGGCATGATCGTAGACAACGCGTTCACGGCCGATAGCCTCTATGGCGTCCGGCGCGAGCCGACCTACAGCGGCGCGCTCTCCTTCCTGCGCCGCAAGTACACGCGCGACCTGACTGGCGTCGATGTGGCGGTCACCGGCATCCCGCTCGACACGGCGACCAGCAACCGCCCAGGGACGCGCTTCGGCCCGCGTGCGGTGCGGGAGGCCTCGGCGCAGCTCGCGTGGAACCGCCCTTACGGCTACGAGTTCGATCCGCTCGACCGGCTCGCCGTGGTGGACTATGGCGACTGCGTCTGGGATTACGGGCGTCCGGAGGAGAGCCCTGTCGCCATCGAGGAGCACATCGGCCGCATTCTCGACGCCGGGGTGACGCCCCTCTCGATCGGGGGGGATCACTTCGTGAGCTACCCGATCCTGCGCGCCGTGTCCAAGCGCCGCGGGAAGCTCTCGCTGATCCATTTCGACGCTCACTCCGACACGTGGAGCGACGAGGTCGGATCGGGTCGGGTCGATCACGGCACCATGTTCTTCCACGCGGCGCGGGAGGGCCTCGTGGAGCCCAGCCGCTCGGCGCAGATCGGGCTCCGCACCTACAACGCCGATACGCTCGGCTTCCAGGTGCTCGACGCGCCCTGGGTTCATCGTCATGGCGCGAGGGCGGTGATCGAGCACGTTCGTAATATCGTCGGGGACCACGAGGTTTACCTGACGTTCGACATCGATTTCCTCGACCCGAGCTTCGCGCCGGGCACCGGCACGCCGGTCTGCGGGGGGATGTCCACCGCGGTCGCGCTGGAGATCCTGCGGGGGCTCCAGGGCATCGCGCTCGTCGGCATGGACGTCGTGGAGGTCGCGCCCGCGTACGACGTCGGTGAAATTACGGCGCTGGCCGGCGCGACGATCGCGCAGGAGGGGCTCGGGCTCATCGCGTGCCGGCCGGGGGCGCCCAAAGCAAGGGAGCCAGCCGGGTGACCGCCGCTCTGCGTCGGCTCTACGAGCGTGTCCGGCGGCGCGGAGACCGCGCTCGGTATGGCGCGAAGACCGCTTCTGGAGAGTCTTCGGTGAACTGGCGGAGCACCCGGTTCAGGCCGCGCGTGCCGTGGGCGCGGACCGTCTGGACGCGGTCGAGATCGAGCACCTCCCCGAGGTACTCCTCGCCGGGGCCGCCCAGGAAGAGGACGCGGCCCTCGGGATCGACCGCGATGGAGCGGCCGCCGCCGATCTCCACCGAGGCGTTGACGTTCACCACATAACACTGGTTCTCGATCGCGCGGGCGCGGGCGAGCACGAGCTCCTCCTCGCGATCCGGCGTCGTGGTGAGCGTCGGGTGCAGGATCACCTCGGCGCCGCGCAGCGCCAGGCCGCGCGCGACCTCGGGATACCAGCCGTCGTAACAGATCATGAGCCCCAGCCGGCCGACGCGCGGGATGTCGAACACGGGCGCGGGCTCATCGCCCGGCGCACAGGTCTCGAAGGGCATCCAGGGATAGAGCTTGCGGTACCGGGCGACGAGCTTGCCGCTCGGCGAGAAGACGAGCGCTGTATTGTGCAGCTTGTCCCCCGCGCGCTCGTAGATCGACCCGGCGCAGAGCCACCTCCCAGCCCTGCGCGCGATCGCGCCGAGCCGCCTGGTGAGCGGACCCGGAATCGGTTGGGCGAGCTCGTGCGACGGGGTGGTGTGGCGGAACGGGTGATCCCCCGTGAGCCACAGCTCGGGAAACAGGTAGAGCTGCGCCTCGGGGAACGAGACCCCCAGCGCCTGCACCACGCGCTCGAGCTTCTCGAGCGTCGCAGCAGGGTCGCCAGGCACGGGCCGGGACTGGACTCCGATGACGTGGAGGAGGCGAGCCATACCAGCGACGTTATACACCCCCTCTGCGGCGTGTGTTCGAGGGGCGTCGTGAACGTCGCGCCGGGGGGCGCCTTTCGAGCTCGCTCAGGTGGTCGGCTCGATCGAGCCGCGAGCCGCCGCGATCACCTCGGCCGTGGCGAAGTGCGCCGACTCGAGGGCACCCTGCGCCCAGCCCGTGTAGAGACACGTGTGATCGCCGGCGAAGACGACGCGCCCCTCACCGCGCTGGAGATCCGCGATCAGGTCGGTCTGATCGGGCCGGTACGCGGGCCAGCCGCCTCGCGTGTACGGCTGGTGGTGCCACGAGAACGACAGGCCCTTCTGGAAGTACTGCCGAGCGTTCGGGAAGAACGACTCCATCGTTTTGAGCCCGAACTCGATGCGATCGGCCGCGGTGGGCAGCTCGTCGAGCGCCGCGGCGTTGCGGTCCTGCACGTACGCCGTGAGGATGCCCGAGGTGCCCGGCTGGAGCGAGGTCAGGTCCCACAGACGCTCGATGGGCGTCGTCGTGCAGGCCGCGAGCAGCCCGATGATGCCCTCATCCGCCCAGAACCGGTGCGAGAACTGGAAGTTGAGGCGCGTGACGGTGAACATCGGGATCTCCGACGCGGCGCGGTGCTTGGGGCCGGAGAGCGGCGGATCGAACGCGACCTCGAGCAGGATGCGGTGGGGGAGCGCGCACACCACGAAGTCGCCCTCGATCGTCTCGGGGTCCCCGTTCCTGAGGAACTCGACGGTCACGCCGTCCTCGCGGGAGATCACCCGCTGCACATGGGCCCCCTTGAGGATGCGATCGCCGAGATCGTCGGCGAACGCGGTGGTCAGCCGGTCGTTCCCGCCGGCGATCGCGTAGGTGTGGAACCACTTGGCGTCGAGCCGCTGGTTCGCCGACCAGGCGAGGCCGCTGAACATCTCGATCTCCGTCCCCTCGTACGCGCGGCAGATCTCCCTCGCGGCGTGCGAGGCCCCGGTCCGATCCAGGCTGCGGAAGAACGTCTCGCCTGAAAAGTCCTTGCGGACGGTGGCCGGTGGCCACTGCGTGTCCCGCGGGTCGCCGATCACCGAGAACGCCTTCGCCGCGAGCTGCAGGTTGAGGGACTCCGCGTCGATGTCCCGCTCTTCCGGAGAGAGCGGAAAGTCGGCAGGATAGTGCGCTTTGCCGCGCGAGGTGCTCAGGAAGCGATGGCCCATGACATAGTACAGCTGCGTCGCGTCGAGCGGATACTCGAGGATCTCCAGCCCGAAGTGGCGCGCATAGGCGAGCGTGAGGACGTGGGTGTCGGCGATCCGGGTGACGCCGAGCTCGGCGTACTGGTCGCCGAAGTGGTTCCGGAGCGTGTAGAAGCGGCCGCCTACACGGTCATTCCGCTCGAGGATGATCGGGTCGAACCCGGCCTTCCGCAGCGACCATGCGGTGCACAGCCCTGAAATCCCGCCGCCGAGCACGATGACACGGCGTCCGCCGCCGACGCTCGGCCACTCAGGTAGAGTGTCCCACATCTGTGGCAACATCTCCCCTGCGGCCGCGAGGCGACGCCGGTCGTAGACGGAAGCGAACGACTGCTCGGGGACATCGATCGGGCGGTCGGGCAACATGGACCTCTTGCTCGGGCTGGCTGACGATCGTCAGGTTGGCAAAAATGCCGCCGAGACGGCGCGCCGCGGGTGGCAGACCCGACGCGCGCTCCTCTCGTGGCCTACGGTTCGGCGCGAAAATCGGCGCCCATCGCTCTCCTGATCGCTCCCCTTCGCGGCGCGATCCGCCGAGCGGCGCGCCCGTCGTTCCGCCGTCGCTCCGGACCGCGCGCGCCGTGTGTCGCGTGATCCGAGGTCGAGGAGCGGATATTCACGAGTGACCATGATGGACAAGCGATGTTTTGCTTTCAAGCAAAATCATGACCGCGCGGATTGTCACAAGAGTGCGCGGGCGTCCGATGATGTGGTCACTTGGTTGCACGGCACGTGGCGCGCGGCCGCGCGCCGTCAGATCGCGGCGTTTCCGGCGACGGCCATGAAGCGAACGCACCGCTCCACACCATCGCGCCTCGATCGTGGATTGCGGAGGAACGTGCGTGATTTGCGCCTCGGCGCACGATTTGCGTCTGGCAAGGAAACACACGAGAGCGCTGCATGACACGCGAGGCCGGTCCAGGCGCTGAGTTCACGTGAGACGCTGAATTCGAGCGTGGCGCGAACCGCGTGCGGCGGTGGAGCTCCTGCCAGAGTGGAACGGTGGCGCAGCTGTGCCTTGCGCCACGCCTGAAATGGATGTGGCCGCCAGGGCGACGCCGTTCGATGGACGCGGGGCGCGAGGCCACGCGCTGCGCGGGCCGCCCTGCGCCGCGGTCGAGCAGGGCGGCGCGGGGGCGGAGCGCCGAGGGGTGATGGGCGTGAGGTGGAGAGCGCGCGGCCAGGACGGCCGCGCGATGATCAGAAGTTCAGGTTGGCAGAGAGGAGGAAGGTGCGGCCTGCCTGCGGCATCCTGGTCGCCGTGAACTGGGGCGAGATGGGGGCCTCGTACTCCCAGTCGGCGACGTTGTAGACGCCCATGTTGTAGCGGAGGCCGGCCACGTCCGTCTGACCGGAGAGGACGACGTCCCAGATCACCGAGGGGTCGGTCTCCGTCAGGGTCTTGTCGAGGCGCGGCGACTCGACGGTGAGGCGCGTCGACAGCATCAGCGCCTTCCCGAACAGCGGCACGGTCCCCTTGACGGCGGCCATGTGCTCCGGCGAGTTGGGCACCTTCTTGAGCACGTCGTCGACGTCTCCCTTATCGAGGTACCGCGCCCGAGTATAGGAGTAGGAGAGAGAGGCCATCCAGCCCTGGCGCCACTCGCGGCGCAGCTCGGCCTCCGCGCCCAGCACGAGGATCGGCTCCTTGGTGTTGTCGTACCTCCCCGGCTTATCCGCCGTGAAGTCGCCGGTCTGCGCGATCATGTCGGTCATGTAGTTCACATACCCCGCGCCGAGCAGGGAGAGCGTGGACGAGAGCCGGTGCGTGAACTCGACCTCTCCCGAGAGCACGCTCTCGGGACCGATCTGCTCTTCCTCCGCCTCGGCCGGATTGAACCCCGGGGCAAAGTTGCTTGCAGGCACCTGCAGGAAGAGCTCGTAGATGGGCGGAGCGCGGAACGCGCGGCCGCCGGTCACCTTCAGGTTGCCCCCTTCGTAGGGCTTGACGACGAGCGCGATACGCGGGCTGATCCCGGAGTTGAAGCTGAGGTCGTCCTTACCGTAGTTGTAGTAATCGATACGAGCACCCGCGGAGACGCGGACGCGGTCGGACGGGACGAAGTCGACGACGCCGTAGCCTGCGAGGATCTGGTAAGGGTGCGCGTCGAACAGACCGTCATCTCGCGCATTGAAGATGGCGACATCATCCTTGTTGATCACGCCGTCGTTGTTGAGATCATCATCGTCATCGCTACTGGCGCCAGCAGCAGGCTCCTCAACGGTACCATCGTTGTCAACGTCCTGTCTCTCGACCGGGACGGGAAGGATGAGCGTGTCGACGCAGGGTTGGTTGGGGAGGCAGGTGGTCTCCTCGATGCGCTGCCTGCCGACGAAGTGCATCTGTCCTTCCACGCCCACGGTGACCTTCAGCTGTGGAAACGGGGTGATCTCGAATCGCTGATCCGCGAGCAAAAACATGTCCTGGTACTGCTCGACATCGGAGATCCTCATGCCGGTGCTGTCGTTCACCAGCCACAGCGTGTCGTCATAAAACTGGATATCGTAGGCCACGCGGGTGACCGTCGAGAAGACGTCCGAGATCCGCGGCGCGAACGTGACCTCGGCGAACCCGCGCCTGTCGCGGTAAAACGTCCTGTCGTCGCCGACGACGGTCTTGTTGGCGCCGCTCGGGAGCGCCTTCCTGCGCTCGTTGTAGAACACCTGCGCCGAGAGGGACTTGTACCAGAGCCGCCCCTGGACCGTCCCGACATTGAAGTGGTCGGCGTCGCGGGAGTTGGCATCCCTGTTCTTCCACTGGTCATCGAGTCCGGGCAGGATCGGCAGGTAGTAGTCTCGCCCTTGACCGTGGCCGCCGGCGACCGACAGCCACATGCCGGAGTCGCGCCCGAAGGGCACCTGCGCCTGGGCGCGGCCCCGGATGAAGCCGTGCTGCGCCGCGCCCACGCCGACGCCCGCGCCGAACGACGTCGGGCGGCCCTTGGTCACGATGTTGATGACGCCGACGAACGCGCCCGTACCGTAGAGCAGCGAGCCCGGGCCACGGACGACCTCGATCCGCTCGACGTCCTCCAGGTCGGTGCGCGCGGCTTGATCGGCGAAGGCGAGGCCGTCCCAGGTGTCGTTGATCGAGTGCCCGTTGAGCAGCACGAGCACGCGGTTGCTGTAGTCGCCGGGGATGCTGATCCCGCGGATGCCAACCCAGGAGTAGGTGCCGTCGTACGTCGTGTAGACGCCGCGCATGCCCCTCAAGGCCTCCGCGACGGTCGGATACCCCATCGCGCGGAGCTCCTGGCCCGAGATGATGGTGACCGAGCCGGGCGCGTCCTCGACGGCCTCCGCCGTACGCGACGCGGCCTCGACCTCCTCGAGCTGCCGGAGCGAGATGTCGATCCGGGTCTGCTGTCCGGCCACCACGGTGGCCGACTGCTCGACCGGGCGGAAGCCGCGCAGCGAGACGCGCACGCGGCGCTGGCCGCTCTGCACGTTGAGGACCGCGGGCGTGAAGCCCATCGGCTTCCCGTCGACCTCGACGAGCGCGTCGCGCTCGTCCGCGTTGACGACGAGGCTGCCGGTGAGCGGGTTGAGCCGGTAACGCGCGGTCACCGTGCTCGCGGCCGCCACGTTCACGTCCTGCTCCGACGGCTGATACCCCTCCTGCGAAAGGTAGAGGCGGTGCCGGCCAGGAGGCAGCGTGAGATCGCACGGCGCGGTGCACGCCGGGGGGCCGCTCGCGTCGTTGACCCGCACCGTCGTGCCGGCCATCTCACCGACCACGCGCACCGTCCCGACGATGCGCTTCAGCTTGACCGCGACGTTCGTCTGCTCGCCGATCTTCGCCTCGACGTTCTCGACCTCCGCCGGCTCATACCCCTCGAGATCGACGATGATCTTGTGCTTGCCGGGCTGGAAGCCGAGGAGGCGGGGCGTGCTGCCGCGGCCGCCGAGATCGCGGCGGTTGATGTACACCGTCGCTCCGGGCGGGTCCGTCGTCACGTTGATGACGGCGACGTTCGGCCGGATGCGCGCGAGCGCCTCCTCGATGGCCGGCCTGCGCGCGGCGTTGGGCTCGAGATCGAGCGCCTGAACGTAGTAGCGAAATGCGTCTGGATACTCCTGGAGAGCCTCGTAAGTTCGGGCGATGTTGAAGATGACGTTTCGGTTCGGGACAAGCCGGTTCGACACCAGGAAGTGCTCCAGGGCGCCCCGGTAGTCACGCGCCGAATAGCGCTCCGTGGCGATCCTGAAGTGCAGATCGGCCTCATCGGCCAGATCATCCGCCCAGGCAGGCCGACCGGAGAATGTGAGGAGTGCTACGAGTATGAGTAGGAGTGCGGAGCGACGAAAGCTCATCTTTCGATCTCGATTCCCAACGGTCGAAGTGGAGCGCAAAGCGCCGTCCGCCGGGTCCAGCCGTCACGCAAAAACCCGGCGAGCTTGGGACGAAACAGCCGCATTGCCGGGTCAGCTTACCGTAAGCCGTCAGCTGATCCAACCTGTTCGCACAGGCGGCCGTGGACCTCACGCCGGCGTGGACGCCGCTGTGTAGGCGCCCTGCGCGGAGCGCATGACAGAGTGAGCGGAACCCGGGGCGGCGCGCGGT
This sequence comes from Sorangium cellulosum So ce56, assembly GCF_000067165.1. Taxonomy (GTDB): domain Bacteria; phylum Myxococcota_A; class Polyangia; order Polyangiales; family Polyangiaceae; genus Sorangium; species Sorangium cellulosum_B. The sequence goes on from NC_010162.1 coordinate 12,759,238, forward strand.
CCGGGCCCGGCGCTCCCGAGGAGGCGCCGTCAGGCAAGCGCTCGAGCTCGGCGCCCCGGGGCCGGGCCGCGCGAGCCAGAGCGAGGTGGAGCGCTGGTCAGGCCCAGCGCCAAGGTGAACAAGGGCGGTGCATCGCTGCGCTGACGCGCAGGAGTCGGCCGGGCTCCGCGCGGCGCGCGCGAGCTCCTTGGCCGCCCGGCGCCCGGCGCGCCGAACTCCGCCGCCTCCGCCGCGAGCCCGGGCCGGCGGCTCAATCGTGCCTCCAGCGGGTGAGCCGCTCCAGGATCACGATGGACACCGCCACGCCGATCAGGAGGAGCGTTGAAATCGCGAACAGGTCGGTCCGCACGCCTCGCATCTGAGATTGGTAGACGTAGAGCGGGAGCGTGACCGAGCGCGGGCCGGACGTGAAGAAGCTGATCACGAAGTCGTTGAGCGACAGCGTGAACGCCAGCATGGCGCCCCCCACGATCGCCGGCCACAGGAGGGGGAGCGTGACCCTCCGGAAGTGGATCCACGGCGACGCATAGAGGTCCATCGCGGCCTCGCTCAGCGTCGGCCCGATGGCGACGAGCCGACTGCGGACGATGAGCGTCACGAACGCGATCTCGAACGTCACATGACCGATGATCATCGTCGTCATGCTGGGCTCGAACCACTGGTCCACCACGCGGCGGAGCACGTTGAACGCCATGACCAGCACCGCCGCGAACGTGATGTCGGGAGCGACCGCCGGGATGTCCACGATCGACTCGAGCACGCGACTCACGGAGCTCGGCCACGGAAAGTGCATCCCCAGGGCGAGCAGCGTCCCGAGCACCGTCGCGATGAGCGTGGAGGCGCCGCCGAGCATCAGGGTGTTCACGGCGACCTCGCGGATCTCCATGGCGCGCCGGTTGGTCTCGGGATCGGCGAAGAGATCGAGGTACCAGCGAATCGAGAAGCCGGTCCAGAGCAGGCCCCGCTCCGCGGCGTTGAACGAGTAGACGGCGACCGCGAAGAGCGGCAGGTAGAGGAGCGCGAAGCCGAAGAAGGCGGCGATCGTCGTCAGCCCGCGCCAGAGGCCCCGGCCGAGCTTCACAGGATCTCCACGGAGCGCCCATTCCGGCGGTAGAGGGACACGCCGCCCAGCGTCAGAACGATGAGCACCAGGCTGAGCGCCGCGCCGTAAGGGATGTTCCTCCCCGGGCCGAACTGGTGCTGGATGAGGTTCCCTATCAGCCAGTGCTTCGCGCCGCCGAGCATGTCGCTCACCACGAAGACGCTCATCGCGGGGACGTACGTGAGGAGGACTGCGACGCTGAGGCCGGGGAGGGTCTGCGGCAGGATCGCCGCGAGGAAGATGCGCAGCCGCGACGCATAGAGGTCCTGCGCGGCCTCGACGAGCGACCAGTCGAGACGATCGATGCTCGTGTAGAGGGGGACCACGGCGAACGGGAGGGAGGCCGCGACGAGGCCGATCGTGACCGCCGTCCAGCTGGGATAGACGTCGCGGCCCGGGTCGATCCACCCGAGCCAGGCGGCGAGCTTGGCAGGCAGGAGCTGCGCCGACAGGAGGAGCTTCCAGCTGAACGTGCGGATCACGAGGTTCGTGCAGAGCGGGACGATGATGAGCGCGAGCCAGAAGAAGCGCCGGCGCCGAGAGCCGCGCGCGATGAAGAAGGCCATCGGATAGGCGAGCATCACGGAGGCGGTCGTCACGACCAGCGCGAGGACGATGCTCCTGATGAGGATGCGCGCGTTCTCGCCGGACGCGGAGCCGAAGATGCGCTCGAACGACTCGAACGACAGCTCCCAGAGCAGGGCGCCGTCCGCGTCGCGCTTGAGGAACGACACGACGAGGAGCGCCAGGCTCGGCAAGAGGAGGAACACGGACAGCCAGGAGACGCCGCCCGCGATGAGCAGGGACCCCCGCGCGAGGAGCCTGCGCCGCGTCGTGAGCTGTCCATACCAGACCGTGGGCTCAGTCACTGAGCACCTCGAGCCGCTCGGCGGGCAGGGCGAGCCAGACCGAGGAGCCGGGCTTGAGCCGCGAGCGGGGGCTGAGCTGCACGCGCAGCGGCCCGGGTTCGATGATGAGCTCCACGTGATCGCCGCGGTAGAAGCTCTCCTTCACCACGCCGCGCACGCCGTTCTCCGCCGGCTCGTTCTCGCAGAGCTCGATCCACTCGGGGTGGATCGCGAGCGTGCCGTACTCCCACTGAGGCTTGCTCTGCACCCTCAGCGCGCCCACCGTCGTGAAGACGAGCGTGGCGCCGACGCGCTGCGCGGAGATGAGGTTGGCCGCGCCGAAGAACTCGGCGGCGAAGCGGCTCTGCGGCCGCTCGTACACCTCGGCCGTCGCCCCCTGCTGCTCGATGCGGCCCTTGTTCATCAGCACGATGCGGTCCGAGACGGTCATCGCCTCGTCCTGATCGTGCGTGACGAGCACGAACGTCTTCCCGAGCGCGCGCTGGAGCCGGCGCAGGTCGAGCTGCACCTCGGCGCGCAGCTTCGCGTCGAGCGCCGACATCGGCTCGTCGAGCAGCAGCACCTCAGGCTCGTTGACGACCGCGCGCGCGAGCGCGACTCGCTGCTTCTGACCACCCGAGATCTGGTGCGGATACCGCTCCGCGAGGTCATCGAGCTTCAGCATCGAGAGGCTCGAACGCACGCGCTCGCGCACCTCGGCGTCAGGGAAGCTGCGCGACCTCAGGCCGAAGGCCACGTTCTCGAACACGCTCAGATGCGGGAACAGCGCATAGTTCTGGAACACGGTGTTCACCGGCCTGCGGTTCGCCGGCAGGTGGTCAACCGCCCTGCCCGCGAGCAGGATCTGCCCCCGATCGGCGCGATCGAGCCCCGCGATGATGCGGAGCAGCGTCGTCTTGCCGCAGCCCGAAGGCCCGAGGAGCGTGACGAACTCGCCGGCCTCCGCCGTGAACGACACGTCGTTCAGTATCTGTGTCTTACCGAAGCTCTTGCTGACGTTCTCTACAACGAGGCTGCATCCCGGGTTGCGCTCGGCCGCGCTGTCGGTCAGGGGCGTCATGCTGCGCTGCCCCGGCGACGAGAAGAAGTCTCTCAACCTCTGGATCACCCCAGCAAACCCTTCGCGCGTGGCGCATTCCGAACCGCTTCCGAAGCCTCGGAGCGTACTACGCAGACCATGATGCCCTCCCGTTGTCAACTGGGTGCGCGCCGGGCTGACCGGCTGAGCGGCGCGCGCCCGGCCGGGCTCTTTTCGCTCGCAGGCGGCGTACGCTACCGCCCTTCCCCTGGGCGTGCCACCTTTCTGCCGATCCTGCTCGCGGCGCGCTCCAGCGCCGCGCAGGGCTCGCGCGTCGCTGGAGCGCGCCCAACGCGTTCGGCGCGCGCTTCCCCTGCGCGCTCGGGCGCGCGCTTCCCCTGCGCGCTCGGGCGCGCGCCCCATGCGTTCGCCGCGCGCTCCCCACGCGTCCGCGGCGCGTTCGTCGCGCGCGCGCCCCACGCACTGCTTGCCACCGCTCGGCGCAGGTGATTTCTTGGTCCCACGCATGGGCCTGAGGAACGCGAGACCCGAGTTTGGAGGCACGCGTCGCTTCCAGGTCGTTCGCGTCGTGGGCCGCGGCGGGATGGGGGTTGTCTACGAGGCCTTCGATCGCGAGCGGAAGGGGCGGGTCGCGCTCAAGATCCTCCGGAATCTGAGCGCCGACGCGCGCCTCCGGTTCAAGAACGAGTTCCGCGCGCTCCAGGACATCCAGCACCCGAACCTGGTCAGCCTCGGCGAGCTCCACGAGGAAGAAGGGCAGCTCTTCTTCACGATGGAGCTCATCCGCGGCGTCGACTTCGTGGTCCACGTGCGGCTCCACGAGGAGGGCGACGCCGGGCCGAGGGGCGAGCCCGCGGGCGTCGGGCGCCGCTCGACCCTGCCGTCGAGCCCCATGTGGTCTGCTGTGCAGGGCCCCGCCTCGGAGCCACAGCCCCGGATCAAGCGCCCCTTCCACGAGGCCCGCCTCCGCTCGGCCCTGGCGCAGCTCGCCCAGGGGCTCGCGGCGGTGCATGCGGCTTACAAGGTTCACCGCGATATCAAGCCTTCCAACGTCCTCGTGACCGCGGAAGAGCGGGTGGTCCTCCTCGACTTCGGCTTCGTCGCCGACGCGAGCGGCACAGGGCGCGAGCAGGCCGTCGTCGGAACGCTCCATTACATGGCGCCCGAGCAGGCCGAGGCCAAGGCGGCCGGGCCCGAGGCGGACATCTACAGTGTCGGGGTCATGCTTTACCTCGCGCTGACCGGCGTCTACCCGTTCCAGACGGCGCCCAAGGCGGCGCTCGACATGATGCGGCGAGCGGAGCCTCCGCCGCCGAGCCGGCTCGTCGAGGACATGCCCCCCGACATCGACGAGCTCTGCGTGGACATGCTGCGCATCGACCCGGCCGCCCGGCCGACGGCGCGCGACGTGCTGCGCCGGCTGCAGGTGCAGGAGCTCATCGAGGAGCCGCCCGTCCTCTCGCAGCGCATCGGCTTCGTCGGCAGGCGCAGCGAGCTCGCCGCGCTCGAGGGCGCGTTCGCGGAGGCGAAGCTCGGGCGCGCGGTCACGCGGTTCATCGAGGGCGAGTCGGGCGTCGGCAAGAGCGCGCTCCTGCGCCGGTTCCTGGAGCGCATCGACAAGGAGGCGCTCGTCCTGGCGGGGCGCTGCTACGAGCGCGAGGCCGTCCCCTACAAGGCGGTGGACGAGCTCATCGACGGGCTGAGCCGTCACCTCGTGCGCCGCCCCCCCGAGCAGGTCAAGGCGCTGCTGCCGCCCAACGCGGGCCTGCTCGGCACGGTGTTCCCGGTGCTCCGGACGGTCCCGGCGATCACGGAGGCGCGCGCCCGGCGCAAGGCGATCGACCCGCCCGAGATCCGCGCCCTCGTCTTCGCCGCGCTCCGGGAGCTGCTGGGCCGGCTCGCGGCCGAGCGGCCGCTCGTGCTCGCGATCGACGATCTCCAGTGGGCGGACGCCGACAGCGTCGCGCTGCTCTCGGAGGTGATGCGCCCGTGGACCGAGGCCGATCTCCACGCCGCGAACAGGCCCGGCTCGTTCGCCGGCCTCGATGGGCCCGTGTCCTCGGGCGCGCTGGTCGACCTGTCGCGTCCGCGCGCGATGATGCTCGTGGCGACGGTGCGGACCGCCTCGGAGACCGCGCCGCCCGTCTCGCGGCAGCTCGGGGTGCCGATCGACTCGCTCGGGCACATCATCCTCCACCGCCTGTCGCTCGCGGAGGCGCAGGAGCTCTGCGCGCTCCTCCTCCGCGGCGCCCAGGTCGGCCGCCCGCTCAGCATCGAGGCGATCGCGCAGGAGGCCGGCGGCCACCCGCTCTTCATCGACGCGCTCCTGCGCCACCGGATGATGTCCCCGGACGCCGACGGCGGCCCGGTGCGCCTCGACGACGTCCTCTGGGCGCGGATCAGCCGGCTCGATCCGCGGGCGCGCCAGCTGCTCGAGCTCGTCGTGTGCGCCGGCGCGCCGGTGCTGACGTCGGTGGCCGCGCACGCCATGGCGGCGGACTTCGGGGAGCTCACCCGGGTGCTCTCGGCCCTGCGCGCGGCGAACCTCGTGCGGACCGGCGGCTCGGGTCAGGACGAGTTCCTCGAGCCGTTCCACAACCGCATCCGGGAGACGGTGGCGAGCCGGCTCGACGAGCAGGCGGCGCGCAGCTGGCACGGCCGGCTCGCGCTGGCGCTGGAGGCGTCGGGGCGCGCGGAGCTCGAGGCGCTGGCCGAGCACTGGCGCGCCGCCGGGGACCCAGAGCGCGCCGCCGGCTACGCCGTGCGCGCCGGCGAGCACGCCGAGGCCGCGTTCGCGTTCGACCACGCGGCGCGCCTCTACCGCATGGCGATCGACCTCCACCTGCCAGGCGCGGCGGAGCGGCGGGTCGTGCTCGCCAAGCTCGGCGACGCCCTGAGCAGCGCGGGCCGCGGCGCCAAGGCAGCGGAGGCCTACATGGCCGCGAGCGACGGCGCCCCGGAGTCCGAGGCGATCGATCTCGGCCGCCGGGCCGCGGAGAACCTGCTCCGCGCCGGCTACGTCGACGCCGGGATGGCGGGCCTGCGCTCGGTGCTCGGCGCGGTCGGCATGCAGGTGCCGAAGACGCCGGAGCTCGCGGTCGCGTCGCTGATGCTGCGGCGCGCGCAGGTGCGCCTGCGCGGGCTCAACTTCGTCGAGCGCCCCGCCGACGAGGTCTCGCCCGAGGACCTCATGCGCATCGACGTCTGCTGGTCGGCGGCGATGGGGCTCGCCATCGTCGACCCCACGCGTGGCGCCGACTTCCAGGCGCGCAACCTCCTCCTGTCGCTCAAGGCGGGCGAGCCGTACCGCGTGACGCGCGCGCTCGCCTTCGAGGCGGCCTACCTCGCGATCGACGGCGGCCCGTCCGCGTCCCGCGTGGCCGACCTGCTCTCGACGGCGAGCGCGATCGCGGCGCGCATCGGCAGGCCTCACGCGCTCGGCCTCGTCGGCTTCGTCGGCGGCGTCACCGCGACGCTGTTCGGCCGCTGGCAGCAGGGCGTGGCCGATCTCGACCGGGCGGACACCATCTTTCGCGAGCGCTGTACCGGCGTCACGTGGGAGCGGAGCTGGGCGCACACCTTCTCGGTCTGGGCGCTCTGGTACGGCGGCGAGACGCGCGAGTTCATGCGCCGGGTCCCGATGTACCTGCAGGCGGCCGACGAGCGCGGCGACCGCTACCTCGCCACGAGCCTCCGCTCCTCGCAGAGCAACGCCTACTGGCTCGTCGGCGACGACCCCGACTCCGCGCTGCGCCAGGCGCAGGACGCCATCCGGAGCTGGTCCAAGGCGGGCTTCCAGCTGCAGAGCTACTTCGATCTCGTCGCCCGCGCGCACATCGGCCTGTACCGGGGCGAGGGCGAGGCGACGTACCGCCTCTTCGCGGAGCAGCGGGCGGGCCTCGAGAGCTCGCTCGTCCTGCGCATCCAGGCCGTGCGCATCATCATCACCCACCTCCGGGCCTGCGCCGCGCTGGCCGCCGCCGCCGCGTCCACGCCGGCCGACGCGGAGCCGCTGTACGAGGAGGCGACGCGCGCCGCCCGCAAGATCGACGCGGAGCACATGCCCTGGGCCGACCCGCTCGCGGCCGCGGTGCGCGCCGCGATCGCCGCGGCCCGCGGCGAGGGAGAGGCGGCCGTCCAGCAGCTCGCCGACGCGGTGCGCGGCTTCGAGGCCGCCGGCATGGCCCTCTACGCCGCGGCGGCGCGGCGCCGCCACGGCGAGCTACTCAAGGGCGACGAGGGCCGCGCCGCCGTCGAGGCGGCGAACGGCTGGATGCACGAGCAGGGCATCGTGAGCCCCGATCGGATGACGGCGATGCTCCTCCCCGGCTTCTAGCGGGCTCACCCGCTTCGGATACGGGCCCATCTCGGCGTTTTCGGTGCTCAGCGTACAAGAGTCTCAGGATTGATCATATTTTCCCCACCTCCCTCGCGGCGCTCCAGCCCTGGACGAGGGTGAGCAGCTGCTCGTAGCCACGGCCCAAGGTCTGCCAGCCGGGCTCGCCGTTTCGCCGGAGGTGTCCGCCGAGCCCGGCGATCGCCAGGAAGGCATCGCGGGCCGTGGCGTTCTCGGGCAGGGGCTTGCGCGCGAAGACCCGCAGCACCTCGAGCTGGGTGGGCGTGAGCACGGCGGTCGCGGGCTGCTCCGGAGCGCGCCGAGCCTCGCTGCGCAGCAGCAATAGCTGCCAGGCGATGGGCGCGAAGAGCGCCAGCACGTTGCGCAGGCCGTGCAGGTCCTCGATCTGGCGCTTCTCGTAGGCGCATCCGGTCTTCAGGGCCTTGAAGAGCTCCTCCACCATCCAGCGCGCCCGGTACCAGTCGACCAGCTGCGTCAGCTGCTCGACGGACTCGACCGGCTCGCTCGTGAGCAGCACCCACTCGACCGGCGCTTCGCCCGGCGGCGGCTCGATCTCCCAGACGCGTACGACCCGCAACGAGAGCGTCGCAGGCAGCTCGCGCGGCTGGGATCTCGGTCGCCGCAGGGTCACGCGCGTGCTTCCAAGGGCGAGCTTGGCCAAGCGTCCTGCACGCGGAGGATGCAGCCGTTTCTGTTGAGGGCTGCGATTGCCTGCCGGCCGCGGCGAAAGCTCTACCTCGCGCACGGCCACCGCTTGAACATGCGCGAGCGCCTGCTCGAGCTTGGCCTCCGCTCCGAGGGCGTCAGCCTCGACGAGGCGATTGTGCGCGAGCCGAATCACGAACCGATGCCCTGCGCTCAGAAGCTGCGCGAACAGGCCGTAGTCGTCGCCTTCGCGGTCCATGACGTGCACCACATCGTGCGGCGCAGCGCCCAAGACCGCGACTCGCTCCACCTGCTCTCCCCAGCGGTCGTGCTCGTTGTCCGTCGTGCCGTCGTCGCGCACGTGCGTGCTCAGATCGAGCACGCCGAGCGGGCGGCGCGTTCCATCGCCGCTGACCGCCAGCGTGAAGTGGGCGAAGAACGTCTGCCCCGAGGAGCGCAGCCGTCCGAGCCCCTGCCGCTGGCCGTCCGAGCGGAAGGAAAGGGTCGTGGTGTCATGGATGGCGAGCACGACCGGCTCGGCCTCCATGCGCGCGAGGGTGGCGCGCACATGCGGAGCCAGAATCGCCGCGGGCGTGACGGCGTCGTTGCCGAAGAAACGGTACGCCGCCTCCAGCTCGCTGTCGGACAAGAGCGAGGGGAAGCTCTTGTCCGGCGCCTGCGCCAGCTTCTGCACCAGCTTGGTCTGGCGCTTCGAAAGCCGCGCATCGCCGAAGTGCGCGTCGCTCATCTCCTCGGCGAGTGCCGCTGCGTGCTCTGCTGCAGGTGAACCCATCCGCAGCTTTGATCACGTCGCCCAGCACACATCAAGCGAGATGTGTAGGATCTTGAGACGTGAGTACGCCTGCGCGCCGAAAACGCCGATCTGGGCCCGTCTCCTGTGCGGGTGAGCTCCGGCGACGGTAGGGGGAAGGGGAGAGGGGGGCCGGCGGGCGCTCTAGGGCTTCACGCGCAGGACGGCCGTGCCCTTCGCCTTGCCGTAGAGCTGCTTGATCTCGATCTTGTACTCGCCGGGGGACGACGCGCTGAACTCGACGGGGGAGGCGCTCTGCGGCTTGCCGGTGGGCAGATCGCGCAGCACGCGCTCGATGATGATCTTCCCGGACGGGGAGCGGATCTTGATGTTGAACGGCGGGGTCGCCTCGTCGTAGGCGCGGAACACGAGGCGCACGGTGTCTCCAACCGAGACCGGGGTGGTCTGGCTGATCGTCTCGATGTCGCCTTCGTTCTCAACGGTATCGGCCACGCGTCGCTCGTCCCGTGAGGTGCCTCACCGCGGTCCCTCGGCGCTCATTGTAGTCGCGTCTGGCGGAGATTCGCGAATTTGGAGCGCGCGGCCGGCTGGCGCCGCCCGCCGGAGGAGGCCGACCGCGGGCCGCCTCCTCCGGGGAGCTCAGGCCTTCGACCATCGCAGGCGCGGCTGGCGCGCGGCGCGGGCCTCGTCGAGGCGGCCGACCACCGTGCCGTGGGGCGCCTGCTTCACGACCTCCGGCGTCTCCTGCGCCTCCTTGAGGATGCTGAGCATCGCGGCCACGAACTCGTCGAGCGTCTCGCGGGTCTCCGTCTCCGTCGGCTCGATCATCAGGGCGCCGGGCACGACCAGGGGGAAGTAGACCGTGGGCGCGTGGAAGCCGTAGTCGAGCAGCCGCTTGGCGACGTCGAGCGTCTTGACCCCGGTCTCCTTCTCCAGCTGGCTGTCGGAGAGCACCACCTCGTGCATGCACGGCTGCGGCACCGGCGCGAGGTAGTGGTCCTTCAGCTTGGCCCACAGGTAGCGCGCGTTGAGCACGGCGAGGCTGCTCGCCGCCGTCAGCCCGTCGCCGCCCATCTCGCGGATGTACGTGTACGCCCGGATGAACATCCCGAAGTTGCCCGTGAAGGCCCGGAGCCGCCCGACGCTCTGGGGCCGGTCGCGGTCCCACGCGAAGGCGTCGCCGCGCCGCACGAGGACGGGCGAGGGCTGGAACGGCTCCAGGTGCTTCTTGAAGCAGACCGGCCCGGAGCCGGGGCCGCCGCCGCCGTGCGGGGTCGTGAACGTCTTGTGCAGGTTGATGTGGATGACGTCCATGCCGACGTCGCCCGGGCGCGCGTGCCCCATGATCGCGTTCGTGTTCGCGCCGTCCCCGTACACGAGCCCGCCCTTGTCGTGGATGAGCTTGATGATCGCCGGCAGGTGCGTCTCGTAGGCCCCGAGGGTGTTCGGGTTCGTGATCATCAGCCCGCAGACGTCGCCGTCCGACCCCTCGCGCTCGATCGCGGCGAGGACCTGCTCGGGGTGGGTGATGCCGTCGGCGGTCTTCTCGATCCGGACGGCCACGAGCCCGTTGAGCGCGCAGCTCGCCGGGTTCGTGCCGTGGGCGCTCTCCGGGATGAACACCTTCCTCGGCGAGCGCCCCTTCGACTCGTGGAACGCGCGCATCATCATCAGCCCGGCGAGCTCGCCCTGCGCGCCCGCGGAGGGCTGAAGCGAGCAGCCGTCCATCCCGCTGACCTCGCAGAGCGCCTCCTGCAGGCGCCACATCACCTCGAGCGAGCCCTGGCTGAGCTCGTCCGGCGTCATCGGGTGCAGCTTCGCGAACCCGGGGATGCGCGCGGCCCACTCGTTGATCTTCGGGTTGTACTTCATCGTGCACGACCCGAGCGGGTACATCTGCCCGTCGATGCAGAAGTTCCACTGCGAGAGCCGGATGAAGTGCCGGAAGGCCTCCGGCTCGCTCACCTCCGGCAAGCCGGCCGGCTCCTTGCGGGCGAGCGCGCCGTAGTGGGCGGCGGGCTCGACCTCGGGCACGTCGAGCGGGGGCAGCGACGCGCCGGTCCTGCCCGGCGTGCCACGCTCGAAGATGGGGGGTTCGCGGAACTGAATGCCTCGAGGCTGCGGTTGGGTCATCGGGGGCTGTTATGTCAGAGGCCGGGGGGCTCGGCAGGTGCTTCGTCGGAGGGAGAGGCGGGCGGCTCGGGCGCGCCTTCCTCCTGGTTCGCGCTGTCCCAGTCGCCGCCGCCCATGTCGGAGGCGCCGGAGCCGCCGATCGACTTCAGATCCGGGAGCATGTTGCGCTGCTTGACCGCTTCCCAGGGCTCGCCGACCTCGTCCTTGTTGCGGCCGATCTCGCCCGCCAGCCGGTCGTCGACGTTGTCGCCCTCCGGCCGCTGGTACTTGAAGTACCCCCGGCCTTCCTTGGTCGCGCTCTGCCCGATCGCGCCGATGGTGTGCTCGGTCCACGTGAACTTGATGAGGTCGCCTGTCACCGTCCCGTGCAGCACGCCCCAGCGATCCTTGACGGGACGGATCCAGCGCCCCTCGATGGCGTCGTTGTCCTGCACGAGGTGCAGGTAGCCGTAGAGCTCGCTGTAATAGACCCCCGTCCAGTCGCCGCCTTCGGGCATGTCACCGGCCTGCACCTTGGCCGTCTTGGGCGGGGGATTCGAGCTGCAGCCAAGCGCCGTCGTCCCCATCAGGAGGGCACATGCGGCGCCAGCAATCCAAAGCCGTCGCGATACGTTCATGGCGGCGGAGCCTAGCACAGCACCTACCCGCACCCATACCCCCGCCATGCGTCTCCGGCGTCGCTTCAGGGGCGCGAGCGGAGGTGGGGAACGGGAACGGGAACGGGGGTGGGGCGCGCGCGTGCGCGCTACGTCACGAACGTGTACTTGCCTCCCTCCTGCAATGATGTGTGCCACCTGCGCGCCAGAAGGAGGAGCGTAACGTACCGTTCCGCGTGTGCGTGACTGCGTCAATTTTCCGCTTCCACCTCCTTGTAGGGCCCGGAGCGCTGGTAAGCTCCCTGGCATGATGAACTCCCTTGTCTCCAACCGAGGTTTTGTAATTCCCGGTAGAATCGCTCTCTTCACCAGCGTCCTCGCCCTCGCGGCCTGCGAAGGGCAGCTCGGCAACCTCGACGGCACGTCTCCCACCACCGGCGGCGGCAGCGGCAGCGGCTCCTCTGGCTCCGGTGGCTACCGCCCCCCCGTCGGTGGGGGCTCCAAGCCGCTGCCGGTCGCCGCGTCGTGCGCTCCGGCGTCGAGCGGCTCCTCCGACGTCGCGGAGCCCCAGCTCCTCCTCCAGCTGTCCGACGACGACGAGAGCGCGTGGCTCGGGTCGCCGGTGGTCGCCGATCTCGACGGCGACGGCGAGCAGGAGATCCTGGTGACGCACAACGGCAACGTCGTCGTCTGGGGCCCCGACGGCGAGCAGAAGTGGCGGTACGACGAGTCGCGCCAGAACGGCCGCATCTGGGCGAGCCCGATCGTCGCGGACTTCCGCGGCGACGGGCAGCTCGAGGTGGTCTTCGCGGCGCGCACCACGATCTACATGCTCGACGCGAGCGGCCAGCTGGTGAGCGGCTGGCCCGTCACCTGGAACGACGAGATCCGCTCCCTCGCCGCGGGCGACATCGACGGCGACGGTCAGCTCGACGTCGTCGCTGCGAGCACCGACAGGTCCCCCGACTACTCCGACATCCTGATGGCCTTCCACGCGAGCGGGTCGCCGGTCGCCGGCTTCCCGCCGATCGAGAGCCAGACGATCGGCTGCGACGCGCGCCGCAGCGACGACGCCGAGTGCTGGATCGTGGGCGGCTACGACCAGAACCTGGCCATCGGCGATCTCGACGGCGATGGAGCGCAGGACATCGTCTCGCCGATGGATAACTCCTATGCCGGGTTCTATCACGGCACGGGGGAGGCCTTCGACGCGAATCCCATGTTCGAGGGCCGGCCGAAGACGCCGGGCGTGCGGTACATGCACGATCTCGAGCTCGCGAAGCAGGGCTTCGGCGACAGCCGCGACCTGCAGGCCTATTTCAAGAACTCGGCCCCTGCGATCGCGGATCTCGACGGCGACGGCACGCCGGAGATCATCATGCTCGCGGCGGCCGAGGACGTCGCCATGAACGACCAGTCCCAGGGCGTCGGCCTGTGGGTGGTCCGCAACGACGCGAGCCGCATCGAGGGGTGGGAGAGCCCGTTCTACGCCTCGGACTACCTGTCCGGCGGCGAGGATCTCGGCGGCAACATCGTGGCCATGACGCAGCAGGTGACCGTGGCCGATCTCGACGCGACGCACGCCGGGCCCGAGATGATCTTCGCGGGCCTGGACGGGCGGATCCACGCGGTCTACGCCGACAAGACCGAGTTCTGGGACGTCACCTACACGGACGACACGCAGGTGCTCACGGGCGGCGTCGTGGTCGGGGATCTGTCGGGCGACGGCATCCCCGAGATCGTGTTCAACACCTACTCGACCGAGGAGAACAGGAGCCACCTCTTCGTCCTCGACGCCGGCGGCACGATCCTCCACAAGATCCCGCTGCCGCGGCTCGGCGCGATGCCGGTGCCGACGCTGGCCGACGTGAACGGCGACGGGACGATCGAGATCGTCGTGTCGCTCCGCGAGATCGGGTGGGACGGGGCGGACCCGGAGCCGAACACGTACGTGTACACGGTGCCGGGATCGGCGTCGAACTGCCTGCTCTGGCCGACCGCGCGCGGCAACTACTACAGAAACGGCTGGGTCCGCGCGGCCGACTGACATGCTCCGAGGACCGTTCGCGCGCCGGCGCTGAAGCTGAAGGAAGAAGGAGCGCCGGCGCTGGGAGGGCCGATCGCCGCGGCGGTCGGCCCTCCGCCGTCCTGGCCTCGCCGTCGCGGGGGTCCTGCCGGGAAAGGCCGGCGAGGCCCTCAGGCCGCGAGCGCCTCGCGGCAGGCGGCGATCGTCCGCTCGATGTCCTCTTCCGAGTGCGCGCCGCTCAGGAACGCCGCCTCGTACTGCGACGGAGGCCAGTAGATGCCTCGCGCGAGCATCGCCGCGTGGAAGGCGCTGAAGCGCTTCGTGTCGGACGTGGCGGCGTCGGCCCAGGAGCGGACCGGGCCCTTCGTGAAGAACAGCGTGATCATCGAGCCGACCCGCTGGACGCACGCGGCCGCGCCGGCGCCCTCGGCGGCGGCCCGGAGGCCCTCCTCGAGGGAAGCGCCGAGCTCCTCGAGCCGCTCGTAGAGCGCGGGCGTGAGGCGATCGAGCGTCGCGAGCCCCGCGGTGACCGCGAGCGGGTTGCCGCTGAGCGTGCCCGCCTGGTACACGGGGCCGAGCGGCGAGACGACGCGCATCACGTCGGCGCGGCCGCCGTAGGCCGCGAGGGGCATGCCGCCGCCGACGATCTTGCCGAGCGTCGTCAGATCCGGCCGGAGGCCGAAGCGCTCCTGCGCGCCGCCGCGGGCGAGGCGGCAGCCGGTCATCACCTCGTCGAAGATCGAGAGCGCGCCGTGCTTGCGGCAGAGGTCGATGACGAGGGCGAGGAACCCGGGCTCGGGCGGGACGCAGCCCATGTTGCCGACCACGGGCTCGAGGATGACCGCGGCGATGTCGCCGCCGCGCGCGGCGAAGGCGGCCTCGAGGGCGGCCGGGTCGTTGTAGGGCAAGGACAGCGTGGTGCGGGCGATGCTCTCGGGGACGCCGGCGGAGTCGGGGGCGCCGAAGGTGGCGAGCCCGCTGCCCGCCTTGACGAGCAGGTGATCGGCGTGGCCGTGGTAGCAGCCCTCGAACTTGATGATGGCGTCGCGGCGCGTGAAGCCGCGCGCGACGCGGATGGCGCTCATCGTGGCCTCGGTGCCGCTCGAGACGCAGCGCAGCATGTCGATGCTCGGGTAGAGCTCGCGGATCTTCTCGGCGAAGCGGACCTCGAGCTCGGTCGGCGCGCCGAACGAGAGTCCGCCGAGGGCGGCCTCGCGGACGGCCTCGATGACGGCGGGGTGCGCGTGGCCGAGGATGGCCGGCCCCCAGGAGCCGACGTAGTCGATGTACTCGGCCCCGTCGGCGTCGAACAGCCGCGCGCCTTGGGCGCGCGCGATGAACAGGGGGTCGCCGCCGACGGCGCGGAAGGCGCGCACGGGGCTGTTCACGCCGCCCGGCAGGACGGCGGCGGCGCGGTCGAACAGGGCTTTGGAGGCGGGGGCCCGGTCCGCGCGGGCGGGCGGAGCGCTTGTCGCGTTCGTCATCGTGCTCCGGCCATAGCAGGGGCGAGGCGAGGGAGCGACGCGGATCGCGGGCGAGGGGAAGGGGCGTGGAGGACGCGGGGCGTCGTATCGCGGATGCCGGGCGCGGGGCGTCGCGGGCATCGCGGACGCCGGGATCGAGGCGTTGCGGGCGCGGGCGCGCCACACGAGCCTTTCCGGCGCGGTCGCGCTTGGCTATGGTGATCGTCTGGAGAGAGGGGCCGCGACCCGCGGCCGGGCTGCTCCTGGGGACCGCGGGCGCGGCTCCCCGAGCACCAGCATCTGGTGAGCCATGCGGATCTCCGAGGACCCCGGTCCGGGGCAGCGTCTCGGGCGATATGAGCTTCTGCGCCTCATCGGCGAGGGTGGGATGGCCCAGGTATGGGCCGCCCGCATGGAGGGCTCCCGCGGCTTTCACAAGGTCGTCGCGCTGAAGACGCTCATCCCGGCGCTCGCGCGCGATCCGCAGTTCCAGCGCATGTTCCTCGACGAGGCGAACCTCGCCTCGAAGATCCACCACCGCAACGTGGTCGAGATCCTCGACCTCGGCGACACGGACGGCGTGCTCTTCCTCGTGATGGAGTGGATCGACGGGCAGACGATGCAGCAGCTGCTCCGGCCGGGCCTCCGTCCGATGCCGCTCTCCCCGGCGATCGCCTCGCGCATCGTGGCCGACGCGGCGCACGGGCTGCACGCGGCGCACGACCTCCACGACGACCGCGGGGAGCCGCTCGGCATCGTGCACCGCGACGTCTGCCCGCAGAACATCCTCATCGATCGCGACGGCACGGTGAAGGTGGCCGATTTCGGGATCGTGAAGGCGTTCGAGCGCCTGGGCGACACGACGCAGACGGGCGAGATCAAGGGCAAGGGCGAGTACATGTCGCCGGAGCAGGCGCAGGGCCAGCCGGTCGATCGCCGCTCGGACATCTTCTCGCTCGGCGTGGTGCTCTTCGAGGCGGTGACGGGCGCGCTCCCGTTCCAGGTGCTGCACGACCTCGTGCTGCCGCAGACCGGGGTGCCGGAGCCGCCGCGGCCCACGCTGATCGCGCCGCATTGCCCGCGTGATCTCGAGGAGATCATCGTGAAGGCGCTCGCGCGCGATCCGCGGAAGCGCTTCCAGACGGCGGGCGAGATGGCGAGCGTGCTGGAGGACTTCCTCATGCGCAGGTCGGGCGTGGTGACGCCCGCGCACGTGGCGGAGCTCCTCCTGGAGCGCTGCGGGGAGAGCATGGAGGAGGAGCGGCAGCGCATCGCGGCCGCCGTCGCCCCGCAGCAGCGCGCGGGGTGGCGGCCGAAGCCGGGCGCGACGCTGTCGGCGGGGCCGCCCTCCGAGGGGCGGCGGAGCGCGCGGCCTGTGCCGCGGCAGGGGCTCGGCGGGCTGATGCGCGCCGGCGGCGACGCGCTGCGCCCGGTGGCGCTGCCGTGGCTCGTGGCCTCGGTGTCCACCGGCGTCGCGGTGGCGTCGCTCATGTTCGTCGCGCTGAGCCGGCCGAGGGATCAGCGGTCGCTCGTGGATCCGATCGCGGTGCAGATCGAGCCGAGCGCCGCGGTGGTGCGGCTGAACGGCGTGGTGCTCGGCGTGGGCAGCCAGGTCATCGCGCGGCCGATGCCGGGCGTGTCGCTCTCGGTCGACGTGCGAACGAGCGACGGCGTCTCGCAGACGGTGGAGATCACGTCGGAGTCCCCCGCGCGGATCCAGCTGAACCTGGCGCGCAAGGGTGAGGCCGGGACCGCGGCGCCGCCGGGCAGCAGGGTCGCGCCGGCGCCGAGGTAGCTGCGCGGCCGGCTTGACGGCGCCATGTCCGTGGCCGACATCTCCGGGGGAGGACCTCGCATGACGGTGCTCGAGGATCTGCGTCCGGGGCAGAGCATCGCGATCCATGAGGTGGGCGATGAGGGGGAGGGCGCCGCGCGCGGCGACCTGGAGGGCGTTGTGCGCGACCTGGAGGCCGCTGCCGGTGATGAGTATGGGGCGGGATCCAGCGTTCCTGGATGCCGCGTCCGTCTTGCCCTCGGGGTCTCCGAGCTGCCCGGCGATCGTGTCGTGGTGGTGCTTCACGAGGACGTGATCCTGCGGTGGCGGCCCACGCCGAAGCGGCCGGAGGGCGCCCTCGCGCGGCTCTCCGAGGTGGCGGTGGGCGCTGCGATCGCGATCGAGCACCGCGGCATCTGGGACGAGGGGCTCGTCCTCGGCCGCGTGGTGCGCCCGGCGCGCGAGGGGGGCTTCCGGGTCGACGGCGACGTGGAGCGCTATCCAGCCATCGCCGACGCCGAGCACGCGCACGGTCCGCTCGAGGCGGGCGAGCCGCAAGCGCCGCCGGCGAGGACCGGCGAGCCGGCGTTCGAGCTGGGCGAGCCGATCGGGCGCGACGCGCGCGGGATCGGGCGCAGGGCGAGGAGGTGACCGTCCTGCCGGCGCTCTGCACGCGCGGCAGCGCTGCGAACAGTCTTCGCTCCGCGTTCCCCTAGCTCCAAACGTGAACGTGAACGTGGTCGTGAACGTGAACGTGGTCGTTCACGGTCTACCGTTGACGACCACTGACGATCTCGACCACGTTCACGTCGGTGAGTGATGGTGGGGAGCTTCGTGCCCTGAGCGCGACCCAACGACGTTGGTCAACGCGGCTGTCGGGAGCGTCCGGATCAGGCGATGCCGACAGGCGGATCGACGGTGACGGCTTCGGGCTTCACGGGGCTGGCGTCCGGCTTCTTCTCGGTCCGAGGGGGCGTCGGCGTGGCGCGCGTCGCCGTGTACAGGTTGGGGAATCGGCTCTCGGGATCGTCGTAGTAGAAGAGGAAGCGGCCGACGCGGACGGCCTCGTCGTAATGGCGGAAGAGCAGCTTGGCGGCGCGCGCCTGGTAGCCCTTCCAGAGCGCCTGCTCGGGCGTCGCCGTGGCGCCGAGAAGCCGGAGGATCTGCGCCGCGAGGGCGGCCGCGTCCTGCTCGTCCTCGCCGCGGAAGTTCCGCTTGTCGTCCTGGATGGCCTCGCGGTGCTTCCGGTACATCTCGGCGGCGCCGGACAGATCGTTGGCGAGGTCGAGGTGGCCGCTGCCCGCGCGCAGGTGCGCGAGCTGCGCGACCGCCTCCGCGTCGCCGTCGAGGTGATACTCGAGCGTCTTCAGCATGCGCGCGCGCGTCTCGTACGCCCGCTCGACGAGGGTGGCCGGGAGCGCTGCCCCGGAGTGGGTGGCCGAGGTCAGGAGGAACTTGTACCGGGCGAACCATGTCGCCCAGGCGACGCCCTCGAGCCTGTCGATCAGCGTGGCATCGAGCGCGCCCGTGGCGGCGATGGCCGCGATGCGCTGGCGCAGCTTCGGCGCGGCGAGCGCCTCGGCCACGCCGATGGCCTGCACGGCGGCCGCCTGGAGATCGAGCCGCGGCACCTCCAGCCCGGTGAGCGGGATGGCGTCCAGGTCGGGCTGCAGGCGCTGGAAGGCCGCCTCCGCGGTGTGGAGCTGAGTCGATTCAACGGCGGGTGTCCCTGATTTGTTCGGGTTTTTGGGTTTGGGCATAAGCTCAAGGAGTAAGTCGCCCAGGGAGGAATGCCGCGTGTGAGCACGAATTGGGCGCGCTTCTGGAGCAATGTCGTGCGGTTGCGCGCAAGCGGCGCGGTGGTGCGGGGAGGCGTGAGAGACGAAGGTGATGAGGCGTGAGCGCTGGGCTCCGCCGGAGGTGGTGGAGGACGTCGAGGGAAGTGCGCTGGGCTTCGGCGGAGGTGGTGGAGGATGCCGAGGGAAGTGCGCTGGGCTTCGGCGGAGGTGGTGGAGGACGTTGGGGGAAGTGCGCGGGGCTTCGGCGGAGGTGGTGGAGGACGTTGGGGGAAGTGCGCGGGGCTTCGGCGGAGGTGGTGGAGGACGTTGGGGGAAGTGCGCGGGGCTTCGGCGGAGGTGGTGGAGGACGCCGAGGGAAGTGCGCGGGGCTTGGTCGGAGGTGGTGGAGGACGTCGAGGGAAGTGGGCAAGGCTTGGGCGGGGGTGATGCGGGGCGCGGGAGGCGCACGGGCTGGGTTCAGCGTCGTGGGCGGCGGGATCGGGATGACGAGGGCCGTGCTGAGGCAGCTGGTTCCGTTGGCCGAGCAGCGGCTCGGACAAGAAGCGCCTTCCGGCATCACGGCGTGGATTCTCACGAGCACCATGCCTGCCAGCTGCGGATAGGCAGGTCGTTGATTCTTCCAGCAATCGAGAGATGGCCACATGCGCTCTTCATCTGTTACATCTGTTAATAGAGGAACGCAGTCGAGTGTGGCTGCTCTGCTTCGTCGACGAGGTTGCGCCGCCATCTGTGGCATGAACACCCCACCTGTTCTTCAAGGAGATGCCGGTGTCCCAGGAGATCGCGCCTCGCGTCGATATCGCGTTCCACCTCGCTGCGAATCTCGTCCCGCTCGACCACGGCTACGCGCTGTTCGGCGCGATCTGCCGGATCGCCGGCGATCTGCACGGCGCGGGGTGGCTCGCGGTGCACCCGCTCCCCGGCGTGCTACGGCCTGACGGCTTGCTCGCAGTGGACGCGCGCCGCGGCCTTCGCCTGCGGCTGGAGCCTGGCCAGATCGTTCGCGTCCTGTGCCTTGCCGGCAAGCGTCTCGAGCTCGACGGGCACTCCGTGCGCGTGGGCGTCTCCACGGTGCACGCCATCGAGCCTGCCAGGACGCTCCGCGCCCGCATCGTCGTCATCAAAGGGTTCACCGAGCCGGAGCCGTTCCGGGACGCGCTGCGGCGGCAGCTCGACGCCATGGAGGTCACGGCGCGCATCGAGCTCGGGCGGCGGCGCACGATGACCGTCAACGGATACACCGTCGTGGGGTTCGAGACCACGCTGCACGAACTGACCGCGGAGGGGTCGCTGCGGGCGCAGTACGCGGGGCTCGGAGGGAAGCAGCGGATGGGGTGCGGCGTGCTCGTGGCCAGCGGTCGCGGTGGGCGCGCCGTGCAGCCACGGGTCGAGGCGTGATGCGCCCGCCGCTCCTCGCGAAGTCCTACGACCACCGGGACTTCAAGGGAGCCCCGCCCGACTTCGCGCTCCTGACCCAGCACAGCCGCGATGTGGCCGCGGCGTGCGCCTCGCTGGCCGAGGTGGTCGGCCCGGCCGCTCTCGAGGCCGCCGGGCTCGATGCACGGGAGGGCGAGCGCTTCGCCGCCACGCTGCGGCTCTGCGGCTGGATGCAAGACCTCGGGAAGGCGAACAGCGATTTCCAGGCGATGGTGCGCGGCCAGACGCAGATCCAGCAGCTCGTTCGCCACGAGGTCGTCTCCGGCTTCCTCGTCTGGCTGGACCCGGCGATCCGCGGCTGGCTCGCGCCGATGGAAGAGAGCCTCCTGGTCGCGACGTGGGGCGCGCTCGGCCATCACCGCAAGTTCGACGACGAGGCTGGGATCAATTTGGGCACGGCGCTCACCGTGCATGCAGCCCATGAGGATTTCGCGACCATCCTCCGGGACATGGCGGCCGACCTCGGGCTGCCGGAGCCGCCCAGCTTCGCTCGCGACTTCACGATCGGCCGCAACAGGCGGGGCGACGCCGACCGTGCTGCTGGGCCGATGCGGCAACAGATGGTCGACGGCTTCCGGGACGCCGAGGCTGCGTTCCAGGACGAATCTGCGCGCCGCTTCGTCGCGCTCGTCAAGGGGTTCGGCATCGCCGCGGATGTGGTGGCGAGCGCCGTGGCTCGCCGCGGCGTGACCGCCGCGCGCTACTCGCTCCCGGAGAGCATCGGCCGCAGCTTGTCGACGACGCTCACCCGCGGCGACCTGACCGCGCTGATCCATCGCTGGGCGTGGCGCACGTACGACCGCGATGCGCCGGCCGACCTCTCGCAGCTCCCACCCGGCTTCGGCTACCGGCCGTTTCAGGAGCGCGTGGCGGCGTCCCCTTCGCGCGTGACGCTGGCCGAGGCGGGATGCGGCTCCGGGAAGAGCGTCGCGGCGTATCTCTGGGCGCGCGAATGGGCCGCGCGCCGCGAGGCCGCGGGCGCGTCGGGGTTCCGGTTGTTCTTCTGCCTCCCGACCACGGGCACGAGCACCGAGCACTTCAAAGACTACGCGCTCGAGGCGGATGTCCCGGCCGAGCTCGTGCACTCGCGGGCCTCCGTCGATCTGCACACCCTGGCCACGACCGCCGATCAAGAGGAGGACGACGACCAGGACGCGCGAGCCGGCGCTACGCGCCGCGATCGCACCGCGCCGGCGGAGAGCGCGCTGAGAGCCGAGCGCGACAAGATCGAGGCGCTCGCGCTGTGGGACGCCCGCGTCGCGGTGGCGACCGCCGACACCGTGCTCGGGCTGATGGCGAACGCACGCCGCGCGCTGTGCGCGCTCCCGGCGATCGTGCAGTCGGCGATCGTCTTCGACGAGATCCATGCGTTCGACGACCAGCTCTTCGGTCATCTGCTCGTGTTCTTGAGGAACTTCCCGGGCATCCCCGTGCTCCTGATGACCGCGTCGCTGCCGGAGGCACGGCGGCGGGCGCTGGCCGAGGTTCGCTCCGATCTCCATATCGTACCCGGGCCGCCCGACCTGGAGACGCTCCCGCGCTATCTCCTCGTCGAGGCCGAGGGGGTCGAGGCCTGCTGGCCGGAGATCGACGGCTGCCTGCGGGAAGGCGGGAAGGTGCTCTGGGTGCGGAACCGCGTCGAATGGGCGAACGCTGCCTACCGCAGCGCGCGCGAGCGGTTCCAGGGGATGAGCGTCGACGTGTACCACTCGCGCCTGCGGTACAGGGATCGCAGCCGCCGGCACCGCCGCGTGATCGATCGCTTCAAGCGTGCAGGGGTGCCTGCCCTCCTGGTCGCCACGCAGGTGGCGGAGATGTCGCTGGATCTCTCGGCGGATCTGCTCGTCACGGACGAGGCGTCCGTTCCCGCGATGATCCAGCGCCTCGGACGGCTGAACCGACGCGCCACGCCCGAGTCACCGGGGAGCCCGAAGCAGGCGCTGATCGTGCCCATCACGGCGAAGAGGGACATCGCACCCTACAGCGAGGAGGAGATCGAGGCGAGCCGCGTCTGGCGGAGCGGCCTCATGAAGCTCGGGCGCGCGCTGCATCAGCGCGACCTCTCGGAGCAGTTCGCTCTCGTCGCCTCCGGGCGCTCGCTCGACTACAGCGCCGCCGAGGAGGCGGCTGTGTTTCTGGGGGTCCCGGAGCGCACCGGCCTCTGGCGCACGCGGCCCGGCAGCACCCGCGGCGCCGGGTACACCGTTACCGTGCTGCTCGAGCGCGACATGGACGCGCACCGGCGGGAGCACGGCGCGCGGGTTCCGGCCGCCGAGTGGCTCCGCGAGCACGAGGTGTCGATCCCGATCGCCCAGGGAGTGGTCAGCTGGCCGCGTGTGGCCGGGCTGCCCGTCGCGCCCGAGGACGCCGTCACGTACGACTACGACGACTCCACAGGAGAAGGGACCGGCGCGCGATGGCGAGAGAGCTGACCTACCGGCTCACGAACCCGAACTACACCGTCTATCATCGCGCGGCGCTCGGAGGCCTTGCGGCGACGGTGCTCGCATGGCGAGCGAAGCGTGGCGGTGCGCCGAGCGGCATCGAGCACGATGTCCAACGCGACCATGTGACACTCGCGTGGGGCGACGAACTCTCCGATCAGGAGGCGCTGCAGCGGATTCTCGACGCCTCGTTCCGGCTCACCGAAGAGAAGCTCATCGATCTGGTCGGTCAGGCGGTGGCCGCGGACAACGTCGCGCTGCGGGTCGCCATCCACAACGGTCTCTGCGCGACGTTCCTGCAGCACAACAAGATGCGCCCTTCGGAGAAGGAGCCGAGGCGCGTCGAGATCCGGAGCGCGGACGACGAGTCGCGCGGATTGTTCACGTACAAGGCGATCACCTCGTACGCCCACCAGAAAGCGCAGGGGACGGGGCTGCTCGATCCGGCGAAGAAGGGCTCTCCGGCAGGGCGATTTCCCGCGAACGCGACGATCCCGCAGTCCGTGGTTCCGGGCGCCGTGGCGGGCGTGCAGGCGCTCGAGACCGGCGCGGAGGAGGCGATCCTGCTGCTCTACCTGATGGTTGGCAGCGCGGTGTTCCTGCTGCGCCCGAGGACGTACAAGGAGAAGATGCAGGCGTGCGTCGTGGTGCCCGACGTGCGCGATCTCGTCGCGTTCTCCAGGGCGCTGCGCGCGGCGGCGGGGGTGGACATCGAGCGGCCGCGGCTCAGCAGCGGCTACCTCGGGCGCGTCGCTGGCGGCGTCGAGGAGGCGGCGCTGCGGCTGCTGATCGACCTGACAGCGGACGACCTGCGCGAGGACCCCGCCATCGCGGGGCTCCAGGCGATCGCGATGGGGAAGGTCGCGTGGGACAAGAACCAGGTCAACCGGAGCGCGTCGGTCCGGCTCGGGCTGACCTATCCCGAGCTCGATGTGTTCCTGTGCGCGAGCAAGCACCTCGGGAAGGCGAGGATCGTCCCGGGGAGCAAGGGCGACGGGTACGCCGTACCCATGAGCCCGATCCCGGAGCTCATCGCTGCGAACCTCGCGGCCGGCCGGCACTGGGCGGCGCACTTCCGCGAGCTGGTGAGCGAGTCGAAGGATTTCAGCAGGATGCGCTTCGCGCGGAAAGGGCTGCAGGCGATGAAGGAGGTTATCAAGGACGGCGTCGATCAGGCCGTCATCAACATGTTTCACGAGGCGTGGCGCAAGACCATGGGCGCGCTCGGTGAGCGGGCGCGCCGCGACGGGCTGCACTTCGAGCGGCTCGTCGAGGTGGAGCAGGAGCGGATCCGCAACGCCATCCTGCGCTCGAAGACCGCAGACGCGCTCGCGAACTGGTTTCTTCGTTTCTGCGCCGATGCGACCCGAGGCGCCTCGCTGCCCGCCGCGCAGCGGGACGCCATCGCGCTGCGCGAGTTCATCTTCAACCAGCGGAACGCGGCGCGGTTCCAGAACCTGCTCCTCTTCGCGCTCGTCAGCTACGCGAAGGACGGTTCGAGCCTCCAGACCAAGGGAGAGACGTGAGACCATGGCCACGAACTATCTTTATGGGACGGTGCTGACGGGTGAGGCGGTCGCTGCCAACAACCGCGGCGAGAACATCGGGAACACGACGACGCTGCAGAAGGTCTTCCTTCAGGACGACCTCCACACGAGCGTGTCGGCGGAGTCGATCCGCTTCGCGATACGCTACCGCTTTCAGCTCCAGGGGCTCCGAGTCAACCGCAGCTATAGCGGCACCCTGGGCAGGCTGGAGTACGTGGATGAGAAGCGGGCCGGGTGGGACCCATCCGGTGAGGTCTTCGTCGATGACGACCTCATGGGCTTCATGGATGCGGCGGCCGCGGCCAAGGAGCGAGAGGAAGAGGACACCGACGAGGGTGAGGAGGACGCGGACGCTGCCGGCGCGAAGGGGAGCAGCGGCAAGAAGGGCAAGCAGGCCGCCAAGCCGAAGGTGAAGGGAAAGACGACGAAGCGCCCGAGCCCGCTCTCGATCGGTCGTGCCGTGTCGCTGCGTCCATACCGCGGAGAGCTCTCGTACAACGCCGTCAGCGGCGAGAAGGAGAAGGGCAAGCTCTCGCTCTACAGCGCGGAAATGCACACGACCGAGTATCAGTACTCGTTCGGGCTGAACCTCGGCGACGTGGTGGACAAGAGGAACATCGGACACCTCGTCGATGCGATCCTCGACCCGCCGCCGGTCGCGGGGAATCACGCGCGCTTCGCGTATGATTTCTCTCCGGCGTCGATCGTCCTCCGCCTCACCCAGGCGCACTCGCCGCGGATCCAGAACTGCTTCGAGCACGACGAGGGGCGCCGTACCTACAAGGTTGACCGTTTGCTCCAGCGCGTCGAGAGCGGCGACGTGCCCGCGGGTGAGCTCATCGTGGCCGGCGAGCTGGTCGCCACGCCAGCCGGCGCGCGGCTCAGGGAGCTTGGCGCGACGGTGCTGCCGGGGATCGCGGCGGCAGGAGCCGAGGCGCGCGCGCGCATCGCCAGGCTCGGAGGCCTGTTCGCGGCGGTCGCCGCGCCCGGCGCGAAGGGATGATCACCGTACGCGTCCAGGCCCCGTACGCGAGCTTTCGCCGATCGTACGCGCGCTCGTTTGCGGAGAGCTACCCGTTCGCACCGCCGGCGACGGTCTACGGCATGCTGCTGTCGCTCGTGGGCGAGCGCTCTCGCGCGCGCCACGTGGGGGTTCGCCTTGCCTTCGCATACGCGCGCCAGCCGGCCGTCGCGACGACGCTCCGCAAGCTGAGCCGTTACAAGTACGGTGTTGCCACGAAGCAGGAGAAGCTCGGCAACGCGCCGGACTTCGTCGAGACGCTCTGCGGGCTCGATTTCCTTTGCTGGATCGACAGCTCCGGCGAGGTCGGAGCGGCGCGCCACGGCGCGGCGGTCGCGCGGTTGGAGGAGCGCGTGGAGCGCGCCGTGCTGTCGCCGGAGACCGTCACGCGGAGCGGCATCGTGTGCCTGGGCCTCAGCGACGACGCGGTCGACGCGGTCACCCTGGTGCGCCGGCCCGAGGGCCGGTGGCGGTCGCTGGTGCCGGACGAGGCTGGGGAGGTGGAGCTGCCTACGTGGGTCGATCACGTGGGCTCCCTCGACACGCGCTGGCGTCGATTTCACTTCGATGCCGAGCCGAAGGAGAGCGCGCCCTCGCCTCCGCCGGAGCACTTCGTGGCGATCGAGGATCCGCGCCCGGGCCGCCGCGGATGAACCGCGGGACGCGCTCGCTTCCCGGCGCTTCTGCACGGCATTGCCGATAGAGGGTCGATATTTCCACTAGAAGATAGGGGAGCACCTATCGAGAATGGCCTGAGAGCGGCGCTGGCAGATGGCCCATGCGAGCGCCTGCGAAGGAGCCTGCCATGTCCTCCGAGACCGCTGAGCCCACCCTGCGCGTCATGTCGCTCCACGCGCTCGCCTACTGCGAGCGCCTCTTCTACCTTGAGGAGGTCGAGGAGATCCGTGTCGCGGACGAGGCGGTGTGGGCGGGTCGGCAGCTCCACGCCGAGCTCGACGAGCCCGGAGACGTCGTCGAGATGACGCTCGAGTCGGCCGCGCTGGGCATCCGAGGGCGCCTCGACGCTCTCCGCCGGCGCAGCGGCGAGCTGTACCCGGTGGAGCACAAACGCGGCCGGGCCCGACGCGGGGCGGGCGGCGAGCCCGCGGCGTGGGAGAGTGACGCCGTGCAGGCCGCGGCGTACGCGATGCTCCTGGAGGAGCACGCTGGCAGACCCGTCGCCGAGGCGCGCATCCGGTATCACCGAGACGGGGTGACGGTGCGCCTGCCGATCGCCGAGGCAGAGCGCGCTGCTGTGGTGCGAGCCGTCGCCCGCGCGCGGGAGCTCGCCCGTTCACCCGACCGTCCCCGGGTGACCGAGGACGAGCGCAAGTGCGTGCGCTGCTCTCTGGCGCCCGTTTGTCTCCCCGAGGAGTCCCGCTTTGCGGAAGCCGAGGCGCTCTCGCCGCCGGCGGCCGATCGGGGGGCGCCCGGCGTGGTGGCGTCGAGCGGGGCCGCCGTGGTTCGCCGTGCGGAGGCGCTCCCTTCACCGGTGCGGCTCTATCCGCCGGACACGGAGCGGCGATCCCTGCACGTCGTCAGCCACGGCGCCCGGATCGGTCGCGCCTCCGACGCGTTCGAGGTGACCGAGCGCGAAGGCGAGCGCACGCGGATCGGGGCGCGAGAGGTGAGCGACATCGTCGTGCACGGTCACGCTCAGATCACGACGCAGGCGCTCCGGCTCTGCGCCGCCGAGGAGATCGCCGTCCACTTCGTTGGCGCTGGCGGGGCGCACGTCGGCGTGTTCAGCGGCGGGAGCTCGGGGGTGCAGCGGCGGATCCGCCAGTTCCGCGGGCTGACGGACGACGTCTTCGCCATCGGGCTCGCCCGGCGGCTGGTGATGGCGAAGATCGAGATGCAACTGCGCCACGTGCTCAGGGCGTCGCGCAAGGACGAAGCGTTGCGCGCGGGCCTCGACGAGCCGATCGAGAGCCTGCGCGGCGGCCTTCGCCGCGCGGCGAAGGCCGCCGATCGCACGTCGCTGATGGGGCAGGAGGGCAACGCTGCGCGTGGCTACTTCGGCGCGCTCGCGGCGCTCGTCCACCCGGACGCCGGAGATGCGCTGCGCCCCCGTGGTCGGTCTCGCCGGCCGCCGGAGGATCGTTTCAACGCGCTGCTCTCGTTCGGCTACACGTTGCTTTACCGGGACGTGCTCAGCGCGATCCTCAGGGTGGGCCTGGAGCCCGGCTTCGGTGTGCTGCACCAGCCGCGTTCCGCGGCGTTCCCGCTCGCGTTGGATCTGACCGAGCTGTTCCGGGTCCCGGTCGTCGATATGGCGGTCCTCGGCGCTGTCAACCGCCGGACGTTCGATGCGGAGCGCGACTTCGTGATCACGGGCCGTCAGGTCTGGCTGTCGGACGCTGGCCACCGCGCGTTCATCGAGGTGTACGAGCGCCGCAAGCACGAGGAGTACCGCCACGACGTGCTCGGCTTCTCTCTCTCCTATGCGCGGATGATGGAGCTCGAAGCGCGGCTCCTGGAGAAGGAGTGGTCGGGCGAGCCTGGTCTGTTTGCCCGCTTTCGAATCCGGTAGAGGTCCCCATGCCCGAGCCCCGTCACTGGCATCTCGTCGTGTACGATGTCTCCGAACCCAAGGCGCTGCGCAAGGTGCACAAGGTGCTGAGCGCCTGGGGCAAGCCCGTTCAGTACTCGGTCTTCCGCGTGCGCGGGACAGCGCGCGAGCTGGCGCGCCTGCGCTTCGAGCTGACCGGGCTCATCGCGCCGACGGACCGCCTGATGGTCATCCGACTCTGCCCGGACTGCGCCACCAGGGTCACCGTTCAGGGCAACGATCTGACGCCGCTCGATCTGGAGCCTCCGCCGTTCCGGATCGTGTGAGGCGGAGGATCAAGCACCGGCGCGCGATTCCGCGCGCGCCCTGATCCTTGACATTCGAACCCAGTGATTACGATAATTTACGTCGTGCTGAGGGCTGGGCGGGTGCGTGAATGGCCGCCGACGCGGGGGAAGGTGCTGCTGGACGAGGGGCGCGCACGGGAGCGGGGCGCGCGTGGCGGTCTGGGAAGGGAGGAGCTTGCTGGAGTGGAAAAATTGGTGAATGATATCAATTGCTTGTGGTGGGCGGGGCGATCCCCGCCGTGATGCCGGAAGGCGTTGAGCACCCGTGGTACGCGCCCCAGGGCACCTGGCATGCGGGCGATCCCCGCCGTGATGCCGGAAGGCGTTGAGCACATCGGCTGCGGCTCGGGCTCCGGGGGCTCGGGAGGCGGCGATCCCCGCCGTGATGCCGGAAGGCGTTGAGCACACGTCGATGAACTCCCCCGCCGACACGACCCCTTGCGATCCCCGCCGTGATGCCGGAAGGCGTTGAGCACCTGCTCCTCTCCCGCACCATCGCGGACGTCTGCCCCTGCGATCCCCGCCGTGATGCCGGAAGGCGTTGAGCACGGCTTGGCGGCGGTCTCGCTGTTGGGTGTCGGGGTGCGATCCCCGCCGTGATGCCGGAAGGCGTTGAGCACCGGCCATCGGCACCGACGAGGAGTCGGACCCGGCCCGCGATCCCCGCCGTGATGCCGGAAGGCGTTGAGCACAGCTCAGGCGTGTCGCCGGTGGCGCCGCTGGTCACGTGCGATCCCCGCCGTGATGCCGGAAGGCGTTGAGCACCCTCAGGCCTCGGTGAGGCGGACGAGCGCAACCCCGGCGATCCCCGCCGTGATGCCGGAAGGCGTTGAGCACTTGCCGGCGCCCCGGTCGCCGAACTCGAAGCCCAGCAGCGATCCCCGCCGTGATGCCGGAAGGCGTTGAGCACCAGGACTTCGTCAACGCGTGCCACGAGCAGCTCGAGCGATCCCCGCCGTGATGCCGGAAGGCGTTGAGCACAGCTGTTGCCGGTCGCGCTCGGCATCCGCGTCTGGCGATCCCCGCCGTGATGCCGGAAGGCGTTGAGCACGAAAGGACGTTGTCGAGCATGTAGCCTCCGGGAGGCGATCCCCGCCGTGATGCCGGAAGGCGTTGAGCACCCAGCGTCAGGGCTCGCCACGGGGCACGCTTCCAAGCGATCCCCGCCGTGATGCCGGAAGGCGTTGAGCACGTGACCGAGGCGTCCGACCCGCCGCCCCTCGGCCACGCGATCCCCGCCGTGATGCCGGAAGGCGTTGAGCACAGCCCGAGGCGCTCTGCGAGCGTGGCGCGCATCATCGCGATCCCCGCCGTGATGCCGGAAGGCGTTGAGCACGTCTCGACGCGCCAGCCGATGCCGCGGAGCCCGACGCGATCCCCGCCGTGATGCCGGAAGGCGTTGAGCACTCGGTCACGCCGGCTACATGGCGCCGGCCAGGGGCGATCCCCGCCGTGATGCCGGAAGGCGTTGAGCACCCGGAGAACCGGTGAGGCTACCGTGCACCAAGCGATGGCGATCCCCGCCGTGATGCCGGAAGGCGTTGAGCACTTGCCGGTCGCGTCGATGCTCGCGACCTTCTTGGGAAGCGATCCCCGCCGTGATGCCGGAAGGCGTTGAGCACCCACGCGAGCACTCGGCGAGATACGAGCCCTGCGAGCGATCCCCGCCGTGATGCCGGAAGGCGTTGAGCACATGCTCCTTCCGCACCACGTCCGGCCCTTCCGAGCGATCCCCGCCGTGATGCCGGAAGGCGTTGAGCACTGGGTCCAGTGCGGCGGGAACATGGCCAAGGTCGCCAGGCGATCCCCGCCGTGATGCCGGAAGGCGTTGAGCACTACGCGACGCCGAGACGCTCGGGCGGCCCGTGCTTGCGATCCCCGCCGTGATGCCGGAAGGCGTTGAGCACATGCAGCTCGCGAAGGCACGGTTCGACCCGGGCGGCGATCCCCGCCGTGATGCCGGAAGGCGTTGAGCACGTCGCGAGGGCCGTGAGGCGGTCCAGCGCGTCGGCCGCGATCCCCGCCGTGATGCCGGAAGGCGTTGAGCACTTGCCCAGCGTGAGACCGCCGCCGCGCGTGGCGAGCGATCCCCGCCGTGATGCCGGAAGGCGTTGAGCACATGATGCCTCGCGAGTTCGCGGAGAAGATGCACGAGCGATCCCCGCCGTGATGCCGGAAGGCGTTGAGCACAACGCGCTCACGACGCTGATGAGCCGGTTCAGCGGGCGATCCCCGCCGTGATGCCGGAAGGCGTTGAGCACAAGCGAGAGTCGTTGCGCGAGCTGCGTCGAAAGGTCGCGATCCCCGCCGTGATGCCGGAAGGCGTTGAGCACCTCGAAACCGTGTTCGGTGACCTCGAGCGCCGCGGGTTGCGATCCCCGCCGTGATGCCGGAAGGCGTTGAGCACAACCCCTGATCCGTTTTGATTCCTTCATCGAAATCGAGCGATCCCCGCCGTGATGCCGGAAGGCGTTGAGCACCGGACGGGAGCGGTTACCGGTGGTGTTATAAGCGTGCGATCCCCGCCGTGATGCCGGAAGGCGTTGAGCACCGAGAGCGATGGGGCGTCTCTGTGGTCTTTTGAGCGATCCCCGCCGTGATGCCGGAAGGCGTTGAGCACACTTCCAGTTGGATCTTATTTGATCCACTTAGTGAGTGCGATCCCCGCCGTGATGCCGGAAGGCGTTGAGCACAAGCGGAACACGCCGCGAAGGAACAGATCGGGGAAGGTGCGATCCCCGCCGTGATGCCGGAAGGCGTTGAGCACCTGTACGAGTTCCTGAACGGCACCCGGGGTCTGGGCGATCCCCGCCGTGATGCCGGAAGGCGTTGAGCACCCTACGCCGCTCGACGACCTCCTGACCGACCTCAGCGATCCCCGCCGTGATGCCGGAAGGCGTTGAGCACTCTCGCTCGAGCTCATCTACGGGCTCGGCGCGCTGCGATCCCCGCCGTGATGCCGGAAGGCGTTGAGCACCTTGAGTACATCATCGCGGCCGTAACCGTCATCTTCGCGATCCCCGCCGTGATGCCGGAAGGCGTTGAGCACACGCTTCGGCATGAGTATGACGGCGTGCCGATCGGGCGATCCCCGCCGTGATGCCGGAAGGCGTTGAGCACAGCCCGGCCGACATGACACCCATCGACTGGGGTGCGGCGATCCCCGCCGTGATGCCGGAAGGCGTTGAGCACCGGAATAGCTACCGAGAGAACCGCCCGGACTGGGGCGATCCCCGCCGTGATGCCGGAAGGCGTTGAGCACATGTTGGCTAGTGGATACGTCGTCCCGTTGAGCACGCGATCCCCGCCGTGATGCCGGAAGGCGTTGAGCACGTGACCGAGGTGCTCGTGGACCAGGCGCTCGTGCGCGATCCCCGCCGTGATGCCGGAAGGCGTTGAGCACTGCCAGAGGGCGTCGGCGGTCAGCGGGGCCTTGATGGGCGATCCCCGCCGTGATGCCGGAAGGCGTTGAGCACAGGCGGGGGACGATCACGCCGCTGACGCGTTCCTGCGATCCCCGCCGTGATGCCGGAAGGCGTTGAGCACCTGACCCGCACCGGCGGCGTCGGCACCTACACCGAGCGAGCCCCGCCGTGATGCCGGAAGGCGTTGAGCACCCATGGATTGGGAGCTTCACGACGGCGAAAAGCTGCGATCCCCGCCGTGATGCCGGAAGGCGTTGAGCACCTCTTCCACGAGCCCACCGGCCACAGCGGGCTCGGTCGTGCGATCCCCGCCGTGATGCCGGAAGGCGTTGAGCACTGTGCGGCGAAGCCTCGGCCGATCGTCGCGGTCTCCCGCGATCCCCGCCGTGATGCCGGAAGGCGTTGAGCACGCGTCCACCGCGGCGAGGTGACGAACGGACCCGGGCGATCCCCGCCGTGATGCCGGAAGGCGTTGAGCACTGGAGTCTGGCCATGGGCCTCGTCAGGGTGATCGTGCGATCCCCGCCGTGATGCCGGAAGGCGTTGAGCACAATCGTGATTTTTTAATCGCTCATGTCTGCAAGCTGGCGATCCCCGCCGTGATGCCGGAAGGCGTTGAGCACAACGAACATGTCGTAGTATCTCCAGCGTTCCGCGCGATCCCCGCCGTGATGCCGGAAGGCGTTGAGCACGGCCAGTGCTCGCGGTCGACGCGCGCGCGATCCCAGCGATCCCCGCCGTGATGCCGGAAGGCGTTGAGCACACGTTGGTGGTCTCGCATCAGATCTCGGTGGACGGGCGATCCCCGCCGTGATGCCGGAAGGCGTTGAGCACTCGTGGTCGACGCTGGCGCGAAGGCCCGGTGCGCGCGATCCCCGCCGTGATGCCGGAAGGCGTTGAGCACAACTCCGCGGCGACCTGCTCGTCGGTCAGGCCGGCGCGATCCCCGCCGTGATGCCGGAAGGCGTTGAGCACTCGCGCAGCACCCCGGCGGGCTTCTCGCCATTCCTGCGATCCCCGCCGTGATGCCGGAAGGCGTTGAGCACAGGTCCGGCGGGACGGCGAACATCGAGAGGCCGTCGCGATCCCCGCCGTGATGCCGGAAGGCGTTGAGCACATGCCCTTCACGGAGAGCTGGATCGCGCGGTCGCGGCGATCCCCGCCGTGATGCCGGAAGGCGTTGAGCACCCGCACCTCGACGATCAACTGCGCAGCGCGCTGCCGCGATCCCCGCCGTGATGCCGGAAGGCGTTGAGCACATTGCGCCGCCGTTGACGATCGTAAACGCGTACATGCGATCCCCGCCGTGATGCCGGAAGGCGTTGAGCACCTGGAAACCCGGTTCGGCCAAGACTGGCAAGGGTGGCGATCCCCGCCGTGATGCCGGAAGGCGTTGAGCACACGTCTGGCCACGTCTTCTACGAGCCGTCCACGCGGCGATCCCCGCCGTGATGCCGGAAGGCGTTGAGCACTGGGCCATCGGCGCGTGGGACGTCCCAGCCCTCTGCGATCCCCGCCGTGATGCCGGAAGGCGTTGAGCACTACAACTTCCATCCACCAAGCTCTTCTACCAACTGCGATCCCCGCCGTGATGCCGGAAGGCGTTGAGCACTAACTGATGAAGATGTAGATCGATTTCTGCCACCAGCGATCCCCGCCGTGATGCCGGAAGGCGTTGAGCACACCTCGAAGGTGCCCTGAAGCTCGTTGAC
Organism: Sorangium cellulosum So ce56; assembly: GCF_000067165.1. Classification (GTDB taxonomy): domain Bacteria; phylum Myxococcota_A; class Polyangia; order Polyangiales; family Polyangiaceae; genus Sorangium; species Sorangium cellulosum_B. The sequence goes on from NC_010162.1 coordinate 12,792,258, forward strand.
CTCGAGGCGATCCCCGCCGTGATGCCGGAAGGCGTTGAGCACTACGAGTAGCTGAGCGCGAGGAAGGCGACGGCTTGTGCGATCCCCGCCGTGATGCCGGAAGGCGTTGAGCACCGATAGAGATACTCCGGCATCGCCAGACGCTCCATGCGCGATCCCCGCCGTGATGCCGGAAGGTGTTGAGCACACCCCCACGGCGCCGAAAGTAAGCAGAGCTGCGCAGCGATCCCCGCCGTGATGCCGGAAGGCGTTGAGCACCTATGCGGCAGACATGGTGCTTGTCCACACACCATGCGATCCCCGCCGTGATGCCGGAAGGCGTTGAGCACACAGCGGCGAACTCACGGCGAGCTTTATCACGCGCGATCCCCGCCGTGATGCCGGAAGGCGTTGAGCACCCGCTCGGGATCATCATCCCCGAGCGTCACCAGCGGCGATCCCCGCCGTGATGCCGGAAGGCGTTGAGCACCTCTGCAGGAGCTCGCAGTAGCCCGTCCGCTCCTCGCGATCCCCGCCGTGATGCCGGAAGGCGTTGAGCACTGGCCGAGAACGAGCCGGTCCGGCTGTCGACGCTGGACGCGATCCCCGCCGTGATGCCGGAAAGCGTTGAGCACCGCGCCGCCGAGTCGCTGCGGGCGAAGGAAGCGGAGGCGATCCCCGCCGTGATGCCGGAAGGCGTTGAGCACGTGGGTCGGCGGCGGGATCCACTCCTGCAGTGCAGGGCGATCCCCGCCGTGATGCCGGAAGGCGTTGAGCACATGACGCGCGAGAACACGGAGATCGATGTCGCCGGAGCGATCCCCGCCGTGATGCCGGAAGGCGTTGAGCACCTTCACCACCGATACGAAGCGATCCGCGTCGCCCTGGCGATCCCCGCCGTGATGCCGGAAGGCGTTGAGCACACCGAGGAGGAGGCCGCGCAGATCGCGCCGCACCTGCGATCCCCGCCGTGATGCCGGAAGGCGTTGAGCACTGGAAGTAGTGCTGTCCTCGTCCTGGCGTCGAAAAAGCGATCCCCGCCGTGATGCCGGAAGGCGTTGAGCACCCCGCGTGCAGCGGCACGGAGGTGCGCTCCGCGTCGAGCGATCCCCGCCGTGATGCCGGAAGGCGTTGAGCACATCCCTCGGCGCACGAGCCCGCGCACGCTCGCCACGCGATCCCCGCCGTGATGCCGGAAGGCGTTGAGCACATCCTCGGCGGTACCGACGATGACGGGATCATCGCGCGATCCCCGCCGTGATGCCGGAAGGCGTTGAGCACCAGTGAACCCGGAGGGCAACGATCCCTCAACCTGGCGATCCCCGCCGTGATGCCGGAAGGCGTTGAGCACATGCTGGACCCGGGGCGCGATCCCATGAGCGGCGAGCGATCCCCGCCGTGATGCCGGAAGGTGTTGAGCACATCACGTACCGAGTCGACCCAGAGGGGAGCTTGCGGCGATCCCCGCCGTGATGCCGGAAGGCGTTGAGCACTGCGTGCCGAGGCCCGCGCGCGCATCGAGGCCGAGGCGCTCCCCGCCGTGATGCCGGAAGGCGTTGAGTACTGGTGGAGTACCCCGACGGGAACGACTTCTACCGCGCTCCCGCCGTGATGCCGTTGAGCCCCCCAAGCTCGTCGGCGACCTTCACGCTGTCGTCGCGGTGATCCTGTCGATGCTCCTCGGAAACCGCGTGAAGTTGGACGGGCCGGTCCACCTGGCTCCCCGGACCCGAGGCGGCGCGAGCCGGCGGGACCTCGCTGGTCCCGGGGGCGTAGGCCAGCGCTTCGACCGCCGAGAAGCGGCCCTCCGCCGCCGTCGTCGCCGACGATCTCCCTGCCGGCAGCCCAAAGAGCGAAGGGCCGGAGCAGCACCTCCGAGCCTTCAGGTCGTTCACCGGGACGCGCGCCGACAGGCGGGGTCGCTCGTCGGCCCAGTGGAGGTCCACTTTTCGGCGACCGCCCGCGCCGGGACATGGGCGCCGTTCGCTTCGTCATCCGCGCGGGAACGGCCCCGGCCGACGCTCGGCCGTGGAGCCCCGTGCCCTGCCCTGACGCCGGGGCACACGGACGTCACACGGAGACGGCCGGGCCAGGCCGACGCTCATAGCGGACGGCGAGCCGTCGAGCGATCCGTTTTGAACGTAGCGAGCCACCGGTGGACGAGACAGTGCCAAGCTCGCTAACACGCGCTCCGGTCCACCGCCGCGACCGGTCGCGCTTGGTCCGCCGGTGGCAGGCTCGCGCGGATGTATTGTCGCTCAGATCACCATTGACGTCGCCTTCCGGTGGGAGGACGGTGCGCGTGTCCCGAAAGAGAGGAAACATGGGAGGCGGCCTGAAGAAGGCGAGCGCGCTCGTGCTGTGCGGCGTCCTTGGAATGGTGCTCACGTCTGCATGCGACTTGTCCTATACTTGCGACACAGTGGAGCCGGGAAGCGCGGGTGCCGGATACCCGACAGGATCCGTAGGGGCGGGAGATTATCTCGGACCAGGTGACGAAGGCGAAGCCGAAGACGTAGGCAGCGAATCGTTCGAGCTGATGGCAGGGTGCTCACCAATCAACAAGTGTACCGAGATGTACGACGCCTGCGTTGCAAAGGGCTATCCATGCAACCGCTACGTCACCACAGGCTACACGCTCTGCGCCATCTGCCAGGACAATTGCTGGCAGGAGCATGATTACAAGTACAGAGAGTGCTATAGCTGCGGGTTTCGCTGAGCATGACACCCCTCGTTGACATTCGCACGGCGACGCACGTTGCCTTCGACGCGCCGACCGCAGAGCAATTGCTTCGCATCGGCGCGACCCGTGTCGTGCTCGCTTCCGACCGCCTTCTTACCGGACCGAGCCGCCCGAGTCCTCTTGAGCATGTCCGGCAGCGTCAGATTTGGTGGAGCTCGGACGAGCTGTGGGATAGCCTCTATTCGTCGGAGACCCGGTGGGAGTTGCCTGTCGTAACGTGGGTATCATCGAGCCTCCACGAGCGGGTGAACCTCTGGCGGGCCTGTAGCTGGTTGCGCGACCTAGGGCTCGCCTGTGACGACATCCTCATCCTCGAGCTTGAGCCCGTCGTCCGTTCAAGGCCAAGAAGTCACGAGGGATCGAAGCGACCGTTCGATTGCAGTCATTCGGTGTCCGACCACCCTGACGAAGCCCTTCTCGCGCGAATCGAGAAGGCGAGCCCCTGGCCGCCTGAACGCTACGCTCGCGCCGTTCGCCTCTGGAACAGCTACGTCGACGAGGACCCCTTGCCGTTCGTGGAGAGCTGCTCTGCTGGTGACAAAAGCTTTCCAGAGCTCGCTCCCCTGTGGGCGTTCCTCTCTTCCTTCTTTCCAAGAAGGACCACGGAAGCAGCCTTGCGCCTGAGTCGATTCGACGAGATCACGCTTTCTCGCCTGTTGCCTGAGTGGCAGACGCCGGCGGGCGTGGCCGCCCAGAAGTCGGAGACGCTCGTGGACATGTGGCATTTGCTCTTCTGTACGGGCGACCTGTTCCTGCCGCGCCGGCTGGAGCACTGGGCAGACCACGACTCGAGTGCGGCTGTGGAGCGCGGGCCTGGCCCAAAGCCGCCAGGCGCTGGCTACCCGATGCTTTCGAGCGTCTACCGCCTCACCGAGCGTGGGGCGCGGCTCCGAGACGAGGGGCTCGACCAGCTGACGGATGCGCCAAGCCTTCCCGTTGCCGGGACAGAGGCGTACTCAGCCTCGGCCCCGTGGGTGCTGCTCGAAGACGGTCGGCTCGCTCGCCTGTGAGGGACAGCAGCGGCTCCAACCAGCGCGCCCGACCGAGGGCACGGGCACCGCTGGCGCTTTGGGCGGCATCGACGGACCCACTCGACGTGCTCCTTCCGCGCCCGATCGCCGCGCCGGTACGTCGTACTCTGTCTTCACGCCTCACCACCTCCGCGAGCTCGCCAGCGTCGCGCTCCGTCTTGTCCCGGATCGACCGCGAGCTGCTGCTCCACGCGCTCCGCCTTGTCCCGGATCGACAGCGAGCTCCTTCTCCACGCGCTCCGCCCGCGCTGCGTCGGCGCCGGCGCCGGCGCGCAGCGCCCCGAGCCCATCGATCCGGCCTCGCGCGCCCCTCTGCTAGCCTTCCGCGAATGGAACGCCATCGCTCGCTCCGCATGACCCTCCTCCTCGCCGCTGGCGCCGCCGGCTGCTCCAACGCGAAGAGCCCCGACGTCGCGGTCGTCACGCTCGGCGAGCCGCAGGCCACGCCCCGCGACGCCGGCGTCCCGGAAGAGCCGGGCCAGCCCGCGCCCCGGCCGCCGCGGGGCGTGGGCTGGGTGACGGAGCGGGACGGCACCGTGCACCGCGCCACGCGGGTCCGGTGCGACGCGACCATCGACCAGCGCGCGTGCAGCGGCACCGAGCGGACGTTCCAGTGCAGGACGGACGCCGATTGCAAGGAGGGACCCCGCGGAAAGTGCGTGAGCTCGTTCGGGCAGATAGGCGCGTATTGCGGCTGCGAGTACGCCTGCGAGAGCGACGCGGAGTGCGGCGCGTCCGAGGCCTGCGTGTGCAAGGGGACAGGCGCCCTCCGGGAGCAGCACTCGGTCTGCGCAAAGGCCCTCTGCTCGGTCGACGCCGATTGCCCCGGAAGCACCTGCGGCCTGTCGGCGTACTTCAACGGCTGCTGGGAGCAGGTGACGCTCGCCTGTCGCACCAAGGAAGATACCTGCCTGAGCGACGCGGACTGCCGATCTTCTGACGAGAGCCGCGGCGCCGCCTGCGTCGTCACCGACCCGGAGGCCGAGAGCGTGCGCTGGGAGTGCGCCGGGATCTCGTGCGCCATCGGCCGCCCGTTCGTCGTCGACGGCCAGCCGCGCGCCGCGCAGGGCGCCGCGCGCGACGACTGGCGCGCTCCCGCCGAGCTCGATGTCGCGTCCCTCTCGCCCGAGGCGCGCGAGCTCGCCGCGGCGCACTACGCCGCCGTGGCCGCGCTCGAGCACGCGTCCATCGCGAGCTTCGCCCGCTTCTCCCTCCAGCTCCTCGCGCTCGGCGCGCCGGCCGCCCTCGTCGGCGAGGCGCACCGCGCCGCGCTCGACGAGGTGGAGCACGCGCGCCTCGCCTACGGCGTCGCCTCCCGCCTCGCCGGCCGGGCGATCGGCCCCGGGCCGCTGCTCGAGGCGGCCACGGCGCCGCTCGGCGCCGGCGTCGCCGAGGTGGTGGAGGCGCTCGTCGAGGAGGGCTGCGTGGGCGAGGCGCTGGGCGCGGCGGAGGGCCGCGAGATCGCGCAGCGCGCGGGGGATCCGGCGCTCGCGGCCACGCTCGCGCGCATCGCCGCCGACGAGGAGCGGCACGCGGCGCTCTCGTGGAGGGCGCTCTCGTGGATGCTCGCGACGTTCGGCGAGCCGGCGCGCTCCGCGGCGGAGCGGGCGTTCTCCCGCGCCGCCGCCCGCTACGCCGTCGACCCGGCCCCCGGGCCCGCCGTGCACGAGGCGCTCGGCCTGCTCCCGGCGCGCGCGCTCGGGGCGCTGCGCCGCGAGGTGCTCGCCGAGGTCATCGCGCCGTGCCGCGCGGCCTTACCGGGGCTGTCGTGCGACAGCATCACCCCGCAACCGTCGAGTCCGCCACAGGCATCCTTCTGAGCGGACTGATGAGGCAGATTCGCCCACTCCCGTAGCAACTTGCCACAGCAGGGAGGGAGGCAGTCGCGTGGATTCGGGAGAAAAGGAGGCACCCGTGCCGTGCACCGGATCTTGCACGGGGGCCGGCACTCGAATCCACGTGAGGAGGTCTTTGCCCATGGTTGCATCGCGCAACGCTCTCGTCCTGACGATCGGTCTCGCTGTTGGGGTCGGCTGCTCCAACACGCCCCCGGCGAGCAGCCCCAGCACGAACGAAGCACCACCGCAGCCGGCCCCGACCGCCGCTCCGCCGCTGCCGGAGGCGGCCCCTCCGGCGATGCCGCCGGCTCCGCCGCCCGGCACCGAGCCGCAGGCGGGGGCGGCGCAGCCGGGGACGGCCACGACGCCGAGCGCCCCGGCCGAGGCCCCGCTGACCGACGAGCAGATCCTCGCCGTGCTCGACGCCTCGAACAAGAAGGAGATCGACGAGGCCCAGCTCGCGCAGACGAAGGCCAAGAGCAAGGACGTGAAGGCCTATGCCAAGGCCATCGCCCAGCACCACGCCGAGGCCAAGGCGAAGCAGGCCAAGCTGGTCAAGAAGCTCGGTATCACGGCGGCGGACTCGGACAAGAGCAAGCAGCTCACCGAGGAGACGCAGAGCGCGCTCGAGCAGCTGAAGACGCTGCAAGGGGCCGATTTCGATCAGCAGTTCGTGGCCACGATGATCAAGGATCACCAGAACACGCTCGACTTCCTCGACAGGAAGGCGCTGCCGAACGCGAAGAACGCCGATCTGAGGGCGATGGTCGAGAACGACCTCCGGCCGACGATCGAGAAGCACCTGAAGGACGCGGAGGCGCTCTCGCAGAAGCTCGGCCCGGCGGGCGCGGGCGCGACAGGGACCCAGGGCGGCGCGCAGCCCCCGGCCCCTGGCACGAAGGAGGCCCCGCTCCCGCCGAAATAGTCGCGCCGAAATAGTCGGCTGCAGACGACGACGGAATGAGGATGACGCTCGGCGGCGCGTCGTTACAGTCGATGCGTCTCCGAGCGGGTGAGCCCCGCTCAGCTGAGAGAGACCCAGACCGACTTGAGCTGCGTCAGCTCGTCGAGCACCGCGCGGCCGTTCTCCCGCCCGAAGCCGGATTGTTTGGTTCCGCCATACGGGCTCGCCGCGTCGAAGCGGTTGTATGTGTTGATCCAGACCGTGCCCGCCGAGAGGCGCGCGGCCAGCGCGTGCGCCTTGCCGACGTCGCGCGTCCAGATGCCCGCCGCGAGGCCGAACTCGGTCGCGTTCGCGACGCGCGCGGCCTCCTCCACGTCGTCGAAGGGGAGGACCGCCAGCACGGGGCCGAAGATCTCCTCGCGGGCGACGCTCATCGACGGGGAGACCGCCGAGAACACCGTCGGCTCGACGAAGAACCCCGGGCCCTCGCGGCGCCCGCCGGTCTCGCGGCGCGCCCCCTCGGCCGCGCCACGGTCGATGTAGCCGAGCACCTTCGTGAAATGCGCCTCCGAGACGAGGGGGCCCATCTGCGTCGACGGATCGAGCGGATCGCCGGGGACCAGCCGGCGCGCGCCGCTCGTGACCACCTCCAGCACGCGGTCGTGCACCGAGCGCTCCACGAGGAGCCGGCTCCCCGCCGTGCAGAGCTCGCCCTGGTTGTAGAAGATGGCCGTCACCGCCGCCTTCGCGGCGCTCTCCACGTCCGCGTCCGCGAAGACGATGTTGGGGCTCTTGCCGCCCAGCTCCAGCGACACCTTCTTCAGCGTGCCCGCCGCCGCGCGCATGATCGTCCTGCCCGTCTCCGTGCCGCCCGTGAACGAGATCTTCGCGACGCCCGGGTGCTCGACGAGCGCAGCCCCCGCCTCCTCGCCGTGCCCCGTGACGACGTTGACGACCCCCGGCGGCACCCCCGCCTCCGCGAGGATGCGCGCCAGCTCCAGCGTCGTGAGGCTCGCCTCCTCCGGCGGCTTGACGACCACCACGTTGCCCACCGCGAGCGCGGGCGCCACCTTCCGCGCCGCGAGCAAGAGCGGGAAGTTCCAGGGGATGATCGCGCCGATGACGCCGAGCGGCTCGCGCACGGTGTAGTTCAGGAACGGACCCCGCACCGGGATCGTCTCGCCGCCGAGCTTCGTCGCCCACCCGGAGAAGTAGAAGAACGTGTCCGCCGTGCGCGGCACGTCGATCGCCCGCGCGGCCGTGATCGGCTTGCCCGTGTCGAGCGCCTCGAGCCGCGCCAGCTCCTCGCACCGCGCGAGGATCAGCTCCCCCGCCTTCCACAGGATGCGCGCGCGCTCGTTCGGATCCATCGCCGCCCAGCGCGGAAACGCCGCGCGCGCGGACGTCACGGCGGCGTCCACGTCCTCGCGGCGGCCGCGGGCGAGCCGCGCGAGCGCCCCGCCCGTCGCGGGGTTCGCGGTGTCGAACGTCTCGCCCGAGAGCGCCTCCCTCTCGGCGTTGTCGATCCAAAGCCTCTTCACCGTCTCGCGCGTGTCACCCATGCCCCCGTCGTAAACCCGCGCACCCGGGCGCGGCAAGCGGCGATGACACGCGCCCCGGCGTGCGGGATACTCGCGCTGCCTATGGATTTCTCCGATCGCCCCACGCTCCCGTCCGTCCCTCTGCGAAGAGTCGTCACCGAGCTGCCCGGGCCGAAGGCGCGCGCCTGGATGGCGCGCGGCGGCTTCGACATGCAGTCGAGGTACCGCGCGGTCGTGATGGACGACATCGCGAGCCGCGGGTGCTCGCTCGTCGACGTGGACGGCAACGTGTTCCTGGACCTGTTCGCGAACTTCGCGCTCGGGGCGCTCGGCTACAACCACCCCGCGCTGGTCGAGGTGGCGCACCGCGAGGCCTTCATCCGCGCCGTCGCGAACCCGACGTCGACGCCGTTCGTGACGACGCCGGCCTGGTTCGAGTTCGTGGAGGCGCTCGAGCAGCGGTTCGCGCCGCGCGGCATGGCGCGCGTCTTCTGCGTGGACGCGGGGGGCGAGGGCGTCGAGTCCGCGATCAAGGCGGCGTTCATCCGGCACGGCGAGCGCCGGCGGGAGGCCGCCGGGCTGCCGAGGAACCCGCTCGATCTGCCGGAGGAGCTGCAGAAGAGCATCCTCGACAACGCGGGCACCGACGCGGTGGTCGTGTCGTTCGCCGGCGCGTTCCACGGCCGGGGCCTCGGGCCGATGTCCGCCACGCACTCGAAGGTGATCCACAAGGCCGACCTGCCCGCGTTCCCCTGGCCGACGGCGCCCTTCCCCGCGAGCCGCTTCCCGCTGGCGCGCTTCGCCGACGAGAACGACCGCGCCGAGGCGGAGGCCCTCGCCGCGCTCGAGCGGATCCTCGACGCGCACGACGGCCGGGTGGCCGCCGTGATCGTCGAGCCCGTGCAGTCCGAGGGGGGCGATCGGCACGCGAGCCCGGCCTTCTTCCGCCGCGCGCAGGAGCTCGCCGGGAAGGCGGGCGCGGCGCTCATCCTGGACGAGGTGCAGACCGGCATGGGGATCACCGGCACGCTCTGGGCGCACGAGCAGCTCGAGCTGCCGCGCCCGCCCGATCTCATGTGCTTCGGGAAGAAGATGCAGATGGGCGGGTTCTTCGCGACGAGCGCGTACGACGTCGCGCAGTTCGGGCGCATGTACCAGACGCGCAACGGCGACCGCGCGCGGTCCGCGATCGCGCTGGCGACGCTCCGCGCGATCGAGTCGGAGGACCTGCTCGGCAACGTGCGCGCGACGGGCCGCCACTTCCTCTCGCGGATCGAGGAGCTCTGCGAGCGCTATCCCGCGCTCGCGAGCGAGCCGCGCGGCCGCGGCTTCCTGCTCGCGTTCGACCTGCCGACGACCGCGGCGCGCGACGATTTCCTCTCGCGCGCGCTCCGCCGCGGGGTGTTCGCGAGCTACACGGGGACGCGCTCGGTGCGGCTGCGGCCGCACCTCATCACGACGGTCTCGGACGTCGACGAGGCGATCGGCGTCTTCGACGCGGTGCTGCGCGAGATGGCGGGATGATCGTCGATCCGCGCGACGTCTGCCCGGGGGAGGGGCCGGAGAAGGTCGCGCGGGCGCTCGCGCAGTTCTCCGTGGACGAGGCGCGGGACGGCGCGGCGTTCGACGAGGGCTACCGGGCGCTCGACGCGGTCTTCGGGCCGAAGGGCGAGCTCGAGCGCCGCGAGGTGCTCTGGGCGTGGCTCACCGGGGCGCACACGGACGCGGGGGCGCCGATCACGGCGACGTACCACATGCTGCTCGCGCGCGGCGTGGACGACGGGCGCCTCGCCGGCGTGCGCGACTGCTACGTCACGCTGGACCGCGCGGCGCGGCGCTGCGTGGTGCTCCTGTCGCACGCGCTCGTCCTGCCGCCGTTCCGCCGCTCCGGGCTCGCCGCCCTGCTGCGCGCGGCGCCGGTCGCGCTCGCGCGCCGCGCGCTCGGCGACGCGGGGCTCGCTGGGGGCCAGGGGGCCGGCGGCGACGGCGCGGAGGTGATGCTCGCCGCGGAGATGGAGGCCGTCGACCCGGACGACCGCGACACGGTGGTGCGCCTCATCGCCTACGGGCGCGCGGGGTTCGCGATCGTCCCCCCGGACGTGCTCCCGTACGCGCAGCCGGACTTTCGCGACACCGCGGCGCTCGGCGTCACGCCGGTGCCGCTGCCGCTGCTCGCGGTGGTGCGCCAGGTCGGCGAGGAGGAGCGCGACGACATCCCGCGCGCCCGGGCCGAGTCGTTTCTGCGCCATTACCAGGCCGTGCACGCGCGCGAGGTGAGCCAGGGCGAGCTCGCGCCGATCCGCGAGAACGCGCTCGCGCGCCTTTCGGCGTTCCCGGGCGAGCGCGTGCCCCTGATCCGGATCCCGCGGGGGCCGGCGGAGGTCGCGGGGTTCGCGCCGGTGCTCCGGAGCGCGGTGATGCCGCTGTTCCCGCCGGCGTGGCGCGGCAAGGCGCCGCTCGACGTGCCGGAGCGGGAGCTCGAGAGGCTCTGCGCGGCGTGGTCCTCGGGATAGCCGGAGCCAGGAGTCCCTGGGGCTCCGCGACCCGTCGCAGGCGCCGGCTGTTCGGCGGAGATCCCTGCGAGGGCTCCGCCCGGGGCGCGTCGGAGCGTGGTCGGCGGCGGCCAGGCGGGCGGCTCCACGCGAATCCTGCTCGGCGGGTCGCCGCGGGCTACGATTGAGAGCGCCGGACACGCCGCCATGACGTCAAGCACCACCACCGTTTCGATCCGCAGGATCACCGACGAGAGCGCCTCGGACGCCGAAGATCTGCTCGCCGTCGAGGAGCCGCTCGAGATCGTCGTCGCCGCGCGCGCCCCCGGGGACGCGCGCCGCGCCGAGCGCCGCCTCGGCATCACGATGCGCACGCCCGGCAACGACCGCGAGCTCGCGATCGGGCTCCTGTTCGCCGAGGGCGTCATCTCCCGCGCGGCCGACGTGGTCGCCGTCGAGGAGGCCCTCGGCCCCTCGGGCGATCTCGTGCGCGTCACGCTCGGCGATGACGTGACCGTCGATCTCGGGCGCACCGAGCGCGCCCTCGCTGTCGCGAACGCGAGCTGCGGCGTCTGCGGCAAGGCGTCGATCGACGTTGCGGCGCTCGCGCCGCCCGCGCCGCTCGCGCGGGGCGTCCCCCGGCTCGCGCCGGGCGTCGTGCACGGGCTCGCCGCGCGGCTCCGCGGCGCGCAGCCGGTGTTCGGGCGGACCGGGGGGCTGCACGCGGCGGCCCTCTTCGACGCGAGCGGCGCGCTCGCCGACCTCCGCGAGGATGTCGGGCGCCACAACGCCGTCGACAAGCTGATCGGCGCCGCGCTGCTCGCCGGGAGGCTGCCGGACCCGGGCGCGGTGCTCATGGTCAGCGGGCGCGCCGGGTTCGAGCTCGTGCAGAAGGCGCTCCGGGCCTCGATCCCCGTGATGGTCGCGGTGGGCGCGCCCTCGAGCCTGGCCGCAGAGCTCGCGTCGGCGCACGGGATGACGCTCGTCGGCTTCGCGCGCGACGGGCGGTTCAACGTGTACGCCGGCCGGGAGCGCGTCGAGGTCCCCGTCGCGGTCCCGGCGGAGGCCGCGTCGTGACGGCCCGCGACGTGCCGCGCGACGTGCAGGCGGAGCCGCCGCTCGAGCCCGAGGCGCCTCGGATCGGCGAGCGCAGCGCGGCGGCCGGCGGGCTCCCGGCGGTCGGCGCGACGCTCCGGCACGCGGTCGGCGAGATGGGGGTCGCGCGCGCCGTGCGCACGCTCCTCCGCGTGAACCAGGGCGAGGGCTTCGACTGCCCCGGCTGCGCGTGGCCCGAGCCCGAGGAGAAGCGCTCGCTCGCGGAGTTCTGCGAGAACGGCGCCAAGGCGGTCGCCGAGGAGGCGACGCTCCGCCGCGTCACGCCCGAGTTCTTCCGGGAGCACAGCGTCGAGGCGCTCTCGCGGCAGTCCGACCACTGGCTCGGCAAGCAGGGGCGGCTCGTCCATCCGATGCTGCTCGACGAGGGCGCGTCGCACTACCGCCCGGTGTCGTGGGACGAGGCGCTCGACGTCGTCGCCTCGTCGCTGCGCGCGCTCGGCTCGCCGGACGAGGCCGTCTTCTACACGTCGGGCCGCACGAGCAACGAGGCGGCGTTCCTCTACCAGCTCTTCGTGCGCGAGCTCGGGACGAACAACCTGCCCGACTGCTCGAACATGTGCCACGAGTCGAGCGGCGTCGGCCTGCGCGAGGCCATCGGCGTGGGCAAAGGGACCGTCTCCCTCCACGATTTCGAGCTCGCCGACGCGATCTTCGTCGTCGGGCAGAACCCGGGGACGAACCACCCGCGCATGCTCTCGGCGCTGCGCGAGGCGCGGCTGCGCGGGTGCGAGATCGTGACGGTGAACCCGCTCCCCGAGGCCGGCAACGAGCGCTTCCAGCACCCGCAGCACCCGCTCGATCTCGTCGGCTCGGGCGTGCCGCTCTCGACGCTCTTCCTCCAGGTGCGCATCAACGGCGACGTCGCGCTCTTCACCGGGATCATCAAGGAGATGCTCGAGGAGGAGGCGCGGCGGCCGGGCGCCGTGCTCGATCGCGCGTTCATCGCGAGCCACACCCACGGCTTCGAGGCGTTCGAGGAGGCCGTGCGCGGCGCGCCCTGGGACGACATCGTCGCGCAGAGCGGGGTCCCGCGCGACCAGATCCGGGCGGCGGCCGAGATCGCGATGCGCTCCGAGCGCACGATCGCGTGCTGGGCCATGGGCCTCACGCAGCACCAGAACGGCGTGGCCAACGTGCAGCAGGTGATGAGCTTCCTGCTCCTCCGCGGCAACATCGGGCGGCCCGGCGCGGGCGCGTGCCCGGTGCGCGGGCACAGCAACGTGCAGGGCGACCGGACGATGGGCATCTGGGAGCGCCCGCCCGCGGAGCTCCTCGATCGGATCGAGCAGAACTTCGGCTTCTCGCCGCCGCGCCGCCACGGGCTCGACACCGTCGCCGCGATCGCGGCGATGGCCGAGGGGCGCGCCCGCGTCTTCTTCGCGCTGGGCGGCAACTTCCTCTCGGCCACGCCGGACACGGCGCTGACCGCCCGCGCCCTCGCCCGGTGCGACCTCACCGCGCACGTCTCGACCAAGCTGAACCGGGCGCACCTCGTGACGGGCAGGCGCGCGCTCATCCTGCCTTGCCTCGGCCGCACCGAGCGCGACATGCAGGCGGGTGGGCCGCAGTTCGTGACCGTCGAGAACTCGATGGGCGTCGTCTCGAGCTCGCGCGGCAGCCTCCCCCCCGCCTCGGAGCTGCTGCGCAGCGAGGTGGCGATCGTCGCGGGCCTCGCGCGCGCGGCCCTGGGCGCGCGCTCGCGCGTGCCGTGGGAGGAGCTCACCGCCGATTACGACAGGATCCGCGATCTCATCGAGCGAACGATCGACGGCTTCGACGGCTTCAACGCGCGCATCCGGGACCCGCGCGGCTTCGCCCTGCCGAACGCGGCGGCGCGGCGCGAGTTCCGCACGGCGACGGGCAAGGCGAACTTCGTGATCCACCCGCTCCCGCGGCACGATCTCGAGCCGGGCGAGCTCCTGATGATGACGATCCGCAGCCACGATCAGTACAACACGACCATCTACGGGCTCGACGACCGCTACCGCGGCGTCCGAGGCGGGCGCCGCGTCGTGTTCATGAACGCGGAGGACGCGGCCGAGCGCGGGCTCGCCCAGGGGGACCTCGTCGACGTCACGAGCCGCTTCTCCGACGGGGAGCGCGTCGCGCGCGCGTTCCGCGTCGTGCTGTACACGATCCCCCGCGGCAACGTCGCGGCCTACTTCCCCGAGGCGAACGTGGTCGTGCCGCTCGGCAGCATCGCCGAGAAGAGCCACACGCCCGCGTCGAAATCGATCGTGGTGCGCGTCCGGGCGGCGGTCGCGACCGACGGATCTGCGTGACGCTCCGCCGCCCCCGTTGCATTGGAGTCCGACCATGAACGCCCCGACCCACATCCCCCCGCCCATCCCCGGCGAGCCCGAGCGCGCCTCGATGCGCACCGCCATCCCGGGGCCTGCGTCCGAGGCGCTCCGCGCCCGCCACCATCGCTACCAGGACGCGCGACCGATCCACTTCTATCAGGACGCGCGCAAGAGCCTGGGCAACTACATGGTCGACGTGGACGGCAACGTGCTGCTCGACGTGTACGGGCACATCGCCGCCGTGCCCATCGGCTACAACCACCCGGCTCTGCTCGCCGCGTGGCGCGACGGCCGCTTCGACTGGTGCGCCGGCTACCGCTCCGCGCTCGGCGTCGCGCCCGCGCCCGAGTGGGTCGACCTCGTCGAGAAGACGCTGATGCGCGTCGCGCCGAAGGGGCACACGCGCGTCTTCACGTTCACGACCGGCGCGGAGGCGGTCGAGAACGCGCTCAAGGCCGCGTTCATCCGGCTCGCCCGGCGCCGGCGCGGCGGCGCGCAGCCGAGCGACGGCGACCTCGCCGCCACGATGCTCAACCGGCAGCCCGGCGTGAACGCCTTCAAGGTGCTCTCCTTCGATGGCGGCTTCCACGGCCGCAGCATGGGCGCCCTCTCGGCGACGCGGAGCAAGCCGATCCACAAGCTCGACATCCCCGCGTTCGACTGGCCCGTCGCGCCGTTCCCCGCGAGCCATTTCCCCCTCGCCGCGCACGCCGAGCAGAACCGCGCCGCCGAGACGCGCTCGCTCGAGGCGGTCGAGGCGGCGCTCGACGCCCACCCGGACGAGGTCGCCGCGGTCATCGTCGAGCCGATCCAGGGCGAGGGCGGCGACCGGCACGCGAGCCCGGCCTTCTTCCAGGCGCTCCGCCGCCTCACCGCGGAGCGCGGCGTCGCGCTCATCATCGACGAGGTGCAGACGTGCGGCGGCGGGACCGGCGCGCTCTGGGCGCACGAGGCGTGGGACCTGCCCGAGCCGCCGGACATGGTCACGTTCTCCAAGAAGATGCAGCTCGGCGGCTTCTATTGCCGCGAGGAGCTCGCGCCGATCGAGCCGCTGCGCGTCTTCAACACCTGGCTCGGCGACCCGCTCCGCGGCGCGCAGCTCGAGGTGATCCTCGAGGTCATCGAGCGCGACCGGCTCCTCGAGAACACGCGGTCGACCGGCGAGCGCCTGGTCGCCGGCCTCGAGGACCTCTGCCGGCGCTACCCCGCGGTGCTCTCGGGCGCCCGGGGCAGCGGCACCTTCGCCGCTGTCGATTTCCCCCACGCCGCCCGGCGCGACGCGGCGCTCACCGCGCTCCGCAACCGCGGCCTCGAGGTGGGCGGCTCGGGCGAGCGCACGCTCCGCTTCCGGCCGGCGCTGATCTTCGCCCCGCGCCACGTCGGCGAGGCGCTCGATCACCTCGAGTCGGTCTGCAAGTGACCTCGGACGCCGCCGGCTCGCCGCCGATCCGGGTGTTCCACACGCCGCGCTATTTCGCGGACATCGGCGAGCACGTCATGCCGATGCGCAAGTTCGCCCTCGTGCGCGAGGCGATCGAGCGGAGCGGCCTGCCCGCGCGCATCGAGGAGCCCGGGCCGGTCAGCGACGAGGATCTCCTCCGCGTTCATACGCCCGGGTATGTCCAGGCGATCGCGACCGGCGAGCCCCGGGCGCTGGCCGAGTCGCAGAAGCTCCCGTGGTCGCCGGCGCTCGCCGGGGCGGTGCGCTTCACGAACGGCGGCTGCATCGCCGCCGTCTCCGCGGCGCTCGAGGAAGGCATCGCGGGCAACCTCGCGAGCGGCTTCCACCACGCGCACGCCGATCACGGCGAGGGCTTCTGCACCTTCAACGGCCTCGTCGTCGCGATGGAGCGCGCGCGCGTTGAGGGGCGCATCCGCCGCGCCCTGGTGGTCGACATGGACCTCCACTACGGCAACGGCACCGCGTCGCTGCTCGCGTCGCGCCCCTGGGCGTTCGCCCTTTCCATCTACGGCAACTGGTACAAGCAGAACCGGGCGTACCGGGACGTCGAGGGCGAGCGCGCTCCGGACACGGAGAACAGCTGGTCCGTCCCGGTGCCGGGCGGGAGCGGCGGCGCCGCGTACCTCGAGATCCTGGAGCGGCACCTCGGCCCCGCGATCGATCGCGCCGCGCCCGACCTGATCCTGTACCAGGCCGGCGCGGACCCGTTCCGCGAGGACCCATACTCGCCGCTCGACCTGACGCACGACGACCTGCGCGCGCGCGACGAGATCGTGTTCCGGACCGCGCTCGAGCGGCGTATCCCGATCGCGTGGGTCCTCGCGGGCGGCTACACGCCCGACGTGAGCCGGGTGGTCGAGGTGCACCTCGGCACGTTCGTCGCGGCGGTGCGGGCGAGGGAGGCTGATGCTGCCGGCGGAGCCGCGGCCGATCTCTGAGTTGCGATAGGCCCCGACGAGGCGCAGGGCGCGGTCCATTCCGGATTGGTCTTGCCGACCCCGATCGCGGCGCGATCCGGGGGGCCGGTCTCTCCACTTCAGGGCAACATGCTGCCGATCATCGTGCCTCCGAGCGTACCCCCCATCTGGCTGGTCACGGTATCCGCGCGGCAGAAGGGTCGGGTCGATACGGCGGGCACATAGAGGCACCCCCGTTGTGCGGCCTCCGCGCACGCGCTCGTCCAGCCGCCCCCTTCGGGCGTCACGGGATGGCAACACGATGGATAATCCCGGCACACGGCAGCCGTGCACGAATTGCAGCTCTTATACATTCTTTTCGGAGGCGTTGGGGGACTGGTGTAGGGATCTTCATGCGTGGTCGCCGGGCTGTGCGGACAGTAGTCTCCCGAGCCGGTGTCCACGAAAATGAGCTGGGCGTCGCCGCAGGTTGACCGATCGATAACCGGCGGTTTTTGGCCGAGATCCACGGCCAGCTCGTACTCCTCCAGGCAAACCGACATCGCCGTCTCTTCGCGGGGGCGACTACACCTGTCTTGGCAGAACTTGGGCATCCTCTCATACCGGCTCGCCTCGACGCACACCGCCTTGGACTCGTCAAACGAGGATTCCTCCGCGAACATCGGCGAGGTGATCGCCTCATCGCTCTTCTGGATGAAGTTGTGAGTATCCCAGATGTCGATCGGTGTGTTCTCTTGTGTGAATGATTCGCCCGTCCCGCAGTAATCGGCCATGGCGGCGCGCTGGCAGGCGATGAACAGCGACCGCATCTCCACCGGCTTACCGGTTTTCGGCGAGGTCAAGGTCTGCCACTCCTTGTAGCCCCAGCGAGCGCACTTGGCGGCGACGCCGTCCCAGCACGCAAGCCCGAATGCGTTCGGATCCTGGTCTTCGTAATCGGTCTTGGGGATCACGTCAGGATCGACCGGCTGCTTCTTCCAGTACCCCTTGGTGAACACCGCCCGCCCGCTGCCCACCGCATCGCCACCCGGCGCATCGCAAAGGTCCTTCCATGTCTCTTTGCTGTCCTTCGAGTCGAACCGTTGAATGTTGTATAGATGCACGTCTTCAGGGTTCGTTCGGTGCGCGCAGCTCGCCATGAGATTCGCGTCATTGGTGTCCATCACCTTCGACACCACGCGCAGCGTCTCTTCAGGGCCCATGCCGTCGATCGGCTGAACCTTGAAGCTCACGCCGACCCCATCGTTCGGCAGCGGCACCGTCTGCCATAGCAAGCCTCGACGTACCCTGTAAGTCCCCGAGAGCTTCCCGTTCTGCCACGTCAACCGCGACACACTGTACGTGATGCCGTCTACTGTGACCGTCGCGCCGGACGTCATCACCTTGACCGGCGGCCCGCCTCCCGCGAGCTCGCCCAGCGCCGTCCTGCCCTGTGCCGTCCTGCCCTGTGCCGTCCTGCCCTGCACCGCCTGCGCGAGCTGACGTGCTTCGAGGATATCTCCAGGATCGTCGCCCAGCGCATCGGCCGCGGGGTCGGCGCCGCAGGCCGCGAGAGCCAGCGCTGCACAGGTGCGCGGAATTCGAGAATACACGTCGTTCATGGGCATGATCGGGCGGTCTGCAACGGGTGTACCGAGAGCGGACTTCCTGGCCGTATCGGCAGTGTGCGAGGAGCGCGAGCGCCGTCGCCGAGCAGCGCTACGCCGAATCGGCGCAATCACGCCGAATCGGCACAGCAGCGCCGAGTCGGCACAGCAAGCGCTGCCCGATCACTGCACGTCCGCACAGAGCCGGGCGCCGGTCTCGACGTGACGGAACGCCGGCGTCATCGCCCACTGGTTGATGGAGCGCGCCGTGAGCTGGCCGACGTAGAAGGAACCTCCTCGCGCGACCACGACCGCCCCCGGGCGCACCGCGCGGACGAGGTCCCACGCGTTGCCCGCCAGATCGTCCACCCCGAAGGGGCTGGTGGACGCGGGATGGCTCCCGACCTCGTCCGGCCCGAACGCGCCATCCTTTCGACCATAGGTTTCGTCGATGTTGGCTTCGTCCGCCGAGAGCACCTCTCCGTGGGGATAGCTCCGGCGATCGGCGCCCCGCGCCGCGCGCTCCCACTCGATCTCGGTGCACAGGCGTGCTCCCCTTACCCGGCCGGTTCGGTCGAGCCAGCGGGCATAGGCCTCCGCGTCCTCCGCCGAGATCCCGAGGACCGGCAGCTTCCCCCAGTCGTGAGACGCGCGCGTCGCGCGGTTCTGGTACACGAGCGGCTCTCCCTCGCGCACCCGGTAGACTGGCCCCGTCATCTGGAACGTGAGGACAAACCTCCCGCTCTCCTCTGACAGAGCCACCCTGGACCCCTCCACGGCGCCGAAACCGGCGCCAGGCAATCGCGCCTGCCGCTCCGCCGGAGACAGCGCTCGCAGGTAGGGCAGGTAGTCCTCGTAGGTGATCTCGTGCCGCGCGATGAGGTACTCGCCCGTCTCCACCGGGTGGATCGGTGCTGCTTCGAAGAACACGCGCCGGAGCTCGTCGTCTCCGTCTGCGCCGAAGAGGAAGCGACCTGCCGGTACATGGACGAAGCCCGGAGGCACCCGCTCCTCGGGGAGCAGCCTCAGCGAGATGTCGCGCCGCTCGCCCCGCCGGAGCAGCAGAGGCAGCCGTACGGGCGCGTGTCCCTCCGCTCGAGCCTCGATCAGCCAGCTGCCTGGATCGAGCGGACCGCCGGCGAAGTCGCGCGGCGTCCCCGTCAGAATCCGCGCCTCTTCCAGGCGGTGCCGTGAGATCCGGGCGCGCGCGCCGGGAGGATCGAGCCGCAGGGCGACGGCCGCTTTGTCGCTGAAACGCGCCGCCCGCGCGCCGCCCTGGTCCAGGATCGAGAGGCGGACGAGCAGCTCGTCGCGCTCGCGCTCGTCGCCCGCTTCATCGGCGGTCAGCGCGCGGTCGAAGATCCAATCGGCGAGCCGGTCCCTCGCCTCGGCGCGGCTCGAGTCGAGCAGCAGCGCCGACTCGTAGGCCGCGCTCGCGCGCGCCGCCGCGTCCTCGACCTTGGCCCGCTCCGCGCGGGCAGCGCGCCAGAGCGCTTCGCCCTCCGGCCACTTGCCTTCATCGAACGCCCGGTAGGCCTCTCCTCGCGCGCGCAGCCACGCCTGCTCCAGCGCGCGGACAGCGCGCGCCGCAGCGTCGCCCTCCGCCAGCCGGGCGGCCACGCGGGTCGAGACCTCGCGGTGCTGCGCGAGGCGCGCCCCGCCCCAGGCCGCCACCGCCGCGGTCGTCAGCACCGCCGCCGCCGCGGGGAGCCGGAAGCGGCGCAATCGCTCGCGCCTCCGTGACGCCTCCATGAACGCCCGCACCACGTCGGACGAAGGGAGCTCGGTCAGCCGCTCGAGCTCGGCGAGCTGCCGGCGTCCCCACAGCGCCTCGGGCGGCTGGCCGAGCCGCTCCCATTCGCCCGCCGCGCGCTCGATCCGCTCGCGCAGCGCGCGCGCTCCCGCGTCTTCGTCGAGCCAGTCGCGGAGCCGCGGCCAGGCAGTGATCAGCGCCTCGTGCGCGATCTCGTGGCCCTCGATGCCGGCGCTACTCCGCGCGACGAGCAGCCGGGCGCGCAGGAGCGCCTCCAGCGCCGCGCGCCGCTGCCCGTCGCCGCGGAGCAGCTCGTCGCGCGAGGCGCGACGGCGCGTGCCGTTCGTGGAGACGAGCGAGATGAGCACCTCTCGCGCGGCGGCCGCGTCGTCGGGAGCGAGCAGATCGAGGGTCTTGTCGGCGTGCTGCGCGAGCGCCCCCTCGGCGCCGCCCAGCCGCTGCAGGGCCTCCCGGGGCAACAGGCGGCGCGCCTCGTCGCGCGCCTCCCACAGCTCGGCGAGCGCGAACTGAAGCAGCGGCAGCGCTCCGGGTCGTCCCGCGAAGCTCACCAGCGCGGCGACGACGTCCTCCGACTCGAAGGCATACCCCTTGAGGTGCGCCGGTCCGGTCACGATCTCGCGCAGCGCATCGGCGCTTGGCGGACCGAGCAAGACGAGGCTGCGCCCGAGCGCGTCGGCGAGGCCCGGGGCGGACGCCGCCAAGCGTCCGAGCAGATCGCCCCGCACCGCGGCGAGCACGCGGACGCCGGGCCTGCGGGACGCGAGCGCGACGAAGACGCGCGCGAAAACGTCCGCTTCAGCGGGTTCTGCAGAGGTGACCAGCTCCTCGAGCTGGTCGATGAAGATGAGCAGCCGCCGCGCGCGGCCCAGGGCGCGGCGGAGGTAGGCCGGGGCCTCGTCCGGCGCGGCGAGGAGCGCCTCGAACACGCTCGCTTCCTCGATGCCGAGCGGCCCTTCAAGCGCGGAGGCGAGCGCGCTGAGCGGCCGGCGACCTGGAAGGAGCGTGGCGATGCGCAAGCCCGCCGCCTCGCCGAGCGCCCCCTCGGCGCACGCCGGGAGCACCGCCGCGCGGCACAGCGAGGACTTGCCAGCGCCCGAGTCCCCGGCGACCACCACGCAGCCGTCGGACTTGAGCCGCTCCAGGACCAGGCGGCCCTCGGCCTGGCGACCGAAGAAGACCGCGCGGTGCTCGGCCTCGAAGGCGAGCAACCCGCGGTAGGGGTTTCCTTCCGGAAGCAGCCGCGATACGCCGGGCACGAGTCGCTCGAAGGCCTCGCGGAGCTCGTCGGCGGTCGCATAGCGGCGCGACGGGTCGCGCGCGAGGCAACGCTCGATGATCCCCGCGATCCGCGGGTCGAGCTGGGGAGCGGTCTCGGCGAGGGGTCGTGCGTCCTTCGTGCGGACCATGTCGGCGAGGGTCTCGGCGAGGGGCCCATCCGACAGGTACGCCGCAGGCGGTTGCCCCGCAGCCAGCTCGTAGAGCAGCGCCCCCAGCGAGTAGACGTCGCTGGCGCAGGTCGCCGCGGCGCCGTCCCAGCACTCGGGCGCCAGGTAGTACGGGGTGCCGATGACCCCGCCGGGGGCGCTCAGCTGGAGCGCCGGCGGCACCACGGGCGTTGCTGCGGCGCTGGCTTCCTCCCCCACGCGCGCCCCGAACGACGGCGCGGTCTCGGCGAGCGCCGAGTCGAGGGCGCCGGGCGCGGGGGCGTCGGGGACCGTGGCCGCGGCATCTGCGACGTTCGGCGCGTCCGGCGCGCATTCCCCGGGCTCGCCGCCGCGCCGGCCCCTCGGCGCCGGGGAGGGCCATTCCTGCGCCAGCGCTGGGCTGAGCTTGGCCAGCCCGAAGTCGAGGAGCTTCGCCTCGCCCGTGTCGGTGAGAAAGGCGTTGGCCGGCTTGAGGTCGCGGTGCAGCACCCCGCGGCGGTGAGCGGCGGCGAGGCCGCGGGCGAGCTGGGTGCCGAGATCGAGCAAGCGGTCCGGAGAGAGTGGCCGCTCGATCCGATCGAGGCTCTTGCCCGCCAGCAGCTCGGTGACGGTGTACGGATGGCCGAACGCCTCGCCCACGCGGTAGACAGCCACGACGTTCGGGTGCTGGATGCGCGCCGCCGCGCGCGCTTCGACGAGGAACCTGGCCCGGAGGGCCGGCGCATCGCCAGCTGAGCCGATGAACTTGATCGCGACGCGCCGCTCGAGCAGCGCGTCGAGGGCGGACCACACTTGCCCCATGGATCCATGGCCGAGCGGATCGAGCAGCCGGTACTCGTCGAACTCCCTGGGCGGCGTCCACAGGGGCGGCACTACCGTCCGCGCTCCTTGCGCAGATCGTACTGGCGCATCTTGGTGACGAAGGTGCGCAGCGGCATCCCGAGCGCGAGCGCCGCGCGGGTCTGGTTCCAGCTCGCCAGGTGGAGCGCCTGGAGCATGCGCTTGCGCTCGAGCTCGGCGATCTCCTCGGCGATGGGCCGGAAGTGGGTGAGCGACTCGACCGGCGGTGCCGGCTCGGACTCCGGCTCGGTGCCGCTGCCTTTCTTGTCGTCGGTCGGGCGGACGCGGTGGGCGATGTGCCATGGCTCGACCGTCTCGTCGACCGCCGTCGCCGCGATGAAGTCCATCAGGTTGCGCAGCTCGCGCACGTTGCCCGGCCAGGCGTGCTGGGCGAGCAACTGCACGGCGGCGGCGGAGAGCTCCAGGGGCGCACGGCCTGCTCGCGCGCACGCGCGGTCGAGGAAAGCGCGGGCGAGGATCAGGAGCTCGCGCTTTCGGTCGCGCAGCGGCGGGAGCCACACGGTGGCCGCAGAGAGGCGGAAGAAGAGATCCTGCCGGAATCGACCGGCCTTCACCTCCGCCTCCAGGTTGCGGTTCGTGGCGGCGATGACGCGAAAGTCCACCTCGCGCTCGCGGGTGCTGCCCACGCGGGTGATGCGCCGGGTCTCGAGCGCGCGCAGCAGCTTGGCCTGGGAGGCGAGGGAGAGCTCGCCGAGCTCGTCGAGGAAGACGGTGCCGCCCTCGGCAGCCTCCAGCGCCCCGATGCGGGTGGCGACCGCTCCTGTGAACGCGCCGCGCTCATGGCCGAACAGCTCGGACTCGATCAGCGATTCCTGCATGGCTGCGCAGTTGACGGTGACCAGCCGCTTCGCAGCCCGCGGCGAGAGGTGATGGAGCGCCGTGGCGGCGAGCTCCTTGCCTGCGCCGGTCTCGCCCATCACCAGGACCGGAAGGTCGGCCTTCGCCAGGCGCTCGATCAGCGCATAGAGGCGCAACATCACGACGTCGGCGATCCAGACGCGATGTTCTCCGAAGAGGAGCTCCTTGAACGTGCGGGAAGCGCGCTGCACCTCGCCTTCGCCGGCCTCGCGGCCGGCCTCGCGGGCAGCGGACAGCAGCGTATCCGCGTCGATGCCGTCGTCCGGGAAGGTCGCGAGTCCGACCCGCACGGCCGAAAAGCTCGCGGCGAGGGCGTTGCTGAGGACGCGCGCGCGTTCCTCGGCCTCCTCGGCGCTGTGCTCGGGCAGGAGCCAGAGCAGCGTGTCGTCTCCCAGGAGCGAGACAGACTCGATGCTGCCGAGCACCGGATCGACGGACAGCCTCACGCTGGCACGGTCGGTACGAGCGCCGAGGGGCAGGGCGGCGACGGTGACCGAGCGGACGTACTTGAGGGCACGGGTGAGCTCGGCCTCGACCCGGGCTCGGAAGGCGGCGGCGTCGAGGAGGCCGTCCTGCCGCGCGTGCGCTGGGGAGGTGTAGAAGATGATGGAGGCTTCCGAGAGCGAGATCTCGTCGCCGGAGTGGAGGACGGCGGTCCCAGAGAGGACCTTGCCGTTGAGGCGGGTGCCGTTCTGGCTGTCCAGATCGGCAATGAGGGTGTGGCCGTGGTCGATCCAGATGCGGGCGTGCTGGCGGGAGACGCCCGCCTGGCGGAGGACGACGTGGCAGGCGTCGGCGCGGCCGATGACGATCTCGCCGCTTTCGGGAAGCGAGACGAGACGCGAGGTGGTGCCCTCGAAGACCACGAGCAAGCCGCTGGTCTGGGCCCGTCCCGACGGCCGTGTGACGCCGCTCTCACGCGCGTCGAGCGTGGACCCGGCGTTGCGCCCGATTTTGGCGGTGTCTTGCGGGGGATCGGAGGCCATGGAGCGTGCCCATGGTAACGGGCGCTCGCGCTGTTGTCTTTAGCGAGAAACCCGCAAGCAGGACCAGGCGCGACCCGGATGGCCTCAGCGCGATGGGAAGAAGGCAATCAACGTGTTTCGGAGACGTCAAGCCCAACTGCGCTCCGCCGCACGCCGCCGCACATACTCCCGCAGCTATCGGAGGAACTGACCATGTTCACAGGCAGTCCTCCGAGCCCGCCTCGCGCACCATGTTCGAGCATGCGAGAGCCTCTCCCTGCTTCGCTTACGGCCTCAAGACGTCGCCTCTGAAAAAACGCTTCGCAGGCTCACGGAAGCAGCCATTCTGGTCAGTTGTGGTGACACAGAGGTCACCTACCTTGCTGCAGCAGGAGTCATGGCCAGCCTGGCAGCTGGCACCCGGGCAGCTGCTCCCGACGGTGCCGAACGACCCGAGTCCCTGCCTGGCCTCGCCCAAGCCGACGGGGTGACCCGCGATATGTCCGGCGCCCGGCAGTCGCATCGTCCAACGCGCCGCTCGATATTCCCTTGCACAGCACACGTCGTGCCAATGTGGAGGCGTGCGTCGTCACAGGCCGTGCCTCGGGTTCAAGCAGATGCGCCGCGGCCTTTCAAGGCAGGCGGGCTGCATCGAGCGCCGATGCCGGGATGCGAGTCGCGCCGCGCCGGCGCACACCGCGCCGAATCGGCGTGCTGCATCGGCGCGGCGCCTCGTTGGCCTGGGCGCGAACCGTCGCTGCGAGGCTATCCGCGCCCGCGACGCGGACGGACGTCCCCGCGAGCGACTCCCTCAGCGCCCTTCGTCTCTCTGATATCTGCCTCGCGTCGCTCGCTGCCGGATGCGAGCTCCTTGTTGGTCCCTTGGATGTGCCTGAGGCACCGGACGCTGGCAGCAGCATTGGCGTCGGGCGGTAGAGGCGCAGGGCTCGTTGTGGGCAAGATTGCATATGACCACCTCGAGGCGCGCCCTGGCCCGCGGTGTGCTCTGACAGTGCGCGTGCTCGGACGCGACACTATGGCGATAAGGGCCACGATGATTTGTTCGGCTGGAAGGTGCGCTGGGGCATCATGAACTGAAGATCTGTATGCGGCGCTGGTCGGGCTCATTGTCTCTCCGCCTGCATGGCGGATGAGTCGTATTCGCTTCTGCCTGAGGAGCTCGCGCCGGTCTGCCGCTTGCTCTAGGCCCGCGCGCGTCATGAGCCGATGCAACTGAATCTGGAGAGAGAGGAGACTGATGATGACTCGCTTGAACGTTCGTCATTTTGCGCTCGCGGGCGCGCTGCTCGCGGCGCCGCTGGGTTGCACGATTCCGGAGTTCGATGGCTCGAACAGCGTCGCCAGTGTCGAGCACGACGACCGCTCGATCACCGCCGATGACATGGCGCTGCTGGCCGTTGACGAGCGCCTGATGCTCGATCTCCGAGGCGGCGCCTATCGGATCGATCCATCCGCCGGTCCGGTCGATCTGGCGCTGATCGATGTGATCGATCCGAGCGGTGATGTTCTGTCGCTCGACGAGGCAATCGCTCGGAGCATGGCGGCCGGCAAGCTGTCGCGTCACGATCTCCTGCGCGGGATCGTCGTGAAGGCGGCGGGAAATGAAGTCGTCGCGCTAGCGCTGGTCAACGGGCTCGAGCTGGTCTCGGCATCCAGCGGTCTGAGCTCGACGTGGTGGCGGAGCCCCACGGTCTACTGCCCCGGTAGCAGCACGCTCGTCGGAATGGGATCGAGCCAGACCTGGAATGGTCACATCCTGTTCCGCGGGCTGATCCCGGTGCAAGGCCTCGCAGCGAACCCGTACGGAACCGAGGCTGCTGCGCAGGAGGACCTGGCCGGGACCACCATCAACTGGCAGATCACGGCCTACGCCACGTGCAGCCGGCAGCTCTCTGGGCTGACGGTCGCGAAGGCCGATAGCTCGAGTTCATCGAGCGCCAGCCGCACCTGGACGGTGAGCTGCCCGTCGGGCAAGAAGGTGGTCGGTTCCGGCGGCACGATCACGAACGGCAATGGTCGTGTGAAGATCGACGAGATCCGGCCCAACGAAACGCTCGATCAGGTCACGGTCACGGCGTCCGAGGATCAGGACGGCACCACCAGCAACTGGTCGTTGCGCGCGTATGCGGTCTGCGCCGATGCGCCGACTGGCCTGGTCCGCGTGCGTGCGACCGCCGCGAACGGGTGGGATCGGCGCCCGGTCGTCGCCGCGTGTCCGGCGGAGAAGCGACTGCTGAGCGTGGCCGGCGGCGTCGACGCCGGCGTGCGAACCGCGATGCGCACGTACGAGATGGTGCCGTCGTGGGATCTCAAGACGGCGACGGTGCGGGTCGGGACGCAGGGCAGCACCTCCGGCGTGACCGGAGAGGTTCGCGCGTACGCGATCTGCGCGGACGGCTAGTCGAGACGTCGAACCATCCACACGCTCGGGATCTCCCGGTCGAAGCCGGCCTTCTTCTGCGCGCGCCGGGCGGGTGCGTGACTCGGATCGGCCTCTCCGACGGCCACGCCGAGCGCGAGCCACTTCCCCTCGTGAAGCCGGCTCCAGGTGAACGTCCGCGCCTCGAGATCGAGGACGCGCTGGTGGCGCGAGCGTGGGCGCGGCTGGGTGTACCGCACACCCTCGATGATCTCGCCCTTGATGTGCGGCGGGAGCGCCTCGAGGTCCGCCTGCGTGGCGGGATCGAGCCTGCGCAGCGAACCACCGTCGACACGCCGCCGGGAGATGCCTCGGGACGCGGTCCGTGCTGGTAATCTTCTCATCATGGCCGACCTGAACGACCCCGTCCGCCTGGCCGAGCTGCGCGGCGCCGTGCTGCGCGCCGACGCGGACGCCATCCTCGACGCCTGCGTGGTGCGGGCCGCCAAGCTGGCCCGGTCGCCCATCGCCGTGGTCAGCCTGCTCGTGCGCCATGTCCAGCTCCTGCGCGCGCAGCACGGGCTCCCCCTCGAGCTCGCCGTGAGCTGCGCGACGTCGAGGAGCAACTCCTTCTGCCAGCTCGTCGTGCTCGACGAGGTGCCGCTCATCGTCGACGACGCGCTGCGCGACGAGCGCGTCCCGAAGGAGCTCGTCGAGAGCTACGGCATCCGCGCCTATGCGGGCGTGCCGGTGCGCGCGCACGGGCACGTGCTCGGGGCGCTCTGCGTGCTCGACGTCGTCCCGCGCCGCTTCGACCAGCGCATCGTCGGCGCCCTCGAGCAGCTCGCCATCGACGTCTCCGGCCGGCTCTCGGCGCTCTCGCTGAGCGACGCCCCGCTGGCCAGCGCCGACGTGCAGGAGCGCCTCGTCCGCGTCGAGCAGGCCACCCGCGCCCTGGAGCGCGCGCTCCTCGCCCTCTCGCCCGTCATCGCCGCGGCGCAGGCGGCGACGGCGGGGCCGCGGGTCGACGCGGCGCGCGGGATCGACGCATCGCACGCGCCGCGCGCGACGCACGTCACGCCGGCCAGCCTGCGCGCGGCCGTGTCGTGCTGGCGCGACATGAGCCCCGTCGCGGAGGAGCTCTGCGAGGAGGCCGCGGCCATCGCGAGCGCCTCGCCCTGCGAGGCGGCGTCAGGGCTCGCCACGGAGGCCCGGGCGCTCGCGCGGAACCTCGCCGAGATCGGCCCGCTCGTCCGGCTCGCCGAGGGCGTGCTCGACGGGACGCTGGGAGAGGCCGCCGCGGCCAAGGGGCGGGCGCTCGTGCTGCGCGGCGCGCTCGACGCCCACGAGGCCGCCTCCGCCGCGGTGCAAAAGCTCCGCGCGGGCGCCCTGCGCGCGCGGGCCGCGACGGCCGGCCCCCGGAGCGGCGGCGCCGCTCCGCCCGGGGCGGCGTGACCAGCGCGGCGCCGCGGGGGATCACCGCGGCGGCAGGGTCGACGGCGGCGCCGGCACCTCGCGGGTGATCTCGCCCGCGTCGGGCCCGTCAGCGAGCGGCTCCGAGCCCGGAGCGAGCGGCGTGCCCTCCCAGGTCGCTGTCTTGTCCCGGCTCCCGTAGACGAACGGCGGACGGGTCTCCAGCTCCCGGGCGATGCGGGCGAGCTCCTCGTCGAGGTGGCGCGGGTTCGCGAGCAGCCTCTCGCGGATGCCGCTGTTCAGGTAACCGCGGACGTCGGCGCTGTCCGGGTAGTACTTCGTGAACACGTTGTGCCGGAAGAGCGGCTTCAGCCGGTGCAGATCCCTGGGCCCGGTCGGGAGCGGCAAGAGCTCGACGAAGCTCTTCCGCTTCGCCCGCTCCTCCAGCCGGTCGAGGACGAGCTGGAGGCTGTTCTCGAGCAGGTGCGGCGCGCAGTGATCCGCGAAGTCGTCGTACAGGAGCCGCATGAGCGCCCTCGCCTCGTCGATCGGCAGCTGCGCCTGCCGCTCGCGGCCCATGCGCCGCACGAGGACCATGAAGGGAGACGGCTGGTTGCCGGTCGCGCGGATCACCTCGGGATCGCGGAAGTCGGGCTGGCGGTAGGGGAAGTGCCGCGGGTTGATCGCGTCGAACCCGCCTCGGCCGTAGAACAGGATGCGCTGCCACGACAGGCGCTCTTCCGGCGTGAAGTACTCGACCTCGGCCGCGAGATCGACGTTCATCCCGAAGTACTTGCCCGGGGCCGAGGGCGCGGGGAGGGTGATCTTCCCCATCGCATGCAGGTCGGTGAGGTACTGCATGGCGAGCTCGACCGGCGAGATGCGCAGCCAGTACGACAGCACCGTCCCGCGCGCCTCGGGGATCATGAAGATATGAGCGAGGTAGATGACGCAGAGGTCCGGAGCGTACGCCGGGTTGATGAGCACGGTGCCGTCGCGGACGCCGCGCACCTTTCCGTCCGCGTCTCGCGCCACGAGCAGGAAGTAGCGCATGTACGTGCCCGACGGCTCGGGCGTGAACGGGTCGTCGCGGAGGAACGCCTCGATCGCCTCCCTGCGCTCCATCTCTCCATGGGGACCGAAGCAGTCCCAGAGGATCTGATACGCCGCGTCGAAGTCCGGGTCGGAAGGGTCCTCGATGGACCAGATCTGGTATTTGCGGGTTTCGCGCTCGATCATCTCCACCACGTCCTGGTGGAAGAGATCCTTCATGCAGAGCCGGACACGTCGCTTCAAGCAGGGCTCCCGGGGTTCATGGTGCCAGAGGCGCATCCCTCTGATAGGTGATCATCGTGGCTCGTGCAGCGCTCGTTGACACGTACACGCACTCACACACGCTCATGCACGTCGATTCCGCGCGCTCGGTGTGGAGCGAGGCGGGTCCGGTCTATGAGCCCGTCCCTCCGCTGCGCGCGGACGCGACGGCCGACGTGGCCATCATCGGAGGAGGTTTCACCGGGATCTCCACCGCATACCACCTAATCCGCCGGTTTCCGAGCCTCCGCGTCGTGATCCTCGAGGCGCGCCACCTCGCGAACGGGGCGAGCGGGCGCAACGGGGGGATGATGCTGAACTGGGTCAACGGGGTGGGCTCTCGCGATCCGGAGCTCACGCGCCGCGTGTACGAGACGACGCGCGCGGGGATCGACGGCATCGTCGGGATGATCCAGGAGCACGACCTCCCTGTGCGCCACCGCCGCGACGGATGCATGGAGGTGCTCACCGACGCGCGCCGGGCCGAGGCGGCGCACGCGCGGGTGGAGCAGCTGGCCAGCTGGGGCATTTCGCTACAGTACCTGGACAGCGCGGCGCTCTCGAAGCGGCTCGGGATCCAGGGCGCGGCCGGGGCCGTGCTGGACGCGACCGAGGGGCAGCTGAACGGGGTCGACCTGCTGCGCTGCCTGCGCCCGCTGCTGCTCGCGTGGGGGGTCGCCGTCCACGAGGACACGCCGGTGCTCGGGATCCGGGAGGGGCGCACGATCGAGCTGACAACGCCGGGCGGCGTCGTCCGGGCCGCGGCCATCGTGCTCGCCACCAACGGCTACACGCCGCGCCTCGGCTACTTCAAGACCGGCATCTTCCCGCTGCACTCGCACGTCATCGCGACCGAGCCGCTCGACGCCGAGGCGCGCGCCGCGCTCGGCTGGGGGCAGGTCGCCGGCTTCAGCGACGACCGCGACCGGATCGCGTACGCCAGCATGACGCCCGCCGGCGAGCTCGTGTTCGGCGGGGGCAGCAACGCAGCGTATGCCTACCTCTACGGGAACAAGACCTCCTACCCGGGCACACCCGAGTCGGCAGGGCCGGCGTTCGAGGCCATCCGGCGCCGGCTCACCGGCTATTTCCCCGCGGCCGAGCGGCTTCGGATCGCGCACCGCTGGACGGGCACCCTCGGCATCACGATGAGCCGGCTCTGCAGCATGGGGGTGCGCGGCGAGCACCGGAACGTGTACTACGCCCTCGGTTACAGCGGCCACGGCGTGACGCTCGCCAACCTCGCGGGCCGCGTGCTCTGCGACATCTACGCGGGCGACGACGCGCGGTGGCGGGATCTGCCGTTCTACATGGCCCCCCTCCGGGGCGTCCCGCCCGAGCCGCTCCGCTGGCTCGGCTATCACGCGTACACCAAGCTGACGGGGCGCTCGCCGCGCAAGGCGGCGTAGAGCGCGGCGCGAGGCGGCTCCTGCGCGCGCAGGTAGCTCGCGCGCGAACGCATCGCCGCCACCTCCTAGATCTTGCTCCGTCAGACGCTCTCGCCAGCGCCGGCGCGGTCCAGAGCTCCTCGGCGCAGCGACTCCTTGAACGCCTCCAACTCCTGCTCTGGGAGCGGCACGACCATGCCGCGCAACGGCTTCAGCTCGATCTGGGACACCGCCCAGGCGAACCACGCCGGGTCCATTCCGCTATCTTTCTTCAGAGCATCCTCGAAGCCCTGGAGGATCGGGAAGCCGGCGCGATCGATGAAGAACAGGTCGACGAGATCGACGCGCGTGACGCCGACGCTGGAGGCCGCCGCCGCAGCCTCCAGCGTGCGGACAATCGGTTCTACGTCCTCGCGCAACCCGCAGAAGAGGTCCAGATCGTCGGAGCGCCGGTGATCGAGCAGCAACGCGAGCCCTGAGCCTCCGACCAGCCGCACCGCGGGCGATGCGTCCTGGGCCGCGAGGACCAAGCGCTCGGCCAGCTCAGGCAGCCGCGGTAGTCCGGACATGCTCCCGGCGACGCTCAAGCATCATCGTCCAGACGCCACGGGCGCGCCCCAGGCGGTGCACGATCCGAGGCCAGGCCTCCTCGATCGCGGGCCAATCGAGCAGCGTCCATACGTCGCGGCTGTTGGCCTCACGGAGGATGCGGGCGATCAGGTCATCCCGGGTCGGGGAAGCCTCACGCGCGAGGATCCGACGCGCCTCCGCGACGGTGATGCCCAGATCCCACAGGAAATACGGCACGGCGTCGGGATCGAGCAGGCGTTGTGAGGTCGGCGGCAGCGGCATGTCGTCCCCCGGCACACGATGGCGCCACCCTGGCAAATTGCCGGAGGCAGCATCGGCTCGCAAGGAGAATCCCTCGGCCGGCGGCCTCTGCCGAGCGGGCTTGCGTGGCCGGAGCGCGGGGCGCTATTCGATGCGGGGCCATGTTCTGCGCGCGCTGCCACCGGGAGTACGACGCGGGCCATCGGTTCTGCCCCTACGACGGCGCGGAGCTCACCGAGGGCCGGCGCGTCGACCTGTTCCGGTACAAGCCGACCCGGCTGCGCGGCACCGTCCTCGGCGAGCGCTACGAGGTGCGCGGCTACCTCGGCAAAGGGGCGATGGCGCGCGTCTACCTCGCGGTCGAGATCGAGACGGGCCAGCCGGTCGCGATCAAGGTCCTCGAGGAGTTCGCCGCGCGGGCGGAGCGGACGCGCGAGCGGTTCGTGCGCGAGGCGCAGAGCGCCGCGACCATCGGGCACCCGAACATCGTCCGGGTGCTCGACGCCGGCACGCGCTCGGAAGACGGCGCGCCCTACCTCGTGATGGAGTACCTCTTCGGCGAGTCGCTCGGCGACTGGCTCCGGCGCGAGCGCCGCATGGACGCGGACCTCGCCATCCCGGTGCTCTCCCAGGCCGCGTCCGGGCTCGCCGCCGCGCACCGGGCCGGGATCATCCACCGCGACGTGAAGCCGGACAACATCTACCTCGTGGGGCCGCAGGGCGATCCGTACGCGGTCAAGGTGCTCGATTTCGGCCTGGCGAAGATCCAGGCCGCCGACCTGATCACGGCGACCGGCACCGCGGTGGGCACCCTCGAGTACATGGCGCCCGAGCAGGTCGTGAGCGACCTGCCCGACGCCCGCACCGACGTCTACGGGCTCGGCGTCGTCATGTTCCGGGCCTTCACCGGGGAGCTGCCGTTCCCGCGATCGGAGCAGTCGGAGCTCCTCGCCCGGCAGCTCGTGACCCCGCCGCCCCGCCCCTCGGAGAAGCGCCGGAGCCTCGATCCGCTGCTCGAGTCCGTGATCCTGAAGGCGATCCGGAAGAGCCCGAACAACCGCTATCCCTCGATGGAAGCGTTCCTCGAGGATCTCGAGCGGCTGGCCGGAGACCGGGACGGGCCGCTCTCGGCCGACGAGCCGCTGCGGGAGCCCAGCGACGTCTACCTCCCGCAGGGATCGTTTGCCAGGAACGCGGCGATCTACTTCTATAGGCGGCTCGGCATGGAAGCCCCACGCTTCGACTGAACCGACACCACCTCCCGCGGGCGCTTCCCGCCACCCAGGAGATCCGATTGCCATGGCCTACTCTGCTGCATTCCGATGCCTGACCGGTTGTGCCGGCAGCTACCCGCTGACGCAGCCCCTCTACCGTTGCCCCACCTGCGGCGGCCTGCTCGACGTCGCCCACGACGTCGACGCGCTCCGTGACCGGAGCCCCGCGACGTGGATGAAGCTCTTCGACGAGCGCTACAAGCGCACGGTGTGGCCCTACGGCTCCGGGGTCTGGGGCAAGCGGGAGTGGGTCGCGCCCGAGGTCCCGGACGAGGCCATCGTGTCGATGGACGAGGGCGGCTCGAACCTGTTCTGGGCGGACCGCTACGGCCGCACGCTCGGGCTCGATGACGTCTGGGTGAAGCTCTGCGGCAACAGCCACACGGGGTCGTTCAAGGACCTCGGCATGACGGTGCTCGTCTCGGTGGTGAACAAGGCGATCCGCGAGGGCCTCGAGGTGCGCGCGATCGCGTGCGCGTCGACGGGGGACACCTCGGCGTCGCTCGCGGCGTACGGGGCGGCTGCCGGCTTGCCCGTGGTCGTGCTGCTTCCGCGGGGCAAGGTGTCGACGGCGCAGCTCGTCCAGCCGATCGCGTCGGGGGCGCTGGTCCTCTCGCTGGACACCGACTTCGACGGCTGCATGGCCATCGTGCAGCGCCTCTCGGCCGACGGCGTCGTCTACCTGGCGAACTCGATGAACGCCCTGCGGCTCGAGGGCCAGAAGACCGTGGCCATCGAGATCGTGCAGCAGTTCGACTGGACGCTGCCCGACTGGGTCATCCTCCCGAGCGGCAACCTCGGCAACGCCTACGCCCTCTACGCGGGCTTCAAGATGCTGAAGGACCTCGGCCTGACGACGCGGTTCCCGCGCCTCTGCGTGGCGCAGGCGGCGCGGGCCAACCCGCTCTTCAAGGCGTGGTCCGAGGGGCGGAGCGAGGTCGTGCCGATGAAGGCGGGGGAGACCCTGGCGAGCGCGATCCAGATCGGCAACCCGGTGAGCGCGCCGAGGGCGATGCTGGCCCTCAAGGCGATGGACGGCGTCGCGGAGGAGGTCACCGAGGACGAGCTCTGCGACGCGGCGGCCCGCGCCGATCGCACCGGCATGTACACCTGCCCGCACACGGCGGTCGCCCTCGCCGCGCTGGAGAAGCTCGTGAAGAAGGGCCTCGTCGAGAAGCGCCAGCGGGTCGTCGTGGTCTCGACCGCGAACGGCCTCAAGTTCACGGAGTTCAAGGTGAAATACCACGAGCGCGCGCTCGCGGACGTGACGAGCCGGCTCGCCAACCCGCCGGTCGAGCTGCCGCCCGACTACGACCGCGTCCTCGCCGCCCTCGACAGGCACGCCGCGCAGACCGGCAAGCGCTGACACGCCGGCAAGATCGGGCCGCCGGCTGCTACCCGCGCGACCTCGCGCGGCGCCGCCGGCGTCGGCCGCGCGCGTTCGCGGAGGTCATCGCGGAGGCGATGCCGTTTTGCAGGGTGTTGTGCGTGATGATGCCGCTCATGTCGACGCCGATCTCGACGAGCGTCCTGGCCACGTCGGGGCTCAGGCCCGTGATGATCACCTCCGAGCCGAGCAGGCGCACCGCCGTCGCGGCGCCAAGGAGCGCGTCGGCGCACGGGCCGTCGATCCGCGGCACCCCGGTGATGTCGAGGATCGCGACGTGCGCGCGGCGGGCGGCGACGCCCCGGACCAGCGTCTCCTGCACGCGGCGCGTCCGCTGGCTGTCGAGGGCGCCGACGAGCGGCATCACGACGATGTCGTCGCTGATCGGGATGAGCGGGGTCGACAGCGCCGCGAGGATCTCGTTCTGCGCCCGGAGGGCCTCCTCCCGGGCGCGCCGCGCCTCGGTCTCCGCCTCGGCGCGCTTCCGCTCCGTGACGTCCCGCACGATGACCACCGCCTCCGCCCGATCGCTGCCGGCGATCCGGACCTCGTAGTCGCGCGCGCCGCCCGCCAGCTGCTCCTGGTACTCGAAGACGTGCGTCGCCCCGTCGGCGAGCGCTCGCGCCACGAGGCCGGTGATCTGCTCGGCGACGTGGGCGGGGAACACGTTGGCGACGTGCCTGTGCAGGAGATCCTCGGCGCGGAGCGACGGCCTCGGGTCCCTGGAGGCCTTGAAATCAAGGCAGATGCCGTCGCTGCTGATCCGGAGGATCGTGTCGGGGATGGCGTAGAGCAGCGCGCGGTTGTTCGCCTCGCTCCGGCGCAGGGCCGCCTCCACGCGCTTGCTGCCGATGAAGTGGCCGGCCTTGGCGGCGACGGCGAGCAGGACGTCGAGCAGCCCCGGATCGGGCGCGCGCGGCTCGGCGTCCATGAGCTCCAGCACGGCCGCGACCTGCGCGTCGGCGCGGACCGCGATGGGGAGCTCGACCGCGAAGCGGAGGCCGGCGCCGCGCGCCGCCTGCGCGCGCGGGTCGTCCGCCTCGGCGTCGAGATCGCTGAACCAGGTCGGCTCCCCCTGGGCGAGCGCGCGGCCGGGCAGCCCGGCGTCGCGGGCGAAGCGCGCGCCCCGGGTCGCCGCCTCGAGCGCGATCGAGTCGTCGGGCGCGGCGCTCCAGGTGTGCTCGCAGCGCAGCCCGTCGCTCTCGTCGTCGCCGAGCCACAGGGCGGCGAACCGGAAGCCGAGCATCTCCCCGAGCGCGCCGAGGAGCGCCGGGACGCCCTCGGAGAGCGTCGTCGACTCGACCATGATCCTGGTCACGGTGTACTGCGCCGACACCTGGTAGTTGGCCTCGGCGAGGGCGCGGCGCTGGTTCCACTTCTCGGTGAGCGCGAAGGCCATCTGGCGGACCTCGCTCGGATCGAACGGCTTGGCGAGGATGAGGAGGTTGTCGGTCTGCCCGAACCGGGCGGCGATCTCCTCCCACGCGTCATCCGAGTCCGCCGCGCAGAGGACCGCCTGGATGGCGCCGTCCTCCTTCCAGATGCGCGAGAGCGTCTCGACGCCGTCCCACCCCGGCATGCGCGCGTCCACGAACACGAGCGCGTACGGCGCGCCGCCCTGCTGCGCCTCGCGGACCTTCGCCAGCCCCTCCTCCCCGCGGGTCGCGGACGTGAGCTCGAACCTCACCGGCCGCCGGGCGGGCGGCTCGCGGAACAGCGTCGGCTGGGGGCTCGCGAAGGTCGAGCCCTCCGTCTCGGATCGGAGGATCCTGCGGAAGTCCTCGTGGATGGCCTCGTCGTCGTCGATCAGTAAAATGCGCCGGTTCTGCTGCCAGCTGGGATCCCCCATCACCGAGTCCTTGGAGCGTGGGTCCGGGTCCTAGAGCAGGGCGCGTCCTCGTCGCACGAAGCTGCACCCCGCTCTATTCAACGGGAGGCGTGCCCTCGCCGTCTACGGGCGGAGGCGACGGCGGCCGTGTGGGGGACTCGTCCTCGGTGGAGGGCGGGGGCGGAGGCGGGGGCATCACAGGGGGCTCGTGCTCCTCACCACCTTCCCTCGGGGCGGCCTCGGAGGCGCCGAGGGGCAGGTTCACGCCGCCGGGCTTCCTCGTTGTCGTGGCCGGGCTCGCGCCCGGCGTGCCGCGGCCCCGCGCGGCGGGCGACTCGGCCGCGTGCGGGTCGAACCGGGGCTTCTTCAGCGGGCCGTGGACGTGCCAGCCGTAGAAGCCGTCCGCTCGCTTCGACCGCTTCATCTTGGGCTGCTGCATCTCGATCAGCCCGGGCACGTTCGACCCCGGCGCGCCGAGCAGCGACTTCGTGAGATCGCTCTTCGATCGGTACGCGTCGGTGAACTTGAAGCGCACGTAGAGATCCGCCGTCGAGTTGTTCCACGGCTCGCGCATGTTGACCTTGCCGTCGCCGTCGAGCTCGAGATCCTGGCCGTTCGCGGACATCTTCGTGACCTTGAGGACGCCGTCCTTTGCCTCCGCCGACAGGAGCAGCTCCCCCAGCTTGGCCTCCGGGAGCGCGATGAGCCCCTGGATCTTCGTCTTGCCGTCGCCGACCGAGACCTCCTTGGCCGAGACCTCGAGCGCGCCGTTCGCCTTGTTGAACTTGCCGTCGGGCGCGCTGAGATCGAGGTTCGCGCTCAGCGTGCCGGCGATCGGCAGGCCGAGGATGTCCCCGAGCGGACCCACCTTGGCGAGCTCCACGTCCGAGACCTCGACGTGGACGTCGCTGCCCGATCGGCCCATCGGGACAACGCCCTCGATCTCGCCGCCGAACACGCTGGCCCAGAACGAGATCCGCATCCGCCCGAGCAGGAGGGGCAGGATCTTCACCCGCGCGTGCGCCTCGTCGATCTCGATGACGCTCGGCTTCGGCGCGCTGTCCTTGGCGGCGTCGCCCGAGGCGAAGGCCGCGGCGCCGCTCGGCCTGCTGCTCGTGCCGAGCTCGCCCGGCGGCAGAATGAGCCGCACGCCCTTCATCTCGACCCCCGTGAACCAGTACGAGTCGAGCTCGTCGATCTCGAGGCGCTGCGCCTGGCTCGGGCCCCGCTTCTGCTGCGTGCGGTCGAACTCGGCGATCAGCCGGTCCTTGAGCCGGTCGTAGGGGAACGTGAGGTAGCCGAAGAGCCCCAGGCAGAAGAGGTAAAAGAGCGGGTAGACCGCCCATCTCGCGATCTTGACGAGCCGCGCCTTCATGGCTCTTGCTCCTCTTCGGCGGCGGGGGGCGCGGACGGCGCGGGGGTCGCCGGCTGGGGCTCGCCCTTCCGATCGAACGCGGAGATGCCGAGCTC
The DNA here is from genome assembly GCF_000067165.1 of Sorangium cellulosum So ce56. GTDB lineage: Bacteria > Myxococcota_A > Polyangia > Polyangiales > Polyangiaceae > Sorangium > Sorangium cellulosum_B. The sequence goes on from NC_010162.1 coordinate 12,829,337, forward strand.
GACCTCGTAGGAGTCCGGCTCACCGGCGCGCGGCTTGAGGTTCAGCTTCGTCACCGCGACCGGGTGGCCCGAGCTCTCGATGTGCTCGAGCATCTTGGCGAGCCCGAGCATCCCGATCCTGTGCATCTTCACCACCGTGATCCGCTCGGTGTACTTCTTGCCGTGCGGGACGTCGGGGCGATCCTGCGACTCGGCGGCGGTGAGCTGCTGCTGCTTCGCCGCGTCCTCGATGAAGCCGGCGAGCGCGGGCGCCGGCCGCGCGTAGCGCGCGAGCAGCGCGTCCTTCAGCGCCTTGCGCTCGCTGACCTTCCCCGAGGCCTCGTAGATCGACTGGAGCAGGTCGCGGATCTCCTGGTTCTCGGCGCGCTTGCTGGACGCGACGCTCGCGAGCCCGATCGGCACGAGCAAGAGGACGATCACCGCCAGGAATCCGAGGAGGATGGTGAGGAGCCTGCGCTCGCGCGGCTCCAGCTTGTCGAGTCGCTCGCGGAGCGTCATCGCGATCCCTCCGGCTTCTCCGGCGCGCCGGCCGAGGCGCTCTCCGCCGCGTCGGCGGCGCCGGTCTTCTTCTTCTTCGTCTTGTCCTCGCACTTGAGATCCAGCTCGAGGACGTACTTGTGCCTGCCCTCCGTGAACTGGCTCGTCCGGCCGACCTTCACGTCGCGGAAGCAGCGGTGCTCCTTCATGTGATCCGCGATGATCTGCGCGTCCGACACCGACGGGACGACGCCCTGGAGGGTCACGTGGCCGCGGTTCACGTCGAGCTCGAGCACGTCGTGCGTGATCTCCTTCGGCACGGCCTTCGAGAGCTGCACCATGACGTCGAAGGCGTCGACGCGGGGCATCGGATCCTCGTCGGCCGCGCCGGGGCCCTGCTCGAGCAGCTCGCGGGCCTTCTGCGGGTCGCTCGTCTCCTCGCCGAGCACGTCGTGGGAGGCGGTCGCGAGCGAGGCGGCGAGCAGCTCCCGTTCCGCGTCGAGGGTGCGCAGCTCCGCGACGATGGAGAACCCGAAGCTCAGCGCGATGACGGTGCCGAGGCCGGCGAGGATCGGGATCTTCTCGCGCAGGAACGGGTAGCTGCGCTCGGCCTCGAGCGCGCCCTTCCGGAGGTTGAACCCCTTGGTCTTCGGCGTCAGCCCGAGCGCGAGCCCGAGCGCCTTGGCGAAGCGTGGCAGCGCCGCGGCCTGCTCGGGCGTGAGCCCCTCGATGCGAGGGGTCGGCAGCGGCAGGATCGTGAGGCCGAGCTGCGTCGACAGGAACATCTCCGCGCCCTGCGCGGTGGCGCCGCCGCCGACCAGGTACATCCCCGCGAGCGGCTCGCCGCCGAGGTTGCGCCACGCCGCGAGCGTCTGGCGGAGCTCGCGCGCGAGCGCCGGCGCGGTGCCGGGGAGGCCGGCCGTCCCGCGCGACAGCGTCCGGGCGAAGACCGGCTCGCCGCCGGAGACGATCACGATCTCGGACGTGAGGTAGTCGAGGTCGAGCAGGGCGATCGGCGCGCTGGCGGGCGACGGCGCGGCGAGCTCCGGCATCACCGCCTCGAGGTTGGCGAGCGCCACCGCGCCCAGCGCGACCCGCTCCGGCTCGAAGCCGAGCGCCTCCTTCACGACGGCGATGCGCTCGCGCACGTCGTCCGCGCGCGCGACGGCGGCGAAGACCGGCAGCGTCTCCACGCCGGGCGGCCGCTTCAGCAGGCGGTGGTCGAAGACCGCGTCTTCCATCTCGAACGGCACCGTGGCCTCGAGCTCGAAGCCGAGGACGTTCTCGACCTCCTTCTGCGCGGCCGCCGGCAGGTCGAGGCGACGGTAGAACGATTTCTCCCCGGAGAGCGCGATCGCCGCGGCGTCAGGGCGGTGGAGCCCCACGGCGGCGCGGATGGCCTCGGCCTCGGAGACGCCGTCCGTGACGGCCGCCTCGCCGAGGGCCTCGACGAAGACCCTCCTGTACGTGGTGCGGATGAGCGCCGCCCGCACCACGGATTTTCCAGCATCTATCCCGAGCAGCCTGTGCATTTGCGCGCTTCTTCCCGGAGGGGTGTCCTAGTCGATGCGATAGTAGATGATCGTCCCGGCAGGGTTCGATCGTACCTGCTGTTCGTACGTTTCCGGCGTCGCAGGGGCGCTGCTGCTGCCGCCGCCATTGCCACCCTCGCCACCGCTGCCGCCGCTTCCGCCGCTTCCGCCACTGCCGCTCTGGCTGAGCGGCGTCGCCCCCGTGAGGTCGACCACCGCATGGACGCGCACGCGCGTCTCACGCTTGTTCCCCGGGACGACGCCATCGGCGTAGATGCTCAGGAAGTTGGTCCTGTTGCCGAGGGACCTCGTGACGTTCGGCCTGAACGTCACAGCTTCCACGCCCATAGCCTTGAACTGCTGCCCGAGCATCCCCCCGAGCGAGCTGCCCGCCCTCTGGGTCATCGCATCGACATAATCTCTCGGGGTGGGGAAGAGCAGCCCCCCGGTCATGCTCTGCACGAGCGACGCCACGGTGAGGAACGCCGTCTGCTGGTTCACGTCGGTGCACAGCGGCGTCGTCGCGATATCCACGAAATCGGCGGTGCACGTGAGCCTGAGCAGGGTCAGCGCGTTCGCCGACGAAACGTTCACCTTCTGCCTCCGGTTGCCCCAGACGGTCAGGACCCGCTTGTCGGGGTTGCTCGGATCCGGGTCGACGAACGTCGCCCAGAAGTCGTCGTTCATGCCCCGGATCAGCCGCAGCTCGTCGACCGAGTCGTACGGGGCGTTCTTGCGCTGATACGGGAGGCCGACCGTCTGGTAGAAGCTGTCCTCGGCGCCGGTGGAGCTCGGGGCGTTCGGCGTCGCGTCGCAGGCGAACGTCTGGTCGCCGGGGTCGGCCCAGTCGATGAGCGCGCTGCAGATGGTCGCGCGGTCGGAGAACTGGCCGTCGCCGTCGCGCTCCTCGAAGAGCGCGTTGTACTGCGCGTCGCTCATCAGGCTGAGCAGCTGGTTCCCTATGGCGATCTGATCGGAGATGCCGCCCACGTCGTCGGCGGCGCGGTTGACGTTGATCTTCGAGTCCTCGTCGACGATCTTGAGCTCGAAGCGGCCGCCGCCGGTGAGCCCCAGGTTCTTGCCCGTCGCGCTGCCCTCGCCCGCGGCCTCGGGGGGCGGCGCCGCGCCGCCCTCGGCGAGCTGCGCGTTGAAGGGGCCGAGGAACATGTCGGTGAACTTCCAGACCGGCACCTGGAACTTCCCCCTGATCCCGACGATCGCGAGCATCGGCCCGATCGCCGTGCTGACGCTCGGCTCGGAGGCGATGAGCATCCGCGACAGGTTCACGGCGCTCTTCGCGTAGTACTCGGCCCGCAGCGCGTCGCGATCGGCGAGCGCCGCGGAGAGCTCGGTCGAGGTCTCCTCCTGGAGCTCGGTCAGGAACACGGTGAGCACCGTGATCGCGCCGAGCACCATGACCAGGGCCACGCCGCGCCGCTCGCGCCGCCTCCGGAGGCGGCGGAGGCCGCGCCCGCCCTGCATGGCGGGGGACGCGCGCTCCCTCTCGCTTCGGCGCCTCGGCCGGCTCATGGCGTCGAGTTCCCGAAGGCGATGGGGACCTGCATCGGGAGTGGCACCTTCGACTCGAACTTGATCGGCTCCCCGCCAGGCCCGCCGTTCAGGACCAGCGTCACCCACACCTGCGAGGGGAGCCGGTCGAGCTGCGCCGCCGGCTGCGTCGAGTCCCACGAGTCGACCCACTCCCCGGTGATCGGGTCGAGGTACTGGACATTGAAGCTCTCGATGTCCTCGGCGAGCACGTTGACGACCCCGCCCCTCGTCGGCTCGGTGTCGATGGTCCTCGCCTCTCGCCGCACGAGATCGAGCCTGTCGCGCTCCGGGTCGCGCGCGCCGAAATAGCCGATCTCGCACTGATCGGACTCGTGCGCGTTCCGGAGGAGCCTCCGGTGCGCGAACGCGGTGAAATCGACGCGGTCCGCGGGCGACGAGTCGTCCCCCGTGAAGGCGGTGAGCCGCACGACGATGTTCTTGTCGGCCGGCTGGTGCCTGGACAGGAAGGCCGTCTGGAGCTCGCGCGAGATGCGGGCGATCGCCGCGCGGCCCTGGTGGTAGCGGTCGCCCATCCGCGCGATGCCCGAGCGCGCGCGGCTCATGCCGTCGAACGCGCCGTAGATGAGCGTCCCGATGAGCGCCAGGATGCCGACCGAGACGAGGACCTCGAGGAGGGTCACCGCGCGCGAGCGGCCGCGGCGCCTGCGTAGAGAGCTTGGCCTTCGCGTCGCCACGGTCAACTCCCTCCTCCCTGACCGCCCGCGCCCTCGTCGGGCTGGCCCATCTGGGGGATCGTCACCCACTGCACGAGCTCGAACGCGTGCTCTCGAGACCCTTGCTTCCAGGTCAGCTTGACCGTCACCCGCCGCGCGCTCGCCTCGAAGATGGGCTGGAGCGTCGGCGCGAGCATGTCGACGAACGGCTGCAGGATCCCCGAGATCCCGCCGCCCGACTCGCCGCCCCCCGCGCCGCCGCCGACCAGCGACTGCGCGAGATCGTTGATGTCGCCGCTCGGGGCCGCGGTGCCGCTCGACTCGCCCGGCTTGCCGAGCGCCCCGAGCCCCTCGAGGTTGGTGTCGAGGTCCAGATCGCCGTACTTGGGCTCGGGCATCTCGGGCTTCTCGATGCGCCAGCTGCACTTGATGTTCGGCGACTCGTCGCCCTCGCAGCACGGCCCGCTGTCGGCCTCGTCGAGCGCCGGCAGGCCGTCCTTGGCGAGCCGCTCCTCGAGCTCGGTCATCTTGCAGCGCGCGAGCCCGTTCGCGAGGCTGAGGTTCCGCGCGTGCGCCGCGGCCGAGAAGGCGCCCGCCTGCGCGGAGAGGATCGCCGTCAGCCCGAGGCCGAGGATGGCGACCGCCACCATCACCTCGAGCAGGGTGAAGCCGCGGGCGCGCATCAGAGCCCCGTGTCCTCGCGCTCCGACGCCTCGGCGTCGTCGCGCGGCCTGGGCATGCTCGCCTTGCCCTTCCTGAGCTCCGTCTTGCCGGTCAGCGGCGAGACGAGCACCGTCATCACCGCGTCCTCGGTCTCCCCGCCGCCCAGGCTGAGCTGGATCGCGGCGTGCTCGGTCTGGCCTCCGGGCCAGAAGTAGAGATACGCCCGCCCCTCCGTCACGGGCTCGTCCTGGTGTCCGGTCTCCACCTGGAGGAAGCGCACGCCGCTCGACAGCTCCTTGCCGGGCCTGTCCTTCTCGGGGTTGAAGCCGTACGCCTTCGCCGGCTCGAACGAGGGCCGCGGCGCGCGCGGCCCCTTCAGGATCGCCTCGGCCTCCGCCGTGGCCGCCTTCTCGGCCTCCGTCGCCGCGGCGGCGCCGCCGGCCCGATCGTTCCGCTCGACGAGCAGCTCACCCGCGGATTCCTCGAGCACGATCATCCGCTCCTCGAAATCGAAGACCAGCCGCACCGGCTTCGACTTCGCGTTCGCGTGGGCGTAGGCGACCCTGACGGCGCCCGCGAGCAGCGCCGCGCTGCGCTTCAGCCGCGCGCTCGTGACCGCGCCCATGCCGAGCATGACCGAGCCGCTGATGAGCGCGATCACCGTGACGGTGATCAGCACCTCGACCAGCGTGAGTCCCCTCGTGCGACGGCGTGCCATGGGCGCTCCTGCTCCCGCGCGGCGCTACATCTCCGCGATCTTGTTGAGATCCGACTGCTTCATGTCATCCCGGATGTCGTCCGGGGTGTTCTCTTTCCTGTCGTCGCCGGACGAGATGACATGGACGTCGTTGTTCTCGTCACACCTGATCTTGTAGGGCTGGCCCCAGGGATCGTCCGTCTTGTTGCCGTCGATCTGCTTCGCGCTGACCAGCGCCTGGATCGTCGGGCACCCTTCGCTGCCCGCCCCGAGCTGCTGATACTGCTCGGCGGCGCTCTTGATGATCGTCGCCCCGGTATAGGCGCTCTTGACGCGCGACTGCTTGAGCTTCGGCCACACCACGAGCGTGGCGCCGCCGGCGATGATCGCCATGATCGTCACGACGATGAGCACCTCGACCAGGGTCACGCCCCGCGAGAGCCTCCGGCTCAGCCGTCGAATCCTTCTTGCGCTGCTTGCTCTGTTCGTCTCCATCTCTCACTCCACCCTGTCAAGGCCGCCTATTTCGCCGTCCGGTCCGTCGCTCATGAGATCGTATCCGTCCGGATCCTTTCTTCCGGGACAGGTGAGCCGGAGCGGCCTGCCCCACGCGTCGACCGGGTCGATCGCGAGGTATCCCTCGCGCTTCAGCTCTTCCAGGGAGCCCGGGCACCGCCGCTCGTGATCGGCGCGGTACAGGGTGATCGCCCCGTGGACGACGGACAACGTGGCGCGGGTCGATCGAATTCCCACGAGCCGCCGCTCGCGCGCGCCGAGGAGCAGCAGGAGGACCGCCATCGCGAGGCCCGCGGCGAAGGGCCTCGCCCGCGCCATGCCGGTCCGCCGGAAGAGCCCGCCGCCGCGCTCCCAGGGGAAGAAGATCGTGCTCTCTCGCTGCCTGCGCCGCCCCATAGCCACCTACCCGACGAAGCTCGACATCTGGATGAGCGGCATGAGGATGGATATCGCGATGAACGCGACCGCGCCGCCCATGATGACGATCATGAGCGGCTCGAGCAGGCTCGTGAGCACCTGGACCCGGGTCTCCACGGCGGAGTCGTAGGCGTTGGCGACGTTCTCCAGCATCGCCTCCAGCTGCCCGCTCCTCTCGCCGATGGCGATCATGTGGGTGACGATCGGCGGGAACCGGCCGCTCCGCTTCAGCGGCTCGGCGATGCTCTGGCCCTCGCGGATCGACGCGATGGCGTCGACGATGACCTTCTCCAGGGCGGCGTTGCCGAGCACGCTCCGCACGATATCCATCGCGCTGAGGAGCGCGACGCCCGACGACAGCAGGGTCGCGAGGGTCCGCGAGAAGCGCGCGATGGACAGCATCTGGATGAGCTTGCCGAAGATGGGCGCCTGCAGCACGAACGTGTCCCACGCGAGGCGGCCCTTCGGCGTCCGCACCCAGCGGCGGAACCCGTACACCGCGCCCACGAGCGCGAGCAGGACGAGCCACCAGTAGCTCGAGGCGAACGCCGACGTGCCGATGAGCGCCGCCGTGTACCAGGGCAGCGCCTGGTCCATGGAGGCGAAGATGCCGGTCACGTTCGGCACGACCGCGACCATGAGGACCGAGATGAGCCCGATGCCGATGAGCGCCATCAGCGCGGGGTAGGCGAGGGCGGCGGTCACCTTGCCCACGAGCTTCGCCTGGTTCTCCATGAAGACGGTCAGGCGGGTCAGCACGCCCTCGAGCGTGCCGGACGCCTCGCCGGCGCGCACCATGCTCACGTAGAGCGGCGGGAAGACCGAAGGGTGCGCCTCGAGGGCCTTGGCGAAGCTCGTGCCTTCGCGCACCTGCTCGCGCACCTGCGTGAGCACCTTCTTCAGCGACTCCTTCTCGACCTGCTCGATGAGCGCGTTGAGCGACTCGAAGAGCGGGATGCCGGCGCCGATGAGCGTCGCGAGCTGGCGGGTCATCACGGCGACGTCCGACGTCGAGGGGCGGCCCGCGAAGGCGAAGATCTTGAGATCGCGCTTCGCCTTCGCCTTCGCGGCCTGCTCCTCGGTCGCGCCGGTGAGCATGATGCCGTCCTTGCGCAGGGCGGCCCGGAGGGCCTTCGCGTTCTCCGCGTCGCGGACCCCTTTGACCGGCTTGCCGGTGCCGACGAGGATGCCTTTGTACTCGAATACCGCCACGGCCTTCCCTACTCGTCGACGATGACGTCTTCCTGCGTCGCCGCGAGGACCTCCTCGACGGTGGTGATGCCCTTGAGCACCTTGCGCGCCCCGTCGTCCCGGAGCGTATCCATCCCCTGGGAGATCGCGACCCGCTTGATGGTCTGCGCGTCCGCGCTCTTCAGGATGTGCGGGCCCACGGCGTCGTCGACGACCATCAGCTCATAGATGCCCCGCCGGCCGATGAAGCCCTTCTGGTTGCAGGCGTCGCAGCCCCCGGGCTTGTAGAACACGGCCCGGTCGATGTCCTGACCGATGTAATCGTATTTCTGTCCGTGCACGCTGTAGCGGCTCGAGAGCTTTCGCCGCGCCTTCCAGGCGAGCCGGTCCTCGTCGAGGCCGAGCTGCTGCAGCTCGTAATCGGAGGGCCGGTAGGGGACCTTGCACGCCGGGCACAGCAGGCGCACGAGGCGCTGGGCGAGGATGCCGATCACGCTGCTCCGCACGAGGAACGGCTCGATCTCCATCTCGACGAGGCGGGTCACGGCGGCGGCCGCGTCGTTCGTGTGGAGGGTCGAGAGCACCAGGTGGCCGGTCAGCGACGCGTGGATGGCGATCTCGGCGGTCTCCTTGTCGCGGATCTCGCCGACCATGATCACGTCCGGATCCTGGCGGAGGAACGCGCGGAGCGCCGAGGCGAAGGTGAGCCCGATCCCGGGGTGGACGTGGATCTGGTGGATGCCGCCGATCTCGTACTCGACCGGGTCCTCGGCCGTGAGGATGTTCCGGCTGGGCTCGTTGATCCGGTTGAGGCAGGCGTAGAGCGTCGTCGTCTTGCCGCTGCCGGTCGGGCCGGTGACGAGGATGATGCCGTCCGGCCGCTGGATGAGCGCGTCCATGATGGCGTACTCGCGCGGCGCGAAGCCGAGATCGTCGAGCCCGAGCAGGACCGACGCCTTGTGCAGGATGCGCATCACGATCCGCTCGAAGCCGCGGCTCGTCGGCACGGTCGAGACGCGGATGTCGACGCTCTTGCCCGCGATCTTCAGCGTGATGCGGCCGTCCTGCGGGAGCCGCTTCTCGGCGATGTTGAGCGCCGCCATGATCTTCACGCGGGCGATGATCGGCGCCATGAACTGCTTCGAGGCGCGCTTCGCGACGTAGAGCTCGCCGTCGATCCGGTAGCGGACGACGACGTCGCGCTCCTCGGGCTCGATGTGGATGTCGCTCGCCCGCTCGCGGACCGCCTGCGCGAAGAGGCCGTTGACCCAGGCGATGATCGGGGCGTCGTCGTCCGAGTCGATGATGTCGACGAGGTTGTCCTCCTCGAGCGCCGTGTCGCCCTCGAGCTTCGCGCCGCCGTCCTCCTTGCGCTCCCAGATGCGGTTGATCGCGTTCAGCACCGCGTCGCTCGTGGCGACCGCGATCTCGACGGGCTTGCCGAACAGCGCCCGCACGTCGTCGATCGCCGTCGTGTCGAGGGGGTCGGCGACGGCGCAGTAGACGACCCCGTCGTGCTCGGCGAGCGGCAGGATCTTGTGCTGCTTGGCGTAGGTGATGGGCACCCGGCTCGCGAGCTCGAGCGGCACCGCGTCGATGTCGATGCGCGGGAGGAGGCCGACCTCGCACTCCTCCGCGAGCGCCTTGGCGATGCTCGCCTCGTCGGCGATGTTGGACGAGACGATGAGGTCCGCGAGCGGCTGGCCGCGCTCGCGGACGGTGTCGTAGAGCGGCGCGAGCCGCTCCGCGGGGACGACGCCCCGCCGGATCAGGATCTCGCCGAGGTACTGCTGCTGCTGCAGGCTCATTCCACGCGCTCCATCTGCCGTCCGCCGCCCGGCGGCCGCCGCGTGGGCCGCGGCGGCGGGGCGCCGTTCGGCGGCGGCGGCAGCTGGGCCGGCTCGCCCTCCATGTCGACCGCGCCGGGCTGCATGTGCACGGCGCCGGTGGCCTTGCCGCCGAACGTCGGCAGGCCGACCGGATCCACCGGCACGTGCTCGCGCGGCCCCTTCGGGCGCGCCTCCTCCTCGAGGCGCGCCCGCTCCTCCTCGGCCAGCATCGACTGGCGGATGTCCTCGAGGAGCCCGTTCGCGCGGCCGAAGTCGCGCGGCGGCTCCCATGCGGCGCTCTCGCTGAAGACGAAGTAACGGTCGATGAACTCCTGCCGCTCCTGCATCTTGCGCTCGAAGATGGTCCGGAGGTCGTCCTGGTCGCGGATCACGTAGGGCGTCAGCACGAGGAGGAGGTTCGTCTTCGTCTTGGTCTTGACCCGCTGCCGGAAGAGGAACCCGAGCACCGGGATGTCGCCCAGCACGGGGATCTTCGTCTCCGAGGTGGTCATGCCGTCGCGCATGAGGCCGCCGATCACGACCGTCTGCTGGTCCCGGACGACGAGCGTGGTGCTCGCGGTGCGCTTGTTGATGGGGATCGCGCCGAGCGCGCCCTCGAGGGGGGCGCCGGCGTCGGAGATCTCCTCGGAGAGCTCCAGCCGCACCTGGTCCGAGTCGTTGACGTGGGGGACGACCTTGATCTTCGTGCCGACGTCCTGGCGCGCGGCGGTGCCGCCGACGCCGCCGAGGCCGCCGAGCAGGCCGGCGAGCCCGCCGAGCCCGCCCGCCGCGGCGCCCGCGCCGCCCGCGAGGCTCGCGAGCTGGTTGAGCCCGCCGCCGCCCACGTTGGTCTGGAGCGGGATGTTCTGGCCGATCGAGATCTCGGCCGCCACGTTGTCGGTCGCGAGGATGTGCGGCGTCGCGAGGACGTTGGAGTCGCCGTCCTGGGCCAGCGCGTGCAGGACGACGCCGAACGCGGGGATCGAGATGCCCGTCCCGAGGATGTTGTTCGAGCCCGTGATCGCGGGGCCCTTGATGCCCAGCGCGAGCGCGCCGAGCTGCGCCGGCAGGCCGATGACGGACTGGCGGATGTTGTTGCCGCCGTAGACGACGCTGTCGTCCGGGTTCAGGCCGTTGAACGGCGCGCCGGCGTGGTAGCCGATGCCGAAATCGAGCGAGCGGCTGACGTTCACGTCCATGATCACGGCCTCGATGAACACCTGCCGCCGCGGCTCGTCGAGCTCGTCGATCACGGCGCGCAGCTGGGCGTAATCGTGGGGCGACGACGTGATGAGGAGCTTGTTGCTCGCCTCGTCGCAGGTGACCTTGACCTGCCCCTCGAAGATGTCGTCGGTCGAGCCGGGCACCGCCGGGGCGGCGCGCGCGCCCGGCCTGCCGCCCACGGGCGCGCCGCCGCCGCTCCCGCCGCTGAGGACCTGGTTCAGCGTCGCCGACAGCTCCTTGCAGCCGGCGTGCTGGAGCGAGAGCACGTGCACCTGCCCCTCGCCCGTCTGCGCCACGTCGAGGCGCTTCAGGATGCCGAGGACGCGCAGGTAGTCCGGCTCGGTGGCGGTGATGATGAGGGAGTTGGTCCTGTCGTCCGCGATGATGCGGGCGCCGGTGCCGCCGGCGCCGCCGGCGCCGCCCCTGCCGGGCCGGCCGCCGCCCGCCGCGCCCCGGCTCGGGTCGACGATCTCGTTCAGCTTGGTCGCGACCTCCGCCGCGGAGCCGTAATGAACGGGCTGCACCCAGAGCTGATCGCCGGCGCCGCCGACGTCGATCTCCTCGACGATCCGGAGCATGCGCTGGATGTTCGTCCCGGTGTCCGTGATGATGAGCAGGTTGCCGGGCGGGTAGACGGTGACGTCGCCGTCCTTCGATTTGAACTTGCTCAGGACGCCGCCCGCCTCGTTGGCGTCGATATGGGACAGCCGGTACATGCGGGTGACGAACCGGTCCTCCGCGGGCACGGGCGCGGCGGTCCCGAACACGGGCGTCGTCTCGGACACCGCGCCCGGCGTCTCCACGATCTTGAGGAAGCGGCCGTGGGGGATGACGGTGAGATCGTTCGAGGCGAGGATCGCCAGGAACGCGCTGTACGCCTCGGCGACGGTCACCTTCTCCGGCGCGTACACCGTGGCCTTGATCTGCCGGAGCTTGCCGCCGTAGATGAAGCGGCGCCCGGTGATGTTGCTGATGGCCTTCACGAGCTCGGGGAGGTCGGCCTCGTCGAGGTTGAAGCTGACCTTGTAGCCGCCGGGCTTCGGCTTGAACTCGATCTCCTGGACCCCTTGCTTGACCGCGGCGAGCGGGTCGTCCCCGGCGTCGGCCGGGGCGCCCGGCGCGGCTGCGCCCGGCGCGCCAGCTGGCGGAGCGCCTGCGGCCGGCGCGCCCGGCGCAGGGCGGGCGGGCGGCGGGACCTGGCCGGGGGTCCGCAGCACGGGGGCGCCGCGGTTCGCGGGCTGCGCTGCGGCGGGCGGCGCCGCGGCGGCGAGCACGAGCGCCGCCACCGGCGCGGCGAGGAGCCTCCTCCGGAGGCAGCAGGATCGCTCGAGGGTCGTCATCACCATCAGTCGACTCGATATTCTCTGCGTTGGTTGGTCGTGGGGAGGCGGCGCCGCTCAGTCAGCGTTCTGCGCGCTTTCGCGCGCGGCCGGCGAGGAGGGCCGCGGCCGCTTCGAGCGGGAGGTCTTGCCCAGGGCGGTCTTGCTCGCGCTGGCGGAGGCCTCGCTGTCGGCCTCCTCCGTCGCGTCCGTCGCGGACTCTTTGTCGTGGGGCGGCAGGACGGCCTTGGCGATCGACACGAGGACGAGGCTCATGACCCCGACGAACGTGAGCGAGCCGAGGACGAACGTGCCGATCACCATCAGCGTCCGCCGGAGCAGGCTCCCCTCGTTCAGCGTCCCTATCCATCGCGCCATGCCGCTACCCTGCTTTCGTCCCTGGATTCAGTCCGGAGCGCTCACTTGATGTTGAAGTCGATGTTCATCGGCTTGCCCTTGCGGTTGATGCTCACCGTGAGCCGGTCCGCCGTCCGGAGCCGCGCGTAGGCCTCGAGGGCCTTTTGCGGATCGCTCATCTCAAACCCGTTGATGCTGGACAGCCGATCTCCGTTCTCCAGCCCGAGCGTCCCCAGCAGAGAGTCCGGGCGAATCCCGAAGAGACGGATGCCCACCACCTTGTCTCCCTCCTTCTCGGGGACGATACGCGCGGAGCGCATCAGCTCGCCCTGGTTCTCCAGGATGTGGTCGACGGCGCTGCGCTCCACGTTGAACTCGTTCTCGCTCACGCGCTGGATCTTCGAGGCGATCTCCGGCGGGATCTTCTTGCCGCCGCGGGCGGCGGGCTTCGACGCCGCGCTCGTCGACGTCGTCGCGGGCGCCGGCGCCGGCGTGGCGCTGGCGCGGGCGACGGCGCGGCTGCCGCCCACGATGGCCTGGCACCGCGAGCTGCCGGACGTCAGCCAGACCCGATCCCACCCCACGTAGTAAACGGTCTGCCCGCTGATCTCATCCCCTTGCCGGCGCAAGATCGCCTTGCCGTCCGAGCCGGCCATGGCCGCGAACGACCACGCGGGATCGTCGGCCTGCGTGATGAGCAGGACGCGGGCGCCGTCGCAGGAGGGGTCCGCGTATGGGTCCTTGTTGGGCAGCTCGTGCGGGACGCTCGGGATCTCGACCGGCTTGCCGTCGAGCGGCCCCGTCACCGAGTCGAACGGGTTGCGCGAGAGGATCGCCGCGGCGCTCGTCGCGTGGTCCGTGTTGCTCGCGGTCGATCCGAACGACGCCGGGCGCGTCGGAGGGCGCGGCGGCGCCGGCGGGGCGTCGATGGCGACGCTGGAGACCACGAGCTGACCCATGCCCGACGCCTGGAAGTAGGCGGCGAGCGCGATCAGCGCGCCCAGCACCCAGGGAAAATACCGCTTCAGGATCGCGTCGATGCCCATGCGCCCATCCTCCTCTAGGCGAGTTTCATGCCAGCGGTCAATCGCCGGTGGTTTCCCGCGTCTTCACGAAATTTCGGGAGCTGTCCCGCCAAGGTGACGCACCCCAGCCGCGTCGGACGGCCTTCGTTGCCAAAGTGACAAATGAATTTTCGCGGGGCGCCGGCGCACGGGAGCGCGCCGTGTCCGCGGGACGGCGCGCGCGGCGTCACTCCAGCTCGCCGAGCTTTCGGTAGATGGTGCGCGTGGAGATGCCGAGCAACTGCGCGGCCACGGATTTGTCCCCGCGGGCGTGGCGGAGCGTCTCGCGGATGAGCCTGCGCTCGACCTCGTCGAGGGGCGTGCCGACCGAGAAGGTGAGCGAGCTCGGCTCGGCGGGGGCGGCCTCGCGGATGAAGTCGGGCAGGTCGTCGACGGAGAGCTGGTCGCCGCGGCAGAGGACCACGGCGCGCTCGATCACGTTCTCGAGCTCGCGGACGTTGCCCGGCCACGTGTAGTCGGTCAGGCGCGCGAGCACGTCGCGCGGCGCCTCCAGGCGGGGGCGGTTGTTCTTCGTGCAGTAGACGCCGAGGAAGTGGTCGACGAGGAGCGGGATGTCCTCGCGGCGGGTCCGGAGCGGGGGCGCCGTGATCGCGATCACGTTGAGCCGGTAGAACAGGTCCTCGCGGAAGCGGCCGGCGGCGACCTCGGCGCGCAGGTCCTTGTTGGTGGCCGCGACCAGGCGCACGTCGGCGCGCACCGTGTCGCCGCCGACGGGCTCGTACTCGCCCTCCTGCAGCACGCGGAGGAGCTTCACCTGAACGGCGGGCGAGAGCTCGCCGATCTCGTCGAGGAACAGCGTGCCGCCGGCCGCCTTGGCGAAGCGGCCGTCGCGCTTCGCGAGGGCGCCGGTGAACGCGCCGCGCTCGTGGCCGAAGAGCTCGGCCTCGAGGATGGTCTCCGGGATGGCCGCGCAGTTGACCGCGACGAACGGCCCCCGCGATCGCGCGCTGCGCTCGTGGATGAAGCGCGCGAGCAGCTCCTTGCCGGTGCCGCTCTCCCCGAGCACGAGCACCGTGGCGCTCGAGGGCGCCGCCTGGGTCGCGATGTCGAGCACGCGGCGGAGCGTCGGGCTCGATCCGACGATCTCGCGCTTCGTGAGCAGCTTGATCTCCTGCCGGAGCGAGCGGTTCTCGGCGACGAGCGACTGGCGCTCGGCCGCCTTGCGCACGCTCTTGATGATCGTCATCCGCTTGAGCGGCTTCTCCACGAAGTCGTAGGCGCCCTCGCGCATGGCCTGGACCGCGGTCTCGACGGTCCCGTAGGCGGTCATCATCACGACCTCGGTGTCGGGCGCGAGCTGCTTCAGCGCGCGGAGCAGCTCGAGGCCGCTGACGCCCGGCATCATCAGGTCGGTCAGGACGACCTCGACGCGGCGGCTGCGCACGATCTCCAGCGCCGCCTTCGCGCTGTCCGCGGTGATGACGCGCATGCCGTCGCGCTGGAAGATCTTCTCGATGGAGGCGACGTTCGACGGCTCGTCGTCGACCACGAGGACCGTCGGCGCGCCGGGCGGCGGCGCAGCGGGGCCAGCGGGCGGCGCGCTCGGGGGGACTTGTGCCAGATCGTCAGCCATGCGCCACTGTGTCACAGGCGCCAGCGGCGTGTCCAGGAGAGCACGGGTCTGACAAAGTCCGATCCGGCGCCTGACAAACTGACACGCCGACCTGGGCCGCGCGCGCCGCCCGGCGAAGACCGCGGGACCGGTCAGCGGATGAGCTTCGACAGCTGCTTGAAGTCGTCCGTCCCGGCGATCCTGAGCCAGTCGAAGACGACGGTCTCCGCGGTGGTGATGGTGGCGCCTGCGGCGCGGCAGAGATCGAGGCCGGCGAGCCGGTGGTCGTCGCGCCGGGAGGCGACGCCGTCGAGCGGCACCTGGACGAGGACGCCGCGCGCGGCGAGGTCGCGCACGGTCTGGAAGACGCAGACGTGCGCCTCCACGCCGACGACGATGGCGGCGCGGGGCGCGCGCCCGGTCGACGTGCGCAAGGCGCGCTCGAACTCGGCGGAGCCGCAGGCGGAGAACTCCATCTTGGGGAGGACGGGCGCGCCCGCCTGGGCGAGCCGCTCGGCGATGGGCGCGACGGTCGGGCCGAGGCCCGCGGGGTACTGCTCGGTGGCGATGACCGCCGCGCCGAGCCGCCGCGCCGCCTCGATCAGCACCGTGGCCGCGCGGATCAGCGCGTCCATCTGGGGCGCCGGCATCGCGCCGGCGAGCTTCTCTTGCACGTCGACGACGATGACCGCGCTGTCTGCGGGCTCGATCCTTTGCATGGTGGCTACCTCGTGGCGCGGAAGCTCCTCAGGAACCGGAGCAGGTCGCTCCGCAGGTCGAAGCGGAGGAGCGCCTCGCCGATCAGCGCGCCGCCGTCGCCGACGAGGACGCCGGGCAAGACGGTCATCGACGTCATGAGATCGCCGGGGCGCACGGTCTTCCGGCCGGCGAACGCGCAGCGGCGGCCGTCGTTGGCGGTGAACTCGAAGGAGTAGGGCAGGGTGCCGGTGCGCACGACGTCGAGGCCGAGCCGCCCGGAGAGGTAGCGGTGGTCGGCGAAGCCCTCGGCGTCGATCTCGCCTTCGATCTCGACCTCGGGCTTGCGCAGGAAGTCGAGGAGGCCGCGCGAGCGCGCGCGGATCGTGAACGACATGGGCCGCTCGTCGGACGGCGAGTCGACCAGGTGGAAGCTCCCGGCCATGGTCTCGCAGAACTCGAAGCCGCGCATCACGCCTCCGCCCATCACGCCTGCGGGGGCGCGCCCCGGGGCGGCGCCGGCAGCGGCGGGGCGGCCGTCGCCTCCGTGAAGTCCTCGGGCGGGAGCACGAGCCGCTCGACGCGGCGGCCCGACGCGAGGGCGTCGACGATCTCCGGGACGTCGGCGGGGGTCACGCGGCCGTAGAAGTAGCCGTCCGGCTCCACGGCGATGACGGGGCCCGCCCAGCAGACGTCGAGGCAGCTCGCGGAGCAGGCGCGCGCCTCGACCTTCGCGAGGCCCCGCTCGGCGAGCGCGGCTTTGAGCTGCACGTGGATGCCCTCGGCGCCGCGCTGAGCGCAGGAGCCCTTGGGGACGCCGTCCGGGCGGCGGTTGACGCAGACGAAGAGGTAGCGCTTTCGCTGGGGCACGAGGCGGATCCTCGTGCGTCGCGGGGGCCAGGTCAAGCTGGGGGAGGGGAGGCGGGGGAGGGGCGGGGTGCGCCGGGGGGCGCGTCGAGCTTCGTCAGGGGGGCGGGCCGGCGGCCGGACGGGCGCACAGATGCTGTGCGCGAGGCATTCCTGGGCCCGGTGGCGTACCGTGCTCGGAGTTGGTCGACGATGTTGGCGGTTCAGACGTCTTCGGAATCCCATTCGTAAAGGTTATCGAGACGGCGTCTCGACAGGAGTTTACCGTGCGACACCCCAGGGGTTTTGATGGCCACAGATGACTACAGCCTCATTCCAATGGTGGCAAGCCACCTTGGTTTGAGCCCAGTTTCAGCGCAGTGGAGAGGAATCGATGCGGTCCTCCCGATCTTGGAGCGCATGCGCAGCGACGGGGCGATCGTCCTCATCAAGCTTGATGGTGGCAGAGGTCCGTCCGATAACGGCCCGTATACTGTCCTTGCTTCCGGTGGGCCTCTCAAGGGCGATTTTGTTCGCGTGGATGTGTCATCGATTGAGCATGGTCTCGCAAAGGTGGTCGTGGAGTATGCGAGAAGGTGCTGGGGGTTCGTTGAGCCCTCGTGATCTGCTCGGGGGTTGAACGCCGGCAGGCTCCTCGCGCTCAGGCCCCCGCTTCCGCGGCGCCGCGCGCGCGGTGCCGGCGCAGCGCCAGGTTCACGATCCCGATCGGCGCCACGAAGAGCACGGTCGCGAACCCGAGGACGCCGACCACCATCCCCGCGAGGCTCGCGAGCGCGAGCCAGAGCACGTCGAGCGCCGCCGGCCTGGAACCGGTAGTAGAAGAGCGCTCATCGACGCGCATCTCCCTGCGCAGCTCGCCGACCTCCCGATCGAGCAGCTCCTCGAACGGGCGGCCGTACAGGCTCTCGCTGCGGCGGCCGCGGAAGAACGCGCGGACCGTCCGGCGCGGGGCCGAGAGCAGCCCCGCGAAGAGGCCGCCCAGGTTGAGCTGCCAGGCCGCCACGAAGCCCTTGCAGCCGGCGCCGAGCTCCCAGGCCGAGATCTCGAACTCGCCGATCGCGTTCGTGTCGTAGCCCGTCAGCACGTGGTGCAGATCGTGGTAACGCACGGCGCGCACGCGCGCCCGGGTGTTCGGGAACGGGACGGGGAGCGGACCGAGCTTGAAGTCGACCCACGCGTCGCCGTACCCGCCGTCCGCGCCGAAGCGGTTCACCTCGAAGTAGAGCGCGCGCGCCTCCCGCATCGTGAGGCCTTCGTCGTAATGCACCAGAGCCATGGCACCACCCTCGTTCGATGACTTCAGTCACTGACCATGGTCATTCTTCGCGCTCGTTCTGTCAAGGAGATCGCCGCTGTAGATCGCCGCTTGACGGGGAGGCGTCCGCGGCAACAGATTGCCCGGTCGATGAGCAAGGTCATTCCAGGCGCGACGAAACGCCGGAAGCGAGCCGCGGCGCCGCGAGCTCCGGTCGCGTCCGCGCCGATCGCGCCGGCGCCCGAGCGCGGCGGGCGCGCCCAGCAGAAGCTCGACACCCGCCGGCGGATCCGGGACGCCGCGTGGGCGCTCTTCACGGAGCTCGGGTACGACGACACGACGACCAAGGCGGTGGCGGAGCGCGCGGAGGTCGCGACGGGGACGGTGTTCGTCCACGCGCGCGACAAGCCCGACCTGCTCATGATGGTGATGCACGACCGGCTCGCGGCCGCTGTCGACGCGGCGTTCGAGGCGCTGCCGCGCAAAGAGCCCCTGCTCGCTCAGCTGCTCCATGTGTTCCAGCGGCTGTTCGCGATGTACGGCGAGCAGCCGCTCGTGTCGCAGGCGTTCGTGAAGGCGTTTCCCGGCGCGTCGGGTCCGAACGGAGAGCGGCTGAACGCGCTCACGTTCGCGTTCCTGCACCGCATCGCGGGCCTCGTGCGCGACGCGCAGGCGCGCGGCGAGGTCGCGGGCGACATCGACCCGCTCGCCGCGGCGCACAACGTGTTCGCTCTCTACTTCGCGGCGCTCCTGTCCTGGCTCAGCGGCTTCGTGACGCTCGGCGCGGCGCTGGATCCCGTGCTGAAGAGCTCCCTCACCCTCCAGTTCCGAGGGCTCCGGGCGTGAGGCGCCGGCGCTCCGACGTCGGCGCGCGTCAGCGCGCGCCGTGCCGGGGATCGCCGGCGCGGAGCGCGGCGAGCACCTCGGCGTGGGTGCGCGGGTCGCCGGCGGCCACCACGTCACCGGCGCTGGCGGCGTCGAGCGGGCGCCCTTCCCAGTCCGTCATGACCCCTCCGGCGCCCGTGATCACCGGGACGAGCGCCGCGAAATCGTGGAGCTTGAGGCCGTACTCGACGACCACGTCGATGCTGCCGCTCGCCACGAGGCCATACTGGTAACAGTCGCCGCCGTAGCTCACGAGCTTGGCCCGGGACGCGACCTCCCCGAAGGCGCGGGCCTTCGCCGGCGGGAAGTACTGCGGGCCCGTCGTGGAGAGGCGCGCGAGCGGCAGCCCCGCGCACGCGCGGACGCGCGCCGGCGCGCCATTCCAGAGCGTCGGGCGGCCCAGGACGCCGAGCCAGCGATCGCCGAGGACAGGCTGATCGATGACGCCGAGCACCGGCCGGCCCCGGTGCAGCAGCGCGATGAGCGTGCCGAAGAGCGGCTTGCCCGTGATGAACGCCTTCGTCCCGTCGATGGGATCGAGCACCCACACGAGCTCCGCCCCCTCGTTCTGGCGGCCGAACTCCTCTCCCACGATCCCATGGCCCGGGGCGTGCGCGGCGAGGAGCTCGCGTATCGCCGCCTCGGCCTCGCGGTCGGCGACCGTGACAGGGCTCGCGTCCGCCTTGTCGTCGGCCTCGATGCCCTTGCGAAAATAGCGCCGGATCACGGCGCCGCTGGCGTCCGCGAGCCGCTCTGCCAGCTCGACCAGGTCCTGGGAAGGGGTCATCGTCTCCTCCGTGGGCCCTCGAGGCGAGCCTCACGGCGCGATCCCCTACGCGCGCCGCCCGCTCACGGCAACCACCTCGCCTCGCAGCGCCCGGAGCGAGCTCCGCGTCAGGCCGCGTCGCCCACGCGGGCGCCCGGCGACAGGCTCGCTCGGAGATACGAGCCCAGCGTGTCCGCGCCCCGCGCGCCCTCCGGGTGGAAGTCGGCCAGCACCGGCCCGTTGTGGGGCATGTCCCGCAGCACGTCGAGCGTGACGTCGACGCCCGCCTCGCGGGCGCGCCGCGCGAGCTCCTGGCCCTCGTCGTGGAGGCGCTCGGCGTCGCCGACCTGGATGAACAGCGAGGCCAGCCCGGCGAGGCGCGCGTGGAGCGGTGAGAGCCGGGGATCGTCGAGCGGGGTCTCGCCCGCGAAATCGCGCGCCTGGCGCAAGAGACCCTCCCGGGTACCGTAATCGGTCGCGTCGTTCGCGCGCGCCGAGGCGCTGCTCGAGGTGAAGTCGAGCCAGGGAGAGATGAGCGCGGCGCAGCGCGCCTGCGCGCCGCGGTCGCGCAGCGCGAGCTGCGTGACGAGCGCGAGGTTGCCGCCCGCGGAGTCGCCGGCGAGCGCGATCTCCCCCGGCGCATGGCCGCGCTCGACCAGCGCGTCGACGGCCGCGAGCGCGTCCTCGAGCTGCGCGGGGTAGCGGTGCTCCGGCGCGAGCCGGTAGTCGATGCCCACGACGCGGGCGCCGCTCGCCAGCGCCAGCCGCGCCATGAGGTCCGCGTGCGTCTTCGTGGAGCCGTACAGGTACGAGCCGCCGTGGAGGTAGAGGACGACGCCGCGCGATGCCGCGCCCGGAGGCTCGAACCAGACCGCAGGGACGCCGTTCAACGTGTCGACCGTGCGCTTCACGCGCCGGACGGCCTTCTGGGAGTACGGGCGCGCGTCGAGCTCGGCCCTGACCTCCGGGTAGGGCCGGTCGAGGAGCTGGATGAAATCGCGCCGGAGAAAGCGGACCACGCACTCGAAGCCGAAGCCCCAGCTCGGGCGCGCGGGCCCCCGGCGGGCGCGTTCGGTCGTGGTCTCCACGAACGCGAGGCCGAACATCTTCATCAGGCGGAGCATCATGGCGGGCATCGTAACGGACGCTCCCCGCGATCGCGGCGGCCTGTGCCCGCGCCGGTCCGAGCGCCGCGCCATCGCCCTCTCGGCGAGGTGCGCCGCGGCGCGCGCCAGCGCTCGCGGCGCGCGTCAGCGCTCGCGGCGCGCGTCAGCGCTTCTTCCGAGGATCGCCCCGGAGGATGGGATACGCCATCAGCAGGCTCAGCCAGACCACCAGGAACTTCGGGTCGGTCAGGGTCTCGAACGGGATCTCGAAGCGCTCGTTCGCGGTCGCGGCCTCCACCTTGCGCTGCTGCGCCTGCGCCACAGCGGGGCTCACGACCTCGATCCGCCTCCCGCCGCTCACGGCGCCCGTGCCGCCGGCCGCGGGCATCTTCGGCAGCAGGGTCCCCTCGGCGATCGCCTTCTCCTCGGGCGTCCGCTCCGTCCTGAGATCCGGGTCGATGAGCACCGCCGCCGGCTCGAGCCCCTCGGGGTGCTCGGCGCCGCCCGGCTCCGCGGTCGCGACCCGCGCGTCGTCGTTCTCCGGTCGATCCACCGGGACGAAGCGCGGCGCGACCTCGCCGGGCTTCCGATCGCGGAGCTCGACGGTCACCAGGGTCGGGATGTACAGGCGCCGCGTCTCCTCGAGCGGGACCACGGTGTCCTTGGCGGAGGCCGGCGGCCCGCCCGCGAGCTCGGGCACCTTCGCGCGCGCCGCGTCGATCGCCGCCTGCTCCGCGGCCATCGCGGCCTTGCAGCTCGGAAGGGACGGATCGAAGTCGAGGCCCACGGCGCTGGCGCCCCCCTTCCTCCGCTCCTGGGGCGGCGTGCACTCCTCGTGGATGCGCTCCGCGGCGTCGTCGTCCTCCCGGTGCAGGAGCGCGAGCGGGAGCTCCTTGCGATCGTCGATGCCGTTCGCGACCTCCGGCCGGGCCACGAAGCGGTACCGCACGCGGAGCGCGAGGGTGCGGCGCCCCGCGGCATCGACGACGGTCACGGCCTCCTTGGCGAAGCTGTCCGTGGTCGCGCCCTGGACCTCGCGCCGGCTCACCATCACCCGGGACTTCCGCAGCCCCGTGAACACCGATCGCGTCTGCGTCCGCACGCGCTCGAGGATCTTGAAATCGCTCGTCCCGGTCGGGACGTAGACATAGCCGTCGAACTGGAGCACGGCAGGCGGACGCTTCACGTCCCGATCCGCCGTCTTGCCCCGATCGCCGCACCCCGCGAGCGCCAGCACCCCGGCCAGCACGCCGATTGCCGGGAGAACACGGAGTACTGCACGGAGAAGTGCTACCACAACAGATCTCCACGACGGCGAGGGTGCAACGCCGGTGAATCTAGCTCCGGCGACCTGATGAAGAAACCCTTACCCACTGGAAAAGCCGGGCAAGGATGCGGGGATCGCGCACAGCGACCTGAACGTGACGACCCGGCGCGCAGATCCCGACCTCGACGCAGGCTTCGCCCCGCGGCCTGGTGAGCCCCTCACCTCGGCAGGGGGCGCCGCGGCGGCGGGGCCGCGAGCTGGCCGCGGAGCGCGCCCGGAGCGAGGCGACACACCGCGGCGCGTCTTGGGGGCGCCCCGTGACGCTCCGCGCGCGCCGGGGGATTGCCCTTTCGAAAATCGGATCCATTTGGTCGCCGACATGAACACGGAAAGCCCGAACCCCGAAACCAGCGGTTCCACGCCCTCTGCCGAGCCTTCGGGTGCGGCTCCGGGCCCGGAGACGCCCGCGTCGACCCCGTCCGAGGAGGCCAAGGCCGCCGGCGCGGTCGAGCTCCCCTTCCAGGCCGAGGTGCAGCAGGTCCTCGCGCTGGTCATCAACTCGCTCTACGCAAACCAGGAGGTCTTCCTCCGCGAGCTCATCTCGAACGCGTCGGACGCGCTCGACAAAGCCCGCTTCCTGGCCCTCACGCGCGAAGGCGTCGCTGAACAAGCCGGCGAGCCCGCGATCCTCATCACGCTCGACGACGCCGCCCGGACCCTCACCATCGAGGACAACGGCATCGGGATGACCCGGGACGAGGTGGTGCAGAACCTCGGCACCATCGCCCGCTCGGGGTCGCTGGAGTTCCTGAAGGCCAACGCCGAGGCCGCCAAGCAGAAGAAGGACGGCGGCAAGCTCCAGCTCATCGGCCAGTTCGGCGTCGGCTTCTACGCCGCGTTCATGGTCGCCTCGCGCGTCGACGTGCAGACCCGCTCCATGCTGCCGGGCGCGGAGCCCGTCCTGTGGCGCTCGTCCGGCGCGGGCTCCTTCACCGTGGCCCCCGGCGATCGCGAGCACCCGGGCACGAAGATCGTCCTCCACCTCAAGGACGACGCGCGCGAGTACACGAAGGTGTGGCGGATCAAGGAGATCATCCGCAAGTACTCGGATTTCGTTCATTTCCCCATCAAGGTGAACGACGAGGTCGCGAACCGCTCGGCCGCGCTCTGGACGCTGCCCAAGTCGCAGATCACCGAGGAGCAGCACGCGGAGTTCTTCCGGCACGTGACCGGCGGCTACGAGGGGGAGAAGCCGCTGCTCACCGTGCACCTGTCGATCGACGCGCCCGTGCAGTTCCACGCCCTGCTCTACGTGCCCGAGAAGGCGCCGGCGGACATGTTCCACAAGGACCGCAGGGGCGTGCGCCTCTACGCGAAGCGGGTCCTCATCGTCGAGGACTGCGACAAGCTGACGCCGATGTACCTGCGCTTCCTGCGCGGCGTCGTCGACTCCGAGGACCTCTCGCTGAACGTCTCTCGCGAGATGCTCCAGGAGAACCGCACGCTCTCCCAGATCGAGCAGCAGATCGTCAAGCAGGTGCTCAAGTCGCTCAAGGACCTCTCCGAGTCGGAGCCCGAGCGCTACGCGGCCTTCTGGAAGGAGTTCGGCCGGGTCATCAAGGAGGGGGTCACCAACGACTGGAAGAACAAGGACGCGATCGCCGAGCTCTGCCGGTTCGAGTCGATGAACACGGAGGCCGGCAAGGTCATCTCGCTCCGCGACTACGTGGCTAAGATGCCGGAGGCGCAGAAGGAGATCTATTACGTGACGGGGCTCGGCCGCCACGCGGTCGAGCAGAGCCCGCACCTCGAGGCGTTCCGGAAGCGCGGCTACGACGTGCTGTTCCTCGTGGATCCGGTCGACGAGTGGTTCGTGCAGTCGCTGAACGAGTTCGACAAGCGCCGCCTCAAGAGCGTGATGCACGGCGACGTCGACCTCGGCGCCGAGCCGGAGAAGAAGGACGAGCCGGAGGCGTCGGTGGACGCGGCCGTGGCGGCGGTCAAGGCGGCGCTGGGCGAGCGGGTGAAGGACGTGCGCGTCTCACGGCGCCTGACCGACAGCGCGAGCTGCCTCGTCGCCGCCGAGGGGGACCCAGGGGCGAACTTCGAGCGGATCATGAAGCTCATCGACCAGAATACCGGGGAATCCAAGCGGATCCTGGAGCTCAACCCGGGCCACCCGGTGGTGAAGAACCTCAACATCCTGGCGGGGCGCGAGCCCGGCTCGGAGCGGGTGAAGCAGTGGTCCGAGCTGCTCCTGGACCAGGCCCTCCTCGTCGAGGGCGTGGTCCAGGAGCCGGCGAAGCTCGTCCGGCGCATCCAGGACCTGCTCGCGCAGGTGAGCTCCGCCGCCGTAAGTCAAAGCTGAGCAGCGGGTGACCGCCGCTCGGCGGCGGTTCGGTGGTTCGGTTTTTTTGCCGGGGTCGAGCGCCGGTGATAGGCGCGGGACGAGGTCGCCAGATGTCCCGAATCGCAACGCCGGCGCTCGGCCGCCGGGCCTTTCTTCGTGCGCTCGGCGTGGCGGGCGGCGCCCTGGCCGCGCCGGGGCTCTGGGCGCCGGCGCCGGCGCTCGCCAGGGCGGCCTCCAGGGTGAGGGCCGTCGAGGCGTCGGACATCGGCGTGACGCTCAAGATCGAGCTGTCGAACGCGCCGTTTCCCTGCGACGGGGCGCCCTACCAGGACGCCACGGCGATGGTCTTCGTGCCGGCCCATTACCGCGCGCCGGAGAGCGATGAGCTCGACCTCGTGATCCACTTCCACGGCCACGTCACGACCGCGGAGCGGGCCATCGCGGCGCACAAGCTCCGCGAGCAGCTCCACGAGAGCAAGCAGAACGCGGTGCTCGTGGTGCCGCAGTGCGCGGTGAACGCGGCGGAGTCGCCCCCGGGCAAGCTGGGGCAGAAGGGCGGCCTCCGGCGGCTGTGCGGCGAGCTCGCGTCGGTGCTCGCGAGCCCCTCGGCGCGGCGGGCGCTCGGCGATCGCGCCATCCCGCGGAAGGCGAGGCTCGGGAGGCTCTGCCTGTCGGCGCACTCGGGCGGATACCGCGTCGCGGCCGCGTGCCTGCGCCACGGCGGCTGCGAGGTGAACGAGGTGTACCTGTTCGACGCGCTGTACGGCGAGGTCGACGCGTTCCGCGACTGGGTGCTCGAGCGGAAGGGCCGAACGGGGCGGGACAGGCACAAGCTCATCAGCCACTTCGTCGCGGGCGACGTGCGGCGGCTCAACCTCGAGCTCGAGCGCGCGCTCGAGGCGCAGGGCGTCGCCTGCCTGCACGAGCGCCGCCCGGGCGAGCTCACGCGCAAGCAGCTCCTGGACGGCCGCGCCATCTTCATCCAGGTCCCGCTCGCGCACAGCGCGGTGACCTTCGAGCAGAACGCGTTCCGCGACTGCCTGTTCGCGTCAGGCTTCCGCCGGCAGCTCCGATCCAGCTGGTTCAAGAAGAAGGACGAGCCGCGCCGGATCGACGTGCGGCGCGGGTCCTGACGTCGTCCCGCCGCCGCGGCGCCGCGTGAGGGGGCGCCGGCCGGTCGTGGCGGCGCGCGTCAGTGCCGGAGCGAGACGTCGGCCAGCGCGAGGCGCGCGTCGTTGATGTACGCGCTGTCTGGGAAGCGGCGGATGAACGACCGCAGCGTCGTCTTCGCGTCGTTCCAGGCCTGGATGTCGAGGAGGCACTCGGCGAGGAGGAAGGTCGCGTCATCCATGACCTCCCGATCGGGCGACGCCTCGGAGAGCGTCATGAGCAGCGGAATCGCGTCGCGCTGCCGGTTCAGCCTGCGGTAGGCGCGCGCCAGGTTGAGGCGGGCCGACGGGGTGTGCGACGCCGTCTCCTTCTGCCGGATGGCGTCCTCGAAGGCGACAGCGGCCTCGTGCCAGCGGCCCGTCCGCATGTGATCGAGGCCCGTCTGGTACGATTTGATCGAGAGCTCCGAGCGCGACTTGTCGACCGAGTCCGAGAAGAACGCGAGCTCGGCCCGGGTGAGCGGCGCCTTGCGCAGCGCCTCGAAGCCCTCGATCACCTCCTGTCGCCGCTCGGCACGGATGAGCTCGTAGAACGCCGCGGCGTCGCTCTCGGCCTTGGCGCGCGCGTCGCTCCGCTGCTGCATCTCCTTGAGATCCGCCTCGTGCTTCGCGATGCGGTCGCGCGCGCCCTTGGTCTCGGCCTGGACGGCGTCCACGCGTGCGTCCCAGGCGAGCTTGACCACGCCGATCACCACGATCACGAAGAGCAGGTTCGCGCTCGCGCTGTTCCAGAAGGCGCGCCGCTCGTACGCCATCTGGCGCTTGGAGATGCTCTTCAGATCCGCGGCGAGGGCGTTCGTGAGGTTGTTCGTCTTGATGATGAGCCCACGGGATTCCACGATCTCACGCTTGATCTCCCTGAGCTCGTCGTCGAAGTCGTGCATTTTCAGGTCCTGAAACCGTGGCCTGTGCAGGAGGCCGTGCTCGTGCTAAGGGGGCCGCGAACGCGAACCCCCGACCTGTAGTAGACGGAGGCCGCGTTCGCGGACCCCCGACCCGTGGAAGGGGCCGCGAGCGCGGACCCCCGAGCCGCGCCAGGGTGCCGCGGACGCGGATCCCCGGCCTCGCCGACAGGCCGCCCTTACGCTACCAGGAAGCTCTCCCCATGGACACAAGCGACATCCGAAAAGGCCTCAAGTTTATGGTCGACGGCCAGCCCTACTCGGTCATCGACTTCCAGTTCGTCAAGCCGGGAAAGGGGCAGGCGTTCACCCGCGTCAAGATCCGGAACATGGCGACGGGCGCGGTGCTCGAGCGCACGTACAAATCGGGCGAGAAGCTGGAGCCAGCGGACGTGGAGGAGCGCAGCCTCCAGTACATCTATCCGGAGGGCACCGACTTCGTTTTCATGGACCCGGCGACCGGCGAGCAGCTCACGGTCCCGGGCGACAAGATCGGCGATGACTCCAAGTGGCTGAGCGACGGGATGTCGATCGACGTGACCCTGTTCAACGGGCTGCCGATCGGCGTCAGCATGCCCCCGCACGTGGTGCTCCAGATCGTGAGCAGCGAGCCTGGCGTCAAGGGCGACACGGCGAGCGGCGCCACCAAGCCCGCCACGGTGTCGACCGGCGCCACCGTCAACGTCCCGCTCTTCGTGAAGGAGGGCGAGTGGATCAAGATCGACACGACCGACGGCAAGTACCTGGAGCGCGTCAACAGGTGATCCCCGGCTGACCTCCGGGGTCCGAGCGCCGGCGGAGGTCACTTCGCCTCGAAGATCACGGCGGCCGCGCCGGCGACGCACGCGACGCGGGCGCCTCCGTTGGCCGGCGCGCACGCCGTCGCCTGCGCGAGGTCGCCGCCCGTCCAGTGGCGCGCGGCGCCGCCCGCGGTCGCCACGAGGAGCCCGCCGGCGGCGGGGATCGCCAGCGTGGCGCCGTCCGGCGACCGCGCCGCGCCCTGAGGCGCGGGCGTCGTGAGCGGGAACGACAGCGCGGACGAGGCCGGCGCGGCCGCCCGCAGGTCGATCGAGATCAGCGCGGCGCCGAGGGCGATGTCGAAGCCGCGCTCGGACGCGGCGAGCGGAACGAACGGCAGGCGCTCCGTCCCGGCGCAGCGCTCGGGCGCGGCCGCGCCGGGCCGGGCGCGAGGCCCCTGGCCGCGGAGCAGCGGGAGCGGGACCTCCATCTCGCCGACGGCATCGGGCGAGCTGCGGAAGAGCGCGAGCAAGGTGGGCGCGTCGCAGCGCCGCTCGACGGCGACGAGCTCCGCGGGCCCGGCGTGGACGGCGGCGGGCCAGGGGGGGATGTCCGTCGCGGACTCGGTGGACGTGGCCGGGTCGACGCGGACCACGCCCTGCGCGGTCCTGACGAGCAGGGCGCCGCTCGCCTCGAACGCGAGCGGGCCGAAGCCGCCGGTCCTGGTCGGCTGCGGGGCAGCGGCGGTGCGGTACACGGCGGCGGCGGTCGCCGGCGGCGCGAGCTTCGCGAGGAGCTTGCCGTCCTCCTTGGTGCGCGCCTCGGCGCCGCCCCGGTCGAGCGCCGCGATGGCCGCGATCGGCGCGCCCCGCGTGGACGCCGCGACCGCCTCCGCGTGGCCGATGGCGGCCGCGAGCCCCGGCTCGCCGCAGCGCACCGGGCCAGCGCCCGTCCAGACGAGCGCCTCGCCGGCGCGCGCGGCGTCGCGGCCTGTGGTCGCTCCGGCGCCGCTTTCGGCGTCGGCGCAGAGGGCGGCGTGGAGCCGGCGCAGCCGCTGGGCGGAGGCGGCCACGGCCGGCGCCGTCGACTTGCCACGCGCGTCCCGGAGCAGGGAGGCGGCGAGGGCGCGCAGCGCCTCGCCGGGCTGGGCCGCGTCGCGCGAGAGGCCGGCGGGGCGATCCAGGAAGACGAGCGGGGCGCGGACCTCGGACGCGGCGCCCGCCGGGGCAGGGAACGGGCGCAGGGCGCCCGAGAGGCCGACCGAGACGATGAGGTCGTCGCGGCCGTCCGCGTCGCGGTCGGCGACCTCGATGGAGGCGGAGAGCGCTTCCTCCGCGGGCGGCGCGCGGAGGCGGAGCTCCAGGGCGAGCTCCGGCGGCGCGCCCGCGCCCGCGGCGGGCCCGGGGAGGCGGATCACGGCGATCCAGCGCGTCGGGCCCGTACCCGCGGCGCCGCGGTGAGCGCCGCCGCACTGCGGGGCGAAATCGAAGGCGAGCGCGGAGGGGCCGATCTGGCTGAGGCCGACGCGCGGGGTGCACCCCTGCGCGTCGAGATCGCCGGGGAGCGCGGCGAGCGTGCGCAGCGCCTGCGGCCGCGCGGCGGGCGCGAGCAGGAGCTCGCCGCGCAGGCCGTCGGGCGACCGCGCCCAGGCGACGAGATCGCGCGCGCCGTCCCCGTCGGCGTCGAGGAGGAGCCCGGTCTCGAACGTGCGCCCGGTCGGCGCCGCGGCCACGGCGCCGCCCTCGAGGGGCCACTGCTTGCCGCCCTCGGGCGCCGGGACGCTCGGCACGACCGCGAACCGAGGCGCGGCGGCGTCCTGAGCGCCGGCGTCGGCCTCGGGGACGGCGGTCGCCGCGCCAGGGCCGACCCCGCTCAGCGGGGGCGGGGAGCCGGAGGGCGCCGCCGAGCCGAGCGTGTAGGGCGTGTAGGGCCTGGAGCTCGGGCAGCCATCGCAGCCGGCGGCGGCGAGGAGCGGGAGCAGGGCGCGGAGGAGCTTCGAGCAGGATCGATCGGGCATCGCGGGCGGACCCGGCGGCGCACCGGTGTGCGGCGGGCGGCGCAGGCGTAGCACGGGCGGCAGGCGGGCGTCGTGGAGCCGGCGCGCCATCCAGCCGCCCGCGCGCCGGATGGCGCCGGTGCGCCTTTCGGAGTAGCTTGATCGAGGGTAGATGAGCGGGCCGAAGCCTCCCAGGGCCGTCGAAGGCGAAGACTATTACCTCGAGGGAGGCCGGGTGGTTTTTACAGAGGCGTATCACCTGAAGCGGGGATACTGCTGTAACTCCAAGTGCCGCCACTGCCCTTACCGGGAGAGGGCGCCGGCAGAGTCGATCCCCGTCGCGCTGCCTCGGCTGAAGCTCCCCTGACCCGGCGCAGCGGTCGAGCCTCCGCGGCGGCCGCGCGCGACAATCCGTCTGCGGTCGATGACGGGCGGAGAGCCCCGGCGCATCATGGAATGTCGGTTGATCCGGATTGCGTGGAGCGTCTAGGATTTCGCGCCCACATCCGCGCGGGAGCTCCTATGCGTCGCAGCCTTCACCCTCTGCTCTGCTGCCTCTTGCTCTCCGTGCCGATCGGCTGCGACGCCACGTCGGCGAACAGGCCGCCGTCCCACGATAAGCCGGCGGAGCTGCCGAGCGTGGACACGGATGGTGATGGGATCAGCGATGCGGTCGAAGGGCGCGACGAGGGGGTCGACACGGATCGCGACGGTCAGCCGGATTTCGAGGACACCGACTCCGACGGCGACGGGCTGTCCGACAAGCTCGAGGGCGCTCCCTTCCCAGGGGAAGCGGAGCCGCGTGACAGCGACGGCGACGGCGTGCCGGATTACCGCGACGAGGACTCCGACAACAACGGGCTACCCGACGAGGACGACGGCGACGGCGACCGCGATCGCGATGGCGTCGCCGATTACGTGGATCCCGACGATGACGGCGACGGCCTGCTGGATGTGGTCGAGCTCGGGCCGGACCCGCTCGATCCGGTGAACACCGACGGCGACAGGTGGCCTGATTTCCGTGACAGGGACTCCGACGGCGACGGGATCCTGGATCGGTTCGAGAGAGAGTTCGACGCCGACGGCGACGGGATCCCGGCGTTTCGAGATCTCGACTCGGACGGTGACTGCCGGCCCGATTCGATCGAGCGCGGCGACGGCGATCCCGAGGAGCCGCCCAGGGACAGCGACATGGACGGCGGGGGCGATTTCCTCGATCTGGACAGCGACAACGACAGCCTGCTCGACGAGCTCGAGGACCTCAATTGCGACGGCGTGCTCGACCCGGGCGAGTCCAGCACCGCGAGCGAGGACACGGACGAGGACGGCGTGAACGATCTCATCGAGCAGGCCGCCGGCACGGACCCGAACGACGACCTGGACAACCCGCGGGCCAGCGGGGATTTCGTGTTCATCGTGCCTTATCAGAGCCGCCCGGATCCCGCGCAGGACACGCTGGATTTCTCGACCAACATCTCGCAGGCCGACGTGGTGTTCGCGATGGATACCACCGCGACCATGAGCGGCCAGATCAATCATCTGAAGGGCGCGCTCCAGGAGATGATCAATCAGCTCGCCAAGGAGATCCCGAACATCGGCATCGGGGTGACTCAGTACAAGGACTTCCCGATCGACGCCTACGGGGGCCCCAACGACCAGCCGTTCTACCTGGAGCACCGGGTGATGAGCGTCCTCACGCCGGCGGGGCGCGAGTCGGTGCAGGACGCGGTGAACTACCTCAAGGCCGAGGCCGGCGGCGATCCCCCGGAGAGCGGCTGGGAGGCTCTTTATCAGGTCGCGACCGGGGCGGGCACGAGCAAGGGCGGCGCCGACGTGCCCAGTTTCGATCCGCTGAGCGCTCCGCCGGGCAGGATTCCGGCGGGCGAGACGGTCGGGACCATCGGTGGCGTGGGCTTCCGCTTCGGCTCGCTGCCCATCGTGGTGATGATCACCGACACGCCGAGCCACAACGGGACGTTCGTGCAGCACAACTACACAAGGTCCAGGGTGGAGTCGCCGACCCATTCGCAGGCCCTGCAGGCGGTGACCCGCGTGGGAGGCCGGCTCATCGGCATGGTCGCCTCCAGCTCGGCCGAGGCGCAAGCCGACCTGACGGCCGGCGCCGTGGCGACGGGCTCGGTGGTCCCGCCGGCGGCGTGGGGGCCGGAGGGCATGCGCCCGCCGCGGTGCGCGGTGGGACAGTGCTGCGTCGGCGAGAACGGGAGCGGCGTGACGATGGAGAGCGGCAAGTGCCCGCTCGTGTTCCGGGTCGCCAGCAGCGGAGACGGGCTGAACCTGGCCGTCGTGCAGGCGATCAAGGTGCTCACGACCTATGTCACGCTCGACGTCTCGGCGGCGGCGGTGGCGGACGAGACCGACGCGGTCGACGCCGCGAGCGCGTTCATCGACAGGATCATCGCGAACAACAGCGCTCCTGAGCCCTGCGCCGCCGGCTTCAGGGTCATCGACAAGAACGTCGATGGCGTCGCGGATACCTATACCAACGTGTTCCCCGGGCCCACGCTCTGCTTCGACGTGATCCCGAAGACCAACGTCTCGGTGCCTCCGACGACGGAGCCGCAGGTGTTCACGGCGAACATCGTCGTCACCGGCGACAGCGTGACCACGCTCAGCACCCGCAAGGTCTTCTTCCTCGTCCCGCCGGAGATCCCGGTGCCCCCCATCGACTGATGAGCCTCCGGCGCTCGCGGCTCCCTGGAGGCCCGGCGAGCGCTGGTTCACGCGGCACGTATCATGAGCAAAGACTCTGGCATCGAGGGGGCGCCGACGTCCGGGGAGACCCCCGGCGCGGCGCTCTGGGAGCTCGCGCGGCTCTTCTTCCGGCTGGGCGCCACGGCCTTCGGCGGCCCCGCGGCCCATGTCGCCATGATGGAGGACGAGGTGGTCCGCCGGCGCGGCTGGATGACGCGCGAGGACTTCCTCGATCTCTATGGCGCCACGAACCTCATCCCGGGACCCAGCTCGACCGAGCTCGCGATCCACATCGGGCATCGCCGGGCCGGCTGGGCGGGCCTGCTGGTGGCCGGGGGGTGCTTCATCGTGCCGGCGGCGCTCATCACGCTCGGGTTCGCGTGGGCCTATGTCCGGTTCGGCGCGGTGCCGGAGATGTCGGCGCTCCTCTACGGGGTGAAGCCGGTGATCATCGCGGTCGTGGCCCAGGCGCTCTGGGGTCTCGGCCGCGCCGGGCTGCGCTCGCGGCCCTCGCTCGGCCTCGCGGCGCTCTGCGCGGGCGCGAGCCTCTTCGGCATCCACGAGCTCGCGGTCCTGGCCGGCGCGGGCGTGCTCGCCGTGTCGCACCGGCTCGCGGCCGGGCGCCTTGCGGGTCCGCCTCCCGGCGCGGCCGCCGTCGCCGTCCCGCTGGCCGTCCCGCTCGCCAGCGGCGCCGCCGCGACGGCCGCGGCGGTGGGCGTGCCGTTCGGGCTCCTGCCGCTGTTCCTGTTCTTCGCCAAGGTGGGCTCGGTCCTCTTCGGGAGTGGTTATGTGCTGCTCGCGTTCCTCCGCGCGGATCTGGTCGAGCGATACCGGTGGATGACGGAGGCCCAGCTGCTCGACGCGGTGGCGGTCGGCCAGGTGACGCCCGGCCCCGTCTTCACGGCGGCCACCTTCATCGGTTATCTCCTGGGCCGCGTCCCGGGCGCGCTGGTCGCCACGGCGGGCATCTTCGTTCCTGCGTTCTTCTTCGTCGCGCTGAGCGGACCCCTGATCCCCCGCGTCCGCCGTTCCCCCGTGGCCTCGGCCTTCCTCGACGGCGTGAACGCGGCGTCGCTCGCCCTGATGGCGGTCGTCTCGTTCCACCTCGCCCGCGCGGCGGTGGTCGATTGGCTCACGGGCGCTCTGGCCATCGCGGCAGCGCTCCTGCTCATCCGGTATCGCGTGAGCTCGCTCTGGCTCATCCTGGCCGGCGCCGTCATCGGCGTCGCCTCGGTCCACGTCTGAGCCGGCGTTCCTCGCTGCTCCGGCCCCGCCTCGCCGCGCGCGCGCCCGTGGAGCAGCCCGGGATCCCTCGCCCCGCTACCTGGCGGGCGATCGCAAGGACGACGGCTCCTCCGCGGCCACCAGCGCCGTCCCGGGCCCGATGTGGAACGCGTTGCCTCGCCAGGAGACCCGCCGGTTCGAATAGGCGTTCAGCCAGCAGAAGAACCAGCACAGCGTCCGGAGCGGCTCCGCCGCCACCAGCGCCAGGTTGGAGCGCGCCGGGCGCAGCATCTTCAGGGCCAGGAAGGTCCCCAGGCTCTGGAGCGTCCAGGCGAACAGCCACATCTCCAGCGCGAGGCCCGTCGGGCTGAGCAGCAACGTGAGCCACGCGATGAGCAGCGGCGAGTTGAACGGCTCCGCCGCGAAGCAGCGCGGAACGAGCGTGCGCCGCATCTTCGCCCAGCGGGTGTGTCGATCCAGCATGCGCGTGAGAGAGCAGCTCGTGTTGCGGTTCTCGATCGGATCCAGGCAGAGATCGACGACGAACCCGCACGCGCTGAAGCGCTGTCCGAGCATGTCGTCCTCCGCCAGCACGTGGGCCACGCTCTCGAACCCTCCCACCCGCGCGAGATCGACCCGCCGCATCGCCATCGATTTGCCCACGCTGATCGACCGCCCCGCGAGCTCGGCGGCGGCGACGACCCCGGGCGCGATGAACGCCCCGAGCTGCGCGTTCTCGACCACCGCGCCGAGCGTCCGCTCCCCCGTGCCCACGACGACGCTCGAGACGAGCCCCACGCCCGGCCGCATCAAGATCGACAGCAGCGAGCGGAGGTAGTCTGGGCGGACACACACGTTCGCGTCCGAGATGACGAGGACGCTGCCCTCGGCCCTGCGCTCGAGCTCGAGGAGCTGCGCCACCTTCGGGTTCAACGCCTCGCTCGGATCCGTCAGGCAGAGCCGCGCCTTCAGCTCGGGGTGCGCCGCGATGAAGGCCTGGATCACCGGCACCGCGCGGTCTTCTCGCGAGGCCACGCCGAAGACGATCTCGTAACAGGGGTAATCGAGCCGGGCGAAGGATTCGAGGTTGTCGGCGAGCCCGTCGTCGACGCCCGCGACGGGCTTGAGGATGCTGACGAACGGGGTCGCCCCGCACGGTCGCGACGCTTGGACCGGCGCAACGAGCCGGTGCCGCGCGATCCTCCAGAGGAAGGAGGTTTGGATCGTCGCGTAGATGATGGATGACAGCGCCGTCGGCGCGACCGTCGCCAGATCTCCCCAATCCATGGATGGCCATGCTGATCGAATCGCGTGGCGTATCGATGGCTGGACCGCAAACCCAGCGCTGACTTTTCGCGACCGAGGCGTGACAGCCCCTCACCGCCACGACACACCGTGATGGCCGGTGCGAGCTCGGGTGTACCGTGAGATCTGTCGCCGACACACCCGCGCCGGGATCAAGCGAGCCTATCGGCGCGGCCGGGCAGCGTCAGCTGATGCGGCCGATGAGCTCGCGCGTGATGTTCTTCTGGTGCGACTCGAGCGTGCCGCCGCCGATCTCGAGCAGCTTGGCGTCGCGGAAGAACCGCTCCACCTTGTACTCGGTGCAGTAGCCCCAGCCGCCGAGCACCTGCATGGCGTTGTCGGCCACCTCCTTGCCCACCGGCGCGGCGAAGAGCTTCGCCGCGTCGGTCCCGAGCCGGTTTCTCCGCTCGGGGCTGACGTTGCGCGCGACCGCGTAGATGAGGGCGCGCGCCGCCTCGGTCTTGGCGTAGCTCTCCGCGATGTAGCGCTGGATCTGCCCGTGCTCGGCGATGGGCTTGCCGAAGCTCCTCCGCTCTCCGGCGTACTGGATCATGATCTCCAGACAGCGGTCCGCGATACCCAGGCTCATGGCCGCGAGCGTGAGGCGCTCCAGCTCCAGGTTTCTCATCATGTTGCGGATGCCGCCCCCCTCCTGGCCGAGGACGTTCCAGGCGGGCACGACGCAGTCGTCGAAGAGGAGCTCGCTCATCGTGCTCCCCCGCATTCCCATCTTCGGGGTCTTCTCGTCGGTCGAGAACCCGGGGAACCCCCGCTCCACCACGAAGGTCGTGACCCGGCCCTCGATGGTCGCATAGACCAGGAAGATCTGGGCCTCCGGGGCGTTCGTGATGAGCGCCTTGCGCCCCTTCAGGATGTACCGATCCCCGTCGCGCCGGGCGAACGTCTTCATGCCGAGGACGTCTGTCCCGCTCGTCGGCTCGGTCATGCCCATCGCGCCGATCCACTCGCCGGACAGCACCTTCGGCAGGTACCGCGCGCGCTGCTCGTCATTGCCGGCGTGGAAGAAGTTGTTCACGAACAACATCGCGTGGGCGAGATACGCGAGCGTGAACCCGGGATCGCTCTTCGCGAGCTCGTGGTGGACGATCACCGCGGCGACCGCGTCCATGCCCGCGCCCCCGTGCTCCGAGGGCACGGTCACGCCGAGCAGGCCGAGCTCGCCGAGCCGCCGCATCAGGGGAACGTTCAGGGTGGCGCTCCGGTCGTGCTCGTCGGCCTGCGGCTCGACGACCTCACGGGCGAAATCCCGCACCATCTGCCGCAGCATCCGGTGCTCTTCCGTCGGGTTTTCCAGATCGCTTTCCATTGCGGAGGATGACGCGCTCATCGCGGCCCAACGTAGCACGCGCGGCCGCGCATCAGCGATGGGGTGGCACGCCGTTCGCCTCGTCCCCGGACGGACCGTCACCGAAAGGGGCACGAATGAGAAGCTGGACCGATGTGGTGCTCTGGAGCGTGGTGCTGGTCTCGCTGCTGACCTGGCTGCTCGCCATGGTCGGTGTGCTGGCCGTGCACCCGTGGACCCCCGTGCTCCTCGTGATCGCCGCCGCCTTCGCCGTGACCGGGATGTTACGGCAGATGCCCGGGCGGCCGCGGCTCTGAGCCGCCGGGAGCGGCCGGGGCGCCCGGCGGCGCGTCCGTCGCCGGGGGCGAGGGCCCGTCCTGGCAGCACCGCACGCCGGTCGAGTAATCGAGGTAGCTCCTCGGGTGGGCCGTGATCAGCGCCTCGCAGCCCGCGCGGGTCGAGCGCGCGTAGAAGCCGCCGGCGAACGCTCCGCCCGGCTCGTTCACCCACTCATCGAGGTTGCCCACGAGATCGTAGACCGCGTCGCTGCCCCAGCGGCTCCTGCACCGCGGGCTCCCGCCCGTCTCCCGGAGCAGCGGCTCCCGGGCGCTGCGCACGCGGTTCAGCCGGGGATCCAGGTGGCCAATCGACGCATTGCCGTGGAGCAGCGCGGCGGGGTGCGCCGGCCGGTAGACGTTGCACGCGCCCTCCTCGAACGTGTCGCCGTACGGGTACAGCGTGTCGTCCTCGCCGCGGCACGCCGTGACGAACTCCTCGACCGAGCAGAGCCGCTTGCCGGCCGCGGCGCAGGCGCTCTCGGCCACGAGGCCGGTCACGTAGCCGCTCGGCCGCACCCCGGACCGCGAGCGGGCCAGGGCGGCGATCGCCCGGCCGCGCTGCCATGGGGCGAGCAGGGGCAGGGGGAACGCGCGCGCGTGGACGTCGCCGATCCGCCGCAGGCCGGTCGACCAGTCGGCGAGGGTGAGCTCGAGCAGGTTCGGCGTTGACGGGTAGTCGGGCGAGAGCGCCTGTCCGGTGGCGCCGTCGACGAGCATCGCCTCGAAGCGATCGACGCAGAAGCGGCCGCCGTCGATGGCCACCATGTCCGCCGGGCACGCGGGCGCGCCAGGCAGCGCGGCGGCGGGCGCCTCCGCGGGCTCTCCTGCGGCCGGGCGCGCCGCGCCCGCGCTCGCGGGCAGCGCGGGGCGAGCGACGCCGGCTTCGGCCTGCGCGTCGAGGCCGCTCACGGCGCTCCCGAACCACCGCAGGCTGCCGTCGGAGGCCCAGACCGCATCGCCCACCACGCACGCGCCGGGCGCCGCGAGCTCCGGGACGGTCACGAAGGCGCCGGGCGCCGGGGCCGGGACCGCGCGCCGCGCGGGCTGCCCGTCGACGCAGAGCGCGCCGGTGTCGTCGGCCGGCCAGGGCTGCGACGCGAGCTCGGCGCCTTCGTCGTCCAGCCACACCACGTGGCGCCGGGCCGCGTCGCTGAGCAGCGCGCCCCCCTCGGGCAGGGCGACGAGCCGCACCGCGAGGTCGCCCTCGGCGATCGGCAGCGACGTCACGCGCGCCGCGCCGGGCCGGCCGAGCGCGTCGATCGAGAGCGCCACGACCTTGCGCGGATCCGCGGCGCTCACGCCGGCGACGATGGCCCCGCCGCCGCGGCGCTCGCATGCGTCGAACCCCGCGCGCACCGGCGACGCGATGGCGAGGGCGGGCGGCGCGCGGCCTCCTGCGTCGGGGTCGGGCGCGCCGGGCGCGACGGGCGCGAGCCCGCCCTGA
This sequence comes from Sorangium cellulosum So ce56, assembly GCF_000067165.1. Classification (GTDB taxonomy): domain Bacteria; phylum Myxococcota_A; class Polyangia; order Polyangiales; family Polyangiaceae; genus Sorangium; species Sorangium cellulosum_B. Next base: position 12,866,747 of record NC_010162.1, read on the forward strand.
GCGCCGGGCCCGGTGAGCGCGCCCGAGGCGTCGATCCCGGTGATCTGGAGCCTGTCGCCGAGCACCTCGAGGAAGAGCCCGCGCTCGCGGCCCCCGACGAGCGCCGTGCTGTCCTCGTGCGCGCGCCCCCGCAGCGCGGGCACCACGAGCGGCTCGGGCAGGAGCCGCCCCACGTCGGTCCTCGCGAGCCACCAGGACGACCCGATGCGCGCGGCGCGCCGCCTGTCGGTGGAGCGCTCCGGCTCGCCGATCGGCGTGGCCGGCGCGCCGCCGGCGGCGCCTGCCTGCGCTGCGCCGGGGCTCTCCGGCGCCGCCGCCGCGGTGACCAGGGCGCGCGCGTCGAGCCGGTGGAGCTGCCCCGCGGCGAAGGCGAGCCCCTCGCCGTCCGTCGCGAGCGCGCCCCACGCGATGCGCGCGCGCCGCGCCGGGAACGGGTCCGGCTCGCGGCGCGGCTGCCCGTCGGCGCGCGAGGCCGAGAAGAGCCCGCCGGAGATCGTCTGGAAGTACGCGCGATCTCCCGCCCACGCGGCGAGCCCCGGGTCGTACCCCGGCTGCCCCGCGGCGCGCCGGGCGCCGCTCGCGGCGATGCGCTCGAGCGCGCCGATCTCGGCCGGCGTGACCGGGGTCGCGTCCGCGAGGCGCGCCGGATCCACGGCGCAGACCGCCCTGGGCGCGGCGCCGGCAACGAGCCGCTGGAGCGAGGGCGCGACGCGCGTCGCCTGGCAGGCCCCGTTGCGGCCGGTGACGTCGACGACCACGGCGCCTGCGCTCGCGGTCACGAGGCGCGGATCCTGGTGGCCGCGCAGCGCGCCGTACTCGAGGTCGCCCTCGACCACGACGGCGCGCCGGCCCGGACCGAGCTTGCCGTCCTCGCCGAGCGAGGCGAAGGCGATCTGCGCGCTCCCGAGCCATGACGTGCTCGTCTTCTTCGAGCTCGCCGCGTAAAATAAGAGATCGATCGCGCCTGGCCGCCCGCCTGCGTCGATCAGCCCCATGCCGTCGAGCGGCGGCCGGAAGCGCAGCCCGGTGGGGGACGACGTGGCCGTGATCCCTTCGGACGGCGAGACCCAGCGGAGCCGCACCTCGACCTCGGGCAGCGGGTCCGGCCGCTTCGGCCGGGGCGCGGGGCGCGCGGTCTTCGTGGGCCGGCCGTCGCGCCCGCGGTGCTCGCCGCGCTTCTTCCGCGTGGCCTTGCCGCTCGCGCCGGAGGCCTTTGCCGGCTGCTTCGGCTTCGCCACCGTCGCCTTGCGGCCGGGGGCCTTGCGCGCGGGCTTCGCCGCAGCGGAGCGCTCGCGCGCGCCGCGCTGCGCCGGCGTCGCGGAGCCGCCGCGCGGCGCGGCCTCGGCGAGCTCGAGCAGCGCGACGCGCTCGCCCACGGCGGCCATGGCGTGCGCGCGGATCGGGGCGCACGTGCGCGACGCGGCCGAGGCCTCGCCGGGGAGGATGGCCGTTACGCAGAGCTCGCTGCCCTGCGATGTGAGCAGCGTGGTGGTCCCGTCGGGGGACGAGAGGGCGCCGGCGAGGTCCTCGTCGAGGAGCAGGTGCGGCGGTCCGAGCTCGCCGGTGGCAGCGTCGAGCCGCCTGACCCAGCCGGCGCGATCGGACGACAGCTTGGAGAGGAGCAGCACCGAGCGGCGATCGAGCGACGGCTCGATCGTGAACGGGAGCGGCTGCACCGTCGCGGTGCCGAGCGGCGTGCGGCCGGGGGGAGCCACGCCCGCCAGGGCGGTCGCGGCGGCGCCGATCGAGGGCGCGCTCTCCGAGGCGGGAGCCGGGGCCGGGCTTGTGCCGGGCGCGTACGCCGCGGTGCCGGTCTGTGCGGGCGCGTCCCGCAGGGAGCCGCCGGAGCACGCGCCCGCGCCGCAGGCGAGCGGCACGAGCAGGGCAGGGAGCACGGATCGGGGGGAGAGGGGGGATCGGGGACGACGCATCCTTCGCTCGCGCTCGGGTCTCCTTGTCCGCGTGGCTGCCCGGGGCGGCGGCCGAGCCTAGCGCGGGTGCCGCCCGCACGCTCGCCGTTGGTCCGGAAATGGCGGAGAGGACGCCAAGAGGGGCGAGGTGCAGGGGAGATGGAGTCGGGTACAAAAAGGGTCTATCTAGATCGCGCCGATACGACAGGGAACGTTGTCGTGACAGAGCTCATCGCAGGTGAGAGCCCCGTCGTCCGAGTGGCTGAGACCTGGTTCCACCCTCAGGGAGGCGGTCAAAGGTCCGATCGAGGCGCCATGGGTCCGGCTCGCGTGCTGCACGTGGCTCACCATGGCGGCATGGTGGATCACTTCGTGGACTCGCTCGCGGGCCTGTCCGTCGGAGGGACCTACGGCTTTGCAGTCGACTCCGCCTGGCGGAAGCTGAATTCGGTCTACCATTCGTCCGGGCACCTGATCGCCGGGCTGGTGGAAAATCTTCAGCATGGGTTGACCGCCGTGGCCGGTCATCCGTGGCCAGGAGAAGCGCGTGTCGAGTTCGAGGGGCAGGCGGAAGCCTCCAGCTTTGATGGGCTTGCCATAGAGCTTTCGACACGCCTGGGAGAGCTCCTCTCGAAACCCATCGAGGTCAAGGTGACGGGTGATCCGTACAGCTCGCGAGCGATCCAGATCGGGGACTTCCCTCCGATACCTTGCGGTCGAACCCACGTGCGAGCGCTGTCCGAGATTTCCGCCATACGAGTCCTGAGCATCAAGAGGAAAGGGAACCGTGTTCGCGTCGCTTATGACGCGTTACCTCCCTGATCCCTGAACATGAGCCGCTCGACGGACCGAAGCTTGCACGATTCAGAAGATTGTGTGCAGTGCTCCTCCGTCGTTGGTCCTCCACGACATATGCAACCTGAGCTCCCATTCCGTCCGGGGGCAACCCTGCCTCCCGGTCTGAACCTTTCCCCACGCCACCGGTCCGTGCCCGACGCAGGTTGACGCCGCGCGATCGCTGCAGGTACCGTCGTAGCGTGCCGTGGGGGGGCGTCCTTGTTATGGGTGCGTCGGATGCTCGGCTCAGCGCCTTTTGCTGTCGACGCAGTCAAGGCGGCGGGCAGCCCGGCTGGCGCAATGGCGGAGGGCATCGACCCGCCTGGCCACGAGCGCAGCGCGTGCGACGCTCACCGATGGACCGACCTGCAAGGCCCACGAGGCGGGGCGTCCGATGCAGCCGCAAATTCCACAAGGACGGATCCTGGGCGCGCCGAGTCTGCCGGATTGCTCGGCCTCCAGAGGGGCGCGTGTGCGGTTGCGCCGGCTGGCTTCAGCGGGGTTGACGGGGATGTGGACGATCTGGCGCGTCTCTGGCGCCGGAGGTGCGTGATGCGACGATACGTCTCGTTGTTCCTGCTCGCTCTGCTGGTGTGCGTCCTCCCCGAGGACAGTGCGCCCGTTCGAGGACAAGCGTGGCCCGAGTCGGTCGGCCCAGATGCCGGGGTGATCGAGGCCCCTTACGCAGGGGAGATCGAGGGGGTGCCCGAGCGCGGGACATGGGAGGAGACCGAGCAACTCGATCGATGGTTCACTCGTGAATCGGTGGTCGTCATCAACGGCAAGGTCGTCGACCACGAGGAGATCGCGGCGCGTCGCCGCGCCGCACGCCGCGAAGCAGCCCGAAACGATCTCGCCGGACGGCTGTCCAGGGCCATCAGCGAGCAGATCAGGGGGGTGAATGTCCTGGCCTTCAAGATGAGGGTCTGGGCCGAGGGGGTGCGCTGCGACGACAAACGGTTCATGTCGCCGCCACCGGCGCCGGCGGGCCACTGTCCGGACGGCGCCGAGGACTGCAACGATGCTCCTCTGCGATGACCGGCATCCTCTCGCTGGCCGCAAGGCGTGGGCTGGGCTACGGGTATGAACGTTGAATGGACGAAAGACATCCTTCTCATCTGGCGCATAGCCCGCAAGACGCACTCTGGTGGCTTGTCGGTGGAGGAGCGGCGCGCTCTCGCCGAGGAGTTCGGCGTGAGCGAACAGGTGGTTCTGCGTTACGAACGCGCGAGGACCGCCTACGACTTGTCGATAGCCCAGAAGCGGTGGCGTCAGGCCAAGTGGGAAACGATTCTGCGGATGACGGAAGGCGGAAAGGCGTTCGAGGACGAGAAATTTCCAGACGAGTTGGAGGCGACGTTGGAGAGGTTGAGGGATGCGGAACCAGAGAATGAGCTCACCCGCGAGCTTCGTGACGCCAGGGACGCGATCCGGGTAGAACTCGGCTTACCCCCCGTCCCGACCGAAGACTACTCATGAGCCCCCGCTCGCGAACGCGCCCGAACGCTCGGCCTCGACCGGCTCATCCACGTAGGCGGGCCTCGGCGTGGGCATCACGTCGCTGGGCGAGCGTCGCGCCACGGGAGGGATGACCCTGCAGCCCAGCGTAGCGCTCGGCTGGCGGTTCGCCGAATGGGGCAGCCTTTATTACCGCAATGCGATCTCCTTCTTCAATTTGAAGGATTTGCGCTGGATCGGCGTCATCGACGTGAACGCCGCCGTGCTCGGGATCCACCACCGCGAGCTCACGCTGGAGCTCGGTCCGAGCCTCGACGTGTTCGCCGTGCCGCTCTGCGCCGACACGTGGTGCCAGCGTGAGCACGGCCTGGCGCCGGCCCTGCATCTGGGCGCGACGCTCTCCCCGGCACCGGAGAGCAGGCTTCGCGGCAGAGGCACCGTACATGCGGCGTATATCCCAGGTATCGCCTGGTCTGGGATCTCCATCAGCATCGCCGTCGAGGGCGTCTATCGCTTTTGATGGCAATCACAGCGCGCGTCGCCTTGCGGGCTCCGACGACGTGGGCTCACCTTGTGCAGGGGAGGAGGCGCTCGGGAGCCTCGACGCCACGATGGTGGAGATCGATCGCGGCACCGACCGGTGCATCGGGGGGTTCAGCTGCCAGCTCGCCAGCATCGAGCGCACGTTCGATCACGACGACATCCTGCCGCTGACGGATGACGAGGCGGCGCGCCGTCGCGATGCGCTCCTGGTGCGCTCGGAGGTGCTGTCATCGGGCACCGACTTCCTCCGCCTCGTCTATTCCCAGCAGTGGGTGCGCATGAGCGCGATGATCAAGGCACTCGACGGCAAGGACGTGAAGGCGGCGGTCGAGCGTCTCGGACTCTCGGCCGAGGTAGGCCGCCTCCAGCGCTGGACGGAGCTGTACGGCAAGAAGCTCGGCGTCACGGAGGCGAAGGCCGCGGATCCGGCCGTCAAGGCGGTCGAGGCGTGGCACGAGGCCTATGGCACGCTCCTGGTCCAGGCCCATGCCGAGTACGACGACGACAAGGACGAGACACACGCGCTCCTCCGCGACCGGCTGCTCTCGCCGTACGAGGACGCGGCGGAGGAAGAGCGGCGCGCCGACCAGCGGGCCCGCGCCGCCGCCAGGAAGAAGGCCGAGCCTGAGCCGATCGGATAGCGCTGCTCCTCGCATGCTCGCAGGCAGGCGACCGGTCATCCCACCCATCGCGCGAGGACGGCGCCGTTCGCCGGTCACCTCGCAACGCCGCTCCCGTCCCACTCCCAGGTGACAGCTCTCAGGTTGGGGGGGAGATGTCGCCGATACACCTCGCGCACCGCTTTTTCGGCTCCGGCGCACGATTTCGCAACAATCCGGGGGACCTTCCCGGAAATAGTAGGGATGACGGCGCTCCGCTCATGTCCGGCCCGTTCCTTGCCTGCAACCGGATCCGCAGGATGAAACGCGCCGCGCTGCCGCTCGCCGCATCGCTCTTCCTGACGGCGCCCATGGCGTTCGCGCAGGTCGCGCCGCGCGGCGCTCGCCTGTCCTATACGCGGAGCCCAGGCACCGAGGGGTGCCCCGAGGAGCCGAGCCTCCGGGAGATCGTCGCGAGCCAGCTCGGCGGGGTCGACCCGTTCGTGCGCGACGGCGCGTGGCGCGTCGAGGTGGTCGTCCAGCGCAGGGGACCGGCATTCCGGGGAGAGATCGCGCTTCACGACCGCGATGGCCGGGCGCTCGGCCGCCAGGAGCTCTCGAGCCCGATCTGTGGCGTGCTCGTGGGGGACATCGGCCTCGCCCTCAGCGCCGTCATGCGCCCGTTGCTGCCACCACGGCCTGCACCGGGGAGTGCTCCCACCTCGCCGCCCTCAGGGCCGCCACCCCCGCCGGCGCCGGGGGATGTCGCTCCGCCCGTCCCACCGGGCGCGCCGCCCAGGGGGCCGGCCTCGAAGCCGTCCGACCCGGTCGCGGCGCCAGCCCGACCCGTTCGGCGCCCGAGACCGCCGCCGGATCGCCCGCGCCTCCAGCTGGGCGCCGGGGTGCTGCTCGGCGCCGGCGTGGCGCCGTCGGTGGCGGTCGGGTTCTCGGGGGTTGCCGGCGCCCGCTGGGAGAGGTTCTCGCTCTCGCTGGAGGCCCGCGGGGATCTTCCGATCGATGCCGAGCCCTACCGCGGGCGGATCGTTGAGGTGTCGGGGCTGAGCGGCTCGCTCGTTCCCTGCGGCCACACGGATTGGTTCTTCGGCTGTGCCCTCGCCATGGCAGGCGGGGTGTGGCAGGTCAGGGCGAGCACCGGCAGAGAGTTCGCGCTGCCCTACGCAGCGCTCGGGCTTCGTGCGGGGCTGGAGGTGCCGCTTTCGGCCCGGCTGGCCGGGCAACTCACCGGCGACCTCTTGATCAACACGGTTCGACCGGTCCATCGATCGCCCTATGGAGCAGGGTGGAAGACGGCGCCTATCTCGCAGGCAGTGGCGCTCCGCCTGATAGCTCTTTTCTGAACCTGGGTGCGGTTTCGCAAAGCATCGGACGCGCCCGAGGGAGCTGTTCCCATGAGGCGATTGCGAGCGCGTGCAGCGCGTGGGGGTCGCGGGGGCGCCCCTGCGGCCCGTCACCCCCTGGAGCGGCCGCTGTTGCGCCCGATGCGGGACGAAGCACCGACTCAGGCCGGTACAGAACTGCGGTGACAGCAGAACGTCGCCGCCGCGGTCGGCGCGATGTTGCCGACCGGCTCGCCGCCGAACGGTTCGCATTGTCCGGGATGAAGGTTCACGACGCTCACCAACTTGCTTCCGAGCGCCGTGCCTGGCGTGATGGTACCGCAGAACGGTGCGTCGCCAGTGCCCACCACACCCGCCACGACGAGCTGCGAGCACCCTTCGTCACTGAACGCGGAGGCCAGAACTCTGCAGATCGCTCCGGTCGGCTCGGTGCAGCCGCAAGGCGCGCAGCCGCGGGTGTCCTCGGTGCCGTCGTAGAAGACGTGCCGGTCCGGGTACGTGGCAGGGCACTCATGCTCGCCCTCGTGGTGGATGCACGTGAGGAATCCCTCCGGCGGCGCGGCGTCGCCGATCGGCGGCGCCGGCGTGCAGGTCATGCCGGGATCTGCACACGGGGGGTACGCGTTTCCGGTACACGCCCGGGCGACGATCGTGAAGCTCCCAGTCGTGGCGGGCTCGTCGAGGTTCTCCGGCGCCTCCGCGATCCTCGGCGCGCAACCTGCGGAAATGACGCGAGGCGCCTGGATCGCGAGCGACTGCACGCATGGGGCGCCATCGCAGGTCCGTTCGGCCTCGACGGCATTCACCGAGGTGCAGGTCCCATCCCACCCATCCGTGGCAGCGAACGAGGTCGCCGGAGCCGCGGGGCCGCCGCAAGGGAAGCCGGCAGCGTAGGCCTTCCATTCCGTCGGCACGTCGCACGTCGCCTCTGGCGGGTCGCACGCGCAGACGGGGCACGTGTGCGGAGCCGGAGCCGCGAAATCTGCATAGCCCTCGTAGCCGACGATCGGCGCGGTCGCAGGGCAGCTCGGCACGCCGTCGGGGGAGCCGATCCAGAGCAGCGCGGGCTCGGACCACCCGAGCGGCTCCTTCGGTACGCACTGCCCTGCGCAGACCTCTGCTGGCGGGATCAGGTCGCCGAAATCGGACGCGATGGCGACGTCCGTGTCGTCCTCGGCCGCGCAGTCATCGCCGCCATCGTCGCCGCCGCCGCATCCGCCAGCGCCGCCGGCGTCGGGGGGCTCGTTCACCTCACAAGGCGTTCCCTTGGGTCCTTCATCCTCATCCCAGGGGCAAAAGTACGACGTTGGCGTCCCGCATCCGCCGGAAGCGACCCCGAGCCCGAGCGTGCTCGCACAGCAAACCGCCACGATCTCACGCTGCCAACGTCGCGCCCGCGCCGCCATCGCCGCTCCCCAATGCTCTGCGGCGCTGTTGACGGCGCGCCGCGGTAAGTGCGGCCACGTTACCAGAGGACCCAAGGGCGCCGCCAGACCAACCCCGGCGCACACCACCCCCATTCGATCGCATTACGAAGAGCGCGGACCTTTTCTCATCTTTCGCCCGGGGGGACAGCCCGCGTCGCTCTTCATGAGGGCCCGAGCTGTCGCCGTCGTGCGCCGGTTCCCCGCCTGCCGCCAGAACGAGCGCTCTGGCGCCCCACGGTTAGGCGGACCGGTCGATTGTGCAACGAGGAGCGGGGCAGTCCCGGACACCGCTCCCATGAAGACCTCGTTGCCCATCCCTCCCCGGCGGGAGGCCTGCCGCCCGTCCGCCGATGCGCCGGGATCCCGGACGCGCCGCCGCGCGCGCAGCGCGCCGAACGAGGCGCTCCACCCGGCGGTCTCGCCCTCGATCGAGGCCCTCTGGGCCGAGCGGCGGTTCGTCGCCCCCCTGCTCCGCGCCCTCCACGTTCCCGCTCGCGACTTGGAGGATCTCCTCCAGATGGTGCTCCTCGGCGCCTGGGAAGCCATCCGGGCGCGGAGGTACCGCCCGGACCCGCGACGGCACCCGCGCGCGGCGCTGCGCGGGTGGTTGCACGGCATCGTCTGGCGCCAGGTGTCCCATTACCGGGACAGCGCCTGCATCCGCTGCGAGATCCTGCTCGACGCGCCCCTCTCGCCCGCCGGCCAGGCGCCTGTGGAGATCGAGGGAGCGCTCCTCGCCCGCGCCGCGCTCCGCGAGATCGCCGCGCTCCCTGCCGGCTATCGCGAGGTCCTCCTCGCAGGGGCCGGGCCCCTGAGCCTCGTCGCCTGGGCACGAAGGCGCCGCATGAACCCCAATTCCGCCGCCAGCCGGTTGCGTCGCGCCAGGAGGGCGCTGGCTGAAAGACTCGCCTCACCGAGGCGGCCGTTCGGTGAGGGGGCAGTTCGGTGAGGGGGCCGTTCGGTGATGCTGCTGCCGGGGTGAGGCCTCCGCTCGGCACCCGCTCGGCCGGTCGCGCCAAGCCCGTGTACGATTTCGCAACGAGCCGGGCGGCGTCGCCGGACTACCTATCCATGAAAGAGTCCCGAGCACGCCCAGCGCCCCCTCCTGCGCCCGACCCGGCGCTTGCGCCTGCACCCGCCCCGGAGGCGGCGCCTGCACCCGCCCCGGAGGCGGCGCCTGCACCCGCCCCGGAGGCGGCGCCTGCACCCGCCCCGGAGGCGGCGCCTGCACCCGACCCAGCACCCGCTGCCGGACCCCATAGGGATTCTGCGCCCGCCACCGGTTCGTCCCCGCACCCCTCGTTCGAGGAGGTCTACCAGACCTTGCTCCCGTACGTCCTCGCGGTGCTCTGGCGGGTCGGCGTCGCATCTCGGGATCTCCACGATGTCGCTCACGAGGTGTTTCTCGTCGTTCACCGCCGCCTCAAGGACCAGGATCCTCGCCTGTCGCTCAAATCGTGGGTCGCGGGAATCAGCGCGCATGTCGCCCTTCGCCACCTGCAGCTCGCCCGGAACCAGCGGGAGCTGCTCGCGCTCGACGCTGGCGAGCCCATCGAGCTCGCGGACCCCGGGCTCGACGCGGAGCGCCGGGTCGCACAGGCCGAGACCCAGCGTATCGTCCGCGAGCTCATCCAGCGCATCGAGAGGGAACGACGAGCGGTGTTCGTGCTCTACGACCTCGAGGGAAGCGACATGCGCGACATCGCGCAGGCCCTCCGGATCCCCGTGAACACCGCATGGGATCGGCTGAGACGCGCTCGCAGCGAGTTCACGGCCGCGGTCAAACGACTCTCCGCGCGGGACCCGGACGCGCTCGGCCTTCGCCGCTTGCGCTTCGCCCTGGCGCCGTTCGCCCTGGCCGACAGACCCCTGCTGCTCGACGCAGGTGGGGTACGGCTCGGTCTCTCGCGGGACGTCGCCGGGGCGCTCTGGGCGCGGCTCCAGCGGTCGCTCGCTTCGACAGGAGGGCTGGCCCGCGGCGCGGACAGCCTCGCTGGCGCCCCTGCAACACGGCCCGATGCAGGCGCTACGTCGTCCCACCGGCGCCGCCCCGGGAACGCGGTGGAGGCCGCCGGTGCCACCGGGGAGAAGCGCACGCCGCCGGTCGTCACGATCGCGCGAGCCAGGCTCATCAAGGCGGGGGCGGCGCTGTTCCTCTGGGGCGTCGGGGCGGGCGCCGGCCTGGTCTATGCCATGCTCCCGCCGCCTGCTGCGGCGCCGGTGGTGCCCGTCCGCGCCGAGGCCGACGGCGCCGCGCCCGGGCGAGCCGAGCGCGCCGCGCCCGAGCCAGCAGAGCGCGCCGCGCCCGAGCCAGCAGAACGCGATGGGGCCGGGCGCGGCGTGGGCGCCGCGGACGGGCGCGCCGTGGCCGCGACCGTCGGGAGCGCTGGATCCCCGGCGGCTGTCGAGATCGCAGCAGCAGGGCCGTCACGCGCCCCCTCCCGCAAGGCGGCTCCGCCCAGCGAGCGCGACACGACCGAGGAGAGCGCGTTGCTCAGCAGCGCCGGAATTGCGCTCAGCGAAGGGAAGGCGACAGAGGCGCTCGACGTGCTGGCTTCGCACGAGCGGAGTTACCCGCGCAGCCCGAGAGCCCAGCTGCGCGAGGCGCTGGCCATCCAGGCCCTCGTCCAGGCCGGGCGGCGCGCCGACGCCCGCGCGCGAGCCGGGCGGTTCCGCGCGGCGTTCCCTCACGCCGTGTTTCTCCCCGCCATCGAGGCGGTCGTGAGCAGCCCATGAGGGCCTCCGCGTGCTCTTCTGCGCCTCGCCTCCGAGCGGCGACACGGCCGGCGCGTCGACCCTCCGCGAGCGGGCGCGCGGGGTCGTCGGGTCCGCTCGCGAGGGAGATCTCCGGTCGGGCTGTCCGCCGCAGCGCCCAAACGGGAGGACGCCGCCGGCCGGACCCGAGGCCGTGCAGGTGGTGCTCGACCGTCCGCGGGGCGCGGGCTAGCCTGTGCGTGAAGGACCCACGATGAGCAAGAAGCTGGACGACGAGTTGGCCCAGGCGCTGTCTCTCGCAGAGCAGCAGGATACGCCCGCGGTGGTGAAGCCAGCCGCGGCGAGCCCGGCCCCGAAGGCGCGCCCGTCGCGCAGCCTCGGCCTGCTGGCGACGCTGCTTGTCATGGTGGGCGCGCTCGTCGCCCTGTTCCTCGTCGGCTTCAAGGAAGCGGCCGTCTACGCGACGCCCGTCGATCAGCTGCTCGCGTCGAAGGACAAGCTCGCCGGCCGCAAGGTCCGGGTCGAGGGCGAGCTCGTGCCCGGCACGCTGGTCAAGCGCGATTCGCCCTGCGAGTACCGCTTCCAGATCCACGGCACGCAGGCGCCGCTGCCCGTGCGCTACGCCCAGTGCGTCATCCCCGACACCTTCCGCGACGTCCCGAGCGGCGGCGTCCAGGTGACCGTCGAGGGCACGCTCTCGCAGGGCGGCGACTTCGAGGCGAGCCTCGTGATGGCCAAGTGCACCTCGAAGTACGATCCCAACTCGCACGAGATGAAGGGCGGCACCCAGCCCGGCGAGGGCCCGCTCTCCCTCAAGTGAGCGAACGCGCCCGCCCGCGCGCGGCGCAGCGCCGGCGGGCCGCGTAGCGCTCGTCTTCCCCCGCGCATCCTCCACACTTCGGCGATGAGCTCCCGTGACCGCCGGTTGCTGAGCCCCGTCGGCGACGGACGCAGCCCGCCCTTGCCGGGTGATCCGCCCGCGGGCCGCTCCGGCGGCGGCGCGTCGAAGCCGATCGGCCCCATCCTGACGGCGCAGCACGCGCTCACCCTCCTGCCCGGCATGGAGGCGGTGCTGGGCTCGATCTTCCGCGACGTCGAGCGCGCAGAGCGGCGCGTCGACATCGAGACGTACATCTACCGCGACGACCTGCTCGGGAGCGCGTTCGCCGACGTCATGGGGCGGGCCGCGGCGCGCGGGGGGCGCGCGCGGCTCCTCTACGATCCGCTCGGCTCGCACGAGACCGACGCCCCGTTCTTCGACGCGCTCCGGCGCCGCGACATCGAGGTCCGCGCCTACCGCCCCATGGCGCCCGGGCTCGGCCACGGCGGGCTCCTGCCGCGGGATCACTCGCGCGTCATCGTGATCGACGATCAGGCCTACACCGGCGGCGCCGCGTGGGGAGACGAGTGGCTCCCGGAGCGGCGCGGGGGCAAGGGGTGGCACGACGTCTGTCTGCGCCTCGAGGGCCCCTGCGTCGAAGATTTCGCCTTCCTCTTCGAGCGGCGCTGGCGCGAGGCCGACGGCGGATCCGAGGGGGTGCGCGACTACGCGACGGGGCGCAAGTACCCGGATCTCGAGCTCGTCGCGGACACGCCGGACGACAACGCGCGCGTCTATGCCCGCTACCGCGAGGCGATCCGGCGAGCGCGGGAGCGCGTCTGGATCGAGAACGCCTATTTCTTCCCGCCCGCCGGGATGCTCAAGGATCTCGTCGACGCGGCCGCGCGGCGTCGACGTCCAGATCATCCTCCCCGGCGAGACCGATCTGCCGATCATCAAGCGCGCCGCGCGCGCCGAGCACGCCGCGTGGCTCGATCGCGGCTTCACGATCTTCGAGTACCAGCGGGATGTCCTGCACTCGAAGTTCGCGCTGGTCGACGGCGACTGGTGCACGATAGGCACGTTCAACGCGAACCCGAGCAGCCTGAGCGCCGTCAACGAGGTGAACCTCTTCGTGTTCGATCCGGCGTTCGTCGCGCAGGTGGCGGACCTGTTCTCGCGGGACAGGGCAGACTCGCGGCCGGTGACCCGGGGCGCGCTCGCGGCGCGGTCGCTCCCGGGCAAGGCCGCCGACTGGCTCGCTCACGGGGCCTTGAGCCTCCTCGACAAGCTGGTTAAGACATCCCCGGACTGACGCCCGAGGAGGAGGCATTTGAGCCACGATCGCGATCTCGTCGTCCTGACGCAGAACATCTGGGGGGGAGTCGCCCTCTGGGAGCGGCGCCGGGCGATGCTTGCCAGGCTCATCGGCGATCTGCGCCCTTGCCTCCTCGGGCTCCAGGAGGTGCACGCGCCGGCGGCGAGCGGCGACCTCGGCCAGGCCGGGGAGCTCTCGCGGCTCGCCGGCGGATACCGGGCCTGGTTCGCGCCGGGCAGGGTCGCCGCGAGCGGCGAGTGCGAGGGGGTCGCGCTGCTCTGCCGGGAGGACATCGAGGTGCTCGATCACTCCGTGGAGGCGCTCACGCTCGATCGCGACGACCCGTTCGAGCGCGACAGCCAGCGCGTCGTCCTGCGCGCCGCGATCCGGCACGCCGGCGCGGTGGTCGACGTGCTCGTCACGCACCTCTCGCTGTCGAAGCGCGCGCGGGCGCGCACCGTGCGCGAGCTCGTGAGCTTCGCCGCGCGCGAGCGCCAGAAGTCGGGGAGCCACGGCGCCGTGCTGATGGGCGACTTCAACGCGCTCCCCAGCGAGGAGGCGGTCTGTTATCTCCAGGCGAGCGCCGGAAACGGCTCCTGGCTCGACGCCTGGACGCAGGCGCACCCCGGCAAGGCGGGCGGCACCTGGCCCGCGGGCCTGCCGCTGCGCCGCATCGATTATGTCTTCGTTCAACCGGGCGAGGGGTGGGCGATCACGCGCTGCGAGCGGGCGCCTTTCTCCGGCTCGGATCATCTCGGCGTGGCCGCGTGGCTGCGGCTCGGCGCCTGAAGGGCGGGGCCCCGCTCGCCCGGATCTCCAGCGGATCTCGATGGAGCAGGCCCTCGCGCGCAAACTGTACCTGCTGCGGCGGACCGGGTAGGCTGGCGGCACATGAGCAGGCTGCTGATCTTGGGGGCGACCGGCGGCACGGGCGCCGCGTTGATCCGTCAGGCGCTGGAGGCTGGACACGAGGTCTCGGCATTCGCGCGCACGCCCGCCACCATCCCTGTCCCGCACCATGAGCGGCTGCGCGCGCTCCGCGGCGACATCATGGATGCCGAGCAGGTGTCGCGCGCCGTGTCCGGCCACGACGCCGTCCTCTCGGCGCTGGGGTCGCGCGGCCTGGGCCCGACGCGCGTCTACTCCGACGGCATCGTCCACGTCCTGCGCGCGATGAAGGAGCACGGCGTCCGCCGCCTGATCGCCGTCACCGCCGCGGGCATCGGCGAGGAGCAGCAGCCTGCGCTCTGGTTCCGGCTCCTGGTCAAGCCGATGCTCCGCAACAGGTATTCCGACATGCTGCGCATGGAAGAGGCCCTCCGCCGGAGCGATGTGGACTGGACCGTCGTGCGCGTCCCCAAGCTCACCGACGGGCGGCTCACCAAGGAGTGCCGCGCCGAAGTCGACCCCTCGCCGCCGGAGGGCTACCTCTTTGGCGGCCCCGCGATCTCGCGCGAGGATCTGGCGTATTTCATGCTCTCCCAGCTGGAGAGCGAAGAGTACCTCCGCAAGGCGATCGTCGTGACGTACTGAGCGCGCGGCGCTGTCGTCATCTCTTGACGCAGCCGCGGAGCATCGGTCTGCTGCCGCCCCCGCCGTCGTGGCCAGCCCGCGGCGCGCCCGCGGTGATCGCCACGAATGCCGCGATCGCCGTGATCCTCGCGACGCTGCCGAGCAGAGGCCTCAGAATCCATGATTTTCTCCCCCAGGACCGCTCTCCCATGGTTCCTCGGTCTGGCGCTGATCGCCCTGAGCGGGTGCGAGCTGCTCGTCTCAGCGGACCGCAGCAAGATCGATGTGCCCGCTGTCGGGGGCAATGGCGGAGAGGGCGGTAGCGGCGGAGAAGGCGGCAGCGGCGGAGAAGGCGGTAGCGGCGGAGAGAGCGGCAGCGGCGGAGAAGGCGGCAGCGGCGGAGAGAGCGGCAGCGGTGGGCAGGGCGGCGCGGCCGGCGCGGTGTGCGGCGATGGCGCGGTCAGCGCTCCTGTCGAGGTGTGCGACGATGGGAATCGGACGGCCGGCGACGGGTGCGATCCGGGCTGCGCGATCGAGCCCGGATTCGCGTGCGCCGGGGCGCCGAGCGTGTGTACGAGCGGGTGCGGCGACGGGGTGCTGGGCGGCGCGGAGACCTGCGACGACGGCGGCGACAAGGACGGCGATTGCTGCTCGCGCGCGTGTCAGGTCGAGCCCGGCTGTGAGGTCGAGCCGAACGACGAATTCGCCTCGGCCAACGACGCCTTCGCCATCGCGCCCGGCGGTCGGATCCGCGCGTTCATCGACCCCGAATCCGACGTGGACGTGTTCTCGGTGACCGTCCCCGAGGGGTCGGTAGGGCGCATCAAGGCAGAGACGCTCGATGGCCCGCTGGGCACGACGTGCAGCTCGTTCGGCGTCGATACCCATCTGACGATCTTCGACGCGAGCCTGGTGAGCATCGAGGACAACGACGATGTCGCCGACGACGATACCTGCTCGTTCCTGGCGCTGCGCAAGCTGAGCCCTGGCGAGTATTTCGTCCGCGTGCAGATCTCCCCTGGAGCGGAGCCCGCGACGTTCGACTACACGCTCTCCCTCACGCTGGATACCTCGGTGTGCGGCGACGGCGTGCTGGAGGATCCGGAGCTCTGCGACGACGGCGACACGACCGGCGGTGACGGCTGCAGCGCGGCGTGCGAGCTGGAGCTCCGCTCTCCCGAGGTCGAGCCGAACGGCACCGCGGCGGAGGCGGGAGGGCGCGCCGCGCTCCGGCCGAACGTGCTCGTCTCGGCGGCGATCGAGCCCCTCGGCGATATCGACGTCTTCGCCTTCGAGGTGCCGAGCCTCGCGGACGTCCAGCTCGCGACGTTCAGCCCCGGGCGGCTGGACGAGTGCGCCGAGGGCGTCGACACCTTCCTCCAGCTGCTCGACGTGGACGGCGCGACGGTGCTGGCGAGCGACGACGACAGCGGCCTCGAGGCGTGCTCGCTCATCGACTCGAGCGTCGACGACAGGGCGACACGGCTCCAGCCGGGCACGTATTATGTGACCGTCGAGGAGTTCAACAACGACGCCTCCATCCCCGGGTACGACCTCCTCATCGCCTTCACCTCGCTCTGCGGCAACGGGGTGATCGAGGAGGGCGAGGCGTGCGACGGCGGGGAGCGGTGTTCCTCGGCGTGCGCGCGGATCGCGGTGTGCGGCGACGGAGCCATCGATGGCGGCGAGGCGTGCGACGACGGCGGGACCGAGGGCGGAGATGGCTGCAGCGCCGCGTGCCAGCTCGAGGGGACCCTCCCGGAGATCGAGCCGAACGACGCGCGAGGCCAGGCCACCGCGGGTCGGGCGACCGCGGCGGGGGCGCTGTTCACCGCGTCGATCTCTCCGCCGGGAGAGGTCGACTTCTTCGCCATAGACGTCCCCGGCCTGGCCGAGCTGGAGGTGGAGACATTCGATGCGACCGGTCCGACCTCGTGCCGCGGCATCGACACCGTGGTGCGGCTCCTCGCGCCCGACGGCGCCGTGATCGCCGAGGACAACGACGGCGGCGAGGCCAGGTGCTCCCGTATCCGCGCCGCCGTCACCGCGCCGGGCGTCGATTACGTCCGCTATTACGTGCGGGTCCAGGACTATGGAGGAGACTCCATCGCTGGATATACGGTGCGCGCGCGGACGACGGCCGTCTGCGGCGACGGCGCGGTCGAGGGCCTGGAGGAGTGCGACGGCGGCGCCGCGTGCGGGGCGACGTGCCAGCGCGTCCCGGTGTGCGGAGACGGCTTCGTCGACGAGCCCGAGGTCTGCGATGACGGCAACACCGGAGGCGGGGATGGCTGCGACGCCGCATGTCGGATCGAGGGCGCGATCGCCGAGATCGAGCCCAACTCGACCCCTGCCGAGGCCGAGGCGAACGGCGCTATCGCGCCGGGAGCGCTCGTGTCCGGCGCGATCGAGCCGGACAGCGATGTCGATCTCTTCGCCCTGCAGCTCACGAGCGTCTCCGATCTCCGGCTCGAGACCTTCGATTCGAGCGGCCCCGCGCGGTGCGCCGAGGGCGTCGACACGGTCCTCTCCCTCCTCTCGCCGGACGGGGCGACCGTGCTCGCCTCCGACGACGACGGCGGGATCGGCGCCTGCTCGCTCATCGACTCGAGGAGCCCCGGCGGGGCCGCGGCGCGCCGCCTGGGTCCCGGGACATACCATGTCCGGGTCAGCGGCTTCCCGGAGCAGCCGGGGGCCCGCTACACGCTGCGGGTCTCGCTCGACGCTTCGTGCGGCGACGGCGTGAGGGAGGGCGCGGAGGAGTGCGACGGCGGCGCGGGGTGCAGCGCCCGCTGCGAGAGGCTCCCGGTCTGCGGCGACGGCCTGCTCGACGCGCCGGAGGGGTGCGACGACGGCAATGCCGCGGGCGGAGACGGGTGCAGCCCCGCCTGCCAGCTCGAGGCGGTGACCGCCGAGATCGAGCCGAACGACACCCCCGCGCAGGCCGGGGCGAGCGATCTCGTGATCTCCGGCGATGCGCTCCTCGCGGCGAGCCTCGCCGCGGGCGGCGACAGGGACGTGTTCCGCCTGAGCTTGCCTGTCGCCTCGGTCGTGCGCCTCGAGGTCTTCGACGGCACGGCGGCGGGCTGCGAGGGAGGCCTCCTCACGACGCTCCGCGTGCTCGACGCGGCGGGCGGGACGGTCGCGACGGACGAGGGGCTCTCCGACGCCGCGTATGCGGGGGGCATCGGCGGATGCTCGGCGCTCGTCATGGCGTTGCCTTCCGGCGACCACGACGTCGAGGTCGCGGCGCGCGAGGGCGGCGCGGAATTTCCGCTCTACCTCCTCCAGGCCAAGATCCTCGCGCCGGCGGGCGCCGAGGAGGAGCCGAATGGCACCATCGCCACCGCGAGCGGATTCGCCGGCTCCGATGTGTTCATCGCCGGCGCGCGGGCGACCGACGATTTCGACTTCTACGCCGTGGATGTCCCGGAGGGCCGGTCGATCCGCGCGGAGATCATCGAGGGCGGCGAGGAGGCGTGCGAGTCGCTCGACATCGACAGCCGGCTGTCGCTGCTCGACGCCGCGGGCGCGCTCATCGCGGACGATGACGACGGCGGCCGGGGCAACTGCTCGATCCTCGACGGCACCGGGGACGCCCCGCGCCACCCCGGGGCTCACGCGCTACCGGCGGGGCGGTACTTCCTCCGCGTCCGCGCCGCGTCCGGCGCCTCGGGCACCGCGGCCCTCTTCGCGTACCGGCTGGCCGTCACGCTCCGCTGACGAGCGCGGACGCCGCCGGACGTCCGGGAACACCCTTGGCCCCGTCCGGCCGGGACGGGGCGTGTTCGCCGCTGCGCGTCCAGCGCCGCGCGCCGCCGGGAGGCCGGGACGCACCCGCCGCCGCGCGGCGACTCGATGTCTCGATATCCCATCATCGCGAGACTGCCGCGCTCCGTCGCGCCGCCGCGCGGTGTGGCTCGGCGGTGCTCATCGGAGCCGCATGGGGGGGCCATACCCACAAGCGTCGGTAGGTGGATCGAGCGCCGGGGGCGGCACGGAGATGCCTTGTGCCTCGCCCGCGCGCCCGCCCTGGCGCTGCCCGGCGATTCCCGCCCTCGGCCGCGCCACGCGGCGCCGCTGCACACCGCATCTCGGCGCGGGTGCGTGATACTTCGGCTGGATGTAGGCGCCCGCGGGGTGCGTTCACGGCAGAGGGCACGAGTCCATTGTCGAGGAGTGCCGGTATTCTCCCTGGTTCTAACTCCGTCCTGTTTTTGCCCGGAAAGATGCCAGTCAAAAGTGCTTGCGTGAGACCGCGGGGAGAATAGTCTCCTGTTGTTCGCGTCATGACCTCGGGGCGGGTTCCTCCGGGAGCGTGACCGTGACGGGACGACGACAACGTGCGTCGCTCCCGTCTGGGCACCGCTCTCCTGGCGCAGGCCCCGGGGGATTGCATCCCTTGGGTGACGATCTGGATAGGTATCTGCATCAAACTTCACCACAGATTCGATTCCTCGGAGGTATTTCTCATGAAGAATTTTGCTCGTTGGGTGCTCGCTTTCGCAACCATCACGTCGATCTCGGGCAGCGCCATGGCCATCCGGAACGACTGTGTCTACAACGTGTCGATGAAGACCGGGCTGAGGAAGGTGCCGGTCGGTCAGACCGTCTTCCAGCTGGCCGAGCAGGCGGGCACCCCGTTCAACGATGAGTGCGGCTACGTGGGCAAGTGGGGCGTCGTGGCGGCCCCGGGCGCAGCGGTCGCCGCCAACCTCTTCCTTCGCCAGGCGACGACGATCGGGGCCAACGACTGCGACTGGAACTCCTTCTACTTCACGGACGGGAGCATCTCGCTCCTGCCCACCGTGCCGATCCCGCCCAGCACCGTGTCGTTCCCGCCCAGCTCCGGCATCACCTCGCGGCTCCAGAAGGCGCCCATCTGCAACTTCGTGGGGATGGAGGACGACTACACCGGCACGATCAAGTCCACGATCCAGTTCTATTCCGCGCTGTCGATGCCCACGCCGGTCACGTTCGCCCCGCACTGCTACTGACGGCGTGCCTTTGAGACCGGTCTTCACTGGGCTCTGAGACGGCGCCCGGCGTCCGACCGATCGGCGAGCGCCTCCCTGCAGAAAGCCCATAGTAACGGCCCCGGGCAGGTCGGGGAGGCGCTCGTCGATCGCGTCGTGCGGATTGAGGAGGGGGCGCCGGCGGAACGCCGGCGGCCCCTTTCTCTTCTCCGCCTCTGCCGAGCTCCCGACTCGAGGGCTCTAGCCAGGTCAACTCGTCTGGAGGAACAATGATGCAACCGAGTTCGTCGCAACGGAACCCCTCGCGCCGGCACCTGTGGATCGCCGCCGGATTGCTCCTGGCCGCCCTCGCCGGCGTCGCCCTCTTCCTCGCCTTCCGCTCCGGGGACGAGCAGACCGCCGGGGCGAGCGGCCCGGCCGCCGGGGCCGAGAAGCACGTCCGTTACCGCAACAGGGCGCTCGTGCGCGGCCCGGCGCCGGCGGCGAAGGAGGAGGCGCGGCCCACGATCAGCGGCCTCGTCTATGGCACGGACGGGAACACCCTCGCCGGAGCGACCGTCGTCGCCATGACCTTCGAGGTCGCCGGCAACGTGCTCTCGACCGCGGGCTCCGTGAAGAGCGACGATGGAGGGCGGTTCGAGCTCACGCTCCCGGACGGCACCTATCAGCTGAGCGCGAGCGTCGATGGATACGGGACCACGTCGATCACGGCGCGCCCCGGCGAGGCGGTGAGCCTCGTGCTGCCGAAGAGCGGCGTCATCGAGGGGCGCGTGCTGGACGAGCGGGGCGAGCCCGTGCGCCGCTTCTCGATCGACATCCTCTCGGCCGTGACGGCGGAGACGCCGGCGACGCCGCCCCTGTTCTCTCGCACGTTCGAGAGCCCGGACGGCTCGTTCCGCGTCGATCAGCTGCCCTCGTGGGACGTCGTCGTCAGGGCGACGGCGGCGGAGTTCGCGCCCGCGTTCTCCACGAACGTCAATGTGCGCGCCGGAGACGTCGAGAAGATGGATCTGACCCTCTCGAAGGGATGTACCTTGACCGGGCAGGCGGTGGACTCGTCCGGCGCTCCGCTGCCCGGGGTGTACGTGGACGCCGAGTCGCTCTTCGCCGTCGGCGAGCTGAGCAGCCTGTCCATGGAGGCCGCCGCGCAGGCGCAGACCGAGGACGACGGCTCCTTCAGCCTGCCCCACGTGCCGAAGGGCACGATCGTCGTCCGCGGCTATGACGGCAGCAACGCCGTGAGCTCGACCGAGATCGAGGTCGCGGGCTGCGACGGCCTGAAGCCGGTGAAGCTCGTGATGTCGCCCGGCGGCAGCCTCTCCGGCGTGGCGCGAGACGCCGAGGGCAAGCCCGTCGCCGGCGCCCGGCTCACGCTCATGCACCGCCCGATCGGCTTCGTGAACACGGTGAGCGACGAGGACGGCACCTTCCACTTCGACCAGGTCCCGCCCGGCGAGCTCCGCGTCATGATGCGGCGAGGCGAGGAGGTGATGCTCGCGGCGGTCGGCATCGAGGACGGGAAGACCACGCAGCACGACATCGCCTTTGCGCCCCGGGGCACCGGGGAGATCCGCGGCCGCGTCACCGTGGCCGGCAAGCCGCTCCCGGGGGCTCGCCTCATGATGGCCACCCAGATCGGGGACGACGGCGCGATCGGCATGTTCTACCCCGTCACCGCGGAGGACGGCTCGTTCCGCGCGTCCGGGCTCCCGACCGGCGGCTACATCATCAACGTCGAGTCGACGAGCATCGGGACCGGCGTGCACGTGAAGGCGGGCGAGGTGACGACGGCGGATCTCCAGGTGATCGACCTGCCCAGCATGAAGGGCCAGGAGGCCGCGCTTCCGCTGCGGTAGCGAGCTCCGCGCCAGCGCGATCTCCCGGCTGTCCGGAGGCGGAGCCTCCTGGACGGCCGGTCCGCGTTTTCAGGTCACTCCGCCGGGGTGATGGTCAGCGTGAACGGCCCCGAGGAGGCGGCGTTGTAGCTGTCGACGAAGATGTCTATCGGCTGGCCTGCAGTCGCCGTCACCGTGATCGACTCGGGCTGCCCGGAGTCGAAGGGATCATCCACGCAGGAGAGCTCGCTGCTCGGGTCTGCACAGTCGCTGCGCGCGTAGAGGACGACATCGGCGTGGCGCTCCGGCGTCGCGGTGATCGTCAGGTTGCCGCTCGCCTCCGGGGTATACCGGTACACGAGCTCCCCGCCTTCGCCGCCGCACGACGCCGTGACGCCCTGCGTGCCCTCGGAGGTGTCGCCCACCGTCGTTGCCTCCGTGAGCGTCGCCGTGGCCGCGCACAGCGGCTCCAGGTTCACCTTGCACTCGCCGCTGCACACGTTGTCATCCACGGCGTCTCCGTCGTCGCACTCCTCCGCGCCGACGCGCGCTCCGTCCCCGCAGATCTCCTCCGCGAAGGACACGTCGAGCGTATACGACGCGTCCATCCCGTTCTTGCCCTCGATGAAGATGAAATAGGTCTGACCGGGCTCGGTGAGCAGCTCCAGCGGGGCGTCTTCCGGTCCGAACGCAGGGACGCAGCCGAGCAGCGTCGCCTCGTCGTCGCAGCTCTCCCGGATGTACCAGTCGAAGTCGCCCTCCGGCGCCGTCGCCGTCGCGGCGATCTGGACTGCGCCCTTCGCCGGCGCGACGAACCCGAACACCCGCTCTCGCATGCCCGTGCCCGTGACGGACGGGGGGATACCAGGGCAGAGCGCGGCGAACAGGTTGGTGCCGGCCTCCGTCGTGCCGGTGAACCTCCCGCCCTCCGAGACGTCGGTGGCCTCCGCGCACGCCGCGGCGACGCTCTCGACGCACGCTGCCTTCGTCGAGCAGTCGCGCTCCTCGCAGTCCTGCAGGCCGTCCTTGTCCTCGTCCTCGGCGCTGTCGCAGATCTCACCCGACGAGACGCAGAACGCGGAGTCCTCGTCGCAGGCGCCCTTGCACTGCGCGTCGTCGTCGCAGCCGCCAAAGCACATCGTCCACCCGTCGTCGGTCACGTCGACGCACGTATGCCCCGCCCTCCCGCAGTCGGACGTCTCTTCACAGGACTTGAGACAGAGCGAGAAGCTGCCCTGTGGCAGGCACTCGGAGCCCTCACCGCACGGCAAGAGCGCCGTGTCGCAGAGCCTCGTGCAGTAGCCGCCCGCCCAGCCGAAGTCCTCCTCGGTCAAGCAGAGCCCGCCGAGGCAGTCCTCGTTGACCGCGCAGGCCTCGCCGTCCGCCTTCCCGTCCGGCGCGATGCCCTCGCCGTCGTCGCCGCCCTGGCCGCCTGCGCTGGACGCCGCTCCCAACGGTGAGATCTCGTCGTCGTCGCCGCAGGCGGCGAGCGCGAGAGACATCGCTGTGACCGCTGACAGGGGAAGAGCAAGTCGCATGTTGTTCTCCTGAAAGAGAGGTACAGCGCTCGACCACGGAACGCAGCAAAACTTGCGACAACAGCAAAAAGAGCCTGGACTGACTGGAATTGTTACGTCCGGAGCGAAATGTGGTGGTAAGAAAAGAACCCTTACAATCGTTCAATGCTGAGACCGTGGCGTTTCAAAAACGAAACCCGTAGGGGATGTCCCTGACGCATGACCGCAATTCGGGGTGCTGCCTAGGGGTCGTCCGGATGGCACGGTCAGTGCTTCATGGGAGGCAGCGTCGCCGGCGTGGCCTTCGCCCCCCTGAGGCCCCGGCGGCGCTGTCTTTTTGTCGGTCGCCGTCTCGCCGATCGCCGTCGCCACGCCTGAGCCCACTGGCTCGCTGCGCCGCGCCGGGCGCGATGGACGCGCGGCACGCGGGGATCGAGCGCCGGATCGAGCGCCGATCTCCGGGGCGTTGTATGGTCCCGCCGCCCCATGGCGACGAAGCTCATCGCTCCCTCGAGTCACCCCCCGAATCAGAAGTTCGAGTGCCGCGACTGCCCCGCTCGGTGCTGCCGGATGCCGTGGAACATCCGCTTCAGCGGCGACGAAGCCAGGCGGTACCTCGCCGAGCCCTGGGTGCGGGAGCGCGTCGGGGAAGAAGGGGCCCTCGTCATCGGGCGCGGCGTGTTGCCCGTGCGGGAGCGGGATCGCCAGCTCCAGTGCGTCTTCCTCGACGACGACATGCTCTGCAGCATGCAGAAGCGGTTCGGTCACGAGTACATCCCGAAGTCGTGCCAGGCGTTCCCGTTCGGGTTCGTCCGAGACGAGAAGGATGTCGTCGTCGCGCAGCTCTCCCAGCTGTGCCCGTCGATCCGCGACAACTACGGCAAGCCCGTGGATCGCCAGCTCAAGGCGAAGCTCCAGCAGCGAGGCGACACGGAGCGGATGTCGACGGCGCTGGCGACGCTGAGCGGCGTGATCCTCACGCAGCCGCTTTATCTGCGCGCCGCGAGGCACTGGGAAGAGCAGCTCGCGACCGGCGCGTCGCCGGCGTCGACGCTGGCCCGGCTCTACGACTGGACGGCGGCCTTCGAGCGCGCGCTCCCCCAGGGCCAAGGGCGCGCGACGGACGCCTCGGTCGAGGCCGCCCTCGGGCAGGCCGGCAAGGAGGAGCCCGAGCCGCTCGCGCCCCGCAAGAAGCCCTCTTTCTATGCGCGGGTGCTGTTCGCCTATCTCCTCGGCAACCTCTGTTATCCGTCGCGGGTCCGCGAGTCCCACCGGGTCGAGAAGGCCTCGTGGACGGAGCTCCAGGCGCTGCGCAGCTTCGGGAACAAGGCCGCCTGGATGCTCGGGCGAGGCACCGTCGATATGATGTTCGTCCCCAGGCCGTTCAAGCTCCAGCGGGTGAGGACGGTCGATCGCTTCCTCGCCGGCGACGAGGGGGCCGCCGTGAAGGACTACCTGCGCCTCGTGCTCCAGCGCCGGCACATCTTCTCGGCGCCGAGGCACCTCCTGGCGGCCGTGCTCGACCTCTCGCTGGCCACCGTCGTGATCTCCCGCTTCGCCCGCTGCCGCGCCGCGGCGGACGGCAGGGTCAAGGTCTCCCTGGAGGACGTGCGGGAGGGGATCAGCGTCGCCGAGCTCGTCCTCCTGAGCCACGCGGCCCTCTCGGAGCAAGGCACGCTCATGAAGAACCTGCGCTGGCTCCTGCTCACGAAGCGCGAGAGCTTCCGGGCCCTCCTGGCGACCGAGGCATAAGCCCCTCGCGCGCCTGGTTGGGTCGGCTACCGGGACAGGCTCTTAGCACCTCGCGTCAACGTCAGGCCGGGCTCGCTTCACCGCCGGCCGCGACTATTCTCGCGCCCACCGGGCCCAGCTGGCCCATGGAGGCACGCGCATGATCGTCATGAAGTTCGGCGGCAGCTCGGTCGAGAGCCGCGCGCAGATCGAGAAGGTTCTTCACATCGTCAGAGCTCGCCTGGCCCGCCGCCCCGTCGTGGTGAGCTCCGCGCACAAGGGCATGACCGACGCGCTGATCAACGCCGCCAAGGCCGCCGCCACGGGGCGGTTCGATCCCTCCGTCCCGGTGAACAAGCAGCGCGCGGTCGCCGAGTCGCTCGGCTGCGCGCCCGACCTCCTCGCGCCCTTCTACGAGGAGATCGCCGATCTCCTGCGCGGCATCAGCCTCGTCAAGGAGCTCAGCCCGAGGAGCCTCGACTACATCGCGAGCTTCGGAGAGCGCATGGCCGTGCGGTGCATCGCGGACTTCTTCGCGAGGAGCGGCGTGCCGGCCCGCGCCTACGACGTCTGGGACCTCGGCTTCATCACCGACGCGAACTTCGGCCGCGCGCGCCCGCTGCCCGGCTTCGACGCCCGGATCAAGGCCATGTTCGCCGAGCGCGTCCCCGAGGGGATCGTGCCGATCGTCACCGGCTTCGTCGGCCGCAACGAGGCCGGCGAGATCACGACCGTCGGCCGCAACGGGAGCGACCTCACGGCCACGCTCGTCGCAGCGGGGCTCGGCGCCGAGGAGGCGCAGATCTGGAGCGACACCGACGGCGTGATGACCGCCGACCCGAGCGTCGTGAAGACGGCCCGGAACATCCCCACGATGCGCTTCGAAGAGGCCGCGGAGCTCGCGTTCTTCGGCTCCCGCGTCCTGCACCCCTCCACGCTCCTGCCCGCCATGGAGAAGGGCATCCCGGTGCGGGTGCTCAACACGAACCGGCCGGATCACCCCGGCACGGTCATCGATTTCGACACCGACGCCGCGTCCCCGGCCGTGACCTGCATCGCCTACCGCGAGCGGCAGGTCGTGCTCAAGATCAGCTCGACCCGGATGTTCGGCGAGGTCGGCTTCCTCGCGCAGGTGCTCGCGGTGCTGGCCCGGCACGAGGTCGTGATCGACGTGATCACGACGTCCGAAGTCTCGGTCTCGATGACCACCGACGACCTCGGGAAGCTCAGCCGCGCGCTCCCCGAGCTCGAGCAGTTCGGCGCCTGCGAGGTCCTGCCCAACCGGACGACCCTCGTGATCGTCGGCCAGGGCATGCCCAGGCAGAAGGGCGTCGCCGCGCAGGTGCTCGACGCGATGGCCCAGGCCGGCGTCAACGTCGAGATGCTCAGCTACGCCACGGGCAGCGTCAACCTGTCGATGGTCATCGAGGACGCGCACGTCGCCTCCGCGGTCGGCGTCCTGCACCACTCCCTCTTCGAGAAGGCGCGGTGACGCCTCGTGGCGCGCCGAACAGACTGAACCTCGAGAAACAGGAGAGATCTCACAGGGAGGCGAGGAGACGGGGAGATGTTCATTTTTCTTTCTCTTCCTCCTCGCCTCCCCGTCTCTCCCTGTTGTTTTCTCCCGGATCCTCGGCGTGATCGGCGTTCCTGCCGGATGACGCGACGTTGACAGGCGTGACGCGACGCGGGCGCCGCAGT
The DNA here is from genome assembly GCF_000067165.1 of Sorangium cellulosum So ce56. Taxonomy (GTDB): domain Bacteria; phylum Myxococcota_A; class Polyangia; order Polyangiales; family Polyangiaceae; genus Sorangium; species Sorangium cellulosum_B. The sequence continues at coordinate 12,893,004 of NC_010162.1, forward strand.
AGGCGTAGGCCTCGGTCGGACCAGGCGTCCGGCCCCGGGGAGACCATGACGGCGGCACACCTCGACGGCGGCGCGACGATTCCGCGCGAGAGCACGACGGACATCCTGCGGCGGATCGAGGCCGCGCACGGCACGTACGCCACGCGCCCCGCGCTCGCGTTCGACGCGGACGGCACCCTCTGGGAAGGGGACGTGGGCGTCGACCTCTTCGAGGCGTTCCTCGCGGAGCGCTGCGCGCGGCTCGAGGCGGAGGCGGCGCTGCGCCGCGAGGCCGAGGCGTTCGGCGTCGCCGCGGAGGGCGGCGCGCACGAGATCGCGAGCGCGCTCTACGCGGCGTTCAACGCCGAGCGCTACCCGGAGGACAGGGCCTTCGCGATGATGGCCTGGGCCTTCGCGGGGTGGCGCGAGGACGAGCTCGCGGCGCTCGTCGACCGCGTGCTCGAGGAGAAGGGCCACGCCGGGCGGATCCGGCCCGCGCTGCTGCCGATCCTTGGCTGGGCGCGCTCGCGCGGCGTCCCGGTGTACGTTGTCTCGGCGTCGCCGCGCGCCGTGATCGAGCGCGCCGTCGCGCGCCTCGGCGTCGCGCCCGAGCGCATCGCCGCGATGACCCCGGCCGTCCACGAGGGCCGGCTCGCCCCCGAGCTCGGCGCGCCCGCGACCTACGGCGAGGGGAAGACCCGCGCCCTCGAGCGCATCTTCCCCGAGCTCGCGGTGCTCGCGGCCTTCGGCGACAGCGCCTACGACGCCGCCCTGCTCCGGACCGCCCGGGTGCCCGTCGCGGTCTCACCGAGCCCCAAGCTGCTCGCGGTCGCCGAGACGATCCCCGGGCTCGTCCTGCTCGCCACCTGAGCTCTTGCCATGGCCACCCTCTCGCTCCGAGGCCTGACCCGAAGGTTCCCGAGCGCCGAGCGCCCCGCGCTCGCCGGCCTGGATCTCGACGTCGACGACGGCGAGCTGCTCGTCCTCGTCGGGCCCTCGGGCTGCGGCAAATCGACGGCGCTCCGGCTGATCGCGGGCCTCGACAGCCCCGACGGCGGCACGGTGTCGATCGGCGGGCGCGACGTGAGCCGCGTCGCGCCGGAGGACCGCGACGTGGCGATGGTCTTCCAGGGCTACGCGCTCTACCCGCACATGACCGCGCGCGACATCATGGGCTTCCCGCTCAGGATGCGCGGGGTCGCGCGGGAGGAGCGGGCGCGCCGCGTCGAGGAGGCGGCGGCGCTGCTCGCCATCGGCCACTTGTTGGAGCGGCGCCCCGGCGAGCTCTCCGGAGGCGAGCGCCAGCGCGTCGCCATGGGGCGCGCGATCGTGCGCGCCCCCGCGGCGTTCCTCTTCGACGAGCCGCTCTCGAACCTCGACGCCGCGCTGCGCGCCGAGCTCCGGGTCGAGCTCGCGGCGCTCGTGCGCCGCCTCGGTACGACGTCGGTCTACGTGACTCACGATCAGGTCGAGGCCATGACCATGGGCGACCGCATCGCCGTGCTCCGCGCCGGCGAGCTCCAGCAGGTCGGCCCGCCGCGGGCCATCTACGAGGCGCCGGCGAACACCTTCGTGGCCGGGTTCCTGGGCACGCCGGCGATCAACCTCCTCCCGCTCGAGCGCTCCGGCGAGCGGTACGTGGGCGCGGCGCTCTCGCTGCCCGCCCCGCCGGGGGTGGCGCTCCCCGACCGGGCCATCGCCGGCGTGCGGCCCGAGCACCTGCGCGTCGCGCCGGGGCGCGGATCGCACGGCGACGCGGGGGCGCAGGGCGAGGTGGAGGTCGAGGCGCGCGTCGTCGTGGCCGAGCCGCTCGGCGCCGAGACGTTCCTGTACCTCGACGCGGGCGGGACGCGGCTGCGCGCGCGGGCGCACGGCTTCGCGACGCCCGCGCCGGGCGAGGCGGTGCGCGCGCGGCTCGATCCGCGCGACGTGCTCTGGTTCGACGCGGGCTCCGGCGCGCGGATCGCCGCGCCGCGGGCGGCGTCGTGAGCGGGGGAGGCCGCGCCGTGCGCTCGCGGCGCGACGCGCTCCGGGCGCTCGCCGCGTCGCTCGCCGCGGCCGCGGCGGGATCGATCGGCTGCGCGCGGCGCGCGCGCGTCGTCGACGCACGTATCGAGGGCTCGCTGTGGTTCGCCTACGGCGGCAAGAACCGCGAGGTGCTCCTGTCGCTGGTCGATCAGTTCCACCGCGAGCAGGGCCGCTACCGCATCGAGGCCGTGTACCAGGGCGACTACTTCGAGGCGCTCGCCAAGCTGCGGACCGCGCTCGCGGCGGGCGCGGCGCCCGCCCTGACGCACGTGGTCGGCGAGGTGGTGCCCTACCTGGCCGAGGCGGGCGTGCTCGAGCCGCTCGATCGGTTCCTCGCCGGCGCGCCGGGCGGCGACCTCGACGTGGTCGAGGCCCTCGGCCAGTCGGGGACGTTCGTGGGAGGCGGCGAGCGCCCGCTCGTGTGCCTGCCGTTCAACCGATCGACGCCGATCGCCTACTACAACCGGAACGTGTTTCGCGAGCTCGGGCTGTCGCCGCCGACGACCTGGGAGGAGCTCCGCGCGACGGCCGCGCGGCTCGTCGTGCGCGACGGCGAGAGCACGCGGCGGTGGGGCTTCGAGTGCCCGGTCGACTGGTGGTTCTGGGCCGCGCTCGTCGGGCAAGCGGGCGGCGACGTCGTGGCCCCGGACGGCACGCCCACGCTCGGCGGGGAGGCGGGCGTGCGCGCCCTCCGGTTCTGGCAGACCCTCGTGCACGAGGACCGCACGATGAAGCCGCCGCCTGGGCGCGATTACAACGCGTGGCAGGTGACGAACACCGACTTCCTGGCAGGCCGGGTCGCGATGATCTGGACGTCGACCGCGTTCCTTCGATACCTGGAGGACAACGCGGGCCAGGCGGGCGCGGGGAAGTTCGAGGTCGGCGCCGCCCCGCTGCCGCGCGACGTGCGCGCCTCGGTGCCCACGGGCGGGACGATGTTCGTGATGCCGCGCGGCGCCGCGCCGGCGGCGCAGGAGGCGGCGTTCGCGTTCCTGCGCTGGATGATGCAGCCGGAGCAGGCGAACTCGTTCGCGACGCGGACGGGCTACATCCCCGTCTCGCGCCGCGGCCTCGAGGTGCTCCGGCAGGGCGGCTACTACGCCGCGCACCCGAACGACCGCGTCGCGGTGGACCAGCTCGCGCACGCCGCGCCCTGGCCCTGGTCACCGGACCTGTTCCGCGTTCAGCGCGAGGCGGTGCAGCCCCGGCTCGAAGAGGCGGTGCTCGCCCCGCGCGACGCCGCCGAGACCCTCTCCGAGGCCGTCCGCGCGGCGCGCGAGCGATGAAGCCCAAACACCCCCTCTCGCCCTACCTGCTCCTCCTGCCCACCGCGGCCTTCCTGGCGGTGTTCTTCCTGGTCCCGCTCCTGCTCGCGGCCAAGAACAGCTTCTTTGCGTGGGACCTGCTCACGCCCCCGCGGTACGTCGGGCTCCGGAACTACGAGGTCCTCGTCGAGAGCGGCGAGCTCGCCGGCACGCTGCTCCGCACGCTCGGCTACAGCGCCGTCGTGGTGGCGCTCTCCGGCGCCCTGGGGCTCGCGCTGGCGGTGGCGCTCGATCGCCCTGGGCCGGTCTATGCCTTCGTGCGGGGCGCTGTGTTCAGCGCCTATGTCGTGTCGTGGGTCGCGGTGGCGCTCCTCTGGATGTGGATCCTCGACGCCGAGGGGCTCTTCACCGTCGCGCTCCGCTGGCTCGGCCTGCCGACGAGGAGCTGGCTCGGCGATCCCCGCTCGGCGCTGCTCGCGCTGGCCGCGGTGAGCGTCTGGAAGATCACCGGCTATGCCATGGTCATCTTCCTGGCCGGCCTCCAGGACATCCCCCGCGCGCTCCACGAGGCGGCCGCGCTCGACGGCGCCGGCCCGTGGCGGCGGTTCCGCCACGTGACATGGCCGCTGCTCCGCCCGAGCGCCGCCTTCGTGGCGACGACGAGCCTCATCCTCTCCTTTCAGGCGTTCGACGTGATCCGCGTGATGACGCAGGGAGGGCCGGTCAAATCGACGACCCTCTTCGTCTACGCGATCTACGAGCACGTCTTCATGAACCTGCGGGTCGGCCGGGCCAGCGCTATGATCGTGATCTTCTTCGGCTTTTTGCTCCTGTTGACGGTCCTGCAGCTCTGGGCGCTCCGCGCGGGCGCGCCGCGCGAGGGGAGGCGGCCGTCGTGACGGCGGGGCAGAGCGGCGGCGCCGGCGCGGGGCTCTTCAACTCGCACACGTACGCGCGCTCGCGCCGCCTCGTCTCGGACGCCGTGCTCGTCGTGGTGGCCATCGTGTGGCTCGGGCCGTATGCGTGGATGACGATCACCTCGCTGAAGACGCTGCCCGAGATCACCCGCGCTCCGGCTTACCCCTTGCCGCAGGCCCTCCAGCTCGGCGCGTACCGCGAGGTGCTCCAGGCGGTGCCGGTGATGCGGTATTTCGCCAACACCGTGTTCATGGCGACGGCCATCGCGCTCTTGCAGATCGCCCTCGCGCTCCCGGCCGGTTATGCGCTCGCCAAGCTCAGGTTCGTGGGGCGGAGCGCCGCGTTCGTCATCGTGCTCTCGTGCCTCCTCATCCCGGCGCAGGTGACGTTCGTGCCGGTCTTCACGATGCTCGGCTCGGTCGGCCTCGTGAACACGTTCGGGGCGCTGATCCTGCCCTTCGGGGTGAGCGCGCTCGGCACGTTCCTCGTGCGCCAGGCGCTGCTCTCGGTCCCTGACGAGATCATCGAGGCGGCCAGGATGGATGGGGCCGGCGAGCTCAGGATCGTCTACCTGATCCTCGGCCCCATGCTGCGGCCGACGCTATCGGCGCTGTTCCTGTTCAGCTTCGTCTTTCACTACAACGATTACTTCTGGCCGCTCGTCATGACGACCGACGACCAGGTGCGCACGCTGCCGCTCGCGATCGCCCTCCTCCGGGAGCAGGGGACAGGGGTCCGCTGGCACCTCGTGATGGCCGGCAACGTGATCCTGAGCCTGCCTGTGCTCCTCGTGTTCGCGGCGGCGCAGCGGCAGATCCTGCGCGCGGTGACGGCGCGGATCTGAGCGGCGCGGGCGCCCGGGCAGGCCCGGCGCCGGAGGCCGGCGGTCGAGCGGTCGACCAGCCGGCGTGTGCATCGACGTGGCAGTGAGCGTCGGGCGCGATCGAGCCATGCCATCGTCGCTGTCGCTGGCTCCTGCGCTTCGCTCGGGCGGCTGTCGACTGGAGAGCACAGCGCGCCGCAGCGTCGGTGGCAGAAGAGAGCGCTGCGCGGTTTGTTCTCGTCCGGACGCCCTCTTTTCTGGCCCGGTCGTCGCACTGGCTCGCGCCGGCCACGGCAGCGCCGGCCACGACAGCGCCGGCCAGGCGCTGCGGAAGGAGATCCACGATGACCACCACCGAGCCAATGATGCAGAAGCAGATGGTCCAGAAGGAAGAGGGCAGGATCACGACGAAGATCGAGGAGAGGACCGGCAGGATTCCGTCCGGCACTTATCTCGGGCTGGCGATCGGCTCGATGGTGGTCTCGGCCGGCTGCATGCTGGCCGGCAAGAAGCAGATCGCGAACTTCATCGGCCAGTGGGCGCCATCTCTGCTCGTGATTGGCCTGTACAACAAGCTGGTCAAGATCGAGCACGAGCTCGGATACGGCGCCTACCGCTGAGCGCGCCCTGCGGCGGACGGCGGCTCATCGCGATCTCGTTCCACGAGCGCGTGACGGAGCCGCGCTCGTCGCGCTCGAACCTGGCACGGTCCAGGAGCCGCGGTCCGTCCGTCAGGATCGTCTCCCCCGGCGCCTCGCCCACCCAGCAGTGTACTCTGATTCCGCTGCCCGGGGCCGCTCGGTCACGAGCCTGCGGCGCGGGTCGGAGGCGCGATCCCGAGCCGCACGGGCGTGCCGAGCAGAGCCCAGCGGGACCGCCACCGTGCGGCGTGCATCCGCGAACGCGGCGTGCGCTCTGGACGGTACGACCCCCCCGGTTCGAGTAGTGTGCTCGTCTGGATTCTGTTTGACGTCGGATCCCTGTTATCAGAAGAATCGCCCGCGTCGCCACGTTGCTCGTCCGTTGCGGAGAGGGAAGAGGTGGGACGATGGGCACAGGAAGCCGGCGGATCCCGTGGGTGGTCCTGGTCGTCCCCTCGCTCGTCGTCCTACCGACGCAAGGAGAGGCGTCCGAGCTCAGCGCCGGTGTGAGCCTCGGGTGGCTCCAGGCCGGTACCATTCCGCGCCTCGCGGTGGGGCCGCACGCGGGCATATCGTGGCCCATCCAGCGAGACATCCTGTTCACGGTGCACGACCTGTGCACGATCCTGCCCCCGATCCAGGAGGACGGGCTCGGGGTCTACAACCAGACCTCGGCTGACATCGGGTACGCGTGGAAGGACGGCAACGTCAGCGCGGGGCCCTCGGTCGCGTTCTACTTCATGCCGGCGTGCGGCGTCACCTTGTGCGGCCGCGTCGGTGGCTTGGCCGTGGGCGGCCATGCGCAGACCAACGCGTACGTCGCCGGACCGCTGGGGGTGTCAGTGAGCGTCAACGTGGATTGGGTCGGTCGGGGCAGTCTGGTGCTCCCGGGCTATATGTCCGTCGTATTCGTCGCTGGTCCTGTGCTTCGATGGAGTGAGAAATGAACACGAGAAGATTTCTATTGTTGATCTTGGTCATCTCGGTCTGGGCGCTGGCGGCGTGTAACTGGACGTTCGGCGACTGCTATCCTGTCGAGGAAAGGACCTCGGGGGCAGGGGCCGGTCCAGGCTCGGAGCCTCGCCCCATCTACACCTCCGCCGCATCCGGTGACTTCGGGGCCGACCCGCAGGGGGGCGGCGAGCGCGAGATCGCGTGCAACGAGTCGGACCTCGAAGAGGAAGAGGAAGAGGAGAGACCGAGCGACAGCGACAGCGCGGAGAAGCCGACAGCTAGCCCGACGAGCCCGCCAGATCCCTGCCAGCAGAGCGGCGAGCCGACCATGGGGTGCGCGTCGATAAGGTTCAAGCCGTCGGATTTCAAGTTTGTCACGACCGTCGCCGATGATGGAACTGATAAGGGAGGTGGTTGGCAGGAGGCAAAGTCAGGGCTAATCATCTACCTAGAATCTAGCCCAGTAGCGTGTTCCCTTCGCATTGGAATGCCTATACGAAATAGTTTTTGGGGATTCATCTCGGCCGACCAGGCGGCGATGTACAGCGCTGAAGTGACGAATGTGGTCGCAGGCGAGATGGAGAGGACGGGTCGTTTTGCGCTGCCACCCGGCATCTTTTGCTCAGAATTTTTTACGAACGTGAAGAAGATGTTCGCGGAACAATACAAGGACCTTGGTGTAGTGGTCAACAAGTCATGAAGCACACGGTCGGTCAACTACTGGAAGTCGTGTACCGATATTTCCCCCGTGGGATCGGCGGTCCCGACCCGCACCAATTTTGGCAGGACGACTCACAGCGCGAACGGACTGAAGAACATGCCCGGCTCGTAGCTGCGCGGATCCAAGCATCCAAGGACGAACGCTGGCATGCGATGCGGCGTCGCATATCAGAGCGATTCCCTGACGTCCTACTCATGAATCGCTCTCTCCACCTACCTGCCGGCGCCTGTGACGCATGTTATTCGTTCACAGTCGATCTGCCGGACGCGCCCGACCGTCGAACGCTTTGGTTTCACGTGAGCTTTCTGGCTCCATACTATGTCGTTTACAGCTATCGCATGATCGATCTTGTCATGCCGCCTGTCGGCTTCGTGGTTCCGTATGGTATCAATTTCTCCATTTCGCGAAGTGCTTTGGGGCCCGATCTCGTACTGAGTCCGGATGATGAGAGGCTACATAGCGCGACCGTCACACGACGTGAGTTCACCTTCGATCTGGCGCCAGACGAGCGGCATTACGCGACGTGGATTGCCCATGAGATCGAGTCGACCTTCGGTTGTCAGCCCATGCCACCGGAGGTCGGTACCGCGCTCGTGCCGGACGTGGTGGTCAGCATGCGCGGCGCGACGCTCTACGATTGCCTTTTCACCATAGATAGTCAGTGGGTGGAGCCGTCGCCGCCCGAGAGCGGGGCGGTCGTGACGCTCGACCCGAGTAGCTTGACAGAACGGTTCATTACGGTGCTCACCGTGCTCCGCGCGCACTACCAGGTCGGAATACTACTCGATTTGCCCAGGATGATTCAGCAGATGCCGGAGCCATATCGACAGTCGTTTGGGCTTTATTGGTCGGCATCTACAGACGGCTTCCTGCACAAGGACAAGATGCTGGAGGAGCTTGCGCGCATGCGCCCGCACGACGAGTCGCCGAAGACTCTCCGCGCCATGGCGGCCAAACGTGAGCTCGAAGCGCTGGTCGCTTCGTGGGACGGTGAAGGCGAGCCGCCGGCCGCCATGGTCGCTTGGGCCTCCAGGTTCCTGGCGAGCTGGCCCGTCGACTCGATCGCCGATCTCCGCGCCGATCCTCCCATGACGTGACTGCGGCTATTGGGGAAAGCGAAGCGTCTCGTGGGCCTCGCCGCTCTCTCCCACCGTCATGCTGCCATCGTGGTTCCAGCTGGTGCCGCCCTTGCCCGGCTGCCCAGTCTCGATGGTGACGCCCTCGAGCGTGAGCTGATCCTCGTCGAGGTAGGCGATGCCGATCGAGTCGCCGCCGCGTCCCGGGCCGCCGTAGCCGCCGGGCCCTCCTTGGCCGCCCCGGCCGCCGTAACAGGCGCCGAGTTCATCTCCCGGCGCTCCGCCCGGTGCGCCTCGGCCGCCTCGGCCGCCTTCCTGGGGGGGCCCGCCGTCGCCGCCATAGCCGCCGGGGACCGTCGTGATCTTGGTGTCGCGCACGGTCACCCGGGCGTGAAGCGCGAGGACACCGATGGTCGGATGTCCGTTCGCTCCCCCGCGGCCCCCGCGACCTCCGCAACCGCCGGCCCCGCCTGAGCCTCCGCCAGCGCCTCCCTTGGAGGCCACGCCGCACACGGCAAGCCCGCCCCGGCGACCGCCGCCGCCGCCGCCGCCCTGGCCCGGCGTGCCCCACGTTCCCTCGCCCCCCGTGTCGCCCTCCCATCCTGTCTCGGTGAGGCGCCCGATGCCCTTGCCGGGCGTCCCCTGCGTCCCCGGAGCCCCCGGGCCCCCGTCGGATCCGACGTAGCAACTGGCGTTTTCCTGCTCCGCGGTGCCACCGACCCCTGAGGGCGAAGGGTCCCGTCCTGAGGCGGGCTCACCGTCGCCTCCGTCCTCGGCGCTGTCGGGCTGCCCGTCTCCTCCCTTGCCGCCAATGCTCGTGTGCCCGCTCTCGCACCGGTTCACGGCCGCGGGCCCGCCGGCGACGACGGCTGCCGAGCACGCGTCTCCACCGACCATGCCATCCGGTCCGTCCGGCGGGCTGTACTGAGGCCACTGCTCGCCGGCAATGGCTTCCAGTGAGCCGCCTGCGCCGATCTCGCTCCGCAGGATCTCCACTGCCGTGTTGGACTGAGCGAGCACGCCGATCGGGCCCCACGAGGTGAAGTGGAGGTCGGCGAGCGTCGATACCCCGTCCGCTGCCCCCGTGTCCTCGGGGCGCGCGGGCTCGACTACCACCAGGGGGTCGTTGAGCGTTTCGCGATTGAACAGGGTCCACGGCCGGAAGGGGTCGCGCACCCATTTCAGGCAGTGGAAGCCCCCGAGAAGATCCACGCCGGAGGGCACCCGAAACGGACTCACGATGAATCCCTCGTTGCAGAGGAACACGCGCCCTCGTCCAGCGCGCGCGAGCTCGATGGCGCGCTCGACGGTGTACACCGGCTTCGCCTTCGTGCCGGGGTTCCTGTCGTCTCCGCCACCGACGTTTCCGGCGAGGAACACGCCGCAGCCGTCGTCGAGGATGTCGGCGGCGACGTGCTCGATGCAGACCGACTCCGGGGGCGGCTCGTCCACGCACGAGGTACCTTCACAAGGCGTCGCGCCGGGGTCGTTCACGTCGGGCACAGTTCCGCAGGCGGTCGCCCACGGGGACAGCAGAAGAACCAAGGCAGCCGCGGTGCTCTTTCTCATGTGCGTCTCCTGGCGTGTGGCGCCAGCACGGGACGGTTCATTGAGGCGGTTCCGGATCTGGTGCGTCGAACCGGTACCAGAACAGCGCAGTCCCATCCTTGCCCTTGCCGCCGTTGTTTTCCAGGACTGTGTTGCCGCCGAGCCCCCCGGTGCCGGCCTGTCCGGGCGAGACCTTCGACGTCTCCAAGATGGCCACGGAGGCGCCCACGGAGCCGATGCCGAGCGAGTGGCCACCGAGACCGCCGCCGGCGTCGCCGCCGCGACCGCCGTTGCCGCCACCGCCGCCGGCGCACCCTCGCGACAGGTCGGTCACAGAGCGCCCACCGTTGCCGCCGCCCCAGCCAACGCCTCCCCACTGGCCCGTTCCGCCGACCCCGCCATCGCCGCCCTTGGCCCCGAGGACCGTGCTGGCATCGACCGTGAGGGCGCTCCCCTGCAAGGCCACGATCCCGATGCTCGCGCCGCCGTAGTCGCCCCCCTTGCCCCCCTTGCCCCCGCACCCGCCGCTGCCGCCCGATCCGCCGGCCGCGCCGCCCTGGGGCCGATCTGCCGGACACGCGTTCATGGGGCCGCGCCCCTTGCCGCCGCCACCCCCGCCGCCGCCCTGACCGACACCGCCGTTCTCCCCGTCCTTCCCGCGGACGCCGATCCATCCATCGATGCCCAGGAGACCAGGATCCACTGCTCCGGCAGCGCGCTCTGCAGGGGCGCCGTCTGCTCCGCGGCCCCCGTCCGTGCACGGCATGCTGGACGCTCCACCGCCAGCCAGGCCGCGGTTCTCCGGAGTCCCGACCGGTTCCGGCAGTCCTGACGTCCCGTCGCCGCCCATCTCGCGGCCTCCATCGCCCCCCTCGCCACCCGTCGACTCGATGCCGTCGCCGCACACGGTCACGACCGGAAGGGCGCCAGGCGCCGCGTTCGTCGTGCAGGCGTCCACGCCGTCGTTCCCAACCACGCCGGCCTTCGCGCGGAAGCTCGGCGCGTCCTCGCCCGGCTCTCCATCCTTGCCATCGCCTGCGAGGATCACACTCGACTGCACGATCGCCCTGGCCCCATGCTCCAGGATCATCGCGATCGACGACTTCCCATCGCTCGCGGAGGCGTCGGCCGCCTCGACGCGCACGCCGAAGATCACCGACGTCGCATCCTCCTCCGCGCTGGCCGCATCGTCGTCCCCCCCGAGGACCCGCACCGGGATCCCCACGGGCGGCGCGACGACGGTCAGCGCGTTCTGCTCGTCGAGCGGCCCTCCATAGGACCAGTCGCCGTCGGCACACAGACGGCCGCCCCAGAGCTCGACACCCTGGGGGAGCGAGATGGCCTCCTCGAACAACCCGCCGCACGCGTACACGCGCCGGGTCGGCGCCTTGCCGTCGCGTCGAACGTGCGCGGCGAGGCCGATCGCGTGCTGCAGCGTCCTCACCGGCGCGTCCTTCGTGCCGGGGCTGCTGTCGTTGCCCTCCTCGCTGACGAACACGCCGCACATGTCGAGCGCCGTCGCCGTCCTCGGATCCCCATCACAAGGAGATGGCTCCGGCGGCGGAACCTCGCACCAGTAGCTGTCCGCGCAGCTGTCCGAGTAGCACCCCGTGTTCCCGGCGGCGCTTGCCAGACCGAGCGCGACGGACGCCAGCGAACGGAGGACCTCTCGACTGCGACCCATCGATCTAGAACGCATGACCTCGCCTCCCCCTCACCACGCTCCCTCGACGAGCACACCCGCTCGGTCGCTCGTCGTCACCGGCACGATGCGAAGGCCAGCGGCTTTGGGCGCACCACCGAAAAAGGCAACCTCCGTGAAAAACGAGGCCGCCGTCGCCACGCCGAACACGGCGCTCGTCGCCAGCGACACCTTGCCGAGGGTCGCGAACAGATCCCGCTCGTTCACCTGGTCACGAATGCCGGCGCACGACGCCGGTGCATTGGCGTCCCGGCACGTATGGGACGTCCATCCCTGCGCGCGACGCGTGACGTCTCGCTCGCGCAGATCGCCATGGATGACGTGAGCGCGCAGGAGAAAGACCGCGCCGGCCGCTGCCGTCGCCGTCGTCACCACGATACCGCCTATCCGCGCCGTCCCCGGCCAGGCAGCCCACGGGCTGGGAGGCCGCGCCTGTGCGGCCGCCGGAGAGCTCGGGGCTCGCGGCGTTTCGCTCGGTGAACCCGGCGCGTCCTCTTTGGCGCTGCTCACCGACGCGCGCGGACAATGAAGCGAGATCTCGTGCTCCGCCTTCGCCACGGTGCGCAATGTCTGGAACGCATCTTCGCGGCCCGGTGCTTGGGCCCGCACCGTATGCAGGCCGGGCTCGACGAACAGCGTGTAGACGCGCGCGACGCGGCCGATGGGCTTGGTGTCGATGATCACCTCGGCGTCCGGCGGGTCGACGGAGACACGGATCTTCGCGACGTGCGGTGTTGCGTTGCGCTGCCCTTCCTCGAATCGCTTCTGCAGCGCGGCCGGCAGCGCCTCGCGCTGCTCGAGGCTCAAGGCGAGGTGTTCGGCCGCATCGCGGTATTTGCCCAATGCGACCTCGCAGAGGCCGAGCTCCCCGGCAATCTCCGCGCGCTCACGCTCCGTGCTCGACGCCCGGTCCGCGGCGTCGAAGGCCGCCTTGTAGGCGGCGTGTGCCTCGGACCATTGCCCCGCCGCGCGCGCCCTCTGGCCACGGCGAACATGGTCCTTCACCGTCGAGTTCTCTCTCGATCTTGTCGTCGATGAGCCGCCCTGGGCGCGCGCTGCGCTCGTGAGGCATGTCGATGCCCCGAGCGCAAGGAGAATCGAGAGGAACTGTGGAGCGCAACGCATGTCACGACGGTAGTTGCGTCAACTGCTCGGCGTCAATGGCGGGTGAAATCGCCATGCGCCTGCGTTTGCCGTGAGAAACTTCAGCGCGAACCAGCAATGTTGCCATCTCGCCTGAGGGCCGAGCGCTGTGCGCGCGCGCAGGTGGCGTACTGGGGGACGTTGTCCTACCAAAATGACCCGGACCGTTCACTTTTCTGACCCCGGGAGGGCCGCTCAGACGTGCTACCGGCATGGGCAAGCCCGCGGGGACCTTCAGCAGCTTCGAGCTCTTCCGGCGCCTGGCGAGGCGCTTCGGCGTCCCGGCGCGCGATGCCGAGGACGTCGCGCAGGACGCGCTGCTGCGGGGGCTCGACGCGGAGGGACGGATCGAGGCAGGCGGGGACCCGGCGCCGTACCGCGTCGCGATCGCGGCCAACCAGGCGCGCGACCATGTTCGAAGCGCTCGCCGCCGGCGAGAGGTGCTGACGCCGTCGGGCGACCCCGAGCTCCACGACGAGCACCCCACGCCGGAAGAGCTGCTCAGGTGGCGCGAGCGGGAAGCCGTGTTGTGGGAGCTCATCGACGGTGTCGAGCCGAAGTACCGGGACATCTTGATCAAGCACGATCTCGAGGAGATCCCGCTGACCCAGATCGCCGTGGAGCTCGGCCTTCACCCTGACGCCGTGAAGACGCTGCACCGTCGAGCCCGCGAGCAGCTGGAGGAGGCGGCGCAACGCCGGAGGGCGAAGCAACGCTCCCGCGGATGGGACGAGACCCCCTGCGTCGTTCCGTTCGGGCTCACTCCACGCCGGGCATGGATTGGCTCCCTGCTCCGCTGGACTTGGAAGCTCCTGGCGCAGGGGGCGAGCGTCGTGCTCATGAGCGCCATGGTCGCTGCCGTGACCTCCTCGTCCACGCTGCAGGCGTGGGTTCGATCGGCTCTCGATGACGGTTGGCCCGCGCTGTCGGGGCAGGCCTTTGCGCCGCTCCCCGCGGAGCGCCGCGCCGGGCAGGCGGGGACGTCCTCCGCATCACCCGCAGCGCAGGCCGCTGCGCTCCCCGTGGAGCGCGGCGCCGGACAGGACGGCGCCGGTGCGACCACGACGCCTCCTCCGTCGGCAACGGCTGCTCCTCGTGCGTCGTCCTCGACGACCCACGCGAAGCAGGCGATCAGCGCGCGCGAGAGGAGCCTGATCCGCCAGGCCCGGACGGCCATCGAGGCGCGCAGCCCAGAGGCGGATCTCGAGGCGCACCGGTTGCTCGAGGCCCATGCGGAGGAGTTCCCGCGCGGTCGGCTCGCCGCGGAGCGCGAAGAGATGCTCAGGCAGCTGCGCTGACGGCTCGGCTGTCCATCGACACCTAAGCCAGCGGCGGAGTCGGTGCTGTCGTCGGGCAGCACGAGGCCGAGCTCCGCCGTGCGTCGGACAGGAATGCTCACGGTTCAGGAGGGAACATGGAGGACATGCTGGGTGCGATGTGGCTCGTCTCGCCGCTCGGGCTCGCGATGATCGCGTGCGTCGCGATCGGCTTCGCGGTCACCGCGCGCGAAGCGCTGGGACGCGAGCGCGGGCTTCGCGAGGCGCGCGAGCACGCGCGTGATGACGAGGAGGCAGCCCTCACCGATGCGAGGGATCAGGCTGCGGAGGAGCGGGACCGATACCGACGCCTGCTGGACTGTCACGTCGACGCGGCGCTCGCAGAGCTGACAAACGTCCGCGCGCGCCCCATTCCCGGGCCAGGCAGGGTCCTCGAGTCGTTCTGCGCGACGAGCCCTTCGTGGAGGAGAAAGCTGGCCGAGAGCACGGGGCTATCGCCGAGGGAGGTGGAGCGGCTGCTCAGGAGCGACCTTCCCATGACGCCCGGCCTGGCCCGGCAGCTGGAGACCTTCACCGGGACGCCTGCCCGGTACTGGGAGCGCCTGTGGCGGCTGCACGACGACCATCGAGCGGATGCAGAGGAGACCGTGGTGATCCCGGTCGGCGAACCCGTCACCAGGCGCGAGAGCTCTGCGCGTCCGCCGTCGTCACCCGGGCCGACCTCGGTGCCGCCGCTTCCGCCGACGATGCCTCCTCGTGCGCTCGACGTTCCTCCGCCCGTGGTGCCGTCTCCCGAGCTTGCGACCAGGAGCCCGCGGGCGAAGCTCCCGCCGCCTCCACTGCCGCGGCTTCGGTCGCCGCTCCCTGCCCGCGCCGCGACGGGATCGGAGCTCGCACGTCGCGCCGCCACGCTGACGAGCTTTCCACTACAGCGTGACGAAGGGGCGGCGAGCACGGCCAACGGGTCCGATTGGGAGGAAGCAGAGCGCTCGCCGCTGAACACGACACTCCCCGGAGTAGGGAGCCATGGGTGAGCGCGGCCAAGCCTCGCATTCGAATAACGACGAACGTGCCGCCGCGCACGCCCGCTTGTTTTGTCCGATGCTGATGCGCACCGTCCTGCGCTGGCTGGCGTGGTTAGGGGTCCCACTCTGCCATCGTGGCGACGTCGCAGGCCAAATCTGGCTCATCGCCTGGCAGAGCTGGCCGAGCTTCGATCCGAAGCGCGGCAGGCCAGAACGCTGGTTGAATTCGATCGCCGTCCATGTCGCGTCGCACTACCACCGGTGTGCGCAGCGCCGGAAGGAGGAGCTCGTCGATCGGATCGATGTGCTCGATCCAGCGCCGGACGCCGCTGCTGTGATGGAATCGGACGAGATCAGGGCCGGCACCATCGATGCAGTGAACGAGCTCGATCCGGACCTGCGATTTGTCCTCGTGGCACACGATCTGGACGGGATCCCGATGGCCCAGGTGGCAGACGACGCGGGGCTACCTCTCTCTACGCTCTACAGGCGACGCACAAAGGCCATCGGTGCGCTCCGCGACATCATCGCGCTTCGGGGGACCATGGCCGACGGGTCTCCGCCGGATGACGACAGGTTCCACCTCGGATGACGGCGAGCTCGTCGCTGGATGACGATGGGCTCCAGCCTCGATGACGACGGTCCCGTGCCGGATGACGATGGCTCGACGCCCGATGCCGAAGGGCAGCGGCCGGATGCCGATGGGCTCCGGGCGTATGCCGGCGGGCCCCAGTCCGGATGCCGATGTGTCCTGGTCGGATGCCGATGCCTCCCGGGCGGATGACGACGACGTCCACCTCGGATGACGATGGTCCCCTCCCGCAATGACGACGCCCTCCGCCGCGATGCCGACGGTTCCGCGCCGCGCGCCTGCGCGTCGCCCTCGCGCCTGGCGCCTCGCGCTGTCGCCATCCACGGGCGCGCCTCGGCCGGCGCTCGCAGGCGCCATGGGTCGAGAAGAGCCCCTCGACATCCCGGTTCCTGTGCACGTAGCCTGCGCTGATGGCCAAACCTATCTCTCCTCCCGAAGAGACCTATGACAACGACCCCACGCTCGAATCCCTGGCGGAGCGGCTCGGCAAGCCGGAGCCAGGCATCATCGAGGCATTGCTCGACGGCACGACCGAATCCCAGCTCGTCGAGCGAGGGCGGCAGATCGCCTCCTCGCGCGTCTTGACCGATCTGCGCCGTCTCTACGCGACGGCACACGCGTGCTGGTCGAGCGCTTCGAAGGAGAAGCGGGAGAAGCTGCGCGGCTTCTCGCCGGAGCTGCTCGCGCTCGCGGTCGAGCAGGCGCTCGCCCTGGAGCGGCTGCTCGAGGCGCACGAGAGCGCCGGGCAGAAGAAGGACGCGGCGCGCGCCACGACGGACGCGGCGCTGCGGGAGCGGTTCTCGCGCTCGCTGCTCCTGCGCGACCAGGCCTACGAGGTCCTGCGCGGCGTCGCCGGCTCGGGCAAGGAGGCGCGCGAAGAGCTCGCGCAGGCGGTCGGCACCGCGGAAGATCCAGGCGCGCTCGCGCGCGGGCTCACCCAGCTCGCCGCGCTCGGCAAGCGCTACCTCGCGCAGAAAAAGGGTCCACTCGCCGTGCGCGCCAAGCTGATGCGGCTCGACCAGGACTACGTCGAGCGCCTCGAAGAAGCCGCGCAGGAGCTCACCCAGGCGGCGAAGACGGCGGCTGCGCGCCCCGCAGGCCAGAAAGTCACGAGCGGCGATCTCGACCGGGCCGACGGCATCAACCTGATCCTCCTCGAGCAGATCGTGCGGGTGTTCGAGCGCGCCAACGAGCAGGATCCGACCATCCCGCGCCTCGTACCCATCGCGACGCGGCGGCTCTTCAGCCGGAGCACCAGGAAGAAGGCGGCCGAGACGTCCGGCGGAGGAGGAGGCGCGGCTGGCAGCGGCAGCGCTGGAAGTGGCAGCACCGGCGGCGCGCCGCCGGACGAGGAGGATCCAGTCGAAGGCGACGACGCGCCGGCCTGAGCCAAGAGGGCCTGATCGGACCCGAGCATCAACAGAGGGTCCAGGCTGCAACCTGGGCCCTCTTCCTTTTTGTCACGCCCTTGCCGGCGACTTTACGGGCGGACCCTCGCCGGCGGCCAGCTCGCATCCATTTCCCGTGGATTCCCGTGGATCTGCGTGGCCAGCCAACATGCTCCTCGGCCGAGCAATGTCCTACCGCTTTCGTGAGGGCGCTTGCACCTGAAGAACGGGCGGGTGAGCGTGCGCTGGCGAGAAATTTCGCGGGGTGGAGGCAATGAGATGAGAACGGTGCGATTGGCGACGATCGTTGCGGCGGCCCTTGCCGCCCTGGTGCTCGGTGCGACGGCGCCCGGGTGCCTGTGGGATCGCGACGACGAACCCCTGAGCGGGAAGATCTGCGCGATACCGAATACCGGTGTTGTCGAGCAGTGCGTCGACGCGAGCGAGGGCCCGGCCAGCGCGTGGAGCAAGGCCGAAGCGGACGGCGAGCTGCCGATCTTCATGTGGGCGCGGTGGTCGGGTCGCGTGGCGCCCGACGAGCTCATCGCGAACGAGGCGGAGCTCGGGGCCTGGTTCGACACCATCGATCGGGTCGTGTCCTATGTGCGCGACGAGAAGAAGCACGCCGAATCGCTCCGGGCGACGCTCCACGGCGAGCTCGGTAAGCTGCTCCGGCTGATCAGGGACAGCCAGGAGGAGGCCCTCCAGGCCGAGCCGATCCATGCGGCCGACAACTTCAACGAGGCGATGACCGGCAAGGCGAGCGCCGAGCGGGAGCCCCTCGCCGCAGCGATCGCGGCGGACAAGCTGGCGATGGCCGCCGTGCAGGCCGTCCTCGATCGAGCCAGGGACGAGGGCGCGCCGCTGCAATCCAGGTACGCGGGCGCGGCGGCGCGCTTCGCCGCCTACCGCGCGACCGAGGCGGCGGAGACGGCGGCGTACGCGGCGCTCTCGGCGCAGGCATCGCGATCGGCGATCGACGAGCTCGACGGCGTGGAGCAGGCGGTGCTCGCGGCGGCGCGCGGGGCGAGCCGGGCGCCGAACGAGCTCGCCGCGGAGGCGATGACGCTGTCGGCGGAGCTCCAGGCGTTCGCTGTCTCGTTCGAGGAGGCGATCGCGCCACACAAGGAATTCCTCGCGACGCACGGCGCGGTGGTGCCTGACATGACGTCGGGGGCGCTGCGCTCGCTGAGCGCGATGCTGGGCTACGCGCAGCGGCGGGTCGCCCGGAGCGACGCGACCGCGACGGCGCTGCTCGGCGGCATCGCGCTGCGCCGGCAGGCGCTCGTCGCGCTGGAGGCAGACGACGGCGCGCGCGAGGCGAGCGCGCGGTCGCGGCTCCGCCGGGCCTCGGAGGTGTTCAGCGAGGGAGCGCGCGCGCGGGTCGCGGCGCTCTCCGCGGCGCCGCCGATGAGCGAGCGGCTCGGGCTCCCGCTCTTGGCCGAGCGGTGCGGGGAGCTCGTGGCGCTGGTGCAGATGCGGCCGCTCTGCGAGGCGGCGCCGTCCTCGTGGCGAGAGGCGGGGTGCGCGGTGCTCCGAGGGCGGTTCGACGCCGCGGAGGCCGAGCTCAGGACGGGCTTGCCGCAGAAGATCGCGGCGGGCCTCGCAGCGCTGCGGGAGAAGGGGATGGGCGCGGCGGAGCTCGACGCAGCGCAGGCGAGGCTCGACGCGGGCGACGTGAAGGGCGCCGCGATCGCGTATGACGCCGCCGTGCGCGGGGCGGAGGGGACATGAGAAGCTCGAAGGACGTCGCGCTGCGCGGCCGGAGCGCTGCCGTGTTCCACAAGCTGGTCGCGCTGATCACGGCGCTGGCGGTGCTGGCGCCGTCGTTCGCTTGGGCCACCACGCCATACACCGTGCTGTGGATGAGCCGCCAGGACGCCACCTCGTGCGCGGACCCCGAGCTGGAGACAGAGGGCGCCGCCATCTTCGAGGTGAACCAGACGCCGCTGCCCACCTATGGGATCCCGGGCGCGGTGGAGATTTACGGCGACGGTTCCGCGAGCAACACGCTCGAGGCGGAGTTCGACTCGGTGCTGCTGCGCATGGGCGCGAACGACTTCCACTTCGGGGTCCACGTGAACGGCGGCGACTGGTGTACCCATGCGCACGACGTGGTGCACATCGTCTCGGAGCCGCTCGGGCTGAACAAACCGCTCTTCGACATCCGCCGCGACGGGACCGGCTTCGAGGGCGACACGGACGTCGACCTGAGCCTCGCTGAGATCAACCCCACGCTCGCGCGCGACATCGCGGAGCTGGAGGTCGCGATCGGCAAGCTGATGGCGGCGATCCTCCGGAACGCCGCCAAGATAGCGGACCTCCGGGCGCGGATGGATCTGCTGCGGCAGCTCGACACCGAGCTGCACGACCTGGTGACGCGGCCGCTGGACGAGATCTCGCGGACCGAGCTCGACGCAATCCTCGACCGCTACAAGGATGTGGTCGACCCGCCGACGCGGGCGGCGATGGAGCAGCTCGTCGACGACCTGAAGAAGAGCGTCAGCGACCTGGAGGACGAGCTCGCGCGACTGATGGACGAGTTCGGCGCGCAGGCCGACGAGGTGGCGGACCTCGCGACGCAGGACGCGCGCGCCGAGGGATGGAACCCGGACGACCCGTGGGCGTATGCGCTCGGGGAGAGCGAGGTGCCGTGGGTCGAAGTGCCGGACATCGCGGAGGCGGACGGTGCATTCGACGAGGGGAGGGACCCGTATGCGGCGTACGCGGACGGCGTGATCGCGGCGCTGGAGAAGGACGTGAGCGGGGGCGCGGTGGTCGCGCGGGCGGACTTCGTGGCGAACGTGCGAGCGTGGCGGGCGAACAGCGCGGCGCTGGAGATCGCGCTGCGCGACCGGATGGGGGTGTCGCTCGCGGAGACCAACGCGTTCCTGAAGGCGCAGAACCGGATCACGGCGGTCGTGCGGAAGTTCATGGATGCGTCGGACTGGTTCATCGAGACGCCGATCCCGCCGGACCTGCGGGCGCAGGTGGACACGGTGCTCAAGCCGCGGTTCGACGCGCTCGCCGACCAGATGAAGGACAACCTCAACCTGTGGACAGGGGACGAGCTCGATCTGGAGCAGACGCAGCTCTACCAGACGATCAGCGCGTTCGCGGGGGCGATGTCGACGGTCGCCGAGGGGTTCGAGGCGTACGCGGAGGTGATGCAGACGCTGGTGCACGCGACGACGCGCATCGGGGTGGGGTTCGTGCCGGTGGTGGGGCCGGCGCTCGACCTGTGCGAGGCGGTGACCGGGAAGGCGTGGTGCTTGCCGTCGGGGCGAGAGCTCAGCGACGAGGAGCGGATCTTCTCGGGGGTGGGGTTCGGGGTCGCGGCGATCGGGCCGATGTGGCGGGTGATCAAGACCGCCAGCGGGCTGCGGCCGGCCGCGATCCGGGTGGCCGGGGAGATCGCCGAGATCGAGGAGGTTTTCGCCAAGATCGTGAAGACGAACCGCGTCAGGGGGTACAAGACGCTCACCGGGGCGATCACGACCGAGGCGGTGAACATCTTCGAGAAGAAAGCGGCCAAGTTCCTGGTGGACGACGGAAGAGCGCTCATCGGGGTCGGCGACGACGGCGTGCGCAGGGTGCTCGACATTCCGAAGGAGTCACGGACGGGTACCATCGAGGGGAAGGCGCCGGACTTCGTCTCGCTACGCGGAGGGAACGAGCTGATTCTCAGCGAGGCAAAAGGCGGAGACGAGGTAATCGCCAGGGACGTGATCGAGCAGTTGACGAACGCTATGGAAACGCTGAAGACGAAGTGGAAGCTCCATGGCGACGTTGCCCGATTGGAGCTCATCATGAAGCAGGGGGCGACGTTTGATAACAAGAACATCGGCGTGCGGGACGGCTATTTGATCAACCTGCTCACGGGCAAACCCGTCGCCGTAGGCGGCAAATTCGTCATGGTGATCCGGCTATGAGCGAAGCAGGCCCCATGTTCTACGCGTGGTGTGACGAGGCCGACCGGGTCGACGCGCTCGCGGCAGCGCTGTCGGCGCTGGTGATTCCGGGAGACCTCATCCGCGTGGCGATGGATAACGACATTTGGATCAAAACGCACTCCATCGACGAGGTGGTCGCGACGGTCCGCGCCCACTTTTCCGGATGGATCAACGCGGACCTATCCTTCGGCGTCATGCTGAGGCACCCCGAGCGCGCCATATGCTTCGGCATCGCGTGCTTCGCGGAAGAATACGAACGTCGCCATGCATCCGGCCCCCTCGTCATGCGTGTGTGCGACAAATCCGACTTTCTCCGTCCTGAGCTCGATCTCGTCTTGAGCAGGGGCCCGCGCTCGATCGAGACCGAGGCTGCGCTGGCGTGGCTCGTGATTGAGGACGATCTCGAGGACCTCCTGCTCCGCTTCTACGCGCCAGACGCGAGCGGACGGATCCCGACCGGCGCGTGCACGAACGCTTGGGACTGGGTCGCACCGGTCGACATGTGCGCGACCTACAACGCGAATGCCGCGGAGCTCGCGCGCGATCTCGCCCTGTCGTGGGTGCACCTCCACGACAAGGGCAAGATCGAGCGCGCCGCAGGCATGTCGCTCGATGCGCTCCGCGCGCGGGTGGACGCCGCGCCGGCCGGTGCGCGCGTCGCCATGAAAGGTGGCAGCGAGCACGCGCGTTCGCTCTCCCGCGACACCGTCCTCAAGGCGCTGGCGGCACCGCCCTCGGCGTTGCTCGACGCGCTCGAAGCATCGGCGGTGCCCGACGACGCGTGGCGCGCCGCCGCGCCGCGCGCGAGAGAGATTTTTGAGCTGACAGATCAGATCGAGGAGATCAAAGGCCTCCCCACCTGCCGGGTGGACACGACCACGCGCAAGCATGTCCGCTTCCTCGAAGAGCACGCCCCGTTCCGCGTGCGCCGCCTGCCGAGCGGCGGCGTGGTGCTCGCGACCCACCCGTACCGCTCGCTCTGGCCGCTCTGGGCCGACGCGCTTTTCATGCTCGGCCTCATGTCCTGACGCAGGTCGTGCACCCTCTCGCTTCTCCGGACTTCACACCCGGGCCGCAGGCACCAGACGGCGCACCCCTCCCTGAGCGCGCGGAGCGCGCGATTTGGGAGGGGCGGACCGCGCGCAGGCGCGGAGCGCCGAGCACGGGCCGGGGGTGGGGTGCGCCGGTCAAAACCGGCAGAGGGAAGTAGGTGAGCACGATCAAGCTGTCGAAGATTGAGCAAGTCCTACCCCGGGAGGAGTCCACCCCCGGGAAAGCCAGTCCTTGCGCTGACGTGGGCGACCACGGCGGCGAAGCGTAGGAGGAAGCGCGAGCGGGCCGGGAGAACGAGCCTCGAAAATGTACACCACGAAGGAGCCGACGCCCTCCCACCAGGCGGAAGGCCATGCGGGGACGACCAATGTGGACCGGGGCGGCGCCGTCCTTCCGGGGTCGGAGACCTCGGCACGCCCACACACGCCCTCTGCACGGAAACCGGGAGACCTCGGAGGTGCCTCGCGCGGCAGGGCGCGCAGGCAGCCGCGGGAAGGCGCAAGCCGAGCGCCGCGGTCGCAAGCCCCCGAGGAGTCGGACGCGCGCGTAGTACCGAGGATGCCGGCGAACTCGCGGGTAACGCCCGAGGAGTCGGTGGAGGGAAGGCGCGCGGCCAACGGGAATCTCGTTCCACGAAACGCGCTCCGGGCACAGGACCGGGCCGGCGCGAACACGAACCTGGAACGAGTCGGGCGACGAGCACGCGAACGGAAAGAAGAGCGATTCACCAACCTGCTGAGTCACGTGAAGGTGCCGCTGCTGAGGTAGGCATACCTGAGCCTCCGCAAGGACGCGGCTCCTGGCATCGATGGGTCACCTGGAAGGTGTACGGCGAGGAGCTGGACGCGCGCCTGCTCGATCTCCAGGACCGCATCCTCCGCGGCAGCTACCACCCGCAACCGGTCCGCCGAGTGCACATCCCGAAAGGGAGCGGCACGAGGCCGCTCGGGATCCCCGCGCTGGAGGACAAGATCGTCCAACAGGCGGTGCGGAGGGGGCTGGAGCTCATCTACGAAAGCATGTTCCTGGGATTCTCGTACGGCTTCCGGCCTCGCCGGTCGACGCACGATGCCCTCGACGCGCTGGCGGTGGCGATCGGCAAGAGAAAGGTGAACTGGATCGTCGATGCCGACATCCGCGCGTTCTACGACACGATCGCGCACGCGTGGATGCAACGGTTCATCGAGCACAGGATCGGAGATCGGCGCCTGGTGCGGCTGCTGATGAAGTGGCTGCACGCGGGCGTGATGGAGGACGGCGTGCTGCACGAAGTGGACGAAGGGACGCCCCAAGGGGGAATCATCAGCCCCTTGATGGCGAACATCTACCTCCACTACGTGCTCGACCTCTGGGCCCATGCATGGCGGAAGCGACACGCACGAGGAGAAGTCTACATTGTGCGCTATGCGGACGATGTCGTGATGGGTTTCGAGGACGGACGGGACGCACGATCGATGCGCGCGGCGCTCTCCAAGCGCCTCGCGTCGTTCGGCCTGGAGCTGCATCCGGACAAGACGCGCGTCTTGTTCTTCGGGCGGTATGCGTACGAGAAGTGCGAGCGGCGCGGGTTGCGGAAGCCGGCGACGTTCGACTTCCTCGGCTTCACGCACATCACAACGCGAGACAAGCGCGGCTGGTTCCGGCTGCATCGGCGCACCTCGCGCAAGAAACGGGAAGCGAAGCTCGCCGCGCTTCGGAAGGAGCTGCGACGACGCTGGCACGACCCCGCGAGCACGCAGCACGCGTGGCTCGCGAGCGTCCTGCGCGGGCGCTACGCGTACTATGGCGTGCCTGGCAACGAGCGAGCGATGGCTACCTTTCGCGCACATCTCCGGCACGCCTGGTACCGCCAGCTTCATCGGCGGAGTCAGCGCGCGCGGCGGAACGTCGCGGAAGTCCAGCGCTTCGAGCGACGCTACCCGCTTCCAAAACCCCGAATCGCTCATCCATGGCCGGAGCAGCGTTTCAGACGCCCGTAGACCGAAGGTGGGAGCCCGGTGCGGGAAATCTGCACGTTGGGCTCTGTCCGGGGGGCCGCCCGAAAGGGCCGTCCCTACCGGGACCATCCGCTCTCTCGGAGCCGTCCGCCGCCCGTGCAGCGCCGTCCTCATCGACGGCCAACACCGAGGGGTGGGACCCGGACGACCCGCAAGCGTACGCGCTCGGGGAGAGCGAAGTGCCGTGGGTCGAGGTGCCGGACATCGCGGAGGTGGACGGCGCGTTCGAGGAGGGGAGGGATCCCTATGCGGCGTACGCGGACGGCGTGATCGCAGCGCTGGAGAAGGACGTGAGCGGGGGCGCGGTGGTCGCGCGGGCGATGGGCGGACGACGGAAAAAACAACAATGTCAACAGCGTCACGGGACACGGGCGGCTGGGTCCTCTTCCGGTGTGGTCCAACGGGGCCCAAGCGGGCGCGTTCGGAAGCATCAGCGCCCACCTCGGTGGGAGCGCAGCGTCGCCATGGGCCAACGCCTGACGGGACGGCGCCGAGGCGAGGGTAAGGGGCGAAGCGCCGCTCGTCTCACGCGACTGAAGACCTTTGTCTTGTCCGAGTTGCTACTCTTCTGGAATAGTGAAGCCACGTCAACAGCTGATCCACGCATCGACGGGGCCGCTTTCCCTCCACGGCCAGCCTGCGGGGCGGGATAGACTTGCCCCGAGGCCCGTCGACCTCATCTCGAACGGGAGGGTACATGGCTTGGACATCGGCATGCGTACGCATCGAGGCGGAGGACGCGTGTCTTGGAACGGGGTTTCTGGTGGCGCCGCAGTGGATCGTCACGTGCGCTCACCTCCTATGGCGCGAGGATCCCGCGACCAAGCAGCGGCTCACCCCCCGCACCCGCGTGCGCGTGCGCTTCTCCGATCTCGCAGGAACCTTCGAGGCGTCCGCCGTCGCCGCTGACGATGTCCAAGATATCGCGCTCCTGCGGCTTGACACTCCGCTCATGTCGCGCCGACCGGCGCAAATGGAGGATGCGCCTCTGTCGCGCGGCGAGCGGGTCCGGCTCTTCGGCTACCCGGGCTTTGCTGGTCAGCAGCGGCCAGAGGATCCGCTCTACGGGATCGCGGTCGACGGCGAGGTCTCCCACGTCACGCAGGAGTATGCGCAGCTAATCGCGTTGCAGGCCGTCAACGGCCCGGTCGACGGCTTCTCGGGCTCACCGGTTGTCGTCGGGGAGATCGTCCGCGGTTACTTCGTTGCCTGTTTCGGGGGCGTGCAGCGCGTCGCGCACGGAGTGTTGGCGATTTACCCGATCCGGCACGCCATCGAAATGCTCGTCCGCGAGACGAGCGAGGAAGAGTGGATCGAGCTCAACGACCGTGGAGGCGGCGTCAAGCTGCGGACCACGGAGCTCTGCGTGCGCGGCGCAGCTGCCGATCCGGTCGTTACGATCCCCCTCGCGGTCCTCGGCGAAGCGCTCGTCGTCGGCGTGCCGACGGTGGTGGTGGTGGTGCACTTCTTCGATGTCGCGGGAGACGAGCGGGCATGCGTCGCCGTCGAGAAAACTGAGGCGTGTAAGCGAGTCCTCGCCGCGCTCCCCGAGTATGCGCGGCCGCGGGAGCACCTCGGCAGCCAGCCCGATCTCGATCACGCGCTGCTCGTACCGCCCGTCGAACGCTGCGCTGCGCACGATGATCACGGACACAAAGAGATCGTGATCCTCGATCTCGAGGGCCGCGAGATCACGCAGGGCCGCGAGGGGAGCGAGCTCCGCGAGCGGATCCTCGCCAGCGCGTGCGTGCGCCGGTGCTGCGTCGACGCGCTGGCACGGGTGGTCGGCCGTCGCCTCGGGCCCACTGTGGAGACGCTGGTGCTGTTGGCGACGATAATAGCGATGTTTGTCGGCCTGTACGAGAAGCGGTTCCGCTTCCCCGTCCTCGCGGCCCTGCTCTGCGCGTTTGCGTGGTCGATCGCCAGGTTGCCGGTGCAGCGCGCCTTTCTCCGCATGCTCGGCCCAGAGAAGCGATCGGCGCTCGCCAAGCGGCAGCTCGTTCGTTGCAGCGTCCTGACCCGCGACGAGGGCACGCCGATCCTCCTCGGCGTCACGTTCGCCAGCGCGCGGCGCCCGCCGATCTTGCCCACAGACAGTCTCGGGCGGCTGTTCCACCTCCTCATCTTCGCCGGCTTGCTCGGCGACATTGCCAATGGCGTGCGGACGTGGATCGCCGTCGCCGCGCGCGACCCCGACGGGGGCCACCGGTTCGGCGGGTTCTTCGTTGGCTTTGTCTTCCCATTGATGGGAGGCATGATCGTGGGGCTGGTGCTCGGCTTCCCTGTCGGGGACTCGCTCGAGACGAGGCTCCGACGGTCGGGGATCGGGCTC
Organism: Sorangium cellulosum So ce56; assembly: GCF_000067165.1. Taxonomy (GTDB): domain Bacteria; phylum Myxococcota_A; class Polyangia; order Polyangiales; family Polyangiaceae; genus Sorangium; species Sorangium cellulosum_B. The sequence goes on from NC_010162.1 coordinate 12,919,419, forward strand.
GTCCTGCTCGGCGGTGCCGTCGCGATCGCGGCGGCGGCGGCGCTGCTCATGGACGTCGAGTATTTCATCCTAGTGCGCAGTGCAGGCCCGTAGCGCAGGGCCGGCACGGGCCGCCGCAGTCGAGGCCCATCTCTCCGAGGCCAGCATCCAGCCGGTTGTTGTCGCAGTGGGCCGGGACGCAGGGCGTGCCGTCGCACGCCAGCCCGTTGGGGCAATCCAGCATCGGGTCCGTGGCGAGACACTCGACGCACACCCCGCGGGCACACACGCCGAGATCGATGCCCCGGCCAGCACACGGCTCATCGTGCCTCAGCCTGACGTACGGCCTCATGGGATCGCAGCGATCCGTGGGGCGCTCTCCCTGCCGCCCGCTGCGCCCGCCCTGCGCGTGGCGCCCTTCGCACCGCGCCCGAGCTGGGCCTTCCCGCCCGAGAATCGGCCTTCCCGCCCCGTCCCCCGCCGCCGGGCGCGGCGCGGCGAGCCCGGGCGATCTCCGTCGAAATCCCGACATCCGCCTGGAATCCTCCTTGCTAAGCTCGCACGCGCGGCGAACGGAGGAACCCATGCGTCTGCGCCTTTCTCGTTCTCTTGTCGTGGCAGGGCTCTTGTCCACGGGCGTTTTCTCGTCAGCTCTCACGGCGTGTGGCCCGGGGGATCCATCCCCGGTGGCCGGGGCCCATGTCGGCGACCCTGATCAAGAGATCACGGTGACGGAGGTGCCACCGCCGGCCATCAGCGGGGGAACGCTGATCGTCGCTAGCGACGGTCGCACGGCGGTGGCGGCGGACGCCGACCGCGATCGCGTCTGGATCGTCGATCTCGAGCGCGGCGAGCCGGCGGAGGTCCTGCTGGAGCGGGGCGACGAGCCCGGGCGTCTCGTCGAGGACGCGAGCGGCCGGGTCCACGTGGCGCTCCGGCGCGCCGGCGCGGTGGTGACCCTCGATGTCGAGGCGCGGTCGGTCGTCGCGCGCAGAGACGTCTGCCGCGCGCCGCGCGGGGTCGCCTACGACGCCTCGCTCGACGCCATCCACGTCGCCTGCGCCGGCGGCGAGCTCGTGACGCTCCCGGCCTCCGGCGGCCCCGCCGTCCGGAAGCTCCGCCTCGCCCCCGACCTGCGCGACGTCGTTGTCGAGGGTGACCGGCTCCTGGTCAGCCGCTTCAGGTCCGCGGAGACGCTGGTCGTGGGCCCCGACGGCGCGGTGCTCTCGCGCCGCACGCTCCCCGTCTTCTACTCGAACGGGTTCGCCAACTCGGAGTATGCGCCGTCCGTGGCCTGGCGCATGGCGCCGCTCGCCGGCGGAGGTGCGCTGATGGTGCACCAGCGCGCGATGTCGTCGAAGGTCACCCTCAGCCCGGGCGGCTATTACCAGTCTGCCGACTGCGACGGGAACATCGTGCACGCCGCGGTCAGCAGGATCGACCCGGCGGACGTTCCTGACACATCGATCCCCTCGCTGCCCGCGGCCGCGATCCCGAATGTCTCGCTGCCTGTCGACATCGCTGTCGCGCCCGACGGCGCGCGGATGGCCATCGTGGCGGCCGGCAGACGCTCCGTCGTGAGCGCGACCGTCGACAACCTGGAGCGCGACGCCGAGATGAACGGCTGCAGCCCGGAGGTCACCGCGAACGCGCTGAGCGGGCAGCCCGTCGCCGTGGCCTTCGACGGCCAGGGCGAGATCGTCGTGCAGCTGCGGGAGCCGGCGGCCCTGGAGCTGGTCGGCCGGCGCACCATCGCGCTTCCGGGAGCGAGCGTGAAAGACACCGGCCACGAGATGTTCCACCGCCCGCCGAACGGCGTGAGCGCCGTGGCGTGCGCGTCGTGCCACCCCGAAGGGCACGAGGACGGGCGGACGTGGAACTTCGATCCCGTGGGCCTGCGGCGGACGCAGGCGCTGGGCGGCGGCATCCTGAAGACGGCGCCCCTCCACTGGAGCGGCGATCTGCAGGATCTCGCAGGCCTGATGGGGGAGGTGTTCGTCTCCCGCATGGGCGGCCAGCAGCCCGGCGCCCGGCGGCTCGACCTGATGGCCCGTTACATCGACAGCCTGCCCGCCTTCCCGGCGTCGCCGCCCGAGGACGACGCCGCCGTGGCGCGGGGCGAGGTGCTCTTCCATGACAAGCAGGTGGGCTGCGCGGAGTGCCACGGTGGCCCGATGCTCACCAACAACCGGAACGAGGACGTGGGCAAGGGCGAGCGGCTGCAGGTGCCCTCGCTCCTCGGCATCGCCGGGCGCGCCCCGTTCATGCACGACGGCTGCGCGGCGACGCTCCACGATCGCTTCGATCCGCTGTGCGGAGGCGACCGTCACGGCGACATCTCCGGCCTGACCGCCGCGCAGCTGGACGATCTGGTCGCCTACCTCGAGTCCCTCTGAGCCTCCGGCGCGCCGCGCTCCTCGCGCGGTACGACCGAGGCGTTCCTCGACATCCGGGGCCGATTGCCACGCTGCGAGCCCCCATCACCCGGCAACCAGCGGAGCGGGGAAACCGCGTGTGACGGGGCGCCGGGCCGGGACGCGCCGCCAGCGGCTGGCGCCGCGCTCTCCGGCGGCACAGCGGTTGCTCGTCCATCGAGACAGGCGCAACCGACGCAACCGACGCAACCGACATCGCGGCTCGATGGACCCGGGCCACACGCACGGTCTGTCTTTGCCGCATGTTCCGCACGTTCCCGCACGTTCCGCACGTTCGCACGATCTCGCGATTCTCACGCTCTCACGACGGGGCGAGCCGGCGTTTCCGACGGAGCTGCCGACCCGCGAGGTGGAGCAGGCGCAAGGAGGGCACCATGCCTAGAGGCGACAAATCCAGCTACACGACCAAGCAGAAGCGGCAGGCCGAGCACATCGAAGAGGGGTACGAGAAGCGCGGGGTCTCCGAGGAAGAGGCCGAGCGGCGGGCCTGGGCGACCGTCAACAAGATGACCGGCGGGGGGAAGAAGTCGGGATCGGGGGTGGGCAAACCAGTGAACAAGGAGCCGGCGAAAAAGGGGGGCCGCAAGGGAGGCGCCGCGTCCAAGGCACGGCCGGCCGCCGCGAGGAGCGCGGCGGCGAAGAAGGCGGCGGCGACCCGCAAGCGGAACGCCGCGGCGAGCGCCGGACGGACCACGGCGGCGAAGAAGGCGCCGGCGAGGGCGAAGAAGAGCGCCGCGTCCAGCGCTCGCTCGCGCAGCTCCTCGGCCCCGTCGACGAGCGGCCGCTCCCGCGCCGCGCAGGGCACGGCCCGCCGCGGCGGTGCGGGGGCCTCGCGCAAGACGACCTCGGGGGCGAAGACCGGAGCGCGGCGCGCCGCGAGCGGGGCCTCGCGCAAGACGACCTCGGGGGCGAAGACCGGAGCGCGGCGCGCCGCGAGCCGGTCCTGACGCCCCGGCGAGAAGAAGAGGAGAGGGGGCGACCATGCACGAACTTCAGAGCAACGGAGCGACGAATGGCGAGGGCGGCCTGTTGGGCGACGAGTCCGGGCCGCAGGTAGAGAGCCGGAGAGGGCGCGCGTTCCTCACGACCCTTGTCCGGGAGCTGTTCCAGACGGAGCGCTCGGCGATGATCCACCCGCGGATCGAGGCGGAGCGCCTCGGCGATGCGCCGCCGGCGCGCGCCATGCGGGCGGTCTCGAGCCACGCGGAGGCCACGCTGTCGGAGATCCGCCCGCTCCTCCGCGAGCGCGGGCTGCCCATCAGCGCGGGCGGCAGCATGGTGGGCGCGGCCTTCTCGGCCTTGCGCGATCACCTCGCCGATCACCTGCTCAGCACCGAGAGGTCCTACCGCGGCACGCTCCTCGGGATGCGGCACGGCGTCGACCTCGTCGAGCTGCTCCAGTACGTCGCGACCGTGGAGGGCGACACGCCCCTCGCCGCGTGGTGCGCGCGCTGGCTGTCGATGCGCAGGCCTCTGGTCGAGGCGGTCGCCGGCGAGCTCGCGTGGTTCGCGGCGCGCCCGATGCGCGCCACGCGGGCGGCGAAGGACGACGTCACCGCCCACGTCCTCCGGGGCCTCGTGAACGGCGTGGAGCTCGTGGCGCAGCGGCTCCGCCGCCTCCTCACGTTCGCCGGTTGACTCCCGCCGGCCGCGCGCGGAGACACCCCGGCGCTGGGCCGCGCGCGGCGTCGCGCGCGGCGTCGAAGCCGAGGAGGATGCGCAGTGGAGCAGGGGATTGCGACGTGGGGCACGCCGATCGAGCTCCTGGAGCGCCACGGGCCCGGCGTCTCGAGCGCGCTGTTCATCGCGGTCGTCGGGTGGACGGCCGCGGCCTGGGCCGCGCGGAGCGTGCGGTCGCTCGGCAAGAAATGGACGCAGGTCGACGCGACCCTCATCCCCCTGCTGGCCAGTGTAAGTCGACTCACCATCTTGACGGTCACCACCATGGCCGTGCTCGAGCGCTTCGGCGTGGACACGAAGAGCCTGTTCGCCGTGCTCGGCGCCGCGGGTCTGACCGTCGGCCTCGCCCTCAAGGACACGCTGTCGGACGTGGCCGCCGGGCTGGTCTTGCTCGTGCTCCGTCCGTTCGATGTCGGCGACGCGATCGAGGTCGACGGGACCTCCGGGGTCGTCGACGCCATCGACGTGTTCCAGACCAGGCTGACGAGCTTCGATGGGGTCCCGATCACGCTGCCGAACTCCAAGGTCCGGTCCGCCAAGATCCAGAACTTCACCCGGGCGCAGCGCCGGCGCATGGACCTCACGATCGGCGTCAGCGCCACCGCCGACATCGCTCACGCAATCGCCACGTTGCGGGACGTCCTCTCGAGCGAGCCGCGCGTGCTCCCGGAGCCGGCGCCGTCGGTCGACGTCGTCGAGCTCGCGGAAGGGAAGGTCAACCTGCTCGTCCGCGCCTGGACCCTCCCCGCCGACTTCTTCCCGGCGCGGCTCGAGCTCACGCGCCACTTCAAGGAGCGGCTCGACGCGGAGGGGATCGTCGTCCCGATTCCCCAGCGCGAGCTGCATATCCCTCTTCGGGAGCCGGAGCGGCGCTCTGCCCCGTTCCTCTGAGGCGGCGCGCGCGTTCGAGCGGGCCCGGAGGCGACCCCGCCGCGCCGCTCTCGCCCCTGCCCTAGGTCAGGGCGTGCCCATCAGGAGATAATACCAGGTGCCCACCTCGATGGCGTTCGGGTGCGTCCCGCCCACCCGGGTCAGCGTGCGCGTGAAGATCTTCTTGTTGAACGCAAGGCCGTTGCTCGGCGCCTGCGTGTTCACGTACCAGGCGGCCGCCATCAGGGCCGATGTCTGGTTGTCCTTCTCGAACAGGACTCCCATCTTCACCTGGCTGTCGTCGGGGCTCGGCAACCGGTAAAGGTACCCCGTGCGGGTCCCCGGGACGGAGCGTGTCCCCTGCGTCCAGTCGCCCTGGGTCGGGTTCCGGGGGGCCGTGAACTGGTTGCTCGGGCTCACGACGTCCAGGAACGCGTCGAGCGCCGGCGCCGTGAAGCTCGGGATCACCTCGGACGTGAAGGTCAACGTGTTCGAGAAGGTGAGCGTGCTCGCCCACCGCCAGTACTCCGTCTGCGCCTGGAAGGTGAGCTGGCCATTGGAAACACCGTTGCTCCCGAGGGCCACGATCCGGACGAGATCCGCGTTCGAGAAGATCCTGAGCCTCACGTCCGGCGGGATCTGCTCAGTCACACCGGAGCCCGGTTTGGCCTTCGCCGGGCTGCGCGTCGAGATGGAAGCGCCAGCGGCGGGCGCACCGAACGTTGAGTCTGCATCGTTGCTCATGGTTGCGCTCTCTCCTGGGATGACGATCACGACAGCATCGATCGCAGCGCGCAGGCCCTGCCCAGCCCGCGCTCCGGCGGCGGCGCGGTCGCGCGCGTGTTCACGACGCGCGACCCGCGCGGCCTCGCCCGGCGTCGACGAGAGGAAACCTGGATCCTCCCGGCCGCGGCGTCGATGACAGGCGGTCACGCGCGAGGGCCGGCGCGCTCCGTCCGCGGCCCGATGTTCAGTACCGGACCACCTCGACCGCCTCGGTGCCGAGCCGGATCTGCCGCGACGTCGTCCGGCGCTCGACGAGCGAGCCGGCGTCGAGCACGCCCGCGCGCGCGAGCTGCTGGCGGGCGCGGAAGACGTTGACGTTGAGGTGATGGAGGTCGAGCCGCAGCTTGCCGAGCAGGTCATCGACGTAGCGCCACCCGCGCTCGGCCGGGGGCAGCCCGGTCTCCCTGTCGCGCAGCCGGGAGCGCGCCAGCATGAGGAGCAGCTCGTGGTGGGCGCGCGCGGCGAGCTGGATGACCTTGTCCCCCTGCACCAGGGCGACGGCGATGTGCTCCTCGTCGTGGCTCACCTCGAAGCGCAGGACGGTGAGGCCGAGGAGCTTGGGGCTCGCCGCGCTCGACGCGGTCGTCGGCACGGCGGCGTCGAGCGCCTGCGGCGGGACGCGCAGGACCCAGGCGCCGCCGGCCTCGATGCGCTCCTGATCCACGGCCGGGCGCGTGCTCCCGTCGATCTCGATCTGCCAGACGCCGTGCTGATCCTCGAAGAGCGTCACCCGGGGGTCGGCGGCGTCCGGCAGCGCGAGCAGGCCCTCCTCCGCCGCGCGCACCTCGCCGGTGAGCTCGGCCCGCGCGCTCGTGACGGGCGCGCCGGCCTCCTCCACGATCCAGCGCTCGGCGTCGCCGCCGAACACGAGCTCCGTCCCCGCGTCGAGCGCGGCCCGCTCGGCGGACGTGAGCCGCCGGCCGCCGACGTGCGTGCCGTTCGTGCTGCCGAGGTCGCGGATCCACCAGCGCGCCCCGTCCCAGAACAGGACGGCGCCGAGAGGCGCGCCGGGCCCCGGCGGGGAGGCGCCGGCGGCGGCGCCGGCCGGCGACGCGCCCGGGCTGACCGGGGACGCATCGGCGGCGGCCGAGCGCCGCCCGAGCGCCGCGCCTCCGGCGGTCCACGCGCCGGTCGCGGCGTGGCCCTGGGACCGTTACGACGATCTCGGGCTCATCGGCCGCGGGGGCATGGGCGAGGTGCGGCGCGTGCGCGATCGCGTGATGGGCCGCGTGCTCGCCATGAAGCTGCTGCGCGTCGAGGGGCAAGACGACGCGGACGGGAGCTGCTCGCGCGCGGGCGCGAGGCGGAGGCCGCGGCGGCGTGCCCGCGCGCGGCCCGCGCGATCGCCGGCGACGTGGACATCCCGCTGTTCGCGCGCGACGGGGACGGGCGCTTCGCGCTCGGCCCGCAGGCGCGCGCGGAGCAGGCGCGGCACCCGGTCGCCTCGGTGGACTGGCGCAGCGCCGTCGCCTACGCGTCCTGGTTGGAGGCGCGCACCGGCGCGCCGTGGCGCCTCGTCGGCGAGCTCGAGCGCGAGAAGGCCGCGCGCGGCGTCGACGGGCGCTTCTTCCCCTGGGGAGACGAGCCCGAGCCGACGTGGGCTTGCATGGTGGGCGGCCGCCCCGGCCCCGCGAGCCCGGCGCCGGTGGACGACCATCCGACGGACGAGGGCCCCCACGGCGCCCGGGGCCTCGCGGGCAACGTCCGCGACTGGTGCGCCGAGCTGTGGATGCCCGACGGCCCCACGGTGGTCGACCGCATCGCGCGCCTAAAGCCAGCGGACGCGGCGGCTCCGGGGCTCCGCTCGATCCGCGGGGGCGCGTGGAGCTCCGGGCCCCCCGCGGTGTGCCGCGCGGCAGGTCGCTTCGCCGCGCGCCCGGAGGATCGCTTCAGCGCCGTGGGCTTCCGTCTCGCCCGGCCGGTCGTCGCTGGCGGGTAGCCGGCGGTCGCCGGCGCGCAGGGGGATGCGGTCGTGCGCGGCGACCGGCCGTGTTTGGCTGCTGAGCCCGCATTGCAGCGCTGGCGCCGGGGCACGGCCTGGTATCAGACGGCGATAGACGGCGACAAACGGCGACAGACGGCGGATGTCGTGTTTGCACTCGAGCGCTAAGGTCGTGGGGCACCCTGTGTCCACGAGGTCCATGGAGAACACGGATTCGCGTCAAGAAACAGCGGAGCTCTCCGAAGCGGCCTCGCCCGCGGCGGCAGAGCCCGCTGCGGCGCCCCTGCAGCGCGTCGAGGCGGAGGCCGCGCGGCTCGATCAGGAGCGCCCTGCGCCGCACGAGTCCCCCGCGGACCGCGCGCTGGTCGACGCCTTCTTCCAGGCCACGACCGCGGGGCTGGCGGTGATCGACCGCGATCTCCGCGTGGTGCGGCTCAACCAGGCGCTGGCGGACATCAACGGGATCCCCCTCGAGGCGCACCTCGGCAGGACGATCCCCGAGCTTCTCCCGGAGATGAGCGACGCGATCGTCGCCAATCTCCGCCGCGTCCTGGAGACGGGCGAGGCGTTCACCGCCGAGGTGACGGGGACGACGCGGGCGTCGGAGCGACCGCGCTCCTGGCTGGTCAATTACGCGCCTGTGCGGGCGAACGGCGGGCCCGTCATGGGCGTGGGGACGATCGTCCTCGACATCACCGAGCGCAAGCAGACGGAGGACAGGCTCCAGGAAGAAGGGGAGACGCTCGAGCTGCTCAATCGCGCTGGCAAGCAGCTCGCCGCCGAGCTGGATCTGGAGAAGCTCGTGCAGGCGGTGACCGACGCGGCCACCCGCCTGAGCGGCGCCCAGTTCGGCGCGTTCTTTTACAATGTCACGAACGCCGAGGGGAAGAGTTACATGCTCTACACCATCTCCGGCGTGCCCCGAGAGCACTTCTCCGGGTTGGCGATGCCGCGCAACACGGACGTGTTCGCGCCGACCTTCAACGGAGAGGGCGTGGTGCGGCTCGATGATGTCACGAAGGACCCGCGCTACGGGAACAACGCCCGTTACCGCGGGATGCCGAAGGGCCACCTTCCTGTCGTCAGCTACCTTGCCGTGCCGGTGGTCTCCCGTTCGGGGCATGTCATCGGCGGGCTGTTCTTCGGGCACTCCGAGCGGGGTGTCTTCACCGAGCGGGCGGAGAAGCTGGTGGTCGGCCTCGCGGCTCAGGCCGCCATCGCGATGGATAACGCGCACCTGTTCCGGAAGGCGCAGCAGCTCATCCAGGCGCTCGAGCGGAGCAACAACGAGCTCGACCGCTTCGCCTACGTGGCGAGCCACGACCTGAAGGCGCCGCTCCGCGCCATCGCGAACCTCTCGCAGTGGATCGAGGACGATCTCGTGGACAAGGCGACGCCGGAGACGCGCCGGTACATGGATCTCCTCCGCTCGCGCGTGGTCCGGCTGGAGGCGCTCATCGACGGGATCCTGCGTTACTCGCGCGCTGGACGCCTCCGCGACAAGCCCGAGATCGTGGATGTCCAGAAGCTCCTCGAGGACGTCGTCGCCCTGCTCACGGTCCCTGCGGGCGCGTCGATCGAGGTCGCGATCGGCATGCCGACGCTCCTCGCCGAGCGGATCCCGCTGGAGCAGGTGTTCCTGAACCTGATCGGCAATGCGCTGAAGTATGCTGAGCGCCCCGACGCGCGCGTCGATGTGCGGGGGCGGGCGCTGGGCGATCTCTGGGAGTTCTCGGTGAAGGACAACGGGCCCGGGATCGACCCGCGATACCACGGGAAGGTATGGGAGATCTTCCAGACCCTGAACGCGCGCGACAACATCGAGGGGACGGGCATCGGGCTCGCGATCGTCCAGAAGATCGTGCTCAGCAAGGGGGGGCGTGCGTGGGTCGAGTCCGAGCAGGGCGCCGGCGCCACGTTCTTCTTCACCTGGCCTCGGATGGAGACGGACGGCGGGCTCGGCATGCGCTGAGGAGCGGGGGCTCTGGCATGGGCGCGCGGCCCGAGGCGAGCGTGGCAATCCGCCACGCTCCGCGCCGCCTGACGGAGCCGGAGCGTCGCGGCCGCTCGCCGCGGGGCGGTGGCGCGCGATCTGCTTTCTCGCTGTCGGGTGGGCATGGGCCCTTGCCCCATGCCGGGAGAGCGACGGTGAAGCATCGATCCATGGCGGTCCTCCTGAACTGCTCCTCGCGGTCGAACCGCGCGGCGGCGCAGCGCGCGCGGCTCGGGGAGCTCCTGAAAGAGAGCGGCCTCGCCGCGGAGGTGCTGTGCACCGAGAAGGGACAGCAGCTCGGGGAGCTCGCCCGCCGTGTGGCGCGGGGGCCTTGCGACCTCGTCGTGGCCGGCGGCGGCGACGGGACGGTGAACACCGTCGCTGCCGCGATCGCCGGCACGGACAAGACGATGGGCGTCCTTCCGCTCGGCACGGTGAACCATTTCGCGAAGCACCTCGGCGTTCCGCTGGCGCTCGAGGGCGCCGTGCGCACGCTCGTCGAGGGGCGGCGCGTCCGGGTCGATGTCGGTGAGGTCAACGGCCGGGTCTTCGTGAACAACTCGACGCTGGGGATCTATCCGGGCATCGTGCGCGCCCGCGAGGCGCTCCGGAAGCGGCGTGGGCTCAACAAGTGGATAGCCCTGGCGCTCTCGACCGTCTCCGGGATCCGGCGGCACGAGCGCGTCCGTCTCCGGCTCGTCCTGGATGGGCAGGAGGTCGAGCTGGAGACGCCGTTCGTGTTCGTCGCGAACAACGATTTCAAGCTTGGCGACATGGACATCGGCCGCCAGCGCCCGCCGTGCTCGGGTGAGCTCGGCGTCTGCGTGGCGCACGCGGAGAGCCGCCTCTCCACGCTCAAGCTCATCGCCAGCGCCGTCGTCGGGCGCATTCATCAATCGAACGATTTCAGTATCCTGCGAACAACGGAGCTCCGGGTGGAGGCGCCCCACCGCCGCCTCCACGTGGCCGCGGACGGTGAGGTCCTCAGGATGGCGCCGCCGCTGTGTTATCGCGTGCGGCCTGCAGCGCTGCGCGTCATCGTGCCGCTGTCGTCCGAGCTCCGCTCGGGCTCGCGGCGGCAGGAGGACCCATTTCGCCCGGTCGCGGCGCTGGAGGGGTGAGGCGCCGTGCGCACGCTCGTGCACCTGTCGGATCTGCACTTCGGCCGCGTCGACAAGGCCATCCTCCGCCCGCTGATCGAGAGGATAGGGGGGCTCGAGCCGCACGTGGTCGTGATCTCCGGCGATCTGACCCAGCGGGCGCGCGACGCCGAGTTCGCCGAGGCGCGCGCCTTCCTCGACGCGCTGCCCTCGCCGCGGATCGTGGTGCCTGGCAACCACGATGTCCCGCTCTACAACCTGTTCGACCGGTTCTTCCGCCCGCTCGACAGATACCGGAGCCACATCACGGACGACCTCTCGCCGTTCCACCTCGACGCGGAGATCGCCGTCCTGGGCATCAACACCGCGCGCTCGCTGACCATCAAGGACGGGCGCATCAACGCGCGGCAGGTCGAGGGGATCAAGGCGAGGATGTGCGATCTAGGGCCCGAGATCACGAAGATCGTGGTCACGCACCACCCGTTCGATCTGCCGGAGAACTCTCCGCATGCGATCGTCGGGCGCGCGAGGCAGGCGATGGCGGCGATCGCGGGCTGCGGCGTCGACGTCATCCTGTCCGGCCACCTGCACATGAGCCACACGGGGCACTCCGCGGAGCGCTTCGACGCGGGCGGCCACTCCTCGCTGATCGTCCAGGCCGGGACCGCGACCTCCACGCGCGGCCGGGGCGAGCAGAACGCCTTCAATGTGATCCGCGTCGATGGAAGGAAGATCCATATCGAGCGGTATTTCTGGCAGCCGGAAGACGGACTCTTCGGAATCGCGATCACCGAGCATTTCGAGGAGACGTCGCGCGGCTGGGTGCGGGCGGCGTAGGCAAAAGAGAGTCTTCTCCGTGCGCCTTTGCGACCTTGCGCCTTTGCGCGCGGCGGCCACGCCGCTCGCTTGAATCTCTCGCACCGCGCGCCGCGGTGGGCGTAGCATGGGGTCACGTTGGCCCCGCCCCGCATCAAGAGCTCGTCCCGTGAACGCTCTGGCGTGCCGCCCGTGGCGCTGCCGCGCCCTGGGAATGCCAGGATCGCGCTGATCGCTTTCGTCGCGGCGGGAGCAGTCGGCCTGACGTCCTGGTGGGCCACGCGGCCTGCGGGCGGCCCCGAGGGCTCGCCGGCCAGCCCGACCGCGCACAGCGGCGCCGTCGAACCCGGAGCGCGCCCGGGCGCGGCCGTCGAGGGCATCGCCGCGCGCTACCGCATCACGCCGGCGAGCCCTGCGTGGAAGAGGATTCACCTCGAGCGGGGGCCGTCCGCGCAGGATGGGAGCGTGGATATCGCGTTGCTTCACGAGCCTACCTCCGCCTCGTTCTCGGTGAAGGTGCTTCGCGTCGCCAACGAGGCGCTCACCGCGGATGACGTCGCGAACACCTTCGTGCAGAGGATGCGGGATGGGATGTCCGGTCTGGACGAGACCCGCCGCGAGCCGTTCCCTGGCCGGGCCGCGGGCGGGGTGGTCGTCCACGCGCGCGATCAGAAGGACGCGCACCGCGTCGAGCTGATGACGGGCGTCTTCGTCCAGGACCAGATCGGCTATCACCTGGCCGGCATCGTCCCCGCGGAGGCGATGGCCAAGGTGCGCCCGGAAATCGAGGCCATGCTTCGCTCCTTCGAGCCGCCGCCGCCCGAGCCTCCCCAGCGCGCGCTCCCCGAGCGCCCCCTCGCGCTCCCGGCTCCGCCCGAGCCGCCCGCGCAGCGCGATGGCCACGATCTCCGCAGAATCGAGCCCGTGCGGCTCTTCATGGAAGCGCGGAGGGCTGCCGCGCACGGCGATTACCAGGCCGCGGCGCAGATCCAGCACTGGGCCGTGGCTGGCGGGGCGGACGGGAAATACGACCTGGCGTGTTATTACGCCCGCGCCGGGCAGCTCGACGCCTCCTTCCACTGGCTGGAGCGCGCTGCGGTCGAGGAGGGGGTCGACCCGGACTGGGCAGCCCGGGACTCCGACCTGGAGGCGCTGCGCAGCGATGCGCGATGGGCGACGGTCTATCCCTACCTGGCGCGGGCCGGGCGCTACTGGGGGCAGTCCGGGATCAAGAAGACGCTCCTTGTGCTCCCGAAGGGCTATCGCACCGGCAAGCCGATCCCGGTCGTGATGGGCATGCACGGCCTGGGGTCGCAGCCGGAGGATTTCGTGGACGAGAGCGTCCAGCGCGCCGCCGACGCGCTCTCGGTCGCCTTCGTCTCGGTGAGCGGCACCCTGCCGCGCGGACCACGCAAGTTCGTATGGTCCGAGTCGCCCGCGCGCGACCGCGCGCGGCTCGACGAGGCGCTCGCCGAGGTGCGCGACCGGGTGACCGTTGCCCCCGGCCAGGTGATCCTGATCGGCTTCTCGCAGGGCGGCCAGATGGCCGCCGAGATCGCGGCCCGGGATCCGCGCCACTACGCCGGTGCCGTCGTCATGTCTCCCGGGTCCGTCACCGAGCTCTCGCTCGACGGCGTGCCGCGCTCGCCCGAGCTCGCCCAGCGCCGCTGTGTCGTGGTGGTCGGCGCCGGCGAGTCGCCGGGCAACGTCCGGCTCGCCGAGCGCGACGCCACGCGGCTGCGCGCGCTCGGCGCCGAGGTCTTCCACAAGCCCTATGCCGAGCAGCAACAGCACTCCTTCTCGCCGGACTTCGACACCGCGCTCCCGATCTGGATTCGCTACATCCTCGGCACGGGCCCGAGGCCCCGGTAGCCCGCGACCCGCCAGGCGCGTCCCGTTCGTGGTCGCGCACGAGAACGACGCGCGCTGCGAGCCGACAGACACGTTGTGCGTGGTGCCGACTCGATCCGTGCGCTCACGATGCGAAATGGGCGATCTCTGGAGAATGCGCGCCGTCTCGTTCTTCGCGAGATGGGTGGAAATGAGCTTTCCAAGCTGATCGGGGCCGCCGTTCGTGCTGGGTGCGGGTTACCGTGCGAGCGCGGGAGCGCTGCACGATCGATTGACAGCGCCCGGACCGCCAGCAAGATTCCTCTCGGACGGATGAACATCGGGAACGGTCGAGAACGCGTGATGGCGTCGCGCGCGCCGGCCGAGCGTTTGGTGGTCTGAGGGGAGGTCAAATCATGAGAACGCTCACGGTGGCCCGGCTGGTCATCTCCGCGCTCTTGCCGGCGGCCTGCGCGCAACCGACCGAGAGCGGCTCGCGCGAGGAGGGCGGGGAGGAGCGGTCAGCGATCGTCGGCGCCGACGCCCGGGCGGACAACACGCGCACGGCGGTGGTGTCCCTCGACGGAGGCTGCAGCGGCACCATCGTTCGCCGGAGCGCCGATGGCGACAAGGTCTACGTGCTCACCGCCGCGCACTGCTGCTTGTCCCCTCCCAAGAAGGTTCTGATCGGCCCCGACTTCCTGGAGCCGTCGAGGACGCTTGATGTCGATGATGATTCGGCCAGGATTCACCCCTGTTACAACGTGTTCAACCACGACTATGATGTCTGTGTCGTGACTGCCAGCGGCGCGGGCGATCTCGATGTCACGCCGATCCCACTTGCGTCGGCGCCGGATGATGTGACGGTCGGAAGCGCAGTGACCGTCGTGGGGTACGGCGGCACCCCGGCGCAGAACTCCATTCGCCGGAGGGTCGAAGCGCGCGTGAGCGAGGTCGAGCCGCTCACGATCGTGATCGATCAGACGAACGCACAAGGCGGCGTGTGCTACGGCGACAGCGGCGGTCCAGCGCTGATCCAGCAGAATGGCGTCGAGGTCGTGGCGGGCGTGAGCTCATTCGTCGCCAGATCCAATTTTTGCGACGCCTCGGGCGCGCTCGCGCGCGTGGCCTTTGCTGGCGTCCGCAACGAGTTCCTGGAGAAGGTGCTCGCGGGCGAGGCATCCACGCTCGAGCACCGCCTGATCGTGCGCGGCGGCGTTACTCCCGGCCAGGTCCGCGATACGTACATCGCGAGCGACCAGCCCGATCAGAGCTTCGGCGAGCGCGTCGATCTCCTCGTGGGGACGCCGCGTGGCACCGATGCGGTCCGCCGCGCCCTGCTCCGCTTCGATCTCGCCTCGGTCCCCCGGCGGGCGACGCTCCTCACGGCTCGCGTCGGGCTGGGGGTGGCGAGCACGAGCGGGCCGGGAGCGATCTCCGTGCACCGCGTGGAGAGGGACTGGGACGAGAGCGAATCCTGGGCTTCCTTCGCAGGGGATTGGTTTGATCCCATTCCGGTCGCCGTCACCGGCAACGTGAAGGCCATTGTCAAGGAGGGTGGCCTCCTCTCGTTCGACGTGACCAGGCTCGTCCTGGATTGGCTTCGCGGCAAGACGGAGAATTACGGCATCCTGCTCCGCTCGGACGACCGCGAGCAGATCCGGCTCTTCGCCAGCGATCTCCCATCGAGTCTGCGACCGTGGATGCGCCTCTGTTATCTGCCGAAGGCGCCTTGATCCCGCGTCGTCTGAGCTCGTCCCAGGCTCCGCGCCCGCGGCAGACGCCCGGAGAGGGGGTCTCCGCGCGGAGAACACCCTCTCCGGGCGCCGGGCGACCCGGCAAGCCCTCACGCCCACCGTGGCCGCCCGGATCCTGTCACCCCATCACGCCAGCCTGCCGAGCTCCCGGAACCGCCCGCGCAGGTCGTTGTAGAGCCCCCGGTACACCGCGTGGATCTCCCGGTACCGCGCCGAGCGCGCCGCGTCCGGCGCGACCCGGGACACGACATGGACGAACGCGTCCGCCGCCTCCTCGACCGACGAGAACAGCCCCGCGCCCGCCGCGCCGAGCAGCGCCGCGCCGTAGGCCGGGCCCTCGGTCGACGTCGTGATCGCCACCGGCGCCTCGAAGACGTCGGCCATCAGCTGGCGCCAGAACGGGCTCCGCGCGCCGCCGCCGGTCAGGCGGATCTCGTCGATCGAGACCGCCGCCGCGCCGTTCGTCTGCCCCACGCCGCGCATCAGATCCAGCGAGTCCGCGAGCCCGAACGTGATGCCCTCCAGCACCGCGCGCGAGAGATCGGCCTTCGTCGTGCGGGCGCTCAGCCCCACGAACGCGCCGCGCGCCGCCGCGTCGTTGTGCGGCGTGCGCTCGCCCATCAGGTACGGCAGGAAGACGACGCCGCCCGCGCCCGGGCGCGCCGTCGACGCCGTGTCCGAGATGATCTCGTACGGATCGACCTTGCGGAGCTCGGCCGCCATGCGCTCGCCGTCGCCGAGGACGTCGCGGTACCAGCGGAGCGCGCCGCCGGCGGCGAGCATCACCCCCATCAGGTAGAAGCGGCCCGGGACCGCGTGGCAGAAGCTGTGGAGCCGCATCTCGGGCTCCACGATCCACGAGTCGGTGTGCGCCAGGATCACGCCGCTCGTGCCGACCGACGCCATCGCCCGGCCGGGGCGCACGATGCCGAGCCCCACCGCGCCCGCCGCGTTGTCCGCGGCGCCCCGCACGACGGGGATGCCCGCCGGCAGCCCCGTCGCGGCCGCGACCTCGGCCGTCAGCTGGCCGAGCGGCGCGTTCGACGGCGCAGACCGCGGGAACACCGCGCGCGGGACGCCGACCGCCGAGAGGAGCTCGGCGCTGAACGAGCGATCCCCGGGCGAGAACGCCAGCGTGCCGCTCGCGTCGCTGTCGTCCGTCCCGAGCTCGCCCGTCAGCTTCAAGCCCACGAAATCCTTCGGCATGAGCACCGCGCGGACGCGGGCGAACGCCTCGGGCTCGTTCGCCCGCAGCCAGAGCAGCTTCGGCAGCGTGAACCCCTCGAGCGCGCGGTTGCCGACAAGGCGCGCCAGCCCCGCGTCGCCGACCTTCGGGTTCGCGCGGATGGCCTCACACTCGGCCGTGGTGCGCGTGTCGCACCACAGGATCGCAGGCCGGATGACCGCCTGCGCCTCGTCCAGCAAGACCGCCGAGTGCATCTGCCCCGTCAGCCCGATCGCGCGCACGTCGTCGCGGCGCGGGCCGAGGGCGCGGGCGAGCTCGCCGAGGGCGCTCAGCGCCGCCGCGGCGAAGTCCTCGGGATCCTGCTCGGCCCACCCGGCGTGCGGCGTGGAGAGCGGGTATTCGCGGTGCGCCGACGCGACCGCCGCGCCGCGCTCCGTTTCGACTGCGATGGCCTTGAGGCCGCTGGTCCCGACGTCGATTCCGATCACGATGGCCATGGAAAGCGTCCTTTTTGCAGTTTCGTCTACTTCGGTGATCTTCGTAACGACTCTTAACTAATCGAGAAAATCGTAAGCTTTGTAAGCGCGCAGGCCGCGCGGCTAGAACACGACCTGGAGCTTCATGGGCGCGGTGCCCCTCTTCATCATCTCGAGGCCGCGCGGGAGCTCCTCGACCGGCATCGCCTCGGAGAGGAGCTTCCTCACGTCGATCGCGCCGCGCTCCATCAGCTTGAATGCCCGGTCGTACGTCCGCCTGATCGCGAAGCTGCCGATGATCTCGAGATCGCGCCGGTAGATCTCGAACGGCGAGATCTCGACCTTGTCCTGCGGCCCACACACGCCGAACACGAGGTACCGGCCGCCGTTCTTGACGTACTGGACCGAGTCGCCGAGCACGCGGGCGATGCCCGTCGCGTCGATGACGACGTCGAAGCCGTAGGGCGCGATCTTCTTGAGCTTCGCCTGGAGCGCGTTGTCGGCGAGCACCACCTCGGTGGCGCCGTGCTGGCGGGCGAGGTCGAGCTTCGACTCGACGACGTCGACCACGGTGACCGCGGCGGCGCCGTTCGCGAGGCTCGCCTGGAGGTGGAGCTGGCCGATCGGGCCGGCGCCGAGGACAAGGACCTCCGAGCCGATCTCGATGCGCGCGCGGTCCTGCCCGAAGACGACGCACGCGAGCGGCTCGCAGAAGGCGGCCTCGCTGAACGAGACGCGCTCGAAGCGATAACAGTTCTTCGCGGGGACCCGGACGAGCTCGGCGAAGCCGCCGTCGCGCGTCACGCCCACCGCGTTCCACTTCAGGCAGTGGTTCTGCCGGTTGATCATGCAGAAGTGGCACTCTTCGCAGGTCACCGTCGGGTCGACCATCACCCGATCGCCGGGCCGGAGGCCCTCGACCTCGTCGCCCACCGCCGCCACCTCGCCGGCGAGCTCGTGCCCGGGGATCAGCGGGAAGGTCGGGAAGAAGTCGCCCTCCCAGATGTGCACGTCGGTGCCGCAGATGCCGCACGCCTTCGCGCGGACGAGGACGTCGCGCGGGCCGATCTGCGGCGGGGCGACGTCGTGGCGAACGGCGATCTTCTTCACGGCTTCGAGCACGGCAGCCTTCATGCGAGACCCTCCTTGGGAAGGTCGCATAAGCGGGCCAGCGCCGCGCGTCGAGGGTCGAGGGCTGCCGGCCGCGCCCGCGGCGCCTCGCGGCGCCGGGGACCGCCCCGCGCGGCGTCGCACGACGTCGCGCAGGGCGGCCTGACGCGGGATGTCAGGACTTCGTGGCCGGCTTGGACGGGGAGATCGTGCGCCAGAGGAACGCGTAGACGTCCATCAGATCGCGCGGGGCGAGGCCGCGCTCGCGCAGGCGCCGCTCGAGCTCGCGCGCCAGCGATTGCATCCGGACATACCCCTCGGCGCTCGGCGCGCGATCGTAGGCGAGATCGAAGCCGAGCACGGCGGCCTGCTTCTCGTAGAAGGAGGGCTTCACGAAGACGTGCTCGCCCGGGTAGACGAGCGCGCCGAGGATCGTGACGAGCGGCCACGTGACGACCTTGGCCGCGGCGAGCACGCCGGCCAGCCGGTCGAAGCGCGCGGCGTAGTCGCCCGCGCCATAGAGGAGATCCACGACCGCCTCGGCGTAGGCGCGGTGGTGCTCGGCCGGCATCTTGTTGAAGGGGATGAGATCGCCGAGGGGGTGCAGGAGGCCGGTCGCGGCCTTGTGGACCTTGGTGATCCGCTCCATGAAATCGTTCAGGTTGCCCGCCGCGAGCAGCGCCTCGAGCTCGCCCTTGGCGAGGAGCGCGCGCGCGGTCTCGATGGCGCCCTGCTTGAAGGCCTTGCTCTTCTTCTTCCCCCCGCTCGCCGGGCCCTCGGCCCCCTCGCCCCCGGCGGCGCCTCGTTCCTCGGCGATGAACTGCGGACCCCCGAACCCACCCTCGAACTGCGACTCGAAGCTCGCGACCTGCTCGTCGAAGCTCGTGACCGGCGGCGCGACGACGCGGGCGCGCTGCTTCTTGGCGGCGGCCGACGGCCGGTCACGGAGACCGCGGATCCTGGCCTCGAGCGCGCTCGCCTCGTCGTCGCCGAGCTGCACCGGCTCGAGCTTCGACCAGAAAGCCTTGGCGATGGAGTGATTGAGGCCATCCTCGAAATCGTAGAAGCGCTTTTCGTCGCGCTCCTCGACGAGGTATCCGAGTCCCCATTGGGGACACCCCGGGTGCTTGACGATGATCGGGGCCGAGGGTTCCGTTGAACGAGAGGTCGCCATAGGCGGCGCAGCCTACTCGATCTTGGGACGACCGCATCCGCCCCGGAGCCCCTTCTGGACCCGTGTTCAGGTGCGCCGCGCGGGCCCATGCGGGCAGGCCGGCGCTTCGGGTCTCAGTTGACGTCGCGCGCCGCCGAGGCGAGCGCGAGCTGCTGGAGCGCGAGCGCCTCGGTCACGCGGCGCACCCGCGCGACGACGTCGAGGGTCTCCAGCACCGCCTGCCGCTCCCGCGCGTCGAGGATGAGGTGGTGGGCGCAGAGATCCGCGACGAGCGACGTGGCCGCGTCGCGCGGCAGCCGGAACTCGAAATTGCTGTCCCTATCGCGGACGAGCGCCGCGAACGAGGCCGCGGTGGAGATGAGCGCGGCGTGATCCTGGGCCGGGACCTCCCCGGGCTCGTCCTCGAGGAGCGTCGCCGCGGCCGTGCGGTACGGCGGCACGAACGGGCGCTCCGCCAGGCGGACCCGGGCGCGGCCCCGCAGCATGATGTTGTAGCGGCCCCCGGGCAGCTCGGCGTGATCGATGATCTCGCCGGCGCCGGCCACCTGCGCGATGGCCGGGTGGCCGTGCGCGTCGAGCGCGCGGGGGTCCGTGATGAGGACGACGGAGAGGATGCGGTGCGTCCCGAGGGCGTCGCGCACGAGCGCCCGGTAGCGCGGCTCGAAGATGTGGAGCGGCAGCAGGGCGCCGGGGAAGAGCACCGTCTGCGGCAGCGGGAACAGCGGCAGCTCGGGCAATGCCGCACTGAGGTCGCCCGGGCGCGGAGGCGTCGTGTCCACGGGCCGCAGGGTAGCACGCGGGGGGGTCGGGTGTGGCGGCGCCACGCACATCCACATCGGGCTCGGCAGTCCGCCGTCCCCTTCGCGTCGCGCGTCCTGGTCGCGCGTCCTGCGGAGGCGAGCGCGGCGCGCCGTCAGCCGAACATCTCGATGGCCGAGCCGGTGACGGCGTCGGGGGCGTCGAGCGCGGCGTACACGAGGAGCCGCGCCACCTCGTCGGCGCTCATCTGCGGGGGGAACCCGCTCCCGACGAGCATGTCGGTGTCGACCGAGCCGGGGAGCACGGCGACGGACTGGAGCCCCGTCCCGCGCAGCTCCTCGGCCAGGCTCTTCGAGAGGCCGATGAGGCCCCACTTGGACGCGGCGTACGAGGCGTTGCCGGGGCACGCGAGGGTCGAGGAGATGCTGCCGACGTGGACGAGGCGGCCGCGCCCCTGCTTCAGCATGGCCGGGAGGAACGCGCGCGAGATGAGGAAGGGGCCGCGGAGGTTGACCGCGATCACCTCGTCCCAGGCGGCGGGCGCGGTCTCGTGGACCTTCGCGCCGCGGCTCACGATGCCGGCGTTGTTCACGACGACGCGGGGCGCGCCGAGCCACGCCACCACCTCGGCGGAGGCGCGCGCCACCTGCTCCTCGGAGGCAACGTCGCAGGGGACCGGGAGCGCGGCGACGTCGAGGCGGCGGACCTCGTCGGTGACCTCGTCGAGGCGCGGGCTCGGCGGGCCGAGCAGCGCGATGGAGAGGCCGCGGCGCGCGAGCGCGAGCGCCGTCGCCCGGCCGATCCCGCGGCTCGGCCCGGTGACGACCGCGACGTCGGTCACGCCCTCCCCCCGGAGAGCGCGGCGAGGGCGAGATCGCGCTCGGGGCCTGGCTCGGCGAGCTCGCCGGCGGCGGCGACGGTCTCGATGAGGGCGCCCGCCTTGCGCTCGCCGCGGGCGATGAGGCACGTGTGCGTCAGCGTGAGCTTGCACAGCGCGCCGCGCGCGCCGAGCTCGCGGACCAGGAGCTCGACGAGCTGCCCGCCGATGCGCTCCTGCAGCGTCAGCCGCCGCGCGAGCGCGTCGAGGACGTGCGCGAGCGTGCCGATGCCGGCGACCCGCGCGCCCGGCAGGTAGACGATGATGCCGGTGCCGTGCCCCGGCAGCAGGTGGTGCGGGCACATCGTGGTCACGGCGAGGTCGCGGGCGACGACGAGGCCGCGCTCGAAGGGGCCTGTCTCCATGGCGCCCTCGCGGAGCACCGCGGCCGCGTCGATGGCCTCGCCCTCGATCAGGTCGTCGGCCCACGCGTCGGCGACCCGCTCGCCCGTGCCCGCGAGGTCCCCCTCGACGTCGCGCCCGAGGGCGCGGAGGAACTCCTCGATGGCCCACGCCGCTCTCTTCCGATCGATCACTGGGGGCCTCGTCAGTTGAGCAGCTGCCGGCGCCTCTCGGCGGTGATCGGCTTGCGCCCGGCGTAGCCGGCCTCGAGCCCGTGGTAGTGCTCCACGGCCGGCTCGCCGTAGCGCCAGCAGAGCCAGACGAGGGCGCCGTCGAGGCGCCCGTAGAAGTCGCAGAGGCCGATCCGCTGGTCCTTCACGACGACCCCGAGCTCCTCGATCTCCTGCCACCCGGACTCGTACGCGGCGATCTTCTCCGAGAGCTCGCGCTCCCGGGCCCGCGCCAGCTCGCTGCCGTTGCGCGCCATCTCGATGAGCTGATCGGGCGTCGCGGCCGGGCTCTGCACGGCCTGCACGAGCTCCTGCCAGCAGCGCTCGACGTCGCTCGCCAGGGCGAGCTGCCGGCCGATCATCGACGAGAGCCGCGGGACGAGCGCGTTCGCCTCTTCGATCGTCCAGATGCGGGAGGTGCTCACGGGACCTCACCTGAAGGGCGTCGCGACGACCCGGTCATGCAGGGCCGGTAAGCGGAGGAGAGTGCGGTGTCAAGGGCTTCTACGGAAGGAGCCGCCGCGCGCGCAGCATGCGGCGGGCGCGCGCTCGGTCGGGCGTGCGGGCGTGCGGCCGGTGCAGGCGCGCCCTCGCGAACGACAGCCAGCGTGGCCGCGATCACCTGCGTCGCGCCCTTCCTCTCCACTCGGCAATGTGTTGCGCGCGGCGTTCTGCAAGCGATAAGCTCGCGCGGCGATCCTGTCGGATTGCGAGGCCGCCGCATGCGACTCCGGACGATGTCGGGCATCAAGCTGTCGAATTGGCTCCTTGGCGGCTGGAGCGGGCTCGTCCTCCTCTACCTGTATCTGCCGATCCTGCTCCT
This sequence comes from Sorangium cellulosum So ce56, assembly GCF_000067165.1. Lineage (GTDB taxonomy): Bacteria > Myxococcota_A > Polyangia > Polyangiales > Polyangiaceae > Sorangium > Sorangium cellulosum_B. The sequence continues at coordinate 12,941,584 of NC_010162.1, forward strand.
CGTCGCCTACTCGTTCAACGACTCGCGGATGAGCGTGGTGTGGGAGGGGTTCACCTTCAAATGGTATCGGCAGCTCTTCGATGAGCTCGTCGCCCACCTGGGCGACGAGCGGCGGTCGCCGCTCATCGAGTCGCTGAGCAACAGCGTGATCATCGCCGCGATCACGACGGCGTTCTCGGTCGCCCTCGGCACGGCGGGCGCCTTCCTGCTCTACCGGTACAGGTTCCCCGCGCTCCGGTCGATCACGACGCTGATCTTCATTCCGATGATCATCCCGGAGATCATCATGGGGATCAGCCTGCTCATCTTCTTCAAGACGGTGGAGCTCGATCTCGGCTTCACGACGGTCATCATCTCGCACGTCACCTTCTGTTTCCCGTTCGTGCTGATCGCCGTCCAGGCGCGGCTCGCGGGGCTCGATCCGTCGCTCGAGGAGGCCGCCCTGGACCTCGGGGCGACGCCGCTCAAGGCGTTCTTCCTGATCATGGTGCCTTACCTTCTGCCCGCGATCATCTCCGGTGCGCTGATGTCGTTCACGCTGTCGATGGACGAGCTCATCGTCACCTACTTCACCCGCGGGCCCAAGTCCGAGACATTGCCGATCAAGGTGTTCGGCATGGCGAAGGTCGGTCTGAACCCGATGCTGAACACGATCTCGACGGTGTTCATCGCAGCGACTGCGATGCTCGTCGTGGTCGCCGAGTCGCTGAAGGGCACCGCGAGGCGGCTCCCCGACGAGGGCTGAAGGGGAGCGGCGCGCGGCGCGAACGCGGGGGCCTGCGCCGGCGCAGGCGAGACAAGGAAAGGCCAATGAAACGCATCTCAGCGCTCTTGATACTGATGTTCGTCCCGCTCCTCTGCCTCCTCGGCTGCGGGAAGAAGGAGAGCCCGGCGCCGCAGCAGGCGGCCGCCTCGGGGAGCGCCCCGGCGCCCGAGCCGAAGCCCGGCGACGAGCTCAACCTCTTCGGGTGGTCCGAGTACGTCCCGCAGGAGGTCCTGGACGGCTTCACGAAGGAGACGGGGATCAAGGTCAACTACGAGACCTTCGCCTCGAACGAGGAGATGCTGTCGAAGCTCCTCGCGGGGAGCACCCGGTACGACCTCATCCAGCCATCGGAGTACGCGGTCGAGGCGCTCATCCGGCAGAAGAAGCTGCAGCTGCTCGATCAAACGCGCATCCCGAACCTGAAGAACATCGCGCCCGCGTTCAGGAACCAGCCGCACGACCCGGAGCTCAAGTACTCGGTCCCGTGGATGGGCACCGTCGTGGGCATCGTCGTCAACACCCAGAAGGTGAAGGAGCCCGTGAAGGGCTTCAAGGACGTGTTCCAGCCGAAGTACAAGGGGCGCATCGTGGCCCTGAACGACAACCGGGAGATGGTCTCCTGGGTCATGGTGACGATGGGGATGAACGCCAACGACGTCACGCCCGAGAACCTCGCGAAGATCAAGCCGACCCTGGCGGAGTGGATCAAGCTCGTGAAGGTGTTCGACTCCGACAGCCCGAAGACGGCGCTGCTCAACGGCGACGTCGACATCGGCGTCGTCTGGAGCGGGGAGGCGGCCCTGCTCTACCAGGAGGACAAGGACAAGTTCCAGTTCGTCCTGCCGCTGGAGGGGACGCACAAGGCGATCGACAGCCTGGTGATCCCCGACAGCGCCCAGAACAAGATCGGCGCGGAGATGTTCATGAACTACATCCTCCGCCCCGAGGTCAGCAAGATCATCTCGGACAAGTTCCCCTACACGAACCCGAACGCGGAGGCGCGCAAGCTGCTCACGCCGGAGCAGCTCGCGAACCCGGCGAGCTACCCGCCGCTCGCGGGGATGGAGACGTTCCACGACATCGGCAAGGTGGCCGCGGACGTGGACAAGCTGGTGACCGACCTCAAGGCGTCGCAGTGAGCGGCGGGGCGTCATGAACACGGCCACCGGGCAGGTCGTCGAGCTCCAGGGCGCCCGGCGGAGGCCGGGCGTCCGCGGGTGGCTGCTGCTCGCCCCGCTCCTGCTCTGGCTCTTCGCCTTCGTCGTGGCGCCCACCGCGATCATGCTCGTCTACAGCTTCTGCGAGCGGGACGAGCTCGGGCAGGTGGTCTTCGAGCTCTCGCTGTCGAGCTACGCCCGGGTCTTCGACCCGACCTACCTCAAGATCCTGTTGAGCTCGATCAAGTACGCCGCCATCACCACGGTGATCTGCCTCGTCGCGGGCTATCCGGTGGCGTACTTCATCGGGCGGGCGAGGGAGGGCGTCCGGAACCGGCTGCTCATGCTGGTGATGGTGCCGTTCTGGACGAGCTTCCTCATCCGGACCTATGCGTGGATGTCGATCCTCAAGTCGGAGGGGCTCCTCAACGGGCTCCTCCTCTACCTGCGGATCATCTCGACCCCCCTCGACATCATGTACACGCCGACGGCGGTGGTCATCGGCCTCGTCTACTCGTATTTGCCGTTCATGATCCTGCCCATCTACGGGAGCGTCGAGAAGCTCGACAACGCCCTGATCGAGGCGGCGTTCGATCTCGGCGCGGGGCCCGTGTCCGCGTTCTCGCACGTCATCGTCCCGCTCACCCGCCCGGGCATCCTCGCGGGCGTCCTGCTCGTGTTCATCCCGGCGCTCGGGATGTTCGCGATCACGGATCTCATGGGGGGATCACGCGTGCCGATGATCGGCAACGTCATCCAGAACCAGTTCGGTCAGGCGCGCGACTGGCCCTTCGGCGCCGCGCTCGGCATGGCGCTCCTGCTCCTGTTCTCGCTCTTCTTCCTGCTCGGCCTGCGCAAGGAGCCGGAGGCCTGATGCGGCGCCGTCGCGCGGGGTGGCCCAGCGCCGCTCGTCTCCGCCTCGTTCGCCTCTTCCGCCTCCCCCGCGCGCTCTGCCGGCCCTCCGAGGTGAGTCGATGGATGTGATGGTCGAGCTCCGCGCGGTCACCAAGCGATTCGGCGCCTTCCACGCCGTGAGCGAGGTCGACCTCCAGATCAGGGCGGGCGAGTTCATCACCCTCCTCGGCCCCTCGGGGTGCGGCAAGACGACGCTGCTCCGGATGATCTCGGGCTTCGAGACGCCGTCGAGCGGCGCCGTCTTGCTGGAGGGGAAGGACGTCACGCACGAGCCGCCGTACCGCCGGGACGTGAACCAGGTGTTCCAGAGCTACGCGCTGTTCCCTCACATGACGGTGCAGGAGAACATCGGCTTCGGGCTGCGGATGAAGAAGGTGCCCCGGGCGGAGATCGACGAGCGGGTCCGGGCCGCGGTCGCGATGGTGTCGCTCGGGGGCATGGAGCAGCGCAAGCCGTCGCAGCTGTCCGGCGGGCAGCGGCAGCGGGTCGCGCTCGCGCGGGCCATCGTGTGCCGCCCGAAGGTCCTGCTGCTCGACGAGCCCCTCTCGGCGCTGGACGCGAAGCTCCGGCACGCCATGCAGGTGGAGCTCAAGGAGCTGCAAAAGAAGCTGGGGATCACCTTCGTGTTCGTGACCCACGACCAGGAAGAGGCGCTCACCATGAGCGACCGCATCGCCGTGATCAACAAGGGCCGGATCGAGCAGCTCGGCGACGCATCGCAGATCTACCACCGCCCCAAGACGACGTTCGTCGCGAGCTTCATCGGCCAGGCCAACATCCTCCGCGCGACCGTCCTCTCGCGGAGCGGCGAGCGGGCGCGGGTCCAGCTCGACGGGGGGCTCGAGCTCCTCGTCAACGCCGAGCACCTGGCGGGCGGGACCGGGAGCACCCTTGTCTCCATCCGGCCGGAGAAGATCGCGCTCCGCAAGGAGCCGCAGGGGGCGCCGGAGAACCGCTTCGAGGCGCGCGTCGAGGACGAGCTGTTCAAGGGCGCCACCGACCAGCTGCGCCTCCGGACCGACGCCGGCCTCGTGCTCACGGCGGTGGTCGCCAACGAGAGCTCCGGCCAGGCGGCGCTTCACGTCGGAGACCGGGTGTTCTGCCACCTCCACCCCGACGACATCGTGATCGTCCACGAGGGGTGATCCTCGCCGGTCGGCCGTCGCGCCCGTGTGGCGCCGGGGCGTCGTGAACCGCCGTTCTCAGCCGGACGCGGCCGCGTGGAAGTCGGCCTCGAACAAGGCGTACTCTGCGGGGCATGCTGCTTGCCAATCGGCCTCGCATGCCCCGACGGTCGCTTGCGGTCGCTCTTTCTTCATCGGTCCTTCTCTCGCTCTCCGGCGACGCCCTCGCCACGGGGGCGTGGCTGCCCGGCGCCGGACAGGCGTCGGTCGAGCAGCGCGTCGCCGTCGCGGCCGGGCCGGAGCGCACGACGCTCTGGACGAGCCTGCGGTTCCAGGGCGCGAGCGGGCCGGTGGCCCTCGTCGTTCCGGTGCCGCCGCTCGCCGCGCTCGACACGAGCTCGGACGCGTGGTTCGAGGCGCTCGAGGCGGCGACGGCGCCCCGGGTGCTCCCGCCCCAGGGCGTCGACCCGTACTGCCCGGGGGAGGCGGGCGCGCCGAGCCCCTTCGAGACGGTCGGGCGGCTCGCCCACGAGGCCACGCTCGAGCCGGTCGAGGTGACGGTGCTCGAGGACGCCGACGCCGTCGCGCGCTGGGCGGCGTCGGCCGGTCTCGCGCTGTCCTCCGAGGCGGCCGCGCAGCTCGGGGGTCTGCGAGGGATGCGGTTCGTGGCGGCCCGCTTCGACGCTCCCGGCGGCGCGGCGGTCACGAGGACGCTGCGCATCGCCACGGGCGGCGGCGAGCCGATCTTGCCGCTGTCGCTGGCCGGGGCGGGCGCAGGCGACGTGCAGGTGACGGCGTGGCTGCTCGGCGACGGCCGGGGCGCGCTCTCGGGCGCGGCGCCGGTGACGCTCCCGCCGGCCTCGCTGAGCTGGGACGCGAGCGCGCAGCGCAGCGATTATGCGGAGCTCCGCGCCGGGGCCCTCGGCGAGGCGGGGCTCCACGGGTGGCTCGTCGAGGGCGCGGGCCACGAGGCGCTGAGCCGCCGCATCTCCCTCGGCAGCGACAGCGTGGACAGCGTGATCGAGGCCTATTTTGCGCGCGCGAGCGCGTACGGCGACATCGGCGATGCGCCGGGCACGTGCGCCGCGGTCGCCGCGGCCGCGCTGGAGTCGAGCCTCAAGGTCGCCGCGAGCTGCCCGCGCGCCGCGCACGGCGTGGTCGACGGCGCGCTGGACTGCGCGGAGTCGCCCCGGAGGGACGAGACCGATCCCGACCTCCTGCGCTGCGGTCCGGCCGCCGACGACCTCGCGGTGGGGCTCTCCGGGCTCGCGCCGTCGTCCGTGTGGCTGACCCGCGTCTCGCTCCGGCTCGCGGCCGGGCAGCCCGGCGCGGACTGGCCGCTGACCTTCGGGGAGGGCTCCGCGATCTCGCCGGTCGTGAGGGCCGGGCGTGTCCTCGTGGACGAGTGCTCCGGCGAGGCCGGCGCGGGCGGCTCGTCGGGCGTGGGCGGGCCCGACGGCCTGGGCGGCGGGCCGGGCAGCGGCGGATTTGGCCCGGCCAGCGGCTCGTCCGGCGCCGGGAACCCGCCGCCGGACGATGACGACACCTACGACGAGCCGGCCGCCGACGTGGGCTGCGGCTGCTCCGGCACCGCCGATACGGTCGTCGTGGATGACACCGATCCGCAGGACGTCGAGGACGACGAGTACTACGCGGAGGACGACGGCTGCAGCGGGGACACGAGCGAGCCGGCGCCCGAGGACGAGTACTACGCGGAGGACGACGGCTGCAGCGGGGACACGAGCGAGTCCGAGGACGAGTACTACGCGGAGGAGGACGACGGCTGCAGCGGGGACACGAGCGAGTCCGAGGACGAGTACTACGCGGAGGAGGACGACGGCTGCAGCGGGGATACCGACGACTCCGCCGAGTCGGAGGACTGCTCGATGGCGGGCGAGCGGAAGTCGAGCGCCCGGAAGAAGCGCGGGCCGAAGCTGTCGGTGATGGCGCTCGGGATGTTTGCGCTGATCGCGCCCCTCCGCCGCGCGAGCCGGCCGCGGAAGGGCGGCGGGCGCGGCGGGCGGTAGGCCGCGCGGCGGCGCTCCGGGAGGGGGGGCGCACCGGGGGGCGGTTCCCGTGGCATACTCCCGGACGAGGTCATGACGTGAACGCGCCCGCCCGCCGGCTCTCCTTCACCTACGCCGAGTACCTCGAGCAGGAGCGGGCGAGCCCGACGAAGCACGAGTTCCTCGGCGGCGAGATCTTCGACATGGCCGGCGGCACGCCGGAGCACGCGCGGCTCGCGGCGCGGGTGACGGTGGCGCTCGGCGCGCAGCTCGGCCGGCGCCCCTGCGAGGTGTTCTCGTCCGACCTCCGCGTGCGCGTGCGCGCCACGGGCCTCGCCACCTACCCCGACGTGAGCGTCGTCTGCGGCCCGATCGCGCGCGATCCCGAGGACAAGGACGCCGTGGTCAACCCGCTGGTGCTGGTCGAGGTGCTGTCGGACTCCTCGGAGGCCTACGATCGGGGAGAGAAATTCGCGCACTACCGCCGGATCCCCTCGCTGAGGGAGTACGTCCTGGTCTCCCAGGCGCACCGGAGGATCGAGGTCTTCCGGCGCAACGAGGACGGCACGTGGACGCTCTACGAGGCCGGGCCCGGCGAGCGCGCGCGGCTCGCGTCGATCGACGCCCTGCTCGATGTGGACGAGGTGTACCGGGGCGCGCTCGAGGCCTCCGCGGCGGTCTGAGCGGCCGTCGTTCCACGGAGAGCCGATGCGCGACGTCCGGATGCGGGGTTTTCGCGAGCACACGGCGGTCGAGCGCGCGCTCGAGGTCCTGGAGCGGCGGATCCAGCGGCTCGCCGACGAGCTGGTCCCGATCGCCGAGGCGGTCGGGCGGGTGGCGGTGGAGCCCGTGCGCGCGCGGATCAGCGTGCCGCACTTCGTCCGCGCGGCGATGGACGGTTACGCGCTGCTCGGCGAGGCGACCGCCGGCGCGGCTGCGCTCGCGCCGGTGGAGCTCGCGCTCGTGGGCGCGTCGTTCCCCGGGCGCCCGCACGCGGGCGCGATCCGCCGGGGCGAGGCCGTGCGGATCACGACCGGCGCGCCGGTGCCGGAGGGGGCGGACGCGGTGCTGGTGGCGGAGCGCGCGGAGGAGGGCGCGGGCCGCGACGGGGCGGCGGTCGTGCGGGCGCGCGAGCCGGTGCCGTCCGGCAAGCACGTCGCGGCGATCGGCGAGGACGTGCTGGAGGGCGCGGAGGTCGTGCCGGCAGGGCGCCGTCTGCGCCCGCAGGACGTCGGCGTGCTCGCCTCGACCGGGGTCGCCGAGGTGCGCGTGGTGCGCAGGCCGTCGGTGCGGATCCTGATCACGGGCGACGAGCTCTTGCCGCCGGGGAGCGCGCCGAGCGGTGCGTGCATCGTCGACACGAACAGCCTGGTGCTCTCGGCGCTCGCGCGCCGTGACGGCGCGGAGGACATCGCCGTCGCGTACGTCCCCGACCGGCGCGAGGCGGTGCGCAGCGCCCTCGAGGCCGCGGGCGGGGACGTGGTGCTTGTCTCCGGCGGGTCGTCGGTCGGCTCGGAGGACCATGCGCCGCTCGTGCTCGCGGAGCTGGGTGAGGTGGTGGTCCACGGCGTCGCGATGCGCCCCGCGAAGCCCGCCGGGTTCGGCTTCTTGCCCGGGGGGCGGGCGGTGTTCCTGCTGCCGGGCAACCCGGTGTCGTGCCTCTGCGCCTACGAGTTCTTCGCCGGCCCGTCGATCCGCGCCCTCGGCGGCCTGCCGCGCGCGTGGCCGCACCGGCGGCGGCGGTGCGTGGTGGCGAGCGAGATCGTCTCTCAGCCCGGGCGCGTCGATTACGTGAGGGTGCGTGTCGAGGGAGATCGGGTGTTTCCGATCGCGACGAGCGGCGCGTCCATCCTGTCGTCCACGACGCGCGCGGACGGCGTGGTCATCGTGCAGGCCGAGGAAGCGGTGATCGGCGAGGGCGCCGAGGTCGAGGTGCTGCTCTACGACGCGTGAGGCGGGGGAGGGGCGCCGCGCTTGGAGCACGTTTCGGGGGCATCCGGTGGCGCCGCGGCACGCGTGGTAAGGTGTGCCGCATGCAGATCGCTTCTCGGATCGTCGTCACGTTGATCGGAGTCCTTCACATCTACATCCTCATCCTGGAGATGTTCTTGTGGCGCTCGGAACGAGCGTACAAAGCGTTCGGTACAACCCCCGAGGTCGCCGCGATCACCGCGCCGCTGGCGGCCAACCAGGGGCTCTACAACGGATTCCTCGCCGCGGGCCTGCTCTGGGGCGTCATCCATCCGAACAGGGCCTTTGCATGGCAAATCCAGACCTTCTTCCTCCTCTGCGTGGCCGTCGCCGGTGTCTACGGCGCCGCGACGGCAAAGCGATCCATCCTGTTCGTGCAGACCGTCCCGTCGGCCATCGGCCTCGCCTTGGTCCTGCTCGCAAACCAGGCGGGTGGCTGAAGCGAAGCGGCTCGGCCGGCGGCGTCCGCGCGGCGGCGCGCCGCGGGACCCAACCTGGGACGCGGCGCGTCCGTTTCAAATTTCCGCGGTCCCGGACCGTGAAACCGCTTCGCTTCCAAAGGACGGGTCGGCGCTCGAGGCGCACCGAAGGACGAACTCCGCCGATGATGAAAGAATCCATCGACAACGGTCTTCTCCGCGCGCCATCCCGGGCCGAATCCTGGATGCCAGGCACCCAAGATGCGATAGGGTAGGCCTCGGCGCTGAGCGCTTTGCGGGCGACGTTCGTCCTGTCGGCATCGCACGGCCGGCCCCCCCAATTCCGCTCTTGTGTTCTGATCGCGACCGGGCGCGACGAGGTAATGACCATGACCCAGATGAACCGCACACTCCGAGGCACTGCCAGATTCCTGCTCCTCCCATTGCTCGCCATGCTCGCTGCGTCGGGTTGTGGCGAGTCCTCTTCGCCCGGCGCGACCGGTGATACCGACAACACCGGAGGGACCGGTCCGGGGACCGGAGGCGGCGCCGCGAGCAGCACGACCGCGGGGACCGGAGGCGGCGCCGCGAGCAGCACGACCGCGGGGACCGGGGGCGACGCCGCGAGCAGCACGACCGCGGGGACCGGGGGCGGCGCCACGAGCAGCACGACCGCGGGGACCGGATCGGACAGCAGCGGGGCAGGCACCGGCGGCGCGCCGAACTCACGTCCGACGTTTCACATCTTCATGCTCATGGGCCAGTCGAACATGGCTGGCGTCGCGGCCAAGCAGGCCAGTGACCAGAACTCCGACCAGCGGCTCAAGGTCCTCGGCGGGTGCAACCAGCCGGCCGGACAGTGGAACTTGGCCAATCCGCCGCTCAGCGATTGCCCTGGTGAATCGCGAATTAACCTGTCGACGTCGGTCGACCCAGGCATCTGGTTCGGCAAGACCCTGCTCGGAAAGCTGCGTGAGGGGGATACGATCGGGTTGATCGGTACTGCTGAGAGCGGTGAGTCGATCAACACGTTCATCTCAGGTGGCTCACATCACCAGACGATCTTGAACAAGATCGCCAAGGCGAAGACGGCCGAGAATGCGCGCTTCGCGGGCATCATCTTCCACCAGGGTGAGACCGACACCGGCCAGAGCTCATGGCCCGGCAAGGTCGTTCAGCTCTATAACGAGATGAAGGCAGCCTGGGGTGTCGACTACGACGTTCCCTTCATCCTCGGGGAGCTGCCTGCGGGCGGATGTTGCAGCGTGCATAACAACCTCGTGCACCAGGCGGCCGACATGCTGCCTGATGGATACTGGATCTCCCAGGAGGGGACCAAGGTCATGGATCAGTACCACTTCGATCATGCGTCCGTCGTCCTCATGGGCACGCGTTATGGTGAGAAGATGATCGAAGCCTTGAAGTGGTAACCTGAGGCATCCTCTCCTCCCGCCGGAGCGGGCGCGGGCCGTCGCCGGCCCGGGGCGCCGCGCCTCCCGGGCGTCAGAACCCGCCCTCCAGGCCGAAGTTCGGGACGGTGACAGGCCCGAATGTCGTCGGCTTGCACGGCGAGAACGCATCGCACCTCCCCGGCAAGGTCTCCTTCGATAACGTGGTGTTGAGCACGTCGAGGACGACCGCCAGCCAGCCCGACTTCCCGATCGACCAGCGCTTCTCCAGACGGACATCCAGGCGGAAGAACGGCGGCAGCCGCTCCCACCGCGCCGCTCCGCCGGCGAGGGATCCGGAGCCTCCGGGGACGCCGCTGATCGGCGGGAGCGTCGCGCCGTCGATCCTCTGGGGGAGCCCGGAGTAGAACACGACGCGCCCGCCAGCCCTGTATCCGCGACCGAGGTCGTAGGTCAGCGCGACGTTCGCCACGTGGGTCCTGTCGAACGAGCTCACTTGCCGGCTTCGGCCGATGCTGCGTGTGGAGCGCGACAGCGTGTACGACGCGAACCCGCCGACGCGCCGCGTGAGCCGCCGGTGGGCCGACAGCTCCACGCCGGTCGCGGCGCCGAGCGCGCGGAGCGTGAAGGCGTCCTCGGCCGACTCGAGGCCCAGCGCGCCGAGCGCGTCGGTCATGTTGAAGAACGCGTTGTGGAACACCGAGACCGTGGCCGTGATGTCCTCCGGCAGCGCGAGCTCGACGCCGGCGCTCGACTGGAAGCTCCGCTGGAGGCCGTCCTGGAGGCGCGGGCGGACGCCGGGGATCGGGACGACGAAGCTCGGCAGCTGGGAGGCGACGCCGTGCGCCTGCACGAACGTCACCCCGCGCCCGAGCGAGAGCCGCGCCGAGAGCCGCGGATCGACGGCGAGCGCGACCGTGCCGTCCGAGTGGTAGAGATCGAGCCGGAGCCCGGGGGTGATGCGCAGGCGCGGGGTGATCGCGATGTCGGACTCGATGTAGCCGCCCACCGTGAGGTCGACGCGGCTGCGGCCAAAGAGGAAATCGTCGGCGGGGGAGTCGTCGTCATCGTCCGGCGCGACGCCGCCCGGAGGGGCGTCGGCGCCGATCCCGAGATCGAGCTCGTTGTCGTCGACCACGGCGTCGATGCCGGCGCGGATCATCGTCTCGCCGCGCAGCCGGTGAGCGAGCGAGAGGCGCGCGCCGAGGCTCCGCGTCAGCGCTTTCTGGCCGTCCTCGATCCCCGTCTCGTCGTGGCCGAGCGTCAGCGCGCCGCGCAGCGCGCTGCCCTGGCCATAGGCCTGGTCGTACCGGAGATCGAGCCGGTGAAACGTCGTGTCGAAGAGGGTCGTCTCCTCGCCGTCTTCCTCGCTCGCGAGGAAGTCGTGGGCGCCGAACGCGAAGAGGCTCACCCGGCCTTCCGGGGCGACCTCGTAGGACAGCCGGGCCTGGTAATCCCAGTAATCGAGCGCGACCTCGGGGGCGGCGAGCGAGAGGAGCAACGCCGTGTACGAGTAGCGGCCGCCCAGGAGCGCGGCCCCTCGGTTTCCGGCGAAGGGGCCCTCGACGAGCCCGCCCACGTCGACGAGCCGCAGCATGCCCTCACCGTGCCAGTACGGGAGCGGCGGCGTCGTCTCGCCCGCGACGATGCCGCCGGCGTACCGACCGTGACGCGCGGGGTAGCCGCCAGGGTAGAGGTCGACGCGATCGACGATGCCGGGATGGACCACGGAGGGCCCGAGCCCGAGGTGATAGAGGTAGGGGACGCGGATGCCGTCGAGGAAATAGCCGACGTTGCCCGGCGGTGAGCCGCGAACGTAGAAGAACGGCAGCCCCGAGACGATGGGCGTCACCCCGGGGAGCACCTCGAGGGCGCGGAAGGGGTCGCCGAACGCGCCGGGGATGATCCTGACCTCGCCGCGGCTCAAGCTGGAGACGCCGGGCGCCGGCTGCTCGCCGCGCACGGTGACCTCGATCGCACGCGGCGCGCTCGGCGCCGGCCCGGCTGCCGTGGCCGGGCGCTCCGGCGCGGGCGCGGAGGCGCCGGGCGGCGCGGCTGCGGAGGCGTCGGGCGGCGCGGCTGCGGAGGCGTCGGGCGGCGCGGGCGACGCGGCTTCGGTGAAGCGGACCTCGACGCGGATCCTGGCGGCGACCGGCGCGCCGCTCCTGGTGGCCGGCGCAAAGCGGAACGACGTTGCGGCGGCCACGGCGGCCGATGCGAACGGCTCCACGCCATCCTCGGCGACCGCGGAGCGGACGGTCCCGTCCGCGTTGACCGTGAGGACGAGGCGGACCGTCGCGTCACCATGCGCCCCAGCTGGGTAGTCGGCGCTGAGCGGCGTGAGCGGCGCTGGTGGGACGAGCGCCGCCGGCGGCGCATCGGGGGGCGGCGCCGCCGGCGGCGCATCGGGAGGCGGCACCGCGGGCGGCGCATCGGGGGGCGGCACCGCGGGCGGCGCATCGCCGGACGGCTTCGCCGGCGGCGCATCGCCGGACGGCTCCGCAGGCGGCTTTGCATGGGGCAGCGGCGTGTCGGGCGCGGCGGCGGCGAGGCACGGCGCGAGCGCGCTCGCGAGCAGCGCCGCGGCTGCCGTGGATCGCCGGAGGGAGCGCATCGCCGCGCCGCGGAGGGGCGGCCCGGCGACGACCAGCGCGGAGCGCTGCGCCGAAGAGCGTGGCGACCAAGGGATCGAAACGATGGAATTTTTCATGTGAGCGGCGCTCGTGCCGGCGTCCTGACGGGCTTCCCGGGGAACCGGTCGATCGGATCGCTCTCGTAGGATCGAGCTTCCCGGAGGTCGACCGCCAGCTCCAGCCATGATCTACGCCGAACGACCGCTCACTTCCCCCTCACTTCCCCCTCACTTCCCCCTCACCGGCTCGAACACCACGCCGCGCTGCCAGGTCTCCCTGGGGAGCGCCCTCTTCGGACCGCTCTGGTCGGCGGGCGATGACAGCGCAATGCGATTGCTGGAGAGCTACCTGCCGCGAATCCTTCAACGACGATCACCGCTTGCCTCGCTTGGTACCGCCGCGGCACGGCGAGTATCCTCGCGCAAACGCATGACCCTCCGACGTATCTTCTCCATCCTGCCCGTCCTTGCGCCGGTCGTCTGGCTGACGAGCTGCGGCGATGGCGAGCGCCCCTCGACGCCCGCGTCGTCGACCTCGTCAGGCTCAGGCGGCGCGGACCCGGGCGGCGGCGGCGCGGTCGCGACGACCTCCGAGGCCACCGGCGCGGGGGGCGGCACGACGACCAGCGGCGCGACGGTCGGCAGCACGACCGTCAGCAGCACGACGACCGGCGGCGGAGGGGCGGAGCCCGTCGCGCCGGGGATCGTCAAGCTCGGCGAGGGAAAGCTCGCGGAGTCGGGGCTCACCGTGGTGTCCTACGGCGGCTACCTGAACGGCGAGTCGTTCCAGCAGGACGGGATCGTGTCGTTCGGCGGCTTCCAGTACACCGCCTTCTGGAACACCAACCGCAACGTCGTCCTCGCGCGACGGCGGCTGCCGGCGAGCCCCGGCGGCGCGGCAGGCGCGTGGGAGAAGTTCGACTTCAAGGATTATCGGCTGAGCGCCGACGACGCCCACAACACGATCTCTCTCGGGATCGCGCCAGGCGACGGCACGCTGCACCTCGCGTTCGATCACCACGGCAGCAACCTGCACTACCGCCGCTCGGTCACGGGTCTCCTGACGGACCCGGAAGGCGCGGCCTGGGCCGCCTCGAGCTTCGGCGCCGTCTCGAGCGCGCTCGTGGGATCGACCCGCGTGTCCCTCGTGACGTACCCGCGGTTCGTCACCGAGCCCGGCGGGGACAGGATGCTCCTGAGCGCCCGGATCGGCGAGAGCGGCAGCGGCGACGAGCACCTGTGGGAGTACGACGCCACGACGCACGCCTGGACCGCGCTCGGCGAGTACATCGAGGGCACCGACGCCAGCATGAACGCCTACCTGCACGGCCTGTCGTACACGCGCGGCGGCTCGCGCCTGCACGCGGCGTGGTGCTGGCGGGACACGCCCGACGCGACGACCAACCACGATCTCCTGTACGTCTACAGCGACGATCACGGGCGCACCTGGAAGAACAACGCAGGCGCGACGGTCGCGACGACCGGCGCCTCCTTCGTCTCGCTGCGCACGGAGGGCCTGTCCGTGTGGCCCATCGGCCAGAACCGAGGGCTCATCAACCAGGAACACATGACGGTCGACGCGAGCGGCCGCGTCCATGTGCTGCTCTCGCACCTCCCCGACGCCGAGACCGACAATTCGAACTTCACCAGCGCCCGGACGCGCAGCGAGTTCTTCCATTATCTCCGCGACACCGACGGGACCTGGGCGCGCCACGGCATCGGCTTGAAGGTGGTCCAGAACTTCCGGGGCAAGCTCGCGATCTCCTCCACCGAGAACGTCTATGCGATCCTCCCCGATCTCCGCATCGCCGGCGCCTCCCCGAGCGACGGTTACGCGACCTGGACGCTCCTCGACGCCGCCGACTCGGGCCGGTTCTTCTCCGATCCTCTGATCGACGCGGCCCGACTCGAGACCTCGGACGAGCTCACCGTGTACTACCCACAGCGGAGCTCCGTGGACATCTGGGGCCTGGAGTACGCGCTCCGCTGAGCCGCGCGAAGGCGCTCCTCGGTCCCCGAGCGCGCCCTTCACGGCCCCGTTTCCCAGGGCGAGCGCGCGAGCTCGCTCGCCGCGCCGTCCCCGTTGGCCGCCAGATCTCCCCTGATCGACGGATCTTCCGGTTGTTCCACCGGGCGACGCGCGTGACGCTCGCGGGGCGCGCTCCGCGTACGTATCGGACGAGCCGCGACCGGCGCTGAGCGGTCCAGTCAGAGCGGCAGTCCGTGCTCCATGGGGACGCGCGTCGCGCTCGCTCTCGCGCAGGCACGCTCGGTGCTCGCCCTGAGGCGCGGTCTCGCCGGTGGCGAGGGCGCGCACTGCCGCGAACGCCGCGGCGGCAAGGGACACTCGCGCAGCGAGCCCCGGCGCGCTCCGGCCAGGAGGAGCGTTACTCATGAACCCGGACGCGTTCGTCAAGCGCCGATTCGCATTCATCCTGGGAGGAATGGTCGCGGTCTCCGCGTATTTTCAGGCCTCCGGGGTATCTCAGCTCATCGCTCACCAGATCACGCGGGACGGCGAGGCCTCCGCCCCCCTCGTCACAGATCCTGTCGAGGCGCCGCTCTCCGAGGATGATCCCCCGCCGAGCGCGGCGCCGATCCTGGAGCGCAATCCGTTCGACTCGACGACAGGGCCGCTCGTACCCCCGCCGAGCGCCGCGCCCGCCGCCCCGGCGGACCTCTCGCAGCTCGACCCCTACCTCGCTCCACCCTGCGATACGGGCCGCGTCGTGCTGATCGCCATGTCCGAGGACCCCGAATGGTCGTTCGCCGCCGTCGAGAGCGACGGCGGACACACGGCGCTCGGGCGGCGAGGCGGAGAGATCGGCGGCCGCAAGGTCGAGGACATCGCCTGGGATCGGGTGTGGATGACCTCGACCTCGGGGGGCGCGCGCTGCCAGATGCAGCTCGGCAAGAAGGGCGGAGAGGGCGGCAAGAAGGAGCCCGAGCCGCAGGCGGCAGCGCCGGCTCCGTCCCGCGCGACGTACCGCCCGAGCAGCAGGAGCGATGTCCCGCCCGAGATCGCCTCGCGGATGCAGCGGGTGAGCGACACGGAGATCGACATCGACCGCTCGGCGGCCGAGAAGATCTTCGCGCAGCCCGAGCTCGTGACGCAGACCTCGGCGGCGATACCGGAGATGCGGGACAACAAGGTGATCGGGCTGAAGATGATGGTCAAGCCAGGCTCGGTGCTCGAGTCGTTCGGGGTGCAGAGCGGCGATATCGTGAAATCGATCAACGGCATCGACCTGACGGACCCACAGAAGGCCATGCTGGCCTACTCGCGCATGCGCTCCGACAAGAGCCTTTCCGTCGTCGTCGAGCGCGACGGCCGCCCGACGAGGCTCAGGGTCAACATCCGCTGAGGCGAGGAGGCGGGCCCGGCCGGCGGCCGCCCTCCGCGCAGGTGTGACGCCGGGCGCCCCCGGCCTTGTCGCACCTGCGGGTGGCGGCGGCCGGGCGGCGGCGGCCGGGCGGCGGCCGACGCGGAGGTCAGACTCCGGCGCACGGGCGACCCCTGCCGAACAATCTACGATCGCCGCTGTCTCTCCGGCTGGAGCGCCCGGCGGCGGCCGGCGCGGTCGCTCCGGAGCGGAGCGACAGAACAGATGCGGCGCTCACCCGTCAGACCGAGCACCCGCTCTGTCCGCGGGAGGGGAAAGACCATGAACGAACTCGGAATCGTGTGGGTGAAGCGAGCGCTCCTCGGCGGCGCGCTCGTGCTGGGGCTCTCGGGGGCGGGGATCGCGTGCAATGCCCAGAAAGCCTCCGAGGCGTCGGCGCCTCCGGAGGCGTCCCCGGCCTCGATGCCGCTGGGGAACGCCGCCGAGGCGAAGCGCGAGACCCTGGCGGAGGCCGCCGAGCCCCTGAAGGCGGCGCGTGAGCTCGCCGCCCCCACGCGCGACATGGCGGGCGGGAAGGGGCGCGCGGGCGCCGGCGGCCTTTTGGCCCCCGCCCCGGCGGCCACCGCGGCGCCGGGCGAGGGCGCGGCCCGCGCCGCGGCGCCCGAGGCCGCGGGCCTCGACCCGAACGGCCGCTTCGCCACCACGTACCGCCCCGGCGGCGGCCACCTCGCCGCGTTCGAGTCCGCGGTCGCGCGCGGCATCGTCCCTCCCGACGGGCGCGAGCTCGTCAGCGACGTCGGCGCCCGCTACGCCCCGTCGATCGACGTCCCGAAGGGCTCGGCGCTCGCCCTGCGCACGGACCTCGAGCGCACGCGGGTCCCGCCCGGCGGCGGCCCGGTGCACGTGCGCGTCGCGCTCCGCTCGACGGCGCAGGCGCCCGCGGCGCGGCCGCACCTGTCGGTGCACCTCGTGCTCGACGTGAGCGGATCCATGCAGGGCGAGCCCATGGCGCGGGCGCGCGACGCGGCCCGGGCGCTCGTCGACAGGCTCGACGCGAACGACGACTTCTCCCTCGTCACCTTCTCGAGCGGCGCCGACGTCAGGATCGACGATGGGCCCGTCGGGCCGCGGCGGGCGGCGATCAAGGCCACGATCGACGGCATCCGCGAGGGCGGCGGCACCAACATCGGCCAGGGCCTCGCGCTCGGCTACGCGCAGGCCGCCCGGCCGGGCATCCCCGAGGGCGCGGTGAAGGTCGTGCTGCTGCTCTCCGACGGGCGCGCGAACGCCGGGATCACGAGCTCGGAGCGGCTCTCGCGGCTCGCGCTGGACGCCTTCCAGGGCGGCGTCCAGACGAGCACGTTCGGGCTCGGCGCCGACTACGACGGCGCGCTGATGAGCGCCATCGCGAGCGACGGCGCGGGCGGGTACTACTACCTGCGCGATCCGGATCAGATCGCCCCGGCCCTCGCGACGGAGCTCGACAGGCGGCTCGATCCGGTCGCGACCGCGGTCGAGCTGCGGGTGCGGCTGAAGCCGGACGTGAAGCTGCTCCAGGTCTACGGGTCGCGCCGGCTGAACGACGTGGAGGCGGCGCGCGTGCGGACGATCGAGGTCGCGGCGGACGCGCAGTCCGCGAAGCGCGACGGCATCGAGCGGGACCGGCAGGACGACGCCGAGGGCGGGATGCGGTTCTTCATCCCGGCGTTCTCGCGCGACGACAGCCACGCGATGCTCTTCAAGCTGGGCCTCCCGGCGGGCGCCGACGCGCGGGCCATCGCGGCGATCGAGCTCAAGTACAAGGACCGCGTCGCCAAGAAGAACGTCGTGGACGAGGCGCCGCTCCGGGTCGCGTACGCGACCGGCGACGCGGACAGCGCGGCGAGCGTCGACCCGTCGGTCGCCCGCACGATCCAGGGCTTCGCCGCCGGCGAGACGCTGGCCGAGGCCGCCCGCCAGATCGCGCTCGGCGATCGCGCCCGCGCCGCCGCGCTGCTCTCCGAGCGGGAAGGGATCCTGCATGCCGCGGCCGAGGCGCTCGGGGAGCCGCTCTTCCTGAAGGACGCGGCCCGCCTCGCGCGCCTCCGCGGCCACGCGGGGGCCGCGGGCGGCCTGGGGGATCCGCTCGTGCTGGCGATGCTGCTCGAGACGGCCTCGCGGACACACCTTCACTGAGGGCGGGGCTCGGGGCACGATGGCGCAGCGGCGATCCACCGGCGGGGCCGAGGGGCGGACATGACCCAGACATTCACACTCCGGCGCGATGTGGCGGCGCAGCACGTCGACGTCGCGCCGGGCGGCGAGATCGTCCTCCGCGGCAAGCTGGTCTGCTCGACCGACGCCTCGGTCATCGACGCGGCGACGACGACCTGGCCCGCGGGCGCGCCGGGCGGCGCGTCGGTCGACAGCGGCGGGCTCGTCGACCTCGAGCAGGGCGGCTTTCACATGACGAGCCGCGACCCCGCGACCCACGAGGTCCACGCCATCGCGACCGGGGATCCGGCCCCCGCGTGCGCGCTCGCGGGCGTGGAAGCCCCGTGCCTCCCGCTCCGGCTCCTGCCGCTCGCGCGCTCGCGGCTCCAGACGGCGCAGGAGCTGGGCAGCTGCCTTCACGGGGGCATCACGGTCGAGGTGCGGGACGCCGTGCTCCCGCCCGTCGCGCCCGCGGCCGTTCCTTACGTGCAGGGCGCGGCCGTGCTGCTCGGCGCTTCCGTGCTCGCGTCGATCGGGTGGGTCGTGCAGCGCCGGCGCGCCCGATCGCCGTTCGGCCGCCTGCTCGATCTTGCGAAGCGCACCCGGGCCAAGCTGAGGGCCGCTGACCCGGTCGTGGCCGCGCCGCTCGTGCCGGCCGTGGAGGCCGCGCTGGGCGCGCTGAAGCGGCGGCGTGTGGACGCCGCCTCGACGGAGGGCAAGCGGGTCGCGGAGGTGCTGCGGCGGGTGGAGCTGCGCCTCGACGCGTCGGCCGTGGAGGCGCGCGCCGGCAGGGAGCAGCAGGCGGCGGACGAGCTCGTCCGCGAGATCGAGAGCGCGCTCGAGGCGGTCGACGAGGTGGACGGCGCGCGGCGCGGGGGGGCCTGAGGTCGACCAGCCCCCGCCGGAGGTCTGCGCGACGCGGCTGTCGCGCGGCGTCCATCTCGCCTCCATCCGCGCGATGTACCGGCGGCTCGCCGCCTCCGGCGAGAGCGGCGAGCGGCGCGCCCGGCGTGCGCCGATGAAGCACGCCAGGCCGACGCTCACCGCCACGGCCCCCAACCCGATCTGGACGTGGGACATCACCGCGCTGCGCGGGCCGCTGCCTGGGGTCTTCTACGGCCTGTACGTCGTCCTCGACCTGCTCAGTCGCACGACCGTTGGCTGGAGCCGGAACGCGTCTCTCTGCGCGATCCACTCATAGGATTCTCGTCCGGCCCGTCTCAATCCTGTTGGCATTTTCCGCCCCCTCTGTGCCAACGTTGGGTGAGAAACACGAGCAATGAAACCGCACAAAATGGCGTTGTGTCGCGGTCGCTCCCTGGCGTATAAATCTAGTCGAAGGACCACATGATCTTCCAGAGAGAGCATGGGTGTCCGGGCAAGGTTTCGGACTCTGCGAATGGTACTGCGTGATCCTGTGTGATCAACTGCGAATGTCGTTGTCTCCCCTGGTCTCGATGCGCGACAGAGAGTCCCTGACAGGCGAGTCGCTTCGTGTGCATCTTCGGGAAACATTGGAAACACCTATGAAAAATTCAAAGCAGAATCAGTTCTCTCGTTGGTTCATACTGGCGTTCGCGTCAGTCGCGCTGGCAGCCTGTGGCGGTGATGACGATGCCACAGGGCCCTCGAGCAGCTCATCGTCTTCTAGCAGCTCTTCCTCCTCCAGCTCCAGCTCTAGCTCGTCTTCGAGCACCTCCAGCTCTAGCTCTTCCTCCTCCAGCTCCAGCTCCAGCTCATCTTCGAGCACCTCCAGCTCGTCTTCGAGCAGCTCCAGCTCGTCTGGTGGCGATCTCGCATTGGTGGTCGCCATCAACTCCGGTAGTAATTCGAGCGCAACGGTTGACGGCGTGGAGTACCAGGCGGACAAATACTCTAGCGGTGGTACGACCAACAGCACGCAAGACTCTGTCGTTGGTGGGCAGCTTTATCAAACAGAGCGCTATGGCGCATTCAGGTATGAAATCCCGGTTACCGCCAATGGCAACTATACCGTGAAGTTGCATTTTGCGGAGATTGATAAGAACAGCGCTGGTTCGCGCAGCTTTGACGTTGCGATCGAAGGCAACACCGTTGTCAGTGATCTGGATATTTATGCCGAAGTTGGTCATGACGTGGGCCACACGGAGACCTTCGCGGATATCGCGGTGAATGACGGCAGCGTCACGATCGAGCTGATCAAGGGTGTGGATAACCCCACCATCGCGGGGTTCGCTATTTTCTCCAATGATGGAGAGCTGGATACAACAACGGTCACGCCCCTCCCCGATTTCTCCAAGTACTCGGCCTACACTCAGAGGTACACGGAGAAGACTGTGATCAATTCGAATCACGCGACGGGTCACGTCGGTGATTTCTTCTTCACCCACTGGAAGGATGGCGGCTCGACATCGTTGACCGTGGACCCGAACGGCGAGTTCAGCGTGACCTGGCAGGGCGGTGGCTATAACTATGTCGGTGGTCCAGGGTGGCATTACGGAGATGAGAAGAGGGTGATCGGCTACCGCCTCAATAACGACAGCGGCGCGAGCTATATCGCCTTGTACGGCTGGGGGTACGACAAGACCATGCCCACCTCGAACGCGGCGCACCTGGTGGAGTATTACATCCTGCAACGATGGAGTTATGACCCCAGCCAGGGCGCCACCGCTGGCAAGACCTTCACGAGCGATGGGGTTCAGTATTCCACGTACCGCTCGACGCGGAACCAGCAGCCCTCCATCAATGGTCGCTCCACGTTCTACCAGTACTGGAGCAAGCCTGCTCAGCCGCAGGCCCTCGGGCAGGACCACAAGATCATCTTCGCCGATCACGTGAAGGCATGGGCCGACAACGGCTGGATCGTCCCGAACATGAACAACCTGGATGCGAGCGACGATCCCACCTATCAGGTCCTGGCCGTCGAGGTGTTCAACCCCGGTAGCAATGGAACTGCAGCTGGTCGCGTCTGGAACGCGACGCCCTGATCCAAAGATGATGTGGCGCTCCTGAGCGTTTCGTGGGTGTACGGCGCGAGCGCCCGTCGAATGCCTCGATGGCGCCGTGCTCGACGCCATCGAGGCGCTCCGCTTCGCTCCGACCCGCTTCGCGGGCGCCCTTTCGGACGGCCTCGACGGCGTCTGCGCGCGGCGCCAAGGTGTTCACGCTCCCGTTAGATGATGGGTGGGGGCCGCTTCTCGCTCACGCAGGATGATGGCTCGCTCACGCGCACGATGGCCATCGCCCCCATCCGGTGCCCGGAGCCTCCGCAGGAGGCTCCGTCCGCCCATCGCCCGCGCGACGTGGCCGCCGGGGCACGCAGGGCGCGTCAAGGGCGGCGCAGCCGCCGAGCCCTGCGAGGGCACCCTTGACGCGTCCCAGCACCCCCGCACGCTCAGGACGCGATGAGCCGACCACCACGCCCGTGACCGGGGCCCGCTCACCGTCGCGATGATCATCCGCCAGCCCGAGCGAGGAAGCATCAAGAGGAAGCATCAACCAGCTTGATTCTCAACGGGTACGAGCGGAATGGACACGCTCCGGCAGCGCCGGTATGACTGGACCATGAGAGCCGCCCGACGGGAAAGGTACGGTTCAGCGGAAGTCATCCGGCTCGAAGACGTGGCAGTGCCCACGCCGGCCGATGACGAGATCCTGGTGCGGGTCCACGCAGCCACGGTGAGCCGCACCGACTGTGCGTTGCTCGCGGCCTCCCCGTTCATCATGCGGTTCATGACTGGCCTTCGCAGGCCCAGGAACAAGGCGCTCGGCACCGACTTCGCGGGACGGGTGGAAGCGCTCGGCTCGCGCGTACGCAGCTTTGCGGTCGGCGACGAGGTCTGGGGAATGAACGATCTGGGGGTCGGGTCTCATGCGGAGTACCTCGTCGTTTCCGCAGAGGACTCGGTCGCGCGCATGCCCGCCGGCCTGAGCTTCGAGGAGGCTGCAGCCTGCATCGAGGGCGCCTGGTATGCTTACAGCATCACCCAGCGAGCGGGCCTCGAGAAGGATCGGCGGGTGCTGATCAACGGGGCTACCGGGGCGATCGGATCCGCGCTTCTGCAGATCTGCGTCCACCTGGGCGCCACCGTGACCGCGGTGGGGAACACCAGGAACCTGGAGCTGTTGAGGTCGCTCGGGGCCAGCAGGGTCATCAACTACGAGCAATCGGACTTTACCCGGGACGACCAGGTCTATGACCACGTATTCGACGCGGTCGGAAAGAGCACGTTCGGCGCCTGCAAGCGCTTGTTGACGCCCAGGGGCGTGTACGTTTCCTCGGAACCCGGACCTGGCTGGCAGAATCCATTCCTGGCGCTCGCCACGCCCGTGCTCGGCGGACAGCGGGTCGTGTTCCCGATACCCGTCGATCGGAAGGCGTTCCTGGAGGTGCTGGGCCGGCTCGTCGCCGAGCGCCATTTCCGGCCCGTCATCGACCGTACCGTTACCCTCGATGCGGTCCAGGAGGCCTATGCCTACGTCGCGTCCGGGCAGAAGACGGGCAACGTGGTGCTGAAGCTCACGGAGTGAGGGGTCTGTTCTACCCCCATGCGGCCCAACAGGGCGCAGGAGCCGACGGGCGCTGGACGCGGCGGCGCTCTACAGATCGTTGGGCGGACGGGGTGACGCGCGATGAGCTCCATCTCGGGTGGGTGCTGGCGAGCCCAGAGCAAAAGCGCGGGCGGCCTGTCTGCCCACGATGAGCAGGCCGCGTTCAGCGGATCGGGCCGGCGACCCTCGGCGGCGAGGCAGGGGCCGCCTCCGCGGCGGGCTCGAGCGGCGCGCAGCCGTCGGCGGCGAAGGGGCCGATCGCCGGCTCGCCCTTGACGAACGCCGAGACGCGGCGCATCCGCTCGGCGAAGGCCGCCTCGGTCTCCGCCCGCCGCGGGTCGGCCGCGAGCGGGACGGTCCCGAGGCCCTCGCTGCGCACCGGGCAGATCTCGGCGAGGGGCGGCGCGCCCCGCCGCAGGCGCAGGCGCGCGATCATCGCGAGCTCGGCCGCGGGGCCGGTCCTCTTCACCTTCATGATGAAGTTGCCGAGGCTGTAGAAGATGGGCCGGCCGCGGCGGAGCTCGATGCCCTGGAGCACGTGCGGGTGGTGGCCGAGGAAGGCGTCGGCGCCCGCGTCGATGGCGGCGCCGGCGAGCGCGCGCGCCTGGGGCAGCGGGGTGTCCAGGTACTCGGTGCCGCCGTGGTAGCTCACGACGACCGCGTCCACGCCGGGCTGCTTGCGCGCGGCGCGCACCGCGGCGGCGAGCCCGTCCCGCTCCGCGCCCGCGACGAACTCCCGCGCCGGGTGCTGCCAGAGCGAGCCCTGGTTCCAGATGCCGGTCACGGCGAGCAGCGCCACGCGGAAGCCGCGGCGCTCGATGATGGCCGGCGCGTACGCCTCGAGCCGCGTCCGGCCGGCGCCCACGTAGGCGACGCCCGCGCGCTCGAGGTGGCCGAGCGTCTCGAGGAACGCGCCCTTGCCGTAGTCCCACATGTGGTTGTTCGCGAGCGACACGACGCCGATGCCGGCGCGCGCGAGCGCGTCCGCGCCGGCCGGCGGGCCCGTGAACACGAGCGGCTGGCGCGGGTGCTGGGTCTCTCCGCCCTGGTCGCTGAGCTGGTTCTCGAGGTTGACGAAGCGCACGTCGGCGGACGCGAACAGCGCCGCGACGGAGGCGAACGGATCGTACGCCGGATCGCGGAGCAGCTCCTGGCCGAGCGCCTTGCCGAGGCAGACGTCGCCGCCGGCGAGGAGCGTGATCGTGTCAGCCGGCGCGGCGGTGGCGTCAGCCGGCGCGGCGGTGGCGGCCGGCGCGGCGGTGGACGCGGCGGTGGCGGCCGGCGCGGCGCGGGCTTCCCGGGTCGCTTCCGCGACGTCGCGGGGCGCGGCCGGTACGACGGCGGGCGGAGGCGCGAGCCCGGCGCCCACGTTGGCAGGCCGCTCGCAGCCGATCTGCGCGGCCGCTGCGCACATCGCGAGGAAGAAAGGGGCAGGGCGCATCTCGAGCGGCGTCTCGGCGCGCATTATCCACGGGCCCGCGGCCGCGCCCAAGTATCCGGTGGTACGCCCGCCGACGTTCGTGCCACCATCGCCGCGCGTTGAGCAGGCCCAGAAGAGCCGCGGCGTCGATCGGCGGCCGCGCTCTCTCGATGGACGTCCGGCCCGCTCCAGCGCGATCTACTCGGGATTGGACGCGCGCTCGTGCGCGGGTTGCTTGGAAGGCCTTATCTCCATGGTGAATCGAAGACGTGAGACTCCCTCGGGCTCGACGCTGCTCTCTTCGCGCGGCGCGACGCCGTCGAGCACGCGCATCGTGCCGGGCCCCGCGCCGCGCGACGAGGCGCGCGACGAGGAGCGCAAGGACGGCTGGGGCTTTGCCGACACCCGGTTCGTCGTCAAGCCGAGCGGCAGCGTCGTGCTGACCGGCACGCGGTACAGCATCAGCAACGTCGAGCTGCCGTCGCTGCTCCCGTGGATGTCGGCCACGCTCGCCGCGCCGCTCTCCTACGAGAACCGCAACGAGCCGCACTACCCGCCCCGGATCCCCGACGCCAGGGTCGCGAGCGAGCTGCTCGCCGCGCTCCGCGGCTTCCTCTCGGACGATCAGATCTCGCAGGACCCGCTCGTGCGCCTCCGCCGCGGCCACGGCCACACCGGCGCCGAGATCTGGGCGATCCGCTACGAGCGCCTCGAGCGCGTCCCGGATCTCGTGGTGTTCCCCGCGTCGCACGACGACGTCGTGCGCCTCACCGAGGTCGCCAAGCAACACGGCGCGTGCCTCGTCCCGTTCGGCGGCGGCACCAACGTCACGGACGCCCTGCGCCTGTCGATCCACGAGGAGCGGACCGTGATCGCGGTCGACATGCGGCGCATGAACAGGATCCTCTGGCTCGATCCCGTGAACCGCATGGCCTGCATCGAGGCGGGCGCGACCGGGCGGCACATCGTCGCGGAGCTCGAGAAGCACGGGCTCACCATGGGGCACGAGCCCGACAGCCTCGAGTTCTCGACCCTCGGGGGGTGGATCGCGACGAACGCGAGCGGGATGAAGAAGAACCGGTATGGCAACATCGAGGATCTCGTCCTCGACATGCAGGTCGTGACCGCGCGCGGCGTGGTCGAGCGGCCGCACGTGGCCCCGCGCGAGAGCGTCGGCGCCAACCCGAAGAACTGCATGTTCGGCAGCGAGGGCAACTATGGAATCGTCACCAGCGCTGTCGTCAAGCTGTTCCCCCTGCCCGAGGTCCAGCGCTACGGCAGCGTCATCTTCCCCGACCTCGCGCGCGGGCTCGCGTTCCTCTACGACCTGCAGGCCGCCGGCGCGCTGCCCGCGAGCGTGCGCGTCATGGACAACACGCAGTTCCATTTCGGTCAGGCGCTCAAGCCGAAGAAGTCCGGGCTGCTCGCCCGGGTGAAGAGCCAGGCGGAGAAGCTCGTGGTGACCCGGATCAAGGGCTTCGATCCGCACCAGCTCGCCGTCGCCACCCTCGTGTTCGAGGGGACGAAGGAGGAAGTCGACTTCCAGGAGAAGACGCTCTACCGCATCGCGGCGCAGCACGGCGGGATGAAGGCGGGCGCGGCGAACGGCGAGCGTGGCTATCAGCTCACCTTCGGCATCGCGTACATCCGCGATCTCACGTTCGAGCACTGGGCGATCGCGGAGAGCTTCGAGACGAGCGTCCCGTGGAGCCGGGCGCTCGAGCTCTACGACCGGGTGCGCCAGCGCATCCTGCGCGAGCACGAGCAGCGGCGCCTGCCTGGCAAGCCGTTCTTCACGGGGCGTATCACCCAGGTCTACCCCACGGGCGTCTGTATCTATTTCTATCTCGGCTTCTACGCGAAGGGCGTCGACGACCCCGTGCGCCATTACGCCGAGATGGAGCACGCCGCGCGAGAGGAGATCCTCGCCGCCGGAGGGTCGCTGTCTCACCACCACGGGATCGGCAAGATCCGGCAGGATTTCGTGAAGGACATCTACTCGGACGGCGCGCGCGCCTTCATGCAGCAGGTGAAGCAGGCCGTCGATCCGGACAACCTGTTCGGCGCGGCGAACCACGGCGTGCTCGGCGAGGTCGCGCTCTCGAGCGCGGAGGAGCAGGGGCGAGCGCCCTCGCCTTGACCCTGGGCGGCGCGGCCGCCGGCGGGGCGCGACGCCGCTGGAAGCGCCGCGCCAGCCGCTGAGATCCCTGCGTCATGCTCCCCGTCGAGGGCAGCACCATCGCATCGATCCTCCCTCGTGGTTGACCGCCTCGCCGGCCAGCCAGAGCCGCCGAGCGGCGCGACCTCATGCCGCAGAAACATGACAGCTCGGCAGTCGCCGGCCGTGTGGCCGAGCTCGCCGCGGCGCGGAGTGCCCCGGTGCCAAATTAGTTGCGCATCGCAACCATCTGTGGTCTCCTCGAAGGGTGACCACGAGAGAGCTCCGCTCGGAGGTCCGCGCCTTCGTGCGCGGTTTCGGTCTCCTGGACGAGGAGCGCACGCCGTGCGGCGTCCGGGTGGCGCCGCGCGAGGCCCACGCGCTGACGGTCCTGGCGGACGCCGAGCGGGCGGGAGAGCAGCTCTCCCAGAGCGACCTGCGGCGGGCGCTCGGCATCGACAAGAGCAATGTCACCCGGCTGATACAGCGCCTTCGCGAGGAGGGCCGGGTGGAGCAGGACGTCAGCGAGGAAGACGGGCGGGTCCGCCGCCTGCGGCTCACCTCGGCCGGGCGCCGCATGGCGGGGCGACTCGAGGGGCAAAGCCTGGTGCGGTTCCAGTCGATCGTGGACGCCATCCCCTGCGAGGAGCGCGCCGCCGTGGTGCGCGCGCTGCACGTCCTGAATCGCGCGCTCTCGCGCGTGACCCGCGCGACAGAGGAGCAACCCCATGCGAGCGATGCGAGCGACTCTCCCTAGCGTTCTTCCCGGGCTCCTCGGAGCTCTCCTGATGGCCCCGATCGCCTCCTGCACGCCTTCCTGCGAGGCCGCCGCGGGGCCGGCGCCGGGCGCGCCGGCGGCGGTGCAGGTCCGCTCGTTCGGCGCGCTGCGCGCGATCATGCACGAGGGGCAGACGGGGCCCGCCGTGCGCATCGGCGATGTGGTGCCTGGCCCGCGCGCGTTCGGGATCGGGGCGCTCAGCGCGCTGCGCGGGGAGGTGACGGTCGTCGACGACGCGATCTGGACCTCCTATGCGCGCGACGACGGGACCCTCGACGTGCGCCCCGCCGGGGCGGAGGAGGAGGCGGCGCTCTTCGTGGTGGCGAACGTCGCGCGCTGGCAGGAGGCGACGCTCGACGCCGACGTGCCTGACGGGCAGATCGACGCGCGCATCGAGGCCTTGCTGCGGGAGCGCGGGCTCGACACGGAGGGCGCTGTCCCGGTCCAGGTGCGCGGCGGCTTCCGCGATCTCCGCTGGCACGTCATCGACGGGAGAAAGCTCGCCCCCGGCGGCGGTCACGCGGACCATGTGCGGGCGTCGGTGAACGGAGCGCTCCCCGCCGCCGAGGGGGTGCTGGTGGGCTTCTTCTCGAAGCGCCACCACGGCGTCTTCACGCACATGGGGTCGAACACGCACTTTCACGTCGTCCTGCCGGAGCGACCGCTGATGGGCCACGTGGACGGCGTGACGCTCGCCCGCGGCGCGCGGGTCCTCCTGCCGGCGCCTTGAGGCTTGGCACGAGCGCACCGGCGGCAGCGGTCGGCGCTCGGCGCGCGCCGCGGGCGCATGTACCGGGCAGGGGTGGTATGCAGGACGGCGGTGAAGCTCATGACGGCGCCCTCGGAGGACGGCGGCGGGGCGGGCCGCGTGGCCGGCCTCGCGGGCGTCGTGCTGTGCGGCGGGCAGAGCCGCCGGATGGGGCGCCCCAAGGCATGGCTGCCGTTCGGGGGTGAGGCGCTGCTCCAGCGGGTGGTGCGGCGCCTCGGCGAGGCGGCCTGGCCGATCGTGGTGGTCGCGGCGCCGGGGCAGGAGCTGCCGCCGCTGCCGGAGGGGGTGCTGCTCGTGCGCGATCCGGTGGAGGGCCGCGGGCCGCTGCAGGGCGTCGCGGCCGGGCTCGACGCGATCGCGCCGCTCGCCGAGCGGGCCTACGTCGCCTCGACCGACGCGCCCTTCCTGCACCCCGCCTTCGTGCGGCGCCTCGCGGATCTCCAGGCGGGCGGCCACGCCATCGCGGTGCCGCGGGCGGAGGGGCACCATCACCCGCTCGCCGCGGTGTACGCGTGCGCCGTGCGCGGCGAGGTGGCGGCCTTGCTCGCCGAGGGCAGGCTGCGGCTCTCCACCCTGCTCGAGCGGGCGCGCACCCTTGTCGCGGAGCCGGAGCTCCTGCTCGCGGATCCGCGGCTCCGCGCCGCGGATCCGGCGCTGCGATCGCTGCGCAACCTGAACACGCCCGAGGACTACGCGGCGGCGCTCCGCGAGCTCGACTGACCCGGCCTATTCGCCGCGCGGCGCCGGCGCGCTCGCCGCCGCCGCGCCCCCGGGCTCGCCCCTCGTGATGAGGATCCGCTGCTCTCCGTGCCTGGGCAGGATCACGCGATCCGGCCCCAGCCCGCGCGCGGCCATGACGCGCCGGAGCTCGCGGGGCGCCTCTCCGAACGTATCGGTGCTGTTGATGAACGTGTCGAAATGGATAGCCATCATCCGCCGCGCCCCGAGGTCGAGGAAGGCCTGCACCGCTTCCGCCGGATCGACGTGCTTGCTCTCCATGAACTCGCGCGGCCCCACCGGCGCGATCGGCAAGAGGGCCAGATCGATCGCGGGGAATCGCGCGCGCGTCTTCACGAAGTCATCGCGGTCGTAGGCTGTGTCGCCGCCGAAGTAGACCGTGATTCCATGGTACTCGACGACATAACCCGTGAAGCTCTCCGTCATCCAGTCCCGGTCCAGCCCGTAGCGATAGCCGGAGTGCCGCACCGGGACGGCCGTGATCTCGAGATCGCCCTGCCGCCATGTCGTCCAGGTCGGGACCTCGAACGACGCGAAGCTATGGTTAGGCACGTAGACGAGCCCGCCCCGAGGCACGAGCGGCGCGCGGACCTTCGGCTCGATCAGGGACAGCGACCCGAGCGAGAGGTGGTCGAGGTGCATGTGCGAGATCAGCACGGCGTCGATGGGCGGCAGGTCCTCCGGGGCGAGCCCCGGCTCGACGAGCCGCTTCACCATGAGGCCCACCGTCGACGTGAAGACGGGGTCGGTCAGGATCCATCGGTCGTCGATCTGCACGAGCACGGTCGCGTGCCCGACCCAGAGCGCTGCGAGCCTCGCCTCGGGGCGGTACGGCGCGCGCACCTTGTCCGGCACGGGCAGCGGGCTCGCGAACAGCCTCGCCACGTTGCTCTCCAGGATGCGCGCGGGCACGCCGCACGACAGGCCCGCGAGCGCGAGGAGCGCCGCGGCGGACAGGCGAGCTGGCGACGAGGAGGGGCGCGTGGCCATGCGCGGCGTCAGAAGTAGCGGATGCTGAGCGTGAACGTGGTCGATCGCAAGGCGGCCGTCGGCGTGGCCGCCACCTGCGCGCCCAGGGCGCCGAACAGGGTATAGACCCCCGCCTCGTACGAGGCCGCCACCTGCCCTCGAGCATGGAGCGCGGATCCGCCGAGCGAGCAGGACAGGTAGTCGCCGCCGTCGAGGAGCGGGAAATAGGCGCGGACGCCGCCCCGGATCACCCAGCGATCGGCGAACGCGCCCGGACGGGCGACGTACCCGGGCGAGCCGAAGAGCTCGATCGAGCCGGCGTGACGCGTGAGCGGCTCCGCGATGAAGGCGCGCCACGGCGAGAGCTTGCGGTTGATCCCGAACGAGTAGAGCAGCGGCGTCACCTGCCAGCGGAACCCGAAGCGCGCCTCGCCCGGTTCGAGCCACAGCTCGGGGCTCGGCACGAGCTGGACGAAGAGCCACGTCAGCGTGGGGCGGATGTCGGGCTCCGTGGCGGCGACCGCCGGCGCCGCCTGCCGCGGCGCCTCGGGCGACGCGCCCGCGGCGAGCGGCCAGAGCAGCCAGCCGAGCGCGGCGGCGCAGGCGGCCAGCGCGGGAGCGCGGCGTCGCGCGAGGGAGCGCGCTCCGGGCATGCCGCGGCTACGGCGCGTCGCCGTACACCCTGCCGAGCTGCTTGTAGAGGAACCGCGCCGCGTGCTCTCCATAGGGCGTCTGCGCCGCGTACACGTCGGGCGAGGCGATCGGCGCGTGCGCCGCCAGCGCGCCGGGCCGCCCGAGCCGGGCGAGATCCTCGCCGAGCGCCTCCATCGAGGCATACCGGTTCTCCGGCCGCTTGCGCAGGCACTTCGCGATCACCGCCTCGAGCGCCCGCGACGCCGGGCTCTCACCCAGGTTGGGCGGCGGGGGCGGCGTGACGAGCTGGTTGGCCAGCACCACGGCCTCGTCCATGGCGGGCGCCAGGGCAGGGGAGGAGCTCCGCGCGACGCTGAAGGGGAGGCGGCCGGTGAACATCCGGTACATGAGCATGCCGAAGCCGTAGACGTCCGTGCGCCCGTCGGGAGGGTCGCTGACGGTCTGCTCCGGCGCCATGTACTCCAGGGTGCCGACGGTCACCCCGGCCTGCGTGAGCCCCGAGTGCTCGTACAGCTTCGCGAACCCGAAATCGACGACCTTGGCCGCCCAGGCGTCGCCCTTCTCCCCCACGAGGAACACGTTGGCGGGCTTCACGTCGCGGTGGACGATCCCCGCGCGGTGGGCCGCGCCGAGCCCGGCCGCGGCCTGCAGGAGGAAGGGCACGCCGGCCTCCGGGGAAAGCCGCTTCTCGCGCAGGAGCAGCGAGCTCAGCGACTCGCCGAAGAGGAACTCCAGCACGAGGTAAGGCGACCCTTCATGGAGGCCGATGTCGAGGACCTCGACGATGTTCGGGTGAACGACCGTGGCCGCGGCCTTGGCCTCCAGGAGGAACCGCGCCTTCACCTTGGGCTCGCGGCGGAACCTCGGCTCCAGCAGCTTCAGCGCGACGGGCGCGCCGCTCTTCGTGTCCTCCGCCAGGAACACCTGCGCCATGGCGCCGCTGCCGATCAGGCCCCGCACCCGGTACCGCTCGGCGACGATCGCGCCCACGTGCTCGGTGGGCTGGGACCGGATCCGCCGGATGTCGTGGCTCGCGACCAGCTTCTCTCCGTCGTGCGGGCAGAAGCGGTGGTCATCCGCGTACCGCCGGTGGCAACGAGGGCACAGCATGAGGTCCCGTCCTCGGGGATAGCCCTTCCGCCGCCCTTTTTGCAAGACCCGACGTGCGCGTCGTGATCGCGCCTCGCGAAGGCGCGCGCGGCGCGATCACGACGCGCGGGACACGTCCGACGGCATCCGCGCTCTGGGCTCGTGGATCAGGACCGTCTCGGCGCTGGAGAGCTCCTCCATGTCGGGCGCGTCGCCTGACATGCGCCAGCCCGGGCTCCGCTTGGGCAGGCTGTCGAGCAGGCCGGCGAACGAGCTCACCCACTCCTCGACGTCCTGAGGCCGCTCGTCCGGCGACAGCGCGAGCGCCCGCGCGAAGGCGCGGTCGACGTCCGGCGGCGTCCCCGGGAGCAGCGACGAGACGGGCGGCGGAGGGGCGCGCGAGAGGCTCGACAGGATGGTGGCGAGGTCCTCTCCGGCGGCGATGCGCCGTCCGGTGAGCGCCTGGTAAGCGACGGCCGCGAAGGAGTAGAGATCGCTGCGCGCGTCCACCGACCTGCCGCGCGCCTGTTCCGGGGCCATGTAGAGCGGAGTCCCCAGGAAGATGCCCGTCGAGGTCGCGCTCACGTCGGCGGAGAGCTCCTTGGCGATACCGAAGTCGAGGATCTTGACGTGAAAGTCGCCCGGCCCCGTCGACGGGATCAGGAAGATGTTCTCCGGCTTGACGTCGCGGTGCACGAGCCCCGCCGCGTGCGCAGCGCCGAGCGCCGAGGCACCCTCGCGCAGCAGCACCGCCACCTGGGCTGGCGTCCCGGGCCCGTGCGACTTCATGGCGTGAGCGAGGGTGAAGCCCTCCAGCCACTCCATCACGATGAAGAGCGTCCCGTCCTCGAGCTCGCCCGAGTCGTACACCTCGACGACGGACGAATGATGGATTCGCGCGACGAGGCGCGCCTCTCTCGCGAACCGCTCGCGCACATCCTCGTTGTTGAAGTGCTCTGTCCTGATGGTCTTGATCGCGACCTCGCGCCCGAGCCGCTCGTCGTGGGCCTTGAACACCCTGCCCATGCCGCCCTCCGCGACGGCCCGGGTCAGGCGATACCGCCCTGCCACGCGATAGGGGAACGGCCGCGGCCTGTTCAGCGCGGCGCCGTCATCGAGGCATCGCTCCACACGCTGATCGTAACAGCGCTGGCAGCTCGGGCATATTTGCAGGATATCGATTCCGCGGCGCACCATGTCTTCGAGCGTCGCTGCCCGCCGCTCCGCCGCGCTCGCGAGATCCTTGCGCAGCCGCGAGAGCTCGAGCGCGCTGCCGAGGTGGTGCGCGAACGAGCGGACGAGCCGTCGGGTCGTATCGCTCCACACGACGCCGCTGCCGACGATGACCAGCGCGCCGTGGACGTCGCCCGACATGCCGAGGACGGGGACCACGACCTCCGCGGATCTCGGAGAGGAGTGTTGCGTGAGCGCGGCGTGGCGCAGCGCGTCGACGTGCGGCGCCTCGGTGGTGGTCGCGGTGAGGCTGACCATCGCCTGCTCCTCGGCCTTCCACACCGCGACCTCGCGGGCGCCGATCGCCTCCGCGATCTGCGCCGCCGCGGCGGACGACCACCTCGCGAGGTCGTCGAGCGCCTGCGCCGAGGAGACGACGAGCTCCGCGAGCTTCTCCTGCTCCTCCGCGAGCTGGCGCGCGAAATACTGCACCGCTGCGTACGCGATGGCCGACACCGTGAGGAGGTTCATCGCGAAGAAGCCGGCGAGGAGGCTCGGAGGCGCCTCCGGCGCGACGCCGGAGAGGAGCGGGTCGGCAACGCCGGCGGCCATCACGAGCAGCGCGTACGCGATGAACCAGGGGATGGACGCCCGCGATCCGTGGAACAGCAGCAACGTCAGCGGAGCGAGGAGCGCCCACAGGACGACGCCGCTCGATCCGACGAACCCTCCCCGGCTCGCGTGCATGAGAAACGGCAGGGCGAAGATGAGCAGCGCCTGACGGAAGCGGAACCCGGCAAATTTCTTCGTCCTGGCGAAGTGGGCGAGGCTCAGGCCGGTACACACCATGTAGCCGAGCGGGATCGCCGCCGAGCGGTGGTCCCCGGCTGCCCCATAGGCGATCACCCAGACGGGGCACGCGCACGCCTTGAGCGCCGCGGTGAGCGTGAGGATCTTCTTGTGCTGGCGCACCTTCGGATCGTCGCCCGACTTCAGCCCCATCCGAGCGATGGCCTGGAAAAACTTCATTCTGGTCGATTGTACGACGCTGAGCAGGGTGGCCTCAAGCCGCGGTCAAGCATTCGGGGGCGCGATAGAGCCGAGCTGTAGATGTGGGCTCACTGACAGGGGGGCGGTCGCTCCGGCGTGCGCTGCGTGGAGACGAGCGACGGCCCGGTCTGCGCGCGCGCCGATCGACCGAACCGACCATCATCTGCCACCTATCTCCCACCTATCTCCCATCTATCTCCCATCTATCTCCCATCTATCTGCAGCACCGCTCGGGCCGCGTTCCTCCTCGCCCGCATTGCTGACACCACCAGCTCGTTTTGCCCGGCTGCTCGGATGTCTTCGGCGTCCTCGGCTTCACGGAGATTCCCGCGAGCTTTTCCGCCGCTTGCGGCGCCTTCTCGACAGGCTTGCGCGCCGTCGAGAGCTCCGCGCGCAGCACCCGCACCTCCAGCGCGAATGAGTCCCGCTCGGCGCGCGCCTGCCGGGCCTCCTCCAGCGCTGCCTGGCGCTCCGTTTCTGCGATAGCCTTCGCGCACTCCAGGGCGGCGTGCGCCGCGTGCTGCGCCTGCAGGGTCGCTTCGGCCTCACGCTGGGCTGCCTCGGCGTCGCGCTGGGCTGCGTGTTGCGCCTGCCGTGCCGCTTCGGCGTCGCGCTGGGCTGCGTGTTGCGCCTGCCGTGCCGCTTCGACTTCGCGCAGCGCGGCCTTGGCGTCGCGCTGGGCCGCGTGTTGCGCCTGCCGCGCCGCTTCGGCCTCATGCTGGGCTGCTTCGGCGTCGCGCTGGGCCGCGCGTTGCGCCTGCCGCGCCGCTTCGGCCTCATGCTGGGCTGCTTCGGCGTCGCGCTGGGCCGCGCTTTGGGCCAGCCGCGCCGCTTCGGTCTCGCGCTGCGTCGTGTCCTGCGCATGGCGAGCGGCCTCCGCGCCGCGGCGCACGGCCTCGCGCTCCCGCGCCGACTCGGCCTGAGCCGCTTCCCCTGCTGCGAGCGCGCGCCGCGTGTCCTCGAGAGCCCTCCGTAGCTGCCGTCGCCCCCGCTCGGCGACGAGCGCCGTCACGAGCAGCGCCACCAGCGCCAGGAGTGTCAGCCCCGCCGTCATCCGTCCGCCTGCAAGCGTCCGCGCTTCGCGAGCAAGAACGCGCGGTTCTCCGCGGTCAGGTGCCCACGGAACAGGGAGGGGAGCTCGTCGTAAGGGGTCACAACGCACCCGCGCCAGCGAAGACAATCAGCGCCGCCTCTCGAGGGCAGCGATGTCCTTGTCGCACACCGCTCGCTGGACGCCAATGGCCTCTGGGCCCGTCGCCGCGCTGCGGCTCCGCGGGCCCCCTGTGGTAGTCTCGGCCCGACCGCCGGCCCTGAACCAAGAGGATGCGCGATGCCCTACTCCCAGGCGAAGACGATCCTCGCCCTCCATAGCCCCCTCGGCCCCGACGCCCTCGCCCTCGTCAGGATCCATGGCGAGGAGCGGCTGTCTGGCCTGTTCCGGTTCGAGCTCGACCTCCTGTCCGAGGAGCGGGCCATCGATTTTGCTTCCATCGTCGGCCAGGGCATCACCGCGGTCATTCGCCTCTCCAGCGGCGGCGAGCGCACGATCCACGGCGTCGTCACGCGCTTCCGTCAGGCCGGGCGTGTCCACGTGGACGGCGGCCAGCCGAGGACCGCCTATCGCGCCGAGATCCACCCCTGGCTCTGGTTTCTGACCAGGACCACCGACTCCCGCATCTTCCAGGACAGATCGGTGCCCGATATCGTGAAGCAGATCTTCGATGATCTCGGCTTCTCCGATTACAAGGACGAGCTGACCGGCTCGTACGCTCCTCGCGAGGTGTGTGTCCAGTACCAGGAGACCGCGTTTCAGTTCATCTCGCGGCTGCTGGAGGAGGAGGGCATCTATTACTATTTCCAGCACGAGGACGGAAAGCACACCCTCGTCCTCGGCGACGACAGCGCGGGCAACCCGCGCTGCCCCGATCTCGGCGACGTGCGTTACGTGGGCGCCGCCGATACCTCGACGCGCGATGAGGACGCGATGACCGTCTGCGAGCTCATCGGAGAGGTCGTCGCGGGGTCGTATGCGGCGACCGATTACAACTTCAAGGCGCCCAGCACCTCGCTGCTCAGCCAGGCGAGCGGCGGCGGGGCGAAGCTCGCGCTCTTCGAGTATCCCGGCGGCTACGCCGACAAGAGCGCCGGCGACGCGATCGCCACGCGTCGCATCGAGGCGGAGGAGGGCGTGGCCCGGCGCCTCGTCGGCAGCTCGTTCTGCCGCGCGTTCACGGCCGGCCATGCGTTCCAGCTCGTCCAGCACGAGCGCTCCGACGTGAACGGCGAGTACCTGCTGCTCGCCGTCACGCACTCGGCCGACAACGACGAGTACCAGAACTCCTTCGAGGCGATGCCCATGCAGAGCCCCTTTCGCCCCGCGCGCGTGACGCCGAGGCCCATCATCGCGGGGGCTCAGACGGCCGTCGTCGTCGGCAAGAGCGGCGAGGAGATATGGACCGACGAGTTCGGCCGCATCAAGGTGCAGTTTCACTGGGACCGGTACGGCAAGCGCGACGAGAACAGCTCCTGCTGGATCCGCGTCGCCCAGTCCTGGGCCGGCAAGGGGTGGGGGAGCTGGTACTTGCCGCGCGTCGGCCAGGAGGTCGTGGTCAGCTTCCTCGGCGGCGATCCCGACCGGCCGCTCTGCACCGGGTCGGTGTACAACGCGGACCAGACGGTCCCCTACGCGCTTCCCGGCGAGCAGACGAAGAGCACGCTCCTGTCCCGGTCGTCGAAGGGGGGCAGCGCGGGCAACGAGCTCCGCTTCGAGGACAAGAAGGACAGCGAGGAGCTCTTCATGCACGCCCAGAAGGACATGGTCGTCGACGTGGAGAACGACTGGACGATCGGCGTCAAGCACGACCAGTCGATCACCATCGATAACGATCAGACGCTGGCGGTGGGCGGAGACCAGACCATCAGCGTGGAGAAGAGCCGCACGGTGACGATCGACAAGGGGGACGACCTGCTGACGGTGGGGAAGGGCAACCGCACGATCGACGTGTCGAAGGGCAACGAGTCGCACGCGGTCAAGGGGACGCGGGACCTGACGGTCGAGGGGCACGAGACCCACACCAACAAGGCCAACTTCACCCAGGAGGTGAAGGGCAATCACGTCCTCAAGGTGAAGGGGAACCTGGTCATCGAGGCCAAGACGGTGACCATCAAGAGCGAGCAGGCGATGACGCTCAAGGCTGGGAAGGCGCTGAAGGGCGAGGCCGGCGCGGATCTCACGTTGAAGGGCGACGGGAAGGTCGCGATCAAGGGCAGCGAGGTGAAGAACAACTGACGTCCGCCCGGGCGTGGGCGAGCGCGTCGCGAAAGGAGCGCCCTTGTCGATCACCGAGGATGAGGTCTTCGCGCAGGCGGTGGACAACGCAGGATTTCTGTGGAGCCAGCGAGACGGGGCGGCGCGCGATCCGCGGTACGACCTGAAGGGCCTGGCGGAGGTCGACGGGCGGCTCGCGGCGCAGCTCGATCTGCTCGCGCGAGGCGGGCGCGCGGCGTGGGACGGCTGCGCGGCCGCGGCCGAGGAAGGGGGGGCGGGCGAGGTGTTCGCGGCGCTCTCGCTCGCGCTCGCGCGGCGGGATCAGGGGGACATCGCGGCGCTCATCGCGCGGGGGATCGATGCGCCGGCGGTTGCGCGCGGGGTCGTGTCGGCGCTCGGGTGGGCGGCGCCGGAGCTCGTGAAGGACGTGCTGCCAGCGCTGCTCGGCGCGAAGGCAGAGCCGGCGCTCCGGACCATCGGCATCGCCGCGAGCGCGGTGCGGCGGCGGGATCCGGGGCCGGCGCTCAAGGAGGCGCTCTCCGCAGAGGACGCGCGGCTGCGGGCCAGGGCGCTCAAAGCGCTCGGGGAGCTCGGGTACGTGGAGGGGCTCGACGATGCGCGGCGGGCGCTCTCGGCCGAGGACGAGGCGGTGCGGTTCTGGGCGGCGTGGTCGGCGGCGCTGCTCGGGGAGGCGCGGGGCGTCGATGTGCTGCTCGAGATCGCTGCGGGTGGCGGAGCGCTCGCGGAGCGCGCGGCGGGCGTGGCGTTGCGGCGGCTCGGTCCGCACGCGGGGGCGAGATGGCTGAGGGGGCTCGGTGAATCGCCGGGGACGGCGCGGGCGGCGATCGCGGGGGTGGGGGCGCTCGGGGATCCGGCGCACGTGCCGTGGCTCATCGAACGGATGAGCGCGCCCAGGCTGGCTCGCCTGGCGGGCGGGGCGCTGTCGTTGATCACGGGCGTGGAGTTGGTGAGAGAGGAGCTCGAAGGGCCCGAGCTGGAGGAGGCCGGGCCGAGCGACGACCCGGAGGACGAGGACGTGGGGCCCGATCCGGACGACGGGCTCCTGTGGCCCGACGCGGCGGCCGTGGGGCGGTGGTGGGCGCGGCGGCGAGGGGACTTCGCGGCGGGGAAGAGGCATCTCTGGGGGAGGGGGGTCGATCTGGAGGGGCTCAACGAGGTGCTGCGGCGCGGGAGCCAACCGGCGAGGGCGGCGGCGGCGATCGAGCGGTGCTTCTTGAGGCCGCGGCTGGGGGTGTTCGAGGTGCGTGCGCGGGGGGAGGCGCAGCGGGCGGAGCTCGGCGTGTAGAGGTAGAGCGCGGCGCGCAGGGGATGAGCGTGCCAGGCCGGCCGCGCGCGCGGCGCGCTCGTGGCCTGCGTGCGGCCGGGCCTTGCGGCCGGGCGGGGGCGGGACGCAAGCTCCGCGCATGGCGCGCCGCTTCAACACGGCCGGGCCCTGCCGCCCGGACTGGCACTACATGATCCCGGCGGAGCGGCGCCTGCCCGAGGCGCCCGGCCTCGTGGAGCAGATGGGCTACTTCGTGGTGCACGCGCCGCGGCAGACGGGCAAGACGACGGCGCTGCGGGCGCTGGCGCGGCGGCTTACGGCGGCGGGGCGCTTTGCGGCGCTGCTGTTCTCGTGCGAGGAGGGCGAGGCGTGGGGCGACGACATCGGCTCGGCGCAGCGGGCGATCCTGCGGGAGATCGATCTCCAAGCGGAGGTGGAGCTGCCGGCGGAGCTCAGGCCGCCGCCGATGTCGCTCGAGGGAGACGAGGGGCTGCTCCGGGCGAAGCTGTCCGCATGGGCGCGCGCGTGTCCGCGGCCGCTGGTGCTGTTCTTCGACGAGATCGATGCGCTGCGAGGCCAGAGCCTGATCAGCGTGCTGCGCCAGCTCCGGGCCGGTTTCTCGAACCGTCCAGTGGACTTTCCCGCCTCGGTGGTGCTGTGCGGCCTGCGCGACGTGCGCGAGTACAAGGCCGCGAGCGGGGGGGATCCAGGCCGGCTCGGCACGGCGAGCCCGTTCAACATCAAGATCGAATCGCTCAGGGTCGGCGACTTCGATTGCGAGGAGGTGCGCGACCTGTACGGTCAGCACACCGCCGAGACCGGCCAGCTGTTCACGGAGGAGGCCGTCGAGCGCGCGTTCGCGCTGACGGCCGGCCAGCCCTGGCTGGTGAACGCGCTCGCCCGGGAGATCGTGGAGAAGCTCGCCGTCCCGCCGGACGAGCCGATCACCGTGGCGCACGTCGAGGAGGCGAAGGAGCGGCTCATCCTCGCCCGCGCGACGCACCTCGATTCGCTCGTCGCGCGGCTGCACGAGCCGCGCATCCGGCGCGTGATCGAGCCGCTCCTCGCGGGCGCGCTGTCGGCCGGCGGCGACACGTACCAGGACGATCTCCAGTACGCTCGCGACCTCGGGCTGCTCGCCTCGAACAACCCCGCGCGCGTCGCGAACCCCATCTACCGCGAGGTGATCGCCCGGGTGCTCGCCGGCGATGTCGAGCCGGTGATCCTGGCCGAGCCGAGGCGCTTCGTGCTCCCGGACGGCCGGCTCGACGTGGCGCGGCTGCTCCAGGAGTTCGCCGCGTTCTGGCGGGAGCACGGCGAGGCGCTCGCCGGGAGCCTCGGCTACCACGAGGTGGCGCCGCAGATCGTGCTGATGGCCTTCCTGCAGCGGGTGGTGAACGGCGGTGGGACGATCGACCGCGAGTACGGCCTCGGCCGAGGGAGGATCGACCTGCTCGTGCGCTGGCCCTACCGCGACGCCGAGGGGCGGCGCGCCGTGCAGCGCGCGGCGCTGGAGCTCAAGGTCTGGCGCGAGGGGGAGAAGAGCCCGCTGCCGAAGGGGCTGGCGCAGCTCGACGGGTACCTCGCGCAGATCGGGCTCGACGAGGGGGTGCTCGTGATCTTCGACCGGCGCAAGGAGGCGGGCGAGATCGACGCGCGCACGCGGTTCGAGGAGGCGAAGACGCCGTCGGGGAGGCGGGTTACGTTGCTCTGGGCGTAATGCGCGGGTGACCGGGCGTGCGGCGCGGCGTCGGAACGGGGCCGGCTGCCTCGCCGAAGTGCAATTGTAGTACTCTAGAACCAGTGATCATCGCTCCATCCCTCCGCCTCCGTGAGGACGACGCCGGTGAGCGAAGCGAACGCCTTTCGAACATCATGCGCGACGAGGAGCACTGCGGGGGCTTCATCGAGACGGAAAAGCTTCGCACCGTGAGTCCGGCTCTCGTCGATTGCCAAGCTCTGGATGCGGGCGATCTTCTCCTTGTAAGTCGTGTATTCCGCCCGTCCGTGGTCGATGCAGGCGATCCGCCCGACCACGTTCCAGACAAAGTACGATTCGATCTCGATGTTCGGGCAGATTAGCCGAGCATGGTATCCATCGAAATTGTCGATCCCGTTGCGCGAAAGCGCCTCGATGAACCGGCGGCTTACGACAGGGCCGTGCAGCGTCATGAAGTGATCTGGATATTCATCCATGGGTGTTTCGACCACGACGCGCTTGACCGTTGCGGCCTCATCAGGGGGGAGCTTGACCCCCTGCATATATTTCGGCAGGAGGCCGGCGTCAGGCTCCTCTATGCCCGCGACGAGGTCGAGCTCCGGGGCTGGCTCCAGGACATAATGCATCGGCCTTCCTTTTGCCTTATTTGCCCTTCTTGAACGGTCCTTCGCCGCCCTGGCTTTGCAGTCTTAGGACGGGGAATGTTACGTCTTTGTTCGGGCTTTTCTGTCGATAGAGTCTGATGGCCTCGGATAGTTCTTTTCTGTGCACGACCCATGACGCGCCGGCCAGGCAAATGAATGCATGGTTCTCGGCCTGCGCTATGAGCTCTTTCAGGTCGTTTTCCCAGTCGCTTTTGCTCGTCTTCTCGCAGTCTTCGGCGTCGGGTACAATTAGCTCGAGAAGTCGCTGCATCATCGCGGTGCAGGCGTTGAAGTAGCGGTGGTCGTGCCCCGGGCCGTGGAGCTGCAGCGGCTTGCCTTCGTCGATGGATAGCCAAAAGTTCTCGTAGTCTTGACGCTTTTTGCTCGCCATCTCCGGGAGGCCGATGCAGTTCTTGTCGCGGTTGGGGTAGAAGCCGACCTTCTTGAGGAAATGATTGAGCCTAAGGATTCTATCCTTGGGGCTCGAATTCGCGTCTTGGACGAGGGTTTTGAGCGCGATGCAGTGGTGTCCCTGGTATGCGTAGCTCGGGGGGAATGAGTTGTTGTGGTAAATTGATTGCTTTTCGCTTGTTCTTTCGAGGACTCCGGTCATCGTCCTCCGGTGCCAGTTCGTGTCGCCTGGCGCGACGTCTTTGATGTCCTCTTTTTTGGGATTATCGTGGTTTTTTGAGCAGATGACGCACTCGCCGCTCGTCATCGCCTGGATGTCCGTGACTGTCTCGCCGACCTGCATCGCGTCTCGCTCGCTCGCCGCTGCGTCCGGCGTTCATCCCATCATGTTTTTCTTGTTATGGAACAGCGGATCCCCCAGCCGGCACACGTTCTTCCCCTCGAACTTCACGTCGAACGAGTACAGCATGAACTCGCACTCCCCCCGGTTGCACGAGCTCATCACGCCGCCGGCCGTCCCCGCCTCGTCGCCGCTCGATTTCGAGTACTTCGCCCCCTTCACCATCGGCATCTTCCCGTCGCACGTGACCTTCTTCGGGCCGTCCGACGTGTCCGACGCCTGCCCGATGTTCGGATAAGGGATCGGCACCGGCCCGCCGGGGGTCGGCGTCTTGCAGACGTCGGGGAACACCATGCTCATGCCGCCGCTCTGCTTGTGGACCACCCCGCGCATGTTGGCGAACACCTTCGTTCCCATCGCTCGCTCCTCCTGTCCC
This sequence comes from Sorangium cellulosum So ce56, assembly GCF_000067165.1. Lineage (GTDB taxonomy): Bacteria > Myxococcota_A > Polyangia > Polyangiales > Polyangiaceae > Sorangium > Sorangium cellulosum_B. The sequence continues at coordinate 12,982,952 of NC_010162.1, forward strand.
TTCCGCTCGCCGAATCACTCCCTGTCCAGGATCGCCGCGCCGCGCGCCGCCAGATCCGACGGCGCCCACACCAGGCAGCGTGACGGGCGGCGGCCCTCTGCCAGCGACATCGCCGCCAGCCCCACCAGCATCGCCCCGAGCGCCGCCCCTGCGTCGCCCACGCAATCTGCAGGGTGCTCGATCACGAAGTCTTCGGCGATCCTCTTCTTGTGCCGCGCTATCGCCACCCCCCACTCCTTGGCAAAGAAGCTCTCGCCGTTGAAGCCGGCATACACCGTCCGTACAGGCCCCCCCGGCGCCGCCGCGAACGCGGTCTTGAGCGCCGCGTCCAGCCCCTCGCCGCGGTACGGCGCCGCCGTCGTGTAGCGGTGCCCTTCCTCCTCCGCCGTGCCCACCGAGACGAGCCGCGACAGCGGCGTGCGCCCCGAGCCCGGCCGCGCGAGCAGCAGGAACGCCGCGCCCTCCCCCGGGATGAAACCGTCGAAGATGCCCGCCGCGCGCAGCCGCTCCTCGAGGTCCAGCGTCCCGAGCAGGTACAGGTCGAGGAGCGTATCCACACCGCCCACCACGACGCGATCATACCGGCGCGCGGAGAGCCCCTCCAGCGCCGCGGCGAGCGCCAGGAAGACCCCCGCCCGCCCCGCCGGGAACACCCGGCTCCGCGCCAGATCGAGCTTCACCCCCGCCTGCGCAGCGAGGTGCTCCAGGAAAACCGGCCCCACCGGCGCGGGACGGCCTCCCGGGAACGCCTCGGGCCCCGCGAGCAGCACCGCCGCCGGTCCGGGCGGAGCGTCCTCGAGGCATGCGCGCAGCGCCGGGCCGGCCAGCCGCAGCATCCGGATCTGCCGCGCGGTCAGCCCGGCGATCCCCTCGAGCGCAGGCGCGAGCGGCGGCAGATCCGGAGTCGCCACGAGCGCCATGACCAGCGGATTGAAGCGGCGATCCAGGACCGAGCTCTGCTGGAACCGATCGATCCCCGCCCGGACCGCCGCGCTCGTCACCTCGGCGCTCAGCCCGACAGAGCTCACCATCCCCACCCGCAGGATGTCCGCGCCCGGCGCCGCCATCACGACCTCCGTCCGCTCAGCTCGATCCGCTTCGCGTCGATCTCCACCAGCTTCACTTTGAGCGCTCGCTTGTCGCAACCCACCTCGCCCAGCCACACGATCCCGAGCCGCCCCTCGCCAGGCTCGAGCATCACGGTCTGAAGCCGCATGGGCGGCCGCTCCACGCTGGGTTCGATCGTGACCTTCACGTCGAGATCGCACAGCGGCAGCCGCACATCCCAGGGATCTGGCGAGGCGTTCTGCACCTTGACCGGCTCGCCCCCGCGCAGGTGGCCCGGACAGACGAGGCCCGGCGAGGCCGCGTTGAAGAAGCGCGCGTCGAAGTCCTTCGGCAGGTACGGCGCCCGCGTCTCCTGCCAGGCCTCGTCGTAGGTCCCCGCATACCGCTTGCGCGGCTCCCACGAGGGCGCGATGAAGCCGAAACCCGCGGGCGGCGGGCGGTCGCGCGTGCCCGAGATGAGGTGCGCCGGGTCCTCCAGGTTGGGCAGCCGCCGCACCGCCTTCTCGGGCGGCGCGCTCCGCAGGCCGAAGCCGATGCCCACCGGGTTGCGCTGATCGATCTCCAGGGGACCCTTCTCGGGATCGTACTTCAGCACGCCGCCGAAGGCGCGCTCGTAGACGAGCGGCGACCGCTCGAACGGGACCGGCGGAGAGATGCGGAGATCCAGCGGGCCGCGCCATTCCCGGTCGCCGAAGACGCGGACCACCTTGGCGACCGGGCCGACCGCGAGCGACACATCGACCGAAGGCGCCGGGCGCCCGCGCGGCGCCCACGCCTCGCCGAGCAGCACCACGTCGGTCGCCGGCTTGCCGAGGTGGAGATCGGCGGCGTGCTTCAGGCTGGTCTGTCCAGGCTCGCCCCAGTACTCGTCCGCGAGCTTCAGCGGCTCCTGCGCCTCGGCGATGCGCAGCGCCCCGCCGCGGAGCGCGAAGGTCGCGCGGACCGCGACGTAGAGCGTGTCCACCCCGCGAGCGTCCGGGAAGAGCGCGATGTTCGCCTTGAACGCGGTGTTGTTCCTGAGCTGGAGCATGGGAGTTCGGCGTGAAGAGCGAGCGGGGCGGCGTGGCGAGCGTCGGTGTGATGAGCGAAGGGCCAAACTGCGGGTCGACCGAGCTCGTCAACCAGACCGCGGCGAGGCGCCCGGGCCCGCATCCGGATCGCCAGCACCCCCGAGCGCCGCCCCCCGCAGCCTCTTCTCGATCGGCTCTCGCCTCCGCGCGCCCCCGCCGAGGCACGCCGTCGTCCCGAGGCGCGCCCCGTGCCGCCTCCCGAGCCGCGCCGCCGGCGCCTCCTCGGCGCGCAGGCGCAGGAGCACCGTGAAGCTCAGCACCTCGCCCGCATAGAACCGCGTCAGCGCGCACAGCGGCTCGAGCAGGTCCCCTCCAGGCAAGCAGCGCAGGTAATCCCGGAGCGACAGCGGCCCCACGACGAGCTCGAACCCCGCCTCCTGGTCCCACGCCCGCCGCCCCAGGATCGCCCCATGCCCGAGCCCCCGGTTGCGCCCCGAGGGGCCGATCGCCGTCCGATCGCTCTCCTCGATCGGGTGGTACGCCCCGGTCAGCGGCGCCGCCTCGATCGGCACCCGCAGGTGATGCCGCAGCAGCGCCGTGAGGCCCGCCATCGGCCGCACCTCCCGCGCCACCAGCGCCGCCGGCTCGAGCAGCGCGCGATCGCTCACCGAGAGCCGCCCGCGCAGCGACGGCAACCCGAGGCCGATCAACGCATAGAGGTACCGCGCGGCGTCGTCCTGCTCCGGAGACGCCACGCCGAGCCCGATCCGGTGCCGCTTGCGGATGCGGTAGACCAGCGAGAGCAGGCGATGATTGAAGATGTCCAGGAAATCGCGCAGCGCGAAGTCGCGCCGCGCCGCGCGCTGGTACACGAGCTCCGCGAACGGCGGCGGCAGCGGCCCGAGCGCGCCCGCGAGGCTCATGAAGCTCGCGGTCAACACCGCCGGCTCCCCCTCGCGCGCGGGGCGCTCGATCCCGGCCACGTCCGTCTCGGGGAACGCGAGGTCGATCGCGCCGCGCAGCCGCACCGCCTCGGCCGCGGGCTCGGCGCTCTCGCCCACGCTCCGGCAGCCCTCCGCCCGCGCCTCGAGCAGCGCCACGGCCTGGAAGAAGTCGAAGCGCCGGCCCTCGGCGAAGAGCACGTCCTCCTCGTCTAGAGGAGCGCCTTCGCGCCTGCCATCGGTTGCCATCGCTTCCAGACCTCCGCGCGCCCCGTGCTCCTCAGCACGAGCTCCGTGAACGAGTTGATGTGCGCGTGCAGCGAGAGATAACGACTCAGCACCTCCGCGAACAAGAGCGGGCTCGATCCGACGAACTGCTCCTCGTCGAGCGTCAGCGTCACCTCCGTCCCGCGGCAGAACCCGCGCCACGCGTCCGCGCCGATCCGCCGCGTCACGGTGCGCGCCGACACGCCGACGATGCCCTGGATCTGGCGCTCCGCCTCGGGGATCGACGCGAAGAGATAGACGCGCAGGATCTCCTTCAGCGCGTCCATGCCGCCCGGCCCCGAGATCGAGAGGTGATTCTGCGATAGGTTCGAGACGAGCCGCCAGAGCGCCTGTCCGCCGAGCGGAGGATCGCGCTGCGGGGTCGGCTTGGTGAGGCAGGTGATCCGGCCCATGGCGGCCCCACGCTCGAGGGACAGCGACACGCCGGCAGACAGCTCCTCGGGGAGGTCGCGGTTGGTGCACAGCACCGAGGCGTACACGACCCGGGATGGGGGCCTCCGAGGCGAGAGGTCGAGATCGACGAACGACAGGGTCACGTCCGTGCCGGGCACGTCCTCGCGCGACGTCGCGACGCGGCGGGCCTGCCAGAACGCGCGCGGGCCCGCGCCCTCGGCGTGGTGCGTGAAGGAGAAGAACGGCGCGTACTCCACCTGCTCCGCCTCGCCCGGTGCCGTTGCCGTGACCTTGTGGATCGAGTGGATCTCGGTCGTGCGCTCGCGGCGCGCGTCCGCGACCAGGCGATACTCCGGGAAGCGGTGATCGACCCGGATCGGCTCTGTCGTGCGGGAGAACAGGTTGACGATCGGCGCGCAGCCGAGCCGGAAGGTGTCGGCCCGCACCACGAGGCTCGCGGGCGGGCGCTGATCGAGCAGGAACAGCAGGCTGCACGCGGTGCCCTCGGGGAGCTGCGTCAGCTCGACGTCGAAGAAGAGAAACTTCTCGGGAAAGGCGAAGTACTCCTGGACCAGCCGGTGCCCGGGGGACGCGTGCACGGGGTAGGGGAGCGCCTCCTCGTCGGGCCCGAAGCCGACCGGGTGGAGCCGCGCCTCCGCGAGCTCCCGGCTGCCGTCCTCGCCGGCGCAGAGGACGCGCAGCGTGTGGCCGAAGAGCAGCTCGTACAGGCGATAGCCGTTCAGGCCACCGCCGCTCAGGAAGAAGCGCAGCCGCCGCACCCCGAGCGCGCGCAGCGGAGGGCCGCCGCTCCGCAGGCGGATGCGGAGCGCCGCCATCACGCCGCCGGAGCCCGGCGGCAAATCCAGCGCCTCGGGCGCGCCGAAGCCGGCGGCCTCGATCTCGATCGGCCAGAGGGTGACCGGAGCGCACGTCCGGAAACGGCAGGTGGGGCCCCCGTGCGCCTCGGCGAAGAGCGGCGTGCCCCGGTCGATCACGTGGCCCGAGGTGAGCTTGCTGTCCCTGGGGCTCACCTCGAAGGCCGCGATCGCCATCGACGGGATGGGCGAGAGCAGCGGCGGATAGAGGACGCCGAGCAGCGACGTGGTGAGCTCGGGGAGATCGCTGTCGAGGCGGCGCTGGAGGCGCGCCGTCAGGAACGCGAACGACTCGAGCAGGCGCTCGACGTGCGGATCCGCCGAGTGGCGCCCCTCCAGGCCGAGGCGCGCGGCGATCTTGGGATACGCCGCGGCGAACTCGGCGCCGCGCTCCCGCAGGTAGGCGAGCTCGCGGGCGTAGAGATCGAGCAGCTCGGCGTCGTGGTCGGTCGTCGTCACCCGACCTCCGGCAGCGGCAGGGTGAAGCTGAGCGGCTCGCGGACCCGCTCGGTGACGAGCTGCGCGCGGACGGCGACGCGGTGCCGCGCGTCGCCGTCCGCCGGAGGGAGCAGCTCGACCTCGACCCGCGCGAGGCGGGGCTCGTACGCCTCGATCGTCTGCTGGATGAGCCGCGCGACGCGGAACCGGTCTTCCTTGACGACCTCGCGGCCGCCGAGCTCGAGGTCGGGCAGGCCGTAGTCGATCACCGTGCGCTGGCGTGCGAGGGCCACGTCTCCGGGCACGGGGCAGCGCGTGCCGAGCAGCCGCTCGAGCTCGCGGAGAACCGAGGCGCGCAGCGCGTCGAGGTCGTGGCTGCGCTTCGGCCGCGCCTCGCTGCGCTGCGACGGGGTGTCGTCGACCAGGCGGTCGAAGAGGGGCACGCGCCCCGCGTCCGCTGCTCCCCAGCTCTCTTCCATTCAGCGCCCCTGTCAGCGAAGGCCGACGCGGCGGCGCGCGCCGGCCCCGCGAGATCACTTGCCCTTGTTCTCTTCGACGCTGAAGCTCGCCGAGCTCTTGCCCTTGGCCCCGCCCGGCGCCTCCTGCTTCTGCTGCGCGTAGTCCCAGGTGACCTTCTTGTAGCCGAAGGTGATGGTCTCGATCGGCTGATCCCCGCCGCCCGTCACCGAGACGGAGGTGATGATGCAGCTATCGAAGGTGTACGTCATGTACTTGTGCGGCGCCCCAGCGACGTCAGCCTTCCAGATGTGCACCTTCATGGACTTGATGTCCTCGCCGCCGCAGCACTTGAGGTTGAGCGTCGGCGACGCGATGTCGAGGTACTTGGTGATCGTGAAATCGTTGTGCACGCAGCGGCCGCTCGCGCGGCTCGTGTTCGAGGGCCCGGCCGTGAGCGGCATGGCCACTCCGTGGCTGAAGGACAGGAGCTCGATCATGTCCTTGCCCTGAGCCGACGTGCTCTCTCCCTTGATGCCATCGATTTCCCAGAAGATATTCTGCATGGTTCATCCCTCCTCTATCCACGATTGCGCGGCCCGCGCGCGGCCGGGCCCCATCGCGGGGCGCCGCCGCGAGCGCGGCCACCTTCTACGCACGCACGTACGCGGCGCGCGCCGCTCCTCGTCATGCCGCCGGCGGCGGCAGCTCCGCGACGAGCCGCATCGAGACCGAGAGCTCGTTCAGCTGGAAATGCGGCTTCAGGAACACCACCGCGCGGTACGCGCCGGGCTTGCCGGGGACCTCGGAGACGTCGACCCGCGCCTCGCGCAGCGGCAGCCGCGCCTTGGTCTCCTGGCCGGCGGTGTCGTTGAGGAGCACGTAGTCGGCGATCCAGTTGTTGAGGTAGTTGGAGACGCCTTCCTGCGAGCTGAAGCTCCCGATCTTGTCGCGCATGAGCACCTTGACGTAGTGCGCGAACCGGGACGCGGCGAGGATGTAAGGGAGCTGCGCGCTCAGCCGGGCGTTCGCGTTCGCCTGCGGCAGGTTGTACGCCTTCGGCTTGTTCGTGGTGCTGCCGCCGAAGAAGGCCGCCTGCGCGCTCCCCTTCTTGTAGCAGAGCCCGATGAAGCCGAGCTCCGACAGCTCGTTCTCGCGCCGGTCGGTGATGGCGACCTCGGTCGGGATCTTGGCGACGATATCCCCCTCGCTCGTCTTGAAGGTGTGCAGCGGGAGGTTCTCGACGAGACCGCCGCCCTCGACGCCGCGGATCGCGGCGCACCAGCCGTAGAGCGCGAAGGCGTTCGTGATCCGCTGCGTGAGCGCGTACGCCGCGTTCCCCCAGAGGAAGTTCCCGTCGCCCTCGCCGACCTGCTCCTCGTAATTGAACCCCTCGACCGGGACGCCCTTCGGCCCGTACGGCAGGCGCATGAGGACGTGCGGAAGGACCAGCCCGACATAGCGCGAGTCCTCCGACTCGCGGAACTCGCGCCACTTGATGAGCTGCGTGCTCTCGAATATTTTCGCGAGGTCGCCGGGGACGCCGATCTGGGTGAAGCTCGGCATGTCGAAGAGCTCGGGCGACGCCGCCGCGATGAACGGCGCGTGCGCCGCGGCCGCCACCTTGGAGAGCTCCGTGAGGAGCGAGACGTCGGGGTTCGTGCCGTCGAACTCGTAGTCGCCGACGAGCATGCCATACGGCGCGCCCCCGAAGGTGCCGTACTCCTCCTCGTAGACCTTCTTGAAGACCGCGCTCCGGTCGAAGTCCGCCGCGGCCTCGAAGTCCTTGCGCAGCTCGTCCTTCTTCACGTTGAGCACGCGCAGCTTCAGCCGCGTCGAGGTCTCGGTGTTCATGACGAGGTAGTTCAGCCCCCGCCAGCGCGCCTCCACCCGCTGGAACTCCTTGTGGTGCAGGATGGCGTCGAGCTGCGCGCTGATGCGCGCGTCGATCTCGGCGATGCGCGCCTCGATGGCCGCCACCGTGTCGCTCCCGACCTTCACCTTCTCGTCGAGGACCTGGTTCACGAACTCATCGATGAGATCGCGCGCGTGCTTTCGTTGCGGCTCCGCCGCGCCGCGGACCATCCCCTGCGCGAGGATCTGGTCGATGAGGCTCATCTCCTCGGCCGGCGCTGCCGCCGCCGAGCCGACCGCTTGGGTGCTCTCTTCCGCCATGGCTCTCTCCCTTCCCGTCCTAAGATCGCGGCTCAGCCGCCCCGGCCCTTCTCGAGCTCCTGCTTGAGCGTCTCGAGCTTCTTCGTGTCCTCGACGACCTGCCTGAGCATCCCGCTCAGATCGTCGTTGCCCTCGAGCTTCGCGAGCAGATCGTTCAGCCGCTCCCGCGCGCGGAGCAGCGCGCGCAGCGGCTCGACCTGCTCCACGAGCTGCTCGGGCCGGAAGTCATCCATGCTCTTGAAGGAGAGGCTGACCTTCAGCTTGCCGCCCTCGTCCGTGAGCTTGTTGTCGACGAGGCACGTGGCCTCGGGCGCCACCGCGGCGAGGACCTCGTTGAAGTTGTCGCGATCGATCTCGACGAACTTGCGGTCCTTGAGCTTCGGCCGCGGCGCCTCGGAGGTGCCCGACAGGTCCGTCATGATCCCGACGACGAACGGGATCTCCTTCTTCTCGATCGCGCCGCCGGTCTCGACGTCGTAGGTGATCTGCACCCGAGGCGGGCGGTTCCTGCTCAGCCATTGTTGCTTGCTCTCTGCCATGGTCGTTCCTTTCTCCCGCGGCCTCGGTCGAGCGTGCATCTCGCGCGGACGCTCTCCCCGGGGCCAATCCACCCTCGCGCGGCCGGGCCGGGGGCCGATCGTCGGATCGGGCCGGCGCCGGCGGTCTCATGAGATCATCCGGCGTCGCCCTCCTCCCGGCCGCGCATGCCGAGCAGCCGGTAGATCGCGACGAGGTCGTCGGCGCTCGACACGAACTCGCCGAGCAGCTCCGCGAGCGACATGTTCCCCCAGGAGATCGCGCGCTTCACGAGGTACGGGACGGGGCTGTGCGGCTCCGTGCGAAGGAGGTAGTCGGCCGCCTCGTTGAGCCGGCGATACGCCTCCATCCGGCTCTGGATCGCCGGGCCCGGACCCCGCGCGGGCGCCGGGTCCTCCGCGCTCTGCGCCGAGGGCTCTCCCGCGGCGGGCGCCGGCGCGTCGTCGGCGGGCTCGCCGAGGGCGGACGCCGTCGCGGCGCCGAGCAGGCGCAGCGCGCCGCGGGTCCGGTGGAGGACCGGGGGGCGGTCCATCCTCGCCGCGAGGCTCCGCTCCAGCGCCTCGGCCGCGGACAGGGCGGCGCGCGCGTCGCGCTGGAGCGCTGTCCATCGCGAGCGATCGACGAGGGAGAGCCGCGCCGCGAGGGGCTCGGCCGAGCGCGCGCCCTCGGCCGGGCCGCCGCCGTCCATCCGGCCGCTCTCCCAGTCGGCGAGCGTGCAGGGGGGGCGCTCGTCGCTGCCTTCGAGGAGCGGGACCATCCGGAGCCGCCGCGCGAGCGCCTCGTCCAGCCAGCCGACGAGGTCGCCGCGCGCCTCGAGGCCGTCGTCGTCGAGCGCCGGGAACATCGCGTCCCAGTAGCGATCGCAGAGCTCCGCGATCAGCCGGAGCCCCGGCGCCGCCGCGCCGATCCCGCCGATCTGCGCCCACGCGTCCGTGAGCCAGGCGGCGATCTGCAGGTCCTTGGAGCGCCGCGCGAGCGCCTCGGCGCAGAGCTCGGCCACGAGCTTCCAGTCCGCCGTCTTGAGGCGCGTCGCCCACACGCCCTGCGGCAGCGTCGGATCGTCCTCGCGCCGGGCCTCGCGGACGCGATCGTAGGTGCCCTCGTAGCGCAGCGGCGCCCCGGCGGGCGCTGCCTGCGAGATGGGCGCGAGGAGGCGCTCGATGTCGATTGCGATGGTGCGTTCTGCCATGCGTGCCTCGTTCGTCGCTGCTGCCGCGCTACTCGCTGTCGAGCACCGGAGCGGTCGTCGGGAAGTCGGGGTACTTGAGCTGCTTGTCCTTCTCCTTGCCGACGAGGCCGAGCCGCACGAACACCCGGGCCGAGCCGCCGGTCGTACCGGCCCGCTCCAGCCAGCCGCCGGCGGGATCGGGGATCGTGAACACGACGAGCTGGAGGATGTTGGCGACGGCGTCCTCCTTCTTCAGCTCCGCCTCCTCCGCGGCGTGCGTGTGCATCGCGATGAGCCGGAGCAGCGCCCAGGGGCCGCTCGCCTCGAAGGTCGCCGTCCGCTCCTTCGCGACCGCGCCGGCGTTCTGCTCGACCGACGGGATGTCGGGGCTGTTCTTCGCCCACCGGAGCGTGAGCTGGACCGGGTCGCCGAGCCGCCAGGTGGCGGTCGGCTTGGGCCCGCCCAGGAACAGCCGCTCCTCGGCGATCCGCAGGCTCCACTCCGCGATCTGGTTGCCCGCCACCTCGCGCGCCTGGTTGACGCGGAAGGCGGTCGTGACGTCGAAGGAGCCGTCCATCGTCGCGTCCCCCTGCGCCCACATCGGCGCGAGGAACTCGCGCACCTTCTCCATGCGGTCGAGGAAGCGCACGACGTCGCGGGCGGCGGCGCCGCCGCGCAGCGACAGCACGGGCCGGAAGCGCTTGCGGAAGTCGCTCGCGCTCTGAAGGAAGAGCCGCACGTCGTCGGGGTTCGCGTCCTCCCGTTCCACGCCCGGCTCGAGCCGCGCGAAGGGGAAGCGGTCCGCGAGCGAGCGGTGGAACGAGCGGCGGAGGCTCGGGTATTTCGTGCGGATCTCCTCCGTGGCGAGCGTGGCGCACCGATCGCGGAGCAGGACGAGGATGCGCCGGCGCCGCCTGGCGAAGTAGTCGTCGGAGCGCACGTCGACCGGCACGCGCTCGATCTGCGCGATGCAGTTCTCGAACGTGACCGTGGGCAGGTCGTTGAGGAGGAAGCGCTCCAGGGCGGCGACGCTGTTGCCGGCCTTCTTCCCCTCGTAATCGCGGAGCGCCCCGACGATGTGTTGCCACGGCGCCATGCCGTTGACGGACCGGGCATCGGCCGCGACCTCGGCGCTCTCCAGCAAGCCGAGGACGGGCTCGGCGAGCGCGCGGGTCAAGGCGTCGGCCCGGCCCCGCTGCGCCACCGCGTACTCCGCGAGCTGCGCCCCGTCGCCGTCCGCGAGGCCGAACGCCTCGAACGCCGGGCTGCGCTCGCCGTTCCACCAGAGGAACGTCCCGTTCTTGACCTCGTAGAGCCCGTCGGCCTCGAGCGTCCGGCTGGCGAGGGTGAGCAGGTACGCGCCCTGGCCGCGCACGAGCGCGCGGACGCGATCGCGCACCTCCTCCAGCCCGAGGCGCCCCGCGGCCGCCAGGATCTCCCGCAGCGGCTCGCTCGCGAGCGCGAGGGTGCCGACGTCGGCGCGCACCGTCTCGACGCGGCGCGACTCGCTCGGAGGCGGGGCCATCTCCCGGCGCGCGGCCTTGCCGACCGCGGCGAGGACGTTGTCCCGCAGGTTGCGCAGGGCGAGCTCCCCGAGCGTGCCGCGCACCTTCTCCGGGAACCGCTTGAGCCCCTCCTCCTGCGCGAACGCCTCGTACTCCTTGAGGCGCTTCGCGCCCTCCTTGAGCTCCTCGACGTTCCAGCTCAGGCGCGCGTCGTCGAGGGTCGCCGGCAGCGGATCGACGTTGTCGACGGGCTCCATGAAGCGCTGGCGCAGGAGCGCGGCCGAGGGCTCCTTGAGGGCGGCGACGAAGGGCGAGAGCTGGAGCTGCACCTCGCCCTCCTTGCGCACGAGCAGCGGCCCCGAGAGCGCTGTCTCTGCGCCGCCCAGGTAGCTCTTCAGGAGCAAGAGCCGCCCCTCGCCGTCGTCTTTCACCAGGCCGTAGGCCGGATCGCCGAGCAGCTTCAAGGTGCGGACCGCCGCGAGCAGGCGATCGAGCGCGGCGTTCGGCGGGAGCCTGTCGGCCGCGACCCAGGAGAGGGTGGGCGCGGCGAGCCGCGCCTCGGTGCGCGCGATCGCGTCGTGCAGCGCGGCGAGGCTCGCGGACCGGTACTCGGGGCCACCGCGCTCGAGCTCCTTCAGGCCCCGGACGAGCGCGTCGACGTCCGCGCGCAGCGCGGCCTCGTCGAGCGTCCGCGAGATGCGCTGGTAGAGCTGGCTGAAGAGGCGATCGGACCGGGCGCGCGCCGGATCGCGGTACGCGTCGAGGCCGAAGGGCGAGAGGGGCGGGATGGCGAGGAGCGCGCGCCGCTGGTAGGCCGTCGTGCGCGCGGGCGGGAGCCTGTGCTGGAGGACGGATTCGGCCAGATCGGCCACGCTCTGGACGCGCGCGTCGCCGGCCTCGGTCGTGGGATCCTTCGGCGGTCCGGCCACGAGCGTCTCGAAGCGCGCCACCTGCCCCTCGAACGCGGCCACCTCGCGCAGCCAGGCCTCGAGCGCGACGTACTCCGGCGTGCGCTCCAAGGTGGCCGCGGCGATCTCCGCGCCCGCGGGGAGCAGCGCGGGGGGCTCCCCGAACAGCGGGCCCGTCCTCGCGTGGAGGCCGACGCGGAAGGCGTCGAGGATCACCCGCTCGTAGGCGCTCGCGATCGCCTGCTCGATCCGCGCGTCGATGCCGCTCAGCCACGATCCGGGCACGAGCGCGGAGCGGAGCCGCGTGCCCTCGATCGCGCTCAGCCCCTGGAGCAGGCGGACGGATCGCTCCGCGCGCACCGCGCCCGAGGGGTCGGCGCTGGGGTCCTCGAGCTTCATGTGGCGCAGGCTCGCCGCCAGGTCGCTCAGGAAGGGGAGCAGCGACGCGGCGTGGCGCTCCAGGCGGTTGCTCTCGAGGCCGAGGAAGACGCTGTAGAGGAGCGCGATCGCGACGGTGGCGATCCTGAGCGCCCGCACGACGCGCTGCCGGCGCTGCAGCGTGAGGCGGGTCGGGCGCGCCAGGCAGGCCTCGGCGATCACCTTCCTCTCGAGGAGATCGCGCGCGAAGAGCGCGCGTCGCCCGGCCGGCCTCTCCGATGGCGTCGCGGGCTGCGCGGGCTCGGGCTGCGCCGGCGGCTCCAGGCCGACCCAGGACAGGCTCCGGACCGCGACGGGCTCGCCGTCATCGTTCGGGCGGAGGAGGTCCTCCAGCGACCGCCTCAGGGGCTCGCGCAGCGCGAGGAGCGCGTCCGGAAAGAGGAAGTACGCCTCGACGCCCGCCGCGAACGGCCGGTCCGCCGCGAGGCGGCGCGCTTGCATCGCGGAGAGCGCTGCGCCGACGCTGCCGAGCGCCTCGTCGACGAGGCCCGCGGTGCTCTCGACCCAGGCGGCGCCCGGCTGCGCCCAGCCGAGCGTCGCCTGGCGGAGATCGGCGTCGAGCTCGTGCGCGAAGCGGTCGAACCCGTCGAGCCGGTCGCTCTGCGTGATCGCGAGGTGGACGGGGACCTGCATCCCGAGGTGCTGCTGCGCCTCGTCGAGCCGCTGGCGCAGGTGGGCGATCTCCCGTTGCTGGGCCGGCGCCGCGCCGTCGCTGTCGAGCAAGTCGCGGGCGGAGAGCGCGACGAGGATCCCGTCGACGGGCCGCTCGGAGCGCGCGCGCCGCATCGCCTCGAGGACGGCGCGGAAGCCGGACGCGCGCGGCGTCCCGCCGCCCTGCGGCTCGTTCGCGAGCAGCCGCCCCGCCGGCTCGACGAAGATCGCCCGCTCGAAGAGCCACACCTGGCAGGTCGACGGATCGCCCAGCGAGCGCGCGGTCGTCCCGGAGCGCGGCGTGAGCCCGGCGCCGGCGAGCAGCGTGGATTTGCCGGCGCCGGCGGCGCCGAGCACGAGGAAGCACGGGATCTCGTCGGGCGACGCCCTGAGCGCCGCGCGCGCCGCGGTGAAGAGCCGCGCCATCTCACGCTCGAGATCGTCGGTCGGCGCGGCGCCTGCCGCGCGGCGCCGGCGCCGCGCGCGGAGGAGCAGCGCCAGACCGACGAGCGCGGCGACGAGCAGCGCGAGGGCGATCGCGAGGGGCCACGTCACGGCGCGCCCTCGATCCGGTCGAGCTCCTCGACCACGCGATCGACGCGGTACAGCCAGACGCCCTGCGCGGCGAGCGCCAGCAAGCCCGCGACGACGGCGAGCGGGACGACGCCGGCGCGCAGCGACGGCAGCCGGCTCCGCGACGAGCCCCCGAGGGTGTGCGCGTGGGCCTGGGGGCAGAGCTCGGTGAGCCCGGTGGCCAGGGTGGGATCGACGCGCTGGAGGTGGAGCGCCAGGTCCTGCCGGTACCGCTCCGGCTTGTCGCGCAGGCCGAGCGCGCGGTATTTGCCCTGGAAGCCGAGCGCGAGGGCGGCGAGGTAGACGAGCAGCAGCGCGGAGGGGGCCGCGTCGTGCCCGGAGAGCACGTCGTCGAGCTTGCGGAAGATGCGCTCGCCGGAGACGTAGGTGTGGAAGATGTGCGCCTCCAGCGGGCGCTCCGCCCACGCGTACCGCCCGTCCCATTCGGCCTGGAGGAGGAGCTCATCGGCCATGGCGGCCATCACGTACTGGGCGTCGTCGTAGGCCCGGAGCTCGTGTTTGGTGAGCTTGCGGCCGAGCGAGACGGCCTGGGTCTCCAGGAAGTCGACGAGGCGCTGCCGCACCGTCTCGATGCCTGGCGCGAGCCCTCCGTGCGCGAGGGTGACGAGCTGTCGTTGCCGCACGACCTCGGCGTAGAACGCATGGAAGGCGTCGAGCAGGAGCGTGCTCCCCGCGAGCGCCTGCACGGGGCTCCCCTGGAGAGGGGCCGGGGCCTCCCGTCGTGGCGTCTCCACGGTGGCTGTAGCTCCTGCGGTCATGCTCGCTCGTCGGTCGCTTTCACGTACAGGACGAGCTCTGCAGGCCCGGCGGCCGCGGAGGGATCTCCCGTGTTGAAGATGAGGAGCGGCTCGCCGAGATCGAGGTAGGGGCTCGACGGCTCGAGCTCGAAGAGCACGGTCCCTGCGGGCGCGATCAGATCCCCGTGGCGATCGACGCGCCGCCGTCCGGCGCCGAGCACGCGGCTCTGCTGCATCTCGCGCGCGCGGCGCGCCGAGCCGATGAGCGCGCCCTCGACCCAGCTCACGACGTCCTTTTCCTGCGCCCCGCGGCGGCCGCGCACGGCGACGAGCACGGGCCGCCCGGCGAAGCGCCGCTGGAACTCCACGAGATAGCGCCCCTCGCCGAAGTCGAAGGGGTGCGCCGTGAACGACTCCAGGATGCCCTCGTCGACGAGGCGAAAGACGTGGTCGCGCGCGGTGCTGAAGGTGACCCGCAGATCGTCGTGCTGGTAAGCGGGCAGGACGGGCGGGACCGGCATGCGGGCGAGGGCAGCGAGGTGGCCAACGAGGGAGGAGAGCGCGAGGTAGAGGGCGTAGGGGTGAGATCTGCCCGTGCCGAGCACGACCTCGAAGGGGGGCAAGGCGGTGACGAGGGCGTGGATTTGCCGGCGCAGCTCCTCGAGCACGTCTCGCTCCTTGCTGCGAGAATGCGCGCTGAGCCTGTCGGCGAGCCGCAGCGCCTTTTCGCGCAGCCGCGCGGTGATCTGGCCGCACATCGCGCCGAGCGGCGAGGTGAGGGGGACGGTCATGCTCGGCGGCAGGTACTCGGTGCGCACGAACGCCTCCCCTTCGCGCCGCAGCTCCGCGACGGGCAGGCACACGAAGCGGGCCGGCGGCGCGGCCGCGACGAGCAGGCGCGCCACCGGGACGAGGCGCGGGATCGGGAGCGGCTCTTCTCCCGTGTTGTCGTCCGGGACCGGCGCTCCCTCGATCGAGCGATAGCGGGCGAGATCGCCGCCGGTGGCGGCGCCGCCGAGGTGCTCCTTGGGCACGGCGAGGTACGCGGTGAGGGGGCCTGCCGCGAGCTCGGCGGCATGGGGCTTGAGGTCGACCTGGAGCTCGGGATCGCGCGCGGTGTGATGGACGACGAGGTGATCGGGGAGCACGGCCTCGACCTCGAGGACGCGCAGCGTGCCGCTCGCCAGCAGCCCGGCGTCGATCTCGAGGTGGTGGACCCCGTAATGGAACGGGTGGAGCTGCCCGAGGTGGTAATCGAGGAGGCGCTCGGAGCGCCGCGCGGCCTCCTGGAAGTGCTGCGGCGAGAGCAGCATACCGTCGTGCCACTGGACGGCGGCGGGTACTTCCGCGGGGCGCCTCATGCGTGAGCTTTCCTGGCGAGGCGTGGCTGCCCGGCAGCGTGGCTGCCCGTGGCGTGGCGCGTCGGGAGCTTGCCTGCGATCATCGGTTTTGCTCCAGGGCTTCGAGGGTGGTCACGGCGAAGTCGCCGTCCTGCAGCTCGATCCGGATCCGCTGCTGGGAGCCGAGGCGGATGCGGTGGGATCCGGGCGCGCGGTAATTGGCGAACACGAGCGGCTTCGCATTTCGGGGGATCTCCACCACGACGGGAGGCGGCGTGTACCCCGGCACGAACTCCCATTCCCACTCGGTGAACGCGTCTCCGCCAGGGAAATCGCGCCGGAGCTGATCCCTTTGTTCGTACCACTGCTTCGCCGACATCTCGGCGAGGCGCTCGAACAGTTTCGCGTCATAGACAGCCAGGAGCGTGACAGGGATCGGGGAGTTCTGGTTCGCCAGCGCGGCGATGCGGATCTCGAGAAGAAGGCGAGTAGCTACCACCCCGCCCCCGCAACCCATGAGCGCGCAGGCCGCCAGCAGGGCCCCGAGGGTGCGGCGGAGCGAACTCCGGCGCCCCCGGACGCCGGTCGGGTACGGCATGGAAGCGATGGTAACTGGGGGCGCGCGGCGCATGGAAAAAAACTGCAGAGGCCGGTGAAGCGGCCGATGCGGCCGAGGCGCTCGTCCGGTTGATGCAACGAGGCATGAGCGCCGCGTCGAACGGCACGGCGCCGGCTGGTTCGGTGCTGCGCGCGCGGAATGCTTCAGGCGCACTGGCAACGCGTCCGACACACGAATTACCTCTTCTTGTCGAGATGTTCATGTGTGCAGGGCCGGCGCGGTGTGCCGGGGTCTGAGGAATCCGAGGAAGGAACGATCTCGGAGGGGCTCGCAAGAGAGGAGACGGGCTCGGTCTCGCGGCGCGCGAGCCGGCGGCCATGGGGCTCGTGACCGCGCACTATTCCGTTGGCCCGCGCTAGGCACCCACGTAAGATGCAGCGGGGACTTGGTTGTGGAGGAGATGCCGGCTGCGCAGGACGGGCGCGGAGGCGCCATGACCTTCTTGCCACCTTGATGGAGCACCTGAGATGTCCGCTTCGACCTGCGCGGGGTCCGACCAACTCTCCTCTTCGCCTCGTCGTTCTCTCGGCCGTCGGTCTGGCAGCTGGGCGGCGGCGGTCCTGCTGGGGTGCGCGCTGCTGGGGTCGACGGCGCCGGCCAGCGCGAGCGATCCAGAGCAGCTCTTCGAGAGAGGGATGGCGGACCTTCAGGCCGGTCGTCACGACGCGGCGTGTCCTCTGCTTCGCAAGAGCTATCGGCTGGAGAAGCGGCCGCGGACGCTGTTTCATCTTGCCGAGTGCGAGGAGCGGGCGGGGCGCATCGCCACGGCGGCGCTGCACTACGATGAATACCTCGACGCGCTCGAGCGCCTGTCCCCTCCGGAGCAGCAGGACGAGGCGGCGCGGCAGAAGCTCGCGCTGGAGAGGCGGGAGCGGCTCGACGCCGACATCCCCCGGGTGACGTTCCGGCTTCCGGAGACGGCGCCGAAGGGGACGAAGGTGACGCGGTCGTCGAAGGCGAGCCCGGACCCGGTGCCGGTGGTGCTCGGGGTCCCGGTGCCGGTCGATCCGGGAGAGCAGTGGGTGAGGACCGAGCCGCCCGGGGGGCCGCCGCGGGACAGGCGGTTCTTCGTGAACCGGAGAGAGCGCCAGACGATCGATCTGACGGTGGCGCAGCCCGGCGATGAGGCGAAGACGGTGCGATATAGCCGGCCGCTCGAGCCTGTGCCGGTGTTGCTCCCTCCATCCATCGACGACGGGATGTCAGGACGCCGGCTCGGCATGTACATCGCGGGGGGCGTGGGATTGGCAGGGGTCGTTGCCGGATCCATCGCAGGCTGGGTGACGTTGAGCCAGAAGGAGACCATCGCGGAGAACTGCCGCGACAGCTTCTGCAACAAGACGGGGGAGGAAGCGATCCACACGGCGGCGGTCGCGAGCCCCATAAGCACCGCAAGCTTCGGGGTCGGCCTGGGCGCGCTCGGGGTGGCGGTGGTGTTGCTTCTGACGGAGCCGGTGCCTGCACGTGTGGGTCAGGCACCACGGCGTCACCTGGGGGCCGCGGCGGACCCGGAGCTATGGGCAGGGGGCAGCGCGCGCGAGGCTGTCGCCGGGATGAGGTGGGTATGGTGATGCGCGGGTCTGGGTGGGGAGCGAGCTCGGGTGGGGCACGGCGCCGCGTGGGCAGGGGGCCGAGCATGCCGGCGGGCCTCGCGCTCTTCGCGCTCTGGGTGCTCGCGACGATCGCCAGCTGCGCCGATCTCCTGGGCGTCGACACGGAGAGCGAGCACAATCCGTGCAACGATCCCAACGCGGATGAGCTCCCTCCCGTCTCGTGCCATGAGGGCCGAGGGATCTGCTGGGTGCTGCTCGACGCGTGCGACGATCTCGGGCTACCCGCCACCTGTCCACCGCTCGAACCGAAGCCCAGCGATACCTGCAACGACAATTTCGACAACGACTGTGACGGCGCCATCGATGAGGATGATTGCGCCTGCCAGAACGGGGCGGAGAAGCTGTGTTACCCCGCGTCGCAGGACACCCTGGGCCAGGGGAGAGGTCTCTGCCGCGAGGGGACCCAGCCCTGCCAGAACGGCGTCTGGGGGCAGTGCGCGGGGGCCATCGTCCCGACGTCCGAGCTCTGCGATCAGCTGGACAACGACTGTGACGGCGAGGTCGACGAGGGGTGCCCTTGCAACGACGGTGATGAGCAGTTCTGCTACAGAGGGCCGGAAGACACGCTCGGTCATGATCCGTGCAACTATGGCCGGCAGCACTGCAACGAGGGTCGCTGGGGCGAGTGCAAGGATGATGTCCTCCCCAGCCTGGAGCGCTGCGACAACCTGGACAACGACTGCGATGGCGTGACCGACGATCTGCCCGGCGTCGGTTTGCCTTGCGAGACGGGGCTCTCTGCCCGATGCAGCGCGGGGACCACCCAGTGCGACGCCGAGGACGGCAGCATCCGATGCCTGCCCAAGGCGACGAGCGACGCTGAGCAGTGCAATGGAGAGGACGACAACTGCGACGGGCAGGTCGACGATGGCCCCTTTTGCTGCCCGGACAACACATTGAACGGCAACGAGAGCGACATCGACTGCGGCGGCTCGTGCCTCGAGAAGTGCGAGGTCGGCGAGATGTGCCGGGACGATGTCGACTGCAAGACGTCCATCTGCGCGGGGACGCGGTGCCAGCCGAAGAAGGGGCTCGGTGAGCCCTGCGACGCGGACGTGAAGTGCGAGAGCACTCACTGCGTCGACGGTGTGTGCTGCGACGCTGAGTGCTCGGCTCTCTGCTATGCGTGCACGACGTCACTGCGGGGCATCGGACAAGACGGTGTCTGCGGGCCGATCGCGTCCGATCGGGACCCGGATGAAGAGTGCAACTCCCAGGCACCGGCGACGTGCGGCAACACGGGCTTCTGCAACGGTGCTGGCGCCTGCCAGCAGCACCCGGCGACGACGGCGTGCAGGGAGGCGACCTGCAGCGCCGACGGCATCACGCTGGAGCTCGCGGACACGTGCAATGGGAGCGGGTCGTGCGTGGACCGGGGCAACCAGAGCTGCGCTCCTTTCAGCTGCAGAGGCGACGCGTGCACCGACCAGCTTCGCGCCGGGGAGCCGTGCACGTCGGCCTCCGAGTGCGCGGACGGCTACTGCGTGGACGGCGTGTGCTGCCAGACGGCGTGCGGTAACGGCAGTCCGGGCGACTGCCAGGCGTGCAACGTTGCCGGCCACCTGGGCACCTGCTCTCCGAGCCCGGCCGGGGCGATCTGCCGCGGGGCGACGGACGTTTGCGACGTCGCCGAGCTGTGTGACGGCGCCAGCACGGTGTGCCCTGCGGACGGCGTGCGTGACGCGGGCGTCGTGTGCCGTTCGAGCACGGGGGACTGCGATGTCGCTGAGGCGTGCAACGGGCTGACGAAGGCGTGCCCCGTCGAGGCATTCAAGCCGAGCGGAACGGTGTGCCGCGGTGCGGCGGGCGACTGCGACTTGCCGGAAACGTGCACCGGTACGGGGGCGGTGTGCCCGGACGATGTGTTCCGATCGAGCACGACCGTGTGCCGTGCGTCCGCCGGCGGGTGTGACGTGCCGGAGATGTGCAGCGGCCTGAGCCCGGTGTGCCCGGGCGACACGCGGTTGCCCAGCGGCACCGTGTGCCGCGAGGCCGAGGGCGAGTGTGACATCGCGGAGACGTGCAGCGGTACGAGCGCGGTCTGTCCGAGCGATCAGAGGAGGCCCAGCGGGACGGTGTGCCGTGAGGCGGGGCCGGGCGGCTGTGACGTGGAGGAGCGGTGCAACGGGACGAGCCCAGCGTGCCCGGGCGATGCGGTGAGGCCGTCCGGCGCGGTGTGCCGTGCGTCGGCGGGGGCGTGCGATATCGCGGAGGCCTGTGATGGATCGAGCGCCGTGTGTCCGGGCGACGCGGTGAGGGTGAGCGGGACCGTGTGCCGCGCGTCGGCGGGCGGCTGCGATGTCGCGGAGACCTGCGATGGGGCGGGGGCTGCGTGCCCGGTCGATGCGCGGGCGCCGAGCGGCACGGTGTGCCGCGCGGCGGCGGGCGGCTGCGATGTCGCGGAGATCTGTGACGGGTCGGGCATCGTGTGTCCGGCCGACGCGATGAGGGCCGGCGGAACGGTGTGCCGGGCGGTAGCGGGCGACTGCGATGTGGCGGAGACCTGCGATGGGGCAACGGCTGCGTGCCCGAGCGATGTGGTGAGGCCGACCGGTACGACGTGCCGGGTGGTGGCGGGCGGTTGCGATGTGGCGGAGACGTGTGATGGGGCGACCGCCGTGTGCCCTGTCGATGCGGTGAGGGCGACCGGCGCGGTGTGCCGCGTGGCGGCGGGTGATTGCGATGTGGCGGAGACGTGTGATGGGGCGACCGCTGGGTGCCCGAGCGACGCGCGGGTGCCGGGTGGCACGGTGTGCCGCGCGGCGGCGGGGGATTGCGATGTGGCGGAGACCTGCAATGGGACGGCCGCTGGGTGCCCGAGCGACGCGCGGGTGCCGGGCGGCACGGTGTGCCGCGCGTCGGCGGGGGATTGCGATGTGGCGGAGACCTGCAATGGGACGGCCGCTGCGTGCCCGAGCGATGCGATGAGGGCGAGCGGCACGGTGTGCCGCGCGGCGGCGGGGGATTGCGATGTGGCGGAGACCTGCAATGGGTCGACGGCGGCGTGCCCGAGCGACGCGATAAGGGAGAGCGGCACGGTGTGCCGCGCGTCGGCGGGTGATTGCGACGTGGCGGAGACCTGCAATGGGTCGACGGCGGCGTGCCCGAGCGATGCGCGAATGCCGGGCGGCACGGTGTGCCGCGCGGCGGCGGGTGATTGCGACGTGGTGGAGACCTGCAATGGGACGGCCGCTGCGTGCCCGATCGACGCGCGGGTGCCGGGCGGCACGGTGTGCCGCGCGTCGGCGGGGGATTGCGACGTGGCGGAGACCTGCAATGGGACGGCCCCTGCGTGTCCGAGCGATGCGATGAGGGCGAACGGAACGGTGTGCCGCGGGGTGGCCGGCGATTGCGACGTGGCGGAGAGCTGCGACGGGGCGACGGCTGCGTGCCCGATCGATGCGATAATGGAGAGCGGCACGGTGTGTCGCGCGTCGGCGGGGGATTGCGACGTGGCGGAGACCTGCAATGGGTCGACGGCTGCGTGCCCGATCGACGCGCGGGTGCCGGGCGGAACGGTGTGCCGCGCGTCGGCGGGGGATTGCGACGTGGCGGAGAGCTGCGACGGGGCGACCGCTGCGTGCCCGAGCGATGCGATGAGGGCGAGCGGAACGGTGTGCCGCGCGGCGGCGGGTGATTGCGATGTGGCGGAGACCTGTAATGGGTCGACGGCTGTGTGCCCGAGCGATGCGATGAGGGCGAGCGGAACGGTATGCCGCGCGTCGGCAGGGGATTGCGATGTGGCGGAGACCTGCAATGGGTCGACGGCTGCGTGCCCGAGCGATGCGATGAGGGAGAGCGGCACGGTGTGCCGCGCGGTGGCGGGCGATTGCGACGTGGCGGAGAGCTGCGACGGGGCGACCGCCGCGTGCCCGAGCGATGCGATGAAGGAGAGCGGCACGGAGTGCCGCGCGGCGGCGGGCGGGTGCGACATGGCCGAGTCGTGCACGGGTGACTCGGCAGACTGCCCGGCGAACACTGCGCCTTGTGGCCTCTACGCGTGTGCGGGTAGTCAATGTCTGACGAGCTGCGACGCGGACACGGATTGCGTCGCTGGCGCCTTCTGCACGGGAAACATCATGATTCCCGGAACATGCCAGGCGCACACCGTGCTGTTGCTCGGCGGCGCGGACGACATCCTCGGAGCCCACTTCCATCCCGGCGAGGACTGGCAGACCGCGACGATCACCGGCGCGGGGACGGCGGATCGCGTGGCGGTGGCGCTGAACCTGGAGGGGGGGATGGGGCTGGTTCGTGGTAGCTCCGGCACGAGCAGCGGCAAGCTGCGGTACGCGCTATGGGACTATACGAGCTGGACCTCCTTCGACGCGTTGGGGGGTACCGATGTCAATGTGCTGGGATGGCCAGCGCTCAGCTCCGGAGCGAGGTCCATTCATGCGGCATTCTTGGTGGACACCGGAATGGGCAGGCGCGATGCGTATAGAGGGTTTGCTGGCAATGCCTGGCAACCTTTCGGGTACGTCGAGGACACGGCCAGGTCAGATTTGGCACCTGATATCGCGGCACTACCGTCGGACCGCCCGGCGATGGTCTACACGCATGGCATCAGGGTGAGCGGGTCGGACGTCCTGGAAATCCGGGCGAGGGAGAGGAACGCCGAGAATGCATGGGTGCTTGAGCCTGTGCTCAGCACGAACGTTTCAGGGGGGACGCCATCCTCGATCGTACCGTCCTCGACCGTGCCATCCTCGACGATCGCCTTCCGTGGCGGGAGCGGGGCCGATCTGCTGGTAGTCCTCGTCGACTCGGCAGGGGGAATGTACTGGAGGAGGCGGACGGGAACGACGACGTGGAGCCCGTTGCTGCGAATCGGAACGCTTACGACGAGTCATCAGGTCGCGCTCGCCGCTCTCGACGGGGGGCTTGCCGTGATGGCTTACCGATCGAACTCCGGCACATTGTACACGAGGTTCTTCAACCCGAGCGGTAGTGGCAGCTGGTCGACGGCGACGCAGCCCGTCAGCAACATCCGCATCGTGGGCTCTCCGGCGCTGGCCCGCGGCGTGGGCGCCGGCACCTCGGCAGCGGCTTCCGTGGAGCTCGCCTACGTGCTCGACTCGACCAGCGGTGGCACCGGCACATCCGGTGCCCTTCGTCACACGCGGTGCACCGCGATGACCTCCGGCGCCTGCAGCAGCTGGACCTCCGCCGTCGGGGTCGGCGCCGGCACCGGCTTCAGCTCCGTCGCCATCGCCAGCATGCCGTGAGGAACGGTGTCCTTCCTGGGCATGTGATGCCTGACTCGCCTTGGGAGTGTCGAATCCCAGCGCCTGGCCACACGGAAGCCTTCATCGGCTCGGGAGGATGTTCATGAGCGCCCATTTCCAAGGTAAGGCATACGAGCAGTGGTTCAGGGACCTACGCATCACCGACGCCCCGCTCACCCGCCGGGGCCTCGTCGAGGCGCTCGATTTCTTCCACCAGCGCATGCCCGGGCTCGACCGCCGCACGATGCTCGCGTTCCTCCGCGGCATGGATCTCCACAGGCCCGTGAAACGCGTCCTGCTCCAGCCCAACTCCGAGATCGCGGCCTTCCGTCGAAGCACCGAGAGCCCCTTCAAGCTCTTCTACACCAAGGTCGGGGCCAACCTGCACTCGCTCGGCGTCAACCCCCACGATCGCCGATTCCAGCGCTTCCGGGTGCGCGCGCTCGTCGAGGTCCTCGAGTCCTATGCCGCCCCCGTCGTCGATACCTGGAGCGAGCTCCTCCCCGTCGGCGTGTATCGCCACTACACCGCGCGCGGCGGCGGTATCCAGTATGTCATCCCTGGCTCGTACGGCTGCCTGCTCGTCGCTGTATAGGAGCTTCGGCATGCACGAGATCGATTTCCGCTTCATCGCCAAGCTTGAATGAGGGCAGCGCCTTGACGGCTATGTTCCTGTGATGAGCAGCAGCCAGAGCGGCGTCACCATTGCCACCGGCTTCGACCTCGGCGCCCGCGGCCTGGGCGATCTGCGCACGCTGGGCCTGCCCGATGTCCTCATCGGCAAGCTCACCCCCTACCTCGGGAACAAGACCGTCACCGCCAAGCTCTACCTCGACCGGCACCCTTTCAGGTCACGATGGCGTCGCTCGTGCGCTCACGACGCGGCGACGCATTTTCCGAAATCACCCGCCCCGCCCGCCCGGAACTCCTTAACAGAGACACCCCGCAGCGCGGCCCTTCCGCGCCGGGGGGAGGTGTTGCCATGACCGCACCCAGGATTCCGCCGACCTTGCCCGCCGCGCAGCGCGTCCCCAGCCCCGTGCTACCTTCTGGGCCGATGCCGCCGTCTCTCCGCGTGATCCGCCGCTCCGAGGTCGTCCCGGACCTCGAGCGCTGGGTGCTGACGGAGGAGACGGTGCCCGAGTCGAGCCCCCACGATCTGTTGAGCGAGCGCATCCGCGGCTTGTTGCTCGGCTGGGCAGCCCGTGCCGAGCGCACCGTGAAGATAGGCCGCAACCTCGCCGTCCGCTGGGACCGCAAGCACCCGCGGCTCGGGGTCGACCCGGACGTCTACGTCGTCGAGCCGCCGCCCCCGGAGGGGGACGCGGTGCGCAGCCTGAGGCTCTGGAAGACGGGCCATGTCGCGCCGCGGCTCGCCGTGGAGATCGTCAGCGCGCAGCACCCGACGAAGGACTACGTCATCGCGCCGCAGAAATATGCGGCCTGCGGCGTCGAGGAGCTGTGGATCCTCGATCCGTTCCATGAGGGCCCGCGCGCCCACGGCGGCCCGTTCCGCATCCAGATCTGGCGCCGCGTGGACGACGCCATGTTCGCGCAGGTGCATGCCGGCGAGGGGCCCGCATGGTCGGAGCTCCTCCGGGGCTGGCTTCACGCCGCGCGGACGCCGGCCGGCGCCTCGTTCGACCTCAGCACCGACGAGGCCGGCGCGGAGCGCTGGTTGACCCCGGAAGAGGCGGAGCGCTCCGCCAAGGAAGCTGCCCGCCGGGAGGCCGCGCGCGCCCAGCGCACGGCTGAAGCCGCCCAGCGCAAGGCCGAAGCCGCGCAGCGGGACGCCGAGGCCGAACGCGCGGCCCGCGAGGCTGCCGAGCGGCGCATCCGGGAGCTCGAGGCGCTGCTCGCCCGCGCTCGGTAGGGCTGCGCTCTCGCCCTCGCCCTGCCTCCGTCCGGCCGTCACGAGCTGCGCTGGCACGACGCGCGCGACGACCGCCTCAGCCCCCGACCTGCGCTCTCAAGCTCAGCCCTCCGGCTTCCCCTCGGCCGAAAGCTCGATCTCCGAAAGCCTCCCCACGAGCGGATCCTCGCTCCCGAGCTGCTGAAACGCGCCCGGATCGCTCCTCTCGAGCGCCGCAAGGAGCTGCGCCAGCCCGCGCTGCGATCCGTAGTAGTTCGACATCTCGTGGTCCTCCTCGGTGATGCAGGCGCGCACCGCGCTGCGGGAGATCTGCGGGAGCCGCAGCGCCTTGAGCGCCATCGACCACAGGCCGTCGATGCGGTTCTGGTCCGCGGGGAACTCCAGCAGTCCAGCCATGGTGAGCAGCAGCGCGCAGCGCTGCCCCCTCGGCGTGGACAGCGCCCCTTCGCTGGAGAGGTGGCCGAGATCGAAGGCGCGGCGCATGGCGTCGGCCGCGCAGAGCAGGCGCTTCAGCTCCTTGGCCGCGTGGCTCAGGTGGCTGTGGAACATGACCTCGACCGAGAGGCCGCCGAGCGCCTCCTCGCTCTGCTGAAAGCGGGTGACGGCCGGGAGCCGCCCGAGATCCTGCTGCACGGCGCCGCCCGTGGGCACGTCGTGGGGCGGCTCGCGGTGGCTGAAGAAGCCTCCCGACTGGAAGGCATAGTAGAGCTCGCTCTGGCCCGCGAGCCCCGCCCAGATGTCCGAGTATTGCGCGACGCGATTGAGGCTGCCCGCCGCCCAGTTGAGGCCCGCCGCGCCGTCGCCGCCGATCTGCGACGCGCTCACCCCCGGGTCGCGCGGCGTCATCGAGGCCTCGATGTCCTCGGCGATGTCCGCGAGCTGGAAGTCGAGGAAGCCGTCGTAGTAATCCGCGCGCCCGTCCCGGTTCACGTCGGAGTAGCGGGCGACGACGAGCGGGTGCGAGGGCCCGACGAACTGCGAGAACCCGGCGATCTGCGCCTGCGGGTGGGGCCACTGCGCCTTCCGGAGGCGCGCGTCGAGCTCGGCGTGCGACGCGCGCTTGCTCATCCCGCGCAGCGCGGCGACGAAGCAGTCGACCCCCTCGGACGAGGTGACCACCCCGTCCGATCCGGTCCTGAAGTACGTCGAGTCCCACGAAGAGTAGATGTCGGCGTCCGGGAACACCTGGGAGATGGCAAAGCGCGTGGTGAGCCCCGCGCACTGCGAGTTCATCATCAGCTTGTACCCCTCCTGTTTCACCTGCACCGCGGCCGCGCGGAGGTCGAAGGCGCCGAGCTGGGCGTGCCGGTTGATGAGCACCCCGATGAAGAACGCCATCCCCATCTCCAGGTTCTCGTCGCGCGGGGTCGCGGCGCGGGCGAAGACGCGGATCGGCTCGCCGGCGGGCGTCTTGAAGGGGGCCTCGAAGGCGCGGTATGGGCTCCAGCCGTTTGGCGACGGGGGCGCCTCGGGCGGGAGGGCGATCTCCTTGAAGCCGTGGGTCGACACGAGGATGTTGCACTCGCCCTCGTGGAACTCCGAGGCGCCGCACATCGCGAGGTTCCACGGTCCCGTGAGCTCGTCGTACGGCGGCGCCTCGCGGAGCAGCCCGCGGACGAGCCCCCGCGCCCGCTCCTGCTGGGCCGCCGTGAGCCCCGGGGCGCGCAGCTGGAGCAGGTGGATCGCGTGCGCGCGCAGCGCTGGCCGGGCCGTCTCGTCGCCCGCCTCTCTCTCGATGAGCGCGAGGATCTCCTCGGCGGCGCGCTCCGCGACCGGCGCGAAGCCACGGTCGTCCAGCGACGTCGCGATGAGGTGCGAGAGGATGGTCGTCGCCGCCGAGCGCAGGGTCGCGGTGGCGGTCGGATCGCGCCTCGCCTCCTCGCCGCCCACGGCCGCGATCTCGAGCGCCGCGCGCGCCTGATCCAGCAGCGCGGCGCCCCGGCGCGCCGAGAGCCGCTCCTTGCGCGCCGGCTCCTCCGGGTGGAACGCGCTCGGCGGGAAGAGCTGCGTGAGGGTGCTCGTCCGGCGCGACGAGATCCACCGGGCCGCGGTGACGAGGGCGTCGCGGGCGGCGGGCCCGTCGGGGCTGAGCGTCGGGCTCGCGCTGAACACCCCGGCGGGCAGGAGCCAGAGCGGCGCGGCGCCCTCGCGCCCCGCGTTCAGGTCGATCGGCGCCGCCTGCGACGCCACGCCCGGATCCGGCACGACCTCGACGTTGGAGACGGCGACGGCGCAGAGCCGCCGGCGCACGGGCGAGTGGCCGGGAAACACGATGAGCACCGTCCTTCCCTCGCCCTCCCGGAGCGCCGCAAGGCTGTCCCCGGGGACGGGCGCCGAGAGCGAGATGGCATAATCGCTGTCGCTCACCGCGACCGCGAGCAGGTGAATGCCTGGCGCGGACTTTCGCTCTTCGAAGGCGGACGACGCGGCTGGCCCGACGGCATCCACGGTGCCAGGCAGGTCGACGAACCCTCGGGGCGAACGGATCCGGACGATGACATCGCTGGGCATGACGCTCTCCTGAGGTGAGGGAGCGTCGCCGCGTTCAAGATCCAGGCGCAACAGGAATCCGACCCGGCAGAACGCTCGCGTATCGCGTCACAACCGGATCTTGGCGAGCTCGACACTGGCTCGTTCAGGCAGCTCCCTCGATGGCTCTCCGGCAGATCCGGAGTCGACCAGATCACTGCTCGTTCGATGGAGCGCGCTTCGATGGCGCGATGACGGGGTGGCGGGGCGACTCGTGCGCTGACGAGGCGGAGCAGCGAAGCAGGGAGAAGCCTGCTCCGGCGGCGATGAGCACGCCGGCGGCGACGAGCTTGATCCCTGCGTGCTTCGCGCGGCGCGCCCCTGCCGACGAGGCGACCGCGCCCTCTCCGGCGGGCGCGGCGGTGGCGCCGGCCGTCTCCGGCGAGGAGAGCGCCGCGGCGTCGGGCGGCGCCTCCAGGGAGGCCGCTCCGGCGCCGCGCGCGCGCGGCCGGTTGCTCGAGGGGGGCGCTGGCAGGAGGCTGCCTGCGCGCAGCGTCGCGGTCGACGCCTCCCCGTCCAGATCGGCGGTGCTGTCCGGGAACGCGTCGCTGATGCGGGCGTCGGGCGCGAGCGAGCCGCTGACGCGGGCGCTGGGCACGAGCGGGTCGCTGGCGCGGGCGCTGGGCACGAGCGAGTCGCTCTCCGGAACCCTGGGCGCCGCCGGGGGGCCGAAGGGGCGGAGGGCGACGGCCGCGTAGCGCTCGAGGAGCGCGCCGACCTCGCGGAGATCGGCCGGGCGCTGCGCGCGGTCCGGGCTGAGCATGCGATCGATCATGGCCGCGACGTCGGCGGGCAGCGTCGGCGCGCTCTCCCCGATCGGCTGGATGGAGCCTGTCAGGATGCGCTTCATCACCTTGCCCATGTTCTCGGCCTCGGTGGGTCGCACGGAGGTGAGGCACTCGTAGAGGATGACGCCGAGCGACCAGATGTCTGCGCGGTGATCCACGTCGTGCTCGCCGAGGATCTGCTCGGGCGACATGTAGTACGGGGTCCCGAGCATCTCGCCGCTCCCGGTGCGTCCCCAGGACCAGCTGGTCTCGCCGGGCGCCGCGGTGACCTTGGCGATGCCGAAGTCGAGCACCCTGACGCGGGCGTCGTGCTGCGCGGCCCCCGGCGCATCCGCGGAGCCGGGCGCCGGCGCGCCGCTCGGGGGCACCGCGGCGGCGTGAGCGGCTGCGCCGGCCGCGCCTCGTGGCGAGGCCGCGTCGGGCGTGAGCAGGAAGATGTTGTCAGGCTTGAGGTCGCGGTGGACGATCCCCAGCGCGTGCGCGGTGCCGACGGCCGAGATGACCGGCAGCAGGATGCGCGACAGCTCGGGGAGCGGGATCTGCGCCTCGCGCAGCAGCTTGTCGCGGAGCGACTCCCCCTCGAGCAGATCCATGACGAGGAACGGCGTCCCGTTGTCGAGCTCGAGCACGTCGTGGATGGATGGCACGTTCGGGTGATCGACCGCCGCCGCCGCGCGCGCTTCCCGGACAAGGCGCCGCCGAGTCGACGCGTCCTCCGCCGTGCCGGGGCGCAGCAGCTTCAGCGCCACACGTTCGCCGTCCGCGAGGTGGGTGGCGGCCCAGATGACCCCCATGCCTCCCTCGGCCAGCTGGCGATCGACCCGATAGCGACTCGCCACCAGGGCGCCTGGCATCAGCGGATTGCTCACGCGGAGATCAGGATACCACGCGCCGTCCTCCTGACCTTCTCCGCGCGCCTCAGACGCCCAAACACCGCTCCGGTCGGACAATTACGTGTTCGACGCAGCACCGCGCACCCCGGCGCGCCATACGACATAGGTGCTCGTGTGTACGTCCCTGTCGCCGCAAAAGTGCAGTGATCTTTTCAACACGGGTGTTCGGCTGCCCACCGCGACCCCGGGAGCCACATAACATCACCGGCCCCCTGTACGTCCCTGTTACCGCAGAAGCACCGATATCTTCTCGACATCGAACTTCACCGGCCATGAAACACACCATGCCAAGCCGCGTCACCACCGCTCATTCATCGAGCATCGTGGCGCGCCCCCCACCGAGCTCATCCCTGGTGAAGCCCCCTCGTCACCGAGCTCATCCGCCCCGGAACGCGCCTCACCGAGCTCATCCGCCCCGGAACGCGCCTCGCCGAGCTCATCCGCCCCGGAACGCGCCTCGCCGAGCGGCGCGCGCCCGCACAGGAGACGGGCCCAGATCGGCGTTTTCGGCGCGCAGGCGTATTCACATACGCCGAGCACCGAAAACGTCGAGATGGGCCCGTATCCGCAGCGGGCGCGTGCCGCTCAGGGCGCGTGCCGCTCAGACGGCGGGCCAGATGGAGCCGGCGCGCCTGCGCTCGGTGTAGGCCTCGGCCGAGAGCGCGTAGCGCAGGAGCTCGTTCGACACAGGATGTTGAAGGAGCAGGCGGGGCTCCTCGGTCGAGCGGGCCATGTCGCGATCGTACCGACGGAGGTAGTCGATCGCGGCGAGCGCGTCGCCGCAGAGCAGGTAGCCGATGCGGTGCTCGCTCCGGCGCAGGCCGAGGACGAAGGCGCGCGCGTCGTACGACACCGCGACGGTCGACGCGAGCTCCTCGAGCATCTTGCGCTGGCGGCGCCCGATCGCCCGCTGCACGCCGGGGAGCATCTGCTGCGCGGCGTGCTCGCGCGGGGGCGAGATGGCGCCTGACCCGAAGCCGGGATCGATCGTGCGGATCGACGCCAGCAGCAGGCCGTCGGTCGCCTCGGCCGGGATCTCGTCGAGGAACGTGAACCCGACCGCGATGCGGGCGAAGAGGCGGGCGAGCGCGAAGGTCTGCTCGAGCTCCGGGAGCTCCATGAACGACGTCGGCGCGACGAGGGCAGGGGGATCACCCGGGAAGACGCGGGCGGCTCCTTGCCACGAGGGGACGAGGTAGAGCTCGAACGCCTCGACGCCGAGCGCGCGGCCCACCCGCTCGGCGAGGTGCCTCGTCGGGTGGTTGTCGCGCGGGCTGATCCGCTCGCGCGAGCTGATGCCGAAGTTGCTCAGCTCGAAGCGGATCGCCTTCGCGGCGATCGGCGCGATCGCGAGCGCCACGTCGATCCACGGGCTCCGGGCCTCCGGGAGGAGCAGCCGGCCCATCTCGGGGCCCGCGAAGGCCCCGGCGTACGGCGCCTCCGACGGGACGCGCCGGCCCCTGAGCCGGGCCATGCGGTCCAGCGACACCTCGCCGAGGCAGGCGCGGACCTCCTCCACGGTGATCCGCTCCTCCGCGCGCCCGTCCTTGGCGAGCGCGGCCTCGAGCGCGGCGAGCGCCGGGCCGAGGTCCGGGAGCCGCGTGAAGACCTCCGGATCGGGCGTCAGGACGTCCCGCAGCACCTGGACCGCCTCCGCGTTGCGCCCCGCGGCCTCGAGCCCGCGGCCGAGCGCGGTGCGCGACTCGGGCGGCGCGCCCGGGAGCGCGACGGCCTGCTGGAGGCGCGCGAGCCCGTCGCGAGGCCGCACGAGCAGGGTCGACTCGAGCAGGCCGAGCGTGGTCAGCCAGCGCGGATCGGCCGGGATGCGGCGCGACTCGGCGACCTCGAGCAGCTGCGCGAGCGCCTTGGCGTAGGCCGTCGCGCCCTCGCTCGTGTCGACGCGGTACAGGCGGGCGAGCGCCACCCACCCGCGCGTGTCGCCGCCGGGCGCGCTCACGATCGCGTCGCACAGCGTGCGGACCATGCCGGCCGTGTCGCCGGCGTCGCGGTAGGCGTCCGCGAGGCGCAGGGCGGCCTCGACGCGGGAGCCCGGGTCGGGCGACAGCTCGACAAGGCGCCCCAGCGCGCGCAGCGCGAGCGCGTGGTCGCCGCGCGTGACGCCGAGCTTGTGCAGCCGCTCGAGCGCGGGACGGTTCTGCGCGTCGAGCGACAGGACCGCCTGGAGCGCGTCCTGGGCGAGCGCCGGGTTCGCGAGCGGCCCCTCGTACAGGTCGGCGATCAGGAACTGCGCCGCGATCTTGGTCTCGGCGTCCGTCGCCGCGGCCACCGTGCGCTTCAGGGCGTCGCGGGCCTCGAGCCAGACGCGCTGCGCGGTGAGCAGCCGCGCGAGCAGGAGCAGCGCGGCCGCGTCGTTCGGGAGCGTCTCGATGACCCGCCGGACGGCCGCGATGCCCACGCCGGCGTCGATCGCGCCCGGGCGCCCGTGGTGCTGGAGCACCGACCGGGCGATCTCCGTGCCGAGCAGCGAGATCGCCTCGCGGCTCGCGGCCTTGCCGAGCGCCTCGCCGAGCCGGTCGGTGAGCCGCTGGGGATCGCCCGCGAGCTCCCTGGCGAGCGCGCGCGCCGCGGCCACGCAGCTCGGATCCGCGCGGAGCGCGCTCTCGTACAGCTCGAGCGCGCGCGCGCGGCCCTCGGGAGACGCGTCCTCGGCGGTGAGCTCCGCCGCGCGCACGAGGTGCATCGCGCGCGCGGGCGCTCCGAGGACGAGATCGGCGAGCGCCAGCTGGGCCGCGATCACGCTCGCGCGGTCGCCGAGGCGCTGCGCGAGCCGATCGAGCCCGCGCGCCGCGATGACGCTCTCCGGCCACAGCCCGAGGGCGTTGCGGAAGCCGGCGAGCGCCGCGCGGGCGGCGGCGGGGTCCGCGTCGGCCTGCGCCTCCGCGAGGAGCGCCTCCTCGACGCTGTAGAGGGCGCGCGCGATGGGATCGGGCGTCAGCTCCCGGCTGTCGCGGATGGCGCTGGCGAAGAGGGCCTGCGCCCGCGGCGCGATCGGATCCGCGGGGTTCGCCTTGGCGGCGATGCGGAGGATCGCCATGTGGGCGGCCGCGTCGTCGGGCGCCTCCTTCACGATGCGCGCGAGCGCCTCGAGCGCGGCGCTCGGCCCGAGCTGCTCCTCGAGCGACGCGATCTCCCAGAGGGCGCCGCCGCGCGCGGCGGCGGAGGTGAACACGTCGGCCTCCGCGCGCAGGACGGTCGCGAGCGACGTCGGCGCCTCGAGGTGCCGGTAGAGCTGCTCCAGCATGCGGAGCGCCGGGACGTGGTTCGGCACCACCCCGACGAGCCCCTCCAGGATCTCGACGGCCTGGCGCGGGCTGCTGTCCGCGAGGACCAGCGCGAGGGAGATCCGGAGCGCGTGATCGACGAGCGCCGGCGGCTTGCGCTCGAGCCAGCGCGCGTACAGCCCCGCGAGCTCGCTCGCGATCATGGAGGCGGACATCCCCGGCAGGCTGGGCGCGCGGGCGCCGGTCGCGGGCCGCTGCGCGACGGGCGCGCCGAGGCCGACGCCGACGCCTGCGCCGCCGGCGCGGACGTAGATGCGCTCCATCGCGTCGAGGATCGCCGGATCGTGCTGGCCCGAGGCGAGCGCCGCGTCGGCGCGGGCGAGGAGGCGGAGGGCGTCCTGATCGCGCCCGAGGGCGAGCTCCTGCACCTCGGCCGCCTGGAAGAGCAGCCGCGCGTGGTCGTCGGGCCGCTGCGCCTCGTCGGCGAGCGAGCTGAGCACCTCGACGAGCTTCTCGTAGTTGCCGGTCTCGCGGAGGAGCCGCGCGATCTCGATCCGCGGCAGCGGGTGAGCGGGCCGCTTCCGCGCCGCCTCGCGGTACGACTCCACGGCGCTGTGCGGCCGCTTGAGGCGCCGCTCGTCGAGCCCCGCGACCTCGAGCCAGAGGCTGAACGCCGCGTCTCCCGCGGGGTCGCGCTGGATGAGCTTGAGCAGCGCGCGCCGCGCCTCCTCGTACCGGCCGGCGCGCTCGTCGAGGCGGACGCGCGCGCGCAGCGCGTCGGGATCGGCCGGATCGATCGCGAGCGCGCGATCGACCAGCGACGAGGCCCGGTCGCGATCGCCGAGCCTGAGCTCGGTGACGTCGGCGGCGCGCAGGAGGAGCCTGCGCTGCTCGCGCGGGCTGCTCGTGAGCTCGGCCTCGGCGCAGAGCGCGCGCGCGAGCCGCTGCGCGTCGCCCGCGCGCGCGGCGTTGCGCTGGAGCGCGAGGATCGCGGCGCGCCGCTCCGGGTCGATCGCGAGGATCTTCTCGATCTCCTCCACGGCGCGGGCGGGCTGGGCGAGCTCGTCCTCCCAGATGGAGGCGAGCTTCTCGAGCAGGCCGATCTTGCGCGTCGGGTCCTCCGTCGCGCTCGCGGCCTGCGTGTACAGGTCGAGCCGCGCCTGCACGCCGCGCGGATCTTCCTCGACGGCCAGGGCGTCCGGCGTGAGCAGGGCGGAGAGCGCGTCGAAGACCGAGCTGTTGCCCGGCTCGATCGCCCACGCGGCGCGCAGGATGGCGAGCGCCTCGTCGCGCCGCTTCAGGTGGCGCTCGGAGATGTCCGCGGCGCGGAGCAGCGCCGCGACCCGGACGGGCGCGGGCCGGTCGGCGTTGGCGACGGCGGTCCACACCTCCACGCGCTCGGCGTGGTGGCCGAGGCGCTGGAGGGCGCGGTCGAGCCGCTCCCGCGTCGAGCTGTCCTCGGGATCGAGGTCGAGCGCGCGCGTCGCGTGGAGCGCGGCCTGCTCTGCGTCCCCGAGGGTGTCGTAGATCTCCGCGAGGCGGACGTGCTCGTGGATGATCGCCTCTTTGTCGGTGAGGAGCGCGAGCTCCTTCTGGCGCACGTTGGCGGCGAGCTCGAGCATGCCGTTCGCCTCGAGCAGGCGGATCAGCTCGCCGACCACGCGCCGCGCGGTCGGCGAGCCGGCCGGGGCCCGCGTCGACGCGCGCCGGAGGAGGGGCACCGCGTCCGCCGGGGAGCGGATCTTGTCGATGAGCAGCCGCGCCGCCGTGTAGAGCAGCCGCGCCGCGCGGTCGTCGTCGCTCTCGTGATCGGCCTCCAGGGAGAGCGCGCTGACGAGGCCGACGATGCCGTCGTGGTGCACGAGGTGGCGGCGGAGCGCCTCCCGCACGGGCCCAGGCCCTGGATCGAACGCGATCGCGCCCTCGAGGGACGCGAGGGCGAGCTCCGGCTTGTAGAGCTTCCGATCGAGCACGGCGGCGCGCTCGACGTGGACCCAGGCGGTGAGCTGGCCGTCGCCGTCCGGCCGCCCGCGCCCTGGGGCGTAGGCGGCGGAGAGCCGGTCGAGGTGCGCGGCGAGGTCCCTGGCCGCCTGCTCGGCGCCGCGGGCGCTCTCGCGCCGGAGGGCGATCTCGAGCCCGCGCAGCGACGCGGCGTGGAGCGGGACGAGCCGCAGCGCCTCGGTGAACGCCTCGCAGCTCTCGGGCGTCCGCCCGAGGGCCTGGAGCAGGCGCGCCCGCTCGGCGAGGAGGTCGGCCCGGAGCGCGTCGGTCTCGGCGACGCGGAGCTTGTCCTCGACGACCTCGAGCGCGAGGGCGAGCTCGGTGCGCGCGTCGAGCACGCGGTGGACCCGCGAGAGCGCCGGCTCGAGCGTGCGGGACAGCTGTCGAGCGCGCTCGTACGAGCGGCGCGCGGCGGCGGGGTTCTTGAGCACCCGCTCTTCATGGATGCCGAGCTCGACGAGGGCGCGCGCCGCGCCGACCGGATCGCTGCCCTTGAGCCGCTCGGCGCGCTGCTGGAGCTCGGCGGCGAGGTCCGGCGCGGCGAGCTGCGGGTTCTGCGCGGGCGCCTCGGGCGCGTTCGGCTGCGAGCGTGGCGCCGGAGGTGGCTGGGCGGGCGCGTGCGCGGGCGCATGCGCGGCGTTCGGCGCCTGCAGGACGGTCGCCGCATGCGCGGCGCTCGGCGTGTGCAGAACGGTCGCCGCATGCGCGGCGCTCTGCGCGGGCGCCGCCGTGCTCGGCGCGGGCGTGGCGCCCGGCGCGTGCGCGGCGCTCGGCGTGACGCCCGGTATCGGCGTGCGCGTGGCGCCCGGCGTGGGCGCGCCGCCTGGCAGCGGCGCGCGTGGGGCGCCCGGCGTGGGCGCGCCGCCTGGCAACGGCGTGCGCGTGGCGCTCGGCGCGTGCGCGCCGCCTGGCAGCGGCGTGCGCGTGGCGCTCGGCGCGTGCGCGCCGCCTGGCAGGGGCGTGCGCGTCGCGCTTGGCGCGGGCGCCGGCGCGGCGCTCTGCACGGGCGCCGGCGCGGCGCTCTGCACGGGCGCCGGCTCGGCGCTCTGTGCGAGCGCCGGCTCGATCGACTCGACCGAGATGGGCGCCGGCGACGAGCTCGGCTCGACCGAGATGGGCAGCGGCGTCGCGGTCGGCTCGACCGAGATGGGCAGCGGCGTCGCGGTCGGCTCGACCGAGATGGGCATCGGCGTCGTGCTTGCGTCGAAGGCGGCGATCGCCTGGGCCGCGCCGCCCGGCTGGGAGCCAGGCGCCGGCTTCCCTGCGCTCGCGGCGGAGCCTGGAGCGGGCTGCGTTGCGGCGCGGTTCGGGCTGGGCGGGCGCTGGCCTGGGCCGCGCGCCGGAGGGCGGGCCGGACTGGAGCCAGAGGGCGCTGCCGTCGTCTTGGACCGGCCTCCCGGAGGCATCGGCGGCGGTGGCCTTGACGGCGGCGCAAGCGACGGCGGCGCCGGTGGCGGCGGCGCCGGCGGCCCGCTCGCGACGCTGCCGTCCTTGCGGCGGATCAGCGGCGGTGGCCTGCTCGGTACCGGCGGCGGTACGCTCGGGGCTGGCGTCTTGTTGGGCCCTGGCGGCGGCGCGCTCGGCGGCAGCGGCGGGCTCGACGCCAGCGGCGGGCTCGGCAGCGGCGGCGGGATCGAGGGTAGCGGCGGGCTCGGCAGCGGCGGCGGATTCGGCGGCGGCAGCGGGCTCGCGGTCGCCGGCAGCGGCTCGCCGCCTGTCGACGCGCTCGCGGCCGCTGGCAGCGGTTCGCCGCCAGTCGGCGCGCTCGCGGCCGCCGGCAGCGGCTCGTCGCCTGCCGGCGTGCTCGCGGCCGCCGGCAGCGGCTCGTCGCCTGCCGGCGTGCTCGCGCTCGGCGGCGCGCCGAGCTTCGACGTGCTCGTGCCGACGAGCAGCGTCTTCGCGCCGGGCTGAGGTTGCGCGCTCGCGCGCGTCATTTGAGCGTTGTCGGCGTTGGCTTCCCAGCCACCTTCGTCCGGCGATCCGGACAGGCTCGGCAAACCAGGCCGGCGCGACGCTTCGTGTTGCGGATCGTCCCCGTGGGCCACCGCCGCGGATGCTACACATCCACGCGCCTTCAATCTACAGCCGATGCGCCTGCTCGCTGGCGTTGCGCGCTTACCGATACAGGGGCGACCTACTTGTTGAGCGGTGCTGTCGATGCGCAGCGCAGCAAGGCGAGCTTCATCGCTTTTCCGGCCGGGTGCGCCACGAGCAGCGCCTCTGCGGAGGCGGCGATCGGCTCGCCGCGCCCGAGGGCCGGCTCGGCTTGCAGCCCGCCTTCGAGCTCGCCTCTCGCGGTGAGCGCCGCGAGCTGCGTCGGGCCGGACGCGTTCGCGATCGCGAGCCATGCCGCTGCGCCCGCGGCCTTCGCCGGGTCCTGCCCGCCCGGGCCTCGCGCGCCGGGGAGGAGCGCCGGCACCCCGGCGCCCAGGCCCAGCGCGGCCTCGGGCGGGGCGTCCTGGTCGCGATCGCCGCCGACGAGCACGCGCGGCTCGCTGGCGCCGCCGAGCCGCACCAGCACGGCGCTGATGCGCCCTCCGATCGACCCGCTCGGGGTGTCGTCGTCCCGGAAGGCGAGGATGAGCCCGTCGTCGTCGCCGAGCGTCAGGTCGTAGGCCAGCACGTGTCCGTTCTTGGGGGTGACCGCGCGGGGCGTCGCGGTGAGCGCGCCCGTCTCGTCGAGGGGGACCACCTCGATCCACTGGTGGGTGATCGTCTCGCCTGCCGCGGCGGTGTCTTCGTCGCTGTCGTCCTTCTTCGCCGCGGCCTTTCGCGCCGGCTCCTCGGCGCGCGCGATGTACGCGAGCCAGTAGCCGCCCGGCCGGCCGAGCACGCGCGGCATCTCGGCGTCGGTGCTCGGCTGGGAGACCGGGCGGGCCGACGTCACGGAGCGCAGCGTGCCCACGTCGGCCGAGGCCAGCATGATCCGCGATCGCTTGCCGTCGCGGGTCACGTCGTCCCAGACGATGACCGCGCGCTCGCCCGACGCGGCGATGTCGAGCGCGAGCGACTCGTCCCGCCCCTCGGCGAGCTCGGCCCCCCACGTCACGTGGTCCCCTTCGACCCTGGCGACCTTGATCGCGCGCCCGCCCGCGTTCGGCTCGAGCATCGCGGCGAGGATCGCGCCCCCGGCGCCCGCGACGACCGGAGGATCCATGTCCCCGCGCGATCGCGCGAGGCGGACGAGCTTCCCCTGGGCGCCGTCGGCCGAGAGCGTCGCCACCATCGCGACGGTCCCTCCCTCGGCTTCGCGCTGGGCGCCCACGGCGAACCCGCCGGAGAACGTCGTCCCGCGGCCGATCTCGACGGCGAACGGCGCGATGTCTTCAACGCTGTCCGCGCTGTCCGCGCCGCCGCCCCCCGCGCCTTGCTCGGCCCCGCGCGCGGGCGGCGCGTCGCCGATGACGAACGGCGGCGGGCTCGCGGGCGTGCAGCGCGGGGGCGCCGGCCGCGGCGCCGCGCCGGCGTCGTCGGCGTCGCTCGGCGCGGACGCCGCGGGGTTCGCGCCGGGCGGCGCGGGCGCGTCGCTCGTGGCGCCTCCCGGTGTGGAGCAGGCGCGCCACACCACGAGGCCACCGACGACGAGGGCGACGGCCAGCGCGCCCTTCCAGGCGACGCCCTCGGGCTCCTCCGCCGGCGGCGGCTGTCGATCTGCGCCCGTGCTCCCCTGGCTGGTGTTCCGCTGGGCGGCGCGCTGGTCGGGATCCATGGGGCGTGGGTGTTAGCGCTGATCGCTCCGCGAGGGCAGGGGGAGCGTATTGCGGCGCCAGATCTGTGTGGCAGTTCGGCCGCCTCTGCGCGGCGTGACGCCGGTTCGCGCGCGCCGGGTCGTGCCGATATCCATCGATGCTCGATATCGACCCTCGAGGGACCATTTCGGGGCGCAGGACCCTGCGAGTTCACCTCCGCCAGGAGGACGAGCGATCACCGAAACAGCCATCTTGTTCCCGAGCCCGGCGTGCGTTTGAGCCAGGCCGATCTTGTCCACGACGGGCCTCCCGACACGGCCCCTTCATGGATAATCAACGACCTGAACGACCCTGGGGAGCGCACGCGCACAGGCGAGCTCATCGGCATCGCCGGCTGGACCCACGATCGCGGCGCGCGCCGCGCTCCGGGCATCCGGGTGAGCCGAGAACTTCCCCTCCGCCGCCGGCGAGGCTAACGAGCGGCTGTCAGCTTCGTCCGTCCGGCGCCTGGCGCCGCGGCCCTCCTCTCGTTCGTCGTGATGACCAGCCGTCCTCTCCTCGCCGCCTTCCTCCTCGGGCTCGTCGCGCTCTGCTGCGCGGCCTGCGTCGGCTCCTCGCCCACGCCGCTCGCCCCTGCGCTCCGCGGCTCGATCGGCGTCCCGCACCACGGCGTCATCACCGACGCCGTCGAGCTCCCGAAGCAGGGCCCGGGCTACCGGCTGCTCCGCAGCAACGGCATCCGGTGGGGGACGGCGGGGCTGGTCGCCGCGGTCCAGCGCGCCGCGGCGGAGGTGGCGCTGGCGCGGCCGGGCGGCGCGCCGCTCGTCGTCGGCGACCTCTCCGCGCGCTACGGGGGCGCGACGCGGGGCCACCGGTCCCACCGCACCGGGCGCGACGCCGACCTCTTGCTCTACGCGCTGACCCCGGACGGCCGCCCTGTGCGGTCGCCGGGCTTCGTCGCCATCGGGCCGGACGGGCTCGGGCGGATCAGCGATGGCGCCGAGGAGCCCGCGTCGCCGCGCGCCGGGGCGCCGCAGTACGTCCGCTTCGACGTCGAGCGGGAGTGGCTGCTCGTGAAGTCGCTCATCCGCTCGCCCGACGCGCACGTCCAGTGGCTCTTCCTGGCCCGCTGGCTCGAGGCGCTGCTCATCGAGTACGCGCGCGCGCTCGGCGAGGACCCGGAGCTCATCTGGTATGCCGAGAGCGTGCTGCTCCAGCCGCGCGACAGCACGGCGCACGCCGATCACATCCACCTCCGCGTCGCGTGTACGCCGGACGAAACTCTCTCCGGCTGCCTCGGCGGCGGCCCGCAGTGGCCCTGGCTGCCGGCGGTGCCGCAGCTTATTCCGCCGTCGGACGGCGATCTCGCCGCTGCGCTGCTCGACGACCTCTTGCCTGGAAGCGCCGCCGCGGGCTCTCGCGTGGCGGCTCCCGACAGCGCGCTGTGAGCCACCTCCTGGCGCACGGCGACGCGGCCGACGTCTGCGCGGCGCTCCCCGCGGACGTGCGGTTCGATCTCGTCTACCTCGATCCGCCCTTCGGCGTCGGGACGACGATGACCGCGCGGGCGGCGCGCGGTCAGGCGCGCGGCCGGCGCAGGCCGGAGAGCGGGCCCGACGCGTACGACGATCGCGCGAGCGCCGACGCGCTCGTCGCGATGCTCGCGCCGCGCCTCGAGGCCATCCGCGATCGCATGACCGAGGGCGCGACGCTGTACCTGCACCTCGATCACCGCGCGGTCCACGACGCGAAGGTCGCGTGTGATCGCCTGTTCGGCCGCGGCGCCTTCCTCGGCGAGATCATCTGGGCGCCTGGCAACGGCGGCCGGGGCGCGCGCGGCTTCTCGGTCACGCACCAGACGATCCTCCTTTACGCGCGCGCCGCGAGCGAGCGCGGCCAGGTGGTCTACAACGCCGCGGATCCGACGCTCCGCGAGCCGTACGCCGAGACCAGCCTCGCGATGCATTTCAAGCACCGCGACGAGGACGGCCGCCTGTACCGCGAGCGGATCCTCGGCGGCAAGGCGTACAGGTACTATGCCGACGAGGGCCGCCGGCTCGGGAGCGTGTGGAGCGACATTCCCGGGATGGTCGCCAACACCCCGCTGCGCCGCGAGGCCACGGGCTACCCCACGCAGAAGCCGGAACGGCTGCTGGAGCGCATCGTCCGCGCGTCCTCCGCGCCCGGCGCGACCGTCGCCGACCTCATGTGCGGAAGCGGCACCACCCTCGTCGCGGCCGCGCGCCTCGGCCGCCGCTTCGTCGGCGGCGACCGGAGCCCGCTCGCCTTCGCGACGGCGCGGGAGCGGCTCGACCGCGAGGGGATCGTGTACACGGCGTACGAGTCCGTTCCAGCCGCGGACGGCGAGCCGGAAGATCCCTGACGCTGGGCCCCGGCGAGCGCGCTGGGCGATCGAGGAGGGCTCCCCTCGGCTTGTGGAGCCGTCCGAGCGTTGCAGAGACCCGTTTCAAGGCTTGAGAAGGCCGACTCGGGCGCCGAGTGACCCGTTTCAAGGCTTGAGAAGGCCGACTCGGGCGCCGAGTGGCCCGTTTCAAGGCTTGAGAAGGCCGACTCGGGCGCCGAGTGACCCGTTTCAAGGCTTGAGAAGGCCGACTCGGGCGCCGAGTGGCCCGTTTCAAGGTTTGAATCAACCGTTGCAACCGGTTCGTCCGCGGCTTCGAGGGTAGAGGATAGGCCCGCTCTCCCTCTCGCCCTGGCTCAGACCAGATCGTCTATAGGCCCCGCGCCCTCGCGGACGATCTGCACCTCGCCCTGGCTCAGGTCGATCACGGTCGTCGGCACCGACCCGCCGGTCCCCGCGTCGAGGACGAGGGCGAGCCCCGGGAACCGGTCGTCGATCTCCCCAGGATCGATGATCGGATCCTCCCCGGGAGGCGCCGCGGTCGTGCTGATGAGCGGCCGCCCGAGCGCGCGGACCAGCGCGAGCGCGACCGGGTGGTTCGGCACGCGGATACCGACCGTCTTCTGCTTGAGGTGCACGTACTTCGGCACCTCGCGCGTCGCAGGGAGGATGAAGGTGTACGGCCCGGGCAGGTAGCGCTTGAGGATGCGGTACGTCTGGTTCTCGACGATCGCATAGCGCGCGATGTCGCTCAGATCCG
Source organism: Sorangium cellulosum So ce56 (assembly GCF_000067165.1). GTDB lineage: Bacteria > Myxococcota_A > Polyangia > Polyangiales > Polyangiaceae > Sorangium > Sorangium cellulosum_B. Next base: position 13,024,071 of record NC_010162.1, read on the forward strand.
GGCAGATGAACGCCAGGTTCTTGTTCTGGCGCATCCCCTTGATCTGATACACCCGCTCGATGGCCGCCTTGTTCATCAGGTCGCACCCGAACCCGTACACGGTATCGGTCGGGTAGCCGATGACCTCCCCCTTCTGAATGAGATCGATCGCTCGCGCGATCTTGCGGGGTTCCGGGTGATCGGGGTTGATGGGCTGGAGCACGGGAACGCAACCATGGGGCAGCCCGGTCGGCTTCGCCAGTGCTGGCCGCTCGGATGTTCGGCCAGCGTCGGGCAGCCGGGTGCGGGCGCTGCAAGTGAAGCGAGTGAAAACGAGGCGGGGCCAAGCCCCGAGACGCGAGCCGGCCGCACACGCGACCGGCCCGAGGCAAAGATCGAAGATCCTGGCGGCGGCGCGGCTCGCTACTCCTTGAGCGCCTCGCTGCCGCCGATGATCTCCATGAGCTCCTTGGTGATCGCCGCCTGACGCGCCTTGTTGTACTCGAGCGTCAGGTTGTCGATCACTTCCTTGGCGTTCTTGTTCGCGGCGTCCATCGCCGTGAGCTTCGCGCCGAGCTCGCTCGCCATCGACTCGTAGAGCGCGCGCAGGATCGAGATGTCCACGTACATCGGCACGAGCCGCTCCAGGAGCGCGCCCTTGTCCGGCTCGTAGAGGAACTCCGACGCCGCGGAAGGCGCGCCGTGGCCGCCCTCGTCCCCCTGCTCCTGCTCCTTCGCCGGACCGCCGGCGGGCGGCAGGAGCCGCTCGACGACGACCGTCTGCGTGATGGCGCTCTTGAACTCGTTGTAGACGAGGTAGATCGCGTCGATCTCGCCCTTGTTGAACGGGGCGAGGAGCTTCGCGCCGACGGCCTGGGCCGTCTCGAGGTTGAGCTTGTCCCAGACCCCGGCCAGGTACTCGAGGATCGGCGCGCCGCGGCGGTTGAAGTAGTCCCGACCCTTGCGGCCGATGATCGCGAGCTGGACCTCCTGGCCCGCCTCCGTCCGGCTCTTCCACTCGCGCTCGGCGCGCTTGTTGATGTTGGTGTTGAAGGCGCCACAAAGCCCGCGGTCGCTCGTGAGCACCACGAGCAGCACGCGCCGCTCCGGACGGGTCACGAGCAGCGGGTGCAGCGCCTTCTCGCCACCGGCGGGCGCGCCCGCCTCGCCCTCCGCCCCGATCCCCTCCGCCGCGAGCGCCTCGGCCGCGGGAGCCGCGTCGCGCGTGATCGCCGAGAGCACCTCCTGCACCTTCACGGCGTAGGGCCGCAGCTCGGTGATGCGCAGCTGCGCCTTGTTGAGCTTGGCGCCCGCGACCATCTTCATGGCGCGGGTGATCTTCTGCGTCGACTTGACGCTGGAGATCCGCTTGCGAATGGACTTGAGGCTGGGCACGGCTGCCTACTTTTCCTTTGCCTTCGAGGCGCTCTTCGCGTTCTTCGACTTGGCCTTCGGCGCCGGCGCCTCCTCCTCGTCGTCGCCCGCGCCGTCCTCGTCGGCCGCGGTCGAGGCGCCGCCCGCTTCCACCGCGAACCGCTTCTTGAAGGTGTCGATCGCCTTGGTCATCCGGGACTTGAGGTCGTCGTCGAGGACCTTCTTCTCGCGGATGTCCGTGAAGATCTGCGGGTGCTTCGCCTCGACGAACTTGTAGAGCTCTTCCTCGAAGCGCGAGAGCGAGCTCACCGGCAGGCTGTCGAGCAGGCCCTGCGTGCCGGCGTAGATGATGAGGATCTGCTTCTCGACCGCCAGCGGCACGTACTGGCCCTGCTTCAGGATCTCGGTGAGGCGCGCGCCGCGCTCGAGCTGCGCGCGGGTCTTCGCGTCCAGGTCCGAGGCGAACTGGGAGAACGCCGCCATGGCGCGGTACTGCGCGAGATCGAGGCGGAGCGTGCCGGCGATCGACTTCATCGCCTTGATCTGCGCGTTGCCGCCGACCCGGCTGACCGAGATGCCGACGTTGATGGCCGGGCGGACGCCGGAGTAGAAGAGGTCGGCCTCGAGGAAGATCTGCCCGTCCGTGATGCTGATGACGTTCGTCGGGATGTACGCCGACACGTCACCCGCCTGCGTCTCGATGACCGGCAGCGCCGTGAGCGAGCCGCCCGACTTCGGATCGCGGACGATCTCGTAGTCGCTCGCCTTCGCCTTGTCCGAGAGCTGCTGCTCGAGCTTCTTGATCTCGTCCTTCTTCTCGTCCTTGCGCGCCTGCTCGAGCTTCTCGAAGAGCGCCCCGTCGATCGTCTTCCAGAGCGAGTCCTTCGCCGAGTGCATCCCGTGCGCCCCGACGTGCGCCTTGCCGTCGATGCCGCGGTACGAGGCGTCGCCGCCCTCGATCTTCGTCCCCTTCGACACGACGTAGAAGACGTCGGCCATCTTCGCGGCGCGCTCGAGGAGCCGGGAGTGGAGGTAGAAGACGTCGCCCGGGTACGCCTCGCGGCCCGGCGGGCGGCGGAGCAGGAGCGAGAGCTGGCGGTACGCGACCGCCTGCTTCGACAGATCGTCGTAGATGCACAGCGCGTGGCGCCCGCTGTCGCGGAAGTACTCGCCGATCGTCACGCCGGTGTACGGCGCGATGAACTGGAGCGGCGCGGTCTCGCTCGCCGTCGCGGCGACGATGATCGTGTACTCCAGCGCGCCGTGCGCATCGAGCTTGTCCACGACCTGGCGCACCGTCGACAGCTTCTGGCCGATCGCGACGTAGACGCAGATGACGCCCTTGCCCTTCTGGTTGATGATCGCGTCGACGGCGACGGCGGTCTTGCCCGTCTGCCGGTCGCCGATGATGAGCTCGCGCTGGCCGCGGCCGACCGGGATCATCGCGTCGATCGCCTTGATGCCGGTCTGCATCGGCTCGGTGACCGGCTGGCGCTGGATGATGCCGGGCGCCTTCACCTCGACGCGGCGGCGCTCCTTCGTCTCGAGCGGCCCCTTGCCGTCGATCGGCATGCCGAGCGCGTTCACGACGCGCCCGAGGGTCGCCTCGCCGACGGGCACCTCCATGATGCGCCCGGTCCGCTTGACGGCGTCGCCCTCCTTGATGGAGCTCGTGTCGCCGAAGATGGCGGCGCCCACGTTGTCCTGCTCGAGGTTCAGCACGAGCCCCATCAGGCTGCCGCCCTCCGAGCCGGTGAACTCGACGAGCTCGCCGGCCATCGCGCGGCTCAGGCCGTGCACGCGGGCGATGCCGTCGCCCACCGTGAGCACGGTGCCCGTCTCGGTGACCTGAGCGGCCTTGTCGATATTCTGGATTTGCTTCTTGATGATCTGGGAGATCTCTTCGGCGCGGAGCTGCATGCGGAGTCCTCTGTCGGGAGACGCTTGGGCTGCGGAGTCAACGTCGTCAAGGTCGAGGGGGCGCCGAGCGCCGGGCCACGACCCATCATGAAACAGGGGGGCTTGCTCGCGTCCCCTCAGGTCCTGAGCAGGTTGTCACGGAAGCTCGACAGCCGGGTCCGGAGGCTGCCGTCGATCACCTGATCGTCGATCTGGGTCACCACGCCCGCGATGAGCGAGGGATCCTGCCTGTGGGTGACCGAGATCTTCCTGCCGGTCGCCTTCTCGAGCTCGGCCCGGAGCCGGTCGAGGTAGCCGTCGCTCAGCGGGCCCGCGCTCGTCACCACGGCCCGGGCGACGTTCTGGTCCTGATCGACGAGGAGCGCGAGCTGCCGCGCGATCTCGGGCAGCGCCGCGAGCCGCCGGCGCCGCGCCAGCAGGAGGAGGGTGTTCTTCGTCACGTCCGAGAAGGCGGCGCGGCCGCCGAGCTCGCGGAGCAGCTCCTCGCGCGAGGCCTCCGGGATGAGCGGGTTGTCGAGGACGAGGCGGAGCTCCTCGCTCGCCGAGTACATCGCGCTGGCGTCCCCGATCTCCCTGGCGAGGGCCGCGAGGGTCCCGGTCTCCTTGCCGATCTCGAAGATCGCGCGCCCGTAGCGTCGGGCGACGGACTCGTAGCTCATGTCGCTGCTCCGGTGGTCTGGGCTCCGCGGCGCGCGCCGGCGGAGACGGCCGCGGGGATGGCCTTCAGGTAGTCTTCGTTGACCCGGTCGAGGTCCTGCTGGCCGATGCGCTGCCGGAGCAGCTCCTCGGCCGCGACGACGGCGTTCTGCACCGCCTCCTGGAGGAGCATGGCGCGCGCGGCCTTGAGCTCCTGCTCGGCGCGGAACTCGGCGTCGCGCCGCATCCGGACGCGCCGCTGCTCCGCCTCGGCGAGCACGTGGGCCTTCTCGACCTCCGCCTGCGCCGCGTGCTCGGCCTTGAGCTCGGCGAGCGTCTCCTCGAGCCGCGTGAGCTTGTCCTCGTACTCCTCGAGCCGCAGCTCGGCCTCCTGCTTGAGGCGCGACGCGTTGTCGAGCTCCTGCGTGATCGTCTGCTTGCGCTTCTTCAGCGCCTCCGCGATGGGCTTCCTCCCGAAGCGGACGACGATGAGCGCGAGCAGCCCGAAGTTCAGGACCGACGCGAGGAACGGCGGCGGCTCGTTCTTCGGATCGCAGGGGTTCTGCTCGTTGTGGTAGCGCCAGAGCAGGGCGTTGATCCCGCCCTTCGCGGCCGCCTCGTTGTTCACGCCGATGAGGCCGTGCCACCAGTTGACGTGCGGCGGCGGATCCGTCGGGCCGTGCCCGGGGCAGTGCCCCTCCCCGTGGGAGGCGTGCTCGGGCTGCGCGGGCGGCGGCGTGGGGCGCGCACGGCCGGGCTGCATGCCCGGCGGCCGGAGCCCATGGCCCGGCGGGAGCTGGCGGCCGCCCGGCCCGAGCGGCCGGCCGGGCTGCGCGTCGCGCGGGCGCTGCGGCATCTGCGGCGAGCCCGGCTGCGCCTGGGCAGGCGACGGGATGGGCGGGTGCCCGGGGGGCAGCGCCGGGTCGGAGCCCGGCGGCTGCGTCTGAGCCAGCGCCGTGCCGGCGGCGAGCGCCGCGGCGAGGCCGAGCGCGAGCGAGGAGCGGCGGAGCGGCTTCTTCACTGGCGCACCTCGCGGCCGAGCATGCTGGCGGCGATCTCCGCGGCGAGCGCGGGCTGGGCGGCGGAGAGCTCGCCGCGCATGCGGGCGACCTCGGCCGCGATCTTCGCCTTGCTGTCCTCGAGGATGCGCGCCGTCTCGGCCCGGGCCTCGGCCATGATCTGCGCCTCGATCTTCGCCGTCTCGGCGCGGAGGCGCTCTCGCTCGATCCCGGCCTCGCGCCGGACCTTCTCGATCTCGGCCTCGTAGCGGGTGAGCAGCTCGCCGGCGCGCTCGTCCATCTCGCGCGCCTCTCGCTTGGCGCCGTCGGTGCGCCGCTCGCGCTCCTCGAAGACGCGGAGCAGCGGATCGAACAGGAGCGGCTTGAGCACGACGACGAACGTCGAAAACAGGACGACCTGCGCCAGGAACGTCAGATCGAAGTCGACGGCGATGGCGCTGGCGCCGGACGCGAGGAGAGGGTGCATTGCGTTCGGGTTCACGGGTGCTTGTTCGGCGACGAGGGCGGCGCAGCGCGAGCCGCTCGCTGCCCCACGCCCCTCGGGGGGGCGATTTCGCGAGCCGGCACTAGCACGTGTCAGTCAAAGCTGGAAGGGTTCTCGCAGAGCGGACGAGCCCCTCTTTAACATCACGTCTCCTGACGACGCGCCCGCTCGCCGCTCGCGGATGACGGTCGTGCTACAGGCCCGCGAGCGAGCGCATCATCTCTTCGAGGCCGGCCTCGAGATCGCCCTCGCTGGGGCGCGGCGCCGGCGCGCGGGTGCCGTCCTCGTCGCGGATGGCCTCGGCGGCGCGCGGATTGCGGAACCAGTCCTCGTCGAAGCGCTCGATCAGGCCGCGCCGATCGCGCGCGGCGAGGAGCGCCCCGGCGAGCCGGACCGCCGCGCCGGGATCGAGCGCCGGGACGACCCCGGCGAGCGCGCCCGGGATCGGCGCGCCGAGCGCGCGCGCGGTGGTCTCCTCGAAGCGGTCGCTCCGATCGCGCGAGGCCCGGAGCAGCACGTGCCCGCCTCCGTCCTGGCCGGCGCCGAACACGAGCGCCACGGTCGCGGCGTCGAGGCGCAGCGAGAGGAGGAGGCTGCGCGCGGTGGCGCGCGCCTGATCGAGCGCGCGGCCCCGCCCGAGCCCGAGCGCGCGGGCGCAGAAGACGGGATCGGCGACGAGGCCGCCGAAGAGCGCGGCGCGGCGCGCCAGCCGGAGATCGAACGGCGCGCGGGAGAGCGCGAACGGCCCGCGCGCTCCACCACCACGCGCGAGCGCCGCGCCGAAGCGGGCGAGCGCGCGCGCGAACGACGCCGCGCCGAGCGGCCGCGGCAGCGGTCCGAGATCGATCGCGACGCCCTCGGTCAGCTTCGTCGCGCGGAACAGCTCCTCGATCCACCGCGGGCCGAGCCGCGCCGGCCATCCCGACGCCGCGTCGCGGCCGACGGCGCGCCCGAGCGCGGCGTGCCAGGTCGGCTCGAGCTCGATCACCGACTCGGTCCGGCGCAGCAGCGCCTCCGCGGCGCCGATCGCCGCGCCGGGAGGGTCGCAGGGGATCTCGATCGCGCGGAGGCCCTCCTCCGCGAGCCGCCGCGCCGCCTCGTGCCTCCGCTCGACGAGGACGCGGGCGGCGTCGGCGACCGCGCCGGAGCCTCGGGCGAGCGCCTCGGCGAAGATCTGCCGTCCGGCGCTCGTCGGATCGGCGAGCAGCCTGAGCCGCGCCTCGTGGGGTGACATCCGCGCCGGCTCGGGCAGGTCGATCGTGACCAGCGGCGCGTGCCAGGCCGTGGCGAGCCGGACGCGGTCGGGCCAGACGACCCGCTCCAGCGTGAGCGCGTAGACCCAGTCGGCGAGCGGGGCCGCGAGGCCGGTCGGGTCCGGCGCGGCGGGTGACGTCGGGCTCGCGAGCCCGAGCTCCGCGCCGAGGCCCGGGGTCTTGCCGGTGAGCTCGAGGTAGGTCGTCCGCGAGCTGACGCGCCGGAAGGGATCGAGCGGGTTCTCGAGCCTGGCCCTCGCCTCGGCGGCGCTCGGGCCGTCCTCGTCTGCGGCAGGGGCCGGACCGCGCCGGGCGAGGTCGCCGTGCGCCGCGCGCCACGCGCGCTCCGCGCGGGCGACGTCCCGGTCGAGGCGGATCAGATCGATCTCCATGCTCATGACGTCATTTACCCGTGCATTACCCGTGCACCGCGGGTGCCGTCCCGAGCCGCCCGGCGATCTCGCCCTCGGCGCGCGCGAGCTCGGCCAGCCGGCCCCGGGTGGCGCCCTCGTCGCCGGCGACCTCGACGGCGAGGTCGACGAGGGTCCGGTAGTGCCGGGCCTCCGACGCGAAGAGCTCCTCGTACAGCGGCGCGAGCTCGTGCTCGCGCGCCGCGAGCCCGTCGGCGAGCAGCCTGAAGCGCTCGCAGGATCGGGCCTCGATGATCGCGCCGACGAGCAGCCGATCGATGAGCGCGGCCTTCGCGTTGCGCGCGCAGGTGCTCGAGGCCGCCTTGCGCAGCTCGCTCGCGTAGACGTCGGTCTCCGGCTTGCCGAGCGCGAGGCCGCGCTGCTCGATCACGTCGAGCAGCGCGCGGAAGTGCCGGAGCTCTTCCTCGGCGAGGTCGACGAGCGCCCGTGCGAGGCGCGGGAGCGACGGCCAGCGCGCGGCGAGCGACAGGGCGTTCGACGCCGCCTTCATCTCGCAGTGCGCGTGATCGGTCAGGAGCGCCGGCAGATCGGCGAGCGCCACGTCAGCCCAGCGCGGGTCGGTCGGTAGGGTCAGGCACAGCACGCAGGGCCGACCTAGAGCAGCCGCGGCGCGGCGAGAAGGGGGAGGCGAGCTCCGAGGTCGGCGCGGTGTCGCTCCGCTCGCCGTCGCTCAACACCGGTCTCGGTCCGCCCCTGGTGACGAGCGTCGCAGAGCGGGTGACCGCCGCTCTAGAAGCTATCGGACGAGCCGCGGGTCAGCCCGCTCGACTCTAGGTGGTACGCGAGCCCGACCACGAACGTGGTGGGTCCTCCGCCGGCGAGGGCTCGCCGCACGGTGCCCTCGACCGCGAACTGGGTCCCCACATAGGCGAGCCCGAGCGACAGCGCGTGCTGGTCGGCGCCCTGGTCGAAGCGGTAGCCGGCGCGGAGCGGGAAGTGATCGGCGACGAGGTACTCGCCGCCGGCCATGAGGCGGAAGGTGGTGTCGCGGTAAGAGTTGAGGTCGGCGAGCCCGTCGACCTCGATCGAGAAGTCGGCCGTGCCGAGCCCGACGCCGCCGCCGACCGTGGTGGGGAGCAGCCCGTTGTCCGGATAGGTGAGGTTCTGTCCGACGGCCGCGATGTACAGGCTGTCGGTCGCCTTGACGGTGAGCGCGGCGTCGAACGTGAACTCGTCGACGAAGGCGTGCCGGCCGACGAGCTTCCCGTCCTCCCACGCGCGCAGCCCGCCCGAGACGGAGCTGTCGCCGAGGCCGCCCTGGAGCAGGGTCCCGTCCTGCGTGATCTTGGCGTAGCGGCCGGTGAGCCCGACGAAGACGCGCTCGGTGAGGGGGTAGGCGAGGCCTGCCCGCGCGTCGAGGTAGGAGCGCTTGATGCCGCCGTCGTCCATGTCGACGAAGCCGCCCACGAAGGAGAGCGCCCCGGCGAGCTTGCCGGTGACCGAGTCGACGACAACGCCGCCGTAAGCGTGCCGGCCGGCCTCGGGGCTCCCCTGGAAGAGGGCCTGGAGGTGGTAGACGCGGGTCTCCACCATGGCGGACGGGTTGAGGAAGACGGCCGACGTCCCGTTCCCGAGGGCGCGCAGCGCGCCCCCGAAGGCCGCGGCGCGGGGCGTCTCATTCTCTCCGTAGGCGTAGGCGAGCTGGGGCGGCAGCTCGTCGGCCGCCGCCGCCGGCCCTGCGGCCGACGCCATCAGGAGCGCGCCTGCCGCCGAGAGGGCCCCGGTCCGCCAGGCGGCCGCCGCCCGGCGCGACGCCCCCTCCGGCCGCTGCGCCAGGAGTGCCCCCCTTGTCAACCGGATCCCTGACGACATCGCCTCGCCATAGCGCACACCTGGACCCCGGGGGCAAATTCTCGGCTCCTGAAAACCGGCGAACCTCGGTCGCTCTGTGCTGGACGAACTCCGTCTTCCTCAAAAAGCTGGAAAACCCGCCACGTCGAGGCTCTTGACGACGAGATGAGCGGGTTTTGCTCTGCAATCGTGAGCGCGTCGTAAAAATCACCGCCCCGCGTCGGGAGTTTTGGCGCCTCGTGTCCGGCAGCCAGAGGTCGGTCGACGCGAAGCCGACTTCGCAGTGTGTCAGGGACTGAATTTATAACAATAGTATCGGATACTTGAGCCAAGTTTCGCAGTTGGGGATAGACGCCCGGACTCACCCGGTGCTACCTCCGATTCGTCCTCGGGGCGGTTCCGTGCCGCACCGGGTCCTCCAAACGGTGGCCTCGAAAGGGGCGCTGCGGGTTACCGAGCTCTGTGAGGCGGTATGGGGGACGGCTGTGCCGATCTGTCTTTCAATGCGATGGACCTCGACGCGACGGCTGTACCCCCACCTCGATCGGCGTGCTCGGCTGCAGCCGGGCCGGACCCAGGTACAGGAGGGCTGTACTGTTCACCCGCAGTTGGCGGGAGCATGCGGACGATTCCCCGAGGACGAAGCGGCCGTGGGCGGACTGTTGAAAAGTCGACACGCCCTTCGATTACATTCAGAATAACATAGAGATCTCCAGGAGTTAGAGGCGAGTCCTCGCTGTGAGACCTGTGGATAAGTTGGGGGCGACGGTTCTTTCGGTCGCCCCCGAAACCTATTTTCGTGGAGCGGACTTCAGAGCAGCG